>NZ_RDBN01000037.1:2101464-2129719 GCF_008042075.1 Streptomyces sp. UW30 | reverse complement strand
CCGCCCGGTCCGGCCGGAGACCGTGGGGAGGGCTCCGGCCGGACCGGGGGCGGCCGGCACGGACCGAGGGGGGAAGCGACCGTGACGGCACCGTGGAGTGATCTCACGGAGAGGAAATGTGAAGGACATCAGTCCGGGAACGCGGGCAGAGGCCGCGCGGCGGCGGATCCGGCGCCACGGATCCAGGGGGGAGCCAGGGAGAGTTGTAGACCTGAGTGTCCGTCAACGTCAAGGCGCGACAAGGAAGTTGCTGTTGCCGCAGAGGCTTTCCGAGACCCTGGGCAGCCCATGACCCACAGGCAGCACACAACCAACACCCTTTTTACACAACTACCTTGACCCTCAGGTGTAACCACCGGTAACTTCCGGGCTTGGCTACTGCGGAGTACGAGAAAGCCCTTGCACCCGCCGGGAGTTGCGAGGGGACGTGCGCCGTGGGCGCTGTCCGCGCCAGGACAACGTGCCACTGATGCCCTACCCGCATTTTCTGCACCTGGGAGCAGTTATGGCCTCGTCCCCGGACGTCACCTCGTCCGCCGGCAACACCCCCGAGAACCCGGAAAGCGGTTCCGTGTCCGAAGCGTCCTCCGTGTCCGAATCCGCCGACGTCCCCGCGAGACGCGGACGGGTCCGAGCCCGCCGGGCCGCCGTGATGGCGGTGCCGGCCACCCTGGTCGCCGGCGCCCTCGCGGTCCTCACCGCCGAGGGCGCGCTGGGCGTTCAGTTCGCCATCTCCGGCATGCCCTTCACGGTCACCGCGACCGAGCTCAACGGCACCGGCTTCGAGCAGTTCGGCGGTCTCGACAGCATGGCGCCGGGCAGCCCCAACGAAGGCGACACCGGCGGCCAGGTCCTGGTCGTCACGTCCGCGATCAAGAACGCCACGCTCACGAAGCTGTGCCAGAGCGTCGACCTCGGCGGCACGAACCTGCTCATCACCGCGGGCGGCGGGGCGGAGAAGGTGAGCGCGACCGATCTGACCACCGACTCGACCGAGCTGTCGGGTGACGCGGCGTTCACCAACATCGAGATCGGCAACGACGCGAGCACCCTGACCAAGGCCGGGGTGAAGGGTCCGATCGGCGTCTTCAGCCAGCAGGCCGACACCGTACGCATCGCCAATCTGCGGCAGACCAACTACGCCACCACGGCCGGGGTGTTCAAGCTCCCCGGGCTGAAGCTCGGTTTCAGCAGCAAGGGCTGCTGATGAGCCGGGGACGGGATCTCCGGTCGGCCTTCCGTCAGTGGCGGGCCGACCGGCCGTTCTGGGGCGGGCTGCTGCTCGCTCTGGGCGGGGCGTGGATTCTGCTCACGATGAAGGCCTCGCTCAAGGTCATCCTGCATGTCGGCATGCAGGGGCTGGCCGGGTATCTGCTGCCGGCGCTGATGGTGTTGCTGGGACTGCTGACTCTCTTCAACCCGGCGCAGCGGCTCTTCTACTCGATCACCGGGGTCCTGGTCACCCTGGGCACCTGGCTCACGTCGAATCTCGGCGGGTTCTTCGTGGGGTTGCTGCTGGGTGTGGTGGGGAGCTGCCTGGCGTTCGGGTGGCTGCCGGATCAGGAGCCTCGGCGCAGTCGGCGCGAGCGTCGCCGTAGCGCCGTGGGGGCCGGCTGAGTCCGGCGGGTGCACAGGTGCGGGGGCTGGTCGTCCCGACGCGGCGGGGCCGCGGATCGATACGGCCCCGCGCCCCTAGTAGGTTGGCAGGGTGCACGCCAACTTCCAGGCATGTGTGTGTAGTTGACGACGCCGTGCCCGCCCCCAGGAGGCCCCATGCCCGCCGACGACATCGACACCGGACACCCCCACTCCGCCCGTATCTACGACTACATCATCGGCGGCAAGGACTACTACCCGGCCGACCAGGAGGCCGGCGACGCCATGGTCCGGGAGTGGCCGGCGCTGCCCGTCCACATGCGGGCCAACCGGGACTTCATGAACCGGGCCGTGCGGTATCTCGCCGAGGAGGCGGGGATACGGCAGTTCCTCGACATCGGGACCGGGATCCCGACGTCGCCCAACATCCATGAGATCGCCCAGTCGGTCGCCCCCGCGGCACGAGTCGTCTACGTCGACAACGATCCCCTCGTGCTCGGCCTTTCGCAGGGGCTGATGTCCGGTACGCCCGAGGGGCGGACGGCGTACATCGAGGCGGACATGCGCGACCCGGCGAGCATTCTCGACGCCCCGGCGTTCCGCGACACCCTCGATCTCAAGGAACCCGTCGCGCTCGCGGTCATCGCGATCGTGCACTTCATGCTGGACGAGCACGACGCCACGGGGATCGTACGGCGGCTGCTCGAACCGCTGCCCGCCGGCAGCTACCTCGCGATGTCCATCGGCACCGCCGAGTTCGCGCCGGACGAGGTAGGCCGGGTGGCCCGGGAGTACGCGGCGCGGGGCATGCCGATGCGGCTGCGCACCCATGGCGAGGCGGCGGAGTTCTTCACCGGTCTGGACCTCGTCGAACCGGGCATCGTCCAGGTCCACAAGTGGCGGCCGGACGGCACGGGCGCCGAGGTGGTCCGGGACGAGGACATCGCGATGTACGGCGCGGTCGCGCGCAAGCCGAGTTGAACCGGTTTGCGGACGCAAGCGCTACGGGCAGGCCGCGTTCCACTTCAGCCTCCCGCCAGCGGTTCATCACGATGTGGCAGCAACAACTCACGCCTTGTGGTTGCACACTTGACTACCGATGGTCACACGCGATTGGCTCCGCCAGAGCGAGAGTTCACCACGTCGGCGAACCTCCCGTTCGGCGCCGGCCGTTCTCTCGTTCGTTCCTCCGGCTCGGCCGCACAGCGAGGTGCCGCACCCTCATGAAGACTCCACCCCCCTCCTCCCCCCGGGTTCGCGTCGCGGCCCTCTCGGCCGCCACCTGTCTGCTGCTCGCCGGTTGCTCCGCCGTCGGCGGGACCGACGACGCGGCCGACACCGGCACGGCGGGAGGCGCACGGCTGAAGATCACCCTGATCACCCACGGCGGCGAGGGCGACGCCTTCTGGGAACTGGTGCAAAAGGGTGCGCAGGTGGCAGCCGCCAAGGACAACGTCGATCTGACCTACGCGGGCGACGACGACCCGGCGGGCCAGGCCGAGCTTGTGCGCGACGCGATCCGGCAGAAGGTCGACGGCATCGCGGTGACCCTGGCCAAGCCGACGGCGATGGCGGGTCCGGTCGCCGAGGCCCGCTCCGCGGGGATACCCGTGGTCGGCCTCAACTCAGGTATAGACGACTGGAAGCCGACGGGGCTCCTTGAGTACTTCGGCCAGGACGAGAGCGTCGCGGGCCGCGCCGTCGGCGACAAACTGGACGACCTCAAGGCCAAGCACGCCCTGTGCGTGATTCACGAGCGTGGCAACGTTGCCCTTGAGGCGCGCTGCGCGGGCGTGAAGAAGGCGTTCGGCGGCGAGACGGAGAACCTCTACGTGGACGGCACCGACATGGACGCGGTGACCGCGACCGTCGAGGCCCGGCTCGATCAGAACCCGGGCATCGACGAAGTGGTCACCATGGGCGCGCAGTTCGCGCTGGCCGCGGTGAAGTCGGTGGACCAGTCCCGCTCCAAGGCCCATGTCGCGACCTTCGACCTCAACAAGGACCTGACACAGGCGGTGCAGGACGGGGACGTGCAGTTCGCGGTGGATCAGCAGCCGTATCTCCAGGGCTACCTCGCGGTGGACTCGCTCTGGCTCTACCGCACGAACGGCAACACCCTCGGCGGCGGTGAGGCCCCCGTGCTCACCGGGCCCGCGTTCGTCACGAAGGCGAACGTCGCCTCGGTCGCGAAGTTCGCGGCCAACGGAACCCGCTGACCGGACAGTTCCCACCACGGTGTCACCAAAGATTCGGTCACGCATGACACATACGCTCACTTGTACGGATAGCATCCTGCGCACCCCCTGTGACGTGCCGGACACGCAGTCACCCCTCGCGCTCGTCCTGACGTCCCGCTCCGCTTCCGCGCTGATCCCGCCCGCCCTCCGCTGATCGCCCTAGGACGACAATGTCTCCACGGACAGGTCCCCGGCGCCGCCTCGGCTCCATACGTCTCTCCTTGATCCTGCTGGCGCTGGTGCCCAGCGTCACGCTCGCCGCCGTCTGGAGCGTGACGACGATCCAGATGTTCTCGGAGGGTCTGGGACTGCGGTCGCAGACCGGGTTGAGCAAGTCGACCGGGGCGATGGGCACCGAGGCCACGCTCGCGCTCCAGCAGGAGCGCAGCTACTCGGCCGTATGGCTCGCCACGCGCCAGGACGCGGCCCGCACCGCGCTGGAGGGGCAGCGCCGCAAGACCGACAAGGCGGTCGCCAAACTCCTCGCGCAGTCGGACGCGATCCAGCAGGCCCCCGCCCGGATCAAGGACCGGCTGTACTCGGTCGTCGCCTCCACGAGCAGCCTGGAGTACTACCGGGGCCAGGTGGACAACCCCTCCGACATCTCCGCCGTCCAGGCGCTGGGCCAGTACACGTCGATCATCGACGACCAGATCCACGCCTTCCAGGAACTCTCGCAGGTCGACGACGGCGACCTCACCTCGCAGGCCGGTCCGCTCGTCTCGCTGGAGCACGCGGCGGAACTGATGTCGCGCGAGGACGCGCTGCTGACGCTGGCCTCGCCGTCGCGGAAGATGGACCAGAAGACGTGGACCGAGTTCGCGGAGCTGGTGAACACCCGCCGCTGGCTCGTCGGGGACCAGATCCTCCCGTCGCTCGCCGGGACCGCGAAGGCGGAGACCGAGCGGATCCTGGGCAGTTCGCAGTGGCGGACCCTGGAGAGGGTCGAGGACCGGGTGCTCGCGGCGCGTGGCAACGGGAACATCACCGTGCCGGACGCGCAGAAGGAGTGGCGGGCCGCGTTGGTCACAGTCTCCGACGAGTACGAGGTCCTGATCCGCCGGCAGACGAGCGTGCTGCTGCAGCGCAGCGCCGACGACGCAAGCAATCTGCTGATCAAGGCCGCGTCCCTGAGCGCGGGCGGGCTGATCGCCCTGCTGCTGTGCGTCGGGATGTCCTGGCGGATCACCCGCTCGCTGTCCCGGCGACTGCGCGGCCTGCGGGAGGCGACCTTGGGCCTCGCCCAGGAGCGGCTGCCCGATGTGGTGGCCCGGCTGGAGCGGGGCGAGAAGGTCGACGTGGAGCTGGCGACGCCGCCGCTGGACTACGGCCACGACGAACTCGGTCAGGTGGCCACGGCGTTCAACACCGCGCAGCGCACCGCCGTGCACACCGCCGTCGAACTCGCCGACACCCGGCGCGGCTTCCAGAAGATCATCCTGGGCATCGCCCGGCAGAGCCAGAACCTGGTCAACCTCCAGCTCACCAAGCTGGACGCGCTGGAGCGGGCACACCAGGACCCCGAGGTCCTCAAGGGCCTGTACGAACTGGACTCCACCGCCAGCCAGTTGCGCCGCTACGAGGAGAACCTCGTCATCATCAGCGGCGAGCGCCCCGGCCGCACCTGGAGCGAGCCGGTCGCGCTGATCGACATCCTGCGCAGCGCGGTCGGCGAGGTCGCAGAGTACCGGCGGGTGGAGGTGCACACCGAGGAGGAGGTGCATCTCGCGCCGCCCGCGGTGGCCGACGTCATCCATCTGCTGGCCGAGCTCATCGAGAACGCCACGCTGTACTCCCCCGCTCCGGCGCCGGTCGGGGTGCGGGCCGCGATGGTGGCCAAGGGGCTGGCCGTGGAGGTCGAGGACCGTGGCCTCGGCATGTCCGAGGAGGAGTACGCAGCTTTCAACGCCCAGTTGGCCGAGCCCCCGCAGTTCGACGTGGTGGCGCTCGCCGACGATCTGCGGCTCGGCATGTTCGTGATCGGCCGGCTCGCACGGCGGCACGGCATCGCGGTCACGCTGCGCTCCTCGCCGTACGGCGGCACGACGGCGATCGTGCTGATCCCGCACGACGTCGTGGTGCGGGACCTGCCCGCGCCCGACCGGGAAGAGGTGGAGCACGCCGGAGCGGCCGAGCCGGAGGAGCCCGTACGGGATTCCCGGCCCGTCGTGCCGGCCCGCACCACCACCGCCACGGCGCCGGCCCCACGCGGTGACGGGCTCACGCCGCTGCCGCGCCGGGTGCCGCAGACCAGCCTCGCGGCCGAGCTGCGCGAGGAGTCCGCGCCCGCCGAACAGAACGGCCACGCCGACGACTTCACCGCCGAGCAGGCGGCCTCCTCCCTCGCCTGCTTCCAGCGCGGCACGCTCCAGGCCCGCGACGACACGGACGACGAAGCACCGGAGGCCCTCGGCACGCCGGACGACCAGGGCCCGGCCGTCCTCGCCCGGTTCCAGCGCGGCACGCTCCAGGCCCGCGACGGCAGTGGCGGGGGGACACCGGACGCGTCCGAGGCCGTGGACCAGCGGGTCCCGGCGGCGCGGCGGGCGCGTGACGACGCCGCCCCCGACAAGCCGCCCGCGGCCGACTCCGCGGCCCACTCCGTCGACGCTTCCCCGGCCGCCGCACCCACGTCCTCCACCCCGCCCGCCGACCGCTCATGAAGGACACCGCCATGACACGCCCCACCCCAGCCACGGACACCCAGCTCGACCAGTTGCTCACCGGACTCGTGGAGCGGGTCGCCGACGTCAACCACGCCGTGGTGCTCTCCGAGGACGGCCTTGTGGTGAGCAAGTCCACGGGGTTCCTGCGCGACGACGCCGAGCGGCTGGCGGCGACCGCGTCCGGCCTGATGAGTCTCAGCAAGGGCGTCAGCATGGATTTCAGAGGCGGACCGGTGCGCCAGGCGCTCATCGAGATGGCCAACAGCTATCTGATCCTCACGTCCGCGGGACCCGGCGCCCACCTCGTCGTCCTCACCAACCAGGGCGCGGACGTGGGCGTGGTGGCGTACCAGATGAACATGCTGGTGAAGAAGATCGGCGAGCACCTGTCGGCGGCACCGCGGGCCCATGTCGGCCCTGGCGCGTGAGGTGGGCGGAGACGATACGGCGGGCCGGCTGGTCCGTCCCTTCACGCTGACCGGGGGGCGGACCCGGCCCAGCCGTACCGACTTCACCCTGATCACGACCGTGACGGCGGTGGATCCGCGGCCGGAGCGGGTGCCGCGTCCCCAGCCCGAGCAGGTGCGGATCCTGCGGCGCTGCGCCCGGCCGATCGCCGTGGCGGAGCTCGCGGCCCATCTCGACCTGCCGGTCAGCGTGGTCGCCATCATGCTCTGCGATCTGCTGGAGGCCGGCCTGATCACCGTCCACCCGCCGCACCCCGTCACCCCCCGCAGCCCGGACCTGGACCTGTTGCAGAAAGTGAGGGACGGCCTTGGCCGGCTCTGACACCACCGTGGACGCGGTCGCACCGCCCGACACGGTCAAGATCCTCATAGCCGGCGGTTTCGGCGTCGGCAAGACCACCATGGTCGGGTCGGTCAGCGAGATCGCCCCGCTGCGCACCGAGGAACCCCTGACCACCGCCGGCCTGGGCATCGACGACCTGGACGGCATCGAGCAGAAGCGGGCCACGACCGTGGCCCTGGACTTCGGCCGGATCACCATCAGCCAGGAACTGGTGCTCTATCTGTTCGGTACGCCCGGGCAGCAGCGGTTCTGGTTCATGTGGAACGACCTGTCGATCGGCGCGCTCGGAGCGGTCGTCCTGGTGGACGTGCGCCGCCCGGAGTCCAGCTTCGCGGCCATCGACTTCTTCGAGCGCCGAGAGATCCCCTTCGTCGTCGGCGTCAACGGCTTCCACGGCGAACACCCCTACCCCGCCGAGGAGATCCGGGACTCCCTCGCGCTCCCGGAGCATGTGCGGGTGCTGCTGTGCGACGCGCGCGAGCGCGAGTCGTGCCGGGACGTGCTGATCGCCCTCATCGACCAGTTGATCGCGGACGCCCGCAAGGTGAGCTGAGCGGGCGCGGTCTCACTCGTCGGTGTCGGTGAGCGGCCGGTTCGCGGGGGCGACGATCCGGGCCGTCAGGTCGGGGCGGTGCATCGCGGGGTCGAAGGGGAACATCGGCCGGCGGATACGGTGGTGGCCGAGCCGCGGCAGGTCCTGGTCGACGCCGCCCGGGGTGAGCGCCATCTTCCAGTCGGCGGCCATGGCGAAGAGCTCGGGCTCGAGATAGCCGATCTTGACGATCACGACATCGGCCGCGCGGGCGTCCAAGTCCAGCTCGGTGAAGTCGCGTTCGAGGTGATACGGCTTGCGCAGCCGGGTCAGGATCACCTGCACGCTCCCGACCCGCAGCACGACCTCCGTCTCCGCGTCCCGGTCGCCGTGCCGGACCGAGTGCACCACGCCGGTCATCGTGAGCGGCCCGGCGTGCCGGTCGTCGACCTCGGCGCCCGCGGTGACGGTGACCGTCGCGCCGACGCCGGCCCGCACCGCCGTGTCGACCGCGGACGGCCCCGGCAGGGAGGCGTAGATGACGGCCGGCCCGGACGGGTCCTTGAACTCGGGGCGGGCCAGAACGCGTTCGAGGCCCCAAGTGACGTCACCGGCGCCGCCCGCCGTCGGGTTGTCGCCGGTGTCGCTGATGAAGTAGGGGCGGGCGCCGGCGGCGAGGGCCTCGTCGAGGCAGTCGTCGAGGGTGCCGGTGGGGGCGACGAAGGCGAAGTCGTGCCGCGCGTCCCAGAATCCGCGGGCCAGCCGCTCGGCACCCGCGGCGACGGCGGACTCGTCGGGGCCGGTGACCACGACCGCGGCGCGGTTGCGGGGCTCGTCCGCCCAGGCGTATCCGACCCAGATCGCGGCGTCGGTCACGCCCTCGGCCGAGGCCACCTCTTCCACGGCCGCGTACACGCTCTTCGCCGGCTCGATACGCGTGGAGGTCTGCTCCCCGGCCAGCAGCACCGGCACCGGGACCCACGCCTTGACCGGGCGCGGCGCGCCGCTTGCCAGGAGGTCCACGAGGTTGCGGGCGGCCCGCTCCTTGGTCTGGAGGGCGTCCTCGTGCGGGGCCATCCGGTAGCAGGTGATCAGGTCGCTGTGGTGGACGAGGGGGCGGGAGACGTTGCCGTGCAGATCCATGGACGTCGACACGAGGACGTCCGGGCCGATCACCTCACGGATGCGGGCGAGCAGGTCGGCCTCGGCGTCGTCCAGCCCCTCGACGGTCATGGCGCCGTGGATGTCGTACCAGAGGCCGTCGATCGGCCCCAAGTCCCGCAGCCGGTCGATGAGTTCCGTGGACAGCTCGGCGTACGCGGCGGCCGTCACCGTGCCGCCGGGCAGTGCCTTGCCGACCAGCGCCCCGCGCCAGTCGGCGGCTTCCCGCAGCGGCTCTCCCGGCGCCAGGAACGGGTATCGGGTGACGACGTCCTGCCCGCGCGATGGGTGGAAGGCGGCGGCCTCGGTGCGGGCCGGGGAGAAGGTCGAGGACTCGATGCCGAGGCCGCCGCCTTCCACCCATCGCGCGGGCAGGACGTCGTCACCCGATACCCGTTCCTGGCGCCGGGAGAGCCGCTGCGGGAAGCCGCCGACTGGCGCGGGGCGCTGGTCGGCAAGGCACTGCCCGGCGGCACGGTGACGGCCGCCGCGTACGCCGAGCTGTCCACGGAACTCATCGACCGGCTGCGGGACTTGGGCGGGCCGGCCGTCATCTACGCCTCCCTGCCGGGGCCGTCCGCGGTCGACGTCATCTACCGGGCCGGCGTCGGCGCCGAGGCCGGCTCGCTCGATGACCAGGTGCTCGGTGACCAGGGGGTGGCAGCCCTCGTACAACTGGCTGCGCACGGCGGCGACGAAGGGTTCGAGCGTGGAGAGGATGCCGCCGAGGTACACCGCGTCGGGGTTGAAGAAGTTGACGTTGGCGGCGAGCACCATGCCCAGATAGCGGCCGGCCTGTCGCACCGCCCGCGTGGCCTCGGGATCGGCGTCGGTGGCGAGCCGTACGACGTCCTCCGTCGACGTCACCTCCAGGCCGCGCTCGCGCAGGATGCGGACCAGCGCCGCGCCCGAGGCGACCGTCTCCAGACACCCGGTGTTGCCGCACGAGCAGGGGATGTCGTGGGCGGCCTCGACCCGGACGTGGGTGATCTCGCCGGCCGCGCCCGAACCGCCGCGGTAGAGGCGGCCGTCGGCGATGACTCCGGCTCCGATGCCGGTGCCCGCCTTCACCATGATCGCCTGGCGTTGACCGGCGGGCCGGACGCTGTGCTCGCCGACGGCCATGCAGTTGGCGTCGTTCTCGATGGCCACCGGGACCCCGAACCGCTCCTGCAGCCAGTCCCGTACCGGGAACCGGTTCCAGCCGGGCATGCGCGCGGGCAGCGTCACCAGGCCCGGCTCGACGTCGACCGGTCCGGGCAGACACAGGCCGACGCCCCTGAGGAGCTCTGGGCCGTGCCGGTCGGCGAGGCCCTGAAGGGTCTCGACCAGTCCGGGCAACGAGGCCTCGGGGCCGTCAGCCGTCGCGAACGGCACCGTGGAGGTGTCGGTGAGGCCCCCACCGGGGTGGACGACGCCGACGTGGGCGTGCTTGCCGCCGAGTTCGGCCGCCACGGCGTATCCGTCACCGCCGCCCAGCCGGAGGACCTTGCGCGGCCGGCCGCCGTTCGACGACAGGGTGCCCTCCTCGGTGACCAGGCCGTAGTCCAGGAGCTTGCCCACCGCGAACGAGACCGTCGACGGCGCGGCGCCGAGCAGTTCGGACAGCTCCGTGCGCGTGGACGCCTGTCCGGAGGCGAGGAGTTCGAGGATGCGCCGGGTCAACGACCCACTTTTTTCAGTCATGGACGAAGTTACTTCCGTCTTCTGCGGCCGGGACAGCGAGAGTAGGCCCGCGAAGACCTCTCCCGGCTATTTCCAGAACAGCAGAAACATACTTTTTACAGCGGCACTCCTGTTTCTTCGAACAGTCGGGGCTTTCACTGACTGCACCTCGCTTCTGTCCCCTGAGGAGAGTCATGTCCCCTGCTCGCACGAGACTCCTCGCCGCTGCCGCCGCCCTGTCCGCCGGCACGTTGCTGCTCGCGGGCTGCTCCGGGAGCAGCGGCGCGTCGTCCGGATCCCGCGACTCCATCAACTACGCGCTGCCCGCGAACTTCACGCCGAACTGGATCCTGCCGATCGGCACCGCGGCGCACCTGAACACCAACAACATCTCCATCGCGAACACGCTGTGGGAGCCGCTCATCGCCTACGACGGCTCGACCGGCGAGATCGCCTGGAACAAAGCCGGTTCGGTCGCCACCGACGCCGAGTTCGCGCCCGACAGCAAGAGCGTGCGGATCACGCTGGGCGACCGGCACTGGAGCGACGGCAAGCCGATCACCTCCCGTGACGTCCAGTTCTGGTTCGACCTGATCAAGGCGAACAAGACCGAGTGGGCGGGCTACAACCCCGGCCAGGCACCGGACAACTGGACTTCCTTCAAGACCGAGGACGACCGCCACTTCACGATCACCTTCGACAAGGCCTACAACCCGCAGTGGATGCTGGCGAACGAGCTGAGCTCCATCACCCCGCTCCCGCAGCACGTCTGGGACAAGGGCGGCGGCGCCAAGCAGGTGTGGACCGACCTCAACGACGCGGCGAAGAACATCGCCGGCTACGAGAAGAACGCGCTGTGGAAGACCATCAGCGGCCCGTACGCGGTCAAGTCGTACTCGACGGCCGGCAAGGTCGTCCTCACCGCGAACAGGAAGTACGACGGCGGCGAGAAGCCGGTCATCCCCACGGTGAACCTGCTTCCCTTCACGACGGCGGAGGCCGAGAAGAACGCCCTGCGCTCCGGCAGCGTCGACTACGGCTACATCGAGGCGACCGACCTCGACCAGAAGGACAGTTTCACCGCGCAGGGATACGAGGTGAAACCCTGGTCCGGATGGGCCATCACCTACATGCCGTACAACTTCAACAACCCCGCGATGGGCGCCGTGTTCAAGCAGCTGTACGCCCGCCAGGCAGTCCAGCGCTCCATCGACCAGAGCAGTCTCGCCAAGGTCGTCTTCAACGGCACGGCGGTCGCCGGCTACGGCCCGGTCCCGCAAGGACAGGCATCCGACTTCGTCTCGCAGGCGCAGAAGGACAACCCGTACCCGTTCTCGACGACGGCTGCCCGGGAGCTGCTGACCGGTCACGGCTGGACCGAGCAGGGCGGGGTGATGACCTGCACGGACCCCGGGAGCGGAGCCTCCCAGTGCGGTGAAGGCGTGGCCGAGGGCACCGAGTTCGAGATGCAGGTGCTGTCGCAGTCCGGCTCGACCGTCACCGACAACATGATGAGCGCGATCCAGTCCTCGCTCGCGAAGACCGGCATCAAGTTCTCGATCAGGACCGCGCCCGTCAACTCGGTCCTGGCGCAGACCCCGCAGTGCGAGGCGGACCAGTCGACCTGCAAGTGGCAGCTGTCCTACTTCGGCACGGCGGGCAGCTGGTACTTCCCCGCCTTCCCGACCGGTGACTCGCTGTTCCAGACCGGCGGCGGATCGAACTTCGGCAACTACACCAACCCGGCGGTCGACAAGCTCATCTCCGCCTCCACGACGTCGAGTTCGACCAAGGCCGTCCAGGACTACAGCGCCGCCCTCGCCAAGGACCTGCCGGTGATCTGGCTGCCGGAGCCCGTCTACCAGATCTCGGTCGTCAGGAGCGGCCTCGGCGGCTTCTCCCAGGACTCGCTCGCCAACTTCCACCCGGCGCAGTGGAAGTGGACCGGCTGACGCATGGACACGCTCCTGTATCTCAGCCGCCGGCTCCTCCAGGCCCTCGCCGTGATCCTGATCGTCACGATCGTGGTCTTCTGCCTGTTGCACGCACTGCCCGGAGGCCCCGCCCGCGGGATCCTCGGACCGCAGGCCACGGCCCAGCAGATCGCCGCGTTCAACCACGAGCAGGGGCTCGACCGGTCGCTGCCCGTCCAGTACGTCTACTACCTGCGCGAGCTGGCGCAGGGTGACCTCGGGACGTCGTACACGCTCAACGAGGCGGTTTCGCGGCTGATCGAGCAACGGCTGCCGAAGACGCTGGTGTTGACCGTGCTGTCCGCGCTGGCCGGGCTGCTGCTGGCCATTCCGCTCGGCATGTGGCAGGCCGTGCGGCGCAACAAGCCGGCCGACTACGTCATCACCACGCTGAGCTTCGTGGCGTACTCGACGCCGGTGTACTTCCTGGGTCTGATCCTGGTGCTGGTGTTCACCCAGACCCTGCGGTGGTTTCCGTCGCAGGCGCCCCAAGGGGACACGTTGGCCCAGGTGTTCGCGGATCCGGCGGCGCTGGTGCTGCCGGTCGTGACCGGGGCGGCGTCCATGGTGGCCGTGTTCAGTCGGTACATGCGGGCGGCGACGCTGGAGAACCTGTCCGAGGACTATGTGCGGACGGCTCGCGCCGGGGGTGCCGGGCAGTACGCGGTGCTGTTCCGGCATGTGTTCCGCAACTCCCTGACGCCGGTCGTGGCGATGCTCGGGTACTACGTGCCGGTGCTGTTCGGCGGGGCGTTGGTGGTCGAGCAGCTCTTCAACTACCCGGGGATGGGGCTGTTGTTCTGGAGCGCCGCACAGTCTTCCGACTATCCGGTGCTGCTGGGGTGCGTGCTCGTCATCTCCGTGGCGACGGTGGTGGGGACGTTGCTTGCGGATGTGGTGCAGCGGGTTGTCGATCCTCGGGTGAGGGAGGGGCGGGCGTGAGTGGTCGTGTTGAGGCTGCGGGACGGTGGGGGCTTGGCGCGCCCCGCGGCGGAGCCGCACATCGGGACAGCCCCGCGCCCCTGAGGGCGCGCTTCGCGCGCAACCTGCTGGCGGTGGCCGGCGTATCGGTGGTGGGCCTCTTCCTGCTCTTCTGCTTCATCGGTCCGCTCCTCTACTCCACCGACCAGACCCACACCGACCTCACCCAGGTCAATCTCCCGCCCAGCGCAGCGCACTGGCTCGGCACCGATGCCGTCGGGCACGACCAGCTCGGGCGGCTCATGTACGGCGGGCAGGTCTCGCTGCTCGTCGGGCTCGCGGCCGGGGTGCTCGCGACCGTCATCGGGACGCTGTGGGGCGCGGTGGCGGGGTATGCGGGCGGCTGGGTGGACGCGGTGATGATGCGGGTCGTGGACGCCGGGATCGCGATCCCGGCGCTGTTCATCCTGCTGGTCGTCTCCGCGATCACCTCGCCGGGCACGCCCGGGATGATCGTGATCCTCGGACTGGTGTCCTGGCTGGTGCCGTCCCGGCTGGTGCGGGCGGAGACGCTCACGCTCAAGAACCGGGATTATGTGCTGACCCTGCGCGCGACCGGCGGCACGCACGGCCGCGCGATCCGACGGCACATCCTGCCGAACTCGGTGTCGACGATCGTGGTCGCGGCCACCTTCCAGGTCGCCGACGCCATCCTGCTCATCGCGTATGTGTCGTATCTGGGGCTGGGCGTCCAGCCGCCGCAGACCGACTGGGGCGGCATGCTGACCGCCGGTCTGACGGCGGCGTACTCCGGGCGCTGGTGGCTGATCGTTCCGCCGGGCCTCGCGATCATCCTCGTCGTGTGCGCGTTCAACGCGATCGGCGACGGGCTGCGCGACGCCTTCGACGTGAGGGGACGCGGGTGAACATCCTTGAGATCGCCGATCTGGGCGTGACCTTCTCGACCGAAACGGGTGACGTGCCCGCCGTGCGCGGAGCGTCGCTGCACGTGCGGCCCGGCGAGACGCTGGCCCTCGTCGGTGAGTCCGGTTCCGGCAAGTCGACGGTGGCGCTGGCCGCGATGGGGCTGCTGCCGCGCACCGCACGGGCCTCGGGGCGGGTGGTGGTCGACGGCACCGACGTGGTGGGCGCGCCGGAGGCCGCGCTGGCCCGGCTGCGCGGCCGTACCGCCTCCATGGTCTTCCAGGAGCCGGCAACGGCCCTCGATCCACTGACCCGGGTGGGCTCCCAGATCGCGGAGGTCATACGGAACCATCGGGACGTCTCCCGGTCGGCCGCCGCCCGCGAGGCGGTCGAACTCCTGCGCCGCGTCGGCATTCCCGAGCCGGACAGGCGGGCTTCGGCCTTCCCCTTCCAGCTGTCGGGCGGGCAGCGCCAGCGGGTGGTCATCGCCATGGCGATCGCCAACTCCCCGGCACTGCTCGTCGCCGACGAGCCGACCACCGCGCTCGACGTGACCGTGCAGGCCGAGATCCTCGATCTGCTGCGCCGGCTGGCGGCCGACTCGGGCACGGGCGTGCTGCTGGTCACGCACAACATGGGCGTGGTCGCCGACTTCGCGGACCGGGTAGCCGTGATGCTGCGGGGCGAGGTCGTGGAGACGGGGACCGTGGAGGACGTACTGCTGCGACCGCGGCACGAGTACACGCGTGGCCTGCTGGCGGCGGTGCCCCGGCTGCGGCTCAGCGGTGCGGACGCTCCCCCGGCACAGGAGGCTCCCGTGGTGCAACTGCGTGATGTGTCCGTGCGGTTCGGGCGGGTGCGGGCCCTCGACGGCGTCTCCCTCGACGTCCGCCCCGGTGAAACCGTCGGTCTCGTGGGCGAGTCCGGGTCGGGCAAGTCGACCGCGGCCAGGGTCGCGCTCGGCCTGGTCACGCCCGCCTCGGGCGGGGTGTCGTTGTTCGGCACCGACCTGGGGCGCGCCCGGGGCCGGGGGCGCCGTGCCCTGCTGTCCGGCGTCGGTGTGGTGCTGCAGGATCCGGTGGCCTCGCTGGACGCGCGGATGAGAGTGGCGGAGTGCGTCGCCGAGCCGCTCAGGGTGCACCGGCGGGGCATGACGGCCGCCGAGCGGCGGGCCAGGGTCGCCGAGGTGCTCGAACTCGTGCGTCTGCCCCGGGAGTTGGCGCTCCGTGGGCCGCGGGAGCTCTCCGGGGGTCAGCGGCAGCGGGTGAGCCTCGCGCGGGCGCTGGTGCTGCGGCCCCGGCTGCTGGTCGCGGACGAGCCGACGAGCGCGCTGGACGTGAGTGTGCAGCGGACGGTGCTGGAGGTCATCGCCGAGTTGCAGCGTGAGCTGGGGTTCGCCTGTCTGCTCGTCTCCCACGACCTGGCCGTCGTGCAGGAGTTCGCGCGCCGGGTCGTGGTTCTTCGGGACGGGCGGATCGAGGAGCAGGGACCGACCATGACGACGCTGCTGCGCCCGGAGACCGACTACACGCGCCGGCTCATCGCGGCCGTGCCCGTGCCGGACCCGGTGCTGCAACGGCGGCGCCGGGAACACCGGACGGCGCTCGGGACGGGGGCCGAGGCGTGACGCGGTCAGTGCTGGCCGGTGTCGACATCGGCGGTACGACGACCCAGGCGGTGTTGTGCGACCCCGATCTCGACGTCCTGCACCGCGTCGGCTTGCCCACCCCGGCGGCGGACGGCGGGGCGGCGATGGTCGGCGCCGCGCTGGATGCCGTACGGCTGCTGCTCGGCCGTACGCCCGCGCGGCTGCTCGGCGTCGGGGTGGGCGCGGCGGGCGTGGTGGACGCGCGGGCCGGGCGGGTGCTGGTGGCCAGCGACTCGTTCCGGGGCTGGGCCGGGTTCGGGGTGACGGCGGCGGTCGAGGAGGCGCTGGGCGTGCCGGCGTTCCTGGACAACGACGTCAACGCCTTCCTGCGCGGCGAGGCGACGGCCGGTGCGGTGGCGGGCGTGCCGGATGCGCTCGGAATGACGCTGGGCACCGGCGTCGGCGGGGCGCTGTGGCTGGACGGCCGGCTGTACGACGGCCCGCACGGCGCGGCGGGCGAGCTCGGGCACGTCCCCGGCTTCGGCGACCTGCCCTGCACCTGCGGCGGGCGGGGGCATCTGGAGACCCTGGCTTCCGGCCGTGCGATCGCCGCTCGGTACGCCGTGCGCACCGGACTCTCGCGCACGGCCGGGGAGGTCGCCGAGGCGGCGGTGTCGGGCGACGGGGACGCACTCGCCGTGTACGAGGCGGCGGGTGCCGCGGTCGCCCGCGCCCTGCTCCTCACGGCGGGGCTGCTGGACGTCACCACGGTGGTCGTCGGCGGCGGCGTCAGCCGCTCCTGGGCTCTGCTGGAGCGCTCGATCCAAGCCGCCCTGACCGCGGAGCCGCCCGTCAGCGGGCATCCTGTCCGCGTGCTGCCGTCCGCGCTCGGCGCCGACGCGGTGGCGATCGGGGCGGCGGCACGGGCGCGTGCGGAACTGGGGCCCATGGCCGACCGGATGGCGGAAATCCGCCAAGGCGGACCAGGTGATTGACGCGTACCCAACACTCTCCTACCTTCTGGTCGATTCACCGAACTGCGTTCGAAATACCGTACGTTCGGCGTCCGACCAGAAGGCCCGCACCCCCTGGAGAGCACATGACACCCCCCTCCCGCAGACACTTCCTCGGCATGGCCGCGACCGTCCCGCTCGCCACGACCGGCGCCCTGGCCCTCGGCGCGGGGAGCGCCCACGCGGCCGACTCGGCGTACGCGATGGTCTACTTCACCGAGTCCAACACCATGCTGGAGGCGGACTACAACCTCCACCTGGCCGTCAGCACCGACGCGCTGCGCTGGACGCCGCTCAACCAGAACAACCCCGTCGCCACCCCCACCCTCGGCGCCGGCGGTCTGCGCGACCCGTTCCTGCTGCGCAAGCAGGACGGCACCTTCGTCGTCCTGGCGACCGACCTGAGCGGCACGGACTGGACCCGCACCAGCGTCCACGTCCACGTCTGGGACTCCACCGACCTGCGCACGTTCACCGGCTACCGGCTGCTGAAGCTGCACGACATGACGAACACCCACAGCTGGGCGCCGGAGGCCTACTGGGACGCCGCACGCGGCCAGTACGGCATCCTCTATTCGTCCGTGAACAGCAGCGGCCACAACGTCATCATGGTCAGCTACACGACCGACTTCCGTACGACGACCGACCCGCAGGTGTTCTTCGACCCGGGGTACGACGTCATCGACGGCAATCTCACCATCGGCGTGAACGGCGTCAACTACCTCTACTACAAGAAGGACCAGACCCTCGTCGGCGCCCGCTCGACGACCCTGAACCCCGGCAGCTTCACCCCGTTCAGCACCCCGGCGGCGCACGGCGGCACCGAGGCCCCGACGGTGGTGAAGTCCCTGACCGGCAACACCTGGTACCTGTGGGGCGACACCTACACGCCGAACGGCGTCTTCTACGCCTGGCAGAGCAACGACCTGGCCGCCGGCACCTGGACGGCCGTCGACCAGAAGCTCTACACCCAGCCGCTCAACTCCAAGCACTGCGGCATCCACCCGATCACATCGACCGAGTACGGCAACCTGCTCGCCAAGTGGGGCGCCCCCGCCTGGAACCGGCTCAAGTCGTACAACTACCCGGCGCGCTACGTCCGGCACAGCGGCTTCGCCGGCCGGATCGACGAGTACCCCTTCGACCCGTTCCCCGACTCGCAGTGGAAGCTGGTGCCGGGGCTCGCGGACTCCTCCGGCGTCTCGCTGCAGTCGGTCAACTACCCGACCCGGTATCTGCGGCACTACGACTACGCGCTGCGCCTGGACGTGAACGACGGCACGTCGACGTTCGCCGGGGACGCCACCTTCTACCGCACGGCCGGGCTCGCGGACGCCTCCTGGGCGTCATTCCGCTCGTACAACAACCCGACGCGCTACCTCAGGCACGCGAACTACGCCCTGCGCATCGATCCCGTCTCCACGGCCACCGAGCGCCAGGACGCCACCTTCCACGTCGGTTACTGAGCAGCACAGCGGGGTTGTGACGAGTGCCCGTCACAACCCCGCGAGAGCTGGAGCAGGTCAGTCCAGGCCGGCCGACTTCAGCCAGGCCTTGGCGACGTCGAGCGGGTCCTTGTTCTCCAGCTGGACCTGGGAGTCCAGGTCCAGGAGCGTCGTGGTGTCCAGCTTGGCCGAGACCGCGTTGAGCGCGTCGACACCCTTCTGCGACAGGCCGCTCTTGTAGACGAGCGGGGTCACGTTGGCGAAGCCGAAGAGGTTCTTCGGGTCCTTCAGGACGACGAAGCCCTCCTTGGTGATGGTCGGGTCCGTCGTGAAGATGTCCGCGGCCTGCACGGTGTTCTTCGTCAGCGCCGCCTGGGTCAGAGGACCACCCGCGTCCAGCGCCTTGAACGACTCGAACTTCAGGCCGTACTCGGACTCCAGCCCCTTCAGGCCCTGCTGCCGGGTCTGGAACTCGGGCGAGCCGCCGAACACCAGCTCCGGGGCGGCGGCCTTGAGGTCCTCCAGCGTGGACTCGGCGGTCAGCTTGTACTTCTTCGCCGTCTCGGCGTTGAGGCTGACGGAGTCCTTGTCCTCGGCCGGCGAGGACTCCAGCAGCGTCAGCTTGGCGTCCAGCTTGGCCTTGACCGCGGTGTTCACGCCGTCGGCCGTGTCCTGCTGCGCCTTCGGGTCGAGGTAGGCGAGGAGCGAGCCGTTGTACTCGGGCAGCACGGTGATGGAGCCGTTCTTGAGCAGACCGTAGGTCGTCTCGCGGCTGCCTATGTTGGGCTTGTAGGTGACCTTGACGCCCTTGGCCTTGAGAGCCTCGCCGTAGATGTCGGCGAGCAGGATGCTCTCGGCGAAGTTGTTGGAGCCGACGACGACGGTGTCGCCGCTCGCCCCGTCCCCGGCGAGCGGGTCGGACTTGTCGTCGGAGGAGGAACATCCCGCCAGCAGCGCCGCCGTGGCGGCGAGCGCGAAAGCGGCCGCGCCGGGATGGTTCCTGAGGGACCTGCTGCGTGAAGCGGTGAAAGTCACGGTTCCCGTTCCGGATTCAGGGGGTTGAGAGAACTCTTCCACTGATCCAATCCAGCCGGTTCTTGGTCAGTCAAGAGCGGCCAGGTCACCGATTGGCCTCAAAAATCGGAAGGTAACGGACAGTTGTGCTCCGATGTAAAGGCGGGACGGTTGCGGGGCGCTTGGGATGCAGGGGGCTGTAACGGATTCTTGACGTACAGTTCCGGTCACGGTGAACAAGGGGTTGTACTGTCCCCGGACGAAGCCGTTCCGTACCCGAACAACAGCGGTCACGTGAGACCTCGCGCGCCGTGCGACGCCCACGAAGGAGGCAACTCGGTGTCCACGAACGAGGAGGGCGTGCCCCGCCCGCGTCGTATACGCGGTTTTGCCTACCGCTGGCCCTTCAGACGCAAGCTGAACCTGCTCGTCCGGGTGCCGCTGGCCGTGGTCGCGGTCCTGCTCGCCTACCTCATCACCGACCAGGTCTCGCAGTCGCGCGACGCGGCCGACGCCGCCCGGCTGGTGCGGGAGAGCGCGGAGGTCGCCACCCTCGCGGACCGGCTGGCCGCCGAACACCAGCAGGCCATCCTGCTCTCCGTACGGCACGAGGCCGCCCAGGGCGGCGAGCCCTCCACCGCGGCCTACCGCACCGCCCAGTCCATGGTGAACGCCCAGGTCCAGCGGGTGCGCGACGCCTTCGGTGACCGGCTGCCGGTGACCGAGGCGCAGGCGCTGAAGGGCGTAGAGGGCCTGACCAGCCTGCGCGACACCGTGGAGCAGGGTTATCTGCCGGCCAGCAACATCGACCCCGCCTACACCCACGCCTCCCAGCTGCTGATCGACGGCCTCGGTCTGGACCGCAACCCGGACCTCGCGACCTCCTTCACCGGCAACCAGCTCGACTCGCTGCTGCGCGCGGGCGCCGCCCACAGCGCCTTCGAGACCGGCGTCTTCTCCGCGTCGACCGGCGACTCCAACGCGCTCCTGGAGTTCATCGACGCCATCGGCTCCCACGAGGAGTACACGCACCAGGCAGAACGTTTCGCCAGGTTCGCGACCGACGCACAGACCGCCCAGCTCGACGGGATCAAGTACACGGCGGCGCAGAGCATCATCAGCCGGCAGTTCACCGACCTGCAGATCGACCCCGGCTCCGTGGAGGCCGGCTCGCGCGCCGAGATCCGCACCTCGCTCGCGGCGGCCCTGGACTCCTACGGCGCCTACCGCGACCAGGCGCGGACGCGGCTGGCGATCACCACCTCGCTCATCCACCAGATCGCCGACCAGTCGGAGAGCGCCTCCGACACGGCCGCGTGGCGCGCGGCGCTGCTGCTCGGGCTGGCCGTGCTCGGGTTCGCGGTGTGGCTGGTCCTCGCGATGCTGGTGCGCCGCTCGGTGGTCCACCCGGTCACGGCCCTGACGGATGCCGCGCGGCAGGTCGCCGTCGTCGCCGAGCGGGAACTGGCCCGGGTGGCCGACGACGACGCCGAGGACGACGGTCCGCCGCGGCTGCGCGAGATGCCGGTCACCGCCCGCGACGAGATCGGCGAACTCGCCGAGGCGTTCAACCAGGTGCAGACCACGGCGGCCGCGCTGCTGGAACGGCAGGTGCTCAGCCGGCGCAACGTCGCCGAGATGTTCGGCAACGTGGGCCGCCGCGTCAGCAACCTGACGACACGTCAGCTCGCTCTGATCGACGCGGTGGAGCGGGGTGAGACGGACCCCGCGCTGCTGGAGCGGCTGTACTCCATCGACCACATCGCGGTCCGCCTGCGCCGCAACGCCGACAGCCTGATGCTGCTCGCGGGCATCCACGAGACGAGCCTGGACGCCGGGCCCACCTCGCTCACGAACGTCGTGCGCGCTGCGCTCGGCCAGATCGAGGGCTATCAGCGCGTGGAGCTGCGCCCGCGGACCGAGGTCAGGGTGGAGCCGGAGGTCATCGGCGACCTGACGCTGATGATGGCCGAACTCCTGGAGAACGCGGTGTCGTTCTCGCCGGAGGGCAGCCCGGTCGAGGTGGCAGTGGCAGCCGGCGGCGACGACGCGGTCATCGTCGTCTCGGACCACGGCCTGGGCATGAGCCCCGAACGCCTCGACGAGGAGAACGCGCGCCTGATCCGCCGCGAGCGGCTGGACGTCGTACCGACGAAGGTGCTGGGCCTGTTCGTGGTCGGCACGCTGGCGCGCCGCTGGGAGATCACGGTCGCCCTGTCGCGCACACCGGGCGGCGGTGTGACGGCCGAGGTGACGGTGCCGGCGTCGCTGCTGGTGACGGCCAGCACGACGGGGTCGACGGCCACGGCGGCACTGACGGCGGTCGCCGCCGCGAGGACGCCCGAGGCTGAGGACGCCCCTGCCGCCGCGGCGACCGGCCCGGTGCCCTCGCCCGCCGCGCAGGAGGGCGACACACGGCCGGACGACGGTGCGGAAGGCGACGGGCCGCGGCCTCTCCCCCGGCGGGTCTCCCCGCGGGCGTCCGAGCCGGACAGCGCCCCGACGGTCCCCGAAGCCCGTACCGAGCAGACCCCGGTCGACGACGGCGACTCGGCACCGGCCGACCACGCCCGGGCCGACCGGCCGGACCCGTCCGTCGCCGCCACCCGGCCCGGCGCGAAGCCGACGGCTCCCCTGGCCGCGAGCGACGCTCCCGCCGCCCGCCCGCTGCGTCGCCGCGTCCGTGGCGCGACCCTGCGCACGACCGTCGATGCCGGCGAGCGGCAGACGGCGCCGCGGCAGAGCGCGCCGACCCTCGACGCGGACGCGGTACGAGCCTCGCTCGACGAGTTCGAGGCGGCCGTGGAGCGCGCGCACCGCGACAGCCGACGCGGCGACGAAGAACGGTCCGCCGCACCCGCGACCCCCGACCCGCACCACCAGAACGACCTCCCGGAAGGAGCGCAGCAGTGAGCACGTCGACAGGTGGCACCCCGGCCCAAGGCGCCACGCCGGCCGAACTGAAGGCCGCCGCAGCCGACTTCACCTGGCTGCTCAACCGTTTCGCGAAGGAGACAGCCGGTGTCGTGGACGCCATTGCCGTCTCGTCCGACGGGCTGCTCATCGCCGTGTCCGAACTGCGGGAGCAGGCCGACTCCGAGCGGCTCGCCGCGATCGTCTCCGGCATCACCAGCCTGGCCGCCGGAGCCTCCGGCAACTACGGCCTCGGCGGCCTGAACAAGGTCATCATCGACCTGGAGGGCGGCCACGTCCTGGTCTCCGCGATCGGCAGCGGCGCCGTGCTCGGCGTCGTCACCGACAAGGAGGCCAAGCTCGGCAACATCGCCTACGAGATGACCGTGTTCGCCAACCGCGCCGGTGCCGCCCTGAGCCCGCAGCTCGTGCTGGAGCTGAAGAACAGCGTCGGCGCCGCGTCGGCCGGCTGACCGGGCCGGACAACGACAGGGCACCCGGCCGAGGAGAACGGACAACCCCATGGCGGACGGCAACCCACCGCCGGACCCGAGCGAACCGGCCCCCAGCGGCCCGGAACCGGTCGGCCAGGCCTCCGCCGTGCGGCCGTTCCTGCTCACCGCCGGCCGGGTGGCGGACGGCGGCGACGGCCCGTCGCTGCCCATCGAGACCCAGGTGGTGGCCACCGCCGAGGGGCTCGACGCGCTCGACCGGCTCTCCTTCGAGCAGCACGACATCGTCGCGGTGTGCCGGCTGCCGCAGTCCCTGGCGGAGATCGCGGCCCGGCTGCGGCTGCACCTGAACGTGGTGCGGGTCCTCGCCGAGGACCTGCGCGCGGCGGGTCAGTTGACGGTGCACGTGCCCGACGCCGGCGTCGTCCACGACTCAACCGTCCTGCGCAGGGTCATCGACGGCCTGCGCGCCATCCCCGACGCACGCGGAGTACGCAGTGACAGCGACTGAACCGGCCACCGTACGACCGCCGCTGCCGGTCAAGATGGTGATCTCGGGCGGCTTCGGTGTGGGCAAGACCACCGCCGTGGGCGCGATCTCCGAGATCGAGCCGCTGACCACCGAGGCCGCCATCACGGAGGTCGCGGCGGGCGTGGACGACCTCACGCACACCCCGCTCAAGACCACGACCACCGTGGCCATGGACTTCGGCTGCCTCACCATCGACCCGACGCTGAAGCTGTATCTGTTCGGCACGCCCGGCCAGGAGCGGTTCGGGTTCATGTGGGACGACATCGTCGAGGGAGCGGTCGGCGGCCTCGTCATCGTCGACACGCGGCGCCTGGACGACTGCTACGCCGCCGTCGACTACTTCGAGCACAAGGGCATCCCCTTCGCGGTGGCCGCCAACGCCTTCGACGGCCAGGTCGAGCACACCCTGGAGGAGATCCGCTGGGCCCTCGACGTCACCGAGGGCGTCCCGGTGGTCGTCTTCGACGCCCGCCAACGCGGCTCGGTACGGGACGCTCTGCTGCTCGTCCTGGAACTGGCGCTGGCGCGCACCGAGGCCTGACGCGCCCGGCACCCACGGTTCGGCGACTCCCCCGGGGTCGCGGGGCCCTGTTCACGGGACCCGGCTGCGCACCCCCGGCGACACCGCGAACCGACCCAGGGCCCAGAACACCCCGAGCGTCGCCAGGGCCATCGCGGCGACGAGGGTGGCGCCGCCGACTACCTTTTCGTAGTCGCGCTGGTAGAGGCCGTCGACGATGTAGCGGCCCAGGCCGCCGAGACTGACGTACGCAGCGATGGTGGCGGTGGAGACGATCTGGATGGCGCCCGAGCGCAGGCCGCTGAGGATCAGCGGGAGGGCCGCGGGCAGTTCGACCTGGAAGAGGACGCCGGCCTCGCTCATGCCCATCCCCCGCGCAGCGTCCACCGGTGAGGGGTCGACGGAGCGCATCGCCTCGTAGGTGGTGACGAGGATCGGGGGGACGGCGAGGATGACCAGCGGGGTCATCACGTTGACCATGCCGAAGCCCACGAGCAGGGTCATCAGCACCAGCAGGCCGAAGGTGGGCAGGGCCCGCCCGGCGACCGCGATGAAGGCGAGGGCGTTGCCGCCGCGACCGTAGTGACCGGTGACCAGGCCGACCGGCAGGGCGATCAGGGCGGCGATGCCGAGCGCCTGGAGGGTGTACTGGATGTGCTCGCCCACGCGCGTGGGGATGCCGTCGTAGCCCTGCCAGTGGGCGCTGTCGCGGAAGAAGTCGCTGATGAAGTGGAACAGGTTCACCGGGCTGCGTCCTCCAGAGCTGCGGCGGCCCCGTCGGGCCGGTCCGCCTTCGGTGTCGTACGCGCCCGGCGTGGCATCCACGGCGTCAGCAGCAGGCGTACGACGACCAGCAGACCGTCGGCGAGGATCGCCAGGGCGGCCATGGTGAGCACGGCGTTCAGGGCGAGTTCGGGCCGGTTGTAGATGTTCGCGTCGTTGATCAGGTTGCCGAGCGCGCCCTGGTTGCCGATGAGGGCGCCGACGCTGACGAGGCTGATGCTGGACACCGTCGCCACGCGCAGCCCGGCGATGATGGCCGGCACCGCGATGGGCAACTGCACCTGGACGTACCGGCGTACGGGTCCGAAGCCCATGGCCGTGGCGGCGGCGAGGGTCTCCTGGGGAACCGAGCGGACGCCGTCGACGATCGCCGGGACCAGGACGACGAGGCTGTAGACGGCGAGCGGGATCATCACCGTGAGCTCGGTCTGGCCGGTGTAGTCGATGAGGAGGACGAAGAAGGCCAGCGAGGGGACGGCGTACAGCACGGTCGTCACCCACAGCACCGGCGGGTACAGCCAGCGGAAGCGCACGCAGAGCTGGGCCAGCGGCAGCGAGACCACCAGTCCGGCCAGCACCGGCAGCATGGCCTCGCGCAGGTGCAGCCCGATCAGCCCGAGCCAGCTGGCCTGGAGGTCGCTGGGGATGTCGAAGAAACGGTCCCAGTTCATCCGGCGACCTTCGCGTTCGTCCGGCCCTCGTCGCGTCCGTCGCTGCCTCGGCCGTCGGCGTCGCGTCCCCCGGCGTCGCGTCCCTCGGCGTGCGCGCCGCGGATGGCCTCGGCGATGGTCTGCTGCGAGACGACCCCGGTGGCCCGGCCGCCGGCGTCCACGGCGACGGCCCAGCCGGTCGGCGAGAGCACGGCACAGTCCAGCGCGGCGCGCAGCGAGTCCGTGCCGGGGACGAACGGCCGCCCGTACGGCAGGAGTTTCGCCGGCTCGATCTCCCCGGCGGTCAGGTCCCGCGGCTCGCTCCAGCCGWRCGGGCGGCCGTCCTGGTCCGTGACGAGGAGGTAGGGGGCGTCGCCCGTGTCGTGCGCGGCGATCCGCTCGGCCGTGGCGTCGACGGCCACGACGGGCTCGGTCAGCAGCTCGAGACCGGCGGCCGGGAAGAAGGACAGCCGCCGGATGCCGCGGTCGGCGCCGAGGAAGTCCTCGACGAACGCGTCGGCGGGGTGGGAGAGCAGTTCGGCGGGCGGGGCGAACTGGGCGAGCTTGCCGCCGGTACGCATGACGGCGACCATCGTGCCGAGCTTGACGGCCTCGTCGATGTCGTGGGTGACGAAGACGATGGTCTTGCCCAACTCCTCCTGGATGCGCAGGAGTTCGTCCTGGAGTCCCTTGCGCACCACGGGGTCGACGGCCGAGAACGGCTCGTCCATGAGCAGCACCGGGGGATCGGCCGCGAGCGCCCGGGCCACGCCGACGCGCTGCTGCTGGCCGCCGGAGAGCTGGTACGGGTACCGCTTGGCGAGGGCCCCGTCGAGGCCCACCCGCTCCATCAGCTCCCGCGCGCGGGCCCGGGACTTCTCCTTGCCCCAGCCCAGCATGCGGGGCACGGTGGCGATGTTGTCGAGGATGGTGCGGTGCTGGAAGAGACCCGCGTTCTGGATGACGTATCCCATGGACCGGCGCAGGGTGTTGACCGGCTGCTGCTGAATGTCCACGTCGTCGAGGAGGATGGTGCCCTCGCTGGGCTCGACCATCCGGTTGATCATCCGCAGTGTGGTGGTCTTCCCGCAGCCCGACGGCCCCACGAGAACGGTGATCGAGCGGTCGGGTATCTCCAACGAGAGCCGGTCGACCGCCACCGTGCCGTCCGCGTATCGCTTGGTGACTGAATCTATCCGTATCAAAACGCCGAATATCCTTCGGGGTTGGCGGAAATTGACCGTTTCGTTCCGGCCATTTGCGCAGGCCGTCGCTGGTCGAGTCTAGACCGGTTGTGTTGCGGGGCTTCTGCCGGTGTGTGACGCGTTCCGGCTCCCGTGGCTGCGCAGGGCGGCGAAGGAGCGGCCGCCCGCCGTCCACTGGGCGACGGCATGCCAGCCGGCGCGCTCCGCGTACCGCAGCAGGGCGGGCGTGCCCAGCCGGGCCCAGGGGAAGGCGGTGCCGTGGGCGCCCCGGGCGTCGGCGACATGGACCTGGACGCGTTCGTCGAGGTCCAGGTCCGGCACGGTCTCGGCGATCAACAGCCCGCCGGGGGCGAGGAGTCGGCCGGTCCGGTCGAGCAGGGCCGCCGGGTCGCCGCCGATGCCGATGTTGCCGTCGATGAGCAGGGCGGTGCCCCAGCGGCCCTCGGCGGGGAGCGGCTCGAAGACGGAGCGGTGCAACGCCGGTGCGCCGAGCCGCAGTGTGCGCGCCACGGCCGCCTCGCTGACGTCGATGCCGAGCACGCGCCGTCCCTGCCGGCACAGCGCCGCGACCAGTCTCCCGGGCCCGCATCCGACGTCGAGCACCGCGCCCTCGCAGCGCCGCAGCACCTCCAGGTCCGCCGCGTCGGCGTCCGCACACCAGCGCTCCACGTCCAGCGGCAACAGCCAGCCGTCGGTCCGGCGCAGGAACAGGGGGCCGCGGCCGCTGTGCAGAGCGAGCGAGTAGGGGTCGGCGGACCAGGCCCGTTCGGTATCGGGGCGGGGGTCCGAGAGGAGGACGTCCGTGTCGTCCGAGGCCCGCCGCGGTCCGCTCTCGGTGCCGGTCGTGGCCGGGCGGGGGATCGCGGGCGGGCCCGCCTGGCGGGTGATCCATGCCGCCGTCCGCTGGCGCAGGCCCGTCATCGGCCCGCCGCCGGGGCGAAGCGTGCGAGCGCGGTCGCGAAGCGCCCGCCCGGGGCTCCCCTGGCGACCAGGTCGGCGTCGTACGCCGTGTCGACGTCCCGCAGCCGCGGCAGCTCGCGCACCCGCAGGTCCACGAGGCGGGCCCGCTGTGCGGCGCCCGTGTGCGGCGTCGACATCGGGACGCCGCGCAGGCGTGCCGGGTCCGGCTCGGCGAGGCCCAGCGCCCAGAAACCGCCGTCGGCGGCGGGGCCGAAGTACGCGTCGCAGCCGGACCAGTCCACCGTCAGCAGCTCCGGCGTCACCTGCGGGGTGTCCATGCCGATCAGCAGCGCCGGGCCGTCGCAGCCCGCGAACGCGGCGGCCAGCCGTTCGTCGAGGCCGCCGACGCACTGCGGTACGACCTCGAAGCCGGGCGGGAGCCAGGCGCCCGGCGTCCCGTCGAGGACCAGGACCCGGCGCCGCGCGGGCGTGTGCGCGACGACGTCCAGCGTGTCCGCGAGGGACGCCTCGGCGAGCGCGGCCGCCTCCTCGGGCGTGAAGGGCGGCGTCAGTCTGGTCTTCACCCGGCCCGGCCGGGGCTCCTTGGCGATGACGAGGAGCGTGGTCACGGGCGGGTTCCCTTCCGTACGGGGCCGGGGCGGGCGGCGGACGCGGGCTCGCGCTCCCCGTGCGTGACCGGCTCGCCCCCACCGGGCTCGCGCTCCCCGTGCGTGACCGGCTCGCCCCCACCT
>NZ_RDBN01000037.1:2087180-2101364 GCF_008042075.1 Streptomyces sp. UW30 | reverse complement strand
GGCTGCGAACTGCGACGCGAGCAGCAGGCCCGGCGGGAGCCGGTCCGGTATCGCCCCTTGGCGGACCAGTGCGGCGACCACCCAGCCCATGCACGTGAAGAAGAGGCCGGCCAGCAGCCACCAGGGGTCGGCGGAGGCAAGCCGGGCGGCGGCCGACTGGCGCACCGTCCGCGACGGCGCCGCCCGGCTTGCCTCCGCCGACCCCTGGTGGCTGCTGGCCGGCCTCTTCTTCACGTGCATGGGCTGGGTGGTCGCCGCACTGGTCCGCCAAGGGGCGATACCGGACCGGCTCCCGCCGGGCCTGCTGCTCGCGTCGCAGTTCGCAGCCGGCGCCGCCAACCACGTCCTGCCGGCGTCCATCGGCGCCCACGCCGTCACCCTGCGCTTCCTCCAGAGCCAGGGCGTGCCCCTGGCCCGGGGCACCGCGTCACTCGCCCTGTACTCGCTGGTCAAGCCGGTCGCGAAGACGGTCGTGCTGCTCGGCTTCCTCATAGCCTTCCCCGAGCTGCTGCACCTCGGCGAACTCGTCCCGGAGGAGCGGACGTTGATCCTGGTGGCCGCGGGCGTGGTGACGGTTGTCGCAACGGCGGCCGTACTCGTGACGACCGTACGACCGCTGCGCCGCCCCCTCCTCGGCTTCGTACGCACCGCCCTGACCGACGCACGCATCCTGCACACCCGGCCCAGTCGCGTTCTCGCCCTCTGGGGCGGCGCCACCGCCACCCCTCTGTTGCAGGCGAGCGTGATCGCCTCGGTCGGCTTCGCGCTCGGCCTGCCGCTGTCCTGGACGCAGGTGACGCTGGCCCTCCTCCTCGCCAGCACCGCCGTCGGCGCCGTGCCCGCACCCGGCGGCATAGGCCCCGTGGACGCGGCCCTGGTCTTCACGATGGTCACCTTCGGCGCCCCGATGGGCCTGGCCGCGGCCACGGTCATCGGCTACCGCGTCCTGACGGTCTGGGTCCCGCTGCTGCCGGGCGCGCTCGTGCTCTCGATCATGGTCCAGCGCAAGATCCTCTGAGCCGAGCAGCCCGCACCACCTGACGGCTGACGGTGGCCGCGCGAGCGGCCGGACCACCGCGATCCCTTGGCTCCCCTCGACATCGGGCACGGGGACCGTACGGACCGGTGACCGTGCGCTACTCCTCCCCGATCCGCACGACCGCCACCGTGATGTTGTCGGGCCCGCCCGCTTCGATCGCTGCCTTCCACAGCTCGAAGGCGGCCCGGCCGTCCTCGTGCTCGCGCAGGATCTCGTCGAGGACGTCCGTGGTGAGCGGGTCCGTCAGGCCGTCCGAGCAGATGAGGTAGCGGTCGCCGGGTGCCAGAGGCTCGGCCGCGACGTGGGGGGCGACCGCGCGGTAGGTGAGCGAACCGCCCAGGCACTGGGTGACGAGGGTGGTGGTGCGGCCGGGCGGATGCGGCGGGCTGTCGTCGACGCTCAGCTGGCGCACGCCGTCGCCGGAGGCCGCGAAGACCTGGCTGTCGCCCACGTTGAACACGAGCACCGAGCCGGGCTGCGCGACGACCCCGGCGATCGTCGTGCCCATGCCGGACAGCTCGCTGTCCTGCTCGCCGCCCGCCGCCTGGTACACGGCGAGGTTGCAGGCGTTCACGGCGTCACGAACGGCGACCGGACTGCTCAGGGCGGGACCCAGCGACGCCATCCGGCGAGCGACCAGGGAACTGGCCACGTCCCCGCCGGGATGCCCGCCGAGCCCGTCGGCGACGGCGACCACGAGCGGTGTGCCGAGCGGGAAGACCAGGGTCTGCGGGTTCTCGGTGACGGTGCCGCACAGGGTCCACGGCCCGACGACGAGGCTGTCCTCGTTGCGCTCGCGCAGCAGACCGGGATGGCTGATCGCACTCACAGCCACGTACGTCATGAGGCGCCACCGCCTTCCCGCACCGGGTGCACGACCGGGCCGAGCCTCCCTCACAAGTCTAGGAACAGCCGCATCCCACGTGCCAGCGCGCCCGGAATCGGAGTGAGCACGTGACGCCGTCCACCTCGCGCATGGGTGCAGATTGCATCGAGTGGGGGCACGTAGCTGGAAGCGGCGAGCGGCGACGATCTTGAGCGCTCACGGGGGTCTCACTGCGGGCCGCAATCGAGTTCGCGGCCGGCACGGGAGCGTGCGCGGGGGATGACACACATGGCGGTACTCGGCTGAGGTCTGGCGTGGACGCGGTGACATCACGGCACGACGGCAAGGTGCCGGCGCACGAGGTCGGGGCCGCGAACCCCTGGGACGGCGTGGACGGGGCGGCGCTCTCGCGGGCCGTGCGTGCGCAGGCGGCGCGGCCGGTGGCGGGGATCGACGACATGGCGTCGTATCTCGCGGCCCAGGTGTCGGACACCTCGCACCGCGAGGTCGTCGGCCCGCTCCTGGCCGGGCGGAGGGCCGCAGGAGTCGTCCTCCGAGGCGGCACCGTCCTCGCCTCATGGGGTGACCCGGACCGCGCGGAGATGGCCTACAGCGCCACGAAGAGCGTGCTCTCCCTGGTGGCGGGCGTCGCCTTCGACGACGGGCTGCTGCGTCTGGACGAGCCGGTGGCGCGGTCGGTGGATCTGGCGGAGTTCGACAGTGCCCACGGGCGCGCGATCACCTGACGGCACCTGCTGGACCAGACCAGCCAGTGGGAGGGCGAGCTGTGGTCCAAGCCGACGTGGGCGGACGCGCAGAGCACCCGTGAGGGCACCGAGTCGGCGGGCGGCCCGCCGGGCGAGGGCTGGGCGTACAACGACCTACGGGTGAACCTGACGGCGCCGGCGCTCACCGTCCTGTTCGGCCGCACTCTGCCGGATGTGCTGCACGAGCGGATCATGACGCCGATCGGCGCCTGTGACGGCTGGTCCTGGCACGGCTACGCCCACTCGCACTCGGTGGTCGAGCGCGACGGCACCGAGGTACCCGTGGTCTCCGGCGGCGCCCACTGGGGCGGCGGCCTGTGGATCGGCGCCCTGGACCTGGCCCGCCTCGGCCTGCTCTGCCTGAACGGCGGCAGCCGGCGCGGACGCCAGGTCCTGTCGCGCCGCTGGATCGAGGAGTCGTGGACGCCCTGCCGGATCAAGCCCGAGTACGGCCTGTCCTGGTGGCTCAACGACCACGGCACGGTGTGGCCCCGGGCCCCGCGCACGGGCCGCTGCGCCCGCGGCAACGGCGGCAGCCATCTGCTGTGGATGGACCCGGCCCGGGACCTCGTCATCGCCTCACGCTGGGGCACCGACGTCGAACGCCTCCTGGTGGAGGTGTCCGCGGCGGTGCCGCCGCGCTGGTGAAAGCGGTCAGTCCTCGTCCTGCGTCAGCTGCAGCGAGATGCTGTTGATGCAGTACCGCTGGTCGGTCGGCGTGGCATAGCCCTCGCCCTCGAAGACGTGCCCGAGGTGGGACCCGCACCGGGCGCACCGCACCTCGGTACGCATCATTCCGTGCGAGCGGTCCTCGATCAGCTCCACCGCGTCGGTGTCCTTCGGGTCGTAGAAGGACGGCCAGCCGCAGTGCGACTCGAACTTCGTGGTGGAGGTGAAGAGTTCCGCGCCGCAGGCCCGACAGGAGTAGACGCCCCTCGCCTTGGTGTTGGTGTACTCACCGGTGAAGGCGGGCTCCGTAGCGGCCTCGCGCAGGACGGCGTACTCGGCCGGGGTCAGCTCCGCGCGCCACTGCTCGTCCGGCTTTTCGACGTCGTACGACATGAGTACTTGCCCCTCACTTCATCAGGCGGTCCAGGATGAGCGGGCCGAGGTCGGTGACATCGCCCGCGCCCATGGTGAGAACGAGATCACCGGGCCTCGCCATTCCCGCGACGAGCGAGGGCACCTCGCTCTTGTCGTGGACCGCCGTCACCTCGGCGCCGGCCGCCCGGGCCGCCTCGATGACCCGCTCGCTGGTGATGCCGGGGATCGGGTCCTCGCGGGCCGGGTAGATGTCCAGGACCAGCGAGGCGTCGGCCAGGGCGAGGGCCTCGCCCATCTCCTTGCCCAGCTCCTGGGTGCGGGAGAAGAGGTGGGGCTGGTAGACGACCAGGATCCGGGCGTCGCCCGCGGCCGAGCGCATCGCCTCCAGGTCGGCCGTCATCTCGGTCGGGTGGTGGGCGTAGGAGTCGATGACCTGGACGCCGGCGGCCTCGCCCTTGAGCTGTAGGCGCCGCTTCACGCCGGTGTAGGCCGCGATCGCGGGGGCCAGCTCGGCGGCCGGGACGCCCAGCGCCGCGCCCGCCGCGAGGGCGGCCACCGCGTTCAGCGCGTAGTGGCGGCCGGGGACGGAGACCGTGAAGGTGAGCTCCTGGCCGTCGAGCAGGACGGTGACCCGGCTCTTCAGCCCCTGCGCCAGCACGGACAGCACACGTACGTCGGCGTCCTCGGCCTCGCCGTACGTCACCGTCCGCACGGTCCCGGACACGCGCCGGGTCAGCTCCCGCGCCCCGTCCTGGTCGGCCGAGACGACCAGGGTGCCGCCCTCGGTGATGCGGTCGGAGAACGTCACGAAGGACTCGTAGATCTCGTCCATCGAGGCGTAGTTGGCGTGGTGGTCGAGCTCCACGTTCAGGACGATCGCGACCTCGGGGGCGTACTTGTGGAAGCTGCGGTCCGACTCGTCCGCCTCGGCGACGAAGATCTCGCCGTCGCCGTGCAGGGCGTTCGAGCCGGGCGCGTCCAGGTCGCCGCCGATGGCGTACGACGGCTTCAGGCCCAGCTCGCTCAGGGAGACCGCCAGCATGGACGTCGTGGTCGTCTTGCCGTGCGTACCGGCGACTGCGATCGGGCGCAGCCCGTCCATCAGAGCGGCGAGCGCGTCGGAACGGTGCACCACCGGGATGTCCAGCTCGGCGGCGCGGGCCAGCTCGGGGTTGTCCTTCCGGATCGCCGACGACACCACGACACAGCTGGCGTCGTCGGCGAGGTGCTCCGCGGCATGCCCGATGTGCACGGTCACGCCGAGCGCCCGCAGCGCCTCGGCGGTCGCCGACTCCTTGGCGTCACTGCCGGCGACCTTCGCCCCACGCTGCGCGAGAATCTTCGCGATCCCCGACATCCCGGCGCCGCCGATGCCGATGAAGTGCGGTCGGTCCATGGCGGTGGGAATGCCGGGTGCCATGTGTGTTCTCCCAGAAGTGCGATACGACGGTGAGGCCCCAGCCTATGGGGTGACGAGGTGGACCTGGCGCATGGGACGCCGGGGTCTGTGCCCACCCAGGGGCGCGGGGCCGTGGCGATGTGCGGCTGTGCCGCGTGGGCGCGACCGGCCACACCCGTCCCGCGGCCGGCACTCCCCGACAACCCCTACGCCTTGCTGTGCGAGAACAGCTTCAGCACCGGCACGCCCACCTTGTGCCGAGCCCTGGAAGCCCAGTCGCGGTGGAAGAACTCCTCGACGTAGTGGGGATCCGTCAGCACGATCACCTCGTCCGCGCCGACCTCGTCCACCACGGCTCTGAGCGCGTCCAGCGGATGATCCTCCAGCAGCCGCCCCTCCGCCTCCGCGCCTGCCGTACGCAGCGCCGTGAGCGACACCTCCAGCGCCCGCTCCCCCGTGCTCAGCGCCTCCTCCCCCTCCGGGGTGCTGCCCTCCCGGACCGCCTCGTCCAGCTCGCCGAGCGCGATGTCGTCGATGGCGCGCAACAGCCTGTCGGCCTGCTCACCGCGCGGCTGGAGCAGCACATGGAAGCCGACCTCCTCGTCACCGTGCAAGGTGGTGACGAACTCCACGTCGGCGGACGTCAGGGCCTTCTCGATCATCAAAACGCTTGTGAACACCGGGGCGCCCCTTCTGCGGAAACCATCCTGCCCCGCGCTCGCACGGGGACTGCGAGTTTTAGTGTGCCCGGCGGAAGCTAAACGGAACGGTTGACTCCGCCGTTTTCGGGATCACGGCACCGAGGGAACCCATGTCCGAACCGAGCTCACGCCCGCCGGTACCGACTGAACAGGAAGCCCTCCTCCTCCAGCAGGGACACCAGCTCGAACCGTTTGGGGACCGCCACCGAGGGCCCGCCCGCGATGCGCTGGGCGTCACCCGCGGTGAGCATCGGGGAGATCGTCAGACAGAGCTCGTCGAGCACTGCGGCGGCCACCAACTGGCCGAGCAGCCGTGGCCCGCCCTCGGTCAGCAGTCGCGTGTGCCCGAGTCCGGCGAGGGCCTGGACGGCGCGGACGGGGTCCACGCCGACGCCGTCACCGGCGATCACCACCTGGGCGCCCGCCTTCTCCGCGGCCGCCATCCGGTCGGGGGCCGCGGCGGCGCCCGTCAGGACCAGGGTGGGCACCAAGGGCGAGGTGAAAAGCGGCAGGCCGTAGTCCAGGTCGAGGCTCGCGCTGATCACCGCGATGGCGGGCGCGGGCCCCTGCCCGGCCGCCGCACGCGCCCCGGCGAACTCCGCACGCGCGCGTGCCGGGCGGTACCCCTCCTGGCGTACCGTTTCGGCGCCGACGATCACGACGTCCGCGAGCGCCCGAAGCGTGCCGAAGATCCGCATGTCGGTCGCGGTGGAGATGGGCTGCGAACGACCGTCGTGCTGGGCCGCGCCGTCCAGCGTGGACACCATGTTGGCCCGCAACCAGGGCTGCGGATCCCCGGGTCCGGGCGCGGGATAGGCGTACGCGAAGGCGAGCTCGGCGAGACTCCACTCCCGGTCGACGAGATCGCCGGGCGCCCCGCCGGGCCCACCGGCCGCAGGCCCACCTTCGACAGCTCCACCCCCGTCGTCCCCGGCCGAACCGCCGGAGGCCCTCGCTGCTGTCTCGTCGGTCACAGGGAACAGGCGTCGCATGTCAAGGAGTGTGGCACGGCGCTTAGCATGGTGACCCGTGTCGTCCTCCTCCGCCGCGTCCAAGCCGAGCCCGATAGCCGAAGCGAGCCCGGTGTCCCTGTGCACCCGTGAGCCGCGCGTCCCGGCGGACCGGCTGGTCGCCGAGATGGTGCCGCCGCCCCGCTTCGACTCGGTCCGCTTCAGCACCTACATACCGGACCCGAACCAGCCCAGCCAGACCGAGGCGGTCCGCGTCCTGGAGGACTTCGCCGGCGGGCTCGGCGGGGCGCACGCGAGCGGCGCCGGGAAGACGGGCAAGCGCGGTTTCCTCGGGTTCGGCAGGGCCAAGGCCCCCAAGACCCCGGCCGGGCCTCGCGGCGTCTACCTCGACGGCGGCTACGGCGTCGGCAAGACCCACCTGCTGGCCTCCCTCTGGCACGCCACCCCGGCCGAGCCGTCCCTGAAGGCCTTCGGCACGTTCGTGGAGCTGACGAACCTCGTCGGCGCCCTCGGCTTCCAGCAGACGGTGCAGACCCTCTCCGGGCACCGCCTGCTCTGCATCGACGAGTTCGAGCTCGACGACCCGGGCGACACCGTCCTCGTCTCCACCCTGCTCGGCAAGCTCGTCGACGCGGGCGTGGCGCTCGCCGCCACCTCCAACACGCTGCCCGGCAAGCTCGGTGAGGGCCGCTTCGCGGCGGTCGACTTCCTCCGCGAGATCCAGGGCCTGTCGGCGCACTTCCGCGCGCTGCGCATCGACGGCGAGGACTACCGCCACCGCGGCCTGCCCGAGGCACCGGCGCCGTACTCCGAGGAACAGGTGACCAAGGCGGCGTACGCCACCGAAGGTGCCTCGCTCGACGACTTCCCGCACCTGCTGGACCACCTCGCCCGCGTCCACCCCAGCCGTTACGGCGCGTTGACCGATGGCCTGAAGGCGGTGTGCCTCACCGACGTGCAGCCGATTCCGGACCAGTCCACCGCGCTGCGGCTCGTCGTGCTCGCCGACCGGCTCTACGACCGTGAAGTCCCGGTCCTCGCCTCCGGACTGCCGTTCGACCAGCTGTTCAGCGAGGACATGCTCAAGGGCGGCTACCGCAAGAAGTACTTCCGCGCGATCTCGCGACTCACCGCGCTGGCCCGCGACGCCAAGGGCCTGCTAACCCAGTAACTCCCCCTGTTCAAGGGGGAGTTCAAGCCAAGCCACCCTCGCATTTCAGGCTCTCTTCAGCTCGAAACGTTAAGTTAACCCTGCAAACAACGTTGCCGGGTTAACGTGTTTCTTGACCAACGGTTGACCAAGTGTTGGCACGCTCAAGAGGTGTGGACTGACTGGAGGGGGGCGCATGTTTCGAGGTACGACGGCCCGGACCCCTCTTTCGATCCTGGCCGCCATCCTGCTCGCCCTCCAGTTCTTCGCACCTACCGCGTCCTTCGCACACGCATACACAGTCAGTCAGGCAGAGGCCAAGGCCCTACCCGGAGTCAAGCTCTCCGGGAAGGCGCTGCGCGACGAAACCCTCACGTCACGCCACTGCGTCCCGTCAGGTGACGGGGACCCGACCGGTCCACTGCGCACCCGTGACCATCGGCGCTTCGCCGACGTCGGGCCCCAGGCGCCCGACAGACCGTTGCTCACCCGGGACTCCGCGTCCGCGCACCAGCCGGCCGAAGCCGGCACCGCGCACCGACGCACGTCGAGATCCTCGACGTCCCACACTCCGGCGGGGCTTCAGATCTTCCGCTGCTGAGCGGCAGAGCAGTCCCCCACCCCCTGTCATGTAAACCCCGACGCGCCACTGAGGCGCGCCAGGAGGAGTCACCACACATGCAGCCCCTCATCGACAACGCCCGTATGTTCGGACAGCGCCCTGAGGAGTTCGCCAGGCTCGCCGAAGGGCAGTCTCCGCAGGTCCTGTTCATCACCTGCTCCGATTCCCGGGTCGTACCGGCCCTGATCACGGGCGCCCGCCCCGGCGAGCTCTTCGAGCTGCGCACCGCGGGCAACATCGTCCCGCCGTACGCCTCCCAACACCCCACCAGCGAGGCGGCCACCATCGAGTACGCCGTGGAGGTCCTCGGCGTCCGCGACATCGTGGTCTGCGGCCACTCCCACTGCGGAGCCGTCGGCGCGCTGGTGCGCGGCGACGACCTGGACGCCGTACCGGCCGTGCGCGACTGGCTCTCGCACGCCACCCCGCGCCCGGCCGGCGCCGCCGAGGACCCCGAGGTCGCCGAGGGTGTCCAGGCCCATGTGCTGACGCAGCTGCTGCGGCTGCGCTCGTACCCGTTCATCGAGCGGAAGCTGAAGGAGCGTCAACTGGACCTGCACGCCTGGTACTACGAGGTACACAAGGGCGCCGTGCGCGCCCACAGCGCCGAGACCGACGCATTCGAGGCGCTGTGATCGCCATGATGACCAAATTCCCCCACATACGGCAGGACTTCGCCGCCTCGCTGGTCGTCTTCCTGGTCGCGCTGCCCCTGTGCGTCGGCGTGGCCGTCGCCTCCGGAGTGCCGGCCGAGCTCGGGCTCGTCACCGGCATAGTCGGCGGCATCGTCACCGGCCTGATGCGCGGCAGCAGCCTCCAGGTCTCCGGGCCCGCCGCCGGTCTGACCGTGCTGGTCTACGAGGCGGTCCAGGAGTTCGGGCTGCCGGTCCTCGGTGTGCTGGTGCTCGCCACCGGCCTGCTCCAGCTCCTCATGGGCGCCCTGAAGCTGGGGCGCTGGTTCCGGGCCATCTCGGTCTCCGTGGTCGAGGGCATGCTGGCCGGTATCGGCCTGGTGCTCATCGCCGGCCAGCTCTACGCGGTCGCGGACGCCAAGGCGCCCGCCTCCGGCCTGGAGAAGATAGCCGGGCTGCCCGGCGCGCTCGCCCAGGCCGCAGGGGACACCGGGGCGCTGGCCTCGATCGGACTGGGCGCCGGCACCGTCGCCGTGCTGGTGCTGTGGAAGCGGCTGCCGAGCAAGGTGCGCGCGGTCCCCGGTCCGCTCGCCGCGGTCGGCCTGACCACGCTGGTCGCCGCCGTGTTCTCGCTGCCGGTCGCCACCGTCGAGGTCAAGGGCCTGCTGGGCGCCGTCCAACCGCCGTCCCTGAGCGCCTTCGGCGAGCTCGCAGACGTCGGGATACTCGCCACGATCGTCGCCTTCACGCTCATCGCGTCGGCCGAGTCGCTGTTCAGCGCGGCGGCCGTGGACCGGCTGCACGACGGTCCGCGCACCCAGTACGACAAGGAGCTGATGGCGCAGGGCGCGGGCAACACGGTCTGCGGTGTGCTCGGCGCGCTGCCGATGACGGCGGTCATCGTGCGCAGCTCCGCCAACGTCCAGGCGGGCGCCAGGACCAAGGCGTCCCGGGTCATGCACGGCGTGTGGCTGCTGCTGTTCGCCGCGCTGCTGCCCGCGACGCTGGCGCTGATCCCGATCCCCGCGCTGGCCGGCATCCTGGTGCACGCCGGCTGGAAGCTGATCCCCTTCCGCGGGATCGTGTCCCTGTGGCGGGGCCACCGGGGCGAGGCGCTGATCCTCGTGGTCACGGCCGTGTCGATCGTCGCGGTGAACATGTTCGAGGGCGTGCTGATCGGACTCGCCCTGTCGGTCGCCAAGACCGCCTGGGAGGCCTCGCACCTGAAGCTGGAGGTCATCGACAAGGGCGCGGGACCGATCCAGGCGTACCTGTCGGGCAACGCGACCTTCCTGAGGCTGCCGAAGATCCTCGACAGCCTGGAGGCGCTGCCCCAGGACCGCCCGGTGGAGCTGAACCTGTCCGGGCTGCACCACCTCGACCACGCCTGCCGTACGGCCCTGGAGAACTGGGCCGAGCGGCACAGCGACGCCGGCACGGAACCGGTGCGGGTCACGGCGCCCTGACCGGCGTATCACCACCCCTGGAGCATGCCCCCTGGTGAGGCATGCTCCCAGGTCCGGGGCCGCCCGTGGCCCCGGACCTGACGCCGGGCATATCTTTACAGGGCATACCGTTACAGGAGCGTACGCAACGGACCTCTCGGTGAGGAGGTCGGCATGGTCGAGGAAGTGCTGGGCATCGTCGCGGGAGTGGCTGCCGTCGGCGCGGTGTACGTCGCGGCCGCGGCGCGCGTCGTCAAACAGTACGAGCGCGGGGTGATCCTGCGGCTCGGACGGCTGGCAGGAGAGGTACGCAATCCCGGGTTCACGTTGATCGTTCCGATCGTGGACCGGCTGCACAAGGTCAACATGCAGATCGTCACGATGCCGGTGCCGGCCCAGGAGGGCATCACCCGGGACAACGTGACCGTGCGCGTGGACGCCGTCGTGTACTTCAAGGTGGTCGAGCCCGCAAGCGCCCTGATCAAGGTCGAGGACTACAAGTACGCGGTCTCGCAGATGGCGCAGACGTCCCTGCGCTCGATCATCGGCAAGAGCGACCTGGACGATCTGCTCTCCAACCGCGAGAAGCTCAACCAGGGCCTGGAACTGATGATCGACAGCCCCGCCATCGGCTGGGGCGTGCAGGTGGACCGCGTCGAGATCAAGGACGTGTCACTACCGGAGTCGATGAAGCGCTCCATGGCCCGGCAGGCCGAGGCGGACCGGGAGCGGCGGGCCCGCATCATCAACGCGGACGCCGAGCTCCAGGCCTCCAAGAAGCTGGCCGAGGCCGCCCATCAGATGGAGGACACCCCCTCCGCGCTCCAGCTGCGGCTGCTGCAGACGGTGATGGCGGTGGCCGCGGAGAAGAACTCCACGCTGGTCCTGCCCATCCCGGTGGAGCTGCTGCGCTTCCTGGAGAGGGGCGGCGAGGAGCACGAGGAGAAGCCGACCCCGCGGCGCTATGCCGCTCCCGCCGTGGAGAGCCCCGCCGACAAGGGCGACCAGCCGGCCGTCGAGGCCCCGGCCGAGCCGCAGATCGAGCCTCCGCCCGAACGGGAGGTCGATCGGACGATCGAGGACATCATCGAGGACGCCACAGGCCAGTGACGCGTGTGACGACGTGACTGCACGGGCCCGTGACACGTGTGACGCGCGTGGTTCCGCAAGCGCATGCCAAGTGATAGACACGGCGAGGTCACAGTTCCTGTCCGCCAGCAGGAAGGCTGCCCCATGTCCGAAAACGCGCCCGCAACCGCGCCCGCGTCCGGCCGTTCCACCACACGCCGTCAGCTTCTCGCCCGCTCCGGCGCGTTGGGCGTCTCGATCGCCTTCGCCGGAAACCTCACCGAACTCTTCGCGGGCACCGCCGCCGCGCAGAATCTGGGCCACACCGGATACGGCCCGCTCGTCCCCGACCCGCACGGCCTGCTCGATCTGCCGGAAGGTTTCCGCTACCGGGTCCTGTCCCGCGAGGGCGACCGGCTCCGCTCCGGCGAGGGCCCGGTCCCCTCCAACCACGACGGCATGACGGCCCTGCCCGGCAGAGGCGGCCGCGTCCACCTGGTCCGCAACCACGAGAACCGCGCCGACGGCAGGGTCCCCGTCCCGACGGTCGCGGGTCTGACGTACGACCCGGCCGGCAAGGGGGGCTGTACGGCCCTGACCCTCGACCGGCAGGGCAACGTCCTGTCGGAGCGCGTCGCCATCGCCGGTACGGCCGTCAACTGCGCGGGCGGGCCCACCCCTTGGGGCACCTGGCTGACCTGCGAGGAGACCGAGGACAAGGCGGGCACCAACGGCTACACCAAGGACCACGGCTTCATCTTCGAGGTCGATCCGGCGAACCCGTTCCGCTCGGGCGCGGTCCCGCTGACCGCGATGGGCCGCTTCCAGCACGAGGCGATCGCGGTGGACCCGCGGCGCGGCGTCGTCTACGAGACCGAGGACGCCTTCCTCAAGCCCTTCGGCCTGTTCTACCGCTTCCTGCCCCACCAGCCGCACGGCGGCCCCGGCACCCTGCGCGCGGGCGGCCGGCTCCAGGCGATGCGAGTGCCGGGCGTCCCCGACCTCTCGACGATCCAGGATCCGGGCGCGACCTTCGACGCCGTCGAGTGGGTCGACGTACCGGACCCCCTCGCCACCCGAACCCCCGTCCGCCTGCAGGACTTCGGCCCGAAGGGCATCACGCACGCGCAGAAACTGGAGGGCTGCTACTGGGGCGGCCGCAGCGTCTACTTCGTCTCGTCCTTCGCCCGCAGCGCGGATGGCTCGGCCGCCGACCACTACGGCCAGATCTGGCGCTACGACCCCGCCGCGCGCCGCCTCACCCTGGTGATCGTCTTCGGCCCCGGCACGGACGTGCAGCTGCCCGGCGAGTCCCCGGACAACATCTGTCTGGCCCCCGGCGGCGGGCTCATGGTCTGCGAGGACGGCAACGGCGCCCAGCACGTCTTCGGCGTGACACGGCACGGCGAGGTGTACGCGATGGCGCGCAACGCCCAGAACCTCGGCACACCCGAGGAGCCGGAGTGGGGCGAGTTCGCCGGGGTCACCTTCTCCCCGGACGGCGGGACGATGTACGTGAACTGCTACACACCGGGCACGACGTTCGCGGTGACAGGACCCTGGCGCGGATAGCGGTCCCGTCGCGGGTCCATGACCGGAAGCCCCCTTTCCGCACCGTCATCTAACCTGTGCGGCATGAACGCACCGGGGGATCTCGTCGACGGCCGTTTCGAGCTGGTGGAGCGGCTCGGCAGCGGAGGTATGGGCACCGTGTGGCGGGCCCATGACCGGGTGCTGGACCGCGAGGTCGCGCTCAAGGCGGTGCGGTCCGACGCGGACACGGTCGGGGTGGTGCGCGAGCGGGTGATGCGGGAGGCGCGGGCGCTGGCGCGGCTGAGCCATCCCCATGTGGTGACGATCCATCAGATCGTGGCCGCCGAGCCGCATCCGTGGCTCGTGATGGAGCTGGTGCCGGGTGTCTCGCTGCAGCGGCGGCTGGACGACGGCCCGTTGACGCCGGTCGAGGCGGCCCGGCTCGGCCGCGAGGTGCTCGCCGCGCTGCGGGCCGCGCACGCGGCGGGCATCCAGCACCGGGACGTCAAGCCGGCCAACATCCTGCTGCGCCCCGACGGCGGGGCCGTCCTCACCGACTTCGGCATCGCCGCCCTCCAGGGCACGACGGGCCTCACGGCCACGGGCGAGCTGATCGGCTCGCCGGAGTACATGGCGCCGGAGCGGATCCGTGGGCATGACGCCGACCACCCGGCCGCCGACCTCTGGTCGCTGGGCGTGGTCCTGTACGTCTGCGTGGAGGGCGTCAGCCCACTGCGCCGCCCCACCACGCTCGCGACCCTGGCCGCCGTACTCGACGAAGAGCTCCCCGCGCCGACCCGCTCGGGCCCGCTGACGCCGGTGCTCGAAGCCCTGCTGGTCAGAGACCCGGCGCAGCGCCCGGACGCCGCCCGGCTGGACGCGATGCTGGCGCAGGTGGAGTCGGGGACCGCGCCGCACTGGGCCGCGCAGCCGACGGTGGCAGCCGCGACACCGTCCCCGCCCCCGACTCCCACCCAGCTGGACACC
>NZ_RDBN01000037.1:1990325-2087080 GCF_008042075.1 Streptomyces sp. UW30 | reverse complement strand
GGTGATCGCCACGGCCACGGCCCTGGTGTTCGCCCTGCGCCCCGGCGGCACGGACGGCGACGACAAGGCCGACGCCACCCCGAACCCTCCGGCCACGGCATCCACGCCCGGTCCGGCAAAGCAGAAGCCGAGCCCCGGCACACCCAGCGCCACACCCACACCGGCCGGCCACTGGATCGCCCAGCTCCACTCCGAACCCGTCTCCGCGGGCACCGCCAACCGGGACAGCCGCCTCGCCACCCTCCGCGAGTCGGTCCCGGAGGCCGCCGTCCTGCGCAGCGACGACTACGCCTCCCTGCGCGGCGGCTACTGGGTGTTCTACGCCCCCGGCCCCTTCACCGACGGCCGCGCCGCCCTGACGTTCTGCGCCGAGCGCGGCCGAACGACGGTGAACACCTGCATGGGCCGCTACCTGAGCACGGACCCGACCGAGTACAACCTCCAGTGCCGCCCTCCGGCCACCGCGCCGACCGGTTCCTGCACGCGCACCGACTGAGAGAAGGCCCGGCCCGCCGGGCGGGTGACTGAGGTCCGGCACACCCCTCGGTGGACCGAAATGAGCATGTGATCCTCATATCTTCATGCGGTGATCACTCTCGTACGACGCGTCACCGCCGTCTGCGCCCTGGGCGCGGCGTTCAGCGCGCTCGCCGCGTGTACGGCGCCCGAGGACACGACCCGCGCCCCGCGTCCGGCGCCCAGCGCCACGGCCGCCGTCTCCCCCGGGGCCGAGCCGCCGACCCTCGCGCCCGGCCCCGCGGGCATGACGCCCGTCTTCGAGCACGGGCCCCGGAACGGGGGCCGAACCGTCGCGCTGACCTTCGACGCCGACATGACCGCCGATCAGGGGCCGCGGGCGGCGCAGGGCGAGCGGTTCGACAATCCGGGGCTGATCGCGGCGCTGCGGGAGCTGAAGGTGCCGGCGACCGTGTTCATGACGGGGCGGTGGGCCGAGCAGTACCCCAAGCAGGCCCGGTCCATCGGACGGGATCCGCTCTTCGAGGTCGCCAACCACTCCTACAGCCACTACGCCTTCACCGACCACTGCTACGGGTTGCCGACCATCGGCGAGGAGCGGATGCGGGCGGACGTGGAGCGGGCGTACACGGTGTTCCGGAAGGTGGGGATCCGTGCCGCGATGCCGTACTTCCGGTTTCCCGGCGGGTGCTACGACCGGCGGGCCCTCAAGGCGCTGACCCCGGTCGGTGTGACGGCCGTGCAGTGGGACGTGGTGAGCGGGGACGCGTTCGCGACGGACGCCGGCGCGGTCGCCCGGGAGGTGCGGCGCGGGGTGCGGCCCGGGTCCGTGGTCGTCCTGCACTGCACGCGCAGCGCGGCTCCGACGACCGAGCGGGTGGTCCGCAGCGTCGTGCCGCAGCTGCGTGCGAAGGGCTTCCGGCTGGTGAAGGTGTCCGAGCTGATCCGGGCCGCGAGCGGGCGGCTCTGAGCGTCCTACGCTGGAGCCATGAGCGACGACTACTGCACGATCCGGGACGCGGTGAAGCCGCCGAAGGCCGACGGGCCGCCGTACGCGGACTGTGTGCTGTGCCGGGAGCCGACCGAGTACCCGGAGTCGTACAAGGGGATCACGCTCTGCCCGGTGTGTGAATGGCAAGAAGCGCAGCGCACCGCCTGTTCAGGGTGATCGTCGGGACGTGAGCGCGCAGGCCGCCGTGGTCGCCGCCGCCGTGAGCAGGGTCGCCGCCACCAGGGGCAGCACCGGCATCGGGACCGTACCCGAGCGTGAGCCCGTGACCAGGCCGCTGACCGCCGCCTGCGCCGGGGAGCCCGTCACCACCACCGACAGCAGGGCCGCGAGCAGCATCGTCGGCACCGCGCGGCCGGTCGAGCGCAACAGCGGCCAGGTGGTGAGGGCGCCGACGGCCGTGCCGAGCAGGGCGCAGGCCAGCGCGGCGAGCAGCCCGGCCGCACCGGCGGCGAGCCGTGGCACCCGCGTCTGGTGATCCGCGCTCGCGGCAGCGCTGATCAGCGTCACGACGACGGTCCCGGCCGTGCCCAGGACCACGGCGGTGGCCAGTGCCACCAGCAGCGCGGCGAGGTGCGCCCGTCCGGGGCCGACCGCGGCGGAGACACAACTGCGGGCGGCGGGCGGCTCGTTGGTGACGCAGATCCGCACCAGCCAGGCGGCCACGGGCAGCAGGGCCGCGGCCGCGTAGCCGAGCGAGTCGAGGATCGGCTGGCCGCTCTGCACACCGATCCCGAGGAACACGACGTACAGGATGAACGGCGGCAGCCAGCGCTGTGAGCGGGCGAGCAGGGCGGCCTGGTATCTGAGCAGGGCGTTCATCGGCGGCTCTCGTGGTCGGGGGTCGGCTCCTGGCTCACGCTCACCACGTGCCAGGGCGGCCGGGCGGTCAGCAGGGCACGCAGAAGGATGTCCGAGTGGGACGCGGGCACGGTGAGACGGTGGGTGCCGGGCGTGGGTTCCTCGGCCGAGACGAGCGTGCGGGTCGTGTCGGCGGGGAGTTGCCCGCCCGTCGGTCCCCGGACGACGACGGTCACGCGCGGGCCGTCGGATTCCGCGGGCGCTCGGTCGCCGCGCTGCTCAAGTCCCGTGTCCCGCACGGTGTACGTCGCGTCGGGCGCCCCCGCCAGGCGGCGCGGGTCGTGGTCCACGAAGACCACGGTGGTGCCGCCCGCGGTCCGTTCGGCGACGGCCCGCTCCAGCTCGGCGCGGGCGTCGGTGTCGAGGCCGGTCCAGGCCTCGTCCAGGACGAGCAGCTCCGGCTCGGCGAGCAGGGCCTGCACGACGGCGACCTTCTGGCTGCTGCCCTTCGACAACTGGGCCATGGGGGTGCGGGCGTAGGGGGCGGCGCCGAAGCGGTCGAGCCACTCCAGGGCGGCGCGGGTGGCCGCCGGCCGGGACAGGCCGTGGACCGTGCCGAGGTGGGTCAGATAGCCGAGGGCGGTGAAGGGGAGGGCGGTGGGGAAGCGTTCGGGGACGTACGCGGTGCGGGGCGCTCCGCTGATGCGGCCCTCCGAAGGGGCGTCTATGCGAGCCAGGAGGCGCAGGAGGGTGGACTTTCCGGTGCCGTTGGGGCCTTGTATGCGGATGAGTGTGCCGGGCTGCACGGTGAGGTGAATGCCGCGTAAGACCCATGGGCCGCGTAGGCCGTAGCGGCGGCCCACGTTGTCCAGACGAAGATCGCGTTGCATGGGGACATCTTGTCCCATGGCGAGTGCGGCTCACTCGGGGCCGGTCGCGCCCACGCGGCGGAGCCGCCAAATCGACACAGCCCCGCGCCCCTTAGGGTTGGCTTTCGTGAGCCATGATTCGACGGCCGGCGGCGACAGTCCGTTCCGGTCCGAGCCCAGTGCACGCGACGAGGCACCGCAGTTCGTGCTGCCCCTGGTCGTCCGCATCGAGCGGGACGCCCCTCCCGCCCGCACCGACGCGCTGGAGACCTCCGCCCGTGCCGTGCTGACGATCCTCGGTGATGAGCGGTCGCTCGGCGAGGGCGAGTGGGCTCAGACCATGCGCGACTGGCAGGACGCGCGGATCCGCAAGGTCGTGCGGCGGGCGCGCGGGGCGGAGTGGCGGCGGGCCGAGAAGCTGCCGGGGATCACCGTCACCGGGAAGTCGGCCGAGGTGCGGGTGTTCCCGCCGGTGCCGTTGGACGGCTGGCCCAAGGAGCTGGCGAAGCTCCAGGTGTCCGGGACCGACCTCGACGACCCGGAACCGCCCGAGGACGCCGACCCTTCGGCGCCGGTGCTGTGGCTGAACCCCGAGCTCGACATGTCGGCCGGCAAGGCGATGGCCCAGACCGGGCACGCGGCGCAGCTCGCCTGGTGGGAGCTGTCGGACGAGGAGCGGGCCGCCTGGCGCGACGCGGGGTTCGCGCTGGCCGTGCGGACCGCGGACCCGGCCCGCTGGGGTGAGCTGACGAGCGGCCGACTGCCGTTGGTGCGGGACGCGGGGTTCACGGAGATCGCGCCCGGCTCGTGCACTGTCGTCGCCGACCATCCGGCGCTGCGGCGGACGCCCGGCGTCTGAGCCCGGCCGCCCGGAATTCCCGGCATCTGAACATCCCCGGCGCCTCGCGCGTACGACCTTGTGGTGGTCGTGCGGGGGGTGCGGGGCGTGGGTCCCAACCTCAAATGTTGCTCTGAAGGTGTCCCCCGAGGGGTTCGGTCGGGGCCCGCGGGGCCATACCCCCGTCACGTCCGACCCGTCCGACGAGACGGGGCAGCGGGTACGGGAGAGGCCGAGGAGGGGACGATGGAGCGACTGGGTACGGGAATCGGATGGCGTCCGGAGATCGCGGACGCCGTGGAACGCATGCCGGGCATCGACTGGGTCGAGGCCGTCGCCGAGAACGTCTGCCCCGGGCATCTCCCCGAGTCCCTGGTACGGCTGCGGGAGCGCGGGGTGACCGTGATCCCGCACGGCGTCTCGCTGGGCCTCGGCGGGGCGGAGCGGCCCGACGCCGGGCGGCTGGCGGCGCTCGCCGAGCGGGTGGAGGCGCTGGGGGCGCCGCTGGTCACCGAGCACATCGCGTTCGTACGGGCGGGCGGGCCGCTGACGGCGTCGCCGCACCTCGAGGCGGGGCATCTGCTGCCCGTGCCGCGCACCCGGGACGCCCTCGACGTGCTGTGCGAGAACGTCCGGATCGCGCAGGACGCGCTGCCCGTCCCCCTCGCCGTGGAGAACATCGCCGCGCTGATCTCCTGGCCGGGCGAGGAGATGACCGAGGGGCAGTTCCTGTACGAGCTCGCCGACCGCACGGGCGTACGGCTGCTCATCGACGTGGCCAACCTGCACACCAACCACGTCAACCGGGGCGAGGACCCGGCCAAGGCGCTCGCCGAGCTGCCGCTGGAGGCCATCGCGTACGTCCATGTCGCGGGCGGCTTCGAACGCGACGGCGTCTGGCACGACAGCCACGCCCACCCCGTCCCCCAGCCGGTCCTCGACGTCCTGACGGACCTCGCCTCCCGTGTGTCCCCGCCGGGGGTGCTGCTGGAGCGGGACGAGAACTTCCCCGAACCGGCCGAGCTGGAGCGGGAGTTGGGGGCGATCCGGGGGGCCTTGGAGAAGGGCGCCGAGCAGCGGACGGCCGCCGGGCAGGGCGCCACCACCGAGGGCACCTCGCGGGCGACGGCGCCCGAGGAGGGTGCGGCTCCCACCGGCGAGGCCGTCGAGCCCGCCCGCCAGCGGCTCGCCCTCGCGCAGGCCGCGCTGCTCTCCGCGCTCGTCGCGGGGACGCCCGTGCCGGAAGGGTTCGACCGGGTGCGGCTCGGGGTTCAGGCGCGGGCGCTCGCCGGGAAGCGGGCGGACGTCGTGGCGAAGGTCGCGCCCGAGCTGCCGGTGATCCTCGGCGACCGGTACCGGCGGGCCTTCCTCGGGTACACGCACGGTCACCCGATGAGCGACGGCTACCGGCGCGACGCGCTGGACTTCGCCGGGTATCTGCTGGCCGAGGGCCGCTGCGAGGACGCGCGGGTGCGGGCGGAGTTGCGGGAGTGGTGGCTGGAGCGGTCGGGACCGAAGCCGCGCTCCCGGCGGCCCGGGGTGCGGCTGGCGCGGGCCACGCGCCGAGTGCTGCTGCGACGGTGAGCGGGGGCGGCCTACGCCGAACCCCGCTCCCTCGTGGACGCGACCGCGGCCGCCGAGTGTGCCGGGGTTAACACCCGGGCCCGCAGCACCCTCCACGCGTCCGCTTGGTCCGCGTATGACACCGTAAGCCCGCCCCCGAAGCTCCCCTTTCGCCCGTAACCACCCTGGTTGCAACCATTCGCTCCTGTACGGAGGTTGGTGTAGGCGCCGAAGTAATATGCCAACCTAACCCTCGAAGCGCACTAACGTGCGGTGCCGCAACAGGAGGCACCATGCGACCGCGACCCCCCATCACCGGCAGAGGCATCGTCAGCGGCACCGGGATCATCATCACGGGCCTGGTGGCGACGCTGCTGGCGATGATCTTCCCGATCTGGTCGTACGCCGACCGGTCCGGGACCGGTCTGGACGTACTGAACGCCGACACCGTCTCGACCGGCTACGGGCCGCTGTCCGCCCTCGACCGCGAGTTCGTCACGAAGGTCCGGCTGGCCGGGCTGTGGGAGCTGCCCGCCGGCCGGCAGGCCCGGCAGAAGGGCACCACCGCGGCCGTACGGACCGCCGGAGAGCACCTCATCGAGGGGCACGCGTTCCTGGACGAGCGGGTGCGTGACGTCGCGGCCAGGCTCAGCCTCCAACTGCCCAACGAGCCCACCGAGCAGCAGCAGGGATGGCTGGCGACCCTGAACGCGGCCCAGGGTGTGGAGTACGACCGGCAGTTCGCGAACATCCTGCGGCTGGCGCACGGCAAGGTGTTCTCCGTCGTCGCCCAGGTCCGGGCCAGTACGCGCAACTCCCTCGTGCGTAAACTCGCCGACGACGCCAACACCACCGTGCTGGACCACATCACGGTCCTGGAGGCCACCGGCTACGTCGACTTCGACGCCCTGGCCCGGGACATGGTCGCGAACAGCACCCCTCCGCTCACGCCCTCCCCCGCCCCGCCGGGTCCGACGACCGACCCCGCTCCGGCCGTGCCGATGACCCCACCGCCGTCGCCGACGTACACCCTGCCGCCGGCCGCCGCCAGCCCGCGCGGGGACGACACCGAGGGCTCCTGAGGGCCGTACGCCCCGATCCGGAACGTCACATCCCGGCAACTCTCGGTCCGTATCGTGAACGACCCATGGCGTGCACAGAGCCTTTGGCATAGAAACGCGGCATGTTCTGGGTCCTTCTCCTACTGCTGGCCTGGGCCGTCGCCGGCACGGCGTGCACGCGGCTGTGCCTGGCCGCCGTACACACCGCGGCCATGGACACGAAAGAGTCGACCGCGGCCCCGGACCACGATCTGACGCTGTACGAGGCCGCCTTCCTGTCCGGCGGCCCCCGACGGGTCGCCGATCTGACCCTCGTCTCCATGGCGCGCCAGCAGCGGCTGCTGCTCGCGCGCACCGGCTGGGCGACGGTCGTCGATCCGCGCGGGCGCGACGAGATGGAACGCTCGGTGATAGGGGCCATCGGGCCGCAGGGCCAGTCCCGGATCGAGCCGGTGCGGGACGCCGCGGCCGCCGCCGACGCGGTGGGCAGCCTCGCCGACCGGCTGGTCAGCGCGGGCCTCGCCGTGCCCGACGCGGCGCGCGACGACATAGGCGCCGCGGTCCGTCAGGTGCGGCTCGCCGCGGCTGCCGTGGCGGCGCTCGGCGCGATCGCCCTGCTGGCGCCCGACCGGTCCGAGATGCCGGCGCATCTGGTCGCGCTGTGGTTCGCCCTGCCGTTCGTGCTCACCCTGAGCTGCCTCGCCATCGCCCGCATCGAGATCCACCCGTACACGCGGTGGGCCTCCCCGGCCGGGCAGCGGCTGCTGAGCGCCCTGGTGCGGCACTCCGGAGGCGGCGGCGACCGCACGTATCTCACCTCCGTCGCCGTACGGGGCGTGCGCGCGATCGGCGAGCCGGACCTGCGTGCGGCGTTCGCGCACCGCGAGCAGCACCATGAGGAGATGCACTGGCGCGAGTGACGACGCGATAAGTCGATGACGAATAGGGGGCATTGCGGCGACTTCGGCGAGGCGGTGCTTGCCTTCATCAACAGACGAACCAAATATCCCTTTTGTTGCTGCCGTGCACCGAAGGGAAATGCCATGCGAGCTGCCGCCCTCTACTCGGCCGCGGGGGCCCTGCTCCTGTCGTCACTCTCCCTGGCCCCGGCCGGCAACGCCGGGGCGGCCCCGAGGACGGACGAGCGGCACGGTACGGCGGTGGCCGCCGCGCGTGCCAAGGCGGCCGGCATCGCCTTCCGTCGCTGCCCCAAGGAGCAGGGCCTGCCGGGCAACGTGCAGTGCGGCACGGTGTCCGTCCCGCTCGACTACTCCCGCCCCTACGGCAAGCAGATCCGGCTCCTGGTCAGCCGGGCCACGGCCACGCACAAGGACCCGCACAACAGCAAGCGCCGGGTGCCGGGGCAGGGTGCCCTGGTCTACAACCCGGGCGGACCGGGCGCCTCCGGCGTGCAGTTCCCGCTGATCGGGGTCATCCCGGCGTGGAAGCGGCTGGCGGCCGCCTACGACCTGGTCGGCTACGCCCCGCGCGGAGTGGGACCCTCCGCCCCGCTGTCCTGCCAGGACCCCAAGCACATCGCCAAGGGGCCTTCCCTCGCGCCGACGTTCCCCTCGGAGGCGTACAAGAAGGAGCGCGTCGAGCGGGCGAAGGCGTACGCGCGCGGCTGCGCCGAGCGTGCCGGGAGCGCGCTTCAGTACTACAACTCCCTCAACAACGCCCGTGACCTGGACGTCCTGCGCGCCGCGCTGCGCGAGGAGAAGCTGACGTTCATGGGCGCGTCGTACGGCACCTACTTCGGCGCGCTGTACGCACACCTCTTCCCCCAGCACGTACGGCGGATGGTGTTCGACTCGGCGGTGAACCCGGACCCCAAGCAGATCTGGTACCACAGCAACCTGGCCCAGTCGGCGGCGTTCGAGGGGCGCTGGACGGACTTCCGGGACTGGGTCGCCAAGCACGACGACGTGTACGGGCTCGGCGTCACCGCCGACGAGGTGCTGGCCAGTTACGAGAAGGTACGGGCGCGGCTCGCGGCGCGGCCGGCCGGCGGGAAGATCGGGCCGGGGCAGTTGCAGGAGGCATTCCTCCAGGCCGGCTACTACGACGACTACTGGCCCTCGCGGGCGCAGGCGCTCTCGGCGTATCTGAAGGGCGATGCGAAGCCGCTGGTCGAGCTGGCCTCGCCGGTGACGGAGGCGGCGGCCGAGGAGGAGAACACGAACGCGGTCTACACGGCCGTGGAGTGCAATGACGCGCCCTGGCCGACGGACTGGGCGGTCTGGGACCGGGACAACACGCGGCTGGCACGGGTGGCGCCGTTCGAGACCTGGGACAACGCGTGGATGAACCTGCCGTGCGCCTTCTGGCAGGCGCCCCGGCAGAAGGCTGTGGACGTGCGGACCGGGCCGGGTGAGCTGCCGCCGACGCTGATCCTGGCCGCCGAGCGGGATGCCGCCACGCCGTACGAGGGCGCGCTGGAGATGCACCGGCGGCTCGCGGGCTCGGTCCTGGTGACCGAGCGGGACGCCGGGACGCACGGCATCGCGTACGGCCCGAACGCCTGCGTCAACGGCCACGTCGACGCGTATCTGCTGGAGGGCCGTCTGCCGGGGCGGCGCGCGGCGTGCGAGGGGCACCCCGAGCCGAAGCCGACCGCTGCCGACAAGCGCCGGCACAAGACCGCGGCTGCCCGGCGTCCGTAGCCGGTCGCGCCCGCGCGGCGGAGCCGCGGTGTGACGCAGCCCCGCGCCCCTTTCGGGGTGCGGGGCTGCGTCACACTTCGACCAACGGCTCAGGCGAGCCCGGCCACCAGCTCCGCAACGGACTTGCGGCGGCCGGTGTAGAACGGCACCTCCTCGCGGACGTGCATCCGGGCCTCGGAGGCGCGCAGGTGGCGCATGAGGTCGACGATGCGGTAGAGCTCGTCGGCCTCGAAGGCGAGGATCCACTCGTAGTCGCCCAGCGAGAACGAGGCGACCGTGTTGGCGCGCACGTCCGGGTAGCCGCGGGCCATCTTGCCGTGGTCGGCGAGCATGCGGCGGCGGTCCTCGTCGGGCAGCAGGTACCAGTCGTAGGAGCGCACGAAGGGGTAGACGCTGACGTAGTTCCGCGGCGTCTCGTCGGCGAGGAACGCCGGGATGTGCGAGCGGTTGAACTCGGCCGGGCGGTGCAGCGCCATGTTCGACCAGACCGGCTCGAGCGCGCGGCCGAGCTTGGTGCGGCGGAAGAGGTTGTACGCGTCCTGGAGCTGGTCGGCGGTCTCCGCGTGCCACCAGATCATGAGGTCGGCGTCGGCGCGCAGCCCGGACACGTCGTAGGTGCCGCGGATCGTCACGTCCTTGGCGGCGAGCTGGTCGAACAGCTCCTGGACCTCGTCGGCATAGCCCGCGCGGTCCTCGGGGAGCACGTCCTTCAGCCTGAAGACGGACCAGAGGGTGTAGCGGATGACCTCGTTGAGGTCCTTGGCCAGCTTGCCCTTGTTCGGGATCCTGCCGGACTCGGTGGTGGAGGCGTCGTCACTCATGCCCTTATTCTCCCGCTCCGCCGTGCAGACTCTGCACCGGGTTGGCGGTGAGCTCCTCCACACCGCGCAGATCACCCTCCAGCTGGTCGGCGGCGGCGTACGCGCTGGCGATGCACGCCGGGATGCCCACGCCGTCGTACTGCGCGCCGCACACGGCGAGGCCCGGCACCTTGGCGACGTGCTCGCGGACGCGGGCCACGCGCGCGTGGTGGCCGACCGGGTACTGGGGCAGGCCGTCGGTCCAGCGGGTGACGCGGGTCTGAAGGGGGGTGGCGTCGAGGCCGGTGGCCTCCTTGAGGTCCCGGCGGGAGACGTCGACAAGGTGGTCGTCCTCGCGGCCCAGGATCTCCGTCTCGCCGTGCCGCCCGACGGAGGTGCGCAGGACGAGGGTGTCCGGGTCCTCGTCGCCGATCCAGCCCCACTTCTGGGAGGCGAACGTCGACGCCTTGATGGTGCGCCCGTCGACCGGCGGCACGAGGAAGCCGCTGCCCGCCGGGAGGTCGGCGTCGGCTCGGCGGTAGGCGAGGGTGATCAGGGCCATGGAGGCGTACTCGACGCCGGCCAGCTCGGCGGCGGCCTCGGGGGCCTCGGCGCGCAGCAGGGCAGCGGCGGCCGGGGCGGGTACGGCGACGACGACTGCGTCGGCGCGCAGCACCCGGTCACCGGCGACGACGCGCCAGCCGCCGGACGCCTCGCGGCGCAGCTCCGTCACCGGCGCCCCGGTCACGATGTCGCCGCCCCGCGCGCGCACCGACTGTGCGACGGCGAGCGGTAGTTGGCCCACGCCGCCCTCGATGCCCATGAACACCGGCCCGGTCTGCTGGTTCGCCGCGGCCCTGGCCTGGATCTCGCGGACGGCCTCGGTGAGCGAGTCGTGGGTCTTCGCCGCCTGGTAGAGCTGCGGGACCGCCGAGCGCATCGAGATGCGGTACGCGTCGCCCGCGTAGACGCCGCCCAGCAGGGGCTCGACCAGGCGGTCGACGACCTCGCGGCCGAGGCGGGCCGCCACGAACTCGCCGACCGCCACGTCGTCCCCGACCTCGGTGCGGGGCAGGTCGGCGTCGCGCTCGATGCGGGCCAGCCCTTCGTCGGACAGGACGCCGGAGAGGGCGGCGGCGGTGCCGGGGACGCCCATCACGTGTCCCTTGGGCATGGGGCGCAGGGCACCGCGGGTCCAGATCGAGGCCGTCGCGGTGGCGGGCGGCTGGAGCCGCTCGTCGAGGCCCACCTCGCGTGCGAGGGCGACCGCCTCGGGGCGGCGGGCCAGCATCGACTCGGCGCCGAGGTCCACGCGCACGCCGGCGATCTCGCCGGGCAGCAGCTTGCCGCCGACCCGGTCCGACGCCTCAAGGACGGTCACGTGCCGGCCGGCGTCCAGCAGGCGATGGGCCGCGGCGAGCCCGGCGATACCGCCCCCGATGACGACGACCTGGCCCGTTTCCGTACGAGTCTCCACTTCGCGCATGTCCACAGCCTCTCAGACCCCACTGACACCCCTCCGCGCCCCGGTGTCCTTCACGAGTCCCGACCGTGACCGCATCGGGACCGTTTCCCGCCAACGTTCCGCAGGACCCGGGCGTCGAAGAAGCGTCAGTCGTCACGACGACCCTCGGGGGTACGCCCACATGCGCACACGACGTTCCGCACGACCCGCTCAGGCCCTGGTGGGCCTCATGCTGGCCGCCGCACTCGCGCTCACCGGATGCAGCGGCGCGAACGACTCGGGCGGCGCCAGTGATTCCGCCGCCAAGGGCGAGGCCGCCCAGGCGGACTCCAAGGCAGGTGCGCAGCAGGGAGCCCCCGACAGCGGCTCCGGCGCTGGCAAGGCCACCGCGCCCGTCAAGGTCCCCGCGACCCACATCATCCGCACCGCCTCGCTGACCGTGCAGGTCAAGGAGGTACCCAACGCCCTCGACGAGGCCCGTACGACCATCGAGAACGCGGGCGGCTACGTCGGCGACGAGACCACCACCCGCGACGACGAGGGCCACGAGCACACCCGCGTCGTCCTGCGCGTGCCCGTCGACCGGTACGCCGAGGTCCTCGCGGACCTGGAGGGCGCGGGCAAGCTGATCGAGCGCAGCGCGAAGGCGCAGGACGTCACCGACCAGGTCGTGGACGTGGAGAGCCGCATCAAGTCGCAGCGGGCCAGCGTGGCCCGGATCCGCGAGCTGATGGACCAGGCGACGAGGCTCAGCGACGTGGTGACGCTGGAGGGCGAGCTGAGCAGCCGGCAGGCCGACCTGGAGTCGCTGCTGGCCCAGCAGGCGTCCCTGAAGGACCGCACCAGCCTGGCGACGATCACGCTGTCCCTGTCCGAGACGCCGGTGAAGAAGGCCGCGAAGGACGACGATCCAGGCTTCGTGGACGCGCTCGCGGGTGGCTGGAACGCGTTCGTGACGATGGTGCGCTGGCTCGCGGTGGCGTTCGGCGCGGTGCTGCCGTTCGCGGCGGTGGCGGCGCTGCTCGTGCTGCTGTGGCTGAAGGTGCTGCGCCCCCGGCTGCCGCGCCGGCCGGCGACCGCGCCCGCGACCACCCCGCTCGGCCCGCTGCCGGCCGCCCGGCCCGCTCCGTCTCCCACGCGCGCGGGAGACGGACAGGGCGGCGAGCAGGACTGAAATTCCCTGCGCCCGTAGCGTGTTCGCATGACCATGAGCGCTACGACGGGTGTGCCGGGCAAGCGGGAACGGCTGGTGGTGATCGGCGGCGACGCCGCGGGGATGTCCGCGGCGTCGCAGGCGAGACGCCTGAGGAGCGCCGAGGAGCTGGAGATCGTGGCCTTCGAGCGCGGCCACTTCACCTCCTTCTCGGCGTGCGGCATCCCGTACTGGGTGGGCGGCGACGTGCCCGAGCGGGACCAGCTGATCGCCCGTTCGCCGGAGGAGCACCGCGCGCGGGACATCGACCTGCGCATGCGGACGGAGGTCGTGGAGATCGACGTGGCCGGCCGCCGGGCACGCGCGCGTGACGTCGATTCCGGCGCCGAGTCCTGGACGTCGTACGACAAGCTCGTGATCGCGACCGGCGCCCGCCCGATCCGCCCCGACATGCCGGGCGTGGACGCGCCCGGCGTCCACGGCGTGCAGACCCTCGACGACGGCCAGGCCCTGCTCGACACGCTGGCACGCACGCGTGGCCGTCGCGCGGTGGTGGTCGGCGCCGGCTACATCGGCGTGGAGATGGCCGAGGCGCTCATCAATCGCGGCTACGAGGTGACGGTCGTCAACCGTGGCAGCGAACCCATGTCGACGCTCGACCCCGACATGGGCCGCCTCGTGCACGCGGCCATGGAGGGCCTGGGCATCACCATGGTCAACGACACCGAGGTCACCAAGATCCTCACCGGCGAGGACGGCAACGTCCGCGCGGTGGCCACGCAGGACGCCGAGTACCCGGCGGACGTGGTCGTCCTGGGCATCGGCGTCCGCCCGGAAACGGCGCTCGCGCGAGCCGCCGGCCTCCCCCTCGGCGACCACGGCGGCCTGCTGACCGACCTCGCCATGCGCGTGCGCGGCCACGAGGACATCTGGGCGGGCGGCGACTGTGTGGAGGTCCTCGACCTGGTCTCCGGCCAGGAGCGCCACATCGCCCTCGGCACCCACGCCAACAAGCACGGCCAGGTCATCGGCACGAACGCCGGCGGCGGCTACGCCACGTTCCCCGGCGTGGTCGGCACGGCCGTCAGCAAGGTCTGCGACCTGGAGATCGCCCGCACGGGCCTGCGCGAGAAGGACGCACGCAGGGCGGGCCTGCAGTACGTCACCGCCACGATCGAGTCGACGAGCCGCGCGGGCTACTACCCGGGTGCCTCCCTCATGAAGGTCAAAATGCTCGCCGAACGCCGCACGGGACGCCTGCTGGGCGTACAGATCGTGGGCCGCGAGGGCGCGGCCAAGAGGGTCGACATCGCGGCGGTGGCCCTGACGGCGGGGATGACGGTGGAACAGATGACGTCCCTGGACCTGGGATACGCCCCACCGTTCTCCCCGGTCTGGGACCCGGTACTGGTAGCGGCCCGTAAAGCTGTGAAGGCGGTAGGACAACCCGCCTAGGGGCCGCGGCGCTCACGCGCTGCCGTTGATCCTCTCAATGGCCTGCCGAGCCTGCTCGGCAGGCGCCCGAGGGGGCAACGAAGACACGGACGCACTGGTCGGCACAGCGGCGGCAGCAACCGGCTGCTCCCCCGCCGGCTTCGCGTGCGCAGCCCCCCGCGGGGAACGCAACCGATGGCTCACCGCCTCGTCCAGCGTCACCGGCCGCTGCATCTGCGCGGCAAGCCGCCCCGCCTCCTGACCCAGCCGCGCGACGTCTTCCCACGGCAGCCGCACCACCACGGCGATCTCGGCCTCACCGTCGGGCAACGCGTGAATCGGAGGAGTAACTCGGTCGTTCATCGCCTGTTCCTCACGTAGACCCCGCGACCCGCCTTCCCCGTGCCGCGGGCGGTTGCCGAGTCATACGCACGCGCCCCCACCCACGTTCACCGATTCGCCGCACCGATCCCGGGCAGATACCAGTCGTGGTCATCCCCGTCCATGACGTGAACCCGGTGCGCCGCACCCCTTGGGTGACATACGCGCTGATCGCCGCGAACGTCCTCGTCTTCCTGTCCACGCCCGGGATAGCCGGCTCCGTGTCCGGTGAGAGCAGCCTGGCCCAGCTGTGCCATCTGCATGCGTTCCTGGACCACTACGCGGCGGTGCCAAGGGAGTTGATCCACGATCAGCTGCCGGGAGTGGTCCCTACGGGCGAGGTCGCCGTCGGCCCGAACGGCCCCGGCTGTGTGATCGGCCGGCCCGGCTACGACAAGTCCCCCGCGCTGTCGGTCTTCACCGCGATGTTCCTGCACGGCAGCTGGCTGCACCTGCTGGGCAACATGCTCTTCCTGCTGATCTTCGGCAACAACATCGAGGACCGCATGGGCCACGTGCGGTACTTCCTCTTCTACGTCGTCTGCGGCTACGCGGCGTCGTACGGCTTCGCGTTCCTCAACGACGACTCGGCCGACCCGCTGATCGGCGCGTCCGGGGCCATCGCGGGCGTCCTGGGCGCCTATCTGGTGCTGTATCCGAGGGCCAGGGTGTGGGTCCTCGTGCCGTTCCTGATCTTCCTGCCGCTGCGGCTGCCCGCCTGGCTGGTGCTCGGCTTCTGGTTCGTGCTGCAGGCCGTGTACTCGTCCGGAGAGGGCGTCTCCGACGCCGGCACGGTGGCGTACGCGGCGCACGTCGCCGGCTTCCTCGCGGGCATGCTGCTCGCCTGGCCGCTCAAACCGGGGACCACACCGCCGCCGGAGCCCCGCGGCCTGCTGTTCGGCAGGCGGGCACGGCCCCGGCAGACGTGGTGAGCGTTCTCTATCGGGCCGTCTGCGTGTGGACGTACTCGACGAGCCGGGTCAGGGCGTCCGGGTCGGTGGACGGCATGACGCCGTGGCCGAGGTTGAAGACATGGCCCTCTAGACCGGCCGCGGTGTCGAGCACCTCGCGGGTCTTGGCCTCGATCGCCTCGGGGGTGGCGAACAGGACGGTCGGGTCGAGGTTGCCCTGGAGCGCCTTGCCGGGGCCGACACGGCGGGCGGCCTCGTCGAGCGGGACGCGCCAGTCGACGCCGACGACGTCCGCGCCGGCCTCGCCCATGAGCTTCAGCAGCTCACCGGTGCCGACGCCGAAGTGGATGCGCGGGACGCCGTACCCGGCGACGGCGTCGAAGACCTTCGCGGAGGCGGGCATCACCGAGCGGCGGTAGTCGACGGGGGCGAGGGCGCCGGCCCAGGAGTCGAAGAGCTGGACGGCGGAGGCGCCGGCCTCGATCTGCACCTTCAGGAAGGCCGCGGTGATGTCGGCGAGGCGGTCGAGCAGGTCGGCCCACAGCTCGGGGTCGCCGTACATCATCGCCTTGGCGTTCTCGTACGTGCGCGACGGACCGCCCTCGACGAGGTAACTCGCGAGAGTGAAAGGCGCGCCGGCGAAACCGATGAGCGGGGTGGCGCCGAGCTCGCCGGTGAGCATGCCGATGGCCTCGGTGACGTACGAGACGTCCTCGGGGGTGAGGTCGCGCAGTTGGGCCAGGTCGGCGCGGGTGCGGATCGGGCGCTCGACGACCGGGCCGACGCCCGGCTTGATGTCGAGGTCGATGCCGATGGCCTTCAGCGGCACGACGATGTCGCTGAAGTAGATCGCCGCGTCCACGTCGTGCCTGCGCACGGGCTGGAGGGTGATCTCGGTGACCAGCTCGGGCCGCATGCAGGAGTCGAGCATCGCGATGCCCTCGCGCACCTTGCGGTACTCCGGCAGGGAGCGCCCGGCCTGCCGCATGAACCACACCGGGGTGTGCGGCACGGGTTCGCGCCTGCACGCCTTGAGGAAGGCGGAATTCTTGACTGCGTCGGGCGTGGCTGACGGCGGCGTCTGGTTGGCACTCACGGGGGCAAGTCTCGCACGGCCGCACAGGGCCCGGCGCCGGGGTTGGGGTGTTGTCCGGGTGTCTCTCCCTGCACGAAGCTCCGGTTCCCCTTAATCTTCCCGGCATGGCTGCGGCTCAGGGAAGACTGTCGGACGGCACTGGCGGAATGGATGACGCGAAGGAGGCCGGGGAGGGGGAGCGGCATTCGCACAGTACGGCTCCAGCGGCTTTCCGGGCCGCTGTCGAGGCTCTGCGTGCGGGCCGCCTGCGGCCGCAGATCGAGGTCGAGCAGACCAAGGCGCCCCAGCGCCTGGCTCCGTACGCGTACGCGCTGGAGGCGGCGGTCGTCGACGGTGACCAGGACCTGGCCGACGGCCGCCTGGTGCTGCTGCACGACCCGGCGGGCCACGACGCCTGGCGGGGCACCTTCCGGCTGGTGACCCTCGTGCGGGCGGAGCTGGAGCCGGAGATGGCCGCCGACCCGCTGCTGCCCGAGGTGTGCTGGTCCTGGCTGACCGGCGCGTTCCAGGCGCGCGGGCTGTCGTACGGCGAGCCGAGCGGCACCGTCACCCGGGCGAGCTCCCACTACTTCGGCGGCCTGTCCGAGCGCCCGGCGGCCTCGCAGATCGAGATCCGTGCGTCCTGGACCCCGCGTGAGGGCCTGGGCGGGGTCCCGGACACCGCAGGTCATCTGGCGTCCTGGTGCGATCTGCTGGCGCAGATCGCGGGCCTGCCGCCGGCCGGCCCGGGGGACGCGTCGGTGGTGACGCTGCCTCAGCGCCGCGACCCGCAGTCCCGCTAAACCGCTCCTCGCCCGACGGCCGCAAGCTTGACCATCACTTTGTCGATACGGCCACTTTCGGTCAGGAAACAGTCCTTGATCGACGCGATTTACTCGCCTATCGATCGACCACGCGTCCGAATTGCCCTGATTGTTACTCACTAAATCGTGATCTTTCCCTAAAGGGCCACGGGTTTGGTGCCGAAGACGACTGTGACCTTGAAAGCCGTCCCCGCACCCCAGGAGGCCTGGTGTCCGTTCTCCTCGAGCAGCCCGCAAGCCTGGTCGCCTACCGCCCGAACAAGCCCACCGCCATGGTGGTCGTGGCCGACCCCCGCGTCCGCTCCACCGTCACCCGTCACCTCTGGGCGCTCGGTGTGCGCGATGTCATCGAGGCCTCGTCCATCGCGGAGGCTCGTCCCCGCATCGGCAACCCCCGCGACATCTGTGTCGCCGACGTCCACCTGCCCGACGGCTCCGGCCTCACCCTCCTGTCGGAGACCCGCGCCGCGGGCTGGCCCAACGGCCTCGCCCTGTCCGCCGCCGACGACATCGGCGCCGTGCGCAACGCCCTCGCGGGCGGTGTGAAGGGCTACGTCGTCACCGGCACCCGCACCAACGTCGGGCTCCCCACCCGGCCCGGTGCCGCCCCCATCGGCGCCGCCGCCGCCCGTATGCACCGTCGCCACCCGGGTGCCCCGAGCCACCCGGGCGGCTACCGCGAGTTGTCCGGCCGCGAGGTCGAGGTGCTGCGGCTGGTGGCGGAGGGCCAGTCGAACAAGGCGATCGGCGTCTCGATGGGCCTGTCCGCCCTGACCGTCAAGAGCCACCTCGCCCGGATCGCCCGCAAGCTCGGCACCGGTGACCGCGCCGGCATGGTCGCCGTGGCGCTGCGCACCGGAATCATCCACTGAGTCCAGCCGACATCGATGGAACGCATGATCATTCACTGACGTGAACGGGATCGGCCGCTGATCCCACGCTCGTCCCCCCACCCACCGTGAGCCGGATCCTTCACTTGACTGACTGGTTTACGACCCTCGGGCGCCCGCCGACGGAACGTTCCATCGGCGGGCGCTGTCCATACACAGATACCCTTGACATGTGACCGACGCCCAAGAAACCGCAGCAGACAGTTCACTGCGAACCACCGGAGGCGCCCCTCCGGAAGACGACGGATCTTCTGTTACGGAGGCGCCGACCCCTTTGCTGGAACCCCGTGAGGGCATTCCGCCCGTGATCGCCGACGAGGCCGCGCTCGCCGAGGTGATCGCCGCCTTCACCGCGGGATCGGGCCCCGTCGCCGTCGACGCCGAACGCGCGTCCGGCTACCGCTACGGCCAGCGTGCCTATCTCGTGCAGCTGCGCCGCGCGGGCGCGGGTTCCGCGCTGATCGACCCCGTCGCCTGCCCCGACCTGTCCGGCCTCGGCGAAGCCCTGTCCGGAGTGGAGTGGGTGCTGCACGCCGCCACCCAGGATCTGCCCTGTCTGCGCGAAATAGGCATGGTGCCGACCCAGCTGTTCGACACCGAGCTGGCCGGTCGGCTCGCCGGGTTCCCCCGGGTCGGCCTCGGCGCGATGGTCGAGGGCGTGCTCGGGTTCGTCCTGGAGAAGGGGCACTCGGCCGTCGACTGGTCGACCCGGCCGCTGCCCGAGCCCTGGCTGCGCTACGCGACGCTGGACGTCGAGCTGCTCGTGGATCTGCGCGACGCGCTGGAGAAGGAGCTGGACCGGCAGGGGAAGCTGGAGTGGGCGCGGCAGGAGTTCGACGCGATCGCGTCGGCGCCGCCCGCCGAGCCGCGCAAGGATCCCTGGCGGCGGACGTCCGGGATGCACAAGGTGCGCAGACGCCGGCAGCTCGGTGTCGTGCGGGAGCTGTGGCAGACACGCGACCGGATCGCCCAGAAGCGGGACGTGTCGCCGGGCAAGGTGCTCAGCGACGCGGCGATCGTCGAGGCCGCGCTCGCCGTGCCGGGCAATGTGCATGCGCTGGCCGCGCTCAATGGCTTCGGGCACCGCATGGGCCGGCGGCAGCTGGAGCAGTGGCAGGCAGCCGTCGACCGCGCGAAGGCCATGACCGAATCGCAGTTGCCGGCGCCCGGGCAGCCGGTGACCGGGCCTCCGCCGCCGCGGGCCTGGGCCGACAAGGATCCTGTTGCCGCGGCTCGGCTGTCCGCGGCTCGGGCCGCCGTGTCCACGCTGGCCGAGCAGCTCAACATGCCTCAGGAGAACCTGATCACTCCCGACACCGTGCGGCGGGTCTGCTGGGAGCCGCCGAAGGTGGTCGACGCCGAGTCGGTCGCGCAGGCGCTGGCCGGTTACGGGGCTCGGGCCTGGCAGGTCGAGCAGGTCACGCCGGTTCTGGTGGCTGCCTTGACCGCCCAGTCGTCGTGAGAGGTTCCCTGCGCCCCCAAGGGGGCGTCTACGTCGAGATCGCGCCAAGATCTTCCGAGAGCATGCACCCAAGGATGTGACCTTCGCCGCTCCCCTCGCCAGGACTGTGCAGCTACGTTACTCATAAGTAGCATGGCCATGAGCAAGCGCTCAGCGTCCCGCACTTCTGGAGGAGAGCCATCGTGCCTCGTAGCCTCAGGGACGTCGTCTTCGTCGACGGCGTCCGCACCCCGTTCGGCAAGGCGGGCCCGAAGGGCATCTACCACGAGACCCGCGCCGACGACCTCGTCGTGAAGGCGATCCGGGAGCTGCTGCGCCGCAACCCGGGTCTCGACCCGAAGCAGATCGACGAGGTCGCTATCGCCGCGACCACGCAGATCGGCGACCAGGGCCTGACCATCGGCCGCACGGCCGGCATCCTCGCGGGTCTCCCCCAGTCGGTGCCCGGCTACTCCGTCGACCGTATGTGCGCCGGCGCCCTGACCGCCGTCACGACGGTCGCGGGCTCCATCGCCTTCGGCGCCTACGACGCCGTCATCGCCGGTGGTGTCGAGCACATGGGCCGCCACCCGATGGGCGAGGGCGTGGACCCGAACCCGCGCTTCGTCAGCGAGAAGCTGGTCGACGAGTCCGCCCTGTTCATGGGCATGACCGCCGAGAACCTGCACGACCGCTACCCGCACATCACCAAGCAGCGCGCCGACGAGTACGCGGTGCGCTCGCAGGAGAAGGCCGCCAAGGCGTACGCCAACGGCAAGATCCAGGCCGACCTGGTGCCGATCTCGGTGCGTCGTACGAACCCGGAGGCCGGTGAGACCGGCTGGGGTCTCGTGACCGCCGACGAGCCGATGCGCCCGGGGACCACCCTGGAGAACCTCTCCGGTCTGAAGACGCCGTTCCGCGTCCACGGCCGGGTCACCGCGGGTAACGCGGCCGGTCTGAACGACGGTGCCACCGCCTCGATCATCGCGTCCGAGGACTTCGCCCGCGAGAACAACCTCCCGGTGAAGATGCGCCTCGTCTCCTACGCCTTCGCGGGCGTCGAGCCGGAGGTCATGGGCTACGGCCCGATCCCGGCCACGGAGAAGGCCCTCGCCAAGGCGGGCCTGTCCATCGAGGACATCAACCTCTTCGAGGTCAACGAGGCCTTCGCCGTCCAGGTCCTGGCCTTCCTCGACCACTACGGCATCGCGGACGACGACGAGCGCGTCAACCAGTACGGCGGCGCCATCGCCTTCGGTCACCCGCTGGCCTCGTCGGGCGTGCGTCTCATGACGCAGCTGGCCCGTCAGTTCGAGGAGCAGCCTGAGGTCCGCTACGGCCTGACCACCATGTGCGTCGGCTTCGGCATGGGCGCGACGGTCATCTGGGAGAACCCGAATTTCGACGGAGGCAGCAAGTGAGCACCACCGCTGAGCTTTTGAAGGGTGCGGCCGAGCTGTTCCCCGACGAGGTCGTGACGTCCGCGCACGTACGCCACCTCGACCTGCCGTTCGGCGCCGGGCGCTTCGCGCTCATCACGCTGGACAACGGCTTCGACCACACCAAGCCGACCACCTTCGGCCCGCAGTCGCTGGCCAACCTCGACACCGCCATCGACCAGGTCGAGGCGGAGGCCGCGGCCGGTGACATCGTCGGCGTCGGCATCACCGGCAAGCCGTTCATCTTCGCCGTCGGCGCCGACCTCAAGGGCGTCGAGCTGCTGAAGGAGCACAAGGACGCGCTGGCCATCGGCAAGGGCGGCCACGAGGTCTTCAAGCGGCTGTCGGGCCTCGCGGTCCCGACCTTCGCGTACTACAACGGCGCCGCCATGGGCGGTGGCGTCGAGGTCGGTCTGCACTGCAAGTACCGGACCGTCTCGAAGGCGCTCCCTGCGTTCTCGCTCCCCGAGGTCTTCCTCGGCCTGGTCCCCGGCTGGGGCGGCTGCACGATCCTGCCGAACCTGATCGGCGCCGACAAGGCCGTCCAGGTGATCATCGAGAACAGCCTCAACCAGAACAAGCAGCTCAAGGGCCAGCAGGTCTTCGACCTGGGCATCGCCGACGCCATCTTCGAGGGCGCCGACTTCCTGGAGCAGTCGCTGATCTGGACCGCGTCCGTCCTGAAGGGCGACGTCGAGGTCGAGCGCCCGGTCATCGACCGCGGTGAGGGCTGGGACCAGGCTGTCGCCAAGGGCCGTTTCATCGCGGACTCCAAGGTGCACGGCGCCGCTCCGGCCGCCTACCGTGCCCTCGACATCATCGCCGCCGCCAAGAACGGCGACCTCCAGCAGGGCTACGACGCCGAGGACAAGGCGCTCGCCGACCTGATCATGGGTGGCGAACTGCGTGCCGGCATCTACGCCTTCAACCTGGTGCAGAAGCGCGGCAAGCGTCCGGCCGGTGCGCCGGACAAGAACCTGGCGCGTCCGGTCACCAAGGTCGGTGTCGTGGGTGCAGGCCTCATGGCCTCCCAGCTCGCCCTGCTCTTCCTGCGTCGTCTGGAGGTGCCGGTCGTCCTGACCGACATCGACCAGGAGCGCGTCGACAAGGGTGTGGGCTACGTCCACGCCGAGATCGAGAAGCTGCTCGGCAAGGGCCGTATCAACCAGGACAAGGCCAACCGCCTCAAGGCGCTGGTGACCGGTGTGCTGGACAAGGCCGAGGGCTTCGCGGACGCGGACTTCATCATCGAGGCCGTGTTCGAGGAGATCGGCGTCAAGCAGCAGGTGTTCGCCGAGGTCGAGGCGGTCGCCCCGGCGCACGCCATCTTCGCGACGAACACCTCCTCCCTCTCCGTCTCGGAGATGGCGTCGAAGCTGAAGAACCCCGAGCGGGTCGTCGGCTTCCACTTCTTCAACCCGGTCGCGATCCTGCCGCTGCTGGAGATCGTCCGCGGCGAGAAGACGGACGACGCCTCCCTGGCCACGGCCTTCGCCGTCGCCAAGAAGCTGAAGAAGACCGCGGTTCTGGTGAAGGACGCCCCGGCGTTCGTCGTGAACCGCATCCTCACCCGCTTCATGGGCGAGATCCAGAACGTCATCGACGAGGGCACGTCGGTCGAGGTCGCCGAGAAGGCGGTCGAGCCGCTGGGTCTGCCGATGTCGCCGCTGGTGCTTCTGGAGCTGGTCGGTCCCGCGATCGGTCTGCACGTCTCGGAGACCCTCAACCGGGCCTTCCCGGACCGCTTCACGGTCTCCCCGAACCTCGCGGCCGTCGTCAAGGCGGGCAAGCGCGGCTTCTACGTCTACGACTCCGGGAAGCCGGAGCTGGACCCGGAGGTCGCCGCGCTCCTGAAGCAGGGCGATGTCGTCCTGACCGAGGAGCAGGTCCGCGACCGTGTCCTGGACGCGGTGGCCCAGGAGATCGGCCTGATGCTCGACGAGGGCGTCGTCGCCGAGGCCCAGGACATCGACCTCTGCCTGATCACGGGCGCTGGCTGGCCCTTCCACCTGGGCGGCATCACGCCGTACCTGGACAGCGAGGGCGTCTCGGAGCGCGTGAACGGCAAGAAGTTCCTGGCACCGGGCGTGGCGAGCGTCCCCGCGTAAGCGCTCCGCTGTGAACGCCGGTGCCCTGCATGCCGACTTGGTGTGCGGGGCACCGGCGTTGTCGGTAGGTACGTGGGGGCTCCGCCCCCAGACCCCCGCTTCGGCCTCAACGGCCTCGTCCTCAAACGCCGGACGGGCTGATATTGCCTGGCCCGGTGTGCGGGGCACCGGCGTTGTCCCCAGGTACCTGGAGGCTCCGCCCCCAGACCCCCGCTTCGGCCTCAACGGCCTCGTCCTCAAACGCCGGACGGGCTGATATTGCCTGGCCCGGCGTTCAGGTCAGACCTCTCGCCAGGCCTCCAGTGCCAGCCCCGGCTCGTCCTTGCGTCGGGTGACCAGGAGTTGGCCCGTCGACGGTGACAGTGTCGCCGCCACGACCCGCTCGTCCTCGTCGACCGCCAGCGCCACCAGCGCGTCCGACGGGAGCTGTGGCCCCGACTCCGTCCACCACGCCCCTGCCGACTCCTGTTCGGTCGGGTACGCGGCGAAGGCGACGCGGCCGCTCGCCGAGCGCTGGGCGAGCAGTGTGCAGTCGTGGCCGTCGAGTTGGCAGCGGATCGCTGCGACCGGGCCGGGGCCCGCGGACGTCAGGAGGGTCACCGGCTTGGTGCCGGGGCGCCAGACGCACAGGTCTCCGGAGTCGTCGGCGTAGAAGAGGGTCGTGTTCTCCGGGGAGGTGGCCAGGGCCTGCAGGGTGCCGGCGCGTACCGGCGTCTCCATCGCCTCCTCCAGGACCGGGACGCTGCCCGGCTTCTCCTGCCGCCAGTGCAGGACGGCCCCGGGCACGGCCGCGTACAGCTCGACGCGCCCCGACTCCCCCGTCACGGCGGCCAGCCGGTCCTCGACCTCACGCCCCTTGAGGTCGCGCCAGGGGCCCCAGCCGCCCACCTCCTTCTGGCCGCGCATGCTCACGCCACCCTCCCGGTTGCGCACGAAGACATGCGCCCGCCCCTGCGCGTCGACCGTGACGGCGGGCGTGCCGGTGCGGTCGCCGGTCTTGTCCGGGTGGCCGATGGACATCCAGTCCAGCGGGGCAAGACGCGGCCGGAAGTGCGTGGAGTGCACCAGGCCGGCCTCGCCCTCCTTGGTGGGGCGCCAGGCGGCCAGATGGGCGTACGCGTCGGCGCCCTGGCCGATACCGGCGCCGGGGCGCAGCTTCTGGTCGCCGCCGACCTTGCGCGGGGGTTCCCAGGGGCCGCCGGGTCCGAGTTCCGCCCGGCACAGGACAGCGTCCTCGGTCGGCAGATAGACGCCGAGGCGGCCGTCGCGGCCGCGGATGAGCCAGTCGCCGTTCACCGGTTCACTCTATTCGGGGGCGGGCCGTCTCAGTGCCCCGACCCCGGGCAAGCTGGATCAGAGCAGCAACGTCCGCACCAGAACAGGAAGTCGACGTCATGACCGACAAGCTCACCGTGAGCGTCCTGGGCACCGGCATCATGGGCGCCGCGATGGCCCGCAACCTGGTCAGGGCAGGGCACACCGTCCGCGCCTGGAACCGCACCCGTGCCAAGGCCGAGCCCTTGACCGACGACGGCGCGAGCGTCACCGACACCCCCGCCGAGGCGGTCCGGGACGCCGACGTCGTCCTGACCATGCTGTACGACGGTCCCGCGACGCTCGACGTCATGCGTGAGGCGGCGCCCGCACTGCGGTCCGGTGCCGTGTGGATGCAGTCGACGACCGCCGGGATCGAGGCCGTCCCCGACCTGGCCGCGTTCGCGCGCGAGCACGGTCTCGTCTTCTACGACGCCCCCGTCCTGGGCACCCGCCAGCCCGCCGAGGCCGGTCAGCTCACGGTGCTGGCGGCGGGGCCCGTCGAGGGGCGGGAGACGGTGACGCCGGTGTTCGACGCCGTCGGCGCCCGTACGGTGTGGACCGGCGAGGACGGCGGGGCGGGGACCGCGACGCGGCTGAAGCTGGTCGCCAACAGCTGGGTGCTGGCCGTGACGAACGCAGCCGGTGAGGTGCTGGCGCTGTCCAAGGCCCTCGACGTGGACCCGCAGCGGTTCTTCGAGGTGATCGACGGCGGGCCGCTCGACATGGGGTATCTGCGGGCCAAGACGGGGCTGGTGCTGAACGACGGGCTGACCCCGGCCGCGTTCGCGGTGACCACGGCCGCGAAGGACGCGCGGCTCATCGTGGAGGCGGGCGAGCGGCACGGCGTACGTCTGGATGTCGCAGAGGCGAGCGCGGAGCGCTTCGAGCGGGCCGCCGAGCTGGGGCACGGCGACGAGGACATGGCGGCCGCGTACTTCGCCAGCTTCGAGGAGGGCAAGGCCGCGCAGTGAGCCGTGCGAGGCTTGCTCCATGACTGAGGACGTCCCCCTGCTGGTGATCGTCGACGCCGCGAACGTCGTCGGGTCGGTGCCCGACGGGTGGTGGCGGGATCGGCGGGGGGCCGCGGAGCGGCTGCGGGACCGGCTGGCGGCGGACGGGGTGCCGGGGCATGCGGGGCCCGTGGAGATCGTGCTCGTGGTCGAGGGGGCCGCTCGTGGTGTGGAGAGCGTGCCGGGGGTGCGGGTGGAGTCCGCTGCCGGGAGCGGCGACGACCACATGGTCGAGCTGGTCGCGGGGGCGGGCGGGCGGCCCTGCCTGGTGGTGACCGGCGGGCTTCGGTGTGTACTTCCTCTACGGCCGCTCCCACAGCCGTCTCGGACTGCACGAGGAGACGACCGAGGCCGAGGTGGAGAAGGGGGAGGGCGGAAACACCGCCTAGCCCGACGACGCGGGGCCGCCTACGGCCGTACCGTACGCGGCCCTGCCTGGTGGTGACCGCGGACCGGGAACTGCGGCGGCGGGTCACGGAGTTGGGGGCGGACGTGGCAGGGCCGCGTACGGTACGGCCGTAGGCGGCCCCGCGTCGTCGGGCTAGGCGGTGTTTCCGCCCTCCCCCTTCTCCACCTCGGCCTCGGTCGTCTCCTCGTGCAGTCCGAGACGGCTGTGGGAGCGGCCGTAGAGGAAGTACACACCGAAGCCCGCCACCATCCAGATGGCGAAGCGGAGCCAGGTCTCGGCGGGCAGGTTGATCATCAGCCACAGCGAGGCGCACACCGACAGGATCGGGAGGAACGGCACCCATGGGGTGCGGAAGGACCGGGGCAGGTCGGGGCGGGTGTTGCGCAGGATGATCACGCCGATGGCCACGACCACGAAGGCGAACAGGGTGCCGATGTTCACCAGGGCGGCGAGTTCGGTCAGCGGGGTGAAGCCGGCGAGGACCGCGATGATCACGCCGAGCAGGATGGTCGGCCGGTGCGGGGTCCGGAACCGCGGGTGGACGTGGGAGAAGAAGCGCGGCAGCAGTCCGTCGCGGCTCATCGCGAAGAACACGCGGGTCTGGCCGAGCAGCAGGATCATGCACACCGTCGTGAGACCGACCGCGGCGCCGAAGCTGATGAAGCCCGCGAACCAGGGATGCCCGGTGTCCTTGAACGCGTCGGCGAGCGGGGCGTCCACGGACAGCTTGGTGTAGTGCTGCATGCCCGTGACGACGATCGACACGGCGACGTACAGCGTGGTGCAGATGAGCAGGGAGCCGATGATGCCGCGCGGCATGTCGCGCTGCGGGTTCTTGGTCTCCTCGGCGGCGGTCGCCACGACGTCGAAGCCGATGAAGGCGAAGAACACGACCGAGGCGGCGGTGAAGATGCCCATCACGCCGAAGTTGGAGGGCGCCCAGCCGAACATGAGCTGGATCAGCGGGGCGTCGAGATTGCTGGCGGCGTCCACCGTCTGGGTCTTCGGGATGAACGGGTCGTAGTTGTCGCCGTCGATCAGGAAGGCGCCGGCGACGATCACGGTCAGGACGACGGCCAGCTTGATGGCGACGACCAGGGACGTGATCCGCGCGGACAGCTTCATGCCGAGTACGAGGATGAAGGTGAGGATGAGGACGAGCGCGGCGGCGAGGATGTCGAAGCCGAAGGCGTCGGCGCCCTCTCTGCTGCCCAGGGACACGGGCATCTCCCAGCCCGCGTTGTCCATGAGCGACTGGATGTAGCCGGACCAGCCGACGGCCACCACCGCCGTGCCGAGCGCGAACTCCAGGACCAGGTCCCAGCCGATGATCCAGGCGGGTAGTTCGCCGAGGGAGGCGTACGAGAACGTGTACGCCGACCCGGCGACCGGGAGGGTGGAGGCGAACTCGGCGTAACAGAGGGCGGCCAGTGCGCAGGCGACGCCGGACACGACGAACGCCAGGGCCACCGCTGGCCCGGCGTTGTTCTTCGCGACTGTGCCTGTGAGCACGAAGATGCCGGTGCCGATGATGACGCCGACACCGAAGACGGTCAGATCCAGCGCGGACAAGGACTTCTTGAGCGCGTGCTCTGGCTCCTCGGTATCGAGGATGGACTGCTCGACTCTCTTCGTCCGGAAGAGTGTGCTGCTCACGGTTCCTCCCACGCTTGTCGTCCTCGACATGATCGAGAGGGGGCGTGATACGCGTGCCCCGGCATGGGCGGATTCATACAGATGGGCCGGTTTCACCACCGTCATGGGTGGTGAAACCGGCCCATCCGGCCGTCAGCGGCGGTCAGTCGCGCGCGGGCTCCACCGAGTCGACCTCGGCCGCCGCACGGTCGAACCGGCCGTCCAGCCGGGAGACTAGACCGGTGACCTGGCGGGCGATGTCGGGGGCGGTGAGGCCGATCTCGACCAGGACCTCGCCACGGGAGGCGTGGTCGAGGAAGCGCGGCGGGATGCCGAAGTCACGCAGCGGTACGTCCACGCCCGCGTCGCGCAGGGCCTGCGCGACCGCCGAGCCGACGCCGCCGACGCGGGAGTTGTCCTCGACGGTGACGACCACGCGGTGGCGCTCGGCGAGCGGGGCCATGGCCTCGTCGACGGGCTTGACCCAGCGCGGGTCGACGACGGTGGTGGAGATGCCCTGCTTGTCGAGCAGGTTCGCGATCTCCAGGCACATCGGCGCGAGGGCGCCCACGGAGACCAGCAGCACGTCCGGGGTGTCGGTGCCGGGCTCACGCAGCACGTCCATGCCGCCCACACGCCCCACGGCGGGTACGGCGGGGCCGACGGCGCCCTTGGAGAAGCGGACGACGGTCGGCGCGTCCTTGACCTCGACGGCCTCGCGCAGCTGCGCCCGCACCTGGTCGGCGTCCCGCGGCGCGGCCAGCCGCAGGCCGGGCACGACCTGGAGGATCGACATGTCCCACATGCCGTTGTGGGAGGCGCCGTCGGTGCCGGTGACGCCGGCCCGGTCGAGCACGAAGGTGACGCCGCACTTGTGCAGCGCCACGTCCATCAGGACCTGGTCGAAGGCGCGGTTGAGGAAGGTGGCGTACACGGCGAAGACGGGGTGCACCCCGCCGTGGGCGAGGCCGGCGGCCGACACGGCGCCGTGCTGCTCGGCGATGCCGACGTCGTAGATGCGGTCAGGGAAGGTGTCCGCGAATTTCTTCAGGCCGACGGGCTGCAGCATCGCGGCCGTGATGGCGACGATGTCGTCGCGCTCCTTGCCGAGCTCGACCATCTCGTCGCCGAAGACCGACGTCCAGTCGGCGCCCGAGGCCTTGATGGGAAGACCGGTGTCGGGGTGGATCGGACCGATGCCGTGGAAGCGGTCGGCCTCGTCCTGGAGGGCGGGCTGGTAGCCGCGGCCCTTCTCGGTGAGGCAGTGCACGATGACCGGGCCGCCGAAGCGCTTGGCGCGCGCGAGCGCCGACTCCAGGGCCTCGATGTCGTGTCCGTCGATCGGGCCGACGTACTTCAGGCCGAGGTCCTCGAACATGCCCTGCGGCGTGATGAAGTCCTTCAGGCCCTTCTTGGCGCCGTGCAGGGTCTCGTAGAGGGGTTTGCCGACGACCGGGGTGCGGTCGAGGATCTCCTTGGTGCGGGTCAGGAAGCGCTCGTACCCGTCGGTGGTGCGCAGCGTCGCCAGGTGGTTCGCGAGGCCGCCGATCGTCGGCGCGTACGACCGCTCGTTGTCGTTGACGACGATGACGAGGGGGCGGTCCTTGGCCTCGGCGATGTTGTTCAGCGCCTCCCAGGCCATGCCGCCGGTCAGGGCGCCGTCACCGATGACGGCGACGACATGGTCGTCGCGCTTGCGCAGCTGGTTGGCTTTCGCGAGGCCGTCGGCCCAGCCGAGGACCGTCGAGGCGTGCGAGTTCTCGATGACGTCGTGCTCGGACTCGGCCTGCGAGGGATAGCCCGACAGGCCGCCCTTCATCTTCAGCCGGGAGAAGTCCTGACGGCCGGTGAGCAGCTTGTGGACATAGGACTGGTGGCCCGTGTCCCAGAGCACCTTGTCCTTCGGCGACTCGAAGACCCGGTGCAGGGCGATGGTCAGCTCCACCACACCGAGGTTGGGGCCGAGGTGGCCGCCTGTCTTGGAAACCGCCTCGACAAGGAAGGTCCGGATCTCCTCGGCCAGCTGGTCCAGCTGCTCAGGGCTGAGCCGGTCCAGATCGCGCGGTCCCGTGATGCGGGTCAGCAGCGGCACCCGTGCCTCCTTGCAGTAGAGCTGTTGCCGGGCTTGTCGAGTCTAATGTTCCGCCTCAGCGGAAGGTTCCCGCCCCACCCGTCGTAGGTCACGCATACGGCTCTACCCGACAACACGCTGTACTACAACGCCGCAAAGGGGCGCGGGGAACTGCGCGACCGGCCACAACGGACCGGCACCCGCCAGTTCACCCACGCCCCTGCGGCGCTACGGCGTTCCGCGCTATGCGCGACCCGCGGTCTTCTGCGTCTTCCGGGTGATCGAGTCGATCACGACCGTGGTCAACAGCACACCCGCGGTGATCATGTACTTCACCGGCTCGGCGATGGACTCCAGCTGGAGGCCGTACTGGATCGAGACGATCACGAGCACACCGAGCAGCGCGTTCCACGTGCGGCCACGTCCACCGAACAGCGACGTACCACCGATCACGGCAGCGGCGATGGCGTTCATGAGCAGGTCACCGGTACCGGCGCTCTGGTTGGCGGACGCGATCTTCGAGGCCAGGAACAGACCACCGATGGCGGCGAAGCCACCCGAGATCGCGAACACGGTGATGCGCACCGCGGTGACGTTGATACCGGCACGGCGCGAGGCCTCGACGCTGCCACCGAGCGCGAAGATCTTGCGGCCGTACGAGGTACGCCGCAGCACGAAGTCCGTGGCGAAGAGGAACACCAGGAAGATCACCGTGGCCATCGGCAGGCCCTTGTACTGGTTGTACATGATCGCCGCGGCGAAGGAGACGACGCCCAGCAGCACGGTGCGCAGGATGGTGTCGCTCATCGGCCGGAACGGGATGCCCGCGGCCTCGCGGCGGCGGTTGCCCAGGAACGAGGTGATGAAGAACACCGCGGTGATCACGGCCGCCAGGGCGTACGCGGCCGCCACGTCCGTGAAGAAGTACGTCGTCAGCTTGCCGATCAGACCGTCGCTGTCGAGGTTGATCGTGCCGTTCTCGCCCAGTGTCTGGAGCATGAAGCCGAGCCAGAACAGCAGACCGGCCAGCGTGACGGCGAACGCCGGTGCGCCGAGCACCGCGAAGAAGAAGCCGTGCGCCGCGCCGATGACGGCACCCGCCGCGACGGCGACGAGCACGGCCGCCCACTCGGGCCAGCCCTGGTTCACCGCGAGGACGGCCGCGATGGCGCTGGACGCGCCGCTGACCGAGCCGACGGACAGGTCGATCTCGCCGAGCAGCAGCACGAAGACGATGCCGACGGAGATCATGCCCGTGCCGACCATCGTGACGGTGATGTCGCTGATGTTCTGCGCGGACAGGAAGGCCGAGTTCAGGCTCTGGAAGATGACGCAGATGACGACCAGGCCGAGGATGACGGGCAGGGAGCCCAGCTCACCGGCCTTCAGCTTGCGCCGGAACTCGGTGAGGTAGCCGGCCAGGCCCTGCTCCTGCACCAGCAGGCGCGGGTCGACGGCGGTCACCGCGGCCGAGGCGGCCTCGGTGTTCAGGACCTCGTGGTCCTGCGCCGTGGCGGAGGTCTTGTCGATGCTCACTTGGAAACCTCCCCGTTCGTGCGCGCCGCACGGCGGGTCACGGCGTTCTCGGTGGCGCCGGTGATGGCGGAGATGATCTCCTCCTGCGAGGTCGTCTTGACCTCGAAGACGCCGTTGTTCTGGCCGAGCCGCAGCACCGCGACCTTGTCCGCCACGGCCTTGACGTCGGCCATGTTGTGGCTGATGAGGATCACGGCGTGGCCGCGCTCGCGCAGCCGCTCGACCAGGTCGAGGACCTGGGCGGTCTGCTCGACGCCGAGGGCGGCGGTGGGCTCGTCGAGGATGACCAGCTTGGGCTCGCCGAGCATGGAGCGGGCGATGGCCACGGTCTGGCGCTGACCGCCGGACAGCGAGGCGATCGGGATGCGCACGCTGGGGATGCGGATCGACAGCGTCTGGAGCAGCTCGCGCGAGCGGCGCTCCATCTCGACCTCGTCGAGGATGCCGCGCTTCTTCAGCTCGCGGCCCAGGAAGAGGTTGCCGACGACGTCGATGTTGTCGCACAGCGCGAGGTCCTGGTAGACCGTCGCGATGCCCAGGCTCTGGGCGTCGTGCGGCCGGTTGATAGAGACGGCCTTGCCGTCCCATTCGATGACGCCCTCATCGATGGGGTGCACGCCGGCGATCGTCTTGACCAGCGTGGACTTTCCGGCGCCGTTGTCGCCCACCAGGGCGACCACTTCACCGGCGTGGACCTCAAGCTCTACGTCGGTGAGCGCCTGAACGGCACCGAACCGCTTGGAGACCCCGCGCAACGCCAGCACGGGCGTAGCGGACACGTGAACCATCTCCTTCGCCGCCTGACCCGGCGGAAGGGCTGTACAGAGAGAAGTTGGGGGGGTTCCGTCCGGCGCCCCGCGCCGAGCTTGCGGGGCTGACGTATACGCGGGGCGCCGGAGGAGTCTTGGCTTGCAGTCATGTCCCGTGCGGGAATTCAAGGACGAATTCCCGCACCTGGAAAGGGACCTGGGGCTGCTTTCGCCGATTCGGCTCAGCCGGTGACGCCGGCCTTGTCGCAAGCGGCCTTGTACTTGCCGGTGCAGATCTCATCGGCGGTGTAGACGCCGTCCTTGATGACGGTGTCGTTGATGTTGTCCTTCGTCAGCGAGGTGACGGGCACCAGCACGGACGGGATGCCCTGCTCGCTGCCGCTGTCGACCTTGTCCTTGGCGATGGAGTCGAGCGACTTGCCCTGGGCGAGCGCGACGGCCATCTCGGCGGCGGCGTCGGCCTCGGGGGCGTACGGCTTGTAGACGCTCATGTACTGCTCGCCGGTGACGATGCGCTGCACGGCGGCCAGCTCGGCGTCCTGACCGGTGACCGGGACGTCGATGCCGGCGGCCTTGAGGGCGGTGATGATACCGCCGGCCATGCCGTCGTTGGCGGAGTAGACGCCGGCGATGTTGTTCTTGCCGACGGCCGAGATCGCGGCCTCCATCTCGGAGTTGGCGTTCTCCGGCTTCCACTCCTTGGTGTCGTACTCCTTGGCGATGGTGACCTTGCCGTCGAGGGCGGAGTGCGCGCCTTCCTTGAACTGCGCGGCGTTCGGGTCGGTGACCGAGCCGTTGATCATGACGACCTTGGAGTCCTTGGTCGCCTTGTCGCCCAGCGCCGTCAGCAGGGCCTCGCCCTGGGTCTTGCCGACCGCCACGTTGTCGAACGAGGTGTAGGCGCTGATCGGGCCCTCGGCCAGGCGGTCGTAGGCGACGACCTTGATGCCGGCGTCGACGGCCTTCTGCACGGAGTTCTTGATCGCCTTGGCGTCGACGGCGTCCAGGATGAGGACGTCCACCTTGTTGGTGATCATGGTGTCGACCTGCTGCGCCTGCAGGTTGGCGTCCTGCTTGGCGTTGTTGTAGTCGATCGTGGCCTTGTCGTTCGTCAGCTCCTTGATCTTCTTCTCGATCAGGGGCCGGTCGAACTTCTCGTACCGGGCGGTCTGGTTCTCCGGGAGCAGGAGACCGACCTTGATGTTGTCGCCCTTGCCGGCGCTGGCGGTGGAGTCGCTGCCGCCACCGGCTTCCTCGGCGCTGCCACAGGCAGCCAGCGAGACGGCCATCGCACCTGCGGCAATGGCAACGGCGGCACGACGCATACGCGTGTTCACTTCAGAAACCTCCCTGACGAGGCCGCGTCGTTGCGGCCGAGGTGGCTGGAAGTCAACTCGGCCACACGTGCGACGTCAAGAAGTAAATCCTTAACGGGTTGGCAACGGTGCCATCCGTTCTCTAAGTGAAGGCAGGAGCGGCCGCGTGCAGCGTACTGTCCAAAAGGGTTGAATCACCCATCTCGCTGAGCGCGAGCGCCAGTGCGCCGAGCACCTCGGCACGGCCGCCAAGTGCCCCCGGAAGAACGGACAGTTGGCGCGCGGCGCTGGGGATCGCGTAGCGGCCGACAGACTCCCGGATGGGCCCGAGGACCAGCTCACCGGCCTCGGCGAGATCACCGCCCAGGACCACGCGGCTCGGGTTCAGGAGATTGCAGAGATTCGCGACTCCACTGCCGATATGTCGGCCGACGTCGGCGATCACCCGACGGCAGCCCGGGTCTCCGTCCCTGGCCAGCCGTACGACGCCCTCCATGGTCAGATCGGTGCCATGACTGGACTGGAGCAGCGGGAGCACATAGCGCGCGGCCGCGAAGGTCTCCAGGCAGCCCCGGTTTCCACAGCGGCAGACCGGGCCGGATTCATCAAGAGTAATATGCCCGATTTCTCCAGCGGTGCCACCCGGGCCCCGGTAGATCTTGCCGTTGATGACCAGACCGGCGCCGACACCGCTGGCGACCTTGATGTAGGCCAGGTCCCGCACGCCCCGCCCGCTGCCCCAGACCAGCTCGCCCAGGGCGCCCAGGTTGGCGTCGTTGTCGACGTGCACGGGCACCCCGAGGCGGTCGCGCAGCTCCTCGGCGGGCTTGGTGCCGGTCCAGCCCGGCAGGATGGCGGTGGAGCCGAGGGTGCCGGATTCGACGTCGATCGGGCCGGGCACGCCGACACCGACCCCGGCGATCTTGGAACGGTCGACGCCGGTCGCCCCGATCAGCCGGTTGACCAGCTGTTCCGCGCGATCGAAGCCCTGTGTCGAGGAGGCGTCCACATCCAGCGGCTCGGACTCCTCGGCCAGCACCTGATGGGCCAGGTTCCCGACCGCGACGCGCAAATGGGTATGGCCGAAGTCGACCCCTATGACGATGCCGGCGTCCCCGCTCAGCGAGACGCTGCGGGCCCGGCGGCCACCCGCCGAGGTCGGCGTGACCTCGACTGTTCCGCCGTCCTTGAGTTCACGGACGATATTGGAGACCGTTGCCGCGGACAGACCGGTGGTCCTAGCGATCTCCGCCTGGGTGAGGGATCCGGCCAGCCGTACGGCCCGCACGACCCGCTCCAGGTTGGCTCGGTGCAGCGACGACTGCGACCCCGGAGTCTCCACGACGACCTCCTGCGCGCGGGACCGCATCGATGGGGCCCCGTTCGTGTCCAACTAGTGAACTCTAAGCTGAGCCGTTCGGGTTGCCTCCCGTCAAGAGGTTGAACCGGATCCGGGTACGTGCACACACCTGTGCACGCCGTTCCCGAGCGTGGGAACGGCGTGCATGCGAGCGGTTTCGGAGCGCTACCCCGGGGCTATTTCAGCGCCCCCGCGGTCAGCCCCGCGACCACCTGGCGCTGGAAGATGATGTAGGCCGCGAGCACCGGCAGCATCGCCATCACGAGGCCGGCGAAGAGGCCGGACCAGTCACCCTTGTAGCCCTGGCTGACGGCCAACTGCACCAAGCCCTGGGTGAGTACCCGCTTGTCGGGGTCGGTGTTGAGCACCGTGGGCAGCATGTACTGGTTCCACTGGCCCAGGAAGTTGAAGATGCCCACGCTGATCAGTCCCGGCTTGGCCATCGGGAGCATGATCTGGAAGAACGTACGGCTGTGCGAGGCACCGTCGACGAAGGCCGCCTCGGCCACCGATGTCGGCAGCGTTCTGAAGAACGCCGTGAGGAAGAACACGGTGAACGGCAGCGAGTACGCGATGTAGACCAGGATCAGCCCGTGGATCGTGTTCAGCAGTCCCATGTTGTTCACGACGTAGAAGAGCGGGACCAGCGCGAGCATGATCGGGAAGCTCATGCCGCCGATGAACAGGAAGTAGATGAAGCGGTTGCCCGGGAAGTCGAAGCGGGCGAGGACGTAGGCCGCCATCGAGCCGAGCACCAGGGTGCCGATCAGCGAACCCCCCACCACCAGGATGGTGTTCAGGAAGTAGTCGCTCATATTGGCCTGGGTCCAGGCCCGCGACCAGTTCGAGAAGTGCAGTTTGTCCGGCAGCGACCAGGGCGAGCCGAAGATCGAGGCGTCGTCCTTGAAGGACGTCATCACCGCCCACAGCAGCGGCATGGCGACCATGAACGCCCAGATGACGAGAACGCCGTGGGAGAAGACGTTGAGGACGGTGCCCTCTTTCCTCTCCTTGGCCGGCGCCTTTGCCGGCACCCCGGTCTTGGTGATGGGCATCCCGGACTCGGCCGGTACGGGGGCGGTGGTCTCGGTCGTCTTCATCTGTCAGAACTCCAGCCGCTCGCGCCGTCCCAGCCGCATGATGATCGCGGCGAAGGCCAGCGTGACGATGAGCAGGGCCACACCGATCGTGGTGGCGTAGGCGGCCTGCCCGTCACGGAACGCTTTCTGGTACACGTACAGGACCATGACCGTGGTCGAGTAGTCGGGGCCTCCGGGCCCGGTCGTCATGATGTGTACGACCGCGAAGGACTCGGCACCCAGGGCGAGGATGCCCATGTAGACCCAGCCGGACTGCACGGTGTCCCACAGCAGCGGCAGGGTGATCCGGAAGAACGTGGCGGCGCGGCCGGCGCCGTCGAGCAGCGCGGCCTCGTACAGATCCGCCGGGATGGAGGCCATACCGGCGGAGAACAGGACCACGAAGAATCCGACCGTGGACCAGACGATCACGCCCATGACGGCCCACAGCGCCAGGTTCGGATCGCCGAGCCACAGCGGCTGGACGCTGTCGAGCCCGATCCCGCGCAGGATCGAGTTGATCGCTCCGCTGTCGGGGTTGTACGCGAAGGCGAACAGCAACGCGACGATCGCGATCGACAGCACCTGCGGGAAGAAATAGACGATCTTGTAGAACCCGGACCCACGGACACCGGTGATCGCCGGGCCGCCCTTTCTCCGCCGCCCGCCCACATTGATCATGAAGGCGAGGAACAGCGCGAAACTGAGTGTCACCAGCGGCAGCAGCAACGCGAACAAGAGGCTGTGCTGCAACGACTTCCAGAAGATGTCGTCGTCGAGCATCCTCTCGTAGTTGTCGAAGCCGACCATTTTGAATTCGGGGCTCAGCCCGGTCCAGTCCGTGAACGAGTAGTAGATGGACTGGATGAACGGCCAGACGACGAAGAGCGCGTACAACCCCAGGGGCACCGCGAGGAACCCCACGATGAACCGGTACTTGCCGTGCTGCATTGCTATCGACCCCGATCTGCGCGCGGGTGCCGCCGCTGGTGACGGATCCTCACCGGACTACTGGTGCTTGTAGTGCTTGATCGACGAGTCCTTGGCGGCCTCGTCGGCGAAGGCCTGGATCTTCTTGATGGCCTCGGCGGGGGTGAGACGCCCGGCCATCATCTCGCCGAGACCGGAGACACCGATCTTCTCCTTCTGGAGCTGCACGTACCAGTCCTGCAGCCGCGGGTTCACCACGTTCTGGCCGGCCTTGTCGAGCGCCGCGACGCCGGACTTGAGGCCCGGGGTGAGGGTGATGCCGTCGGTGCCGCCGTTGTACGCGGTCAGCGACTTGACCTTGCTGGTGAAGTTCTTGGAGCTCGCCTCGCTCAGCATGATCCGCAGCTGCTCCATGCCGCCGGCGGTGTTCTTCGCCTTGGCCGGGACGATGAACGGCTCACCGCCGGAGGCCCAGATCGTGCCGAAGGGCATCTTGTCGGAGGAGTCGATACCGGTCGGCGCGGAGACGGCGAGGCCGAAGTCCTTCGGGATGACGTTCGCCGACTCGTTCTCCACCCAGGAGCCGTTCGGGATGAACAGCGCCTTGCCCTGGGCCCACGCGGTCTGCGACTGGATGTGGTCCAGGCCCGGGGTGCCCTTGAGGACGTAGCCCTTCTTGTAGAGCTCGTAGTAGGCCTCGAAGCACGCCTTGACCGCCGGGTGCTTCCAGGCGTTCGCCTCCAGGTTGTCGATGGCGTCGAGGACCTCGACACCGCCGACCTTGCCGATCATCGGGTAGAGCGAGAAGGGGAGGTAGTACGGATACTTGCCCGCGTACGTCCAGCCCGCCATGCCCTTCTTCTTGGCCTTCGCACAGACCGCGAGCATCTGGTCCCAGGTCTCGGGGTACTGCTCGTCGAGCGAGTCCAGGGCCTTCTGCGAGTACCAGACGCCGTAGACCGTATAGGCGTAGTACATGATCCAGACCGGGTCGCCGTCGAACTGGCCCATCTCCACGATGCCGGGGCGCAGCGTGTCGCGGACCTTCTTGCTCGGGTCGTCGAAGGACGGGGCGTCCAGCAGGGGTGTGAGGTCGGCGAGCTGGTCCTTGCCGACCAGGACGCCCATGTCCATCTGCTCCGCGCCGGAGTTGTCGATGAGGTCCGGCGGGGTGCCCTGGTTGAAGCGGGGCTGGAGGGTGGACTGGATCTTCTGGGTGGCGGCGAACTTCACCGTCACCTCCGGGAAGTTCTTCTCGTAGATCTTCACGGCGTCCTCGGCGTACTCCTTGCCGAATCCGCCGTCGAAGAGTACGAACTCCATCTGCGCCGTGTCATTGACACCGAGCGGGTTCTTCTCGGTCTTCTTGCCTTCCTTGGCCTTGTCGCCGTTGCCGCCGCCCCCGCTGCTCGCACACGCGGACAGGAAGCTCATCGTGGGCACGGAAATCAGGCCGAGCGCGGCGGACCGCTTGATCAGATCGCGGCGTCCGACACCCGCGGAGCCGTTCTTACCGGGATTCTGGGCAGAAGTGGATCCCATGCTCAAGTCCTCGCCTTCTCCAGGACTCAGGCGGTGAACCGGATCCTCCCCGGCACCGCGATCGGGTCAAGCTGGGTTCGTGCAGGAAGTGCGGAATCATGTGAAGTGCCGACAGGTATAGTCCACTTCCCGCCAGCGGAGCAAGATCGAATGCAAGGTTGGCCGGTGGTCTTTTCCGAGTTGAGACCTCCCGGAAATATGAGGGGCCTGTGCGCGGCTTGCCCGAAAAATCCGCGACATAAGCCCCGAATGCCACACCCAACACCCTTGACAATACTTAGCACTTGAGCCACAACTGGTCCTTGCGCAGCGATGCTGACAACGTTGTCCGTGCGCAGGGAGGGTACCGGCTTATGCAGCAGAGAGCTCGGCACAGATGGGGTGGAACGGCGGTCGTGTCGGCGGCCGCCTTTGCATTGGCAGTGGGCTCACAGGGGGTGGTCGTCGCCCTGCCTCAGGCACCCGCGGCGGCCGACCGGGAGTTCGCCTCCTCGTTCGAGGCGGGCGACCCGGCACCCGACTGGCTCAATACCGTCGACACCGCGGCGGACGGCAGCAGACGCACCGCGGGCGTGGACGGCGGATACAGCACGGGCATTCCGGGCAATGTGACCGACCAGGTCACGGACGTCCGGGCCAGCGGCGAGAACGCCGGCGCGCGTGAGGTGAAGGAGAACCTCGTCGACGTCGAGCCGACCACCAAGTGGCTGACGTTCGCCCCCACCGGCTGGGCGGAGTTCGACCTGGCCGCGCCGGTCAAGGTGGTCACCTACGCGCTCACGTCGGCCAACGACCACGACGAGCGCAACCCGCAGGACTGGACCCTGCAGGGCTCCACGGACGGTTCGAACTGGACCACCCTGGACACCCGCACCGGGGAGTCCTTCTCCGAACCGTTCCAGACGAAGACGTACGACATCGCCGAGCCGGCCGAGTACCGGCACTTCCGGCTGGAGATCTCCAAGAACAACGGCGGCGACATCCTCCAGCTCGCCGACGTCCAGTTCTCCAAGGGCGGCAGCGCCAACCCGATACCTCAGGACATGCTCTCGCTGGTCGACAAGGGCCCCAGCGGCTCGCCGACGGCGAAGGCGGGCGCCGGCTTCACCGGCAAGCGGGCACTGCGCTACGCCGGGCGGCACACCGCCGACGCCCGGGCGTACTCGTACAACAAGGTCTTCGACGTCGATGTGGCCGTAGGACGCGATACGCAGCTGTCGTACCGGATCTTCCCGTCGATGGCGGACCGCGACCGGGACTACGACGCCACGAACGTCTCCGTGGACCTCGCCTTCACGGACGGGACGTATCTGAGCGACCTGAAGGCGACCGACCAGCACGGGTTCGCGCTGACCCCGCAGGGGCAGGGGGCGGCCAAGGTCCTCTACGTCAACCAGTGGAACAACGTGGCCTCGCGGATCGGGTCGGTCGCGGCCGGCAAGACGGTCGACCGGATCCTGGTGGCGTACGACTCCCCCAAGGGCCCGGCGAAGTTCCGGGGCTGGCTGGACGACGTGGCGCTGAAGGCCGTGCCGCGGGAGAAGCCGAAGGCCCATCTGTCGGACTACGCGGTGACGACCCGCGGCACCAACTCCAGCGGCGGCTTCTCGCGCGGCAACAACTTCCCCGCGACGGCGGTGCCGCACGGATTCAACTTCTGGACGCCGGTGACCAACGCGGGTTCGCTGAGCTGGCTGTACGACTACGCCCGCGCCAACAACGACGACAACCTGCCGACGATCCAGGCGTTCAGCGCCAGCCATGAGCCCAGCCCCTGGATGGGCGACCGGCAGACCTTCCAGGTGATGCCGTCCGTCGCGTCCGGCACGCCCGACCTGGGCCGTGAGGCACGGCAGCTGGCTTTCCGGCACGAGAGCGAGACGGCTCGGCCGTACTACTACGGCGTGCGGTTCGAGAACGGTCTCAAGACGGAGATGGCGCCGACCGACCACGCGGCCGTCATGCGCTTCACCTACCCCGGCGACGACGCGAGCGTGCTGTTCGACAACGTCACCGACCAGGCGGGGCTGACGCTCGACAAGGAGAGCGGGACGTTCACCGGCTACTCCGACGTGAAGTCGGGCCTGTCGACGGGGGCGACCCGGCTGTTCGTCTACGGCGTGTTCGACGCGCCGGTGGAAGAGGGGTCGTCGAGCGGGGTCAAGGGCTATCTGCGGTTCAAGCCCGCGAACAAGACCGTCACGCTGCGCATCGCCACTTCGCTCATCAGCCTCGACCAGGCGAAGGACAACCTGCGCCAGGAGATCCCGGACGGCACCTCCTTCGACACGGTGAAGGACCGGGCCCAGCGCCAGTGGGACAAGCTGCTCGGCAAGGTCGAGGTGGAGGGCGCCACGCCGGACCAGCTGACCACGCTGTACTCCAGCCTGTACCGGCTGTACCTGTACCCCAACTCCGGGTTCGAGAAGGTCGGTTCGAAGTACCAGTACGCCTCTCCGTTCTCGCCGATGACGGGTCAGGACACCCCGACGCACACCGGCGCCAAGATCGTCGACGGCAAGGTGTACATCAACAACGGCTTCTGGGACACGTACCGGACGACCTGGCCGGCGTACTCGCTCCTGACCCCGAGTCAGGCGGGTGAGATGGTCGACGGGTTCGTGCAGCAGTACAAGGACGGCGGCTGGACCTCGCGCTGGTCGTCGCCCGGATACGCGGACCTGATGACTGGCACCTCGTCGGACGTCGCGTTCGCCGACGCCTACGTCAAGGGCGTCGACTTCGACGCGAAGTCGGCGTACGACGCGGCCGTGAAGAACGCGACCGTGGTGCCCCCGTCGTCCGGTGTGGGCCGCAAGGGCATGGAGACCTCGCCCTTCCTCGGCTACACCAGCACCGAGACCCACGAGGGCCTGTCCTGGGCGCTGGAGGGCTACCTCAACGACTACGGCATCGCGCAGATGGGCCGGAAGCTGTACGAGGAGACCGGCGAGAAGCGCTACAAGGAGGAGTCGGCGTACTTCCTCAACCGCGCCCAGGACTACGTGAACCTGTTCGACTCCAAGGCCGGGTTCTTCCAGGGCCGCGACGCCAAGGGCGACTGGCGGGTCGAGTCGTCCAAGTACGACCCGCGCGTGTGGGGCTACGACTACACCGAGACCAACGGCTACGGCTACGCCTTCACCGCCCCGCAGGACAGCCGCGGCCTCGCCAACCTCTACGGCGGCCGCGGCGGGCTCGCGGACAAGCTCGACGAGTACCTCGCCACCCCGGAGACGGCCTCGCCCGACTTCATCGGCTCGTACCCCGGTGTCATCCACGAGATGACGGAGGCGCGAGACGTACGGATGGGCATGTACGGGCACTCCAACCAGGTCGCCCACCACGCCCTCTACATGTACGACGCGGCCGGGCAGCCGTGGAAGACACAGTCGAGCATCCGTGAGGTGCTGTCGCGGCTGTACACGGGCAGCGAGATCGGGCAGGGCTACCACGGCGACGAGGACAACGGCGAGCAGTCGGCCTGGTTCCTGTTCTCCTCGCTCGGCTTCTATCCGCTGGTGATGGGCAGTGGCGAGTACGCCATCGGATCGCCGCTGTTCACCAAGGCGACGGTCCATCTGGAGAACGGCCGTGAGCTGGTCGTCAAGGCGCCGAGGAACAGCACCCGCAATGTGTACGTCCAGGGCCTGAAGGTCAACGGCGTTCCGTGGAAGTCGACTTCGCTCCCCCACAAGCTGATCGCGAAGGGCGGGGTCCTGGAGTTCGACATGGGTCCGCGGCCCTCTTCGTGGGGTACGGGCAAGAACGCGGCGCCCGTGTCGATCGCCAAGGACGACAAGGTGCCGACACCGAGGGCGGACGTGCTGAAGGGGGTCGGGGCGCTGTTCGACAACACCTCGGCGACCCAGGAGAGCGTCACCTCGCTGGATCTGCCGGTGTCCGAGTCCGCCAAGGCCGTGCAGTACACCCTGACCTCCCCGTCGGACCGCACGAAGGCGCCGACCGGCTGGAAGCTCCAGGGGTCGAACGACGGCACCACATGGCAGACCCTCGACGAGCGCTCAGGGCAGTCCTTCACCTGGGACCGGCAGACACGGGCGTTCTCCGTGGGGTCACCGGGTACGTACGCGAAGTACCGCCTGGTGCTCGACGGTGAGGCGGTGGTGTCGGAGGTCGAGCTGCTCGCCTGAGCAGCGGCATTGGGGCCACGGCTCAAGTCGATCGGACGCGGTGACGGCTGTACGACCGTCACCGCGTCCGGCGCGTTCGGGCCTCAGCCCACGGCCAGCGTGAACACGTGCAGGTCGCCGTCGTCCGGCAGCTTCACGCGCGCGATCGTCTTCCCCGCCGGCGCCGCGAACGGCTTGGTGGCGAAGACGTAGGTGTCGACCGGATCCCGGTCCGCGCCCGCGACGTTCCGGTACGCGGCCCTGGCGACGACCTCGTTGCCGTACTGGACGGTGCCGGCGCCCCCGCCGACGGTCCAGTCGGTGAAGGCGAGGTCGATCGTGTCGGCGGTGCCGTCGGTGTAGGTGACGGTGGCCTTGGACTGCTGATTGCCGTTGACGCCACTGCCGAGGAAGGACAACTGGCCTGCAGGGACGGCGAGTTCAATCGTCTGGCCAGCTGCCGTGACGTTGTCCGGGCGACCGTTCGGCGAGCTGGGCCAGGTGAAGGTCAGGCCGCCCGCCGTGCCCTGCTTGCCCGGCGTCAGACCGGCGTCGGAGAGGGCCTGGCGGGAGTAGCTCCAGCCGCCGCCGTCGTAGTCGGCCTCGTCGTGGTCGCCGGTGTCGTCGGAGATGCCGGTGTTGTTGTAGGCGGCCAGCAGGGTGCCCGGGGCCGCGACGGTCAGGGACACGGGCTGTGCGTACGAGGTGTCGCCCGAGGTCACGGTGACCTCGACGGCGTGGAAGCCCTGGGTCGTGTCCTCGGCGGAGGTCAGCGTGATCTCCTGCGAGCCGTCGGTCACCGTGCCCTCGGCGGGCGTGGCGGTGATGCCGTCGGGCACGTCGACCCGGAAGCGCACCTCGGGGCCCTGGCCTCCGCTCATCGACAGGGCGCGGATGCCGACCTTGGCACTCCCGCCGGGCGCGACGGTCGCCGTCGTCGGGCCGACGCCGATCTGGTACGGCTGCTCGCCCGCGCGGAAGGACGGCGGCGCCTCGGAGGCTCCCCAGGCGGGGTCGGGCGCGGCGGACAGGGTGTAGTCCAGCCGGCCGCCGTCCCGCACGAAGGAGGACGGGAGCCAAGGGCGCTCGCTCGTACGGCCGTTGACCTTCAGGGAACGAATGTACGGGGCGTCGGCGGCCGCGCCCTGCGCGCGCACGGAGATGTCGCCGCCGCCCGGCCGGTCGATCTCCACGCGCGGGAACAGCGGTGAGGCGAGGACCAGTTCGGCACGGGAGGGCACCTGGGGGTACATGCCGAGCGCGGAGAAGACGTACCAGGACGACATGGCGCCGAGGTCGTCGTTGCCGGGAATGCCGCCGGGCCCGGTGGACCACAGCTCGCGCATCGCCGCCCGGACCGTCTCCTGCGCCTTGTGCGGGGCACCCGCGTAGGCGTACAGGTAGGGCACGTTGATGGACGGCTCGTTGTCCAGCTCCGACTTCTCGCCGCCGCTGCCGGTGAAGGCCCAGTTGCCGTCGGCGTCGTGGAAGAAGGCGTCGAGGCGCTTCAAGGCCGCGTCACGACCGCCCATGGCGGCGAAGAGTCCCGCCGGGTTGTGCTGGACCATCCACGTGTACTGGGCCGCCGTACCCTCCACGAACCCGTTGCCGGTGGCCGGGGTGAAGCCGGTGACCCAGCTGCCGTCGGCCTTGCGGTTGGCGATGTAGCCGCCGGCCTGGGTGGCGGCGATGTTGAAGTTGTTCTGCCACCACTGGGCCCGGTCCCCGAAGGTGGCGGCCGTGTCCTTACGCCCCGCCACCGTGGCGAGTTGGGAGAGCGCGAAGTCGGCGCCGGACATCTCCAGCGTCTCGGCGGCACCACCCCACGCGTTCGACACCGACGGCATGTAGTGCTGCTTCAAGTACTTGTCCAGGGAGGGGCGTTGCCCGACGGAGAGCACGGGCTTTCCCGCCGAGGACAGGTCCTTGTCGGTGGGTACGGTCGCCGCCTTCACGAGCGAGGCCAGTGCCCCGCGCAGGTCGAAGTCCGTCCCGCCGAAGGCGCGGATGCCGGCCAGGGCGATGGGCGAGGGGTCGCCGTTCATGACGTGGGTGCCGCTCGCGCCGTGCAGCCAGCGGTCCCAGACGCCGCCGTTCTGCTCCGCCAGCTCGTACAGCGACTGGGCGATGTCCGAGCCGACGCGCGGGTTGAGGAGGGTGAGCAGCTGGACCTGGTCGCGGTAGACGTCCCAGCCGGAGAAGGTGCCGTACTGGGCCTGGTGACCGCGGCTGACGGTGTGGACCTCGCCGTCGGGGCCGCGGTAGCGGCGGTCGGCGTCGCTGATGACGTTCGGGTGGAGGAGGGCGTGGTAGAGCGCGGTGTAGAAGGTGGTGCGCTCGGCGTCGGTGCCGCCGCCGACCCGGATCGCGGACAGACGCTCGCGCCTGGCGCGGCGGGCGGCGTCCCGTACGGCGTCGAAGGAGCGGTGCGGCGGGTTCTCCGCGGCGAGGTTGGCCTCGGCTCCGGCCTGGCTGACGTAGGAGATGCCGACCTTGACGTTCACCGGTCCGGTGCCGGGAGCGAACTCGACGTATCCGCCGGCGCCCTTGCCGGCGACGGGGCGTCCGCCGTTCGCGAACCCGCCCGTGCCGCCGCTCGCGGAGGTGGCGCCGGGGTTCAGCCTGTCGTCCTGCCAGGTGCCGGTGGCCTTGAAGGCGCGGTCGAAGCGGGCGGTGAAGTGGACGGTGTAGTAGGCGCGTTGGCCCTCGGGGTCGAGGTACCCGCAGAAGTTCCCGGAGGTGACGGACCCGGAGATCGTGCGCTTGTCGGGGTCGATCCGGACCGTCGAATCGGCGGACCCCACCTCGGAGTTGGCGGTGCGGACGAGCAGCGAGGCGGGCTTGTCGGACGGGAAGGTGAAGCGCGCCGAGCCGGTACGGGTGGTCGCGGTGAGGTCGGCCGTGACTCCGGACGCGAGGCGGACCTGGTAGCGGCCGGGCTCGGCGGTCTCGTCGGCGTGGCTGAAGTCGGAGGCGTAGACGGCGTCCTTGGTGTCGCTCGCGGGCGACGAGGTGACTTCACCCGCGTACGGGAAGAACGGGATGTCACCACTGCCGCCCGCGCAGCCGGTGCCGGACATGTGGGTCAGGCTGAAGCCGCGGATGCGGGTGGCGTCGTGGTGATATCCGCCGGGCGCGGCGGTGCGGGTGGCGTCGCCACGGGTGTTCTCGGGGCTGAAGGAGAGCATGCCGAACGGGGTGACGGCGCCCGGGAAGACGTTGCCGCCGTTCTTCGTGCCGATGAGCGGGTCGACGTACGAGGTGGGGTCGTCGACGAGTTCGGGCGGCGGCGCGCTGGAGGCCGCGACGGCGGGTGTGGCGCCGCCGATCGCGAGAACGGCGGCCAGCAGCAAGGCCGTACGACTCGGTCGGGGAGACAGTCTGGGACACAAACGCATGACGCGGCCCCTCCTCCTTCGGACGGGTCGCGCACCACAGGTCGCACAAGCCGCAGGGACAGTAGCGTGTGTCACCGGTACCACGGAAGAGCGCCTTCCGATGGGCGGGCACGCGGGGTGATCACCCGGACGGGGGCAGCGAGTCGGCCGGGCGTCCGGGATGGCGGAGGTCACTTGGTGCCCAACTGGCTTGACATCGTTGTCCGTTGAGGCGATAGAGTCATGTGCATACCATTCGACAACGTTGTCGCATCGCAACCTCGCACAAGCCACTCACCAACCGGACGGTCCCACTTCCCCCCCTCGGGCTCGTCCGGCTCGCGGACCCGGTGGACGGCGGCTCACGCCCACCGGGTCCGCCCGGAGCGACGATTCAGCCCACTCGACAGGGCAAGGCGGCCGTACCGTCGCCACCGGATCCGGAGACGACGTATCCGAACGTCGCGCTCCGACCCGGATCCAGGGAGCCGTTCCAGTCGGCGTTGTGGACCATCACGTTCTGGCCGGTGTAAGTCGCGTTGCCGCTCCAGAGGCTCTCGACCTTCTGGCCGGCCGGGAGCGTCCAGTCGACCATCCAGCCGAGCATCGGGACGTCGCCGGTGTTGGTGACGGTCACCTCGGACTGGTAGCCGCCGGACCAACTGCCGGTCGTACGACGAGCCGCGGAGCACTCGCCGGGCACCGGGTCGGTCGGGTTGCCGGGCTCCTTGATGCCGGTGACCTCGCCGTTGCCGCCGTCGAAGACGATGTCGGAGCAGGAGTAGAAGGTTTCCTGACTGTCCTAGCGCTGCCAGACCATGTAGACGAGGTGGCGGCCCGACTTGTCGTCAGGAAGTTTTCATGTCCACGAGTAGTTGGCCTCGACTGTGCCCGGTGAGCCGTTGAGCGGCGGGTGGTCGACCGTAAGGAAGGGTTCCTCCTCCATGTCGTCCCAGGTGAGGGTCCGGGTCGGGTCGAAGCCGTCCTTGGTGATGTAGACGTGGAACCAACCCGGGTGCGCGGCCCAGGCGTTGTAGGAGAAGTCGACGGTCGCGCCCGAGGTGAGGTGGGTGAGCGGCCAGTCCTTGCTGGGGGCGTTGAAGCCGGTGAAGTTGGTGTTGCTGCCGCTGCACAGCTCACCGTCGGGCACGAAGCCGCGGGTGCGGCCGGCGCCGTCGGAGCGCAGCACCGAGAACCAGTTGTAGAAGGGCGTGGTGCCGCTGACCCGCCCGGCCACCCTGCAGGCCGGGTTGACCGGCTTGATCTCACCGGTGTCGGTGAGGCCGTCCTGCCAGCACAGGAAGGTGCGGCTGCCGGGCTTCATGGGGGTGCCGTGGGCCTCCGCCTTGCCTCCGGCGGTCATGACGAGGGTGACGGCGGGGATGGTGGCGAGGAGGGAGATCAGGACGAGGAAGAGGGCGCCGGTGCGGGTGGCGTGGGTTAATCGGCGGGGCGGTCGTACGGGCGCCCCTTCCCGGTTGCTTGTCAGGATCATGACAGTCGTGTCCGTTCCTTCGGGTACGGGCCGTTCGGATGCGGATGTATGGGGTGCGTGTGCCGCGCGCGGGGCGGGAGCGGTCCGGGCGACGGGTTCCGGTCCATCGCAATGGGAGCGCTCCCACCCCGTCTGTTGCGGAAGGTAGCGCTGTGAGGCGGGGATGTAAACGGCTGTCGCGGGAGGGCCGTGTCCGGGCGGTGTCACGAGATGCTGTCGCACCGGCGCAGAGCCGTGGTCGTCGCCGTTGCAGCTGGACCGCACGCCTCCGGCGCCCTTGCGCCCGGCGCAATACGACGCGCCGGCAAGACATTTCGTGCGCCCGCTGAGCCCCCCTTGCTTCGACGGCTCGGAACCGGAGAACGTCTCCTCGGAGCACAAGCGCCCGTTCGGACGTTCCTGTGGTGAATGGGAGTCGTGACAGCGGTGCAGCTCACGCCGCCCCGGCAGCCCGTCCGCGCATCGCCCGTACCGTGCCGCGGTCAGTCGGCATCAATCAGCTCTATCCTTTTTGCTCTCTGCATAATGAAGGATGCCAAGAGCTAGGAACTTTCTGTGCATGGCCGACCGACTTCAGGGTACGTGCACGGACGAAGGAGCGGCGATGACACCCCCCGTGGACCCCAGCCTCAACCGGCGCAAGCTGCGCCTTGCTCTGCGGCACGCGCGCGAGCGCGCGGGCCTGACCCAGCGTGAGGCTGCCAAGCGGGTGGAGTGGTCGCAGTCCAAGCTCATCCGCGTGGAGACCGGAACCGTCGGTGTGTCCGTGAGCGACCTGCGAGCACTGCTGGCCCTGTACGACGTCACCGACCCGGCCTCGGTGCATGAGCTGGAGGAGGCGGCCCGGGGCAGCAAAGGGGCCAGTTGGTGGTCCAGGTACCACGACGTCGTGACGCCACAGTTTGCCCAGTACCTGGGGTACGAGAGTGCTGCGACGTCTCTTCAGACGTATCACCCCATCGTCGTTCCCGGGCATCTCCAGACTCGCGCATACGCCGAGGCCCTCCTCACTCCGCGCGGCCTGGCACGCCAACGGATCGGCCGGGTCGTGGACTTGCGGATGGAGCGGCAGACGAGGATGTTCGCCGGTTCGGCCGGCCCCGAGGCGACGTTCGTCCTGGACGAGGCAGCGGTCCGGCGGCAGATCGGCGGAAAGGCGGTACTGAACGAGCAGTTGCAGCAATTGCTCGACTTCGGCGCACAGGACGGGACCACGATCCGCGTACTCCCCTTCGCGGCCGGGGCCCACTACAGCACACTGGGCAGCTTCGTCCTGTTGGGTTTCCCCGACGACGACGATCTGCTGTATCTGGAGCATGCCGCGGGCAGCATGACCGGCGGCGAAGACCTGGAACTGCTGGCCCGTTACCAGGAGTGCTTCCAGGCGATCATGGATCTGGCGCTCGGCGAAACCGAGTCACTCGACCTCATCGGTCGCATCAAGCAAGACCTCGCGGCCCGCTAGATCTGCGGCGCCCTTTTCTGGTGGTGGAGCCAGGGGGAGGACCAACGTGGTCTTCAGGTCGATATGGCAGGGCCTGCAGAGCGTACTCGGCGGAGCATCCGGTCTGAACGACGATGACGTCAAGGCGCAGGCCATACAGGACCCTGTGCAGACGAAGAACCTCATAGAGATAGAGAACGCGCGCGGCGCCATGAAGCTCAGGCTCGTGACCCGTGTCGGAATGCTGGGCCTGGTCGGGCTGATCGTGGTGGCCGCGGTGATCATCGTCGTCGTCCAGGCAGCCGGTGAGCTGAAGCTGCCCTGGTCTCGGATCGGCACGATCGCCGTCACCGTCCTGGGAGCCTCCGGCATCACCGGCCTGGTGACCCGGTGGTGGAAGAAGCGGCTGCTCGCGCGCCGACAGTCGGCGGGCGCTACCTCGGAGAACTCGTCCGCGAACCCTGCGGAAGGCGACCCGAATCAGGTGGGGACGTCATAGCGGCACATCCGGCCCGCCACACCCCCGCACCGACGGCGACAGCCAGGGCCACGGCCACCCACAGAATCCGCTTGGCGAGAACGCTGTCGACGAGGAGGGACGCGAGAGCCGCGGTCACCGTCGCCAGCGCGCCTGCGCCGAGCGAGAAGGTGACGGCTCCGCTCAAGGTCGCGGGCCTCTTCCGTTCGCCGTTGCCCGAATGCTGAACTGCAGATGCCTCGGCACCCATTGAGGCCCCCTACCTACCGCCGATGGCTTGTCAAGAACGTCACGGGCCGTCCAACTCCTCCTGCACCAAGGCATGGAGGAACTCCGTCCAGGCAGGGCCGGTGAAACGCAGAGGCGCGCGCTTGGGCTTCTTGGAGTCGCGCGTGAGTACTCTGCCCTCCCCCACGGCGACCTCCACGCACTCACTCTCATTGCCACACAGGCTGCTCTTGCGCCACAAGGGTTTCCCCTTATGCACCACCTCAGCCCCCCTGCTCCCCCGATGCGCCTGGATGGTGCCCATCCATGTTAGTGGACGGTTGTGCACTACCGCAGGCGAATACCCCTGCGCCAGGCCCGGCACCGCACACGGCACCCGGGCGATGACACACAGTTTCCGCAAGCCAGATGACCCAACAACTGCTTGCCCAAGTTAGCCCTCCGGGAACCGGGTCGTGCGTCAGTTGGCTCAAGTTCCGTTGTTTCACGGCGAGTTCATGGACATGAGGTCCACGCGTCGGTCACCCGCATGCTCTCCGGCCGTAGACGGCAGGACGACAGTGAACTCGGTCCGGCCGGGCTCGCTCTCGACGTCGATGTGGCCCCCGTGCGCCGACACGATCGCCGCCACGACGGCGAGGCCGAGGCCGGACCCGCCGTCCTGCGGGCCGCTACGGATCCGGGAGGTGTCGCCGCGGGTGAAGCGGTCGAAGACCTGCGGGAGGAGGGCGGGTGGGATGCCGGGGCCGTCGTCCCGCAGACGGATCAGGCAGCGGTCGGCGGTCGATTCGACGGAGGTGACGACCGTCGTGCCCGGCGGCGTGTGCACCCGCGCGTTGGCCAGCAGGTGGGCCATCACCTGACGCAGCCGGGCCTCGTCCCCGAGGACCGACGGGGCGTCGTCCAGATGGAGTTCGAGCTCCCAGTCGTGGCCTGCGCCGGCGGCCCGCGCATCCCACACCGCCTCCGCGACCAGCGCCGCCACATCCACCTCGGCGGACTGCAACGGCCGTCCCTCGTCCAGGCGGGCCAGGAGCAGCAGGTCCTCCACCAGGCCCGTCATGCGGGCCGACTCGGCGGAGACGCGGCGCCAGGCAAGGACCGGCTCGATGCCGTCGCTGCCGCGCTTCATCAGTTCCGCATAGCCGGCTATCGAGGTGAGCGGGGTGCGCAGTTCGTGGCTCGCGTCGGCGAGGAAGCGGCGCATGCGTTCCTCGGTGCGCCGGCGTGCGGTGAGGGAGGACTCGACGTGGTCGATCATGCGGTTGAGGGCGGCGCCGACCTGGCCGGCCTCGCTGGCCGGGTCGGTGTCCCGGGCCGGGACTCGGGTGAGGCCGGTGACCTCGCCCCGGTCGAGCGGTGCGCGCGAGACCTCGGCGGCCGTGGCGGCGACCCTGCCGAGGGGGCGCAGCTGGCGTCGTACGACCACGGCGCACAGGCCGCCCGCCGCGGCGAGAACGGCCACCGCGACGACCGCCTCGACCACGACCATGCCGCTGATCATGTGCTGTACGTCGTCCATCGGGAGCCCTGTCAGCACGCGCACCCCGTCGCTCTCGGCGACGGTGACACGGTACGTGCCGAGCCCTGGGACGGCGGCGGTGTGCGTCGAGCCGTCGGTCCTGACGCCCGCCAGGGCCGTCCGCTGGGCGTCGGTGAGGGCGCGCGGCGGGGCGTTCGCGCTCACGACCTCGGCGGCGAGGATGCTGCCGTCGTCGTCGAGCCGGGCGGCGAGCATGCCGGTCGAGTGGCCGCTGTCCATGAGGAAGCTCAGGTCGTCCGCCGGCCCGGGGTGCAGCCGCGCGCCGCCCAGGCTGCGCTCGGCGGCGGTGTCGACCCGGTCGTCCAGGTTGCCCAGCAGATAGGCGCGTTGGACGAACACGGTGGTGAGCGCCATCGCCGCGCACACGGCGGCGAGCGCGAGGCCGATGAGGACGAGCAGGCGCGTGCGCAGGGGCCGCAGGCGACGCCGGGCGCTCATCTGCCGTCCTCCACGGGGCGGACGGCGCAGCCGAGGACACGCACGGACTCGTCGGCGCCGGCGCCCGGCCCGTCGAGCACGTCGGTGAGCACACGGACGCGTCCGTTTCGGAACCCAGCAGTGCCAGTCATGTCCCGATCCTGCCCCCGCACGCTGGGGGAACCCTGTGTTCCGGCTGAGCTCTGCCGATGTCACGGGACGAAAACGACGAGGGCCGCATCCCCGCTGTTCGGGGATGCGGCCCTCAACTGCCGTGCGCTGCCGCGTACTTGATCGCCTAGCCGCGGATCAGGTTGCGCAGCACGTACTGCATGATGCCGCCGTTGCGGTAGTAGTCGGCCTCACCGGGGGTGTCGATGCGGACGACCGCGTCGAACTCGACGCCCGTGTCGGTGGTGACCTTGACCGTGCTCGGGGTGGTGCCGTTGTTGAGCTCCTCGACGCCCGCGATGGAGAAGGTCTCCTCGCCGGTCAGGCCGAGCGAGTCGGCCGTCTGGCCGGCCGGGAACTGCAGCGGCAGGACGCCCATGCCGATGAGGTTCGAGCGGTGGATGCGCTCGTACGACTCGGTGATGACGGCCTTGACGCCGAGGAGGGCCGTGCCCTTGGCCGCCCAGTCGCGGGACGAGCCGGAGCCGTACTCCTTGCCGCCCAGGATGACCAGCGGGATGCCGGCGGCCTGGTAGTTCTGCGAGGCGTCGTAAATGAAGCCCACCGGCGCGTCGGCCTGGGTGAAGTCGCGGGTGTAGCCGCCCTCGGTGCCCGGCGCGATCTGGTTGCGCAGGCGGATGTTGGCGAACGTGCCGCGGATCATGACCTCGTGGTTGCCTCGGCGCGAGCCGTAGGAGTTGAAGTCACGACGCTCCACACCGTGCTCGGTGAGGTACTTGCCGGCCGGGGTGTCGGCCTTGATGGCACCGGCGGGCGAGATGTGGTCGGTGGTGACCGAGTCGCCCAGCTTGGCCAGGACGCGGGCGCCGGCGATGTCGGAGACCGGGGTGGTCTCCATCGTCATGCCCTCGAAGTACGGGGGCTTGCGGACGTACGTCGACTCGGCGTCCCACTCGAAGGTGTTGCCGGTCGGGATGGGCAGGGCCTGCCACTGGGCGTCGCCCGCGAAGACGTCCTGGTAGGACTTGTTGAACATGTCCTCGCCGATGGCGTTGGCCACGACGTCGTTGACCTCGGCCTCGGTCGGCCAGATGTCCTCGAGGAAGACCGGCTTGCCGTCCTGGTCGGTGCCGAGCGCGTCCTTGGTGATGTCCACCTTCATCGAACCCGCGAGGGCGTACGCGACGACCAGCGGCGGGGACGCCAGGTAGTTCATCTTGACGTCGGGGTTGATGCGGCCCTCGAAGTTCCGGTTGCCGGAGAGGACGGACGTCACGGCGAGGTCGTGGTCGTTGACCGCCTTCGAGACCTCCTCGGGCAGCGGGCCCGAGTTACCGATGCAGGTGGTGCAGCCGTAGCCGACCAGGTTGAAGCCGACCTTGTCGAGGTAGGGGGTGAGCCCCGCCTTGTCGAAGTAGTCGGTGACGACCTTGGAGCCCGGGGCGAGCGTGGTCTTGACCCACGGCTTGCGGGTCAGGCCCTTCTCGACGGCCTTCTTCGCGACGAGCGCGGCGGCGACCATCACGTACGGGTTCGAGGTGTTGGTGCAGGAGGTGATCGCGGCGACGGTGACGGCGCCGTGGTCGATCTCGTACGTCGAGCCGTCGGGGGCGGTCACGGTGACCGGGTTCGACGGAACGCCGTTGGAGACGGCCGGGGCGTCGGAGGCCGGGAAGGACTCCTTGCCGGCCTCGGAGTCGTCCGAGACGTAGTTGCGTACGTCCTGGGCGAACTGCTGGGAGGCGTTGGCGAGGACGATGCGGTCCTGCGGGCGCTTGGGACCGGCGATCGACGGGACGACCGTGGAGAGGTCCAGCTCGAGCTTCTCGGAGAAGTCGGGCTCGGCGGCCGGGTCCAGCCAGAGGCCCTGCTCCTTGGCGTACGCCTCGACGAGCGCGAGCTGCTGGGCGTCGCGGCCCGTCAGCTTCAGGTACTTGATCGTCTCGTCGTCGATCGGGAAGATCGCGGCGGTGGAGCCGAACTCCGGCGACATGTTGCCGATGGTGGCGCGGTTGGCGAGCGAGGTGGCGGCCACGCCCTCACCGTAGAACTCGACGAACTTGCCGACGACGCCGTGCTTGCGGAGCATCTCGGTGATGGTCAGCACGAGGTCGGTGGCGGTGGTGCCGGGCTTGAGCTCACCGGTCAGCTTGAAGCCGACGACGCGCGGGATGAGCATGGAGACCGGCTGGCCGAGCATGGCGGCCTCGGCCTCGATGCCGCCGACGCCCCAGCCGAGGACGCCGAGGCCGTTGACCATGGTGGTGTGCGAGTCGGTGCCGACGAGGGTGTCGGGGTAGGCCTGGCCGTTACGGACCATGACCGTGCGCGCCAGGTGCTCGATGTTCACCTGGTGGACGATGCCGGTGCCGGGCGGGACGACCTTGAAGTCGTCGAACGCGGTCTGGCCCCAGCGCAGGAACTGGTAGCGCTCCTTGTTGCGGCCGTACTCCAGCTCCACGTTCTGTGCGAAGGCGTCATTCGTACCGAACTTGTCGGCGATGACGGAGTGGTCGATGACCAGCTCGGCCGGGGAGAGCGGGTTGACCTTCGCCGGGTCGCCGCCGAGCTCCTTCACGGCCTCACGCATGGTCGCGAGGTCCACGACACACGGGACACCGGTGAAGTCCTGCATGATCACGCGGGCCGGCGTGAACTGGATCTCCTGCGACGGCTGGGCCTGGGAGTCCCAGCCGCCGAGGGCGCGGATGTGGTCGGCGGTGATGTTCGCGCCGTCCTCGGTGCGGAGGAGGTTCTCCAGCAGCACCTTCAGGCTGTAAGGGAGGCGCGCGGCGCCCTCGACCTTGTCCAGCCGGAAGATCTCGTACGACTCGTCGCCCACCTGCAGCGTGCTGCGGGCGTCGAAGCTGTTCGCCGACACGACAGTCTCCTTCATTGATGTGCGCGTACTCACCACGATCCTGCCGCCCCGGCATCTTGGCCGATCCGCTAAGGTAAGGCTAAGTTAGGCAAGCCTTACCGCCAGACCGGCGATGACGTGCGGCTGCGGTGCGCCCCGGCAGATATCTCGATGTCGAGATAACTCTAGTACATGGGGCCGGGATGGTCATGCCCGGCCTCCTTGCCGCGCGCCTTTCAACAGTGTCGTTCCGCACACCCGGCCGCGCCGCCGCACCCGATCGCCCCCGCCACACCCGCCCGGGCCTGCCCTTTCCCACACTTCCGCGGACTTCTCGCACCTTCACGCAAGGGCTTTGCATGACCATGCGACGTGATGCATACTCTTCCTATGTCCAAGGTCCTCACCTCCCTGCCCACCGGCGAGCGCGTCGGCATCGCCTTCTCGGGCGGTCTCGACACCTCGGTCGCAGTCGCCTGGATGCGCGACAAGGGCGCCGTCCCGTGCACCTACACCGCTGACATCGGCCAGTACGACGAGCCCGACATCGCCTCGGTCCCCGGCCGCGCCAAGGCCTACGGCGCCGAGGTCGCGCGTCTGGTCGACTGCCGTGCCGCCCTCGTCGAGGAGGGCCTGGCCGCGCTGACGTGCGGCGCGTTCCACATCCGCTCCGGCGGGCGGGCGTACTTCAACACCACGCCGCTGGGCCGTGCCGTCACCGGCACGCTGCTGGTGCGCGCGATGCTCGAGGACAACGTCCAGATCTGGGGCGACGGCTCGACCTTCAAGGGCAACGACATCGAGCGGTTCTACCGCTACGGCCTGCTCGCCAACCCGAACCTGCGGATCTACAAGCCCTGGCTGGACGCGGACTTCGTGACCGAGCTCGGCGGCCGCAAGGAGATGTCGGAGTGGCTGGTCACCCACGGCCTGCCCTACCGGGACTCGACGGAGAAGGCGTACTCCACGGACGCCAACATCTGGGGCGCCACCCACGAGGCCAAGACGCTGGAGCACCTGGACACCGGCGTCGAGACCGTCGAGCCCATCATGGGCGTGAAGTTCTGGGACCCGTCCATCGAGATCGCCGCCGAGGACGTGACGATCGGTTTCGAGCAGGGCCGCCCGGTCACCGTCAACGGCAAGGAGTTCGCCTCCCCCGTCGACCTGGTGATGGAGGCCAACGCCATCGGCGGCCGGCACGGCCTCGGCATGTCGGACCAGATCGAGAACCGGATCATCGAGGCCAAGAGCCGCGGCATCTACGAGGCACCGGGCATGGCCCTGCTGCACGCCGCGTACGAGCGTCTGGTCAACGCGATCCACAACGAGGACACCCTCGCCCAGTACCACAACGAGGGCCGGCGCCTCGGCCGCCTCATGTACGAGGGCCGCTGGCTGGACCCGCAGGCGCTGATGATCCGCGAGTCGCTCCAGCGGTGGGTCGGCGCGGCCGTCACCGGCGAGGTGGCGCTTCGGCTGCGGCGCGGCGAGGACTACTCGATCCTCGACACGACCGGCCCTGCGTTCAGCTACCACCCGGACAAGCTGTCCATGGAGCGCACCGAGGACTCGGCCTTCGGCCCGGTGGACCGGATCGGCCAGCTCACCATGCGCAACCTCGACATCGCCGACTCCCGCGCCAAGCTGGAGCAGTACGTCGGCCTCGGCCTGATCGGCACCGGCAGCCCGACCGTCGGCGCCTCCCAGGCCGCCGCGACCGGCCTGATCGGCACGATGCCGGAGCTGCCCGAGGGCGGCGCCGAGGCGATCGCCTCGCGCGGCGAGGTCTCCGAGGAGGACGCGGCCCTGGACCGCGCCGCGATGGAGGCGGGCACAGACTGACGGCCACCGGGCCACCAGAGGACGGACCGCGGAAGGGTCCGGTTCGACGCCGCGCGCGTCGAACCGGGCCCTTCCGGCTTTCCGACATGCCATCAGTTCGCCGGGGCGGGGTACCCGAGAAGCGCGTACTCGACTCCGGTACGTACTCGACTCCGAAGGGAGGCATCCATGCCCCTGACGTTTCGCAAGAGTTTTCGGATCCTGCCCGGGGTGCGGCTGAACATCAACCGGCGCTCCTGGTCCCTCACCACGGGCGGCAGGCACGGCCCGCGACACACGCACAGCAGCACCGGACGTCGTACGACATCGGTTGATTTGCCCGGACCTTTCGGGTGGCGTCGTACCCGTACCGCCAGGCGGCGTTGACGAGCCGTCACCCGAATGGACCCCTTGGGATGTGCCATCTCATATCTGAGATAGCCTCAACCTCATGGCAGACGATTACCTCGTACGCATCGGCAAGCTCATCCGTGACGCCCGGCAACACCGGGGCTGGACACAGGCGCAGCTGGCCGAGGCGCTCGGCACCTCCCAGAGCGCCGTCAATCGCATCGAGCGCGGCAACCAGAACATCAGCCTTGAGATGATCGCCCGAATCGGTGAAGCCCTGGACAGCGAGATCGTGTCGCTCGGGTACGCCGGTCCGATGCATCTGAGGGTCGTCGGCGGACGTCGACTGTCCGGTTCGATCGACGTCAAGACCAGCAAGAACGCCTGCGTGGCCCTGCTGTGCGCCTCGCTGCTCAACAAGGGGCGCACAGTGCTGCGCCGGGTCGCCCGGATCGAGGAGGTGTACCGCCTGCTGGAGGTACTCAACTCCATCGGCGTGCGCACCCGTTGGATCAACGACGGCGTCGACCTGGAGATCGTGCCGCCGGCCGAGCTGGACATGGGGGCGATCGACGCGGAGGCCGCCGTACGCACCCGCTCCATCATCATGTTCCTCGGCCCGCTGCTGCACCGCATGGACCACTTCAAGCTGCCCTATGCCGGCGGCTGCGACCTCGGCACGCGCACCATCGAGCCGCACATGATCGCGCTGCGCCGCTTCGGCCTGGACGTCGCGGCGACCGAGGGCCAGTACCACGCCGTGGTGGACCGCGGCGTACGTCCCGACCGGCCGATCGTGCTGACCGAGCGCGGCGACACCGTGACCGAGAACGCGCTGCTGGCCGCCGCGCGCCACGAAGGCGTCACGGTAATCCGCAACGCGTCCTCCAACTACATGGTCCAGGACCTCTGTTTCTTCCTGGAGACGCTCGGCGTTCGGGTCGAGGGCATCGGCACGACGACCCTCACGGTCCACGGTGTGCCGACCATCGACGTCGACGTCGACTACTCCCCCTCCGAGGACCCGGTCGAGGCGATGAGCCTGCTGGCCGCCGCGGTGGTGACGGAGTCGGAACTGACGGTACGTCGCGTGCCCATCGAGTTCCTGGAGATCGAGCTGGCGGTCCTGGAGGAGATGGGCCTCGACCACGACCGCACGCCCGAGTACTTCGCCGACAACGGCCGCACCCGGCTGGTGGACCTCACCGTCCGGCCCTCCAAGCTGGAGGCGCCGATCGACAAGATCCACCCGATGCCGTTCCCGGGCCTGAACATCGACAACGTCCCGTTCTTCGCGGCCATCGCCGCCGTCGCGTCGGGCAAGACCCTGATCCACGACTGGGTCTACGACAACCGAGCCATCTACCTCACGGACCTCAACCGCCTCGGCGGCCGCCTCCAGTTGCTGGACCCGCACCGCGTCCTGGTGGAGGGCCCGACCCGCTGGCGCGCCGCCGAGATGATGTGCCCGCCCGCCCTGCGCCCCGCTGTGGTCGTGCTGCTGGCGATGATGGCGGCGGAGGGCACGTCCGTGCTGCGCAACGTGTATGTCATCAACCGGGGTTACGAGGACCTCGCCGAGCGCCTTAACTCCATTGGGGCGCAGATCGAGATCTTCCGGGACATCTGATACGCAAATGCCGCCGCATCCCGTCCGGCTGCCTGCTACTCAGCGGGGCAGAGCCGGGGTCGGCGGCAACCGGAGGACTTCTCCGGGACTTTGGGCCTGCGGCCGGCCTTTCCGGGCCATGGGCCGCAGGCAGCCCGCCTACGGGCCCGGCCGCATCAGACAGGCCCTGGGGCGGTCGGGACGGCACCTCCGTCAGCCTGCGGGGCGCCGGTTCGACGCGATGGTTCGGCGGTGGCGGCGAGCAAGGCGGTGTCGTCGTCGACCCGGCCGGGGGTGTTCAGCAGCTCCAGGGCTCGTTCGGTGATCTGCCGGGGGTCGGTGCGGGCGGCGGCGGACAGCGTGCCGCAGGCCTGGCGCAGGGTCTCCAGGCAGTCGCCCAGGGACAGCGCCCGGTTTTCCACCAGGCCGTCGGTGTACAGCAGCAGGCTGGTGCCGGGCGGGAACGCCACCTCGCGGTCGACCGGGGTGCTGCCCAGTCCCAGCGGCAACGCCGGGGGCAGCTCCAGATAGGCGGTGTCGGTGGCTATCAGCAGGGGCGGCAGGTGCCCGCCGGCGGCGTAGCGCAGGCGGTGGCGGTGTGGGTCGTAGACCGCGTACAGGCAGGTGGCGAAGCGCTCGGCGGCGAGCGACTGCAGGTAGGCGTCCAGCCTGGCCAGCACCTGGGCCGGGCCGGCGCCCTCCATCGCGAGGCTGTGCAGGGCGGAGCGGAGTTGGCCCATCACGATGGCGGCTTCGACGTCGTGGCCCATGACGTCGCCGATGGCCAGCCCCACCCCGCCGTCGGGCAGTGCGAGCACGTCGTACCAGTCGCCGCCGACCTCGGCGCCGCGGTCGCTGGCCCGGTAGTGGGTGGCCAGGCGCACCCCAGGTACCTCGGGCAGGCGGTGGGGCAGCAGGGCGCGCTGCAAGGTCAGGGCGAGGCGGCGCTCGTTGTGGTAGCGGGTGGCGTTGTCGTAGGCCTGGGCCAGGCGGTGGGCGAGGTTCTCCAGATACTTGTGTTCGACCGCGGAGTAGTCGGTGTGCCGGACCAGTACCAGGGCCCCCAGTGTCCGGTCGTGGGCCTGCAGCGGCAGGGCCAGTACGGCAGCGGGCGGGTGCGGGCCGGCTGGGGCCGGGGCGGTGCCGTTGATCGCGTGGGTGGCGGCGGTCGCCAGCGCTTCGCGGGCGAGAAGCGGGGTGCCGGCGATGTATGCCGGGGGCGACTGCGCCGGGGCGGGTCTTGCGGCGGTGGGGTGGATGCTGATCTGGTCGGCGAAGTCGGGCAGCAAGATCTGGCCGGCAGTCTGGAGTATCTGGTCCGGGTCGAGGGTGGCGGACAGTCGCAGGCCCGCCTCGGCCAGTGAGTCCAGCACGGCCAGCTGGTTGCGGGTCTCGGTCAGGGCCTGTTCGCGCAGCCGGGACAGCTCCAACCCGGCGCGGACGCGCGCCAACAGCTGGCGCGCGGAGAAGGGTTTGGCCAGGTAGTCGTCGGCGCCGGCCTCCCGGCCCTGCACGGATTCCTCCTCGCCGGCGCGGGCGGTGAGCAGGACGATGGGCAGGCGGGCGGTGCGCGGGTCCGCACGCAGCGCCCGGACCAGCTCGAAGCCGTCCATGCGGGGCATCATCACGTCGCTCAGCACCAGCTCCACCGGCTGGGCCAGGGCCATCTCCAGGGCGGCCCGGCCGTCGGCGGCGAGCAGCACGTCGTAGTCGGGCTGCAGGAGCTGGGTGAGGTAGGCGCGCATGTCGGCGTTGTCGTCGACGACCAGCAGGCGGGCCGGGTGGGGGCGTTCGGTTTCGTGCGGACCGGGGCGGCCGTGCGGGGCATCGTGGGTCGCGGAAGCGCGCGGGGGGCGTGCCGCGGACGTCGACGCGGCGGGGACAGGGTCGGCCGCCAGCCAGCCCAGCGCCTCGTCCACATAGGCCGTGGCGCGGCCGGACCGGCCGCCTCCGTCTTCCGTGGGGGTTTCCCCGGGGAATCCGGCGCCGGCCGCGGGCGGGTCCGGACGGGGCCGGTGGGCGGCGGCGAAGGGGAGATTCACGGTGACGTCGGTGCCCTGGCCGAGCCGGCTGTCCACGCCGACGGTGCCGCCGTGCGCTTCCACCAGGTCCTTCACCAGCACCAGGCCGAGGCCGCTGCCCTCGTGGGAGCGGGAGCGGGCGCCGCGGACGCGGTGGAAGCGCTCGAACAGCCGCGGCAGCTCGTCCGGGGGGATGCCCGTGCCGGTGTCGGTCACGGTCAGCCGGGCCAGGTCTCCGACCGCGGCCACCTGCACCCGGGCGCCGCCGGTGAAGGTGAACTTCAGGGCGTTGCTGAGCAGGTTGAGGATGATCTTCTCCCACATCTCCCGGTCCAGCGACACCGGCCTGGACAGCGGCGGGCAGTCCACCTCCAGCGTCAGCCCGGCCGCCTCGAAGGCGGAGCGGAACACCCCGGCCAGCTCGGCCGTGGCGCCGGCGAGGTCGACCGGCTCGAGGGCCGGGCGTAGCTGCCCGGCCTCGGCCCTGGCGACCTCCAGGAGGGTGTTGACCTGCTTCAGCAGGCGCAGGGCGCCGCGTTCGGCCAGCTCCAGCCGCTCGTGCCGCTCGGGCCGGTCCTCGTCGGCCAGGGCCTGCTGGAGCGGGCCCAGGAGCAGGGTGAGCGGGGTGCGCAACTCATGGCTGACGTTGGCGAAGAAGATGGTCTTGGCCCGGTCCAGCTCGGCCAGCGCTTCCGCCCGCCGGCGCTGCTCGTCGTGGGCGAGTGCGGCCGTCAGCGCCCCGGCCACGGCGGCGGCGAGCACCTCCAGAAAGTCCCGGTAGGCCCCGGCCGGCGGGAAGCAGGGGTTGACGCCCACCACCAGGGCGCCTCCCACCTGGCCCGCACAGTCCAGCGGCAGAGCGAGCGCCTGCTCGACCGGGAGCCGGGAGGCCGCGGCGTGCTGCCCGGCCGTGTTGCCGCCGGTGAACGCGGTGGCCGGCAGCGTGGCAGGGGCGCCGTCGGCGACCACCTGCGCCAGCAGGGCCGCGACCTCCGACCCGTCGGCCGCACTCGGGGACACGGACTCGGGCGCGGGCTGGAGCCCGGTGGAGGCCGCCGGCCGCAGCATCCCCGGCTCGGAGGCCAGGTACAGGCCCAGGAACGGGATCTCCTCGGGATAGGAGCCCAGCACCTGAGCGACGACGCGGGCGACCTCGCCCGGGGTGAGCAGCCCGGCGGTGCGGGCGCCGGTCTCGCTCAGCAGGCGCAGCCGGCGCTCGCCCAGTACCCGGCCGGTGGTCTCGGTGATGATCTGCAGCACGCCGCCGGAGGTGCCGTCGTCCAGCAGCACGGGCTGGAAGGAGGAGTCGAAGTAGCACTGTTCCGGAAAGCCGTGGCGCTCCATGATGAGCGGCTCATCGGGGATCAGCAGGGACTTGCGGGTGTCGGTCACATAGTGGAAGTGGGAGCTCACGGGGTGGGCCCAGACTTCGGGGAACACGTCCTTGTAGGGCTTGCCGAGTGCCCAGGGGTGTTTGGCGCCGACTATGGGTGAGGAGCCCAGGTTGTACAGGGTGGCGAATTCGGCGCCCCAGTACAGAGCCATCCCGTGCTCAGAGGTGAGCATGAGGCGCAGGGTGTCCACCAGGGGCCCCGGCCAGGACTCGGGGGGCCCGAGCGGCGTCGCCGCCCACTCGATCCCGGCCAGAAGCTCGCCGAACGCGCCGGCCTCGGCGAACATCCGGGCCGCCGCGGTGCTCGGGTCATCGGGCCGGGTCATCGAGAAATGTTCCTCCTGGCGCCTATGTGATCCGCCCGCGCGCCCTCCCAAGGCTGCCGCCGGCCACTCACTGCGGACCTTTCGGGTAGATCGGACGCCGGATCCGAGGATTCTGGCTACCTTTCCACCAGAATTACAAGGTAAGAATAGCCAAAACTATGATTTGCCCAGAAGTGTACGCTTGCAGCGGCGACCCTCAGAGCGCACTTCTGCACTGGGCGGGCACCCTTTGCTCGACCCCGCCGTGCAGGGGGACGGGGCCGGGTGGGTTAAGGTTGGTCCCGAGCTGGTCGCCGCAAGTTCGGGTGGCTGGTGTTGCGTTGGTGGTCCAAGGAAAGACGTCCCGCTTCCTGCGGGGAGATGCAGGTGCAAGGCCTGCCCAGCGCTCGGTATCACGGGCCCGTCCGCGCATTGCGTGGGCGGGCCCGTTGTGTTGCGTCTCGCGGGTCGTCAGTCGTCGGGGATGCCGGTGCCGCTGAGGGCGGGGACCGTCCGTTCGGGGCGGGCGAGGGAGCGGGCGCCGAGGCGGAACTGGTCGAGTTTGTTGACGATGGTCCGGCCGACCGGGGTGTGGCCCCAGACGCTGATGCCCTGGTGGGTGCTGGGTTTCCAGGTGGACTCGTCGATGACGACGGGGTTCCAGCCGACCTCCCATTCGAAGCCCGAGGGCGTGCGGGCGTAGTACGAGAGCTCCTTGTCGTTGGTGTGTTGGCCGACGGACAGGGCCATGTCGAAGCCGAGTTCGTGGACGCGCTCGTAGCTGCGGGCGACGTCGTCGAGGGTGGCGGCCTGGATGTTGAGGTGCTGGACGCGGGTGCGGACGGGGTCAATGGGCAGACCCCGGACGGCGGCGATGGCGATGGAGTGGTGGCGTTCGTTGACGCGCAGGAAGCGGATCTTGAGCTTGACGCCGCTGATCGTCTCGTCGATGTAGTCGGTGAGGCGGGCGTCGAAGACGGTGTTGAAGTAGCCGCGCATCAGGGCCGGTTTGGCGGAGGTGATGGCGACGTGGCCCATGCCCGAGTCGCCGGTGACCCAGCCGGACGCCAGCATCTTCAGGGGCCGCGGCGAGATGACCGGGGTGGTGTAGATCTCCTGGGTGATGCCCTTGGGGCCGGGGAAGCGCAGCAGCCGTTCGACGCCGCGGATCCTCGCCTCCTCGGCGGTGCCCTCGACGCACGGCACCCCGTGGGCGCGCACGCGGGCCTCGATCTGCTCGAACGTGGAGTGGTCGTCGAGGTGCCAGCCGGTGGCGACGACGTCCTCGGCCGGTCCGCGCCGCAGCAGGAAACGGCACTCCTGGCCGTCGAGGCGGAAGCGCATCAGGCCCGTGTCCAGGTCGTCGTGGTGCATGCCGATCGCGTCGGTGCCGAAGCGGCGCCAGTCGGCGAACCTCTCCGTCTCGATGACGATGTGGCCGAGGTGCACCGAGCCGAAGACCGACGGGGCAACACGGCTGTCGCGAATGTCGCTGTACGGGGTCATCGGCGGCCCGCCAGGAAGTCGGCGCAGATCCTGTTGAACAGCCCCGCGCGCTCGAACTGCACCCAGTGCCCGGTGCCCGCGACCTCGTACAGGTCGCAGTTGGGCATGCGGTCGGCCAGCATCCGGCCGCCGGACGGGCGGTTGACCTTGTCGGCCGCGCCCCACAGGACCAGGGTCGGCACGGGCAGGCGGTCGAGGCGGGCGTCGCGGGTGAAGTCCATCCGCCACAGCGTGCGCAGCGCGTTCGGACCGGACGGGCGGCGCAGCGGCGGGGCCGCGATCACCTCCGGGTCGATGCTCGCCTCGTAGCGGGCGTCGATCACCGAGTCGGGGACGTCGGCGGCGTTGAAGACGAGGTGGGTGCGGATGAACCTCTCCAGCTTCGGACGCGAAGGGCCGTCGCCGGAGTAGTAGTTGAGGAGGCTGCTGAGGCCCGGGGTGGGCAGCGCACGGGTGGTGCCGATGCCGCCGGGGCCCATCAGGACCATGCGGTCGACCCGGTCGGGGGTGTCCAGGGCGAGGCGCAGGGCGCATGCGCCGCCGTAGGAGTTGCCGACCAGGTGGGCCTTGTCCAGGCCGAGTTCGTCGAGGAGTCCGCGGATGCCGGTGGCGAGGTCGCCGAACGGGTCCGTGCCGTCCACGCCCTTGGTGCTGCGGCCGTAGCCGGGCAGGTCGGGGACGATGACCCGGTAGTCCTTGGCCAACTCGGCGATGTTTCGGCTGTAGTTGGAGACCCCGGAGGCGCCGGGGCCGCCGCCGTGCAGCAGCAGGACGGGCGGGCCGTCGCCGGTCTCCGCGACGAAGATCTTCCTGCCGAGGACGTCGAGCAGCGACTCCTGCATCGGCGGCGGTGAGGTGTGGGTGCTCATGACACTCCTTGGCCGGCGGTCGGGGTGGTCGCACGCGGGGCCGGCGTGAACCCTGCCGGAGGCGGCGGGAGTTGGGCGCCGGCAGGGGCGGCCGCGTAGACGTAGGCGTCGGGGCGCAGGGCGAGGGTGGCGGCGCGGTGCCCGGTCATCCAGGCCCGCAGCACACCGTCGCAGTCGACGACCGCGCCCTGCGCCGGACGTGAGCCGGCCGGCAGGACGGTCAGCGAGGGGACCCCGCAGCGCTCCCACGCGGGCTGCGCGGTCGGCAGCGGGCCGTGCAGGAGCAGCCAGCGCCCGGCGAGCACGTCGTCCAGGCGGACCCGGGTGCCGTCGGGGCCGGTGACCCAGGGCTGGGGGATCTGGTGGCCGGGGGCCGTGGTGCGGGAGGCACGGGTACGGGAGGTGCCGGAGGCCTTGGTGCGGGGGCGGGCCTGGAAGCCGTCGGCATAGTGGGCGACGGGGATCCAGTTGGAGTCCTGGAGCCAGCCGCCGAAGCCCGGTATCCGGTTCAGGTGCGGCAGCACGGAGTCGCGGACGCGGGTGACCGCGAGCCGCCGTTCGGTGATGATCCGGCCGACGAACACCGCCCGCCTGGTGACCTCCTTGACGTGCGGTTTGCGCTCCGCCTCGTAGCTGTCGAGCACCGACTCGGGCAGTTCCCCGCGCAGCACGGCGTCGAGCTTCCAGCACAGGTTCGCCACGTCGCGCACGCCGGCGGCCATGCCCTGGCCGATCCACGGCGGCATCGCGTGCGCGGCGTCACCGGCGAGGAAGACCCGGCCCACCCGGAATCGGGCGGCGAAGCGGACGTGGTGGCTGTAGACGGTGGCCCGCAGGATCTCGATCTGGTCCCGGCCGATCCCGTACCCCGACACCATCGCGTGGATCGCGTCGTCGGAGGTCAGATACCGCTCGTCGTCGCCGGGCAGGATCGGGAACTCCCAGCGGTGGTGGCCGAGCGGTGTCGGGCAGTCCACCGCCGGGCGGGCCGGGTCGCAGCGGAAGCGCAGCCGGTCGTGGTCGGGCCAGGGTTTCAGGATCCTGGTGTCGATGACGACCCAGCGGTCCTCGTACGTCCGTCCCTCGTAGCCCACGTTGAGCTGTGCGCGGGTGAGGCTGGAGCCGCCGTCGGCCGCGATGACGTAGCGGGCGCGCAGCCGTCGTACGGAGTCGTCGGCCGTCCCGACCACCGTGAGTTCCACGCCGGCCCCGTCTGCGGACTGGCGCAGCCGCAGGCACTCGTGTCTCAGCCACACCTCGACGTTCGGATAGCGGTCGACGCCGTCGCGCAGGACCTGCTCCAGCGCGGGCTGGTAGAGGAACATCTGCGGCGGGTGGCCGTGGCCGCGCGGCGTGGGGTGCGCGCTGAGGAAGGCGCGGCCGCGCGCGTCGACGAAGTCGAGCGGCCGGTCGGCCAGCATGTCCCGCTTCAGCCGGTCGGCCAGGCCGGTCCGCTGCCAGATCCGGATGACCTCCTCGTCGGTGGAGATCGCCCTGGCCCGGGAGAAGATCTCGGCGTCGCGCTCCAGCACGACGACCCTGAGGCCCGCCGCGCCCAGCAGGTTCGCGGCGGTCACCCCCGTGGGCCCGTACCCGATCACCGCCACGTCGTACTCGGCGTCGCCGGCCCCGTCCTCGGCTCTGGCCCCGACCCTGTTCCCGGCGCTGATCTCACTCATCAGGCCACCTCACTGTCGTCCCTGTAGCGGCTCTTCACGGCTCTTCACGGTTCTTCGCGGCTCTTCGCGGCTCTTTGTTGTAGCGTTCACTCCAATTGGAATGGACGCTACGGTAAGCTCGGTGTCCGGGGCGGTCAAGTGCCGGGACGACGGGAAGGGCAGCGCCCATGACCAGGCCACGGACGGTGCGCAGAAAGCGTGCGAACGGCGTGGAGTCGCGGCAGCGCATCCTCGACGCCGCCGTCGAGATCGCGGGCGAACGCGGCTACGAGGGCACGTCGATCGCCGCGGTCAGCGCCAAGTGCGGACTGCCCGCGAGCTCGATCTACTGGCACTTCGAGGGCAAGGACGACCTGATCGCCGCGGTCATCGAGCGCAGCTTCGCGACCTGGCTGACGACCGTCGAGCTGCCCGGCGAGGAGACCGGCAGCCCGCTGGAGCGGGTGACGGCGATGGCGGCGAACGTGGCGAGGTCGCTGGTCGAGGCGCCGGACTTCCTGCGTCTGGGCCTGATGCTGGCCCTGGAGCGGCGCCCCGCCGAGCCCCGGGGGCGGACGGTGTTCCTCCAGGTGCGCGACATCTCGCGGCAGCGGATCACGGACATGATCCACGCCCTGTTCCCGGCCCTGGACGAGGACGTCGTCCGCACGCTGACCACCTACGCCATGGCGGGCGCCGACGGCCTGTTCGTGCACCGCGAGATCGGCGGCGACCGCGTCGACCTGATGGCGATGTTCGAGCTGCACGCGCGGCTCGTGTACGAGGCCGCCGTCCGCGCGGCGGCGGCAGGGAGCACGGCATGAGCCTCACCTACGTCCAGCACGAGGAGGCCGGACGGCCGCTGCGCGAGGCCGAGCACCACGCGGCCCCGATCGACCCGCTGTCGGCCCTGCTGCCGGGCCTCGACCTGTCCGACGCGTACGCCGTCCAGCGGGACAACGTCGCCTGGCGGCCGGCCGACGGGGCGACGGTCATCGGGCCCAAGGTCGGCCTGACGGCGCCCGCCCTGCGGGGGCTTCTCGGCGTCGACGAACCCGACTTCGGCCATCTGCCGGACGACACGGTCCTGCGCGACGGTACGTCGGTCTTCGCGGCGCACTACTGCCGGCCCCGCATCGAACCGGAGGTCTGCTTCCACCTCGCCGAGCCGCTGTCTGGTCCCGGCATCACCGTCGAGGACGTGCTGCGGGCGACCGACGCCGTGGCGCCCGCGCTGGGGATCGTCGACAGCAGGATCCGCGACTGGCGGATCACCCTCGTCGACACCGTCGCCGACAACGCGAACGCCGCCGGACCGCTCTGCGGTCCCTGGACCCCGCTGCGGGCCGCCGCCCGACCTCACCGCTGTCACCGCCGACCCGATCCTGGACGGGGCGCAGATCGCGTCGGGCAGCGGGCGCGAGGTGCTGGGTCACCCCGCCGCCGCGGTCGCCTGGCCGGCCAACGCCCTCGCCGTCTTCGGCACCGCTCCGGAAGCGGGCCAGGTGGTGCTGCCCGGTGCCATGACCACCGCCCCGTTCGTCGGCGCCGGCCGCAAGGTCGAGGGACGCTACGGCGGCCTCGGGTCCGTGTCGGTGACCTTTGTCCGACGGCGACCGCCCGGGGCGCGTGTGCCTGCGGTCCACAGGCCGCGACCGGACGACGCCGACTCCCATTTCCGACCCCAACCCTGAAGCCGTCGTAAGCCCACTCCCCCGAGACAGCCGAGAGGCCGCATCATGACCACCGCACGCCGCCGGATCGACGTCCATCAGCACCTCGTCCCGCCCCTCTACCGCGACGCCCTCGCCAAGGCCGGCATCGTCGAGGCGGGCGGTCGCGCGCTGCCCGACTGGAGCCCCGAGGCAGCGCTGGAGGCGATGGACCTGCTAGGCACCGAGACGGCGGTCCTGTCGGTCTCCACCCCCGGCACCGGCTTCCTCACCGACCCGGACGAGGCCGCCGGCCTGGCCCGTCGGCTCAACGACCACTGCGCCGCCCTCACCGCCGAACACCCGGCCCGCTTCGGCTGGTTCGCCACGCTGCCCATGCCCGACGTCGCCGCGTCGGCGCGGGAGGCCGAGCGGGCGCTGACCCGGCTGGGGGCGGACGGAGTCACCCTGCTCGCCAACAACCAGGGCGTCTACCTGGGCGCCGAGGGGCAGGACGCCCTGTGGCGGGTCCTCGACGAGCACGGCGGCGTTGTCTTCGTCCACCCGGCCGACCTCCCCGCGCCCGCTGTCGAGGGCATCCCGCCGTTCGCCGCGGACTTCCTCCTCGACACCACCCGCGCCGCCTATCTGCTCGTCCGAGGCGGCGTCCCGCGCCGCTACCCGAACATCCGGTTCGTCCTCAGCCACGGCGGCGGATTCCTGCCGTACGCCTCCCACCGCATGGCCGTCGCCATCGCCGCCGACATCGGGCGCAGTCCGCGCGACATCCTGGAGGACTTCCGGGGCTTCTACTTCGACACCGCGCTGTCCTCCAGCCCGGCCGCCCTGCCCACGCTGCTGGCCTTCGCCCGCCCGGGGCACGTCCTGTTCGGCAGCGACTGGCCGTTCGCGCCGGCCGCGGCGGGGCAGTACTTCGCCAACGGGCTCGACGACGGCGTCGACCCCGGCACCCTCGCGGCGGTCAACCGCACCAACGCCGAGGCGCTCTTCCCCCGCCTGGCCCAGGTCGCCCCCGCGCCGGCCCCGTCTCGACCGCTCCCAGTACGGCTGCGGCAGTCCGCGCAACGTGCCGGTGCCCGTCTCTTCTTCAAGATCGTCCAGCCCGGCACCGAATGACCGACTGCCGCTGCCTGGACGCCCTGTCCGCCTCCCTGATCGCCGTCGGCCCCAGGCCGGGGCTACTCGAAGGCGAGGGCCGGGAACTCGGCGGACTCGTTCAGTTCGGCCCAGACCGTCTTGCCGCGCCGGGCGTGGCGGGTGCCCCACTGCCCGGCGAGCTGGGCGACCAGCAGCAGGCCGCGCCCGCCCTCGTCGAGGACCCGGGCCCGGCGCAGGTGGGGGGTGGTGCTGCTCGCGTCGGAGACCTCGCACAGGAGGGAGCGGTCATGGATGAGGCGCAGGCTGATCGGGGAACGGCCGTAGCGGATGGCGTTGGTGACCAGTTCGCTGACCACCAGCTCCGCGACGAAGGCGTGTTCCTCCAGGCCCCAGTCGGTCAGTTGCCGGGAGACGTCCGTACGGGCCCGGGCGACGACCGCCGGGTCCGACTCCAGGTCCCAGGTGACGACCCGGTCGGCCCCGAGCGCCCTGGTGCGGGCGAGGAGCAGGGCGACGTCGTCGTCCGGCCGGGAGGGCAGCAGGGCCTGCAGCACGTTGTCACAGGCCTCTTCCAGGGAGGGGGCCGGGCGGGCGAGGACCTGCCGCAGCGTCGCGAGGCCGGCGTCGATGTCGGGCATACGCGTGGTGCCGACGGGAGTACGCCCGTCGCCGTCGAGGGAGTCAGGCTCACCGTCAGGAACACGCGCCCCGCCCTCAGGTGCGCGCGCCTCGATCAGGCCATCGGTGCACAGAGCGATCAGGCTGCCCTCGGGCAGGTCGACCTCCACCGTCTCGAACGGCAGCCCGCCGAGGCCGAGCGGCGGGCCGGACGGCAGGTCCAGTAGCTCCGCCGTGCCGTCCCGGACCACCACGGCCGGCGGGACGTGCCCCGCGCGGGCCAGGGTGCAGCGTCGGGAGACGGGGTCGTAGACGGCGTACAGACACGTGGCACCGATGTCTCCGCCGACGTCGGCGTCGGGTTCGGCGTCCGGGTCCGAGCACGCTTCGGTGAACAGGCGCATGACGACGTCGTCGAGGTGGGTGAGGAGCTCGTCGGGCGGCAGATCGATGTCGGCGAGGGTGCGTACGGCGGTCCGCAGCCGGCCCATGGTGGCGGCGGCGCGGATGCCGTGACCGACCACGTCACCCACCACGAGGGCCACCCTCGCGCCGGACAGCGGGATGACGTCGTACCAGTCGCCGCCCACCCCGGCATCGGAACCGGCCGGCAGATAGCGGTAGGCGACGTCGACGGCCGACTGCGGCGGGGCCTGCCGGGGAAGCAGGCTGCGCTGGAGGGTGACGGCGGTGGTGCGGGCGTGGGTGTAGCGGCGGGCGTTGTCGACGGCGATCGCGGCCCGCGCGACGATCTCCTGGGCGAGGAGCAGATCCTCGTCGTCGTAGCGCGCGGTCGTGGTGTTCCGGTGGAACTCGGCGACGCCCAGCGTGGTGCCCCGGGCGCGCAGCGGCACGACCAGGGTCGAGTGGGCCCGCGGGACGCCCGACGCGCTGCCGTCGCGCTGCCGGCTGGGCCGCCCGCTGCTCAGGGCGTTGGCGCACGGCGATCCCTCCGGGCAGGCGTGGACCTGCTGCGGCGCGATCGCCGGCTGCGGGCCGGGCCCGCCCGCGGGCCCCTGAGCCATCCGGCGCAGCATCAGCGGGCTGTCCCCCGCGACGTCCCGTCCGGGCAGCACGGCGTCGAGCAGGTCGACGGTGACCAGGTCGGCGAACTGCTCGGTGGCGAAGTCCGCCAGCTCCTGGGTGGTGCGGGCGATGTCCAGGGTGGTGCCGATGCGCATGCTGGCCGCGTTCACCATCGCCGACCGCCACCGCAGCCGCCGGTCCCGCTCCTCCTGGTGCGCCGCGACGGTCTGCTCCGACACCCGGTCCACATAGGTCGTCGACATCGCCATCAGCTCCTGCGCCGCCGCGCTGACCTGCCCGGCGTCGTCGCTGAGCCGGGGCATCTCCGCGAGCAGCCGTTCGGTGATGACGCCCTGCCCCAGCCGCAGGGCCCGCAGCATCACGCTGAGGGGCGTGCCGTGCCGGGCCAGTCTCCGCGCGCGCTCCGCGTCGGCGGACGGCAGCTCGATCAGGCTCGGTTCGATGGCGTGCTCAAGCCCGAACAGGGCGGCCTCGATGTGCGCGACGAGGCTGTCGGCGGTCAACCGGGCCACGTCCGGGGCCTCCCACAGCGTGGGCAGTTCGCGCCGCAGGCACTGTTCCACGTCGGCTCTGAGCTCGTCCGCTCGCGAGCCGAGCTCGTGCGCCGCGCGCGACACCAGACCACCGGCCGTGGGCTCCACACACTCGACGGTACGCCGCTCTCGCGGACCCCTCAGACCGTACGGCCGCCCCGGCGCCGGTCGCCGTCAGCCCGCCCCGCGCAGGACCCGGGACAGCCCCAGGGCCGCCGTCCGTACGGCGGGCGCCAGCTGGGCGGGGCTGAAGCGGGAGCGCGGCACCGCCACCGAGAGCGCGGCGATCGCGGTGCCGCCTGCGAAGACGGGGGCCGCGATGCAGCTGACGCCGGGGGCGGCTTCCTGTTCCTCGTAGGCGAGGCCGGAGACCCGGGTCTTCTCCAGGGCCATGCGCAGCCGGTCCGGGTCGGTGATCGAGTGGGGCGTCAGGCTCGGCAGCGGCCGGGACAGCACCTGTTCGGTCAGCTCGGCGCCGGAGAACGCCAGCAGGGCCTTGCCGACGCCGGTGCAGGTCAGCGGCAGGCTGCCGCCGATGCGGGAGGGCAGCTGGAGGGCTTCGTGGCCGTGGATGCGCTCCAGGTAGACCACCTCCATGCCCTCGCGGATCCCGAGGTGCACGGTCTCGCGGGTGGCCTCGAACAGGTCCTGGAGGAACGGCAGGGCCGCCTCGCGCAGATCGAGCCGGTGCGGCACCAGCGAGCCGAGCTCGAACAGCTTCGGCCCGAGCCGGTACTGGGCGCCCGAGCGCTCCAGCCAGCCCAGCCGGACCAGGTCCGCCGCCAGCCGGTGCACGGTGGGCTTGGGCAGTCCGGTGTGCTGCGAGAGTTCCGACAGACGGTACGGGCCGCCGCTCGGGCTGAAGCTCTCCAGGATGACAGCGGCCTTGTCCAGCATGCTGCCGCTCGTGTTGTTCCGTGTCACGGAACAAAGGTTGGCCGATCGTGGTGGCGGTGTCTATACCGGTGATGCGGTTGCGGCGCCCGAAGGCCCCTCGCACCCGCATCCCGCATCCCGCATCCCGCACCCCGCACCCCGCACCCTGGAGGTATCCCGTGTCGACCCCACCCGACGGCGTCCGCCCGGACGCCGCCCCACCGGCCGTCGTCAAGGCCGCCGACCTGTTGGCGGAGGCCGCCCGCACCGGGGCCGCCTGCCCTCCGGTGCGTGAGCTGTTCGAGGGGGGCGGTGACCTGGCGACCGCGTACGCCGTGCAGCAGCTGGGCGTCCGCCGCGGCCTGGACGCCGGCCGTCGGATCGTGGGCCGCAAGATCGGCCTGACCTCGGTGGCCGTGCAGCGCCAACTCGGCGTGGACCGGCCCGACTTCGGGGCTCTGTTCGCGGACATGGCGGTGCCGGACGGCGGGGAGGTGGCGGCCGGGCGGCTGCTCCAGCCCAAGGTGGAGGCCGAGGTGGCACTCGTCCTCGGACGGGATCTGCCGCACCGCGCCTGCACGGTCGTCGACGTGCTGCGGGCGGTGGACTTCGCGCTGCCCGCGCTGGAGATCGTGGACAGCAGGGTGCGGGGCTGGGACATCTCCCTGGTCGACACGGTCGCGGACAACGCCTCCTGCGGCCTGTACGTCCTGGGCGCGACCCCCGTACCGCTGACCGGCGTGGACCTGCGGACGGTGACGATGACGATGACCCGGGGCGGCGAGACCGTCTCCGAGGGCACCGGCGCCGACTGTCTCGGCAGCCCCCTCAACGCGGCGGTGTGGCTGGCCTCCGCGCTCGCCGAGCGGGGCGATCCACTGCGCGCGGGCGACCTGGTGCTGACCGGTGCGCTCGGCCCGATGGCGCCCGCCGCACCGGGGGACGTCTTCGAGGCCCGTATCTCGGGGCTGGGTTCCGTACGGGTCGGGTTCGCGCGGGAAGGGGGCGGGCTGTGAGCAGCAAGGTCGCCGTCATCGGATCCGGCAACATCGGAACCGACCTCATGATCAAGGTCCTACGGCTGTCGGAATCGCTGGAGATCGCGGCGATGGCCGGCATCGACCCGGCCTCCGACGGGCTGGCCCGTGCCCGGCGCCTGAAGGTCGCCACGACCCACGAGGGCGTCGAAGGGCTCGTCGCGCTGGACGAGTTCGCCGACGTGGAGATCGTCTTCGACGCCACCTCGGCCGGCGCCCACCGCCACCACGAGGAGGTGCTGCGCCCGCTGGGCCGCACCCTGGTCGACCTCACCCCGGCCGCCCTCGGCCCGTACGTCGTCCCGCCGGTCAACGGCGACGCCCACCTCGGCGCCCCGAACGTCAACATGGTCACCTGCGGCGGCCAGGCCACGATCCCGATCGTCGCCGCCGTCAACGCCGTCACGCCGGTCCACTACGGCGAGATCGTCGCCTCCATCGCCTCGCGCTCCGCCGGACCCGGTACCCGCGCCAACATCGACGAGTTCACCGAGACGACCTCGTCCGCCATCGAGCGGGTCGGCGGCGCCGCACGCGGCAAGGCGATCATCGTCCTCAACCCGGCCGAACCCCCGCTGATCATGCGGGACACCGTGCACTGCCTGGTCTCCGAGTGCGCGACCGAGGCGGTCACCGCGGCCGTCGAGGAGATGGTCGGGCGGGTGCAGGCGTACGTCCCCGGCTACCGGCTGGCACAGCAGGTGCAGTTCGAGCGGGTGGCGTCCGACGACCCGCTGCGCACCCTGGCGCCCGGCGCGGGTAAGGCGCTGAAGGTCTCCGTCTTCCTGGAGGTCGAGGGCGCCGCGCACTACCTCCCGGCGTACGCCGGGAACCTCGACATCATGACCTCGGCCGCGCTGCGCACCGCGGAACGCATGGCCGCCCTCCCGATCGCCCCGGAGGTGGCCTCGCGATGACCCGTCTGTACGTCCAGGACGTGACCCTGAGGGACGGCATGCACGCCGTCCGGCACCGCTACACCGTCGGCCAGGCCCGCGCGATCGCCGCCGCGCTGGACTCGGCCGGCGTGGCCGCGATCGAGATCGCCCACGGCGACGGCCTGGCCGGCTCCAGCATCAACTACGGCGTCGGCGCCCACACCGACTGGGAGTGGATCGAGGCCGTGGTCGACGCGACGCGGCACGCGGTGCCCACCACCCTGCTGCTGCCCGGCATCGGCACGCTCCACGACCTCCGGCAGGCGCACACCCTGGGCGTCCGCTCGGTGCGGGTCGCCACACACTGCACCGAGGCCGACATAGCCGCCCAGCACATAGCCGCCGCGCGGGAGTGGGGCATGGATGTCGCCGGGTTCCTGATGATGTCCCACATGGCCGAACCGGCCGAACTGGCCCGCCAGGCCAAGCTGATGGAGTCGTACGGCGCCCACTGCGTATACGTCACCGACTCCGGCGGCAGGCTCACCATGGACGGCGTCCGCGACCGCTTCCGCGCCTACCGCGATGTCCTCGACCCGGCGACGGAGCTGGGCATCCACGCCCACCACAACCTGGCACTCGGCGTGGCCAACACCGTCGTCGCCGTGGAGAGCGGCGCGGTTCGGGTGGACGCCTCGCTGGCCGGGCAGGGCGCGGGCGCCGGGAACTGTCCCCTCGAAGCGTTCATCGCGGTCGCCGATCTCATGGGCTGGGACCACATGTGTGATCTGTTCCCTCTGATGGACGCGGCCGACGATCTCGTACGGCCCCTTCAGGACCGCGAGGTGCGCGTGGACCGCGAGACCCTCAGCCTCGGCTACGCGGGCGTGTACTCAAGCTTCCTGCGCCACGCGGAGACGGCCGCCGCCCGCCATGGCCTCGACACCCGCAGCATCCTCGTCGAGGTGGGGAGGCGGCGGATGGTCGGCGGGCAGGAGGACATGATCACGGACATCGCGCTGGACCTGGTCGCGCGTGCGGACGCCGCGTCCTGACCCGGACGCTCCGCGCGCCGCGCCCCCTTCGGTCGGGTATGGCGCGGCGCGCGGTGTGCTGCGTGGAGTGTGCTGCGTGGGGCCGGTCGCCGTCACGCCTTCGACAGGGTCATGCTCTTCTTCAGCACCGCGTGGAAGTGGGGCAGGGGCAGGCCGCCCAGGCCGTCGACGGGGCGCAGTTCCACGATGGTGGCCTCGACGTCCGCCTTGCCGTGCTTGAGGGTGGACGGGGACGGCTTGCTCTTGTTCTCCCAGCGGTGCACCTTGCCGTCGCACACGGCGAGGGTGCCGCCGATGGCGTACCGGTTGGCGGAGGCCTCCCGGCCGATGGAGGAGCTCACGAACGTGGGTCCTGTGCTGTCGACACACGTGTAGGTGCCGGAGACGGTGACGGTGCCGTCGGCGGCCATCTTGGCCGGGGCGTCGACGGTCACGGACTCGGTCACGGCCTCCTTGACGTCGGCGGTCCGGTCGGAGTCGGCGGGGGCCGAGGGTGCGGCGACCAGCAGGAGCAGCGCGGCGCCGGCGGCGGTGGCGAGAGCGGGGCGCAGGGGCATGGGATGACCTCCCGGTGAGTGGAGTGGGGCCTCCCACTGGTACCCGCCGGGTGCGTCCGGGGACGTGATCGTCACTCCTTCGGTGGCGAGTCCGCCCCGACCTTCGTGGATCGGTCAGAGAGTTGTCCGCGTGTTGTCACGGTTCACGGCGGGCCGTTCCTATGAGTTCGCAGCGGGAGCATGGTCTACCCATATGGACGACCCACACGGCTCGTCCGCCTATGTGGAGGTGCGCCATGTGTTCCCACCAGCCTTCGTGCCCTTCCTCCTCCGCCGACCGCGGCGCCCATGTGGTGGCCGCACACCCCGAGCAGGGCTGGAGCCTGCTGTGCGACGGCGCCATCGTCTTCGACGACAGCGGTGAGCTGCTGCCCGACGGCCGTGTCGTCGCCCCGCACCGGGTACCGAACGAGCGCCTCGCCATGGCGGCGTGAGCACGGCCTACGGCAGCACGGCGAACCCGTCGAGCTCCACCATCGCCTGTTCGTCCCAGAGCCGCACGACCCCGACGACCGCCATCGCCGGATAGTCACGACCCGCCAACCGGCCCCAGATACGGCCGAGTTCGGCGACCTGGGCGCGGTACGCCACGACGTCGGTGACGAAGACGGTGACCCGGGCGAGGTCGGCCGGTGTACCGCCGGCCGCCGCCAGCGCGGTCAGCAGATTGGTGAGCGCCCGCTCGAACTGCTCCGGCAGTGTCTCCCCGACCACCTTGCCGTCGGAGTCGAGCGCGGTCTGCCCGGCCAGGAAGACGACGCGGGAGCCGGTGGCGACGACCGCGTGCGAGAAGCCGGTGGGTGGGGAGAGTTCGGGCGGGTTGACGCGCTCGGTACTCACTGTCCGGCCTCCATGGTCGCGTACAACTCCTTGGCGATGATGCCGCGTTGCACCTCACTGGCGCCCTCGTAGATACGTGGGGCGCGCACCTCGCGGTAGAGGTGTTCGAGCAGATGGCCGTGGCGCAGGGCACGGGCACCGTGCAACTGGACCGCAGCGTCGACGACATACTGCGCGGTCTCCGTCGCGAGCAGTTTCGCCATCGCCGCGCGCCCCGGCACGTCGGGGGCCTTCTCGTCGTACGCCGTCGCCGCCGCGTACACCATGAGGCGGGCCGCCTCCGTGCGCAGGGCCATCTCGGCGACCTGGTGGGCGACCGTCTGGAGGTCCCTCAGTTTGCCGCCGAACGCCTCGCGTTCGGCCGTGTGGGCGAGGGTCGCGTCCAGGGCGGCCTGCGCCATCCCGACGGCGAAGGCGCCGACGCTGGGCCGGAAGAGGTTGAGGGTGCCCATCGCGACCCGGAAGCCGCGGTCGGCCTCGCCGAGCATGTCGTCGGCGGTGACGGGGACGGCGTCGAAGGCGAGGGTGCCGATGGGGTGCGGGGACAACATGTCCAGGCCCGTTCCGGTGAGGCCGGGGCGGTCGGCGGGGACCAGGAAGGCGGTGACGCCACGGGCTCCGGCGTCGGGCGTGGTGCGGGCGAAGACGGTGTAGAAGTCGGCCTCGGGGGCGTTGGAGATCCAGCACTTCTCGCCGGTGAGCCGCCACCGGGCGGGGCCGTCGGGTTCGGCGACCGGCGGCTGCGTCTGCGCTGCGGGGTCCCGCTCAGCGCGCAGTTCCAGTGCCGCCGCGTCCGATCCGGCCCCCGGCTCGCTCAGCGCGAAGGCCGCCACCGCGCTCCCTTCGGCCACCCGGGGCAGCCAGCGCTCCCGCTGGGCCGGGGTGCCGTAGGCGTGGACGGGATGCGCACCCAGCCCCTGAAGGGCGAGCGCGGTCTCGGCCTCGGTGCAGGCGTATGCGAGGGACTCCCGCATCAGGCACAGGTCGAACGCCCCGGAGGTGAAGGGCCGCTTCAGCAGCCCCAGTCGTCCGAGTTCGGCGACGAGAGGGCGGTTGACGTGCCCCGGTTCGCCCTTCTCCGCGAGCGGGCGCAGCCGTTCGGCCGCCAGGGCGCGCAGTTCGGCACACCAGGCGGTCTGTGACGGATCGAGTGAGAATGCGGGCATTGCCGACCTCCTGCGGACCGTCCGCGACGGCCCCTCTCGACGGACCTCCTCGATGAACCCTCTCGACGATATCGCGCACCATTGACTGTCGTCACCAACACGATACGCTCCCTGTGCGAGCCCACCACGACGCCCACAAGGCAAGGGGGCGAACCGCCATGGCCGGTCTGCACCGCTCCGCCCACGTCGACACCTTCGCCCGCGAGCATCTGCCACCGCCCGACCAGTGGCCCGAGCTCCGTTTCGACCTGCCGGGGCTGAACTACCCCGAACGGCTCAACGCCGCGGCCGAACTGCTCGACGGCCCCGACCACGAGCGGCCCGTGTTCCACACCCCGTCCGGCGACACATGGACGTACGGCACACTGCGGGCCCGCGTCGACCGGCTCGCCCATGTGCTCACCAACCACCTCGGCGTCGCCCCGGGCAACCGGGTGCTGCTGCGCGGCCCGACCACACCGTGGCTCGCCGCCTGCTGGCTGGCGGTGCTGAAGGCGGGCGCGGTCGCCGTCACCGTGCTGGCCCAGCAGCGCCCGCACGAGCTGCGGACCATGTGCGAGATAGCCCAGGTGCGGCACGCGCTGTGCGACATCCGTGCCGTGGACGACCTCGCCAAGGCCGAGATACCCGGCCTGCGCATCACGACGTACGGCGGCGACGCCCCCGACGACCTCCTGCGCCGCCCGGCACCCGACACGCCCTACCCCGCCGCCGACACCGCGTCCGACGACGTCGCGCTCATCGCCTTCACCTCCGGTACCACCGGACGGCCCAAGGGCTGCATGCACTTTCACCGGGACGTGCTCGCGATAGCCGACACCTTCTCGGCACATGTGCTGCAACCACATGTGGGCGATGTCTTCGCCGGCAGCCCCCCGCTCGGCTTCACCTTCGGGCTCGGCGGACTCGTCATCTTCCCGATGCGGGCCGGCGCCAGCGCCCTGCTCCTCGAACAGGCCCACCCCAAGCAGCTGTTGCCCGCGATCGCCGAGCACCGGGTGTCGGTGCTGTTCACGGCCCCGACGGCGTACCGCGCGATGCTCGACGAGCTCGACTCCTACGACGTCTCCTCCCTGCGCCGCTGTGTCTCGGCGGGCGAGAACCTGCCCGCCGCCACCTGGCAGGCCTGGCACGAGCGGACCGGGCTGCGCGTCATCAACGGCATCGGCGCCACCGAACTGCTGCACATTTTCATCTCCGCCGCCGACGAGCACATCAGGCCCGGCACGACGGGCGTGCCGGTACCCGGGTGGCACGCGCGCGTGGTCGACGAGGACGGCCGGGAGATGCCCGACGGGGAGCCCGGGCTGCTCGCCGTGCGCGGGCCCGTCGGCTGCCGCTATCTCACCGACCCGCGGCAACGCGACTACGTGCGCCACGGCTGGAACGTCACCGGTGACACCTACGTCCGGGAGAGTGACGGCTACTTCCGTTACGTCGCCCGCGCGGACGACATGATCATTTCGGCCGGTTACAACATCGCGGGCCCGGAGGTCGAGGAGGCCCTGCTGCGCCACCCGGATGTGCTGGAGACGGCGGTGGTGGGACGCCCCGACGAGGCGCGCGGTCAGGTCGTGGTGGCATACGCGGTGCTCAGGGAGGGTGCGCGACGGGACGCCGATGCCCTGCGCGCGTTCGTCAAGGCCGAGTTGGCACCGTACAAGTCCCCGCGCGAGATCGTGTTCCTGGACGCGCTGCCGCGCACCGCGACCGGCAAGCTCCAGCGGTTCCGGCTGCGCGACGGCGATGACCCACGGGGTGACCGGCAGTGATCCGTACGACCTAAGATGATCAACGTGTCCGACCAGCATGCACCACGGTCTCTCATCGTCACGCTCTACGGCGCGTACGGCCGCCACATGCCCGGCCCCGTGCCGGTCGCGGAGCTGATCAGACTGCTGGCCGCGATCGGCGTGGACGCCCCTTCCGTGCGTTCGTCGGTGTCCCGGCTGAAGCGGCGCGGGCTGCTGCTGCCGGCCCGGACGGCGCAGGGCGCGGCGGGGTACGAACTCTCGCCGGACGCCCGCCAGTTGCTCGACGACGGCGACCGGCGCATCTACACCACCGGGCCGCCCGACGACGAGGGCTGGGTGCTCGCGGTGTTCTCGGTCCCGGAGTCGGAGCGGCAGAAGCGGCATGTGCTGCGCTCCCGGCTGGCCGGGCTCGGCTTCGGGACGGCGGCTCCGGGCGTGTGGATCGCGCCGGCGCGGCTGTACGAGGAGGCGCGGCACACCCTTCAGCGGCTGCGCCTGGAGGAGTACGTCGACTTCTTCCGCGGCGAGCACCTCGGCTTCACGCCGACCGTCGAGGCCGTGGCCCGCTGGTGGGACCTGGCCGCGATCGCCAAGGAGCACGACGCGTTCCTGGACCGGCACGCGCGCGTGCTGCACGCCTGGGAGCGGCGGGACGACACCCCGCCGGAGGAGGCGTACCGCGACTACCTCCTCGCCCTGGACTCCTGGCGCCACCTCCCCTACACCGACCCCGGGCTGCCCGCCCGGCTGCTGCCCGCGGACTGGCCGGGCGCGCGCTCGGCCGCCGTCTTCCGGGGACTGCACGAGCGACTGCGGGACGCGGGAGCGACCTACGCCGGCCTGTGACCTCGGGCACACCGAGCGCCACTAACGGAACCCTCAGCTTTCTCTGCGCCTCCTCTCAAGTTCCTTACCTAGCGTCCTTCGGGTCGTCCACAGGTAGGGAACGAGGACTGTTGCGCATGACCACCACGCCAAGAACCCGGGGAGCCACGGTCTGGCTGACGGGGCTGCCGAGCGCGGGCAAGACCACGATCGCCCGCCTGCTCGGCGCCCGTCTGAAGACCGAGGGACACCGCGTGGAGGTCCTCGACGGCGACGAGATCCGGCGGTTCCTCTCCGCGGGCCTGGGCTTCTCACGGGAGGACCGCCACACCAACGTGCAGCGCATCGGGCTGGTCTCGGAGGTGCTCGCGCGCAACGGTGTGCTGTCCGTCGTCCCGGTCATCGCCCCGCACGCCGACAGCCGCGAGGCCGTCCGCAAACGGCACGACGCGAGCGAGACGCCGTACATCGAGGTGCATGTGGCGACCCCGGTGGAGGTGTGCAGCGAGCGGGACGTGAAGGGGCTGTACGCCCGCCGGGCCGCGGGCCGGCTGACCGGGCTCACCGGCGTCGACGACCCGTACGAGCCGCCGGTGGACCCGTCACTCGTCCTGCCCACCCAGCGCCAGACGCCCCAGGAGTCGGCGGACGCCGTGTACGCCGTACTGGCGGAGCGGGGGCTGGTGTGACGGCGTTCGCTCTTTCGCACCTGGACGCGTTGGAGTCCGAGGCGGTGCACATCTTCCGTGAGGTCGCGGGCGAGTTCGAGCGGCCGGTGATCCTGTTCTCCGGTGGCAAGGACTCCATCGTCATGCTGCACCTGGCGCTGAAGGCGTTCGCCCCCGCGGCGATCCCCTTCTCCCTGCTGCATGTGGACACCGGCCACAACTTCCCCGAGGTCCTCGACTACCGCGACCGTGTGGTGGCCGCACATGGGCTCCGCCTCCATGTGGCCTCCGTACAGGACTACATCGACCGCGGTGTGCTCCGCGAACGCCCCGACGGCACCCGCAACCCCCTCCAGACCCTGCCCCTCACCGAGAAGATCCAGGCCGAGAAGTTCGACGCCGTCTTCGGCGGCGGACGCCGCGACGAGGAGAAGGCACGGGCCAAGGAGCGGGTGTTCAGCCTGCGGGACGAGTTCTCACAGTGGGACCCACGCCGGCAGCGCCCCGAACTGTGGAACCTCTACAACGGCCGCCACGCCCCCGGCGAACACGTCCGCGTGTTCCCGCTGTCCAACTGGACCGAACTGGACGTCTGGCAGTACATAGGCCGCGAACACATAGCGCTGCCGAACATCTACTTCGCCCATCGGCGCGAGGTGTTCCAGCGCGGCGGCATGTGGCTGACCGCCGGCGACTGGGGCGGGCCCCGCGAGCACGAGGTCGTCGAGAAGCGTCAGGTCCGCTATCGCACCGTCGGCGACATGTCCTGCACGGGCGCGGTGGACTCCGACGCCGACACCATCGAGAAGGTGATCACCGAGATCGCCGCGTCCCGGCTCACCGAGCGCGGCGCGACCCGTGCCGACGACAAGATGTCCGAGGCCGCGATGGAAGACCGCAAGCGCGAGGGGTACTTCTAAGCATGAGCACGACCATCGACACCTTGCGTTTCGCGACGGCCGGTTCGGTCGACGACGGCAAGTCCACCCTGGTGGGCCGGCTGCTGCACGACTCCAAGTCGATCCTCACCGACCAGCTGGAGGCCGTCGAGCGCGCCTCCGCGAGCCGCGGCCAGGACGCCCCCGACCTCGCCCTGCTCACCGACGGCCTGCGAGCCGAGCGCGAACAAGGCATCACGATCGACGTGGCGTACCGCTACTTCGCCACCCCGCGCCGCCGGTTCATCCTCGCCGACACCCCCGGCCATGTGCAGTACACCCGCAACATGGTCACCGGCGCCTCGACAGCCGAGCTGACGGTGATCCTGGTCGACGCCCGCAACGGCGTCGTCGAGCAGACCCGCCGGCACGCGGCGATCGCCGCTCTGCTGCGCGTCCCCCACGTCGTCCTCGCCGTCAACAAGATGGACCTGGTCGGGTACGAGGAGAAGCAGTTCGACCGCATCGTCGAGGACTTCGCGGGCCACTCCGCCGCGCTGGGCCTGCCGGGCTTCACCCCGATCCCGGTCTCGGCGCTGGCCGGCGACAACGTCGTGGAGCGCTCGGCCCACATGGACTGGTACCCTGGCCCGGCGCTCCTGGAAGTCCTGGAGAACGTCCCGGTCGGCGCCGATCCGGCGGACGCCCCCGCCCGCTTCCCCGTCCAGTACGTCATCCGGCACGGCGAAGTCCGCCACTACGCAGGTCAGTTGGCGTCGGGAGCGCTCCGGGTCGGCGACCGTGTCACCGTCCACCCGTCGGGCGAGACGTCCGAGATCACCGGGATCGACGTACTCGGCAGGGACGTCGCGAAGGCCCACGCGCCGCAGTCGATCAGCGTGCGCCTCGCCGACCAGCGGGACGTCTCACGCGGCGACATGATCACCGCGGGTGTCGACGTCCCGGCGCTCACGCAGGTGGTGCGGGCGGCGGTCTGCCATCTCGCCGACCGGCCGCTCAGGGTCGGGGACCGCGTGCTGGTCCGGCACACGACACGGACCGTGAGGGGAACCGTGGAGGACCTGGCCGGGGAAGCCGAGCTGACCGCGAACGATCTCGGCCGGATCGCCCTGCGCACCGCAGAACCACTGGCACTCGACGACTACGCCGTCTCCCGGCGCACGGGCGCGTTCCTCCTGATCGACCCGGCGGACGGGGCGACGCTGACCGCGGGGATGGTCGAGTTGTAACCCCCGCACACCCCTGGGCGTGCGCCCTCAAGTCCCGAGCGTCAGGCGGGGCTTGGGGGCGTCCGTGCGTCCCGTCTGCGGGCGGCGGCTGCCCGCCCGGTACGGGGCCGGCCAGGCGACGCCCGGACCGTCGTAGTCCTGCTCGGCCGCCGCGTGCAGTGTCCAGTGCGGGTCGTAGAGGTGGGGGCGGGCCAGCGCGCACAGGTCCGTACGGCCCGCCAGGATCAGGGAGTTGACGTCGTCCCAGGACGAGATGGCGCCGACCGCGATCACCGGCAGGCCGGTGCGGTGGCGGATCCGGTCCGCGTACGGCGTCTGGTACGACCGCCCGAACTCCGGCCGCTCGTCGGCCACGACCTGCCCGGTCGACACGTCGATCGCGTCGGCGCCGTGCGCGGCGAAGGCGCGGGCGATCTCCACGGCGTCCTCGGCGCTCGTGCCGCCGTCGGCCCAGTCGGTGGCGGAGATCCGGACCGTCATGGGCCGCTCCTCGGGCCAGACGCTGCGTACGGCGTCGAAGACTTCGAGCGGGAAGCGGAGTCGTTTCTCCAGGGAGCCGCCATAGGCGTCCGTGCGGAGGTTGGTGAGCGGGGAGAGGAAGCCGGAGAGCAGATAGCCGTGCGCGCAGTGCAGTTCGAGCAGGTCGAAGCCGGCCTGGGCGGCGCGCCAGGCGGCTGCCGTGAACTGCTCGCGGATGTCGGTGAGTTGGGAGCGGCTGAGCTCGCGCGGGGTCTGGCTGTCCGACTTGTAGGGGATGGGGGACGCGGCCACGAGCGGCCAGTTGCCGTCCTCCAGCGGCTCGTCCATGCCCTCCCACATGAGCTTGGTCGAGCCCTTGCGGCCGCTGTGGCCGAGCTGCACGCCGATGGCGGTGCCGGGGGCCTGGGCGTGCACGAACTGCACGACGCGCTTCCAGGACTCGGCCTGCCGGCCGGTGTAGAGGCCGGTGCAGCCGGGGGTGATGCGTCCCTCGGGGCTGACGCACACCATCTCGGTCATCACCAGGCCGGCGCCGCCGAGGGCGCGGGAGCCGAGGTGGACGAGGTGGAAGTCGCCGGGGACACCGTCCGCGGCCGAGTACATGTCCATCGGGGACACGACGACCCGGTTGCGCAGGGTGAGGCCGCGCAGCCGGAACGGGGTGAACATCGGGGGCGTGCCGGGCGGGCAGCCGAAGTCGCGCTCGACGGCCTCGGTGAAGCGGGCGTCGCGCAGGCGCAAGTTGTCGTGGGTGACGCGGCGACTGCGGGTGAGCAGGTTGAACGCGAACTGGTGGGACGGCTGGTCGAGGTAGAGGCCGAGGTTCTCGAACCACTCCAGGCTGGCCCGGGCGGCGCGCTGGGTGGAGGCGACGACCGGTTTGCGCTCCTCCTCGTACGCCGCCAACGCCTGCTCCAGGGAGGGCTGTTCCTCCAGGCAGGCGGCGAGGGCGAGGGCGTCCTCGACGGCCAGCTTGGTGCCGGAGCCGATGGAGAAGTGGGCGGTGTGGGCGGCGTCGCCGAGCAGGACGATGCTGCCGTGCGACCAGCGCTCGTTGACGACCGTGCGGAAGGTGGTCCAGGCCGACTTGTTGGACTTCAGCGGTCGCCCGCCGAGCGCGTCCGCGAAGATCTTGGCGCAGCGCTCGACGGACTCCTGCTCGTCGAGTTCCGCGAACCCGGCCGCCTGCCAGACCTCTTCGTGCATCTCGACGATCACGGTGGAGGCATCGGCCGCGTACGGGTAGCCGTGCAGTTGCATCACGCCGTGCTCGGTCTCGGCGATCTCGAAGCGGAAGGCGTCGAAGGCGAAGTCGGCGGCCAGCCAGATGTAACGGCAGTGGTGGGTGGCCACATGGGGGCGGAACACATGGGAGTAGGCCTCGCGGGTGGTGCTGTGCACACCGTCCGCGGCGATGACCAGGTCGTATGTGTCCGCGAGCCGGGCCGGGTCCGGGACCTCGGAGCGGAAGCGGAGTACCACGCCGAGATCGTGGCAGCGGTCGTGCAGGATCTCCAGGAGGCGTTTCCTGCCGAGGGCCGCGAAGCCGTGCCCTGAGGAGGTCTGGCGGGTGCCTCGGTGGACGATGTCGATGTCGTCCCAGCGGACGAATTCCTCGCGGAGGGCCTCGTAGACGACCGGGTCGGCGTGTTCGATGCCGCCGAGGGTTTCGTCGGAGAGGACCACTCCGAAGCCGAAGGTGTCGTCGGGGGCGTTGCGTTCCCAGAGGGTGACTTCGCGGGACGGGTCGAGGCGTTTGAGCAACGCCGCCGCGTACAGCCCTCCCGGGCCGCCGCCGATGATCGCGACTCGTAGGGGGTGGCTCGTGTCGTTCGGCGGCTGCGGGCCGGCGGGGGCTGGTCGCGCCCACGCGGCGGTAGCCGCAGATTCAGCACCGCCCCGCGCCCCTCCGGTCGGCACAGTCCCCTCGGTCGGGAGCATCCCGCTACCTCCCTCGCCACTTCGGTGGGCGCTTCTCCGTGAACGCCGCGTGGAACTCCGCGTAGTCCTCGCCGTTCATCAGCAGGGCCTGTGTCGAGGCGTCCATCTCCACCGCCGCCGCCAGTGGCATGTCCAGCTCGGCCGTCAGCAGGGCCTTCGTCTGGGCGTACGCCAGGGCCGGGCCGTCGGCCAGGCGGCGGGCCAGGGCCTGGGCGGCCTCGTCGGCACTCCCGTCCTCCGTCAGTTCGCTGATCAGGCCGATCCGCTCGGCCTCGGGAGCCCGTACGGGTTCGCCCAGCATCAGCAGGCGGGTCGCGTGGCCCAGGCCGACGACCCTCGGCAGCAGATAGGCCGCGCCCATGTCGCCGCCGGACAGGCCGACCCGGGTGAAGAGGAAGGCGAAGCGGGCGGTGGGGTCGGCGACCCGGAAGTCGGCCGCGAGCGCCAGTACCGCCCCCGCACCCGCCGCCACCCCGTGCACGGCCGCGATCACCGGGAACGGGCACTCCCGTACGGCCCGCACGACCTGCCCGGTCATCCGGTTGAAGTCGAGAAGCTGGGCGGTGTCCATGGACAGGGTCGCGCCGATGATCTCGTCGACGTCACCGCCGGAGCAGAAGCCGCGGCCCTCGCCGGCCAGCACGAGGGCTCGTACCGACTTCTCCCGGGACAGCTCCGCGAGCAGATCGCGCAGGTCGGCGTAGGCACCGAAGGTGAGCGCGTTGAGTTTCTCGGGGCGGGCGAGGGTGACGGTGACGACCCCGTCGGCGTGCTCGACCCGCAGGTGCCTCCACTCGGGGGTGCGGGCGGCGGAGCCGGTGAAGGGACTCATGATGTGCGGCCTCCTCGGGCGGACGGCGGGCACTGGCTCAGTGAGCTCTACCTCTGCCCTTCGAGCTCTACTCCCCGAAGTTATCACTCATCTTTGACTGTCGTCATGACCGCGCAATAAGCCGGTTCGTCGTGGCCTGATCCGTGACCTGGCCCCGTCACATCCGTCACGGCTCGGCGACACCCGCGTAACGACGGGATCAGCCGTGCGAGGCCGACCGTTCACCTGGGTAAGCCGCATGTCAGTCGGGGCCGAAGGTCCCGAACGGCGCCCGACGAGCGGCTTCGCCGGGTGGCGCCGTACCATTCATAAGGTTGAAAGCAGGACAGCCTGCTCATGAACGGACCCGCCTTGCACGATCGCCCCCCAGCCTCCGCCTCCTGGCGTATAGCGCTGCCGCACACCACCGCGGCCGTGCCCGTCGCCCGTGCACTGGTCCGTACCGCGCTGGCCGAGCTGGACCACGCCGCGGACAGCGACACGGCGGAGCTGCTCACGGCGGAGCTGGTCGCGAACGCCGTGGAGCACACCGCGGGCAACGGCCCGATAGAGCTCGTGGTGGAGCTGCTGCCGTCCGGCTGCCAGGTCGAGGTGCACGACCCGGACCCGGCCCCGCCGGGCAACCTGACCCTCCCCACCCAGGGCGACCCGGACCCCTGGCAGGAGCACGGCCGAGGCCTGCTGCTGATCCGCACCCTCAGCTCGTCCTGCGGCCACCGCCCGACGGGCTCGGGCAAGGCGGTGTGGTTCAGACTGCCGGTGGTACCGGCTCAGCGCCGCCCGTCGTAACGCCCGGGGCCGCCGTCAGGCCAGCGTCGCCACCAGGACCGCCTTGATCGTGTGCATCCGGTTCTCCGCCTCGTCGAAGACCACCGAGTGCTCCGACTCGAAGACCTCGTCCGTGACCTCCAGCGACTCCAGCCCGTGCCGCTCGAAGATCTCGCGTCCCACCTTCGTGCCGAGGTCGTGGAAGGCCGGCAGACAGTGCAGGAACTTGACGTTCGGATTGCCGGTGGCGCGCAGGACGCCCATGGTCACCGCATAGGAGCCGAGCGCCGCGATCCGCTCGTCCCAGACCTCCTTGGGCTCACCCATGGAGACCCATACGTCGGTCGCCACGAAGTCGACGCCCCGGACACCCTCGGTGACGTCCTCGGTCAGCGTGATGACGGCGCCGCTGTCCTGCGCCAGCTTGCGGGCCCGGGCCACGACGTCGCCGTTCGGCCAGTACTCCTCGGGCGCGACGATGCGTACGTCCATGCCGAGCAGCGCGCCGGTGATCAGATACGAGTTGCCCATGTTGAAGCGGGCGTCACCCAGGTACGCGAAGGCGGTCTCGGTCAGCGGCTTGTCCGTGTGCTCGGTCATGGTGAGCACGTCGGCGAGCATCTGGGTGGGGTGCCAGTCGTCGGTCAGGCCGTTGAACACGGGCACGCCCGCGTACACCGCCATCTCCTCCACCTTCGCCTGGCTGTCCCCGCGGTACTCGATCCCGTCGTACATCCGCCCGAGCACGCGCGCGGTGTCCTTCACGGACTCCTTGTGACCGATCTGCGAGCCCGCAGGGTCCAGGTACGTCGTCGAGGCACCCTGGTCGGCGGCCGCGACCTCGAACGCGCAACGCGTACGCGTCGAGGTCTTCTCGAAGATCAGCGCAACGTTTCTGCCCCGCAGATACTGGATCTCGACCCCGGCCTTCTTGGCGGCCTTCAGCTCTGCGGCCAGCTCGACCAGCCCGAGAAACTCCTGCCCGGTGAGGTCGAGTTCCTTGAGGAAGTGGCGGCCGGCGAGGGCGGTCGGGACAGTCGCCATGGGGGCGCTCCAGAGGTACGTGAACAGGGACTCTGGAAGTCTATACGACAGTAGGCATTTCTATACAGGCCATTTCCATACAGGGCCCTCCATGCGTCTTCTATACGGGCGCCCGCTCGACCGGACAGCTCATGCACCGCGGTCCGCCCCTCCCCCGCCCCAGCTCGCTGCCCGGGATCTCTATCACCTCGATGCCCTGTTTGCGCAGATGCGTGTTGGTGGTGGAGTTGCGTTCATAGGCGACGACGACGCCCGGCTCGACGGCCAGCACATTGCAGCCGTCGTCCCACTGCTCGCGCTGGGCCGAGTGGACGTCCTGGGTGGCGGTGAGGACACGGATCTCGCTCAGGCCGAGGGCGGCGGCGATCGCGCGGTGCATGTGCTCCGGCGGATGGTCGGTGACCTTGAGCTCCTTGTCGCCGACGCCCGGTTCGATGGTGTACGAGCGGAGCATGCCGAGCCCGGCGTACTGGGTGAAGACATCGCCGTCGACCATCGTCATCACGGTGTCGAGGTGCATCAGCGCACGCCGCTTGGGCATGTCGAGGGCCACGATCGTCTCAGCCGATCCGGCGGCGAACAGCTTGTGGGCGAGCATCTCGACGGCCTGGGGGGTGGTCCGCTCGCTCATGCCGATCAGAACCGCGCCGTTGCCGATCACCAGGACGTCCCCGCCCTCAATGGTGGAGGGGTAGTCGGCCTGCCCCTCGGACCAGACGTGGAACGTTTCGTCACGGAAGAGGGGGTGGTGCCGGTAGATCGCCTCGAAGTGGACCGTCTCGCGCTGGCGGGCCGGCCAGCGCATGGCGTTGACGGAGACGCCGTCGTAGATCCAGGCCGAGGTGTCCCGGGTGAAGAGGTGGTTGGGCAGGGGCGCGAGGAGAAAGTCGTCCAGCTCCATGACGTGGAAGCGCACGGAGGTCGGCTCGGGGTGCGCCTCCAGGAACTCCCGCTTGGTCATGCCGCCGACCAGGGCCTCGGCCAGCTCGGGCGCCGGCAGGCTTTCGAAGGCCGCGCGGAGGTGGTCGGTGGCGAGCACCCCGTACTCCTTCTCGTCGAAGACCCGGTCCAGGACGAGCCTGCGGGCTGCCGGGACCCCCAGGGACTCGGTGAGCAGGTCGCCGAAGAGGTGGACGGTGACCCCGCGGTCGCGCAGCACGTCGGCGAACCCGTCGTGCTCGGCGCGCGCCCGGCGCACCCACAGCACATCGTCGAAGAGCAGAGCGTCCTTGTTGCCCGGGGTGAGCCTTTTGAGCTCCAGATCCGGCCGGTGCAGGATGACGCGGCGCAGCCGCCCGGCCTCGGAGTCGACGTGGAATCCCATGCCTCCATCCTGACCATCGAGGGGCCTGTTCACCCCCTGCTTGCCACCATCTTCTTTTCGTCCCCTTGACGACAAGCAGGCCGGACGATTATCGTCCACATGACGAAAAAGAGGGGGGCTCCATGGCCGACATCACCCGGCGCCTGGGCTGGCGCCATCTGCGCGGCGCGCCCACGGCGCACATCCGCCACCACCGCGGCACGAAGCTGCTGCACGACGGCCCCGGGCTCAGCTTCTGGTTCCGGGCCCTGACCGCCGCGATCTCCGAAGTCCCGGTCGACGACCGGGAACTGGCGATGACCTTCCACGCCCGTACGTCCGACTTCCAGGACGTGGCCGTCCAGGCGACGGTCACCTACCGGATCAGCGACCCGGCCGTGGCCGCCGCACGCCTGGACTTCTCGATCGACCCGGACTCGGGGGCCTGGCGCGCCGCGCCCTTGGAGCAGCTCGGCACCCTGCTCACCGAGACGGCGCAGCAGCACGCGCTGGACGTCCTGTCCCGTACGCCGCTGTCGGCGGCCCTGGTGGACGGCGTGACGGCGGTGCGGGAGCGGATCGCGCAGGGCCTGGCCGGGGAGCCCAGACTTCCCGCGACCGGCATCGAGGTGGTCGCCGTACGCGTCATGGCGCTGCGCCCGGAACCGGAGGTGGAGCGGGCCCTGCGTACCCCGGCCCGGGAGCAGATCCAGCAGGAGGCCGACCGGGCGACGTACGAGCGGCGGGCGGTGGCCGTCGAGCGGGAGCGGGCCATCGCCGAGAACGAACTGGCCAGCCAGATCGAACTCGCCCGCCGCGAGGAGCAGTTGGTGGACCAGCGCGGCACGAACGCGCGCCGGGAGGCCGAGGAGCACGCCGCCGCGGACGCGGTCAGGGCCGAGGCGGAGGCGGCACGGACGGTACGCCTCGCGGAGGCGGAGGCCACCCGGTCCGTACGGCTGGCCCGGGCGGAGGCCGAGGGGGCGCGTGAGGTCGGCGAGGCGCGGGCGCAGGCCCAGGCGGCCTGGCTGCGGGTGCACGCCGATGTGGACGTGGCGACGCTGCACGCCCTGACCGGGACCCGGCTGGCGGAGAACCTGCCGCGGATCGACAGCCTGACGGTGTCCCCGGATGTGCTGACGGGCCTGCTCGCCAAGCTGGGCCATCAGGAGCAGGCGTGAGCCTCGCCCCGCGGGTCGTCCTCGTCCATCGCACCTCGGAGTACGAGGAGTTGGTGGCCCGGCACGGCACGCACGGCCAGGCCGCCTTCTTCCTGTCCTCCCGGGGCCGGGACATCGAGGAGGTCGCCGAACGCCATCGCCGTACGCGACAGGCGCTGACGGAGGTGACCTCCGCGATTCCCCTGACCTGGCGTCAGACCCGGGTGGAGCGAGCCGACCTGGACCGGTTCCTGTTCGGACCGGAGGACGTGGTGGTCGTGGTCGGGCAGGACGGGCTGGTCGCGAACGTGGCCAAGTACCTGGCCGGGCAGCCGGTGCTGGGCATCGACACCGACCCCGGCCGCAACCCGGGCGTCCTGGTGCGCCACCGTCCCGCGGACGCGGCGAGGTTGTTCGCGTCCACGCAATCCGCAAGGGGCGACTTCGACGAACTCACCATGGTCGAGGCCGTCGCCGACGACACACAGCGCCTCGTCGCGCTGAACGAGATCTACCTGGGCGCCGCCGGACACAGGACGGCCCGATACCGCCTGGGCCTGGAGGACGACGGGGGTGTCGTCGAGGCCCAGGCTTCGTCCGGGGTGATCGTCGGAACCGGGACGGGGGCGACCGGCTGGATCCGGTCGGTGTGGCAGGAGCGGGGAGAGCGACTGCGGTTGCCCTCCCCCACCGAGGAACGGCTCCTGTGGTTCGTGCGCGAGGCCTGGCCGTCCCCGGCCACCGGTACGTCACTGGTGGCCGGGGAACTCGCCGCGGCGACCCGCCTGCGCCTCACCGTCGAGTCCGAGCGGCTCGTGGCGTTCGGGGACGGGATGGAGACGGACGCGGTCGAGCTGACGTGGGGGCAGACGGTCCGGGTGGGTGTGTGCCGGGACCGTCTGCTGCTCGTCAACTGACCGTCACAGCCGGGGGTCCACCGGCTCCGACTCCAGCGCCAGCACCCCGAACACCGCCTCGTGCACCCGCCACAGCGGCTCGCCCTCCGCCAGCCGGTCCAGGGCCTCGAGGCCCAGCGCGTACTCACGGATCGCGAGGGACCGCTTGTGGTTGAGGAACCGCTGCCGCAGCCGGGCCAGGTTGTCGGAGCGCGTGTACTCGGGACCGTAGATGATCCGCAGGTACTCGCGACCCCGGCACTTGATACCGGGCTGCACCAGGCGGCCCTCCGCGCTTCGCACCACCGCACCCAGCGGCTTGACGACCATGCCCTCGCCGCCGCGGCCCGTCATCTCCAGCCACCAGTCGACGCCGGCCCGCACCGACTCCGGGTCGCCGGTGTCGACGTACAGGCGCCGGGTGGTCTGGAGCAGGCCGCTGCCGTCGTGCTCCACCAGCCGGTCGAGCTGTGCGAGCTGCTGGTCGTGCGGGAGAGCGGCGAGGCTGCGGCCCTGGACGGCCAGGATCTGGAACGGCGCCAGACGTACGCCGTCCAGACCGTCCGTCGTCCAGCAGTAGCGGCGGTACGCCTCCGTGAACGCGGCGGCGTCCGAGGCCCGTTCGCGCTGACGCGCCAGCAGGTCGGTGACGTCGACGCCGCGCGCCGCGGCGCCTTCCAGCGCGGACAGGGCACCGGGGAACACCGCCCCGGAGGCGGCGCCGACCGCCGCGTACTGCGAGCGCAGCAGGCCCGACGCCTTCAGCGACCACGGCATCAACTCGGCGTCGAGCAGCAGCCAGTCCGTCTCCAGCTCGTCCCAGAGCCCGGCCTCGTCGACCGCCGCGCGGACCCGGTCGATGATCGTCTCCGTCACCGACTCGTCGTCGAAGAACGGGCGTCCGGTACGGGTGTAGATGGATCCCGTCGGCCCGTCCACCCCGAACCGCTTACGCGCCGCCTCCGCGTCCCGGCACACCAGCGCCACGGCCCGCGAGCCCATGTGCTTCTCCTCGCACACGACCCGCTCGACGCCGTCCTGCGCGAACTGCGCGAAGGCCTCCGCCGGGTGTTCGAGGTAGCCCTCGACCTGACTGGTCGCCGTCGGCGCCATGGTCGGCGGGAGGTACGGCAGCAGGCGCGGGTCGACGGCGAAGCGGCTCATGACCTCCAGGGCCGCGGCCGCGTTCTCCTCACGGATCGAGACACGGCCCGAGTACCGGGTCTCGACGATCCTGCGCCCCTGCACGTCGCCCAGGTCGAGCGGCCGCCCGTCGTGCCCGCCGGGCGCCTCGGTCCGCAGCGGCTTCGTCGGCTCGTACCAGACCTGCTCCGCCGGTACGTCGACCAGCTCCCGCTCCGGCCAGCGCAGCGCGGTCATCTTGCCGCCGAAGACGGCGCCGGTGTCCAGGCAGATGGTGTTGTTGAGCCATGTGGCCTCCGGGACCGGAGTGTGGCCGTACACCACAGCCGCCCGGCCTCGGTAGTCCTCCGCCCACGGGTAGCGCACCGGCAGTCCGAACTCGTCGGTCTCCCCGGTGGTGTCGCCGTACAGCGCGTGCGAGCGCACCCGCCCCGACGTGCGGCCGTGGTATTTCTCCGGCAGACCGGCGTGGCAGACGACCAGCTTGCCGCCGTCGAGGACGTAGTGGCTGACGAGCCCGTCGATGAACTCCCGTACCTCCGCGCGGAACTCCTCGCTCTCGCCCTCCATCTGCTCGATGGTCTCGGCGAGTCCGTGGGTGTGCTGGACCTTGCGGCCCTTGAGGTAGCGGCCGTACTTGTTCTCGTGGTTGCCGGGCACGCACAGCGCGTTGCCCGACTTGACCATCGACATCACGCGGCGCAGCACACCCGGGCTGTCGGGGCCGCGGTCGACGAGGTCGCCGACGAAGACGGCGCTGCGGCCGTCCGGGTGCACGCCGTCGACGTAGCCCAACTTGCCCAGCAGCGACTCCAGTTCGGAGGCGCAGCCGTGGATGTCGCCGACGATGTCGAAGGGGCCGGTGAGGTGGGTGAGGTCGTTGAAGCGCTTCTCGGTGACGACGGAGGCGTTCTCGACGTCCTCCACACCGCGCAGGACGTGCACCTTGCGGAAGCCCTCGCGCTCCAGGTGCCGTATCGACCGGCGCAGTTCGCGGATGTGCCGCTGGATCACCCGGCGCGGCATGTCGGCCCGGTCGGTGCGGGCCGCGTTGCGCTCGGCGCACACCTCCTCCGGCACATCGAGCACGATGGCGATGGGCAGCACGTCATACTGCCTCGCGAGCTCGATCAGCTGGCGGCGGGAGTCCTGCTGCACGCTGGTCGCGTCGACGACCGTGCGGCGGCCGGCGGCCAGACGCTTGCCCGCGATGTAGTGCAGGACGTCGAAGGCGTCCCGGGTGGCGCTCTGGTCGTTCTCGTCGTCGGAGACCAGGCCGCGGCAGAAGTCGGAGGAGATCACCTCGGTCGGCTTGAAGTTCCGGCGGGCGAAGGTGGACTTGCCGGAGCCGGAGGCGCCGACGAGGACGACGAGGGAGAGGTCGGTGACGGGCAGGACACGCCCGTTCGCTGCCTTGTTCATGCGGCCTTCGCCTCCTTCTCGTCGTTGCCGTGTCCCACGGCTGTGCCCATCTCGAAAACGGCCATCTGCGTCGGCGGCCCCACCTCGGGGTCGTCGGGGCCCACGGGCACGAACTCCACGCCGTACCCGTGCCGTTCGGCGACCGCCCGCGGCCAGGTGCGGAACTCCTCGCGGGTCCACTCGAAGCGGTGGTCGCCGTGCCGGACGTGCCCGGCCGGGAGGGACTCCCAGCGGACGTTGTACTCGACGTTCGGGGTCGTCACGAGGACGGTCCTCGGGCGGGCGGAGCCGAACACCGCGTACTCCAGGGCGGGCAGCCGCGGCAGGTCGAGGTGCTCGATGACCTCGCTGAGCACAGCGGCGTCGTAGCCCTTCAGCCGGGTGTCGGTGTAGGCGAGGGAGCCCTGGAAGAGCTTTACGCGCGAGGCCTGCCGCTCCCCCATCCGGTCCAGCTTCAGCCGCCGCCCGGCGATGGTCAGCGCCCGCATCGACACATCCACGCCCACGATCTCGGTGAACGCCGGGTCCTTGAGGAGAGCCTGCACCAACTGGCCCTGCCCGCATCCGAGGTCGAGCACGCGCCCGGCGCCGGACGCCTTGAGCGCGGCCAGGATCGCGTCCCGGCGCTGCACGGCGAGCGGGGTCGGCCTCTCCTCGTCCTCGGTCTCCGCCTCGACCGCGTTGTCGATGTCCTCGACCTCGCTGTCGTCGGCCTCCGCGAGCCGCACGAGCTCCAGCCGCTCCATCGCCTCGCGGGTCAGCGACCAACGGCGCGAGAGGTACCGGCTGGTGATCACCTTCTGCTCCGGGTGACCCGGCAGCCAGCCCTCACCGGCCCGCAGCAGCTTGTCGACCTCGTCGGGCGAGACCCAGTAGTGCTTGGCGTCGTCGAGGACGGGGAGCAGGACGTAGAGGTGGCGCAGGGCCTCGGCGAGGGTCAGCGCCTGCGACTCCAGGACGAGACCGACGTAGCGCGAGTCGCCCCACTCGGGGAACTGCACGTCCAGCGGCACGGGTTCGGCGGTCACCGCCCAGCCGAGCGGCTCGAACAGCCGCCGTACGAGCGCCGGGCCGCCTCGGGCCGGCAGCGCGGGCACCTCGATGCGCAGCGGCAGCGGCTGGGCGGCAAGCTCCGGCCGGGCCTTGCACACGCCGCGCATCGCGCTGGAGAACACGGCGCTGAGCGCGACCGCGAGCAGCGAGGAGGCGGCGTACGGGCGGTCGTTGACGTACTGCGCGAGGGCCGCGTCGGGTGCGCCGCCCCGGCCCTTGCCCTTGCCGCGCCTGACCAACGCCACCGCGTCGACCTCCAGTAGCAGCGCCGCCGTGCAGCGCTCGGCGTCCGCTTGGGGGTAGAGGACGTGTGCCGTGCCGTAGGAGGTGGAGAACATCTGGGCCTTCTCGGGATGCTTGTGCAGCAGGAAGCCGAGATCGGAGGCCGGACGCTCCGGGGTGCCGGTGGTGGTGATGGTCAGGAACACGGTGAGTGGCCTTGGAGTAGGGGTCTGAACTGCGGATACGCACACCGTACAGAGCGGGCATCGGCAGCACTCGGGAATTTCCGCCAACCTCCCGGCGGCCGGCCGAGCCGGCCGTCCGGCGGATCGCAGGCCACGGCCCGATCCGCCGGACGAAACCCCTTCCGGTCCCCCGCGCGACGCTCTACTACAGCTGCGACTGCACCTGGGAGGAGATCAGCTCCAGGTGGTCCAGGTCGGCCAGGTCCAGGACCTGGAGGTAGATCCGCTGCGAGCCGGCCTGCCGGTAGCGGCCGATCTTCTCGACGACCTCGTCCGGGGAGCCGGCGAGCCCGTTGACCTTCAGCTCCTCGACGTCACGTCCGATCGCGGCGGCGCGGCGGGCGACCTCCTGGTCGTCCTTGCCCACGCACACCACGAGGGCGTTGGAGTAGACGAGGTCGTCGCCCTTGCGGCCGGCCTCCTCCGCGGCGGCCCGGACCCGGCCGAACTGCCGCTCGCTGTCCTCGATCGAGGCGAACGGCATGTTGAACTCGTCGGCGTACTTGCCGGCCAGTCGCGGCGTACGGGTGGCGCCGTGGCCGCCGATCAGTACCGGAATCCTGCTCTGGGCGGGCTTGGGCAGGGCGGGCGAGGCGGTGAGGTCGTAGTGGGAGCCGTGGAAGTCGAAGGTCTGGCCTGCCTCGGTCGCCCACAGGCCGGTGACGATGGCGAGCTGCTCCTCCAGCCGCCCGAACTTCTCCGTCGGGAACGGGATGCCGTACGCCTTGTGCTCCTCCTCGAACCAGCCCGCACCCAGACCGAGTTCGACCCGGCCGCCGGACATCTGGTCGACTTGGGCGACCTGGATGGCGAGCACGCCGGGCAGCCGGAAGGTGCCGGCGGTCATCAGGGTGCCGAGGCGGATCCGCTTGGTCTCACGGGCGAGGCCGGCGAGCGTGATCCATGCGTCGGTGGGCCCCGGAAGACCGTCCCCGGAACCCATCTTCAGGTAGTGGTCGGAGCGGAAGAAGGCATCGAAGCCGAGGTCCTCGGTGGCCTTGGCCACGGTGAGCAAGGTGTCGTAGGTGGCCCCCTGCTGGGGCTCGGTGAAGATGCGAAGATCCATGACTCCATCCTGCACGGCGGGACACCTGTCAACCGCACCGGTCCCCCTGGCCTCCACAAACCCGGTCGAGTGAATTCCGTCAACGCCGCAGCCGCCGTCAGCCCAGGCCAGTGACCGCCCCCGACGGTGATCGTTGGCTCGGTCGGAGCCGGAGCGCCCGGCCCTCGCCCCGGCCGGTCAACGCCGGAGCGTCACCGTGTCGGCCCACTGCCACTGGGGGGGGCCGGAGGCCCGAGGAGGCCGTCATGTCCGAGGAATTCGCGCCACAGCAGAGCGGCGGCAGCGGCAGCGGCCAGCCGAAGGGGCTGCTCCAGCAGATGGAGGAGCTGATGGCCGCCCTCAACGCGGACCTGTCGGCGCTGGACGCGGACCTGCAGTCGACCGGTGGTCCCGGCCGGGGCGAGGGCCGGGCGCTCCGGCTCCGACCGAGCCAACGATCACCGTCGGGGGCGGTCACTGGCCTGGGCTGACGGCGGCTGCGGCGTTGACGGAATTCACTCGACCGGGTTTGTGGAGGCCAGGGGGACCGGTGCGGTTGACAGGTGTCCCGCCGTGCAGGATGGAGTCATGGATCTTCGCATCTTCACCGAGCCCCAGCAGGGGG
>NZ_RDBN01000037.1:1879841-1990225 GCF_008042075.1 Streptomyces sp. UW30 | reverse complement strand
CCCCCAGACCCCCGCATCGGCCCTGAACGGGCCTCGTCCTCAAACCCCGGACGGGCTGAAAGATGCCGGCCGGCACCGAGAGGCGAAGCCGCCCGCCGCAAGCCCCTACCCCGCCTCCCGCTCCGCCAGCACCTGGTCCCGGTCCGCCAGTCTCCGCTGCATCTCCAGGACCCGGTCCCGGGACTCGTCCGCCGCATCGATGGCCTCCATGCACTGCCAGTACCTCGCCTCGTCGTCCGCGGCGCTGGCCACGCCGACGAGGGCTATGCCGACCTCGCCCAGCAGGCTCCCCAGCTGCATCAGCGCCTGCCGCGCGTCGCCCAGCTCGGTGAGCTGGGCCGCGCGTAAGTCGCCGTCCGCCAGAACCGGTGTGTCCAGGACCCCGCAGCCGCGTCCCGCCAGCTCCGTCAACCCCAGTGCCTCGCCGCGCAGTTCGGGCGGGCCGAAGACCGCCAGCCTGCTGCCCATCGCCTGAGCCAGGGCCTGCGCCTGCCACACCTCGGTCATGATTTCCGGCGCGCCCCCACTTCCCGCCAGCGCACGCCTGCTCGTCACGATGAGCCGCACCGCGTCCATCCGCAGTCCCCGTCTGTCCGACGCGCTGCCCACGCGTCCGCCTGAACTCCCTTGTTCACTACCCAGCGTGAAGGGCCCTGAGACGAAAAGCCAGGGGAAGACGGAAATCTGTGGACAACTTTTCGGTTGCGGTCAGCTGAATGGATACGGAGAGTTAAAGCGGACGACGTCCTTCACTGCGCGCCCCCCAACCCCTCCTAGGGCGCGGGAAACCTCCGCTCGTTGCGGTCGATCTTCGCGTCCAGCGCAGCCAGCACATCGATCCCGAGCACCTCACAGAGCTGCAACAGGTACGCCAGCACGTCCGCGACCTCATCCGTCACGCGTGCCGCGGTGTCCGCGTCGTCCATGACCCGCGCCGACTCCTCCGGCGTCAACCACTGGAAGATCTCCACGAGTTCGGACGCCTCGACGCTGAGCGCCGCGGCGAGGTTCTTCGGCGTGTGGTACGGCTGCCAGTTGCGCGCGGCGGCGAACTCGGCCAGCCTGCGCTGCAGCCCGGCCACGTCAAGGGGTTCGGTCACGGCTCCAGGTGTACCACCGTCACGCCGTCCATCCCGGCCGGCCCCGACGCGTCGCTCACGGCCCCGAGCAGGCGGATGTGCCCCCGCTCGCACATCCGGGCCGCCAGCCCCGTCAACTCCCGCAGCTGCGCGGGGTCCAGTCCCCGGTCGAGCCCGTCGGCCAGCACGGTCAGCGTCTGCATCGCCGCGGGCACCTCCCCCGCCTGGTCGACCTCCAGCACGCCGGGCCCCGTCAGAAGCACCAACGACAGCGCGAGATAGCGCAGTTCACCGTCCCCCAGCCGGCCGAGCTCCGTGCGCACCCCGTCTCCGCGGTCGAGCACGCCCCGTACCGTCCCGTCCCCCAGCACCTCGGCGACGACGTCCGCCACCTCCCCCGCGCACCCTGTCCGGGCCGCGGCGACGAGCCGCCCATGGCGTTGCCCGCACTCGGCCCGCGTCCGCCACAGCACTTCGGCGAGGTTGTCGCACCCGGCGAGCAGCCGGCCGGACCCGACCGGCACCGGGGTCCGCATCCGCTCGGGCCGTGGGTCGCAGGCGAACACCGACCTCAGCGCCACCACCATCTGCTCCGCGGCGGCGAGCACCCGCCGCTGCCCGTCCGTCGTGCCGGCCACCCGCAGCGGCAACAGCGCGGTACCGAGCCGGTCGTCGGGCAGCGGCGCCCGCGTCACCGGCGACTGACCGGCCGTGTGCCAGGCGGCCTGCACGAAGGGCCGGCTCGGATCACGCAGGGCGGTCTCCAGCAGTACGAGACCGTCCGCGCTCAACCGCTCCCCCACGATCCGCAGTTCGGGCTCGGCCTGCGCGGCGACATCGAGCCGGACCGGCCCCTCGGGACCATCCGCCGTGCACCCGATACGGAAACCGCGCCGCCGCTGGGCATCGGGCCGCGCCCGCTCCGGAACGTGGGCCACCGGATCCGGGAACACCTCGCCGACCCCGGCGCCCCCACCGAGCCGGGCCAGCGCCTCGTAGGCCCGCAGGGCACTCGTCTTCCCGCACCCGCTCGGCCCGGCGAGGAGGGTGAGCGCCCCGAGCGGGAGCGCGGCCCGTCGATGCCGGGCGAAGGCGGACAGCCGCAGTTCGGTCAGCCGGGGCCGGCGGGGAGGCAGCGCGGCGCCGACGGGGTCCGCCGTACCGGACTCGCCTGCCCGGCGTTCCGGGGTCGGATCACCCCCGCGGCGTCCCTGGAACGGCACAGTCACGGCATCGGCAGCAGACACGAACGACACGCCCATGTCCGGACCGTAGGCCCCCGGCCGGCGGGCGAACCGTTCCACCCGCGAGCCCTTCCCACGATCGGGCGACCGCCCGCCCGGCGTCTCAGGTGCCGGGGACCCCGGCGCCTTCCATCAAGCCGCTCACCTCGGTGCCGGGCGGCGTCAGCAGGAACACGTTCCGGTCCACCCGGTGCATCCCGCTGCCCAGCCCGAAGACGACCCCGGTGCTGAAGTCGAGGACGCGCTTGGCGACCTCGTTCTCCGCCCCGGTCAGGTCCAGGAGCACCGGGATCCCCGCCATCAGCGTCTCGGCGACGTCGCGGGCGTCTCCGAAGACGTTGACCCGCAGGACGACGAAACGGCGGCGGGGTTCGGTCGCCGCCTCGGGCATCGCGCGATGGTCCACCGCCGACGGCCAGGCGTCACGGCCGCGTAGCGGCACGACCTGGGCAAGCCCTTCCCACTGTTCATCGGTGACGTCGTGGCTGTTCACCGGCTCCCCCCGCCTTGACTCGCCTTCAATTCCTGCACCGGCCAATTCTTACGCCAAGTCACCCGTTCGGCCCAACAGCGACACGATGCGCGACCGCCCCACACGCCGCACATCGCGCCACCGCAAGGCCCTCACATCGCGAGACGGGCTGCTGTGTGTCCTACGTAACTCCTCATGATCAAGGGATGTGACATCGACGTAACGGGCAATTCGTACGCTCCAGACACCACCCCGACCGCCGGAGAAGGGCAGCGCGTGACCTCGACCAGCTCCACGTCCCAGATCCGGACGGTCTGCGCGTACTGCGGGGTCGGCTGCGGAATCCTGCTGGACGTCGGGATGGGGCCCGACGGGCGGCGTACGGTCCTGAAGGCGTCCGGAGACAAGGCGCACCCGGCGAACGCGGGCCGGCTGTGCACGAAGGGCGCGACGACCGCCGAGATGCTCGCCGCACCCGGGCGGCTGACGACCGCGCTGGTCAGGGGCGACCGGGGTGAGGAGCCCGCGGCGGCGCCGATGGCCGACGCGATCGGCCGGACCGCGGGCCGACTCCGGGCGATCATCGACGAGCACGGGCCGGACGCGGTCGCCTTCTATGTCTCCGGGCAGATGAGCCTGGAGGCCCAGTACCTGGCGAACAAGCTGGCCAAGGGGTTCGTGCGCACCAACCAGATCGAGTCGAACTCCCGGCTGTGCATGGCGAGCGCGGGGGCCGGTTACAAGCTGTCGCTCGGCGCCGACGGGCCGCCCGGCTCGTACGAGGACTTCGACCACGCGGACGTCTTCCTCGTCATCGGCTCGAACATGGCCGACTGCCACCCCATCCTCTTCCTGCGGATGATGGAGCGGGTCAAGGCGGGCGCGAAGCTGATCGTCGTCGATCCGCGGCGCACCGCCACCGCCGCCAAGGCCGACCTCTTCCTCCAGATCGAGCCGGGCACCGACCTCGCCCTGCTCAATGGTCTGCTGCGGCTGCTCGTCGAGAACGGTCACACCGACCCCGGCTTCATCGCCGCCCACACCGAGGGCTGGGAGGCGATGCCCGCCTTCTTCGCCGACTACGGGCCCGGCGCCGTCGCGGAGGTCACCGGTCTCGCCGAGGACGACATCCGCGCCGCCGCCCGGCTGATCGGCGAGGCGGGCGAGTGGATGAGCTGCTGGACGATGGGGCTCAACCAGTCCACACACGGCACCTGGAACACGAACGCCCTGGTCAACCTGCATCTGGCCACCGGCGCCATCTGCCGCCCGGGCTCCGGGCCCTTCTCCCTGACCGGGCAGCCCAACGCCATGGGCGGCCGTGAGATGGGCTACATGGGGCCGGGACTGCCCGGGCAGCGCTCCGTCCTGGTCGAGGCCGAGCGGGACTTCGTCGAGGAGCTGTGGGAGGTGTCGCCGGGCACCCTGCGCGCCGACGGGGTCGGCAAGGGGACCGTCGAGATGTTCCGGAAGATGGCCGACGGCGAGATCAAGGCCTGCTGGATCATCTGCACCAACCCGGTCGCCTCGGTCGCGAACCGCCGTACGGTCATCGAGGGGCTGGAGGCCGCCGAGTTCGTCGTCACCCAGGACGTCTTCGGCGAGACCGAGACCAACGCGTACGCCGATGTCGTGCTGCCCGGCGCGATGTGGACCGAGGGCGAGGGCGTCTTCGTCAACAGCGAGCGCAATCTCACGCTGACCCGGCCGGTCGCGGACCCGCCGGGCGAGGCGATGGCCGACTGGCGGATCATCGCGGCCGTCGCGTGTGCGATGGGGTACGAGAAGGGGTTCTCGTACGACAGTGCCGAGGACGTCTTCGAGGAGATTCGGCGGGCCTGGAACCCGGTGACGGGCTGGGATCTGCGCGGGGTGACCTACGAGCGGCTGCGGGCGACGCCCGTGCAGTGGCCGGCGGCCGACTTGGACGGGCCCGAGCGCAATCCGATCCGGTATGTCGAGGCGGACGGCGGGCTGCGGTTCCCGACCCCGAGCGGGCGTGCCGTCTTTCACGCGCGGCCGCACATGCCGGCCACAGAGATGCCGGACGACGACTATCCCTTCGTCCTGAACACCGGGCGGGTGCAGCACCAGTGGCACACGCTGACGAAGACCGGGAAGGTCGCCAAGCTGAACAAGCTGAACCCGGGGCCGTTCGTGGAGGTGCACCCGCGGGACGCGCGGGAGTTGGGCATCGGCGACGGGGACCGGGTGGAGGTCGCCTCGCGGCGGGGGCGGGCGGTGCTGCCGGCCGTCGTGACGGATCGGGTGCGGCCGGGGGGCTGCTTCGCGCCGTTCCACTGGAACGACCTGTTCGGGGAGTATCTGAGCGTCAACGCGGTGACCAGCGACGCGGTGGACCCGATCTCCTTCCAGCCGGAGTTCAAGGTGTGCGCCGTGTCCCTGACGAGAGTGGCTGCTCCGGCGGCTCCCGTGTCGCCGGGGCCGGTGGAGGCGCTGACGCCGACGGCCGTCACGCCCGGCCCGGCCGGTGCCTTCGGTCTGGAACCCGCGCCGCCGCCCGTCCTGACCGCGCAGGAACGCCTGTATCTGACCGGCTTCCTCGCCGGCATCGAGACCGGCGCGCCCGGCATCCCTGTCCTGCCGCCGGACGCGCCCTTCAGCCCCGAGCACGCGACGTGGGTCAACGGCGTCCTCGCCGGCCTGTACTCACGGTCGGCGAGCGCCCCCGCCGCGGTGGACCGGCCCGGCCGTGAGGTCGTCGTGCTGTGGGCCTCGCAGACCGGCAACGCCGAGGAGTTCGCCTCCGCCACCACCGAGCGGCTCGGCGCGGCGGGGCACCGGGCCACCCTGGTCGGCATGGACGAGGCCGATGTCGGCACCCTCGCCCGCACCGCCGACCTGCTCTTCATCACCAGCACCTTCGGCGACGGCGACGCACCCGACAACGGCTCCGGCCTCTGGGACACGCTGACCGACGAGGGGGCTCCACGGCTGGACGGGGTGCGGTACGCCGTGCTGGCCTTCGGCGACTCGTCGTACGACGACTTCTGCGGGCACGGACGCCGCCTCGACGCACGGCTCGACGAACTGGGCGGGGTGCGCCTGGCTCCGCGTACGGACTGCGAGCCGGACTACGAGCCGTCCGCGGGGGACTGGCTGGACCAGGTCCTCACGGCGCTGGGCGGCGCCGCGCAGGCGCCCGCCGTCGAGCGGCCGAGGTCCCGGCCGAAACCCGCCCCCACCGCCGCCCGCCTGGCCGGCAACCGGCTGCTCAGCCGGCCCGGCGCGGGCAAGGAGGTGCGCCGGTTCACGTTCGACACGAGCGGGACCTCGCTGACGTACGAGGCGGGCGACGCGCTCGGCATACGGCCGGTCAACTCGCCCGCGCTGGTGGAGGAGTGGCTGGCGGTGACCGGCGTCGACGGCAGGGCGGCGGTACAGGTGGACGGCGTCGGCGCGACCTCCTTCGCCGAGGCCCTGCACCGGCACCTCGACATCACGAGGATCACCCCGGACCTGCTCCGCTTCGTCGCCGAACGCGTCCGCGACGACCGGGAGTTGCGCAGGCTGCTGCGGCCCGACAACAAGGACGGGCTGGCGCGGTGGAGTTGGGGCCGGCAGGCCGTGGACGTCGTCGCCGAGCACCCGGTGCGGGCGGGCGCCGGGGAATGGGCCGGGGTGCTGAAGAAGCTCCAGCCGCGCCTGTACTCCATATCGTCCAGCCCGCTCGTCGACCCTCACAGCGTCTCCCTGACGGTCTCCGTGGTGCGGTACGAGAACCTGCACGGGCGAGAGCGCGGCGGGGTCTGCTCGCCCTTCCTCGCCGACGCCGGGCCGGACACGGAAGTGCCGGTGTTCGTGCAGCCTTCCCCGCATTTCCGGCCGCCCGCGGACGCCTCCACGCCGATGGTGATGGTCGGGCCGGGTACGGGTGTCGCGCCCTTCATCGGCTTCCTCCAGGAGCGGCGCGCGCTGGGGCACCGGGCGCCCAACTGGCTGTTCTTCGGAGAGCAGCACCGGGCCGGCGACTTCTACTACGAGGACGAGCTGACCGCGCTGCTCGACGAGGGCGGCCTCACCCGTCTCGACACGGCCTTCTCCCGCGACCAGCGCAACAAGGTCTACGTCCAGGACCGGATGCGCGAGCACGGCCCCGAGCTGTGGCGGTGGCTGCAGGACGGCGCCCACTTCTACGTCTGCGGGGACGCCTCGCGCATGGCGAAGGACGTGGACCGGGCGCTCAGGGACATCGCGGTCGCGCACGGCGGGCTGGAGGAGGCCGAGGCGTCGGCGTACGTGAAGCAGCTGGCGGCGGCGAAGCGGTACGTGCGGGACGTCTACTGACCCCGTCCCCGCGATCCCGGTGGCTCTTCTCACCCGCCTCACACCGGACTCTTCACCTCCCTCGCCGCCTCGCTCACCAGGGCTGATTACCGTCCGGTGGCGTGCAGTCGGCAGAACAGCAGGCGGTGAATACGGTCCGGCGGACGCAGTCGTCGGCTACGGACGCGGTCCCGGAGCCGCCCGCCCAGTGGCATCGCGTCCTGACCCTCCTCGCGAACATCGCTCTCTTCGTCGGTACGCGCGCCGTCTGGACGCAGGCGGCGAGCCACCGTCTCGTCGTGGCCGCGGTCATCTCCGCCTGCTACGCCTCGATCCTGGTGTGCGGCGTGCTGGCGCCGGTCGTGCGGCGGGCGCGGTCGCTGGCCCGCGTGGACCTCTGCGTGCTGTCGACCGCCGTGACGCTGACGCTGTGCGCGTGGGCGATGAACCACGGCGCCGGCGACGAGGCGATGCTCACGACCCAGGCCGCCCGCGAGCTGGTCGCCGGGCACCCCGTCTACGGGCAGCCGTGGCCCTGGCTGTTCGGCCACGGCGTCGCCCTCACCCCGACGGTGACGGGCGGCTACGACCTCACGTACGGCTATCCGCCGCTGGCCCCGCTGCTGACCGCGCCGCTGCTGTGGCTGGGGCACGGTGCCCTGCCCGCGACGGTGGTGAGTACGGCGGCCCTTCTGGCCGGCACCGTCGCACTGTGGCGGATGCTGCCCACACCGTGGCGGTCGGCGGCGACCATGGTGTGCCTCGGTTTCGGCTTCCTGCCTTCCTACGGCCGCCTCGGCTATCCGGCGATCGTGGCGCTGGCCCTGCTGGTACCGGTGGTGGTGCGGTGGCCGCGGATCGGGCAGGGCGGGCGGCTCGGGGCCRGCGGGCTGGCGCGGGCGGCGTGTCTGGGGGCCGCGTGTGCGGCGCAGCAACTGCCGTGGTTCCTCGCGCCGTTCCTGCTGGCCGGGATCTACGCCGTGCGGCGCGGGGAGCTGGGGTCGCGGGCGGCGGCGCTGGTGGTGGCGCGGATCGCCGGTGCCGCCGGGGTGGTGTGGCTGCTGATCAACACGTACTTCATCGTGAGCGAGCCGGGCACCTGGGTACGGGGCATAGCGCTGCCGCTGACGCAGGGTGCGGTGATCCACGGGCAGGGCGTGGTGGGCATTTCGCTGTACTTCACCGACGGCAGTGACCGGCTCGACTGGTACGCGCACGCGAGCATGCTGCTGGCGGCGGGGCTGCTCGCGGTGTTCGTGCTGTTCGTACGGCGGCTGGGGCCCGCGGCGACCGTCCTGCCGTGGTGCGTGTTCTTCCTGGCGACGCGTTCCCAGGATGGCTACTACCTGATGATGACGCCGCTGTGGCTGGCGGCGGCGGTCACCGCGCCGGCGCCGGAGTTCGCCGCCGCCTGGCAGCCGCGCCCGCGGGTGCTGTACCGGCGCCCGGCACGGATCGCGGCGGTCGCGCTCCTGCTCGCGCCGGCCCTGGGGAGCGCGCTCTGGGCGGCGACGGGGACGCCTGCGCTGGGCATGCGGGTGGCGTCGGTGCGCCGGGCGACGCCGACGGCCGTGTCCCGCCTCGCTGTCGAGGTCACCAACACGGGCGCCGTCGCCCTCGCACCCCACTTCACGCTCACCACGGGCCAGGGCCTGGGCCGGTACTGGACGGTCGTACGGGGCCCGGCCGAGCTGCCCGCCCATGCGACGGCGCGCTATGAGCTCCGGCCGCCCGCGGGGAGGTTCGTCCTGCCGCGTCCTGGCGTACGGATCCGGCTGCGGGCCTTCACGGCCGTACCGCAGACGCTGTCGAGCGCCGACGTCAGGCTGCGGCCGTCCGCGTGAAGCGGAGCGTGCCGGTGACCGTGGTGAGGCCGCGCATCATACCGAGCTGGTTCCAGCTCATGCCGAACTGCTCGCGGTCCACGGTGAACTCGGCCTCCAGGGTGAGCGAGCGGTCGTCGGTGCCGACGAGGCGGGCGGTGACGGACGTGGGGCGGCTGATGCCGCGCACGGTGAGCTGACCGACGACGTGCACCTCGTCGCCGTCGCGCAGCTCGGCGCTGCGGACCGAGAAGGTGATCTCGGGGTGGTTGGCGGCGTCGAAGAAGTCGGCGGAGCGCAGGTGCTCGTCGCGCTTGGCGCTGCGGGTGTCCAGGGAGGCGGCGTCCAGGGTGATCGTGCCGACGGCGGAGCCGTCGGGCCGCACCTCGCCGTTGCCGGCGACGGCGGCGAAGGCGCCCTTCACGGTGACCAGGCCCCACATGGTCCGGTGCCGCAGGGCGACGGTGGAGGCGGTGCTGTCGAGCTGCCAGGTTCCGGTTTCGACGGCGACGGTCATGATCTTTCACTCCTGAGCATCGGGGGCATCACAGGGGTCTGCCGGGGATCTGTAGTCCAAATTTGGACGACACCCTGCACGCTAGCCGATACTCCAAATTTGAACAACAGATAGACTCGAATTCATGGCCGACCACTCCGACTGCCCCTCCGCCTCCGGCGACGGACTCCTGCCTGTCGAGCTGCACGCCTGGATGCTGATGCTGGCGGCGACAGGAGCCGTCGAGCAGGAGCTGCGCAGTGTCGTCAAGGAACGGCTGGACGTCTCGCACGACGAGTTCCTGGTCCTGTGCCTGCTCGCCGCGGACCCCGGCGAGGCCCTGCGCATGACCCGGATCGCCGAGCTGCTGGGCCGCCCGAAGACCCGCCTCACCTACCAGATCGCCTGCCTCCAGCACGCCGGCCTGGTCACCCGCAAGTCGGTCTGCGGCGACAAGCGCGGCGTCGAGGTCGCCCTGACCGAGAAGGCCCGGAGCCTGCTCAAGGAGGCGTCCGCGGCCCTCGCCGAGACGGTCAAGGAGGCGCTGACGCGGTTCATGGGCCCCTCGCAGCGCCAGGCGATGTGCGCGCTGATGCCCGACTTCGTCGCGGCGCCGGCGCCGGCTCCGGCTCCGGCTCCGGAGTAGTCCGCGGCACGCGAGTCGAGGCGCCGTCGAACGTTCCCCGCCCGAGCGGCGTCATAGCGGTACTGGTCTTCGAGGGGAGTGCCGCCATGACCGCCGTACCCGTTGCCGCCCGCGTCGTGTCCCGTGCCGTACTGGTCGCGGGCCTGGTCGGCGCGGTCGCCGGCTGCGCGACCGGGACCGAGACCCCCGTCTCCTGGCGGGAGCCCGACTCGTACGCCTACACGCTCCGGTCGAGCGAAGGGGAACGGAGCCTGATCGGCTCCTTCCGGATCACCGTCCGCGACGGCGGCGTGGTCAAGGCGGTGGGCCTCGACGACAGCGGCCGACGCGTCGTCGAGGCCGACCCCGACGCGGTGCCCACCATCGGGGAACTCCTGGACGAGCTGGAACAGGCCCGGCGGGACCACGCGGACACGGCCGAGGCCGAGTACGCGGCCGACGGGCACCCGGAGCGGATCACCCTGGACTGGATGGAGAACGCGATCGACGACGAAGCGCTCTACACCATCAGCGACTTCGCACCGGCCGACGGCTAGGGCCTGTCGTTTGGATCAGGCCGGCCGAGAGAGGCTGCGCCTTTCAGCCCACCCCAGCGGGGCGATGGGGGTCCCCCTGCTCGAAGAGCTTGGGGGAGGGCGTGCCAGGCCCCGCGACTCCGGGATGATCCAAACGACAGGGCCTGGGCCGGGCGTCGCCTCAGAGGTCGTCGAGGTAGTCCCGCAGCGTTTGGGAGCGGGACGGGTGGCGGAGCTTGCTCATCGTCCTGGCCTCGATCTGGCGGATGCGTTCGCGGGTCACGCCGTAGACGTGGCCGATCTCCTCCAGGGTGCGGGGGCGGCCGTCGGTGAGTCCGTAGCGCAGGGAGATGATGCCGGCCTCGCGGGCGGTCATGCCGGTCAGCAGGCCCCGGACGGCGTCCTGGAGGAGGAGGTGGGTGACGGACTCCCAGGGGCCGGGCAGGTCGGTGTCCTCGATGAGGTCGCCGAACTCGCCGTCGCCGTGCTCGCCCAGGGCGGCGTGCAGGGAGACGGGTTCCTTGGTGTAGGCGTCGAGTTCGACGAGCCGTGCCACCGGGATCTCGGCCTTCGCGGCGAGTTCCTCGGGGGTCGGCACGGTGCCCGTGTCCTGCATCAGCTCCCGGCGCGCGCGGGCCACCCGGTTGATCGCCTCCACGGTGTGGACGGGGATCCGGATGGTGCGGCTCTGGTCGGCGAGGGCCCGGGTGACGGCCTGTTTGATCCACCAGGTCGCGTAGGTGGAGAACTTGAAGCCCCTGGCGTAGTCGAACTTCTCCACCGCCCGGATGAGACCGGCGTTGCCCTCCTGGACCAGGTCCAGGAAGTCCAGCCCGCGGCCGGTGTAGCGCTTGGCCACGGAGACGACCAGGCGGAGGTTGGCCTCGGTCAGGTGGGCCTTGGCCCGCCGGCCGTCCTCGACGAGTGCGGCCAGCTCCTCCCCGGGGTGCCCGCTGCGCCCCTCCGCCAGCAGCCGCTCGGCATACAGTCCGGCCTCGATGCGGCGGGCGAGGTCCACCTCCTGCTCTGCCGTGAGCAGCCGGACCCGGGCTATGAGGCGCAGGTAGTCCTTGACCGGGTCGATGCTGGCGCCCTGTGCCGTGAGCTGCGGCGGCGGACCGTCGGTCTCGTCGTCGTACGGCGACGGCGGCGCGGTCCCTGCCGTGGCCTCCTTCTCCAGCACGCTCATGTGGCCTCCGTCCGCAGCGCCTTCAGGTACCGGCCCGTGTGCGATCCGGGGTGGGCCGCGAGCTGTTCCGGAGTGCCCTCGGCGATCACCCGGCCGCCTCGATGGCCGCCCTCGGGGCCCATGTCGATCAGCCGGTCGGCCGCCTTGACGACGTCGAGGTGGTGCTCGATGACCACGACCGTGGCCAGGGCCTCGGAGATGGTCGACTCCCGCCCGTCGTCACCGGGTTCACGATCGACGAACTCCACCCCGACGACCCCGCCGGCCGGCCCCAGCGCGGTCTCGACGGACTCGGTCAGCCGCTGCCGCAGGCCCGGCCTGACCGCGAGCCGGACCCGGACGCGGCTGAAGCCGTCCGCGCTCAACTGCCGGAAGACCTCACGGTGTTCGCCCTTGCGGTCGCGCACGGCAGGGGCCGGCAGCTGGAAGCGGGTGCCCTCCGGGTGCTCCGGCAGGTGGTCGTAGACCTCGGTGATGGTGCCGACCGTGGAGCGCGGGCTCCGTCCGGTCGTCTTCTGGTCGATGGCTGTCGCCGGGGACAGTCCTTCGATGGCGTCGACATCGGGCTTGTCGAGCTGTCCGAGGAATTGCCGCGCATACGCGGACAGCGATTCCACATAGCGTCGCTGTCCTTCCGCGAAAATGGCGTCGAACGCGAGGATCGACTTACCCGGCCCGAAAACGCCGGTGAATACGATCAGTGAGTCCCTGGGAAATTCCACGGACACATCACGGAGATTGTGCTGCCGGGCACCCTTGACGACGAGTCGACTGCTCACTCATTCGAGGCTACCACCGTGAAACTCCCGTGGAGGGCCGCCCGGGAGCCACTTTCGCTGTGATGAACGTCGCGCTTGACAGGTCTTTCGGTGGTGTGGGCAATGAAACCGGGAAAAAATCTTCCCGTATTCGTGCGCGACGTATTCGAGCGTTTCAGGGGGTGGGCCTGGGGTCGATCCACAGCGCCTCGGAGACCGCGCACAGTTCGCCCTCGGCCGTGGCGAGCGCCGCGCCCATCAGGTGTTTACGGCCGGATTCCGACAGCAGCCACGCATACGAGATGTGCGGCTGACCCGTGGCGACCGGCCGCAGAATCGTGCCGGTGAGGGCCGCGGTGACCGCACCCGGGCGCAGGGTGCCGAGGAAGCGGCCCGCCCAGTGTCCCGGGCAGTCCAGGGCGCCCCAGACCAGCCGCTCCGGGAGCAGGCCGTCCCGGTCCGCGAAGGTGTGGGACGGGGTCCAGGCGGAGGCCACGAGGCCGAGATCCGGGACCGGGGTGCCGTGCACGCGCAGACCGCGGTCGGCGGCGCGCAGGCCGCAGCCGAAGCAGTCGACCACACCCGTCGGCGGCGCCGCCCGGAACCTCTCGGCCGCGGCGGCCGCCTCGTCCCAGGAGGGCGCGGCCGGCGCGTCGAGCGACAACTCGGCGGGGCGCGCGGCGGCAAGGGGCCGCTCGGCCTCGCCCAGCTCCACTCCCCCGTCCGCCGTTTCGGCGATCCGCACGGGCACCTCGACCGGCACCGGCCCACGGAAGTCCACCCGTACGGTCCGCGCCCCGGACCTCTCCGCCAGCAGGCCGGCGACGTAGCCGCCGAAAGCCACCTTGGGATAGCCGATGTACAGCTCCGGCACCACGATCGCGTCACTCGTCGTCATGATCCCCACCTCACCACACCCAGGACGTCAGCCGCCCGCGGTCACCTGGTCCAGCGGCAGCCACAGCGTGGTGTTGGCGGACGGGCCGAGGTTCGTCTGGCGTACGCGGGTGAGCTCGGCGTCGGTCAGGGACCGGTTCCAGACGCGGACCTCGTCGATGCCGCCGGTGAAGAAGGCCCGGCTGTCCATGCGCTGGCCGATGTGCACGCCGAAGGGCGAGTTGCGGCTGAGTGATCCGGACACGTCCGGTGTGCTGATCTGCCTGCCGTCGATGAAGAGGGTGAGCCGCCCGCCACCGCGGCGCAGGGCGAGGTGGTGCCAACGGCCGTCGTTGTGCGCGGCGGTGGTGCTGACGGACGCCGACCGCACGGTCGTCGCGCCGCTGCGCACCGTCATCAGACCGCGCACCCGGTTGCTCGCCGGTTCGCCACGCAGCCAGAACTGGGGCTGGGCGCCGCCGATGCCGCCCATCCACAACAGTGGCTGCTCACCGGTGCGACTGGTGTAGCGGAACCACAAGGAGGCGGTGAAGTTCCCGGTGCCGAGCTCCAGTTGGGGGCGGAACGGCAGGCGCACGGCGTCGTTGGCGCCGTCGAAGGCCAGGGCGCTGCCGAACACGCCCGCCGTGGGCGAGGCTCCGCCGAGTACGCTCGCGCGCTGGGCGGACGGGGCTCGGTCGGCCGTGGTCGGGTCGGGGCCGCGGCGCGGTTTGAGCCATTCCTCGTTGAAGCGGGCGAAGCGGATCTCGTCGCGGGCGTCGACGGTGCCGCCCTCGTACATCAGGCCCACCACGTCGCCGCCGATGTGCACCAAGTCGGAGTAGCCCGCCCAGTCCTGGGACACGACGGTGCCGCGGTCCACGCTCTCCCAGGTGTTGCCGCCGTCGTAGGAGGAGCGGATCATCATGGTCCGGCGGCGGTCCGGGTCACCGGGGCAGGACAGCAGGAGGCGGCTGCCCAGTTGCAGCGTCGACCCCTGGACCTGCGGAGTGTAGAGGTCCGGGAGGGTGCGGAATCGGTTGGTGAAGGTGTCGCCGCCGTCCTGGCTGAAGGTCTGGGTGCGGTGGCCCAGATCGGTGCCGTCCTGCTCTCGGCCGCTGACCAGGATGGTGCCGTCGGTGCGCTCGGTGAGGGTGACTTCGGACGGCTTCTGGCGGAAGGTGCCGTCGGTGGCGATGGGCCAGGAGTCGGTGCCGCGCCTGCGCCAGGTGTTGCCGCCGTCGTCGCTGACCATGACGGCCGCATGGTTGGCGGAGACCCGGCTGCCGTTCCAGGTCTCGGCGTTGACGCCGAAGACGAGTCGGCCGGGGTGGTTGCCGCGGGTGAGCTGGATCCCGTGGACGGGGCCGGTGGCGTACCAGGAGTTCCAGCTCGGGGGCATGATCTGCGCGCTCAGGTCGCGTGGTCGGGACCAGGTGCGGCCGTCGTCGTCGCTGTACTGCAGATAGGGGCTGCGTTCGCACGGGGTGTCACAGCTGGCGCCGTTCGCGCTGGCCGGGTTGTGGGTCTGCGGGAGCAGGATGCGGCCGGTTGTGCGGTCCACGACCGGGGCCGGGTTCCCGTGGGTCTCGCCGCCGCCGTCAGTGACGACCTGGAGCGGTCCCCATGTGCGGCCGCCGTCGGTCGACCGTTTCAGCACGATGTCGATGTCTTCCGCGTCACCGCAGGTGCGGTGACGGCCCTCGGCGAACGCGAGGAGTGTGCCCTGGACGGTCTGCACGACCGCCGGGATCCGGAAGCACGCGTAACCAGGGTCCTGGGACGCCCTGAAGATGACCCGCTGCTCGAACAGCGGTACGGCCTTGGCCGGTTGGGCGTGGGCTGGGCCCGCGAGGGCCGCCGTGGTCGCCATGACGACGCCCGCGGCGAGGTCGACTCTCAGACGTGTGCGAAGCCTCGACGACATGGAGGGCCCTTCATTTGTGGCTTTTGTCCGAATATCTCCCGTCCAACTTATTAATGATTGATCGCATTTGACGGTAGTGACACGCCCGGGCGCACCTTCGAGTGGAGGCACCACCGCGACAAGGCGAACACCTCGGCGAAGGCGCGGAGTTGGGGGCCCGCACACAACAGACAGGCGGCCAGCGCCGTGCGCTGACCGCCTGCAACCCCTCTGTGGCGACGTAGGTCGCGTCTCAGAAGGCGGTGTTGCTGCAGCCCATCGTCGAGCCGAGGTGGGTGCTCTGGCTGGCCGGGTTGCCCTCGCCGTTGAGGCCGTTGCCCAGCACGCCGTTGAGGATGCCGACGACACCGAGGATGTCGAGGTTCAGGTCGTGGGACTTGCACTGGGTGCTCTGCGTGACGTTGTAGCTGTTGCCGCGGCCGTCGCCGTCCATGCCCGCGGCGTGGGCGGAACCGGCGGTCAGGGCCGTGATGCTGCCGAGGGCGGCGACCAGGACGGCGGCCTTACGAAGCTTGTGCATGCTCATCTCCGGTGAAGCGAGGTGGACGCGTTACGTGGAGGATCGACTCCTTACCGATAAGGGACATTAGTGAGAAATGACCCAAATCATCCTTTGACGCGCCGGGGTTCATGATCTCTCCCTCTTCTCGCCGCCCAAGTGGCCGGGAGATGCACGCCGCGATCACCGGAAGGACCCCAACACCCGAACCTCCTTGCGATGGAAGGAACACAAATGCCCCGATAAGATCCTTTTGTGGCGTCGTCCCGGTAGTACGGCATCGAGGAGGCTCGAACGGGCATGCCAGTTCCCGAACACACGAACCCGGGACGCATCGACGTCCACCAGCACGTCATCCCGCCCACCCGCGGCCAGGCGATCGCCGGCCGTGCCGCGGCAGTCGGCTGGCCCGCGCCGACGTGGGACGAGAGCAGCGCGATCGCCATGATGGACCGGCGCTCGATCGCCACCGGAATGCTGTCGTACGCCGCGCCGCTCGCCGCCCCCGACGACCCCGCCACCGCACGCGAGGTGGCCCGCAGCGTCAACGAGTACACGGCCGAGCTGGTCAAGAACCGGCCCGACCGCTTCGGCCACTTCGCCGCCCTGCCCCTGCCCGACGTGGACGGCGCGCTCGCGGAGGCGGCCCACGCCCTGGACGAACTGAACGCGGACGGCGTCATGGTCCTGTCCAACGCCCACGGCCGCTATCCGGGCGACCCCGAGTTCGAGCCCCTGTGGGCCGAACTCGACGCCCGTTCCGCCGTGGTCCTGGTCCATCCGACCGCTCCCCCGGGTGCCCCGCTCCCCGACGTGCCGCCTCCGCTCGCGGACTTCCCCTACGACACGACCCGCGCCGCCCTGCACATGACCATGCGGGGCGTGCCACGCCGCTACCCCCGGATGCGGATGATCCTCCCCCACGCCGGCGGCTTTCTGCCGTACGCCGCCCACCGGTTCGCCCTCGCCGCGCGGCTGCGCACGGACGCGACCGTCGACGGGAGCGCCACGACGCCCGAGGACTTCCTCGCCGACCTGCGGCGCTTCTACTTCGACACCGCCCTCTCGACCGGGCCGTCGGCCCTGCCCTCGCTGCTCGCGTTCGCCGCGCCCGACCACATCCTGTACGGCAGCGACTTCCCCATGCTTCCCGAGGACTGGGGCACCGACTTCGACACCGCGCTCGGCGACTACCCGCACTGGGAGCCGGGCCGACTGCACGCCGTCAACCGCGGCAATGCCGAACTCCTCATCCCGCGCCTCGCCCAGGCACGAGTGATCTAGCTCCAGGACGCCGACAGGCCCCCGCGCCGAGGCGTCGGGGGCCGTCCAACTGGCGCCGTGACGCGGAACTCTCCCGCCTGCGATCAGCGCCCGGGGCCGCACACGGGATGTGCGACTCCGGAGGGTCCGAAGTCGGCGACCGTCGGTGCGCCCATCAGGGCCATGACCTCCTCGAAACCGTCGATGAGCAGGCGCAGGACCCCTTCGACGCCCTCGGCGCCGGAATGGGAGAGGCCCCAGAGCGCGGGCCGTCCCGTCAACACCGCGTCCGCGCCCATGCACAGGGCCTTGGCGATGTCGGCACCGTGCCGGACCGCCCCGTCGAGAATGACCTGGCAGCGCCCGTCCACGGCAGCCACGATCTCCGGGAGGCACTCCGGAGCGCTCCTGGCGAAATCGAGCTGCCGACCACCGTGGTTGGAGACGATCAGCCCTGAAATGCCGTGCTTGACGGCCAGCTCGGCATCCTCTCCCGTCAGTACGCCCTTCAACACCACCGGCAAGGGCGTCACTTCGTGCAGCCAGGCGAGGTCGTCCCAGGTGATGGAGGAATCGAACTGTTCCATCGAGTGCCGTGCGATGGCCGATTCCCCGTCCCGGCTGCCGTGGGATGCGGACATGACCTCCGAGGACAGGTTGACCGCCCGTATGCCGGGGGGAACCGCGAATCCGTTGGCGGCATCCCGTGGGCGATGCGCGACCCTGGGCGCGTCGACGGTGAGGACCAGCGCCCGGAAGCCTGCGGACTCGGCCCGTCGGATCAGGTCCGCCATCAGGTCACGGCGCTTGAGCCAGTACAGCTGAAGCCACAGGGGGCCGCTCGCCGCCGCCGCGATGTCCTCCAGGGTCCGGCTCGCGAACATACTGACGGTGAGCAGTGCGCCGACCTCGCCCGCGGCCCGTGCCGTGGCCACCTCGCCCTCCGGGTGGGCGAGTTGGTGGTAGGCCATGGGGGCGATGCCCAGCGGAGCCGCCAGCTGCGCGCCCAGCAGTTCGGTGCGGGGGTCGCAGCGGGAGACGTCGACCAGACAGCGGGGCCTCAACTGGATGCGGTCCAGAGCTTCTCGCCCCGCTGTCAGCATCGACTCGGTGCCGCTGCCGCCTGCGAGGAAGTCCCAGACCGGTCCCGGCAACCGCTCCTTGGCCGCTGCCTCGTATGTGCGCAGCGTCAGCACCTTGTTCTCTCCGTTCTCCGTACGGTGAATAGATATCGGTCACGCATCGCCGCCAGGCGGCTCGTCGATGAGCTACGCCGTGATCTGCGCGGTGATCTGCGAGGTGATGAAGGCGGCCAGCCTCGCGATGCCCTCGGTGATCATTTCCGGGCTCTGGGCACTGCACGACAGACGCAGCTGCCGGGTGCCGCCACCGTCCAGATGGAAGTCGCACATCGGGGTCCACAGCACGCCGAAGGCGCGCGCGGAGAGTTCCAGGGCCTGGTGGTCGGCGGCGAAGGGGACGTTGACGACGACGAAGAAGCCGCCGTCCGGACGATTCCAGGAGATGCCGAGCCCGGCCCGGCGTGGTGCGGGGAAGTGCCGCTCCAGTTCGTCGAGCAGCGTGTCCATGTTCGTGCGGTAGTAGGCGATGGCCCGGGAGTTCGCCTCGCGCAGTCGGCAGTCGCTCTCGATGAGCAGTCCCCCGATGACGGCCTGGCTGACGGCCGAGGTGTTGACCGTGGTCATGCTCTTGATCTTCGAGAGCTCGTCCGCGAGCAGGGAGCGCCGGCCGGCCGGACCGATGACCTCCTGGTCGGCGATGACGTAGCCCACCCGGGCTCCGGGCAGCGCCGTCTTGGCGAAGGACCCCAGATGCACCACGCGTCGGCCGCGGTCGAGCGCCTTCAGCGTGGGGCGGGCCGGCCCGGTCCGCACGAAGAACCCGTACGGGTCGTCCTCCAGGATGAGCAGGTCCTCGTCCGCGGCCACCTCCAGCAGACGCTCCCGGGCCGCGAGGGGCATGCTCGCGCCGGACGGATTGGCGAAGTCCGGGACCGCGTAGAAGGCCCGCGGGCGTTCACCGGCCTCCTTGCAGGCCCGCACTGCCGCCCGCACCGCCTCCGGGTCGGGTCCGCCGGGGCCTTCGGGCACGGGGCGCACCCGGATGCCCAGGAGCCGGGCCACCCCCGTGATGCCCACGTAGCACGGCGAGCTGACCAGCAGGGTGTCCTCGGGCCCGGCGAAGAGCGCCCGCAGGGTGAGGAGCATGGCCTCCTGGCAACCGGTCGTCACCACGACCGCTTCCGGCGGGACCTGAATCCCCTCGTCGTTCGCGACGGTCCTGGCGATCAGTTCGTGGATGATCCCGTTGGTGCGGCCGTACTGGAACAGCTGGGTCCGGACCTGGTCGTGCGACCAGCCGAGCTCTTTCTCCAGGTACGTGGTGTACGTGAGCAGATGGCGTGCGAGGTCCTCCGGTTCGAAGTCGCCCTCGGTCGGCCGGCCGGGGGCGAAGGAGATGGCGTCGGGGAAGCGGCCGACGACCTCGTTGAGGAAGTTCATCGCGTCGAGGACGGGGTCGCTGAGCGATCCGTGCAGCTCGGCGAGCGGCAGGGCCCGCGGAAGCGGCGGGGCTGCTTGTGTCACGGCTCAGACCCCTCTCGGCGCGGTCGCGTAGGCCGTACTCAGGCTCGGTCCGGCCGTGCTGCGTGCGGGGATCCGGGCCCGGCCCTGGATGCCGCGGACCAGGGCCGTGGAGAGCCGGTCCGTGTGGGCGCGGCGCTGCTCCGGCTCGCGGGCCGTGCCCAGCCCCCGCAGGGCGTCGACCACCAGGTGCAGGTCGTGTGCGAACTCGGCGAGGACGTCGGCGACGGGCGCGGCGTTCGAGCCGAGGATGTCGGTCCACAGCTCGGCGCTGCCGCCGGCGAGGCGGGTCACGTCCTGGAGTCCCTGGCCGGCGAGTCCCAGCTGGGACGGGTCGCCGTGCAGCAGACGGGCCGCGAGCAGGCTCGACACCAGATGGGGGGCGTGGGAGGTGAGCGCGACCGCCCGGTCGTGCTCCGCGTGGGCCATCACGACCGGGCGGGCGCCGCACAACTCGGCCAGCCTCCGCGCGCGTTCGACGGTCTCCACGCGTGTCTCCGGGGAGGGGGTGAGCACCCAGGGCCGTCCGTGGAACAGGTCGTCCTTCGCCGCGAGCGGCCCGGACTGCTCCCGGCCGCCCATGGGGTGCCCGCCGACGAAGCGGGTCAGGTCGCAGCCGGCCCGGGCCGCCTGCCGCTGGGGCAGCTCCTTGACGCTCGCCGCGTCGGTGAAGTCATGCGCGAGCTCCTGCGACTGATGTTCCTTCAGCGCCGCCGCCACATGCTGCGGTGGCACCGCGAGGACGGCCAGATCGACCGGTTCACGGGGTCTTCCCGCGATACCGGCCCCGACGTCGGCGGCCATGCGGGCCGCCTCCGGGTTCGTGTCGATCAGATACGTGGTCACGCCCCGGCCCCGGAGGGCCAGGGCGATCGAGGTACCGATCAGGCCGGTTCCGACCACTGCGGCACTACGCATCAGTGATTGCTCCACAAAAGAGGGAGGAACTCGGGGTCGGTGTAGTCCGGAGTGCCCTCGGCGGTGCGTCGGACGAGCACGTCGTGGTTGTAGGAGACCTTGGTACCGTCCGAGCGGAAGAAGTCGCGGTAGCGGTTCTCGCCGTCCTGCAGGTGGAACGAGATGGCCCGGCGCGGACGGTCGCTGACGTTGGCACCGCTGCCGTGATAGGTGCGGCAGTGGTGGAAGTTCACGTGTCCCTTGGGGATGAAGACCGGGATCTTGTGGACCTCGACGCCGTTGTAGGCGGCGTTCTCCTCCAGCATCTCGTCCAGCTCGGAGCGGTCGCGCTCGGCGAAGTGGAGCGAGGTGGCGTCGTTGTCGGCCGTCTCCTTCCACACGTGACTGCCGTCGACCATCGTGATGGTGCCCATCTCCTCACCGCAGTCGTGGAAGGGGATGAACGCCGTCAGCATGCGCTCGGAGGTGGAGGTGGACCAGTAGTGCCGGTCGAAGTGCCAGGGCACGATGTTCGACTGCTCCTGCGCCGCCGGCGGCTTGTAGATGAGGGTCGACTGGAACACCCGGATCTGCTCGGACTCGGCGAGCCGTGCGGCCACGGCGCCCAGCAGCGGCTTGCGCAGGATGCGGCCGATGGTGTCGTCCTCGTAGTGGATGTAGTCGTTGTGCCGCTGGACGGGGCCGTGCTCGGGCTCCCAGTACGCCAGCTTGGGCGGGCGGGCCGGCAGCGTGCGGTCACGGTGGCCGGCGTAGAAGCGCTCGCTGGCGGCCTCCAGCTGCTCGACCTCGTCGTCGGTGAACAGCTTCTTCGACAGGTACCAGCCGTGCTCCGCGTAGAAGGCGACGTCCTCGTCGGTCGGGAGGAGACCGAGTTCCTCGTCGGTCAGGGTGAAGTTCGGGGAGTCCTGCACAGTCATGGTCTTCCTTACGCGTACGTGGGTCGTTGAACGGATGCGCGGGGTACGCGGGTCAGGAAGCGGCCTTCTCGCGGGCCACGGCCTCGTAGAGGGCCTTGATGTTGCCGCTGCCGAAGGTGCGGGCGCCGTGCCGGTCGAKGACCTCCCAGAAGTAGGTCTTCCGTACGTGCTGGGACTGGCTGAAGATCTGGAACACCTGGCCCCAGTGGTCCTCGTCGATCAGCACGTTGGTCCGGCGCAGGTCCTCGACCTGGAGGTTGGAGCGCGCGAAGCGCTCCTGGAGCTGGTCGTAGTAGGAGCCCGGGGTCTGAAGGAACTTGACGCCCCTGTTCCCGAGGGTCTCCACGGTGCCGACGATGTCGTCGCACAGCAGCGCCAGGTGCTGGACGCCGGCGCCGCCGTGGCGGGCCAGGAAGGTGTCGATCTGCCCGGGCTCGCGGTCGGTGACGGGCTCGATCAGGGTGAAGGTGACCTTGCCGGACGGGCTCTGCACCACCTTGGAGTCCATGGCCTGGGTGCCGACCTCGATGAACTCCTCGAAGATCTGGGAGAACCCGAAGACCTTCTCGTAGAAGGCGACCGTGGGCCGGAGCTGGCCCGCGGGCAGGCAGATCGCGGCGTGGTCGACGGTGCTCAGCAGGTGCTCGCCCTCGTCGGGGTCCGGGGCGATGATGTCCATGACGCCGGGCAGGAACTGCTCGCGGTCGCCCGAGCGCTGGACGAAGCGGTGGGCCACGTCGCCGAAGCCCAGGACCGACGCGGTGACCACCTCGGTGCCGTCCTTGCTGTGGACGGCGGGCGGCTCGACCGGGGTGGCGCCCCGCTCCACCGCCAGCTCGAACGCCTTGGCGGCGTCGGTGACCTCGAAGGCGATGTTGGCGACGCCGTCGCCGTGCTGCGCCACGTACGCCGCCGCCGGATGGGCGGGGCTCAGCGCGGAGGTGAGGACGATCTCGATGCCGCCCTGCCGCAGCAGCAGCGAGCGGTGATGCGGCTGCCCGGTCTCGGGCCCGGCCTGCCCGCATATTCGGAAACCGAACGCGGTGCAGAGATAAAATGCGGACTGCTGGGCGTCCCCGACGTAGAACTCGACGTGGTCTACGGCTCCGATGTCCATGCCATGCCTTTCTGTTTGAATTATCGACTGGCGACGCCGGCACCTTTTACAGGGCCGACAGTTCTTCTACATCGACATTCTGTGGCGACCAGACTCCGTAGTCGCCCCGACGGTAGAGCAGTGGTTCACGGGGGAAGACGGCGCTGCCTTCCACCCGGGCGATGAAGAGCCAGTGGTCGCCCACCTCGATCGCGTTCTCAACCCTGCATTCCGCATAGCTGAGTGCGACGTCGATGAGCAGCGGCGCGCCTTGAGCGATACCCGAAGGCCGCCATTCGAAATTCGCGAACTTATCCGTGGCCTTGCTCGCAAAAACCTGCGAGGCGGCCCGCCCGGACGCAGCGAGGAAGTTCACCGCAAACGCCTGCGACGACATGATCGCCGGCAGCGTCCGCGAGCCCTTGCCCACGGAGATGAGCAGCGACGGCCGCGCTGCCGACACTGCGCACACCGCGTTACTGGTGAATCCGAACGGCTCCCCTTCTCCATCCGTTGCGGTGACGACCGCAATCGGGGTCGGGAAAGAGCCGAAGAGTTCGCTGAACCGTGCAGAACCCACGTCCATCAAGTTCCTCCGCGGAGCAGCTCGTGATTCGATTCTGGATAGACAGTTGTCATTGACGTGTCTTTACTATTCTGCATTCGCGCCCACGAGAGATTCCTCCCGTGCGGCTATTGCGTGGCCGAATGCGCGCACCGTCAACGGCAGCATGATCGCCCCGAATCCGGTGAGTGCCACGGCCAGTACGAGGACAAGCCGTTGCGGGCTCACGCTTGATCCGGAGCCGGCCACGAGAAGGCCGGCGATGGGCAGGGCCAGCATGTTGAGCAGATAGAACGGCCCCATCACCTTTCCGAGGTGTTCCTCCGGAAGGACCTTGATCCGCTGCGTCCGGTTGAAGACGTTGAAGTACGTCACGCCGACCATCGCCGCGACGAACGCCGGGGCGTACAGCAGCATGGACGAGGCGAATCCGATGAGCAGGAGGCAGGCGCACAGAAGCGCGAGGCCGAAGACTCCGAGCATCCGGACGTCGACGTATCTGAGCAGGAACGGAATCACCAGGAGATTGACGATTCCGAGTACGCCGATGCAGATGTTGAGCAGGGCGAACGACGATTCGGGGGCGTGGAACACGCCCGTGACGAGTGCGGCGTTCGCGGCGAGCACCGTGGCGAAGACCAGGTTGATCGAGAAGTTGAGGGAGGCCAGCAGGACGAGCGGCCTGGTGCGGACCAGGAGCGACCAGCCCAGACGCAGTTCGGCCAGCGTCTCGCGCGCTCCGCCGCTGCTGGGCGTTCGCAGCCCGCGAGGCAGCGGCAGCCAGCAGACCGCGGCGGCGAAGAAGACCGCCCYGGCACCCCCGAGGAGCCAGACCTTGTCGAGGAAGGCCACACCGAGCATGGCCAGGGCGGGGCCGACGGCCATGGCCGAGACCTCCATGCTCTGGACCAGGCCCTGGATCTTCGCCAGTTCGGTGCCCTTGGCGAGTTGCGGCACGACCTTCTCGACGGACATCCGTACCGGCGCCATCAGGAGCGAGAGCAGCGCCCCGGACGTCATCAGGATCGGCGTCAGCAGGGACGGGGCGGCCAGACAGCCGACGAGGGCGCCGGTGAGGACGACGCCACGGCCGGCGGTGACGATCGAGAACAGCCGTGAGCCGCCGTCCCGGTCGGCGAGGAGTCCCGCGAACGGATACGCCAGCAGGGCCGGAAGCCACTCGATGGCGTAGGCGAATCCGAGAGCGGATACCTCTTCGGTGTCCTGGAAGATGAGCAGAGGGACGGCGAACAACACCATCTGCTCTGCGACGATTCCGAGAAGGACACCGCAGGCGAAAAGCCTTTGGTGCAGCGCTGATCCCGTGGTCATCAGATTGGTCGCTCCCTTTTGCTCCGCCGGCCGCAGCCCGGCGGGAGACTCGTCACTCCGATACCGGAACGACTTCGATGTGGAATCCAGCGATGATCTTCCGAATGTCCTCTTCGACGGCCGCCTCGTCGCCGGTCAGGATGAACCGCCCGCTGTGCACCGCGTCGTAGCTGCCGCCGGGCTGCAGTACTTCACCGGGGCTGGGCACCAACTCGCGCCAGATCGTGCCGAATTCCTCACGCATGGGAGTCGATGTGACGACCCGCGCCGGAAGACCGTCCGGTTTCGGGATGATCAGCCAGCCGCCCGACGGGTCGCCCGACATCGGCGGGAGCGTCACCTTCTCCTCGCAGAGTGCGTCCAGCCAGACCTGGAAGAGGTTGACCCCGAAGAGTTTTTCGGTGAGATACGGCACTTCGGCTCCGCCGATACGGCCTGCGATCTCCAGGAAGACCAGGTCTTCGTCCGGGGTGACGAAGAGTTCGAGATGGAAGGGCATGGAGGTCATGCCGAGAGCCGCGATGCACCGCCGCGCGAATTCCTCTATGCGGCTGCGCAACGGCGACGCCTGCACGACCACCGAACCGAGCGGTTGCCCGCCGGCCTCGAAGGCCAGACAGTCGTTGATGTAGCGGGAGACCGCCATGAACGGGATCTGCGCGTCCTCGCCCGCGAATCCGTCCACGTGGTGGATCGTCCCGTCGATGAACTCCTCGAGTTCGTAGTCGCCGGTGTCGATCTGTTCCAGCAGCGTCGTGAGCGTTTCTTCGTCGTCGACGCGGTGAACTCCCATGCTGGCCGCGCCGGACACCGGCTTGAGGATCAGCGGGAACCCGGTCGTCCTGGCGAACGTCACCGCGGATTCGGCGGTGTCGCAGGAAGCGAATCGAGGCACACGAATACCGGCCTCGGCGACCAGCTCCTTCATCCGCAGTTTGTTGCGGTAGACCGCCACGTCCTCGGTGCGCGGTCCGGGAATGCCCAGTGCCTCGCGGACCTCGGCCGCTATGCCGAGCGTGAACTCGGACACCGCGATGAGCCGGTCGACCGGGCCCACCTGGTCCGTGACCTTGCGGACCGCTGCGCACAGCGCCTCGAAGTCGTTGACATCGTCGATCTCGACGAGTGCCGCGATCCGTGCGGGATCCGCGAGTACGCCGGTCGCGCCGGTCGGGTCGACCACGTAGCTGACGCGATGCCGCTCATGGTCGATGAGCTCCTCGAAGCGGCCGAGCGAAAAGTCCCAGCGCTGTCCGTCGGGGAACCTGGGCCAGCGATTGACGACAACAATGTGCACGGGTCACTCCTCAGTCGCCACGGGAACCGTCTTGATCGACAGGGTTCGCCGCGTGAACTCGATTGCTTCTTCCAGTTCCTCGGGCGAATCCGCGGCGAGCACCGCGTAGGCGGTCCGCTGCAGGGAGGAGGAGGCCGGTGCGACGGTGTCACCGACCGCCACCCTGAACGCGGCGTCCACGACGGCCGGGTGATCGCGGACCGCGTCCAGCCCGTCGAGGGCGATGACCTCGCCGGGGTCGGAGACCACGAACAGGCTGGCGGCGTGCCGTACCGGACCCTGCGGCGGCGGTGGCAGTTCGGCACCGACGGCGAGTCGCACCACCATCTCGTGCCAGTCGATGCCGTACGCCAGGGAGCAGAGCTCCATGATGTAGTCGCCGGGTGTGCGGACCGCCACCTCCATCACCGCGGGCCCCGCACTCGTCATCCGGAACTCCAGATGGACGATTCCCGTGCGCATCCCGATGGCCGCGAGGACGGATCGACCTAGTTCGGCGACCTGTTCGGCGTCCGCCGGCGGCAGGGGCGCGGCGACCCGATGCGCGAGCTCGATGAAGTGGGGCGGGCCCGTCGTGGTCTTGGCGGTCAGGTTCGAGAACCAGATCTCTCCGTCCCGAACCAGGGCCTCCCAGCTGTACTCGGGTCCGTCGAGCGCGCTCTCCACCAGGAGCGGCCGCTGCGCGGCCCGTCGCGCCGCGGCACGGTCGAAGGCGGCTGCGTCGGCGAGAAGTTCGACGCCTTCGCTGCCGGCCGAGGACAGCGGTTTCACCACCACGGGGAGGCGGGCGCCGGCCCACTGGGCCGAACCCTGCAGGTCGTCCGTGAGGAGGTACTCGGGCTGGCCGATCCCGTGGGCGCGAAAGCGTCCGCGTTGCAGTGCCTTGTTCCGCGAGACGACGGCGGCCTGGAGCGACGGTCCGGGCAGTCCGAGGCGATCCTGGGCCATGGCCGCTCCCAGGACGTGCGATTCGGTGAACGCGAGGATTCCGTCCGGCCGGTTGGCCTGCGCGGCGGCGTGGACGGTCTCGGCCCACAGCTCGTCCAGCGAGCCGTACTTGCCCTGGCTCGGCTCGACGGCGTCGACCAGGTCCTCGATCGCGCCGGCCCAGTCCTGCGCCTCGATGGCGCGTACCCGCAGGCCCAGTCGCCGGGCGGCCGCGACGTACGGCCGGCCCATCATGCCGACGCCGACGAGCAGAAGCTCCCGGTCACCGTGCTCGCTCATGACGACTGCTCTTCGAGGCGCCGGATGAGGGGGAGCACATGGGTGAAGAAGGTGCGCATCTCGTCCCGGGTCGGCCAGCCCGAGAAGATGAACTCGCTGATGCCCGCGGCCTTGTAGCTGTGAATGTAGGTGGCCACTTCTTCGTAGCTGCCGACGATGCACAGCGCCGGACCGCCGCGGTAGGCCACGGCGCCGGTCCAGATGAAGGGCGACAGCCACTCGTCGGTCGCTTCGTCCGCCAGCTTGTAGGAGGACTTCACCGCCTCGGAGTCGGTCGTGTCGACCCACTGGCGGATCCATGCCGCGTGGTCCTCGTCCGGATTGCGCATGAGGCGAGCGAGTTCTGCCACCGCCTCCTCGCGCGTGGGCCGGGCCAGCACGTGCATTCGGGTGCCCACCCGGCGTCCGCCGTCGATGACCGGCCGGGTCGCCTCCGCGATGCCCTCGGGAGTGTCTCCGTAACGCAGCCAGCAGTCGCCGGAGGCCAGCGCGGTCTGCTGGGCGACGCCGGACGCCCCGCTGATGTAGATCTCGGGCCGTCCGCCGCCCTTGTGGCCGAGGCCCAGCGCCGCGTCCTTGATGGAGTAGTGGTGACCGTCGAAGCTCAGCGGCGACTCGCCCTCCCAAAGGCCCCGGATGATCTCCAGGAACTCGTTGCAGCGCGCGTACCGCTCGTCATGGCTGAGGAAGTCGCCGTAACCGGCCTGCTCCGCCGGTGAGATGCCGGAGACGATGTTGAGGGAGATACGCCCGTCCGACATCCAGGACAGGGTGTTGACGACCTGCGCGAAGAGGGTCGGCGACATCAGGCCGGGCCGGTAGGCGAGCATGAACTTGACGCGGTCCGTCACCTGCGAGAGAGCTCCGAGCACGGGGAGCGGGTCGGGCAGGTAGTTGGAGATGCCGAACAGCAGGCTGTCGACGCCGAGTTCTTCGGCCTCCTGGACGAAGTCGATGACCTCGCCCATGTCGAGCTTGCCGATCTTGTACGTATCGGTCGGCGTCGCCTGCCCCGTGTCGGGGGGCGAGCACCAGTGAAAGCGCAGATCGTCCATGTTGGTTTTCCCTTCCATTTCAGGCGCCGAGAACGCGCACACGGTCACCGATCTCGGACCAGCGTTCGTGGGCCTCTTCGGGGGAATCCGCGGTGAACACGACGGCGGCGATCCGGCAGCTGTAGTCCGCTTCATCCGTCTTGATGCCGGCGCCCGGTTCGATGAGGACGGGACTGGCCACGACCCACGGCTCGGTGGTCAGTTCCTCCCAGCCGTCGAGCCGCGAGTACGAACCCGTTCCGCCCGCTGTGAGAAAGCGAATTCCGGCCGCCTTCGCGACCGGCTCCCGGTGCGCCTGCGCGCTCACCGGATCGGCGCCGGTGAGGTCGGCGAGGACCCGTCCCGGCAGCGCCAGGCCGGTGGCCATCTCCATGAGCTCGGTGATCTTGTCACCGGGCAGGCGTGCGGCCACCTCCATGAGGACCGGGCGGCCGTCGTTGAGACGCAGCTCGCAGTGGAACGGCCCTGTCGTGATCCCCACGGCCTCGACGACGCCCGTCGCGTACGAGGCGATCTCGTCGCGGGTGGGGGTGTCGAGCGGAGCCGGCGTGAGGTGTCCGAGCTCCAGGAAGCGCGGCTCGGGGCCGAGCAGCTTCCGCGTGACGGCCACGACGACGACTTCGCCGTCGCGCACATAGCCGTCGGCGCTGTATTCCGTACCGGGCACGTACTGTTCGAGGATCGCGTCGGTGGTGAGCGCCCGGTCGAACTCGAGCCCTTCCTCGGCGTGCATCGCGGCCATCGCCGCGCGAGCCTCTTCCACGCTGTCGACGCGCGAGACGTGGACGCTGCCGCCGGAATCGACCGGCTTGATGACGGCGGGGAAGCCCACGTACGCGCAGGCCTCGTCGATCTCGGTCAGCTCGCGGACCACGGTGAACTTCGGGACCTCCAGGCCGGCCGCGGCCACCGCCTCGCGCATCCGCGCCTTGTGCCGGACCTTGTCGACGGCTGCGAGGTCCAGACCGGTCAGTCCGAGCCGGGCGGACAACCGCGCGGCGGCCGGCACGTAGTACTCGCCGCCGGCGACAACGGCATGGATCGGGTTGCGCTGGTGGGCACGCTCGACGGCTGCCTCCAGGGCAGCGTTGTCATTGGTGTCCACCGTGAGTATCTCCGTCGCCAGAGATCGCACGGCGTCGGCGACTTTGCGGCCCTCGTTCTCATAGGAGGCCACCACGACGTCCCAACCGAGGGAACGGGCATGCACGACATAGGCGTTCGCGGAGAACGCCGGCTGCACCACCAGGACACGATAAGACACAGAAGTTCCTCGAAATCTAGCTCGGTGAATGAGATCGGGCCGCGAAATGTCGCGCAAATCCTCGGTAATCCGGGGAGGTTGACCGGCCGATATTCCGCCCGACCCACCGGTCCTGTTTCCGAGCAGCTACACAGGTGCCGCCCATACGTGACGCCGGTTCATCCGTGACGCGATTCGGGGTCAGGCGGCAACGCCGGGCTTTGCCCCGTTCCAGCCGACGTCTCCGGCGTACACGGAGGTCGCGCCGGTGCCCTCGGCCGTCGGAACTCCGACCGAGGCCACCGACCACAGGCCGAGACCGAGGGTTAACGCGAAGGCCGCGCCGGCGACGTTGCCGCGGAACACGGGACGGGCGGCGCGAGTGGACACTCGCAGATCCTTCAGCATGAAATCCAAGCTCCTCTTTCAGTTTGCTCAACTGGCAGGGAGGTTGGACCGGATCTCTCCCCCCAGAGACCTTTCGGTGCCTCCAATATTTCGCGGCCCGACCCGGCAGGAAAAGCACTAAGATGGTTCGGGTTTCCGCAGTACCGGAAACCGCATGGTCCATAACCGTGCAAAACGGGCATAACCAGGGGGACGAGTGAAGGTCGCAAACGACTCAGAAGGTGAAGAAAGGACCCAAAACGGCCACCATCTCGCCGCACCGTCAGGCAGCTCGACGGAGCCGGAAAAGTTCTTCCGCGGAATGGTCGAACATCTCGCAGATCTGAGCCGACTCACACATGAACACGTCGGCCGGTTGAACAACGCGTTGCCGGAAGGCAGCGGCCGGCGATCGGACATCCGCTACATCCACGGCCTGTCCGATATCGCTGAGGCAATCGGCGAAGCCCTTTCGGGCGCTACGCGGGAAATTCTCACCGCACAGCCGGACGGTTCCCGCCCGAGTGGAGTCCTCAAAGACGCGCTGGAAAGCGTACGGCGTCATATCTCTGCGGGTGTCGCAATGCGGACACTTTATCAGCACAGCACGCGTTTCGATGAGGCGACCAAGGAATACGTGCGAGAGGTGACAAGGCTCGGGGCGTCGGTTCGTACACTCGATGAGTTCTTCGACCGACTCGTCATCGTGGACGACGTGGCATTCATCGCCACGAACGAGGACCGCACGTCCGCGGCGGCGGTGCGGGAGCCGGCCGTCGTGCGGTTCCTGCGCGACACCTTCAACCGGTCGTGGGACCGGGCCCAGCCCTTCCCCTTCGTGCCGCACCACGCGGCGAAAGCGGCGGACGAGGTCATTCCCGCAATCCGCACGTCCATCAAGCGCCTGCTGGTCGAGGGCTATCCGGACAAGCAGATAGCCCGGCGACTCGGTATCAGCGAGCGGTCGCTGCAGACGCATATCGCGTCCATGAAGCAGGAACTGGGCGCGCGCAACCGCTTACAGATGGGTTATCTGCTGGGCAGGAACGGCACGACGTTCGTGCTGTGACTTCGTGTGCAGTGACTTCGTGCGCTGTGACTTCGTGCGCTGTGACTTCGTGCGCTGTGACTTCGTGCTGTGACGTTGAATCGGTGGCGGTTTGCCCGGCGGGCCGTTGCGGCCTGCCGGGCGATCGACACGCGGGCGGTGTCGGTGGCGAACGCGTCAGCCGACCTGGCCGGCCGGGCGCATGGTGAGGTGGTTGATGTCCACGCCCTCGGGCTGGTTGATGGCGAAGACGATCACGTCTGCGATCTGCTCGGCCGTCATCACCGGTGCCGCCTGAGGGGTCCCGCCGCGCTGGTCCCAGAACGGGGTGTCCACGACGCCGGGTGCGACGAGGGTGACGCCGACTCCGTCCTTGGAGACCAGGAGCCGGGTGTTCTCGGCCAGGGCGTGCACGGCCCACTTGGTGACCGAGTACAGGTTGCCGGGCGTGTTCCGGACGCCGGCGACCGAGCCGACGATCACGATCCGGCCCTTGGACTCCCTGAGGTGGGGCAGCGTCTCCCGTACCAGCAGAGCCGGGCCGAGGACGTTCGTGAGGACCATGGCGCGCATCGCCTCGGGGTCGTGGTCCTCCAGGGTGCCGGGCAGGGAGAACCCGGCGTTGGCGATGACGGTGTCCAACCGGCCCCAGGAGCCCACGATCTGGCGCACGGCGGAGGCGAGGTGGTCCTCGTCGCTCGCGTCACCGGCGAGCGTGATCAGCCGGTCCCCCGCGCCTGCGGAAGCGGCGAAGGCGGCCAGCCGATCGGCGTCGCGGCCGGTGACGGCCACACGGTGGCCCTGCTTGAGCAGAGCGCGGGCGGTGGCGGCACCGATTCCGGTCGAACCGCCAGTGATCAGCGTGACGGGTTCCAAGGGACGGCCTCCTCGTTGATGGCGGACATCGGCGGCCCGCCGGGTTCCTGGTGTCGATGAACGCGGGTCGGCACATGACGTCGGCCGGCTCCGGGCCGCTGCCGATCCCGGGATGCGGTAACGGACGAACGGCCGCTGCGGTAAGGGCAGTTGAAGAACTCCTCCGGCATACCGACCGCTGATCAGCCGCTCGTTCTCGGTGCCGATGCTAGTACGTGGCCGCGGATCCCGTCCGAGCCCTGCTCGCTCGACGCGTGCCGCAACCGGCGTCAGGAGCCGCCGGATTCCGCCCCGCGGAGAGTGATCGCCCCGGAGGGGCAGACGCCGACGGCCATCCGCGCGGCCGTGCGATGGGCGGTGGGCGGCTCGGGGTGCAGCAGGAGCACGCGGCCGTCGTCGGGATCCTGGTCGAAGACCTCGGGGGCGGTCAGGGCGCACATGCCGGCGCCGATGCAGAGCTCACGGTCGACGCGCAGGTGGACAGGCGGCCTCATGACTGCGCCTTGTCCCAGGTGACCGGGAGGCTCTTCACCCCGTAGATGTCCGCGGTCTCCGGGCGCAGGCCGACCTCCTCAGCCGGTACGGCCAGGCGCAGCGTGGGGAACCGGTCGATCAGCGCGCGGAACGCGACCCGCATCTCGACACGGGCCAGCTGCTGGCCCAGGCACTGGTGGATGCCGTGGCTGAACGCCAGGTGCCCGCTCACGTCCTGCCTGCGCAGGTCGAGCGCATGGGGGTCGGCGAAGCGCTCGGGGTCGCGGTTGGCGGTGTTGTACGACAGGACGACCGTCGTGCCGGCCTCGATGGTCCGGCCGTCCAGCTCGACGTCCTCAAGGGCCGTCCTCATGAACGTCTTGGCGACACTCAGATACCGCAGCAGCTCCTCCACGGCCGCGTCGGTGAGCGCGGGATCGGCACGCAGCGCGGCCAGTTGCGCCGGGTTCTGCAGCAGCGCGAAGGTGCCGAGGGACAGCATGTTCGCGGTGGTGTCGAATCCGGCGGCCAGCAGAATCAGGCTGATCCCCTTCAGCTCCTCGTCGCTCAGATCGCTGTCGGTGAGTTCGCTGAGCACGTCGTCGGTGGGGTTCGCACGCTTGGCGGTCACCAGCTCCGCGAGGTACTCCTGGGTCGCCGTGTAGGCCGCTATCAGCTCCTCGTCGCTCGTCTCCCCTCCCATGAACGTGTCGATCTGCTCCTGGAAGGAGCCCCGGTCCTGGTACGGCACCCCCAGCAGCTCGCAGATGACGATGGTGGGGATGGGCTTGGCGAACGCGGTCACCAGGTCCGTCGGCGGCCCGGCCTCCTCCATGGCGTCCAGGCAGTCGGCGGTGATCTGCTCGATCCGCTCCGTGAGAAGTCGCATCCTCCGTACGGTGAACTTGCCCACCAGCGGCTTGCGATAGCGCCCGTGCTGCGGCTCGTCCATGAGGAGGAACTCGCCGGGCGGCGCCGGAGGAACCTCGAAGTCGCCCACGTTCAGGAGCTCTTTGCGTGAGCTGAACCGCGGGTCGGCCAGGACGGACCTGACCAGGTCGTATCCGGTGATCAGCCAGCCGGGTCTTCCGCCGATGTGCGTGTAGCGGCTGATGGGGCCGTGCCGGCGGGCGTCGAGCAGCTCTGCGGGCGGGTCGAAGGGGCAGCCGGGCGGACGCTCCGTCGGTAGCGTCGCGACGGTGTGGAGGGACTCGCTCATGACCAATCCTCATCTCGCGATACGACGTGTTTTCAACATCCCGAAAGCTACGTTGCATTCAGAATCACGTCAATCAGACAGGGGTCGAAGTCCCAGGTAGTTGGCGCCAATTTGATGCAATGACGCTGCCATCGAATGCAACGACGCGTTGCAATGAACGATGGCGAAGGCAATGCTGAGGGCGGCCGGTTCCGACGGGGGAACCAGAACCGGCCCCTTCGTCAGAGGGCGAAGCGAATACCGGAACCGGTCACTGGCTCGGCCTGCGGTACGCCTTGACGACGCTGGCGTAGCTGTTCCCGCCGTGGCCCTGGGCGACGATGCCCTCCATCAACGCCTCGGAGTACTTGGGCAGTTCGCTGTCGACACCGAGCGCCTCGCTCTCCTCGACGAGGTGCTTGAGCGCGCCCAGGTGCGTCTCCAGGGTGGCGTCGTTGGCCGGGAACTTCTCGTCGCCGGCGTCGATCTGCGCGGCGTAGTCGGCCGTGAACATCTTGATGGCGTCGAGCCACATGTGCGCCCACGGCAGGAACTCCTGCGCCTTCACGCCGCCGGTCTCCACGATGGCGACGCCGTGCAGGAAGCTGTTGAGGGCGCCCCACATCAGGCCGAGCAGCGACACGTCGAACAGGGCGGGCTTGCCGTGATCGGTGCCGAGGTAGGTGGTGCCGCCGCCGAGGAGTATCAGGACCGGCTCGTGGGCGTCGAAGACGGCCCGGTCACCGGCGTAGAAGAGGACGGAGGTCTCGGCGCCGATGCCGGGCGGGGTGATCATGATGGCGCCGTCGAGGTAGTCGACGGCGTTCTTCCGCGCCCACTCGGCGCTCTGCCGGGCCTGCTCGGAGGAGCCCGTGGTCAGGTTGACCAGGGTCTTGCCGTGCAGGGCGTCGCCCAGCGAGCCGATGACGTCGTGCACCACGTCGTACGTCGACACGCACACGACCACGAGGTCGCTCGCGGCGACTGCGTCGGCGGGGTTCGCGGCGAGCACCGCGCCGTCCGCGACGAGGCCGTCGGCCTTGTCCGCCGAACGGTTCCACACGGTGGTGGCGTGACCCGCCTTCAGGAAGGCGGCGGCCAGGGCCTGCCCCATCAGGCCGAGGCCGAGCACCGACACCGAAGTGTGGTTGTCACCCATGAATCAGTTCCTCCAGTACGAAGTGGTGTGCTGAACGGTCCGGCACGCGGGGCGCGCCATTCCGCCGCCGATCCGCATTCCTCCAGGAAGGCTGGCATGTGCCCCTTCGGATTCACTTCGGACGAATTCGGATTCACTTCGGACGAATTCGCCAACGCTGGGAAGGCGCACTTCGGGCCGCTGACCGAGCCCTTCTCCTCGCAAGTCGCTCCGTGCGACGGCCGGTTACGCTGAGATCATGGAATTCGGGGTGCTCGGGCCGCTGGAGGTGCGCACGGCCGGCAGACGTGTCGTGCGGGTACCCGAAGTCAAGGTCCGCCTGCTCCTCGCGGACCTGCTCGCCCACCAGGGGCAGGTCGTCCCGGCGGGCCGGCTCATCGAGGACCTGTGGGGCGGCTCGACGTTCACGGCACGGCCCACGGCGTCGCTCCAGGCCAAGGTGTCCCAGCTGCGGCGTGCCCTGGAGGACGCGGAGGCGGGCGGCCGCGAACTGCTCGCGCACCAGCCGCCCGGATACGTCCTGGTCATCCCCGCCGACGCGCTGGACGCCGGGCGGTTTCGCGAACTTCTCTCCCGGGCCAGGGCCGTCGAGGATCCCATGGCGCGCTCCGCGCTGTACACCGAGGCGCTGGCGCTGTGGCGCGGCCCCGCCTTCGCCGAGTTCGCCGATCAGCCGTGTGTACGGCCGACGGCGGCGAGCCTGGAGGAGGAGCGCCTCACCGCGGTCGAGGAACACGCCGGGGTGCGGCTGGAGTTGGGCGAGCACAGCCTGCTCGTCGGGGAGCTGACCGAGCTGGTGGCGCGGCACCCGTTACGCGAGGGGCTGCGGCGCGCGCTGATGTGGGCGCTGTACCGGGCGGGTCGCTCCTCCGACGCGCTCGACCACTTCAACGACCTGCGGCGCCGGCTCGACGAGGAGCTGGGGCTCACGCCCGGCCCGCCCCTGGAGGCACTGCAACAGGCCATCCTGCGGCACGACCCGGTCCTGGCCCAGCCGGAGCCGGCCGCACAACCGGCCGCGGCCGTGCCGGTGGGGCCGGGACCGACCGGTTCGGCCTCGCCCTTGGTGGGCCGCGACCAGGACCTCCGGGCGATCCGGACGCTGCTCTCCCGGCGCCGTCTGGTGACGCTCACCGGCCCGGGAGGGGTCGGCAAGACCCGCCTCGCCCAGGCCGCGGCGCAGAACCTGGCGGGCGCGTTCGCCGAGGGCACCTGGCTGGTGGAGCTCGCAGACGCCGGGGGCCTGGAGCGGTTCGCCGACGTGGAGTCGCTGGCCGAGCAGGTCATGGCGACGCTGGGCATCCGGGAGAACGCCTCGGACGACGACTGCAAGGGCCCGACGGACCGCCTCGCGAAAGCGCTGGCCGGCCGGCGGCTGCTGCTCGTGCTGGACAACTGCGAACACGTCGTGGATGCCGTCGCCCAGCTGGCCGGGCCGCTGCTGAGCCGGGCACCGCACCTGCGCATCCTGACGACCAGCCAGGAACCGCTGCGCACCCGGGACGAGACGGTGTATCCGGTGGCACCGCTGTCGCTGCCCCCGCTGGACGGGCCGGACCTCGACGCGCTGGCGAGTGCGGGCGCCGTACGCCTCTTCGTGGACCGGACCACCGCCACGGACCCCGAGTTCGTGCTGGATGCCACCACCGCGCCCCTCGTCGCGGACGTGTGCCGGCGCCTGGACGGCATCCCGCTCGCACTGGAACTGGCCGCCACCCGCGTGCGCTCGCTGGGCATCCGGGAGCTGCACGACCGTCTCGACGACCGCTTCAGGGTCCTCAACAGCGGCTACCGGGACGCCCCTTCACGGCACCGGACGCTGCAGGCCACGCTCGACTGGAGCTGGGGCCTGCTCGACGCCCGCGAGCAGACCGTGCTGCGCAGGCTGTCGGTGTTCAGCGAGGGATGCGGCCTTGAGGCCGCCGAGGACGTGTGCTCGGGCGGCGGCGTGTCCCCCGCCGACGTCCTCGACGCACTGAGCCTGCTCGTGGAGCGCTCTCTGGCCGTACGCGCCGAGGGACCCCGCGGTCCGCGCTACCGGTTGTTGGAGTCCGTCGCGGTCTACGCGCGTGACAAGCTCGCCGAGTCCGGCGAGTACGCCGGGACCGCCGCCCGGCATCTGCGCCACTGCGTCCGCCTCGCCGAGCGCGCCCGGCCGCATCTGCACGAGCGGGAGCAGGCCCGGTGGTTCCAGTACCTCGACCCGGAGGCGGCCAATGTGCAGCGCGCTCTGGCCGAGGCGGCCCGGGCGGGAGCCGCTCAGGAGGCGCTGCGCCTGGTCAACTCGCTGACCTGGTACTGGTACGTCCGGGGCCGGCTCGGCGAGGCTCGCAGAGCGCTGGCAACGGCCCTGGACACGCCGGGCGACGCCGCGCCCGAGGAGCGCATGGAGGCGGTCTTCTGGTACACCGGCGTCCGCCTGCTGCTCGGCGAGCACGAGCGGGACTGCGACACGCTGGAGGAGTACCCGCCCGAGTCCACCCTGGAGTCGACCAGGGCCCAGTGGTTCCTGGCGCACGCGCAGTGGACGGTGGGGGCGCTGGCCGAGGGCGAGCAGCGGGTCGAGCACGTCCTGGTCCGCTTTTGCACCCTGCGCGACGCGTGGGGCATGGCTGCCGCGCTGACCACGCGCGCGTGCTTCGCCCTGGCGCGCGGCGACCTGGAGGGGCTGCGCGACAACGCCGAGGACGCCCGCGCCCACTTCGCGGAACTGGGCGACCTGTGGGGCCGGTTGAAGACGGCGGACCTGCTCGGCAGGCTCGCCGAGATCAACGGCGACTACGACCGGGCGGCCCGGTTGCACCGGGAGAGCCTGCGGATCACCCAGGCCCTGGAGACATGGCCCGAGATGTCGACGAAGCTGTCAGGCCTCGGCAGGATCGCCCTGCTCACCCAGCGCTACGACGAGGCCGACGACCTGCACACGCGCGCCTTGCGGCTCGCGGCCGAACAGGGCAACCAGCCCGCCGAACAGTTCGCCGCGCTGGGTCTCGCGCTGAGCGCCCGACGCCAGGGCCGGCTCGTCGCCGCCGAGGAGTGGCTGCGGCCCTGGCTCGACTGGAACCGCCGGCGCGGCGACGGCCCGGGCCTCGCGCTGGTCCTGGCCGAACTGGGCTTCATCGCCGAACAGCGCGGCGACGCCGCCCGCGCGCTCGCACACCACCGGGACGGCCTCACGGCCGCCGCGACGACCAAGGACCCCCGCTCGGTCGCCCTGGCCCTCGAAGGCCTGGCGGGCGCGTACTCGCTGGCCGGGTCCCCGAAGCGGGCGATCCGCCTGCTCGGCACTGCGGCAGCGACGAGAGAACGGACCGGCGCCCCGCACCCCCCGGCGGAGCAGGGCGACGTGGAACGCATCGCCACCCGCCTGCGCGCCACGATCGACGAGCCCACCTACACCCACGAGTTCACCCTCGGCACCCGACAGGACCACGAGGCTCAGGCGAGGGCGGAGGCGGAACGGCCAGAGGCACGGTGACCTGACCGGCCGGGGCCGAGCGGGCCGGTGGCCGGCGACCGAGAGGAGCGGACATCGAGCTCGCACCGGGCGCCACGTCGGGCCCGGCCCGGTGCGAGCACGGTGGCTGTTGCAGCCCGGGATCTCGAAGCCGAGCGAGCCGAGCGCGGCTTCGGCAGCCTGCTGATCCTGCACCTAGGTGCCGCCCGAGATGCCGAGGCCGCCGATGACCTGGCCGTCCTCGATCACCGGGCAGCCGCCGCCGACGGCCGTCAGCCGGCCAGGAACGGTGCGTCGTCGGTTCGCTCGAACGCCTTCAGGTGACCGCCGACGTCAGCGCAGCGCGGAGCGCGGTGTGGGGGCCACGCGGGTGACCACGATCTCGTCCGGGATCAATAGGTCCTCGACGACCGGGCTGATCTCGCCCTGCCAGCGTTCGCTCTGGTAGACGGCGGCGTACAGTTCCTCGCGCTGCGCCTCGTCGTCGAACCGGCGGATCCAGACGTAACCGTCCTGGTCCTCCTCGTCGATGAAGGACGCGGTGACCGTCATCCCCTTCGACGTCTGGAACGGGATGACGACGTCCTCCATGTAGCGGACCCATTCGTCCCGGCGTCCGGGTCGGGTCCGGTAGCGCCGAAGCTCGTAGAACACGGCGAACTCCTCCAAGTCGTGCAATCGGTGGGGTGGTTCGGCGGCGGTCAGGAGGAGACGCGCAGCACGAGCTTGCCCCGGGTCCGGTCGCTCTCGCCGCGGGTATGGGCCTGGGCCGCCTGCTCCAGCGGGAAGACCTCCTCGACCTCCACGCTCACCTCGCCGGAGTCGATGAGGTGGGCGATGCGGGTCAGGGCGGGGCCGTCGGGTTCGACCAGGAACGGGCTGGTGCGCAGCCCCCTGGACTGCGCCGCCTCGAGGAGTTCGGGCGAGACTCCCGCGGGGATCGCGACGATGAGTCCGCCGGGGCGCAGCACGTCGAGGGAGCGGGTGCTGGTGTTGTCGTGCGCGTCGCCGACGAGGTCGATGACGACGTCGATGTCCTTGGCGGCTTCCTCGAAGCGGACTGCGGTGTAGTCGATGAGTTCGTCGGCGCCGAGCGCGGTGAGCCAGTCGTGGCGCGGGCGGCTGGCGGTGCCGGTGACATGGGCGCCCAGGTGCTTGGCGAACTGGACGGCGAAGTGTCCGACGCCTCCGGCGGCGGCGTGGATCAGCACGCGCAGGCCGGGGCGGATGCCGGCGGTGTCCACCAGGACCTGCCAGGCGGTGAGGGCCGCGAGCGGTACGGCGGCGGCCTGCTCGTGGCTGATGCTCGCGGGCTTACGAGCGAACTGGCGGGCCGGGGCGGTGACGTACTCGGCGTAGCCGCCCGCGGCTCGGGGGAACCAGGGCATCCCGTACACCTCGTCGCCCGGCTTGAGGGTGGTCACGCCGAAGCCGATCTCCTCCACGACGCCGGAGACGTCCCAGCCCAGGGTGAACGGCGGCTCGCCGAGCACGCCGGCGATGCCTCCGCCGGCCCGGGTCTTCCAGTCGACCGGGTTGATCCCGGCGGCGTGCACCCGCACCAGAACCTCGGTCGGCAGCGGCTCGGGCCGGGGCACCTCCTGCACCTGCAGGACGTCCGGGCCGCCGAAGGCCTGCTGCACCACCGCGCGCATCGTAGACATGCGTCAACTCCCTGAAATCATCCGTAAGACCGCGTATCGGCCTCCGGTTCAGCGGTGTTGACCGTATGCCGAGGTAGGTGGTTACCATCAAGGGAATCTACTTCCCGATGGGAAGCATGCAGCTGAGGAGCGTCTCCGTGACCACCCAGTGCCTGACCGGGCAACATACCGACCACGACGTGTACGCGGCCCAGTGCCCCTGCCGCGCCATGCTGGACCTGCTGGCCAACAAGTGGTCGGCCCTGGCCATCGGAGCCCTGGAAGACGGCCCGCAACGCTTCGGCGCCCTGCAGCGACTCCTTCAAGGAGTCAGCCCCAAGGTGCTCACCCAGACCCTGCGCCGCCTGGAGGGCGCCGGCCTCGTCGACCGCACCGTCTACCCCGCGGTGCCCCTGCACGTCGAGTACGACCTGACCACCCTCGGCCGCAGCGCGGCCGTACCGCTACGCCACCTGAGGACCTGGGTGGAGGACAACATCGACAACACGACGCACGGGACGCACAGGACGCCGGATTCGACGGTGTGCACTTAGAGGCCGCGAACATCCGGTTCCGTGCCGGTGCGGACGCCCTCGGCTAACGGGCCGGCTCGAAAAGCTCGATGAGGTTGCCCGCGGGATCGGCGAGCAGGATCTGACGACCGCCGGGGCCGGAGACCGCATCGCCGTGGAAGGCCAGTCCGGCACCGCGGAGCCGGTCGATCTCGAGGTCGAGGTCGTCGACGATCAGATGGATGCGGTTACGGCCGGGGCCGGTGCCGCTGGGGGTGGCGCGGGCGCCGGAGCTGGCCGGGCCGGACAGGAGCAGCCGCAGCGGCCCGCGCACGACGTCGGCGAAGGCCGGGGCCGGGTTGCTGCGGAGGGTGAAGCCCAGATGGGTGGTGTAGAAGTCGACGGCTGCCTGGACGTCGTCGACGATGTACCGGACGCTGGCGAACTGGTCGGGCGTTGTCACGGCTTGACCTCCTGTGGCGTGCGGGCGAGCAGCGGCAGCAGGTAGCGGATGCGGGTGTCGATCTCTGCCACCGTGCGGACGAAAGCGGGGTCTGGCTTCTCCCAGCGGGTCGTCGACACCATCAACGTAACGCAGCCCGATCCTGATCGCGGTCGTCGGCGATCTGGTGGGCGGCAGCGCCGAGACCTCTCCCCGGCCGTCGAGCCCCTCGCCCACACGTTGGTCGTCAGTCGGGCCGTTGGGTGCGGTGTTCGTGAGCCAGGCCGTCCGGGCGGGCAGGCGTGCGTGGGCCCAGGGGAAGGACCAGAGCCCGCAGCAGCACAGGGGCAGACGGCCGCAGGACCATGGGATCCGACGGCCGACGGATCGCCCCGATGTCGTGCCATCCCCACGACAGGAAGGCCCCGAAGGCCGGAGCGTCGGCTTCGTCGACCAGTGTCGCCCCGAGCGAGGCGTGGTGGTCGGCGAGCAGCCGTTCCTGGAGCCTGCGGGCGAGGCCGTGCTCGTCCGTATGGGGGTGCACCACGATCTCGGTGATCGCGAAGACGTGGCCGGACGCGGTGAGCCGTTCGACGCTCTGCGGAAGGGGCCCGTCGAACCCCCTCCACCAGGTCCCCTCACGCGGTACGGGGAATCCGTAGGCACACCCGGCCAAGGCCGTGTCCTCCGCGACCAGCAGGGCGAAGCCGGCCCGCCGGATGTCGCCGGTGAGCCGCCGCAGAAACGCCTCCCGGCCCCGGTATTCCTGGCCTGCCTGCGTGCGTGCGGATTCCACGTACAGGTCTGCCAGATCCTCCCGCAGGGTCTCGGCCTGCCAGCGGTTCAGTCGGCGCAGACGTACCGCGTGGGCGGGAGTCGATGTGCTTCCCCCAACCCCTGGCGGCTCCAGGCGGAGCGGCCCCGTCACGGCGCACCGCCCACGACAGCCGGAACCCGGCGTGACGGTCGTCGAGCTGCGTGGAGCTCGTGGAGCAGGAAGCCGGAGCCGGTGAGCTCGATGATGCGGGCCATGGTCGGTGGCGGATAGTGCAGTTGGAGGGTCATTCCTGCATCCGTGGCGAGCTGGGATGCCGTGAGGAAGGCGTTGAGTCCGCTGCCGTCGCAGAAGGTGACCGCCGTGAGATCGACGTCGGCGGTGCGGATGCCGTCGCGCATGCATGCGGCCAGTGCGGCGCGCACGAGCGGGGCGGTGGCCAGGTCGATCTCTCCTGCGAGGGTGATCAGCGCGCGAGTGGCGCGGTCGTGCCGGTGGATGCTCAGTTGTGGGTGAGGCATGGCTCCTCGGTTCGACGTACGAAGTACCCGTCGGACAGCGCCGCGTGGCGGGGCCGGTCCGGCCCTCGCGGCGTGCCGCCGATACGGGGGAGATACGCGGTGACGGGTGAACGGCCGCTCCGGCAACGGGAGTTGGCGAGCGCGGCGGCAGATGGAGGATGGCGGATGGCGGATCAATCGTCCGGGATGCGCGCCATGGGATCGGACGGAAGGTCCGCGCCCGGCGGGCATCGTGTCCTTAAAGGGGTGCCGCCCGAGGCCCGGACGGCATGGTCGGCAGACCGGGCCGGCGGGGGCCCGGGGCTCGGAGGCACAGGACACGGGAAGACCCCGGCCTGTCCTGTGCGATACGGCGGCCGGGGTCCTGGGCTGCGGTCGGTGCTGTCAGTTCGGTCGGCTCGGTCTGTTCGGTCCGCTTGGGCCGTCCTCGCGAGGTGCGCGGCGGCGTGCGGTGCCGCTCGCTCCCGCCCGGCCGTGGGCCTTGCGCGGAGCCAACGGGTCCGGTCCTGGGATCGGCATCCCGGAACGGCCGTAGTGGAAGGCGGCGATGCGGCCACTGTGCTGCAAGTTGAGCAAGTGGATGAGGAGCGCCCCGAAGGCGATCATTGCGAGGGTCACGACCACGACCACGAATGTCTGCATGGTCCTCACCTCCCCATCGGCTGATGCGGCAGCGCGGCGGTCACGGTCGGGATCCGGGGACGTGCGCCCGGATCGCGGGCCTCATGGCCTCCTTCGGAGTCCCAGACCGCTTCCACGGCCCGGTCCGTCTCGGACACCGTCCGCAGGCGCGCCGCCTCCTCCATCAACCGGCTCGCGGTCGACATGCCCAGTGGGTCGCTCGCGGCGGCCATCAGCCAGGCGGCCGAGACGGGAGTCGTCTGCGGCGGGACCACCAAGAGGTTCCAACGGCCCATGCGGTACGAGAGCAACAGCAGTTCGTGCGGGTCCTGCTCGGCCAGGAACCAGCCCACCTTCACCACGTGCCCGGCGACGGACACCTTGCGCGGAACGACGGGCCAGTGGGTGGGATTCACTGTGACCCGGGTGATCCGCCCCCACARCGGATCCAGCACGTCCGCCAAGGCGGAGAGCTCGCTCGGCAGGTCACGTGAACGGGGCCACCAGGCGCCGTCCAACTCGGCGGGCCCTGCGGAAGAGCTCTCGGATCTCAACGCGAGGCGCGCGGTCGGGGCCCTGAAGGGAACGGCCCGTAGCGGGGGATGAGAGGTGGTCGCGGCCATCGCGCGAACCCGTCTCCGGACTCCTGCGCGAGAGCAGCTGCCCGGTGTCGTCGCTCACCGGGAACGGCACCGGCATCGGAGCCGATGTGCGAAGTGCTCCGACACCTGGCGGCAGGCGCCGGACCTCGTCGTCGCCGCGATCGACGAGGTCGCCAACCTCCATCGCGCCAAGTCGGAGATCAACTACATCCGCGGTGTCCCGCCCGTGGTCAACGACCCCGACACCTGGCGGCAGGCGCCGGACCTCGTCGTCGCCGCGATCGACGAGGTCGCCAACCTCCATCGCGCCAAGTCGGAGATCAACTACATCCGCGGTGTCCCGCCCGTGGTCAACGACCCCGCCGCGACCGAGCTGCTGCACGAGGCCATGACGGCCCGTCGCGGGCGCCGTCCTCGGTGCCCTCCGGAGAGCCACAGGACGCGGAGTCCCGGACACCGGGCGAGCGGGTGTCCCCCACGGCCGTGCCGTCGCTGGACCCGACGCGGGGGGCCGGTTGAGTCAGTGCCCCGCGAACTGGAGCCGGGTCGGTTGCAGGACGTCCGGGCGGATCGTGAGCGCGTCGACCGTGAGCGTCTCTCCGTAGATGTCCGTCAGCCGGATCGCCGCCCCGCAGCCCTCGCCCTGTTCGGAGAGGAAGTAGTTGTACTCGGTGCGCTGCAACTGCCGCCAGCCGCCGGCTGTCTCGACCTCCAGGCGGGCCAGCGGATTTCGGTGCCCGACCGCCTGGACGGCGCACCAGTAGGGGCTGGAGCCGGTCTTGTAGCGGACCGAGATCTTGTCGGACACGGCCGGGCTCAGCAGGCGCCAGGTGACCGGGATCCGACCCGCGGAGGGCGCGGCGAGCTTGGCGAAGGCCTGGGGGCTGAGGTCGAGTTGGCCGGGGGCGCACGGCAAAGGGCACTCGTTGGTGACGCGGACCGTGATGGAGGTGCCGTTCGCGGCGCGGACCTGGACGTATGCCCCGCAGGCCTTCGAGGTCTCGTAGTCCGTGTGGTTCATCGCCGCGGTCATGACGTCGTCGGTCGGGCCGTACAGGCAGGCGCCGTCGCCGTTTGAGGTGTCGTAGAACGTGGCGAGTCCCTGGTACTCCACGCCGGGGCGGATCCTGCCCGCCAACGGCGCGGAGCCCGACGCCGGTCGCGGGGTTGTCGTGGCGGACGGAGCGGACTTCGAGGCCGTCGTGGCGGAGGCGGTCCTGGACGGCTTCGGAGTCGCCTTTTCCGGCTTCGGCTTCGGCTTCGGTGTGGGCGTGGGGCCGGGTGTCGAGGGCGAGGGCTGCGACCGGCTGTCGGTGACGGGCGTGGCCGCCGACCCGACTGCCTCGCTCTCCCCGTCGGGACGCAGGGCCATGAGCAGGGATACGGCCACCGCGACCGCTGCCACCAGGGCGGCGGAGACGAGGGCCGTGCGCCGCTTCCCGGGGGACCGGCGATGAGGACGGGGACGGGAACGGGATGCCACGGGTGAGTCCTTACGCGGTCGGTGAGAGCTGGCCATGGGTCAGTGGTCGCCGGGGGCGCAAAGGTTGCCGTGGGCCTGGGTGCGCGGAAAATCCCTCGCGGCCCGAAGCGCGCGGGGCTACGCTCGGCCGCGATGACGACTCACTCTGTTGCCAGATTGGGGGTCCCGTCCGCGCAAGGTGAGTGCTGATGGGCACTCCTTCCGCGAACGGGGAATCCCGGGATTCCTTTTGGCCGCGCGTGCGCGAGTTCGCCGTGCCGGCCTCCATGATCGAGACCGCGACCGCCCGCCGGCTCGCCGGGGACTGGGCGGGGGCGTGTGCCGCCGCGGGGATCGACGTCGATCTCAGTCTGCGTTCCCTGGCCCGCGACCACGGGCGGGAAGTCGCCGCTCTGGTCCGGGACGACCTTCGCGCTCTCGCTCCCGATCTCCTGCGCTGGCACATGCCGCGGATCGCTCCCGACGGGCTGCTGCGTCCCGGGGTGACCCTCGCACTCGCCCGGTACGGCGGCGCGGGGCGGGGACGCCGGCAGCCGCTGCATCTCGTGGTGCGGACGCCGCCCGCCTGGGCGGACGCCGGTCAGCGGATCAGCCTCGCGGTGTGGGACGGGGGACGCGGGCCGGACGGTGCCGCAACCGACGCGGGCCCGCATCCACATCCCCGGCCCAGCCCGCGGTTCCGGCTTGATCTGCATCGGCATCTCTGGGACGCCCGCCGGGCCGGAGAGCTGCGGAGTCGGGCGGGGCGCGGTGCCGCGGCCGACGGCCGGCCGGGGACGGGACGGCCGGATCTGCCGGGGGGTGTTCCGTACGGGTCCCTGTGGGCCGTTGACCGGTGGGCCGACGAGGCGTTGCTGCTGCTCCGTGCCGAGGGGCGGTCCTCCGGGGCCGTGATCATGCGGTTGGGGGGTCGCCGGCGGCTCGTCCTGGAGGTGTCCGCGCAGGCGGAAGCGGGCGGGCCGCGGATCGTGGAGTCCGTCGGCCGCAGTGCCTGCGCTCTGCCCGTGCTGCCCGACGCCGCGACCTGGGTGCTGCCCGACGTCGAGTTGCTGCGGGCCGGTGCCATCGAGGTCGAACGGCTGCATCCGCTGGTCGCCGCCGCGCTCGTGCCGGAGAGTGCCGGGGCCGGCCGAGCCCCGTCCCCTCAACGGCCCGGACAGCCACGGTTCGTGCAGTGCCGGGGCGAGCGGCACCGGATCGGGCTGGTCGACGGTGTCCTGGCCCCGCTCGACCACGAACCCGACGAGATCCGGCGCGAGGAACTCCTCGCCGCGCTCACCGGTACTCCGCTGCCCTGCCTCCAGGCCGTCGACGACGCGCACCGCCGTCCCGAGTGCCTGCCCGACGTGCGGGAACGCCTCTGGCACGGCGACATCGCCGGCGCGCTGGCCGTCGTCGAGGGGCTGCTCGGGCCGGACGCGGTGCTGCGGGACGGTGCGCTGCGGGACGAGCTGGCGGCGCTCGCGCGGCGGCGGGTGACGTACGGACTCTTCAGGGCCGGGCTGGCCGGCCCCCGGCCCGGTCCCGTCCGTTTCGACGAACGCGTGCCGCGCCGTCCCGGTGACCATCGGCGCCGCCCGCGGCACGCGACCTTTCCCTGACCGGCATACGCGAAGCGACCTCTCGTACCTGTCCCACGCCCCCTCACGAACCCCACGGTGATCACACATGCCCACGTGCACTCAGCCCACCTCCTCCCAACTCGACGTGGCCTCCGACCTGTTGGCCCTCCTGCGCGACACCACGACCGAACCCCGCCCCGACCCCCAGCTGGAGGCCCTCACCCTCGCCGTGGCCGCCGATCTGCCCGTCCTGCTCTGGGGCGAGCCCGGGATCGGCAAGACCGCCGCGCTCACGCAACTCGCCGCCGAACTCGGCCTCCCGCTGACCACGGTGATCGCCAGCGTCCACGAGCCGTCCGACTTCTCCGGGCTGCCCGTCGTCGGGGACGACCCGGCCGAGCAGGGCGTGCCGATGGCCCCGCCGGACTGGGCCGTACGGCTGGTGCGGGCCGGGCGGGGGCTGCTGTTCCTGGACGAGCTGTCGACCGCGCCGCCCGCCGTGCAGGCCGCGTTGCTGCGGGTCGTGCTGGAGCGCAGGATCGGGGCGTTGCGGCTGCCGCCCGGGGTGCGGATCGTGGCCGCCGCCAACCCGCGCTCCTCGGCCGCCGACGGCTGGGAGCTCAGCGCGCCGCTGGCCAACCGGTTCGTGCATCTGCAATGGGCCCACGACCACGAGGTCGTCGTACGCGGACTCGGCGGGACCTGGCCCCGGGCGACGCTGCCCCGGCTCGACCCTCGGAAGCTGGCCGAGGCCGTGGACTTCGCCCGGCGCGCGGTCTGCGGGCTGCTCTCCGGGCGGCCGGCGCTCGTGCACCGGTTGCCGAGCGGGGAGGCGCGCCGGGGCGGGCCCTGGCCCTCGCCGCGCAGCTGGGAGATGACACAGTCCCTGGTCGCCTTCGCCACGGCCGCCGGGTCCTCGCGGGAGGTGCTGTCGATGCTGGTGCGGGGCACGGTCGGGGACGGGCCGGGCCTTGAGCTGCTGGCGTGCGTGGACCGGATGGACCTGCCGGACCCGGAGGTACTGCTCGCCGACCCCGCGGCTGCCGAGCTGCCCGAGCGGGGGGATCTGCGGCAGGCCGCGCTGGACGGTGTGGTGGAGGCGGTACGGGCCCGTCCTGACAAGGCCCGCTGGGACGCGGCCTGGACGCTGCTCGTCCGGGCCGTGGAGACCGGCGCACCCGACCTGGTCGTCGTCCCCGCGAGCACCCTCGCCTCACTGCGGCAGGAGGACTGGGACGTCCCGACGTCGATCGAGCGGCTCTCCGGCGTCGTGACCCTGTCCCGCCGAGCGGACCGGGCGGCGGCCAGGACGGCGGCGATCACCGAGAAGACGAAGGCGGGCCGCCGATGACCCACGACCACGACCACGACCGAGACCGCCAGGGCGCTTCGCCGGAAGACCGGGGCGAAACCGCGCCCGGAGACCAGGGCAGGGCCCGGCCCCTCGATCGAGCGGACCGGGCGGCGGCCAGGACGGCGGCGATCACCGAGAAGACGAAGGCGGGCCGCCGATGACCCACGACCACGACCACGACCGAGACCGCCAGGGCGCTTCGCCGGAAGACCGGGGCGAAACCGCCCCCGGAGACCAGGGCAGGGCCCGGCCCCTCGATGCCGGCGGGTCGCCCGGCCCCGACCGAGGCAGGAACTCGCCCCGCACCGGCGACGAGCCGTCCGGCCTCGCCCGCGACAGAGCCGGGCGCCCCGATCGCGGCAGGCTCCGGCCCCATGACCCCGACCAGCTCTCGCGCCTCGACCGCGACAAGCTCTTCTCCGCCCGGCTGCACGCCGCCCGGGTTCGTCCCTATCTGGCGACCGCCCTGTTCGCCCTGCATGTCGTCGAGTCGCGGCGGGTGCCGACCATGGCGGTCGACCGGCACTGGCGGTGCTATGTGTCGCCGGGGTTCGTGGAGCGGACGCCGGTGGAGGAGTTGGCGGGGGTGTGGGTGCACGAGGTGTCGCATCTGCTGCGTGACCATCACGGGCGGGGCGACCGGGTGGCGCGTGAGCGTGGGCTGACCGGGCCGGGGGACCGGCTGCGGATGAACATCGCCGCGGACTGCGAGATCAACGACGACGTGTACGGCGACGGGTTGGCCCGGCCCGAGGGCGCCGTCGACCCGGCGGCCCTGATGCTGCGCGACGGCGAGCTGATGGAGGACTATCTGCGCCAGTTCCGGCTGGGCCCGCAGACGCAGGACCTGGCGTGGCTGGACTGCGGCAGCGGGGCCGACGGGCTGGAGCGGGAGTGGGATCTGGGCGCGGACGGCGCGCACGGGCTGAGTGCGCAGGAACGGGACGCCGTCCGGTTCCGGGTGGCGCAGGGCATCACCGGGCGCCCCGGCAACGCCCCCGACGGGTGGCAGCGGTGGGCCGAGGAGGCGTTCCATCCGCCGCAGCCGTGGCGGGAGTTGCTGGGCGCGGCGGTGCGGTCGGCCGCGTCCGGTCCCGGCGCCGGCGAGGACTACACGTACGGCCGCCTCTCGCGCCGCTCGGCCTCGGTGCCCGGCGCCGTACTGCCGAGCCTGCGGCGCAGACCGCCCCATGTGTGTGTCGTCATCGACACCTCCGCCTCGGTCAGCGACGCCGAACTGGGCAGCGCGCTGCTGGAGGTCGCCGCGATCTCCCGTGCCGTGGGCGGGCGCCCCGACCTGGTCAGCGTGGTGTCGTGCGACGCGGCGGCCGCAGGTGTGCACCGGCTGTGCCGCGCCGAGGGGATACCGCTGGTCGGGGGCGGCGGTACGGATCTGCGCGAGGGTTTCGCGACGGCGCTGCGGGCCCGGCCCCGGCCCGATGTCGTCGTCGCCCTGACGGACGGTCAGACACCGTGGCCGAGCACCCGTCCGCCGTGCCGGACGGTGGTGGGGCTGTTCCCCCGCTTCCCGAGCTCGCCGCGGCGGGCGCGAGGCGGCTCAGGGGACGAGGACGGCTCCGCGTACGTGCCCGACACCCCGCCGGCCTGGGCACGCGTGGTCGAGATCGGGACGGGCGCAGGGGGGAGGTGAGACCTCGGGCCCATCAGGCGGTCGTCCTCCCGGCGGACCCGCCCCCGCCCCGTACTGCATTCTCAGTACCGGCGATTGTCGGCAGCCGCACGACGACACGGCACCCCCCTCCCCGAGAGCCTGGGCACACGTTCGAGTCCCAGATGTGGAGACCCCTGCCGTGGCTACTTTCCTTTATCGCGTGGGCCGTCTGGCCTTCCGGCGGCGTTGGTACGTCGCCCTGGTCTGGGCGGCCGTGCTGGCCGCCGTCGGCCTGGGTGCGCTGAAGGCCCCGGGAGCCTCCGACGAGGAGTTCTCCATGCCGGGCATCGAGTCCCAGAAGGCGTTCGACCTGATGGAGGAGCGCTTCCCGGGAGCGACGGCCGACGGGGCGACCGCCCGGGTCGTCTTCGTCGCGCCGGGCGGCCAGAAGGTGACCGCCGCCGAGAACAGGAAGGCCGTCGAGGAGGCCGTGGCCGAGCTGGGGGACGGCTCGCAGGTCGCGTCCGCCGTCGATCCGTTCCAGGCGAAGGCGGTCAGCAAGGACGGCACGACGGCGTACACGACCGTCACCTACAAGGTCACGGCCAACGACCTCACGGACGCCAGCAAGACGCACTTGGAGCGGACGCTCGACGAGGCCCGCGACTCCGGGTTGACCGTCGAGGCCGGGGGCAGCGCGATGGACGACGGGGGCGGCGCGGGCGGGACGGCCGAGGTCATCGGCATGGCGATCGCCGCAGTCGTGCTGCTGATCACCTTCGGCTCGCTGGCCGCCGCCGGGCTTCCGCTGCTGACCGCGATCGTCGGCGTCGGCGTCAGCATGGCCACCATCCTCGCCCTGTCCGACGCCCTCGGTCTGTCCACCACGACCGGCACGCTGGCGATGATGCTGGGCCTCGCGGTCGGCATCGACTACGCCCTGTTCGTCGTCTCGCGCTACCGCGAGGAGCGCGCAGGCGGCCGTACGCCGCAGGAGGCGGTCGGGATGGCCGTCGGCACGGCCGGTTCCGCGGTCGTCTTTGCCGGGCTCACCGTCGTCATCGCGCTCGCAGGGCTCTCGGTCGTCGGCATCCCGATGCTCACCAAGATGGGCCTGGCCGCGGCGGGCGCGGTCGTCGTCGCCGTGCTGATCGCGCTGACGCTGGTCCCGGCGTTCCTCGGGTTCTGGCCCCACGCCGTCCTGCCGAGGCGGGCCCGCAAGAGCGGCCGTACAGCCGAGACCAAGGAAAGCAACGGCGGCACCCGCTGGGCGCGGTTCGTGCTGCGCCGGCCGCTGCCCGTGCTGCTCCTCGGCGTCGTCGGCCTCGGCGCGCTCGCCGTGCCGGCGATGGACCTGCAGCTCGGCATGCCCGGCGACGAGGCCAAGTCGACGTCGACGACCGAGCGCCGCGCCTACGACGCGCTCGCTGAGGGCTTCGGGCCGGGCTTCAACGGGCCGTTGACCGTCGTCGTGGACGCCAAGGGCGACGCGGATCCGAAGGGTGCCGTCACGACGATCACCAAGGAGATCGGCGGCACCGAGGGGATCGTGTCCGTCTCCCCGGCCCGTTTCAACGAAGCCGGTGACACCGCCGTCTTCTCGGTCGTGCCGTCCACCGCGCCGACCGACGAGAAGACGAAGGACCTCGTGACCGTCATCCGGGACGAGCGGCCGGGCATGGAGGCCGAGACCGGGGCGACCTTCGAGGTCACCGGGACCACGGCCATGAACATCGACATCGCCGACAAGGTGCAGGCCGCGCTGATCCCGTATCTGATCATCGTGGTCGGGCTGGCGATCGTGCTGCTGCTGGTGGTCTTCCGGTCGCTGCTCGTCCCGCTGAAGGCGGCCCTCGGCTTCCTGCTGTCGGTCCTCGCGTCCCTCGGCGCGGTCGTCGTGGTCTTCCAGCAGGGGCACGGCGCCGAGCTGCTGGGCGTGGAGCAGACCGGGCCGATCATGAGCCTGATGCCGATCTTCCTGGTGGGCATCGTGTTCGGGCTCGCCATGGACTACGAGGTCTTCCTCGTCTCGCGGATGCGGGAGGCGTACGTCCACGGGGAGCGGCCCGCGCAGGCGATCGTCTCCGGGTTCCGGCACAGCGCCCGCGTCGTCGTGGCCGCCGCGCTGATCATGATCGCGGTGTTCGCCGGGTTCATCGGCGAGAGCGACTCCATGATCAAGATGATCGGGTTCGGACTCGCCTCCGCCGTCCTCTTCGACGCCTTCGTCGTACGGATGGCGATCGTGCCCGCCGTGCTCGCCCTGCTCGGCGACAAGGCCTGGTGGCTGCCGAAGTGGCTGGACCGGATCCTGCCGCGCGTCGACGTGGAGGGCGAGGCGCTCAGCCGGCGGCCGCAGGCGGAGCCGGGCCCGGCCGAGACGACCGATCTGGAAGTGGCCCGCACCTGATCGACCGGCCACCGCCCGCCAGGGGCCGCCCGTGACCCGGAACGGGGTCATGGGCGGCCCCGTCGGCCGTCCGTGACCGGAATCGTCCACCATGGCCTCAGTACACCGACCGGAGAGCCCGATGATCACCAGCCTGGAGCGCCGCTACGCGGACCGCCTCGAGGAGTTCTCGGACCGCCGTCCCTTCGCCGTAGACCTGGTGCTGGCCGCGGCGCTGATGGGCTGCGCGGTCCTCGGCGGCAAGCTCACCCTGCCCGGTGCCACCCCGCCGGACCAGGACGGGACCGCCGTCGCCCTCATGGGCGTGGCCTGCCTCGTCCTGCTCAAGCACCGCAGTCACCCGCGCGCCGCCGTGGTCGTGAACGCGGCCTGCACGACGGTCGTGATCGCGCTGGGCTATCTGCTCACGCCGCTGCTGCTGGCCCCCGTCATGGCGGCCCTGTACTGGCTGGCGACCCACACCGACCGCAGAACCACCCGCGTCTACGGTCTGGCCACCATGCTGGCGGTGACCGTCGCGGCGGGCGTCTCCGACTCCATGGACCATCTGTCGCTGCTCCTCAGGACGATCGGCCCGTTCTTCTGGCTGCTGCTGCCGCTGGCCGCCGGCAACATGACCCGGCTGCGGCGCGCCTACCTCAAGGCCGTGCAGGCCCGCGCCGAGCACGCCGAGCGCACCCGGGAGGAGGAGGCGCGGCTGCGGGTCACCGAGGAGCGGATGCGGATCGCCCGTGAGCTGCACGACGTCGTCGCCCACCACCTGGCCCTGGCCAACGCCCAGGCCGGTACGGCCGCGCACCTGGCGCTCAGCAACCCGCAGCAGTCGCAGAAGATCCTCACCGACCTGACCGGCACCACCTCGTCCGCACTGCGCGAACTGAAGGCCACGCTGGGGCTGCTGCGGCAGAACGACGACGACCCGGACTCCCTGTCCCTGGAGCCGTCGCCCGGCCTTTCCCGGCTGCCCGAGCTGGTCTCGGCGTGCGCGTCGGCCGGGGTCACGGTCACGGTCAGCACGGAGGGGGAGCCACAGCCGCTGTCGCCCGGCGTGGACCTGACCGCGTTCCGCATCGTGCAGGAGGCACTGACCAACGTCACCAAGCACGCCACCACGGAAGCCGCCTCCGTCCGCCTCACCTACTCCGGCTCCCGCCTCCAGATCACGGTCACCAACGACGGCCCCGCCGCCCCGGTCGCGCAGAGCCGCGGCTTCGGCGTGATGGGCATGCGCGAACGGGCCCACTCGATCGGCGGCGAACTCCACGCGGGCCCGCGCCCCGAGGGCGGCTTCGAGGTGACGACAGCCTTGCCGCTGCAGCCGCACGGCGCGGAGGAGGAGACGACGGCGTGAGGGGCGCGGGGGCGCGGTGCGGCTCGGCTTGTCGGGCTCTCGCCTGCTGATCACGGTCGGCAACGACGGCGTCTGTCGCCACGGACGCGCAGAGTCGCGGGTTCGGCGTGAACGCGCCCTCTCCGTCGGAGGCGAGCTCCACGCGGGCCCGCGCCCCGAGGGCGGTTTCGAGGTGGCGACGGTCCTGCCGCCGCGGTCGCGCAGAGTCGCGCCTTCGAGGTGGCGACGGTCCTGCTCCAGCCCGCAACGTGCCGGGGAGGAGACGACCGGGTGCGCCGCGTGCGCGCTGTGGGGCTCGGCTTGTCGGGCTCTCGCTTGCTGATCGCGGTCGGCATGACGGTCCCGTCGGCGTGGTCGCGCAGGGCTGCGCCTTCGAGGTGGCGACGGCCCTGCGGCTCCAGCCCGCACGGGTGCCGGGGAGGAGACGACCGGGTGGGCGGCGCGGGGGCGCTGTGAGGCTCGGCTGCTCGGGGCTCCCCGTCTCCAGAACGACGGTCCCGCCCCGAGGGAGGCATCGGCGTGGCGACCGTCCTGCCGGGGCAGCCGCACGGCGTTCGGGACGACGCGACCGCGTGAGGTGCGCAAGGGCGTCGTGCGAGAATCCGCGTACGCGTATCCGTACCGATCCATCGAGGTTTCCGTGACCAAGCCCGTCGCACGCGAGCCGTTGCGGCGTAATTCGCGGGCCAACCGGGAGCGGATCCTGGCCACGGCCCGTCAGGAGCTCGGGCGGAACCCGGACGTCACGCTGGAGGAGCTGGCGCGGGCCGCGGGAGTCGTACGGCGCACTCTGTTCGGTCACTTCCCGGGGCGGGAGGCGCTGTTGGAGGCCCTCGCGGAGGAGGCGTCCGAGGCGTTGCGCAGCGCGCTGGCGGACGGCGCGCGGTTCGCGGAGACCGAACCGGCCGAGCGGGCGCTCGCCGGCTTCGTGTTCTCGCTGTGGCCCGTCGGTGATCGCTACCGTCTGCTGCTGTCGCTGGCCAAGCGCGACCTGGGCGCGCAGCGCGTCGCCGAGGTGCTGGCGCCGGCCCGCGCGACGGCCACGGCCATCCTGGAGCGGGGGCAGCGGGACGGCGTCTTCCACACGCATCTGCCGGCCCCCGCGATGAGCGCGGGCCTTGAGGCGATGACGGTCGCGCTGCTGGAGTCGGTCAACGCCGGGTTGCTGGAGGACGACGGAACCCGGATCGCCGTCACCACGCTCATCGCGGCCGGGGTGCCGGAGGAGCGGGCGCGGGGTGTGGTCGAGGCGGTCGCGCCCACGGTGGCAGACAGCGACTGAGTCGCCGCCCCCTCCCGAATTGCCCGTCCACGTATAAAAAAGGGGACGGCGCCGGGCGTCCCCTCCCGGCACCGTCCGGGGCCGTGCGCCGCTCAAGGCACGGCCCGTTCCGGGGTGGCGGCCGCTCAGGCGGTGCCCGAACGCGCCTCCCCCGACTCCCGGCACTGCTCTGACTCCCGCGGCTTGCGGGAGTCATCGGTCGCGTGCGAATCGGTGGCCGTCAGGGCCTCCGGCGCCGCCTCGACCTCGTCCGTCACCTGCGTCTCGTCCGTCACCTGCGCCTCGTCCGTCACCTGCGTCTCGTCCGCCCGCTGCGGCTCAGCCGTCCGGTGCTTGCCCGCCGCCCGGCGGCCCGGCAGCACCGCGAGGACGATCATCGTCCCGGCGGCCATGATGATCCCGCCGGTCAGGCTGGTCTGGGCGACGCCGTGGGCGAAGGACTCGTGCACCGCGTCGACGAGGGCCTGCGCCTGCTGGGCGCCGCCGGCGGGGTTCTTCGCGATCTCCTCGGCGACCGCGAGACCGCCGCCCACCGAGTCCTTGGCCGTCTCCAGCGCCGCGTGCGGGAGCTGACCGCCGACCAGGTCCGTGAGCTTGTCGCGGTATGCGGTGCCCAGCAGCGAGCCGAGGATCGCGATGCCCAGGGCGCCGCCCAGCTCCAGCGAGGTGTCGTTGGCGCCGCCCCCGACGCCCAGCTCGGACTCGGGGAAGGAGCTCATGATCGTGTCGGTGGCCGGGGACACGCTCAGGCCGATCGCGAAGCCCAGCATCAGCAGCGACGGCAGGAAGTCGGTGTACGTCGAGCCCGACTCGACCCGCGTGAGCAGGAAGACGCCCACCGTGCCGATCAGCATGCCGGTGCCGACCATGGCCTTCACCCCGAGCTTCGGGGTCAGCCGCCCGGTCACCGCGGCGCCGACGAAGACGGCACCGGCCAGCGGCAGCAGCCGTACGCCGGTCTCCAGCGCGTCGTAGCCGAGGACGAACTGGAGGTACTGGGTCGCGTAGTACAGCGCGCCGAAGGTGCCGAAGAAGAAGAACAGCACCGCGAGCATCGAGCCGCTGAACGGCCGCTGGGCGAACTTGCGCACGTCCAGCATGGGGTGCGGGTGACGCAGCTCCCAGACGACGAAGGCCAGCAGGCCGACTCCGGCGACCACGGCCGCGGCGACCGGGCCGGCGCCCCAGCCGAAGTGCGGGCCCTCGATGGCCGCGTAGACCAGCGAGCCGACGGAGACGATGGACAGCAGCCCGCCGACGTAGTCGATCCGGCCCATGCCCTGCGCCTTCGACGGCGGCACGAGCGCCAGCGCGCCGACGGCGGCGACGATCGCGATGGGCACGTTGATCAGGAAGGTCGAGCCCCAGGCGTGGTCCTCCAGGAGCCAGCCGGCGACCAGCGGGCCCACGGCGATGGCCAGGCCCGAGGTGGCGGTCCAGCCGGTGATGGCCTTGGCGCGCTCCTCGCGGGGGAAGATCGCGACCAGCAGGGACAGGGTGGCCGGCATGACGACGGCGGCGCCGACGCCCATGACCGCGCGGGCGGTGATGACCAGGCCGGTCTCGTCGACGAGGCTGCCCATCACCGAACCGGCCGCGAAGATCAGCAGACCGGTGATGAGGGCGCCGCGACGGCTGTACTTGTCGCCGATCGCGCCCAGGACGAGCATCAGCGCGGCGTACGGGACGGTGTAGCCGTCGATGACCCACTGCAGGTCGCTGCTGCTCAGGTCCAGATCCCGGGTCATGTCGGGCGCGGCCACGATGAGCGACGTGTTCGCCATGACGACGATCAGCAGGCTCAGGCAGAGCACGAGCAGTGCCCACCAGCGCCGCGCGTACGGGCCGGTCATCTTCTCGACGGGTGTGTTGGCAAGGAAGGGCACGGGGACTCCCAGGGGGCTGCGAGTTATTTGCACATCGATGAGCAGACTAGTTTCTTGCTCGTCAATGTGCAAATATCTCGGTCAGCTTCCCTGAACTCCCCTCCGCACCGAGGTGCCGCCGTGAGCAGCCCGACGCCCCAGCCACCCGCACGAACCCGCCGTACGACGCGGGTCACGCGCGCCCGCATCCTGGACGCGGCCCTGCGGGAACTGGGCCGCAACCCCGACAGCAGCCTCGGTGACATCGCCGAGGCCGCCGGGGTGGCGCGGCGCACCCTGTACACGCACTTCGCGGGACGGGCGGCGCTGGTGACGGGCCTCGCCGAGGACGCGGTACGGGCGATACGACGGGCGGTGGCCGACGCGAGCCCTCCCGGCCCGGGCGCCGACCGCGGCCCTACGGGTGCCCTCGCCCGCTTCGTCCTCACCCTCTGGCCGGTCGGTGACGCCTATCGCACGCTGATCGGCCTCGCCCGCCAGGACCTGGGCCCCGCGCAGGTCAGCGAACTCCTCGCCCCGGCCCGCGAGACGGTCGCCGGCATCCTCGCCGAGGGGCAGCGCCGGGGCGTCTTCCACACCGTCGTCCCGCCCGGCCCGCTCAGCGCCGCCATCGAGGCCCACCTGCTCGCCCTCCTCGACACCGTCAACACCGGGATCTGGGCGGACGACGGTTCGGCCGCCGCCACCTCCGCCCTGATCGCCGCCGGGGTCGACAGCGCCGCCGCCGCCGCGACGGTGCGCCACCTCTCGACGACCCGACCGCCCCACCCACATCCCTGACGACCGACCCACCGACCCCACGCAGGAGGGCAGGCCCATGCGCCGAATCCAGCACGGACACGACGACTACGCCTACGACGAACACGGCCACGGCTACGGCCACGGCTACGACCACGAACGGGAGAACGCATACGCGGGCGCAGACGAAGAGTCCGGCGAGCCCCGCCGCCGACGGCGAACGCTCGCCCTCCTCGCCGCCGGTCTCGTCACCCTGGCCCTCCTCCCCGTCGTCGTCGACCGGGCCGTGGCCGCCCGCATCGAGTCGCGTACGGCGAAGGCGTTCCAGCAGGGCATGGACACACCCCTGCCGCCGGAGGTCCAGGTGCGCGGCTTCCCGGTCGTGACGCAGGCGGCCTCCGGCACCCTGCGCCGGGTCGACATCACCGCCCACGACATACCGGCGCAGGGCACCACCCGCCCCCTGCCGGTGTCCGAACTCTCCCTCCGGCTGGACGGGTTGACGAAGTCCGACGACGACAGCGAGGCCCGGGCCCGCAGCGCGCGGGCGACCGCCTCCCTGTCGTACCCGGACGTCTCCGACACGCTCGGTCTGGAGATCTCCCAGGGCAGCCGCCCGGGTCGGGTGAGCGCGGTCGTCGTGCTGCCGCTGGGCGGGGAGGTCACCGTGGAGACGTCGGTCTCGGCCGTCTCCGGCAACCGCATCGCCTTCAAGGACTTCGAGGTCACGGGCGGTTCGCTGCCCGCCGCCGGAAGCATGATCCTGGACAGGGTCTTCGAACGGCCGATCCCGCTGCGGAACATCCCCGACGGCCTGCACCTGCGCTCGGTCACCACCACGACCGACGGCCTCGACGCCGACTTCACGGGCCGCTCGGTCACGTTCCGACCGCAGGACACGGCACGGGAGGACACCTAGCCGGTTGTCATGGGGCCTCAACCGCGAGGGAGGGCGCACGTCGATCCGGAAGTGGGAGTCGTTCGGGCGGCGGAAGTCTCCGCCCAAGCCACCACGCCCTGGCATTCCTTGAGGATGTCGCGGACCGTCGCCAGTTGGTGGGGGTGGGGGAAGAGGCCGTCCCACCCTTGACCGGGCGGCAGCCGCTCGGCGGAGTACCGTGCGGCGAGAGTCACCGGTGGCGTGTCGTCGCCGCTCGCAAGGACCCGTCATGCCCGGAAGGACCCGAAGCTGAACACCCCGCTCGCGGAGACCCTGTCCGTGGCCATGCTCGTGCTCGTGCTGGTCTGTGCCGTCGTCCGTCCCTTCGGCCGGCCGGAGGCCGTGTTCGCCGTGCCGGCCGCGGCGCTGGTAGTGGCGACCGGGGCGATCTCGTTCGGCGACGCGCTGGACGAGGCCGAACGGCTCGGGCCGGTGATCGGCTTCCTGGCCGCCGTACTCGTCCTCGCCCAACTCTGCGACAACGAGGGGCTGTTCCAGGCGTGCGGGGCCTGGATGGCGCGTACGGCGGCGGGCCGGCCGCGCCGGCTGCTGGCGCAGGTGTTCCTGGCCGCGTCGGCGATCACGGCCGTACTGAGCCTGGACGCCACCGTCGTACTGCTCACCCCGGTGGTGTTCGCCACCGCGGCCCGGATCGGCGCCCGCCCCAAGCCGCACGTCTACGCCTGCACCCATCTGTCGAACACGGCCTCCCTGCTCCTGCCGGTGTCCAACCTGACGAACCTGCTGGCGTTCGCGGCCAGCGGGCTGAGCTTCACCCGGTTCGCCGCGCTGATGGCGCTGCCGTGGCTGGCCGCGATCGCCGTCGAGTACGCGGTCTTCCGGCGCTTCTTCGCCTCCGACCTGGACGCCGGTGCACAGGCCCCGTCCACCGGCGACGCCCCCGAACTGCCGCTGTTCGCCCTGCTGACCGTGGCGGGCACACTCGCCGGGTTCGTGCTGACCTCGGCCGTCGGCGTCGACCCGGCCTGGGCGGCCCTGGCCGGCGCGACGGTGCTCGCCGTGCGGGCGCTGGTGCGACGCCGTACGACGCCGAAGGCGCTGGTGGGTTCCGCGTCGGCGCCGTTCCTGGCCTTCGTGCTGGCGCTCGGGGTCGTGGTCCGCGCGGTCGTGGACAACGGGCTCGACACGGCCCTCGGGCACCTGATCCCCGACGGCACCGGGCTCGCGGCGCTGTTCGGGATCGCCGCGCTGGCCGCCGTACTGGCCAACGTCATCAACAACCTGCCGGCGGTGCTGGTGCTGCTGCCGCTGGCCTCCGGCTCCGGCCCGGGCGCCGTCCTCGCCGTGCTGCTCGGGGTGAACATCGGCCCCAATCTCACCTATGCCGGATCGCTGGCGACGCTGCTGTGGCGGCGTATCGTCCACGCCCATGACGCGGAGGTGGAGCTGCGGGAGTTCACCCGGCTCGGCCTGTACGCCGTACCCGCGAGCCTGTGTGCCGCCGTACTGGCACTGTGGGCCTCACTGGCCGTGATCGGAGGAGGCTGATCCCATGGCGGTGGTCGTCTGGGTCGTCGAGGGCACCTGGCCCGCCTGTGTGGATGCCGCGCGTGCGCACGCGCCCGAGGACGCCGAGATCGTCCTGCTGCATGTCACCGGGCACGATGTCGCGGACGCCGCGCACGGCGCGTTCGCCGGGCTGCTCGGCCGGGGCCACCCGTGGGGGCACCGCCCGGCCGAAGGCTGGGGGAGTGACCCCGGCACCCGCGTCGAACACCTCGCCGCAGCCTCCGCCCAGAGCCTCCTGCAAGCGGCCGCCGAGCGGCTCGCCCGCCCCTGCAGCCGCGTCGAGCGCACCGGCCGCGTCGAGCGGGAGGTCGTCGCCGCGACGGACGGCGCCGACCTGCTGGTCCTGGCCCGCGACGGTGACCGCGCCCGGCTCGGCCCGCACAGCCTCGGCCCGGCGAGCCGGTTCGTCGTCGACCATGCCGCCTGCCCGCTGCTGCTGGTCTGGCCCGAGCCGGGCGCGGTCACCGTCGCGGGCCAGGACCAGCAGGTCGGCGCCGTCCGCCTCGACGGCCTTCGCCAGCGTGACCACCTCGTCCAGCGTGGAGCCGCCGGGGACGAGGTCCAGCATGGAGAGCCGGTAGACGATGATGAAGTCCGCGCCGACCGCCTCGCGCACCGTCTACCTGCTCCAGCGCAAGACCACCAAGGTCGGCGCCCCAGTGCCGGAAGTACGTCTCGGGGTCCTCGCTCGCCTTGTCGMCGCCGTCGGTCAGGAACTCGGCGACGTCGAAGCCGATGCCGCCCGCGCCGAGGACGGCGACGCGCCGGCCGACGGGGACCTCGTCGCGCAGGACGTCGAGGTAGCCCACGACGCTCGGGTGGTCGATGCCGGGGATGTCCGGGGTGYGCGGGCTGACGCCGGTGGCGACCACGACCTCGTCGTACGCGGCGAGGTCCTCGGCCGAAACCCAGGTGTTCAGGCGTACGTCGACGGCCTGCCAGTCGAGTTGGTGGCGGAAGTAGCGCAGTGTCTCGTCGAACTCCTGCTTGCCGGGGACCTTGCGGGCGACGTTGAGCTGGCCGCCGATCTCGTTCGCGGCGTCGAAGAGCGTGACGTCGTGGCCGCGTTCGGCCGCGCTGACGGCGCAGGCCAGACCGGCGGGTCCGGCGCCCACGACCGCGACGCGCAGGCGCCGCCGGGTCGGGGACAACGTCAGCTCGGTCTCGTGGCAGGCGCGCGGGTTGACCAGGCAGGACGTGATCTTGCCGCTGAAGGTGTGGTCGAGGCAGGCCTGGTTGCAGCCGATGCAGGTGTTGATGGCCTCCGGCTTACCGGCGGCGGCCTTGGCGACGAAGTCGGGGTCGGCGAGCATCGGGCGGGCCATCGACACCATGTCCGCGCAGCCGTCGGCCAGCAACTCCTCGGCCAGCTCGGGGGTGTTGATGCGGTTGGTGGTGACGAGCGGGACCGACACCTCACCCATCAGCCGCTTGGTGACCCAGGTGTAGGCGCCGCGCGGCACCGAGGTGGCGATGGTCGGGATGCGCGCCTCGTGCCAGCCGATTCCGGTGTTGATGATCGTCGCCCCGGCGGCCTCGACGGCCTTCGCCAGCGTGACCACCTCGTCCAGCGTGGAGCCGCCGGGGACGAGGTCCAGCATGGAGAGCCGGTAGACGATGATGAAGTCCGCGCCGACCGCCTCGCGCACCCGGCGGACGATCTCGACGGGGAAACGCATGCGGTTCTCGTACGCGCCGCCCCAGCGATCGGTGCGCCGGTTGGTCTGGGTGGCGATGAACTCGTTGATGAGGTAGCCCTCGGAGCCCATGATCTCGACGCCGTCGTAGCCGGCCTGCCGGGCGAGGCGGGCGGCTCGGGCGTAGTCGTCGATGGTCCGCTCGACGTCGGCGTCGGTGAGCTCGCGCGGCGGGAAGGGGCTGATCGGCGCCTGGAGCGGGCTCGGGGCGACGAGGTCCTGGTGGTAGGCGTACCGGCCGAAGTGCAGGATCTGCATCGCGATCCGGCCGCCCTCGCGGTGCACGGCCTCGGTGATGACCCGGTGCTGCTCGGCCTCCGCCTCGGTGGTGAGCTTGGCGCCGCCCTCGTAGGGCCGTCCCTCGTCGTTGGGGGCGATGCCGCCGGTGACGATGAGGCCCACTCCCCCGCGCGCCCGCTCGGCGTAGAAGGCCGCCATGCGCTCGAAGCCGCGCTCGGCCTCCTCCAGGCCCACGTGCATGGAGCCCATGAGGACGCGGTTGGGCAGCGTGGTGAAGCCGAGGTCCAGCGGGCTCAGCAGGTGCGGGTAACGGCTCATCGGGCCCCTCCGTGCGCGGTGTCGTGCTTGACGTAGTTGTAGAGGACCGCGGGACGTTTATGCAACTAGTTGCACAACCGGGGGAGGGTGACACCGGCCACTGACACCGGCCACCCCAGGGCACCGCCCACCGGACACCCGCCCTCGGGCACCGGCCGCCTTCGGGCACAGTGGCCCCATGACCGCACACGCCGACGTGATCGATCTCGCCCAGCGACTGATCCGCCGCTCCAGCCGCGCCGGGATCGACGACTACGGCCCCGTCCTCGGCGTCCTGGAGGACTGGCTCGCCGGGCGCGGGCTGGCGTATCGCCGCCTCCGCGGCGACCGGGGCGGCACCGTCGGTCTGCTGATCGAGGTCGCGGGCGGCCGGCCCGGCCCCTGGTGGGCGCTGGACGCCTGCGTCGACACCGCGCCGTACGGGGACGAGGCTGCCTGGTCGTTCCCGCCGGACTGCGGCGACGTCGTCGACGGCTGGCTGCGCGGCAGGGGCGCCGCGGACTCCAAGCTCGCCGCGGCGCTGTTCTGCGCCATCGCGGCAGAACTGCACGGCCGGGCCGCCGACCTGCACGGCGGGCTCGCGGTGCTCCTCGACGTCGACGAGCACACGGGCGGCTTCGGCGGTGCCCGCGCCTACCTGGCGGATGCCGCGGCGGTCCGTCCGTCCGGCGTGATGATCGGCTACCCGGGGCTCGACGAGGTCGTGGTGGGCGGGCGCGGCCTGTGGCGCGCCACGATCGCCGTGCACGCGGCCTCGGGCCACTCGGGGTCCCGCCGCACGACGCCGGGTGCGGTCTCGCGCGCGGCGCGTCTCGTACGACTGCTGGAGGAGGCCGAGCTTCCGGGCGCCGAGGGTGAGTTCCCGCTGCCGCCGAAGCTGACGGTGACGTCCTGCCACGGTGGCCAGGGCTTCTCGGTCGTGCCCGACCTGTGCGAGCTGGGCATCGACATCCGCACCACTCCCGGCTTCGGTGCCCGCGCCGCCGAACGGCTGGTCCGCGAGGCGGTGGGCGAGCTGGACGCCGACGTGCCCTCGCCGCGGCCGACCTCGATCGATGCGGTCGCGTCCTGGCCGCCGTATCGGCTGGCCGAAGGGCAGCAGCCCGCGGCGGCGCTCCTGGACGCCGCGGTGCGGGAGGGGCTGACCGTCCGGCCCAGGACCGCGGGCCCCTCGAACATCGGCAACCTGCTCGCAGGCGAGGGCATCCCGGCCACAGCGGGCTTCGGGGTGCGCTACGCGGGGCTGCACGGCGTGGACGAGCGGGCCTGTCTCGAGGACCTGCCCGCCGTCCACGCCGCCTACCGGCGCGCCCTGCTCGCCCTGCTGGGCCCGTCATGACCGAGCTCGCCCTTGCCGGACTCGGTCACGCCGGACCCGCTCACGCAAGGCCGGGGCGGCTCTTCAGCACCACGTGCAGCTCCCGCTCCTGGTCACCCGACGCCGAGGTGAGGTCATGCACCGTGAACAGGGAGTCCAGGGTCGTACGCAGCCGTTCGATGGCCCAGTAGCCGCCCTGCGCGTCGGCCTCGACGGACGACGAGAGCCGGGCCGGCGCCGGGCACTCCTGGGCGTCCGTCACCTCGAACGTGCCGAGCCACACCATCGGGCGCGTCTCATGGAGCTGCTGCGGCACGTCCTCGGGGGCCCGGTCGGACTCGAAGCACGTGCACAGCGCGTCGAACACGATCCGGGCGTCTTCCTTGCTGCATCCGCTGATCTCGACGGAGACGGGCTCCTCGTGCAGTCGTTCACGTCGCATCGTGACCGCTCCTCTCGTGGCCGCGCCGCGGTGCCACGAGTAGCCCGCGGAACCGGACCCCAACCCAAGAAAAGCACCACCCGCGCCGGAGCACTACCGGCGGAGCCCGCCCGTGCGAGCCTCAGCCGCGCGTGAACTTGTACGTCTTGCTGTCGGTCAGCACGCAGAAGCCCGGCGAGATCACGATCACGCGCAGAGTGCCGGTACGGCGGTCGTAGTCGATGCCCTCCGTCTCGAACCCGCCCGAGCAGGAGCTGCGCAGCGGGAGCTGGCGCAGGGCCGTGACATGGCCGGTCACGTCGGAGCTGCCGGGCTCGGCGGAGAGGTCGATCTGCAGCAGCGGCTTGGTCATGCCGAAAAGGGTGCCCGCCGGGTCGTCGGAGGAGCACAGCAGGGTCGTGGCGCTCAGGAAGTCGCAGCCCTGCACGTCACGTACGGCGTGGTCGAGCCGGATGCTGGAGGTCCAGGGGAGGTTCGCCGAGGGCGAGGTGCTCGGGTTGACGCCGGGGGTGGGGTGGACCAGCAGGCGGGTCATGGTGCCCCACTCGCCCGAGACCATCCACTGGCCGCCCGGAGAGATCGCGACGAACGAGTTGTTCAGCGCCTCGCCCGAGCCCAGCGCGTGGACGTATTCCGACCAGGTCCCGTTCGGCGCCTGCACCCGGAACATCTTCGCGGTGCCCGAGTCCGCCTGGTACGGCTCGACGTAGTAGCCGTTGTAGGAGGCGTCGGGGTCGCCCACGTGGTTCCAGCCGCGGCTGGACACGGAGACGGGGATGGTGCCGATGCCGGTGTAGCGGTTGGGGCTGTTCGCCGGGACCTCGACGGAGGTCAGACCCTGACTCTCGGTCAGCGGGTCGGCTCGGTCGGAACCCGCCTCCGTCCAGGTGTCGGCGGCCTGCGCGGGCGCCGCGGAGGACAGCACGGCTGCGGAGGCGAGGGCGACGAGGCCGGTGAGAGCGGCATGACAACGTTGCCGGGCACGCAGGGCCATGGGAGCGACTCCTCAGGGGGGTGGGGGTGTGTCGGCGGACAGTCTGGCCGGGCGATGTGGTCATGTACAGACCAAAGAAAGAACGCCCGCTGTCTGATCGGCCACAGTCGCGTGCCCCGGTGCTGACTTCATCGGACGTTCGCCGTCGTGTTGAGGGATGGTGGAGGTGAGCGACCGAGGGGGCCCGGAGACGGTTGAACGCGATAGAACAAGGGGAGTCGGCACGGGGGAACGGCGTGCCGCAAGGAGCGGCGAAGGCGGTGCGTGGGATGTCTCCAGCCGAATTTCCCGGCGCCGAGGGCGGCGAGCCGGTGCGCGGGCCCATGGGCCCGAGCGGGTTGCTCGACGTGCTCGGCGTGGCCTCGGTGGTGCTGGACATCGAGGGGCGCATCGTGCTGTGGAGCCCGCAGGCCGAGGAGTTGTTCGGCTACTCGGCGCAGGAGGCGCTGGGCCAGTACGCGGCCCAGATCATGGTTCACGAACAGCACGTGGACCTGGTCGTCAAACTGTTCGCCGACGTCATGAAGACCGGTGAGGGCTGGGCCGGTGCGTTCCCGATTCGGCGCAAGGACGGCGGCACGCGCCTGGTGGAGTTCCGCAACATGCGGCTGCTGGACGACCAGGGGGACATCTACGCGCTGGGCCTGTGCGCCGACCAGACGACCGTCCGCCGGCTGGAGCGGGACGTCGCCCTTTCCACGCGCACGATCGCCCAGGCTCCGGTCGGGCTCGCCGTCCTGGACACCGAGCTGCGGTACGTCTCGGTCAACGCGGCCCTGGCGCTGCTCAACGGCATCCCCGCCGAGGACCACATCGGCCACACACCGCGTGAGCTGCTGCCCGATGTCGACGCAGACGCGATCGAGGCGGCGCTGCTGGACGTGCTGCGGACGGGGAATCCGCGGGTCAACCAGCGCATCGTGGGCCGGACCCCGGCGGATCCCGACCGGGAGCACTACTGGTCCGTCTCGCTGTACCGGCTGGAGGACACGGCCGGGACGGTGCTCGGTGTCGCCGGGATGGCCGTGGACATCACCATGCAGCACGAGGCCGCTCTGGAGGCCGAGACGGCACGCCGGCGACTGGCACTCATCGCCGACGCCTCGGCGCGGATCGGCACCACGCTGGACCTGGACCGCACGGCACGCGAGCTGGCCGACGTGGCCGTGCCGGAGCTCGCCGACATCGCGGCGGTCGACCTGCTCGAGGCCGTGGTGGTGGGCAGACGCAGCAGCCTCGGCCCCGCCGAGTCCGCGGTGATCCGCGCCCTGGCCGTCCAGGCCGACCACGCCACGGAGGCGCTCGACGCCGCCGACCCGCCAGGCGAGGTCGCCCGCTACGGGCCGGACCGCCTCGTCACCGAGTGCGTACGGACCGGCAGTCCCGTCCTGGTCGCCCATGTCGAGGAGCAGGACCTGCCGCGCATCGCCCGCTCCCCCGAGGCCGCGGTGCAGCTGGGCCGCGCGGGCGTGCACTCCTATCTGGCGGTGCCGCTGATCGCGCGGGGCGAGGTGCTCGGCGCCCTCGACCTCAAGCGCACCCGCAATCCGCTGCCGTTCAGCGAGGACGACATGCTGCTCGCCCGGGAACTGGCGGCCCGCGCGGCTGTGCAGATCGACAACGCCCGCTGGTACCAGAACGCCCGCGACACCGCCCTGACCCTCCAGCGCAGCCTGCTGCCCAGCCACCCCGCGGTGACCGGCGGCCTGGAGGTCGCCTCCCGCTACCAGCCGGCGGGCGCCGGCGCGGAGGTCGGCGGCGACTGGTTCGACGTGATCCCGCTGGAGGACGGCAAGACCGCGCTCGTCGTCGGTGACGTGATGGGCAGCGGCATCGACGCCGCCACGACGATGGGCCGGCTGCGCACCGCGACCCACACGCTGGCCTCCCTGGACCTCGAACCGACGCGGCTCCTGGAGCACCTCGACAAGATCACCGAGGGCCTCGACCACTCCATCGCCACCTGCGTCTACGCCGTCTACGACCCGCGGCTGCGGCAGTGCCGGATCGCCAACGCCGGGCACCTGCCGCCCGTGCGCGTCCGCCACGGCCACGCTCCGGAGCTCCTCGAACTGCCCACGGGGGCGCCCCTGGGCGTCGGCGGCGTCGCCTTCTCGACGACGACCGTGGCCCTCGAACAGGGCGACCAGCTGGTGTTCTACACCGACGGGCTCGTCGAGACCCGCCAGCATCCCCTCGACGAGCGCCTCGACGCCCTCCTGGAGCTCCTCGACGACCCCGACCGCCCGCTGGAGGAGTGCTGCGACCTGCTCCTGCGCACCCTGCACCAGCCCGACAACTCCGACGACGTGGCACTGCTCATCGCACGTGTGCTGCCCACGGGTTGAGCGAACCGAACGATCCTCTCGCCCGCCGCGGACACCGGCCCGGACGCGCAGAATCCGGGGCCGTGCGGCCGTCTCCGGTCGCGCGGCCCCGAACCCGGATCAGTTCCGGCTCCCGTCGTCAGCCGGCCTCTTGCAGTCTGCGCAGCGAGGCGACGAGCTGGTCCACCTCCCCGTAGGTGTTGTAGAGCGCGAGCGAGGCGCGCGCCGCCGACTGAAGTCCGTAGTGGGCGAGAGCCGGCTGGGCACAGTGATGACCGGCACGGACGGCGATCCCGTCACGGTCGAGCCAGTCCGCGACGGCGGCCGGGTCCTGCCCGGCGAGCGTGAAGGTGAGCACCGCGATCCGATCGGGCGCCGAGCCGATCAACTCGAGCCCGGGAACCGTGGCGAGGGCCTCCCGCGCATACGCCATGAGGTCCCCCTCGTAGACCGCGACGGCCTCGCGGTCGAGGGACGTCAGCCAGTTCAGGGCGGCGAGCAGTCCGACGACTCCGCCGATGTGGCCGGTGCCGGCTTCCATCCTGTGCGGGACCGGCGCGAAGGTGGTCTCCCCGAAGGCCACGGATTCGATCATGTTGCCGCCGCCCTGCCACGGTGCCATCCCCGCGAGGACGTCCGGCTTCACGTACAGGGCGCCGATGCCGGTCGGCGCGAACAGCTTGTGGCCCGAGAACGCATAGAAGTCCGCGTCCAGGTCAGTAACGTCGACGGGGAAATGAGCGACCGCCTGGGCGCCGTCCACCAGCACCTTGGCGTTGTAGCGGTGCGCGAGTGCCGTCATCTCCTTGACCGGCGGGACGGTGCCGAGGACGTTCGACGCATGGCTGATCGCGACGAGTTGGGTCCGCGAGGACAGCAGGTCGCGGTACGCGTCCTGGTCGATCTCCCCGTCCTTCGTGAGAGGGATCGGCACGAGCCGCGCGCCGGTCTGCCGGGCGATCATCTGCCAGGGCACGATGTCCGAGTGGTGCTCGAGGACCGGCACCAGGACATCGTCCCCGGGCCCGAGGTTGGCCGGGCCCCAGCTCTGGGCGACGAGATTGATGGCCTCCGTGGTGCCGCGTACGAAGACGATGTCGCCCGGGTCCGCGGCGCCGAGGAAGTCGGCGACGGCCGCCCTGCCCGCCTCGTACGCCTCGGTGGCCTCCCGCGCCATGGTGTGGGCGCCGCGGTGGATGTTGGAGTTGGCGGCGCCGTAGTAGGCGGCGAGCGCCTCGATGACCTGACGCGGCTTCTGGGTCGTGGCCGCGTTGTCCAGCCAGACCAGGGGACGGCCGTTGACGGTGCGGTGCAGGATCGGGAAGTCCTGTCGCACCAACTCGGCGCTGAACCCGCCCGGTTGACGCAACCGGGAGGCCGGGTCCGCCGACCCGTCCGGCCACGCCGTGACGTCAGGAGTAGTCATGGTACTTGGACACCTCGACGTTCTGGAGCACGGCGATGGCGTCGTCCACCAGCACTGCGGTGTTGAAGTAGGCCGTCATCAGGTACGACGTGATGCCCTTCTGGTCCATGCCCATGTTCCGCATGGACAGGCCCGGTTCGACCTCGTCCGGCACCCCCGCGGGACGCAGCCCCACCACACCCTGCTCCGCCTCGCCGGTCCGCATCAGCAGGATCTCGGTGGTCCCCGCGACGTCGCCGGAGCCGTTCGGGCAGGGCACCTTGTCGGAGGGAAGGAGCGGCACACCCCGCCAGGTCAGCAGGGGGCTGCCGAACCGGCTGTCCGTCACCGGGGGCACTCCCCGCCGCGTACATTCGCGCCCGAACGCGGCGATCGCCCGCGGGTGCGCGAGGAAGTAGGCGGGCTGCTTCCACACCTTCGCGAGCAGCTCGTCCAGGTCGTCAGGGGTGGGCGCACCGGTGCGCGCCTGCACGCGCTGGCCGGCCGGCACGTTGTGGAGGAGCCCGAACTCGGGGTGGTTGAGCATCAGGTTCTCCTGCCGCTCACGCAGGGCCTGGACGGTCAGATTGGCCTGCGTACGCGTCTGGTCCATCGGCCCGTTGTAGAGGTCGGCGACGCGGGAGTGCACCATCATCCGGGTCTGCGCGAGCGTCATGTGGTACTCACGCGGCGCGTCCTCGTAGTCCACGTAGGTGCTCGGCAGGTCGACCTCCCCCACATGGCCGCCGCTCAGGTCGATCGGCGCCTCGGCGCCGGGTGTGGGCATGCCGCCCGCCGCGTACGAGTCCACGGCCCCGCGCAGAGTCTCGTCGCGGTCCATGAGCCCGGCGAGCGCCGAACGCTCGGCGCGCAGGGCGACGCCCGGCGTGACGGCCTTCACGGCGTACGGCATGGGCTCACCCTTGGTCCACGCCTCCAGGTCGAAGTACTGCCCGTCGCCGATGACCTGGATGAGCGCTTCGTCGCCGTACCGTCCGGTGGTCCGCTTCTCGGCGCGACCCCGGACGATCACCCAGAGGTGCTCGGCGGTGTCGCCCTCGCGCACCAGCACCTGACCGGGCTCGAAGCTCATCTCCGTGAAGGCATCGGCGAGTTGGCCGAGCAGCGCGTCATCGGTGTCGCGGAGATACGAGATCTCGCGTAAGTCGCCGGGAATGACGCGCGAACCTTCGTCGTCGGCGTGGGTGCTGATGCGGTCGTCGCCGAGGACGTAGGTGCGGCGCCGGTTGACGCGGTAGACACCTGATTCCACATCGACCCAGGGAAGAGCCCGCAGCAGATAGCGCGGTGTGACACCACGCATCTGCGGTGTCGTCTTCGTCGTGGTCGCTAGCTGCCGGGCGGCCTCGGGGCTGAGGCTGATGCGGTCGGTCGTCACAGGGGTCTCCTCTGGTCGATCGCTCCGGAGTGGACTTTCGTTCGAGCGACGCCGATCGTGCAGCCAGCAACCGCCCCTCACAAGGTGCGCAGGGCACCGCTCGGTGCGCCCCGGGCCGAAACCTGCGACCCGGAGCGGAGCGAGCGCGCCTCGCCCGCCCGCTCGGACTTGTGGCGCGACCAGTGGCGGAGCCGAGGACGGTGTTCCGAGGTGCGGCGAGGACCGACGGCCCGATGCCCGTTCATTCGCCGTACAGAGGTCTCGATTTGGCCCCGTATGGAAGCTTTCGACTTCCCAAAGCAGCGCTTATACGGACCCATTTCGGGGCACGTTTAGGTGAATCGGAAAGTACTCGTGAATCGGCCAGGACGGCCGAACTCCGACCGCACGCTCAGGAGCGGACGCCCCTTTTCACAGGAACTGATTACTGGTTCCTTATGGTTCGCACCCCACAATCACAGCAAGGCATGGCATGGGGATGCCGGGTGGCGTGACCGAGAGGAGCGAGCGGTGACACACGATCCGGATCACGAACACCAGGACGGCGGCGAACCGGCCGGCACCGACTTCGAGGTCCTGACGGGACCGGGCGGCCCGGGGCGGGAGCAGCCGCGCGGGGCGGCGCCGCGCGGGCTGTGGCAGCGGCGGTCCGGCCGTGCCAGGGCGGTGACCGCGGCGGCCACGGTCGCCGCGCTGGCCCTCGGCGGTACGGTCGCCTACGCCGCGACCTCCTCGGGCTCCGGGGACGGGCCCTCACCTGCCGCGTCCGGGCCGGCATCGCCGTCACCGGGCACGCCGGGCGAACGGCACGGGCCCGGCCGGTGGTTCGGCCTCGGCGGAGGCGGCGTGCACGGCGAGTCGACGGTCAAGGACCCCGACAGCGACGAGTGGGTCGTACGGATCTGGCAGCGCGGCACCGTCGAGAAGGTCGACGGCGACGAGGTCACGGTGAAGAGCGAGGACGGCGCCGAGTGGACGTGGACCGTCGGCTCGGACACCACCGTGCGGCACGACGGGGACAAGGGCTCCGGCACCGGTGACCTCAAGAAGGGCGACGACATCTTCCTCGTCGGCACGCGGTCCGACGACGACACCAGGACGGCCTCGCGTGTTCTCGCGGGCAACTGGGAGGAGTGGAAGAGGGAGAAGGGCAAGGACCGGGACGCAGGGCCGGGTGACTGGCGGGGCAAGTTCCCCGGACCTCGTCACTGGGACCGGCCCGGTTCCGGCCCCTCGGAGAGTCGGTCGCACAGCGGCGCCACGACCTGACCCGGCCCTGCGCCCCGCCCGTCGGCAGGCTCAGTTGCGGCCGATCACGACATTCGCGTACAGCTCCTCGGAAACGACCAGGCGCGCCGACAGCCCGCTGCCGATGAAGGCATCCAGGGCCGTCGGCGCCTGCCGTTCGCTCGTCTCGATCAGCAGACAGCCGCCGGGGGCCAGCCAGCGGGGCGCCTCGGCGGCCACCCGGCGCAGGACGTCCAGGCCGTCCGGGCCTCCGTCGAGGGCTACGCGCGGTTCGTGATCGCGGGCCTCCGCGGGGAGGAGACCGACTTCGCCGGTGGGCACGTACGGCACGTTCGCCGCGAGGATGCCGACCCGTCCGGCCAGGCTGTCAGGGAGCGCCTCGAACAGGTCGCCCGTGTGTACCTGACCGCCGTAGGCGGCGATGTTGCGGCGGGCGCAGCGCACGGCCGCCGGGTCGATGTCGGCGGCGTGCAGCTCGATCGGGCCGCGGGTGCCGAGTGCGTCGGCCAGGGCCGCGCCGACCGCGCCCGAGCCGCAGCACAGGTCCACGACGACGGACGCGTCGGGTGCGGTGGCGAGGGCCTGCTCGACCAGGAACTCGGTACGGCGGCGGGGCACGAAGACACCGGGTTCGACGGCTATGCGCAGGCCGCGGAACTCGGCCCGGCCGAGGACGAGTTCGAGGGGCAGGCCCGTGACGCGCCGGTCCACCATGGCGGCCAGCTCGTCGGGGGTGCGGGCGGCGGCCCGGATCAGCCGGGCCTCGTCCTCGGCGAAGACACAGCCTGCGGCGCGCAGCGCGCCCACGACGGCGTCGTACGGGAGTGGCAAGGGGGAAACGGGCGAGGAAGGAGACAGAGGGGGCATGGAAGCCGAGAGCCTTTCGGAAGCCGAAGGGTGCTCTCGCGGCCGCCTACCGGCGGTGATCCGCGCCGATCCGAGGTGAGAGCACCCGACCTGACACAGCGGTAATGGGTCTCACCTCCCGGGTCTCTCCCAAGGCCGGGGCTGTCCCGGCCGGACAGCAACATTACCCCAACGATCACGGTCGCCGGCAGGCAGTTCCCGGCCCTCCGTGGGACGACCCCGCCGGAGCGCGTACGGTTGTACGGAGCACGTACCGATCACGCTCGACCCGCGGGCCGTCGCCCACGACGGCCTGGAGGCACCACCCGCATGAACGTCACCCGAGGCTTCACCGGGCGCGCACGCGTCCGCAACGACGCGCTGCCGCCCGGTCAGTACGACGCGGGCGACGACTGGCCCGTCCTGTCCGCCGAGGTCACCCCCGAGCTCACGCCGGCCGAGTGGTCGTTCCGCGTGGACGGGCTGGTCGAGGAGCCGCACAGCTGGGGCTGGGACGAGGCCCACGCGCTGCCGTCCTCGGTGTACGAGGGCGACATTCACTGCGTGACGAGCTGGTCGAAGTTCGGTGTGCGGTTCGCAGGTGTGTCGCTGGACTCCTTCCTCAGTGTGGTCCGGCCCCATGTGTCGGCCACACATGTCGTCGCCTATTCGCACACCGGCTACACCACCAACCTTCCGCTGGCCGACGTGACCGGTGGGCGGGCCTGGATCGCCTGGGAGTACGACGGGCGGCCGCTCGCTCCGGAGCACGGTGGTCCGGCGCGGCTGCTGGTGCCGCACCTGTACTTCTGGAAGAGCGCGAAGTGGATCGCGGGTCTGCGCATCCTCGACCACGACGAGCCGGGGTTCTGGGAGCGCAACGGCTACCACGCCCGCGGCAACCCCTGGGAGGAGCAGCGGTACTCCGGTGACTGAGGCAGCCGAAACGTACACTCCGCAGACCCGGTTCGCCGTGCCCGGGCGGATCGCCGTCAGCGAGCAGGCCGCGGCGCTGTGGCAGACGGCCACGATCACCGAGATCCGCCGTGAGACCCCGCATGCCGCGACCTTCCGGCTCGCGGTGCCCGACTGGGCGGGCCATCTGCCCGGCCAGCACCTGATGCTGCGGCTCACCGCCGAGGACGGCTATGTGGCCGGGCGCCACTACTCGATCGCGTCGGCGCCCGACGATTCCGGGCACATCGAGCTGACCATCGACCATGTGGACGGCGGTGAGGTCTCCGGCTGGTTCCACACCGTGGCCGAGCCCGGTGACACGGTCGAGGTGCGCGGCCCGCTCAGCGGCTTCTTCGCCTGGCCCGGGGACCGGCCGGCACTGCTGGTCGGTGCCGGGTCCGGCGTCGTACCGCTGATGTCGATGGTGCGGCACCACCGGACGCGGGGACTGGACGTGCCGCTGCGGCTGCTGGTGTCGGCGCGCAGCCCCGAGGAGCTGATCTACGCGCGGGAGTACGGCGTGGAGACGACGCCGGTGTTCACGCGGAGGGCACCGGAGGGTGTGGCCGTGGGACGTATGGCCGCCGCACATGTGGCGCCGCTCCTGGCCGAGCAGCCTCCTGGTGGGTGGGAGGCCTATGTGTGCGGCTCCAACGGATTCGCCGAGCATGCCTCGCGGCTGCTCGTGGCGGCGGGCCAGCCGGTGGGACGGATCCGGATAGAGCGCTTCGGCTGATCGGCGGTCCGGTGCTGAGCCGGATGAGTTTGCTGCGTCCGGTTGGTGCCGCCGTTGACTGCCGTCCGACCTGACCCGCGACCCGCGGTGCCGTTCGCCCTGCCTGGCGGCACCCGGGTGCCCTGTCCCGTGCCGACCGCTTGCCGCGCCCCCGTGTCACCCCGTCGGTTCCTCGGAGCCGCGCGCCCCTCACGCCTCGCCCGCCGTCCGCCCCGCAGCCTCCCGCTATCGGTCCCCTTGCATCCCCCGTGCCACCCCGCCGTGCACCCGCAACGCGTCCGCCAGCCCCGGCAGCCGGGGCTCACCGCGGTCGACCAGGATCCGGCCGCCCACCACGGTCGTCCAGGCCCGGGCGGGCCCGCATCGCAGCCAGGCCTCCACCGGGTCGCTCAGTGCGCCGGCCAGGGCGACCTCGTGCTGGTCCCAGACGACCAGGTCGGCGCAGGCGCCGGGGCGCAGATGGCCGAGTTCGTCGTCCCGGCCCAGGCAGCGTGCCGAGCCTCGGGTGGCGATGTCGAGGGCGTCGCGGGCGGTCATCGCGCCGGGGCCGCCGCGGTAGCGGCCCAGGAGCAGTGCGGCCCGGGTCTCCATCCAGAGGGAGGCGTGGTCCGTCGAGGCGGAGCCGTCACAGCCGATGCCGACGGGCAGACCCAGTTCGCGCATCTCGGTCACGCGCGCGGTGCCGCCGCCGATGAGCATGTTGGAGCTGGGGCAGTGCGCCACGCCGACGCCCGCGGCGGCGAGGCGGCGCAGCTCGTCGCCGGTCGGGTAGATGCAGTGCGCGACCCAGCTGCGGTCGCTCATCCACCCCGTCTGCTCGAAGTACTCGACGGGACGGCAGCCGTAGGTCTCGAGACAGTAGACGTCCTCGTCGTGGTCCTCGGCGAGGTGGGTGTGCAGTCGTACGTCGTGCCGCTCGGCGAGTTCGGCGGTGGCGGTCATCAGGGACTTGGTGACCGAGAAGGGCGAGCAGGGCGCGAGCGCGACGCGCACCAGGGCGCCCGCCCCGGGGTCGTGGTACGTCGTGATCAGCCGTTCGCTGTCGGCGAGGACCTCGTCCTCCGTCTGCGTGACGCTCCGCGGCGGAAGCCCTCCGTCCTCGACCGAGCGGGTCATGGAGCCGCGGGTGGCATGGAAGCGGAAGCCGATGTCGCGGGCGGCGCGGATCTCGGCGTCGACCAGGTGCGGGCGGGGATGGACGTAGAGGTGGTCGGCGGACGTGGTGCAGCCGCCCATGAGGAGTTCGGCCATACCGACGTAGGCCGACACGTACGCGGCCTCCTCGTCGAGACGCGCCCAGAGCGGGTAGAGGGTGGTGAGCCAGTCGAACAGCGAGCCGTTCACGGCGGGCGCGTAGGAGCGGGTGAGGTTCTGGTAGATGTGATGGTGCGTGTTGATCAGGCCCGGGGTGACGAGCCGTCCGGCCGCCGAGACGGTCGTGCGGGCGTCGGGCTCGCTCCCGGCGGGGCCGACATCGGTCACCCGACCATCGGTGACGGCCAGCCAGCCGCCCGGGATCTCCCGCCCTCCGTCCACGACGAGCAGTGCGGCATCCCTGACCAGCAGGTCCGCGACCTTGACCGGAGGATCGACGGCAGACGTCATGGCGCCATCGTAGGCACACGGCACGGCGAAGATCTGGCGAGTCCTCCGATCACCCACGTACGGTGTGATCACCCGCAGTCACTCTCCGCAAAGGCGGTCCGTCATGGCACTGTTCGACCTTCCGCTCGACGAACTGCGCGAGTACCGCAGTGAGTCCGTCGAGCCCGAGGACTTCGACTCGTTCTGGTCCAAGACCCTCTCGGAAGCGCGCGAGCACGACCTGGACGCCCGTTTCGAGCCGGTCGACGCGGGGCTGTCCACGGTGCGGGTGTTCGACGTGACGTTCGCCGGGTTCGGCGGGCACCCCGTGAAGGGCTGGCTGCGGCTGCCGGCCGGAGCCACCGAGCCGCTGCCGCTGGTCGTGGAGTTCATCGGCTACGGCGGCGGGCGCGGCCTGCCCCACGAGAACCTGCTGTGGGCCTCCACGGGCCGGGCGCACTTCATGATGGACACGCGCGGCCAGGGCAGCGCGTGGGGCGGTGGCGGCGGGACACCGGACCCGGTGGGAGCCGCGCCGGCGTACCCCGGGTACATGACGCGGGGCATCGAAGCGCCCGAGAACTACTACTACCGCCGGGTGCTCACGGACGCGGTCCGTGCCGTCGAGGCCGCCCGCTCGCATCCCCTCACCGACGCCTCCCGCACGATCGCGCTGGGCGCGAGCCAGGGCGGCGGCATCACGATCGCGGTCGGCGGCCTGGTCCCCGACCTGACGGCGATCGCCCCGGACGTGCCGTTCCTGTGCGACTTCCCGCGCGCGGCGACTCTCACGGACCGTCACCCGTACCGCGAGATCGGCCTCTACCTCAAGACGCACCGGGGCCGCACCGGGGACGCCCTGCGCACCTTGTCCTACTTCGACGGCGTCCACTTCGCGGCCCGTGGCCGGGCACCCGCCCTCTTCTCGGCGGCCCTGGAGGACCAGACCTGCCCGCCCTCCACCGTCTTCGCGGCCTTCAACGCCTGGGCCCACGACGAGAAGGCCATCGAGGTGTACGACTTCAACGACCACGAGGGCGGCGGCCCGTTCCACGAGGCGGCCAAGCTGGACTGGCTGCGCACGCACGCCTGAGGGTTCGCCATGGAGACACGCGAGGCTGCGGAGCGGTTCGTCCGCGTCTGGCGGCGGGCCTGGGCCGAGCACGACGTGGACGCGCTGCTGGAGCTGTACGCCGAGAGCTGCGTCCACCGCTCGATGCCGTTTCGCGAGCCGCATCGGGGGCGCGCCGAACTGGCCGAGTATCTGCGCTGGTCGTTCGCGGCCGAGCGGGTGACCGACGTGCGCTTCTCCGCCCCGGTCGTCGGCGCGGGCGGCGTGGCCGTGGCCGAGTTCCGGGTGCTCGCCGAGGAGGAGGGCGCGCCGATCACGCTCGCCGGCTGTGTCCTCGCGCGTTTCGACGCCGCGGGGCTGGCGGTGGAGACCCGCGACTACTGGCACACGGTCGAGGGGCACCGGGAACCGGAGGACACGCTGTTCCTCGGGTGACTTCGGCCGTCCGCACTCCTTCCGTCCAGTCCGACCAGTCGGTACGTTCGGGGAGCCCGCGGCGCGGTGTCGTGGCCCGGGCTTCCGGCGGACGACAAGGGGTGGACCGATGGCGCAGCACGTGGCAGAGGTGCAGGGGCAGTGCGATCCGCGGTTCGCGGCGGTGCGGACGGCGTTCGAGGCGAACTTCCTGGAGCGCGAAGAGCTGGGCGCCGCGGTCTGCGTCACGATCGACGGCCGGACGGTCGTGGACCTGTGGGGCGGGTGGGCCGAGCCGGCGCACGACCGGCCTTGGGAGCGCGACACGCTGGTCAACGTGTGGTCTACGTCCAAGGGCCCGACGGCGCTGTGCGCACACATCCTCGCCGACCGGGGCCTGCTCGACCTCGACGCGCCGGTGGCCAGGTACTGGCCGGAGTTCGCCGCCGCAGGCAAGGAGCAGATCCTCGTGCGGCATCTTCTGTCGCACCGCGCCGGTCTGTCCGGGCTGCGGGAGCCGCACTCGTTCGAGCAGCTCTGCGACTGGGACCTGACGACTCGGCGGCTCGCGGCGATGGAGCCCTGGTGGGCGCCGGGGACGCGGTCCGGGTATCACGCGTTCACGTACGGCTTCCTGGTCGGAGAGGTCGTACGACGGGTGTCGGGGCTGCTCCCGGGGGCCTTCCTGGAGCGGGAGGTGACGGGGCCGCTCGGCATCGACTTCGCGATCGGGTTGCCGGGCAAGGAGGCCGGGCGGGTGGCCGAGCTGGTGCAGCCGGCGGTCGAGCGGACCAGTGAACAGGCGGCGATCTTCAGCCAGTTGGCGCCCGTCGCCCTGGCCGCGCTGACCAACCCGATCCTGGGGGCGGCACAGGCCAACTCGCCCGAGTGGCGGGCCGCCGAGATCCCCGCCGCGAACGGGCACGGGACCGCGCGGGCGGTCGCGGCGCTGTACGGGATCTTCGCCGGGCGAGGGTCGTACGACGGCCACCGTGTCCTGTCCCCCGAGGCGGCCGAGCGGGTGCGCGAGGGGCAGGGCGGCTGCCGTGATCTGGTGCTCGGCGCCGGGTTCGCGAACGACACCGAGATCGGCCTCGGCCTGTGGCTGAGCGGGCCGAACGGCTCGTACGGACCCAACCCGCGGGCTTTCGGACACGACGGCTTCGGCGGCTCGTGCGGCCTGGCGGACCCGGAGGCCGGGGTGTCGCTGGGTTACACGATGAACCGGATGGGGCCTCATATAGCGGACGACCCGCGGAAGATGGCGCTGATCGACGCCGTGTACAGCGCCCTGTGACGACCCGTCGGCGCGGGCGGTTTCGGCCGAAGTGAGAGGCCGCCCTTCCCTGGTGGTTTAGACCACTGCTTAGATCTGGTGACGCAAGGAGCCCGCACGGCTACAACATGTCACCAACAGGAGGCGCGGCATGGCCCGCACCACCCCGCACGAGCGCCCGCTCACCGAGGAACAGCCGCTGTACTGGCGGATCGCCACCCAACTGCTCGGCGAGCTGCGCGACGGGACGGTCCCGCCCGGCGAACGACTGCCGGGAGAACGGCAGTTGGCGGAGCACTTCGGGGTCAGCAGGGAGACCGTTCGACAGGCGCTGGAGGTGCTGCGCCGCAGCGGCCTCGTCGCCACCGACCGGCGGGGCAGCCATGCCACGCTGCCCGGCCTGCCGGTCGAGACCGCGACCTCGCTCACCTTCCCGGTCGGCGCCCGGTCCGCGGGTCCGGGCGCCGCGGACCGCGCCACGGTCGCCTGGGAGACCCCCTCGCCCGAGCACGCCGAGGCCCTGGGGCTCGCCCCGCGCTGCCGGACCCTGGTGCACCGCTACGAGTCCGCGGACGCCGACGGACGTGGCCGGCGCACAGCCGTGACGTCGTTCTCGGCGGTGGCGCTCGCCGAGGTGGCGGAGCTGGCCCGCTACCGCGACCGCACGGACAGCGCCGGTTCGGCCCAACTGCGCCGCGCCTACGACTGGATGCGCAGGGCGGGCCTCTGCCTGCACCACCGCGATGCCATCACCCGGCTCCCCGGCGCGTCAGCGGTGCGCGTCACCCGGCGGGTCCACGACCAGTACGCCCGCCCCCTGGAGATCACGGACCTCGTCGTGGACGCCCAACAGGACGCCCTGGTCTACGAGTTCACGCTGCCCGCGGCGGGCTGAGCGCGCACCACCCGGGGCTGCCGGGCGAGCGCGAGCAGCCGTCCGTCCTCCGACCGGACGGCACTGTCGTCGATCGCCCAGCCGCTGCCCGCGTGTTCGGTACGGATCCGGACGAGGGCCCAGCCTTCGTGAGCGCGGGTGGCAGGGTGTCGGTGAGCGTGACGACCGCAAGAGCGTCGGAGCGCGGCCGTCCCGGAAGCGGAGCCATGCCGTCAGCTCGGCCCGGTCCCCTCCGGCGAGCGGCAGGTCTCCGCGGCGGGACGGATCTCCAACTGCCGGGCGAACGGCGCCAGTTCGACCGGCAGCTCAAGCTCGCGGCAGTCCTGGGGCCCGGGAACCCGCGGGACGGGGTGCCCGTCGTGCGACGGCACCGGGGGCGGCGCCGGAGAAGTGCAGGGGACTGTCGTCGACCGGAGCCAGGTAGTGCGCGGTCAGCATCCGGACCGGGTGGGCTCCACCCGCGAAGGGCGCCGCGCCACGACCATCCGCACCCGCGGGCTCCCGTCGCCCCGCCGCCCGAACTCGGGCAGGGACCGCAGCTCCACCTCGAACCCGGCACGGGCCAGCTCGCGGCGCACCTCCCCGAGCCGGAAGGCCCGGTAGTACATGACGAACGGCGGCCGCCACACGGCATTGCGCACCCGCATCACCGCGTCGAAGCCCAGCAGCATCCAGTAGGCGACCGACCCGGGACTCGGCGGGGCCACCACCGGGAAGGCGAAACGGCCGCCGGGCCGCAGGACGGAGTGGACCTGCGCGAACAGACCCGGCAGCTCGCGGGGCAGGAAGTGCCCGAACGCCCCGAAGCTCACCACCAGGTCGAAGGCGGAGGCGAAAGGCAGGGCACGTGCGTCCGCACGGACCCAGCCGACAGACGGCTCCCCCGCATCCGACTCCCCGGCACGTCGCTCCCCGGCCCCCACCCGCCGCCGCGCGACCTCCAGCATGCCGCCGCTGAAATCGACGCCGACGACGCTGCGCCGGCACAGCTCGGCCAGCACCTCCACGCCGGCGCCCGTCCCGCAGCACAGGTCGAGACCGTCGTCGTACGGGCCGCTGCGCGCGAGCGACGACGTGACGGCGTCGAGCACCGCGTCAGGCGTACGGAACGGCGTGTGGTCGAACTTCGGGGCCAGCAGGTCGTATCCGCGCTCGACCGACGACAGGGCCTGGACGGCGAGTTCGCGCAGGGAGGGGCCTTCGGGGCTGAACATGCGCGTCACCCCTGCGCCACGCGCTGCTTCAGGACAATGAGGACCCGCTCGCACCAGCTCAGGATCTGCTCCTCGAAGGAGATGCCGGCCAGCAGCGTCAGATACGGGCCGACGCGGTCCGACCGGCGCAGGTACTCCTCCTCGGTCCGGCCGTCGAGCAGACGCTCGCGGACGCGTTCGTAGCGGCCGAGCTTGCCGCGCGCCCACGTCATGCGCTCCTCGATCATGGCGCGGGTGGCCTCGGGGTCCTCCATCGCCTGGAGCTTGATCAGGAGCTCGTCGCGGATGGCGGTGGGCCGCCGGGGCGGCTCGGCGGCGAAGGTCCGCAGGTCCTCCCGTCCGGCCTCGGTGAGCGTGAACATCCGCTTGTTGGGCCGCCGCTCCTGCTGCACGAAACGGGCCTCGACGAGGCCGTCCTGCGCGAGACGTTCCAGCTCCCGGTAGAGCTGTTGCGGGGTCGCGGGCCAGAAGTTGGCGAACGAGATGTCGAAGACCTTGGACAGCTCGTAGCCCGAGGCCTCCCCCTCCAGGAGGGCGGCCAGCACGGCGTACTTGAGGGACATGTGGACACCGTAACAGCAGGTGATTATTCTCTTCCGCACCTACTCAACTAATTGACTATGAGGTGATCCGATGCGCGCGTTCCGCGAGGCGGTCGAGGCGGGCGACGCCGATGCCATGGAGGTCCTGCTGGCGCAGGACGTCGTCTTCACCAGCCCGGTCGTGTTCAAGCCGTACGTCGGCAAGGCGATCACGGCGGCGATCCTGCGCGGTGTCGTGCGGGTCTTCGAGGACTTCCGCTATGTGCGGGAGATCAACGACCCGGACGGCCGTGATCACGCGCTGGTCTTCACCGCGCGGGTGGGTGACCGGGAGATCACCGGCTGCGACTTCCTCCGGGTGGACGAGGAGGGGCTCATCGAGGACTTCATGGTCATGGTCCGGCCGCTGTCGGGCGCGCACGCACTGGCCGAGGCGATGGGCGCGCAGTTCGAGCAGATCGAGAAGGAGGCGCAGGCCCGGTCCGTGTGAGGACCGACCGGCGAGCGGGGCCGGCCCGAATCGACGTCCGGGGCGTCCCCGTACCGGTATTTCTGCCACCCGGCGCGGGCCGGGCACGGTTGGATGTCCTCATGACCACCGACGAGCACGCGCGGATGATGTCGGCCAACCAGGCGAACTGGGACGCCCGCACACCCGTCCACGTCGCCAGCCGGTTCTACGGCATCGAGCAGGACCTCGACCCCGCCCGCTGGTTCGCCTCCTTCGAGTGGGACGACCTCGGTGAGCTGGCCGGCCGTGACATGCTCCATCTCCAGTGCCACCTCGGCACCGAGACGATCGCCTTCGCGCAGCGCGGGGCACGGGTCGTCGGCCTGGACTTCTCCGCGGCGTCGGTGGCCGCCGCGCGGGGCATCGCCCAGCAGGCGGGGCTGGACGTCACGTACGTACAGGCGAACGTGTACGACGCCGTAGCGGCCCTGGACGGGCGGCAGTTCGACGTCGTCTACACCGGCAAGGGCGCGCTGTGCTACCTGCCCGACCTGGACCGCTGGGCGGGTGTGGTGGCCCGACTCCTGCGTCCGGGTGGGCGGTTGTACATCGCGGAGTTCCATCCGCTGCTCAACTCCCTCGGCCCCAAGCCGGGCCCGGGCGAGGGGCCGGAGCTGCTCCTGCGCCACGACTACCTGGGCGGCGACGGTGCCGTGCGCCGGGACGCGACGCACACCTACACGGACGGCCCGGCCGTGACGGGCGCCACCGACAGCTACGAGTGGATGCACGGAATAGGAGAGGTCCTGGGCGCGTTGACGCATGCGGGACTGACCATCCGGCGCCTCACGGAGAGCGACGAGCTGCCCTGGCAGCGCTGGCCGCGGATGGAGCGCACTCCTTCCGGCTGGTGGCGGCTGCCCGAGCCGCGCATCCCGCTCCTCTACGGACTGCTCGCCACGCGCTGAAGCACCGTGGTACCGTCCCGTTAGCACCTGTGTACGCCCGGTTCAGGGCGCCGGTGCCAGTTACTCGCTCAGTTCGCCGGTCGGTGTACCGGCTTCTCATCACCACCTCGTGACCAGCGTTCCGCTGCTTTCGACGTGCTGTTTCCGCCGCCCGAAGGCGCTCTGTCCGCCTTCCCGAAGTCCGCGGCTCATCCCTTCCTTCGCATGTCTCATGCCTTCCGTCCTTGAAAGGACCCACCACCATGACCACCACTCTCGAAAACCCCCCAGTACAACAGCAGCCCCCGGTCCGTGCCGTCACGGGCGTGCTCGACATCGACGCGAACGGCAAGGGACACCTGCGCGCCGAGCACCTGCACCCCTCCCCCACCGACCTTCCGGTCTCCCCCGCGCTGATCCGCCACTACGGCCTGCGCAAGGGCGACCTGGTCGACGCCGTACGCGGCGAGGGACGCACCCTCACCGACGTCGCCCGTGTCAACGGGCGCACCCCGGACAAGAACCGCCGCCGCTTCGGCGACCTGACGCCGCTTCACCCGCGTGAGCGGATCCGCCTGGAGCACCCGGCATCCGGTCTGACCGGCCGGGTCGCCGACCTGATCGCCCCCGTGGGCAAGGGCCAGCGCGGTCTGATCGTGGCCCCGCCCAAGACCGGCAAGACGGTCCTCCTCCAGCAGATCGCTGCCGCCGTCGCGGGCAATCACCCCGAGTGCCGGCTGATGGTGGTGCTCCTCGACGAGCGCCCCGAGGAAGTCACCGACATGCGGCGCTCGGTGCGGGGCGAGGTGTACGCCTCGACCTTCGACCGGGCGCCCAAGCAGCACATCGCGCTGGCCGAGCTCGTCATCGAGCGGGCCAAGCGGCTCGTCGAGGCGGGTGAGGACATCGTCATCCTGCTCGACTCCCTGACCCGGCTGTGCCGGGCCCACAACAACGCGGCCGCGTCCGGTGGCCGCACCCTGAGCGGCGGCGTCGACGCGGCGGCGCTGCACGGGCCGAAGCGGTTCTTCGGCGCCGCGCGCCTCGCCGAGGAGGGCGGCTCGCTCACCATTCTCGCCACGGCCCTGGTGGAGACCGGCTCGCGTGCCGACGACTTCTACTTCGAGGAGCTCAAGGGCACCGGCAACATGGAGCTGCGCCTGAACCGGGATCTGGCCTTCCGCCGTGTCTTCCCGGCCGTCGACATCAACCCCTCCGGCACCCGCCGCGAGGAACTCCTGCTGCCCCCGGCCGAGTTGACGACCGTCCGCGGCCTGCGCCGGGCGCTGCAGACCCGGGACGGCCAGACCAACCTGGAGACGCTCCTGGAGCGCATGCGCGAGACGCCCGACAACGCCACGTTCCTTCGGCGGATCCAGCCGACGCTGCCCGGCGAGTGACCCGTCCGGAGTATCGCCCGTCCGGGTGCCCGCGCGTCCCGACCGGCCCGGGCAGCGCGGTCTGAGGCGGCTCCGTTCCTACGTTGGCAGTATGAAGATCGGATTTACTTTCCGGGCTCTCGTGGCCACCTGCGCGCTCTGCGCCGCCGGACTGCTGGCGCTCGCGCCCGCCACCGCGGTCGCCCGCGACGGGCACGACCCCGACACGCCCGGCGCGCCCCGAGCGGCGGCGCCCCCACGACCCGCGCTGCTGTACCGGTCCGGCACTCAGCTGCGTCCCCACTCCGGGGCGCCGCTGCTCCCCCGTGTCTCCGCGCTGTCGTGGCTGGTGGCCGACGCCGACTCCGGCGATGTGCTCGCCGCGTACGACGCGCACCGCAGGCTGCCGCCCGCCAGCACCCTGAAGACGCTGTTCGCCCTCACACTGCTGCCGACCATGCCCGTCGGCGTCCCGCACACCGTGCGCGCGCAGGAGCTGGCCGGGATCGGGGCCGGCAGCAGTCTGGTCGGGGTCGCCGAGGGACGTACGTACCGGATCGCCGATCTGTGGCGTGGGGTGTTCCTCAGCTCCGGCAACGACGCCGTGCGGGTGCTGGCCTCGCTGAACGGCGGCTGGCGTGCCACGGCCGCCCGGATGCAGGCCAAGGCGCGTGCGCTGGGCGCCCTCGACACGCGGGTGGTGTCGCCCGACGGGTACGACACACCCGGCCAGGTGTCCTCGGCGTACGACCTGGCGGTGTTCGGCCGCGCGGGGCTGCGCAACGCGGAGTTCGCGCGGTACTGCGGCACGGCCGAGGCGACGTTCCCGGGCAAGGGCGGCTGGGCCTACCCGATCCGCAACACCAACCGGCTGCTGACCGGCGCGGACGGCGTCGACCCGTACCCGGGCCTGATCGGCATCAAGAACGGCTACACCAGCAAGGCCGGCAACACCCTCGTGGCCGCCGCCCGCCGGGGCGGTCGCACCCTCGTCGTGACGGTGCTGAACCCCCGGTCGGGCGGCGGACACGCCGTCTACGAGGAGGCGGGCGAACTGCTCGACTGGGGGTTCGGCGCGGCCGGGCGGGTCGAGCCGGTCGGGTCGCTCGACGGCTTGCGGGCCAGACCGAGGCCGGGGCCCAGCACGGTGCCCGTGGTGGCGGCGGTGGCGCCCGAGGGCGAGCCGGGCTGGGCGGTGGCCTGCGCGATCGCGGGCGCCGCCGGGGTGGGGGCCGGCGCCGTGTCGCTCGTGACGCGCGGCAGGGTGGAGCGGTCTGCGCCGAGCTGACCGACCGGCAGCCACAGGAGCAGGCCGAGGGTGATCCACGCGTAGGTGTTGCTGCCGAGGAAGCCGTCGACACCGGACGCGTCGTCGAACCACAGCCACACCACGCTGGTGCACAGCGCCGCGTACAGGGCGGCGGCGACCCGCCGGTGCCCGGCGCGGACGAGGACGGCGAACGACGGCAGCAGCCACACCAGGTGGTGGACCCAGGTGATCGGGCTGACCAGACAGGCGGTCAGCCCGGTGAGGGCGAACGCCGCCGTCCAGTCCCCCGCCACGACCGCCCGGCGGGTGCGCGCCACCCAGACGCCCAGGACGACCAGCACCACGACCGCCCAGACGGCCCGGCTCGACACGTCCAGCCGGGCCAGGATGCCTTGCAGCGACTGGTTGGAGACATAGTCGAGGCGACCCACCCGGGTGGTGTCCCACATGGCGTGCGTCCAGTAGAAGCGGGACGCGCCGGGCGTGATCCAGGCCGCCAGGGCCGTCGCCGCGGCTGCGACGGCCGTCGCCACGGCGGCGGCGCGCCAACGCCGGGCCACCAGCAGCAGACCGATGAAGGCGGCCGGCGTCAGCTTGATCGCGGCCGCGAGGCCTATGCCCACACCCGCCCAGCGCTCCCGGCCCGTCGCCAGCAACCAGCAGTCGAGGAGCACGAGGGCCAGCAGCAGGATGTTCACCTGGCCGAAGCTGAAGGTGTCCCGCAGCGGCTCGAACAGGGCCAGGCCGCAGACGGCCAGCGCACAGCCGTACCAGCCGTAGCGCCGCCAGGCCCGCCCGGCCAGCACGCGCAGCGCGAAGGCCAGCGCCGCCAGGTTGAGCAGCAGCGCCACCGCGATGGCGACGTGCAGATCCATGAGGGCCATGGGCAGCATCACGACCGCGGCGAACGGCGGGTAGGTGAAGCCGTACGTCGTGCCGGGCACCCGGTAGTCGTAGATACGGCCGTTGTGGTGGATCCAGCTGTCGATGGTGCCGTAGTAGACACGCAGGTCGAACCAGTCGCGCAGCAACGGCACGGTCGCGGTGAAGACGATCACGGCGGCGGCGAGCACGAGTACGAGCGCGAGCCGGCCGCGATCGGTGCGGGGCAGCTTCATGCGGTGCGCTCCAACGCCGGGGCCTGCGCGGCCAGATGTGCCTGCCACAGAACGACCACCGCGAGCGCGCCGCCCGAGATCGCCAGCACGAGCTGGCCGATGTCCGCGGCGCTGCCGCTGGGCAGCACCGCGAGCGCGAGCACTCCGGTGAGGGCCGCCACGCGGTGCCGTACCGAGGTGCTGGGCGCCGCGGCCGCTATGAGGAACAGGCCCCACAGCGCGTACCAGGGGCGGATCGCCGGGCCGAAGGCGGCCACGGCCGCCAGGCTCAGGCCGAGCGCGTACACGGGGCGCGGACGCCAGCGCCACCATATGAGGAGCACGAGGACCCCGGTGAGGATCAGGCCGAAGGTGTGCCACACCGGCACGGCCAGCGGTGCCAGACCGCTGCCGGCCTGCTCCAGCATCGATTCGGTGGCCCGGCCGAGCAGACTGGTGAGCGCCCAGTTCTGCGAGGAGACCGGTGTGTCGAGGGCGCCTATCCAGCCGTATCCCGTGCCCGCCACGGCCGTGGCGGCGACCGTGGTGGCGGCGGACGCGGCCGCCGTGCTCAGGACGGCCTTCACCGGGTGGTGGCCGGACCGCATCTGGAGCAGTACGACGGCGACGAGGCCGAGCGCGGCGGGCGCCTTGACGAGGGCTGCCAGCGTCACGAGTACGGCCCCCAGGATGGGCCACCGGCCGAGCGCCGCGACCAGACCCGCGCCGAGCAGGCCCAGCATGATGGCGTCGTTGTGGGCGCCCGCCACCAGGTGCAGCAGTACGAGCGGGTTCAGCGCACCCAGCCACAGCGCGGCCGCCGGGTCGGCTCCGCTGTGCCGGGCCAGGCGCGGCAGCGCGGCCGCCATCAACCCCACTCCGAGCAGCGCTATCAGCCTCATGCCGATGAGCCCCGCGGGCAGTTCGCCCCGGGTCGCACCGGACAGCACGGAGGCGACACCGAGGAACACCGGGCCGTAGGGGGCCGCCGTGTGCCGCCACAACGGGGCGACCTCGTCCGCGAGCGGGCCGCCGAGGTGGGAGGGGCCGTACGCGTAGACGTCGAGGTGCGCGTCGACCATGGCCCCTTGGGCCAGGTAGCTGTACACGTCCCGGCTGAACAGCGGCGGCGCGATCAGCAGCGGGGTGGCCCAGACGGCCAGGACCAGCAGCAGGGCGCGCGGGGTCGGCGGGTCGGCGCTGCGCACGAGCCGGCCGAGCAGCAGCCATGCCGCTATCAGCAGGACGACACCGAAGTACACGCCGACCAGGCCGAGGGCGGCGTGCGCCGAGCTCGGGGCCAGGAGTTCCCGAACCGGCAGCGCGCCGGACGTCTCACCGCCCAGGGCGAGAAAGGCGGTACCGGCCAGACCGAGTATCTGGCAGCGGCGGAGATCGACGGGGAAAGCCATGGCCAACACTCGGTCAGCCTGTCAACGTGGGGTAGCCGTCAGTTGACGGCGTTCCCTCCGGGGGGAAGCCGGGATGTGACCGGCCGGTGATCGATTGTGGCCGTGAGTTGAAGGCTGCGACGCGTCTGCCTGGTGCGGTGGATCGCAGGCTGCGGGAGCGTTGTGGCTGAACGCGCAGCTCCCTGCGCCCGTGAGGGGGCGCGCTTCGCGCACCCCTCCTAAAACACTGACAGGCCCGTCAAGGTGGTAAATCTGTCCAGGGCCGCCACTCCTGCCACCGAATTGCCCCGTTCGTCCAGACCGGGACTCCACACGCACAGGGTGCAGCGGCCCGGGACCACCGCGATGATGCCGCCGCCCACACCACTCTTCCCTGGGAGACCCACCCGATACGCGAAGTCGCCGGCCGCGTCGTACGTGCCGCACGTCAGCATGACCGCGTTGATCTGTTTGGCCTGGCTAAGGGTGAGCAGGCGGGTGCCGTCGGCCCGGACGCCGTGGCGGGCCAGGAAGGACGTGGCCAGCGCCAGGTCGGCGCAGGACGCCTTGACGGAGCACTGGCGGAAGTACTGGTCGAGCAGGGCCGGCACGGGGTTGTCGATGTTGCCGTAGGACGCCATGAAGTGGGCGAGTGCGGCGTTCCGGTCGCCGTTCGCCGTCTCGGAGGCGGCGACGTCCTGGTCGAAATCCAGGGTCGGGTTGCCGCTCTCCGCGCGGAGGAAGGAGCGCAACTCCCCCGCCGCGTCGCCGGTACGGGTCTGGAGGCGGTCGGTGACGACGAGGGCGCCCGCGTTGATGAACGGGTTGCGGGGGATGCCGTTCTCGTACTCCAGCTGGATCAGGGAGTTGAAAGGGTTGCCGGAGGGCTCGCGGCCCACGTGCTCCCAGAGTTCGTCGCCCTCGCGGGCCAGGTCGAGCGCGAGGGTGAAGACCTTGGTGATGGACTGCGTGGAGAACGGCTCGCGCCAGTCCCCCACGCCGTACACCGTGCCGTCGAGTTCGGCGACGGCCATGCCGAAGCTGCGGGGGTCGCAGGCCGCGAGCGCCGGGATGTAGTCGGCGGGCCGGCCTCGGCCGGGGGTCCGCTCGATCTCCTCCGCGATGCGCTCCAGGATCGGCTGGAAGGTCAATGACGTCGACGCTGCCATGATCACCATTGTGCCTCCCGGCCGGTCCCTTCGCGCATCCGAGGTGGGGTTTGCGCTGGTCAGGCCAGGGCCTGGCCGCTGCCCGCGACGACCTCCGGGCGCAGCAGGTCGGCCAGGGTGTCGGCCGGCAACAGGCCCTTCTCCAGGACGAGTTCGGCCACACCCCGGCCGCTGACGAGGGCTTCCTTGGCGATGTCGGTCGCGGCCGTGTACCCGATGTGCGGGTTGAGGGCGGTGACCAGGCCGATGGAGTTCTCCACGGAACGGCGCAGTGCCTCGGTGTTGGCGGTGATGCCGACCACGCAGCGCTCGGCGAGGGTCACGCAGGCGTTGCGCAGGTGCGTGATGCTCTCCGAGAGGGAGTGCAGGATGATCGGCTCGAAGGCGTTGAGCTGGAGCTGTCCGGCCTCGGCGGCCATGGTGATGGCGACGTCGTTGCCGATCACCTCGAAGGCGACCTGGTTGACGACCTCGGGGATCACCGGGTTGACCTTGCCGGGCATGATCGACGAACCGGCCTGCACGGGCGGCAGGTTGATCTCGCCGAAGCCGGCGCGCGGCCCGGACGACAGCAGGCGCAGGTCGTTGCAGCTCTTGGACAGCTTCACGGCGATGCGCTTCAGCACGCCGGACATCTGGACGAACGCGCCGCAGTCCTGGGTCGCTTCGACCAGGTTGGCGGCGGTCACCAGCGGCAGCCCGGTGATCTCGGCGAGGTGACGGCGGGCCGACTCGGCGTATCCGGCCGGGGCGTTGAGGCCGGTGCCGATGGCGGTGGCACCCAGGTTGATCTCGTGGATCAGCTCGACGGCCTCGGCGAGCCGGGACCGGTCCTCGTCGATCATGACGGCGTAGGCGGAGAACTCCTGCCCGAGCGTCATCGGCACCGCGTCCTGAAGCTGGGTGCGGCCCATCTTGAGCACGTCGCGGAACTCGACGGCCTTGCGGGCGAACGCGTCCTGGAGCACGGCCATCGCCTTGAGCAGCCCGCGCACGGCGAAGACGGTCGCGATCTTGACGGCGGTCGGGTAGACGTCGTTGGTCGACTGACCGAGGTTGACGTCCTCGTTGGGGTGCAGGTACTGGTACTGCCCCTTGTCGTGGCCCAGCAGCTCCAACGCACGGTTGGCGACGACCTCGTTGGCGTTCATGTTGGTCGAGGTGCCGGCGCCGCCCTGGATGACGTCGACGACGAACTGGCCGTGCAGCTCGCCGGACCGGATCTCCCGGCAGGCGGCGACGATCGCGGCGGCCTTCTTCGGGTCCAGCAGCCCGAGCTCCTCGTTGGCGAGGGCGGCGGCCTCCTTGACGGCGGCGAGGGCGTCGATGAGGTGCGGGTAGGCGGAGATCGGCGTGCCGGTGATGGCGAAGTTCTCGGTGGCACGCAGGGTGTGGACACCCCAGTACGCGTCGGCGGGGACATCACGGTCGCCGAGCAGATCGTGCTCGCTGCGGGTGGTCATGAGGGAACGGGTCCTCTTTCTGAGGGACATGAGGGTGAGCGCCCCTTCAGGGGCGCGGGGAACCGCGCGACCAGCCACATCCGGCTCGCGGCCGCCGTACGAGAAGTCCGGCACATCGTCAGGCGCAGGCCGAAACCGCGACCGGCTCCAGCGAACGAACGGGCCGCACGCACCCGACCGCTTGACCGCCCCCGAGAAGCGCCTCTCCTTGGAACTCGGTGAGCAACGCCGGATCGACCCCGGCCCAGGCAAGAGCGGCGGCAGCGACCGGCACCCGCGCCCGATTCGCCCCGTCGGCGATCTTCACGGCAACGGCCCGCCCGTCCGCCAGCGCAGCGACCTGCACGCCCTCGAACCCGTCCTTGGCGAGCAGCCCGGGCACGGCCCGCATCAGCGCGGCCACATCCCGCCCGGAGCCGGAGGCCATCTCGGCGTGCTCCCGCATCGCGTCGGCGACCCGCGCCTCGGGCGTGCCCGGCACCGCGGTGGTGATCCGGGCGGCGGCGCGGGCAAGGCCGTGCAAGGACACGGAGAACAAAGGAGCCCCGCACCCGTCGACGGTCACGCGTGCGATCCGCTGCCCCGTGAGGTCCTCGACGATCTCGGCTATGGCCTGCTGAAGGGGGTGCCCGGGGTCGAGGTAGTCCTCCAGGGACCAGCCGTTGAGCCGGCAGGTGTAGAGCATCGCCGCGTGCTTGCCGGAGCAGTTCTGGGCGAGCCGGGAGGGCAGGCGGCCCGCCCGTACCCAGGCGTCCCGGACGACCGGGTCGTACGGCATGTCCGGGACGTTGCGCAGATGATCCTCGGTGAGCCCGGCGAGTTCGAGGATGCGCCGGGTTCCGGCGAGGTGGCGTTCCTCGCCGGAGTGGCTCGCCGCGGTGAGCGAGAGCAGCTCACCGTCGAGCGGGAGCCCGGCCCGGGCCATGGCGACGGCCTGGACCGGCTTGAGCGCCGAGCGCGGGTAGAAGGCGGCCTCGATGTCACCGAGCTGGAACCGGACGTCCCCGTCGCCGCCGAGGACGACGACGGAGCCGTAGTGGATGCCTTCGATCATTCCGCCGCGTATGAGGTGGGCGACGGGGGCGTGGAGAGGTTCGCGGACAAGGGGTGCGTCCGCTATGGAACTGCTGTACATCACTGCCTGTTTTCGTGGGTCGATGAGGGGTCGTCGACCGACACGGGTCTCACGTGTCGGCCTTGACGGAGGTGCGCGCCACACGGCTTCGGATGCCGTACCAGCCCGCGACCAGCACCCCGACGATCAGCGGCAGGCACAGCACGGTGGTGCGGCCGGCGCCTCCGTCGGCGTACATGAGGACCAGGACGGAGGCGAGGAAGGCCAGCGTCACGAGTTCGGTCCAGGGGGAGCCCGGCAGTCGGTAGCCGGGCCGGTCGAGTTCGCCCTTCTGGGTCTTCTGCCAGAAGAGCAGGTGACAGATCATGATCATGCCCCAGGTGGCGAGGATGCCGATCGCCGCGAAGTTCAGCACGATCTCGAACGCATCGGCCGGGACGACGAAGTTGAGTCCGACGCCGAGGACACAGATCCCGCTGGTCAGCAGGATGCCGCCGTACGGGACCTGGCTGCGGCTCATCACCGAGGTGAACTTCGGGGCGGAGCCGGACATCGCCATGGAGCGCAGGATGCGGCCGGTGGAGTACAGGCCGGAGTTGAGCGAGGACATGGCCGCGGTCATCACGACCAGGTTCATGACGCCGCCCGCTGCCGGGATGCCGATGTTGGACAGCACGGTGACGAAGGGGCTCTCACCGGCCTTGTACGACGACCAGGGCAGCAGCATCGAGAGAAGGAGGACGGAGCCGACGTAGAAGAGGCCCACGCGCCACATGATCGAGTTGATCGCCTTCGGCATGATCTTCTCGGGGTTCTCGGTCTCACCGGCGGCGACGCCGACCAGCTCGACGGAGGCGTAGGCGAAGACGACGCCCTGGACGATCAGCAGCATGGGCAGCAGGCCGTTGGGGAAGAGGCCGCCGTTGTCGGTGATCAGGGACGGGCCGGGGGTGTGGCCGTCCACGGGCTGCTGGGTGACCAGCAGGAAGATGCCGATGAGCATGAAGACGACGAGCGCGCCGACCTTGATGATCGCGAACCAGAACTCCAGTTCGCCGAAGAACTTCACCGAGATCAGGTTCACGGTCAGGACGACGGCGAGCGCTATGAGCGCGATCACCCACTGCGGGATGTCGGAGAACATGCCCCAGTAGTGGGTGTAGGTGGCGACCGCGGTGATGTCGGCGATGCCGGTGGTGGCCCAGTTCAGGAAGTACATCCAGCCCGCGGTGTACGCGCCCTTCTCTCCCATGAACTCCCGGGCGTACGACACGAAGGCGCCGGAGGAAGGCCGGTACAGGACGAGTTCGCCGAGGGCCCGCACGACGAGGAAGGCGAAGACGCCGCAGACCGCGTAGGCGATGAACAGGGACGGGCCGGCGTCGGCGAGTCGGCCGCCGGCGCCGAGGAACAGGCCGGTGCCGATGGCCCCGCCGATGGCGATCATGTTGACGTGCCGGGACTTCAGGGACTTGCTGTACCCCTCGTCGCCTGCGTCGACATGGCTGGAACGTTTCTGCACGCCTTCGTGCAGGGACTGCTCACTCACGCCTCGGGTCCGCCTTCCGTGGTGCTGTCCGTGCGCGGGGGGCGCACGATGTCGGTGAGGGTCGTCTCGACGCGGTCGAGGTGGTGCGCCATGGCGTCGGTCGCGTCGAGTTCGGAACCGTCGATCAGCGCCTCGACGATCGCCCGGTGCTCGCGGTTGGACTGCTCGCGGCGGCCGCCCAGCTCATTGAGGAAGGCCGACTGACGCGCCAGTGCGTCGCGGATCTCCTCGATGACCCGGCGGAAGACCGGGTTCTGGGCGGCCTCGGCCACGGCCAGGTGGAAGAGGGTGTCCATCGCGACCCACGCGGTGGTGTCCGTCTCCCGCTCCATGCGGTCGAGCAGATGAGCCAGGTGGTCGAGGTTCTCCGGGGTGCGGCGCAGCGCCGCGTACCCGGCGACCGGGATCTCGACGTGCCGGCGCACCTCCAGCAGGTCGCTGGCCGAGTAGTCACCGAAGGTGGGGTCCTCGACGGCGCTGGCGACGACGAAGGTGCCCTTGCCGGTCTTGGAGACGGTCAGGCCCATCGTCTGCAGGGCCCGCAGGGCCTCGCGCAGGACGGGCCTGCTGATCTCCAGGGTGCGGCACAGCTCCGCCTCGGAGGGGAGCTTGTCGCCCACGGCGTACTCGCCGCGCTCGATGGCGCTGCGCAGGTGCGCCAGAACCGCCTCCATGGCGCTGACGCGTCGCGGAGGCTGACTGGCTGTCCGGCTGTCTGACAGGTTCACGGGAGCGATACTCCGGGTGAGCGGAGGGTGGTGTCAAGAGACCCTTAAGGAAAGATTCACCGGGTGTGGCGCCGGACGGCCCGCTGCCGACGCCGCACCCGGACCGGGTCAGCTGTTGACGACCCCCGCGCCCAGCAGCCCGAACAGCAGCACGCCGACGACGATCCGGTAGATCACGAAGGCGTTGAAGGAGTGCTTGGCGACGAACCTGAGCAGCCAGGCGATGGAGGCGTAGGCGACAGCGAAGGAGACGGCGGTGCCGACAGCCAGCGGCAGCACTGCCGTGCCCGTGCCGAGGGCGTCCTTGAGCTCGTAGATGCCGGCGCCGGTCAGGGCGGGGATGCCGAGGAAGAACGACAGACGGGTGGCGGCGACCCGGTCGAGGTCCAGCATCAGCGCCGTGGACATCGTGGCGCCCGAGCGCGAGAAGCCGGGGAAGAGCAGGGCGAGGATCTGGGAGCTGCCGACGAGCATGGCGTCCTTGAAGGAGGTGTCGTCCTCCCCTCGCTTGTGCCGGCCCATCCGGTCCGCCGCCCACATCACCCCGCTGCCCACGATCAGCGAGCCCGCGACCACCCACAGCGAGGCGAGCGGCCCCTGGATGAGCGGCTTGGCGGCCAGACCCACGGCGACGATCGGGATGGTCGCGAAGATCACCCACCAGGCGAACTGGTAGTCGTGGTGGTACCGCTCCTCCTTGTCCCGCAGCCCGCGCAGCCACGCGGAGACGATGCGCACGATGTCCTTGAAGAAGTACACGAGAACGGCGGCGATCGCGCCGACCTGGATGACGGCCGAGAACCCGACGACCGCGTCGTCGTCGACGGGGATGCCCATCAAACCCTCGACGATCTTCAGATGGCCGGTCGAGGAGACGGGCAGGAACTCGGTCACCCCCTCGACGGCTCCGAGGACGACGGCCTGACCGACGCTGATGGCGCTCATGTGATCCAGTTCCGGGGGTCGGCGGGACATGTGGTGCGCACTGTCCTACCAGGTGCGGGTGTGGCTCCGGCGCCATCGCCGCGGCCGTGGCGGCCTACGACCACACCGCCTCGGCCACCGACACGCCGAGGAAGGCCGCACCGAGGCCCACGATCACGCTCCCGACGACATTGCCCACGGCGTAGAGCCCGGCGCCCGTCCCGGTCAGCCGCAGGGTCTCGTAGGAGAAGGTCGAGTAGGTGGTCAGGGCGCCGCACAGTCCGGTGCCGAGCAGCAGCTGGAGGTGGGAACTCGCGGCACCCGAGGCCGCCGCGCCGGTGAGCAGGCCGAGGATCAGGCAGCCGGTGACATTGACGAGGAAGGTGCCCCAGGGGAACACGGAGTCGTGCCGGGACTGCACCGCGCGGTCGGTGAGATAGCGCAGGGGCGCGCCGACGAGGGCGCCCGCGACGACCAGAAGCCAGTTCACGGCGACTTCTTACCTTCCCTGTCCGATTCGCCCGGAGTATCGTCGCGGCCGGTGTACCGGATGACGTCGCAGTCATCGAGGGTGACGAGTCCCTCCGTGACGAGTTCGTCGAGCTGCGGCAGGAAGGCCCGTACGCGCTGCTCGGTGTCGACGATCACGATCGCGACCGGCAGGTCCTCGCTCAGGGACAGCAACCGCGAGGTGTGGATCAGCGAGGAGGCGCCGAAGCCCTCGATACCGCGGAAGACGCTGGCGCCCGCGAGGCCGGCCGCGTGGGCACGGTGCACGATCTCGGAGTACAGCGGCTTGTGGTGCCAGGTGTCGTGCTCGCCGACGAACACGGTCAGGCGCAGGGCCCTGCCGGTCAGCCCGGTCATCGCCGCCTCCACTTCAGGACGCGACGGGTGGCCGCCGTCGCGAGCCAGACCGCCGTGAGTGCCGCGATCAGGGTGGCGGCGAGGTAGGCCAGCCCCGTGCGCGGATGGCCGCCGTCCACCAGCTTCTGGATGTCGACGGCGTAGGTGGAGAAGGTGGTGAAGCCGCCGAGGACGCCGGTGCCGAAGAAGGGGCGGACGAGTCTGTGGGCGGACCGTACGTCGGTGATGACCACCATGAACACGCCGATCACGGCGCAGCCGACGACATTGGTCCAGAAGGTCGCCCAGGGGAAGCCGCCGGGCTGGGCCGGCCACCACAGGGAGACCGCATACCGGGCCGTGGCGCCGATGGCCCCGCCGAGCGCGACCACGGCGACGACCGGTCCTTGCCCCCGCCAGACCGGCTGCCACGCGGTGCCGGCGGGGGCGCGCAGGCTCTCGGTTTCCGGGGCTGTCATGGTCGTACGTCTCCTACTCGCCTGGGCGGCCCGGGCATGCGGGCCTCGCGGTTGCAAGTAGGGACCGTTGGCGGCGGCACTGCCGCGGTTCGGGTACGGCGGGCCCCACCGCCGCGCCGCGCACGGGGTCGCGGCCGGTCAACAGGGTAACTCCGGGCGTCCGGAGGGGGCATTTCGGGGACCGGGGCCCCCACCGCTCGGCAGGCCCGTGACGCACCGCGCGGCTACGGTCGAAGAGCCTGCTGAGCGGCCGAGGAGAAGGAGCGTGGTGGGTGTGGCACGCAATCGCCGTCTGATCCTGAGCTCGCCGTCCGAGGTCTGGAGCCTGCTGTCCGACGGACATCGTTACGGGGAATGGGTCACCGGAACCCAGCAGGTCCTGTCCGCGGACCCGCACTGGCCGCAGGTGGGCGCACGGCTGCGGGTCCGCGTCGGTCTCGGCCCGCTGGTCCTGGAGGACACCTGCGTCGTCCGCATCTGCGAGCCGCTGCAACGGCTGGAACTGGAGGCGAAGGCGGAGCCCTTCGGGGCGGCCCGTATCGCCATGAGGCTGATCCCCTGGGGCGAGCACACCCTCTTCATGCTCGACTGGCATCCCCTGCGGGGCCCCGGCACCCGCATGCACGGGCTGCCCGTCGACTACGTCGTCGCGATCCGCAACGGCATGATGCTGACCAAGCTGGCCCGGATCGCCGTACGCGAGCATCACGAGCCGAGTCCGACGGCCGGCTCAAGCGCTGGGGCGGGGCGCGGCGCGGGCTAGGAGCGGGACCGGGACGGGGTGCCTGGCAGGTGCAGGACGGTCAACCCGCTCCCCCGCGACTACCAGCCCTTCTCGAACATGCGCGCCACCTCGGCGATCCGCATCTCGTCCCGCCGGTAGTGCGCGTGCTGCCGGATCAGCTTGGTGCGCAGCACGCCGATGTTCACGAGGAGGCCGAGGTGGGTCTCGGCCACCTCGGGTGACACGCCGAGCTTGGCGGCGACGGCGTCCGCGGTGACACCGTCTTCGACCGGGTCTCCGTGGCACCCGTCCGGGAAGTGCGCGAGCGGATCCTTGAGCCATTCCAGGATCTCCAGGCGCCGCCGGCCGGCAGGAGTCCTCAGCATCTCGTCTCCCTCCGTCGGGCCGCGTCGTCACACGTGCTCCCACTGTCCCGCAGTGGAAGCCGCCGTGTCCGCGACTCTTCGACCGTTGTCCGGTACCGAACGGCCGTACGACACAGGGCGGTTCGCGACTCAGGCGCCGGGGCCCGGCCGCGAGGGTGCGACCGGGCCCTTTCGTCACTCACTCATCGGTGGCTGAACCACGCCGTCGATGACAGGGCCTTGTCGTCGTAGCCGAACAGGGCCTGGTTCTCCCAGCCGTTGCCGGAGGAGGCGTCGGTCGGGTCCCAGCCGTTGCCGGTGACGGCGGTCCAGGTCGCCTCCCAGTAGAAGACGCCGAGGCCACGGCCGCCCGGGACGGCCTCCACGATGCTCGTCACGTCGTTCATCCACCGGGTCTGCCCGGCCACGGTGGCGGGGTAGCCGGCGACGAGTTCATCGGTGGTGTTGATGATGTTCTCGTGCGAGTCCTCGCTGTCCAGGCGGAACGGGTAGGCCGTCTCGGCGACGTAGACCGGCTTGCCGTAGCGGGAAGCCGCATCGTCGAGGGTCGTCTGGAAGTCGTACAGCGAGCCGTGCCAGTAGCCGTAGTACGACAGGCCGATCACGTCGAACTTCACGCCGTCGGCGACCGCGTTGTCGAACCACCAGCGGGTGCCGGACAGATCGCCGCCCTTGGCCAGGTGCAGCGCGACGGTGGTGGACGAGCTGACCGCCTTGACCGCGTCGTAGCCGGAGTTGAGCAGGCCGGCGAGCTGCGACCAGTTGTCGGTGGAGCCCTCGGACCACAGCATCCCGCCGTTGATCTCGTTGCCGACCTGGACCATGTCGGCGGTGGTGCCCTGCGCCTTGAGGGCGTTGAGCACGTCGTACGTGTGGTTGTAGACGTCGGTCTTCAGCTGGCTGTAGGAGTGTCCGGACCACGCGGCCGGCTTGCTCTGGGCGCCCGGGTCGGCCCAGGTGTCCGAGTAGTGGAAGTCGACCAGCAGCTTCATGCCGGCGGCCTTGACGCGCTTGGCGGTGGCCAGGACGCGCGCCTTGTTGTTGTAGCCGTCGGCCGGGTTGACCCAGACCTTCAGGCGGGCGTAGTTCATGCCGGCGTTCTTCAGGATGGTGACCGCGTCGCCGGTCGCGCCGGAACTCGACTTGTAGAGGCCGCCCTTGGCCTCGCTCTTGGCGAGGGAGGAGATGTCGGCGCCGTGGATCGACGTGCCTCCCGTGCCCGAGGCGAAGGTCAGGTCGTCCACGTTGATCCAGTTGCCCGCGTTCGCGTCGCTGTTGATGCTGATCGTGCACTGGTTGGTGGTCACGCTGACCGGCACGACGATGCGGATCCAGCCGCTCGCCGAGACGGGGAGGTCGGTGCGCTGCTCGGCGCCGCCGCAGTTCTTCAGCGCTATGTACGCAGAGTTCTGGCCACCGCCGGAGCGGACCCAGGCGGTGAGCCTGTAGTTCCCGTTGGTCAGCCCGGACAGGTACTGGTAGGTCTCCACCTTGTACGCCGACGACGACCAGTGCGTCAGGCGGTAACTGCCGCCGTGGCCACCGGCCTCGGCGAAGGAGGCGGAGTTCTGACCGGCCGCCGAGTAGGTCGACCAGCCGGCCGGGGTCGCGGTGCCGGTCCCGTCGGATTCGAAGCCGCCGTTGGTGACCGTGCTTGCCGCCGAGGCGGTCTGCGCGGGCAGGGCGGTGAGGGCGAGTCCGGCGGCGAGCGGTATCAGCAGGACTCGGAGGGTGCGTCTGGGATGGAACATCTTCGTCCGTCGTCCCTTCGACGTATGGGGATGGGGATGCCTCACCGGCGCGGTGGGGAACCGCTGCGGTGAGGAGCCCCTCCGCCCGCGGCTCGTGGCACGCGCGGGCGGAGGGGAGTCGGCTCAGCCGTCGAGTCGTACGACCCGGACGGCTCCCGCGGGGACCGCCAGGCGGCCCGCGGCGCGTTCACCGGTCAGCAGCTCGGTGCCGGGTGCCTCCAGCGGCACCTTGGCGTCCGACGCGGTGTGGTTGATCACGAACAGATAGCTGCCCGACTCGCCGACGCGGTGCACCACTTCGACGTCCCGGGGCAGGTCGACACGCGGTGCCACCTGCGCGTCCTCGATCGCCCAGCCGAGCAGGGCGTCCAGGCCCTCGGCGCCCAGGCGGGTGGAGACGTACCAGGCGGTCCCCTCCCCGAGGCGGTGCCGGGTGACGGCGGGGTGGCCGGCGGTCAGTCCGTCGGCGTAGGTCCAGACGGTCTCGGCGCCGCGCGGGACGACGAACTCGGTCCAGACGTCGCCGCTGAGCTCGGAGCCGTCGGGTCCGGTGATCCGCACCAACTGGTCCTGGAGCAGCGGCGAGAACTCCTCGACCGTGAGGCCGAGGACGTCCCGCAGCGGTCCGGGGCAGGCGCCCTCGTGCACGGCGTCGTGCTCGTCGACGATGCCGGAGAAGTACGACACGACGAGGGTGCCGCCGTGTCCGACGTACTCCCTGAGGTTGTTCCCGGCCGCCTCGGTCATCAGATACAGGGCCGGCACGACGACAAGGGGATACCTCGACAAGTCGGCTTCCGGGTGGGCGAAGTCGACGGTGAGGTGGCGGTCGTAGAGCACCTCGTAGAAGGCGTCGGCGCGTTCGCGCGGGTCGTGGTCCTGGCTCGGGCGCCAGTCGAGGTTCTGCGCCCACCAGGAGTGCCAGTCCCACAGCATCGCCACGTCGGCCCGGGTGCGGGTGCCGCGCACGGGGTTCAACGAGTCGAGGGCGGCGCCGAGTTCGACGACCTCGCGCCACACGCGTGTGTCGGTGCCGCCGTGCGGGACCATCGCCGAGTGGAACTTCTCGGCGCCGCGCCGGGACTGGCGCCACTGGAAGAACATGGCGCCCTCGGAGCCCCGCGCCACATGGGCGAGGGAGTTGCGGGCCATCTGGCCGGGGGCCTTGGCGGGGTTGCGGGGCTGCCAGTTGACGCCCGAGGTGGAGTGCTCCAGGAGGATCCAGGGCGCTCCCCCGGCCACCGAACGGGTGAGGTCGGCGGCCATGGCGAGGTTGACGTGGGTGCGGCGGCCGTCGGTGATCAGATAGTGGTCGTTGGTGACGATGTCGACCTCGCGGCCCCAGGCCCAGTAGTCGACGGAGTCGCACTGACTGAGGGCGGTCATGAAGTTGGTGGTGACCGGGACCCCGGGCGCGAGGCGGTGCAGGATGTCCCGCTCCATACGGAAGTTCTCGCGCATGGTGGCGTCGGCGAAGCGCTTGTAGTCCAGCGCCTGGGCCGGGTTGACGGCCGTCGGCGTCAGCCGCGGCGGGTTGATCTCGTCGAAGTCGGAGTAGCGCTGCCCCCAGAAGGCCGTGCCCCAGGCCTCGTTGACGGACTCGACGGTCCCGTACGTCGACGCCAGCCAGCGGCGGAAGTGCGCGGCGCACGAGTCGCAGTAGCAGGCAGAGACGGGGACGCCGTACTCGTTGTGCACGTGCCACATCGCAAGCGCCGGGTGGTCGCCGTAGCGTTCGGCGAGCTTGGTGGTGATGGCCGCGGCGGCCGTGCGGTAGTCGGCGTTGCTGTGACAGATCGCGGCGCGCGAGCCGAACTCGTGGCGCACGCCCTCGGCCGTGACGGGCAGGGCCTCGGGGTGGGCGCGGTAGAACCAGACCGGCGGGCAGACGGTGGGGGTGCCCAGGTCGACGCGGATGCCGTGCTCGTGGAGCAGGTCCAACACGCGGTCCAGCCAGCCGAAGTCGTACACGCCCGGTGAGGGCTCCAGCAGGGCCCAGGAGAAGATCCCGACGCTCACCATCGTGACGCCGGCCTCCCGCATCAGCCGGACGTCCTCCTGCCAGACGCTTTCCGGCCACTGCTCGGGGTTGTAGTCCCCACCGAAGGCGAGCCGGGTGAGGCCCCTGGGGTTGGTCTCCGGCATGGATCTCTCCCGTTTTGTTGATCATTTGGGAACGTGCACACACACAATCGGCGGTGCGAGCCCAACATAACCGCACAGCAACAACCATTGACAAGTGTCCGGGATGTTTCTCTACTGTGAACGCTCACAGAAGCGTGGCAGGTCCTCGCAGCGGGCGGGGACCCAGGTCAGGGGAGAGATCCATGCCCAACACGAAGCGCGTTCGCCTCGTGGCATCCACCATCGCCGTGGCTCTTTGCGCCACCGCCCTCGCCGCTTGCGGCACCGAAGACGCGAGCGACGACCCGTCGGGGCCGGTCTCGCTGACGTACTGGACCTGGACGCCCGGCATGGACAAGGTCGTCGACCTGTGGAACAAGGGTCCGGGCAAGAAGGACCGGATCACGGTCACGGTGAAGAAGCAGGCGTCCGGCGACACACTGGTCACCAAGATCCTCACCGCGCACAAGGCGGGCAAGGCCCCCGACCTGGTCCAGGCCGAGTACCAGGCGCTGCCGACGCTGGTCAGCAATGACGCCGTCGCGGACATAGCCGGTGAAGTGGGCGACGCGAAGGGCAAGTTCGCCGACGGAGTCTGGCAGCAGACCACGCTGGGCACGGACGCGGTCTACGCGGTCCCGCAGGACATCGGGCCGATGATGTTCTACTACCGCGAGGACCTGTTCAAGAAGTACGGCCTGACGGTCCCGACCACCTGGGAGCAGTTCGCGCAGACGGCCCGCGCGCTCAAGAAGAAGGCCCCGGACACGGATCTGACGACCTTCTCCGCCAACGACTCCGGTCTCTTCGCGGGCCTCGCCCAGCAGGCCGGCGCGAAGTGGTGGACGACCTCCGGCGACAAGTGGCAGGTCGGCATCAATGACGCGGCCTCGCAGAAGGTCGCCGAGTTCTGGGGCGACCTCGTCAAGGAGGGCGCCGTCGACAACCAGCCGATGTACACCCCTGCCTGGAACAAGGCGCTCAACACCGGCAAGCAGATCGCCTGGGTCTCCGCGGTGTGGGCCCCGGGCACGCTGACCACGGCCGCGCCCGACACCAAGGGCAAGTGGGCCATGGCCCCGCTCCCCCAGTGGTCGCCGTCGGAGAACGTCACCGGCAGCTGGGGCGGCTCCTCCACCGCCGTCACCACGGACTCCGAGCACAAGGCCGCCGCCGCGAAGTTCGCCGCCTGGCTGAACACCGACGGCGACGCCCTGCAGGCCCTGGCCAAGGAGAGCGGCATCTACCCGGCCGCCACGAACGCCCAGACCAGCGGCGCCTTCGCCACCCCGCCGGACTACTTCTCGAACCAGTCGGACTTCTACACCGGGGCCGCCGAGATCGCGAAGACCACCGCCCCGTCCGCCTGGGGCCCGAACGTGAACGTCGCCTACACGACCTTCAAGGACGCCTTCGGCAAGGCCGCCAAGGACAAGTCGGACTTCGTCGCCGCCCTGAACACCATGCAGGACGACACGGTCGCCGACCTGAAGAAGCAGGGCTTCGAGGTCTCCGAGTGACCAGCACAAGCCGGAAGGCGTACTGGGTGAAGGGGGCCCCGTACGCCTTCCTCCTCCCCGCGACGATCCTCTTCGCACTGTTCTTCGCGCTACCGATCGGCTACGCGGTCTGGCTCAGCTTCCGCAAGGTGCAGGTCTCCGGGCTCGGCCTCGGGGCGGGTGCCCGCAAGGAGGTCTGGGCCGGGCTGGAGAACTACACCGACGCCCTCACCGACAGCGAACTGGTCGACGGCGCGCTGCGTGTGCTCGGCTACGGCTGCATCGTGGTGCCGGTGATGCTGGGCCTCGCCCTGCTGTTCGCGCTGATGCTGGACTCCGAGAAGGTGCGGCTGGCGCCGGTCACGCGGCTCGCGATCTTCCTGCCGTACGCCATCCCCGGTGTGGTGGCCGCGCTGCTGTGGGGCTTCCTGTACCTGCCGGACGTCAGCCCGTTCTACTTCGTGCTGGAGAAGCTGGGCCTGCCGCAGCCGGACCTGCTCGACGGCGGTCCGCTGTATCTCGCTCTCTCCAACATCGCGGTCTGGGGCGGCACCGGCTTCAACATGATCGTCATCTACACCTCGCTCCAGGCCATCCCGGCCGAGGTGTACGAGGCGGCCAAGCTGGACGGTGCCACGCCGCTGCAGATCGCGCTCAGGATCAAGATCCCGATGGTGGCACCCTCCCTGGTGCTGACCTTCTTCTTCTCGATCATCGCCACGCTCCAGGTGTTCAACGAGCCGACCACCCTGAAGCCGCTCACCAACTCCGTGTCCACGACGTGGAGTCCGCTGATGAAGGTGTACCAGGACGCCTTCGGCAAGGGCGACATCTACGCGGCGGCCGCCCAGGCGACGATCATCGCCCTGGCCACGCTGCTGCTGTCCTTCGGCTTCCTGCGGGCCGCGAACCGACGCAACAAGCAGGAGGCGGCACCGTGAGTTCTCTTGCCGTGAGCAAGGCCGAGACGGCGACGGGCAGCAGGCCCGGGACCGTTCGGAACCGCCCGCCGCTGCGCCGCCGGATCGCACTGATCCCGACGGTCACACTGCTGCTCGGCGCGCTCTACTGCCTGCTGCCGGTGGCCTGGGTGGTGATCGCGGCGACGAAGTCCGGCAGCGAACTGTTCTCCACGTTCACCTTCCTGCCGGGCACGGGGTTCGCCGACAACGTCGCGGACCTCAGCGCCTATCGCGACGGCGTCTACTGGCAGTGGATGGGCAACTCCGCCCTGTACGCCGGTCTCGGCGCCCTGTTGTCGACGGTCGTCTCGGCGTTCAGCGGCTACGCGCTGGCGATCTACCGCTTCCCGGGCCGCGAGACGATCTTCAATGTCCTGCTGGCGGGCGTGCTGATGCCGCCGGTCATCCTCGCCATCCCGCAGTACCTGCTGCTGGCGAAGGCCGATCTGACGGACTCGTACCTGTCCGTGCTGCTGCCGCAGCTCCTGTCGCCGTACGGCGTCTACCTCTCGCGGATCTACGCGACCGCCGCCGTCCCGGCCGATGTGGTCGAGGCCGGGCGGATGGACGGGGCGAGCGAGTGGCGGATCTTCACCCGGATCGCACTGCCGATGATGGTGCCCGGCATGGTGACGGTGTTCCTGTTCCAGTTCGTGGCGATCTGGAACAACTTCCTGCTGCCGTACATCATGCTCAGCGACGACGAGCGGTTCCCGATCACGCTCGGCCTGTACACGCTCCTCGAACAGGGCGCCAACACCCCGGCGCTGTACACGCTGGTGATCACCGGCGCGTTCCTCGCGGTGATTCCGCTGGTCGCGCTCTTCCTGGTCATCCAGCGGTTCTGGAGTCTGGATCTGCTCTCCGGAGCCGTAAAGTCATGACCATGAGCAACACGGGGGGCCGACGCAGACCGCCGACGATCCACGACGTGGCGCGCGAGGCCGGAGTCTCACGGGGCACCGTCTCGCGCGTGCTCAACGGCGGGCACTACGTCAGCCCCACCGCCCAGGAGGCGGTCAACGCGGCGATCCGCAAGACCGGTTACGTCGTCAACCGGCATGCCCGCTCGCTGATCACGGGGCGTTCGGACTCGATCGGCTTCCTGCTGACCGAGCCGCAGGAGAGGTTCTTCGAGGACCCCAACTTCAACGTCCTGCTGAGCGGCTGCACCCAGGCCCTCGCCGCGCACGACATCCCGCTGCTGCTGATGCTGGCGGGCACGAAGGACGAACGGCGGCGCATCACGCGCTACATCACCGCCGGTCATGTCGACGGGGTGCTGCTGGTGTCCAGTCACTCCGGTGACCGGGTCGCCGAGGAGCTGCGCGAGGCGGGTGTGCCCCTCGTCCAGTGCGGCAAGCCCATGGGGCCCGGCTCCAAGGTGAGTTACGTGGCGGCGGACGACCGGGACGGCGCCCGCGACATGGTGCGCCACCTGCTGTCGCTGGGCCGGCGCCGGATCGGCGTGGTGAGCGGTCCGCTGGACACCCCGGGCGGTGTCGACCGCCTCGCCGGGTACAAGGAGGTGCTCACGGAGGCGGGCGTCGAGATCGACGAGCAGCTGATCGTCTCCGGCGACTACAGCCGGGCCAGCGGCGAGGCGGGCACCCAGCGGCTACTGGCGCAGGCGCCGGACATGGACGCCCTGTTCGTGGCGTCCGACCTGATGGCACAGGGTGCCCTGGTGGCGCTGCACCGGGCGGGGCGCCGGGTGCCCGAGGACGTGTCCGTCGGCGGCTTCGACGACTCCGCCGCGGCGACGGAGGCCACACCCGCCCTGACGACGATCCACCAGCCCTACGACCGGATCAGCGCCGAGATGGTGCGGCTGCTGCTCGCCCAGATCGGCGGTGAGGACCCGGCGGCGGTGATCCTGCCGACGGAGCTGGTGAAACGGCAGTCGACGTGACGACTTGAGGGCAGGAGGGTGCGGCGATCCGGCCGGCGGCGCGCCCTCGGCTCGCGAACGGTCAGGATTCGAGAAGTCATGAGCCGCTCCCCCGTCCTAGCGTGAGACCACCGGCGAAACCGCCGGCCCCCGGTTCACCAAGGAGGACGTCATGACCGCCGGAGTCAGCACGATCATCTACCCCGTCAAGGACCTCGCCCGGGCGAAGGCCCTGTTCAGCGCCCTGCTGGAGACGGAGCCGTATGCGGACGAGCCGTACTACGTCGGCTTCAAGGACGCCGGGCAGGACGTCGGTCTGGACCCCAACGGGCACTCCAAGGGCTTGACCGGCCCGGTCCCCTACTGGCACGTGACCGACATCAGGGCGTCCCACGCGGCCCTGCTGGCAGCGGGTGCCGAGGCGCTCCAGGACATCCACGACGTGGGCGGCGGCAGGCTGATCGCCTCCGTCAAGGACGCGGACGGCAATCTCGTCGGGCTGCTCCAGGACCCGACCGGCTGAGGGCCCGCCCCGTCGGTGACGCCTCTGTTGCGCGCGCACTAGTTGCACGTACAACAATTGGCCGAATCGGTGCTACGGTGCCGGTATGGCAGTGAAGACGGCCGACGCGGGGCTCGAGGAACGGTGGCGGGACATCCTGTCCGTGCACGCGCGCACGATGTGCGAGATCGACCGCGTACTGCACCCGCACGGTTTGGGCGCGAGCGACTTCGAGGTGCTCGACATCCTCGCGTCGGCGACGCCCAAGGAGGGCGAGCAGTGTCGGGTGCAGAACCTCGTCGGACGGGTCCATCTCAGCCAGAGCGCGCTGTCCCGGCTCATCGGCCGGCTGGAGAAGGACGGACTGCTGGAGCGTTCCGTCTGTGTGGAGGACCGGCGCGGCGTGTATGTCACCCTGACCCGCAAGGGCCGTGACCTGCACGCCGAGGTCCTGCCGTTGCAGCGGGGTGCGCTCGCGCGCATGCTGAGCGCTTGACGGCAGTGCCGCGGCGGGTCGTCGTTCGACTGCGACGCCGTCGTGGCTTGTCGCGCGGTTCCCCGCGCCCCTGAGGGCGATGCCGTCAGTCCGCCTACAGCGCGAACTCCACCCCGTCCGGTAGGACCTCCACGCCCGCCTCCGCCACCTGGGCGCGAGCCGCCGAGGCCGGATCGAGCAGCGGGTTCGTGTCGGCGAGGTGGGTGTAGATCCGGCGGGCGTGCGGGTGGCGGGCCAGGGCGGTGAGGCTGCCGGCCGGTCCGCAGACGGGCAGGTGCCGTCCGGCGTCCGTCGACTCGCCGGCCGCGAAGTGCGTGCCGTCCAGGACGACGCAGTCCGCCGTGGCGACCAGGTCCTCCAGCAGCGGGGACCAGGCCCGCACGCGGGGTGCGTAGACGAGGACGCGTCCGGTGGCCAGGTCCTCGACGCGGTACACCGTCACCCAGCGGCGGTCCGTGCTCTTGCCCGGCACGTACGCCGGTGCCTTCCCCGGAACCGGATGTGCCGTGACGACCAGCCCTCCGGCCAGCACGAACCCGCCCTCCGTGAGGCTGTCCGCCCACTCCCACGGGGCGTGGCGGTCCAGGCCAGCCCTCGCCGGGGCCAGGGCGGCCAGTACCGGCGCGGTGGCGTACGTCTTCAGTCCGGCGGCGTCGCGCAGTACGGCCAGGCCCGCCACATGGTCGGCCTCGGCGTCGGTCAGCAGCACGCCCCGCACCGGGGTGTGCCGGGGCCCGGGCCACAGGGCGGCGGCGCCGCCCAGCTGGGCGCGGATGTCCGGTGAGGCGTTGAGCAGCCACCAGTCGCGGGAGTTGCCGGTGACGGCCGCGCACTCCGAGCCGCGCGCGGGCAGCTTCCCGTCACGGGCGGCGTCGCAGCGCACGCAGGCGCAGTTCCAGCGGGGGAAACCGCCTCCGGCTGCGGTGCCCAGCAGGACGACCCTCAAGACGACCCCCACCCTTTCGCGTCGGCCCTCCCGGTGGGATCTTCCCTCTCCGTACGGCCGAACCACCCTGCGGCGGGGAGCAGTTCCGGCCGACCTTTCCCCATGGTCCGCGAGGCGGTCCAGGACCGCGGCGGCCGTCCTCGGAGAGGGACGGACAGCGCGAAGGGGATGAGCGGCCGGGCTGCGGCCGCTCATCCCCTTCGCGGGTCGCTCTGTCGCGCTACGGTCGCGCCAGCAGGGTCCGTACGCCCTCCGACGTCAGGGTCAGGGGGTGTGCGGAGCCGGCGTCTATGGTCAGGGCCAGGTCCTCGGTCGGCCACTGGGAGGCCAGTGCGCCCAGCGGCACCAGGCGGTAGCGGGAGATGTAGGGCAGCAGCTCGGCCATCGCGGGCTCGGAGGTGAAGACGGGGACGACCGGCTCGCCGCCCGGCCGCTCGATGACCGGCAGCGCCACGGCGGCGGGGTCGGTGGCGTCCTGATCCTCCACGTCGTCGGGCACGGGGACAAGGACGTCGCTGCTCGCGAGCGTGTCCAGCGCCGCCCTGTCCTCCGTGTTGTCGGCCAGCGCGTCCAGCGCCCGCCGGGCCGGTGTGGCGGTGTAGTCGTTCGCGGGTGTGTCCATGGCAGATCCCCTGTCAGCGACGGTATTGCGGTCCGCCCGGGGCATGGTCGCGGGGTACTCGGCCCCGGCGCGGCCCTGCTCGCGTACCCGATCCGGACGGGAGCATTCCTATGGCTCCCCACAGGTCAGGGCATCCGTTGTCCGCAGGTCAGGGGATCAACGGAATGTCATCGGACGGGAGCCCCAAGCGATCGCGGCCGACCCGGCGGGTGAGCGGCTCGGCCATGCTGGGGCCCACATGGGTCCAGTACGTCGCCGCGTCCCGGAAGTAGCGCTGCATCCGCTCGCCGTCGCGGGCGTGCCGGGAACCGGCCGTGCGGAAAAGGGTGCCCTGGAGAACGTCCCAGGTCATGCGGCCGGCGTTCAGGAACATCAGCGCCAGGCGGTTGTCGTCGGCGAGGGTGAAGGGGGCGCCGCCGGTGGCGTTGCGGTGGCAGGTCTCCATCCACTCCTCGGCGGTGCGCAGCAGCGCCGCCTCGGCCGTGTGGATCACGCCGAGGGCCTCGCCGAGATGCCGCTGGTAGTCGTGGAGTTCCGCGCGGGTGCGGTCGGGTTCGAGGATGAGGGGGCGCTCGGCGATCACGCGGGCGTACTCGTCGGCGGCGGCATACGCGGTGCCGATCATGATGGCGGCCAGCTCGCCGTGGAAGAAGCTCGGTGCCCGCCCCGCGTACATGGGGTTGCCGTGCAGCGCGGAGCCGACGCTGCCGCCCTCGACGGGCAGGTCGAGCAGGCTCGCCTCACGGGTGAGGTGGGCCGGGATGCGGGCCTGCTCCATGTGGATGCTGTGGGAGCCGCTGCCGCGCAGGCCGAGGACGCCGTGCCAGTCGTCGAGCACCGTCCACACCGAGCGCGGGGCGACGAACAGCACCGGTGGTCCGGGCGGGCCGCCGGGGCGGTCGGGGGCGCGCAGGGTCTGGCCGACGTAGTGGGTGGAGTAGGGGGCTCCCGAGGAGTACGGCCAGGTGCCGTCGAGGACGACGTGGTCGTCGCCGTCGGGCCGGGCGACGCCGATGGGCGCGACCGTGGACGCGGCGCGGAAGTCGCCGTCGGCGCCGAAGATCTCGTCCTGTGCCTTCTCCTCGAAGACGCCGGCGACCTGCAGGACGTGGGCGGCGGTGAGGGACAGGGCCCAGCCGGTGGAGGGGCAGCCGCGGGCGATCTCGGTGACCACGCGGTAGAAGGCGGGCAGGCCGAACTCGTAGCCGCCGTAGCGGCGCGGCTGGAGCATCCGGTAGAAGCCGGCCCGCAGGAAGTCGTCGTGGGTGTCCTTGGGGTAGTGCGTCAGCCGTTCCGTCTCCGGCTGTCGTTCGATCAGCACGGGCCGCAGGTTCACGGCGCGTTCGACGATGTCGCGTTCGGTCGGTCGGGGCTCGGGAGCGGCGATCACGATGCCTCCTGACGTGTGGGGACGTCCGTTCGTGCCGTGATGCGTGACGCGATACGAGTGATTGAACACGGCAACCGCCTCGGGGGTACCGACCCGAAATCGCCAAGTGCCGAAGCCTCCCGCGAACAGTCGTAGCCTGAAGAGAAGGGACAGCTCCCGTCCTCGTGGGCACGGGAGGCACGTATGCGTTACGACGACCGCAGGACGGCCGGGCGGCTGCTGGCCGAGGGGCTTGAGGAGCTGCGCGGTCAGGATGTGGTGGTGCTGGGCCTGCCGCGCGGCGGGGTGCCCGTGGCGGCGGAGGTGGCCCGGCGGCTCGACGCCCCGCTGGATGTGCTGGTGGTGCGGAAGCTGGGTGTGCCCGACCAGCCGGAGTGGGGGTTCGGGGCGATCGGCGAGCACGGGGTGCGCGTCCTCAACCGGGATGTGATCGGCGAGGCCGGGCTGACCTCGGCCGAGCGGGGGACCGTGGAGGCGGCCGAGCGTGCCGAGCTGGAACGGCGGGTGCGGGGCTACCGGCAGGGGCGCGAGGCGCTGCCGGTGGCCGGGCGCACCGCGCTCGTGGTGGACGACGGGCTCGCCACCGGTGCCACGGCCGAGGCCGCCTGCCGGGTCGTACGAGGTCAGGGCGCGGCCCGGGTCGTGCTCGCCGTGCCCGTCGGACCGGCGCACAGCGTGGCCCGGCTGCGGCAGGTCGCCGACGACGTCGTCTGCCCGCAGACGCATCAGATCCTCGGCTCGGTGGGTGCCTGGTACCGGGACTTCGGTCAGGTGCCGGACTCCGAGGTCACCTCGTTGCTCGCCGCGGCTGCGGGATCCGGATCGGCGTCGCCGTCGGACCGTGAGGTGCTGATCCCGGCGGCGGGAGCGCGGGTGGGTGCCCGGCTGGTCGTGCCCGACGGGGCCGCGGCGGCGGTGGCGTTCGCGCACGGCAGTGGCAGCAGCCGGCTCAGCCCCCGCAACCAGTACGTCGCCACCGCCCTCAACCGGGCCCGGCTGGCCACGCTGCTGCTCGACCTGCTCACCGACGGCGAGGCGCACGACCGGCACAACGTCTTCGACATCCTGCTGCTCGCCCGGCGTCTGCATGCCGCGTCGGTGTGGCTGCGCGAGGAAACCGGCTTGCCCGTCGCCTACTTCGGGGCCAGCACCGGGGCCGCTGCCGCGCTGGAGGCGGCCGCTCTGTCCGGCTCCGACGTCCGCTCGGTCGTCTCGCGCGGCGGTCGCCCCGACCTGGCCACGCCGGCGGCGCTGGCGCGGCTGCGGGCGCCGACCCTGCTCATCGTCGGCAGCCGTGACACACAGGTGCTCAGCCTCAACCGCCTGGCCGCGGACCGGATGCACTGCGAGCACCGGATCGCCGTGGTCCCGGGCGCCACCCATCTCTTCGAGGAGCCCGGCACTCTCACGACCGTCGCGGAACTGGCCCGCGACTGGTTCACCGCCCACCTCGGCCGGCCCACCACGGGGACGCCGCCACGTCGCTCGGCGTGAGGGACGTACCCGGGCCGGTGCGACCGGTTTCGGACGGCCTTGGGGCGCCTGTTCCGTCAACCTCCGGGGCCATGGAGATTGAGTGTTCAACTTATGCCTAGACTCTGGATCCTGCATGGAGAGGGACCCCTACGTGAGTGAACCGAACGGCCCCGTCTGCCCGGAGTGCGGGACACCCCGGGCAGCCGACGCCACCCCCGCCTGCTCGTGCGCTCGCCGGGCCTCCGACGCCCGCCGCGACGCGCGCGCGGCGGAGCGGGCGGCCGCGGAGGACTTCGATCCGGTGCGGATACGGCCGTTCGTGGAGCTCGGCGAGGACACAGGGGCAGACCGCTCCGGGGACGAAGTGCCGCGGGAACAAGGGGACTTGGCCGCCACGGACCCCATACCCACGCAACCGCACCCGCCCTCCGCGCAACAGACACCTGGCGAGACGGACCTCGCCGACACGGACGCCCACGGGGGCTCCCGGCGCAGGCACCGCACCCTTCTGGTCTCCGGGGCGGGCGTGACCCTGGCCGTCCTGCTGACGGGCGCTTTCCTGGGCGGACTGTTCACGTACGAGAGCCCCACGCGGGACGGCTCGGTGTCCGACGACGTCCGCGCACCCGTCCCGGACGGCACCGTGGAGGACGGCACATCCCCGGAAGGCCGCTCCGCCGCCGTGCCCGCCGCATCGCCGTCACGCACCTCGACGCCCTCCCCCGGTACGCCC
>NZ_RDBN01000037.1:1872148-1879741 GCF_008042075.1 Streptomyces sp. UW30 | reverse complement strand
GTTCTTCAGCCGGCCGATCACATGCTCGACGCGAGCGCGGACCTTGCGGTGCGCGGCATTGTCTTCTTCCTGGCCCTTCAGCAGCGGCCGCCCCGGCCGTTTGCGGTGCGGGACGACGAGCCCGGTGTTGATGTAGGCGCCGTCGCCGAGCACCGTGACGCCCTGGCACTGCCGGGCCAGGCCCGAGTCCCGCCAGGCCTTCGCATCCGCCGTCGTACCGGGCACCGGGCGGGGCACGGCCACCACCAGACGCGTATCCGCGTCCACGACGACCTGCACATGCGCCGAAAACCGGTAGTTACGCGAGGACGTGCCCACGCTGCGGTCACGGACCGGAATGAGCGTGCCGTCCACGATCCATAACCGCGCGATGGCGTCCTACGGCCTCGAGGATCGTGCCCTGCGATGAACGAAATGGCGGCCTGTGTGTGGTCCGGCACTTGATCTTGGTGATGTCGCAAGCGTCCCCGCGCGTGATCGGTTCCCAGCCCTCAGCTTCATGCCGGACCAGGCGGCAGCGGCTGTCCGATCGGCCCCAGATGACGGCGTTCAACGCAGCGTAGTCAGCACCAAGTCAGCACGGGAGAGGTTGAGACGGGTGATGACGTGCGCTTTTAGTCAGCACCGAACCAGCACGGGAGTCAGCACGCCAGAGTCAAATCACCCCCAACGACGCAGCCAGGACACCGCCCGTCCTGTCATCGATCAAGCCCTCGGGGCAGCCATCGAAGCACCGACATAGCGGCAACACGCACACCCCGACCGCGAACTATGTAGTCCCACCACATGTGCCCTTGACCTGCAGGTTCCTACGGTGTGCGAACACGTACCCGTCCCCACCGCACACGAGGAAGTGGCGCACATGGCCTCCGGAACCACCGCTCCCCCACCACCCGCGAACCTCCGTCGCATCGTCGCAGCCAGTCTCATCGGCACCACCATCGAGTGGTACGACTTCTTCCTCTACGGATCCGCCGCCGCGCTCGTCTTCAACAAGCTGTTCTTTCCGGAATCCGACCCGCTCGTCGGCACCCTGCTGTCGTTCCTGACCTACGCGGTCGGATTCGCGGCGCGGCCTCTGGGCGCGCTGGTCTTCGGGCACTACGGGGACCGGCTCGGGCGCAAGAAGCTGTTGGTGCTGAGCCTGCTTCTGATGGGTGGGGCGACCTTCGCGATCGGGCTGTTGCCGACGTACGCGACCATCGGGTCCGCGGCGCCGGCGCTGCTGACCGTGTTGCGGCTGGTTCAGGGATTCGCGCTCGGTGGTGAGTGGGGCGGAGCCGTGTTGCTGGTGTCGGAGCACGGGGACGCGCGACGGCGTGGGTTCTGGGCCTCGTGGCCGCAGACCGGTGCGCCCGCGGGTCAGTTGCTCGCGACGGGTGTGCTGTCCCTGCTGACGGCCGTGCTGTCGGACAGTGCCTTCGGCAGTTGGGGCTGGCGGATCCCGTTCCTGCTCTCCGGTGTGCTGGTGATCGTCGGTTTGTGGATTCGTCTGTCTGTCGATGAATCGCCCGTCTTCAAGGAGGCGTTGGCGCAGGCGGAGGCACGCAAGGTCGCGCGCACGGACACGGCGGACGCCGAGAAGCTGCCGCTGGTCTCCGTGCTGCGGCACCACTGGCGTGACGTACTGGTGGCCATGGGTGCGCGCATGGCGGAGAACATCAGTTACTACGTCATCACGGCGTTCATCCTCGTCTACGCCACCACATCCGCCGGCCTCTCCAAGCAGACGGCGCTCAACGCGGTCCTCATCGCCTCGGCCGTCCACTTCGCGGTCATCCCGGCCTGGGGCGCGCTGTCGGACCGGATCGGCCGCCGTCCCGTCTATCTGCTGGGCGCGGCCGGAGTCGGGCTGTGGATGTTCCCGTTCTTCTCGCTCATCGACACGGGAGGCTTCGGCAACCTGCTCCTCGCCGTGACCGTGGGCCTGGTGTTGCACGGCGCCATGTACGCACCCCAGGCCGCCTTCTTCTCCGAGATGTTCGCGACCCGGATGCGCTACTCCGGTGCTTCGATCGGCGCCCAGTTCGCTTCGGTCGCGGCGGGTGCGCCGGCACCGCTGATCGCCACCGCGTTGCTGAACGCGTACGGCAGCTCCACCCCGATCGCCCTGTACGTCATCGCCGCTGCCGTCCTGACGCTGGTTGCGGTCGGCCTGGCCAAGGAGACCCGTCACCGGGACCTGGCCGACGTCGAAGCCTCGGCGGGCGCGGAGCCCGCGGCGGCTCGTGCGGCGGACGCGCACACCGTCTGAGGACCGGCCCGAAGGGCCATCCCTTTGCCGGCAGCCCCCGCACGCCCATGCGTGCGGGGGTCAGCGCTGTGTCTGTGCCGACAACTTGTGCAGGCGCAGGGCCAGTTGGATCTCCAGGACACGCGCGGGGCTCTGCCAGTCGGCGCCGAGGAGGTGGCCGACGCGCTCGAGACGCTGCGCGACCGTGTTCACATGGACGTGCAGCTCGTCCTTGGTCCGGGCCGGGCTCATCCCGCAGGCGAAGTACGCGTCGAGGGTGTGCAGCAGGTCGGTGCCGCGCCGTTCGTCGTAGGCGACGACCTGGCCGATCGTACGGTCGACGAAGCCCACGATGTCCCGGTCCCCCGCCAGCAGCAGCCCGAGGAACCCGAAGTCCTCGGCGGCTGCGCCGTCCCCGGAGCGGCCGAGCAGCCGCAGCGCGTCCAGGCAGCGCCGGCTCTCCTCATAGGCGGCGGCTACGGAGTCGGGGTGTGCGGCCAACTCCTCGACCGGAGCGGAGGCGCCGACGGTGACCGCCTCTTGGACGGCTGTTCCGAGGTGCCGGGCGGCGCGGCGGGCCACGGCGGTGGCCGTCTCCCCTGTCTCGAGGGGCAGGAGCAGCACGGTGCCGCCGTCACGGGCCGCTGCCAGACCTTGCCGGGTCGCGGCAAGGTGGGACGCGGCGGACCACAGGCGTCTGCGGGCAGCCGCCTCCTGGTCGGCGTCGGCCGCTACGGCTTCCAGGCGGGCGGCGAGGACGACATGGGTGGCGTCGAGGTCGGCGTACAGCCGCGCCGCACGCTCGCGCAGCAGCCGTGGGTCGCGGTCGCGGGCGTCGAGCAGGTCATCCAACAGCTCGCCCCGGACGCGCTGTTCGGCCTCGGCCGCGGAGCGTCGGGCGAGGAGGAGCAGGGAGGTGACCGTGGCGGCCCGCTCCAGAGTGCGTTGGTCCACGGGGTCGAGGCCGGGGTGGCCGCGCAGCACCAGTGCACCGAGGAGTTCGCCGCCCGCGACCACGGCGGCGATCCAGTCGTCGCCGTGCCGTACCGCGTGGCCTTCGGCGCGGGAGGCTTCCAGGGCCGTGGCCGGTGCGTCGACGGCCGCCGCGAACTCGACTGCGCCGTCGAGGACTTGGGAGACGGCGGCGGCCACGTCGTGCACTCCGCCGCCGTGCAGCACGAGTTGGGCGAGTCGGTCGTGCACGTCGGAGGCCCGTTCGATGACTCCGCTGCGGTCGCGGATGATCTCGTTGGCCCGTTCCAGATCGGCGAGCGCCGAGCGGGTCTCGCTGAGCAGGTTCGCGGTGTCGAGGGCGGCAGCGGCGAGGGCGGCGAAGGAGCCGAGCAGCGCGATCTGCTCCCGCTCGAAGACCCGGGCGCGCCGGTCCGCCGCGAAGAGGACGCCGATGACGTGGTGGCCCAGCATCAGCGGCACGCCGAGGATGGCGACCAGCCCTTCGTCACGCACTCCGGCGTCGATGGTGAGGGTGTGCTGGAAGCGGTCGTCCTTGAAGTAGTCGTCGGTGACATAGGGGCGGGCGGTCTGCGCGACGAGTCCGCCGAGGCCCTCCCCCATGCCGAGCCGCAGCTGCTGGAAGCGGGCCGCGACCGAGCCCTCGGTCACCCGCATATAGGTGTCGCCCCTGGCCGGGTCGTTCAGGCTGAGATAGGCGACGTCCGTGCCGAGCAGGGACCGGGCGCGCTGCACGATCGCCTGGAGTACGGCGTCCAGGTCCCGCAGGCCGGCCAGGTCGTGGGCCGTCTCGAACAGGGCCGACAGCTCGGCCTCGCGCCTGCGTCGTCCCTCCAGCTCGGAGCGGACGCGCAGTGCGAGCAGCTTGGCCTGCTCGAGGGCGACGATCCATTCGGTGGATCTGCCCTCGGCGCGGGCGAGCAGCACCGGCTGCTCGTAGGCATCGGCGGACGCGCCCCTGGCCAGCAGCTCGAGGAACGGCGTCTCGGCGCTGCTCAGGGGCGCTCCGGCAGCGCCTGGTGAGCGCTCGGCTGGGTGCACGTGATCGCGGGACATGCCGACAGGATTGCTCATCGCACCGCCACCCCGTCAGCCCTGTGGATAACTCGGTTTTCCGCCGGCCCCGGCCGGTCAGTGCGCGGTCCAGCCACCGTCGAGTACCAGGGAGGTACCGGTGACGAAGGAGGCCTGCGGGCTGCACAGGTACGCCACGGCCTCGGCGACCTCCTCCGGTTCGATCAGCCGCTTGACCGCGCTGTCCTGCAACAGCACCTCGGACAGCACGCGCTCCGTGGGAATGCCGTGCGCCCGGGCCTGGTCGGCGAGCTGCTTCTCGACCAGTGGGGTGCGCACATAGGCGGGGTTCACACAGTTGGAGGTGACGCCATGGGGTGCGCCCTCCAGGGCGGCGGTCTTGGAGAGTCCCTCCAGACCATGTTTGGCGGCCACATAGGCCGACTTGAAGGCTGAGGCACGCAGTCCATGTACGGAGGACACATTGACGATCCGGCCCCAGCCCTGCCCGTACATATGGGGCAGGGCACCACGGATGAGCCGGAACGGCGCCTCCAGCATCACGGTGAGCACCGTGTGGAAGACGTCGGCCGGGAACTCCTCGATGGGCCGTACCAGTTGCAGCCCGGCGTTGTTGACGAGGACGTCGGTCCCGGAGGCGGCGAGTTCGGCGGCGTCCAGGTCGGTGAGGTCGAGGACGTGCGCTTCGACGGCGCCCCCGAGCCCTCGGGCCCCTTCGACGAGTTCCTCCAGGCCCGCGGCGTCCCGGTCGACCGCTCTCACCTTGGCCCCTGCGGCCGCGAGCCGTAGCGCACAGGCGCGGCCGATGCCGCCGGCGGCTCCGGTGACCAGCGCGGTGCGGCCGCCGAGGTCGAGGGGCGAGGGCAAGGACGAGCCTTGAGCCGGGAGGATGCTGGGCGGGGTCATGGCTCGACCCTAGGTAGCACCCCGACCAGGCCACATATGGTCGCAACCCATACTTCAGTCCGAGCTCATAGGCTCGAACCACGTGGGTTCATCAGCCAGCGCCTGCTTGATCCGAAACAGCTGGCCCTCGTCCATCTGGGGCAGCGCGTCCACGTCGTACCAGCCCACCTGAACCGATTCGTCGTCGTTGACCCGCGCCTCGCCGCCGACGGCCCGGCAGCGGAGGGTGATGTCCATGAACTGGCACTGGTCACCGTTGGGATAGGTGACTTCTCTGCTGGACCTGACGAGTACGACCCGTTCGGGGACGCACCGGATGCCCGTCTCCTCGTAGACCTCCCGCACGGCGCAGGCCGCGGGCTGCTCGCCCGGGTCGGGAATGCCGGTGATCACGGTCCACTTGTGGTTGTCCGCGCGCTGCCCCAGCAGGACCCGCCCCTCGTCGTCGAAGACGACGGCGCTGATCCCGGGAAGCCACAGCAGTTGCTGACCGGCGGATGCCCGGATCGTACGAATGAAGTCAGGAGTAGCCATGTCCCCGACCCTAACGGGCCGGTGGCGGCGCCCCCGGTGGGTTCCGGGGGCGTGTGACCGGCGTACAGCTACGCGTCACCGGCGCGACGCGCGCGCATCCCGGCGCCGATCGCCCAGCCGAGGCCGCCCGCGGCCACGAGCAGCAGGGCGATCTCCGGCAGGATGCCGAGCCGCGTCGCGGGCGTCTCGGAGGAGCGCAGCGGGACCTTCTGGACGAGCGAGTCGGCCACGAACATGCCGGTCCTCTGCGTGATCTCGCCGTCCGGCATGATGATCGCGCTGACGCCGCTGGTCACCGGAACGGTGACGGTCCGGCTGTGCTCGACGGCGCGGACACGGGACATGGCGAGCTGCTGGTAGGTCATCTCGCTGCGGTCGAAGGTGGCGTTGTTGCTCGGCACGGAGATCATCTGCGCGCCGTCGACGACCTCGGAGCGCACGGCCCAGTCGAAGGCCGCCTCGTAGCAGGTGACGAGACCGACCTTGGCGCCGTCCATGGTGAACACGCCCGGCTCGCTGCCGCGGCTGAAGTCCTTGCGGACCATCGAGGTCCAGTTCTCGTTGATCGCCCCGACGAGCGAGCGCAGCGGCAGGTACTCGCCGAACGGCTGAATCTGCCGCTTGTCGTAGGTGTCGACGGGGCCCTTGTCGGGGTCCCACAGGATCTGCTCGTTGAGCAGCTTGCCGTCCCGCTCGACGACGCCGCCCACCGAGATGGGCGCACCGATCGCCTTGGCGGCCTTGTCGATGACGGCGCGGGCGTCGGCGTTGGCGAAGGGGTCGATGTCGGAGGAGTTCTCGGGCCACAGCACGAAGTCGGGCCGGGCGACCTTCCCCGCCTTGACCTCGGCTGCCAGGCGCTCGGTCTCTCGCGCGTGGTAGTCCAGTACGGCTCGTCGCTGGGAGTTGAAGTCCAGCCCCGCGCGCGGCACGTTGCCCTGGATGACGGCGACGGTCGCGGTGCCGCTCTCGGCCTTGTCGCTGACCAGCGGCCGTGCGGCCACGGCGCCCACCACGGGTACGGCCACGCTCAGCAGGGCGACGGCCGCGGCGGACCGCTGGACGGACCGCGTGCGCCGTCGTTCCATGGCCAGGCGTACGACCTCGTACAGACCGAAGCCGCACAGGACGACCGCGAAACCGAGCACCGGCGTGCCACCCAAGGCGGCCAGCGGGAGGAAGACGCCGTCGGCCTGGCCGAACGCGATCTTGCCCCACGGGAAGCCGTTGAACGGCGCACGCGCGCGTGCCGCCTCACCGGCGATCCACAGCGCCGCGGCCCACACCGGCCAGCCCGGCAGCTTCGACACCGCGGCCACTCCCGCGCCCACCAGCGCGACGAAGACCGCCTCGATCACGACGAGTGCGAGCCAGGGGCCGGGGCCCACCTCCACGCCGGTCCACACCAGCAGCGGCAGCAGGAAGCCGAGGCCGAAGAGATAGCCGAGGCCGAGTCCCGCCTTCCAGCTGCGGCCACGCAGCACCCAGCCGAAGATCGCGAAGGCCGGCAGGGACAACCACCACAGGGTGCGCGGTGGGAAGCTGACGTAGAGCAGCACTCCGGAGAGCGCCGCGGCGAGGGCCGGAACCAGACGCACGAGCCGTGCCGCGCGCGAGGTGGGCGCGATCTGCGGCTCAACCTGGTCCGACTCGTCCACGGAGGTTGCGGTGACGGTCACTCGGGGAGTGTACGGCGGTCGACCTTGGCAGGGACAGCGAGGTCGGTGGGCGAGGCATCGCGGTCCCAGGCACTCGGGCGACGCATCGTTCCTGCACGACACGTCCACAAACCGGCCATAAGCCGTTACGGTATGCCGGAGCCTCAGTCGTATCGCCCGCGCCAGGCGGCGGCCCAGTCGGTGCCGTCGTCGGGGAGCCCGTCCGGGTAGTACGTCGCCCTGGCGCGCGCGTGC
>NZ_RDBN01000037.1:1867446-1872048 GCF_008042075.1 Streptomyces sp. UW30 | reverse complement strand
GGTTTCGCGGGAATGACGTCCTCGGCGCGTCCGGAAGAGGACGGAGCCAGACGAAACGTTTCTGACGCGGCGGGCGTCGTGGTGTTGGGGGCATGCGCCGCCTGGTCGCTGATCTCGGCCGCCGTGCACGACGGCCGCCCCGAAGGTGTGCTGCTCGCGATCCTCGCCGTGGCCGCCGGCTACGCCGCGGGACGGATCGGCGGGGCACTGCTGCCGGTCGCCGTACCCTGCGCCGCGGCCCTGGCCGGAGTGGGTCTGACGCTGACGGTTCCGCATCTGTCCCCGGGCCCTCAGCTCGTCGACCCGCTTGGGCACGCCGGAGCCACTGCCGCCGTGCTGACCCTCGCCACCGGCGCCGCGTGCTGCGCCGCCTGGTCCGCCTCGGCACCGCTCCTGCGTCTGGGCCTGCGCGTGCTCGCCGCCGGAATCACCGTGACTGCGGCTGTCCTGGGCTCGACCAGCGGCTTCGTCACCTGTTCCGCCGTCGTGCTGTGCTCGCTCGCGGCCGGCCATCTCCGCCATCGTGGGGTGGGCATAGCCGGACTGGCCCTGGCGGCGGCCTCCGCCACCGGCCTGACCTGGGCGGTCGCCGGGAACGCGGTGCCCGGCGGACTGCTCGCCTGGCTGGAGGGTCAGCTGACCGGGCACCGGATCCAGCTCTGGCACGACGCGCTGCACCTGGCGCGCGAGGACCTCGCCCTGGGCGTGGGCCCGGGTCGCTTCGGGGAGCTCAGTGAGACGGCGACCGGGACGCTGCTGTCCGACGGCAAGCCGCACTCGGCGCCCTTGCAGCAGGCGGCCGAGCAGGGAGTCGTCGGCCTGCTGCTGCTCGCGGCGGCCTTCTGCTGGATGCTGTTCGCGCTGTGGCGCACCGCTCGTCCGACCCCTGTCGCGCTCACCGCGGGCGCGGCCCTCACCGCACTGGCGGCCATCGCCGCGGTCGGCAACGCCCTCAGCTTCACCACGGTGTCCGTGGGCGCCGGCCTGCTGGCGGGGCTGGCCACGGCACGCCCGATCACCCTTGGGTCGACACACGGCGAGAACGACATACGCGCGCGTGGCGACCGGACAGCCCCATAACCCGACACACGACAGTGTTGGCCACACACATGGGTCCAACAGCCACCCTCAGTGGCGAACAGCTCAGAGCGCCGTGTCGGCCGCGCGAGTCCGCAGCCGGTCCGTGATCACCCGCACGGCCACCTCCGCGTCGTCCACGGTGACGGTGAACGTGTGGCCGTCCCACAGCCGCAGCACCAGGCCCTCACCACGGCGTACGACGACCGCGGTGCCCTTGTCGGGCCGCCACCTGTAGCCCCAGCCACCCCAGTGGCGCGGAGTGACGAGCGGGACGAACTCGGCACCCACGACGTGGGACAAGGGGATACGGCGGCGCGGCACACCGATGTGGCCGCAGCGCACCTCAAGGCACTCCTGGTCGACCTTCAGGGCGACGTGCACGAACGCGAGAGTGCCGAAGAGGACCAGCAGCCCGGCCGCGATGCAGCCCACTACAGCCATGGCCAGGGGGGCGCCGCCGCCCGTCCACGGCGAGTCGATCGCCAGCTCGATGCCGAGCGCCATGCAGGCGGCACCGGCGAGCGCCAGCAGCCACTGGACCCGGTTGGTCGCCCGCCCGGTCCACACATCGGGATGCGGCTTCGTGCCGTGGGGGTGGTCCCTCATGGCTATGAGGTTACTCAGGATTCGCTGCGCTGCTACCGCGTCGCGCAGGGTGACTGCGCCGACCGGGCCATGGCGGACCGAAGGCGTCCGTTTCATGAGAGCCGGATGGTGACCGCCGACTACGACCGCGGGTTCATCATCGGCCGGTTCAAGACCACCGGTCTCGAGCGTCGGTCACTGCGCGGGGCTGACCGCCTGGAGCAGACGCCCTTCCGCATAGGCCAGAGCGGGCTCGGGGAGCGTGCCCTCGCGGCCGCTGAGCAGCACGGTCAGGGTGCCCGTCGCCGGCGCCGCGGGGGCGGGCTGCTCGCCGAGTCGGCGCAGTGCCTGCGCGGCGACGGCCCCGGCGGAGCCGTGCAGGACGAGCGGCGGGAATCCGGGGCGCTGGACGGCGGTGCGGATGCGGTCGGCGACGAGTTCGTAGTGCGTGCAGCCCAGGACCACGGTCGTGACGTCCTCGGGGGTCAGGGCGGCGGCCGCAGCGACGGTGGCCTCGATCGACGGCTCGTCCGCGTGCTCGACCGCTTCCGCCAGCCCGAAGCACGGCACTTCGGTGACGGTCACGCCGTCGGCGAAGTCCTGGATCAGTCCGCGCTGGTAGGGGCTGCCGGTGGTGGCAGGGGTGGCCCAGATCGCGACGGGGCCGCCGCCGGCCGCGGCCGGCTTGATCGCCGGGACCGTGCCGATGACCGGTATTGCGGGTTCGAGGCGGGCCCGCAGGGTGGGCAGCGCGTGCACGGTCGCGGTGTTGCAGCCGACGATCAGGGCGTCGGGCCGGTGCGCCGCAGCGGCGTCGGCGACGGCCGCGGCGCGGCGCGTGAGGTCTTCGGGAGTCCTGGGACCCCAGGGCATTCCGTCGGGGTCGAGTGAGAGCACGAGATCTGCGTCGGGTCGCAGCCGCCGTACCGCGGCCGTGGCCGCCAGCAAGCCGATTCCGGAGTCCATCAGCGCGATCTTCACCCGGCCACGATAGACGATGGGCCCTTGCGGGCGGCCTCGGTGGGGCAGACTGCGCGGGTGAGCGCCTTCGCGTGGACCGCCGCCGGATCACTCGCCGCCTGGCTGTGGCTGCTCCTGTGCCAGGGCTTCTTCTGGCGTACCGACGTCAGGCTCCCGCAGCGGAGCTCGCCGCAGGAGTGGCCCTCGGTCTGCGTCGTCGTACCGGCCCGCGACGAGGCGGCGGTGCTTGCGCTGAGCCTGCCGTCGCTGCTCGCCCAGGACTACCCCGGGCGCGCGGAGATCTTCCTGATCGACGACGGCAGCTCGGACGGCACCGGGGAGCTGGCGCGCGAGCTCGCCCGGCGCCACGGCGGGCTGCCGCTGACCGTGGACTCCCCCGGCGAGCCGCCCTCCGGCTGGACGGGCAAGCTCTGGGCGGTGCGGCACGGCATCCGACTGGCACGCGCGCGTGACCCCGAGTACCTGCTGCTGACGGACGCCGACATCGCGCATGCGCCCGACAGCCTGCGCGAGCTTGTCTCGGCAGCGGGCAGCGGCGGTTTCGACGTCGTCTCGCAGATGGCGCGGCTGCGGGTGGAGAGCCTTTGGGAACGTCTGGTCGTGCCGGCGTTCGTCTACTTCTTCGCGCAGCTGTATCCGTTCCGCCGGATCGGCAGGAAGGGGTCGCGGACGGCAGCCGCCGCAGGGGGCTGCGTCCTGCTGCGGGCCGAGACCGCCGAGCGGGCGCGGATCCCGGACGCGATCCGGCACGCCGTCATCGACGACGTCGCGCTCGCGCGGGCCGCCAAGCGCGGCGGCGGTCACATCTGGCTGGGGCTGGCCGAGCGGGTGGACAGCGTGCGCCCGTATCCGCGGCTGCGCGACCTGTGGCGGATGGTCTCGCGCAGCGCGTACGCGCAGCTCCGGCACAACCCGGTGGTGCTGGCCGGGACGGTCGCAGGGCTCGCGCTGGTGTATCTGGTGCCGCCCGTGGCCCTGGTGACGGGCCTGGCGGGTGGGGATACGGCGACGGCGGTCGGCGGCGGTCTCGCGTGGCTGGTGATGACGGGCACGTATGTCCCGATGGTCCGCTACTACCGCCTGCCGCTGTGGCTCGCTCCCCTGCTGCCGTTCACCGCGTTCCTCTATCTCCTGATGACGGTCGATTCCGCGGTGCAGCACTACCGGGGGCGGGGTGCGGCCTGGAAGGGCCGCACCTACTCGCGTCCGGACGCGCTGACCGACGAGGCCTGACCTACTTGCGGCCGGGCGTCCAGTTCATGCCCCAGCCGTAGGCGTAGTCGACGGTGCGCTGCGGGCTGACCCCGCGCTCGGGCACGAGGTAGCGGGCCTCACGCTGGACGACCAGGTCGTTGCCGGTGTTGGTGATCAGGGCGAGCGCGCACACCGTCGAGGGGACCGTGCACTCGTCGAGCGAGAAGTCGACCGGGGCGCCGTGCTGCGGTGTGAGGGTGACCGTCGCGTGCAGGTCGGCGAAGGAGCGAGCACCCTCGTAGATCGTCACGAAGATCAGGATGCGCCGGAAGGCCCGCTGCTGGTCGAGGTTGATGGTGAGGTTCTCGCCGCTGGACACGGCACCCGTGCGGTCGTCGCCGTCGAGGTGGATGTACGGCGGCTGGTGCAGGGCGCCGTAGGCGTTGCCGAGGGACTGGATGACTCCCTTGCTGCCGTCCATCAGCTCGTACAGGGCGCACAGGTCGAGGTCGAGGTCGTTGTGCATGGCGACCGGGCGGCCCAGCTTGCTCGCCCAGCCCGAGAACTGCTTGCGCACCTCCCAGTTGAGGTTCACACGCATGGCGCCCGAGGTGCCGCCCTGCTTGGTCAGCGAGACCGAGGGGGCCGCCTTGGTGAGCGTGACCTTGCTCAGGCTGACCGGCGGCGCCTGGGGCGCCATGCGTGTGAACCTCAACTGGGAGGTGCGCAAGCAGTTCTCGGGCTGGGCGAGCAAGCTGGGCC
>NZ_RDBN01000037.1:1737171-1867346 GCF_008042075.1 Streptomyces sp. UW30 | reverse complement strand
CTCCGGACCGGGCGTGCCCGACGCGGACGCCTCGGCGCTGTTGCTCGTCGGCGGAAAGGTCCGCTCCGACGCCGACTTCGTCTTCTACAACCAGCCCGAGCACTCCTCCGGCGCCGTCCGGCACGAGGGCAAGCGGGACGCCGGCGGCCGGGTGACCGACAGCCTGCTCGTCGACCGTGATGCCGTAGTCGGTGGCCAGGCCCTCCAGGCCGGTGCCATAGCCCTGGCCGACGGCACGGAACTTCCAGGCGCCCTGGCGGCGGTAGAACTCACCGAGGACGAAAGCGGTTTCGACGCTGGCGCCCGTGCTGTCGAAGCGTGCGATGACCGTGCCCTGGGCCGCGTCCTTGACCTCGATGTAGAGGTCCGGCACCTGGCCGAACGATCCGCCGTCCGCGGAGGCGGCGAGGATCACGGTCTCGATGGCGGGCTCCACGCGCGCGAGGTCGACGAGCAGGCTGTCGGTCACCCGGCCGCCGGCGTCCCGCTTGCCCTCGTGCCGGACGGCGCCGGAGGAGTGCTCGGGCTGGTTGTAGAAGACGAAGTCGGCGTCGGAGCGGACCTTTCCGCCGACGAGCAACAGCGCCGAGGCGTCCGCGTCGGGCACGCCCGGTCCGGAGCCCCAGCCCAATTCGACCCGCAGCGCCGTCGTCGGCACCGGAGCATTCGACCCCTTCGGCATTGACATGTCCGCCCCCACTCAACGGCTCTCCGCGCCAGGGATGCCCCTGTCGCTCATTGGGTTCTTGTACAGGGTCAACCTATTCTCCGCGACATCGAACTCCCACGAGGGGCACGGAAACACCCGTGGTCAACCTGCGGTAACCCGCTCGGAACTCGGCATTTACACGATCCGAACGCTGATTGGCGTCCCTTTTTTGCCAAGTTCGCTCGCATTGGGGATCCGGCGTCACTGCGGACACATAAAACAACCCTCTTATCGGTCTCCCCAACCAGCACATCGTGGGCTTACCTTATGTGCCATGACCTCCCCCCGCTCCACCTATGGCGGCGGCTACTACTCCGCCTCCTTCCCGGACACCCCGATCTACGACAGGCTCGTCGCCGAGCGGGGCACCCCGCAGATCGCCCCGATCCGGGTCCCCGCTGCGTACGACATGCCGGGCAGCCACCTGCCCGCCCTGCCGTCGGCACTGCCCGCCCTCCCGGCGGCACCTTCACAGCCCTCCTACGGCTATCCGCAGGCCCAGCAGCCCGCTCCGCTGCAGCAGGCGCCCGCGGCCTACATCCCGCAGCAGGCGCCCCCGCGCGGCTACCCGGGTCCGCAGGCCCAGCAGCCTCGGCCGGTGGCCCCCGGCGGCATGGGCTACGAGGCGATGCGCCCCGCGGCCCCCCGTCCCGCCGCGGCGCCCTACCAGGACCCGTACAACAACCAGCAGTACCGCGGCTACTGACCCGTTCCCCCGGGGCTGTCGGCGCCACCTGGCACGATGGCCTCATGGGGTATGCACAGTTGCAGTCGATTCACGTCCATCCGGTCAAGGCGTTCCGGGGCACAGCGCACTCGGAGGCCGTCGTGGAGCCCTGGGGGCCGGCCGGTGACCGACGCTGGATGCTGATCGACGCCGGGGGAAAGGTCGTGACGCAGCGCCAGCAACCGCGCCTGGCGCTGGCCGCCGCCGAGCTGCTGCCCGGCGGCGTGCGGCTGACCGCACCCGGCATGGACCCGCTGACCGTGCCCGTGCCGAGCACCGTCGGCACCGTGCCGGTGGAGATCTTCCGCGACAAGGTCGAGGCGGTCCTCGCCGACGACGACGCCGCGCACGCGTGGTGCAGCACCTATCTCGGCGCCGACGTGCGCCTGGTCCACATGCCCGACCCCGGCACGTGCCGGCCCGTCGACCCGGAGTACGCCCTGCCGGGCGAGACCGTCAGCTTCGCCGACGGCTACCCTCTGCTGCTCACCACGACCGCCTCCCTCGACGCCCTCAATTCCCTGATCGCACAGGGTGATCACGCGCACGAGGGCCCGCTGCCCATGAACCGCTTCCGGCCGAACGTCGTCGTGTCGGGCACCGAAGCCTGGGCCGAGGACGACTGGTCGCGCGTCGCCATCGGCGAGGTCACCTTCCGGGTGCCCAAGAAGTGCGGGCGGTGCGTGGTGACCACGACCGACCAGGCCACCGCCGAGCGCGGCAGGGAGCCCCTGCTCACCCTGGCCCGACACCGCCGCCTGGACGGCAAGCTGGTGTTCGGCCAGAACCTGGTGCCCCTGCACCGGGGCACGATCCAGGTCGGCGATCCGGTCACGATTCTCGGCTGAGAGGCATCCCGCGGGCGTCGGTCGGACGGGAACCCAGGCCGGGGGCCCGTGCGTTGGGCCTTTCGTGAGAAGTTCATGAAAGGCCCCGGAAGACGTTCATGATGGGCCCCGGAAGCAGGTGATTTCGCTCTCTCTTCGGCGGGGCCCGCGGGTGAACGGCTCGGCCACGGGTTATCACGGAGCGGGAAGGGGGTGGCCGGACGATGCGGGCGATCAGCGGACTCTGGCGCTGGCGGCACAATCCGCTGCGCCGTGCGACCGATCTGGCCGAGGCCTGGGTCGCGCTCGCGGCGCTGCTGCTGATCCTGGCCGTGACACCCCTGATCGGCTCTCTGGTCGGCGGCCTGGCCCAGGACGCCCTGCAGGAGTCCGTGCGCGAACAGCGCGCGTCCCGGCACATGGTGACGGCGACGGTGGTCCGCAAGGTGGAGGGCACCTCGCTGGAGGTGGACCCCGAGGCGGCCACCGGGCGAGAGATGCGCACCCGGGTCGTGGCCGACTGGACCGCACCGGACGGCACCGCGCACCAGGGCCGGGTGATGGCGAGCCTCGACAGCCCGCAGCCGGGCGACCGCTTCCGGATGTGGACGGATCAGCAGGGCCACGCCGTGGCCCGCCCGCTGGACTCCGCGACGGCGGCGACGCACGCCGTGCTCGCCGGATTCGGCGCGGCCCTGCTGACGGCCGGCCTCGTCGAGGGCGGCAGACGGCTGGTCGTCTGGCGCATGGTCCGTCGCCGGTACGCCCGTTGGGACCAGGCATGGGACAGAGCGGGTCCGGACTGGGGCCGGACCGGCGCCGGCAGCTGACGGCCTTCCGGCTCTGGTCAACCCACCGCCCGCGCGCACGCTACGGTGGTCCGGCCGAGGTCTTCGGCAGCAGAACCCGCGTACTACGAGGTGGGGGCACATCAACGCCATGGCACAGGGCACGGTCCAGGTGACGCACACCGGCACCTCGCGGTGGCGGCGCCGCACGGGTGAGTACGCATCGCTCGCTGCCGCCCTGGAGGCCGCGGCCGACGGCGACGTCCTCACCGTCGCGCCCGGCACCTACCGGGAAAACCTCGTCGTCCAGCGGGCGGTGACCCTTCGCGGCCCCGAGGGCTCCCCCGGCTCGGTGCGGATCGCGCCCGTGGACGGTGTGCCGCTGACGGTGCGTGCCTCGGCCGTGGTCCAGGACCTGCATGTGGAGGGCCAGGACGCGGCGGCGCCCGCGCTGCTGGTCGAAGAGGGCGCCCCGGAGCTGACGGACGTCCGGATCGTCACGCGGTCCGCGGCCGGCATCGAGGTGCGCGGCGGCGCGCGGCCGACCGTGCGGCGCTGCACCGTCGACAACCCCGCGGGCATCGGCATCGCCGTACTCGACGGCGGGGGCGGCGTGTTCGAGGAGTGCGAGGTCGTCTCGGCCGGGCAGGCCGGCATCGCCGTGCGCGGCGGCGGGCACCCCCGCCTGGAGCGCTGCCGGGTGCATCACGCCTCGGGTTCCGGGCTGACGGCGACCGGTGAGAACTCCGCGCTGGAAGCGGTCGGTTGCGAGGTCTACGAGGTCCGGGGCTCCGGCGTCCAGATCACCGGCCGGGCCACCGCCCACCTCACCGACTGCGATGTGCACCGCACCACGGCCGACGGTGTCACGCTCGACACGGACGCGGTGCTGACGCTGGCCGACTGCCGTATCCACGACATCCCGGAGAACGCGGTCGACCTGCGCTCCCGCTCGGTCCTCACCCTGACCCGCACGACGGTGCGTCAGTTCGGGCGCAACGGCCTGTCGGTGTGGGATCCGGGCACGCGCGTGGACGCCAATCAGTGCGAGATCTTCGACAGCACCGGCGACTACCCGGCAGTGTGGGTCAGCGACGGCGCCACCGCCGTACTGGACTCCTGCCGGGTGCACGACGTGCCGGACGCGCTGTTCGTCCTCGACCGCGGCTCCCGGGCGGACGTCGTCGACAGTGACCTGTCGCAGGTGCGCAACACGGCCGTGTCGGTGAGCGACGGCGCGACCGCGCAGCTCGACGACTGCCGGATCCGGGACGCGGCGACGGGCGCCTGGTTCCGGGACCACGGCAGCGGCGGCACCCTCAACAACTGCACCGTGGACGGCACACAGACCGGCGTGATCGTCACCAAGGGCGCCGACCCCACCATCGAGCGCTGCACGGTCGACTCCCCCGCGGAGGCCGGGTTCTATGTCTCGGCGGGCGRCCGTGGCACCTTCCTGAACTGCCGGGTGCGGGGCAGCGCCGGCTACGGCTTCCATGTGATCGACGGCTGCCGCACGACGCTGCGCAAGTGCCGTACGGAGCGGTGCGCGCGCGGCGGTTACGAGTTCGCGGACAGCGGCCCGGACGCGGCCTCCGGGGCGGGCCCGGACGTGGAGGACTGCACCAGCGACGAGAGCGCGGGCCTCAGGCAGCCGCCCTCGGCGCCGGAACCCGCCGTGCAGACGGCTCACCAGTCCCCCGGCCTCCTCGGCGCCATCCCCGGCCAGCGCACCACCGAGCAGGAGCCGCTGATCGCCGCCGCCGAGGCCGAGAAGCCGTCGCGGACGTCGAAGGCCGTCCTCGGTGAACTGGACGCGCTGGTGGGCCTGGACAGCGTCAAGCGCGAGGTGCGCGCGCTCACCGACATGATCGAGGTGGGCCGGCGCCGTCAGCAGGCCGGTCTCAAGGCGGCGTCCGTCAAGCGCCATCTGGTCTTCACCGGCTCCCCCGGCACCGGCAAGACCACGGTCGCCCGCCTGTACGGCGAGATCCTCGCCTCCCTGGGCGTCCTGGAGAAGGGCCACCTGGTCGAGGTGTCCCGCGTCGACCTGGTCGGCGAGCACATCGGCTCCACCGCGATCCGCACCCAGGAAGCCTTCGATAAGGCACGCGGCGGTGTGCTGTTCATCGACGAGGCGTACGCGCTGTCGCCGGAGGACTCGGGCCGGGACTTCGGCAAGGAGGCCATCGACACGCTGGTGAAGCTGATGGAGGACCACCGGGACGCGGTCGTGGTGATCGTCGCGGGGTACACGGCCGAGATGGAGCGCTTCCTGTCGGTCAACCCCGGTGTGGCGTCCCGTTTCTCACGCACCATCACCTTCAGCGACTACGGCCCCGAGGAGCTGCTGCGGATCGTGGAGCAGCAGGCCGAGGAGCACGAGTACCGGCTCGGTCCGGACGTGGCCGACGCCCTGCTGAAGTACTTCACGGCGCTCCCCAAGGGCCCGGCGTTCGGCAACGGCCGCACGGCGCGCCAGACCTTCGAGGCGATGGTGGAACGGCACGCGAGCCGGGTCGCCCAGCTGGCGGATCCCAGCACGGACGACCTGACGCTGCTCTACACGGAGGACCTGCCGGAGCTGCTCTGACCCCGGTCGGCCCCCTCCTGAGTGGCCCGGATCAGCTCTCGGGCGGGGCCTCGGGCCGCTGCGTCGGCACCCCGGCGTCCTGGCCCTCGGGCCTCAGCCGGGCCAGCAGCCGCTCCCGTTCCTCCGCGAACACCGGGTCGGCCTGGTATTCGCCGTGGCCGAGGATGGGGGCCGGCAGGGGGTGTTCGGGTGTACGGCCGTACGCCAGCGGGTCCTTGAGCGCCTCGCAATCCACTGCGGGGTCGCCGGGCAGCCGCACCGGGCCGCCGATGGGGTCGGTGAGCCGGTACAGGTTGCGCCAGCAGTCGACCTCGCCGTGCAGTGAGGTGAGCGCGGCCGGGCCGAAGTGCGCCGGGAACCAGCGGCCGTACAGGCGCTCCAGCGGCGAGCCGTACGTCAGCAGCGCGACCCGCTTGCGGTCCGTCGGCGTCAGCTGCCAGGCCGCTGCGGCCGCGAGGACGCTGCCCTGGGAGTGTCCGGAGATGACGAGACGGCGGCCTTCCCCGGCGCGGGTCCAGGTCGCCATCCGCCAGGTGAGGTCGGGCACCGCGCGTTCGGCGTAACAGGGCGGCGCGAAGGGGTGCGCGGCGCGGGGCCAGAAGGTGCCGACGTCCCACAGAATGCCGATGGTGCGCCGCGCCGAGGCGTCCTTGTAGGCGCGCCTGCCCCAGGTGACGAACAGTATGAAGCCGACGCCGATCAGCCAGGAGCCCAGTGCCTGCGCGGTCTGGGCGGCGCCGTGCACGAAGGCGTACGTCGCGTCGGCGGCGTCGCTCGGTGTCTCGTCGGTGGTGAGAGCGCCGACCAGGGCTCCGGCCCCGAGGAGCAGGGTCGCCGTGGACGTGACGGCGACGACGAGGGGGGCGCGGTCGGTGAGCGTCGCCATCGCGCGCGTGGTCGCGATGCGGCGGGTACGGGCCGTGTCCCGGGGCTCTCCGACGTAGTCGACCTCCACCTTGCCCAGCTCGGTACGGCGCAGCCGCCAGGCCCGCCATGCCAGCCAGCCGCACAGCAGCAGAAGAAGGACCAGCAGCGGCGGGATCACGGACGCCTGCCAGGTCAGCAGGACCGGCGGGCCGACGATGGACGCGCCGGTGCCGTCCAGCCAGTCGGCGACCCGCTGGGCGACGCCGCCGGACATCACTCCGCCGAGGGCGCAGGCCAGCATCACCACGGCCGGTCCGCCGAGGCCGCGCATCGCGGCGCGCGGGTCGGGCTGTGCGCGGTGCAGAAGGTGGGCGACGACGGCGAGGACGATGACGAGCAGGCCCTGGAAGAAGGCGATCGCGCCGAAGGTGGGGTCGCCCGGGAGCCGGCCGGCCGACGTCCAGCCCGGCCGGTCCCATCCGGCGTACACCAGGGCGAGCGCCAGCAGGACGAGGGCGGCGAGCGGCAGCCGTCGTACGAGATGCTCGTCGAGTTCCTGGTCGAGGCGGTTCTCGCTGCGGCCCCGGCGGCAGACCACCCAGACCACCACGGCCGCGCAGGCGACGATCGCCGCGTCCAGGGCCCAGCCCAGTGTGTCGAGCAGCGCGGGGCCGCCGGACCCGCGGTCGAAGCGGGCCGCCGCCGAGGCGACCGCCGCGGCGACCGTCAGCAGACCGGCGGCGGTGTGCGCGGCGCGCAGCCGGGCGACCAGGCGACGGCCGTACCAGAAGCCGGGGCGGCCGAGAGAGGTGTTGCCGGACTCCTCGTCGGGCTCGGGTGCGCGGGTCATCGGCTGTTGGGACTCGTACGCGCTCCAGGTACGGCGGGAGAGGTACCACAGCAGGCCGGTCAGCGCGGCGGGCACCAAGGCGGCGAGGGCGAGCCTGCGGCCGGGGTGGCTCCACCAGCCGTCGTCCGAGACCGCCGGGGACAGGAAGCCCAGCCAGCTGTGCCGCTCGGCGCACGCGCGCGTGCCCGCGCACTGCCAGGCCGCGAGGTCGAGGGCGACCTCGCAGGCGGCCGCGACGAGCAGCACCGTGAGCGTCAGCCCCGCGAGCCGTACGAGCAGGCCGTACAGGCGCACCGTCCGGGCGCGGTCCCGGGTGGTGGGGCGCATCCAGTGGGCGAGGTTGACCACCATGAAGGGCAGCAGCAACAGCCACAGGGCGCGTGCGCTGTTGCCGGAGGTGAGGTTGCACCAGACGTAGGCCTCGGGGACGGGTTGTCCCTGGTGGTCGTCGGGTCGGTCCTCGGCGTCGTCGGCGCGCCGGAAGACGGCGGCCGTGTCGTCGCCGGTGATCCGCACGGTACGCGGATCGTCGAGCATCTCCTGCGGCGTGGTGCCGCCGACCCCGTGGACCAGGAGTTCCAGGGCGGCTCCGGCGCTCTCGGCGCTCGTGCCCTGGTCCGCGGACTCCTTCGTCGTCGCGTCCGCCCTGTTGTCGGCGGCGCGTTCCGGCGCACGTTCCACTGTTCGCACTTCCCCCGTGACGAGCCGTCGGCTTCTGTCCGTGCGGGCACAAGGATCTCCCTCGGGACGGTCCCTCACACCTCTCGTCACGGAATCTCCCCGTTCCGTGTGAAGTAGAGGGGAACAGGAGATGCCGAAGTGACATGCGCGCGTCGTGACGGCCAGTGGCGCGACCGGTACCCCTCCGTGCGAGGATGGGTCGTCCCGCGCACCGGAAGGGGCGAGAATGTCCTTGTCGGAGGGGGTGCGCAGGGATGTCTGACGGCAGCGGCGAAAGGACCGGAGCGTACGTGAGCGAGAATCAGAACCTCCTCGCGGAGCAGCGGCGCGCCCTGATCCTGGACGAGGTACGGCGCCGCGGCGGGGTGCGTGTCAACGAGCTGACCCGCAAGCTCGGCGTGTCGGACATGACGGTGCGCCGCGATCTCGACGCGCTCGCCCGGCAGGGTGTGCTGGAGAAGGTGCACGGCGGCGCGGTACCGGTCGTCGAGGCGAGCACGCACGAGCCGGGCTTCGAGGCCAAGTCGGGTCTTGAGCTGACGGCCAAGGAGGACATCGCGCGGGCGGCGGCCGAGTTGGTCGCGCCGGGCAGCGCGATCGCGCTGTCGGGCGGTACGACGACGTTCGCGCTGGCGCACCAGCTGGTCGACGTTCCCGACCTCACCGTGGTCACCAACTCGGTGCGGGTCGCCGACGTCTTCCACGCCGCGCAGCGCACGACGGGCCCCCGGCAGGGCGCGGCCACGGTCGTGCTGACCGGCGGGGTGCGCACGCCGTCCGACTCGCTGGTGGGCCCGGTGGCCGACCAGGCGATCGCGGCGCTCCACTTCGACGTGCTGTTCCTCGGTGTGCACGGGATATCGGTCGAGGCCGGCCTGTCCACGCCGAACCTCGCGGAGGCCGAGACCAACCGGCGCCTGGTGCAGTCGGCGCGGCGGGTCGTGGTGATCGCCGACCACACCAAGTGGGGTGTGGTGGGCCTGAGTTCGTTCGCGGCGCTGGAGCAGGTCGACACCCTGGTGACGGACGCCGGGCTGGAGTCCGAGGCGCGCTCGGAGATCTCGGAGCATCTGCGGCGGCTGATGGTGGCCGGTGAGCCCGATGAGGGTGCAGACATCTGACGGGGTGCCAGCTAGGGTGGCGCTGCCCGGTGCAGCCTCGCCCACAGGGGGTTCTCGTCCATGGCTCATCTGCTGCGTGAGGTGGGGCTCGACTTCGTCGGGACCGCGCCCGTACGGCACGTCTTCGCACGGGAGATATCCGCTCCCCCCGAGACGGTGTTCCACGCGCTCGCCGAGGATGTGCCGGGCTGGCCCGAGTGGTTCGCGGCGGTGACGCTGGCCCGCCCGCTGGACGACGGAGCACGGCGCGAGGTGCGTCTCAAGGGCGGCACACGCTTCGAGGAGACGATACTCGCGGCGAAGAGCCCCGACGTGTACGCCTACCGCGTCGACCTCACCAACGCGCCGGGGGCGCGGGCCATGGTCGAGGAGTGGCGGCTGGCCCCGGCGGGGACCGGCACGCGCGTGCAGTGGACGTTCGCCGTGGACGGCACGGCACCCTTCCGGTTCGCGTTCGGTCTCGCGAAGGCCGGTCTCGGGCGGACGTTCCGGGGCGCGGTGGGGGCGCTGGACCGGCGGCTGACGTGACGCTCCGCCGGGAGGGCCGCGACAGGCGGCCGGTCGTCCGCGGGTCCGTCGTGGCTGGTAGCGCCCGCGCGGCGGAGCCGCACATCGATACAGCCCGCGCCCCTCAGGGCGTTGCCGGACCGTAGTCGGCTGTGCCGAGGCCACTCAAGCTTCGGTCACTCGGGCCAGACTCCCGTCTGCAGGAGCTGTTCGATGGCCGTCGAGTACGGCGCGATGTCCAAGCCCTGCTCGGTAAGCCACGCGTCCGAGTAGTACTTGTCGAGGTACCGGTCCCCCGGGTCGCACAGCAGCGTCACCACGCTCCCGCGCCGTCCCTCGGCCACCATCTCGGCGACGATCTTCAGCGCGCTCCACAGCCCGGTTCCGGTGGAGCCGCCCGCCTTGCGGCCGATGGCCTGCTCCAGGGCGCGCACGGCGGCCACGCTCGCCGCGTCCGGCACCTTCATCATCCGGTCGACGGCGCCGGGTACGAAGCTGGGTTCCATGCGGGGACGGCCGATGCCTTCGATGCGGGAGCCGCAGTCGCAGGTGACGTCCGGATCGCCGGTGGTCCACCCCTCGAAGAAGCAGGAGTTCTCCGGGTCGGCGACACAGATGCGGGTGTCGTACTGCATGTAGTGGACGTACCGGGCGAGGGTCGCGGAGGTGCCGCCGGTGCCGGCGGTGGCGACGATCCACGCGGGCTCGGGGAACCGCTCCAGCTGCAGCTGACGGAAGATGGACTCGGCGATGTTGTTGTTGCCGCGCCAGTCCGTGGCCCGTTCGGCGTAGGTGAACTGGTCCATGTAGTGGCCGCCGGTCTCCACCGCGAGGCGGGCCGACTCCTCGTACATCTTCCGCGAGTCGTCCACGAAGTGGCACTGTCCGCCGTGGAACTCGATGAGGCGGCACTTCTCGGCGCTTGTCGTGCGCGGCATGACCGCGATGAAGGGCACGCCGATCAGCTTCGCGAAGTACGCCTCGGAGACGGCCGTCGAGCCGCTGGACGCCTCGATCACCGGGCGGTCCGGCCGGATCCAGCCATTGCACAGGCCGTAGAGGAACAGCGAACGGGCGAGCCGGTGTTTGAGGCTTCCCGTCGGGTGCGTCGACTCGTCCTTGAGGTACAGGTCGATGCCCCACTGCTCCGGCAGCGGGAAGCGCAACAAGTGCGTGTCGGCCGAACGGTTGGCGTCGGCCTGCACCTTGCGCACGGCTTCTTTCAGCCAGACGCGGTAGCCCGCGTCGCTGTGGTCGACGTCGAGGGTCACGCCGGACGGGGTCTGTTGGACGGTACTCACGGCGGTGCTCCTCGGGCTGTGCGGCAGTGCGAATCGCGCTGCCGTCGCTTCGAGCATAAACATCTTCCGCACGCTTCTCACCTGCATAAACACACCTTTGAGAGCCTCAAAGGCATCCCTGGACCGGTGGCTCACCGGACCCTCGGGGGCGCATTCGTGCGAGTGCTCCGAGCGCCCCGGCCAGGGGCGACGCGCGTACTGGTGCTCGACGCGGTACGCGGGCAGACTGCACCGGACGGGACAGCGATCCCGGACGGGGGGCACACTGGATCACGACCAGAGCCGGCCACGGCCCACGCAGGACGGACCGGCACACCGACGCGCACTAAGGGGCGGGGCATGGCTGAGCCGGAGTTCAGGGCCACGGGCGTGCGGATCGGGAAGCGGCGGCGCTCCCTGACCCGGGCCGGGCAGGTGCGGATAAGCGACGGCAGGCTGCAACTGCTCACCAGCTACGGCAGCGAGATCGACAGCGCGCCGGTGCAGGCGGTACGGGCGTCCAAGCCCTGGTTCGCCCCGGACGACCGAGCGCTCGCGGACCTCAACGGCAACCGCTACTCCCTGACGCTGGGCGAGCACGACCCCGCACCGGGGGAACCCGGTCCGCCCGCGGCGCGCCGGTTCATCGAGGCCGTACGGAAGGCTGCGGGGCGTAAGGGCTGAGTCACCGCGAGTTGCGGTACCGCACCCCTTGCGTCACGCTGGTCTCACGTCACTCTGGGTTTACCGGCGACAACGCTGCGAACCAGCCCGCCGGCCACTACAGCAGGCGGCCGTTTCCTTAAAGCACCCTGCTGGATCCGTACTCCGTGTTCTTCCGGACCTCTTCAGTCGGGGAGTCGCAGCCGTGATCAGCTACCCAAGCAGGCACTGCACGGTGGAGCTCCAAGCCCTGCCGTCGCGGATCGGCCAGGTCCGCAGAATCGTCTCTGCGCAGTTGCGCTACTGGCATCTGGATCCCTTGATCGACCGCGCCGCGCTCGGTGTGACCGAGCTGTTGACCAACGTCCACCAGCACGCCCGGCCCGACAAGATGTGCACCGTGGAGATCGAGCTGCTGCTCGACCGGCTCACGGTCTCGGTCCGCGACTCCGATCCCCGTCTGCCGGTCGTGGTGGACGCCGAGGGCACCGACGCGCTCGCCACTTGTGGGCGCGGGCTGGCGATGGTGGCCGCGGTCAGCGAGAGCTGGGGTGTGCGACCGGACGAGTCGGGCAAGGTCGTGTGGTTCACGCTGCCCGCGCCCGTGGCGGCGGTACGGGCCGGGGCGGCGCGGCCGCCGCAGCGCAAGACGACCGTGCCGGTGGAGCAGCCCGCGCGGCGGTTCGCCGAGGTCGGCCGGCGCGTCGACCTCAGCAGGCCCGAACACGCTCCCGCCCGGTCGGCCGTTGTCGGCTGACCGGGCGGTGAGGGGGCTTCGGTCGGTGGGCACGCGCCGATGAACGTCGGCGGGCCACCGGCCCTGAGGGCCGAGGCGCACCCTGCCCGCGTCACTCCGTGGCGATGGCCCGCAGTACGTCCAGGCGTGCCGCGCGACGCGCCGGGCGCAGGCCCGCCAGTGCTCCCGCCGTGAGGCCGACCAGGGCCACCACCGCGAGTTGCAGGGGTGGCATCGCGAAGGCGAAGGCGCTGTCGCTCGCGCCGTCGGAGGCCTCGACCAGGACCCAGCCGAGGAAGGCGCCGAGGGCGAGACCGCCGACCGTGCCGAAGGCCGCGACCAGGACCGACTCCCAGCGGACCATGGCACGCAGCTGGGACCGGGTCTGGCCCACGGCCCGCAGCAGGCCCAGTTCGCGGGTGCGCTCGTGGATCGCCAGCGTCAGGGCGTTGGCGATACCCAGCAGTGCGATGAGCACCGCGAGGGCGAGCAGCGCGTAGACGAGGGTGAGCATCATGTCGATGCCGCCGGCCGAGGACTGCGCGTACTCGTCGCGGGTCTGCACTTCGGGGTTGCCGTACTGGGCCGCGACCTTCTCGACCGCGGCCTTTCCGCTGTCCGTGCCGACGCCGTCCTTGAAGGAGACCGCGACCAGCGTGTCGGCGTCCTGGGTACGGTGCGGTGCCCAGGCGTCGCGGGTGATGACGTAGTCCCCGGCGAGTTCGGACTGGCCGTAGAGCGCGCGGACCGTGAACGTCTGCGTACGGCCGTCGGTGAAGGTGAGGCGGGCCTTGTCACCGGTCGTGAGGTGCTGCTTGTCGGCTTCCTTCTCGGTGATGGCGATGCCGTCGGTGCCGAGACCGCGCAGGGAGCCGTGGACGGTGCCGAGGTCGAAGGTGCGCTCCAGGGCGACCGGGTCGGTGACCGTCAGCGCGCGTCCCTCGCCGTCGACTTCGGCGACTCCGCGGCCGAGGCCGACGGCCGTGTCCACCTCGGGCAGCCTCTGGACCGCGTCGGCGAGCCGCGGGCTCAGGCCGCTGCCGCCCGCGCCGAACGACGGGGTGCTGACGGCCACGTCGCCCGCGAAGGAGCGGGACACGGTCTGGTCCATGGTCGCCTTCAGCGAGGCGCCGAACACCGTGAACAGGGACACCACGGCCACGCCGATCATCAGGGCGCTCGCGGTGGCGGCCGTGCGCTTCGGGCTGCGCAGGGCGTTGCGCCGGGCGAGGCCGCCGGTGACGCCGCGCAGCCGGTCGAGAGGGCCGCCGAGGAACCGTACGGCCGTCGTGGAGGCGACCGGGCCGAGGACCACGAAGGCGACCAGGGCGAGGACAGCGCCGGTACCCGCCAGCCAGATCGACGGGGACACCAGGACGCCCATGAGCGTGATGCCGACCGCGAGGGCGATGAGCCCCAGGCCGGTGACGGCCCTCAGGCGGGAGGCACCGGAGGTGTCGACGGCCGTCTCGCGCAGGGCGGCCAGCGGTGCGGTGCGCCCGGCGCGTACGGCGGGCAGCAGGGCGGAGCCGAGGCAGACCACGATGCCGACCGCGAGCGGCAGGGCCATGGACAGGGCGCTGATCACCAAGTCGCCCTCGGGGAAGGGGAATCCGATCGCGGGGAACAGCGCCTGGAGCCCGGCGGCGATGCCGATGCCGCCCGCGAGTCCGGCCGCCGACGCGGTGACGGCCACGGCACTCGCCTCGACGAGGGTCGACGCGGTGACCTGGCGGCGTGAGGCGCCCAGAGCCCGCAACAGGGCGTTCTCGCGGGTGCGTTGGGCGACGACGATCGCGAAGGTGTTGTGGATGGAGAAGGTTGCGACCAGCAGGGCGACGCCGGAGAACACCAGCAGGAAGGTGGTGAAGACGGTCAGGAACTGGCTGGAGATCATGTCGGTGTTCTCCTGGGCCGACTCCTGGCCGGTGATGGCCTCGACTCCCTTGGGGAGCACGGGAGTGAGGGCGTCGACCAGCTCCTGCTGGCTGACGCCGGGTCCCGCCCGCACCTTGATGCTCGTCGCCTCGCCCGGCTCGGCCGTGAGGTACTTCTCGGCGTCGGCCCGGGTCATGCCGGTGAAGGTCACCTGGGCCATGCCGTCCTCGCCGCCGAAGGTCGCGAGGCCGACGACGGTCACCTTGACCGGGTCCGGCGTGCGCAGGGTGGTCGTGTCGCCGATGCTCAGGTCGCCGCGCTCGGCGGTGCCGCGGTCGATGACGACCTCGCCGGAACCGCGGGGGGCGTGGCCCTCGGCGAGCTGGTAGGCGTTGAGCTGCGGGTCGGTGATCCAGTTGCCGGCGAGGGTGGGCGGGCCCTGGCCGCCGATGGGGTCGCCGTTCTTGCCGACGAGTTGGCCGGCGCCCTGGATGTCGGGCGCGGCGGCCGCGACGCCGGGGACCTTCTCGACGGTGCTCACGAGGTCGCTGTCGACCGGTTCGCGCACGCCCTCGCTCTCGCCGGGCGTGGTGATGGCGTCGGCGCTGCGGACGACGGCGTCGGTGCCGCTGGTCGCGTTGCCGAACATGGTGTCGAAGCTGGCGCGCAGCGTGTCGCCCATGACGAGGGTCCCGGCGAGGAAGGCCACGCCGAGGAACACCGCGAGGAACGTCCCGGCGAAGCGTCGCTTGTGGGCGCGCAGGGAGGACGCGCTCAGGCGGACGGATGCGTTCATGACGGCACCTCGAAGGCTTTCATGCGGTCCAGGACCTTGTCGGCGGTCGGGGACTCCATGCGGTCGACCAGGCGCCCGTCGGCGAGGAACACGACCTCGTCGGCGTGGGCGGCGGCCACCGGGTCGTGGGTGACCATGACGACCGTGCGGGCGGTCTGGCGCACGGTGCGGCCGAGCAGGCCGAGGACCTCCCCGCCGGAGCGGGAGTCGAGGTTGCCGGTCGGCTCGTCCGCGAAGACGACGTCCGGCTGTCCGGCGAAGGCCCGGGCGACGGCGACTCGTTGCTGCTGGCCGCCGGAGAGTTCGGAGGGGCGGTGGTGGAGCCGGTCGCGCAGCCCGACGACGTCGATCAGTGCGTCGACCCACTCCCGGTCGCCCTTGCCGCCCGCGAGGTCGAGCGGCAGCGTGATGTTCTCCGTGACGGTCAGCGTCGGCACCAGGTTGAACGACTGGAAGACGAAGCCGACGCGGTCCCGGCGCAGGAGGGTGAGGCGGCGGTCGTCGAGGCTGCTCAGCTCGGTGTCGCCGATGTGGGCGGTGCCCGAGGTGAGCGTGTCGAGGCCGGCCGCGCAGTGCATCAGCGTGGACTTGCCGGAGCCCGAGGGCCCCATGATCGCGGTGAAGCGGCCGACCGGGAAGTCGACGCTCACCCCGTCCAGGGCCCTCACGCTGGTGTCGCCGCTGCCGTACACCTTCACGGCGTCGACGACGCGGGCGGCCGTCGGCGTGATCGTCATGGCCGTCGTGGTCGTCATGCCGCACCGCCCTTGCCCTTGGGGCCGAACTGCTCGTCCAGGACGGACAGCCGGCGCCAGTACTCGTCCTCGTCGATCTCGCCGGAGGCGAAGCGGTGGCCGAGCACGGTGATGGGCGAGTTGTCGTCGGCGGCGGGTGCCCGCCAGGGGCCACGGCGTCCGCGCCACACCGTGCGGCGCAGCAGCGTGATGCCGCCGATCACGACGGCCGCCCAGATCAGCGGGAAGAGGAGGATCCACGGGCCGGGGCCGCCGTCTGCGAAATGTGCCAGTGTCTGCATCTCGAGTCATCTCCCGAGTCGGTTCGGTCGGGTCGTTCGGTGATGTCTCGAGACTCGCTCCGGCAGGGGGTCCGGGTCGTCGTACGGCCAGCGGCAGTGTGTGTACCTCGCGGGGAGTACGGCGGGCCGGTTCGACTGCTCCGGAGAGGCTCGTGCGGGCTCGGAACTCGGCTCGACTTCTGTAACTACTAGTATGTACAGTGAGGACATGAGCACCTCGGACCGGCTGATCGAGTCCACCCGCGAGCTGCTGTGGGAGCGCGGCTATGTGGGCACCAGCCCCAAGGCCATCCTGGAGCGCGCGGGGGCCGGACAGGGCAGCATGTACCACCACTTCAAGGGCAAGCCCGATCTCGCGCTGGCCGCGATCCGGCGGACCGCCGAGGAGATGCGGGCTACCGCCGCGGGAGTACTCGACGGACCGGGCACACCGTACGAACGCATCGAGGCGTATCTGCGGCGCGAGCGCGATGTGCTGCGCGGCTGTCCGGTCGGGCGGCTGACGATGGACCCGGACGTGATCGCCAGCGACGAACTGCGGGCGCCTGTCGACGAGACGCTGGACTGGCTGCGGCAGCGGCTCGCCGGGATCGTCGAGGAGGGCAAGGAGCAGGGCCTGTTCGCGGCCGGGCTCGACGCCGAGTCGATCGCGGCGACGATCGTCGCGACCGTCCAGGGCGGCTACGTCCTCGCCCGCGCCTCCGGTTCACCCGCCGCGTTCGACGCGGGCGTGCGCGGACTGCTCTCGTTGCTCGCGCCACGGGACAACGCCCGCACCACTTGACGGAGTTCAGGCCCGAGAAGGGACGTGGCATGCACGCCATGCAGTACGAGTTCACCCTGCCCGCCGACTACGACATGGGCATCATCCGCTCCCGTGTCGCCCGCGTCGGGCATCTGCTGGACGACTGGGACGGGCTCGGCGTCAAGACGTATCTGCTGCGCGAGCGCGGTGTACAGGGGTCGGCCGTCAACCAGTACGGGCCCTTCTACCTCTGGAACACCATGGAGGGCATGAACGCCTTCCTGTGGGGAGGCGCCTTCCAGGGACCCGTGAACGACTTCGGGCGGCCGCGGGTGCGGCAGTGGACGGGGCTCGCCTACGAGGAGGGCGGCGCCGCGGGCTCCCCCGCCACGTCGGCCGTGCGTCGGCGTCAACCGGTGCCGGACGGTGTGGAGTTGGCCGCGTTCATGGCCCAGTCCGTGGACGAGACCGTGCGGCTGGCGGCGCAGGACGGCGCCCTGCTGGCGGCCGCCGTCGTCGACACGCACGCGTGGGAGGTCGTCCACTTCTCGCTCTGGGAGCAGGACACGCCCAAGGCCGAGGGCGACGTGTACCAGGTGCTGCACCTGTCGGGGCCCGGCCTGGGCGCGCTGCCGCGGGGCCGGCAGTGGTGAGTGCGATCCGTACGGTCCTGGGGGACCTGCGGCCCGGGGAGCTCGGCGTGTGCGACGCGCACGACCACCTCTTCCTGTGCAGCCCGCAACTGCCCGGCCAGGAGCTGAACGACGCCTCCGCCGCGCGGGCCGAGCTGGAGGCGTTCCGCGCGGCCGGCGGTTCGGCCGTCGTGCAGTGGACTCCGTACGGCATGGGGCGCAGGGCCGCCGACCTGCCGTCGCTGTCCCGGGCCGCCGGGGTGCATCTGGTCTGTGCGACGGGACTGCATCAAGCGGCGCACTACTCCCCGAGGTTGCTCGACGAACTGCGCGGGAAGCTCGCCGAGGTCTTCGTCTCCGAACTGACCGTGGGTATCGGGACTTCGGGAGTCCGCGCCGGGATCGTCAAGGTAGCCGGCGGCTTCCACGGCCTCGACGCGCACGCCCGCTGGACGATGGCCGCCGCGGCCGAGGCCCACCACGCGACGGACGCGCCCATCGCCGTGCACCTGGAGATGGGAACCGGCGCGCTCGACGTACTGGACCTGCTGTGCGGCGAGTTGGGCGTCCCGCCGCACCGGGTGATCCTCGGCCATCTCAACCGCTCCCCCGACCTCGCGGTCCACCGCCAGGCCGCCGAGTCGGGCTGCTGGCTCGCCTTCGACGGGCCCTCGCGCGCCCATCACGCCACCGACTGGCGCATGCCGGACGCGGTGGGGGCGCTGGCCGAGGCCGGGTTCGGGCACCGGCTGCTGCTGGGCGGGGACACCGTCGCCGCCGGGGCGCGGTCGGTCGACGGCGGTCCCGGAATGCCGTATCTGCTGCGCCGGGTGCGGCCACGGCTGGCGCTCGCGCTCGGCGAGGAGCTCGCTGAGCGCGTCCTCACCGACAACCCCGGCCGGGCCTTCGCCGCCGAGTGGGGGGAAGCACCGCCCTAGGCCCGGCCGAGATCCAGTCGGTCGACGCGCGCCACGTTCTCCCGGTCCTCGGCGTCCGCGCTGGCCTCCGCCGCGAACCAGGCGTCGAGGATCTCCTTGAGCAGCGGCTCGGACGTCAGCCGCAGGCCGAGGGCGAGCACATTGGCGTCGTTCCAGCGGCGGGCGCCATTGGCCGTGTAGGCGTCCGTGCACAGGGCGGCCCGTACGCCCGGCACCTTGTTCGCGGCGATCGAGGCGCCCGTGCCGGTCCAGCAGCACACGATCGCCTGGTCCGCCGTGCCGGCGGCGACCTCGCGGGCGGCCGCCTCGGAACAGGCGGCCCACTGCGGGTCGGCGCCGGGGCTGAGCGCGCCGTACGTCACCACCTCGTGGCCGCGCTCGCGCAGTTGGGTGACGAGCGAGCGCGCCACCGGTTTGTCCATGTCCGAGGAAACGGAGATCCGCATGTCACGAGCCTACTCGGCGAGGCTCGTCAGGAGCGGGTCCGGGTGGGCGTCTGTAGGGTCGGAGCGGGGGGCAGGCCGGGAAGGAATGGCGTCATGGATCCCACCGACGTCGTCCACCGCTTCAACGCCGCGATCAACGACCGGGACCTCGACGGCCTGGCGTCGTTGATGTCGGACGACCACACGTTCGTCGACTCCGAGGGCGGCACGGTCCGCGGGAAGCGGGCGTGTCTGGACGCCTGGCGGGGGTTCTTCGCGGCCTTCCCGGACTATCGCAACACGTTCACCGGGTTGACCGTGCGAGGCGACGTCGTGGTGGTGACCGGGTACTCCGACTGCTCGCGGCCGGAGCCGGCCGGGCCCGCGCTGTGGACCGCCCGTGTCACGGGGCCGCTGGTCCGCGAGTGGCGGGTCACCGCACAAACCCCCTAGGCCAGCGCCCCCAGCGGATCGTCCAGGACCGGCTGCCAGGCCAACTCGGCCGCGCCGACCAGGCTGTTGTGGTCGAGGGTGCACGCGAGGATCGGGACGCCGCCGCTCTGGCCCCACAGGCTGCGGTCGGCGACGACGGCGCGCAGGCGTTCGGGGTCGGCGTCGAGGAGGGTGCGGTGCAGGCCGCCGAGGATGATGCGGTCCGGGTTGAGGATGTTGACCAGGCCCGCGAGGCCCAGCCCGAGGCGGTCGATGAGGGCCTCGGTCGCGGTGCGGACCGTCAGGTCGTCGTAGTGGTTGCGGATCAGGTCGTTGGCCTGCTGGAGCAACGAGACCTCGGGGCCAGGCTCCCGCCCCGCCGCCGTGAGGAAGGCGAGCGGGTCGGCCTCGACGTCCAGACAGCCGCGGCTGCCGCAGTGGCAGGGTCTGCCTTCGGGGTTCACCGTGAGGTGGCCGACCTCCAGGGCCAGGCCCGAACTGCCGGTGTGCAGACGGCCGTCCAGCACGAGTGCCCCGCCGACGCCCCGGTGCCCGGTGGCCACGCACAGCAGGTCCCGGGCGCCGCGCCCCGCGCCGTGCCGGTGCTCGGCGAGCGCGGCGAGGTTGACGTCGTTGCCGGTGAACGCCGGTCCGGTGATCCCGGCCTCGCGCACGCACTCCGTGAAGATGCGGCGCACCGGAGCACCCACGGGCCATGCCAGGTGCAGGGGGTTCAGCGCGAGACCGTCCGGTTCGGCGACGGCGGACGGGACGGCGAGACCGGCGCCGACGCAGCGCCGTCCGGTCGTGCGCAGCAGGTCGGCGCCCGCTTCGACGACGGAGCCGAGCACCTTGGCCGGGTCGGCGTCCACGGTCTCGCAGCCGGGCGCGGTGGCGACGATACGGCCGCCGAGGCCGACCAGCGCCGCCCGGAACCCGTCGGCGTGGACCTGCGCGGCGAGGACGACGGGCCCGTCCTCGGCGACCGACAGACGGTGCGATGGCCGCCCCTGCGAACCGGCCGCCGCGCCGGGCCGGGCGTCGACCCGGATCAGCCCGAGCGCCTCCAGCTCGGCGGCGACCGCGCCGGCCGTGGCCCGGGTCACCCCGAGCTCGGCGGTGAGGACGGCACGCGTGGGCGCGCGTCCGGTGTGCACGAGCTCCAACGCGGGCCCGAGCGCACCGCGCCCCCGGTCCAAGCGCGTCCTCGAGGTGGTCCCTTCCCCCGCCGGCCGGGGGTCCGCCTTGCCGCTCATGAGGGCGAGTCTCCCATGATCCGCGAATTCGGCGGCCTACAGCCCGCTCACCCTGAGCGTGACGTTCAGCCGCCCGGTCAGTCCCAACTCCGGCGGTGCGGTGCCCGGGTGCACCTTCGGCACACCGTGGTAGGCGAGCCGGGAGGGGCCGCCGAACACGAACAGGTCGCCGCTGCGCAGTGCTACGTCCGTGTAGGGCCGGGTCCGGGTGTCGGTGTTGCCGAAGCGGAAGACACAGGTGTCGCCGAGGCTCAGGGACACGACCGGCGCGGGCGACTTCTCGTCGCTGTCGCGGTGCATGCCCATGCGGGCGTCGGCGTCGTAGAAGTTGATCAGTGCGATGTCGTACGCCGTCTCCTGCTCCCCCAAGGTGTCGCGGACCGCGCGGCGGCCCAGCTCGCCGAGCCACTCGGGGAAGGGTTTCACCGGGGTGCCGTCGCCGTCGACGACCGTGCGGGCGTAGGCGTACGGGTACCAGTGCCAGCCGAGGCAGACCTGCCGGGCGGTCATCGCGGCGCCTCCGGGGGTGCGGACCGTGCGCAGGCCCGCCGGTGGGCCTGCCCATGTGCGGCAGGCCTCCAGCAGCTCGCGCTGGGCCCGCGCGTCCAGCCAGTCGGGCACATGCACCGCGCCCGGCGCGACCTCCGTACGCTCCCGGGGGAACAGCTCGGCGTCCATGCCTCCCATCCTCCCCCACCGGTCGTGAGCTGCGGCTCGGCTAGCCTTGAGGCACGATGAACGACCGTATGACGACGCCGTGGGGCGAACTCGCGCTGACCCGATTCCCCGAGGACCCGCGCGACAGGCTGCGTGCCTGGGACGCCTCCGACGAGTACCTGCTGCGGCACCTGGCGGAGCGGGACATCTCGCTGTCCGGCACGGTCGTGGTCGTCGGCGACCGCTGGGGCGCCCTGGTCACGGCGCTCGCCGGGCACCGGCCGACACAGATCACGGACTCGTACCTGACGCAGGAGGCGACCCGCGCGAACCTCGCCCGGCACGGCGTCGAGCCCGGCACCGTCCGGCTTCTCACCACGCAGGACCCGCCGCCGGACCGGGTCGACGTCCTGCTGGTGCGGGTGCCCAAGAGCCTCGCGCTGCTGGAGGACCAGCTGATCGGGCTGGCGCCCGCGGTGCACGAGGGCACGGTGGTGGTCGGCACGGGCATGGTGAAGGAGATCCACACCTCGACGCTCCAGCTGTTCGAGCGGGTGCTCGGCCCGACCCGCACCTCGCTCGCGCAGAAGAAGGCCCGGCTGATCTTCTGCACCCCCGAGCCGGTGCCGGAGCCGCCCGTCAACCCGTGGCCGTACACCTACACGCTCCCCGACGGCATCGGCGCGGTCTCGCACAGCACGGTCGTCAATCACGCGGGCGTCTTCTGCGCCGACCGGCTCGACATCGGGACGCGGTTCTTCCTGGGGCATCTGCCGGACGGCAAGGGCGCCCGGCGGGTGGTGGACCTCGGGTGCGGCAACGGCATCGTCGGTACGGCGGTGGCGCTGGCGAACCCCGAGGCCGAGGTGCTGTTCGTGGACGAGTCGTTCCAGGCCGTGGCCTCGGCGGAGGCGACGTACCGGGCGAACGGGGTGCCGGGGCACGCCGAGTTCCGGGTCGGGGACGGGATGGCGGGCGTGCCGGCCGGGAGTGTCGACCTGGTGCTCAATAACCCGCCGTTCCACTCGCACCAGGCGACGACCGACGCGACGGCCTGGCGGATGTTCACGGGCGCCAAGCGCGCGCTGCGGCCGGGCGGCGAACTGTGGGTGATCGGCAACCGGCATCTCGGGTACCACGTGAAGCTGCGGCGGCTGTTCGGGAACAGTGAACTGGTCGCCGGGGACCCGAAGTTCGTGGTGCTGCGGGCCGTCAAGCGCTAGCCGTCACGGCCCGCGTCGGCGGCCGGGTCAGCGAGCCCCCAGCACCCCGATGATGTCGGCCACCGCCCGCACCATCGCCTCCCGGCCCACGCTCAGGTACTTGCGCGAGTCGACCGCCTCGGGATGGGCGGCGAGGAAGTCGCGGATCGCGCTGGTCATGGCGATGTTGAGGGCCGTACCGACGTTGACCTTGGCGATACCGCCCGCGACCGCCGCGGTCAGTTCGTCGTCGGGAACGCCGGAGGAGCCGTGCAGGACGAGGGGGACGTCCAGGGCGGCGGCGAGGCGCTTGAGGAGGTCGTGGTCGAGGGTGGCGGTGCGGGTCGTCATGGCGTGCGAGCTGCCGATCGCGACGGCGAGGGCGTCGACGCCGGAGTCGGTGACGAAGGCGTGGGCCTCGGTGGGGTCGGTGCGGGCACCCGGGGCGTGGGCGTCCAGGGGCGGCTCGCCGCTCTTGCCGCCCAGGCGCCCCAACTCGGCCTCGATCCACAGGCCTTGGGCGTGCGCCCAGTCGACGGCCGCCTTCGTGGCGGCGAGGTTCTCCAGGTACGGCAGCCGGGCCGCGTCGTACATCACGGAGCTGAACCCGGCGTCCGGCGCCTGGCGCAGCAGGTCGTCGCTCTGGACGTGGTCGAGGTGCAGCGCGACGGGCACGCCGGCGCGTTCGGCGGCGGCGACGGCCGCGCGGGCGAGCGGCAGCAGCCGTCCGTAGCGGAACTTGACGGCGTTCTCGCTGACTTGGAGGACGACGGGCGAACTCATCGACTCCGCACCGGCGATGACGGCCTCGATGTGCTCCAGGGTGATGACGTTGAAAGCGGCGACGGCTGAACGGGCTGCGGCGGCACGGGTGATGAGCTCGCCGGTGGTCGCGAGGGGCACGGCCTGTCCTTTCTCCTGTTCCTGTCTCGGTGCGTGGGGCGGACGCGTCAGGGCGCGAGGATCACCGACCGGGTGAGGTGGCGGGGCTGGTCCGGGTCGAGGCCGCGGGCCGCGGCGACGGCGACGGCGAGCCGCTGGGCGCGGACCAGTTCGGCGAGGGGGTCGAGGCGGCCCTCGATCCACAGTCCGCCGGTGGCGCGCACCTGTTCCGCCAGCCCCTCGGGCGCCTCGCCGAACATCCAGGCCGCGGTGCCGCCGGTGGTGATGCTGATCGGACCGTGCCGGTACTCCATGGCCGGGTAGGCCTCGGTCCAGGACAGCGACGCCTCGCGCATCTTCAGCCCGGCCTCGTTCGCCAGTCCCACGGTCCAGCCGCGGCCGAGGAAGGTGAACTGCCCGCACTCCACGAGCCCTTCGGGCAGAGCGTCGGCGAGCACCGTGCGCGCGTCGGCCACCGCGGCGTCCGTGTGCAGGCCGAGGTGGGCGCGCAGCAGGGTGAGGGCGGTGGTCGCGAAGCGGGTCTGCACGACGGACCTTTCGTCCGCGTAGTCGAGGACGACGACGTCGTCGGCGGCCGCCATGACGGGCGTGTCCGGGTCGGCGGTGATCGCCGTGGTGGGCGTGCGCCCCTTCAGCCGCGCCAGCAGGTCGAGGACCTCGGTGGTGGTGCCGGATCGGGTGAGGGCGAGGACACGGTCGTAGGTGCGCCCGTGCGGGAACTCCGACGCGGCGAAGGCGTCGGTCTCTCCCTGGTCCGAGCCCTCGCGCAGGGCGGCGAACGCCTGCGCCATGAAGTACGACGTCCCGCAGCCGACGACCGCGACCCGCTCCCCCGCCGCCGGCAGCGCTCCGCGGTGGCCGGCCGCCTCGGCCGCGGCGCGCGTCCAGCACTCCGGCTGGCTGTTGAGCTCGTCCTCGACATGCGTCATGCGCCATCCTCCGGGCTTCCATGAACCTTCATGCTTTTTTCTGCAAGATATAGCGAGCTTTCGAGCAAAATCAAGCACCGGGGTGGAATGGGAGTGCGCTAAGGTCACCGCCAGGTCGAGGAATGCCGAGGAATGGAGGGCGGATGTCGCGCGACGCCCGCTGGAAGGCGCTGCTGGAGCTGCTCGTCGAGCGGGGCCGGCTGGACGTCGAACAGGCGGCCGCCGAGCTGGAGGTGTCGTCCGCCACGATCCGCCGTGACTTCGACCAGTTGGCGGAACAGCAGATGCTCGTGCGCACGCGGGGCGGCGCGGTCGTGCACGGAGTGTCGTACGAACTGCCGCTGCGCTACAAGACGGCCCGTCACGCCTCGGAGAAGCAGCGCGTCGCCAAGGCGGTGGCCGACCTCATCGCGCCCGGCGAGGCGGTCGGTCTGACCGGCGGCACGACGACCACCGAGGTGGCACGCGCCCTGGCCGTGCGCAGCGACCTGACGTCGGGCTCGCCCGCGCTGACCGTCGTCACGAACGCGCTCAACATCGCCAATGAGCTCGCCGTGCGCCCCCAGTTCAAGATCGTGGTCACCGGCGGGGTCGCCCGCCCCCAGTCGTACGAGCTCATCGGGCCGCTCGCGGACGCGGTGCTCGCCCAGATCACGATCGACGTGGCGGTCCTCGGCGTGGTCGCCTTCGACGCCGCGCACGGCGCGGCCGCGCACGACGAGGCGGAGGCGGCGATCAACCGGCTGCTGTGCGAGCGCGCCGCGCGGGTGATCGTCGCGGCGGACTCCAGCAAGCTGGGCCGGCGCGCGTTCGCCCGGATCTGTGCGGCCGACGCCGTGGACACGCTGGTCACGGACACGGCGGCCGAACCGGAGACACTGCGGCGCTTCGAGGAGGCGGGCGTGCGGGTCATCGCGGTCTGAGCCCCCGAACCACAGGAACCAGGCACCACCCCGACCCTCCCGCGGCCGATTCCACCTACCCTGGGACCGAGGCGCATGGCGGGCCAGGGAGGCTGCGATGAGCACTACTCCGATCGAGACGGCCACACCGGCCGCGTCGCGCTATGTGCCGATCGCCGACCACGGCCTGATCGGCGACTTGCGCAGCGTGGCCCTGGTGGGCATGGACGGCACCATCGACTGGTACTGCTGCCCCTCCTTCGACGCGCCCAGCGTCTTCGCGGCGATCCTGGACGCCGAGCGGGGCGGCTGCTTCGAGCTGGCGGCCACGGTGCCGGCCCGGACCAAGCAGTTCTACTTCCCCGACACGAACGTCCTGATCACCAGGTTCTTCACCGAGGACGGCGTCGGCGAGATCCAGGACTTCATGCCGATGGACGGCAACCCGGCCGAGGTCGAGCGGCATCGGCTGATCCGGCGGGTGGTGTGCGTACGCGGCTCGATCCCGTTCCGCGCGCGGGTCGCGCCGCGCTTCGAGTACGGCACCCGGCAGCACACCGTCCGCATGCAGGGCGAGGTCGCGGTCTTCGAGGCCGACCCGCTGTCGCTAGCGCTGACGTCGACCGTGCCGCTGGAGATCGACGGGCCGGACGTGTACGCCGACTTCAAGATCTCCGAGGGCGATTCGGCGGTGTTCGCGCTGGACCAGGTCGGCGGTGCGGTGAACCTCCGCCGCTGTGCGCGGTCCGAAGCCGAGCGGCAGCTGCACAGCACGGTCGAGTACTGGCGGAAGTGGCTGTCCGCCTCCAAGTACCGGGGCCGCTGGCGGGAGATGGTGCACCGCTCCGCCCTGACCCTGAAGCTCCTCACCTACGCGCCCACCGGCGCCATCGTCGCCGCGCCGACGACGAGCCTGCCCGAGCAGCTGGGCGGCGAACGCAACTGGGACTACCGGTACATGTGGGTGCGCGACGCGGCATTCTGCGTGTACGCGATGCTGCGGCTGGGCTTCACGACCGAGGCCGAGGCCTTCATGAAGTTCCTGACCGACCACGTCAGCCGGGGCGACGGCTCGCCCACCGGTCCGTTGCAGATCATGTACGGCATCGACGGCCGCACCGATCTGCCCGAACGCGAACTCGACCATCTGGAGGGCCACCTCGGCTCCGCCCCGGTGCGCATCGGCAACGCCGCTTCCGACCAGCTCCAGCTCGACATCTACGGCGCGCTGATCGACTCGATCTACCTCTACGACAAGTGGGCGCAGCCCATCTCCAGCGACCAGTGGGACGACGTGTGCGCGCTGGTGGAGTGGGTGTGTGAGCACTGGGACCAGCCCGACGAGGGCATCTGGGAGACCCGCGGCGGCCGCAAGAAGTTCCTGTACTCGCGGCTGATGTGCTGGGTGGCGATCGAGCGGGCCATCCGCACGGCCAACCGGCGCGGTCTGCCGGCCGATCTGCCGCGCTGGCAGGAGACGCGGGACACGATCTACCGGCGGATCATGAAGCGCGGCTGGTCCGAGACGCGCCAGGCGTTCGTCCAGCACGAGGACAGCGACGTACTCGACGCGTCGGTGCTGATGATGCCGCTGACGAAGTTCATCGCGCCGACCGACCCCAAGTGGCTGTCCACGCTGGACGCCCTCACCCAGGACCTGGTGTCGGACTCGCTGGTCTACCGCTACGACCCGGCGGCCAGCCCCGACGGACTGCGCGGCGACGAGGGCACGTTCTCGATCTGCTCGTTCTGGTACGTCGAGGCCATGGTCCGGGCCGGCCGGGTCGACGAGGCGCAGCTGGCCTTCGAAAAGATGCTGACGTACGCCAACCATCTGGGCCTGTACGCCGAGGAGATCAGCCAGACGGGCGAGCAACAGGGCAACTTCCCGCAGGCGTTCACCCATCTCGCGCTGATCAGTGCCGCGTTCAACCTGGACCGTGCCCTGGGATAGGCGCGTTCACAGGTGTTATCGGCAAGACATCGAACTTAGGTGAGGCTAACCTAAGAAGGGTTCCCCAACTCACCGAAGGGCAACCCGAGATGACGACTGGCTCGATCTTCCCGTACGTCATGCCGACCCCCGCCATGCTGCCCGACGACACCACGGGGTGGACCCTCGATCCGGGCCGTGCGGCGCTCGTGGTCCTGAACTTACAAAGGCGCTTCGTGCGGGTCCTGGCGCAGGAGGGCGCCCCGGTCGCCGAACTCCTCGCGAACACCGCCCGGTTGGTGGACTCCGCGCATGCCGCGGGCGTGCCCGTCGTCCACTCGGTGCCCGCCGGGGAGCGCGGACCCGCCCTGTACGTACGGCGACCGGGCGGGCCGGCCGACCGGGACGGCGAGGCGTTCGCGGAGCAGGTCGAGCCGCGCACCGGGGACTGCGTGCTCACCGCCCGCAAGCACAGCGCGTTCGCCCGGACCCGGCTGGACGGCCGGCTGCGCGACCTGCGGCGCGATCAGGTCGTGATAGCGGGGCTGTTCGCCCGGGTCGGGGTGCTGATGACGGCCGCGGACGCCTGGGTGCAGGACCTGGAGCCCTTCGTCGTCGCGGACGCCATCGCCGACGCGTCGGCCGGGAGCCATGGGTTCGCGCTGGAGTGGGTGGCGGACACGTGCGGGGCGGTGACGTCCACGGACCGGGTGGTGGCGGTCTTCGACCCCGCCGTGCCCGCGGCGGAAGCGGTCTGACCGGTTCAGACGGATGCCGTGCGACGGTCCAGCAGGGAGCGGTGGATCTCCCCCGCGCGGATCGCTGTAGTCGACAGCAGGGTCGAGGTGAGCCCATGGGTGTGCTCGGTGCCGCCCTGGAGATAGATCCCCGCGGTGACGTCGGGCGCGGTCTGCACCCGGTGGTCGCGTGAGACACGGATGGCGTCACCGTCGTCCCGCAGACAGACCTTCGCCGCCTCGCCGAGCAGGGCGGTGAGGTCGCGGGGCCGGTATCCGGTGGCGTGCACCAGCACATCGGCCTCCAGGACCTGCTCCCGACCGGTCGGCAGGAACTCCACCGAGACGTCGAGCACGCCGTCGCCGCGCTGTCGTACGTCGCGGATGCGGGAGACGTTGAGGAAGCGCAGCCGCTCCCGGCCGGCGACCTTCTCCTGGTAGGCGGTGGCGTACAGGGACTCGATCAACTCCATGTCGACGACGGAGTAGTTGGTGGAGCGGTGATAGTCGAACAGGGACTGTTTCACCTCGGAGGGCGCGCCGAAGTACACGTCCACCGCCTCCGGGTCGAAGATGCGGTTGGCGAACGGGCTGTCGTCGGCCGGGGTGTAGCCGTACTTGGCGAACACCGCGCAGACCTCGGCCTGCGGGAAGGAACGGTGCAGATAGTCGACGGTCTCGGCGGCGCTCTGCCCGGCGCCGAGGACGACCGCGCGGCGCACCGGGGCACCGGAGGCGGCGAGTTCGGTGACGCTGGGCAGTAACTGGCTGTTGTGCCAGACGCGTTCGGAGAGTTCGACGCCGGGCGGGACATGGGGTTCCAGACCGACCGCCACGCTGATGTCGCGGGCCCGGTGGGTGAGGGTGCGCCCGGGGCGCTCGGGGTCACGGCAGACGACGTCGAAGTGCGTGACCGCGCCCGTGTCGTCGCGTACGGGGTCGATGGCGCTCACGTGGTGCTCGTAGGCCACGAGGTGGCGCACCCGCTCGGCGGCCCACTCGAAGTACTCGTGGAACTCGACGCGGAGCGGGAAGAGGGTCTTCTGGTTCAGGAAGTCGATCAGCCGTCCGCGTTCGCGCAGGAAGCACAGGAAGCTGAAGTCGCTGGCCGGATCGCGCAGCGTGACAAGGTCCTTGAGGAACGACACCTGCATCGTGGCGTCGTCGATGAGCATCCCCCGGTGCCAGCCGAAACGTGGCTGGCGCTCCAGGAACAGGGCGTTGATCCGACGGTCGGCCGGAAGGCCTGCGTTGTGTTCGTCAATCGCTATGGCCAGTGCGAGATTTGACGGCCCGAAACCGATTCCGAGGACGTCGTGGGTGGTGTCCGATCCCGTGAGCGGTGACTTCACCGTGGCATCGCCTCCCTCAGGCAGCCACATGTTAGATAAGGTTAGCCTTACCTTGCAATGGAGCCCGCCGAAGGGGAGAACCGCATGCGCGTCGCCATGTTCGGCTACCAGACCTGGGGCCACCGCACACTCCAGGCCCTGCTGGACTCCGACCACGAGGTCGTCCTCGTGGTCACCCACCCCAAGAGCGACCACGCCTACGAGAAGATCTGGGACGACTCCGTCGCCGAACTCGCCGAGAAGAACGACGTCCCCGTACTCCTGCGCAACCGCCCCGACGACCCCGAACTCCTCGCCGCCCTGCGCGACGCCCGGCCCGACATCCTGGTCGCCAACAACTGGCGCACCTGGCTGCCGCCGGAGCTCTTCGACCTGCCGCCGCACGGCACGCTCAACGTCCACGATTCGCTGCTGCCGTCCTACGCGGGCTTCTCCCCCATCATCTGGGCGCTCATCAACGGCGAGGAGCGCGTCGGCGTCACCGCGCACCGCATGAACGCCGAACTGGACGCCGGGGACATCCTGGTGCAGCGCTCGGTGGGCGTCGGGCCGGCCGACACCGCGACGGACCTGTTCCACCGCACCGTCGACCTCATCGCCCCCATCGTGCGCGAGTCCCTCGACCTCATCGCGTCCGGCAAGGACGCCACCCACTGGCAGCCGCAGGACCGCAGCCGCGCGAGCTTCTTCCACAAGCGCTCGGTGCAGGACAGCCGCATCGACTGGAGCTGGCCGGCGGAGCGTCTGGAGCGCCTCGTACGGGCGCAGTCGGACCCGTATCCCAACGCCTACACCTTCCATCGCGGACAGCGGATCCGGATCGTCTCGGCCGCCGTCTCCGAGGGCCGCTACGGCGGCACTTCCGGGCGCATCTTCATCCGCGAGGGCGACGGCATCGTCATCGTCGCGGGCGCCGACGCCCACACGGGCCGGCACCCGGGGCTGGTCCTCAAGCGGCTGCGCACCGACGACGGCACGGAGTACGCGGCGACCGACTACTTCCGCACGATGGGGGGCTATCTCACCGCTCAACCGTGATCTCGCAAGGTCAACTACGGTCAGAATCAAAGAAGTTGTCCGATACGCGTTGCTAAGGCAAGGCTTACCTTGCTTTACTGGCGCGCATGTCGAGAAAGCTTCTCAGCACCCTTCTCACCGTCACCCTGGCCGCCGCGCTGGCAGCCTGCGGCTCCGTCAAGGACGACTCCAACACCTCCTCCGACGCCTCGGGCGACGCGAAGGCGGACACCTCGTCCGCCTTCCCGGTGTCGATCAAGCACAAGTTCGCCACCACGAAGATCGCCAAGGCGCCGGAACGGATCGTGGTGATCGGCAACGGCGGCACGGACGACATCGACGCGCTGTACGCACTCGGCGTCACACCGGTCGCCATCTCGAAGGACGCCCTCAGCTCGGACGGTGTCTACCCCTGGCTCAAGGACAGGATCGACACCAAGAAGACCGAGCTGCTCGACACACTCACCGCCGTCGACTACGAGAAGGTCGCCTCCCTCCAGCCCGACCTGATCCTCGCCACCTCCGACTTCACCCTGGACAAGGACTACAAGAAGCTCGCCGCGGTGGCGCCGACCATCGGCTACGAGACGGCCTGGGGGCAGCAGACCTGGCAGGAGCACGTGCAGGTGGTCGCCCGGGCCGTCGGCAAGAAGGAACAGGGCGAGCAGGTCATCAAGGAGACCGAGGACAGCATCGCCGCCGTGCAGACGAAGCATCCGAAGCTTCAGGGCAAGACCTACAGCCTGTCCATCGGCAACACCCCGGCGAAGATCTTCACCATCGCCTCCGAGGAGGACTTCGCCGCCAAGCTGATGAGCCAGGTCGGGATGAGCCTGACGCCGTCGGTGAAGAACATCAAGACGGTCAACGGCAGCCCGACCGGTGAGCTGTCCTTCGAGCAACTGGACAAGCTCGACGCCGATCTCGCGATCATCGCGTTCACCACGCCGGACCTGAAGAAGGCCTTCGAGGCCAGTGACCTGGTGAAGAACATGTCCGCGGTGAAGGACGGCCGGTACGTCGTGACGGACGTCGCGACCATCAGCCAGCTGCGCAGCCCGTCGGCGCTGGGCATCCCGTGGGCGCTGAACAACCTGGAGCCCGGCTTCAAGAAGCTCGACTGACGGCCCGAGGGGGGCATCGGAGGAGGGGTGGGGTGCCGTGCGGCACCTCACCCCTCCTTCTCATGTGTCGCGCAGTGCGGAGTCGATCTCGTCCGCCGACATGCCCTCGATCTCCAGATGGATCGCGGCGACCTGTTCGAGCCGTCCGGGCGTCTGCTCCTCGGCCGAGAGCCGCTTGGCCATGCCGCCGGCCGTGAGGGTCGCGAACAGGGAGCGCACGGTCACCTCGGAGGTGTCCAGCGTCTCGCGCAGCCGGCCGACGATGACGGTGGCGAGGACCGAGTCGCCGCCGAGGGCGAAGAAGCCGTCGTCGAGGCCGACGCGTTCCACGCCGAGGACGTCCTGCCAGACGCTCGCCACGACCGTCTCCAGGGCGGTGCCGGGTGCCCGGTGCTGTTCCGCCTCCGCCACCCGCCACAGCTCCTGTACGGCACGGCGGTCGAGCTTGCCGTTGGAGGTGAGGGGCAGTTCCCCGGCCACGGCGACCCGGGCCGGGACCATGTGCGGCGGCAGCACGGAGCGCACCCACTCCCGCAGCGCATCCTCGGCCGTCCCGGCGTCGGCGGCGACCGCGGCGGCCAACTGCACGCCCTGCCCCCGGGTCAGCCCGGCGACGGCACGCCGTACGGCGGGGTGCGCGGCGAGCGCCGCCTCCACCTCGCCCAGCTCGATCCGGAAGCCGCGCACCTTGACCTGGTGGTCCCGGCGTCCGACGAACTCCAGGGTGCCGTCGGGCCAGTACCGTGCGAGGTCCCCGGTGCGGTACCAGCGCAGCCCGTCCGCCTCGGTGAACTTCTGCGCCGTGCGTGAGGGATCGGCACGGTAGCCGAGCGCCACCCCGTCCCCGCCGATCCACAGCTCCCCCGGCACCCAGTCCGGACAGTCCCGCCCGTGGGCGTCGACGACCCGGCAGCGCACGCCCCGCAACGGGGTGCCGTACGGCACCGACCGCCAGTGCGCCGGGACCTGAGCCTGCGTCACCTCGCAGACCGTGGAGTGGATCGCGGTCTCCGTCGTACCGCCCAGACCGGTGAACCGGCAGCCGGGCGCCCGCTCGGCGAGCCGCCCCGGCAGGTCGGTGCCGACCCAGTCCCCGCCGAGCAACACCGCCCGGAGACCGGCGAGTTCGCCGGGCGCGGTGGCCAGCAGCAGCATGTCGAGCAGCGGCGGCACGCAGTTGAGGAGCGTGACCCGGTGGGTGCGCACGAGGTCCGCCCACTCGCTCGCCTCGCGCCGGTCGCCGTCCTCCACGAGCACGACCGCGCCGCCCGCGCTCAGCAGCCCGAAGACGTCGTAGACGGACAGGTCGAAGTCCAGGGCGGACAGGGCGAGACAGCGGTCCGAAGGGCCCACGCCGAAGCGGTCGTTGAGGTCGTCGATGGTGTTCATGGCCGCCCGGTGCGGCACTTCGACCCCCTTGGGTTCACCGGTGGATCCCGAGGTGAACAGCACGTAGGCGGGCTGTTCCTCGTCCACCGCGACCGGCTCCGGCAGCGGGGCGGCGCGTACCGCCTCGGCGACCGGCAGGGTGTCCGGGCCCTCGACCGGGCGTCCGTCGGTCAGCGCGACGCGGAACCCCGCGGTGGCGCGGATACGGTCGCGGCGGGCGGCCGGCTGCTCGACGCCGATCGGCACGTAGGCGGCGCCCGCGGCCAGCACGCCCAGGACGGCGGTGATCTGGTCGGCCCCCTTGGGCAGACTGACCGCGACCGTGTCGCCGGGCCGCACGCCCCGCTCCCCCAGCGCGGCGGCGGTCCGCAGCGCCCGGTCGGCCAACTCGCCGTAGGACAGGGCGCCTTCGGTGCCCCACAGCAGGGCCGGGGCATCCGGCTGCGCGCCGGCCCGCTCGAAGAAGCCCTGATGGAGCAGCCGGTGACTGCGCGGGCCCTCGGTGGCGTTGACCTTCGCGCGCAGTGCCGTCTGCTCGGCCGGCAACAGGGCGGGCACCGGCTGCTCCCAGACCGCGCGGTCGGTGCCGAGCCGGGTGACGAGCCCGTGGAAGGCGGCGAACATCGCGTCGACCATGCCGGCCGGGAAGGCGTCCTCCCGTACGTCCCAGTTGACCAGCAGACCGCCGTCGACCTCGGTGACCTGGGCGTCGAGCAGCACCTGCGGCCCCTGCGAGATGATCCACACCGGCTTCCCGAAGGACTGCCGCACGCCCGCGTCGAAGAGCTCGCCCAGGTTGAGGGCGCTGGTGAACACGACGGGCGCCAGCACCTGTTCGCCGTTGTACCGGGACAGGTCGCGCAGCACCTCGACGCCGGAGTAGTCGGACTGCGCCGCGTCGGTGTGCATACGGTCCTGGAGGCGCCGTGCGTGCTCGGTGAACGAGCCCGACTCGGCCAGGTCGACGTCGAGCAGCACCGAGCTGGTGAAGTCGCCGACGAGCAGGTCGACGTCGGGATGGGAGCCCCTGCGGTCGAACATCGGCACGTTGAGCAGGAACCGCGGCTGTCCGCTCCAGGCCGCCAGGACCTCCGAGAAGGCGGTCGCCACCGCCATCGCCGGGGTCAGCCCGTGCTGGTGGGCGCGGGCGGTCAGACGCCGCTTCTCCTGGGGCGGCAGCCAGTGGTGCCGGCGGGTCACCCGTGTCGGGTCCGTGCGCTCCGCCTCGGGCACGAGCGGGAGTTCGGGGGCGCTCGGCAGTTCGGGGATGCGTCGCTGCCACCACTGGCGCGCCTGCTCCCGGCTCAGCCGCCGTACGTCCGCGCGCTCTTCGAGGTACTCGGGATAGCTGGTGCGGATCGGGGGCAGCGCGGCGCCGGGGTTCTCGTAGAGCTTGGCGAGGTCGGACAGGAGCACCCGGTAGCTCAGGGCGTCGGCGGCGAGCATGTCGACGTCCACGTGCAGCCGGCTCGTGCCGTCCGGCAGGAGGGAGAGCTGCACGGAGAAGACCTCGCCGGCGGCGATGTCCAGGCGCGCGTGCGAGGCGGCGTGCCGGACCTCCTCCAGCCGGTCCGCCACGGTCCGGGCATCCGGCGTGCGCAGGTCGTGGACGGTCGTCGCGGGGCCGGCGAGGTCGGGCAGGATCTGCTGGCGGCCGTCGTCGGTGAAGCGGGCGCGGAGCATTCCATGGCGGGCGGCGAGGGCGCGCACGGCCTCGTCGAGCCGGTCGGGGTCGACGCCGGCGCCGTCGAACTCGACGTAGAGGTGGGCGGCGACGGAGCCGAGCGTGGTCTCGTCGCCGCGGCCGATCCAGTACGCGTGCTGCATCACGGCCAGCGGGAAGGGCTCGCGGGGCTCGGGCCGGGCGGGTGCCGCGCCCGGGGTGCTCCCCGCGGCCCGGACCGCCGGGACGTGGGCCTGAAGCAGTGTCCGCCAGGCGCGCAGGGTCGGATCCTTGGCCAGCTCGGCGAAGCTGATCCGGATGCCCCGCTTGCGCCAGCCGCCCGCGATCTTCATCAGGGTGATCGAGTCCAGGCCCCAGGCGATCAGGCTGTCGTCGTCGCTCGGCGGTGCATCCGAGCCGATGGTGTCGGTGACCGAACGGAGCAGCTCGTCCGCGGTCGGGGGGTGCTGCGTCACCGGTTCCTCCGAAGTCGTCCGTGGTGGCTCAGAAGTCGTCGAGGTCGTTCTCGAAGTCGTCGATGTCCTCCTGGGTCAGTTCGACCAGGGGGACGTCCGACGGGGTGAGGGCGCCTGCCGGGGAGTGGGCGGCGTGCCGGGCGAGGCCGTGCAGGGCGCGCTCCCAGAGCCCGAGCAGGTCTCCCGCCTCGGACTCGGTCAGGAACGTGTCCGGCCAGGAGGCGGATACATGCAGCCGGACGTCGCCCGCCTCCTCGACGGCGACGGCGTTGATCTCCAGACCGAAGCCGCTCTGCGGTGACGGCACCCGCAGCATGGGGGCCTCCGGGGCCAGCTCCCAGGGTTCGTCGGCCGAGCCGGAGGCGGCGAATCGTCCCAGGTAGTTGAAGAGGATCTGCGGTTGCGGAAGTTTCTCCAGTGCGGGCGCGGTGTCGGGGTTGAGGTGGCGCAGGAGGCCGTAGCCGAGTCCGTGGTCCGGTACGGCGCGCAGCTGCTCCTTGACCCGCTTGATCGCGGTGCCCGCGGCGGGCCCGCCGGACAGCGCCTCGTCGATGTCCAGCGGGCCGGGGTCGATGCCGACCGGGTGGAAGGTCGTGAACCAGCCCACGGTGGCCGACAGATCGACGCCCTCGGCGATGTGCTCCTCACGTCCGTGGCCCTCCAGGCCGACGAGCAGTGGGCCACCGGCCACGTCGCCGCGCCGCTCCCGCCAGGCCGCGACGGCGAGGGCGAGGGCGGTGAGCAGGACGTCGGGGGCGGCGGCGTGATAGGCGGCGGGGACGGCTGTCAGCAGGGGGGCGGTGACGTCGGCCGGGAGGACGAGGGTGTGTTCGCGCACGCCCGCCGTACTGCCGAGGTCACGCTCCAGCAGGGGGCGCGCCCCCTCCAACTCCCGGTTCCACCAGGTCAGTTCGCGCACCCGGTCGGGCTTGCGGGCCTCCTCGCCGAGAAGTCTGCTCCAGGTCCGGAAGGAGGTGCCGCCGCGCGGGAGGGCCCCGCCCGACTGCCACGCCTCGGCCAGGGCGGAGCTGAGGATCCGCCAGGACACACCGTCGACGACCAGGTGATGGGCCACGAGGAGCAGCCGGCCCGAGTCGGTGAACCAGACGGCCTGGAGCATGCGCCCGGCGGCCGGGTCGAGCCGGTCCACGGCGGCGGCCAGCTGATCGTCGAGCGCCGCGTCCCGCACCCGGCCCAGCAGATCGCCCGCGCGTACCGCCCCTTCGCCGGGTATCACCAACGTGTCCGTCATCCGGGCCCGGAGCATGTCGTGGCGGTCCAGCACGGCTTGGAGTACGTCGACGGCGGCGTCGTAGGTGAGATCCGGCGGGGTCACGAGCAGGACCGCCTGGGCGAGCCCGTCGTGGGAACCGTCGGGGCCCGCCGTCCAGTGCATGACCGGGGTCGGTGCCGCCTCGCCGATCGGGTCGTCGACGGGACCGGTGTCGGTGCGTTCGGCGGAGGCGGCCAGCCGGGCCGGGGTCGGTGTCTGGAAGACGTGCCGTGGGCTGAGCGCGATGCCGGCCTTGCGGGCCAGGGTCACCAGGCGGATGGAGACGATGCTGTCGCCGCCGAGCTCGAAGAAGTTGTCGTCGACGCCGACGTGGCTCCGTCCGAGAACTGAGGCGAACAACTCGCAGAGCCGGCGCTCGCGTTCATCCGCGGGCTCGCGGGTCGGTGCGCCAAGGGTCGTGGTCTCGGGCGCGGGCAGGGAGCCGCGGTCGACCTTGCCGGAGGGCAGCAGCGGGAAGGCGTCCAGGGCGGTGAGGGTGCGCGGCACCATGTGTTCGGGCAGCCGCTCCCGCAGCCAGGTGTGCAGGTCGCCGGGGCCGCCGGCGGCCAGGTAGTACCCGGCGAGCTGCTTGACGCCGGGGGCGTCCTCGCGGATCACCACGACCCCGCGCCGGACGCCCGGGTGCTGTTCGAGGATCGCCTCGATCTCCTCCAGCTCGACCCGCATGCCACGGATCTTCACCTGGTTGTCGGCCCGGCCGAGGAACTCCAGAGTGCCGTCGCGCTGCCATCGCACCAGGTCACCGGTGCGGTAGAGCCGCTCGCCGGGCGTGCCGAACGGGTCGGCCACCCAGTGGTCGGCGGTGCGGCGGGGGTCGTTCACATAGCCGCGGCCGAGGTAGACGCCACCGGCGTACAGCTCGCCGGGCACCCCGACCGGCACCGGCTGGAGCCGGTCGTCCAGAACGTACAGCCGGGTGTTGCCGTTGGGCCGTCCGATGGAGACGGCGCTGCGGATGGCGCCGGTGCGGTAGACGACGTGGCTGACGCCGATGGTGGCCTCGGCCGGCCCGTACCCGTGGTACATCACCGCGGGGCTCGCGGCGCGGAAGCGGGCGAACAGCTCCGGGGTGAGCACCTCGCCGCCGCACCACACGTGCCTCAGCGAGCGGGCGCGCCCGGCGAAGCCGTCCAGCTCCAGGAGCAGGTCGAGCATCGAGGAGACGAGGTAGGTGAAGGTGACCCGGTGGCGTTCGACGGTGTCGAGGAGGTAGTCGACGTCGCGTTCGCCGCCGGGCTCGGCGATGACGACACGTCCCCCGTTCACGAGCGGCAGGAAGATCTCGTTGATGGAGATGTCGAAGCCGAGCGGCGCCTTGAACAGGGCCGCGTCGTCGGTGCCGAAGCCGAGCAGAGCGCGCTGCCACAGCAGCCGGTGCGCGATGGCGCGGTGGCGGATCATGGCGCCCTTGGGGACGCCGGTGGAGCCGGAGGTGTGGATGACGTAGGCCAGGCCCTCGGGATCGACGGGCACGGCCGGGTTTTCGTGCTGTTCCGGGCCGTCCAGGCGCACCGTCACGAAGGGTGGGGCGTCGTCCCCGAGGCCCCTGCCGTGCCCCGGCTTCCCCAGCACCGCCGTCAGAGCCGCGCTCCGGCACACCTCGGCGATCCGGCGGGCCGGCCAGGACGGCTCCAGCGGCACGAAGGCCCCGCCCGCCTTCAGCACGGCGAGCAGTCCCACGACCATCTCCACCGAGCGTTCCAGATGGATGCCGACGAGGCGCTCGGGCCCGACCCCGAGTGAACGCAGTTCCTGGGCCAGCGCGTTGGCGCGCGCGTTCAGCTCGCCGTACGTCAGTCGTGTGCCGCCCTCGATGCCGTACTCCACGGCGGTGAGCCTGGGAGTCTTCGCGACCTGTTCCTCGACCAGGGCGGTCAGGGTGGTGGCGGGCAGCGGGTGGGCGGTGTCGTTCCACTCCCCCAACATCAGGGCGCGCTCACGCGGGGTGAGGAGGTCGGTGAGGGCTACCGGCACGTCCGGGCGCCGGGCCAGTTCGCCCACCAGCCGCACGAACCGCTCCACCATGTCCTGGGCGGTGTCGTGGTCGTACAGGTCGCGGCTGTACACGAGCGAGCCGGTGACGCCACCACCGTCCGGCCGCTCGAAGACGTGGAAGGCGAGGTCGGTCTTGGCCGTGTAGTGGTCGACGCGCAGTTCGTCGAGCGTCAGCCCCGCGAAGTCCCTTGTCTGCGCCGGGGCTTGCTGATGGGCGAGCATCACCTGGAACAGCGGATGCCGTCCCATCGAGCGGGCCGGGGCGAGCGCGTCCACCAGCCGCTCGAAGGGCAGCTCCGGGTGGGCGTAGGCGTCCACGTCGGTCTCGCGCACCCGGGCGAGCAGGGTACGGAACGTCGGGTCGCCGGATACGTCGGTGCGCAGCACGAGGGTGTTGACGAAGAGGCCCACGAGGTCGTCGAGGGCCGCGTCGCCCCGTCCGGCGACCGGCGTGCCGAGGGGGATGTCGTCCCCGGCGCCCATACGGCCGAGCAGGACGGCGAGGGCGGCCTGGAGCGCCATGAAGACGGTGCCGCCGGCGTCCGCCGCGAGGTGCCTCAGCGTCCCGTGCACCTCGGCGTCGATCGCGAAGTCCACGGCACCGGCCCGGTATCCGGCGACGGCCGGGCGCGGCCGGTCGACGGGCAGCTGGAGTTCCTCCGGAACTCCTTCCAACTTACGTGCCCAGTAGTCGAGTTCGGCGTCGATCACGTGCCCGTCCGCGAGCAACTGCCGTTGCCAGAGCGTGTAGTCGGCGTACTGCACCGCGAGCGGCGGCCATGCGGGGCGGATGCCGTGCCGCCTTGCCGCGTAGGCCGTCTCCAGGTCCCGCAGCAGCGGCTCCGCGGACCAGCCGTCGGTCGCGATGTGATGGACGAGGAGGAACAGGACGTGCTCGTCCGGGCTCAGGGCGTACAGCGTGGCCCGTACGGGGATCTCGGTGTCCAGCGCGAAGGAGTGGGCGGCGGCCTCGCGCAGCAGCCCGTCGAGTGCGTCGGCGCGGGTCGGCACGACGGCGAAGGGCACGGCCGGGTCGGGGAGGATCCGCTGGTAGGGCGTGCCGTCGTCGTCCGGGAAGACCGTGCGCAGCGCCTCGTGCCGGGTCACGACGTCATGGAGCGCGGTCCTCAGCGCCTCGGAGTCGACCCGTCCCCTGAGGCGTACGGCGGTGTGGATGTTGTACGTCGGGCTCGGCCCCTCCAGCCGGTACAGGAACCAGAGCCTGGCCTGCGCGGAGGACAGCGGCACCGGGTCGGGACGCCGGACCGGCAGCAGTGCGGGGCGTCGCTCGGCGGCAGCGGGCTTGAGGAGCGGGGCGAGTCCGGCCACGGTCGGGGTGTCGAAGACAGCTCGCAGCGGGACGAGAGCCCCCAGCTCGGCCCGGATCCGGGCGACCAGGCGCGTGGCCAGGACGGAGTGGCCGCCGAGGGCGAAGAACTCGTCGTGGATGCCGACGGAGGGCAGCCCGAGCAGGCCGGCGAACAGGGCGCACAGGGTGGCCTCCGCCTCGGTGCGGGGCGCGGTGGCGGTGGTGAGGTCGGAGAGGTCGGGGGCGGGCAGGGCCGCGCGGTCGAGCTTGCCGTTGGGGGTCAGCGGCAGGTCGTCGAGGACCACGACCACTGCGGGGAGCAGGTGCTCGGGGAGCGTCGCCTTGAGAGCGTGCCTGACCCGCAACGGCTCCAGCGTGGCCCCGGGCTGCGGGACGGCGTAGGCGACCAGCCTCGGTTCGCCCGGCTGATCCTGACGTACCGTCACAGCTGCCTGGGACACTCCGGGCAGCGCGGCCACGGCGGCCTCGGTCTCGCCCGGCTCGACACGGAAGCCGCGGATCTTCACCTGGTCGTCGGACCGGCCGAGAAACTCCAGTGCCCCCTGCGCGCTCCAGCGCGCCAGGTCCCCGGTGCGGTAGAGGCGGGCGCCGGGCGGGCCGTAGGGGTCGGCGACGAAGCGGTCGGCGGTCAGGCCGGGGCGGCGGAGGTAGCCGCGGGCCAGCTGGGCGCCGCCCAGGTAGAGCTCGCCGGGGACGCCCGGCGGCACCGGGCGCAGGGACGCGTCCAGGACGAGGGTGCGGGTGTTCCACACCGGGCGTCCGATCGGCACGGAACCGGCGGCGGACCTCGTCCCCTCGGCGCAGGGCCAGGCGGTGACGTCCACGGCGGCCTCGGTGGGCCCGTACAGGTTGTGCAGTTCGGTGCCGGGGAGGGACTCGGCGCAGCGCTCGGCGAGTTCGGTGGGCAGGGCCTCGCCGCTGCACACGAGCCGGCGCAGCACGCCGCGTGCCCGCTCGGCGGCCGGGTCGTCGAGGAAGACCCGCAGCATCGACGGGACGAAGTGCGCGGTCGTGACCCGCCGGTCATGGATCAGCTCGGCGAGGTAGGCGGGGTCGCGGTGGCCGCCGGGCCGGGCGAGGACCAGCACGGCCCCGGTGATCAACGGCCCGAAGAACTCCCAGACGGACACGTCGAAGCCGGCCGGTGTCTTCTGCAGCACACGGTCCTCGGGACCGAGTTGGTACGTCTCCTGCATCCACAGCAGCCGGTTGACGATCGCCGCGTGCGGGACGACGGCTCCCTTGGGGCGGCCGGTGGAGCCGGAGGTGTGGATGACATAGGCGGGGTGCTCGGGGCGCAGGGGCTGGAGCCGGTCGGCGTCGGTGAGTTCCGCGGTGTCGAAGTCGTCGCTCGGCAGGGCGTCGAGCAGCAGCAGGGGCGCCCGGTCGGGCAGGTTCCCGGCGGCCTGTGCGCAGGTCAGTACCAGGGTGGGCGCGGTGTCCTCGACCAGGAACGCCAGCCGGTCGGCGGGGTATCCGGTGTCCAGCGGGACGTAAGCGGCGCCCGCCTTGAGTACGGCGAGCAGCGCCACGACGAGGTCGGTGCCGCGGTCCAGTGCGACGCCCACCAGGTGCTCGGGGCCCACTCCTCGGGAGATGAGCAGCCGGGCGAGGCGGTTGGCGCGGGCATGCAGGCCGGCGTGGTCGAGGGCGGGTGTGCCGTCGTCGGCGATGAGGGCGGGGGCGTCGGGGGTGCGTGCGGCCTGCCGGGAGAGGAGGTCGGTGAGGTGGGTGCCCGGGACGGGGTGGGCGGTGGCGTTCCACTCCTCCAGGACCCGGTGTTCCTCGGCGCCGGTCATCAACGGCAGGCGGAACAGGGCGAGTTCGGGGTCGCTGAGGGCTGCGGCGAGGAGTGTCTCCAGGTGCTGGAGCAGTCGGTCGACGGTGTCCGGGGCGAACAGGGCGCTGCTGTAGGTGGCCTCGATCCGCAGCCGGCCGCCCGTCAGGAACGCCTCCAGGCTCAGGTCGAACTGGGTGGTGTCGTTGTGGACGGTCTCCCATTCGGCGCTCACCCCGGGGAACTGCGGCCCTTCGAGTCCCTGGGTGAGGAAGAGGAGCATGACGTCGAAGTAGACGGAGCGCCCCGGCTGCCGCTCCGGCTTCAGCACCTCCACCAGTCGGTCGAAGGGCATGTCCTGGTGGGCGTAACCGTCGGTGCACAACTGCCGTGCCCGATTGACGAGTTCGGCGAATCCGGGGTCGCCCGCGAGGTCGGCGCGCAGGGCGAGGGTGTTGCCGAAGTTGCCGATCAGCTTCTCCAGGCCGGGCAGGTCGCGGTTCATGACGGCCGAGCCGATGGGGACGTCGGTGGCGCCGGTGGTGCGGTGCAGCAGGGCCGCCAGTCCCGCGAGCAGGACCATGAAGGGGGTGACGCCGGCGCCCCGCGCGAAGGCGGTGAGGCGGTCGGTGACGTCGGGGGCGAAGGTGTGGAAGCGGCGGTCGCCGGCCGCGGTGGGACGGGCGGTGCGTGGCGCGTCCGTGGGCAGGGCGAGGGGGTGGTAGTTGGACGGGGCTGGGGCGGCGGGTGGGCCGATGGTGCCGGTGGGCGGGTGACATCGGGTCAGTTGGTGGCGTCCCAGGGGCAGGCGGGGTCTGCGGAGCAGGCGACGTCGGGTGGTCCGACGACGTCGGCGCGTGGGCGGCACCGGGTGGGCCGATGGCGCCGTTCGAGTTGGTGGCGCCCTCTGAGCAAGACGGAATGGGTCGCACCCGATGTCACGGCCGGCCGCCCCCGCGCGACGGGGGCCCCGTTGGCACACCCGCCTCGATCTGCTCGCCGCGCGACTGCCCGGTGACGACGGCGACATCCGCGTGGCGACTGCCGACGCGGCCGACCAGGAGCACGGCCGGCYGYTCGGCCGACTGGTGACGCGCCTGGCTCATCTGCCGACGGGTGACGGGACCGGCTCATCTGCCGACGGGTGACGGGACTTGCCAACTCGGCCGAACGGCCGGCCGCGGCCCTGCTGAGCCGACTGATCACCCGACCAGCGCGCCTACGCCTTGCTCACCCGACGGCTCATCCGCCGACCGCCGAGCCTCCAGGAAGTCCGCGAGCCGGTCGACGCCCCAGAACTTCTGGCGGCGGTGGATGAAGAACGGGACGCCGAAGACGTCGTCGCGGTGGATGTCGAGGAGTGCCCGGACGCCCTCGGCGCGGACGTGGTCGTCGTCGGAGGCGTTCGCCGCGGCGGCCGGGTCGACTCCGACGTCGGCGGCGAGTCGGCCGATGGTCGCGCGGTCGCAGATGTCGAGGTTCTCCTGCCAACGGGCGCGGTAGACGCGGTCGATGAACGCGAGGCCCCGCCCCTCGGCCGCCGCCACCACATAGGCGAGGTGGGACGCCTCCCACCAGGGCTCGACGTCCTGCGGCCAAGTCACCGTGAGTCCGCGCCGGGTGGCCAGGCGGCGCACGTCCCCGAGCATGTACAGGTGCTTCTCGCGTGACATCGGCGTGTAGGGGAAGCGCCCGCCGGCCTCGGCGAGCAGCCGCTCGCTGTGCGCGTCGGGCTCCCAGAACGGCCGCCACTCCAGGGCGTCCACGACATGCGGACGGTGGGTGGTGAGATCGTGGAAGGCCAGCCAGGAGTACGGGCTGCGGAAGGAGAAGTACATACGGGGACGACGCGGTGCGGGCGCCATGGCGACCTCCTCGGGCGCGGGCGGAGCAGTCGGACGCAGTCGGATGCGGTCGGATGCAGTCGGTCGCTAGATCGTGATCCCGCCGTCCACCTGCACCACGGCTCCGGTGATGTACGACGCCCGGTCCGACGCCAGGAACCCGACCAGTCCCGCCACCTCCTCCACCGTGCCGAACCGGCCCAACGGCACGCTGTCGACGGCCCGTTGGTGTTCGCGCTCGCGCAGCACCGCCGTCATGTCGGTTTCGATGAATCCCGGCGCGACGGCGTTCGCCCGGACGCCGAAGCCGCCCACCTCCTTCGCGAGCGCGCGGGTGAAGCCGATGATCCCGGCCTTGGAGGCGGAGTAGTTGGCCTGGCGGGGATTGCCGTAGACGCCCGAGACCGAGGACAGGGTGACGACGACCCCGCGCCGCCGCTTCATCATGCCCATGATCACCGCGTGGCAGGCGGTGAAGGTGCCGTCCAGGTTGATCCGCAGGACCTGTCGCCAGTCCTCGTCGGTCATGGTCACCACGGGGTTGTCCCGGGTGACTCCGGCCGAGGTGACGAGCACCTCGACGGGCCCCAACTCCTCCTCGACGTCCCGGACCAGGGCCCTGACGTCGTCCGGGTCGGTCACGTCGACCTGACGGGACAGGACCCGGGCGCCGAGCTCCTCGGCCTCCTTCTCGACCTCCCGGGCCGCGTCGGAGCGGGCGCGGTAGCAGAAGGCCACGTCGTGTCCGTCCCCGGCGAGTTGGCGTACGACGGCGCGGCCGATGCCGCGGGAGCCGCCGGTCACCAGCGCGACGGGCCGCCGGTCGTGGTCCATGGGTGATCCTCTCGTGAACGGTGTCGGTCGGCAGGCGGTTCAGGCGAGGCGCAGCACGGCACAGCCGACCACGCCGTCGGGGTCGGCGGTGGTGACCAGTGCCGGCCGTCCGGTCGCCGTCGGATCGCCCTCGGCGCTCGCCAGGAGGGCGGCGATCTGGAAGGCGGCGGACGCGGCGCCCGTGTCGCCGAGCAGGTCGGTGCAGGACAGGCGGAGCGGGTCGTGGTCGCCCAGCACCTCGGCGAGCGCGGTGCGTTCCCGGTCCGCGTACGGTCCGGGTGTGTCCGCGGGGGCGATGGCCCACAGGTCGGCCGCCGTCAGGCCGGTGCGCCGCAGGGCGCGGCGTACGCAGTCGGCGAGTACGGGTCCGGCGTCCTTCTCGTCGGCAGGCAGGGCGATCTCGACGGCCGCCACCTCGGCGAGAGGCGCCCGGGCGGCGCCGGTGCCGGCGTCGCTGCCCGCTTCGAGCAGCAGCACCGCGCACCCCTCACCGGTCAGCGGCGCCTCGTCGGGCTCGGCCGGTGCCCGTCCGGCGTGGGCGTGCCAGTCCAGCCAGGCGCGTTCGGCGGAGAACTCCTCGGCCGCGCCGCACACGACGGTGCGCGCGTGGCCACAGCGCTGTAGCCGCTGGGCGTGGTTGAGGGCGAGCAGGGCGGAGGCCCGGCCCCCGGCGATGGTCACGTTGGGCCCGCGCAGCCCGTGCCGGATCGCCGACTGTCCCGCGGCGCAGTTCATGACGGTGTTGGGGAAGCGGGCGGGGTCGACCAGATAGGGCCGGTCCTGGGTCAGCGAGTCCCGGGTGAAGCTCATGATGCTGCCCACGCTGCCGTTCGAGGTGCCGAGGACCAGGCCGGTGTCCTCGTCGAGCCCCGGGATGCGCGCGCCGTGGCCGTCGTCGAGCAGCCGGCCCACGGCGGCGACGGCGAGCGCGGTGACCCGGTCCATCGACCGGGTGCCCTTGCGGCCCAGCAACTCGCGCGGCTCCCCGCCGGGTACGAGGCAGGCCCGGTCGGTGGGCGCGGCCCATCGCTCGGGGTCCACAGTGGTGACGGCCTGCCGCTTCGACCGTACGCCGGCGCTGAACGCCTCTCGTCCGACGCCGAACGCGGAAGCCGCCGACCAGGCGGAGATGACCGGTCCCACGGTGCTCATCGGCAACCTCCGTGCGGCGTACGGCCGTTCATGCCGCTCCCCTTTCCTCCAGGCGGGCGTCCAGGGCGCCGTCGTGCTCGTAACGGCCCAGGATCAGGACGGCGTTGTTGCCGCCGAAGGCCAGCGCGTTGTTCTGCACCACCTTCAGGTCGGCGTCGATCGCCCGGTTGGGCACGCAGTCGATGTCGCATTCCGGGTCGGTCTCCACATGGTTGATCGTCGGCGGGATGAAGCCCTCGCGCAGGGCGAGGGTGCAGGCGATCGCGGCGAGGGCGCTGGCCGCGCCCATGGTGTGGCCGATCATCGACTTGATGGAGACCATGCGGGGCGGTGTGCCGCCGAAGACCTGACGGATCGCACGGGCCTCGCTGACGTCGTTGGCCTTGGTGCCGGTGCCGTGCGCGGAGATCAGGTCGACGTCGTCGGCGGTGACGCCGGCGTTGTCGTGGGCCAGGCGCACACAGCGGGCGAAGCTGTCCTCGTTGGGCGCGACCGGATGGTCGGCGTCGCAGTTCAGGCCGTAGCCCAGCACCTCGGCGTGGATGCGCGCGCCCCGCGCGAGGGCCGACTCCAGGCTCTCCAGCAGCATCATGCCGGCGCCCTCGCCGGTGAGGATGCCCTTGCGGTCACGGTCGAAGGGCTGGCAGCGCTCGGGCGCGATGGTGCCCAGGCGGTAGAAGCCGGCGAAGGTCTTCAGGCAGACGGCGTCCGCCCCGCCGCACAGCGCGAACTCGAACTCGCCGGTGCGCACCGCGTCGTAGCCGTAGCCGATGGCGTAGTTGCCGGCCGCGCAGGCGGTCGGCAGGGTCACGGCCTCGACGTCGACCAGCCCGAGTTCCCGTGCCGCGGCCACCGACAGCCGGCCGGCCGGGACCCGGCGGGCCACGACCGGGTCCATGCGCTCCGGGCCGAGTTCCACTTCCTGCCGGGTCAGCCCGTCGAGGTCGCGGGACTCGCCGTCGGTGGTGCCGACGGAGACCAGCGAGCGGACGGCGCGCAGGTCCTCGATGGGGAGGGCCGCGTCCGCCACGGCCATCCGGGCGGCAGCGGCGGCGAAGTGGCTCGCCCTGCCGTACTCGCGCAGCGGCAGCCGGGTGACGAAGCGGGCGGCGTCGAAGTCGGTGATCTCGCACGCCCGGGAGTGGTCGAAGCCGCTCGCGTCGAAGGAGGTGATGGGCCCGGCCCCGCTGCGTCCGGCGCGCAGCCCGGTGAGGAACTCCTCGGCGCCGATCCCGATGCTGGTCACGGCGCCGAGGCCGGTGACGACGACGCGCCGCGGTGTCATGGTCGGTGACACGCCGCCGCCTACTGCCGGGCCGCGGCGGCCTCGGCCACCACCTCGTACACGCTCTCCAGGTTCACCATGCGGGCGAGTTCCTGCTGGGCGATGGTGATCTTGAACGTCTTCTCCAGGGAGGCGAGGATCTCGATGGCGAGCAGGGAGTCGGCCTCGTGGTCCTCCTTGAAGCGGCTGGTGCGGGTCATCTCGTCGGGTTCGAGTTCGAGGATGTCCGCCACGAGCTCCTTGATCTGGTTCTCCCGCTCCGCGGCGATGTCCGTGCTGGTCATGTCTGTGCTCCTTCTGTCGCATCAGCCGCCGCGTCGGGCGGCCCCCTGTCTGACGCGGCACCGGCCGGGGCCCGGCGGTGCGCGGTGCGGGCTCAGGCGAGCCGTACGACGGCTCGCGCCCCGGACATCACCTCCAGCCCCTCGAAGCGGGCGCGCAGCCGGATCACGGCGCGGCGGTCGTCCAGCTTCCGCTCGACGACCCCGGTGATCCGCATGGTCGCCCCGGCGTCGTCGTCGGGCACGGCGACCGGCCGGGTGAAGCGGCGCACGCTGTACTCGATCAGGGCCGAGGGGTCGCCCACCCAGTCGGTGACGACGCGTACGGCGGCGGCGATGGTGTAGGTGCCGTGGACGATGACGTCGGGCAGGCCGACGGACTTGGCGATCCGTTCGTTCCAGTGGGTGGCGGTGAAGTCCGAGCACGCCCCGCAGTAGCGGAGCAGGTCGATCCGTCGCACGGTGATGTCCTGGGCGGGTATCTCGGTGCCGACCTCGATGTCGTCGTGGGCGACCTTGGCGGCCATGTCACACCTCCTGGGCCTGGAGCGCCGGGGCGGGTGTCCCACCCAGGTCCCGGGGCAGGGCAGCGGTGCCGCGGGAGAGGATCGTGTTGACCACGGTGCACACGTGCTCGCCGTCCACCGTGCTGATCCGATGGGTCATCACCCACTGCTCGTGTTCGCCCATCACGCTCATGTCGTCGACGGTCGTGGTCTGCACGAGCCGGTCGCCCGGCCTGATCGGCCTTCGGTGCTCGACCCGTTGGGCCCGGTGCACGCACACCGGTTCCTTCCGCTTGCCGAACTCGGGGTCGTACAGCGGCCAGCCGCCGAAGCGGAAGAAGAGCATGACGGCGAAGGAGGGCGGCGCGATGACATCCGGGTGGCCGAGCGCCCGTGCCGCCTCGGGGTCGAGGTAGACCGGATGGGTGTCGCCGGTCGCGATCGCGTAGTCGCGGATCTTCTCCCGGCTGACTTCGTAGACCTCGCTCGGCCCGTGGGTGCGGCCGATGAAGTCGTGGTTCAGTGCCATGTCGCCCCCTGCTGTGCGCTGTTCGGCGGGTCAGTCCCGGATGACGGTCTTGGTCCGCATGAGGAATTCCGCGAGGTACCGGTCGTGCGGCAGGCCCGGTCGCATCCAGTACGTCGGGTGGTCGCCGACGTGGACGTTGCTGATGGTCGGCTCGTCGACCAGTTGCCCGAGGAGGTCCTCGTCGTCGGTGATCGCGGTCACGACGAGGGAGTCGCGCAGTGGTGCGACACCGTCGGCGCTGGTCCAGGGCGCCACCCATACGCAGGGGAAGCCCAGTTCGACGCCGGTCTGCGGGGCGTCGGCGCGGTCGAGCCGGAACACCGCCGGGCGCAGGACGGCGCTGCCGTCGCCCAGCTCGTCGACGATGCCGTCACCGCCCAGGTGGGCCGTGGCCCCGCCTGCGCTGCGCAGCAGGTACGCCTCGAGTGCCCGCGCCGCGGCCAGGGGCTGGACCGGCAGGACGGCCTTCGGGTCCTGCGGCGGCAGGCTCGGGATGGCCGCCAGCCGGGCGGCGAGCGCGTCGGCGACGGCGGCCGCCTCGGCGGGCCCGCCCTCGACGAGTACGGCGGTGGCGTTGACGCAGGCGGTGCCGCCCTCGTCGGCGACCGAGTCGACGATCATGTCCAGGTGGGCTCGCCAGTCCGCGCCGGTGACCAGGATCTTCGCCCGGCCGGGCCCTTGGGGCAGGACCGTGTTGTGTCCTGCGTACTTGCGCACCACGTCGTCGCCGCCGTACACGAGGGCGAGGTCCGCGCCGGCGACGACGGTGTCGGCGACGGTGTGGTCGGTGGGGGTCAGCGCCACGTGATCGGCGCCGAAGCCCGCCTCGCGCAGGGCGGCGACCAGGCGGTGCGGTGTGAACGGCTCGCGCCGCGAGGGCCGTACGACGATGCGGTAGCCGAGAGCGAGGGCCTCCAGCCACAGGGCGTGCACCCCGGGATGGTTGCCGGCGGCGTGCACGGCGAAGACGTTGCCGCGCCGCGTCCACACCGCGCCGCCGGCCCGGGTCGAGGGATCCCTCCAGTCGCCGACCGCGGCCTGGGGCCGGGCCTGGAGGACCGTGGTGGCGGCCTGTGCCGCCGCGTCCGCGACGATCCCGGTCGCGGCCCGGACCACCGGGATCGGCAGTCCGGAACAGCGGCTGACCAGCTGCCGGTAGGTGTCGGGGTCCATGCCGCCGACGGTGCCGGAGGCGAACAGCCGGCCGGCCCGCTCCAGTGCGGCGGCCCGCTCGCCGGGCGGCAGCGGATCGGCCGACCGCAGTGCGGCGAGGGCGCGCTGCACGAACAGCGGCGGCACGATGCTCAGTTCGGCGAGCGGCTCGCCGGTGACATCGGGCACCGTCAGGCGATTGCGGGCACGGTAGGGGCCGTTCGAGCCGAACGCGTCGAGCTGGACGAGCCGCTCCCTCGCGTCCCGGTCGCCCGGTGCCGTGGCCGCGGCGGCCTGTCGGGGCATCAGTAGACCCCTTCGATGACGGCCTGGTCGTCGAAGGTGGCCACCGGGCTGACGTCGGCGACCGAGTCGCCCATCTGCCCCTCGGGCGGCCGGATGCGCACGGCTGTGTCGCGTTCGAGGTTGTTGGGCAGCAGCATGGCCTTGCTGACGTGGTTCATGACGACCTGACCGCGCTCGCCGTACGGAACGTTGTCGCCGGTCTCGGGGTCGATGACGGAGAAGGTGATGTACGGCGCGAAGGGGTCGAAGACGCACCTGTCCTCGCCCGTCGGCTCGATGCGCTCCAGGGAGCCGCCGAGGATCATCGTGCTGCCGTAGGCGCCCTGGAGCTGGATGCCCGGGAAGACCTCGGTGCGGAACAGGTGGCGGGTGTCGGCGTCCATGTGGGCGCCGCCCCACTGGATGTGACGGACCTTCTCGTTGATCAGCGCGACCAGCCGGTCGTCCTGAGCGAGCCGCTGGAGCAGCGGCGGGGTCGTGATCAGTACGCCGACGTCCTGGGTCTCCAGCAGGAACCCGGCTTGCGTGACGAGGTGGTCGGCGTAGCGTGCGGCGTCCTCGGCGCGGCCCTCGGCGATGGCCTTCTTCACCCAGCGCGGGTCCATGTCGACCGTGAAGAGGATGCCCCCGCTGCGTCGGGCGCCCTCGCGCAGCGCGGCGCCGAAGATGTGCGGGCCGTCGGGCATCAGGGCCAGCCAGTTGACGCCTCGCGGACACCCGCGGGCGTCGAGGTGGCGCTGGCTGAAGGCGAGCCAGCGGTCCATCCAGTCGGGCGTGCAGACGACCCGCTTGGGCGCGCCGGTGGTGCCGCCGCTCTCGTAGACGCCGTACAGGTCGTCCGGCAGCGTGAGGCCGCGCGGGATCAGTTCCTCCACGCGCACGTCACGCAGTTCGTTGACGATGTTGGGGAACAGCTTCAGGTCGGCGAAGCCCTTGACGTCCGTGAGCGGGTCGAAGTCGAGCTTCCCGGCCCGCTCGAGCCAGAACGGTGATCCGGTCTCCGGGCTGAAGTGCCACCGCATCGCCGCGGTGATGAGTTCCTCGCCGTCCGGTGTCTCGTCGGCCGGGCAGTCGAGAACCGGGTCCGTGCGGCCGTGGTCCGACATGTGCGTCCTTCCCCAGGGGCATGGCGATCTGCTGCGATTCCACGCTCGCACAGAGTTACATTCCCAGTCAAGGGATGTGCAAACTTTGACGGCGAGTTAGGGTCGAGGGGAGCGGATGCACGGACCAGCGCCGGACGGGCCGCCCGTTGGCATCCGCGGACGGGGGAACCACATGCACGCAGACTCCCGCGGCCGGACCGCGGAATTACACGAGTTGCGCGAGCGGGTGCGGCGCGGACCGAGCGAGCGGGCGACCGCGGCCCAGCACGCCAAGGGGAAGCTGACGGCACGTCAACGGATAGAACTGCTGCTGGACGCAGGGACGTTCCACGAGACGGAGCAACTGCGGCGGCACCGGGCGCAGGGATTCGGGCTGGAGAACAAACGCCCGCACACCGACGGCGTGATCACCGGCTGGGGCACCGTCCACGGCCGTACCGTCTTCGTCTACGCCCATGACTTCCGCATCTTCGGCGGCGCTCTCGGCGAGGCCCACGCGCAGAAGATCCACAAGCTGATGGACATGGCGCTGGCCGCCGGAGCCCCGCTCGTCTCGCTCAACGACGGTGCCGGCGCCCGGATCCAGGAGGGCGTCACCGCGCTCGCCGGATACGGCGGCATCTTCCTGCGCAACACCCGGGCGTCCGGCGTGATCCCGCAGATCAGCGTGATGCTGGGCCCGTGCGCGGGCGGCGCGGCCTACAGCCCCGCCCTGACGGACTTCGTGTTCATGGTGCGGGACACCTCCCAGGTGTTCGTCACCGGCCCGGACGTGGTCAAGGCGGTCACCGGCGAGGAGATCGGCCACGACGGGCTGGGCGGCGCGGACGTGCACGCCGGGACGAGCGGCGTGTGCCACTTCGCGTACGACGACGAGGAGACGTGCCTGGAGGAGGTGCGGTACCTGCTGTCGATGCTCCCGTCCAACAACCGGGAGCAGCCTCCTGATGTGCGGCCCACCGACCCTCCCGACCGGCCCGGCACAGTGCTGCTCGACCTGGTCCCCGCCGACGGCAACCGCGCCTACGACATGCACGCGGTGATCGAGGAACTGGTCGACGACGGCGAGTTCTTCGAGGTGCACGAGCGCTGGGCCGCCAATGTCGTCGTGGGCCTGGCCCGCCTGGACGGCCAGGTCGTCGGCGTCGTCGCCAACCAACCCGCCCGGCTCGCCGGGGTGTTGGACACCCGGGCCAGCGAGAAGGCGGCCCGCTTCGTCCAGATGTGCGACGCGTTCAACATCCCGTTGGTCACGCTGGTGGACGTACCCGGGTTCCTGCCCGGCGTCGACCAGGAGCACGGCGGCATCGTCCGGCACGGCGCGAAGCTGCTGTACGCGTACTGCAACGCCACCGTGCCGCGTGTCTCGGTCGTCCTGCGCAAGGCCTACGGCGGGGCGTACATCGTGATGGACTCCGGGTCCATCGGCTCCGACGTGACCTACGCGTGGCCGACCAACGAGATCGCCGTGATGGGCGCACAGGCCGCGGCCGACGTCGTCTTCCGTCGGCAGATCGCCGAGGCCGACGATCCCGAGGCCGTCCGGGCGGCGCTGGTCAAGGAGTACGCCGCCGAGCTGATCCACCCGTACTACGCGGCCGAACGCGGCCTCGTCGACGACGTCATCGACCCCACCGAGACCCGCGAGACCCTCGTGCGCACCCTGGCCATGCTGCGCACGAAACACGTCGATCTGCCGTACCGCAAGCACGGCAACCCACCGCAGTAGGCGGGGCCTTCGAAGGCCCGCCCGGGGCGAAACTTTCGCGTCGTCCCGTCGGCCTTTCGCCTGCGTGAGCGGTCGGCGCATAGTGAGGGAGCTGTTGGCGACGGGGGCTGTCACGCCCCGTGAAGGGACGAGATGACGCGGAAGAACGCCCTGGTGGTCCGAGGCGGGTGGGAGGGGCATCAGCCGGTCCGGGCGACGGAGCTGTTCCTGCCCTTCCTGCGCGACAACGGATACGCCGTCAGGATCGAGGAGTCCACCGACGTCTACGCCGACGCCGACGCGATGGCGGGCACCGATCTCGTCGTGCAGTGCGTGACGATGTCGCAGATCAGCGCCGAGCAGGTGGCGGGGCTGAGCGCGGCGGTCGTGGCCGGGACCGGCTTCACCGGCTGGCACGGCGGGATCGCGGACTCGTTCCGGGCCTCCTGCGACTATCTCCATCTGGTGGGCGGACAGTTCGCGACCCACCCGGGCAAGGAGCCGTGCGAGCGCCGGGGCGGTCAGGAGGACAACTACCTGCCGCACGTCGTGCACATCACCGAGCTCGGCCGCGAACACCCCGTCACCGCCGGCATCGACGACTTCGAGCTGCACACCGAGCAGTACTGGGTGCTCCACGACGACCTGATCGACGTGCTGGCCACCACGACCCATCCCACCCGGCCGTGGCAGCCCTGGCACCGCCCGGTCACCTCGCCCGCGGTCTGGACCCGCCGGTGGGGCGCCGGACGCGTCCTGGTGACGACGCCGGGGCACAGCCTCGACGTACTGGAACACCCCGCCGTCCGCACCGTCATCGAGAGGGGCATGCTGTGGGCGACGCGCACCGCGTCGGCGTCGTAGGACTCGGCGTGATCTCCCGCGCCTACCTGGACACGCTGGTCGGCCACCCAACGGTCCGCGTCACGGCGGTCGCCGACCTCGACGCCTCCCGTTCGGCGGCGGTCGCGGCGGAGGTGCCCGGCGTCGAGGCCATGAGCGTCGAGGAGTTGCTGAGCAGCCCGGACGTGGACACGGTGCTGAACCTCACCGTCCCCGCGGCGCACGCCGAGATCGCGCTGGGCGCGATCAGCCATGGGAAGAACGTCTACGGGGAGAAGCCGCTGACGGCCGAACTCGGCGACGCACAGGCGGTGTTGGAGGCAGCGGCGAAGGCGGGCGTCGCCGTGGGCTGCGCACCCGACACCGTCCTGGGCACCGGCATCCAGACGGCGCGGGCGGCCGTGGCGGCGGGGAGCATCGGACGTCCCCAGTTCGCGTCGGCGGTGATGGTCACGCCGGGGCACGAGCGCTGGCATCCGCACCCGGACTTCTACTACACCGCCGGGGGCGGCCCCCTGCTGGACATGGGGCCGTACTATCTCGCGTCCCTGGTCCATCTGCTGGGGCCGGTGCGTGCCGTGACCGGGGCGGCCGGCCGGCTGCGCGGCGAGCGCGTCATCGGCTCCGGTCCGCGCGCGGGCGAGCGGATTCCGGTCGAGGTCGACACGCACGTCAGCGGGGTGCTGGAGCACGTCGGCGGGACCCTGACGACGATCACGACGAGCTTCGACGGCGTGGCCACGACCGCCGCGCCGATCGAGGTGCACGGCGAGAGGGGCACACTCGCCGTGCCCGATCCGAACCGCTTCGACGGCGAGGTCCGGCTCTTCGCACTCGGCGACACCCGGTGGCGCACGCTGCCGCCCTCCGCGGGCTACGTCGACGGCGCCCGGGGCGTCGGTCTGCTCGACTTCGTCGCCGCCGACGGGCGCCGGGCACCCCGCGCGAACGGCGAACTCGCCCTGCACGTGCTGGAGACGATGACCGCACTCCTGCGCTCCGCGGCCGAGGGCCGCCGCATCGAACTGACGACTTCGACGCAGCCGCCGGCCGCCGTACCACTGACGGCCGCCGAGGAATGGCGGGGCACCGGGGCCCGGTGACCCGGCTCACGCCCCGCCTCCGGCTCACGGCCCCGGCTCCGCCTCGCGGCTCCCACTGCGACCTCGACTCCGAGTCACGGCCCGGGGCGGGCAACACCCCTGGCCCCGACCACGACTCCGGCAATCGACCGCGCCTCTGGCTCGGCCCCGGCTCCGGCTCCGGCTCCGGCTCCGGCTCCGGCTCCGGTCAGTCCACCGGCCAGGTGTGCGCGGCGGCGTTCAGATGCATGTACTCCATGTACGTCCTGGTCATGCGCCGCAGTGCCTCGCCCCGGTCGGAGCCGGCCTTCTCCAGGTGGTGGACCGCCTCCGCCTGCCACAGGGCGCCGTTGCGGGCGGTGACGCAGCGCTGCTCGATGATGCCGAGCAGAGGCTCGCGCCAGGCCGCGTCCATGCCGGCCAGTTCCAGGCCCCGGTGGGCCTGGGGCAGCAGGCGCCGCAACACCAGTTCCGTGACCGGGACTTCGCCCATGCCGGGCCAGTACATGCGGGCGTCGATCCCGTCGCGGGCGGCCGTGTGGAGGTTCTCCTCGGCGACCGAGAAGGACATCCGCGTCCAGACCGGCCGGTCGTCGTCGACCAGGGCGCGGGTGAGGCCGTAGTAGAAGGCGCCGTTGGCGATGGTGTCGGCCACGGTGGGGCCGGCGGGCAGGACCCGGTTCTCGATGCGCAGATGGGGGCCGCTGTCGGTGACGGCGTAGACGGGGCGGTTCCAGCGGTAGATCGTGCCGTTGTGCAGGGTCAGTTCGCCCAGCTGCGGTGCGCTCCCGCGGTCGTGCGCCTCCTGCGGGTCCTCGTCGTCGCACAGCGGCAACAGGGCCGGGAAGTAGCGCACGTTCTCCTCGAAGAGGTCGAAGACGCTGGTGATCCAGCGCTCTCCGAACCACACCCGGGGCCGTACGCCCTGGGCCTTGATCTCCACCGGACGGGTGTCCGTGGCCTGCTCGAAGAGGGGGATGCGGGTCTCGCGCCACAGCTCCTTGCCGAAGAGGTACGGCGAGTTCGCCGCGAGGGCGATCTGTACGCCGGCGACGGCCTGGGCCGCGTTCCAGTAGTCGGCGAACTCCCTCGGCGAGACCTGGAGGTGGTACTGGGTGCTGGTGCAGGCGGCCTCGGGAGTGATGGTGTCGGCGTACGTCGACAGGCGCTCCACGCCGTCCACCGTGATCCGCAGGTCCTCGCCCCGCGCCGCGAAGATCTGCTCGTTGAGCAGCCGGTAGCGGGGGTCGCCGGACAGGGCGGACTCGCCGACGTCGGTCTCCCCCAGCGTCGGCAGGATGCCGATCATGATCAGGTGCGCACCCACGGCGGAGGCACGCTCCTCGGCGTGGTTGAGCGCGTCGCGGATGGCCAGCTCCCACGCCCCGGGGCCGCCCGTCGTCAGCTCACGCGGCGGGATGTTGATCTCCAGGTTGAAACGGCCCAGCTCGCTCGACCAGGCGGGATCGGCGATGGCCCGCAGGACGTCGGTGTTGCGCATCGCGGGCCGCCCGTCGTCGTCCACGAGATTGAGCTCGATCTCCAGCCCGACCTTGGGCCGCTCGCTCTCGAAGGTCGACTCGCGCAGCATCTGCGCCAGCACGTCGAGGCAGGTGTGCATCTTCTGCCGGTACCGGCGGCGATCCTCCCGCGTGAACACCAGGGCCGGCACGTCACGTCCCATCGTGCCCCTCCCGAGTTCCCTCGGCGGATACCTCTTGTCCCAAGAGTGGCACTTCGGACGGCACCGGGACAGTCAGGGGACGGAGGCGTTCCCGGCCACCGGGCGAGCGGGCGGCGCACCGGCCCGCCGCCGAAGGTCCCCTTGTCGTTCGCCCCGCACCCGCCTAGCCTGACTTTGTGCCGCTAATAAACAAAACCCGGATCCACAACGTCGTGCCGGGCACCAGCAGCGATCTCACCCGTCTGCGTACGGCCATCACCGCCTTCTTCGCCCTGGACGGCTTCCTCTTCGCCGGCTGGGTCGTCCGTATCCCCGCCATCAAGCAGCAGACCGGCGCCTCCGCGAGCGACCTGGGCCTGGCCCTGCTCGGCGTCTCCGCCGGCGCCGTCCTCACCATGACGCTGACCGGCCGGCTCTGCCGCCGCTACGGCAGCCATCAGGTCACCGTGGTCTGCGCGGTCCTGCTCTCGCTCAGCGTGGCCCTGCCCCCGCTGACGCACTCGGTCCTGGCCCTCGGCGCCGTCCTGCTGATCTTCGGCGCGGCCTACGGCGGCATCAACGTCGCCTTCAACAGCGCGGCCGTGGTCCTGGTCACCGCACTGCGCCGGCCCATCATGCCCAGCTTCCACGCGGCCTTCAGCCTGGGCGGCATGGTCGGCGCGGGCCTCGGCGCACTGGTCGCCGCGTCCCTCTCCCCCACCCGGCATCTGCTGGGCCTCGCCGTCATCGGGCTGCTGGTCACGGCGGTGGCGGGCCGCACGCTGTTGCGCCATGAGCCACCGACCCCGGCCGCGGACCCCACGCGCGAGGGCGACCGGAGCCCGCGCCGTCTGCACGGCAGAACCCGTGGCCTGGTGTTCGTCTTCGGCCTGATCGCCCTGTGCACGGCCTACGGCGAGGGTGCCATGGCCGACTGGGGCGCCCTGCACCTGGAACAGGACCTCGACGCCTCGCCGGGCGTCGCCGCCGTCGGCTACTCCTGCTTCGCGCTGGCCATGACCATCGGCCGGCTCAGCGGTACGGCCCTCCTCGAACGGCTCGGTCACGGCCGTACCGTCGTCGCGGGCGGCGCCACCGCGGCGGCCGGGATGCTGCTCGGCTCGCTCGCACCCTCCCTGTGGGCGGCGCTGCTCGGCTTCGCGGTGACCGGACTCGGCCTGGCCAACCTGTTCCCGGTGGCCGTCGAACGCGCGGGCACCCTCGCGGGCCCGAGCGGCGTCGCCATGGCGTCCACCTTCGGATACGGCGGCATGCTCCTGGGCCCGCCCGCCATCGGCTTCATGGCGGACTGGCTCTCCTTGCCGGTGGCCCTGACCAGCGTCGCCGTACTGGCGGCGATCGCCACGCTCATCGGGGTCGCGACACGGCGGGCGACGCCGAACTGACCCTGGCGGGCACGCCGCCCGCGGGGCGGCGCATTGTCCGTCCCGCCCTCGCCGCGGATGATGGCCGGATGGCACGACTCCACGACATCGTCATCGACTGTGCCCGTCCGGCCGCCACCGCTCGTTTCTGGGCCGCCGCCCTCGACGGTTACGCCGTCGCCCCGTACGACGACGCCGAGCTCGCCCGACTGCGAGCCCGGGGGATCGCCGGCCCGGAGGACGACCCCACCGTGCTCGTGGAACCCGCCGACGGCGGCCCGCGCCTTTGGTGTCAGCTCGTCCCGGAGCCCAAGCGCGGCAAGAACCGCCTGCACCTGGACCTGGTCTCGCGGGACGCGGAGACCGAGCTCGGCCGGCTCACCGCACTCGGCGCGGCCGTCCGGACCCGGCACGAGGACCACTGGGTCCTGGCCGACCCCGAGGGCAACGAGTTCTGCCTGTTCCCGACTTCGTCCTGAGCGCCCTCACACCTTGGCGAGTTCCGCCGCCCCGAAGGACACGTCGAACCGGTCGCACCAGATGCTGACGCTGCTGTAGCGCGACAGGTCGACGTCCTGCGGCACGACATAGTTCTGGCTGCCCTTGTTGCCCTTCAGCCTGCCGAGGCTGACATACGCGCCGTCGTCGAAGACGCGCCAGCCGCCCACCCCCTCCTTCACCGGCGCGTCCGTCAGCCACACCCGCAGGTCCGGCCCGTTGCTGGTGTCGAGGTTCTCCAGTCGTACGACATGGGAGCCGTCGGCCAACCGGACGAGTTTCACCGTGCCCGACGTCGCGTGCTCATGGCTGACCAGCTCACCGCCGGCCAGTGTCACCGGTCCGGGCGCGGGAGAGGTCGCGCCGGCCGAGGGGGATGCCGTGGCGGGCGGGCCGGAAGTCCGCACGGTGCCGGGCAGGGCCTCCTCCACGGTCTTGTCCTGCCACAGCCTCCACGGCTGGAACCAGTACAGCCCGAAGCCGCCCGCGACGACCACCAGCACCAGCACTCCGATGCCCAGCGGACCACCGAGCACCTGCCGCACACGCCTCATACCCGTCCCGCCTCCGGAGAGTTGTCCCGTCGCCACACCATCCAACGCGACCCGCTTCCCGCCGTGTACACCGAGCGTGATGACGAAACCCTTACGTCGCGCCGTGACCGCGCTCCATCCGGCACACTCACCTCCATGGAGACAGCCGACTTCGTTCGAACCCTGGACCGTGAGGGACTGCTGCTGGCCGCGGCCGCCGAGGAGGCCGGGGCCGAGGCCAAGGTGCCGACCTGTCCGCAGTGGCAGGTGCGGGACCTGGTGCGGCACACGGGGATGGTGCATCGCTGGGCGGCGGCGTTCGTGGCCGAGGGGCACACCTCCTACCAGCCGGACGGCGGGCTGCCCGACCTCGACGGGGCGGAGCTGTTCGCCTGGTTCCGGGAGGGCCACCGCCACCTGGTCGACACGCTCGCGGGCGCTCCGGCCGACCTGCGGTGCTGGCACTTCCTGCCCGCCCCGTCGCCGCTGGAGTTCTGGGCACGCAGGCAGGCGCACGAGACGACCGTGCACCGCTTCGACGCGCAGACGGCCCGCGCAGGCACCCCGGACGAGCTCGACCCCGGCTTCGCGGCGGACGGCGTCGACGAGTTGCTGCGCGGCTTCCACGCAAGGGCCAAGAGCCGCGTCCGCAGCGCCGAACCGCGGGTGCTGCGGGTGCGGGCGACGGACGCGGACGACGCCGTGTGGACCGTACGGCTGTCGCAGGAGCCGCCCGCGACCGAGCGGGGCGAGACCGCTCGCGCGGACTGCGAGATCTCCGGGCCGGCCGACCGCCTGTATCTGTCGCTGTGGAACCGGCTGCCCTTCCCGCACGTGACCGGCGACGCCTCGCTCGCCGAACTGTGGCGCGCGAACTCCGCCATCACCTGGAGCTGAACCCGGCCCGCACGCCCGTCAGTTGAGCGGCGTCGGCGCGACCGTCAGCTCGCCAGCATCCTCGTCAGCACCGCGCGCTGCACCGGCAGCACCTCGCCGTGCAGCGTGCGGCCCTTCACCGTGAGGGCGACGCGTACGCCCCGCCGGTCCTCCGGGCACATGCAACGCTGGACGAGGCCGTCCTTCTCCAGCCGGGCGATCAGCCGGGACAGCGCGCTCTGACTGAGGTGCACCCGCTCGGAGATCTCCTGCACGCGGTACGACGGACCGCTGTCCGAGCCGCCTCGCGCCGGGCCGTCGGCCAGGACGTCCAGGACCTCGAAGTCACTGGCGCACAGGCCGTGTTGGTGCAGTACCCGGTCGAGTTCGCACTGGGTGCGCGCGTGCAGCGCCAGGATGTCCCGCCACTGGTCCACGAGCGCCTGCTCGGCCTTCTTCGCCGCCATGGGCGCACCGTAACAGAATTCCCGGATCATTGCACCCACATTAAATGCACTTGCATCTCATGCATACGCATGTAGTGTCCTCGGCATGACCTCTCCGCTCAACTCCCCCGCGACCGCGGCCTCGGCGGTTCGCTGGACCCCGCGACTGTGGGGCACCCTGCTGGTGCTGTGCGCCGCGATGTTCCTGGACGCGCTCGACGTGTCGATGGTGGGTGTCGCCCTGCCGTCCATAGGCGCCGACCTGGGCCTGTCCACCTCGACCCTGCAATGGATCGTCAGCGGCTACATCCTGGGCTACGGCGGCCTGCTCCTCCTCGGCGGACGCACCGCCGACCTGCTGGGCCGGCGCCAGGTGTTCCTGGTGGCGCTGGCCGTCTTCGCGCTCGCCTCGCTGCTCGGCGGACTCGTCGACTCGGGCCCGCTGCTGATCGCCAGCCGCTTCATCAAGGGCCTGGCCGCGGCCTTCACGGCACCGGCCGGCCTGTCCATCATCACCACGACGTTCGCCGAGGGCCCCGTACGCAACCGTGCACTCGCGATCTACACCACCTGCGGCGCCACCGGCTACTCGATGGGGCTCGTCTTCTCCGGCCTGCTCACCGAGGCGAGTTGGCGCCTGACCATGTTGCTGCCCGCCCCGATCGCTTTGATCGCCCTGGCCGTCGGCCTGAAGCTGCTGCCGCGCAGCGAGCGCGAGAAGACGGACGGCGGCTACGACATCCCCGGCGCCATCCTCGGCACCGCCTCCATGCTGCTGCTCGTGTTCACCGTCGTCGAGGCGCCCGGGGCGGGCTGGGGCTCGGCCCGCACGATCCTGTCCTTCATCGCCGTCGCCGTCCTCCTCACGGCCTTCGTCCTCGTCGAGCGGCGCAGCCCGAGCCCGCTGATCCGGCTGGGTGTGCTGCGCTCCGGAGCGCAGGTGCGGGCGCAGCTGGGCGCGTTGACGTTCGTCGGCAGCTATATCGGGTTCCAGTTCCTGGTCACGCTCTACATGCAGCAGTTGCTCGGCTGGTCGGCGCTGCACACGGCGCTGGCCTTCCTGCCGGCGGGGGCGCTCGTGGCGCTGTCGGCGACGAAGGTCGGTGCCGTCATCGACCGGTTCGGCACGCCGCGGCTGATCGCGATCGGCTTCGCGCTGATGGTCGCGGGCTACATCCTGTTCCTGCGCATCGACCTCGACCCGGTCTACGCGGTGGTGATCCTGCCCACCATGCTGCTGGTCGGCTCGGCCTTCGCGCTGACCTTCCCCTCGCTCAACGTCCAGGCCACCAACGGCGTCGACGAGCACGAGCAGGGCATGGTCTCGGGCCTGCTGAACACCTCGGTGCAGGTGGGCGGCGCACTGTTCCTGGCGGTCGTGACGGCGGTCCTGACCGCGAACGCCCCCGAGGAGCCCGCGTCCCCGCAGGCTGTGCTGGACAGCTATCTGCCCGCCCTGGTCGTGATCACCGTCATCGCGGTCGCGGGGCTGCTGATCGCCCTGACCGGACTGCGCTCACCTCGCAAGCAGCGAACCGTCGTGGTCGCCAAGTCCACCTCCCTGGAGGCCGAGCGCGTCACCGTACGCGACTAGGGCCTGTCGTTTGGATCATCCCGGCGTCGCGGGGCCTGGCACGCACTCCCCCAAGCTCTTCGAGCAGGGGGACCCCCAGCCGCGTTGTCGTCGGTCGCCGACTCCCCCACGCTCGAACGAGCTCGCGCGGGGGGACCCCCATCGCGTCGCCGCCCTCCTCCGCCTTGCAGCTGCACGCACCAGACCCCGCTCGGGTCCGCTGAAAGGCGCAGCCTCTCTCAGCCGGCCTGATCCAAACGACAGACCCTAGGGGGCGGCCTCCCCCACCGTGTGCCCGGCGGAGCTCTCTTGCTCCGCCGGGCACACGCCTGTGAAACTCCCTGTATGAGCATGCACGGGGGACGGCGCAGTCAGGCCGAGCGGGACGCGATCACCGTCGAGATCGGATACGCGCTGTTCAGTGCGGCCTTCGCCGCGGCCTTGGTGTTCGGGGCCGTGGTGGGACCGGCGTACGCGTTCGATCTGTCGGCCGGGGTGCGCGGCACACTCGTCGCGGCGGGCGCGAGCGCGGCCGCCGTGCTGTTCGTCGCCCGGGTCGCCGCCGTGCTGGTCCGCTTCCAGCGGCGCGAGGCCGGCGCGGACGAGGCGGCTCAGCCCAACCAGCCGGGCCGCACCAATCCGGACTCGTAGGCCAGCACCACGAGTTGGGCCCGGTCGCGGGCGCCGAGCTTCACCATCGTCCGGCTGACGTGGGTCTTCGCGGTGAGCGGGCTGACCACCAGGCGGCGGGCGATCTCCTCGTTGGACAGGCCGATGCCGACCAGCGCCATCACCTCCCGCTCGCGCTCGGTGAGTTCCGCGAGGGCGTCGGCCGCCGCGGGCTCCTTGGAACGGGCGGCGAACTCGGCGATGAGCCGCCGGGTCACCCCGGGCGACAGCAGCGCGTCACCCTCGACCACGGCCCTTACGGCACGCAGGAGTTCCTCCGGTTCGGTGTCCTTGACCAGGAAGCCGGAGGCTCCCGAGCGGATGGCCTCGAAGACGTACTCGTCGAGTTCGAAGGTGGTCAGCATGACCACCTTCACGCCCGTCAGCGCATCGTCGTCGGTAATCCGGCGGGTCGCGGCGAGTCCGTCGAGGAGCGGCATGCGGATGTCCATCAGGACGACGTCGGGCCGCAGTTCGCCCACCTTGCGCAGAGCCTGCTCGCCGTCGGCCGCCTCGCCGGCCACCTCGATGTCGGGCTGTGCGTCGAGCAGCGCCCGGAAGCCGGCCCGCACCAGTGACTGGTCGTCGGCGAGCAGTACGCGGATCACCGGTCCTCCTTGGTCTCGGCGGGCGCCTTCAACGGCAGTGCGGCGAGCACCCGGAAGCCGCCGTCGGCACGCGCGCCCGCCTCGATCGTGCCACCGAGCGCGGCCGCCCGCTCCCGCATTCCGGCCAATCCGTTGCCGCTGCCGCCCGCGTCGGCGCCGGTCGCCGGACCGTCGTCGTCGATACGCAACCGTAGCGTCGACCCGTCGTCGTGATCGAGGTGCACGCGCGCGTGCCGCGACTCCGAGTGGCGTACGACGTTGGTGAGGGCCTCCTGGACGATCCGGAAGGCGGCGAGGTCCGTGCCGGGTGCCAGGCGGGGCGGCTCGCCCTCGACCTCGACGGTGAGGCCCGCGCTCGCCGCCTGCTCCACCAGTTCGGGCAGCCGGTCGAGGCCGGGGGCCGGTGCGCGGGGGGCGTCGCCGGGGGTGCGCAGGGTGTCGAGGACCTGGCGGACCTCGCCGAGCGCCTCCTTGCTCTGGGCCTTGATGGTGGTGAGTGCCGTGCGCGCCTGCTCGGGGTCGGTGTCGAGGAGTGCGAGGCCGACGCCCGCCTGGACGTTGATCACGGAGATGCTGTGCGCGAGGACGTCGTGCAGCTCGCGGGCGATCCGCAGCCGCTCCTCGTCGGCACGCCGCCGGGCCGCCTGTGCCCGCTCGGCCCGTTCCTTCACCCACTGTTCGCGACGCGTCCTGGCCAGCTCCGACACCGCCACGATCGCCGCGACCCAGGCGGCGATCACGCCTTCCTGTCCCCAGGGGGCGGCCGAGTCACCGGTTGGCGGCAGCCACTGATACAGCCAGTGGGCGACCAGGACGTGGCCGACCCAGAGCACTCCGACCGCGGCCCAGGCGGCCTTGCGATGGCCTGTGATGACGGCGTTGAAGCAGGCCACGGCGACGGTCAGGAAGACCGGTCCGTAGGGGTAGCCGGCACCGAGGTAGAGCATGGCGGCCGCGGCCGTGCCGAACGCGACGGCCACCGGGTGGCGCTTGCGCCACAGGAGCAGACCCGCGGCCACGAACAGCAGGACGCGGGCGAAGGGGTCGAGATCCTCCCGGTCGTGCTGGCCCTGCGCCGCGAAGTTCGAGCCGGCCATCACGAAGGCCGCGATCAGCAGGGTCGAGCGCCAGGGCCAGCGAGGGGCGCGCTCCTCGCCGTCCTCCCCCCGGTTCCACCACGGCGGCCCGTGCCGCCACCACATCGGCGGACCGCCGCCGGGGCGTGCCTGCTGCTCGTCCATGCCCGCCACGCTAGACGCGAAGGCCGCCGGGCGGCGTCACCCGCGCGTGGTGATCACGCCTACTCCCGGCGAAGTACGTCCCCCGAGCCGGCTCACTCCAGGCCCACGCCCTGCGCGAGCCGGGTCACCGCATGCCGGAAGAACGGCTCCCTGTCCTCCACGACCCGGTGGAACTGCCCGAACAGCTCGAACCCGACCAGCCCGAAGAGCTGCGCCCAGGCTCCGGCGAGCGCCACGACCGTCGCCGGGGGAAGGTCGGGGGCCAGGTCGGCCGCCATGCGCTCGGCCTCGGGGCGCAGTTCGCCGGAAAGGGGCGGCAGCTCGCTGAGGCCGGAGCCCTGGTGGGCGTCACGGACGATGCCGATGAAGAGGAGGCCGACGCGGGAGGCGGGTGGGACGGTGGTGTCGGGGGCGGTGTAGCCCGGCACGGGCGAGCCGTAGATCAGGGCGTACTCGTGCGGATGCCGCAGCCCCCACGCGCGTACGGCCTCTGCCACCGCCGTCCAGCGCTGAACGGGCCCGGCGTCCGCGGCGTCGGCGTGCGCCGCTTCCGCGCTCTCGCCGAGGGAGTCGTAGGCGTCGATGATGAGAGCGGTCAGCAGGTCGTCCCGGCTGGGGAAGTAGCGGTAGAGCGCGGAGGAGACCATGCCGAGTTCGCGGGCCACGGCGCGCAGCGAGAGCTTGGCGGCGCCTTCTGCCGCGAGCTGTCTGCGGGCCTCGTCCTTGATGGCCGCGGTGACTTCCATCCTGGCGCGGGCACGTGCGCCCTGTGCGGTGCTGCTCATGTGAGGCAGTCTCCCATGAAAGACGGAGCAGTGCACACAATCGAGAGCACTGCTCTTGATTTGGATCGGCTTTCTCGTGCACACTGCTCTCAAGCGAGAGCACCGCTCTCTCAATCGCCACTCTCCAGGGGTCACCATGTCGTCGCCGTACTACCTCAAGGGCAGCCCGCTGACCGTCCGCCTCAACAACGTCATCGGCTGGCTGGCCCGCCACGGGCTCAGCATCGCGGGCACCGCGGAGATGTCCGTACGCGGGCGCAAGAGCGGCCGGATGCAGCGCATCCCGGTCAACCCGCACACCTACGACGCCACGCAGTACCTCGTCTCGGCACGCGGCCACTCCCAGTGGGTGCGCAACATGCGCGCCGCCGGGGGCGGGGAGCTGCGCGTCGGGCGCAAGGTCCGGGGGTTCTCCGCGGTGGAGCTTCCCGACGCGGAGAAGCTCCCGATCCTGCGGACCTATCTGGAGAAGTGGGGCTGGGAGGTCAACCAGTACTTCCAGGGCGTCACCGCGAAGTCCTCCGACGAGGAGATCATCGCGGCCGCCAAGGACCACCCGGTCTTCCGGATCAGCGTCGAGAAGTGATCCGGACAACCGTCAAGAAGTCGCTTCGTCGGCGGCCGGATCCTGGCGGCGGTCCATCGCCGTGAGGGCGCGCTGGGCCATGGGGTGGTTGCGGACCATCTCGCCCAGCGACGACGAGCCGCGGGTGATGTCCATGAACGCCTTCCAGGCCGGCCGCAGACCGGTCAGTCCCGCGTGGAAGAGCCCGGGACGGCGCTCGAACACCGTCAGCAGCCGCTTGCCGACGCTCATCTCGACGCCGAGGCCCGCCTTGATCGCGAAGGCGTAGTTCAGGGCCTGGCGCCGGGCGTCCACGGCATCGTGCGCCTCGGCGATCCGCACCGCCCACTCCCCCGCGAGCCGCCCCGACCGCAGCGCGAACGAAATGCCCTCGCGCGTCCACGGCTCCAGCAGACCGGCCGCGTCACCGCACACCAGCACACGCCCGCGCGACAGCGGCGAGTCGTCGGCGCGGCAGCGGGTCAGGTGCCCGGAGGAGATGCTCGGTTCGAAGCCGGCGAGGCCGAGCCGCCCGATGAACTCCTCCAAGTACCTCTTGGTGGCCGCCCCTTCGCCGCGTGCCGAGATCACCCCGACCGTGAGCGTGTCCCCCTTGGGGAACACCCAGCCGTAACTGCCGGGAATCGGCCCCCAGTCGATGAGGACCCGCCCCTTCCAGTCCTCGGCGACCGTCTCCGGCACCGGGATCTCCGCCTCCAGACCGAGATCCACCTGGTCGAGCTTCACCCCGACATGGGCCCCTATCCGGCTCGCACTGCCGTCCGCGCCGACCACGGCCCGGGCGAGCAGCGTCTCGCCGCCCTGCAGGACGATCGCGACGGAGCGCCGGTCCGGCACCGCCGAGCCGTGCTGCTCGACGCGCTGGACAGTGACGCCCGTACGCAGCTCGGCGCCCGCCTTCTGTGCGTGCTCGACGAGTTGCTGGTCGAACTCGGGCCGGTTGATCAGCCCGAACAGCATCTGCTTGGAGCGGCGGGTGCGGGTGAAGCGGCCGTTGTTCGAGAACGTCACCGCGTGCACCCGGTCCCGGAAGGGCAGCTCGAAGCCGGGCGGGAGCGAGTCGCGCGAGGGGCCGATGATGCCACCGCCGCATGTCTTGTAGCGCGGCAGCTCGGCTTTCTCCAGGATCAGCACGCGTCGCCCGGCGACCGCCGCCGCATACGCGGCCGAGGCCCCTGCGGGTCCCGCACCCACCACGACGACGTCCCACACCTGCCGCACGTCGTCCGCCGAAGAGTTCTCGCTGCTCACGATGGTCTACTGCTCCCGATCAAGCCGCCTACGCCTGCTGTCCCCCGCATCCTACGGCGGGCATCGTCGCAGGCTGCTGTGGGAGGATCACAGCACTCACAGGTACAACGTCGCACCCACAAGGAGCGTGCCCATGTCGTCGAATCCGGTCGCCGAGACCGTCGCCTCGTTGATGCCGAAGGCGCGGGCGGAACTCAGCGAGCTGGTGGCGTTCAAGTCGGTGGCGGACTTCGACCAGTTCCCGCGGAGCGAGAGCGAGGGCGCCGCCCGCTGGGTCGCCGACGCGCTGCGCGCGGAGGGCTTCGAGGACGTGGCCCTGCTGGACACCCCCGACGGCACGCAGTCGGTGTACGGCCACCTGCCCGGATCCGAGGGCGCGAGGACGGTCCTGCTGTACGCCCACTACGACGTGCAGCCCCCGCTTGACGAGGCCGCCTGGACCACCCCGCCCTTCGAGCTGACCGAGCGCGACGGCCGCTGGTACGGGCGCGGCGCCGCCGACTGCAAGGGCGGCCTGATCATGCACCTGCTGGCGCTGCGCGCGCTCAAGGCGAACGGCGGCGTGCCGGTGCACGTGAAGGTGATCGCCGAGGGCTCGGAGGAGATGGGCACGGGCGGTCTGGAGCGGTACGCCGAGGAACACCCCGACCTGCTGGCGGCCGACACCATCGTGATCGGCGACGCGGGCAACTTCCGCGTCGGGCTGCCGACGGTCACCTCCACGCTGCGGGGCATGACCGCGCTGCGCGTGCAGATCGACACGCTCGAAGGCAACCTGCACTCCGGCCAGTTCGGCGGGGCCGCGCCGGACGCGCTCGGCGCGCTGATCCGCGTACTGGACTCGCTGCGGGCCGAGGACGGTTCGACGACGGTGGACGGGCTGACCGGCGAGTCGTCCTGGGAGGGACTCCAGTACGAGGAGGCGCAGTTCCGCAAGGACGCCAAGGTCCTCGACGGCGTGGAGCTGCTCGGCTCCGGCACGGTCGCCGACCGCATCTGGGCGCGCCCCGCCGTCACGGTCCTCGGCATCGACTGCCCGCCGGTCGTCGGCGCCACCCCCTCGGTGCAGGCGAGCGCGCGTGCCCTGCTCAACCTGCGTGTGCCGCCGGGCGTGGACGCGGCCGAGGCGACCAAGCTGCTCCAGGCCCACCTGGAGAACCACACGCCGTGGGGTGCCCGGGTGCGCATCGAGCAGATCGGCCAGGGCCAGCCGTTCCGCGCCGACACGAGCAGCCCGGCGTACCAGGCCATGGCAGACGCGATGGCGGTGGCCTACCCCGACCAGGAGATGCAGTACGCCGGCCAGGGCGGCTCGATCCCGCTGTGCAACACCCTCGCCGCCCTCTACCCGAACGCGGAGATCCTCCTGATCGGCCTGAGCGAGCCGGAGGCGCAGATCCACGCCGTGAACGAGAGTGTGTCGCCGCAGGAGCTGGAGCGGATGTCGGTCGCCGAGGCGCTGTTCCTGCGCAATTACGCGGCGAGTTGAGGGACGTCGCCCTGAGGATGGGTGCATGACCCGCGCCGAACGCCTCACCGCCCACACCGACATCGCCACGTCGCTCGCGCTGCTCTGCGACGACGAGCTCGCGGGCCTCGTGGAGGCCGGCACTGCGCTCGGCACCGGGATCGGAGGGCGTTCGGCGCTGGTCGAGGTGGACGGCAGACAGGTGTTCGTGAAGCGGGTCCCGCTCACCGACGTCGAACTGCGGCCGGGGAACGTCCGCTCCACGGCGAACCTCCTCGGTCTGCCGACCTACTTCCACTACGGCATCGGCAGTCCGGGGTCCGGTGCCTGGCGCGAGCTCGCCGTGCACACCATGACGACCAACTGGGTCGTCTCCGGCCGGTTCCCGGGTTTCCCGTTGACCCACCACTGGCGGGTCCTGCCGCAGCCGCCGCAGCCCTTGTACGGCGAACTGGCCGACGTGGAGCGGGCCGTCGCCTACTGGGGCGGCGGCCCGCCGGTGCGCGAGCGCCTGGAGCAACTGCGGACGGCGTCCGCGAGCCTGACGCTGTTCCTCGAGTACGTCCCGCACACGCTGCACGACTGGCTGGACGCCCGGGTGCGGACGGACGACGCCGACGCCGCGTGCGCCTTCGTGGAGAAGGAGCTCACGGCCGTCACCGACTGCCTGCGCGAGGAGCGCCTGCTGCACTTCGACGCCCACTTCCAGAACTTCCTCACCGACGGGCACCGGCTCTACCTCGCCGACTACGGACTCGCCCTCTCCGCCCGCTTCCCGCTCACCCCGCAGGAGCGGGGCTTCTTCGAGCGGCACCGGGACTACGACCGCGCCTACACGGCCTTCCACTTCGTGAACTGGCTCGCGACCGCCCTGTACGGCTATGACCGGGACGGCCGCGAGGCCTTCGTGCGTGCCTGCGCCGACGGCGAGCCGGCCCGGGGGATCCCGCGGGCCGCCGCGGACATCATCGAGCGGAGCGCGCCGCTCGCCGCTGTCATGGGGGACTTCGCCCGGCGGCTCCAGAACGAGAGCAGGCTGACCCCGTATCCGCACGACCAGCTTCAGGGTGCCGGAATGCCCGCCTCCAGATAGTGCGCCGCCCCACGTTCCCGCGCCCGCAAAGCCCACCGCAGCCGCTCATACCGCACCGGCGGCAGCAGATCGGCGGCCTCCTCCTCGGTGACGAAGCGCCAGTCGCGCAGCTCGGGGCCGGGCAACAGGAGGCGTTCGGCCTCCTCGGAGTCGAGCTGACCGCCGTCGAAGAGCAGCCGCAGACCGCCGTAGCCGGGCGGCGAGGGCCGCTCCCAGTCGACGACGAGGAGACGCGGTACGTCGTCCAGCCGTATGCCCGTCTCCTCGGCGACCTCACGCATGCCCGCGCGCGCGGGTGCCTCGCCGCGCTCGACGACGCCGCCGGGGAACTCCCAGCCGGCCTTGTACGTGGGATCGACGAGCAGCACCCGGCCCTGCTCGTCGAAGAGGAGGACGCCCGCGGCGAGGGTCTCCGCGGTGGGCTCGGGCGTCTGCACGATGTCGCAGACGGGAACCGAACCGTCACCGACCGCCTCGGCGATGCGGACGGCCGTCTCGTACGGCGTCAGTCCGCTGTTGTCGACGGGGTGCGCGTCGGCGGTGAGCCACGAGGCGAGTGCGGCGCGATACGGCTCTATGTGGTCGTACGACCACTGTCTGATCCGTATCTCGCCGTCGGGCAGGTCCGGCGGTATCTCCCGACCGGCTATGCGCTCCCGCAGGATCGTTTCCGCCGGGGCGAGAAGCACATGCTGGACGGTGATGCGGCGGGCGGCGAGGCCGCCGAAGATCTCGTCGCGGTACTCCTGGCGCAGCAGCGTCATGGGGATCACGAGGGTCCCGTCGAGCTCGGCGTGCAGTGCTGCAGCCGTGTCGATCACGAGACGGCGCCAGATCGGCAGATCCTGGAAGTCACCGACCTCGGTGAGGTGTTTGGGCGGAAGCAGGTGGGTGAGCGCTCCGCCGATGACCTCGGGGTCGAAGAGCGTGCTGTTCGGGATCAGCTCGATCAGTTCCCGTGCGGTGGTGGTCTTCCCCGCACCGAAAGCGCCGTTGATCCAGACGATCACGTTTCCCCCTCTTCTGTTGGCCCCCTGTGGCTTGCCCGCTCCACCCTGCCACGGAAACCAGCTCTCGTAGAGAGCGCAAGACAACGGCGCCGGAGCCCCTCGGTGCGGGGCAGCGGCGCCGTGCGGTCGACTCGGTGGGCTCGTCAGCCTTTCTTGCCGGGCTTCGAGTGCGGGGCGTCGTTCACGGCCCGGTCCGTCTCGCGGTTGATCGCCTTGCCGAAGGTGTCCAGCGCCTGGTCCACGTTGACCCCGGCGAGCTTGGTCGTACCGGTGGTGCCGAGGCCGCCGAGCTTCTTGCCGGTCATGTCCAGGCCGGCGGCCTTGATCTGACCACCGGTGGTGCCGGGCAGCCCGGCCGAAGGAGACCCGGTGCCGGAGGTGCCGGAGGACTCGGCCGAGTGGGACGGAGTGACCGCCGCGACGACGAATCCGGTGGCCAGGGAGGCGATGGCGAGCATGCTGCGCTTCTTCATGGCCGGTTCAACTACGAAACGGCCTCGGAGTCACGCCCCACCTCCGGACGAACCGGACAACGCCGCCGCCTCGACCCCGGGCCGCTCCCGATCGCCGCGGCGCCGCCGTACGAGATCGTCGGCCGCTTCCGGCCAGCGGGCACAGGCGAAGTCGAACCCCTCGGCGAGCAGCCGGCCGGGGACGACCCGCCGGCTCTTCAGCAGGAGCTCGGTGTCCGAGCGCAGCGCGAAGGCGCCGAGCTCGGCCATCCACTTGGTCGCAGGCAGGCCCACGGGGACGCCCCAGGCGGAACGCAGGGCCCGCATGAAGGCCCGCTGGGGCAGCGGCTCGGGAGCGGCGAGGTTCACCGGCCCGACGAGATCGTCCCGCTCGACCAGGAACTCGACCGCGCGCACGAAGTCCCGTTCGTGGATCCAGGAGACGTACTGTCCGCCGCCCGCCACGGGGCCGCCGAGGCCCAGCCTCGCCAGCCGTAGCAGGACGTCGAACACGCCGCCCCGATCAGGGCTCATCACCATCGCGGAACGCAGCGCGACCTTGCGGGTGTGCGGCGTGTCGGCCACCTCCTGCGCCCGCTCCCAGGCCCTGGCGATGTCCACGCTGTAGGACCAGTAGTCCGGCACATCGGGCTCACTGCCGCCGATCACGCCGGTCGCCTCGTCGTTGGGGGCGTCGAAGCGGTGGGCGTAGATGGTGGCCGTGCTCATCTGGAGCCAGACCCCAGGAGGCCGTTCGGCGTTCGCGATCGCCTCCCCCACGATCTCGGTGGAGTGCACCCGCGAATCCATCATGGCCTGCAAATTCGCCGGGGTGTAGCGGCAGCTGACACTGCGCCCGGCCAGGTTGATCACGACGTCGCTGCCGTCGATCTCCTCGGCCCACGGCCCCAGGTTCTTGCCGTCCCACTCGACCTCGCGCTCTCGCGTGGGCCGCCTGGTGAGGACGACGACCTCGTGGCCGGCCGCGCTCAGCGCACGGTTCAGGATCGTGCCCACCTGCCCGGTTCCTCCGGGAATCACTATCTTCATCGGCTCCCCCTCGGGTATGGATCGAGCCTAGCGCAGAGTGTTGAACATGTTCAAAAATGCTCGCCGGAGTGTGCCGGAACACAGCTTCAGGTACAGACCACTTTCCAACACACTCCGACAGGTTCTACCGTGAGCGAACTATGACGCGTACATGCCGTCATCCCGCTTTCGCAGGTACGGAGGAACGTGACGATGCGTCACCTTCACACCCGCACAACCCGAAGAAGGCTGGTCGGAGCGCTCGCGGCCGGGCTGCTGTGTGCCACGGGACTCGCCGTCCCCGCGGCCACCGCGGCACCCGTCGCACCCGCCGTGGACGACGGCCTCGCGCTCACCCCGCCCATGGGCTTCAACAACTGGAACTCCACCCACTGCCGTGCGGAGTTCAACGAGTCCATGGTCAAGGGGATCGCGGACATCTTCGTCGAGAGGGGCCTCAAGGACGCCGGATACGAGTACGTCAACCTCGACGACTGCTGGGCCCTGCCCGCCCGGGACGCCGGCGGCAAGCTCGTGCCCGACCCGGTCCGCTTCCCGGGCGGGATCAAGGCCGTCGCGGACTACGTCCACGCCAAGGGCCTGAAGCTCGGCATCTACACCAGCGCGGGCACGAAGACGTGCAACGACGCCGGATTCCCCGGCTCCCTCGGCCATGAATACAGCGACGCCCAGCAGTTCGCGGACTGGGGCGTGGACTACCTCAAGTACGACAACTGCAACAACCAGGGCGTGGACGCCAAGCAGCGCTACACGACCATGCGCGACGCACTCAGGGCGACCGGCCGGCCGATCGTCTACAGCATCTGCGAATGGGGCGAGAACAAGCCCTGGGAATGGGCTGCCGACGTCGGTCATCTGTGGCGCACGACCGGTGACATCAGCGACAACTGGGGCTCGATGCTGTCGATCCTCAAGCAGAACCTGCCGCTCGCGCCGCACGCCGGCCCCGGCCGCTGGAACGACCCCGACATGCTGGAGGTCGGCAACGGCGGCATGACGGACACCGAGTACCGCTCGCACTTCTCGATGTGGTCGATCATGGCGGCTCCGCTGCTCATCGGCTCCGACCTGCGGTCGGCCTCCGCGCAGACCTTCGAGATCCTGGGCAACCGCGAGGTCATCGCCGTCGACCAGGACCCGCTGGGCAAGCAGGGCACCGTCATCTCCTCCCAGGGCGGACGCTGGGTCGTCGCCAAGGAGCTGCGGGACGGCAGCCGCGCGGTGGCGCTCTTCAACGAGTCCGGCACCGCCCAGCGCATCAGCACCAGCGCCGCGGCGGTCGGCCTGCCCGCCGCCGACGCCTACACGATGCGCGACCTGTGGCAGCACCGCAGCTACAACACCGCGGGCGCGGTCTCCGCGACCGTCCCCGCGCACGGCACGGTCCTCCTGCGCGTCTCACCCGACGGCAAGTGGGCCCAGCACCCGCCCGCCGTCGAACTCGGCCTGGAGGGCAGCCCGCTGGTCGAGGCGGGAAAGGCGGCCGGCCTCACGTCGACGGTCACCGACCTCGGGCGTACGCCGGCCAAGCACGTGTCCGTCACGCTGACCGGCCCCGAGGGCTGGTCCCTGAAGGCGACGTCCGCGACCACCTCGCCGACGCTCCCGACGGGCCGCTCACTGCGCACCAAGTGGGCGCTCACACCACCGAAGGGGGCGCCGACCGGGTCGTACGGCCTTACCCTCAGGGCGAGTTACCGCTCCCCGACCGGTGTCCGCGTCGACAGCGCGCTGCCGTTGACCGCGACCGTGGTGGCGCCACCGCCCTCCGGGACGTCCGGACTCGGTGACCTTTCCTGGCTGTCGGCCACCAACGGATGGGGCCCCGTCGAACGCAACACGAGCAACGGCGAGAGCGGCGCCGGAGACGGCAACCCGATCACCATCGGCGCCGCGGTGTACGGCACGGGCCTCGGCGTCCACGCCGAGAGCGCCGTCGAGTACTACGCGGGCGGCGCCTGCGAGACGGTGACCGCGCAGGTCGGAGTCGACGACGAGGAGGGCGCGGACGGCACCGTCGCCTTCGAGATCTGGGCGGACGGCACCAAGGCGGCCTCGACCGGAGTCCTCACCAACGCGATGCCGGCCCAGCCGATCACGGCCGACGTGAGCGGCGCCCAGGTCGTCCGGCTGGTCGCCACCGACGGCGGCGACGGCATCACGTCCGACCACGGGGACTGGGCGGAGGCACGCTTGAGCTGCTGAAGCCGGGGAGGCGGGGTGAGCGCGCCGCGGTCGGCCCGCTCACCCCTCGATCCCTGCGACTGAACGTTCCTGCCCCCGTCGGGACCTCAGACCCCCGCCGCCGTCGTGTCCGCCTTCCGTGCGAGGGCGGCCGCGGCGGCGCCCACCAGGCCCGCGTCCGTGCCCATCTGCGCCGGCACGATCGTCAGGCGCTGGACGAAGGACAGGGTGGCGTAGTCGTGGAGGGCCTTGCGCAGCGGCGTGAACAGGACGTCGCCCGCCTTGCCCACTCCCCCGCCGATCACGGCGATGTCGATCTCGACGAGAGTCGCGGTGGCCGCGATCCCGGCGGCCAGGGCCTGCGCCGCCCGCTCGAAGGAGGCCACGGCGACCGGATCGCCGTCCTGCGCGGCGGCGGCCACCGCGGCGGCGGACGTGTCACCGTCCGGTCCGGGACTCCAGCCGTTCTCGATCGCCCGCCGGGCGATGTTGGGACCGCTCGCGATGCGCTCCACACAACCGCGCGAACCACAGGGGCACAGATCGCCGTCCAGATCGACGCTGATGTGACCGATGTGGCCTGCGTTGCCGGTGGGGCCGGGGTGCAGCCGGCCGTTCAGCACCAGACCGCCGCCGACGCCCGTGGAGACGACCATGCAGAGCGCGTTGTCATGGCCGCGTGCGGCGCCCTGCCAGTGCTCGGCCGCCGTGATGGCGACCCCGTCGCCGATCAGCTCGACGGGCAGGCCGCCGGCCGCCTCCCGGACCCGCCGGACCAGCGGATAGTCGCGCCAGCCGGGCACGTTCACCGGGCTCACGGTGCCCGCCGAGGCGTCCACCGGGCCCGCGCTGCCGATGCCGAGGGCCGTGGCGTGCCCCCACAGCGGCGATACGGTGAGCTCGCCGACGACCTCCTCGACGGCTCGCATCACCGTCTCGCCGTCCTCCCGCGCCGGCGTCGCGCGCTGGGCGCGGGTCACGATCGTGCCGTGGCCGTCCACCAGCGCTCCGGCGATCTTGGTGCCGCCGATGTCGAGCGCAGCCACGAGGTCGGTGTGCATCAGTGTCAGTTCTCCCCGTCAACCATTCGGAAACCCCGTCAACCACGGGAATTGGGCGAGCCGGTCTCGCGGTGGGGACGCAGGCCGGAGATTGCGGTGGACAGTGTCTCCCGGATCTGACAACGTTGTCCAGGCTCTATGCTCGACGCCACATCCTCATACAAACCCATGGACGACGCATCCCCGTGGACGCCGACAGGACAGGACACCGCATCGTGCCCGAGACCATCCGCCGCTCCGACCGCGCGCCCGAGAACCGCTACGGGAACCGTCCCACCATGAAGGACGTCGCCGCGCGTGCCGGAGTCGGCCTGAAGACCGTCTCGCGCGTGGTCAACGGGGAACCCGGGGTCACCCCGGAGACGGAGCGCCGCGTCCAGGAGGCCATCGACGCGCTGGGCTTTCGCCGCAACGACAGCGCGCGGGTGCTGCGCAAGGGCCGTACGGCGAGCATCGGTCTGGTCCTGGAGGATCTCGCGGACCCTTTCTACGGCCCGCTGAGCCGCGCGGTCGAGGAGGTCGCGCGGGCGCACGGCGCGCTGCTCATCAACGGTTCCAGCGCCGAGGACCCGGACCGCGAGCAGGAGCTGGCGCTGGCGCTGTGCGCGCGGCGGGTGGACGGGCTGGTGATCATTCCGGCCGGTGACGACCACCGTTATCTGGAGCCCGAGCTCAAGGCGGGCGTCGCCACCGTGTTCGTCGACCGTCCGGCGGGGAAGATCGACGCCGACTGCGTCCTGGCCGACAACCACGGCGGCGCCCGCGACGGCGTCGCCCACCTCATCGCCCACGGCCACCGCCGGATCGGCTTCATCGGCGACATGCCCCGCATCCACACGGCCGCCGAGCGGCTGCGCGGCTACCGGGCCGCCATGGAGGACGCGGGCATACCGGTGGAGGGCTCCTGGATGTCCCTCGGCGTCACCGATCCGGAGCGGGTGCGCCGCGCGGCCGAGGAGATGCTCACCGGCCCCTCCCCCGTCACCGCGATCTTCACGGGCAACAACCGTGTGACGGTCACCGTGATCCGTGTCCTCGCCGAGCAGCCCCGCCCGGTCGCCCTGGTCGGCTTCGACGACATCGAACTCGCCGACCTGCTCCAGCCGGGCGTCACCGTCGTCGCCCAGGACGCCGCGGCCCTCGGCCGCACCGCCGCCGAGCGGCTCTTCCGCCAGCTGGACGGCACCCTGGTCACACCGGAGCGCATCGAGCTGCCGACGCGGCTGATCACCCGAGGCTCGGGCGAGCTGCGGCCGGAAGGCTGAGCCGGCGGACGACCGTGCCGCCGTAGGACGGAGAGGACCGATCGGCCCGTGGAGGACGACCGCAGACTGAAGACGCTCGGCCTGGCGGACGCGCCGCGCGATCATCCCCTGCTCTACCCGGGCGCCTGGCCGTCGGACTCCGGGCTCCTCGTCGGGGACCGGCTGCTGCCCCTGGACCGCCTGCTGTACGACGACCGAGTGCCCGTCCTCGCCGTCGGCTCCAACGCCTGCCCCGGCCAACTGCGCAGCAAGATGGACGAGTTCGGCATCGTCTCCCCCCTGCCCATGGTGAAGGCACGGGTGACGGGTCTGGACGTGGGTGTCTCCGCACACGTGAGCCACATGGGCTATGTGTCCGCGTCCCCCTTCCACGCCCCGGGACACGTACGGGAGTTGTTCCTCACCTGGCTCGACGACGAGCAGCTCGCGGTGATCGACGCCAGCGAGGGGGTGCCGCTGCCGGACGGACACTACGGCCGGGCCTGGCTGCCGGCGCCCGACGTGCGGGTCGAACTGGCTGACGGCACCGTGCTCCCGGGCGCCTTCGCGTACGTCAACCGCCATGGCGTCCTGCACGACGGCACCGGTGCACCGCGCACCCACCCCGGCCAGCGCGCCCTGCTCACCGAACTCCTCACGGACTCGCCCCGGTTGAGGGAGCTCTTCGGTGCCACCCCGGAGGAGTTCTGCGCACGGGCACGGGCCGACGCCGGGCTGTGCGCGCGGGGCACGCTGGTGTTCGCGCAGGAGAAGCTGGTGACGGCCTCCGGGCTGGAGGCCCGTCTGCGGGTCGGGGAGAGCTGACCTCAGCAGACCGGCAGCCCGGGCACCGGCTCGTCGTTGTTGCCGCCCTCGAGGTAGACGTCGCTGATGAAGACGTTGGCGTTGCCGCTGTCGTCGTCCGTCTTGGCCCACCAGACGTTGGTCCACTCGCCGTACGTCTCACGGCGGCCCAGGTTCTGCTGGCAGTAGAAGTAGTTGGTGCCCGCGTAGAGGACGCCTACCTCGCTGCCCGAGGCGGTGTACGACTTGGCCTGCTTCCAGACCTTGCAGTTGTACTTGCCGCCGCCGATGGAAGTGCAGGACGGGGCCGGTGTGGTGCCGCCTCCACCGCCCGTGGTTCCCCCGCCGCCGGTCGTACTTCCACCGCCGGTGGTACCGCCGTCGCCGGAACCGCCGCCCGTGGTACCCCCGTTGCTGCCGCCCCCGTCCGAGGTCTTGGTGGGGGCCGAGGTGGTGGGCCGGTCCGAGGGCTCGCTGCCGGCGGATCGGCTCGGGGACTTGGTCGCGCCGGGCGATTCCTTGTCGTCGTCCTTCTCGGTCAGGCCGGAGTCGCCCGAACGGTCCGCGTCGGGGCTGCCGCTCGCCCGCGCGGACGTACCGTCCTGCGCGACGACGGACGACTCGCCCCCTGCCTCGGCCTTGGCGTCGCCCTTGTTGTTCACCAGGGCGACGGTGACCCCGGCCGCCGCGAGGACGACGGTGACGGCCACGGCGGCGAGCAGGGCGCGGCCCTTGCGCCGGGAGGGCGTACCGGAGGAGGTGACCATCGGGCCGGTGGCGTCCGCGTCGTGCGGCGGGGTGGGGCCGCCGAAGCCGGGCGGGTGCGGGGCGGACGGCCCCGGCACGGCGCCGTACGGCGACATGGGCGGCTGCCCCGGGGCGACGGATCCCGGTGCGGCCGGGCCGGAGTGACCGACGGCACCGGAGCTCTGGCCGGGAGCCGCGGGGCCCTGCGCGCCTTGTCCGGGTGCCCCGAAGACCGGTGCCCCGGGAAGGTTGGAGGCGGGCACTCCCTGCCTGGGTGTGTCCCCGCCGTGCGCCTGGCCGGCGGAACCCGCCGCGGCCGTGGGCCCGAAGCCGGGCGGCACCGACGGGACACTGCGCTCCGTCTCGTCGGGCCCGGGGTCCGCCGGCCCCCGCAGCGCCGTCGTCGGCGCGTCGGTGCCGCCGGAGTCCGCGACCGCCTGCAGGAGTGCGCGTGCCGCGTCGGCATCGGGCCGGAACTCGGACCGCTTGTCCATCAGCTGCTGGAGGACGGGGCCGAGCGGGCCCGCGTTACCGGGCTCCGGCAGCGGCTCGGTGACGATCGCGGTGAGGGTGGAGAAGGTCGACGTACGGCGGAACGGAGCGGAGCCCTCCACCGCCGCGTACAGCGTGGCACCCAGGGCCCAGACGTCCGAGGAGGCACCCGGCTCGGCGCCCTGGGCGCGCTCGGGGGCCATGTAGTCCAGGGAGCCGACCAGATGGCCGGTGCGGGTCAGATGGGTGGCCGAACCGTCGCCCGGGTCCTCCATCGTGGCGATGCCGAAGTCGGTGAGTACGACCCGGCCGGAGCTCTCCAGCAGGATGTTGCCGGGCTTGACGTCACGGTGCAGGACGCCGGCGCGGTGGGCGGCGGCCAGCGCGTCCATGACCTTGGCGCCGATCCCGGCCGCCTCCCGCGGGTCGAGCGTGCCGCGCTCGCGCAACACGGCTTCCAGGGAGGGGCCGTCGACCAGTTCCATGACGATGAGCGGGCGTCCGTCGACCTCGGTGACGTCATGGATGGCCACGACTCCCGGATGCCGGACCCGGGCGGCCGCTCGGGCCTCGCGTTGCATTCGCAGCCGCAGATCCGCCAGTTCGGGCCCGTCGGCGTCCGAGTAGGTGCGCAGCTCCTTGACGGCGACCTCGCGGCCGAGAACCTCGTCGACGGCCCGCCAGACCACGCCCATGCCGCCGCGCCCGAGTTGGGCGACGACGCGATAGCGCCCCGCGAGCAGCCGGCCGGTCTCGTCCGCCTGTCCGTTCTCCCCCGAAGACACCGTTGCCCCGTTCCTGTGGACCGTCGTTGCGTCCGTACAGACTACGGGGCCAGGGTGACAACTCCAGTCGGTGGAGGCTGCTGTGACCGGCCCGCTACTTGGCGGAGACCGTGAGGTCACCGCGTCGCGGTGCCGCAAATCCCTCCAGATCGGCACGGGTCAGTCCGGTCAGCCGGGCGACCTCGCCGATGTCGAGGGCGCCGCAGTCCAGGCCGCGCAGCAGGTAGCCGCCCAGGGCCTTTGCGGTTGCGGGCTCGTCCATGACGTCGCCGCCGGCCCGGTTGGCGTAGCGGGCGAGGCGGGCCGCGGCCTGCTCAAAACCTTCACGATAGAAGGCGAAGACGGCCGCGTACCGGGTGGGGATGTGGCCGGGGTGCATGTCCCAGCCCTGGTAGTAGGCACGGGCCAGGGCGCGGCGGGTGAGGCCGTAGTGCAGTCGCCAGGCGTCGTGGACCTTCTCGGTCGGGCCGACGGGCAGGACGTTCGTCGAGCCGTCGGAGACCCGTACGCCGGTGCCGGCCGCCGCGACCTGCATGATCGCCTTGGCGTGGTCGGCGGCCGGGTGGTCGCTGGCCTGGTAGGCGGCGGAGACGCCGAGGCAGGCGCTGTAGTCGAAGGTGCCGTAGTGCAGGCCCGTGGCGCGGCCCTCGGCGGCCTGGATCATCCGGGCGACGGTGGCGGTGCCGTCGGTGGCGAGGATGGACTGGCTGGTCTCGATCTGGATCTCGAAGCCGATCCGGCCGGGCTCCAGCCCGCGCGCCTTCTCGAACTCCTCCAGGAGCCGCACCATGGCGGTGACCTGCTCGGGGTAGGTCACCTTGGGCAGGGTGAGGACGAGTCCGTCGGGCAGGCCGCCGGCCTCCATCAGGCCGGTGAGGAAGATGTCGAGGGTGCGGATGCCGCGGTCCCGGACCGGCGCCTCCATGCACTTCATGCGGATGCCCATGTACGGGGCCGCAGTGCCGTTCTCGTACGCCTCGGCGATCAGGCGGGCCGCGCGGGCGGCCGCCCCGTCCTCCTCGGCGTCGGGGCGGGGGCCGTAGCCGTCCTCGAAGTCGACCCGCAGGTCCTCGATGGGCTCGCGCTCCAGCTTGGCGCGCACCCGGGAGTACACCGGCTCGGCGAGCTCGTCGGACAGGCCGAGTACGGCGGCGAAGGAGGCGGCGTCGGGGGCGTGTTCGTCGAGGGCCGTGAGGGCCTGGTCGCCCCAGGAGCGGATGGTGTCGGCGGCGAAGATGTCACCGGGGACGTACACGGTGTGGACGGGCTGACGGGTGCCCGGGTCCCCGGGGTAGCGGCGCTCCAGCTCGGCGTCGACCGGCGCGAGGGAGGCGCTGATCTCCTCGCTGACGGCGCCCGCGAGGCTCGTCGCCACATTCTCCTGCTGGCCCTGACCCATTCCCACACCCTCCTGTTTTCCGCTCTACGGAATCAACAATCCGTAGAATGAAGTTATCCGGGGACCTTCCGGATGGTCAACACCATGTCCACGGGGAGTCACTCCTCCATCTCGTCATGTTCACGCCCACCTCAGGACGCGGTATCACACTTCCATACGCACGCCCCGCACGACTCGTCCGGCCGTTCCCACCAAGGAGCCCGAAGTGCCGAACCACAGCCGAGTCACGCGCCGTCTGGGCCTGAAAGCCGCACTGGCCGCAGCGGTCACCGCGCCCCTCTCCAGTACAGCACTGCCCACGTCCACCGCATCGGCGGGCGAGCGCCCACCCCGCCGGCACCTGAAGGTCATGTCCTTCAACCTGCGCTTCGCGAGCACGACGGAGCCGAACAGCTGGACCGTGCGCAGACCGGTGATGCGCGAGCTGCTGCGCCGCGAGGCCCCCCATGTCATCGGCACCCAGGAAGGGATCTTCTCGCAGCTGCTGGACATCGATGCCGACCTCGGCCCGCGCTACGACTGGGTGGGCACCGGCCGGCTGCACGGCAGTCGCGACGAATCCATGGCGATCTTCTACGACTCCCACCGACTGCGCCCGACCGAGTACGACCACTTCTGGCTCTCCGACACCCCGGACGTGATCGGCTCCAACACCTGGGGCGCCGCCTTCGCCCGCATGGTCACCTGGGTCCGCTTCCGCGATCTGACCGACGGCGGACGGGAGTTCTACGCCCTCAACACCCACTTCGACCATGTGAGCCAGTACGCGCGCGAACGCAGCGCCACGCTCATCGCGCAGCGGATCGCCGGGTTCGACCGCTCACTGCCGGTCGTGGTGACCGGGGACTTCAACATCGCCGCCCACAAGAACACGGTCTACGACACACTGCTCGGCGCCGGTCTCCTCGACAGCTGGGACACCGCGCGCGAGCGCAGCGCACTGTACGCGACCTTCCACGGCTACAAGCCGCTGACGCCGAACGGCGACCGCATCGACTGGATCCTCACCACGCCCGGTGTCACCGCGCACCGGGCGTCGATCAACACCTTCGCCGTCGACGGCCAGTTCCCGAGCGACCATCTGCCCGTACAGGCGTCCCTGACCCTGTGATGACACGAGGCCCCCGTGACCGTCGCGACGGTCACGGGGGCCTCGATGCGCCTGTTCGGGATCAGCCCTTGCGGGTCTTGATCTCCTCGGTCAGGGCCGGGACGACGTCGAAGAGGTCGCCGACGACGCCGTAGTCGACCAGCTCGAAGATCGGGGCCTCGGCGTCCTTGTTGATCGCCACGATCGTCTTCGAGGTCTGCATACCGGCACGGTGCTGGATCGCGCCGGAGATGCCGGAGGCGATGTACAGCTGCGGCGAGACCGACTTGCCGGTCTGGCCGACCTGGTTGGTGTGCGGGTACCAGCCGGCGTCCACCGCGGCACGCGAGGCGCCGACGGCCGCGCCGAGGGAGTCGGCCAGCGCCTCGATGATCGCGAAGTTCTCCGCGCCGTTGACGCCACGGCCACCGGAGACCACGATCGCGGCCTCGGTCAGCTCCGGACGCCCGGTCGACTCACGCGGCGTGCGCGCGGTCACCTTGGTGCCGGTGGCCTGGGCGGAGAAGGTGACGGCGAGGGCCTCGACGCTGCCCGCGGCCGGGGCGGCCTCCACGGCGGCGCTGTTCGGCTTGACCGTGATGACCGGGGTGCCCTTGGCGACACGGGACTTGGTCGTGAAGGACGCGGCGAACACCGACTGGGTGGCCACCGGGCCCTCGTCACCGGCCTCCAGGTCGATGGCGTCGGTGATGATGCCGGAGCCGATGCGCAGCGCCAGACGCGCGGCGATCTCCTTGCCCTCGGCGGAGGACGGCACCAGCACGGCGGCCGGGGAGACGGCCTCGACGGCGGCCTGGAGGGCGTCGACCTTCGGGACGACCAGGTAGTCGGCGTACTCGGCGGCCTCGTGGGTGAGGACCTTGACCGCGCCGTGCTCGGCGAGGGTGGCGGCGGTGTCGGCGGCGCCGTTGCCCAGCGCGACGGCGACCGGCTCGCCGACGCGGCGGGCCAGCGTCAGCAGCTCCAGGGTGGGCTTGCGGACGGCGCCGTCCACGTGGTCGACGTAGACGAGAACTTCAGCCATGGGAATGCTCTCCTGCGGATTGCGAAGGCTTGAGGGGCGGAAGGGGTGTTGAGCCTCAGAGGGCCGACGGGCCCTTAGATGAACTTCTGGCTCGCGAGGTACTCGGCGAGCTGCTTGCCGCCCTCGCCCTCGTCCTTGACGATCGTGCCGGCGGTGCGGGCCGGGCGCTCGGCCGCGGTGTCCACGACGGTGTAGGCACCCTCGAGACCGACCTCCTCGGCGTCGATCTCCAGGTCCGACAGGTCCCAGGACTGAACCGGCTTCTTCTTGGCGGCCATGATGCCCTTGAAGGACGGGTAACGCGCCTCGCCCGACTGGTCGGTGACCGACACGACGGCCGGCAGGGAGGCCTCCAGCTGCTCGGAGGCGGCGTCGCCGTCCCGGCGGCCCTTGACCGTGCCGTCCTCGACGGAGACCTCGGACAGCAGGGTGACCTGCGGGACGCCCAGGCGCTCGGCGAGCAGGGCCGGTACGACACCCATGGTGCCGTCCGTGGACGCCATGCCGGAGATCACCAGGTCGTAGCCGGCCTTCTCGACCGCCTTGGCCAGCACCAGCGAGGTGCCGAGGGCGTCGGTGCCGTGCAGGTCGTCGTCCTCGACGTGGATCGCCTTGTCGGCGCCCATGGAAAGCGCCTTGCGCAGCGCGTCCTTGGCGTCCTCGGGGCCCACCGTCAGGACGGTGATCTCGACGTCGTCGTCGGAGTTCTCGGAGATCTGCAGCGCCTGCTCGACCGCGTACTCGTCGAGCTCGGAGAGCAGACCGTCCACGTCGTCCCGGTCGACGGTCAGGTCATCGGCGAAGTGCCGGTCGCCAGTGGCGTCGGGCACGTACTTCACAGTGACAACGATCCTCAAGCTCACGCCGGCTCTCCTACTGCGTCGACATTTCTGTGCTGCCTACTTGCAGGCAGCATAGGCGCCTCAAGCGGCCGATCCCGATCGGGGCGACCCGCGCTCCGAGCGAAATATTACTCGTCAGTACACCCAGTTCGTGCCCGCTAAGCAAGCGCTTTGAACTGTGACCTTTGCAACGCAGCGTAATCGGAAACCGACGGCTTCGCAGAACCGCGGACGGCCTGTTCGGTCACATCAGTGCGGTGAGGTCAGTCACGCAGCCCGTTGAACCGGCCCTGGTGGTACACCAGCGGACGCCCGGGACCGGTGGGGTCGCCGAGGACGACCTCGGCCAGCACGATGCGGTGATCGCCGGCCGGCACGCGTGCGACGACCCGGCACACCATCCAGGCCGGGACGTCGTCGAGGACGGGGACGCCTTCGGGGCCCTCGCGCCAGGACGTGGCCGGGCCGAAGCGGTCGGCGCCGCTGCGGGCGAAGGTGGCGGCCAGGTCCTGCTGGTGCTCGCCGAGTATGTGGACGCCGACGTGGTCCGTCGCGGACACCGCCGGCCAGCTGGAGGCACCGGTGCCGATGCCGAAGGAGAGCATCGGGGGCTCGGCGGAGACGGAGGTGAGGGAGGTGGCGGTGAAGCCGACCGGGCCCGTCTCGCCGCGGGCGGTGATCACCGCCACTCCGGCGGCGTGCCGCCGGAAGACGGAGCGGAGCAGGTCGGGTGAGGCGAGCCGAGCGGTACCGAGGCCGGAGATGGCCGTCATGGAGTTGTCCTTCTGCGCGGGGAGGCGGGCGGATCCGTGGCCGTTCAACGGCTCGGACAGCACGCGCTCGCAGTGCGGGCCAGATCGACGTGGGCCCGTCGGAAGAGAAGGAGTTCCTCAGGCATACGGTCAGGCTGACGATAGGTGGTGCGCACAGTCAAGTACGTTCCGGGATGTGGGAGATGACTCACCCTCGGTGCCATACCCCCTCAGACCGCCTCCCCCAGCGCGGCGATGACGTCCGCCTTGCGGGGCTGGCCGGTGGCCCGCCGCACCACGGTCCCGTCGGCGTCGAGGACCAGCACGGTCGGGGTCTTGAGGATGTCGAGCCGGCGTACGAGGTCGAGGTTGTCCTCGGCGTCGAGTTCGATGTGGGTCACGCCCGGGAGCATGCCGGCGACCTCGCCGAGCACGCGCCGGGTGGCCCGACAGGGTGCGCAGAAGGCGCTGGAGAACTGCACAAGGGTGGCGCGCTGGCCCAGTTCGCCGCCCAACTCGGCCGCCCCGAGCCGCTTTCCGTCGTCGCGCCCGCGCACCCGTACTCTCCCGCTCCGCCGCCGATGCAGCACTCCGTAGACGCTCGCCGCCGCGAGCACCGCCACGCACACCACAAGTCCGGTCATCACCCTGCTCAAGCGTTCACGAGACTGCAAAGATTCCCAGCTCCTGAAGCCTTTCCCATGCGGAATGCTTGATTCATGGACATTGATGTGAGGGGGCCGCGCTTCGGGGCGGTCGTGACGACCGTGGTGCTGGCGGTCGTTCTGGTCACCGGCAGCGCCTGGCTGCTGGCCTGGCAGACGCTGGCGTTCGCGCTGGGCGCGGCGGGCGGGGTGGGCCGTTCGCCGTACGGCTGGCTCTTCCGCAGGGCCGTCCGTCCCCGGATCGGGCCGCCGACCGAGTTCGAGGCGCCCGAGCCGCCGCGGTTCGCGCAGGCGGTGGGGCTGCTCTTCGCCGGCGTCGGACTGGTCGGGTTCACGCTCGGTCCGGCCTGGCTCGGACTCGCCGCCACCGGGGCCGCGCTCGCGGCCGCCTTCCTGAACGCCGTGTTCGGCTACTGCCTGGGGTGCGAGGCGTACCTGCTCGTGCGGCGGCTGACGGTGCGCGCCGGGTAGCGGCGGAGCCAAAGTCCGAGGTGGATCAAGGGGCGACGTGACGAGGATCTCGCCCTTCCCCGGCACTTGGGCTTGGCCCTCGGACGTTCTTGGGGCACGATCTGCGCAAGCCGTAAACCTACGGCTGCGTAACTTTCCCACTGGGAGCCTCCTTCCCAGGCAGAGAAGGAAGGGTCCACCCCGTCCATGGCAGAGCTTGTCTACCGTCCCGTCGTCGGTTTCGCCCAGACACTGTTCAAGGTGTGGGACCTCAAGATCGACTGCAAGGGATCGGAGAACATTCCGCGCTCGGGCGGCGCTGTGCTGGTGAGCAACCACATCAGCTATCTGGACTTCGTCTTCGACGGCCTGGCGGCCCTCCCGCAAAAGCGCCTCGTGCGCTTCATGGCGAAGGAGTCGGTGTTCCGGCACAAGATCTCCGGTCCGCTGATGCGCGGCATGAAGCACATCCCGGTGGACCGCAAGCAGGGTGAGGCGGCCTACGCCCACGCGCTGGACTCGCTGCGGTCCGGCGAGATCGTCGGCGTCTTTCCCGAGGCCACGATCTCGCAGTCGTTCACGCTGAAGAGCTTCAAGTCGGGCGCCGCCCGGATGGCCCAGGAGGCGGGCGTCCCGCTGATCCCGATGGCCGTGTGGGGCACCCAGCGCCTGTGGACCAAGGGCCACCCGCGCAACTTCAAGCGCAGCCACACCCCCATCACCATCCGCGTCGGCGAGGCCATCGAGGCCTCCAAGGACAAGTACGCCGGCGCGATCACCCGCCAGCTCCGCGAGCGCGTCCAGGAACTCCTGGAGGCCGCCCAGCGCGCCTACCCCGTCCGCCCCAAGGACGCGACCGACACCTGGTGGATGCCGGCCCACCTGGGCGGTACGGCCCCGACGCCGGAGCAGGTGCGCGCGGCCGAGGCGCACTGACGCCCGGCTGGTTCAGGAGGCCGCCGGCCGGACCTCGATCCGTGCTCCGGGGCTGAACTTCTCCAGTAGGCCCGCGAGTTCGGTCGCCGCGTTCTCGACGTCGGCCACGGGCATCGGCGTCATGCTCTCCAGCAGGAAGATTCCGGACACCGTCTCCTCGGTGAGGCGGGTGCGCGGGCCCTGGCGCCAGTTCCAGCGGCGGCAGGTCACGCCCGCCTCGTCGCGCCACACGACCTCGCCCGCGTCCGGGTGCTCGACGACCTCCTCGCCGCCGGCGACGGTGACGAAGTCCTCCTCGCCGGTGGCGCGCACCAGGTGCATGCCGCCCTCGATGCGGTCGATGTCCTCGCCGCCCACGGGGATGAGATGGGCGACGCTGATGGCGTTGTAGACGTCCACGAGCAGGTTGATCCGGGGCAGCCCCGACTCCGACAGGGCCCGCTTGGCCAGCGCCTCCGCGGAGTTGCGGGTGCGTGACGGCTTCGATCCGAACGCCGTGTACGCCTCCCGCCAGGCCACCATGTGCGGGTCCTCGTGCGGTGCGCGCCCGTCCAGGCGTACGGCGAGACGCCTTGCCGCGTCGTCGAGGAGCGCGGAACTCTCGTCCGTGCTCGGGCCGTTGACCAGCCCGTGCGCCTCGATGGCGATGTGCGTGAAGCCGGGCGCGAGCGCGCGCACCTCGTCGGACACGGTCAGCGTGAGGGTCATCGTCCGCCTTCTCCCGGGGATCAGAGTGCGGTGGGGAGTATCCGCCACAGGTGAGGCCGGTCGGGGGCCGCCTTGAGGGCATCGAGCACCACCGGATGAGGTGCAGCATACAGGACCGGATAGTCCAGCTCATTGAACTCCGGGTCGGGCGTGAAGGCCAGCCGTTCACCGTCGAGCGAGAACTGCGCGTCGACGCCCGGCTTGTTGCCCCGCGGATCCTGCCGGTGCCAGGCCCCGTTGAAGCGCACGGCGACCAGACCGTGCACCACGTCGAACTGCTGATAGCAGAGCGCGGTCGGGATGTCCTCGGCCCGCAGCAGCGCGGCGAACGCGTGGGCCTTGGCGTAGCAGATGCCGGTCCCCTGCTCCAGGACGTCGGAGGCGCGCCAGGTGACCCGGAGGTCACCGGAGTCCTGCGAGTGCGGGATGGCGTCGCGGACGAACTCGAAAGCCGCCCGCGCATACTCATACGAGTCCGCCACCCCGTCGGCGAGCCTGGCAGCCGTCTCACGCACGAGCGGATGGTGATGGTCGATCACCTCGTCGGCGGCCAAGTAGGCGGAGAGATCTGCGGTTTCCTGGATCATCTGCATGACTGGAAAGGGTAGGCGGCGGCCGAGTCGACCGTCAATTGAATTGCATCAGAGCGCATAGCTATGCAGTGATGTCAAAACGGCCGAACTTCGCCGCAACCCCCACGCGCGGCTACAACCCATCCCCCACGTCGCCGGTCTCGTCACCGACCGGATCACTGACGAGTTCAACGACCAGTTCATCGACCAGGGGGAATCATGAAACATCGTCTGCTCGGAGCCGCGCTCGCCGGCTGCGCTGTTGTCGCGGTCGGGGCCGGGCCCGTCCACGCCGCGTCCGACCAGTTGTGGATCGACGTGCCGTCGGAGTCCGTGCTGCCGGCGCAGGGCTCGGGTGGCCCGGCCGAGCGCACGCTCACGGCGCAGGTCCGCCACGACAACACCGAGAACGAGGTCGAGCCCGGCCGGCTGACCGTGGACGCGAGCGAGGTCGCCTCCTTCGCGCGGGTGTCGTGGCCCTCGAACTGTGTGCCGGAGTCGGCGGTGAAGGCGGTCTGCGATTTCCCGGGGATGCCGGCCGGGACGGACCTCGTGACGGCGGCCCGACTCGGCCTGAGCGCACTGCCGGACGCGGACCTCGCCGCCTCCGGGTACGTGCGCTACAGCGCGACCGCCGGCGAGCTGACGGCGTTCCCCGCGGAGACGCGGGTCAGCCTGGGCGACGGTCCGGACCTCGGTCTGAGCCAGGCCGAGTACCAGCGGGATCTCAGGCCCGGAACGAACACCCGGGTGAGTGCGACGGTCGGCAACAACGGCAACCGCGCCGTACAGCGGACGCTGCTGTGGATCAACGCGTCGTACGGACTGCGCTTCAAGGAGCGGCACTCCAACTGTGAGTACCGGCAGCACGCGACCGGAGAGTCCGCGCTGTGTGTGCTGGACGAGCCGGTGGCTCCGGGCGAGCGGTACGCGCTGACGACCGGTCTGCGCGTGGAACGCAGGGCGCTGTACGAGCGGTTCGACCACTCCGTACTGCCGTATTCGGACCAGGCCCTCGAAGAAGCCCGCGGTGAGTGGACCTGGACCCCGGGGACGGGTCCCGAGCTGAACCTTGGCCCCGTGGCGGCGGCGCCGGCCGTCGCCGGGGAGGACGACATCGATCTGTCGGACAACTACCGGGTCGTCATCCTCGACGCCAGGAACACCGCCGACCTGAAGCTCACCGGCAGCAGGGTGCGCGGGGCAGCCGGTGACACCGTGACCGCCGCCGTCACCGTGCACAACCGGGGCCCGGCATGGGTGGCGTCGCTGGGTGCGGGCGCACCCGTGGCGGTGGTGCGGATCCAGGCGCCCGAGGGCACGACGATCGTCGGTGTACCGGAGGAGTGCTCGCCGCTGCCGCCGTCCGAGGAAGGGACGCCCGTCACGACGTACTTCTGCTGGACGCCGACCTACCTGCGCGACGGGGCGTCCCACCGGGTGGAGGTGCGGCTGAGGATCGACCAGGTGGTACGCGGGGCGCGCACCACCGTCGAGACCCTCAACGACGAACCGGAGCTGCCCATCAGCAGGTTCGACCCGAACCTGCGCAACAACAGGGCGCAGATCGTGGTCAACTGACGGACGACGTCCGCTAGCGCGCCATCTCCTCCTTCAGCGCCGCCACGAACGCGTCCACGTCGTCCTCGGTCGTGTCGAACGCGCACATCCAGCGCACGACACCGGCAGCCTCGTCCCAGAAGTAGAAACGGAACCTCTTCTGGAGGCGCTCGCTCACGTCATGGGGGAGCTTGGCGAAGATGCCGTTGGCCTGCACCGGGTAGAGGATCTCCACGCCGTGGACGGCACGGACGCCCTCGGCGAGGCGCTGCGCCATCTCGTTGGCGTGCCGGGCGTTGCGCAGCCACAGGTCCTTGGCGAGCAGGGCCTCCAACTGCACCGACACGAAGCGCATCTTGGAGGCGAGCTGCATGGACAGCTTGCGCAGGTGCTTCATGTGGCTGACGGCGTCCTGGTTGAGGACGACGACCGCCTCACCGAACAGAGCGCCGTTCTTCGTGCCGCCGAGGGAGAGGATGTCGACGCCGACCGCGTTGGTGAACGTCCGCATGGGCACGTTCAGCGAGGCGGCGGCGTTGGCTATCCGCGAACCGTCCAGGTGCACCTTCATGCCGTGCGCATGGGCGTGGTCGCAGATCGCGCGGATCTCGTCCGGCGTGTAGAGGGTGCCCAGTTCGGTGCTCTGGGTGATCGAGACGACCTGCGGCATCGCCCGGTGCTCGTCCTCCCAGCCGTACGCCTGCTTGTCGATCAGGTCAGGGGTGAGCTTGCCGTCCGGCGTGGGCACGGTGAGCAGCTTCAGGCCGCCCATCCGCTCCGGGGCGCCGCCCTCGTCGACGTGGATGTGCGCGCTCTCGGCGCAGATCACCGCGCCCCAGCGGTCGGTGACCGCCTGGAGCGCGACGACGTTGGCGCCGGTGCCGTTGAACACCGGGAACGCCTCGGCCGTGGCGCCGAAGTGGCTGCGCACGATCCGCTGGAGGTTCTCGGTGTAGTCGTCCTCGCCGTACGCGACCTGGTGCCCACCGTTGGCCAGGGCAAGGGCGGCCAGCACCTCCGGGTGGGCGCCGGCGTAGTTGTCACTGGCGAAGCCGCGGACGTCCGGGTCGTGGTGGCGACGGGCGTCGGTCTTCGGTGGGTTCACGGCTTCTCGGTCAGCCACAGGCGGTTTCCGTTCACTTCGGCGGCGGGCTTGTCCCAGACGCCGACGACGGCATCGGCCAGGTCCTTGACGTCCGTGAAGCCCGCGAACTTCGCGTTGGGGCGGTCGGCGCGCATCGCGTCGTGCACCAGCGCCTTCACCACCAGGATGGCAGCCGCGGACGTCAGGTCCTCGGCGCCCCCGGCCTTGCGGAAGGCGTCGGCGAGCGCGAGCGTCCAGGCCTCGGCGGCGGCCTTGGCGGCTGCGTAGGAGGCGTTGCCCGCGGTCGGGTTCGTCGCGCCGGCGGCGCTGATCAGCACGTACCGTCCGCGGTCGCTGCGCTGGAGGGCCTCGTAGAAGGCGAGCGAGGTGTGCTGCACGGTGCGGATGAGCAGCAGCTCCAGGAAGTCCCAGTCGTCGAGGCTCGTCTTGATGAAGGTCTCGCTGCCGCGCCAGCCGCCGACGAGGTGGACCAGGCCGTCGATACGGCCGAAGTCCTTCTCGATGTGGTCGGCCCAGTCGCGGGTGGACTGGAGGTCGAGCAGGTCGACGGGCTCGCCGGTGACGGTCGCGCCGCCGGAGGCGTAGCGGGCCGCGTCCACGGCCTCCGCGAGCCGCTCGGGATCGTTGTCCGCGCCGACCACGGTCGCGCCCGCCTCGGCCAGCCGGAGCAGCGCCGCACGGCCCGCGGGCCCGCCCGCGCCCGCCACCGCGATCACCGCACCGTTGAGAGCTCCGTTCCCCGCCATCTTCTTCGCCTCCTGAGCAGTATTCATGGTGCGGTCGCTCACGCGGCGACTCGCTCGGCGCTCTCCGCCGTGATGCCCTTGGTGGAGGCGATCACGTTCTTCAGCTTCTTGGAGAGGGCCTCATAGAACATGCTCAGTGGAAACTCGTCCGGAAGCACGTCATCGACGAGTTTGCGGGGCGGCTGGGTCAGGTCCAGGGCGTCCGGGCCCTTGGCCCAGCGCGATCCCGGGTGCGGGGCGAGGTAGGTGGAGACGAGCTCGTAGCCGGCGAACCAGTGGACGAGCTTCGGGCGGTCGATGCCGTCGCGGTAGAGCTTCTCGATGTCGGCGSACAGCTGGTTGGTGACCTGCGGGGCGCGGTCCCAGTCGATGTGCAGCTTGTTGTCGATCCAGCGCACCACGTCGTGCTTGTGCAGGTAGGCGAAGAGCAGCTGTCCGCCGAGGCCGTCGTAGTTGCGCACGCGCTCACCGGTGACCGGGAAGCGGAACATGCGGTCGAGCAGCACGGCGTACTGCACGTCACGGGCCTGCGGGACGCCGTCGGCCTGGAGCTTCACGGCCTCCTTGAAGGCGGTGAGGTCACAGCGCAGCTCCTCCAGGCCGTACATCCAGAACGGCTGGCGCTGCTTGATCATGAACGGGTCGAACGGCAGGTCGCCGTGGCTGTGGGTGCGGTCGTGAACCATGTCCCACAGCACGAACGCCTCTTCGCAGCGCTTCTGGTCGTGGACCATCGCGGCGATGTCCTCGGGCAGGTCCAGGCCCAGTATGTCGACGGCGGCGTCGGTGACGCGGCGGAAGCGGGCGGCCTCGCGGTCGCAGAAGATGCCGCCCCAGCTGAAGCGCTCCGGCGCCTGGCGCACGGCGATCGTCTCCGGGAAGAGGACGGCGGAGTTGGTGTCGTAGCCGGCCGTGAAGTCCTCGAACTTGATGCCGCAGAACAGCGGGTTGTCGTAGCGGGTGCGCTCCAGCTCGGCCAGCCAGTCCGGCCAGACCATGCGCAGCACGACCGCTTCGAGGTTGCGGTCGGGGTTGCCGTTCTGCGTGTACATCGGGAAGACGACCAGGTGCTGCAGGCCGTCCGCGCGGCCCGCGGCGGGCTGGAAGGCCAGCAGCGAATCGAGGAAGTCGGGCACCTCGAAGCCGCCCTCGGCCCAGCGGCCGAGGTCCTTCACGAGGGCCGCGTGGTAGGCCGCGTCGTGCGGCAGCAGCGGCGACAGCTCCTCGACGGCCACCACGACACGCCGTACGGCCGCCTCGGCGTCGGCCCGTGCGGGCGCGCCCTCGGCCTCGAAGTCGATCGATCCGTCCTTGGACTGCCATGGCCGGATCAGCTCCACGGCATCCTTGAGCACCGGCCACGCCGGGTGCTCAACCACCCTGGTCACGGGAGGAACCCGATCCTCCGAAGCCGCCTGCACAAGAATTTCCGTCATGTCCCATCCTCCACGGGAGAACCTCGCGTATGGACACCGTATGCGCACGAGGTTTCTCCCAGCAAGAGGAGGCCCGGGAAATTATCCTGTGCACCCCCAAGGTCACCGAACTTTTTCCTGTTGGACGTCGCGACGGCGATTACTCAGGCACCCAGTGGGCATACGCGGAGCCGACCGGCGACATCCGGTCAATCCCTTGGGGGACTCGCCCACGCCAGGGTGACCACCCACAAGGGCGCGATCCAGGCACGACATGTCCATCGCTGCAAACCCTGCGTACACGTGGGGTTCATCACGCGCACTGGCCACTAGGCTGCGGCTCGGCCACGCGAACAATCCGCTCCGGTTCGCGTGCGCTCCCCCCGCCGCCGTCGACGGAAGCGAGTTGAACCTTGAACTTCCTTACCATCGGTCACCGCGGAGTCATGGGTGTCGAACCCGAGAACACCCTCCGGTCCTTCGTCGCGGCCCAGCAGGCCGGCCTCGATGTCATCGAACTGGATCTCCACCTCAGCAAGGACGGCGCCCTCGTCGTCATGCACGACACCGATGTGGACCGCACGACCGACGGAACCGGCCCGATCGCCGACAAGACCCTCTCCGAACTGCGCGCCCTGGACGCGGGCCGCGGTGAGCGCGTGCCGGTCTTCGAAGAGGTCCTGGACGCCGTGCGGACCCCGCTCCAGGCCGAGATCAAGGACGTGGCCGCGGCCCGGGCGCTCGCGGAGGTGATGAACGACCGGGACCTGGCCCCCCGGGTCGAGGTGTCCTCGTTCCACGACGACGCCGTCGCCGAGATCGCCCGCCTCGTGCCCGGGGTACGCACCGCGCTGATCGCCAGCCGCTACGGCACGGACATCGTGGACCGGGCCGTCGAGGTGGGCGCGGCGACAGTCTGTCTGAACATCCGCCGGCTCACCCTGGAGGTCGTGGAGCGCGCCCGCAAGGCGGATCTGAGGATCATCGGCTGGGTGGTGAACACCCAGGACCACCTGCGTCTCGTACGGGCCCTGGGACTGGACGGCGCGACCACGGACTATCCGGAGATCAAACGCACCGGCCGCTTCACGGCGTGACCACTCCGCCGGGTCGAGCCGCAGTGCGTCGTCCCTCGCCTGCGGCTCCGTCGTGGCTGGTCGCCCCTGAAGGGGCGTTGCCCCTCCGGGGCGATCAGCCGAGCTCCTTGACCAGGAGCTCGAACTGAAGGTCGGCGCGCTGTGGGATGCCGAAGCGCTCGTCGCCGTACGGGAACGGAGTCATCCGGCCCGTACGGCGGTAGCCGCGCCGCTCGTACCAGGCGATGAGGTCGTCGCGTACGGAGATCACCGTCATGTGCATCTCGGTCGCGCCCCACGTCTCGCGGGCCAGCCGCTCCGCCTGGGCGATGATGACCTTGCCGAGGCCGGCGCCCTGGAGTGCCGGGCTGACCGCGAACATCCCGAAGTAGGCGTGGTCGCCGCGGTGTTCGACCTGGCAGCAGGCGACGACCTGCCCGTCCTGCTCGACGGTGAGCAGCCGGCTGTCGGGCGACTTGATGACGTCCAGCACGCCTTCCGGGTCGGTGCGCTGCCCTTCGAGGATGTCCGCCTCGGTGGTCCACCCGGTCCGGCTGGAGTCCCCGCGATACGCGGACTCGATCAGCGCGACCAGCGTGTCCACGTCGGCGTCGGTGGCATCACGGAAGACGAGTCCGGCGGAGGCGTCGGGCGCGGCGGTGTCCATGGTGCGGTTCTCCCCATCTCGGGCGCGGCTCGGGCACCGCTGAGCCTAACGCGCCGCTACGCTCCGGCTGCATGGTGCACGTACTGAGCGGCAGGACCCTGCTGCGCCCCACCGATCCCGAACGGTCCCGTGTCTTCTACGGCGAGCAACTGGGCCTCGCCGTCTACCGCGAGTTCGGGACCGGGCCCGAGCGCGGCACCGTCTACTTCCTCGGCGGTGGCTTCCTGGAGGTCTCGGGGCGTGCCGAGGCGCCGGCGTCCGCGGCCGTGCGGCTGTGGATGCAGGTCGAGGACGTCGCCGCCGCGCACGAGGAGCTGGTGGCGAAGGGCGTCGGGATCGTGCGGCCGCCGGTGAAGGAGCCCTGGGGACTGATCGAGATGTGGATCGCCGACCCGGACGGGACGCCGATCGTGCTGGTGGAGATTCCGGCGGACCATCCGCTGCGGTATCGCCCGGGGATCTAGGGCCGATGTTCCCAGCCCCGGTCGGTGCGGGTCAGTTCCCGGAAGCCGGCCGAGGTCAGGCGGTCGATCGGCGCGGTGGCATCCGCCGGCTCGTAGGCCAGGAGCCGGTCCGCACCGCACAGCCGCAGCCACTGGGCGGCCTCGCCGAGCAGCCGGTGTTCCAGTTCCTCGGCGTTCGCCGACGGGTCGACGTGCAGGTTGCCGATGTCGGCGAGGGCGGCGCCCCGGGTGTGACGTTCCGGCCGGGACAGGGTCGTGTCGACCTCGATGTGGCCGAGAGCGCGGCCGTCGGCGTACGCCGTGAAGCGGGTGCCGCACTCCCCAGCGTGCGGTCGACGGTGACGCCCCGGCCCGGCTCGTGCGGCGGCAGGTCGGCCACCCGCGCGATCAGGATGACCTCGGTGTCGCCGACGTGCCGGAAGCCCGCGCGTTCGTAGAGGGATCGGATGTGGGGCCGGGTGCGGGGCGGGCCGTAGACGGCCGGGGCGGGGAGTTCGCCGCTCGCGTGCCGGGCGCACACGCCCCAGCGGGCCAGCTGTGCCAGACATGCGGTCATCAGCAGGTCGGCGGCCTCGGCGGAGTCCGGCCAGAAGAAGGCGGGCGGAAGACGAACCAGTCGATCTCGGCGCTGCCCCGGTAGGTCGCGCCCACCCCGTCGTCCGCCCGGTAGCGCAGCAGATGCGCGGCGGCCACGACGTGGTCGCGCTGCTCGGCGACGAGGGTCACGCGCCGGCTCACCCAGGGGTCGGTGACGAACTCGTGCGGCTGCCGCTCCAGGGCGCTGGGCACGGTGTTCACGGAGACGGAGACGCCGGGGACGACGGCTGCGACGTGCAGGTTGATCAGTTCGGTGAGCTGGTCGCGGTCGGCGCGACGGAAGGGGCGCACCTCGAGCGCGGGCATACGGGACCTCCGGATCGGGATGTCGGGCTGGAGGCCGCCACGCGGTGCGGTACGGGGTCGAGGGTACGTCGGCGGCGGCGCCGGGCTCCAGTGGTTTCGCGCCGGATGGCCCGGGCCGTGGGCCGGGCATAGCGTGCTGGAGGGGGGTTTCCTTGTGGGAGGGGATTCCTTGGTGGGAGGACGCCATGAAGCTCGACAGGCCGGTGAACGGCGGGCCCTGCTGGACGGAGCTCGGCACCAGTGACATGGCCGGGGCCAAACGGTTCTACGAGGGGCTGTTCGGCTGGCGCGCCGAGACCGATCCGCGTCAGGAGGCGGGCGGCTACACGGTCGCGCATCTCGGGGACGCGGCGGTGGCCGCGCTGACCCCGTTGTACCAGGAGGGGCAGCCGGTGGCGTGGAACGTGTCCTTCGCGGTGCAGGACGCCGACGCCGTCGCCGAGCAGGTGTCGCAGGAGGGCGGCACGGTGCTGGTCGGCCCGATGGACGTGCTCGACGTGGGCCGCTTCGCGGTGGCCGTGGACCCCACGGGAGCGGTGTTCCAGCTCTGGCAGGCGCGGTCGTTCCCGGGCGCGGGGCTCCTCAACGCGCCCGGCTCGCTGGGCTGGGTGGAGCTGATGACCCGGGCGCCCGAGCGGGCCGTGGAGTTCTACACGACGGTGTTCGGCTGGACCGTCAACGCCTCGGAGCACTACACGCAGTGGGGCATCGCCGGCGCCGACTTCGGTGGCATGGTGAGGATGGACGACAAGTTCCCGCACGAGGTGCCGGCGCACTGGCTGCCGTACTTCTCCGTCGCGGACGCGGACACCGCGGCCACGGTCGCGGCGCAGTCGGGCGGCACGGTGCTCAAGGAGCCCGCCTCGATGCCCAACGGGCGGCGCATCGGGGTCCTGCGGGATCCACAGGGTGCGGTGTTCGGCGTGTACCGGTCACCCGACGAGACCTGACGGCCTCAGGCAGGGTCAGGCGCGCAGCGCGCCCAAGCGCCCCTCCAGCCGGCCGAGCAACTCGCCGAGCAGGGAGGCGAGTTCGCTGCGCCCGCCGGGGGCGAGCTCGGACAGTACGGACGTCTCGTAGGCGAGCTGCTCCGGCAGGACGCCGTCGACGAGGTCCCGTCCCGCGTCCGTGAGGCGGAGGTGGGCGACGCGCCGGTCGCGGGTGTCGCCGCGGCGCTCGACCAGACCCCGCTCGGTGAGCTGCTTGAGGCGCTTGGTGACGGCGGCACCCGAGGAGAAGGTCTCGCGGGCGAGTTCGCTGGGCGTCAGCTCGTGGCCGGTGCGGCGCAGCGCGCCGAGCAGGTCGAACTCGGGACGGCTGAGGCCCGCGCGGCGCAGCGGGGCGTCCTCGGCCTGCTGGAGGAGAGCGGCGCAGCGGTTGATCCGGCCGATGATCTCCATCGGCGCGGTGTCGAGGTCGGGGTGGACGCTCTGCCACTGCCGGACCACCGCGGCCACCGTGTCCCGTCTCGTCCCGGTCGGCCCGCCGCTCGTCGCCGTCATGGCCGTACACCCTCCGTCGTGTCGCCCGTGCGCTGGTCCGGGTGCGGTTCTCGGCTGCGACCCGTAGCGGCGAGCGTACGTGGTCCCGCGCGCTCGGCACGCACGACCCGCGCCCGGTGCGGTACGGCCACGGCGGCGGCGAGCCCGACGAGCGCGCCGACCAGGGTGTCCACGACCCGTTCGGTGATGAGCCGGCCGGGCTCCTGGAACCCGGCGAACTCGGTGATCAGCAGCGCCATCGGCGTCACACAGACGCTGCCGAGCCAGTAGTTGCGGCCCATGAGTGCCTCGGCGCCGAAGTTGAGGGCGAGGCAGCACAGGACCAGGGCGACCTCACCGGTGTGGGCGAGGGGGACCAGCGCGACGAAGAGGAGGACGCCGAGCAGGTTGCCGACGACGCGCTGGACGCCGCGGCCCCAGGTGAGGGCGAGGTCCGCCTGGTAGAGGGACGCGGCAGTGACCAGGGCCCAGTAGGGGCGGCCGATGCCGAGGGCCAGGGAGGCGTATCCGGCCAGGGCGCAGCCGAGGGCGGTGCGTACGGCGAGGGGGGCCAGGGGGCGCAGGCGGTGCCACAACGGGCCTGGCTGCGCGGCGAGTTCGGTGTCGATGCCGGTGAGGTCGGCGACCTCGGGCACCGGCCGGTTGCCGCGCACCTGCCGGGCCCAGATACGCAGCGGCACGGGGTCGGCGTCGGCGGGTGCGGCGAGGGCGACCTCGGCGCGGACCACGAGGCGTTCAAGGGCGCGGTGGGTGTCGGAGGTGCCGGCCGCGCAGGGCAGCGCCTGCCGGGCGGCCTGCACGGCGATGACGGCGGCGGCATGGGCGTCGGCGGAATCCTGCCCCTCGGCGCGTGCGGCGGCCGCGTTCAAGGCTCGCGCGGTGGCCCGGCGTTCGGGGCCGTGCGGGCGCAGCAGGCCGGGGGCCATGCCGACGAGCCATGCCCAGGCGCCGGCCGCTGCGGCCGGCGCGAGGTGGCCCGGGATCCGGTCGAGGGTCTGTGGGGTGAACAGGGCGGCGGAGCTGATGAAGGTGAGGACGACGTTGCCCGGCGGGCCGATGCGGGTCGCGTCGCACAGCACCTTCTGCACGGCAGCCAGCACCGCGCCGACGGCGACCAGCACGACGGCATCGCGGGTGAGGGAGGCGGCGAGCAGGGCGGCGGCGAGACCGCCGAGCATGCCCAGCACGACCCACGCCAGGGCGCGGGCCCGGACGGCGTAGGGGCGGTCATGGGCGTAGAGCGCGCAAAGGGATCCGGCCATGGTGTACATGGCCAGGTCCAGGCGGCCCAGCGCGAGGAGGGCGAGGTTGGGCGGGGCGACGGCGGCGACCGCGCTCAGGGCGGGCTTGAACCAGATGTCGGAGGGCCGGCCGAGGCGCAGCACTCCGGCGAGCGGGAGGCGACTGCTCATACCCATCACCTTAGCAAGTGTTTTACTCGTAAAACGTATGGAGTGACCTGCCGTGCTCCGTCGAATGCTCCCCGTGTACACCCTTGCGCTCGCGTGCGCGCCGCGCGGCCGGGGCATCGACGGACTGTCCGAGACCGTCGAGCGGGGAGGTGCGCGTGCACGGACCGGCTTCGCCCGGCTGGCTGCTGGTCGCGCTGTGTGCGGCGACCGGGGTCTACTGCCTGCTGCGGATGCGCAGCCACGTCGAGGAGCAGCGCCGCGCCGCGGGCGGCGAGGCGCTGATGGGGTTCGGCATGGCCACGATGGCGGTGCCCGCCGCGGTGTTCACACCGCCGTCGTGGGCCTGGCCCGTCTTCGCGACCGTATTCGGCACGGCCGCCCTGCACGCCCTGTGGTCCGCACGGGCGGGCGGGCACCATCTGCACCACCTGGTGGGAGCCTCGGCCATGGTCTACATGGCGATCGCTATGGCCCTCTCGCCCGGCCATCAGGGCGGCCACAGCGGTTCAGGCATCCCGCTCCTGACGGGCGCGCTGCTCGTGTACTTCACGGGATACGTACTGCTCTGCGGCGTCCGGCTGGTGCCGGTTGCCGCCGCCGGCGGGGGCGTCGGCTGGGGCGACCGACCGGAACTGGCGCGGGCCTGCCGGCTGTCGATGGGGATCGCGATGGTGGCGATGCTGCTCGCCCTCTGAGAAGGCTCGCGTGCGGCGGTCCGGGGGGCGTCGGAACGCTGATGCCGGGGGGGCACGCGCGAGCCCTGCGCCGGCGCCGTAGGCCGAACTCCTCGTTCGTGCACGCCCGAATAGCCGGATCCACCGCCGGGTACCCGGTACCCGTCCGGTCGATGGTGCTCCGGGCCACAACCCGCTGCCCCTGTGGCGGGCGTCGCAAACCCACCCCCGGCATTGGCCTCTCGCCCCATCGGTCGGCGAGGATCGCAGTATGCACACCCAGTCCGTCGAGTCCCCGCCCCGCCCACCGGCCGAGCGCGCCACCTCCCGCTGGGCCGGTGCACTGGCGCTGAGCTCGGTGCTGCTGCTCGCGCTGGTCGCCGTGCGCTGGTACCCGCTGATGACCGTGGACGACGCCATCGCGGACACCACGCACCGCTGGGCGGTGGAAAAGCCCGGAGTCACGCACACGTTCCGCATCCTGACGGACTGGGTCTGGGATCCATGGACGATGCGGATCCTGACCTTCGCGGTCGCGCTCTGGCTGGTGTGGCGCAGAGCCGCGCGCTGGACGGCCGTATGGCTGGTGACCACATGTCTGCTCGCCACATGTGTCCAGCAGTCCCTCAAGGCCCTGCTCGACCGCCCCCGCCCGGTCTGGACCGACCCGGTCGACTCCGCCCACTACGCCGCCTACCCCTCCGGCCACACCATGACGGCCACGGTGGTCTGCGGTCTGCTGCTGTGGCTGCTGCACCGCCATGGCGCCGAACGCACCCTGTGGCGTACGGCCGTCGCGCTGGCCATGATCTCGGTGGCCGGCGTCGGGCTCACCCGGATCTGGCTGGGCGTCCACTGGACCACGGACGTCGTCGGAGGCTGGCTGCTCGGCGCGCTGGTCGTGGTGCTGGCGGTGCGGGTGCACGACCTCTGGCAGGGCGGGGACGAGGGCGCGGCAGCCGAGGTGAGAGACGTACCGGCGCGGGCGAGGACACCCCGTCGCCGATGACGGCGATCTTCCCGCGCGGCGGAACACCGCCCCGTAGGATCCACCCATGACCGCAGTTTTGTTCGATTTCTCCGGAACCCTCTTCCGTGTCGAGTCCACCGAGTCCTGGCTGCGCGGAGCGCTCGCCGAGGCCCGAGTGGAGCTCGCCGAGGCCGAGTTGGCCGAGGCGGCACAGGCGCTGGAGGCGATGGGGGCATTGCCGGGCGGGAGCGGTCCCTCCTGGCTGCCCGAGGACGTCGCGAGCGTCTGGGGAGTGCGGGACAAGAGCGCGGAGCTGCACCGGGCGGCCTACACCGGCCTCTCCCGGCATGTGCCGCTCCCCGACGACCGGTTGCACGACATGCTGTACGACCGCCACATGGCACCGGCCGCCTGGGTGCCGTATCCGGACACCGCAGAGGTGCTGGGGACGCTGCGAGAGCGCGGTATCGGTGTGGGCGTGGTCAGCAACATCGGCTGGGACATCCGCCCGGTGTTCCGGGAGCACGGCCTCGATCCGTACGTGGACACCTACGTGCTGTCGTACGAGCACGGCGTCCAGAAGCCCGACCCCCGCCTGTTCAGGACGGCCTGCGCGGCGCTCGACGCCGATCCGCGTGACGTCGTCATGGTCGGCGACGACCGCCGGGCCGACGGCGGTGCGGCGACCCTGGGCTGTGCGGTGCACTTCGTGGATCATCTGCCGGCGGCCCAGCGCCCGGACGGGCTGCGGCCGGTGCTGGATCTGGAGCTGGTGAGCGCCGGGGCGCGGACCAACGGCATCGGCCCGCAGCGGAGCGACCGGCCGAACAATCGGCACAATCGGCCTGACAAGTAGCCTCCGGCGACCATCCCGGAGGGTCGAGTCCGCCCCGGACGATCCCCCGTGTCGCCCGGGGCAGACGGCAACCCCGGCCAGGCCGTATCGAGGCCGGGCCGGATGCGCTGAGTATAGTTGGCTGGCAGCCAGTCAACGCAGGAGTTACAGCATGTCCCCGCGCAGCGCCTCGGTCAATGAAGAGTTGCGGCGGCGTTCCCGGGAGCGGCTTTTGCAGGCGGCGGTCGAGCTCGTCGGCGAGCGGGGCTTCGAGGCCACCACGCTCGGTGACATCGCGGACCGGGCGGGCTCGGCGCGCGGACTGGTGTCGTACTACTTCCCCGGCAAGCGCCAGCTGGTCCAGTCCGCCGTGCACCGGCTGATGCACGGCACGCTGGAGGAGGCGCTGGAGCGCGAACCGCGTACCGAGGACGGCCGGGAGCGGATGGCCCGGGCCATCGACGCGATCCTGGGCCTGGCCCGGGACCGGCCCGTGCTGATGCGCCAGCACATGGCCGGGATCCTCCAGGCGGAGGGCTTCGTGCAGTGCCCTGAGCAGCGGCGGCTGGCGGAACTGCTGCGGGACACCTGCGTACGGCACGGCTCCGCGGACGCCGACACCGACTATCCGATGCTGCGCGCCCTGCTCATGGGCGCGGTCTACGCGGCGCTGGTGCCCGGGGCGCCGATGCCGGTGCCGGTACTGCGGGCCGAGTTGTTCAAGCGCTACCGGCTCGACTGGGAGCAGGGCGTCCCGCCGGACACGGAGGCCGTGCCCGGCGGGACTTGCGACACGGATCTGTCGCGGTTCTTCGCGACCGGCTCCGCCCCGGACTGCGCGGACGGCCGGTCGGATCGCTCCGGTCAGCCGGATCCGTCCGGTCAGTCGAAGTAGTCCGGCTGTGTCTGGACGTTGAGTTCGCGCAGGTGGACCCGGCCGGCCGGGGCCGTGCGCCGGTCGTTGAGCTTCAGAACGTCGAAGCCCCTCGCGTACTCGTTCGAGTAGATGTAACCGTTGTAGTAGTACGACGACCAGGAGCCGCCCGACTTGATGGTGTCCGTGGTGAGCGGACCCCGGTCGAAGTACGCGATCTCCTTCGGCCGGTCCGAGTCGGTGAAGTCCCAGACGGAGACGCCGCCCTGGTACCAGGCCTGGACCATGATGTCCCTGCCCTTGACCGGGATCAGCGAGCCGTTGTGGGCGACGCAGTTCTCGGTGTCGGCCTGGTGGCGGGGGATCTTGAAGTAGCTGCGGAAGACCAGCTTGCGCTTGTCGCCCTTGCCGATGATGTCGTAGATGCCGTCGGCGSCGCGGTCCGGGCCGATCTGCGCGTTGCAGGTGGCCGCGCCGCCGCCGCCCAGTTCGTCGGTGAAGACGACCTTGTTCGCCTTCTGGTTGAAGGTCGCCGAATGCCAGAACGCGAAGTTCACGTCGTCCCGGACCTGGTCGATGACCTTCGGATGCTCCGGGTCCTCGATGGACAGCAGGATGCCGTCGCCCATGCAGGCGCCCGCGGCCAGGTCCTTCGAGGGCAGCACCGTGATGTCGTGGCAGCCGGTGGTCTTGCGGACGCCGCCGGGCGGGCCGGGGTTGCCACCGCCGTCCGGGCCCTCACCGGGGAAGAGCACCGGGAAGTTCACCACCGCCGCCTTCTCGGGCGCCTGGCGCGGCACCTTGATCACGGAGATGCCGTCGTGCGGCGGCTGGCAGTCCGGGTAGGTGGCGTCCGGCGAGTACGAGGAGACGTAGATGTAGACGTTGCGGCGCTCGGGCACCAGCGTGTGGGTGTGCGAGCCGCAGGCGGTCTCGACGGCGGCGACGTACTTCGGGTTCGTCTTGTCGCTGATGTCGAAGACCTTCATGCCCTCCCACGAGGACTTCTCGGTCACGGGCTGGGTGGTGCTGTTGCAACTGCTGTCGCTGCGCGAGGAGTCGGTGGACAGGAACAGCAGGTCACCGGAGACGGATACGTCGTTCTGCGAGCCGGGGCACAGGACCTGTGCGACCGTCCTCGGCGCGGTCGGGTCGCTGATGTCGAAGATCCGGAAGCCGTCGTAGTTGCCCGCGAAGGCATAGCGGCCCTGGAAGGCGAGGTCCGAATTGGTGCCCTGGAGCGCGTCCTTGGGGACGAAGGCCAGGTGCTCGATGTTGTCGGAGTGGACGATCTCGTTCTGGCCGGGTATCTCGCCGTCCGCCAGGGAACTGCGCACCTCGGCCCGGGTGCTCTCGGAGACCTCCTGCTCCGCGACCGGGCCGTCCCCCGGATCGGGGGTCGCGGCAGCCGGCTGCGCGGTGAGCAGTGCGGCCAGGAGCCCGGCAGCGGCGGTGGCAACTCCCAGGCGTCTGCGTCGTGTTCGGGGAATGCTGAACAGGATCACTGTTTCCTCCCTTGTGCCGTTCGCACTGGAGCGGTTCACGCACGCACGAGTATCGTCTCGGTCATGCACATATCAACAGGGGGCAATGAAGATGTAACGAAGACGCGAGGCCGCCGCGCGTCTCGCGTCACGACCGAACCGACCGGACCGACCGGACCGACCGGACCGACCGAACCGACCGGACCTACCGGACCTACCGAACCGACCGGACCGACCGGACCGAAGGCATCCACCACCCTGGCCGCCGTGGTCGCGCTGACCGCCGTGGCCGTGCTTGCGCTCGCCGGCTGCGACGACTCCGACGCCAAGTCGCCCGCGCGCAGCGGGCCTTCGGTGATCGTGCCGGGCAAGCCCGGCGAGTCGAACCGGATGCTGTCCGCCGAGGAGGCCGCACGCGGGCGTGCCGAGGACGACTCCCCCAACCTGGCGGACGTCTCCTTCGCGCGCATGATGATCACGCACCACACCCAGGCCCTGGAGATGACCGAACTCGCCCCGGACCGCGCCGAGTCGGCGAAGCTCGAAAAGCTCGCCGAGCGGATCGCCGCCGCGCAGGGACCGGAGATCGCCGCCATGAAGGGCTGGCTCAGGACCCACGGCAAGGCCGAGCGGAGCGACGGCCACGAGCACGCGACGATGCCGGGCATGGCGACCGAGGCACAGCTGGAGAAGTTGCGCGCGGCGCGGGGGAAGGCGTTCGACCAGCTCTTCCTCACCTTGATGATCACCCATCACGACGGGGCGATCACCATGGCCACGGACGTGAAGGGGCAGGGCAACAACATCCGGATCGAGGAGATGGCAGACGAGGTGATCGCTCAGCAGACGAGCGAGATCACCCGGATGCGGGACATGCTCTGACGGCCTCGGCGGGTCCCCTGACGAGACCGAGGTCAGCGGCGGGCGCGACGCGGGGTCAGGAAGCCCGCGTCGCGCGCCTGACCGATGAGCCGGAGCGACCTGCGGCGGCTGTGCCCCGTCGCGCTCATCACCGCGAGCACCGGGTCGACGCCCGCCTCCTGCGCCGCGCGGTACTTCTGCGCGACGAGCCACTGCCCCTCGATGCCACGCGGCCAGACCGACCGGGCCCGGCTCGCCCCGGCGTCCCCGCCGCCCTCGACGTCCGCGCCGCCCTCGGCATCCGCGCCGTCCTCGACGTCCCCGCCGTCCCGTCCGGTCCCGATCCCGCACGCCTCGGAGAGCGGGGCCTCGATCCAGTCGGCCAGCGCCGCCAGGTCGTCGAGGGAGAGCGCCGGCTCGGCCCGTACGTCCTCGATGGAGACGCTCCCCTTGGACAGCACGGCCATGGCGTCGACCCGGGCGCCGTCACGGAACTCCAGCCGGACGCCGAACCACACAGTGGCGCCGCCACCGTCCCGCACTTTCCACGCGGGCCACACCGACACGGCACCGTCTGTCGCGGGGCGAGCGGACAGATTAAGAAAGGATGCTTCCAGCACACACGCAACGTAACCGCATGATCACATTCCATACGAACGAAACACGCGTCCCGTACAGCGCACTGCACCCTGTCAGCGGAGCGGCCGCGGTGCGATGCTGGAGTCGAGAGCGACTCCTGACGATCCCCGGACAAGGAGTTCCGCCGTGCTTCGTGTCGCCGTCGTCGGCTCCGGGCCGAGCGGGTGCTACACCGCCCAGAGCCTCGTACAGCTGGACCCCGACGTGGTCGTCGACGTCCTGGACCGGCTGCCGTGCCCGTACGGCCTGGTGCGCTACGGGGTGGCGCCGGACCACGAGAAGATCAAGTCCCTCCAGAACAACCTGCGCACAGTCCTGGAGCACGAGCGGGTGCGGTTCCTCGGCGGCGTCCGGATCGGCCCGGGCGCGGTACCGGCCGCGCGGCTGCGCGAGCTGTACCACGCGGTGGTGTACTGCGTCGGCGCCGCCACCGACCGGCACCTCGGGATTCCCGGCGAGGACCTGCCGGGCAGCTGGTCGGCGACGGAGTTCGTGTCCTGGTACAGCGCCCATCCGGACGCCCGTGACGACGGCTTCGTGGCCGGCGCGCGCTCAGCGGTGGTCATCGGCGTCGGGAACGTCGCGGTGGACGTCACCCGGATGCTGGCCCGGGGCACCGCCGAACTGAGCCCGACGGACATGCCGCAGGGCGCGCTCACAGCCCTCGCCGCGAGCCGCGTCACCGACGTCGTGATGGTGGGCCGGCGCGGCCCGTCGCAGGCCCGCTTCACCACCAAGGAGCTGCGGGAGCTGAGCACCCTGCCGGACACCGAAGTGATCGTGGATCCGCGGGAGTTGGCGCTGGATCCGGCCTACGCCGACCCCTCCGGGCTGCCCGCGCCGCAGCGCCGCAACGTGGAGGTGCTGCGCGGCTGGACCGAGGCCCCGCCGCGGGAGGCCAGCCACCGCATCGGCCTGCGCTTCTTCCTGCGCCCCGTCGAACTCCTCGCCGACGCGGGACGCGTGGGCGCGGTGCGCTTCGAGCGGACGGCGCCCGACGGGCAGGGCGGGGTGACGGGGACCGGCCACTACGAGGACATCGAGGCCCAGTTGGTGCTGCGTTCGGTGGGCTACCGCGGAGTCCCGCTGGAGGGGCTCCCCTTCGACACGTCGACCGGCACGGTGCCGCATCTCGCCGGGCGTGTGCTGCGCGAGGGTGCCGTCGCGCCGGGCGAGTACGTGGCCGGGTGGATCAAGCGGGGCCCGACCGGAGTCATCGGCACCAACCGGCCGTGTGCGAAGGAGACGGTGACGTCACTTCTGGAGGACGCCTCCGCGCTCGTACGACGAGAACTGCCCGAGGATCCGCTCACAGCACTGCGTGCCGAGGGGGTCGAGCCGGTCGAGTGGACGGGTTGGTGCGCGATCGAGCGCGCGGAGGCGGAACTCGGCGCGTCACTGGGGAGGGGTGTGGTGAAGCTCCCCGACTGGCGGTCCCTGATGAGCGCCGCGCACGGCGACTCCCGGTAGGGGCGCGGGGACCCATGGGCCCCGGAGCAGGATACGAAGCGGCAACACCCATGAAATCAACATTCTGTTCAAGGAGCCTACGGTCTCGCACATGAACGAAACCGCACCCGTGCACCCGGTCGACGAGGTCCCGCCCAAACGCCAGTTGGCCGCCTTCGGCCTCCAACACGTACTCGCGATGTACGCAGGCGCGGTAGCCGTCCCCCTCATCGTCGGCGGCGCGATGAAACTCCCGCCCGCCGACCTGGCGTATCTGATCACCGCCGACCTCCTGGTGTGCGGCATCGCGACGCTGATCCAGTGCATCGGCTTCTGGCGCTTCGGCGTACGGCTGCCGATCATGCAGGGCTGCACGTTCGCCGCCGTGTCCCCGATGGTGCTCATCGGCACGACGGGCGGCGGGCTCCCCGCGATCTACGGCTCGGTGATCGTCGCGGGACTGGCGATCATGCTGCTGGCCCCGGTCTTCGGCAGGCTGCTGCGCTTCTTCCCGCCTCTCGTGACCGGCACGGTGATCCTGATCATCGGCCTGTCCCTGCTGCCCGTCGCGGGCAACTGGGCCGCGGGCGGCGCCGGTTCGGCGGACTTCGGGGAGCCGAAGAACCTCGCGCTGGCCGGCTTCGTCCTCGCGGTGGTGCTCGGTGTGCAGCGGTTCGCGCCCGCGTTCCTCAGCCGGATCGCCGTACTGATCGGCATCGTGGTCGGACTCGCGGTGGCCGTGCCGTTCGGTTTCACCGACTTCGGCGGGGTCGGCGAGGCCGACTGGCTCGGGATCAGCACGCCGTTCCACTTCGGGGCGCCGACCTTCGAGTTCTCGGCGATCGCGTCGATGCTGGTGGTGGCCCTGGTGACGATGACCGAGACGACGGGTGACCTGATCGCGGTCGGCGAGATGACCGACCGCAAGGTCGAGCCGCGCTCCCTGGCGGACGGCCTGCGCGCCGACGGCCTGTCGACGGTACTGGGCGGCGTCTTCAACACCTTCCCGTACACGGCGTACGCGCAGAACGTGGGCCTGGTCGGCATGACCCGTGTGCGCAGCCGCTGGGTGGTGGCGACGGCGGGCGCCATCCTCGTCCTGCTCGGGCTGCTGCCCAAGCTGGGCGCGGTGGTGGCGGCGATACCGGCGCCGGTGCTGGGCGGGGCGGGTCTGGTGATGTTCGGGACGGTCGCCGCGAGCGGCCTGCGGACCCTGGCCGGGGTGGACTTCAAGGGCAACCACAACCTGACGGTGGTGGCCGTCTCGGTGGCCATGGGCATGCTGCCGGTCGGTGTGCCGACGATCTACGAGAAGTTCCCCGACTGGTTCCAGACGGTGATGAACAGCGGTATCAGCGCCGGCTGCCTCACTGCGATCGCGCTGAACCTGCTCTTCAACCACCTGCCCGCGAGGGCCGGTTCAGGCGCCGCCGAGACGGACGGCCTGCCGGGCGGCGGCGTCGAGAAGGGCGTCCAGGAGTCCCGGGAAGAGGCCGTCTAGGTCGTCCCTGCGCAGGCCGTTCATCTTGGCCGTGCCCCGGTAGATCTGCCGGATCACCCCGCTCTCGCGCAGCACGCGGAAGTGGTGCGTGGTGGTGGACTTGGTGACCGGCAGGTCGAAGTGCGAACAGGAGAGCTCGTCGCCGACGGTGGCGAGCTCTCGCACGATGTGCAGCCGCAGCGGGTCGGACAGCGCGTGCAGCACACCTTCGAGACGGATCTCCTCGCGCGCCGGGTGCGGGAGGTCTCGGCTGCTGACAGCGGGGCTGGTCACGGCGGCTCCACTTCGTCGGGTTCCCCGGCTCGGCTCACCTCGCCGGCGGTTCCTCCATTGTACGAGATCTCTCGTAGTTTGACATCTCCCGTACTACGATGCCTATCGTACGAGTCGACGACTGGTCCCCGCGACGAATGGAGTCCGCCGTGAGCCCGCTCTTCCAGCCCTACACCCTGCGCGATCTGACGATCCCGAACCGGGTGTGGATGCCCCCGATGTGCCAGTACTCGGCCGCACCACAGGGCCCCGACACGGGCGCCCCCAACGACTGGCACTTCGCGCACTACGCGGCCCGCGCGGCCGGCGGCACCGGGCTGATCATCGTCGAGGCCACCGGCGTCAGCCCCGAGGGCCGGATCTCCCCGTGGGACCTGGGCATCTGGAACGACACGCAGGTCGAGGCGTTCCGCCGGATCACGCGGTTCCTGGTGTCGCAGGGCACCGTGCCGGCGATCCAGCTTGCCCATGCGGGCCGCAAGGCGTCGACCGACCAGCCCTGGAAGGGCGGTGCGCCGGTCGGGCCGGACTCCTACGGCTGGCAGCCGGTGGCGCCGAGCGCGATCCCGTTCGCCGACGGGCACCCGGTGCCGACCGAGCTGACGGTCGCCGAGATCCAGGAGGTCGTGGGCCAGTTCGCGGACGCCGCGCGCCGCGCCCTCGCCGCCGGGTTCGAGGTCGCCGAGATCCATGGCGCCCACGGCTATCTGATCAACGAGTTCCTCTCCCCGCACTCCAACCACCGCACCGACGAGTACGGCGGCTCGTACGAGAACCGCACCCGCTTCGCCCTCCAGGTCGTGGACGCCGTGCGTGCGGTGTGGCCGGACGACAAGCCGCTGTTCTTCCGCATCTCTGCGACGGACTGGCTGGAGGAGGGCGGCTGGACCGCCGACGACACCGTCCGCTTCGCCGCCGACCTGACGGCCCACGGCATCGACCTGCTGGACGTCTCGACCGGCGGCAACGCCTCCGGCGTACCCATCCCGGTCGGCCCCGGCTACCAGGTGCCGTTCGCGGCGCGCGTGAAGGCCGAGACCTCGCTGCCCGTCGCCGCGGTGGGGCTGATCACCGACGCCGAACAGGCCGAGAAGATCGTCGCGAACGGCGAGGCGGACGCCGTCCTCCTCGGCCGCGAACTGCTGCGCAACCCGTCGTGGGCCCGGCACGCGGCCCGGGAGCTGGGCGGGGACTTGCATGTGCCGGACCAGTACCACCGGTCCGTCTGATCGCGGACTCGTGGGTGGGGGGACCTGACTCGCCGTACGGCCGCTGGTCGTTCGTGACGAGTCGGGTCACCCCTGGTCACCGGATGCCGGGCGGCTCGATCAACCAGCCGTGCAGAGCGTTCCGTTGAGCGTGAAGGCACCCGGCGCCGCGCTGTTTCCGGCGTGGTTCGCCTGGTAGCCGATGCCGACGCTCGCACCCGGCGCGAGCGTCGCGTTGTAGGAGGCGTTGGTCGCCGTCACCGTGCCGGAGGACGGGGCGTACGTGGCTCCCCAGCCGTTGGTGACCGTCTGGCCGGCGGGCAGGGCGAAGGCCGGCTGCCGGCCGTTGATCGCCGTCGCGCTCGTGTTGGTGATCGTCACGGACGCGGTCAGGCCCGTGTTCCAGGCGTTGGTGGTGGCGGTCACCTTGCAGGCGCCCGGCTGGGGTTGAGGGGCGGGGCCGCCGCCGTCGAGACCGAAGAAGGTCAGGACGCGGGCGGCCATACCGTAGCCGTAGAGGTTGTGGCCGACGCCCTGGAGGCTGATCGCCTCGACCGGGGCACGGTCACCGGTGCCGCCGTAGCGGGTGCGGGTCCAGCCGGACTGGGGTGTGTCCATGGCCGCCGGGGTCTGGCTCACCCCCTGGACGTTCGTCCACTGCTTGATCATCTCCCCGAAGTCGGGGTAGCGCAGGACGTCGTCCTCGGTGCCGTGCCACAGCTGCATGCGGGGCCGGGGGCCCACGTAGCCGGGGTGGGCGGCGCGGGCGATGTCGCCCCACTGCTGCGCGGTGCGGGTGACCGTGCCCTGGGCGCAGGCGCTGTTCCACTCGGAGCCGTCGGTGGTGGCGAAGCAGCCGAAGGGGACGCCCGCGAAGGCGGCGCCCGCGGCGAACACGTCGGGGTAGTCGCCGAGCAGGACGTTCGTCATCATCGCGCCGGATGAGATGCCGGTGGCGAAGATCCGGCCGGTGTCGGCGTCGTAGGTGCGGGTGACCCAGTCGATCATGGACTTGATGCCCACCGGGTCGCTGCCGCCGTCGCGCCGGAGCGCCTGCGGCGAGGAGACGTCGAAGCACTTGCTGCTGCGGGTGACGGACGGGTACAGCACGATGAAGCCGTACTGGTCGGCGAGCGTGTCGTACTCGGTGCCGTTGTACATGTCCGGGCCGGATCCGGTGCACCAGTGCACGGCCACCACCACTGCGGGCTTCACGGTCACGCGGTCCGGGACGTAGAGGTACATCCGCAGGTTGCTGGGGTTGGTGCCGAAGTCGGTGACCTCGGTCAGCGTCGCGGTGGGGGCGACGTCGGCGGCCTCGGTGCGGGCGGCGGCCGAGGGGGCGGCGACGAGCAGTGCCGCGAGGAGCGGCAGGAGGGCGGCGAGTGACGCCAGGAGCTTCCTTCTCGTGGTCGTGCGGAGGGGGGTGGGCACGTCCTTGTCCCTTCTGGTCGCGGCTCGTGTCCCGACCGGGTGGAAGTCCTTTCACTTGGAAAGCACGCGAGGGCATCGTGGCATGGACACGCCCACCATGGAAGCGCTCCCACACCTGGCACCCAGAGAGCCCTTGCCTCCCACCAGGACTGACTGAATTCCTCCGCGCAAGGCGTTGACCAGAAAGCGCTTACCCCATACGTTCCGTTCAGCAGTGTGACTGAACCGCTCCACAGCACCCCCACATGGCCACACTGCCCGCGCGCGGCGTTCTCCATGACGTACATCGTTCACGTACATGATCGAGTCGCTCCTCCCGAAGGGACGCACCCGCATGCGAACTCTCCCCCCACGTGCACGCCCGCAGAGAACCGCACTGGTGACGGCAGCCGTGGCCGCCCTCGCCACCGCAGCCGCCCTCGCCCTGCCGCAGCCCGCCGGGGCGGCCGAGACCACGCCGGTCGGATTCGGCGCGGGGACGACCGGCGGCGGCAGCTCCTCGGCGGTCACCGTCTCCACCCTGGACGCCTTCAAGGCGGCGGTGACGGGCGGCTCGGCCAAGGTCGTCCGGGTCAACGGCCTGATCCCGCTGAGCGGTCAGGTCGACGTCGGCTCCAACACGACGGTGCTGGGCGTGGGTTCGTCGTCCGGGATCACCGGCGGCGGACTCCGCCTGAAGAACGTCACCAACGTCGTCGTGCGCAACCTGAACATCAGCAAGCCCGTGGCACCGTCCGACGGCATCACGGTCCAGGCGTCGACGAAGGTGTGGATCGACCACAACTCCTTCTCGGCCGACCGCGATCACGACAAGGACTACTACGACGGTCTGCTGGACATCAATCACGGCTCGGACAACGTCACGGTGTCCTGGAACACCTTCAAGGACCACTTCAAGGGCTCGCTCGTCGGACACAGCGACAACAACGCGAGCGAGGACACCGGGCATCTGAGGGTGACGTACCACCACAACCTGTTCAGCAACGTCTACTCGCGCATCCCCAGCCTGCGCTTCGGCACCGGGCACTTCTACAACAACTACGTGACCGGCGCGGACACCGCCTGCCACTCGCGCATGGGCGCCCAGATGCTCGTGGAGAACAACGTCTTCCGCGACACCAAGATCGCCATCACCACGAACCGCAGCAGCGACGTGGACGGCTACGCCAATCTGCGCGGCAACGATCTCGGCGGAGCCGCGACCGAGATCTCCCAGGCCGGCACCTTCACCACGCCGCCCTACAGCTACACCGCGGAGTCCGCGTCCAGCGTCGTCGCCTCGGTGACGGGCGGCGCGGGCGCCGGAAAGATCTGACCACCCCCACCACCGGAAGAAGGCATCGGGACATGACTTCACCAGCAAAGCCCCGCGCCCGCCGGCGCGCGCTGACCGGCGGTCTGGCCGCACTCGGACTCTCGTCTGTCATGATCACGACAGTCGGAGCGCCGCCGGCGAGCGCCGCCAGCTGGCCGACACCCGCCGGCAGCCAGCCTGTGAGCTCGACCATCCAGGTGTCCGGCGTCCGCGACGGCGGCATGGTCCGCTACTACGGCAGCGGCGACCTGGCCGGTGACGGGCAGGAGGAGGGCCAGGACCCGATCTTCGAGCTCGCGGCCGGCGCGACCCTGAAGAACGTCATCATCGGCGCGCCCGGCGCCGACGGCATCCACTGCGAGGGCAACTGCACCCTGCAGAACGTGTGGTGGGAGGACGTCGGCGAGGACGCCGCCACCTTCCGCGGCGGCTCCACCTACACCGTGACCGGCGGCGGCGCCAAGAAGGCGGCCGACAAGGTCTTCCAGCACAACGGGCCCGGCACGCTGAACATCTCCAACTTCGCGGTCAGCGAGTTCAAGACGCTGTACCGCTCGTGCGGCGACTGCTCCACGCAGTACACGCGCAAGGTCAACCTCAGCAACATCGAGGTGACCGGCACGGGGTCCACGGCCCGTCTCGTCGGCATCAACGTCAACCGGGGCGACGTGGCGACGCTGCGCGGCATCACGATCCTCAACGACGCGAGCCGCAAGGTCGTCCCCTGCCAGAAGTACAACAACAACACGGCTGTCGGGACGGGGCCGGACAGCACGAACTGCCTGTACTCCACCTCGGACATCACCTACAGGTAGCCCCGATCGGCAGATAGTCCCCCCACGGTGAAGGCGGCCGTCCGAAGCGTCCCCGCACGGCGCTTCGGGCGGCCGTCGTGTTGTTCCGGGCGGGCACGTGCGCGTACCGGCAGCGGCTCCCGTCCGTCACGCGCGCGTGGGCCCCTCGACCGGCTCCCTCGCCTCACGCGCGCGTACGTCCTGCGCCAACTCCCGCCGGTAGTCGTCGTACGCGGCGCGCAGTCGCGTGCCCGGCCAGTCGGTTGGCAGGAGTTCGGGGGGCAGCACCGGGTCGGCGAGCAGGTGCCGGACGACGGCCGCGAAGGCGGTGAAGCGGTCGGACGGCCGTCGCGCACGGGCGACATGGGCGAGCAGGGCGTGCCCCGTGCCGGCCCAGGCGTCCAGCGGCCACAGGCTCACGGCGAGCTCCTGTGCGGGGCGGTCGGGGCGGGCCGTGTAGTGCTGGGTCACCTGGTCGAGGCCGTCCGGCAGGGGGCGGAGCAGGTTGGCAGGTCGCAGCCAGACGCCCTCACGGAGTTCGGCGAGCCGCAGGCGGGTCAGCTCGGTGCGCAGTTCGGCACGTTCGGCGGCGCCCCGACCCGTGGTCGTGACCACGACCATCTCCCAGTCGCCGGCCCATTGCCGGGTCCCGGGGTGGACGGCGTCGTCCTGACGTCGCTGGCGTGCCAGCAGCCGGTCGCTGAGCCCGTACACCGTGTCCGCGCGGCGCAGATCGCCGGCCGCCACCATCCGGCTGAGCGCGGCCCGCAGGGTGGACCCCGCGATCCCGAACGGCTCCACGCTGCTCACCAGGTCCTTCACCGGCAGCTCGGGCGGATGCAGACCCAGCAGCAGGCTCAGGACGACCGACCGGGCGGACAGCGGGCGCAGCTCCACCTCGTCGGCCTGCGGTGACGCGTTGTTCGGCATGGCCAGGTACCTTACGTGCCAACTCGGCGTATTACAGGATTGCTGCAACCGTAGCCATGGTGCAACACTGGCGGCATGGTCTCGATAGCCGCGCAGGAGCAGTCCGGGCAGTACGCCACGCACGACGTCACCAACCAGCCCCCTCCCCTGACGCCGTACGACGCGTCGGAGGACTCGGCCCTGATCGAAGGGCTGCGCCGGGAGGGTGCCGGATGGGCCGAGGAGGACATCCGGCGGCTCGGCCTGCGGGCCGGGAGCGCTCAGGCGCAGGAGTGGGGTGAGCTGGCCAACCGGCACGAGCCGGAGTTGCGGACGCACGACCGGTACGGCCATCGCGTCGACGAGGTCGAGTTCCATCCGAGCTGGCATCACCTGATGCGGGTCGCCGTCGGCGAGGGCCTCGCGGCGGCGCCCTGGGCGGACGAGCGGCCCGGCGCGCATGTCGCCCGGACCGCGGGCGGACTGGTGTGGGGGCACACCGAGGCCGGGCACGGCTGTCCGACGTCGATGACGTACGCGGCGGTTCCCGTGCTGCGCCGGCAGCCCGAGCTCGCGAAGGTCTACGAACCCCTGCTGACCAGCCGGGAGTACGACCCCGGCCTGCGCGTGCCCACCGAGAAGCGGGGTCTGCTCGCGGGCATGGGGATGACCGAGAAGCAGGGCGGGTCGGATGTCCGTACGAACACGACCACGGCCTGGCCGACCGCCGAGCCGGGCGTGTACACGCTGCGCGGGCACAAGTGGTTCACGTCGGCGCCCATGTGCGACGTCTTCCTGGTGCTGGCCCAGGCTCCCGGCGGACTGTCCTGCTTCCTCGTGCCGCGCGTCCTGCCCGACGGCAGCCGCAACACCTTCCGCATCCAGCGTCTGAAGGACAAGCTGGGCAACCGCTCCAACGCCTCCTCCGAGCCGGAGTTCGACGGGACCGTCGCCTGGCTGGTCGGGCCCGAGGGACGCGGCGTGAAGACGATCATCGAGATGGTCAACTGCACCCGGCTGGACTGCGTGATGTCGTCGGCGACGCTGATGCGCAAGACGCTCGTCGAGGCGGGACATCACATCCGCCACCGCAGCGCGTTCGGCGCCCGGCTGATCGACCAGCCCCTGATGCGCAACGTCCTCGCCGACCTGGCCCTGGAGTCCGAGGCGGCCACGACCCTCACGCTACGGCTGGCCGGGGCGGCCGACCGGGTGGTGCGCGCGGAGGATGCGGACGGGACCGAGACGGCGTTCCGCCGAATCGCGACGGCCGTCGGCAAGTACTGGGTCACCAAGCGGGGCCCGGCCTTCACGGCGGAGGCCCTGGAGTGCCTGGGCGGCAACGGCTACGTCGAGGATTCGGGCATGCCCCGCCACTACCGCGAGGCTCCCCTGCTGTCGATCTGGGAGGGCTCGGGGAACGTCAACGCCCTCGACGTCCTGCGGGCGTTGAGCAAGGAGCAGGGCACCGCCGAGGCCCTCTTCGCCGAACTGGCCACGGCGCGCGGGGCGGACGCCCGGCTGGACGCGGCCGTCGTGCGCCTGAAGGACATGCTGGCCACGGGCTCCGAGGCGGGTGCCCGCCGCCTGGTCGAGCAGATGGCCCTGACCCTCCAGGCCTGCCTGCTGGTCCGGCACGCCCCCGCGGCGGTCGCCGACGCGTTCTGCGCGACCCGGCTCGGCGGCGAATGGGGGCACGCATTCGGAACGCTGCCCGACTCGGCCGACGTGGACGGGATTCTGGAGCGGGCGCTGCCGGGTCAGGGGTGAGACCCCTGCGCGGCCGACACCGACTCGGGCGTCACCCGCGGCACGGCCCACACGGCGCAGCCGTCCCGCGGCGCCGTCACCCTCTCATCCGCCCACCCCACAGCGGGCCGAACCGCGCCCATTCGTAGCCCCAGCGGTCGATGCGGCGGCTCTCCAGGCGGCTGCGGAGAGCCCGGCCCGCGACGAAGGGGACGCACGCGGCGCAGACGCCCGCGACGCCGCCGACCAGGGTGGCCCGGGTGCGGGCCTCGGAGGGGGTGGCGGGCCTGGTCACCAGGCGGCCCTGGGGGTCGGTCCAGACGGTGACCGGTGTGCCGACGCCGCTTCCGGGGTGGACCCGGGCCTGGCCGGTGTGCGAGGAGCCGTCCCGGGCGCTCCAGCGGACCTTCGCCCAGACCTGCTCGCTGCTGGAAGCACTGGAGCGCGACTCGGCCGTGCCCGGCGCCTGTTCCGTCAGCAGGGCCACCACGGGCCGCCATTCGACGCGCTCCCTGGCCATGCCCTGCTCCACCGTACGGGCCGTCGTCAGGCCCGCGAGCACTCCGGCGAGGACGGTGAGCACCCAGACGCCGAGCAGCACCCAGGCCTCCACCGCGTCGGCCCGGCGCTTGAGCGGATTGCGCCGCCAACGCCACAGCCACACCTGCGGACCACGGAACGCCATCGAAGGCTTCCTCCTCATGAGCGCACGAGCATCCCTACCGACCTCCCTCCCATACGGGAGACGGCGGGCGGATGCTCACGGCACCTGCGGGAGTCGACGGTGGCACGGGTCACGCGGTCCGGACGGCGTCTTCGCGAAAGGGACCCGCGGCGCGTGGCGGCGAGCTATCATCGCCGCCCTGACCTGCGAAGTCTTCGTTTGCAGAGGTGACTGTCAGTGCCGGGGTGCAGACTGGCCGGTGTCTGAGACAAAGGCGTCGCGGAGGTGATCGGCATGACCGAGGTATTGCTCGCCGTGGGGACCCGCAAGGGCCTGTTCATCGGGCGCAGGCGAGGTGGCACCTGGGAGTTCGACGAGAGTCCCTACTTCAACGCCCAGGCCGTGTACTCGGTCGCCATCGACACCCGGGGCGAGCGCCCGCGGATGCTGGCCGGCGGCGACAGCGCGCACTGGGGCCCGTCCGTGTTCCACTCCGACGACCTGGGCCGCACCTGGACCGAACCGGCCCAGCCGGCCGTCAAGTTCCCCAAGGACACGGAAGCCTCGCTGGAGCGGGTGTGGCAGCTGCACCCGGCGGCCGCAGAGCCGGACGTGGTGTACGCGGGCACGGAACCGGCGGCGCTGTACCGCTCGGCGGACCGCGGCGAGACCTTCGACCTCGTCCGCCCGCTGTGGGAGCACCCGACCCGGTCCAAGTGGGTGCCGGGCGGCGGCGGTGAGGGCCTGCACACGGTGATCACCGACCAGCGCGACCCGAAGGCCGTGACGGTCGCCGTCTCGACCGCCGGAGTGTTCAGAACGGCCGACGGGGGCGCGAGCTGGGCGCCGTCCAACTCGGGTGTCTCCGCGGTGTTCCTGCCCGATCCGAACCCGGAGTTCGGCCAGTGCGTGCACAAGATCGCGCAGGACTCGGCCGATGCCGACCGGCTGTATCTCCAGAACCACTGGGGCGTGTACCGCAGCGACGACGCGGGCGCGCACTGGACCGACATCGGCGAGGGCCTGCCGTCCACGTTCGGCTTCGCGGCGGCCGCCCACCCGCACCGCGGCGAGACGGCGTACGTCTTCCCGATCAACGCCGACTCCGACCGCGTCCCGGCCGACCGCCGCTGTCGCGTCTTCCGTACGGCGGACGCGGGCAAGAGCTGGGAGCCACTGTCGGCGGGGCTGCCTGCGGGGGACCACTACGGCACGGTGCTGCGCGACGCGATGTGCACGGACGACGCGGACCCGGCGGGCGTGTACTTCGGCAATCGCAACGGCGAGGTGTTCGGGTCGGCCGACGACGGCGACAGCTGGCAGCAGTTGGCGTCGCACCTGCCGGACGTGCTGTGCGTCAGGGCCGCGGTGGTCGCATGAGCCATCAGGGCTTAGGGGCGGGCCTTGGCCACTGGTTGATCACCGCTGCCCGTACGGCAGTAGGGTGACGCCCGTGGCACCACGACCCTTGCATGAAATCGTCGAAGCGGGCTGGGCGAAGGCCCTGGAACCCGTTGCCGATCGGATCGCCGCGATGGGCGACTTCCTGCGCGCGGAAATCGCCGCGGGACGCACCTATCTGCCGGCCGGGCCGAATGTCCTACGGGCCTTTCAACAGCCCTTCGACGAGGTGCGTGTCCTGATCGTCGGACAGGACCCGTACCCGACCCCGGGCCATGCCGTGGGACTTTCCTTCTCGGTGGCGCCCGAGGTGCGTCCGCTGCCCGGCAGCCTCATCAACATCTACCGGGAGCTGAACACCGACCTGGGGCTGGCGCAGCCGTCCAACGGCGATCTGACGCCGTGGACCCAGCAGGGCGTGCTGCTGCTCAACAGGGCGCTCACCACGGCTCCGCGCAAGCCCGGCGCCCATCGCGGCCAGGGCTGGGAAGAGGTCACCGAGCAGGCCATTCGCGCGCTCGCCGCACGCGGCAAGCCGCTGGTCTCCGTCCTGTGGGGCCGCGACGCCCGTAACCTCCGCCCGCTCCTCGGCAACCTCCCCTCGGTGGAGTCCGCCCACCCCTCCCCCATGTCCGCCGACCGCGGCTTCTTCGGCTCCCGCCCGTTCAGCCGCGCCAACGACCTCCTGATCGGCCAAGGAGGCCAGCCGGTGGACTGGCGCCTGCCGTGACCGGCCCCGCCGGTTTCATCGCGGTGGACTCCGGCGGCTCCGGCATGCGGGTCGTCGTCGGTGTCGTCGGCCGTGGTGTTCCGGTGCGTCGGGAGTCCCGCGAGCCGGTGCGGACCGGGGAGCGGGGCATCGATGCCGGGCACTTCATGGAGCAGCTCGTGCCCTTGGTGCGGGGGGCGCTGGCCGAGGCGGGGGGCGCCGTACCGCGTGCGGTCGCCGTCGGGGCGGCCGGGTTCGCCAGCCTGGGAGAGGGGCTGCGTGCCGAACTGCCGGGCGCGTTGGAGCGCGAGTTCGGCGTCAGGCGGGTCGCCCTGGCCGCCGATGCCGTCACCGCGTATGTGGGCGCCCTCGGTCCGCGGCCGGGTGCGGTCGTGGCGGCAGGCACGGGGCTGATCGCGATCGGCACCGACCTGACGCGCTGGCGTCGTGCGGACGGCTGGGGGCATCTGCTCGGCGACTGCGGCGGCGGTGCCTGGATCGGACGTGCCGGGCTGGAGGCGGCGCTGCGCGCGCACGACGGACGGCCCGACGGATCGACGCAGTTGCTGGCTCGCGCCGAGGAATCGTTCGGCCCGGTGCGGGGGTTGCCCGGCAGGCTCTACCCACGCCCGGACCGCCCCGCGGTCCTCGCCTCCTTCGCTCCCGAGGTGGCCGCCTGCGCCGCCGGCGACCCCGTCGCCGCGGACATCCTGCGGGCCGCCGCACGGCACATGGCGGACTCGGCGGCCGCCGTCTGCCCCACCACCGGGGACCCCCAAGTCGCCGTCACCGGTGGCCTGTTGAACATGGGCGCGCCTCTTGTCGTACCTTTGGAAGAGGAGTTGTCGAAGCGGCTGCCGCACGCGCGGCGGGTGCCGGCCGACGGGGATCCATTGCAGGGGGCGGTGCGTATCGCGACCGACCTGGCGACGGGCCCGCTCGCTCTGCCGAGTGACGAGGCGATGCTCTGCGTGGTGACCGACAAGGGGGACTGATCCCACTACGCCGCCCACTTCCGCACCGTAGGTAACTCAATCAGACAAAAGCGGACGGATACCGCTCACCTGCACCCTCCCCGAACAGGGGAGCCCAAGAAGCCAGTAACATGCGTCGCCATGAGCTCCCCCACTGGGCCCGCGTCCGGCCTGCCAGTACGAATGCCGCGACCTCGTCAGCCCGGGCGGCACCGCCGACCCGAGCCCCTGGCGGCTCCCGAGGGTGCGCCCTCACTCGTCCTCGCGGTGCCGGGCACGCCGAGCGCCGCCACCCGCGGTCTCGCCGAGGAGGTCGTGAGCATCGCCCGCTCCGAGCTCCCGGGTCTCGACGCCCGGATCGGGTACGTCGACGGCGACGACGCGGAGTTCCCCACGCTCCAGTCGGTGCTCGTGCACGCGGCCGAGGAGCGCACCGCCCGCTATGAGCAGGCGATCGCCGCGGGTGTGGAGGCCAAGGAGCCGGAAGGCCCCGTCGCCGTCGTCGTGCCGCTGCTCGCCGGCCCGGACGGCGCGCTGCTGCGCGTCATCCGCCAGGCCGTGATGGACAGCCGCGTCGCGGCCGACCTGACGGATGTGCTCGGCCCGCACCCGCTGCTCGCCGAGGCACTGCACGTGCGCCTGTCGGAGGCCGGTCTGGCCCGCGCCGACCGCGCCCGTCTGTTCACCGTGGCGACGGCCGCGGACGGCATCATCCTGGCCTCCGTGGGCGGCGAGGAGGCCGTGCAAGCGGCCGGGATCACCGGCATGCTGCTCGCCGCGCGTCTGGCCGTGCCGGTGATGGCGGCGGCCCTGGACCAGGACGGCTCGATCACGGCCGTCGCCGAGCAGCTGCGGTCCTCGGGCTCGCAGCAGCTGGCGCTGGCGCCGTACCTGATAGGGCCGGAGATCGACCCGAGCCTGATCGCGCAGGCCGCGCATGAGGCGGGCTGCTCCGCCGCCGAGGCGCTCGGCGCGTACCCGGCGATCGGCAAGCTCGCCCTGTCGAAGTACACGACGGCGCTGGGCATCGCCCCGCCGCAGCCGCAGGGCACGCCGGTCCGCTGACGCGCACGTCACAGCCGTAACGCCGAAGGGCCCGCTCCCCAGCCGGGGTGCGGGCCCTTCGGCATCCGTCAGGCGGCCGGGTCGGGGCCGGGTCCGAAGACCACGCAGGACGCCGCGGGCACCTCGATGGAGCCTTCGTACCGCGGGAGTCCCCGGTCGGGGTCCAGGGCGAACCAGGACACGTCTCCGGAGCGCTCGTTCGCGACGTACAGGAACCCGTCCGCCTCCGCCAGCGCGCGTGGCCAGTGGCCGGCACAGGGCACCGTCCCGACCAGCCGCAGTTCCTCGTCCTCGACGGCGAACGTGGACAGCACGTCCTCGCCGCGGGTCGCGGTCCACACGAAGCGGCCGTCGGGCGAGGCGACGATCCCCGACGGATAGGCGTCGCCGGCCGGGGCGCCCGGCAGCACCGGCGTCTCCGTGAGCGGCTTGAGCGTGCCGTCGTCGGCGTCCCAGTGGCAGACGGTGACCGTGGGGGTGAGTTCGTTGACGACGTACGCGTACCGGCCGTGCGGATGGAAGGCCAGATGGCGGGGGCCCGAGCCGGGGCGCAGGGCGATCTCCCGGTACACGTCGAGCGTGCCCTCGGTCAGGGTGCACACCCGCACCGAGTCGGTGCCGAGATCGACGCTGACGGCCCAGCGGCCGCTCGGGTCGCTCTGTACTTGGTGGGCGTGCGGGCCCTGCTGGCGTGGTGTGTGGGGGCCCGAGCCGGTGTGCCGGAGGACGGCGGGCGGGGCGTCCGCGAGGGTGCCGTCCGAGCGGACGGGCACGGCGGTGACGCTGCCGGAGCCGTAGTTCGCGGTCAGGACGTGGCCGGCGAACACGCTGAGGTGCGTGGGCCCGCTGCCGCCCACGGGTACCGGCGAGCCGACGAGCTCGGGTTTGCCGCCGTTCACGCGGTACGCGACCACCGTGCCCTCGGCGGTCTCACTGACCGCGTAGAGCGTGTCGCCGGCGGGCGACAGGGCCAGGTACGCGGGGTCGGGCACATCGCGCACCCCGCTGAGGACGGTCAGCGCGCCGTTGTCCGCGGCCACGGCCGCCGTCGTGATGCCATGGCCTCCGGCTGCCGTGAACGATCCGATGTAGGCCCGTCTCCCCCGCCTGCCGACGTCTGCCACCGCTGTCCCCTTCCGGTCGGGTGCCGTCCGGGCTGACGGTAGCAGCGGATCATCATCGGTCTAGACCAAGGTCGCCTGATCGTCGGCGAGTTCACGTCACTGTCCGCAAGGGCCGCGCGTCACTCTCCGTACGGGGCCTCGCGTCACGCTACGCACGGGCCTCACCTCGCGCTTCCCGGCCGGGACCCGCCCGCGGGCCGCTCCCGCGCGGCTCGCGGGCTGGTGGGTCCGATGGATGCGGGGTTACCCGCGAGATGCCCTGATCCACCCTCTCGGTGGCCGATGAAGGGACTCGGCCGTGCTCGGCGTGGCTCCGGCGGCGTGGTCTCAGGCGCCGACGAGCGGTGAACCCGACGGCGCCCGCAGGGGCTGGGCGAGTTCGACGAGGGCCCGCTCCAGGCCGTGCAGATGGGCCAGCGCGGGGTCGGCCGCCGTGGGCTGCGCGGTGGGGGCGGTGACGTCCGCGCCGCCGGTCAGAGCCTCGACGGCGGCCTCGACGCGCCAGCACGCGGCGGCCAGGCGGGCGTCGTGCGAGGCGACGGGGTCGGCGGCGACGGCGGCCAGGCCCCGGATCTCCCGGGCGCAGTCGTCGAGCAGAGCCAGCACCCGGCGGGCGCGCCCCTTGCGGGCCGGCATCGGGTTCAGCGGGTGCACGAGCGGGGCGACCGAGAGCCGTACCCGGCCGAGCAGCCGCTCCAGCTCGGCCACTCGCGAGCCGGGGTCGGCACTCTCGTCGCCGGCGAGGCGTGCGGCGGCCTCGGCGGTGGCCGCGTGGACGCAGCGCAGGGCGCGCCGGATCCAGGCGTCGGTGATGGCGTGCGTGGTGACGGGCAGGACGAACAGCACGGCCAGCATGGCGCCGATCGCCCCGACGCCGGTCTCGGCGAGCCGCAGCGCCAGCAGGGCGGGGTGGAGGACGCCCAGGAGGCCGTAGAGGAGCTCGGCGAGCACGGTGACGCTGAGCATCATCCAGGTGTAGGAGACGGCGGCCGTGTAGAAGATGCCGAAGACGCACACGGCGAGGAGTACGGCTGTCGGCACCGCCGCCCCGTGCAGGGGGACGGCGACGAGCAGACCGAGGCCGATGCCGATCACCGTGCCGAGGACCCGGCGGAAGCCGCGGACCAGGGTCTCGCCGCGCGAGGTGGTGTTGACGAAGATCCACCAGGTGGCGCCGACGGCCCAGTACCAGCGCTGCCCGGACACCAGCTGCCCCACCACGAGGGCGAAGCCCGCGCCCGCGGTGGCCTGGATGGCCTGGCGCGTGGTCACGCGGGCCAGTCCGCCGCCGCCCGGCGGTGCGGGTACGGGTGCCGGGGGCATCCGGCGCTCGTAGCACCACAGCCCGAACCGCACCGCGGCCGCGGTCAGCAGGGACAGCAGTACGGCGGCGTAGAGCTCGGGCAGCTGTCCCGGGGTGGCGTGCAGGAACTGCGCCACGAAGAAGGTCATGAACGCGAACACGCCGAGGCTGTGCCCGCGCGGCCCCCAGCGGCGGGCGTACACGCCGGCGCCGACGACGGCGAGGAAGGTGAAGTCGCGGGCGACGGGGTGGTCGTGCAGCTCGGCCGCCGCCGCGAGCACGGGCAGGCCGACGAGCGGCAGCAGCGCGGTGGTGACCGCCTGCCCGCGGACCGTGGTGTCGGTGACGGTGAACAGGGCGAGCAGCGCGGCGAGCCCGCCGGTGACGGCGCCGACGAGGGAAGTTCCGGCCAGCGCGCAGACGACGACCGCGAGCCCGATGCCGAGGACGGCCCGCGTGGCGAAGCGCAGCCGCGCCCGCCCCGGGTCCGGCGCCACGAACACCCTCTTCAGCACTGTTTCCGCCCCTTCGCCACCGGCATGAAAAAGGCGCCGCGGGAACCCGCAGCGCCATCGACCGGGTCCATTGCAGCATCAACGCGCAGACTGGCTCAAGTGACGCCCGATATGGTGTGCCATTGGTACAGGCATATCGGTTCCGGCACGTCCATCAGCGAGCCAACGGACCACACACGCAGAGAGGCCGCGACACCATGGCCGTGGACGAGCTCGACACCCGCATCCTGCGGCTTCTGCTGGAACAGCCCCGCACCAGCGTGCGTGAGTACGCCCGCACCCTCGGCGTCGCGCGCGGCACGCTCCAGGCCCGGCTCGACCGGCTGGAGCGGGACGGTGTGATCACCGGCACCGGGCCGACGCTGTCGCCCGCCGCCCTCGGCCATCCGGTGCTCGCGTTCGTGCACATCGAGGTGACCCAGGGCCATCTCGACGACGTGGGCGACGCGCTCGCCGCCGTCCCGGAGATCGTCGAGGCCTTCTCGATCACGGGCGGCGGGGACCTGCTGACCCGGGTGGTGGCCCGCGACAACGCCCACCTGGAGGACGTGATCCAGAAGCTGATCAGCCTGCCCGGCGTGGTCCGCACCCGCTCCGAGGTGGCCCTGCGCGAGCGGGTCACGTACCGGCTGCTGCCGCTGGTGGAGTCGATCGGGCGGGCGGCAGCACGGAAATGACCTTTGACATCCTGGGTCCATGAGCGGACTCAGCGGCATTTCGGTCATCTTCGATCTCGACGGAACACTCGTGGACAGCGAGCCCCACTACTACGAGGCGGGCCGCCAGATCCTGGCCGAGCACGGGGTGCCCGGCTTCACCTGGGCGGACCACGAGCGCTATGTCGGCATCAGCACGCTGGAGACGGTCACGCTCTGGAAGCGGGAGTACGGCCTCGACGCCTCCGTCGAGGAACTGCTCGCCGCCAAGAACCGCCGCTATCTGGAACTCGCCCGCACGGCCACGCGCGCGTACCCCGAGATGCGCAAGTTCGTGGAGCTGTTGTCGACCGAGGGCGTACCGATGGCCGTGGCCTCGGGTTCCTCGCTCCAGGCCATCACGGCGATCCTGGCCGGCACGGGCCTCGACGCCCACCTGCGCACCGTCGTCTCGGCCGACGAGGTCGACCACGGCAAGCCGGCCCCCGACGTCTTCCTCGAGGCGGCCCGCCGGCTCGGCACGCCCCCGGCCCGGTGTGTGGTCGTCGAGGACGCCGCCCCTGGCGCCGCCGCCGCGGACGCGGCCGGCATGCGGTGCATCGCGGTTCCCTATGTGGCCGCCCAGGCGGACGCCCCGGAGTTCGCGACGGCCGGGCTGTTGCTGCGGGGCGGGCAGTCGGAGTTCACGGCGCGGGCGGCATACGACTGGCTCGTGAGGTCGACTGGCTCGTGATGTCGACTGGCTCGTGAGGTCGACAGCCTCCGACTGAACCGCGTGACACGTCCCGCCCAACTGTGCTGCCAATTAACACCTTTTGCGACCATTGGCACGCGGTGGGACGATGGGGAGCGTAGGCGCGCTCTCAGGAGAGACAAGTGACTTCAGGGCAAGGTGACGCGCCCGAGGAGGAGTTCGTCGAGGCCTTGGTGGAGCTGCGGGCCGAAGCGTCTGTGCGCGATGTGGTCGCGTGGTGTTCCCGCTACGGCATCGACGTGGTGCCCATGGCCGCCGGAACGCTGATCACCGGTTCGGGCCGGCAGTTCGCGGAGGCGTTCGGGGTGCCCGTCGAGGATCGTTCACGGCCGAGGACGCTGCCCGTTCCCCCGGGACTCGAGACCACCGCGAGGTCCGTCACCGTCCTGCCGACTCCCACGCTCGGCGTGCGTGACCTGCTGCCGTGACCGTGCGTCCGGGCGCCACTTCCCGGAGGGACCGATGGCTGCGAAGACGCCGACTTACGAGCGGAACGTTCCGGACACCGTGTACGGCTATGTGTCGGCGCGGTCGCGGGGCGGGGTATCGATGACCGAGGCGGCGAGTCCCTTGTCGGCCCGGCCCTTCCACGCCGAGAGGGGCGTCAGGGAGCGGGCCGAGGAGCATGCGCGGCAGGCAGGTCTGACCGTGACGGCCGAGAGCATGCTCGGATTCACCGTGGCCGGCACGCCGGCGGCGTTCGAGCAGCTGACCACCGGCAGGATCGTGAGCTACGAGGTTCAGCAGCGGGTCGAGATGGGCCGGCAGCGTTCCGTGACGCATCTCGACATCGTCGGCGACCGTCAGCCGAGGGCCCTCGGCATCGGTGCCGCGCCGGGAGAGGCGAGCATCGAGGCCGTCGCGCTGGAGGAACCGCGCATACCGATGCGGCTCGTTCCGGCGACGGCGCGGCCTCCGCTGGTCGCGAAGTTCCATCTCACGCTTCCGGACGATGTGGCCCGCCTCCTCAACGCCACGCCCGCGCACGAGCGGGGGCACGTCGGACGCGGAGTGCGGGTCGCCATGGTCGACACAGGACAGGCGCCGCACGCCTACTTCACGACGCACGGCTACGACATCACCCCGACCGTGGCGCTCGCCCCGGGGACGAGTCCCGACGAGGACCCGGTGGGGCACGGCACGGGCGAGTCGGCGAACATCTTCGCCGTGGCACCCGGCGCGCGTCTGCTGCCCTACCGCGGCAGCGACCGCAACGGCAGACTCACCGCCGCCATGGCGGCCTTCGTACGGGCGAAGGCCGAAGAGCCGCGGGTACTGACGAACTCCTGGGGCGGGCGGGTCGGCTTCCCCGAGGACGGACCCCTGCCGGAGATCCACCGGGTGTGGGCGCTGGAGATCCTGGACGCGGTGGAGCAGGGCATCGTCGTCGTCTTCGCGTCGGGCAACGGGCAGTTCTCGATCGAGCCGCAGGTGCCCGGGGTGCTGTCGGTCGGCGGGGCCTTCTCCGATCCGCAGGGCAAGTTGCGGGCGTCGGACTACACGAGCGGCTACGCCAGCCCCTGGTTCGACGGCGTCGTCGTCCCCACGGTCTCCGGGCTGGTCGGCCTGGCGCCCCTGGCCCAGTATCTGATGCTCCCGATACCGCCCGGCTGCTCGATCGACGTCGACGAGAGCGACGAGGGCGACGGGACGACCCGCGACGACGGCTGGGCACTGTTCTCCGGCTCGTCGGCGGCTGCGCCCCAGATCGCGGGAGCGGCGGCGCTGCTCCTGGAGGCCCGCCCGGGACTCACGCCGCGTCAGGTGGCCGAAGCACTGGCCAGGACCGCCACCGACGTCACCACCGGCAAGAACGCCTTCGGCATCCCGGCCCGCCGCGGCCCGGACGAGGCCACCGGGGCGGGGCTGGTGAACGTGAGCGCGGCGCTGGACTTCGTCCTGACCCACCACCCGTAGGACGTCTCAGCACCCCACAGCCTGCACGACACCTGACCCCTCACCTCCGGCAGGCCTGACCGGATATCCGCCCGAGTGCCAAACCCGTCAGCACCGTTGACGCCTCCTCACCTCACGCATAGCGTCTGGTCGACCATCCGTACATTGTTCGTGATTACGAACAAGGCGACCCGCGTGGAGGAGCACCCATGGCACCGCCCCTCTCCAGAAGATCCCTTCTCCAGGCCGCCGCGCTCGCCGCGGCGGCCCCCGCGATCAGCCACACGGCAACCGGCCGGGCAGCGGCCGCCGTTCAGGAGGCGCAGGCCGTGACCGCCGTTCCGTCCGCCTGGTCCGTGCAGCCCTTCGCCCTGGACGACGTGGCCCTGCGGCCCGGACTCTTCACCGACAAGCGGCAGTTGATGCTCGATCACGCCCGGGGCTACGACGTCAACCGGCTGCTCCAGGTGTTCCGCGCCAACGCCGGGCTCGCCACGGGCGGCGCCGTCGCGCCCGGCGGATGGGAGGGGCTGGACGGCGAGGCGAACGGCAATCTGCGCGGGCACTACACCGGGCACTTCCTGACCATGCTGTCGCAGGCCTACGCCGGCACCGGCGAGCAGGTGTTCGTCGACAGGATCGGCACCATGATCGGGGCGCTGACCGAGGTGCGCGCGGCGCTGCGCAAGGACCCGGCGGTGCTGAGCGTCGGCGGGAGGTTCGGTACGGCCGCGGAGAACGTCCGGGGGGCCTCTCAGTACGTCGATCTCCCCGCCGCAGTCCTCGGGGGCGCCTCGGCGATCACCCTGTCCGCCTGGGTGAAGCCCACCCACGACGGCAACTGGGCGCGCGTCTTCGACTTCGGCAACAACAACACCCGGTACATGTACCTGGCCGCCCGGGGCTCCGGCGGAGTGCCGCGCTTCGCCGTCACGACCGGCGGGCCTGGCGGTGAGCAGGGCCTCGACGGCACCGCCGCGCTGCCGCTGAACCAGTGGAGCCACCTCGCGGTCACGATCGCGGGCGGCACTGGGACGCTGTACGTCAACGGCACCTCCGTCGCCCGGAACACGGCGATGACCCTCACCCCGGCCGCCCTCGGCACCCTCACCAACAACTGGCTCGGCCGCTCCAACTTCGCCACCGACCCCGTCTTCGCGGGCGCCTACGACGAGTTCAACGTCTGGTCGCGGGCCCTGAGCGCCGCCGAGATCACGGAGTTGCAGGGCGCTCGTGCCGCCGACGCCTCCGCCGGGCGCGGCAACCTGGCCTCGTACGCCTTCGACGAGACCTCCGGCGGGACGTTCGCCGATGCCTCCGGACGCGGGCTCACCGCCACCCTGCGCCGCACCTGGGGCGGGCCCAGCCACCCCGGGTTCCTGGCCGCGTATCCGGAGACGCAGTTCATCGACCTGGAGTCGAGGACCACCAGCGACTACACGAAGGTGTGGGCGCCCTACTACACCGCGCACAAGATCCTCAGGGGAGTCCTGGACGCCTACCTCGCCACTGAGGACGCGCGGGCCCTCGACCTCGCGTCCGGCATGTGCGACTGGATGCACGCGCGGCTGTCCAAGCTGCCCGAGGCCACCCTGCAGCGCATGTGGGGCCTGTTCTCCAGCGGCGAGTTCGGCGGCATCGTCGAGGCCGTCTGCGACCTGCACTCGATCACCGGGAAGGCCGAACACCTCGCGCTGGCCCGGCTGTTCGACCTGGACCGGCTCATCGACAACTGCGCCGCGAACACCGACATCCTCGACGGGCTGCACGCCAACCAGCACATACCGATCTTCACCGGGTACCTGCGGCTGTACGACGCGACCGGGGAGGCCCCCTACCTCGACGCGGCACGGAATTTCTGGGGCATGGTCGTGCCGCACCGCATGTACGGCATCGGCGGCACCAGCACCGCCGAGTTCTGGAAGGCGCGCGACGTGATCGCGGGCACGATCAGCGACACCACCGCCGAGACGTGCTGCGCGTACAACATGCTGAAGCTGAGCCGGACCCTGTTCTTCCACGAGCAGCAGCCGAAGTACATGGACTACTACGAGCGGGCCCTCTACAACCAGGTCCTCGGCTCCAAGCAGGACAAGGCGGACGCCGAGAAGCCGCTCGTCACGTACTTCATCGGGCTGACGCCTGGCCATGTGCGCGACTACACGCCCAAGCAGGGCACGACCTGCTGCGAGGGCACCGGCATGGAGAGCGCCACCAAGTACCAGGACTCCGTGTACTTCAAGGCCGCCGACGGCAGCGCGCTGTACGTCAATCTGTACAGCCCGTCCCAACTGACCTGGGCGGAAAAGGGTGTGACGATCACTCAGGCCACGTCCTTCCCCCGCGAGCAGGGCACCACGCTCACCATCGGCGGCGGCGCGGCCTTCGCCCTGCGGCTGCGGGTGCCGTCCTGGGCGACCGCCGGATTCCGGGTGACGGTCAACGGCAGTGCGGTGAGCGGTACTCCGGCGCCGGGGAACTACTTCACGGTGTCACGGACATGGCGCAGCGGCGACACGGTACGGATCTCCATGCCGTTCCGGCTCCGGGTGGAGAAGGCGCTCGACGATCCCTCGCTGCAGACCCTCTTCCACGGTCCGGTCAACCTCGTCGGCCGCAACTCCTCCACGAGCCACCTCCGGTTCGGCCTGTACCGCAATGCCGGTCTCTCCGGCGATCTGCTGCCCTCACTCACCCCGGTCTCCGGCAAGCCGCTCCACTTCACTCTCGACGGCACCGAGTTCGCCCCGTTCTTCGAGGGCACCGAGGACCCGACCCACGCCTACTTCCGGCGTTCCGAGCCCCGGGTGATCCTCGGCAACTCCGACTCCGGCGTCGCCAACCCCGCGAAGTCCGACGGCACCACGCTCCTGGACGAGATCTGGGCCGGGGCGCCCTTCGCGGGCAAGGGCGCGCTGGTCGCGCGGGTGCGGTCCACCGTGAGCGCCTGGGTGAGCGCGGGCCTGCTGAGCCAGGCCGACGGGCAGACGGTCGTCCGTACGGCGGAGCGGGCCACGTACGCCCCCTGAGCCGCCGGCCGTGTCCCCGCACCGCGCGCCCACCGCCCGGTGCGGGGATCCTGGAGGCAGCACCGGACGCCGCCGCGCGGAGGCGGGGTACATGACGATCGACGACACGGGTGGCTTCGGGGTCGGCGCCGAGGTCACGCGGACGGCGTACTTCCTCGCCCGGCGCATCGACAAGGACCTGCGGGACCTGGAGCGCCGGCTCGCATCACCCACCGAGTGAGGACGCCATGGCATACGACGAGGGACTCGCCCAGCGGATCCGGGAGCGGGTCGGCGAGGGGACCGACATCACCGAGAAGCGGATGTTCGGCGGGCTCGCCTTCCTGGTGCACGGCCATATGGCGGTCGGCGTGAGCGGCGACGACCTCATGGTCCGCGTCGGCCCGGACAGCACCGACGCCGCCCTGGCCAGGCCCGGCACCCGGATCTTCGACATGACCGGCCGGCCCATGCGGGGCTGGATCCTGGTCGCCGGGGACGCGCTCACGCAGGACGAGGTGCTCGGGGCGTGGATCGACGAGGGGCGCGCCTTCGCGGCGAGCCTGCCGCCGAAGTGATTCCGCGGAAGCGCTCCGCTGGATGTGCCGCGTCCATGTTGTCTTTCGCCCGCGGCGCCATCGTGGCTGGTCGCGCCCGCGCGGCGGTAGCCGCACATCCAACACAGCCCCGCGCCCCCCTGGGGGGTTGCCGAACCGCAGCGGACTTGGCCTGCCCCCTTAGGACCTGCGGCGCGGCTTGCCTCCCTTGGCGCCCTTGGCGCCCTTGGCGCCCTTGGTGCCCTTGCCGCCGGTGGCGCCGCCGTGCCGGCCGCGGCCGGTGCCGGGCTGGCGACGCGGGGCGCCGCCGCTCTGCGGTCGCCCCCGCTTCGGCTGGTCCTGGGCGGCCGGGGTCTGGGACGTCGTACGGCCCCGGGTGCTGTTGACCGTGCGGCCGCGGACGACGCCGATGAAGTCCTCGACCAGGTCGGTGGTCGCCTCCTGCGGCCAGCACAGGGCGATGCCCGACTGGGGGGCGTCCACGAGCGGCCGGTAGGTGAGGTCCTTGCGGTGGTGGAGGCGGGCCAGGGACTGGGGTACGACGAGCAGGCCGACGTTCGCCGCGACGAGCTCGACGGCGTCCGCCGTGGTCGCGGGGCGCTCGAAGGCGGGCTCCCCCGGCGGTCGCTCCCAGTCGAGGACGTCGTCGAGGGGGTGGAGGACGACCTCGTCGGCCAGGTCCTCGGCGCTCACCTCGTCGACCGCCGCGATCACATGGTCCTTGGGGACGACGACGACCGTGGTCTCGGTGTAGAGGGGGATCGCGCTGAAGAACGTACGGTCGACCGGCAGCCGTACGAAACCGGCGTCCGCGTCGCCGTCCCGGAGCAGGTCGGGCGCCTCGGCGGTGGTCGCGGAGTGGAGGGTGAGGGGCACGTCGGGGAAGCGCTCGTTCCAGATCCGCACCCACTTCGCGGGGGTCACTCCGGGGACGTAGGCGAGCCGGAAAGACGGCGCTGCCTGGGGGGAGGG
>NZ_RDBN01000037.1:1670517-1737071 GCF_008042075.1 Streptomyces sp. UW30 | reverse complement strand
ACCCGGAAGGACCAGTCCTCGGCCTCCTCGGCATCCGGGGGGAAGTCGGAGGGCGGGCAGCGCGGCGGGCGCCTGCTCCTGCTCGGTGGCCTCCTTGCCGGCCTTCTCCTTGCCCCCCGCCGCGTCCTGGGACTTCTTCTCGCCGCCCTGCTGACCGCCGCGCTGCCCGCCCTCCGACTTCCCCCCGGATGCCGAGGAGGCCGAGGACTGGTCCTTCCGGGTCGCGGGCGCGGCCGACGCCCCCTGCCCGCCCCCTGCCCGGGAGGCCCGGGACGCACCGGACGCACCGGACGCACCGGCAGATCCCGCACCGGACGCCGGCTCCGACCCCCGTGGCGCACCGCCACCCTGCGGAGTCGTCCCGTGTTCCGGCGTACCACCGTTGTGCGGGGTGCTACCGGCCGCACCCTCGTCGTCGATCTGCTCCTTCTCCGGCCCGGGCGCGAGCTTCGGGCGCTGTTCCTCCGCCTTGCGCTCGTCCGCGTCCCGCCGCTCGTTCTCGCGCTCGGTGCGCACCTCCTCCGCCACGTCCGGCTCGATCTGGGGAGCGTCGTGCGCGTGGCGTTCGAGGGCCTCGGCGTGGTCCTCGTATGCCTCGACCTCGTCGACCAGGTCGAGCACCCGGTCGTGCTCGGGCGCGAGCAGCCGGTTCTCCAGGCGGACGAGGACGCCGTCGAGCAACACCTCGGGAAGCCGGGCGAGTTGCTTGCGTGTGCGGTGGGACAGGTCCTCGGGGTCGCCGCGCAGGGAACGTACGACGGAGTTGGCGACCCGGTCGACGAGGGTCGCCGGGTCCATGGCCTCGGCGCGGCTCCGGTCGGCGTCAACAGTCGCGTACCGCAGCCACCCAGGTGTGGCCTGGTCCTGCTCGACGTCGGCCGTCTCGGGGCGGGCCTCCGGGTCCCGTACGAGATCCTGCGCCGCTCCCTCCGCCTCCCGCTCGATCGCCTGCTGCGGCAGACTGACCGCCCCCAGCTCCCGCCCCGCGCGCAGCGTGCCGAGGCCGTGTGGGTTCTGGACGGTGTGGAGGAGTTCGTGGGCGAGGAGGCGGCGGCCCTCGTCGGTGCCGGGCTTGAAGGCGCCCTCGGCGAAGAAGACGTCCTGGCCGACCGCGACCGCGTCGGCGCCGAGGAGGTCGGTCAGTTGGCCGGCGTCGCGGCCCGTGTGCAGGCGGACGCGGCTGAGGTCGTGGCCGAGCCGCTCCTCCAGCTCTCGTCGTACGCCCGGGTCCAGCGGCTGGCCCGCGCCGCTGACGATGTCCTTCGGCTCCGGCGTACGGGACTTGGCGGCCCGCTCCTTGCGCTTGCGGCGGCGCTGTTCGGCGGCCTGCTCGGCGCGGCCGTCCTGGGTCTGGGAACTCATCGCGTCACCTCCCCGTGGCCACTGAGGCCCTCGTGCACGGCGCGGGCCAGTTCCTGGCCGAGGCGGCGGGCGGACAGGCCCGCGGGCAGCGGGGGGAGGCCCGAGAGTGTGTCGGCGCTTATGGCTGCGTCGGTCGCCAGCGGCACGCCGTGTTCGCGGATCAGGCGGGTCAGCTCGTACTCGAAGGCGGCCGAGACACGGTCCGGGTCCACGCGGAAGCCGTGGAGGGCGAGTTCGCCGATCTCCACCCGGATCTCGCGCGGCCGGCGCTCGCCGCCGGTCTCGCCGTTCACACCCATCCCCGCACCTCCCCCGGAGTCAGGGAACGCTCCAGCTTCTGGTACTCGGTGCGGGCCGCCGCCAGCATGTGCCGCATCTGCAGGCGGTCGCCCTCCTCCGCCGCGAGGAACGCCCCGGACAGCGCGATGTTGCGGATCGAGCCGCCCGCGACGGTGAGTTGGGCGAGCAGGTCGGTGTCGATGTCCTTGACCGGGGCCCGCGAGGGCAGCACGCGCCGCCAGATCTCGGCGCGTTCGTGCTCGGCCGGGAAGGGGAAGTCGACGACGAAGCGGATGCGGCGCAGGAAGGCGGTGTCGAGGGCCTTCTTCATGTTGGTGGTGAGGATGGCGAGGCCGCGGTAGGCCTCCATCCGCATCAGCAGGTAGCTGACCTCCAGGTTGGCGTACCGGTCGTGGCTGTCCTTGACCTCGCTGCGCTTGCCGAACAGCGCGTCGGCCTCGTCGAACAGCAGCAGCGCGCCACCGCGTTCGGCGGCGTCGAAGACCCGGCGGAGGTTCTTCTCGGTCTCGCCGATGTATTTGCTCACGACCTGGGACAGATCGACGATGAAGAGGTCCAGGCCGAGTTCCTTCGCCATGACCTCCGCGGCCAGCGTCTTGCCGGTGCCCGAGCCGCCCGCGAACAGGGCCGTGACGCCGAGTCCGCGGCGCAGGGTGCCCGCGAATCCCCACTCCTGGTGGACGGTCGCGCGTTGGCGCACGTGGGCGACGATCTCGCGCAGGACGCCGGTCTGACGGTCGTGGAGGACCAGGTCGCCCCAGGCCGCCTCCGGTTCGATCCGGCGGCCCAGCTCGTCCATGCCGATCCGGGCCTCCTCCAGACCCGCCCGCCAGGCGAGTTCGGCGGCGTCGAGGTCCTCGTAGGGCAGCCGACGGCGTACGGTCGCGGCGGCGGACCGGATGACGTGCGGCGGCAGCTGGAACTGGGCGACCAGGGACCGCAGTTCGACGTCGTCCAGGTCGGCGATCGGATGCATCGCCTGGCCCCACAGCTCGACCTGCTCCTCCTCGTCGAGGCGCGGCACGGCCACGCGTGCGCCGTGCGGGCGGTCCGAGCGCAGCGGATCCTCGCTCGACACGACGACCGGTACGGCCGCTCCGGCCAGGAACGCCTCGGTCGCCGCCCGCTGGTCGCGGTCCAGTTCGCCGACCTCGACGAGCAGCGCGGCGGGCAGCAGGATCGCCTCGCGCTGCCAGAGCCGGGCGAGCCGGTCGCGTTCGGCAGGGTCGGTCGGGATGTCCTCGGCACCCATCGAGTACACCCCCAGCCCGGAGCGGGCGGCCGCCGCGGCGGCGATGTCGGCACGGCTGCGCAGGTCACCGCCGGTCACCTCGACGAGCAGCGGCGCGTCGGGGCTCGCCCCGGTCGTCCAGCCCTCGGCGACCCGGCTCGCGGCCAGGTCGTACGACGGCGGCAGCTGCTCGGGCACCGAGGTGCGGCGCAGGCGGCCGTGCAGCCGGGCGTCCAGATAGGGCGAGCCCAGCAGGAAGTGCAGGATCCGCTCGTCCAGGCGGAGGCGGGAGGTCGTCAGCCGGGACTCGTCGTCCAGCTCTGCGATCCGCCAGCGCCGCAGCGGCGCGACGGGCGTGAGCGCGCTCCAGTGCGGTTCGGCGAGGGCGGCCAGGGCGAGCGAGAACGTCGGGTACGCCCGCTGGGGGTCACCGCAGGCGGCGGCGCAGCGGGCCGCGGTCGTCGGGTCCAGCTCGTCGGCGGCGGCGAGGAGGATCAGGTCGCGTTCGAAGGTGGTGAGGCCGAAGCAGGCGACAAGGGCGTCGAGGGGGGCGGTGCCCGGGGCGGCCAGGGGTGCCGGGCTGGTCGAACCGGTGGACTCCGGCTCCGTTCCCTGTCCGGCGCCGGTGGCGTGGGCGTCGATCAGGGACAGGACGCGCCGGATCTCCTCGATCAGCGTCGCGCCGACGTCGTGTCCGCCCGCAGTGCTCGAAGAACCCGCCGTGCCCGGCTCGTTCGTCCCCATGCCCTCACCTGCCCCCGTCGTTCCCATGCCGTCTCAGCCCTCCGTGCCCTTCCGTGGCTCCGGCGGTGCCGACTTGCTTCCCCGGGCGGTCCTGCGGGCCCGTGCCGGAGCCTTGGCGACGGTCTTGGCCGGGGCCTTCGCGGTCTTCTTGGCAGCACCACTCGCCGCCCCGGGGTCTTCAGCCGCCGGCTTCTCAACAGCGCCCGCCGTCTCAACAGCCGCCGATTTCCCGTCAGTTGACGGCACCTCAGCCCCCGGAGGGACCGGCGCACCCGGCGCACCGAACGGCAGCACCCGTACCTCGGGCCGCTCCACCGGCTTGCCCGGCACCGGCTTCACGCGGCCGTCGATGAAGATCAGGGTGGCCTGGTAGACCACGGACAGCGCGTACGGCGTCTGGTGGAGCATCCCCCACAGCTTCGACGTCTCGTCGATGTCCATCACCGTCGGCGTGAACCGCACCCGCTGCGTCGCCTCCGCGAGGTCGCTGTCCGCCAGGTGCGGGAGCGCGCCGGTCTCCTCGATGACGTCCTGCGGCAGAACCGGTATCTCGTGCAGGGTCCGCACCACGGAGCCGATCAGCCGCTGCCCGACCAGGGTCGTCTCGTCGCCGTACGCGCTGATGAGGAAGTGCAGGTCCAGCGCGGCGGCCGGCCGCTTCACCAGCGTGCCGTCGGACGCCCGGGTCGGCAGGTCGTTGTTACGCATCGAGGTGTTGGGCGTGACCTGGTAGAGGAACACGTTGATGGTGGGGTGGTCCGGCGGCTCCGTCGGCGGCTTGTGCGGCTCCACCTTCACGGCCTCGTCGAACTCCGGGCCCACGTTGGACGCGAGCAGCAGGGCGAGGGCCTGGGTGACATGGGCGATGGCGAGTGCGTTGCTCATGGCGTCGGTTCCTCGGTTCCTCGGTCTGTCATGTCACTCCCGCCCTCGCGCCAGGTACTCGGCGAGGCTCAAGGTCGTTCCCGGCCGCCCCTTCGACGGCGTCCGCTGCCGTGACCCGCCGGGCGGCGCCCCTCCCGCCGTCACCTCCAGCCGCCCGATCTGCACCTGCACCACCTGCTCGGGCGCCCGCGCGGGGCGCCGGGCAGCGGCCTGCCGTATGGCGTCGCGTGCCGCCGCCGTGTCCGCGGCGCTGGGCCGCAGCGGGTTCGACACGACGGCGGGGGTGGCGGCGTCCGTACCCGGGGGGATGGGTACGGACGCCGCGCTCTGGGGGGCGCCGCGTTCCGGGCGCCCTCGTCCCGTCGCCCGCTGCACGGCGTCCGGTGCCGGCCGCGGGCCGGGCGTGACCGGTGCGACGGGGCGCAGCAGCGGTGTCTCGGGCAGGGCCCGGGTTGCGGGCCGCGGCGCCGGGTCGGCCGGGGTGTGCTCGGTGCGTACGACCGTCCGCTCCCGTTCCACGAACGGCCGGAGCGCGGGCGTCGCCTGGCGCGGCGCCTCCCTGGGCCGTGCGGCGGACGGCGCGGTGGCGGGCCACAGCAGGTCGGAGCCGTCGTCCGGTTCCGGTGCGGTGCTCCGTACCGCCTCGACCCGCTCGAACGGGCCGGGCAGCCGGGGACGTACCCGCGTCACGCCCGGGCGCGGACCGGCAGCGGCCGGGGTGTGCCGGGCGATCAGCCGGTCGAGGAAGTCGGGCACCGGCGCCCCGTCGGCGTCAGACATCCGCACACAGCTCCAGGTAGTAGCGGCGCCGCAGCGGGCTGAGCGCCAGGATCTCCGGCTCGCTCCAGCCGTACGACGTGGCGAGCAGATGGACGTCGAGCAGCAGGTCCCGGGCCCAGGCGTCCAGTTCGGTCCACAGGTAGGAGGCGATGTCCAGCTCGGCCCGGGTGGCCTCGCCGCAGTCGGGGCAGGCGACGTTGAGCGTCACGTCGGCCCCCGGGTCGGCCGCCTCGACGGCCTCGGCGATCCGGCGCTGGACCGGGACGGGCAGATCACCGGCGGCCACGGCCACGCCGTCACGCGCTGCCGAGACCAGGCACCGGGCGAGCAGGGCGGCCCGAGGGTCCGCCGCCCGGGCCGCCGCCGTCAGGTCGGCGACCCCGGGCAGCCGGAACTCCACGTCCCAGCCGTCCTGTTCGACCCGCAGCAGCGGCTCGCGCGAGATACCGGGCCCGCCCAGCGACCGGGCGAACTCCCCGGCGTCCAGGTCGAACTCCATGTCCTCCCCGCACGCCGTGCAGGCCAGCCGCACCTGCATCCGCTCCCCGAACAGGGCGCGGCGCAGCGCGAACAGGTCGGCCTCGCGCTCCCCCACCGGCAGCACCGGCAGGGTCGCTGTGTCGACGTCCGGGCGCGCCGTGCGGTGCAGCAGCAGGGCGCGCCCCGTCGGCGCCTCGGCGAGGCCCGCCTCCCAGGTGGCCAGCAGTTCGGCCGCCCCGGTGATCCCCATCTCGTCCCCCCTTTAACTACCCGCTGCTCAAGCCGGGTTGAGGAACGACGGCTCCTCCGGCTCGGGCACCTCGTAGTCCCGCTCCCAGCCCTCGCACTCGAGCTTCAGCGACTGGATGGCCACCGCGTTGGCGTTGGCGTCCAGCTCGCCGAGGACCTGGTACTCGCTCGGCCAGGTCCGGTACAGCTTGTGCGAGACGGCGACCTGGCCGGCCTCGTTGAGGACCTGGATGACGATGTCCTTGCGGAAGTCGGCGAGGGACACCTCGGAGCCGAGGCCCGCGCCGACCTGCCAGACCTTGTTGGCCCAGCGGTCGAACTCGGGGTCGTGGGTGACCCCGCGCTCCAGGGTGATGCCCTCGAACTCGGAGCGGCCCGGCGACTTGCGGGGCGACGACGGGTCGCCTCCGTGCCGGTGCTTGACGACTTCCGTCGTCCGCTTCAGTGGACTGATCTTGCTGATGCCTGCGACCGTACGACCGTCCCACAGGACCAGGAACTTGAAGTTCTTGTAGGGGTCGAAGCGATGCGCGTTGACCGTGAACTCAGCCATCGGATTCCTTCAGTTCTCCACGATTCCCAGCGCCTAGAGCGCGAACTGCCCGGACGTCTGCTGGATTTTGACGATCACGAACTCCGCCGGCCGGACCGGTGCGATGCCGACGAGGACGTTGACGATGCCGTTCTCGATGTCCTCGGCGGTCGTCGTGTCGCTGTCGCACTTGACGAAGTACGCCTCGCGCGGGGTGCCGCCCTTGAAGGCGCCCTGACGGAAGAGGGTGTGCAGGTACGAGGAGGCGGCGAGCCGGATCTGCTGCCACAGGTTCTCGTCGTTGGGCTCGAACACCACCCACTGCAGGCCCCGCTGGAGGCTCTCCTCGACGTGCAGCGCGAGCCGGCGCACCGGCACGTACTTCCACTCGCTGTCGAGCGCGTCGGAGCCCTCCAGCGTGCGCGCGCCCCACACCACCGGGCCGGTGACCGGGAAGGTGCGCAGGCAGTTGACGCCGAGCGGGTTGAGCAGGCCGGTCTCGCGGTCCGTCAGGTTGACGGTGAGCGAGTGCACGCCCGCGAGCCGCGCCTCGGTGCCGGCGGGGGCCTTCCACACGCCGCGCTCGGAGTCGGTGCGCGCGATGACGCCGGCGACGGCGCCGGACGGCGGGAAGGAGCGCAGCCGGCCCGTGAGCGGGTCGGTGAGCTGCAGGTGCGGGAAGTACAGGCCCGCGTGGTTGCCGCGTACCGCGTCGAAGGCGGCGAGCCCGGCGCGTGCGGTGTCGACGCTGACCCAGGTGCTCGGCGAGTCGACCAGCAGGAAGACCCGCCGCTCGGCGCACAGCCGCTGGGCGGCCGAGATGACCGTGAGCGCGTCCTCGGTCTTCTCGTACGCGGCGAGCTCGGGCAGCGCCAGCAGGTTGACGTCGGCGACGCCGCGCAGCGCCTGGATGCCGCTCTTGTCGCCCTCGGAGCCGATGAGGTCGCGCGGTCCGGGCGCCTCGCCGTCCTCGCCGCCCTCCAGCGGGAAGACCGGCGGGTTGACGGAGGCCTCGAGGCCCAGGTCGTTGGCGCACTCGCCGAGGAAGCGGACGACGTCCTCGGGGTCGGTGGAGCCGGCGACGACCTGGATACGGCGGCCGAAGGCGGTGACCTCGGTGCCGGCAAAGGCGTGCTTGCCGGGCGCGTCGGGCAGGGCGCGCAGCTTGCGCTCCAGGAGCAGCGCCAACTCGGCGACACTGCACGGAGCTTCACCGTCGCAGTCGGGGTCGTAGAGCTTGAACTCGCGCTCCACCTCGCCGATCTTGACGGTCAGGTCGACTTCCAGGTTCGGCAGTTCGTCGCCGAACGGCTTGGAGACGGTGCCCGACGGGTCGGGGCGGCCCTCGCCGACGACCTCGACGCGGATCAGCTTCGAACCCGCGTTGATCACGGTCTGCGCGTAGCGGCCGCCCGCGGGGTCCATGGACAGGCCGGTGAAGCTCTCGCGGGCGTCGCCCTTGGCGTCGTAGACCCGGAGGTTGAAGGTTTCGTCGGGGCACGGCGTGTCGTGGTCGACGGCGACGCGCAGGCCGTTGCCCCAGACGCCGGGTTCCTTGGCGTGCACCTCGAGGACCGGGCCCTCGCTGTGGCCCTCGGTGGACTTGAGGGTGACGCAGGCGGCCTTGCCGCTGCCGGCCTTGGCGACGCGGACGATCACCGCGACGGTGCCGCCGTTGCCGAAGAACTGGTGGACCGCGTAGCCGACGGCGCTCTGTGCGCTCAGGCCGCCGAAGCGGCGCTCGAACTCCGCGAAGCTGGTGACGCGTACCGGCTCGTTGAGCGGACCGCGTCGGGTGTGGCCCACGAAGGCGGTCACGGACGTGGTCAGGGTCGAGATCGTACGGGTACTGCTGGGAAGCTCTTCGACGTAGACGCCGGGATACGTCGGCTTGGCGGCGCTCAGCGCGCTCATCGGCATTCCCCCTCCTTATCCCTGTCTCGGGCACCGGGACGAAGGCACCAAGAGACGGCACAGGGAGAAGTGCCGGACGCGTGCACGAACAGCCCCCGCCAGTGGATGGCGGCGGCCGTGCGCACCGCATCAGTTCCCCCGTCAGTACCCCGGACTTGTCGGCCGTCCGAGCCAAGCGACGCGCTTGTGACTCCTGATGCTCAAGTGCTCGATCCACCTTGCTGTGTTCGAAGTTGACCGAGCAAGGCGCCTTCAGGCCACCCCCGAAGGGGATTTGGTGAAGGCACCCTCCCGGCATCCGCACATCTCGCCTGCGCGCCTCGGCCAGGTGGTTCACGGATTCTGCACACCGGGTGTCACGGCACGGTGCCGGGCCGGCCCGGAGCCACCGCGGACCCCCTGACCCGGGTCGTTCGGCTGGTCGCACGTACGTGCGATCTACGCGAGTCGTACACAATCCTCCGTGGCTGGTTTTCCGGGGGTGACGCGATCCCGTTCCCTCCACACCTGCGGCGAGAGGGTCAGCGAGTGGGTGACTCGGGCCCGGGGATGGCGATCGGCGCCTCGGCCTCAGCGCGGGCGCGCACCATGGCGTTCTCGACCTCCTCGCGGGTGACTTCCTTGTAGAAGCGTTCCCCGTGGGCGTCGGTGATGTCGATGACGACGCCGGTCCACTCCTCGGCGGGCTCCTCCGGCACGTGCCCCAGCTGGTACTCGGCTTCCCGGAGCAGCTCCTGCGTGACCCGAACACCGGTCAGCCTCTCGGCAAGAGCGAGGACCGCCGCCTTGGTGTCGACGCCCGCACCGGTGTCGTCCTCTTCCTCCTCCTCTTCCTCGGACAGGTCGAAGCCGACCTCACGCATCACAGGGACCAGGTCGTCCGGGGTGCTGCCGTCCCTGGCGGTGAGCTACTCGAAGGTGGTCCGGAGCTCCCCGCCCTCGTACCAGTGGAACAGGTCGATGGGCATGCCTCCGTTGGTGGAGTGCGCCACGGCACGCCCGTGCGCCGACAAGGCCTCCAGGAAGCGGGGCCGCATCCCGACGCCACCGTCGAAGTGCAGGACGAGCGTCCAGTCGCCGCCGGCGCCCGGCACGGTGAACGCACCCGAGATGAAGGACTCGTCCCAGTAGTCCGACGCGTCGCGCAGTTCCTGCTGCCGCCCGATCAGCGCGTCCACCCCCGTGCACACGCCCAGCGGCTCTGCCCCCATCACCCGCACGACGTCCCCCGGGGCGACGCCCTGCACCAGGGTCAGGGTGTACCCGCTCTCCAGCGCGTGCCGGAACAACGGGGAGGAACGTATCCAGGCGTAGTCATGTGCCGTCACCGAAGTCATGCCGCACAGTCTGACGGCCACCGCCGACAAGGGCCTGTGAGGCGGGCTCGGTACCGCACCCGCGAACCGGCCGCCGTGCGCCATAAGGTGACCCCCGACCGCACGACGTGAGGGGTGAGGGCGTGGGTTCTGACGGTTCGGCAGCCGTGTTGGTGACCGGCGGGAGTGGGTTCGTCGGGAGTCATCTGGTGCGGCGGCTCCTGGAGCGCGGCCACCGGGTCCACGCCACCGTGCGCAGCACGGCCGCCACCGCCAAGGTGCGGCCGCTGCGGGAGATGCAGGAGGCGCATCCCGGCCGACTGTCCCTGTTCGAGGCCGACCTGCTGTCCGAGGGTGCCTTCGACGAGGCGATGACCGGCTGCCGGACGGTGTTCCATGTGGCGTCACCGTTCCGTATGCCGGAGAAGATCAAGGACGGCCGCCGGGAGATGGTCGACCCGGCGCTGCTCGGCACACGCAATGTGCTGGCGGCCGTCGAACGGACACCCACCGTGGACAGGGTGGTCCTCACCTCCACCGTGGGCACGATCTTCGGTGACTACGCGGACGTCCTGAAGATGGACGACGCGGTGCTCTCGGAGCGGTACTTCAACACCACCAGCACGGTGGAGCACAACCCGTACCACTACGCCAAGACGGTCGCGGAGCGCGCCGCCCGGGAAGCGGAGGCCGCCCAGGGCCGCTGGCGCCTGGTGTCGGTCAACCCCGGCCTCGTCCTGGGCCCGTCCCTGACACCCGCCTCCGAGTCCGGCAGCCTGTTCCTGCTTCAGGAGCTGTTCAAGGGCTACTTCTTCTACGGCGCCCCGGACTTCAGCTTCGCCACGGCGGACGTGCGCGACGTGGCCGACGCGCACATCGCGGCGGCCGAGAACCCGGACGCGAGGGGCCGTTACATCGTCGCCGCCGAGACCATGACGTCGTTCCACGAGATGTCCAGCATCCTGCGGACCCGGTATCCCCGTGACCTCCGCCTCCCGCGCACCGCGCTCCCGCACTGGCCGGTACGGATCCTGGGCCCGGCCTTCGGCCTGACGCAGGATTACATCCGCAAACACCTCGGCATCCGGTTCCGGGTGGACAACAGCCGGAGCGTGAGCGAACTGGGCATCACCTACCGCCCGATCGAGCAGACGGTCCTGGATCACTACGAAGCGTGGCGGCGCAGGCGCACCGCGAAGTGAACCCGGCCGCCGCTCCCCCGTAAGCGTCGAAGGTCACAGAAACGTATCGGACATTTAACGCCTCAACCTTCACGGGAGGCGCACAAGTTGGCTAGGTTACGGATCAGGCCGCACGACGAACTCCGGCGAACCCCGCCGGGACGCGCGGCCTCCGCCGAGTCCGGTGCACCGCACTGGTTCATCGGAGCCGGGGACCCAACCGAACTTGGGGTGAATCGGCCAACTGCCCTGCGGGGCAGGGCCGTAGGGCACACCTTCCGGATTCCACCGCCCGAACCCTCCCCCAGGGCCTGAACGGCCTGGGGGTACCCCCACCGCTCACTCGGTAGGCGGAGTACGGAAGGAGTACGTCGCCCATGGCGCCGGAAGGCACCGCGCGGCCGGGGGCTCTCAGCCTGCCCGGCATGCGCAACTCCGCATTCGCGTCGGCGGCTCTCACCTCGGTGGCGCTGCTCGGCCAGACGGCGGGCGCCGCCCCCTCGTCCGCTGACGAGGCACCCAGCCGCGAGGAAGTCAGCCGCCGGGTCACCTCCCTCTACGACCGGGCCGAGACCGACTCGGGAACCTTCAACGCCACCCGCGCCTCGTCGACGGGACCACGGGGGCGCGACGCCCGGCCGGAGGGCGCCGGACCTGCATCTGCCGTCGGGGCCCGGGCGAGCGACATCGGGCGGGACGACCCCGCGCTCGACAGCGTCACCCAGCAGTGGTTCGACCTGGCGCGTGCAAAGCGCGGTCCGACCGTGCCGGCCGTGCTGCCGCGCGACAGAACGCCGGACCGTCCCGCAGCGCGCAGGCCCGCGCGTGCGACGCAGGACCTCGCCCCGGCGCGGGAGCTGTCCGGTCGCGCACCGCTGGAGCTGACCGCCGCGCCGGCCGCCGAGTTGACGTCCGCTCCGGCCGCCGGGAGGGCTGCTGTTGCCGAGCTGACCGCAGGCCCCGTCGCCGCGCTGCCGCCCGCGCCCGCGGCCCCGCAGGGGGATGTCCAGGCCACCCAGGTCCTCCCGGCCGTGCCCGCCCTGCCCGCCTCGACCGCTCCCGGTTTCCCGGCCGCCCCGGCCGTCGCACCGGCGGCCGATCCGCAGCAGCGGTCGGGCCTGCGGACGACCAAGGAGCAGAGCCGACGCAAGCTCGACCGGGCCCGCGAGCTGCTGTCCGTGTACGCCATGCGGCAGAGCGCTCCGCCGACGGCCGTCGCCGCCCTGCCCGCAGCCGACACCTGGAGTGCCACGCCGGCCCAGCCACAGGCACTGCCCTCGGCCGACGACCAGTGGCAGGCCCTGCAAGCGCAGTCGGCCGCCGACCTCACCACGGTCCCGCCCGGCGCGGCGGCCTGGCCGACCTCCCCAACGGCCCTGGAAACGGACACCTTCGCCATCCCCGCCACGGACCCGATCGTCGGCACCACCACCGCCGCGCCCCCGGCGACCGCCATCAGTACCGCCCTCACGGCGACGGGGTCGCAGGACACGCGCGCCCTGCGGGCCCTGGAGTTCGCCCGTGCACAGTTGGGCAAGCCCTGTGTCTGGGGCACGACCGGGCCGGAGGCGTTCGACGGTCCCGGCCTCACCCAGGCCGCCTGGAAGGCCGCCGGCATCACCCTCCCGCGCACGGCCCCGGAGCAGGCGACGGCGGGGCAGGGCATCGCTCTCACCTATGTCGACCCCGGTGACCTGGTCCTCTTCCACGCCGGGCACGTCGGGATCTACTCCGGGAACGGCATGATGATCCACGCCCCGGGACCCGGGGCACTCATCCGCGAGGAATCCATCCACTACGCCGGAGAAGCGGCGATCCACAGCGTGATACGGCCCGCCTGAGCCGAACGCCGGCCACCGGCGGTCACCACCGCGTCACCACCACCCCGTCTCGTCCGAGGCGGGGTGGTCCTGTGTCGTCGCCCGCGACGGTGCGCCGTGCCCACCGCGGCGACTGACGCACCACCGCCCCACCTCGGCTTTGTCGATACGTCCTGACATACCCATTGKCATCACCTGTGGACCGCCGCATAGTTCCTGCCACTAGAGCGCGCTAGTGGAGCGCTCCAGCCGTTATCCAGCGGGCGGTACCCGTGAACCTCCCCCCACCTGAGAACCCGCCCCGATCAGCACAGCGAGGTGCATGGGACATGCGCAGACACCATCGAGCCGCCGGCCTGACGGCCGCCACTTTGGCCGCCACCCTGTTCGCCGCCGGATGCTCCAGTGGCTCCGGCGGGAAGAAGTCCGAGGAGGGCGTCACGGACGCCTCGGCGGGCAAGGCCACGACTCCCCGGATGACCGTGGCCATGATCACGCACGCGGCGCCCGGTGACACTTTCTGGGACCTGATCCGCAAGGGCGCCGAGGCCGCCGCCGCCAAGGACAACGTCAAGCTCGTCTACTCCAGCGACCCGAGCGCCGGCAACCAGGCCAACCTGGTGCAGAACGCCATCGACCAGAAGGTCGACGGCATCGCCCTCACCGCGGCCAAGCCGAGCGCGATGAAGGCCGTCATCGGCAAGGCCACGGCGGCCGGCATCCCGGTCGTCGGCTTCAACGCCGGCCTGGACAACTGGAAGGACCTCGGCATGCTCGAGTACTTCGGGCAGGACGAGAACATCGCCGGTGCGGCGTTCGGCGAGCGACTGGGCGAAACCGGCGCCAAGCACGCCGTCTGCGTCATCCAGGAGCAGGGCCACGTCGCCCTGGAAGCCCGGTGCGCCGGTCTGAAGAAGGGGTTCAAGGGCAAGACGGACATCCTCTACGTCAACGGCACGGACATGCCGTCCGTGAAGTCGACGATCACCGCCAAGCTCCAACAGGACTCCTCCATCGACCAGGTGGTCACGCTCGGCGCCCCGTTCGCGCTGACCGCCGTGCAGTCGGTGTCCGACGCGGGCAGCACGGCCAAGGTCGCGACGTTCGACCTCAACAAGGAGCTGGTGACGGCAGTCCAGGACGGCAAGGTCGAGTTCGCCGTCGACCAGCAGCCCTACCTCCAGGGCTACCTGGCGGTCGACTCGCTGTGGCTGTACCGGACCAACGGCAATTTCAGCGGCGGCGGCACCGCTCCGGTGCTGACCGGGCCCGCCTTCATCACCAAGGAAAACGTCGACGCGGTCGCCGAGTTCGCCGCGAAGGGCACGCGCTAGGCGCGTACAGGGGACAGGCGAGGCCGGCCGTGACCGCGACGGGGCGCGGCCGGCCTCGCCGCTGCTTTGTCAGTGGGCCGGCTCCTGCGGGGCCGGCCCGCTCGTGCCCCGGACGACGAGCTTGGGGTCCAACACGGCCTCGCGCGGCTGGAGTTCCGGGTCCTCCAGCCGCTCCACTGCGAAGCGCACGGCGTGCTCGGCCATGAGGACGGCGTCCTGGCGGACGGTGGTCAGGCCGATCGGCATCAGATGGGACAGATGGCTGTCGTCGTAGCCGACAACGGACATGTCGCGCGGGACCTCGACACCGGCCCTCGTCAGGGTCATCAGCAGGCCCATGGCACACCGGTCGTTGCCCGCGAGGACCGCCGTGGGCAGGGGCACCCCCTGGCCGCGCTCCGCCAGCAGCAGGCGGCCCGTCTCGATGCCCGACTCCTCGGTGTGGGTGCCGGGAATCACCCGCTGCTCGTCCGTCAGTCCGTGCCGGCGCATCGCGGCCCGGTAGGCGCGCCGCCGCTCGGCCGATCCGGGACCGCGGCCGCCGTCGATGTGCACGATTCGGCGGTGGCCCAGCTCCACGAGATGGTCCATGGCCTGGCGCACACCCTTGCCTTCGGCGCTGTGCACGAAGTCCACGTGGGCGCCGGGCGCGCGACGGGCGACCGACACGGTCGCCGCACGGCGTCCGAGCGCGTCGAGGTAGCCCGGCTCGGCGTCGGGGGCGAGCAGGATCAGCCCCTCGCAGCGGTGGCTGAGCAGCGCCTCGATCGCCTTGGACTCGCCGCGGCCGGGGGTGGTCCCGGAGAGCAGGACGTCGTAGCCGAGCCGCTCGGCCTCCGGGTAGATGCCCGCGATCAGGTCGGTGTGGAAGGTCTGGTGGACGATGAACATCACGCCGAGCGTGCGGCTGCGGCCACGGGCGAGCAGCCGGGCCGCGTTGTCCGGGCGGTAGCCGATCTCGTCGGCGACGCGCAGGACCCGTTCGCGGGTCTCGCGACCGGCGCCCGGCAGATCCCGGAAGACGATCGAGACGAGCGCCCGGGAGACGCCGGCCTTCTCGGCGACGTCCGCCATCGTGGGCCGCTGACGGCCTGACGCATCCACCTGTGAACCCACCCTTCGACGCCGTTCACCTTAACGAGGCCGCGAAATCTTCCGGCAACAAGCTATTGACATGACATTTGGACCAGGGTCATCGTACTCGGACTAGAGCGCGCTAGTAGAGCGCGACAGAAACATGTTCGCGGATACGTCCACTGACGTCCGTCCCCTCCCCGAAGGACTTGTCATGGCAACAGCGCCAACCTCGCTCCGCACCATCGCGGGAAACCTGTGCCTGGGCTCGGCCCCCGACTCGTGGGGCGTCTGGTTCCCGGAGGACGACCAGCAGGTCCCGTACGCCCGCTTCCTCGACGAGCTCGCCGCGGCGGGGTACGAGTGGCTGGAGCTCGGGCCGTACGGCTACCTCCCCACCGACCCGCGGCAGCTCGAGGAGGAGCTCGACGCACGCGGCCTCAAGGTCTGCGGCGGCACCGCCTTCGGCGCGCTGCACCGGCCCGAGGCCTGGGACGAGATGCTCGCCCACGTCCGGCGGGTCGCCGAGCTGACCGCCGCGGCCGGCGCCCACCACCTGGTCTTCATCCCGCCGATGTACCGGGACGAGAAGAGCGGCGCGTTCACCGAGTCCCCGGAACTGACCGCCGAGCAGTGGGCGGGCTTCGGCAAGGCCGCCGACCGGCTCGGCAGGCTGCTGCTCGACGAGTACGACGTGCGCCTGGTGATCCACCCGCACGCGGACAGCCACATCCAGACCCAGCCGGAGATCGAGCGGCTGCTGAACGAGTCCGACTCCCGCTGGACCAACCTGTGCCTGGACACCGGTCACGTCGCCTACGGCGGCGGCGACAACGTCGACCTGATCCGGCGCTACGGCGAGCGCGTCGGGTACGTGCACATCAAGCAGATGGACCCGGAGATCCTCCGCCAGGTCGCGGCGCAGGACCTGTCGTTCGGCGAGGCCGTCAAGCGCGGTGTGTGCGTGTCGCCGCCCGCCGGTGTGCCGCGGCCCGCCGACGTGGTGGCCGAACTGGCCCGGCTGGACGCCGAGTTGTTCGTGATCGTCGAGCAGGACCTGTACCCGTGCGCGCCCGAGGTGCCGCTGCCCATCGCCGTGAGCACGCGTGAGCACCTGGCGGGCTGCGGCCTGACCGGGACGCGACGTCCGGCCCTCAAGACGCTCGACGACCGGTGAGGAGAGGGCCCATGGACGTCAGGGACGACAGGACGAAGACCCCGCCCTCGGTCGCGGACGACGCCCCGCCGGAGGTGTCGCGCCGACTGCGGCTCATCACCGTCATCGCCACCTTCGGCGGACTGCTCTTCGGCTACGACACCGGCGTCATCAACGGCGCCCTGCCGTACATGACCGACGACCTCGGTCTGACCGCGGTCACCGAGGGCATGGTCACCAGTTCGCTGCTGCTGGGCGCGGCCCTCGGTGCCGTCGTGGGCGGGCGGTTGTCGGACGCGCGCGGGCGGCGCCGCACGATCCTCACCCTCGCGGTGCTGTTCTTCATCGGCGCACTCGGCTGCACGCTGGCGCCGACGACCGCCGTCATGGTCGTCGCCCGGTTCGTGCTCGGCCTCGCGGTGGGCGGCGCCTCGGTGACCGTGCCCGTGTACCTCGCCGAGGTCTCCCCCGCGGAGCGGCGCGGGGCGCTGGTCACCCGTAACGAACTGATGATCGTCAGCGGCCAGTTGCTGGCGTTCACCTCCAACGCGATCATCGCGCAGGTGGGCGGCGAGTCCGGCGGGGTGTGGCGCTGGATGCTGGTCATCGCCACGATCCCGGCCGTCGCGCTGTGGTTCGGCATGCTGGTCATGCCGGAGAGCCCGCGCTGGCTCGCCTCCCGGACCCGCTTCGGCGAGGCCCTGGAGGTGCTCAAGCAGGTGCGCTCCCAGCAGCGCGCCGAGGCCGAGCTCGCCGAGGTGTCCGCGCTCGCCGTCAAGGAGGACCAGGAGCGGCTCGGCGGCTGGCAGGACATGAAGGCCACCCCGTGGATCCGCAAGCTGATGCTCATCGGCTTCGGCATCGCGATCGTGCAGCAGATCACCGGCGTGAACACGATCATGTACTACGGCACCCAGATCCTCACCGACGCCGGCTTCGCCTCCGACAGCGCGCTGACCGCCAACATCGCCAACGGTGTGATCTCGGTGCTGGCCACCTTCGTCGGCATCTGGCTGCTCGGCCGGGTGAACCGGCGCCCCATGCTGATGGTCGGTCAGGTCGGCACCACCGTCGCCCTGTTGCTGATCGGCGTCTTCTCGCTGGTGCTGCCGGCCGGTGACGGCCGTGCCTACGCCGTGCTCGCCATGACCGTCACCTTCCTCGCCTTCCAGCAGGGCGCGATCTCGCCGGTGACCTGGCTGATGCTGTCGGAGATCTTCCCGATGCGGATGCGCGGCTTCGGTATGGGAGTCGCGGCGGTGGTGCTGTGGCTGACCAACTTCGTGATCGGACTGGTCTTCCCGTCGCTGGTCTCCGGCATCGGGATCTCCCACACCTTCTTCCTGTTCGTGGTGGCGGGCATCTTCTCGCTCACCTTCGTGAAGCTCTACGTCCCCGAGACGAAGGGCCGCTCGCTCGAAACCCTCGAAGCCGAACTCCGGGCGCGCTTCTCCTGAACACCTCCTGTTTCCCGGATCCGTCGCGGCCGGGGATCGCAGAAAGGACCATCACTCATGACTGTGCGCGTAGGCGTCATCGGCGCCGGCTGGATCGGCAAGGAGCACATCCGGCGGCTGACCGACACTGTCACCGGCGCCCGCGTCACCGCGGTCACCGACATCGACGCCGCCCGTGCCGATCAGGCGGCGGCGCCGGTCGGCGCCCTGGTGTTCGCCGATGGGGCCGAGTTGATCGCGGCGGACGACGTCGACGCCGTCCTCGTGACGTCCTGGGGCCCGACCCACGCCGAGCACGTGCTGAACGCCATCGCCGCCGGGAAGCCGGTGTTCTGCGAGAAGCCGCTGGCCACCACCGCGCAGGACTGCCTGCGGATCGTCGAGGCGGAGACCGCGCACGGCCGCCGTCTGGTCCAGGTCGGCTTCATGCGCCGCTATGACGCCGGCTACCGGCAGCTGAAGCAGGTCATCGACTCCGGCCGGATCGGCGAGCCGCTGATCGTGCACTGTGCCCACCGCAATCCGACCGTTCCGGAGTCGTACACCTCCGCGATGGCCGCCCTGGACACGGCGGTGCACGAGGTCGACGTGCTGCGCTGGCTGCTGGACGACGAGATCGTCTCGACTCAGGTGATCACCCCGCGCGCCACGAGCAAGCGGCTCGCGCACCTGAAGGACCCGCAGATCATGCTCTTCGAGACCGCCAAGGGCGTCCGGATCGACCTGGAGGTCTTCGTCAACTGCCAGTACGGCTACGACATCCAGTGCGAGGCCGTCGGTGAGGAGGGCCTCGTCCGGCTGCCCGACCCGGCCGCGGTCGGGGTGCGCACCGCCGCTCAGCACAGCACCGAGGTGCTGACGGACTGGGTGGGCCGCTTCCGGGATGCCTTCGACACCGAGTTCCGCGAGTGGATCGCCGGCATCGCCGCCGACGACGCGCCCACCGGGCCCTCGGCGTGGGACGGCTATGCCGCCACCGTCATCACCGCGGCGACGGTCGAGGCCCTGGAGTCGGGCCGCGTCGTCGCCACCGACCTCAAGCCCCGCCCCGCCTTCTACGGAGGTGCCGCGTGAAGATCGCCCTCGACCCTTACATGTTCCGTGCGCTGCCCATCGACGCGATGGTGCGCACGGTCGCCGAACTCGGCTACGAGTACATCGAGTTGTCGCCCCGTGACGACTTCATGCCGTTCTTCCTGCACCCGCGGGCCGACGACGAGCGGATCGCCGAGCTGAGGAACTCCCTGCGCACGCACGGCGTCCGGCTGTCCTCCGTGCTGCCGCTGTACAAGTGGTCCTCGCCGGACGAGACGGAGCGGCAGGCGGCCGTCCGCTACTGGAAGCGGATGATCGAGATCACCTCCGACCTCGGCTGTCCGCTGATGAACAGCGAGTTCAACGGCCGCCCGGAGCGCGCCGCCGAGAGCGAGGCCGCCTTCTGGCGCTCGCTGGAGGAACTGCTCCCGGTGTTCGAGCGCGAGGGCATCGCGCTGAACCTGGAGGCCCATCCGGACGACTTCTGCGAGGAGAACACCCCCGCGGTCGACCTGGTCCGCGCGATCAACAAGCCGTGGGTGAACTACCTCTACTGTGCCCCGCACTCCTTCCACCTCTCGGGCACCGACCCGAAGGCGGACATCGCGGCGATGATGCGCCACGCCGGTGACAAGCTCCGGCACGTACACATCGCGGACTCCTTCAACCACAAGGGCTCGTCCGGCCTGCGCTACATCCTCAACCCGCCCGGCACCCCGGCCCGTATCCACCAGCACCTGGACATCGGGCAGGGCGAGGTCGACTGGGATGCCTTCTTCGGCACCCTGCGCGAACTGAACTTCGACGGCGTCGCCACGGCCTGTGTCTTCGCCTGGGAGGAGCGGGCGAAGGAGTCCTCGGCGTTCATGCTGGACCGCATCCGCAAGGAGCTTGCGCGATAAGGGAGTTCAGGCGGCCTTGAGCGAGAGCGGCAGCGCGCCGAGGCCGCTGAGGAAGTTGGAGTAGACGGGCTTCGCAGGGCCCGTCTGCTCCATCTCCGCGACGAGGTCGCGCAGCCCGGCGAGTACGGCCGCGATCTCCGCGCGGGCCAAGTAGGCGCCGAGGCAGAAGTGGGGGCCGTAGGCGAAGGTGACGTGCTTGTTGGGGGTTCGGTCCAGCCGCAGTTCGGCCGGGGCCTCGAAGACTCGCTCGTCGCGGTTGGCGGAGGCGTTCCAGACCGTCACGATCTCCCCCTCCTTGACCGGCCGGCCACCGACCTCGGTGTCGGTCGTCGCGGTGCGCCCCGAGTGCAGGGCGGGGGTGGTCCAGCGCAGGATCTCCTCGACGGCCGTGTCGATGGCGGCGTCACCGCGCTTCAGGGCCTGCCACTGGTCGGGGTGCTCCAGCAGGGCGAGTGCGGCACCGGCCATGGACAGGCGGGCCGTCTCGTCGCCGCCGAGGATCAGGCTGTAGCAGTTGAGCATGATCTCGTCGTCGTCCAAGGGCAGCCCGTTCACCTCGCTGCCCGCCAGCAGCGCGATGACGTCCGAGTGGCCGCTGCCGCGCCGGTCGCGGGCGAGGCCCGCGAAGTAGAGCAGGATCTCGTTCCTGGCGATCCACGCGTCGGCCGCCGTGCTGTCGGCGTCGTGCGAGCCCAGCGCCGAGGACGTCAGGCTCAGCACATAGGCCCGGTCACGGTCGGGCACACCCAGCAGGTCACAGATGGCGCCCAGAGGTATCCCGGCCGCCACGTCGGCGGCGAAGTCACACGTGCCCCTCTCCAACGCGTCGCCCAGCAGCCGTGTCACCGTGCGCCGCACGCTCTCCACGATCGGCTCCAGCGCCCGCGGCGAGAACGCCGACATCAGCACGCGGCGCAGCCCCGCGTGCTTCTCCCCGTCGGTGATGGCGAGCATGCGCCCGGTCGCGGTGTCGCCGCCGGCGAGCAGGGTCTCCAGGACGTTGCCGCCCTCGGAGGTGAAGCGGGCGCTGTCGCGGTAGACGGAGGTGACGTCGGCGTGCCGGGTCACCACCCAGAAGCCCGGGGCCGTGCCGGTCGCCGGATTCCAGTGGACCGGCGCAAGCTCCCTCAAGTGGCGCCACACGGCCGACAGGTCGCTCTCGGCGTGCATCCGGGGATCGGCCAGGTTCAGCGTGTCGAGCTCTTCCGGCGCGATCGTCCGCCGCGTGGTCATCGCGTGTCCTCCCGTTCTGCGCTGTCCGCCCGGTCGCCGCGCCCATGGCCCGGAACGGGCTCGCGGGCGCGGGCCGACCGGTACTCATCAACGTAGTCAAGGCAGGGACTGTCCCTCACGGCGTCGTGTCTGCGCCAGCCACAGGGCGACCTCCTCCGCGATCGGCTGTCCGGTCTCCAGCTCGACGAAGCCGAACTGGCCGCCCTGGTTGCACTCCAGGAACCACCAGATGCCGTCCATGTCCTCGGCGAAATCGAAGGCGGCGTACGCCAGTCCGGCCAGAGTGACGTACTCGTGCACCGACTTGCCGATGCGTTCGGGGACCGGGACCGGCTGCCAGCCGTGCCCGGTTTCGCCGAACCGCCCGTCGACCTGGCCGGGTTCGGCCGTCTTGCGGGCGGCGAACATCCGGGGGCCGACGGAGGTCAGCCGGATGTCGGCGCGCTTCGGTACGTACCGCTGGAGCAGCGCGGGCCCGGCCGCGACGGCGGTGAAGTCCGCGTCGGGGCCGATCAGGGTGGTGGGCAGCGCCAGCGCGGGGTCTCCGGGCGGCGGCCCCGASGCGGACTTCACCACGACGTCCCGGTACGCCTCGGTGAACTCCCGGGCCAGCCGGGGTGCCGTGGTGAAGACCGTCGGCGGCACGGCGAAGCCACTGAGGTGGGCGACCCTCAGCTGCCAGGGCTTCAGCCGGGCCTGGTCGGCGTTGCGCGGGTGGTTCATCCACCGTGCGGCGGCGGAGTGGAGCATCCCGTACAGCGCCTGCCGGGTCTCGGCGGTCAGCCACGGCGAGGGGTCGGCCGCGTGTGCGGCCGGCTCGCCGGGTCTGCGCACCCAGATGGAGCGCAGGCCGCTCATGCTGAGCACATGTCCGTTGACCGACAGATGGCCGTCGAAGTCGCCGTGGGCGTAGTCGGCGGACAGCACCGCCTTGCCCGGCAGGTCGGCGGGGTCCAGCCGCATCACGGGCGTCCCCGTGGAATGCAGCCTGGCCACCACCATGTCCGCGGTCACGTCCTCTTCGGACGTCAGGATCAGAACCGTCATGCGCGGCGGGTTCGTCAGTCGTCGAAGTGGGTCGCGGACCCGGCGGTGGACGTCGTCGTGCCGGCCGCGAGCAGCAGGTCCGGGTCACTGACGGCGGGGCGGCCGTCGGGCAGCATGTTCAGCTGCCGGGCCGGGTCGAAGTGATACGGCGTCAGCGCCGACGAAATCCCTTTGGGGTGGGCGTACTTGAGGGTGAACGGTTGCACTTTAAACCTCCTATGAAGCGTGTGCGAATTACCGTCACTTACGCGCGGCTTGCGTAAGGAATTCATCACTTTCCGCCACATCGGCGTGAACGTCGTCACACCCTTCACAGGGAACCCATAGGCCTGAAAGGTCATCCCATCGACGTGCCCGATCGCAGTTCCCGCAACAACCGCGGTGCCGCTTCGGCGAGTTGATCCAGCTGACGGTCGATCAGCGCAATGAACTCGTCGAGCGAGTGGGCGAAGGACTCCGGGATCTCCAGCAGGTAGCGGAAGCCGTTGTCGGCCTCCGGATCGTCGACGCCGATGTCCGACTCGACGGAGAACGCCTCCGGAGACATCCCGATCACCAGGCTGCACAACATCTCACGGCCGTCCTTGAGATCGAGAGTCACAGCCAGGACCTGGGACCCCGCAATGGCGCCGTACCTGGCGAACTCGCGCCAGCCGATGTCCGGTTGGTGTTCCAGGTACAGGCTGTACGCCAGTTTCCTGAGCCGCTCCGCGGCACTCCACTGGGCGATGGGCAGGCGCTGGGCATCGCGGTCGGCTGTGTCCACGGGCCGATCATAGGACCGGCCGCTGCGGCGCGCCCCGGTCGAGCGCCCCGCGGCCGGACCGGTCGCCCCCTCGACCGGCCGGCCGCGTCACAGCCGTCAGCGGAACGCGCGCTTGTCCGCGTGCAGCGGGGCCGAGAGCCGGATGGTGATGAACTCGTTGTCGTCGGCCTTGCCGGCCGTACGGCCCGAGGAGAAGGGGAAGTTGTTGTCGTTCAGGACCGCGAGGGTGCGGTCGTCGACGAGGTTCACGTCCTCGATCGTCTGGAACGGGAAGCGGAACGTCTCCCCGAAGCCGCCGAGCCCCTTGGGGTTGGCGATGTCCAGCAGGTCGGCGACCAGGGTCTTGTCCATCAGGCCGTCGCCGTCGCGGTCCCGGGTGTCGGCGAGGTAGACGCGCTTGAACTTGGCCGTGTCGCCCTGTCCGCCGTCGCGCTCGATGACCAGGAACCGGTGCCGGTCGACGGCGATGGCGTCGCCGATGGCGTTCGCGGTCGACTCCAGGCGGTAGACGAACCGCGTCCCGGTGTACGTGCCCTTGCGCACATCGAACTCGCTGAACCGCAGATCACCGGGGGTGTCGCCGTTCACCGTGCCTTCGAGGAGCGGGTAGAGGTGACGGCCGTCCACGGAACGGACCAGGCCCTCGAAGCCCTTGCTGCTCGCTATGGTCGGCTGGGCGCCGTTCAGGTACGGGTTCTCCGGGGCCTGCACGCCGTCGAGCGCGATCGGGGCCTGCAGCAGGCGGCCCTTGGCGGAGAAGTGCAGCAGCCAGGGGCCGAACTCGTCGCCGATCCAGTACGTTCCGTCGGGCATCCGCTGGATCGACTCGACGTCGAAGTCGGCGCCGGTGAGCACCCGGTCGGCCCGCGTCAGCGCGAACGGCACGTGGTGGTAGGGGTCGCTCAGGTTGAACCCACCGAGCACCGCGACCTTACCGGTGCGCGTGTCCGGCTCGATGCGGTGGACGCGGAGCAGGAAGTCGGCGCTGTTGGCCTTGTTGCCGTAGCCGTTGTCCGACAGCACGTCGAAGGTGCCGTCACGCCGGTTCACGACACCGCTGAAGCCCTGCACCGGCTGGTGCGCGAAGGGCGCCGCGATCCCGTTGAAGGGGCCCGCACCGATGGCGGCGCCGGACGGCTCGCTGCCCGGCACGAACGTCTCGGCCGGCAGCGACGCGAAGCCCGTCAGCGTGGCCCGGCCGAAGGTGTGTCCGCCCGGATGGGCCACCGCGGGGGACGCGAGGCCGGCGGTCAGCACCGCGGCACTGACCATGATCGAAATTCTTCTCATGGCGCGCACAGTAAGAGCACCGAGTGACGGATGCGCCAACGACAGACGTCCAGCCCGAATCTCAGGGCGTCGGCATCCCACCGCCCTGGAGCCGCTCCAGGTCCGAGGGGCGGACCTGGATGACGAGCAGGGCGATCACCGCGGCGATGCCCGTGAAGATCGCGGCCACGATGAAGGCGGAGGAGACTCCCGAGGTGAGGATCTCGTCGGCGTACTGCGACGGAAGCTGACCGGTGCGTTCGAAGCGCAGCCGTTCCACCGGGGTCGCCTGGGACAGGAAGGCGGGGATCTGTTTGTCGGCCTCGTTGTTGCTGGCCGTACCGAACGTGGTGACCAGGATGGACAGCCCGAGGGAACCGCCCACCTGCTGGGTGGCGTTGAGCAGCCCCGAGGCGGCGCCGGTCTCGCGGTTGGTCACGTTGGACAGCGCCATCAGGGTCAGGGACACGAACTCCATGCCCATGCCCAGACTGAAGACGAGCATCGGGCCCAGGATGCTGCCCAGATAGGTGGAGTGGACATCGGTGAGGGTCAGCCAGGACAGGCCCGCGGCGGCCAGGATCGCGCCCGTCACCATGAACGGTTTGGGCCCGTACTTGGGCAGGAGCTGCGAGGCGATCCCCGCGCCCACCGCGATGACCGCGCTCACCGGCAGGAAGGCCAGGCCGGCCTGGAGCGGGCTGAAGTTGAGCACGTCCTGCACGAAGAGCGTGAGGAAGAAGAACATGCCGAAGATCGCGGCGGCCAGGCTGAGCATCATGCCGTACGTGCCCGCCCGGTTGCGGTCCGCGAACATGTGCAGCGGTGTGATCGGCTGCTTGGAACGCTGCTCGACCAGGACGAACAACAGCAGGAAGACGACGGCCGCGCCGAACGCGGCCAGCGTGAACGGGTCCCGCCAGCCGTCCTGCGCGGCCCGGATGAACCCGTACACCAGCAGCACCATGCCGATGGTGGAGGTCAGCGCGCCGGCGATGTCGAAGTGCCCGGGGTGGCGCTCGGACTCCCGGATCCAGCGCGGGGTGGCGAGCACGATCAGCAGCCCGATGGGCACGTTGACGAACAGCACCCAGCGCCAGTTGAGCCACTCGACCAGCATGCCGCCCGCCAGCAGCCCGATCGCGCCGCCGCCCGCCGAGACCGCGGCGAAGACACCGAACGCCCGGTTGCGTTCGGGCCCTTCGCGGAAGGTCGTGCTGATCAGCGCGAGGGAGGTCGGCGACGCGATGGCGCCACCGACGCCTTGCAGGGCGCGGGCGGCGAGGAGTTGCCAGGAGTTCTGGGACAGTCCGCCGAGCAACGAGGCGAGGACGAAGAGCAGGACACCGAAGATGAACACCCGCCGTCTGCCGAGGATGTCGCCCATCCTGCCGCCGAGCAGCAGCAGTCCGCCGAAGGTGAGCGTGTAGGCGTTGACCACCCAGGACAGGCTCGTCGTGGAGAAGTCGAGCGAGCTCTGGATGTCCGGCAGGGCGATGTTCACGATGGTGATGTCGAGCACCACCATCAGCTGGCAGGACGCGATGACGAACAGCGCCATACCGCTGCCGCGGCCGTTGCCCTGCTCCGTCTTCTGCGGGGTGGCCTGCGCTTCGGGTGTCTGCTCAGGATTGCTCATGGCATCGCGCCGTGGCGGAGGTCAGATGGCTGGTTCCCGCCACCATTCGACGGTACGCCGGTGCCGTACCGGCCTCCAGTCGATCACGGAGCCGGGCCCGGTCCCATGGGCATGCCCAGGTCAGCGACCGCCGCGGATCAGGCTCGTGAGACAGCGCCACAGCGACGAGCGCTGCCGGGCGGACCGGTCCGGCAGCACCGGCTCCACGCTCTCCGGCTCGGGCCTCGGGACCGCCGGCGGTGGGAACGTCCCCGGCCGCTCCGGCACCGGAGCAAGTTCGTACCGCACGGGCAGTGAGCGCAGGCCGCGCATGAACGGCGAGGAGCGCCACGGGAGTTGGTCGGCGGGCAGGGCGAGCTCCAGATGGGAGAACCGCTCGAAGAGCCGCCCCACGCCGACCGCCGCGACGGTGGACGCGTGCTCGCGGGCCGGGCACTGGCGGGGGCCCGCGCCCCAGGACAGATGTGCCCGGGTGCTGATCGTGCTGCCGGTCGCGACATGGTCGGCGAAGACGGGGTCGGCGTGCGCGGCGGCCTGAGCCGCTCGTAGACGAGCGAGGGGCGGGTCTCGTAGTCGCGCGTCGGCAGCGGTTCGGGCGTCAACTCCTCCAGGCGGCTGCCGTCGACGTCCACGGATTCGCCCTCGCCCACCTGGGATTCCATGGTCCTGCCGCCCTCCGACACTCCCCGCACCGGCGCACTACCGGTCAGTAGCCGAACAGCCCTGGGGGCCCTACCCCAGGCGCTGCTCACGGGTGCACGAAGGGAGCGACGGACGTCAGCCGGCGGTCGGCGGGATGTTCTGGTTGGCGTGGAAGAAGTTGTCCGGGTCGTAGGTGTGCTTGGTCGCGGCCAGCCGGTCGTAGTGGCCGCGGTAGGTGGCCCGGACGCGGTCCGTGCCCTCTCCTTCGCCGATGAAGTTGATGTAGGAGCCGCCCATGGAGTGCGGGTGCAGGTCGCTCCAGTAGTCGACGCACCACTGCCGGATCAGGTCGGCGTTGGCGGGGTCCGGGTCGACCCCGGCGATCACTCCGGACCACTTGGCGTCCCGGTAGGCCCAGGCCGTGTCGTCGGCGCCGACCCGGTGGGCCTCGGCGTCCACGGGATACAGGTGCATCAGGGACAGTTCGGTGGGGAGGTTCTCGCCGTACTTGTGGTGTACGTCGATCGAGGCGTCGGAGATCTCGTCGAAGAAGTCGCCGCGCCAGTACCACTGGTAGCCCTTCGGGATCAGCTCGTCGAACATGCCCTGCAGGGCGGGGTACGGCATGGGCGTGGTGAAGTGGAAGGCGGGCGGCGCCGGTTCGTTCACCGGGGTCAGCGCCTGCTCCAGGCTGTCGTCGGCCGGGTCGCCGGTGTAGCACCAGACGACGCCGCACATCTTCTGCCCGTGGATCGGCTCGGGGAACGGCGGTCCGGGCGGGATGGTGAGCAGGGTGAAGAACCCGTTGAGGTCCTGCGGCGCGGCGGGCAGGAACTCCCGGTACCAGCGCAGCACTTCCGGGGTGCGGTCGACCGGCCACACCGTCACCGCGACGCCGACCGTGCCCACCGGGTGCAGCCGGAAGGTGAAGGAGCTGACGACGCCGAAGTTCCCGCCGCCGCCCCGCAGCGCCCAGAACAGGTCGGGGTGCTCGTCCTCGGAGGCGGTGACGAACGTACCGTCGGCCAGGACGACGTCGGCGGACAGCAGGCTGTCGATGGTCAGCCCGTACTTGCGGGTCAGATGACCATGGCCGCCGCCGAGCGTGAGCCCGCCCACGCCGGTCATCGAGATGATGCCGGCCGGCACGCCAAGACCGAAGGTGTCGGCCGCGTGGTCCAGGTCGCCCAGCTGCGCTCCGCCGGCCACCTGCGCGGTCATCGTGCCCGGGTCCACGCGCACCCCGCGCATGGTCGACAGGTCGAGGACGAGCGCGTCGTCGATCATGCACAGCCCGGGTCCGCTGTGGCCGCCGCCGCGCACCGCGAGCGTGGCTCCGGTGTCCCTGGCGACGGAGATCACGCTTCGCACGTCCGCGACGTCCACGCACTGCGCGATGGCCGCTGGGCGCCGGTCGATCCCGGCGTTGTAGATCGCGCGGGCTTCGTCGTAGCCCGGGTCGCGCGGGGTGATGACGGGTCCCCGCAGCCCCTCGCGCAGGCCTTCCAGTGCTGTTCCGTTGATTCCGCCCATGGCCGGCTCCCTCTGTATGGGGACGGCGAGCCGCGGACGGATGAGGGCGCCTGACGTCCGGGCGGGCTGCGGGGGCGTGGTGCGCGGATCCGTTCGCACCTCGTGTCGATGTATCAACGTGTCGATGTCGGCAGGACGCAGCGGCCCCGCCATCTCCCAGTCTTCACCCCGAGGCGTGCGCCCGCACGTCGGATGCGCGCTCCCCGCACGGCATCATTCCAACTCCTCGGCGGACTTCGCCCCCTGCTCGCGCAGCCAGGTGACCAGGCTGTCGTGACCCTCGCGGTGGGCGGCGTCCAGTGCGGTCAGCCGGTCGTGGCCGATCCAGTTGATGTCACCGCCGCGTCGCAGCAGGTAGTCGGCCGTCCGGTGCTGCCCGCCGTGGCAGGCGCACCACAGCGCGGCGGAGACGTCCTCGGCGGCAGGGTGGTCGGACTCGGAGGTGAAGAAGGCGGCGACCCGGTCGGCTTCGCCGAGGGCGGCGGCCTGCCACAGGGTCATCCGTGCGCCCCGCTCCACCAGGCGCCGGGCGCACTTCCACTGCCCGAAGGCCACCGCGTCCGCCAGTGGCGTCCCGTCGCCGATGACGCCGCCGTCGGCCTCGATGTCCGCGCCCAGGTCGAGCAGGGCGTCCAGCACGGGCACGTCGTCGCAGCTGGCCGCCCAGTGCAGCGCGGTCTCGCGGTGCGCGCCGGTGAACCGGGCGTTCACGTCCGCGCCCGCGGCGACCAGCGCGGTCACCGTTCGCGGACCGTCGGGCAGGTGCCCGGGCCAGTCGGTGACGATGTGCAGCAGAGGCCGCGCGGTCTTCATATCGCCCACCCGCGCCGTGGCCAGCCCCGGATGCGCGGTGAGCAGGTCCTGCAACGCCGTCACGTTGCCGGTCCTGATCGCCTCCACCGCGGCACGGGCCGACGGAGCGGTCGTGTCGATCAGCATCGGGCCACCTCCCAGATCCCCTCCCCACCTGGATAACACACCCCACTGACAACGCCGCCGCAGCCGCCCCTCTCCCACCTGCCGCGCAACCCTGTCTGTTACGCTCCCCGGGCCTTCCCCGGGGGAAGTCCGGTGAGAATCCGGCGCTGACCCGCAACGGTGTGTGCGACGGCCCTCGTGGTCCGTCGCGCGAGCCCGATCGCCCGTGGTCGGTGCGACCCGTTGATGCTCGCCGCGGACTGCGAGAGGGGACCGCGCGACCGGCACGGTCGTACGGGCTGTCTCCTGCTCCACGTTCACAGGCGGCCCCAGGCGAAGGACCGCCCGCCCGTGCACCCAAGTCCGACACGGACACCGATATCCCGTACGTCACGCCTCCCCGTGCTGCCGCTCGTCCTGGGGCTGGCCCTGCTGCTGCTCGTGTCGCTGATGTGCGGCGTGGGGCTCGGGGCCGCCGGGATCGGGTGGGCGGATGTCCTGCGGCTGCTCGGGGCCGGGCTGACCGGCGGGAGCATCGACGCCCGGGACGTCGCCGCGTACACGATCGTCTGGGAGATCCGGCTGCCGCGCGTAGTGCTCGGCGCGGTCGTCGGGGCCGGGCTCGCGGCCGTCGGGGTGGCGGTGCAGGCGATGGTGCGCAACGCGCTCGCCGATCCGTTCGTGCTGGGCATCTCCTCGGGCGCCGCGGTGGGCGCCAACGCCGTGATCCTGCTGGGCGTGTTCGCGGGGCTGGGGGTATGGGCGCTGTCCCTGTCCGCCTTCGCGTCGGCGCTCGCGGCCACGGCGCTGGTGTATGCCGTGGCCCGGTCGCCGCACGGGCTCACCCCGCTGCGGCTGATCCTGACCGGGACGGCTTTGGCGTACGGCTTCGAGGCCGTCACCACCGTCATGGTGTTCGGCGCGGCCCGCGGCGAGGCGGCCCGGTCGGCGATGATGTGGCTGCTGGGCAGTCTGGGCGGCGCGACCTGGGCGCAGGTGCCGCTCGCCGCGGTGACCGTGGCGGCCGGGTGGGCCTGGCTGCGGCTGCGGGCCGAGACGCTCAACGCGCTCGCCATGGGGGACGAGACGTCCGCGGCGCTCGGCGTCCAACCGGCGCGGCTGCGCAGGGAGTTGTTCCTGGTCACCGCCGCCGTGACCGGAACCGTGGTGGCGGTCAGCGGGGCCATCGGGTTCGTCGGGCTGATGGTGCCGCATGTCGTACGGATGCTGGTGGGCGCCGATCACCGGCGGGTGCTGGCCGTGGCGCCGCTCGCCGGGGCGGTGCTGCTGGTGTGGGCGGACCTGCTGTCCCGACTGCTGCTCGCCCCCGCCGAACTGCCCGTCGGCGTGATCACGGCCGTCGTCGGGGTGCCCGCGTTCGTGCTGCTGATGCGGCGCGGCGGCTATGCGTTCGGGGGCCGGTGAGCATGCGGCTCGACATCGAGGGAGTCACGGTCGAGGCGGCCGGCGCGCGGCTGGTCGACGACATCCGACTCGCCGTGGACAGCGGGGCGTTCGTCGGGCTCGTCGGCCCCAACGGCAGCGGCAAGTCCACGCTGCTGCGCTGTGTGTACCGGGCGCTGCGGCCGGCCGGGGGCGTGGTGCGGCTGGACGGGGACGACGTGCACGCGATGGCGCCCAGGGCGGCGGCCCGGGTGCTGGCCGCGCTGCCGCAGGAGTCGTCGGCCGAGTTCGACTTCACCGTCGCCGAGGTCGTGGCCATGGGACGGCTGCCGCACACCGGCCGTACGGCCGCCTCCGACCGGGAGATCTGCGGCGCCGCCATGGAGCGCACCGGCGTCGCCCATCTCGCCGAGCGGGGCTTCCTCGCCCTGTCCGGCGGCGAGAAGCAGCGCGTGCTCATCGCGCGGGCGCTCGCCCAGCAGCCGAGGGTGCTCGTCCTGGACGAGCCCACCAACCACCTGGACATCGCCCACCAGTTGGACGTGCTGTCCCTGGTGCGCTCCAGCGGACTGACCTTGCTGGCCGCCCTGCACGACCTCAACCTGGCCGCCGCGCACTGCGACGTCCTGTACGTCGTCGCCGGCGGCCGGATCGTCGCCTCGGGCCCGCCGCACGACGTCCTCCGGCCCACGCTGCTCGCCGACGTGTTCGGGGTCCGCGCCCATCCGGTACGGCATCCGGAGACCGGCGCGGTCCAGCTCCTGTTCGACCTCCTCCCCCAAGGACCCACATGCGCAAGCTCATAGCCACCGCCCTCTGCCTCGCCGCGACCGTCACCGCGACCGGCTGTGGAGCCACGGTGGAGAAGGCGGCGGAGACCAAGTCCTCCGCGGTCACCCTCACCAACTGCGGCCGCAAGGTCACCTTCGACAAGGTCCCCGAACGCGTGGTCACCAACGACGTCGGCATCACCGAGCTGATGTTCGCGCTCGGTCTGGAGGACCGCATGGCCGGGTTCGCCATGCCCGACGACAAGGGCGACCTGGCGGGTGTGCCGTGGAAGGACGGCTACGAGAAGGTGAAGTGGCTGTCGAAGGACCAGCTCACCAGGGAGAACGTCCTCGACGCCCGCGCCGACCTGGTCTTCGCCGGCTGGAACTACGGCTTCCGCGAGGAAGGCGGCTTCACGCCCGACGCGCTGAACAAGCTCGGCATCCCCTCGTACGTCCTCACCGAGTCCTGCCGCAACGGCCGTACGGAGAACGCGCGCGGCATCATGCCGCCCCTTCAGGCCCTGTACACCGACCTCACCAACCTCGGGAAGCTGTTCGACGTCGAGCGGCGGGCCGCCGCGCTGATCGCCGGCTTCAGGAAGCGGATCGCCGAGGTGCACGACCGGGCCCCCAAGGGTGCGGACCGGCCGAAGGTGTTCCTGTACGACAGCGGGCAGGACCAGCCCTTCACATCCGGCCGCTACGCCGCCCCCGAGCAGATCATCACCGAGGCCGGCGGGACCAACCTCATGCACGACGTCGAGGACTCCTGGACCACCGTGGGCTGGGAGAGCGTCGTGGAGCGGGACCCGGACGTCATCGTGATCTGCGACTACGGCGATGTGAGCGCCGAGCAGAAGCGGAAGTTCCTGCTCTCCTACGGGCCGCTGCGCCACGTCTCCGCCGTCAAGCACAAGCGGATCTTCGTCCTGGACTACGTCGACCTGGTCGAGAGCCCCCGCAACCCGTCGGCCGTCGAGCGGCTCGGCGCGTATCTGCGGGAGGTCGCCGACGAGCGGTGATCGTCGGTGCGTTGGCGTTCGAAGTGGCTCGGTCTGCCGTCCCGGTGGACCAGGCGGCCGAGTAGCTGCGCCCTGGCGCGGGGCATGAGCATCCAGGTGCCGTCGGGCTCGCGCAGGGCCGTGGAGTGCCAGGGGGTGGTCCAGGCGTCGGGGGCGTCGAGGAGCCGGATGCCGAACTTGGGGGCACCGGCCGGCTGGGGGTGTATCGACAGGCGTACGGCGCGCGGATGGTGCTCGGCGATCAGCTCGCCCCAGGCCCGGCTGCGCTGGATGACGCCGTACGCCCGGCTGCGGCACTCGCGTTGGAGGGCGGAGCGGGTGCCGCTGAAGCCGGCCGTGTCCTCGACGAGGAAGCGGGTGATGCCCCGGTACAGCGCGACGGTGGGGGCGTCGGTGCGGACCTCGGTGCGCAGGGCCTCCAGGGTGGGGGCGTAGCGGTCGTGGACGTGGGCGCGCTTGGTGTCGTGGGGGAGGTCGCCGAGGACGTCGCGCAGGTCGAAGACGGACAGGTGGCTCAGGTCCGACTCCCTGATGAGCGCGCGCAGTTCGTCGGCGTAGGCGTCGATGTGGTGGTCGGGGACACGGATCAGGTCGCCGAAGACATGGCCGTCGGAGCAGATGACGACGCGGGCCCCGGGCGGGTGGATCCTCTCGATCTGCGTGCACAGTGTGTCGAGGAAGGCGAGGGAGAGGCGTTCTCCCATGTCGGGCAGGTGGCCCAGGGTCTTGGCCGGGTTGGGGGACTTGCAGGGGAAGCCGGGCAGGGTGAGGACGACGGGGGCGTCCTCTCGGACGAAGTCGGCGATCCGGCGCAGCTGGCACGGGAAGGCCTCGGCCGGGGCGCGGTCCTCGTCGGTGGTGCGGTGGTGCGGCAGGAGCAGGTTCAGGATCCGGGTGGCGGTGGTCTCGGGGAGGGTGTCCGGTGCGGTGGTCAGCAGCATGTCGCTCCTCCAGGGGGGCGTGCGGGCAGGGCGGCATGGCGCCTCGGCAGGGGGGCCGGGCGCTGCCGGTGAAGTGGGTGGGTCAGGCGGCTGRCGGGGTCACAGCCGTCGGTCGTAGCCGACGGGCAGGTGGTTCGTGCCGCGGCCCAGGACGGCCGGGATCCATTCGATGTCCTCGTCCCTGATGGCGAGGTGCAGTCCGGGGAGCCGTGTCAGCAGGGTGCCGAGGGCGATGCGGAGTTCGGCGCGGGCGAGGGCGGCGCCGGGGCAGAAGTGGATGCCGTGGCCGAAGGCGAGGTGGGGGTTGGGGCTGCGGTCGAGATCGAGGGCGTCGGGGTCGGGGAAGCGGCGTGGGTCGCGGTTCGCGGCGCACAGGGAGACGATCACGGAGTCCCCGGCCGGGACCTCGGTGCCGTGCAGGTCGCTGTCCTGGTCGAAGAAACGCCAGGTGGTGAGCTCGAAGGCGCTGTCGTGGCGCAGGAGTTCCTCGACCGCGCGAGGCATGAGGCCCGGGTCGTCACGCAGCCGGGCGAGCTGGTCGGGGTGGCGGAACAGGGCGATCAGGGCCGTGGTGATCTGGTTCGTGACCGGTTCCTGGCCGGCGACCAGCAGCTGGAAGATCATCGAGTCCAGCTCTTCCTGGGAGAGTTCGCCCCGGTCGCGGGCCTCGACCAGACGGCCGAGCAGATCGCCGTCCCCGTGCTCCCGCTTGTGCGCGACCACCTCGGCGATATAGCTCTGCAGGCCGTGCAGTCGGGCTTCGTACGCGGGCCGCCCCGGGTCCGTGGGCCCGACCGGCTGGACGACCTTGCCCCAGTCGCGGTCGAAGCGGGCCGCCAACTCCTGTGGCAGTCCGATGACTTCGGCGAGGACCTGGAAGGGGAAGCGGGCGGCGAACCCGGCGACGAGGTCGGCGGGGCCGGTGTCCGCAAGAGCGTCGACGAGGGCGTCGGCCAGCTCCTGGAAGCGGGGCGTCAGCCGCTCGACGCGGCGCGGCGTGAAGGCGTCCGTGACAAAGCGCCGCATGTGCGTGTGCTTCGGCGGGTCCTGGTGGAGGAGATGGACCTGGAGGCGGGAGTGCTGCGGCTCGGGCATGATCGAGGCGCGGGCCCGCCAGCGGTCGTTGCCCCGCTCGTGGTTCTTGCCGAGCCGGTCGTCGTTCAGCGCTTCGTGGGCGGCGTCGTATCCGGTGACGAGCCACGCCTGTACCCCGCTGGGGAAGAGGACCTGGTGGACCGGCCCGGCCTCGCGCATCCGCTCGTACAGCGGATAGGGGTCGGCCTTGTACGGGCAGCCCATCAGCGGCACCGGTTCGGTGAGTGGCTGCTGCTCCTGGGTGGTCATGGGTGGTGGCGCTCCTCAGAGGGCGAGTTCGGGCTGGTGGTGGTCCAGCCACAGGGCGAGGTCGACGACGCGTTCGAGGCGGAGGCGGTGGCCCCACTCCAGGCGCTCGGGCGGGGTGTCGAGGCAGGGCTTGATCCGGGTCTCGTCGGCCAGCCCCCGGACCCGCTCGTCGGACAGGGCGTCACGGGCGAGGTTCTGCAGGCCGCGGTTGTAGTCGGGGTGGTGGGTGGCCGGGTAGTGGTTCTTGGGTCGGTGCAGCACCGAGTCGGGGGCCAGTCCCGCTCCGGCGGCGCGCAGCAGGCTCTTCTCCCGGCCGTCGAAGCTCTTCAGCGCCCAAGGCGCGTCGAAGGCGTACTGGACGAGCCGGTGGTCGCAGTACGGGACGCGGACCTCCAGTCCCTGCGCCATGCTCAACCGGTCCTTGCGGTGCAGGAGTTGGCGCAGCCAGCGGGTCAGGGACAGGTGCTGCATCTCGCGTTGCCGGTGCTCGACCGGACTCTCGCCGTCGAGGTGGGGCACGGCGGCCAGGGCGGTGCGGTAGGTGTCGTCGCGGAACTCGGCGATGCGCAGGTCGAGTTCGGGGTTGAGCGGCATGGCGGCCTCGTCGCCGGTGACGAGCAGCCAGGGGAAGGTCGAGGCCGCGAGTGCCTCGGGGTGGTGGAACCAGGGGTAGCCGCCGAAGACCTCGTCGGCGGCTTCGCCGGACAGGGCGACGGTGGAGTGCTTCCGTATCTCCCCGAACAGGAGGTAGAGGGACGTGTCCATGTCGCCGACGCCGATCGGCGAGTCGCGGGCCACGACGACGGCCTTGCGGTGTTCAAGGTCGAGCAGGGCGCGCGGGTCCAGTACGACCGTGCTGTGGTCGGTGCCGATGAACGCGCCCGCCTCGATGGCGTACGGGGTGTCGTGGCCGGTGCGCAGGACGTCACCGGTGAACTGCTCGGCCTGGTCGCTGTAGTCGACGGCGTAGGAGCGGATCCGGGCGTCCGGGCCCTCGCGCAGCCGGAGTTCGTCGGCGAGCAGGGCGGTCAGGACGGTGGAGTCGATGCCGCCGGAGAGGAGACTGCACAGGGGGACGTCCGCTTCGAGTTGGCCGCGGGCGGCGTTGCTCACCAGATCGTTGACGTGTGCGACGGTCGCGTCCCGGTCATCGGTGTGCGCGCCGGCCTCCAGTTGCCAGTAGCGGCGTTCGCGGATGCCGTCCCGGTCCAGGACGAGCAGGCCGCCCGGCTCCACCTCCCGTACGCCGGACCATACGGTCGGCCCGGTGTTGAACAGCAGGCTGTACGCCTCCCGGAGTCCGTCCGCGTCCACCCGGGGCCGTATCCCGGGGTGCCGGAAGAGCGCCTTGGGCTCGGAGGCGAAGGCGAGCCCGCCGTCGACGGCCGCCCAGTACAGCGGTTTGACGCCGAGCCGGTCGCGGACGAGGAGCAGCCGCTGGGCGCGCTCGTCCCAGACGGCGAACGCGAACATGCCGTCGAGGTGGTCGGCGACCGCCTCGCCCCACTCGGCGTAGGCGCGCAGCACGACCTCGGTGTCGCTGCGGGTGCAAAAGGCGTGCCCGCGGCCCCGGAGTTCGGCTCGCAGTTCGTGGTGGTTGTAGACCTCGCCGCTGTAACTCAGCACGGCCGTCGGCTCGTGCGGCCGGTCGGTCATCGGCTGTGCGCCGCCTTCGAGGTCGATGACGGACAGGCGGCGGTGGCCGATTGCGGCATGCTCGCCCAGCCACACGCCCCCGGCGTCGGGGCCGCGCGGGGCGAGCTCGGCGGTCATGGCCTCGATAACCGGGGCCTGGGTGCGGGCGTCGCGGTGGAAGGACGCCCAGCCGGTGATTCCACACATGGGAACTCCTGGATCAGGTCGAGACGGTGTCGTCGGTCGGCTCGGGCACGGCGGCGGCCGGCCGGCCGGGCAGCGCGAGCAGGGGTACGGCCAGGCAGGCGGCCAGTGCGGCAAGCGTCAGCCCGGCCCGCGCGCCGTCGCCGGAACCGGCCAGGGCCCAGGCGGCGGTGGCCAGGGCGGGGCCGATGGTGAAGCCGAGGCTGCGGGCGACCTGCACCGTGGAGCCGACGGTGGCGGTCCGCTCCGCCGGGGCGGCGCCCATGACTAGGGCCTGTGTCGGGCCGCCGCTCAGGCCCATGCCGAGGCCGGCCAGCGCCAGCCGCCAGGCCACGTCGGGCGGCGACCAGTCGTCGCCGAGCGGGATCAGCAGGAGGAGGCCGGCGGCGGTGAGGGCGGCGCCGGTGACCGCGACGGGCCGGAGGCCGTACCGGTCCGCGAGCCGGCCTCCGAGCGGTCCGGCCAGCCCCATGCCGAGCGGGAAGGCGAGCACGGTCAGCCCGGTCGCGGTGGCGCTGACTCCCTCGTCCCGCTGGAGGTGCAGGGCGACCACGTAGTGCATCGCGGCGAACCCGGCGGCCAGCGCGAGGACCGCGCCATGCGCCCGGAACAGCCCCGCCGCCCGCAGGACTCCGGTCACCGGACGGCCGCCGGGCCCGCGCAGCCACCACCACAGCGGCACCGGCGCGGCGAGCGCGAGCAGCACCCACGGCGGTCGCCCGGATCCCAGCGTGAAGGCGAGCAGCAGCATGGCCAGTCCCCCGCCCACGAGCAGCGTGTCAGCCAGGAACCGCCGATCCGGCGCGCGCCACGCTCCGTCCTCGGGCATCGCCTTCCAGGCCAGGGCGAGGGCCAGCAGACAGAACGGGATCTTGACCAGGAAGACCCAGCGCCAGCCCAGGTGGTCGAGGAGCAGCCCGCCCACCGCAGGGCCGGTCATCGCGCCGAGCGGGCCGAGCGTCGCGGGCACGCTCATCGCCCGGCCGCGGGCGGCGGGCCGTACGGCGCGGATCACCAGCACCGGCATCAGCACGAACAGCACCGCCGCGCACATGCCCTGTCCGATCCGGGCCACGATCAGCCAGGCCGCCCAGGGGGCCAGTGCGGCAAGAGCACCGAACAGCGCGAAGCCACCGGTCGCCGCCAGCAGCGCGGGCCGGGTGCCCATGCCGTCCAGCCACCGGCCGACCGGCAACAGCAGGGCGACGACCGGGAGTTGGTAGGCCAGTGCCGCCCACTGTGCCGTCGTGGCCGAGACGTGCAGGCCGGCGGAGATGTCGGCCAGCGCCACGTTGACGATGTTCATGTCGAGCATGGCCACGAACGACAGCGCGCCCGCCACGGCCACGAGAACCCAGCGGTCCTTCACCCTCGCGCCCCTCCCCCTCACGATCGACTGCGGTCGACAGCCTCGTTCCAGAGGTCGGGAGCGCCCGGGGCCGAGTTCCCGAGCGTGGCCGGAAATATGATGAATTGCGGAGTCAGGCCGTGGCGATGCCGTCCAGCTTGCCGGACTTGGCCTCCGCGACCAGCGACGAGAACTGGTCCGCGCTCATCTGCACCCGTTGTCCGAAGTCGTCCGTGAGGACCACCCGGCGCTCGGCCGGGGCGCCGGGGTCGACGAAGAGTTGCGGGCAGCCGCAGTCGCAGTCGCCGCAGAAGGTGGCCACCGGGTCCAGGCCGCCAATGCCTTGGATGTCGCTCATAGTTCGTAACCCTTCGCGATCGTGGGCGCTCACCGATGTGAGCGCCCGGGACCAGCCCCCGAGACAGCGCTCGGGGCCGACTTGGGGACGCCCGTGCCGTCCGGCCCGTCGGCCGGGGCCCGATGATCGAAGGCGATCAGCGGGTCGCCGGTCAGCGGATGGTCCACGACGGTCGCCCGTACGCCGAACACCTCGGCCAGCAGTGCCGGTCGCAGCACCTCGCGGGGTGAACCGGAGGCGACCACCTGGCCGTCGTGCAGGACGTGCAGCCGGTCGCAGACGGAGGCGGCGGCGTTGAGGTCGTGCAGCGACACCAGGGTCGTCCGGCGTCCCGCCCGGAGCAGGGCGAGCAGTTCGACCTGGTGGCGGATGTCGAGGTGGTTGGTGGGCTCGTCCAGGACCAGGACGTCCGGCTGCTGGGCGAAGGCGCGGGCCAGCAGGACGCGTTGGCGCTCCCCGCCGGACAGTTCCGTGAACCGGCGCGCGGTGTGCCGCTCCATGCCGACGTCCGCGAGGGCGCGGGCGACGACGTCCCGGTCGGTGCTGTCCTCCCCGGCGAAGGCCCGCTTGTAGGGCGTACGGCCCATGGCGACGACCTCGCGGACGGTCAGCTCGAAGTCGTCGCCCCGCTCCTGCGGGAGCGCCGCGACATGGCGGGCCGCCTCGGCGGGGCTCAGTCTGCGCAGGTCGGTGCCGGACAGCAGGACCCGGCCGGCGGCCGGCTTCAGATGCCGGTAGACGGTGCGCAGGAGTGTGGACTTGCCGCTGCCGTTCGGCCCGACGAGGCCGGTGATCTCGCCCTGAGCCGCGATGAGTCGGGCGCCGGAGACGACCGTGCGGCCGGCGTACGCGACGTGCAGGTCCTCGATGTCGATCCTCAAGTTGCGCTCCCCGAGATCCTCAACTGCCGCTCCCCAGGCGCCGGTCCAGCAGATAGAGCATGGCCGGAGCACCGATCAGCGAGGTCACGACGCCGACCGGCAGTTCCTGCGTGTCCATGGCCGTACGGCAGACGATGTCGACCACGACCAGGAGCAGCGCCCCGAACAGTGCCGAGACGGGCAGCAGGCGGCGGTGGTCCCCGCCGACGACCAGGCGGCAGACGTGCGGCACCATCAGCGCGACGAACGCGATCGCGCCCGAGACGGCCACCAGGACACCGGTGAGCACGCTGGTCACCGTGAACAGTTCGCGTCGCAGCCGGGTGACGTCGATGCCGAGCCCGGCCGCGGTCTCGTCGCCCATCAGGAGGGCGTTCAGGCCCCGGGCACGCGCCTGGAGGCACAGCCACCCGGCCGGTACCGCGACCGCCGGGACGGCCAGCAGGTCCCAGTTCGCGCCGCTGAGGCTGCCCATGAGCCAGAACAGCACGCTGTGGGTCTGCTGCTCGTCGCCGGCCTGGAGCACGAGATAGCTGGTGAACCCGGAGAGGAACTGTCCGATCGCCACCCCGGCCAGCACCAGCCGAAGCGGCGCGAACCCACCGCCCCTGCGGGCCACGGCCCACACGAGCGCGAAGGTGGCCAGGGCTCCGGCGAAGGCCGCCCCGGACAGCCCGAGCCCCAGCGCGCCACCGGCCCCGACCCCGAGCACGATCGCGGCGACCGCGCCGAGGGAGGCACCGTTGGAGATGCCCAGGAGGTACGGATCGGCCAGCGGGTTGCGCACCAGCGCCTGCACCGCCGTGCCGACGAGACCGAGCCCGGCTCCGACGAGGGCCGCCAACAGGGCGCGCGGGACGCGGAGTTGCCAGACGATCAGGTCGTTCGTGCCCGGACGTGGCGTATCGCCGGACAGCCGGTGCCACACCACGCTCCACACCTCTGCGGGCGGGACGGACGTCGAGCCCCAGGCCACGGCGGCCGTCAGCGCGGCCAGGAGCACGACGCCCAGTACCGACGCCAGCAACCCGACGCGCGCCGTGCGTGCCTGCGGAGCCGTCTCGCGCCGCGACAGCAAGGACGTCACGGTCAGCCGACCTTGCCCGGGTAGAGCGTCTTCGCGATCTCCTCGACGGTGTCGGCGTTCTCGACCCCGGCGATGGTGGTCCGCTCGGAGCCGATACGCAGGAAGTGGCCCTCCTTGACGGCGTTCAGGCCCTTGGTGGCGGAGTTGGACTCCAGCCACTTCTGCACCTCGTCGAACGCCTTCTTGTTCGCGGCCTCACTGCCCCGGTTGCGTACGCCGAGCTGGATCCAGTCCGGGTTCTTCGCGATCACGTCCTCCCAGCCGACCTGCTTGTAGTCGCCGTCGCAGTCGGCGAACGCGTTGCGGGCCCCGGCGAGCGTGATGACCGCGTGGGCGAGCTGGCGGTTGCAGACGGCCATGGGCTGCTTGGTGCCGGCGTCGTAGTCGAAGAAGAAGTAGGTCGGCCGCTCGCTCTCGGGCGTGCCGGCCACGGCCTTACGGACGGCGTCCACCTTCTGCTTCATGCCGTCGACCAGTTCCTTCGCCTTCGCGCTCGTGCCCGTGACCGCGCCGAGGGAGGTGATGTCGTCCTCGACGGCGGACAGGTCGGTGACCGGACTCTTACTCATGGCGGCGCACGCCGTGGACTTCAGGAAGGTGTGCTTGATGCCGGCCGCCTTGAACTCCTCCTCGGTCGGCGCGTCCCCCATCCCGCCGCCCATGTTCATCGAGGCGAAGGTGTCGATGTACAGGTCGGCGCCGGAGCCGAGGAGTTTCTCCTTGGGGATCACGGTGTCGCCGAGCACCTTCACCTGCTGTGCCTGCGTGTCGAGTTCGCCCGGGAGGGTGCCCTTGCCGGGCGGGAAGCCGGTGCCCACGACCCTGTCACCGGCACCCAGCCGCAACAGCAGTTCCAGGCTGGAGGCGTTGCTCGTGACGATGTTCTTCGGGGCCGAGGTGAAGGTGGTCCCGGCGCCGGTGCAGTCGGTGACGGTGACCGGGTAGCCGCCGGAGTCGCCCTTGCCGGCGGCGGGGCTCGCGTTGTCGCCGTCGCTGTTCCCGCTGCCGCAGCCTGACGCCAGCAGGCCGCCGAGCACCGCGGCCGTCATGGCCCGCCCCACACGAGAACGCATCGAAAACTCCCCTGGATCCACTGGACGCAAGGGCGGAGATCCGCCGCCCGATCCAGTAGTCGGGGCGAACCCGGTGTCAGTTCCCGGCAGGGGGAACCGACACCGGGTTCCGGTCAGGCCGCCACGACGGCCGGTTCGGCCATGGCCACGGCATCGTCCGCGACCTCGGTCTCGGCCTCCGCCAGCAGCTCGACGAGGGTCGCCCGGGCGCGGGCCACGCGCGAGCGGACCGTCCCGACGGGGCAGTCGCTCATCTCGGCCGCCTCCGCGTACGGCAGGCCCACCATCTGGGTCAGGACGAACGCCTCGCGGCGCTCGTCGGGCAGCGCTTCCAGCAGGTCGAGCAGCGCGATGCCGTCGTCGAAGCCGGGCAGGCCGGCCGGCTGGGCGCGTTCCGCCATCAGCGTCCAGTCGTCGGTGTCGTACAGCCGCGGCCGGGCGGCCGCATAGCGGTGACTGTCGATCACCGCGCGCCGCGCGATGGACAGCAGCCACGCCCGCGCCGAGGAACGGCCCTCGAACCGGTGCAGGCTGCCGAGCGCCCGCAGGAACGTGTCCTGCGCCAGGTCGTCGGCGGCCTGCGGATCGGCGGACAGATGCGCCACGTAGCGCACGACGTCGCGGTGCAGCGCGCGGACGAAACGGTCGGTCGCGTCCGGGTCACCGCCGCCGGCCGCCAGCGCCCACGCGGTCGTCGACTCGTCGCGGGAGGCGGTCGTGGAGCTGTTGTCCGCCTTCGTGTGCCTCACGCGGGTCGCGCGTGAGGAGGGCAGGGCAGGAGTGATCACCTGGTTCCTTCTCAGGTAGTCCGGACTCCGGCACACAGGCGGGCACCGACGGTGTCGGCGCCGGCATGGCTGCGTGAGACGTACGGGCACGCCGTGCCGGGGAGTTCCGGGGAAGCAAGGGACACGGCCGTACGGCAGGTACGGCCGAGGCCCGAGGCACGGTCGGCGTCGACGACTCGACGGCTCGACGCCTTCGCGGCTGTCGACGAGTCGGCGTCCGTGTCCGTACGCCTCGGGGAACCGGCTGTCTCAGATGACAGCGATCCCGGCCGGAGGCCCCCGAGAGGTGATCGTGTGGACGAGGGGGAGCAGCCGTGGCGCCCGGTCGGAGCGACCGCGCCGCGGGCTGAGCCGTGGACGGTGCGGTGGCGCGGGCAGGGCGAGGGACAGCCGCAGCGGGGCGGCCAGCCATCCGGCGACGGCCCGCAGGATGCGGAACGCGGCACGCTCACCGTGGCCCAGCCACAGGCCGCACAGCAGCGCGGCGAGGGTGTGGGCGGCGAACATGCCGAGCGAGGATGTGCCACCCATCTGGTGACCCATGTCCATGTGCTCCGTACCCATGTGCCCCATGGACATGGAACCCACGGAACCCATGGAATTCACGGAACTCATGGCGTCCACGGACATGGGATCCATGGAGCCTGGGTGCGAGGACATGGAGCTCATGTCCTGTGCGGTGGCGGTGGAGGACTGGGCGTACTCGAACGCTGTGTGCAGCCCACCCTGGGCGGCGACCACGACGGACACCACCAGGGGCAGTCCGCGCTCCCGGCCCGCCAGGCACCATCCCGCGCCGCCCGTCAGGACGGCACCGGCCGCAAGCGTCCACCAGGGCACCGTCTGCCCCGACATGAGGACGTGGCCGAGGGCGGCGAGCAGCACACAGACGGACGCGAACACCGCGGCCCGTATCGTGCGCACACCCCACCCAGCAGTCATGACGGCCCTCATCCTCGCATCCTGGGCCCACTCGTCACGGGTGGGTACGCACAACACCCCCTTACCGCACTCAAGCCCAGAAGAGTGATACAGGACACATCGGCCGGAGGGAACCCGGCGCACACGTCGACCGACAAGTGGAGATGTGAGGCCGGCCTCACTCACCCTCGCCGGGGCGGACCACCGCCGCCTGTACCTCGATCCGCCCGCCACGCTCGAAGTGGAGGGTGAACGGCACATAGGTGCCCGCCTGCCATGCCGGATCGGCCCGCAGGGTCACGTCCAGTCCGTACGGGGACATGGCGAGGCCGCCGCCGGCCGGGACGCGCGCCGAGTCCACCGTCCGCGCGGACGCCGCGTTGCCGCTCATCATGCGGTGGCGGCTGAGTGTCGCCTCGCCCTGGACCTCGGGCGACGTCACCTTCAGCAGCCGGTCGTCCGCGCCCCCGGAGTTGGTGATCCGGAAGAACGCGGCGGTGTCCCGGGCGTCGCCGTACGGCAGGAAGACCCGCCCATCGGCGACCGCGATCCGCGCCGGGCTGCCCGCGTTGCCGGTGCCGACCCAGGTGGTCAGGCCGCCCAGCGCGACGGCGCAGGCGGCGATCGGCGCGAGCGCGGCGAGCAGCCCGTCGGCGACCCGACGGCGGGTCGGGCGCCAGGACAGGGGTCCTGCCGCTCGCTCGGCTGTGGGAAGGGTCATCGGGTACGACCTCCGTCGGCGATGGCGAGCGTCCGTCCCTCGACTCCGGCGTGCTCACGGCTGCGAGCGGGTGCCGGCTGCCAGGCCCGCAACCGCAGGCTGTTGCCCACCACGAGCAAGGAGCTCGCCGACATGGCCACCGCGGCAACCATGGGGTTGAGCAGGCCGACCATGGCGAGCGGCACGGTCACCAGGTTGTAGCCGAAGGCCCACAGCAGATTGGCGCGGATCGTGCCCAGGGTGCGCCGGGCGAGCCGGACCGCGTCCCCGAGAGCCTCGATGTCCCCGCGCACCAGGGTCACGTCCGCGGCGCCGATCGCCACGTCCGTGCCGGTGCCCATGGCGATGCCGAGGTCGGCGCCGGCCAGCGCGGCCGCGTCGTTGACGCCGTCGCCGACGACCGCGACCCGGCGGCCCTGTGCCCTCAACTCCCGTACGAGGTCCGCCTTGTCCTCGGGTGTGCGGCGCGCGTGCACCTCCTCGATGCCGAGGGCGCGGGCGACGGCGCGGGCCGGTGCCTCGTGGTCGCCGGTGGCGAGCACCGGGTGCACGCCGAGGCGCCGCAGCCGGTCCACGGCCCGGTAGCTGCCGGGGCGTACGACGTCCCCGATCTCGATCAGCGCCTGCGCGGCGCCGTCGACGCGGACGACGACGGGAGTGTGCGCGGCCGCCTCCGCCGCCGGGAGGGCGTCCGCCAGCGCCGTCGGCAACTCCTCGTCCGGTGCGAGGACTTCGACGAGTCGCCCCTCGACGTCGCCGCGCACGCCCCGGCCCGCCCGCGCGCGGAAGTCCCGCACCTCGGGCAACGCCTCGCGCTCGGGCAGGGTCCTGCGGGCGTACGCGACGATCGCGCGTCCCAGCGGATGTTCCGAGCCCTGTTCCACGGCACCGGCCAGCCGCAGCACGGCGTCCTTGCCGAGCCCGCCGGGCACGGCCGTGACGCGGGTGACGGTCATGTGCCCGGAGGTGAGGGTGCCGGTCTTGTCGAGGACGACGGTGTCGATGTGCTGGAGGCCCTCCAGGGCCTGCGGGCCCCGGACCAGGACGCCGAGTTGCGCGCCGCGTCCGGTGGCCGCCATCAGCGCGGTCGGGATCGCCAGGCCCAGCGCGCAGGGGCACGCCACGACCAGGACGGCCACACAGGCGGTGATCGCCGCCTGCGGATCGGCCCCCGCCCCCAGCCAGAACCCGAGCACGGTGACGGCCAGCGCCAGCACCGCGGGCACGAACACCCCGGCCACGGCGTCGGCCAGCCGCTGCGCTCGCGCCTTGCCGGCCTGGGCGTCCGTCACCAGCCGTGCGATCCGGGCCAGTTGGGTGTCCGCGCCCACGGCCGTGGCCCGCACCAGCAGCATCCCACCCTCGTTGACGGCGCCGCCCACCACCGCGGAGCCGGGCCCGACCTCGACCGGGTCGCTCTCCCCGGTGACCAGCGACAGGTCCACGGCGGAGTTGCCCTCAGCCACCTCACCGTCGGTGGCGACCCGCTCGCCGGGCCGTACGACGAAGATCTGCCCGACCGTCAACTCCTCGATGGCGACGAGGCGTTCGACGCCGTCCTCCCGTACCGACACTTCCTTGGCGGCGAGCCGGGCGAGTGAGCGCAGCGCCGCCCCGGTGCCGTGGCGTGCCCGCGCCTCCAGGAACCGGCCGGCCAGCACGAACAGCGGGACGCCGACGGCCGCTTCCAGGTAGACGTGCGCCACGCCGTCCGGGGCGGAGGGCAGCAGGCTGAACGGCATGCGCATCCCGGGTGCGCCCGCACCCCCGAGGAACAGGGCGTACGCCGACCAGGAGAAGGACGCCGCGACGCCGAGGGAGACCAGTGTGTCCATCGTCGCCGTCGAGTGACGCAGCCCGCGCACCGCCCGCACGTGGAACGGCCAGGAACTCCACACGGCGACCGGCGCGGCCAGCACGAAGCAGAGCCACTGCCAGTTGCGGAACTGCCAGGCGGGCACCATCGACAGCACGAGCACCGGCAGCGCGAGCAGTGCCGTGACCAGCAGCCGGTCCCGCTCCGACCGGTCGTCCTCGGACTCCCGTCCGCCCCCGCTCGCCCCATCGTCGCGGCGCTCCGGCCTCTTCGGCGGCTCGGGCAGGGCGGCCGTGTATCCGGCCTGTTCGACGGTCGCGACGAGTTCCTCGGGACGGACTTCCGGTGGATGGCTCACCCGGGCGCGCCCGGTGGCGAGATTGACCGTCGCGGTCACGCCCTCCAGTTTCGCGAGCTTCTTCTCCACCCGCCGTACACAGGCCGCGCAGGTCATCCCGCCGACGGTCAGGTCCGTGGTGGTCATCGGGGGTGCCGGTTCGGTGGCCATCAGCTGCCGCTCCCGTGCCGCATGTCCATGTCCCCCATGTCCCCCATGTCCCCGGTGTCCCCGGTGTCCGTGCCGCCGCCGTCGCCGCTCGTTCCGGGGCCGTGCATGCCGGGCGCGACGGGCCCGGAGACGGCTCCGACGGCGTACGACGCCGTGAAGATCAGGGCGAGCAGCAGCAGGAACCCGCAGAGGGCGGGCGGTGGCGCGAGTGCGCGCAGCACCGCGTCCGCCCCGCGAGAGGACTGCTGGGGTTCTTTCATCACCGGCCTCCTGAGGTACGTACCGCTACAGGAGTCGGGCCCGCGGGGCCGGGAGTTCCCGGACCTAGTCCGCCATTTCGGTCAGGGGGCGGGCCCCGTCGTCGCGACGCCGGCGCAGGCACGTGGCGACGACCACGAAGGGCCACAGGGCCTGAACGGACGTCACAAAGCGTTCGGCGACGCCGACGGCGCCGTCGTAGCGCATCTCGATCAGGAACCAGGCGGCGCTGACCAACATCAGCAGGGTGGCCGCTACGGACGGTACGAGCCTGAGCCCCCAGGGTGGGGTGCCCCGGCGAACCGCGGCCAGCACCGGCCACAGGGCGAGGAGCGCGAAGCCGACCGTGGCGACCGCGCCGTGGCGCAGGGACCCTCCGCTGCTCGGGGGCGGGATCAGCGCCACCACACAGGCCGTCACTCCCCCGGCGGCCAGCGCCACACGCCCCGGGAGCGCGGCCGCCCGCAGGCCCAGCGCGGTGAACAGATGGCAGACGCCCAGTGCGCCGAACGCCACGGTCATCACCCAGAATCCCGCGGCGCCGTAGGCCGCCAGGACGCTGATCGTCTGCGTGACGGGGTCGTAGGCGGGGCCTTGCAGCCTCGCCGCGACCGTCCACCCGCCGATCAGCACGACAGGCGCAGCGCCCGACGAAAGCAAGGCCCATCTCGGCACGAGTCGCATCAAGACACCGTAAATCGTCCTAAACGGCTATCCCGTCAGCTACACGCAGACGCCCGAGCACAGGGAGGGCAGACCTTCGCCGCAGCCGAACGTCCCTGCGAAAGTCGTACGGATCACCTCAAACGCCAGGCCACGCCACCCCTTCCCGCACCTAGAAATATCCACCAGCATGAGGGGCCCCAACGGGGGTGGAGCCGAGATTTCGGGGAGTGGGACATGCAGCGCGCCATGGGCAAGCAGGCCGTCGAGTGGCTCGCGGCGGCCGCGACGGATCCGCGGTCGTGCAAGCGGCTGTGGGACCAGGGCGCGGACGCGGTACTGCTGGAGGCCGGCCGGGTGTGGGACGTACTCAGCGTCCCCGAGCGCCTCGGCCTGAGCACCCTGGATCTCCTGAGACGCACGGAGCCGCCGGCGTCCGGCCCGGTTCTGATGAACTGCGGGGCGCGCCGGGTCGGCTTCTTCATTCCGCCCGCTCCGGTCACCGGATGGGCATGGCCGGGAGTCCGCCATGCCCGCCGGGGATCGTGGGTCGCCGTACCGCCGCCCTACCGCTCCAGCGGCTGGCGGATGGAGTGGCTGCTGCCACCCGACGGGACCGGCGCCCTGTACGACCCCGACGTCGTGCGGCTCGCGCTGCACGAGGCCGGCGGCGCGCCCGCCGTCCCGGCGGGAGTCAGTCGGCGGTGAGCGGGTCGGCCACGCCGACGCGGCCGCCGCTCCCACTGCCCTCCCACACGAACAGCGGCCCGGGAAGGCCCCGGGGGACGACGATCGCCGGGACGCGCTCAGCCGCATGGGTGGGCTGCTCGTCCCCTTGGGCGAGTCCCTCGTCCTCTTGGGCTGGCCGCTCCTCCGTGTGGGCGCGCCGCTCGTCCGCCGGTTCGGTGGCGACGGCCGGGGTCAGGCCGGCGCACCGGCCGACGGCCCAGGAGGTGATGGCACGCCCTTGGTCGTCGGCGGCCACGAGAAGGTCCCACAACGTGTCGCGGCGCCCCGGCACGGTGCGCCCTTTGGCACGCCACTCCGCAACCAGGGCCGCGTAGATCGACGGCTGGCTTCGGACGCCGGTGACCGGTACGACGTACGACACGGGTGCGCCATCGCCGCCGAGGACGCGCCGCGCCGAATCAGTGCTGTCCATGCCGGAGCAACGCCGAGGCGTGCGCCGGTGGTACGCCGGACGCCTCCACCACCACCCAGTCGAGTGAGGACACAACCCGGATGGAGTCATGCGTGCCCGACGCACCCCGCTCGCCCTCGACCGAGACAGGAGCAACCCGATGGGACGGGAACGACAGCGAGGACACCGTCGACTGCCCGTGGTGCGACGCACTGCGGGAGGCGAGCCTGCCACCAGCGGCGCGGCCGGCCAAGTCGCCGGCACGACGGCACGACCCCTACGTCTCGGGTGCGCACGACCGCGACGACTGGTGATGCCGCCGGCGAGCCCTCTCAGGGACCCTCACCGTCGCCGCGCAGGACGCGCTCGTGCAGCTGCGCGGCGAGTACGGCGACGTCGTCCTCCGCGCGCTTGGCGTCGAGGCGGGCGAGGACGGTGTCGATGACCTGCTCGACCCCCCTGGCGGCCCCGAAGTCGAGGCCGGCCAGCCGGTCCAGGGAGTGGTCGATGTCCTCGCCCCGGTGCTCGACGAGGCCGTCGGTGAACAGCACCAGCGTCTGGGACGGGTCCAGCCGGTAGGTGGCCGGCTCATAGCCGCCGAGGCCCGTGCCCAGGGGCGGGCCGACCGGCACCGGCAGCAGTGAGGTGCGGCCCTGCCCGTCGATCACGGCCGGGGGCAGGTGGCCGGCGCTGGCCAGGGTGACCTGGCCGCGGTTGGGGTCGACGCGCGCGATCAGACAGGTGGCCGGCCTGCGGTCCGGGTCCGTGGACGCACTGTCGTCGAGCTGGCGCAGCACCCGGTGCGGGGGGAGGTCGGCGGAGGCGATGTAGCGCAGCGAGGAGCGGTACGCGGTCATGTCCACGGCCGCCTCCAGGCCGTGCCCCATGACGTCGCCGACGACGAGCAGCGTCCGTCCGAAGTGCAGCCGGACGGTCTCGCACCAGTCGCCCCCGACCAGGGCGCTCGGCCCGACGGGCATGTAGCGGATGGCGACGTCCAGGTTCGGGTGCGGACGGCCCGGCTCGGCGAGCAGGGCGCGCTGGAGGTCGCCGACGATGCCGCTGACCCGCTCGTGCTCGCGGGCGTGCCGGATGTGGGAGGCGGCTCGTTCGGCGAGGAGGCCGAGGAGTTCTGCCTCCGCCGCGGTGAAGGCATCGCGGCCGCGGGCACAGACCAGGCCGCCATAGGGGTGGCCGTCGGTGGTGAGGGGAACGCAGAGCGCGGGTCGGGCACCGCCGACCGCGGCGAAGTGGATCGGGGACGCGGCCTCTCCCGGCGCGATCGCCTCCCGCGCCGCGGCCATGGCCCAGGGGACGCCGGGCAGCAGCGCGGCATCGCCCTTGACGGCCTCGTACTGCGCCACGGCCTCGCCGACGCGCAGCACCGCCGCTGCTCCGCCGACCTGCCGGACCGCCTCGCGGGTCAGCTCCGCGCAGGTGAGGACCTCGTCCAGCGTGGTGCCGATCCTGGCCAGTGCGGTACGCAGCACGGCGAGCCGGGACGGCACGACGAGGTCCTGCTCGGGCACACCGCCGGGAGCGACGCGCCCCACCCGCGGCGGTCTAGGAAACGACTGGAACCAGCGCACCACACCAAACACCCTAAAACGGTGACAAAACTTCACAGGCAACGCACAGATTGCCCGGCCCCCGACACGACCCGGTGGGGTCGCCGCGTGGGGCGCGAGCACGGACAGCGTACGGGTGGTGACCCGCGGGCACGGGCGGCGCCGGGCGCTGCGGGCGCTCTCCACCAGCTCCGGCGTACTCCGTCAGTGAGGGGGCGCACGCCCTGCTACCTGCCTGTTTGACGCGCGGGCGCTCACCCCATACGGGGAATTGAGCTCCCGCCGTATGGCCGCAGCACCTGCCACCCGGTGCACTAAGGCATCAACCGGGCGTCAGCGCACCACAGGGAGGCTCTTTATGGCACTCACGGAGTGGACGAGGTCGATGGAGTGGCTGGCCGCGGCCTCGGAGGACCCGGGCGCCTGCAAGGAGGAGTGGCAGAACGGCAGCACGGGGGTGGCGCTGCTGGAGGCCGGGCGGTTCTGGGACGTGCTGATCGTGCCGGAGCAGCTGGGACTGCGGGTCGCCGACCTCCTGGACGAGCTGCCGCTGCTGGACCCGGGCCCCTGCCTGCTGGACGCCCGGCGCCGTCACGTGGGCTTCCTGCTGCCCCCGGAGCCGCAGACGGTGTGGATCGGCACCGGGGTGCGCCTGCTCGGTGCGCGGACGTGGATCGCCGCGCCCGCCCCGCACTGCCGCTGGGGTGCGCTGCGCTGGCTCGTCCCGCCGGACGGCACCGGCACCCTGAACATGCCGGAGGTCCTGGAGGTGGCTCTTCAGCGCTGCGCGAGCGAACTGTCCCGCCTCCAAGGACACGGCGCGCCCGCCGCACCCGACCGAACCGCGCCGGCCGAGCGGCCGGTCGAGGGTGCGCAGCTGGTGCGGCAGTGCGCGGCGGGAGGCCGCGTACGGCCGTGACGGCCGGGCCGTGCCCCACCGATGTCACCGGAGAACCCTGGTCGGCCTCAAGTCACCCTGCCCGTCCGTCAGTTGAAGCGTCAGCGTGATGCCGATCGTCCGCTGCCAGAGGTCCAGCGGCACCGCGGTGACGTCGACGTCCGTCACCGCTCATCGTGGCCGGGGACAGGCCGGCCGCCACGCCGGGCCGTGGCTTCACCCCAGGAAGCTCAACCGCACCTGCCGGTCGGGGTTGTCCCGGTTGGTGTCCACGAGACACACCGACTGCCAGGTCCCGAGCTCAAGGCGCCCGGCGACCACCGGCAGTGTCGCGTGGGGCGGGACGATCGCCGGGAGGACGTGGTCGCGGCCGTGGCCGGGGCTGCCGTGGCGGTGCTGCCAGCGGTCGTCGGCGGGCAGGAGGGTGTGCAGGGTGGCCAGGAGGTCGTCGTCGCTGCCGGCGCCCGTCTCGATGATCGCGACACCGGCCGTCGCGTGCGGCACGAAGACGTTCAGCAGACCGTCGCGGCCCGCCGCCGCCTCCCGCAGGAAGGCCTCACAGTCGCGGGTGAGATCCACGACCCTCTCCGAGGAGCCGGAGGTGACGTTCAGAAGTCGGGTGGTGAAGGCGTCTGACATGCCCTCCATCCTCGCCGATACGACGGGGTTCGCGGGCGAGGAGACCGCCGCGTGAGCGTCGAGCCGTGATACGCAGGGTCCACTTCGCGAGACGCCATTGACCACCGCCGCGCCATCTGGCTACTTTCTGCGGCATGTTGCGTTCAGCCCTGCTCACCACGCGCGGTCACATCGACCTGCTGCGGGTGGCCTCCGCCGCGTGTCGCCGCGGCCGCTGACGCCCTTCTCTCTCACTCTCCCGAGTTCTCCCGAGCTCTCCCCCGCTTCCTTGCGCCCCCGCGTCTGATGCCCTGACCGGCATCCGGCGCGGCGGCGCTCGCGCACATCTCCTCACCGGCCGCTCTCCCCCGTGGAGCACTCATGAGCATCAGCCATGCCCCACCCGGCTCTCTTGAGCCGGATATTTCCGAAATACCCGGCAGCGACAGCCCGAAGGTCGCCTCGCCCGACCTCGAACCCATCGTCCCCACCTCCTCCCGCCGAACCCGCGTCCCCCGCTGGCTGCGCCGCACCACCGGCCCCGTCCTGCTGCTGATCCTGTGGCAACTGCTGAGCGCCACCGGCGTGTTGACCTCCGACGTCCTCGCCTCGCCCGGCCGTATCGCCCAGGTCGCGGGCGACATGATCGCCGACGGCTCGCTTGCCTCGGCCATGGGGACGTCCCTTCAGCGCGTCGCCGCCGGGCTGGCGCTCGGCACTCTCGTCGGGACCGGACTCGCCCTGGTCTCGGGCCTGTTCCGGATCGGCGAGGACATCGTGGACGCGCCCGTGCAGATGCTGCGGACCGTGCCCTTCGTCGGGCTGATCCCGCTGTTCATCATCTGGTTCGGGATCGGCGAGGCACCCAAGACCGCCATCATCACGCTCGGCGTGACGTTCCCGCTCTACCTCAACGTCTACGCCGGCATCCGTGGCGTGGACGCCCAGTTGATCGAGGCCGGGGAGTCCCTCGGGCTGTCCCGGTGGGGGCTCGTGCGGCACGTCGTACTGCCCGGCGCGCTGCCGGGCGCCCTGACCGGCCTGCGCTACTCACTCGGCATCGCCTGGCTGGCCCTCGTCTTCGCCGAGCAGGTCAACGCCGACTCCGGCATCGGGTTCCTGATGGTGCAGGCGCGCGACTTCCTGCGGACCGACGTGATCGTGGTCTGCCTGATCGTCTACGCCTTCCTCGGCCTGCTCGCCGACTTCATCGTCCGCTCCCTCGAAAGGCTGCTGCTGCAATGGCGACCGACGTTCACCGGCCGGTGATCCCCGAGGCCACGCAGGCCGACCAGCCCGCTGCGGGCACGCAGGCCGTGCACGTGGCCGGGCTCACCCGCTCCTTCGACGGGCGGGCCGTCATCGACCGGCTCCAACTCGACGTGCGTCCAGGCGAGTTCGTCGCCCTGCTCGGCCGCAGCGGCTGCGGCAAGTCCACCCTGCTGCGCATCCTCGCCGGTCTCGACCGCGACATCGAGGGCACCGTCCTGGTGCCGCGCCGCAAGGCCGTCGCCTTCCAGGCGCCGCGGCTGATGCCGTGGAAGAAGGTGTGGCGCAATGTGCTGCTCGGCCTGCCCGGCAAGCCAGGACGCGCGGTCGCCGAGCAGGCGCTCAAGGAGGTCGGCCTGGACCACCGTAGGGACGCCTGGCCCAAGACCCTCTCCGGCGGCGAGGCCCAACGCGTCTCCCTCGCACGGGCGTTGGCCCGCGAGCCCGATCTGCTGCTGCTCGACGAGCCGTTCGGCGCGCTCGACGCACTCACCCGCATCAAGGCGCAGCGCCTGGTGGGCGAGTTGTGGCAGCGGCGCGGCTGCGCGGTCCTGCTCGTCACGCACGACGTCGAGGAAGCCGTACTCCTCGCCGACCGCGTCCTCGTGATGGACGACGGGGTGATCGCGCACGAACAGCGCATCGACCTCGATCGCCCGCGTGACATCGCCGCCCCCCGGTTCGCCGCACTGCGCGCCGGACTCCTGGAGCGCCTCGGCGTCGACACCGCCGCCGAAGCCGCCTGATCACCCTCCCCCGGAACGGAACCACCATGCGACAACGCCTCGTCCCCGCCGCGCTTCTCCTCCCCTTCGCGCTCCTGCTCACCGCCTGCGGCGGGAACTCGGCAGCCGAGACCTCGACAGGGATCGACGGCCAGGGCTCCTTCACGCTCAATGTCGGTGACCAGAAGGGTGGTTCGGAGGCCGTCCTGCGCGCCGCCGGAGAGCTCAAGAACCTCGACTACAAGATCAAGTGGTCCACCTTCACCTCCGGTCCGCCGCTGCTGGAGGCCGTCAACGCGGGGGCCGTCGACATCGGCGGCGTCGGCAACACACCGCCGGTCTTCGCGGCGGGCGCGGGCTCGAAGATCACCGCGGTGGCCGCGTTCAAGGGTACGTCCAAGGGCGATGCGATCCTCGTCCCGAACGACTCGAAGCTGACCGAGCCCGAGCAGCTCAAGGGCAGGTCGATCGCCGTGGCCCAGGGCTCCTCCGCCAACTACCAGCTCGTCGCGTCCCTCAAGGCGGCCGGGCTGAGCCTGGGCGACGTCGAGGTCAAGTATCTGCAACCGGCGGACGCGCTGGCCGCGTTCACCGCCGGCAAGGTCGATGCGTGGGCCGTGTGGGACCCGTACACCTCGCAGGTGCTGCTGTCCGAGCAGGGCCGGATCCTGACGACCGGCGACGGGGTCACCAACGGGCTGACCTTCCAGGTGGCGGCGCCCTCCGCACTTGAGGACAAGAAGAAGGCCGCCGCCATCAAGGACTACCTGGAGCGGCTGCGGCGGGCCACGACGTGGGTGTACGACCACCAGGAGGAGTGGGCCGAGGTCTGGGCGAAGGACACCGGGCTGCCCTACGACGTCGCGCTGGCCTCGGTGAAGCGCACCAACGCCACCCGGGTCTCGGTCGCGGTGGACAAGCCGCTCATCGCCTCCGAGCAGGAGATCGCCGACACCTTCACCGAGCTGAAGCTCATCCCGAAGAAGGTGGACTTCGGCGACTTCGTGGACACGCGGTACAACGGCGACCTGCCGCCGTCGACCACGCGGGCCCGCACCTCGTAGGGGTCACCGGGCGGACTGTCCCTTTCGGTGCGGGAGGGGCGCCGACAGGGACGGGCTCGGGGGAAGATCCGCGCCCCCGAGGTGGTTGGTAGAAGCGTGAACAACGCTGAGGCGGTCGAGGCGGTCGACGTAGTCGTCATAGGCGCTGGACAGGCGGGCCTGTCCAGCGCCTACCACCTGCGGCGCACCGGTTTCGAGCCGGGCCGTGACTTCGTCGTCCTCGACCACTCCCCGGGTCCGGGCGGCGCCTGGCAGTTCAGGTGGCCGTCGCTGACGTACGGCAAGGTGCACGGGATGCACTCGCTGCCCGGGATGGAGCTGACCGACGCCGACCCCGGGCGGCCGTCGTCGGAGGTCATCGCGGAGTACTTCGACACCTACGAGCAGACCTTCGACCTGCGGGTGCGGCGGCCCGTCGAGGTGCGTGCTGTGCGCAAGGGCCCGGACGGACGGCTGCTCGTCGAGAGCTCGGCGGGGACCTGGGCCACGCGGGCCCTGATCAACGCGACCGGCACCTGGGACCGGCCGTTCGTGCCGCGCTACCCCGGGCAGGAGACCTTCCGGGGCCGGCAGTTGCACACGGCGCAGTATCCCGGGCCGCGAGAGTTCGCGGGTCAGCGGGTCGTGGCCGTGGGCGGCGGCGCCTCCGGCACCCAGCATCTGCTGGAGATCGCCCCGTTCGCGGCGGCCACCACCTGGGTCACCCGGCGCCCGCCGGTGTTCCGCGAGGGCCCCTTCACCGAGGACGTGGGCCGGGCGGCGGTCGCGCTCGTGGAGGAGCGGGTCCGGCAGGGCCTGCCGCCGAAGAGTGTGGTCTCCGTCACGGGGCTGCCGCTGAACGACGCCATCCGGCAGGGGCTGGCGGACGGTGTCCTGGACCGCCGCCCCATGTTCGACCGGATCACCCCGGACGGCGTGGAGTGGAACGACGGGCAGCGGGTGGACGCCGACATCATCCTGTGGGCGACCGGCTTCCGCGCCGCCATCGATCATCTGGCCCCGCTGCGCCTGCGCGAGCCGGGCGGCGGCATCCGGGTGGAAGGGACGCGCGCGATCGCCGACCCTCGCGTCCACCTGGTCGGCTACGGCCCGTCCGCCAGCACGATCGGCGCCAACCGGGCCGGCCGCGCGGCCGTACGGGACATCAGGCGGCTGCTGGCCGAGGAGCCGGTGGCCGCGTGACGCGGCGGCCGGCCGGCCGGACCAGGATCCGCGTGACGTCCCGTCGGCTCACCCGGTCGCCTTCGGGCTCGCCTTCCGGTGGGCGTTGAACTCGGCGACGTTGCGCTGGTGTTCCGTGTAGTCGGCCGTGAAGCGGGTGTCGCCCGGCTTGACCGTGACGAAGTACAGCCAGTCACCGGCGGACGGACCGATCGCGGCGCGCATCGCGTCGTCGCCCGGGTTGTCGATCGGCGTGGGCGGCAGGCCCATGCGCTGGTACGAGTTGTACGGGCTCTCGATCCGGGTGTCCGCCTCGGTCGTCCTGAGCGTGGAGCGCTTGAGGGCGTAGTTGATGGTGGAGTCCATCTGGAGCGGCATGCCGCGTTCGAGGCGGTTGAAGATGACCCGCGCCACCTTGCCCATGTCCGCCTTGGTGGCGGCCTCCGCCTGGACGATGCTCGCGATCGTGACCGCCTGATAGACGTTCATGGCGTTGCGCTGCGCCCCGGCGGCGATCGGGGCGCCGCCGAACTTCTTGTTGGCGGTGTCGACCATGGCCGACAGCAGCGAATCCGACGTCGCCTTCTTCCCGTTCCGTTCGAGGGGATACGTCGCCGGGAAGAGGTAGCCCTCCGGGTTGCCGTCGGCGTCGTTCGGCAGCTTGAGATCGAGCTTGCCGAGGGACTTCTTCGTGGTACCGGACGGCAGGGCGAGGGCTTTGTCGACGGCGGCGTAGACCTGGCTCGCCCGCCAGCCCTCCGGGATCACCAGCGAGGTGGGCCGCGCGGCCTCCTCCTCGCCCATGACCAGCAGCGGCACCGCCACGGCGGTGCCTGCCACGACGGCGCCGGCGGCGATGAGAGCCATACGCCCCCGGCGCGTCAGTCGAATCGTGCTCCGTGGCGGAGTGTTGAAGTACATGCGGGAACGGTAACCCGCACATGGTCACAAACCCGGCATATCGTCACCCCGTCGGCTCCAGTTGGGCGTCGCGGCGGACCAGCGCCGCATAGCGCCCCTCCCGCTCCAACAGCTCCTCGTGCGTGCCCCGTTCGGCCACGTGCCCCGCGTCGAGCACCACGATCTGGTCGGCGCCCCGAATGGTGGACAGCCGGTGCGCGATGGTGACCGTGGTGCGGTTGGCGGACAGGGCGTCGATGGCCTCCTGGACGGCCTGCTCGGTGCGGSTGTCCAGGGCGCTTGTCGCCTCGTCGAGGATGAGGACCGGCGGGTCGCGCAGGATGGTGCGGGCGATGGCCAGACGCTGCTTCTCACCGCCGGAGAAGCGGTGGCCGCGCTCGCCGACGACGGTGTCGTAGCCGTCGGGCAGGGACGCGATGTGGTCGTGGATCTGGGCGGCCTTGGCCGCCGCGTGCAGCTCGTCCTCGGTGGCGTCCGGCTTGGCGAAGCGCAGGTTGTCGGCGACCGAGGCGTGGAAGAGGTACGTCTCCTGCGAGACGACGCCGACCGCGCGGGCGAGGGTGTCGAAGTCGAGGTCGCGCACGTCCACCCCGTCGAGGGTGACCCGGCCGTCCGTCACGTCGTACAGCCGCGGCACGAGATGGCCGAGCGTCGACTTCCCGGCGCCGGTCGGGCCGACGACCGCGAGGCTGCCGCCGGCCGGGACGGTGACGTCGATGCCGTCGAGGATCGGGCCGCTCTTGCCGTCGTAGCGGAACTCGACGTTCTCGAAGCGGACCTCGCCCTTGACCCGGTCCAGGCGGACGGGGTTGTCCCGCTCGGTGATGTCGATGGGCAGGTCGAGGTACTCGAAGATGCGCTGGAAGAGCGCGAGCGAGGCCTGGATCTGGACGCCGGTGGACAGCAGGCTGACCGCCGGGCGGAACAGGCCCTGCTGGAGCGAGACGAACGCGACGATCGTGCCGATCGAGACCTGGGGGCCACCGGCCACGAGGACCACGCCGGCGGTCCAGTAGATGAAGGCGGGCATGGCGGCCATGACCATGGCGATGACGGCCATGCGCCAGCGGCCGGCCATGTTCGACCGCACCTCGAGGTCGACGAGCTGCTCGGACTCGTCGGCGAACGCCTTGGTCAGCGAGTCGGAGCGGCCCATCGTCCGGCCGAGCAGGATGCCGCTGACCGAGAGCGACTCGGTGACGGTGGCGGCCATCGCGGCCATCTGCTTCTGGCGCTCGGTGGTGATCTTCTTGCGTTCGTTGCCGACGCGGCGACTGATCCAGACGAAGACCGGCAGCAGGAGCAGCGAGACGACGGTCAGCCGCCAGTCGAGGGCGATCATCGCGACGATCGTGGCGACCACGCTGGTCACGTTGGAGACCAGGGACGTCGCGGTGGAGGTGACGGTGGCCTGCATGCCGCCGATGTCGTTGGCGATGCGGGACTGGACCTCGCCGGTGCGGGTGCGGGTGAAGAAGGCGAGCGACATGCGCTGGAGGCGGCCGTAGACCGCGGTGCGCAGGTCGTGCATGACGCGCTGGCCGACGGTGGTGGAGATCAGGGTCTGCAGCACGCCGAACACGCTGCTCAGGACGGCGCTGAGGATCATGCCGAGCGCGAGCAGGCCGAGCAGGCCGGTGCGCCCCTCGGGGATCGCGACGTCGAGGATCGCCTTGAGCAGGAAGGGCGTGGCGACGCCGACCAGTGACGAGGCGCCGACCAGGAGGCCGACCACGGCGAGGCGGCCGTGGTAGGGACGGAAGAGTTTCAGGATGCGGCGCACCTGCCGGGGCTGTTCCTGCTGCGCGTTCTTCGCGGCGGGTGGCGTCAGGGTGGGTTCGCTGTCGGGGTGCATGGGCTCCTACGGAGGTGTGGCGATGCGGGCAGACGGCCCCCGGGGCCGCTGACGGAGCTTAGCTCATTGTTACCTATGCTCACAATGAACATGGTCCTGATATTGTTCCCGCATGACCACCTCCGATCCCGACGGCCCGCTCGCCGAGCAGCTGCTGCGCTTCACCCGCCGGGTGCACCGGATCCAGAAACGGCACCTCCATGACTGCGGCCTGGGCGTCACACCGGCCCAGTCCCGCCTGCTGCGCACGCTCGCGCACTACGACTCGCCGCCGCGGATGGCCGACCTCGCCGAGCGCCTGGAGGTGGTCCCGCGTGCGGTGACGACGCTGGTCGACGGTCTTGAGGCGAGCGGGAAGGTACGGCGGGTGCCGGATCCGACGAACCGGCGGGTGATCCGGATCGAGCTCACCGAGGACGGGCGCAAGTCCTTGCGGGAGCTGCACGGGGCGCGACGGTCGGCCGCCGAGGAGATCCTGGCGCCGCTGACGGATGAACAGCGGTCGGTGCTGGGGGAGCTGCTGGACACGTTGATCGACGGGGGCGGTGCGCGGGGGTGCTGAGCGAGCGCGAAGGGCCGCGGCCACCGCTCCGTGTTGCTGGAGGGGTGGCCGCGGCCCTGGTTGTGCCGGACGTCAGCCGGCTTCGGCGGCCGATTTCTTCTTGAGCTGCGCTTTCTCCGGCTGCCCGCCCTGACCCCCGACCGGCTGCTCGTCCTCACTTCCGACCGGCTGCCCGTCCTCGCCGCCGACCGGCTTGCCACCCTCGCTCCCGACCGGCTCGTCGTCCTCCAGGTCGACCACGATCTCCCCGTCCAGGACCTTCTTCGCCCGTTCCCTGTCCAGCGCGCCCTCCCAGCGGGCGACCGCGAAGACCGCGACGCAGTTGCCGAGCAGGTTGGTGACGACGCGCATCGAGTCCATGATGCGGTCCACGCCGAGCAGCAGGGCGACGGCGCCGGCCGGGATCGCGCCCAGCGAGGACGCGGTCGCGGACAGGGCGAGGAACGCCGAGCCGGGGATGCCCGCCATGCCCTTGCTGGTCAGCATCAGCACCAGGACCACGGTGATCTGCTGACCGAGGCTCAGGTCCACCCCCACGGCCTGGGCGATGAACAGCGTGCCGATGGACAGGTAGAGCGAGGCGCCGTCGAGGTTGAAGGAGTAGCCCGTCGGCAGCACCAGGCCCACCGCGTCGTCACGCGCCCCCGCCTTGCGCAGCTTCTGCATCACCCGCGGCAGGACCGACTCGGTGGACGCGGTGCCGAGCGCGAGCAGCATCTCCTCACGGATGTAGCGCAGGAACTTCCACAGGCTGAGCCCGGTGACCGCCTTCAGGGCGAGCGCGAGGAGCGCGATGAACAGCGCGGCGGCCAGGTAGCACAGGACGATCAGCTTGCCGTACGTCTCGATCACGCCGAGTCCGTAGTTGCCGATCAGGACGGCCATCGCGCCGAACACCGCGATCGGGGCCAGCCGCATCACGAAGCCGACGATCGCGAAGATGATCTCCTGGGCCTGCTCGATGGCGGGCAGGACCTGCGGCACCTTGGTGTGGCCGAGGTGCAGCAGCGCCGCACCCACCAGGCAGGCCAGGACGAGCACTTGGAGCAGGGAGTTCTCCGCGAAGGCACCGATGAAGGAGGTCGGGATCGCCTCCAGCGCGAACTCGGTCGTCGAGGGCAGATGTCCGCCCCCCGTCTTCGCGTCGACGGCCGAGGCGTCGAGCGTGGAGGGGTCGACGTGCATCCCGGCCCCGGGCTGGACCACGTTGGCGGCGAGGAGGCCGATGACCAGCGCGAGCGTGCTGGCGACCTCGAACCAGATCAGGGCCTTCAGCCCGATGCGCCCGAACGCCTTCAGATCACCGGCCTTGGCGATGCCGACGACGACCACACAGAACACGAGCGGCGAGATGATCGTCTTGATGAGCCGGATGAAACCGTCGCCGAGAGGCTGCAGATCCGAGGCGAACCCGGGCCACAGCTTCCCGACGACGATTCCGAGCACGAGCGCGCAGGCGACCTGCGCGAAGAGAGAGGTACGCAGCATGCGTGCGACGCGTCGCGGCAGGGACGGTACGGACGGCGGCACGGGCACTCCTTGGGGACGACGGCACACAGAAGTCCCCTGGGACAGCCGGGACTTCTGCCATACGGAAAGCGCATTCCGTCCGAACACTCTGCGGGTGACGTTGATCCCGCACAAGACCGCCGTGTTGCTTCCGTGTAAATCACGCCCCGCGTGACGCGTCGCACACAACGCGCCTCAGCAGCGGCTTCGATCCTCGGTGAGCACTCCCTGAACGCTGGTCAGGGCACGGTCATAGCAACCGCTTGAGCCGTACGACCGGTAGCGCTCGCTCGTCGTACCGACCGCGCGGCGCTGGTCACGCGGCACGTTCAGCGTCCATGAGGCGTCGCCCTCCACGGTGTCGTCGAGCCGCGACCACGCGGTCCGTCGCCCGTCCTGGGTCGTCACCAGGGCAACACGATCACCGAGCGTCAGCACGGTGCGCAGTCGGTCGCCCGCGCCGATCGTGATCGAGCCGTCCATCGTGTACGTCCGCTGGGTGCGGGTCGTGCGGGCGGGTCCGCGTCCGTCGACGGTGACCGACTGGTCGTCCGTCCAGGTCGCGTCGAGGGCGTCCAGGTTCTCGCCGTCGGTCCAGCGGTGCACGGATCCGTTGGTGAGCGAGCGGCGCACGGTGGTCGTCACCCGGCCGTGCGAGGTGTCGACGTACCCGGCGACGGTCAGCTCGTGACCGCCCTCGGTGTCCACCCGGTGCTCCGAACCGGGCTTGTAGGTCGAGGAGTTGGCGAGGTCGCCGGCCTGGTGCGTGGTGAGCGTCCCGGTGACGTGCGCGCGCTTCGCGTCCTGCCAGACGAGGACGTTCACGGGTGCGCTCCAGCCGCTCTGCCCCTCGGGGACGCCGACGACGGAGACGTCGACGCGATGCGGGCGGCCGTCGTTGAGGAGCCCGGCGAAGGGCGTCAGGTCGTATTCGATCGGCTTGACGTCGAAGGCGCGCGGCCCCGGAGTGACGTACCAGAGGAAGGGGTTGGACCAGCCGCCGGTCCAGACGTGCGGGAACGGCGCGGCGATTCCGGCGAGTTGGCCGTCGACCTTGATCTGCACCTCGCGGTAGGGTCCGCCGGCCGCCTTGCAGGAGTAGGGCGCCGGGTCGGGCGCCGACAGGTACCAGAACTCCTCGCAGCCTCCGCCGGAGCCGGTGGCGTACACCTCGGCGACCATGCGTTCGCTGTTGCGCGGGGTGGTGAGCGTGCCGTCGTGGAGGGTGAGGACGCGGTCGGGGGTGGCGGCATGAGCCGGAGACGAAGACGGAGACGACGTCGGCGGAGACGGCGGCACGGGCGAGGAGTTGAGGCGGTCCGTGGTGGCGGCGGGACGGTCGGCTGTCGCCGCCGGGCGGCCGGTGTAGAACGTCAACGTGACCTTGACGTCGATGACTCCGGTGTAGGTGTCGTCGACGACGTTCCCGATGAGCATCTCGACGTCCTGGCCGCGGCGGAGGGTGTCGCTGTAGCGCGTGACGTCCTTCTCCACGGACCACTCGATGCCGTCGGGCGACGGCTCCGGGGTCGACGTGCGGAAGATTTCGACCCCGCCGATCTGCAGATGGCCGAGTCGGTCGTACTGACGGCCCTTGACCTTGCCGTCCATCCGCAGCACGACCTTGCGCCAGCGATCGCCGCAGCCGTCGGGCGGTGTGTAGGTGCCCTTGAACGGCGTGAAGTCGCGGAACTGCGCCTCGGCGACGGTGACCTGGCAGGACGTGCCGGCGGGCTTGGTGACGGGCGGGGCGGCGGTGATGGGGTCGTGCCAGTCGGTGCCGAACTCTGCGGGGATGTCGGCGAGTTGGGCCGCGGGGGCCGGGCCCGCTCCGAGGAGGGTGCTCGCCAGGAGGGTGGCCCCTGCAAGCATGGACATGACTATCCGTCTCTTCATGGGCGGTGTTCTACGGGGAGTCGTGCATCCGACGCAATGCGGCCTTCCGCGTCAGCGTGAGGCTTTCAGGTCGGCCCTGTCCCCCATCACCACCACCGGGTGCCGGTCCGGATCGAGCGTGCGCAGCAGATGCTCCATCGCCGATTCGGACAGACTCACGCAGGCCGACGTACCGCTGCCGTGGTCCATGTGCAGCCAGATGCTCCCGCCCTTGTCGTATCCCTCGGGGCGGGTGGGGTCGTTGGGCGGCGTGCCCTTGACGCGGTTGTAGTCGATGGCGATGACGTAATCGAAGTCGTGCCAGTACGACTTCGCCCACCAGCGCGGCGCCGCGAGGGCGGCCGACCGCGTGTACGGCAGTCCGGCCCCGGGGTTCTTCAGTACGCCGCCCGCGTCGCTGAGCGTGAACACGCCGACGGGACTGCGGTTGTCGCCCTCGTGGTGGTCGGTGGTCCAGCCCCTCTTGCCGTTGTGCGCGGGCCAGGAGCGGACGCGCTCCCAGGTGGTGCCGTGCTTCGTGTAGAGCACGGCGGTGGCGTCCGGGGAGTCCTTGGCCTCGCCGTAGACCGCCAGGACCTGGCGCGAGTCGGCGGGGATGCGTCGCTGCCAGCGGTCGCCCACGCCCGGGATGCGCGTCGGATCGGCGGCGGCCGAGCGCTTGGGCGCGGACTTGCCGGCCTCCGCACCGGCGCCGTCGCGCGCTCCGTCCCGTGCGCCGTCGCACGCGGTCAGGGTCGCGATCGCCAGCAGGGATCCGAGGGCCGCCGTCGCGACCGTCGCGCGCCATGTTCCGCCGCTCCGCATCGGTCCATGGTCGCACCGCGTTCGGCGCGGGGGCCGGAACTGAGCGGCCTCATGGAAAACCGTTTGCGTCCTGCCACGCTGCGACGCGAACCTGTCACGGTTTGCTGCCGCCGTGCGCTGCCCGTTCCGCGCAGGCGTCCGTCAACCGACCCCCATCCCTCCCCCCACTGACACGAGCCACTGGGACGTCATGCAGATTCAAGACCTTCCGTACCCCGACCCAGGCGTGCCGGACGCACGCTCGGGTCCCCGATTCCTGTGGTGGCTCTTCAGGAACCAACTGGGCGGCCAGTTCAAGGCCCTGGCCTGGGGACTCCTGCACTTCCTGTCCGTCTCCGCGCTCCCGTTCTGTGTCGGCGTCGCCGTGCAGGCCGTCATCGACCGTTCGGGCACGCGACTCGCCCTCGCGGGCGGGCTCCTGGCCCTGTGCTGCGCCGGCAACGCGATCGGCGAGACTTTCCTCCACCGCACCGCCGTCACCAACTGGATCACGGCCGCCGCCCGCGTCCAGCAGGTGCTGGCCCGCAAGACCGCGCAGTTGGGCTCGGCTCTGACCCGGCGCGTCGCGGCCGGTGAGGTGGTTGCCGTCTCCACGGGTGACGTCGAGAAGATCGGTTGGTTCGTCGAGGCCTGGTCACGGTTCACAGCGGCGGCCGTCACCATCGTGGTGGTCTGCGTCGGCCTCGTCTTCTACCAGCCCGCTCTCGGGACGGTCGTCGCCGTGGGCCTGCCCGTGCTCGCCTTCGCCGTGCTGCCGCTGCTGCCCCGCGCGACCCGGCGGGCCGACCTCCAGCGCGAGAAGGCCGGCCGCGCCACGGAGCTGGCCTCCGACACCGTCGCCGGCCTGCGCGTCCTGCGCGGCATCGGCGGCGAGGAACTCTTCCTCGACCGCTACCGCCGCGCCTCCCAGGAGGTACGCCACGCGGCCGTGCGCAGCGCCCGGATGTGGTCCCTGATCTCGGCGATCCAGGTGCTGATGCCGGGTCTGCTGCTGATCGCGGTGGTCTGGTACGGCGTCCACCTGGCCCGCGACGGCCGGGTGAGCATCGGTGAACTGGTCGCCGTCTACAGCTCGATCATGATCCTCACCTATCCGCTGCGGCACTTCGAAGAGATCGCCATGGCCTACTCCTTCTCGCGGCCCTCGGCCCGGCGCGCCGCCCGCGTGCTGTCGCTGGAGCGGGCCACCGACACCGGCGGATCCCGCGACGGGGCGCAGGTACCGACCGGCGACCTGTACGACCCGGCCACCGGGCTCCTCGCGCCCGCGGGCCGGCTCACCGCTGTGGTGTGCGGCGACCCGGACGCGGCGGGGCGGCTGGCCGAACGGCTGGGCGGACACCCCTCCGAGGAGGGCACCTCGGTACTGCTGGGCGGCGTCCCGCTCGACGAGCTGCCGCTCGACCGCGCCCGTACGGCCGTCCTCGTGCAGGACAAGGATCCGGTGCTGCTCTCCGGCACGCTGCGCGAACTGCTCGACGTGCCCAGGTCGGGCGACATCGGCGCCGAGGAGGCGCTGTCGGCCGCACAGTGCGAGGACGTCCTGGCCGCACTGGGCCAGGGGTCGCTCGACGCCGAGGACCCGATGGACGCGCGGATCACCGAGCGCGGCCGGTCCCTGTCCGGGGGCCAGCGCCAGCGCCTGGCACTCGCCCGGTCGCTGATCACGGACCCGGGTGTGCTCGTCCTGGACGAGCCGACCTCGGCCGTCGACTCGCACACGGAGGCACGGATCGCGCAGGGCATGCGGAACCTGCGGGCCGGGCGCACGACGGTGGTGTTCACCTCGTCTCCCCTGCTCCTGGACCTCGCCGACCGGGTCGTCCTCGTCCACGAGGGCGAGGTCGCGGCGGTCGGCGTGCACCGCGAGCTGGTGCACGCCGAACCCCGGTACCGGGCCGTGGTGACCCGGGAGACCGAGGAGGAGGCGGCCCGCAGCGAGGCTCTCGGTGAGTCTCTACGCAAGGCTCCGGGTGAGAAGACCGCCCACAAGGACGGACCGCCCAAGGGGTCCGCGCTCGACGACGTACTGAAGGAACTGGAAGAGATCGAGGAGTCGGCATGATCGGCGTTGCGCCACCGGAGTACGACCCGGCGGCCCCGACGACGGCGAACACCCTGCCGGTCGGCGCTCCCGCGACCGTACGCGCCTATGTGGCGGAGCTGTTCCGACGGCACCGCCGCGCCCTCCTGCTCCTCATCGCCGTCAACACGGTCGCCGTGGTGGCCTCGATGGCGGGGCCCTGGCTGCTGGGCGCACTGGTGGAACGGGTGTCGGACCCAGTCCCCGAGCGCGAACTCCATCTGGAGCTCACCCTCGGGCTGTTCGCGGTCGCGCTCGTCATCCAGGCCGTGTTCGTACGGCAGGTACGGCTGCGCGGGGCGATGCTCGGCGAGCGGATGCTGGCCGATCTGCGCGAGGACTTCCTCGTCCGGTCGGTCGGGCTGCCGCCCGGTGTCCTGGAACGCGCCGGGACGGGCGACCTGCTCTCCCGGATCACGACGGACATCGACCGGCTGGCCAACGCAATGCGCGAGGCGGTGCCCCAGCTGGCGATCGGCGTGGTGTGGGCGGCCCTGCTGCTCGGCGGGCTGATCGTGACCGCGCCGCCGCTCGCGGCCGCCGTGCTGCTCGCCGTGCCGCTGCTGGTGATCGGCTGTCGCTGGTACTTCAAGCGGGCACCGGCCGCCTACCGCTCGGAGGCCGCCGGGTACGCCGCCGTGGCCGCCGCACTCGCCGAGACGGTGGACGCCGGGCACACCGTCGAGGCTCACCGCCTGGGCGGGCGCCGGGTCGAACTCTCGGAGCTGCGGGTCAAGCAGTGGACCGCGTGGGAGCGGTACACCCTCTGGCTGCGGTCGGTGCTCTTCCCCATCGTCAACGTCACCCATGTGACCGTCCTCGCGTCCGTCCTGATGATCGGCGGTGTCTTCGTCCTTCAGGGCTGGATCGGGGTCGGTCAGCTGACGACCGGTGCGCTGATCGCGCAGATGCTGGTCGATCCGGTGGGACTGATCCTGCGTTGGTACGACGAGCTCCAGGTGGCCCAGGTGTCGCTGGCCCGCCTGGTCGGCGTCCGGGACATCGAGCCGGACGCCGGGGACACCGAACTCGCGCCCGACGGCCGAGACGTGCACGCCGACCGGGTGCACTTCGGCTACCTGGAGGGCGTGGACGTGCTGCGCAAGGTCTCCCTGGAGGTCGCGCCCGGCACCCGGCTGGCCCTGGTCGGCCCCTCGGGCGCCGGCAAGTCCACGCTGGGCCGGCTGCTCGCCGGCATCTACGCACCCCGGGACGGCCGGATCACCCTCGGCGGGGCCGAACTGTCCCGGATGACCGCCGAGCGGGTCCGCTCCCATGTGGCCCTGGTCAACCAGGAGCACCACGTATTCGTGGGCTCCCTGCGCGACAACCTGCTCCTGGCCCGCACGGACGCGACCGACGCCGAGCTGTGGGCGGCACTGGGCGCGGTGGACGCCGACGCGTGGGCACGTGCCCTCGACGACGGCCTCGACACCGAGGTCGGCTCGGGCGGCTTCGCGCTCACTCCGGCCCAGGCCCAGCAGATCGCCCTCGCCCGCCTGGTGCTGGCCGACCCGCACACCCTGGTCCTGGACGAGGCGACGTCCCTCCTCGACCCGCGCGCCGCCCGTCACCTGGAGCGCTCCCTGGCCCGCGTCCTCGACGGCCGCACGGTCGTCGCCATCGCCCACCGCCTCCACACCGCTCACGACGCGGACGTCATCGCCGTCGTGGAAAACGGCCGGATCAGCGAACTGGGCAGCCATGAGGAACTCGTCGAGGCGGACGGGGCCTATGCGGCGCTGTGGCGGTCGTGGCACGGGTGAGTGGGGGGCGATCAGCGCCGCCGCCGGCCCCGCCCCCACCACACCGGCGGTCACCGCGACGCGCCGCGTGAGCCGGACGCGGGGCTGGTGCCCGCCTCGGTGGCGGGGGCGCCGGAGCCGACGACTGCCATGACTGGGTGATGGAGAGCCTTGGCCGACCCGGTTGGAGG
>NZ_RDBN01000037.1:1609213-1670417 GCF_008042075.1 Streptomyces sp. UW30 | reverse complement strand
TTCCAGGGTCGGCCAGGTTTCCTGACCTGTGTGTGCGATCGGGCGCGGGCGTGGGGCGCCGCCGAGCGGACGGAGCCCGGGGGTGGGAGGGAGCAGGCCCTCCGTCCAGGACGGCTGCCTTGGCCGGCCGTGACGGTTGCCTTGGCTCACCATGCGGGAGGCCCGTCGGCCGAGGAAGGGAAACCTGGCAGCGCGTAGGCCGAAGTGTGGGGAGTACGCCATCGTGACCGAGCCCTCCATCTCCGGCGGCTGTGAGGTGACCGAGCCCGCCACCGTCGTGACCGAGCCCGCCACCGCCGTGACCGGGTCCGCCGTTCGTTGTGACCGGCTGCGCCAGTCGGCGTGAGCGGGGGCAGGACCGACCGCGGCCGGGACGGGACGTCCATGGTCGGCATGCCGAGTCGGGCCCCGCCGCCTCTGCCCCGCGCGACGGCACGGAACCGGCCTCGATGCATCCGGAGTGCTCGCCCCTGCCCGTGCCGTTGCGCCGGGGCGAAAAGGGGTGGAAGGCTGGATAGAGGCACCGGTTCGGGGAGCACCCGGGAACCTCGTGGTTCGCGCCGGGTGCGGCCTGTGCTCCGCGCCACGACGGCCCGTCGCCTGCCGCGGTGGGTTCGGGCCCGTCCGCATCACCTGGAGGTACCCGTGAACAGCGCCGAGGGATGGGGTGACGACGTCTACCAGCCCGACGCTTCCGATCAGCGTGAGGACACGGGGCTGCTGGACGCGGAGGACACCCTGGAGAACGACGGCGTCGACGATCCCCTGGACCGGGGCTGGTCCCCTCCGGACCGACCGTGGGCGGTGGAGCACGACGGTGTCACGGCCGCCGAGCGCCGACAGGGCGAGACCCTGGACCAACGGCTCGCCGAGGAGCTGCCGGACCTTGCCACGCCGGACGGCGACGGCATGGGCGACGCCGAGGGCACCGATGGGGAACTCCTCGACAACGAGGTCGGCTCCCTGCGCTCGGGCCGCCTCGTGGCACCGGACGAAGGCGCCCACGAGGACGAGGAGAGCGCGCTCGTCGCGACGGACGTGGGCATCGACGGCGCGGCGGCGTCGGCCGAGGAGGCCGCCATGCACATCGTCGACGAGGACTCCCTGTAGGCCTGACGCCCAAGGCCCCCGTGCGACTGACGCCCGCACGCTCCGTCCGGCAGTCCCCGCAACCGCAGTCGCCACGCCAACGGCCTCATCCGCGGCCCCCGCACCGTCGGCCACGCCGATGCCGCTACCAGAGGAGTTCGCATGCAGCAGGACAAGCAGCCCGACTACCACCCGGTCGTCTTCCGCGACCGCGCCGCAGGCTACGCCTTCCTGACCCGGTCCACCGCGACCAGCGAGCAGACCATCGAGTGGGACGACGGCGAGACCTACCCGGTCGTGGACGTGGAGATCTCCTCGGAGAGCCATCCCTTCTACACCGGCAAGGCCCGAACGGTGGACTCCGAGGGCCGGGTCGCCGCCTTCGAGCGGCGCTACGGCGGTGGAACGGGAGAAGGCGGGTGATCCGGCCGGGACACGGGTGCGCACAACGTGGGTCGATGGTGTTGCACGGGTGAGCACACCGTGGATCGATGGTGTGCGGCCACCCGGTCCCGCAGGCGGTGCACCGGAGCGGTGCCGGGCCGGCCGCCGCCCGCTCAGATCACGTTGAGCGCAGCCGCACAGCCCACGCCGCCGAGCACCATGAACACCGGCATCAGCACCTTGAGCTCGACCCAGCTGCCGGCCCGGAACCGCATGGCCTTGGGCGGCCCGAGCGGGTACCAGCGCTTGCGGCCCACCGGGATCGGCCACAGGATCGGGCAGCCGGACACCGTCAGCGCGTCCCCGATGTCGTGCACCAGCGCGCCCAGCACGATGGGCAGCCCCAGCCACAGGTACTCCTGGCCGGGCGCCGTGAACAGCCAGTCCGAACCGTTGCCCGGCTTGTCCAGCACGCCTGCGAGGATCCACGCGCTGGTCGCCGCCAGCAGCCAGACCAGGACATCGGCGCTGGAGCCCCGGGTCGCCCGCCACAGCAGGCCTTCGATGGCCAGCACCATGTGCGCGAAGAGGATCGCCAGCACCGCCCAGCGGCCGCCGGTGATCGCCAGGGCGGAGGCACCCGCTCCGATCAGGACCGCCCACAGCCAGGTGTGCGTGAGTGTGCGATGACCACCGGAGCGACGCGGATCGCCCTGCTTCTTCGTCGCCTTGTAGACGGCGTACGACAGCTTGTCGACGATCTCGCACAGCCAGCGCGACAGCGGACCGAAGGCCCGCGAGATCGTGGCCGCCTTGTGATCGAGGTCCGGGGCGAGTGCGGCTCCGGCGCAGATCAGCGCGCCGGCGAGCAGCACGGGCCAGGGCATTCCGTGCCCGGCCGCCGCGGCGGCCGCTCCGACCCCGAGCCAGGCTGCGGCGCCCGACAGTGAGTGTGCTGGTCCCATCATGGCCGTTTCCCGCCCCATTCCTCGTGTGCCGCTGTCCAGTTGACCGGGTGCGCTGACGTGTCGTCGGCGACACAGCGTAGCGTTCGCGATCTTCGGCCTCGCAGCCGATTCCCCGATGAGGGAGGAGGGCAGGCAAGATGGGTGGGTGACCCTCATCGATCAGCTGCCGCCGACTGCCGACCCCGACGCCCTGTACGAAGCCTTCGAGTCGTGGGCCCAGGAGCGCGGCCTCACCCTCTATCCCCACCAGGAGGAGGCGCTGATCGAGGTGGTCTCCGGTGCGAACGTGATCGTGTCGACGCCCACCGGCTCCGGCAAGAGCATGATCGCGGCGGGCGCCCACTTCGCGGCGCTGGCCCGGGACGAGGTCACCTTCTACACCGCTCCGATCAAGGCGCTCGTGTCGGAGAAGTTCTTCGAGCTGTGCAAGATCTTCGGCACCGAGAACGTCGGCATGCTCACCGGCGACGCGTCCGTCAACGCCGACGCGCCCGTCATCTGCTGCACCGCCGAGGTGCTCGCGTCGATCGCGCTGCGCGACGGCAAGGGCGCTGATGTCGGCCAGGTCGTCATGGACGAGTTCCACTTCTACGCCGAGGGCGACCGCGGCTGGGCCTGGCAGATCCCGATCCTGGAGCTCCCGCAGGCGCAGTTCATCCTCATGTCGGCCACGCTCGGCGACGTCTCGATGTTCGAGGAGGACCTCACGCGGCGCACCGGTCGCCCGACGTCGGTGGTTCGCTCGGCGACCCGGCCCGTGCCGCTGTCCTACGAGTACAAGCTCACCCCGCTCACCGAGACTCTGACGGAGCTGCTGGACACCAGGCAGGCGCCGGTCTACATCGTGCACTTCACGCAGGCGCAGGCCGTGGAGCGCGCGCAGGCGCTGATGAGCATCAACATGTGCTCGCGCGAGGAGAAGGACCAGATCGCCGAGCTGATCGGCAACTTCCGCTTCACCACCAAGTTCGGCCGCAACCTCTCCCGTTACGTCCGGCATGGCATCGGTGTCCATCACGCCGGCATGCTGCCGAAGTACCGGCGCCTCGTGGAGAAGCTCGCGCAGGCCGGTCTGCTGAAGGTCATCTGCGGCACCGACACGCTCGGCGTCGGCGTCAACGTGCCCATCCGTACGGTGCTGTTCACGGCCCTGACCAAGTACGACGGCAGCCGCGTCCGCACGCTGCGCGCCCGTGAGTTCCACCAGATCGCCGGCCGCGCCGGGCGGGCGGGCTTCGACACGGCGGGTTTCGTGGTGGCGCAGGCTCCCGAGCACGTCATCGAGAACGAGAAGGCGCTCGCCAAGGCCGGCGACGACCCCAAGAAGCGCCGCAAGGTGGTCCGCAAGAAGGCGCCCGAGGGCTTCGTAGGGTGGACGGAGAACACCTTCGAGAAGCTCATCGCCTCCGAACCGGAGCCGCTGACGTCCCGTTTCCGCGTCACGCACACCATGCTGCTGTCGGTGATCGCCCGGCCCGGCAACGCCTTCGAGGCGATGCGGCATCTGCTGGAGGACAACCACGAGCCGCGCAAGCAGCAGCTGCGGCACATCCGGCGCGCGATCGCGATCTACCGCTCGCTGCTGGACGGCGGCATCGTCGAGAAGCTGGACGAGCCGGACGCCACGGGCCGCATCGCCCGCCTCACCGTCGACCTTCAGCAGGACTTCGCGCTCAACCAGCCGCTGTCCACCTTCGCGCTGGCCGCGTTCGAACTGCTGGACCCGGAGTCGCCGTCGTATGCCCTCGACATGGTGTCCGTCGTCGAGTCCACGCTGGACGATCCGCGGCAGATCCTCGTCGCGCAGCTGAACAAGGCGAAGGGCGAGGCCGTCGCCGCGATGAAGGCGGACGGCGTCGAGTACGAGGAGCGCATGGAGCGCCTCCAGGACATCACCTACCCCAAGCCCCTGGAGGAGCTGCTCTTCCACGCGTACGACACGTACCGCAAGAGCCACCCGTGGGTCGGTGACCACCCGCTGTCGCCGAAGTCCGTGATCCGGGACATGTACGAACGGGCGATGTCCTTCACCGAGTTGGTGTCCTTCTACGAGCTGGCCCGCACCGAGGGCATCGTGCTGCGCTACCTCGCCGGCGCCTACAAGACCCTCGACCACAACATCCCCGACGACCTCAAGTCCGAGGACCTCCAGGACCTGATCGAGTGGCTCGGCGAGATGGTCCGCCAGGTCGACTCCAGCCTGCTCGACGAGTGGGAGCAGCTCGCCAACCCGGAGGAGATGACCGCCGAGGAGGCCCAGGAGAAGGCCGACGAGGTCAAGCCGGTCACCAACAACGCCCGCGCCTTCCGCGTCCTCGTCCGCAACGCCATGTTCCGCCGTGTCGAGCTCGCCGCCCTCGACCAGGTGGAGGAGCTGGGCGAGATGGACGCCGACGCCGGCTGGGACGCGGACGCGTGGGGCGAGGCGATGGACAAGTACTGGGACGAGTACGACGATCTCGGCACCGGACCCGACGCCCGCGGCCCGAAGCTCCTGGTCATCGAGGAGGAGCCGGCGAACCGTCTGTGGCGGGTCCGGCAGATCTTCGACGACCCGAACGACGACCATGACTGGGGCATCAGCGCGGAGATCGACCTCGCCGCCTCCGACACGGAGGGCCGCGCCGTGGTTCAGGTCACCGACGTAGGCCAGCTGTGAGCACAGGAGAATCCCACCCATGACGACCAACCCGGCCGAGAGGCTCGTCGACCTGCTCGACCTGGAGCAGATCGAGGTCAACATCTTCCGGGGCCGCAGCCCGCACGAGTCCCTGCAGCGGGTCTTCGGCGGCCAGGTGGCCGGCCAGGCGCTGGTCGCCGCCGCGCGCACCACGGAAGGCGATCGTCCCGTGCACTCGCTGCACGCGTACTTCCTGCGGCCGGGACGGCCGGGTGTGCCGATCGTGTACCAGGTCGAACGGGTGCGGGACGGCAGGTCGTTCACGACCCGCCGGGTCACCGCCGTGCAGCAGGGCCGCACGATCTTCAATCTCACCGCCTCCTTTCACAAGCCTGAGCAGGGGAGCTTCGACCACCAGCTGCCGCCGGCGCGGAAGGTCCCGGACCCGGAGTCGCTGCCGACGGTCACCGACGAGATCCGGGAGCATCTGGGCACGCTGCCGGAGCAGTTGGAGCGGATGGCCCGGCGTCAGCCCTTCGACATCCGCTATGTCGACCGGCTGCGCTGGACCGAAGCTGAGGTCAAGGACGCCGAGCCGCGCAGTGCGGTGTGGATGCGCGCGGTCGGGCCGCTGGGCGACGACCCGGTCGTGCACACCTGCGCGCTGACCTACGCCAGCGACATGACCCTCCTGGACGCCGTCCGTATCCCCGTCGAACCCCTGTGGGGCCCGCGGAGTTTCGACATCGCGTCGCTGGACCACGCCATGTGGTTCCACCGGCCGTTCCGCGCGGACGAGTGGTTCCTGTACGACCAGGAGTCGCCGATCGCGACCGGTGGACGGGGCCTCGCCCGTGGGCGGATCTACGACCTGGAGGGACGCCTGCTCGTGTCCGTCGTCCAGGAGGGACTGTTCAGGGCGCTGTAGTCCGAGGAGTTCTGCGCCGGAGCCGGCTCAGCAGGCCACGTGGCGGCTCCGGCTCCTGCGGGCGGGGCGGCCCGATGTGCCGGGGGTGTGCCGGCGCGGGGGCCCGCTCGGCCGTTGGACGGGGCGCGGGCCGCGTTTCCCGAGCTTCCGCCAGGACCGCCGTCAGGTCGGCCCGTAGCAGGCTGATCTCGTCCGGGTCGTCCGCCGTCATGATCCTCTCGGCGATGAGGGAGGAGGGCGAACCCGGGGCGCCGGATGCGGGTGGCCCCGGCCGGAAGCGGTTCAGGTGGGAGCGTTCATAGGGGTCCGGGACGATCTCCGCGATCTGGACGGGATCGAGGAAGGCGGCCAGCGCGCCTGCGCTCTCCCACGGGTCCTCCGCCTGGCGCAGCAGGAATCCACGGTGACGCCCGCGCCAGTTGCGCGGGCGCAGGTCCACCCCCGAGTCCAGCATGGCGCGCAGTCCTTCGGGCATACGGCGGTCGTTCAGCAGCGAGGCGTGGTTCTCGTCGGCGGCGAACCGCTTCAACTCCTCGGCCAGATACAGCCAGACCACGGCCCGATAGCGGTTCAGATACCACTTCACCGGCACCACCAGGCCCAGGCGGGCGAGACGCGTGAACCTGCCGACGGGCACGTCCATGACGTCCGCGCCCTCTGTCGTGCCGACGACGTGGACACGGTCCAGCAGGGAGTCGGGGAAGCCGTCCCCCGAACCCACCCGGTCGATCTCGGACCGTGGGACGCGTCGGCCCCCGCCTCCCTCGTCCGGCACCGTCCGGATGAGCCCGAGATGGACGGCGAGCTCCAACTCCCCTCGCTTCAGGCCCAGTTCCCGGGCCGCGTGACTCGGCGTGCAGGCGGAGCGGTGCGTGTTCGTGATGGTGTCGCCCGACATGGTCGATCTCCCCCGTGAAGTCAGTGGCTCACGCTCCGTGCGCTCGCCGTGACAAAACCGTAGCCGGTCCGCCGATTCTCGTGGCGAGCCTGTGGATAACTTCGCGGGGGAAGGCGAAACGGCAGGTCAGAGGTCTGTGAGTGGTGCCCGTTCGGGCTGTCGGGCGTCCACGTCGAGGTGCTCGCCGACCCGGTTGACGAGCAGGGTCATCTCGTAGGCGATCTGGCCGATGTCGGCCTCCGCGGCGCTGAGCACGCACAGACAGCTGCCGGTGCCCGCCGCGGTGACGAACAGCACGGCGTCGTCGAACTCCACCATCGTCTGACGCACTCTGCCCGCGCCGAAGTGCCGTCCCGACCCCTTGGCGAGGCTGTGCAGCCCTGACGAGACGGCGGCGAGGTGCTCGGCGTCCTCACGCCGCAGGCCCGTGCTCGCACCGGTCACCAGACCGTCATTCGACAGCACCAGCGCGTGTCGTACGTGGTCGACGCGTTTTGTCAGATCGTCCAGCAGCCAGTCGAGCCCCTGGTTCTGAGCCATGATCCGGTCTCCCCGTGTAGATGTCTCCCCCCTGCACCGGAGGATCTCTTCGCCACCCTTCCCGACGATCCGGCCCTCGGGCAAGGAGGATGGGGGCATGGCGAAGAAGATGACCGATGAGGAATGGCGGGCGTTCGTCTCGCACGGCACGCGCACGGGAAAGCTGTCGACCGTGCGGGCCGACGGGAGTCCGCATGTGACACCGATCTGGTTCGTGCTCGACGGGGACGAGTTGGTGTTCAACACCGCCAGTTCGAGCGTGAAGGGTCGCAATCTGGTGCGGGACGGCCGGGTGGCGCTGTGTGTGGACGACGACCGGCCGCCGTACTCCTTCGTGGTGATCCAGGGCCGTGCCCGGGTCTCGGAGGATCTTGAGGAGCTGAGGCACTGGGCCGGTCGGATCGGCGCGCGTTACATGGGTGAGGAGCGCGCGGAGGAGTTCGGCGCCCGCAACGGCGTCCCCGGTGAACTCCTCATCCGCGTCACGATCGACAAGGTGCTCGCCGAGCAGGACGTCGCCGACTAGCAGCGGTCCGACGGCCGGTCGACCCCCGACGCGGGCACGGTCGAATCCGGTCAGCCGACGGAGTTGAGCAGCCGGGCGGTGTGCATCCGCCCGGCGTACTCCACGAGTCGGATCAGCACCTCCTTCCCCGAGTCACGATCCCGGGCGTCGCAGAGCACGACCGGTGTTCCGCCGTCGAGGTCGAGGGCGCGTGAGACGTCGCCGGCTCCGTACGTCCGGGCACCCGTGAAGCAGTTGACGGCCACGACGAACGGGATGTGCCGGTGCTCGAAGTAGTCCACGGCGGGGAAGCAGTCCTCCAGGCGCCGGGTGTCCGCGAGGACCACCGCGCCCAGGGCTCCCTGCGACAGCTCGTCCCACAGGAACCAGAAGCGGTCCTGCCCCGGGGTGCCGAACAGGTACAGCGACAGGCCTGACCGGATGGTGATGCGTCCGAAGTCCATGGCGACGGTCGTGGTGACCTTCTGGTCCACACCGCCGGTGTCGTCCACCAGTTGTCCGGCCTCGCTGAGCATTTCCTCGGTGCGCAGCGGTCTGATCTCGCTGACCGCGCCCACCAGGGTGGTCTTGCCCACGCCGAACCCGCCGGCGACAAGTATCTTGAGCGCCAGGGCCGACGTGTCGCCGTCGGAGGCGTCGGAGTGCTCGGAGACCATGGATCACTTCTCTCGGGTGTACTGGCATCGATGGACGTCGCTGTGCGCAGTCGGCATGTCGCCGTGCGAAGTCAGCATCATGGCAACTGGGGCTGCCCTTCGTTGGGTTGGATCGCTTTTTGACCGCATCTACAGCGCTCGCAGTCCTTCGATCACCTCGCGCAGAATCCGTTCGTCGGGCAGCTGCGCGGGCGGTATCGGACGGCTGACGGTGACATGGCCCCGCTCCAGGAGGTCGCCGAGGAGCACCCTGACTACGCCCACGGGGAGATCTGCGCCCGCGGCGAGTTCCGCGACCGACTGCGTCTCGGGCCGGCACAGCTCGATGAGGGCCCGATGCTCCGGCCCGAGGGCGGTGTCGTCGTCGGTGCCCCGTGCGGTGCCGGCCAGCGTGACGAGGGCGATCAGGTCGAAACGCACCCCGGAGGGGCCCGACTTGGTACGTCCGCCCGTAACGGCGTACGGGCGGACCAGGGGCCCGGCCTCGCCGTCGTACCACTGGCTGCCCTGCTCATGCGGGGCGTCCCTCGTGTCGTCGGTCATGTGCGCGGACCGCCCTTCCGGCTCATCGCGCGGCGGGCGGTCGCGCGGCGGCCCGCGTCGGCGTGCAGAGATGCTCACCGACCCGCTTGACCAGCCGCGCCATCTCGTACGCCACGAGTCCGATGTCGGCGGTCACGGCGCTGAGCACGGCGATGCAGGAGCCGTCGCCCGCGGCCGCGACGAACAGGAAGGCGTCGTCCATTTCCACCATGGTCTGGCGGACCCCGCCGGCGCCGAAGTGCCGGCCCGTGCCCTTGGCCAGGCTGTGGAAGCCGGAGGCGACCGCGGCGAGATGTTCGGCGTCCTCGCGGCGCAGATCGGAGGACGCGCCGACGGCGAGTCCGTCGTTGGACAGCACGACGGCGTGCCGCACCTCGCTCACGCGCACCACCAAGTCGTCCAGTAGCCAGTCGAGTTCGCCGGAGTGCTGGGCGGCTCTCATGCTCGGATCCTGGATCATGCGGGGTCTCCTTCGGTGCTGTCGCCGTGCGGTGCGGATTCGGGGTCGCCGCCGCGACCGGGCCGCCTGCCACCGCCGCGCGCCCAGCCGTCGCGGTAGGCCGTCATGCGGTCCCTGACGACTTCGGGGGTGCGCCGGTCGTCTTCGTGCGTCGCGGTCGGCCCCGCGTGTTCCTCGGGGCGTCCCTCCCGCAGTTGGGGCGCGAGGCTCGCCTGGCGTACGCGGCGCGGGAGGTCGTCGGAGGCTTCGGAGTCGTGTGGTGGACGGTGCAGTCTCAAGGTGGTGACTCCGGGGGGTGCGGTGTGGTTCCTGGTCTCCGCGGCGGCCGTCGCGACCGTCGCGGGAGCAACCAGCGCCGGCCGGTCGGCGGCCGCCTGGACGGGCTCCTGATGCCGGTCGGGTGCGGGCACGCGCGCGTACTCGTGCTCCGTCGGCCGCTGGGCGTCCGCCGTCGCGGCGGGGGAACGTTCCGCCGAAGCGCTGTGCAGCAGGACGGTGGGCAGCAGGACGACCGCGGTCGTGCCGCCGTAGGGCGAGGTGCGCAGGTGCACCTTGATGCCGTGCCGGGCCGCGAGCCTGCTGACCACGAATAGGCCGAGTCGGTCGCTGTCGAACAGGTCGAGTGCCTCGGACTGTTCGATGCGCCGGTTGGCCTCCGCCAGGGTCTCCTTGCCCATCCCCAACCCACGGTCCTCGACCTCGACGGCGTATCCGTTGCCGACGGGCTCGCCGGTGATGCGCACGCGCGTGTGGGGAGGCGAGAACTGGGCGGCGTTCTCGACGAGTTCGGCCAGCAGGTGGGTGAGGTCGGCGACGGCCGCGCCGATGACGGACGCCTCGGGGAGCTGACGTACCTCCACGCGCGCGTAGTCCTCGACTTCGGAGACGGCCGCGCGCACCACGTCGGTCAGGGAGACCGGCATCCGCCAGGCCCGTCCGGGCGCCGCCCCGGAGAGGATGATCAGGCTCTCCGCGTGCCGTCGCATGCGGGTGGTGAGGTGGTCGAGCCGGAACAGGTCGCTCAGTTCGTTCGGGTCGTCGGAGCGCCGTTCCATGCTGTCCAGCAGGCTGAGTTGGCGGTGCACGAGCACCTGGCTGCGGCGCGCGAGGTTGACGAAGACCCCGGAGATGCCGCTGGCGAGCTCGGCGCGCTCCACGGCGGCCCTGAGGGCGGCCCGGTGGACGGTGCCGAGAGCCTCGCCGACCTGACCGGCCTCGTCCTCGGCGGGTGGTCCGGGCGGAGCCTCTGCGCGGATGTCGATCTCCTCACCGGCGCGCAGCTTCCGCATGGCTTCGGGGAGTTTGCGCCGGGCGATCTCCAGGGCGCTGTTGCGCAGGCTCACCAGCTCGACGACGAGGCCGCGGCCGATGCGTACGGAGATCACGAGCGAGGCGGCGACGGCGACCAGGCCGAGGAGGACCGCGGCACCGGCCGGGGTGAGCAGGCCGCGGGCGAAGGGGTCGGCGCGCTCCGCGACATCGCGCCCTGCGTCCTGCTCGATGGCCCGCATTGCGCCCTGTACGCGTGCGTGTGCCGTGTTCCAGGCGGCATCCGGCGCCGTGTCGATGGCGCCCGCGCCGGGCGACGCGGCGAGGACCCTGTCCTCGACGGCCGCCACGGTCGCGTAGTCGCCGCCGGCGGCGAGGCTCTGCCAGGCCGCGCGTTCCGGGCCGCGCAGGTCGGCGACGGCGGACTCGGTGAGCGTACGGCGGGTGTCGACGGCGCCCGTGAACAGCCGCAGCCGCTCTCCGTCGAGGCGTCCGGCGAGGCGTGCACTGTCCAACACAACGTCTTCGCGGGCCAACGCCTCACCCGCGCGGGCGAATTCGAGCAGTACGCGCGCGTCGGAGCCGAGTTCGGCGTCCTGGATGCCGGTGAGCGCGCCGTCGACCTGGAACGCGGTCGCAATGGTCGCGGTGTACCGGCCGTAGACCTCGTTCCAGCCCGATCGGCGTTCGAGCGCGGCACTACGGACGGTGCTCAGCTGCTCCGCGCCGCCTACGAAGGCCTCAAGTCGGCCGGCCACCCCGGAGGGGAACTCCCCGCTGTCGGCAACCGTGTCGCGGTCCCCGAGCCTCAGCCGCGCGACCGCCCTGTCCGTGTCCTGAGCCCGCTCCCTCAAATCGTCGCGCCGCCCGTCCGACGGGTCGGTGGCGTACCGCACGGCGGCCGCCCGTTCGGCCTGGAGGGCGGCCACGGCGACGGCGACGGGTTCCCTGATCTCGGAGTCGACGAGCTGCAGCTGGCGCAGCCCGGCGACGTCCTGGGCTGTGGTGACGGTGGCGTAGGCCCACAGGGCGAGCAACGAGACGACGGGCACCATCAGCAGGCAGATGATCTTAGCGCGGACTGTGCGCGGCCGTATGTGCCAGTGCTGCGCGCGCGTGGCCGGCGTGGACGGGTCGTCCGGTGGCCCGTCCGGCGGCTGCTCAGGCCCTTCATAGGCCGGTGGTCCGGCATGGGCGCGGCGGCCGCGCACCGGTGGCGGGGACGGCGCCTCGGCGCCGGATGCGGTGGTCCTACGGGGTGTGCGCATGGCCTCCTCGCTCGGAAGTGGTTCGGGGGCGTGCTTCCCGGGCCCTCGCGGTCCGGTGCCGTCGCTAACCGGCGACACTCTCGGCCGATCTCTGGGCCGCGGTGGACGCCTCGCGCTCCCCCGTCGTGGGTGACAGCGCGACGAAGGCGGAGGTCAGGAAGAGGTAGGACCCGAGGCCGACGGCGAGGGGGAAGATGAACTGCATCGCCGTGGCCCCGGGCAGGACCTCGTCGGAAGGCGTGACGTCGACGGCGACCGCGAACATGCCGGTGTAGTGCATGCTGCTGACCGCCGCGCCCATGATCAGCGAGGCGATGGTGACGGCGACGGGCGACTTGATGTTGAGCGCCGCCCACAGGGCCGCCGTCGCAGCGACCACGGCGATCAGCACGGAGAGCCCGACGAGCAGGGGGTCGTAGGTGACGTCCCCATGCAGTCGTACGGCGGCCATGCCGAGGTAGTGCATGCTCGCGACGCCGAGCCCGGTGGTGAGCCCGCCCAGGAAGAGCGCGCGGGTCCGGTCACGGCTGTAACCGACCGCGAAGACGCCGGCACAGACGACGACCATGGCGACGAGCAGGCTCAGGATGGTGAGCGGCACGTCGTAGCGGATGCCGGTGCCGCTGACGCTGAAGCCCAGCATGGCCACGAAGTGCATGGTCCAGATGCCGGTTCCGATCGCCGAGGCGGCGGTGACGAGCCAGTTGCGGCGCGATCGGCCGGTGGCACCGAGCGCGCGGACCGTGCAGCGCAGTCCGAGCGCGGCGCCGGTGCAGGCCATCACGTACGACAGCAGGGGGGTCAGCCAGCCGAGGGCGGCGTGGTCCAGGTGTCCCATGACCCCGGGACGCTAGCCGGGGCAGGGGCGCACGCAGGGGGCGCATTTCGAAAACTGTTGGAATATGACGCGGAGATGCACCGGAACGACCGCGTCACGCTCGAACGTGTGCACAGCGGTGTCATCCGTGCCGGTGAGGGATCATGCGGAGCATGAGCGACGACCACACGCATGTGCAGGAGTTCTTCACCGCCCGCGCCGCCGACTGGGACAGCCGGTTCCCCGACGACGGGCCCGCCTACGCGGCCGCGGTCGCCGAGCTCGGGCTGCGCGAGGGGGCTCGCGTGCTCGACGCGGGCTGTGGCACCGGACGCGCCCTGCCGTCGCTGCGTGACGCCGTGGGGCCCTCGGGAGTGGTCCTGGGGGCCGATCTGACCCCGGCGATGCTGGCGGCCGCCATACGGGCCGGACGCGACGCGGACGGACAGCTGCTGCTCGCCGACGTGGCCGCGCTGCCGTTGCGGTCGGAGTCTCTCGACGCCGTGTTCGCGGCCGGCCTCATCGCGCATCTGCCCCGCCCTGCGGAGAACCTGCGGGAGCTGGCCCGTGTGGTGCGTCCCGGCGGCACGCTCGCGTTGTTCCATCCGATCGGCAGGGCTGCGCTCGCGGCCCGCCAGGGCCGCCGGATCACGCCCGCCGACCTGCGCGCCGAGCCCAACCTCCGGCCGCTGCTTGCCGGTTCCGGGTGGCGCATGACGTCGTACGTCGACGAGGACGACCGCTTCCTGGCGCTGGCTGTACGGGAGGCCTGACGGCTCAGGCGCTGAATGGGCAACAGAGGTGCGAGGGGGCGCACGGGCTTGGAGGGACCGTCAGGGCGAACGCCCGCGTGAACTGTTCGAGCCGCTGCGAGCCCTTCACCGCGTCGTCCCCCTTCTGCCGCCGGGACTCCAACTCTACGTTGAATAGCACCAGATGAACGATCAACCATGGCACCACACAGAGGGGGAAGGTGGTCAGCATGTGGGGCAGGGTGCGCAAAACGTGGGTGAGACTCCTTGATGCCTTTCGCGCGGAACCGGACACCGGCCGGGACAGGCAGAGGCACAACCTGTTCGAGGCCGCCGCCGTCTATGTGTCGGCCTGCGCGGAGGACGACCAGGATCAGATCGACGAGGCGGCAGGCTGGGTGTCCCCGGAGGCCCTGTCCTTCGGGGTGAATGAGCTCGCGTGCCGCGCCGTCATCGCGCTCGCCCGGGAGCGCGACGAGTCGCCGCAGACGGTGGCCCGGGCCCTCCTCGGACTCCCGGCAGCCTGACAGCGTTGGCGAAATCGCGGTCGTTTCGCCCCGTCCGGCCGGAAAACTGCAGCTCCGGGTATCCCTGGGAGTCGTGACAAGCTGCTTCCGGTCGCACTAGGGTGCGCGCCGATGGACGAACCGATGGGGAGGCTGGGATGGCCGGGACGGATGAGGAGGCCGTCGCCGCCGCGGACGATGCGCTCTACGTGCTCACGGCGGTGTTGCTGACGCCGGCGAAGTTTCCGAGCGTGCTGGGCGACGACTATCCGGAGGCCTGCGCGGCGCTCGGCCTCGCGCCGCTCGCCGACGGCTACGGCCTGGTACTCGGCCAGGACGGCGACGGCGCCCGATGGACGGTCGTCATCGACGACGTCTCCCTGGTCGCCGTCGCCATCGCGTCGTGGGACTGCGGCATGGAGTACGACCTGTCACCCGACGAACGTACGGTCGTGGCCGGCCTGCCCGGGTGGCCGCTGGCGGTCGCCGTCGCCGCGCCCAATGTGCCGGCGCCGCACGATCCCGCCCCCGACATCGCGGACGGTCCGCCGCTGACCCCGCCGGACACGAGCGTGTGGGGCCCGGCTCAGCGACGCCTGGGCGCCGACGAGATCGCCCTGCAGTGGGCGACCTGGCGGGAGCAGATCGACGACACCCAGTTCGCGACGGTGGGAGTTGCGTCGACAAGCGGTACGTCGACGGTGGGCGGCTCGCCGGATTCGGATTCCGCCGCGTCCGCGGACGCGGAGGGGAGCGAGGGCACGGGCTCAGCCGAGCAGGCCGCGGACCCCGAGAAGGTCGAGACGGGCGAGCAGGCCGAGGCCCAGGGCGGCCACAGCGGCATCCGGCGAGTCCTCGCGGAGGCACGCGCGTACGTCGACTCCCCGCCACCCCTCGGCCGCGTCCGGTCCTCCTTCGCACCCGGCGACGCCCGGACCCTGCGCGCGGACGGTCCCGGCTGGTCGCTCGTCGCCAGGACCGACGACATCGCGTTCGTACTCCTGGACGACGAGCCCGGCGAGGTCCTGCCCGTCGGCCGCGGACCGGAGCTGCCTGGGCTGCTGGAAGCGCTCGACAAGATGGCCGTACGACCGCTCTGAGCCGACGCGCGGGGTGACGCGTCGGCGCCGCCTGCCCCACGCCTTGAGGGCCCCAAGAGCGGCGGCAGCGATACAGGCGCAGACGGAACCCGGAGCGCCGAGCGCCGGTGCACGGGTTCAGAGGTGCCTCAGCCCAGGGCCACCTGGCCATCAGCCTCACCGCGGCGGGACCATGAGCCCCTCCAGCTCCGGCACCCCTGTCCCGAGCCCCCACCCCACGGCAGCGATCCATGTGGGCCCAGCCCATGGCTGGCACGGAACCGGACACGCACCATGAGGCAGCTCTCGGGGTTCCGCTCTCTCCGATGCCCCGTCTCCCTGCTGCCAGGAGGCCCTCATGCGCCTGTCCCGGGCTGTTCCGTTCGCCGCCGCCACGCTGCTGGCCGCTGCCGTGAGCGGGCCGACTCCCGCAAGGGCCGCGACAGTTGACGACCAGCACTGCGCCCGCCAGGACCGCGTAAGCGTGCCGGGCGCGGCCTTCCAGCAGAGCGCCTGTCTCCCGGACCTGACGACGGCGGCACTCGCCGGTACGCCCTTCACCGACATGGCCGACCAGGCCGGGCTGACGGCGCGGGGTACCCGAACCCCGYCCGGGGTTCCGGGGATCCAGATCGACGGCTACTTCCCCGACTCCTCCCGGTTCAACGCCACACACGGATGGCGTCACGACGCGCAGTTCGTGATCCGGCTGCCGGACCGCTGGAACGGCGGGCTGGTCGTCACCGGGGCCCCTGGCACCCGCAAGCAGTACGCCACGGACACGGCGATCTCCGACCAGGTGCTCGCGCTGGGCTACGCCTACGCCGCGACCGACAAGGGCAACAGCGGTGCCGACTTCTACCGGGACGGCAAACGGCCCGGTGACGCGGTCGCCGAGTGGAACGCGCGGACCACCCAGCTCACCCGCGCCGCCCGCAAGGCGGTGGCCCAGCGCTACGGGCACACCCCCCGTCGTACCTACATGACCGGCATCTCCAACGGCGGCTATCTGACGCGCTGGCAGCTGGAGAACCATCCCGAGCTCTACGACGGCGGGGTGGACTGGGAGGGCGCCCTGTGGACCACGGACGGCCCCAACCTGCTCACCTCCCTGCCTACGGCAGTGGCGCGGATGCTCGGCTCCGCTCGGGACGAGGACCTGTACGCGGTGGGCTTCGCGCGCGGCTCGGAGTTTCTGTGGCCGTACCACGAGCAGGCCTACTGGGGAGTCACCCAGAAGATCTACCGCGCCGAGTTCGACCCGGCGTACGACACCGGCTGTCCCGGTCCGACCGCCGGAACCACCCCGGCGCAGATCCTGTCGCCGTGCCCGGCCGATGCCACGTACGACTACGCGTCGCGCCCCGCGTCCGTCCACCGTGCCGTGGCCCGGGTCGCTCTGACCGGGCGTATCGGCCGCCCGCTGATCACGTTGCACGGTGATCTGGACGCGCTGCTGCCGAAGGCAGTCGACTCCGACGTGTACGCGCGCATGATCGACGCGAGCGGGCGGGGCCGGCTCCACCGCTACTACACGATCACGGGCGGCACGCACGTCGACGGGCTGTACGACACGTATCCGGACCGGCTCCGGCCGATCCTGCCCTGTTACCGGTCGGCGTTCGACGCGCTGGTCTCCTGGGTGGAGCGAGGCGCCCGACCGCCCGCGGACCGTACCGTCGAGAAGCCCGCGAGCGGCGATGCGCTCAATTCCTGCACGCTGTCCGCCCCTGTCGCACCGGCGGCCGGGTGATCGTCAGCGACCGATCTCCTTGCGCGTGGCACGGCGCAGCCTGCGCCGCTGGGACGGGTCGAGCGTGAGGTACGCGGCGGCCGGGACTCCCAGGACTATCAGGAGCGCGGCCCACCAGGGCAGCCAGATCAGCAGGATGAGCCCGGCTGCCACACCTCCCGCGGCGATCTTCGCGTTCTTCGACATGTGCGTCGCCTCCTTCGCGGCCACTGCCGCTCTCTGTCCTCAAAACGGACCCGCGCTCCCTGCGGTTCCGAACCGCGACCCTGAGACGACCCTGAGGTGCGGCCCCTACTGGTCGCAGAGGTCCGTGGACGGCCGAGGTGCGGTCGACGCTCGGCCGGCGCCCCGGACTCCGCACAGGAGGGATACCCACACCCGTCAAGAGTGACCCAGGTCACAGAATCGTCGCGCCGGGTGGACCGTCGAATGCTGTACCCTCGGCCACTCCAAACAGAGTAGTCAAATTTGAGGAGCGCTGCAGAGCTGTGCCGAGGCTTCCCGAGGCGACACCGTCCGAGATCTCCGAACTGGCCCGGTGCTGTGCGGTTTTCGTACCCGGCGATCCGGCGCGCACCGGCCGGGTCGCGTTCTGGCGAGCTGACGGCGGCGCCGTTGCGCTCGTCGCGTCCGGATCCGTCGAAGCGCTGGACGTCGTCCTGCCCGGCGAGGACGGTGTGGAACTGGTGAGCGTGCCGGCCGTTCTGCTCCCGCTGCGTGCCGCCCTGCCCGCACTCACGCGTGCGCGTACCGCCACCCAGGCGCACCGAGCGGGCGCCTTCTGGGGCTCCGCCACCGTGCTGGCCCTGCAACTCGTGGCACGCGGACTGTTGTTGCCTGGGCTGTCGTCGGACGACCACGACGCCTGGCGCGCAGGTCCCCTGCGCCCGGAGGACGTGGAACGCGTCCGCGCCCTCGCCGCAGCCATGCCGCCCGAAGCGCACGCGGTGCCGCTGGACGGCGTGGAGCCGCTGAGGCTGCCGGATCCGGAGCGGCTGGTGCGGGCCTTCCTGGACGCGGTCGCCGACACTCTTCCCCGCTCTCCCGCTGCCGCGCTTGTGACAGGAGAGCCCGCTTACGCGGCACAGGAGCCGCAGCACGCGCCCGCGCTGCGCGCGTGGGCCGCCGATGTCGCCGCGGGCCACGACGCGGGCGTACGGCTCTCCCTGCGGCTCGAGGTTCCCGGGCTCGCCGAGGCGGCGCAGGGCGACGCTGCACTGTCGTTCCGGGCGGTGCTCCAGGTGCACAGCGTGAGTGACCCGACGCTGGTCGCGGACGCCGCCGACGTTTGGGCGGGATCCGATGCCTTCGGCCCGCGCGCGCGGATGGACGCCCTGCTGGCGCTGCGCCGTGCGGCGCGGGCCTGGGCTCCGCTCACGCCGCTGCTGTCGGCGGCCGTACCGGCCGCCGTGGACCTCGCCGACGAGGAGGTGACCGACCTCTTGAGGGAGGGCGCTCGGGTCCTCGCCGGTGCCGGCGTGGACGTGCACTGGCCGAAGCAGCTGGCGCGCGAACTGACCGCCCGCGCGGTGATCGGTCCGCCGGACGACGATTCCGCGCCGGGCGGGCTCTCGTCCGGCACGCCGACCTTCCTGTCCGCCGACGCGCTGCTCGCGTTCAACTGGTCGTTCGCGCTGGGCGACCAGCGGCTCACGCGTGAGGAGCTGGACCGCCTGGCGGAGGCGAATCGCCCGGTGGTGCGGCTGCGCGGTCAGTGGGTTCTCGTCGACCCTCAGGAGGTGCGCCGCGCCCACGCGCAGCAGGACCGCAAGGTGACGCCCGTCGACGCGCTGAGCGCCGCTCTGACGGGCTCCACCGAGGTGGACGGCCGCCAGGTCGAAGTCCGGCCCACGGGCTGGCTCGCGGCACTGCGCGAGCGCCTGGCCGACCCCGAGGCGCAGGAGCCGGTGGGCCAGCCGGCCGAGCTCGCGGCCACACTGCGGGACTACCAGCGTCGGGGCCTGAGCTGGCTGGCCCGGATGACATCCCTGGGCCTGGGCTGCTGCCTGGCCGACGACATGGGACTCGGCAAGACGATCACGCTGATCGCGCTCCATCTTCACCGGCAGTCCGACGCCTCCTGCGCCGGTCCGACGCTGGTGGTGTGTCCGACGTCCCTGATGGGCAACTGGCAGCGGGAGATCGAGAAGTTCGCGCCCGGCACGCGCGTGCGCCGCTTCCACGGGGCGCGGCGCGACCTGGACTCGGTGGCGGACGGGGAGTTCGTGATCACCACGTACGGCACGATGCGCCTGGACGCGCGCCGGCTGGCAGCAGTGCCGTGGGGCATGGTCGTGGCGGACGAGGCCCAGCATGTGAAGAACCCCTACTCGGCGACCGCCCGGGAGCTGCGTTCGATCGGCGCACGCGCGCGTGTGGCGCTCACCGGCACCCCGGTGGAGAACAACCTGTCCGAACTGTGGGCGATCCTCGACTGGACGACCCCGGGCCTGCTCGGCCGTCTCGGCACGTTCCGCACGCGCTACGCCCAGGCCGTCGAGGGTGGGCAGGACCCGGCCGCCGCGGAACGGCTCACCCGGCTCGTGCGCCCGTTCCTGCTGCGCCGACGCAAGTCGGACCCGGGCATCGCGCCGGAGCTCCCGCCGAAGACGGAGACCGATCGTGCCGTGTCCCTCACCGCGGAACAGGCGGGCCTGTACGAGGCCGTGGTCCGCGAGACTCTGGCGGCGATCTCCGAAGCGGACAGCATGGCGCGACGCGGCCTGGTCGTGAAGCTCCTGACGGGCCTGAAGCAGATCTGCAACCACCCGGCGCAGTACCTCAAGGAGGAGCGACCGAGGATCAACGGGCGCTCGGGGAAGCTGGAACTGCTGGACGAACTGCTCGACACCATCCTCGCCGAGGACGCGAGCGTGTTGATCTTCACTCAGTACGTGCAGATGGGACGCCTCATCGAACAGCATCTGGCCGCTCGCGGTGTGCCCTCGCAGTTCCTGCACGGCGGCATGCCCGTCGCCGAGCGCGAGGCCCTGGTGGGGCGCTTCCAGAGTGGTGAAGTGCCCGTCTTCCTGCTGTCGTTGAAGGCCGCGGGCACCGGCCTGAACCTCACCCGCGCGGAACACGTCGTGCACTACGACCGCTGGTGGAACCCGGCCGTCGAGGCGCAGGCCACCGACCGTGCGTACCGCATCGGCCAGACCCGGCCCGTGCAGGTGCATCGGCTGATCGCCGAGGGAACGATCGAGGACCGCATCGCCGACATGCTGAACCGCAAACGGGAGCTCGCCGACGCGGTGCTCGGCGCGGGCGAGGCAGGGCTCACGGAGCTGACGGACGCGGAGCTGGCCGATCTGGTGGAACTGCGAGGGGGCGCGCGATGACTCGGTACGACGGTGACTTTGAGCGGACGTTCGCGGCGCTGGCGCCCGCGCACGGGAGGGGGTTCGCGCAGACGTGGTGGGGTCAGGCCTGGCTCAGGGCGCTTGAGGAGACGGCGCTGGATTCCGGGCAGCTCAAGGCGGGCCGCAGGCTCGCGCGCGCCGGAGCGGTCGGTGCGGTGTCGGTACGCCCGGGGCGCATCACGGCCGTGGTGCAGGGCCGCGACCGCACGGCTCACCGGGCCGACGTGCTCCTTGAGGAGCTGACCGCGGACCAGTGGGACCGGTTCCTGGACATGGCGGTGGAGCGGGCCGGGCACGTCGCCGCACTGCTGGACCGCGAGATGCCGCCGCACCTGGTGGAGGACGCGGCCGCCACGGGTATCGAGCTGCTGCCGGGCATGGGCGATCTGGAGCCGGAGTGCGGCTGCGGCGCCTGGGACCACTGTGGGCACACGGCGGCCCTCTGCTACCAGGTGGCACGCCTGCTGGACCAGGATCCCTTCATCCTGCTGCTGATGCGCGGACGGAGCGAACGCGCCCTCCTGGACGACCTCCAGGCCCGCAGCACCGCCCCCGTCCCCAGCCGACCCGCACGGTCCGATCGGTTCGAGCCGGACGGTGTGGACGCCGCGGAGGCGTATGCGATGGGTGGCATCCTGCCTTCGCTGCCCGCGCTCCCCGAACTGCCGGCCGAGCCGGGAGTACCGCCCTCCCTGGACACCGAGACCCCTCCCGGGCCCGGCGTGGACCCGGCCGCGCTGGAGTTCCTGGCTGCCCGCACCGCGGCGGAGGCACACCGTCTGCTCGCGGAGGCGCTGCGGGCAGATCCGGAACAGCACTTCACCGAAACGGAGTTGCGGCTCGAACACGACGCGGTCCGCCTTGCCGCCGGCTCCCCGCACGCGGGCGTGGCCGAGCGGCTGGCCGACGGTTCGGGGCGCGGCCGGGAGGGGCTGACGGCGGCCGTACGCGCCTGGCACCTCGGCGGTGTCGCCGCACTGTCCGTGCTCGACGAGGAGTGGACCGTGGAGGGTGAATCGCTCGCACGCGCGCGTGCCGCCCTGGAGTCGGCCTGGGACGAGGAGGAACGGCCGGCTCTGCGGGCGAAGGGCAACCGGTGGACGGTCGTGGGTGCGCCCGGTCAGCTGCGCCTCGGCCGGGACGGACGCTGGTGGCCCTACCGCAAGGAACGGGGCCGCTGGACGCCCGCGGGAGGTCCGACGCAGGATCCGGCGACGGCGTTGGCCACGGTGCGGCACGCGGACGAGGAGCAGCCGTAGGACGGCCTGTGGTGGGGCAGGAGGGGTGATCGCCAGTGGTGGGGCAGGCCCGGTTGAGGGGCGGCCCGAACCGTCGGCTGTCATCCCGCCCAGTGGCGCCGGGCGAACGGGCGTGTCCGCCGGGCCAGTTCGCTGACGGCGACTTCGGCTCGACGAGCGCCCGTCGTTCCGCGTTCACCCTGCGGTCGTGCGGCGTTCCTCGCGGGCTCCAAATCTGGCCGCTGTCAGCGAACTTGGTCCTCAGGAGGCCCGAATGTCCCCGCACGCCACAGGCCGGCGCCGCGCCCACCGTTTCGTCGCCGGGGGCGTCCCCCTCGCCGTGATCGCGGCGCTCGTGGCCGCCGGGCCCGCCATCGGCGCCGGGGACGGGCACGGCGACGCGCACGTCGTGCGTACGGCCACGCTCGGCGACATCCCGCTCGGCGCGTTCAGCAACGCGTTGCTGCCCGGCAGCGTGGACAACGACCGGGGGGTCGATCTGGGCGGGATAGGCAGCGACATCTACCCTGCCGGCCGCAAGGGCGAGTTCTGGACGGTCACCGACCGCGGCCCCAACGGCCAGATCAAGGTGGACGGCACGAAGCGCCGTACCTTCCCCGTGCCGGGCTTCGATCCGGCGATCGTGAAGATCCGGGTGACGGGAGACACCGTGAAGGTGCTCGACGCGATCCCGATCACGACCGCGTCCGGAAAGCCCGTCACCGGGCTGGCGAACCAGAAGGGGCGCGACGAGGCGCCGTACACGTATGACGCGCGGACTCCGCTGACGTACAACCCCAACGGGCTGGACACCGAGGGCATCGTGCGGGCCGCCGACGGGAGTTTCTGGCTCGTCGACGAGTACGGGCCCTCCCTGGTGCACGTGTCCGCGCGCGGGAAGGTCCTCACGCGCTATGTGCCCGAGGGACTCGGCCTCACCGGCGCGGACTACCGGGTCGTGGAGGCACTGCCCTCCGTCCTGCTGAACCGGAAGGTCAACCGCGGCTTCGAGGGGCTCGCCCAACTGCCCTGCGGCGATCTGGTGATCGCCGTGCAGAGCCCGCTGTCCCTGCCGGACACGGATGCCGGCGAGGCGTCGCGCACCACGCGGCTTCTGCGCTTCTCGCCGAAGAAGAAGGCGGTCACCGCGGAGTACGCGTACCGCTTCGACCCGGTGAACGTGGTGGACCCGAGCGAGGACGACACCTCCGAGCTGAAGATCTCGTCGGTCGTGGCCGTGGGCGGGAACCGGCTGCTGGTCGAGGAGCGGACCGACAAGGCCGCGCGGCTCCAGCTGGTGCGTCTGGACCGTGCGGCGAACATCCTCGGCAGCCGCTGGGACGACGACACGACGTCCCCGTCGCTGGAACAGCTCGACGACCCTGCGGCGTCGGGCGTGCCGGTGCTGTCCAAGCGGCTGGTCGTCGACCTGGGCAAGGTCGCCGGTGTGCCCGGGAAGATCGAGGGCGTCGCGCGCGTGGACCGCGACACGCTGGCCCTGATCAACGACAACGACTTCGGGATGACGGACGGCGCGGACGCGTTCGACGCCCAGGGCCGGCTCGTCGACAGCGGTATCGAGACGTCCGTGGTCTACGTGCGCCTGCAGCACGGCATCTGACGGCCGATCAGGGCACCTGGTTCGCAGCGGCAGGTGTGCGTGGCCGCCGGGGAGCGGTACGCGCGCGTGCCGCTCCCCGCCGCATGCTCTAGGGCAGTTCATCCGCCAGCGACGGGAGCAGCGACTCCAGGTCGCTCGGAAAGCCGCTCGGCAGTTCGGTGGGGAAGCCCGACGGCAGTGACGTCGGAAGTTCGCTCGGCAGCTTGCTGGGCAGCTCGGTCGGGATGCTGAAGGACGGCCTGGGTGAACCGCTCGTGCTGCGCTGTGCGGGCGGGTTCTCGTCGGGCGAGTCGTCGCTGCCCGAGACCATCAGAACCACGGCCACAACGGTTCCGACGACCACGATCGCGGCGAGCAGGATGAGGAGGGGATTGCGCCGTCGGCCCGGTCCGCCGCCTCCGTCCGGTTGCTCCGGAGGGGGCCAACCGCCGTACGGGGGCGGGTCGTTGTCCCCCGGAGGGGGTCCGTAGCCTCCCGGGGTCCCATATCCCCCGGTCGCCCCGTAACTGCCTGGGGACCCATAGCCCCCTGTGGTCCCATGGCTCCCTCCCGTCCCCTGCCCGGGGCCGAAGCCCTCGGGAGGCGGTCCGAAACCGCCGCCCGGAGGCGGCGTGTCACCCGGCGGTCCTGGCGGCTGAGGAGGTACGGGCGGCATGGCCATACCGTCCAGAGTCGCCGCGTCCGGGGCGGGGCGCGACCCCCACGGGGGAGTTAATACGGGTTCAAGCCATGGATTGCATGATTCCGGAACATTCCGCGCCCAGAGCGATCATCGAGCCGTTCCGCGTGTGACCGGGTCTGTCGACCTGCAGTCACACGCGGTCGGGCACGCGCGCGTGGTTCTCAGCCGCGGGCACCCAGAAGGTGGTCCATGGCCAGCTGGTCGAGACGCTCGAACGCCATCCCGCGCGCGGCGACCGCCTCGACGTCGAACTCCTCGAAGGCCGTGCGGTCGGCGAGCAGCGTCTTGAGGCCGTCGGCGGCCGTCGGCTGAGCCAGTTCGTTGAGCCGCGAGGCACGCAGGGCCTCCTGGACCTCCGGGTCTGCACGGAAGGCGGCCGAACGCTCCTTCAGGATGAGGTAGTTGCGCATGCAGCCCGCGGCCGACGCCCACACCCCGTCGAGGTCCTCGGTCCGCGGCGGCTTGAAGTCGAAGTGGCGCGGCCCCGCGTAGCCGGCGCTCTCCAGGAGGTCGACCAGCCAGAAGGCGGCACGCAGGTCACCGGCGCCGAAGCGCAGGTCCTGGTCGTACTTGATGCCGGACTGGCCGTTGAGGTCGATGTGGAAGAGCTTGCCCGCCCACAGCGCCTGCGCGATGCCGTGCGGGAAGTTGAGCCCGGCCATCTGCTCGTGGCCGACCTCGGGGTTGACGCCGTACAGCTCGGGGCGCTCCAGGCGCTCGATGAACGCCAGCGCGTGGCCGACCGTGGGGAGCAGGATGTCGCCGCGCGGCTCGTTCGGCTTGGGCTCGATTGCGAAGCGCAGGTCGTAGCCCTGGGAGGTGACGTACTCGCCGAGGAGGTCGAAGGCCTCCTTCATGCGGTCGAGAGCCGCGCGCACGTCCTTGGCGGCCCCGGACTCCGCGCCCTCGCGGCCGCCCCAGGCGACGTACGTCCTGGCACCCAGCTCGGCGGCCAGGTCGATGTTGCGGATCGTCTTGCGCAGGGCGTAACGGCGCACGTCGCGGTCGTTGGCCGTGAACGCGCCGTCCTTGAAGACGGGGTGCGTGAAGAGGTTGGTGGTGGCCATCGGAACGGCCATGCCGGTCGCGTCGAGCGCCTCGCGGAAGCGCTTGATGTGCCCCTCGCGCTCGGTGTCGGAGGACCCGAAGGGAATCAGGTCGTCGTCGTGGAAGGTGACGCCGTGGGCGCCGAGCTCGGCCAGGCGCTGCACCGTCTCGACCGGGTCGAGGGCACGGCGGGTGGCGTCGCCGAAGGGGTCCCGTCCCTGCCAGCCGACGGTCCACAGGCCGAAGGTGAACCTGTCTTCGGGGGTGGGCTGGTAGCTCATGCCGCGGCTCCTTGGTGCGTACGACTATTTCGTCATGGCCGTTTACAAATTAGTATGCGCTCGCATCCCTGGGAAGAGACAAGATGTCTTTGTCACCCGATGTCTCAGTCACCCACGTCCTTGTCGCCTGATCGCTTCGACCCGCAGAGCCGCGGAAAAGGGAGAGCCCGATGTCAGCAGCCGAGGGTCCGCTCGTCGTCGGCGTGGACACGTCCACCCAGTCCACGAAGGCCCTGGTCGTCGACGCCTCGACCGGGCAGGTCGTCGCGAGCGGCCAGGCAGCGCACACGGTGTCCTCAGGGGCCGGCCGCGAGAGCGACCCGCGCCAGTGGTGGGAAGCCCTGTGCGAGGCACTGCGCCAGTGCGGCGACGCCGCTCACGAGGCCGCCGCAGTGTCGATCGGCGGGCAGCAGCACGGCCTGGTCACGCTGGACGACCGGGGCGAGCCGGTACGTCCGGCGCTGCTCTGGAACGACGTGCGCTCGGCCCCGCAGGCCCGCCGGCTGACCGAGGAGCTGGGCGGCGCGAAGTTCTGGGCCGAGCGCACGGGCTCGGTTCCGGCCGCCTCCTTCACGGTCACGAAGTGGGCCTGGCTCGCCGAGAACGAGCCCGAGTCCGTCCGCGCCACCCGGGCCGTACGCCTCCCCCACGACTACCTGACCGAACGCCTCACGGGACAGGGCACCACCGACCGCGGCGACGTCTCCGGCACGGGCTGGTGGGCGTCCGGGACGGAGTCGTACGACGAGGAGATCCTCGCGCACGTGGGGCTCGACCCGGCGATGCTGCCCCGCGTGGTCCGGCCCGGTGAGATCGCGGGCACCGTCCGCGACAGCCACGACCTGCCGTTCTCCAAGGGCACCCTCGTCGCGCCCGGGACCGGGGACAACGCCGCCGCCGCGCTGGGCCTCGGTCTGAGGCCGGGCACGCCCGTGCTGAGCCTGGGTACGTCCGGCACGGTGTACGCCGTGTCCAAGCGGCGCCCGGCCGATCCGACCGGCACCGTGGCGGGCTTCGCCGACGCGCACGGCGACTGGCTGCCGCTGGCCTGCACCCTGAACTGCACCCTGGCCGTCGACCGCCTCGCGACCCTGCTGGGCCTCGACCGCGAGGCCGTGGAACCCACCACCGGCCTCACACTGCTGCCCTACCTGGACGGCGAGCGCACGCCGAACCTGCCGAACGCCTCCGGCATCCTGCACGGCCTGCGCCACGACACCACCGCAGGCCAGCTCCTCCAAGCCGCCTACGACGGTGCCGTGCACGCGCTGCTCGGCGCCCTGGACCTGGTCCTGGACGACGACGCGGACCGATCCGCCCCGCTGATGCTGATCGGCGGCGGCGCCCGGGGCACCGCCTGGCAGCAGACCGTACGACGGCTGTCGGGGCGCCCGGTGCAGGTCCCCGAGGCCAAGGAACTGGTCGCGCTCGGCGCGGCCGCCCAGGCCGCCGGCCTGCTGACCGGCGAGGATCCGGCCGCGGTGGCCCGGCGCTGGAACACCACGCGCGGGCCGGTCCTGGACGCCGTGGAGCGGGACGAGGAGACGCTGGCCAGGATCAGCGGGGTACTCTCCGACGCGGCCCCGCTACTGGCGCGGGCCACCGAAGCTCACTGAGGACTGACGGAGGCATGACCGCACCGCTGCACGAGGCCCACCCGACCGGCGCCGGGCGCGCGCTGCCCAACACGCAGCAGGGCATGCGCCGACGCAATCTCGCCCGGGTGATGCACACCGTCAGCGCCGAGGGTCCGCTCTCCCGGGCCGCCGTCGCCTCCCGTATCGGGCTGACGCGTGCGGCGGTGTCCACTCTCGTCGACGAGCTGATCCGCTCGGGGCTGCTGGAGGAACTCGGTCCCGAGCGGCCCGGCCGGGTGGGCCGTCCCGGGTCGGCGCTCGCCGTCAGCGGGCGTGGTCCGGCCGGGATAGGCGCCGAGATCGGCGTCGACCATCTCGCCGTGTGCGCGGTCGATCTGCGTGGCGAGGTGCGGTCCAGGGCGGTACGGCACGGCGCGAACCGGGGCCGGGACCCCGAACCGGTGATCGAGGAACTCGACGAGCTGGTGCGCCGGGTCGTCTCCGAGGCCGAGCGCGAGGGGCTCTGGCCCGCCGGCCTGGCGGTCGCCGTGCCGGGTCTCGTGGCGCGCGACGCCCGTACCGTCGTGCGCGCCCCCAACCTCGACTGGCGCGACACGGACCTGGCCGACCTGCTCCGGACGGACTACCCGCTGACCGTGGGCAACGAGGCCGACTTCGGCGGCCTCGCCGAACTCTGGCTCGGTGACGGCACACCGCGTGACTTCCTGCACGTGTCGGCGGAGATCGGCATCGGTGCCGCGGTCGTGGTGGACGGGATGCTGCTGCGTGGAACGCGTGGTTTCGCGGGCGAGTTGGGCCATGTGCCCGTCGAGCCGTACGGCCCCGAGTGCCCGTGCGGGGGGCGCGGATGTCTGGAGCAGTACGCCGGCGAGGAGGCAGTGCTGCGGGCGGCAGGGCTGGAGCCCGGCGAGGACCGCGTCGGGCTGCTGGCCAGGCGTGCCGCGGAGGGCGACGAGGACGTACGGCGCGCTCTGCGGGACGCAGGAACGGCGCTCGGTATCGCGCTGACGGGCGCGGTCAATCTGCTGGACCCCGAGAGCGTGGTGCTGGGCGGCGCGCTGGCCGGGCTCGCGCCCTGGTTGCTGCCGTCGCTGGAGGCCGAGCTGGACCGGCGCACCGCGGGGCCGGCGTGCCCGGTGTCGGTGTCTCGGCTGGGGCCCGAGGGGCCGTTGCTGGGGGCTGCGCACTCCGTGGTGCGCGGGGTGCTGGACGATCCGGTGGTGGTGGCGGAGCGGGGCTGATCGCAGGCCTCGGATCGGCAGGATTCCAGGACGCGGACGGGCCGGAGCACAGGCCTCGGACGGGCCTGATCCCAGGGCATGGACGGTCTGCTCTCGGGGCACGGTCGGGCCTGCTCTCAGGACGCGAACGGGCCTTACTCCAGGGCGAGTTCACTCGTGTGAGTGAGGGAGTTATCCACAAGACCGCGGCTGTCCACGGAAACCAGGCGCGCTCTTCTGCCCAACCCGCCAGCGCCGTACCGTGATTCACGCGAGGCGCAGCCGTCGAGTCACGACGACGCGTGACGCATCGGCGTGAATGAGGGGGATTCACATGTCGGGGGAAACTGCGGAGCTCGGGGCCACGGGGTTGCGGCGCGACGCGATCGGATTGCGCGAGGTCCTGTTCCAGAGCATCACGGCCATGGCGCCGGCCGCGGCGGTCGCGGCGTCCATTCCGTCGGGCGCGGCGTTCGCGGGCGGGAGCCTGCCGCTGTCGGTGCTGATCGCGTTGGTGGCATGCCTGTTCACGGCGTCGTGTGTCGCCGAGCTGGCGCGGGAGCTGCCGGCCGCGGGCTCGGTGTCCACGTACGTGGCACAGGGGCTGCATCCCGCCGTCGGCTTCCTCGTGGGCTGGGGCTATGTGTTCGTCGAGGCGCTGGTCCCGCCCCTGCTCCTGCTGCAACTGGGCTTCACCACGGCGGGCACGCTGCATCAGGAGTGGTCCTCCTATCCGGCGGACCTGTGGTGGCCGTGGGCGCTCGCGGGTGCCGCGGTCATAGCTGTCTCCGGGTATGTGGGGGTGCGTGCCTCGGCGCGGTTCGGCACGATCCTCGGTGTCTTCGAGGTGCTCGTCCTGCTGGTGTTCGCCATCTGGCTGATCGGCAAGGCGGGCGGGGACAACACGCTGTCGGTGTTCGGGACGTCGCACACCGCTGAGGGCTACGGGGGCGTCACCGGCGTGTTCGCCGGGTCGGTCTACACGGTGCTCGCGTTCGCCGGGTTCGAGGCCGCGGCCCCGCTGGCCGAGGAGACGCGGGACCCACGCCGCACGATGCACCGCGCGGTGCTGGGCTCGGCCCTCGCCATCGGCCTGTTCTACGTGCTCACCACCTACGCCATGAGCGTGTACTACGGCCCGGACCGCTTCGAGGAGTTCGGCGCGTCCGGTGCCGCCTCCTGGGAGGGTGTGGCCCGGGCGTCGTTCGGAATGTTCTGGGTGCTGGTGTTCCTGGCCGTGGTGAACTCGGCCATCGCCAACGCCAACGCGTGTGCCAACGTCTCCACCCGGACCGCGTTCGCCCTCGCCCGCATCCGCGTCCTGCCCCGCTTCCTGGCGATACTGCACCCCAAGTACCGCTCGCCCGTCGCCGGTATCGCCGTACAGAGCGTCATCGCGGTCACAGCCGTGCTGGGGCTGGGGTTCGCCTACGATCCCGTGACGGCGTTCCTGCTGCTGGCCACGGTGATCGTCACGGTCGTGATCGGCGTGTACATCATGGTGAACCTCGCCTGTGCCGGTTACTTCCTGCGCCGCAGGCGTGAGGCGCTCAAGCCCGTGCGGCATCTCCTTCTGCCCCTCCTGGGCATCGTCGCGTTCGTGCCCGCACTGCTGACCGCCGCGGGGCTGCCCGTCTTCGACTTCGTCTCCGAGCTGACCGCGCCCGTGTCCTACGCGGGATCGGTGGTCGGGGTGTGGATGGCGACCGGGGTCGTGGTCCTGGTCGTGCTGATGCGACGCCATCCCGGGCGCATAGCCGAGACCGCCCGCGTCCATCTCGACGACCCCTCCCCCACCGGCCTTCCTCAGAACGGAGCAGTGCAGCGATGAGCGACCCGCGGATCCTGACCGTGCGACCCGAACCCGGCGAGTTCGCCTGGACGTTCGGCGGCGCCCCGCCCGTGGCGCGCATCGCGCCCGGCACGGTCCTCGACCTGTACACCGAGGACTGCTTCGCCGGACGGGTGCGGTCGGAGAAGGACCTGGTGTCCGAGGTATGCGAGTTCCCGTACCTCAACCCGCAGACGGGGCCCTTCCACATCGAGGGCGCGCAGCCCGGTGACACGGTCGCAGTGCACTTCGTGTCGATCGAACCGGCCCGGGACTGGGCGGCGTCGACCACGGTTCCGTTGTTCGGCGCGCTCACCTCGACGCACACCACGGCCACGCTCCAGCCGCCCCTGCCGGAGACCGTCTGGATCTGGCAGCTCGACCGGGACCGACGTACGGCGTTGTTCCGGGCCCACGACAGTGACATCGAGGCCGAGCTGCCCATGGACCCTATGCACGGCACCGTCGGGGTGGCTCCCGCCAATCTGGAGGTGCGCTCGGCGCTGGTGCCCGACGCGCACGGCGGGAACATGGACACGCCGGAGATGCGGGCGGGCGTCACCTGCTATCTCGGGGTGAACGTCGAGGGCGCGCTGCTCAGCCTCGGCGACGGGCACGCCCGGCAGGGAGAGGGCGAGACCTGTGGGGTCGCGGTCGAGTGCGCGATGAACACCGTGGTGATCGTCGAGCTGCTCAAGGGGCTCGCCACACCGTGGCCGCGCATCGAGTCGGACACGCACATCATCTCGACGGGCTCGGCGCGGCCGTTGGAGGACGCGTTCCGGATATCCCAGCTCGACCTGGTGCAGTGGCTCGTGCGCGACTACGGGTTCAGTGAGCTGGACGCGTACCAGTTCGCGACCCAGGCCGTCGAGTCACCGCTGGCCAACGTGTGCGACACCAACTACACGTGCGTGGCCAAGATCCGCAAGCAGTGGCTGCCGGCGGGCGAGACACACCGCGGTGTGCACGCGCGGCTGCGGGAGACGGCGGCGACACTGCGCTGAGCGCCTGCGTCCGCTGTCCGACGTCCGACGTCCGCCCCGACGGACAATCACCAACGCTGAAAGGCAATTCCCCTCTTGGAACGCGCAAGACCACGCTTCACCCGACGGCAGATCCTGCAAGGCACCGCCCTCGCCGCCGTCCCGTACGCCCTGCTCCCCGAATGGCGGGCCGGAGCCCACATCCCGGGGCCGGACTATCCGCTCGCCGAGTGGCAGCCGGCGAGCACCGCCAACTACACGGTGGCGAACCGTCCTACGTCCCATCCCGTCGATCGCGTGATCATCCACATGACACAGACCAGCTACCCCAACTCCGTGTTCCTCTTCGAAAACCCCAAGAAGCGGGTGTCCGCCCACTACGTCGTCCGGTCGGCCGACGGGCACACCACCCAGTGCGTTCGCGAGGCCGACATCGCCTGGCACGCCGGGGACTGGGACCACAACATGCGCAGCATCGGCATCGAGCACGAGGGCTGGATCGACCGGCCCGAATACTTCACCGACGTCCTGTACGAGACGTCCGCCCGCCTCACGGCGGTGATCTGCGCCAGGTACGGCATACCGAAGGACCGGGCGCACATCATCGGGCACTACGAGGTGCCCGGAACCGACCACACCGATCCCGGTCCGCACTGGGACTGGACGCACTACATACGCCTGGTCAACGCCGCCTGAGGGCTCGCACATCTGCGCCCATCGGGCCGTCGTTCGGGTGCCCCTCGTCGAAAAGGTTGTCCGCGCGCGTACCCGGAGTGACGATGTCCCCAGCCGCATTGCTTTCCGGGGAGGCCGAGTTGACCGATCCGTGGGTGGCTCTCGAAGCGGGGGCCGACCCTGCCGAGCGCGTACGCGCGCTGCGCCGTGCGCATGAGACGTTCACCGAAGTGGGCACCGTGCCGAAGCCGGTGCGTGCCGTGGTGGCCGACTCGTGGCGGCGCTCCGCTCGGGCCGGTGTCGGTCCGGACGGCACGGCGTGCGTGGAACTCGCGGACGGCGATCTCGGCGCCTACCGCGCGGAGCATCCGCTGGCACGGGTGATGCCGCTGTTCCGGGAGCTGCTGGGCACGTTCGCCGTCGACGGGGAGCATCTCCTCGCGGTGTGCGACGAGCACGGCAGGCTGCTGTGGGTGGAGGGCGATGCGACGACCCGGCGCAGGGCAGGGCACATGAACTTCGTGCCGGGTGCGCGGTGGGCGGAGAGCGCGGTCGGGACGAACGCGCCGGGTACGGCGGTCGCCGTGGACCGGCCGGTGCAGGTGTTCGCGGCCGAGCACTTCATCCGCCAGGTGCAGCCCTGGACCTGTGCGGCGGCGCCGGTGCACGATCCGCGGACCGGGCGGGTGCTCGGCGCGGTGGACATCACCGGCGGTGACGGGCTCGCGCATCCGCACAGTCTGGGGTTCGTGCAGGCGGTGGCGCGTGCCGCGGAGTCCCATCTGGCACTGCTCGCTCCGCAGTTGCCCGCCGCGGACAGGCCAGAGCTGTCGGCGCTTGGCCGCGACGAGGCGACGCTGCGTATCGGTGGCCGCCGCGTCCGGCTCAGTCGCAGGCACAGCGAGATCCTGGTGCTGCTGGCCCGCCACCCGGAGGGGCTGACCGGTGACGAGTTGCTGTGCGCGTTGTACGAGGACGAGTCGGTCACGCCCGTGACCCTGCGGGCGGAACTGGCTCGGCTGCGCCGGATACTCGGGCCCGGCCTGCTCGCCTCGCGGCCGTACCGGCTCACGGTGCCGGTCGAGTCGGATGTGTCGGTCGTCGAGCGCCGCCTGGAGACGGGCGCGATCACGGGCGCGGCTGCGGTGTACGCGGGTCCGCTGCTGCCCGGCTCCCAGGCACCCGCGGTGGTGCGGCTCAGGCGGCTGCTCGCCGACGGTCTGCGCACGGCGTTGATCGCCCGCCGCGACCCCGACCTGTTGGCCGACTGGGCGCACGCGCCGTGGGGCGAGGACGACCTCGACATATGGCGGGCGCTCGCGGTCGTGCGTCCGACGTCGGCGGTGCGGTCGCGGCTGGCCGCGCTGGAGTCCGAACTCACGGCACCGCCCGCGCGGGAGCGCCGTCCGACACGCTGACCGATCCACCGACACTGATGGAATCCCCGGCGCACGCAACGTACTTGCAACCTCTCCGTGCCTAGCCTCGCGCCGAGAGCTGCCCAACGGCGGGCAGCGCTTCTTCGGGAGGCAGAGCAGTATGACCCGTTACGCGGCGCCCGGCACCGAGGGTGCGATCGTCTCCTACCAGGCGCGCTACGACCACTTCATCGGCGGTGAGTACGTGCCGCCGATCCGGGGGCAGTACTTCGAGAACCCGACGCCGGTGAATGGGCAGCCGTTCACCGAGATCGCGCGGGGCACGGCGCAGGACGTGGAGCGGGCGTTGGACGCGGCGCACGCGGCCGCCCCGGCGTGGGGCCGGACGTCGGTGACCGAACGCGCCGACATCCTGCTGAAGATCGCCGACCGGATGGAGGCGAACCTGGAGAAGCTGGCCGTCGCCGAGAGCTGGGAGAACGGCAAGCCGGTACGGGAGACGCTGGCGGCGGACATTCCGCTGGCCATCGACCACTTCCGCTACTTCGCGGGCGCGATCAGGGCGCAGGAGGGGTCGCTCGGCGAGGTCGACGACGACACGGTGGCGTACCACTTCCATGAGCCGTTGGGCGTGGTCGCGCAGATCATCCCGTGGAACTTCCCGATCCTCATGGCGACGTGGAAACTCGCTCCGGCGCTGGCGGCGGGCAACGCGGTCGTGCTCAAGCCGGCCGAGCAGACCCCGGCGTCCATTCACTACTGGCTGAGCCTGGTCGCCGATCTGCTCCCGCCCGGCGTGCTCAACATCGTGAACGGCTTCGGTGTGGAGGCGGGAAAGCCGCTGGCGTCCAGCCCCCGGGTGGCCAAAGTGGCGTTCACCGGTGAGACGACGACCGGCCGGCTGATCATGCAGTACGCCTCCGAGAACATCACCCCGGTCACCCTCGAACTCGGCGGCAAGTCCCCGAACATTTTCTTCGACGATGTCTGGGCGGCGAACGACGACTTCCGGGACAAGGCGCTCGAGGGGTTCACGATGTTCGCGCTCAACCAGGGCGAAGTGTGCACGTGCCCGTCCCGGGCGCTGGTCCAGCGGGGCCACTACGCCGAGTTCATGGAGGCGGCGATCGCCCGGACGGAGCAGATCAAGACCGGCCACCCGCTCGACACGGACACGATGATCGGCGCCCAGGCCTCCAACGACCAGTTGGAGAAGATCCTCTCCTACCTCGACATCGGCCGGCAGGAAGGCGCCCGGGTTCTCACGGGTGGCGAACGCATCGAGCACGACGGCGAGTTGAAGGGCGGCTACTACGTCCAGCCGACCATCTTCGAGGGCGACAACCGCATGCGGATCTTCCAGGAGGAGATCTTCGGACCGGTCGTCTCGGTGACGTCCTTCGACGACTTCGACGACGCCATCAAGATCGCCAACGACACGCTGTACGGCCTCGGGGCGGGCGTGTGGACGCGGGACATCAACACCGCGTACCGCGCGGGCCGCGCGATCCAGGCGGGCCGTGTGTGGACGAACTGCTACCACGCGTACCCGGCGCACGCGGCGTTCGGCGGCTACAAGGGGTCGGGCATCGGCCGTGAGACGCACAAGATGATGCTGGAGCACTACCAGCAGACCAAGAATCTTCTGGTGTCGTACGCGCCGAAGAAGCTGGGCTTCTTCTAGAGACCGAAAAAGGGCGCCTGACCTGGGTGTATGCCCGTCAGGCGCCCTTCGCAGCGCCCGCTGATCTCACCGCCGACTCCCGGCCTGCGGCGGTCGATGAGGGTCGGTGCGTACGTGCGCCCGCACCCCTTGCAGGCCGAACAGGATGAGAAGCTCAACCACGCCGCCGTCGGCGCTGCCCAGCCAGTGGGGCAAGGACGTGTCGAACTCGGCTGCCTCACCGGGCGCCAGCGTCAGGTCGCGCTCGCCGATCACGAGCCGCAGGCGTCCGCCCAGCACGTAAAGCCATTCGAAGCATCTTGAACGCGTGCACCCCACCCGGTCGCCGGGACAGGGGCACGAACGTCATCCCGAACCGCCTGATCGGCTTGAGGTGTATCCGGGGGTCGCCATGGCGCGGGGCGCCCACGAGGTCGTCCAACGGGACGTCATAGGTACGGGCCAGCGGCAGCAGCAATTCCAGGCTCGGCCGGCGCTGCCCGCTCTCCAGCCGGGACAGAGTGCTCTCCGACACGCCGGTCGTCGCCGCGAGGTCGGCGAGGGTGATGCCGCGCGCACGACGCAGCGCACGAAGGCGCGGCCCCACCGCGTCGAGCACTTCGCCGTCCGTCTTGCGATCCATCAGGCCATCTTGCCGTTACCGCAAGATTTCGTGCCAGGTCGTGGGGTGCCCGGCAAGACTCTGTGCATACCGACACACGGAGCCTTGATGAGCACCAGGATCCCGGCACCCGCAGCCCCGGGCCCGACGCCGGCGGTAAGTCGCCGCGGGTATCGACCTGGCCCTGCAGACATGGACAGTCGAGCAAGCCGACGCACCCCGGCGGATCGCGTCCGGACCGGACGGGCGTATCGCCGAGGTCACCGACCACGTCCTTCTCATCCGCCGCACCGCCTGACACGGCGGCCGGCGCCGCTCCCGCCCCCGTCAATGAAGGGAGACCACGGTGCCCAACACCACGCGCCGCAACCGCCGCCGCGACACCCCGCCGCCCCGGACCGGAAGCAGCGAGACCGAGGTCCTGCGCGGGTTCCTCAACTACTTCCGGACCTCGATCGCCGCGAAGGTCGAGGGCGCCGGCGAACCGCAGGTGCGAACAGCGGCAGTGCCGTCAGGCACGAACCTGCTCGGCCTGCTCAACCACCTGACTTTCGTCGAGCGCTCGATGTTCCTCGGGGATGACATCACCGACTGGCAGGCGACATTCCAGGCTGCACCGGCGGACAGCGTGACCGATGTCGTCGCCCGATATCGGGACGCGGTCAAGCGCGCCGACGACGTTCTCGACGGGTGCCCCGATCTCGGCGCGCCGGTCCCCCGACCGCAGCCGGGCCGCCCCGCTCCCAGCATCCGTTGGGCACTCACCCACATGATCGAGGAGACCGGCCGACACGCGGGCCACGCGGATATCCTCCGCGAACTCATCGACGGCGCGACCGGTCGCTGACCCACCATCTCCAGGACGGGAACACATGATCACAACACCACGGCCGTTGGCGCGCCGCTTCCTTCCGTCCGCGCACACGGCGGCAACCATCATGCTCGGTGGCACAGCGTTCGGTGGCGCCTCTGACCGGTCCCCGTTCACCGGCGCCGAGATCGACGAGTACGCACGAACGTACAGCCGGCCCAAGGTCCTGTCGGGCGGCTTCGAGCTCTACCGCGCCCTCGACAAAGACGTCCGCGACACCGTGGAAGCAGCACCGACACGTGTCCCGGCCCTGCTCATGACCGCCCAAGGGCAGCTCAACTCGATCCGACGCACTGTGTCCCCGCGCATGACCAACATCGTGCGGGCGGTGGACGTGCCGCACGCCGGGCACTGGCTCGTCGAGGAGAACCCCCAGTTCGTCACCGCCGAGCTGTTGCGTTTCCTCGACGGATGACCACGCCGCCACGGCAGCGCGGGACGTCGCTCGGCACCAGCCCCGCTGTCCACCACCGCGTAGACCGCGTCCTCTTGGCCGGGGACGCCACCAGCCACCCCCATCCACTCACAGGAGCCCTTCACCGTGCACAAATACGACGTCACAGTGACCACCACTGCCGCGCCGGAAGTCGTCTGGAAGCTGCTGGTCGACGCCGCAAGCTGGCCGCTGTGGTCCAAGGTGGACAGTCTGGACACGACACGGTCGGTCGACCTCGACCCCGGCGGCGACGACGGCGTCGGTGCCGTCCGGGCGTTCCGGACGGGACGCACCCTGACCGGAGAGCGGCTGACGGAGAAGGTCGAGCAACGCCTCTTGGCCTACGAAGACGCGTTCAATTCGTCGATGCGCAATTATCACGCGCGCATCGAGCTGAAGCCGACCGCGAGCTCCGGCACGGTCATCCACTGGTACGGCACGTACGAGACGAGCCGGCTATTGGGCTGGGTGATGCCGCGCTACCTACAGAAGTTCATGCAGGGCATGGCGGAAGCGCTGGCCCACTACGCCGAGGAGTGCAAGCCGGCCCAGTGATGCCTACGCCGCAGCGAGCATTCGGCCAGGGCCCGCCCGGGCATCGCGAAGGATCGGCACCCAAAGGCGACCTCTCGACCCCTCAGATGCGGGGCTGGTCAAGGTGAACCGCGTTGATCAGCCGAGCCCCCTCCAGCTCACCAGCACAACTCCCGCTCCACAAGGCCCCGGAAGCTCCCCGCCGGCCGCCCGGTGATGCGGTGGACGGAGTCGGTGACCCGGTCCTCCGCTCCCTGGGCGATGGCCCGGTCCATGTCTGCCAGCATCGCGGCGAATTCTTCGGGCATCAGCGCGGCCAGTCGGTCGCGCATCTCCTCGTAGGACAGCGGCCGGTGGGTCACCGGGCGGCCGGTGGCCTCGGTGATGACCGTGGCGATGTCGTCGTAGCTGAGGGCCTCGGGTCCCGTGAGCACGAGATCGGTGTTGGGGGCGTGGACGTCGGTGAGGGCGTGGGCGGCCACGGCTGCGATGTCCTCGGCGTCGACGAAGCCGACGCGGCCGTTCCCAGTGGCCGTGCGGATGATGCCGTCGGTCCGGATGCCGGCGGCGTGCACGTGTTCGCCGGTGAAGTTCTGCATGAACCAGGACGGCCGCAGCACCGCCCACTCGTCGAAGATGCCCGGCAGTGCCTGGTGCACCAGCCCCACGGCCGGCCCGCCCTCCGGGATGGAGGAGGCGCTGAGCAGCACGGCGCGCCGGACGTCGGCGGCTCGGGCCCGGCGCAGGAAGGGCAGGACGACCGCCGCGGGGTCGGGGTCGCCGACGGGTGGGATCACGTAGACGCGGTCTACGCCGTCGAGGGCTGCGGCGTGGGTGTCGGGGTCGTACCAGTCGAAGCGGACGGGGTCGGCTCCGGTCATCGGTGAGGCCTTGCGGCTGGCCGCCTTGACCGCGTGACCGGCGGCCGCCAGATGGGCGGCGGTGCGGCTGCCGGTTGTCCCGGTCGCACCGATCACGAGCGTGGTGCCGGTGACAGAAGTGGTGCTGATGGCAGAGGTTGCGCCGGTGGACGTCATCGGCTGCTCCCGGTGAAGTCGATGCCGGGTTCGAGGACGGCGAGCGGGTTCCAGTAGTCACGGTAGGAGGTGAAACGGCCCTCCTCGACGGTGACGACGGCGATGTACCTCATGTCGAAGGGGCGGTCGGTCTCCACCTGCCTGCCGATTCCGCGCATCTCGACCACGATGGTCTGCGGGTCGGAGGTCCGGTGGATCCTCAGGTCGGCCTCGGGGAAGTCGTGGAGGTCGATGTGGTCGGGGTACGGGCGCATGTAGTCGGCGATGGCCTCCCTCCCCTCCAGCCGTGCGGGCCAGCCGGGAGGTGCGAACGGGAACTCCATGACCCCGTCCTCGGCCCACAGGCCGATCCAGCCGGGAATGTCCTTGTCGAGCAGGAGTCGCAGGCTGTAGCGGTACAGATCCGCCGCAGGGAGCGATACGGGTACAGACATGGGTATCCTCCGTCTCATAGAATGCGGACCCTGGGTCCGCTTCACTTCAACGATACGGACCCCGGGTCCGTTTTTCAATCGGTGGAATGGGAGAAACCGCGTGCCCGAGCCCGAGCGCAGAGCCCGCAAGGACGCCGCCCGCAACCGGCAGGCCGTCCTGGAGGCCGCCGACGGCCTTTTCACCGGCTCCGAGAGCCCGGAAGACCTCACGATGGCCGACATCGCGGCGGCGGCGGGGGTCGGCAAGGGGACTGTCTTCCGTGCCTTCGGCGACCGCGCCGGGCTGCTCCGCGCGCTGTACGCGGACCGGCTCGAGCCGGTCCGCGAGGCCGTGGAGGCGGGCCCGCCGCCCCTAGGGCCCACCACCCCGGCGCAGGAGCGAGTGCCCGCTCTGCTCGACGCCCTCCTGTGCTTCAAGCTCGACAACCGTCGCCTCGTACTGGCCTTGGAGGAGAGCGGGAGTACGAGCCCGTACCAGGCGGAGCACTACGGACTCTGGCACGGGCTGCTCCGGTCGGTGCTGGAGCAGATCCCCGGACTGACGGACCCCGACTTCACCGCCCACGCCCTGCTCGCCGCCGTCCGGGCCGACCTCGTCGAGCGCTTGGCCGGCCAGGAGGGCGTACCGCGCGAGCGGCTACGGGCCCAACTGGCCACCTACGCCCGCAAGGTCGTGACCTCTCCCCCGGATCCCTCCGGCCGGAGCTGATCGACTCGGCGATCAGCCCGAGGAGTAGGGCCGGCGCGGGGAGGGATCCGGCGGCGGGTCCCTTCCATCCGGCACCGTGGTCCCAGCCGTTCGGGTCGTAGTGTGTGACGCCGCCGTCCAGCGCGTCGAGCATCAGGTGCTGGTCGTACCAAGTGGCGATGGTGAAGCAGAAGTTCTTGTGCGGTGAGTCGTCGTCGGGACAGCGCCTCCCGTAGAGTTCGTCGGCATCGAAGGTCACCGCGGGCTCATTCCCTCGCACGGCCGGTGGGCGCGAACTCGGTGGGTGATGTACGGCCTCACCCACAGCCCCGTGGGCCACCCGGACGCTCGTCCGGGCCGGCCCGAACGCCCGGTACCGAGGCGCACTGGCCTGCCACGGCATCCCAGGCACTCGCAAAGCCGCAGGTCAACAGGGCCGGGATGGTTCCAGGGTCACAGAACCGGCACAGGTGGTTGCGGCGGCTCCTGTGACCGGTGATGCTCTCGGTGTCGTAGCGACCGGGGCGGACTGACCATCCGCCGTCGACGGAAGCACTGGCACCAATCCACGCACCACACACACCACGTACCACGTACCACTTACCACGCACCATGCGCCGGGCAGGCGGCCACCGGAACCGCCCGTAGAATCCTGGCGACCACATCGGGGGAGAGCCGGCATGGAAACGATCATTGTCCAGCCGCCCGGTCCGGCGCAGCCGGACGACGTCGGCGCGGGCAAGCCCGAACTGCTGCACATGGGACCGGGCGACGTGGCCGACTTCGGGCGCGGGCTGCCCGGCGGAGGCGGCGTCGCCATCGTCCTGCCCGACCCCGGGATCTCCCGGCGTGCGGGGCGGCTCGAGGCGGCCGAGGACTACTGGCGGCTGTCGAACTTCAGTCGTGACACCGCGTATGTGGTGGAGAACCTGGAGGGTGCCGGCGAGTACATCACCGTCGCGCCCGGGCGGCTCGGAGCGCCGGTGCCCTTCGAGTTCTCCCGGGTCGTCCTGCCCGCGCTGAACGGGACCGCCGACTTCAAGGTGTTCGCCCCGCAGCACGCCTATCTGGACGAGCGGTCCGCGCCCGGTGCCGGGGAGCAGACCGTGCATCCCTACGCGCTCGACGTGACGGCCAAGTACTTCCTGGTTCTGGTGGCACTGTGCGAGCCGCGGCTGCGCGACCTGTCGGACAGCGCCTTGCCGGGTGCCGGGGACATCGCGGAGCGGCTGCGTCCGCTGGAGAGCTGCCGTGATCTGACCCGCTCAGCCGTGAACTACCACATCGACTACCTGGCCTTCGCGAAGCTGCGCCTGGATCTCGGCGAGGAGCCGGGAGCGGACGGCAACGGCCGTACCGGCGCCAAACGCACCCGGCTCGCCTCCCTCGCGCTGCGCTTCGGCCTGGTGCGGGAGGAGCATCTCGCCCTGCTGCCGCCCCGCAAGCGGACCCTGACGCAGGGGACCGTTTCCCAGGGGACCGTCCGTGAGGGGACCGGCGCGTGACCTCGTCAGGCGCCGAGGAGGGCGCCCTCGGAGCACCACGCCTGCCTGCGGGTTTCCGCGTCGAGGGCTGGGAGTTGGGTGCGGTCATCGGGTCTGGCGGGTGGGGCACCGTGTACGAGGCCCGCTCCGTCGCCGACGGCGCGACGGCGGCGGTGAAGGTGCTGCCGACCGGCGCCCTGGCACCCGGCCAGCGTGCCGCACTCGGCGAACTCGTCGCGCGCGAGGTGCGGTTCAGCGCCGAGGCGGACCATCCGCACCTCGTACGGACCCGCGCCGTGTGCACCGTCGACGCTCCGGACCTGCCCGCGCTGGACGGCGCGATCGCGCTCGTCATGGACCGCGCCGAGGCCAGCCTGCACCAGACGCTGGACTCGGCCGAGACCGGCAGGCCGGTACCGGAAGCCGTGCGGATCCTGCGCGGTGTCGCCGCCGGGCTGGCCCATATGCACGGCGCCGGCTGGGTGCACGGCGACCTCAAACCCGCCAATGTGCTGCTCGGCCCGGACGGCGAGGTCTGGCTCGCCGACTTCGGTCTCGCCACCGAACTCGACGGCACCCACGCCCACTTGCCGCCGCTCGGCACCCTCGACCACCTGCCGCCCGAGTGGTGGTCCCAGCGCACCGGAGCGGACGGGACGGTGGTGCGGCCGACCGCCGACATCTGGGCCTTCGGCGTCCTCGCCCACCAGGTGCTCACCGGTGGCCTCCACCCGTTCCCCGGCGCCACCGCTCGCGCCCGCTCACTCGCCGCCCAGGCCTACGCCCGCGGCACCACGCCGCTGCGACTCGACGCCGGGCTCGACGAGGGCTGGCGCCGACTCATCGGGGACTGCCTGGCACCGGACCACGCGACGCGGCTCCCCCACAGCGCCGCGAGCCTCGCGACCCGGATCGAAGGGCTCTCCGGCGCGCGTGGCCGACGCCGGACGCTGCCGATCGCCGCGTTGTCGTTCCTCGGGGTCGCGGCCGCCGCCGCCATCGGGTTCGCGCTGCTCGGGGGCGGCGACGGCGGTGACGACCCGGGGCGCGGCACTCCCTCCACCGTCACCGCCACGCCCATCGCGGCCCCGGGAGAGATCCCGGAGGACTCCGACGTACCCGAGGACCTGCGCCCCGTCCTCGTCAACGCCGCCCGGCGCTGCACCGACGAAGAGGTCACGCCCGTGTTCCTCGCCGCGATGGTGAAGGCGGAGAGCGGGTTCGACCCGAATGCGGCCCGCCCGGAGGCCGAGGAGTACGGCATCGCCATGTGGACGCCGTCGGTGTTCCGGGCCTGGGCGGTGGACGGTGACGGCGACGGGGACAAGGACTACCGGTCGCCGGCGGACGCGATCTCAACGATGAGCCTGTACGTGTGCTGGCTCGACCAGCAGTTCAAAAAGGCCCACCTGCCCGCCGAGGACCTCCCCGCGCTGATCGCGGCCGGCTACCGCACGAGCGATCGCACCGTCATCGAGGAGCGCGGAGTCCCCCAGCGCGTCAAGCCGCACGTCGACAAGGTGCTCCGCTTCCTCGCCGCCTACGAGCGGTGAGGAAACGGCTCGCCGGCGATCACCGACCCGGCGTTCAGCAGTCCTTCACATCCGGCAGCCGGTTGTCGGGCGAGCTGATGTAGATGTTGGAGATCCAGCCGCCGTACTGAGGCAGGTAGGCCCACCAGTCGTTGGAGTACGGCGGCACCTCGACCTTCTGCCCCCTCGCCTGGCATCCCACCAACACCTCGACACCCGCCGGGAGTTGGGTGATCGGCGCTTTCCCCGTGGACGCATCGGGTCGGACGTTCACATGGTTGCTCCACGTGCCGTACCACCACCCCGCGGGCCGTGCCGCCCCCGGAACGTTCAGCGAGCGGGTCAGCCGGCCGATGTCCGTGTACGCCTTCCCGTACGACGTACCGACCGGATGCAGCGTGAAGACAGCGACGACGAACCGGTCACCGGCGCCCACCGTCCCCGTGCTGTGCAGTGCGGGCCGGGTCAGGTCCACGTCCGCCGCGGCGGCCGGCGCCGGAGCCGGACCCGCGGAACGCGACGCGCTCGCCGCGCCCGTCGAACCGCACGTGCCCTCCTCGTACGAGCCCGACCAGCCCTGCTTCACCGCCCACGGCTTCTCGAACGCCCCGGCGACGCCGAAGTGCTGGTCGAAGTGGTCCGAGGCGCAGCGCGTGGACTGGCGCAGGTTGCCCATGACGAAGTCGCGTACCGGGCCCGGCGCCGAGTCCAGGAGGTAGCGGTAGATCTTCACCGTGTCGCGGGCGGAGAGCGAGGTGTAGCCCCAGTAGCCCTCGTAGTCGGCGGGCGGCGGTGTCGTGTCACTCAGGCCGAGACGGCCGACCATACGGGTGATGATCGCCGACCCGCCGTTCACCTCCCAGTAGTGGGAGGCCGCGTCGTCGTTGCTGCTGCGGAGCATCGGCTCCAACAGGGCCCGGTCGGCGGCGGGCACGGTGTAGTCGGGGCCCCGGTTCCACAGGAAGTCCAGCGCCAGCAGCAGTTTGACGACGGAGGCGGACCGGAAGCGGGCGCTCGTGTTGAGCTGCTCGGTGAAGGTGCCGGTCTGCCGGTCGAAGACGGCGGCCGAGGCGGTGACGCCGTCGGGCACCTGGACGGACGCGGCGGCCTTCGACGGACGCGCGGCCGGGGCGTCGGCGGCGGCGGACCCTGCCACGCCGCCGACCAGCAGCAGCGCGGCGGCGGCAGCGAGAAGACGGCGCCTCACCGGTATTCCCTGAGGTGGATCGAGTTGATCGGCGCGAGGTTGAGGTCTGCGCATGGTCATGCCTTTCGCGGGTGCGCGGTCGGAGCGGGCAGGGAACGCGGGGACCGCGGGGTCTACCACCAGTTGGAGCAGTGGACCCGGCTGTCGGAGATCAGCGAGCCGCAGACCCGGAACTGGTACTGCGGGTCGGTGCTGGCGCGCCGGAACGGCGTGGTCAGGCTCTGTCCGGCGGAGCGGACGGTGAAGGGCCCGGGTCGCACCGCTGATCTTGCCGCGTGCGCCGCATGAAATGCCGTCTCATCCTGTCTGTGGAGGGTGCCCCCAAGGTGCGGCCGGGGCCGGGAAGACAACCCGAACCCTAGAGAGAGGGCCGCTGCCTGCGCTCCTGACAATTGTCAGGGTGACGGCTGCGGCCGTGTCGGCGCGGCGCTCGGCATGCGCCCGCCCGTTGTCGGCCGCACCCTGGTCCCATGGCCAGCGCGCAGCCGATCGTCGTATACCCCCTCGCCGAGGACGGTGGGCGACGGGTCCGCGTCAACGACCGGTTCCTGGGCATGGCGTACGGGCTGCTCGACGTGGTCGAGTTCCTGCGCCTGGCGGGCTTGGACGACGTCGACGACGACTGGGTGCGCCAGTCCGGGCTGATCGAGTGGCGCGGGAGCGGGCCGGACGGCTGGCAGCGTAACGGGTAACGGGGACGCAATCAGCCCCGTCAGGTCGGTCAGCCCTAGCGGAGACTCTGGCGTGCAACCACCGCGACGCGTTGATCATTGCATCGGGCCAGGTGCTGGTGATCGGGCAGCGGCCATGACTGATGAGCGCGCAGAGCCAGGCTCACCAAGGTCATCAGCAGGTCGAAGTCGGCCACCACCTCCAGGCGCAGCGTCACCCAGTGCGAGCCGGGGACCATCCGGACCGCGGTCGCGGCCCCGAGGTGCTCCTCGAACCGCCGGATGACCCGCGCCGTGAGGCAGAGGTCGAGGTTCTGGTCGGAATGGAAGTGGGCGATCTCGCCGTGGGCTGCGGCCAGTGCCCGGCCGGTTCCGCAGCTCGGTTCGACCTCGGTGAGGTCGGGCCAGGTCGCCAATTGCGCGAAGGCTCGCGCGGCCAACGTCATGCGCCCATCATGAACCCCTCACCGCACGGCCACCAGGAGGTGAGGATCCCTTAACCCTTCCGCACGGGTGATTGTCCGGATCCCGTTTCGACACCGGGGCGGGCGAGCTCGGCGGGTGTATGGCCGTTCCGGCTCTTGAAGGCCCGGATGAGGAGTTCGAGCCGGGCCCCTTCCAGCCGGCTGCCGCGCACGTGTCCGGCGACGGCCGCCTCGAACACCCGATGCAAGGTCCGTACGGAGAGGGTGAGTTCACGGGCCGGCATCGACGGGGAGTTCACGGGAGTGACAGGGCCCCTCGGGGACCTTGCGCCACGGCAGCGGCGACGGCCCGGTCCGCGCCCGCGCCCGCGCTCAGCAGTGCGTCGTCCCGGTCGGTGCCTGCCCAGGCGACGTGGCTGTCGGGACGGATCAGGGCGGCGCGCAGTTCGTGGACTCGAGTGAGCGCATGATCGCCGTCGCTCGCATTTGCGTTGGCCCACGGCGGACTTCCGGAACGCCGCCGCGTACGAACTGCCGTCGGCGGACGCCTCGTTGGACGGCTACCGGGCCGACAAGGTGATCCACGAACTGGGCGAGACGGAGCGGGCGTTGACACAGGCCCGCAGGGCGCTCGCGCAACCTGCTGCTGGACGCCGGCTTCGTCGACGTGACGGTCGAGGTGCACTCGAGCGTGTTCACCGGGTCGGCGGTCCTGCCGTTGTTCAGCGGGCTGGCCGAGGCGGCCCGCTACACGAGCACCGTGACCCGCGCGCAGGCGGACGGCCGGATCGCCGGGCAGCGGGCGCGCACCGAGGCGGACCGCCTCTTCCAGGCGCTGTCGATGTTCGTGGTGGCCGTCAACGCACCGATGAGCGGCGGTGATCGCGGCTGAAGGTCCGCACCAACAAACCGGCGCACACCCCTTTCCCCCTCCCGACGGCCATGCCATGCTCGCGACCAGCTCGCACGCACATCTGAACATCGTTCATATACATGAAGATCTCAGCATGGGAGGACGGACATGAGTGCACAACCCCGACCGGTCGTCCTGCTGGTGGCCCTGGCCGCGTTCACGGCGGGCGCCGTCCCCGCCGCCACGGCCCGGACGCAGGCGCCCAACCCGCCTCGCGTCCCGCACACCGCCGTCCTGGACGGTGCCCGGCTCCAGCAGACGAAGATCCGCCTCGATCGCGGCGACGCCCAACTCCGCCAGGCAGTAGGGGCGTTGAAGACCCGCGCCGACAAATGGCTGAACCTGGGGCCGTGGACCGTCGTCGACAAACCCCGGCCGGCCCCCGGCGGCGACGTCCACGACTACCTCAGTCAGGCCCCGTACTGGTGGCCCTCCAAGGCCCCGACCGCGGACAACCCCTGGGGCTGCCCGTATGTACAACGCGACGGCGAGCGCAACCCCGAGGTCGACTCCGGCACCGACCGCCAGGACGTCGAGAAGACCTTCGACTCCGCCTACGACCTCTCCCTCGCCTGGTACTACACCGGCGACAAGCGGTACGCCGAGAAGGCCGGGCAGGTGCTGCGCACCTGGTTCCTCGATCCGGCCACGAGGATGAACCCGAACCTGAACCACGCCCAGTTCATCCCGTGCAAGTACGACGGCCGCGCCATCGGCATCATCGACTTCTCGCAGTCGTACACCAGCGTCCTCGACGCGCTCGCCCTGCTGGAGGCCGGCGCCCCCGGCTGGACGGCGAAGGACCGTACCGCCATGGCCAAGTGGAACACCGATTTCCGCGACTGGCTCAGGAACAGCGACTTCGGCAAGCAGGAGGCAGCCGCCACCAACAACCACGGCACCTTCTACGACATGCAGCTCGCCGCCCTCGCCTACGCGACCGGCGAAAGGGACCTGGCCCGCCGTACGGTCCTGGACACCCGGCACAAGCGCATCGCGCCGCAGATCGCGTCCGACGGAAGCCAGCCCCAGGAGCTGACCCGGACCAGGAGCTGGCACTACTCCACGTTCGACCTGGTCGCCTACACCCGGCTCGCGGCCATCGGCCGGAATGTCGGCGTGAACCTGTGGGCCTACGAAGGGCCGGACGGGCAGAGCCTGTTCAAGGCGGTGGACTATCTGCTGCCCGCCGCGACGGGCGCCGCCACCTGGCCGCACCCGGAGCTGGAATTCCGGCGCTACGCGGCGACCGACGTCGTCCACGCGGCCGCGGACGCCGGAGACAGGCAGGCGCAACGGGCCGTACCGCTGCTGGAAGAGCCGCCGGGCGGTGACCTGTGGGTCCTGCGCCCGGCGGCGGAACAGCTGGACTCGATCGCGGGCTGACCAGTGGTGTCCGGGCGATCAGACCGTGGACAGGTCGATCGCCCGGTCCACGTCCTGCGGCCGGAGCACGCGCAGGATGCCCTCCAGCAGGTAGTAGTCGGCATAGGGCAGGGAGATCTCGACGCCGTCCTCGCTCGGCCGGTTGCGCGTGCACCGGGCGACGATCGCGTCCGCGCGGGCCGAGTTCCTCGTCAGACAGGTCTCGGCCAGCGCGGTGAGCAGCCGCAGCGCCACCTCGCGGTAGGACTGCCGGCCGGTGGCCGCGGCCAGGTCGAGCAGGCCGCACGCCATGATCGCGCCGGCCGACGCGTCCTTGATGTCGTACGGCTGTTGCGGGGCGCCGTAGTCCCACACGGGGACGTGGTCCGGGGTCAGCGCCCCCACCGCGAAGTCCGCGAGCCTGCGAGCCGTGGCGAGGAACTCGGCGTTCCCGGTGCGCCGGTACATGGTGGTGAACCCGTACAGTCCCCACGCCTGTCCGCGCGACCAGCACGAGGTGGGGCTGTAACCCTGCACGGTGCCCGGGCCGATCGGGGCGCCGCTCGCCGGGTCGAAGTCGTACACGTGCGGGGTCGATCCGTCCGGGCGCAGGAAGACCCGTTGGGCGGTCCTGGCGTGCGCCACGGCGATGTCCAGGTACTTCGCGTCGCCGGTCTGACTGCTCGCGAAGGCCAGCAGGTCGAGGTTCATCATCGTGTCGATGATGACCCGGCCGGCGTTTCTCTCGTCATTCAGGGCGCCCCACGCTCTGATGAAGCGTCCGCGCGGGTTGTACCGCTGGATCAGGGAGTCGGCCGCCCGCAGGGCGCCCGTCCGCCAGGCGTCGTCACCCGTCAGCCGCCAGGCGGTGACCCATGACGGGTAGAAGAGGAATCCGAGGTCGTGCGTACCGGTGTCGTACTGGCGAGGGGCCAGCTTCTGCGCCGAGGCGAGCGCCCCGGCGCGGAAGGCGTCGTCCCCGCTGTGCAGCCAGGCCATCCACAGGGTGCCGGGCCAGAAGCCGCCGACCCAGTCGCCGTTCTGCGAGTAGGTCCACTTCTCGAACTTCGTGCCTACCGGGAACGCGGTCACGTTCGGTGCGACCGCGTGGAGCTTGTCGACGGCGTAGTCGGCCGCCGCGCGCAGCTTGCGCAGGGTCGGGGCCGGTGCCCTGCCGGCGGTCACGTCCGCGGCCACGGCCGGCGCCGAGGCGACACCCATCGCCGCGGCACCGGCAGCCGTGGCCAGCACAGTACGCCGGGAAACACTCATGCTCGTCCCTCCAACTGGTCAACGGGATAACGGAGTTGACCGAGCCTTGCACGAGAGACTCGACGCTGTACACCCACGTGAGCATTGTTCATCAGTGTGAACGACGTGAATGTGGCGAGTGCGGTCGCGCTCAGCGGTGACAGGTGGTGATTCCCGGACGCCACGCGCAGGCGATCGCGGCGAAGCCGCCGCCCGCGACGATGTCCACCCCGAGGGTGTCACCGCCCCGCAGCACCCTCCGCTCCTGAACGAGCCCGTCGGCGCCGTCCTCGACCGTCTCGACCAGCCACCGCCCCGGTCCGATGGTCAGCGGTACCTCGGCGGTTCGGGCGGCTCCGGCGTACACGCCGCCGATGAACCAGCGGTCCCCGCTGCGCCGGGCGAGCACGGCTTCCTCACCGGGCCGCCCGTCGAGCAGCCGGGTGTCGTCCCAGGCCGCCGGAACCTGGTCGAAGTAGGCGCGGGCGAGCGGCCGTTCGTCGTACGACTCGGGCGTGCCGGCGAACATCTGCAGGCCCGACTCGTAGGCCACGGTGAGCCCGACCTCGGCCGCGTCCGAGTTGGGGCGCAGCCCGACGCGCTGGAAGGCGCCGGGGGTGAAGTCCATGGAGCCGATGACGTTGCGGGTGAAGGGCAGGGTGGTCAGATGGGCGGCGGTATTGGTGCGCTTCTCCTCTCCGGCGACGCCCTCCAGGGTCATGACGTGCGGCCAGGTGCGCTGGATGCCCTTGGGGATGGTGGAGCCGTGGAAGTCCACCAGGAGGTGGTGGGCGGCCGTCTCCGCGAGGATGCTGTCGTACCACCGGAGCATGGGCTGCGCCTCGGAGTTCATGAAGTCGATCTTGACTCCCTTGACGCCCCACCGCTCCAGGGTGGGCAGCCAACGGGCGCGTTCCTCGGGAGTGTCGAGGTCGCGCTGGTGGATCCAGACGATGATGCCGACGCCCTTGGCCCGCGCGTACTCGACGAGTTCGGGCATCCAGCTGGTGGTCTGCCAGGCGGGGTCGGTGGTGTCCCACGCGTCGCTCTTGAAGTACCAGCCCGCGTCGACGGCCTCGTACGGCCAGTTCCGCTCGGCCGCGTAGTCGACGTAGGCCTTCTGCGCCGTGAGGCTCTGGCCTGCCGGGCGGCCGCCGGCGAGCCAGGTCCACAGCACGGTGCCGGGCCTGATCCAGGAGGCGTCGGGGACCTTGGAGGCGGGGGCCAGGTCGTCGGTGAAGGTGGACCGGGTGACGGTGGCGAGGTCGCCGGTGACCATCGCCCGCCAGGGGGTGGCGAGGGGGCCGTCGGTGTCGATCCGGTCGTCGGCGAGCTTGATGCGGTAGGTGCCGGTGCCCTGGTCGTGGGCGAGCCGGGCGCCGGAGTAGCCGCCGGTGAGGTCGGACTCGGCGAGCAGGGTGTAGCCGCCGTCGGTCTCGAACAGCGCCTGGTCCGAGTACTCGCCGGTGGGTGCCGTGGCAGCGGTGTACCGCACGAACTGGCCCTCGTTGTCGACCCGGTAGGCGCCGAGCCACGCGCTCGCGTCCGGCGGCAGGTTGAACGCGGAGCTCTCGCCGAGGACGTCGCCGTATCCGCCCGGCAGGACGTACCGGTAGGCGACGCCGTCAGCTGCGGCGCGGACGACGAGGTCGAGCCGGGCGCCCGCGGAGGTGGCGAACGACAGGCGGGTCTCGCTCATGCGGACACGGCGGTCCAGTCGCTTGCCGGACTTCGCCCGGTACCTCTCGTCGACGAGCCGGTCGCTGCGGCGCAGGAAGCGCAAGTCCTTGGAGAGGTCGGCCTGTTCGGTGACGATGCCGACGGGCGACGGTTCGACGACCGTACGGCCGGCGCGGGTCACCGCCAGGCTTACGGTGCCGGTCGTGGCGTCCAGGGCTATCCGCGCCCGTGGTTCGTGTGCGGCGGCACGGCCGGGGCCGGACACCGTCCAGATGCGCTCGCGTTGGTCGGCCCGTGCGGGCCCGGTCGTGAGAAGTGTGGCCACCAGCCCGGCGCAGAGCGCGGCGACCGCGGTCCTGAGGGGAACCGCCATGTGAACCTCCTTGTGGTGCGTGCGGTCCGACGGTGGTTACGGCAGTCCCCAGGCGGGGCCCGGTTCACTGACGGCGACGGGCGCGATGACGAGGTCGGGGCGGGAGCCGGAGTGGACCAGGACCTCGCGGCCCTTGGGCAGGTCGATGGCGAGGGTGCCGTCGCCCAGGTCGCGGGTGCGGGCGGGGGTGCCGTCGTCGAGGAGCACGGTGAGGGTGCCGGTGAGGCCGTGGCGTAGGTGGAGCGGTTCGCCCGCCAGGCTCCTGATCCGGATGAACCTCGTGGTCCCGGCCTTGCGGACGGCGCTGACCAGGAAGGCGCCCTGGGTGCGGAAGTCGTGCAGGGTCACGTCCGCCCAGTCGGTGGGGACGGCCGGGAAGACGCGGATCACGCCGCCCCAGCTCTGGCAGAACATGTCGTGCAGCGACTGCGAGGCGGACAGCGGCGTCTCGATAACCGGACCGGCCTCGGTGTAGTGGGTGTTGGCCTGGCAGGGGTAACGGGTGGTGGGGTCGAAGAACTTCCGCAGATAGGACAGGGCGGTGTCGCCGTCGCCGGTCATCGCGTACATCGAGGCGGCGCCGGTGTAGCTGTAGCCGCGGTGGGCGCCGGTCAGGGCGTGCCAGTGGACCACCGACTTCGCGATGAGGTCGCGGTTCTCGGGCTGGTCCCAGTTGACGAGGTACAGCGGGTAGACCATGAGCAGGTGCGAGTAGTGCCGGTGGGACTGGGCGTACGGGGTGTCGGCGCCGATCATGAAGCCGTTTTCGTCGACCGGGTACGGGGTGAGCCTGGCCGGCACCTCCCGCCAGCGCGGGATCAACTCGTCGTCGATGCCGAGGATTTCGGCCGACTCGATGAGCGTCCGGCAGCCCCAGCGGATCAGGGCCAGGTCGTAGTTGGTGTCCCGCGGGGGCACGACGGGGTACTCGGGCGACAGGGTGCTCGGCAGGTGCCGCTTGCCGTCGCTGCCCGGGGTGAGGAAGTGCAGGTAGTAGTTGATCGCCCTGCGCAGCACCGGGTAGATCGTGTCGCGCAGCAGGGACTTGTCCATGGAGTGGCGGTAGGACAGCCAGGCGTTGTGCAGCGCCCAGGTGAGGTTGCCGGCCTCGCCACCGGTGCCTATCTCGGGCACGCCCCGGTTGGCGAACATGTCGGAGCTGCGGCCGACTCCGGAGCTGTCGGCGCGGTAGGCGGCGGGCACGTTGGCGATGAGCTGTTCCTGGTTCTGGCGCAGGGTGGTGGCGAGCGCGTCGAGTTCCAGGTGGTTGGAGCCGTGGATGAGCCAGTACTCCAGCTGGAGGTTGAGGTTCCACCAGACCGCGGGCCAGGGCGTGGGTTCCAGCCAGGGGCCGGCGGTGGCCATGACGGGGCCGTTCGCGCGGCTGGCGGAGGCGACCTTGTAGAGCTGGATCCAGTGGAAGCTCTGGAGCCGCTGGTCGGGGAACGAGATGAAGCTCTTGCGGTAGAAGTCGCGCCACCAGCGGATGTGCCGTCGCCGCAGGCTGCCGTACGACGCCGCGCGCCGCAGGTTGCGCAGTGAGTCGGCCTCGGCGGCGGTGCCGGAGGGGAAGCTGTGTCCGACGCCGACCAGCAGGTCGTCGCCGTCGTGGCGGTATGCGGTGGCGGTCTGGCCGCCGCCGGTGAGGGGTTGGAGGACCTGCTCGGTGCCGTCGGGGGCGGTCCGCGTGGTCCAGGGCGGGTTGGGGGTGTAGCCGGCGGGCGGCGCCTCGCTGATCTTGCGCGGGCTGATGGCCTCCTCGGGGTGGAAGGTCCAGACGACCCGTTCGCCGCCGTCGGCCTTCGCGCGCAGGGCCAGGACCTCGTCGTGGATGACGGCGGCAAGGGTGAGCGTGCCGACGGTGGTGGTGACGGTGCCGGTGAGTTCGGCGTTCCACAGGCTCAGCCGCCAGTTCACGGCGGTGATGGTGCCGACCGGATCGAGTGTGACGTGTCCGACGGGCAGCCGGCAGGTGCCCCAGCCGCTGCCGAACGCGGGCCGGTGGTCCTGTACCCGGCCGTGCTGCACGGTGAAACGGATCCGGTTGGCGCCCGGTTCCTGGTAGATCATGCTGCCGAGCAGCCCGTCACCGAGGAACGGCCCCTCGTACCAGCGGGTGGGCAGCTTGGTCCACAGCAGATCCTGGCCGCGCAGGAAGCTCGACCAGGCGCTGTCGGTGGTCATGGTGTCGTTCAGTCGCCAGGGGCGCCTGCCCGGTTTCGAGGGCTCTTCCGCGTGGGCCGCTGCGGGCAGGGCCGCCGCTGCCGCGCCGCCCAACGCGGTACCGAGTACGACTCGGCGGGCCACCTGCGAACGTCTCTCCGGCTGTGAGGTCATGCGTCCTCCAGACCTGACGGATCATCGATACATCGGGTGTATCGCGGAACCTAGCAGGCTTGATGCACCTGTCAATGACCTCAACAGCACCAGGAATGGGGCACGTTGGGCCGAGGAAAAGCCATGACCTCCACACCCATGTCAGCGAACCTTGTCCAAGCTCTTGACTCCTCCGATGTATTGAGGAGGTCAGTGGTGAGACATCGAGGGGGCGGGAGCTCCGCACGTCGCTCGGGGACCGAGGGGCGATGTCAGTGGCGGGTGACAGGATGCCGGCATGATCGAGGAGCTGGATGACGTACTGGCCGACCCCGCACGCCTGTTGGCCGCCGACCGAGCGGCGGTGCGCGCCGGCATTGCTGCCGCTGACGGCGTGGGGCGCGAGGTCTTCCTCCAGGCCGAGGCGATATTCGGCGACGCGGCGGTGACGCCCGCCGAATTCGCCGCGTGGCTGCATTTCGCGGCGAAGGCGACCGGCCACGAGGAGTACGCCGAGGGGATCGCGAAGGCCGAGCCGGGGATGCCATGGCGGACGGTGTGGGCGTGGTGGCGGCCGGTCAACTGGTTCGTGGCCCACCCGAGCCTGAACGGCGACTACCACCAGGTGCACCGACGCCTGTACGAGGGGCGGGAGCTCGTCGAGGTCGTCGACTGGCGCGGACCGCTGTGGCTCGACGCGGAGACCGGCCGGAGAGTCGCGGTCCGGGGCGAAGGGGCCCTGCCCGATGCGGGGTTGTCGCGGGAGGCACTTGCCGCGCCCGACCTGCACGACTGGGATCTGACCGCTCCGGAGAGCTGGGAGAGCGCGGCCGCGGTCGCCGTCGAGGGCGGCAGGACCAGGTATCTCGTCCAGGACACGCATGGCATAGCGGTGATCGAGACCGACTCCGACGTGCTGCGGGACTGGCCTCGGGGCGAGGGGATCGACAGCGCCTCGTCCGAGGAGGCTCTGCCCGATGCCGAACCGGAGCTGCGGCGGCCGGCGGGCCCGCTCACCCCGGCCCGGGTGGACGACGCCTTCGGGGAGCGGTACGTGGTGCGCATACCCGGGGGCGATCTCCCCGCGGGCCTCGAACACCCGGGAACCAGGCGGCACTTGTCGGACATCGGCCTGCCCACGGTGTGGGTGTGCCATGGGGCCGAGTACGAGGCCCGGCCGGCCGGTGCCATACGGCCCCCGGCCGACGGTGACCTGTCCGAGGACGGCCTGCCCGGCGGCGTGTCCGCGTCGGATCTGATCGGCTTCGGCGCGTTCGAGCACGGCGAGCTGTACCTGCACCGCCACGACGGGTCCGTGCACATCTGGACCCGCGTGGGCAGCACCAGGGGCAAGGCGCTGGTGCCGCTCGCCCCGGACCTCGACGTCTTCACGCGCGTCCTGGAGGCCGTCTACCGCTACAGCAACGCCTGTTGGCACCCCTATCCGGTGGAGGGCGGCCAGGACGCGGTGGCGGAACTGTTCCTGGAGGAGATGGACGACCTGGCCCCGGGCCTGTTCGACCGCGGGACACCCAGCGGCGAGATGTGGAGCTGGCTGTACGCGGGCATCACCGAGCTCGGGGTGGACGGGTTCTAGGGCCGCCGAGGTCTGGGCGGCACCGCCAGCTGCACAACGCAGAGTTGATCAGCCGGGGACATCACTGCGTCACCTCCCATCCGCGAACAGGTGACCAGGCACATCGAACAACCGACGAGCCGCTGAATCACAACATGGTGTTGTACAGATACGTTGGCCGATGTGGACCTCAACGCCGTACGAACCTTCGTCGCCGTCGCCGAAGCCGGCCAGTTCCAGAAGGCCGCCGTGGATCTGGCCCTCACCCAGCAGGCGGTGTCCAAACGGGTCGCGGCGCTGGAGCGGGAGCTCGGGGTGCGGTTGCTGACCCGCACCCCGCGGGGTGCCGAGCTCACCATCGACGGGCAGGCGTTCCTGTCCCATGCCCGGTCCCTGCTCCAGGCCGAGGAGCGGGCGAGGGAGTCCGTGCGGCCCGGCAGCCGTGCCCTGCGCGTCGACGTGGTGGGCCGGCGGGCGCGCTGGCCGGGGTGCTGCGGGAGTTCCACCGCGCGCATCCCGGGATCGCCCTCGACGTCGTGACGCTGCCCGGCGCGGAGGAGGCCATCTCCGCCGTCCGGGACGGCATCATCGACGCCACCTTCCGGGCCGTCACCATGCCGGGGCAGCGGATCCCCGACGGCATCGAGATCAGCCCGGTCCACGACGAGCTACTGCACCTGTTCACCGGGCCCGCCCACGTGTTCGCCGGGGCCGCCGCCGTCACGCCCGCCCAGCTGGCCGGCCACCGGATCTGGATGCCGGGCAACGTCCCCGGCACGGAGTGGACCGCGTACTACGAGGCGATGGCCGCCGACTTCGGGCTGACCATCGAGGCGACCGGCCCCAACTTCGGGGTGGAGGCGCTCATCGACACGATCGCGGCCTCCTCGACACTGGCGACCTTCCTCGGCACCCAGACGCCCCTCGTCTGGCCCGCCGGCTACGACATGCGCCTGATCCCCCTGCGCGACCCGACCCCGGTCTACCCGCACTCACTGCTCTGGCACGCGGACAATCCACACCCGGCGCTCACCCCATTGCGCGCGTACCTCACTTCCGTGCACCACGATCCTCCGAACGGCGAGATCTGGACACCGGCATGGGCCCGGCGGCGCTGAACAGGCCCTCGGGCAAGCAGATTTCGGCGCAGTGAGCGTCGTAGGCGCCAAAAACCGGGCCGCTCAGCGGGCCCGCCGATAGAGTCCGCACGTGCGTTGATCTTCCGGGCGACGGCCATGCGCCGCCGCAGACGGTGCGGGCGACCCGGTGAGTCGGGCCGCCCGGTCGGCATACCCGTCACCACAACACCGGAGATCACGCAGTGACTGCTCAGGAACCCCTCTCCTACGACGCGTTCGTCGAACTCGCCGCCGCCGATGCAGCTGTCGTCGGCCTTGTCCTCAAGGGCTCCCGGGCCCACGAGGGCATGGCCACCGAGCACTCCGACCACGACCTGTACGTCATCCTCGCCGACGGTGCGACGACGGGCCTCACCCGGTTCGCAGGGCACCGCACCCCAGCACTCGACCTCGTCATCGTCTCCCTCGACGAATTCCGCGCCGCCGGAATGCCCGGCTTCGAGCGGTACGCCCTCGCCCGGGCCCGGATCGTGCTCGACCGGCTCGACGGAGTCATCACCCGGATCGTGGCCGACAAGGCACGACTCGACGCCGGCGAAGCCTTCCGGGAGGCGGGCGGGTGGCTTGATGCCTACGCCAACTCCCTCTACCGCTCGGTCAAGAACGACCGCGACGGACATGCGCTCGCGGCCCGCCTCGACGCCGCCGACAGCATCCGGTTCCTGCTGGAGCTGCTCTTCGCGCTGGACCGTCGTCCGCGCCCCTACAACAGGTACCTGGAGTGGGAACTCGCCCGATTCCCGCTGCCCGGCTGGGACACCGGTCACCTGCTCGTCGCCGCGGACCACATCTCGGGTACGGGCGACGTGCCCACACAGCGCCGCCTCTTCGCCCAGGTCGAGGCAGCGGCCCGGCGGGCCGGGCACGGGGCGGTGCTGGACGCATGGGGTGAGGACCTGCACCTGATGCGACCGCGATAGAACCGCACCGCGGGAGTTCCCGCACCGCGGGAGTTCCCGCCCCGCCACTCCTGCCTCGCCCCGCCGCTCCTGCCTCGCGAGGCCAACGCGCCCTGCCCTAGGCGGCGAGCCCGCCAATGAGACTGATCATGCCGGTCAGTCCGGCCGCACCCAGGGCGGTGCCGAGCGTGGCGGTCCACATCCGGCCGATGCCCTGACGGGCGTAGTGGATGCCCGCCACCCCGAAGGTCACGGCAAGAGGCCCGGCGATCCACGCGAACGGGAAGAAGACGAAGCCCCCGATGATGGAGAAGGCGCCGAGGACGAGGGCGGTCGGCCCCAGGGCGGTGGCCGGTGTGTCGTCCTGGGCTGCCGCGTTCGTGTCACGCATGATGTGCTCCCCCTTTTTTTTGAACACGTTCAGAGTATCGCTGATCGGCGCGGAAAGATCCACGGTGGGCTCCACTGAAAGCTCCGTCATGGAAGCGGCTTTGCGGCATTGACCCTTCGCGGCCGCCGCGCTTTCATCCCGACTGACGTCGTCCCGGGACCGGAACCGAAGGGGAGCCCTCTGATGAGACCTCGCTTACGCATCGCCGTGACCGCCGCTGTGACCGCCGCACTCACCTCACTGTCCGGGCCCACGGGTGCGGCCGGCGACGAACAGGTCCCGCGCACCGAACGGATCAGCGTGGCTCCCGACGGGACGGGCGGCAACGGACACTCGGTGGAGGCGGTGGTCAGCGCGGACGGGCGGGTCGTCGCCTTCGCCTCGGGGGCGACGAATCTGGCCCCCGGCACCGACGTGTCGTACAGCGTCTACTACCGGACGGCTCCCGACGCCCCGCTGACGCGGGTGGTGGTGCCGGGCGGGACGACGTCGACTCCGCAGCTGTCCGAGTCCGGGCGCCACCTGACCTTCACCTCGTACTCGGCCGCGACCGCCACGTCCTCCATCCACGTGATGGACCTGCGCACCGGACGGATCGAACGCCTTGCGCCCGCGCTCGCCGAGGACTACCACGTGTCGTACGGCATCGCCCCGATCAGCGCGAACGGGCGGTACGTCGCCTTCGTCGCCCGGCCCGCCGTCGACGAGCACGGGGCCTTCGCCTGCCGGGTGATGCTCCTGGACCGCCGCACGGGGCAGGTGTGGCGGGTCAGCCGGCCCTCGGACGGTTCGAAGAAGTTCCATCAGTGCCAGCAGATCTCGATGAGCGCCGACGGCCGCAAGGTCGCCTATCTGGAGGGCTATTCGGGGCCGGCCGACGACGACCAGGGCGACATCCTGGTGTACGACCGGGTGACCGGCCGGACCGTGCAGGCCGACGCGACTCACGACGGCGCGCCGGCCGACAGGTCGGCGATCGGTCCGGTGCTGAGCGCCGACGGCTCCAAGGTCGGGTTCAGCTCGACGGCCGGCAATCTGGTCCCCGGCGACGATCCGAACAACGGCTGGAACGGCTTCGTCCGTGATCTGCGCAAGCGCACGCTCCAGCGTTACGACGGCCTCTCCCCCACCGATCTCACCCAGGTGTCCGACCTGTCCGTGAACGGCGCGAGGGTGCTGCTGAACACGGCGGACGCGGACCGCCGGACGCTGGGGCTGGTCCTGCGCGACACGCACACCGGCCAGGAGGAGTTGCTTTCCCCGGGGCAGGACGGCGCGCCCGTCACGGTGGGGCGGGCTGCGCTGAGCGCGGACGAGTCGACGGCCGTCTTCGACTCGTACTACCCCGGCCTGGTGCCCGACGACACGAACCTGATCGGGGACGTGTTCGTGCGGTCCCTGCGCTGAGCCGGGGTGCCCCTCACGCGGACCTGTTGTCGTCCGTCCGCTCGCCCTCGGCCTGGGACGGCTCGGTCCTGGGGACGTCCGGGTGGCGCTCAACGGCCGATCGCTCATTGGTCTCGTCGCGTTCGCCCTCGGCCTGCGAGGGGGTGTGAGAGTACAGCCAGCGGTCGTAGTCCGATGCTCCGGTCTTCATGGCTGACCTCCGTTGCTCGTTCCCCTCCCATGCTGCGCCCGGGGCGGCGCGCCGACCAGCCGTCCCCTCATCCGATGAGGCCGACCCGTCCGCAGCCGGGGCGCAGTCTCGGGGGACAGATCTGCTGGACGGTGAACACGCCGTCGTGGATGACGGTCTTCTCGATGTCGCCGACCGTCACCAGCGTCGGCGTGAGCAGAATGGACGGGATGTCTTTGTGCGTGGGGCTGTCGGTCTGCGTCGTCGAGACGTCGCGGACGTCCTCGCCCCGCCCCAGGGCGACCGCCATGGCGGCGGCCGCGGCGGCCTCCTTCTCGAACGGTTTGTACACCGTCATGTACTGCTCGCCCTTGACGAGGCGCCGCACGGCCTCGAGGTCGGCGTCCTGGCCGGTGATCGGCGGGAGCCGCTTGACGCCCGCCTTCTTGAAGGCCGAGATGACCCCCGCGGCGATGGCGTCGTTGGCCGCCAGGACGCCGTCGATGCGGTCCGCTCCCAGCGCGGAGATCGCGGCCGACATGTTCGCGTGGGCGTTCTCCGGGCTCCAGCCGGTGGTCTCGTACGACCTGGCGATCTTCGCCCCGCCCGCGAGGACGGACATCGCGCCCCTGCGGAACCACTCCGCGTTGGCGCTGCTCGGGTCGCCGTTCATCATCACGACGTTCGAGCCGTCCCCCCGCTGCGCCATGGCTCTCAGGAGCGCCTGGCCCTGAAGCCTGCCGACCTTCGCACCGTCGAAACTGACGAAGCCGGAGATCGGGCCGTCGGCGAGCCGGTCGTAGGCGATGACKGGGACGCCCGCCCGGTCCGCCTCCATGATCGAGGAGCGCAGCGCCTTGCTGTCGGCGGGGTCGAGGATCAGGACCTTCGCACCGTTGGTGATCATGGAGATCATCTGCTGGCGCTGTCTCGCGGCGTCGTTCTCGGCGTTGGCGTACACCATCGTGCAGCCGGCGCACAGCTCCTTGAGCCGCTTCTCGATCAGCGGCTTGTCGGAGTGCTCCCAGCGGGGCGTCACCGTGTTCGGGAGCAGCAGGCCCACCGAGAAGCTCTCCGTGTCCGCCTCGCCGTCTCCGCCACAGCCGGCCAGGGACACCGCCAGCAGTCCGGCGACGAGTGCCGCGACGGCGGTGTGCAGCGTATGTGCCCTCATCGCAGCTCCCCTCCGTTCACAGCCTCACGTTCGCGGTGACCGGTTTCGCCCTCCGGCACCGTGATCTCGCTCCACACCTGCTTCCCGCCGGCCACCGGGACGGTGCCGCTGGCGTCCGACACCGCTTCGACCAGCAGCAGGCCCCGGCCGCCGGTCGACTCCCAGTCCACGATCACGGGCTTCGCGGGCGCGCGCGGCGAGGAGTCGCTCACGCTGACCCGGACCCGGTTCCCGCGCAGCACCAGGTCGAGGCGGACCGATCCCTGGGTGTGCACCAGGGCGTTGGTGACGAGTTCGGACACGACGAGCAGTACCGCGTCGGCGGCTTCCTGGACGTGCCAGCGGCGCAGGGTGCGCGCCGTGAAGCGGCGGGCGTGCATGACGGCGTCGGGCAGCCGCCACACCACCCAGCCGGCCCGGATCGGCTTGGTCTTCATGCCGTCGTAGCGCAGCAGCAGCAGCGCCACGTCGTCCTCGCGCCGGCGGCCGTCACCGAGCAGCGCGTCGGCCATCCGCGCCGGGTCCTCGGGATCGGCCGCGGCGAGCGCGACGCGGGTGCGTTCCATGCCGGCGTCCAGGGGCAGATCGGCCGCCTCGACCAGGCCGTCGGTGACCATGGCGAGCACCGTGCCGGGGCTCAGCGCGACCGAGGTCAGGGGGAACTCGGCGTCGGCGAGAACGCCCAGCGGGGGCCCGCCCTCGACCAGCACCTCCTCGGTGGTGCCGTCGGGATGGCGCAGCAGCGGCGAGAGGTGTCCGGCACGGACGAAGAGGGTGGTGCCCTCCTCCATGTCCAGTTCGACGTAGCAGCAGGTGGCGAAGAGGTCGGTCTCCATGCCGACGAGGAGGCGGTTGGCGTGCGACACGACCACGTCGGGCGGGTGGCCCTCCACCGCGTACGCCCTGACCGCGGTGCGCATCTGCCCCATGATCGTCGCCGCTCCGGCGCTGTGTCCCTGCACGTCGCCGATGACCAGCGCGACCCGGTCCTCGGACAGCGCGATGACGTCGTACCAGTCGCCGCCCACCTGGAGGCCGCGGCGGGCGGGCAGATAGCGGGCGACGGCCGTGCCGCCGGGCAGTTCGGGCAGCCGGCGCGGCAGCAGACTGCGCTGGAGCATCGTCGCGAGTTCCTGCTCGGCGTCATGGGCGTGCGCCCGTTTGAGGGCCTGCCCGATCAGTGCCGCGGTGGCGGTCAGCAGGGACCGCTCCTCGGGGATGAACTCGTGCGGCCGGTCCCAGCCGACCAGGCACACACCGGCGACGCTGCCCTTGGCAGGGAGCGGCAGGACGGCCAGGCCTCCGGGGCCGACGCCTTCGAGTCCCGGTTCGAGGGCGGTGCCGGCGGGCCACAGGTCCATCCGGCCGTCCCGCAGGGCCAGCCGCAGGGTGGGCAGGGCGCTGACCGGTGCGTCGGGCCACTCCGAGCGCCACTGGGCGCGCCACAGCTCCGGCCAGGCGTCCTGCTCCGGCGGGTCGAGCAGGGTGACCATCAGCCGTTCGTCGCGTACGTCGGCGAGCGCCACCCGGTCGGCGCCCAGGGGTTCGCGCAGCGCGGCGAGCGCGACCCGTCCGACGTCGCCGACCGTCGCCGCGTCGTCGAGGGCTGCGGTGAGCCACTGGATCCGGGACACGTCGTCGGCGCTGCGGCTCCTGACCTGCGTCGCCGTCACCACGCCCAGCAGTTGCCCCGGCTCGTCGGCGGCGCCCGCGAGCACCCGGCAGCTCAGGCTCAGCCAGATCACCTCGCCGGCGGGGCGCCGGACGCGGAATTCCAGCTCGCGTCGGCGCACCGGGTGCAGGTTCGGCTCCAGGACGGACATCAGGGCGGGCATGTCCTCGGGGAAGGCGCGCGACTGGGCTGCCTCGTCGTCGTGGGAGCCTCCGCCGACGGCTTCGACGACGGGCAACAGCGCTTCCTGGAGCGGTACGCCGGCGCGGTCGCCTGCGTGCTGCGCGACGCGAAGGGCC
>NZ_RDBN01000037.1:1561397-1609113 GCF_008042075.1 Streptomyces sp. UW30 | reverse complement strand
CCGCGTCGCCGCGCCCGGCGGGACAGGCGCCCGCGCCACCCGCACGGGATGCTGGAGGGGAGGGCGCGGGACGAGGACGGCCGGGAGGTGAGGGCGGTGATCGCCGTCAACCCGATGGACAGCGACGCGGTGCTGGCGACCTTCGGCGCCCTCGGTGTCCTCGTGGTGATCTTCGCGGAGTCGGGCCTGCTCGTGGTCGGCTTCTTCCTGCCCGGCGACACGCTGCTCTTCCCGGCGGGCGTGCTGTGCGCGGCGACCGCCGACCAGGCTGCACGGCTCGTGCTGTGGCAGGTGCTGCTGTGCGCTGCCGTCGGCGCGGTGGTGGGAGCCCAGGTCGGGTTCCTCCTGGGCAGACACGGCGGGCGGGCGCTGCTGGCCCGCACCTCCAAACGACGCGTGCGGGAGGCAGCGACCCGCGCGGAGAAGCTGCTGGCTCACTACGGCTACGGAAAGGCCCTGGTGATCGGCCGCTTCGTCCCGATGGTCCGCACCGTGCTGCACCCGGCGGCCGGCGCGCTCGGCGTGCCCACGCGGACCTTCACCGTCTGGCAGATCGTGGGCGGTCTGCTCTGGTCGCAGACTCTGGTGCTGGCCGGGTACACGCTCGGGGCGTACGTCCCCGGCATCGACGACTATCTGCTGCCGCTGGTGGCCCTGGTCGTCGTACTGTCCCTGCTGCCGCTGCTCCCCGTGCTGACCGAGGCCCGCCGGTCGAGGCGGGACCGCGGAAGCCCGTGACGGAGACTCACGAGAACAACGCGTCGAGGACCTCGCCGCTGATCTTCGTGCAGATGGCGCGGATCCGGCGTCAGCCCCCCGCACCCAAGGAAGTTGAGGATCCGAAATCTTCTCGTTCGACCTGTCGGACATCGTTCGAAAACCCTTGACGCTGTGCCACACCCCGTTTGACACTCTCGCAACACGACGTCACACAGCCGAAACGGCAGGGTGCCCATGGCCGAGGCCCCGCCATGCCTCAGCAGGGAACTCGACATGCCGTACATCGCACGCGTCCGTGTCCGAGCCAGACGTCCGGCGGGCCGACTCGCCGGACTGACCGTCGCGTCGCTGTTGCTGGGACTCGCCGCACCCGCCCTTCCCGCGCAGGCCGCCGATGTCACCGAAGCCGCCGACGCGGCGCAGGTCACCGACGGTCTCGCCCTCTGGTACAAACTCGACGCCGCCTCCGGCAGCACCGTCCCCGACGCCTCGGGCCACGGCCGCGACACGACCGTGAGCGGCACCGCCGACTGGTCGGGCGCCGGGCAGGGGCTCGCCTTCAACGGCTCCGACACCTACCTCAAGGTGCCGAACGACGTGATGAAGGGCATGGACTCGATCTCCGTCTCGCTGGACGTGAAGGTCGACTCCGCCCAGAGCACGCCGTACTTCATCTACGGCTTCGGCAACTCCAGCGGCGGCAACGGCAACGGCTACCTCTTCACCACCGGAAACTCCCTGCGGACGTCCATCGCGAGCGGCAACTGGTCGACCGAGCAGACCACCAGGCCCGCCGACTCCCACAACCTGACCCGCTCGGTCTGGAAGCACCTCACCTACACCCAGACCGCCGCGACGGGCGTGCTCTACGAGGACGGCGTCGAGGTCGGGCGCAACTCGGCCGTGACGATCACCCCCGGCTCCATCGGGTCCGGCACGACCACCGCCAACTACATAGGCAAGTCCGTCTACTCCGGCGACAAGCTCTTCAAGGGCCGCATCCGCGACTTCCGGGTCTACGACCGCGCGCTCGCCGCCTCCGAGGTCGAGCAACTCGCCCTCCCCGTCGCCACGCAGGGCGTCGCCGACGACAAGGCCGCGCTGAGCCTCGGCGACACCAGCGCGGTCGTCGCCGACCTGGACCTGCCGAGGACCGGCACGGCCGGCGGCTCCGCGATCACCTGGGCCGCCGGCAACCCCGCGGTGGTCTCCGACTCCGGCAAGGTGACCCGCCCCGCCGCCGGTGAACCAGCCGCCCACGCCACGCTCACAGCGACCATGAAGAAGGGCACCGTGACCGACGCCTTGACCTTCGACATCACGGTGCTCCCGGACTTCGACGACCGAACGGCGACCGAACAGGCCGCCCAGGATCTCACCGTGCACAACCTGGACGACGTCCGCGGCAACCTCACGCTCCCCGCGAGCGGCGCGTACGGCACCGACGTCACCTGGTCCTCCGCGAAGCCGGACGTCCTCAGCTCCGACGGCCTCGTCCACCGCCCCGCGCACGGCGACGGCGCGACCACCGTCGAACTGACCGCCACCGTCACCAAGGGCACGGCGAGCACGACTCGCGCCTTCACCGCCAAGGTGCCCGAACTGCCGAAGACCGAGGCCCTCAAGGGCTACATGTTCAGCTACTTCACCGGTGAGGGCACCGCCGACGGCGAGCAGCTCTACGCCGCCCTCAGCAAGGGCAACGACCCGCTGCACTGGCGGGAGTTGAACGACGGCAAGCCGGTCCTGACCTCCACGCTCGGCGAGAAGGGCCTGCGAGACCCGTTCATCATCCGCTCCCCCGAGGGCGACAAGTTCTACCAGATCGCCACCGACCTCAGGATCTACGGCAACGGCGACTGGGACGCCGCCCAGCGCACCGGCAGCAGGTCGATCATGGTGTGGGAATCCACCGACCTCGTCCACTGGACGGACCAGCGGCTGGTCGAGGTCTCCCCGGACAGCGCGGGCAACACCTGGGCGCCGGAGGCGTTCTACGACGCCCGGCGCGGTGAGTACGTCGTCTTCTGGGCGTCGAAGCTGTACGACAACGAGGCGCACTCCGGCGACACGTACAACCGCATGATGTACGCGACGACCCGCGACTTCCACACCTTCAGCGAGCCCAAGGTCTGGATCGACCGCGGCTACTCGGTCATCGACTCCACGGTGATCCAGCACGACGGCACGTACTTCCGCCTCTCCAAGGACGAGCGCAACAACTCCTCCTCCACCCCCAACAGCAAGTTCATCTTCGAGGAGAAGAGCGACTCGCTCCTCAGCCCGTCCTGGGACGCCATCGCCGAGGGCATCGGCAAGGGTGCGATGAACGCGGCCGAGGGACCGTTGGTGTTCAAGTCGAACACCGAGGACAAGTGGTACGCGTTCCTGGACGAGTTCGGCGGCCGCGGCTACATCCCCTTCGAGACGACCGACCTCGCCTCCGGCACCTGGACCCCGTCCACCGGCTACGACCTCCCGGCCAAGCCCCGCCACGGCACGGTGCTCCCGGTCACCCGGGCCGAGTACGACCGCCTGCTGCGCGCCTACCAGCCGGACCAGCTGGTGGAGGGCGTCGAGGACGTCTCCGTGACGACCGGCATCGGGCAGACCCCCGTCCTGCCGGCCACCGTGATCGCCACGTACGCCGACGGCGTGACGCGTCCGGTCGCCGTGACCTGGGAGGACGTCCCGGAGTCGCAGTACGCGCAGGCCGGCACCTTCACCGTGACCGGCAGCCTGCCCGACGGCGCCGCGCTGCCGGTCCGGGCCGAGGTCACCGTGTCGCAGGACGGCCCGGACGTCCCCGCCGATCTGCTTCTGCACTACGACTTCGACGAGACGGGCGGCAGCGTCGCCCGCGACGCCAGCGGCCACGGCCACCACGGCACCTACGTCCGTACGCCCGACTTCGGCACCGGTGTGGAGGGCGGCTCGTTCAGGATGTCCGGCGACTCCGCATCGTCCCCGTACGTGAAGATCCCGAACGGCGTGCTGAAGAACGCCGACAGCGTGACCGTCTCGACGTACGCCAAGTGGAAGGGCGGCAGCAACTTCCAGTGGCTGTTCGGGCTCGGGCCCGACAGCGACAAGTACCTGTTCGCGACCCCCTCCAACGGCGGTTCCAGCCTGTACTCCGCGATCACGAAGGCGAGTTGGTCGGCGGAGTCGAAGCTGACGGCCGGCTCGCAGCTCACGCCCGGCGAGTGGCGGCACGTCACCGTCACCCTCGACGGCTCGACCGGGGCCATGATCCTCTACGTCGACGGCATCGAGGCGGCCCGTACGACCACCGCCGTCGAACCGTCCGAACTGTACGACGCGAACAAGGACTACAGCGGCTACATCGGCAGGTCCCTGTACGCCGCCGACCCGTACTTCGGCGGCGAGGTCGACGACTTCCGCGTCTACGACCGGGCCCTCACCGCTGCCGAGATCATGGAGCTCAGCGGCAACACCGCGGGCATCGCCAGGGCGACGCACCCGGCGCTGAAGGTCGACGCGCTCGTCGACAACGCGGGCAGCCGGATCACGCTGCCGATGAAGGAGGGCACCGATCTCACGGCCCTCGCCCCGGAGTTCACCCTCGCCCACGGCGCGGCGATCACCCCGGCCTCCGGCAGCATGGAGGACTTCAGCAAGCCGGTGACGTACGAGGTGACGGGCTCCGACGGAGCGAAGCGGACCTGGACGGTCTCGGCGCTGGTCATGAAGAGCCCGGTGCTGCCGGGGCTCAACGCCGACCCGAACATCGTCCGCTTCGGCGACACCTTCTACCTGTACCCGACGACCGACGGCTTCGAGGGCTGGAGCGGCACGCGGTTCAAGGCGTACTCCTCCACCGACCTCGTCCACTGGACGGACCACGGCGTCATCCTCGACCTGGGCCCGGACGTCTCCTGGGCGGACAGCAGGGCCTGGGCCCCGACGATCGCCGAGAAGGACGGGAAGTACTACTTCTACTTCTGTGCCGACGCCAACATCGGCGTCGCGGTGTCCGACTCGCCGACCGGCCCGTTCCAGGACGCGCTGGACAAGCCGCTGCTCAAGGCCGGCGACTTCAGCGGCCAGATGATCGACCCGGCGGTGTTCACGGACGACGACGGACAGTCGTATCTCTACTGGGGCAACGGCCACGCCTACGTCGCGCCCCTGAACGCCGACATGACGTCCATCGACACCTCCAAGGTCGAGGACATCACCCCCGGCGGCTACAACGAGGGCACCTTCGTCATCAAGCGTGACGGCACCTACTACTTCATGTGGTCGGAGAACGACACCCGCGACGAGAACTACCGCGTCGCCTACGCCACCGGTCCCTCGCCGACCGGCCCCTGGACCAAGCACGGCGTGATCCTGGAGAAGGACCTCTCGCTCGGCATCAAAGGCCCCGGCCACCACTCGGTGGTCCATGTCCCGAACACCGACGACTGGTACATCGCCTACCACCGGTTCGCGCTCCCCGGCGGCGACGGCACCCACCGCGAAACGACCGTCGACAAGCTGGAGTTCGACTCCGACGGGCTCATCGAGAAGGTCGTACCCACCCTCACGAGCATCGATCCGGTCACCGTCGTCCACGCCGGGCCGGACTCCGAAGGCCGCGAAGGCGACCGGATCGCGCTGAACGGCACCCTGTCCGGTGCGGGGAGCCCCCAGTGGGCCGCCGAGGAGGGCGCACCCTGCTCCGTCGCCGACGCCGGGGCGGCAAGGACCACCCTGACCTGCACGGACGACGGCACCTACACGGTCACCCTGTCCGGGGGCCGCGGCAGTGACTCGGCCACCGTCGAAGTCACCAACGCGGCTCCGGCGATCACGTCCGCGACCGGGCCCGCATCCCCGGTGCCGGTCGGCAAGCGCGTGATGGTCACGGCCGAGTTCACCGACCCCGGCAGCGGCGACACCCAGACCTGCCGGGTCGACTGGAAGGACGGCACCGCGCCGACGGACGGCACGGTGAGCGGCACCACCTGCCGGGCCGGGCACACCTACACCGGGGCCGGGATCCACCGCCCGGTGGTCACGGTCGAGGACGACGACGGCGCCTCGGACAGCACCACCCTCCCCGAGCTGGTCGTCTACGACCGCGCGGCGGGCCCGGCGCTCGGCACCGGCGTCATCGCTTCCCCGGCCGGCGCCTACCCGGCCGGGCCGGACCTGACCGGCAGGGCCGCGTTCTCCTTCGCCGCCACCTATGCGAAGGGGGCCACGGTCCCCACCGGAAGGGCCGAACTCGACTTCGGCCGGGCCGGGTTGACGTTCCGCTCCACCGGCTCCGACTGGCTCGTGGTCAGCGGATCCCGGGCCGTCTACCAGGGCACCGGCAAGGTGAACGGCAACGGTGGGTACGGCTTCCGGGTCACCGCGACCGACGCCCCGGACACCTTCCGTATCCGGATCTGGCAGAAGTCCACCGGTGACGTCGTCTACGACAACCTCACCGGCGCACGGGCCACGGGCTTCGTCACCGTGGGCGGCAGCCGGCGCTAGGAGCGTTCCTGGGGGGGTTCCAGTCGGCCGCCCCCTCTGAAACCGTCCTGAAACCGCACCGAAGGCGGCCTCCCGCACGCTCCTGGTGACACGAACTCCCGGAGCCAGAGAGGCACACGCCATGAACGCCACCCCCCTCCACCTGACCCCCGAGCTCGTCGGGGACCCCGTTCGCGGTTACGCCGACCTGCGCTCGCGCACCGACCTCGGGCACGCGGTCCTGCCGGGTCTGGACACGCCTGTGCGGCTGGTCACCCGCTACGAGGACGCGCGGGCCGCACTCACCGAGCCGCGCCTGATCCGGGACCGCTCCGCCGTCCCCGGCGGCTCCGGGATGCCGGACCCGCAGGCCGAGCTGCTGGCCCAGGGCTTCGAGGGCTTCCCGGAGGAGTACGTCCCGTATCTGTCCGGGCACCTGGCGCTGTTCGACGGCGACGAGCACACCCGGCGCCGGGGCCCCCTCACCCGCGCCTTCACCGCCCGCCGCGTGTCCGCGCTGCGCCCCTTCGTGGAGAAGACCGCCCGTGAGCTCGTCGCCGGCCTCGCCGGTCGTGAACGGACCGATCTGCTGGGCGACTTCGCCTACCCGCTGAGCACGGCCGTGATCTGTGAGCTGGTCGGTGTCGACGCCGCCGACCAGGACCGGGTCTGCGAGTGGATCCGGGACTTCGCGTACGGCGACGGCAGCCGGATCGCCGAAGGGCTGGCCGGCATCGTGGAGTACAGCAAGGACCTGGTGGCCCGCCGCCGCGCCGAGCCCACCGACGACCTGGTCTCGGCACTGCTGGCCGACGGAGGGATGAGCGACGACGAGATCGTCACCGTCTTCTTCCTGCTCATCAACACCGGCATCACCCCGCCCGCCCTGTTCCTCGCCCACGGCGTGCTCGCCCTGCTCGACCACCCCGAGCAGCTTCAGCGGCTGCACGACGAGCCGGAGCTGCTCGCCCGCGCGGTGCCCGAACTCCTGCGGTACGTCACGCTGGTACGCATCGGCGCCACCCTGTACGCCGCCGAGGACTTCGAGTTCGCCGGTTCACCGCTGAAGAAGGGCGAGGCCGTGACGGTCGCGCTGTTCGGCGCCAACCACGACCCGGCCGCGTTCGAGGCGCCCGAACGACTCGACATCACAAGGGAGTTCGGGCGCGGGGACGGTCATCTCGCCTTCGGGCACGGCCCGCACTACTGCATCGGCGCGGCGCTTGGCCGGGTCGTGACGGGCGTCGTGTTCGACGAGCTGTTCGTGCGGCGAACGGCGCCGGCCCTGGCGGTGGACCGGGCCGACGTCGCGTTCGGGCACTGGCCCGGCGACGGCTTCCACCTGCTGAGCCTGCCGGTGCGGTTCTGACCGTGCCTGCGGGGAGCCGGGACGTCACTCAGCCGGTCCGCTCCCGCAGCAGCCCGAACGCGGCCTCGCGCAGAGCGCCCGGGTCCAGGGCGGCGTACTCGGAAACCGCGTCCGCGTATGCCGCCCGATCGGCGTTCTCGGCGTCCTCCCGGGCGCGGACGGAGGACATCGTCGGCTGGAAGTTGCGCAGACACAGGAAGCGCTCGGCCAGCGCGATCAGCCGCACTCCGTGAGCGGGATCTCCGTTCGCGAGGCGGGCGGTGCCGAGCGCGAGCAGCAGAGCGCCCTGGACGGGGAGGTCCGCCGTCGTGGGGTGCGCGGCGGTCGGGGACCGGGTCAGCAGGGTCGTCAGGCGCTCGGGGAGCGCGGCGACGATGGGTGCCACGAGGTCGGTGCGGCCGTGCCGGGCGTGGGCCGTGACGGCGACGGCCTGCAGCTCCAACCGCCAGCCCTCCAGCAGGGGTTCGCCTCCGACGACGGGGCTCGCTGCCCGTTCCATCCGTGCGATCGCCCGGCGCCACAGGCCGAGGCCGGTCTCGGTGTCGCCCCTGGCGAGCGCGATCTCGGCGCGGGCGCCCAGGTCGGGGGCGAAGGCGTCCGGTGTCATGCCCTCGGGCTGGTGCCTCAGGGCGTGTTCCAGCCAGTGCTCGGCCGCGTCGAGGTCGCCGGTCTGGAGGTGGGCGAGCATCAGCCCCCAGCTCAGTCCGACCGGGTCCTGCCCCTCGCCGAAGCGCTCCAGCTCCCGCATCGCGCTCGTCATGGGGCCGATCGCCTCGGCGCCGCGCTCCATGCCCAGGCACAGCTCACCGATCCGGGACTGCGGCCAGTACCGCAGCAGCGGAATGTCCCGGTCCGCGAAGGCGTCGAGCATCCGGCGGGCGGCGTCGAGGGCCCGGTCCGGGTCGTGCTCGCCCTCCCACACGTAGCTCGCCACGCAGTTGGCGACGCCCGCGAGCAGGGGCGCGTCGCTGTCACAGAGCGCCTCCAGGGTCCCCCGGTCACCGGACGCGAGCACCTCCGGCAGCGCGCACAGCACCGTCGACGCGGCCCGCACCAGGCTGTCGGGCGGCGCGGCAGGCAGCCGGCGCAGGCCGGCCAGCGGGCGCATGGCACCGGCTCCGAGACCGAGGAAGAGGGTGGCGGTCATCAGGGCGAGGGCCGTGCGGGTCGGCTCGACGTATGCGGGGGCGGGCCGGTGGCGGGCGAGCAGCGGGGCGGTGTCGTCGGCCAGGACCATCAGCCGGGCGTAGTTGGCCTCGGTGGTCCACAGGGCGCACAGTACGGCGGCCACGGCGGCGACCGTGTCGGCGTCGTCGCGGGCGAGCGCGAGCCGCAGCGCCTGGACCAGGTTGTCCTGCTCGGCGCGGATCAGCTGCCAGGACGCGACCGGGTCGGGTCCGAACGGCGCGTCGTGGTGGGTGGCCCCGAACTCCCGCGCCCACCCGATGAACCGGTCCGCGACGACGCCCTGCTCCCCGGCCTGCTCCCGATGCGCTGCGGCGAACTCCCGTACGGTCTCCAGCATCCGGAAGCGGGTGCCGTGCGCGGTGTCGGTGACCTTGATCAGGGACTGGTCGACGAGGTCTTCCAGCACATCCAGAACGTCCGGCACATCCAGAACATTCGGTGCGTCCGGTGCGTCCGGGACTTCCCGACCGGCGACGAGGTGTCCGGCGGCCTCGGCCGTGAAGCCGCCGGGAAAGACCGACAGGGCGCGCAGGGCCGCCCGGCCCTCGGGTTCGAGCAGGTTCCAGCTCCAGTCGACGACGGCGTGCAGGGTGCGGTGCCTGCGTGGCGCGTCCCGCGGTCCGCCGCGCAGCAGGGCGAACCGGTCCTGGAGGCGGCGCGCGATCTCGGCGACCGACATCACGCGCACCCGGGCGGCGGCGAGCTCGGTCGCGAGCGGCAGCCCGTCGAGTCGGCGGCACAGGTCGGCCACGGCGTCGGCGGGCAGTTCGACGTCGGGGCGGGCGGCACGGGCGCGCTGCTCGAACAGCTCGACGGTGGTGCGCGGGTCCAGCTCGGGCAGCGGGTGGACGGCCTCGGAGGACAGTCCGAGCGGGGCGCGGCTGGTGGTGAGGACGCTGACGTTCCTGGTCATGGACACCAGCGCCCGCACCAGGTCGGCGACGCCGGGGACGACCTGCTCGCAGTTGTCCAGGACGAGCAGCGCCGGCCCGGGGCCTAGGGCGCCGACGATGCCGGCGAGCGGCCCGGCGTCGCCCGCCGCGCCGCGCGGGCTCTCCCCGGCGCCGAGCGCGGAGGCGACCTCGGCCGCCACGTCGGCGTCCCGGCCGACCCCCGCGAGCGGCACCAGGTGCACGACCCGGTGCTCGGCCTCCCGCGCGACGGCGCCGGCGAGGCGCGTCTTGCCGAGCCCGCCGGGCCCGACGATCGAGGTGACCCGGGAGCTGTGGATCAGCCGGGTCACGGCGGCGATGTCGGCCTCCCGCCCGAGCAGCGGGTTCGGCTCGTGCGGCACCCCGCGCCGCACGACGGGCGCCTGCCCGCGCAGCAGTTCCTGGTGCAGTTCCTGGAGGGCGGGACCGGGGTCCGTGCCGAGCTCGTCACGCAGGCGGCGCCGATAGGTGTCGTACGCCGCCAGCGCGGCGGCCGCACCGGCTGTGGCCGCCTGACAGCGCATCAGCTCAAGCAGCGGCTCCTCGTCCAGCGGGTGGGCGGCCACCAGCTCGCCGAGCGGCCCCACCGCATCCTCCCGCCGCCCGGAGCGGGCCAGCGAGAGCGCCCGCTGCCGGGTCAACGCGCGGTGCGCGGCGGCGAGTTCGAGGCGCAGCGCGGCCACGGGGTCGTCGAGGTGGCCCTCGTGCGCTTCCCCGGCGTCCCACAGGGCGAGCCCCGCCTCGGCCTCGGCGACCGCGCCGTGGTGGTCGCCGGCCCGCGCCTTCTCGATGGTCTCGGTGACGTGCAGCTGGACGGCCCAGGCGTCGACCTGGTCCTCGCGCAGGGCGATGCGATAGCCGGTGGGGGTACTCGCGATGGTCTCGCCGCCCAGCAGGGACCTGGCCCGGGAGACCAGGATCTGCAGGGCCTTCGTCGGGTTCTCCGGCTGCTCGTCCGGCCACAGCCCGGCCACCAGCCGTCCCGTGCCGCATCCCGCCCGCGGCTCCCCGGCCAGCAGCGCGAGCAGGCCGCGCAGCCGGGGCGCGGTGATCTCCCTTCCCCGGTGGGAGACGGAGGTCAGCAGCGTCAACTCGATCGTCACCCGTGCAGGTTAATCAGAACGGGTGGTGAGAGGGGTGGCCGCAGGGCTGCAACCCTCTCGCAACGTTCCTCGTGCTGCCCTTGCTGCCATGTATGAGGAGACCCCGCGCGTCGAACTCACCCCCGCGGCCGCCGACCTGTTGCGCCGTCTGCGCGCGACGCACGGCCCGCTGATGTTCCACCAGTCCGGCGGCTGCTGCGACGGCAGCGCGCCGATGTGCTACCCGGAGGGCGAGTTCCGCACGGGCAACTCGGACATCCTGCTGGCGGAGCTGCACGTCGAGGGGGTGACGGAGCCCGTGACGTTCTGGATGTCGCGCAGTCAGTACGAGGCGTGGAGCCACACCCGGCTGATCGTCGACGTGGTCGAGGGGCGGGGCAGCGGCTTCTCTCTGGAGGCACCCGAGGGGGTGCGTTTCCTCACCCGTTCTCGCGTCGTCGGCACCTAGCAACCCCATTGGTCATCGCCGTCTGGTGCACTTCCCCCGAGTCCTGGGACATTTGACGAGACCTCAGGGGGAATCGTGACGCTCCGTCAGAGACGATTCGTATCAGCGAGAGCGGCCCTCACGCTGCTCACGGCACTCGGCGCGCTGGCCGGTGTGGCCCTGTCGGGGGCGGCACCGGCCGGCGCCGCGCAGGGCACTCCGATCGCGCCGGGTGTCACCTACGACGAGTTCGACATCGCGGCGGCGAAGGGCACGGCACACGCCCATGTGCTCACCGTCGACCTGCGCGATCCGCGCGTACGTCTCGATCTGCTGTACCCGGGAACGGCGGCGGCGCGGGCCACCGTCTCCCAGCAGGCCACCGCACAGGGCGCGGTGGCGGGCGTGAACGGCGACTTCTTCAACATCAGCGAGACCCAGCACCCCGGCGTCGAGGCGACCGGCGCGAGCGTGGGACCGGTGATCGCGCGCAGCCGGGCATTGAAGGCGGCGGTCCCGAACGGCCAGCGCTTCGGCCCCGCACTGCCGCCCGGCACGAGTACCGAGGACGTGTTCGGCGTGGGCGTGGACCGCCGGGCCCGGCTGGACGACCTGAGCCTCGACGGCTCGATCCGCACTCCCGAGGGCCGCCTTCCGCTCGGCGGGCTCAACCAGTACGCGCTGCCGGTGGGCACCATCGGCGCGTTCACCTCCAAGTGGGGCAGCGTCTCCCGGGTGCGCGCGACCTGCGGCACGGACACGGACCGGGCGGCTCCGTGCAGCACGGACACCTATGAGGTGACGGTCCGGGGCGGGAAGGTCGTGTCGAGCGCCGACACCCCCGGCAGTGGCCCGATCGCCGCGGGCACCACCGTCCTGGTGGGCCGGGAGGCGGGCGCACAGCAGCTGCGGAAGTTCTTCGCGGGCGAGCCGGTGACGGTGCGGCACCGGCTGGTGGCGTCGTCGTCCCGGATCCCGTACCGCTTCGCCCTCGGCGGCTATCCGGTCCTCGACGAGGGGCAGCCGCTGCCCGGCCTGGACAACCGGGCCTCGGCGGTGCGGACCGCCGTGGGCGTCGCGGACCGCGGCCGGCGCCTGGTGCTGCTCGCGCTGGACGGCGCGCCCGAGTACCGCACCGGCCTGACCATCGCGGAGGTCGCCTCCGTGATGCGGGACCTGGGTTCGGTCGACGCCTTCAGCCTGGACGGCGGCGGCTCCTCGACGCTGGTCGCGCGGGAGCCGGGAGCGGCGACGGTGTCCGTGCGCAACCACCCGTCCGACGGCAGGGAACGCCAAGTACCCAACGGCATCGGAGTCTTCTCGACCCCCTGACGGTCACGGTCTGAGGCTGCTCACGATCTCCGCCGTGGCCGTCAGACCGCTGCTGATGGTGGGCGCCATGCTCGTGCTGGCCAGGTAGAAGCCGAGCAGCAGACACACCAGCGCGTGGGTGACCTTCAGCCCGCCGTTGCGTACGAAGATCACCGCCAGGACGAACAGCAGCAACACCACAGAGATGGAAATGGCCATCGTCTAGCTCCTCCGCCACGCCGCCTTGCCCGGTTCAGGGCGTTCGGCCGCAAGTGTGGCGTAGCGGAGGGTTCGTCCGGGCGGCTGACCTGTACTCCGAACGAGTGGTGTGTCCGCTGGGCGCGGCTAGACCGTCCGGTGGGCGTCGAGGAACGCCTCCAGACCGGCGAGATCATCGGTGTTGAGGAAGTCGACGTCGGCGGCGAGCAGCTCGCCCCACAGTGCGTCCCGCGCGGGGCCCGCCACGTCCGGGGTGGCCCAGAACCGCACCTTCTGCCCACGGGAGTGCGCCGCCTGGACGATGGTCCGCAGCTTCTGCCGCTCGGCGTCCGGGAAGGCGCCCACGCCGAGCCAGGTGAAGTTGAGCGTCCAGTTGTCGCTGATCAGCGGGACGAAGGAGGCGGGCGCGGAGGTGCCGAGGTCGGCGAGGCGGCCGTCGTAGAAGGCGCGGCGGACCTTCTGGGCCTCCATCGGCGCACGGGCGGCACGGTCGCCGGAGATCACGGCGGTCACCGGGCCCGCGTGCACCCGGCCGTGGGCGTACGTCGTGAACAGGTGCTTGTAGCGCCCCAGGTGCTTGTCGAGTTCGAGGTAGGTCGAGGAGCCCTCGGTCTTGATGTCGATGAGCAGCTGGACCGGCTTGCGGTAGCCGCGGTGGACGGAACCGTGGTTGGCCTTCACGCGTGCGGCCAGCGGGTCGAGGTAGAGCGACTCCAGGGTGCGGCGGGGGTCGAGGTCCTCGGGGTCGTGGGCGACCAGGAGTTGGTCGCCGACCAGGTAGATGTCGGCTTCGAGGCTGCCGAAGCGGTGGTCGAGGGCGTCGAGGAGCGGACGCGGGTGCTCGTAGTCGTTGTGCGCGTGCGCCCGCCACAACGGGCGCTTGCCGTGCTTGCTCTGGCCTGCCAGCGCCTGGGTGGCGGGCAGGGCGACCGCGCCCGCGAGGGCGGCGCCGAGGGTGGTGAGGGCTCTGCGACGGGTGGTGAGGGCCATGCTCTGCCTCCCTGATAGGGCCGGATGGAACCGCTGCGAGTATGCGATTCCGAACGGCCCGAACAGCAGTGCCTGGGCAGGGAGTTGGCTGGACCGCCGTCCCTCGTTCACTTCCTCCGTTGAGCGCACACGAAAAAGCCCGCCCCAGGTGGGGCGGGCTTTTCGCGGGCTTCGCTCAGGTGTACGTCAGGGAGCGGCGAGGTCGACGAGTTCGGCCAGTGCCTCGCGGTGTGCGCCCGCGGTGCCGTAGGCGATCGAATCGGCCTTGGCCCGCTTCAGATACAGATGCGCCGGGTGCTCCCAGGTCATCCCGAGACCGCCGTGCAGCTGGACGGCCTCCTCGGCGGCGTGCACGGCGACCTGCGCCGCGTAGGCCTGGGCGACCGCGACCGCCACCTCGACGTCCTCGCCGGTCGCGAGCGCGTCGGCGGCGCCCCGGGCGGCCGCACGCAGGTTGACGACCTCCAGCCAGAGCTGGGCGAGCCGGTGCTTGAGCGCCTGGAAGCCGCCGACGGGCCGGTTGAACTGCTTGCGTTCCTTCAGATAGCGGACCGTCTCGGTCAACGTCCACTCGGCGAGCCCGAATTGCTCGGAGGCGAGCAGTCCGGCCCCCGCGCGCAGGGCGCGCAGCACGGCGGGCTCGGCGTCCCCCAGCAGCCGGCCGGGCGCACCGTCCAGGGCGACCTTCGCGACGGGCCGCGTCAGGTCCAGGGACGCCTGCGCGGTGACGGTCACGGCGTCGGCCTCCACGGCGTACAACCCGCCGTCGTCCGCGGGCACGAGCAGCACATCGGCGACGACCGCGTCCGCGATGCCGGTCAACTCCCCGTGCAGGGCGCCGTCCTGATGCCGTACGACCTTGTAGGCGCCGCCGGGAACAACGTTCAGCGCGACGGCGAGGGCGCCGATGCGCCGGCCGGACGCCAGCTCGGACAGCAGGCCGTCTTCGGCCTCGCAGGCCAGCAGCGCCTCCGTGGCGACCACGGCACTCGTCAGATACGGCAGAGGAGCGACCGCGCGGCCCAACTCCTCCAGCACCACGGCGACTTCGCGGTGTGTGGCGCCCTGGCCGCCCTTGTCCTCGGGGACCAGGAGCCCGGCCAGGCCCATGCCGTCGGCGAGCGCCTTCCACGCCTCCAGGTCGTGCGGGGTGTCCGACTCGGTGCGCGCGATGACTCCGGGCGCGTCGCAGTGGTCGGTGAGCAGGTCCCGTACGGCGGCCCGCAGCGCCTCTTCCTCCTCCGTGTACAACAAGTCGCTCATCGGGCCAGGTCCTTCCATGCGACGTCCTTGTCGGTGCGCGGCTCGGCGGGCAGGCCCAGGACGCGCTCGGCGACGATGTTCAGCAGGACCTCGCTGGTCCCGCCCTCGATGCTGTTGCCCTTGGAGCGCAGGTAGCGGTAGCCGGCGTCGCGGCCGGTGAAGTCCACGAGCTCCGGGCGGCGCATGGTCCAGTCGTCGTACAACAGGCCCTCCTCGCCGCGCAGTTCGACCTCCAGGCCGCTGATCTCCTGGTTGAGCCGGGCGAAGGCGAGCTTCATGCCGGCGCCCTCGGGGCCCGGCTGGCCGGCGACGAGCTGCTGGCGCAGCCGCTCGGCGGTGAGACGGGAGACCTCGGACTCCACCCACAGCTTCAGCAGCCGCTGGTGCAGATCGTGGGTGCGCAGCTCGGGGCGCTCGCGCCAGGTCTTGGCGACCGGGCCGATCATGCCGCCCTCGCGGGGCAGCCGCATGCCGCCGATGGCGACGCGTTCGTTGTTCAGGGTGGTCTGCGCGACCTTCCAGCCGTCGCCGATCTCGCCGAGGCGCCGGGAGTCCGGGATGCGGACGTCGGTCAGGAAGACCTCGTTGAACTCGGCCTCACCGGTGATCTGGCGCAGCGGCCGCACCTCGACGCCGGGGTCGGTCATGTCGCACAGGAAGTAGGTGATGCCGGCGTGCTTGGGCACGTCCGGGTCGGTGCGGGCGATGAGGATGGCCCAGCGGGCGATGTGGGCGCTGGACGTCCACACCTTCTGCCCGTTGACGACCCAGTCGTCGCCCTCCCTGACGGCACGCGTGCCGAGCGCGGCGAGGTCGGATCCGGCACCGGGCTCGCTGAAGAGCTGGCACCAGACCTCCTCGCCGGTCCACAGGGGCCGCAGGTAGCGCTGCTTCTGCTCCTCGGTGCCGTACTTGAGGATCGTCGGCGCGGCCATGCCCAGGCCGATGCCGATGCGCCGCGGCTCGTTGTCGGGGGCGCCCGCGACCTCCAGCTCGGCGTCGACGACGGCCTGGAGCGAGCGCGGCACGCCGAGTCCGCCGAGGCCCTCGGGGTAGTGCACCCACGCGAGGCCGGCGTCGAAGCGGGCGCGCAGGAAGTCCAGGCGGTCGGTGCCGGCCGGCGGGTGAGCGGTCAGCAACTCGCCTGTGCGGCGCCGGAGTTCGGCTGCGTCGATCGTCATACGGCGGCTCCGTTCTCCAGCGACGGGACCACGGCGATACGGCCGGTGGTGACGCCGTCGGCGACCTTCTGGACGGCGGCCGCGGCCCCGCCCAGCGGCACCCGCTCGCTCACCAGCGGCTTGATCGCGCCCCGGGCGGCCAGCTCGGTGAGCTGCTCGTGGCAGTGCTGGATCAGCTTCGGGTTCTTGGTGTTGTACAGGCCCCAGTGCAGGCCCAGGATCGAGTAGTTCTTCACCAGGGCGTGGTTGAGCGCCGGGCTGGGGATGGTGCCGCTGGCGAAGCCGACGACCACGATCCGGCCCTCGAAGGCGACGACCTTCGCGGACTGGGCGTAGGCCTCACCGCCGACGGGGTCGTAGATGACGTCGGCGCCCCGGCCGCCGGTGGCCTCCTTCACGGCGCCGATCACGTCCTCGGCGCGCCGGTCGATGACGACGTCGCAGCCCAGGTCCCTGGCCACGGCCGCCTTGTCGGCGCCGCCCACGACACCGATGACCCGCGCCCCGGCCGCCTTCCCGAGCTGCACGGCCGCGCTGCCGACCCCTCCTGCGGCAGCGTGGACCAGCAGCGTCTCCCCGGCTTCAAGACCGGCCCGGCGGTGCAGCCCGAACCAGCCCGTCTGGTAGCCGATGTGCAGGGCGGCCGCCTCGGCGTCGTCCAGCGCCTCGGGCGCGGGCAGGAGAGCGGCGGCGTCCGCGACGGCGTACTCGGCGAAGCCGCCGTGCGGCAGCGCGGGGTTGGCGAGGACACGGCGCCCGTCCTCGGTCTCGCCGCAGATCTCCACGCCCGGCGTGAACGGCAGCGGCGGCCGGACCTGGTAGTGGCCCCGGCACATCAGCGCGTCCGGGAAGTTGATGTTCGCGGCGCGCACCTTCAGCAGGACCTGGCCGTCACCGGGCGTGGGCGTCTCGACGTCCTCGAGGCGCATCACCTCGCCCGGCTCGCCGTTCTCGTGCACTTGCCATGCCTGCATGCGGGGCCTCCACGGGGGACTGCTTCGTCTGACCGGGGTCGGTTCGCATACTAAGCGGTCGCTTGCCGATCAGGGAACAGTCAGATGCGTCACGACTTCTTGGGTCGCGCCCGCACATGCATCCGCTCCCCCTGCGGCCCGAACAGACTGAGGAACTCCACCGGCCCCTCCCCCGTCGACCCGAACCAGTGCGGCACCCGCGTGTCGAACTCGACGGCCTCCCCCGCGGTCAGCACGATGTCGTGATCGCCCAGGACCATCCTCAGCCTCCCCGCCATCACGTACAGCCACTCATAGCCCTCATGGGTCCGCGGCTCCGGCTCGACACTCTCCTGCGGCACCAGGACCTTGAAGGCCTGAAGACCACCGGGCTGCCGGGTCAGGGGCCAGTACGTACGCCCGTGCCGCCTGATCGGCTCCGACCGCACCCGGGGATCGCGCACCGCGGGCGCGGCCACCAGTTCGTCCAGCGCCACCTCGTGCGCTCGCGCGATCGGCAGCAGCAGTTCGAGACTGGGCTTGCGCAGCCCCGACTCCAGTCTGGAGAGCGTGCTCACCGAGATGCCGGTCGCCTCGGACAGACCGGCCAGCGTCGCACCCCGCTCCTTGCGGATCCGTCGCAGCCGTGGACCGACCTCCGCGAGCACGGAGTCCATGTCGTCGTCACTCATGAAGTCCATTGCAGTTTCGGCAAACACGTTTGTCAATGCGGTAGTGGCCGCGCGACTGTCGCGGTGGAGGTGGTCACCATGACCGAGAAGAACACCGGCTCGTACGAAGTGATCGTCATCGGCGGCGGCCCGGCAGGCCTGTCCGCCGCCCTCGTCCTGGGCCGCGCCCGACGCCGCACGCTGGTCGTAGACGCCGGCGAGCCGCGCAATGCGCCCGCCGCCCATATGCAGGGCTATCTGTCCCGGGACGGCATGCCGCCCGCCGAGCTGCTGGCCGTCGGACGGGAGGAGATCGCGCGCTACGGCGTCGAGCTGGTCAGGGACCGCGCGGTGGACGTCTCGCGGGGTACGGACTTTGCCGTCGCGCTGGCGAGTGGACGGCACGTGCACGCCCGGCGGCTCGTCATCGCCACCGGCCTCAAGGACGAGCTGCCGGAGGTCCCCGGCGTCGCCGAGCGCTTCGGCAGGGATGTGCTGCACTGCCCGTACTGCCACGGCTGGGAGGTCCGCGACCAGGCCTTCGGCGTGCTGGCGACCACCGCGCTGAGCGTGCACCAGGCGCTCATGGTGTCGCAGTGGTCGAAGGACGTGACCTTCTTCCTGCACGAGGTCGCCGAGCCGGACCTCTCCGACGACGACCTGCGCAGGCTCGCGGCGGCCGGGGTGAAGGTGGTTCCGGGTGCGGTGGCCGGGCTGGTCATCGAGGACGACCGGCTCACTGGCGTACGCCTGGCGGACGGGACGGTGCACGCACGCGAGGTCGTGTTCACCGCACCCCGCGCGGTACCGCAGATCGGCCTCCTGCAGAAGCTCGACGCCGACTTCCAGGAGACCCCCTTCGGCGCGTACCCCGTGGTTGACCCGACCGGACTCACCTCCGTACCGGGCGTCTGGGCGGTCGGCAACGCGATGGGCTTCTCGGAGCAGGTCATCAACGCGGCGGCAGGCGGCTACCGAGCAGGAGCCTTCATCAACGGAGAGCTGCTCATGGCGGACCTCGACGCGACCCCCTAGGGGCGCGGGGCTGTATCGATGTGCGGCGAAGCACCCGCAGATGAAACACAACCCATTCGTCGGAGTGTAAACCGGCGGAGCGCGTCGCACCATGGCTTGCATGCTGCTGACCCGGCTGGCCCAGGTGTCCCAGGAGGTCGCCGCGACCTCGGCGCGGTCCCGGAAGACCGCTCTGCTGGCGGAGCTCTTCCGGGACGCCGAGGCGGACGACGCCCCGATCGTCATCCCCTATCTGGCGGGCCGCCTGCCCCAGGGCCGGCTCGGCATCGGCTGGAAGGTGCTGAGCCGGCCGGTCCCGCCGGCCGCCGAGCCGACCCTCACCGTGCGCGAGGTGGACGCCCGGCTCACCGAACTCGGCAAGGTGTCCGGAACCGGCTCGCAGTCCGAACGGGCGCGCCTGGTGGGCGAGTTGATGGGTGCGGCCACCGAGGACGAGCAGCGCTTCCTGTTCGGGTTGATCACCGGCGAGGTCAGGCAGGGCGCGCTGGACGCCGTGGCGGTGGAGGGCCTGGCCCAGGCGACCGGGGCGCCGCCGGCGGACGTACGGCGGGCGGTGATGCTCGCGGGCTCCCTCCAGGACGTCGCCCGGGCGCTCCTCGCGGACGGACCGGAGTCGCTGGCCCGCTTCCGGCTCACCGTGGGCCGCCCGGTCCTGCCGATGCTGGCGCACACCGCCACCTCGGTGTCCGAGGCGGTCGACAAGCTGGGCGCGTGCGCGGTCGAGGAGAAGCTTGACGGCATCCGCGTCCAGGTCCACCGCGAGGGCGACACGGTACGGCTGTACACCCGCACCCTCGACGACATCACCGACCGACTGCCCGAACTGACCGCCGCCGCCCTGGAACTGAGAGGGGAGCGCTTCATCCTGGACGGCGAGGTCATCGCCTTCGACGCCGCGGGCCGCCCCCGCTCGTTCCAGGAGACGGCGGGCCGCGTCGGCTCCCGCGCGGACGTGGCGACCGCGGCCAAGGAGGTCCCCGTCTCGCCGGTCTTCTTCGACGCCCTGTCCGTCGACGGCCGGGACCTGCTCGACCTGCCGTTCACCGAACGCCACGCGGAGCTGGCCCGGCTGGTCCCCGAGCCGATGCGGGTGCGCCGCGCGCTGGTGTCCGGCCCCGGGGACCTCCCGCGGGCGGAGGCCTTCCTCGCCGAGACCCTGGAGCGCGGCCACGAGGGCGTGGTCGTCAAGGCCCTCGACGCCCCCTACAGCGCGGGCCGGCGCGGCGCCTCCTGGCTGAAGGTCAAGCCCGTCCACACCCTCGACCTGGTGGTGCTGGCCGCCGAATGGGGCCACGGCCGCCGGACCGGCAAGCTGTCCAACCTGCACCTCGGGGCGCGCACGGCGGACGGCGGTTTCGCGATGCTCGGCAAGACGTTCAAGGGCATGACGGACGCGATGCTGACCTGGCAGACCGAGCGCCTCCAGGAGCTCGCCGTTCAGAGCGACGACTGGGTGGTGACCGTACGCCCCGAGCTGGTCGTCGAGGTCGCCTACGACGGCCTGCAGCGCTCCACCCGTTACCCGGCCGGCGTAACCCTGCGCTTCGCCCGCGTGGTCCGCTACCGCGAGGACAAGCAGCCGGAGGAGGCCGACACGGTCGAGACCCTGCTCGCCGCCCACCCGGAGGTGAAGCCGTGACCCCGGCCGCCGACAAGCGCGAGAAGCGCAGCGCGGGCCTGCTGCTCTTCCGCCACACCGACGACGGCCTGGAAGTGTTGCTCGGCCATATGGGCGGACCGTTCTTCGCCAAGCGCGACGCCGGGGCGTGGACGGTCCCCAAGGGCGAGTACGACCCCGACGAGACCGCCTGGGACGCCGCTCGCCGCGAGTTCCAGGAGGAGCTGGGGCTGCCTCCGCCCGACGGGGAGGCCGTACCGCTCGGCGAGGTCAAGCAGAGCGGCGGCAAGATCGTCACGGTGTGGGCGATCGAGGCCGACCTCGACCCGGCGACGGTCGTCCCCGGCACCTTCCGGATGGAGTGGCCGCCGCGCTCGGGCCGCACCCAGGAGTTCCCGGAACTGGACCGGGTGCGCTGGCTGGCCGTCGACCGGGCGCGCCAGGTCATCGTCAAGGCCCAGGCCGCGTTTCTCGACCGGCTGGCGGAGCACTCGGCCTGAGCAGCCGTGCACGCGTTGCGGTACCCACCGCCGCGCGGGAATCTCGAAGCATCAGTCCGCTTCCAGGAGGTCGGTCATGCCCATCGCGACGGTCAACCCTGCGAACGGCGAGACGCTCAAGACGTACGAGGCCATGGGCGCCGAGGAGATCGAGCGCAGGCTCCAGCTCGCCGAGGCCACCTTCCGCACCTACCGGACGACGAGCTTCGTCGACCGCGGGCGCCTGCTGATCCAGGCCGCGAACCTCCTGGACGCCGATCAGGAGGACATCGCACGGGTGATGACCACCGAGATGGGCAAGCCCATCAAGCAGGCCCGGGCGGAGGCCGCCAAGTGCGCCAAGGCCATGCGCTGGTACGCCGAACGCGCCGAGGGGCTGCTCGCCGACGAGGAGCCCGCAGACTCCGACGTGAAGGACTCGGGGGCCTCGCGCGTACGGGTGCGCTATCGCCCGCTCGGCCCGGTCCTCGCGGTGATGCCGTGGAACTTCCCGCTCTGGCAGGTGATGCGCTTCGCGGCGCCGGCGCTGATGGCGGGCAATGTCGGCCTGCTGAAGCACGCCTCGAACGTCCCCCAGACCGCCCTCTACATCGAGGACCTGTTCCACCGCGCGGGCTACACCGAGGGCTGCTTCCAGACGCTGCTGATCGGCGCCGGGCAGGTCGACGAGGTCCTGCGCGACGAACGTGTCAGGGCGGCGACCCTGACCGGCAGCGAACCCGCGGGCCGCGCGGTCGCCTCCACCTCCGGGGAGATGATCAAGAAGACGGTGCTGGAGCTGGGCGGCAGCGACCCGTACGTCGTCATGCCGTCGGCCGACATCGACCGCGCCGCGCGGATCGCGGTGACCGCGCGGGTGCAGAACAACGGGCAGTCCTGCATCGCCGCCAAACGGTTCATCGTGCACACGGACGTCTACGACGCCTTCGCCGAACGCTTCGTCGAGGGCATGAAGGCGCTGGTGGTCGGCGACCCGATGCAGGAGGAGACGGAGGTCGGCCCGCTGTCGAGCGAGCAGGGCCGGGCGGACCTGGAGGAACTGGTCGACGACGCCACCCGCAGCGGCGCGACGGCGCTGTGCGGCGGCCACCGGCTGCGCCGGCCCGAGCTGCCCGGCTGGTACTACCCGCCCACGGTCCTCGCCGGCATCACCCGCGAAATGCGGATCCACCGGGAGGAGGCGTTCGGCCCGGTCGCCACGCTGTACCGGGCGGCGGATCTGGACGAGGCGGTACTGATCGCCAACGACTCACCCTTCGGACTGAGTTCGAACGTATGGACGCGCGACGAGGCCGAGGTCGACCGGTTCGTACACGACCTGGAGGCCGGAAGCGTGTATGTCAACGGGATGACGGCGTCGCATCCGGCGTTCCCGTTCGGCGGAGTGAAGCGGTCCGGATTCGGCCGTGAGCTGTCGGGGCACGGAATCCGCGAGTTCTGCAACATCACTACGGTTTGGCAGGGTGCGTGAGCGCTGCGCGGTTACGATCCCGGGTGTGAACCGCGAAGTTACTCTGCCGCTGATCGTCGATGACCGCGGGACCCTGCAGGTGGCTGCCGCCGATGTGAGCAAGCTGCTGCGTACGGTGGGTGGTCGGTGGCTGCACCTTGTCGAGGCCGGGGAGGACGGGCTTGATGAGGACACGGTGGCCGCGTTGACCATCGAGCTGGCGAAGCTTGCGGATCGTATTGATGTGGCCTGCATCGCGCACAGCAGCGGGACCGCGCCGTAGGGGCCCCTACGGGGTTGACCTGCGGAGCGTTGACCAGAACTGGTCCTCGTAGGACTGGAGCAATCGGGCGTACCGGCGTGCGCGTTCCTCATCCAGCCGGCCGGCATCCCGTCCCGCCCGGACCGCGGCCGTCGCCTTCTCGTCCAGCTCCGCGGAAGGTTCCGCGAAGAAGTCGAAGAAGGCGCAGGCCTCGTCCGTGAAGCCGTAGTGGCGGCGCAGGGCCTCGGCGATCGTGGCGCAATAGCCGCCCCAGGCCGCGAAGTTGGCCGTGAGGGCGAGTACGGCCTCGGCCGGTGTCGCGTTCAGGGCCAGCCAGGCCACGTACGCGGGGTAGGCCTGGCAGCCGGGCAGGGGTTCGTACGCCCGGATGCGGGCCTCGTCCACATCGCATGCCTTCGCGAAGGCACCCAGCCGCTCCCCCGCCAGCACCTCACCCTCGGCCAGCAGGGTGAAGAAGGCGGCGGATTCGGGGGCGTCCGATGCCGCGCGTTGGGCCAGATGGAGGAAGGCACGGCGGTCGGCGGGGATCACCCAGCTCTGTTCGAGGGCGAGGGCGGCCAGCGTGGTGGTGCGGTTGGCCTCGCCGCGAGCGATCAGCGGTACAAGTGGGTTGTCCGTCATCGACGTCCTCCATCACCTCGGCAAGCCCCACGGCGCTACCGAATGGGCATACCCGACAACGTACGGGCGATCACCAGCCGCTGGATCTCGCTCGTCCCCTCGAAGATCGTGTAGATCGCGCTGTCCCGGTGCATCCGTTCCACGGGGTACTCCCGCGTGTAGCCGTTGCCGCCCAGGATCTGTATCGCCTGAGCCGTGACCTTCTTCGCCGTCTCGCTCGCGAACAGCTTCGACATCGACCCCTCGGCGGCCTTGAACGGCTTGCCGTTGACCGCCATCCAGGAGGCCCGCCACACCAGCAGCCGTGCCGCGTCGACCTGCGTCGCCATCTCGGCCAGCTGGAACGCCACGCCCTGGTTGTCGATGATCGGCCGCCCGAACTGCTCACGCGTCATGGCGTAGTCCAGAGCGACTTCGTACGCGGCACGGGCCGTACCGACGGCCATCGCACCGACGGCCGGCCGCGAAGCCTCGAACGTGGCCATCGCCGCGTTCTTCACGCGCTCGCCGCCGMCCGCCCTGGCCCGCTCGCGGGCCCGCGCCAGCCGCTCGTCCAGCTTCTCCTTGCCGCCCAGCAGGCAGGAGCCCGGCACGCGCACGTTGTCCAGGACGACCTCGGCGGTGTGCGAGGCGCGGATGCCGTGCTTCTTGAACTTCTGGCCCTGGGACAGGCCCGGCGTGCTCGGCGGGATGATGAAGGACGCGTGGCCCTTGGAGCCGAGATCCGGGTCCACGACCGCGACGACCACGTGGACGTTGGCAATGCCGCCATTGGTCGCCCAGGTCTTCGTGCCGTTGATCACCCACTCGTCCTTGGCCTCGTCGTACACGGCACGCGTGCGCATCGAGGCCACGTCGGACCCGGCGTCGGGCTCGGACGAACAGAACGCGGCGAGCTTGACGTCATTGGCGTCGCCGTACATCTGCGGCACCCAGGTGCCGATCTGCTCCTCGGTGCCGTTGGCGAGGACGCCGACGGCGGCGAGACCGGTGCCGACGATCGACAGGGCGATGCCCGCGTCGCCCCAGAACAGCTCCTCCATCGCCATGGGGATGCCGAGGCCGGTCTGGTCGAAGTACTGCTGGGCGTAGAAGTCGAGTGAGTAGATGCCGACCTTGGCGGCCTCCTGGATGACCGGCCAGGGAGTCTCCTCACGCTCGTCCCATTCGGCGGCCGCGGGGCGGATCACATCGGCGGCGAAGCCGTGCAGCCAGTCCCGGACCTCCTTCTGTTCGTCGTTGAGCTCCATGGTGAACTCGGCCATGTCCCCTCCAGCGGCGGTACGTGCGTGTTACTAGCGGTAACCTTAGTTTGTTACTCGCTAGTAGATAAAGTCAACTCCCGATGACTCATCGACAGCCCATTCGATGGAGGGAGCATGGTGAGTGTTACTTTGCGCAGGCGTCATCGAGAGAGCACGGGTGGGGAGAGCGAATGGACACCACACAGCGGACCGATCAGCAACGATCCGCCGACCGCCGTCGGCGCGAGCTGCTGGAGGCCGCCGACCGGGTGGTGCTGCGCGACGGACCACAGGCCTCGATGAACGCCATCGCGGCGGAAGCGGGCATTACGAAGCCGATCCTGTACCGGCACTTCGGCGACAAGGGCGGACTTTACGCGGCGTTGGCCAAGCGGCACACCGACGCTCTGCTGGACTCGCTCAGGGCGGCGTTGGATGCCCCTGCGGACCGGCGTGAGCGGGTCGAGGCCACGTTGGACACGTATCTCGCGGCGATCGAGGCACGGCCTCAGGTGTACCGGTTCCTGATGCATCCGGCGGAGGGCGGGCAGACGGCGGACCAGGGGTTCGACGTCGGCAAGCATTCCGTGCCGCTGCTCCGCAGGATGGGCGAAGAGCTGGCCACGGTCATCGAGGAGCGGTTGGATCTCGGGCCCGGTGGTCAGCAGCTGGCTCGGGTGTGGGGGCATGGGATCGTCGGGATGATGCACGCGGCCGGGGACTGGTGGCTGGGGGAACGGCCTTGTTCGCGGGCCGAGTTGGTGCGGAGTCTGGCCGACCTGTTGTGGGGTCGCCTTGCGGCAGCGGGCGACAAGATCGGGGGTCCGGGGTTCTGACCCCTGGGCGGGTCACCCCGGCCGGTGCCAAGAGGCTCGGGTCACCTGGCGCATCAGGCGTCTGTGGCGCCAGCCCGACACGCGGTCCGCGTACACGCCGCCGTCCAAGTGGTCGCACTCGTGCTGGAGGCAGCGGGCGAAGAAACCCGTGCCGTGGATCGTGACCGGCTCCCCCGTCATCGTGAAGCCCTCGACCACCGCGTGGTCGTAGCGCTCCGTCCCCGCCTCCAGGCCCGGCAGGGACAGGCAGCCCTCCGGGCCGCGGAGCACGATCCCGTCCGCCTCCACCAAGCGAGGGTTCACCACATGGCCGAGGTGTCGGACCTCCTCGTCGTCGGGGCAGTCGTACACGAAGACCCGCAGCGACTCCCCCACCTGGTTGGCGGCGAGGCCAACGCCCTGCGCGGCGTACATCGTCGCGAACAAGTCGTCCACGAGCGTCGCCAGTTCCGGACCGAAGTCGGTGACCTGCTCGCAGGGGGCGTGGAGTACCGGGTTTCCGAGCAGGGTGAGGGGCCGAACACGTCCATGAGTGCCCGGAATGGAGACATTGCGCATGGCGGCAAGGGTACGGCGATTCGGGAGTGCGAATGGATCTCGATAGGCTGACCACCACCACGTTGCCGTAGGGCTTCAGGCACGGCGCGTACGCAAGGAGGATCGAGAACTGATGGCAGGCAACTCGGACCCGCTCACGCCGCGGGCCAAGATCGCCGTGACCGCGGGCAAGGCGGTCGCGGCGGCATCGCGCGCCGCAGGGCGCGGCAGCGGTTCGGTGATCGGTGGCCGGGTGGCGCTGAAACTCGACCCCGACCTCCTCGCCCGACTCGCCCAGAACCTGGATGTCGTACTGGTCTCGGCGACGAACGGCAAGACCACGACGACCCGGCTGATCGCGGAGGCCCTGCGGGCCGCCGGGCCGGTCGTCTCCAACGCCCTCGGCGCCAACATGCCCGCGGGCATCACCTCGGCGCTGGCCGGCGGCTCGGAAGCGCGCTACGGCGTCATCGAGGTCGACGAGAAGTACCTCGCCGGGGTCGCCCGGGACACCGACCCGAAGTGCATCGCGCTGCTCAACCTCTCGCGCGACCAGCTGGACCGGGCCGCCGAGACCCGCATGCTCGCCGAGAACTGGCGCGAGGGGCTGACGGGTTCGAAGGCCGTGATCGTGGCCAACGCGGACGACCCGCTGGTCGTGTGGGCCGCCTCGTCGTCGCCCAACGTGATCTGGGTCGCCGCCGGGCAGATGTGGAAGGACGACGCCTGGTCGTGCCCGTCGTGCGGTGGCGTGATGCAGCGGCCGGGCGACGACTGGTTCTGCGGTGAGTGCGGGTTCCGGCGGCCGACGCCGAGCTGGGCGCTGTCCGGGGACCATGTCCTCGACCCGCACGGCTCCGCCTGGCCGATTCATCTTCAGCTGCCGGGCCGCGCCAACAAGGCCAACGCCACGTCCTCGGCGGCCGTCGCGGCCGTGTTCGGGGTGCCGCCGCAGGTCGCCCTGGAGCGCATGTACCAGGTGCAGGCCGTCGCCGGGCGCTACGACATCGTGCAGTTCGAGGGGCGGGATCTGCGGCTGCTGCTGGCCAAGAACCCGGCCGGCTGGCTGGAGACGTTCTCCCTGATCGACCCGCCGCCGACCCCGGTGATCCTCTCCGTCAACGCCCGTGGCGCCGACGGCACCGACACCTCGTGGCTGTGGGACGTCGACTACACGCGGCTGTCCGGGCACCCGATCTGTGTCATCGGTGACCGCAAGCTCGACCTCGCGGTGCGGCTGGAGGTCGCGAACCAGCAGTTCCAGGTCTGCGACAACCTCGACCAGGCCGTGCAGGCGTGCCCGCCGGGCCGGATCGAGGTCATCGCCAACTACACCGCGTTCCAGGACCTGCGCCGCCGCGTCGGCAACTGACGTGCCCCGACGTACTCACAAGGACAGTGACTTCATGAGCGACAACAGTCTGCGGGTCGTCTGGATCTACCCCGACCTGCTCAGCACCTACGGCGACCAGGGCAACGTTCTCGTCGTGGAGCGCCGGGCCCGGCAGCGCGGCCTCGACGTGGCCCGTCTCGACGTCCGCAGCGACCAGCCGATCCCGACCTCCGGCGACATCTACCTGATCGGCGGCGGCGAGGACCGCCCGCAGCGGCTCGCGGCCGAGCGGCTGCGGCGGGACGGCGGTCTGCAGCGGGCCGTGGAGAACGGCGCCATCGTGTTCTCGGTCTGTGCCGGGTACCAGATCCTCGGGCACGAGTTCATCAACGACCTCGGTCAGCGCGAGCCCGGTCTCGGGCTGATCGACGTGGTGTCCGTGCGCGGCGAGGGCGAGCGGTGCGTCGGTGACGTGCTCGCCGACATCGACCCGCGCCTCGGGCTGCCGCCGCTGACCGGCTTCGAGAACCACCAGGGCGTCACCCACCTCGGCCCGACCGCCCGCCCCCTCGCCCAGGTCCGCCTCGGCAACGGCAACGGCACGGGTGACGGCACGGAGGGCGCGTACAACGACACCGTCTTCGGTACGTACATGCACGGCCCGGTGCTTGCCCGCAACCCCCTGATCGCGGACCTGCTGCTGAAGCTGGCGCTGGACGTGAACGCCCTGCCGCCGACCGACGACCGCTGGTACGAGGCGCTGCGCAACGAGCGCATCACGTCCGCGCAGCAGCCCGCCTGACGCCCGTACACCTGGTTTCCAGTCTGCCGTCACCAGCCCGTCTGACGGCGCGTCCGCACAGGTGAGCGGGGTCGTCCAGCAGGCGGACGCATGGTTCGGCCCCGCCCCCCTGTGCCGCTAGGGTGGCGGGGATTCGAGCCGGACAGCGTGGTCCGGTCCCGGCCCACGTGGAGAAGGTTTTTCGGGCTATGCGCATTGGTGTCCTCACGTCCGGCGGCGACTGCCCCGGCCTGAACGCCGTCATCCGGTCCGTCGTGCACCGCGCCGTCGTCGACCACGGCGACGAGGTCATCGGCTTCCGGGACGGCTGGAAGGGCCTCCTGGAGTGCGACTACCTCAAGCTCGACCTCGACGCGGTGGGCGGCATCCTCGCCCGCGGCGGCACGATCCTCGGCTCCTCCCGGGTCCAGCCCTCCCATCTGCGGGACGGTGTGGAACGGGCCAAGGGCCATGTCGAGGAGCTCGGCCTCGACGCGATCATCCCGATCGGCGGCGAAGGCACGCTGAAGGCGGCCCGGCTGATGTCGGACAGTGGCCTGCCCGTGGTGGGTGTGCCGAAGACCATCGACAACGACATCGCGGTCACCGACGTCACCTTCGGCTTCGACACGGCGGTGACCGTGGCGACCGAGGCTCTGGACCGGCTCAAGACCACCGCCGAGTCCCACCAGCGTGTCCTGGTGGTCGAGGTCATGGGCCGGCACACCGGCTGGATCGCGCTGCACTCGGGCATGGCGGCCGGCGCGCACGCCGTCGTCGTACCGGAACGGCCCTTCGACATCGAGGAGTTGACCCGGGTCGTCGGGCAGCGGTTCGAGGCGGGCAAGCGCTTCGCGATCGTCGTCGCCGCCGAGGGGGCCAAGCCGCGGCCCGGTTCCATGGCGTTCGACGAGGGCGGCAAGGACATCTACGGGCACGAGCGGTTCGCCGGGATCGCCCGTCAGCTGTCGATCGAGCTGGAGGAGCGGCTCGGCAAGGAAGCGCGGCCGGTGATTCTCGGACACGTGCAGCGCGGTGGGACGCCTACCGCGTACGACCGGGTGCTGGCCACGCGGTTCGGGTGGCATGCGGTGGAGGCCGTGCACCGTGGGGAGTTCGGTCATATGACGGCTCTCCAGGGGACGGACATCGTGATGGTGCCGCTGGCGGAGGCCGTGGAGACGTTGAAGACGGTTCCGGCGGATCGCTACGACGAGGCGGAGTGCGTGCTCTAGGGCCTCGCTGCAGGAGGTCCGCGCGGTAGTTGCCCCCGGTCGAAGGCTCGGCCGGGGGCGGTTCTAGTCTGTGGGGGACAGACAGCGCACAACCCCCACGAAACAGGAGCCGACGGATGGAGCACAGCGGGCACGGCATGATGATGGATCTGCCGCCGTTCACGCTGGGGCGGGGGCTTTCCTGGTCCGCTGACCCGTTCTTTCTCGTCGCCTGTCTTGCGGGACTCGCGCTTTATGCGTGGGGCGTCGTTCGGCTGCGGCGGCGTGGGGACAAGTGGCCTGTGGGGCGCACGGTCTCTTATGTCGTGGGTGTGCTGAGCGTGATGCTCGTCATGTGCACCGGGCTGAATGACTACGGAATGGTCATGTTCAGCGTGCACATGGTGCAGCACATGGTGATCAGCATGCTGTCGCCGATCCTGATTCTGCTGGGGGCGCCCGCCACGCTGGCGCTGCGCGCGCTGCCGCCGGCCGGGCGGGGGCGCAAGGGACCGCGGGAATTGCTGCTGGCTCTGCTGCACAGCCGGTACATGCGGATCATCACGCATCCGGCGTTCACCATTCCGCTGTTCATCGCCAGCCTTTACGCGCTGTACTTCACGCCTGCCTTCGACTTCCTGATGGGCTCCAAGACGGGGCACATCGCGATGATGGTGCACTTCCTCGCCGTGGGCGTGGTGTTCTTCTGGCCGATCATCGGCGTGGATCCCGGTCCGCATCGGCCGGGGTATCTGATGCGGATGCTGGAACTGTTCGCCGGTATGCCGTTCCACGCCTTCTTCGGCATCGCGTTGATGATGGCGTCGGAGCCCATGGTCGAGACGTTCAAGAACCCGCCCGCCTCACTCGGTATCGACGCCCTCTCCGACCAGAACGCGGCCGGCGGTATCGCCTGGGCGTTCAGTGAGATTCCGTCCGTGCTGGTGCTGATCGCGCTGCTGTTCCAGTGGTACGGCTCCGAGCAGCGGCAGGCCAAGCGCAAGGACCGGGCCGCGGACCGCGACGGTGACAAGGAACTCGAGGCGTACAACGCCTATTTGGCCTCATTGAACGCACGCGGGAACTGAGGACACCGAAAGGCTTCGCCTTTCAGTAGCATGAAGCGCGTCGGGGGAACCGCCGGGGGGAGCGGTAATGGCGTTTCGTGTTTTCGTACACAGGTCCGGGAAATCGGTGATTCGGAGGATCGCCGTCCTGTTGGTCCTCGTTCTGGCGCTCAGTGCGTGCAATCGGGACACACCGTTGTTCCTGGTGAAGGCCGTCGCCGCGGGAGTTCCCTCGCTGGCGCCCTTCTTCGACGAGAACCAGGGGCTCGGACGGGACGACGCGCAGGTCACGGCGCAGACGGCGCACGGCGGTCTTCAACAGGGGGACACTCCGGGGCTGTACGGGGGGTCCAAGCAGCCGACGGTCTGTGATGTCGCACGGCTCAAGGAGTTCCTCACCGATCCCGCCAATGACCGCAAGGCACAGGCGTGGGCAGCCGCGCTCTCCATTACCACGGACGAGATTCCGGGATATCTCGATCGCCTCACACCGGTTCTCCTGCGTCACGACACTCTCGTGAAGAACCACGACTACAAAAAGGGAAAAGCGGCCCCCTTCAACGCGCTGCTCCAGACGGGAATCGCGATTCTCGTCGACCAGCAGGGTCTTCCCGCGGTGAAGTGTTCGTGCGGAAATCCACTGCGGCCCTTCGAGGGTGACACGACCCGGATAAAGGTCGAGTTCGACGACCGCAACGACGAGTGGAAGGGCTACGAGAAGTCCTCCGTGGTGGCCGTGCGGCCCGCGACGCGGAAAGTGGAGCGGCTCGCCCTCGTCGACGTCCATGAACCGGACCGGGGCATCACCCGTCCCGTCGGCACCACCGGCGAGGACGACACCGCCTTCGACACACGCGAGCGGCATGCGGTGCCGAACCTCGCCGGGGCGACGTTCGGGCAGGCGAGCCGACGGCTGGCCGACAACGGGCTGGCGGTCGCCTTCGCCGGCGGGGGGCTGCCGCCGGACGACGCCCGGGTGACGGCGTCGGATCCGCCGGCCGGGAGCGAGCTGCGGTTCGGGGAGTACGTGACGTTGAGCGTGGCCGGGGGGAGCTCCGGCGGGTCGCCGTCCGACGGGACGACGCCCGCTCCCCCGGGCTCGGGGTCTTCCCCGCCGACGGATCCGTCGGCCACGACGCCGACGTCGCCCTCGGCCTCGTCGCCGTCCGGCCCGACTGCGCCGACCTCGTCCTCCGGATCCGGGGGCCCCGGGCCGGGCAGCTCCGGCCCCAGCAGCCCTGGCCCAAGCAGCTCCGGTCCCACCAGTTCCGGCCCAAGCAGCGCCGGTCCCACCAGCGCCAAGCCGCCCAGCTCACCGCCGCCCCCGTCGACGACGTCCCACAGGAAACCGGCCGGGAAACGGGGTATCGGGCTCTGCGCACCGCGCTCATCGATCGCCATGCGCCGATGTTCGCCGGTTTCACGTCCCGGTGCATGACGCCCCGGTCGTGCCCCGCGGTCAGCGCGTCCAGCTCAGCACCGCAGACCACCAGCTCGCCCCCGACGAGCGCCCCGGTCACCAGCAGCGCGCCGCCGCCCGCGAGCAGCGGGCCCGCCACCGGCACGCCGGAGACCGACGGCCCCTCCACCGCAACCGCCCCCGCCTAGCAACCGCGCACCCGCAGAACCGGGAGTCACCGGATGCCTTCAGGATCACCGACGTCGGGAGTGGGCCGGGTCATCGCCGGCCGTTATCTGCTGCTGAACCGGCTCGGCAGCGGCGGTATGGGCCATGTCTGGCTCGCCCACGACCAGAGACTCGCCTGCGAGGTCGCGCTCAAGGAGATCGTGTTCCGGGACCCGGCCGAGGCCGACGAGCGCGAGGCGCGGGTGGCCCGTGCCCGGGCCGAGGCCCGGCACGCGGCGGGGCTGCGCGGGCATCCGCATGTGGTGACCGTGCACGACGTGCTGGAGCACGACGGGCTGCCGTGGATCGTCATGGAGTACGTGGAGGGCGCCGTCAACCTGCGCGATCTGGTCGACCGGCGCGGCCCGCTGGCGCCCGCCGAGTGCGCCCGCATCGGGCTCGCCGTGCTGGACGCGCTGACCGCGGGGCACGACCGGGGCGTCATGCACCGGGACGTGAAACCGGCGAACATCCTGCTGGCGCCGGACCGCACCGGGGCGCCGTACGGACGGGTGCTGCTCACCGACTACGGCATCTCCGTGCAGCCGGACACCGGTGAGACGCGGTACACGCTGGCGTCGGTGCTCGTGGGCACGTCGGGCTATCTGGCGCCGGAGCGGGTCACGGGCGGGACTCCCACGCCGGCCACCGATCTGTTCTCGCTGGGCTGCACGCTGTACCACGGCGTCGAGGGCCGGGGGCCCTTCGACCGCGAGTCGCATCTGGCGGAGCTGACCGCGGTGGTCATGGAGGAGCCCCGGGCGGCCGGGCGGGCCGGTGCGCTGGGTCCCGTCCTGTGGGCGCTGCTGGAGAAGGACCCGGCGCGGCGGATGCCGGCCGCGCAGGCGGAGGCGGCACTGTCACGGATCGTGACTCCGGAGGCCGACGCGTACGCACGGACGCAGACCGACGTCGGTTCGCAGCCGCACTGGGGTGGTGCGCCGCCTCCGGGACCCGTGCCCGACGTGGCGGGGTTCGGCTCGCTGCCCGTGTCCGGTCGGCCGGGCGGCGCCCAAGGCTTCAGTCCCCCGTCCGGACGCCCGGACGTACCGCCGCCGGGCCCGGGCCCGGCGAGCGGACCGCCCTACGGTTCGCTGCCGCCGCCTCCCGGTGGACCGGTGGGCTTCGGATCCGGGCCGGGTGAAGGGCAGCGGACCCGCCCCCGCGTCCTCCACGCGGTTCTCGCCGGGCTGCTCGGGCTGGCACTCGCGGGCACCGGCGTCTGGTACGCCATGTCCCGGCAGTCGGACACCGGCGGGACGGAGCGGCCGTACGGCAACGCCGTAGGACTCGGTGATCCGCTGGAGGACGGGGACTGTGTGCTCGCCGACTGGTCCGGCACGGCCGCCTTCAAGGGCACGCCGCGGCTGGGTCTGGACGCCAGTTGCGGACAGAAGGCACCCGACGGGCAGGTGGTCGCGTTCGTCGCGTCCGCGTCCGCCGCCGAGGCGCGGCAGGACGGGCCTGCGGCGTGCGAGGAGCGGACCGAGGAGCTTCGCGGGCGGCTCGCGGACGTCCGCAGCTTCGCCGTCGTACCGACCGAGGAGGGGTTCGAGGCGGCCGGGCGGCGTACGGCCTGTCTGGTGCTGGGCGCGCACGGGCCGGTATACGGGCCCTTGGGCGGGCATCGCAAGCCGGGGGTGGCCTTCGCGGACACGGCGACCATGCAGCGGCGGGACTGTCTGGACGTGCGCTCCCACCGGGACGCCCGTCTGGTGTCCTGTGCGGGGCGGCACGACGAGCAGGTGCTCGGGTTCACCCGGTTGGGCGCCGACGTCACGATGAGCGAGGCGCGCACCGAGTCCGACGCCGCGTGTGCCCGTCAGGTGCCGCCGCGCGACTACGGATTCGATCCTTCCGTGTACACGGCGGGCTCCTGGACGAGCGAGGGGGCCTGGAAGAACGGCACCCATTTCGTCGTGTGCACCGTCCGGAAGCAGAACGGGGGCACCATGGAGGGGGACGAACCCTAGGAGGGTGTTGCGATGCCCGGTTCTACGGACGGTTCTACGAAGGCGATGGGAGTGCTCACCCTGGGCGGCCTCGTCGTGGTGACGGCCTACACGGTGGCGCTCGGGAGCAATGGCTGGCTGTGGTTCGGGTGGGTGGTGCTGGGTCTGATCACGCTGGGGATGGTGGCCAGTCGCGGCAGCTGAGCCTCACTCCCGGGTGAGCCGCCCGGCGGAGTGCACGCCCGGCTGGTACTTCGGCAGCCGGGCGGTCACCTTCATGCCCGCGCCCAGGGCGGTCTCGATGACGAGGCCGTAGTTGTCGCCGTAGACCTGGCGGAGCCGGTCGTCGACGTTCGACAGTCCGATACCGCCCGACGGGCTGTCCTCGCCCGCGAGGATGCGGCGCAGCAGGACGGGGTCCATGCCGGCGCCGTCGTCCTCGATGACGACGAGGGCCTCGGCGCCCGCGTCCTGTGCGGTGATCTGGATCTGGCACTTGTCGGCCTTGCCCTCCAGGCCGTGCTTGACCGCGTTCTCGACGAGTGGCTGCAGGCACAGGAAGGGCAGGGCGACCGGCAGCACCTCGGGGGCGATCTGGAGGGTCACCGAGAGACGGTCGCCGAAGCGGGCCCGCACCAGCGCCAAGTAGTGGTCGATGGCGTGGAGTTCGTCGGCGAGGGTGGTGAAGTCGCCGTGCCTGCGGAAGGAGTAGCGGGTGAAGTCGGCGAACTCCAGGAGCAGTTCGCGGGCCCGCTCGGGGTCGGTGCGGACGAAGCTGGCTATCACCGCGAGCGAGTTGAAGATGAAGTGCGGGGAGATCTGGGCCCGCAGTGCCTTGATCTCGGCCTCGATCAGACGGGTGCGGGACCGGTCGAGGTCGGCCAGCTCCAGCTGCACGGAAACCCAGCGGGCCACCTCGCCGGCCGCCCGTACCAGTACCGCCGACTCGCGGGGCGCGCAGGCGACGAGGGCGCCGTGGACACGGTCGTCGACGGTGAGCGGGGCGACGACGGCCCAGCGCACCGGGCAGTCGGGGGCGCTGCACGTGAGCGGGAAGGCCTCGCCGCGGCCCGACTCCAGGGGGCCTGCGAGGAGTTGCATGATCTCCGTGCGGTGATGGCCGCCCACCCCGTCCCAGACGAGGACGTCCTTCTCGTCCGTCAGGCACAGCGCGTCGGTGCCGAGGAGCGAGCGCAGCCGGCGGGCCGACTTGCGGGCGGTCTCCTCGGTGAGTCCGGCGCGCAGCGGGGGCGCGGCGAGGGAGGCGGTGTGCAGGGTCTCGAAGGTGGCGTGCTCGACGGGGGTGCCGAGGTCGCCGAGGTTCTGGGGGCGGGCGGTGCGTCGGCCGAGCCAGAAGCCGGCGGCGAGCAGCGGCAGGATCGCCACGCACAGGCCGGCGAGGAATCCGCTCATGCCGTCACCGCCGCACGCCGTCCGGCGATGTGACGCCTCATGCCTTCGCCTCCGTCCGCAGTTCCTCCGGGAGATGGAACCGGGCCAGGATCGCCGCCGTTCCGGGCGGCACCCGGCTCGGGGTGGCCAGGGACACCACGATCATGGTGAGGAAGGCCAGCGGCACCGACCAGAGCGCGGGCCAGGCGAGCAGCGCGTGCAGGGCGCCGGAGCCCGGGAAGCCGGCCATCGTCGCCGCGACGGCGAGCAGCGCGGAGCCGCCGCCCACCAGCATCCCGGCGGCGGCGCCGGGCGGGGTGAGCCGGCGCCACCAGATGCCGAGGACGAGCAGCGGGCAGAAGGACGACGCCGACACGGCGAAGGCGAGGCCGACCGCGTCGGCCACCGGCAGTCCGCCGACCAGGACGCTCGCGGCGAGCGGGACGGCCATGGCGAGGACGGTACCGAGCCGGAAGTGCCGTACGCCGCGGGACGGGAGGACGTCCTGGGTGAGCACGCCCGCGACGGCCATGGTCAGGCCCGATGCCGTGGACAGGAACGCGGCGAAGGCGCCGCCGGCGACCAGCGCGCCGAGCAGGTCGCCGCCGAGGCCGCCGATCATGCGGTCGGGCAGCAGGAGTGCGGCCGCGTCGGCGTCGCCGGTGAGGGTGAGTTCGGGGGCGTAGAGGCGGCCGAGGGCGCCGTAGACCGGGGGCAGGAGGTAGAAGGCGCCGATCAGGCCGAGCACGGCGACGGTGGTGCGGCGGGCGGCGACGCCGTGCGGGCTGGTGTAGAAGCGGACGACGACGTGCGGCAGGCCCATGGTGCCGAGGAAGGTGGCGAGGATCAGTCCGTACGTGGCGTACAGCGGGCGTTCGCCGCGGCTCTCGGCCTGCGAGGGGGACAGGCCGCCGCTCGCGCTGCGGTCTCGTTCGGGGACCTCGGCGCCCTTGGCGAAGGTCAGACGGGTGCCGGCCTCGATGTGATGGGTGCCGGCGGGGAGTTCGAGCTTGTCGTCCTCGTGGCTGCGGCCGTCGATGGTGCCGGTCGCGGTGACGGCGAGGGGCCGGTCGAGCTTCAGCTTGATGCTGTCGTCGACGCGGACGACGCTCTGTTCGCGGAAGGTCGCCGGTTCGTCGAAGGCCCGGCGGGGGGCGCCGTCGCCCTGCCAGGCGAGGATCAGGAAGAGGGCGGGCACGAGCAGGGCGGTCAGCTTGAGCCAGTACTGGAAGGCCTGCACGAAGGTGATGGAGCGCATGCCGCCCGCGGCGACGATGGCGACCACGACGACCGCCACGATCAGTCCGCCGAGCGAGTCGGGGGCGCCCGTCAGGACGGTGAGTGTCAGTCCGGCGCCCTGGAGTTGGGGCAGCAGGTACAGCCAGCCGGTGCCGACGACGAACGCGCCCGCCAGGCGTCGCACGGCCTGGGAGGACAGGCGGGCCTCGGCGAAGTCGGGGAGGGTGTAGGCGCCGGAGCGGCGCAGCGGGGCCGCGACGAACAGCAGCAGGACGAGATATCCGGCGGTGTAGCCGACCGGGTACCAGAGCATGTCGGGGCCCTGCACGAGGACCAGGCCGGCGATGCCGAGGAAAGAGGCGGCGGAGAGGTACTCGCCGCTGATCGCGGCCGCGTTGAGGCGGGGGCCGACGGTGCGGGAGGCGACGTAGAAGTCGGAGGTGGTGCGGGATATGCGCAGGCCGAAGGCGCCGACTAGGACGGTCGCGAGGACGACTAGGGCGACGGCGGGGACGGCGTAGCTGTAGTTCACGTGCGCATCGGTTCCTCGGCTCAGCGGTCTTCGACGAGACGGACGAAGTCCCGCTCGTTGCGTTCGGCGCGCCGCACGTACCAGCGGGCGAGGAGGACCAGGGGGGCGTAGAGGCAGAAGCCGAGGACCAGCCACTCCAGGCCGCGGGCGTCCGGCATGGCCGCGAACAGCAGCGGCAGCGGGCCGATGAGSAGGCCGAGGACCGCGAACACGGCGAGTGCGGCCCGCAGTTGGGTGCGCATCAGCGACCGTACGTAGGTGTGGCCGAGGGTCGTCTGCTCGTCGATCTCGGTGCGGGGGCGGTAGTAGCCGGAGGCGGGGCGGCTGCGGCGCGGCGGGCCGGTGACGACGACACGGCGCTCGGTGGGGTCCTGGTGCGGCACGGCTACGGCCTCCTCATCAGCAGATCGCGCAGCTCGCGTGCGTGGCGGCGGCTGACCTGGAGTTCCTCGGCGCCGACCATGACGCTGACGGTGCCCGCGTCCAGGCGGAGTTCGCCGATGTGGCGCAGGGCGACGAGATGGCGGCGGTGGATGCGGACGAAGCCGCGGGAGCGCCAGCGCTCCTCCAGGGTCGACAGGGGGATGCGGACGAGGTGGCTGCCCTTGTCGGTGTGCAGGCGGGCGTAGTCGCCCTGGGCCTCGACGTGGGTGATGTCCTCGACGGAGACGAAGCGGGTCACGCCGCCCAGCTCGACCGGGATGTGGTCGGGGTCGGGTTCGCTCACGGGTATTCGGGGGGCGGCGTCGCGGAGCTCGGCGGCGCGGCGGACGGCTTCCGCGAGGCGCTCCTTGCGCACGGGCTTGAGGACGTAGTCGACGGCCTTGAGGTCGAAGGCCTGGACGGCGAAGTCCTCGTGGGCGGTGACGAACACGACGAGCGGCGGCTTGGCGAGGCCGGTGAGCAGGCGGGCCAGGTCGAGGCCGTCCAGACCGGGCATGTTGATGTCGAGGAAGACGACGTCGATCGACTCCGGGCCGTGGGGTCCCGACTCCAGGGCGCGGTTGATGCGGCGCAGCGCCTCGGTCGCGTCGCCGGCGCCCTCCGCGCTGCCGACGCGCGGGTCGGCGTTCAGGAGGTAGAGCAGTTCCTCCAGCGAGGGGCGTTCGTCGTCGACAGCCAGGGCGCGCAGCATGAACGGGAGTGTAAGAGCAATGGGCACGCCTGGACATGTGCTCGTCGTGGACGTCTCCGCTGGGTGCCGTGCCGCTTACAGTGCCCTCATGAACAGCGGCGCGGCCCCCTTCGACGACCTCGACCGGAAGATCATCACGGCTCTGATGGCGAACGCCAGGACGAGTTTCGCCGAGATCGGCACGAGCGTCGGACTGTCGGCCACTGCGGTGAAGCGGCGCGTGGACCGGCTGCGCGACACGGGCGTGATCACCGGGTTCACGGCCACGGTCAAGCCGTACGCGCTGGGCTGGCGTACGGAGGCGTACGTCGAGGTGTACTGCGAGGGCGCGGCACCGCCGAGGCGGCTGGCGGAGGTGGTCCGCAACCATCCGGAGATCACCGCGGCGATGACGGTGACCGGGGGCGCGGACGCGCTGCTGCATGTGCGGGCGCGGGACGTGGAGCACTTCGAGGAGGTGCTGGAGCGCATTCGCGTCGAGCCGTTCATCCGCAAGACGATCAGCGTGATGGTGCTGTCCCATCTGATCCCGGAGAGTCCGGAAGCGGGTGCCACCCAGGCCATTCAGGAGGAGGACTCCGGGTCCTGGGGGTGGTGACGCAGCAGTCGTGCGCCTGCGCGGCCGAAGACGCAGCGTTCCTGCGTGGACACGCAATTCTTGTTTCTTGTCGCTCGTGGGCGTCGCTTCCTACCTTTGAATCAATCCTCATCGACACCGTAGGAAGCGGAGGAACCCCTCTGTGCCCGAAACCCGTGTGCCGCGCCGGCGGCGCTTCCTGGTCTGCGAACCCAGACACTTCGCCGTGCAGTACGCGATCAACCCCTGGATGCAGCCCGACGTCCAGGTCGACGTCGACCTGGCCCGGGACCAGTGGCAGTCGCTGATCCGCGCCTACCGCACCCATGGCCACGCGGTCGACACGATGGAGCCGGTCGCCGGTCTCCCCGACATGGTGTTCGCCGCCAACTCCGCGGTCGTCGTCGGCGGCCGTGTCTTCGGCTCCCTCTTCCACGCGCCCGAGCGCCGCCCCGAGTCCACGCACTACGAGACGTGGTTCAAGACGGCGGGCTTCGACGTGTACCGGCCCGAGTCCGTGTGCGAGGGCGAGGGCGACCTGGTGTGGACGGGCCGCTATGTGCTCGCCGGCACCGGCTTTCGCACCACGCGTGAGGCGCACCGGGAGGTGCAGGAGTTCTTCGGTCACCCGGTGATCAGCCTGACGCTGGTGGACCCGTACTTCTACCACCTGGACACGGCGCTGTTCGTGCTCGACGACGACAACATCGCCTACTACCCGGAGGCGTTCTCGCCGGGCAGCCGTGAGGTGCTCGCGCGGCTGTATCCGGACGCGGTGCACGCGACCCGCGACGACGCGGCGGCCTTCGGCCTGAACTCCGTCTCCGACGGCCGTCATGTCTTCATCGCGCCCCAGGCCGAGGCCCTCGCCGCCCGGCTGGACGAGCGCGGCTATGTCCCCGTCCCCGTCGACCTGTCGGAGTTCCGCAAGGCCGGCGGCGGCATCAAGTGCTGCACCCAGGAGATCCGCTCATGACAGCGCCCGCGCAGACCCGTTCGTCCGCCGATCTGATCCGCGCCGAGGAACCCGTCCTGGCGCACAACTACCACCCGCTGCCCGTGGTCGTCTCCCGTGCCGAGGGCGCCTGGGTGGAGGACGTGGAGGGCCGCCGCTACCTCGACATGCTGGCCGGCTACTCGGCCCTGAACTTCGGGCACCGCCACCCGGCGCTGATCGAGGCGGCGCACGCCCAGCTCGACCGGCTGACGCTGACGTCCCGCGCCTTCCACAACGACAAGCTGGCCGGGTTCGCCGAGCGGCTCGCCGCGTTGACCGGCCTGGACATGGTGCTGCCGATGAACACGGGCGCCGAGGCCGTGGAGAGCGGCATCAAGGTGGCCCGCAAGTGGGCGTACGAGGTGAAGGGCGTCCCGGCCGATCAGGCGACGATCGTGGTCGCGGCGGACAACTTCCACGGCCGTACGACGACGATCGTGTCCTTCTCCACGGACGAGACCGCGCGGCAGGGCTTCGGCCCCTTCACGCCGGGCTTCCGGATCGTGCCGTACAACGACCTGGCGGCGCTGGAGGCCGCGATCGACGAGACGACGGCGGCGGTGCTGCTTGAGCCCATCCAGGGCGAGGCGGGCGTGCTCATCCCGGACCAGGGATATCTGGCCGGGGTGCGCGAGCTGACCAGCCGCAAGGGCTGCCTGTTCATCGCGGACGAGATCCAGTCGGGCCTCGGCCGCACGGGCCGTACGCTCGCCGTCGAGCACGAGTCAGTGGTGCCGGACCTGCTGCTGCTGGGCAAGGCGCTGGGCGGCGGCATCGTCCCGGTGTCGGCGGTGGTGGCCCGCCGGGAGGTGCTCGGTGTGCTGCGGCCGGGCGAGCACGGCTCGACGTTCGGCGGCAATCCGCTGGCCGCCGCGGTCGGCATGGCGGTGGTCGAGCTGCTGGAGACGGGCGAGTTCCAGCGCCGGGCCGCCGAGCTGGGCGTGGTCCTGCGCGGCGGTCTGTCGGCGCTGCTCGGCAAGGGCGTCCTCGGCTTCCGCGCGCGGGGGCTGTGGGCGGGCGTCGACATCGACCCGGCGGTCGGCACGGGCCGCGAGATCAGCGAGCGCCTGATGCGCGAGGGAGTCCTGGTGAAGGACACCCACGGCTCCACGATCCGGCTCGCTCCCCCGCTGACGATCACCGCGGAGGAGCTGACGGAGGCGCTGGGGGCACTGGAGAAGGTTCTGGGGTAAGGGCCCGACGCCCGGCAGCCCGGTTCCCCGAGCGTGGGGTCCGGGCTGTCGGCGTCCCGTGCGACCGCCCCCGCTCACCCCCTGCCCGACCTCTCTGTCGCTGAGAGCGGTCTACCACCTCTTGTCCCCATCTTCACCCTTCCGCTCACGCCTGCCTCTTTGTGGAGGGCCCCGCACACGCGCGGCCCTCCACAAAGAGGCAGGCGTGAGCGGAAGGGTGAAGATGGGGACAAGAGGTGGTAGACCGCTCTCAGCGACAGAGAGGTCGGCCGTGGGCACATACGAGGAGCAGGGCGTTGCCCGGCAGTGGTTCGACGTGGCGGACGCCGCGGCTCTGCTGCTCGACGCGCAGGGGCGGGTGACCGGCTGGACCAGGGACGCGCAGCGGCTGCTGAAGTACTCCGCCGCCGAGGTGGTGGGCGGGAAGGCCGGGAACCTGTTGGCGCCCGAGGACGCCCTGCGGGTGCCCGATCTCGGGCAGCGGTGCCGCAGGGACGGCGGCTGGTCGGGACTGCTGACGGCGGCGCGCAGGGGCGGTGAGCAGGTCAGGGTCATGGTGCGGGTCACCTCGGCCGAGGAGGCGCCCGGGCCGTCACGCTGGCTGGTGCTGCTGTCAGAGATGGCCGACGCCCCGGGCTGGGCTATGAGCCGGCCCGTGCTGGAGCAGATGGTCAGCGGGTCCCCCGTCGGGATAGCGATCGTGGACACGGATCTGCGGTACGTGTGGTCGAACGCCGCCTTGGAGCAGTTCGGCGGCGGCGCGGCGATGACGCGGCTGGGGAGGCGGCTGGCGGACGTGCAGCCGGGTCTGAACTCCCGGTCGATCGAGGCGCAGATGCGTCGCGTACTGGAGACCGGTGAGCCGGTGGTGGGCTACGAGCACGTGGGTCTGGTGCGGTCCGCACCGCACCGGGAGACGGCGCACATGATGTCGTTCACCCGGCTCGAGGACGAGCACGGCCACCCGATGGGCGTCTACTACACCGTCGTCGACGTCAGCGAGCGGCATCGCGCCCGGCAGCGCCTCGACCTGCTCGACCGGGCCGGCGAGCACATCGGCCGCAGCCTGGACATCATGCAGACCGCGCAGGAGCTGTCCGACGTGGTGGTCCCGACGTTCGCCGACTTCGTCTCCGTGGACCTGCTGGAACCGGTGCTGGCGGGCGCCGAGCTCAGCGCCGGGCCGCCGGTCGACCCGACCGACGTGCCGCTGCGCCGCGCCGGGCAGCAGTCGGTGCACGAGAACGCGCCGGAGGCGACCTTCGCCGTCGGTGACGTGGCCACCTATGTCGCCGGATCCCCGCCGATCCGGGTGCTGACGACGGGCCTGCCCTGGCGTGAGGCGCGTCTCGACCCGCTCGCCAAGGACTGGGCCACCGAGATATCCGGCGGCCGGGCGGCGACCTTCCTGGAGCTGGGCCTGCACAGCGTGATGATCGTGCCGATCCGCGCGCGGGGTGTCATTCTCGGCGTCACCACGTTCTTCCGGCACCGCCGCCAGGACGCCTTCGACGAGGACGACCTGACCCTGGCCGAGGACCTGGTCTCACGCGCGGCCGTCTGCGTCGACAACGCGCGCCGCTACACCCGCGAGCGCGACGCCGCGCTGGTCCTGCAGCGCAGCCTGCTCCCGCACCGGCTGCCCGAGCAGGACGCGGTGGAGGTCGCCGCCTGCTACCGCCCGGCCGACGAGCTGACCGGCCTCGGCGGCGACTGGTACGACCTGATCACGCTGTCCGGCGGGCGCGTCGCGCTGGTGGTGGGCGAGGTGCCCGGGCACGGCATCGACGCCGCCGCGGCGATGGGACGGCTGCGGACCGCCGTACGGACCCTCGCCGCGCTGGATCTGCCGCCCGAGGAGGTGCTCGCCCACCTCGACGACCTGGTCGCGCGGTCGGCCCGCGAGGAGGGCGTCGAGTCGGGCACGGAGGAGGATGCGATCGCCCAGTCGGTGGGGTCGGGTTGCCTGTACGTCGTCTACGACCCGGTCGACGGGCAGTGCACCATGGCGGCCGCGGGGCATCCGGCGCCCGCTGTCGTGATGCCCGACGGCGAGGTCTCGTTCGTGGATCTTCCGCAGGGAGCGCCGCTCGGGGTGGGCGGCCCCCCGTTCGAGGCGGTCGAGCTGGCCCTGGCGCCCGGCAGCACGCTCGCCCTGCACACCGACGGGCTGCTGGCTCGGGGCGAGGACGACTGGTCCGTGGACACCGACCGGGACCGTTTGCGGCGGGCCCTGGAGCGGCCTACGGACACGCTCGACGTGCAGTGCCGGGCCGTGGTGGACGCCCTGGTGCCGGCCCGCCCGCACGACGACGTGGCCCTGCTGATGGCCCGCACCCGGGTGCTCGGCACCGAGCAGGTCGCCGACTGGGACCTGCCCGCGGACCCGGCGGCCGTCGCCGACGCCCGTAAGACGGCCGCCCGGATGCTGGCGGAGTGGGGCCTGGACGAGCTGGCGTTCACGACGGAACTGGTGGTCAGCGAGCTGGTCACCAACGCGATCCGGTACGCCATCGGCCCCATCCGGGTGCGCCTGATCAGGGAGCGCGCGCTGGTCTGCGAGGTCTTCGACGGCGGCGCGACCGCCCCGCACCTGCGCCATCCGCGCACCACGGACGAGGGCGGCCGCGGGCTGCTCCTGGTGTCCCAGTTCACCCAGCGCTGGGGCACCCGCTTCGTCCCCGAGGGGAAGATCATCTGGGCCGAGCAGCCCCTCACGGATCCCTCACTCCAACCTGACGAATCGGCATAGATGTAGTACATCGATAGATACGCCGTATGGCGTGGAAAACGGGTCAGATCCCGGTGGTGAGGCGGGAGCCATGAAAGAGACGGCGGTCGACTACGAGGCGATCTTCCAGGGCCTTCCCGGGATGGTGGCGCTGCTGACCCCGGAGCTGGTCTACGTCGATGCCAACGCGGACTTCCAGCGCCTGTCGGGACGCACCCGCGCGGAGCTGGTGGGCCGGTACCTCTTCGACGTCTTCCCCGACAACCCCAACGACGACACCGCCACCGGCATGCGCAACCTCGAGGCGTCGCTGCTGCGCGTGGTGGCCACCGGCGAGCGCGACGCCATGGCGCTGCAGCGCTACGACGTCGAGGATCCGATGCGCCCCGGCGAGTGGGAGGAGCGCTACTGGAGCCCGGTCAACGCGCCGGTCCTCGGCCCCGACGGAAAGGTGGCGCTCTTGGTGCACCGGGTGGAGGAGGTCACCGAACTCATCCGCCTGCGCGGCGCCACGGCCGGCAACAGCCAGGCACGCGTTCTGGAGGCCGAGCTGTACACGCGGGCGCGGGAGCTCCAGGAGGTCAACGAACGGCTGCGGCAGTCCCACGCGCGCGAGCGCCAGGTGGCCCTCGCCCTGCAGGAGGCGATGCTGCCGCCGCGCCGCCAGGTGCGCACCCGCCGGGCCGCCGTGCGCTACCGGCCCGCGCTCGGCGCGCTGAACGTGTGCGGTGACTGGTACGACCTCGTCGACCTGGTCGGCGGCAACCGCATCGGCGTCTCCGTGGGCGACGTGGTCGGGCACGGCCTGGAAGCGGCCGGCGTGATGGGCCAGCTGCGCAGCGCGCTCAGCGCCGCCTCCCGAGTCGCCGACGGCCCCGCCCAGGCGCTGGACATCCTGGGCCGCTACGCCCATGTCGTCGACGGCGCCGAATCGGCCACCGCGGTCACGACGTTCATCGACTTCGACGCCCGCACCGTCACCTACAGCAGCGCGGGCCATCCGCCGCCCGCACTGGTCCATCCCGACGGCCGGGTGGAGTTCCTCGACCAGGCCACGGACCCGCCGCTGGACGCACGCCCCGACCCGGTCCCGAGACCGCAGGCGGGCACCACCTACACCGACGGCGCCACCCTCGCTCTGTATACGGACGGCCTGGTCGAACGCCGTCGCGAGGACATCGACACCGGACTGGCCCGCCTCGCCGACTCCCTCGTCCGCCATCGCACCGACGACCCGGAGACCCTCGCCGACGCCGTCCTGCTGGAGCTGCTGCCGCCGGGCGGCGCGACCGACGACACGGCGCTGATCATCGTCCGTCTGTGACGGACCAGCAGAGCCGACGGCGCCCGGCAAGGACGGGTCACCTGCCACCCGCGATCGTGATCACGCCAAACCCGGCCATCGGCTTGCCGGGCACCCGTCCCGGAGACCAGGCTGGTCAGGCGGTCCTCCCCACCCGCAAACGACGCCGCCCACCATGTGCCTGACACCCAGTCAGGAGGCCGGCATGAGCCGGCACCGGTCCGGCCCTGCCCGGTTCCGGCGGCTCACCCCTGCGCCTACACTGGCACCCCCACGGCACGCTGGTTGACCTGCCAGAACGCGGCGGCCCGAGCTGATCCCCCCGAGTGAGGAGCGCCCCTTTGTTCTACTACGTCCTCAAATACGTGTTGTTGGGACCGCTGCTGAGACTGGTCTTCCGGCCCCGGATCGAAGGTCTTGAGCACGTACCGGCCACGGGCGCGGCCATCGTCGCCGGCAACCACCTCTCGTTCTCCGACCACTTCCTGATGCCGGCCATCCTCAAGCGGCGCATCACCTTCCTGGCCAAGAAGGAGTACTTCACCGGCCCGGGCATCAGGGGCCGCCTCACCGCGGCGTTCTTCCGCAGCGCCGGCCAGATCCCGGTCGACCGCACCGGCAAGGAGGCGGGCCAGGCCGCGATCCGCGAGGGGCTCGGGGTGCTGAGCAAGGACGAACTCCTCGGCATCTACCCCGAGGGCACCCGCTCGCACGACGGCCGCCTCTACAAGGGCAAGGTCGGTGTCGCCGTGATGGCCCTCAAGGCCGAGGTCCCGGTCATCCCCTGCGCGATGATCGGCACGTTCGAGGCCCAGCCGCCCGGCAAGGTCATCCCCAACCTCCACCCGGTGAAGATCCGCTTCGGCAAGCCCCTCGACTTCTCCCGCTACGCCGGCATGGAGAACGAGAAAGCGATCCTGCGCGCCATCACCGACGAGATCATGTACGCGATCCTGACGCTGTCCGAGCAGGAGTACGTCGACCAGTACGCCGCTGTCGTCAAGGCCGAGGAGGCCGAGGCAGCCAAGGCGGCCAAGGTGGACAAGCAGCGCAAGTTCCCCAGGCTGCCCATCAGTTGACGTCGGCCGACCGCGGCGCCGGCGCTCAGCCGAGGAGGTCGAGCGCCTCGTCGAGCAGCCGACGCAGGCGCAGCGCGTCCGCCGCCACCGCGCTCACCAGGACGGCGGGCCCGGCGAGGGGCAGCACAGCGGAGTTCTCCCCCAGCACCCGGGCCGCCACCGGAGCCTCACCGAACTCGGGCCGCACGACGACTAGTTGCCCGACGGCCCGAAACCCGCTGAGCCCGGCGGGTCCGTCCCAGCCACCCGGCGCACCGGGCCCGCAGGCCAGCTCCTGGTCCAGCACCACGCGCCCCGCGACCCGCAAGCGGATCCGGCTCGCGAGTCGCCCGGGCTCCTCCCCCACCCGCCCGAGCACCTGCTCCTCACGCAGCACGAGCCGCCCCGCCGCACCGACGTCGACGTGGGTCGTGACCTGCAGATCGCTTCCTCGCGCCGAGATCAACTGCTCGGGCAGCCAGTGCAGTTCACCCCCGTCCGCCACGGACAACCGTACGTCGTAGCGAGCCTCGCCCTTGCTCTGTCCCGGCAGCGCGATCGTGGCGGCCGCAGATCCGACACGCAGCCGGGCGCCGTCGGCCACGTCCGCCTCGACGGTGAAGTGGTCACCGCCGAGCGGCCCGCTCATCGCACCGACGAGCACGACCCGCGCCTCGGCTCCGCTGCCCCGCGTCCGGCGCAGCGCCAGCGGCCCGTCGCCGTCGAGCACGGGCAGCGACGTACCGCCCCGCCCGTCGTCCCGGGCGCCGATCCGCGCATGCGCCCGCACCCCACCGACCACGGTCGTCATGCCGTCCACGCCACGAGCCGCGCCCGCACCCACGCGGCGACGTCCGCAACCCCGGGCTCGCTCCTCAACGACTGGAAGACAACCGGCAGTTCGGCCCGCTGTGCCTTGGCGTCGGCCGCCATGCGCGCCAGGTCGGAGCCGACGTACGGCGCGAGGTCGGTCTTGTTGACGACGAGCAGGTCGGCGGTGGTCACCCCCGGACCGCCCTTACGTGGAATGTCGTCACCCCCGGCCACGTCGATCACGAAGATCTGCGCGTCGACGAGCCCCTTGGAGAAGGTGGCAGTGAGGTTGTCCCCGCCGGACTCGACGAGGATGAGGTCGAGCGGCCCGACCTCGTCCTCCAGGTCCTCGACGGCTTCCAGGTTCGCGGAGATGTCGTCCCGGATCGCGGTGTGCGGACACGCCCCCGTCTCCACGGCGGTGATCCGCTCGGGCGGCAACACGGCCTCCCGCAGCAGGAACTCGGCGTCCTCACGCGTGTAGATGTCGTTGGTGACGACGGCGAGAGACAACTCCTCACGCAGCGCCCGGCACAGCGCGGCAACGGTGGCGGTCTTCCCGGACCCGACGGGCCCCCCGAGCCCGATCCGCAGCGCCCGACGGGACCCATCGGCACGGCGAGCGTCGGCACTGATGGCGGAGGGGCCGTCGTGGGAGTGGTCGAGGTGCATGGTCGGCTCCTTTTGGTGCGGGGGGTGTGAAGTCAGCCCGTCCGGCGTTTGAGGACGAGGCCGTCCAGGCCGAAGCGGGGTCTGGGGCGGCAGCCCCAGCGGGGTCGAAGGGGCGGAGCCCCTGGATGGGGGTCCCCCCTGCTCGAGCGAAGCCGAGAGCTTGGGGGAGGGACGGGT
>NZ_RDBN01000037.1:1546067-1561297 GCF_008042075.1 Streptomyces sp. UW30 | reverse complement strand
CCGACGACGCGTCGAGCCCCCTCCACCGCCCGATCCACCACCCGGTCCATCTCCGGCGCCAACCGCGCCAGCACAGCCGTGGCGTCGAACGGATCAAGACTCAGCAACCGCACCGTCGCACTCGCCGGCCCACTCACACTCTCGTACGCCGCGCAGTAGGCCGCCTCCACGGCCCCCAACCCCGCGGCCCGAGCGACGACCCCGAGCACAACCGGCTGATGAGCCCCCTTGGGAAACCGCCGAGCCAGCTCATCGAGCTCACCGGACGGCCACGTGGCCCGAGCGGCCCGCATCAACTGCCGTCCCAACCTGCGCGCGGCAACCCGCAGCGCGGGCGACGGCGTACGGGCATCGGCCGCCTCGTCCAACGCTCCGGCATCGACCCCGACCGCGGCCGCCGCGGCGAGCGAGGCCGCGACCAGCCCCGCCGTATGCAACCGCCCCCGGCAGAAGTCCTCCAGGCTCGCGGCCCCGGAGATCCGCCCCGCCTTGACGGCCGCCTCGGCCCCACCGGAGTGCGCGTGCCCTCCGGCGGGAAAGCGGCCGTCGGCAAGGACGAGAAGTGCTGCCCGTGACATGGGAACCCGGCTTTCAGAACAGGAAGTACCGCTGTGCCAACGGCAGTTCGGCCGCAGGAGTGGCTTCCACCAGCTCCCCGTCGATGTGCACGGCGAAGCTGTCTGGATCGATTCGCACGTCGGGCCGCGCGTCGTTCTCCAGCATGTCGGCCTTGGTGACCCCACGTGTCGACTCGATCGCCACGAACCGCTTGCCGAGCTGGAGCCGCTCCGGCAGCCCGTCCTCGATCGCGAGCGGGGCCACGAAGTTGACCGAGTTCGAGGCCGGCGCCCGCCCGATCGCGCCGAACATCGGCCGGGGCAGGATCGGCTGCGGCGTCGGGATGGACGCGTTGGCGTCGCCCATCTGCGCGTAGGCGATCTGCCCGCCCTTGATGACGAGTTGCGGCTTGACCCCGAAGAACGCCGGCTCCCACAGAACCAGGTCGGCGAGCTTGCCGCTCTCCACGGAGCCGATCTCCCGGCCGAGGCCTTGCGCGAGCGCGGGGTTGATCGTGTACTTGGCGACATACCGCCGTACCCGCCGGTTGTCGGCCCGCCCGTCCCCCGGCAGCGCACCGCGCCGCCGCTTCATCACATGGGCGGTCTGCCAGGTCCGCATGACGACCTCGCCGACGCGCCCCATGGCCTGCGAGTCCGACGAGATGATCGAGATCGCGCCGAGGTCGTGGAGTATGTCCTCGGCGCCGATCGTCGACGGCCGGATCCGCGACTCGGCGAAGGCGAGGTCCTCGGGCACCGCGGCGTTGAGGTGGTGGCACACCATCAGCATGTCGAGGTGTTCCTCGGCGGTGTTGACGGTGAACGGCCGGGTCGGGTTGGTCGAGCTGGGCAGCACGTGCGCCTCGGAGACGACGCTCATGATGTCCGGCGCGTGCCCGCCGCCCGCGCCCTCGGTGTGGTACGCGTGGATGCCGCGTCCGGCGATGGCGGCCAGCGTGTCACCGACGAAGCCGGCCTCGTTCAGCGTGTCCGTGTGGATGGCGACCTGGATGCCGGTCTGGTCGGCGACGGTCAGCGAGGCGTCGATGACGGCCGGGGTGGTGCCCCAGTCCTCGTGCAGCTTCAGACCGAGCGCGCCGCCGCGGATCTGGGACAGCATCGCCTCGTGGGAGACGGTGTTGCCCTTGCCCAGCAGGCCGAAGTTGACGGGGTGGCCCTCCATCGCCTCCAGCATCCGGGCCAGATGCCAGGGGCCGGGCGTCACGGTGGTCGCCTTGGAGCCCTCGGCCGGGCCGGTGCCGCCACCGACCAGCGTGGTGATGCCCGAGGCGAGCGCCTCGTCGGCGATCTGGGGGCAGATGAAGTGGACGTGCGCGTCGATGGCACCGGCGGTGAGGATCCGCCCGTTGCCCGCGATGATCTCGGTCTCGGGGCCGATGACGAGGTCCGGGTGCACCCCGTCCATCGTGTCGGGGTTGCCCGCCTTGCCGATGCCGGTGATCCGGCCGTCACGGATGCCGACGTCGGCCTTGACGATGCCCCAGTGGTCGATGATCACGACGCCGGTGATGACGGTGTCCGGGGTGCCTTCGGCGCGCGTGGCCCGGGACTGTCCCATGGACTCGCGGATGACCTTGCCGCCGCCGAACACGGCCTCGTCCCCGGCGAGTCCGGGCCCGCCCGAGCGGTCCTCCTCGATCTCGACCAGCAGGTCGGTGTCGGCGAGCCGGATACGGTCCCCGGTCGTCGGGCCGAACAGGTCCGCGTACGCGGCACGGGAAAGCTCAGGCATCGAGGGCACCTCCGGTCTCCCCGCGCAGTCCGGGCACGACACGCGCGCCGGTGAGCGGGACGAGTTCGACATCGACGGGGATGCCGGGCTCGAAGCGCACGGCGGTGCCGGCGGCGACGTTGAGCCGCTTGCCGCGGGCGGCGTCACGGTCGAAGTCCAGACCGGGGTTGGCCTCGGCGAAGTGGTAGTGGGAGCCGACCTGGACGGGCCGGTCGGCGGCGTTGAGGACGGTCAGCCGGGTGACCTCACGGCCCTGGTTGTACGCAATCGGGCCGTCGGCGAAAAGGATCTCTCCGGGAATCATCGAGCCCCCTTCAGACGATCGGGTCGTGGACGGTGACGAGCTTCGTGCCGTCCGGGAAGGTCGCCTCGACCTGGACGTCGTGGATCATCTCGGGGATGCCGTCCATGACGTCGTCGCGGGTGAGCAGCTTGCGTCCGGAGGACATGAGCTCGGCGACCGTACGGCCGTCACGGGCGCCTTCGAGGATGTGCGAGGTGATGAGGGCGACCGCCTCGGGGTGGTTGAGCTTCAGCCCGCGGGCCCGGCGCTTCTCGGCGACGTCCGCCGCCACATGGATGAGCAGCCGCTCTTGCTCGTGCGGGGTCAGTTGCACGTCCCACCTCACAGTCCTCGCTCCGGACCGTGCGGGGTCCGGTTGCCGCTGGCCACGGGGCAAAGTCCCTGGTGGCGTGGATCGGCAGGCTAGTTGGACCGCGTTTCAGGCAAGTTAACCAAGCTGTGACCCATCGGTTACGGCGCGGTCGTCGCCCATGCTCGTCAGCGCCCGCAGTCCGTCACGGAGGACCTCGACCGGGGCGGGACCGAACAGGGACTGCTGCGCGATGAAGCCCAGCACCGCGGCGATCATCGTGCGGGCCACGTGGTCCGGCTCCACGTCGGCCCGCATCATCCCGGCCTCCTGATAGCCCTCGACGATCCGCCCCCAGGCCGCGCGCACCGACAGATAGCCCTCCCGCAGGACGGCCGCCAGCTCCTCGTTGCGCAGCGTCTCGGTCCACACCTGGATGACGAGTCGCGGAAACGCGGGCCTGCCGTCGACGACCAGGTTCTCACGGGCGGCGAGGGTCCGGCCGAGTACGGAGGCGACCAGTGCGTCCGGCGGCGGGGGTGGGCTCTGCCGCGCCGCCTCCTCGAAGGCCGCGCGGACCGAGCCGAGCACCTCGGCGACGATCGCGCCGATCAGCTCCTCCTTGCCGCTGAAGTAGCGGTACACAGCCCCCGCAGAGAGGTCGACCTCCTTCAGCACGTCCTGCATGGACGTGGCGTGGAAGCCGTTGCGGGCGAAGCAGATGGCGGCGCCGTCGAGGATCTGCCGGCGGCGGGCGTCGAGGTGTTCCTGGGATACGCGGGCCATGGTCCCAAAGTAAAACGAACATTCCTTCTTGACAAGGAGCGCCATCCGCAGCACGGTGGAGGCGAAGTAAAACGAACGATCCTTCTTTTTAGAGCTTGGGAGACTCCATGTCCGCCCCTTCCGCTACGCCGCCCGGGAACACCGCACCCCGGCGCCTGATCGCGGTCGTCGTCCTCGTCCCTCTCCTCGCCGCCCTCGCCCTGTGGGCGTTCGCCTGGCCGGCCGCCCGCACGGCTCCCCGCGACCTGCCGCTCGGGGTGGCCGGGCCGACCGCCGCGACTGCCCAGGTGGAGCAACAACTGAACCGGCACGAGGGCGCCTTCGACATCCACCGCTACGCCGACGAGGCCGCCGCCCGGGACGCCATCGAGGACCGGACCGTATACGGCGCGGTCGTCGTGACGCCCCAGGGCCCGGAGCTGCTGACCGCGTCGGCAGCGAGTCCGGCCGTCGCCCAGCTGCTCCAGCAGGCGGTGGGTCAACAGGCCGCTGCCGAGGGCACCCAGGTCAAGAGCGTCGACGTGGTGCCCACGCCCGCGAACGACCCGCGTGGCGCGGCCCTGAACTCCAGCGTCCTGCCGCTCGCACTGGCCGGCATGGCGGCGGGTGCGGTGGTGACGCTGCTCGGGCTGCGCGGCATCCGCGCGGTGGGAGCGCTGGCCGGCGTCGCCGCTCTGATCGGCCTGGTCGCGGCGTCGATCGCGCACAGCTGGCTGGGGGTGCTCTCCGGCGACTGGTGGGCGGAGGCCGGTGTGCTCGGGCTGACGACGCTGGCCGTGAGCGCGGCCGTCGCGGGGCTCGCCGCCCTCGTCGGCACCGCCGGTGTCGGCATCATGGCGGCCACGATCATGCTGATCGGCAACCCCTTCTCCGGGGCGGCCTCGGCGCCGCAGATGCTGCCGGAGCCGGCCGGCGCGATCGGCCAGTGGCTGCCGCCGGGCGCGGGCACGACCCTGTTGCGCTCGGTGTCCTTCTTCGACGGCGCGGCGGCCACCGGCCCGGCGCTGACGCTGGCCTGGTGGGCGGCGCTGGGCCTCGGCGCCGTACTGCTGGGGGCTGCGCTCAAGGCACGCGGGACGAGCACCGAGCCCGCGACCGAGCGGGAGCTTGCCACCGTCGGCTGACCGCCCGGGCACACCGAACCGACCGTGCACCCCCGCTGTAGCGGACGGGGGTGCACGGTCTTGTCGTATCCGAAGGCGGTACCGGTGCGAAGCCCGTACTGGAAGCCCGTACTAGGAGGGGTTCGGCCCCCGGTGCTCCGCGGCGATGCCGAAGCGCCGGCGTTCGCGCGGAGCGGAAGCGACCTCGCGGACGCTGGAGACGGCGCTGACCACCTGCTCCTCGACGGGGACGTCGAGTGCGTCGAGGGCGTCGAGTCGCTCCAGGTCAGCGGCGGAGACAAGGGCGACGAGGGGCTTTCCGTGGCGCGTCACGACGACGCGCTCACCGCCGTACACCACGCGGTTGATGAGGTCGGCGAGCTCAGCCCTGGCTTGCGTCACCGGAATCTCGTAGGCCATGCTCCCCACATTACGTCATGTACGTCCTGTACATTTTTTACAGGCACCCCGGCAAGGGAGGCGCGAGCCATGACCCGACCGTCCGCCCGCTACGTACTGCCCGAGTTCACCGAACGCACGAGTTCAGGCGTCAGGACGCAGGATCCGTACTCGAAGCTGCTGGAGGAGCGGATCGTCTTTCTCGGCACACCGATCGACGACACGTCGGCGAACGACGTGATGGCCCAGTTCATGTACCTGGAGCACAAGGACCCCGACCAGGACATCTCGCTGTACATCAATTCGCCCGGCGGCGCGTTCAGCGCGATGTCGGCGATCTACGACACGATGCAGTTCGTCGCCTGTGACGTGGAGACGATCTGCCTGGGCCAGGCCGCCTCGGCCGGCGCCGTGCTGCTGGCGGCGGGCACACCGGGCAAGCGGTTCGCGCTGCCGGGGGCCCGGGTGGTGATCCATCAGCCGGCGCTGCCCGAGCCGGTCGAGGGGCAGGCGAGCGATCTGGCGATCCAGGCGGACGAACTGACGCGGGTGCGCACCCGCCTGGAGGAGCTGCTCGCCCGGCACACCGGGCGCGCTCGCGAGCAAGTGGCCGCCGACATCGAGCGGGACAAGATCCTGAACGCCCAAGAGGCGCTGGAGTACGGGCTGGTGGACCGGATCATCCCGAGCCGCAAGGCCACACTCGCTCCGCCGACGGGACGGTGACCGGCCGGTGCTTCCACCCGAGTTGCCTCCGCTCCCCGCACTGACCCGTGCGGAGGGCGAGTTGATCGACCGTTATCTCGACGTGGTGGACCTGCTCGGCCGGATCAACCCGGCGCAGGAAGGCGACACCTATCGAGGACTGCGTGCCGCCCAGGCGCTCGTGAGCAGAGCGGCCGAGCTACGGGACGCGCTGGCGCTGATGCACCAGCGGGGCGAGACGGAGCTGCACGCTCACACGCTGGCGCGTGCGTTGCGCGTGCTGGACGGAGAGCGCCGCACGGCTCGTGTCACGGTGCCCCCGCGCTCCGACACTTGACGACCCGTACAACCGGATTCCGGACGCCCCGACCCACCGACGAGGCGTCCGGAGCCGAGCTGAAACGGACCAAACGGCGTACCCCCGTTCGGCGTAGCCGGTTCTACTTTTGTGCGTCCGTCAGGGTTGCGCAACGGACATGACTCCCAGGCGGATTCAGGCACTCCATCCCTGGTCCGGGACTCCTCGACCCCCTGGACACCCCCTCGAACACGGGTGTAACCACCCGAACGGGTGAGTGGTGAGTAACACCACAAACCCCCGATTCCGTTGGGTATTTCGTTCATTCGTGCGTCAAGATCCCTGACTGACGACAAGCCCCCGCCGCAGCGGCGGGGCGGTCCGGGCGGACGCCGAGTCCTGCCGCCGCCCGGATGACCGGTCGACGGAGTGGATCGGCAGGAGTGGAGGACCCGAGCAAGACGGGTCGCCGGAGCGGACATTCGTTCGATCCGAGCAACCCTTGGGGTGAAGCCGCGGCAACGCGGCCGGGCAACTTCGCCAGCCCGAATCCGACAGGTCATCCTTCACAGGCGGCTGACGAAGGGTTGCGCATGACTGCGCTCAATCGTGTCCCGTCGCTCATGGTCCGGGCCGGTACGGCCTCGGCCCTGACCCTCGCCGCAGTGGGCGGCTCGATCGTGGCGCCCGGCCTCGCCTCGGAGGCGGAAGCCGCCACGCCGGCGTCGAAGGCACTTCGGATCGCGGCCTCGAAGAAGGGCTCCCCGTACAGGTGGGGCGCCACCGGGCCGAACCGGTTCGACTGCTCCGGGCTCACGCTGTACTCGTACAAGAAGGCGGGCAAGAAGCTGCCCCGCACGGCGGCCCAGCAGTACAACAAGACGCGCCACATCTCCGCCAAGAACCGCAAGGCCGGGGACCTGGTGTTCTTCCACTCGGGGTCGTACGTCTACCACGTCGGCATCTACGCCGGGAAGGGAAAGCTCTGGCACTCCCCGAAGACCGGGGACGTCGTGAAGCTCCAGAAGATCTGGACGAGGAGCGTCTGGTACGGCCGGGTCAAGTGACCTTCCCGGGGACGGTGGCGGCAGCCTGACACGCCGTCACCGTTCCCGGGGTCTCAGACGGCCATCAGCGGCCCCGCGAGCAGGGCCGCGCCGAAGGCCGTCAGCGCCGCGCCGGTGGCCAGCGTGACCGCACGCGCGGCCCGCGGCCGGCGCAGCCACCTGCCGAGCCGGTCCACCAGCAGGGCGACCACCTGGAACCACACCAGCGCGATCGCCAGCACGATCAGGGCGAGCAGTAGCGTCCTGGGCATCGCGGGAGAGCCCGCGGGCACGAACTGAGGCAGCACGCTGAGGAAGGTGAGGGACGCCTTCGGGTTGAGGGCGTTGGTCACGAAGCCCTGCCGCAGCGGGCGCGCGGTGGACACCTCCCGCGTGTCCACCACTTCGGTGTGCCGCTGCCGCAGCGTCTGGATGCCCAGATACAACACGTAGACGCCGCCCACCACTTGGAGCGCGCGGAACAGCGCCGGTACGGCGGCCAGGACCGCGGCGACGCCCACCACCGCCAGCGTCACATGCACCAGCAGCCCCGCCCCGATCCCGAGCGCGCAGGCGATGCCGGCCCGGCGCGAGACGAGGGCGTTGCGTACGACGACGGTGAAGTCGGCCCCGGGCATGGCGACCAGGCCGGCGGAGACCCCGGTGAAGGCGATGAGCTGAGCGTCCATGCCACCAGCGTGCCGCGCGGAAGCCTTCAGCAGGTATTTCTAATATCCTGGGAACCCATAAAGCATTGCTTAAGGCTGAGGTTCAGACAGAGACACAGACGGACAGGGGCCCGCATGTACGACCCGATCCGGCTCGCCGCGCTGGTGGCGGTCGCTGAGGCGGGTTCGATCACCCGGGCCGCCGAGCGGCTCGGCTACACCACGCCCGCGCTCTCCCAGCAGCTGGCCAAGCTGGAGCGCGAGGCGGGCACGGCCCTGCTGGTACGGCACCACCGCGGGGCGCGGCTCACGGGCGCGGGCGAGCTGCTGGTGGCCCGGGCGCGGCGGGTGCTCGACGAGCTCGACCGGGCCCGGCACGAGCTGGCCCGGCTGACCGGCCTGTCCGGCGGCACGCTGCGGCTCGGCACCTTCCAGACGGCGGGCATCCATCTGCTGCCGCCGGCCCTCAGCGCGTTCCGCCGGGCGCATCCGGACGTGGAGCTGACGGTCGCCGACTACGAGCCGTCGGCCGGGGTCGCCGCGGTGGCGGCGGGCGAGATCGACCTGGCGCTGACCCATACCTACGAGCCGGGGGAACCGACCGCGCTGCCCGCCTCCGTCGGTATCGAGGCGATCCTCGTCGAGGAGCTCGTCCTGGTGTCGGCTCCGGGCCACGTCCTCACGAGCGGCGCCGCACGGCTGCCGCTGGCCGAGCTCGCCGGGCAGCCCCTGATCAGCATGGCGCCGGACGCTCCTGCCCGGCGGGGTGTGGAGGCGGCGCTGGCCAGTGCGGGGGCCACGCCGTCGGTGCTGGTGCCGACGCCGGGGTACCTGCTGGTGTGCGCGCTGGCCAGTGCGGGGCTGGGGGTCGCGGTCGTACCGGAGATGGTGGCGCGCACGTCGGTCACACCGGTCGGGGTGCGCGCGCTGGAAGGCGGGCAGTTGCGCCGTACGGTCTCGGTCGCCCGTCGCGTCGACGAGGCGGCTCCCGCCGCGGACGCCTTCCGGGCCCTGCTGCGCGGCACCTTCGGCCGGTCGTCGGGACAGCCGCAGCAGGCCTGAGGGGCTACGGCTCCTGCGGGGAGGCCGCGGCGACCGGAGCGGCGGGCACCGTCCACGGCAGTTCGATGGAGACGGTCTTGCCGCCCTCGCGGGTCGGGCGCACTCTCAGCTTGCCGCCGCACTCCGCGGTCAGCCAGCGGATGATGACCATGCCGCGTCCGTTGTCCTGCTGCACGGCGGCCGGGAGGCGTTTGGGGAAGCGGGGGTGGCTGTCGGTGACGCCGATGCGCAGGTGTTCGTCACGGTCGAGCACGAGGTCCACCGTGAAGGTGGGTGACTGGCCCAGGGTGTGCTGTACGGCGTTGGTGGTGAGTTCGGAGACGATCAGGCGGATGGTGTCGGCAACTTCCGTGTCGGGTGGCAGTCCCCATTCGGCGAGGGTGGTGAGCACATAGGCCCGGGCCGCGCAGACCGAGGCGGGATCGCTCGGCAGAGTGACGGATGCTTCCAGATGATCTGCCATGGCGACGTCGTCCCTTTCCCAACGGGAGCGCAGTCCGACACGGAGCGGATGGTTCGAGTACGGTCCCGGACTGGTGCTTCGTCGCCAGACTGCCATTACCAGGCCCGTCAGAGTGCCGATCCACCAAGATATGCATATATCTGTCGCTCGATGCGGTGAACTCTGCGACGGCAGAGCGTATTTGGGTGGCTCGGTTGGAGTAAGGAGTACCCATGCAGCACGGTCCCGCGGTGCGCCGCCGGAAACTGGGCGCGGAACTGCGCGCGTTGCGCACCGGGGCGGGACTCACCAGCGGTGAGGCGGCCCGGCTGGCGGGCTGGCACCAGTCCAAGGTGAGCCGGATCGAGACCGGCGCCAGCGGGGTGAAACCGGCCGATGTGCGGTTACTGCTCGACGTCTACGGCGTAGAGGATGCCCAACTGCGGGAGTTGCTGCTGGTATTGGCGGGCTCCGACGAGAGTGGCGGCCGGCATCACTGGTGGCACGCGTACCGCGGAGTACTGCCGCCGACGTACCGGGACTTCATCAGCCTGGAGTCCCAGGCGAGCGCGATGCGCACGCTGGAGACGTCGGTGGTGCCCGGTCTGCTCCAGACGCCCGAGTACGCCCGGGCGGTGACCCGGGTCGCGGTGGGCGGGCTCGACCCGGACGCCGACGAACGCCTCGACGCGCTGGTCGCGGTGCGTCTGGCCAGGCAGGACGTGCTGCGGGGGGATCCGCCGCTGAGGTTGAGCGCGGTGCTGGACGAGGCAGTGCTGCGGCGGGAGATCGGCGGGCCCGAGGTGATGGCGGGGCAGCTGAACCGGCTGATGGAGGCGGCGCGACTGCCCCAAGTCCGCCTTCAGGTCCTGCCGTTCAACGCCGGCGAGCATGTCGGCATCACCGGGCCTTTCGTTATCTTCTCATTTTCGAGCACTTCTGATCTGGATGTGGTTGTTCTCGACCACTTGACGAGTAGCCTCTATCTCGAACGGAAAGAAGACCTCCAGGCCTACACGGAGGCCTTCAACGCCCTTCGGATCCACGCCCTTTCGCCCGAGGAATCGTTGGATTACATCGCCGCGTTAGGTGGCGGCGCGTAAGGAGGCACCATGACAGCACCGCCTCGGAACATCACGTCGAGTACCGAACTGCCAGGTGCGCGCTGGCTGCGCAGCAGCTACAGCACCGGGGCGAACAACTGCGTCGAGACGGCACGGCCGCACTCCGGTCCCTGGACCGGGCTGCTCGCCGTACGCGACTCCAAGGATCCGGCCGGCCCCGCGCTGCTCTTCTCCCCCGAGAGCTGGGCGGGTTTCACGGCCGCGTTCCAGTCCCGCCGGCCCTGACCGCTCCGATCAACGCTGATCGGTTCTGATCAGTTCCATCCGATGTGCGGACAGGGCCGTGTCACGCCGACTCATGGTCGTGTCTCGCCGATCACTCGTACAGCGCGCTCGATCTCGCCCTCGGAGAGGTCCGCGCGGGCGGTCAGCCTCAGCCGTGAGATGCCGTCGGGGACGGAGGGAGGACGGAAACAGCCCACGGCGAGGCCCGCCGCACGGCACTCGGCCGCCCATTGCACGGCCCCCTCCGGGGACGGGGCGCGCACGGAGACGACCGCGGCGTCCGGACGCACCGCCTCCAGACCCGCGGCGGTCAGACGCGCGTGGAGTTCGCGTGCCACCGCATGCGCCCGCGCCGCCCGCTCCGGTTCGCGGCGCAGCAACCCCAGCGCCGCCAGGGCCGCGCCCGCCGACGCGGGGGCGAGACCCGTGTCGAAGATGAACGTCCGGGCGGTGTTGACCAGGTGCTCGATCACTCTGGCGGGGCCGAGGACGGCGCCGCCCTGGCTGCCGAGCGACTTGGACAGCGTGACCGTGACGACGACGTCGTCGGCGCCCGCGAGCCCCGCCGCGTGCGGGGCGCCGCGACCGCCGTCGCCCAGTACGCCCAGGCCGTGGGCGTCGTCGACCAGCAGTCCCGCGCCGCGCTCTCGGCACGCCTCGGCGTACTCGGCCAGCGGGGCCGCGTCGCCGTCGACCGAGAAGACCGTGTCGGACACGACGACCGCCGTGCCCTCGTGCGTGTGCAGCGCCTTGCGCACCGCCTGGGGATCGGAGTGCGCGACGACCTGTGTCGTGCCGCGGGCCAGCCGGCAGCCGTCGATCAGCGAGGCGTGGTTGCCGGCGTCCGACACGATCAGCGAGCCGTGCGGCGCGAGGGCCGTGACCGCGGCGAGGTTGGCCGCGTAGCCGGACGACAGGACCAGCGCCGCCTCGAAGCCGCAGAAGTCGGCCAGCTCGCGCTCCAGCTCGGCGTGCAGCTGCGTGGTGCCGGTGACGAGCCGGGAGCCGGTCGCGCCGCCGCCCCAGGTCCGCGCGGCCCGCGCCGCGCCCTCGGTGACCTCGGGGTGGCGGGCCAGGCCCAGGTAGTCGTTGCTCGCGAGATCGAGGAGCGGTGAGTCGGCCGGACGGGGTCGCAGCGTCCGCAGGAGTCCGGCGCGGCGGCGCAGCTCCGCCTGCTCGTCGATCCAGCCGAACGCCATGGCTCCTCCGGGCTTTTGTAGGCAGTGCACAGACACTAGCCGCACGACCCGCCGCCCACGGTGTGGCAATACCCACACATCGAAGTGACAGGGTTGTGCAAACTCACCTTGGCTCGGACGGCCTCCGTACGTCAGGATCAGCTCCCATGGACCTGCTGAACACGCTGGTGGACAAGGGGCTTCGGCGCGAGCTGCCGACCCGCGAGGAAGCCTTGGCCGTCCTCGCCACTTCCGACGACGACCTGCTCGATGTGGTGGCCGCGGCCGGCAAGGTACGCCGGCAGTGGTTCGGCCGACGGGTGAAACTCAACTATCTCGTCAACCTGAAGTCGGGCCTGTGCCCCGAGGACTGCTCGTACTGTTCGCAGCGCCTCGGCTCCACCACCGGCATCCTGAAGTACACCTGGCTCAAGCCGGACGAGGCCTCCAAGGCGGCGGCCGCCGGATTGGCGGGTGGCGCCAAGCGGGTGTGCCTGGTGGCGTCCGGGCGCGGCCCGACCGACCGTGACGTGGCCCGGGTCTCCGAGACCATCAAGACGATCAAGAACCAGAACGAGGGCGTCGAGGTGTGCGCCTGCCTCGGCCTGCTGTCCGACGGACAGGCGGAGCGGCTGCGCGACGCGGGCGCGGACGCCTACAACCACAACCTCAACACCTCCGAGGGCACCTACGCCGACATCACGACCACGCACACGTACGCCGACCGCGTCGACACCGTGCAGAAGGCGCACGCGGCCGGGCTGTCCGCCTGCTCCGGTCTCATCGCGGGCATGGGCGAGAGCGACGAGGACCTGGTCGACGTCGTCTACTCGCTGCGCGAGCTGGACCCGGACTCGGTGCCCGTGAACTTCCTGATCCCGGTCGAGGGCACCCCGCTGGGCAAGGAGTGGAACCTCACCCCGCAGCGCTGCCTGCGGATCCTGGCGATGGTGCGGTTCGTGTGCCCGGACGTCGAGGTCCGCATCGCCGGTGGCCGCGAGGTCCACCTGCGCACGATGCAGCCGCTCGCCCTGCACCTGGCCAACTCGATCTTCCTCGGCGACTACCTGACCACCGAGGGCCAGGCGGGCAAGGCCGACCTGGAGATGATCGCCGACGCCGGCTTCGAGGTGGAGGGCACCGACCAGGTGACACTGCCGGAGCACCGGACGGAGACGGCCGCGGGTGGGTGCGGGTCGCACGAGAGCGCGGGCTGTGGTTCCCACGAGGGGGCCGGATGCGGGTCGCACGAGGGTGCCGGGTGCGGGTCGCACGAGGGGGCCGGTGTGTGCGGTACGGCCGCCGCCGCTGCCGCCGCGCCGGTCGGCGAGGCGCGCACCGACCTGGTCGCCGTACGCCGCCGGGGCGCCGGAACGGACCTCGCGCCCAATGCCTGAGCCGCGCCCCGTGCCCGGCCCGACCGTGCCCGAGCTGCTGGAACTCGACCGGCGGCATGTGTGGCATCCGTACGGCCCGATGCCCGGCCGGGTCGAACCGCTCGTCGTGGAGTCGGCGAGCGGCGTGCGGCTGAGGCTCGCCGACGGCTCGGGCGAACTGGTCGACGGCATGTCGTCCTGGTGGTCGGCGATCCACGGCTACAACCACCCGGTACTCAACGAGGCCGCGCGCGAGCAGCTGACGCGGATGAGCCATGTGATGTTCGGCGGGCTCACGCACGAGCCCGCCGTACGCCTGGCGAAGCTCCTTGTCGACATGTCACCCGACGGCCTGGAGCATGTGTTCCTCGCCGACTCCGGGTCGGTGTCGGTCGAGGTCGCGGTCAAGATGTGCCTGCAGTACTGGCGTTCGCTGGGCCGTCCCGGCAAGCAGCGGCTGCTGACCTGGCGCGGCGGCTACCACGGCGACACCTGGCAGCCGATGTCGGTGTGCGACCCCGAGGGCGGGATGCACGACCTGTGGACCGGGGTGCTCCAGCGCCAGGTGTTCGCGGACCCGCCGCCGGCCGAGTACGAGGAGTCGTACGCCGATCAACTGCGGTCGCTCATCGAGCGGCATGCCGACGAACTGGCCGCGGTGATCGTCGAGCCGGTCGTGCAGGGCGCGGGCGGGATGCGGTTCCACTCCCCTGCGTATCTGCGGGTACTGCGCGAGGCGTGCGACGCGCACGACGTGCTGCTGGTGTTCGACGAGATCGCGACCGGCTTCGGGCGCACGGGCGCGCTGTTCGCCGCGGACCACGCGGGTGTGACACCGGACGTGATGTGCCTGGGCAAGGCGCTGACCGGCGGCTATATGACGATGGCCGCGACGCTGTGCACCTCCCGCGTGGCCGACGGGATCTCGCGGGGCGAGGTGCCGGTGCTGGCGCACGGCCCGACCTTCATGGGCAATCCGCTGGCGGCCGCGGTCGCCTGCGCCTCGATCGAGCTGCTGCTCGGGCAGGACTGGCCGGCCGAGGTCAAGCGGATCGAGTCGGGGCTGCGGGAGGGGCTGGCGCCCGCGGCGGACATTCCGGGCGTGAAGGACGTGCGCGTCCTCGGTGCCATCGGGGTCGTCCAGCTGGACCACGAGGTGGACATGCAGGCGGCGACGGCGGCCGCCGTGCGTGAGGGCGTGTGGCTGCGGCCGTTCCGCGACCTCGTCTACACGATGCCGCCGTACGTCACGGGCGACGCGGACGTCGCACGGATCGCCGGCGCGGTGTGCGCGGCGGCACGGGAGGGCTGACATGCCGGTACTGGTGATCACTGGCACGGGCACGGAGGTCGGCAAGACCGTCACGACCGCCGCTGTCGCGGCGGCGGCGCGGGGCGCGGGCCGGTCGGTGGCCGTACTGAAGGCCGCGCAGACGGGCGTACGGCCCGACGAGAGCGGCGACGCGCAGGAGGTCGCGCGGCTCGCGGGCCCGGTGACGACGGCCGAACTCGCACGCTATCCCGACCCGTTGGCCCCGGCGACGGCCGCGCGCCGGGCCGGCCGGACGCCGGTCCGCCCGCACGAGATCGCCGAGGCCGCCGCCAAGCTGGCCAGCGAGCACGACCTGGTGCTGGTGGAGGGGGCGGGCGGTCTGCTCGTCCGCTTCGACGAGGTGGGCGGCACACTGGCGGACGCGGCCGAGCTGATGGCGGCGCCGGTCCTCGTGGTGGCGTCGGCGGGCCTGGGCACGCTGAACACGACGGRGCTGACGGCACGTGAACTGCGCCGCCRGCGGGTGGACTTGCTCGGGGTSGTGATCGGCAGCTGGCCCGGGGCACCGGATCTGGCGTCGCGTTGCAATGTCGCGGATCTGCCGGAGGTGGCGGGGGCGCCGCTGCTGGGTGCGGTACC
>NZ_RDBN01000037.1:1478528-1545967 GCF_008042075.1 Streptomyces sp. UW30 | reverse complement strand
CGTCAACAGCGCGTCGAACGCCTCCGTCGCGTTCCCCGCCCGCAGGGCCAGCACCCCGCTCAGCTCGTCGTCCGGCGCCGTCGCCGCCAGCCTGCGTGCGCGGTCGCCGTCGCCCGATCGCCAGGCGTACGCGGCGGCACGCGCCACCAGACGGCCCTGTTCGCCGGGGTCGGGGCACAGGGCGGCGGCCCGTTCCGCCAGGGCCCGCGCCACCGACAGCCGGCCGGCGTCGGCCGCCCTGCCCGCGGCGGCGCCGAGTTCGGCGGCCAACCGCCCGCTGGGGCCGAGCGCGCCCGCGCCCCGGTGCCAGGAGCGCGACGGCGTCTCGCCGGCGCCGCGCAGCACGCGGGCCAGCAGCCGATGGATTTCGCGGCGGTCGGCCGGGGTCCCCGTCTCGTAGGCCGCGATCCGCGTCCACGGGTCGCGGAACGCCACCCCGCCCGCGCCGGCGTGCGCGAGTCCGGCCGCCTCGGCGGCGTCCAGGCACCGCGTGTCGAGGCGGGCCGCCACGACGGCGCGCAGGAAGGCGTCGGTGGGGACCGGGTACTGGTCGGCCGCGGCGAGGAGCAGCAGGAGGCGGGTGTTGTCCGGCAACGCCTGTATCTCCGCCCGGCGTTCACGCAAGCGCACCGGGGCCAGTTCGGCCGGCTCGGTGGGCAGCGGGTCGACGCCCGTCGCCTGGCGGTCGGTGAGGCGCGGGACCAGCTCGGCGGCGGCGCGCGGATCGCCGTACACGGCACGCAGCACGCGCACGCGGACGCCCTCGGGGAGGGTGGCGGAGCGCTGTCGCCACGCCTGCGTGCCCTGCGGTGGCGAAGTGCGGTCAAGGGGTGGGGGGTTCACCGGAGTCACCACACAAATGACGTTACTGGCGGGTTACTTGAATCGTAAAGACCGGCGACTTCGCCGATGCGGCGCGCGTAGACCCGGCTCGACACTCCTGACAACCCCACACGTTTCAGGAGGCATCATGCAGCGCTCCACGCGTCGCATCGCCACGGGTCTGACGGCCCTGGCCACCTCGCTCCTTCTGGCACTGTCCCTCTCCCCCACACCCGCGAACGCCGCCACCCACAACCCCGTCGTCTTCGTGCACGGCCTGAGCAGCTCGGCGAGCAGCTGGGACGACTGGGCCGACTACTTCGAGGCAGACGGCTACTCCTCCGGTGAGCTGGACGCCTGGTCGTACGACTGGGCCCAGTCGAACGCCACCACCGCCCAGCAGCTCGCGACCGAGATCAAAAACGTGCTCGCCCGGACCGGCGCCTCGAAGGTCGACCTGGTCGTCCACTCGATGGGCACGCTGAGCGCCCGCTACTACCTCAAGAACCTCGGCGGGACGTCGTACGTGGACGACTTCGTCTCTACGGCCGGCGTGAACCACGGCACGTCCACCGCCTCGTGGTGCGCGTGGCTGTACACCTCCTGCGCGGAGATGAACACCGGCAGCTCGTTCCTGACCTCGCTGAACTCCGGCGACGAGACCCCGGGCAGCGTCTCGTACGCCAGCTACTGGTCGAACTGCGACGACGCGCTCACGCCCGACACCACGGCGATCCTGAGCGGCGCGACGAACGTCGAGGTCGGCTGCGTCTCGCACACCGACATGAACAACGACCAGGGTGTGTACGAGCAGGTCCGGGACTTCATCGGCTGAGGCCGGGCCCGCCCGCACGACAGCCACAGCGAACAGCGGGGGTGCACGGACCCGGTAAGGGGGACAATCAGGGTGGGTCCCGTCCTGCCCCGGGAGGTCCCCATGGCCCTGCGGTCCGCCGGTTCCGGCAAGGTGTCACGGGATGCCGTGCACCATCCGCTGTTCGCCCGTTTCTACGCCCGGATCAGCGTCAACGCCGAGACCCGGATGGGCATGGCCGACATCCGCGACCGGATGCTGGCCGGGCTGTCCGGCCGGGTGATCGAGATCGGCGCCGGCAACGGTCTGAACTTCGCCCACTATCCGAGCTCGGTCTCGGAGGTCGTCGCCATCGAACCGGAGCGTCTGCTGCGCACGATGGCGGTGGACGCCGCCCTGCGCGCCGATGTGCCCGTGGACGTGGTGCCGGGCGCCGCGGAGGCGCTGCCGGTCAAGAGCGAGGCCTTCGACGCGGTCGTGCTCTCGCTGGTGATGTGCAGCGTGCGGGACGTGCCGCGGGCCCTCGGTGAGGTACGGCGGGTGCTCAGGCCCGGCGGTGTCGTGCGGTTCTTCGAGCACGGCAGGGGCGGCGGGCGCGCGATGCTCCGCACGCAGCGGGCGCTGGACCGGACGGTGTGGCCGCTGGTGAGCGGCGGCTGCCATGTCTCGCGCGATCCGCTCGCGGCACTGCGCGAGGCCGGGTTCGAACTCGGCCCCGTCCGGCGGGTGATGATGCCGGAACAGGGGCCGACGCTCCCGTCGTCGTACTGCGTGCTGGGCACGGCGTGGCGGCCGCCGGTCAGCGAGTAGTCACAGGCTCCACTGCCGCAGTTCCTGCGCGATGTCGTGCACGGTGGCCTCGCCGCTCTTCACCAGCCTGGCCAGGTCGCGCACCTGCTCGGCCGAGGTGACCACCTTGAGGCCGCTGGCGACGAGGTAGGCGTAGGCGACGGCCGAGGCGAACATGGCGTTGGAGCGCTCCAACGCGGGGACGTGGAGCAGCAGTTGGAGCAGGGAGGCCGCTCGGGCGTGCGGGCTGTCGTATACGGGGACGTCGAATATCCGGGCCTCATGGCGTGCGACGGCGGCGACGAGGGCTCCCCAGTCGGCGACCTGGGGGTCCCCCGGCGTCCTCTTCTCGGCGAGCATGAGCAGCCAGGCAAGGTCGATGTTCAGTTCGCTCAACGGATCAGTGGCGACCTTCGCGCGTGCCCTCACGGTCGGCGCCGAACTCCTCGACGAACACCGACTCGTACTGCTTCATGAAATCGGCGGCGGCCTCCACGAAGGTGTGGCCGACCTCCCCGGTGTCCTGCTTGACCAGTTCCTCGATGTAGCGGTTGACGCTCATGCCGCGGGCCAGGGCACGCTCGCGGGCGGCGCGGGCCGTGCCCTCGTCCACTCTCACGTTCAGCTGGGTCTTCGCCATACCTCGAAGCTAGCGCGGTAGTGCTAGCACCCGCAAGAGCGTCGTCACGAAGTCGGAGGGTGCCCCTTACACCGATATCAGGGGCCCGACCTGGGGCGGAGAGCGACCGGGACCTCGGGGGGATACCCGGTGTGTGGTGGATCACATTACGCTCGGCGGAAACGAGAGTCGTCACGTCTGTCACGACGCCAGGAGGCGGTCTTGTCCACAGCAGCTGCCCAGTACGTCCCCGGCCCCGCCCCGGCGGACGGGATCGCGGCCCGCGCCCGCGGTCTGACCAAGGCCTACGGCTCGGGCGAGACGACGGTGCTGGCCCTCGACTCGGTGGACGTGGACATCGCGCGCGGCCGCTTCACGGCGGTCATGGGGCCGTCGGGCTCGGGGAAGTCCACGCTGATGCACTGTCTGGCGGGCCTCGACAACGTCTCGGCGGGGCAGGTGTGGCTCGGCGACACCGAGATCACCGGGCTGAAGGACCGCGAGCTGACCCGGCTGCGGCGGGACCGGATCGGGTTCATGTTCCAGTCGTTCAACCTCATCCCGACCCTGAACGCGGCCGAGAACATCACCCTGCCCATGGACATCGCGGGCAAGAAGCCCGACGAGAAGTGGCTGGACCAGGTCATCGACACCCTCGGACTGCGGGACCGGCTGAAGCACCGGCCGTCCCAGCTCTCCGGCGGCCAGCAGCAGCGCGTCGCCTGCGCCCGTGCGCTCGCCTCCCGGCCGGAGCTGATCTTCGCGGACGAGCCGACGGGCAACCTCGACTCGCGGGCCGGCCTCGAAGTGCTCGGCTTCCTGCGCGAGGCCGTCGACCAGCTGGGGCAGACCGTCGTCATGGTCACCCACGACCCGGGCGCCGCGGCCCACTCCGACCTGGTGCTGTTCCTGGGCGACGGACGGATCGTGGACGAGATGGAGCGCCCGACGGCGGAGGCGGTACTGGAACGGTTGCGGCTGTTCGCCGGAGGGAGCCCGGAGACCCCGGTGACCGAGCCGCCCGAGAAGGGCTGACCGGTGCTCAAGGCGACGCTCAGGAGCTTCCTCGCCCACAAGGGGCGGCTGCTGCTGTCCGCCCTCGCGGTGATCCTCTCCGTGGCGTTCGTCGCGGGCAGCCTGATCTTCTCGGACACCGTCAGCCGCACCTTCGACCGGCTGTTCGCCTCGACCGCCGCCGACGTCACCGTCACCCCGAAGGAGACCCTCGACGAGACGATCCCCTCGGGACAGACACTGACCCTGCCGGCCTCCCTCGCCGACCGCCTCGCCCAGGTGGGCGGCGTCGCGACGGCACGCGCGGACGTGGACGTGGAGGGCATCACCGTCGCCGACAAGGACCGCGAGTCGGTGGGCCCGACCACGGGCGCCCCCACGATCGCCACCGCGTGGAACCCGACCGAGCGCAGCCCCGTGGAGCTCACCTCCGGTCACGCCCCGAAGGGCGACGGGCAGGTGATGATCGACGCGGACACCGCCGACGGCAAGGACGTGCGGATCGGCGACCGGCTGACGGTGATCGGGCAGCAGGGCTCCTTCCCGGTCGAGGTCGTGGGCACCGTCACCTTCACGACCACCAACCCGGGCGCCGCACTGGTCTTCTTCGACCCCCCGGCCGCGCAGACGAGGCTGCTGGGCGACCCGAAGGCGGCCACCAGCATCTCGCTCGACGCGGCGGAGGGCGTCAGCGACCCGGAGCTCAAGCGGCGCGTGGCCGACGCGCTCGGCGGCGACAGCGGCGCCTACGAGCTGCGCACCGCCGACGAGCAGGCCGAGTCGGACGTCGAGCAGCTGGGCGGATTCCTCGACATCATCAAGTACGTCATGCTCGGCTTCGCCGGGGTCGCGGTCCTCGTCGGCGTGTTCCTGATCGTCAACACCTTCTCCATGCTGATCGCCCAGCGCACCCGCGAGCTGGGTCTGCTGCGGGCGCTCGGCGCGGATCGGCGCCAGGTGCGACGGTCGGTGCTCACCGAGGCGCTGCTGCTCGGCCTGGTCGGCTCGACGGCGGGCCTCGCGGCCGGCATCGGGCTGGCCGCCGGACTCATCGAGCTGATGGGTCTGCTGGGCATGAACATCAGGACGGACGAGATGGTCATCGGCTGGGGCACGCCGGTGACCGCGTACGTCGTCGGCCTGGGCGTCACCTTCGTGGCGGCCTACCTCCCGGCCCGGCGTGCGGCGGGCGTCTCGCCGATGGCGGCCCTCGCGGACGCCGAGATCGCCGAGATCGGGCGGCCGCTGCGGCTGCGCGCGGTGGTGGGCTCGGTGGTCGGGGCGGCCGGGGCGGCGGCGCTGGTGGGCTGCACCGTGGCGTCGAAGACGTCGTCGGCCGCGTCCCTGCTGGGCCTTGGCGTCCTGCTGACCCTCATCGCGACGGTGATCGCGGGACCACTGCTGGTCCGGCCGGTGATCCGGGTCCTCGGCGGCGCCTTCCCCGCGCTGTTCGGCTCGATCGGCCGGATGAGCCAGCGCAACGCCCTGCGCAATCCCCGCCGCACCGGGGCCACCGCGGCCGCCCTGATGGTGGGCCTCGCGCTGGTCGGCGGGATGTCGGTGGCGAGCGCCTCCATGACGAAGTCGTTCGACGAGCAGATCGACAAGACGCTGGGCGCCGACTTCGTGGTGCAGAACGGCAACTTCGTGCCCTTCCCACGGGAGGTCACCGAGCGGATCCGCGACACCGAGGGCGTCGGGCTCGTCGTACGCTCGCAGTTCACGACGATCGCCGTACGCCTCCCGGACGGCGACCGGGTGAAGACGACCGCCGCGGCCTACGAACCGCAGCTCGACAAGGTCGCCAACATCACCTACGCCCGGGGCGACTCGGCGGCCGCGCTCGCGGACGGGCGCCTCGCCATGGACAAGGACTTCGCCGAGGACCACGGCGTACGCGTCGGCAGCACCGTCCCCGTCGAGTTCCAGGGCGACCGCAGGGCCGAGCTGACGGTGGGCGCCCTCACCGACCAGGAGTCCGCCGACGGGTTCGGGAGCCAGGGCGGCATCTACTTCGGCCTGGCCACGCTCCAGAAGTACGCGCCGGGCGGGCAGGACGCGGCGGTGTACGTCAACGCCGCGTCCGGCACGAGCGCGGACGACCTGCGGGCGGCCCTGGAGAAGACGCTCGATGCGTACCCGCAGGTGCAGGTCCGCGACATCGCCGACTACAAGGACCTGGTGCACGACCAGATCGCCGTGCTGCTCTACCTCGTGTACGCGCTGCTCGGGCTCGCGATCATCATCGCGGTGCTCGGCGTCGTCAACACCCTCGCCCTGTCGGTGGTGGAGCGCACCCGGGAGATCGGGCTGCTGAGGGCCATCGGGCTGGCCCGGCGGCAGCTGCGCCGGATGATCCGGCTGGAGTCGGTGGTGATCGCCGTGTTCGGCGCGGTCCTGGGTCTCGCGCTCGGGCTGGTGTGGGGGGTGTGCGCCCAGCAGGTGCTGGCCCTCCAGGGCATGACGGCACTGGCGATCCCGTGGAGCACGATCGTCGCGGTGATGATCGGCTCGGCCGTGGTGGGGGTGGTGGCGGCGCTGCTGCCTGCGTTGCGTGCATCGCGCATGAATGTGCTGGCGGCCATCGCGCACGAGTGATGGAATCGCGGCAGGCGCTCAAGTCCCGTGCAGGTGAGGAGAGTTCATGTCGCAACCAGAGTTCGTGTCGCAGCCGGTGGGCCCGCGTCCGTTCCGCTTCGGCGTCAACCTGATGACCCCCGCCCCGGCCGACGAGTGGCGGGCCAAGTGCCGCCGGGCCGAGGAACTCGGATACGACGTGCTCCTGGTCCCCGACCACCTGGGCATGCCCGCGCCGTTCCCGGCCCTGGTCGCGGCAGCCGAGGCGACCGAGCGGCCGCGCCTGGGCACGTTCGTGCTCAACGCGGGCCTGTGGAACCCGGCGCTGCTCGCCCGGGAGGTCGCGACCACCGACGCGCTGACGGGCGGGCGCCTCGAACTCGGGCTGGGCGCGGGTTACGTACAGGCGGAGCACGACTCGGCGGGTCTGCCCTTCGGCACTCCCGGCGAGCGTGTGGACCATCTGCGGCGCACCGTCGAGGAGCTTCGGCGGCTGCTGGGGTCCGAGTCGTACCGGCCGCAGCCGGCGCAGGAACCCCGGGTGCCGTTGCTGGTCGGCGGCAACGGCGACCGGGTCCTGCGGCTGACCGCCGAGCACGCCGACATCGCGGCGTTCGGGGGCGCCTACCCGGACCCGCGGAGCACGACCGGCCGGCTGATCCCCGTCACGGCCGAGCGGCTCGACGAGCGGGTGGCCCGGTACCGGAAGTTCGCGGCGGACCGTGCGCAGCCGGCGGAGCTGAACCTGCTCCTGCAGATCGTGGCGGTGACGGAGGACCGCGAGGCAGTGCTCCAGCCCCTTCTCGACCGGGTGCCGGAGTTGACCCTGGAACAGGCCCTGGCCCTGCCCATCCTCCTGATCGGCACCCTGGACCAGATCACCGCCCAGGTGCTGGCCCAGCGTGAGCGGTACGGATTCTCGTATCTGACCGTCCTGGAGCCGTACATGGAGGCGTTCGCGCCGGTGATCGAGGAGTTGCGCGGCAAGTAGCCGTCCGGATGGTGGAATTCGGCGCCCCGCCGCGCCGCCCGTGCTGGGATCACGGCATGACTGATCTGCGGATACGGGCCGCGGCGGCCGACGACCTCGACGCCGTCCTGGCCTTCTGGAGGACCGCCGCCGAGGGCACGAGCATCAGCGACGACCGGGACGGCGTGGAGCGGCTGGTCGCCCGCGACCCCGAGGCGCTGATCCTGGCCGAGCTCGACGGGGAGCTGGTCGGCACGGTGATCGCGGGCTTCGACGGCTGGCGCTGCCATCTGTACCGGCTGGCGGTGCATCCCGAGCGCCGGCGCCGTGGCATCGGTGCGGCGCTGCTCGCCGCGGCCGAGGAGCGGTTCGTACGGCTCGGCGGGCGCCGGGGTGACGCGATGGTGCTGCGGCGCAACGAGAGCGCGCATCATGCCTGGCGCGCGGCCGGGTACACACCCGAGGAACACTGGCGACGATGGGTGAAGCCCCTCACCGACTGACCGCTTTGCCGATCCTTTACTATTGGGGGACCACTTCGGTCCTCCAATGAAAGGTGTGAGCGTCCGCCCATGGGCGAGCCTCCCAGTAGCAGACATCGAGCGATCCTCCCCACCCTGTCCGACCATGGGACGGAGGTGACCCGATGACCGAAGTGCTCCTCCTTCTGGTGGCGATCCTGCTGTCGCTCGCCTGCGGTGCCTTCGTCGCGGCCGAGTTCTCGCTGACCACCGTCGAGCGGGGCGAGCTGGAGCGGGCCGTGGAGCGCGGCGAGCGGGGCGCCGCCGGCGCCCTGAAGGCCGTACGGAATCTGACGTTCCAGCTCTCCGGCGCACAGCTCGGCATCACGGTCACCAACCTGGTCGTCGGCATGCTCGCCGAACCGTCGATCGCCGCGCTCATCGCGGGCCCGCTGGAGTCGCTCGGCATCTCCCGCTCGACGGCGAGCACGATCGCCCTGGTGATCGGTACGGCCCTGTCGACGATCGTCCTGATGGTGGTCGGCGAGCTGGTGCCCAAGAACTGGGCGATCTCCTCGCCGCTGGCCGTGGCCAAGCGGGTCGGCAACGCGCAGCGCTGGTTCAGCGCGGCCTTCCGCCCCTTCATCTCGCATCTGAACAACACGGCGAACCGCATCGTGCGCCGCTTCGGCGTGGAGCCCACCGAGGAACTGGCGGCCGCCCGCGGCCCCCAGGAGCTGGCCGCGCTCGCCCGCCATTCCGCCCGCGAGGGTGCCCTGGAGGCGGACACCGCCGAGCTCTTCGTACGGACCCTGAACCTGGCCGACCTGACCGCGGAGAACGTCATGACCCCGCGCGTCCAGGTCGTCGCCCTCGATGCCCAGGCGACCTGCGAGGACGTGGCGAACGCGACCCGGGCGACCGGGCTGTCCCGGTTCCCCGTCTACCGCGGCGGCCTCGACTCGGTCGTGGGCACCGCGCACATCAAGGACGTCCTGGCGGTGCCCGCCGAGCGTCGGCCCCGCGTCCCCGTCTCGGAGCTGATGCGCGAGCCGCTCCTCGTACCCGAGACGCTCACCGTCGACCGCCTCCTCGACCGGCTGTCCGGCAAGCGCACCATGGCCGTGGTCATCGACGAGTACGGCGGTACGGCCGGTGTGGCCACGCTGGAGGACATCGTCGAGGAGGTCGTCGGCGAGGTCCGCGACGAGCACGACCCGCACGAGACGCCCGACCTCGCCCCCGCGGGCAGCGACGACGAGGGCCGGGCGCTGTTCTCGGCCGACGGTTTCGCGCGAGTGGACCAGCTCGCGCGCGTGGGACTCAGGGCACCCGAGGGGCCGTACGAGACCCTGGCGGGTCTCGTCGCGAACGAGCTGGGCCGCATACCGACCGTGGGTGACCGGGTCGAGGTCGCCGGCTGGCGGCTCGACGTCGTGGACGCCGCCGGCCGCAGGGCCGCGCGGGTGCTGCTGCACGCGCCGCTCGGCGACGCCGCCGCCGAGAGCGAGAAGGAGGACGGGCGATGACCGCCGTACAGCTGTTCATCGGCTTTCTGACGCTGGTCGTCAACGCCTTCTTCGTGGGCGCCGAGTTCGCGCTGATCTCCGTGCGCCGCTCGCAGATCGAGCCGTACGCCGAGCAGGGCGACCGGCGCGCCAAGAGCGTGCTGTGGGGTCTGCAGCACGTGTCCGCGCTGATGGCGGCCGCGCAGCTCGGCATCACGCTGTGCACGCTGGTCCTCGGTGTGGTCGCCGAGCCTGCCATCGAGCATCTGCTGGAGCCGGTGTTCCACGCGGTGGGCGTGCCGGAGGGCGCCGGGCGCGCGATCTCCTTCGCGATCGCCCTGGTGCTGGCCACCTATCTGCACATGCTGCTCGGCGAGATGGTGCCGAAGAACATCGCGCTGGCCGAGCCGGTGCGCAGCGCCCTGGTGCTCGGTCCGCCGCTGGTCACGCTGTCCCGGGCGCTGCGTCCGGTGATCTTCACGATCAACGCCTTCGCCAACGCGCTGCTGAAGCTGCTGCGCGTCGAGACCAAGGACGAGGTCACGGCGACCTTCTCGGACGCCGAACTGGCACGGCTCGTGCGGGACTCCGGCGAGGCCGGCCTCATCGACGACCGCGCGCGGGAGCGGCTGCACGACGCCCTGGAACTGGGCCGTCGGCCGGTGCGTGACGTGGTGCTCCCGCTGGAACGCGTCGTCTACGCGCGCGTGGGCGTCACGCCGGAGGAGCTGGAGCGGCTGTCCGCCGAGTCGGGCTTCTCCCGCTTCCCGGTCGTCGACGACGGTCGCCGCATCGTCGGCTATCTGCATGTGAAGGACGCGCTGGACGCCTCCCCACAGGACGTGCCGTTCCAGGTGGCCGACATGCGGCCGATCGCCCGCGTGCGGGAGAGCACACCGCTGGACGACGTGCTCACCGCGATGCGGGGCAGCCGTACGCATGTGGCGGCCGTGCTGGGCAGCGACGGGCTCCTGTCCGGGCTGGTGACCATGGAGGACGTGCTGCGCAAGCTGTTCGGCCGGCGGGTCTGACAGCCGGGCCGAGCGGGTGGCGTGTCCGGCTCCATGCCCGACCGACCGACGGGTATGGAGCCGGGATACCATTTCTGTCGCCATGGAGACGAACCCCACCTACAGCAGCCTTGTCGCGGTCGGCGACTCCTTCACCGAGGGCATGTCGGACCTGCTCCCCGACGGCTCCTACCGGGGCTGGGCCGACCTCCTCGCCGGGCGGATGGCCGCCCGCGCGCCCGACTTCCGCTACGCCAACCTCGCGGTGCGCGGGAAGCTGATCGGACAGATCGTCGAGGAGCAGGTCGACGTGGCGGCCGCGATGGGCGCCGATGTGATCACCCTCGTCGGCGGGCTCAACGACACACTGCGGCCCAAGTGCGACATGGGGCGGGTGCGCGGCCTGCTCGAGGAGGCCGTGGAGAAGCTCGCCCCGTCCTGCCGCCGACTGGTGCTGATGCGCAGCCCGGGACGCCAGGGCCCGGTCCTGGCGCGGTTCCGGCCGCGCATGGAGGAGCTGTTCGCGTGCGTCGACGACCTGGCCGAGCGACACGGCGCGGTCGTCGTCGACCTGTACGGCGCCCCCTCGCTCAGCGACCCTCGCCTTTGGGACGTGGACCGGCTGCATCTGACGGCCGAGGGCCATCGCCGGGTCGCCGAGGCGGTGTGGCAGGGGCTCGGGTACGACCCCGAGGACACCGAGTGGCGCACGCCGATACCGGCCACGGCGCCGCCGGGCTGGGTCACCCGGCGGGTCACCGACGCGCGGTTCGCGCGTCAGCACCTGCTGCCGTGGATAGGCCGACGGCTGACGGGACGCTCCTCCGGAGACGGACTGCCGGCGAAGCGTCCCGAGCTGCTGCCGTACGAGGGGCCGGCGGCGTAGGCCCGCTAGGGTCCCGGACCTACGCCTGCCCGAGGGCGCCGAGCCGTACGACCGCTACGGGCCGTACGCCGACGCCCTGTGCACACTAGGACCGGCGGGACGCGGCGCGGCTGCGCCGGTACAGGACGGTTCCGGCGACCAGCAGCGCCCCACTGGCGGCAATGCCGCCGATGATGCCCTCGGCACCGACGCCGGTCTCGGGCATGTGGGGGTGGTCCGGCTTCCCCGGCGGCGTCTTGGTCGGCGTGGGAGTGGGCGAGTCGCAGCCGTAGCCATGGCCATAGCCGCAGTCGTCGTCGTGCCCGTAGCCGTGGTCGCCGGGCTTCTCGGAGCCGTAGCCGTGGTCGCTGGGCTTCTCGGAGCCGTAGCCATAGCCATGGTCACTCGGCTTCTCGGAGCCGTAGCCATAGCCGTCGTCGCTCGGCTCGTCGGAGCCGTAGCCATAACCGTGGTCGCTCGGCTTGTCGCTGCCGTACCCGTAGCCATGGTCACTGGGCTTCTCGGAGCCGTAGCCATAACCGTGGTCGCTGGGCTTCTCGGAGCCGTAGCCGTGGTCGGTCGGCTTCTCGGAGCCGTACCCGTAGCCGTGGTCGCTGGGCTTGTCGCTGCCGTAGCCGTGGTCGCTCGGCTTCTCGGAGCCGTAGCCGTAGCCGTGGTCGCTGGGCTTCTCGGAGCCGTAGCCATAGCCATGGTCATTCGGCTTCTCGTAGCCGTAGCCCTGGGTGCTCGGCCCGTCGGTGCCGTAGCCGGAGTTTCCATGTCCCGAGGTGTTCTCGCCGGAAGTGTTCCCCGGCAGATTCAGGTGGTCGAGCTTGTCCTTCACCCCCTCGACTTCCTCATTCGCCTCGCCGATTTGTTCGTGCACCCTGCCGAGTTTCTCGTCCAGCCCGTCCGAGTCCCAAGGGTCCTTGTGGCCCGGCAGCGCGGCGGCGGAGTTCACCATGGTCCCCTGCACGCGTGGGGCCGCGGACGCGCATGTGCCGTACAGGGACAGGGCGCTCGTCGCGGCGGCGGCCACGATCAATCCCCTGGTCAGAGCCTGTCGCATTCTCGTTTTCTTTCTCTCATGCGGAATGGGGAAGCCGACGTCGGTCATTGACGTGATGTTGTCGATTGCCGGGATTGGCGAGATCGTCGCAGGAGTTGTGATGCCGGGCGTTCACACTCGCCACGACTTGCAGACTATGAACGAAATGTGGAGGTCCGAGGAAACCGGGACGCGTCGACAGCCGGGGAATTCACCCGATCGCCCGCCGATGACATCCGTCTCGCGCACCAGCGGCAGGACGGCACGGACAGCATCTCTGACCTGGGTTGCTCCACAGGGCACGGCCGACCGGGGGCCCCAGGGCGCCGGGTAAACTCCGTACACGTGACTTCTGCGCCCGCCAAGCCCCGCATCCCGAACGTCCTCGCCGGACGCTACGCCTCCACCGAGCTCGCCACGCTCTGGTCCCCCGAGCAGAAGGTGAAGCTGGAGCGCCGGCTCTGGCTCGCCGTACTGCGCGCCCAGAAGGACCTCGGCATCGAGGTGCCGGACGAGGCGCTCGCCGACTACGAGCGCGTCCTGGACACCGTCGACCTGGCCTCCATCGCCGAGCGCGAGAAGGTCACGCGCCACGACGTGAAGGCGCGGATCGAGGAGTTCAACGACCTCGCCGGGCACGAGCACGTGCACAAGGGCATGACGTCCCGCGACCTCACGGAGAACGTCGAGCAGCTCCAGATCCGGCTCTCCCTGGAGCTGATGCGCGACCGCACGGTGGCCGTGCTGGCGCGTCTGGGCAAACTGGCCGGTGAGTACGGCGAGCTGGTCATGGCCGGCCGCTCGCACAACGTCGCCGCGCAGGCCACGACACTCGGCAAGCGGTTCGCGACGGCCGCCGACGAGCTGCTCGTCGCGTACGGCCGGGTCGAGGAGCTGCTGGGCCGCTACCCGCTGCGCGGCATCAAGGGCCCGGTCGGCACCGCCCAGGACATGCTCGACCTGCTCGGCGGGGACGCGGCGAAGCTGGCGGAGCTGGAGCAGCGGATCGCCACGCACCTGGGCTTCTCGCAGGCGTTCACCTCGGTCGGCCAGGTCTACCCGCGCTCGCTGGACTACGAGGTCGTCACCGCGCTGGTGCAGCTGGCGGCGGCGCCGTCCTCGCTGGCCAAGACGATCCGGCTGATGGCCGGGCACGAGCTGGTGACCGAGGGCTTCAAGCCGGGCCAGGTCGGCTCCTCCGCGATGCCGCACAAGATGAACACGCGCTCCTGCGAACGCGTCAACGGCCTCATGGTCATCCTGCGCGGCTACGCCTCGATGACCGGCGAGCTGGCGGGCGACCAGTGGAACGAGGGTGACGTGTCCTGCTCGGTGGTGCGCCGGGTCGCGCTGCCGGACGCGTTCTTCGCGCTGGACGGTCTGCTGGAGACGTTCCTGACGGTGCTGGACGAGTTCGGGGCGTTCCCGGCGGTCGTGGCCCGTGAGCTGGACCGCTACCTTCCCTTCCTCGCCACCACCAAGGTGCTGATGGGCGCGGTGCGCGCGGGCGTCGGTCGTGAGGTCGCGCACGAGGCGATCAAGGAGAACGCCGTCGCCTCGGCGCTGGCGATGCGCGAGCAGGGCGCCGAGCGCAACGAACTGCTCGACAAGCTGGCCGCCGACGAGCGCATCCCGCTCGACCGCGCCGGGCTGGACGCGCTGATGGCCGACAAGCTGTCCTTCACGGGCGCCGCGGCCGACCAGGTCGGCGTGGTCGTCGGCCGTGTCGAGGAGATCGTGAAGCAGCGCCCGGAGGCTGCCGGTTACACCCCCGGGGCCATCCTCTGACGCGCCTGCGAGCATGACGCGCTTCACGCCGGAGCAGCTGGAGGCCGCCCGCGACCGTCTCGTCCCGGACGTCGTCGCGGACGGTCTCCATGTGCTGTTCTGCGGCATCAACCCCGGCCTGATGACGGCGGCGACAGGCCATCACTTCGCCCGCCCCGGCAACCGCTTCTGGCCGGTCCTGCACCTGTCCGGCTTCACCCCGAGGCTCTTGAAGCCGTCGGAACAGGGCGAGTTGCTGTCGTACGGGCTCGGCATCACGAACGTCGTCGCGCGGGCGACCGCACGGGCCGACGAGCTGAGCGCGCAGGAGTACCGGGAGGGCGGGCGGCTTCTCGCGACGAAGGTGACGCGACTGCGGCCGCGTTGGCTGGCCGTCGTGGGGGTCACCGCCTATCGGGCGGCCTTCGACGACCCCAAGGCCCAGATCGGTCCGCAGGAACGGACCATCGGGGACACGCGGCTGTGGGTACTGCCGAATCCGAGCGGGCTGAACGCGCATTGGACGGCGACGACGATGGCGCAGGAGTACGGGCGCTTGCGGGTGGCGGCGGCCGGGGATTGAGAGGTCACGGTGGGGCCGTCTCCGTGGACATGGCGATGAGTTTCACGTCGTCCGCCTCGTCACGGTCGGCGACGGCCACCGCGACCCAGCGGCCCGTCCCCACTGCTTCCCAGACGTAGGCCACGCGGACGCGCGCGCTGAGGGAGGCCCAGGGCGCGGGTATGTCCTCGTGTTCGGTGCGCAGCAAAGTCGTCTGCCCGCTCCACGGAGGGGAGTCTCCCCAGCGGGCAGCGAGCGGGTCGTAGAGGGCGTCGCGGTACTTCTCGAACTGCTCCACCGTCGCCGCCCGGGTCGCACAGTCGCCGTGGCTCCTCTCTAACACCACGACGTGATACCCGGGTCCGCCCTCTGCGGCCTCCCACGGGCTGTGCTCCGCCCCGAACGGGCGGAGGCACAACTCGTCGATGAGGGCGATGTGCCGTGCGATGTTCATGTGGTCCAGTAAACCCGGAGGCACTGACATTTGGCGTGCCGTCAGGCGTCCCGGCGTCGCACGCTCCAAGCCCCCGCCAGCAGCGCCGTCGCGGTCCACAGCGCGGTCACCGTCAGGCCCGACCACGGGCCGAGGGTGCCGTCGTACGTCTGGTGCAGGGCGATCTGGCCGGCCTTGTCGGGGAAGAAGTCGGCCACGGTGCCCGCGGCGTCGCCGATGACGAAGGAGACCACGAGGATGAGCGGGATCAGGAGGGAGAGTGTGGCCACTGAGCTGCGGAGCACGGCGGTGAGGCCCGCCGCGAACAGGGCCATGAGCATGAGGTAGACACCGCAGCCCAGGACCCCACGCACCTGCTGCGCCGCGGTGAGCCCGCTCGCCGCCGTGCCGAGTCCCGCGCGTCCCACGAGTAGCGCCGTGAGGGCGGTGACCAGTCCGACGAGCAGGGCCGGCACGGCGATGGCCGTCACCTTGGCGGCGAACCACGGCCCGCGCCGCGGTACGGCGGCGAGCGTCAGCCGGAGCGCACCCCCGTGGTACTCCGACGAAACCGCCATCGCACCGAAGGAGACGGCGGCGATCTGGCCCGGCAGGACCCCGGACAGCGTGGTGAAGAGCGGGTCGAAGTCGGGGTCGGAGCTTGCGTCCACGCCGGCGAGCGCGGAGAACGCCGTGGTCACGGCGAACAGCGCCAGCAGCGCTCCCGGCAGCGAGCGGAGCGTGCGGATCTTGAGCCACTCCGCGTGGAGTGCGGGCGCGAATGCCATGGGTCAGGCCTCCTGGGGCTGTGCGGTGAACTCGGCCTCGGTGGCCGTCAGATCGAGGTAGGCCTGTTCCAACGTGCCCTCCTCCGCCGCGAGTTCGAGGATGGGGACGCCCGCCTGCGAGGCGAGCCGGCCGATGTCGTCCACGCGTGCGTGGCGCACGGTCCAGTGCCCGTCCTCGTGCTGGACGGCTTCGTGCCCGTGCCGGGCGAGCGCCGTTGTGAGGGCGGTGGCGTCCGCGGTGCGGATCCGGACGCGGGGTTCCACACGCGCGTGGATGAACTCCCGCATCGGGGTGTCGGCCAGCAGGCGTCCCCGGCCGAGGACCACCAGGTGGTCGGCGAAGGACGCGGTCTCGTTCATGAGGTGACTGGAGACCAGGACCGTGCGCCCCTCCCCCGCAAGACGGCGCAGCAGCCCGCGGATCCAGATGATGCCTTCCGGGTCGAGGCCGTTGGACGGCTCGTCGAGCAGGACGACCTCGGGATCGCCGAGGAGCGCCGCCGCGATACCGAGCCGCTGGCGCATCCCCAGGGAGTACGTCTTCACCCGGCGGCGGGCCACCGAAGCCAGGCCCGTCTCCTCCAGCACCTCGTCGACCCGGCGGCTCGGGATGCGGTTGCTCGCCGCCAGGACGCGCAGATGGTCACGGCCGGTACGGGAGCCGTGCGCCGCCTGCGCGTCGAGCAACGCGCCCACCTGGCGCAGAGGTTCTCGCAGGGTCGCGTAGGCGCGGCCGCCGATCGTGGCGGTGCCGGCGGTCGGCCGGTCGAGGCCGAGCACGAGCCGCATGGTGGTGGACTTCCCGGCGCCGTTGGGGCCGAGGAAGCCGGTGACCCGGCCGGGCTGGACGGTGCAGGTGAGGTCGTCCACGGCGCGCCGGTTGCCGTACTCCTTGGTGAGGGCCTGGACTTCGATGCTGGTCATGGCATCAGCCTGGCCGTCGCGGGTGGTCCGGGCCCTCCCCCGCCGGTGGAGATCGTCTCCCCCGTGCGGGGGAGGTCCGTTGTCAGTGGCGGCTGGCACGATGACGAAATGGTCCGCTTGCTGCGCCCGTTCGGTCGGGCGGTGACGTACACACGATGGCTGCATCTGTCGATCGGCATCGTGTGGCCGAGCTTGTGGCTGTTCATCCGGGAAGAGTGGTGGATCTGGTTGGTGGCCGCCGCGGCGCTCGCCCCGGCCGGCCTGGTGCCTGCGATGCGGACCGCGGAGGGGCTCCAGGCACGCCTGCTGCTGACCGATCACCGGCCCGACCGGGGGAACACCGACATCGTCGTGGCACCGTCCGCGTCCTGGGGCGACCGGGGACGGGTCGTCGTGTGGCTGGAGGCACGGCTGCTGCTCGGCTGTGTGACCGCGACCCTCACCGCCCAACTGCTCTACACCATGGTGGACTTGCTGTCGACGCCGTTCGGCCGTGACGTCGAGGAGGCCGTGCGGTTCCTCCCCGACGGTCACCCCTGGTGGCATGTGCTGCTGGTGCCCTTGCTGCTCGTCACACTGGCGGTGACGGTGCTCGCCCCGGGCCACCTCATCACCGCGCTCGCCCTGCGCCTGCTCGGCCCCTCCCCCGCCGAGCGCCTCGCCGCCCTGGAGGAGCACACCGAGCAACTCCTGGAGCGCACACGTATCGCCCGCGAGCTGCATGACTCCATCGGCCATGCCCTGACCGTGGCGGTCGTGCAGGCGGGCGCGGCCCGCGCGGCCGGTGATCCGGCCTTCACCGACCGGGCGCTGAGCGCCATCGAGGAGACCGGCAGGGCCGCCCTGGAGGACCTGGAGCGGGTCCTCGGCATCCTGCGCGAATCCGAGCGGCCGGTCAGCAGCCGGCCGACGCTCACGGACGCCGACCGCCTGCTGGAGTCCGCGCGGGCCTCCGGCGCCAAGGTCGACGCTGACATGACGGGGCCGTTGGACACCGTCCCGGGGCCGGTCTCCCGGGAGGGCTACCGCATCCTCCAGGAGTCGCTGACGAATGTGCTGCGGCACGCGGGCTCCGTCCCGGCCCGGGTGCGCATCGCGGTCGCGGACGGCACCCTCACCCTCGACATCCGCAACGCGCTCACCGCCGACATACCCGGGCCCGGCAGAGGCAGCGGCCTGCGCGGCATCCGCGAGCGCGCCGCCCTGCTGGGCGGAAACGCGCGGACCGGTCCCGCCGAAGGTGACTGGCAGGTACATGTGGAGCTGCCCCTGAGTTGATCTAGGCTGGCCGGATGCCGGTCACCGTGCTCCTCGTCGACGACGAACCCCTCGTACGCGCGGGTCTGCGGGCCGTGTTGGAGGCGCAGCCCGACATCGAGGTCGTCGGAGAGGCGGCCGACGGGGCGGCGGTGATTCCGCTGGTGCGGCAGCTGCGGCCCGACGTGGTGGCGATGGACGTACGGATGCCGCTGCTGGACGGGATCGAGGCCACGCGCGCGGTGCTGAGGACGGTCGACGAGCCGCCGAAGATCCTCGTCGTCACGACCTTCGAGAACGACGAGTACGTGTACGAGGCGTTGCGGGCCGGCGCCGACGGCTTCCTGCTGAAGCGGGCCCGGCCGGCCGAGATCGTGCACGCGGTGCGGCTGGTCGCCGAGGGCGAGTCGCTGCTGTTCCCCGCCTCCGTACGGCAACTCGCCGCGCAGTACGGCGACGACGGCGGAAACCGTGCGGCGCGCGCACTCCTTGAGCGGGCCCGGCTGACCGAGCGGGAGGCCGAGGTGCTGCGGCTGATGGCGCGCGGGCTGTCGAACGCGGAGATCGCCGCCCGGCTGGTGGTCGGGACGGAGACGGTGAAGTCGCATGTGAGTGCCGTCCTGGCGAAGCTGGGGGCGCGGGATCGCACGCAGGCGGTGATCACGGCGTACGAGTCGGGGTTCGTGGCGCCGGGCTGACCCCGACTCGTCGAGGGCGGGCGGAGGTCGCGTCGTCGCCGGGCCGGGTGGCACGTCGTCGGGAGCCGGGGCAGGTCATCGGTGCCCGCTACTCGCCGGGGTCGGTCCCGGCGAGTAACATCCGCCCAACATGCGCACGAGCTGGGAGGACGGACGTTTGGGGCAGCTGACGGGCGGGGATCCCTCGCTGCTGCGAAGGATCAACTCCGCGGTGGTGCTGCACGCGCTGCGTGCCACGGACGCCGCCACGCTGACGGAGATCACCCGGGTGACCGGCCTGTCCCGGCCGACCGTCGAGGGCGTCGTCGAGGGGCTCATCGAGGCGGGGTACGTCGTCGAGAAGGCGGCGGACGAGAGCGTCGTGCGGCGTCAGGGCCGGCCGGCGCGGCGGTTCCGGTTCCGGGCGGAGGCGGGGCATCTGCTGGGCGTGGACGTCGGCGCGCATCGGGTCGCCGCGCTGCTGGCCGACCTTGACGGCCGGATCCTCGGTTCGATCACCAAGGACGTCGACGAGGCTGCCCCGGCGGACGAGCGGCTGGAGCGGGTGCGCACGGCGGTGGCGGAACTGCTGCGCCGGGCCGGGGTCGCACGCGGCTCGCTGCGGGCCGTGGGGGTCGCGACACCGGGCATCGTGGAGGCCGACGGCACCGTGCGGCTGGGCGCCGCGCTGCCGGAGTGGACGGGGCTGCGGCTCGGCGAGCGGCTGAGCCGGTCCTTCAAGTGCCCGGTCCTGGTGGAGAACGACGCCAACGCGGCGGCGGTCGCCGAGCACTGGAAGGGTGCCGCGACCGAGTCCGACGACGTGGTGTTCGTGCTGGCCGGGCTGAGCCCGGGCGCCGGCTCGCTGATCGGCGGGCAGTTGCACCGCGGCTTCGGCGGAGCGGCCGGCGAGATCGGCGCGCTGCATCTGCTGGGCCGTGAGGCGACCCCGGAGACCCTGCTGTCGACGACGGACGAACCGCTGCGCCCCCTCGACGAGCACGCCGTCGCCAAGGTCTTCGCCCAAGCCCGCGAGGGCGACCAGGGAGCCCGAGCGGCGGTCGACCGCTTCATCCAGCGCCTCGTCCACGACGTGGCCGCGCTCGTCCTCGCCCTCGACCCGGAGCTGGTCGTCGTCGGCGGCTGGGCGGCCGGACTGGACGGCGTACTGGAGCCGCTGCGCAGCGAACTCGCCCGCTACTGCCTGCGCCCGCCGAACGTCGCCCTCTCCCTCCTCGGCGAGGCGGCCGTGGCCACGGGCGCGCTGCGGCTCGCCCTAGACCATGTCGAGGAGCAGCTGTTCGCGGTGGAGGGGACGGTGACCGGGCGGCGCTGACCGTCCACCGGGCCGGGCGTCGGTCAGCGCCCTTGGCAGTGCGCGTCAGGCATCGGCCCAGCGCGGTTCGCACGCCGGATCAGGTATCGCTCCAACACCGTGCGCACGCCGGATCGGGCATCGGCCCTACGCCGTACGCACGCCGTGACATGTGCGGTCCGTGCCGGTGAACGCGACGCGCCCCGGAGGAGATCCGGGGCGCGAGGTGTGTGTCGGTCGCTGCGGCGGTCAGGACGCCCGGCGCTCCGGGTCCTCGTGGATCTCCACTCCACCGGAGTCACCGAAGGTCAGTCGGCAGGTGTCCGCGCGGTAGGTGGCGACGGAGAGCGCGGCGGTGCGGCCCTCGGCCAGGTAGCGGGTGGTCACGACGAGGACGGGCGCCCCGGGGAGGCGGTCCAGCGCCTTGGCGTCGTCCGCCCGCGCGGAGCCCAGCTCGACGGCGCTCTCCTGACCCTCCAGCTCCAGGCGGTGCAGCTCGCGCAGCACGGCACGCGCGCGTGCGGCACCGGACGGGGCGTCGATGCCGGAGAGGTCGGGCACCGACGACTGCGGGATGTGCAGCAGCTCGGCGGCGACGGGCTGGCCGTGCGTCCCGCGCGAGCGGCGCACGATGTGCACGGGCTCGTCCCGGCCACTGTCCAGGGCGTCGGCCACCGAGGCGGGCGGTACGAGCAGTGCGCAGTCGGTGGCCTGCCAGACGTCGCCGGCCGCACCCGGCCAGGCGTGCTGCTCGGTGCCGACGGCCACTCCCACGCGCGGCGGCGCGACGGTCGTACCGACACCGCGGCGGCGCTGGAGCCTGCCTTCCAGTTCAAGCTGTTCGAGAGCCTGGCGCAGCGTGGCCCTGGCGACGCCGAAGCGGGCTGCCAGGTCTCGCTCGTTGGGCAGGATCTCGCCCACGGAGAACTCCGAGTCCAGTGCCTCGCTGAGCACGGTCCTCAGATGCCAGTACTTCGGTTCCGGCACCGATTCCAGTTGCGTGGTCCCCACCCTGTCCTCCGCAATCGCCGTTGCCCGGCGGCGTTTTAGCGCCCTTGTTTATTAAAGGTTGTTGCACTTATCTGCGACCATAGGGCGGCCCTCACCCTTGGTCAATACCAATCCTGCATCCCATGGCCACGCGTGCGCGTGGCGCCCGGGAACGTTCACGGCACGTTCGTACACAACGGCATTTGTTACATGAAGGCAAAGCCCCCGTCACATCGACGGGGGCTTCGCCGGGCGGGACTTGTGGTGTGGTCTAGGCGGTGGCCAGCGACCGCAGCTTGTCGGGGTTGCGGATGATGTAGACGGCCTGGATGCGGCCGTCCAGCACGTCGAGCTGGAAGACGGAGTCGGGCTTGCCGCCGGACAGGGCCAGCACCGCGATGCCGCCGTTGATCTCCAGGAAGCGCCAGGACAGGTCCTCGACACCCTTGCGCGCGGCGCCCACGAGGAAGCGGCCCACGTGGTCGGCCGTCTCCAGGACCCGCAGCGGGGCCTTCGCCTTGCCGCCACTGTCGCCGACCAGCCGGACATCCGGGGCCAACAGCGACATGAGCCCCTCCAGGTCGCCCTCCGCGGCCGCGGCCAGGAACCGTTCGGTGAGATCGCGCCGCTGGGTGGGGTCGACCTCGTAGCGCGGGCGCCGCTCGTCGACGTGCTTGCGGGCCCGGCCGGCCAGTTGCCGTACTGCCGCCTCGCCGCGGTCGAGCATGACGGCGATCTCGCCGTACGGGTAGCCGAAGGCCTCCCTGAGCACGAACACCGCCCGCTCCAGGGGTGACAGCGACTCCAGGACGACGAGGACGGCGAGCGAGACGGAGTCGGCGAGGACCGCGCGCTCCGCGGTGTCGGGGACGGTGTCCCCGAAGTCGGTGACGTACGGCTCGGGCAGCCAGGGGCCGGTATACGTCTCACCCCGCGCCTTGACCTGGCGGAGCCGGTCGATGGCGAGGCGGGTGGTGACGCGCACCAGATAGGCGCGCGGCTCGCGCACCTCGGACCGGTCGGCGCCCGACCAGCGCAGCCAGGCCTCCTGCACGACGTCCTCCGCGTCGGCGACCCGGCCGAGCATGCGGTAGGCGACGCCCAGGAGGACGGGGCGGTGCTCTTCGAAGACGTCGGTCTGGGTGTCGGTGGTCACCGCACCATCCCAGCCCACCCGTCCGCCCCTGTCCAGGCGGAATCGACGCGGCGCACAGGGCACACCGCCAAGGTCTACCCGTCGGTAGCAATTGCTGACAGGCTGTCTACACGACGAAAGCCCGTGAGCCCCTGCGAGGAGCAGCATGTCCGCCACCGTCTCCTTCAAAGTCCCCACTCCGCACGGCCCGAAGAGCATGACCGTCGCCTACGCGCGCGTGGGCACCGGCGAACCGCTGCTCCTGCTGCACGGCATCGGCCACCACCGTCAGGTGTGGGACCCGGTGATACCCGTCCTGGAGGCCGAGCGCGATGTCATAGCCGTGGACCTGCCGGGGTGCGGCGAGTCCCCGGGGCTGCCGGAGGGGCTGGGGCACGACCTGGCGACGATGAGCGTCGCACTCAGAGCGCTGTGCGAGGCCCTGGAGCTGGAACGGCCGCATGTCGCGGGCAATTCGCTGGGCGGACTGCTGGCCCTGGACCTCGGCCGGGCGGGGCTCGCGCGCTCCGTCACCGCACTGTCCCCGGCCGGCTTCTGGTCGCAGCTGGAGCGGCAGTACGCCTTCACCGTGCTCACGGGGATGCGGCGGACCGCCGAGCGCATGCCGCTGCCCCTCGTGGAGTGGCTGTCCCGCTCGGCCGCCGGCCGCGCCACCCTGACGAGCTCCATCTACGCCCGTCCCGGCCGCCGTTCGCCCGAGTCCGTGGTCGCCGAGACGGTCGGGCTGGCCCGCGCGGAGGGCTTCTTCGAGACCCTCCGGTCGGGCAAAGAGGTGCAGTTCAAGGATGATGTGACGGGGATTCCGGTCACGGTGGCGTGGGGCAGCAAGGACCGGCTCCTGGTGCCCCGGCAGGGGATCCGGGCGAAGCGGATCATCCCCCGGGCCCGGCTGGTGCGGCTGCCCGGCTGCGGTCATGTGCCGATGAGCGACGACCCGGCGCTGGTCGCCCGGGTGCTGCTGGACGGCAGCCGCTGAGCGCGGCGCGGGATCAGCCGGCCAGCGCTTCGAGGACCACCTTCAGGACGGTCGGGTTGTAGGGCATGGCGGCGTGCGCGGTGTGGTCGTCGGGGTCGAGGTCCTGAAGGACGACGTTCGTGACGCGGCGGCCCTCGCTCTCGGCGAGCGCGCAGGAGGTGTACGGCGTGACCACGTCGTCGTACCGGGTCGCGATCACCGTGTGCCGGACGCCCTGCGCCGTCTCGCCCAGGTCGGCGAGTTCGCGCTGGAAGGGGTGGTCGTGCTGGAGCTGCGGCCAGGCCGGGACGACGGTGCCGACGGCGCCCTGCTCGACCAACTCCAAGGCGCCCGGGATCTGGCGCGCGAGGTTCATCAGGCCCTCGGCGGTGATGCCGTGGTTGCTGGGGGCGATGCCGACGAAACTGTGCACCTTGGGGGCGCCGCCGAGCGCGTTGAGGTAATAGCGCGGCATCATGCCGCCCTGCGAGAAGCCGACGAGGTCCACCTGCCGGGCGCGGGTTCGCCGCAGGACCTCATCGACGAACTCGCCCAACTGCCGGGCGGAGTCCTTGATGTCGCCGAGCCCGAAGAGCACGGGGTGCAGGTGCCGGCCGTAGTCGAGGCGGAAGACCCGGTAGCCGCTGCGCCGCAGCAGCGGGGCGGCCTCGGTCCAGGTGTAGCCGCGGTTGCCGAACGTGCCGTGCACGAGCACCACCGGGCGTGGATGTTCCTCGGTCAGGGGCAGCTCCCAGTCGTCCTGCCCCGCCTCCACGTCGACGGTGGCGACGACTGCGGCGAAGGCGGTCTGTCCGAGCCCGGCCGCCCGGTGCGGTGCCTCGGTCAGGTCGGTGGTGACGTCGTCCGTGTTGAAACCGGGGATCTTCGGTTGCGGGAAAATCACGGCGATCCGCCCTTCGTCCGCGTGGCCTGCGTTCGCCCGGTGTTACGGCCCCGGCTCGACCACCCCTGATCCGGACCGGACGGCCGGTCGGGGCACCAGGCGGGCGGTCGCGGCGCGCAACAGCCTCACGTACCAACCCCACTTCACCGGGCACGCCACCCGTCCGGTGAGCGCGTGCTCGGCGCAGTCCAGGCTGTGCCGGAAGGCCGCGTCGTGCAGGGGCCGGAAGAACAGCAGCCAGCCCAGCCAGCGCACTCCGCGCGGGCGCAGGACGAGGATGTTGCGCAGGACGGTCAGTTCCTCGTCGAGGGACTCGACGCTGAACTCGTGGAAGCCGTCGAATCCGCGCGGGCCGGTGAACCGGAAGCGCACCCAGTGGCCCGGCACGTAGTGGCTCACCACATAGCGCACCGGGCCGTGGCCGCCGCACGCCCCGACGGCCAGCGGCCCGTCGAAGCGCATCGGCGGCCAGCCTGGCGGCCACAGCCGGTCATCCACGGCTCCCAGGCCGTCGATCAGGGCGCCGACCGCCTTCCGGGATGCGGGGAGCGCGCGTTCGTGGACGTTCAACACGGTGATCACCGTGTCTGGCTGCCCGTTCCCCCGCACCCGGCAACTCCCCCGAAAGGAGACACGAAGAGCACGCCCGGCGCGCGAGGCCCTCGTCCCACGCCGGGTCAGTCGTCCATGAGCCGGAGCAGGGGTCCCGTCATGGCGGTGGTAGCGAGCGCCATCACCACCAGCATGGCGAACAGCGCCGGCGACAGCAGTCCGGCCGCAAGTCCCGTGTTGAGGATGATGAGTTCGGTCAGGCCCCGGCAGTTCATCATCGCGCCGAGCTGCGCCGACTCCCGCCAGGAGAAGCGCAGCAGGCGGGCGGGCACGACCGTGGCGACGAACTTGGCAGCCGCGGCGGCGGCCAGGACGGCCAGGCAGATGAGCCAGCCGGTCGCCCCGTGCACCGCGCCAAGATGGGTGCTGAGACCCACGGCCATGAAGAACGAAGGCAACAGCATCCAGCTGGTGAGCCCCTCCACCCGCCAGGCGATCTGCTCCACCGCCTCCGTGCGCGGCATGGCGAGGCCGGCGGCGACCGCCCCGAACAGCGCGTGCACGCCGATCTGTTCGGTGGCGAGCGCGCACAGCAGGACGGTCACGAGGACGATGGACGCCGTGCGGGCAGCGGCCATCGGGCCGTCGGGGCGCTTCGCGGCGAGCAGGCGCACGAGGAGCGGGCGCAGCACGCGCCACACGACGAGGCCGAACAGGACGACCCAGCCGACCGTGACGGCCGCCGCCGTCAGGGAGCCACCGCTCGCGATCGCCAGGACGAGCGCCAGCAGGCACCAGGCCGTGACGTCGGCGACGCTCGCCGAGGCCATGGCGAGCGTGCCGAGCCGGGTGTTGAGCTTCCCCTCGTCGGAGAGCAGCCGGGCCAGTACGGGTACGGCCGTGACGCTCAGGCTCAGACCCAGGAAGAGCACGAAGGGCACGGTGCCCACGCCGGCGGGGCGGTAGGAGTCCGGGAGGGCCAGGGCGACGAGCACGCCGGTCAGAAAGGGGATGGCGATGCCGGAATGGCCGATAAGTGTCGAGGCGGACAGGCCGTCACGACGCAGCGCGGTCAGCGACAGTTCGCGTCCCACGGTGAACATGAAGAGGGTCACGCCGAGTTGCCCCAGCGTGTTGAGGAACGGGAACACCTCGGGGGGCAGCAGCCAGCGCTGGGCGTCCGGCAGGAGCGCGCCGAACACCGAGGGGCCGAGCAGCAGCGCGGCGGCGATCTCCCCGACCACGCGCGGCTGTCCGATCCGCCGGGCCAGTGCGCCGGCCGCTGCGGCGCAGGCGGTCACCAGGGCCAGCGCGCCGAGGATCCGGTAGAGGGGCACCGCGCCGGAGTCGGCGGGCGCGTGCCCGGTGGGGCCCGCGTAGCCGATCGAGGCAAGGATCAGCGCGGTCAAGCCGACGGGTATCCCGACGAACGCGCCGTAGCCCAGGAGCATGCGGCGCGGGGCGAGGGTGGCTTCGGGTTCGGCGGAGAGGGACGTACTGGCCTTCACGGGCGGCTCCTTGTCGAGCACGGTGGCGGCTGGTCAGTGCGGTCATCCATGCCCGGGTTCGCCGGGTTCGCGCCCGGCCGTATCCGCGTTCGACGCTGCGAGGGCGAAGATCGGCCAAGGTCCGGGCGGTGGCCGGACGGGGGCAGGGGGATGCCGGATCCGGGCGTAAAGAGAAGAGACAGGCGCAACCGACACATCGCATATGCGAGAGGAGTTCGTCATGTCCGCGAAGCCGCACGACATGTCCGCACAGCCGCACGCCGTGCAGCGCCCCGGTGCGGACGAGGGCGGTCCACGTCGTACGGCGCCGCAGGCATGGCGTCCGCTGCTCGCCGAGCCGTCCGTCGAGGGGCTGCTCGGGGATCGGCTGGTGGCGGCGGCGCTGCGCGAACTGCACCGGCTCGTGCCGCCGCGCACGGCCCTGCACTCCTTGCGTACGTTCCTGCTGGCCGACGCCTTCGCGCAGGCCCGCGGAATCCACTACGACCGGGCGGGGCTGTTCGTCGCCACGGCGTTCCACGACACCGGGCTGACCCGGGGTGGCGCGCCGCTGCGGGGTGGATTCCCGGCCCGTTCGGCCGCGTTGCTCGACCGCTTCCTGGCCGGGCACGGCGTGGACGACGCGCGGCGCGCGGCGCTGACCCGGGCGGTGCGCGAGCACATGCGGCCCCGGCCCGCGCGCCGCGCCGGGCCGGAGGAGCGGCTGCTGCACTTCGGGGCGTGGCTGGACGTCACCGGACGCGGTGGTCGTCGACTGCCGGGCGAGCGACGGCGGTTGGCGGAGCTCGCGCCCACTCCCTGGTTCGCCCTGTCGTTCTCCGCCCGGGTGGCCGCCTGCGGGCTGCGCCGGGCGCTGCCGGGCCCGGCGGCCCTCTGAGGCCCGCCCGAACACCGGCCCGGCACAGCGCATTTCCCGTCGCGAAAGGACGAAGACGTGCAAGACGACCAGCGTGTGTTCGATGTCGCCATCGTCGGAGGCGGCATCGGCGGGACGATGCTGGCGGCGATCCTCGCCCGCCACGGCGTGCGGGTGCTGCTTCTGGAGGGAAGCGGTCACCCCAGATTCGCCATCGGAGAGTCCACCGTCCCCGAGACCACCTTCGGCCTGCGGGTCCTGGCCCGCCGCTACGACGTCCCGGAAATCGAGCACCTGGCGACCAACGGGGCACTGCGCCGCCATGTGTCGTCGAACTGCGGCGTGAAGCGCAACTTCAGCTTCGTCTACCACCGCGAGTCGGAGCCCACCCGCGCCGAGGAGTGCACCCAATACCCCACCTGGGGGCCGCCGCTCGGACCCGACTCGCACTATCTGCGGCAGGACGTCGACGCGTACATGTTCCATGTCGCCGTCTCGTACGGCGCGACCGCCCACACCCACACCGTCGTGGACGACGTGAAGTTCGACGAAAACGGAGTCACCCTGGTCACCCGGGAGAAGGGCACCTTCCAGGCGTCGTACGTCGTCGACGCCGGCGGTATGCGCGCGCTGCTGCCGGAGCGGCTGGGGCTGCGGCAGGAGCCGCCGTACCGCACGCGCTCGCGCACCATCTTCACGCACATGGTGAACGTGCGCCCCTTCGACACCGTCGCCCCGCCGCGCGAACAGCACGGGATGCCCAGCCCGTTCAGCCAGGGGACACTGCACCATCTCTTCGAGGGCGGCTGGTTCTGGGTCATCCCGTTCGACAACCACAGTGCCAGTACGAGCGAGTTGTGCAGCGTCGGCGTCAATCTCGACCTCGATCGCCATCCGCGTCCCGAGGGGGTGTCCGCGGAGGAGGAGTTCTGGCGCCATGTGCGGCGCTTCCCCAGTGTGGCACGGCAGTTCGAGGGGGCTCGGGCGGTGCGGCCGTACGTGTCGACCGACCGTACGCAGTTCTCGTCGCGGACGGTGGTCGGGGACCGCTGGTGTCTGCTGCCGCACGCGAGCGATTTCATCGACCCGCTCTTCTCCAGCGGGCTGGCGGTCACGGTGATGGCGCTCAACGCGCTGGGCCACCGGATCATCGACGCGGTGCGCGAGGACGATTTCGACACCGCCCGGTTCGCGTATCTGGAGCAGTGGATCAAGCGCATGTTCCGGTTCTACGACGACCTGGTGTCGTGCAGTTACCTGTCGTTCGACGACTTCGCGTTGTGGAACGCGTGGAACCGGGTGTGGACCATCACGACGCTGTACGGGACGAACGCGCAGAACCAGGCGGCGGTGGCATTCGAGAAGACGGGTGATCCCGCCTCTTTCGACGCGTTGGAGACAGCGCCTTATCGGGGGCTTCAGGGCGTCGACAATCCGTGGGTCGGGCAGCTCTTCGAGCAGGCCCGGGATGTCGTACTCGCTTATGGCGCAGGGAGTCTGACGAAGGATCAGGCCGTGACGCGCATCTTCGACCTGCTGCGGGAGAGCGGGCTGTGCCCGGCGGTGTGGGGCACCCTCGACCCCGAGGACCGCTGCCCGTCCGGGGTGTTCACCCTGTGGCCGCTGATGAGGATCCTGCTGTGGGGCAGGTTCCGCTCGCCCCAGCACGTCCGGGGCACGTATTTCACGGGGGGTGGGCGGCTGGTGGGCAAGGAGGCGGTCCAGGCCCTGACCACCGACGTCCGGCGCGGCTCCTCCCTGGTGCAGCAGACCGTGCGGGACATGTGGGTCAACTGGAACCGCGACTGGACGCGCCGGGAGATTCGCGCCCGAAAATAAGAGCGGTATGCGCCCGGAAAATCATTCCTGCGCATTTCGCAGGATAGATTTCCGGTTTGCCGCCCCGGCGGCTCGGGTAGGAAAAAATTGGGGGCCCACAAATCTGAATTGGGCCACCATTCCCCCTGCTCGATCGAGAGACTACGGGCTGCATTCCATATGGCGCGAAATTCCACCTGCCCTTCGCCCGCCCAATGCTCCTGGGATGACATATCCCAGCACCGGGACCGCCTCATGCGGCTGGTCCGACGACGACTCCCGAGCCACCAGGACGCCGAGGACTGCGTGCAGGAGACGCTGACCCGGGCGGCCGCGCACTCCGCCCTCGACGGCAGCCGGCTGGGGCCCTTCCTCACCTCCGTGGCGCTGCGCCTGTGTACGGATTTCTATCGTGACCTGGAGCGACGCAGACGTCTGTTACAACGGACGGCCTTCTTGGACGACCCCGGGACGACCGAGGAGGACGTCTGCGACGAGGAGTTCGGCAAATGGCTGCTCGCCCAGGTCCAGCAGCTGCGCGGCCGGGAGCAGGAAGTCATAATCGCCCGGTCCAAGGGAATTTCCACGGCGGAATTCGCCCGTATGCACAACATCTCCCTCAAGGCAGCCGAGGCCGCTTTCACCAGAGGGCGGGCACGCCTCAGAACGGCCTGTGTGAAGGCCATGGAAGATGCCACGGGATAACCAACCGAAGGGAAACTCGCTCATGTCCGACAAGAACATGCAGGACATCCTCAAGGACTTCATGGGCAATATGGCCGACAGCGGAAAGGAGGCGTTCGACGAGATTCTCAACCGGCCCGAGAAGTCGTCGTCCGCCGCCGGTCAGGTCGCGGCCCTGGCCGGGCTGCCGGCGAGCACCCTGGCGGCCCTGGCCGGCGCCGCCAACCCGGCCGCGCTGCTCGCGGGCGCCGCAAATCCGCTGGGGGCGCTTGCCGGCGCGGCGGGCAATCCGCTGGCCGCGCTGACGGGGGCGGCGGGAGCGGGTGGGGCCGCCAACCCCCTCGCCGCGCTCACCGGAGCGGCGGGCGCCGCGGGGGYGGCCAACCCGCTGGCCGCGCTCGCCGGGGCGGCGGGTGCGGCCGGGGCCGCCAACCCCCTCGCCACGCTCACCGGTGCCGCGGGCGCCGGCAACCCCTTGGCCGCGCTCGGCGGGCTCGGGCAACTGGCCGGAGGAATGGGCCAGTTGGCGGGGGGTGTCGGACACGCCGCCCAGGGCGTGGGCGACGTGCTCGCGCTCCCCGCCCAGCTCGCCCAGCTCCTCGAACTGATCCCGAAGCTCATCCAGGCGTTGCAGGTCCCGGCCGGCAAGGCAGGCAAGGCCTCCTCGGCCTGACGGCGACCGCGCCCCAACGACTCGCGGTCACCCTGCTCGCGGTCATGGGCTCGCGGTGACCGGCTCGGCATGTACATCCCGCTGGGCCGGTCACCTGACCGGTCCTCGCGACCCGCTCTACCTGAGGAGATCACTCACGATGGCGTCTGTCGTCGGGGATCGGTTGCGGCTGGTGGTCAAGGTCCTGGGGAGCCTCGTCGTCGACGAGGTCGGGCAGGCCACGCGGCTGCGCAGACGTACGAGACAGGGGCAGGAGGGGCCGGCGGAGGGCGGCGCGGGCTCCGCCGGGGCCGAGGAACGGCGGGCCAAGGCCGTGCGGCACGCCCTGGAGAGTCTCGGTCCCTTCTATGTGAAGCTCGGGCAGATTCTGTCCACCCGCCCCGACATGGTGCCGCAGTCGATCCGGGACGAGCTCCAGAACCTGCACGACGAGGTGGACGTCCAGCCGTTCCCGGCCTTCGAAGCCGTGTTGGCCGGCGACCTCGGCCCCGACTGGAAGCGGCGGTTCGACGACATCGACACCAGCGCCCCGCTCGGCGCCGCCTCCCTCGCCCAGGTGTACCGGGTGACGCTGCCCGGCGGCCGGCCGGCCGTGGTCAAGATCCAGCGCCCCGGCATCCGCGAGGGCGTGCTCGCGGACATGGCGCTGATGCGCCGGGCATCCCGGATCGTGGCCCGTGTCGCGCCACGCTTCAACGAGGTCATCGACGTCGAGGCGATGCTCGGCTCCGTCTTCGACGCGATGGAGCCGGAGCTGGACTTCACCGGCGAGGCCCGCAACATGGACGAGGCCCGGCAGTTCGTACGGCCCTTCCGCACGCTGGAGGTGCCCAGGGTGCTGCACGCGAGCCCCCGGGTCCTGGTCCAGTCGCTCGCCCCGGGGACGTCGGTGCGGCACGTCGACCGCGCCCACTTCACCGACGACGAGCGCATCGAGATCGGCAGGGACCTGCTGCGCTTCATGTACCACGGGTACTTCGTGCACCGCGTCTTCCACGCCGACCCCCACGCGGGCAACGTCTTCGCGGTGCCGGGCGGGCCCGCGACGCTGATCGACTGGGGCATGGTGGGCCGCCTGGACCGCCGTACCAGTCTGCAACTGCTGCCGCTGTTCATGACCTTGGCGCAGAACGACGGCGCCGGGCTCGCGCACCACTGGGCCGAGATGGGCCGGGTGACGTCGTGGTCCAACATGCCCGCGTTCGCCGCCGACATGGCCGCCTTCGTGCCCAAGGTCTCCCATCTGTCGCTGGAGGACATGAACTTCGGGGTGTCCCTGACGACCGTGCTCGCGAAGGCGACGAAGCGGGGCATCGGCTCACCGCCGGCGGTGTCGCTGCTCGGCAAGTCCTTCGCCAACCTGGACGGCTCGGTGCGCTGCCTCGCCCCCGAGATCACGCTGCCGGAGGTGTTCCAGGGCGAGGTGCCGAAAATCCTGTTCTCGCTGGGCCGCGAGTTCCTCGGGCGGCACCAGTTCGCCCGCAACTCGATGGAGTTGCTGCTCGCGGCGGTCACCAGCCCCGAGCAGATGCGTGGTGTGCTCGGCGACATCGCCAACCGCCAGTTCGCGTTGCAGGTCCACGAACCGCGCACCACGGCCGCGATGGGCGGCCAGCGTCCCACGCGCCCCTCCGGCGGCATGGTCGCCCTGGGCGCGCTGGCCTTCCTGCTCGCCCGCCGCCGCTCCACCTGACCGTCGAAACCGCTCACCCGCCGCTCCCCCGGCTGACCCTTCGAACCCGCTGATCACAGGGAGGTTCTCCTTGCCCGAGACCACACGCCCGCAGCCACCGTCGGCGCCGGACGCCACCCTTGCCGAGGGCGCCTCACCGTCGTACGGCCTCCCGCACGTCGCGCTGTGGACTGCCGCCGCGCATGCCGCCGAGTGCGGCCGGGACACGCCGTACGTGCTCGACCCCTGGGCCGCGGACTTCCTGCACGCCGCCCGGTTCGGCGGCGGGCCCCCCGGCGACGGCCCGTTGCAACGTCTGCTGCCCGACTGGGCCGTGGTGCGCACCCGCTTTTTCGATGAGCACCTGCTCACGGCATCCCGCTCGGGCTGCCGTCAGGTGGTGCTGCTCGGGGCCGGACTCGACACCCGCGCCTTCCGGCTGCACTGGCCGACCGGGGTGCACGTCTTCGAGGTCGAGGCCCCCGCCGTGCTGGAGTTCAAGGACCGGGTGCTGGACTGGAACCGCCCCACGTGCGGGCGGCGCAGCACGGTCGGTGTCGACCCGACCGGGTCCTGGGCCGACGACTTGCTCGCGGCGGGCTTCCATCCGCGCCGGCCCACCGCGTGGCTGAGCGAGACACTCCTTTACCACCTCCAGCCCGATGCGGTGACGTCCGTCGTCGCCACGATGACGGAACTCTCCGCGCCCGGCAGCACGTTCGGCGCCGAGTGCGTGAACGCCGAGGCGGCCTCCACTGCGTTCGTGGCGCCGTTCCTGGAGGCCCTGTCCACCACCGGCATCGCCTGGAACTGGCAACTCGCCGACCCCGAGGCCTGGTGGGCGGAGCGGGGCTGGGAGGCCCGCGTCGCCGATCTCTTCACGTTGCCGTATGTGATCCAGCGGCTCTCCCCGTATCTGCCGCTGCTCACGGAGGCCGCGGCCAAGTGCGCGTTCTTGACGACGGGCACGCTGAAGAAGTGACCGGCACAAGGCAGGAGCCCCGGGCGGTACTGCCAGGGGCTCCTGCCTTTGCCGCCGTACGGCGCGCTACGCCCGTTCCAGTTCCAGCAGCGCGGCCAGCCACAGGTCCGGGAGTTCGTCGGCGGTGGCCAGCGTTTCGTCGTGCACGATCGTGAGGCAGGAGGTGTCGTGCTGGCTCGTCAGCGTCGTCAGACAGCGGATCCCGGCCGCCAGGCCGGTGAAGACCGCGGCGCTGTCGGACGCGGCCCCCTGGTGGACTAGGGCGGCACCGGAGTTCACGCTGCTGGCCGGCCCGGAGACGACGTCGCCGTTGACCATCCGGGTGCCGACGCGCGCGCCGAGGGCCCGTGGCGTTGCCGCCAGGAGCATGCGGACGGCGTCGCGGCGCCGGGTGGCGCGCCAGCGGGCGGTGGCCGCCGCGACCCGGGCGAGGGTGAGGTGCGGTGACGGCTCGTCGCAGGGCAGCAGGAGCCGGGCGGTGACCATCCGGTTGCCGGGGGCGCATTCCTCGCCGGGCGCCCGCACCGACATGGGGACCGCTACGGGCAGCGGCGGATGCGGCGCTCCGGTCGCCTTCATGTGCCAGGCGTGGACGGCGTGGGAGAGGGCGGCGAGGTAGACGTCGTTGACGGTGCCGCCGTGTGCGCGGGCGATGGCGCGCAGCCTGGCCAGCGGGGTGTGCACCCGGCACAGCGTGGTGCGGCCGCTGCTCGCCCCGTCGAAGGCCGGTTTGGCGGTGGGCGCGCGGAAGCCGCCCACGGCGTCCGCGAGGGCGTCGGCCAGGCCGCGGCCGGTCGGCCTGCCGGGGTGGTGGGCCGCGGGGCCGCCCTGGGGGTGGTCGTCGAGGAGGTCCCGGACGGTGTGGGCCGCGCCGACGCCGTCCTGGATGGTGTGGTCGCTTCGGTAGCACAGGCTGTGGCCGCCCGCGGGCCCGTGGACCAGCCACACGTCCCAGCACGGCCGTTCACCCGTGTTCATGGGCCGGGTCAGCATCATCCGCGCCGCTTCCGCCTCGTCGGCGTCCTCGGGCAGCCACACCTCGTGCACGTGCTGTTCCACGGCGATCCCGTCGACGCGCCGGAACACCGGGCGGTCCCGGGCGATGCGGTAGCGCAACGCCGGGACGCGGTGGGCGCGTTCGGCCACGCGCGCGCGTACGGCGTCCAGGGTCGGCGCCCGGCCGCCGAACGTGAACATGAAGACGACCGGCAGCGGTCTGCCGCGCATGGCCAGGTGGTAGGCGACGTCGGCGGCGCCCATCCGGAGCGTCGGCGGCAGGCAGCCGCCGCTGCCGAGGGAACGTCGGGTCATGCAACGACCTCCGTGTGGGGGAACAGGGCTGTGGGGATCAGCAGGTGCGCCGCGTGGCCCGGCCGAGGGCGTCCAGGTAGGTCCGCAGCAGGGGGCGGGCGGGTCCGCTCACCGGCATGCGCGGGGCGGCGCAGCGGTGCCAGGGCAGCGGGTCCGTGGGTTCCGGCTCCCCCGAGAGGGCCGCGGCGACGTGTGCGCCATGGGCCACCGACATCGCCAGGCCGTGGCCGCAGCAGCCGCCGATGTACCAGAAGCCGGGCAGGCCGTGGACGGGGCCGACCACCGGCAGCCCGTCGCCGGTCATGCCGACGCGGCCCGACCATCGGTGGGTGACGGGCAGGTGGGCCAGCTCGGGGTGCAGGGACCGCACCCAGCGGCCCAGCCACGCCCAGGCGCGCTCGCGCGCGGCGCGCAACCGAGGGCCGCCGAGGCCGGCGGGCAGGGTGACCGTGCCGCCGCCGGCCACCAGCCCGCCGTCGGGCAGCGGCCGGAAGTAGGGGGCCATCGGCAAGGCGTCGACGACGGCGTACCCCTCGTGCCCGCCCAGCGCCTCGTACGCCGCGTCGCTCACGGGCGCGGTGGCGACGGCGTACACCTCCAGCGGCAGGATCGTGCCGACCGGCAGGGCGAGGGACCGGGCGGCGGAGTTGACGGCCAGTACCGCCTGCCCGGCGCGGAGCCGGCCGTGCGGGAAGAGCAGCTCGCAGCCGCCCCGTTCCCCCGCGCGCACGGCCAGCAGCGGGCTGCGCCCGTGGAACCGCACGCCGTTGGCGGCGCAGGCACGGGCGAGGGCACTGGTGAGGGCAGCCGGGTCGAGGGTGGCGGCGGTGCGGTGCAGCAGCCCCGCGGTGTACGGGACGCCCACGCGCGCGCGTACCTGGGCGCCGGACAGCTCCGGCACGTCCAGGCCCAGCGCTCGGTAGGCCCGGGCCTGCCGGTCGAGTGACGCCAGGCCGGCCGGTGCGCGTGTCGCCATGATCTGCGCGCCGGGCCGCACTGCGCACGGCAGGTCGAGCCGCCCGCACAGGTCGAGGACCTCCTGCACCGCCCGTACGCTCGCCAGATGCATCCGGCGTGCGGCCCAGGGCCCGTGCCGGCGTACGGCGCGGTCGATCGCGGGCCCGGCTCGCGGGCCCAGCAGCCCAGTGCCCCGGCCACTGGCCCCGGCGGCGGGGCCCTCGGCGTCGATCACCACGATGTCGCGGCCGGGGGCACGTTCGGCCAGGTGGTAGGCGCAGGCGAGGCCGGCCAGACCGGCCCCGACGACCGCCACGTCCGCCGTGCCGGTGCCGTGCAGCGGGGGCTGGGCGGGCAGGTCGGGCAGGTCCCAGGCCGGGGTTCCGTGCGCCGGCGGCGTCATTCGGCGCCCTCCGGCACGAGTTTGCAGAGCGTCCTGAACCGGCGGTCGTGCCACAGCAGCGGGCGCCCGCCGCCCACGTGCACGGCGGCGACCTGACCGACGACGAGGTGGTGGTCGCCGTAGCGGCGTACGTCCTTCACCAGGCACACCGACCAGGCCAGCGCGCCCGCGATCACCGGGACGCCGAGGACCTGCCGGGTGTCCGTACCGGCGAAGCGCTGGGCGGCAGGCGTCGTCGGGCTCGCGAACCGGCCTGCGAGGTCGTGCTGTTCCTCGCGCAGCAGGTGCACCGCGAAGGCGCCGTGGGACCGGACGGCGGCGAGGGTGCGGGAGCCGTCGCGCAGGCAGGCCAGGAGCAGCGGTGGCCGCGCCGACAGCGAGGTCACGGCGGAGACCGTCATCCCGAGGGGCCCGTCCTCGCCCCGGGCCGTCACGACGCTCACGCCGGCGGCCAGTTTGGCGTAGAGGCCGAGACAGCGGGCGGCGCCGGGGCCGGGTTCGTCGTGCAGGGGGTCGTCGTACGGGGAGGGGTCAGCCGTGAGCGGTGGCGGCGCACTCATCGATCACCTCCGCGCCCACCAGGCCCGCCAGGATGCGGGCGATGTTCGTCCGCAGGGTGGACTCGGCGACGGGGTCGAGGATCTCCGCGAGGGTCGGGATGCCGAGGTCGAAGGCGGCGGTGAACACGACGAGCGTGCCGTCGTCGCGCGGTTCGCAGCGCCAACTCCCCTCGAAGGTCTGGAAGTCGCCGCTGAGCTGCTCGAAGGTGAGCGTGAGGGTGTCCGGTGCGAACGTGTCGCGTTCCCTCCAGCGCATCAGCCCGTCGCGGAAGGAGACGGTCCAGTCCGACACCACCGAACCGTCGGCCAGCGTGTCCACGCGGACCTCGCGCACGGTGTCGGTGAGTTCGGGATAGCGGCGGAAGTCGGTGATGCGGTGGTACACGGCAGCCGGCTGCGAGCCGTGGGCGATCGCGTGCAGGACCACATGACGCATGGGTCGTTCGGTTCCTTTCCTGGGTTGGTTCCGGTTCCGGTACGACGAGTTGCCGGGCCGCGGGCTCACCCGGCCATACGGGCGGCCGTCGTGTGCAGTGCTTCGGCGAAGTTGGTGAAGAACAGATCGAGTGCGTCGTCCGCCACGGCGGCGGGCGGAGTCAGGCGCAGCACGCGGGTGGAGTTGAGGGAGTGGTTGACGAGGACGCCGCGTGCGATGAGTTCCAGCAGGAGTTCGCCGACCGCCCGGTCCTCGGTGAACTCGATGCCGATCAGCAGCCCGCGTCCGCGCACGTCCTGGACGAGGATCTCCCGGTACGGCTCACAGGTGGCCCGCACGCCGGCCAGAATGCGCGCGCCGAGGCTCGCCGCGCGGGCCACGGTGTCCTCGCGCTCCATGGTCTCGACGGCGGCGAGGGCGGCGGCGCAGGCGATCGGGGAGGCGCCGAAGGTGGAGGTGTGCAGATAGGGGTCACGGCTGAAGGGGGCGTACGCCTCGGCCGTGGCGACCATCGCGGCGACCGGTACGACGCCGCCGCTGAGCCCCTTGCCGACCAGCAGCATGTCCGGGCGGATCCCCTCGGCGTCCACGCCCCACCAGGTGCCCAGCCGGCCCATCCCGGTCTGGATCTCGTCGACGACGAGGAGCGCGCCGAACTCCCGGCACAGGGCCGCGACTTCGGTGAGATAGCCGGGCTCCGGGATGTGTACGCCGCCCTCGCCCTGCACCGGTTCGAGGATGACGCAGGCCCGGTCGCGACGGGCGGCCAGCGCCTGCTTGAGATCGCCGGCGTCACCGTAGGCGACCTGGGTGGTGTCGGGCAGCAGCGGCTGGAAGGGCGTCTGGTAGGTGGCGTTGGCGGTGACGCTGAGGGCGCCGAGCGTCTTGCCGTGGAAGCCCTTGCGGGTCGTGACGATCGCGTTGCGGCCGTGCGCGCGGGCCAGCTTCAGGGCGGCTTCCGTGGCCTCGGCACCGGAGTTGACGAAGTGGACGTAGTCCAGACCCGGCGGGGTGTGGGCGGCCAGCGCCTGAGCGGCGCGCCCGGCGACGGGCTCCAGGAAGACCCGGCTCGCCAGCGGGTGGACGTCGATCTGCCGGTGCACCGCCTCGACGACGGCCGGGTGCCGGTGGCCGAGGATGAAGACGCCGTAGCCGCCGAAGTCGAGGAGCCTGCGGCCGTCGTCGGTGTGGATCCAGGGGCCTTCGGAGAGCACCTCGGACATGCCGCCGAGCACGCGGCCCATGACGGCTCGGCCGGAGCCGATGTGGCGCAGGTACAGGTCGAGGGTGGTGGACTCGGCTGTGACGTCCTGTGCGGGTACGGCCGTCGTGTCCGGGGAGATCGTCATGAGGCCACCTCGGTCGGGGTCGTACGGGCGGTGCGGTGGCGGGCGAGGAGGGCCGGGTGGTCGTCGGCCCAGCTCTCCAGGTTGCGTACGAGCGCGGCCCGGATGCCGGCGTGGCTGAGGCGGGTGCCGCAGTGCGGCCGGCCGAGCGAGGTGTCGAAGGGGAGCTCGCGCTGGAAGACCAGCAGGAGCTCGGCGTAGTGCTGGAACCTGCGTCGGGTGGCCTGGGGCAGTGCTGTGCCCTCCAGCATGGGCAGCAACAGCCGGTGCACCGCCTCGACGGGGATGAGCCGGGGCCGGTGCGGTGCGGGCAGGCCGCGGCGTACGGCGAACTCCGCGCAGGTGTCCGCGATCTCGCGCACCCGGGGCGCGTCCTGGCCGGCGGTGAGCCAGAACTCGCCGCTGCTCACCCCGCCGCGGACGAGGTCGCCGACGGCCCGGGTGACGTAGTCCTGCGGGACCATGTCGACGCGGGCGTCGGGCGCGCCGGGCAGCACCGGCACCTGTCCCAGGACCATCGAGCCGAGGGTCTTGGTCAGGCCCTGCTGGCCGGCGATCCGGCCGGTCGTGGAGTCGCCCATCACGACGGACGGGCGCACGATCGCGCCGGGCAGGTCGGCCTCGCGCACCAGTTGTTCGGCCGTGGTCTTGGAGGCCAGATAGGCGGCGGCCCCCGGGAAGCGCCGCGCGTCCTCCTCGCTCGGGGCGCTGGCCACGAACGCGGTGCTCACCAGGTACAGGGGCGCGTCGGCGCGGGCGGCCAGGTCGAGCACGGCCTGAGTGCCGAGGATGTTCGTCCGTTCGATGTCGGCGGGCGGCATGCGCCAGTTGGTCTCGGCGGCGGAGTGCAGGACGACGTCCACTTCGAGGGCGAGTTCGTGCCAGGCGAGCGCGCTCAGGCCGAGGCGGGGGGCGAGGAGGTCGCCCCGCAGCTCACGCACCCGCGGGTCGCCCAGGGGGCGGTTGCGGCGCAGGCAGAGCAGGTCGAAGTCGGCCGCCAACTCGTCGATCAGGGCCCGCCCGAGGACGCCGGTCCCTCCGGTGAGCAGCAGGGTCGGGCGGTCGCGTGCGCCGGTCCTCGGGGCGGGTGGGGCGGTGGGACGCGGGAGGTGTCGCGGCATGGGTGTGCTCCCTCAACAGGTCTCGGCCGGCACAGGGCGGTGGGTGCGGGCGCCGGTCAGGCGACCGCGAGCGGCCGGTCGGCCAGGTAGTCGGCGAAGGGGCCGGTCATCCTGGCCCGGGACGGCGGGTGCAGGGACAGTCCGTTGGCGCAGGCTGCGAGATGGCCGACATCGTCGGACGTCATGAAGCTGAGCCCGCCGAGCAGTTCGACCGCGCGCGGGGCGACCCGGGCGATGACGTCCTGGACGCCGTAGCGGACGTACAGCGCCTGGGCGAGCGCGGACTCGCCGAGGTCGCCGTCGTCGACGCGGCGGGCGAGGCCCTCGGCGCCGGCCGCCGCGGCCTCGGTCTCCACGAAGAGCCGTACGCGCTCGTGCTCGGGGATCCGGTCGTTGAGCAGCACCCGTTCGACCAGGGCGGAGGCGGCGCCGAGGTAGCTGCCCGTCATCAGCAGCTGGAACCAGATCAGCCCGGCCGTCTGGAGCTCGTCGATCCCCCCTTGGGCGGTGGCCGCGGTACGCAGCAGCAGCTCCGGCGGTACGACGACGTCGGTGAGGGTGACCTGGTCACTCTCGGCGCCGGCCAGGAAGGCGCTGGACCAGAAGCCGCTGACACCGACGCCTTCGCTCTCGGCGGGCACCAGAGCGACCGCGAGCTCGTCCCCCTGCCCGTCCTCGCGGGGCACGAGGACACTGGCGGTCAGCACGTCCATGGAGCGGGCCAGGCTGCACGGCCGTTTGACGCCGCTGATGTGTACGCCGTCCTCGGTGACCTTGGCGGTCATCGTCGGTTCGAGGATGCCGGCGCCGCGGCGTCCCTCGGCGAAGCCGGAGGCGATGACGCGGTTGTCGGCCGCCACTCCTTCGATCAGCAGCCACTCCAGTCCTGTGCCCCGGTCGCCCAGGCCGACGAGTGTGGCCATGGAGAAGTGATGCATGGTGGTCGCCACGGCCAGCGACGGCGAGCGGCTGCCGATGGCCCGCTGCACACGCACCGCGTCCAACGCCGTGGCTCCCCGGCCCTGATGGGCCTCGGGGACCAGCAGCCCCGGCCCGCCGCTGTCCCGGAAGAACCGGATGCCGGGGCTGTCCCGCCGCTCCAGCTCCATGAGCGGTGTCTCGCGCAGGGCCGGGTCCAGGTCCGGCAGCAGCTTGGCCAGGGTGGTGCGTTCGCGCTCGAGGAATCTCATGCGGTTGCGGTCCTCCGGGGTGGGGGGTGGTCATCAGGCATACGGCGGCGCGGGAGGGCGGCCCGGTGGCGTGGCCGTGCGCCGGTGGGCGCAGCGGCGTCAGACGGCGTTGGTGGCGCGCAGCAGTTGCCACACTGCGGGGACGCGCGGCCTGCCCAGGAAGGCGATGTACTCCGGAAGGACCACGTGCGGGGCCCACTTCTCCTTGTATTCGAGCTGGGAGGCGGCGGGGTAGATCGCCTTGCCGCGCTCGGCGAGCAGTCGGGCGAACCGGGCGAACATCCGGCTGTGGCCGGGTACTTCGTGTTCCTGGTCGAGCCCGGTGAACGGGGTGAAGCCGAAGTGCAGCCAGGCGGCGGCGTCGGCCACGAGACGTTCCATGACGGTGGCGTTGAGTGCCTCCATCACGCCGGGCGGCGCGTCGGGCCTTCGCCGGCTGAGGTCGTGCAGCCAGCCGGGGCGGCTGCCGTAGACGGGCGAGTAGTTGATGTAGCCGACCGCTTCGCCGTCGACGCGCCCGACGAAGAGCCGGCGGTGGCGTTGCAGCGGCCCGGTCCGCTGGCCGACGAGGAACTGCAGCTCCTTGACGTGCCGGCCCTTTTCGCGGAGCCAGGGCTCGTCGACCCGGTCCAGTTCGGCGCCGTCGTCGCCGGGGTGGACCTCGGCCACTTCCAGACCCGCGCGCCGGGCCCGCGAGATCTTGTTCCGCAACCGCACGAACCGTGAGCCGCGCAGGGTGAAACGGGCGAGGTCGACGGCGTACGACGCCCCGATCTGGTTGACCGTGAAGCCCTGACCGGCGTACAGCTCGGCGTCCTCGCGCTGGAGTTGCACGGCGACCAGGCGTCGTCCCGCGTGTGTGACGAAGGAGTCCAGCAGCCGCGCCCGGTGTTCGGGGGCGGTGAACGGGCCGCCGAATTGCAGGACATGGCGTCCGGCGCGGCGATAGGCGCACACGCCGTCGATCGGCTCGTCGCGGAAATATTCGTTCCCACTGTTCAGGGCGAGAAAGGAACTGGGGTTGTCGCTGTGTTCGGTGAGGGTGTCAAGCACGGACGACACGTGAGCCCTCCTCCTGACGCCGGGCCTCTTCGGCGAATTCGGTCCGGTATTGCTGCTCGAACCGTCGATAGGCGGGGTGTGTTTCCGGTTCGAAGGCGACACCGAAGGGTTTGAACGAATTCCCGAACAGGGCTCGATCCCCCAGGAGGTGGATGGGCAGGGCGAGCAGGGCCCATTCCGGCCCGGCGAACAGGACCCACGCCCCGGCGATGACACCCGCCGTGACCAGGCTGTGCATGATGTTGTAGGCCACGTAATAGCCGCGTGCGATGCGCTTGTCCGGGCTGCGCCGGTAGCGAATCGCGCCGGGAATGTAGCCGATGACGTCGATCACCGCGAAGAGCGCCACGAAGACGCCCCAGCGGATTTCCGAAAGGTGCTGAAAAGCGAGCACGAGGGAAACGACCAGAAAGGCCAGCCATTCCATTCGGGAGAATGCGAAGGTGGTCTTCGTCTCGAATCGGTTCTTGGCGTCCACGGGGCTCCAGGAATGCGCGTGCGATGCGAGGGGCGGGCTTCAGCCGGCTCCTTCCCTGCGGGCTTTCATACCTGTTTACGCGCCAACGCAGGCAACCCCTCGTATCGCGGGGGCGATGGGCGCGTACGGCATCCCAGGACGACTCCGGCGCCGACCAGCGCGCTGCCCACGGCCTGCGCTACGCCGTAGGAACCGGTTCCGACGAGCGGGGCGGTGCAGGCCGCGGCGACGGGGATGAGTCCGGAGAACAGCGTGGCCCGTTCGGCGCCGATCCGCTGCATGCCCATGTACCAGCACACGAAGCCGACGACGGTGACGATCGCCGCCTGCCACAGCAGGGCCGCGGTCTCGGTGGCGTCCGGTCGGCGCAGCCAGGCGGCGCCGTCGAGCATCACCCCGGCCGCCGCCGACTCGACGGCCGCGGCGCCGCACACGGTGGCGGACAGCAGACGCGGGCCGAGCGGCCGCAGGACGGGTACGGCGAGCACGGCGAACGCCACCTCGCCCACCAGCGCGCACACCGAGAAGGCGATGCCGGTGCCGTCCGTGCGCCCCCAACCCTGGACCGTGCAGGCGCCGGCCACGACGAGCAACGCGCCGCTCAGGACGACGCGTTGGGGCCTGCGCCCCTCCAGGACGGGCACGAGCACGGCCACGACGACGGGTGCGCACCCGACGAAAACGCCGGGAACGGCCGGTTCGGCGGTGCGTTCGGCGGCGATGACGGCGAGGTTGAAGCCGACCATGCCGAGGGCCGCGAGCAGGGCGAGGCGGGCCCACTGGCGGGCCGTGAGCGCGCGGAGCCGGGCCCCGGAACCCGGCCCGGCGAGCGGCAGGAGCAGCAGGCACGCCAGGGCGTAGCGGAGGAACTGGCCGCCCGCGTACGGGTAGTCGCCGAGCAGGCTGTTGGCGGTGAAGGACCCTCCGACGAGGACGCAGGCGAACGCGGCGAGCAGGGCGCCGCGCGTGGAGTTGGCGTTCATGGCAGCGACGCTAGGAAGTGCGGCGGTCCGGATTAAGGTCCACATTCATGACGTCATCGCAGACCAATCCGGACCCGCGCGCCGTCTCCCCCGCCTGGGAGCTGTTGGTGCCCGCCGCGTCGGCGCCCGCACGCGCGCGTGGACGTGCCCTCCAGGCGGCGCTGCGGGAGGCCGTGCGGTCGGGGCGGCTGGTGCCGGGGACGCGACTGCCGTCGAGCCGGGATCTGGCCGCCGACCTGGGGGTGTCGCGCGGGCTGATCACCGAGGCGTACGAGCAGTTGACGGCGGAGGGCTATCTGCGCAGCGGCCGGGGCGCCGGGACCTGGGTGGGCGATGCCGTACGGGCCGCCCGGCCACGCGCGCGTGACCTCGCGCCACGCTCCACCGGCGCGCGGGCCGACTTCGTCCCCGGGACGCCGGACGTGTCGCTGTTCCCGCGCGCCGCGTGGGCGGCGGCACAGCGCGGGGTGCTGGCCGAGCTGCCGCACCAGGAGCTCGGCTATCCCGACCCGCGCGGGCTGCCCCGGCTGCGCACGGCGCTCGCCGAACTGCTGGCGCGCCGCCGGGGCGTGGTCGCGGACCCGGAGCGGATCGTGATCGTCTCCGGGGTGTCGCAGGCGACGACGGTGCTCGGCTTCGTGCTGCACGCGCGCGGGATGCGCGAGGTCGGCGTCGAGAACCCGGGGAGTCCGCAGCATGACTCGCTGTACGCGGCCGCCGGGGTGACCACCGTGCCCGTGCCCATGGACGACGAGGGGCTCTCGATCGGCCCGCTGCGGGAGTCGGGCGTGCGTTGCGTCGTCACGACGCCGGCCCATCAGTTTCCCACCGGCATCGCCTACTCGGCCGATCGCCGTGCCGAACTGCTCGACTGGGCGCGGTCCGTCGACGGGTTCGTCCTGGAGGACGACTACGACGGAGACTTCCGGTACGACCGCGCTCCCGTGGGCGCGCTCCAGGGGCTCGATCCGGAGCGCGTCGCGTATGCCGGGTCGGTCAGCAAGTCGCTCGCGCCGGGACTGCGGCTCGGCTGGCTGCTCGTACCGGAGGCGCTGGCCGAGGACGTCGTCGAGCGCAAGCGGACCATGGACCTCGGTCATCCCACCCTGGATCAGGCGCTGTTCGCCCGGTTCGTGGAGCGCGGCGACTACGACCGTCAGCTGCGGCGCTGCCAGCGCGCGTACCGGGAGCGTCGCGACACCCTCGTCGCCGCGCTGGAGGAGCACTTCCCGGGCGCGCGGGTGACCGGGATCGCGGCAGGCCTGCACGTCATCGCCGCGCTGCCGGAGCCGTACGGGCCTCAGGAACGGTTCCTCGCGCGCGTGGGCGCGGCCGGTGTGGCGGTGCGGCCGCTTACGGACTATGCACACGCGCGTGCCGGGGACTCGCCTTACGCGCACCCGGGTGCCGACGACGTCGAGGAGCCGGGCGTGCGGCTTGTGCTCGGATACGCCCATCTGTCGCCCGCGCGGATCCAAGACGGCGTACGGCTGATGGCCCGTGCGGCGGCGACGGGTCGGCGATGACCGCGATCGCGCGCCTGCGCCCGGCCATGGGCAGGTGAACCGGGCAGCCGCCACCCCGCCCCGACCACGGGCGGGTGACCGCAGAGACACCTCGGCGTGACTCCCGCATGACGTGTCTGTTCCCTTGCGTATGCGGTCAGTTGTTCACTTGTGGTTTCCGTGTGCGCTGCGGCGCACCAGTAGTTGTGGCTCTGCACACTGGCCGGATCCCGCCACTGGAGGCCCCCATGTCACACCGTCCGTTCCCGGGTCGCCGCAGCGTCCTGCGCGGCTCGCTCGCCGCGTCGGCGGCCCTGACCCTGCCCACGGCACTCGGCTCGGCGCCGGCGTTCGCCCTTTCGGGGCGTCCCAAGGCGGGCTGGGGCGTGCAGGCGGGCGACGTGACCAGCGACTCGGGGCTGGTGTGGGTGCGCTCCGACCGGCCCGCCAGGATGATCGTCGAGACGTCCGCGACCGAGTCGTTCCGCAACCCCCGCAGATGGCGCGGCCCGCTGCTCGGCGCGGACACGGACTTCACCGGCACGACCCGGCTGCGCGGCCTGCCGTCCGGCGAGCAGATCCACTACCGTGTGCTGCTCGCCGACCCGGACGACCCGCGCCGCACGGGCGAGCCGGTCACCGGCACCTTCCGTACCGCCTCCGCACGGCGGCGTGACGGCATCCGGTTCGTCTGGTCCGGCGACCTGGCCGGGCAGGGCTGGGGCATCAACCCCGAATTCGGCGGCTACACCATCTACAACGCGATGGGCGCGCTGGACCCGGACTTCTTCCTGTGCAGCGGCGACAACATCTACGCCGACGGGCCGATCACGTCGTCCGTCGCGCTGCCCGACGGCAGCACCTGGCGGAACATCACCACCGAGGAGAAGTCCAAGGTCGCCGAGACCCTGGCGGAGTTCCGCGGCAACTTCCGCTACAACCTGCTCGACGACAACCTCAAGCGGTTCAACGCCCAGGTCCCCTCCATCATCCAGTGGGACGACCACGAGGTGACCAACAACTGGTACCCCGGCGAGATCCTCGGCGACACCCGCTACACCGAGAAGAGCGTCGACGTCCTGGCCGGGCGGGCCCGCCAGGCGTTCTCGGAGTACTTCCCCATCTCGACGCTGCGCCGCCCGGACGGCCGGGTGTACCGCACGGTCCACCACGGGCCGCTGCTGGACGTGTTCGTGCTGGACATGCGCACCTACCGCAACGCCAACTCCACGGACAACCAGACCACCGACGCCCAGGGCATCCTCGGCGCGGAGCAGCTCAAGTGGCTCAAGGGCGAGCTGTCCCGCTCCCGGGCGGTGTGGAAGGTGATCGCCTCGGACATGCCGCTGGGCCTGGTCGTACCGGACACTGGCGACGGCAAGCCGAACATCGAGGCCGTCGCCCAGGGCGACCCGGGCAACCCGCTCGGCCGTGAACTCCAGATCGCCGAGCTGCTGCGGTTCATCAAGCACCGGCGGATCACCGGCACGGTGTGGCTGACGGCCGACGTCCACCACACCTCCGCCCAGCACTACCAGCCGGCGCGGGCGGCCTTCTCCGACTTCGAGCCGTTCTGGGAGTTCGTGTCGGGTCCGCTCAACGCGGGTGCCTTCCCGGCCAGCACGCTCGACGACACCTTCGGTCCGGAGCGGGTGTTCGTGAAGGCGCCGACCACCGCGAACGTCTCCCCCGCCGGCGGCTACCAGTTCTTCGGCGAGGTCGACATCGACGGCCACAGCGGTGAGCTGACGGTGCGGCTGCGCGAGCAGGACGGCACGGTGCTGTTCACCCAGGTGCTCCAGCCGGGACGCGTCGGCCAGTAGATCCCGTACGCTCGTGACAGTGCCGCGTACCTGTGTCATCCCCTGGTGCGCGGCACTCGCACATCGCGGCGGGGGTCTGCGCCAACTCGCCACCCGCCGGGGTGTTTTCGCAGGTCAGGGCGGATTGTCAGTGGCCGCCTCTACGGTTTTTCCATGACGCGATCTTTGCAGGCCGTGGCTTATCGGCGACCCTCCGTGCTGGAGTCCGCAGCGGGCGGACAGCTGCTGGGGCTGGAGACTTCCCGGGGTGCGACACCCTCGGGGGTGAAGGACCATCCGCAGTTCTTCGCAGGCTTCCTGACGACTCCTCAGGTGGCCTCGGCCGCGCTGCTCGCGGTGGCCGACGTGGCGGCCGCCCGGTACTACCAGCGGCAGCGGCCGGCCTCGCTCGACCCGGTGGTGACGGGCAACGGCGACCGGCTGCGCTTCGAGTCCTTCTCCGGCTGCTGCGGGGTGTACGCCCGCCTGGACGTGCTGGAGCCGGGTCTGGACGGCGGCGAGGTGGGGCACGGCACGACGAACGTCGACGTCAACAACCCGCTGCGCGAGGCCCTGTCCAGGATCGGCTCGGACGATCCGCTGCATCTGCGGGTGGGCCCCGAGGAGCTGGCGGTGACCACGCTGGACGGGCCGGTCGTGGAGAAGAAGGTGCCGCTCCCGGACCGCTGGCTGCGGGGCTTCGCGGAGGCGCAGGTGATTGCGGCCGGCTTCGACCTGCGGGCCGAGCTGCCGGCCGCGGAGGCGGTGCGGTTCCTGCGGGCGCTGCCGCGTGGTGGGGCGCGCGGCGTCTCGGGCGGCCCGCGGTGGGTGGTGCCGTCGGGGAGCGGACTGCGGCCGACCACGCGCGCGGTGCCCGGCGCGGTGTGCCTGCCGGGTCCGGAGCGGCTGGTCGCGCTCCAGCGGGTGCTGCGGCATGCCACGGCCCTGCGCGTGTACGGCCCGGCGGTCACCGGCGGTGCGCCCGCCACGGCGAGTGCCTGGGAGGTGGTCCTGCCCGGCATGCGGCTGACCCTGACACTGTCGCCCGACGCCTCGCGCGGCTTCTCCGGTGAGGGCGGCGTCCTCGACGCGCTCGCCACCGACGAGGCCGCCGAGGACGCGGAGCTGATCGCGGTGCTCCTGGCGTGGGAACCCCGCGTCGACGTCGCCGACCTGGCCGCGGCCTCGGGCCTCACGCCCGAGCGCGTCCGGGCGGCCCTCGTCCGCCTCGGCACGTCGGGGCGGGTCGGATACGACACGGCGGAGGCGGCCTACTTCCACCGGGAGCTGCCCTACGACGCCGAGCGGGTGGAGCGCCACAACCCTCGCCTGCGTTCGGCGCGGGCGCTGGTGGCGGCGGGCGCGGTCGCGCTGGACGGCGCCTTGGGGACGGTGACGGCCGAGGACGGGCATGTGCACCGGGTGCGCGACGAGGCGGGGGTGCTCAGCTGCAGCTGTCCGTGGTGGGCGAAGTACCGGGGCGGGCGCGGGCCGTGCAAGCACGCGCTGGCGGTACGCATGGTGCGGCGGGGCGTCCCCGCGGCTGAGCGGGACCTGGCACGAGTCGAGGGGGATGCGCGATGACTTCACTGATGGATGCGGTGCGGGCGGGACGGACGGCCGAGGTGGTGAGCCTCCTGGACGGCATGACGGACGCCGAACGGCGGGCGCTCTTCCCCGAGTTGAGGCAGCTGCGCAAGGAGCTGAGGGCGGACCAGTGGACCTCCGAGGCCCGCCGCGCCTATCCCGCCCTGCATGCGGCGGGGACCGCCTGCCAGACCGGTGCGGCCGGTGTGGCGAGTTGGCTCGCCGCCGCCGACATGCGCTGGTGGCCGGCGTCGCCGGGTGTGCTGATCGACGTCCTGGGCGACCGGGCCCCCGCCTGGCTCGGCGATGTGGCACACCGGATCGCCGAGCGTCCGCCTTCCGCGCGGGTGCCGTACGAGCTGACGGCGGGCCTGGTCCGGCTCTCCGGCTGCCCGGTGCCGACGACGGAGGCCTATGTCCACGGCTGGGTGGAGCACATCGGCCATGTCTGGCAGCGCGGCGACACCGTCCTGGCCCGGCTGCGCAGGGACCCGCACCTGGCTCGGCTGGTGGCGGCGCTCTTCGAGACGGACGACATCGGCAGCCGTCTGGCCTGGACCGCCGTCGAGGGTCCGAACAGCTGGCACGAGGCGATCGCCCAGCTGACCGTCGACGGCGTCCTGGACCGGAAGGCTACGGTCGACGCGTGCCTGGCCCGGCTGCTGCGAGGCGGTCCGGCCGCCGACCACCGGGTGTTCCTGCGGATGCTCCAGGCGTTCGACCTCACCCGTCAGGAGCAGCGCGAGCACATCGCGGACTGGCTCGCGCTGGCCGCCGACGCCGCGTCCGTCGTGGCCGCGCACGCGCAGTCGGTGCTGGCGTCGCTGGCCCTGGACGGTGAGGTGGCCGCGCGTCAGCTGGTCGAGATGTCGGGCGCGGTCCTGTTCCGCACCGAGAAGAAGCTCGTGCGCGCCCAGCTGGTCCTGCTCGGCAAGGTCATCGCCCGCGACCCGTCCACCGCCGGGGAGTTGCTGCCCACCGTCGCCCAGGCCTTCGGGCACGAGGACGCGGAGGTGCAGGAGCGGGCGCTCAAGCTGGTGGAGCGGCATGTGGGCAAGCCGGGCGCGGCCGAGGTGCGGGAGGAACTCGCCGTGGCCGCGGCCCAGTTGATTCCGACGCTTCGCAAGCGGGCGGCCGAGAGCCTGGGCGCCTCCCCCGTGCCGTCGCAGCCGGTGGCCTACGAGGAGGTCCTGCCGCCCGCACCGGAGCCGGTGCGTGTGGCGCCCGCGCCCGAGTCGGCGGCGGAACTCGCCGAGGAGGTCGGCGCGTTGCTCGTGGCCGGCGGTGACGTCGCGGCGTTCGAGCGGGCCCTGGACGGACTCGTGCGTCATGCGTACGGCGACCGGGACGCGCTGCTGGAGGCGCTGGAACCCGTCGTCGCAGGGCGCTGGTGGGCGCAGCCCGAGCCACCGTACGGGTCGAGCGCGGACGACTACTTCACCGGGTACCACGGCCTGAACAGCCCGGCGCACGGACTTGAGCTCCTGTTGGCGACGCTCCTGGGCAAGGTGCGCACCGCCACGCTCCACCACGCCCTCCAGCACGGCACCGTCAGCGGCGAGTGCGCTCACAGCCCGCTCACCCGGGCCTTCGAGGTCCGCCTCTGCGAGGTGGCGTACCGGATCCGTACCGAGCCCCTGCCGTTCCTGCTGTCCACGCCCACCTGGGGCACGGGGCTGCTGGAGCCGGACGAACTGGTGGCACGTCTGGCCGAGTACGGGCGCCTCGGGGCGCGGGTGTCGGCGGCCGACTTCGCGCAGGCGCTGCTGCGGGTGCGGCGCGAGGAGCGTGGGCCGGCCGAGGCGGCCGCGGCGCGTGCGGCGACGCTCGGCACGACGGAGGGCAGGCGTCTGGAGCAGTGGCTGCTCAGCGGCGGTTGGGCCGCGCCGGTGTCCCGACGCCGGACTTCGGGGAACCGCATATTCGTCGAATCCGGGGAGATCGCCGAGCTACAGGGTGACTTCCCGCCCGGCTTGCGCCCGTTGGGACAGTCCGTGAGCGTGTTCCGGGACCGCTGGCACTGCTACCACTGGAGCGACGGCATGGAGCCGCACTGGCTCGCCCTGCTGCCCGAACAGCGCGAGCTGGTGGCGGTCAGAATGCTGCGCGATCTCTATGCGGTCGCCGTCGAAGACTCGCGTGGCGGCGCGGCGATACTTCCGCTGCTGGCCGAGGCGGGCGGCGAGGCGGGCGAGGCCGTGCACCTGTGCGTGGCGTACGGGCTCGGCGCACGGCATCCGGAGGACCGGCTCGCCGCGGTGGACGCCCTGTTGGTGCTGGCGGCCCAGGGGCAGCTCGACACGGACCGACTCGGCGCGGATCTGGGGCAGTTGGTGCAGTGCGGTGCCGTGAAGCCGTCGCGGCTGGTGGAGTCGGTGCGGACGGCGGCGGCCACGGGGGCGAACGCCACGGTGTGGGGAGTGCTCCGGCGCACCCTGCCGATCCTGCTGGCGGACCTGGCGGGCGACGGGGCGGTCGCTCCGGCGCGGGGGCTGGCGGATCTCCTGGCCGTCGCTGCCGAGTGCGCGGAGCGAACGGGGGCACGCGAGGAGCTGCCGCACCTGGCGCTGACGGCGGAGCGCCGTGGCTCGTCGCGACTCGTGGCGCAGGCCCGGCGGCTGCACAGCGCGCTGGCGGAGGGTGTGGCCGCCTGACGGGCGTGTGCTCGTCCTGGTCGTCCCATCCCACACAGTTGAAAAAGCCACAATAACGACATAGCGGCTCTTTACCGCCCGGTCACAATACGTTCGTGATCACGCAACACCGTTCCTTCACAGTGGGTGCATGACTCGAGACATATCTGATGTGAGGCGTGCGAAGCACGGGCGTCCCGTGCACCACTGGCGGCGCAACGCCGTCGAACTCGCCGCGGTCCTGACGGCGGTGGCGGTGGCCGAAGCCGCGGCGAACCTCAACGGGTTCGGGCCTGACGGACCGGCGCTGCTCCTGGCCGCGGCGGCCCTGCTGGTCACCCTGGCCGGCTTCCGCGTATGGAGGACACGCCGCCAGGGTCACGCACCGCCGACCAGTGATACCGATGCCCGGCCGCGCTCCGAGGAGCCGGCCGGGCGGTCGGACCAGCCGCGCGACACGGCGGCGACGGTGTCCGGGGAAGGTGCGCTGTGGCGGATGCGGACGACGGTGAAGGACGAACCGGGTTCGCTGGCCGCGTTGTGCGCGGCGCTCGCGGAACTGCGGGTCGACATTCTGAGCCTGCAGACGCATCCGCTGGCCGACGGCACGGTGGACGAGTTCCTGCTGCGCGCGCCCGGCGGGCTCGCGGCGGCCGAGATCAGCAGCGCGGTCTCGGTGGCCGGCGGCTCCGGCACCTGGATCGAGCGGGCCGACGCCCATGACCTGGTGGACGCGCCGACCCGGGTCCTGGGCCTGGCCACCCGTACCGCCCTGGACGCGGCGGAACTGCCGCTGGCGCTGCGGCAGTTGCTGGGCCGGTGCACGATCCGGTCACTGCCCGCGGTGCCCGCCGTGGGCGGTCGGGGACCCGAGCCGGTGCCGGTGGAAGGGGTTCTGGAGGACACCGTGATGCGGCTGCGGGCACCGGAAGGTGGAGTGATCACCGTGGTGCGGCCGTATCTGCCGTTCACGCCGACCGAGTTCGCGCGGGCGCGGGCCCTGGTGGAGCTGGACGCCCGGCTCGGTCCGCGCGTGCCGCGCAGCCAGGACGTGCTGACGCTGCCCCAGGGCAACGACATCACCGTGCGCCGGGCGGACAACGGTGACCGAGAGGCCGCGAAGGAGATGCACGAGCGGTGCTCGCCGCGGACGCTGGGCATGCGCTACCACGGTCCGGTCGGTGACGCGGACCGCTATCTGAAGCACCTGTTGAGCCCTCGATTCGGGCGGACGCTGGCCGTGCAGACGGCCTCGGGTCGCATCGTCGGCCTCGGCCATCTGCTGTGGGACGGGGACGAGACCGAGGTCGCGCTGCTCGTCGAGGACGCGTGGCAGCGGCGCGGCATCGGCGGCGAGTTGCTGCGCCGGCTGGTGGCGATGGCGGTCGAGGCGGGCTGCGAGAGCGTGTACGCCGTGACGCAGTCCTCCAACACCGGGATGGTCGCCGCGATGCGCGCCCTGGGGCTCCCCCTCGACTATCAGATCGAGGAGGGGACCCTGGTGATCACGGCCCGGCTCGGTGCTCCTCTGGAGGCCGAGAGCGTCGTGGGGATTACGGGACGGGTGTCGAGCGCGAGTGAGACGGGGAGGGCCGAGGCGCCGTAGGGGTTATCGGCCGGCCACCGCGGGTGCGTGGTGGCCGGTCGCGCCCTGCGGCGGAGCCGCATATCGATCCAGACCCGCGTCCCTGGAGGGGCGCTGCCGCGCCTCCAGCGCCTGATCCAGGTCGCCCCACAGGTCGTCCACGTCCTCCAGCCCCACCGACATCCGCAGCAACTGGTCGCTGACGCCGGCTCCTCGCCGGTCGTCCGCGTCCACGATGCGGTGGCTGATGGACGCCGGGTGCTGGATGAGCGTGTCGACGCTGCCGAGGCTGACGGCGGGGGTGATCAGGCGGACGCCGGCGATGACCTCGTGCGGGTCGCCGTGCACCTCGAAGGCGATCATGGCGCCGCCGATGCGCGGATAGTGGACGCGGGCCACACGCGGGTCGGCGGCGAGGCGGCGGGCCAGTTCGGCGGCGCTCGCCGAGGCCGCCCGCACCCGGACGGGGAGGGTCGAAAGGCCCCGCAGCAGCAGATAGCCGGCCAGGGGATGCAGGACGCCGCCCGTGGCGAACCGTATCTGCCGCAGCCGTCCCGCGAACTCCTCGTCGCAGGCCACCACGCCCGCCATCACGTCCCCGTGCCCGCCGAGATACTTGGTGGCGCTGTGCAGCACCAGCCTGGCGCCCTGTTCGACGGGGCGCTGGAGCACGGGTGTGGCGAAGGTGTTGTCCGCGAGCAGGGGAACCGAGCCGCATGCGTGGGCCAGCGCCCGCAGATCCACCTCGGCGAGCGTGGGATTCGCCGGGGACTCGACCATGACCAGGCCGGTGTCCGGGCGCAGCGCCTCCGCGACGCCGGCCGGGTCGGTCCAGGTCACCTCCGATCCCAGCAGCCCGGCGGTGAGCAGATGGTCGCTGCACCCGTACAGCGGGCGTACGGCGACAACGTGGCGCAGGCCCATCGAGGCCCGTACCAGCAGGACCGCGCTCAGTGCCGCCATCCCGCTGGCGAAGGCGACCGCGGCCTGCGTGCCCTCCAGGCGGGCCAGGGCGGTCTCGAAGCGGGCGACCGTCGGATTGCCCAGGCGGCCGTAGACGGGCGGGCCGTCCGGCTCGGCGCCGGTGGTGGCGAAGGCGTCGATGCGGGCGGCCTCGCCGCGGCTGTCGTAGGAGGGGTAGGTGGTCGACAGGTCGATCGGCGGGGCGTGCAGGCCCTGCCGGGCGAGGTCGTCACGGCCGGCGTGCACGGCCTCGGTGGCGAGTGCTCTCGGTGCGGTGCGTGCGTCGTCGTACCCGGTCATGCGGTTCGGCGCCTCCCTGCTCGCTGGATCCATGGCCGGAAGAGTGAACAGTGACCGGGAACAGGTGGGCGAATCCCGTGTTACGTTCGGCCAATGGCCGAATCTGTCGTACTGGATCCGGTCGATCTGCATCTGCTGCGGCTGTTGCAGAACGACGCCCGGACCACCTATCGCGACCTCGCCACGCAGGTCGGGGTCGCGCCGTCGACGTGTCTTGACCGGGTGACGCGGCTGCGCCGCTCGGGCGTGATTCTCGGCCACCAGCTCAGGCTGGACCCGGCAAAGCTGGGCCGAGGTCTTCAGGCGCTGCTGTCGGTGCAGGTCAGGCCGCATAGGCGGGAGCTGGTGGGGCCCTTCGTGGAGCGGATCCGGGCGCTGCCGGAGTCGCTGACCGTCTTCCATCTCACCGGTCCGGACGACTATCTGGTCCATGTCGCGGTCTCGGACATGGCCGATCTTCAGCGGCTGGTGCTGGACGAGTTCACGTCCCAGCGGGAAGTCGCGCGCGTGGAGACACGGCTGATTTTCCAGGAGTGGCACTGCGGGCCGCTGCTGCCACCCGACACGCCGGGAAACACGCCCTCAGCGAAATCGGGCTGACTTGGGACAAGGGCCGGTGAAACCGGGCTGACGCGGCAGCGGTCGCCGTATGAGGATGGACCGCATGTCTGAGACCAACAGCCCGCTTCCCCGTGAGGTCGCCGACGCGTATGTCGACGAACTCATCGCCCTCGACCCGGTCACCGGTACGTATCTCGGCGTGAAGGAGAGCTCGAGCAAGCTCCCCGATCTCTCTCCCGCGGGCCAGGAGGCGCTCGCGCAGCTCCAGCGGGCCACGCTCGCCCGGCTCGACGAGGCCGAAGCCCGGCCCGGCGCGGACAGTGACATCGAGCGCCGGTGCGGGCGCCTGCTGCGCGAGCGCCTGACCGCGGAACTGGCCGTGCACGACACCGAGGAAGGTCTGCGCTCGGTCGGCAACATGGCCACGCCCGCACACTCGGTTCGGGAGATCTTCACCGTCACGCCGACCGAGACCGACGAGGACTGGGCGGCGATCGCCGAGCGGCTGCGCGCGGTGCCTGCCGCGTATGCGGGCTACCGCGAGTCGCTCGCGCTCGGCCTGGAGCGCAAGCTGTACGCGGCGCCGCGCCCGACCGCCACCTTCGTCGAGCAGCTCACCGAGTGGTCCGACACCGGCGAGGGACGCGGCTGGTTCGAGGACTTCGTCTCGGCGGGTCCCGAGGCGCTGCGCGCCGAGCTGGACGAGGCAGCCCGCGCGGGGACGGCCGCCGTGGTGGAGCTGCGGGACTGGATGCGCGACGTGTACGCGCCGGCCATCGAGGGCGCGTCGAACACGGTGGGCCGCGAGCGCTACGCCCGCTGGGCGCGCTACTTCAACGGCATCGACCTGGACCTCGACGAGGCGTACGCGTACGGCTGGTCCGAGTACCACCGGCTGCTCGGCGAGATGAAGAAGGAGGCCGAGAAGATCCTCCCGGGCGCCGCGACCCCGTGGGTGGCGCTGGCGCACCTCGACGAGCACGGCAAGCACATCGAGGGCGTCGACGAGGTCCGCGACTGGCTGCAGAGCCTGATGGACGAGGCCATCGAGAAGCTGGACGGCACCCACTTCGAACTGGCCGAGCCGGTACGGAAGGTGGAGTCCCGCATCGCCCCGCCCGGCGGCGCGGCGGCCCCGTACTACACGGCCCCGTCGGAGGACTTCTCCCGTCCGGGCCGCACCTGGCTGCCGACGATGGGCCAGACCCGTTTCCCGGTCTACGACCTGGTCTCGACCTGGTACCACGAGGGCGTGCCGGGCCATCACCTCCAGCTCGCCCAGTGGACGTACGTCGCCGGGAACCTCTCCCGCTACCAGGCCACCATCGGCGGGGTCAGCGCCAACGCCGAGGGCTGGGCGCTGTACGCGGAGCGGCTCATGGACGAGCTCGGCTTCCTCACCGACCCGGAGCACCGGCTCGGCTACCTCGACGCGCAGATGATGCGGGCCGCCCGGGTCATCGTCGACATCGGCATGCACCTGGAGCTGGAGATCCCGGCCGACTCCCCGTTCCACCCGGGCGAGCGCTGGACTCCTGAGCTGGCGCAGGAGTTCTTCGGGTCGCACAGCAGCCGTCCGGCGGACTTCGTGGAGAGCGAGCTGACCCGGTATCTGACGATTCCGGGCCAGGCCATCGGCTACAAGCTCGGCGAGCGGGCGTGGCTGCAGGGCCGGGAGAAGGCACGCGAGCGGCACGGCGACGCCTTCGACCTGAAGGCGTGGCACATGGCGGCCCTGTCGCAGGGTTCGCTGGGCCTGGACGACCTGGTGGACGAGCTGTCGGCCCTCTGATCAACGCCTCGGATCCGGCCCGCTGATCAGCACCTCTGATCAGCGCCGGAATCCGCCCTCGGAGTCGATGACCTGACCGGTGATCCAGCCCGCCTCGTCCGTCGCCAGCCAGGCGATGAGGCGGGCCGGGTCGTCGGGCATGCCCCACCGGCCGGCGGGGAAGCGGGCCGCCACGGCCTCGTACTCCTCGCCGGTCAGGTAGTCCGTGTCGACGGGCCCGGGGTTGACGGTGTTCACGGTGATGCCCTGTTCGACGAGCGTGGTGGACAGGGAGCGGGTGATCGAGGCGAGGGCGCCCTTCTGGAGGGCGTAGGCGATCTCGCCGGGCATGCCGCCGGCGATGTCCTGCCCCGAGGTCATCATCACCACGCGCCCGCCGGGACCGGCCGGCCTGAGCCGGGCGTGGGCCTGGACGAGCAGCACCACCGAGCGGGTGTCCACCGCCCAGTGCGTGTCGAGCATCCCGGCGTCGATCTCGTCGAGGGTGCCGTCGAAGCCGCTGACCGCGTGGTTGGCGATCAGGATGTCGAGCCGCCCGCCGAGGGCCGAGGCGGCCGTGGCGATCAGTTCGGCGGGCGCGGCCGGGTCGGAGAGGTCGCCCGGACCGTCGAGGACCTGGGCGGCGGGATCGCCGAGCGCCTCCCGCACGGAGGCCGCGACCTCCTCGGGTCGGTCGGCTCCCCAGGGCATGGCGGCGTCGTGCGGCACATGGTGGTGCAGATAGACGCTCGCGCCGTACGCGGCGAGCCGCCGGGCCACGGCATGTCCGATGCCGGCGCGTCTGCCGGCCCCCGTGACGAGGGCGGTCCGGCCACGCAGGGGCAGCGGGTCGCGGAGCAGGTCTTCCGGGGCGGGGTGCGGGAATCGCGGCATGGCAGATCATGATGATGAACGGCCGCGTCCGGCGCACCCGGTTATTCAGGGTGGTCGTGCGTGACGGCTGTTCGCACGGCGCCGTGCGGCGCCCCGCGGGTCAGTTCGGCAGCCGGCGCAGCTGGACGAGTCCCAGCCAGGTCTCGGGGCCGGGCTGCACCTGGGCGGCGCGGACCGCGTACGCCCCGGGCTCCAGGGCCACCCGCAGATGCTCGGTGCGCTCCGTGTCCCGTCCCGGCCAGGCCGAGTCGAACAGCACCACCGTCCCCGGCACCTTCCAGCGCACCTCGCGTCCCCAGTCCGCGGTGGCGAGCGCGTCCGGGACCCGGGCGAGCAGTTCCGCCTCGGAGTCGGCCGCGCACCACCGTACGAAGGTGGCGTGGTCGGGCAGATAGGAGGTCGACGCGGGCTCGTCACCGAAGACCAGCGCCGCGCTGTCTCCCACGGGCAGCAGTCCGACGAACCCGTCGACCTCGCAGGCCCGGTCGTAGTCCGAGGCCGTCTCGTCGCCGTCGGCGCCCGCCCAGAACGGCAGTACCGTCTCCGGTACGGCTATCAGGGGGCCGCCGCCCGACTCGATCCACTCCACCGTGCCCGGATCCGCGTATCTCACCATGGCAGCAGAACCTACACGCACAGCCGGCCCACAAGCTCACCGTGTCCAACAGGGGCCTCAGCAGCCACAGTTGTCCGCGTCGACCGGGGCCGTGAGCGGGTCGGGGGTACGGCGTTCGGGCCCCTGCCAGGTGTCGTACTCGAAGCCCTCTCGCGCCCAGTACTCGAAGCCGCCGAGCATCTCCTTGACCCGGTAGCCGAGTTCGGCGAGGGCGAGGGCGGCGCGGGTCGCCCCGTTGCAGCCGGGGCCCCAGCAGTACGTCACCACGGGCACGGACCTGTCGAGGAGCTGCTCGGCCTGCTCGGGGATGAGGGCGGTGGGCAGGTGGATCGCGCCCGGGATGTGGCCCTGGTCCCACGACTCGGTGGAACGGGAGTCCACGACGACGAATCCGGGGTCGCCGTCGGCCGAGAGTGCGGCGGCGACGTCGGACACGTCGGCGTGGAAGGCGAGGCTCGCACGGAAGTGGGCGGCGGCCTCGGCGGGCGTGGCGGGCGCGACGCGCAGGACAGGATTGGCGCTGGTGGCGGTAGCAGGGATGGGAGTGGCGGTCGCAGGAACGGTCATGGAGGCGGCGGTCGCAGGGACTGTCATGGAGGCGATGGCGGCAGGGTTCGTCATGCCCATCAACCTATGACCCATGATCCACTTCCTGAAGGGCCAATCCCCGGCCCTCCTCTTGATCTGCCGGTGATTCCCCTGCTATTCCTCGTCCATGACCACGTATTCCCCGGACGCCACCGACTGGCGCATCCTCGATGTCCTCCAGCGCGATGGCCGCGCCAGCTTCGCCGAGCTGGCCCGTGCCGTGTCCATGTCCGCGAGCGCGGTCACGGAGCGGGTGCGGCGGCTGGAGGAGGCGGGCGTCATCCAGGGGTACGCCGCCGTGGTGGACCCGGAGCGGCTCGGCCTGTCGATCCTGGCCTTCGTACGCCTTCGCTACCCGAACGGCAACTACAAGCCCTTCCATGACCTGGTCGCCGCCACTCCCGAGATCCTGGAGGCCCACCACGTCACGGGCGACGACTGCTTCGTCATCAAGGTCACGGCCCGCTCGATGCGGCACCTGGAGGAGGTGTCGGGAAGGATCGGCACGCTGGGCTCGGTCACGACGAGCGTCGTCTACTCGTCACCCTTGCCTCGGCGTCCCCTCGGCCAGTGAGGTCACCGACGCCTCGACAGGTCGTCGCACGGCCGAGAACCGCTCACGCGCCGGTCATGCATGCCGTGCCGTTGCCTGCCAGCGAGCCAGGGCGGCTTCCGTGGCCCGGGCGGCAGGGTGCCTCGGGCCCAACACGCGCAGTCGATCGGCCAGCACCTCGGACTCGGCCTCGGCCGCAGCGGCCGGATCTCCTGCCTGCGCACGCCACCGTGCCAGGTCGTGGCTGGTTGCCGGCAGCCGCGGGACTCAAGCACCCCGCTGCCGCAGCACCGACCCCGATCTCCCCTTCACCACCTCCAGCTGCGCATGGATCCGCCGCCGCAGATCGGGGACATGGCTGACGATCCCCACGCTGCGGTCCCGTTCCCGCAGTGAGTCGAGGACGTCGAGGACCTCGTCGAGGGTCTGGTCGTCGAGGCTGCCGAAGCCCTCGTCGATGAAGAGGGTGTCGAGGCGGACACCGCCGGCCTCGTCGGTGACGACGTCCGCGAGGCCGAGGGCGAGGGCGAGGGAGGCGAAGAAGGTCTCGCCGCCGGACAGAGTCGCCGTGTCGCGTTCGCGGCCGGTCCAGGCGTCGACGACGTGCAGCCCGAGGCCGCTGCGGCCACGGCCGGTGCGGTCGTCGGAGTGGACCAGGGTGTAGCGGCCGGAGGACATGCGCCGCAGCCGTACGGTCGCGGCGGCGGCGACCTGTTCCAGACGGGCCGCCAGCACGTACGACTCCAGGCGCATCTTGCGTTCGTTGTCCGCCGAGGTGCCCGAGGTGAGCCCGGCGAGGCGGGCCACGCGGTCGTACTCCGTGCGCAGCGGGGCGAGTTGGCGTACGGCGGTGGCCGCGCGCGCGGACAGCCGGTCGAGTTCGGTGCAGCGGCGGGCGGCCGCGTCGCGCGTGGAGGCGGCGTCACGGGTCCGCCGGGCGGCGGCGGAGGCGGCGTGCTCGGCGCTCATGAGGTCGGCGGGCGGCTGCTGGGCGGCGGCAGCCGTGTCGGCCTCGGCGAGGACGGCGCGGACGGCGGCCTCCTCGGACTGCCAGGCGTCCAGCCGTCGTTGCAGGTCGCGGTGGGCGCCGTCGTCGAGGAGCGCGGCGGCCGCGGCCTGCGGGGTGTCGAAGCCCGCGCGGAAGGCGGCGTCGGCGAGGCGGGCGTCGGCGGTCTTGAGCCGCTGGGCGGTGTCCTCCGCGGCACGTGCGGTGTCGGCGGCCTCGGTGAGCAGCGCGGCCTGCCGCTCCAGCTGCCCCGCCCGCGCGGCCACACTCTCGGCGGCGCCGCGCGCCTCGGCCAACTCCGCTTCCAGGGTGGCCTTCTCCCGGTCCAGTCGCTCGCGATGGCCGATCCGCGCGGCGGCCCGGACCTCCGCCTGCTGGTGGGCCGCGGTGCGTTGGTCGTGTTCCGCCTCGGCGCGGCGCAGCTCCTCGTGGGCGGAGTGCAGCCCGGAGGCGTCCCGGCGGGCCTGGGTGTAGAGCCGCTCCAACTCGTCGGCCGCCTCGGCGAGTCGACTTGTCGGCATGTCACCGGCCTCGGCGGTGGCCGCGGCCAGGGCTTCCCGTACGACGCCCAGGCGGCGTTCGGCCTCTGCGTGCCGCTCCTCCGCCTGCTGGTAGGCGGCCTGTGCGCGCTCCTCCGCCGCCCTGTCGACGTGGCCGACGTCCTTGCGGGCGGGTGCGGGGTGGTCGACGGCTCCGCAGACCGCGCAGGGTTCGCCGTCCCGGAGCTGCGCGGCGAGCTCGGCGGCGATGCCGTTCAGGCGCTGTTCCTTGATGTCCAGCCAGTGTGCCCTGGCCTTGAGCGCCTGGTCCTGGGCCTCGGTCGCCTGTCGGGCCGCCGTGTCCGTGTCGGCGGCCAGCTGGTCGCGCATCCGAGCGGCGGCGAGCCGCTGCCGCGCGGGCTCGCGCCGCTCGGCCAGCTGGTCGGCGCGGTTCGCGGCGTCCTGCGCGGACTCGATGCGCGTCTGGAGCGCGACGCGGGTCTCCTCCCACTCGCCGAGCCAGGCCTCCGCCTCCAGCCGGACATCGTCGTCGGCGCGCTCCTGACGGTCCAACTGCGCACGCTCATCGACGAGTTCGGCCAGCCGCCGCTCGCCGCGACGGGCCGATTCGAGCCCGCCCAGCTCCTCGGCGACCCGGCGGGCGGCGGTGGCGAGCCCCACCGCACCGGCATCGGCGAAAGCGCCCTGCGCCTGGGAATCACCGGCGTCTGCGAACGCACCCCGCAGCAGCTCACGCGCGTGTACCTGTGCCGTGGCCGCCTGCCGGTGCTCGGCGTCGGCCGCCTCCCGCAGCTCCAGAGCGGGTGCCACCACCTCGGCCTTGCGGCCGCGCTCCATGCGCGCCTGTGCCTGACGGTGGGCGTCGGCCCGCTCCTCCAGCAGCCGGGCCCGCTCCCGCGCCTCGGCGAACCGCCCCTGCAGGCGGGCCACTTCGCGTACGTCGGCCAGCGCACGCTCGGCGGCTGCCTGCGCGGACTCGGCGGCCAGGAGGCCGCAGTGGGCGATGGTGAGCTGCTCTCGGGCGGTGCTGCGGGCGACGGCCGCGGCGCCCAGGATGGCCTCGGCGAGGCCCGGCTCGCCCGGTGCGAGTTCGGGCAACCGCATCGCGTCGCCCGCCGCCTGCTGCATGCGGTGCGCATCGGCCAGCAGCGCGGCGTCGCCCTCCCGCACCTGGGCCTCGGCGCCACGGCGGCGCTCGGCGAGACGCTTCTCGACCTCGGCGAAGCGGTGGGTGTCGAAGAGGCGCCCCAGCAGCTTGCCGCGGGCTTCCGCGTCGGCGCGCAGGAAGCGCGCGAAGTCGCCCTGCGGCAGCAGCACGACCTGGCAGAACTGCTCGCGGCTCATGCCGAGCAGCTGGGTGATCTCCTCGCCGATCTCCTGGTGCGAGCGGCTGAGGTCCTTCCAGGAGCCGGGCTGCACGTCGTACTCGCGCAGCCAGCTCTGCGCCTTGTCGAGCGTGGTGCCCGAGCCGCGCTTCTTGGGGCGCTCCCAGGGCGGCTGGCGTGTGACCTCCAACCGGCGTCCCGCGACGGTCAGTTCGAGGCGGACCTCGGTGCGGGTGCCGGCCTCGGCGTGGTCGCTGCGCAGGGTCATGCCCTGGCCGCTCTGCCGGGCGCCGGGCACGGAGCCGTAGAGCGCGTAGCAGACGGCGTCCAGGACGGAGGTCTTGCCGGCGCCGGTCGGTCCGTGCAGCAGGAAGAGGCCGGACAGGGACAGTGTGTCGAAGTCGACGGTCTGGGAGCCGCCGAACGGTCCGAACGCCGTCATGTCGAGGCGGTGCAGCCTCACCGCGCCACCTCCCGCACGGTCTCGTCCGCCCGTACGGCATCGAATGCGTCCCGCAGCACGCCCTGCTCGTGCTCGTCGGGACCGGCCCCGCGCACATGCGCCACGAAGTCCTCCGCGATCTCCTGATCGCTGCGGCCCGCGAGCCGCTGCGCATACGACACGTCGGGATCCTCCGGCGCCCGCTCGGGGGCGAAGGCGAGGCTGAGCGTGTGCGGGAAGCGTTCGGCGAGGCGGGCCATGGGGTCCGCCGGGCGCACCGCGTCCGTGAGCGTCGCCTCGATCCACGCCTCCTCGTGCCGGGTGAGCCCGGGATCGGCGAGCAGCTCCTCCAGCGTGCCCCGGATCCGGGCCAGCGCGCGGGGCACCGGGCAGTCGACGCGCTCGGCGGTGACCGCGCCCTCGGCGTCCAGGTCGACGAGCCACATGCTCTTGCGGTGGTCGGCCTCCGAGAACGAGTACGGCAGCGGAGAACCCGAGTAGCGGACGCGCTCGGTGATGGTCTGGCAGCCGTGCAGATGGCCGAGCGCCGCGTAGTCGACGCCGTCGAAGACCCCGGCGGGCACCGCGGCCACCCCGCCGATCGTGATGTCCCGCTCGCTGTCGCTGGCCTGGCCGCCGGTGACGAAGGCGTGCGCCAGGACGACCGACCGGGTGCCACGCGCGCGCGTGGCGAGGTCGGCGCGCACGCGGTCCATGGCGGCGGCGAGCACGGCCTCGTGCCCGGGCTTCTCGACGCCGAACTCGTCCTTCACCAGGGCGGGTTCGAGATAGGGCAGACCGTAGAAGGCGACGTCTGCGAAGTCGTCCTGGAGTACGACCGGCGTGCCGCACGCCGACGGCTCGGTCCGCAGATGGATACCCGCGCGGCCGATCAGCCCCGCTCCCACGCCGAGCCGACGTGCCGAGTCATGGTTCCCGGAGATCATCACCGTCGGCACACCGAGGTCGGCGAGCCGGTGCAGGGCGTCGTCGAACAGCTCGACCGCGGCGAGCGGCGGCACCGCCCGGTCGTACACGTCTCCCGACACGACCACGGCGTCGACGCCGCGCTCGCGCACGGTCGCGACGAGGTGCCCGATGAACCCGGCCTGGGCACCGAGCATGTTGACCCGGTGGAACGCCCTGCCGAGATGCCAGTCGGAAGTGTGCAGCAGTCTCATGATCCCCGAGACTAACGGCCGGGTCTGACAGCACGGGCGGTTACTCCCGTTATCGTCCCGCACCCGACTGCACCTGTGCCGTCGGGCCGACTGCCCCACGACACCCGGGGGAACCGATCAGGAAGCGGAACGGAACCGAGCGATCCTGGCCGCATCCCGATCAGGAAGCGACACATTCCAGCCATAGTGAGAAGAAGCACTCCGGGTCCGGCAGACGCCGCCCTACAGTTTCTCCCCTGTTCAGGCAGGACTTCGGGGGAACGGCATGGATCCAGTGACGGCCGTCGCAGCGGCAGGTGTGGCGCTCGTGGTCAAGGGAGCGTTGGAGAGTGCGGGGCAGGAGGCCGGCCGCTCGGGCTGGGCCGGAGGTGCCCGCCTGGTGGAGCGGATCCGCGCACGGTTCCGTGGCAACGCGGCAGCGGAGCAGGCCCTGGAGCAGGTGACCGGCTCCCCCGACGACGAGAACGCTCAACAGGACCTTCAGCGGCAGCTCGCCGGGCACATGATGCTCGACTCGGATTTCGAGGCGGAGATCCGCAAGCTGGTCGACGAGGCCGTCGCCGCGCAGGGCCGGTCCGGTCCGCAGATCAGTGCGGGGCTGATCAAGAACGCCCAGGTGTTCAACGGCAAGGTCGAAGTTCAGGGGAACTGGACGACGTCGTAGCACCACCGACGTCGTGAGCCGTATCGGCCGGGACCGTCCGGTCCGGCGTCGACACGTCCGCCTTCCCCGCGTCCCGATCCGCACGCGCGCGCACGTTCCGTGCACCGACAACACTGCTGATCCGAAGGCCGAAAAGACCAGAACATGAGCGAGGACAGCTCCCCCGAGAGTGCCCGGCCCGGAGCCGGTACGGGGGACCGCAGAGACGATCCGCCACGAGGCAAGAACAAGGAAGACACCAAGCGGGCCGCCGTCGACGAGGACGCGGCGGAGCCGAAGAAGGACGTCGAGACCCCCGGCACCGAGTCACCGCGGACGGATGCCGAGGTGCACGACGGGCCGGTCAGCGAGAAGGACGCGCTGCTTTCGCTGGCCGAGGGGTACGGGCGTGACGACGCCGAGCGGTCCGAAGCCCTGCGTGCCGGGGCCATCGCCGACGAGATCGCCCGCCGGCTGAGCGCCGACGCCTCCGGTACCCGCATCGGTACGCTCGCTCTCTTCAACGCGGACGTGAGCTTCGGCGGGGGCTTCCACGCCGGCGGCGCCCGTGCCGGCGGGCCGCGGCCGGGCGGTGTGTCCGTGCTGGCCATGGACGCGGCCGACATCGCCGACCACACCGAACTGTTCGTCGCGCCCGAGGCCTACGGCGAGGCGCTGGATGCCCTGTGCGAGCGGCGGGTGCTCGTGCTCACCGGTGCGCCCGGAAGCGGCCGGGAAGCCGCAGCGGTGAACCTGCTCGGGGAGGCCCTGGCCATGGACGGCGGCGGGGCGGGCTGCCACCGGCTACTGACCCCCGCCGCCGTGCTGGAGGTGGGCTGGGACCCGCCGGTGAAGCACTCGGGGTACCTGGCAGCGCTCGACGACGGGTCCGCCGCCGTCGAGAAGTTCGCCTCTGCCTTCCTCAGCGGGCACTCCCACGGGACGGCACAGTGGGCCGCGGTGGTCGCCACGCTGCGCGCCACCGGCTGTTTCCTGGTCCTGACCGGTGGACACGACCTGGAGGTCCTCGCGAGCGGCCCGGGAGGCGACCAGGTGGCCCGGCACGCGCTCACTCCCGTGGACCCGCTGGCCGTCGTCGAACGCCGGGTCCTCGGTCACAGCGGCGGCGCGGACGCCTGCGCCGACCTCCGCTCGCTGCTCGAGCGCACCGGCGCCACAACCGCCCTGCGCGAGCAGCCCTCGGCCCGCAACGCGGCTCGGCTGGCCTCCGTGATCCGCGCCGACGCCGATGTGGCCGCTGCCGTGGCCCAGCTGCGGGACCCCAGTGAGCAGGTGCGCGCCTGGTTCAACCAGTACGGCGCCCCGGACGCCGTGGCGTTCGCGCTGGCCGCTGCCGTGCTGGAGGAGTGCGGCTACCTCACCGTCGCGGACGCCGCGATGAAGCTGCGGGCGGCCCTCAGCGAGCCCGAACCCGCCCCACCCGACGTGCGGTTCGGGGACCGGCTCGGACACGAGCAGCAGTGGATCCGGCTGGACCTGCCCGCGGCGGGCGGCTTCGGGGCCCCGCGGGTCCGGTTCCGCAACGCGCTGCTGGGCCAGGTCATCCTCGCCTACGCCTGGAATCTGCTCGACGGCCGCCGTGACGCCGTCCTCGACTGGCTTCGTCAGCTGCTGAGCCATCGTGACCTGGACGTGCGTGCCCGGGCCGCGGTCGCGGCGGGCGTGCTGGCGCTCGCCGATCCGCACCATGCGGTGCACCGGTTCCTGACGACGTGGGCCGGCAGTACGTCCTGGCCGCTCCGGCAGGCCGCCGCCACCGCGCTCAGTGTGGCGGGAAGCCGCCCGGAGACGGCGGAGGCGGTGTGGGAAGTGCTGCACCGGTGGGCGCGCGGCGACGCCTCCGCCTACCAGCGCCGTCTGGCGGGGACGGCGGCCAACGCGGTCGGCGGGCTGCTCGGCCGTACGGCGCCCGGGCGGGCCGTGGCCGTGTTGCGCAGTGCGCTGGACCGGGAGGACGACTGGGGCACGCTGCCGTCCGTGGCATGGGGCGGCGTCCACCTCATCCACCAGGGGCAGAGCTCCGCGGTGCTAGACGCCTACCTGGAGTGGTCCGAGCCGCAGGACCTGTCCCCCATGGTCGTCAAGTCGCTGTCGGCGTTCGTGTTCGCCGTCTCCCAGCCGTACGAGGCACCGGTCCTCGACGTCGGCGGCAGCGGACACGCCCGGGTGCCGGGCGTGCCTGTTCTCCTGACCGAGCTGCCTCGCCACCGTGAGCGGCTGGCGGAGCTGTGGGCGCGTGCCCTGGCCCGGCGCCCGGTGCAGGACGCCGCCTTGGACGCGCTGCACAAGTGGATCGACGACTTCGCGGTCAAGTCCCCCGGTTCCCTGGACGCCGTCGAGGCACTGCTGCTGTCCGTGGCCCGCCGGCCCGGTCGGCACCGCGAGCGGCTGACGTGGTGGCTGGACAAGTGGGCCCGCGACCGCGAGAGGCCTTCGGCGGGAGCCGCCCGCCTGCTGCGCACGCTCGACCGCTCCAGGTGAGCGGCCTCGTACCACCGGCATTCGCAACAGCACTGGAAAGAGAGGGGGAGACATGGAGGAGCAGACCTACGACCCGGTCCTGAGCATCGACGACGTCCCCAAGTGGCGGCTGGTGAACCCGTTGCGGCCACCGGCTCCCGGCCGGGCCCTGGTTCTCGTCCGGGACAGCGGTCCCTCGCTGACGGTCCGCAGCGGCGAGGAAATACCCTCGTCACGGTTCGGGGCCTACCTCAGTGTGTTCACGGTCGACATGGCGGAGCACCGGCTGATCCTGGACATCCCGCTGCTCAGCCGCGATCCCACGTTCTCCTTCCGCAGCCGGGTGGACCTCGTGTGCCGGGTCGCCGACCCCGCCGAGGTGGTCGCCCGCGGGATCCGTGACATGAGCGGCGCGCTCTACGGCTTTCTGCGCAAGACGATGCGCTCGGTCGCCCGGGACTACGACATCGCCGAGTTCCACGAGGCCGAGATGGCGCTGAACGCCGCGCTGGCCGGGTTCAGCGGCGACGACGCGATCCGGCTGCGCAACCTGCAGATCGAACTCCTCGTCGACGAGGACGAGATCGCCGCCAGCGGGCGGGAGTTCCGGGACGTCGTGCGCGAGACACGGCTGGAGGGCATGCGCCGCAAGCGGCACCTGGACATGATCCGCGAGGAGGGCGTCGACGGTCTGATCGCCGGGATCATGGAGAAGGAGGGCCCGCGCGCCGCCCTGGCCTGGATCGAGAAGGGCGAGGCGGAGAAGCGGGAGGTCCGGCGCGAGGTGATGCGCATGATCCTGGAACGCGGCGACGCCGACCGGGAGCCCTTCGAACAGGCGGAGCTGGAGCGGGCCGTCCTGGACGAAGTGCTCAGGGACGGTGACGGCCTGTTCGAGACAGCCACCCGACGCGGGCGCCTGCGCGGCACCCTCGCGCGGGCCCTGGAACCCGGCGGCGACGGCGACGACCGGGACCTGCGGGACCGGGAACCCGAACCGCTCAAGGGCGAGGTCCTCCGGGAGCGGTACGACGACGGTTCGGACTTCGACACGGACCGCACGCGGCCGCGGGACGAAGGGGGTACGCCCCGTTCGCGGCTGTCCGGTTCCGGCGGCCGGCGCTCCGGCTCCGCGCCCGCCGGACCACCTGCCGGGCCGCCCGCAGACGAACCGTTGCCGGGAGCCTTCGGCGGACGGGCGGACGCCCGGTCGACGGAACGCCGCGCGGACGCCCGGTCGACGGAACGCCGCGCGGACGCCCCGGCCGGCCGCGCCGAGGACAGCGGCAGAACACGGCCCTGGCGGGAGCCGACGGCCGACAGGGAGAGGGAAGGCGCCGGGAGGACGGGTGACGACCACCGCTCCGACCGCGCCACCGGCGACCGTCGCGGCGACGGCGGCACGGACCGGGACAGCGGCGGACGCACTGACCGTCGCAGCGACGACACCGCGCCGAGGGTGAGCCGCGTCCGCGGCCCGGGCACGCACGTCCAGGTCACGATGGCTCAGCAGCTGACGAAGCCAGTCGAGGACGGCGTCACGGCGGCCGTCGAGCAGATTCCAGGCGTAGGCGAGGATGACCTGGCCCAGCAGCGCGTTGCGGAACCGGACCCGCGGGGCCCCGAAGCCGCCCGCCGCGGGCAGGTCCAGCCGGATCCACTGCTGCTCGTGTCCGAGCCGGTCCC
>NZ_RDBN01000037.1:1437923-1478428 GCF_008042075.1 Streptomyces sp. UW30 | reverse complement strand
GACCATGCCCCGTCCGCGCCGACCAGCAGCCTCGTGACGACGGTGCCGCTGTCCGCGAAGGTCACCTCGTGACGGCCGTCGCCGAGGCCACGAACACCGCTGACCTTGTGGCCCCACCSGACSGTGCACGGTCCGCACTGGACGGCGCCCCCGTGGACCGTCCGGTACCCCAGCGGATCTGGTGTGTCGACGACGACCGGATGGGTCTGCTGGCGATGTCCGTGTGGAGCGAGCAGGTGCCGGGCCGCGGCGAGGACGCGGAGCCGTTCGTCGCGTTCCACACGGAGAGCGGGCAGGGCGTGCTCGCGGTCTTCGACGGCTCGGGCGGCGCCGGGGCGGCACCCGCGTGGCAGGCGTCCGACGGGGAGTACCGCACCGGTGCCTGGGTCGGCGCGCGGGTGGCACGGCTGGCCACGGACGTCTGGTTCCACGACGTGGTGGACGGCGAGCCGGCCTTGCCGGAGACCCTGCGTGCGTATCTCCGGTTCTTCCAGGAACGCGCCCCACAGCGCCGCAGCAAGATCAGCGGCACCATGCGCCGCCAACTGCCCACCACCCTGGCCGCTGTGCACTACCGCGTGAGCCATCCCCAGGGCCGGCCGCAACTGGAGCTGAGGCCGCTGTGGGCCGGCGACTCGCGCGCGTACGTGCTGCGCCCCGAGTCCGGGTTGCGGGTGCTCACCCGCGACCACACCCGGGAGAGCGACGCCCTGGAACTGCTGCGCACGGACCCACCGATGACCAACCTGGTGTGCTCGGACCGGGACTTCGAGATCGACAGCCAGATGCTGGCGTATTCGCTGCCCTGCGTTCTGGTGGTCGCGACCGACGGGTTCTTCGGCTATGTGCACACCCCTGCCGACTTCGAGGTGCTGCTGCTGCGCACCCTGGCCGGGGCAGCCGGCGCCGACGAGTGGGCCGACCTGATCCGCCGAGAGGTGCAGTCCTACACGGCGGACGACGCCTCGCTCGCGATCGTGGCCCTCGGCTACGGCGGATTCCAGCAGCTGCGGGACCGGTTCGCGGACCGTCTGCAGACGCTGACCGATCGCTACGTCCGCAACCGTCCGCACGGCCTGGACCTTTCCTCTCCCGTACGGGGCGAGGCGGGACCCGGCCCGGTGCCGGCGCCGGCGCCGGCGGATCCCGCGGACCTTCCGGCCCGTGTACGCGCCTGGCAGGACCACACCTGGCACTCCTACCGCGCCGACTACGAGACCCATCTGCCCCCGGCACCCGAGGAGCGCATGTGAAGCAGGGCGATGTCATCGGGGGCTACCGCATCGTCAGCGAGCCCACGAACGCCAACGGCGGCAAATGCATATGGGCATTCGCCGAGAAGGACGGCCACCAGTACTTCATCAAGCGGTTCCTGGAGCCCAAGCGACCCCGCGACGACGCGGCCGACTCGGCGAGCGTACGGATCCGGCGGCAGCTGGCCCGCGAGTTCGAGGAGCGGCACCGCACGATCATGAACCGGCTGCGCCCGGACGCACGCGGCGGGGGCAACCTGGTCCTGGCCACCGACTTCTTCCACGAGGGCAGCACCTACTACAAGGTCACCGAGCGGATCGACACCTCCAGCCTGGAGAAGCCGCAGGCCCTGGAACCCCGCCACAAGCTGGTGCTGCTCAAGACCCTCGGCAACAGCCTGCAGCAGTTGCACGACATCGACATCGTGCATGGCGACCTCAAGCCGCTGAACGTACTGGTGCAGAAGCGGCCCGACGCCACCTTCCACACGGCGAAGCTGATCGACTTCGACGACTCCTACGTCTCCGGAAACCCGCCGGAGCCCGACGACATCGCGGGCGACTCGGTGTACGGAGCGCCGGAATGGCGCCGGTACATGCAGCGCGACGGCTCGGTCGGCCCCGATCAACTGACCTGTGCGGTGGACGTCTTCGCACTCGGGCTGATGACGCACCTGTACCTGACGGGCGAACTGCCGCACCACGACGGGCGGTACGGCTCACCTGCCGATGCGGTCAGCGCGGGCGAGCTCCTCGACCTGGACACCCGGCTGTCGAACGAGATGCTCGGCCTGCTGCGCGCCATGACCGCCCGGGCCCCGCACAGCCGTCCACGGATCGCGACGTTCCTCAAGACGCTCTCCGACCCGAAGGTGTGCGCCCTCCAGCACCGGCGCCCGGGCACGGCCAAGGCCGCCTCGCCCGCTTCGGCGACGGATGCCGCGAAGCCGTCGGGACCGCGCACCAGCCGGATCAAGACCAACTTCTCCTCGCGCCCCCGCGCCGCGGCACCCCCGCCGGAGCCGCCCCGGCCGGCCGCCGCGGAGGACGAGCCCGCACCTCCCGTGACCCCGCCGGCCGCCGACGCCCCGGTGGAACGGACCTCCCGCGTCCGCATCAACCTCGGCGACCGCGGCCGGCGCCGCGACTCGCGCTGACCCCGGCACCGGCAACGACCCGCATCCGCCCGTATCACCCAGGAGACTTCGTATGACCAACGCCGAGCAGTACCAGGGGAATCTGCAGTACGCCGTCGACATCGTGCTGTGCGTCGACGCCACGGGCAGCATGCACCCCGTCCTCGACACCGTGAAGTCGAGCGCGTTGCAGTTCCACGACCGGCTCGACGACGTCATGGCCAAGAAGGGCAAGGCGATCAGTCAGCTACGGCTGAAGGTCATCGCCTTCCGTGACTTCGGCGACGACCCCTCGACCGCCATCCAGCAGACCGACTTCCTCCAACTGCCCTCGCAGGCAGGCAACTTCGAGGACTTCGTGCGCGGCATCGACGCCTCGGGCGGCGGCGACATCCCCGAGTCGGGCCTGGAGGCGCTCGCCCTGGCGATCAACTCGCGGTGGGAGACGGGTCTGGACCGCAGGCGTCATGTCATCGTGATGTTCACCGACGCCCCGGCCCACGCGCTGGGCACGCACGCGGGCACCCAGTCGTATCCGGCAAGCATCCCGCGCAGCATGGACGACCTGTTCGAACAGTGGGGGTACTCCCGCAGCCAGACCGCGGTGATGGAACAGTCGGCGAAGCGTCTGGTGCTGTTCGCACCGGACCTGGCGCCCTGGTCCGATCCGATCGCCGAGGAGTGGGACCTCACCCTGCACTTCGCCTCCAAGGCAGGTCAGGGGCTGGAGGAGTTCGAGATGGACGAGATCATCGAAACGATCGCGAACAGCCTGTGAGGTTCGACTGGTCGGATTTCACGCTGGAGTGCCGCGAGGACGACCGTCTGATCTTCGTGTGGCGCCGTTACAGCCGCATCGAGTCGAACGTGCGCCACTGCACCCGCCTACGGCTGCTCCCGCCGGGCTCCGACGGGCTGTCCCAGTGGATCTTCCACCTGCGCTTCCCCGAAGGGCCGACGCCCGGCCTCCTCGTGGTCCGGGTGGACGTCCCGGCCGACCGGCTTCAGGAGGCGCAGGACTTCACCGATCTGCTGCGACGCCGCTACGACATCCCTGAACAGGCTCCCGACGGGGCCGAGGACGAGGAGTTGCGCCGGGTGCCCCTGGATGCGCCCGAGTGGATCGCCGCGCCCGCTTCGGTGGCGTCGGAGGAGCTGTTCACGACCGTGATGGCCCGCGCCGAGGGCGACACGGGCTGAGGGCACCGCGGCACGGTGACGAGAGGGAGGGCAGGAGAAGGTGGCGGCATCGGCCAACTGGCGTTGCGCGGACTGCGACACGTTCAACAAGCCCGCGGAGGCGTCCTGCACGACCTGTGGCGGAGCCCGGCGCGCCGCCGCGACGCCGACGGCCACGGCGGCGCCGAAACCATCCGCCACGGCGCGGCCCAAGCCGGGTCCGAAGCCGGCGGGTTCCGGCGGAGGTGGCGCCAAGCGGCCCGGGGGCGGCGCCCGCCCGCCCGGCGCCTGGCGCTGCTCGGAGTGCGACACGAACAACGCGCGCACCGACCTGTCCTGCATCGGGTGCACTACGCCCTGGAAGGCGGCGGCGAAGCGGAGCACCCCGAAGCCGTCACCGTCCGGGGCGTCCGGCACTGCGGGCGCGAAGAAGGCCACGCCCCGCACGACGACGCCCGGGAAGTCCGCATCGTCGTCGCCCTCGACACCCCGAAGTACGCCGAGGAGTACGCCCAGAAGCACACCGAGGAGCACACCCCGGAGTACGCCGAGGCCCTCGCGGCCCGGCAGCACCGCGTCCGGGACGGCCGGGCCGGGTGCCGGGGAAGGGGTGTTCTTCCCGTCGACCGGGACGACGGGCTACCGCCCGACCGCACCCCACACCACGGTCACCCCACCGGTCCACACCCCACCGCCGCTCTACACGCCGCCTCCCAGAACCCGTTACACCGCACCGCCCAGGCCCGCGAAGGGCGGCGGCCGGCTCCGCGGCTGCGGCGGGCTCTTGGTGGGGTTCTTCCTGCTCAGCGCGTTGGTGCGCGGCTGCGACGGCCTCCTCGACTCCGGCGGCTCGGACTCGGACGGAAATGACGGCACCACCGTCGCCGCCACCTGTCCCGACCGCATCGCCGCCGAACTCCCCGACGGGGACGGCGCCGAGCTGGTCCAGGCGTACCGCACGAAGAACAAGCAGATCACGCTGTGCCGCACCACATCCGGATCGCTGTACTACTACGGCGAGTTCAGCGACGGGCGCGAGAAGGGCATCGCGATGGAGGCGGAGGAGACGAGCGACGGCTACGAGGCCCGCAACGGCGAGTATCGCTATGTCATCCAGGGCGGCGTCGTGACGATCTACCAGTCGGGCACGCAGATCGGCGAGGAGGACGTGACCCCGGAGCCCTCACCGTCGTGACTCACGCGTCCCCGTACGCCTCTCCCCCGAGCGCGAACCCCGCAGTCCCCGCCGTCGCATCCGCCAGCCACGCACGGAACGCCTCCACATCGGCGTCCGGCAGGCCGATCTCGATCGTGACCGCCTCCCCGTAGTGCACGTCCCGCACCTCGCGCCCGGTCGACCGCAGGTCGTTCTCCACCTTGCCCGCGCGCTGGTGGTCGACGGTCACCGAAGCCAGTCGGAATCGGCGCCGGGTGATTGTGCCGAGGGTGTCCAGCGCCTCGCCGACCGCGCCGCCGTAGGCACGGATCAGTCCGCCCGCGCCGAGCTTGACGCCGCCGTAGTAGCGGGTGACGACGGCGACGACGTAGCGCATGTCGCGGCGCAGCAGCATCTGGAGCATGGGGACGCCGGCCGTGCCGCCCGGTTCGCCGTCGTCGCTGGCCTTCTGGATCGCGGCGTCGGCACCGATGACGTAGGCCCAGCAGTTGTGGGTGGCGTCCGCGTGCTGCTTGCGGATGGCTGCGAGGAAGTCCTGGGCCTCCTTCTCGGTGGCCGCCGGGGCGAGCGCACAGATGAAGCGTGAGCGGTTGACCTCGGTCTCGTGCACGCCCGCGTGGGCGACTGTGCGGTACTCGTCCTGCATCCGGCCAGCCTATGCGCAGCGCCCGCGCCGGCCCGCGCGGGAGGGGTTCACCTTGCGCCTCACTTCTTCTTGCCGCGTGCCACCATCACGCCCGTCAGCAGTGCGGTGCCGGGCGCGAGGGCGCTCCAGGTGGTGCCGTGCCAGGCGAGGACGGCGATCGCCGAGGTGGGGAACTTGGTCCGGACGTCGTCCAGTGTGTCGTCGAGGCCGTCTCCGGCGAGTTCGAGGACGAGCTCCTCCAGGCCGGGGTTGTGCCCGATCAGGAGCAGCGTGCCGACCTCGGGGGACGCCTCGTGCACGACGTCCAGCAGCTCGGGCACGTCCGCCGCGTACACCCGCGGATCATGGCGTACGGGGGGCGGTGTGCCCCACTGGGCGGAGGCCAGTTCCCAGGTCTGGCGGGTGCGCACGGCGGTGGAGCACAGGGCGAGGTCCGGCAGGCAGTCGGCGTCGGCGATCATCCGGCCCGCCACCGGGGCGTCGCGCCGGCCGCGCGGGGCGAGCGGGCGCTCGTGGTCGGCGACGCCGTCCGGCCAGGCGGACTTGGCATGCCGCAGGACGACCAGACGGCGCAAGGGGCCCGCTCCGAAGTGTGCGGTCACGACAGGGCTCCCAGGTCGTGGGTGAGGTCGAGGCCGAGGAGGCGGTCGGCGTAGGCGTAGGTCTCGAAGCGGGCGCCGTCCGGCAGGTCGGGCGCGCTCTCCACCCAGCGCAGCACGCCGAGCACCCCGGGCACGTCGAGGTCGTCCTCCCAGGCGGTGCGCAGCTCCGCCCGCACCTCGTCGGGGATGGGCCGCGACGGCTGCCGGGCCCAGGCGGCGACGGCACGGCGCCAGCGTACGAGGGTGTCGTGGGCGTCGGCGAGAGCGGCCGCGTCGAGCTGCACGGGCACGCTTCTGCGCCGGGACAGCAGGACGAGGCGCAGGGCGGCGGGGTCGGCGTCCTCGGGGGGTGCCTCCGAGTGGGCCGGGGCCACGGCGAGCCGTACGCCGTCGGGCTGCGCGCCGCCCTCGCGTACGACGTGGATGACCTGCGCCTCGCCCAGGCCCGAGGCGGGGTCCCGGCCGTCCTCGAAGGGCCGCACGCCCAGCGCCGCGGCGCCGGCCCTGAGCTCGGCCTGCTCGCGTTCCGCGTCGAGCAGCGCCCAGACCGGCGTCCCGCCCAGCTCCAGGGCACGGAAGAGGAGATCCGCGGCCAGCAGCACCCGCAGGGCGGTGATGTCGAAGCCCTCCGTGTGCGCCTCGATGCGAGTCAGGCCCCGGCGGGCGGGCGCGGCGTCGACGGGTTCGCCGGTTCGGGCGTCGATGATGCGCAGCACGGAGCGAGCGTAGGCGCACTCACGGTCGTCCGCAGCCATCCGGGCCACTTTGCGGGCCGCGTGGCGGGAGTCGGTTCGGTCGGGAGTTCGCTGGTCGTCCGAGTCGTACCCGGGCATCGCCACCCCCTGCGGTGCGGACTGCCCGAACCGTACTGCGCACCTGCCCCACCGGACAGGAGTTCGGTCCGGGGCATTCGGAAAGGCCGGGGAAGTCGGTGCGACGGCCTGCGCCGGGGAATCCTCGCGGGCCGTCGGCCGTTGTGCCTGGTGACGGTGATCGACAGCGGTTCTAAGAAGCACGAGGGGGCCTGTGGTGTACGGCGACGAGGCTGCGGTTCGCAAGATCCTGACCGAACTGGGCGACACGTGGGCCATCGTGGGCCTGTCGTCGAACCAGCGCCGGGCGGCCTACGGGGTCGCCGAAGTACTCCAGCGCTACGGCAAGCGCATCGTGCCGGTCCATCCGAAGGCGGAGACGGTCCACGGTGAGCAGGGCTACGCCTCGCTGGCGGACATCCCGTTCGACGTGGACGTGGTCGACGTCTTCGTGAACAGCGATCTCGCGGGCCCGGTCGCCGACGAGGCGGTCGCCAAGGGCGCCGAGGCGGTCTGGTTCCAGCTGGATGTCATCGACGAGGCGGCGTACGACCGCACCCGCGCGGCCGGCCTGGAGATGGTCATGGACCGCTGCCCGGCGATCGAGATACCCCGCCTGGGCTAGCGGGGGCTCATCCGCGCCGGCTCGGTCCGGCCGGCCCCGGAACCCTCCCCTCCCCAGGTCGGCCGCCCGCATAATGCTCGGGTGACCTCCACCTCCCCCCACCACAACTCCAGCCCCGCGCGGCGCTTTCCGGTCGTCGTCGTGGGCGCCGGACCGGCCGGCCTCACCATCGCCAACATCCTGCGGGCGGCGTCCGTCGACTGTCTGGTCCTGGAGATCGAGACGCGCGAGTTCATCGAGCAGCGGCCGCGCGCCGGGGTGCTCGAGGAGGGGGCGGTCCGCGGCCTCCAGCGGCGGGGCCTCGCGGAGAACCTGCTGGCGCGGGCGCAGCGGCACACCGAGTGCGAGTTCCGGTTCGCCGGGGAGCGCTACCGGTTGGAGTACGCCGATCTGACGGGGGTTCATCACTGGGTCTACCCGCAGCAGTTCCTGGTGACGGACCTGGTGCGGGAGTACGTGGACGTGCGGGGCGGGGCCATCCGCTTCGGCGTCCAGGACGTGCAGCTGCACGACCTCGACACCGACCACCCCTCGGTGTCGTACACCTGCCCCGAGTCGGGTCTGCGAGAGGTGGTGCACTGCGATTTCGTCGCGGGCTGCGACGGTGCGCGCGGTGTCACGCGTACGGCGCTGCCCGCCGACCGGGCGCACATCGCCCGCAGCGACTACGGCATCGGCTGGCTCGCGCTGCTCGCGCAGGCGCCGCCGTCCTCCGACTGCGTTCTGTTCGGAATGCATCCTCGGGGGTTCGCCGGGCACATGCCGCGCAGCGCCGAGGTGACCCGCTACTACCTGGAGTGCCCGCCCGGCGACACCCCGGAGAACTGGTCGCACGAGCGGGTCTGGACGGAGCTGCAGCAGCGGCTGGGCGCGAACGGCGTGCCGCCGCTGACGGAGGGGCGGCTGATCGAGAAGCGCGTCCTCGACATGCACAACTACGTGGTCGAGCCGATGGTGTTCGGCCGTCTCTTCCTGGCCGGCGACGCCGCCCATCTGACGGCCCCCATCGCCGCCAAGGGCATGAACCTCGCCCTGCACGACGCCTTCCTGCTCGGCGACGGTCTCGTCGCCCACGTCACGAAGGGCGACGGCACCGGCCTGGACGCCTACTCGGCGACCTGTCTGAACCGGGTGTGGGACTACCAGGAGTTCTCACACTGGCTCTCCGACGTCTACCACGGCACGTCGTCGGGCGACCCGTACCGCGCGGGTACCACCCTCGCCCGGCTCCGCCGCATCTTCGACTCCGAGACGGCAGCGAGGGCGTTCGCGGAGCAGTACCTGGGCAGTCACACCGCCGGCTGAGCGAGCGCCTGTGCGGGCCGCCGGGTCAGTCGTGCAGGGGCCGGTCGGTGAGCCGGTGGTCCGCCACGTTCAGCGCCTCGTCGACGAGACGGCGCAGATGGCCGTCGCCGAGGGAGTAGATCACCCGGCGGCCCTCCTTGCGCGTGTTCACCAGGCCGGCGAGCCGTAGCCGGGCCAGATGCTGGCTGACGGCGGGGCGGGCCGCGCCGCAGGCCTCCGTGAGCGTGGTGACGTCGGCCTCGCCCGACGTCAGTGCGTGCAGCAGCGTGAGCCGGGTGCGGTCGCCGAGCAGGGCCAGGAGTTCGGCGGCGAGCGCGAACTGTTCCTCGCCCGGGGTGCGCGGATGCGCATCGTGCGCAGTTGATAGGTGCATGCGTGCGCTCATACGCACATAATGGCGTCGTGGGCGGTCCGCGTCCACACCCGCGCACCGGAAGGGGTCCGCCGTGAGCGACCGGCACGAGCACGCACATGGTCGGGAGCACCGTCACAGCCACCCTCACCACGCCCACCATCCACACCCACACCCGCACTCCCACTCCCCCACCGGCGCCGGACTCCGCCACCGCCTCACTCATCTCCTCAAGCCGCACTCCCACGAGACGGCCGACAAGCTCGACTCCGCCCTGGAGTCCTCGGCCCGCGGCATGCGCGCCCTGTGGGTGTCGCTGGCGGTGCTCGGTGTGACGGCGCTCCTCCAGGCGCTCGTGGTGGTCGCCTCGGGGTCGGTGGCACTGCTCGGCGACACGGTGCACAACACGGCGGACGCGCTGACCGCCGTACCGCTCGGGATCGCCTTCGTGCTGGGCCGGCGCGCGGCGACCCGCCGCTTCACCTACGGCTATGGACGGGCCGAGGACCTCGCGGGCATCGCCATCGTGCTGACGATCGCCGCGTCCGCGGCCTTCGCGGCATGGACGGCCGTCGACCGCCTGCTCGACCCGCGCCCGATGGAGCAGATCCCGGCGGTGGCGGTGGCGGCGCTCGTCGGGTTCGCGGGGAACGAGTGGGTGGCCCGGTACCGGATGCGGGTGGGCCGCGCCATCGGGTCGGCGGCCCTGGTCGCGGACGGTCTGCACGCCCGTACGGACGGATTCACCTCACTGGCCGTCCTGTTGAGCGCCGGGGGTGCGGCGCTGGGGTGGCAACTCGCGGACCCGATCGTGGGGTTGGCGATCACGGCCGCCATCGTGCTGGTGCTGCGGGACGCGGCGCGCGAGGTGTTCCGGCGGGTGATGGACGCCGTGGACCCGGCCCTGGTGGACCGGGCCGAGCAGGCGCTCCGCGAGGTCGAGGGCGTGCGCGAGGTGGGCGAGCTGCGGTTGCGCTGGATCGGGCACCGGCTGCGCGCCGAGGTCGCGGTCGTCGTGGACGGCGAGGCAACGGTACGGCAGGCACACGCCATCGCCGTGGAGGCCGAACACGCCCTGCTGCACGCCGTACCCCGGCTCACCGCGGCCCTGGTCCACGCGGACCCGGCACCGGTGCCGGGCGAGGCGGATCCGCACCTGGCCCTCGCGCACCACACCTCGGCCTGAGCCCACGCACTCAGGCGACCCCGAGACCCTCCAGGACGACCGCCCCCGGCAGCTGGGCGAACGCCTTTCCCGGCACCAGCAGCTTGCCGCGCCGGCGTCCGCTGCCGACCAGGACGTAGGGCAGATCGACGACGGCCGAGTCCACCAGCACCGGCCAGCCGTCGGGCAGTCCGAGCGGGGTGATGCCGCCGTACTCCATGCCGGTCTCGCCGGTGGCCGTGTCCATCGAGGCGAACGACGCCTTGCGGGCGCCGAGTTGGCGACGAACGACGCCGTTCACGTCGACCCGGGTGGTGGAGAGCACGACGCAGGCGGCCAGTGTCGTCTCGCCGCCGCGCTTGCCGGCGACGACCACACAGTTCGCGGACTGTTCGAGCAGTTCTTGTCCGTAGTGCTCGACGAAGACGGCGGTGTCGGCCCACTGCGGGTCGGTCTCGACGTAGACGATCTGGTCGGCGGGGACGCTGCCGCGCCAGTTGCGTACGGCGTCGGCGACCGGGCTGATGAGTTCGTCGAGGCAGTCGGGGGCCGCGGTGGCGCTGTCGAAGTTTCCGATGGGTGCGTCCATGAGCGCACGCTAACAGGGCCGCCGACGCCGTCCGAGCGACGTCTCAGCGGGCGGGCGGGACCGAGGCGGCCAGCATCCACTCGGTGGGGACGTCGCCCCGATTGCCGTAGGTGTGCGGGGCGTCGGCCTCGAAGGTGGCGCTCGCGCCGGCCGGCACGAGGTAGTCCGTGCCGTCGACGGTGAGGGTCAGTTCGCCCGCCGTGACGTGGACGATCTCGACGGTGCCGACGGGGTGCGGATCCGAGGCACTGCTCTCGCCCGGCATCACCCGCCAGTGCCACATCTCCAGCGGACCGGGCGCCTCGGTCCCGGCGAGGAGCCGGCTGTGGCTGCCCGCGTCGGTGTGCCACAGCCGCACGACCTGGTCGGCCGGGACGATCCGCACCTTGGGTCCCTGCTCGTAGTCGAGCAGCGTGGTGATGCTGATCCCGAGCGCGTCACCGATCTTGATCACGGTGCCGAGGCTGGGGTTGGTGCGGGCCTGCTCGATCTGGATGAGCATGCCGCGGCTGACACCCGCCCGGGCGGCGAGCACGTCCAGCGTGAAGCCGCGCACCGCGCGCCAGTGTTTGACGTTGCGCGCCAGGGACTGGGTCAGCAGTTCGAGGTCCGACACATTCCGTCCATCGTTGCGGAGTTCAATATTCTGGATGACAGGGTTTACCCGACTGCACTACCGTGGGGTGCACCCGATCGTGCACCGAACTGTACTGCGAGGCCACCATGACGGCACTCTTCGCCCTGGCCACCAGCCTCCTGTGGGGGCTGGCCGACTTCGGCGGCGGACTGCTGACCCGGCGCACCCCGGCGCTGACGGTGGTGGTCGTCTCGCAGGCGATCGCGGCCGTGGTGCTCGGCGTGATCGTGGTGTTCACGGGCGCCTGGAGCGAGGCCGGCGACCAGCTGTGGTTCGCGGCCGCCGCCGGCGTGGTGGGCCCGGTCGCCCTGCTCTGCTTCTACAAGGCACTCGCGCTCGGCCCGATGGGTGTGGTCTCCCCGCTCGGCACCGTGGGCGTGGCCGTCCCGGTCGGCGTCGGCCTCTTCCTCGGCGAGCGGCCGGGGCTGCTGCAGGTCGCGGGGATCGCGGTCGCCGTGCTCGGTGTCGTGCTCGCGGGCGGGCCACAGCTGCGGGGCGCCTCCGTGCAGCGGCAGACCATCCTGCTCACACTGGTCGCGGCCTTCGGCTTCGGCACGGTGTTCGCGCTGATCGCGGAGGCGTCGACCACCGTCACCGGTCTGTTCCTCGCGCTCTTCGTCCAACGCGTGGTGAACGTGACGGCCGGCGGCCTCGCCCTGTACGCCTCCTCGCGGCGGGGTCTCGCCGCCCTGCCCGACGGCGGTTTCCCCTGGCGGTCGCTGCCGGCGCTGGCCTTCGTGGGCCTCGCCGACGTCGCGGCGAACGGCACGTATGTGGTCGCCGCCCACCACGGCCCCGTGACCGTGGCCGCCGTACTCGCCTCGCTCTACCCGGTGGTGACCGCCCTGGCCGCCCGCGGCTTCCTGCGGGAGCAGCTGCGCGCGGTGCAGGCGGCGGGCGCCGGGCTCGCGCTGGTGGGCACGCTGCTGCTGGCGACCGGCTGACTCAGGACTCCGCGTCCACTTCGGCGAGCCGAGCAGCCGCCTTCTCGTCCAGCTCCGCCAGCTTCGCCGCGGTCTCCTCGTCCAGCTCGGCCAGCGCCTGGAGCTGCTCAGGGGTGACCCCGTCCGGTATCGGCACGGGCGCCGGGGTGCGAAGCGGCGGCTGCCAGCCCTCGTCGGGCGTCCAGCGCCGTACGACCCGGGCGGGCGCCCCCGCCACCACGGCGTGGTCGGGCACGATGCCGCGAACCACTGCGCCGGCCGCCACCACGACGTTCCGCCCGATCCGTGCGCCCGGCAGGATCACGGCCCCGGTGCCGATCCAGCACCCGGGGCCGATCTCGACCGGCTCCATGCGCGGCCACTGCTTGCCGATGGGCTCATGGGGATCGTCGTAGGAGTGGTTGGTGGACGTGACGTAGACGTACGGCCCGAAGTAGCAGTCGCTGCCGATGGTGACCGTCGTGTCGGCGATGACATGGCTGCCGCGCCCCAGCACGACCCCGTTCCCAATGCGCAGGATCGGCTCCGGGCCGAGGTCGAGGTCGGGCATCAGACCGGCGGTCAGCGTCACCTGCTCGCCGACGATGCAGTGGGAGCCGAGGTGGATCCAGGGTTCGCCGAAGACCGTGCCCAGCGGGAAGGCCAAACGGGTGGCCTCGCCGATCGAGCCGAAGCGGAAGCGGCCGGGGTGCTCGGCCGTCACCGAACCCGTGCGCTGCGCCCAGGCCCAGCCCGCGTGGACGGCGCGCTGCGCCAGTCGGCGTCGCCAGGATGAGAACGTGTTCTTGCGCTTGGGCACGGGCTCACCGTACTGAGCGTGCGGCCCTCGGATGATGTCGAGGGGCTGTGATCTTCGCCCCAACGGGTGGCGTAGCGTGCGCAGTGTCCACGACGTTTGCTGTGAGGAGAGGGCGATGACGCGCAAGGCGCTGGTCATGGGGATCGGGGGCCGGGAACCGAAGGTCGACGAGACCGCGTTCGTGGCGCCTACCTCGTCGGTGATCGGGGACGTGGCGTTGGAGGCGGGGGCGAGTGTCTGGTACGGCGCCGTGGTCCGCGGTGACGTGGAGCGGATCTCGGTCGGCGCTCAGTCCAACATCCAGGACAACTGCACGCTGCATGCCGACCCCGGCTTTCCCGTGAGTATCGGGGAGAGGGTGTCGGTCGGGCACAACGCCGTGGTGCACGGGGCGACCGTCGAGGACGACTGTCTGATCGGGATGGGGGCGACCGTGCTGAACGGGGCGGTGATCGGGGCCGGGTCCTTGGTCGCCGCTCAGGCTCTGGTGCCGCAGGGGATGCGGGTGCCGCCCGGGTCGCTTGTCGCGGGGGTGCCTGCGAAGGTCAAGCGCGAGTTGACGGAGGAAGAGCGGCAGGGCGTCACGCTCAACGGAACCATGTATGCCGAGTTGGCCAAGGCTCACCGGGAAGAGCACGGGGCCTGAGGTCGTACGCGGTCTGCGGGTCGCGGGGGCTGCTCGCGCAGTTCCCCGCGACCCCTGAGGGGCGCTTCAGTCCCCGGCTGCCACCGGTTCCGGTTCCTGGTGTGCCGTCTGGGCCTTCTTCGCCTTGCGCTTCAGGATGAGCATCGACGTCAGGCCGACCAGGACGGCCGCCACCAGCCCCAGCCACGAGAAGCGCTTCAGCCAGGACTCGGCCACCACTCCGACGTAGTAGATGACCGCCGTCGTGCCGCCCGCCCAGACGATGCCGCCGAGGACGTTGGCGGTCAGGAACTTCCAGTACGGCATCCGCAGGACACCCGCGAGCGGGCCGGCGAAGATCCGCAGGAGGGCGACGAAGCGGCCGAAGAAGACGGCCCACATGCCCCACTTCTGGAAGGAGCGCTCGGCGGTCGCGATGTGCGCCTCGCTGAAGTGTCTGGGGAACTTCGCCCCCAGCCAGGCCAGCAGTGGGCGTCCGCCCTTGCGGCCGATCGCGTAGCCGATGGAGTCGCCGATGATCGCGCCCGCGGTCGCGCAGGCGCCGAGCACGACAGGGTTGATGTCACCGTGCTGCGAGGCGAGCAGCGCCGAGGAGACCAGGATGATCTCGCCGGGCAGCGGGATACCCAGGCTCTCCAGGCCGATGACCGCGCCGACCAGCAGATAGATCGCCAGCGGGGGCACCGTTTCGAGCCATTCCTGGACGTGCAACGCCGCATCCTCTCGTGTACTGGACCGTTTGTTCCCGGCGCACGCCCGACCGTGAGCGTGCGCCGGGGCAGCCTACCCGTTCTGTGTGACGCCCTCGGAGTCCCACAGGTTGCACTGGTGGTCGCGGTGCACGGTGACGCTCACCTCATTCCCACCGGCGGACGGGGTGCGCAGGGCCAGCACTCCGCCCGGCTCGGAGGGCATCGCGGGCTGTCCCGTGGCCCGCGGGACCCCGTCCCGTACGAAGGAGCCCCAGTACTGGACCATCTGTCGCGCGAGCCCGCGCTGCTCGGCGTTCAGCGGAGCCTGCAGACCGAAGTGCTTGAAGAGGTACTGCACCTCGTTGACGTGGGTCGCGCCGAAGTCGAAGTCCGTGCCGAGGTCGCGCAGCGAGGCGAAGGGCGGGGAGGTGCGGTCGGCGAACTCGTACGCGTAGACCTTGCCGCGCCCGGCGAGCGTGCCGTCGAGGCGGAGCGCCGGGCAGGCGAAGAGCTGGTCGCCCTGGGCCGTGGCGTAGGCGAGGGTCGGCGAGGGGTGGGCCGTAAGCGGGTAGCGCGCGAGCGCCTCGTCGCCGTAGTCCGCGCGCATGACGGCCGGGTACTGGTCGGCGGTGAGCGGAGTGCCGTTCAGGTCGAACCTGGCGAAGGCGAACAGCCGCCCCTCGTCCTGGTTGGCCCCGTTCATGACCGGCACACCGGCCGCGGCTCCTTGCGCGAACGCCTCCTTCGGCTGCCTCGGCAGGAAGGCTCCACCGGCGACCGGCGCCCAGTCGAACATGCCCTGCGCGGCCAGGATCTCGGCGGCCGGCTTGGCGCGCAGGCACGCCAGGTCGGTGCAGCCGAGCTTCTGCGCGAAGGCGGCGCCCTGGGCCGTGGCCGTCTCGTGCGTGCGAGCACCGCAGTCGCCGTACGCCCCGCTCTGGATGATCCCGGCCCGCAGCAGCCCCTTGGCCGTCGGCGAGGCCAGCTGGGTGCAGACCGAGCGGCCGCCCGCCGACTCGCCCGCGATGGTCACGCGGCCCGGGTCACCACCGAAGCGTCCGATGTTGGCGCGCACCCAGCGCAGCGCGGCCTGCTGGTCGAGCATGCCGAAGTTGCCGGAGACCCCGTCACGGGCCTCGCCGTCGAGGCCGGCCGTGGCGAGGAAGCCCATGGCGCCGAGGCGGTAGTTGACGGTCACGACGACCGTGCCGGTCTGCCGCGCGAAGGTGTCGGGGACGACGTCCTGACCGGCGCCGGCGGTGAGGCCGCCGCCGTGGAACCAGACCATGACGGCACGGCGGGCCGCGCCCTGGGGGACGTACACATTGAGGTCGAGACAGTCCTCGGTGTGGCTCGGCTGCTCGTAGCCGGGGTCCCAACTCGCGCTCTGCACACACTTGTTGCCGAAGTCCCCCGCACTGCGGACGCCCTGCCAGGGCCGCACCCGACGCGGCTCCCTCCAGCGGAGCCCTCCGACCGGCGGCTGCGCGTAGGGGATGCCGAGGAACTGCCGTCCCTCGGTGGTGGTCTCACCCCGCACCCAGCCCGCCTCGGTACGGACGACGGGAGGGCCGGCGGCCTGCGCCGGCACGGGCGTGACGAGCGCGGCCGCGAGGGCCATCAGTGCAACGGACATACGACGTACCACCGGTCCACCTCCGCTTTACGGGCATGGGACAGCACTGGTGCGGCGGGAAAACTATGAACCCGGGTGACTCGTGTCAATGATGTGAACGAGAAACGGCTCGAATGACGTCAAGAACCGGAGGCGGGGTCACCCTGGCGGGACGACCCCGGCGGGGTGGTCCCGGATGAGTGCGGGCACCCCCCACCGACCAGTGGGGGGTGCGCCCGACTAGTGGGGGTGCTCCGACTGGTGGAGCACGGAGTCGACCGTCTTCGTGGCGGTGCCGACGACCGTGGATACCGCCCCCGCCACCTCGGCCGGGAGGGCCGCGACGGTGTCGACGACGGGGGCGGCCGGTGCGCCTTCGTCGCCGGAGTCGGCCTGGACGTAGCGCGTGTCGTACTGCGGCTGCGGGTCGTCCTCCGGTCCGCCCTGCCCGTCCTGCCCGTCTTTGTCACCCTGCGGGGGCGCGGCGCCGGGCGGTTCGGGGACGGCGTCGTGCGCCGACCCACGGTCGGGCTCGACCGGCGCGGCGTTCTGCCCCTTCTCGGCGTCCCGCCCCTGCTTGCCATCCTTTCCGAGCCCCTTGTCCGACGTCTCCTGCTCGCCGACGTCCGCCAGCCCGCCGTCGAGCATCCAGCGCTGTGCCTCGGAGCCGTCGCGTTCGGCGACGACCACGCCGGCGCCCTTGCCGCGGGCGACCGCCAGCCGCTCGGCCCGGCGCAGCAGAAGCTCCCCGTGCACGGTGAGGTCGTAGCGCACCTCCCCGGCGTGAGCGAGGCAGTGCGCCAGGACGACCGTGCCCTCCTCGGGGTCGGAGTCGAGGCAGAGGGTGGGGTCGACGGCGCTGCGCAGCACGCCGTTGTCCTGGTACGACCACTGCTGGGACGCGCTGGACGAGCACCCGGCCAGTTCGGCCCGGGCTCCGGTGCGGACCTGGCCGGCGCGCAGGTCGAGGCACAGTCCGCCGTCGAGGTTGCGGAGCCTGCCCTGGGCGATCTCGACGGGGTCCTCGGCCGAGGCGGCCGAGGGTGTGCCGCCGGAGGAGGGTTCGGCGACCGCGCTCGGGTGGACGGTCCTGCCGCTGGGCGCGCCCCAGGTGGCCTGCGCGCCGGGGACGCCGTTCTCGTCGGACCAGCCCTTCGCGGTGAGCACGGTCACGAGCAGGGCGAGGGAGGTCAGACCGACGCCCACGGCGACGGCCTTGCCGCGTACGGGCGGTGGCGTGGGCCGTTCCGGGCGGTGGCGCCCGCCCCGTCTGCGGCGGTCGCACACCGTCGGCCCGGAGCCGCCCCGCCCGGGCCGGGAGTCGAGATAGCGGCGGGCGCCCCAGCCGAGCACGGTCTCGGCGAGCAGCACTTCCAGGCCGCCCTCGAAATGACTGAGCTGTTCGGCGGCGTGCCGGCAGTAGCGGCACTCCATCAGATGCTGCTGGACATCGGGCAGCAGGGCCCCGCCGCGGCGAATGGGGACGTCGAGGAGACGGTTGTAGAAGCGGCATTCACGGGTGGGCGCGAGTTCGCCGTGCGCGCGGACGCAACCCCTGCGGAATTGCTCGCGCGCTCCCTCCAGAGCGGCCGCCGCGGTGGGCGTGTCCACCCCCAGCAGACCGGCGGGTATGGTTATCGGTTCCGCCTCGACCTCGGTGTGCCAGAGGAGGCATTGCGAAGCGCCCGGCAGGGCCCGGAATGCGCGCTCGGCGATTTGCCGCCTTTCGGGCGTCGTGGGCCGGGCGGCACGCAGCCCGCGCCCGCCGGTCGGTTTGCCGAGTTCCGGCAGCAGGGCGGAAATTCCTTCGTCGGCCGCCCACTCCTTCACCATGTCTCTTACCGCGATGAGGAGTTGGGGTCGAGTTGCGCCGACGGCCGGTCGGTGGAGTACGCGATGGAACGCCGCGGCGGCCACCATGGAGGCCGAACTCTCCGTGGACACCAGGCAGATGGCCGCGTAGTCGTGGGTCGCACGCCAGTGTCGTGCCATCAGCAGGGCGACGGCGTGGGGGTCCGCGCCGTCCGTGTCCAGGCGCGCGACGAGGTCGCGGTCGGACTCACCGGGGCTCAGCCCGGGCCGTGGCGGGTACGGCGGTCGTGGGGGGTAAGGGGATTGCACTGAACCATTTCCTTCCCAGCCGCAGGACGGCATGGGGAATGCGCGTCCTTCGGAAAAGCAGGCGCCTGATTGGTGCATACCTGGGCCGCGTCACCTCTGGACCGGCTATCGGGCCGCTCACTTTCGCACAAGCGCCGCACAGGAAACAAGAAGTTCGAGTGACCGATGTTCAAGAAGCGAGAAATTCAAAAGAGTTACCGGCGGTATCCGTACCCGCATTCGAAGTCGCCGTCGAACTCGACGCCAAGTTGTGTGCACCCAAAGGACATCGGTCCACGGAATCTTCAACTCCGCATACCGCACAGCAGGCTCCGAGGTTTCTCCCGGCCCGCTCTCATCCCCGTACAGCAGCATGGCCCGCATGATCGTCCCCCACACGACACCCGCCGCCGAATCGCCCCGTAGGGTCCGCAAGGCGGTCGTCCCGGCCGCGGGCCTCGGCACGCGGTTCCTGCCCGCGACGAAGGCGACTCCCAAGGAGATGCTGCCGGTCGTCGACAAGCCGGCCATCCAGTACGTCGTCGAGGAGGCCGCGGCGGCAGGTCTCGACGACGTACTGATGATCACCGGCCGGCACAAGCGCGCCATCGAGGACCACTTCGACCACGCCTTCGAGCTGGAGCAGGCGCTCGCGGCCAAGGGCGACACGGTCCGACTGGACGCGGTGCGCGACCCGGCCCGGCTCGCCGACATCCACCACATCCGCCAGGGCGACCCCCTCGGCCTCGGCCACGCGGTGCTGTGCGCCCGTCAGCACGTCGGCGACCAGCCGTTCGCCGTCCTGCTGGGCGACGACCTGATCGACCCGCGCGAGAGCCTGCTGAGCCGGATGCTGGAGGTGCGCGACCGCCGCGAGGGCAGCGTGATCGCCCTGATGGAGGTCCCGCCGGAGCAGATCCACCTCTACGGCTGCGCGGCCGTCGAACCGTCCGGCGAGGAGGGGGTGGTGCGCGTCACGGGCATGGTGGAGAAGCCGTCACGCGAGGACGCGCCGAGCCACTACGCCGTCATCGGCCGCTATGTCCTCGACCCGGCCGTCTTCGGCGTCCTGGAGCGCACCCCGCCCGGCCGCGGCGGCGAGATCCAGCTCACCGACGCACTTCAGGAGCTGGCGACGGACGACACGGTCCACGGAGTCGTGTTCGACGGCCTGCGCTACGACACCGGCGACAAGGCGGACTACCTGCGCACGGTGGTGCGGCTCGCGTGCGACCGGCAGGATCTGGGGCCGCAGTTCACGGCCTGGCTGAAGGAGTTCGTGGCGGGCCTGGAGGACAGCGGGGCCGCCGGGAGTAAGCGGATCGCGGCCTGAGGGGCCCCGGACGGCGAGCGGGGACCCTGGGCAGGGCCCCTGCTCGCTGCCGTAGGACCGGACTCAGCCGTTGGGCCGCAGGGTCCACACAACGGTCATCTCGCCGGTGACGGCACCGTCCGCACGCTGGATCTCGATCATCACCGGGAACTCGGGCCGCTCGCCCGCGTCCAGCTCCGCGACGACCTCGGCGGCCGGGCGACCCAGCGTCGCGGTGGCGGTGACGGCACCCATGGCGAGCTTCTTGTAGGCGATCTCGGCGCTGACCGCGAGCGGCACGGCACGCGAGAGCTGGTCGCCGAAGGCGGCCAGCACGATCGCACCGCTGGCGGACTCCCCGAGCGTGAACATCGCGCCGGCGTGCGGCCCGCCCACGTGGTTGTGGTAGTCGCCCTGGTCCGGCAGAGCCACCACGGCCTTGTCCGGCGTGGTCTCCAGGAACTCGAGGTTCAGGGTCCGGGCCATGGGCACGGTGGCGGCGAGCATCTCGCCGATGGACATCTGGTCTGCGCTCATGACGGTCATGTTACCCATGAGTAGGAATTTGGGAACAGCCTGAGCACGATGTGATGAGAGTCGTATCCCCGAGAAGCCCGACCACACCCGGCGGACCGGCCCGAGGCGGCACGAGCGTGGCCCACCGGGTCCGTGACCTGCTGTCCGCTTGGCAAGTCGAGGCGGGGGCGGCGACAGTCGGCCGGTGACCTCCCCCGCCGACCTGCGCCGCCGCTCCCGCCGCCCCACCTGGGCGGGCCGCAATTACAGCCTTCTGACCGCCGCCGCGTTCGTGACGAACCTCGGCAGCCACGGAGCACTGATCGCCGCGGCGTTCGCGGTGCTGGAGGCGGGCGGCGACGGCGGCGACGTGGGCCTGGTGGCCGCCTCCCGCACCCTGCCCCTGGTGCTGTTCCTGCTGATCGGCGGCGCCGTCGCGGACCGCCTCCCCCAGCACCGGGTGATGGTCGCCGCCAACGCCCTCAACTGCCTCTCGCAGGCCGCCTTCGCCGTACTGGTCCTCTCCGGGAAGGCCGAGCTGTGGCAGATGATGCTGCTCACCGCCCTCGGCGGCACCGGCCAGGCGTTCTTCAGCCCGGCGGCCGAGGGCATGCTGCTGTCGTCCGTCTAGGGAGAGCAGGCGAGCCGGGCGTTCGCCGTGTTCCGCATGGCGATGCAGGGCGCGGCGGTGGGCGGCGCTGGGCGGTGCGGCGCTGGGCGGTGCGATGGTGGCCGCGATCGGGCCCGGCTGGGTGCTGGCGGCGGACGCGGCGGCCTTCGCGGTCGCCGGGGCGATGCGGGCGTTCCTCGACGTGAGTCACATTCCGCAGCGCGTGCGGGGCGGCGGCATGCCGGCCGATCTGCGCGAGGGCCGGCGGGAGTTCGCCGGGAGGCCGTGGCTGTGGGGCATCGTCGTCCAGTTCTCCATCGCGAACGCGGTCGTGGGCGCGGCCGACGCGGTCTACGGCCCCCTGGTCGCCCGGGACCATCTGGGCGGGGCGGGTCCATGGATTCCATACCGGCTCTGTTCCTGCTTGAGCACCGGCGGAGGGAAGACTCATGCCTTTGAAGAACTACGGAGTGCTGGCATGCCGGGTCGTCGACCGGCGCCGTGAAGGTGCACCCGACGACACCCCGCACTACCAGCTGCACCTCACCGACGGCAGGGGCACGCACTACCGCGGTGCGGTCAACGTCTTGTCCCAGCAGGCTCCTTCCGACCTGCTGTTCCTGGCCATCGACGATTTCCGGCATCCCGTGACCACACAGCTTCCCCCGGCAGGGAGTGGGTGGACGGAACTGCGGCGTCAGCCCGGCGGGGCGAGCCTGGACTTCATCCGCGGCAATCTCTTCGCCCCGGAATCGATGCGCAAGCTGCCTCCGGATGTGACCGGCCCCGACAACGACCTGTCCGACAGGCTGGACCACTACATCGAGCGTGCCATCGGCGATCCTACGGCGGCCCTGTACCTCTTCGGCGAGCGATGGGGGCCCGAACGCAACAAGCGCGACAAGGTGTTCGGCTTCGAGCCCGGCAATGGTGTGCACGACATCCATATGAACCAGGGCAGTGTAGGGCAATTCAGTTCGACCAACGGAGTCTGGCAGGACGGCGCCCTGATACTCCACTTTCCCGCCGAATCGCGCTGGGTGGCCGTGTTCCTGGCCTTCCAGTCCCAGGCCTGGCACACCGACGAACAGACCGGCCACCCCATCGAGGCAGCACCTGCCCGGCCCGTCCAGCGCGAGGCCGAAGTGCGCATCCTGGCCGCCATGGTCAACCCCAAGGGCCCGGCACCCGAGCGGGAATCGGTGACCCTCATCAACGCCTCACCCGAGTCTGTCGACCTCAACGGCTGGCAACTGGCAGACGAGAACGATCACATGTTCCGACTGCCCGCAGAGCACGTCGCCGCAGGCGCGACCTTGGTCGTCCAGGGCGGCAACGGCTTCGAACTGGGCAACCGAGGTGGAGCGATCACCCTGCTCGACCCTTCCGGTCTCAAGGTCGACGGCGTGTCGTACACGGAGACCGAGGCGCGTCGCGAGGGATGGACGGTGTCCTTCTGACCGAGTCCTCACCACGCCGAGCACCTCGTCCAGCGCATCCGACGCGGCGACGGCACTGGACCAGTCGTTACAGTGCCGTAGCCGCTTCGGGCAGACGCTTGGCCAGGCCAAGTCAGCCGGCATGTCTACGACAGCGGACACAGATCGTTCTCAATCACGGTCGGTCATGCTTCAGCGCTGTCGGCGGGGCTGTGGTCCGCCATGCGTCTCCAAAGAGACACATCACTGCTGGTCGCGACGGCGACGGTCTGCCCGGAAGGCGAGAAGCCGGCAGCTCGGAGTTCGGAGTAGTCGGCGTGGAAGATGTGCCACCACCGCTCGCCGTGTGGTCCACGGTGGGGCAGCCCGCCGTCRCGGGAGAGCAGGACACGCTCGTGGGGCCAGGCAGGGACGACAACTTCCAGAGTCCAGCCGTCTGCGGTGGTGGTGTGAAGTCCTCCCCCGAAGAGCCCGGCGATGCGCACCCTGCTTCCGGCGATGGGCCCCAGCCCGGGGCAGGAGAGGTCGGCAGCGGCGTCAGGAGTGCTGTCCTCGGCATCAGGGTCGCGATCCCGGGCGATCTTCTCTCCCGYGACGGCGTCGAAGAGGCCGTGGCCGTCGTGTGATACGACCATGACCAAGTCGCGGCCGGTGTCGGGGTGCGAGGCGAAGCCGATTCCGAGGAGTCCGCCGACAGGGACGTATGCGATGCGCTGCCAGGGCTCGGGCGCCGGTACGACAGGGGCAGCGAGAAGCCCTTTCCTCATCGCCAGCTGATACGCGGAAAGCTCCGGCTCACGGTCTGGCTGCTCGACCGGAGCTTCCTTCTTCGTCCACTTCATCACGTAGCCATGATCCATACTTCGGCGGGCCGGCAAGGGAGTTGATGCAGGCGGGGGCTCAGACGCATGAACCTGGAGGCTGTGAACGCGGCTTGATGACCCAGCTCAAGGTTCGCCGACAGACCTCTGACTCGCGCTTGGGGTGCACTGGGGCTCCGCGCAACACCTCGCTGAATGCTCCGTATTTCCCGCATTGCTCTGTCGCTGTCTATTTCGTCCCGCCCATGCTGGGTACCCCCTGGCACGGTCGTGGTCGTATCAGGCGCGCGGCACTTGCGCCCTTTCGGTACGGTCCAGTCGATCACAAGCGGCTTGGACGGGTTCGTGGAGGCGCACGTCAAAACCAGGTATTGGATGTGGAACGGCGACGCAGCAAGGGCCGGGAAGTCGCGGATGCCTGCACAAGGTTGGCGCGGGCACCCTCAGTAAACGGATGCTGCGGACCGAGAACGCGTTCGTAGTCCAGCAGAACTGACTTCAAGCAGGCTATTCCGCCGGGTCGTTGACCGGCAGCCAGGAGTGCGAGGCCAAGGTTGCGGCGAGCGTTCAGTGTGGGCTGGTTGTCTGGACCGAGCACGCGCTCTCGGTCGGCGACACAGGTCTTGAACAGCGGGACAGCCTTGGGGTAGTTGCGAGCGGCTAGATATGCGCGAGCGAGGAAGATCCGAATACACAGCGATTCCGGATGATCAACGCCAAGTTGTTGCTCGCTCCTGCCTAAGAGCTGGATCAGGTTCTCGATGGCTTCGTCACTGCGGCCAGCGCTCTGCAGCGCGAGAGCGTGGTAGCGCCCCCACCACAGATGTGTCTGGTGATTGCGTGGGTACAGGCGGGGCAGAGCTGCCAGTACGCGTTCGTATAAAGCCAACGCCTCGACAGGACGCCCCACTCGTTCGTACATCCGGGCCAGTTCACCCCGAGCATTGGTCGTGGATGGATGATCGTCCCCCAGGACGCGCTCGTTATCCGCGACGTTCTTCTCGAACACGCCCAAGGCCCGCTCGTTGTCACCCCGGGACCTCAGTGTGCTGGCTATGTTGATCTGCGCCTTCAATGCCGTATGGTCATACTCTCCATTAATGCGCAGACAGTCTGCCAGGTTCCGCGAGTGCAGCAACAGAGCCTCGTCCAGCTGGCCAGCACACTCCAAGGCGAAGCCGAGACGGTTGACGGCGATCAGTACCCTGGGGGCGTCACGACCAAAGGCAGCCTGGCACTCGCTGAGGCTACGCCGACACAGTGTGACTGCGAGATCGAACTGGTTCGCTTGCTTGTACGCGTAATCGAGCGCTTCGACGGCTGCGAGAGTTTCATCGTCTTGAGGTGGCAGCAGCCGCTCATGGTCCTCCAGCACTTCCTGCCCCAGCCGCACGGCCCGTTCCAGCTCATTCAGTGTCCCAAGCTGAAATACAGCGGAGCGTCGCAGCTCCAAGAGGCCCCGCAGGGCGTCGTCTCCAAGCGGCTCAGTCGCAGCCCAGAGGGCGAGAACGTGATCCGGGAGAGCACGGTCGGCGCCTTCGCTCAACAGGCCATACGGTTCGGGCAGCAACCTACGTAAACCGGCAGCGGCCTCCTCTGTCCGAGCGCCAAGACGTCGTCCACGCTGGAGGCGATCGCGGACGATGCGTTGCACCAATCGATGCATAAGGACGATTCCACCGTCGAGACTGAGTGTCACCACCGATGCCTCGGTCATCCGTCCGATCGCGGCGTCGATCTCGGTGGTCTGGCGCTGCGACATCATGGCCCTCAAGTGCTGACGGTCCACGCCGGAAGGTGAYAGGAGCGCGACCAATTCGATGGCCCGTCGTACGGTCTGTGCGTGCTGTCCAGTAGCGGCGTGCGCGATGGCGATTGACAGTGCTTCCGCCACACCAACCGGGTACGCCTCACCCGGTATTCGGCGCATGGACTCGCTCGCCTGGAAGGAGCGAAACCGTTCGCGATATACAGAGAAGGTCAGCCCCTGGGTCCGGATGAACCACGCAGCCTGAGCCAGGGCCAGTGGAAGATGCCCTAGATCTTCGACGAGCCCACCAGCCGCTACATGGTCTACCAGACCAGTTCTTTCTTGCAGGAATGTGACGGCTTCAACCGGCGTGAACACACCGATGTCAACGGCAGATCCGAGATGGGTGACCGAGCGTACGGTACTTGTGATTAGCGTGCGGGTCTGGCCCACGCGCGGCAGCCACTCAGCCACCTCGTCAGGATCCACGACGTTGTCGAGGACCAGTAGGGCGGGACCCGGAAGCTGTTCGAGCCACCTGCGAGCCGCCGTGGCAGCGCGCTGAGCGTCCTGGATGCCGGCCTTGACGCCAGTGGCTTCTGCGAGATTGTCGAGTCCGGCCACAATCTGACCCGGCTCCTCCGCAACTATCCAAGCAACAACACGCCATCCAGCGTCGATGCGAGAGCGAGCATACGCACCGGCCAGTTGCGTCTTACCGACACCTCGGCCACCAGTGAGCGCACAGACGACAGCCACGCCGTTTCGCTCCATCGCCTCGTCGACTGCCTTGATCAGTCCAGTGCGCGCCTGGAAGGCAACCGGCTCGCGAGGGAGAGGACCAACGACCAGCGTCGACTCCGGCAGAGAGGGCAGGGTTGGCTCGGTTCGGGCTTCCACCGGATTCCGCGCCGCAAACCATCCTCCGGCGCTGAGTACCGCAGCGCTTGCTGTCGTAGCCAGAGCGAGAGAAGCGTCCTGTCCTGTTCCCGCAAGTGTCATCAAGGTCCACGGCAGTGCGAAGGCGCTCAGGGTCGACAGAATGACGACAACCCATCGAATTCCATGACCCACGGCGCCCCCTGCCCCGGACCGGCYCCCCAACCCATCCAGTGTCGCCAGTCTGCCCAATTCGCGGGCTGGCCAACATAGTTCGGTACGCACGGATCACACCGTTCTGGAACACTCTCAAGTGCCGCCCTGGAGTAGCCGACCAGCGCTCCAACCGTGAGGCTGCCGCACGGTGGTAGCCCGCCCGCAAAGGTCAACACGCGTACGTGACCTTGCGCCAACTGCGTGCGCTCCGTCCACGTCTTGGCGCAGGTCAAGTGTGAGTGTCAGTTGATCGGGGGCGCTCCACCAGGAGATACCGGAGGACAAGCTCTCCCGGGTCGCCGCATACGACTGGTTCGGCTCGGTCGCCCTGGTTCCGCTGGCGACGGCCCTGGCCGGCCCGGCCGAGAGTGCCTTCGGGCGCACGTCGGCGCTGTGGGGCTGCGCCGCGCTGGTGGTGGTCGTCACGGCGGGGGTGCTGTGCGTGCCGGACGTGCGGAACCTGCGGCGTGGTACCAAGCAGGTGAGCGCGGGCGACCGGGTCGGCTCAGCCGATGCTGAAAGCCCCGTCGGGGGGCTCGGGTGAGGGCACTGCGTCTTCGTCCCGCACCGGCCGCGCACCGCCGATGAACTCGCGCAGGGCGGGACCGTGTTCGACCCGGGCCGCAAAGGCGTCGGAGGCTGTGAGGCGGGCGAGCGCGGCCGTGTCGACGGGCCGGTGCGCGGCGACCAGCACCGCGTTCCCGAAGCGCCGCCCGCGCAGCACACCCGGCTCCGCGATCAGCGCGAGCTCCTCGAACACCGCGGCGCAGGTGGCGAGTTGCGAACGCAGGAAGGCGAAGGGAGCGGCGTCGGCCAGGTTGGCCAGATAGACGCCGCTGCCCCGCAGCACCCGCTCCGCCTCCCGGACGTATGCGACCGACGTCAGATGCGCCGGCACCCGTGACCCGCCGAAGACGTCGGCGACGAGCACGTCGGCCGAGTCGTCCGGGGCCGTCTCCAGCCAGGCGCGCGCATCCCCGCCGTGCAGCCGGATGCCGGCCCCGTCCGGAACCGGCAGATGCTCGACGACCAGCTCCAGCAGCCCGCGGTCGGCCTCGACGACGTCCTGGCGCGAGCCGGGCCGGGTCGCGGCGACGTACCGGGGAAGCGTGAGCGCCCCGCCCCCGAGATGCAGCACGTCCAGCGCCCGCCCCGCCTCGGCGACGGTGTCCAGGACATGGCCGAGGCGGCGCGCGTACTCGAACTCCAGGTACTCCGGTTCATCGAGGTCGACGTACGACTGGGGTGCCCCGTCGACAGTGAGCAGCCAGGCCCGCTCGCGGTCGATGTCGGGCATCAGCTTGGCAGTGCCGTAATCGACGGACCGGGTGACGGGTATGGGCTCGTTCACCTTCTTATTGTGCCGGGGACTCGTGACGAGGGGCGCCGGAAGCGTCCCCCATAGGGCGCAGGGGACTGCGGGACCGGCCACCACCGGACCCGCAGTCCCTCACGGGACCGCAATCCCCTCACACGACGGCGGTCACGGTCCCCGCCCCCACGGTCCTGCCACCCTCCCGGATGGCGAACCCGAGCCCCGGCTCCAACGGAACCTCACGCCCCAGCTCAACAGTCATCGTGACCGTCTCCCCGGGCCGCGCGACCCCCACCTCACCGAGGTCGATGTCCCCGACCACATCCGCCGTACGGATGTAGAACTGCGGCCGATAGCCGCTGGTGACCGCAGTCGTACGACCACCCTCGCGGGCCGAGAGCACGTACACCTGCGCGGAGAAGCGACTGCGAGGCACCACACTCCCCGGCGCCGCGACCACGTGCCCCCGCCGGACGGCGTCCCGCGGGACCCCGCGCAGCAGCAGCGCCACGTTGTCCCCGGCCTGGGCCTCGTCCATCGGCTTGCCGAAGGTCTCCAGGCCGGTGACCACGCTCTCCAGCCCGGCGCCGAGCACTTCGACCCGGTCGCCCAGCCGCACGGTGCCCCGCTCGACCGCCCCGGTGACCACGGTCCCCCGGCCGGTGATGGTGAGCACGTTCTCCACGGGCAGCAGGAACGGCGCGTCCACATACCGCTCCGGCATCGGAACGTAGGTGTCCACCGCGTCGAGCAGCGCCTCGATCGACGCCGTCCACTGCGGGTCCCCTTCCAGCGCCTTCAGCCCCGAGACCCGTACGACGGGCACGGCGTCGCCGCCGTAGCCGTGCTCGGACAGCAGGTCGCGGACCTCCAGTTCGACGAGGTCGATGAGCTCCTCGTCCCCCGCGTCGGCCTTGTTCAGGGCGACGACGATGTGGTCGACGCCCACCTGGCGGGCGAGCAGCACGTGTTCGGCGGTCTGCGGCATGATCCCGTCGAGCGCGGAGACGACGAGGATCGCCCCGTCCAGCTGGGCGGCGCCGGTGACCATGTTCTTGACGTAGTCGGCGTGGCCCGGCATGTCCACGTGCGCGTAATGACGGGTGTCGGTCTCGTACTCGACGTGGGCGATGTTGATGGTGATGCCGCGCGCGGCCTCCTCCGGCGCCCGGTCGATGCGGTCGAACGGAACGAAGGTGGAGGATCCGCGCTCGGCGAGAACCTTGGTGATGGCGGCGGTCAAGGTGGTCTTGCCGTGGTCGACGTGGCCCATGGTGCCGATGTTCAGATGCGGTTTGGTGCGCACGTATGCCGTCTTGGACATGGCTGTACCTCGAAGTCTCTACGAAGGAGATGGGGACCCCAAGGACTTGCCGACCCTCCCCCTGCGGGGTCCGCCGGACTGTCCGGAGAGGGTCAGCTTCGGGCGCCGTCGACTGTGGTCGGAGTGACCGGAACGGCAGCCTTCGGAGCATCCGCGACTGCGGATGCTGCGAGGACGAAGGCGTGCCGGAACATGACGTCGATCATTGCCGACGCTTTGCCCGACGTCGAATGGTTTTTCGCGGTACGGGACTTGCGGTACGGGACTTCAGGCGCCGATGTTCTTCAGCGCCTCCCGCACCGACAGCGGCGCGAACCGTCCCTGCTCCCGCGCCAGGAAGTCCCGTACGGCCTCGGGGTCGGTCTTGGCGTACTCGCGCAGGCACCAGCCGATGGCCTTGCGGATGAAGAAGTCGGTGTGCCCGGACTGGCGCAGGCAGTACGCGAAGAGGCGTTCGGTGTCGGTGCGTTCCTTGTAGCGCAGCTGGTGGAGCAGGGCCGTGCGGGCGACCCACAGGTCGTCGTCGGCGCTCCAGACGTCCATGTCCGCCTTGAGCTCGGGGTCGGCCGCGACCAGGGCGCCCACGACATGCGCGGCGAGTGCGTCGACCGTGTCCCACCAGGAGACGGTGGCGACCAGATGCCGGGCCACCGGCAGGAAGCCGGAGGAGCAGCGCCCCACGTGCCGGCGCAGATAGTCGACGGCGAAGTAGCGGTACTCACGCTCGGGCAGCTGCCAGCAGCGCAGGGCGATGGCGGTGCAGTCCGCCTCGTCGGGGCGAGGGGTGCCCTGGAGGACGGTGCGGGTCAGGGCGCGGCGCACCGGCGTCGTGAGGCCGAGGAAGGGGGCCACGTCCTTCATGTACGCCCGCATGGACACGGCACGTTCCGGGTCGGCCGCAGCGCCGTAGGTGGCGACGAGCCGCTCCAGCACCGTGTCGGCCAGGGCACTGCGCGGAACTTCCAGTGTTCCCGTTCCTGTGACGCCCATGAGACGAACCATACGGCGATCACACATCTTCGTCGGTTACTGTCGCCGAATGCTCGACGATGCCACCACCCGCTCTGGGGGCACCGCCACCGCCTCTTCGCAGGCCGCCGCCAACGAATCAGCCGTCGCCGTCGCGGTGCCGGCGCCCGTCCCTGCCGGCTTGGGCGCGCGCTGCGCGAGAGCGCTGCTCTCGCCGTGGGCGCGGCTGTCCCTGCTCCTGGTCCTGCTCGCGGCTGCCGCGGCGTCCGTGCTGCTCTTCGAGCCGCACAAGCTCCTGGCACACGGCTGGCCGCCCCAGGTCGGCGGGCCGGTCGCGGTGGTGCTGTTCGCCGTGGCGTACGGGCTGATCACGGTGGCGTTCGTGCCGCGGCCGCTGCTGAACCTGGCGGCGGGCGCGCTCTTCGGCTCGGCGCTGGGGATGGGCGCCGCCATGGCCGGCACCGTGCTCGGGGCCGCGATCTCCTTCGCGCTCGGCCGGATGCTCGGCCAGGACGCGCTGCGGCCGCTGCTGCGCGGCCGGTTGCTGAAGGCGGTGGACAAGCAGTTCAGCAAGCACGGCTTCCGGTCGATGCTGGCGGTGCGGCTGTTCCCCGGTGTGCCGTTCTGGGCCGCGAACTACGCCGCCGCCGTCTCCCGTATGGGCTACGTCCCCTTCCTGCTGGCCACGGCGCTCGGTTCGATCCCCAACATCGCCGCGTACGTCGTCGCCGGTGCCCGGGCCGGGCAGCCGACGTCGCCGGTGTTCCTGATCGCGGTGGCCGCCATCGCGCTGCCGGCGCTCGCGGGCGCGGTGGTGGCCTGGCGCAAGCGCCACCACCTGCGCCGCCGCTGAAGGGGCGGGTCGGGCCGACCCGCCCGGCTCAGACCGACTCGAGGATCATCGCGTTGGCGAGCCCGCCGGCCTCGCACATCGTCTGCAGCGCGTAGCGGGCGCCGCGCTCGCGCATCGCGTGGACCAGGGTCGTCGTCAGACGGGTTCCGCTCGCCCCGAGGGGGTGACCGAGGGCGATCGCACCACCGTGCACATTGACCTTGGCGAGGTCGGCGCCCGTCTCCTGCTGCCAGGCCAGCACGACGCTGGAGAACGCCTCGTTGATTTCGAACAGGTCGATGTCGTCGAGGGACAGCGCCGCCCTGCGCAGCACCTTCTCGGTCGCCGGGATGACCCCCGTGAGCATCAGCAGCGGGTCGGAACCGGTGACGGCGAAGCTGTGCAGCCGGGCGAGGGGGCGCAGGCCGAGGCGGGCCGCCGTCTCGCTGGAGGTGATGAGCACGGCGGAGGCGCCGTCGTTGATGGGGCTCGCGTTGCCCGCGGTGACGTTCCACTCGATCTGCGGGAAGCGCTCGGCGAACGACGGATCGTGGTAGGCGGGCTTGAGGCCGCCGAGGATCTCGGTGGTGCTGCCGGGTCGTACGCACTCGTCGCGCGAGACGCCGTCCAGGGGCGCGACCTCGGCGTCGAACAGTCCCTGATCCCAGGCGGCGGCCGCCTTCCGGTGCGAGGAGACGGCGAACGTGTCCATCTGCTCGCGCGTGATCGACCACTTGGCGGCGATCAGCTCGGCGCTGATGCCCTGCGGGACGAGCCCCTCCGGGTAGCGCTCGGCGATGCCGGGGCCGAAGGGGTCCTTCCCGGGCGGCACGTTCGACCACATCGGCACCCGGCTCATCGACTCCACGCCGCACGCGACGACCATGTCGTACGCCCCCGCGATCACGCCCTGGGCGGCGAAGTGCACGGCCTGCTGGGACGAGCCGCACTGGCGGTCCACGGTGGTCGCCGGGACCGTGTCCGGGAAGCCCGCCGACAGGGCGGCGTAGCGGGTGGTGTTCATGGCCTGCTCGCCGACCTGGTCGACGGTGCCGCCGATGACGTCGTCGATCAGCGCCGGGTCCACGTCCGAGCGCTCCACGAGGGTGCGCAGGGTGTGGGCGAGGAGCTGGACGGGGTGGACGTGTGCCAGGGAGCCGTTCGGCTTGCCCTTGCCTATCGGGGTGCGTACGGCTTCGACGATGACTGCGTCACGCATGGTGCGGGCCTCCTTGGCCGCCGGGCGGTGACCGGCGCGCGGGCCGGTGCGGGGACCGACGCGAAGCGCGATTACCGGTGAGTAGGAAATCCGAACTCACCATAGCCCGCAGAGTTGGAAAATCAAACCCACAAGGTTGGAAAGTCGAACCCGGCCCTTAAACTGAGCGGCATGGCCGCCACCAAAGACCCGCGCCCCTGCTCCATCGCCGACGCCCTGGCACTCGTCGGCGAGAAGTACTCCCTGTTGGTCCTGCGCGAGGTGTGCCTGGGCAACGGCCGCTTCGACCAGCTGGTGCGCAACATCGGTGCCCCGCGAGACATCCTGGCCACCCGGCTGCGCCGCCTCGTCGACGCCGGGATCCTGACGAAGCGGGCCTACAGCGAGCGCCCGCAGCGGTTCGAGTACCGGCCCTCGCAGGCCGGGCTGGAACTGGAGCCGGTGCTGATGACCCTCATGGCGTGGGGCGACCGCCACCTGCGCGGCGACGACGACCGCCCGATGGTGATCGAGCACGTCTGCGGCAACGAACTGCTGCCGCTCGTCACCTGCCGTGCCTGCGGCGAAGCGGTGCGCCACGAGGACCTCACGGCCCATCCCCAGGCAGCCGGCTGGTCGGTGTCGGGGCCGACGGCGGCGTAACCGAAGGAGCGACCGACCGGGGACTGCGGCAGGCACTTTCCGCTCGCTGCGGGCCAAGCGCCGGCCCCTTGGCAGGTCAACGCAGGTTTACCCGCGGTCGGCGATCGGCCGCCCAGGACCCTGTGCCGGAGCCGTCATCGCGGGACGCTACGCTGCCCCTCGACACTCGCGATCTCTGCGCCGCCGACGCGGTGTCCCCCATCGCCCCTTGCCACGATCAGCACTTGGACTCCGTAACTTCATGTCTTGGTTTGAATCCCTCATCCTCGGACTCGTCCAGGGGCTGACCGAGTTCCTCCCCGTGTCCTCCAGCGCGCACCTGCGTCTGACCGCGGCGTTCTCGGGCTGGGAGGACCCCGGTGCTGCCTTCACGGCGATCACTCAGATCGGCACGGAGGCCGCGGTGCTGATCTACTTCCGCAAGGACATCGGGCGGATCATCTCGGCGTGGCTGCGGTCGCTGACCAACAAGGAGATGCGGCAGGACCACGACGCCCAGATGGGCTGGCTGGTGATCGTCGGCTCGATCCCGATCGGCGTGCTCGGGCTGACGCTCAAGGACCAGATCGAGGGCCCGTTCCGCGATCTGCGGATCACCGCGACGATGCTGATCGTCGTCGGCATCGTCATCGGCATCGCGGACCGGATGGCGGCGCGCGACGAGACCGGCGGGCGGCACCGCGCCGCCAAGCAGCGCAAGGGTCTTGAGGACCTGAGCGTGAAGGACGGCCTGATCTTCGGCCTGTGCCAGTCGGCGGCGCTGGTCCCCGGAGTCTCCCGCTCCGGCGCCACCATCAGCGGCGGCCTCTTCATGGGCTACACGCGCGAGTCCGCGGCCCGCTACTCCTTCCTCCTCGCGATCCCGGCCGTCCTCGCCTCCGGCCTGTTCGAGCTCAAGGACGCGATGGAGAACGACCACGTCTCCTGGGGCCCGACGATCTTCGCGACGGTGATCGCCTTCGCGTCCGGCTACGCGGTCATCGCCTGGTTCATGAAGTTCATCTCGACGAAGAGCTTCATGCCGTTCGTCTGGTACCGCATCGTCCTCGGCATAGTCATCATCGCCCTGGTCTCGGCGGGCGTCCTGAGCCCGCACGCGGCGGAGTCGGGCTGACACCGACGCCCGTAGGGCGCCCATGACCCTCACCCGGCAGTTCGCCCGAGTCACCGGAGGCAGCGCCCAGGTGGGATCGTCCGCCCGACGATCTCCATGTTGTTGACTCACTGGTCAGTAGGAGCGGCCCCGCTCCGAAATCCGTGACCAATCACATACGTTGCGCGTAGCCGTCCGGTAGCGCACCGTCAGTTCTTGCCCCTAGGCTTGTCCGCATGTCCCCCCATTCCTTAGGCCCTGGTTCCGTGCGGTCTGCTGCCGAGGTGAACGAGGCGATTCGTGCCCTGTGGCYGCGTGCGGGCGGTTCGCTGTCGGCTCAGGAGCGCGCGGAGTACGAGCTGTTGGTGGTCGAGTGGGCGGCCGCCGAGGTCATCAAGGCGGCGTGAGCCCCGACCCGCGCCGGAGATCCGCTCCGTGAAGCATCCGGACGACCTGCCGCCGCGCCGCGGCCTCGTCATCTTCCTCAACGGCACATCCAGTTCGGGCAAGTCGAGCATCGCGACCGAACTGCTGCGGACTCTCGAAGAGCCGTACTTCCACATGCCCGTCGACGCCTCCCACGCGATGCGCTCCCGGACCCCCGTCCCGCAGGCCCAGCCCCACCGCTTTCGATCAACTGCGACGATCACCGTCGCACTAGGCCCGTAGGTGCGCCAGAACGTCGTCCGCCACCGCCAACTGCCGCTGGGGCAGCAGACCTGAGCACGCTGGCTCAGTGATCAGCCCTGGTCACGGGTCTCCCAGCCCGGTGGGGGTGGTGGAGCTGGGCGCACCTCGTAGCGGCGGCTTCGCAGGAGGCCTTCTGGATGACCCGCTTTTCTGGCCTCCGCTCACGTCTCAGAGCAAGCTCTCGTCCCGGACGACCCAGCCCGCGCCCAACTCGCGACGCAGCACGTCCAATGTGCTGAGCGCCTGCTGCTTGAACTGTTGGAGCTCCTCGTCGGACCACGGTGACGGATCCGGCGGGTAGTCCCAGTCGATCGACGACTGGTACCACTCGCTCAACCTGGCCAACTCGGCCCGGGTCTCCGGATTGATCGGGAGGCGCGCCAGATCACACGGGTAGCCGTACGGGCTGTCCATGTCGTCCGGCCACAGCGGGGTGTCCACGCCGGCCTCGAAGAAGAACCGCAGATAGTGGATCATGCCGCACCTTCCCATGTCATGCGCTCCCGGCTCCACGATGACGGAAAGCGACCGATACGTGCCGCAGCTCGGCCGATCTGGGGCCGGTAGGCCTGGTAGACGGTGATCGTCGACCCGGTGTGGCGTGCGCGTGCGCGGAGTCTCGGTTCCTGCAGGCCGGGCCCGTCGAGTCGGTCGTTCTGATCGTTCATGGGAACAGCCTCACCGCCGGCCTCAGCACTGTTCCACCGAATATCGCCGTACGCCCTCTTGGCTCCGTCCGCCACATGCCCAACACTGAGCCGATGACGCAGCGTGTGGAACTCGCCACCCTGAGGGACCGGTTGGCAGTCGACGGAGTGATCACCGACTACGCGGTGGCCGTGGACGACGGCGACTGGCAGGCGTACCGGAGCCTGTTCACCCAGGACGGGCGCGCGGACTACCGCTCGGCCGGCGGGATCGAGGGGGACGCCGGCAGTATCGCCGCGTGGCTCGCGGAGAGCCTGCGGGTGTTCTCGATGCGCCAGCACCTCATCGTCAACCGCCGGGTGCACTTCGGGGTCCTGGATCAGGACACCGGCGACACGGCCAGGGTGCAGGCCGACTACGTCAATCCGATGCGGTTCGCGGCGGACGGCGAAGGCTCCTCGGCCCCCGACTTCGTGTGCGGCGGACGGTACGCCTTCGGGCTGTTGCGGACGGACGACGGCTGGCGGCTTCGCGAGGTCGTCGTGCAGGAGAAATGGCGCCGTCTGCCCGAGCGGACCGCGCCCGCGGTGATCGGCTGAGCGGACGCCCACTGTCCCGCTGTCAGTGCCTGTGAGCACACTGGAAGGGCCACGAGGTGGGTAGGGAGGCCGGATGAAGACGATCAGCGACTGGCTCGCCTCACCCTGGCGGCGCTCCACCGCCGCCGTGCTGGCCGGAGCGCTGCCCGTGCTCGCCTTCCCGCAGCCGTCGCTGTGGTGGTTCGCGTACGTCGCGCTGGTCCCGTGGATCGCCCTGATGCGCACCGCGCCGACCGGGAAGCGGGCGTTGCACGACGGCTGGTGGGGCGGGTTCGGCTTCATGCTGGCGATGCACCACTGGCTGCTGCCCAACCTGCATGTCTTCACGTTCGTCATCTCCGCCCTGCTCGGTGCGCTGTGGGCGCCCTGGGGCTGGCTGGTGCGCCGCTTCCTGGCCCCGTCGAGCCCCTCCCCCGGCCGGGTGGCGGCGGCGCTCGTCGTCCTGCCGTCCGGCTGGCTGATGGTCGAGCTGGTCCGCTCCTGGCAGGGCCTCGGCGGCCCGTGGGGCGTGCTGGGCTCCAGCCAGTGGCAGGTGGAGCCCGCGCTGCGGCTCGCCTCGGTGGGCGGGGTGTGGCTGATCAGCTTCCTGGTGGTGACCGTGAACGTCGCGGTCGCCGTGCTGGTGACGGTGCGCGCCTCCCGGGTCCCCGCGGTGGCCGGTCTCACCGCCACGGCCGTGGCAACCTCCGCCGCCTGGGTATGGTCCCCACGGCCCGACGTCCAGGACCGCGTCCGGATAGCCGTCGTACAGCCCGGGGTCATCCAGGGCGGCCCGGACGGTCCCGACCGGCGTTTCGACCGCGAGGAGCAGCTCACCCGCGAGCTGGCCGGCCGGGATGTCGACCTGATCGTGTGGGGTGAGAGCAGCGTCGGCTTCGACCTCGGCGAGCGGCCCGACCTCGCCCGGCGGCTCGCGGCACTCTCCCGGGAGACCGGGGTGAACATCCTGGTCAACGTGGACGCGCGGCGCTCCGACAAGCCCGGCATCTACAAGAGCTCCATCCTCATCGGCCCGGACGGCCCGACGGGCGCCCGCTACGACAAGATGCGGCTGGTCCCCTTCGGGGAGTACATACCGATGCGCTCGATGCTGGGCTGGGCGACATCCGTGGGCAGGGCGGCCGACGAGGACCGCAGGCGCGGCACGCAGCAGGTCGTGATGGACGCCGGGCACGGGCTGCGCGTCGGCCCGATGGTCTGCTTCGAGTCGGCCTTCTCCGACATGAGCCGCAACCTCGCGGACCACGGCGCCGAGGTGCTGATCGCCCAGTCGGCGACGTCGACGTTCCAGCAGAGCTGGGCCCCGGAGCAGCATGCCTCGCTGGCCGCGCTGCGCGCCGCCGAGACGGGCCGGCCGATGGTGCACGCGACACTGACCGGCGTCTCCGCCGTGTACGGCCCGAGCGGGCAGCGCATAGGTGCCTGGCTGGGGACGAGCGCGAGCGCCGGCGCGGTCTACGAGGTGCCGCTGTCCGGCGGCGTCACGCCGTACGTCCGCTTCGGCGACTGGGTGGCGCACGCGGCGCTGCTGATCATGGCCGCCTGGTGCGCGGGCGAGGGCATCCGGACGCTGCGGCCCCGGTTCAGGCGGCCCGCTCCTGAACCGCACGTACCACCCGTTCACACAACTCATGAGTGGCCAGCGCGTCCCGGGCGCTGAGCACCTTGCCCGCGCGCACGGCGTCGAGGAAGGCGAGCACCGCCTGCTCGATGCCGCGCTGGCGGGCCACCGGCACCCAGTCCCCGCGCCGCCGCACCGTCGGCTGGCCCTTGTGGTCGACGACCTCGGCGAGGTTGAGGACCTGACGCTTGGTGTCCTGCCCGGACACCTCCAGGATCTCCTCGGCGGAGCCGCTGAGCCGGTTCATCACACCGAGCGCGGTGAAGCCGTCCCCGGCCAGTTGCAGCACGAGGTGGTGCAGCAGTCCGCCCTGCACACGGGCGCGCACCGTCACGTCGTCGATCGGGCCGGGCACCAGGAAGCGCAGCGTGTCCACGACGTGGATGAAGTCGTCCAGGATCATCGTGCGCGGCTCTTCGGGCAGCCCGATGCGGTTCTTCTGCATCAGGACGAGCTCGCGCGGATGGTCGGCGCACTGCGCATAGCCGGGGGCATAGCGCCGGTTGAAGCCGACGGCGAGGCTCACGTTGTGCTTCTCGGCGAGCGCCACCAGGCGCTCGGAGTCGTCGAGGCGGTAGGCGAGCGGCTTGTCGACGTACGTCGGCACGCCCGCCTCCAGCAGCCGGGTCACGATCTCCGGGTGCGCGCCGGTGGGTGCGTGCACGAAGGCGGCGTCGACGTCCTGGGCCAGGAGCGAGTCGAGGTCCTCGTGGCGCTGCGCGGCCGGGAGATGGAGGCCGTCGGCGACCCGGGCGAGCGTGGCGGGCGTACGGGTCTGCAGATGCAGTTCGACCCCGGGCCGGCCGCCGAGCACCGGCAGGTATGCCTTCTGCGCGATGTCACCGAGTCCGATACAGCCGACCTTCACGGGGTTGTCTCCTCTAGCGGTTGCCTGCCGGGGTCTTCCCGGCAGCATACGGCGCCTGTGGCGGCCGCCAGTCGGCGATGCCGTCGAAGCCCCGCAGGAACAGCAGCGGCGCCGCCTTGGACACCGCGGCCAGCGCCGAGTTGCGTACGGCGATCCCGGCGCGGCCGGTCATCATGTTCAGCCGGCCGATCCTGACGGCCTGGCGGGCGATGGCGGTCGTACGCGGAAGGCGGGCCGCGGTGTAGGCGCCGAGGTCGTCGCCGTGGTGTGCCAGGACGACCGCGTCCTCGACGGCCTGGTTGCCGCCCTGCCCCAGCGTCGGCGGCATGGCGTGCGCGGCGTCCCCGACCAGGGCGACCCGGCCGCGGTGGTAGGCGGGCAGCGGGTCGGCGATGTGGTGGACGTCGTGGCGCAGGACGTCCTCGGGGCGGGCGGCGGCGAGGATCGCGGGGATCGGGTCGTGCCAGTCGCCGTAGCGGCGCAGCAGTTCGGCCTTCTCGTCGTCCGGGGCGCGCTGCGCGGCGGGCGTGACAGCCGCCGCGTACGCGTAGACGCGGCCGTCCTTGAGCGGGTGCGAGCCCCAGATGCGGCCCCTGCCCCAGGTCTCGTGCGAGGCGAACTGCGCGCCCGGCACGGGAATCACGACCCGCCAGGTGGTGAACCCGGAGTAGACGGTGCCGGGGTGCTCCGGGAACAGCGCCTGCCGTACGGCGGACTGGATGCCGTCGGCGGCCACCACGAGGTCGGCCTCCAGGTCGCCGTCCGGCGTGCTCACCCGCGCCGGCCGGTCGGCGTCGCCCGGGTCGGCGAGGCGCGCGGCGATGCCGGTACGGACGGCCCCGGACGGGAGCCGCGCGACGAGGCTGTTGATGAGGGTGGCCCGGTGCAGCAGGACCAGGGGCCCGCCGAAGCGCGCGGCCACGGCGTCGGCGTCCGTGCGGGAGAGCCATCGCCCGGACGGGGTGCGCAGTCCTGCGTCGCCCTGCCAGGCGGCGAGGTCGCGGATCTCGTCGCCGACCCCGATGACGTCCAGCGCGCGCAGGGAGTTGGGCGCGAGGGAGATGCCGGAGCCGACCGGCTCCAGGGACGGGGCCCGCTCCAGCACGGTGACGTCCCAGCCGCCGATGCGCAGCGCGGCCGCCGCGGTCAGGCCTCCGATGCCGCCGCCGATGACGACGGCCCGCCTCGACTGTGCCATGGCTCCTCCTGAGCTAACTACAGGTGTAGTGCCTCCACGCGCCGACTGTACTACAGGCGTAGTGCGAGGGGTAGGTTGATCTCCATGTCCGAACGCACCACGGGCGCCTCGCGCGCCGACCTCGTCGCCGACACCGCCCTCGCGCTGCTCGCCGAGCGCGGGATGCGCGGGCTCACGCACCGGGCGGTCGACGAGGCGGCCGGACTGCCGCAGGGCTCCACGTCGAACGTGGCGCGCACCCGGCAGGCGCTGCTGGAGCTGACGGTGCGCCGGCTCGCCGAGCGCGAGGCACGCGTCCTGGCGCTGGAGGAGCTGCCGGATCCGCGCGGCGGCCTCGACTCGCTGGTCGACGGGCTGGCGCTGGCGACGCACCGCGCCCTGACCCGCCACCGCGAACTGACCCTCGCCCGCTACGAACTGGCCCTGGAGGCCACGCGCCGCCCCGAGCTGCGCGCCTACTTCGACGCGACCGGCGCCCGCTTCCGCGACCGGCTCACCGCCCTGGTGACCGCGATGGGCTCGACGGCCCCGGCCCGGCACGCGCTGTCTCTGGTCGCCTGGGCGGACGGGCTGATGTTCAGCTGCGTGGCCGGGTCCTACAGCGCGCAGGTGCCGAGCCTGGCGGAGGTCCGGGCGGGGCTGCGCGAACTGCTCGTCGGGATGTTCAGCGGCGACTCCCCGCCCGCGAAAACTCCTGGTGAACCGGGGTGAGTTGAGCGACGATGCGAGCATGACGACCGAACGCAACGAGCCCGCCACCACCGCCGACGAGCGCACGATGCTGGAGGGCTGGCTGGACTACCACCGCGGGACCCTCGCGTGGAAGTGCGAGGGCCTGACCGACGCCCAGCTCAGGACCGCGGCCGTGGAGCCGTCCGAGCTGTCCCTGATGGGGCTGGTGCGGCACATGGCGGACGTGGAGCGGGGCTGGTTCCGCAGGGTGCTCGCGGCCGAGGACATCGGCCCGATCCACTACACCGAGGAGGACCGGGACGGCGACTTCCAGGTCTCGGAGACGGACACCTGGGAGGAGGCGTACGCCACCTGGCAGGCCGAGACGGAAGCGGCCCGGCGCAACGCGGCCCGCTTCGGGCTGGACGACATCTCCGCGGGCAAGCACCCGCGTTCCGGCGAGCAGTTCAACCTGCGCTGGATCTACACGCACATGATCGAGGAGTACGCCCGTCACAACGGCCACGCCGACCTGATCCGCGAGCGGATCGACGGCGCCACGGGCGACTGACGTCAGCCCGGACGGTCCGGCGCCGCCCGTACGGGGACGGAGATCACCCGTGTGGATCAACCTCTGCTTGTCCACTGTCCCAACGGCAGCCCGACCCAGCAGAGTTGCGCGGGTGCATCGAACGACGACCACCGCAACGCTCCTGGTCACCGTGGCCGTCTCGGCCCTCGGCGGCTGTACGACGGTTCAGCACCCGCCGGTTTCGGGGGCGCCGTCGGCACCGTCCCGGCCGCCGGTGCCCCGGCCGGGCGCCCATACGGACCCCAAGGTCGTGCAGGCGCCGGCCCGCGAGGCCCTGACCCTCGCCGACCCGTCCCGGAGCCCCGACGCCACGCCGTCCCGGTCCTCCTCGGTGTAGTGGATCGGGCCGATGTCCTCGGCCGCGAGCACCCTGCGGAACCAGCCCCGCTCCACGTCCGCCATGTGC
>NZ_RDBN01000037.1:1414569-1437823 GCF_008042075.1 Streptomyces sp. UW30 | reverse complement strand
CCCCGGCCGCTCCCCGTGCCCGCCGCAGATGGACGATGGCTGCCTCCGTGCGGTCGAGCTTCACGTAGTCGGCCGCCAGGTTCAGGTGCAGCGAGGGATACAGGGCCCGTACGGCGACCGTACTGCCGGCCCCCTCCGCCTCCGTCAACGCCCGCAGATCCCAAGCCAGTTCATCCGTGGGGTCGTCATGGGTGTCGGCCAGATAGTGAGCCAGGGTGCACCGGTGCAGCGGGTCGCCGTCCTCGCCGAGCTCCGTCCACAGCTCCAGCAGGCGGCGCCGGGCCTCCTCGCGGTCCCCGGCGTGATGGAGCATCACGACCTGCCCGATCCGCGTCAGCACGGCGTCCGGCGCCGRCTGCTCCTGTCGCTCCGCCACCGCGTCCTCCGGCCCTCGTCGGCTGGTCCCACCCGACGCTAACCGCCCCCACCGGCATTCCCGGTCAGGCGGCTCCGTACGGCAAGGGGCCGGCCCGGCGAGCGAACCGGCCCGCGGGCGGATGTCAGCCCAGGTTCGGGACGCGCCAGTCGATCGGCTCGTGCCCCTGCTGGGCCACCGCCTCATTGATCTGGGTGAACGGGCGGGACCCGAAGAACTTCTTCGCGGACAGCGGCGAGGGGTGCGCACCCTTGACCACCACATGCCGCGTCTCGTCGATGAGCGGGAGCTTCTTCTGGGCGTAATTGCCCCACAGCACGAACACGGCGGGGTCGGGCCGGCCGGCCACGGCCTTGATCACCGCGTCGGTGAACTTCTCCCAGCCCTTGCCCTTGTGCGAGTTCGCCTCGCCGGCGCGGACCGTCAGCACCGCGTTGAGCAGCAGGACGCCCTGCTCGGCCCACGGCATCAGATAGCCGTTGTCCGGGACGGGGTGGCCGAGCTCCTCCTGCATCTCCTTGTAGATGTTGCGCAGCGAGGGCGGCGTCCTGACGCCGGGACGGACCGAGAAGCACAGGCCGTGTCCCTGGCCCTCGCCGTGGTACGGGTCCTGGCCGAGGACCAGGACCTTCACCCGCTCGTACGGCGTCGCCTCCAGCGCGGCGAAGACCTCCTCGCGAGGCGGGTAGACGGGACCCTTCGCCCGCTCCTCCTCGACGAACTCCGTCAGCTCCTTGAAGTAGGGCTGCTGCAGCTCGTCACCCAGAACCCCGCGCCAGGACTCGGGCAGCATGGCGATGTCGGTCACGTCAACTTCCTTACGATGTGCGGCAGACGATGTGCGGTCCACGACCAGCGGTCGCGTCCAGGCATCAGAACCTACAGGCGGCCACTGACAATCGCCCCGTGGACCGCAACATCCCGGTCTGCCACCCGCCGGAAGGGTCTCCCCTACCAGCTGGTCTTGCGGTACAGCTCGCCCATCATCATGATCGTCGACGGGTCCAGCGCCCGCTCGGCGCCCGAGACCTCCGTGCTCGCGGCCACGTACTGCCGGCCCTGCCACAGCGGCAGCAGCCGTGCGTCGTCGACGAGGATGGCCTGGGCGTCCTCGAAGTCCTTCACGACGTTGGCCCGGTCGCTCTGGGCGCGGGAGTTGGGCAGCAGGTCCTCGGTGATCCTGGGCGTCACGTAGGGCGTGCCGAGCGCGTTCTGCTTGCCGACGAACGGCGCGATGAAGTTGTCCGCGTCCGGGAAGTCGGGGAACCAGCCACGCCCGAACACCGGGTACTCGCCCTTCTGGTAGCCCGTGACGTAGTCCTTCCAGGGCCGGCTCTTCAGGGTGATCTCGAACAGGCCCGACCCGTCGAGCTGGCTCTTCAGCTCCTCGAACTCCGCCTTGGTGGCGGAGCCGTAGCGGTCGCTGGTGTACCAGAGGTTGAGCTTGACGGGGGTGGTGATGCCCGCTTCGGTGAGGATCTTGCGGGCCTTGGACGTGCTCGGGTCGCCGTAGTCGTCGAAGAAGCCCGTGGTGTGTCCCGTCAGGCCCTTGGGGACCATGGAGTACAGCGGCTCGACGGTGTCCTTGTAGACCTTGTGGGCGATGGCCGGGCGGTCGACGACCTGGGCGACGGCCTTGCGGACGGCCGACTTGCCGGCCATGGGGTCCTTGGGGTTGAACACCAGGTAGTTGATCTCGGTGCCGGAGCCCTCGATCAGCTGGAGCTCGTCGTCATCGTCGGCCTGGATGTCGACGATGTCGTCGGCTGCGAGACCACGGAAGGCGACGTCGAGCTTCTTGTCGCGCAGCGCGCCGACCATGGTCGGCGAGTCCTTGTAGTAGTGGATCGTCACGGCGCTGTTCTTGCGCTCGGCGAGCCCCTTGTAGCTGTCGTTCTTGACGAGTTCTGCCTTGGCCTCGTCGTACTCCGACATGGTGTACGGCCCGGACCCGACGATCGAGCCGCCCTCGCGGAGCTTGTCGGCCGGGTACTCCTCGGGGTCGACGATCGACATCGCCGGGGTGGCGAGCACGAAGGGGAACGTGGCGTCGGCCTTGTTGAGGTGGAAGACGATCTCGCGGTCGTTCAGCACCTGGACCCGTTCGAGGCTGCCCAGCAGACCGGCGGGACCACCGTTCACGTTGATCTTCCGGATCCGGTCGATCGAGTACTTGACCGCCTTGGCGTCGAGCGTGTGCCCGTCGGAGAAGGTCAGGCCCTCGCGCAGCTCGCACTGGTACTTCATGTTCGAGGTGTCGGTGAACCGACAGTTGTCGGCGGCGTCCGGCTCGGGGGCGGTCGCGCCCGAGGGATAGCTCAGCAGCGTCTGGTAAATGTTGCGGAACAGTTCCCAGGAGCTGTCCCAGGACGCGGCGGGATCAAGGGTGCTGGGAGGGGCGGTCGTCCCCACGTGAATCGGCCCCTGCTCCTCCGTCGAATCGGACGAGAGGACACCACACCCTGCCACCAGGGACGATATGGACGCGATGGCCGCCACCTGCCGTAGGCGTCGGATCCGGTTGAACACGCGCACGCTCCTCGATCTGCCATACCAAGGGTCGGCAGACGATACCGCAGTGTTCCGGCCGTTGAACCTCCCGTCTCATAGAGCACTTGTTCGTTCTTCGGGTGACTACGTTGTCAACGTTTAATGATCTTCCGAAACGTCGACACAGGCGCCGCTGATGTCCAGCGGCGCCTGTGTCGAGTGGTGTCGGTGTCGTGGCCCGTGGGTCAGCCGACGCCGGCGTTGAGGAAGATGCCGCCGTCGACGACGAGCGTCTGCCCGGTGACCCAGTCGGACTGGTCCGAGGTGAGGAACGCGGCGGCGCCGCCGATGTCGGAGGGCACGCCGAGCCGGGCCAGCGGGTAGGCCGCGGCGGCCTCCTCCTCCCGGCCCTCGTACAGGGCCTGCGCGAACTTGGTCTTCACCACGGCCGGGGCGATCGCGTTCACCCGCACCTTGGGCGCGAACTCGTGCGCCATCTGCTGGGTGAGGTTGATCATCGCGGCCTTGCTGACGCCGTAGGCGGCGATGAACGGCGAGGGCGCGATGCCGGCGACGGAGGCGATGTTGACGATCGCGCCGCCGTTGTCCTTCTGCCAGGCGTGCCAGGTCTTCTGCGCGAAGCCCAGGGCCGAGATCACGTTGGTCTCGAAGACCTTGCGGGCGACGCCCAGGTCGAGATCGGCGAGCGGCCCGAACACCGGGTTGGTCCCGGCGTTGTTGACCAGGAAGTCGACCCGGCCGAAGGCCTCCATGGCGCGCTCGACGGCGACGGCCTGGTGGGCCTCGTCGTGCGCCTTGCCGGCCACGTAGACGGCGCGCTCGGCGCCGAGCTGCTCGACGGCCTCCTTGAGGGCGTCCTCGCCCCGGCCGGTGATGACGACCCGGTCGCCGCGGGCGACGAGCGCCTCGGCGACGCCGTAGCCGATGCCGCGGCTGGCGCCCGTGACGAGGGCGACCTTGCCGGAGAGTTCAGGCAGTGCAGTCATGTCCGTGTCTCCTCAAGCCCTAGTCGAGCGGTCCGCCGGCGACGTACAGCACCTGGCCGGAGACGAACCCGGCCGCCTCGCCCGTGAAGAAGGCGATGGCGTTGGCGATGTCCTCCGGCTCGCCGACGCGGGCCACCGGGATCTGGGTGGCGGCGGCGGCCTTGAAGTCCTCGAAGCCCATGCCGACGCGGTCGGCGGTGGCCTTGGTCATCTCGGTGGCGATGAAGCCGGGGGCGACGGAGTTCGCGGTGACGCCGAACTTGCCGAGCTCCTTGGCGAGGGTCTTGGTGAAGCCCTGCAGGCCGGCCTTGGCGGCGGAGTAATTGACCTGGCCGCGGTTGCCGAGCGCGGAGGACGAGGAGAGGTTGACGATCCGGCCGAAGCCCGCGTCCACCATGTGCTTCTGGCAGGCCTTGGACATCAGGAAGGCGCCGCGCAGGTGGACGTTCATGACGGTGTCCCAGTCGGAGACGCTCATCTTGAACAGCAGGTTGTCGCGCAGCACGCCCGCGTTGTTGACCAGGATCGTCGGGGCGCCGAGCTCCTCGGCGATCCGTGCGACGGCCGCCTCGACCTGCGCCTCGTCGGAGACGTCACAGCCGACCGCGATGGCCTTGCCACCGGCCGCGGTGATCTTCTCCACGGTGTCCTTGCAGGCGGCCTCGTCGAGGTCGATCACTGCGACCGCGCGGCCCTCGGCGGCCAGTCGTACGGCGGTGGCGGCGCCGATCCCCCGCGCTCCGCCGGTGACTACGGCGACCCGCTGATCAGTGGTGGACATCAGAGACTCTCCTCGGTGAGCGACCGCTTAGTACCTTCGATGGACGTGACGCTAGAAGTCCTGGCACGCGGTGTCAACGGTGACCGCGCGCATGTGATCCATTACCTGATCCGTCACTTCACCAACAGCTCCAGCAGCCGCTCCGCCTCGGCCGCCGGATCGGAGGTGAGCCCGGTGTGCACGGGCCCCGGCTGGACGACCGTCGAGCGGGGCGCGATCAGCCAGCGAAAGCGCCGCCCGGCGTCGTCGCCGGCCGCCTGCCCGGCCGCCTCGCTGCCGCCGCAGACGCGCTCGACGGCCCCGAGGGCGGCCCGGATTCCGGCCACGTCCGCGTCCGGGTCGAGGGCCAGCAGCCGCGCCTCGTCGAGATGGGTGCGGGCACCGACGTAGCCCTGGGGCCGGCAGTACACCAGCACGCCCGCGTTGATGCACTCGCCGCGTTCGACCCGGGGGACGACGCGCAGGAGGGCGTACTCGAAGACGTCCCGGTCGTTCCTCTCGCCGCCCCGGATGATGTGGCGTTCGACCACATGGCCGGCCATGTGAATGTGGCGCTCGCTCACTTGGTCTCCTCGATTCCGGTGACGCGCTCATGGATGACGGCAGCCCGGGCCAGCAGCGGCCTCGCATAGGCCCGCCGGAGGTCGTCCGGGGTGTCGAAGCCGGGCTCCGCGGCCAGCCAGGCGTCCGGGATCTCGGCGGTCACCTCGGCGAGCAGGTCCTCGGTGACCAGCGGCGCCAACTCGGCGGCGGCGCCGAGCACATCGGGCGCGAAGGAGGCGAGGGCGTGGTCGGAGGCGTCGTACGCGCGCTCCGCCGAGGCCTGTGCCCCGGGCCAGTTGTGGTGCCAGATCATGGTCGCGCCGTGGTCGATGAGCCACAGCTCGCCCCGCCACATCAGCAGGTTGGGGTTGCGCCAGGACCGGTCGACGTTGTTCACCAGGGCGTCGAACCAGACGATCCGTCCGGCTTCCCCGGGGCTCGCCTCGAAGGCCAGCGGGTCGAAGCCGAGCGCGCCGGAGAGGAAGTCCATCCCGAGGTTGGTGCCGCCGCTGGACCTGAGCAGGTCCTGCACCTGCTGGTCGGGTTCACCGAGCCCCAGCACCGGGTCGAGTTCGACCGTCACCAGCCGGGGCACCCTGAAGCCCAGCCTCCGGGCGAGTTCGCCGCAGACGATCTCGGCGATGAGCGTCTTGCGGCCCTGTCCGGCGCCGGTGAACTTCAGGACGTACGTCCCGAAGTCGTCGGCCTCGACGAGCCCCGGCAGCGAGCCGCCCTCACGCAGCGGCGTGATGTAGCGGGTCGCGATGACTTCCTTGAGCATCGCCCCAGGTTACTGGCGCGCGGGCGGGCGCCGGGGGCGGCCCGGGGCGTGCTGCGGCTGACGCGTCGACAGCGAACCGACAGCTGTCGACAGGGGACCGACAGCTCCGCTTTACCCACCTCGCCCGGTCAGCGGGCCAGGATTTCGAACGTCTCCTGAACAGCCGGTCCCCAGGGGCCGTACCTCACGACAGATCACGAATGACGGGAAGGAACGTCAGCATGACCAGCGATTCAGTTCAGCCGGTGTCGGGACCGAGCCGCCGTACCGTCGTGGCGGCGGTCGGCGCGGCGGGGCTCGCCGTTGCGCTGACCGCGTGCGGATCGGACGACGAGGCATCCGGCTCGTCCACCGAGCAGGGCGCCGCCGGCGCCGGTGCGACGACCGAGGCGGGTGGCTCGTCCGCCGACGCGGGCGCCGGTGGCGCGGCGCTCGCGAAGACCGCCGACATCCCGGAGGGCTCGGGCAAGGTCTTCAGCGACGAGAAGGTGGTCGTCTCGCAGCCGGCGGCGGGCGACTTCAAGGCCTTCTCGACGATCTGCACCCACCAGAACTGCCCGATGACGGACCTCAAGGAGGACACCCTCTCCTGCGCCTGCCACGGCAGCCAGTTCTCCGTGCTCGACGGCAGCGTGAAGAAGGGGCCCGCGACCCAGGCGCTGGCCGCGAAGCAGATCAGTGTGTCGGGCGACTCGATCACGCTCGCCTGACCGGGTCACGTCGGACAGGGCTCAGGCCCGGCCCGCACGGGGCGGACGCTTGAAGCAGCCCAGAACCTCGTCCGTGGTCGCGACCGTGGCGACCAATGCGAGGGTGTGGCTGATCATCGCGGGGGTGTATTCGGAGGGCACCCCGGCGATGGCGTCGCGTGGCACGACCACGACATAGCCCCGGTTCACCGCGTCGAAGACCGCGTTGGGGATGGCAACGTTGGCCGAGACGCCGCTGACGATCAGCGTGCGGCAGCCGAGGTTGCGCAGCAGGGCGTCGACGTCGGTGCCCTGGATCGGGGACAGGCCGTGCAGTCGCCGTACGACGAAGTCCTCCTCGGCGACCTCGATCGGCTCCGCCACGCGGACCGCCTCGCTACCGGACAGCTGCCGGACGGGGAGCCGTTCGGCGGCGCGGAACAGGCGCGCGTTGTGGTTGGCACCGCGGCCGTCCGGGCGGCGTTCGGCGATCGCGTGGATCACCTGGACGCCGCTCGCGTGGGCGGCCGCGACCAGCCGGGCGACGTTGTCCAGGGCTCCCGAGGAGCGTGCCTGCTCGGCGAGTTCGGGCAGGGCGCTGTCCGGCCCGACGACGCCGCGCTGGCACTCGACGGTGAGCAGGACGGTGGTCGCGGGGTCGAGGAGTTCGCTGAGGTGTGCGGACGACGGCATGGGTCCCCCTGGGGCCGACGGCGGCGTGGGCCGGTGACAGTAGCCACCATTGCGTGTGGACGGAAGACGACTCATCCTTTTCTGACGTGATGTCAGAGGATCTCTCCTCTGGCACGACGTGAGAGAAGAGGGGGACGTATGACCGTCACTCAGCGCCGGGGCCGGAAGATCATGATGACGCCCGGTGAGCTGGACGAGTTCCTCACCGAGCAGCGCACCTGCCGGGTCGCCACGGTGGCCGCCGACGGCTTTCCGCATGTCAGCGCCCTGTGGTTCGCCTGGGACGGCAACTCGCTGTGGCTGTACTCGGTCGTCCGCAGCAAGCGGTGGACCGATCTGCGGCGCGATCCGCGGGTCGCGATCGTGATCGACACGGGTGAGGAGTACGAGCAGCTGCGCGGCGTCGAGCTGTCCGGCACCGTCGAATTCGTGGGCGAGGCGCCGCGGGTGGGCGAGCTGCGTGCCGAACTGGACGTGCCCGAGACGCTGTTCGCCAGAAAGAACTTCGGCCTCGACGAGATGCCGCACGACGGGCGGCACGCCTGGATGCGACTGACTCCCGAGAAGATCGTGTCCTGGGACTTCCGGAAGCTGGGGTCGCGTTAGGGACTTTCGGCCTCAGCCGGCCTTCTCAGCCGGCCTTCTCGGCGGCCGCCTGCAGCGCCTGCACCGCCGCCCGGATCGACGGGCGGCGGTCGGCGTCCGCGCGCCACACCGCGTAGATGTACCGGTGGACGCGGTTGCGCACGGGCACGGCCCGCACGCCCGGCGGCATCGGGTCACGGCCCAGCCGGGGCGCGACACAGACGCCCAACCCGGCGGCGACCAGCGCGAGTTGAGTGTGGTGCTCCTCGGCGCGATGGGCGATGCGGGGCTCGATCCCCTTGGTCCGCAGCGTGTACAGCAGCCACTCGTGACAGAACTCGCCCTCGGGCCAGGCGACCCACTCGTCGCCCGCGAAGTCCGCCAGGTCGACCTCGCGCAGGTCGGCGAGCGGGTGCCCCTCGGGCATGGCGATCTCCACGCGGTCGTCGAGGATCGGGGCCTTGGCGAGCCCCTCCGGCATGGGCAGGGGCTTGTTGTACCAGTCGAGGACGACGGCCAGGTCGGCGTCGCCCCGCATCACCGCGGCGACCCCGTCCTCGGGCTCCAGCTCGCGCGACGTCAGGCGCAGCGCCGGATGGTCGGCGCGCAGCGCGGTGAGCGCGGCCGGGAACAGCCCGCGCAGGGCGGTGGGGAACGCGACCAGCCGCAGCTCGCCGACCACCTGCCCGCGCTGGGCCTCCAGATCGGCCTGGGCGAGCTCGACCTGCGACAGGATGCGCGCCGCGTGTTCGGCGAGCAGCCGCCCGGCATCGGTGAGGCGCACGCCCCGGCCGTTCTTGGCAAGGAGCTGCTGGCCGACCTCCCGCTCCAGCTTGGACATCTGCTGCGAGACGGCCGATGTCGTGATGTGCAGCCCTTCGGCGGCGGCGCTCACCGAGCCGTGCCGGGCGAGGGCGTCGAGGGTGCGCAGGCGCTCCAGGTTCAACATGTAAGCAATGCTACGAGATATCGGCCGCGAAATCTCGATTGTGCTACAAGGTCCGGACACGGCATCGTTGCTGCCATGACCACCGCCACCGCCGCACGTGACGCGGCCGGGGCCGCTTCCGCCGTCCCCTCTCGCCCCCGTGGCCGCCTCGACTGGCGTCTGCGGTTCGCCGCTCTCTCCCTGATCTGGGGTTTCAGCTTCCTGCTCATCAAGGTGGGCACCGACGGGTACGCGCCGTTCCAGGTCACGCTGGGGCGGCTGGTGTTCGGTACGGCGGTTCTGGCGGCCGCGATGGCGGTGAAGCGGCAGCGGCTGCCACGCGGGGTGCGCACATGGGGGCATCTGGCGGTCGCCGCGTTCCTGCTGAACGCACTGCCGTTCTCCTTGTTCGCGTACTCCGAGCTGACGATCCCGTCCACGCTGGCGGGCATCTGCAACGCGACCTCGCCGCTGTGGGGCATGGCCCTGTCCCTGGTCGCACTGTCGGAGGACCGGCCGACGCGGGTGCGGGTCGCCGGGCTCGGGATCGGGTTCCTCGGCGTCCTGACGGTGCTCGGGGCGTGGCAGGGCTTTCACGGACTGGACGCCACGGGTACGGCGATGGCGCTGCTGGCCTCGCTGAGCTACCCGATCGGCTGGATATACGTCCGCCGGACGCTGGCCGGGTCCAGTGAGTCGCATCTGTCGCTGACCGGCGCGCAGTTGTTGCTGGCCACGCTTCAACTGGCCGTCGTCACACCGTTGTTCACCTCGTCGCCGACGCGGCTCTCGCTCGTGCCGCTGCTGGCGATCGTGGCGCTGGGGGCGCTCGGGACCGGGCTGGCGGTGTTGATCCAGTACGGGCTGGTCTCCGAGGTCGGGCCGACCACGGCTCAGATGGTCACGTATTTCATTCCGGTGATCGCGACGGCTGCGGGGGTTGCCCTGCTGGGCGAGTCGCTCGCCTGGTCGACGCCGGTGGGGGCGGTGGTGGTGCTGGCGGGGGCGGCGCTGACCCAAGTGCGCCGACGGAACGCCTGAGGGGGAGGGCCCCTTTGAGGTCGGCACCGGCCCTCGCGTCTTACATGTAGCTCCTTGTCGGCCCCGGTCCCACGGCCGTCGCCACCGCGTCCGCCAGCGGGCCGGCCTCCTCCTCGCCGAGCGTCGAGGTGGTGACCCGGATTCCGGGCGGTGAGCTCGTGCGGAAGCGGGCCCCGGGGGCGACCGCCCAGCCGGCATGCAGCAGACGGGCCACTGCGCCCGTCTCGTCGGGGACCGGGATCCAGACGTTGAGGCCGCTGCGCCCATGGGCCTCGACCCCACGCTCGGCCAGCGCCCGAATCAGCAGGTCACGACGCCCGGCGTACGTCGCCGCCACCACCTTCGGGTCCACCGCGCCGTCGGCCCAGAGCCGCACCACGGCCCGCTGCACCAGCCGGCTCACCCAGCCGGCGCCGAGTCGCTGGCGTCCGCGCACCCGGTCCACCGTGACCTCGTCGCCGGTGAGCACGGCGAGCCGCAGGTCGGGGCCGTACGCCTTGGCGACCGAGCGGACGAAGGCCCAGTGGCGGGTGATGCCGGCCAGGGGGTGCAGAGGGAGGTCGACGATGCCGTGGCCGTGGTCGTCCTCGATCAGCAGGAGATCCGGGTGCTGCCGCAGCGTGGAGCGCAGGGCACGCGCGCGTGTGGCGCTCACCACGGCTCCGGTGGGGTTCTGCACGCGGTCGGTCACGATCAGGGCGCGCGCCCCGGAGTCGAGGGCCCGCCGCACGTCGTCGGGCAGTGGCCCCTCGTCGTCGACGCCGACAGGGACCGTGCGCAGGCCGAGCGCCGGGATCAGATCCAGCAGGCTGCCCCAGCCGGGGTCCTCGACGGCGACCGTGTCCCCGGGCTTGAGGTGGGCGGCGAGGACGCGCTCGATGGCGTCGAGCGAGCCCGAGGCGACCGCCAGCGGACCTTCCGGCACTCCGTCGGCGTCCAGCCAGTTCCGCGCGATGCGTGCCAGCTCCGGCTCCACGGGGTCGTCCCCGTACAGCACCGGATCCCGGTCGGCCAGCTCGCCCGCGGCCGCGAAGGCCTTCGCCAGCGACGGCAGCAGTGCGAGGTCGGGGTTGCCGCTCGCCACATTGCGGACGCCGGCGGGCACGTCCGCCCGGACGAACTCACGGCCGGTCGTGGCGGGCCTCGGCCGCACCCGGCTCCCCCGGCGCCCCGCGGTCTCGATCACTCCGCGTTCCCGCAGGACGCGATAGGCGGCGGCGACCGTGTTGGGGTTCACCCCAAGGTCCGTCGCCAACTCCCGCATGGGCGGCAGCAGTTGGCCGGGCTCCAGCTCACCCGAGCCGACCGCACGCTCGACGCTCGCCGCGATCTCAGCTGCGCGACGCCCTTCGATCCGATATCCTTCTAGCACAAACAATATTATGCACTAGTGCAATGGAGAACGCAATGCAGGGGCCTGAGGAACGGACGCCGCAACCCACCGCCTACCCGCCGACCGACCGCACCGTCCCCACCCGCTCCGCGGACCGCGCGGCGTACGACAAGGAACTGGTGCACGCGATACTCGACGAGGCCTACGTCTGCCACCTCGGCTTCGTCCGCGACGGCGCGCCGGTGGTGCTGCCCACGCTGTTCGGCCGGGTCGGCGAGACGCTCTACGTCCATGGCTCCACGGGTTCGCGCCCGCTGCGGATGACCGGCCAGGCCGACCCCGGGCTGCCCGTGTGCCTGACCGTCACGCATGTCGACGCTCTGATCCTGGCCCGCTCGGCCTTCCACCACTCGATCAACTACCGGTCCGTGGTGGTGCACGGCACCGCGTACGACGTGACGGACCCGCAGGAGAAGCGGATCGCCCTCGACGCGCTCGTCGACCACGTGGTGGCGGGCCGGGCCCGTGACTCCCGGCCCGCCAACAAGAAGGAGCTCGCAGCCACCGCCGTGATTCGCCTCGACCTGAACGAGGTGTCCGCCAAGCTGCGCACCGGCGGCGTCAACGACGAGCCCGAGGACCTCGCCCTCCCCCACTGGGCCGGCGTCGTCCCGCTGCGCAAGGGCTACGAGGCACCGGTCGGCGACCCCGAGCTCGCCCCCGGCACCGAACTCCCCGACTACCTCGCGGCCCTGTGATGCTGATCCACCCCTGGGACGAGCCCCGCGAGGACACCGAGTGGCAGCGGTGGCTGGAGGTCCACGACTTCGGGCAGCTGGTGGTCAACGGCCTGGACGGCGAGCCGCCGCATGTCCAGCCGCTGCACTTCGCGTACGACGCCGGGCGCGGCGAGGTCGTCACGCATCTGGCCCGCCCGAATCCGATGTGGCCGGCGCTGCTCGCGCACCCCGAGGTCGTGCTGAGCGTCGTCGACGACTACGTGTATGTGCCGGGACCCTGGCAGGCGGGACCGGAGCAGCCGCCCGAGCACGGCGAACCGACCAGCTTCTACGCGGCGGTCCAGCTCCGGTGCCGGGCGCGTGTCGTGGACGACCCGGCCGAGAAGGCCGAGCTGCTGAACCGCCAGGTCGGTCACTTCCAGCCGGAGGGCGGTTCGGCGGAGGTGGCTGTCGGTGAGGTGCCGTACGGCAGGCTGCTGTCGGGCATCCGCGGGCTGCGGCTCGAAGTGACCGGTGTGCGGGCGAAGTTCAAGTTCGGCGGCAAGCGGTCGGAGGAGGTCCAGGACCGGATCGCGGGGAATCTGGCCGGGCGGGGCGGCCCGCGTGACGCGGCGGCGCGCGACCACATGCTGCGACGGCGGCCGGCCTGAGCGCGGAGGCTGCGCGAAGGCTTCGGAGTTGAGGGGTCCGGCGCCGCGCGCGGCGCCGGACCCCTGGCATCACGCCGGCATCGGTTCGCGCTCCCGCTGCCGTTCCCGCCGCGCCCCGCGGGTCTCCGCCACCGCGAGGCCCGCGACCGACCCGAGCATCAGCAGGGTGCCGACAAGGGTCGGGACGGTCAGGTGCTCACCGAGCAGGACGACGGCGAGCACCGCCGCGCTGACCGGCTCCAGCAGCATGATCACGGAGACGGTGGCGGACCGTACGGCGGCCGCGCCCGCGAAGTAGAGGGCGTACGCCAGAGCCGTGGGGACGGCCGCGATGTACGCCAGCAGCCAGCCGAGCCGGACTGCGTCGGCCGTGTGCGGCAGGAGCCCCTCTACGAGGGCGAGCGGCAGCAGGCACAGGCTGGTGACCGCGAAGGCCCACACCGACGTGTCGGCGGCGTCGGCCCCGCCGTCGCGGCCCCACTTGCGGGTCAGCAGCGTCAGCGCGGAGTAGCCGGCGGCGGACACCAGCGCGAGCAGCACGCCCCACGGCCGTACGGTCGCGCCCTCGCCGCCGAGCGCGAGCACCGCGAGCCCGGTGAGCGCGCCGGCCACCGCCGCGACGCCGCCGCGGCCGAGCCTCTCCCCCAGCGTCAGCCGGGCGCCGATCGCGATGAACACGGGCCCTGCGCCGAGGGTGACCACGGTGCCCACGGCGAGCCCGGTGGCCTCCACGGCCGCGAAGTAGGCCGTCTGGAACACGGCGAGCCCGACGCCCGTGGCCCCGGCCCGCAGCGCCTTGCGGGCGAGGGACTCGGAGGCGGTGCGTCGAGGACGGGGACGTGCCAGGCGCACGGCGAGCAGCAGCACGAAACCGATCGCGCAGCGCCAGAAGGAGAGGGCGATCGGCCCCATGTCACTGGTCCGGTAGACCAGGGAGGCGGCCGCGCCCGCGGTGCCCCAGGCGGCACCGGCGATGATCAGGTAGATGAGGCCTCGCCCGATGGGCAGGCCGGAGACAGGTGTGTTCGACACGAGTTGTTCTCCGCAGACATGCAGAAGTTCTGGGAGGAGCCCGGTTCAGCGGGGTCCATGGACTTCGTCTGCGGGCAGCACCGTTGGGCCGTGCGGTGCGCGGGGTTCACTTCCCGTCAGGCACCGAGGCTTGGCTTCCGGAGGCCCGCCTCAGGCGGCCGGAGGCGGAAGAACGAGTGTCGAAGGCATGATCGCGCAGCTTAGGCGAGGTTTCCGCGGGCGGACAACTCGCGCTCGGGTCCACCGCCGGCCACCGGCTCGGCGGAGACCTTGGCGGGTGCGGACGACTGCGCGATGAACGCCCCGGCGAGGACGACAGCGCCGCCGATGATCTGCGGCGCCGAGAGGTGCTCGCCGAGCAGGAACCACGCGAGGACGGTCGCGATCACCGCTTCGAGACACGCCACGACACCGGCGACCTGCGGTGACAGCCGCCGGACCGAGACCACGCCGGTGACGTACGCGACGACCGTGGCAATGAGCACGATCCAGGCCAGTAGCAGGGGGGCCGCGACCGGGGTTCCGTTCATGTCGGCGGTGCCCGCGAGGACCGTCCAGTCCATGGTCCAGGGGCGGGCCACGACGGTCAGGACGGCGGCGCCGACCAGCAGGCCGAAGGCGATGACACCGAGCGGGTCGGGTGCCCGCTCGCCGGAGCCGCTGCCCTGGTCGGCCAGGACGAAGTAGCCGACCTGGCAGCAGGCGGCGCCGAGCGCGAGGAGCAGGCCGAGGGCGTCGAAGCTCAGGCCCGCCCAGACCTCGACGACGCAGGCGAGGCCGCCGACCGCGAGGACCACGCCGACGGCGGCGGCACGTGTCACGGGCCGCCGCTGCACGAACCGCACCCAGCCGAGGACCAAGGCGGGTGCCAGGTACTCGACGAGCAGGGCGACGCCGACCGGGATGCGGGAGATCGAGGCGAAGTAGAACGCCTGCACTCCGGCCACGCCGAGCAGGCCGAACCCGGCGAGCAGTGCGGGACGGGCGCGCAGCAGTGCCCGGTGGCGCACGGCGAGCGGCAGCATCACGAGGGCGGCGCCGGCCACGCGCAGCCACACCATGTGGAGCGGGTCCAGCCCCGCCTCGATCAGCGGCTTGGCCGCGACTCCGGAACCTCCGAAGGCGATCGCGGATCCGACCGCCAGACCGAGCCCGACACCCTTGCCACGGCCCACCTGACCGCTCTCAGACTTACGCACCGGCACATGATGACAGGCGATGACAGCAGCGTCATCCCCGTTGACACCTGTCTCGCGGTGTGGACGGTCGGCGAGGTGGACCGCAGTGGGGTGAGCATGGCCGGCACCGGGTTCCGGAACGCCTACAGATCTGCCGGGCGGGTGAACCCGCAGGCACGCTCGACCTTGGCCACATGGAGCGCGAACGAGGCATACCAGTGCTCGCGTCCGTCCGCACGGGCCGGGGCGTGCTCCGCGTGATCCCTAGCGGGCGCCCTCGCCGCCGGTGACGTACTCGTCGCGGTGTTCGTCCATGCGGGCGCGTAGGACGGTCGCGTCGATGCCGGCGCGGCCGAGCACCTCGACGGCGCGTGCCTGGGGGTCCACGACGATCGCCGCGAGCAGGTCGACGCCGCGGGCCTGGGTGTCGCCGCGCAGGGCGGCGCGACGGCAGGCGTGCTCCATCGCGCTCGCGGCCAGCGGGGAGAAACCCTCGCCGTGCATCACGACGGGCACGGCGCCGGAGTCCTCGACGGTGCCCTGCCAGCGCAGGCCGTAGCCGATGGTGCGCTGCACGAGGTAGCCGAGCAGGCGGGCGATCTGGGGGCCCTCGCCGAAGACGGCGTACACATCCGGGTCGTGCTCCAGGAGCGAGTGCAGCAGATGGGCCGTGTCGATCTGCCGGTCCCCGTCCCTGAGCGCCCTGCGGCGGGCACCGGAGACCACCGCTGCCAGTTCGTCGCTGAGTCTGGCACCGTCCGCCGGGGTGTCCGGGCGCCGACAGTCCTGTTCCTGGGCCGACTGCCGGGGGATACGGGGTTGCACAACCTCTACCCCATCAGCCACATCGGGCCGAGTCATCGCCGAGGGGAAGCATTTTTGCGTCCCACACAGAGTGGAGTCCGTCGGCCGGAATCTCCTCCTTACGGATGAGATCACGCCGAAAGACCCGCAGGGGCGCGCGCCGCCTTGCTGTGTGCCGCACACGCAACCAGGGCGCTGCGCGCCACGTCCCACAGGGACATGGAGAGCAGGTGCTGGCTGGTGGCGCTGCCGGCCGTCGACGGCAGACAGTACGTCTACCGGGTGTACGCCCCGAAGGACGCCCTGCTCGCCGACCTGTTCTGGGAGGCGTGGCACTGCCACGAGGAGAGCGCGTTACCGCGGGCGTGGGATCTCTTCGACGCGGCGGTCATCCGGCTGGTGGGCTGACCCCGTGGGGCGGGTCCCGCACCTCCACACATTCTGACGGTTCATCAGTATTGAATGTTCCGGCCCCCACGGCTACGTTCCGCGACACCGTAGCCCGAGACGAAGGGGTGGTCGCATGGCCGAAGTCAGCGCGGAGTCACGCATCGAGGCACCGGCCGAAAAGGTCTGGGCACAGCTGACGGACTGGTCGGCGTACGGCCAGTGGAACGCGACCCACACCAGCTTCCCGAGCGGCGGCCCCACGGCGCTCGAAGTGGGCGGGACCTTCCAGGAGAACATGAAGCTGATGGGGTTCCCGGCCGAGGTCGAGTGGACCATCGAGGAACTGGAGCCGGCGCGGGTGCTCGCGATTCGCGGCAAGGGCCCGATGGCCGTGACCGTGGCCACGCGCTACACCCTCACGCCGGACGGCGACGCCGCGACGGCGGTACGCATCGACGGCGAGTTCACGGGCGCGGCGGTGTCGCTGATGGCGGGCAAGCTCAAGGACTCGGCGACGGCGGCACTGAACGAGTCGCTGCGCAAGCTGGAGGGTCTGGTGACCTGAGCCGCGCCGGCCGCACGCATGAAGGCGCCCCGCGGATCGCTCCACGGGGCGCCTTCCTTCACGGCGGGGAGACCGCCGGTGCTGCTCAGTCCTCGTCGGCGAGGATCAGGTAGAGCTTCTTGCGGGCGTCGTTGATGACGGCCAGCGCCTTGTCACGCTGGTCCTTGCTGCCCGTCTTCCAGACCTGGCCGAAGGCCTCCATCAGCCCGAATCCGGCCTGGCGGATCTCACCGAGGGCCTCCCAGTCGACACCTCGGGAGGCTTCCTCCCAGGGCGCCTCGGGACCGGCCTCGGCCGCCTCGCGGCCCGCCTCGTTGAGCGAGAACAGCTTCTTGCCGCCCTCGGTCTCACTGGCGATCAGGCCCTCGTCCTCCAGCAGCTGGAGGGTGGGGTACACCGAGCCGGGGCTGGGCTTCCACGCCCCGCCGCTGCGCTCGGCGATCTCCTGGATCATCTCGTAGCCGTGCATGGGGCGGTCCTTCAGCAGGGCGAGGATCGATGCCCGTACGTCACCGCGCCGGGCCCTGCCTCGCGGCCCTCCTCGACCCCTCGGCCCCCAGGGGCCGGGCCCGCCGAATCCGGGCCCACCGAAACCGGGGCCACCGCCGGGACCGAAGGGCCCGAAGGCGCCACGCAGCTGCTCGAATCCACCTCGGCCGTGGTGACCGTGTCCACCATGCCCACGCTCGAATCCTTGGGAACGCATCGCAATCACTCCATTCCATCGTTGATCTGTCGCGATGCCTCAACGATATATCGGGACCGATCGCATGACAAGACCCGGTTTTCAGGATGTCCGTGATCCGCATCCGGCGGCAGATGGGTCCAGCGACTCCGAATTGGCCTTGGTCGCCCCCTGCGCGCACCCCCTACGGTCGGCGACATGCGGATTCGAATCGTCGACGCGTTCTCCGACCGTCCCTTCACCGGCAACCCGGCCGGCGTGCTGCTTCTCGACGCCTTCCCGGAGGACGACTGGCTTCAGAAGGTGGCCATGGAGGTCAATCACGCCGAGACGGCGTTCGCGCACCCGTTGCCCGCGGGCGGGGAGGCCGACTGGGCGTTGCGGTGGTTCACGCCGGTCGCCGAGGTGGCGACGTGCGGGCACGCGACGCTCGCCACGGCCCACGTGCTGCACAGCACCGGCGTCCACGAGGGGCCCGTGCGGTTCGCCACCCGCAGCGGGGTTCTGCTCGCCACGCACGGCGACGACGGGTCGGTCACGCTCGACTTCCCGACCGCGCCGCTCACCTGCGTCGAGGTGCCGGACGGCGTCGCCGAGGCACTCGGCGCGCAGCCGCTCCTCGCCCGCGACACCGGCCCGAACGTCGGAGATCTGCTCCTCGAACTCGCCGACGAGAAGACGGTCCTCGGCCTGACCCCGGACGTCCGGGCACTCGGCGCCTACTCCGAGCGCGGCATCATCGCCACCGCCCGCGCCGAGGACCCCGCGCGCGGCTACGACTTCGTCTCGCGCTGCTTCTTCCCGAACCTCGGGATCGACGAGGACTCGGTCACCGGCAGCGCCCACACGGCCCTCGCCCCCTTCTGGTCCGAGCGCCTCGGCCGGACCGGGCTCACCGGCCTTCAGGCCTCCAGCCGCTCCGGCCGCGTCCGCACGGAGCTCCGCGGCGACCGCACGCTGATGAGCGGCCGCGCCGTGACCGTCATCGACGGGGAGCTGATCGCCTAGGGGGCGTCATCGCTCACGCCGTCGGCAGCCAGTCCACCTTCCCGGCCAGCAGCGCGTAGCCGACGAACGCCCCAATGTCGAGCAGGGAATGCGCCACGACCAGCGGGCCCACCCGGCCCCATCGCCGGTACAGGTACACGAACACCACACCCATCGCCATGTTGCCGATGAAGCCGCCGATGCCCTGGTAGAGGTGGTACGAGCCGCGCAGTACGGAACTGGCCACCAGCGCGGTACCGGGCGTCCAGCCCAACTGGCCCAGCCGGCGCAGCAGATAGCCGACGACGATGACCTCTTCCAGGATCGCGTTCTGCAGCGCCGACAGGATCAGCACCGGGTACTTCCACCACACGTCGGGCAGCGCCTCGGGCACCACCGTGAGGTTGAAGCCGAGGCCACGGGCGGCCAGGTAGAAGGCGATTCCGGTGCTGCCGATCACCGCCGCGATCGCCGCGCCGCGGCCGAGGTCGGGCCAGGGGCGGGTGCGGTCGAAGCCGAGGGTGCGCAGGCTCTCGCCCTCGCGCAGCAGGAAGTGCGCGACCAGGGCCACCGGCACCAGCGCGCTGGTGATCCCGAAGAGCTGCCAGGCGAGATCCAGCCAGGGACGCCCCGGAGCGGCCGAGGCGTTGAGGGTGGCGGCCTGGTCCTTGAGGCCACCGGGTTTGGTGACGGAACCGACAAAACTGATCAGGGCGGACACACCGCTCGCACCCAGCGAAAGCGCCAGAACGAGCAGCGTCTCATCACGGAAGATCCGTCGGGAGGGCCGCTCATACGGAAAAGAATCGGCCACGGGGCCTGCCTCGCCCTGCACTCCTGCCTCCAGTTGACTAATCCCGCCTCATCCTCATCGTCGTCCCGCTAGGGTCTCGAAAACAGTTACGAAGACCGTGCGTGACAGGCCGTTGGGGGGACGGGCGCCGTACGGGGCGTACCGCCCCTCTGCCTGCCATACGGCCGGACTCCGGCACGTGGTTCAGCAGGGCAACAGGGAGGGACACGACCGACATGGGACGTCACAGCTTGCCCGATCAGTATGGGGCGGGCGGCAGCGGCCCCCGTCGACGCGCACGACGCCGCACGGTGGCCATCGCCACTGTCCTCGTCCTGGCAGTCGTCGGCGGTACGGCCGCCGCGGTCCGAGGCGGACTGTTCTCCCTGGGCTCCTCCTGCCAGGACGATCCGGTACGGCTCACCGTGGCCGCCTCCCCCGACCTGGCCCCCGCCCTGCGGACCGCGGCCGAGCGGGCCCGGGAGGACGACCTCACCTCCGACGGACGGTGCGTCGCCGTCACGGTGAGCGCGCGCGAGTCGTACAAGGTCGCCGACACCCTTCTGGCGGGCAAGGACCCGGGCGCCGAGGTGTGGGTGCCGGACTCGGAGGTGTGGCTGGAGCGGCTCGGCACCGACGGTGACACGGCCGACGTCTCCACGGTGGGCCATGTCGCCTCCACACCGGTGGGAGTGGCGATGGTCCCGACGGCCGCGAAGTCGCTGGGGTGGCCGAAGAAGGCGTACGGCTGGCTGGAGCTGGCCGGCGCCGCCCTGCGCGACGACTCGCTCCGGCTCGGTGCGGCCGACCCCGCGCGCAGCGCGACCGGGCTGCTGGCGCTCACCCGGCTGAGCGCGGCCTCCGCCGGGGACGCGGGCGGGGACACACAGACCGCCGGGATGATGAAGGCGCTCTCGCAGCGGGTCTCGGACAGCGACAGCCAGGTCCTGGAAACGCTGCCGCGTGACGCCTCGGGCACCGAGCAGGGCAACCCGAGGCGCAACCAGGCGCTGGTCGTCAGCGAGCAGGCGGCGTACACGTACAACTCCGCGGCGGACGGCGGGGACGACCTCGACTTCTTCTACCCGAAGGACGGCTCGCCCCGGCTCGACTACCCGTACACGCTGCTCGGCCAGGCCGGGCTGACGACCGACGAGAGCCGGGCCGCGATCCGGTTCGTGAGCTATCTGCGGGATCCGCGGCAGCTGCGGCTACTGGAGCGGCACGGCTTCCGGACGTCCGAGGAGGAGGTGCCGGACGCGCTGGTGACCGGGGCCGGCGGCAGCGGCCCGCAGCCGTATGCGAAGCCCGCGGCCCGGCCGGCCTCGGCGGTCGCGCTCCAGGAGACCCTCGGGGTGTGGACGATCACCGTCCAGAGCGCGCGGATCACCACCGTCGTGGACGCCTCCGCCTCCATGTCCGAGCAGGTGCCGGGCAGCGGGAGGTCACGGATGGACGTGACCAAGGCGTCGCTGCTCCAGGCCCTCGCCACGTTCACGGCCGATGACGAGATCGGCCTGTGGGACTTCGCCACCAAGCTGGACGGCGACAAGGACTACCGCGTCCTCGTGCCGACCGAGCGACTCGGCGAGGGCACCGGCACGCAGCGCGACCGGCTCTCGGCGGCGTTCGGCGACCTGGCGCCGGTGCCGGACGGCGCGACCGGGCTGTACGACACCACGCTCGCCGCGTATCGGGCGGCGACCGGCTCGTACGCCGAGGGCAAGTTCAACGCCCTGGTCGTCCTCACCGATGGCGTGAACGAGGATCCCGGCAGCGTCTCGCGCGCCGAACTCGTCGCCCAGCTGGAGCGCCTCACCGACCCCGAGCGCCCGGTCGCCCTCATCATGATCGCCGTCGGGCCCGACGCCGACCGCGCCGAGGCCAACCGCATCGCCGCGGCCACGGGCGGCTCGGGCCACGAGGTGACGGACCCGTCCCAGATCCAGTCGGTGATCCTCAAGGCGATCGTGAACGCGGCGTCACCGGACCGGCTGGGSTGACGGGCCGGGCGGTCGGGCGAAGTCCTCTGCGGTTCGGCAACGCCTCGAAGGGGCGCGGGGCTGTATCGATATGCGGCTCCGCCGCGATGGGGGTCCCCCCTGTTCGAGCGAAGTCGAGAAACTTGGGGGAGCGACCGGCCACGACGGCGCTGCGGACGAGCGGCAACAGGACCCGGCACTTCCTGCGGAGCGCCTGGTGCCCGTCACCCCAGCGGCACCGGCTCCAACAGCCCCACGGGCCAGGTGTGCACCGGATCCCCGCGATGCATCAGCTCGCGGTACCGCCGCGTCGTGGCCGCGAGCGCGGCGTCCCGGGTGAGGCCCGACTCCAGGGCTCGATGGAAGGTGGCCGCCTGCCAGGTGGCGCCGTTCATGCGCCGGCGGCAGCGCTCCTCGATGACGCCGAGGTAGAGGTCGCGGTCGGCCGGCTCGACCCCCCACGCGTCGAGGCCGACTTCGGCGAGCGGAAGGAGTTCGTCGCGTACGAGGCTCACCGCGTCGACCTCGGCCGTCCCGCCGTAGCGCCCGCGCCGGGGCCAGATCAGCCGGGCGTCGATGCCGTGCTTGCAGGCCGCGTCGAAGTTGGCGGCCGCGGCCTCGAAGGACATCCGGGTCCACACGGGCCGCGACTCCTCGGCGAGGGCGCGGACGACGCCGTAGTAGAAGGCCGCGTTGGCGATGACGTCCGTGACGGTCGGCCCGGCGGGCAGCACGCGGTTCTCCACGCGCAGGTGCGGCACTCCGTCGGCGATGCCGTAGACCGGCCGGTTCCAGCGGTACACGGTGCCGTTGTGCAGGACGAGTTCCGCGAGGGTCGGTGTGCCGCCCTCGTCGAGGACCTTCAGCGGGTCCTCGTCGTCGCAGATCGGCAGCAGGGCCGGGAAGTAGCGCAGGTTCTCCTCGAAGAGGTCGTACGCGGAGGTGACCCAGCGCTCCCCGAACCAGGTGCGCGGTCGCACGCCCTGGGCCTGGAGTTCGGGCGGGCGGGTGTCGGTGGACTGCTGGAAGAGCGGCGGGCGCGACTCGCGCCACAGCTCACGCCCGAACAGGAACGGCGAGTTGGCGCCGATGGCGACCTGCACGGCGGCGACCGCCTGGGCCGCGTTCCAGACGTCGGCGAAGCGGCCCGGGGTGACCTGGAGGTGCAGCTGCACGGAGGTGCAGGCGGCCTCGGGGGCGATGGACTTCGAGGTGCACGTCAGGCGCTCCACGCCGTCGATGTCGAGCCTGAAGTCCTCACCGCGGGCGGCCACGATCTGGTCGTTGAGCAGGGCGTAGCGATCCACGTCCGAGAGGTTCGAGGAGACCAGGTCGTCGCGGTCGAGCGTCGGCAGAATGCCGATCATCACGATTCCCGCGTCGACCTCGCCCGCTTTTCGATCGGCATATGCCAGTGACGTACGGAGTTCCTCGGCCAGCCGGTCGAATACCCGCCCCTGCAATCGATGTGGGGCTATGTTCACTTCCAGGTTGAACATGGCGAGTTCTGTTTGGAAATCGCGGCTCGCGATCCGCTCCAGCACCTGCGCATTCAACATTTTCGGCATGCCGTCGGCGCCGGTGAGGTTCAATTCGATCTCCAGCCCCATCAGGTTCTTGGGGCGATCGAACCGCTTCTCCGCCAGCAGCCGCTCCAGGCCCGTCAGACACTGCCGCAGCTTGTCACGGTAGTGCTGACGATCGGACAGATCGAACCGACCTGCCACGACCTTCTCCCCCATCGAAGCTTCCCTCCTTGGATGGGCGGGCCGTCGATCCGGCCGCCGGTCTCCCGGGTCAGGTGGGATGATGCCCAGCCGAAGCGATCGATAACGTCCCACGCGAACCCTGCGCCCGCTACTCTGTCGGATGTGACCGGTGGCACATTCAGCGGGCATGGTGCACTGTGCAGTTTCGGACGGCTCACGAACTCGTGAAAAACGCCGACGAGAATTGGCCGTCCGCACGGATGGCATTTTTCGAGGTCACCGCCACGGCACCGACCAGGAATCGGGATGATTCCCGCAAATCAGCGGCCGATTGACTCCTTGCCGGGTGCACCAAAAGCGGTTAGATGAAACACCGTCTGAACACTCGTCGTATAAACTCCGCAATCAAGGCAGAGGGTTGGCGCCCGCGGTTCCGGGCCTGCCGTCCAGGTGACGTGCGGCAAGCCTCACCCATCCCCCTTGGCTCCAGAC
>NZ_RDBN01000037.1:1395835-1414469 GCF_008042075.1 Streptomyces sp. UW30 | reverse complement strand
GGTACCCCCGGCCCTGCCGCCATCGGCGAGCACGTCCTCGCCACAGGCGTCGGCCGCTGGTTGGCCGACCGTCCGGTCCAGCCTCGTGCCATCGCCGTGTCGTGCGCCGGATACGTCGTCCTGCGCGGCGTCCCGGACACGCTCACTGCGGACGTCCTCGCGCCCCTGGCCGGAACCCGCATCGAGGCGCCTGCCCGCTTCCTGCCCTCGCTCGGCGCCGCCTTCGAGCGGCTCACCCCCTGGGAGCGGATGATCTGGACCTTGCAGGCCGAACCCCAGTCGGCCCCGCTCCCCTTCGGTGCGACCGTGCGCCGCCTGGAGCCGGCCGATACCGAAGCGCTGCACGACCTCGGCTCCGACGCCTCGTGGATCTCGGCCAGTTGGGGCGGGCCGCTGGGCCTCGCCTCCTCGGGCCACGGCTGGGCCGCCGTGAGCCGCAAGGGACGGATCCTGGCCGTGGCCTGCACCTGCTTCCGGGGCAGCCGCTACGAGGACGTGGCGGTCTTCACCGTGCCGGACCACCGCCGCCACCGCCTCGGCCTGGCCTGCGTCGACGCGCTGTGCGCGGACATCACCGCGCGCGGCCGGGTGCCGAGCTGGAACTGCTCGGTCCTCGACCGCGCCGGCCGTCTGCTCGCGTGGACCGCCGGTTTCCGCCTGGTGCGTGAGTACGTCCACCACGCGGTGGGCAGTCCGGTCTCCCGGAAACGGCTCAGCGCGTGAACGCGTCGGCACGCCTCGGCCGATGCCCGGCGATGACGCTGGGTGTCCGCCCTCCCCATCGCGCCGCCCGTCCCCCATACAGCCGAACCCCTGATGAACCGGTACCAGAGCTCACATCTTGATGCGCGACCACCGCCGCCATGGCCAGTCTTAACGGAAGCTTGACGCCTGCGGCCCCTTGATCCGTGGGCCCGTACGTCACTCTCTGCTTACGCTGGTGCCGCCGTCCGCGTGATGGCCGGAATCGCACGCCGACCCGCACATCAGGAGCACGCCGATGGCCACGACCGAACACCCTCCTCCCAGTCGCTTGCGCGCCTGGATGCTGGAGGGCCTGTCCGACATGGGCAAGGGCCACGGCACCAAGAGTCCGCAGGCGGAGAAGGAGCCCGTGGACGAGGGCCAGCACTGGTACCGCGTCATGTGCCTCACCGGCGTCGACTACTTCTCGACCCTCGGCTACCAGCCGGGCATCGCCGCCCTCGCGGCCGGCCTGCTCTCCCCCGTGGCGACCATCGTGCTCGTGATCGTCACCCTCGCCGGCGCCCTGCCCGTCTACCGGCGGGTGGCCGAGGAGAGCCCGCACGGCCAGGGCTCGATCGCGATGCTCGAACGGCTGCTCACCTTCTGGAAGGGCAAGCTGTTCGTCCTGACCCTGCTGGGCTTCGCCGCCACGGACTTCCTGATCACGATCACCTTGTCCGCGGCCGACGCCTCGACCCACCTGGTCGAGAACCCGCATCTGGAAAGCGCCCTGCACGACAAGCAGTTGGTGATCACCTTGATACTCGTCGCGCTCCTCGGCGCGGTGTTCCTCAAGGGCTTCCTGGAGGCGATCGGTGTCGCGGTCGTCCTGGTGGGCATCTATCTCGCGCTCAACGCGGTCGTCGTCGTCTCCGGCCTGTACCACGTCGCCACCGAGGGACACGTGGTCACCGACTGGACCACCGCCCTCACCGCGGAGCACGGCAACGTCTTCGTGATGATCGGCGTCGCCCTGATCGTCTTCCCCAAGCTCGCGCTCGGCCTCTCCGGGTTCGAGACCGGCGTCGCTGTGATGCCGCACGTCAAGGGCGACCCGGGCGAGAGCGAGGAGAGCCCGGAGGGCCGGATCCGGGGCACCAAGAAGCTGCTCACCACCGCCGCAGTGATCATGAGCTGCTTCCTGGTCACGACGAGCTTCATCACCACGCTGCTGATCCCCGAGAAGGAGTTCGAGCCGGGCGGCGCGGCCAACGGCCGTGCCCTCGCCTACCTCGCACACGAATACCTCGGCAACGCCTTCGGCACGGTCTACGACGTCTCGACGATCGCCATCCTGTGGTTCGCCGGCGCCTCCGCCATGGCCGGCCTGCTCAACCTGATGCCGCGCTATCTGCCCCGGTACGGCATGGCCCCGCACTGGGCGCGCGCGGTGCGCCCGATGGTCATCGTCTTCACTCTGGTCGCGTTCCTGGTGACCTGGATCTTCGACGCCGACGTCGACGCGCAGGGCGGCGCGTACGCCACCGGTGTGCTGGTGCTCATCAGCTCGGCCGCCATCGCGGTGACCATCGCGGCCCGCAAGGCCGGTCAGCGCAAGTGGTTCATCGGCTTCGCGGTCATCTCGGCGGTGTTCCTGTACACGACCGTCGTGAACGTCATCGAGCGCCCCGACGGTGTGAAGATCGGCGCCTGCTTCATCGCCGGCATCATCCTCATCTCCCTGCTCTCGCGGCTGATGCGCGCCTTCGAGCTCCGCGTCACCAGCGTGACGCTCGACGACATGGCGGAACGTTTCGTCCGAGACATGGCGAGCCGCAAGATCCGGTTCATCGCCAACGAACCCGACAGCCGGGACAAGGCCGAGTACCGCGACAAGATCGAGCAGATCCGCAACGACAACGACATGTCCGAGCAGGAGGACTTCGTCTTCGTCGAGGTGACGGTCACTGACCCGTCCGAGTTCGAGGCGGGCCTGATCGTGCGCGGACAGGTCATGCACAACCGCTACCGCGTCCTCACCCTGGAGTCCTCCTCCATTCCCAACGCCCTGGCCGCGCTACTCCTGAACGTCCGGGACAGCACCGGCCGTATCCCGCACATCTACTTCGAGTGGACCGAGGGCACCCCCTTCGCCAACTTCCTGCGCTTCTTCCTCTTCGGGCAGGGCGAGGTCGCTCCGGTCACCCGTGAGGTGCTGCGCGAGGCGGAGCCGGACCGGGACCGCAGGCCGCGGGTGCACACCGGCTGAGCCTTGCCGCTGAGCCGGCCGCGCCCATCAGGATCGCGTCAACGATGAGCCGTAAGGCGTCAGAGCACTGTCAGCACAGTTCGCTCGGGCGCCTGGGCGTCCTACCGTCTGCAATGTGGACGGCAGCAGACTGCACCCGGCCCCGACCGGTGACCGCCACTGGCGGAACAGCGCCCGGTTCGCTGCGGGCTGCGCTCTGGCCTTCCTCGGCATGACCCTGCTGGTCGACTGGGACGGACACACCCTGACGCCGCCGCGCGCCCTGCTGTGGCTGGTCATGACCGCCGTACTCTTCACGATCCTGCTCCCCCAGCGCGTGACCGCGGGCCCGGGATGGCTCGCCGTGCATGGCCTCGTACGACGTCAGGCGGTACGGACGGACGCGCTGGTGACCGTCCGGCAGCACGGCGACGTCTGCGCGCACCTGACCCTGTGCGACGCGGACGGCCGCCGTCTGGAACTGGACCCGCGGATCCTCGTCAACAACCCGCTGCTGTGGCACGAACTGGACACCGGAGTACGCCGCTCACGCGCGAGCGGGACCCTCCTGGAGGGCATCGACGTACTGGAACGGCTCCGGCATCAAATCGACGACGCGCAGGCGCGGGCGGTGCTCAGGGCGTCCGGGATCTCCTGAAGACCGAGCGCCGGGCCGGCCGTACCACGACCTGCCCGTACGTCATACGCCCGGCGATCTCGACCCGCAGGGCGACGGGCGCAGCCGCGTCGCCCGATGGACGTGTCTTGACCTGGGCGAACTCGATCACCAGCAGGTCGGTGTCCACGACGACTCCGGGTCGCGTGACCAGCTTCAGGGTGCCGGCATGCATGTTCAGGTCGATGCGCAGGGTCCCTTCGGCTATCACCGCCTGCGTGAAGTCGAGGGTCACATCACCCCAGGACGACTCGATCTCCAGCCGGCGGGGCACCACCCAGCCCCCGCTCCGCACGGCCGAACCGGCCTGCTGCTCGATGCGGACGAGTTCCTTGGCCTCCGCACGGCCCGGCGCCGCCGGCAGGTCCGCCGTCAGCCCCGCCAACTCGCCCAGCGTGCGGGCGGAGAGGGCGGCGGTCACCCGCTCGTCCAGCTCCTCGATGGTCAGCCGGCCGTCCCCCGCCGCCCCGTTCAGCACGTCCACGGCACGGTCCCGATCCGCGTCCGAGGCCCGCAGCCCCGTACGCGAGAGATCAGCCGACATGTCGCTCACCCCGATCGCAGTCCATCAACCAAACTAACGCTATATCGCGTTACACCCAACGGCCAAGCCCCTGCCGACAGTTCCCGCTCCGCCCACCACGACGAGACCGGACGGCAGCCACGGCGGCGACTACGGTAGGAGCCAAAAGGCGCATAAGAACACAAATAACATCGCGTGAGGCGTCCCCGATGAGCCTGAGCATCCGCAACCACCTCCCCGGCACGATCACGGCCATCACCCCGGGCGAGGTCATGGCCATGGTCGACGTCCACCTCACCGGCGGCCAGGACCTCACCGCGGCCATCGCCCCCTCGGCCGTCGAGGAACTCGGCCTGTCCGCGGGCACCACCGTGAACGCCCTGGTGACAGCGACGCACATCTCGCTGGCCACCGTCCCGACCGAGGCCCTGCCCCTGCGCAACCGGCTTCCCGGCACGATCACCGGCATCGCCACCGTCGGCGCGATGGCGTCGGTGAAGATCGCGGTCGACGGCGGCGCCCTGACCGCCGCCATCACCAGGGATGCCACCACCGACCTCGCCCTGTCTCCCGGCGTCCCCGTCGTCGCGCTGGTCGAGGCGACGGAGGTGGCCCTGACGACGGTTTGACCCCGACACGCACAAGGGCTCCCCTTCGGCTGTGCGTGGCCGAAGGGGAGCCCTTCCCAGGTTCGTGCGTCGCTCCCGGGGGACGTCAGCCCTGTGCTCAGTCCTCGTAGGCGTCCAGCGGCGGGCACGAGCAGACGAGGTTGCGGTCGCCGAAGGCCTGGTCGATGCGGCGCACCGGCGGCCAGTACTTGTCGGCGGCCGACACCCCGGCCGGGAACACGGCCTCCTCACGGCTGTACGCGTGCTCCCACTTGTCGCCGAGCGCACCGGCGGTGTGCGGGGCGTTGCCCAGCGGGTTGTCCTCGGCGGGCCACTGTCCCGACCCGACCTTCTCGATCTCCGCGCGGATGGCGATCATCGCCTCGCAGAACCGGTCGAGTTCGTTCAGATCCTCGGACTCGGTCGGCTCGATCATCAGCGTCCCGGCCACCGGGAACGACATCGTCGGCGCGTGGAAGCCGTAGTCGATGAGCCGCTTGGCGACGTCGTCGACGCTCACGCCGGTCGCCTTGGTCAGCGGCCGCAGATCGATGATGCACTCGTGCGCGACCAGCCCGCCCGGCCCGGTGTAGAGCACCGGGAAGTGCGGCTCCAGCCGCTTGGCGATGTAGTTGGCGGACAGCACGGCCACCTGCGTCGCCCGCTTCAGGCCCTCACCGCCCATGAGGCGGACGTACGCCCAGGAGATGGGCAGGATGCCCGCCGAACCCCACGGCGCGGCCGAGATCGGACCGACACCCGTCTCCGGACCGGCGGCCGGCTGGAGGGGGTGGTTCGGCAGGTACGGCGCCAGGTGCGAGCGCACGCCGACCGGCCCGACGCCCGGACCGCCACCGCCGTGCGGGATGCAGAAGGTCTTGTGCAGGTTCAGGTGCGAGACATCACCGCCGAAGTGGCCCGGCTTGGCCAGCCCCACCAGCGCGTTGAGGTTCGCGCCGTCGACATACACCTGCCCGCCGGCCTCGTGGACCTGCGCGCAGATGTCGGCGACGTGCTCCTCGAACACACCGTGCGTCGACGGGTACGTGATCATCAGCACCGCGAGCTCGTCGCGGTGCTGCTCGATCTTCGCCCGCAGGTCCGCGACGTCGATCTCGCCGTCCTCGGCGGTCTTCACGACGACGACCTTCATGCCGGCCATCACGGCGCTGGCGGCATTCGTGCCGTGCGCGGAGGAGGGGATGAGGCAGACGGTCCGCTGCTCGTCACCATTGGCCCGGTGGTACCCGCGCACGGCGAGCAGTCCGGCCAGCTCACCCTGCGATCCGGCGTTGGGCTGGAGCGACACCTTGTCGTAGCCGGTGACCTCGGCGAGACGTTCCTCCAGCTCACGGATGAGCGTGAGATAGCCCTGTGCCTGCTCGGCGGGGGCGAAGGGGTGCAGCTGGCCGAACTCCGGCCAGGTGACCGGCTCCATCTCGGTGGTCGCGTTGAGCTTCATCGTGCAGGAGCCCAGCGGGATCATGCCGCGGTCGAGSGCGTAGTCCCGGTCGGCCAGCCTGCGCAGGTAGCGCAGCATCGCCGTCTCGGAGCGGTACTCGTGGAAGACGGGGTGCGTGAGGAAGTCGTCGGTGCGCAGCAGCCCGTCCGTGAGCGCCTCCTCGGCGCTCGCGTCCAGCGCCTCGATGTCGCCCTCGACCCCGAACGCCGTCCATACGGCGCCCAGTTGGGCCCGCAGAGTGGTCTCGTCGCAGGCGATGGAGACGTGGTCGGCGTCGACGAGGTACAGGTTGACGCCGTTCTGCCGGGCGGCGGCGACGACCTCGGCGGCCTTCGCGGGTACCCGCACGGTCAGCGTGTCGAAGTAGGAACCGTGCACGACCTCGACCCCGCCGGCGGTGAGCCCCGCGGCGAGGATCGTGGCGTAGCGGTGGGTCCGCCGGGCGATGGCCCTCAGCCCGTCGGGACCGTGGTAGACGGCGTACATCCCGGCCATCACGGCGAGCAGCACCTGGGCCGTACAGATGTTGCTGGTCGCCTTCTCGCGCCGGATGTGCTGCTCACGCGTCTGGAGGGCCAGCCGGTACGCCCTGTTCCCGTCGGCGTCCACGGACACACCCACGAGCCGCCCGGGCAGGCTGCGCGCGAACTTCTCGTGTACGGCCATGAAGCCGGCGTGCGGTCCGCCGAAGCCCATCGGCACACCGAACCGCTGCGTCGTCCCGACCGCGATGTCCGCCCCGAGCTCACCGGGCGACTTCAGCAGCGTGAGCGCGAGGAGGTCGGCGGCGACGGTGACGAGGGCACCGAGCTCGTGCGCCTGGTCGATGACCGGCTTGATGTCCCGTACGACGCCGGAGGCGCCCGGGTACTGCAGGAGCACGCCGGTGATGTCACGCGAGGCGATCTCGGCCGGGATGCCGTCGCTGAGATCGGCGACGACGATCTCCACGCCGGTCGGCTCGGCGCGGGTCTCGATCACGGCGATGGTCTGCGGAAGCACATCCGCGTCGACCAGGAACAGTCCCTTCTTGTTCCTGCCCATACGCCGCGACAGGGCCATGGCCTCGGCCGCGGCGGTCCCCTCGTCGAGCAGCGAGGCACCGGAGGTCGGAAGCCCGGTGAGCTCGGCGACCATGGTCTGGAAGTTGAGAAGCGCCTCGAGCCGCCCCTGCGAGATCTCGGGCTGGTACGGGGTGTAGGCGGTGTACCAGGCCGGATTCTCCATGACGTTGCGCAGGATGACCGGCGGCGTGAAGGTGCCGTAGTACCCGAGCCCGATCATCGAGTCCAGCACCTGGTTGCGGTCGGCGAGCGATCGCAGCTCGGCCAGCACCTCGGCCTCGGTACGCGCGCCCGGAAGCTCCAGGGAGTCGGCGTTCTTGATCACATCCGGCACGGCGGCGGCGGTGAGCTCATCCAGCGAGCCGTACCCGACCTGGGCGAGCATCTTCGCCCGAGCCTCATGATCAGGACCGATATGACGCTGCTCGAAGGGAATACCCTGCTCGAGCTCGGAGAGCGGAATGCGATGGGCGGTCATTACGGAGGCCTCCTGGTCTGACACGACCTTCGAGGGGCACCACGGCACGGGTACCCGGACGGCCTCCCCCTCTGTCATCTCAACCTGAGAGCTTCACCGGGCAGCCCGAGGGCCGCCGGCTTTCACCGTCGGTGAGAGCGGAGGCCATCGACACCCGCCCTGCTTTCCAGAGTGACCTCGTCCGTGCGGTACGTGTGCCTGAGAGATTCCGGGGAGGATTTGCTCCTTCGGCGCCTCCGGTGATGTCCGGAGGACTCTCCCGCACGGGGTCAGCAGCCGCTAGCAAGACTACCAGCGAGGTCAACGCACGGACCTTCGAGTGGCCGCTCTCACCAATCTGCCCTTTCGTAGTGCTTACGGACGAGTTGCGACCAAGTGGAGGGCCCGTGCAGACCGACATCGATCCGCGCAATCTGATCGGCCGCAAGGCCTTCGACCGCAACGGCACCAAGATCGGCACCATCGACGAGGTCTACCTCGACGACGCGACCGGAGTGCCGGAGTGGGCGGCGATACGCACCGGCCTGTTCTCCCGGGACGCCTTCGTCCCCCTGGAGCCCAGCGAGCTGGTGGAGGGCAGCCTCCACATCCCCTTCGACCGCGCCCTGATCAAGGACGCCCCCGACTTCGGGGTAGGCCGCCACCTCTCCCCCGAACAAGAACTCCAGCTCTACCACCAGCTCGCTGGGCTMCAGGGGGACGAAGGCGTCCCGGGAGAACAGGCCKGKRCGTATCGCCGCCCACTCCGGCACTCCGGTCGCGTCGTCGAGGTAGACCTCGTCGATGGTGCCGATCTTGGACCCCCAGCAGCCGCACCCCACCCGTCGTATCCACGGAATCCAGCAACCGCGCAGCAGCCTCCCGCACCACAGCCGGATCATCCGTCGGCCCCCGCAACGTCTCGGACCGCGTCAAGGTCGAAAAGTCATACCGCCGCACCTTCAGCACGATGGTCCGCCCCGACAACCCGGCCCCCCGCAACCGCCGCACACACCGATCGGCCAGCCGCTGAACCTCCAGCCCCACCCGAACCCGGTCATGAATGTCCACGTCATACGTGTCCTCGACCGACACCGACTTGGCCTCCCGCTCGGCCACCACGGGCCGCTCGTCATGCGCCAACGCCATCGCGTGCAGCGCATGCCCATGCGCCTTTCCCAGCATCCGTACGAGCTCGTCCTCACCCGCCTCGGCGATCTCCTCGACCGTATGGATCCCGGCCCGCCGCAGATGGTCCCCAGTAGCCGGCCCCACCCCCGGCAACGTCCGCACCGACATCGGCCCCAGCAACGCCCGCTCGGTCCCCGGCTCGATCAGCACCAGCCCATCGGGCTTGGCCTGCTCCGAGGCGATCTTCGCGAGCATCTTGGACGCGGCCAGCCCCACCGACCCGGCGAGCCCCGTGGCGGCGCGTATGTCGGCGCGCAGTTTCGACCCCACCAGCCGCGCCGACGCCTCGTCCCAGGCCGCTTCCCCGGCCTCCAGATCCACGAACGCCTCATCCAGGCTCAACGGCTCCACCAGCGGCGACAGCTCCCGCAGCAGCCTCATGACCTGCTCGCTGATGTCGCGGTAGATCCCGAAGCGCGGCACGAGATACGCGGCGTTGGGCGCCAGCCGACGCGCCTGGGCCATGGGCATCGCCGAGTGAACCCCGAAGACCCGGGCTTCATAGGACGCGGTGGCGACGACTCCACGCGGCCCGAGCCCACCCACGATCACGGCTTTCCCACGCAGGCTCGGCTTGGATGCCTGTTCCACCGAGGCGTAGAAGGCATCCATGTCGAGATGCAGGATCGTGGGCGCGTTTCTCACATCTCCGATGCTGCCTCACGCCACTGACAATGCCCCGCCACGACCACCTGTTTGCGGCCACCAGCCGCCCGGCCGCTCCCGCCCGACGACCACGAGGAGCTCCAGGCGGGGCGAAGCCCGCTCAGACCGCCCGGTTGCGCCGCCGAGCCAGCTCGTCCGCCGGGTTGGGCCCGACGAGCGTCTCCCCGGTGTCGATCCGCTCCCCGTGCAGCTGCGACAGCGCGCTCTCGACGTCCCGCCACACCACGCCCACGGCGATCCCGAAGATCCCCTGCCCACCCTGGAGCAGCGCGTGCACCTCGTCCGGCGAGCTGCACTCGTACACGGTGGCGCCGTCGCTCATCAGCGTCATGCGCTCAAGATCGCTAAAGCCCTGCTCCCGCAGATGCTGTACGGCGGTACGGATGTTCTGGAGCGACACACCGGTGTCGAGGAACCGCTTGACGATCTTCAGGACGACCACGTCCCGGAAGCTGTACAACCGCTGCGTCCCGGACCCGTACGCGGGCCGCACGCTCGGCTCGACGAGCCCGGTGCGCGCCCAGTAGTCCAGTTGGCGGTAGGTGATGCCGGCGGCCGCACATGCCGTCGGACCTCGGTAGCCGATCTGCTCGGACTCCATGGACGCCGCCCCTCCGCCGCTGCTCGGCGCGACCGTCGGCCGCTGCAGAGCGTGATCGGCAGCACCGCCCTGAACAGCGCTGCTGTGAAGCGGGTACGGACCGCTCGCCCCGAGACTGCGCCCGGGGGCACCCCCAGCCGTACCGTCGCCGCTGCTTCTCACGCCGACCTCCGTCCTTGACCTGCCTTCTCGACGGTAGGCAGTCACCAGGGGCGCGTCAACGATCGCCACACTCGGCACGCCGAGTGATAATCACCCTAGGAGTGGTTTCCCGCACCCCACCGCGGGGAAAGGCTAGCCGAATGCGCTCGGAGCGGGCTTCAGGACGCTCTCGCTCGCCGCTGGCAAATGCCGGCATTTGAGCCGTAACCGGCTGTGGGCCGGTCCTCCACGGACCGCGAGTCCGCCAGGCACCGCCCACACCGTCTCACTGACTGCTGGTGCCGAAGTCCTCGGGCGAGATCTGGTCGAGGAACTCGCGGAACTTCTCCACCTCGTCCTCCTGCTCGTCCGGGATAGCGATGCCGGCGTCGTCGAGCACCCCGTCGCTGCCGTAGATGGGCGTTCCGGTGCGCAGGGCCAGCGCTATGGCATCGGACGGACGGGCGCTCACCTCGACGCCGCTGGCGAAGACCAGCTCCGCGTAGAAGACGCCCTCACGCAGGTCCGTGATGCGTACTTCGGTGAGCTCCTGGCCGACGGCCTCCAGCACGTCCTTGAACAGGTCGTGGGTCAGCGGTCGCGCGGGGGCCATGCCCTGCTGAGCGAAGGCGATCGCCGTCGCCTCCCCCGGCCCGATCCAGATGGGGAGGTAACGGTCGCCTCCCACTTCGCGCAGGAGCACGATCGGTTGGTTGGAGGGCATTTCGACCCGGACACCTACGACATCGAGCTCGTTCACACAGCAACCCTAGGCCGTGCTCGGGACGTTTGGGTAGTCGGGCCGGGAACGGGTGGCCGATCCGGCCTTTCCGTGCATGCCCCGCTCAGGGCAGCCGCACCCCGAGGGCCGTCTGCACCAGCGCGGCGTGCAGCTTCACCGTGAGCCCCGCCAGCTCCTTGGCGCGCGCCTCGGCGTGAGCCCTGGTCTGCGGGTTGCGGTGCCGCCTCAGCGGCGCCACGACCTGGTCCACGAGCCCGGCCTCACGGTCGGCGGCGGCCTTCATCACCCGAAGGTGCCTCGGCTCGATCCCGAACCGCCCCAGCTCGGCCACGAGGGCGGCCACGGTGACGGTCTCCGCGTCGTAGGCCCCGTCCGACAGCGGAGCGATCAGGCCGTACGACTCCCACTCCGCGAGCTCCCGCTCGTCGAGCTCGGCCGCGGCCAACAGCTCGGCCCGCCCGATCCGGGCCGCTGCGGGCGCCTCCACGGGCTCCAGGACCGTTTCTCCATCCCGCTGCCGGCACACGGTCGGCAGCGGTGCCGCCTCGCCGCGCTCCATGGCGTCCAGATGCTCCCGGATCACCTTGAGCGGCAGATAGTGGTCCCGCTGCATCCGCAGGACGTGACCGAGCCGCTCGACGTCCTGCGCACTGAACTTGCGATACCCCGAGGGGGTCCGCTGTGGCTCCACGAGACCTTCCGACTCCAGGAAACGAATCTTGGAGATGGTGATGTCAGGGAATTCCTCGCGCAGCACCGTCAGCACCCTGCCGATGCTCATCAGCCGACCGTCCGTGGCGGCGGCGCCGTAGCCGGCACCGCCGCTCGGTGTTTTCAGCATGGACCTTCCCTGGGTCTCCCCGGACGGGCTCCGGGGGAGGGATCAGTAGCCCCGCTGGCTCGCGTAGAAGACCAGCCGGTACTTGCCGATCTGCACCTCGTCGCCGTTGTTCAGAGCGACCTGGTCGATCCGCTCGCGGTTGACGTACGTGCCGTTGAGGCTGCCGACGTCGGCCACCGTGAACGAGCCGTCCTGAGCGCGACGGAACTCCACGTGACGGCGCGAGACCGTCACGTCGTCCAGGAAGATGTCGCTCTGCGGGTGGCGACCGGCCGTGGTCAGATCGCCGTCCAGGAGGAACCGGCTGCCCGAGTTCGGCCCGCGGCGCACCACCAGGAGCGCGGAGCCCAGCGGCAGCGCGTCGACGGCCGCCTGGGCCTCGGGCGACAGCGCCGGAATCGCAGTCTGACCGGTGGTCTCGGCGTCGTAGGCCTCAAGACCGGAGATGGAGATCGTGGACGTCGTCTCGGACGGACGCTCGGGCGTCGCACCCGCCCGCAGCGGGGCGCCGCAGTTGGAGCAGAAGCGGCTGTTCTCCGCGTTGCGGTTACCGCACCTCGTACACACCAGGGCCGACATCGGGGAAAACCCTCCACCCGTACTTGAGGTTGACGGTTGCCCGAAACCTATGCCGCCGGACTGCCCAGGGTCAACTGACGGCGCGCCCTGACCTCCGGAAATGTCACCGCCCGGCCCAGGCACCTGGTCCCTGAACAGCGGGCGCTGGCCCTCATCGTCCCCCTGTGCGCGGTGCCGAGCGGTCGCGTTGTCGCTACCCTCTCGCGCGCTCTTGCCGAACAACTTCGCAAACAACTTCACGGGCGATTCCCCTTGACCGAAACAGACCCGCCCGTGGGGCAGGACGAACCCTGACTGCTCTTTCTGGCCGACTCGGACATACTCACAACGTCCGTCCGCACCAGACAGTTTCCACCACGCACCACCCATTCGGTGCGCCGACCCCCCGCAACCTCATGCCCTCCCCGGATGTCCCGCATGCACCCCCGGTTCACTGGGAGGACGACCGAGCGTAGTCAGGGCGCTTCGCCGCTCGCAAGGCGTCCACGACGATCTTGTCCGACCGCTCGATGGTCACGGTGGCCTGCTCCTTCTCGAGGGTCTGCACCACGCCTCCAGGGATGTTGAGCGCTGGTTCGAGGTCCTGCGGCTTGCCGATGACCTTGAAACGATAGGGCGCGTTGATCTTGTTCCCGTCGACGCTCACGCTGTTGCCGGAATCGGTGAGGTAGGTGCCGGCGACGACGCGTTCGCCGTTCACCTGGATCGCCTCCGCGCCGGCGGCGCGCAACTCCTGGATCGCGTCGAGCAGCATGTCCGCCTCGACCGTTCCCTTCGTGTCGTCGATGGTCATCGTGATGCCAGGCCCTTGGGCGGCCACGGTGCCCGCCAGAATGCCGAGTTGCCTCTCCTTCTCGACCGTCTGCTTGCGGGCCTCCTCGGCCTGGTTCGAACTGTTCTCCAGCTCGTCACGCTGCTTCTCGAGACCTTGCTTCTCGTCCTCTAGACGCTGAGTACGGTCGTCCAGTTCATCGAGGATGCGAACGAGATCTTCCTGACGTGCGCCACGCAGGGCACTGTCGCTGTCGCTGTTCGACGCGACCTGGACGGCCAGACCGAACCCGAGGCCGAACAGCAGCAGGGCGACGATGAGTTGGGCCCGGGTGACGCGAGGCGGCCACAGCCCCTGCGCGAGCCGCTGCCGACCGGTCAGCCCTGCTCGCTGCTCCTCGGGCGCGACCGCGCTCTCAGGGGCGTCCGAGGCCTCACCCGCGCCCGCTGCCACCTCTTCGGGCAGCTCCTTGCGCAGCCGGTTGTCCGGGGTCTCTTCCTGGTTGCTCATCGGCCTCACGCCCGGAACACGTGCCGGCGAATGGCCGCGGCGTTCGAGAAGATCCGGATGCCGAGCACCACGACGACACCCGTGGACAGCTGGGCCCCAACGCCCAACTTGTCGCCCAGGAAAACGATCAGCGCGGCCACGACCACGTTGGACAGGAACGACACGACGAAGACCTTGTCGTCGAAGATGCCGTCGAGCATGGCCCGCAGACCCCCGAAGACGGCGTCCAGAGCCGCCACGACGGCGATCGGCAGGTAAGGCTCGACGACCGCCGGAACCTCAGGCCGGACCAACAGTCCGGCCACGACTCCCACGACGAGGCCCAGTACGGCGATCACGATGTGCCCTTCTCGGTTTTCTCGGTGTTCGGCTGTGCTGTACGAACGATCACACTCGGTGCGGCGGGCAGCCGGAGGTCTTCCTGCACGGAAATGCTGGTCCGGATGCCGAAGTTCTCCTGCAAGGCGTGCAGGTACAGCCCGTCGGCGCTGTCCTGGAACCTGGTGCTCAGCCGCTCCCCGTCCCCCACCGCGAGCACCGTGTACGGCGGCACCAACGGCTTGTTGTCGACCAGTATTGCGTCACCCGCCGCCCTGATCGCCGAAAGGGCCGTAAGCCGCTGTCCATTGATCGAGACGGCCTCCGCGCCCGACTCCCACAGCCCGTTGACCACGCGCTGCATGTCGCGGTCGCGCACCCGCCCGGTGTCGGTGAAACCGGTCGCCCCTCGTGGGTCGCCGTCGCCGTCCGTGCCCGCTTCCTTGGCGTCGTTCACGACCAGCTTCACGCCGGGTCCGTGCACCTCGACCGCGCCCGCCAGAATGCCCACGAGCTCGGCCTGATCGCCCCCGGTCGTCTTCAGGGCCTCGCGCTGCCGTGCGCTCACGTCGGCGCGCAGCTCGTCGACGGTCTCCTCCAGCTCGTCCGCCGCCGTTGTCTCACGGTCGATGCGGTCGATCAGCTCCTCGCGCTCCTTGGCCACGACGGGCGCCGCCACGCGCGCCTGCGCGGCTCCCACGGTCACCACGAGCGCCGCGAGCACCAGTCCGGCAGCGAGCCCCAGCTTCGCCCTCAGCGTCTTGGGCAGACCCCCGTGACCCGCAGCCTCCTTGCGGGCGGCGGCCTCGGCATACCCGTCGTCGAGGCTGTGATCCATGACGTTCGTGAGCAGCGACATGGAGGCGTCCGGGCGCGCAGGGGGCGTAGATGTGCTCCGAACGGGGGGCGGCTGCGGCATGCCGCACATCGTCGCACGTCGCGACCACTACCTCCGAATGGCCCCACCGGTGTGCCGGACAGGCCTCTTTCGGGGACACCTGTCCGGCACGCGCGTGTGCTCCGTGCAATTACCGGCCGGCGCTGTCCACGACCGCCGACCACTCGTCGAGCAGTTCCTGGGCGGACGCGTCGTCCGGCCCTTCGGCCCACAGATGGGTGACCGCCTCCGCCGGGTCAGGCAGCACCATCACCCACCGCCCGTCGGTCTCCACGACCCGCACTCCGTCGGTCGTGTCGACAAAGCGATCTCCGGCCTCCTCGACGACCCGCCGCATGACGAGTCCCTTGACGGCCCAGGGGGTCGCAAGATCGCGCTTGATGACATGCGCCCGCGGAATCCGCGCGTCGATCTGGCTGAGCGTGAGCTGCGTCCGCGCCACCAGGCCGATCAGCCGTACGAACGCCGCCGTACCGTCGAAGACGCTGCTGAACTCCGGGATGATGAACCCGCCCCGGCCGTCGCCACCGAAGATCGTCGTGTCGTCGCGACCGACACGGGTCAGGTCATCGGGCGAGGTCGTCGTCCACTCCACCTGCGTCCCGTGATACGCCGCGACCTGCTCGGCGATCCTCGTGGTGGTCACCGGCAGCGCCACACGCCCGCTGCGCCGCTCCGCGGCCACCAGGTCGAGCATGACCAGCAGGGCCCGGTCGTCCTCGACGATCCGTCCCTTCTCGTCCACCAGCGACAGCCGCTCGCCCACCGGGTCGAACCGCACGCCGAACGCGGCCCGCGCGGACGCCACGATCTCTCCCAGCCGCACCAGCCCCGACCGCCGCGTGTCCGCCGACTCCGTGGGCCTGGACTCGTCGAGTCCGGGGTTGATGGTCAGCGAGTCGACGCCGAGCTTGCCGAGCAGGCTCGGCAGCACGAGCCCGGCACTGCCGTTCGACGCGTCGACGACGACCTTCAACCCGGACTCCGCAATCCCGGTCGTGTCGACATTCCGCTGCAACGACCCGGTGTACGAATCGAAGACACTGGCCGGGAAATGCAGATCCCCGATCTCGCCCGGGAACGCACGCCGATACTCCTGCCGCGCGAAGACCCGGTCCAGCTTCCGCTGACTGGCTTGCGACAGGTCGGCCCCCTGCCCGTCGAAGAACATGATGTCCACGGAATCCGGCACTCCGGGCGTCGTCCGGATCATGATCCCGCCGGCACTGCCCCGCGCGGTCTGCTGCCGCGCCACGGGCAGCGGTACGTTCTCCAGGTCTCGTACATCGATGGCGCTGGCCTGGAGCGCCGAGATGACCGCCCGCTTGAGCGCACGAGCACCACGGGAGTGGTCGCGGGCCGTGGTGACGGTGGAGCCCTTCTTCAAGGTCGTCGCATAGGCGCCGGCGAGGCGCACGGCGAGTTCCGGTGTGATCTCCACGTTCAGGATTCCGGAGACACCACGGGCACCGAAGAGATGCGCCTGCCCTCTCGACTCCCAGATCACCGAGGTGTTGACGAAGGCGCCGGCCTCGATGGTCTTGAACGGATAGACACGCACGTTGCCCTGAACGATCGATTCCYCACCGATCAGGCACTCGTCACCGATGACCGCGCCGTCCTCGATCCGAGCGGCGCGCATGATGTCGGTGTTCTTTCCGACCACGCACCCGCGCAGATTGCTGTGCTGCCCGACATACACGTTGTCGTGCACGACAGCCTTGTGCAGAAAGGCTCCGCTCTTCACGACCACGTTCGAGCCGACGACGGTGTGCTCCCGGATTTCCACGCCGGCTTCGACCTTGGCGTCCTTGCCCTCCAGGACGTCAGCCTGCGCCTTCACGTAGCTCTCGTGAGTGCCTACGTCCTCCCAATACCCCTCCGCGATATAGCCATAGATCGGCTTGCCTTCCTTCATCAACTGCGGGAAGACATCGCCGGACCAGTCCACGGGTACGTCGGCCTCGACATAGTCGAAGACCTCGGGCTCCATGACATAGATGCCGGTGTTCACGGTGTCCGAGAAGACCTGACCCCAGGTCGGCTTCTCGAGGAAGCGCTCGACCTGGCCTTCCTCATCGACAATCGTGATGCCGAATTCCAGCGGATTGGGCACCCGAGTCAGACAGACGGTGWCGAGCGCGCCCTTTTCCTTGTGGAAGTTGATCAGCTCGGTGAGGTCGAAGTCGGTCAGGGCATCACCGGAAATGACGAGGAAAGCATCGTCCTTCAACGCCTCTTCGGCATTCTTGACGCTTCCGGCGGTACCGAGTGGCTTCTCCTCGTTGGCATAGGTGAGCTCCATTCCGAGCTCTTCACCATCACCGAAGTAGTTCTTGACCAGCGAAGCCAGGAACTGAACGGTCACGACGGTCTCATTCAGCCCATGCCTTTTGAGCAGCCGTAGAACGTGCTCCATGATCGGCCGGTTCACCACCGGCAGGAGCGGCTTGGGCATGCTTGAGGTCATGGGGCGAAGGCGCGTGCCTTCGCCTCCGGCCATCACGACGGCCTTCATGTCGGAAGCGTCCTCCTCGAAGAGATGACGGTCTAGCCGACTTCACCCGTCCAGATTGTCCCGCACTTTTCCACCGCGGGCCATCGGGCCACTACGCCCGCTTCAATCCGCGAGTTCACTCGGCCATGGCGTCCGCACGGAGCAGGCGGCGGACCTGAACCACGTAGAGAACTCCTGCCCACCAGTACAGCGTTGTACCCCATCCGGCGAACGCCCATCCGAAAATAGCAGCGAGTGACGAGATCCATCCACTTCCGTCACTGAGCAGCAGCAACGGGAAGGCATACATCAGGTTGAACGTAGCTGCCTTCCCAAGGAAGTTCACCTGCGGCGGCGGATAGCCATGACGCCTGAGGATGCCCACCATCACCAGCAGAACCAGCTCGCGCGCCAGAAGTGCAGCGGTCAACCAGAGCGGCAGAATCTCGCGCCAGGTCAGACCGACCAAAGTCGAAAGAATGTAGAGCCGGTCAGCCGCCGGGTCGAGAAGCCGGCCGAGGCTGCTGACCTGGTTCCAACGCCGCGCCAGCTTGCCGTCCAGGTAGTCGCTGACGCCGCTCAGGGCCAACACCAGAAGGGCCCAGCCATCACTCTTCGGCCCGCCGAACTCAGGCCTCAGAATCAGCCACAGGAACAGCGGCACACCAAGGAGCCGCGCCATGCTGAGGATGTTGGGGATGGTGAGGACCCGGTCCGTCTGGACACGGGTCTCCTGGACCTCCACCCGGGGGCCTCCTGTGGGAAAAGTACCTACGATGCCCCCTGACCCTACCTCAACGCAAAAAAGCTCTGGCCCTCGGGCTAGTTGCCCAAGAGCCAGAGCTCTAAAAGGAGTTCGGCGGCGTCCTACTCTCCCACAGGGTCCCCCCTGCAGTACCATCGGCGCTGTAAGGCTTAGCTTCCGGGTTCGGAATGTAACCGGGCGTTTCCCTCACGCTATAACCACCGAAACACTATGAAACTGTGACCGGAAACCCCCCAAACAAGGGGGGACGTCGGTCGTTGCTTCAGAACCAACACAGTGGACGCGAGCCTCTATGGACAAGCCCTCGGCCTATTAGTACCGGTCACCTCCACACGTTACCGTGCTTCCAGATCCGGCCTATCAACCCAGTCGTCTACTGGGAGCCTT
>NZ_RDBN01000037.1:1395062-1395735 GCF_008042075.1 Streptomyces sp. UW30 | reverse complement strand
TCCCCTTTGCCCGAAGGCTCCAGGGCGGCTTCACGGACTTAGCATCGCCTGGTTCAATGTTTGACGCTTCACAGCGGGTACCGGAATATCAACCGGTTATCCATCGACTACGCCTGTCGGCCTCGCCTTAGGTCCCGACTTACCCTGGGCAGATCAGCTTGACCCAGGAACCCTTAGTCAATCGGCGCACACGTTTCTCACGTGTGTATCGCTACTCATGCCTGCATTCTCACTCGTGAACCGTCCACAACTCGCTTCCGCGGCTGCTTCACCCGGCACACGACGCTCCCCTACCCATCACGATCCCCGTTGGGGGTATATATCGCAATGACACGACTTCGGCGGTACGCTTGAGCCCCGCTACATTGTCGGCGCGGAATCACTAGACCAGTGAGCTATTACGCACTCTTTCAAGGGTGGCTGCTTCTAAGCCAACCTCCTGGTTGTCTGTGCGACTCCACATCCTTTCCCACTTAGCGTACGCTTAGGGGCCTTAGTCGATGCTCTGGGCTGTTTCCCTCTCGACCATGGAGCTTATCCCCCACAGTCTCACTGCCGCGCTCTCACTTACCGGCATTAGAGATAGTGCCCCCCTTGTGGTCGGTGTACAGGTGGTGCATGGCTGTCGTCAGCTCGTGTCGTGAGATGTTGGGTTAAGTCCCGCAACGAGCGC
>NZ_RDBN01000037.1:1393573-1394962 GCF_008042075.1 Streptomyces sp. UW30 | reverse complement strand
CCCTCACGGTACTATCCGCTATCGGTCACCAGGGAATATTTAGGCTTAGCGGGTGGTCCCGCCAGATTCACACGGGATTTCTCGGGCCCCGTGCTACTTGGGTGTCTCTCAAACGAGCCGCTGATGTTTCGACTACGGGGGTCTTACCCTCTACGCCGGACCTTTCGCATGTCCTTCGCCTACATCAACGGTTTCTGACTCGTCTCACAGCCGGCAGACTGTGAAAGAGAGATCCCACAACCCCGCACACGCAACCCCTGCCGGGTCTCACACGTATACGGTTTGGCCTCATCCAGTTTCGCTCGCCACTACTCCCGGAATCACGGTTGTTTTCTCTTCCTAGTACTGCTTCGGCGTGGAATGGATGAAGAAGAYGCGYGTGTGRCGGGCACGTTGTTGGGTGTCTGAGGGCACGGCCGTATGGCTGCCTTCAGTTGCCGGTCCCAGTGAACTCCAGCTCAGGTTGGGGGTGATGGGTGACTGGTCGTTGTTTGAGAACTGCACAGTGGACGCGAGCATCTGTGGCCAAGTTTTTAAGGGCGCACGGTGGATGCCTTGGCACCAGGAACCGATGAAGGACGTGGGAGGCCACGATAGGCCCCGGGGAGTCGTCAACCAGGCTTTGATCCGGGGGTGTCCGAATGGGGAAACCCGGCAGTCGTCATGGGCTGTCACCCGCAGCAGCGGGTGACAGCCCATGACGACTGCCGGGTTTCCCCATTCGGACACCCCCGGATCAAAGCCTGGTTGACGACTCCCCGGGGCCTATCGTGGCCTCCCACGTCCTTCATCGGTTCCTGGTGCCAAGGCATCCACCGTGCGCCCTTAAAAACTTGGCCACAGATGCTCGCGTCCACTGTGCAGTTCTCAAACAACGACCAGTCACCCATCACCCCCAACCTGAGCTGGAGTTCACTGGGACCGGCAACTGAAGGCAGCCATACGGCCGTGCCCTCAGACACCCAACAACGTGCCCGYCACACCCGCRTCTTCTTCATCCATTCCACGCCGAAGCAGTACTAGGAAGAGAAGACGATCAAGTGTGCCGAATAATCAACGTTCCACCCATGAGCAACCACCGTCGYACGTRTGCCGACGTAGTGGCCTCTGACCTCGTCCCGGAGGACTCGGTAAGAAGTGCTCCTTAGAAAGGAGGTGATCCAGCCGCACCTTCCGGTACGGCTACCTTGTTACGACTTCGTCCCAATCGCCAGTCCCACCTTCGACAGCTCCCTCCCACAAGGGGTTGGGCCACCGGCTTCGGGTGTTACCGACTTTCGTGACGTGACGGGCGGTGTGTACAAGGCCCGGGAACGTATTCACCGCAGCAATGCTGATCTGCGATTACTAGCAACTCCGACTTCATGGGGTCGAGTTGCAGACCCCAAT
>NZ_RDBN01000037.1:1389034-1393473 GCF_008042075.1 Streptomyces sp. UW30 | reverse complement strand
TCAGAACCAACACAGTGGACGCGAGCCTCTATGGACAAGCCCTCGGCCTATTAGTACCGGTCACCTCCACACGTTACCGTGCTTCCAGATCCGGCCTATCAACCCAGTCGTCTACTGGGAGCCTTACCCCATCAAGTGGGTGGGAATACTCATCTCGAAGCAGGCTTCCCGCTTAGATGCTTTCAGCGGTTATCCCTCCCGAACGTAGCCAACCAGCCATGCCCTTGGCAGAACAACTGGCACACCAGAGGTTCGTCCGTCCCGGTCCTCTCGTACTAGGGACAGCCCTTCTCAATATTCCTACGCGCGCAGCGGATAGGGACCGAACTGTCTCACGACGTTCTAAACCCAGCTCGCGTACCGCTTTAATGGGCGAACAGCCCAACCCTTGGGACCGACTCCAGCCCCAGGATGCGACGAGCCGACATCGAGGTGCCAAACCATCCCGTCGATATGGACTCTTGGGGAAGATCAGCCTGTTATCCCCGGGGTACCTTTTATCCGTTGAGCGACGGCGCTTCCACAAGCCACCGCCGGATCACTAGTCCCGACTTTCGTCCCTGCTCGACCCGTCGGTCTCACAGTCAAGCTCCCTTGTGCACTTACACTCAACACCTGATTGCCAACCAGGCTGAGGGAACCTTTGGGCGCCTCCGTTACTCTTTAGGAGGCAACCGCCCCAGTTAAACTACCCATCAGACACTGTCCCTGATCCGGATCACGGACCCAGGTTAGACATCCAGCACGACCAGACTGGTATTTCAACGACGACTCCCCCTGAACTGGCGTCCAGAGTTCACAGTCTCCCAGCTATCCTACACAAGCCGAACCGAACACCAATATCAAACTGTAGTAAAGGTCCCGGGGTCTTTCCGTCCTGCTGCGCGAAACGAGCATCTTTACTCGTAGTGCAATTTCACCGGGCCTATGGTTGAGACAGTCGAGAAGTCGTTACGCCATTCGTGCAGGTCGGAACTTACCCGACAAGGAATTTCGCTACCTTAGGATGGTTATAGTTACCACCGCCGTTTACTGGCGCTTAAGTTCTCAGCTTCGCCATGACGAATCATGACTAACCGGTCCCCTTAACGTTCCAGCACCGGGCAGGCGTCAGTCCGTATACATCGCCTTACGGCTTCGCACGGACCTGTGTTTTTAGTAAACATCCCCTTTGCCCGAAGGCTCCAGGGCGGCTTCACGGACTTAGCATCGCCTGGTTCAATGTTTGACGCTTCACAGCGGGTACCGGAATATCAACCGGTTATCCATCGACTACGCCTGTCGGCCTCGCCTTAGGTCCCGACTTACCCTGGGCAGATCAGCTTGACCCAGGAACCCTTAGTCAATCGGCGCACACGTTTCTCACGTGTGTATCGCTACTCATGCCTGCATTCTCACTCGTGAACCGTCCACAACTCGCTTCCGCGGCTGCTTCACCCGGCACACGACGCTCCCCTACCCATCCACACGGGCGTTGGCCCTATTGTATGAATGACACGACTTCGGCGGTACGCTTGAGCCCCGCTACATTGTCGGCGCGGAATCACTAGACCAGTGAGCTATTACGCACTCTTTCAAGGGTGGCTGCTTCTAAGCCAACCTCCTGGTTGTCTGTGCGACTCCACATCCTTTCCCACTTAGCGTACGCTTAGGGGCCTTAGTCGATGCTCTGGGCTGTTTCCCTCTCGACCATGGAGCTTATCCCCCACAGTCTCACTGCCGCGCTCTCACTTACCGGCATTCGGAGTTTGGCTAAGGTCAGTAACCCGGTAGGGCCCATCGCCTATCCAGTGCTCTACCTCCGGCAAGAAACACACGACGCTGCACCTAAATGCATTTCGGGGAGAACCAGCTATCACGGAGTTTGATTGGCCTTTCACCCCTAACCACAGGTCATCCCCCAGGTTTTCAACCCTGGTGGGTTCGGTCCTCCACGAAGTCTTACCTCCGCTTCAACCTGCCCATGGCTAGATCACTCCGCTTCGGGTCTTGAGCGCGCTACTATATCGCCCTATTCGGACTCGCTTTCGCTACGGCTTCCCCACACGGGTTAACCTCGCAACACACCGCAAACTCGCAGGCTCATTCTTCAAAAGGCACGCAGTCACGAGACASCAAGTAAACTTGATGTCCGACGCTCCCACGGCTTGTAGGCACACGGTTTCAGGTACTATTTCACTCCGCTCCCGCGGTACTTTTCACCATTCCCTCACGGTACTATCCGCTATCGGTCACCAGGGAATATTTAGGCTTAGCGGGTGGTCCCGCCAGATTCACACGGGATTTCTCGGGCCCCGTGCTACTTGGGTGTCTCTCAAACGAGCCGCTGATGTTTCGACTACGGGGGTCTTACCCTCTACGCCGGACCTTTCGCATGTCCTTCGCCTACATCAACGGTTTCTGACTCGTCTCACAGCCGGCAGACTGTGAAAGAGAGATCCCACAACCCCGCACACGCAACCCCTGCCGGGTCTCACACGTATACGGTTTGGCCTCATCCRGTTTCGCTCGCCACTACTCCCGGAATCACGGTTGTTTTCTCTTCCTGCGGGTACTGAGATGTTTCACTTCCCCGCGTTCCCTCCACACTGCCTATGTGTTCAGCAGCGGGTGACAGCCCATGACGACTGCCGGGTTTCCCCATTCGGACACCCCCGGATCAAAGCCTGGTTGACGACTCCCCGGGGCCTATCGTGGCCTCCCACGTCCTTCATCGGTTCCTGGTGCCAAGGCATCCACCGTGCGCCCTTAAAAACTTGGCCACAGATGCTCGCGTCCACTGTGCAGTTCTCAAACAACGACCAGTGGTAAGAAGTGCTCCTTAGAAAGGAGGTGATCCAGCCGCACCTTCCGGTACGGCTACCTTGTTACGACTTCGTCCCAATCGCCAGTCCCACCTTCGACAGCTCCCTCCCACAAGGGGTTGGGCCACCGGCTTCGGGTGTTACCGACTTTCGTGACGTGACGGGCGGTGTGTACAAGGCCCGGGAACGTATTCACCGCAGCAATGCTGATCTGCGATTACTAGCAACTCCGACTTCATGGGGTCGAGTTGCAGACCCCAATCCGAACTGAGACCGGCTTTTTGAGATTCGCTCCACCTCACGGTATCGCAGCTCATTGTACCGGCCATTGTAGCACGTGTGCAGCCCAAGACATAAGGGGCATGATGACTTGACGTCGTCCCCACCTTCCTCCGAGTTGACCCCGGCGGTCTCCTGTGAGTCCCCATCACCCCGAAGGGCATGCTGGCAACACAGAACAAGGGTTGCGCTCGTTGCGGGACTTAACCCAACATCTCACGACACGAGCTGACGACAGCCATGCACCACCTGTACACCGACCACAAGGGGGGCACTATCTCTAATGCTTTCCGGTGTATGTCAAGCCTTGGTAAGGTTCTTCGCGTTGCGTCGAATTAAGCCACATGCTCCGCTGCTTGTGCGGGCCCCCGTCAATTCCTTTGAGTTTTAGCCTTGCGGCCGTACTCCCCAGGCGGGGAACTTAATGCGTTAGCTGCGGCACCGACGACGTGGAATGTCGCCAACACCTAGTTCCCACCGTTTACGGCGTGGACTACCAGGGTATCTAATCCTGTTCGCTCCCCACGCTTTCGCTCCTCAGCGTCAGTAATGGCCCAGAGATCCGCCTTCGCCACCGGTGTTCCTCCTGATATCTGCGCATTTCACCGCTACACCAGGAATTCCGATCTCCCCTACCACACTCTAGCTAGCCCGTATCGAATGCAGACCCGGGGTTAAGCCCCGGGCTTTCACACCCGACGTGACAAGCCGCCTACGAGCTCTTTACGCCCAATAATTCCGGACAACGCTTGCGCCCTACGTATTACCGCGGCTGCTGGCACGTAGTTAGCCGGCGCTTCTTCTGCAGGTACCGTCACTTTCGCTTCTTCCCTGCTGAAAGAGGTTTACAACCCGAAGGCCGTCATCCCTCACGCGGCGTCGCTGCATCAGGCTTTCGCCCATTGTGCAATATTCCCCACTGCTGCCTCCCGTAGGAGTCTGGGCCGTGTCTCAGTCCCAGTGTGGCCGGTCGCCCTCTCAGGCCGGCTACCCGTCGTCGCCTTGGTGAGCCATTACCTCACCAACAAGCTGATAGGCCGCGGGCTCATCCTTCACCGCCGGAGCTTTTAACCTCCACCCAGGAGAGTGGAAGTGTTATCCGGTATTAGACCCCGTTTCCAYGGCTTGTCCCAGAGTGAAGGGCAGATTGCCCACGTGTTACTCACCCGTTCGCCACTAATCCCCACCGAAGTGGTTCATCGTTCGACTTGCATGTGTTAAGCACGCCGCCAGCGTTCGTCCTGAGCCAGGATCAAACTCTCCGTGAATGTTTACCCGTAATCGGGTGCACACATCACGAGAGCGGAACAGTCAGGCGGAATAGGCCCGACCGTTCACAGCGTCCTCGCTGTGTTT
>NZ_RDBN01000037.1:1353976-1388934 GCF_008042075.1 Streptomyces sp. UW30 | reverse complement strand
TGCGCCCTTAAAAACTTGGCCACAGATGCTCGCGTCCACTGTGCAGTTCTCAAACAACGACCAGTACACCGTCACACACCACTCTCGTGGTGCTACACCGGCGCCGGCAACTGAAGGCAGCCTTACGGCCGTGCCCTCAGACACCCAACAACGTGCCCGGCACACTTCCCGCTCCCCTCAACGTTCCACGCTCCGAAGAGCAGTACTAGAAGGAGAAGACGATCAAGTGTGCCGAATAATCAACGTTCCACCCATGAGCAACCACCGTCGAACGTYTGCCGACGTAGTGGCCTCTGACCAACCGAAGTTGGTAAGAAGTGCTCCTTAGAAAGGAGGTGATCCAGCCGCACCTTCCGGTACGGCTACCTTGTTACGACTTCGTCCCAATCGCCAGTCCCACCTTCGACAGCTCCCTCCCACAAGGGGTTGGGCCACCGGCTTCGGGTGTTACCGACTTTCGTGWCGTGACGGGCGGTGTGTACAAGGCCCGGGAACGTATTCACCGCAGCAATGCTGATCTGCGATTACTAGCAACTCCGACTTCATGGGGTCGAGTTGCAGACCCCAATCCGAACTGAGACCGGCTTTTTGAGATTCGCTCCACCTCACGGCCGCCGGGTTCCAGCGCACGATGCCCTGACCACGGGTCACGGTGTCGCCCTTGTTCACGAGCAGATCGAAGCCCTCGCCGTCGAGCACGTGCAAATCGATTTACGGTATGGTCTAGACCACTCTGGAGTGCCCACACAGAACCGGCACTTCATGTGACATACCCTGCTGAACAGTGCCGTCCGGCACAGGCAGCGACGGCCCATAACGATCTCCACCCCTGGGAGGTTTCCCATGACCAACGTGACGTCCCCACTGGCAGGACGCGCCGTCGGACTGGCGTCCGTACCGGATCCCGTCTTCTCCGGGGCCATGGTCGGCCCGGGCACCGCGATCGACCCCGTGCGTGAGCCCTCCGAGGCCGTGTCACCCGTGGACGGGGTCATCGTCTCTCTCCACCCGCATGCCTTCGTCGTTGTCGACGAACAGGGGCATGGGGTGCTCACCCACCTCGGTATCGACACCGTGCAGCTCAACGGCGAGGGCTTCGATCTGCTCGTGAACAAGGGCGACACCGTGACCCGTGGTCAGGGCATCGTGCGCTGGAACCCGGCGGCCGTAGAGGCAGCCGGCAAGTCCCCGGTGTGCCCGATCGTGGCGCTCGAGGCCACGGCCGAGGCCCTCTCCGATCTGCGTGACAACGGCGATGTGAAGGCCGGCGACAGCCTCTTCACCTGGAAGTGACTTCGCTCCCGTCGTATGACGGCGAGTAGGGACGACAACCACCCGCGGCGGCGGGACCCGCCGCACTATCGGAGACGGTGAGATGGAGACAACGCTGCGAGGCGTCGGCGTGAGCCACGGTGTGGCCATCGGCGAGGTTCGGCACATGGGAACGGCGGTCCTCGAGCCGCCTGCCAAGCAGATTCCGGCCGAGGACGCGGAGCGTGAACAGGGGCGCGCCCGCCAGGCGGTGGAAGCTGTGGCAGCCGACCTGATGGCACGTGGCAATCTGGCGGGGGGCGAAGCCCAGGCGGTGCTCGAGGCGCAGGCCATGATGGCTCAGGATCCCGAGCTGATGGCGGACGTGGACCGTCGTATCGCTGTGGGAAGCACGGCCGAGCGTGCCGTGTACGACGCCTTCGCCGCGTATCGCGAGCTGCTGGCCGGTGCCGGTGAGTACCTTGCCGGTCGCGTGGCGGACCTCGACGATGTGCGGAATCGTATCGTCGCTCGCCTGCTCGGGGTCCCGATGCCGGGTGTCCCGGACAGCGACGAGCCCTATGTCCTCGTGGCGCGCGACCTGGCCCCGGCCGACACGGCGTTGCTGGACCCGACCCTCGTGCTCGGCTTTGTCACCGAGGAGGGCGGGCCGACCAGCCACAGCGCGATTCTGGCGAGGGCGCTCGGTGTGCCGGCGGTGGTCGCGCTGCCGGGTGCCGGTGAACTCGCCGAGGGCACGGTCATCGCGGTCGACGGCAGCACCGGCGACATCTTCGTGAACCCGAGCGCCGAGAAGAAGGCGGAGCTCCAGGCCGCTGCTGCCGAGCGCAAGGCCGCGCTCGCGGCGTCGACGGGGCCGGGTGCCACCGCCGACGGCCACAAGGTGCCGCTGCTGGCGAACGTCGGCGGACCGTCGGACGTTCCGGCCGCCGTCGAGGCGGGTGCCGAGGGCGTCGGTCTGTTCCGTACCGAGTTCCTCTTCCTCGACGACAGCAAGAAGGCACCGTCGGAGGAGAAGCAGGTCGAGGCCTATCGGAAGGTTCTCGAGGCCTTCCCCGAGGGTCGGGTAGTCGTGCGGGTCCTGGACGCGGGTGCGGACAAGCCGCTGGACTTCCTGACGCCGGCCGATGAGCCGAACCCTGCGCTGGGTGTCCGTGGTCTGCGGACGCTGCTGGACCACCCCGACGTGCTGCGCACTCAGCTGACGGCGCTCGCGAAGGCGGCGGAGGGGCTGCCCGTCTACCTCGAGGTGATGGCCCCGATGGTGGCGGACCGTGCCGACGCCAAGGCGTTCGCGGACGCGTGCCGTGCGGCTGGGCTGCAGGCCAAGTTCGGCGCAATGGTGGAGATCCCGTCGGCCGCGCTGCGGGCGCGTTCGATCCTTCAGGAGGTCGAGTTCCTGTCCTTGGGGACGAACGACCTCGCGCAGTACACCTTCGCCGCGGACCGTCAGGTGGGTGCGGTGTCCCGCCTTCAGGACCCGTGGCAGCCCGCGCTGCTCGACCTGGTCGCGCTGTCCGCGGAGGCGGCGAAGGCCGAGGGCAAGAGCTGTGGTGTCTGCGGTGAGGCCGCGTCCGACCCGCTGCTTGCGTGTGTGCTGACCGGCCTGGGTGTCACCTCCCTGTCCATGGGTTCGGCGTCCATTCCTTATGTGCGTGCGACGCTGGCGAAGTACACGCTGGCGCAGTGTGAGCGTGCCGCTGCGGCCGCTCGGGCGGCGGACAGCGCCGAGGAGGCGCGCAACGCCGCTCAGGCGGTTCTGTCCGGCGAATAGGGCGAGTAATTCGGACTGCACGGCAACACGCAGTTTGTGTGGGGCGCTCCACCTGTGAGTGGGGCGCCCCTCCTGCGTTTCAGTGGTGATGTCCAGGTGGCGCCTGCGTGCCTCCGAGGTCCGGAGGCACGCAGTAGTCGACACCCGATTCCGGGGAGATCAGGTCTCCGGAATCGATGTCGGTGCAGTAGGCGTCGAAGACCTCGCCCGCGGTGAGGGGTTCCAGTCCATCCCCGCGCAGGCGCCATCCGTAGATGCGGTCGGTTGTGCCGGGCGCGCTGGTCCGCATCACGAGTCCGCCGGGGCTCCGGGTGGCGAGTCCGAGGGCGAGAACGGTGGTGAACTCCAGGGCTTCGGCCTCGTCGAGGTGTGCCGCACCTTGGTCGTCCTCGTCGGCATGCAGGACCGAGACGAGGCTTTCCGGGGGTCCGGTGACACTGCAGACGAGGTGCCGGCTGCCCGGTGGGGCCGTGTCGAGGATCCGTACGAGGAGGTCGGCGGCGCGGGTGAAGGCCGCACGACCGATGTCCTCGCCGCAGGTCGCGCAGGTGCCGAGGCGTGCCAGGAGGATCGAGGCGTACTCCCACGTGGCTTGTCGGACGGCTTCGTCGACGAGGACCGGGACGACATCCGACAGCGGCCGGCCGTCGTAGGGGATGGTGGGCCCGGTGGTCGCGAGTTCGGCTGTGAAGCGTGTGCGGCTCGACGGGGCGTCGGGGTCGAGGCCGGTTTCCGCGCAGAACTCCGCGTACTCCTGCGGGTCGAAGAGGGCGATCGTCGTATGGCTGCCTTGGGAGGCACGGGTCCTGAGGAGTGCCTCCACCTGTTCCAGATAGATCTTGTGGTCGTCGAAGGTGAAGCTGCGGTAGCACCGCATCGCACGGAAGTCGTGCTCGTCGGTGAGCAGGCCGATCGTGCCGGCGATCTCGCGGCGCAGGACGCGTCGCATCGTCAGGTGGTCGGTGTGTGCCATGTTTCCCCCTTGTGCGCAGTCGATCAATGCTCACTCACAGTAACCGTCGGCACTGACAACGGCGTCAGGGTGAGGTGCACATCGATCCGAGCGGGACGCATTCGCGCAGGTCGGGGGATGGTTTTCGGTGCGGTCGGCCTCGGGCTTCGCCCGGGTGCGGTGGGTCCGAAGCCGCTCGGGTCGGTCAGGCGCGCTTGCGGGCGATCTCCTCGTAGAAGTGGAGGAGGTCGAGGTTGTCGATGGAGCCCGGGTTGACCGCTTTGTCCAGGGGTGTGCCCTGGAGGAGGCGCTTGACGGGGACCTCGATGYGCTTGCCGGTGAGGGTGTGCGGGACCCCGGGGACTTCGATGATCTCGTCGGGGACGTGGCGTGGTGAGAGCTGTTCGCGGATGGTCCGCTTGATGCGGTTCAGGAGGGTCTCGTCGAGCACGGCGCCCGGGGCAAGGTGTACGAACAGGGGCATCCAGTAGCCGCCGTCGGGCTGTTCGACGCCGATGACGAGGGATTCCTTGATTTCGGGGAGGCGCTCCACGGCTTCGTAGATGTCGGCCGACCCCATGCGGACGCCTTGGCGGTTGAGGGTCGAGTCGGAGCGGCCGTGGATGACGACGGACCCGCGTGAGGTGATGGTGATCCAGTCGCCGTGACGCCATACGCCGGGGTAGGTGTCGAAGTAGCTGTCGTGGTACCGGCTGCCGTCGGCGTCGTTCCAGAAGTGGATCGGCATGGACGGCATGGGGTTGGTGACCACGAGCTCCCCGACCTCGTCGATGACGGGGTTGCCGCTGGGGTCCCAGGACTGGAGGTCGGTGCCGAGGCCGGGGGCCTGGAGTTCACCGACGTACACGGGCAGGGTGGGCACGGCTCCGGCGAAGCAGGAGCAGACGTCCGTGCCGCCGCTGACGGAGGCGATCCAGAGGTCGTCGCGGACCTCGTCGTGCAGCCAGCGGAAGCCGTCGGGCGGCAGGGGGGATCCGGTGGTGGCGACGCACTGCACCTTGCTGAGGTCGAAGTCGCGCGCGGGGTGCACGTCGGCCTTGCGGCAGGCCATGACGTAGGCGGCCGAGGTGCCATAGAGGGTGGCTTCGGTGCGTTCGGCGATCCGCCACTGGGCTCCGGTGTCGGGATAGCCCGGGCTGCCGTCGTAGAGGACGATCGTGGTGCCGGTGAGGAGGCCGGAGACGAGGAAGTTCCACATCATCCAGCCGGTCGAGGTGTACCAGAAGAAGCGGTCGTCGGGGCCCAGGTCGCAGTGCAGGCCGAGTTGTTTGAGGTGCTCGACGAGGATGCCGCCCTGGGACTGGACGATGGCCTTGGGGAGGCCGGTCGTGCCGGAGGAGTAGAGCACCCAGAGGGGGTGGTCGAAGGGGACCTGCTCGAAGACGGGTTCCTCGTCGGCGCCTGTCAGGGCCGACCATTCCAGGGCGCCCTCGGGGGCCTCGGTGCCGAGGACCGGAATGTGCACCACCGCTCGCAGGGTCGGCAGTTCGCGGCGCAGTTCGGCGACGGTGTCTCGGCGGTCGTGCTCCTTGCCGCCGTAGCGGTAGCCGTCGACGGTGAACAGGACGACCGGTTCGACCTGCTGGAAGCGGTCGAGGACGCTGCGGGCGCCGAAGTCGGGGGCGCACGAGGTCCAGACGCCGCCGACGGCGGCCGTGGCGAGGAGGGCCACGACGGCTTGCGGGATGTTCGGGAGGTAGCCGCTGACGCGGTCTCCGGGGCGTACGCCGAGGGCGCGCAGCTCGGCGGCGAGGGAGCCCACCTGGCGGCGCAGCTCGGACCAGGTGACGGGGCGGGGCTCGTGGGATTCGTCGACGTGGAGGAGCGCGGGTTCGTCGGCGCGGGTCGTGGCGGCGCGCAGGGCGTGCTCTGCGTAGTTCAGGGTCGCGCCGGGGAACCATTGGGCGCCGGGCATCGAGCGGTCGCCCAGCACGCGCGCGTAGGGGGTGGAGAAGCGTACGTCGAACCACTCCGTGACGGCTTTCCAGAACGTTTCCAGCTCGTCGACCGACCAGCGGTGCAGGGCCGTGTAGCCGCCCTCGGAAGGGGCACCATGGTTCTCGGCGGCCCAGGCCTGGAACTGGGTGACCTGGGCTCGGGCGATGCGCTGCGGATCTGGCTGCCACAGCGGCTGGGGGTTCACGATCGACATGGGGCGGCTCCCGGACTGTGCGCGTCGTGTGCGTCTTCCACGCACGGCGGGGGTGTGCGCGTGACGCGGATGACACGGACGATGCCATGTGATCGACTTCTACACCAGGGTCCGCCCCACATAGTCCGTGTCGTGAAGATGTGGTCCCGGCACGGGTGAACGGCAGTTGAACGGCACGCGCGCGTGGGGCGGTGAATGGCAGGCTGAGCAGCATGGACGGTCGTGACCTGGTGCGTTCGATGAAGGCGGTCGGTTCTGTGGGGGCGGCCCAGGGGTTGCGTACCGTACGAGCGGCGTGGCGCAGGAGGCGTGCGGACGCCGTGGGGCTGCCGCCCCGGGGTGCCGAGCGCGCCCGTGTGCCCGGGCCCGTGCAGGAGGTGCGGCCCGGTCCGGGCGGCGGTGTCCTGCGGTTCAGCCGGTCCGAGCTGCGGGTGAGCGTGACGGTGAACGGGGCCGTCTTCTGGGGCTGGGACGGGGCCGCTCCCGAGCCGTCGTACGCGCTCGCGGGCCGCTGTCCGGAACCGGATCCCCGGGCTGTCCTGGAGCCCGACAAGGACGGTGGCTGGCGGGTCGTGGCCGAGCGGGTGACCGTCGTCATCTCGCGGCACGGCGCCGTGGAGGTGAAGACGCCCGGTGGTGTGACGCTGCGGCGTGATCTGCCGCCGCGTTGGTGGGAGCCGGTCGCCGGCGGGCCTGCGCGGTGGATGCAGCGGTCGGAGGTGACGGCGGACGCGCGGTTCTTCGGGCTCGGAGGGCGGGCGTCGGGTCCCCGGCTCAGGGACGGTACGTACCGGCTGTGGAATACCGACCCCGGGCGTCCGTTCGGTCCCGGCGACGATCCGCTGTACATCACCATGCCGGTGCAGTTGGTCGTGGCCGACGCAGCGACGCATCTGGTGTTCCACGACACCTCGTGGGACGGCACCGTGACGCTGCGGGAGGGCGAGGAAGGCGCCGGTTCCGGCCATGACCGGGCGGGGGCGAGCGAACTGCGGATGGACGGCGGTCCGTTGCGCTGCTGGGTGATGGTGGGCACTCCCGCGCGCGTGCTGCTCGTCTGGGCGTCCTTGACCGGTGCGGCGGCGCTGCCGCCCGCGTGGGCGCTGGGGCACCATCACGCGCGGTGGGGGTTCGGCAGCGAGCAGGAGGTGCGGCGGATTGTTGCGGGTTACCAGGAGCGGAACCTGCCGCTGGACGCGGTCCATCTGGACATCGACCACTACGACGAGCACCAGGTGTTCACGGTCGACCATGAGGCCTTCCCCAAACTGCCGCAGCTCGCCGAGGACTTGCGGCGGGACGGGATCCGCCTGGTGTCGATCGTGGACCCGGCGGTGAAGGACGCGCCGGGCAATGCCGTGTACGACAGCGGCACGGCCGAGGACGCGTTCGTGCGGGACGCCTCGGGTGAACTCGTGCGGGGCGTCGTCTGGCCCGGGGAGGCGGTCTTCCCCGACTTCACGCACGCGCGCGTGCGGCGGTGGTGGGGTGGGCTGTACGAGGAGCGGCTGGCGCAGGGTTTCGCGGGTTTCTGGCATGACATGAACGAGCCGACCTCGTTCACCGCCTTCGGGGAGTCGACACTGCCGCGTTCGGCCAGGCACAGTCTGGATGGGCGCGACGGCGACCACAGGGAGGCGCACAACCTCTACGGCCTGTGCATGGCCAGGGCGGGCTACGAGGGGCTGCGTGAACTGGCGCCCGAGCAGCGGCCCTTCGTCTTCTCGCGCTCCGGATGGGCCGGCATGCAGCGCTACGGCGGCACCTGGTCGGGGGACGTGGCCACGGGCTGGCCCGGGCTGCGGGCTTCGCTGTCGCTGGTCATGGGGCTCGGGCTGTGCGGTGTGCCGTACTCGGGGCCGGACGTGGGCGGCTTCGACGGGAGTCCTTCGCCGGAGCTGTATCTGCGGTGGTTCCAGTTGGCCGCGTATCTGCCGCTGTTCCGTACGCACGCGAGCCTGCGGGCGGGGCGCAGGGAGCCGTGGGAGTTCGGGCCCGAGGTTTTGGAGCACGCGCGCGTGGCGCTCGTCGAGCGTCGGAGGCTGCTGCCGTACTTCATGACGCTGGCGCATCTGGCCCGGCGCACGGGGGCGCCGTATGTGCGTCCGCTGTGGTGGTCGGCGCCCGAGGACCGGACGCTGCGCGACTGCGAGGACGCCTTCCTGCTCGGCGACTGCCTGCTGGTGGCGCCGGTGCTGGACCCGGGCGCCGACCGGCGTGCGGTGCAGCTGCCACGCGGGCGTTGGTACGACACGGCGACGGAACGGGCGTACGAAGGGCCGGGGCAGGTTCTCGTCGACGCGCCCATGTCGCGGATCCCGGTGCTTGTGCGCTCGGGCGCCGTCGTCCCCGTGCGGGGGGACGACGGCGGGCTTGAACTGGAGGTGTGGGCGCCGGCCCGGGGACGGACCGGGGGCGGGCTGGTGGTGCCGGACGCGGGTGACGGCTGGGACGAGCCGGAGATCGAGCGTTACGTCACCCGCTGGGACGGCAACAAGGTGGTCGTCGAGCTGGACCACGACGACGGCGTGATTCCGTCACTCCGTCCGGTGCGCGTACGCGGGCTCGGCGGGCGTGGGGCTCAGATGTAGCGGCCCTCGAAGAAGGCCCGCGCGGCCAGGGTGTGCAGCGGGAAGGCAAGCTCCTCCGGCCTGCGCAGGAGGTGCCAGCCCTCGGTCTCGTCGGTGGCGGCCGACGTCGGCAGGCGGTCGGCGGGCCGCTCCGGCAGAAGGCCGAACAGCAGCAGGTGCCCGTCCGGGGAGCTCATTGCGTCGACGAGGCGTACGTCGCGGCCGGCCGCGTCGATGCCGGTCTCTTCGTGGAGTTCGCGGACGACGGCCTGCCGCCAGTCCTCGCGGTCGTCGATGTAGCCGCCGGGGAGGGCGATGCCTCCGCGCGCGGGGGCGATGGTTCGGGTGACGACGACCAGGGCGGTGCCCTGCGTGTCGTACACGGGCTGGAGTGCGATGGCCACCGGCAGCGGATTGCGGTAGGCCACGGCGCCGCACACCGGGCAGGTGCGCGGCCAGCCGGAGACGCCCTCTCCGTAGGGCGCGCCGCAGCTCGAACAGTGTGAGCCCGCTGCGGAGTTGGGGGCGGAGGCTTGAGATTCGGACACGCGGCGGACTGTATCCGATCAGTGGAAGGACATCTTCCGGGGGTCGGTCACTCGTGCTTCGTAAGGGATTTCGAGGACACGGGGAAGTCGAAGAAGGTGTCCGGGTAGGGCTCCGGCTTGTACGTGTAGTGCCACCACTCCTCGGCGAGGTTCACGAATCCGAGGGCTTCCAGGGTGCTCTTGAGGAGCAGCCGGTTGGCGCGTTGTTCGCCCTGGATGCGCGGGTCGAGGGTGAGGGAGAGGGTGTCGAAGCAGTCGAAGCCGGTGCCCATGTCGACGGAGTTGTCGGGGAAGCGCTCGCCCTTGGGGGCATAGCAGGGCACCAGGGGCTCTCCGGGGAGGTACGGCCTGGTCGGCTTGGCCGGCAGCTTGACGATGGTCAGGTCCATGGTCGAGCCGCGGCTGTGGCCGGATTTCTCCGCGATGTAGCCGTCCAGGAACAGTCGGGTCTTGTCGACGTTCGGGTAGAACTCGTCCTTCATGGCCTCGTCGTCGAGGTCCTCCGCCCAGCGCACGAAGTGGTCGACGGCGCGCTGCGGGCGGTAGCAGTCGTACACCTTGAGCGTGTAGCCCTGGCGCAGCAGTCGCTGCTGGGCCTTGTGGAGCGCTTGGGCGGCGGGGCGGGTGAGGATGCACAGGGGCTGGCGGTAGCCGTCGATGCGCTCGCCGACGAAGTTGTGCGGGGTGAAGTACCGCATCTCCTGGACGATGGTGGGGTCCACGGTTCTCAGCGCGACGAAGTCCTTCGGCGCCTTGGGCTCGGTCTTCGCCTGGGCGGTCGCGGGGGCGACGGTCACGGCGAGCAGCGTGGCAAGCGTGACGGCCAGTCGCCGTGCCGTGGTCGAGAGTCGTGTCATGTCTCCTGCATCTATCAGGTGTGCGGTCCGGCGGGGAAGCGATCGGGCACGGTTCCTTCTGAAGACGGACATGACGCCCTGCCGCTGTGCGGTCGACCGTGGCACACTCTTCTGACGCTTCGTCAGATCTGTTGCCCGGGAGGGGATATGCCACGCACGCGTACGCCTGTGGTCGACGGGTGGTTCGCCGGCGAAGGGGAGGACTTCCGGCTCATCGGCACCCGCTGCTCTGCGTGTACCTCGGTCTTCTTTCCGCGTGAGGACGCCCACTGTCGCAACCCGGGCTGCGCAGGCGGTGACCTGGAAGAAGTCCCTCTTTCCCGGCGCGGGCGTGTCTGGTCCTTCACGGACAGCCGGTATCGCCCTCCGTCACCCTATGTGACCGATCTGGAACTTCCGTGGGAGCCGTACACGTTGGTCGCTGTGGAACTGGAATCCGAGTGCCTCGTGCTGCTGGGACAGGCAGTTCCAGGGGTCACCGTCGCCGATCTGACGGTGGGCATGGAGGTGGAGGTCGTTCCCGGCGTGCTCCATGAGGACGCGGAGACGATCTGGACGACCTGGCAGTGGCGGCCGACGGGGGTGACGGCATGACGGACGACGTGGCGGTGCTCGGCGCGGGGATGCATCCGTGGGGCAAGTGGGGACGCAACTTCGTGGAGTACGGGGCGGTGGCGGCCCGCGCGGCACTGGCGGACGCGGGACTGGAGTGGCGGGACATCGGGTCGATCGTCGGCGCGGACACCGTGCGAGGCGGCTATCCGGGGTATGTGGCCGGGGCGACGTTCGCGAAGGCGCTCGGCTGGCAGGGTGCCCGCGTCACGAGCGTGTACGCGGCGTGCGCGTCGGGGGCGCAGGCCGTCAACACCGCGCGGGCGCAGATACTTTCGGGGCTCGCGGACGTGGTGCTCGTAGTAGGTGCCGATGCGGCACCGAAGGGCTTCTTCCGGCCGGCCGGCGGCGAGCGGCCCGACGATCCGGACTGGCTGCGCTTCCGCGTCCTGGGTGCGACGAATCCGACCTACTTCGGGCTTTACGCGCGTCGACGGATGGCCGTGCACGGGGACACACGCGAGGACTTCGCTCAGGTCAAGGTGAAGAACTCCGCTGTGGGCGCACTCAATCCCCACGCGCGCTATCGCAAGCCGGTCACCGCCGAGGAGGTCCCGCGCGGGCGCAGATACTTTCGGGGCTCGCGGACGTGGTGCTCGTAGTAGGTGCCGATGCGGCACCGAAGGGCTTCTTCCGGCCGGCCGGCGGCGAGCGGCCCGACGATCCGGACTGGCTGCGCTTCCGCGTCCTGGGTGCGACGAATCCGACCTACTTCGGGCTTTACGCGCGTCGACGGATGGCCGTGCACGGGGACACACGCGAGGACTTCGCTCAGGTCAAGGTGAAGAACTCCGCTGTGGGCGCACTCAATCCCCACGCGCGCTATCGCAAGCCGGTCACCGCCGAGGAGGTCGCCGCCTCCGCCGTGGTCGCCGATCCCCTGCGACTGCTGGACATCTGCGCCACGTCGGACGGAGGTGCGGCGCTCGTGCTGGCCGGGATGGGCTTCGCGCGTCGGCAGGGGGTCGCGAATCCGGTGCGGATCCGGGCGGTCTCCACGGTGACGCCGCGCTACCCGAACACCGTCCTGGACCTGCCCGACATGGCGACGGACTCCGCCGTGGCGGTGCGACCGGCGGACGAGACATTCCGGGAGTCGATCGCGCGCGCGGCCTACGAGGAGGCGGGAGTCGGCCCCGAGGACCTCTCGTTCGCAGAGGTCTACGACCTGTCCACCGCGCTGGAGTTGCAGTGGTACGAGGATCTTGGACTGTGCGGCAAGGGAGAGGCCGCGAAGCTGCTGAGGGAGGGTACGACGGCACTGGGGGGACGGATACCCGTGAACGCGAGCGGTGGCCTGGCCTCCTTCGGCGAGGCGGTCCCGGCCCAGGCCATAGCCCAGGTATGCGAACTCACCTGGCAGTTGAGGGACGCTGCGGGCGACCGGCAGGTCCACGGGGCCCGGGTGGGCATGGCTGCGAACCAGGGGCTGTTCGGGCATGGATCGGCGGTGGTCGCGGTGCGCTGAGCGCGGCCGTGCGACAGGCCCGCGGAGGCGGTCGTAAGGACGCCGCACCGCCCCCGCGCCGCCCACTGCGATCAGCATTTATCTACGCTGCGTGAGCAGCCGGGAATCCTGCGTGAACGTCTTATGAACTGGGCTCGGGCGTACTCCGGCGGCGCCATCATGCTGCCGTGCACTCCTGGACGGATACTCTCCGCTTCGCTTTCCAACCGGTGGTCAATCTGACGACCGGTGGAGTCGCAGGGCTGGAGATACTCGCCCGCCCGGAGACCGGTGACGTCCTGGCCGAGGCGCGCCGCGATCCCGAACTCGACGGCCAGCTCGCCGTGTTGGCGTTCCGTGCGGCGGCTCGCAAGGAGACACTGCTCCCCCTGTACGTCAACGTGTTCGCCGGCACCCTCGCCGACCTCGGTGGGCTGACACCGCTGCACGACGCCGTCCGCGCGGCCCGGCGGCTGCCGTGGGAGGTCACGATCGACATCGGTCCGCCCTACACCCACGTGCCCCAGCAGGCGCTTTTGGAGGCGGTCGGCGCCCTCCGGGACCAGGGGTTCCGGATCAGTGCGGACGGCGTGGGCGACGGAGACATCCCGCTGCGGTTACTGACGGACCTGACGCCGGAGCTGGTGAAGCTCGACGCCTCGCTGCTGGCCCGGCCGGCGGCGATCGGGGCGATGCGGGCGCTGTGCGAGCAGCTGGGAGCGCTCGTGTGCGTCGAGGGTGTGGAGACGGAACTCCAGTGTGCGGCCGCGCGCTCTGCGGGTGCACAGCTCGCCCAGGGCGAACTGTTCGCTCCGCCGGCGCGGCTGCCCGCGGCGGAGGTATACGTTCCGCCGCGCACGCCCGGACTGGGGGTGACGCCTCCTTCGGGGCCCTCGGTGCGGGAGTTCGTCCGGCCGGCCGCGTTGCTGCCCGCCACCGCGTCGGCGGGGCAGGTGCGGGCGCTGCTGACCGGGTCGCCGGACGTGTCCGGGGTGCTGCTGGTGGACATACACGGTGTCCCGGTCCGGTCGGTGCATCGTTCCCGGTTCCTGCTGTCGATGTCGGGCCGCTACGGCCACGCCCTGTACGCCGACCGGCCCGCGGCCAAGCTCGGTGATCCACCGCGCACGGTGGGTGTCGACGCCACCGCGTGGGAGGTACTGGACGTGGTCGCGGACGGCGGCCGGGACCGCACCTCGGACGATGTGGCCGTGGTCGACCGGTTCGGCCGCTGCGTGGGCGTCGTACGGCTCGCGGACCTCGTTCGGGCACTCGCCGAGACCCGGGTCGAGGAGGCCGCCGGGCTCAACCCGCTGACCCGGCTGCCCGGTTCGGACGCGATCACCGGTGAGGTGGACCGGCGGATCGCCGACGGCCGCAGGTTCGCACTGAGCTGGCTGGACGTGGACCACTTCAAGCAGGTCAACGATGGCGCCGGCTTCGCTGCGGGCGACGAGCTGATCCGGTCGGTCGGACGGGCGCTTCAGCACGCGGCCACGGACAGCACCCGCGTCGGCCACATCGGCGGCGACGACTTCCTCGTGCTCGCGGACCCTGAGGGGCTGAATCCGGTGGCCGTCTCCATGCTGGACGCTGCCTGGTCGGCGGGCGGACGTCCCGTCACGCTGTCTCTGGCGACGGTCCTGTGCGAGCCCGGCAGTGTGACGGACCATCGGCAGGCGGCCTCCTGTCTGGCGCCGTTGAAGAAGGCCGCGAAGTCACTGAGTGGGGCGAGCTGGGTGCTGGGGCGCGCGGGGCTGCCGGGGCACGAGATTCTTCGCGGGGCGGAGGTGACACCCGCGGCCGGGTGCGCGGTGGCGGAGCCCGGCAGGGGGTGAGACGATTTTCCACGAGATCGGCGGTGGCCGAAAGGCATCCGTGGGCCTCAGCACAACAGAGCACAACAATGGTCCTCGACCCCTGCAGGATCCAGCGGGAACTGGCCCGCCCGCCGGCATCGGCAGGGCCTCGGTGTCCCGTCCCTGTCCCTACCCACTTCCAAGTCGGCGTGCCCGGAGCACGGTCGGCGTGGGCCCGTGACCCGTCGGCACGCCCCGAACCGTTGGCGTCGGCGACCTTGACGCCCCCTGGACGCCGGTGAACACTTCCCGGTGTCAGCCGACATCGCCGTACATTTTCGGCGTATCCACGCACTGCGCCGCACGGTTCCGCCTGTGCCAAGGCCTCCCCCACGGGCGATTCCGGCTGCGACGGCACGCTCGTCACGGATGCCGGGCGGGGCTCGGGGCCCTCCCTGCCTTCGGCTGAAGTCGCCATGGGAAACGCACCCCGCACGAAGAACCGGGGCCGATCGTCCCGGCCAGGGCCTAGGAGCAGCCATGAGCAACGGAGACATCTTCCTCGGTGAGCTAATCGGCACCGCGATCCTGATCCTCTTCGGGGCCGGAGTCGTCGCCGCCGTCGTACTGAACTACTCGAAGGCGAAGGACGGGGGCTGGATCGTCATCGCCTTCGGCTGGGGATTCGGCGTGATGGCCGGCGCGTACACCGCGGCACCGCTGTCCGGCGGACAGCTCAACCCGGCCGTGACCATCGGGATCGCCATCGACACCGGGGACTGGGACAAGGTCCACATCTACATCGCCGGCCAGATAGTCGGCGCGATGCTCGGTGCCGTGCTGTGCTGGCTGGTCTACTTCGCGCAGTTCCAGGCCAACGCCGACAAGGAGATCGCCCAGCCAACGCTCGGGATCTTCTCGACCGCACCAGCGATCCGCAATCCCGTGGCGAACCTCATCACCGAGATCATCGCGACGATCGCGCTGGTGCTGCCGATCCTGGCGTTCGGCCTGACCAAGGGCCTCGGCCTGTCGGGCACAGGGATCCTGATCGTCTCGTTCCTGGTGGTCGGCATCGGTCTGTCGCTCGGTGGTCCCACGGGGTACGCCATCAACCCGGCCCGTGACCTGGGCCCCCGCATCATCCACGCCCTGCTCCCGATTCCCAACAAGGGCACCTCGGACTGGAGTTACTCGTGGATCCCGGTGGTGGGACCGCTGATCGGCGGGGTGCTGTCCGGGGTCATCTTCAACGCAGCGTTCTGAACGAATCGACGAAGGGGACGTCATGACGGACAAGTTCGTCGCCGCAATCGACCAGGGCACGACCTCAAGCCGTTGCATCATCTTCAACCAGGACGGCGCGATCGTGGCCGTCGACCAGCGCGAGCACCGCCAGATCTTCCCCAAGCCCGGCTGGGTGGAGCACGACGCCACGGAGATCTGGTCCAAGGTGCAGGCGGTGGTCGCCGGGGCGATCGCGAAGGCCGGACTGCGCACTGACCAGATCAGCGCGCTCGGCATCACCAACCAGCGCGAGACCACGGTTCTGTGGGACCGCGCGACGGGCCTGCCGGTGCACAACGCGATCGTGTGGCAGGACACGCGTACCGCGGCACTGTGCAACCAGCTCGGTGGCTCGGACGGGCAGGATCGATTCCGCGAGCAGACCGGACTGCCACTGGCCAGCTACTTCTCCGGTCCCAAGGCAGCCTGGCTGCTCGACAACGTACCCGGCCTCAGGGCCCGCGCCGAGCGAGGCGAGATCGCGTTSKGCACCATCGACTCCTGGCTGATCTGGAACCTCACCGGCGGCACGGACGGTGGGCAGCACGTGACCGACGTGACGAACGCCGGGCGCACCATGCTGATGAACCTGGGGACCCTCCAGTGGGACCCCTCGATCCTGTCCGCCATGAACGTGCCCGAGGCCATCCTTCCGGAGATCAGGTCCTCCGCAGAGGTGTACGGGACCGCCGTCGGCCAACTGGCCGGAGTGCCGGTCGCCTCGGCGCTGGGCGACCAGCAGGCGGCCATCTTCGGGCAGGCCTGCTACGACGTCGGCACCGCGAAGAACACCTACGGCACGGGCAGCTTCCTGCTGCTCAACACGGGCAACCGGCCGGTGCCGTCGAAGAGCGGGCTGCTGACGACGATGGGCTACAAGATCGGCAGCGAGGCGCCCGTGTACTGCCTGGAAGGGGCAATAGCCATAACGGGCGCGCTGGTCCAGTGGTTCCGCGACCAGCTCGGCATCATCCGCACCGCCGACGAGATCGAGCCACTTGCGGCGAGCGTCGAGGACAACGGCGGCGCGTACATCGTGCCCGCCTTCTCCGGCTTGTTCGCCCCGTACTGGCGTTCCGACGCGCGCGGGGTGGTCACCGGCCTGACGCGGTACGTGACCAAGGCACACCTCGCCCGCGCGGTGCTGGAGGCGACGAGCTGGCAGACGCGCGAGGTCGTGGACGCCATGTTCCAGGACTCCGGGGTCCAGATCACGACCCTGAAGGTGGACGGCGGCATGACGAAGAACAACCTGCTCATGCAGCACCAGGCGGACGTGCTCGACGTGCCGGTGATCCGGCCCAAGATCTCCGAGACGACCTGCCTGGGTGCCGCGTACGCGGCGGGCCTGGCCACCGGCGTGTGGAACGACCTGGACGAGCTCAAGGCGCACTGGGCGAAGGACGTCGAGTGGACGCCGACCATGACCGCCCCGGAGCGTGACCGCGAGTATCACAACTGGCGCAAGGCGGTGGAGAAGAGCTTCGGCTGGGAGGAGGACGGCGAGAACTGAGCGAGGTTCCGGATCTGAGAACGATCCACGCGTGCGTGCGTCCCACGTGAGCCACGCGCGCGTGCCCATGGCCCACGGCTCGTACCCCGGTCGGCGGGGGTACGGGCCGTGTCCGTACCCGGGCTTCAGGTGGTGACGGTCTCGCGGCGGTCCGCCTGATAGGCCATCGCGTGCTGGACGACGCCGATGAGGATCTCCTTGACGGACTCCCGGTCGCGGGCGTCGCACAGCAGCACCGGTACGTCGGCGTCGAGGTCGAGGGCCTGCCGGATGTCCTGCGCCGGGTAACGGGCGGCTCCCTCGAAGCAGTTGACGCCGACGATGAAGGGTATGGAGCGCCGCTCGAAGTAGTCGACGGCAGCGAAGCAGTCCTCCAGGCGCCGCGTGTCGGCGAGGACGACTGCGCCGAGCGCGCCCTCCGACAGCTCGTCCCACATGAACCAGAACCGCTCCTGGCCGGGCGTGCCGAAGAGGTACAGGACCAGGTCCTCGCGCAGGGTGATGCGTCCGAAGTCCATGGCCACGGTGGTGGTGCGCTTGCCCTCGATGCCGCTCGTGTCGTCGACCGGGCGTCCGGCCTCGGTGAGCAGTTCCTCGGTGCGCAGTGGCCTGATCTCGCTGACCGCGCCGACGAGGGTGGTCTTGCCCACGCCGAAGCCGCCGGCCACCAGGATCTTGAGCGTGACGGGCTCGACCGGAGGCTTCCCGCGCTCAGAACGCCCGAAGATCATCGATCTCTTCTCCTGCTTGATGGGGGTCGCGCGACGGTGGGCCGTAGCCTCCGCCGCCGGGGGTTTCGATGACGAGTACGTCGCCGGGGCCGACGTCCGCAGAGTCGCTTCCGCCAAGTGCGGTGACCGTGCCGTCCGCGTGTTCGACGCGGTTGGCTCCCAGCGCACCGGGTTCTCCGCCCGCCATGCCGTAGGGCGGGACCCGGCGGTGCTGGGACAGCGTGGAGACGGTCATGGGCTCGTGGAACCGGATGCGGCGTACGGCGCCGTCCCCGCCGTGCCAGCGCCCGGCGCCGCCGCTGCCGAGTCGTACGGCGAACTCGTCGAGTCGGACGGGCAGCCGCCACTCCAGCACTTCGGGGTCGGTGAGCCGTGAGTTGGTCATGTGGGTCTGGACGACGGGGGCGCCGGGAAACCCGTCGCCCGCGCCGGATCCGGAGGCCACGGTCTCGTAGTACTGGTGGCGCTCGTTGCCGAAGGTGACGTTGTTCATGGTGCCGGAGCCCTCGGCCTGGATGCCGAGGGCTGCGTAGAGGGCGCCGGTGATCGCCTGGGAGGTCTCCACGTTGCCCGCGACGACCGCGGCTGGCGGTTGCGGGGCGAGCATGGAACCGGACGGCACGACGATGTCGAGGGGGCGCAGGCAGCCGTCGTTGAGGGGGATGTCGTCGGCGACCAGGGTGCGGAAGACGTAAAGGACCGCCGCGTTGACGACCGAGAAGGGTGCGTTGAAGTTGGTGGCCAGCTGCGGTGACGTGCCGGTGAAGTCGACGGTGGCGGTGCGGCCCGCGCGGTCCACGCGCACGCGTACCCGGATCACGGCGCCGGAGTCGGTCTCGTAGGCGTATTCGCCGTCGTCGAGGGCGTCGATGACCCGGCGTACCGCTTCCTCGGCGTTGTCCTGGACATGCCGCATATACGCCTGGACGACGTCGAGGCCGAAGTTCTCGATCATGCGGGCGACTTCGTCGACGCCCTTCTGGTTGGCCGCGATCTGGGCGCGCAGGTCGGCGAGGTTGGTCTTGGGGTTGCGCGAGGGGTAGGGCGCCTCGGTGAGCAGGCGGAGGGTCTCCTCCTCGCGGAAGCGGCCGTCTTCGGCGAGCAGCCAGTTGTCGAAGAGGATTCCCTCCTCGTCGATGGTGCTGCTGTTCGCGGGCATGGAGCCGGGCGCGATGCCGCCGATCTCGGCGTGGTGGCCGCGTGAGGCGACGTAGAAGAGGATCTCCGGCTCACCCTCCGTGTTCGCCGCGCTTCCTGCGTCGAAGACCGGGGTGATCACGGTGACGTCGGGCAGGTGGGTGCCGCCGTGGTAGGGGTCGTTGACGGCGTAGGTGTCGCCGGGGCGCATCCGGGAGCCGCGGCGCCGGATGACTTCCTTGACGCTCGTGCCCATGGAGCCCAGGTGGACGGGGATGTGGGGGGCGTTGGCCACCAGGTTTCCGTCCGGGTCGAAGAGCGCGCAGGAGAAGTCCAGGCGTTCCTTGATGTTGACGGACTGGGCCGTGGATTCGAGGCGGGCGCCCATCTGTTCGGCGATGGACGTGAAGAGATTGTTGAAGACCTCGAGCAGAACCGGGTCGGCTTTCGTGTCGAGTTCGGAACTCTCCGTAATCGCCGCGCGTTCCATGACCAGATGCCCGTCGTCGGTCGCCACGGCTTGCCAGCCGTCGTCCACGACGGTCGTCGCGCCGGCCTCGGTGACGATCGCCGGGCCGGTGACGGTTTCGCCGGGAGGGAGGAACTCGCGGCGGTGCAGGGGCACGTCGCGCCAGGTGCCGCCGGTGTGGAGGCGGACGGTTCCCGGTGCGGCCGGGCTGCCTTCGGGGGCGGCCTCGTAGGGGGCGAGAGCGGAGAGATCGGGGGGTTCGGTGATGCCGGTGGCTTCGACGGAGAGCGCTTCGACGACGATCGGGCGGTCGAGTGTGAAGGAGTACGTGGCGCGATGACGTTCTTCGAAGGCGCGCCGCATCGCGTCGGGCTCGGTGAGTTCGACGGTGAGGGTGGTGTCGGTGCCGTCGTAACGGAGTTGGGCGCGTCGAGTGATCCTGACGCGGTCCTCGGGGACGTCCTCGTCGAGGAGTTCGGCGCGGGCGGCGGATTCGAGGTCGTCGGCCGTCTTCAGGACGCCGGGCATCGAGGCGGCGTCCAGAGGGACTTCCACGGACTGCTCGCGCATGGCCGTCGTGTCGGCGAGACCGATGCCGAGCGCGGAGAGGACGCCGGCCATGGGCGGCACGAGGACGGTGCGGATGCCGAGCGAGTCGGCGACCATGCACGCGTGCTGGCCACCCGCGCCACCGAAGGTGGTGAGCGCGTAGCGGGTGACGTCGTGGCCCTTCTGGACGGAGATCCGCTTCACGGCGTTGGCGATGTTGGCGACCGCGATCTGAAGGTAGCCCTCGGCCACCTGCTCGGGCGTGCGGTCATCGCCGGTCTGCTCACGGATCTCGCGGGCGAGGGCGGTGAAGCGGTCACGGACGAGGGCGTCGTCGAGGGGCTGGTCGCCCTCGGGGCCGAACACCTGGGGAAAGTGGGCGGGTTGGATGCGGCCCAGCATGACGTTGGCGTCGGTCACGGTGAGCGGACCGCCGCCCCGGTAGCAGGCGGGTCCTGGATCCGCGCCCGCCGAGTCCGGCCCTACGCGGTAGCGGGAGCCGTCGAAGTGGAGGACCGAGCCGCCGCCGGCGGCGACGGTGTGGATGTCCAGCATGGGGGCGCGCAGCCGGACTCCGGCGATCTGAGTGGTGAAGACGCGTTCGTACTCGCCAGCGAAGTGCGAGACATCGGTGGAGGTGCCGCCCATGTCGAAGCCGATGACCCGGTCGAACCCGGCGAGCTGCGACATGCGGGCCATGCCGACGATGCCGCCGGCGGGCCCGGACAGGATGGCGTCCTTGCCGCGGAACTGCCCGGCTTCGGCGAGACCGCCGTTCGACTGCATGAACATCAGCCGCACGCCTTCGAGTTGGTCGGCGACATGGTGGACGTAGCGGCGCAGCACGGGCGACAGGTAGGCGTCGACGACGGCGGTGTCCCCGCGCGGGACGAGTTTCATCAGCGGGCTGACCTCGCTGGACAGCGAGATCTGCGGGAAGCCGATGCGGTCGGCGAGCGCGCCGACGGCCTGTTCGTGCGCGGGGTGGAGGTGGCTGTGCATGCACACCACGGCGACCGCGCGGATCCCGTCGTCGTACGCCTCCTGGAGAGGGCCGGCGAGGGCGTCCAGGTCGGGAGTGTGCAGGACGGTGCCGTCGGCGGCGATGCGCTCGTCGACCTCGACGACCCGCTCGTACAGCAGCTCGGGCAGCTCGATGCGGCGGGCGAAGATCAGGGGGCGGTTCTGGTAGGCGATGCGCAGGGCGTCGCGGAAGCCGCCGGTGATCACCAGCAGGGTGCGCTCCCCCTTGCGCTCGAGGAGGGCGTTCGTGGCGACCGTCGTGCCCATGCGGACGGCCTCGATGGGGTCCGGGGAGCCGTCCAGCAGCTCGCGTACGCCCGCCACGGCCGCGTCGGAGTACCGCGCCGGATTCTCCGACAGGAGCTTGTGCGTCAGCAGGCGGCCGTCCGGGCGTCGCGCGACGATGTCCGTGAAGGTGCCGCCACGGTCGACCCAGAACTGCCAGCCTGTCACGTCACTACCCCGCTTCCGCGCCGCTCACAGCGCCCGCAGGCCGTTGATCACGTCGCGCAGAATACTCTCGTCCACCAGCTCGGCAGGCGGTACTGGCCGGTTCACATGGACGAATTCCCCGTCCACGAGATCCCCGATGAGGACGCGTACGACTCCGATGGGCAGATCGAGCTCAGCGGAGAGTTCGGCGACGGACTGCGGGGCGTCACGGCACAGCCCGACGATGTCCACGTGTTCCGGGGACAGCGTCGAGTCGGCGTCCGGATCGTCCGCGTGCGATTGCGCGACGACCACCGCGATCAGGTCGAGGCGGTGCTGGGCCGCACTGCTGGTGCGGCCGCGTGTCATGGCGTACGGACGGACGACCGGCCCGGCCTCGTCGTCGAACCAGTGGCTTCTTCCCTGACCGTCAGCGCTCATGCCATCCCACTACCCGCCCGAGGACAGATCGGTGCGCGGAGCGGAGCCCAGATGTACGCCGACCCGCTTGACGAGGAGCGTCATCTCGTACGCGACCTGGCCGACGTCGGAGTCGGCGTCCGAGAGCACCGCGAGGCAGCTGCCGTCGCCGGCGGCCGTCACGAACAGGAAGGCGTCGTCGAGCTCGACGACCGTCTGCCGGACGTTGCCCGCCTCGAAGTGGCGGCCGACGCCCTTGGCGAGGCTGTGGAACCCGGACGCGACGGCGGCCAGGTGTTCGCTGTCCTCGCGCGTCAGGTCCTTGGACACACCCGTCGGCAGGCCGTCGCCGGAGAGCACGAGGGCCTTACGGATGCTGGCGACGCGGTCCACCAGGTCGTCGAGGAGCCAGTTGAGCTCCCCGGACTGGTCGGTCGCGGTGTGGCCGGTCGCCTTCGGTGCGGTCATCGACCGTCCCCCTTAGTCGTTCGTGGTGGTGCTGTGCCGCTGTGGGCGTCGTCGTCCGTGGCGTTCTCCTGGCGGCCGCGCTGCCAGCCGCGTTGGAGTGAGGCCATTCGGCTGCGTACCTCGTCCGCGTCCCGCTCGACGGGTTCGGGCTTGTCCTCGGTGCGCCGCACGGGCTGCTGCTTGAGCTGTGGGGCCAGGTTGGCCTGCCGTACGCGCCGGGGCAGCGGTCCCGTACCGGAGCCGGTCGACGGTTGCGGGTCGGTCGGGCTCGCTGCCGTGTCATCGGTGCCGCCCGACGCGATCGCGGGGCGGTGTGTCCGTCTGGGGAGCGCCGACGGCTCCGGCTGCTCACCGCGGTCGCGCCCTGCGGGGGACGGGATCCCGGCGCGGTCTTCGGTGCGGTCGGGGCCGCCGGCCGCCTCGCCTCGGGGTCCCGTGCCGCGGCGGCGGGTCGGGAGTGGAGCGAGGCCGTTCGGCTGCGGACGGCTCGGGCCCGGTGAGGGCTCGGGGTCCGCCTTCTCCCGCCGGGAGCGTTGCTCGCTGACCGGGCGTCCGTGCGAGCTGACCAGTTTGGGTGCACCGCGGCGGGGCAGCGGCACCGGGGCGCTCACCTCGGCGCCTGGGCCCACCTGGTCAGCACCGCCGGGCAGGCCGGAGACCGGGTGCTGCTCGCCGAGCGGGCCGGTCGTCTCGGTCTCCGTGGGGCTAAGGGCGCGCCGCGGACGGAAGAGGCCGCCGCGATCGCCGTCCTCGTCGTCGAGGGGGTCGGGGAAGTCGCCGAGCGCGTCGAGGTCCACGGGGGCTTCGAGCTCGACCGGGCCATCCAGGAGCGAGGCCGGCAGGCCCGGCACGCGGACCGGCACCTGGGCGAGGGCGGCCCGGCGCGACTCCTCCAGTTCGGCCTCCTTGGAGGGCGTGGGCCGGTCGAGACGGAACCCGATGCCGTTGGTGTCGGGCACGTCGTCGGTGAGCAGCGCGTCGGGGATGAAGACGACGGCGGTGGTGCCTCCGTACGGCGACGGCTGGAGGGAGACGCGGACGTTCTGCCGCTGGGCGAGCCGGCTGACCACGAACAGGCCGAGCCGGTCGGTGTCGGACAGCTCGAACTCGGGTGTCTCGGCGAGCCTGAGATTGGCATCCAGCAGGGACTCGGCCGCCATGCCCAGGCCGCGGTCGTGGATCTCCAGGGTGAAGCCGTTGGCGACGCGCTCGCCGAGAACCTGGACCGCGGTGTGCGGCGGGGAGAACACCGTGGCGTTCTCCAGGAGTTCGGCCACGAGGTGGGTGATGTCCGCGACGGCCGGGCCGGTGACGGCGACGCGGGGCAGGCGGCGCACCTCGATGCGCTCGTAGTCCTCGACCTCGGCGACGGCGGCGCGCACGACGTCCATGAGCTGGACGGGCTTGCGCCACTGCCGGGAGGGGGCGGCGCCGGAGAGGATCACCAGGCCCTCGGCGTGGCGGCGCATACGGGTGGTCAGGTGGTCGAGGCGGAACAGGTCGGCGAGTTCGTCGGTGTCCTCGGTCCGGCGTTCCATGGTGTCGAGGAGGGTGAGCTGCTTGTGCAGGAGGACCTGGCTGCGGCGGGCGAGGTTGACGAAGACCTCGGAGACGCCGGCGCGCAGTTCGGCCTGCTTGACCGCGGCCTCGACGGCGGCGCGCTGGAGGGTGTTGAGGGCCTGGCCGACGTCGCCGATCTCGTTCCTGTCGTACTCCAGGCGCGGGACCTCGGTCTCGACGTCGACCTGCTCGCCGGCGGAGAGGCGGCGCATCACGCTGGGCAGCCGTACGCCGGATGCCTCGTGGGCCTCCATGCGCAGCTGCCGGAGATCGCGGACGAGGCTGCGGCCGATGCGCACGGAAAGGATGAGCGAGAACAGCAGGGCGAGCAGGCCGAGGACGCCTGCGATGGCCGCTTTGATGATGACGCTCATCGCGACCGGGCTGACGCGGTCCTGGTAGCGGGTGCCCGCCTCGTCGTTGAGTTTGCTGAGCTCGTCGAGGACGCCGCCGGCGGCGGTGTCCCACGTCTTGGCGTCGACGGTGCTGGGCCTGCCGGCCTGGGTGGAGATGACGGCCTGTTCGGCGACCCGCAGCGGAGCGGTGGAGGCGTTCTTCCAGAAGCGCTCGAAGCGTTCACGCTCGGACGAGGGCAGGTCCGTCAGGCTGACCTCGTACATGAGGGTGCGCTGGGCGACGAGGTCGGAGACGTCACGTGTCTCGTCGCGGGAGAGCTTTCCGACCACGAGGGCGGAACTGAGCAGCGCGTCCTCGCGGGAGAGCAGCTCGCGGGCGCGAGTGACGTTGAGGAGGGCGCGGGCCTGCTTGTCCATCTCCACGCTGTCGATCCCGTCGAGGGATCCCAGCAGGGCGTAGCAGGGGTCGACGAGCCGGTTGTAGAGGTCGAGGGCCTGGGATCGGGTGACCGTTCCGTCCTCGACGCTGCGGCGCAGTGGGTTGATGCCGTCGAAGGAGTCCAGAACGGCGGTGAGGCGCTCTTCGTCGCCTTCGTCCATCCCGTCGCGGACGTCGGGGTCCTTGGCGTTCTTGCGGATCTCGGAGACCGCTGCGTCGGTGGCGCTCCGGGTGACGCGCAGCGCCGTCAGCGCGTCCGAGGCCCGGGGGTCGGCGAGATAGACGAGCGCCTGACGACGCTCCTGCTGGAGAACGCGGACGGCGTCCTCGGTGGAGTAACCGATCTTCTCGACGAGGGACGACACCGTGAACAGCTGGGCCACACCTCGCCCCGTGAGTACCGTGGCGAAACCCCAGATCGCGGTCAGGGACACCAGCGGCACGAGAAGCAGCGCCACCATCTTCCGGCGGATCGACTTCCCGCGAAAGCGCATGGCCTCCCCCAGCTCAAACCCCCCACCGGTCAGGGGGCACACCTGTGCGTCAACAGTCGGCGCGAGCCTACTACCGACGCACAGGTAACTCGAAGAGCCGTCCGGAACCTGAACTTCCGCACCGGCGGCGAGACATGGGGAGTTGTCCGGTCATTGCGGGAGATTGCCTACCGCGATCCCACGACGCCCCGGCGGAGGGAACCAGCCGGATTCTCTGGCCAGTTGGCCGGAATTTTATCCTTCCCGGGAATCTTCGGGCCGCGCCGTTCGTCCTTCTGTACAGGAAATGGGTGCGGAATGGGCCACAGGAGCCGCATCCTGCCCCTGGGCGGGGTAAAACAGCGCAAGCCGGGCAGCCACTGGGGAGCCGAGTCTTCAGACACGGGCAAGGGGGCTACTGGCGGTGGGGAGTGACACGGTGATGGGCACGGCGGAGCGGAATGAGGCGCGCGAGGACGGCGCTACTGCGCACGAGGCAGCGCGGCGCGGTCCCGAAGCGCAGGATCGCGACATTCCGGCGGGCGCCGGCAACGGGGCGGGGAGTCGCGAGATTCCGGAGGGCACGCGCGTGGTGATGGCGGACGGAGATGACGTGGTGGCCGGCTCCGGCGGCAGGTTGACGAAGGACGAGATCGGTGCCGCGGCCGTTGACGACCGAACGGCCCAAGGGTGGTCGAGCTACCGGCCCTTGTGGGTGGAGGAGCCCGCGCGGCGGCGCCGGATGCCCGATCCGGTGCGAAGGTCGGCAGTGCGGGCTGTGCTGATCATCGCGCTGACGTTGATACAGGCGATGGTGGCCTTCCTGTGCACTCTGGCGGGATCGTGGCTGGCGTTCCCCATGGTGATCAGCAGTGTCGCCAGCACCGTGGTGGCCACCTGGGGCGCCGTCGACGTCTGGGTGACCCGCCAGGTGTGGAACCAGCGCAACGGCGTAGTCTCGGCACCGAGCAGCACGGCGCGCTCCCTGCGACGCGAGCGGCGCCGGGCACGACAGCAGGCGCGGGAGGCGGAGCGCACGCAGGAGCGAATAGGTCAGCGGGGCGGGACCGGGCAGTTGTCGCATCCCTGATCGTGGTCGACCGGCGGGCAGGATCAGAGGCAGGGACGGCTGAGCCGTCCTCCCCGGGTGCCTCAGAGCGCCCCGCATCCGCCGACAGGAGAGGCCCGTGGCCCCCAGTTACGACGTGATCGTCATCGGCCTCGGCGGCATGGGCAGCGCGGCCGCCCACCACCTGTCCGCGCGCGGGGCCCGTGTGCTGGGGCTGGAGAAGTTCGGCCCGGTGCACGACCGCGGCTCCAGCCATGGCGGTTCGCGGATCACGCGGCAGTCGTACTTCGAGGACTCGGCGTACGTCCCGTTGCTGCTGCGTGCCTACGAGCTGTACGAGGACCTGGAGCGGGCCGGCGGCCAGGACATCGCCACCCTCTGTGGTGGCGTGATGGTCGGCCTGCCCGATTCACGCACCGTCTCCGGCTCGCTGCGTTCGGCGCAGGAGTGGGATCTGCCGCACGAGATGCTGGACGCGAAGGAGATCCGTCGCCGCTTCCCGACGCTCGCGCCGAAGGACGACGAGGTCGCGTTCTACGAGAGGAGAGCCGGTTTCCTGCGGCCGGAGAACACCGTCGCCGCGCATCTCCGGCTGGCCACCCGGCAGGGCGCCGACCTGCACTTCGAGGAGCCGATAACGCGCTGGGAGCCGTACCGGGACGGCGTGCGTGTGCACACGGCCGAGAACACCWACACCGCCGGCCAGCTGGTGATCTGCCCGGGCGCGTGGGCGCCACGGCTGCTGGCCGATCTAGGGGTGCAGTTCTCCATCGAGCGGCAGGTCATGTACTGGTTCCAGCCGAAGCAGGGCACCGGTCCGTTCCTTCCCGCACATCACCCCGTCTACATCTGGGAGGACGCCGCCGGCGTCCACGTCTACGGATTCCCTGCCATCGACGGACCCGACTCCGGGGCCAAGGTCGCTTTCTTCCAGAAGGGCCAGGTCACGACGCCGGAGACGATCGACCGGACCGTCCACGAGGACGAGATCCAGACCATGGCGGACCACTTGTCCGGCTGTGTCCCGGACCTGCCCGGGACCTTCCTCAAGGCCGCGACCTGCATGTTCTCCAACACGGCCGACGAGCACTTCGTCATCGCCCGCCACCCGGCGCACCCGCAGTCGGTCACCGTTGCCTGCGGGTTCTCCGGGCACGGTTTCAAGTTCGTGCCCGTCGTCGGGGAGATCCTCGCCGACCTCGCCCTGACCGGCGGCACCGAGCACCCCATCGGCCTGTTCGACCCGGCTCGCCTCATTGACACTGTCCTGCCTCACTGACACTGTCCTTGATCCAGCAGCCGCCCGAGCCCGCCCGAGCCGCTCCCTCCCCTCCCCGGCCCACGAGGAGTCCGCGCRTGCCGAAAACGGAGCAGTCAGCCGGTCCGCACAGTCATGACGACGCCGAACTCGCCGAGTTCGGCTACAAGCCCGAACTCAAGCGCACCCTGGGCAACTTCCACACCTTCGCCGCCGGGATCAGCTACATCTCGATCCTCACCGGCACGTTCCAGCTGTTCTACTTCGGCTACGGCAGCGGCGGTCCCGCCTACTGGTGGTCGTGGCCGATGGTGTTCGTCGGCCAGTTCACGGTCGCACTCTGTTTCGCGGAGCTCGCCGCCCGCTATCCCGTGGCGGGCTCGGTCTACAACTGGTCGAAGAAGATAGGCAATCCGCACCTGGGCTGGCTCGCCGGCTGGATGATGCTGATCGCGTCCATCGTGTCGATCTCGGCCGTGGCGCTGGCCTACCAGCTGACGCTCCCCCAGATCTCGTCGGCCTTCCAGCTCGTGGGGGACGGCTCCGGCAAGTACGACGTGGCGACCAACGCGGTCATCCTGGCCACGGTGCTGATCCTGTTCACCACCGTGGTGAACGCCTTCGGCGTCAAGCTGATGGCGAGGATCAACACGGCGGGCGTGTTCATCGAACTGATAGCCACCGTCGTACTGATCGTCCTGTTCGCCGTCCACATCACACGCGGCCCACAGGTCGTCCTGGAGACGAACGGCACCGGCGCGGACTACGGCACCGGGTACCTGGGCGCGTTCCTCGTGGCCTCGCTGGCGTCGGCGTATGTGATGTACGGCTTCGACACGGCCTCCTCCCTCGGTGAGGAGTGCCTGGACCCGTCCCGCAACGCACCGCGCGCCATCATCCGCGCCATCGTGGCCTCGTTCGTCCTGGGCGGCCTCATCCTGCTGCTGGCGCTGATGAGCGTGTCCAGCCTGAACGGCGAGAAGCTGTCGACGGACGGACTTCAGTACATCGTGCTCAATGTGCTCGGTCCCACGGCCGGCAAGGCGATGCTGTGGTGCGTGCTGATCGCCGTCACGGTGTGCGCGCTGGCGGTGCACACAGCGGCGATCCGGCTGGCGTTCGCGATGGCCCGGGACAACAACCTGCCGGCCTCCTCGCGGCTGGCGCGGGTCAGCCCGCGCTTCCAGACGCCGGTGCTGCCGACCGTGATCATCGGGGTCCTGGCCCTGTCCATCCTGGTGGTCAACATCCGTCAGCCACAGATCTTCACCGTCGTCACGAGCATCGGCATCATCATGATCTACCTCGCCTATCTCGGTGTCACCGCGCCGATGCTGGTGGCGCGGCTGCGGGGCACATGGCAGCCGGCGGGCGACGGGAAGTTCTCGCTGGGACGGTGGGGGCTGCTGGTCAACATCGTCGCCGTGGTGTGGGGCGCGGGCATGACGATCAACCTGATCTGGCCGCGCGCCGCGGTCTACAACGCGGCGGCTCCGTATCACTGGTATCTGCGCTGGGGCGCGGTGCTGTTCGTCGCCGTCATCGCGGGCGGCGGCTTCGCCTACTACTGGTTCGTCCAGCGGCACCGGACGGGCGTCCTCGCCGAGCACAGCCTCGCGACCACGGCCACACCGAACGCACCCGCCCCAGGCCCAGCCGTCTCACCGACGGCGGAATGAGCCCGCCTTCCTCAGCGACCCGCCCTCCTCGGTTGTCGCACCCCTCACGGCGCCGCCGGTGCCGGGCGCTTGAACATCCGTGTCGCCGTGATCTCGCTGTGCCCGGCCTCCCCCGCCTGGGGCTGCTGCGGTAGCCCCGGACGGAGGTGTTCCTCGACGCTGATGTACTTCAGGCCGGCCCGGAGGTCGGCGTCGTTGCGCAGGCGGATGACCAGCGGGAACTCCGCGAGTGCGGTCGTGTCGAACAGGCCTGTGGTGTAGAGGAGTTGGACGCCGAGCGCGTCCGACACGGCGCGCTGCAACTCCAACAGATAGGTGGCGTTGGCGCGTCCGATGGGGTTGTCGAGGAACAGCGTGCCGGCGTGCCGGTGCTTGTCGCGGCCTCGGTCGTTGCTTCTGAGCGCGGCCATCGTGCAGTACAGGGCGATGGCCGCCGTGAGCAGCTGGCCACCGGAGAAGACGTCGCCCATCTGCCCCACGGGCACGCGCTCGGCGCGCAGTACTGCGTCCGGCTTGAGGATCTCGACGGCGATGCCCTTGGGCTGGAGCGCTGCCGCGACTCCCCTCAGGAGCAGGGACATTCCGTCGCGCCGCAGGTCGGAGTTCTTCTTCACGGCCGCGCGTGTCGCCTCGTCGACGACCTCGCCCAGCCGTTCGGTGAGCGTGGCCTGGTCCGGCTCCTCGAAGCGGATGCGCAGGAATTCCTGTCCGGACCACTCACCGAGCCCTTCGGGCAGCCGGGACAGTCGCTGGGCGGACCGCAAGGTGGCCAGCGCGGATTCGACCAGGCCGCGCAGCCGGTCCACGATCGAGTCGCGGTTGCGCTCCAGCTGCGCCAACTCGTCCGTGAGCACACGGAGTCGGGGCGCGAAGGCGTCCGCCCACTTCTGCGCGTGCTCGGGCAGCGCGGAAGCGGGCAGCTCGCGGATCTGCTGGCGGGCGGGGGTGCGGACCTGCTCGTAGCGCGTGGAGTTGGCGTGCCGTACGAGCACGTCGCTCGCCTCGCGCACGGCGGCTTCCGCGGCGGAGAGGTCGGCGGCGCAGCCGCGCAGCGACCGGCGGGCCTCGGCCGCGGAGTGCCGGGCCTCCTCGGGGCTGCCGGGGTAGGGCTCGGGCTCCTCCTGCTCCTCGTCGGAGACGTGCTCGCGCAGCAGGTCGCGCAGCATCGCGGCGATCTCGTCGAAGCCGCCGGCCGCGTCCTCGGCGCCGCGGTGGGCTTCGAGGAGTTCGGCGTGCGCCTCGCGGGCCTGCGTCAACGCCCCGGTGCGGGAGGCGAGTTCGGCGGTCGCGGTACGCAGCAGCGCCTGCGCGTGCTCGGCGTCGCGCGGCTGGAGTTCCTCGGACAGCTCGGTGTGCGTCTCGCCGTCCTCGGGAGCGTGCCGTTCGGCCTCGCCGCGCAGCCGGCCGAGCTGCTCGCTCGCGCTGGACATACGGGTCTCCAGGAGCTGGACCAGCTCCTCCGCGCGCGCGGCGGCCGCCTGTCGGGAGGGGCCGTCGGAGCCGTCGGGCGATTGCAGGAGCTGTTCGGCCCGGGTACGGACCTTGTTGCTCAGCCGGTCCAGCTCCGCGCGCGCCGCGCTCTCGTCGCTCTCCGCGCGAGCCTGCTCGGCGCGCAGGTCGGCGCCGACGCCGACCTTCTCGTACAGCTGGGAGGCGGCCCGGTACGCCTCGCGCAGCGCGGGCAGGGACGCCTTCGGGGCACCCGCGTCCGTGTCCGTGTCCGGTACGTCGTCGGGGGCGCCCGCGATCTCCGAGCGCTCGGCGCGCAGGGCACGCGCGGTGCGGCGTGCGTCGTCGGCGCCGCGCTGGGCGGCGCGGCGGTCCTCGTCGGCGGCGCGGGCACGTTCCAGGCAGGTCTGGGCGCGGGCCTCGGACTCGACGGCCTCGTCGGCGAGTTCGCGCAGCTTGACCTGCCAGCCCGACCGTTCACGCAGCCGGAAAGCCAGCCCGGCCAGGGCGTCGGCGGAGCGCCGGGCCTTCTGCGCGACCTCCTGTCGCTCGTCGCGGACCTGCGCTGCCTCGGCGGCCGCTTCGTCGGCCTCGGCCCGCACGGTCCGCGCCTCGGCCAGCTCGGCTTCGGACTCCTCGGCGAACGCTCGCGTCTCCCGGGCGGCCTGCGCCAGCTCCACCAGCCGTCCGTCCGGGCAGCCGGTCCGCCAGGACGCGAGCCGGGCTGCCAGCTCCCGGTCCTTGCCAAGCCGTGCGGCGAGGCTGCGGATCTCCTCGTCCCTCTCGGTGGCCCGCGCGCGCAGCGTCTGCCGCTCCTCGTCGGCGGCGTGCTCGTCGTGCATGGCCGGGTTCGGCGGTACGAGGAAGACGTCACCGCTCGACGCGTCGGCCGCCGGGGTCGGGGCGAGCAGGGCGGAGGCCGTACCCACCGCGACGGCGGAGCGGGGCAGCAGGGCCGCGTCGCCCAGGACCTCGCGGGCACGCGCGTGCGTGTCGGGGTCGGTGATGATCACACCGTCGACCAGCTCGGGCCGGGCGGCCAGCACGCGCGCGTGGTCGGCGGGGTCGACGGCCTGGGCGAGATAGCGCCAGCCGGGCAGCGCCGGGATGCCCTGCTCGCCGAGGAACTCCACGGTGGCCAGCACGTCCGGGCCGGGCGGCAGCAGCCCGCCGTCACCGAGCGCGCCCAGGATCCGGGCGTCGTCGGCGGCGGCCGTACGCAGCTCGAAGAGCTGACGCTCGGCGGCGGAGACGGCGTCGTCGAGAAGCTCACGCAACTCGTCCGCGAACCGGTCGAGCTCCTCCGGCGTGAGGGCACCTTCGGTGGCAACGCCCGACGCGACGGCCTCGGCGCCTACCCGCGCGGTCGTGGTCGCCTTGCCGTCGTCCTGTGCGCCGGGCCGTGCGGCAGCGGTCGCCCCGCCGTCGTCCCCCGTGCGCGGGCCTGGCACGGATCCGCGCTTCACACCCGGCTCGCCGGTCAGGCTGAGCAGTTCGGCGAGCCGCTCCTGCGCCGCCAGCCCCTCGGCGAGCCGGCGCTCGGCGTCGTAGGCACGCTCCGCGGCCGTCGCGGCGTCCGCCGCGCGGGCCGCGGTCAGCTCCGCGCGGGACTCCGTCGAGGCCGCTTCGCGCGCGTGCTCCGAGGCGCGCCGGGATGCCTCGCGGGCGGTGTCCCAGGCGGCGACGGCCGTCTTCTCGGCGTCGCTCGCCGCGAGGGCGGCACGGGCCGGGTCGGCGTCGGGCGCGCTGTCGTCGAGCCAGCCCGCGCGGACGGCCTCGGCGGTCTCCTGTTCGACCTCGGACAGTCGCTGCCGCAGATGCCCGGCCTCACTGCGGGCGCGCTGCGCGTCGGTGGCGGCGGCGGTGGAGTCCCCGTAGGCGGACTCGCTCACCTCCTGGAGCGCGGCGGAGCGCTCCTCCCCCTCGTTGGCGAGCGTCTCGGCGCCCTCGGCCGCCGCGTGCAGAGCTCGTACGAGATCGACGGCGGCCTTGGCTCGGGCGGCCAGCGCGGGGGCGGCGTCCCGCTCGGCCTCCTGGATGGCGGCGGCCACGCGCGCGGCCCGGTCGGAGGCGGCGCGGTGCCTCAGGGCGGCCTCGGCGGCCTGCCAGGCGGAGTGCAGGGTGCGCGCGTCCGCGAGTTCGCGCTTCTGGGCGGCCGCCGACTTCTCGGCCGCCGCGAGCGCCAACGAGGCGTGCCGGTAGGCCAGCTCGGCGGCGATCAGGGCGCTGCGCTCGCGGCCCGCCTCGGCATGGGTGACGGCGTACGCGGCGGCGGTGACCCGCTGGGCGAGGTCGGCTGCGCGTACCCGCTCCTGGACGCCACGCGCGGACAGCCGCCGGGCCAGGGTCCGGGTGCGCCGCTCAGCACCGGTGTGGATGTCACGCGCACGCGCACGTGCCTCGGCGGCCTCGACGATCCGCCCCAGGAGGTCGACGGACCGGGCCGTGAAGTCCCGCTCGGCGATCAGCTCAGCACGTCGGCCCAGCTTGTTGCCGAAGCCGCCGACCAGGTCGGCGAGGCCGTCGGTGTCGCGGGTGTCGGTCACGGCCCGCAGCAGCAGGTCGGTGAAGTCGGAGTCCTTCTTGACGGCGAAGAGGCCGGCCGCCTCACCCTCGTCGGCGTTCATCTCCCGCTGGTAGCGGAAGAGTTCGGGGTCGAGGCCGAGGTCGCCGAGGTGCTCGATCCAGCGGTCGTGGATCTCCTCCCAGTGCACCTCCAGATGCGGATACGCCTTGCCCGCCTCCGTGATCGCGTCCCGGAAGCCCTTCATCGTGCGCCGGCGGCCCTGCGCGCCCGACTGGCCCTCGACGGACGGCCGTACGGCGGTGGACTCGGCGACCGGCAGGTTGTCCAGGGACAGTCCGGGTCCGGGCCGGAAGGAGTACCAGGCCTCGGCGAACTTCCGTGGGTCGTTGGAGACCTGGCGCCCGCGCCACTCGCTCACCTTGCCGACCACGACGCACTCGCCGGTGAGCGTGTGCTGCCACTCCAGCGCGACATGTCCGCAGTCGTCGGCGAGCAGGAACTTCCTGAGCACGCCGGAGCTCGCGCCGCCGAGGGTGTTGCGGTGGCCGGGCAGCATCACCGAGAAGATCAGCTTGAGCAGGACCGACTTGCCGCCGCCGTTCTCCAGGAAGAGCACGCCCGCGGGTGCGGGCCGGCGCGGCGGGCCGACGGGCTCCTCCTCGAAGAACTCCGCCTGCGTGGGCGCGGGGTCGGGCACGGGCTCGCCCACACCTCGCAGGTCAAGCACGGTGTCGGCGTAGCGTGCACCGGCCGGTCCGATGGAATAGAGGCGGACCCGGGACAGCTCGTACATGGCGGACTCTCGTAAGTCTTCGGCAGATCAGGGAAGTTCGGGGAAGCGCGTGGGCCTCGAAGGTCTTCGGGCGGCTTCAGGCGGCTTTAGGCGGTTCAGGGGCTGCACGGGGGCTTTGGGTGTCTTCATGCGCCATCAGCCGGAGTGGAACGGCAATCCCGCGTCGGCCACCAGCTCCAGGTCGTCCGTGGCTTCTGCCGGCAGCAGGGTCGGCGTGCCGTCGGTGACCGGGACCACGCCCAGCTCAAGCAGCTCGGCCATGGCGGCGCTGCCGGCCATGTCACGCACCTGGAGCTGGTAGCGGGCGGTCGTCCGGTAGGTGCCGCCGTTGTCGTCACCGGTCCGCTGGAGGAACCCGGAGTCGGTGAGGAAGGCGACGGCCTTGCCGACGATGCCGGTGGTCGAGCCCGCGAGCCGGCGTGCGTCCTTGGTGGCGCCGGTCGCGCTGCGTCTCACCCAGATCCGCCAGGCGGCCTCCAGTCCGGGCGCGTCCGTGGCGGGGTCGGTGTTGTCCCCCTGCTCCTGCGCATGCTCCTCCAGCCGACGGCAGGCCTGCCGGACGAATGCGTCGACGCCGTTGACGGTGACACGTCCGATATACCCGTCGTCGGCGAGGTCCTCGGGCCGAGGGAACGCCATGGCGGCTACGGCGAGATGAGCCAGCCCGTGCAGGAACCGGTCGCTGCCGTCAGCGGACGTACGACGCGCGTAGTCACCCATGCGGACGGCGAACACGGAGTCCTCGGCGGCGGTCACCGCCATCCCCGCGCGCGGGGACACCTCCAGCACGACCAGCCCGAGCCCCGCGGCCACGGCATCCGCGAGCCGCGCGAACGGCGGGTCCTCGCGGTACCGGCGCAGCAGGTCGGCGTACTCCTGGTCGCGCGCGGGCTGCAACTTGGGCTGCAGCCCGAAGGCGACGAGCCGCGCCGCGTCGGCGGCGTCGGCGGGGGTGACGGCCGCGGTCGCCGACGGGGCGGCGGCCTCCGGCTCACTCCACTCGACGTGCTCGGTCACGGTTTCGGCTCCTTGCTGCGGTGTTGCTCGGCCATGCGGTGTTGCTGGTCGTTGCGGAGTTGCTCGTAGGTGCGGAGTTGCTCGTAGGTGCGGTTCTGCGCGCACCTACGGTGCTGCCCAAAGGCGCGCTGTTGCTCGGCGTTGCGGTGCTGCCCGACCTCGCCAGACTGCCCACACCCGCCGGGCCGCCGGACCTCGCCGGACTGCCCTGTTGGATGCGGTGGGGATGGCGGCCGGCAGGACGGAAGCGGCATGAGGTGCGCCGGGGATCGTGCTTGCGAGCGGCCTGGCCGGGTCGGGCGGCC
>NZ_RDBN01000037.1:1304515-1353876 GCF_008042075.1 Streptomyces sp. UW30 | reverse complement strand
CGGCCAGGCCGCTCGCAAGCACGATCCCCGGCGCACCTCATGCCGCTTCCGTCCTGCCGGCCGCCATCCCCACCGCATCCAACAGGGCCGTCCCGACGATCAGGTCGGCTCCGCCGAACTCGGGATCGTCCAGTTCCGTCCCGTCGTCCACGGCGAACAACAGCTTCTCCTCCCCCTGCCGATAGGCCGTGCCCACCGGAGGGCTGGCGGCGTGAACCGCCAACAGGGCGACCAGATAGGGCAGGTCCGGGTCCTGGCGACGCGCCTGGGCCAGCAGCCCCGAAAGCCTCCGCGGGGCGTCGGCAGGCAGGGCCAGCAGCTCCATGGCGGAAGCCAGCTGCTCCTCGCTGAACCGGCTGTCGTCCGGCGTCGCGATGAGGTCGGGCTCGGGCATCTCCGCGCCCAGATGCTCCCGCTCCACGGGCGGCGTCAACAGTATGTCGACGAGATCACCCACCCGGACCGACACCGGCGTACGCAGTCCCGTCCCGCGCGCGAAGAAGGCGTCCGTGACCCGGACCGCCTGCTCCAATGGCAACGGCAGGACAGGCGCGACGAGATGCCCGTACAGGTCGATCCCCGACGTCGTCATGGGCGTGGCGAAGGCCTGCCGGTCCTGCTCGGCGCGGAACAGCGGTCCGGCCTCCAGCAGGCGGGACTGCAGCTGTGTGTGCCGTCGGATGCAGTCCTTGACGATGTCGACGAGCTCGGCCGCGCGACGCTTGTGCTCCGGGTCCTCGGACTCGTCGCGTGCCTTGCGGATGTTCGTGAGGATCGCGTTCTCGTGGCGGTACCGGTCGGCGACGTGGTCGAGGGCCTCGGCGATCATGTCGGGGACGGAGTTCAGCCAGTCGACCGCCCGGACGTTGCGCCGGGTCGCGTCCAGGGCGCGGCGGAGCGTCTCGGAGTACTGCACGGTGCGGTACCGGGCCTGCTCGGCGGCCAGCTGGGCGTCGGCGAGGCGGCCGCGGTTGATCAGCACCTCCAGCTTGACCTCGGCGGCGATCTGCGCGCTGGTCACGTCGGTGTCGAGGGCGCCGACGAGGACGTTGACCGCCTCGTCGGTCGTCCGCAGGTACACCGTGCCGCCCGGCCCCGGCACCTCCTCGATCAGCTTGAAGTCGTAGTCACGGCGGACATAGCTGCCGTCCGGCGCGAACGTGCCGTACACGGCCCGGAAGCCGCGGTCCACACTGCCGACGTTGATCAGGTTCTCCAGGACCCAGCGGGCCACCCGCTCGTGCTCGGCGACGGGGCGGCGCGGGGCCTGGGCGGCAATGCGCGGGATGAGGCGGGCGACTATCTGGTCGTGGTCGGCACCTGTGTCGAAGTCCATGTTGAGCGTGACGAGGTCGATGGCGGCGAGCGCCACCTCCGCCATGCCGTACACCGAGTACTCGCCCGCGAGGTTGGCCTTGCGCGTGTCGAGGTCGTGCAGCGGCGCGGTGCAGGCGAGCGCGCGCAGCCGCCGCGCCAGCCCCTCGTCGGCCGCCGGACCCGGAGCCGGGCGCGGCCCCGCGCTGAGCTGGGGCGGAACACGGTCCGTCGATGCAGGCGAAGTCACGGTGCACAGACTAGGTCCTGGGTCTGACATCGACCCAAACGACGGCGCTGCGCCGGTTGAGCCGGAAAACCGGGTCGCGTTTCGTGTGCGGGTCGTCCGTGGTCGCCCGCGCAGTTCCCCCCGCCCCTTACGGGGCGCTCGACACCCTGCGTCGATAGACCTCTACGACGCGCTCCAGTGAATCCTCGAGGTAGACCGCGAGCAGTTTCTCCGCCTCCACCCGCTCCCCCGTCTCCAGCGCCTGCAGGATCTGCCGGTTGCGCGCGAGATACGGCTCATGCAGTCGCTTCGGGTCGTCCACGACGTGGAAGGCGAGCCGCAGCTCGGCGAAGACGCTGCGCATCAGTTCGTCGGTGCGGGCGCTTCCCGCGAGGGCGACCAGTTCGCGGTGGAAGTGGATGTTGGCCGTACCCACACGTTTCCAGTCACCTTCGCGCGCCGCCCCCAGCCCCTCCTCGACCGCTGCGGCGAGCGCGTCCAGGCCGTACGGCGGCTCGCCGAGACCCCGTACGACGGCGCATTCGACGAGCCCGCGCGTGCGGTAGATGTCCTCGACGTCCTCCACGGTCAGGACCCGGACGAACACCCCCCGGTTCAGCTCGTGGACGAGCAGCCGTTCATGTGTGAGCAGTCGGAACGCCTCGCGCAGCGTGTTGCGGGAGACGCCGAGCGCACCGCCGATGCTGTCCTCCGACAGCCGGGTGCCGGGTGGGAAGAAGCCCTCCGCGATACGGCTGCGGAGGATGTCCGAGACCCGCTCCGCGGTGCTGGTGCGGCCCAGAAGGGCGCGGTCCTCGGCGAGTGGGTTCAGCTGCTCTGCCATGCCGGAATTCAATCGCAGACCACAAGAACGAACCAACATGGGTATTGAGGGATCGTTGAACAATCCTCTACGGTACTGCGCACCGGCACGGCTCACTCCCCACGCACCCTCCGTCCCCTCTCTGCGAGGTGCCCATGAGCACGACCCCTCCACCGCAGGCCCTGACCCACCCCACCGCTGACGAACGCGCCGCCGACGACGGCGCGTTCGCCTGGCTGCGCGCCCTGGGTCCGCGCGGCCGCCGCGCCTTCGCGGGTGCTTTCGGCGGCTATGCCCTGGATTCGTACGACTACTTCACACTGCCGCTGAGCATGGTCGCGCTGGCGGCGTACTTCGGCCTGGACAGCGGCCAGACCGGCCTCTTCACCACCGTCACGCTCGTCGTCTCCGCGATCGGCGGCGCCCTGGCCGGAGTGCTGGCCGACCGGATCGGCCGGGTCAAGGCGCTGATGATCACGGTGATCACCTACGCGGTCTTCACCGTCGCCTGCGGCTTCGCACCCAACTACGAGACCCTGCTGGTCTTCCGCGCCCTCCAGGGCCTCGGCTTCGGCGGCGAGTGGGCGGTCGGCGCGATCCTCGTCGCCGAGTACGCGAGCGCCAAGCACCGGGGCCGCACCCTCGGCGCGATCCAGAGCTCGTGGGCCGTCGGCTGGGCCCTGGCCGCGGTCATGTACACCGTGGTCTTCTCGGTCGCCGACGACGACCTGGCCTGGCGTGTGATGTTCTGGACCGGCGCGCTGCCCGCACTGCTCGTCATCTGGATGCGGCGCCGGGTGCACGACGCCCCCGAGGCCGTGGCCGTGCGTGAACAGAGCACCGAGAAGGGCAACTTCACCGCGATCTTCAAGCCCGGCCTGCTGCGGACGACGATCTTCGCAGGGCTGCTGTCCACCGGCGTCCAGGGCGGCTACTACACCCTCGCCACCTGGGTGCCGACCTACCTCAAGACCGAGCGCGAGCTGTCGGTCGTCGGCACCGGCGGCTATCTGACGTTCCTGATCTCGGGCGCCTTCCTCGGCTATCTGACCGGCGGTTACCTCACCGACCGGCTGGGGCGCCGGCGCAACATCTGGCTGTTCGCGCTGCTGTCGGCGGTCTGCATCCTGGCGTACGCGAACATCCCGAGCGGTGCCAACACCCTGCTGCTCGTGCTCGGCTTCCCGCTCGGGTTCTGCATGTCGGCGATCTTCAGCGGCTTCGGTTCGTACCTGAGCGAGCTGTACCCGACGGCCGTGCGCGGCACGGGACAGGGCTTCACGTACAACACCGGCCGCGCGGTGGGCGCGATCTTCCCCACCACGGTCGGCTTCCTGGCCGACAGCTGGGGTGTGGGCGGCGCGCTGGTCTTCGGCGCGATCGGCTACGGCATCGCGGCGCTGGCCCTGCTCGGACTGCCGGAGACGCGCGGGAAGGAGCTGGTGTGAACCGCACACAGTGCCGCCCGCTCACCGTCGCCACGGAGGACCGCCCTCCCACCCTCGCCACGGAGGACCACGCGCCCATCGTCGCCACGGAGGACCACCTGCCCACCGTCGAGCCGGCGCACCGTCCGGTCACCGCAGTGCCTCAGGACCGCCCAGTCACCGCAGTCGACGAGCACGCGCACGCGTGGAGCCCGAAAGCCGCCCGCGACCGCTTCCGGGACGGCCTGACTGGCCCCACGGCCGGGGTCGCGGCGGGCCACACCCAGGTCAACCTGATCTCGGTGCCCGCCGACTGGGCGTACGACATGCTGCTGTTCTGCCAGCGCAACCCCAAACCCTGCCCGGTCCTGGACGTCACGGACGCCGGTTCCTGGACCACCGTCCTCGCCGACGGCGCCGACCTGCGTACCGACCTGCCGCGCTATCGGGTGTGGCGGGACGGCGAGTTGGTGGACGAGCCGACAGACGTGCGCGGGCACTGGCGGGGCGATCTGGTGTCGTTCCTGATCGGCTGCAGCTTCACCTTCGAGTCGGCGCTGGCCGGGGCCGGCGTACCGATCCGCCATGTCGAGCAGGGCCGCAACGTCCCGATGTACGTGACCAGCCGCCAGTGCCGTCCCGCGGGGCGGCTGCACGGTCCGCTGGTGGTGTCCATGCGCCCGGTGCCGCCGCACGCCGTGGCGGCGGCGCTGCGGGAGACCGGCCTCCTGCCGGCGGTGCACGGCGGCCCCGTCCACTGCGGCGATCCGTCGGCACTGGGCATCGCCGACCTGGGCCGCCCCGACTTCGGCGATCCGGTGGACGCCGAGCCGGACGACATCCCGATGTTCTGGGCCTGTGGGGTGACCCCGCAGGCCGCGGTGATGGCCTCGCGCCCGCCGTTCGCCATCACCCACGCGCCGGGCCAGATGTTCCTGACCGACGCCCGCGACGAGCAGTACCGCATCGTCGCCTGACCGAGGAAACGACGGGACACATGACCTCCATCGATCTCAACGCCGACCTCGGCGAGGGCTTCGGCCGCTGGCAGCTCACCGACGACGAACGCCTGCTGTCCGTCGTCACCAGCGCCAACGTGGCCTGCGGCTTCCACGCCGGGGACGCGGCCACCATGCGGCGGGTGTGCGAGCAGGCGGCCGAGCGCGGGGTACGGATCGGCGCCCAGGTCTCCTACCGAGATCTGGCGGGGTTCGGGCGGCGCGCGATGGACGTGCCGCCCGGCGAGCTGGCGGCCGAAGTCGCCTACCAGCTCGGCGCCCTGGAGGTCTTCGCGCGGGCGGCGGGCACGCGCGTGTCGTACGTCAAACCGCACGGCGCGCTCTACAACCGCGTCGTGCACGACGAGGAGCAGGCCGGCGCGGTCGTCGACGGCGTGCTCCTGGCGGACGACACGCTCCCCGTGCTCGGCCTGCCCGGCTCGCGGTTGCTGGAGCTGGCCGCGAAGGCCGGACTTCCGGCCGTCACGGAGGCGTTCGCGGACCGCGCGTACACCGACCGGGGCACGCTCGTGCCGCGCGGGCAGGACGGCGCCGTGGTCACCGACCCGGAGGCCGTCGTGGAGCGCTCGGTGGGCCTGGCCCGCTCGGGCGTGGTCACCGCCCACTCCGGGGCACGGGTCGAGGTACGCGCGCGTTCCCTGTGCCTGCACGGCGACACGCCGGGCGCCGTCGAGCTGGCCCGCAGGGTGCGGGCGCGGCTGGAGGAGTCGGGTGTCCGGGTGGAGGCCTTCGTATGAGGGTGCTGCCGGTCGGCGACGACGCCCTGCTCGTCGAGGTGTCGTCGGGCGAGGAGGCCCGGGCGCTGCACATGGAGCTGCTGCGGCGCCGCGCCGAGGGCGCGCTGTCGGTCCGCGAGATCGTCCCCGCGGCCCGGACGGTCCTGCTCGACGGCCTCGCCGACCCTGCCCGCCTCGCCTCCGAGCTGACCACCTCGCCGGTGCCTCCCGCTCCCCCACGCGCGCGTGACGTCGTCGAACTCCCGGTGCGCTACGACGGCCCGGACCTGGCCGACGTCGCCGCGCACTGGGGCGTGTCCGCGCGGGAGGTGGCCCGTATCCACGCGGGCACCGAGTTCAGCGTCGCCTTCTGCGGTTTCGCCCCCGGCTTCGGCTACCTCACGGGCCTGCCGCCGCGCTACGACGTGCCGCGCCGGGCCACCCCGCGCACGGCCGTCCCCGCGGGTGCGGTGGCGCTGGCGGGCCCGTACACGGGCGTGTACCCGCGCTCCTCGCCGGGCGGCTGGCAGCTGATCGGCACCACGGACACCGTGCTGTGGGACCACGCGCGGGTGCCGGCCGCGCTGTTGTCGCCGGGCACGCGCGTGCGCTTCGTTGCGGTGGGGAGCTCATGACCGACCGTGCGCTGTCCGTCGTCCGCGCCGGAGCGCTCACCACCGTGCAGGATCTCGGCCGTCCCGGGCACGCCCACCTCGGCGTGCCCCGCTCGGGCGCGCTCGACGGGCCCGCGGCGGCTCTCGTCAACCGCCTCGTCGGCAACGCCCCCGAGGCGGCCGTGCTGGAGACCACGCTCAACGGCTGCACGCTGCGGCCCCGTTCGGCCGTCACCGCGGCGATCGGCGGCGCGCCCTGCCGGGTCACGGTGGACGGACGTCCGGTCGCCTGGGGCGCCCCGGTGCACGTCCCCGCCGGCGCGGTCCTGGACGTAGGAGCGGCCGTCTCAGGTGTACGGAGCTATGTGGGCGTTTCCGGCGGCATCGCCGTCGAGCCGGTGCTCGGCAGCCGCTCCACCGACCTGCTGTCCGGCCTCGGCCCACCGCCCCTCACCGACGGCGCGGTCCTTCCCCTGGGCCGGCCGACGCAGCGGCACGCACGCGTGGACGTCGCCCCGCAGCCGGCACCCCCCGCCGAACTCGTCCTGCGCGTGACGCCCGGCCCGCGCGACGAATGGTTCACGCCAGGGGCCCTGCGTGCCTTCACCTCCCGCGTGTACCGCGTCTCCCCGTCGAGCAACCGCATCGGGCTGCGCACCGAGGGCCCCGCCCTGGAACGGGCACTCACCCGCGAACTCCCCAGCGAGGGCGTGGTCCTGGGCGCGGTCCAGGTACCGCCCGACGGCCGGCCGGTCGTGTTCCTCGCCGACCACCCGACGACGGGCGGCTACCCGGTGATCGCCGTCGTCCGCGCGGCCGACCTCCCGGCCGCCGCACAGGCGGTACCGGGCACGCCGGTCCGCTTCGTGGCCGTACGTCGCCGCTGACGCCCGCCACATCCCGCCACGCGCACGCGCGCCCCACCACCTCCCGCCACGCGCACGTGCGCCCCGCCACATCCGCCACGCGCACGCGCGCCACGCATTCCCGCCACGCGCTCGCGCGCCCGCCACCTCCCGTCACGCGCACGCGCGCCCTGCCACATCCGCCACGCACGCGTGCGCCACGGCATTCCCGCCACGCACGCGTGCGCTACGCCACATCCGCCACGCGCACGTGCGCCACGGCATTCCCGCCACGCACGCGTGCGCTACGCCGCCTCCGGTGCCGGCTCCGGGACCGGGCGCTGTCCGGGCACAGGCACCGACAACCCCTCCGGCAGCAACAGGTGCTCCGGCACGGACCGGTGCTCGGGGACCAGCCGATGCCCGGCCACCGGCCGATGCTCCGGCGCCTGCACATGCCCGGGCGCTGGCACATGCCCGGGCAGCACCACCGAATCGGGCGCCGACACATGCCCGGGCAGCACCACCGAATCGGGCGCCGCCCGATGCCCGGCCGCCCCCGCCCCCTCCGGCATCGCCAACGCGGCCAGCGCCATGGAGACCGCCTGTACCGCTCGCCGGTCGAGCCGGTCGCTGGTGCCCTTTGCCCGGTGCCGCATCTCGACGGTGGCGAGGCGCACCAGCTGGGGCAGCAGGTCGTTGCACCGCCGGATCACCCAGGCGGTACCCGCGGTGGCCAGCCACAGCAGGCTCGCCGACTTGGTGGGCGGCGCGAACTCGGGCTCGGGCGAGGGCGCCGTCTGCGTCGCGATGCCCCGGTGCGCCAGCATCGCGTGGAAACGCAGGGCGATCTGCCGGTGCCCGCGCTCCCCGGGATGCAGCCGGTCCGCACTCCACATCGCGCGGTCCATGATCCAGGGGTCGTCGACCGCGTGCAGATGCACGGCCCCGTACCGCTCGGACAGCGTGTGGACGACCGTGTTGACAGCCCGCTGCCGCCGGGCCAGCGGATGGCCCAGGACCGCCGGCAGTCCCAGCATCGTGCCCGGGTCGGGCAGGCAGGCCGTGAGGACGGCCGTGCCCTGGCGGGTGAACGACGCGTAGACCTTGTCGAGGCGTTCGGCGATCTTCTCGATGTCGAACGTGCTGCGCAGCGTGTCGTTGACGCCCACGAGGACGGACGCGACGTCGGGCCGCAGGTCCAGAGCGGCGGGCAGCTGGGTCTCCAGCACGTCCCGCGTCTGCGCCCCGCTGACCGCGAGGTTGGTGAACTCGGCGGACGGTTCGGACAGCCCGCCGGCGAGCAGCGCGGCCCAGCCGCGCCACCCGTTCCCCACGCGGTCGCCCACCCCCTCGGTCAGGGAGTCCCCGAGGGCGACGTAACGGAGCGATCTCATGCCGCGCCCTCCGCACGCACGAAGGGACGAGCCGGCAGAGCAGCGTCGTGCGCGGTGAGGAAGGCGTCCACCGCCGTGCCCCAGCCGAAGCACTCCGCACGCGCGCGTGCCGCCTCCCGGCGCTCGCGCTCCGGACGGTCGAGGATCATCTCCACGGCGTCCGCGAAGGCGTCCCCGTTGTCCGCCGCGGTGGCCCCGGCGGAACCGATCACCTCCGGCAGCGCGGAGGACGCGCTCGCCACCACGGGCGTGCCGCAGGCCATGGCCTCCAGTGCGGCGAGCCCGAACGTCTCGGCGGGCCCGGGAGCCAGGGCGACGTCGGCGGAGGCCTGGAGCGCGCCGAGCAGGCTGCGGTCGGCGACGTGCCCGAGGAAGGTCACCGGCAGGTCGCGCTCCTGCGCCCGCTTCTCCAGCCCCGCGCGCAGCGGGCCGTTACCCGCCACCACGAGCACGGCGCGCACTCCACGCCGGCGCAGCGACTCCAGGGCGTCCAGCGCGGTGCCGGGCCGCTTCTCCACGGAGAGCCGGGAGCACATCACCAGCAGCGTTTCGTCGGCCCGCGCGTGGGTGGCGCGCAGTGCGGCGTCGCGCATGGTGGGACGGCGGTTCATCAGGTCGACGCCCAGCGGGGCGCGTACGACGTTGCGGGCGCCGATCCGCACGAACTCGCGCTCGGCGAACTCCGTGGTGCACACGACCCTGGAGTAGGTGTGTGCCGTACGGAGGTTGAGGGCGTCGGCGGCGCGCCGGGACAGGTTCTCCGACAGGCCCCAGGTGCGCAGCACGCCGTCGGCGGTCTCGTGGGAGACCATCACGGCGGGGACGCGGGCACGACGGGCCCACTTGCCGGTCCAGCGCAGCGTGGTGCGGTCGGAGACCTCCAGCCGGTCGGGGGCGAGCTCCTCCAGGAGGGACGCGACCCGGCGCTTGTCGATGAGCACGCGGTAGCCGCCGGTGCCGGGCAGCATCGGGCCGGGCAGGGTGATCACCCGGCCCTGCTCGGTCTCGCAGTCGCTGTACCGCTCACCGGGCACGATCAGGACGGGATCGTGGCCCGCCAGTTTGAAGCCCTTGCCCAGCTCGCGCAGCGCGGTGCGCAGCCCCCCGGAGGCGGGCGCGACGAAGTTCGCGAGCCGGACGATACGCAGGCCGGTCATGCCGCCACCACCGTCCGGCGCGCGGCGACGACGTCCTTGTAGTGCCCGATCAGCTGGTCGCCGATGGCCGCCCAGGTGCGGCCGTCGACGGTGGCGTGTCCGGCGGCACCGTACGCGGCCCGCAGCGCCGGGTCGGCGACCAGGGACTGCACGGCGTCGCGTACGGCGTCGGCGTCCCGCGGCGGCACCAGCAGGCCGGTGCGTCCGTGGTCGACGAGGTCGAGCGGACCGCCCGCGGCGGGCGCGACGACCGGCACACCGCTGGCCATGGCCTCCTGCACGGTCTGGCAGAAGGTCTCGAACGGGCCCGTGTGGGCGAAGATGTCGAACGAGGCGAAGATCCGGGCGAGGTCGTCCCCGCCGCGGCGGCCGAGGAAGACCGCTCCGGGCAGCGCCTCGGCGAGCGCGGGCTGGCTCGGCCCGTCGCCGACGATGACGACCTTCACGCCCGCCAGGCGGCACACGCCGGAGAGCAGCTCGATGTGCTTCTCCGGGGCGAGGCGCCCGACGTAGCCGACGATGACCTCGCCGTTCGGGGCGATTTCGCGGCGCAGCTTCTCGTCGCGGAGCTCGGGGCGGAAGCGGGCGGTGTCCACGCCGCGTGCCCACAGCTTGAGCCGGGGCACCCCGTGGGCCTGCAGGTCGTTCATGGACGCGCTGGACGGGACGAGGGTGAGGTCGGCGGCGGAGTGGACGGACCGTATGCGCCGCCAGGCCGCGGCCTCGCCGGCACCCATGTAGGTGCGGGCGTATCCGGCCAGGTCGGTCTGGTAGACGGCGACGGCGGGGATACCGAGCCGGGCGGCGGCGGCCATGCCGCGCACACCGAGGACGAAGGGGCTGGCCAGGTGCACGATGTCGGGCTGGTGCTGGATCAGCGCGGCGGCGAGGCGCCGGCTGGGGAGCGCGACCCGGACCTGGGGATAGCCGGGGAGCGGGAGGGAGGGGACATGGACGACGGGGCAGGGCGCCATGGAGGCGGCTGCCTTGTTCCCGGGAGCGGGAGCCGGTGCGACGACGAGGGGCGCGTGACCGCGATCGACGAGGTGTCGGGCGGTCTGGAGCGCGCAGTGGGCCACGCCGTTCACATCGGGGGGAAAGGATTCGGTCACGATGACGACACGCATACCGGTGTTGTCGCCGTGCTGGACGTGGCCGCGTCAAAGTGGATCTTTCCGAACGACAAACGTCCCATGAGCGTTCCGCTGCGCACCCGAGCGGGTCAGGTCACGTCCACGCGCGCCTGACCCGCTGGTCATCCCGTGTTCACCCGGCGGGCGGATCTCCGCGAGTTTCACAGGGTGAACACATGTCCCGGGCGCCGGTCAGCCGGTGGCCGTGTCGGGTCCGATGCGGCTGCGTACTGCCGTCTGGACCTCGGCCTCCTCGGCCGGATCGGCGGCGAGCCGGCGCAGTCGCTCGACGACGCGCGTGTCCCCGGTCTCGGCGTGCCGGGCGGCGATCTCGCGGGTGGTCTCCTCGCAGTCCCAGAGGCATTCGACGGCGAATCCGGACGGGAAGGAGGGATCGGTGGCGGCGAGGGCACGGGCGGTGCGTCCGCGCAGGTGGGAGGAGGCGGTCTCGCGGTAGATGTGGCGCAGCACGGGGGCGGCGCAGGCGATGCCGAGCCGTCCGGTGCCGTCGACGAGGGTCCACAGGGTCGGGGCGTCGGGGCCCTCGCCCCGTACGGCCTCCCGCAGCGCGGCGAGGACGAGGTCCTTGTCCCCGGCGGCGCCCCGGCAGGCGAGCATGCGTCCGGCGGCGGCGCCCAGCGGATCGGGCCGTCGGGCCCAGCCGCGCGCACGGTCGACGGCGGCGACGCTGCGCATCCGCTCGAAGGCGTCCACGGCGGCCTCCACGACGGCCGACGAGCCGGTGACGACGGCCGCCTCGATCAGGTCGAGGGCGTCCGGGTCGTTGCTGTCGGCGAGGTAACGCAAGGCCGTACAGCGGGCTCCGTCGATGCCGTCCTTGGCGGCGGCGACGATCTCCGGCCGGTCCTCGGGGCCCGCGACGGCCATGAGGCACCGTGCGGCGGGCACGTGGAGCGCGACACCGCGCTCGATGCCCTGTTGAGCCCACTCGAAGACCGCCTGCACGCTCCACCCCGGACGGGGCCCGGTAGGTCGCATCTGCCGCTGCCAGCGGTCGAAACAGCCGGCCTCCTGAGCGGAACGCACACGCGTGGCGATCGATTCGCGCGGATCCTCGGCCCACAGCCGCCATGGCCGTGGCTCAAAAGCATCGCGTACGGCGACGGCCAGCTCGGCCTCGCCCTCGGGATCGCTGGAGAAGCGCGCGAGCACGGGCGCGGCGAGGGCGCGCAGCCCGGTGTCGTCGTCCCTGAGCGCGAGTTCGTCCAGCGCCCAGGCCCAGTTGGAGCCCGTTGCGGCGTACCTGCGCAGCAGTGCGAGGGCGTCCCGCCTGCCGTAGGAGGCGAGGTGGCCGAGGACGGCGAGGGTCAGCCCGGTGCGTGACTCCTCGGTGTCGAGGGCGTCCTCGACGTCGAAGAGGTGGGCCTCGATCTCGTCCAGCTCGCCGTTCAGATCGAGGTAGAGACGGGCGTAGTACAGGGAGCGGTTCTCCACCTGCCAGTCGTGGCGGGGGTCTCGCAGCACGCAGTGGTTCAGGGCCGCGAGCGCCTCGGCGCGCGGGGCGGTGAGCGCGTGCAGTGTGCCGTCGCCGCGGCCCCGCTGGAGCAGGCCGAGCAGCGTACCGCTGGGCGCTATGACCGGTTCGAACATGGGAAACAGCCTCACATCAAGCGTCGACGCAACCGGGGTTCTTGCTTCACCTGGCCGCGTGACAACACGTCGGGGCGCCCGCCGTTTCCTGCTTGCTGTAGACCATCTTCCTCTGCCTCTCGTAGGTGGCCCATGCGGACCGGATCACGGCCCGCGCGGTGCGGCAACACCTGCCCAGCCATCGCGTCCGTGAATCACGACGTCATGATGACTCGGCACTTCCATCTGCCGCGACCGAAATTTCGGCGGCCCTGTACCGCCTCCCCCGTTTTCTGTGTTTTCGCTGGTCGGAGCGTTCGACTCAGTGAGCGCCGAACAGTTCGAGCAATTCCGTCTTGGCGAACATGCGGGCGGTGTCGATGGCCGAGGGAGTGCCCGCGGCCGGGTCGGCGCCGCCTTCCAGAAGAGCCTTGATCACTTCCGTCTCACCCTTGAAGACGGCGCCGGCGAGTGGCGTCTGGCCTCGGTCGTTGACACGGCTGGCCTCGGCGCCCCGGGCGAGCAGGGCGCGCACCGCGTCGGCGTGGCCGTGATAGGCGGCGAGCATCACCAGGGAGTCGCCGCGGTCGTTGGTGAGGTTGGCCGGAACGCCCGCGTCGACGTACTCCACAAGCGCCTCGGTCTGCCCCTGCCGAGCCAGATCGAAGATCTTGGTCGCCAGCTCCACGACCTCGGGGTCGGGGGCATCAGTCATCGGCCGGACCGCCTCTCACTACGAACACGGGGACTGCTGGGTACTGCCGGGCACTGCGGGTTCCTGCGGATTCCCGCGGGGAGCAAGGGTACGGCCGGCGAGCGGTGCTCGGCCGTACGAGTGATTCGCCAGCGTACTGGCTAGCGCGGCACATGACCCGATGCGCCCGAGGCAAAGATCATCGCAGACACAGCCGGACACGACACCCAAGCTCATCCGTTCAAAGACACTCCGCCACCTGGGGGAAATTCGCCGAATTTCACCCAGTTGCACCTTTTATCGTATGGATACATCCTGTGAGCCTGGAAGTACTCATGGTGACTGTCCCCACAATCCAGGAGCACTCACATGATCCTCTCCATCTCAGGCGTCGTTCTGCTCGGCATCGTCGTCTTCATCTTCTTCCGCAAGGACGGGCTGAAGGCGTCGCACGCCCTGATCTCGGCCCTGTTCGGCTTCTATCTGGCAAGCACGGCCATCGCCCCGAGCATCAAGGCCGGCGGCGAGAGCCTTGCGAGCCTCCTGGGCGGCATCCAGTTCTGACGCCGCCCCACCCGCCCGTACGCACCTGTAGGAGACAGCAGTGGCCCGCCGCCCCCTCCCCCGCATCCTGAGCACAGGCAGCGCGCAGATCGCCCGGAGCCGGGATCTGGCCCGGGCGCAGTTCGCCCGAAGCCGGGAGCTGGCCCGGACGGCGAGCGACAGCGCCTCTGACGTCCTCCATCCACTGATCACGATCACCCGTGGTCTGCGCCGGCTGGCCTCGGCCGGGCGGCGCAGATGGGCCGAGACCCCCAAGGACAAGCGCGGTCCGCTGCTGTTCCTGGTGGCCTCGGTGATCCTGGTCGTGGCGCTCGTTCCGTACGGGCCGCTGCTCGCCGTCATCACCCTGATGGCGGCGGCAGCCTGGCAGGGCCGGGACCGGGGTCCGTCGACTCCCGAGGGCCCCGACGAGTCCCAGCTGGAGCGGCTGAGGGCGCTGTACGAGGCGCTGGTCCCGTACTTCTCCGCGGCCGAGGACCCGGCACCGCTGTACACCCACGGCGGCGAGTGGGAGAAGGCCTTCCCCGAGTACGACTTCGACGGCACGGGCCGGGTCAGCCGGCTCCTCGTCCGCTACCCCGCCTACTTCACCGACGGCGAGGCGCAGGCCCGCGCGCGGATCGAGCACCTGCTGACGACGAAGTCCGGCCGCGGCCGGGAGTACCACTTCGACTGGGACGAGGAGGGCAACGAGCTCACGGTCAGCGTCCTCGCTCCGCTGCCCACCGACATCGCCGCCCAGCGCTTCGTCACGGCCCCCGGCGAGACGGTCCTCGGCTTCACCGACCCGAGCCGGACGCAGCGCACGCTGCCCCTCACCCATGGTGTGGAGCAGCGCGACGTACCCCCGGTCGTCTGGCGCACCGGCATCCGCTCCACCGAGCCGCACCTGCTGGTCATGGGCCAGCCGGGCACCGGCACCTCGACCCTGCTGCGCTCCATCGCGCTCCAGGCCCTCCAGTACGGCGACGTCGTCATCGTCGAGGGCGGCAGCACCGGCGAGTACGCCTGCCTGACCGGACGGGACGGCGTCCTGGCCGTCGAGTGCGGGCTGGCCGGGGCGATCGCCAGCATGGAGTGGGCGGCGACCGAGACGGAGCGGCGCCTGATCGCCGTGAACCGGGCCCGGCAGGCCGGCAACCCGCCGCCGGACGACACCAAGCGCCCGTTGTGGCTCCTGCTGGACCGCCCGACCGCGTTCTCCCACCTCGCCTCGACGGACGGCCGCCGGGACCCGCAATCGCTGCTCCAGGTGCCCCTCCGGCACGGCCGCGCGGCGAACGTCACGGTGGTCGTGGCCGAGCAGTGGGACGCCATGGACGCGCTGTCCGACGCGGTACGGCAGCACACACGCGCGCGTGTCGTGCTCGGCGCCGCGACGGCCCAGCAACTGGAGTCGGCCCTGGGCGCCCCTCCGCACACCACACCGGTCGCCGACGTGCCGCCCGGCCGGGGCTATGCCCGCCTCGGCACCGGCGCCGTCCACCGCCTTCAGGTCCCGGCGACTCCGGACCCCTACGACGACGCGACGAGCGACGCCCACCGCCAGGCCGTACTGGAGCTGCTGCCGGAGCGGACGACGCCGGTGGAGGTGGAGGCGCTGCCGAAGATGGCGAAGCCGCAGCAGCCGGAGCCGGTACCGGCGGAGGCTGTCGTGGCCGAGACCTCATAGCACCTGTCGGACTTCACAGCGCCGGTCGCAGCCGCGCGGACCGAGTGCCGTCCCACAGGCCGGCGCCCCCGACGTCGTTCACGCCACGAACGGCCTCGCCGCATCGCCGCCCCCGGAAACCCCGCTCTCCACCAGCCGAGCCGCCGCGGCCAATCTCACCGCGGCCTCCTCCGCCACGGCGCCCCCCACGGTGAACGGCAGCCGCACATACCCCTCGAAGGCCCCGTCCACCCCGAAGCGAGGCCCGGACGGCACCCGAACCCCCACCCGCTCCCCCACTTCCGCGAGCCGCGAGCCCGACAGGCCGCCCGTGCGCACCCACAGCGTGAGTCCGCCCTGCGGCACCTCGAACTCCCACTCGGGCAGCTCCCGTCGGACGGCCGTGACGAGCGCGTCCCGGTTCTCGCGGGCCTGCGCACGCCGCAGGTCCACCGCCTGCTCCCAACCTCCCGTGCCGAACAGCCAGTTCACTGCCAGCTGCTCCAGCACGGGCGTACCCAGGTCGGCGTAGGCGCGCGCCGCCACCAGACTGCGGATCACATCAGGAGCCGCCCGCACCCAGCCGATCCGCATCCCCGCCCAGAAGGCCTTGCTGGCCGAGCCGACGGTGATCACGGTCGACCCGGCGGGGTCGAAGGCGCAGACGGCCCGCGGCATGTCCAGGTCAGGGTCGAGCCACAGCTCGCTCATCGTCTCGTCGGCGACCAGCACCGTCCCCGCCGACCGTGCCGAGTCGACCAGCCTGCGCCGCTGGTCCTCGTCGGCCAGCGCCCCGGTCGGGTTGTGGAAGTCGGCGACGACGTAGGCGAGCCGGGGCGCGGCCTCCCGCAGCACCTGCCGCCAGCGGTCCACGTCCCAGCCGGCCAGTCCCCCGGCCATGGCGACGGGCACGAGCCGGGCGCCCGCCTCCCGCATCAACTGGAGGATGTTGGCGTACGACGGCGACTCGACGGCGATCCGCTCCCCGCGCCCCGCGAACAGATGGCAGATCGCGTCCATGGCGCCCATCGCCCCGGTCGTCACCATGATCTGCTCGGGCATGGTCGGAATCCCGCGCTGCGTGTACCGGTCGGCGATCATCGACCGCAGCGCGGGCAGCCCGGCCGGATAGTCGCCGTGGGTGTGGGCGTACGGCGGCAGCTCCTCCAGGGCGCCCTGGACGGCACGGGTCAGCCACGGCTCGGGCGCGGGCAGCGCCGCGGTGCCCAGGTCGATGACCGAGCCGAGCGCCTCGGGCGGCAGCGGTTCCAGCCCGCGCGCGGGCAGGGGGTTCCCGGCCGGTACGGCGGTCCAGCTGCCGGCTCCCCGCCGCGACTCCAGGAACCCCTCACTGCGCAGGGCCTCGTAGGCTGCGGCCACCGTCGTACGGCTCACGGACAGCGCGAGGGCCAGTTCCCGCTCGGCGGGCAGCCGCGCGGCCACCGGGACGCGGCCCTCCAGGACGAGCAGCCGGATGCCGTCGGCCAGCGCCCGGTAAGCGGGCGGGCGTTTGCTGCCGGGCCCGGCCGGGCGATCCTGCTGGGAGGTGAGGAGCCGGGCGAGCTGCGCGGCCCCCACCGCGGAAGTCCACTGCGCCATGATTTCCAGTCCACCTTCTCCGAATTGGCCATGGATGGCATTGCAACCCAAGCCACAGGGTGTCATGCATCAGGCCACTACCACCACAGGGGGGCACGTCTTGTCCACGCAGGGACGTCTCACACAGCGGCTCACGCAGGGGCATCTCGTACGGCGGCTGGCACAGCTCTACCTCGGGCTCGCGCTGTACGGCGTGAGCTCGGCACTGCTCGTCGAGGCAGGCCTGGGCCTGGAGCCCTGGAACGTGCTGCACCAGGGCCTCGCCGAGCTCACCGGCCTCACGATCGGCGTCGTCTCGATCATCATCGGCGCGGCGGTGCTGCTCCTGTGGATCCCGTTGCGCCAGCGCCCGGGGCTCGGCACCGTCTCCAACGTCTTCGTGGTCGGCATCGCCCTGGACGGCGCCCTCGCCCTGCTCCCCGAGGCGCACTCCCTTGCCGTGCGGATCCCCCTGCTCGTGGCCGGAATCCTGCTCAACGGCGCGGCCACCGGCCTGTACATCGCCGCCCGCTTCGGCCCCGGGCCCCGGGACGGCCTGATGACCGGCCTGCACCAGCGCACCGGCCGCTCGATCCGCCTGATGCGTACGGCCGTCGAGGTCGCGGTCGTGGTGACCGGCTTCGCCCTGGGCGGCACCGTCGGCGTGGGCACCCTCCTGTATGCGGTGTCGATCGGCCCGCTCGCCCAGCTCTTCCTGCGCGTGTTCGCCGTTCCCCCGGCATCGGACGGCAGCACGGTCGTTGCCACCGGGCAACCCCGGCGCGCGATACTGCGTCCGTGAGCACCACGCGGATACGCCACCCCTACCTCGACCACCCCGGCCCCATCCCCTTCGCCCACCGGGGCGGGGCGGCGGACGGCCTGGAGAACACCGCGCTGCAGTTCCGGCGGGCGGTCGAAACGGGCTACCGGTACATCGAGACCGACGTCCACAGCACCCGCGACGGCAAGCTCGTCGCCTTCCACGACTCGACCCTGGACCGGGTGACGGACGGAGCGGGCCGGATCGCCGACCTGCCCTGGGACGACGTACGGCAGGCGCGCGTGGCCGGCAAGGAGCCGGTGCCCCTCTTCGAGGAGCTCCTGGAGACCTTCCCCGAGGTGCGCTGGAACGTCGACCTCAAGGCGGAGCCGGCCCTGCACCCGTTCCTGGAGCTGATCGAGCGCACGAACGCCTGGGACCGCATCTGCGTCGGCTCCTTCTCCGAGGCCCGTGTCATCCGCGCCCAGCGCCTGGCCGGCCCGCGTCTTGCGACGTCGTACGGCACCCGGGGCGTCCTCAACCTGCGGCTGCGCTCCTGGGGAGTGCCGGCCGCGCTGCGCCGTTCGGCGGTCGCCGCCCAGGTGCCCGAGGCCCAGTCCGGCATCCAGGTGGTGGACCGGCGCTTCGTACGGGCCGCCCACGCGCGCGGGCTCCAGGTGCACGTGTGGACCATCAATGATCCCGATGCGATGCACCGGCTCCTGGACCTGGGAGTCGATGGCATCATGACCGATCACATCGACACGTTGCGCAAGGTCATGGAGGACCGGGGCGTCTGGGTCTGACCCGATCTCCGGCGCCGCCCTCGCGCGGGATCATCACGGGGAAGCGAGGGCACGGGGTGGGCACCGATACCGTGCGAACCGAGGCGGCCGACGAGGCCGCGGGGCGGCGGCGCGAGCAGCGCGGCTGGTACTTCTACGACTGGGCCTGCTCCGTCTACTCGACGAGCGTGCTCACCGTGTTCCTGGGCCCGTATCTGACGTCGGTCGCCGAGGAGGCCGCGGACGCGGACGGATTCGTCCACCCTTTGGGCATCCCGGTGCGTGCGGGCTCGTTCTTCGCCTACTCGGTGTCCCTGTCGGTCATCGTGGCCGTTCTGGTAATGCCCCTGGTGGGCGCCGCCGCCGACCGCACCGGCCGCAAGAAGCCCCTGCTCGCGATCGCCGCCTATGTGGGAGCGGCCGCCACCACGGCCATGTTCTTCCTGGGCGGCGAGCGCTATCTGCTCGGTGGCGTCCTGCTGATCGTGGCCAACGCGGCCCAGTCGGTCGCGATGATGCTCTACAACTCCTACCTTCCGCAGATCGCCCCGCCCGAGGAGCGCGACGCGGTCTCCTCCCGGGGCTGGGCCTTCGGTTACGCGTCGGGCTCGCTGATGCTGATCATGAACCTGGTCCTGTACCTGGCGCACGACTCCTTCGGCGTCTCGGAGAGCACTGCCGTGCGCATCTGTCTGGCGTCGGCGGGCCTGTGGTGGGGTGCGTTCGCGATCATCCCGCTCCGGCGGCTGCGCGACCGCCGGTCCACCGGCGAGCGGACCGGGAAGCCGCCGGGCGCGATGGGCTTCAGGCAGCTCGCGGCAACCATCCGCGACATGCGCCGCCACCCGCTGACGCTCGCCTTCCTGCTCGCCTACCTGATCTACAACGACGGCATCCAGACGGTGATCTCCCAGGCGRCGATCTACGGCTCCGAGGAACTGGGCCTCGGGCAGTCCACACTGATCGGCGCCGTGCTGCTGGTCCAGGTGCTGGCGGTGGCGGGAGCGCTGGGGATGGGGCGGCTGGCCCGGATCTACGGCGCCAAGCGGACGATCCTCGGCTCGCTGATCGCGTGGACGGTGACGCTGGCGGCCGGGTACTTCCTGCCGGCCGGGGCGCCGGTCTGGTTCTTCGTGCTCGCGTCCGGCATCGGGCTGGTCCTGGGCGGCAGCCAGGCCCTGTCCCGGTCCCTGTTCTCGCACCTCGTCCCTCCGGGGAAAGAGGCGGAGTACTTCTCGGCGTACGAGCTCAGCGACCGCGGTATGAGCTGGCTGGGGCCACTGCTGTTCGGGCTCACCTACCAGCTGACCGGAAGCTATCGGGACGCGATCATCTCCCTGGTGGCCTTCTTCATCATCGGATTCGCCCTGCTCGCGAGGGTTCCGGTGCGCCGGGCGATCAGCGACGCGGGGAACCCGGTGCCGACAACGATTTAGCGTTCCGAGTGAAAGGGCGGTAGTGTACGCGTTTGGCCTGCCAGGCGTACCGTTACTGCGCGTCAAAGATGCCGAAACGCTGGGTTACATCTGCTAGCAGATGTGACAAACCGGGCGCCGGTGGGTACGACATTGGTCAGCAAGGCTGCGGCTACGACGGCGACGCACGACCCGGAACGTGACGCGGAACGGGAATCTTTACCGCCGACCGGACGTTGACCGGATGACGACGACAGCGACACCTGTCCTGTGGGCGACAAGCCCGGGAGGCACGATTCATGAGTGAGCGAGCTCTTCGCGGCACGCGCCTCGTGGTGACCAGCTACGAGACGGACCGCGGCATCGACCTGGCCCCGCGCCAGGCCGTGGAGTACGCATGCGAGAAGGGGCACCGGTTTGAGATGCCCTTCTCGGTCGAGGCGGAGATTCCGCCGGAGTGGGAGTGCAAGGTCTGCGGGGCCCAAGCACTCCTCGTGGACGGCGATGGCCCTGAAGAAAAGAAGGCCAAGCCCGCGCGTACACATTGGGACATGCTGATGGAGCGGCGTACCCGCGAGGAACTCGAAGAGGTCCTCGAGGAACGTCTTGCGGTACTGCGCTCCGGGGCGATGAACATCGCGGTTCACCCCCGGGACAGCCGCAAGTCCGCATAGTCCCAGCGCGGCTTGGGTGGACTTACCAGGTAACGCGTACAACCGCGGGCGCCGTACGTCATCACGACGTACGGCGCCCGCGGTTTCGTGTGCCCGGATCCGGGCGGGACCCGGCACTCGGCGTTCGTGTGCGGGGCTCAGCCCGGCACGGAAGCGGGGCTCAGCCCATCAGCGGCGGCCGCGGCTCCTGCGGGGCGTCCCCCGGCTCGTCCCGGATGACCTCACCCTGCACGACCTTGCCGTCGGGGCGGTGAATCCGAGCCTGCTGAAAGGCGTCGCCGAACGAACCGGAGCCCGCCTCGCGGAGCTTGCGGTCGAAGGTCCGCTCGGCGTACCCGCTCAGGGCCTTCTGGACCGGCGGGATCAGCAGGAGCAGGCCCACCGCGTCCGAGATCAGGCCCGGCAGCATGATCAGCAGGCCGCCCAGCATCATCAGACCGTTGCCGCCGCCGCTCGCCGGGGTGCCGCCGCGCTGCAGCGCCTCGTTCAGCGCCTGGAAGGCCCGCCGGCCCGCTCGCTTGATCACCACGGAGCCGAGCACGAGACCGGCGAGAAGCAGCAGGAACACCGTGAGCCCGCCCACCGCGTCCGCGACGACGGTCAGCAGCCAGATCTCCAGCACAAGCCACGCGGCGATGCCTAGCGGCAGGAAGGTACGCAGCCGGGAACGCCGGGGCCGGGCGGGATACGTCGGGGTCGGTGCGCCACTCGTCATGCGTCCAGTGTGCCTGGGCCCGGCTCAGAGCGGGATAAGCGGACGGCCGACGCCTGAACCGCGCACACGGGTCGGCGCCCGCCGTGCGGTCCCGGAGCTACGTCTGGGACGGCGGCTGCGACGGTGAGGACTGCTTGGAGCGGCCCAGCAGCTTGCCCACCCGCTCCTGCGCCCCCCAGGTCGTGACCCGCCACAGCGCCTCGACCAGGATGTCGCGGCTCATCTTCGAGTCACCGAGCTCCCGCTCGACGAAGGTGATCGGCACCTCGACGACGTGATAGCCGGCCTTGACCGCGCGGCGGGCGAGGTCGACCTGGAAGCAGTAGCCCTGGGAGGCCACGTCGTCCAGGCCGAGGCCTTCCAGCGTCTCGCGGCGGAAGGCGCGGTAGCCGCCGGTGATGTCGCGCAGCGGCAGGTCCAGGGCGACGCGGGAGTACAGGCTGCCGCCGCGGGAGATGAACTCCCGGGACTTGGGCCAGTTCACGACCCGGCCGCCGGGCACCCAGCGGGAGCCGAGCACGAGGTCGGCGCCCTTGAGGGCGGTCAGCAGGCGGGGCAGTTCCTCGGGCTGGTGGGAGCCGTCGGCGTCCATCTCGATCAGGACGCCGTAGTCGTGCTCGATGCCCCAGCGGAAGCCCGCGAGGTAGGCCGCGCCGAGGCCCTCCTTGCCCTTGCGGTGCAGGACCTGGACATGGTCGTCCTCGACGGCCAGTTCGTCCGCGAGCTTGCCGGTGCCGTCGGGGCTGTTATCGTCGGCCACCAGCACGTGGGCGTCCGGCACCGCCTTGCGGACCCGGCCGACGATGCTCTTGATGTTCTCCGCCTCGTTGTAGGTCGGAATGATCACCAACGCCGTGCCGAGCGGCCCGAACCGCCTCCCGCGGTCCTGTGCCCCGGTGGTCCCGTCGCCGTCGTTCACTGCTGCCCCTTCACTTCCGTACGCAGACGTCCACCATAGTGGGCGCGGCCTGCGCTGACGTGACAGCACGTTCGTATGCCGGTGTCGATTCCACAAGAGCGAAGCAAGTGCGGGTTTTGCGTGACCGTACGCTGGTGCGGTCCTGCTGCGGATGGGGGCCCGGCGCCCTTCGGGCCGACCTGGGACCCGCTGGCTGCGGATCGACCGAAAGCCGTTGTCTACTGAGCGCCCGGGCCCCACCCGGGTCACACCTCCCCGACCGGCCGGAAAGTTCCGTCGTCGCCGCGCGAGCGCTGAGCCTGGCTCCCAGTGGCGGTGCCCGGTGCGGCACACCGTCCCTGACCCAGCGGCGTTGCGACGGGTTCCCGGAAGTTCCGCGGTTGTCCGGTCGGGCGTCCGGTGGTGGACTCGGCCGAACCTACCGGCCTCGGGCCTCCGCCTGTCAACAGCCGTTTGACCTGCGACTTTTCTCCGCTATCGCTGGTCAACGCAGAGGATGCGCAGGTCGCGCGACGGGGCGGCGCGCGATGATCGGGTTCGCGCCACCCCGGGAGATCACTCGCCCGGCCGTACGAAGACCGTTCGTCCGCCCACCACCGTGCGCAGGCAGACCGGCAGGTCGCGGCCCGGGGTCAGATCGGGCAGGCCGGGGGTGCCGGAGCGCGGGTCGGTGGACCAGCGCGCGACCCGGTCGTCGGGTGCCTGGACCACCAGTTCGTCGGTGCGCCACACGGCGTAGTCGGCGGGTGCGCCCGGCACGAGGACGCCCGCGTCGTCGCGCCCGATCGCCCGCCAGCCGCCGCGCGTGTGCGCCGTGAACGCGGCGCGCACCGACACCCGGTGCTCGGGCGTGTGGTGGAAGGCCGCCGCGCGGACGGTGCCCCAGGGGTCGAGGGGGGTGACCGGGCTGTCGGAGCCGAAGGCGAGCGGGACTCCCGCGCGCAGCAGGGCCGCGAAGGGGTTCAGTGAGCGGGCGCGTTCGGCGCCGAGGCGCGTCACGTACATCCCCTCCTCGCCGCCCCACAGCGCGTCGAAGGCGGGCTGCACGGAGGCGGTCAGGCCCAGTTCGGCGAAGGCCGCGACGGTGTCGGGGGAGAGCATCTCGGCGTGCTCGACCCGGTGCCGGGCGGCGCGGACCCGGGCAAGGCCGACCTTCCCTGCGGCGGAGCGCACGCCCTCCACGACGGCGGTCACGGCGGCGTCGCCGATCGCGTGGAAGCCCGCCTGGAGGCCGGCCTCGGTGCACGCGGTGACATGGGCGGCGACGGCGCCCGCGTCCAGGTAGGCGGTGCCGGTGTGGGCGGCGTCGGCGTACGGCTGGTGCAGACAGGCGGTGTGCGAGCCGAGGGCGCCGTCGACGAAGAGGTCACCGGCCGCGCCGAGCGCGCCGAGCTCACGCGCCTTCGTCACGTCCTGCTCGGCCCAGTAGCCGACGACCCGTGGCCCGGCCTCCTCGGCGGCGAGCCGGACCAGGCCGGTGAAGTCGTCCTCGGAGGAGATGTCCGGCCCGCCGCATTCATGGACGGTGCCGATCCCGAGGGAGGCGGCGTGCGCCAGAGCGGCCCGCTGGCCCTCGACGCGCTGGGCCGGGGTGATGGAGGCCAGCGCGGTCGCGCGCACCGCATGGTGGGCGCCGGCGACGAGCGGGGCGTCCACGGCGCCGAGGTCGCCCGGCGTCATGTCGAGCAGGGCTGTGGTGACGACCGCCGAGTGCACGTCGATCCGGGACAGGTACAGCGGGCGGTTTCCGGTGGCCTCGTCCAGCTCGGCGCGCGTCGGCGGGCGGCCGCCGGGCCAGCGGGAGGCGTCCCAGCCGTGGCCGAGCAGGACGCGGTCGTCCGGCCGGGCGGCGGCGAAGTCCCGTACGAGGGCGAGGGCCGTCTCCAGGGACGGGGCGCCGGACAGGTCGAGGCCGGTCAGGGCGAGGCCCGTTGCGGTGGTGTGCACATGGGCGTCGGTGAACGCGGGGGTGACCAGGGCACCGTCCAGATCGACGACCTCGTCCACACCGTCCGCGAAGGCGTCGGCGGCCCCCTCGGACCCGACCCAGGCGACCTGGCCGCGCTCCACGACCATCGCGGTGGCGAAGGGGTCGGCGGGGCTGTGGACTTCGCCTCGGCGCAGGAGGACGGTCTTCGGCTGGGCGGTGGACTCACTCATGGGGAACAGTCTCGCGCCTGCCCAGGGCGCCCGGCGGACGGGGGTCCGCCGCGGTGACGCTCAGACCATGGGCGGCCGTGCCTCGTAGGGCGTGGACAGCACCACGGTCGTCCGGGTGGAGACCCCCGCCAGCGAACGCACCCGGGCCAGCAGTTCCTCGAGTTCGTGCGGCGTGGCCACGCGCACCTTGAGGATGTAGTTCTCGTCGCCGGCCACGCTGTGGCAGGCCTCGATCTCGGGCACGTCGGCGAGCCGGTCCGCGATGTCGTCGGGGGCGCTGGGGTCGAACGGTTTCACCGAGATGAAGGCCGTCATGGGCAGCCCCACGGCCTCCGGATCGACGACCGCGGCATAGCCGCGGATGACGCCGCGCTGCTCCAGCCGGCGCACCCGCTGGTGCACGGCCGACGTGGACAGGCCGGTGGCCTTGCCCAGGTCGGTGTAACTCATCCGCCCGTCCTTGACGAGCAGCTGCACGATTTGTCGGTCCAGCTCCTCCATGGCGCAAGAACCTACAGTGCTGCTGATCTCCTCGGATACCTCAGCAGCCCAGGTCATGCCCGGTTTGTGATCTGGCCGGCCGTCGGCTGTGCGCGGCCTGAGGGACAAACCGGCCGCCATGGGCACCTGCGGGCGGCATGTGACGAAGGCCACAGTCCCCGAACAGGCTCCGTGATGTACCCGTGATTAATGCCGAGGACAGGCGGGAAGTGCTTGCTGTGGTCGAGGCCGCAGTGCCGTCACGGCCCAGCCCGAGGGGGAGAATCCCATGCAGAGTCTTAAGCGCCCTGGTCGTACCACGCCCAAGCGGCCGCAACTGGTCGTCGAGCCCGCTCCGGAGGGCGTCGAACCCGACGCCCTGGAGGACGACGACGAACTCGACGCGTACGACACCTTCGAGATGTACCGGGTGATCTGCCCGGACTGCGCGCAGCCCATCGCCCTGCTGGCGGACGAGGAGGTCCTGCCGGAGCACGCGCTGTGCGCCTCGCCGTGGAACCCGTTCGGGCTCACGGTCTGCGCCGGTACGGGTCGCAGGGCCGCCGAGGCCCGCTCCGCCGACGAGTCGACGGAGCCCCAGGAGCAGGACACCGCCCTGCTGTTGACGCTCCCTCAGGGGCTCGACTGGCGGACGCAGCCCTTCTCGCACGTCGGCGGCCCGGGCTCACGCCCCATCAGGGTCCCGGTCATGCGGCGCCAGGCCGCCTGAGCGCAGGCCGCCCTTCGCGCGTCGCTCAATTCCAGTAGCTGCCCTGCACCATGGCTCGCAGGCTGCCGTGGTGCAGGATCAGTGTGTCCGGGTCCGCCGGTACGGCCACTTCGCCGAAGTGCGCCTGGCGGTAGGCGATCCGCAGCATGACGACGGCGTGCCGCAGGGCGGCGTAGAGCGTGTAGAAGTCCATGTCGCGCGGGGTGTGGCCGGTGAGGTCGGCGTAGCGGGTCTCGACGCGGTCGCGGCGGAGGAACTCCGGTAGTCCGCGCTGTCCGAAGGCGACCGTGAGGTCGTGGAAGAACCGGTGCAGGTAGATGGTCCAGCCGAGGTCGACCTCGCGCGGGGCCAGTGCCGCCATCTCCCAGTCCAGGACGGCCGCGGGGGCGAACCCGTCGTAGACGATGTTTCCGATGCGTGCGTCGCCCCAGTTGAGGACGGGCGTGCCCGGATCGCGCGGCCAGAGGTCCTCCAGGCGGTCGAACGCGTCCTCGATCAGCGGTGAGCGGGCGAGTCCGTCAACCACCCATTCGTAGTAAGCGCGTTGGGCCGTGACGTGCCGCCGCAGGGCGTCCCCCTCACCGGGCAGGGCGAGGAACTCGGCCTGCCGCGACGGAACTTGGTCGTGCAGCCGGGCAAGCAGCGCGATCGTCGCCGCCTCCAGCCGCTCGCGTTCCTCGTCGCTCGCCGCGTGCAGCCAGTTGCCCTGGTAGGTGTACGGCATGACATCCGGCGGCACGCGCCCCTCGACGCGCTCCATGACGAAGAAGGGCGCACCCAGCGGACCGGGGTCCTCCTCCAGCCACAGCGCCCTCGGCACGGGCAGATCCGTGTGCTCGGCCACGACACGCATCGTCCGGTACTGGCGCGGCATGTCGTACACCGGGAAGACGGTGTAGGCCGCCGGGTCGGCCGCGAGCCGCAACGCGCAGGCACGCACGGGCGGTTCGGGGTGATCGATCTCGAAGAGCAGGGTCTCGCTGGACAGGCCGTTCGACTCGGGGACGGTGACGCCGACCGCCTGCGCCCCGGGCAGCCGGGTGCGCAGCCAGGCGGTGAGGCGGCGGGTGATCTCCTGCGGGTCCCGGGTGCTGGTGCGCGGGCGCGGCGGCACGGGCAGATCCGTGTGCTCGGCCACGACACGCATCGTCCGGTACTGGCGCGGCATGTCGTACACCGGGAAGACGGTGTAGGCCGCCGGGTCGGCCGCGAGCCGCAACGCGCAGGCACGCACGGGCGGTTCGGGGTGATCGATCTCGAAGAGCAGGGTCTCGCTGGACAGGCCGTTCGACTCGGGGACGGTGACGCCGACCGCCTGCGCCCCGGGCAGCCGGGTGCGCAGCCAGGCGGTGAGGCGGCGGGTGATCTCCTGCGGGTCCCGGGTGCTGGTGCGCGGGCGCGGTGCCGTGGCTGCCATGACGCAAACCCCCTAAGGTGCGGGCGACTTGAAGTCCGTGAAGCCGCTCGGGTCGTGACGCCCGAACGAGCCGTGCTCGAAGATGCCGTGGCCGATCCGCCCGTCCAGCCGGAAGCGCGCGGCGTGGTCGGTGACGCCGTACGCGGCCAGGGGGTGGGCCTCGGTGAGGTCGTAGGTGCGCCGGTCGGTCCAGCCGCGCCCGCGCCAGGTGCCGTGCTGCCAGTCGTCGGCGGGCGGGTAGCCGGCGCCGACGGCGAGCGGGGAGGAGGTGAGGATCTCCACCTCCAGTTCCTGCGGCTTGCGGACGTCTCCGAGGTGGATGAGGGCGCGTTCGGGGTGGCGGGTGCCGGGGCGGTAGGTGATCTCGGCCTGGGGCCAGCCGAGTTGGCGGTCGCGCCGGCCCGGGTGGACCAGCGTCGCCTCGTTCAGCGAGCGGTGCCCGTCCGCGTCCTCCTGGACGATCACCATCAGGAACCGGTCCTCGAAACGGACCGGGCACCATATCCAGTGGAAGCCCTCGGTCGGATGCTCCTGGGCGATACGTCCGCCCTCCTCCCCCGGAATGGGCCGCACGCCCCAGCTGCGGTCCCTGGTGCCGGTCCACTCGGCGGCGGTGACCCGGAACTCCTCTCCGGCGGCGCGGATCACGCCCGTCACGCTCCCGGCCTGCACGAAGCGACGCCCTTCGAGGGTGAGCCGGTCGCCGCGGCGCTGGACGTGATGGGGTTCCCACAGGGCCGGGAAGTCCGCGGTCCAGGAGAGGTCGTACGAGAGGGTGTCGTCGTCGCACACGAGGCGCAGCCGGCGCAGCGGCTCCTCCACCTCGATCCTCAGCGGGCCGACGGCGAGCCGCATCCGGTCGTCGCCGAGCGCGTCGGAGGCCCGTACGGCGTGCAGGGTGTCCCCCACCCGCAGGGTCGCGTACGCGTCGATCACCCCGGCGTTCGGATACACCCCGAGACCGAGGATGAGCAGGGCACGCCCCCGGTGGTCGAGCACGTGGAAGATGCAGCGGTCGTAGGCGTTCCGGTCGCCGGTCGCGACGTGCTTCATGGACAGGGGGACCTGGTGCACCGGGTACTCGTCGAGCGGTACCGGGCGGTCGTCGTCGGCCACGGCAAACCTCCCTGGACGCGGGCTGGGCTGACGGTACGTCAGACAGCCTCGGGTGACCAGAGTGGGAGCCGGACAACGGTGAACTCACGCCCGAATCCGACGGGCGGTGACTTGTCCCCCCGCCTCCGCGTTGCCCTGATATGCCCCACACCTACTACGGGACCGGGCCCCAGCACCGCGTCTTCGTCCCCCGGCCCGCAGGAACGCTTCAGCCGCCCGCACCCCCGCAGCCGCCGGATCCGCCGATCTACCGGGATCTGATGCGGACGTGGGCGGACCGGGGCCGCACCCTGCCCGGGCACCACGACCCGGAGTGGATCCGGCTCGCGGCGCCGACGGTCAAGCACGGCCAGTTCAGCGCCCTTCGGGACCAGCTAGGTGACGGGCGATGACCATCCGCTGAATCTGGTTCGTGCCCTCGACGATCTGCAGGACCTTGGCCTCGCGCATGTAGCGCTCGGCCGGGAAGTCCGCGGTGTAGCCGTACCCGCCGAGGATCTGGACGGCATCGGTGGTGACCTTCATCGCCGTGTCGGTGCAGTGCAGCTTGGCCATCGCCGCCTGCTTGGCGAAGGGCCGGCCGGCGTCGCGCAGCCGTGCCGCCGCCAGATACAGCGCGCGGCCCGCCTCGATCTGGGTCGCCATGTCGGCGAGCATGAAGCGCAGGCCCTGGAAGTCGGCGATCGGCTTGCCGAACTGCCGACGCTCGGTCGCGTACTCGACCGCCTCGTCGAGCGCCGCCTGGGCGACGCCGATCGCGCAGGCCGCGATGCCGAGCCGGCCGGAGTCGAGCGCGGACAGGGCGATGGCGAAGCCCTGGCCCTCGTCGCCGAGGCGCCGGTCGTCGCCGACCCGGACGCCGTCGAAGTGGACCTGAGCGGTGGGCGATCCCTTCATGCCCATCTTCTTCTCGGGCGCCGCCGCGCTCAGCCCGGCCGCGTCACCGGGCACCAGGAACGCGGTGATCCCACGCGGGCCGTCCTCGCCGGTGCGGGCCATGACGGTGTAGTAGTCGGCGATGCCGCCGTGCGTGATCCAGGCCTTGGTCCCGTTGATCACCCACCCGTCGCCCTCGCGCACCGCCTTGGTCCGCAGGGAGGCCGCGTCCGAACCGGACGACGGCTCGGAGAGGCAGTACGCGCCGAGGAGCCCGCCGCCGAGCATCGCGGGGAGGTGCTCGACCTGCTGCTGCTTGCTGCCGTAGGTGGCCAGGGCGTAGGAGGCCAGGGTGTGCACGCTGACCCCGAGGCCCACGGTGAGGCGGACCGCGGCGAGCTCTTCGAGGACCTGGAGGTAGACCTCGTAGGGCTGGTCGCCGCCGCCGTACTCGGAGTCGTACGGCAGGCCGAGCAGTCCGGACTCGGAGAGCAGGGTGAAGACCTCGCGCGGGAAGCGTCCCGCGTCCTCCTCCTCGGCCGCCTTCGGGGCGATCTCGCGCTGCGCGATGTCGCGGACGAGCGAGATCAGATCCCGGGCCTCGTCCGTGGGCAGTTGACGGTCCACCGGCTGCGGGGCGCGGTCGGGCATGGCGACGATCCTCCCTGTCGGGCACGTCGGCGGACGTACGCCTTGGGTGGGGCGGCTCCGCCGGGTCTCACTGGTGCCGGGCCGATGCTCGCATTCCCGGGTCTCGGAAGCTGCTGACCAGCGGCTGTGCGCTGTGAGTATGCCCGATCGGAGGCATCGAGTCACCAGTTAACGACCGCTCACTCAAAGAAGTGTCCAGCAAGTTATCCGCGTCGCCGAAATTGGTCCGAACCATTGACGTACTGGTCTAGTCCTCCTACGGTGACGGATCAACGCATCAGCGCGTTCATGCCAATCGGAGCATGCTCCCCTCTCCCCCACGAGGAGACACCCGATGCACATCTCGCACCGCCCCCGCAACGGCTTCCGGGCGCTCGTGTCCGCCGCCTGCGCGGCCGTCCTCGGCGCCGGACTGCTCGCCGGCGCGGGCACCGCAACCGCCGAACCCGCCTCCTCCCCGAAGCTGGCCGCCGGCTCCAAGGTCGTCGGCTACTTCACCGAATGGGGGACCTACGACCGCAAGTACTACGTCAAGAACATCGAGACCTCGGGCTCGGCGGCCAAGCTGACCCACATCAACTACGCCTTCGGCAATGTCACCGGCGGCAAGTGCGCGATCGGCGACTCCTACGCCGCGACCGAACGCACCTACACCGCCGCCGAGTCGGTGGACGGCGTCGCCGACACCTGGGACCAGCCGCTGCGCGGCACCTTCAACCAGCTGCGTGAGCTCAAGAAGAAGCACCCGGGCCTGAAGGTGCTGTGGTCCTTCGGCGGCTGGACCTGGTCGACCGGCTTCGGCGAGGCCGCGCGCAACCCGGCCGCGTTCGCCCAGTCCTGCTACGACCTGGTCGAGAACTCCAAGTGGGCCGATGTCTTCGACGGCATCGACATCGACTGGGAGTACCCGAACGCCTGCGGCGCCACCTGTGACACCAGCGGCCGTGAGGCCTTCAAGAACCTGATGTCGGCGGTGCGCGCCAAGTTCGGCTCCGGCAACCTGGTCACCGCGGCGATCACGGCCGACGCCACCAGCGGCGGCAAGATCGACGCGGCGAACTACGCGGGCGCGGCACAGTACGTCGACTGGTACAACCCGATGACGTACGACTTCTTCGGAGCCTGGGACGCGACCGGTCCGACGGCTCCGCACTCGGCACTGAACTCCTACTCCGGCATCCCGAAGGCGGACTTCCACAGCTCGGCGACCATCGCCAAGCTCAAGGGCCTCGGCATCCCGTCGTCCAAACTGCTGCTCGGCATCGGCTTCTACGGCCGCGGCTGGACCGGCGTCACCCAGGCGGCGCCCGGCGGTACCGCGACCGGTGCGGCAGCCGGCACCTACGAGGCGGGCATCGAGGACTACAAGGTGCTCAAGACCAAGTGCCCCTCGACCGGGACGGTGGGCGGCACCGCGTACGCCAAGTGCGGGAGCAACTGGTGGAGTTACGACACCCCCGCCACCATCGGCACGAAGATGGCGTACAAGAACCAGCAGTCGCTGGGCGGGACCTTCTTCTGGGAACTGAGCGGGGACACGGCGAACGGTGAGCTGATCAAGGCGATCAACTAGCCGGTCCCACGGGGGGCTTGGGGCGGAGGACCACGAGACCTCCGCCCCATGCGCATGCCCTGGGTCAGTCGTCCCGGCGGGCCGGCTCCGGGGCCCGGTAGGAGGGGTCGAGCTCCTCGATGGAGCGCATGGTGCCGCCGAGCATCTTCACCAGCAGCTCGCGCATGGTGTCCCGGGGCAGCTCGGGGCGGTCTATCCAGTCGAGGGTGGCGCCCTCCACGCTGCACACCCAGGCGAGCAGACCCATGTGGGCCAGCGGGGCGATGTCGCTGCGGCCGTACGCCCCCTCGGCGAGGGTCGCGACGATCGCCTCGCGCACGCCGTCCCGGATAGCGTGCACCTCGGTGTCGAAGCCGACGCCGCCGCTGACGATGGTGCGGTAGGCGGCCTGGTTGTGCTCGGCGTAGCGCAGGTAGCTGTCGATCGTGCGGTGGACCCGGTCCACCGCATCCAGTTCGATGCCGCTCGCCGCGTAGGTGACCAGGTCGGCGACGGAGTCCTGGATGATCGCCAGGTAATAGCCGCGCTTGGACTGGAAGTAGTAGTAGATGAGCCCCTTGGCGACATGGGCCTGGCGTGCGATGTCGTCCATGGAAAGCGCGTCGTACGACGTGTCGGCGAACAGCTTGCGCCCGATGGCGATGAGTTCGGCACGGCGCGCCACCGAACGTTCGGTGCCGCGTGCCCGGGGACGGGCCGCGTCGCGCTGTTGACTAATATTCAATTTAGACCCTGTTGTTCAACGGGGGGCGGGACATCCGCAGTATGTCAGACCTTCACCAGCCGCCTGTTCGAGTCTGATCGGCTCTGACGGACCCGTCGACAACAGGGTCGGGATATGTCCGCACAAAGGCTTCTGTGTGGGTCAGGTCACAGCAGACCGAGCTGCGTGACGAGCATCGCGACCACCACGACGAGGGTCCAGCCCATGGCGTGCTCGAAGATCTTCGGGCCGTCTTCCTTGGGGCCTCCGGTGCGGACCCGGTCGGCCGTGGATGAGTGCGCGGTCATATGCCCACCTTGCCATCGGAGACGGCTTTTGCGGCGGAGACCTTGCTCACAGGACTCCCACGGCCGCGAGCGCCGCGCGCTGGCGCGGGGTCGGGCACGCCGGGAAGTAGAGGTAGCAGATGCCGCCGGTGCCGGAGACCACCTTGCCGGCGGCGTTGTACCGCTTGGTCCGCAGCCAGATGTTTTCCCACTCGCGCCGCTTGTAGACCCGCCGCACCGCGTCGTTGCTCGATGAGTTCGGGTCGTTGGCGATCACGTCGCCGTCGGCGGTGAAGCCGATGACCGTCATCAGATGCCCGGCGGTGCCGTACCCCGCCCCGGTCAGCTCCTCCTTGAGGAAGGACTGGGACGTTATGGCCGGGATGCCGGCCGCGATCAGCGTCTCCAGCTCGGTGAGCGAGCCGAGCCGGGTGACGACACCCTGCATGTCCTCGAAGGTGGCCGCGTAGGCGGCGTTGAACGGCCAGTTCCCGCAGCCCTCGTACTGGTAGTCGAAGCAGAACCGGGCCGCGTGGCAGACCTGCGGGTCGGCGAACGCCGGGTCGACCCAGGCCAGCTGCTCCGGGGTGAGACGGCTGCCCCAGTACTCGACGATCATCTGCGAGGAGGTGGGGCTGCACCATGCCTCGCCGCCGTTGTCGTACTCGGGGTACTGGCCGACGTGGGTCTCCTGCGAGTAGCGCGGGACGGTCAGCTCCTGGGCGAGGCCGGGAGCGGAGGCCGGGACGGTGAAGCGGTCGGGGACGTCGGAGCCCATCGCGCCGACCCGSCAGACCTTGGGGGTGATCACCGTGCCGGGCGTCCGGTACAGCGTCAGCCGCAGCCGGTACGCGGTCAGGCGCAGCCCGGTCGCCGGGTCGTCGATCGCGAACGTGTCCGTCCAGACGCTGCTCCTGCCGTCGCTCTGGTCGTCGACCGAGGTCCGCCGGATGTCCTGGTCACCGGCCGCCCAGCGGCCCAGGACGTACCAGGGGGTGGCGGCGCCGTCCGAATACGTCCCCTCGAGTTCGATCTGGAGCCAGGTGCCGTCGGGGGTGTGCGCGTTCCAGGACGCGATCGCCTCGGTCGCGGGCACGCGGAGCCGGTGGACCGGGGAGGTCCAGGTCGCGTACTCCCAGCGCGCGGTCCGGCCGGTGTGGGGGTCCGTGTAGTCGATGACGCCTGCCGGCGCGGCGATCACGATGCCGGGGCGGTAGCCCGCGACGGCTCGGGTGCCGTCGGCGGTCCCGCCCCGCCAGTCCGTGAACGTGGTCCAGGCACGGTTGTCGACCGTGGGGGCGACGGCCTCACCAGGGGGCACGGGGTCGGCGGCGGTCTCGGCGGGGCTGTCGGCGGCGGCCGGGCCCACGCCACCGGCGACGGCTGCGGCGACCGCGGCGGCGAGGACGGTTCTGCGGGACGGCTCTTCGGCTCTGCTCATGGCGGATGACCCCCAGGTGTCCGAGTCGGGCGGATCCTGTGCACGGCTGTCCGCCAACTATGAACGCAAGGGCCAGCCTCTGCCAGCACTTCGGTCCCTGGCGTGGCTACGAATATTGGTGTCGACCACTGGCATCAACGGGAGCGGCCGAGCACGCCAACCACCGTACGGACAGGGCGAGATGAAGGGATCGGCGCCCGGTGCACACCGTCGTGACGGCAGGCACCGGGGCCGATGACGGATCGTCAGACCAGGTCCATCGCCGCGACCTCGTCGGGCCGGCCGTAGCTGACCGGGCCGTGGAAGCGGCGGCGGGCGGTGGTGAACCACCACACCGTGGCCACGGCCAGGACCACGCCCAGGGCGACCGGCGCGTAATTGAAGGAGTCGACGGTGACCGGCGACGCCTGCGGCAGCATGAACAGGACACTGCTGAGCAGGATCCAGGTCACCGCGACGATCCCGACCGGCCGTCCCCAGCGGCCCAGATGCCAGGGCCCCGGCTGGAAATCGTCGCCGAGCCGCAGCCTCAGCAGGATCGGAACGGCATAGGCGAGGAAGAGCCCGACGACGTTCACGCTGACGATGGCCGTGAACGCCGTGTGCGACCACCAGCCGGGTACCACCAGCGTCAGCGAGCAGCCGACCGCCAGCCACACCGCCTTGACGGGGGTGCGGGTGCGCGGCGACACCGAGTGCCACCAGCGTGAACCGGGCATCGCGCCGTCCCGGGAGAAGGCGAAGATCTGCCGGGTGTTGCTGGTGAGATTGGCCAGGCCGCAGAAGAGCATCGCGCCGATCACGATCAGCAGCAGCGCCTTCGCCGTGCCCAGTCCGAGCCCGTCGATGAGGATCTGCACGGGCGGTGCGTCGGCGCCCGCCACCCGGTCGTAGTCGCGAATGCTGTAGACCAATGCGAGCATCAGCAGCAGTCCCGCGATTGCCGAGTAAGCGATCGCCCGCGTGATCCCCCTAGGGGCGTTGACCGTCGCCCGGACCGTTTCCTCGGACATGTGGAAGCTGCCGTCGAAGCCGGTGAAGGTCCAGCTGGTGACCAGCAGTCCGAGCATCCCTCCGTAAAGGCCGCTAGTGAAACCGGTGTTGTTCGCGAAATGCGTGACATACGAGGCCGATTGATGGTGATCGGGAATGACGGTCAGTGCGGTCACGATGACCACGAGTCCACTGAGCAGCCACCAGACGGAGATCCTGTTCAGTACGGCGACCAGCTGCACCGTGTAGGTGTTGGCGAGCCCCTGCACCACGATGACCAGCGCCGTGATCAGCACCGTCCGGTGCCCGGTCGGCTCGTACGAGGGCCACTGGAGGGCGATGAAGGCCTGGATGAAGGTGGCCGCCGCGTACCCGGTGGCGGCTGTGCCACCCACCTGGCCCACGAAGTTCAGCCAGCCGGTGTACCAGGACCAAGCGCCCTTGTGGCGTTTGGCGAGTTTCCCGGCGGAGAAATACAGCGCGCCGCTCGTCGGATAGGCCGAGGCGACTTCCGCCATCGCTGCTCCCACGAAGAGCACCATGACGGAGACACCGATCCAGCCGAAGACGAGAATGCTCGGGCCGCCCGCGTTCAGACCGAAACCGAAGCCCGAGAAGATACCCGAGATGATGTTGATGATGGTGAACGAGATGGCGAAATTGTCGAACGCCTGAAAGCGACGCGTGAGTTTTCTCGGATAACCCATCGCATGCAGCGTGGCGTCGTCGTCCAGTGCGGTCGGATCCACTCCCCCGCGCGCTCGGGCACGCGGTGCGGATATCCGGTGTGACACAGGCCGGACCTTTCTCTCGGTGGGGGGTTGTGGCACGTCAGGCGCCCGGCACCGGCAGCCCGCAGGCGCGGCGCGCCCGGGACAGCTGCTCGGCCGGGTCACCGAAGACGGACCAGGGCATGCGCGAGGCGAAGGGCCCCATCGCCGTGAACACGGCGCGGGCCTGCGCCTCGCACCCGCCCATGACCAGGGCATGCGCGAGGTAGGCCAGGTCGAGGACGGGAGTGAAGGGGTAGCCGGCCACCACGGGCAGCCAGTTCTGGTGGATGTCCAGGGCGGTGGAGCGCCACTGCGGCTGCTCCCAGACGCGGTCGGCGAGCAGCCGGGTGGGGTCGTAGCACTCGACCAGGGCGACGAGCGGGAGCAGGCGCAGCGGCGAGTCTGCGGGCGCCCGCTGGCCGAGGAAGGCGGCGACGTCCCAGGCGCCGGTCACCGAGCCGCCGTACCGGGGGAAGAAGCAGGCCAGAAATCGGTGGTGGGCCTCGCGGTGCCAGGGGTCGAGCGACAGGACGTGCGCGAACAGGCGCCACGGCCCGGGCGGTGCGGTGAGCAGCCCGCGCGGCGCCTGGTCGCGCAGCCGGTGCAGCCGGGCCATGGCCAGCTTGGCCACCCAGGGTGTGGGATCGCCGGGGTCCGCGGTCGTGGCCCGCTCGCAGGCGGCCAGCGCTATCCGCTCCAGCGCATCGGTGCGCGGGTCACGGTCGTCGGCCGCGCGCAGCGCCCTCAGCACGGCGACACGCGCCCACATCAGGGCCGCCTCGGGACCGGGCTCCTCCGTCAGCCAGCGCTCGACGAGGTCGGAGTCGGCGGCCTCCGAGGCGAGCACGAGGGAGCGGTGGGCACGCAGCAGGAAGTCACCGCGGGTTTCGGCCAGGGCGTCGCGGGCGCTCAGATATCGCCCCGCCCGGACATCGACGCATACGCTCGCCAGCACGCGGTCGTCGGCCGCCGGATGCCACACATACTGCCCTTCGAATAACCCCGCGGCCATGTGTCCCAGCCCATCCCCGTTACGTCACCTCACAGTTGCGCCACTGGCACCTTACTCAGCGTGGGCCTCAACCGGAACGCGGATTTCACCCTGGTGGCCGGAGTTTTTCGTCGGCATTGCGGACATCCGCCGTCTAGTTCAAAGCGACACCTTTTCTCATCCCGCCGCAGCATCCGCTTTCACCCACTACTAGAATGTTCCAACGAAATATGCCCACCCCCGCTGCACATTCAGGAAAAACGATTCACGACCTCGCCACGCGGCTGCGCCGCCTCCCCCCGTCCTGCGGCCCGGTCCGCCTCATCGGCGTCGACGGGCACGCCGGCTCCGGAAAGTCCACGTTCGCCGGGAAGTTGGCCCGGGAGCTGGACGACGCCCCGGTGCTGCACCTCGACGACATCGCCAGCCACGACGAGTTGTTCGAGTGGACCGAGCGGCTGCAGGCCCAGGTGATTTCACCCCTCGCCCACGGCCGGACCGCCCACTACACCCCCTACGACTGGCGGACCCGCCACTTCGGACCGCCGCTCGCGCTTCCACCCGCCCCGGTGATCGTCGTCGAGGGCGTCGGCGCCGGCCGCCGAGCGCTGCGCCCGTATCTGGCCCGGCTGCTGTGGATGGAGCTGGCGCACGAGGAGTCGTGGACGCGGGGCCGCTCGCGGGACGGGGAGGAACAGCGGGAGTTCTGGGACGGGTGGGTCAGGGCGGAGCTGAGACACTTCGCAGGCGACCCCTCGCGGCCGTTCGCCGACCTTCTGGTTCGGCAGTGCAGCAAGGGATATGAGGTGGTTCCTGGGCCTGCCGGGACTGCTGGACCGGACCAGGTCATCACAGACGGTGACGACCCATCGGCAATGTGCTGAACTTGTGAAGAGCCGTCCCGGACAAGTTCCCGGAGTGCTTCAACTCGGCTTGACCCGGGGGCCGTACAGGACTTACGTTCTGAATGTGCGGTCATTCGAGGCCGCCCGAAGACGCGAAGCCCCCGGTTGTTCCCCCGTGATCGGGGGCTTCGTTCTGCCCGGACTTCTCTTTTCGGGCGCCGAGAGGCGTGATTTGCTCACCCTCGGTCACCAATCGTGATTCCCCCGATCTGCTCCCACCTCGCCAAACGGCCGGTGCGGCACCCTGGGGCGGGCCATGCCCTCGCAGGTACGATGCCCTCGGTGCGACCTTCGTACGGCTGCTCTGCGCACCGTTGCAACTCCGGTCCGCGGTACGGCGGTTCGATCAAGGCGGCCGCCGGGCGAGCGGCCGGCCAACCGACGGGGGCACGGTTTGTGGGGGACGGGATGGACTTCGGCACGCAGGGCCCCGAGGCCCCGGCCGACCTCGCCTGGCTGCGAGGTGTGGATGCCTACACCATGGGGGCGTATCCGCAGGCGGAGGAGGAGTTCCGCACCGCGGTGAGGATCGATCCCGGGATGGCCGACGGCTGGCTCGGGCTGCACGCGCTGCGCGTCGACACGACGACCGCGCTGCTGCGGATGTACCGGCACCGGGACCGCTTCGGGGAACAGCGCGCCCGGCATCGACGCACGCTCAACTCCTGGTACTGGCTTGGCTGGTGGGTGCAGCCGGTCCTGGAGAGCCCCCGGGACCTGCTGCTGGCGCACGCCTCGCACTGGCTCGACGGCCGGCACGTCCCGGAGCTGGACCGGGCGCTCGCCGGGCTCCCGCCCGTGGACACCGACCACCAGGTCCGCTTCCTGCACGCCTGCCGCGCCTATCTGGTCAAGGACTGGGATCAGCTCGTCCGGCACACCGACCCGCTGCTCGACGATCCGATGCTCGGCATCGAGGCCGGCCTGTTCGGCGGCATGGCGCGGGTGCGGCTCGAGATGTACGGGCAGGCCGAGCCGCTGTTGTCGGCCGCGCTGATGCGGTGCCGCAGCGAGCAGCCGCAGCGCAAGGAGCTGCGCTACTGGCTGGCCCGGGCGCACGAGGGCACGGGCCGCTCCGCTGCCGCCCTCCCGCTCTACCGGGCCGTGCACCGTGTCGACCCCGCCTTCATGGACACCTCGGCCCGGCTCGCGGCCATCGCCGAGGGCGACGGCTACGACGATCCCACCGACCTCGCGGCGATCACGCTCACCGGGTTCGGACAGGACATGGCCGACGGGCTCGACCCGCTCTTCGGTACCGAGGGCCGGGACCTGAAGCTGTCGGACCCCGACCTGCCGCCGACGGGTCCGATTCCGTCGGTGGTGGACCCGGCGGTGCGCGAGAAGACGGCCGTGTCGTCGCAGCCGCTGCCCGCCGGGCCGACCGACCCCGCGTTACTCGAGGAGGCGCTCGCCGAGCTCGAGCGCATGGTGGGGCTGGAACCCGTCAAGCGCCAGGTCAAGGCGCTGTCCGCCCAGTTGAACATGGCCCGGCTGCGCACCGGGCAGGGGCTGCCGGTGCAGCCGCCGAAACGGCACTTCGTCTTCTCCGGCCCCTCGGGCACCGGCAAGACCACGGTCGCCCGCATCCTGGGCCGCGTCTTCTACGCCCTCGGCCTGCTGGGCGGCGACCATCTCGTGGAGGCCCAGCGGGCCGATCTGGTCGGCGAGTATCTGGGCCAGACAGCCGTGAAGGCCAATGAGCTCATCGACTCCGCGCTCGGCGGGGTCCTGTTCGTGGACGAGGCGTACTCCCTGTCCAACACCGGCTACGGCAAGGGCGACGCCTACGGCGACGAGGCCCTGCAGGTACTGCTGAAGCGGGCGGAGGACAACCGCGACCACCTGGTCGTGATCCTGGCCGGCTACGCCGAGGGCATGGACCGGCTGCTGGCCGCGAACCCCGGCCTGTCGTCACGCTTCACGACCCGCGTCGACTTCCCCTCGTACCGCCCCCTCGAACTCACCTCGATCGGTGAGGTCCTCGCCGCGGAGAACGGCGACGCGTGGGACGAGGAGGCGTTGGAGGAGCTGCGGTCGATCGCCGGGCATGTGGTCGATCAGGGGTGGATCGACGAGCTGGGCAACGGGCGGTTCCTGCGGACGCTGTACGAGAAGAGCTGTGCGTACCGGGATCTGCGGTTGACGACCTATCCGGGTGCGCTGACGCGGGACGAGCTGTCGACGCTCCGGCTGCCGGATCTGATGCAGGCCTACGGCGAAGTGCTGTCGGGACGGGGCCCGCAGGATCCGTCGGCCATGTGACGGATCCCGCGGCCCACTTGCCCGGTCAGCCTGCCAGTGCCTGTTCCGGCTCCCCGCTGCTCACCCGCGGCCCCGTGACCCGCACCTCGGGCAGCTCCCGGTGCGCCGGGTCCCGTACCTCGCCCACCAGGAGCTCCAGTACGTCCTCCAGCGCGACGAGGCCGAGGACCTTGCCGGAGGCGTCGGCCACCTGGGCGAGGTGGGTGGCGGCGCGGCGCATGACCGTCAGGGCGTCGTCCAGCGGCAGTTCCGAGCGCAGGGTCGTCATCGGATGCCACACCTGCTGCGGCACCGCACGCTCGGACTCCTCCAGGTCCAGTACGTCCTTCACATGCAGATAGCCCATGAAGGCGCCGTTCTCCGCCGCGACCGGGAAGCGGGAGTACCCGGTGCGGGCGGTGAGCGCGACGATCTGGCCGGGGGTGACCGAGGGGCTGACGGTGACGAGGGACTCGCGCCCCAGGAGAACGTCCGTGACCGGGCGCGAGCCCAGTTCCAGCGCGTCCTCCAGACGCTCCTGCTCCTCGGGGTCGAGCAGGCCCGCCTGGCCGGAGTCCTCCACCAGCCGGTTGAGCTGCTCGCTGGTGAAGACCGCCTCGACCTCGTCCTTCGGCTCGACGCGGAACAGCCGCAGGATGGCCTGCGCGACCGCGCCCAGCGCCACGGTGATCGGCTTGCAGAAGCGGGCGAACCAGACCAGGCCCGGGCTGAGCCAGAGCGCGACCTTCTCCGGCGCGGCCATCGCCAGGTTCTTCGGCAGCATCTCGCCGATGACCAGGTGGAAGAAGACCACCGCGGCGAGGGCGATGACGTAGGTGAGCGGGTGGATCAGGCCGTGCGGCATGTGGATCCACTCGAACACCGGCGTCAGCAGATGCGCCACGGTCGGCTCGGCGACCGCGCCGAGCGTCAGCGAGCAGACGGTGATGCCGAACTGGGCCGCCGCCATCATCTGCGGCAGCCGCTCCAGGCCGTACAGCACCTGCCGGGCGCGCGCGGTGCCCAGTGGTTCGATCTGGCTACGGCGGACCGAGACGAGGGCGAACTCGGCGCCGACGAAGAATCCGTTGGCGAGCACGAGCAGCGCGGCGAAGACGAGTTGGAGCACGCTCATCGGGCGACCTCCACCATGGCACCGGTCCGGACCAGCCGGACGCGCTCGGCGCGGTAGTGGCCGACCCGGCGCACCGACAGCCGCCAGCCCGGCAGTTCCGCCTTGTCGCCGACGGCCGGGATGCGCCCGAGCAGGTCGGCGACGAGTCCGGCGACGGTCTCGTACGGCCCCTCGGGCACGTCGAGGCCTATGCGCTGGAGGATGTCGACCCGGCAGCTGCCGTCGGCGTCCCAGGCGGGGCGGCCGTCCTCCGGCGGGGCTGCGGCGAGTTCGGGCAGGTCCTGCCCGTCGTGCTCGTCGCGGACCTCGCCGACGATCTCCTCGACGATGTCCTCCAGCGTGACCACGCCGGCCGTGCCGCCGTACTCGTCGACGACGACGGCGATGGGCTGCTCGCTGCGCAGCTGGGCCAGCAGCGGCCGGACCGGCAGGGTCTCGGGGACGAGCAGCGCCGGGCGGGCGATACGGCCGACCGCGGTGCGCAGCCGGTCACTCGAACGGATCGCCAGGGCGTCCTTCAGATGGACCATCCCGACGATTTCGTCGATCCGCTCCCGGTAGACCGGGAAGCGGGACAGCCCGGTGGCGCGGGTGAGGTTGACCACGTCCTCGGCGGTCGCCGACGACTGCAGCGCGCTGACCTTCACGCGCGGGGTCATGACGTGCTGCGCGGTGAGCTCGGCGAGCGACAGGGTCCGTACGAAGAGATCCGCCGTGTCCTGTTCCAGGGTGCCGGCCTGGGCGGAGTGCCGGGCCAGGGAGACGAGTTCGCCGGGGGTGCGGGCGGAGGCCAGCTCCTCGGCGGGCTCGATGCCCAGCGCGCGCACGAGACGGTTGGCGACGGAGTTCAGCGCGGCGATCACCGGGCGGAACAGCCGCGCGAAGACGTGCTGCGGGCCGGCGACGAAGCGCGCGACCTGCATCGGCCGGGACACCGCCCAGTTCTTGGGCACGAGCTCGCCGATCACCATCTGCACGGCCGAGGCCATCAGCATGCCGACGACCACGGCCACGCCGGACACCGCGCCCTCGGGGATACCGATCGCGGTGAAGGGCCCGCCCAGCAGCTCGGCGAGCGCCGGTTCGGCCAGCATGCCGACGACGAGGGACGTGATGGTGATGCCGAGCTGGGTGCCGGAGAGCTGGAACGACAGTTCCTTGAGCGACTCGACGACCCGGTGGGCCCTTCGGTCGCCCTCCGCGGCGGCCTTCTCGGCGTCCGTCGCCTCGACCGTGACCAGGCCGAACTCGGCGGCCACGAAGAAGCCGTTGGCGAGGATCAGGAGGAACGCGGCTGCCAGGAGCAGCAAGGGGGTGCTCATGATGCGGCCGCCCCGGTATGTCGGGAGGGGGCGGCGCCGGTACTACAGGACGATCCGTCCATCGCTGGAGGGAATCACTCCTCGGGTAGCAGGGGGCCTCTGAGGACCGGTGGGAACATCAGTGGCGGAGGCGCCACGAAAACGCCTCCGCCAACAGATTAATCAAGACATCGCGATTTACGTCAGGGTGAACGCCGCCGAGTCAGTCCTCATGGTCCTCGGGCTCCTTGATGGAACGGGCCTCGGCGAGCGCCCGCAGGGTGCGTGCATCGGCGATGGCGCGCTGCTTGGCGATGCCCGGCTGGATGCCGAGCGCAGGCAGGCTGGTGCCGTCGCTGAGGTTGAGGAACACCCAGGGGTCGCCCGGGCGGAGGTTCACCTGGAGGATCTCGGCCCATTCGAGGCGGCGCTTGGTAGTGATGTTCACCACAGTGACGCCGGACTCGTCGGCGACGACCTTCACGCGCGCCAGCATCGCCAGCACGCCGAACATGAGCGCGCCGGTGAGGATGAAGCTGAGGCGCTCGCCGGGGCCGAGCTTCTCCAGCAGCAGCGCGACGGCCGTGATGACGACGAAGATCGCGGTGCCGGCGGTGAGCAGGACGGCCCGGGTGCGGCCCGGCCGGAACGTGACGGGAAGTGCAGGCAGTTCGGACATCGCTGTGCTCTCTACAGGCGGCAGGCGTGGATGGCCGTGGTCAGGATGGCCCGGGCGCCGATGTCGTACAGGTCGTCCATGATGCGCTGGGCTTCCTTGGAGGGGACCATCGCCCGGACGGCGACCCAGCCCTCGTTGTGCAGCGGCGACACGGTCGGCGACTCCAGGCCCGGAGTGAGGGCGACGGCCTTCTCCAGCTGCTCGACGCGGCAGTCGTAGTCCATCATCACGTAGGTCCGGGCGACCAGGACGCCCTGGAGGCGGCGCAGGAACTGCTGGACCTTGACCTCGTCGGCGTCCGCGCCGACGCGGCGGATGACGACGGCCTCGGACTTCATGATCGGCTCGCCGACGACCTCAAGACCGGCGTTGCGCAGCGAGGTGCCGGTCTCGACGACGTCCGCGATGACCTGGGCGACACCGAGCTGGATGGCTGTCTCGACGGCGCCGTCGAGGTGGACGACGGAAGCCTCGATGCCGTTGTCCGCGAGGTGCTTGGCGACGATGCCCTCGTAGGAGGTGGCGACCGTCTTCCCCTTCAGGTCCGCCAGGTCGTCGCCGACGGTGCCCGGCTTGGTGGCGAWGCGGAAGGTGGAGCGGGCGAAGCCGAGCGGCAGGATCTCCTCCGCGTCGGCGTCCGAGTCGATCAGCAGGTCACGGCCGGTGATGCCGATGTCGAGCTGGCCGGAGGCGACGTAGATGGCGATGTCGCGGGGGCGCAGGTAGAAGAACTCGACGTCGTTCTCGGGGTCGACGATCCGCAGTTCCTTGGACTCGCGCCGCTGCTGGTAACCGGCCTCATGCAGCATGTCCGCCGCAGGGCCGGACAGGGAACCCTTGTTGGGGACGGCGATGCGCAGCATGAGGTCGGCTTCCTTTGCTCTGATGGGATGAATGTGCGGCGGGTGACTTACAGGTGGGCGTACACGTCGTCCAGGGAGATCCCGCGGGCGACCATCATCACCTGGACGTGGTACAGCAGCTGCGAGATCTCCTCGGCGGCCGCTTCCTTGCCCTCGTACTCGGCCGCCATCCAGACCTCGGCGGCCTCCTCGACGACCTTCTTGCCGATGGCGTGGACGCCCTTCTCGACGAGTTCGGCGGTGCGGGAAGTGGCGGGATCGCCGTGGGCGGCCTTGTGCTGGAGCTCGGTGAAGAGCTCCTCGAAAGTCTTCTTGGACATGGTGACGCTCAGCCTATGCCACATACGGCTTTCGTCAGCGCCAGGGTTCAGATACTGAGCGGAGGGTCGCCGCCGTGGCCACCGCGGCCGTCACCGCCTCGTGCCCCTTGTCCTCGTTGGAGCCCTCGATGCCCGCGCGGTCCAGGGCCTGCTCCTCGGTGTCGCAGGTCAGCACGCCGAAGCCGATCGGGACGCCCGTCTCGACCGAGACCTGGGTCAGGCCCTGGGTCACGCCCTGGCACACGAACTCGAAGTGGGGGGTGCCGCCGCGGATGACGACGCCGAGGGCCACGATCGCGTCGTAGCCGCGGCCCGCGAGGACCTTGGCGACGACCGGGAGTTCCCAGCTGCCGGGGACCCTGAGCAGGGTCGGCTCGTCGATCCCCAGGTCGTGCAGGGCGCGCAGCGCGCCGTCCACCAGTCCGTCCATCACCTTCTCGTGCCACTGTGCCGCGATGACCGCGACCCGCAGGTCGCCCACATTGCGTACGGACAGCTCCGGTGCGCCCTTGCCGCTCACGTTCCTGACTCTCCTCGGTGTGCTCTTGCTGGGGTGTGCTCTTGCTGGGGTGTGTTCTTGCTGGGGTGTGCTCTTACTGGTTGGTGCAGGTGGACAGGGCGGGCTCGGGGGCCGCGTCCAGCCAGGGCAGGTCGTGTCCCATCCGGTCCCGCTTGGTGCGCAGGTACGTCAGGTTGTGCTCGCCCGCGGTCACGGGCATCGGCTCGCGCTCGGTGACCTCGATGCCGTGGCCGCGCAGCGCGTCGGTCTTGTCGGGGTTGTTGGTCAGCAGCCGGACGCTGCGCACGCCGAGGTCGGCCAGGATCCGCGCGCCGACGCCGTAGTCGCGGGCGTCCGCGGGCAGGCCGAGTTCGAGGTTGGCGTCGAGGGTGTCGCGGCCGCGCTCCTGGAGTTCGTAGGCGCGCAGCTTGGACATCAGACCGATGCCCCGGCCCTCGTGTCCGCGCAGGTAGACGACGACTCCACGGCCCTCGTCCTGGATGCGCTCCAGGGCGGCCTCCAGCTGGGGGCCGCAGTCGCAGCGCAGGGAGTGGAAGACGTCGCCGGTGAGGCACTCGGAGTGGACACGGACGACGACGTCCTCGCCGTCGCCGATCTCACCGTGCACGAGGGCGACATGCTCGACGCCGTCGACGGTGGAGCGGTAGCCGTACGCCGTGAAGGTGCCGTGGGCGGTGGGGAGATGGACCTCGGCCTCGCGGCGGACGGCGGACTCGGCCGCCAGGGGCCGCTGCTCGACCGGGACCGGCTTCTGCTGGGGGCGCTCGGCGTCGCGGAGGTAGGCGATCAGGTCCTCGATGGAGATGATCGTCAGGCCGTGCTTGCGGGCGAACGGGATCAGCTCGGGCAGGCGCAGCATCTCGCCGTCCTCGCCGGCGATCTCGACGATGGCGCCGGCCGGGCGCAGGCCCGCGAGCCGGGCGAGGTCGACGGCGGCCTCGGTGTGGCCGTTGCGCACGAGGACGCCGCCGGGCCTGGCACGCAGCGGGAAGATGTGGCCGGGGCGGACGAGGTCCGACGGCTCCGCCTTGCCGCTCGCGAGGAGCTGGAGCGTGGTCGAGCGGTCGGAGGCCGAGATGCCGGTGGTCACGCCGTGGGCGCCGGAGGCATCGACGGAGACCGTGAACGCGGTCTTCATCGACTCGGTGTTGTCCTGGACCATCTGCGCGAGCTCCAGCCGGTCCAGCTCCTCCGGCTCCATGGGCGCGCAGATCAGACCGCGGCACTCGCTCATCATGAAGGCGACGATCTCGGGGGTCGCGTGCTCGGCGGCGATGACGAGGTCGCCCTCGTTCTCCCGGTCCTCGTCGTCGACGACCACGATCGGGCGGCCGGCCGCGATGTCGGCGATGGCCTGCTCGACGGGGTCGAGCGACCAGTCCGCGATGTTGTCCGTGCTGTACAGAACGGGTGCCGTGGTCATGCCGGCGCTCCTTCCAGGACGGGCCGCGCGTCCTCGCGGGAGCGCAGCCACCAGTCGCGCATGCCCCACAGGACGAGTGCGCCGTAGATGACGTAGACGAAGCCGGAGAAGGCGTAGCCGTTGGCGAAGTTCAGGGGGACGCCGACCAGGTCGACGAGCAGCCAGGCGAACCAGAACTCGACCATGCCGCGTGCCTGGGCGTACATGGCGACGATGGTGCCGACGAAGATGTAGGCGTCGGGCCAGGGGTCCCAGGACAGGGTCGGGTACGCCTTGAAGAGCAGCGCCACCGCGACGGTGCCGGCGGCGGCCGCGGCGACCATCGCGCCGCGCTCGCGCCAGGTGGCGAACCGGACGCTGATGTGGCCGTCGCCACCGTCTTCGGTCCGCCCCTTGCTGCGCTGCCACTGCCACCAGCCGTACAGGGCGACGACCATGACGACCGCCTGCTTGCCGGCGCTGCCGGTCAGATGGCCGTAGAACGCCCCGAACAGGATCAGGCCGGCCAGGAACTGCACGGGCCAGGTCCATATGGAGCGCCGCCAGCCGAGGGCGAGGGCGGCGAGGCCGAAGAGGTTGCCGATCATGTCCGACCAGAGGATGTGCTGGCCGAACAGGACGAAGGCCTCGGAGTTCAGCGAGTTCACCGGCCCGCCGTCCCTTCGGAGGAGAGCCGGTCGCCCAGCATCCGCTCGACGTACTTGGCGATGACGTCGACCTCGAGGTTGACCGGGTCGCCGGGCTGCTTGAGGCCGAGCGTGGTCAGGGCGAGGGTGGTGGGGATGAGGCTCACGGTGAAGTAGTCGGGCCCGGCATCGACGACGGTGAGGCTGATGCCGTCGACGGTGATGGAGCCCTTCTCGACGACGTACCTGGTCAGGTCCGCGGGGAGGGAGATCTTCACGATCTCCCAGTTGTCGGAGGGCTTGCGCTCCAGTACCTCGCCGGTGCCGTCGACGTGGCCCTGCACGATGTGCCCGCCGAGGCGCGCGCCCACGGCGGTGGGGCGCTCCAGGTTGACGCGGGAGCCGACGGTGAGGGCGCCCAGGCTGGAGCGGTTCAGGCTCTCGGCCATGACGTCGGCGGTGAACTCGTCGCCCTCGTGGTCGACGACCGTGAGACACACGCCGTTGACGGCGATCGAGTCGCCGTGCTTTGCGCCGTCGGTGACGACGGGGCCGCGCAGTCGGAAGCGACAGGCGTCGTCGAGGGTCTCGACAGCGGTGATCTCGCCCAGCTCTTCGACGATTCCGGTGAACACTTCCCGGGTCCTCCTGCCACATCGGGGCACGGACTCCGGGGCTGTCGACAAACGACAGAATGAACGAGCAGGGACACCGAGGACGACGCCGGACAGGGCTCGCCCCAAGGACGAACCGGTACGGCGGCGCGCACGAATGCCCGCCCGCCGCGCACTGCCTCCCATCCGGACTTTAACCGTCGGTCCAGGAATTTCACCTGGTCAACCGGCCGCTGGAGGCGACCGGGTCGCGGACTGTAACCGCCGGTTCGGACTTTCACCGACCCCGGAGTGCGCTGCTTCTGGTACAGGGCCAGTGTGCCACGCCCGATCGGTGTCCATACAAGCGGACGATGTGGGGTGGCTCACAAGCTCCGTCACTGGACTTCCCCGGCGGTTCGCGATGGCCCCAACTCCCTTACCGCGAAACGGCCTTGGAATTGGTCCATACCTATTGACGCTGTGGTCTAGTCCTCTCTAGGGTGCGGGAACGCCTTCGTCCTCTCGGGCCTCTTCCAGTGGAGCCACCTGTGACCGGGGTGTGCGGCAGGACCTGGGAACCTGCCGAGCCCCCGCACAGACGGCCCGGCGGCGGTGACGACGGCCCTTGCCCGCCGCCGGGTCTCCCAACTCGCGCCCTCGGCGGCTCTGGCAGGGTGAGGGCATGACGACCGCCACCGCCGAGGAGTTCGAGGCACACCGCGCACGGCTGTTCGGTCTGGCGTATCGCATGCTCGGCTCCGCGGCGGAGGCCGAGGACACCGTCCAGGACGCCTACCTGCGCTTCGACGGCGCCGCCCGGGACACCATCGAGTATCCGGCGGCCTGGCTCGCGAAGGTCGTCACCAACCTGTGCCTCAACCGGCTGACCTCGGCGCGGGCCCGGCGCGAGCGGTACGTCGGGCCCTGGCTGCCGGAGCCGGTGGTCACCTCGGACGGCACGCTGGGGCCGCTGGAGTCCGCCGAACAGCGGGACGCCGTGTCCATGGCGATGCTGGTGCTGCTGGAGCGGCTGACCCCGACCGAGCGGGCCGTGTACGTGCTGCGGGAGGCGTTCGCCTACGGCCACCGGGAGATCGCCGAGGCACTGGATCTGACCGAGGCGAACTGCCGTCAGGTCTACCGGCGGGCGGTGCGGCGGGTCGAGGAGCGGCGGGCGCGGTTCGAGGCGTCTCCCGAGCAGCAGGAGGAGCTGGTCAGGTCGTTCCTCACGGCGGCCCGCGACGGCGACCTCGGCGGGCTCGAGAAGCTGCTGGCGGCCGACGTCGTCTGGTCGAGCGACGGTGGCGGCAAGGTCACGGCGGCCCGGCGGCCGATCGAGGGCCGGGACAAGGTGTTCCGCTTCCTGGCGGGTGCGACGCGGACGTTCCTGTCCGGCGTGGACCTCACGGCCGTCGAGATCAACGGTTCGACCGCGGTGGCCGCCTGGGCGGGCGACACGCTCATGTCGGTGGTGGCCTTCGAGCTGCGGGACGGGCTGGTCACGCACGCGTGGGCCATGGTCAACCCGGACAAGCTGGAGTTCGTGCGGCGGCAGCTGGCGCGGGCTTAGAAAGCGGGCTCGGAAAGGCGGGCTCGGAAAGGCGGGCTCGCAAAGCTGTCACATTTCGCGCGGGGTACACGGTCCCAGTCGGTGAGGGGCGCTCCGCCCGGGAGCGCCCGGCGTCCGAAGGGACTCAACAGCATGACCACGATCATGGTGACCGGCGGCACCGGCACGCTCGGCCGGCTCGTCACCGAGCGGCTGCGCGCGGACGGTCACGAGGTGCGGGTACTGAGCCGGCACACCCAGCCGTACGCCGTCGATCTGCGCAAGGGCGGTCCCGCACTGGACGCCGCGATGACGGGCGTCGACACGGTCGTGCACTGCGCGACCTCGCCGAACGGCGGCGACGAGAAGGCCGCGGAGCAGCTGATCGGGGCGGCGCGGAAGGCCGGCGTACGGCATCTGGTCTACATCTCGATCGTCGGCGTCGACCGGGTGCCGCTCGGCTACTACAAGTCCAAGCTCGCCGTGGAGCGGATGGTCGAGGAGTCGGGGCTGGAGTGGACCGTGCTGCGCGCGACCCAGTTCCACGACCTGGTGGTGCGGGTGCTCGGGGCGCTGTCGAAGGTGCCGGTCATGCTGATCCCGGCCGGTGTGCAGGACCAGCCCGTCGAGGTCGCGGAGGTCGCGGACCGGCTGGCCGAGCTGGCCCTGGCGGCTCCCGCCGGGCGCGTCGAGGACATGGGCGGCCCCGAGGTGCGGACCTTCGACTCGCTGGCCCGCGCCCACCTCAAGGCCACGGGCCGCAAGCGGCTCCTCGTGAGCGTGCCGCTGTGGGGCAAGGCATACCGGGCTTTCCGCTCGGGCAGCCATCTCACGCCTGAGCGTGCCGTGGGCAAGGGGACGTTCGAGGAGTATCTGGGGCGGCGGCGCCGTCCTGCGCGGGGCACTGCTCACCGCGCGCGACGCGGCACAGGACGAACTCTTCGCACCACCGGACCGCTGACCGGGGTGGCGGGGGCCGGGGCGGGG
>NZ_RDBN01000037.1:1240178-1304415 GCF_008042075.1 Streptomyces sp. UW30 | reverse complement strand
GCGTCGGGCCCTGTCGAGCCGGCGCCCGGCCACCGCCCCGGCCCCCGCCACCCCGGTCAGCGGTCCGGTGGTGCGAAGAGTTCGTCCTGTGCCGCGTCGCGCGCGGTGAGCAGTGCCCCGCGCAGGACGGCGCCGCCGCCCAGGCCGCTGGGGCGTACCACGGTCGCGAGGGGCGACATCTGCCGGATCCGCTTCTCCACCCGCGCGGCGAGCACCTCTCCCCCGGCCTGTCCGACCTCCCCGCCGAGGACCACACAGCCGGGGTCGAGGAGGGCGACGACGGAGGCGACGCCGATGGCGAGGCGGTCGGCGAGGGCGTCGAGGAAACGGTCGGCCGAGGCGGCGTCGCCGAGGCCGGCCGTCGGTCCGTCGCGCCCCGAACGGCCGTCCCCGGCCTCCGCGTTGCCGACCCTGGCCACCCGCGTCACGGCCTCCCCCACCACCCCCGCGGCGTGCGGCTCGGGCGCGGACGAGTCCTCGACCGTCAGCCCGTACTCCCCGGCCAGGCCCACGATCGCCGCCGACCCCGCGAGCGAGTGGAACCCTCCCTCGCAGTCCACCGCCGACGGCAGCCCCGTCGTCCCCGGCACCGGCAGGAACCCGATCTCGCCCGTGCCGCCGGAGGCCCCGCGCCGCAGCGCCCCGTCGAGGACGACCGCCGCGCCGGTGCCATGGCCGAGCCACAGCAGGACGAAGGTGTCCCGGTCGGCGGCCACCCCGGCGCGCTGTTCGGCGAGGGCGGCAAGGTTGGTCTCGTTCTCGACGCTGACGCGGGCCTCGGGGAGCCGTTCCTGGAGGGTCGCCACCAGCCGGCGGTGCCATTCGGGCAGGCCGGAGGAGTCCCGCAGCTCGCCGCTCGCCGGGTCGATCAGGCCCGGGGCGCCTATGCCCACGGTGTGGAGCCGGTCCGCGGCGGCCTCCTTCACGACCCTCTCCACCAGCGCCACCGCCTGCTCCACGGCGGGCCCCGTCCCGGTGTCGCCGCCGATCGGCACCGACGCCTCGGCGAGCACGGTCCCGACCAGGTCGGACACGACCACCGAGACGCCTTCGGTGCGGACGTCGAGGGCCGCGAGATGGGCGCGGCCGGCGACGATGCCGTACAGCTTGGCGTTCGGGCCGCGCCGCTGCTCGCCGGCCTCGCCGACGACCGATATCAGGCCTGCGTCGGTGAGGCGCTCGACGAGGTCGGCGACGGTCGGCCGGGACAGTCCGGTCAGCTGCTTCAGCTGCGCTGCCGTCAACGAGCCCTCCCGCTGGAGCAGTCGGAGGGCGAGCCGGTCGTTGATGGCCCGGGCGGTGCTCGGGGATGCGGGCATGCCGGGATCCTTCCAGATCGCGAACCGTGCGGCGGACGGCCGACTGCCGGCGGCGGTGAGCCGCCCAGCACGGCGGCTTCGAGCGGCCGGTAACTCACCTATCTATCAGGCAGGGTTCCTGATAGTTTACGCCCGAACCGAGCACAAGCGAAGACCGGGAGGGGTCACACAATGGGTGGGATGGTCTACGACCTGCGCGAAGTGAGGCGCGCCCGGTACGCCGTGGCCGCCGTCTTTGCCGTGCACGGCGCCGTCACCGGCTCGTTCGCGACGCGCGTGCCGTGGATCCAGGACCATGCGGACGTCAGCGCCGGCCAGCTCGGCATCGCCCTCGCCTTCCCCGCGCTCGGCGCCTCCGTCGCGATGCCGCTGGCGGGCAGCATCACCCACCGCTTCGGCGCACGGAGCGCCCTGCGCGGGCTGATCGCCCTGTGGACGCTCGCCCTCACCCTGCCCGCCCTCGCCCCCAACCTGCTGACCCTGTGTCTGGCGCTGTTCGTCTACGGCGCCACGGCGGGCATGTCGGACGTGGCGATGAACGCGCTCGGCGTCGAGGTGGAGACCCGGCTCGGCCGGTCGATCATGTCGGGCCTGCACGGCATGTGGAGCGCGGGCGCCCTGGTCGGCTCGGCCGCCGGCACACTCGCGGCGCACCTGGGCTCGGACGCCCGCCTGCACCACGCGTTCGCGGCGGCGACCCTCACCCTCCTCGGTGTGGCGGCCTGTCAGTGGGTGCTCGACCTCCAGCCCGCCGAGGACGAGGAGCCGCCGCCCCGGTTCGCGCTGCCGCCCAAGTCGGCGCTGCTCATCGGCGCGGTCGGGTTCTGCGCGGTCTTCGCGGAGGGCGCGAGCCTGGACTGGTCGGCGGTCTATCTGCGGGACCAGCTCGACACCTCGGCGGGGCTCGCGGCGGCGTGCACGACCGGTTTCACGCTCACCATGGCTCTCGCCCGGATCGCCGGCGACAAGGTGGTGGACCGCTATGGCTCCGTGCGCACGGTCCGGTCCGGCGGTGTCCTCGCCACCCTGGGCGGACTGCTCATCGTCGTGTCGGACGTGCCGGCCGTGGCGATGACCGGGTTCGCGCTGCTGGGTCTGGGCATAGCGGTGGTCGTGCCGCTGTGCTTCGCGGCGGCGGGCCGCAGCGGCCCGAACCCCTCGCTGGCCATCGCCGGCGTCGCGACGATCACCTACACCTCGGGCCTCATCGCCCCGAGCGCGATCGGCGGGATCGCTCAGGCCACCAGCCTGATGGTGTCCTTCTGCCTGGTCACCGTGCTGTCGTCCGGGCTCATCCTGTTCGCGCGGGTCCTGCGCGCCGGCGACCGCGAGCGCCCGAAGGTCAGCCGGCCGGACGCGGCGGTTCCCGACCCGCGGCCCTGAAGCCCTCGCTCCACGGCGCCGACCGCGCATCGCCCCGGCGGACGCACAGAATCCCTGATCGGCCCTGGTCGGCGCCGCCTTGGGTGTCCCTGACAATGGTCCGGACACCCACCCGCACGACGAAAGCGAAACCGCACCATGGATCTCGGCGTCCGCTGGAAACTGCACGGCGACGGACGCACCCCGGCGCCCGGAGCGGTGGTCCGGCCCGACGAACGGCTCTCCTGGCCCCGCACCGTCGGGCTCGGCGCCCAGCATGTGGTGGCGATGTTCGGCGCCTCGTTCGTGGCGCCGGTCCTGATGGGGCTCGACCCCAACCTGGCGATCATGATGTCGGGCGTCGCGACGGTCATCTTCCTGCTGGCCACGCGCGGGCGGGTGCCCAGCTATCTCGGCTGCTCGCTCTCCTTCGTCGGCGTCGCCGCGGTCATCCGGGCCGACGGCGGTTCGAGCGCCACCGTGACCGGCGCGGTCCTCGTCGTGGGCGCCGTGCTGTTCCTGGTGGGGCTCGCCGTACAGCGCTTCGGGGCGCGGATCATCCACGCCACGATGCCGCCGATCGTCACCGGCGCGGTGGTCATGCTCATCGGCTTCAACCTCGCCCCGGTCACGGCGTCGACGTACTGGCCGCAGGACCAGTGGACGGCACTGCTGGTGATGCTGTTCACCGGTCTGGCGGTGGTCTGTCTGCGCGGATTCTGGTCCCGGATCGCGATCTTCCTGGGCCTGGTCCTCGGCTACGGCATCTCCTGGGCCTTCGACCGCGTCTTCGGCCGGATCCACTCGGTCGACGCGAGCGGCAAGCTCACCGACCACTGGCGGCTCGACCTCTCCGGCGTCGGCAAGGCCGACTGGCTCGGCCTGCCGGATCTGCACGGCCCGTCCTTCCAGTGGTCGGCGATCCTGGTGGCGCTGCCCGTCGTGATCGCCCTGGTCGCCGAGAACGCCGGGCACGTCAAGGCGGTCGGCGAGATGACCGGCGACAACCTGGACGACAAGCTGGGCACCGCGATCTCCGCGGACGGCGCCGCCTCGGTGCTCTCCACGGCGGTGGGCGGCCCGCCCAACACCACGTATTCCGAGAACATCGGCGTGATGGCGGCGACCCGCGTCTACTCCACCGCCGCCTACTGGGCCGCCGCCGGCTTCGCGCTGCTCTTCGGCATCTGCCCCAAGTTCGGCGCGATCGTGGCCGCGATCCCGGGCGGCGTCCTCGGCGGCATCACCGTCATCCTGTACGGCATGATCGGCCTGCTCGGCGCGCAGATCTGGATCAACGCCAAGGTGGACCTGCGCAATCCGCTGAACCTGGTGCCGGCCGCGGCGGGCATCATCATCGGCGTCGGCAACGTCACCATGGAGTTCACCGACACCTTCGAGCTGAGCGGCATCGCGCTTGGCACGCTGGTGGTCATCACGGGCTACCACGCGCTGCGGGCGTTCGCCCCGGCCCACCTCAAGACGCAGGAGCCGCTGCTCGACGAGGGGACGTCGTCGTACGACGAGGAGAGCGGCACCGGCAACGGGACTCAGCGCGCCAGTTCGTAGGCGTACGACGCCGTGAAGGTCCCAGGACTGCCCTTGCACCCGTCCGACTCCCCCGGGAGCTTGATCCACAGGTAGGCGTCGATGCGTGCCTCGCCGGTGGCGAGGGTCGGCGCCCGGCCCAGTTTGCGGCCGGACGGGTCGCACCACTCCCCGTCGGCGGGGGCTCCGGCGCCGTTGCGGCTGGTGTCGATGACGGCGCCCAGGCTCGCGGGGCCGCCGAGGGCGTCGAGGACCCGGCGGTCGTAGGCGATCTCGTCGGGTGTGGTGTGGAAGTTGGAGACGTTGCTGAAGACGCCGTCCGAGGACGCGGTCGTGGCGGCGCCGGCCTGGCGCAGCCAACCGGCCTGCTTGGCGGGCGCGTTCCAGCCGGAGTGCCCGGCGTCGTAGTAGACCCGGGCCTTGGGGTTGGCCGCCTTGAGGACGCGGCCCGCGCGGGCCAGGGAGGCGAAGCGGTCGGCGCGGGCACGGGCGGAGAGGCACTCGGACTGGGCGACGGAGTCGGGCTCCAGGATGACGATGACATCGCCGGAGCCGAGCCCGGCGGCGAACCGGTCGATCCAGGCGTCGTAGGCGTCGAGGCTCGGCGCCCCGCCCTCGGAGTAACCGCCGCAGTCCCGGTCCGGAATGGCGTACGGCACGACCACCGGTACCCGTCCCAGCGCCGACCCGCCCGAGGTGACCGCGCGGACCCGGGCGGTGATGGTGTCCGGCGTGAAGTCGGCGAACCACACGGCGGCCGGCTGGGCGGCGATACGGGACTCGATGAGGGTGTGGCGCGGGTCGGCGGGGTTGTCGCGGACCCACTCCAGGACCTGGGAGTCGGGGTGGCGGTAGAGACGGGCGGAGGCCACGGCCGGCTGCTGCTTCCTCTCGGTCCGGGTCGGCGAGGGCTTCGGACTGGCCTTCGGCCTGGGGGTCGGCGAAGCGGACGTCGGCGAGGCGGACTTCGTGACCGACGGGGAGGCGGACGGCGCGGGCGGCAGGTACTCCAGGCGAGGTGAGAGCGTCACCTCGGGCGGCCCGGCCTCGTCGGTGCCCCTTCGGTCGTCGAGCGCGGAGATCATCCCGGTCGCCGCGCCGACGGCGACCACGACGAAGGCCGCCACGACCATGGCACCCCGCCGGGCGACCTTCCTGCGCTCGGCCCTGCGAGCGGCCAGTCGCCGGGCACGTGAGCCTGGCACGTCCTGCTCCCCCTCCCCCTCGGCGGGCGCGTTCCCCCGTTCTGGGGAAGCGCCGGGCCCGCCGACACTGCCGCCAGCCTAAAGCTGGGACATTGCCCCCATGGGGCAATGCGAACAATTCACCTCAGCCGTGGACGCGGTCATCTCCCGTATGCGCGCCCTCGACGCGACGCTGCCCGAACACGACGGCGTCGCCGTCTTCAACCGCGTCTACCTCGCCGTCACCGAGGCCGTCGACCGGCACATCGACGGCGGCCGGTTCCCGGACCCGCGGGCGGCCATCACGCTGGACGTGCGGTTCGCGCAGCGGTATCTCGCGGCGGTGGAGTCGGCCGAGGACGGGCGGCGCCCACCCGCCTGCTGGCGGCCCCTGTTCCAGATGCGGCGCCATCCGGGCGTACGACCGTTGCAGTTCGCGCTCGCGGGCATCAACGCGCACATCGGCCACGATCTGGCGCTCGCCGTGGTGGACGCCAGTCGTAGCCTCGGCTGCGAACCCGTCGACCTGGAGGACGAGTTCGATCGGGTGGGTGATGTCCTCGTCTCGCTGGAGGAGCGCGTCCGCGAAGATCTGATGCCGGGTCCCGACCTGCTCCAGATCGCCGACCCGCTCACCCATCTGCTCGGCTCCTGGAGCCTGGAGCGGGCCCGGGACGCCACCTGGTCGGCGGCCCGGACGCTGTGGGCGCTGCGCCGACTGCCCGACGTCGCCGAGGAGTTCACCCAGCGACTGGACGCGGCGGTGGGACTGGCGGGGCGCATGCTGCTCACCCCGCTGGCCGACTGATCTCGGCCACACCGGTGCCGTACACCTGCCTCGGGCGGCTACCTGAGTTAAGTTGACGATTGAACCGTCTGAGACGAACCGACGCAAAGGAGCGTACGGATGGCCATCAGGCTGGGACTCAGCCTCCCCCAAGCACAGCAGTACGACATCGGCCGTGACGTGCCGGACGTCGCGCGCACCGCCGAGCAGATCGGTTACGAGAGCTTCTGGGTCTACGAGCGGGCCCTGTTCCCGGAACCCGCGACACAGGGCCTGTACGGCATCGAGGGGATGCCGTGGCCCGAGATGTACCGGGGCGTCCCGGACCCCCTGGTGACGCTCACCCTGGCGGTGTCGGCCACAGAGCGGGCCCGGCTCGGCACCAGCGTCCTGGTGGCCCCGCTGCACAACCCGTTCCAGCTGGCCAAGGCCCTCGGCACGCTGGACGCGGCGAGCGGCGGCCGGGTCGTGGCGGGCCTCGGCACCGGCTGGTCGCTCGACGAGTACGCGGCCGCGGGCGTGGCCCCGTTCGAGGAGCGGGGCAAGGTGCTCGACGAGGTCATCGACGTGTGCCGGGCCGTATGGGGCCCGGACCCCGTGTCCTACGACGGACCGCACTCCAAGGTCACGTCGGCCGTGGTCTCCCCCAAGCCCGCCCGGCCGATCCCGATCCTCGTGCCCACCAACAGCAGGAAGGCGATGACCCGCCTGGTCGACCGGCTCGACGGCTGGATGCCGATCGCCATGGGCGCCGAGCAACTCACCGCACAGTGGCGGCAGTTGCAGGACCTGGCGGCGGAGCGCGGCCGCACCGAGCCGATCCAGGCGGTGGTCCGGATCAACCCGCGGCACAGCGCCAAGGCGTACGACGGCCCTGACCGCGCCGCGTTCCAGGGCAGCGTCGACCAGATCGTCGAGGACCTGGCCGCGCATGTCGTGGAGGGGCTCGACGAGTTCTTCTTCGAGTTCCAGGGCCTGGCACGGGACGCCGAGGAACTCAAGGACATCGCCGCCGAGGTGTACGAGGCGGTGCGGGCCGCCGGAATCTGACGGCCCTGGCCGGGTCAGTCCTCCGGCAGCTCGACCGGCGCGATCTCGTCGTAGACGTCGCCCGGGCCCGGGTTGCCGGCGTCCGTCGCCCCGCCGAAGTGGTGCATCACGCCCCAGACCGCGTTCAGCGCGGTCTGGATGGCGCCCTCGGCCCAGCCGGCCGTCCAGGAGATGTCGTCGCCGGCGAGGAAGATGCCCCGCTTGTCCTCGGGCAGCCGGTCCTGCATGAAGTGCGTGAACAGGCGCCGCTGGTAGCGGTAGTGGCCGGGCAGGTTGGCCTTGAACGCGCCCATGAAGTAGGGCTCGTTCTCCCAGGAGACGGTCACCGGGTTGCCGATGATGTGCTTCCTGATGTCGACGTTCGGGTAGATCTCGCCGAGCGACTTCAGCATGACCTCCATCCGCTCGTTCGCGGACAGCGGCAGCCACTTCAGGCTGTCGTCGCACCAGGTGTAGGAGAGGCAGATGACGGCGGGCTTGTCCGGACCGTCGTCCAGCAGGTAGGTGCCACGCGTCATCCGGTCGGTCAGCGTCATCGACATGACGTCCCGGCCGGTCTGCTCGTCCTTGTCCAGCCAGAACGGCCGGTCCACGGGCACGAAGAGCTTCGAGGACTCCATGTAGTGGGTCCGCTCGATCGCCGTCCAGTGGTCGATCGGGAAGAGCGAGTCGTCGCAGGCGATCTTGGAGAGCAGCATCCAGGACTGGGCGGTGAAGACGGCCGCCTGGTAGGTGCGGATGTCGCCGTTCGCGTCGGTCACGGTGATCCGGTTGCCGGCGGCGCGGTGCAGCCGGGTCACGGCCGGGCGGGGCTCGCCGTTCTCGTGCAGCGACGCCAGCGAGGTGCCGTACGCCCAGTGCACGATCTTCTCCGGCTCGCGCTCCCACATGCGCACCGGCAGCTGCTGGGAGCCACCGACGATGCCGCGGTGGTGGTCGTCGGCCTCGCTGTAGACGACGCGCAGGATCTCCAGGATGGAGTTCGGGAAGTCGGTGTCCCAGCCGCCGGTGCCGAAGCCGACCTGGCCGAAGATCTCGCGGTGCCGGAAGGACTTGAACGCCTCTGAGTCGCAGAGGAAGCCGTAGAAGGTCTGGTTGTCGAGCTTCTCGACGAGCTTCGCCCAGATCTCGCGGATGCGCGGCACGTCGCGCTCGCGCATCGCGCGGTTCATGTCGGAGAAGTCGGCGCCCTCTTCGAGGCACTTGTTCCAGGCCTCGGCGACGTCCCGGTAGACCTGCGGCAGGTCGTCGATCGTCTCGGCGTAGTGCGACTCGCCCTTGAGGTCGACGACCGTCGACGGGGTGGTCTCGGCGAGCGGGTTCGGGAAGGGGCTGGTCTGAAGGCCCACCAGGTCGATGTAGTGCTGCAGGGCCGTGGAGGACGGCGGAAAGCGCATCGCGCCCATCTCGGCCGTCAGGCCATCGGTGCTGGGGCCGTCGAAGCCGACGGTGCGCAGCCGGCCGCCGATCTGGTCGGCCTCGTACACGACGGGCTTGAGGCCCATCTTCATCAGCTCGTACGCGGCGACGATGCCGGACAGGCCGCCGCCGATGACCGCGACCTCGGTGCCGTGCTCGGTCGCGGGTATCTGGCCGAGCCCCGCCGGGTGGGCGAGGAAGTCGTCGTACGCGTACGGGAAGTCCGGGCCGAACATGGTGATCGGCGGCTGCTGCTCGTCGGCGTGCTGGACGGCGTTGGGCACCATGGACGTCATGGGGTACGGACTCCTTGCGGAAAGCTGCTGGTGAAGGCTGGGGGGATTCAGACGAGCGACCCGTAGAGGCCGGGGCGGCGGTCCTGCAGATACGGGTTCGCCTCGCGGGAGGCGGCGACGAAGGCGGGGTCGACGTCGGCGAGGACGAGTTCCTCACCGCGGCCGGCGCGGGTGCGGGCGACTCCGTCGGGGCCGGCGAGCGTGGAGAGGCCGACGAACTCGAACTCCCCCTCCTGGCCGACCCGGTTGACGTACGCGACATACATCTGGTTCTCGAAGGCCCGCACCGGGATCATCGACTCGGCGACGAACTGGAACGGGTGCATCTGCGCCGTCGGGACGACGAGCAGGTCGGTGCCGGCCAGGGCGTGGGCGCGGACGTTCTCCGGGAACTCGACGTCGTAGCAGATCAGGATGCCGACGCGGACGCCGTCGAGCTCCGCCTGGACGACCTGCTGCTCGCCCGGCGTGAAGTGGTCGCGCTCGAAGCAGCCGAAGAGGTGGGTCTTGCGGTAGTTGGCGAGCCGCGTGCCGTCGGCGGAGATCAGCTGGGCGGAGTTGTACACGCTCTCGCCCGCCCGCTCCGGGTAGCCGTAGACGATCGCCAGGCCATGCCGACTCGCCGTCTCGGCGATCGTGTCCGCGCAGTCGCCGTCGGCGGGCTCGGCGAGGCGGGCGATGTCGTCGCCGATCGCGTACCCGGTCAGGAACATCTCCGGCGCCACCAGCAGCCCGGCACCCGCGGCGGCGGCACGGCCCGCGGCCTCGTCGAGGACCTTGAGGTTCTCGAACGTGGAGCCGGGGCGGCCGGAGCTCTGGAGCAGGGCGGTGCGCATGCGTGTCCTCACCGGGGCGAAAGGGTGATTGTGGGGGCCATGTAGACGGTACGGGCGGCTGACCAGGCCGGACAAGAAGGAGCCGTTGCGCGCCGGTGAGCGGTTCGTTGCGTGCGCCGGGGGGTGGGCGGCGATTTGTTGCGCGACTGCGGGCGTAGGTCCGCTCGTTCTCGGGGCGCAGGGCACGGCGAGGTCCCCGCCGGATGGCGGAGGCGGGGTCCCGCCCCCGGTGCGATGTGCCGCGGGCGTGGCGCCGGGAGAGTGGGGATCGTCCGCTTGACCTGCAGAAAGGACCGCGATGAACCGCCGTACGAAGATCGTCGTGCTCGGCTGCGCGCTGCTGCTCACCGCCGGAGCGGCCTCGTCCGCCACCGCGTCCGACGACGCGCCGCGCGGGCGCGAGGCCGCCGCGCTCACCGGCACCGCCAAGCTGTACCGCTCGGCCGGGGACGACATCACGTTCTCGTTCGACGCGCACCTGGCGGCGAATGACAACGCCGACCCGATGAAGGCCACGGGCACCTTCGAGTGGAGCCACTACCTGAACGGCGAGGGCGCCTGGGCCAAAGCCAAGGTCGACTGCCTGGTCACCGGTGGGAAGGTGGCTGTCGTCTCCGGGGTCATCACCTCCTCCGACCTGCCGGGCGCCGAGGGCAAGCGGGTCGGCGTCACCGTGCACGACGCCGGCCGCCACGACCGCCTCGGCTACAGCTGGGCCTCGACGGGCAACCCCGTCGAGACGAAGGAGCTGCCCAAGTGCGTGAGCTCCGCCCCCTTCGAGAAGGTCAAGAAGGGGACGGGCGACTTCACGGTCGTGCCGTGGCAGCCCGATTTCTAGCCAGGGCGAGCGCCGTCACCAGATAGGGCACCGCGAGCACCGCGAAAACCGTGCTGTGCGCCGCGTCCGCACCGAGCAGCGCGTACGCGCCGAACGTGGCGACCGTGGCCAGCTCGGTGCCCAGGCTCGCCACGGAGGTGAGGGTGGCCCGGTGGGACTCGTCGATACGGTGCTGGAGGCGGACGTCGGCGAGCACCTCCGCCAGCTGGAAGCCACCGAAGGCGAGGCCGACGAGGGCGATGCCGGCCACCGACCGGGCCGCGGCGCCGAGGGCGAGGGCCAGCGCGGCGCCCGCGAGTAGCGTCGCGAGGCCTGCGGTGCCGAGACGTTCGGCCGGTCCGGTCAGCAGGCTTCCGACGGTGACGCCCGCCCAGATCAGCAGGATCAGGTAGGGCACGGTCGCCTCGGCGACGCCGATCTCCCGGACGAGCAACGGGGTGTACTCGTCGAGCGCACCCCACACGGCGGCGACGGCGGGGATCAGCAGCAGGGCGCCACGCACCGAACGGTCCCTGCGGACCTCGGCGAGTCCGGTCCGCAGGGTCGTCGCCCAGCTGTCGTGCCCGGTCCGGGGCGGCATCCGGTGCTCCGGGAACCGGGTCGCGGCGAGGGCCGTCAGCAGGCAGGCCAGGACGCTCGCGACGCCGACGGCCGGGTAGCCGCCCTGGGCGAAGACGGGCCCGGCGACTCCGGCCGAGACCGCCGTGCCCACCAGGCGAGCGGCCCGGGCCCGGCCCATGACCCGCGCATAGCGGTCGGCGGCGCCCAGCCGGTCCAGCTCGTCGTACACCAGCGCCTCCAGCGCGCCGGAGCCGAGCGCCCCCGCGGCACCCCACAGGACGAAGCCGGCCGCGAAGGCGCCGTACGACGGGACGACCACCCACACCGCGAAGCCGACGGCGGTGAGCAGAGGGCCGATCCACAGCAGCCGGCGGCGCGACACCGCGTCGGCCCAGGCACCCGAGGGCACCTCCAGGACCACGCCGGTGATCGACCACAGGGCGAACAGTGAGGAGATCTGCCAGAGCGACAGGCCGGTGTCGGCGAACAGCAGCGCGTACACCGGGTAGAGCAGGACGAAGTCGTCGAGGAACGAGTAGCCGTACAGCGTGGCTGTCAGCCGCCGGACACCGGTGGCGGGCACACGCGCAGGTGAGAGTGTCATGAGGCCTTCCCGCAGGGACGTTTCGGACACCGGGGGTACGGCGTCCGAGGCGGCCCTCGGGAGGCACGGCTGCTGGATCAATGTAGCCAGGTCATGGCACCGATGGTAGGCCGGTCCGGCTCACTCGCGCAGGGAAAATGTGGTGATCACGGCGGCGTGGTCGGAGGGCCATTCGTTGTGCTCGACGTCCGGCCAGGGGCGCGGGTGGCCGCTGACGTACGTCTCGGAGTCGACCACGCGCAGGCCTAGGTGCAGCACGAAGTCGATCCGGTCCTGCGGCTCGGGGCGTCCGCTGCCGTCCTCGTGCAGGGCGTGGATCGGCGACCAGGTGTGGCCGGGGCGGTCGGCCGGGTCCGGGTGGGCCTCCCGGTAGGAGTCGCGAAGCCCCGCCTCCTCGGCCGCCTTCGTCACCGGCCACTCGACGTCCGGCCGGTCCAGGTGGGAGGGGCTGTTGAAGTCGCCGACGAGGACGACGGGGACGCCGGGTGCGGCCGTCTCCTCGATGCGGCGCAGGGCGTCCCGCATCTGTTCGAGCCGCACCTGCTCGTGGGCGATCAGCTCGGCGGCCGGGAGACCGTCGAAGGCCGCCTCGTAGGGGCCGTAGGGCGTGTAGTCGAGGTGGGCCGTCCAGATGTCGACCTCCCGCTCCCCCGCCCGGATGCGGACGCCGGCCGCGCCGTAGAAGCCGACGGCAGGGTCGCCGAAGCGGGCCGTGATCGGGTGGCGGCTGATGATGCCGAGGTTCTCGCCGGCCCGGTGGTGGTACCAGCCGAGGGCGTCGGCGAGATCCTGGGCGGCGGTGCCGTGGGTCTCCTGGAGACCGACCACGTCGGCGCCGGTCTCGGCGATGACCTTGAGCTGCTTGGCCAGGTGGTCGTGAACCTTGGTGCCGCCGTGCCAGAGGTTCCAGCTCATGACGCGCAGCTCGGGCGACGGCAGGGCGCCGGGCAGCAGGGCGCGCAGCCGCCCCGTGGTGACGCCTTCCAGGCTGGCGAGGACGGTGCGCCCGGGGGCCGGCTCGATCGGCGCGAGCGAGGGCACCGCGAGCACCGTGCAGCCGGCCGCCTCGGCGGAGCTGACGCCGGTGCGGGTGTCCTCCACGGCGACGCAGGCAGCCGGGTCGACGCCGAGGGCGCGGCAGGCGGCGAGATAGGGGTCGGGGGCGGGCTTGGTGCGGTCGGTGTCGTCGGCGGTGACGGAGACCGCGAAGCGGCTCGCGCCGAGGGCTTCGAGGACGGTGTCGGCGACGGCTCGGGGCGACGCCGTGACCAGGGCCGTGGGGACGTTGTCGCGGGCCAGGGCGTCGAGCAGGTCGAGCGCGCCGGGGCGGGGGACGATGCCGGCCCGGACGCGGTCGGCGAACTCGCGGTGCAGCGCGTCGGCGAGCTCGGTGGCCGGCGCGCCCGTGGCCGCGGCCAGCCAGTCGGCGGTGTGCTCGACGGGCCGGCCGAGCACCTCCGCCTCGTCCGCCTCGGTCAGCGCCCGGCCGGCGACGAGCTCCACCGCCTCCCACCACAGTCGCTCGGTGTCGACGAGCGTGCCGTCCATGTCGAACAGGACGGCCTGGAGCGGGAGTTCAGTCACGGTGGTCTCTTTCTTGCGTCTCTTGCGTGGGGGGATCAACAGGTGGTGCGGGGGTCAGCGGCTGGGTTCGGCCACCAGCACCGGCCGCTCCGGAAGCGACACGCTCACCGCGGCGCCGGCGCCGAGGGCGGCACCCTCGTGGGCGGGCAGGTCGGCCTTGACCTCGGTGCCGTCCGCGAGCCGTACGGTCAGCCGGGTGGTGGCCCCGAGGAACGCCGTGGCGACCACGCGCGCGTCGGCGGCGTCGTCGGCGCGCACCGTCACCGCTTCCGGCCGCGCCAGCACGTCGACCTCGGACACCGAGGGTACGTCGCCGTCGACGGGCAGCCGCCGCCCCAGCACCTCGACGCCGCCCTCGACGAGCTTGCCCGGGATCCGGCTCATCGTGCCGACGAACTCGGCGACAAAGGCGGTGGCGGGCCGGCCGTACAACTCGGCGGGCGCGGCGCACTGTTCGAGCCGTCCGGAGCGCATGACCGCGACCCGGTCGGCCATGGACAGCGCCTCCTCCTGGTCGTGGGTCACGAACAGCGTGGTGATGCCCAGCTCCTGCTGGAGCCGGCGGATCTCCTCGCGCAGCGTCAGGCGCACCTTGGCGTCGAGTGCGGACAGCGGCTCGTCCAGCAGCAGGACGCGCGGGCGCAGGGCGAGGGCACGGGCCAGGGCGATGCGCTGCTGCTGTCCGCCGGAGAGCTCGTGCGGGTAGCGCTCGCCCTTGTCGGCGAGGCCGACCAGCTCCAGCAACTCGGCGGCGCGGGCGCGCCGTTCGGCGGTACGGACCTTGCGCATGCGCAGCCCGAAGGCCACGTTGTCGAGGGCGCTCAGATGCGGGAAGAGGCTGTACGACTGGAAGACCATTCCGGCGTCGCGGCGGTGGGCGGGGATGGCGGTGACGTCCTCGCCGTCCACGAGCACCTGGCCGGAGTCGGGATGTTCGAACCCGGCGAGCATGCGCAGGGCGGTGGTCTTGCCGCAGCCGGACGGGCCGAGCAGGGCGAGGAGTTCGCCCGGTTCGACGGTCAGGTCGAGTCCGTCGAGGGCGACGGTGGTCCCGAACTCCCGGCGCAGGCCACGGAATTCGACGGTGGCGGCCTTGGTCGCGGTGGCTTCGGCTGTCTTTTCGAGCACGGTCATGATCATCCCCGGGAGTTGGTACGGGTGCGGCCGCCGAAGCCGGCCATCACAAGGAGCAGCACCCAGGTCACGAGCAGGCTGAGCACCGACACGGCGACCGACAGCTGGGCCTGCGAGCCGCTGACGTTGACGATCCACACGGCGAAGGGCTGGAAGCCCAGCAGCTGCGCGACCGTGAACTCGCCGAGCACCAGGGCGAGGGTGAGGAAGGAGGCGTTGAGCAGCGCGCCGCGCAGGTTGGGCAGGACGGCCTGCACCAGCGCCTGCGGCCAGCCGGCGCCGCAGCTGCGGGCGGCCTCCACGAGGGTCGGCACGTCGATGGCGCGCAGTCCGGCGTCCAGGGCCCGGTACACGAACGGCAGCGCCATCACGACGTAGGCCAGGACCAGCACCACGGGGAAGTCCGGGTTCTGGATCGCGACGAAGGTCTGGAACAGCGGCGTGCGCGAGAGGTGCTCGGGTCCCCACTTCAGCACCGTCCCGATCCCGGCGACGAACGCGATCGGCGGCACGACCAGCGGCAGCGAGCACACGATCTCGACGACCGGCCGCAGCCGGGGCGCGCCGAGCCGCAGCGCGACCATGGCGGGCACCATCAGCAGCAGGACGACGGCGATGGTGACGGCGGCCAGCTCCAGCGAGAGCAGCAGGCTGGATACGAAGCCCTCGGTGGAGAAGATCCGGCCGTAGGCGTCGAAGGTGATGCCCTGCCCGGGCACGTCGACCGTGAAGAGCACGGACGCGGCCAGCGGCACCAGGAAGTACAGTCCGGCGAGGCCGAGCACGCCCCACCGCCACAGGTTCAGGCGAGCCATCGCGCGCTCCGTCGTTGCAGGGGCAGATACACGGCCATGACCAGGCCGGCGACCAGGACCATGTCGAGGCTGAGCGCGAGCGCCACGTTCTCCTGGCCGACCAGGACGTTGCCGGAGAGCGCGTCGGCGATCTGGAGGGTGACCAGCGGGATCGAGCTGCCGACCATGGCGGCGGCCGTGGCGTACGCGGCGAAGGCGCTGCCGAAGAGCAGGACGAACCCGCCGAGGAGCGTGGGCAGCAGCACGGGCAGGGCCACGTGCCGCCAGTACTGCAGCGTGGTGGCGCCGTTGTTCTGCGCGGCCTCGCGCCACTGGGAGCGCAGACCCTCCAGAGCCGGGGTGATGGTGAGCACCATCAGCGGGATCAGGAAGTACAGGTAGACGAGCACCAGGCCCCAGAAGCTGTACAGGTCCCAGCCCTTGTCGGTCAGGCCCAGGTGCCGGGTCAGCACACCGGCGTTGCCGAGCGTGGCGACGAAGGCGAAGGCCAGCGGGACGCCGCCGAAGTTGGCGAGCACGCCGGACGCGGTGAGCACGGCCTCGCGCAGGGCGCGGAAGCGGGAGGTCACCACGGCCTGGGCGAGCGGCAGCCCGAGCAGAGCGGCCAGCGCTGCGGAGACGGCAGACAGCTTGACGCTGCCGAGGAGGGCCGTGAGGTAGGCGCCCTGGAGCGAGTTGGTCAGGTTGTCGGCGCTGTACGAAGTCGCCCCGGTGGCCGGGTCCTTGACGGTGAAGGCGCCGTCCAGCATGGCCAGGGCCGGGAGCCCGAAGGCGAGCGCGGTGAAGACGAGCAGCGGGACGACGGCGAGCCATCCGCCGACGGCACGGCGCCGCCGCTTACGCGGAGCGGCGGTCGCCGTGTCGACCCGGGTGAGGGTGGTCGTCATCCGGAGACGGCCTTCGCCCAGCCCTGGCCGAGAACCGTCTTGGCCTTGTTCTGCTGCTCCTCGGTCGGGAACGCGGGCGTCCCAGCGACCTCGGGCAGCTTGGCCGCGGCCGTCTTGTCGAGGGTGCCGGCCTTCTCCATGGCGGTCATCAGGGCCGGACGGGCGAAGCCCTTCAGCCACAGGTTCTGGCCCTCGGTGCTGTAGAGGTACTCCTGCCACAGGCGGGCGGCCGCGGGATGCGGGGCGTCCTTGTTGACGGCCTGGGAGTAGTACTGGGAGAACTTGCCGTCGCTGGGCACCGACACCTGCCAGTCGACGCCCTTGGACTTGAACTCCTCGGCGTACCCGGCGTTCAGGTAGTCCCAGTCGATGCTGATGGGCGTCTCGCCCTTCTCGACGGTGGCCGGGGTCGACTCGACGGGCGTGTAGTTGCCGTTCTTCTTCAGCTCGGCGAAGAAGTCGAGGCCGGGCTGGATGTCGTCGAAGGAGCCGCCCTTCGCGAGCGCCGCCGCGTACACGCCGCCGAAGGCGGAGCCGGACTTGGTGGGGTTGCCGTTGAGGGCGACCTGCCCCTTGTACTGCGGCTTCAGCAGGTCGGCGAAGGTCTTCGGGCACTCCTTGACCCGCTTGGCGTCACAGCCGATGGAGATGTAGCCGCCGTAGTCGTTGTACCAGCGGGCCTGCGCGTCCTTCTGGCCCTCGGGGATGTCGGCGAACGCCTCCACCTTGTACGGGGCGAGCAGCCCCTGCTGGGCGGCGCTGATCGCGAAGGAGCTGCCGAGGTCGAGCACGTCGGGGGCGCGGTCCTGCCCCTTGCGCGAGGTGACGGCGTTGATCTCGTCCTGGCTGGAGCCGTCGGGGTTCTCGACCTCGATCTTGATGCCGTACTTCTTCTGGAAGCCGTCGATGAGGGCGCCGTAGTTGGCCCAGTCGCGGGGCAGCGCCATGGCATGCAGCGTGCCCTCCTTCTTGGCCGCCTTCACCAGGGCGTCCATGCCGCCGAGGTCGGCGGCGGAGGTGGCGGTGGCGGCGCTCTTGCCGTCGGCGGTGGTGGACGCGTTGTCGGGGGCGGCGCCACAGGCGCTCAGGGCGAGCGCGGCGACGACGGCGAGGGCGCCGACCGGGACAGCGGTTCTCGGCAGGGACACGGTCACGGCTTTTCTCCAGGGGGACGCGCGAGGGTGCAGGAGGATCTTGCCCAGGAAAGGTCTCAAACTTGTCTGAACAAGTTGGCCCCAGTAGGCCCGCCGATGGTGACACGTTCGTAAACACTGGCGAAAGCCTCTGCCCTGAATTCGTGCACACTCCCTGCTGGGACCCAGCACCGGACGGTCTCGATTAGGCTGGTCACGCTGTGCACAGCAACCGACTCAGAGGGGAAGCATGACGGCGCGACACGAGGAGATCGCCGACGAGCTGCGCCGGGCGATCGACCGCGAGGAGTACACAGTCGGCAGTCTGCTGCCCGCCGAGACGGATCTCGCGGCCCACTACGGCGTCTCGCGCGGCACGGTCCGCCAGGCCGTCGCGGCCCTGACCGCCGAGGGCCTCATCGGCTCCCGCCAGGGCGCCCGTCGCGTCGTGCTGGCCAGCCGCCGCAGCCAGAGCTTCGCCGAACTGCGCAGCTTCGCCCAGTGGGCGCACGCGATGGGCCGCGAGGCGACCGGTCACGTGGTCACGCAGGAGTACCGCCCGGCGACGAAGGAGGACGCGGTGCGCCTCCAACTGAGCGCCGGAACCCCGGTGTTGCACGTCCTGCGGGTGCGCGGCCTGGACGGCGAGCCGGTCCTGCTGGAGCGCACGGTCTACGCGGACTGGATCTCCCCCGCCGTCGAGGCCATAGAGCCCGACTGCGCGTCCGTCACCCAACGCCTGTACGACGACAGGGGGTTGGTCTTCGCCTACGGCGAGCACGTCATCGACGCGGTGTCAGCGGGCGCCCAGGACGCCGAGTTGCTGGGCATCCGCCGCACGAGCCCGCTCCTGCGGGTGCGACGCGTGACGACGACCCGCGAGGGCCGCCCGGTGGAGTGGTCGGACGACCGCTACCGCTCTGACGCGGTGAGCTTCAGCGTCCACAACTCGATCGACAACAACGCGCTGGCGAGGAAGACGGCCGACTGACGCCTCCGCCGTACGGCTATGCGGCTCCGCCCGACGGAGGAGGCCGCAGCGTGGGTGAGCGGGCGAGACTTCTCCCATGGACGCCACCGAGATCCCTGCCCTGCCGTTCGTCGACGAACACGCGACGACGGTCGAGGCGAACGCCGACGCCGTCTGGCACGAACTGGGCGCCATGATGAACGGCTCCCGAGGCTTCCGGGTGGCGGTGTCGGTCCCGGGCCAGGAGCTGGCCTACGTCGGCCACCACCCCTTCTCGACGTACGCCCTGATCTTCCACCTGGACGAGACGCCCCGGGGCCACACGCGTCTTCGGGCGGAGACGAGGGCGAGGTTCCCGGGCCCGGCGGGCACCGTCTACCGAGGGCTCGTCATCGGCACGGGCGCCCACGCACTGGTCGTCCGGCACATGCTGAAGAAGGTCCGCAGGAACGCCCCATAGGGGCGCGGGGAACTGCGCGACCAGCCCCCACCGGCCCGCAGATGAAACCCGGCTTCCCCGCGGAGCACTACGTGGGCGACCCGGAAGAAAACCGCCGCAGCAAGGGCGACAGCACCAGCACAGACTTGGTCCGCTCCACGAACGGCTCCCCGGCGATCCGCTCGAGCACCCGCTCGAAGTGCCGCATGTCGGAGGCGAAGACCTGCACGACCGCGTCCGCGTCCCCGGTGACGGTGGACGCGGCCACGACCTCCTGATACCGCTCAAGACCGCGCCTGATGGTGTCAGGCGAGGTGTTGTGCCGGCAGTAGATCTCGACGAACCCCTCGGTCTCCCAGCCGAGCGCCGACGGGTCCACCCGTACGGTGAATCCGGTGATGGCTCCGGTGGCGCGCAGCCGGTCCACACGCCGCTTCACGGCGGGCGCGGACAGGCCGACGAGTTGCCCGATGTCCGCGTAGGAGCGGCGGGCGTCCTCGGCGAGGGCGTGCACGATGCGTTCGTCGAGATCGTTCAGCACTGCGGGTGGTTCACTTCACTTCTGGTGTTACGGGAGCTTCGACCGTCGCGAGACGGGAACGGCGATAGCCGTACAGGAAGTAGAACACGAGACCGGCGGCCATCCAGCACCCGAAGACCACCCAGGTGACGGTGTCGAGGCTGAACATGTTGTACGCGCAGAAGAGGAAGCCCAGCACCGGCAGCACCGGCCCGAACGGCACCCTGAACGTGCGCTCGAGCTCCGGCCGCTTCACGCGCAGCACGATCACCGCGATGTTGACCAGCGCGAAGGCGAACAGCGTGCCGATGCTGGTGGCGTCGACGAGCTTGCCCAGCGGGATGAGCGCGGCGAGCGCACCGCAGAACAGGGACACGATGATCGTGTTGAGGCGGGGCGCGCCGGTCTTCTTGTGGACCTTGCCGAGCGCCTTGGGCACCAGGCCGTCCCGGGACATCGCGAAGAGGATGCGGGTCTGGCCGTAGAGCACGGTCAGGACGACGCTCGCGATGGAGATGACGGCGCCGAGGGCGAGCAGGGTGCCGTAGAAGGACTGGCCGGTGACGTCGTTCATGATCGCGGCGAGGGATGCCTCGGAGCCCTCGAACTTGGTCCAGTTCCAGGCGCCGACGGCCACACCCGCGACGAGGACGTACAGCGCGGTCACGATGATCAGCGAGAGCATGATCGCCCGCGGCAGGTCCCGCTTGGGGTCCTTCGCCTCCTCACCGGCGGTGGAGGCGGCGTCGAAGCCGATGTAGGAGAAGAACAGCGTGGCACCCGCGGCGCTCACGCCGGCCATGCCGAGCGGCATGAAGTCCGCGTAGTTGCCGGACTTGAAGCCCATGAAGCCGACCGCGCAGAACAGCACCAGCGCGGCGATCTTGACGGCGACCATGATCGTGTTGGCGCGGGCGGACTCGCGGACGCCGCCGAGCAGGAAGATCATCGCCAGCATGACGACGATCAGCGCGGGCAGATTGATGATCCCGCCCTCGCCGGGCGCGGAGGACAGTACGGACGGGATGGTGACGCCTATGGTCCCGTCGAGGAGCTCGTTGAGGTACTCGCCCCAGCCCACCGCGACGGCGGCCACCGAGACGCCGTACTCCAGCACCAGGCACCAGCCGCAGACCCAGGCGACGAGCTCGCCCATCGTTGCGTACGCATACGAGTACGAGGAGCCCGCCACCGGGATGCTGCCCGCCAGCTCGGCGTACGAGAGGGCCGAGAACAGCGCCGTCAGGCCGGCGATCACGAAGGCGAGGGTGACCGCGGGACCGGCCTCCGGGACGGCGTCGCCGAGGACGACGAAGATGCCGGTGCCGAGCGTGGCACCGATGCTGATCATGGTGAGCTGCCACAGGCCGAGGGAGCGCCGCAGGGACCCTCCTTCGCCCTGGCCACCCTCCGCGACCAGGTGTTCCACGGGCTTGCGGCGCATCAGACGCGCGCCGACGCCGAGGGGCGCGGGGGCGGCCGTCTGGCCTGGGGATTGCGGGGGTGCGCCTTGGTCGAGCACGCGCTGGCTCCTTGTCGCTGCCGGTCAGGGCGGCAGGGACCGGCGGCACCCCTTGCAGCAGGGACCCACCGAGCGGGGTCCCTGCCACGCTACTTACGAGGCGACAGCCTACGAGGAGTGACGTTGCTGGTGAAATGCAGCAACCTTGCGTATGCCCGCAAGATCATTGCGTGTCTCGGGGTTGGGTGAGTGTTCGTTGCGGGGCGGCTGTCGACCGTTGCACAGGGCTGGTCAGAACAGGTCTTTGACGAGGAACGTGCACGCGTCGACCCAGTCGTGCAGCGCTCCGTCGGGGCCCTCGTACGACCAGCGGTCGTGGTAGTCGAGCAGGGGCTCGTAGCCGAGCCGCGCATAGAGCGCGGCAGCACGGGGGTTGTCCTTCGCGACGCCGATGCCGACGACGGTGATGCCGCGTTCGCGGGCCAGCGTCTCGGCGGCCTGGACGAGCGCGGTGCCGATGCCCCGTGAGCGCAGTTCCTCCGGCCAGACGCCCAGTCCGTTGATCTCGGGGCAGCCGGGCCGCGCGGTGCGCACTGCGGGGGCGTCGCAGCCGATCCAGCGCATCTCCACGTGCCCGACGGGCCGTCCCTCCAACCAGGCGACCAGATAGGTGCTTTCACCCCGCTGCTGACGTGCGAACCTTCGCGCATGGAACGACAGGGCGCCGGGCGAAGCGATGTGCCGGTCGAGCAGCGCCACATCGGCGGGTCCGCAGACGGTGATCTCCATGTCGCCGAAGTTACTTCCCGGAGCATGGGAACGGCCCCCAATTTTCCCGGCGGGCGGGACAACGGGGGCCGTACCAAAGGGCATTGACGAGGCGTCAGCTCCAGCTGGCGTGCAGCGGCTTGCCCTCCGCGTAGCCCGCGGCGCTCTGGATGCCGACCACGGCCTTCTCGGCGAACTCCTCCAGGGAGCCGGCGCCCGCGTAGGTGCAGGACGACCGCACGCCCGCGATGATCGAGTCGATCAGGTCCTCCACGCCCGGGCGGGTCGGGTCGAGGAACATGCGGGAGGTGGAGATGCCCTCCTCGAACAGGGCCTTGCGGGCCCGGTCGTACGACGACTCCTCGGACGTACGGTTGGCCACGGCACGCGCGGACGCCATGCCGAACGACTCCTTGTAGAGGCGGCCGTTCGCGTCCTGCTGAAGGTCGCCCGGGGACTCGAAGGTGCCCGCGAACCAGGACCCGACCATCACGTTGGACGCACCGGCGGCGAGCGCCATGGCGACGTCACGCGGGTGCCGGACGCCACCGTCGGCCCAGACGTGCTTGCCGTACTTCTTCGCCTCGGCGGCGCACTCCAGCACCGCCGAGAACTGCGGCCGGCCGACGCCGGTCATCATGCGGGTGGTGCACATCGCGCCCGGACCGACACCGACCTTGATGATGTCCGCGCCCGCCTCGATCAGATCCCGCACACCCTCGGCGGCGACGATGTTGCCGGCGACGATCGGCACCTGCGGGTCGAGCGCCCGCACGGTCCGGATCGCGGCGATCATCGACTCCTGGTGGCCGTGCGCGGTGTCGATGACGAGGGTGTCGACGCCCGCGTCGAGCAGCTGCTTGGCCTTGCCCGCCACGTCGCCGTTGATGCCGACGGCGGCCGCGACGCGCAGCTTGCCCTGCGCGTCGACGGCGGGCGTGTACAGCGTGGCGCGCAGGGCGCCCTTGCGGGTCAGGATGCCCGCGAGACGGCCCTCGGAGTCGACGGCCGGGGCGTAGCGCCGGTTGTGGTGGTCGAGGGTGTTGAAGGCCTCGCGCGGGTCGAGGTCGGCGTCGAGAAGCAGCAGATCCCGGGACATGACCACTTCGAGCTGCGTGAAGCGGTCCACGCCGGAGATGTCGGAGTCGGTGACGACACCGATCGGCCGCTGGTTCTCGTCGACGACGACACCGGCGTTGTGGGCGCGCTTGGGCAGCAGGGCGAGCGCGTCGGCGACGGTCTGGTGCGGGGCCAGCACGATCGGGGTGTCGAGGACGTGGTGGCGGCTCTTCACCCAGGCTACGACGTCGGTGACGACGTCGATCGGGATGTCCTGCGGGATGACCACCAGGCCGCCGCGCCGGGCCATCGTCTCGGCCATACGTCGGCCGGCGATGGCGGTCATGTTGGCGACGACCAGCGGGATCGTGGTGCCCGTGCCGTCCGGGGAGCTGAGGTCCACGCCCTGCCGCGAGCCGACGGAGCTGCGGCTCGGGACCATGAAGACGTCGTCGTACGTCAGGTCGTACGCGGGCTGGATGTCATTGAGGAAACGCACGTGCTGCACATCCCAGTCGATCAGAGGTGGCCCCCGGACAGGTCAGCCAGGGGGAAAGCACGTACTTCATTGTCCCATGTCGCCGGGTATGCGCGGGCTGGTCGGAACGTCCAGGCAGGTCACCGGGGCGTTTGTCGCATCCTCCGAAGCCCGGCCCGGCGGACTGCCGACCCGGGGTGCCCCGGGGGCCTTTCCGCGCCCTCCCTGGCCGGTGCCGGCTCCGATCCCCGGGCCGCCCCGGGGGGCCGACACCGACGCGGCCCCCGACCCGGCGTTCCTACGTGGGCAGCCGGAGCCCGTCCGGGGGCGCACGCGACCACGGTCGCCGCGACTGGGAGGAGCCGGTGAGCACGCAGCAGTACGGGCTCACCCTGCATCAGGAGTGCGCCTTATCAGGAGTGCGCCACCACGCTCGCTCGCCGCGCGGCAGCGGCCCGAGGCGGCCGAGTAGGCGTTCCGGACGGGCCTCGGGCAATCGGCGACGGTCGCGAACCCGTTCGACGGGGCACGGCTGGCCCTCGGCCTCGGTGTCTTCCTGCGCCGTACCGGTCGACGTGCCGCCGCGGCCGAGCACCTGCTGACCGCCCACGGCACCTTCGTGAAGCTGGGAGCGTCTGGCTCGCCGGGCGCTGTGCCCGCGAGCCGGCTGCGTGCGGACAGCCCGTAGGCTCGGACACAAGGGCTCCGCTGCCACTGACCCCGCAGGAACCGGCAGTGGCCCGCCTCGCCGCCGATGGCCTTCACCAACCGCCGTATCGCCCAGGAGCTGGTCCTGAGCGTCAAGACGGTCGAGTACCACCTCAGCCACGCCTACGCCACGCTGGGCATCGCGTCCCGAACGGCCCTGCCGGCGCGGCCGGCGCGGCCGGCGCCGAAGACCTGACCTCGGACGGCTCTAGCCGAGCGCCATCAGGACGACCAGTCCGGTATCCGTCTCCCGCCAGCGTGCGGCGGCGTCGGCGAAGATCTCCTGGAGGACGCCCCACTCGTCGGGCCGGGCCTTCGCGAAGACCTGCCACTCGCGGACGAGAATCAGCCGGCCCCCTCGCGTGGGCCACCACTCCAGGTCGCTGAGAGAGTCGGCGAGAGCGTCCCAGTTCGCACCGAACCAGTCGGGCAGGCGCAATGCGTCGGCGAACGCCGTCATGAGCCCGGCCTTGTCCGTGACACCGGAGAGGTCCAGGACTGCCGCCTCCCACTCTGCCGCCCGTGCCGCGTCCACGGCCTGCGCCGTCGGCAGAGCGGCAGGCCAGGACAGGACGCCGGGCGGCGTGGTGCCCGCGAGCACGGGCGCGAGCGGATCGTCGGTCATGTCAGCACCGCCCTGAACGATTCGTATGGATCATCGAGGTGACAGACCTCGCGCAGCCCTTCGAAGCTCCCGGACACGGCACACGCCCGTGGCGGGACTCCGGAGACGAGCCGCAGCACCACCCCGTCGATGCCGCCGCGGCCGTCTCCTTCATGACTTACCGTCAGTTCCCGTCCGGATCCGCCCTGTTGAGCGTGTTCTTCGGGGTCGGGCCGGACGTCATCAGGTAGTCCGCCGCCGAGGTGTCCGTCACCAGGGAGGTGACGAGCCCGGACCTCAGCACCGCGTCGATCGCGCCCGCCTTGCGCTGCCCGCCCGCTATGGCGACGACCTCGGGGATACGGCGGAGCTGGTCGGCCTTGACCGTGATGCACCGCTCCTGCAGGTCCCGCCCGACCCGGCGGCCCTCGGTGTCGAAGAGGTGCGCGGACAYCTCGGCGGCGACGCCGAGCGAGGCGTAGTGCGCCCGCTCCTCGTCGCTCAGCATGTCGTGCACCGTCGAGATGCCGGGCTCCCACGAGCCGATGGAGACGCAGGCGACGGTGACCTTGTCGAAGTACTCGAAGGCCCGCGCGATGCCGGTCTGGTGGCGCAGCGCCTCCGCGGTGGCCGCGTCCGGCAGCAGCATGGGCGCGTAGATGGGGTGGGCGTCGCCGCCCGACACCTGGGCAGCGCGGCGCACCGCCTCGACCGAACCGCGCTCGGCGGTCCCGGCGTCGTAGACGCCGGTCAGCTGCACCACCGTGCACGGCGGCAGCCGGTCGAGGGCCGCGGCCATGTGGATGGTGGACCGGCCCCAGGCCAGGCCCAGCACATCCCCTTCGTTCACGAGCTCGCCGAGCAGGTCGGCGGCCACTTCTCCCAGGTTCTCCGGGTCCGGCGTCTCCTCGGCCTCGGCCGGGGACTCGACCACGACGGCGTGCCTGAGGCCGTAGCGGGCGCGCAGCGCGTCAGAGCGCTCGGCGTCCAGTTCGGCCGGCACGCGGATCTCGATGCGCACCAGATCCCGTTCGAGAGCGGTCTCCAGGACCCGGGCCACCTTGAAGCGGCTGACGCCGAACTCCTCGGCGATCTGGATCTTGGATTTGCCCTCGAGGTAGAAGCGGCGGGCCATGGCCGCCGCCTGCACCAGCTCAGCGGGTCCCATCCGCATGGCTGACCGGCCCGCCGACATACCCGACACGGCGATCTCCTCACTGCTGTTCACACTCTGGATTCGCCGTTCATCCTTGCAGATCCGGCGCTCTTGATCCGCCCTGATGGGCGGCGTTCACGTTCCCTTGGCTCAGTGGTCGCATGCCCAGGCGGCGGACTTGGTCACGTCCTGCGCCTGGGCGCGCAACGCACGGACCGCCGCGGCGGGGTCGTCCGCCCCGTACACGGCCGAACCGGCGACGAAGACGTCCGCGCCCGCCTCCGCGCACCGCTCGATCGTCGAGGCCGACACCCCGCCGTCGACCTGGAGCCACAGGTCGAGGCCGTGCTTGCTGATCAACTCGCGGGTGCGGCGAATCTTCGGAAGCATGATGTCGAGAAACGCCTGACCACCGAAGCCCGGCTCGACCGTCATGATCAGCAGCATGTCGAGCTCGGGGAGCAGATCCTCGTACGGCTCGATGGGCGTCGCGGGCTTGAGCGCCATGGAGGCACGGGCGCCCTTGGCCCGGATCTCCCTTGCCAGCCGTACAGGGGCCGCGGCGGCCTCGACATGGAAGGTGACGGAGGAGGCCCCTGCTTCGACGTACTGGGGCGCCCACCGATCGGGGGCCTCGATCATCAGATGGCAGTCCAGCGGAGTGTCCGTCGCACGGGCCAGGGACTCTACGACCGGCACGCCGAGCGTGAGGTTCGGGACGAAATGGTTGTCCATGACGTCGACGTGGAGAAAGTCGGCTCCTTCGACCGCCTTCGCCTCGTCCGCGAGGCGGGCGAAGTCGGCGGACAGGATGCTGGGGTTGATCTGCACGGCCATGCCCCAAGCCTGCCATGCCGGAGCACGAATGTTTGCCCCGGTCCAGACCTAAGACGTTCATCCGATGTTATGTCCGGGCCGCGCGTGCCATGCTGGGCGGCCGGCCGGATCGTTGTTCGGCTGCGGGGGTGACCATGACGGAGATCCAGGAGAAGAACCGGCAGACGGGTTCGGGACAGCAAGGCATCGCGCATCTGGTCTGCGGACGACGCGCCAAGTGGGTGGTGCTCGTACTGTGGCTGGTGGCGCTGTTCGTGACGGCGCCGCTCGCGCAGAAGCTGACCGACGCGCAGGACAACGACGCTGCCTCCTGGCTGCCGGGGTCCGCCGAGTCCACCCAAGTCCTGGGGATCTCCGAGAACTTCCGGCCGGAGCAGATCCCCGCGGTCGTCATCTACGCCCGTGACGGTGGCCTGACGGCACAGGACCGGGCCGCGATCACCGAGGACGTGGCTCAGCTCAAGCAGCTGACCGACCACGGCATCCGGGGCGCCGAGACACGTGGACCCGTCTTCGACCGGGAGATCGACCCGCGCGCGGCCCAGGTGCAGGTCCCGATCACCATGGACGAGAAGGGCTGGGAGCGCATCGCGCCGGCCGTCGATTCCATCCGGGACGTCGTCGGGACGAGCAGCGGCGGGCTCGCCGTGCACATCACGGGCCCCGGCGGCACGTCGGCGGACTTCTCCGAGGCGTTCGAGGGCATCGACTCCACTCTCCTGCTCTCGGCGATGACGGTCGTCATCGTCATGCTCCTGATCACCTACCGCAGCCCGACCCTGCTCCTGGTCCCCCTGATCGCCGTGATCGTCGCCCTGTTCACCGCCCAGGCCTTCATCTATCTCCTGGCGGAACACGGGGGCCTGACGGTCAACGGGCAGAGCGCGGGCATCCTCACGGTCCTCGTCTTCGGCGCGGGGACCGACTACGCCCTACTCCTCGTCGCCCGCTACCGGGAAGAACTCCGCCGTCACGAGGACCGTCACGAGGCGATGGCCCTGGCCCTGCACCGCGCGGGCCCGGCGGTGCTGGCCTCCGGCGCGACCGTCGTGCTGAGCATGCTGGTGCTGCTGGCGGCGGAGATGAACTCGACGAGCGGCCTCGGCCCGGTGGCCGCGATCGGCGTGGCGGTGGCCCTGCTCGCGATGATGACCCTGTTCCCCGCGCTCCTCGTCATCTGCGGCCGCTGGATCTTCTGGCCGGTGATCCCCCACCTCGGTGCGGAGAACCCGCACGAGCGCGGCGCCTGGGCCCGCATGGGCCGCGGTATCGCTCAGCGCCCCCGCATGACCTGGGTCATCACGGCGGTGGTCCTCGCGGTCTGCTCCCTGGGCCTGATCCAACTGCGCGCCGAGGGGCTGAGCAACGCCGACGCGTTCACCGACAAGCCGGACTCGATCACCGGCCAGRAGATCTCCGAGCAGTACTTCCCGGCCGGCAGCGGCGACCCCCTGGTCATCGTCAGCAACCAGGCCCAGGCCCAACAGGTGGGCCGCGCCGTCGCCGAGACCCGGGGCGTCGTCCCCGAATCCCTCGGTCTGCCCCCGGGCACGAAACCGTTCTACGAGGGCCAGGTGCTCTTCGAGGCGACGATGACCGCTCCGGCCGACAGCGAGGCCGCGAAACAGACGGTCGAGCGGGTACGGGACGCCGTCCACGCGGTGCCGGACGCCGACGCCCAGGTGGGCGGGGGCACGGCGGCCCTCCTGGACATGGACAAGGCGACGACCCACGACAACATCGTGATCATCCCGCTCGTCCTGGTCGTGGTGATGCTGATCCTCGCGGGCCTGCTGCGTGCCCTGATCGCTCCCGTGTTGCTGATCGGCACGGTGATCCTGTCCTTCGCGGCAGCGTTGGGCATCAGCGCGCTGGCCTTCCGCCACATCTTCGACTACGCGGGCGAGTCGACCGACTTCCCCCTGTTCGTCTTCGTCTTCCTGGTGGCGCTGGGCATCGACTACAACATCTTCCTGACCACCCGCATCCGCGAGGAGGCCGCGCACCAGGGCACCCGCGAGGGCGTCATCACGGGCCTGGCCGCCACCGGCGCGGTCATCACCTCCGCCGGCCTGGTCCTGGCCGGCACCTTCGCCGCCCTGGGCACCCTCCCCATGGTCGCCTTCGCCGAAATCGGCTTCGCCGTGGCGCTGGGGGTGCTCCTGGACACGCTCGTCGTGCGTTCGGTGCTGGTGACGGCGTTGTTCCTGGATGTGGGGAAGAAGGTGTGGTGGCCGCACAGGTTGTCCCGGGAGGACGGGGACTGACGCATCTCAGCCCGGGATTTCAGCCCGTCCGGGGGTCCCCCCTGCTCGAAGCACCTTGGGGGAGTTTCTCGAAGCACCTTGGGGGAGTTCGAGGACAAGGCCCCCCACGAACCTCAGCCAACCCGCCGCATCAACGCCAAATACATCGCATCCGTCCCATGCACATGAGGCCACAACTGCACATCGGGCCCCTCCCCCAACTCCGACACCCCACCCAGCAACGGCCGCGCGTCGATCAGCTCAACCTCGGCCCCGTGCTTCACCACGTCGTCGACAACGGCCCGCGTCTCGGCAAGATGCGGCGAACACGTCGCGTACCCCACGACACCCCCCACGCGCACGGAGTCGATCGCATTGCGCAACAACTCCCGCTGAAGCGGAGCAAACCCATCCAGATCCTCGGGCCGCCGCCGCCACCGCGCCTCGGGCCGCCGCCGCAACGCCCCCAGCCCGGTGCACGGCACATCCACCAGCACCCGGTCAAAGCTCCCGGCCCGCCACGGCGGCCGAGTCCCATCAGCGGCGATCACCTGATACGGCCCCGGATTGCCGTGCAGAGCCTTCGCCACCAGCCCCGCCCGATGCGGCTGCTTCTCGGACGCGAGCAGCATGGCCCCCCGCTCGGCGGCGAGCGCCCCGAGGAGCGCGGCCTTCCCACCGGGCCCGGCACACCCGTCGAGCCACTTCGCGTCAGGCCCGTCGAGCGGCGCGTTGGCCAGGGCGAGCGCGACGCGTACGCCAACCTCGTGCTGCCGCCGCTGCTGCGCAAGGCGCGGGAGAAGGGCGACTTCGACGGGCGGGACGCCGCGCTCGCCACCGAGCTGGTGTACGGGACGCTGCGGCGGCAGGGGACGTACGACGCGATCATCGCCGCGTGTGTGGACCGGCCCTTGCGTGAGGCGTACGACGACGATCCCGAGGAGCATCTCGCCGTCGTGCACTCGCATCCGCGGTGGGTCGTCTCCGCGCTGTGGGACTCGCTCGGGGGCGGACGCGCGGGGATCGAGGCGCTGCTGGAGGCCGACAACGAGCGGCCCGAGGTGACCCTGGTCGCGCGGCCCGGGCGGGCCACGACCGAGGAACTGCTCGGCGAGCCGCACGGCGTACGGCGACCAGCGCCCCGCCACCGCGGCCTCCTCGCCGAGCAGTTCCTCGGTCGTGGCCCGCCCGGGCCGCGCGACCAGGGTCACCTCGGGCCGCTCGTTGTCGGCCTCCAGCAGCGCCTCGATCCCCGCGCGTCCGCCCCCGAGCGAGTCCCACAGCGCGGAGACGACCCACCGCGGATGCGAGTGCACGACGGCGAGATGCTCCTCGGGATCGTCGTCGTACGGCGGCGCGACCCGCTGGATCCACCCGTCGAGATCGTCCTGCGCGACCTTCCGCAGCACCGCGTTGACGAACTTGGCCCGCCCGTCACCCAGCACGACCCGGGCAAGCTCGACGGACGCCGACACCGCGGCATGCGTCGGAATCCGCGTCCCCAACAGCTGGTGCACACCCAGACTGAGCACATCCAGCACCGGCGGGTCCACCTCACGCAAGGGCCGGTCCACACACGCGGCGATGATCGCGTCGTACGTCCCCTGCCGCCGCAGCGTCCCGTACACCAGCTCGGTGGCGAGCGCGGCGTCCCGCCCGTCGAAGTCGCCCTTCTCCCGCGCCTTGCGCAGCAGCGGCGGCAGCACGAGGTTGGCGTACGCGTCGCGCTCGTCCACCGCGCGCAGCGCGTCGAAGGCGAGGACGCGGACGGGGTCCTTCTTGGGCCGTCGGTAGGGCTTGCCGGGTTTGTGGGGCCGACGGGAGGTGTCGCTCACGAAAAGGTGCTCCGGATTACTGGATGAGATGTACGACCAGCCTACGTCGCACGCTCGGCCCGGCGTACGGCCGGTTACGCCCCGAGGCTCTCCCCGTCCCCGATCCGCACGCCCCGCGCCCAGTCGGCGGCCCGCATCGGCTTCTTGCCCTGCGCCTGCACCCACAGCAACTCGACGGCGTACGACCCGGTCCCGACGTACACGTTGTTCTTCCCCACGGAGAGCGCACCGGGGGCGAGGTCGTCGCGCCCCGGAACCGGCTGCACATGGATGAGCTTGAGCCGCTCGCCGCGGAAGGTGGTCCAGGCGCCCGGCGCGGGGGTGCACCCGCGCACGAGCCGGTCGACGCGCAGGGAGGGCGCGTTCCAGTCGATGTGGGCGTCCTCGACGTTGACCTTGGGGGCGAGGGTGATCCCCTCGGACGGCTGCGGTACGGCCTTCAGCGTGCCGTCCTCGATGCCGTCCATGGTCGCGGCGAGCAGCCCGGCGCCCGCGAAGGCGAGCCGGGTCAGCAGGTCACCGCTGGTGTCGGTGGACCGGATCGCCTCGGTGACCGTGCCGTAGACGGGCCCGGAGTCGAGCCCTTCCTCGATGAGGAAGGTGGAGGCCCCGGTGATCTCGTCGCCCGCCATGATGGAGTGCTGCACGGGCGCGGCCCCACGCCAGGCGGGCAGCAGCGAGAAGTGCAGGTTGACCCAGCCGTGGGCCGGCACGTCGAGGGCGACGCGCGGCAGCAGGGCGCCGTAGGCGACGACGGGGCAGCAGTCCGGCGCGATCTCCCTCAGCCGCTCCAGGAACTCGGGATCGCGCGGCTTGGCGGGCTTGAGTACCTCGATCCCGGCCTCCTCGGCCCGCTCGGCCACCGGGCTCGCCACCAGCCTGCGCCCACGCCCGGCCGGCGCGTCGGGCCGCGTGACGACGGCGGCCACGTCGTGCCGCCCGGAGGCGATGAGAGCGTCCAGAGCGGGAACGGCGACCTCGGGGGTACCGGCGAAGACAAGCTTCATGGGTGGGCACGGGCCTCTCGGGCGGGGTTGGTTGGGCAACACACAAGTCTATGGGTGCGACACTCGGCGGCTCACGTCGGAGCACGACGAACGAAATCCGAGGCCGAAGGCCAAGGACTTCCTGCTCGGGCTGCTCGGGCGTAGACCCCACCCAGGGGCGTAGGCATATGCCCACACGCCCCCAGGGCGTGACCCGCAGAGCACTCCCGCGTTGGTCAAGAAAGAGTTGACCACAACGGGCCGCAAGCGCCGTCACCGCGGCCCTCTCCTTTTCAACGCCGGTTCGAGAGGCTTGTTCATGGCCGACCACGCAACCCACGACGCCCAGGCTCGGGCCAGCCTGCACTTGCTGGTGCGGGACATCGAGCGGGTCCGCCGGCAGGTGGACGCACTGCGCACACTCACCGCGCAACTGGGCAACGTCTACCGCCCGCGCCGCTCCGGTCCCTCCACGGGCTTCGTCGTCTACGGACGCGCTCCCGCCCCGACGGTCCGTCTTGCCCAGGAGCTGCGGGACAGCGTCGAAACCCTGGTCACGGCAGCCGTGGACTTCGACCGCTCGCTCGGCTTCTCCTGGGACGCGGTGGGCAGCGCCCTCGGCGTCACCAAGCAGGCGGTCCACCGACGCTACGGCGCGCGCCGCGCCGCCACCCAGGCGGCGGCCGAGGCCGAGCGGACGACCGAGCCTTCGGGCAGCCGGACCGTCAATGTCACCACCGCCCTCCCCACCGTGCCGACGGTCCCCGCGGCGCGCTCCATGCCGACGCAGCCGACGGCAGGCAGCCCCGGCCTGCGCGACGAGGCCAGGCCCACGGCGTTCCCCGGTCCGCGCAACGGCTGACCCCCAGCACTCTGCCCTCCCGGAGCGCACCCGGGAGGGCAGAGCCTTGTCCGGCCCCGTCCGCGTTCAGATCACGGCCGCGCTCTGATCCCTCGGTGCCCGAAGCCGGCCTCCGGCAGTCGGCATCCGCCGGCCTCACCCGATATCAGGCGGATCAATCCGAACCCGCACCGCGACCTCCCCACCCCCACGCGCCATCCGAGCCGCCTGCGCGGTCTTCAGCGCGGAGGCCAACGCGGCCCCGCTCCCCGGCGGAACCCGTATCAACGCCCGGTCCCAGTGCTCCCCCGGCGGCGGKCCGCCCACCCGCCGAGGCCGCCCCACGGCCGTGACCGGCATCGGCACGGGCCCGAGCACCTCGGCGTCCGGCGGCAGCTCGGCCGCACGGAGGAACTCGGCGATCGCCTCCCCGGGCCCGGCCACGGCAGCCATCCGCGACACCGGCGGAAACCCCAGCTCGGCCCGCTCGGCGAGCTCGCGCACCGCGTGCCCGACGGGGTCCCACCGCACCAGCGCCTGCACGGGCCGCAACGTGGGCTCGGCGACGACGACCACCGTCCCCCCGGCGCTCTGCGGCCGTACCAACGAGGCGGCCCCGATCCAGCGGCGCAGCGCGTCCTCCCCCGCCCGCAGGTCGGGCCGCCCGAGCATGGCCCAGCCGTCCAGCAGCAGGGCCGCCGCGTAGCCGCCCTCGGCGACGGGCTCGGCGCCCGGCGTGCTCACGACCAGCGAGGGTGTGCCCGGCACTGTGTCCAGCACATGCTCGCGCCCTGACGTCCGCACCGGAACGGCGGGAAAGGCCCGCCCCAGCTCCTCGGCGGTCCGCCGCGCCCCCACCACCTGGGCGCGAAGCCGGAATCCACCGCACTCCGGACAGTGCCAGGAACCCTCGTCCCGTCCGCACCACCCACACTGCAGATCGGCCCCGGAGCCCTGCGCCTCCAGCGGCCCGGCGCAGTGCCTGCACCGGGCGGGCGCCCGGCAGTTGGCGCACGCCATCCGCGGTACGTATCCCCGCCGAGGCACCTGCACGAGCACCGGCCCGTGCCGCAGCCCGTCCCGCACCGCCTGCCAGGCAAGCGTGGGCAACCGGGCGGCGCGAGCGGCCTCGTCCCGGGCGAGATCGCCGTCCCCGACGGTCCGTACGAGCGGAGCCGCGCCCCGCACCTGCTCCCGCGCGGCAACCAGCGGCCGGGCCCAACCGCTCTCCACGAGCTGCGCGGCCTCGACGGTGCAGCTCCAACTCCCCAGCAGAAACCCGCACTTGTCCTGGGCGGCCCGAAGCAACAGCACTTCGCGCGCATGGGGCTGCGGGGCGTGCAGCTCGCTGTGGCTGTCGTCGCCGTCGTCCCAAAGGGCGACCAGCCCCAGATCCTGCACGGGCGCGAACATGGCGGCCCGCGTCCCCACAACGGCCCGCACGCTCCCCCGCCGCACCGCCAGCCACTCCCGATACCGCTTCTCGGGCCCGGCATCGGCGGTCAGCACCGCATGATGCCCCTTCCCCAGGAGCGAGGTCAGGGCAGCGTCAACCCGCGCGACGGCCTTCCCGTCCGGCAGCACGACGAGCGCCCCCCGCCCGGAGGCCAGCGTGGCGACGACGGCCCGGGCCAGCTCGTCACTCCACTCGGGCCCGGGCAAGGCATTCCACACGGCACGCGGCGTGCCCCCGGAGGCGAGCGCCTCCAAGAAGCCGGCCCCTCGCTCATACCGCCCCCAGGACCCCGCCTCGGGCCGGCCGGGCGGCGCGAGCGGCTCCGGTGAGGGCCGCTGCTCGGCCCGGGCGCTGCGCGGCGGCACGGCGAGCTGCAACACATCGGCAAGCCCTCCGGCGTACCGGTCGGCGACGGCTCGCGCGAGCCCCAACAGCTCCTCGCTCAGGACCCGCTCGGGCGAAACGACCTGCGCGAGCGCCGCGAGCGGACCCGCATAGTCGGACTCGGCGACCCGCTCGACGAGGAACCCGTCAATGAGCCCCCCGCCCTCACGCCGCCCGTCTCGCACCCGATGCCGCCCGGCCCCGAACCGCACCCGCACCCGCACCCCGGGCTGTGCGTCCTCGTCCAGCTCCTCCGGCACGGCGTAGTCGAAGTACCGGTCGAGATGCAGCACGCCCTTGTCGACCAGCACCCGCGCCACCGGCAACCGCTCGGCGAGCCTGGCCCCCCGCCAGGTCCTGGGCTTCGCCCGCGGCTCCTGGGCCTTGCGCACACTCTCCCGAATGAGCGCGAGCTGCTCGGGCGACGCCCCCTCGGCGCCGCCACCACCAGTCCCGTTCTCGCTGCTCACGCTTGCATTCTTACCAAACCCCACTGACAACCGACGCCCACCCGACCTCCGAACGGCGACGGCCGGCGCGCTGCCTTGTCCCACCTGGCCTCGCGACCGGGAGATCACCGGTGCGGGAATCCGCAAGCATGGCCCGCCGGCCATTTCCGTGATCATTCCAGCCGCCCACTTCGAGCCATGCTTCCCGAAACCCTCGGGCCAGGTATCAGAACTGGAAACGGGAAACTCCGCCGTCCGCCTTGCCCGAGTCGCTCACCGAGCCGACTCTGATGGGACCGTACGGCCCGAGAGACCGGGGACGTCGGCCCAAGGGGGGAGACAGGTGCTGGAGCAGCCACCTGCGTTCGGCGCCGAGTTACGGCGCATGCGCATCGCGGCCGGACTCACGCTGGCGCAGCTCGCGTCGTCGGTGCACTACAGCAAGGGACAGCTCAGCAAGATCGAGACCGGTCAGAAGCGCCCGTCTGCCGAACTGGGCAGCCTGTGCGACGCCACGCTCGACGCGCACGGTGCGCTGGCCTCCCTGGTCCCCGCGCGGCCTCCCGGGGCAGCCGCCGTCCGGCCCCTGAAGCGCGATCCCGTCGCCTCCGAGACAACAGGAGCCGTGCCCCGCATGGACGAAACGCCTCCGCGATCGCCGGTTCCACCCTCGCGTCGCCAGGTGATCACCGTGGGAGCTGCCGCGGTCCTGTCGGTCGGGCCTGGCGAAGAGACGACGCCACCCGGCATCCGACCCGTATCCGTATCCGTATCCGTATCCGCGCCCGCGGACAGCCCGGCAATCGGCACCGAGGCCGTCGGCGAACCGCTGTTGGACGCCTACCGCGCCCTCCTGGCTCAGTACCGTCGGCTCGGCCAGGTGTCGCCCCCGGCCGCCGTCCTCCCGGTGGTCGCCGAGCAGACACGTGCGCTGCGCACACTCGCGGAGGGGACGGGTTCGCGGACCGGCCGTGAACTGCTCGCTCTGGCCGCACGTTTCGCCGAGTTCACGGGCTGGCTGTCGCAGGAGGCGAACGACGACAACGCCGCCTTGCGCTGGACCGCGCACGCCGTGGACCTGGCCGCCGCCTGCGGTGATCGTGACCTGGCGTCGTACGCGCTGGTGCGCCGAGCCCTGATCACGTACTACCGCGGCGAGGCCGACGACACCATCGCCCTGGCCGAGGGCGCACTCTCCGGCCGGCTGCCTCCGCGTATCCGGGGCCTGGCCGCCCAGCGCGAGGCGCAGGGCCAGGCGCTCGCGGGAGATCACGACGCCTGCATGCGGGGCCTGGACCGAGCGCGCGCACTCCTCTCCAGAGATCCGGGCCCCGCACCCGGAGCCCCGATCCTCGGCACGACCCACGTCGACGATCCCGTTTCCATGGTCACGGGCTGGTGCCTGGTCGACCTGGGCAGGCCACGCGCCGCCGCCGACATCCTCGACCGTGAGTGCGCTCGGCTGCCCACCGACGCGTGGCGCACTCAGGTCCGCTACGGCGTCCGGCGTGCCCTCGCACACGCGCGCGCCGGAGAGATCGACCACGCCTGCGAGCTCACCGAGCAGTTGCTGCCGCTCGCCTCGAGCGTGTCCTCCGCGACGATCGCAACGGACCTGCGCCGTCTGTCGCGCACGCTCTCGCGCCACCCGCGCAGCCGGTCGTATCTGGCCGTCTCCCCGCGCCTCACAGCAGTCCTCACCCCCGCTCCCTAGCGGCGCAGCCCGCGTTCCCCTCCTGTGTCCCTCCGGAAGAGAGGCCGATCTGCCATGCCCGACGTCTTCATCAATTACCGCACCGGTGACGGAGAACAGGCGGCCGCCACCCTCGACGGCGCCTTGTCCGCACGGTTCGGGAGGGATCGGATCTACTACGCCAGCAAGTCGATCCCGCCCGGCACACCCTTCGACGGTCATCTGATCCACAGTGTGCGACGCAGCGGGGTGCTCATGGCTCTGATCGGCCCCGGCTGGATCGGGCACGAGGCGCTGCGCAGCGACGGCGACTGGGTCGGCAGGGAGATCCAGGAAGCCTTCCTCTGCGACATCCGGGTCATCCCCGTGCTGCTGGGCCGCAGGACCGAACGCCCCACCAAGGACGAACTTCCGCCCCCGCTGAGGAAGCTCGCGGACTGCCAGAGCTTGCGCTACGACCACCAGAACAAGGAGTACGACCTGAAACAGATCGGGGACAACCTGGCCAGGCTCGTACCAGAACTCGCCGCCGCCGACAGCGAGGCTCCCTCGGAGCAGAAGCCTTCGGCGCCGACCCAGAACATCGCAGGTGGTGTCCATGGCGCCGCCGTCCAGGGCACGCTCAGCGGTGAGGTCAACACCGTCCGAGAGGCCCACGGGCCGGTCCACATCGGCCCCAGCAGCGTGCGTATGGGCGACGGCGGCAGTTACTTCCAGGGCGGCAACGAAGGCGGCATTCGGCAGAACTTCGGGCGATCGCGTCCCGAGGAGGACGACGAACGGTGAGCGACGGAAGCGGAGGCACATACACCGTCCACAACTACTTCGGAACCGAGCCCCAGCCACTCCTCAAGTCTCCCGACGCGTCGCCCAGGCGGGTCGCTGACGATCAACTCGTGCGGCTCCAGCGGGAGTTCGCTCGCCCTGAGGGCATGAATGAGGCGTACGACGTCCTGGCGCGCGAGCACACCGTCATCCTCCACGGGGCACCTGGCAGCGGGCGGACCTCGGCGGCCCGCGTCCTGCTGTGCGAACTCCCGGGCGACGACGGCACGTATCACGAACTCACTCCGGAGGCTCCCGAGTCGGGCGTCGGCCGCTGGCTCTCCCCCGACCTCGTCGGCGAGCACGACCGCATGCTGCTCGACCTGTCCTCCGTGGACGAGCGGACCTGGGCCGCCGTGCACGATGAGCTGTCCGGATTCCGGCATGAGGTCCGGCTCAGGGCTGCGTTCCTCGCGCTGGTGCTGTCACGCCGGTTCGAGGAGAGGCTCTCGCCCCAGTTCACGCAGTTCCGTAGGCGGATCGGCCGACCGGACGAGTGGGAGGCCGTCAACCGGAACCTGCGGCTCGCCGGAGTACAGATGAGCGTCCGGGATCTGGCGCCTCCCGCCCTGCGGACGTACCTGGGCAGCGGACCACCCATGCGAGACCTGGCCCGACTGGCCGAGCGCATCGGCATCGCCGCTCGGGGGCCCGGGGACTTCGCCGCCTGGTGCGAGGCCGCCCTCGCCGCCCAGACGGACCGCACCCGCGATGTCGCCGACACCGTACGCCGGCTGCGCAAGGGCAGACACCGCGCCCTGTTCCTCACGACGGCGATGCTGGACGGCGCACGCCCCGAGGCGGTGCACCGCGCCACGAACCTCCTTGTCGACGAGGCGGGTTCCACCCATGACGAGCGCCCGCTCCTGGAGCACAAGGGTCTTTCGCTGCGCCTGGAGACGGTGGGAGCCGAACTGGGCCCGGAAGCACGAGTGCGCTTCACCGAACCGGGCTTCGCGGACGCCGCGCGTCGCCTCTTCTGGAACGACCTGCCCGATATCCGGGAGCCACTCGGCAACTGGCTGACCAAAGCCCTGCGAGTGCGAGAACTCGATGAGTCGGACGCGGCGGAAGTCGTGACACGGTTCACCGACCTGTGTCTGAGCACGGGAGAGTTCGAGCGGCTCACCAAACTCGTCGAGCGCTGGACCCTTGACTCGGCGCACCGCGCGACGGAGGTACGAGCCGCTGCCCACCTACTCAAGCACGGCATCGAGGACGAACGGTGGAACGGCAAGTTCCGATCGGCGGTCTACCACTGGAGCACCAATCGACTGCCCAAGCATCTTCGCGAGGTTCTCGTCGAGGTCTGCGCCAAGGTGATGCCGATCCACCATCCCGAGCCGGCACTCGTAAGACTCCACCACCTCGCCCGCAACGAGCCACAACCGAGTGTGGTGGCCCGCCGAGCCCTCCTCGACTACGTGGACCAGGACGTCCGGCTGCAGCGCCGCCTGCTCGCCAGGCTGGCCACTGCACAGGCCGAGCGGCACCACCGCGTCGACGCAGATCTGTTCCTGGACCTCACGAAGTTGCCCGATGACTTCCTCCTGGCGGCACCGACGCAGGAATGGCTCACCCTGTGCTGGCGCATGGCCTTCGACCTGCTCACCCCGAATCGCTGGGCCCCCTGCACCACGAGCTGGTTGGCTCACGCGGACCTGGTCGGCGACGAAGAACTCGTCGAAACGGCCCTGAGCATCCTGGTGGATGCGTCAGGTGCTGCTTATCCGGTACTCAGCCGCATCTACGCGGACGCCCGCCGGATCGTCTCGCCCGAGCTGGCCTCCCGCCTCCTGAAATCGATCAACACCGCGCAGCGCGCCCGCTTCACGCGCCGGGCGCCCGACCTGGAGGTGTCTCCGTCATGAGCTCCGGCCAGAAGACCGTCTCGGCGTTCCTCAGCCTGATCAGCGCACTGGTCGTCCTCATCCTGGGGCTGACACTGCACTGGCCCTTGTGGATGTGGCTGGGCGCGATCACCGCGCTCCTCGCCGTATGGTCGTTCGCGACGCACTCGGCGATCCGCGCACGCAAACGCGATCCGTTCCCACCCGGATCCCTGATCGAGCAGCCGGCTCCCCCATCCGTGGAACGCCAGGAGCGGTACGTGAGTCGCGTCCCACTCCCCAGCCGCGAGGCCGACTACGACTTCCTGTTCTCCGCCCGAGTGCGCTGGATGCCGGTCGACCCCATGGCGAGCGAGCAGCTGATCAACCCCGGTGCGCTGGCCGTGGAGGCGGTCCTGACCCGCGCAGGCCGGATCACCGCGTCCATGCCGCCCTCCAGAASCTCACTCGTCCAGCATCAGCTCAACGCGGCGCTCGGTGTCATGGAGCAGGACCGCGACGAACACCTGCACGCGATGGCCCTGGAGGTCGAGCTCACCCTCACGGACGAGGACCAGGAGCGGCTGGACCGGCTGGCGGCGATCCGCAAGGACGAGGCCCTGTGGGAGCACCAGCGAAAGTACGAGCAGAACAAACGCGAGTACCTCGGCAACGACGTGCTCACGAGCACGGGCAGCGCGGTCGTGTGGTGGCTGGCGAAGAACGACGACCACGTCGAGAAGACCGTCAAGGACCTGGGCCTCCTGGCCCGGCTCTCCTCCGCGGCGAACGACCGGGAAGTCGACGAGCCCTTCCGATACCTGGTCCCGGAGGCATTTCCGCCTCCCCCGGAGCAGGACGGGGCAATGACGGCCCCCGGCCGCGGAGCGACCCCGCCCCAGCACATGGCCACCGCTGCGGATCTCTTCGCGGACTTCTTCCGGAAGGTTGGATTCCGTCCCGGGGAGGACGAGGCCACGCTCATCGTGGATCAGGTCGCGATGGCGATCGCCTCGCGGGACACGGTGACCGCCGCGGAGATACGGCGCCGCTTCGGCGGCTTTCCCGTATCCGCGCACACGAACGGTTCCGGCCCGGCTCAGAAGGACGACGACAACGAGCGCTACGACACCTGACAAACGCCGAGGCCCGGCCCCCAAAGGGACCGGGCCTCGCGCAAACCCGTGGAGCCGGGCCTTACAGCCCCGCAGCCTTCTGCAGCGCCTCCACCCGGTCCGTCCGCTCCCAGGTGAACTCCGGCAGCTCACGGCCGAAGTGACCGTAGGCGGCCGTCTGGGCGTAGATCGGACGCAGCAGGTCCAGGTCGCGGATGATCGCGGCCGGGCGCAGGTCGAAGACCTCGTCGATGGCCTTCTCGATCTTCTCGGGCTCCACCTTGTGGGTACCGAAGGTCTCGACGAACAGGCCGACCGGCTCGGCCTTGCCGATCGCGTACGCCACCTGCACCTCGCAGCGCGATGCCAGACCGGCCGCGACCACGTTCTTGGCGACCCAGCGCATGGCGTACGCCGCCGAACGGTCCACCTTGGACGGGTCCTTGCCCGAGAAGGCACCGCCGCCGTGGCGGGCCATGCCGCCGTACGTGTCGATGATGATCTTCCGGCCCGTCAGCCCCGCGTCACCCATCGGACCGCCGATCTCGAAGCGACCCGTGGGGTTGACCAGCAGACGGTAGTTCTCCGTGTCCAGCTTGATCCCGTCGTCGAGCAGGGCCTTCAGCTCCGGCTCGACCACGAACTCCCGGATGTCGGGGGCGAGGAGCGAGTCCAGGTCGATGTCGCTCGCGTGCTGCGAGGAGACAACCACCGTGTCCAGACGGACCGCCTTGTCGCCGTCGTACTCGATGGTGACCTGCGTCTTGCCGTCCGGGCGCAGGTAGGGGATCGTGCCGTTCTTGCGCACCTCGGACAGGCGCTTCGACAGGCGGTGCGCCAGGAAGATCGGCAGCGGCATCAGCGTCGGCGTCTCGTCCGACGCGTAGCCGAACATCAGGCCCTGGTCACCGGCACCCTGACGGTCCAGCTCGTCTTCGTCGCCCTCGACCCGGGTCTCGTACGCCGTGTCCACGCCCTGGGCGATGTCCGGGGACTGCGCGCCGATCGACACCGACACGCCGCAGGAGGCGCCGTCGAAGCCCTTCTTCGAGGAGTCGTAGCCGATCTCCAGGATCTTGCTCCGGACCAGCGTCGCGATGTCCGCGTACGTCTTGGTCGTGACCTCTCCGGCCACATGCACGAGCCCGGTGGTGATCAGTGTCTCGACGGCGACCCGAGAGGTCGGGTCCTCGCGCAGAAGCGCGTCGAGAATGGTGTCGCTGATCTGGTCAGCGATCTTGTCGGGGTGACCCTCGGTCACGGACTCCGAGGTAAACAGGCGACGGGACACAACGCTCCCTGTGGTTGCAGCGGCTGCTGGCTGATCATTGGCGGACGGGACGGGGGCTGCGCCCGGCGTCGTCCAGAGGACAGTTTATCTGTCGTGCTCGGTCACGGACCCCCTGTCTCGCCTCTCGGGAGCGCTGTGACCTGCGGCACGGGCATTCTGCCCACTCTCACACACCCTTGACCAGGGATGCCACACCCGAATCGAGGAAGCCACCAGTGAAGCCCGAGCGCATCAAACAATTCACCCCAGTCGCCGCGCCACCAGGTCCCACACCGTTTCGGCCAGGGCCTCCTTCGGGCCGTGCGGTACCGGGGTCTCGCTGCCGTCGGCGCCCAGGACGACCGCCTCGTTCTCCTCCGAGCCGAACGTCTTGCGCTCCCCCACCTCGTTCACCACGAGGAGGTCGCACCCCTTGCGTTCCAGCTTCTTGCGGCCGTTGGCCAGCACGTCGTCCGTCTCGGCGGCGAAGCCGACGATCACCTGACCGGGTCGGGCGCGGTCGGTGGAGATCTCCGCGAGAATGTCCGGATTACGCACCAGAACGATGGGTTCCGGGTCCTCGCCGTCCTTCTTCTTGATCTTCCCGGTGGCATAGGTCGCGGGGCGGAAATCGGCCACCGCRGCCGCCATCACCACCGCGTCGGCGTCCGAGGCGGCCTTGAGGACCGCCTCCCGAAGCTGCACCGCCGTGCCGACCGGTACGACGTCCACGCCGGCCGGGTCGGGCAGCGCGGGATTGGCGGAGACCAGCGTGACGCGGGCGCCGCGGGCGGCGGCGGTGCGTGCCAGGGCGTAGCCCTGCTTGCCGGAGGAACGGTTACCGAGGAAGCGAACGGGGTCGAGGGGCTCGCGCGTGCCACCGGCGCTGACGACGACATGCCGTCCCGTGAGGTCCGGCTCGGTGACGCCCCGGGCCAGCACGCGGCGGCAGACCTCGAAGATCTCCGCGGGCTCGGGCAGCCGGCCCTTGCCGGTGTCCACGCCGGTGAGGCGGCCGACGGCGGGCTCGATGACGATCGCGCCGCGCCGGCGCAGTGTCGCCACGTTCTCCTGGGTGGCCGGGTGCTCCCACATCTCGGTGTGCATGGCGGGGGCGAAGACCACCGGGCAGCGGGCGGTGAGCAGGGTATTGGTGAGCAGGTCGTCGGCGAGGCCGTGCGCGGCCTTGGCGAGCATGTCGGCCGTGGCCGGGGCGACGATCACCAGGTCGGCGTGCTGGCCGATGCGGACGTGCGGGACCTCGTGGACGTCGTCCCAGACCTCCGTCGAGACGGGGTTGCCGGAGAGGGCGGACCAGGTGGCGGCGCCGACGAAGTGCAGAGCGGAGGCGGTGGGGACGACGCGGACGTCGTGACCCGACTCGGTGAGTCTGCGCAGCAGCTCACAGGCCTTGTACGCGGCAATGCCGCCGCTGACCCCCAGAACGACCTTCGGCTTGTCCACCGGCTCTCCCCGAATCGGCTCAGGTGCGCCAGGGATCAGCGCACGACTCCACTACACACCACAGGCCCGGCAGTCGCGCTGCCGGGCCTGTGGAAAAGTCAGCTTCAAGCTGTAAATCGTACTTACTGCGCCGGGCCCTCGACAGCCTCGGACGTCAGCAGACCCGCGTTGATCTCACGCAGGGAGATCGAGAGCGGCTTCTCGTGGACGTGGGTGTCCACCAGCGGACCGACGTACTCAAGGAGGCCCTCGCCGAGCTGCGAGTAGTACGCGTTGATCTGGCGGGCCCGCTTGGCCGCGTAGATCACGAGGCTGTACTTCGAGTCGGTGGCCTCGAGGAGCTCGTCGATCGGCGGGTTGATGATGCCCTCGGGCGCGGAGATGGAAGAGGACACGCTCTACCTTCCGATGGATGGGAAAGATTCAGTGGATGTGATCACTCGGAACGAGCAGTCACGATCACACAACGTCCACCAAGGCTAGCAGCTCGCGCGCCACGTCCTCGACGGAGGTGTTGACCAAGGTCATGTCGAACTCCGGCTCGGCCGCCAGCTCGACCTTCGCCGCCTCCAGCCGGCGCTCGATCACCTCGGGCGGCTCGGTGCCACGTCCGGTGAGTCTGCGCACGAGCTCCTCCCAGGAAGGAGGAGCCAGGAACACCAGCTGAGCCTCGGCCATGGACTCCCGGACCTGCCGGGCCCCCTGGAGGTCGATCTCCAGCAGGACGGGCTCACCCGCCTCCAGCCGCTCCAGCACGGCCGCACGCGGCGTGCCGTAGCGGTTGCCCGCGAACTCGGCCCACTCCAGCAGCTCGCCGTTGGCGATCAGCTTGTCCATCTCGTCGTCCGTGACGAAGAAGTAGTGGACTCCATGCCGCTCGCCGGGGCGGGGCTTGCGGGTCGTCGCCGACACCGAGAGCCAGACCTCGGGGTGTTCCTTGCGCATATGGGCGACGACCGTGCTCTTGCCGACCCCTGAAGGGCCGGAGAGCACGGTCAGCCGCGGACGTTCACTCATGCAGCGATTATTCCAGCAATCCCGGAGTGCCCGGGACTCCCTGTCCCAACTGCCGGGAGTCAGGAACCGGTGCTGCCGAACTCACGCTCCAGGGAAGCGATCTGGTTCGAGCCGAGGCCACGCACACGGCGGCTCTCGGAGATGCCGAGTCGCTCCATGATCTGCTTGGCGCGGACCTTGCCCACGCCCGGCAGGGACTCAAGCAGCGCGGAGACCTTCATCTTGCCGATGACGTCGTTCTCCTGGCCCTGCTTGATGACCTCGTGCAGGGAGGCGCCGGAGTGCTTGAGTCGATTCTTGACCTCGGCCCGCTCCCGGCGAGCCGCGGCGGCCTTTTCGAGCGCGGCTGCGCGCTGTTCAGGGGTAAGGGGCGGAAGAGCCACGCCTACGTCACCTCGGATGTCGAACTGTCGGATACGGACCGGTGAGGAACCTAGTCGCCCCACACCTGGGGAGGCACGAGCAACACGCTGCCCGTTCTCCCCCACTGCTTCAGGAGCGTGGAAGGTGCCCCCACTGGTCGGAGACTAGCGGGCAAGTCCGCCAGAGTCAGCGAGAACAGCGGAAAAGTCCTGGTCAGCCTCCGTCAGGTCGGACATTTAGGACATAATGCCCCGGATTTGAGGATGTATTCAGACTCAAGTCGGCCGCGGACCACTCATCGGAGGACTTCCGCGACCGGCTCGAACACCTCTGACGGCGGTCAGGCACCCGATACAGCGTGCGCGACCGCGTCTGCGAAGCGTGACGCGGCCTCACGCAGCGCGACGACGTCCGGTCCGTGCCGCAGCACACCCCGGCTGACGTTCGGCACGACATTGCGCACCGCGGCGCCGAAGACCTGCGGAAGATCCGCGGGCGTGGCGCCCTGGGCACCGATGCCGGGGGCGAGGATCGGACCGTTGATGGCGAGGTCGTACGACGACAGGTCGCCGAGCGTGGCGCCGACGACCGCCCCGAAGGACCCCAGGGGCTCCTCTCCCTCGTTCTCGGCGGCCAGGTGGGCCAGCATCGTCGCGCCGACGGTGCGGCCGTCCGCGCGGATCGCGTGCTGGACCTCGCCGCCCTCGGGGTTCGAGGTCAGCGCGAGCACGAACAGGCCGGCGCCGCTCTCCCGGGCCAGCGCCACGGCCGGCGAGAGCGATCCGTAGCCGAGGTACGGCGAGACGGTCAGCGCGTCGGAGAACAGCGGGGAGTCCTTGCGCAGGAAGGTCTCGGCGTACGCGGCCATGGTCGAGCCGATGTCGCCGCGCTTGGCGTCCATCACGACCAGCGCTCCGGCCGCCCGCGCCTCCTCGACCGACCTCTCCAGGACGGCGATGCCACGGGACCCGAAGCGCTCGAAGAAGGCGCTCTGCGGCTTGAGCACGGCGACCCGGTCGGCCATCGCCTCCACGACCGTGCGGCTGAACCGCTCCAGGCCCGCCACGTCGTCGTTCAGGCCCCACTCGGCGAGCAGGGAGGCGTGCGGGTCGATGCCGACGCACAGGGGGCCGCGCTCGTCCATGGCGCGCCGCAGACGTGCGCCGAAGGGTTCCAGAGAGCTCATGCCGTCTTCCTCACGTCGGCGCCGACCGCGTCGGCGAGGGTGGCGTACGGGCTGGTGCGCAGGCGCGCGGCGAGCCCCTTATGGAGGGCACGGCCCCAGAAGGGCCCCTCGTAGATGAAGGCGCTGTATCCCTGCACGAGCGTGGCACCGGCGAGGATGCGCTGCCAGGCGTCCTCGGCGTTCTCGATGCCGCCGACGCCCACGAGGGTGATCCGGTCGCCCACGCGCGCGTACAGGCGCCTCAGCACCTCCAGGGAGCGCGCCTTCAGGGGCGCCCCGGACAGACCGCCGGTCTCCTTCACGAGGGTGGGGTCGGACTTCAGACCGAGTCCCTCGCGCGCGATGGTGGTGTTCGTGGCGATGATCCCGTCCAGGCCGAGCTCGACGGCCAGGTCGGCTACGGCGTCGACGTCCTCGTCGGCGAGGTCCGGCGCGATCTTCACCAGCAGCGGCACGCGGCGGGCGGTCACCGTGCGGTCGGCGGCCTCGCGGACGGCGCTCAGGAGCGGCCGCAGGGACTCCGTGGCCTGGAGGTTGCGCAGGCCGGGCGTGTTCGGCGAGGAGACGTTAACGACCAGGTAGTCGGCGTAAGGCGCGAGCCGCTCGGTCGACTTCACGTAGTCGCCGGCGGCGTCGGCCTCCGGGACGACCTTGGTCTTGCCGATGTTGACGCCGACGACGGTGTTGAAGACGGGCGTGCGGGACGCCAGGCGGGCCGCCACGGCCAGCGAGCCCTCGTTGTTGAAGCCCATGCGGTTGATGAGCGCGCGGTCCTGCACGAGCCGGAACAGCCGCTTCTTGGGGTTGCCGGGCTGGGCCTCCCCGGTCACCGTGCCGATCTCGACGTGGTCGAAGCCGAGCATCGACATCCCGTCGATCGCGACGGCGTTCTTGTCGAAGCCCGCGGCGAGCCCGAAGGGGCCGTGCATGCGCAGCCCGAAGGCCTCGGTCCGCAGTTCCTTGTGGCGGGGCGCGAGCGCGGCCGCGACGAACGTGCGCAGCACCGGGATGCGGACGGCGAGCCGGATCCAGCGGAACGCGAGGTGGTGGGCCTGCTCGGGGTCCATCCGTTTGAAAACGAGACGGAAGAACAGCTTGTACATGTCTGTGTCCTCTTTGAAGCTTCGGCGAGCCTCATGAAGAGGGGGACACCGTCTGTCGGTGTCCCCCTCAGGGCTGCTAGTCGCGGGCCGCGGTCAGATGCTCGGCGTGTTCCTGCAGGGAACGTACGCCCACATCACCGTGGTTGAGGGCGTCGATGCCCTGGACGGCGGCGGCGAGCGCCTGGACCGTCGTCAGGCAGGGCACGGACCGCGCCACGGCCGCCGTACGGATGTCGTAGCCGTCGAGGCGGCCGCCGGTGCCGTACGGGGTGTTGACGATGAGGTCGACCTCGCCGTCGTGGATGAGCTGGACGATGGTCTTCTCGCCGTTCGGGCCCTCGCCCTCGGACTGCTTGCGCACGACGGTGGCGTTGATGCCGTTGCGCTTGAGGACCTCGGCCGTGCCGGAGGTGGCCATGAGCTCGAAGCCGTGGGCGACCAGCTCGCGCGCCGGGAAGATCATCGAGCGCTTGTCGCGGTTGGCGACCGAGATGAAGGCGCGGCCCTTGGTGGGCAGCGGGCCGTACGCGCCCGCCTGCGACTTGGCGTACGCCGTGCCGAAGACGGAGTCGATGCCCATGACCTCGCCGGTGGAGCGCATCTCCGGGCCGAGGACGGTGTCGACGCCGCGCCCGTGGATGTCGCGGAAGCGCGACCACGGCATGACGGCCTCCTTGACGGAGATCGGCGCGTCGAGCGGGAGTTCGCCGCCGTCGCCGGTCGCCGGAAGCAGGCCCTCGGCGCGCAGTTCGGCGATGGTCGTGCCCAGCGAGATGCGGGCGGCGGCCTTCGCCAGCGGTACCGCGGTCGCCTTCGAGGTGAAGGGGACGGTGCGGGACGCACGCGGGTTGGCCTCCAGGACGTACAGGATGTCGCCGGCCATCGCGAACTGGATGTTGATCAGGCCGCGTACGCCGACGCCCTTGGCGATGGCCTCCGTGGACGCCCGCAGGCGCTTGATGTCGAAGCCGCCGAGCGTGATCGGGGGCAGGGCGCACGCAGAGTCGCCGGAGTGGATGCCGGCCTCCTCGATGTGCTCCATGACGCCGCCGAGGTAGAGCTCGGTGCCGTCGTAGAGCGCGTCGACGTCGATCTCGATCGCGTCGTCCAGGAAGCGGTCGACGAGGACCGGCCGCGAGGGGCTGATCTCGGTCGACTCGGCGATGTAGGACTCCAGCCGGGTCTCGTCGTAGACGATCTCCATGCCGCGTCCGCCGAGGACGTACGACGGCCGCACGAGGACCGGGTAGCCGATCTCGTCCGCGATGGCCTTGGCGCCCGCGAAGGTGGTGGCGGTGCCGTGCTTGGGGGCCGGGAGGCCCGCCTCCGCGAGGACCCGCCCGAAGGCACCCCGGTCCTCGGCGGCGTGGATGGCCTCCGGGGACGTACCGACGATCGGCACGCCGTTGTCCTTCAGCGCCTGCGACAGACCCAGCGGGGTCTGGCCGCCCAGCTGGACGATCACGCCCGCCACGGGGCCGGCCTGCTGCTCGGCGTGGACGATCTCCAGCACGTCCTCCAGCGTCAGCGGCTCGAAGTACAGGCGGTCGGAGGTGTCGTAGTCCGTGGAGACGGTCTCCGGGTTGCAGTTGACCATCACGGTCTCGTACCCGGCGTCGCTCAGCGCGAAGGAGGCGTGGACGCAGGAGTAGTCGAACTCGATGCCCTGGCCGATGCGGTTGGGTCCGGAGCCCAGGATGATGACGGCCGGCTTCTCGCGCGAAGCGACCTCGGTCTCCTCGTCGTAGGAGGAGTAGAAGTACGGCGTCTGCGCGGCGAACTCGGCGGCGCAGGTGTCGACCGTCTTGTAGACCGGGCGGATGCCGAGCGCGTGCCGCACCTCGCGTACGACGTCCTCGCGCAGGCCGCGGATCTCGGCGATCTGCTGGTCGGAGAAGCCGTGCCGCTTGGCCTCGGCGAGCAGCTCGGGGGTGAGCTCCGCGGCCTCGGCGATCTCGTCGGCGATCTCCTTGATGAGGAAGAGCTGGTCGACGAACCAGGGGTCGATCTTCGTGTACTCGAAGACCTCCTCCTGGGTGGCACCCGCGCGGATGGCCTGCATGACGGCGTTGATCCGGCCGTCGGTCGGGCGGACCGCCTCTTCGAGGAGGAGCGCCTTGTCGCCGGGCTCGCCGACGAAGGTGAACTGGCTGCCCTTCTTCTCCAGCGAGCGCAGCGCCTTCTGGAAGGCCTCGGTGAAGTTACGGCCGATGGCCATGGCCTCGCCGACCGACTTCATGGTGGTGGTGAGGGTGGYGTCGGCCTGCGGGAACTTCTCGAAGGCGAAACGCGGGGCCTTCACGACCACGTAGTCGAGCGTCGGCTCGAAGGAGGCCGGGGTCTCCCGCGTGATGTCGTTCGGGATCTCGTCGAGCGTGTAGCCGACGGCCAGCTTGGCGGCGATCTTGGCGATCGGGAAGCCGGTCGCCTTGGAGGCGAGGGCCGAGGAACGCGACACGCGCGGGTTCATCTCGATGACGATCACGCGACCGTCCTCGGGGTTCACCGCGAACTGGATGTTGCAGCCGCCGGTGTCGACGCCGACCTCGCGGATCACGGCGATGCCGATGTCCCGCAGGATCTGGTACTCGCGGTCGGTGAGCGTCATCGCGGGCGCGACGGTGATCGAGTCGCCCGTGTGCACGCCCATCGGGTCGAAGTTCTCGATGGAGCAGACGACCACGACGTTGTCGTGCTTGTCGCGCATCAACTCCAGCTCGTACTCCTTCCAGCCGAGGATGGACTCCTCCAGGAGCACCTCGGTGGTCGGCGACAGGGTCAGGCCCTGCCCTGCGATGCGGCGCAGCTCCTCCTCGTCGTGCGCGAAGCCGGAGCCGGCGCCGCCCATGGTGAAGGACGGGCGGACGACGACCGGGTAGCCGCCGAGGGTCTCGACGCCACCCAGGACGTCGTCCATGGAGTGGCAGATGACCGAGCGGGCGGACTCGCCGTGGCCGATCTTGCCGCGGACGGCCTCGACGACGTCCTTGAAGAGGTCGCGGTCCTCGCCCTTGTTGATGGCCTCGACGTTGGCGCCGATCAGCTCCACGCCGTACTTCTCCAGCGTCCCCGCCTCGTGCAGCGAGATGGCGGTGTTGAGGGCCGTCTGGCCGCCCAGGGTGGGCAGCAGCGTGTCCGGCCGCTCCTTGGCGATGATCTTCTCGACGAACTCCGGGGTGATCGGCTCGACGTAGGTGGCGTCGGCGATCTCCGGGTCGGTCATGATCGTCGCCGGGTTGGAGTTCACGAGGATGACGCGCAGGCCCTCGGACTTCAGGACGCGGCACGCCTGCGTGCCGGAGTAGTCGAACTCGGCGGCCTGGCCGATGACGATCGGGCCGGAGCCGATGACCAGGACGGACTGGATATCGGTGCGCTTAGGCACGCTGGCCCTCCATCAGGGAAACGAAGCGGTCGAACAGGTAGGCGGCGTCGTGCGGGCCCGCTGCCGCTTCGGGGTGGTACTGGACGCTGAAGGCCGGCTTGTCGAGGAGGTGGAGGCCCTCCACCACGTTGTCGTTGAGGCAGACGTGGGAGACCTCGGCGCGGCCGTAGGGGGTGTCGGAGACCTTGTCGGTCGGGGCGTCCACGGCGAAGCCGTGGTTGTGCGCGGTGACCTCGACCTTGCCGGTCGTGCGGTCCTGGASCGGCTGGTTGATACCGCGGTGGCCGTACTTCAGCTTGTAGGTGCCGAAGCCGAGGGCGCGGCCGAGGATCTGGTTGCCGAAGCAGATGCCGAAGAGCGGGGTGCCGCGCTCCAGGACCGCCTGCATGACGGAGACCGGGTGGTCGGCGGTGGCCGGGTCGCCCGGGCCGTTGGAGAAGAACACGCCGTCCGGGTTCACGGCGAAGACGTCCTCGGCGGTCGCCGTCGCGGGCAGGACGTGCACCTCGATGCCGCGCTCGGCCATGCGGTGCGGGGTCATGCCCTTGATGCCGAGGTCCYCGYCGGCGACCGTGAACTTCTTCTCGCCGATCGCGGGGACGACGTACGCCTCCTTGGTGGCGACCTCGGCGGAGAGGTCGGCGCCCTTCATCTCGGGGGCCTGGCGGACCTCGGCGAGCATGGTGCCCTCGTCGGGCAGCGCGTTGCCGGAGAAGATGCCGACGCGCATGGCGCCGCGCTCGCGCAGGTGGCGGGTGAGCGCGCGGGTGTCGATGCCGGAGATCCCGACGACGCCCTGGTGGCGCAGCTCGTCGTCCAGCGAGCGCTTGGCACGCCAGTTGGACGGCACGCGCGCGGGGTCGCGCACGACGTAGCCGGCGACCCAGATCTGCTTGCTCTCCGGGTCCTCGTCGTTGACGCCGGTGTTGCCGACGTGCGGGGCGGTCATCACGACGACCTGGCCGTGGTACGACGGGTCGGTGAGGGTCTCCTGGTAGCCGGTCATGCCGGTGGAGAACACTGCCTCGCCGAAGGTCACCCCCACGGCCCCGTAGGCACGGCCGCGGAACATGCGGCCGTCCTCCAGGACGAGTACGGCGGGAGCCGCCTTGTGCCTCTGCGAGGCGGTCCCCTGGATGGAGGTCGTCATCGTTCGGCGCCTTCCGTGCTGTTGTTGTCGATCATGGAGTTGTCGATCATGGAGTTAATGACGTCGACCCACTCGTTGTGCTCCGCCGCGTGGTCCGAGCGGAACCCGGAGTCGATCAGCCGCTCGCCGTGCGCCCAGGTCACCACGAGCAGTCCGCCCTCGGTCAGGACCTTGCCGGCGATGCCCTTGTCGAGCCGGGCCTCGCGCAGCTGCGCGACGGGCACGAAGAAGTCGGTCGCGCCGGGGCGTACGACGTCCAGTCCCGCGTCCGTCAGCGTGAGCTCGACCCGGCTGCGGGTGCCGAGGCCGTGCGCCACGATGCGGTCCAGCCACTGACCGGCGGTGGTGGAGCCGTGGTAGCGGCCGCTCATGCTCAGTCTCGCCGGGCCGGGGTCGTCCGGCGCGCTGGGCAGCTCGGGCAGGTCGCCCTGGAGCGTGCCGCGCCATTTCCAGCCCTCGCGCATCAGCCAGTAGACGAGCGCGACGAAGAGGGCGAGTCCGACGAGCCAGCCGGCGCGGGCGGCCCAGTCGGTGACCTCGGCCGACTTCTTTTCGGCGGCGAGTCCGGCGGCGAGCAGAGTTGCAGGTGTCACGTGAGCTTCCCGTCGACGAGCGTGGCCTTGCCCCGGAGCCACGTGTGCGTCACACGGCCCGGCAGCTCACGCCCCTCGTACGGGGTGTTGCGGCTGCGCGAGGCGAAGCCCGCGGGGTCCACGGACCCACGGTATTCCGTGTCGACGAGCGTGAGGTTGGCGGGCTCACCAGCCGAGACGGGACGGCCGTGTCCCTTCGCCTGCCCGATCTGGGCGGGCTTGAAGGACATGCGCTCGGCGACCCCGGTCCAGGTGAGGAGCCCGGTGTCCACCATGGTCTCCTGCACCACTGACAACGCGGTCTCCAGGCCGACCATCCCCATGGCGGCGGCGGCCCACTCGCAGTCCTTGTCCTCGTGCGGGTGCGGGGCGTGGTCGGTGGCGACGATGTCGATGGTGCCGTCGGCGAGCGCCTCGCGCAGCGCCATCACGTCACGCTCGGTGCGCAGCGGCGGGTTCACCTTGTAGACCGGGTTGTAGGTGCGCACCATCTCGTCGGTGAGGAGCAGGTGGTGCGGGGTGACCTCGGCGGTGACGTCGATGCCGCGAGACTTGGCCCAGCGGACGATCTCGACGGATCCGGCGGTCGACAGGTGGCAGATGTGGACGCGGGAGCCGACGTGCTCGGCGAGCAGGACGTCCCGGGCGATGATCGATTCCTCGGCCACCGCGGGCCAGCCGCCGAGGCCCAGCTCGGCGGAGACGACGCCCTCGTTCATCTGGGCGCCCTCGGTCAGCCGCGGCTCCTGCGCGTGCTGGGCGACGACACCGCCGAAGGCCTTCACGTACTCCAGCGCGCGGCGCATGATCACGGCGTCGTCGACGCACTTGCCGTCGTCGGAGAAGACGGTGACGCCCGCCACCGACTCGTGCATGGCGCCCAGCTCGGCGAGCTTGCGGCCTTCGAGGCCGACGGTGACGGCGCCGATCGGCTGCACGTCGCAGTAGCCGTGCTCCCGGCCCAGTCGCCAGACCTGCTCGACCACGCCGGCGGTGTCGGCGACCGGGAAGGTGTTGGCCATGGCGAACACGGCGGTGAAGCCGCCGGAGGCCGCCGCGCGCGTGCCGGTCAGCACGGTCTCGGAGTCCTCACGGCCGGGCTCACGCAGATGCGTGTGCAGGTCGACCAGGCCCGGCAGCAGGACCTTGCCCGCCGCCTCGACGACCTGGGCGCCCTCGTCGCTCAGACCGGTGCCCACCTCGGCGATGGTCTCGCCGTCGATCAGCACGTCCTGCGGCTCGCCGCCGAGCACCTTCGCACCCCGGATCAGGATCTTGCTCATCAGTCTTACTTCTCCTCGGTACGGGTGTGGGCGGCGGCCGGTTCGTTTCCGCCCAGCAGCAGATACAGGACGGCCATCCGGATGGAGACTCCGTTTGCGACCTGCTCGATCGCGGTGCAGCGCTCCGAGTCGGCGACCTCGGCGGTGATCTCCATGCCGCGGACCATCGGGCCGGGGTGCATCACGATCGAGTGCTCGGGCATCTTGGCCATGCGCTCGCCGTCGAGGCCGTAGCGCCGCGAGTACTCGCGCTCGGTCGGGAAGAACGCGGCGTTCATGCGCTCGCGCTGCACGCGCAGCATCATCACCGCGTCGGACTTCGGAAGCGTGCTGTCGAGGTCGTACGACACCTCGCAGGGCCAGGTCTCGACGCCGACCGGCACCAGAGTGGGCGGCGCGACGAGGGTGACCTGGGCGCCGAGGGTGTGCAGCAGGTCGACGTTGGAGCGGGCGACCCGGCTGTGCAGGATGTCGCCGACGATCGTGATGCGCCGGCCGTCGAGGTCCTGGCCGATCCCGGCGTCCCGGCCGACGAGCCGGCGCCGCATCGTGAAGGCGTCCAACAGGGCCTGGGTCGGGTGCTGGTGGGTGCCGTCGCCGGCGTTGATGACGGCCGCGTCGATCCAGCCGGAGTTGGCCAGGCGGTACGGCGCTCCGGAGGCCCCGTGCCGGATGACGACGGCGTCGACGCCCATGGCCTCCAGGGTCTGGGCGGTGTCCTTCAGGGACTCGCCCTTGGACACGCTGGACCCCTTGGCGGTGAAGTTGATGACGTCCGCGGACAGCCGCTTCTCGGCGGCCTCGAAGGAGATACGCGTGCGCGTGGAGTCCTCGAAGAAGAGGTTCACGACGGTGCGGCCGCGCAGGGTCGGCAACTTCTTGATCGGCCGGTCGGCGACCCGGGCCATCTCCTCGGCGGTGTCGAGGATCAGGACGGCGTCGTCGCGGGTGAGGTCGGCGGCCGAGATGAGATGACGCTGCATCTGTCAGGCTCCGTAAGGCAGTTCATTCAGGCGAAATTGGGGCAGACGGGTGCGCGCGAGGGCGCACTGAGCGGGCGTACGACAGCGGCGTACGCCGTGGGCGCTACTGGGAGGTCTGCTTGGCACCGAGCAGAACGGTGTCGCGACCGTCCTCCTCGGCGAGCAGGACCTTGACCGTCTCCCGCAGCGACGTGGGGAGGTTCTTGCCGACGTAGTCGGCGCGGATGGGCAGTTCGCGGTGGCCGCGGTCGACGAGGACGGCGAGCTGGACCGCGCGCGGACGGCCGATGTCGTTCAGGGCGTCGAGAGCGGCGCGGATCGTGCGGCCGGAGAAGAGCACGTCGTCGACGAGGACGACGAGGCGGCCGTCGATGCCGTCACCGGGGATCTCGGTGCGGGCGAGCGCACGCGGTGGGTGCATGCGCAGGTCGTCGCGGTACATCGTGATATCCAGCGAGCCGACCGGCATCTTGCGCTCGGTGATTTCCTCGAGCTTGGCGGCGAGCCGCTGGGCGAGGAAGACGCCTCGGGTGGGAATGCCGAGGAGCACCACGTCGTCGGCGCCCTTGGCGCGCTCGACGATCTCGTGGGCAATGCGGGTCAACACCCGCGCGATGTCAGGGCCTTCGAGAACGGGCCTTGCGTCGGACGCTTGCGTGTCCTGTTGCCTGTCCATACGAAAAGGACCTCCTTCTCCGCCTCACGGGACGGACCTTAAAGGACGTCTGGTTTGCGCCATCCACGGTAGCAGGCCGCCGAGGCCCTCCTCATCACCCCCTTGGCCCAATCAGCCACCGATAGCACGGAAGCGTCGGTGTGGACCATTCGGCTTGACGGGCCAGAGTAACGCTGCGTAACCTCACAGTGAGTTACCAACCGCGCGGCATGGAACCCAAGCCACGTCGCGTCGACACAGTGTCCGGGGAGCTATATGTCCAGCGAATACGCCAAACAGCTCGGGGCCAAACTCCGGGCCATCCGCACCCAGCAGGGCCTTTCCCTCCACGGTGTCGAGGAGAAGTCCCAGGGACGCTGGAAGGCCGTCGTGGTCGGTTCGTACGAGCGCGGCGACCGCGCCGTGACCGTGCAGCGACTTGCCGAGCTGGCGGATTTCTACGGCGTGCCGGTGCAGGAGCTGCTGCCGGGCACCACGCCGGGCGGGGCCGCCGAGCCGCCGCCGAAGCTGGTCCTGGACCTGGAGCGGCTGGCCCACGTGCCGGCCGAGAAGGCGGGCCCCCTGCAGCGCTATGCCGCGACCATCCAGTCGCAGCGAGGTGACTACAACGGCAAGGTGCTGTCGATCCGCCAGGACGACCTGCGCACACTCGCCGTCATTTACGACCAGTCCCCCTCGGTCCTCACCGAGCAGCTGATCAGCTGGGGCGTGCTGGACGCGGACGCGCGCCGCGCGGTGTCCCACGCCGACGAGGGCTGAGCGTTACGCCGCTTGAGCAGAAACGTACCGCCGGGGTGGCCGSAACCCAWTGGGTTGCGGCCACCCCGGCGGCGTTCTGCAGCCTGAGGAGACCCAGAGAGCCCCCTGGGGCACAAGAAGACGCGGGAGGGCCCGCAGCGYRCGCTGCGGGCCCTCCCGCGTCTTCGAGGACCCTTACGCTTCGTCTCGGCGCAGCGAGGGCTTCAGGTCCTTGAGCCGGCCGAGCAGGCCGTTGACGAACGAGGGCGACTCGTCCGTCGAGAACTCCTTCGCCAGCTGCACCATCTCGTCCAGCACGACGGCGTCCGGGGTCTCGTCGACCCAGATCAGCTCGTACGCGCCGAGGCGCAGGATGTTGCGGTCCACGACCGGCATCCGGTCGAGCGTCCAGCCGACGGAGTACTGCGCGATCAGGTCGTCGATGCGCCTCGCGTGCTGGGCGTAGCCCTCGACGAGCTGCATCGTGTACTCGCTGACCGGCGGCTGCCGGGTGTCGTCCCGGGAGAGCCGGATCCAGTCCGCGAGGACCGTCAGGACGCCGACCCCGCGCTGGTCGCCCTCGAAGAGGATCTGGAAGGCGCGCTTGCGGGCCGTGTTGCGGGCAGCCAATTTAGCTGTTCACCCGGCCGAGGTAGTCGCTCGTGCGAGTGTCGACCTTGATCTTCTCACCGGTGGTGATGAAGAGCGGGACCTGGATCTGGTGACCGGTCTCCAGGGTGGCGGGCTTGGTGCCGCCGGTGGAGCGGTCGCCCTGGACGCCCGGCTCGGTCTCCTGGATGACGAGCTCGACGGCGGCCGGCAGCTCGACGAAGAGCACCTCGCCCTCGTGCTGCGCCACGGTGGCCATGAAGCCCTCGATGAGGAAGTTCGCGGCGTCACCGACGGCCTTGCGGTCGACCATGAGCTGGTCGTAGGTCTCCATGTCCATGAAGACGAAGTACTCGCCGTCCATGTAGGAGAACTGCATGTCCCGCTTGTCGACGGTGGCCGTCTCGACCTTCACGCCGGCGTTGAAGGTCTTGTCGACGACCTTCCCGGAGAGCACGTTCTTGAGCTTGGTGCGCACGAAGGCCGGGCCCTTGCCGGGCTTGACGTGCTGGAACTCGACGACGGACCACAGCTGGCCGCCGTCGAGCTTGAGCACCATGCCGTTCTTGAGGTCGTTCGTGGAAGCCACGGTTGCGGAATCTCCTGGACTGACGTGGACGACCCCGGCGCACGCTCCTGTCTAAAGGGCGAGCAGCTCCTTGGTCGTGATGGTGAGTAGCTCGGGTCCGCCGTCCGCCTCGGGGCGGACGACGAGCGTGTCATCGATCCGGACGCCGCCCCGGCCCGGGAGGTGGACCCCCGGTTCGACGGTGACCGGCACGCAAGCGTCCAGTTTACCCATGGCCGCGGGAGCCAACTGCGGGTCCTCGTCGATTTCGAGTCCCACACCGTGCCCCGTCAGCGACGGAAGGCCCTCCGCGTACCCCGCGGAATCCAGTACCTGGCGTGCGGCACGGTCCACGTCACGGTAGGCGGCGCCGGGTACCAGAGACTCCCGTCCGGCGCGCTGGGCGGCGAAGACCAGGTCGTACAGCTCGATCTGCCAGTCGGCGGGGGACGTACCGATCACGAAGGTACGGCCGACCTCGCAGCGGTAGCCGCGGTACATGGCCCCCAGACAGACGGAGAGGAAGTCGCCCTCCTCGACCCGGCGGTCGGTGGGCCGATGGGCACGTCGGCCGGAGTTCGGGCCGGTGGCCACGGCGGTGGGGAAGGCGGGGCCGTCGGCGCCGTGATCGACGAGGCGCCGTTCCAGTTCGAGGGCGAGGTGGCGCTCCGTGCGGCCGACGAGGATGGATTCGAGCAGCTCGCCCAGGGCCTGGTCGGCGATCTCGGCGCCGATGCGGAGGCAGGAGATCTCCTCCTCGTCCTTGACGACGCGGAGCTGTTCGACGGCGCCGCCGAGGTCGGTCAGGCGCAGCCGGGGGACGACGGAGCGGATGGCTCGGTGCCGGGCGACGGTGAGGTGATGTTCCTCCACGGCCAGGGAGTCACCGCCCTGCGCGGCGCAGAGGTCGGCGGCCGCGACCGCGGGGTCACCGGCGGCGCCGGGCAGGAGGTGCGTCCGCAGCGCCTCGTCCGGGCGACCCTCGGCGGGGCGGTCGCCGGGCGGGCCGAGGCACACGAGCAGGTCCTCGGTCCTGCCGATGAGGAGCACGGAGTCCTGCGGGGCGGCGCCTGCGAGGTAGCGGACGTTCGCGGGGCGGGAGATCAGCGCGGAGGCGCTGCCGCTGGCTTGGCAGCGTTCCCGTAGGCGGGTTCGGCGGGCGGCGTACACCTCTGACATGACACGAGCGTAGGAGCTCTGTCGGGTTGGCGCCGGTTGAGGGCGTCTGAGTGGGCGGTGTCCGCATTGTTCGGGTTGGGAGTGGTGTTCGGGGGGCGCGGTGTGTGCCCCCCGCGGGCGAGTGAGGGCTCGTCGCGCGGTTCCCCGCGTCCCTGAGGGGCGTCCCCGCCCCCGGCGCTACCAGTTCGGGGGGCTGGCGATCGATCTTGCCAGTACGTCGTCCAGGACCTGGGCGGTCTGCGGCACGTCCAGCTGGGAGTTGTCGATGATCGGCAGGCCCGAGCCGTACCAGCCCGCCATGCGGCCGTGGATGCGGGCGACCTCCTCGTCGGTGAGGCGGCGGTTGCCCATGCGTTCGGCGTTGCGCTCCAGGACGATCTCCAGGCCCGGCAGCAGCACCACGGGCAGCAGCCCCGGGCCGACGTGGCGCTTCCAGCCGCCGAGGCCGACCACCGGGCGGTCCGGGAACACCGCGTCGTCGAGGATGCAGGAGATGCCGTTGGCCAGGAAGTTTCGCGCGGCGAAGCCACAGGTGCGGCGGGCCAGGCGGTACTGCGCCTCGGAATGGTCGTTCCACCCGGACTGGGGGTCGGCGAAGCCCGAGCGGACCCATTCGCGTACGTCGTCGAGGCTGATGTGGGCCGTGGGGACCCGGCGGTGGTCCGCCCAGTACTTGGCGACGCTTGTCTTACCGGCCCCCGCCGGGCCGATGAGCAGCACCGCCATGGTCGTGGTCCCCATGTCGGGTGCCGCGGTGGCGGGCGGGACGCTCGGCATGCCGACGGGGCCGCCGGGCGGCAGAGGTACGTGACCCGTGGTCTCGGGGGCCGGCGGGGCCGGGACCTGTGGGGGTGTGTGCTGGACCGGTCCGGGCGGTGCGAAGCCCGGTGCCGGAGGCGGCGGGGGTATCGGGGCGGATCCCTGATGCGGAGCAGATCCCTGATGCGGGGCGGGTCCCTGATGCGGCGCTGGTCCTTGGTGCCCACTCGGGTGGTGCGCACCCGGGGGCTGTCCGGCCGGCGACCAGCCGTGCCCCGACTGGTGGGGCGGCGGCAGCGGAGAACCCACTGCGTGCTGCATCCGGTGCCACTCCGTCTCGTCTTCCATGGCCATTGACGCTGGCAGCGGGCATGACCCGCTCGCTACCGAACGGTACCGCCCCCGGCCGCCGTTTGGTGAACGGCCGGGGGCGGTCTGAAGTGCCCATCGCCACAGGTGAATCGGACGGAACGGTGAATCGGAGGACTTACTGGCCGACTTCGCCGTACGCGGCGAGCAGCACGGCCGGGTCCGGCCCCTCCAGCACTGTGGGCTTGGCCAGGCCGTCCAGGACGATGAAGCGCAGCAGATTGCCGCGGGACTTCTTGTCGACCTTCATCGTCTCGAGCAGCTTGGGCCACTGGTCGTAGCGGTACTGCAGCGGCAGGCCCACCGACTCCAGGATGGTGCGGTGCCGGTCCGCCGTCGCGTCGTCCAACCGCCCGGCGAGACGGCCGAGTTCGGCGGCGAAGTGCATACCGACGGCCACCGCCGCGCCGTGCCGCCACTTGTAGCGCTCGTTCTTCTCGATCGCGTGGCCGAGTGTGTGGCCGTAGTTGAGGATCTCCCGCAGACCCGACTCCTTCAGGTCGGACGAGACGACCTCGGCCTTGACCCGGATCGAGCGCTCGATCAGCTCCGCGGTGTGCGGGCCGGCCGGGGTGCGCGCGGCCTCGGGGTCGGCCTCGATCAGCTCCAGGATCGTCGGGTCGGCGATGAAGCCGGCCTTGATGATCTCCGCGAGTCCGGAGACGTAGTCGTTGACCGGGAGCGAGTCCAGCGCGGCCAGGTCGCACAGCACGCCGGCCGGCGGGTGGAAGGCACCCACCAGGTTCTTGCCCTCGGCGGTGTTGATGCCGGTCTTGCCGCCCACCGCCGCGTCCACCATGGCCAGCACGGTGGTCGGGACCGCGATCCAGCGCACCCCGCGCAGCCAGCTGGCGGCCACGAAGCCGGCCAGGTCGGTGGTCGAGCCGCCGCCGACACCGACGATCAGGTCGGAGCGGGTGAACCCGGACTGGCCCAGCGCCTTCCAGCAGTAGGCCGCCACCTCGGCGGTCTTGGCCTCCTCGGCGTTCGGCACCTGGATGGCGACCGCCTCGTAGCCCTGCTCGGCCAGATCGGCCCGCAGCGCCTCGCCGGTCTCGGCCAGCGCCTCCGGATGGATCACGGCGATCCGCTGGGCCTTGCCGCCGATCAACCCGCCCAGCTCGCCCAGGAGCTGACGGCCCACCAGGACCTCGTACGGTTCGCTGCCCGCGGTACCGCCGACCTGGATCCGCGTCACTGCCTCAGTCATGCGTCCTTCAACTCCAGTGCGTCCAGGGCGGCTTGAGTCACCTCTTCGGGTGTCCTGCCGTCGGTGGCCACGACAGCCGTGGCGATCCCCTCGTACAGATGGCGGCGGGCCTCCATCAGGTCCCGCCACTGCTTGCGCGGATTGACCGCGAGCAGCGGGCGGGCGGCGTTCAGGCCGGTGCGCTTGACCGCCTCCTCGACGTCCATCGACAGGTAGACGACCTGCTGCCCGAGCAGCAGCGCGCGCGTGTCCTCGTCCAGGATCGAGCCGCCGCCCAGCGCCAGGACGCCGTCGTGCTCGGCGAGCGCCCGGTGCACGGCCTGCTTCTCGATCGCCCGGAAGGCCGGCTCGCCCTCGTCGACGAAGATCTCCGCGATCGTCCGGCCCTGCTCGGCCACGATGTCGTCGTCGGTGTCCCGGTAGCCGACGCCGAGCCGCTCGGCCAGCAGCTGCCCGACCGTGGACTTGCCCACGCCCATCGGTCCGACCAGCACCACCACAGGCGCTGCGCTCATCGGATGGCCAGGTTCTCTAGGTACGACTGCACGTTCCGGCGGGTCTCGACGACGCTGTCGCCGCCGAACTTCTCCGCCACCGCGTCCGCGAGGACGAGCGCCACCATGGCCTCGGCGACGATGCCGGCGGCCGGGACCGCGGAGACGTCGGAACGCTGGTGGTGGGCCTGCGTCGCCTCACCGGTCGTCACGTCCACCGTCTGGAGCGCCTTGGGCACGGTCGCGATCGGCTTCATCGCGGCGCGGACCCGCAGCAGCTCACCGGTGGTGAGGCCGCCCTCGGTGCCGCCGGAGCGCCCGGAGGTACGGCGGATGCCCTCCGGCGTGCTGACGATCTCGTCGTGCGCCTTCGAACCGGGCACCCGCGCCAGCTCGAAGCCGTCGCCGATCTCGACGCCCTTGATGGCCTGGATGCCCATGAGGGCACCGGCGAGCCGGGCGTCCAGCTTGCGGTCCCAGTGGACGTGCGAACCGAGGCCGACCGGCACGCCGTACGCCAGGATCTCGACCACGCCACCGAGGGTGTCGCCGTCCTTGTGGGCCTGGTCGATCTCCGCGACCATCGCCTTCGACGCGTCCGCGTCCAGGCAGCGCACGGGGTCCTCGTCCAGCTTCTCGACGTCGGCCGGGGTGGGGTACACACCCTGCGGGGCCTTCGCGGAGGCCAGCTCGACGACGTGGCTGACGATCTCGATGCCGGCCGTCTCCTTGATGTACGACCGGGCCACCGCGCCCAGCGCGACACGCGCCGCCGTCTCACGGGCGGAGGCCCGCTCCAGGATCGGCCGGGCCTCGTCGAAGCCGTACTTCTGCATGCCCGCGAGGTCGGCGTGGCCGGGGCGCGGGCGGGTCAGCGGGGCGTTGCGGGCCAGGCCGGCGAGGACCTCCGGGTCGACCGGGTCGGCCGCCATCACCTGCTCCCACTTGGGCCACTCGGTGTTGCCCACCATGATCGCGACCGGGGAACCGAGGGTGAGGCCGTGCCGGACGCCGCCGATGAAGGTGACCTCGTCGCGCTCGAACTTCATGCGCGCACCGCGTCCATAGCCGAGCCGGCGCCGGGCCAGGTGGTCCGCCACCATCTCCGTGGTGATCGGCACGCCGGCGGGAAGGCCCTCCAGCGTCGCCACGAGTGCGGGACCGTGGGACTCCCCCGCGGTCAGCCAGCGCAACCTGCTCAACGGTGCTCCTCAGTGCTCGCGCCCTGGTACTGCCCTGCGTACGCGCGTCCTCGCGTACGTCGACGGCGCGACCAGGTGCGCGGCCCCGGCCCGCCACCTTCGATCCTCCCACGTCCGGCACCGGTCCCCGGCCGCCGGTCCACCAGGCGGACGGAAAATGGACGGTGCCGGGCGCAGGCGGGGATCACGCCGGGCTGTTGCCCTGGGGCTGCTGCGGGGCGTACGCACCGAGGTAGTCGGCGCCGCTGCCCTGCGGGTTCGGCTGCGCGGCCTGCGCCTGCCGAGGGGCGTAGGGGCCGAGGAAGTCGGCGCCGCTCGGCTGCTGGGCCTGCTGCTGCGGGGCGTACGGGCCCAGGTGGTCCGCGCCGCTCCCCTGCCCCTGCTGCACCGCCACCTGGACGGTCTGTCCCTGGCGCCGCGCGCGCCGCTGGTCGATCTTGCGCTTCAGCTTGAAGACCCACGACCCGACCACGAGCAGCACGATCAGGACGAGCACAGGGATCTGCACCCAGTCCGGCATGAACTGCAGGACAACCTCGAATATTTCGCTCTTGCCGGACGCCAGCGGCACACCAGTGGACACTGCTTGTACTCCCCCTAGATCCTCTCCGCCCCCCGGCGGAACTCAGCGGATCTTAGCGGTTCGCGAGAGCCCGCTCTCCCGCTTTTCGCATGGCCTCCACCGGGGCGGGGGCGCGGCCGGTCATCTGCTCCACCTGCAGCACCGCCTGATGCACCAGCAGGTCGAGTCCGCTGACCACGGCTCCGCCGAACATGGACCAGCGGGCTGCGAGGGCGGTCGGCCAGGGGTCGTAGAGCACGTCGAACAGGGTGGTGGGGCGCTCCGGTACGGCGGAGGCGAGGACGTCCGTCGTACCGGCCGGCGTGGTCGCGATGACCAGCGGCGCGTGCAGCGCCCGCTCCGCGTCCGCCCAGTCCGCCGTACGGACCTCCACGTCGAGCCGCTCACCCCACTGCCGCATCTCGGCGGCGCGTGCCTCGCTGCGTACGTACGCCACGACCTCGCCGGTGCAGATGCGGGCGAGCGCGGCCAGCGCGGAGGACGCCGTGGCGCCGGCGCCGAGGATCGCGGCCGAGTCGACCTGTTCGATGCCGCGTTCGCGCAGGGCGGCGATCATGCCGGGGATGTCGGTGTTGTCGCCGCGGCGACGGCCGTCCTGAGCGAGGACCACCGTGTTGACCGCCTCCACCGAGGCCGCCGTCTCGCTGATCTCGTCGAGCAGCGGGATGACCGCCCGCTTGAGCGGCATGGTCAGCGACAACCCCGCCCACTCCGGACCGAGTTCGGCGACGAACCCGGGCAGCGCGGCCTCGTCGATCTCGAACCGGTCGTACGACCAGGTGGTGAGCCCCAGTTCCTCGTAGGCGGCGCGGTGCAGCACCGGGGAGAGGGAGTGGGCGATGGGCTTGCCGAGTACGGCGGCCCGGCGGGCGTCAGTTGCCCGTGCTCTCATTGAACTTGTCCTTGAGCTTCTGGAAATCTTCGTGCGTCTTGGCGAATTCGGTCTTGCTCACGCCGTCGACCGCGACGAAGTAATACCAGCCCTGGTCGGTCGGATTCAGCGTTCCCGTGATCGCGCCGTCGCCCGGGTTCCCGATCGGGCCGGGCGGCAGACCCTTCTGGGTGTACGTGTTGTACGGGTCCTGGTTCTTGTTGATCTCGGACTCGCTGATATTGATGTTGCTCTCGCCCTTCAGGTAATTGAAGGTCGAGTCGAACTGCAACATGCCGTAGGTCTCGGGGTTCGCGCGATCGAGCCGGTTGTAGACCACTTCCGCCATCTTGCGGTAGTCGTCGGCGGTCTTGCCCTCGGCCTGGACGAGGCTGGCGACCGTGATGACCTGCAGCGGGCTGTCCAGCTTGAGCGCCTTCGCCTTGGCCTCCAGGTCGAGCGCCTTGTACTTGTTCGCGGCCTGGGTCACCATCGCCTTCAGGACCGCCTCCGGCTTCATGCCCTTGGCGGCGGGATAGGTGCCCGGGTAGAGGAAGCCCTCCAGCGGATCCTTGATATCGCTGTCGTCGTTCGCCCAGCTCGGCAGTCCGAGGCTCTTGAAATTCTTCTCGGCGATCTTCTCGGTGGCGCCGGACGACAGATCGAGCTGTTCGTCGATCGCCTTGTAGACGGCCTTATTGCGCTCGCCCGGCCGGACCAGGACGTTGTTCTGGCTCTTCGGGTCGAGCATCATCTCGACGGCGCTCTCGGCGGACATCTCCTTGTGCAGGAGATAGGCGCCGGCCTGGATCGACTTCCCGTCGGGGTTCTGCGACTGGGCGGCGACGAACGCGTCGACACTCTTGACGACACCGGCCTGCTTGAGCGCCTGGCCGATCTCGTTGCCGAGCGCGCCCTTCGGGATCTCGACAGTGACGGTCTCGCCCGTGCCGCCTCCGGCGTAGTCGGGCGCCGCGCCGAAACGATCCTGGTAAAACTGGTACCCGAAATATCCGACTCCTGCGACGGTTCCGCCGAAGACGACCACGACCACCAGACAGGCGAGCCCGCTGCGGCGCTTCTTGGGCTTGCCGCCCCTGCCCCGCCCTTTGCCTCGTCCGCGCCGAACTCCTCCCCGACCTGATCGAGCGTCACGTCGGTGTCC
>NZ_RDBN01000037.1:1222658-1240078 GCF_008042075.1 Streptomyces sp. UW30 | reverse complement strand
CAGCCGCAGCAGTACCAGCAGCAGGGTCAGCAGGGTCAGCAGGGTCAGTATCCGCAGCAGGGTCAGCAGTACCCGCAGCAGTACGACCAGCAGCACTACCCGGGTCGGGGTACTGGACGTGCTGGTGGTTGCCGGTGGCCCAGCCGTTGTTGTCGTACGCCTGCTGTCCGTGACCCGGGTAGTGCTGCTGGTCGTACTGCTGCGGGTACTGCTGACCCTGCTGCGGATACTGACCCTGCTGACCCTGCTGACCCTGCTGCTGGTACTGCTGCGGCTGACCGTATGCGTCCTGCCGGCCGTTGCCCCAGTCGTCGTAGTTCTGCTGCTGCGGCTGCTGCGGATAGTGCTGCGGCTGGCCGCCGTAGGCAGCCTGCTGGCCCGTGTGGGCCTGCTGCCCTTCCCATCCGCCGTCCCCGTACAACGGGTCCTCGGGATGCCACGGTTCGGAGCCTGGGCCCCGGCCATACTCAGTCATCGATCCCCTAGAGCCGCGAGGCGGCGGTCACGCGGCTGCTGAAGATCCGGCTCCCGTCCCGCCTCTCTTTGTGCGCCGGCTGTTCGAACACCGGCGCATCGCGCGGAACGTTACCGTATCGCGATCAGATAACCACTTCGACGCTCTCGCCGGGAGCTTTACCTGACACCCGTTCGGATTCGAGCGCCTGCTGCAGGATGATCACAGCGGCTGCCTGATCGATCACGGCCCGCCCCTTCTTGGATTTCACCCCCGAGGCACGCAGTCCCTGACTGGCCGTCACGGTGGTCATGCGCTCGTCCACGAGCCTGACCGGTACGGGCGCGATCATGCGTGCCAGCTCCTGGGTGAAGCCCCTGACCTTGACCGCGGCCGGGCCCTCACCCCCCTTCAGGGAACGGGGCAGGCCTACGACGACCTCGATCGGCTCGTACTCCTCGACGAGCTGCTTGAGGCGACGGTGAGCTGCCGGGATGTCCCGGCCCGGGACCGTCTCCACCGGTGTGGCGAGGATCCCGTCGGGATCGCACGAGGCGACGCCGATACGGGCGTCCCCGACGTCGATCGCCAGACGACGGCCGCGGCGCATGCCCCGGCCGTCGCCACTTGCGTGTGTGTCGTCGCTCACTTGGCCGTTTCCGCCACGAGCCGCTCGACGGCGCCGACGGCCTCGCCGATGGCGGCCGGGTTCTGGCCGCCGCCCTGGGCGACGTCCGGCTTGCCGCCACCGCCGCCGCCGAGGGTCTTGGCGGCCGTACGGACCAGGTCACCGGCCTTGAGACCGCGCTCACGGGCGGCGTCGTTGGTGGCGATGACCGTCAGCGGCTTGCCGTTGTTGACGGTGAACAGGGCGACCACGACGGCGCGTCCGCCCTGGATGCGGCCGCGCACGTCGAGGACCAGCTTGCGCAGGTCGTCCGGCGTCGTGCCGTCCGGGACCTGGCCGGTGACGACGGCGATGCCGTGCACGTCCTTGGCGGACTCGGCGAGACCGGCGGCAGCCTGGAGCACCTTCTCGGCGCGGAACTTCTCGATCTCCTTCTCGGCGTCCTTCAGCTTGCCGAGCATGGCGGAGACCTTCTCCGGCAGCTCCTCCGGACGGCCCTTGATCAGCTCCTGGAGCTGGGCGACGACCGTGTGCTCGCGGGCGAGGAAGTTGTAGGCGTCCACGCCGACCAGGGCCTCGATACGGCGCACACCGGAGCCGATGGAGGACTCGCCGAGCAGCTTCACCAGGCCGAGCTGGGAGGTGTTGTGCACGTGGGTGCCACCGCACAGCTCCTTGGAGAAGTCGCCGATGGTCACGACGCGGACCCGCTCGCCGTACTTCTCGCCGAACTCGGCGATGGCGCCCTGCTTCTTGGCGTCGTCGATGCCCATGACCTCGYCGTGCACGTCGAGGTCGCGGGCGAGCACCTCGTTGATCTTCTGCTCGACGTCGGTCATCACGGCCGTCGGCACGGCGGACGGCGAGCCGAAGTCGAAGCGGAAGCGGCCGGGCTGGTTCTCGGAACCGGCCTGGGCGGCCGTCGGGCCGAGGGCGTCGCGCAGGGCCTGGTGGGTGAGGTGCGTGGCCGAGTGGGCGCGGGCGATGGCCGTGCGGCGGCGGGCGTCGATGGAGGCGTGGGCCTTGGCGCCGACGGTGACCTCGCCGACCTGGACGACACCCTTGTGGACGTAGACGCCCGGGACCGGCTTCTGGCAGTCGCGGATCTCGATGACGGCACCGGTGTCGACCTTGATCCGGCCGGTGTCACCGATCTGGCCGCCGCCCTCGGCGTAGAACGGGGTGCGGTCGAGGACGATCTCGACCTCGTCGCCCTCGGTGGCGGCCGGGGACGAGGCACCGTCGACGAGGATGCCGACGATCGTGGACTCGCCCTCGGTGTCGGCGTAGCCGATGAAGTCGGTCTCGCCGGTCCTGTCGGCGATCTCCCGGTAGGCGCCCGTGCCGGCGTGGCCGGTCTTCTTGGCCTGGGCGTCGGCCTTGGCGCGCTCCCGCTGCTCCTTCATCAGGCGGCGGAAGCCGTCCTCGTCCACGGACAGCCCCTGCTCGGCGGCCATCTCCAGGGTGAGGTCGATCGGGAAGCCCCAGGTGTCGTGGAGCAGGAAGGCCTTGTCGCCTGGCAGCACCGCGGAGCCGGAGGCCTTGGTGTCGGTGACGGCCGTGTCGAGGATGTTGGTGCCGGCCTTCAGCGTCTTGAGGAAGGCGTTCTCCTCGGCGACGGCGACCTTCTCGATGCGCTCGCGGTCGGTGACCAGCTCCGGGTACTGCCGGCCCATCATCCCGATCACGGTGTCGATCAGTTCGAGGACGACCGGGCCGGTGGCGCCGAGCAGGCGCATGTTGCGGATGGCGCGGCGCATGATGCGGCGCAGGACATAGCCGCGGCCCTCGTTGCCAGGGGTGACGCCGTCGCCGATGAGCATCACGGACGTGCGCATGTGGTCGGTGACCACGCGCAGGGAGACGTCCGAGCCGTGGGCGTCGCCGTACTCGACGCCGGTCAGCTCGGTGGCCTTCTTGATGACGGCCATGGAGGTGTCGATCTCGTACATGTTCTGCACGCCCTGCAGAATCATGGCGAGTCGCTCCAGGCCGAGGCCCGTGTCGATGTTCTGGCTCGGGAGGTCGCCGAGGATCTCGAAGTTGTCCTTGCCGATGCCCTCGCCTCGCTCGTACTGCATGAAGACGAGGTTCCAGATCTCTACGTACCGCTCGTCGTTGACGGCGGGGCCGCCCTCGGCGCCGAACTCGGGGCCGCGGTCGTAGTTGATCTCGGAGCAGGGGCCGCAGGGTCCGGGGACGCCCATGGACCAGTAGTTGTCCTTCATGCCGAGGCGCTGGATGCGCTCCTTCGGCACGCCGACGACGTCGTGCCAGATGCGCTCGGCCTCGTCGTCGTCCTTGTAGACGGTGATCCAGAGCTTCTCGGGCTCCAGGCCGTAACCACCCTTGTCCTGGGGGCTGGTGAGCAGCTCCCAGGCGTACTTGATGGCGCCTTCCTTGAAGTAGTCGCCGAAGGAGAAGTTGCCGCACATCTGGAAGAACGTGCCGTGCCGGGTGGTCTTGCCGACCTCTTCGATGTCCGGCGTGCGCACGCACTTCTGGACACTGGTGGCACGGTCGAACGGCGGCTTGACCTCACCCAGGAAGTAGGGCTTGAAGGGCACCATGCCGGCCGGGACGAGGAGCAGAGTCGGGTCGTCCGCGATGAGCGACGCCGAAGGGACGACGGTGTGCCCGCGCTCCTCGAAGAAGCTCAGCCAGCGGCGGCGAATCTCGGCCGACTCCATCAGTGGTCCTCATTCCGGTTGTACGAGTACGTCGAGTCGTCGACGTACTTCGGGTTGCTGCGGTTGTTCTCGAGGGCGGCGAACCGCCGGGGCGCGGGGAGTTCGGGACTCTCCTGGATACCGAGCGCGTCCTCCAGCTCGGCCTCCCGCTGGGCCATGTTGTCGCGGACGTCGAGGGCGAAGCCCACCGCGCGGTCCTTCAGCCGATGGCCGGTCTCCAGGGCCTTGTTCGCCGCGGTGGCGGCGAGGCTCTCCGGGGTCAGCTGCTTGAGCTTGCGGTTGACCTTGGTGGTGGCCCACACACCTGCGGCGACACCCGTGGTGAACCAGAACGTACGGCGGAACATCGCTCGGTCTCAGTCCTTACTTCCGCTTGCGTCGTGCGGCAGGGACCGTCCGGCCCACGATCACCGTACGCCGGGGCGACTTCGCGGGCACGTCCTCCTGTTTGCGGCCGCCGAGGGCCCGGCGCACGCCGTAGCCGAAGGCCGCGACCTTGACCAGGGGGCCGCCGAAGGTGGAGGCCACGGTGGTCGACAGTGCGGACGCGTTCGACGTGACCTCCTGGACGTCCGAGGCGATCGCGTCGACCCGGTCGATCTGGGTCTGTGCGGAGCGCACCGCCGAGGAGGCGTCTGCCAGGAGCGGGACGGCCTGGTCGGTCACATCCGCGACGAGCTTGGTGGTCGCCTTGAGCGTCTGGGCCAGCCTCGCCAGCGCGACGGCGAGGAAGGAGACCAGAATCGCCCAGAAGACGGCCACCAGGATCCCGGCAACCTCTCCACCGGACACTGTGTGCACCCGCTCCCTGAAACGTGCCTCTACATCGGTCTACATCGAAAAAGTCGTGCACCGAGCCTATCGCGCCGGGGGCGCCGCTCTGCACCGGTTTAACGCCCGCGCAGGGGCCGGGTCGCGAGAACCGATTGTACGGACCGAACACGCTTCAGTACGCTCCGTGAACCATGCGGGATCAACGGCGCCCCCACTCCCCCGACTCCGGCCATCTGCCTCTGGAACTCAGCACGTTCGTGGGCCGTACGGCCGAACTGACCGAGCTGGGCCAGGCCCTCGACGCCGCGCGGCTGGTGACGGTGACCGGGGCCGGCGGCGTCGGCAAGTCGCGGCTGGCGGCCCGCGCGGCCTCGCGATGCACGGCGCGCGACGGTGTGTGGCACGTGGAGTTGGCGCCGGTACGCGATCCGGAGTTCGTCGACCACGCGGTCGTGGAGGCGCTGGGGCTGACGGACCACACGACCCGCCTTCCGCACGAGACGCTGCTGGCCCATCTGGGCGAGCGCGAACTCCTGCTGGTCCTGGACGGATTCGAGCATCTGGTGGACGCCTGCGCGGGGCTGATGACGGATCTGCTGCGCCGGGTGCCCGGCCTGCGGGTGCTCGGGGTGGGGCGCAGACCGCTGGGCATCGCGGGCGAGCGGCTGCTCGCGCTGGAGCCGCTGGGCGGGGACGACGCCGTGGAGCTGTTCGTGCAGCGGGCGGCCCAGCACGGGGTGATCGTGCGGGACGACACGGACGTACAGGAGCTGTGCCGTCGCCTGGACGGGATTCCGCTCGCGATCGAGCTGGCCGCGGGGCGGCTGCGGATGCTGTCGCCGAGGCAGCTGCTGCAGCGGCTCGACGACCGGTTCCGGCTGCTGACCGGCGGCGGGCAGGACGGGCCGGCGCGCCATCGGACGCTGCGTACGGCCGTCGGCTGGAGCCATGAACTGTGCACGCCCGAGGAGCGGTTGCTGTGGGCGCGGCTGTCGGTGTTCGCGGGCCGGTTCGACCTGGAGGCGGTCGAGTACGTGTGCGGCGGCCAGGGTCTGCACTCCGACGACGTGTTCGAGGTGCTCTCGGAGCTGCTGGCGCAGTCCGTGGTCGCGCGTGAGGAGACCGAGGCCGGTGTGCGCTACCGCATGCTGGACACGATCCGGGCCTACGGCGCCGACTGGCTGGAGGCGACCGGTGACGCGGCCCGGCTGCGGCGGCGCCACCGCGACTGGTACCTGGGCCTGACGACCTGGTGCGAGCTGGAGTGGTTCTCGCCGCGGCAGAACGAGGTGGCCGCCCGCGTGGAGGCGGAGCTGCCGAATCTGCGCGGCGCCCTGGAGTACTGCCTGAGCGAGCCGGGCGAGGCGCATCTGGGCCACTACCTCGCGGGCTCCCTGTGGTTCTACTGGGTCGGCTGCGGCCGGCTGTCGGAGGGGCGGCACTGGCTGGAGCAGGCGGTGGCGCTGGACGGCGGTCATGAGCGCTCGCGTCTGAAGGCCCTGTGGGTGCTCGGCTATGTGGCGATCCTGCAGGGCGACTCGGTGCCCGCACTCGGGGCGCTGGTGGAGTGCCGGGACGAGGCGGAGCACGCCGACGACCCCACGGCGGTGGCGTATGCCGAGCACCGCACGGGCTGCCTGGCGCTGCTCTCGGACGACATGGAGCGCGCCGAGACGCTGCTGAGCTCGGCGCTGGCCCGCTATCAGGAGATCGGCGAGCTCAACAGCAATGTGCTGATGGGGCAGATCGAGCTGGCGATGACGCGGGCGTTCCAGGGCGATCTGCCGGACGCGGTGCGGTTGTGCGAGGACGTCCGCCGGGTGTGCGAGGACCACGGCGAGCGCTGGGCGCGCTCCTACGCGCTGTACGTCCTGGCGTACGCCGCCTGGGCCGACGGCGACCTGCCCGGCGCCCGCGCACTGCTGACCGAGTGCCTCGGCAACGCGCACTCCTTCCGCGACCTGCTCGGCTCGGTGCTGGCCGTGGAGCTGCTTGCCCTGGTCACGGGGGCGCAAGGCGACGCGGCGGAGGCGGCGGTGCTCCAGGGCGCGGCGTCCGGGATGTGGCCGTCGGTCGGGCTGCCGCTGTTCGGTTCGGCCTGCTTCAACGCACCGCACGAGCTGTGCGAGAGGGCGGCGCGGGAACGGCTCGGCGACGAGCGGTACGAGGCGTGCGTACGGCAGGGAGCGGCGCTCGGCCGGGAGGAGGCGGTGCGCCGGGCGCTGGGGCAGCGGCCCGCGCAGGCCGTGCCGTCTCCAAGGAAGTCGGTGCGGCCGGCCAAGGCCACCCCGAGCAGGCGAAAGCCCGCCGCCTCCCCCACCCGCAAGGGCGGGGAGACGACGGGCTGAGGCGCAGAAGTCCTACGACCGCTGAAGGATCAACGGGCGTAGTACTCGACGACGAGCTGCTCGTCGCAGATCACCGGGATCTCCTTGCGGTTCGGCTCACGGTCCAGGCGGAACGCCAGGGCCTTGAGGTTCACCTGGAGGTAGCGCGGGGTCTCACCGTCGGGGGCGAAGCCGCCCTCGCGGGAGATCGAGAAGAGGGTCTTCTCACGGCTGCGCTCGCGGACCATCACGACGTCGTCGGGCTTGACGCGGAAGGACGGCTTGTCGACCTTCTGGCCGTTGACCTCGATGTGGCCGTGCACGACCATCTGACGGGCCTGGTAGATGGTGCGGGCGATGCCCGAACGCAGGACCAGGGCGTCGAGACGACGCTCGAGCTCGATGATCAGGGCCTCACCGGTCTTGCCCTGAACCTTGGAGGCACGCTCGTAGGCGCGGACGAGCTGACGCTCGGACACGTCGTACTGCGCACGCAGACGCTGCTTCTCCAGCAGACGGACCTTGTAGTCCGAGTTCTGCTTGCGGCCACGGCCGTGCTCACCCGGCGGGTAGGGACGGGCCTCGAAGTACTTGACAGCCTTCGGGGTCAGCGCGATGCCGAGGGCACGCGACTTCTTGACCTTGGGGCGGGACTGGTTCGCCACTGCTTCTCATTTCCTAGTGTTCGGCTTGTCAGGGTGTTGAGAGAGGTCGCATCCGCAGCCGGGGAAACCCTCCTCGTCCTTGCGGACGGGGTGGGCAGCCGCTCCCCTGGTCTGGGCACATACGTGCAGCACGCGAGTGGCCCACCGACCGGTCCCGTCCTTGCGACGAGTGGTGGTGGGCTGCCCGCGACACCGATCGACGGTGCGCGACGCTCCTGGAGCCGGTCTTCCGAGGAGGACCGGGGCTCCGGCTGACTGTCCCGTTCTGACTGCACGGGACGCAGCACTCCGAGCGAGTTTACAGGGTGCTCAGGACCGCTTGCGACCGAGGTGCTTTCTGGTCCACTCCACGGCGTCCGCGTACCGGGCCTCGGCTCCGTGCCGGGTCGGGCTGTAGTACTCGCGGTCCTTGAGGGCGTCCGGGGCGTACTGCTGCTCGGCGATGCCCTCGGCCCGGTCGTGGGGATACACGTAGCCCTGCGCATGTCCCAGCTTGGCGGCGCCCTTGTAGTGCCCGTCGCGCAGGTGCGGTGGAACGGAGCCGGCCAGTCCCTTGCGTACGTCCTCCAGGGCGGCGCCGATCGCGGTGGTCGCGGCGTTGGACTTGGGTGCCAGCGCGAGGGCGATGGTGGCGTGGCTGAGGGTGAGGGCGGCCTCGGGGAAGCCGATCATGGCGACGGCCTGGGCGGCGGCGACCGCGATCGGCAGCGCGTTCGGGTCGGCGAGGCCGATGTCCTCGCTGGCGGAGATCATCAGGCGGCGGGCGATGAAGCGGGGGTCCTCGCCGGCCTCGATCATCCGGGCCAGGTAGTGCAGGGCGGCGTCCACGTCCGAACCGCGGATGGACTTGATGAGGGCGCTGGCGACGTCGTAGTGCTGGTCGCCGTCGCGGTCGTACTTCACCGCGGCGCGGTCGACGGTCTGCTCCAGCGTCTGGAGGCTGATCTCGCTCTCGTCCTGGTCCAGGGCGGCCCCTGCTGCGGCCTCCAGCGCCGTCAGCGCCCGGCGGGCGTCGCCGCCGGCGATCCGCAGCAGGTGTGCCTCGGTGTCCTCGGGGAGTCCGACGGCGTCCTTCAGGCCGCGCTCGTCGCTCAGCGCGCGCTTCAGCAGGCTTCGGATGTCGTCGTCGGTGAGGGGTTCGAGGGTGAGCAGGAGGGAGCGGGACAGCAGGGGGGAGATGATCGAGAAGTACGGATTCTCGGTGGTCGCCGCGATCAGGGTCACCCAGCGGTTCTCGACGGCCGGGAGGAGGGAGTCCTGCTGGGCCTTGCTGAAGCGGTGGATCTCGTCGAGGAAGAGGACGGTCTCCTTGCCATAGCCACCGGTGGCGCGGCGGGCGCCGTCGATGACCGCGCGGACCTCCTTGACGCCGGCGGTGATCGCGGAGAGCTCGACGAAGCGCTTGTTGGTGGCCTTGGAGACGACGTAGGCCAGGGTGGTCTTGCCGGTGCCGGGCGGGCCCCAGAGGATCACCGACGACGGGCCCGCGGGGCCCTTGGCGCCCTCGCCGACCAGTCGGCGCAGGGGTGAGCCGGGTTTGAGCAGGTGCTGCTGGCCCACCACCTCGTCCAGGGTGCGCGGGCGCATGCGCACGGCCAGGGGACTGCCGGCTGGGTCCTTCTCCTGGCGTTCTTCGGCGGCGGCGGTGAACAGGTCGGGCTCCACGCTGGAAACCCTAAGTCACCGCACTGACAATCCCGCCGGGCCCCGGGAGTCCGGGGCTCGAATCGGCCGGAATTGCGGGGTCAGCTGGTCCAGAAGTCCCACCAGCGGGTCAGGACCAGCATGCCGATGATGCCGATGTGCAGCACGGGCATGACCCAGGTGAACTCGCCGAAGAAGGTCTTGAGCCAGTTCGGCGCGGGCAGGAAGCCGTTACGGACGTTGAACGAGGTCACGTACCAGAACATGATGATCGTCGCGACCCAGGCCAGCGAGCACCACAGGCACAGTGCGTTGATCCGGTACAGCGACTGGAACATCAGCCAGGCGCAGAAGACCACGCCGAAGAGGGTGCCGGCGTTGAAGGTGAGCCAGTACCAGCGCGGGAAGCGCGCACGGCCGAGCAGGCTCATGCCGACGCAGATGACGATGCCGTAGGCGACGAGGCCGAGCATCGGGTTGGGGAACCCGAAGGCGGCGGCCTGCTTGCTCTCCATGACGCTGCCGCAGGAGACGACCGGGTTCAGGCTGCAACCCGGGGTGAACGACTTGCCCTCGACCTTGGCTTCGAGCAGCTTGAACTTGTCGATCGTGATGACCCACGCGGCAAGCAGTCCCGCCGCGCCGGTGATCACCAGCATCAGGGCGAACGCACGGCTGCCGCCCACCGACCGCGGCGCCGCCTGAGCAGGCTCCGACTCGGGCTCGGTGGAGACGTCTTTGACTGTCGTCTTGCTCATCACGCCGATTCCGTCACTTGAGACTTGGAGTTTCTCCGGACACGGCACATTGTGCCGTACACGCACGCGTCCCCACCGTTCGCTGCGTATAAGGAAATACGCGCAATCCAGTAAAGGCGCTCAGTTCAAGTCAGGGACGGAACGGACAGGGCGGGGACCGTCCGGTCCCCGCCCTGTGTGCAGAATCAGCCCAATCGGGCTTCCAGCTCCGCCACGATCTCGTTGACGCCGACGGCCGACTGCTCGCCGGACTCCATGTCCTTGAGCTGGACGACGCCCTCGGCGAGGTCGCGCTCGCCGGCGACGATCGTGTAGCGGGCGCCGCTGCGGTTGGCGTTCTTCATGGCGCCCTTGAGGCCCTTGGCTCCGTAGGAGAAGTCCGCCGCGACGCCGAGCTTGCGCAGCTCGGTGACCTTGGCGAACAGCACCCGGCGGGCCTCCTCGCCGAGCGGCACCGCGAACACGCTGGTGGACGACGGGAGTTCGAGCTCCACGCCCTCCGCCTCCAGCGCGAGCACCGTGCGGTCGACGCCGAGCGCCCAGCCGACGGACGGCAGCGCGGGGCCGCCGATCATCTCGGACAGCCCGTCGTAGCGGCCGCCACCGCCCACCGCGGACTGGGAGCCCAGACCGTCGTGGACGAACTCGAACGTCGTGCGCGTGTAGTAGTCGAGGCCGCGCACCAGCTTGGGGTCGTCCTCGTAGGAGACGCCGGCCGCCGTGATCAGCTCACGGACCTCCTCGTGGTACGCCTTGCAGGCGTCGCACAGGTAGTCGCGCAGGAGCGGGGCGCCGGTCAGCTGCTGCTGGACCGACTCGCGCTTGTCGTCGAGGACGCGCAGCGGGTTGATGTCGATGCGGCGACGGGTGTCCTCGTCCAACTCCAGGCCGCGCAGGAAGTCCTGCAGCGCGGCACGGTAGACCGGGCGGCACTCCTTGTCGCCCAGGCTGTTGAGCAGGATCCGGAAGTTGCTGAGGCCGAGCGAGCGGTAGGCCTGGTCGGCCAGGATGATCAACTCGGCGTCCAGCGCCGGGTCCTCGGCGCCGATCGCCTCGGCGCCGACCTGCGAGAAGTGCCTGTAGCGGCCCTTCTGGGGGCGCTCGTAGCGGTAGTACGAGCCGGAGTACCAGAGCTTGACCGGGAGGTTGCCCGCCTTGTGCAGGTTGGCCTCGAGGGCCGCGCGCAGGACCGAGGCCGTGCCCTCGGGGCGCAGGGCGAGCTGGTCACCGCCCTTGGTCTCGAAGGCGTACATCTCCTTGGTCACGATGTCGGTGGACTCACCGACACCGCGTGCGAACAGCTCGACGCTCTCGAAGCCGGGCGTCTCGATGTAGCCGTAGCCGGAGTTGCGCAGCGGGGCGGCGATCGCGTCGCGGACGGCCAGGTACTTGGCGCTCTCCGGCGGGATCAGGTCGTACGTGCCCTTGGGGGCCTTGAAGGTGCTCACGGAAAGTTCGTCACATTCCTCGTCGGGGAGCTTCCTGGGCTCCCAGGCCGGCGGCCACCTGCCGCAGATAGGGGTTGGTGGTGCGCTCCTGGCCGATGGTCGTCTGGGGGCCGTGGCCGGACAGCACCACGGTCGAGTCGTCGAGCGGCAGGCACACGCGGGCCAGCGAGTCGAGGATCTCGGCCATGTCACCGCCGGGCAGGTCGGTGCGTCCGATGGAGCCGGCGAACAGCAGGTCGCCCGAGAACAGGATCGGCGGGATGTCCGCCGCCTCGGGCAGGCCGAAGGTCACCGACCCCTTGGTATGGCCGGGTGCGTGCGCGACGGTGAGCTCCATCCCCGCCAGCTCCAGCTTCGCGCCGTCGGTCAGCTCCTTGACGTCGTCCGGCTCCCCGATGGTCAGCTCGCCCATGAGCTGCATGCCGATGGAGCGGCCGAGCGCCTTCTCGGGGTCGCTCATCATGTACCGGTCCTCGGGGTGGATCCAGGCCGGCACGTCGTGCGCACCGCACACGGGGACGACCGAGGCCACGTGGTCGAGGTGGCCGTGGGTGAGGACGACGGCGACGGGCTTGAGCCGATGCTTCTTCAGTGCTTCCTCGACTCCAGGGGCCGCCTCGTGGCCCGGGTCGATGATCACGCACTCCTCACCGGCGGCGGGGGCGACGAGATAACAGTTCGTCCCCCAAGCTCCGGCGGGGAACCCGGCAATGAGCACGATCGTCCTTCGTTTGTGTCGACACGAGTGGTTTGTCGGCGGACTCCGCCTGTCGTCAGAGCCTACCGGCGCTGCCGATTCCTCAGCGAACCCATATACGGTACGGGGCACACGCAGGCGGTCGACTCGATCAACACACGCGTACCGGTCGACACATACGACGCATGAGGAGAGAACCCGGTGGTCAGCCAGGAACAGCGGCGACGTCAGCTCGCCCGGGAGAAGTTCTTGCGGCAGCAGCAGCGGCGCACGTCGGCCCGACGCAAGGCGCGCATGCGCAACTCGGTGATCGCGTCGGTGCTCGGAGTGGTCGTCATCGGCAGCCTCGCGCTGTACACGACGGGCGTCCTCAAGGGCGACGACGACAGCAAGGAGAACGCGGGCGCGGAGGTCACGCCGAGCGCGACACCCAGCAAGGCCCCGGACCCGTGCGACAAGCCCGCCGAGGGCAAGGTCAAGACGGCGACCTGGAAGAAGGAGCCGGCGCTGACGGTCGACAAGTCGGCGAAGTACGCGATGAAGCTCGCGACGACGTGCGGTGACATAGACATCGACCTCAAGGCGTCGGCCGCGCCGCACACGGTGAACTCGTTCGCTTTCCTGGCCGACAAGGGGTACTTCGACCACACCAAGTGCCACCGGCTCACCGACAGCAGCATCTACGTGCTGCAGTGCGGCGACCCCCAGGGCACCGGGATGGGCGGTCCGGGGTACACGATCCCGGACGAGAACCTCAAGGACACGAGCCTCAAGGGCGGCGTGTACCCGGCGGGCACGGTCGCGATGGCCAACCAGTACAACGGACAGACCAAGGAAGGGCGCAACAGTGGCGGCAGCCAGTTCTTCCTCGTCTACCAGGACAGTCAGCTGCCGGCCGACTACACACCGTTCGGTACTGTGTCCGAGGCCGGAATGAAGGTCCTGAAGAAGATCGCGGACGCCGGAGCCCAGCCCGCCGACCCCACGACCGGGAACACCGCGCCCAATGCGACGGTCGTGATCAACAAGGCGACGGTCAGCAAATCCTGACCGCCAACTGCGGAATTTCGGTCGCGCGGGATGCGGACAGGCAACCCGCCGGTCGCCTATGTTGGCCGTGACGAAACTGTGGACGATGCCCGGGGGAACACAAGCCCCTCGCAGGCATCATGTGGAGGAGGCGCTGTGAGCAGCGACCCGTGGGGCCGCGTCGACGAGACGGGGACCGTGTACGTGCGTACGGCCGACGGCGAGCAGGTTGTCGGTTCTTGGCAGGCAGGCACTCCTGAAGAGGCGCTGGCCTATTTCGAGCGCAAGTACGAGGGCCTGGTTGTCGAGATCGGCCTCCTCGAGAAGCGAGTAAAGACCACCGACCTGTCGGCGAAGGACGCACAGACCGCGATCGACCACATTCGTGAGCAGGTCGACGCCCATCACGCGGTCGGCGATCTGGGCGCCCTGCGGACCCGCCTCGACAAGCTGGTCGAGACGGTCGGCAAGCGCCGCGAGGAGCGCAAGCAGCAGCGGGCGAAGCAGTCCGACGAGGCGCGCCACTCCAAGGAGGCGCTGGTCGTCGAGGCCGAGGAGCTGGCGCAGTCCGACCAGTGGCGGGCCGCCGGTGAGCGGCTGCGGGCCCTGGTGGACACCTGGAAGGGCCTGCCGCGGCTGGACCGCAAGTCCGACGACGAGCTGTGGCACCGCTTCTCGCATGCCCGCTCGGCGTTCTCCAAGCGCCGCAAGGCGCACTTCGCGCAGCTGGACGCGCAGCGCGAGGAGGCCCGCAAGACCAAGGAGCGGTTGGTCGCCGAGGCCGAGTCGCTGTCCGGCTCGACCGACTGGGGTCCCACGGCCGCCCGCTACCGCGAGCTGATGTCGGAGTGGAAGGCCGCCGGCCGCGCCCAGCGCGAGCACGAGGACGACCTGTGGAACCGCTTCCGCGGCGCCCAGGACGTCTTCTTCGCGGCCCGCAGCTCGGTCTTCGCCGAGCGGGACGCCGAGCAGGCCGAGAACCTGAAGCTGAAGGACGAGCTGGCCGGCGAGGCCGAGAAGCTCCTGCCGATCGGCGACCTGAAGGGCGCGCGTGCCGCCTTCCGCTCGATCAACGAGCGCTGGGAGGCCATCGGCCATGTGCCGCGCGACGCCCGTCCGAAGGTCGAGGGCCGGATGCACGCCGTCGAGCGGGCGCTCCAGGAGGCCGAGGAGTCGGAGTGGCGCCGGACCAACCCGGAGGCACGCGCGCGTGCCGAGGGTCTGACCGGCCAGCTCCAGGCCGCCGTGGACAAGCTGAAGGGCCAGATCGAGCAGGCCCGCACCCAGGGCAACAACGCCAAGGCCGACAAGCTGGAGCGTGAGCTGGAGGGCCGCCAGGCCCTGCTGGACCAGGCGCTGAAGGGTCTGCACGAGTTCGGCGGCTGACGCCGGTCGACGCCGGTCGACACCGTTTCGACATGAGAGAAGGGGCTCCCCGCGGGGAGCCCCTTCTTCGTTCCGGTACGGCGGTTACGACCGGCTGCGCGCCGACGTCACGCGGTACACGTCGTACACGCCTTCCACACCCCTGACGGCCTTCAGGACGTGCCCGAGGTGCTTCGGGTCGCCCATCTCGAAGGTGAAGCGGGAGGTGGCGACGCGGTCGCGGGAGGTCTGGACGGCCGCGGAGAGGATGTTGACGTGCTGGTCGGACAGCACGCGCGTGACGTCCGACAGGAGCCGGGAGCGGTCCAGGGCTTCGACCTGGATGGCGACCAGGAAGACCGACGACTGGGTGGGCGCCCACTCGACCTCGAGGATGCGCTCGGGCTCGCGGGACAGTGACTCCACGTTCACACAGTCGCTGCGGTGAACCGATACACCACTACCCCGCGTGACGAAGCCGATGATCGGGTCGCCGGGTACGGGCGTACAGCAGCGGGCCAGCTTGACCCACACGTCCTCGACGCCCTTGACGATGACACCCGGGTCGGCGCTGGAGCGGCGCTTGCGGCTGCGGCCGCGGGTCGGCGGGACCGACTCGTCGATCTCCTCGGTGGCGGCCTCCTCGCCGCCGAGCGCATGGACCAGCTTCTGCACGATGTTCTGTGCGGAGACATGCCCCTCGCCGATCGCCGCGTACAGCGCCGAGATGTCGGCGTAGCGCATCTCGTGGGCGAGGGTGACGAGGGAGTCGCCGGTCAGGATGCGCTGGATCGGCAGGTTCTGCTTGCGCATCGCGCGGACGATGGCGTCCTTGCCCTGCTCGATCGCCTCGTCGCGGCGCTCCTTGGAGAACCACGCCCGGATCTTGTTGCGGGCACGCGGCGACTTRACGAAGTTCAGCCAGTCTCGGGACGGGCCGGCCCCGGGTGCCTTGGACGTGAAGACCTCCACGAGGTCGCCGTTGTCCAGGGTTGATTCCAGCGGCACGAGGCGTCCGTTGACGCGTGCTCCTATGGTGCGGTGGCCCACCTCGGTGTGCACCGCGTACGAGAAGTCCACGGGAGTGGCGCCGGCCGGCAGCGCTATGACGTCGCCCTTGGGGGTGAAGACGAAGACCTCGTTGCGCGACAGGTCGAAGCGCAGGGACTCCAGGAACTCGCCGGGATCCTCGGTCTCCTTCTGCCAGTCGAGCAACTGGCGCAGCCACGCCATGTCGTTGAGGTGGTCGTCCTTGCCGGTGGCCTTCGGCTGGTCACTGCGCACCTTGGAGGCGCCGGCGACGGCCTCCTGCTTGTACTTCCAGTGCGCGGCGATGCCGTACTCGGCGCGGCGGTGCATGTCGAACGTGCGGATCTGGAGTTCGACCGGCTTGCCGTTGGGGCCGATGACCGTCGTGTGCAGCGACTGGTACATGTTGAACTTGGGCATCGCGATGTAGTCCTTGAACCGGCCGGGGACCGGGTTCCATCGCGCGTGCACGGTGCCGAGGGCGGCGTAGCAGTCGCGGACCGTGTCGACAAGTACACGAATACCCACCAGGTCGTAGATCTCCGCGAAGTCCCGGCCGCGGACGATCATCTTCTGGTAGACGCTGTAGTAGTGCTTCGGTCGGCCCGTGACGGTCGCCTTGATGCGGGCGGCGCGCAGGTCCTGCTGGACCTCGTCGGTCACTATGGCCAGGTACTCGTCACGCTTCGGTGCCCGCTCGGCCACCAGCCGTACGATCTCGTCGTACATCTTGGGGTAGAGGATCGCGAAGGCGAGGTCCTCCAGCTCCCACTTGATGGTGTTCATGCCGAGGCGGTGAGCGAGCGGCGCGTAGATCTCCAGCGTCTCGCGCGCCTTCTTCTCCTGCTTCTCGCGCTTGAGGTAACGCATGGTGCGCATGTTGTGCAGGCGGTCGGCGAGCTTGATGACCAGGACGCGCGGGTCCTTGGCCATGGCGACGACCATCTTGCGTACGGTCTCGGCCTGCGCGGCCTCACCGAACTTGACCTTGTCCAGCTTGGTCACGCCGTCGACGAGCAGGGCGACGGAGTCGCCGAAGTCGCGGCGGAGCTGGTCGAGGCCGTACTCGGTGTCCTCGACGGTGTCGTGCAGCAGGCCCGCCATCAGGGTGGCCGGATCCATGCCGAGCTCGGCGAGGATCGTGGTGACGGCGAGCGGGTGCGTGATGTACGGGTCGCCGCTCTTGCGCTTCTGGCCGCGGTGCCAGCGCTCGGCGACCTGGTAGGCCTTCTCGATCTGACGCAGAGTGGCGGTCTCGATCTTCGGGTCGTTGCTGCGGACTATGCGCAGCAGCGGCTCAAGGACCGGGTTGTAGGGGTTGGAGCGCTGGACGCCGAGGCGGGCGAGGCGGGCACGGACGCGGTTGGAGGAGCCGGAGCGGGCGGGCTGGCCTGCGGACGGGCGCGCGGGCGGGTTGACCGGCCGCTCGGCCGGGGCAGGCTTGGGACGCGTCTGCTCGGCCGGCTTGTCGACGGGCGCGGACTGGGCATGCTCGACCGGCCCACGCGTGTCGTTCTTCGCGTGCGGCGCGCTGGGCGCGGGCTTCGCCGCGGGCGCCGAGGCGGACTCGGGCTTGGCGGCGGTCAGGTGCTGGGCCTCGTCTGGCAAGAGGACTCCTCGTGCGCGATCCGGGTCCCCCGGTCAGGCTCCGGAGACCCCATGGTAGCGATCCTGCGGCTCAGGATCGCCTTCAGGCCGATGTGAGGGCCGTCTACTGGAGAAACACGAGGGGCTGCCGCCGGATTCCGCCGGGCCGTCCGGCCCGTGTCCTGAGGGTGGCGGGAGCCTTTCCAGTGGCCGTCGCGGGGTTTGCGATACGTCACGAACGGGCGGTCTGTGCGCACGGTAAACCGGCGCTTTCGGGCCATCGGGTTCGCCCTCGGGTGAGGGTGCGGGGGGTTTTTTTTTTTTC
>NZ_RDBN01000037.1:1187691-1222612 GCF_008042075.1 Streptomyces sp. UW30 | reverse complement strand
GGCGCGTGGGCGGAGTAGGGGCGCGCTCATGCGCGTGCGCGTGGAGAAGCGGGGAGAGCGGGGGAAAGGGCGCGCGATGCATCCTCGGCCACCGGTTGCGCGCCTGCGCTCAGCCGAACCGCTCGCGCGCACCCCGAGACGCACGGATGCCGCGCACCTGACGTACAGGTGCGCGGCATCCGGTGCTGCGGCGCGGTGCCCCACGAGACGCTCGGACCTCGGGTGGGGCGGTTCAGACGGTGAGCAGGGACTCCAGCGGGGCGCCGGCCAGGGCCGGCTCCAGGCGGGCCCGGCCGCCGAGGAAGCCCAGCTCCATCAGGACGGCCAGGCCTGCCACCTCGGTGCCGGCCCGGCGGATCAGCTGGATCGAGGCCTCCGCGGTGCCGCCCGTCGCCAGGACGTCGTCGATGACGAGGACGCGGTCGGCCGCGCTCAGGTCCTCGGCGTGGACCTCGATCTCTGCGGAGCCGTACTCCAGGTCGTACGCCTGGCTGAGGGTCGCTCCGGGGAGCTTGCCCGCCTTGCGTACGGGGATGAAGCCGACGCCCGCTCGGACGGCGACCGGTGCGCCCAGGATGAAGCCGCGGGCCTCCAGGCCGACGATCTTCGTGGCGCCGGTGCTCCCGACGATCTCCGCCAGCGCGTCGGTGAGCGCCGTGAACGCCGCCGGGTCCGCCAGGAGCGGGGTGATGTCCTTGAACATCACGCCCGGCTCCGGGTAGTCCGCCACGTCACGGATGCGGCTGAGCAGGAGCTCCTTGATGTCGGTCATCGACGCTTCCCCGAGGGTCGGCCACGGCCGCGGCCACGGGACGCGGGCTGGTTGCGCGGGCCGACGACCGCGGGGGCGGCGTCCTCCGGCTCGTCGTCGTGGTGCTCGTCGCCGGCCGGGGCGTCCGGGGCCTCGCCCTGTGCGGCGGCCTGGGCCCGCTTGGCGAGCACACGCTTACGCAGGGCCTTCATCTGCGGCTCGCGCTCCTTGAGGTCGGCGACGAGCGGCGTGGCGATGAAGATCGAGGAGTACGCACCGGCCGCGAGGCCGACGAACAGCGACAGCGAGATGTCGTTGAGCATGCCGGCGCCGAGGAAGCCGCCACCGATGAACAGCAGGCCCGCCACCGGCAGCAGCGCGACCACCGTGGTGTTGATCGAGCGGACCAGGGTGCTGTTGATCGAGCGGTTGGCGACGTCGCTGTAGGTCCAGCGGGTCTGCTTGGTGATGTCCTTCGTCTGCTCCTTGAGGCTGTCGAAGACGACGACCGTGTCGTAGAGCGAGTAACCGAGGATGGTCAGCAGACCGATCACCGTGCCCGGTGTGACTTCGAAGCCGACGAGGGCGTAGATGCCGACCGTGATGGTGATGTCGTGGATCAACGCGACGAACGCGGCGAGCGCCATGCGCCACTCGAACGCGATCGCCAGATAGATCACCACAAGGACCAGGAAGATCCCGAGACCCTGCCAGGCCTTGTTGGCGATCTGCTCACCCCAGCTGGGGCCGACCAGCTCGCCCGTGACGTCGTCCTCGTTGACGCCCAGCTTGTCCGCCAGCTCCGCCGAGACCTTGTCGGCCTGCTTGGTGTCGATGCCCGAGATCTGGATGCGCAGCTTGGCGTCGTCGCCGTTGCCGAGCTTCTGGACGATCGCGTCGTGGCCGGAGGCCTCTTCCGCGTACTCCTGCGCCTGGGACACCGAGACGCTGGTCTTCGGGGTGTTGAAGACCGCTCCGCCCTGGAACTCGATGCCCATGTTCAGGCCGCGTACGGCCAGGCCGACGATGGCCGTGATGGTGATCAGGATCGAGAGGCCGTACCAGATCTTGCGGTTGCCGACGAAGTCGTATCCGACCTCGCCACGGTGCAGTCGGGCGCCGAGGGTGCCTAGCTTCGACATCTCACGCCTCCTTCATCTCGACGGGGGCGGAGGGACGGCGGTTGCGGCGCAGCGGCGGCTTGGCTCCCAGTCGCTTGGGATCGAGCCCGGACCACTTGTGGCCGCCCCCGAAGAACTTCGTGCGGGCCAGGAGCGTCAGCAGCGGCTTGGTGAAGAGGAACACGACGACCACGTCGAGCAGGGTGGTCAGGCCGAGCGTGAACGCGAAGCCCTGGACCTTGCCGACTGTGACGATGAAGAGCACCGCGGCGGCGAGGAACGACACGAAGTCGGACACCAGGATGGTGCGCCGGGCGCGCGGCCAGGCCCGCTCGACGGCGGGGCGCAGGGTGCGGCCCTCGCGGATCTCGTCGCGGACGCGTTCGAAGTACACGATGAACGAGTCCGCTGTGATGCCGATGGCGACGATGGCACCGCAGACGGCCGGCAGGTTCAGCGCGAAGCCGATGGTCGGGCCGAGCAGCGACATGATCGTGTAGGTCAGGGCCGCGGAGACCAGCAGCGAGAGGAGAGCCACCAGCGACAGGCCGCGGTAGTAGACCAGCAGGTAGATGACGACCAGGGCGAGACCGATCGCACCGGCGATCAGACCGGCCTTCAGCTGCTCACCGCCGAGCGCGGCGGTCACCGTGGTGACGCTGTCCTCCTGGAAGGCCAGCGGCAGAGCGCCGTACGACAGCATGTTGGAGAGGCTCTGGGCATCCTGCTGGGTGAAGCTGCCGGAGATCTGCGCCTTACCGCCGCCGATGGCGCCCTGGACGAACGGGTGGGAGACGACCTCGTCGTCCAGAACGATCGCGAACTCGTTCTGGGGACTGGTCTGCTGCGCCAGCTTGGCAGTGGTGGCGGCGAATTTCTTTGCACCGGCCGAGTTGAAGGTCATGTCGACCTGCCAGCCTGCGGCGCCCTGGGTGTCGAAGGTGGCCTGGGCCTTGTCGATCTCGGTGCCGTCGACGTCGACCGGGCCCAGCAGGAACTTGCTCCACACCTTGTCGTCCTGGCCACAGGCGACCGTTGGCTCGCCCTTCTTGGCCCCCTTGCCGGCGACGGCGCGCTGCTTCGGATCGGTGCAATCGAGCGCCGCGTACGCCTTTTCCAGGCCACTCGACGAGGAACCGGAGGTACTGGACGGCGAAGGACTGCCGGAGCCCTCGGGGCTATTGCTCGCTGAGGGTGTGGCGTCAGCCTTCAGCGCCTCGCTGGCGGCGCGGCCCTGTGTGGTGGCGGTAGCCGATGGGCTGGCGGAGCCTGACGTCGCGGAGTCCTTGGCCTTGTCGGAGCCGGACGCGCTCGGGGACCCGCTGGGGGTGGGCGTCGCCGCACCGGCGGAGGCCTCCCGCTGCAGCACGGGACGGAAGTAGAGCTTGGCGGTGGTGCCGACCTGGTCCCGGGCTTCCTTGGAGTTGGTGCCCTTGGGGATGTTGACGATGATGTTCTTGTCGCCCTGGGTCTGTACCTCGGACTCCGAGACACCCAGACCATTGACACGGCGTTCCATGATCTCGACCGCGGTGTTCATGTTGGTCTTGTTGATCGCGGATTCCTGGCCGGGCTCGGCGACCGCGCGAAGCGTGATGCTCGTGCCGCCTGCCAGGTCGATACCGAGTCGCGGAGTGGTGTGCCCCGAGGCGAACATCCCTCCGGTGAGCGCCGCGATGGCGATCAGGATGAGGGCCAGCGAGCGCCCCGGCTTGCTCTGGGCGCTCGCGCTCCGGCCCTTCTTAGGTGCTGCCACCTTCTCGTACTCCCTCTCGGGCCGCCTCACTCCGGATCGACGGGCGGGCGGCCATGACATGGTGTCGGGATCCCGTGCGAAGTCGGCATGCCCGGGGGCGCGCAGGCGTGGCCCGCGCGCCCGGGAACATGACTACTTCGCCTCGGAGTCGCCGCCGGACTTCTTCGGCTCGTCGTCCGCCTTCGCCTCGGCGGTCACGGCGTCGGACGGCTCCTCGGCCTCGTCGCTCTCGTCCTTCTCGTCCTTCTTACCGAGGTCGACGGACTTCTCGTCGGAGTCGGCGGCAGCGGCGGACTCGTCGGTCTCGGTGAGGGAGGAGGCGTCGTCCGGGACGACGTCGGACTTCAGGTCGTGCTCGATGCCGTGCACGATGCGGTTGTACTCGTCGTCCGTGAGGACGGCACCGATCGCGTTCTTGGCGAAGAGGAGCTCCACGCCCGGTCCGGCGTCAACGAGGACCGTGTCGTCGCTGACCTCCTTGACGGTGGCGTACAGGCCCCCGATGGTGCGGATACCGCTGCCTGGCTGCATTTGGTTCCGCATGTCGGCCGCCTGCTGCTGCTTCTTCTTGGCCGACCGGGTCATCAGGAACATGGCCCCGATGAGCACGATGAACGGGAGGAGGGTCACGAGACTCACGGGTCGGAACTTCCTTCACACGACCGCGGTGGTGAACGGCCTGATGGTTGGGGGATTGTGCGCCGCCGACAAAGGCGGCATCGGCGGAGTCTAAGCGAGTCTCCGCGCATGGAACAACGCTCAGCATGGCACCGGGGTTCCTGCTCCGGCCACTGAGCTCGCCGTCACGGTGCCATCACGCTCGCCGTCACCGCGCCCTCACGCCCCGAACAGGTCCTGTTGTCCGTTTCCGGCAGCTGACGAGCGGGGCGGGGTCAGGCCGAGATGCGCCCAAGCGGCGGGCGTCGCGACGCGCCCGCGCGGGGTGCGGGCGAGCAGACCCTCCCTCACGAGGAAGGGTTCGGCGACCTCCTCCACGGTCTCACGCTCCTCCCCCACCGCGACCGCGAGCGTGGACAGGCCGACCGGACCGCCGCCGAACAGCTTGAGCAGGGCCTCCAGGACGCCGCGGTCCAGCCGGTCGAGGCCACGGGCGTCGACCTCGTACACGGCGAGGGCGGCCCCGGCGATGTCCCGGGTGATGATCCCGTCCGCCTTGACCTGGGCGTAGTCGCGCACCCGGCGCAGCAGGCGGTTGGCGATACGGGGCGTGCCGCGGGAGCGGCCGGCGATCTCGGCGGCGCCGTCGGCCTCGATCTCGACGTCGAGGAGGTTCGCCGAGCGGTGGATCACGCGCTCCAGCTCGACGGGCTCGTAGAACTCCATGTGCGCGGTGAAGCCGAAGCGGTCGCGCAGCGGCGGCGGCAGCAGGCCCGCCCGGGTGGTCGCGCCGACCAGGGTGAACGGGGGCAGTTCGAGCGGGATGGCGGTGGCTCCGGGGCCCTTGCCGACGATCACGTCGACGCGGTAGTCCTCCATCGCCATGTACAGCATCTCCTCGGCGGGCCGGGACATGCGGTGGATCTCGTCGAGGAAGAGGACCTCGCCCTCCTGGAGGGAGGAGAGGATCGCGGCGAGATCGCCGGCGTGCTGGATGGCGGGGCCGCTGGTGATGCGGATGGGGGCGCCCATCTCGGCCGCGATGATCATCGACAGGGTGGTCTTGCCCAGGCCGGGGGCGCCGGAGAGCAGCACATGGTCGGCGGTGGCGCCACGCGCGCGTGCGGCGCGCAGGACCAGGTCGAGCTGTTCGCGGACCTTCTCCTGGCCGATGAACTCGCCCAGGTCCTTCGGGCGCAGCGCTGCCTCGACGGCCTGGTCCTCACGGTCGGCGGACGCACCGACGAGCCGCTCGGGGGCGGGGGTGTCGGTGGTGTCGTCCCAGTTCATTGCGTGTGCCTCGCGGGTCGCGGTGGATGTCGTACGAGTCTGAGTCGTACGCCGGTGTCGTCAGGTCTGTCGATCAGCGCGCTCTGTTGAGGGTCTGCAGAGCGGCCTTCAGCAGCTTGCCCACCTGCGGGGTGCCCTCGGTGGCCTCGGCCTGCGGCGTCACGGCGGCGACCGCTTCGTCGGCCTCGCGGGTCGCATAGCCGAGGCCGATCAGGGCGGCGTGCAGTTGATCGCGCCAGCCTTGAGTGACCGGGGCGCCGATCGCGGGCGCGCCGATGGGCTCGCCCAGGCGGTCCTTCAGCTCCAGGAGCAGCTTCTGGGCGCCCTTCTTGCCGATGCCGGGGACGGCGGTGAGCGCCTTCTCGTCGGCGGTGGTGACCGCTCTGCGCAGGGCGTCGGGCGAGTGGACCGCCAGCATCGCCTGGGCCAGGCGCGGGCCGACGCCGCTCGCGGTCTGGAGCAGCTCGAAGGTCTGGCGCTCGTCGTCGTCGGCGAAGCCGTACAGGGTGAGTGAGTCCTCACGCACGACGAGGGAGGTGGCCAGCTTGGTCTGCTGGCCCATCCGCAGACCCGACAGGGTGTTCGGCGTGCACTGGACGGCGATGCCGATCCCGCCCACTTCCACCACCGCGGAGTCGGGGGCGAGGGCGGCGACCGGGCCGCTGACGAACGCGATCATGCGATACGGCCTTTCGATGAAGCCTTGGCGGCGTGCAGGGCGACGGCCTGCTGGAGCCGGTTCTGTGCGGGGGCGCGCCAGATGTGGCAGATGGCGAGCGCGAGGGCGTCGGCGGCGTCGGCCGGCTTGGGAGGCGCGTCGAGCCGCAGCAGCCGGGTGACCATGGCGCCGACCTGAGCCTTGTCGGCGCGGCCGCTGCCCGTGACGGCGGCCTTGACCTCGCTGGGGGTGTGCAGGGCGACGGGGATGCCGCGGCGGGCGGCGCAGAGCATGGCGACGGCGCTGGCCTGGGCGGTGCCCATCACCGTACGGACGTTGTGCTGGCTGAACACCCGCTCCACGGCGACGAATTCGGGCCGGTGCTCGTCGAGCCAGGCCTCGATGCCCTGCTCGATGGCGACGAGGCGGTGTCCCAACTCGGCGTCCGCGGGCGTACGGACGACTCCGACGCCGAGCATGGTGAGCGGCCGTCCGGCGACGCCCTCGACCACGCCGACACCGCATCGCGTCAGCCCCGGGTCCACCCCCAGTACGCGCACCCCGCGCCCCCTCCTTCGATCGCCTGTTTGTGCAGGCTATCCGGTGCCACCGACAACGCCGGGCAGCAACTCCCGACAAAGCGACGGGCCGACGGGGATGCCCCGTCGGCCCGTTGAGCCCGTGCTGCTCGCGGCGGCGCTACGCGTCGACCTTCTCCATGATCTCGTCGCTGACGTCGAAGTTGGCGAAGACGTTCTGCACGTCGTCGCTGTCCTCGAGCGCGTCGATCAGCTTGAAGATCTTCTTGGCGCCTTCCTCGTCGAGCTCGACCTGGACGGACGGCACGAAGCTGGAGTCCGCGGAGTCGTAGTCGATGCCGGCCTCCTGGAGGGCGGTGCGGACCGCGACCAGGTCGGTGGCCTCGCTGATGACCTCGTAGGACTCACCGAGGTCGTTGACCTCCTCGGCGCCCGCATCCAGGACGGCGGTGAGGACGTCGTCCTCGCTCAGCTCGCCCTTGGGGACGATGACGACGCCCTTACGGCTGAACATGTACGACACCGAGCCCGGGTCGGCCATGTTGCCGCCGTTGCGGGTCATGGCGACGCGGACGTCCGAGGCGGCGCGGTTGCGGTTGTCGGTGAGGCACTCGATGAGCACCGCGACGCCGTTCGGGCCGTAGCCCTCGTACATGATCGTCTCGTAGTCGGCGCCACCGGCCTCGAGGCCACCGCCGCGCTTGACCGCGGAGTCGATGTTCTTGTTCGGCACCGACTGCTTCTTCGCCTTCTGGATGGCGTCGTAGAGAGTCGGGTTGCCCTCGATGTCGACGCCGCCCATGCGCGCCGCGACCTCGATGTTCTTGATCAGCTTCGCGAAGAGCTTGCCGCGCTTGGCGTCGATCACGGCCTTCTTGTGCTTCGTCGTGGCCCATTTAGAGTGGCCGGACATCTGCCTGTCTCCTTCGCGTAACCCATCTATGAACGAACGCCAGAGATCCTACAAGGACTCCGCTGTCCGGTTCGCGCGCACCAGGTCGACGAACAGGCCGTGCACGCGGTGGTCGCCGGTCAGTTCCGGGTGGAACGACGTGGCCAGCGCGTTGCCCTGGCGGACCGCGACGATGTGGCCTTCGTGCTCGGCAAGGACCTCGGCCTCGGCGCCGACGGACTCCACCCAGGGGGCGCGGATGAAGACGCCCTCCACAGGATCGCCCGCGATGCCCTTCACGTCGAGTGCGGCCTCGAAGGACTCGTTCTGGCGGCCGAAGGCGTTGCGGCGCACGATCATGTCGATGCCGCCGATCGTCTCCTGGCCCGAGCGCGGGTCGAGGATCTTGTCGGCGAGCATGATCATGCCGGCGCAGGTGCCGTAGACGGGCAGGCCGTTCCTCACGCGTGCGCGCAGCGGCTCCATCACGCCGAAGAGGACGGCCAGCTTGGAGATGGTCGTGGACTCGCCGCCGGGGATGACGAGACCGTCGACCTCGGCGAGCTCTTCGGGGCGCCGCACCGGCCTGGCCACGGCGTCGGCCGCGGCCAGGGCGATGAGGTGCTCCCGTACGTCGCCCTGGAGGGCCAGGACGCCTATGACGGGGGTGTTGCTCATGGGATGTGGTGCCTTACCAGCCGCGGTTGGCGTAGCGCTCGGTCTCGGGGAGGGTGTCGCAGTTGATGCCGACCATGGCCTCGCCGAGGTTGCGGGACGCGTCCGCGATGATCTTCGGGTCGTCGTAGAAGGTGGTCGCCTTCACGATGGCGGCGGCGCGCTTGGCCGGGTCGCCGGACTTGAAGATGCCGGAGCCGACGAAGACGCCCTCGGCGCCGAGCTGGCGCATCAGCGCGGCGTCGGCCGGGGTGGCGACACCGCCGGCGGAGAACAGCACCACGGGGAGCTTGCCGAGCTCGGCGACCTCCTTGACCAGCTCGTACGGGGCGCGCAGGTCCTTGGCGGCGGCGTACAGCTCGTTGTTGTCGTAGCCGCGCAGGCGGGCGATCTCGTTCTTGATCTGGCGCAGGTGGCGGACGGCCTCGACGACGTTGCCGGTGCCGGCCTCGCCCTTGGAGCGGATCATGGCCGCGCCCTCGGCGATCCGGCGCAGGGCCTCGCCCAGGTTGGTGGCGCCGCAGACGAAGGGGGTCGTGAAGGCGAACTTGTCGCTGTGGTTGACCTCGTCGGCCGGGGTGAGGACCTCGGACTCGTCGATGTAGTCGACGCCGAGGGACTGCAGGACCTGGGCCTCGACGAAGTGGCCGATGCGGGACTTGGCCATGACCGGGATGGAGACGGCGTCGATGATGCCCTCGATCATGTCCGGGTCGGACATCCGGGCCACGCCGCCGTCCTTGCGGATGTCGGCGGGGACCCGCTCCAGGGCCATGACGGCGACGGCGCCCGCGTCCTCGGCGATCTTCGCCTGCTCCGGCGTGACGACGTCCATGATCACGCCACCCTTGAGCTGTTCGGCCATGCCGCGCTTCACACGGGCGGTGCCGGTCTCGGGGGTCTGGTTTTCGGAGATGGACACGGGTGACCTCACACGGTGAAAAGTGGGTTACTGCAAGCACCGAGGAAACGTGAATGGACCAGGCCACTGCAAGGGCCAATGGGTACCCGGTGGATCCTTTTCCGGCCCGATGGCGTGAACGTGCTGGTCAGGCGGCCCTGTCGACCAGTGCCGCGGGCGGCTCGTCGTCCATCTCGAACGCCATCGGGAACGGCGCGTGTCCGGCCAGCCGGAACCAGCGGACCTTGCGGTGCCGGCGCAGCGCCCTGGCCGCCCGTACGGCGTCGTTGTGGAACCGCCGGGCCATCGGTACCCGGCGCACCGCCTCGGTCAGCTCACGGGCCGCTTCCTCGCCCCCTGGGGCCTCCCGTACCGCCTCCACCTGCTGGGGCTCGGCGAACACGGCGCGCAGCGCCTGGGTCAGCTCGCTCTCGGCCACCTCCCGCTGCTCCTCCTCGGCCTGGCGGGCGGCGTGGGCGGCCTCGTACAGGACGATCGACGCGGCCGGATCGAGTACGCCGGAGGTGGCCAGCTCCTGGGCCACGGAGGCGCGGCGCAACAGCTGGGCGTCGAGCGCGGCGCGCGCCGCGTCGATCCTGGCGTGCAGCCGGTCGAGGCGGCCCGCGGTCCAGCTCAGGTAGAGGCCGATCGCCACGAGGGCGACGAGGATCCAGATCAGGGTTGCGGTCACGGGCGGCACACTAGCTCCGCCGGGCCGGCCGGGGTTCGTGCGGGGCGCTTGTGTTCGGTCGGGGCGTCGGTGTCGCCGTCACCGGGAGCCCGCAGCCACCCCGTCAGTCCCGCGCCAGCCCCAACCGGGCCCGCAGCCCGCTCCCCCCGCTCCCGGTCCGCTCGTCCGCCGCCACCGCCGCCGCGCCGTCCGTCACCGTCTCGTACACCGACATGATGTCCGCGCCGACGGTCGACCAGTCGAAACGGCGTACGTGTGCGCTCCCGCGCTCCCGGAGCTCCGTCAGGCGGGCCGGGTCCTCCAGGAGGCGTACGGCGGTCTCGGCGAGGGCGTCGGCGTCCTCGTTGGCGAAGAGTTCGCCGGCCGAGCCCTGGTCGAGGACCTGGGCGAAGGCGTCGAGGTCGGAGGCGAGGACCGGGGCGCCGGCCGACAACGCCTCGACCAGGATGATCCCGAAGCTCTCACCGCCGGTGTTGGGGGCGACGTACAGGTCGACGCTGCGCAGGAAGCGGGCCTTGTCCTCGTCGCTGACCATGCCGAGGAACTCGACGCGGGAGCGGAACTCGGCCGGCAGGGACTCCACCGCCTCCTTCTCGTCGCCCCGGCCGGCCACCAGGAGCCGGGTCTGCGGGCGGGCGGCGAGGATCTTCGGCAGGGCCCGCATCAGGACCGGCAGGCCCTTGCGGGGCTCGTCGATGCGGCCGATGAAGCCGATCGTGTCGCCCTGCCACTCGGGGTTGGGCTCGGCCTTGGCGAAGAAGTCGACGTCGACGCCGTTCGGGATGACGACCGCGTCGCCGCCCAGGTGTTCCACCAGCGTGCGGCGGGCGTACTCGCTCACCGCGATGCGGGCGCTGATCTTCTCCAGGGCCGCCTGAAGGATGGCGTACGCGGCGATCATCGCTCTGGAGCGCGGGTTGGAGGTGTGGAAGGTCGCCACGATCGGGCCCTGCGCCGCCCAGCAGGCCAGCAGGCCCAGGGACGGTGACGCCGGCTCGTGGATGTGGATGACGTCGAACCGGCCGTCGTGCAGCCAGCGACGGACCCGGGCGGCGGAGAGGAAGCCGAAGTTCAGGCGGGCGACCGAGCCGTTGTAGGGCACGGGAACGGCACGGCCCGCCGAGACGACGTACGGCGGGAGCGGGGTGTCGTCGTCGGCGGGGGCCAGGACGGACACCTCATGGCCGAGTCGGATGAAGTACTCGGCGAGGTCGCGGATGTGGAACTGGACGCCGCCCGGGACGTCCCAGGAGTAGGGGCAGACGATGCCGATCCTCACGGACGTTCCCCGTCCCGGCCGTCGGCGGATGGTCGTGGTTCCAGGTCCGCGAGCCACAAGCGCTGGAGCATGTGCCAGTCCTCCGGATGTTCGGCGATCCCCGAGGCGAAGGCATCGGCCAGCGCCTGTGTCATCACAGACGTCTTCTCGGCCCGGGTACCTGACTCGGGTACCTCGACCGGGGGGTGGATCCGGCCCTGCATGACGGGCGAGTCGTCGTACCAGAGCGTGACGGGGAGCAGGAGCGCCCCGGTCTGCTGGGCGAGGAGGGCGGGGCCTGCGGGCATGCGGGCCGTGGCGCCGAAGAAGTCCACCTCGACGCCGGAGGCGGACAGGTCGCGTTCGGCGACCAGGCAGACCAGGCCGCCGTCGCGCAGCCTGCGGGCCAGCGTGCCGAAGGCGGTGCCGCCGCTGTGCGGCAGGACCTCCATGCCGAGGCCCTCGCGGTAGGCGACGAAGCGGTCGTAGAGCGTCTCGGGCTTGAGGCGTTCGGCGACCGTCGTGAACGGCGTCTGAAGTTTGGTGGTGACCCAGGCGCCCGCGAGGTCCCAGTTGGCCAGGTGCGGCAGGGCGAGGATGACGCCCTGGTCGGAGGCCAGGCCGTCGGTCAGATAGTGGACGTCCTTGGGGTCGAAACCGTTCTTTATGCGCTCGGGGCTCCAGGCGGGCAGCCGGAAGGACTCCATCCAGTAGCGCAGGTACGACCGCATGCCCGCGCGCGAGAGCTCGGCCAGGCGCTCCGGGCTCGCGTCGGGCACCACGCGCGCGTAGTTGCTCTCCAGCCGCTTGACGCCCTTGCCGCGCTGCTTCCAGGCGAGGTCGGCGATGGTGCGGCCGAGCCGGACGGCGACCGGTTCGGGGAGCTTCTTGACGGTGCCCCAGCCGAGTCCGTACAGCGCGTCCGTGAGCCGATCCCGGGCACTCACTTGGCGGCCTCGCTCCCGTGAGAGGCGTTCTGCGGATTCTCCTGGGCGGCAGCCGCGGCCTCCGCCTCCGCGGACTCGCGGCGGACCGTGACGACGCGCTGGATCAGCGTGACGAGGCTGCCGACCGCGACGATCCACAGGGCGACCGGCAGCAGGTACTGGATGCCGGGCACCCCGAACTTGTGCAGGCCCGCGAAACCGGCCGCGACGAGGGAGATGACCAGGCGTTCCGCGCGCTCGACCAGGCCGTTGACCGCGACCGGCAGGCCGATCGACTCGCCTCGGGCCTTGGTGTACGACACCACCTGGCCGCTGGCCAGGCAGAAGATCGAGACCGCGCACAGGACGAGGTCGTCGCCGCCACCGGCGTACCAGAGGATGAAGCCGCCGAAGATCGCACCGTCGGCGACCCGGTCGAGCGTGGAGTCCAGGAAGGCGCCCCATCGGCTGGAGCGGCCGAGCTGGCGGGCCATGTTGCCGTCGACGAGGTCGGAGAACACGAACAGCGTGATCACGACCGTGCCCCAGAAGAACTCGCCCATGGGGTAGAAGACCAGCGCGCCCGCGACCACGCCGGCGGTGCCGAGGAGCGTGACGGTGTCGGGGCTGACGCCCCGCCGGATCAGAAACGCGGCGAACGGGGTGAGGACACGCGTGAAGAATGCACGCGCGTACTTGTTCAGCATGGCCTTCCCGAGGGTCGGTGTGGCGCCGCGGCCCCTGCTGGCCACCGGCTGGCCCATCGTAGCCACGCGCGCGTGAGTGCGACCGCCGGGCACTCGTACAGCGCGTAAGCGGGCCGGGTCCACCAGTCCCGGATGGCAGGATCGCGTCCGCCGTATGGACGCACCGTGACGGGAGTGGAAAGCTCGAAGGACCGCGGGCGTCACCGGAGCCGCCATCGCACGCGGATCGGTATGTCCGCGCCCACAGTGACCTCACCGTGCACGGGAGGCAGGATCATGGGCGACAAGGCAAACGCACACCCCGGAGCCGCCGGCAGGGCTACAGCGGCCGACCACCCCGCGTCCGTACGGAATGTGGTATTGGTCGGCCACTCCGGATCGGGCAAGACCACCTTGGTGGAAGCCCTCGCACTCACGGCGGGGGCGGTGAACCGGGCGGGCCGCGTGGAGGACGGCGGCACGGTCTCGGACTACGACGAGATCGAGCACCGGCAGCAACGCTCGGTACAGCTGTCACTGGTGCCGGTCGAATGGGACGGCATCAAGGTCAACCTTCTCGACACCCCCGGATACGCCGACTTCGTCGGGGAGCTGAGGGCCGGTCTGCGAGCAGCGGACGCGGCCCTTTTCGTCGTCTCCGCCTCGGACGGCGTGGACGGCTCGACCCGCATGGTGTGGGAGGAGTGCGCGGCCGTCGGCATGCCGCGCGCGATCGTCGTCACGCACCTGGAGGCCGCGCGGGCCGACTACGAGGAGATGACGCGGATCTGCGCGGAGGCCTTCGGCGGGGACGACCCCGACGCGGTGCTCCCGCTGTATCTGCCGCTGCACGGTCCGCAGGGCCCGGACGGGCACGCACCCGTGACCGGGCTGATCGGGCTGCTGTCGCAGAAGCTGTTCGAGTACTCCTCCGGGGAGCGCAAGGAGTCCGAGCCGGGCGAGGACCAGCTGCCCGAGATCGAGGAGGCCCGCAACCGGCTGATCGAGGGGATCATCGCCGAGAGCGAGGACGAGACCCTCATGGACCGCTATCTCGGCGGCGAGCAGGTCGACGTCAAGACGCTGATCGAGGACCTGGAACGGGCCGTCGCGCGCGGCAAGTTCTTCCCCGTCCTGGCCGCCGCACCCGCCGCCGACGGTGCCCGGCAGGGCCTCGGCACGGTCGAGGTGCTGGAGCTGGTCACGGGGGGCTTCCCGACCCCGTTGGAGCGCGAGGCGCCACGGGTCACCACGGTGAACGGCAAGCCGCGTGAGCTGAAGCTGTGCGATCCGGACGGGCCGCTGGTCGCGGAGGTCGTGAAGACGGCGTCCGACCCCTATGTCGGCCGGGTGTCGATGGTGCGCGTGTTCTCCGGCACCCTGCGTCCCGACGAGACCGTGCACGTCTCCGGACACGGGCTGGCCGACCGCGGGCACGAGGACCACGACGTCGACGAGCGGATCGGCGCCCTGTCCGCGCCCTTCGGCAAACAGCAGCGCACGCTCAGCCATGCCATCGCCGGTGACCTCGCCTGCGTGGCGAAACTCAGCCGCGCGGAGACCGGCGACACGCTGTCCTCCAAGGACGACCCGCTGCTGATGGAGCCCTGGCAGATGCCGGATCCGCTGCTGCCGCTGGCCATCCAGGCGCACAGCAAGGCGGACGAGGACAAGCTGTCGCAGGGCCTGTCCCGGCTGGTCGCCGAGGACCCGACCATGCGCCTCGAGCAGAACCAGTCCACCCACCAGGTCGTGCTGTGGGCCCTGGGCGAGGCGCATGCGGACGTCGCGCTCGAACGGCTGCGCAACCGCTACGGCGTGCAGGTCGACGTCGTACCCCACAAGGTCTCGCTGCGGGAGACGTTCGCCAACAAGGCGGCGGGCCGCGGCCGGCATGTGAAGCAGTCCGGTGGCCATGGGCAGTACGCGATCTGCGAGATCGAGGTGGAGCCGCTGCCGGGCGGCTCGGGCATCGAGTTCGTGGACAAGGTCGTCGGCGGCGCGGTGCCCCGGCAGTTCATCCCGTCGGTGGAGAAGGGCATCCGGGCCCAGGCGGCCAAGGGGGTCGTGGCCGGCCATCCGCTCGTCGACATCCGGGTCACGCTGCTGGACGGCAAGGCGCACTCGGTGGACTCCTCCGACGCCGCGTTCCAGACGGCCGGCGCGCTGGCGCTGCGGGAGGCGGCGGCGGACACGAAGATCCATCTGCTGGAGCCGGTGGCCGAGGTGTCCGTGCTCGTCGGCGACGACTACGTCGGCGCCGTGATGAGCGACCTCTCCGGGCGGCGCGGCCGTGTTCTGGGCACCGAGCAGACCAGCGGTGCCCGCACGCTCATCAAGGCCGAGGTGCCGGAGATCGAGATCGGCCGGTACTCCGTCGACCTGCGGTCGCTGTCACACGGCACCGCGCGCTTCAACCGGGTGTACGCGCGGCACGAACCGATGCCGGCGCAGATCGCGGAAAGGATTCGTGAAGAGGCACGCGACGCCTCGTAGTTGGCGCCCGGCGCCACCAAGTGGCGCTTGTCCGCGCCCCTGAGAGCGGCTTTGCGGAACGCTCCCCTCCGCGTCGGCGGGCGGCTTCGGCCGTCCGCCGACGAATGTCGGTGGCGGAGGATACTCTGATCATTGATCAACAGGTGTGCGCAGTACGGAAGTCGGGAAGGCCGCAGAAGCGACAGTGCGGCGATCGGGGGCGGGAATGACCGTTGAGAGCGGTTACGCGGACATCTTCGGTCCGCAGGTGCCTCGCACGGCCGGCGAGGGGCAGACGGCGACGTTCGCGCTGGCCTCGGCGGCCTACCGGGACAACCCGTACGAGGACATCAAGAAGGCCGACAACGAATGGCACAAGACCGACGTCAAGGCCGGCCGCAAGTGGGCGAAGATCTTCCGGCCCAACCTGGGTGAGGCCTACTCACGGGCCGTCGTCGACCGCATGCTCGGCAGCGGCCGCAAGCCCTTGATCCAGTCCTTCGGCACCGAGCCGCAGGTCGTCGTCGAGCACGCCCTGGCCGCCAACAACATCCGCAAGGCACGCGACCGGATGCTCAGCGCCGTCATGGTGATCTGCGGCGTGCTGTTCCTGCCCGGGCTGCTGCTGTGGCTGCTGGTCTTCCAGTTGCGCACCACCATCGCCAAGCGGGACGCGAAGCGGGGCGGCGCGCTCGCCTCCGTGCTGCTCGTCGCGGCGGGAGCGCTGGCGGTGATCTTCCTGATCCGCATGCCGTTCACCGGATTCTGGGCCTTGTATGCGCGGGCCTCGGTCGTCATGCCCGTGCTCGGCTGGTTCTGGGCGAAGCAGGTCTGCGAGCGCACCGCGAAGGACCTGCGGGGGCGCTGGGACAGCCTGCTGGCCGGCAGCAGCGTCGGCGCGAAGGTGCCGGAGGCGGTGCCGACCAGCCCCACCGAGACCCAGGCCGAGCAACTGCGCCAGTCCCTGGCCAAGCTGAGCGCCGAGCAGCAGTCCAACTCCGTGTTCTACGCCGGGCCCAAGGGGATACTGGGCATGGGCACGCGCTGGGGCAGCTGGCAGCTCGCCGAGGACCTGGTGGCCGCCGACCCGACCCGGGAGATCCACCCGTTCCGCAGCTGGGACGTCATCCGGTCCATCCATGACAAGTTGCGGATGCTGGAGCGCGGTCCGCTCAACACCGGTGGTTTTCCCAAGCCCTCGATACGGCACTGGGTCGTCACGCCGATCGCCGAGGGCGCGAAGGCCGTGTCCCGGCCGGAGGGCACGGACGTCGAGGCGTACCAGGTCAAGACGCACGCGATCCAGGACATCTGCAACAAGCAGCAGTTCGGCAGCGGTGACCGGCACTACCTGGGCGTCCAGTGGACGCTGTGGGACGGCCAGTTGATCATCACGATGCTGATCACGGTGACCGTGCTGCACGAGACGTTGCGCATCGAGGTGACCGGGCACGCCCTCGGTCCGGTGAACGGGCTGTTCCAGGAGAAGCCCGAAGCGCCGACCAAGGAGGTCACCAAGTCGTTCAAGCCGTGGGAGACCCGCAAGGTGAAGCTTCCGCTGGTGAACACCGACGAGGTGGTCCGGCTGGCGGTGCGGGCCCCGATCTCCTGGTATCCGCCGCTGCTGAACTGGCTCGGCGGGACGATAGGGCTCCCCGAGCCGTTCGGACTGCGGCACGCGTGGGCGGATCAGCCGTGGCGGCACCGCTTCATGGCCGACGACGCGCTGCGGGCGGCCACACCGGTGCTGCGCGTGGTGCACGCGGCGGCGATCAAGGTGCTGGGTGAGAACGGCGTGGACACCGAGAAGTTCGGTGCGCGGTCGTCGTTCCTGAGCACGTCGGTGCAGGATCCGATGCCGCGCAAGGCGGACGTCTACGACGCGTAGGCCTGCGGCGGTCGGGCCGTGAGGTGGGTTTGGGTGACCGGTGCTGGGGGCTGCGCCCCCAGACCCCCCTTCGGCCTTGACGGCCTCGTCCTCAAACGCCCTACGGGCTGATTTAGCTCACCGTCGGCCAGGCTTCCGCCAGCATCTTGCGCGTGTCCCCCAGCAGCTGCGGCAGCACCCGCGTATGCCCCACGACCGGCATGAAGTTCGTGTCGCCGCCCCAGCGCGGGACGATGTGCTGGTGCAGGTGGGCCGCGATGCCGGCGCCGGCGACCGTGCCCTGGTTCATGCCGATGTTGAAGCCGTGGGCTCCTGAGGCGGTGCGCAGGGCCGTCATCGCCTGCTTGGTCAGCGCCGCGAGCTCGATGGTCTCCGGCTCGGTGAGGTCGGTGTAGTCGGCGACGTGACGGTAGGGCACGACCATCAGGTGGCCGCCGTTGTAGGGGTACAGGTTGAGGACCGCGTAGACCTGCTCCCCGCGCTTGACGATCAGACCGTCCTCGTCGGACTTGGCCGGGATGGAGCAGAAGGGGCAGCCGTCGTCGGCACCAGGACCGGTCGGCTTGTTCTCACCCTGGATGTAGGCCATCCGATGGGGCGTCCACAGGCGCTGGAACGCGTCCTGGATCCCCACTCCCCACTGCTGCTCCGGCTCACTCGTCATGCGTGAAGCATATTGCTTCGTCCGTTCGCGGCGTGTCGCCGGGGCGACGGGAGGGCCGTCACCGGCCAAGCTGAGCCGGTGGACGACGACAGCCCTTACAGCCGCTGGGAGCAGCGCACCGAGATCCCGCTGTTCTTGGCGTCACTGGTCTTCCTGGCCGCCTATGCCGCCCGTGTGCTTGCTGTGAGCATGCCGTCCTTCTGGAAGGAGGTGTGCCTGTACGCGATGCTCGCGCTGTGGCTGCTGTTCGCCGTGGACTACGTCACGCGCTGGCGGCTCGTCGGGGGGCGCTTCCTGCGCTTCGCCAGGACCCACTTCCTGCACACGGTCGTGGTCATCCTGCCGTTGCTGCGGCCGCTGCGGATCGTGCCGCTCTACGACGTGATCCAGCGCCGGCAGGGGCAGCCCCGGCTCTCGCTGCACGCGCGCGTGATCGCGTACGCGAGCCTGGCGACCTTGCTGCTCGGCTTCGCCGGTTCCCTCGCGGTCTACCAGGCCGAACGCGGAGCGCCCGGCGCCACCATGCGGACGTTCGGGGACGCGCTGTGGTGGGCCTCGGCGACCCTCACCACGGTCGGATACGGCGACATCACCCCGGTGACCACGCGCGGCCGGGTGATCGCGACAGGGATGATGGCCGGCGGGCTCGCCCTGCTCGGCGCGGTGACGGGATCGTTCTCCTCCTGGCTGCTACAGATCTTCTCCCGCGAGAGCGACACGAAGCCCCCGGAGAGCTGAGCCTCCCGGGGGCCTCGTGATCGTGTACGGCCGGATCAGACCTGCGCCCGCTCCTCGACCACCTGCGCGATCTTCGCGATGGCGTCGTCGAACGCGATGCCGTTCTCCTGCGAGCCGTCGCGGTAGCGGAAGGAGACGGCGTTGTTGGCCATGTCCTCGTCGCCCGCGATCACCATGAAGGGCACCTTCTGCTTCTGGGCGTTGCGGATCTTCTTCTGCATACGGTCCGAGGAGGAGTCGACCTCGACGCGCAGGCCCTTCTTCTTGGCGGCCGCGGCGAACTTCTGCAGGTAGTCCACGTGCCCGTCGCCGATCGGGATGCCGATCGCCTGGACCGGGGCCAGCCACGCCGGGAAGGCACCCGCGTAGTGCTCCAGGAGCACCGCGAAGAACCGCTCGATGGAGCCGAACAGTGCGCGGTGGATCATGACCGGGCGCTGCTTGGTGCCGTCCGCGGAGGTGTACTCCAGGTCGAAGCGCTCCGGCAGGTTGAAGTCGAGCTGGATCGTCGACATCTGCCAGGTGCGGCCGATGGCGTCCTTGGTCTGGACGGAGATCTTCGGCCCGTAGAAGGCGGCGCCGCCCGGGTCGGGCACGAGCGGGAGGCCCTGCTTCTCGGCGACCTGGCGCAGGGTCTCGGTCGCCTCCTCCCAGACCTCGTCGGAGCCGACGAACTTCTCCGGGTCCTTGGTGGACAGCTCCAGGTAGAAGTCGGTCAGACCGTAGTCGCGCAGCAGGCCGAGGACGAAGGTGAGCGTCTTGTCGAGCTCCTCCGACATCTGCTCGCGCGTGCAGTAGATGTGCGCGTCGTCCTGCGTGAAGCCACGCGCACGCGTGAGGCCGTGCACGACGCCCGACTTCTCGTACCGGTACACGGTCCCGAACTCGAAGAGGCGCAGCGGCAGTTCACGGTAGGAACGCCCGCGCGCGTCGAAGATCAGGTTGTGCATCGGGCAGTTCATGGGCTTGAGGTAGTAGTCCACGCCCTCGTCGAGCTGCATGGGCGGGTACATGCCCTCGGCGTACCAGTCCAGGTGCCCGGACGTCTCGAAGAGCTTCCCCTTCGTCGCGTGCGGGGTGTAGACGAACTCGTAGCCCTCCTCCTCGTGCCGGCGGCGCGAGTAGTCCTCCATCACACGGCGGATGATGCCGCCCTTGGGGTGGAAGACGGCCAGGCCGGAGCCGATCTGCTCCGGGATGGAGAACAGGTCGAGTTCGTTGCCCAGCTTGCGGTGGTCGCGCTTCTCGGCCTCGGCGAGGAAGTCCAGGTAGCCCTTGAGCTCGTCCTTGGACGGCCAGGCGGTGCCGTAGATGCGCTGGAGCATCGGGTTCTTCTCGCTGCCGCGCCAGTAGGCGGCCGCGTTGCGCATCAGCTTGAACGCCGGGATCGCGCGGGTCGACGGCAGGTGGGGACCGCGGCAGAGGTCCTTCCAGCACAGGTCGCCGGTCTTCGCGTCGAGGTTGTCGTAGATCGTCAGCTCACCGGCGCCGACCTCGACATCCGCGCCGTCGTCGCTGGACGCCGAGCCCTTGAGGCCGATCAGCTCCAGCTTGTACGGCTCGTTCGCGAGCTCCTCACGGGCGCCCTCGTCGGTGACGACGCGGCGGGCGAACTTCTGCCCCCGCTTCTGGATCTCCTGCATCTTCTTCTCGATGGCCTTGAGATCCTCGGGCGTGAACGGCTTCTCGACGTCGAAGTCGTAGTAGAAGCCGTCCTTGACCGGCGGGCCGATGCCCAGCTTGGCCTCGGGGAAGAGCTCCTGCACGGCCTGCGCCATCACATGCGCGGTGGAGTGGCGCAGGATGTTCAGGCCGTCCTCGGAGGAGATCTCGACGCCCTCGACCTCCTCGCCGTCGGCGAGCATGTACGACAGATCCCTCAGCTCGCCGCCCACGCGCGCGGCGACGATCGAGCGCTCGCCGGCGAAGAGGTCGGCGGCTGTAGTGCCCGTCGTCACCACGCGTTCTTCCCGCTCGGAATCGCGTTGGATGATCACACGGACGTCTGACACCGGTCTCTCCTGACTGAAGGTGGGCTGCGGCGCCATACCAGGAGCGCGCGCATTACGCGATCGTACCGACCTCGGACGGCCGACCGCGAAACGGTCACCCTCGGCCCACCGGCTCAGCCCGTCAGTCCTCCCGCTCGTCCCCGCCGCACGCCTCCTCGAAGAAGTCCAGATCCTCCTGGAGCGACTTCATCAGCCGGTCCCGCTCGGCCTCGTCCACCTGTACCGGCACGACCCCGGTGGCCCCGGTGATCTTGCGGAAGCCGCCCCGGCTCTCCAGGCGCCCGTGCACGCGTACGGGCAGCCCGACGAGGTGGGCGTGGCCGGCTATGCGGTACGCCTCCTCGTCGAGGGTGAGCCGGACGTGCGGCACCTCGGCGCCCGCGATGACCCGCAGCCGTACGGTGCCCTCCCCGCGCGGCCCCGACCTGCGCATGCGTACGACCGCGCCGGTGATCCGGACCGGCACGGACGGCTCCTCGCGCAGATAGCGGGCCGCGGCCTCGCGCAGCACGGGCAGGTCGCCCGGCGAGAACTCGACGGCCTCGACACCGGCCGCGCAGTCCGCGGGCACCCCGGCCGCGGGGGCCCAGTCGACGGCGATGCGCGCGCCCTCGGTGCCGCGCACCAGCGCCACCAGCGCTTCGGTGAGCTCGCGGCTGACGCCCGCTTCGACGGCGCCGTCGAAGGCGTCCATGCCGCCGGTGGCCCGCTGGTAGTCGATGGCCTCGCGGGCGGCGTACAGCGCCTGGTGCAGGCGGACGGCGAGCGGGCGCCCCGCACCGACGGGCACGAACGCGGCGAGGTGGTGGCCACCGGCCCCGGAGCCGACGAGGACGCTCTCCAGCATGGCGGCGGCCGAGCGGCGGTGCCGGGCGCCGTAGTAGCCGGCACGCGCGCGCGTGGCGAGCGCGGCGGCGAGGAGCATCTGGCGGGCGGCGGTGCGCAGTTCCTCCTCGACCGTCCAGGGCGCGGCACCGGCCGGCCCGCTCGGTGCGTCCCGCCACCAGCGGACCTCGTCGCTGGGCACGGCCAGTCCGACCAGCACCTCGCGTGCGGAGGGCATGCCGCTGCGGGACAGGGCGACGAGCGCCTCGCCGAGCAGGTCGTCGCTGTCGGGGAAGGCGCGGGATTCGGGGACGAGCAGGCTGGTGCCGTTGCTCCCCGGGCCGGGCGGGGTCCAGCGGCCGTAGCGCCCGGCCGCTCCCCCGCGCCGCTGCCAGCCGTGCCGGTGCAGCAGGGCGCTGAGCACGGCGGGGTCGACCTCGCCGGGCTCGGGGGGACGCTCCCAGGACGGGTCGACCGGGTGCGGCCTCGCTGGTCGTACCGGTTCCTCCAGGGGGCGATGCGTCATGGTTTGCCTCCCGTCCCGACCCGCGTCATGATCTCGCAGAGCGCCCGGTCGTCGAAAATGCGTGAGGTCGGCACCCGTACGGTGGTACGGCGCCGCCCGGTGATCGGGTGTCCGGCCAGGTTGACCCAGTAGCAGCAGTGCCGCAGGTCGAGCCGGTCGTGGCCGGCGCGCAGCCACTGCTCCTGCGACCGCGGGACGATCATCACGACCATGATCTTGTGCACCGAGACCGGGGTGCGGGCGAGCTTCGCCAGATGGTCGTTGTCGAGCGTGAAGGAGAAGAAGCGGCCCGGCGGGTTGGGTGCGATCTGATAGGTGGCCTTGAGCTGCACCTTGATGGTGACCTCGTCGTCGACCGTGTGGCCGGGCGCGCTGTGGCTGACGTGCCAGTCGATGCCGTTGTCCGGAAATGGCTGGGACAGTGAGCAGCCGGCCGCCGCCGCGACGGCGTGCAGATAGCCCACCTGCAGTGTCTCCATGCAGGCGGTAGTGGCGAGTGAACCGCGATGGGGGCCCGTGCGTTCGGGCAGCAGCCCGCCCCGCTCGGGCTGCGCTATCGCCATGACCAACAGCCTTCCACGCCAGGTGAATCCCCGTACCGGGCCGCTGAACTGCAAAGACCCGCACTCCTGTTGTGTCCTTCCGGCGTACGCCGCAAACGGCCCGGGTATCACCAAACGGGCAGAAGACGGTACGTCAGCTGCCGTGGGTGAACGAGGGGTTGTGTAGGTATGGCGTGCTGGTATGAAGGCCCGCTGGCGGCATTCGACACGGAGACAACAGGCGTGGACGTCGAGACCGACCGGATCGTTTCGGCGGCCGTCGTCGTCCAGGACGCCCCGGGCGCCCGGCCGCGGGTGACGCAATGGCTGGTGAACCCGGGCGTGCCGGTGCCGGAGGCGGCGACGGCAGTACACGGACTGACGGAGGATCATCTCCAGCGCAACGGCCGCTGGCCGGCGCCGGTGATGCAGGAGATAGTCGAGGAACTGGCCGGACAGGCGGCGGTGAGCCGGCCCATAGTCGTGATGAACGCACCGTTCGATCTGACACTGCTGGACCGCGAGTTGCGCCGCCATCGTGCGTCGTCCCTGGACCACTGGTTCGAGACGACGCCCATGCTGGTGCTCGACCCGCGTGTCCTCGACAAACATCTGGACCGCTACCGCAAAGGCCGCCGCACGCTGACGGACCTGTGCGCGCACTACGGCGTCACGCTGGACGGCGCGCACGACGCGGCGGCCGACGCAATGGCCTCGCTGGAGGTCGTAAGGGCGGTGGGCCGGCGTTTCGCGGCCCGGCTGGAGCGCCTGTCCCCCGCGGAACTGCACACGCTCCAGGCGGTGTGGCACGCGGCACAGGCACGTGGCCTGCAGGCGTGGTTCGCCCGCAGCGGCAGCGAGGAGGCGGTGGACCCGGCGTGGCCGCTGCGCCCGGACCTGCCGGCGGCGGCATGAAGAAGGCCGGTCCGCTACGGCGGACCGGCCTTTTTCCCGGTGGGCGATACTGGGTTCGAACCAGTGACCTCTTCGGTGTGAACGAAGCGCTCTCCCACTGAGCTAATCGCCCGGGAACGCAGTGAACAATACAGGTCCCTTCGCGTTTCCTTCAAACCGCTTGCCGGCCACCGGCCAGGTACCCGGCCAGTCCGCGCCGCCCGGAGCGCATCATCAGCCAGTGGTTGGCGCGGAAGACGGGCCGCCCGGGTACGGCGAGACGCCGCAGCAGCGGCTTGTTCACGTCGACGACCTGGTCGTAGCGAGCCAGGGTCCCGTCGCCGTGCGCGGTGAGGGTCCAGCGCGCCCAGCCGTCGATGTCCCCGCTCATGGCGATCTCCAGCACCCCGGCCTCGCGGTCCCGGCGCACCTCGCGCGCGGTGAAGGTCATGGCGTACGGCAGGAGGGAGCGGATCGTGATCACACCGCTGGTGTCGTCGATCCGGTTCACCGCACGCACCTGGGGCCACCAGCGGGGATAGCCCTCGGCCTGCTGCAGCGCGTCGTAGACGGCGGCGGGCGGCGCGGGCAGGGCCCACAGGCTGCGGAAGCGGTAGTGGCTCCAGTCCATGGGCCGAGTCTGCCCCCGTCAGCGGGTTTGTGCCCTGTCTGAGTACGTTCTGAGTACGCGCACTCATGCCGTCCGGCGTGACACGGACCACACTCCAGGCATGACGCACTTTCCGCCCCCGGCCGAGGAGTTGCGGCTCCTCGACCTCGAACTGCGCCAACTGGACGCCCGCCGGGCCCAGTTGCTGCACCGCCGGGCCTGGCTGGTCACCGCGCTGCAAGCGGCGGCGCCCCAGGCCGCTTCGTCTCCTGCGCCCGTCGCACCGCCCCGCCCCGAGGCCTCGGCGCCCCGGGTGCAGAACGTCCTGCTGGTGCTGGGCGGTGTCCTGCTCACCATCGCCGCGATGGCGTTCACGCTGGTCAGCTGGGGGCACATGGGGATCGCCGGGCGGGCCCTGGTACTCGGCGGGGTCACGGCGGCGGTGCTCGCCGCGCCGGTGCCGCTGCTGAAGCGCGGGCTGCGCTCGACGGCCGAGTCGGTGGCGGGGCTGGGCCTGGCCCTGACCGTGCTCGACGCCTACGCACTGCACGAGGCCGCGCTGGCCGACGTGGACACCACGGGCTACGTCGCCGCCGCTTCGGCGGTCCTCGCGGCCCTGTGGACGGCGTACGGTCTGCTGCCGCGCACCTCCGAACTGCGTCTGCCCCTGCCCGCCGCACTGGCCGCCGCCCAACTCCCGCTCACCCTGTGGGCGGTGGCGGCCGACGCCGGTCTGTTCGCGATCACGGCCGCCGTGCTGGTGACGGCCGGGTTCGACGCGGGTGTGGCGCTCCGGGTGCCCGCCGGGTCCGTACGGATCACCGCCGTGATCGGTGCGTACGGCATGGGCGCGTGGGGCGTATGGGCCGCCGGCTGGCTGTCCTGGACGGCCACCGGCCCGAGCGCCGCCGCCCGTGCGGCGGCGCTCCTCCTCTTGGCCGCGGGTATCGCGCTCACCGCGGCGTGGCAGGAGGTCGCCGCGAAGCAGGCGCTCGGCCTGTCCGTCGCCGCCGGTGCCCTCACGGTCGCCGCGCTCGGCGGCACGGCCCGCTCCGCACTGCCGGGGGCGTGGACGGTTCCGGCGTATCTGGTGTGCGGGATCGCCCTGTTGGCGGCGGTCCGGGTGGACCGGCTGCCGGAGGCGGTGCGCGCCGGGCTCACGCGGGCCTCCGCGGCCGTACAGGGGCTCGCCCTGCTGTGGACGCTGCCGCTGGTGGGGGTCGCGCTGGTGGGTCCTCTCGGCTGGGCGGAGCAGGTGTGGTCCGGGGCGCCGGACGGCATGCGCGAGGCGGTGACGGTCGACGCGCCATGGCCGCCGGACGCGGAGACGGTGCCCGTCGTCCTGGCCGTGGTCGCGGTCGTACTGCTCCTCGCGGTGCGTGACGCGGTGTGGCGGCCCCGGGCCCTGACCGGTGCGGCGTCGCTGGCGTGGGCGACGGCGCTGGTACTTCCGGCAGTGCTCGAAGTCCCCTACGCCGTGGGCCTGGTGGCTCTCGGGATCACGACGGTCGGCGCGCTCGCGGCAGCCATGTGGATACGGCCGTCCGAGCGGCCTGAGACGCAGGAGGAGCCCGCGGCGGCCTCCCCAGTCGCCTTCCCCACCCCTCGCGCGACCGCCACGGTCCTCGCCCTCCTGACGTCCCTCCCCCTCGCCTTCCTCTCCCTGACCACCGAAGCCGCCACACTCTCGGTGCTCTCCGCGCTGACGGCACTCTTCGCGGCGGCCTCCTGGAAGCCGCACCTCGCCCCGGTCACGGCCCCGACCGCGCTCGCGTACGCCGCCGGGCTGGCGTGCGCGGCAGGTGCCGCGGCCGGCTGGGAGCCGCAGTACATCGCCCTGCCGGTCCTGGCGGTCCCGGTGGCGGCGGCCCTGCTCGCGGCGCGGCTCGGTGACGGGCCGGCGACGGTCCCGGTCGAGGTGACGGGCGCGCTCGCCGCGCTGCTCGCGGTCGGGCTGGCCGCGGCCTCGGCCGACCTGGCGATGGTGGCCCTGGTGCTGGCACTGTGCGGTGTGATCACCGCCGGTACGGCGATCCGCCCCGAGCGCAGGCCCGTCGCCTACGCCTCCGCCGGGCTGTTCGTGCTGGCCACGTGGGTGCGCCTGGCGGCCTGGGACATCGGGACGCCGGAGGCGTACACGCTGCCGGTCACCGTCCCGGCCCTGCTCGTCGGCGCCCTGCGCAGACGCCGCGACCCCGAGGCCTCGTCCTGGTCGGCGTACGGCCCCGGCCTCGCCGCCACCCTCGTGCCGAGCCTTCTCGCGGCCTGGGGCGACGCGCACTGGACGCGCCCGCTGCTGCTGGGCCTTGCCGCCCTGGCGGTCACCCTGCTCGGCGCCCAGCACCACCTCAAGGCACCGCTGCTGCTCGGCGGCACGGTGCTCGCCCTGGACGCCCTGCACGAACTCGCCCCGTACATCGTCCAGGTGACGGACGCGCTCCCCCGCTGGGTGCCGCCCGCCTTGGCCGGCCTGCTCCTGCTGGCCATCGGAGCGACGTACGAGCAGCGCCTCAGGGACGCCCGAAGGATGCGGGACTTCCTGGGCAACATGCACTGAAACGCCGCCCCAACGGGCGCGGGGAACTGCGCGACCAGCCACCACGGTCCCGCAGTTCCCCGCAAACCGTTACGGCATCCTGTCTCCGAGCAGCGCCAGGTTCTCGATGGCCGCGAGCCCATAGAGCGCCGTGTCGTTCGTCGACACCCAAGCGGCCTCACTGCCCGGAACCAAGGCAGCCGGCCCCCTCAGCTCCTCCGTCTTCCAGGGCGCCGACTCCTTATACCCGTCGGAGTTGTAGAACTTCTCCCACGCGCGCGTGGCGAGCTTCTCGTCCCCCGTGCGGACGGCGGCGTACGCATCGAGCCGCGAGTGCCCCTGGAAGAGCAGCAGGGAACCGAAGTTGGAGCCGTAACGCGCCGCCTGCTCGGCCTTGGTGGCGTTGAAGTAGCGGCAGTAATCGAAGTACGCCTCGTTGAACTTCGGCATGTCGACGAGATCGATGAGCTCGGCGCACAGCTCGTTCAGCCCGAACACCGCGGACAGGTGGGAGACCCCGACCACCGGCCCCGCGGCGATCGCGAACCTGCCCGTGTCGAGGTCGTACAGGCCGCTGCCCTGCACGAACCCGTTCGGCTGGGCGGCGATCGTCTCCATCGTCGACAGGACCCGCGCCTTGGCCTTCTCCCACTTGGGGCCCCTGCGCTCCCACTCCGTCAGCCACGCCGAGGCCAGCCCGCTCCAGTCCGTGCCGAAGCCGATCGACAGCGCATGCCGGTCGGGCGTGTACGGCTCGGTGCGGATCTTGCGGATCGGGTCCAGCACCAGGAACGTCTCGTCGGAGTCGACGTTGGCGTGCATGAGGTCGCCGACGCGCTCGTCGGCGGTGAGGAAGTAGTAGTAGCGGCGATACGTCGTGTTGGCGATGCGCTGCTGCTTGGCGCTGTCGGCGTAGTGCTGGACGCCGTGCCGGGTGCCGAGGCCGGCCCACTCGCCGAGGTGGTAGACGTCGACCTCGCCGGTGTGCCGGGTCATCGCCTCGGCGAAGCGGAAGATGTCGGCGCGGCCGGAGCGCAGATACGCGAACCAGAGCCAGAGGTCCGGCGACAGCTCGGAGTTGTCCCAGGCGTAGCCGCCGATGTCGTACCGCCACTGGTGTCTGACGGTGTCGTAGGTGTGCATGATGTCGCCGTAGTCCCAGAAGCCGTACCACCGGCGCTGCTCCACCTGGTCCTTGTAGTAGGTGAAGAGGAAGTCGAGGTGGTCCTCGATCTTCGCCTTGGCGGGCGTGGAGCGGTCCGGCTCGGAGTACAGCCCCGGCCCGAAGACCTTGGCCTTGATGAGCTGCCCCGGCGAGGCGGCCAGCTGCGGCAACACCCGGACGGCCTCGACCTGCTGGGCCAGGGCTTCGGCCGAGGGCGTGGACTCGTTGGCCCAGAAGAGGAGTTCGGAGGTTCGGGCGATGCCGTAAGGCGTGCCGAACTCCGGCTCGTAGTCCTCGTAGGTGATGTTGAGGCCTTCGAGCTGCTCGGGGAAGGTGTCCTGGCCCATGCCGTCGTGGTAGAAGCGCAGGTCCATGGGCTGGGCCTCGGGCGACCAGAGCCACAGGGTGACCTCGGCCTCGTCGGTGTGGGCGTCGCGGATGTCGAGCTGGGCCGGGTACTTCTCCCAGAAGTCCCGCAGCCCGAACGACAGCCCGCCGCTGACGCCACCGACGTAGCCGAATCCGGACGCCCGCCTGCCGCCGCCGGCGCCGATCCAGCCGTGGCCCTTCTTGGTGCGCTTGCGCAGGGTGAAGCCGTCGGCGCAGAGCTGGGAGAGGGTGTGGTCGCCCCACTCGGGGATGTACTGGAGGCGGGTGGTGACCCGCTGGTCCCAGGTGGCCGGGTCGGGCAGCTTCTCCCCCGCGAACTGCGCCGCCTGTACGGCCGCCCCCGGGTCGCGGCGCAGTCCGGTGATGCCCTTGACGGCCTCGCGGAGCATGCCGGTGCCCTCGCCGCCGATGCGGATGTGGCGGTCGTAGGACTCATCTCTCATCGGCACGGTGAAGCGCACGCCGATACCCCGGATGAAGTCGCCGCTCGCCTTGCCCGGCTCCTGCGTGCCGTCGAAGGTGATGGTGTGCACCATGCGGAAGGAGTCGGCGCCCGCGTAGAAATAGAGGCGGATGGAGAACGGGAGCCAACTCCGGTTGCCCTTGCGGTGCTTGCCGTCGATGCGGACCACGGCCCGGACCGGGCCCTCCTGCTCGACGGTCACCTCGGAGATGGCACCTTCGAAACGCTCGGTCCTGACCGCGCCCTGGTCCTCGTCCTCGATCTCGGGCTGACGGATCAGCACGAGCCGCCCGTTTCTGGCGATCTCCGTGGAGCCTCGGGTGACCGACTTGATGAGGGTCGCGCCCGACTTGCCGATCCTCGCGGTGATGACGCCGGTCGAGACGTCGACGCTGGCGCCGCTCTTGTCGACGGTGACCTTCCTGGCGGGGGCGGTGGCCTGGCCGGGGCTCAGCGTGAGCTTGCCGGTGCCCGAACTCACGGCGTGGGCCGTCCACTTGAGAGAGCCGTCGGGCCAGTAGGCGATCGGCCACGACTGCACGGGTACGGCCTTGCCGTCGGCGTCCGTCAGCGCGAAGGTCTGGTCCTGCTGGTACGCGCCCTTCGGCCAGGGGACACCGACGGTGGAGCCGGGTGCGGCGCCGAGGCCGCCGTCCTCCAGCCAGTCCAGGGTCACGGGATCCGCGTCGGCGACCTCGGCTGCGGGCGCGGCCTGTGCGTCCTTCGCCCCTGGTGCCCAGCTGAACTGCGCGGCGGCTCCGGCGACCGCGGCCGCCTTGAGAAGGGACCTGCGGGGGATGGGGGACATGGCCTTTCCTTTCCGTGCGGATGCGAGGGGTGGTCAAGGGCATGACAGAGAGAGGTACGGCGCTCGGGGCGCCGACCTGGGAACTTCGTGTGGGGCGCCGCCGCTCAGCGGTGCCGGTACCGCTCCTCCACGGCGACGGCGGCCGCCGCCACGGCACCCAGGACGGGGACCGCCAGCGGCGCGGCGAACCAGGCGGAGGCGGCCACGACGGCCAGCCCGCCGATGACCAGGAAGGACCCGGCGGGGTCGAGCACGGTACGCCGCCCGGCGCCCGCGAGCAGCGCCCGCCAGCCGGCGTCGGGCGTCCAGGAGGCCGCAGCCCGCAACAGCGCCACGACGGCACCGATCAGCGCGAGCAGCCCGATCGCCCCGACCAGCGGGCCCCCGGGAATCCCGGCCCGCGCGGCCTGCACGTCCACCCGGACCGCGGCCACCACCGCCCACCAGGCGAGCCCGACGGCCCACCCGCCGCGCACGGCCACCCGGAAGTCGGCGACGAACTCCCGCAGACCCCCGCTCTGGTGACCGATTCGGCGCCGCAGATGCCGGGCCCCGGCCGCGAAGGCGGCCGGAAAGGTCACCACGCCGAGGGAGGCCACCGCGATCCACACACCGGTGAGCAGACACTCGGCGAACACGCCGAACCGCTCGGCGAACACGGACTCCGTGGCCGGCGTACGGGCCTTCACGCGCGCTTGGCTCATCGTGACCGCCCCCTCAGCCCTTCAGTCCGGACGTCGCCATGCCGTCGATCAGATACCGCTGGAAGGCCAGGAAGAAGGCGAGGACCGGCAGCAGGGCGACGAGCGACATGGCGATCATGCCGCCGTAGTTCGCCACCCCTTCCTGGTCGACGAACATCTTCAGGCCGAGGGAGACGGTGTACTTGTCGGGCTCGTTGAGGTAGATCAGCGGGCCCATGAAGTCGTTCCAGGAGTTGATGAAGGTGAAGATCGCGCTGGTGATCAGGGCCGGCCGGCACAGCGGCAGCATGATCGACCAGTAGATCCTCACGTGTCCGCAGCCGTCGAGCCGGGCCGCCTCGTCGAGTTCCTTGGGCAGGTTGCGCATGAACTGCACCATCAGGAAGACGAAGAACGCCTCCGTGGCGAGGTACTTCCCCAGCAGCAGCGGGGTGTAGGTGTTGATCATCTCCATGTTGCGGAACAGCACGTACTGCGGGATCAGCAGTACGTGATACGGCAACAGGAGCGTGCCGATCATCAGCGTGAACAGCAGGTTCCGTCCCGCGAACCTGATCCTCGCGAAGGCGTAGGCGGTCAGCGAGCAGGACGCCACGATCCCGATCACGGAGCCGACCGCGAGGAAGAGCGAGTTGAGGAAGAAGGTGGAGATGGAGATGTCGGCGATGCCGTCGGTGAGGCTCGTGAAGTTGGACACGATCGGGTCGCCCGGGAAGAGGTCCAGGCTGCCGACGATGTCCTCGCTCTTCTTGAAGGAGCCGCCGATGACCCAGATCACCGGGTAGAGGATCACCGCGAGGATCAGCAGCGACCCGAGGTGCCAGGTGACGGACCCGGGCAGTCTGCGGCGCAGCGCCCCGGCCCGCGCGGAGGGGGCCGGCTCGATCTCGGTGGCCGATGGGGAGGTCATCGGGCGCCCTCCTCGTAGTGCACCCAGCGCTTCTGGGACCAGAACAGCACCGCCGTCACCAGAGCGACCGCGACGAGCAGCATCCACGCCATGGCGGAGGCCAGCCCCATCCGGCTGTTCTCGAAGCCCTGGACATAGAGGTAGCAGGTGTAGACCATCGAACCGTCGGCCGGACCGCAGGCGTTGCCTCCGGCGCCGCCGCCGACGATGTACGCCGAGCTGAAGATCTGGAAGGAGTGGATGGTCTCCAGCAGGACGTTGAAGAACAGGACCGGGGAAATCATCGGCAGGGTGATGCTCCAGAACCGCCGGAGCTTGCCGGCCCCGTCGACCTCGGCCGCCTCGTACAGCTCCCGCGGGACCTGCTTGAGACCCGCGAGGAAGATGACCATCGGGGCGCCGAACTGCCAGACGGTGAGCGCCACCAGGCTGTAGATGATCAGGTCCGGGTCGCCGGTCCAGCCGCCGACGTCGATCCCGAAGACCTTCTGCGTACGGTCGACGATCGCGTCGTCCGCGAAGATCGCCTTCCATACGATCGCGACGGAGACACTCGCGCCGATCAGCGACGGGGCGTAGAAGGCGGCCCGGTAGAAGGCCTGCCCGCGCCGCTTCTGCGCCAGAAGCAGGGCCACGCCGAGGGCCGCGAGCAGCTTGAGCGGCGTGCCGACGACGACGTACCAGAGCGTGACCTGCACCGAGTGGCGCCAGCGGGGATCGCCGAGCATCTCGGAGAAGTTGTCGAGGCCGATCCACTTGGGCGCGTCGAAGAGGTTGTAGTCGGTGAAGGCGAAGTAGAGCGAGGCGACCATCGGGCCCGCGGTGAGCAGCAGGAACCCGGCGATCCAGGGAGACATGAAGGCATAGCCGGCCAGGTTCTCCCGGCGGACCCGCCGCTTGAGGGCGGCGGGTCGCTCGGGCTTCACCGGTCCGTGCCGCGGCTCGGAGTCCTGGGTCAGGCCCTCCATCGCAGGGGCGTGTGTCACGGTCATTCCCATCAGACGACGAGAGCCGTCTTCGACTCGGTGAAGAACTGCTGGACGGCCTCGTCGACCGAGCGCTTGCCCAGGGCGAGTTCCTCTGCGATGCGCAGGAACGCCGCCTCGCAGATGTCGGCGCCGTTCGGGTGCGGCGTGATGGGCTCCAGGACGCCCGACTCGACGAGGGACGTCTCGTAGGCGGCGATCGCCTTGTTGACCTCGTCCGTCGGCTGGAACGCGTCGAACTGGGCCTGCGTGGCGGGCACACCCCGGTCGTAGCCCATGATCTTGGCGACCTCGGGGTCGTGCACCATGAAGTCGATGAACTGGGCGACCTCCTTGGGGTGCTCGGTGCGCTTGGAGGCGCTGAGCATGAGGGAGCCGAGGTACTGGCCGGTCTTCTTGCCGTCGGTGGTCGGGATGGGCGCGAGGCCGTACTCGCTCTTGCCCTCGGAGGTGTAGCGGATGGTGAAGTTGTCCCAGGTGAACTCACTGCCCGCGAGCTCGGCGGACACGGCCGACTTGGGCTTGATCTGGGCGACCTTCTTGGCGTCGGCGTAGAGGCCCTCCTTGACGCCCTTCTCGGCCTTGGTCCACCAGTCGGTCAGATCGGCGTCGGTGAAGCCGAGTCCGTCCTCGGTGAAGAAGGCCTTGCCGTTCTGGCGGAGGTAGAGGTCGTAGAGGTACATGACGCCGTACATGCCGCTGTCGCCCGCGCGGCCCGCCCTGTCGCGGATCTTCTTCATCGCCGCGTCGAAGTCGTCCCAGGTCCAGCCCTGTTCCGGCTTGACGCCCGCCTTGGTGTAGACGGGCTTGTCGATGACGAGGGCCATGGAGTTGGAGCCGACCGGGACACCGAGGAGCTTTCCGTCGATCTCGCCGAACTTGTCCAGGCCCGCGCGGAAGCCGTCCATGGAGAGGTTGCCGGCCTCGACCTGCTCACTGAGATCGAGCAGAACATTCTTCGCGTCGTATTTGCGCAGGAATCCAATGGCATTCTGGAACACGTCCGGCGGATTCCCCCCGGAGGCCTGCGTGTTGAACTTCTTCCAGAAGTCGGTGTACGGCTGAAAGTCCGTCTTGACCTTGATCTTCGGGTACTTCTTGTGGAAGAGATCGATGGTCTTGTTGATCCGCTCGGCGCGGTCCTCGGCACCCCACCATGCGTAACGGATCGTCACCGTCCCGTCGGCGGAGGCTCCCCCGTCGCCCCCGCATCCGGTGGTCGCGGCCAGCCCGAGTGTGGCCGCCGTGGCGCCGGCCGCCTTCAGGATCGTGCGCCTGTCGACATTCCTGTTGGTTCCCACAGTCGGGCCCTCCCCGCAGCGTCGTTGCCGCCTGCATGAATCGTTTCAAGTAAGCGCTTGCTGGCACAAGCTACGGAGGGCCTCGGGGTGCGTCAATGATTCGGACAGGAATTTCTCGCGGGCCCGCGTGGCAAGTTGACGGCCCGTGAGGGCGGGCGGACCGGGTCGAGGGTGCGATGTCGCAGGTGAGGGGTGTGCGGTCGCCGACGAGTTGACGGGGTACGGCGTCGCCCGGGGAGGGAACCTCGCCGGGCGGCCTCGGCCGGAGATGTCGCCGCTCCGAGACGGCGCACGACGCGCAAACGCCGACGGCCCGCCTGCACTGTCGCAGACGGGCCGTCGGATCCGGGTGGGCGATACTGGGTTCGAACCAGTGACCTCTTCGGTGTGAACGAAGCGCTCTCCCACTGAGCTAATCGCCCGGGCGCACGGAGAACATTACCCCATGTCAGGGGGTGCGTGTGACCAGCGCGAAGCCGCCCCGGCCGACGTCCGCACCCCCTCGCGGATCACTGGTCCTTGATGTTCCAGGGCATGACGATGCCGAACTTCCACAGGTAGATCCCGAGGATCACGCCCACGATCACCAGGCCGATCGACGTCAGGATGATGTTGCGGCGCCGCACCTTCGGGTCGAGGGCCTTCTGGGCCGCCTCGGTGACCTTGCGCTTGGTCCAGCGCAGCACGAGCTGGGCCCATACGAACTCGGTCGCCCAGACCGCCATGCCACCGAAGATGACCACCCAGCCCGGACCCGGCAACGGCAGCAGGACGATGCCGGCGCCCACTATGGCCAGGCCGATGATGAAAACGCCCACCTGCCAGCTCAGATGCAGCGCTCTACGCGCCTTGACGAACTCCGGCGCTCTCGACCCGAGCCCCTGCTCGCCGTCGTCCTTCACACCATCCACTTCGACCTCGTTGGTAGCCACGGCAACCTCGCCCGGCTCGTTACTCCCCGTATTCATACGGCCAAACCCTACCGGACCGAAACGAGTCACCGGAATGGTCGTACCTCGCGAACCGGTTCTCGGCCGGAAGAGTTACGTAAAGGCACGCAAAACACTCAGAGGGGTTTACAACGGCACCGTAGGTGGCATGTCGATTTCGCCGACGTGCGAATCCCCGAGCGCACACTGAGCGAAAGGCCCTGGCGCTTATGAACACCACGGTCAGCTGCGAGCTGCACCTGCGCCTCGTTGTGTCGAGCGAGTCCTCCCTGCCTGTCCCCGCAGGCCTGCGGTACGACACGGCCGACCCCTACGCCGTGCACGCCACCTTCCACACCGGAGCCGAGGAGACCGTCGAGTGGGTGTTCGCCCGCGACCTCCTCGCGGAGGGCCTCCACCGGCCCACCGGCACCGGCGACGTCCGCGTCTGGCCGTCGCGCAGTCATGGTCAGGGCGTCGTTTGCATCGCCCTGAGCTCTCCGGAGGGCGAGGCGCTGCTGGAGGCGCCCGCACGCGCTCTGGAGTCGTTCCTGAAGCGGACGGATGCCGCCGTGCCTCCCGGCACGGAGCATCGGCATTTCGACCTCGATCAGGAGCTCTCTCACATCCTGGCGGAAAGTTAGGGCGAGGCCCCACGAAGCCGCCCGGCGCCGTCGACTCGGGGAGACGGCTCGGGCCAAGACAACCGCATACGGCACACAGCAGCGCCGTCTCCGCACCGCGGGGGCGGCGCTGGTGCGCATGCGGGTGACGGGGGCCGTGGGGCGAGAGG
>NZ_RDBN01000037.1:1180861-1187591 GCF_008042075.1 Streptomyces sp. UW30 | reverse complement strand
CCGAGTACAACGCCGCAGCGGCGCCAACGGTTCCCGCCGGGCCGGGCCGGGCCGCCCCGAGCGGCCCGGCGAAGCGGTCCTCACGCGCCTGAGTGACGCGGGGTCGGCACTCAGGCGCGTGAGGACCGCTTCGCCGGGCCGCTCGGGGCGGCCCGGCCCGGCCCGGCGGGAACCGTTGGCGCCGCTGCGGCGTTGTACTCGGAGCCGCGTGCGGGCGCGGCCCGTGTGTGGGCTCCGTGAGCCACTACCATCGGCCAGCATCGGCGGGCACCTCGCCCGACCACCAGGCCAGGGAGCGAAACGTGCTGATCACCCATGACACCCGGTGTGCACTCGATGCCGTGGTGGATCTGGTGAACACCGTGCCGGAGGACGACGAGACGTCGGACGGACTGGCGGATGTCGCCGCTCTAGGGGATTTCGTACGAAAGCACGAAATCAGCGATGTCGGGGTGCTGTCGGAGTTCGATCTGTCGGCGGTGCGCAAGGTGCGCGCGCGGTTCGCCGCGATCTTCGCGGCCCCGGACGCCCGGATCGCCGCGGCCCTGATCAACGAGCTGGTCGCAGCCGCGGGCACCACCCCGCGCCTCACCGACCACGACGGCTACGACTGGCATGTGCACTACTTCGCCCCCGGCGCCTCCGTCGCCGACCACCTCGCGGCGGACTGCGGCATGGCGCTGGCGTTCTTCGTGGTGGCCGGCGAGGAGGAGCGGCTCAGGCGCTGCGAGGCGCCGGACTGCCGGCATGCCTTCGTGGATCTGTCCCGTAACCGCTCGCGGCGCTACTGCGACAGCCGCACCTGTGGAAACCGTCTGCATGTGGCCGCCTACCGTGCGCGCCGCAAGGAAGCGGCCGGCTGAGCGGCCCGTCCGACACGACAGGTGTGTCGACGCGGACCCCGGCGGGTGGCGCCGGGGACCGCGGGTACGGCTCAGAGCAGCAGCAGATCGTGCAGCGCAGCCATGAGCAGCAGACACCCGATCACCGCAAGGAAGATCATCAGCGGTGGCTGGGAGAGGGCGAAGAGGCACCCGCGAGGCTCGTCCTGAGACGGTGCGGCCTCGCTCTGTGTCGTGTCCAGCATCTCGCGGCGATGATGACGTAGTTACGCCCCTGCGCGCGATCAACACGCCCGGAATGAGCGGGAGTTCGCTGGATTCCGTGATGTCCGGTCCGGGTCTTGATCACTTACGGCCGGGGGACGACCCACTGTGTCGTTTCAGTCCAGCGTGCGGGCGTCATATGCCGTGCTTCTTGAGGATGGCCTCGATGTCGCTGAAGTCCTCCGCGGCCTGCGCCTTCGGTGCGGTCGCGGGCCGGGTCGACTGACGCGAGCCCGGGCCCAGCGAGGGGCCCGATGCCGCCGGAGCCACGGCCTCGCTCGGGGCGGCGGTGCGAGCCTCCTTGCGCTCCTTGCGGGTGCCGCCGCGGCGACGCTCCACCGCCCGGGTGGTCGAGAACAGCAGCCAGGACACCCCGAGGACGCCGAAGCCCGCCCAGGCCGTCGGGCTGAACGCGGTGTCCGCCAGCCAGTCGACGACTCCGGTCATCACCAGGCCGAGGGGCACCAGGGAGTACGCGGCGATGCGTGTGGCCGCGAGGAAACGCTTGCGGTACGCCGTGACCACCGCGATGCCCAGGCCGGCCGCGGCGACGGCTGAACAGACGGTCTCGGCAATCATCCGGGCCTCCAGGCAGGCTGAGTCGGGACAGGGCACTTCGTCCCTTCCATCCTGCACCGTGCCGACCCCGCCCGGCCATGCCTCACGCCGACATCAGGGACATCTCCGGGTCGTCTCCTCCGCAGGTGCCGGTCAGGGTCCCGGCACCCGGGCCTGCCCCCATCGAAGCCCAGGTCGAATTGGGTCGTCCGGGCCCGGACTGGGAGACTGGGGCCATGAGCGACTCCTCCCCCGACCGTCCCGCCGCCCCCGTCCTCGACGTCTGGTGCGAGCTCCAGTGCCCCGACTGCCGCAGCGCCCTGGACGATCTCCGTGCCCTGCGGGCCCGCTACGGGGACCGGCTGGACTTGCGGCTGCGGCACTTCCCGCTGGAGAAGCACAAGCACGCCTTCGCCGCCGCGCAGGCCGCCGAGGAGGCTCTCGAGCAGGGGCAGGGATGGCCGTACGTCGAGGCCGTACTCGGCCGGGTCGAGGAGCTGGACCGTAAGGGGGAACCCTTCCTGGTCGAGGTGGCCCGGGAACTGGGCCTGGACGCCGAGGAGTTCGACACCGCGCTGATCGACGGCCGGCACATCCTGATCGTCGACGCCGACCAGGCCGAGGGCKAGGCGATCGGCGTGACCGGCACACCGACGTATGTGATCGGCGGCGAGCGCCTCGACGGCGGCAAGAGCCAGGAGGGGCTGCGCCAACGCGTCGAGGAGATCGCGGACCGGCTGCTCGCCGAGCAGGCGGGCGCCTGACCGGGCCCTACAGCAACGCCTTGTACAGGATGTGCTGCTTCGTCTCGTAGCCGAGTGACTCGTAGAGCCGCTCGGCCGGAGCGTTGCCCGCGAAGACGTTGAGGCCGAGGACGCGGTGTCCCGCGCTGATCGCCTGGCCCTCGGCCACCAGCATCAGGGTGCGGCCGTGTCCCTTGCCGCGGTGGTCGGCGCCGGTCTCGACGTCGTAGACGTAGGCACGGTCCTCGTGCGCCGCCACCCACAAGGTGCCCACCGGGGTCCCCTCGTGTTCCAGGACGCTCAGGAACACATCCGGTGTGCGAGGGCCGTCCGGCAGCAGCGTCGCGTGGTCCCGCTCGGACTTGGCCCGCGCCTCTGCCTCCGGCACCCCGCGCTCGATCCAGCTGCGGCTGTAGTCCTCCTGGCCCTTGGCCAGCCAGGGACCGTACTCGGCCTCCGTCATGGGCCGCGCCCGGCTGCCCGGAGGCAGTTCGGGCGGGGTGTCGCCGAGCGCCTTCTCCATGCCGCGGTTGCGTGCGACGTAGCCGAGGGCCGTGGCCAGGCGCAGCGCCGGTCCGGCGGCACCGGAGACCATCGTCTCGATGCGCCGGCAGCCCCAGCCGCGCGCCACCTCCTCCGCGGCGAGGGCGGCCACGGTGCCGCGGCCCCGGCGCCGGTCCGGCTCCTCGATCCGCAGCTCCGATATCCGGGCCACCGCGTCACCGAAGACGGGATGTGTCCCGAGGTGAAGGGCGCCCACGGGTCGGCCGTTCACACACACCTGATAGCGGCGCGAACGGGTCCCGTCGTCGTTGCGCTGAAGCGGCTCGGTCGGCCGCAGGGTCGTGGTCATCAGGGGTGTTCTACCCACCCCGCCGCCCCACGGCAGCTCATTTTTTCCCCGCCCTCACGGATCCAGGTCGTCCCCGGACCGCTCCTCGAAGATCCGCATGGCCTTCGCGGTCACCGGGCCCGGTGCGCCCGGCAGTTCACGGTCGTCGACGCGGTGCACGGCCTGGACGTCCCGCAGGGTGGAGGTGAGGAAGACCTCCTCGGCCCGCTCCAGCACGTCCAGCGGCAGGTCCGTCTCCTTGGCGCCGGTCCACTCGACCGTGAGCGCGCGCGTGATGCCCGCGAGACAGCCCGAGGCGACCGGCGGGGTGTGGATCTCGCCGTCCAGGACGACGAAGACGTTCGAGCCGGTGCCCTCGCAGAGTTGCCCGACGGTGTTCGCGAACAGAGCCTCGGACGCGCCGTGTTGGTGGGCGCGCGCGAGGGCGACGACGTTCTCGGCGTACGAGGTGGTCTTCAGGCCGGTGAGGGCGCCGCGTTCGTTGCGGGTCCAGGGGACCGTGATCACGGCCGTGGAGTCGGGCCTGCGAGTGGTCTCGCCGAGGGCGACGACGAGGGTGGGGCCGTGCTCGCCGCGGTCGGAGCCCAGGGGGCCGTGGCCGCCGGTGTAGGTGATGCGCAGCCGGCCGAGCGGCATCGGGTTGGCCTCCAGGACGGCGGCGCAGGCGCGGCGGACCTCGTCGTGGTCGGGCTCGGGCAGGCCGAGACCGAGCGCCGAGCGGGTCAGCCGGTCGAGGTGCCGGGTCAGCGCGAACGGACGGCCGTCCACCGCCTTCACGGTCTCGAAGATGCCGTCGCCCACGGTCAGCCCGTGGTCGAAGACGGAGACACGGGCGGACTCGCTGTCCTGGAGCCCGCCGTCGAGCCAGATCTTCACGATTGCAGTCCCTCTCCACTCACCTCGTACGCCCCCGACGCTACCGCGAGCAGCCGGGACGCCTTCAGTTCGGTCTCCCGCCACTCCCCCTCGGGATCCGACCCCCAGGTGATCCCGGCGCCGGTCCCGAACCTCAGCACCCGTTCGCCCCGGTCGATCCAGAACGTACGGATCCCGACGGCCAGCTCGCCGACACCCCGGTCGGCGTCGACCCACCCGATGCCTCCGCAGTACGGCCCGCGGGGCGCCGTCTCCAGCGCGTCGATGATCCGCAGCGCGCTCGACTTGGGCGCGCCGGTGACGGAGCCGGGCGGGAAGGCGGCGCCGAGCAGCTCGGGCCAGCCGGCGTCGGGGCGCAGCTCACCGCGCACGGTGGAGACCAGATGGACGAGGCCCGGGTGCTTCTCCACGGCGCACAGATCGGGGACGGTCACGGTTCCGGTGGCGCAGACCCGGCCGATGTCGTTGCGCACCAGGTCCACGATCATCACGTTCTCGGCGAAGTCCTTCTCCAGCAGGTCCGCCTCGGTCCGCCCGGTGCCCTTGATCGGTCCGGACTCGACGACACGCCCGTCACGCCGCAGGAAGAGTTCGGGAGAAGCGGTGGCTATCTCGACCCCGTGCCCCGGCAGCCGGATCGTTCCTGCGTACGGCGCCGGGTTGCCGCGGGCCAACAGGGCGGTCAGGGCGTCCACATCGGCGCCCGCCCCGATCGGCGCGCTCAGCACCCGGCACAGATTCGCCTGATAGACCTCGCCGGCCGCGATGTGCTCACGTATGCGCCGCACGCCCGCCGTGTACGCGGCGCGGTCGAGGGACGACACCCAGTCATCGGCCGCGGGCCCCAGCCACTCCCCCGGCACCGGCGCGGGCACGGGCTCCTCGCGTACGTCCCGGAAGCGGGCGCAGGTCAGAGCGCCCTCGAAGTCGGCGCAGACAGCCCAGAAGCCACTGGAGTCCAGGGCGGCGGGATCGCTGGTGACGTCGAGGAGGCCGGTGGCGACGCGGTCGCCGAAGCGGGCAAGGGGAGGGAGGTCGAGCACGCAGTCGAGTCTATGGCCGGTGTCCTGCGGGTGACCTGGCCATGTCCCTTCGGGGAGGTCCATCCGGTCCCTGAGCAGGTGCAGCGCAGCACGCTGCACAAACGCGTTTTTGTGATGGCTCCGGAATCCGCTAGAGTTCAACACGTCGCCGGGCCGCGGGAGCGGAACGAAACGACAAGCGGACGTAGCTCAGTTGGTAGAGCGCAACCTTGCCAAGGTTGAGGTCGCGAGTTCGAGCCTCGTCGTCCGCTCGATGGAACAGGGGATCATCCCGAACCCCTACACTCCTGGTGGAGTGGCCGAGAGGCGAGGCAACGGCCTGCAAAGCCGTCTACACGGGTTCAAATCCCGTCTCCACCTCCAAGGACGATTAGCTCAGCGGGAGAGCGCTTCCCTGACACGGAAGAGGTCACTGGTTCAATCCCAGTATCGTCCACTGGATCTTCGGATCCCCCCGCGCGATTAGCTCAGCGGGAGAGCGCTTCCCTGACACGGAAGAGGTCACTGGTTCAATCCCAGTATCGCGCACGCAGTGCTCCGTGATCTTCCTTCACGGTCCCGAGGACGATTAGCTCAGCGGGAGAGCGCTTCCCTGACACGGAAGAGGTCACTGGTTCAATCCCAGTATCGTCCACACACCGAAGCCCCCGGTCGATGACCGGGGGCTTCGTCGTGCCGGTGCGGCTCAGCTGGAGAACAGCATGTGGCCAAAGCTCTTGTGACGCTTGTGGCCGTAGTGACCGCCGTGGTGGCCACCGTGCTGGGCGCCCCAGGCCGGAGCCTGCGGGGCGGCCGCCGGGTAGGCCTGCGGGGCGGCCGGGGGCGGCGGGGCGGGCTGGGACCACTGGCCCTCCAGGCGGGTCAGCGACTCCAGCTCGCCGTAGTCGAGAAAGATCCCGCGGCAGCCACTGCACTGCTCGATCTGGACACCATTGCGGTTGTAGGTGTGCATCGGCGCATGGCACTTCGGACACTGCATGGTCGGCTCAACTCCTCGCCGGTCGGTCCTGCTTCGTGTATCGCCAGGACAGACACTGTCCGGCTGTGGTCGGTTGCACCCTACTTCGCCTCTTCGTGGACCAACTCCGGGGGGACGGAAGCCATTCGGTCACAGGCGTCGACGAGGGCCTGCTCGATCTCGTCCAGGGGGCGTCCCTCGGCCGCGGCCTTGGTGATCGCGCGGGCTGCGGTCTGCACGGTGAGGGCACGGGCCGGGACGTCCAGCGCGGGCCAGGGGTCGCCGTCGGCGGGTACGGCCGGACCGTCCGCGGCACGGTAGGCGGTCAGGAACCGGTGCCATTCGTCGGGCGGGAGCAGCCCGCAGGCGAACCAGGCGGCCGGGCGGGCCAGGTCCCAGGCCGGCACTCCTACGCCGAGGTCGTCGACGTCTATGAGCCGCCAGGGGCCGTCCGGGGCCGGGTGCCGGACGAGCTGGCCGAGGTGGAGGTCACCGTSGCAGAAGGGGGATTGGGCTCGTGAAGGGTGATCGCGTGGAGATAGTCGTGGACGCCGGGGACACGACGCGTACGTATGAGGTGGTGGCGAGCAGGG
>NZ_RDBN01000037.1:1117132-1180761 GCF_008042075.1 Streptomyces sp. UW30 | reverse complement strand
GTATGGGGGTGAGCGGGGGCAGGAGGATCTCGGGGAGGCGGGTGGCGACGGTCATGCGGGACGCCAGGTCGGTGACGTCGATGTCCGGGGCGTGGGCCTTGGCGACGGTGGCGGCGTGCCGGACGACGGTGGCGTCGGGGCGTTCGGCGAGGGTGACGGTTGTTCCGCAGGGACAGGCGGACGTACGTGAGTGAGCCGCGGCTATTGCTTGCGCGGTGAGGTCGGGCAGGAGTGGGGTGGAGGTCACGGGGTCCCTTGTGCGCGGGTCGCTGGGCGCCGGGGCAGTCTGTGTGCTCGGCGTGCTCGGCGTGCTTGGCGTTCATGGGGTCGCGATGGGGGCTGCCGCCCCCAGACCCCCGCTTCAGCCCTGAAGGGGCCTCGTCCTTAAACGCCGGACGGGCTGGATGATACGGGCCGGCGTCTGGAAGGGGCCCTGGGCCTGGGAACCGGACGGGCTGGATGATGCGGGCCGGCCTGGAGAGGGAGCCCTGAGCCTGACCACCGGGAGGGCTCGATGATGCGGGCCGTGTTCAGAGGGCCCCGTCGGTTTCAGGGAAAAGCAATGCCGGCGCAGCTSSSSAGCTGCGCCGGCATTTGTGCCGTCCGCCGCACCCCCGTCCCCACGGGGTTTCATGGATGGATGTCCCCGCCCGGACCGCTCTTCCGGGCCTGGGGTCGCCGCTCAGCGCCCCAGCATCACACCCACGGACGACGCCTGTGTGGCCACTGTCTCCCAGCCGTCGAAGACGAGGAGGAGAAGGGCCGCCAGGGGAAGGGCCATGAGCGTCGCCACCAAGGGGTGGCGGCGGCCCTGGCGGCGGGGGCGCATGGTGCGCTCCTGGATACGGATCAGTGTCCGCGGTGCCGTCTGGGCCATGGTCCCTCTCCTGACCTGTGTCAGTTGTCGTTGGCAGCGGCGGGTGTCTGACCTCGGGGGACGAGTGCTGCACCCGCCGCTTGACCTCAAATCTAGGCGCGCGGCCGCTCCGGCACGTCATGCCCTCGTACCGATTGGCGGGCCTCCCGGAGGATGAGCCATGACCTGCGGAGTACTCCCCTGGGTGGAGACGAGGTCCTAGGTCTCGGGGTCTTCCCCGAGGGGACGCCCGGTCTGCCCCGCTTTCTAATGACTCTTCTCCGAGCTGTCCTCCCGCGGTATCGGCTGCTCGACCAGGGCCAGGACCCGGTTCGCCATGAAGCGGGCCGTACGCACCACAGACCCGCTTCGGGTGACTTCGCTCACTTCCACGACACCTCGACGCACCGCCGTCTCCACCCTGCGGCCCGCCCTGCTCGCCACCACCTCATACGTACGCGTCGTGTCCCCGGCGTCCACGACTATCTCCACGCGATCACCCTTCACGAGCCCAATCCCCCTTCTGCGACGGACGGTTGGGGGCGGCAGGGGACCGAAGTCGCCCTGCTCACCCACCCTCTGACCACCCTTCAAGTCTCCCACCCGGCACTGACAATCCGTCGGCCCGAGAGGGCGCGGCCTCTGCGCACGGCGGCCCGCGGAAACGTAAGCTGTGGCTCGTCAGACGGACCGGGCAGCGGGGATGAACATGGCGATGATGCGCCTGAGGCGCGAGGACCCGCGCGTCGTCGGCTCGTTCAGGCTTCACAGACGGCTCGGCGCGGGCGGGATGGGCGTCGTCTACCTGGGCTCCGACAAGAAGGGGCAGCGGGTCGCGCTCAAGGTGATCCGGCCCGATCTGGCCGAGGATCAGGAGTTCCGCTCGCGCTTCGCGCGTGAGGTCTCGGCGGCACGGCGGATTCGCGGGGGGTGTACGGCACGGCTCGTGGCCGCCGATCTTGAGGCGGAGCGGCCGTGGTTCGCCACGCAGTACGTGCCCGGGCCCTCCCTGCACGACAAGGTCGCCGACGAAGGCGCGCTCGGCGCGGCGGAGGTCGCCGCCGTCGGGGCCGCGCTGTCCGAGGGGCTGGTCGCCGTCCACGAGGCCGGTGTCGTGCACCGGGACCTCAAGCCGTCCAACATCCTGCTGTCCCCCAAGGGCCCCAGGATCATCGACTTCGGTATCGCCTGGGCGACGGGTGCCTCCACCCTCACCCATGTCGGCACGGCGGTCGGCTCCCCCGGCTTCCTCGCGCCCGAGCAGGTGCGCGGCGCCGCCGTCACCCCGGCCACGGACGTCTTCTCCCTCGGCGCCACGCTCGCGTACGCGTCGATGGGGGACTCTCCCTTCGGGCACGGCAGTTCCGAGGTGATGCTGTACCGCGTCGTGCACGAGGAGGCGCAGCTGCACGGCGTACCGGACGCCCTGGCCCCGCTGGTGCGGGCCTGCCTGGCGAAGGACCCGGAGGACCGTCCCAGCACCCTTCAGCTGTCGCTGCGTCTGAAGGAGATCGCGGCCCGGGAGGCGCAGGGTTTCGCGGACGTACGCCCGCCGGCTCCGCGGTCCCCGGAGTCGGACCGGCCCACCGGGCGGCTCGCCGACACCTACTCCGACCAGCAGCGTGCCCAACGGCGCGCGCAGGGCGCTCCCCCGCCCCGCGGCTCCGCCATGCCGCGGGGCACGGGCACCCCGCGCGTCCCCGGCCCCGCCCGCGACACGGCTCCGCCGAGGGGCACCGGCGCCCCGCAGGGCGGTCCGCCGCCGTCCCGCTCCGGTACCTGGCCCATGCCCGGCCCCCGCACCACGCCCCGCTCGGCGGGCGGCAGCCGGCCCGCGCCACGCGGCGGCACCGGACGTCCGGCCCCCCGGAACACGGGCACGGGCCGCAGGCCCGCCAATCCTCAGCTGCTCCGGCAGCGGCTGTTCGTGTTCGTCGTCGTGACGCTGCTCGTGGCGCTCGGCATCGCGGCGGCGCAGGGCTGCCAGGGCCCGGACCGCGGGCTCGGCGGGACCGGGGACGGGGAGGTCGTGCATCCGCAGCAGGAGCAGATGGAGCCGGACTTCAAGCCGCTGGACGGAGACGAGATGTCCCAGCGGTACGAATCGACGTTCGAGATTCCTGAGTAGGCGGCGCGGGCGGCCCCGCCCCGGTGGACTTCGCGGGACGGCAGGTGTCAGAGGAGTGCGGGCAGGATTCGCTCGAAGAACTCGCGGTCGCCCTCGAAGACCGGGTCCAGGGACAGGAACTCCTGCGGAGTGACCCAGCGGGCCTGTGCGACCTCGTCCGGGTCGGGGACGACGTCGCCCGTCTCGGTCCGCGCCGTCCACCAGTGCAGCCGGAAGCTGCCGTCGTCGGTCTCCGACTCCCAGACCTTGGCGAGGGGTACGACGGTGAGGCCGACCTCCTCGTGGACCTCCCGGACGACGGCGTCCCGCTGGGTCTCCCCCGCCTCGATCTTGCCGCTGACGGGTTGCCAGTAGCCCGGGCGCGCGACGGCGGGGCCGCGCCGGATGGCGAGGACGCGGTCGGCTCGGAGCAGGACCGCGACGATCGCCTCACCCCGGCTCAAGTGCGCACGCCCTAGAGCTGGGGGCGGCCGGTGGCCACCGCGTAGAAGGCGACCGCGGCCGCCGCGCCGACGTTGAGGGAGTCGACTCCGTGGGCCATCGGGATGCGGACCCATTCGTCCGCGGCGACCAGGGCCTGGGTGGAGAGGCCGTCGCCCTCGGCGCCGAGCATCAGCGCAACCCTGTCCATCCGGTGCGGCGCGGCCTCGTCGAGGGTCTTGGCCTTCTCGGCCGGAGTGAGGGCGAGGAGCGTGAAGCCCGCCTCGCGAACGGACTCCAGCCCCTTCGGCCACGTCTCCAGGCGCGCGTAGGGCACCGAGAAGACCGCACCCATGGAGACCTTGACGCTACGGCGGTAGAGGGGGTCGGCGCAGTCCGGTGAGAGCAGGACGGCGTCCATGCCGAGGGCGGCCGCGGAGCGGAAGATGGCGCCGATGTTGGTGTGGTCGTTGACCGACTCCATGACGACGACACGGCGGGCGGTCTGCAACAGCTCGGTCGCCGTGGGCAGCGGCTTGCGCTGCATCGACGCGAGCGCGCCGCGGTGCACGTGATAGCCGGTGACCTGCTCGGCGAGATCCGGGCTGACCGCGTACACCGGGGCCGGGAGCTCGTCGATGACGTCGCGCATGACGTCGACCCACTTGGCCGACAGCAGCATCGACCGCATCTCGTAACCGGCTTCCTTCGCCCGTCTGATGACCTTCTCGCCCTCGGCGATGAACAGGCCCTCGGCCGGCTCGCGCTTGCGGCGCAGGTCGACGTCGGTCAGGCCCGTGTAGTCGCGCAGGCGCGGGTCGGTGGGGTCATCGACGGTGATGAGATCGGCCACAGAGTGATACTGCCTTGTCCTGGGTGCGGTGCCAACGGTTCGGGACGGGTTGCGTTACCCGCGGTTACGCGGAGGTGCTCGGTCCGCTCGGTCCTACGTTCACGACCTCGCCGATGACGATCACCGCCGGCGGCTTCACCTCGTGGGCGAGCACCGCCTCGGCGGCCGTGGCGAGGGTCGCGTCCACCCTGCGCTGGGCGGCCGTCGTGCCCTCCTGGACCAGGGCGACGGGCGTGTCCGCGGACTTGCCGTGCGCGATGAGGGTCTCGGCGACCTTCCCGATGGTGCCGACGCCCATGAGGATGACCAGCGTGCCGGTCAACTTGGCCAGGGACGGCCAGTCGACCAGAGAGCGCTCGTCGTCCGGGGCGATGTGGCCGCTGACCACCGTGAACTCGTGGGCGACGCCCCGGTGGGTGACCGGGATACCGGCGGCGCCCGGGACCGAGATCGAGCTGGAGATGCCGGGTACGACCGTGCACGGGACGCCGGCCTCGGCCAGCGCCTGGACCTCCTCCATGCCACGGCCGTAGACGAAGGGGTCGCCGCCCTTGAGACGTACGACCGACTTGCCTTGCTTCGCGTGCTCGATCAGGGCGTTGTTGATGGCCTCCTGGGCCATGAAGCGGCCGTACGGCAGTTTCGCCGCGTCGATCACCTCGACGCTGGAGGGCAGTTCGGCGAGCAGGTCGCGCGGGCCGAGGTGGTCGGTGATGACGACGTCGGCCTCGGCGAGCAGGCGGCGGCCGCGCACGGTGATGAGGTCCGGGTCGCCGGGGCCGCCGCCGACCAGGGCGACGCCGGGTGTGCGGGTGCGGTGGTGCGGGGCGACGAGGGTGCCGTCGCGCAGGCCCTCGACGACCGCGTCGCGGACGGCGGCGGTGTGGCGGGGGTCGCGGCCGCGTGCGTCGGTGGTGAGGACGGCGACCGTGACGCCCTCGCTGTGGCCGGTGGCCGGGGTCCAGGCGGTGGCCGCGTCGGCGTCGTCGGAGCGCACGCACCACACGCGGTGGCGTTCGGCTTCGGCGGAGGCCGCGGTGTTGGCCTCGGGGTCGCTGGTGGCGATCAGGGCGTACCAGGCGTCGGCGAGGTCGCCGTCCTCGTAGGGGCGCTTGTGCCAGGTGAGCTCGCCCGCGTCCACCATCGCCTCGACCGACGGGGTCGCGTCCGGGGACACGAGGACGATGTCGGCGCCCGCCGCGACGAGTGCCGGGAGGCGGCGCTGGGCGACCTGGCCGCCGCCGAGGACGACGACCCGGCGGCCGGTGAGGCGGAGGCCTACGGGGTAGGCGGGGTTTTCGGCCATGAGGGTGCGGCTCCCTTTTGCGGCGGCGGTGCGATGCCCTGACGTGCGGATTTTATGCTGCCGGCGGTTCTGACGGTTCGGGGGTCCGGTGGCTGGGCCACCGTGGCGACGTGACTGGGGACCCGGGGGTTGCACTTCCCCGGGCCCCCAGTCATGCGGCTACTTCTCGGTGACCCCGGCCGAGTCGAACGTCGCCACCTCGTGCATCGCCCTCGCCGTGCTCTGCACCAGCGGGAGCGCGAGCAGGGCGCCCGTGCCCTCGCCGAGGCGGAGGTCGAGGTCGACCAGGGGGCGCAGGCCCAGCTTGTTGAGGGCGGCCACATGGCCGGGCTCGGCGCTGCGGTGGCCCGCGATGCAGGCCGCGAGGACCTCGGGGGCGATGGCGCGGGCCACCAGGGCGGCGGCGCCGGCGCTGACGCCGTCCAGGATCACCGGCGTGCGCAGCGACGCGCCGCCCAGCAGGAGGCCGACGAGCGCTGCGTGCTCGAAGCCGCCGATCGCGGCGAGGACGCCGATGGGGTCGGCCGGGTCGGGCTGGTGGACCTCGAGCGCGCGGCGCACGACCTCGGTCTTGCGGGCCAGCGTCTCGTCGTTGATGCCGGTGCCGCGGCCGGTGACCTCGGCGGGTTCGGCGCCGGTGAAGACGGAGATGAGCGCGGCGGACGCCGTCGTGTTGGCGATGCCCATCTCACCCGTCAGCAGCGCCTTGTTGCCTGCCGCCACCAGATCGCGGGCCGTCTCGATGCCGACCTCGATGGCCTGTTTGGCCTCCTCGCGGGTCATCGCGGGGCCGGTCGTCATGTCCGAGGTGCCCGCGCGGACCTTGCGCGGCAGCAGGCCGGGGGTGGCCGGGAGGTCGGCCGCGACGCCGACGTCGACGACGCACACCTCGGCGCCCACCTGTCCGGCGAAGGCGTTGCAGACCGCGCCGCCGCCGAGGAAGTTGGCGACCATCTGGGCCGTCACCTCCTGCGGCCAGGGGGTGACGCCCTGGGCGTGCACGCCGTGGTCGCCGGCGAAGATCGCGACGGCCGCGGGCTCCGGGATCGGCGGCGGGCACTGCCGGGACAGGCCGGACAGCTGGGCGGAGATGATCTCCAGCATGCCGAGCGCGCCGGCCGGCTTCGTCATCCGCTTCTGCCGCTCCCATGCCTCACCGAGGGCCTTGGCGTCCAGCGGGCGGATCTGGGCGACGGTCTCGGCGAGCAGGTCGTGCGGCTCCTCGCCGGGCAGGGCGCGGCGGCCGTAGGTCTCCTCGTGCACGACCCACGACAGCGGGCGGCGCTTGGACCAGCCGGCCTGCATCAGTTCGGGCTCGTCCGGGAACTCGTCGACGTACCCGACGCACAGGTAGGCGATGACCTCCAGGTGCTCGGGCAGCCCGAGCGCGCGGACCATCTCGCGCTCGTCGAAGAAGCTGACCCAGCCGACGCCGAGGCCCTCGGCGCGGGCGGCGAGCCAGAGGTTCTCGACCGCGAGCGCGGCGGAGTACGGCGCCATCTGCGGCTGGGTGTGCCGGCCGAGGGTGTGGCGGCCGCCGCGGGTCGGGTCGGCGGTGACGACGATGTTCACCGGGGTGTCGAGGATGGCCTCGATCTTCAGTTCCTTGAACTGCTTCGCCCGGCCCTTGGGGAGGGACTTGGCGTACGCCTCGCGCTGACGCGTCGCCAGCTCGTGCATGGTGCGCCGGGTGTCGGCGGAGCGGATGACGACGAAGTCCCAGGGCTGGGAGTGGCCGACGGAGGGCGCGGTGTGGGCGGCCTCCAGGACCCGGAGCAGGACCTCGTGCGGGATGGGGTCGCTGCGGAAGCCGTTGCGGATGTCGCGGCGCTCGCGCATGACCTTGAGGACGGCCTCGCGTTCGGCGTCGTCGTAGGCGGGCGCCGCCGGACCGGTGGGCTGTCGCGTCTCTTCGACCACGGCCGTGCTCTCTTCCGCCTGGTCTTCCTGGTCTTCCTGATCGGCGGCCCGGGTGTCCAGGTCGTCCGCGTGCTGTACGAGTTCGGGGCCGCCGTCGCGGGGTGCGGGCACCATGATGACGGGGCCCGGTCCCTCCGCCACGGGCAGCACGATCGGCTGCGGCGGCGTCGGGGCGAGGTGGGGGGTCGTCGGCACCGAGCCCTCGACCTGCACGAACTGGCCCATGGGCTGGTCCGGTACGGGCTCGTGGGGGATGCCGCTCGACAGGACGGCGGCCTCACCCTCGCCGGACGCCGTGGGCTCGACGGGCGTGCGAGCCGGGTCCTCGGCGATCTGTACGGGCTGGGCCTGAGCCTGGGCCCGGAGCTGCGGACCGGCGGGTTCGGCGACGAACGGCGGCTCGGGGGTCTCGGCCGCTACGACCTCTGCCGGGACCGGTTGCGGTTCGACGGGGTTCGGGACGGCGGCCATGTCCGGGGCCTGCGGGGCATCCGGGAACGGGGCCGACGGCTGCGCGACAGCTGCGGCAGCTACCACCGGTGCCTCCGCGTCGGCCTCAGTCGGAGCACCTCCCTGCATCGGCTGCTGGGGCGGCGCGAGGGGCACGTCCGGGACGAGGGATTCGGGGGCCTGCGCCTGCTGCGGGTCCTGAGCGGACTGCTCGACCGGGACGACGGGCTCGCCCGGATGGGCGGCCTGATCCAGGTCCGTGGGCTGCGGGAGCGGTTCGGCGGCTACGGCCGCGAGGGCGCCGTCGATCGGCGCGGCGACGGCGTCGTCCGGCTGCGGGACGGCTGCGAGGTGCTCGGCGTCCTCGAACTGGAGGGCCTGAGCGGCGTCCGGTGTGGCCGGGGTGACATCCACGAGGACCTGCGCGGCCTCGGGGAACTGGGCGGCCTCGGGAGCCTGCGCGGCCTCGGGGAAGTGGACAACCTCGGGCGGGTGGGTCGCTTCGGGAGCGGAGACGGCCTGCGGGGCAAGGGGCTCGGCGACCGGAGCGGGCGCCTCGGGCACAGCACCGTCGAGAACCTGAACCCCCTCCGGAGCGGGAGCGTCGGAGACCTGCGCGACGTCAGGAACGGATACCTCGGGAAGCGGCTCGCTCTGCGGGACGGGGGCGTCGACCACCTGAGCGGCCTCAGCAGCGGGCGCCTCGGGGAGCTGGTCGCCCTCGGAAATGGGGGCGACCTGCCCGGGCTCGGCCACCGGTACCTCGGCGACGTGCGCTTCTTCGCTCACGACGGCCTCGGCGACCTCGACGTCCTCGGCAACCCCGACAGCCTCGGCACCGACCGGAACCTGCCCGATCGCAGCGCCGCCCTCCGGAGCCTCGCCGGCCACCGGGACCTGCCCGGCGTCCTGGGCACCGTCGCCGCCGAGCAGGGGCCCAGCAGCCGGGACGGGCTCGCTCACCGGCGTGTCCCCGGCTGCCGTACCGGCCGTCGGGACCTCGCCTCCGTCCGGGACAGGCGCGTCGACGGGCGAGACCTGGTCGCCCTCGGGGGCGGGCACGAACCCTGCGCTCCCCGGAACAGCCCCGTCCCCGGTGACCTCGACAGCACCCGCGGCCACCGGCCCCTGAACCGCGTCCTGACCGGGCACCGCCTCGGCGACGGGCGCAGCGACCGCCGCCACCTCACCACTCGACGGCACCTGACCGTCGTATCCGCTCTCCGGCACGCCGGCCTCTTGAACCTCGCCCGTCACGGAACCGGCCTCCGTGGCGACCCGCGCCACGACCGCCTGCGCCACGCCCACCGGTTGCTCGGTGGGGACAACCGTTTCGGCAGCCGCCGCCTCGGTGCTCGACGGCACGGGGGCCTCGGCCTGGGCGGGAGTGGGGGCGCCCCAGGGCGCCGCAGGCTGCGGGACTGTGGCGTCAAGGTACTCGGGGCCGACCGGAGCCGGGCCGGGCTGGCGTACCGGTGTGCCGACGGCGCCGCGGTCGGCGAGTGAGCGGACCGGGCTGGCGGAGGCGTCCGGGGTGGGCGGGCCCAGGTGCAGGGGGCGTCGCGGAGTGATCGGGGGGATCGGCGTCGTGGGTGCCGTGGGGGTCGTAGGACCCGGGAGGCGGACGCCGCTGAGGTCGACCGAGCCGCTGTCGCGGCCCGAGATCTCGTGCGGGCCCGGCTCGTGCAGGGTCTCGACCACCGGCTCCGGCATGGGCGGGGCGACCTCGTTGCCCCAGGCCCCTTGGGTGCCGGGCATCAGCAGGTCTTCGTCCTCGGCAGTGGTCTCGGAGAGGTAGGTGTACGTACCGTGCGCCACGGGGGCGCCCGGCTGCTCCACCGTGCCTGCGCTCTCCGGCAGTCCCTCGCCCGGGACCTGGCCGGTGTCGGTCATGCGTACCCCTCGCCCATCGGTTAGTGCTTATACGACCAGCTCGCCGGGAGCGGCGCACCGACCGCCCCCGCAGTGAAGAACGAGCGTGCCTGCCCAGCGGCACGAACGACCCGCCTCAAAAAGGCGACAAAGCCATTGAGTGGCATTGTCCTGGCCATTCGACCGTCGCGACAGGCTGATCCGCGACAGGCCGCTGTGGACTGCGCCACGTTGCGCGTCCCCCGGTTTCGCCGTACCACACTCTCCCCAAACGGGGCGTGTTTTTCCGGACATTGACCGACGAAGTGCCGGGCGACCGAGTGCGGTACAACGATCGGCCAGCCTACCGCGCGCGGTACGACAACAGGATCACGGGGACGGGTACGCGCTCACCCTGTGCGGTCGGGCAGTACCCCGCTGAGCAGGAACGCGACACTCCGCTCGCGCTCCGTCCAGGCCCGCGTGTCGAGTTCGACGGACTGCAGGAGGGCGCACTCGACGTCGTAGCCGTGTTCGGTCAGGCCACGGCCGATGAGTTCGGCGTCGTCACGGGTCGCGGCGTGGGTGACGATGCGCTGCGGGCGCCGGTCGGCGACAGCCGAGACGACGGCCGCTCCCCCACCACCGACGCGGACGACGTCCGGCTCGGGGAGGTTCTCCAGGACGTGCGGGGCGGCGCCGTGGACGATCTGGAGCTGGACGCCGAAGGCGCGCGCGTTGGCCTCGGTGCGGGTGCAGGCCTGCGGGTCGCGGTCGACGGCGATGACGGCGGCACCGGCCCGGGCGGCCTCGGTGGCGAAGGCGCCGCTGGCGCAGCCGATGTCCCACACGAGGTCGCCGACGCGGGGGCCGAGCCGGGCGAGTTGGGCCGCGCGCAGCGGTTCGAGTTCGCTCTCGCTCATGAGGCCGCCGTAGGACTCGGCGGGCAGCGTCCAGCCGCGCGGGCCGGTGCCCGGGTCGCGGCCGGCGATCCATCCCCCCTCCGCCGCGGCGACCGTGGCGCCGATGACGATGACGACGTTCGGGTCGCGCCAGGTGTGGTCGGCGGCCTTGTCGGAGGTGACGACGGTGACCTGTTCGCGTTCGGTGCCCAGTTCCTCACAGATCACGAAGGTGCGGTGGACGCCCTCCAGGAGCAGGCCGAGTTCGGCCGGGCCGGCGCCGGGTGAGGTGAGGACGGCGACCTTGGTGTGGGCGCGGCACACATTCACCGCGCGTCGCAGAGTGCGGCGGTGTGCGACGACCACCTGTGCGTCGTCCCAGGGCATGCCGGCCCGGGCGAAGGCGGCCGCGACCGAGGAGACGGCGGGGACGACCTCGACCTCCAGGCCGAACTCGGGTGCGCGCAGGGTCCGTACGACTCCGAAGAAGCCGGGATCGCCGTCGGCCAGTACGACCGCGGTGCCGCGGTGGCCGGCGATGCGGCGGGCGGCGAGGGCGACGCTGCCGAGGCGGATGCGCTCGGCGGTGGGCGGCACCTCGGGGAGCGCCAGGTGGTGGGCGGCACCGGCCACGAGCGTGGCGGCACCGAGGGCGGAGCGTGCCGCGGCGGTCAGCGGCGAGCCGTCCCAGCCGATCACCGTGACGCGGTCGGCCATCGTCGTCAGTCTCCAGGGTTTGCGCAGGTCGTCGTGGGGGCGCCCGAGGGCGCGCTCCGTGAGGGTACCTGGTCGCCGTTTCGGCGCCCCTGATGCCCGAGGGTTGGTTTCGAGTCAGTTCCACTCGCCGAACGAGGTGAAGCCGCCGCTGTCGGCCAGCTGGTCCCCGGCGCCGTCGAGGTCCTCCGGCAGGAGGCTCCACACGATGAAGTCGGTGCGAACATCGGCCCAGGTGCCGTCGTCCCTGCGGACGTGCGCTATGCACGCGTTGCGCAGGACGCCCTCGCTGATGCAGCCGATCTTCTGGGCGACCTGCTGCGAGGCGGTGTTGTCGGCGGCCGTGCGCAGCTCGATGCGCTCGAACTTCTGGTCGGTGAACAGCCATTGGGCGGTCGCGAGCGTGGCCTCGGAGGCGTAGCCCTCGCCGCGGGCCCAGGGGGCGACGATGTACGACAGCTCGGTGGCGCGCACGTGCCAGTTCGTCTTGGCCAGCTGAACGACGCCGACCAGTCGCTGGGTGAGGAACTCGGTGACGGCGAGGTCGAGTCCGCGGCCGGCCTCCCGCTCCGCCGGGGCGTACTCGGCGATCCAAGTGCGGGCGCCCTCCTCGGTGAAGGGCTGGGGGACGTCGGTCCAGGCGCCGACCTGTTCGTCGTTCATCATCTCGGCCAGCGCGGGCACGTCGTCCTCGTCGAGGGGACGCAGCACCAACCGCTCCGTGCTGATGGAGATGTTGGGGAAGGTGCTAGTCATGCGACGCTCCGTAACCTTCGACGAACGTTCAAGGCCTGCTGAACTGCCCAGCATGCAGCATGAAAGCACTGAACTGCACCACGGGGTCCACCCCAGGTGAAGGAGTGGACCCCGTGCGTGGCGATACGCGGTAAACGCACCGTCAGATAACGGTTGACCTCTTAGAACGCCGCGACGACCGCGCCGTCGTACTTGTCCGCGATGAACTTCTTCACCTCGGGCGAGGTGAGCAGCTTCGCGAGCTTCTTGACGCGCGGGTCGTCCTCGTTGCCCTTCTTGACGGCGAGGAAGTTGCCGTACGGGTTGTCCTTGGGCGACTCGGCGGCGATGGCGTCCTTGGCCGGGCTGAGGTCGGCCTCCAGGGCGTAGTTGCCGTTGATGACCGCGGCGTCGACGTCACCGAGGGAGCGCGGCAGCTGGGCCGCCTCGAGCTCCTTGAACTGGAGGTTCTTGGGGTTGGAGGCGATGTCCTTGGGGGTCGCTGCGTAGCCGGCGCCCGCCTTGAGCTCGATCACACCATTGGCCTCGAGCAGCTTCAGCGCGCGGGCCTCGTTGGTGGTGTCGTTCGGCAGGGCGATCGAGGCGCCCTTCTTCAGGTCCGTCAGCTTCTTGACGCCCTGGGAGTACACGCCGAGCGGCTCCAGGTGCACCGTGGCGTTCGGCACGGCGACGATGTCGGTGCCGTTCTTCTTGTTGAAGTCGTCCAGGTACGGCTGGTGCTGGAAGTAGTTGGCGTCGACCTCACCCTGCTGGACGGCGGTGTTCGGCGTCACGTAGTCGGTGAACTCCTTGACCTCGAGTTCGAGGCCGGCCTTCTTGGCGAGGTTGTCCTTGACGTAGGTGAGGATCTCGCCCTGCGGGGTGGGCGTGGCGGCGATCTTCAGCGGGGCGCTCGTGTCGGACCCGGAGTCCTTGTCCGAGCCGCAGGCGGAAAGCCCGAGGGTGAGGGCTCCGGCGGCGAGGACGGCAGTGGTGATCTTGGCGGTGTTACGCACGAAAAGTGCCTTTCCTTATGGGTGGTGCGACCCCGACATGGGTGTTCGGGGGGATCAAGGGGAGCCGGACCGGACCTAGACGGTCTTGCTCGTGGCCGTCGACGCCTTCAGCAGCCGCAGCTTCGGCGCCGGGCCCGACTGGCCGCCGCGGCGGTGCAGGGAGCGGGCCGCGTAGTCGCCGGCGAACTGGATGAGAGAGATGACGACGGCGAGGATCGCGACGGTGAGCCACATCAGCTCGGTCTCGAAGCGCTGGTAGCCGTAGCGGATGGCGATGTCGCCGAGGCCGCCGGCGCCGACCGTGCCGGCCATGGCGGAGTAGCCGATGAGGGCAACGACGGTGGTCGTGGTGCTGGCGATGACGGACGGCAGGGACTCGGGTACGAGGACCTTGCGCACGATGGTCCAGGTGTTGCCGCCCATCGACTGCACGGCCTCGACGAGTCCGCCGTCCACTTCGCGGACAGCCGTCTCAACGAGGCGGGCGAAGAAGGGGATCGCGCCGATCGCGAGCGGCACGATGGCGGCCTCGCGGCCGATGGTCGTCCCGGTGATCGAGCGCGTGAAGCCCATCAGCGCGACCATCAGGATGATGAACGGCATCGAGCGGGCGACGTTCACGACCTGCCCGATCACCTTGTTGGCGACGACGTTCTGGAGCAGTCCGCCTCGGTCGGTGAGGACGAGGAGGATGCCCAGCGGGAGTCCGGCGACAACGGCGATCAGCGTGGACCAGCCGACCATGTAGAGGGTGTCCCAACACGCCTGCTCCAGCAGGGGCTGCATCTCGGACCAGGTCACTTGGCGCCTTCCTTCAGCAGAACGGGCTCCTGGCCCAGTACGTCGATCTGCAGGCCCTGTTCGCGCAGGAAGCCGATCGGCACGACGTTGTCCTCGTAGCGGCCGGGCAGTTCGATGCGCATCCGGCCGACCTGGAGGCCGCCGACGGTGTCGATGGCGGCGCCGAGGATCGAGATGTCGATGTTGTAGGTCCGCGACAGCTGGGAGATGACCGGCTGGGTGGCGGCCTCGCCGTGGAAGGTGACGTCGACGACGGTGCGGTCGTCGCCGGAGGCCTCGCCGCCCACCGGGAAGAGCGCGGAGGCGAGTTCCGAGCCGGGGGTCGCGAGCAGCTCGCTGACCGTGCCGGACTCGACGATGCGGCCCTGCTCCATCAGCGCGGCGGAGTCGCAGATCGACTTCACGACGTCCATCTCGTGCGTGATGAGCAGGACGGTCAGGCCCAGCTGCCGGTTCAGGTCGCGCAGCAGCTGGAGGATGGAGCGGGTGGTCTCCGGGTCGAGGGCGCTGGTGGCCTCGTCGGAGAGCAGCACCTTGGGGTCGCCGGCCAGCGCGCGGGCGATGCCGACGCGCTGCTTCTGGCCGCCGGAGAGCTGGGCGGGGTAGGCCTTGGCCTTGTCGGCCAGTCCGACCAGGTCGAGCAGTTCGAGCGCCTTGCGGGAGCGTTCCTTGCCCGACTTGCCGAGGATCTCCAGCGGAAGCTCGACGTTGTCCTGAACCGTCCGCGAGGACAGCAGGTTGAAGTGCTGGAAGACCATGCCGATACGGCTGCGTGCCTGCCGCAGCTCCTTGCCGGCCCGGGGGCCGCGTCCGGCCAGGGCGGTGAGGTCCTGTCCGGCGACGGTCACCGTGCCGGCGGTGGGGCGCTCCAGCAGGTTGACGCAGCGGATGAGCGAGGACTTGCCGGCGCCGGACTGGCCGATGACGCCGTACACCTCGCCTTCGCGGACGTGCAGATCGACGCCGTCCAGGGCGGTGACCTCACGGCCGCGCGAGCGGTAGACCTTGGTCAGGCCTGATGTCGTGATCACTGGGGTTTTCCGTCACTGTCGAGTACGCGGGCGTGGGTGTGCCCTGGTACGGGAGGGAAGTCATGCGCGGGCAACTCGGTCACGTACGGCAACAGGCGTACGGACGTGCCACGGCGGCTCGCTTCGGGGCGCGAGGCTCAGAGTGGTGCAGGGGCCCTCTAGAAGGCGCGCATTCGACACATACAACGAGCACCGGGCGTCATGGTCGCCTCGGTCGCAAGGGTGCGGCAGCTCGTCGTGGTCATGCGATCAGTAAAACAGACGTACTGCAGTGACCAAGAACCGCTGTCCGCATTGCGGACAGCGGTGGACGCCCCTCAGCCGCGGACGGAGATCTCCACTCCCCCGTCGTTGACCAGCGCGGACAGGGCCGACAGGTCCTTCACCACCAGATCGGCGTCGACCTCGTGGGCCTGGTGGGTTGTGGTCAACGCCACGGTGGTCATCCCGGCGGCGCGACCGGCCGCGAGACCCGCGGGGGCGTCCTCGAAGACGACGCAGTCGGCCGGGTCGACGCCCAGTTCGCGGGCGGCGAGGAGGTAGGGCTCGGGGTCGGGCTTGCCGCGGGTGATGTCGTCGGCGGTGATCATCGTCTTCGGGAGGATGCCGACGGCGTCGAGGCGGGCCTCGGCGAGGCGGCGGGTGGCGGAGGTGACGACGGCCCAGCGGTCGGCGGGCAGCGAGTCGAGGAACGCCTTGGTGCCGGGGAGCAGCTGCACGCCGTCGTTCGGTACGTCCTCCACCTCCAGGCTCTCGATCCGCGCGAGGGCCTCCGGCACGACGTCGGCGGGCAGCAGTTCGGCGACTATCTCGACGGCCGGGCGTCCGTGCAGCTCGACCCTGGCGAACTCCTCCGTGATCCCGTACTCCTCGGCCCACCGCGCCCAGCAGCGGTCCACGGAGGCGAGGGAGGAGACGAGAGTGCCGTCGTTGTCGAACAGGAGGGCTTGTGCACGGATCTTCATGCCCTCGACCCTACGGTGCCGTCCGGGGGCGGCCGCATCAGGCCTTTTGGGCCGTAATAGGCTCGCCGCATGTTTGATGCCCTGACGCTGGTGACCGGGGTCGCCGCGCTGTTGCTCGCCGCCTGGTGCGGCTGGGCGGCCTACCGTGACCAGCCGACGAAGGACTGGCACTTCATCGGGATGGCCGTGGTGACGGTACTGGCCCTGGTGCAGCTGGTGGTCGGGATCGTCCTGCTGGCGCGGGGCGAGAAGCCGGAGCAGGGCACGACGATCTTCGTGGCGTATCTGCTGGGTTCGTTCGCGTGCATTCCGGCCGCGGGCTTCATGTCGCTGGCCGAGCGGTCCAAGTGGGGTTCGGTGACGGTCGCCGCCGGCGGTGTGGTGCTGGCCGTGCTGGAGGTGCGGCTCTATGACATCTGGGGAGGCTGAGGTGGCCGTGACGGAAGAGAAGCCGACGCGACTGATCAGCGGGCCGGGGATCCTGCTGGTGTGGCTGTACGGCGTGATGGTCGTCGGGGCGGTGTCGCGCTCGGCGTACCAGATCGCGACGGAGTTCGACCGGGCACCGCTCGCCTACTCGCTGTCGGCGGTCGCGGGGCTCGTGTACGGGTTCATCACGTACACGCTCGTCAGGGGCGGCGAAAGGGCCCGCAAGGCGGCGCTGGTGTGCTGCGCCGCCGAACTCGCGGGCGTCCTGATCGTCGGCACCTGGACCCTGGTGGAACCCTCGGCGTTCCCCGACGCGACCGTCTGGTCCGACTACGGCATGGGGTATCTGTTCATCCCCGTACTGCTGCCCCTGTCGGCCCTGTACTGGCTCCGCAAGGCACGAACCGTCAAGCAGTAGCCGCGTAGGTGCCCGCCGGCTTTTCCAGGACGACCATCGGGACGCCGTCCGCGCCCTTCGACGTGCCCACCGCCTCGTAGCCGACCTTGCGGTACAGCCGCAGGTTGCCCTCGCTGCGGTGGCCCGCTTCCAGGCGGAACCTCTTGGCGCCGCGCTGTTCGGTCAGGGCGGCTTCCGCGGCGCGCAGGAGGCGGGCGCCGATGCCGTGGCCCTGGAGGCGGGGGTGGACGCAGAGCTTGCCGATGGCGGCCGAGCCGTCCTCGGTGACGCTGCCGCGGACGGAGCCGACCACCTCCTCGCCGAGCCGGGCCACGAAGACGCAGTCCGCGGTCACCTCGGCCCGGACCGAGTCCAGGGTTTGAACGAGCGGGTCGATGCGGTAATTGCCATACAGCGCCGCTTCGCTCTGGAAGCACAGGTACTGCAACCTGAAGATCTGCTCCGCGTCCTGCTCGGTCGCCGCAGAGATGGTCACGCTCATGCCCATGTGCGCACGCCTCCCGCTCACCTGATCGCCTGTCGTCCCCCACTCCTATCCCCGCGTACTCCGGGCCGCAACCTCCGGTGTGAGCAATCGGCGCAGACATCCCAGGCATCTGGAACGTTCCGGGCCGAGACTGCCCTGTGAGATACCCAACTCCCCCGCGATTTCCCGGTATGTCAGGTCGTTCGGGGAGAGCAGTGCCTCCACGAGTCGGGGGCAGCGGCCGGGCAGGCGCCGCACGGCGTCCCGCAGGTCCCGGCGCCGGGCGGCCGCGAGGGCGAGGTGTTCGGGGTCGTGGCGATCGGTGTCGGCGGCGGGCTCGTTCTCGTACGGCCGCTCGTGGCTCGTCGTACGGCGGCTGAGGCGGGCCTCGAAGCGGACGGCTCTGCGCAGCCAGCGGTGCGGGTCGGCGGGCGGGCCGTCGGTGTCGAGTCTTTCCAGCAGGCGCAGCCAGACCGCCTGTTCCAGGTCGCCCGGCTCCGCTCCGGAGGCGGGCGCCTCGGCGTGGGCCTCCGCGACGAGCAGCGGGCGCAGGGCGGCAACCAGGTCGTCCGTCATATGCGGCACGACGCGGCCGCCCGGGCATGGGGTTGCCCGGGCGGCCGACAGTCACCCCAACCGGGGCGCGGGTCTCAGCCGTTGACGAAGTCCTCGCGGGCCAGCAGGCCCGTGTCGGGGTTGTCGGTGAAGACACCGTCGATGCCGGTCGCGAAGTACGTCTTGTAGGCGCCGAAGACGTCGCCGTAGGCGTCCGCGTCGGTGCCCTTGCGGAAGTTCGCGGGCAGGAAGGGGTTCTCGTTGCGCATCGTGTAGGGGTGCAGGATCAGGCCGACCTTGTGCGCGTCCGCCACCAGCGTCGTGGGCGTGGTGAGGTTGCCGCCCGCGTCCTTCGGGATGACCAGGTCCAGGGTGGGGCCGATGCCCTGGGCGTAGGAGGCGATCTCGCGCAGGCCGGCCGGCTTGACCAGGTCGGCGACGGTGCGCGGGTCACCCGTCTCGACGAAGTCCCAGGGACGGGTCGTCGCGCCGGAGAGCAGGACCACCAGCGGGTTGTCGACCAGCTTGTTCATGCGCTGGATGCTGGTCGGCTCGAAGGACTGGATGATGACCGGCGAGTTCCGCCTGTCCCTGCCGTACTTGTGCAGCACCTTGGCGACCCGCTCCTCCAGGGCGAGGCCCTGCTTGCGGAAGTAGGTGGGGTGCTTGAGCTCGGGGTAGATCCAGACCTGCTTGCCGCGCCTGCGGGTCTGCTCCTCCTGCCACTTCAGGACCTCTTCGAAGGTCGGGATCTCCCAGCGGCCGTTGTAGAGGGTGTTGTGCGGGCGGTTGGCCGGGATGCGCTCGGTCGCGCGCAGCGTCTTCAGCTCGGCGAGCGTGAAGTCCTCGGTGAACCAGCCGGTCGTGGCGACGCCGTCGAGGGACTTCGTCTTCTTGCGGTCGGCGAACTCGGGGTGGTCAGCGACGTCGGTCGTGCCGCCGATCTCGGGCTCGTGCCGGCAGACGAGATGGCCGTCCTTGGTGGGCACCAGGTCACCCGCCTCGACGATGTCGGCGCCCATGTCGAGGGCCAGCTGGTAGGAGCCCAGGGTGTGCTCGGGCCGGTAGCCGCTCGCGCCGCGATGGCCGATGATCGTCGGCTTGGGCAGGCTCTTCACACCACCGCTCACGCCACCGCCTCCGTGCCGGGCCTCCGCGGCCCTCGCCGTTCCGGACAGGCCGAGGACCGCACTGCCCGCGCCGAGCACGGCCGCGCCGAGAAGCCTCCGCCGACCGGTCTCGGCCGTCTGCTCGTTCTCCTGGGTTCCCATGAGCGCCCTTCCTGCCTTCTCCTCATCGATGCGCGCCGATCGTAGGTGCGCGTCCATGACAGGCGGGAGACCCGGGGCGTAACTCGCGGGGGACTCCGGATGTCGCGTGAGAAGGGCGAGGTGACGACGCGTCGGGATTCACCGCGGACCTGCGGGGCACCCGCACAGAGCGCCCGCGAGCGATGTCCGTCACATCATTGCGTGCGTGTTACGGACGGTTCACGGCGCGTCACCGCAGGTAAACGTGGGTCAACGGCGAGTAAGACCTGAGTGAAGTCGGGCCACCCGATGTGCGGGACCCCCTGAACCGCGAGTATCGTCCTCACCTGCACAGACTTCTACGAATCCCTTGACACCGGAGGGCCCGTTGTCCCGCTTCGCGCTCATCAAGGCAGTGCTCGGACCGATCATGCGCCTGATGTTCCGCCCACAGGTGGAGGGCGCGGAGCACATCCCGGGTGACGGTCCGGTCATCCTGGCCGGCAACCACGTCACCTTCATCGACTCGATGATCCTCCCGCTGGTCTGCGACCGTCAGGTCCTCTTCATCGGCAAGGACGAGTACGTCACCGGCAAGGGCATCAAGGGCCGCCTGATGGCCTGGTTCTTCACGGGCGTCGGCATGATCCCGGTGGACCGGGACGGTGGCCGGGGCGGCGTCGCGGCGCTGATGACCGGACGTCGGATCCTGGAGGAGGGCAAGGTCTTCGGGATCTACCCCGAGGGCACGCGCTCGCCCGACGGACGGCTGTACCGGGGGCGCACCGGCATCGCGCGCCTCACGCTGATGACCGGGGCGCCGGTCGTCCCGTTCGCCATGATCGGCACGGACAAGATCCAGCCGGGTGGGGCGGGGATGCCCCGGCCTCGGAAGGTGACGGTGCGGTTCGGGGAGGCGATGGAGTTCTCCCGGTACGAGGGGATGGACCGGGATCGGTATGTGCTGCGGGCCGTGACCGACTCCGTGATGGCTGAGGTCATGCGGTTGTCGGGGCAGGAGTACGTGGACATGTACGCGAGCAAGGCCAAGGAAGCGGCGTAGCTCCGCCGGTTCGGCCGGGCGGTTCGAGGGACTGCCGGCTGTCGGTCGACCGCGGGTCCGTCGTGGTTTGTCGCGCAGTTCCCCGCGCCCCTTCGGGGCGCTACACAGGCGGGCCGCTCGGTCGGCGGCCCGCCGTTCGTGTGCTCCGCTACGAAGCGGCGTTCTCCAGGCGTTGGCCGCGCAGGAGGAACCACGCTGCCACCGCCGCCGCCAGCAGTACGGCCGCCCCGACTCCCGACGCCAGGGCGAGGCCGTCGACGAAGGAACTGCGGGCCGCGTCCAGCATCGCCTCGGACGTCTGCGCCGGCATTCCGGCCGCCGCCTCCACCGCGCCGCCCAGCGACTCGTGGGCCTCGGCCGGCGTACCCGTCGGGCCCGTGAAGTCCCGGTAGACGCCCGTCACGATCGAGCCCAGCACGGCGATACCCAGCGCCGCGCCCAGCTCGTACGCCGTCTCGGAGACGGCGCTCGCCGCGCCCGCCTGCTCCTTCGGTACGGAGGACAGAATCACGTCGGACGTCACGGTGAAGGAGAAGCCCGCGCCGATGCCGACGACCAGGAGGGCGGCGCCGAGCAGGGGGTAGCCCGTCGTGCGGTCGATCACCGTGAGCGCGGCCAGGGCGAGGCCGATCCCCGCGAGGCCGCCGGAGACCACGACCCGTACCGAGAAGCGGCGGGCCGCGCGACCGGCGATCAGACCGGCCACGACCGCGCCGATCGCGGCGGGCAGTTCGGCCAGACCCGCCTCGAACGGACCCCTGCCCTGCACGAGTTGCAGGAACTGGGAGAGGAAGAAGACCAGGCCGGACAGGCCGAGGATGGTGAGCAGGTCGGCCAGTACCGCGCCGCTGAAGCCGCGGCTGCGGAACAGCCGCATGTCCAGCAGCGGGGCCGGCAGGGTGAGCTGGCGGCGTACGAAGCCGTACAGCGCGGCCGCGCCCAGCAGGCCCGCGGCGAGCATGGTCCACGTGAAGCCGACTGCGGCCGCCTCCTTGACGGCGTACACGACGCCGATCATGCCGACGAGCGACAGGACGACGCTGATCATGTCCCAGGGACCGGGGTTCGGGTTGCGCGACTCCGGCAGCAGCTTGATGCCGACGACGACCAGGACCGCCATCACGGGCAGGTTGATCAGGAAGACCGAGCCCCACCAGAAGTGTTCGAGCAGGAAGCCACCGACGATCGGGCCGACGGCGGTACCGGCGGACGCGGTCGCGCCCCAGATGCCGATGGCGAGGCTGCGCTCGCGCGGGTCGTGGAAGAGGTTGCGGATCAGGGCGAGCGTGGCCGGCATCAGGGTGGCGCCGGCGACACCGAGCAGTGCGCGCGCGACGATCAACATCTCCGGCGTCGTCGCATAGGCGTTGAGCACGGATATCGCGCCGAACGCCGTGGCGCCGACGAGCAGGATCCGCTTGCGGCCGATGCGGTCGCCGAGGCTGCCCATCGAGACGAGCAGACCGGCGATCACGAAGGAGTAGACGTCGCCTATCCACAGGAGCTGGGTGCCGGAGGGCTTCAGGTCCTCGCTGATGTAGGGGGTCGCGAGGCCGAGGACGGTCGCGTCGACGGCCACCAGCAGCACGGCGAGCACGAGGACGGACAGCGCCAGCCAACGACCGGGGCGCTTGGTCACCGCCTCGGTCGTGGTCGCCGACTGCAGGGTGCTGGTCATGATTCCTCTCTCCGGATTGCGCCGCCGAGCAGCAGCTCGACGATCATGTGGGTGAAGTCGTTGCGGGCGACCCGGCCTTCCGCGACCGCCCAGGCCGCAGAGCCCAGGAGGCCGTAGAGCGCCTCGGTGAGCCAGAGCGGGCTGAGGTCGATACGGAACTCGCCGCTTTGCTGGCCGCGTCTGAAGAGCGCGGCGATCCGGTCGTCGATGCGCGCCCAGCCCGCGTTCTGCTGCTCGCCCTCGAAGAGCTGGTTCTCCGTGTAGAGGAAGGCGAGCAGTCCGGCCGCGGGCTCGATCTCGCGGACCAGCCGGTGCACGGCGTCACTCGCCGGCCCCTCGTCCAGCCGCGCCGAGTCCACCGCGGCCTCGCACTCCGCGATGCCGAGCGACTCCAGCGCCCGCACGAGCGCGTCCCGCCCGGCGAACTGCCGGTGCAGTGTGGCGCGGCTGATGCCGGCGGCTTTGGCGACCTCGTCCATGGTCGCGGTGGATTTACGGGTCAGCAGGGCGGCGGCAGCGCGCAGCACGTGGTCACGATCGACGGCCATGAGACGACCATAGCCCATGTGAGACATCATTGTCTCATTCAAGGCATGCGAAGCTCACGGTCTCCTGCACGCAGGGTGTCTCAGTGCCAGGGCAGCTGCCCGCGCCGCCCCCAGTACGCGCCCGGCTCCTCCACCAGCGCCGCCAGGCTCTCCAGCTGATCCTCGTCGAGGTCGACGACGGCGGCATGCAGGTTGGACGCGAGCTGTACGGTCGTCGCGGCGCCGGAGAGGACCACGCCGGCCCAGGGCTGACGCAGGACCAGCGCGAGGGCGACGGCGTCGCAGCCGAGAGACGTCTCCTCGGCGACCGCCTTGAGCGCGTCCGGCGCGTACGGGTCCGCCAGCCGCCCGTTGGCCATGCCCTCCTTGACGATCACCGTGAGCCCGGCGTCATGGGCCTCGGCGAGTGCGGGGGCGGCCGAGGTCTCCAGGGCGTTGTACGTCGACTGGACGGTACGGAAGAGGGGCTCGCCGTCGACGGTCACCGCGAGGGCGGCGCGGATGGCGTCGGCCTGGGCGGGACCGCTGGTGGAGAAGCCGATGGTGAGGCCGGCGGCCGCGGCTTCGGCCAGCCTGGCGTGGAGGTCCTTGTCGGTGAGGGCGGAGCTGTCCGGGGTCACCGAGTGGATCTGGTAGAGGTCGAGCCGGTCGCCGAGCAGGGCGTCGGTCTCGGCGCGCTGGCGTTCGTAGGTCTGGAGGCTGTGGTCCTTGACCTCGTGCTTCTCGGCGTCGGTGGTCCAGTCGGCGGTGTAGGTGTAGCCCCATTTGCTGCCTACGACGATGTCGTCGATGTCGGGGCGGGCGTTCAGCCAGTCCGCCAGGAACCCCTCGGAACGGCCGTAGGAGCGGGCCGCGTCGAAGTAGCGGACGCCCTGGGCGTAGGCGGCGTCGAGGAGTTCGTGGGTGCGGGTGCGCAGCGCTTCGGCGCTGCGGTTGTCTCCGAGGTCGTTGTCCCGGCCGAGGTTGATGTAGCCGGGGCGGCCCACTGCGGCGAGGCCCAGTCCGATGTGGCAGGTGGGGGTTGTTGCGGTGGCCAGTCGGGCGAAGGGCATCGCGGGCTCCGTTCGGTCGGGTCCGGTACGGCTGTCGACCAACGTAACCCGCGATGKCCTTCGCTTCAGACCTCGGGTTGTGCGGTGTGATGGCGAGTGCGGGATCGTCGTGGCTTGTCGCGCGGTTCCCCGCGCCCCTGGGGGCGCTGCCCTAACGCGCCTTCTTGGCCGTCGCCCACTCGTGCTGCGCCGCCACGTCCCGCTTCACCTCTGCCAGCTGGATCGCCACCGCACTCGGTGCCGTACCCCCACGGCCGTTGCGGGACGCCAGCGCTCCCGGCACGTTGAGCACCGTCCGCACCTCCGGCGTCAGGTGGGCGCTGATCTTCGCGAACTGCTCGTCCGTCAGGCCGTCCAGTTCCTTGCCCTCGGCCTCGGCCACCTTGACGCACTCGCCGGCGACCTCGTGGGCCACCCGGAAGGGGACGCCCTGCTTGACCAGCCACTCGGCGATGTCGGTGGCGAGGGAGAAGCCGGCCGGGGCCAGTTCCTCCATGCGCTCGCGGTGGACGGTGAGGGTCGCCATCATGCCGGTGAAGGCGGGGAGCAGGACCTCCAGCTGGTCACAGGAGTCGAAGACCGGCTCCTTGTCCTCCTGGAGGTCGCGGTTGTAGGCGAGGGGGAGGGCCTTGAGGGTCGCCATGAGACCCGTCAGGTTGCCGATCAGGCGGCCGGACTTGCCGCGCGCCAGCTCGGCGATGTCCGGGTTCTTCTTCTGCGGCATGATCGACGAGCCCGTGGAGAACGCGTCGTGCAGGGTCACGAAGGAGAACTCCTTCGTGTTCCAGATGATGACCTCCTCGGCGATCCGGGAGAGGTTCACACCGATCATCGCGGTGATGAAGGCGAACTCGGCGACGAAGTCACGGGAGGCCGTGCCGTCGATCGAGTTGGCGGCCGAACCGTGCTCGAAGCCGAGGTCCTTCGCCACCGACTCCGGGTCCAGACCGAGGGAGGAACCCGCGAGGGCGCCCGAGCCGTACGGCGAAACGGCCGTCCGCTCGTCCCACTGGCGCAGCCGCTCGGCGTCCCGGGACAGGGACTGGACGTGCGCCAGGACGTGGTGGGCGAAGAGCACCGGCTGAGCGTGCTGGAGGTGGGTGCGGCCGGGCATGGCCACGTCCGGGTGAGCTTCCGCGAGGCCGACCAGCGCGTCCTGGAGGTCCGCGATCAGGCCGCCGATGACGCGGGCGTGGTCGCGCAGGTACATCCGGAAGAGGGTCGCGACCTGGTCGTTGCGGGACCGGCCGGCGCGCAGCTTGCCGCCCAGGTCCGGGCCGAGGCGCTCCAGCAGGCCCCGCTCCAGCGCGGTGTGGACGTCCTCGTCGGCGATCGTGCCCACGAAGTCGCCGGCGGCCACGTCCGCCTCCAGCCGGTCCAGCCCGGCGATCATGCGCTGCAACTCGTCCTCGGTGAGCAGCCCCGCCTTGTGCAGCACGCGCGCGTGGGCACGCGAACCGGCGATGTCGTAGGGCGCCAGCCGCCAGTCGAAGTGGACGGACGCGGACAGCTTGGCCAGGGCCTCGGCGGGACCGTCGGCGAAACGGCCGCCCCAGAGCCGTACGTCACCGCTGTTGCTGCTCACTCGCTGTGCTCCTCGGGAGGGTCCGGGTGTGGCACCGCCTCCTCGTGGCGTGAACGAGGAGGCGGTCGTCAGGCTAGTGCGCAGTCACCACGCTCACCATGCATTGACTTGCATGAGTATGCAGAGGTCTGCATGATTCGTCAATTCGGACGGCCGATGGTGGGAATTCGCGCCGCCCTTTGAACGCGAGAAACCGCTTTCCCGTACTTCTCGCCGAACGCAGGCGCCGCGTTCGTAAACGACGACACCTCGAACCCGAGTGAGGCATCCGCATGTCCAGGGCTCTTCCGAAGTACAACAAGCGTCGCGTCACGTTCATCGGCGGCGCCGCCGCGGTGGCGCTGTCCGGCACGGTGATCGCCGGGTTCGCCCTCGCCGGGGAGACGACCGCGTCCTCGAAGAGCGGCGGCACGAACGCCCGGACACTGGCCGGACCCGGCACGGTCTCGTGCCCCGACGTGAAGTCGAAGCTCCCGGCGGTCCCCGCGACCGCGAAGGCGGAGATCGACCGCAACCTCGCGCTGCTCAACACGCAGATCCAGGAGGCGAACAAGCGGCTGGTGGACACCGTGGGCCAAGGCGGGCCCAACTTCGTCCAGAACGCCATCCTCGGCCCCCTCAAGGACAAGCGGGTGGCGACGATCAACCGCATGGCGACGGCCATCGGCCGCACGGCCGCCAGACCGCAGGGCCTGGACTCGCTGGCGCCGTGCACCCTCAACGCGAACGGGAACGCGGCCGCCGCGACCCCGACGCAGCAGGCAGGCGGCAACACGGGGAACAGCGGAAATACCGGAAACGCGGGCAACACAGGCAATGCCAACGCCGCGGGCGCCATCTCCTGCCCCGACGTGAAGTCGAAGCTCCCAGCGGTCCCCGCGACCGCGAAGGCCGAGGTCGACCGCAACCTCGCCCTGCTCAACACCCAGATCCAGGAGGCGAACAACCGACTCGCGTCCTCGGTCGGCCAGGGCGGGCCCAACTTCGTCCAGAACGCCATCCTCGGCCCTCTGAAGGACAAGCGGGTGTCGACGATCGACCGCATCGCCATCTCCATCGGCCGTACGGCGGCCAAGCCGCAGGGACTCGCCTCCCTCGCCGCCTGCACGCTCACCAAGTGAGGTGACAGGCAGCCATGGCCGCCCCGTTGGCACGCCGGCCGGGGCGGCCATGGTGACGTCGAGGTGACGTCAAATGGACCCCGCAATTCCTTAGACAGGCGAACGATCCCCGTCCATACTCGGTGGACGTGGGAAAAACTCATGAACGCATAGACGGCAGGCTCCGCACCTTCATCGAAGAGCAGCCGCTCTTCTTCACCGCGACCGCGCCCCTGTCGGCCGACGGGACGGTCAACCTCTCCCCCAAGGGCCTCAAGGGCTCCTTCGCGATCCTCGACGAACTCACGCTGGCCTACCTCGACTTCGCCGGCTCCAACGCCGAGACCATCGCGCACCTGCGGGAGAACGGCCGCATCACCCTCATGTGGTGCGCCTTCCAGGGGCCGCCCAACATCGTGCGGGTGCACGGCCAGGGTGAGGCGGTCTTCCGCGACGACCCGCGGTTCAAGGAACTGCTCGGCCACTTCCCCGACATCGACCCGTCCCTGCACGGCCTGCGTGCGATCGTCGTCGTGCGGGCCGAGCACATCCGCGACTCCTGCGGCTACGCGGTCCCCCTGATGACGTACGACGAGGACCGCGACCTGCACGGCAAGCGGTTCGCCCGGGAGGACGACGACTCCCTCAGCGCGTACTTCGCCAAGAAGGAGTACATCGCGAGCAGCCTGGATGGCCTACCCGGGCTGCCGTTGCCGCTGCCCCCGTCTAGCGTCTGAGCCATGCGCCCCGGTGTCGTCGCCCTCGCGTCCGCCTCCCTCCTCGTGCTCGGCGCCGCGCCGGGCGAAGGACCGCCGCGGCCGCTGCCCGCGCGCATGGCCGACACCGGGGGCGGCACCCAGCTGATCACCGCCGTCGCGCACCGGGCCCGCTCGACGTCGGGGACGGTCACCTGGTGGGACCGTGTCGACGGCCGGTGGGTGAGGGCCGGATCCGCATCGGCCCGGTTCGGGGCGAAGGGCCTCGTCGAGGGCACCAGACGCAAGCAGAGCACGAACACCACGCCGACGGGGCTCTACGGGCTGCCGTACGCCTTCGGCATCAAGGCGGCCCCGCGCGGGACGGCGTACAAGTACCGGCGCGTGCACAAGGGCTCCTGGTGGTGCCAGGACAACGACTCCCGCGTCTACAACCGCTGGACCGAGCCGCGGGCGCGCGACTGCCGGGCCGCCGAGTCCGAGCACCTGATCTCGTACGGAGCGCTGTACGCGCACGCGCTGGTCATCGGCTTCAACTACGCGCGTCCGGTGAAGGGGCGCGGCGCCGGGATCTTCCTCCATGTGAAGGGGCGTGGGGCGACGGCCGGTTGTGTGTCGGTGCCCGCGGACGCCATGCGGCGCATCCTCAAGTGGGCCGAACCGCTACGGAGACCGCACATCGCGATCGGCACGGCGAACGGGCCGACAGCCATCACCCGGTACTGAGCGAATACCGCTGAACACACGGACCTCCCCGCACGTATCTCTGGGCCAAGGGACCACGCCCACGCACTCCCCTTGCTCCCGTCCCCGGAGGAACCGTGACCACCACGCTCGCGGGCGGCCGTGCCGCCCGACGCCAGACGATGCGCCGCATCCGCCCGCGCCGCTCCCCGGCCGTACCGTTGGTGATCGCCCTATGGGCGGGCGCGGCGGCGGTGCTGTGGCTGTGGTGGGACAACACGCCGTCCCTCGCGGACAACACCGCCAAGATCATCGCCGCGGGCCGGATCACCGGTCTGCTCGCGGGCTACCTGATGGCGCTCGTGGTGCTCCAGATGGCGCGGGTGCCCGCGCTGGAGCGGCGGGTGGGCTCGGACCGGACGGCGCGCTGGCACGCGATGAGCGGCCGGTACACGGTCTGCCTGGTCATCGCGCACGTCTTCCTCATCATGTGGGGGTACGCGCTCCAGGCCGGCAAGACGCTCGGCGACATCGTCCAGCAGACGATCGACTCGGTGAACACGCTGCCGGACATGGGCAAGGCGGCCATCGGCACCGGGCTGCTCTTCTTCATCGCGTTCATCTCGATCGGCGGCATCCGCCGCCGGATCCCGTACGACACCTGGTACCACGTGCACCTGCTGACGTACGCGGCCGTTTATCTGACGTTCTGGCACCAGATCACCACCGGCAACGAGTTCGCCGTCGAGCCCCTCGCCAAGACCTTCTGGTACGGGCTGTACGGGGCGGTGACCGCGGCGGTGGTCTGGTACCGGATCCTCACTCCGATCCGCCTCAATCTGCGGCACCGGATGTATGTCGAGGCGGTCATCGAGGAGACGCCGGGCATCGTGTCGGTGCTGATCGGCGGCCGCAAGCTGCATCGGATGGGCGCGGAGGCGGGGCAGTTCTTCCGCTGGCGCTTCAAGGCGCCGGGCATGCGGTTCAGCTCCCACCCGTACTCCCTGTCGGCGGCGCCCCGCCCCGACATGCTGCGCATCACGGTCAAGGCGATCGGCGACCACACGTCCCGGCTGCGCGACCTGAGGCCCGGCACCAAGGTGTGGGCCGAGGGTCCGTACGGCGCCCTGACCGCCCAGCGCCGCAGCCGAGGCAAGGTGCTGCTGGTCGCGGGCGGCGTCGGCATCACCCCGATGCGGGCCCTTTTCGAGACGCTGCCCGGCGCGTCCGGCGACATCACCCTGCTCTACCGGGCCAACAGCACCCAGGACCTGGCGCTGTGGGACGAGCTGTCCAAGATCGCCGACGAGCGCGGCGCCCGGCTGATGTACGCGGTCAACAGCCCCGACGGCGAGCGGCCCGACATCTCGGCGGAGCGGCTGCAGCAGAAGCTGCCCGACATCGACCAGCACGACGTCTTCATGTGCGGGCCGGCCGGCTTCGCACAGTCCGTCTACGAAGCACTGCGCGGCGCGGGTGTGCCCGCCCGCCGCATCCATCACGAGTCGTTCGAGATGTGAGCGACGGGACTTCAAGACTTCAGGAGCTGTAGAAGCCATGAGGAAGAGTCACCCCATCCGGCGGTTCGTGCTGGCCGGCGCGGCCACCGTGTCCGGGATCGTGCTGCTGCTGTCGCTGAAGCCGGCGTCCGACCCGGGTTCCGCGCAGGCGGCGGGCGTCGGCGCACCGCCGGCGGCCTCGGCCCAGGGCGGCGCCCAGGCGGCGTCCGGCACGGTCACCGGTGACGCGGCGCAGACCCAGTACGGCGCCGTGCAGGTGCGGCTGACCGTGGCCAACGGCAAGATCGCCAAGGCCGAGGCGGTCCAGGCACCCAAGGGCGGCCAGAGCGACCAGATCACCGCCAACGCCGTACCCAAGCTCAACCAGGCGGTGGTCGCCGCGCAGAGCGCGAACATCGACGCGGTCTCCGGGGCGACGTACACCAGCGCCGGCTACAAGAAGTCCGTCCAGTCGGCGATCGACAAGGCGAACGCGAGCGCCGGCTCCCAGGGCTCGGGCGGCTCCGCCCAGGCCGCCACCGTCACCGGCGACGCCGTCCAGACCCAGTACGGGGCGGTTCAGGTCCGTGTCACCGTCGCCGGCGGCAAGATCACCAAGGCCGAGACGATCCAGGCACCCAAGGGCGGCCGGAGCGACCAGGTCACCGCCAACGCCGTACCCAAGCTCAACCAGGCCGCCGTGGCCGCCGGAACCGCCGACATCGACGCCGTCTCCGGAGCCACCTACACCAGCGCCGGCTACAAGGAATCCCTCCAGTCGGCCCTGGACAAGGCGAAGGCGAGCGCCGGTTCGGCACAGGGCTCCGGCTCCCAGAGTTCGGGGGGCGGCGCCGCTCAGGCCCGCACGGTCACGGGCAGCGTCTCGCAGACCCAGTACGGGGCGGTTCAGGTCCGTGTCACCGTCGCCGGCGGCAAGATCACCAAGGCCGAGACGGTCCAGGCACCCAAGGGCGGCCGGAGCGACCAGGTCACCGCCGACGCCGTACCCAAGCTCAACCAGGCGGCCGTGGCGGCCGGCAGCGCCGACATCGACGCGGTGTCCGGGGCCACGTACACCAGCGCCGGCTACAAGGAGTCCCTCCAGTCGGCTCTGGACCAGGCCGGTGGCTGACACCGTGGCGGATCCGACAGAAGCGCCCGCAGCGGTACGTCATGCGGAGGAGGTCATGGGGACGGTCTTCTCCTTCGACGTCCGCGGCGGGGATTCCGGTGCCGTGCAGTCGGCGCTTCAGGAGGCGGTCGCCGGGCTGCACCGGGTCGACGAGGTGTTCAGCACCTACCGCGACGACAGCCAGATCTCCCGGCTGGCGCGCGGGCAGCTGACCATCGACGAGTGCGACCCCGAGGTCACCGAGATCCTCGACCTGGGCGCCGAGGCGGAGCGGCTCAGCGAGGGCTGGTTCAGCACGACGTACGAGGGCCGCTTCGACCCGACGGGCATCGTCAAGGGCTGGTCGGTCGAACGTGCGGCCCGCCGCATCGCGGACGTCCCCGGCGTGACCGGAGTCAGCGTCAACGGCGGCGGCGACGTCCAGCTCCTCGGCGTGCCCGGCCCTCAACTCCCCTGGCGCGTGGGCGTGTCCGACCCGCTGCGCCCGGGCGGCCTGGCCGCGGTGATCTCCGCGGCGGGGCTGGACGAACTGGCGGTGGCCACCTCCGGCACGGCGGAACGCGGCGCCCACATAGTCGACCCCAGCACGGGCCGCTCCGCGGTGACGGACCTGGTGGCGGTCACGGTGGTCGCCCCCCAGCTGACCTGGGCGGACTGCTGGGCAACAGCGGCCTTCGCGATGGGCTCGCGTCAGGGCCTGCGCTGGCTGGAGTCCCTGCCGGACGTGGAGGCCCTGCTGATCACGGCGGGCGACGAGGTGCGGTGCACGGGGGGACTGGCGGCGCGTCTGGGCTGAGGTGAGCGTGGGTACGTGCGCCCGCGCCGGCGGGGTGCCGCTTCTTTGGGTCGGGAGCCGCCCGAGCGGCACGACTGCCCGCAGCTCAGCGGGTTTCAGGGGCGCGGCGAATGCGCGAGCCACGAACCACCCGCAGCCGGCTCACAACCCCACCACCCCGCTCAGTGTCCGTTCTGAGCCAGCCTCAGCAAGTGATCGGCGAGAGCCTGCCCACCCGTCGGATTCCGGCTGATCAACAGCAACGTGTCGTCACCGGCGATCGTGCCGAGAATGTCGTGCAGCTCAGCCTGGTCGATGGCCGAGGCAAGGAACTGCGCAGCCCCCGGAGGGGTCCGCAGGACCACGAGGTTCGCAGAAGCCTCCGCAGAGATCAGCAACTCCTGCGACAACCGCCGCATCCGCTCTTCCTTCGCCGACTCCCCCAACGGCGCCCGAGGGGTCCGGAAACCCCCCTCGCTCGGCACCGCGTAGATCAGGTCACCGTCGTTGTTACGGATCTTCACCGCGTTCAGCTCGTCCAGATCCCTGGACAGCGTCGCCTGAGTGACACTCAGCCCGTCGTCGGCGAGCAGCTTCGCCAGCTGACTCTGCGACCGCACCGGCTGCCGGTTGAGGATGTCCACGATCCGGCGGTGACGCGCGGTGCGGGTCTGCGGCACGGAAACCCCGGCGGCTCCGTTGTGCTCGTGCTCCTGCGCCTGACTCATCGTCGTCTCATTCTCCGGATCATCCTTCCCCGTCGGCCGTGTCGGCCCCGTCCAGGATGCCGGGAAGGGCCTGAAGAAGCGCCTCCACTTGATCGTCCCCGAGGTTCAGCGGCGGCATGAGCCGTACGACATCGGGGGCGGGCGCGTTCACCAGGAATCCGGCGTCCTGAGCCACCTGCTGCACCTTGGCGGCGAGCGGCTCGGTGAGCACGATACCCAGGAGCAGGCCCGCACCCCGGACATAATCGATCAGCCGGTGATCGAGAGCCTCGATTCCGTCGCGCAACTTCTCGCTCTGCCGCTTGACGTTCTCCAGCAACCCGTCGTTCGCGATCGTGTCCAGTACGGCCAGCCCCGCGGCACACGCGACGGGGTTCCCCCCGAAGGTCGTCCCGTGCTGCCCGGGCTTGAGCAGCTCCGCCGCCCGCCCGAACGCGACCGTCGCGCCCAGCGGCAGCCCGCCGCCGAGCTGCTTGGCGAGGGTGACGACGTCCGGCAGGACGCCCTCGTGGGCCTGGTACGCGAACCAGTTCCCGGTCCGCCCGGTGCCGGTCTGCACCTCGTCCAGGACCAGCAGCGCCCCGGTGGCCGCGGTGATCGCCCGCGCCGCCTTGAGATAGCCGGCCGGCGGGACCACGACGCCGTTCTCGCCCTGGACCGGCTCGATGATCACCAGGGCCGTCTCCTCGGTCACCGCCGCGGCCAGCGCCTGCGCGTCGCCGTACGGCACGTGCGTGACGTCGCCCGGCAGCGGCAGGAACGGTTCCTGCTTGGCGGGCTGGCCGGTGAGCGCGAGGGCGCCCATCGTGCGGCCGTGGAAGCCGCCGTCGGTGGCGACCATGTGGGTGCGCCCGGTCAGCCGGCCGATCTTGAACGCGGTCTCGTTGGCCTCGGCGCCGGAGTTGCAGAAGAAGACCTTGCCGTCCCGGCCGAAGAGCTCCAGGAGCCGTTCGGCGAGGGCGACGGTCGGCTCGGCCATGAAGAAGTTGGAGATGTGACCGAGAGACGCGATCTGCTTGCTGACGGCCTCGACGATCGCGGGGTGGGCGTGCCCGAGCGCGTTGGTCGCGATGCCACCGACGAAGTCGAGGTACTGGCGGCCCTCCGCGTCCCAGACCTTGAGGCCCTCGCCGCGTACGAGAGGGAGCCGCGGGGTGCCGTAGTTGTTCATGAGCGAGCCCTGCCACCGCTCGGCGTACTCGGCGTTTGTCGCGGTCCCGGTCATTCGGCGTCCCCCTCAGGCGCGTCCGGCACGACCATCGTGCCGATTCCTTCGTCGGTGAAGATCTCCAGCAGGATGGAGTGCTGGACCCGGCCGTCGAGGACCCGGGCGGTGTTCACGCCGCCCCGCACGGCGTGCAGGCAGCCCTCCATCTTCGGCACCATGCCGGAGCTCAACTCCGGCAGCAGCTTCTCCAGTTGGGAAGCGGTGAGGCGGCTGATCACCTCGTCGGAGTTGGGCCAGTCCTCGTAGAGGCCCTCGACGTCCGTGAGGACCATGAGGGTTTCGGCGCCAAGAGCAGCAGCGAGTGCCGCAGCCGCCGTATCAGCATTGACGTTGTAGACATGGTGGTCGTCCTGGCTCCGGGCGATCGACGAGACGACCGGGATCCGGCCGTCGGCCAGCAGCGCCTCGATCGCGCCCGTGTCGATGTCGGTGATCTCGCCGACCCGGCCGATGTCGACGAGTTCACCGTCGATCTCGGGCTGGTGCCGGGTGGCGGTGATGGTGTGCGCGTCCTCGCCGGTCAGGCCGACGGCGAGCGGGCCGTGCTGGTTGAGCAGTCCGACCAGTTCCCGCTGGACCTGCCCGGCCAGCACCATCCGTACGACGTCCATGGCGTCCTCGGTGGTGACCCTGAGTCCGGCCTTGAACTCGCTGACGATGCCGTGCTTGTCGAGGGCGGCGCTGATCTGCGGGCCGCCGCCGTGCACGACGACCGGCTTGAGCCCGGCGTGATGCAGGAAGACGACGTCCTGGGCGAAGGCTGCCTTCAGTTCCTCGTCGATCATGGCGTTGCCGCCGAACTTGATGACGACGGTCTTGCCGTTGTGCCGGACGAGCCAGGGCAGCGCCTCGATGAGGATCTGGGCCTTGGGGAGCGCGGTGTGCTTGCGCGCGGGTGAGTTGCTCATGAGGAGTAGGCGCTGTTCTCGTGGACGTAGTCGGCGGTCAGGTCGTTGGTCCAGATGGTGGCGGTCTCGGAGCCCGCGGCGAGGTCGGCGACGATGTGCACCTCGCGGTAGCGCATGTCGACCTTGTCGCGGTCCTCGCCGACGCCGCCGTCCTTGCAGACCCAGACGCCGTTGATGGCGACGTTGAGCTGGTCCGGCTCGAAGGCGGCGGCCGTCGTGCCGATCGCGGACAGGACGCGGCCCCAGTTGGGGTCCTCGCCGTGGATGGCGCACTTGAGGAGGTTGTTGCGGGCGATGGAGCGGCCCACCTCGACGGCGTCGTCCTCGGTCGCGGCGTTGATGACCTCGACCTTGATGTCCTTGCTGGCGCCCTCGGCGTCCCGGATCAGCTGCTGACCGAGGTCGTCGCAGACGGCCCGCACTGCCTCGGCGAACTCGGCGTACTCCGGAGTGACGTCGGCCGCCCCGGAGGCGAGCAGCAGCACGGTGTCGTTGGTGGACATGCAGCCGTCGGAGTCGACGCGGTCGAAGGTCGTGCGCGTCGCCGCCCGGAGCGCCTTGTCCAGTACGTCGTTGTCGAGGGCGGCGTCGGTGGTGAGGACGACGAGCATGGTGGCGAGGCCGGGGGCGAGCATGCCGGCGCCCTTCGCCATCCCGCCGACGGTCCAGCCGTCCTTCGTCACGACGGACGTCTTGTGGACGGTGTCCGTGGTCTTGATGGCGATGGCGGCCTTCTCGCCGCCGTGCTCGGAGAGCTGGGCGGCGGCGGTCCCGACGCCCGGGAGCAGCTTGTCCATGGGCAGCAGCACACCGATCAGGCCGGTCGAGCAGACGGCGACCTCGATGGCGCCCCGCCCGAGCACCTCGGCGACCTTCTCGGCGGTGGCGTGGGTGTCCTGGAAGCCCTTCGGCCCCGTACAGGCGTTGGCGCCACCGGAGTTGAGGACGACGGCGGACACCGCGCCGCTCTTCAGCACCTGCTCGGACCACAGCACCGGCGCTGCCTTCACACGGTTGGAGGTGAAGACACCGGCGGCGGCACGGCGGGGCCCGTTGTTGACCACGAGGGCCAGGTCCGGGTTGCCGTTCTCCTTGATCCCGGCGGCGATGCCCGCCGCCGTGAATCCCTTGGCTGCCGTGACACTCACGGTGCGACTCCGATCGTGGAAAGCCCGGTGTTCTCGTGAAACCCGAGGGCGATGTTCATGCTCTGGACGGCGCCGCCGGCCGTTCCCTTGGTCAGGTTGTCGATGGCGCTGATCGCGATGATGCGGTTCGCGGCGGCGTCGAATGCGACCTGCACCTGAACTGCGTTCGAACCGTAGACGGACGCCGTGGCGGGCCACTGCCCCTCCGGGAGGAGGTGGACGAAGGGCTCGTCGGCGAAGGCCTTGTCGTAGGCGGCGCGGACGGAGTCCGCCGTGACACCGGGGCGCGCGCTCGCGGTGCACGTGGCGAGGATGCCGCGCGGCATCGGCGCGAGGGTCGGCGTGAAGGAGACGGAGACCCGCTCCCCCGCGGCCGCGCTGAGGTTCTGGATCATCTCGGGCGTGTGCCGGTGGCCGCCGCCGACGCCGTACGGCGTCATGGAGCCCATGACCTCGCTGCCCAGCAGATGCGGCTTGGGCGCCTTGCCCGCGCCGGACGTGCCGGAGGCGGCGACGATCACGGCCTCGGGCTCGGCGAGGCCGGCGGCGTAGGCCGGGAAGAGGGCGAGCGAGACGGCGGTCGGGTAACAGCCGGGTACCGCGATGCGCTTGGACCCCTCCAGCGCGGCGCGGCCACCCGGCAGCTCGGGAAGGCCGTACGGCCAGGTGCCGGCGTGCGGGGAGCCGTAGAACGTCTCCCAGTCGCCCGCGTCCTTCAGCCGGAAGTCGGCGCCCATGTCGACGACCAGCACATCCGGGCCGAGCTGCTCGGCGACGGCGGCGGACTGTCCGTGCGGCAGGGCGAGGAAGACGACGTCGTGCCCGGCGAGGACCTCGGGGGTCGTCTCCTGGAGCACGCGGTCGGCGAGGGGCAGCAGGTGCGGCTGGAGCGCACCGAGCCGCTGCCCGGCGTTCGAGTTGGCGGTCAGGGCTCCTGTCTCGACCTCGGGGTGGGCCAGGAGCAGACGCAACAGTTCCCCGCCCGCATATCCGCTCGCTCCGGCCACTGCCGCACGTACCGCCATGGAATCCTCCTCTTAGACGGCATGACTATACGTATCGCCGCAGGTTTATGCAATCACGCTTCACCGTGACCCGCGCCCGGAGCGGGCCGAGAAAAACCAGCTTTGTCCTGGACATGCCCCTGAGCTAGTGTCCCCGGGCGAACATCAGGGGATCACGGCAGGTGGGGGACATGGCCGAAGACGTCGGCGCGCCCGTGAAGGGCCCGAACGCATGGAGACAGGCCTTCGCGGCGGTGGCGCTGTTCGCCGCGATCGGTGGCGCTCTGTGGGTTTCCGAGGCGAGGCCCGGGAACAGTGGCCCACCCCCCGCCACCTGCTCCGACGAGGAACCCGGAAAGCCGACCGGACGGGTGACCGGGGCGCAGCTGTGCGAGGCACTGCACCGTAAGGACCTCGCCGAGCTGCTGGGCACACCGGCGGAGAGCGCGAAGACCGTCCAGAGCAACGACGGCTCCGTCGGACTGGAGGGCGGCAAGGACATCCCGATGCCCACCGCCGAGATCGAGTTCGACACCTACACCGTGACGCTCTCGGCCACCTACGACGACCTTCCCGTGGCCGGGGCCCATGAGCTGCTCGGAGAGCCGAAGCAGCGCACGGTTCTGGGCCGTCCGGCGGTCCTGTACTCGGACCGCACGATCAGAATCAGCTTCCGTCTCGACGGGGGCGACACCGACAGCGGTCCGGGGGTCCCGCTCCGCTCCCTGATGGTGGCGCAGGACGCGAAGGACGGCGGCGGGTCCTTCGACGTGACCCTGTGGCGCTCGGACGGCATGGTGCCGGACGACGCCGTACTGCTGCGGGTCGCCGAGAAGATCCTGCCGACGGTCCCGGGGTGGGCCGCCGGCAGCTGATGCGTGCCGGATGGGCGCTGTCCGCGGACAGCGCCCATCCGGATGCCGTCACCTCTGCTTGATCCGCAGGAAGGTCACGGAGTTCGCGGGGAAGGTGTACGTGAACTTGGCGGCGACCCCGGAGACGGTCGACGTCGTCGGGGTGACCGGCGCGTCCGTCTCTGTGTTCACCGCGTCCTGGTCGGCGGCCAGGGTGGTGACCCTGGCCGTGCCGGCGACCTTGGCGCCGCCCAGGTCGATGGCGGTGCGGGCCTCGGCCGGCTGGGCGTTGACGACCTTGACGATCAGGTCACCGGTGCGGGCGTCCGAGGTGGCGACCTGGCGGAACGGCTCGGCCGGCTTGTCGTCGGTGAAGCCGCCCCATTCCTGACCGTCGAGGTACAGGGTGACCTGGCGGCCGCGCACCTTGATGTCGATGTCATAGGCGCGGCCCGTCTCGATCGACCCGGCCTTCGTCATCAGCGTGCCCTTGCCGCCGTCCACGGCCTGCTCGATCGCGGACTGGGTGTTGTTCCAGCCGCCCAGGTTCCACCAGTAGTAGTTGCCGGTGTCCTTGACACCGAAGGCGACGAGGAAGCCCTCCTTGCCGGACTTCTTGGTGGCCTTCACATGCAGGTCGTAGTCGTGCCAGGTCGGGTCGCCGGCCGAGACCATCGTGTTCTCGGCAGCGGCGTCCGTCTGCACGTACTGCCCGTCCGTGACGCTCCAGCTGCCGCCGCCCGTGTGCGTCCACTTCGAGGCGTCACCGGAGAAGTCGTCGCTCAGCAGCGTCGAGCCGTCCGCCGCCGTGACCGACACGTCGTCGTACGCGGCACTGGTCGCCCACGTCGACAGACCGACGGCGCCGGCGATCGGGCCGCTGACGTCCGGCGTGGTCGTCGCCTTCGAGGGGACCACCCGGTCGCCCACGTTGTTCATGAACAGCTTCTGGACCTCGTAGTTCGTGGAGTTCCAGGAGGCGCGGTTGTTGAACCACACCAGGTCCGGCCGCCACTGGACATAGTCCTCGTTGGCGAGCAGCGGGGCGTACGAGGCGAGCTTGACGACGTCCGCGTTGCGCTCCAGGCCGGTCATGAACGCGGCTTCGGAGAGGCCGTTCTTCCAGGCGTTGCCCTGGGAGGCGTACTCGCCGAGGAAGACCTTCGGGCCGTTCCTGTCGTAGGAGTCGTAGCGGTCGTTGTTCTGGAGGAACCAGTTGGGGCTGTTGTAGTAGTGCTCGTCGACCATCGCGACGTTCGCCTCGCGGTTCAGCTTCCAGGCGGTGTCGAAGGTCGTGCCGCTGTCGTCCGGGCCGGAGTTGGAGATGACCGTGATGTCGGGGTACTTGGCCTCGATCGCGGCGCGGAACTGCTGGAAGCGGGAGAAGAACTCGTGGGGCAGGTTCTCCTCGTTGCCGACCTCCAGGTGAGTGAGGCGGAAGGGCTTGGGGTGGCCCATCCGGGCACGGACCTTGCCCCACTTCGAGGTCGCCGGCCCGTTGGCGAACTCGATGAGGTCGAGGGTGTCCTGGATGTGCCGCCTTACCAGCGCCTCGTCGTCGACGGCCTTGTTCTGGCCGCAGCCGGTCACCAGGGCCGGGACGACGGGCAGCGGCATGGCGCCGATGTCCTCGGAGAAGCGGAAGTACTCGAAGTAGCCGAGGCCGTAACTCTGGTTGTAGCCCCAGAAGTTGGAATTCGTCGCGCGCTGCTCGACCGGGCCGACGGTGTCCTTCCACTGGTAGGAGCGCTTGCGCTGCCAGCCGGAGGCCTCGCTGTAGTCCTCCATGGAGCCGGTGTTGACCAGGCAGCCGCCGGGGAAGCGCACGAAGCCCGGGTGCAGGGCGGCGATCTTCTCGGCGAGGTCCTTGCGCAGGCCGTTCGGCTGGTTCCGGTAGGTGTCGCGCGGGAACAGCGACACCATGTCGAGGGCGGCCGCGTCGGTGGCGGCGACGGCGAGGCGACCGCGGTTGCTGGTGCGGGTCGCGGTGAACGTCGCCCTGTACTGGGCCCAGTCGCCCTTCACGGCCACCTGGCGGGCGGTGCCCAGCGCACCGGCGGCGTCCTTGAGGGCGACGCTCAACGTGGTGCCGCTCCCGGCGCGGGCCCACGCCGAGAAGTCGTACTTCTTGCCCTGCTCGACGCGGATGCCCGTGTTGTAGCCGGCGTTCGTGACGGATGAACCGGCGCCCAGGGAGAGGTAGTTGCGGTTGCGCTCGTTCAGGCGGCCGGCGTCGTTCACGACCTGGCCCGTGCCGACGACCGTCCAGGAGGTGAGGGGCGTGTACGACCGGTTGTCGTCCGTGGAGTACTCGAAGGACCGGTTCTGCACGAGCTCGGCGTACAGACCACCGTCCGCGGCCCGGTTGATGTCCTCGAAGAAGACGCCGTACATCGTGTCGTCGATCTTCGCGCCCTGGGCGGTGGGGTCGACGGTGATCGAGTAGTCGGTGACGTCCTCGGCGTGAGCGTTGACGGTGGGGATGAGGCCGGCCGCCACCAACAGGGCGGTGGCGGCCGTGCCGTATCTCCAGCGGGTGCGTGACATGGATACTCCGCGGCTCGTTGTTCGAAATATCAAACGCTGATCAGCACTTCGAACGGCAAGATAGGGAGGGGGCGGAAGAGCGTCAACGGGTCGAGCAGGATCGAAAGTGTCGGAAGCGAGGAGCGCATGGGCGAGTTCTGGCCGGTTCCGGATGCGCTGACGTATCTGGCCGGGCGCTGGCGGGCCGAGCGGACCGTGCGGGATCTCGCGAGCGAGGGGACAGGGGAGTTCTCGGGCACGACGGTTTTCGGCCCACTGGAGGGCGGCGGGCTGCTGCACCGCGAGTCCGGCACATTCGTCTGGCAGAGCGTCCCGCGCCCCGCGGAGCGGACGCTGCGCTTCCTGCCGGGCAGTTCACCGGGCACGGTGGACGTGCGGTTCGCCGACGGAAGGCCCTTCCACGACCTGGACCTGACCTCCGGCCGGCATGTCGCCGACCATCCCTGCTCGGCCGACGTCTACCGGGGCGAGTTCACCGTCCTCGACGAGGACCACTGGCGGACCCTCTGGCGCGTGCGCGGCCCGGCCAAGGACCTGGTCCTCACCACCGACTACGCGCGCGAGGGCTGAGTCGACGCCGCTTCGAAGCGGAGGTTCCAGCGGCCCGCGCGACCGGTGACCGTGGTCGTCGACAGGGGGCGGACGTCGATGTTCCAGTACGTCGACGGCGGCGCCTTCAGGGCGTACACCAGGGCGGCGCGGATCACGGACGGTTCGGCCACGGCGACGATCCGGCCGCCGTCCTCCACGGGCCGGGTGTCGAGCCAGCCGCCGACGCGGCCGATGAACCCGAGCAGCGATTCGCCGCCGTGCGGTGTGGCGCGCGGGTCGGCCAGCCAGGCGTCCACCGCCTCCGGCTCGCGGGCCATCGCCTCGCCGAGCGTGAGCCCGCGCCAGCGGCCCATGTCACAGTCGCGCAGGGCGAGTTGCACCAGCGGGGCATAGCCCAGGGCGTCGCCGGTGGCACGGCTGCGTGGGGTCGGCGAGCAGTAGCGCAGCTCGGCCGCTGCGAGCGGCAGCAGCTCCCGCGCGACCTGCTGCACCTCCTCCCAGCCGGCCTGGTCCAGCGGCCGGTCGTCCTGGAAGCGCTCCGCGAGCAGCGGCGAGCTGCGCGCGGCTGCGACGAACGTGACCCGAAGTGGCATGCGGCGATGGTGTGACGCGAAAGTGCGCAGGTCAAGAGTGGTTGTGCAGCTGTCACCGAGGGTTGGCGAAGCTTTACTGCGGGGTCAGGATCAGACGGACAAGTTGCTGGAAAACGAGCAGTTGGAAAGTTCAAGCACGGCGCCCGGACCCGGAAGACGCCCGACCTAGAAGGAAAGCGCCATCCACCGGTCCGGGTACTCCAGCGGCGCGAAGCCGAGCTTCTCGTAGACCCCGTGCGCGTCGTGCGTGGCGAGCAGCACCCGCTTCACCCCGTACGACCGCACCTGCTCGCGTACGGCCCCGACGAGCGCCGTCCCGACCCCCTTGCCGCGCACCGACGGGTCGACGTACACGTCGCACAGCCACGCGAAGGTCGCCCGGTCGGTGACGACCCGGGCATACGCCACCTGCTCCCCCGAAACCGTCTCGTACACCCCGAAGTTCAGCGAACCCTCGATCGCCCGGTCCTGCTTCTCCCGCTCCCGCCCCATCGCCCAGTACGCGTCGGTGGACAGCCACCGGTGCACGCGCTCGGCGTCGACGCGGTCGGGGTCGGTGGAGATCTCGTAGCCCTCGGCGAGGGGCGGGGTGTCGGTCATGCGGCGAGATTCGCAGGAGGGGGGCACCGGCGTCGAGCGGATTTCCCCGGTGGGCGACGGCCGCGGACCACGCGTGGCTCCAAGAGCGGTACGAGGGCCCGATGCACCCTTGGCCGAGCCGTGCTACGACACGTGGGACCAGCGCTGCCCGGCTACTGGAGCACTTCGTCCCAAGCCGCCCGCAGCCGCCGCACCCCCTCCGTGATCTCCCCCGCCCCCGCCACGGCCGCGAAGCTCAACCGCAGGTGCCCGGCCGGAGGCTCCGCGCTGAAGTACGGGCGGCCGGGGGTGATCGCGACGCCCGCGCGCAGGGCGGCCGAGGTGAGCGCGGACTCCTCGGTGCCGTCGGGCAGGCGGAGCCACAGGTGGTAGCCGCCGGACGGGATGTGCGGGAGGGAGAGGTCGGGGAGTTCGAGGCGCAGGGCGGCCGTCATCGTGTCGCGGCGGGTCTTCAACTCGGCGGAGATCGCCCGCAGATGGCGTGGCCAGGCGGGCGAGCCGACCAGTTCCAGCGCAGCCTCCTGCATCGGTCGCGGCACGAAGAAGCTGTCGACGACCTGGATCGCGCGCAGCCGCTCCAGCACCGGGCCGCGGGCGGCGAGCGCACTGACCCGGAAGCTCGGCGAGGTCGCCTTGGTCAGCGAGCAGACGTGGACGACGACGCCGTCGGGGTCGTCGGCGGCCAGCGGACGCGGCAGCGGCCCGGCGTCCTCGTGCACCAGCCGTCGTACGAAGTCGTCCTCGACGACGAAGGCACCGGCCTCGCGCGCGATGCGCAGCACCTCGGCCCGCCGGTCGGGGGCGAGCATCGCACCGGTCGGGTTCTGGAACAGCGGCTGACAGACGAAGACGCGGGCGCCGGTCGCGCGGAACGCGTCGGCGAGCAGGGACGGCCGTACGCCGTCCGCATCGACCGGGACGGGAATCGGACGCAGTCCGGCCGCGCGGGCGATCGCCAGCATGCCCGGGTACGTCGGTGACTCCACCAGCACCGGCGCCCCTGGCGGCGCCAGCGCCCTGAGTGCCGTAGTGAGCGCCGACTGGCCGCCCGCGGTGATCAGCACCTCGGCCGCCGTCACGGCACCGCCGGGCCCGCCGATGCTGCGCGCGAACCACTCCCGCAGCTCCGGCAGCCCCTCCATGGGCGGCCTCCCCCACGCCCCGGGCCGTCGGCCGGCCCGCGCCAGCGCGGCGGCCATCGCCCGCTCGGGCTGCAACGACTGGTGCAGATAGCCACCGTTGAACTCGATCACGCCGGGCGCCGGAGCGGCGAGCGAGACCAGTACCCCCGACGCGTCCACCGACCGCGGGACGAGCTCCGCGCCGCCTTCCGCGCTGAGGGTGACCTCCTGCCAGGAGGTGTCCCCGGCGGCCGCGGTCCGTGGGTGCGCCTCGGCCCGGAACGCTCCGGCGCCGGGCCGGGTCACCACGAGCCCCTCGGCGGCCAGCTGTCCGAGGGCGCGGGAGACGGTCACCGGGCTCACCCGGTACCGCTCGACAAGGGCCCGGCTCGACGGCAGCTTTCCACCTGGAGAGTAGCGGTTGAGCTCCCGCCGCAGCTGATCCGCCAGTTCACCGACACTGCTACGCTCTTGCATGAGGACCAAGGATAGCGCTACCGCTCAGAGCTCGATAGCAGTCACCGCCGAGCCGACCCCTGCCGCTCCGGGCGCGCCCGGCACTGCGGCCACCCCGGCCAGGGCGGCCCTCGGCGGCACCCTCCAGGCCGCTCTGGGCGTCGCGGCGTTCTCCCTCACCTTCCCCGCCACCGCGTGGGGACTGGAGAGCTTCGGCCCCTGGTCCCTGGTAGCCGTCCGCAGCGTCCTCGCCGCCCTCATCGCGGGCGGCTGTCTGCTCGCCCTGCGCGTGCCGCTCCCCGCCCGCAGGCACTGGGCGGGCCTCGCCGTGGTCGCCGCCGGAGTGGTGGTCGGCTTCCCCCTGCTCACCACCCTCGCGCTCCGGACGTCCACCACCGCGCACGCGGCCGTCGTGGTCGGCCTGCTCCCGCTGACCACCGCCCTGTTCTCCGCCCTGCGCGTCGGCACCCGCCCCTCGCGCACCTTCTGGCTGGCCGCGCTCGCGGGCGCGGCCGCGGTGGTCGCCTTCACGGTGCAGCAGAGCGGCGGCGCCCTGACCACCGCCGACCTGTATCTCTTCGCGGCACTGCTGGTCTGCGCGGCCGGCTACACCGAGGGCGGCCGGCTGGCCCGCGTCATGCCGGGCTGGCAGGTGATCGGCTGGGCGCTGGTGCTGTGTCTGCCGATCGGCGCGGCGGCCGCCGCCGTGGCGCTGTCGTACGAGCCCGTGCAACTGACCTGGCACGGTGTGACCGGACTGCTCTGGGTCGCCGCGGGCTCGCAGTTCCTCGGTCTGGTCGTCTGGTACCGGGGCATGGCCGCCATCGGCATCCCGAAGGCCAGCCAGTTGCAGTTGGCCCAGCCCCTGCTCACACTGGTGTGGTCGGTGCTGCTGCTGGGCGAGCACCTGACAGTGGCCGCCCCGCTGACGGCCGCGGCGGTGCTCGTGTGTATCGCCGTGACTCAGCGGGCGCGTGGCTGAGCGGGCCCTGACGACCCACTTCCAACCACCGCTCCACGCCGTAGACTCAAGGCCACGGATCGCTGCTCCCGCACCTGGTGAGGAGGCCCAAGAGATGCGTGCAACCGTGGGCGACCAGCTTGTCCAGCACGGCAGGGTGGTCGGGCAACACGACAAGGTCGGCGAGATCGTCGAAATCCTGGGCCAGGAGGGCAACCCCCCGTACCGCGTCCGTTTCGAGGACGGGCACGAGGGTCTGTGCTCCCCCGGCCCCGACACCGAGATCCGTCACAGGAACACGATGAGCAGGTAGTCCGGCGGCGCGTCCCGGCCGGACGGCCGGGCGCAGTCCGGGCGAGCGGATCAGCGCGGGACAATCGCCGGCCGCGGGTAGTGGTCGGCGACCACCCGCGCCATGGCCCCGATCCGGTCCGCCGCCATGTCCTTCGCGGCGAAGTAGACGTGACCGCGTGCCTCCGGATGGTCCTTGGCCAGCGTGAGATGCCGTGACAGCTCGGCCGGGTCCTGCCAGGCCGCGGGCTGCGCGGCGTCCCCGGCCTTGTACAGGGCCTCGCCGACGTAGAGCTGCGTCCTGCTGCCCCGCGCGACCTCGGCCCACCACGGCAGGAGCTTGGCGTAGTCGGCGGCGGCGAAGCCGACGTTCCAGTACAGCTGCGGGCAGATGTAGTCGATCCAGCCCTCACGGACCCACTTGCGGGTGTCCGCGTACAGGTCGTCGTACGTCTCGACGCCGCCCCGGGTGTCGGAGCCGAGCGGGTCGGTACTGGCGTTGCGCCACACCCCGAACGGGCTGATACCGAACTGCGTGTCGGGCCGGAGCCACTTGATGCCGGTCGCCATCTCCTGGATCAGCTTGTCGATGTTGTCCCGTCGCCAGTCGGCCCTGACCGTGAAGCCGCCGCCGTAGCGGTCGTAGGCCTCGTCGTCGTCGAAGCTCTGGCCCGCGACCGGGTAGGGGTAGAAGTAGTCGTCGAAGTGGACCGCGTCGACGGGGTAGCGCGCCACCGCGTCGAGCATCGCCTGCTGCACGAAGGAGCGGACCTCGGGCAGCCCCGGGTTGTAGTACAGCTTGCCGCCGTACGGCACCACCCAGTCCGGATGCCGGCGGGCGGGGTGGGTCTCGGCCAGCCGGTCGAGGTCCGTGTGGTTGGCGATGCGGTACGGGTTGAACCACGCGTGCAGCTGAAGACCGCGCGCGTGGGCCTCCTCCACGGCCGTGCCGAGCGGGTCCCAGCCGGGGTCCTGGCCCTGGGTGCCGGTGAGGACGAGCGACCACGGCTCGTACGGCGAGGGCCACAGGGCGTCCGCGGTGGGCCGTACCTGGAGGATCACCGTGTTCAGCCGGCAGCTCGCGGCCGTGTCGAGGTGGGCGATCAGTTCGGCGCGCTGCTCGTCCGCGGTGAGCCCCTGCTTGGAGGGCCAGTCCCGGTTGGCGACGGTCGCCAGCCAGACGCCGCGCATCTCGCGGGTCGGCCAGCGCCGGTTCGGGTTCGCTCCGTCCGCCATGGCGGAACCGGTCGCCGTCGCGCCGCCTGACGCCACGAGTGCCGACAGTGCGGTCACCGTGAACGCCCGTCGTGACAGCCAGGACTTCCGGTGCTGCATCTTCGTACCTCCGTGTGCCGTGGTCAATGGCCCCACCCTGGGACAGATCCGAGCGTTCCGGACAGTCCCGCGTCAGCCTTTCATGCGGCACCCGAATGATCGATCAAGCTTCGCCGAAGGTAACGTGCAGGTTTGGAGCAGGCGCCGAACAACGGGGGACCTGCCGCATTCGTGGATCAGCGAAGGGGTCGATGTGACCGGCATCTCCGGAGATATTGCACGCGTCGGTGTGGTGGGCTGCGGCCAGATGGGAGCGGGCATCGCCGAGGTGTGCGCCCGCTCCGGACTGGACGTGAAGGTCGCCGAGACCACCGGCGAGGCCCTGGAGATCGGCCGCACCCGGCTGTTCAGCTCCCTGGCCAAGGCCGCCGAGCGCGGCAAGATCAGCGCGGAGGAGCTGGACGAGACCCAGGCCCGGCTGTCCTTCACCACCGACCTCGGCGAATTCGCCGACCGCGACCTGGTGATCGAGGCCGTCGTCGAGAACGAGCAGGTGAAGACCGAGATCTTCCAGGTGCTCGACCAGGTCGTGACCCGGCCGGACGCGATCCTCGCCTCCAACACCTCCTCGATCCCGCTGGTGCGGCTCGCCGTCGCCACCTCGCGCCCCGACCAGGTCATCGGCGTGCACTTCTTCAACCCGGCACCGGTTCAAAAGCTCGTCGAGCTGATCCCGGCCCTCACCACCTCCGAGGGCACGATCGCCCGCGCCCAGTCCTTCGCCGAGAAGCTGCTGGGCAAGCACGCCATCCGCGCTCAGGACCGCTCGGGCTTCGTGGTGAACGCGCTGCTGATCCCGTATCTGCTCTCCGCGATCCGGATGTTCGAGTCCGGTATCGCCAGCCGTGAGGACATCGACAACGGCATGGAGCTCGGCTGCGCTCACCCGATGGGCCCGCTGAAGCTGTCCGACCTCATCGGTCTGGACACGGTCGCCTCGGTGGCGCAGAGCATGTACGACGAGTTCAAGGAGCCGCTGTACGCCGCTCCCCCGCTGCTCCAGCGCATGGTCGACGCGGGCCGGCTGGGGCGCAAGTCCGGCTCCGGCTTCTACACCTACGGCTGATTACAGTCGGTCAGATTCCGGCCAAGTACACGGGCCCGGCACCGAGATGGTGCCGGGCCCGCGTCATTCACACACCGTGTGCGCTCCGGGCTCGCATATGCCCCTCGCACACTCTCCCCAGGCGCCCACCAGGCGAGTTCACTTTCCCTGCGCATGCCAGGGATTCGAGACGACTACGGAAAGGAGCGGCAAGTGACCGCCGATCCCGAGCATCCCGTCGTACAAGGAGAACTCGCAGAGTTACGACGTCGACTGGACGTCGCCTACGCCCGCGTGGAGGGCGGGCTGGCTCTGCTCACGCACCGCACCGAGGAGAGCGCCAAGGAACTCGACGAGCTGAACACCCGGATCAACACACTGGAACACGCGCGCTGGCCGCTGCCCGCGGTCGCCGCCATCACCGCCGTGGGTGCTCTCGTCGTGGCGATCTGGCAGGCCGTGGGGCACTAGCCGCGGTGGGGCGCACGCTCGGGGACGTCATCAGGGCAGGACGTCCTGCCCGAGCCTGAGGTGGTGCAGCATCAGTAACGCGGCCGCCATGTTGGCGGCCGGGACCTCCCCACGGGCGACCATGTCGGGGACGAGCTTGAGCGGGACCCATTCCCGGCGGTCCGACTCGAAGTCGTCCACGGGATGCCCGACGTACTCGCCCTCGTCGGCCCAGTAGATGTGGTGCCGGGCGTCGGTGAGCCCGCTGGAGGGCTCCACGCTCATGAGGTGGTGCAGAGGTCCCGGCCGCCAGCCGGTCTCCTCCTCGAGCTCCCTGGCGGCCGCGCGGGCGATGTCCTCGCCGTCCTCGACGACGCCCGCCGCGAGTTCCCACCCCCAGCTGTCGGTGATGAAGCGGTGGCGCCACAGGAGGAGGACCTCGCCCGCCTCGTTGACCACCGTCGCCACGGCGACCGGCCGCATCCGTATGAGGAAGTGGTCCAGGTGCCGGCCGTCGGGCAGTTCCACGTCTGCCAGGTTGACGGTGAACCAGCGGTTTTCATACACAGTTTGTTCGTTCTGTTTCGTCCACTGCACGGTTCTGCCACCTTCCGTCGAGTAAGTGGCAATATCGCAGCAGGGACTATGAGGTGTCGGTGTTCGAGTACCCGCGTGCACCGGCCTACAGCGGTACGCGCAGCGCTCCGTCGATGAGTTCGGCGGCCTCGGCGGTACCCGCGCCGCCGCTGCGCGCCAGGTGTTCGCGCACCGCGCGAAGTCTGTCGCGCAGGCGCTGGGACTCCATTCCCCGCGCCTGCTCGGCCATCTGCACCGCGGTGGCCACCGCCTTGTCGGCGTTGCCCTGGCGCAGCTCGATCGTGCTGAGCATGGCCAGCCGGTGCACCCGGCCCCGGTCGTGGGCGGGATTGTCGACGGCGGCCGCGGCGTGCTCCCCCGCGGCCGCCAGCTCTCCGAGACTCAGCAGCGCCTCCGCCACCTGGACGTTGACGAGTCCGGGCTGGACATAGCCCGTTTCGTCGGGTTCGTATCCGCGGTGGATACGATCGGCGGCCTGCTCGGCACGCCGGATGCAGGACAGCGCGCTCGTGCCGTCGCCGAGGTGGGCGTACGCCTTCGCCTGCATCGCGTACAGATCGGAGGCGAGCGCGGGGGTGATGTGCTTGCCGGCGGCCCGCAGCGCGGCCTCCGCGAAGGCGACGGCCTGCCGGAACTCCCGCATGAACAGCGCCTGGTTGACCAGCAGCGCGATCACATACGCACCGAGCCCCCGGTCCCCACTGGCCTTCGCGAGCCTGAGCGCCTGGTGGAAGTAGCGCTGGGCGAGCCCGTGCGCGTCGGAGTCGTAGGCGCAGATCCCGGCGATGGCCACCAACCCGCCCGTGGCCCGGTGCAGTTGGCGCCCGGTGGCGTCGGTGTAGCTGCCGCGCAGCAGCGGGGCGGCCTCGGCATTGAGGAAGCCGACGATCCGGGTGCGGGTCGCTATGCCGCCCGCCTTGCGGTACATCTGCTCGTAGTGGGTGCGCGCGGCACGCAGCATGTCGATGTCGCCGGAGGTGACCCGGTGCCGCCCGCCGCGCGACACATCCACGTCCTCGGGCGGGTTCTCCCACTCCCACACCGGCATCACGGCGGGCGTGCCCGTGACCGCCGGGGCGCCCAGTATGTGGGGGCGCTGCTGCTCGTCGGAGCGCCACAGGGCAGTGGCCCGCTCGACGAAGCCGGACAGCGAGGTGGTGTGCGCGGAGTTGGGTTCGCCGGGGACGCCGAGACCGATGTCGTCGAGTGTGACGGTACGGTGCAGCCGGCCGGCGAGCACCTCGCAGATCAGGTCGGGCACCTGGCCGCGTGGCCGCTGCCCCTTCAACCACCGTGCGACGGCGGTGTGTTCGTATCTCAGCGCGAGCCCGCGCGCCCGCCCCGCCTGGTTCACGTGTGCTGCCAGCCCCGCGTGCGATATCCCCGCCTCGTCCAGGATCGCGTCGAGCAGAGTGTTGGGCTGCATGTATGCCCCCCGGGTGGCTCGGTGCCGACAGAGTAGTGCGAACCGGTTCACACGGGGTGTGAACGGAGTACGCGAATCCGTAGCGTGCGCGCGCTGTTGCGGAGAGTTTCCTGCCGGTTGACTGAAATGCCTCGCAAGAGGCCGGCCGGGCCGTCGGCTCCCCCTCGTACAGTGCGGCGGCCCGCTTCCGCGCCGTCCGCCCAGCTGCCTGCCCGACACTCCGTGGCGGGGCGGACGGCGTCGCCGAGCCGGTTTGGCAGTGCGACCGATCACCTTTGGGCTAGAGGTAGTTGGTCGGCTGCGGGTTGTGTGTGGCCGGTCGCGCGGTTCCCCGCGCTCCCAGGGGGTCGCAGTGGAACCTCGCTCGATCGTTGCGTAGGACCAGTAGGGCTATGTCGTCCGCCTGCCTGCCCCTTGTGTGGCGGAGGAGCCCGGTGAAGAGGGTGCGCAGGATCAGCTGGGGGGTGGCCGGATGGTGGTGTACGGCCCCGATGAGGGCCGCCTGCAGGGAAAAGAACCGGCCTCTCGCGTCCCGTGCGTCCTCGACGCCGTCCGTGTACAGGACCAGCGAGTCGCCGGGCGGCAGAGCCCCGCAGGGCAGCGGGGTCGGTTCGGCCGGGAGCGGGAACGGGCCGAGCGGTGGGAGGGGGTCGGTGCGGGCGAGGGGTTCGACGGAGGTGCCACTCAGCAGATACGGCCAGGGGTGACCGCAGTTGAGGGCGGTGATCTCGCCGTCCGGGGCGATCTCCAGCAGCAGGACGGTGACGAACTCCTCGGAGACCGGGTTGTCGGGCTCACGACCCGAGGCGGGGTGCTCGTCCCGTGCTCGCTCCCGCAGGTGCCGGGCCAGGGCGCGGTCCAGTCTGTGCAGCACCCGGCCCAGGTCGGGTTCGTCGTGGACGGCCTCGCGGAAGCTGCCGAGGACGGCGGCGACCGTGCCGATGGCGGAGATGCCGTGCCCGCGTACATCGCCCATGATCACGCGTACGCCCTGCTCGGTGGCGATGACCTCGTACAGGTCACCGCCGACGCGGGCGTCGCGATCCGCGGAGAGCTGGGCGGCGGCGACGTTCAGCCCGTCGATGCGCGGCGGCAGGGGCCGCAGCAGGACGCTCTGCGCGGCACCGGCGACTTCGCGGACCTGCTTGAGCTCACGCAGCAGGGCCTGGCGGACGTGCAGGATCAGACCGGTCCCCACGGCGAAGAACACGGCGCTCGTGACGACCCGGGCACCGAGGCTGTCCTGCTGGGCGAGCGGGCAGGCCAGCTTGTAGGTGATCGCCATCGCGCCCCACGCGGTGGGCAGCCCCAATGCGAGCACCTTGCGGGGAACCCGAGGCTTGATGCGGAACATGCCGATGGCCCCCCAATAGGCCCTGACAACGCAGATCGGACCGACCTCGAAAGGCCGGTCCGATTCTGTCGAGTGAGGGTCCGGAAGTACCGGATCACCCGGAGAAGTCACCCTATTGAGTGAGGTGACCGCAACGCGCCCCGACAGGGGCGCGGGGAACTGCGCGACCAGCCACGAACAACCCGCAACCGGCGAACAACGCAGTCCCCCACGGCACTCAGCCCCTCAGGACAGCCCCCGTACGCTCGCCCGCCAGGGCAACCGCCGCGTCCCGAGCCGCCGAAGCCTCGTCGACGGTCAGAGTCCGGTCACCCGCACGGAAGCGCAACGCATACGCCAGCGACTTCTTCCCGTCACCAAGCTGCTCGTCATTGACGTACACGTCGAACAGCCGGATCCCCTCGAGGAGTTCACCCGCACCCTCACGCAGCGCGGCCTCGACCTCGGCGGCCGGCACCGGCTTGTCCACCACGAGGGCGACATCCTGCGTGGCAACGGGGAACGTGGAGATGCTCGGCGCCTGGGGCGTGCCGTCACCGACCTGCTCAAGGGCGTCCAGGTCCAGCTCCATCGCACAGGTGCGCGCGGGCAGACCGAGGGCCTTGAGCACCCGGGGGTGCAGCTCGCCCGCGTGTCCGACGACCGTCTCCGCGCCGGCGACGACCACGACGAGCTCGGCGCAGCGTCCGGGGTGCCACGGCCCGTACTGGCCGCCCCGCACGATCAGTTCGGCTCCGGCCTCACGGGCCACGAGCCGTGCCGCCTCGATCGCGTCGGCCCAGTCGGCCGGGCGGCCCGCGCCCCACCAGCCGGCCTGCTCACGCGCACCGGCGAGGACGACGGCCACGTGCCGCGGCTGCTCGGGCAGCACGGCGTTCAGGGCGGCGAGCTCCTCGTCGGTCGGACGGCGGTCGACCGGCAGATGACCGGCGGCACCCCGCTCCTCGTTCGGGAGGAAGACCAGCCCGGTCTCGAACAGCGCCAGGTCGTGCGAACCGCGCCCGTCGTTGCGCCGCAGCGCGCCGAGCAGACCCGGCAGCAGCGACGTACGCAGCGCGGGCTCCTCGTCGTTCAGCGGGTTGACCAGCTTGACGACGCGGCGGGCCGGGTCGTCGGCGGCCAGGCCGAGCTGGTCGAAGACCTGCTCGCTGACGAAGGGGTAGTTCGGTGCCTCGACGTAACCCGCTCCGGCCAGCGCGCGGCCGACCCGGCGGTGCAGGCGCTGACGGTGGGTCAGGCCACGGCCGGACGGCGGCTTGGGCAGGGTGGAGGGCAGGTTCTCGTAGCCCTCCAGACGGATGACCTCTTCGGCCAGGTCGTTCGGCTCGAGGAGGTCGGGCCGCCAGGACGGCACGGTGACGATCAGCTCGTCCTGCCCGTACACGTCGCAGCCGATCTCCTGGAGCCGGCGTACGACGGTCTCGCGGCCGTACTCGACGCCCGCGACCTTGTCCGGGTGGTTGGCCGGGACGGTGATGGTGTGCGGCGCGGACGGCGTGACGACCTCGGTGACACCGGCGTCGGCGGTGCCGCCCGCGAGCAGGACCAGCAGGTCGACGGTGCGCTGGGCGGCCGCGGCGGCCGCCGCCGGGTCGACGCCGCGCTCGAAGCGGCGGGKCGCCTCGGAGGACAGCTTGTGCCGGCGGGCCGTACGCGCGATGGAGACCTGGTCGAAGTGGGCGGCCTCGATGACGATCTCGCTGGAGGCGTTCTCGACGTTGTCGTGGTCGGCGATCTCCGTGTTGGCGCCGCCCATGACGCCCGCGAGGCCGATCGGGCCGCGCTCGTCGGTGATGACGAGGTCCTCGGAGTGCAGCTCCCGCTCGACGCCGTCGAGGGTGACGAGCTTCTCGCCCTCCTCGGCCCGGCGCACACCGATGGTGCCCTGGACCAGGCCCCGGTCGTAGGCGTGCAGCGGCTGGCCGAGCTCCATCATCACGTAGTTGGTGACGTCGACGGCGAGCGAGATCGGGCGCATGCCGACCTTCTGCAGGCGCCGCTGGAGCCAGACCGGCGAGCGCGCCTCGGGGCTGAGGCCGCTCACCGTGCGGGCGGTGAAGCGGTCGCAGCCCATCGGGTCGGAGACCTGCACCGGGTAGCCGAAGGCGTTCGGGCCGGGCACGTCGAGCAGCGCCGGGTCGCGCAGCGGGAGGCCGTAGGCGATGGCGGTCTCGCGGGCGACGCCGCGGATGGACAGGCAGTCGCCGCGGTTGGCGGTGACGGCGATGTCCAGGACCTCGTCGACCAGTTCGAGCAGCTCGATGGCGTCCTTGCCGACCTCGGTCTCCGGCGGCAGCACGATGATGCCGTGCGTGCCGTCGTCGCCCATGCCCAGCTCGCTGGTGGAGCAGATCATGCCGTGCGAGACACGGCCGTAGGTCTTGCGCGCGGCGATCGAGAAGCCACCGGGAAGCACGGCGCCGGGGAGGACGACGACGACCTTGTCGCCGACGGCGAAGTTCCGGGCGCCGCAGATGAGTTCCTGGGGCTCGCCGGTGCCGTTGGCCTGGCCGACGTCGACGGTGCAGAAGCGGATGGGCTTCTTGAACTCCGTCAGCTCCTCGATGGTCAGCACCTGGCCGACGACGAGGGGGCCCTTGAGGCCGTCGCCGAGCTGCTCGACGGTCTCGACCTCCAGACCGGCGGAAATGAGCTTGGCCTGGACGTCACGGCCGGTTTCGATGGCCGGCAGGTCGACGTACTCCCGCAGCCAAGAAAGCGGGACCCGCATCAGATCTCCATCCCGAACGGCCGGGTGAACCGGACGTCACCCTCGACCATGTCTCGCATGTCCTCGACGTTGTGGCGGAACATCAGCATCCGCTCGATGCCGAACCCGAAGGCGAAGCCGCTGTACTTCTCGGGGTCCACGCCGCAGGCGGTGAGCACCTTCGGGTTGACCATGCCGCAGCCGCCGAGCTCGATCCATCCCTCGCTGCCGCAGGTACGGCAGGGTCGGTCGGGGTTGCCGACGGACTCGCCGCGGCAGACGTAACACACCATGTCCATCTCGGCGGACGGCTCGGTGAAGGGGAAGAAGTTGGGCCGCAGCCGGGTCTTCATGCCCTCGCCGAACAGGGCCTGGACCATGTGGTCCATGGTCCCCTTGAGGTCGGCCATGGTCAGGCCCTCGTCCACGGCCAGCAGCTCGACCTGGCGGAAGACCGGGGTGTGCGTGGCGTCCAGCTCGTCGGTGCGGTAGACCACGCCGGGGCAGATCACGTAGACCGGCAGCTCACGTTCGAGCAGCGAGCGGATCTGCACGGGCGAGGTGTGGGTGCGCAGCACGACACCGGACTCGGAGCCGCCGTCCGGACCCTGCACGAAGAAGGTGTCGGCCTCGCCGCGCGCGGGGTGGTCCGGGCCGATGTTCAGCGCGTCGAAGTTGAACCACTCGGCCTCGACCTGCGGGCCCTCGGCGACCTCGTAGCCCATGGCCACGAAGACGTCCTCGATGCGCTCCGACAGGGTGGTCAGCGGGTGGCGGGCGCCGGCCGGTACGCGGTCGTACGGCAGGGTGACGTCCACGGCCTCCTCGACCAGCACCCGCTGGTCGCGCTCGGCCTCCAGCTCGGCCTGGCGGGCGGCGAGGCCCTTGTTCACGGCGCCGCGTGCCTGGCCCACACGCTTGCCGGCATCGGCCTTGGCGTGCGGGGGCAGGGCGCCGATCTCGCGGTTGGCGAGGGCCAGCGGGGAGGTGCCGCCGGTGTGGGCGACCTTGGCCTCCTGGAGGGCGTCGAGTGAGTCCGCGGCGGCGAAGGCGGCGAGCGCCTCGTCCCGCATGCGCTCGATCTCTTCCGGTTTCAAGGCCTCGACCTCTACAGGGTCGTACGACTTATTGGGTGCGGACATCTCTTCCCGTGCTTCCGATTGGCTGGCTGAAGTGCCCCGTCTTCGACCGGGAGACGATTCGTCTCTGGTTGTGGACACAAAGGTGCCAATGGCCGAGTCTAACGGGGTTGAGGAATGCGAATGCGCCCGTGGTGCCTCAGGCCAGGAAGGCCGGTGCCGCCACGGGCAACGTAAATCGGAACTGTGCGCCGGCGCCGGGGGCGCGGCCGACCGTGATGGTGCCGCCGTGGGCCTCGACGATGCCCTTGACGATGTAGAGCCCGAGGCCCGTGCCGCCGCGCTTGCTGCCCCGCCAGAAGCGGGTGAAGACGCGGTTCATGGACTCCTCCGGGATACCGGGCCCCTCGTCGCTCACGGTGACCGACGTGCCGGTGTCCTCGCCCTCGCGGGGGGACGCCGTGGCCGTGATGTCAATGGTGACCGTTCCCTCGCCGTGCCGCACCGCATTTTCGATGAGGTTGCTGAGCACCTGGTCGATCTTGTCGGGGTCGGCCCACAGGGCGGGCAGCGGCTGCTCCAGGCGCAGCAGGAACCGGTCGGCGGGCTGGCCGGCGGCGACGTAGGCCTGCATGTGCCGTCCCACGGCCGCGCCGATGTCGACGGGCTGGCGGCGCACCTCGAGGCGCCCGGAGTCGATGCGGGAGATGTCGAGCAGCTCGGCGATGAGCCGGGTGACGCGGTCCGCGTCGGCGTCGACGGTCTCCAGCATGAGCCGCTTCTGGTCGTCGGTGAAGCGTTCCCACTTGGCGAGGAGCGTGGCGGTGAAGCCCTTGACGGAGGTCAGCGGGGAGCGCAGCTCGTGGGCGACCGTCGCGATCAGCTCGGCGTGACTGCGCTCGGTGCGCCGGCGGGCCTCGGTGTCCCGCAGGGAGACGACGACGCGGCGGACGGGCCCGGTCGGCTCGGTGCGGACGTAGCGCGCGGAGACCAGCACCTCCCGCCCGCCGGGCAGCAGGAGGTTGCGCTCGGGCTGCCTGCGCCTGATGGCCAGCCCGCCGTAGGGGTCGGTCAGCTGCCACCAGCGCCGCCCCTCCAGGTCCTCTAACGGCAGGGCCTTCTCCAGGCGCTGCCCGAGGGCGTCGGCGGCACGGACGGCGGTGATGCGCTCGGCGGCGGCGTTGAAGCAGATGACGTGCCCGTGTTCGTCGGCGACGACGAGGCCGTCGGGCAGGTCGTCGGGATCGAAGCCGAGCTCGGCGGGATCACCGGACCGGGACGCGGACTGCCGCCGCACCTCCCGTGCCCCCGGTGCGCTGCTCGTGCCGACACTCATCCCCGTACCCCACCTCTCACGACGGCTGAGGGGCCCCCGAGCTGGTCACCCTACTAGCTCTCGGTGACGGTGCGGCACCCTCCGGAGGCGCGCTGTGCACGGGCCGACGCATAGAGACATACGGCGGCGGCGGTGGCGAGGTTCAGGCTCTCGGCCTTCCCGTGGATCGGGACGCGCACGACGGCGTCGGCCAGCGCGCGCGTCTCCTCCGGGAGCCCCCACGCCTCGTTCCCGAACACCCAGGCGGTCGGCCCGCCCATGCTCCCCTTGTCGAGCTCGTCGTCGAGGTCCCGGTCCCCGGCGCCGTCGGCGGCGAGGATCCGCACCCCGGCGCCCTGGAGGCCGGCCACGGCCTGGTCGACGGGCACACCGACGGCGACGGGAAGGTGGAACAGGGAGCCCACGGAGGCCCGTACGGCCTTGGGGTTGTACAGATCCACCGAAGCGTCGGTGAGGACGACGGCCTCGGCGCCGGCGGCGTCGGCGCACCGCAGCACGGTCCCGGCGTTGCCGGGGTCGCGCACATGCGCGAGCACGGCCACGAGCTTGGGCCGGGCGGCGAGGATCTCCTCGAAGGGGGTGTCGACGAACCGGCAGACGCCGACGAGTCCCTGCGGTGTGACGGTGGTGGAGATGTCCGCGATCACCTGCTCGGCGGCGAGGTGCACGCGCGCGCCCGCGGCCCGGGCCTCGCCGATGATGTCGGCGTACCGCTCCGCGGCCTCGACGGTCGTGAACAGCTCCACGAGCGTGGATGCGTAGGCCGCCGCCTCCCGCACCGCCTGCGGCCCCTCCGCGAGGAACAGGCGGTCCTTGCCCCGGAAGTTCCGCTTGGCGAGCCGCCGGGCGGCCAGAACGCGAGGGGAACGGGGGGAGATCAGCTCGGGGCTGACGGGGGGCATGGGCTTCACCTTGGAGTTCTGAGGTTCACGAACAACAGGACCCGCAGACCTCCTCGGCCTGCGGGTCCCTTCAGTCACGTCGGCTGGAGCCGTCGCAGCGTCACGCCGCCTTCGGGGCGTTGACGTCGCTCGGCAGCGCCTTCTGGGCGACCTCGACGAGCGCGGCGAACGCGTTCGCGTCGTTGACGGCCAGCTCGGCGAGGATCTTGCGGTCCACCTCGACGTTGGCGGCCTTCAGACCCTGGATGAAGCGGTTGTACGTGATGCCGTTGGCGCGGGCAGCGGCGTTGATGCGCTGGATCCACAGCTGGCGGAAGTCACCCTTGCGCTTCTTGCGGTCGTTGTAGTTGTAGACCAGCGAGTGGGTGACCTGCTCCTTGGCCTTGCGGTACAGGCGAGAGCGCTGACCGCGGTAGCCGGAGGCCTGCTCGAGGATCGCCCGGCGCTTCTTGTGGGCGTTGACTGCCCGCTTGACGCGTGCCACTTGTTAACTCCTTGTAGCCGGGCCCGTGTGGTGACGTGACCCGAGAACGGCTTGGTTTCGGTGCTTTCGTGCGGTGCCCCGCGACTCGCGGGACGAACCGACTACCGACCGAGAAGCTTCTTGACCTTGGCGGCGTCGCCGGAGGCGACCTCGACGGTGCCGGCGAGGCGGCGCGTCAGCGTCGACGACTTGTGCTCCAGGTAGTGGCGACGGTTCGCCCGCTGGCGGAGCACCTTGCCGGAGCCGGTCACCCGGAAGCGCTTCTTGGCACCGCTGTGCGTCTTGTTCTTCGGCATAGCGCCGTTCTCTCCTCATGGGTGGCGCTCCGGTGCCCGGTCGTGAAACCGGGCACGGTGGAGCGTCGCTCTTGTTTCGGTTACATCCTGGGGACTCGCGTCCCTGGGATCACGCCTCGGCGGAAGCCTCGGCAGGGGCCTCGACGTCGTCCACTTCGTGGTCCACTTCGTGGTCGGACTCCGCGGCGTTCTGCGACTTGCCGGGGTTGGCCTTCGCTTCGGCCTTGCGGGCTTCCTGCGCCTGGCGGGCCTCGGCCATCGCCTCGGTCTTCTTCTTGTGCGGACCGAGAACCATGATCATGTTCCGGCCGTCCTGCTTGGGGTTCGACTCCACGAACCCGAGCTCCTGAACGTCCTCCGCGAGACGCTGCAGCAGTCGGTAGCCGAGCTCCGGCCGGGACTGCTCGCGACCACGGAACATGATCGTGATCTTGACCTTGTCGCCCTGCTTGAGGAACCGGACGACGTGACCCTTCTTGGTGTCATAGTCGTGCGGGTCGATCTTCGGCCGGAGCTTCATCTCCTTGATGACCGTGTGCGCCTGGTTCTTGCGCGCCTCACGGGCCTTCATGGCCGACTCGTACTTGAACTTCCCGTAGTCCATGAGCTTGCACACGGGCGGACGGGCGTTCGCCGCGACCTCGACCAGGTCCAGGTCGTACTCCTGCGCAAGCTCCAGTGCCTTGGCCAGCGGGACAATGCCCACCTGCTCGCCACTGGGACCGACAAGTCGCACCTCGGGAACGCGAATCCGGTCGTTGATGCGGGGCTCGGCGCTGATGGATCCTCCTCGGTTAGCACCACACGGCCATCTGGCGGACGGCCGCGTTTGTCTCTTTTCGACAGACCTAACCGCGCCGAAGCACAAAAAATGCCCCGGACGATCACAAGACGGGGCTCCAAAGCACTGCCGGAGCACCGCCGCAATGATCGCGGGGCGCGCTTTCGGGCGACTCCATCGTCCGTACGGAACGATGGTGGCCGCCTGACCGGGGTGACCCGCCGTCCCGGGGGACGGCCAGGTGGGAGATCGGAGCCTCCACTTGTGGGTCGGTACATGACCGACCGGTCGAGAACCAGCGTACCAAATTCTGCAAGGACCGCTAACCACGCGGTTAGGGTCGGCCGCATGCCCACGTCGATCTGGCTCTGGTCCGCCGAGGACGTCCTCCATCGTGACGTACTCAGCGAGGAGGAGCGACAGCGGGCAGCGGCCCTGCGGGAGCCGCTCGGGGCGCACTTCACGGCGGCGCGGGTGGCGGTGCGGACGATCCTCGCGGACCTGCTCGGTGTGCCCGGCGGCGACATCGTGCTGGGCAACCACCCCTGCCCCGGCTGCGGGGACGCCGGCCACGGGCCGCCGCGTGTGGTGTGGCCCGAGACGTCCCTGTGGATCAGCATGAGCCGTTCGGAGGGCTACGGCGCCCTGGCGGTGAGCACGGCCGCCGTCGGCGTGGACATCGAGACGCACCGGCCGGTCGACCTGCCCGGCCTCAGCCTCAGCGCCCTCGCCCCGGCGGAGGTCGCCTGGCTGGACGGGCTCACGGAGCCCCGGGAGAGGTTGCTCGGCTTCTACCGCTGCTGGACCCGCAAGGAGGCGGTGCTGAAGGCCGTGGGGGTGGGGATGAGCGTCGATCTGCGCCGCTGGGACACCGAACCCGAGGCCGAGCGCGGCAGGGTGCGGGACACGACGTCGAGCCCGGCGCGGCTGTGGACGGTGGAGAACCCGCCGCCGCTGCCCGACACGACCGTGGCCGTCAGCCGCCCGGCCGGGTCCACGGCGGGGGAAGGCGACGTATCCGTCACGCGCTACCCCTCCGCGCCGGAGCCTGCGATCAGCCAGGCCTGGCACCTGGCGGCGCTCCCGCCGGGCTCCCTGGGCCGGTCAACTACGCTGAGGGAGTTCCGCGCCCTGAAAGAGATGTGAGCGATGACCGACAGTACGCCGCCGCCGTCCGACTTCGACGCCATGACCCGCGACATCGCCGAGGTCCCGGCGGTCGAGGTGATCGTGACGGTCGCCGTCAATCTGATGAGCGCCGCCGCCGTGAAGCTCGGTCTGACCGACGAGGGCGACAAGTACAAGGACCTGGACGAGGCCCGCAAACTGGTGCACGCCCTCGCCGGGCTGCTGGACGCGAGCGCGACCGAGATCAGCTCGTTCCACGCGGCGCCGCTGCGCGACGGCCTGAAGTCGCTCCAGCTGGCCTTCCGCGAGGCCTCGATCGTCCCGGACGAGCCCGGTCAGGGCCCCGGCGAGAAGTACACCGGGCCGGTCTACGGCTAGGTTTCACCCTCGGACGTACAGGGGCTCGCCCGGTGGCGTCGTCCCGGCCGGCAGCAGTGCCAGGTCGAGGCCGCGCACCAGGCGGGCCCTCAGTGTTTCGTCGGCGGCGAGCCGATCGGCGACCGCACGCGCGGCCTCGGCGGGTACGGCGGAGGCGTCCACGACGAGGGCCAGGGTGCCGTCGGCCCGACCGGGTCCGAGGTGGGCGCGGAGCACTGCGGGCACGGCGGCCACCGCGGCGCGCACCGCCTCCCGCACGGCCGGGTCGACCAGCGGATCCGTCGTCGTACGCCCCTCGGCGAGTGCGAGCAGCGCGCGCCCCGTCAGCTCGTAGGTCACCGGACCGGCCATGTCCAGCACGATCGTGTCCGCCTTCTCGTGCGCGGCGGCCTGAAGGGCCTGGTGCAGGGGTACGGCGACCGGGCGGGCCGCCGGGTCCCAGCGGGCGAGGGAGTCGGTGGACGTGAAGGCGGGCAGGGCGGTGCGGTTCCCGGCCTTCAGGGTCGGTACGGCCATGTCGCTGGTCTTCTCGCGGCGCAGCCCGTTCTCGTCCTCCTCGACCTCGCCGAGCAGGGCCACGACGGGGACGAGCAGCCGGGCGCCCTTGAGCGCTTCGAGGACCGGGCCCTCGGCGGTGCGGTCCTCGGCCCAGGCCGCCAGCGCGGCAGTCAGTCGTGGGTCGGCGCAGCCGTCGTCGTCGGAGAAGGGAGAGTCGGGAATGTTCTTGTTCGCCACGGTCAACGACCCTATCGGGGGGATGCTGCTGCGCTTGTGCGGCCCCGGTAACCCGGGCGTGACACCCGCCCCCTGAATCTCCGTTTCTCTGACACGCCTCTAACGTCCGTCTCACGGCACACATAGACGCAGCCCCGAAGATCGGCTGCATGGAGTCCTCCAGAGTCGGCCGCCGCGCCCGCACCCCCCGACGCCGCCCCCTGCTGCACGGCGCCCTCGCCACCGTCGTCGTGCTGGGCACCGCGGCCGGGGGCACCGCGTATGTGAAGGCGCGGGCGCACTCCGGGGTACGGGCCGTATCGTCGGCGGCGACGCCGTCGCCCTCGGCGTCGATCGCGGCCCGCGCGGGTGGGGAGGCTTCGGTGGATCCGGTGGCGGAGCCGACGGTGGACCACGACGCGCTGCTGGCCGGGGCCATGAAGGCGGTCACCGTCGAGGACGGCGCCGCGGTGTCGGTGGCGGTGCTGGACCTGACGTCCGATGCGAGCGCCGCGTACGAAACCGGCGGCTTCGACACCGCGAGCATCGTCAAGGTCGACATCCTGGCCGCGCTGCTGCTCCAGGCTCAGGACGCGGGGCGCGAGCTCACCGCGGCGGAGAAGTCGTACGCCACGAGCATGATCGAGAACAGCGACAACACCGCCGCGTCGGCCCTGTGGCGGACGATCGGGAAGGCGGGCGGGCTGGACACGGCCAATGAGCGGCTCGGGCTCACGGACACCGCCGGCGGCGACGGCATGTACTGGGGACTGACCCAGACCACGGCGGCCGATCAACTCACGCTGCTGCGCCAGGTGTTCGGGGAGGACTCGGAGCTGAGCGCGGACTCGCGGGTGTATCTCACGGGGCTGATGGAGCAGGTCGCGGTCGACCAGCGGTGGGGGGTGTCGGCCGCCGGCGACGGCTCCGCGTGGGCGCTGAAGAACGGCTGGCTGCCGCGCACCGCCACCGGGCTGTGGGACATCAACAGCATCGGGCGGGTGACGGTGGCCGGCCACGGCTACCTGGTGGCGGTGCTCTCCGACGGCAACTCGACGAAGGCGAAGGGTGTTTCGCTCGTCGAGGCGGCGGCACGAGCCGCGGTGTCGGTGTTCACCGGGGAGGCCGCGTCCGGTTCCCCGGCTCCCGCGACATCCGCCGTCTCCTCGTAGCGGACCTGTCGGCTAGAGGCCGTACCGTCCGCGGCGGCCCCGCCACACGACGACCGACGACAGCAGCAGGAGGCCGCCGGCGCCGCCCGCGAGCCAGGCGGTCCAGCTCGTCGCGTCGTCGTCCGACTCGGCCGCGTCCGGGCCCGAGCCGAAGTACTCCTCGCCGTACGCCGCGGCCTTCAGGTCGTCCGGCTTCATGCCGGCGGCCTTCTTGATGGCGGCGGCCGGGTCCACGAAGCCGTAGCCGCGGGAGTCGTCGCGGCCGTCGGCCGGGGCGCCTCGGGCCGTGTCCTCGAGGAGCTTCTTGATCTGGGCCGGGGTCAGGCCCGGGTGGGCGGCCTTGACCAGGGCCACCGCGCCGGAGACGAAGGCGGCCGCGGCACTGGTGCCCCAGCCCTCGTAGTACTTGTGGTCGGGGTCGGCGATGACGACCTTTTCGCCGGGCGCGCTGACGGTGGCGTACCAGCGGCGGGTGGAGAAGGAGGCGCGGGTGCCGTAGCGGTCGACGGCGGTCGCGGCGATGACGCCCGGGTAGGCGGCCGGGTAGGAGATGTGGTCGCCCTTCTCGCCGCCGTTGCCGGCCGAGGCGACGACGACGGCGCCCTTTTTCAGGGCGTACTGGACGGCCTCGTCCTCGCCGGCCTCGGGGTGGGCGGACTTGGAGTCGTCGCCGAGGGAGAGGTTGATGACGTCGGCGCCGTGGTCGGCGGCCCAGCGGATGCCTTCGGCGAGGGCGTTGCCGCGGCTGCTGCGGGCCTTGGCGCGGGCCGGGTCGCCGTCCTCCAGGATGACCCGGACGGGGAGGATCTTGGTCTCGGGGGCGATGCCCATGACGCCGTCGCCGCCGCCCGCCCCGTGTCCGTGGCCGGCGATGATGCCGGCCATGGCGGTGCCGTGCCGGGCCCAGGCGCGGTCGCCGCGGTCGGCGCCGAAACCGACCATGTCCTTGCCTTCGAGGACGTTGCCGGCGAGGTCGGGGTGGTCGGCCTCGACACCGGTGTCGAGGACGGCGACGGTGACGCCCCTGCCCTTGGTGGTCTGCCAGGCCTCCTCGGTGTGCATGGCCTCCAGGGCCCATTGCTGGGCGCGTATGGAGTCGGCGTGCGCGGCGGTGGGCGGCAGGAGGGCGAGGCAGGCGCCGAGGAGGGCGGCGAGGGGGCCGGTGCGTCGGGTCACGAGGTGCTTCACACCACTGGTCACGGCGCCGGAAGCCGCGCCGTTCAGGCAGGTCCGCGTACCTGGGTTCGTGCCGGCGTTCATGACGACTGCTCCGTGGACGGACCGACGTTCTTGCGCAGGGCGCGTTCCATGCGGTCGGCGAGGCCCTGTGCCTCGTGGCCGAGGCCGGCCTGGGCGACGGCCGTGGTGGCGCCGGAGTCCATGGCCTCCTCGGCGGGCTGGGGGTCGTCGACGGTGCGGCCGTCGGCCCAGCCGGAGACGGCGTAGACGACGACGGGTGCGTCGGTGAGGACGGAAATGGTCCAGGAGGCGCGCTGCTCGTCGCCGAATCCGGCGGCCGGGGTGCCCTTCGCTGCGTACGGACGGGGCATGAGGTCCGTACGGCGGTCGAGGCCCTCCCTGGTGAACCTGCTGTCGAGCGAGCGCATCGCGGCGGCGTCGGCGTCGGTGAAGAGCAGACCGACGGTCGTGACGTAGCTCTGGGTGGCGTCGGTGTAGGTGGCGCGCAGGAGGCGCTCGCAGCCGACGGGGGCGAGGGCCTTGCGCAGCAACGGGTCGAAGGCGCCGGCGCAGCCGGTGTCGGGGGCGACGGCGATCCGCGTCCAGATCCGGTCGGCACCGCCGGGTCCGGCGCCCTTCCCGATCACGGTGGGCGGGAACAGCTGGTCGACGGGAACGCCGTGCCACAGGTTCCCGGCCGCGGCGAAGGTGTCCCGCGCACCGTCGTCACCCGGCTCCCCGACCAGCCAACTTCCGGTCACGGCACCGCCGATGAGCCCGACGCCGAGCACGACACAGGCGGCGGCCACGGCGATCCGGGGCCGGATCCGCATCCCGAGCCGACGCGGCCGCGCCTGCTCGTCGTACCCCTCGGGCTCCCCGAACGACACGACGGGCCGCCCGGAACCCGACGTCATCGGCGCACTCCAGGACAGAGACGGGTCGGGGGAGAACGGTGCGGAGGTTCCCTGGCCGCCCGCCTCGTACGGCATCGCGCCCGAGGCACCGGCGGAGCCCGACCCTCCGTAGCCGTTGCCGGCCGAGGGCGCCTGAGCAGGACGCATCGGAGGCAGTGGAGCGGAGGGGCTGCGCCGGGGGGACTCGGCGGGAGCCTGGCCCGGATGGGGAGGCGTGCCGAGGGAACCCTGCGCGCAAGCGGTGGAGGGGCGGTTGCCGGAGTCGGTGGCCGGCGGGTCCGCGGGGATCGGGCGCAGGCGGAAGGTCATCTCCGCGGCGGTCTCGGCGGGGGCGCCCGTACGGCGGCCGGGTGCGGGCCGGCCGCGCGTCGTGCCGGGATGACGCTCCCTCGGTGCGGGTATGCGTGCCTGGTCGGAGCAGTCCGTGCCGGGCGGGGCAGACGGAGAAACAGAAGAC
>NZ_RDBN01000037.1:1107463-1117032 GCF_008042075.1 Streptomyces sp. UW30 | reverse complement strand
GGGCGGGGCTGGGCGCCCGGCGTCCGGGGGTCGGCCGTACGTCCGTCCGGCGAGCCGCCGGTGGGGTCCGGCCTCACGTCGACACCGCCTGGCACCGATCCCTCCGTTCGCGTACCCTCGCCGGTCGCCCGTGGGGCCGGCGTGCCCGGGCTGTCCGTGTCCTCGTCCCGTGTGTCGCCGGTGACAGGCGGCTGCGCGGGTCTGGGCGGTGTCGTCGGGCGGGGCGGTACGGCGGGCGGAGGCGGGGTCGACGGGCGCGGGGGAATGGGGGCGCGACGCGCTTCCGTGCTCATGCACCCCCCGTTTCCTCGTGCCCGGGCCCGTCCTCGTACGCGGCCGCCGTCTTCTGTTTCTCCGTCTGCCCCGCCCGGCACGGACTGCTCCGACCAGGCACGCATACCCGCACCGAGGGAGCGTCATCCCGGCACGACGCGCGGCCGGGGACGTTCCCCCATGCGTGCGCGTCACTCTACGGGTTGAACCTGCGCGATCGGGAACCAGTCCACGACCCCGTGCAGATCTGCCCGGAACGTCCCCCTACCCTGCGGTAATCCCGTCTGGCAGGCTGCGTTCATGACTGCGCGCGCCGCTGACCGGGCCCGTTACGACCGGGCCACCGCCCATCTCGACGCCCCACTCGCGATCGTGGACCTGGACGCCTTCGACTCCAACGCGGAGGACATGCGCCGCCGGGCCGGCGGAAAGCCGATCCGCGTCGCCAGCAAGTCCGTACGCTGCCGGGCGCTGCTGGAACGCGTCCTCGCGAAGGACGGCTTCGCGGGCCTCATGTCCTTCACCCTCGCCGAGTCGTTGTGGCTGGCGCGCTCCGGGTTCGACGACGTCCTGCTCGCCTATCCGTCGGCCGACCACGCCGGTTTCGCGGAGCTGACCGGTGACCCCAAGCTCGCCTCCGCGGTCACCGTGATGATCGACGACCCGGCACAGCTGCGCCTGATCGACGCCGCTCGCGGCGGTGGCCGGGAAGTGGTGCGGGTCTGCCTGGAGTTGGACACCTCGCTGAAGCTGCTCGGGGGACGGGTGCGTGTCGGCGCCCGGCGTTCGCCGCTGCACTCCCCCGCCCAGGTCGCCGACATGGCGCGGACCGTCGCCCGGCAGCCGGGGTTCCAGCTCGTCGGGATCATGGCGTACGAGGGGCACATCGCCGGGGTCGGGGACTCCCTGGCGGGACGGCCGCTGCGCTCGCGTGCCGTACGGCTGATGCAGGCCACCGCCCGCCGGGAGCTCGCCCAGCGCCGGGCCGAGGTGGTGCGGGCCGTGCGGGCGGTGGTGCCTGACCTGGAGTTCGTCAACGGCGGGGGGACCGGCAGTGTGCAGTTCACGGCCGCCGAGGACGCCGTGACCGAGATCGGGGCCGGGTCGGGGCTGTACGTACCGCGGCTCTTCGACAACTACACGTCCTTCACCGGACGCCCGGCGGCGCTGTTCGCCCAGCCGGTCGTGCGCAGGCCGGGCGTCGGGATCGTGACGGTCCTGGGTGGCGGCTATCCGGCGTCCGGCGTGGCGGGCCCGGACCGGCTGCCGGTGCCGTATCTGCCGGAGGGGCTGCGCTACGACCCCCAGGAGGGGCCCGGCGAGGTGCAGACGCCGCTGCTCGGCTCCCCCGCCGACGACCTGCTGCTCGGCGACAAGGTGTGGTTCCGGCACGCGAAGGCCGGTGAGCTGTGCGAGCGGTTCGACGCGCTGCACCTGGTCGAGGGCGACTCGGTCACCGCGACCGTGCCGACGTACCGGGGCGAGGGCCACACGTTCCTGTAGCCCGGTCCGCCCCGGATCAGTCCGCGGTCGACCGGATCCCCTTGGTGAAGCGGTCCATGTCGGCCAGCGGCGGCCCGTCCTCGCCCGCGTCGAAGACGTAGCGCACGACGACCGGCGACCCGGTGCCGATGCCGGACGGGAAGGCGAGCGACTGGACGTAGCCGCCCGGTCCCTCGGCCGTCCGGACCTGCCAGCGCACGAAGTAGCCGGCGCGGCCCGCCACCGAGACCGGGCCGGAGCCCACGACCTTGTGGGACTCGATGCCGCCGAAGGGGCGCCGCCCGACGAGGTCGCGGTCGTAGGCGTCGTCGGCCGCCTCCTGGATGTCCGCCTTCGCGATCGCCTCGGGGGAGCTTCCGTCGTCCCCGCTCGCCGTGCGCGAGCTGACCTCGCCGTGCCGGCAGTAGCCGAAGTCGGCCGGGCACTGGTAGGTGCCGTCCGTGGTCATCAGGACGTCGGCCTCGGTGATGTTGCGCGGTCTGACCCAGCCGCTGAGCAACGGCAGGGTGATGCCGTTGAGCTGGTCGGTCACGACGGCGGGGCCGTCGGCGGGGGGCTCGGAGGCGGACTCCGTCGGGGTCGGGGTGTCGGAGGCCGGCTCGCGGTCCACGGGCGCGGAGGTGGCGAGCGTGGGAGCGGTGTCCAGCTCGGTGCCCCCGTCGTCCTTTCCGAGGACGAGCGCGCCCGTGACGATCGCCGTGAGCAGGACGGCTCCGGCGGCGGCGAGGGCGACGATCCTGGGCCCCCGCCCGGAGGCACCGCCGGCGGACGGTCGCCCGGCCGTCAGCGGCACGGTCGCGTGCGGCTCGTAGGCCGGCGGGCCGGGCACCGGCGGTGTCGGGACCGCCGGTGCCGGTGCCTCGGGTGCGCGCCGGTGCTCGGTCCAGGCCGTCCCGTCCCACCAGCGCTCCATGTGCGGGGCGGAGGGGTCGCGGTACCAGCCGGGCGGGGGCGTCATGCTCATTGACGCAACTGTAGGGCGGCCTACAGCGGTGTGACGTACGCCCCGGAGATTCCGCCGTCGACCAGGAAGTCGGTGGCGTTCACGAAGGAGGAGTCGTCGCTGGCCAGGAACGCGACCGCGGCGGCGATCTCCTCGGCCTCGGCGAATCGGCCGACCGGGATGTGCACGAGCCGGCGCGCGGCGCGCTCGGGGTCCTTGGCGAACAGCTCCTGCAGAAGCGGGGTGTTGACCGGTCCCGGGCACAGGGCGTTGACCCGGATGCCGTCGCGGGCGAACTGCACGCCCAGCTCGCGGGACATCGCGAGGACGCCGCCCTTGGAGGCGGTGTACGAGATCTGGGACGTGGCGGCGCCCATCCTCGCCACGAAGGACGCCGTGTTGATGATGGAGCCCCTGCCCTGCTCACGCATGTAGGGGATGGCGGCCTTGCAGCACAGGTAGACGGAGGTGAGGTTGACCTCCTGGACCCGCTTCCAGGCCTCCAGGCCGGTCTCCAGGATGGAGTCGTCGTCGGGCGGCGAGATGCCCGCGTTGTTGAAGGCGATGTCGACGCTGCCGTAGGTGTCGAACGCCGTCTTGAACAGCGCCTCGACCTGCTCGGGGTCGGTGACGTCGACCTTGACGAAGATCCCGCCGACCTCCTCGGCGGCCGCCTTGCCGCGCTGCTCGTCGACGTCACCGCAGACGACGCGGGCGCCCTCGGAGGCGAGCCGGCGGGCGGTGGCGAGACCGATGCCGCTGCCGGCGCCGGTGATGACGGCGGTACGGCCGACGAGACGCCGGCACACGATTGCTTCGGTCACTGTGCGGAACCCTCCGTGCTGATGAAGACGTTCTTGGTTTCGGTGAAGGCGGTCAGGGCGTCAGGACCCAGCTCACGGCCGATGCCGGACTGCTTGAAGCCGCCGAACGGGGTCCAGTAGCGGACGCTGGAGTGGGAGTTGACGGACAGGTTGCCGGCCCGGACCGCCTGGGAGACGCGCAGGGCGCGGCCGACGTCACGGGTCCAGATGGAGCCGGAGAGGCCGTAGTCGGTGGCGTTGGCGAGGCGGATGGCGTCGGCCTCGTCCTCGAAGGGGAGGACCACGGCGACGGGGCCGAAGACCTCCTCGACGGCCACGCGCGCGCGGGGGTCGACGCCGGTGAGGACGGTGGGCGGGAACCAGAAGCCGGGGCCCTCGGGGGCCTTGCCGCGGATGGCCTCGGCGCCGGGGTCGACGTACGAACGCACCCGCTCCAGCTGGGACTTGGAGATCAGCGGGCCCATGTCGGTCTTCTCGTCGGCCGGGTCGCCGACCGTGATCGCCTCGATCGCCGGGCTCAGCAGCTCCAGGAAGCGGTCGTAGGCGGAGCGCTGGACGAGGATGCGGGTGCGGGCGCAGCAGTCCTGGCCGGAGTTGTCCAGGAAGGCCATGGGGGCGGCGGCCGCGGCGGCTTCGAGGTCGGCGTCGGCGAAGACGATGTTGGGGCTCTTGCCGCCGAGTTCGAGGGTGACGCGCTTGAGGAGCGCCGAACCCTTGGCCAGGACCTGCTTGCCCACGGCCGTCGACCCGGTGAAGACGATCTTCGCGACGCCCGGGTGCTCGACGAGGGCGTTGCCCGCGACGGGGCCGCGGCCCGGCAGCACCTGGAACAGCCCCTCGGGGAGTCCCGCCTCCAGGGCCAGCTCCGCCAGGCGTAGAGCCGTCAGCGGGGTCGTCTCGGCGGGCTTGAGGATGACCGCGTTGCCCGCCGCGAGCGCCGGGGCCGTGCCCCAGGCCGCGATCGGCATCGGGAAGTTCCAGGGGGCGATGACGCCGACGACGCCGAGCGGTTCGAGGATCGTGACGTTCAAGCCGCCGGCGACCGGGATCTGATGGCCGGTCAGCCTCTCCACTCCCCCGGCCGCGTAGTCGAGCAGGTCGCGGACGTTGCCCGCCTCCCAGCGGGCGTTGCCGACGGTGTGCCCGGCCTCCTTGACCTCCAACCGGGCGAGTTCTTCGAGGTGTTCGTCGACGGCGACGGCGAACCGGCGCAGCAGGCGGGCGCGTTCGCCGGGCGCGAGGGCGGACCACACGGACTGCGCCTTGGTGGCACGTACGACCGCCGCGTCCACGTCGGCCGCGGTGGCGGCCGGGACGGTGGCGACGACCTCTTCGGTGGCCGGATCGAGTACTTGGAGCTGGTCGGACAAAGGAGGCCTCACATGCGTTCGAAGGAGCGGCGCAGCTCCCAGTCGGTCACCGCGGCGTCGAAGGCGTCCAGCTCGACGCGCGCCATGTTGCGGTAGTGGGCGACGACCTCGTCGCCGAAGGCGGCCTTGGCGATCGGGCTGTTCTCCCAGAGCTCGGCGGCCTCGCGCAGGGTCGTGGGGACGTGCTCGAAATCGGCGGCATAGGCGTTGCCGGGGCAGGGCTCGGGCAGCTCCAGCTTCTGCTCGATGCCGTACAGGCCGGCGGCCACCAGCCCCGCCACCGCGAGGTGCGGGTTGACGTCCCCGCCGGGGAGCCGGTTCTCGAAGCGCATCGAGCGGCCGTGGCCGACGACGCGCAGGGAACAGGTGCGGTTGTCGTAGCCCCAGGCGACGGCGGTCGGCGCGAAGGAGCCCGGCTGGAACCGCTTGTAGGAGTTGATGTTGGGGGCGTACAGGAGGGAGAAGTCACGCAGGGCGGCGAGCTGGCCTGCGAGGAAGTGGCGCATGACGTCCGACATGCCGCCTTCGCCGTCCCCGGCCATCGCGTTGTTGCCGGCGGCGTCCGCGAGGGAGAGATGGATGTGGCAGGAGTTGCCCTCGCGCTCGTTGTACTTGGCCATGAAGGTGATCGAGACGCCCTCCTGGGCGGCGATCTCCTTGGTGCCGGTCTTGTAGATCGCGTGCTGGTCACAGGTGACCAGGGCGTCGTCGTACTTGAAGGCGATCTCGTGCTGGCCGGGGTTGCACTCGCCCTTGGCGGACTCGACGGTGAGGCCGGCGCCCGCCATCTCGTTGCGGATACGGCGCAGCAGCGGCTCGATCCGCCCGGTCCCCAGCACCGAGTAGTCGATGTTGTACTGGTTGGCGGGGGTCAGCCCCCGGTAGTTCGCGTCCCAGGCCTGCTCGTAGGTGTCCTTGAAGACGATGAACTCCAGCTCGGTGCCGACGTTCGCCGTGTACCCGTGCTCGGCGAGGCGCTCCAGCTGGCGGCGCAGGATCTGGCGCGGGGCGGCCACCACCGGGGACCCGTCGTTCCAGGCCAGGTCGGCGATCAGCATGGCCGTGCCGGCGTTCCAGGGCACGCGGCGGAGCGTGGCCAGGTCGGGGTGCATGGCGAAGTCGCCGTAGCCGCGGTCCCAGGAGGACATCGCGTACCCGTCGACGGTGTTCATCTCGGTGTCGACGGCGAGGAGGTAGTTGCAGCCCTCGGTGCCGTGGTGCAGGACCTCGTCGAGGAAGAAGCGGGCGGCGAACCGCTTGCCCTGGAGCCGCCCTTGCATATCGGGGAACGCCAGGACGACAGTGTCGATCTCACCGCCGGCGACGAGGGCGTGCAGCTCCTCGACGCTCAGCGGGGGTGTGCGGTCTGCCACGGGAGAGCCTCCATTCGGCTACTTCGGTCAGCCGGAAGCCATAAGGTATTGCGCAGGACCATTGATTGGGAAGGGGGTCCGGCCACATGTCGCAGACGGAAACGGAGCACGGGGCGCCCGGAGCCGACGACCGGCTGACGTCGGTGCTGCGGCCGGTGCGGGCCGGCAACGGCTTCGAGGAGGCCCTGGAGCAGATCCTCCAGGTCGTCCGGCTCGGCCTGGTGCCGGGCGGCGAACGGCTGCCCGCGGAGCGGGAGTTGGCCGACCGGCTGGGGATCAGCAGGGTGACGCTGCGCGAGGTGCTGAAGGTGCTCCAGGACCAGGGCCTGGTCGAGTCGCGGCGGGGCCGCTACGGCGGAACGTTCGTGCTCCCTCGCCCCGTCACCCCCGGCGAGGAGGAGCTGCGCCGCCGCCTCAAGGACGTCGACGTCGAGGACGCGCTGCGCTTCCGCGAGGTGCTGGAGGTGGGCGCGGCCGGGCTGTGCGCGGCGCACGGGCTGGAGGAGGAGCAGGCGAACCGGCTCCGCGAGGCGCTGGCCCGCACGCACGACGCCCCGCTCGCCGAGTACCGCCGGCTGGACACCCTGCTGCACCTGACGCTCGCCGAGCTGTCCGGCTCCCCCACGCTCACGGCCCAGTACGCGGCCGTACGGGCGACGGTCAACGACCTGCTCGACTGCATCCCGCTGCTCGTCCGCAACCTGGAGCACTCCCAGCGCCAGCACACGGCCCTCGTGGAGGCGGTGATCGAGGGCAATGCGGAGTGCGCGCGGGAGATCATGCGCGAGCACTGCGGGGGGACGGCGGCGCTGCTGCGGGGCTTCCTCGGCTGAGCGGCGCCGCGTCCCCGGCGCGGGTGGATTTACCGGCGATTAACGCAAGGGTATTGCGTTCGAGCAGCCGACCCGGCAAAGGTATGCATCCATTCCATTGAACCGGAGCCCGGTCGACCCCACCGTGCCCGGAAATGCCCGGTGTCCACCGCACGTGGGGAGTTGGCCATGTCCGTCGAATCCACAAGCACACCCGCCGCCGCTGAAGGCGACGACTATCTGGAGCGCAGAACCCTGCGCCGCGGCAGCGCCGGCTGGGTGCTGCTGACCGGACTCGGCGTCGCGTACGTCGTCTCCGGCGACTACTCCGGCTGGAACTTCGGCCTCGCCGAGGGCGGCTTCGGCGGCCTGGCGATCGCCATGGTCCTCATGGGCACCATGTACGCCTGCATGGTCTTCGCCCTGGCCGAGCTGTCCTCGATCCTGCCGACGGCGGGCGGCGGCTACGGCTTCGCACGCAGGGCGCTCGGCCCCTGGGGCGGCTTCCTCACCGGCACGGCGATCCTCATCGAGTACGTCCTCGCGCCCGCCGCCATCGTCATCTTCATCGGCGACTACGTCGAGTCGCTGGGTCTGTTCGGCCTGGAGTCGGGCTGGCCGGTGTACCTGGTGTGCTTCGCGATCTTCCTCGGCATCCATCTGTGGGGCGTGGGCGAGGCGCTGCGCTTCAGCTTCGTGGTCACCGGCATCGCGGTGGTCGCCCTGATCGTGTTCGCGCTGGCGGCGCTGCCGGACTTCTCGGTCGGCTCGCTGGACGACATCCCGGTCGACTCCTCCGCCGCCGGGTCGAACTCCTGGCTGCCCTTCGGCCTGCTCGGCATCTGGGCGGCGTTCCCCTTCGGCATGTGGTTCTTCCTGGGCGTCGAAGGGGTGCCGCTGGCCGCCGAGGAGACCAAGGAGCCGGCCCGTACGCTGCCGAAGGCCATCCGCTGGTCGATGGCCATCCTCGTCGTGCTGGCCGTGGTGACCTTCTTCGCGGCGGCCGGCGCACGCGGCTCGGCGGCGATCCAGGAGGCGGGCAACCCGCTGGTGGAGGCGCTCCAGCCGGACGGCAAGGCGACGACGCTGAGCCGGATCGTGAACTACGCGGGCCTGGCGGGCCTGGTGGCGTCGTTCTTCTCACTCATCTACGCAGGCTCGCGCCAGCTGTTCGCCCTGTCCCGCGCGGGCTACCTGCCCCGCTTCCTGTCCCTCACCAGCCGCCGCAAGGCGCCGTACCTGGGCCTGCTGGTGCCCGGCACGGTCGGCTTCCTGCTGGCGGCGCTGTCGGGCGACGGTGCGCGGATGCTGAACATCGCGGTCTTCGGCGCGACCATCTCCTACGCGCTGATGTCCCTGTCGCACATCGTGCTGCGCCGCCGGGAGCCGGAGCTGGTACGCCCCTATCGCACGCCGGGCGGGGTGCTGACGTCGTCGGTCGCGCTGGTGCTGGCGTGCGCGGCGCTGGTGGCGACGTTCCTGGTGGATGTGACGGCGGCGGTGATCGCGCTGGTGGTGTACGTGGTGGCGATCGCGTACTTCGGCCTCTACAGCCGCAAGCATCTGGTGGCGAAGGCGCCGGAGGAGGAGTTCGCGGCGCTGGCGGCGGCCGAGGCAGAGTTGGCAAGGGACTGAACGCTTCCCTGTGAAGGAGCATGAGCATCGTGGGCAGGCCGTTGATCGGTGTCAGCACGTATCTGGAATCGGGTGCGCGCTTCGGGGTGTGGGAGCTGGACGCGGCGTTGCTGCCGGTCGGCTATCCACGGCTGGTGCAGCGGGCGGGCGGCCTCGCCGCGATGCTGCCGCCGGACGACCCGGAGCAGGCCGCGGCCGCGGTGGCCCGCCTTGACGGACTGGTCATCGCGGGCGGCCAGGACGTCGAGCCGGTCCGCTACGGAGCGGAGCGCGAGGCGCGTACCGGGCCGCCGGCCCGGGAGCGGGACGCCTGGGAGCTGGCCCTGATCGACGCGGCGCTGGCCGCGGGCGTGCCGCTGCTGGGTATCTGCCGTGGCCTGCAACTCCTGAACGTCGCCCTAGGCGGGACGCTCGTTCAGCACATCGACGGGCATGCGGACGTGGTGGGTGTGTTCGGCAGCCATGACGTCAAGCCGGTGCCGGGGAGTCTGTACGCCGGTCTCGTCCCGGAGGCGATGTCCGTGCCGACGTACCACCACCAGTCCGTGGACCGCCTGGGCGAGGGCCTTGTCGTGTCGGCGTACGCGGCGGACGGGACGGTGGAGGCGGTCGAACTGCCGTCCGCGGCAGGGTGGGTGCTGGGGGTGCAGTGGCATCCGGAGATGGGTGACGACGTGCGGGTGWTGGGGTCCTTCCGGTGATCGCGGCGTGCATCTCCCGGCCACTTGGGCGGCGAGAAGAGGGAGAGATAATGAACCCCGGCGCGTCAAAGGATGATTTGGGTCATTTCTCACTAATGTCCCTTATCGGTAAGGAGTCGATCCTCCACGTAACGC
>NZ_RDBN01000037.1:1060302-1107363 GCF_008042075.1 Streptomyces sp. UW30 | reverse complement strand
CCCCTACCCGTCCCATCCTTCTGGGGCTCCGCCCCGGACCCCGCTCCTCGAACTCCCCCAAGCTCTTCGAGCAGGGGCCCCCGGAGGGGCTGATCTCAGCCCCTCCGGCGGCGCGAGGAACGCTAGCCGCGGGTCAGCGACAGCAGGTCCCGCGCCGGGCCCACCGGCCGGTGCCCCGTCGGCCACACCGCCCGCAGGTCCCGCGCCAGCGACACGCCCGCCACCGGCACACTCACCAACCGCCGCATCGACAGCTCCTCCCCCACGGCCAACTCACTCAGCACCGCCGGCCCCGCCCCACTCACCGCGGCCGCCTTGACCGCGGTCGTCGAGGACAGCTCGATCAGCGGACGGGCCAGACCCCCCAGCGCCGCATCCAGCACCTGCCGCGTCCCCGACCCCTTCTCCCGCAGGATCAACGGCGTGGCCGCCAGCTCCGACGCCTGAAGCGCCCGCCGCCGACGCGACCACAGATGCCCCGGCGCGGTCACCACGATCAGGTGGTCGTGGGCGATGACGACGGAGTCCAGCCCCGTCGGCACCGTCAGCCCCTCCACGAACCCAAGGTCCGCCTCGTCCGCCAGCAACCGCTCGGCGACGGCCGCGGAGTTCCCGGCGAGCAGTGACACCGCCGTGTCCGGTCGCTGCGCCCGCAGGGCGAGCAGCCAGCCCGGCAGCAGATACTCCGCGATCGTCATGCTGGCCGCCACCCGCAACCGCGAGTCCCGCCGGTCCCGCAACGCCTGCGCCCCCACGTCGAACGCCTCCGCCGCCTCCACGATCCGCCGCGCCCAGTCCGTCACCAGCGCCCCGGCGTCCGTCAGCCGGGAACCCCGCGGTGACCGGTCCACCAGCGCCACCCCCAGCTGGCGTTCCATCGACCGGATCCGGCTGCTCGCCGCGGGCTGGGTGATCCCCAGCTCACGCGCCGCCCCACCGAGACTGCCGAGCCGCGCCACCGCCAGCAACAGCTCCAGCGCGCCGAGCTCCGGGACGCGATGCGCCAGGGATCCCGCGCGAAACTGCCCCTCCGCCGCCTGAGTCATAAACCCAGTTTATGTCGCCATAGACCCGAACTCCCTGGTGGGAGTGGATCCGCGCGAAGACCCTGAATGTCATGGTCACCGTCGCCCGTCACCTCGGGCCCCTCCCTCGCCTCGGCAGCGTCCGTCACCTCGGACCGAACTGGTACGGCGCGGTCATGGGCACCGCCGCCGTCGCCACCGCCGGAGCCCGACTGCCGCTTCACCTGCCCGGCCTGCGCACCCTCTGCACGGCCGTCTGGGCCCTCTCCCTCGTCCTGCTGCTCGTCCTGCTCGGCGCCCGCGTCCGGCACTGGACCCACCACCGCGACCAGGCCCGCGCCCACCTGCTCGACCCGGCCATGGCGCCCTTCTACGGCTGCCTGTCCATGGCCCTGCTCGCGGTCGGCGGCGGGGCGGTCACGGTCGGCCGGGACTGGATCGGGGTCGGGGCGGCGGTGGCCCTCGACGCCGTGCTGTTCGTCGCCGGTACGGCGACAGGCCTGGCGGCCGCGGTCGCCGTCCCGTACCTCATGGCCGTACGCCATCGCGTCGAACCGTCGCAGGCCACGCCGGTATGGCTGTTGCCGCTCGTCGCTCCGATGGTGTCCGCCGCGCTCGGGCCGCTGCTCGTGCCGCATCTGCCGCCCGGGCAGGCCCAGGAGACGCTGCTGCTGGCGTGCGTCGCGATGTTCGGGCTCAGCCTGCTCGGCACGCTGCTGATGCTGCCGCTCGTCTTCGCCCGGCTCATCACCGGCGGGCCCCTGCCCCTCGCCCTCACCCCGACCCTTTTCCTGGTGCTGGGTCCGCTCGGGCAGTCCACCACCGCCGTCGGCGCGTTCGCGGACGTCGCCCCGGGCGTGGTCCCGGCGCCGTACGGCGAAGGCTTCGGGATGCTCGCCGTTCTGTACGGCGTGCCGGTCATGGGTTTCGCGCTGCTGTGGTTCGGGCTGGCAGGCGCCCATGTCGTACGCGCCCGGCGGCACGGCATGGGGTTCACGATGACCTGGTGGGCGTTCACCTTCCCGGTCGGCACCTGTGTCACCGGCGCCGAGGCGCTGGCCCGGCACACCGGGCTCGTCGTCTACGACGGGCTGGCCGTCGGGCTGTACGCCGTGCTCGTCGGCGCCTGGGCCGTGGCGGCCGTCAGCACCACGCGCGGGCTGCTCAGCGGTGCGCTGCTCGCAGCGCCTCGGACAGCACCCGTGGTGCCTCGGCCAGTGACGGGCCGTACCACGTCAGGTGCCGTCCACTGACCAGTGCGCAGGGCAGATCGGGGAATGCCTCCGGGCCGTCGTCGGCCGTGAAGCGGTAGGGCTCGTCGGGGAGGACCACGACGTCGGGGGCCGCCGCCCGCAGGTCGTCCAGCCCGATGCGCGGGTAGCGGTCCTCGTGCGTGGCGTACAGGTGGTCCACGCCGAGGCGGGCCAGGACGTCGCCTGCGAAGGTGTCGCGGCCGAGGACCATCCAGGGGCGCCGCCAGATCGGCACCACGGCCGTCGTACGGCGTTCGGGGAGCGGAGGCGACGACCATGCCGCCTCCGCCTCGTCCAGCCACCGCGGGCGTGAGCCCACCCCGCAGGCGTCCAGCACGCGGGCCAGCTCACGGAAGGCCTGCGATACGTCCCGCACCTCGGTCACCAGGACCTCGACACCGGCCGCGCGCAGGGCGGCGAGGTCGGGGGCGCGGTTCTCCTCCTCGTTGGCGATCACCAGGTCGGGGGCGAGGGCGACGATCCGGTCCATGTCGGGGTTCTTGGTGCCGCCTACGCGGGTGACGTCGAGGCCGGCGGGGTGGCTGCACCAGTCCGTGGCGCCGACGAGGCAACCGGGGGCCGAGACGGCCACGGCCTCCGTCAGGGACGGGACCAGAGAGACTGTGCGCATCAGCGCCCCGGCCGGTCCCGGACCGCCTCGATGTGCTCCGCCACGGCGACGACGACCACGCGCGTGTCCGGCACGGTCGCCCGCCAGCGGTGGCGCACCCCGCCGGTCAGGTACAGGGTGTCGCCGCGGCCCAGGCGGTAGGCGCGGCCCTCCGCCTCGATCTCCACGGCGCCGTCGGCGACGTACATCAACTGGTCGTTGCGGTACTGGAATTCACGGCCCGCGTCATGGTCGCCGGTGAACTCCGAGGCGTGCATCTGGTGGTGACCGCGCACCAGGGACCGTGTCCGAGGCTGCGGCGCGAGTTCCGTGGTGTCGGCGCGCACCACGTCGACGCTGCACGCGGGGTCGGCGGCGGCGAGGAGTTCGACGGCGGTCGTCCGCAGTGCGTCGGCGACCTTCTCCAGGGAGCTTCTGCTGGGCCGCGCCCGGTCGTTCTCGACCTGGCTCAGGAAGGGCACCGACAGGCCGCTGCGCTCGGCCACGACGGCGAGCGTGAGGTCGAGCGCACGGCGTCGCCGCCGCACGGCCGCGCCCACCCGAAGGGGCTGTTCTTTGTGGTCGCCCATCGCTCCGGCTCCCTCCTTCGCTCGTAGGTCCACTGTCCTCGCGCCCGGTTTCCGGCGCACACCTTCTGTTGAGTTCTCTGCACCCTACGCATGTTCGGCAAACCGTTTCATGCGCCCGTCACATCGACGACACATCGGGGGGAGTACGACCCACTGGTTCGCGCCAGCGCATCGGCTCCCGCGACCTGCCGAGCGCCCCCGTGGCGCCGCTGACTGCCGTTCAGCACGCGAGCGCCGCTGTTTGGTTCAATGCTTCGCCGCTCCTCCGTGTTCCCTCGTCCGCGCCGACGGGCGGGCCTGGTCAGCGCTGAGGTGAAAGGGGGCGCGCGAGGGCGGGAAGTCGGGGTCGTCCGTGGGGAGTTCGCTGGGCCCGGCTCGGGTGGTGGGATAGCGCTGCGTGGTTGGCCGGATCCTTTTCGTAGGCATGCCGGACGACTATGCGGACATGCCGCGAGGGGTGGGTCAGCCGTACGGAGGGGAAAAACGTACGGCGTGACCCACCCCTCGGGAGGCGGTCCGGGACTGTCAGGTCACCCGGCCGCCTGGCTCTTGTGCTGCGCGCCGGCGACCGGGGCCCACTTGTCCAGCAGGCCCGGGTTCTGCTTCAGCCAGCTGCGCACGGCGTCCTGCTCCTTGCCCTTGCCGGCCTTGGTGATCTGCGACTCCAGGCCGGTGAGCTGCTTCTCCGTCATGGCGAAGTTCTTCAGCCACTCGCCGACCTCGGGGTTGTCGTCGGCGAAGCCCTTGCGGGAGAGCGTGTGCACGCCGTCGCCCTTGCCCCAGGCGCCCTTGGGGTCCTTGAGCTTCGTCAGGTCGTAGTCGCTGTACGCCCAGTGCGGCGACCAGAGCGTGACGACGACCGGCTCCTTCTTGGCGTACGCGCGCTTGAGCTCGGCGAGCATCGCGGGCGTCGAGCCGTCCACGACCTCGTAGCTGCCCTCCAGGCCGTACTCCTTGAGGACCTTGTCCTTGAGCATGCCCATCATTCCGGCGCTCGGCTCGATGCCGATGATCCTGCCGTTGAACTTGGAGGCGTTGTTCTTGAGGTCCTCCAGGGAGTTCACGCCCTTGACGTACGAGGGGACGCTGAGCTCCAGGGAGGTGGGGCCGTACCAGGAGCCGAGGTCGTCGAGCTGCTTCCCGTACTTCTTCCAGTACTCGGCGTGAGTGGTGGGCAGCCAGGAGTCCGTCTCGAAGTCGATCTGGCCGGTGGCGAGGCCCGTGTAGAGGGGGCCCGCGGTGTACTGGGTGGTGGTGACCTTGAAGCCGCGCTGCTCCAGCAGTTCCTTCCAGAGGTACGTGGAGGCGATGCCCTCGTCCCACGGGATGTAGCCGATCTTGACCTCCTTGCCCTTGCCGACGTTCGTGGCGGAGGCCTCGGTGTCGGCGGAGGTCGGGCCGAAGACGCCCATGCCGCCCGCGACGAGGGCCAGGGCGGCGACGCCGGCGACGGCGACGACCGGGCGCGGCCGGTGGTTCCAGACCTTGACGCGGCCGGCGGCGCGGACCTTGGCGGCGGCGCGACGGCCCAGCGGGGAGATCTGCTCGCCGAGCGCGCCGGTGATGCGGTCCAGGTAGATCGCGAGGACGACGATGCCGACGCCCGCCTCGAAGCCGAAGCCGATGTCGAGCTGGCCGATGGCCTCGTTGACGGCGCCGCCGAGGCCGCCGGTGCCGACCATGCCGGCGATGACGACCATGGACAGGCTCAGCATGATCACCTGGTTGATGCCCGCCATGATCGTCGGCAGGGCCAGCGGCAGCTGGACGCGCAGCAGGGTGTCGCGTGGCGTGGTGCCGAAGGCCTCGGCGGCCTCGACCAGCTCGGCGTCGACCTGGCGGATACCGAGCTCGGTCATGCGGACGCCGGGGGCGAGCGCGAAGATCAGGGTGGCGATCACGCCGGCGGCGGTGCCCAGGCCGAAGAAGAGGATGGCCGGGATCAGCAGCACCATCGACGGCATGGTCTGGAGCAGGTCCAGGACGGGCCGGACGGTGGCGCTGACCGTCTTGGAGCGGGCCGCCCAGATGCCCAGCGGGATCGAGAGCRCCAGGGCGATGGCGGTGGCGACCAGGACGAGGGCCAGCGTGGACATGGCCCGGTCCCACAGTTCGAGCGAGTCGATCAGCGCGAACCCGCCGAAGGCGAGGACGCCCGCGACGACGCCGCGCAGCCACCAGGCGAGCACGGCGAAGATGCCCGCGAGGAGCAGGGGCTCGGGGGCGGTCAGGACGGCGTTGACGCCGTCGTACATGCCTTCGACGACTGCCTTGATCGCGTCGAAGAGCCAGCCCATGTGGGCGACCAGCCAGTCCACGCCGGAGTCGACCCAGTCACCGAGATGCAGCCTAGGCACGGGCGGTCACCTTCCCCTCCGGGGTGTCGCAGGGCGACGGATCGGCGCTCTCGTCCCCGAGGAACCCGACCAGCCGCTGACGCTGAACGACGCCGATGACCCGGTTTTCCTCGTCCACGACGCTGACCCGGTGGGACAGGCGGGCGCTGATCGCGCACAGTTCCACGAACGGCGTCTCGCTGGTCGCGGTCTCGCAGGCGCACAGCGGGGCGTCGGCGGTGACGGAGGTGTCCATGAGGGCGCCCGCGGTCAGCACGCGGGAGCGGTCGACGTCCTGGATGAAGGAGGCGACGTAGTCGTTGGCCGGGCGCAGGAGGATGTCCTCGGCGGTGCCGGTCTGCACGATGCGGCCGTCGCGCATGACGGCGATGCGGTCGCCGAGGCGCATGGCCTCGTTCAGGTCGTGGGTGATGAAGACGATCGTCTTCTTCAGGCTCTTCTGGAGCTGGAGCAGCTGATCCTGCATGTCACGGCGGATCAGCGGGTCGAGCGCGCTGAAGGACTCGTCCATCAGGAGCAGGTCGGCGTCGGTGGCCAGCGCGCGGGCGAGACCCACGCGCTGCTGCATGCCGCCGGACAGCTCGTCGGGCCAGGACTTCTCCCAGCCGGCCAGTCCGCACAGGGCCAGCGCCTCGCCGGCGCGCTTCTCGCGCTCGGCGCGGGGCACGCCCTGCACGGCCAGACCGTAGGCGGCGTTCTCCAGGACGCTGCGGTGCGGGAACAGCGCGAAGTGCTGGAAGACCATGCTGATCTTCCTGGCGCGGACCTCGCGCAGCTCGCGGTCACCGATCGCGGTCAGGTCCTGGCCGTCGAAGCGGACGTGACCCGCGGTCGGCTCCAGAAGCCCGTTGAGCATGCGCAGCAGGGTGGACTTGCCGGACCCGGACAGACCCATGACGACGAAGATCTGGCCGGGTTCGACGGTGAAGGAGGCGTCGATCACGGCGGCGGTGGTCCCGCCGGCGCGCAGCTCCTCCCGGTTGACTCCCTGGCGCAGCCGCTCGACGGCCTCGCCCGGTCGTCTGCCGAACACCTTGTAGAGCTGGTCGGCCTCAAGCCTGGATGACACGGGTACCTCTTGTCTCGACGGCAAATGAAGGGAGCGACTGGCGCAACAGTTGCGCATGGGGAGTCGCTCCGGCTGCGCGCCTGCCCGGGTTCCCCGCCCACAAACGCACAAGTGGTCCAGGCCACAGGCCCGCCACACATCGCGACCGCACGCTCACACAGGGGCCGTTGTCGGTGCCGTACGGCATGATGCGTGGCGTGACCGGACGACTGATGCTCCTCGACACCGCCTCGCTGTACTTCCGCGCCTACTTCGGCGTCCCGGACTCCGTGAAGGCCCCGGACGGGTCCCCGGTGAACGCCGTGCGCGGGCTCCTCGACTTCATCGACCGCCTGGTCAAGGACCACCGCCCCGACGCACTGGTGGCCTGCATGGACGCCGACTGGCGGCCCCAGTGGCGGGTCGAGCTGATCCCCTCCTACAAGGCACACCGGGTCGCCGAGGAGCGCGCGGCGGGGCCGGACGAGGAGGAGGTGCCCGACACGCTGTCGCCGCAGGTGCCGGTCATCGAGGCCGTCCTCGACGCGCTCGGCATCGCACGCGTGGGCGTCGAGGGGTACGAGGCGGACGACGTGATCGGCACGTTCACCGCGCGGGCGAAGGGCCCGGTCGACATCGTCACCGGCGACCGCGACCTGTACCAGCTGGTGGACGACGAGCGCGGGGTGCGGGTGCTGTACCCGCTCAAGGGCGTCGGCACCCTCCAGCTCACCGACGAGGCGTGGCTGCGCGAGAAGTACGGCGTCGACGGCGGTGGGTACGTGGATCTGGCGCTGCTGCGCGGCGACCCGAGCGACGGCCTGCCGGGCGTGCCCGGGATCGGCGAGAAGACGGCGGCGAAGCTGCTCACCGAGTTCGGCGACCTGGCCGGGATCATGGCCGCGGTCGACGATCCGAAGGCGAAGCTCACCCCCTCGCAGCGCAAGCGACTGGACGAGGCACGGCCGTATGTCGCCGTCGCGCCGAAGGTCGTGCGGGTCGCGCAGGACGTCCCGCTGCCCGACGTGGACACGGCACTGCCGCACACGCCCCGGGATCCGGCAGGGCTGGACGAACTGGCGGTGCGCTGGGGGCTGGGCGGGTCACTCCAGCGGCTGCTCGTGACGCTGGGCGCGTGACGGTACAGGGGGCGTGAAGGGCGTTCCGATCGTGCGCATGGGGCTCGTGACATGGGGAATTCGTTACGTGCGTGCGCGACATGCACCACTTCATGAACGTTCATAGCGGCGTTCGCCAGGCGGAGGTGCTAACTTAGGTAAACCTAAGCTTGGAACGAGGGAGGCCAGTGATGGCACTACGCCCTGCCCGCAAGCCGCGGAAGCCCCACTCCGCGCAGGTCATCCGTACCGAACGGCTGACCCCGCACATGCAGCGTGTGGTGCTGGGCGGTGAGGGGCTCGCCGAGTTCGCGGCGGACACCTGCACGGATCATTACGTGAAGATGCTGTTCTCCCCCACGGGTGTGAGCTATCCCGAGCCCTTCGACCTGGAGCGCATCCGCGAGGAACTGCCGCGCGAGCAGTGGCCGGTGACGCGGACGTACACCGTGCGGGCGTGGGATCCCGAACACCGCGAACTGACACTGGACTTCGTGCTGCACGGCGACGAGGGTCTGGCCGGCCCGTGGGCGATGCGCGCCGAGCCCGGCGACATCGTGCGTTTCATGGGCCCCGGCGGCGCCTACGCCCCCGACCCGGACGCCGACTGGCATCTGCTCGTCGGCGACGAGAGCGCCCTGCCCGCGATCGCCCGCTCCCTGGAATCGCTGCCGGACGGCGCCACGGCGTACGCCTTTGTGGAGATCGCCGGCCCCGAGGAGGAGCAGAAGATCGACTCCGACGTGGAGGTGATCTGGCTGCACCGCGGCTCCCGCCCGGTCGGCGAGGCGCTGGTCGAGGCCGTGCGGGCGCTGGAGTTCCCCGAAGGCCGGGTGCACGCGTTCGTGCACGGCGAGGCCCACTTCGTGAAGGAACTGCGCCAACTGCTGCGCGTCGAACGGAGCGTCGCCCGGGAGGACCTGTCCATCTCCGGCTACTGGCGGCTCGGCCACAACGAGGACGGCTGGCAGGCGTCCAAGCGGGACTGGAACGCGCGGATCGAGGCGGAGCAGGAGGGGGCGGCGCCGGCGGCGTAGCCCAAGGACGGCGGTAGGCGCGGCACGGCGGTAGGGGCGGCACCTTGCGGGTGCCGCCCTTTACTCATGGTCCGAACTGACCTCACACCGACCGCTGATACGACCGGAACGTCCGTATGGACAGCCACACGGCGGCGATCGCCAGCGCGAGCAGCCCACCGCCCCGGGTGAGCACGTCACCCCAGTCGGGGTGGTCGGACATCGCCGAACGGCCCGCGACCATCGCCCAGTTGAGCGGGTTGAAGTCGGCGACGTGCCGCATCCAGCCCGGCATCTGCGACGGTGCCATGAAGGCGGAGGACAGGAAGGTCAGCGGCAGCAGCAGGAAGGTGTTGATGCCGATGATCGACTCGCGCTCCTGCACCAGCATGCCCAGCGCGTTGGACAGCGCCCCGAAGATCGTCCCGAGCAGGACCGAGGCAATGACCAGGACGGCGATGCCGCCGATGCCGCCCGGGTAGTCGGCGCCGCCCAGCAGGCCGAGCAGCACGATGACGACCGACTGGAGGGCGGTGACCAGGCCGTTGTTGACGACGTTGCCGTTCATCAGCGCGGCCCGGCTGACCGGGGTGGTCAGGAACCGGTTGAGGGTGCCCCGCTGGATCTCGTCGAGCGTGGTCATCCCCGCCCACATGTTGGAGCTGAGGGCGCTCATCACGACGACGCCCGGCACCAGGTAGTCGAGGTAGGAGGTGGTGCCGAAGCCGCCGAGCTCGACGACCCTCTTGAAGAGGCTGCCGAAGAGGAAGAGCCAGATCACCGGTTGGATCAGCGTGATGATCGCGTACGCCGGCTGCCGTACGAAGACCATGAGTTGACGCTGCGTCATGTACCAGGTCTGGGTGATCGCGGTGCTCATCGCGCACCTCCGTCCGCGGCGAGGACGAGGTCCCCACCCCTGTCGAGGTCGGCCTCGACCTCGGCTTCCGCCTCGGAGTACCGGCGACCGGCGTAGCGGAGGTAGACGTCGTCGAGGGACGGGCGGGCGACGGTCGCGGTGGCTACGCCGACCCCGGCGCGTTCGAGCGCGGCGAGGAGCGCGGGCATCGCGGCGGCGCCTTCGTCGGCACGGACGCTGACGCGACGCCCGTCGACCAGCACGTCGTGCACACCCGGCAGCCCGCCGAGAGCGTCCCGGAGGATCTTGCGGCCTGCTTCCCCGACCGCGTTGCGCAGTTCCACATGGACGGCGTCGCCGCGGAGTTCACCCTTGAGGGCGTCCGGGGTGCCTGTGACGACGATCCGGCCGCGGTCGACGATCGCGATGCGCTCGGCGAGCCGGTCGGCCTCCTCCAGATAGTGCGTGGTGAGCAGGACGGTCATGCCGTCCTCGCCGGCCAGCCGCCCGATCTCGTCCCACATCGCGGCGCGGGTCTCGGGGTCGAGGCCGGTGGTGGGCTCGTCCAGGAAGAGCACCTCGGGCCGGTGTACCAGGCCGAGGGCGACGTCGAGGCGGCGGCGCATGCCGCCGGAGTAGCCCTTGACCGGGCGGTCGGCGGCGTCGGTGAGCCGGAAGCGGTCGAGCAGTTCGGCGACGCGACGGCCGAGGTCGGCGCGGCTCAAGCCGTAGAGCCGGCCCTGGAGTCGGAGGTTCTCACGGCCGGTGGCGACCGGGTCGGCACCGGAGTTCTGGGCGACGACTCCGATCGCGCGGCGTACCCGGTCCGGGTGGCGCAGCACGTCGTGGCCGGCGACCGTGGCCGAGCCCGAGTCGGGGCGGGCCAGGGTGGTGAGGATCTTGACGGTGGTGGACTTTCCGGCGCCGTTGGGGCCGAGGAGGCCGAAGACGGTGCCGGGTTCGACGGTGATGTCCATGCCGTTGAGGGCGGTGACCTCGCCGTAGGTCTTGATCAGTTGGCGCGCCTCGACTGCGGGCGCACGGGTGTCAGGGCTGGTACTGCTCATGACGACTGCTCTCCTGGTGAGCGGATACGTGATCGTTCCGCGTGAGGAGCGCCGGGCTATCCTGGGTGTGCCGCACCTCGATCGCCCGGTTCTGCCCCACGGTGGATCCGTTTTCGGGGTTCGCGACCCCGGCGGAGCTGCTGCAACAGCCCTGCCGGGGTCCTTCTCATGATGTGAACTCGGCCGGCAACTCCCCCGTTTCATGGAAATGCCGCCACGCCTCGACGCCCGGCAGAGAGCCCTTCTTGATCTCCTCGAGGAGACCTCCGACCCACTCCGCCTGCGCCTCGACCATGTGCAGTTGATATTCGACCTCGACGAGGAACAGCCTCGGCAGCGTTTCGCAGAGCTTCTCCAGGGCGCCCCGGCCGCCGGCCACCTGCACCTCCAGCGAACTCAGGCGCATCTCCAGCAGCCGCACCACCTCGTCGGGAGGCAGCGCCGCCATCAGCGAGAGCGCCGTCTCGAAGATCGGGTACTCCTTCGCCGGGACGGCGAGCAGGTCGGACAGCCACTCGGCCATCTCCTCGCGCCCGGCCTCCGTGAGGCCGTAGATCGTGCGCTCGGGGCGGTTGCCCTGGCGCTCCACACCGGTCACCTCGACGAAGCCGTGCTTCTCGAGGTTCTGCACGACGGTGTACAGCGACCCGTAGTTGATCTTCGTACTGGCGTCCTTCCCCTGCTGGCGCAGGGTCTGGGCGATCTCGTACGGATGCATGGGCTTCTGCCAGAGGGTTGTCATCACGGCGAGCGCCAAGGGGTTGGTGAGCTTGCGTCGCTTCCTCGCCACGGTGAACACCTCGCTTCCGAATATCCGTGGCAGAATATATCGCGAGCGCAGCAGGCGCGTCAACAGACACGACATATCGCGTTCCGATGGGGCGTTCGCAGGAGGACACCGACGCCACGCCGACCTCGGCGGACGGCGCCGCCGACGCGGCCGTTCCCGGCGTGGTCCTGCCGGCCCTCACCACGCTCGTGAACCCGATGGACAACCGCGTGCTCTGGCTGATGAACCGGGCCGATGTGATCGCCGCGATCATCGACGCGGCGCTGATCATCGTCTTGCTGCCGACCTACTCCGAGCGCTCCCCCGGTATCACCCTCCACACCGAAGGCGCCGACCAGTCCAGCCGGTTGGGCGCACTGCTGGTCGGCTCGTTCACGGCGGCCTACGTGATGATCGGCTTCGACAGCGCCGGCGAGATGAGCGAGGAGACGCGACATCCACGCCGCACCGCACCCCGCACCATCCTCACCGCATCGGGCGCCGCCGGCATGCCGACGGCCTGCTCGTGCTCGGCGGGCTGCACCGGCATGCCCAGCGCGCCCGCCGTGGCGGCCGGCGTCCTCGCGGCCGGCCACCCTGCTACTGCCGACGTACGCGATGGTCACCGGCCCCCTGCTGGTGCCTCCTGTACGGCCTCTTCATGACCGTCAACCTCGCCTGGCCACGGGCGGCGGGGGCAGGACGAGACGCGCCTGCCCCGCGCCGATGCTGAACCACCCACCCGACCAGAGCCGTCAGAAGGCGCCTAGGCACTGTCCGATGGGTCGCGTGACCAGGCCAGCATTCACATCGTTCCGGCCGGTATGGGGCGGGGTGATCTGTCGGATCTGGAGTGGGCTCGGCTGGAGCCGCACCTGCCGAAGAACGCGGGACGAGGCGGGCGTTGGAAGAGCCATCGCAAGGTGATCAACGGCATTCTCTTCCGGCAGCGGACCGGTATCCCGTGGCGTGATCTGCCAGCACGGTTCGGCAGATGGAAGACAGTGCACGACAGGCATCGCAGGTGGTCGGCGGACGGCACGTGGGAGAGGATCCTGCGGGCCGTCCAAGCCGATGCCGATACTGAAGGCCGGATCGACTGGAGCATGGTCAGCGTGGACTCGACCTCCTGCCGCGCCCATCAGCATGCCGCGGGCGCCCGCACGGCCGCGCCGCGTATTCCTAGACGACGCGGACGACCTGTTCAACATCGTTCAGATGAGGCCCTGGGCCGCTCCCGTGGCGGGCTGACCTGCAAGATCCATCTGGCCGGTGAGGGCGGTCGACGTCCTCTCGCGTTCGTCATCACACCAGGCCAGTGGGGCGATGCTCCGCAGCTGATCCCGGTCCTCGAACGCATCCGTGTCCCACGTCCGGCCGGCGGTCATCCGCGCACGCGCCCCGATCACCTGGGTGGCGACAAGGCGTATTCGTCCCGCCGGAATCGCCGGTATCTGCGGCGTCGGCAGATCAAGCACACGATTCCCGAGCGCAAGGATCAGCGGGTCAACCGCCGGCGCCGTGGTAGCGCGGGCGGCCGGCCCACCGGCTTCAACAAGACGATCTACAAGCGTCGAAACGAAGTCGAGCGAACGATCAACGCGCTCAAGGGCTTCCGGGCTGTAGCCACCCGATTCGACAAGCGGGCGTACATCTTCCACGGCACCGTGACCGTCGCTGCCATTCGCCTCTGGCTCCGCTCATGACCTGTCGGACGGTGCCAGCCGAGCGAGTCCGACATGTGCGAGCTCGGGATATGGCAATGCGTCAGCGAGTTCGTGACGGGGCGAAGGGGATTCCCGAAGCCATGCCGCGGCGGCCGACGATGAGGGACTCGCCTAGGAAGCTCACGCCTATGGAGAGCTGAACGGGTCGTGCGTTCTCGTGCATGCCCATCTTCACCGCCAGGATGCTGAAGCCAGCCGTGATCGCCAGGGTGCCGATCACGGCGAGGAAGGTGCGGCCCGTATACCGCTGCCACAGGACGCCTCCCTTGTCGACGAGTTGAACGGTGGCGCCGCGGAATGCGCCGAGTGCCGCGCCGAGGGCGGCGCCCGTGATGACCCAGGTGAGGTCGGTGCCGGTCAGATCCGTCATCTTGACGAGGGACAGGACGCCGATCCCGGTCAGGATCGCGGGGGCGACGAAGAGGTCCCTTGTGTTGACCGGTTCACCGATCATCCGTTTGATCACGACTGCGATCACGACCACCGCGATGATCGCGGCGAGCAGCCAGGGGTTCACGTAGATACCACCCATCTTTATGGCACAACTGAGCTAAAAAATGATGTTAGCCCGGTCGTGCTATAACGGCAATGTGCCAAAGATCGTCGATCCCGCAGCCCGCCGCAGGGCGGTGGCGCAGGCTGTCCTGTCCGTCGCCGCCCGGCAGGGACTGGAGCATGCGTCGCTGCGCAACGTCGCCGATGAAGCCGGACTCGCCATCGGGTCGGTCCGCCACTACTTCGCCGACCACGACGAGTTGATGACCTTCACGATGAGGGAGCTGAGCCGGCGCATCGGCGACCGCATCCGCACCCACGCCGAGCGACTCCTGGCTCCCGACAGGGGCACCGACCGCCGGGCCGCGACAGAAGAGCTCCTGGCCGAGTTCCTCCCGCTGGACGAGGCCCGCCGCCAGGAGGCCGCGCTCTGGCTCGCCTTCACCGCCGCAGCACACACCCGCCCCGAACTGCTGCCCTGCGCAGCCGAGATGCAGGCCGACCTGCAAACCCTGATGTCGCGCGTGCTGCACGAAGCCTGGTACGCCGGCGGGCTGCCGGCTGACACGGACGTCGAGCTGGAAAGCACGCGCCTGGCCGCCCTCCTCGACGGACTCACCCTCCAGGCGACACTGCTGCCGGACCGCTATCCGCCGAAGCGGCTCCGGCAGGTACTGCGGCGGCACCTGGACGCCCTCAAAGCCGGCAACTGACCTCCGGGCAACGCGTTCAGCCCGCACGCCGCAGGATCGCGGTGCGATGCTGCCCGGCAGCGCGCCAGCCTTGCTCTCCCCTCGCTAGGGACGGGCAGCGCGGCCTCAGCGCGCTTGGCGTCGACCATATGTGTCCAAGCCGCCTGGCATGAGGGTCAAGTCCCGGTCGGCCGATCGCCACTCGCGCGACGGTCTGACCCACCGGACAGGGCCTAGTCGGACGCTCGCACCAGACACTCCACTCGGGCCTGCATCTTGTGAGGGCTCAGAGTCATGCGAGGTTCGACGTGCGGCAGTTGATGGTCGACATGCGAGAGTCGCCACTGGGTCACGATCGTGGACAGGGCCAGTGTCGCCAGGGTCATCGCATAGTTGTCGCCGATGCATTTGCGTGCACCTCCGCCGAACGGGATGAGGGCGCCCCGCACGGGTTCACGCTCCGGTAGCCATCGGTCGGGGTCGAAGGAGTCGGGGCGCGGATGGAACCGCTCGTCGTGATGGATGAGATACGGGCTGTAGATGATGTTGGTTTCGGGGGGGATCACGGCGTCCGCCAGCCTGGCTTCGGCGGTGGTCGTACGAGTGAAGATCCATCCAGGAGGGTAGAGGCGCAGCGTCTCGGTGATGACCYTGCTCGCCAGGTCGAGCCGCGGGAGATCATCCCAGGTGGCGGTTCTGCTACCGAGAACCTCGGCTGTCTCGGTACGCAATCGCTCTTGGACATCGGGGTACTGACACAGCAGATGGACAGCCCAGGTGAGGGCCACTGCAGTGGTATCGATGCCGGCGACGAGCAAGGTCATGATCTGAGCGTGGATCTCGGCATCGCTGAGGCTACCTCCGTCGTCGTCACGTGCCTCCAGGAGCATCGACAGCACATCGCCGTGGGTCTGACTGTCCTGCCGGTACAGGCCGATGGTCTTGCTGACCGCGGCCCATGCCCGATTGCGAGCCCGCTCGTAGCGCCGGTTCGAGGGAAGAGGCAGACGGCGCAGCAAAGGCGGGAGGACTGCCTGCTGGTAGATGCCCCGGAAGATATCCGGAAGGCATTCCGTGACGGTGTCTATAGCGGGTCGTGCCGCTTCAGCCGTGAAGAGCGTTCGACCAATGGTGCCACTCGCGAGCGTGTACATCTGCGTGGCTACGTCGATGGCCCGCCCGTCGCTCCATGCGGTTCTGAGCGTATCTATTTCCTCGGCCATGATCGTGGCGTATTCACGCAGGCAAGTGCGAGAGAAGGCCGGCTGCAGGCTGCGCCGCTGCCGTCGGTGAGCACTGTGAGGGCAGGAGGCAATGCCGTTCCCGAGCGCATTTCCGACCCTGTCGATGATGGGCCCGCCCTTGTCGTATATGCGGTCATTCAGGAGGACCTGCTGGACGAGTTCAGGTCGGCAGACAACGACGGCCCTTTGTGGACCTAACCTGATTTGCACCAGATCGCCGTGCGAGGGGAGAGTGTTCAGGAAACCCAGCGGGTCACGGAGCAGGGGAAACAGATGCCCGACGATCGGCAGTGCCCCTGGTGCGTGTGTGATGCCCGTATGGTCSGTTGCCATGATGTGTTGACCCTTCTTGCCGATCCCAGGATGCTGGCGGGACTGCGCTTCAAGCCATTACTCACCGGTCAACCGCGTCTAGACCCATGCACGCTCCTGGCTCGGGAGCAGCACCTGCAGGTAGTCATGCTGTTGATCCGACTCGCCCGCGGTGGTGGGGATGGCGTAACGGGTGGTGTTCCTGTACCACTCCAGACATCCATTCGTCCACTGTCGCATTCCGGCGGTGACCTTCAGAATGTCTTCGCGGTCTCCGGGCCGCACCGCATGACTCGCCAAGAAGGGCAAGAGCTGCTCTTCGGCGGCCAGGAAGTCCTCCACTCGCCTCTGCACCTTGGCAACGGACGATTTGATGGCTTCCTGCAGCGAGATTCCCGCGGCATGCTGCATGACGATGACGACGTTGTGGAAATCTCCACGCTTGTTGTCGAGGTGAACAGAATGCAGATCGTTCTGCCAGGCGACCACATCGCTCGCGGCTTCGACCATCTCCCGGAMCAGGCCCGTTTCGTATATGTCATCCGGCACCTCCGTGCTCAGACTGAGTTCGACCAAGTCGAAGCCGAACTCCATACCCACGGACAATCGCCTGGTCCGGGTGAAACTCTCAATCCCTGGAGGAGTACCGCGGAACCGGTTCTCGGATTCCTCGGCAAATCCTTGGAAGAACAAGTCCAGGTGCCGGTTCAGCCGTCCGTGCAGCGCTGGTGAGAGCCTTTCTCCAGTACGGATGGAAAGATCCGTGAGCGCCTTGGTGAAGGGCGTTCGCTCTCGCACAGGGGCAGGGTCTTCGCCGGTGTTGATGATGTCCATCAGGCGTCGGTGGACCGGAGCCCAGGCTTCCGGAGTGTCATAGACCCTCAACGTGTGCAAGTCGTCCAGGATGAAGGTGAAGAAGAGCCATTCCGCGCACAGGCAGAGATCACGGAATGAGGCTTCCGGGTAGGTCAAGGCAACAAAGCGCCCGTAGCCTGCATCCAGCCGCTTCCGGCCGCCCGGTGTCTGCGTCAGGGAAAGGCTCTCACCAGCGCTGCACGGACGGCTGAACCGGCACCTGGACTTGTTCTTCCAAGGATTTGCCGAGGAATCCGAGAACCGGTTCCGCGGTACTCCTCCAGGGATTGAGAGTTTCACCCGGACCAGGCGATTGTCCGTGGGTATGGAGAGGTACAAAGGCGATCGCGAAAGCACCAAGTATGGCCGGTTTACCGCATGCACCCTTGAACGTGCTCGTGCGCCGGTGCCAGTGGCAGTGAGCCGGAGCGCAGAGGTGATGACCAGCGTGGGGTAACTCGTTCCTTCACGCCCGTGGTCCCCGTGTCGGTACCACATTCCCGCCACCCGTTCCCCCCTGTCCGTGAGCGCGGCGCGCACGGTTCCCCATGCAGCCCGCAGGTGTGCCCCTCGTACGCTTGATCCTGATGAGACGCCGCACTCCGCCCCCGCCCTCTCCCCTGCCGCAGCGCGACGGGGTGGATCCCGTACGTGTGCGCTTGCCGGCCGGGGACGCATGGGTGACCGTGCGGGATCATCTCGTGGCGCGGCTGGCAGCCGGGGCCGGGGTGATCGACAGCATGCTCGACGAGGGGCAGATCGTGGACGCYGCCGGGCGTCCGGTACCGCGGGACATGGTGTACGTGCCGGGGATGTACGTGTGGTTCCACCGCGAGTTGCCCGACGAGGAACGGGTGCCGTTCGCGATCGACATCGTCTACCGGGACGAGCATGTCGTGGTCGCCGACAAGCCTCACTTCCTGGCCACCACGCCACGCGGCAGCCACCTGACCGAGACGGCCCTGGCGCGGCTGCGGCGGGAGCTGGGAATCCCCGCACTTGGCGCGGCACATCGTCTGGACCGGCTGACGGCCGGGCTGGTGCTGTTCACCGTGCGGCCCGAGGAGCGCGGCGCGTACCAGTCGCTGTTCAGCGACAGGCAGGTGGCGAAGGAGTACGAGGCGGTGGCCCGGTACGACCCGGAGCTGACCCTGCCGATCACTGTGCGCAGCCGGATCGTCAAGGAGCGCGGGGTCCTTGCCGCCCGCGAGGTCGAGGGTGAGCCCAACGCCGTCAGCCAGGTCGAGTTGCTGGACCACCGCGACGGACGTGCCCGGTACCGGCTGWCACCSSGTACCGGGCAGACGCACCAACTACGGGTGCACATGAGCACCTTGGGGGTGCCGATCCTCGGCGATCCCCTCTATCCCGTGGTGACCGACCCCGTGGCGGCGGGTGACTTCCGGCGTCCGCTCCAACTGCTGGCGCGGGCGCTGGAGTTCACCGATCCGTTCACGGGGCGCGAGCACCGGTTCGTCAGCCCGCGAGGACTGCGGGCCTGGTCGTCCTACGACGAGTGGGCCGAGTAACCCCTGGTGCCCGGTCGGCTCAGTCGCCGCGCCACCAACGCAGGAGGCGCCGGAACATACCTGGCCGGCGGGCCGGTTCGGGCGTCACCACCGGCGTCGGAGCAGCGGGCTCCGCAGCCGTGGGCTGGGGCTGCGGCTGCGGCTGCGGCTGCGGCGAGCCGGCCTGCCAGTTGGTCGCGCGTTGCTGCGGCACCGGATGGGCGGAGGGCTGCTGCATGACGTCCTGCTGGGGCTGTGGCGCAAACTTCACTGGCAGTTCCACCAGGTGCCGGTTCGAGATGGACGCCCGCCAGCGCAGCTCATGTTCGTCGCAAGCGAGTTGGACGTCCGGGAGCCGGGCCAGCAGCGCGTCGACGCCGACGTCGGCGATGGCGCGGCCGATGTCCTGGCCCGGGCACTCGTGAGGGCCGCCTCCGAACGCGAGGTGCGAGCGGTTGCCCTGCATGTTGGCCTTGAGGTCCGGGCGGACACGCGGGTCGACATTCCCCGGCGCGATTCCGAAGATGAGGCCGTCGCCCTTGCCGATGCGCTGGCCGCCCAGCTCGGTCTCCTGCTTGGCGATGTAGGGGAAAATGGTGCTGAACGGCGGCTCGTCCCACAGGGACTGCTCGACCGCCTCGGGCACCGTCATCTGACCGCCCTTGAGCTGGGCGCGGAACCGCGGGTCGGTGAGTACCACTCGCAGTACGTTGGCGAGCAGGTTGGCGGTGGCCTCGTACGAGACGATCATGACGACGCGCAGGTGCTGGCCGACCTCCTCGTCGGTGAGCCGCGCCGGGTGGTTGATCAGGTGGCTGGTGAAGTCCTCCATGGGTTCGGCCCGGCGCCGGGCGGTGAGCCGCATCAGGGCGTCCATGATGTACGCGTTGCTGGCGATGGCGGTCTCAGTGCCCTTGAGCATGTCGCGGGCGGCCTGCACGATCCGGTCGTTGTACTCCTCCGGCATGCCGAGGATCTCGCACATCACCGCCATCGGCAGATGCTCGGCGAACTGGCTCACCAGATCGGCCCCGCCCTGCTCGCAGAACTTGTTGACGAGGTCCTGGGTCGCGCGGTTGATGTAGCGGCGGATGCCCCGGTGGTCGATGGTCGACATGGCGCCGGTGACCGCGCCGCGCAGCCGCAGGTGCTCGTCACCCTCGGCGTGGCAGCAGATGGGCTGCCAGGCGAGGATCGGCATGAGCGGGTGATCGGGCTTGATCGAGCCGTCCTGCAGAGCGGTCCACAACCGGGTGTCACGGGAGAACTGCGACGGGGTGCGCACGGTGTGCATGTTCTCGGCGTGGCCGAGCACCACCCAGATCGGCACGTCCTCATGCAGTAGCGCGGGAGCCACGGGACCATGCTCGGCACGGAGCTTCTCGTACACGGCTCCCAGGTCCTCCGCATCGGGGCCGTACAACCGGCGTAGCCCGCCTGGGCCGATGCCATGCGCGGGGCAGCCGGGGGGCGGGGTGGCCGTGGGCTCGTCCGTACCGATCGGGGAAAGAGGTTCAGGCGTCACGATGGTCGCTCCGAAGCTGAATTGAATCCGGTGTACAGGAGAAGGTGATGGGGGTGGTGGCTCACGCCGGCGCTTTCGCCGTCGCCAGCGAATGCAAGAAGTGCATCAGCGTCATCAGGACATCCCGGCTGGAGGCCCGGCGACGTACGTCGCACTCGATGATGGGGATCTCCTCGGGCAGGTCGAGCGCCGTTCGGAGTTCGGAGGCGGGGTAACGGGGCGCGTCCGGGAAGGTGTTGACGGCCACCACGAAGGGCACGCCACGCTCCTCCAGCCTCCCCATGACATCGAAGCTGACCTCGAGGCGGCGGGTGTCGATGAGTACGACCGCGCCCAGGGCGCCGTCGAACAACCCGTTCCACAGAAACCAGAAGCGCTCCTGGCCGGGCGTGCCGAAGAGGTACAGCACAAGCTGCTCGGTGATGCTGATGCGGCCGAAGTCCATCGCGACGGTGGTGGCCGTCTTGGTGTCCGAGCCGAAGTTGTCGTCGACGCCGACGCCCGCTTGCGTCATGGTCTCTTCGGTGGTCAGCGGCCTGATCTCGCTCACCGAGCCGACCATGGTCGTCTTGCCGACGCCGAACCCGCCCACGATCACGATCTTGACCGCGGCCTCGGCCGTGTGCGGCAGCTGGTCCTCGGTCCGTGGACCGGGGATGATTTCAGAGCCTTTGAAGTCCATGCATCACCGCTTCGAGAATTGAACGGTCGGCGACGGCCTGGCGCACGATCGGGACGCGCGCCGTCACCAGCCCGGTCGTCAGCATGTCGGTGAGCACGACCGTCATCATGCTGAACGGCAGGTTGAGATAGGCCGAGAGCTCGACCACGGACAGAGGGGTGGTACAGAGCCGGAGCAGCGCCGACTGTTCCGGTGTGGCGGAGGGCGGGGGTTCGGCGCGCGCCACGATTAAGGTGACGAGGTCGATGTCCGCGTCACGCTCACCGCTGTCCGGGCCGGCCACCACGAAGAGCCGTTCCGGGTGCTTCTGATTTCCGGGTTTGGCGGGCGGCGGAGGCGGTTGTTGCTTCGGGAATCGCCGCTGGCGTTGCGGAGGAGTCATACGGTCTGCCCGTTGCGCCGGGGCGGACTGGTGAGATGGGCACCGATGCGGGCGACGAGGTCGGACATGCGGTTGCTCATCCGGCCGGGTTCGGCGAACGTGTCGGAGAGGACGGCGAGATAGGCGTTGGCGCCGGCGGCCATCAGATAGAAGTAGCCGCCGTGGATCTCGATGAGGACCATCTTCATCTTGCCGTCGCTCTTCGGGATCTCCGAGGCGACCGCGCTCGCCAGGCTCTGCAGGCCGGCGCAGGCAGCGGCGACGCGGTCCGCGGTGTCCGGGTCGCCGCCGTAGCGGGCGATGCGCAGACCGTCAGCGGAGAGCACCACGATCATCTGGATGCCCGGTACGCCGTCGTGGAGCTCCTTGAGCATCCAGTCGAAGTTGGCGCGCTGCTGGATCACTTGAGGTCCCCCTCGTCGTCGGCCTCGGCGCGGGCCGGTTGGGTTCGCGGTTGGAGTGTGAGCGGGTCGGGCTTGTCCTTGAGTCCGTTCCAGAACGCCTCGACCCACGCTCCGGGGGCGGGCTCGTCCTCAGCCGGCTCGGGTTCGGGCTCGGGATCGGGCTTGTGCGTCGACCAGATGGTCGGCCGGCCCTCCCGTTCGGCCTGCTCGATGGCCGCCTGCTCCGCCAGTCGCTTACTGAGCGGGGTCTTGACCCGGCTGCGGCGCTGGGGCAGACCGCCCGCGGTCCATTCGGTGACGACGGGGACGTCGTCCTCCATGGAGAGTCCGGCGGGGATCTTCGGGCTGGTGGGGCGCCGCTTCTTGGGGGCGCGCTTGGGGCCTTCGAGCGCGTCGGGGTCGTCGGCCTTGGGCGCCGCCCCGGCGCCGATGCCGTGGGCGAGTCCTGGCGCGGGGTCGGTGGTCATCATGTCGCGCGGCACCACGAGGACGGCACGGACGCCGCCGTACGCGGAGGACCGCAGCGAGACCTGCATGTTGAACGCCGTGCACAGGCGACCGACGACGGCCAGGCCCAGGCGCGGGGACTCTACGAGGTCCTGGAGGTCGGTGCCCTGCTTGGCACGCTCGAGCATGCCCTCGACCCTGGCGCGGGCCTCCTCGCTGAGGCTGACACCGGCGTCCTCGATCTCGATCGCGACACCGGTCTGCACCTCGGTGGCGGTCACGTGCACCTTGGTCTGCGGCGGCGAGTAGCGCGTGGCGTTGTCGAGGAGTTCGGCGGCGGCGTGGATGATCGGCTCCACGGAGATACCGGCGATGTTGACCTTGACGATGGAGTCCAGACTGATGCGGCGGTACTCCAGGATCCGGGACATGGCGCCCCGAAGCACGCTGTACAGCGGTACGGGCTCGGGCCACTGCCGGCCCGGGCGGCCGCCGCCGAGCACGGAGATGGAGTCGGCGAGGCGGCCGATCAGCATGGTGCCGTGGTCGATGCGCAACAGGTCGTCGAAGACCTCGGGGTTGCGGCCGTGGTCCTCCTCCATCTCCCGGAGTTCCACGGCCTGTTGGTGGACGATCGCCTGCACACGGCGGGCAATGCTGACGAAGGAACGTTGGGCGGAGTCGCGCAGGGCTTCCTCGTGGTCGACGATGTCGACCATCGACTTCACCAACTCGACCTGAGCCGGGGGAAGTTGGGCGTACGACGGGTCGAGCTCGGCAAGGTCGCGCATCACCTCATAGGGGGAACTGCCACAGCGCAGCCGGTGGATCGCGGCGGGCGTGATCTCCCTGGCGAGGCGAGTCATCTCCTCGCCGTGGGCGGCGACACGCCGTTCCAGATACGCGGTGTGACGGGCGTGGTCGGCCCGCAGGTCGCGCAGGGCGCGGCCGCGGCGCGCGGCTTCGGCCGCGACTGCCAGCACCAGCAGCATGGCCACGGCGCCGCACACACCGACGGCCGTCCGGGCCGGTCCCGCCACCAGGGCGAGGGCGGAGCCGATCGCCGCGGCCATCACTATGGCCGGCAGCAACAGCACACGTGTGTACGGGAGTTCACGGCGACTGGGCGGGGATTGAACGCTCACCATGTGGGCCCTCTGAAACGAATCGGGTGGGTGTAGGGGGAGCTTGCAGTGGGGTACTTCATGGGTATGTCGGAATCTTCTGCATGTTCGGGAACAAACGCGCGAATACGTCTCAACTCGGTGCGCCGCGGGCGAGCTTAGTCCGACCGGATCATCGCTGTGTCATATTCAGCAAGCACCTGAAATGGGGCGTACGACAGGAGTACGCTCGGCTCCATTTATACGCTCAGGTTGTATTCGCACACAGTGCGTTACGGCGCATGAATGTGCGAAGACTACTCACCGTGACGGGTGAAGATCGGATCCCGGCGAGCGCCCGCAGGGGCTCGCTCCCCGCTCGCTCTTGGCGAGCGCGCCGACCGCGGCCGTGGCGGCGGGCAACTGGCGGTCGGCGTCCTTGAGTTCGGCGCGGACGGCGTGGAAGTCGGCCAAGCGCTCGGCGCGCCCTCGGGAAGCAGGCACAGCCCGCCGGGATCGTGCGAACCGCCGCACGGCACGGCCCGCGCCGTCGAGGCCGGAGAAACAAGAAAGGCAAGGAGCTCACCCGCTCCTCGCCACTCTTAACTTATAGCGCACCGGGGGGCTTGCGGCAAGGCCCCCGTCATGCCGCAGAATCTCCGGTCATAAGGCCAGGAGCTGCGGAAACAGGAGTCACGAAGTGCGTGTGTTGTTGTCGACCTACGGGTCACGGGGGGACGTCGAACCACTGGTGGCGCTGGCGCTGCGGCTACGGGCGCTCGGCGCTCAAGTGCGGGTGTGCGCACCACCGGACGAGGACTTCGCGCGTCGGCTGGCCGGCGTCGGCGTGGAGATGGTGGCGGTGGGCCCGTCGGCGCGTGCGCTGACCAAGGCGGCGCCGCCCGCGTCGACCCTGCCGCAGCGCGCGGCCCAGATCGTCGCCGCGCAGTTCGAGGCGGTCACCGAGGCGGCCGAGGGCTGCGATGCGCTGGTGGCGACCGGCGTGCCGTCGGCAACGGCCGGCGCGCTGTCCATCGCGGAGAAGCTCGGCATCCACGCCGAGTCCGTGACCTTCCAGCAGCTCACCCTGCCCTCACCGCACCGCCCGCCGCTGGCCTATCCGGGCCGGCCGCACCCGCCGGAGGTGACCGACAACCGGGCGCTGTGGGACCTGGACGCCCGCAGTATCGACGCGCTGTTCGGCGAGGCGGTCAACACCCACCGGGCGTCGATCGGCCTGTCCCCGGTCGACAGCCTCCGCGACTACGTCATCGGCGACCGGCCGTGGCTCGCGACGGACCCGTTCCTGGACCCGTGGCAGGAGCCGGCGGACTTCGACGTCGTACAGACCGGCGCCTGGACCGTGCCGGACGAACGTCCGCTCCCGGCCGAGTTGGTGGCGTACCTGGACGTCGGCGCGCCGCCGGTGTACGTGGGCTTCGGCAGTATGCCCATGCACGCGTCGGCGGACGTCGCCGAGGTGGCCGTCGAGGCGGTGCGCGCGCAGGGCCGCCGTGCCGTCCTGGCCCGCGGCTGGGCGGACCTGGCCCTGCTGGAGGGCCGGGACGACTGCTTCGTCGTCGGTGAGGTCAACCATCAGGCGCTGTTCCGCCGGGTGGCCGCCGTCGTCCACCACGGCGGCGCGGGCACCACCACGACGGCCGCCCTGGCCGGCGCGCCCCAGGTGGTGGTGCCTCAGCTGGCGGATCAGCCGTACTGGGCCGGCCGCGTGGCCGAACTGGGCATCGGCGCGGCGCACGACGGCCCGACCCCGACCTTCGCGTCCCTGTCGGCCGCGCTCGGCACGGCCCTGGCGCCCGACACCCACGCGCGAGCGACCGCCGCGGCGGCCACGATCCGCGGCGACGGGGCAGAGGTCGCCGCACGGCTGCTGCTCGACGCGGTCGGCCGAGGCGAACCGTCCGTGTCCGCGTGAACCACGCGAGCACGAGACCGTCCTCGTCGACGTGAGCCGCGCGGGCCGTCCGCGTCCGCCTGAACCACGCGGACGCGGACGGTTCGCCGCACGCCAAGGCCGCCCATGACCTACCTACGGAGCCAAGCCGTGAACCCCCTGACCACCAGCGCTTTCGACCTTCCCGAACGCCTCTCCCCCAAGGCCGACCCGGCACTGATCGCCGCCGACGAGCGGCAGTTCGCCGCGATAGCGGAGTGCCTCCAGCAGTCGATCGCCGAGCTGACCGACCGCCTCGCCGCCGCGCGCAAGGCACCGGGTGGCTTGGGCCGGGAGGCGATGGACCGCGACAACGAGGTCCACCGACTGACCGCTCGCCTGCGCACCCTGCGCCGCTTCGGCCTGGACCTGTGCCTCGGACACATGGTCGGCGCGGACAGCTCCGAGCCCCTGTACGTCGGACGGCTCGGCCTGACCGACAGCACGGGCCGTCGACTGCTGGTCGACTGGCGCTCCCCCGCGGCCGAGCCGTTCTTCGGCGCGACCCACGCCAACCCGATGGGCCTGGCCAGCCGCCGCAGATACCGCTGGACCGAGGGCCGGATCAGCGACTACTGGGACGAGATGTTCGCCTCGGACGGGTTCGCCGGGCATGCCGCGCTCGACGACCAGTCCGCGTTCATCGCGAGCCTGGGCAGCAACCGCTCCCCCAGGATGCGGGACGTGCTCGGAACCATCCAGGCCGACCAGGACGCCATCATCCGCGCGGGATCCCGCGGGGCGCTCGTCGTCGACGGCGGCCCGGGCACGGGCAAGACCGTCGTCGCCCTGCACCGCTCCGCCTACCTGCTGTATTCCGACCCACGGCTCGATCAGCGCAGGGGCGGCGTGCTGTTCGTCGGCCCGCACCGGCCGTATCTGGCCTATGTCTCCGACGTGCTGCCGAGCCTGGGCGAGGAGGGCGTGCAGACCTGCATTCTGCGGGATCTCGTCCCCGAGGGAGCCACGGCGGCCGTCGAGGCCGACCCGGAGGTGGCCCGTCTGAAGTCGTCCGCGGACCTCGTGAAGGCGATCGAGAAGGCCGTCCGCTTCTACGAGGAGCCGCCGGCCAAGGGCATGACGGTCACGACCCACTGGTCCGACGTGCGGCTGAGCGCCGCGGACTGGGCGGTGGCGTTCGACGCGGCCGAGCCCGGTACGCCGCACAACGAGGCCCGCGACCAGGTCTGGGAGGAACTGCTCACGATCCTGGTCGACAAGCACGAGGAGGACGCCTCGGGCGACGCCGGCGAGATCTCGCCCGAGCTGGTCCGCAAGTCGCTGTCGCAGAACCGGCAGCTGCTGACGGCCTTCGACAAGTCGTGGCCGCTGCTGGAGGCGGCCGACCTGGTCGGCGACCTGTGGACGGTCCCGGCCTATCTGCGGATGTGCGCTCCCTGGCTCAGCCGCGAGGAGGTCCAGCGGCTCCAGCGAGCGGACGCGCAGGCCTGGACGGTGTCCGACCTGCCGGTCCTGGACGCGGCACGGCAGCGGCTCGGCGACCCGGATGCAGCCCGACTCAGGCGCCGGCACCAGGGCATCCTCGCCGCCCAGCGCGAGCGTATGACGCAGGTCGTCGACAACCTGATCGAGGCCACGGCGAACTCCGGCGCCGACCTCGACGACGGCGAGGGCCTGGTCATCATGCTGCGCGGCCAGGACGCCCAGGTCAGCCTGGTCGACGAGTCCGAGCTGACCGTGATCGACCCGGACCGGCTGGCCGGCCCGTTCGCGCACATCGTCGTCGACGAGGCCCAGGAACTGACCGACGCGCAGTGGCAGATGCTGCTCCTGCGATGCCCGTCACGGAGCTTCACCATCGTCGGGGACCGTGCCCAGGCCAGACACGGCTTCACGGAGTCCTGGCGGGAACGGCTCGAACGGATCGGGATCGACCGGATCGAGCTTGCCTCTCTGAACATCAACTACCGGACGCCGGAAGAGATCATGACGGAGGCCGAGCCGGTCATCCGCGCCGCACTCCCCGACGCCAACGTGCCGACGTCCATCCGCAGTGGCGGCGTACCCGTCCTGCACGGGCCGGTGTCAGACCTCGACCCGATCCTCGACGGCTGGCTGGCGACACACGCCGAGGGAACCGCCTGCGTCATCGGCGCCCCCGAGTTCCGCCCGACGGACCGGGTCCAGTCCCTGACCCCGGAGCTGTCGAAGGGGTTGGAGTTCGACTTGGTCGTGCTGGTGAACCCGGAGACCTTCGGCGAGGGCATCGAGGGCGCGGTGGACCGCTATGTGGCGATGACACGGGCGACGCAGCAACTGATCATCCTCAGCTGAGCGCACGCCCGCAGGGGCGCGGGGAGCTGCGCGACCAGCCGCAACGCACCCGCGCCCACCGTCCGACGATCACCCGACCGACGAGTAGGCCACAACCCCCCGCAGCAACCCGTCAACGGCCTTGCGCGCACTCTTCCCCACGGTCGAGCCCTCCCCAGGAGACGCCGCCGAGATCTGCCCCAGCACATCAATCACCTGCTTGCACCACCGCACAAAGTCCCCGGCAGGCATCTCCGCCTCCCGCAGCACCTCATCCAGCCCCTTGCCGCTGGCCCACATATAGGCAGCCCAGGCAAAGCCCAGATCGGGTTCACGCTGCCCGACGCCCTCGGTCTGGGTGATCCGGAAGTCCTCCTCCAGAGCGTCCAGCCGGCCCCAGATCCGCACCATCTCACCCAGCGCGGCCTTGGCCTTGCCCGACGGCAGCTTCGGGGCCATCGCATCGTCCCCGGCCCGCGACTCGAACACCAACGCCGAGACACAGGCGGCCAGTTCGGCCGGGCTGAGCCCCTCCCACACCCGCTCACGCACGCACTCACTGGCCAGCAGGTCGAGTTCGCCGTACAGCCGCGCGAGGCGCTTGCCGTGCTCGGTCACCTCGTCGCCACGCAGATAGTCCAGCTCGGTCAGCAGCGCGACGATGCGGTCGAAGGTGCGGGCGATCGTGTTCGTACGGCCTTCGATACGGCGCTCCAGCTGCGAGGTGTCCCGCGTCAGCCGGTGATAGCGCTCGGCCCAACGGGCGTGGTCCTCACGGTCGTTGCAGCCGTGGCAGGGGTGTGCCCGGATCGCCTTGCGCAGCCGGTCGATCTCCCGGTCGTCCGCGGCCTGGGAACGCCGCTTGCGGTGCCGGTCCGGCGAAATGTGCCCGGCCTTGGTGCGCAGCGCGGACGCCAGGTCCCGACGGGACTGCGGGGAGCGCGGATTGAAGGACTTCGGGATCCGCATCCGCTCCAACGCCTCGACGGGCACCGGGAAGTCCATCGACGCCAGCCGCTTGACCTGCCGCTCGGCGGTCAGGACCAGCGGGCGCGGCCCGTCGTGGTGCTCGAAGCCGCGGTGGCCGTTGGAGCGGCCGGCCGGCAGCCCCGGGTCGAGCACCAGCGCGAGCCCGGCGTACTTGCCGGTCGGCACATGGATGACGTCGCCCGGCTTGAGCTTCTCCAGAGCGACCGCGGCCTCCGCGCGCCGCTCCACTGCCCCCTGCTTGGCCAACTCGTTCTCGCGGTCCTTCAGTTCGCGGCGCAGGCCCGCGTACTCCTCGAAGTCCCCGAGGTGGCAGGTCATGGACTCCTTGTAGCCGGCCAGCCCCTCCTCGTTGCGCTGCACCTGACGGGAGATCCCGACGACCGACTTGTCGGCCTGGAACTGCGCGAACGACGTCTCCAGCAGCTCGCGCGAGCGGTGCCGGCCGAACTGCTCGACCAGATTGACCGCCATGTTGTACGACGGCTTGAAGCTGGAGCGCAGCGGATAGGTGCGGGTGCCGGCCAGGCCCGCGAGGTGCTCGGGGCTCATGCCGCGCTGCCACAGCACCACGGCGTGGCCCTCGACATCGATGCCTCGGCGGCCCGCCCGACCGGTCAGCTGGGTGTACTCGCCCGGCGTGATGTCGGCGTGCTGCTCGCCGTTCCACTTGACGAGCTTCTCCAACACCACCGACCGGGCCGGCATGTTGATGCCCAGCGCCAGCGTCTCCGTGGCGAACACGGCCTTCACCAGGCCGCGGACGAACAGCTCCTCGACGACCTCCTTGAAGGTCGGCAGCATGCCCGCGTGGTGGGCGGCTATGCCGCGCTCCAGGCCCTCCAGCCACTCGTAGTACCCGAGGACGTGCAGATCCTCGGTCGGGATGGACGCGGTGCGCTCCTCGACGAGGGCACGGACCTTCTCCCGCGCCTCCTCGTCGTTCAGCCGCAGTCCCGCGTGCAGGCACTGCTGGACGGCGGCCTCGCACGCGGCGCGGCTGAAGATGAAGGTGATGGCGGGCAGCAGCCCCTCGGCGTCGAGCCGTTCGATGACTTCGGGCCGCCCCGGCGTCCACACCCGCGAGCGCTGTCTGCGCTCCCGCTCCCGGTCGGCCTCGCGCATGGCGCGGCCGCGTCTGCGGTCCTGGTACGACGGCCGCTGGGCCTCCATCCGGGCCAGCCGCGCGAGGTCGGGGTTGACGGCCTTCTTGCTGCCCTCGCCCTCCTCGAACAGGTCGTACATCCGGCGTCCGGCGAGCACGTGCTGGAACAGCGGCACGGGCCGGTGCTCGGAGACGATGACCTCGGTGTCGCCGCGGACGGTGTCGAGCCAGTCGCCGAACTCCTCTGCGTTGGACACGGTCGCCGACAGCGAGACGAGGGTGACCGACTCGGGGAGGTGGATGATCACCTCTTCCCATACGGCGCCACGGAAGCGGTCGGAGAGGTAGTGCACCTCGTCCATGACCACATAGCCGAGGCCGAGGAGGGTCTGCGACCCGGCGTACAGCATGTTCCGCAGCACCTCGGTCGTCATCACGACCACCGGGGCCTCGGAGTTGATGCTGTTGTCGCCGGTGAGCAGACCGACCATGCCGTCCCCGTAACGGCGGCACAGGTCGGCGTACTTCTGGTTCGACAGCGCCTTGATGGGTGTCGTGTAGAAGCACTTCTTGCCCTGCATCAGGGCGAGGTGGACGGCGAACTCGCCCACGATCGTCTTGCCGGAGCCGGTGGGGGCGGCCACCAGCACGCCCTTCCCCGCTTCGAGTGCCTGGCACGCCTCGATCTGGAAGGGGTCGAGGCCGAAGTCGTACATCTCGCGGAAGGAGGCGAGTGCGGTGGCCTGCTCGGCAGCGCGCGTGCGTGCTGCCGCATACCGCTCGGCCGGTGAGAGGTCCTCTGTCATCGTGCTTTCGAGCGTACCGGGCCCCACTGACAACAGGACGATCATTATCCGGATCGGCACCCCGCGGACCCGGGATCCGCGCAGCTCACGACCGCGAAGCGGAAGCGGCCGGGTGCGCCCCGTAGGCGCCCCGGCCGCTGTCCCCCGAGATACGTCTCTCAGGTGACGTCGTCGTATCCGTTGACCCGCTCGGTGCTCGCCTGCTCGGGCAGCGCCCGGCTCGCGGAGACGGTCTCGACCTCACCGATGTCCTCGGGGGTCAGGTCCAGGTCGGATGCCTCGTCGTCGGCGGGGCCCATGGCGTCCCGGCGACGCTTGCGGCGGTCGTTCACCAGGGAGACGGTGACCGCGGCGAAGTACAGGATCCAGATCGGACCGGCGAGGGCCATCATCGTCAGCGGGTCCGTGCTCGGCGTCGCGATCGCCGCGAACACCGTGATGCCCATGATCATGCCGCGCCACCAGCCGAGCATGCGCTTGCCGGTGATCGCGCCGGTGAAGTTGAGCATCACCAGCAGCAGTGGCAGCTCGAAGGAGAGGCCGAAGACGATCACCATGCGCGTGACGAGGTCGAGCAGGTCGTCGAGCGGCAGGAGGTTGTCGACGCCGAACGGCGTGAACTCGATCAGGACGTTGGCGGTCTTCGGCAGCACCTTGTAGGCGAAGAAGGCGCCGGCGAGGAAGAGCGGGAAGCCCGTGGCTACGAACGCGTAGGCGTACTTCCTCTCGTGCTTGTGCAGGCCGGGGGCGACGAAGCCCCACAGCTGGTACAACCAGACCGGTGCGGCCAGCACGACACCGGCCGTCAGGGACACCTTCAGCGCCAGCGTGAACGGCGCGAGCAGACCGTTGATCGTGATCTGCGCGCACGGGTTCTCGTCGCGCGCAGTCTTGGCCAGCTCCTCGAACGACTTCGGGCAGCCGACCGAATCGAGGACCGGCTCGGTGAAGAAGTTGATGATGTCCTGATAGAAGAAGGCGGCGACGATCGTGATGACAACGATCGCGAGGAGCGCTTTCGCGAGCCGGTTGCGGAGCTCACGAAGGTGCTCCGCGAGGGGCATCCGCCCCTCGGGATCCTTCTCCTCTTTGCGGGCAGACTTCAGCAACCCACGTTCCCATCTCGTGCGGCGGGCCGGAGATCACCGGCCCTGCGTCAGCGCTTGCTGGTGTCCGTCGGCTCGTTGACCGGGCGCGAGCTGGTCACGTCGCCGGGGGAGGCCTGGATGATGCGCTGGGCGGGGGGCTGCTGGTCGTCGCCGGCGYTGTTCGGCGGGTCGGCCGGGGCGGCAGGCTTGCCCTCGTCCTTCATCGCCTTGGCTTCGCTCTTCAGGATCCGGGCGGACTTGCCGAGCGAGCGCGCCATGTCCGGAAGCTTCTTCGCGCCGAACAGCAGGATGATGACGACGAGGATGAGAATGATCTCGGGGGCTCCGAGCCTTCCGAACATAAGTCTTTACCTTCTCACCGAGGCGGCTGGGGTGGGATGCTGTCGGACCGGTCGGACATGTGTCCGAACGATCGCGTTGACAGCGATCGTAACGCTCAGGGGTAAACGTCAGGCAATCCCCGGGCGTACTCCCTGTCCGCGGACCGGGCCTCGTTCTCCGTCCCGCGACCAGCAGCGTACCTGTCCACGGCGGCAAGTTGACAGGGCGAAGTGGCCCAAAACGCATAGGGCTCAGGACTCACACCCATTCCTTGGGGCGGCTAGAGGGAGTCCACAGCCCGGGCCGCGCTCGTGCCGGCCCGCTCCAGGTCCTCGGCGGCCCTGCTGATACGCAGCGCGGAGTCCGTGACCTGCCGACCGAGCCGCTGCGCCTCCAGGAAGACCCGCACGGCGAGCACACCGAGGACGGCGAGACCCAGGAAACCCACAGCTACCGCGAACATCGGCCAGAACATGAAGGCGAGCCTAGACCGTCCTACAACGTGGAGTGCAGCCGCAGGGTGCTGACCCCGCCGCCGGTCAGCAGCTCGATGATCCGCTCGCCGGCCGGCTTGCGCACGGATGCGCCGCACTCGGGGCAGGTGAAGGAGTAGAACGTCGTACGGCTGCTCGCGCCGATGGCGAGTCTCAGGGCGCTCGCGGCGAGCTCGAAACGGCCCCGGCAGTCCGGGCAGCCGGCTCTGAATATCACCGGGGCCACGCTTCTCATCCCGGCGAACGCCGACGCCACCGTGATACCCCGCACACCGGACCCGGACGTAGCCGACTCGCTCAAAGCCCTCGCTCCTGCCTGTCGCCCTGCCGTTCCTGAACCGCACCTGCCCCGTGGGACTCCTGCACCTCTACCCCGTCGTAGGCCGCCAGGGCCTCGCGGGCCGCCTGCCGGGCGCTGTCGGCCAGCTCGGGCGGCGACACTATGTGGCCGTCGCGGCCCAGCCGGAGCGCCAGGCGCCGCAGCGACGTCGGGTCGGGGGTGCGCAAGGTGATACGCAGCCCGCCGTCCGCCAGCTCATCCGCGCTGTCGTGCGGGTAGTACTCGGCGACCCAGCGCCCGCCCGGACCGACCTCGACGACGACCTCCGGATCCTCCGCCGCGGGCTGCACCAGCCCCTCGGACAGGTCCCGCAGCTCGACCTCGGGCGGCGCGGCCGGCTCGTCGAGGATCCTGATCTCGGCGACCCGGTCGAGGCGGAAGGTGCGGCGCGCCTCGGAGCGGCGGCACCAGGCCTCGACATAGGTGTGCCCGACGCTGACCAGGCGGATGGGGTCGATCTCGCGCTCGGTGACCTCGTCGCGGGCCGGTGAGTAGTAGCGGATCCACAGCCGGCGCCGCTCCGAGATCGCCCGGTCGACGTCCGCGAAGACGCCGCCCTCCGATTCGAAGGTCACCGACAGCCGGGAGCTGGCGCCGGCCGCCTCACCGGAAGCGGCCTCCACCTTGGCGGTCGCCCGCAGCAGCGCCTGCCGGTCGCCCTCGCGCAGCCCGGGCAGGGTGGAAACGGCGCGGGCGGCGACCAGCAGCGCCGTCGCCTCGTCGGCGGCGATCCGCAGCGGCTCGGCGACGTCGTCGGGGTTGTGCCACCAGATGCGCTCGCCGTCGGTGTCGATGTCGAGCAGATCGCCGCCGCGGAAGCTGGTGCCGCACATGGGCAGCACATCCAGGTCGGAGACCAGCTCGTCCTCGGAGATGCCGAAGGCGCGCGCGACGTCCTCGACGCGGGCGCCGGGGCGCTCCTTCAGATACGTCACCAGGGAGAGCATCCGCCGGGTCTGGTCGATGGCGCTCGTGGGCCTGACCGGTTTGCCTGCCACGTCTCGCTCCGCTCCCCCTCAGCCCTTGGCCACGGCACGCAGCCGGTCCACCACATCGGCCCGCAGCTCCGCGGGCTCCAGGACCACCACGTCCGGCCCGAATTCCACCAGCCAGGCATCCAGCCCATGGCCGTACGGAATCTCCAACTCGTCCCAGCCTTCGCCGAGTTCCCGCACCGACGTGGCCTTCGCCCGAAGGGGGTACCCGGCCTCCGTGCGCAGCCGGATCAGCGCGGAGCGGTCGGCGTTCTCCCCCGCCCAGCTCGCGACGGTCTCCCGCACGGTGACGACATCGGGGATCTCGGCGGTGAAGCGGCCGCTGCGGCTGCGCACCTTGCCGGTGATCCGGGACAGCCGGAACACCCGCTCGGCGCCGCGGTCCCGGTCCCAGCCCGCCAGATACCAGTGGCCGCGCCAGCACTCCAGCGCCCACGGCTCGACATGCCGCGTCTCGGGGCGGGCGGCGGTGGCCTTGCGGTAGTCGAAGACGACCGGGCGGCGGTCCCGACAGGCCAGCATCAGCGGCTCGAACGCCGCCTCGTGCACGGGGATACGGGGCTCCAGCGCGCTGTGCGCCTCGTACGGGTCGACGTCCTCCGGCAGGCCTGCCGCGCGCAGCTTCTGCAGGGCGCCGCTGGCCGCGCCCGCGAGCCGGGCCTGCTGCCACACCTTGGCGGCCAGGCCCAGGGCCGCGGCCTCTTCGGCGTCCAGGGTGATCGGCGGGAGGCGGTTGCTGTCGCGGCGGGCCAGATAGCCGACGTCGCCGTCGAGGTTCTCCACCGTCTCGATGACCAGGCCGAGCTCGCGCAGATCGTCCTTGTCGCGCTCGAACATCCGGTTGAAGGAGTCGTCGCTGCCCGCTTCGAGATAGGCCTCGATGGACTCACGCAGCTCGCGCTTGCTCAGCGGCCGCCGCGTCCCGAGCAGACACAGCGCCAGGTTCATGAGCCGCTCGGCCTTGGCAATGGCCATCGACGCCCTTCGCCTTCCCTATGGTGCTTACGAGCGTTGACCGTACCGCTCCGAAGTGGCCCGGCAAAAGCCGAGGCCCATGCCGGCACAGGCATGGGCCCCAGGTAGTCGGGTCCGGTCGTACGCCGATCAGACGCGACGATCAGAGGCGACGATCAGACGCCGAGCAGGTCGACCACGAAGATCAGCGTCTCACCGGGCTTGATCGCCGGGGTGGGGCTCTGGTTGCCGTAGGCGAGGTGCGCCGGGATGGTCAGCTGGCGACGGCCACCGACCTTCATGCCCTGCACGCCCTGGTCCCAGCCCTTGATGACACGGCCGCCACCGAGCGGGAAGCGGAACGGCGTCCCGCGGTTCCAGCTGGCGTCGAACTCCTCACCGGAGCTGAAGGCCACGCCCACGTAGTGGACGGTGACGGTCTGGCCCGCCTGCGCAACCGCGCCGTCGCCCTCCCAGATGTCCTTGATCTCGAGGTCCGCCGGGGGCTCGCCGCCCGGGAAGTCGATCTCGGGCTTGTCGATGCTCACGTCTTACGCTCCATGCTTGTTGTGGAAAGGCAACGGACTCAGTCTTTCATCACCTCGGCCGGGCTCACATCTTGGCCAGGATGTCCACGGTGAAGACCAGCGTGGCTCCCTTGGCGATGCCGCTGCCCTGCGGCGGGTTGTCGCCGTAGCCCAGGTCCGGCGGGATGACGATCAGCACGCGGCTGCCGACCTTCTTGCCGGTCAGCCCCTGCGACCAGCCCTTGACGACCTGCTGGAGCGAGAACGACACCAGCTGCTTGTTGGCGTACGACGAATCGAACTCCTTGCCGGTGTCCCACTGCACGCCCTTGTACTGCACCAGCACCGTGCTCTCGGCGGCGAGCTTGTCGCCGTCGCCCTCGAGGACGTAGTTCGCCACCAGCTTCTTCGGCGGGTCCGTCTTGGGGATCTCGATGGAGGGAGCCTTGCCGTCGGTGTTGGTGCCCACCTTCGGCAGGTCGACGTTGTCCTGGGCGACCTCGGTGCCCTTGGCGGAGCTCTTGGCGTTGAACGTGTCCTGGATGTCGACCACGAACACCAGCGTGTCGGTGCCCTTGATCCCCGCCTGCTCGTTGCCCTGCTTGCCGTAGCCCCAGGTCGGGGGGATGGCCATCTCCACGCGGCTGTTGACCTTCTTGCCCGTCAGCCCGTACCGCCAGCCGTCGATGATGCGGCCCTGGGAGAGCTGGAAGAACGCGGGCGCGCCCCGGTCGTAGGAGTTGTCGAAGACCTTGGCGGTGGCCCAGATCTGGCCGAGGTAGTTGGCCAGGACGTAGTCGTTCTCGGCGACCGCCTTGCCGTTGCCCGCGATGACCGTCTTCACGGCGAGGTCCTTCGACGGCTCGCCGCTGCCCTTGGCGACCGTGGGCTTCTGGTCGAACTTCGTGCCCGCGGTGATCGCCGGCAGCGGACCGTCCACGATCTTCGGCGACGGCGCGGCCGACGTCTCGGGGTTGGACGGCGACGCGCTGTCGCTTCCCTGGCTCGAATCGGTCCCGTCGTCGTCCCCGCATCCGGCGAGCGTGACCAGTCCGGCGGGTACGGCGATGAGAAGTGAGCGTCGGCGCACGGTGGGGGCCTCATAATCGGTCGATCTTGTGGATGGCGTGCGCGCAACTCTACGACGTGAGAAGGGCGCCGTACGGGAAACGTACGGCGCCCGTGTTGCGTTCCGGACGGATGTGACAGCCGTCGGATGTCGGACCGATCGGAACGCGTCGCTCACATACCGGCGATGAGTTTCTCCACCCGGTCGTCCACGGAACGGAACGGGTCCTTGCACAGAACCGTGCGCTGCGCCTGGTCATTGAGCTTCAGGTGCACCCAGTCGACAGTGAAGTCACGGCGCTGTTCCTGGGCCCTGCGGATGAAATCACCGCGCAGCCGGGCCCGAGTGGTCTGCGGCGGAACGGACTTGCCTTCGAAGATCTTCAAGTCGTTGCAGATACGCGCCGCTTGACCCTTCTTCTCCAGCAGGTAGTACAGGCCACGACGCCGGTGGATGTCGTGGTAGGCGAGGTCTATCTGCGCGACCCGCGGATGCGACATGGTCATGTTGTGCTTGGCCCGGTACCGCTCGATGAGCTGGTACTTCATGACCCAGTCGATCTCGGTGCCGATCCGGTCGAGGTCCTCGGCCTCGATCGAGTCGAGCGTGCGGCCCCACAGCTCCAGGACCTGCTCGACGGTGCCCGTGCGAATCCCGCGGCGCTCGCAGAAGTCCACGGCCTTCTCGTAGTACTCGCGCTGCACCTCCAGGGCGGAGGCCTCGCGGCCGCTGGCCAGGCGCACCTTGCGCCGGCCGGTGATGTCGTGGCTGACCTCGCGGATCGCCCGGATCGGGTTCTCCAGGGTCAGGTCGCGCATCACCGTGCCCGCCTCGATCATGCGCAGCACCAGATCGGTGGCGCCGACCTTCAGCAGCATCGTCGTCTCGGACATGTTCGAGTCGCCCACGATGACGTGCAGCCGGCGGTAGCGCTCCGCGTCGGCGTGCGGCTCGTCGCGTGTGTTGATGATCGGCCGGGAGCGGGTCGTCGCCGAGGAGACGCCCTCCCAGATGTGCTCGGCCCGCTGGCTGACGCAGTACACCGCGCCCCGCGGGGTCTGCAGCACCTTGCCGGCGCCACAGAGAAGCTGCCTGGTGACCAGGAACGGAATGAGGATGTCCGCGAGCCGGGAGAACTCCCCGTGACGCGCCACGAGATAGTTCTCGTGGCAACCGTAGGAGTTGCCCGCCGAGTCGGTGTTGTTCTTGAAGAGGTAGACGTCGCCCGCGATTCCTTCCTCGTGCAGGCGTCGTTCGGCGTCCACCAGGAGTCCTTCGAGAATGCGCTCGCCCGCTTTGTCGTGGGTGACCAGTTCGGTCACGTTGTCACATTCCGGTGTCGCGTATTCCGGATGCGATCCCACGTCTAGATAGAGGCGGGCGCCGTTTCGAAGAAAGACATTGCTGCTACGGCCCCATGACACGACACGGCGGAAGAGGTACCGCGCCACCTCGTCAGGCGACAGGCGGCGCTGTCCCCTGAACGTGCACGTGACGCCGTACTCGTTCTCCAGCCCGAAAATGCGGCGGTCCATGACTGAACATTACGCCCGATCCCCTGAGCTGAAACGGGGTTCGACGGCACGGTTTGGATCATTTTCCGATGAAGCCGCAACGACCGCACCCCTGCCGGGAGCTGCGAGGACCCGTCCCGTGGCCATCAGGACCAGCAACGACACGGCCCCCGCGCCACCCGGCACGGCGAACCCCCAGAAGGCACCGCCCGCCTCGACCACCGGCCCCGCGAGGCCCGTTCCGACCGACGCGCCCACCGTGAACGTCGTCACCAGCCAGGAGAACGCCTCGGTGACCGTCCCCCGCGGCGCATGCCGGTCGACCAGCACGAACGCACATGCGATGCACGGCGCGAGGAACACCCCGGCGAGCACCGCCAGCAGTGTCATGGCGACCGCTCCCGGCATCAGCATCAGCGGCAGGTAACACACCGCCAGAAGCGCCACCAGCAGCCGCAGTCGCCGCGCCGGCTCGCCGCTCCACTGCCGCGCCCCGTACACCGTGCCACCGACCAGCGCGCCGAGCCCGAGGCCCGCCATCAGCCAGCCGTACACCACGTCACCACCGTGGTCGTCGGCGTACGACACCGCCGCCACCGCGATGGACCCCATCGCAACGCCGACGAACAGGAAGGACGCCAGCAGCGCCAGCAGCCCCGCCGAGCGCAGCGCCCCCAGCCAGTGCGCCTCGCGCGGCGCCGAGCGCCACGCGCGCGAGGGCGGCGACACGACCACGGACAGGGCGCCCAGCACTCCGATGACGTTCAGGACGAGCAGGGCCGCCTGCGCCGACCACAGCGACGCGCACAGCGTCAGCAGCAACGGACCCAGGGTGAACATGACTTCCTGCGCCACCGCGTCCATCGCGTACGCCGTGTGCACCTGGCCGTCCTTGTGCAGGACCGACGACCACAGCGCCCGCAGACCACCCTCCAGAGGCGGCGTGAACAGACCGGCGGCCGCCACCGAGGCATAGGCGAGGCCCAGCGGATCGATGCCCACGAAGGCGAACACGGCCATCGCGAGCGCCGAGGCGACCGCGGCCGGCAGCTGCACCCGCGGCTGCCCGTGCAGGTCCACCAGCCGCCCCAGGAGCGGCTGACCCACCGCGTTGGCGACCCCGTACACGGCCGCCAGCCCGCCGGCCAAGGTGTAGGAACCGCCCTCCGCGCGCACGAACAGCAGGATCGCGAGAGCTGCCACGGCGTTCGGCAGCCGCCCTATGAGCGTGCCGACGAGCAGCCGGGCGGCATGCCTCGCCCTGAGGATCTCCACGTAAGCGCCGGTCATCGGCCGCGCCGCCCTCCGCTGAAGTTTTACGTATAACGTCCTTCGTCATACGTACCATGTGCGCTGTTCACGAGTCCAGGCAGAGGAGGAGGCGGAAGGTGGCACACGGCAGCACCCGCCCCACCAGCCGGGACGTCGCCCAGGCCGCGGGCGTGTCCCAGGCCGCGGTTTCCCTCGTCCTCGGCGACAAGTGGCGCGGCCGCGTCGCCGAGGCCACGGCCGAACGCGTACGGCAGGCAGCGCGCGAGCTCGGCTACCGGCCCAACCTCGCCGCCCGCAACCTGCGCCTCGGCCACACCCGCACCGTACTCCTGGTGGTGCCCGCGCTCACCACCGAATTCTTCGCCGGCGTCTACACCGGCGCCGCCCGCGTCGCCGCCAGCAGCGGCTTCGGCGTGGTCCTCTACCCCTCCCCCGAAGGCATCGGCCCGCAACCTGCGCCTCGGCCACACCCGCACCGTACTCCTGGTGGTGCCCGCGCTCACCACCGAATTCTTCGCCGGCGTCTACACCGGCGCCGCCCGCGTCGCCGCCAGCAGCGGCTTCGGCGTGGTCCTCTACCCCTCCCCCGAAGGCATCGGCGACACACGGGCTTCCTGCTCACCGCCCGCCGACTCGCCGACGGAGTCGAGCCGCCCATGCGCCGCCGACGCCCTCACCGCCATCCGGGGCGACCAGCTCCCCCTCGTCATGCTCGACAGCGACCCGGACGGCAGCCTCGGCGCCGCCACCGTGAACCTGGACATCGCCGACGGCGTCCGCCAGGTCACCGACCACCTGCTGGGCCTCGGTCACCGCCGCTTCCTGCACCTCGCGGCCGACATCGCGTCCTGGACCTTCGAAGTACGCGCGCACGAACTGAACACCCGACTCGCCCGGACGCCCGGCACCTCACTGCGGACCGTCCGCGCCCCCATCTCCATCGACGGTGCCCGCACCGCCGCCGAGTCCGCGCTCGCCGCCCAGGGCCCCCGCCCCACCGCGATCATCTGCGACGACGACAAGCTCGCCGCCGGCGCCTACAAGGCCCTGCGCCGCCTCGGGCTGCGCATCCCCGACGACATCTCCGTCACCGGCCTCGACGACCTCGCCCTCGCCACCGCCATCGACCCCGAGCTCACCACCGTCCGACTGGACGCCGAGCTCTTCGGTGAACGCGGGATGCAGGCCCTCCTGGCCGTCCTGGAAGGCCGCGAGCCCGAAGAGGGCGACATTCCGGTCCAGCTCGTCGTACGAGGCTCCACAGCGCCGCCCAGCACCCCCTGACGGCCCTCATGAACGCCCTGTGCCCCGGCCAAGTGGTCGGCCGGGGCACAGTACGGGCGGGGTGAAGCGGAAACCTGGGACTACTCCTCGGAGGCGCCGGACTCCTCGGAGGACTCGTCGTCGGCGGCGCTCTCGGCCTCGGTGGTCGCCCCACCGGCCTCCAGCAGCCGGTCGAGCTGACGGCCGACGATGCGCCTGAACTTGCGCGACTGCGGACGCGTACGGTCCAGCACCGCGACCTCCAGGCGCTCCGCGGGAATCTCCCGCTGAGTGCCGTTCGACTCACGGGACAGCGCCTGCACGGCCAGCTCCAGGGCCTCGGCGAGGCTCATGCCGTCCTGATGACGCTGATCCAGATAGTTGCTGATCAGCTCCGCATTGCCGCCGACCGCGACCGAACCGTGCTCGTCCACGATCGACCCGTCATGCGGGAGCCGGTAGATCTGATCACCCTCCGGCGTCGCGCCGACCTCGGCGACGACCAACTCCACCTCATACGGCTTCTCGGCCGCGGAGGAGAAGATCGTGCCCAGCGTCTGGGCGTAGACGTTGGCCAGACCACGGGCGGTCACATCATCACGGTCATAGGTGTAACCACGAAGATCGGCGTATCGCACGCCGCCGATCCGCAGGTTCTCGTACTCGTTGTACTTGCCGGCCGCCGCGAAGCCGATCCGGTCATAGATCTCGCTGAACTTGTGCAGCGCACGGGACGGGTTCTCGCCGACGAACACGATGCCGTCGGCATACTGCAGCACGACCAGGCTGCGACCACGGGCGATGCCCTTGCGGGCGTACTCCGCCCGGTCGGCCATGGCCTGCTGGGGTGAGACATAGAACGGCGTCGACACCGGTTATCCGTCCCTTTCTGTCGAAGTCACAGGATCACCTTGATAAGACGGAACGACCGCTACAGCAGTGCGGCCCGCGGGCCGTCGGGCTGCTCCAGACGCCGCTCCAGGATCGAACGGGCGATCTCGGAGGACTCGTCATCGCCCAGCCGACGGAAACCGTCGTCGGTGATCACGGTGACGATCGGGTAGATCCGGCGGGCGACATCGGGACCACCGGTCGCCGAGTCGTCGTCAGCCGCGTCGTACAGGGCCTGCACCACGAGCGTCGTGGCATCGGCCTCGCTCAGATCGTCACGGTAGAGCTTCTTCATGGCGCCACGCGCGAAGATCGAACCGGAGCCGGTGGCGGCGAAGCCATGCTCCTCGGAACGACCACCGGTCACGTCGTAGGAGAAGATCCGCCCCTTGTCCCGGTCCACGTCGTACCCCGCGAAGAGCGGAACCACGGCCAGCCCCTGCATCGCCATGCCCAGGTTGGACCGAATCATGGTCGACAGCCGGTTCGCCTTGCCCTCCAGCGACAGCTGAGCGCCCTCGACCTTCTCGAAGTGCTCCAGCTCCAGCTGGAAGAGCTTGACCATCTCGACGGCCAGACCGGCGGTGCCGGCGATGCCGACCGCCGAATACTCGTCGGCCGGGAACACCTTCTCGATGTCGCGCTGAGCGATGATGTTCCCCATGGTGGCGCGACGGTCACCGGCGAGCACGACGCCGCCCGGGAACGTCACGGCCACGATGGTCGTGCCGTGCGGCGCCTCGATCACGCCCTGTGTGGGCGGCAGTTGGCGATTGCCGGGCAGGATCTCCGGCTGATGCTCGGAGAGAAAGTCCATGAACGAGGACGACCCGGGCGTCAGGAAGGCAGCCGGTAGACGCCCGGTGCTACGAGTGTTGGCTTCCACGCGATTCCTTCCAAGTAAGCGGCGGCCCGGCGGACGGCGTCGGGATTCTCTCCCAACTTGCCGATGGCCGAATTGCAGTTGAAGCACACTACGCCACGGACCCTACCCGTCTTGGGGCAGTGATCCACATGAACGGGCGGAGCCTTGAGACCGCAGGCCGACGGGGGTCGTGCGCCCGGACGCGAAGGCTGCGCGCGGCTTGAACCCACCGCACCGCGCGCAGCGCTTCATCTCCGAATCGCCGGCCACCACGCCACCCCGTTCACCTTCAGATCGAAGGATCAAGCGGCCTACTGGCCGCCCTTTTGAACGAAGGACCGCACGAAGTCCTCGGCGTTCTCCTCGAGGACATCGTCGATCTCGTCCAGTACCGAGTCGACGTCATCGCTCAGCTTCTCCTGGCGCTCCTTCAGGTCCTCGGAAGCCTGCGTCTCCGCCGCCTGCTCCTCGACCTCCTCAGTGGAACGCGTGGCCTTCTGCTGTCCGCCGCCGGTGTCCTTGGTTGCCATATCCCTCACCCCGCTCAGTTCGCCCGACATGGTCGACAGGTCGGCTTTCCTGCCGATCGGTGATGATCAGACCCTACAAGCCGGGTCTGACATCGGCCCCGCAGTTTCTCCAACGTACGGGGGCCATCTCGATGATTCCCGGACGCCGGGTTTTCCACCCTGCCCGGCCGACGTCCGGCCGACACCTGCCGAGCGCTCTCAGCTGCCTGACAGGACCCTGACCAGGTCTTCTGCGGTGCGACAGCGGTCCAGGAGCTCCTTGACGTGATTTCGCGTTCCGCGAAGCGGTTCGAGGGTTGGAACGCGCTGGAGGGAGTCCCGGCCCGGGAGATCGAAAATGACCGAGTCCCAGGACGCCGCGGCGACGTCGTCGGCGTACTGCTCCAGGCAGCGGCCGCGGAAGTACGCCCTGGTGTCCTCCGGCGGCTTCGCCTTCGCCCGCTCCACGGTTTCCTCGMCCATGAGGCGCTTCATGCGGCCGCGGGCCGCCAGACGGTTGTAGAGGCCCTTCTCGGGGCGCACGTCGGCGTACTGAAGGTCGACGAGGTGGAGCCTGGCGGCGTCCCAGTCGAGGTCGTCGCGGCGGCGGTAGCCCTCCATGAGCTCTCGCTTGGCGACCCAGTCCAGTTCCTTGGAGAGGCTCATCGGATCGTTCTCGAGGCGGTTCAGGGTGTCTTCCCAGCGCGAGAGGACGTCCTTGGTCTGTTCGTCGACGTCGGCGCCGAAGCGTTCCTCGACGTATTTGCGCGACAGCTCGTAGTACTCCATCTGGAGCTGGACCGCGGTCAACGTGCGGCCGCTACGCAGCGTGACCAGGCGCTTCAGGGACGGGTCGTGGGAGACCTGATGCAGGGTGCGTACGGGCTGGTCGACGGCGAGATCGACCGCGATGAAACCGTCCTCGATCATGGACAGGACCAGGGCCGTCGTGCCCAGCTTGAGGTAGGTCGAGATCTCGGACAGGTTGGCGTCACCGATGATCACGTGGAGGCGACGGTACTTCTCGGCGTCGGCGTGCGGCTCGTCGCGGGTGTTGATGATCGGGCGCTTGAGGGTGGTCTCGAGCCCTACCTCGACCTCGAAGTAGTCCGCGCGCTGGCTGAGCTGGAAGCCGTGTTCGTGGCCGTCCTGACCGATGCCGACGCGGCCCGCTCCGGCGAAGACCTGGCGGGAGACGAAGAAGGGGGTGAGGTGGCGCACGATGTCGGAGAAGGGGGTTTCCCGCTTCATCAGGTAGTTCTCGTGCGTGCCGTAGGAGGCACCCTTGTTGTCGGTGTTGTTCTTGTAGAGGTGGATGGGCTGGGCGCCGGGGAGCTGGGCGGCCCGCTCGGCGGCTTCGGCCATGATGCGCTCGCCGGCCTTGTCCCACAGGACCGCGTCGCGCGGATTGGTGACCTCGGGCGAGCTGTACTCGGGGTGCGCATGGTCGACGTAGAGCCGCGCTCCGTTGGTGAGGATCACATTCGCGAGGCCGATGTCCTCGTCGGTGAGCTGGCTGGCGTCGGCGGCCTCGCGGGCGAGGTCGAAGCCTCGCGCGTCCCGCAGCGGATTCTCCTCCTCGAAGTCCCAGCGGGCCCGGCGGGCCCGGTGCATCGCCGCCGCGTAGGCGTTGACGATCTGGGATGAGGTGAGCATGGCATTGGCGTTGGGGTGGCCGGGGACGGAGATCCCGTACTCCGTCTCAATGCCCATTACTCGCCGTACGGTCATGCGGCCCTCCTTGCCCGGCGGCACCCTCGGTCGTGGGCGCCGCACAAGTACCGCTGGCGCTCGGTTGCGTGTGCGGTGCCCGTCCCCGCACTGCGCGACTCGGCGGTACGGAAGAGCCTAGAGCGCCTTTGCCCTGGTGGGGAGATCATTTGCGTCATTGCCTTGCACGCCTTGTGGTCCGGTTATGGCCGGAAAAACAGTGGGCTGCGGGTACCCGGTGAGGGCACCCGCAGCCGCCCTGGGTTTTACAGGTACTGTCCGGTGTTGGCCACCGTGTCGATGGAGCGTCCGGTGTCGGCGCCCTGCTTTCCGGTGATGAGGGTGCGGATGTAGACGATCCGCTCGCCCTTCTTTCCGGAGATCCGGGCCCAGTCGTCCGGGTTGGTGGTGTTGGGCAGGTCCTCGTTCTCCTTGAACTCGTCCACGCATGCCTGGAGGAGGTGGGAGACGCGAAGGCCCTTTTGCTTGTGCTCCAGGAAGTCCTTGATCGCCATTTTCTTGGCGCGGCCCACGATGTTCTCGATCATGGCGCCGGAGTTGAAGTCCTTGAAGTAGAGGACTTCCTTGTCGCCGTTGGCGTAGGTGACTTCCAGGAAGCGGTTTTCCTCGGATTCGGCGTACATCTGCTCGACGGCGGTCTGGATCATGCTCTGGACCGTCATGGCCTTGTCGCCGCTGTGCTCGCCGACGTCCTCGGGGTGGAGCGGAAGACGCTGGGTGAGGTACTTGCCGAAGATGTCCTTGGCGGCCTCGGCGTCGGGACGCTCGATCTTGATCTTCACGTCCAGGCGGCCGGGGCGCAGGATGGCGGGGTCGATCATGTCCTCGCGGTTGGAGGCGCCGATCACGACCACGTTCTGCAGGCCCTCGACACCGTCGATCTCGGCGAGGAGCTGCGGGACGATGGTGTTCTCCACGTCCGAGCTGACACCGGAGCCACGGGTGCGGAACAGGGACTCCATCTCGTCGAAGAAGACGATGACGGGTGTGCCCTCGCTGGCCTTCTCACGAGCACGCTGGAAGACGAGGCGGATCTGCCGCTCGGTCTCACCGACGTACTTGTTCAGGAGCTCGGGGCCCTTGATGTTGAGGAAGAAGCTCTTGCCGGAGGCTTGGCCGGTGACCTCGGCGACCTTCTTGGCCAGCGAGTTGGCGACAGCCTTGGCGATGAGCGTCTTGCCGCATCCAGGGGGCCCGTACAGAAGGACGCCCTTGGGCGGCCGCAGTTCGTGCTCCTTGAACAGATCCGGGTAAAGGTACGGGAGCTCGACAGCGTCGCGGATCATCTCGATCTGGTTGCCGAGGCCGCCGATCGATTCGTAGCCGATGTCCGGCACTTCTTCGAGGACGAGTTCCTCGACCTCGCTCTTGGGGACGATTTCATAGACATAGCCGGAGCGGGGTTCGAGCAGGAGGGCGTCGCCGGGGCGGATGGTGACGTCCAGCAGCGGCTCGGCGAGCCGTACCACCCGTTCCTCGTCGGTGTGCCCGAGCACCAGGGCGCGTTCGCCGTCCTCGAGGATCTCCTTGAGGGTGACGATGTCCCCGACGCGCTCGAATTCCATGGCTTCGACCACGTTGAGCGCTTCGTTGAGCATCAGTTCCTGGCCGCGCCGGAGCTCGTCGAGTTCGACGCTCGGGCTGACGTTCACGCGGAGTTTGCGGCCGCCGGTGAAGATGTCGGCGGTGCCGTCCTCGTTCGCCGTGAGGAAGACTCCGAAGCCGGCCGGGGGCTGTGCGAGCCGGTCGACTTCTTCCTTGAGGGCCACGATCTGGTCGCGGGCCTCACGGAGCGTGTTGGCGAGTCGCTCATTCTGTGCGGACACGCCGGCCAGATTGGTCTGCAACTCGACGATCCGCTCTTCGAGAATCCTCGTGTGTCGCGGAGAGTCGGCGAGCTTGCGTCGCAGGACGGCGATCTCCTGCTCAAGGTAGGCGATCTGCCCGGCCGGGTCGTCGGACCCTCGTCCCGGGCGGATGCCGCGGTTCATGTCGTCGTCGTGGGCTGCCACGGTCCTCACCTCCTCCAAGGGGAGCTGGACGCTTCCAGACCCTACCTGGGTGGGTGTCGATTGAAACCCCTAGATCACAAAGACGGTCGGGGTGTGTCCGATCTTCACCCTTGCGCTCTCCCTCACGCCAGGGGAATACCCACCGCACATGATTGGAACCCAGGCGGAGGTAGGGTCGAAGCGTTCAACACCCGTCAGAGCTGGCCGGATTCCCGTTCGGCTCGGCGCAGGAAGCGGTAGGAGAGATGAGCGTGGAGCAGGCGGCCGGGGTCGATGGTGAGGCGCTGGAGGTCTGGATCGATCAGGATCTCTGTACCGGCGACGGGATCTGTGCCCAGTATGCGCCTGAGGTGTTCGAGCTGGACATCGACGGCCTGGCCTACGTGAAGAGCTCGCAGGACGAGCTCCTGCAGGCCAAGGGAGCCACAACGCCAGTGCCGTTGCCGCTTCTCACGGATGTGGTGGACTCGGCGAAGGAGTGCCCGGGCGACTGCATCCATGTGCGTCGGGTTTCGGACAAGGTCGAAGTGTTCGGTCCGGACGCCGAGTGACCTTGCGTGCACGGGGTGTTACGACTGTCTGATTTCTCACAACACTCTGTGGCGCGGGTCAGACGCTGTGGGCACCGGCGGGTGTCGAGCGGACGAACGTACCGTTCTGCCACTGCCATTTCGCGCTGTCCTTCACGTCGGGGCAGCAACGGGGCACGTCGGTCGACGAGTAGCCGAGCAGCTCGGCCTCAACCCCTCCGTCACGGACAGCGATGTCACTGACGGTGATGCTGTCCTTGGGATCGACGAGGGTCGCGACGACGCGGGGTGTTGCGCTCGCCTTGGCGTGGGTGAGGACGTAGACGCCGTCGGGCGGGGTGCCCATCGGGGAGTCGCAGTGCACGACGGCCACGGTCTCCGGGCTGCCGTCGCCGTCAAGGTCTCCGGTGGCCTTCTTCACCACGACCGCTTTCACGGGGCCGCATTCGAG
>NZ_RDBN01000037.1:1008722-1060202 GCF_008042075.1 Streptomyces sp. UW30 | reverse complement strand
GAGTCGAGCCGCCCATGCGCCGCCGACGCCCCGCCAAGGGCGCCTACGGCGAGGACTACGAAGGCCCCAACGCCGACGGAGGCTCCGGCCGCTGAACCGGCCCCGCACTCCACCCAACGCACCGGCGCTGTGGTCGAGTTCCCTGGGTGACCTGGGAACTCGACCACAGCGCCGGTGCGTTGGGTGGAGTGCGGGGCCGGTTCAGCGGCCGGAGCCTCCGTCGGCGTTGGGGCCTTCGTAGTCCTCGCCGTAGGCGCCCTTGGCGGGGCGTCGGCGGCGCATGGGCGGCTCGACTCCGTCGGCGAGTCGGCGGGCGGTGAGCAGGAAGCCCGTGTGTCCGATCATCCGGTGGTCGGGGCGGACGGCGAGACCCTCGATGTGCCAGTTGCGGATCATCGACTCCCAGGCGGTCGGCTCGTTGAAGCAGCCGATCTCGCGGATGGACTCGACGGTCCGGGCGAGCTGGGTGGTGGTGGCGACGTAGCAGCAGACGATGCCGCCGGGGACGAGCGCCTTGGAGACGGCCTCCAGGCATTCCCAGGGGGCGAGCATGTCGAGGATGACGCGGTCGACGTCGGTGTCGCTCAGGTTGTCCTGGAGGTCGCCGACGGTGAGCTGCCAGGCGGGGTGCGGGCCGCCGAAGTAGCGCTCCACGTTCTGCCGGGCGATGTCGGCGAAGTCCTCGCGGCGCTCGTAGGAGTGCAGCATGCCCTGGTCGCCGATGGCCCGCAGCAGGAAGCTGCTGAGCGAGCCGGAGCCGACGCCGGCCTCGACGACGCGGGCGCCGGGGAAGATGTCGGCAAAGGCGAGGATCTGTCCCGCGTCCTTGGGATAGACGACGGCTGCCCCACGGGGCATGGACAGGACGTAGTCGGGGAGCAGGGGGCGCAGCGCGAGGTAGGCGACGTTTCCGGTGGTTCGGACAACGCTGCCCTCGGGAGCACCGATCAGTTCGTCGTGCGGGAAGGAGCCCTTGTGGGTGTGGAAGTTCTTCCCGGCTTCGAGCGTGAACGTGTAGTGGCGGCCCTTGGGGTCGGTCAGCTGTACCTGGTCCCCGACCTTGAAGGGCCCGCGCCTGCGGGCGGCACCGGTCGGTTCGGACATGTGAACAGACTACCGGGGTTTGTGGAGGCGGCTGACCACGAACAAGGCAGCACCGCCGGGGAGAGCGGTGCTCAGCTCGGGCGGGCCATCGCCTTCACGAAAGCCCGCTCCACGTCCGCCGCCGAGAGGACGCCGTAGATCTCGCCGGTCTCCTCGACGACCAGGTACTCGGTGGCGGGAGCGGCGCGCAGGGCGTCGAGGAGTTCCTCTCCGGAGAGTTCGGCGGAGACACGCATGCCGTCGGTCAGATCCTGGGCGAGGCCGCTGACGGGGACCCAGGGGCGGCGGTGTTCGGGTACGCCGGCGATGGCGGCCTCGCGGACGAGGGAGACGGGGTTGCCGTCGGCGTCGACGACGACCAGGGCGCGGGCGCCGGAGGCGTTCGCGCGGCGCAGGGCCTCGGAGAGGGGGGTGTCGGTCTCGACGGGGACGGCGCGCCGGGTGAGGTTGCGGGCGCGCAGCTCGGGGAGGTGTTCGCGCAGGCGGGCCATGCGCAGGCTGTTGCCGGCGCCGGTCCAGATGATCGCGGCGAGGATGGCGGCGAGCAGGGCGTCCATGACGGTGTCCATGCCGACGTTGTCGACGGCGTCGGAGCCGAGGGCGCCGGACTGGGTGAGCCATGGCAGGCCGACCAGGACGGAGACGGCGAGGGCGCGGCCGACCCAGGCGGCGGCGATGGTGCCCTTCATGGGCTTGCCGGTGATCTTCCAGACGACCGCGCGGAGCATGCGGCCGCCGTCGAGGGGCAGGCCGGGGAGCAGGTTGAAGGCGGCCACGATGAGGTTGGAGACCATCAGGCCGGCCAGCAGGACGCCGGGGACGGTGCCGGGTTCGACGAACTGCATGGCGCCGTAGAAGACGCCGGCGAGGACGAGGGAGAGCAGGGGGCCGACGAAGGCCAGCACGAACTCGCGGCCGGGAGTCTCGGCTTCCTTCTCGATCTCGGAGACGCCGCCGAAGAACTGGAGCTGGATGCGGCGCACGGGGAGCTTGAAGCGGAGGGCGGCGACCGTGTGGGCGAGTTCGTGGATGAGGACGGACGCGTAGAAGGCGACCGCGAAGAAGAGGGAGACGAGGTAGCGGGCGGCGCCGAGCTCGGGCAGTACGCGGTCGAGCTGCCCGCCGAACACCCAGGTGATCAGCGCGGCGACCAGAAACCAGCTGGGCGCGACGTACACGGGCACCCCGAACGGCCGCCCCATCAGCAGCCCGCCCCGGGGGTCCTTGGGGCGCTGGGGCGGACGGCCCTTGGCGGTGCCGGAGTGGGCGAGGGGGAACGCGACCCCGACCGCCACGACCGCCACACCCGCGGCGACGAGGGACGCGAGGCTCATCCCGGAGATGAACGTGTCGTGCGCCACATCCGTGATCTTCGCGACGATGGCGTCCGGCGTACCCGGTGCCACCGGCGGCACACCGACCTGGACCGCTTCGGAGGCCTGCGCCTCCTGGGCCGGGGTGAGCGCCGGGAGCCCGGCGTCCTTGCCGGATGCATCGCTCTCGTCGTCCGTGCCCCGTGCGTCCCGTGGGGCTTCGCCCTCCGTGCGGTCCTCAGGGGCGGGCGGGGCCGAAGAGTCCTCGTGGGCGGCGTCGTCCCGGGTCGGATCGGGGCGTGTGGGGTCGGTGGCCGGGGCCGTCCGGTCCGGTCGGCGCTCGGTCGACTCGTCGGTGCCGGACCGCGGCTGCCCGCTCCCGCCGCTCTCGTCCACGGTGTCCCCTCGTTCGAAGCGTCTTCCGCGCCTGCCGGGCGAAAGGGTCTCGGGTCGATGGTATGCGGCCACCCTGACGCGTTCCGCCCCGGCACCCCCTGAGTTTCCCCTGACGTACCGGCCGTAACAGCGGTGGTGGGTCACTGTCAGTGGTGGGCCGTAAGGTCTGTGGTCATGGAGACGAGCACGGAGGGTGCCGCGGCGGACGGCGGCAGTGACGCCGCGCCGGCGACGGCACCGGTGGCGGACGAGGTTGCGGCGGGGACGGACGGTACGGCGGCCACGGCCGCGGCAGGTGAGGGCGGGCCCACGGCCGCCGAGGCCACCGTCCGGCCGGTGATACCGCCGAGCTCGCTGTCCCCTTCCCGTGCCAGTGACTTCATGCAGTGCCCCTTGCTGTACCGGTTCCGGGTGATCGACCGGCTGCCCGAGAAGCCGAGTGCGGCGGCGACCAAGGGGACGCTCGTGCACGCGGTGCTGGAGCGGCTCTTCGACGCGCCGGCCGCCGAGCGGACCGCTCCGCGCGCCAAGTCGCTGATCCCCGGGCAGTGGGACCGGCTGCGGGAGAGCAGGCCCGAGGTCGTGGAGCTGTTCGCGGACGATCCCGAGGGCGAGCAGCTGGCGACCTGGCTGGGTGAGGCGGAGCAGCTCGTGGAGCGCTGGTTCGGGCTGGAGGATCCGACCCGCCTGGAGCCCGCCGAGCGCGAGCTGTTCGTCGAGGCCGAGCTGGACTCGGGCCTCAGACTGCGCGGGATCATCGACCGGGTCGACGTGGCACCCACGGGCGAGGTGCGCATCGTCGACTACAAGACGGGCAAGGCGCCCCGGCCCCAGTACGCCGAGGGCGCACTGTTCCAGATGAAGTTCTACGCCCTGGTCGTCTGGCGGCTGAAGAACGTGGTCCCGCGCCGGCTTCAGCTGGTCTATCTCGGCAGCGGTGACGTGCTGACGTACGACCCCGTGCTCGCGGACCTGGAGCGGGTCGAGCGCAAGCTGCTCGCGTTGTGGGACGCGATCCGGCAGGCGACCGAGTCGGGTGACTGGCGACCCCGGCCGACGAAGCTGTGCGGCTGGTGCGATCACCAGGCGCACTGCCCGGAATTCGGCGGCACTCCCCCGCCGTATCCGCTGCCGGTGCGCGTGCCCGACCCGGGTTCGGCCGGGACTCCGGAGGGCGCCCCCGGGGCGCTGTAGTCGTTGCCGGTCAGGGCGGGCGAGTCCGGTGGCGGCGAGCAGGGCAGAATGGGGCCGGACTAGCGAAGGAGACTTACGTGGCCATCCGCGTCCTACTGGTCGACGACCAGCCCCTGCTGCGCACCGGCTTCCGGATGATCCTGGAGGCCGAGCAGGACATCGCGGTCGTGGGCGAGGCCGGAGACGGCCTGCAGGCCCTCGACCAGGTGCGGGCCCTGCAGCCCGACGTGGTCCTGATGGACATCCGCATGCCCCGGATGGACGGGGTCGAGGCGACGCGGCAGATCACCGGGCCCGGGCGGGACGGCCCGGCGAAGGTGCTGGTGCTGACGACCTTCGATCTCGACGAGTACGTGGTCGAGGCGCTGAAGGCGGGCGCCAGCGGCTTCCTGCTGAAGGACGCCCCGGCCAATGAGCTGGTGCAGGCGATCCGTGTCGTCGCGGCCGGTGAGGCGATGCTCGCGCCGAGCATCACCCGGCGGCTGCTCGACAAGTACGCCACGCATCTGCCCTCGGGCGACGAGCCGGTGCCGGACACGCTGCACACGCTCACCGAGCGCGAGGTGGAGGTGCTCAAGCTGGTGGCGCGGGGTCTGTCCAACGCCGAGATCGCCGCCGACCTGTTCGTCAGCGAGACCACCGTGAAGACGCACGTGGGTCATGTCCTGACGAAGCTGGGTCTGCGTGACCGGGTGCAGGCCGCGGTGTACGCGTACGAGAGCGGTCTGGTGCGCCCCGGCGCGCAGTAGGAGTCCGGGTCATGACGAAGAGGGCGCCCCTTCCGAAGAAGGGGCGCCCTCGGCGTACGTGGGCGCGTACGGCCGTCCGTCAGCCCTTGCTGAGCTCCCAGAAGCGGAACACGGTGGAGGCGTCGAGGCAGTACTCCAGGCCGTAGACGTTGTCGCGGACGACCGCGTACTGCTTGGCCTGCCAGACCGGGAGGACGGGCAGCTCCTTGGCGACGATGTCCTGGAGCTGGCCGAAGTCGTCGTCGGTCGCGGAGCGGTCGCTCTCGGCCGCGGTGCGCGGGATGAGCGTGCCGGTGATGGCGTTGTTGCTGTAGTTGTTGCCGAGCACGTTGCCCTTGCCGAAGAAGGGGGCCGTGAAGTTGTCGGCGTCCGGGTAGTCCGGGATCCAGCCCTTGACGTACACGCCGTACTTGCCGGCGGCGATGTCCTTCTCGTACGCGTCGAACGCGACGGACTGGACGTCGGCGTCGAACAGGCCGCTGTCGTTGAGCTGCTGGGCGATCGCCTTCAACTCGTCGTCGGTGGCGGGGCCGTAGCGCGACGGGGTGGACCAGAGGGTCAGCTTGACCTTGCCGTTGATGCCCTCGTCCTGGAGCGCCGCGGCGGCCTTGTCCTTGGACGGGCGGGCGCCGTAGGTGTCGAAGAAGGCCGTGTTGTGGCCGCTGATACCGGCCGGGATGATCGAGTACAGCGGGGTGGCCGTGCCCTGGTAGACGTCCTTGATGAGGGCGTCACGGTCGATGAGGTAGGCGATGGCCTTGCGGACACCGAGCTTTCCGGTGACCGGGTCGTCCATGTTGAAGACCAGGTGCTGGACCTCGGCGCTYCCGCCCTCGACGACCTCGGCGCCGGAGTCGCCGCCGGACTTCTCGACGTCGGCGATGTCGCCCGCGGTGAGGCCGCGGTAGGCGATGTCGACCTCGTTGTCGAGCAGGGCCTTCTTCAGGGACTCCTGGTCGCCGTGGAAGAACTTCAGCGCGACGCCGGAGTTCTGCACGTCGGCGGTGCCCTTGTAGTTCTCGTTGACCGAGAAGACGGCCTCGTCGTCGTCGAACGTGTCCAGCTTGTACGGGCCGGAGCCGACGGCGGCGCCGTCCTTGCGCAGGCCGTCGGCGTCGTACTGGTCCTCGTCGACGATGGAGCCGGCGCCGGAGGCGATCTTGCTCGGGAACGTGGCGTCGGAGGAGTTGAGCCGGAAGACGACCGTCTTGTCGTCCGGCGTCTCGACCTTGTCGAGGGTCGGGAACATGACCGCGGGGCCGTCGGGGTCGTTGATCTTCAGCAGGCGGTCGAAGGAGAACTTGACGTCCTTCGAGGTGAGGTCGTCACCGTTGCTGAACTTGAGGCCGTCCTTGAGGGTGCACTCGAAGACCGTGGCCCTCGTGTCGGAGAACGCGCACTCCTCGGCGGCCTCGGGCTGCGGTTCCGTGGCGCCCTTGGGGAAGCTGAGCAGCGACTGGAAGACGTTGTTGAACAACAGCCAGGAGCCGGGGTCGTAGCCCGAGGCGGGGTCGGTGGCCAGGACGTCGTCCGCCATCCCCACGACCACCGAGGTACCTGGCGCCCCGGAGTCCCCCGTCTGGGTGCCGCAGCCGGTCAGCAGGCCGGAGGCCAGCCCTGCCACGACGGGCAGGACCGGCCACTGGTTGCGCATGTTCACGTACGAGTGCCTTGTCGTCGATTGTGAGGAACCCGTCCCGGGTCCCGGGCCAGGCCCGGCGTCCTGGTCGAGGGCGCCGGGCACGGAGAGACGTCAGCCGCTCACGCCACGGCCGAGCTCCCACAGCTGAAGGGTGGAGGAGGAGTTGAGCACGTACGCCGTGCCCGTGACGGCGTCGTTCGCCGCGACGTACTGCTTGCCCTGCCACAGCGGCAGCACCGGCACGTCGTTCGCCACGATGTCCTGAATCTCCGTCAGGCTGCCGGACGCGGACAGCCGGTCGGCGACGCGGCGGGAGTCCGGGATGAGGGTGGTGCGGATCGTGGGGTTGGCGTACGGCGAGCCGAGGAAGTTGTCCTTGTCGAGGAACGGCGCGAGGTAGTTGTCGGCGTCGGGGAAGTCCGGGAACCAGCCCATCCCGTAGACGTCGTACTCGCCCTTCTGCTCGGCGGGGCGGAAGGTCGCCCAGGGCGCGCCCTCGATGCCGACCTCGAACAGGCCGCTGTCGTCGAGCTGCTTCTTCAGCAGCTCGAACTCCTTCTTCGTGGCCGYTCCGTAGTGGTCGGTGGTGTAGTGCAGGGTCAGCTTCACCGGGGTGGTGATGCCGGCCTTCTCCATCAGCGACTTGGCCTTGTCGACGTCCGGGTCGCCGTACTTGTTGAAGAACGCGTTGGAGTGGCCGGTGATGCTGGCCGGGACCAGGGAGTACAGCGGCTCGGCCTGGGAGCCGTAGACCTTGGAGACGAGCTCGCCGCGGTTGATGACCTGGGCCATCGCCTGGCGGACGGCCTTGCTCTTCACGGTCGGGGCGTTGGTGTTGAAGGCGAGGTAGCGGATCTCCAGGCCGGACATGTCGACGAGGTCGACCTTGTCGTCGGAGTCCGCGGACAGCTTCTGGATCTGCTCGGGCGACATGGTGCGGGTCATCAGGTCGATGTCGCCCTTGTCGAGGGCGGTGCCCATCTCGTCGGCGTCCGCGAAGGTGCGCAGCTCGGCCTTGTCGTTGTTCACCTTCAGGCTCCCCTGGTAATTGGGGTTCTTGGTGAACACGGCCGAGACCAGCTTGTCGTTGTCGACCTCGGCCTTGAGGGTGTACGGGCCGGAGCCGTCGACCTCGAAGCCGTCGCGCAGCTTGTCCTTGCCGTAGATGTCGGGGTCGACGATGCCGGCGACCGGGGTCGACAGCTTGAACGGGAAGGTGGCGTCGGCGGTCTTGAGGTGGAAGATGACCTCACTGTCGCCCTGTGTCTCGACGGTGTCGATGGTGGACAGCAGGGCGAAGACGCCGCTTTCGGCCTTGAGGGCGCGGGCGCGGTCGATGGAGTACTTGACGTCCTCGGCGGTGACGCGGTCGCCGTTCGCGAACTTCAGGTCCTTGCGCAGGGTGCAGGCGTAGCGCTCGTTGCCGCTGTCGGTGAAACCGCAGCTCTGGGCGGCCTCGGGGACCGGGTCGCCCTCGCCGCGCGGCTGGATCATCAGGGTCTGCACGGTCTGGCGCAGGATGTTCCAGGTGCCGACGTCGTAGGCGTAGGCCGGGTCGAGGGGGGCGGGAGCGTCCTTCGAGGCAGTGAACGCGTCGGTGGTGCCGACGACGATCGCATCGCCGCTGCCACTGCCGCTGTCGGTTCCACCACAGGCGGCGAGAACCGGCGCGAGCAGGCCGATGACGGCCGGCAGCACCAAAGTCTTGCGGTTCATGCTCGGGTTTCTCCAGCTGTCGACTCCGTGTACCCGGCATGCAGGGGTGTCGCGGCGGGTCACGGGTAAGTGCGATGTTCTCGCGATGAGATTAGTCCGCGTCCGCAGGACGGTTCGAAGCGACCGGAGTTGAGGATCCATCACGCAGCGAAACCGGGCGCGGACACAACGAAAACCTGACCAGGGAAGGATTCGTGCACCGTCCCATCAATCGGGACACAAAGGTGCGTCCGGCGCCCCCGATCGAGGGGCGACGGCACACCGTGGGGCGCCTGTCGACCCCCGATTGAGTGGCGAACGTCACAAACTGAACGGTCTTGGGCGGTGCCGGAATTCAGCCGTCCGACACCTTCGAATTCCCCTGCGGAATTCTCGCGTTGTCGATGTTGCACGCTGGGTGAACGACAGGCGCATTTGCGCTGTCAGGCGGCCATGAGCCCGCGCAGAAATGCCAGATCGACCTCTTCGAGGGAGGTCACCACGGTGCGCCGGGTGGCCGGCGCGATGGGGGCGATCGACGGTACGGCCACCACATGGCAGCCCGCGGCCTCCGCGGCGGCGACGCCGGTCGCCGTGTCCTCGACCACCGCGCACCTGGTCGGGTCGGCGCCGAGGCCGGCCGCGGCGAGCAGGTACGGGTCGGGGTGCGGCTTGGTGCGCTCCACCTCGTCACCGGCGACGGTCAGTGCGAAGTACTGGGGGCCCAGCGAGGTGAGCACGCGGTCGATGATGCGCCGGTGCGAGGCGGAGACCAGGGCCGTGGGGATCTCGTGCGCGGCCAGCTCGGCCAGCAGCCGGGCCGCTCCCGGCATCAGCGGCAGGGCGCGGTCGATACGGTCCTCGAAGCCCTGGTTGAGGAGCAGCGTGAGCTCGGCGAGCGCGATGTCGGCGCCGGTGGCCTCGATCAGGAAGCCGGCGCTACGGGTCATGGGGCCGCCGACCACGACATGGCGCCAGGAGTCGTCGAGGGTGTGACCGAGGCCGGCGAAAATCTCGACCTCGACGTCCCACCAAAAGCCCTCCGTGTCCACCAGGGTGCCGTCCATGTCGAGGAGAACGGCCTGAAGGGCCGACCCATCGGCCGTGCGGGTTACTGGCGCGGGGACCGTGCTGGTCATCCTGGCGCACCTCCTTGAGGGGCGGTCAGGCCGGCTCCCACTAAGGGAACCGGCCTGCGGTGGACCGTCCAGTGTACGACCTGCGACGGCGAAGCGCCTGGTTTATCCGCTGTGCCTCGGGGCACACCGGTAACACGCCGGGGGTGGTGTCAGCGTGCGCCTGACCTGCTGCCCGTCACCGTGCGTTGAAGTACTTCGCCTCCGGGTGGTGGATGACGATCGCGTCCGTGGACTGCTCGGGGTGCAGCTGGAACTCCTCGGACAGGTGGACGCCGATGCGCTCGGGCTGGAGCAGGTCGGCGATCTTGGACCGGTCCTCCAGGTTCGGGCAGGCACCGTAGCCCAGCGAGAAGCGGGCGCCCCGGTACTTCAGCGCGAACATGTCCTCGATGTCGGCGGGGTCGTCACCGGCGAAGCCCAGCTCGGAACGCACGCGCGCGTGCCAGTACTCGGCGAGCGCCTCGGCCAACTGCACGGACAGACCGTGCAGTTCGAGGTAGTCGCGGTACGCGTTCGCCTCGAACATCCGGGCCGTCTCCTCACCGATCCGCGAGCCGACGGTGACGACCTGGAGGCCCACGACGTCCGTCTCGCCGGACTCCTGCGGGCGGAAGAAGTCCGCGAGGCACAGCCGGCGGCCGCGGCGCTGGCGCGGGAAGGTGAAGCGGGTGCTTTCGTTGCCGTGCTCGTCCAGCAGGATCAGATCGTCGTCCTTGGACACGCACGGGAAGTAGCCGTAGACGACGGCCGCTTCGAGCAGGTTGTCCGTCTGGAGCCGGTCGAGCAGTCCGCGCAGCCGCGGGCGGCCCTCGGTCTCGACGAGTTCCTGGTACGACGGCCCGTCTCCGGTACGGGTCTCCTTGAGGCCCCACTGGCCCTTGAAGAGGGCGCCCTCGTCGAGCCAGGAGGCGTACTCCTTGAGCTGGATGCCCTTGATGACCCGGGTGCCCCAGAAAGGCGGCTCGGGGACCGGGTTGTCGGTGGCGACGTCGGAGCGGACATGGCCCTCCTCGGGCCGCTCGTCCAGTACGGCGGCGGTGGCGGCGCTCCTGACGCGGCGCTGCTTGAGCTCGGGCAGCTTCGCGCCGGGCACCCCGCGCTTGACGCCGATGAGGGCGTCCATCAGGCGCAGGCCCTCGAACGCGTCGCGGGCGTAGCGGACTTCGCCCTCGTAGATCTCGTGCAGGTCCTGCTCGACGTACGCGCGGGTCAGGGCGGCGCCGCCGAGGATGACGGGGTAATTCGCCGACAGGCCGCGCTGGTTGAGCTCCTCCAGGTTCTCCTTCATGATCACCGTGGACTTCACCAGCAGGCCGGACATGCCGATGACGTCGGCCCGGTGCTCCTCGGCGGCCTCCAGGATCGCGGAGACGGGCTGCTTGATGCCCAGGTTGACCACGTTGTAGCCGTTGTTGGACAGGATGATGTCCACGAGGTTCTTGCCGATGTCGTGCACGTCGCCGCGCACGGTGGCCAGCACGATGGTGCCCTTGCCGTCGGCGTCGGTCTTCTCCATGTGCGGTTCGAGGAAGGCGACGGCGGCCTTCATGACCTCGGCGGACTGGAGTACGAACGGCAGCTGCATCTGGCCGGAGCCGAACAGCTCGCCGACGACCTTCATGCCGTCCAGGAGGGTCTCGTTGACGATGTCGAGGGCGGGGCGGTCCTGGAGGGCCGCGTCGAGGTCGGCTTCCAGGCCGTTCTTCTCGCCGTCGATGATGCGGCGCTTGAGGCGCTCGTCCAGCGGCAGGGCGGCGAGTTCCTCGGCCTTGCCGGCCTTGAGGGACTTGGCGGTGGCGCCCTCGAACAGGGCCATGAGCTTCTGCAGCGGGTCGTAACCCTCGGCGCGACGGTCGTAGACGAGGTCGAGGGCGGTCTGGACCTCTTCCTCGGTGAAGCGGGCGATCGGCAGGATCTTCGACGCGTGGACGATCGCCGAGTCCAGACCCGCCTTGACGCATTCGTCGAGGAAGACGGAGTTGAGCAGGATGCGGGCGGCCGGGTTGAGGCCGAAGGAGATGTTGGACAGGCCGAGGGTGGTCTGGACGTCCGGGTGGCGGCGCTTGAGCTCGCGGATCGCCTCGATGGTGGCGATGCCGTCGCCCCTGGACTCCTCCTGGCCGGTGCAGATGGTGAAGGTCAGGGTGTCGATGAGGATGTCCGACTCGTGGATGCCCCAGTTCGTCGTCAGGTCCTCGATGAGCCGTTCGGCGATGGCGACCTTGTGCTCCGGGGTGCGGGCCTGGCCCTCCTCGTCGATGGTGAGGGCGATCAGCGCGGCGCCGTGCTCCTGCGCGAGCTTGGTGACCTTCGCGAAGCGGGACTCGGGGCCGTCGCCGTCCTCGTAGTTGACGGAGTTGATGACCGCGCGGCCGCCGAGCTTCTCCAGGCCGGCCTGGATGACGGGGACCTCGGTGGAGTCCAGGACGATCGGGAGGGTGGAGGCGGTGGCGAAGCGGCCGGCCAGTTCCTCCATGTCGGCGACGCCGTCGCGGCCGACGTAGTCCACGCACAGGTCGAGCATGTGCGCGCCCTCGCGGATCTGCTCACGCGCCATCTCCACGCAGTCGTCCCAGCGGGCCCCCAGCATGGCCTCGCGGAACTTCTTCGAGCCGTTGGCGTTGGTGCGCTCGCCGATGGCCAGGTAGGAGGTGTCCTGGCGGAACGGGACCGTCTGGTAGAGGGAGGCGGCGCCGGGCTCGGGGCGCGGGCTGCGCTCGGACGGGGTGAGGTCACGGACGCGGTCGACGACCTGGCGCAGATGCTCGGGGGTGGTGCCGCAGCAGCCGCCGATCAGGGAGAGGCCGTAGTCGAGTACGAAGTTCTCCTGGGCGTCGGCCAGGCCCTCGGGGCCGAGGGGGAAGTGCGCGCCGTCCTTGGTGAGGATGGGCAGACCGGCGTTCGGCATGCACAGCAGCGGGATGCGGGAGTGCCGGGTGAGATAGCGCAGGTGCTCGCTCATCTCGGCCGGACCCGTGGAACAGTTCAGGCCGATCATGTCGATGCCGAGCGGTTCCAGCGCGGTGAGGGCGGCGCCGATCTCGGAGCCGAGCAGCATCGTGCCGGTCGTCTCGAACGCCATCGAGACCAGCAGGGGCACGTCGGTGCCGGTGGCCTCCATGGCACGGCGGGCGCCGAGGACGGAGGCCTTGGTCTGGAGGAGGTCCTGGGTGGTCTCGACGATCAGGGCGTCGGAGCCGCCGGCGAGCAGGCCCTCGGCGTTGGCCTGGTAGCCGTCGCGAATGGTGGCGTAGCCGACGTGGCCGAGGGTGGGCAGCTTGGTGCCGGGGCCGACGGAGCCGAGGACCCAGCGGGGGCGGCCGTCGCGGGCGGCGTACTCGTCGGCCACCTCACGGGCGATGCGGGCGCCGGCCTCGGACAGTTCGTGCACACGGTCGGCGATCTCGTACTCGGCCGCCGCGGTGTGGTTGGACCCGAAGGTGTTGGTCTCGACGCAGTCGACGCCCACCGCGAAGTACGCGTCGTGCACGGAGCGGACGATGTCGGGGCGGGTCAGGTTCAGGATCTCGTTGCAGCCCTCGAGATTCTCGAAGTCCTCAAGAGTGGGGTCCTGGGCCTGCAACATGGTGCCCATCGCTCCGTCGGCGACCACCACACGGGTGGCGAGTGCCTCACGGAGCGCGGACACACGGGTCCGGCTGTCGGCGGAAGGGGTCGGTGGCAACGAGGCCATGAAAGGGCTCCCTGGAGTGCGACGGCTGTCGGCTTTGCACCCATCACGGAACGGTCCGTGGCGGGCGCACGCCGCCAGCGTAACCGGGACGGCGCGGAAGTGGTCATGCAGTCCACGACGCGGGACGAGGATGACGCCAGGGTCGATCTCCGGCCACGGTGCGGCAACACAAGTGAACGGATGCTGACCGACCATTAGCGGGAGGTCGGCATCGACCGGTAGTGTTCGACATTGCCGAACGGCGGCAGCGACGTCGCAGGGTCGACGGTCGAAGGGGACGGAGGCAGCACGGCGATGGCACGGAACATCCAGTCGCTCGAACGGGCGGCCGCGATGCTGAGGCTTCTCGCGGGCGGCGAGCGACGCCTCGGCCTGTCGGACATCGCCTCCTCACTGGGCCTCGCCAAGGGCACCGCCCACGGCATCCTGCGCACCCTCCAGCAGGAGGGCTTCGTCGAGCAGGACGAGGCCTCGGGGCGCTATCAGCTGGGCGCCGAGCTGCTGCGCCTGGGCACGACCTATCTGGACGTGCACGAGCTGCGGGCGCGCGCCCTGGTCTGGACGGACGACCTGGCCCGCTCCAGCGGGGAGAGCGTCTATCTGGGCGTTCTGCACCAGCAGGGCGTCCTGATCGTCCACCACGTCTTCCGCCCCGACGACAGCCGGCAGGTGCTGGAGATCGGCGCCATGCAACCGCTGCACTCCACGGCGCTGGGCAAGGTCCTGTCGGCGTACGACCCGGTCGCGCACAGCGAGGCGATCGAGGCCGACCGCAAGGCGTTCACCGACCGCACGATGTGCGAGCTGGACGGCTTCGAGCACATCCTCGACATGACACGCGCGCGTGGGTACGCCGCCGACGTCGAGGAGACCTGGGAGGGCGTCGCCTCCGTCGCCGCCCCCATCCACGACCGGCGCCGCATGCCGGTCGGCGCTGTCGGCATCACCGGCGCCGTGGAACGGCTGTGCCGGGACGGGGAGCTGCAGCCCGAGCTGATCGCGGCGGTGCGGGACTGCGCCCGCGCGGTGTCGCGAGATCTGGGCGCCGGGCGTTTCTGAGCGCCGCAGCGCCGCGTGGGACGAGTAGGTACCGACCGGGACGTCATTGGACGTTCCGGTCATCGGCATAGCCGTACATAGCCAACCGAATCGCCCGCCCGGAACACGCCGTGTTCCCTACGCGGCAGTAGGTGTCCGACTCGGAGGTGTCGATAAATCAACACGCCCGATAACGATCGAGCATTCGATAACAGGACCCTTGACGCACGCCTTACACCGGGGCAAGCTCCCGTCCATCGGTCGGCATTGTCGAACACCTAACGGCAATACGCGCTAGAGTGTGACAGTGCCAAGGGCCGGCAAATCGCTCTCACCCCCGAGGGCAACGCGAACCACCGGAAGGGACCCGGGGTTCGGGCTTTCCCTGGACGAAGGACAAAGGAGTCGCGGGTGTCCAGCTCCGACATCTTCATCGGCGAGACCATCGGTACCGCCATACTCATCCTGCTCGGCGGAGGCGTCTGCGCCGCCGTCACGCTGAAGGCCTCCAAGGCCCGCAACGCCGGCTGGCTCGCCATCACCTTCGGGTGGGGCTTCGCAGTGCTCACGGCGGTCTACACCTCGGCGCCGCTGTCCGGCGCCCATCTGAACCCGGCCGTGACCGTCGCGCTCGCGATCAAGGACAACGACTGGAGCAACGTTCCGACGTACTTCGCCGGACAGTTCCTGGGCGCCATGATCGGTGCGGCCCTGGTCTGGGTCGCCTACTACGGCCAGTTCCACGCCCACCTCACCGACAAGGAGATCGTCGGCGGTCCGGGCGCGCAGGCCACGGCGGCCAAGGCCGTCGAGGCCCAGGAGAAGGGCGCAGGACCGGTCCTGGGCATCTTCTCCACCGGCCCCGAGATCCGGAACGTGGCGCAGAACCTCGCCACGGAGATCATCGGCACGGTCGTGCTGGTGCTCGCGGTTCTCACGCAGGGCCTGAACGACAGCGGCAAGGGCCTGGGCACCCTGGGCGCCCTCATCACCGCACTCGTCGTCGTCTCGATCGGTCTGTCCCTCGGCGGCCCGACCGGCTACGCGATCAACCCGGCCCGAGACCTCGGTCCGCGCATCGTGCACGCCCTTCTGCCGCTGCCCAACAAGGGTGGCTCCGACTGGGGCTACGCCTGGATCCCGGTGGTCGGTCCGCTCATCGGCGGCGCCATCGCGGCAGGCATCTACAACGTCGCGTTCGCATAGCGAGAGTGCACTTCACCCATCCGGGTGAGGTGCACCGAAACTCTCGGCACGCGCCGTACGTAAAGCCCCATAACCACGGAACTTCCAGGAGCACACAGTGACCGACGCCCACACCGCCGGGCCCTTCATCGCCGCCATCGACCAGGGCACCACCTCCAGCCGCTGCATCGTCTTCGACCGGGACGGCCGTATCGTCTCCGTCGACCAGAAGGAGCACGAGCAGATCTTCCCGAAGCCGGGCTGGGTCGAGCACAACGCCGTCGAGATCTGGACCAACGTCCAGGAGGTCGTCGCCGGAGCCATCGCCAAGGCCGGCATCACCCGCGACGACATCAAGGCCATCGGCATCACCAACCAGCGCGAGACCACCGTGCTGTGGGACAAGAACACCGGTGAGCCCGTCCACAACGCCATCGTCTGGCAGGACACCCGCACCGACGCGCTCTGCAAGGAGCTCGGCCGCAATGTCGGGCAGGACCGCTTCCGCCGCGAGACCGGTCTCCCCCTCGCCTCCTACTTCGCCGGTCCCAAGGCCCGCTGGCTGCTGGACAACGTCGAAGGCCTCAAGGAGCGCGCCGAGGCCGGCGACATCCTCTTCGGCACCATGGACACCTGGGTCATCTGGAACCTGACCGGTGGTACCAACGGCGGCAAGCACGTCACCGACGTCACCAACGCGTCCCGCACCATGCTGATGAACCTCCACACCATGGAGTGGGACGACAAGATCGCCGAGTCGATCGGCGTGCCGCTGCAGATCCTGCCCGAGATCCGGTCCTCCGCCGAGGTCTACGGCGAGGTCACCGGCGGCAAGCTGGGCGACCTGCTCGCCGGCATCCCGGTCGCCTCCGCGCTCGGCGACCAGCAGGCGGCCCTGTTCGGCCAGACCTGCTTCTCCGAGGGCGAGGTCAAGTCCACCTACGGCACCGGCACCTTCATGGTGATGAACACCGGTGACAAGATCATCAACTCCTACGCCGGTCTGCTGACCACGGTCGGCTACAAGATCGGCGAGCAGCCGACGGTGTACGCCCTGGAAGGCTCGATCGCCGTCACCGGCTCGCTGGTGCAGTGGATGCGCGACCAGATGGGCCTGATCTCCACCGCCGCCGAGATCGAGACGCTCGCGCTCTCGGTCGAGGACAACGGCGGCGCCTACTTCGTACCGGCCTTCTCCGGCCTGTTCGCCCCGCACTGGCGCTCCGACGCCCGCGGTGTGATCGCCGGCCTGACCCGGTACGTGACCAAGGCGCACCTCGCGCGTGCCGTCCTGGAGGCGACCGCGTGGCAGACGCGGGAGATCGCGGACGCCATGGTCAAGGACTCCGGCGACGAGCTGGTGGCCCTGAAGGTCGACGGCGGCATGACCTCCAACAACCTGCTGATGCAGACCCTCTCGGACGTCCTGGACGCACCCGTGGTGCGCCCGATGGTCGCCGAGACCACCTGCCTCGGCGCCGCCTACGCCGCCGGTCTCGCCGTCGGCTTCTGGTCCAGCACCGACGAACTGCGCGCCAACTGGCGCCGGGCCGCCGAGTGGACCCCCCACATGGACGCGGACACCCGCGACCGTGAGTACAAGAACTGGCTCAAGGCCGTCGAGCGGACCATGGGCTGGATCGAGGACGACGAGAGCTGACGAGAGCCCTCGAAAAGCTCTGAAGCTCTGATGAGGAGTAAGAACCCGACATGACCAGTCAGTCCACCCTGAGTTCCGTGCCTGCCCTGGGGACGCGCCCGGCCTCCGGCTCCAACCCGAGCCGAGCCGAGACCCGGGAGCAGCTCTCCAAGGCGTCGTACGACCTCCTCGTGATCGGCGGCGGCATCCTGGGCATCTCCACCGCCTGGCACGCCGCGCAGTCCGGCCTCAGGGTGGCACTGGTCGACGCCGGCGACTTCGCCGGCGCCACCTCCTCCGCCTCCTCCAAGCTGCTCCACGGCGGCCTGCGCTACCTGCAGACCGGCGCCGTGAAGCTGGTGGCGGAGAACCACTTCGAGCGCCGTGCGGTCTCCCGCCAGGTGGCCCCCCACCTGGCGAACCCGCTCACGTTCTACCTCCCCGTGTACAAGGGCGGGCCGCACGGCGCCGCGAAGCTCGGGGCGGGCGTCTTCGCCTACTCCGCGCTCTCCGCGTTCGGTGACGGCGTCGGTCACCTCCTGTCCCCCGCCAAGGCGGCGCAGGACGTGCCCGAGCTGCGCACCGACAACCTCAAGGCCGTGGCCGTGTACGGCGACGACCAGATGAACGACGCGCGCATGGCGCTGATGACGGTCCGRGGTGCCGTCGAGTCGGGCGCGGTCGTGCTGAACCACGCCGAGGTCACCGGCCTGCGCTTCACCAAGGGCCGGGTCACCGGCGCGGACCTGCGGGACCGCGTGTCCGGTGACGAGTTCGGCGTCAACGCCCGTCTCGTGCTGAACGCGACCGGGCCGTGGGTCGACCACCTGCGCAAGATGGAGGACCCGAACGCCGCGCCGTCGATCCGGCTGTCGAAGGGCGCGCACCTGGTCCTGAAGCGGACGGCGCCCTGGAAGGCGGCGCTCGCGACCCCGATCGACAAGTACCGCATCACGTTCGCCCTGCCCTGGGAGGACATGCTGCTCCTCGGCACCACGGACGAGGAGTTCGAGGGCGACCCGGCGGACGTCGCGGTCAACGACAAGGACATAACCCAGATCCTGGACGAGGCCGCGTTCTCCATCCGCGACCAGCAGCTGGACCGCGACCTGATCACGTACTCCTTCGCGGGTCTGCGCGTGCTGCCGGGCGGTCCCGGTGACACCGCGAAGGCCAAGCGCGAGACGGTCGTGACCGAGGGCCGGGCCGGCATGCTGTCCGTCGCGGGCGGCAAGTGGACCACCTTCCGGCACATCGGCCGCACGATCATGAAGAAGCTGGAGGCCCTGCCGGGTCACCCGCTGGGCGACGACTTCGAGCCGATCGCCTCGCTGCCGAAGAAGCTGCCGCTGCCGGGCATCGCCAACCCGCGCGCGGTCGCCCACCGTCTGCTGACCGACCGTCCGGCGCCGGGTCCGCGCATGGCGGCCGACACCGCCAAGCACCTGGCCACGCACTACGGTTCGCTGGCCTTCGACATCGCCCGCATCGCCAACGAGAACCCGGAGCTGGGCGAGCGCGTCCACCCGGACGCCCCGGAGATCTGGGCCCAGGTCGTCTACGCCCGGGACAACGAGTGGGCCGAGACGCAGGACGACGTGCTGCGCCGCCGTACGACGCTGACGATCCGCGGTCTTGCGACGGACGACGTCCGGGCGAAGGTGCAGGACCTGCTCGACAAGAAGTGACCTCGCACGCGCCGCGGGCGGTTTCCGCCGGATGAGCCAATCGCGGCGCATGGTTCGGCCCACTCCCCTGACCAGGCCGGACCACACGAGGGCGGCCCCTTCCGCACCGGGGCCGGCCACGAACGAAAGGGGCGGCTCCGCGCCGATGGAGCCGCCCCTTTCGCATGCCGTGCAACGGCGGGATGTCCGGCGGTCGTCACCGCGGCTAAGGTCCCGCACATGGAGGACCTGCGCGTGCGCGTCGCCACGCCCGCGGACGGCGAGGTGATCGCCGCTGTGCTCACCGCCTCCTGGGGCGGCACGCTGATGGTGGGGCACTCGACGGTGTACGACGCCCTCGAACTGCCGGCGCTGCTGGCCGAGCGGGACAGCGAGGTGGTGGGTCTGCTCACCTACGCGCTGGGCCGGGACGGCCTGGAGGTCGTCACCCTCGACGCGACGGTGCCGCGCATCGGCGTGGGCAGCGCCCTGCTCGCGGCGGCCGCCGATACCGCCCGGGACGCCGGCGCCGAGCGGGTGTGGCTGGTCACCACGAACGACAACCTGGACGCCCTGCGCTTCTACCAGCGGCGCGGCATGCGCATCGTCGACGTCTCGCCGGGCGCCGTGGACGCGGCGCGGTCCCTCAAGCCGTCGATTCCGGCGACGGGCGCCTACGGCATCCCGCTGCACGACGAGATCACCCTCGAACTGCGCCTGTGACCCGGTCCCGCCGGAGCCGTACTCAGGGAAGCAGCGCCTCGCCGAGCCGCCTCCAGTGCGGCAGCGACGTCCCGCCCGGCTCGGTGCCGATCACCTGGACGGCGACATGGTCGGCCCCCGCCTCGACATGGGCCCGGAGCTTGTCCGCGATGGTGTCCACGTCTCCCCAGAACACCAGGTCGTCCACGAGGCGGTCGCTGCCGCCGCCTCCGATCTCCGCGTCCGGGTAGCCCAGCCTGCGGAACTTGGCGACGTTGTAGGGGGTGTCGAGGTACGGCCCGAGGTGCTCGCGTGCTGTCGCGCGGGCCTTGCCGGGGTCGGTTTCGAACAGCACCGGGTGCTCGACGCCGAGGAAGGCGTCCGGCCCGAGGATCTCCCTGGCTCCGGCGGTGTGGGCGGTGTTGACGTGGTAGGTGTGGGCGCCGAGGGAGCGCTCCCGGGCCAGGTCCAGCATCTTGGGGCCGTAGGCGGCCAGGACCCGGCGTACCGGGGAACTCGGCGCGGGGTTGGGCGACTTCTCGGTGAGCGCGTCCAGTTCGTCGAGGTACTCGGCCATAGCCGCCAGGGGTTTGACACCGGGCCTGCGCACGCCGCCGAAGCCGAGGCCGAGCAGATGCCGGTCCGGGTAGGCGTCGGCCAGCAGGGTGCTCGCGCCATGGGTCGCTCGGGCCTCGCGCGCCCAGATCTGGGCGATGCCGTTCACGACGTGCAACCGCTCGGTGGCGGCGAGGAGAGAGCCGGCCTGGGTGAGGGCCTCGCGCCCGCCCACTTCGGGGAACCACACCGCGCGCCAGCCCCGTTCCTCCAGTTCCTGGACCGAGTCGCGTATCTGTGCGGCCGGCTGGTGCTCGAAGTCGAAGGTGTAGATGCCGAAGGTTCCCAGGTTCATCATGGATCGAAATATCGCAGATTCTCGATATGAAGCGCAACGGACATGCCGGTGCGTGGCGTGTTCCAACCCCTAGAGCGTTTGGCCGAGTTGGGCGAGCAGCCCGGCGATGCGCTCCTCGTCGCGCCGGTAGTGGGTCCACTTGCCCACCCGGGTCGCCCGGACCAGCCCCGCCCGCTGCAGCTCCGCCAGATACGCCGACACCGTCGACTGGGCCAGTCCCGCCTTGGCCTGGATATGGCTCACGCACACCCCGACGGTCGCGGGATCCGCGATTGCCCGGTCCATGGGGAAGTGCCTCTCGGGCTCACGCAGCCACAGCAGCAGCTGCAGGCGCACCGGGTTCGACAACGCCCGCAGGGCGCTGACCAGGTCGGGGTCCGGTGAGGTCGCTGCGTCGGCCATGGATCCGGAGTATAGGTCGACCGTTCTCCTCACCCCGCATAATGGCGAGAGACATCGGATGTCTCGCACGACATCCTGAACGACTGGGAGGCCGGCCATGGCAGTCACCGACGAGGCGATCGAGAAGATCAAGGGCATGATCGTCTCCGGCGCGCTGCGCCCCGGCGACCGACTCCCCAGGGAGAGCGAACTGGCCGCCGAACTGGGGCTGTCCCGCAACTCGCTGCGGGAGGCCGTGCGCGCCCTGTCGCTGATCCGAATCCTGGACGTTCGCCAGGGCGACGGCACGTACGTCACGAGCCTGGATCCGCAACTGCTGCTGGAGGCACTGAGCTTCGTCGTCGACTTCCATCGCGACGACACGGTGCTGGAGTTCCTCGCCGTACGCCGCATCCTGGAGCCGGCGGCCACGGCGATGGCCGCGTCCCGCATCAGCGAGCAGCAACTGAGCGCGCTGTCCAACCAGTTGGACAAGCTCGGCGACGCCCCGTCGGTGGAGGAACTCGTCGCCTGCGACCTGGAATTCCACCGGGGCATCGTGCAGAGCTCCGGCAACTCGGTCCTGTGCTCGCTCCTGGACGGCCTGTCCGGACCGACGACACGGGCGCGCATCTGGCGGGGGCTGACCCAGGAGGACGCGGTCAGCCGGACCCTGCACGAGCACCGGGCGATCCTGGCGGCGCTGCGGGACCGGGACGCGGAGGCGGCGCGGTCGTGGGCGACGGTCCACATCGCGAGCGTGGAGCAGTGGCTGCGCTCCACGCTGTGATCTACGGCTCGGACTCGGCCAGTCGGTGCTGCAACTCGATGTGGCGGAACTGGTGGACGGCGCCGGTGCGGCGCAGCACGCCGCGGTGTTCATGGGCGTCGGCGAGGAAGGCCATGAGGTCGAAGGGCACCTTGGCGCGCAGGGCGAGATAGCAGCGGGCGACCGCGCAGCGGCTCCAGGCCGACTGACGGATCCCGATGGCCAACCCGGTCAGCAAGGAGGGGACCAGTCCGACCGCCCACGCCCATTGCCGGCTCTCGGCGGTGGCCGCGCCCCACACGCCGGTCGACCCCCAGAGGGTGGCGCACCAGCCCAGGGTGCCGATCACCAGGGCGCCCAGGACCGCCGCCGTCAGGACGCAGGTGCCCAGCGTGCGCCGGTCGTTGGCCAGGAGGGCGCGGCCCTCGAAGCCGGCGCCGAGATCGACCGGGACCGTCCGCAGACCGTTCACGAGCAGGCAAGCCACCGCGAACACCCCGCCGACCTGGAGCGCCGCCCAGCCGGCCGCGACGGGTTCGGCGGGCGCGATGTACACCTGGACCGACCCGCCCGACAGGACATCGGCGAGCAGTCCCTCCAGCAGGATGCTGCCGCCGAGCAGCAGCCCGCCCAACAGACCCCTGCCCACACCGCGGGGGCTCCAGTGCCGGCGCACCCGGGTCACGGGGCAGGCGGGATCCGTCCCCACGTCGTCCCTGCCGACGACCGCCGCCGTCACTCCGTAGAGCAGGGCGCTGACGGTTCCGCAGGCGTTGTCGAAGGACAGCCCGTAGCAGATCGCGGCGAGGCCCGTCGCCGGGAGGCGCCAGTCCCAGTCGGCGGGCCACCGTACGCGGATCCTGCCGCCGATGGCGAAGCCCGAGATGATGACCCCGACGAGCGCCGGCGCACCTCCGTCGGCCAGGCGGTGCAGCACGAGGTCGACCGGTACGTCCGGGGCGACCGCCGCCACACACAGCAGCGCGGCCACGGTGCCCGCCGCGAGGCCGCCCGCCGGCCCGCCGCAGATCCCGGCCGCCACGACTCCGAGCCCTCCGCGCTCCTCCCATTGCGGCGACGACTGCAACTGCGGGACGAAAAGGTGGTTCATCTCCATGATCACGCCCTCGACCAGCCACCCCAGCGCGCCCAGCAGTGCACCGGCCAGCACTTTGGGCAGGACGGCCGGCACGGCCTGGCCCAGCTTCCACCAGGCCACCTCGGCCGCGCCGTCCGCTCCCCGCTCCATGTACCGCGCCAGAAACCGCAACGCCCCCCGTGCCTCGGCCGCGGTCCACCGACACGGCCGTCCCGGATGCGGTCGGTAGGCGGCGTCGACGAAGGAGTCGAGCAGGTGGCGCTCCACGGCCGTCCGCGTCGGGCACCGCAGCAGCCCGCCGGGATCCGGCAGCCGGGTGCCGCCCTCCCCCGGCCGCGGGTTGTAGACGGTCCGCGCCAGCGACACCATCAGCGGGCTCGTGAGCGCCCGTGCCACCGGAGAGTCCGTCCCCAGCACCGCGACCACCGGCTGCCACCGCCGCGCCGCCGGCGTACCGGCCCCGCCCGCGTCCCGCCCGCGTCCCGCAGCAGATAGTCGGCGACGTCCGAGGCGTCCAGCGGCTCGAGCTCGATCCCCGCCATCCCCGTCAACCGCGCCGGCACCCCCGTAGTGGGCCGCAGCGCCGCCCGGTACTCCGCCGGCCTGTTCGACAGCACCAGCCCGCACCCGTACGGCATCGCCTCACCGATCCGGTGCAGCGCCGACGCGCTCAGCACGGCGGGCAGTTCGTCGAAGCCGTCGAGCACGGGCAGCACCAGGCGCCGGTCCAGCAGTATCCCGGCGAGCGTCGTCCCCCCGTACTCCCCCGGCGCCGGCGCCCCCAGCTCGGCGTGGTCCTGCACCAACTTCCGCTCCATCCAGCCCCGCAGATCCACGGCCGTCGGATCCCAGGAGGCCAGGGGAAACAGCACCGGGACCGGTTCGCCCGCGGTCCGGTCCTCGACCAGCGAGAGCAGCAGCCGCACCAGCAGCAGCGTCTTCCCCGACCCCGGCGCCCCCAGCACCAGCAGCCGCCGGTCGGGCACGCGGCCCGCGAAGAGGGCGCCGATCTGCCCATCGCGGCCCGCGAGCCCCTGCGTCACCTCGGCCGGTCCGGCCTCGGCACCCCGCCAGGACACCGGCAGCGGATACGGGTCCGCCGGCCGCCGCGCCCGCGCCTCCGCCTCCCACTGCCGACGTACGGCGACGGAGAGCCGGTCGGCGACCGCGCCGGGGTCCGTCGGTGCGGACGCCGCCTCGGCACGATCCGCCCGATAGGCGCTCCACGCCAGATAGGCGCCCGCCAGCGTCGGCAGCAGCGCGGCGACCACGGCCGCCGGGTCCTCGACGCGCGGGGCCACCAGCAGCGCCCCCAGCGTCCCCACTCCGCACAGCGCCAGATACACGATCCCGACGCGCCGTACGCGTGACCTGGGGGCAACTCCGCTCACCCGACGAAGAGTTGCGCAGCCGCTCCCCCGCCCGGAGCCGATTCCGGCCGGGGCCACACGAGTGGGTGACGGGTCGCGTACACCCGGCCCGATGCTGCCCGGCCCGGACCACCGCACTCACCCGCCCGGGACACAGATCGGATGACTACAGGGTGTTCAGGGGTGGCGAACGGGGCAGTGATCCGTTCACGGCCCCGTGCAAGGGGGCTGCGGGCGCCCCCGCCGCACGCCGTAAGGTTGGTTCGTCAGGCGAGGGCACGTCGGAAGGAGGCGCTGGGTGATCGAGCTCGAGGGGGTTCCCGAGCTGATCGACCCGGTCATGGTGGCCGCGTTCGAGGGCTGGAACGATGCCGGCGACGCCGCCTCCACCGCGGTCGCGCATCTGGACAGGGAGTGGAAGGGCGAGGTGTTCGCGGCGCTGGACGCCGAGGACTACTACGACTTCCAGGTGAACCGCCCCACGGTGTGGATGGACGCGGGCGTCCGCAAGATCACGTGGCCGACGACCCGCCTCTCGGTGGTCCGGGTCGGCGGCGAGAAGCCGCGCGATCTCGTACTCGTCCGAGGTATCGAACCGTCCATGCGCTGGCGCTCGTTCTGCAACGAGCTGCTCGGCTTCGCGCACGAGCTGGGCGTGGAGCTGGTGGTCATCCTGGGTGCCCTGCTCGGCGACACCCCGCACACGCGTCCGGTTCCGATCAGCGGCACCACGTCCGACCCGGACCTGGCCCGCCGCATGGACCTGGAGGAGACCAAGTACGAGGGCCCGACGGGCATCGTCGGCGTCCTCCAGGAGGCGTGCACGCACGCGGGCGTACCGGCCGTCAGCCTCTGGGCCGCCGTGCCGCACTACGTCTCGCAGCCGCCCAACCCGAAGGCGACGCTGTCCCTGCTCAACCGGCTCGAGGACCTGATCGACGTACGCATCCCGCTGGGCGAGCTGCCCGAGGACGCGCGTGCCTGGCAGGTCGGTGTGGACCAGCTCGCGGCCGAGGACAGCGAGGTCGCGGAGTACGTGCAGACGCTGGAGGAGGCCCGCGACACCGCGGAGCTGCCGGAGGCGTCGGGCGAGGCCATCGCGCGCGAGTTCGAGCGGTATCTGCGGCGCCGGGACGGCGGCCCGTCGCCCGGCGACCGTACGCGGCCGCCGATGCCCCCGAAGCCGAGCGGCAAGGACGACGACGAGGACTCGTCGGAGGACTGAGGCTCTCGGAGCCGCGCTGAGGGCGGTGCGCTGTGTGGCGCACCGCCCTCAGCCATGACTCAGGTCACGTAGGTCACGCCGGCACGGAGATCACGTCGTAGGTCGTCTCCGGCGTCGGCGTCGTGGTGAAGCGCGCGTTGGGCAGGTAGAGCCGGCCCCTGTCCGCGGCCACCGTGGTCGGCACGTCGAACAGCGGGTCGGTGATACGGCGCTGGAGGACGCCGCTGCGGCCGTCGGCGGCGAGGCGGAACACGTCGATGGCGTTCTGCCGGTTCTGTACGACGTACAGCGTCCGCCCGGTCAGCAGCAGGCCGTCGCCGTTGGTGAGCGGTGCCGCGTCGCCGAGGTCGACGCGTTCGGTGACTCCGGTACGCGGGTTCACCCGGTGCAGGCCGCCGACCCCGGACTGCACGACCAGCAGCGCGGAGCCGTCGGGGGTGGCCGTGATCCCGTTGGCGTTGACGACCTCGCCGGCGACCTGGCTCCAGTCGCCGCTCAGCGTGAGCGTCACGACCTCGCCCGCGCCGGGCAGTTCGCCGTGCCGGCCGAGCGGCAGGGCGTACAGCGCGGGCTGGAAGGAGTCGGTGAACCAGGCCGTGCGCGGGGTGAGGAACACGTCGTTGGCGAAGGTCGGGGTCGCCGTGGTCAGGACGTAGGAGGCGAGGATCGCGCCGGTGCGGGCGTCCACGACGCGGGCGCCCTCGCCGCGTCCGGCGACGAACAGGCGTCCCCGGTGGTCGAGTTTGAGGCCGACCGAGGGCGTACCCGGGCCGGCGGAGATGATGCCGCCCTCGCCGGTGCGCAGGTCGGCGCGGTAGATGGAGCCGTCGCCGAGCGAGCCGAGGTAGGCGTACGGTCCGCCGCCGATGGTGATGCCCTCCGGGCGGAAGCCGTTCGGGAGGTGGATCACCGTGGGCCGGCGCTTTCCGGCCGCGGCCGCGGGGGTGATGGCGGTGCCGACGAGCACGGCGCCTGCGGTGGCGGCGCCGGCCGTGAGGAGTGTGCGGCGGGTGAAGTGAGGTGCGAAGGAGCGGTGTTCGGGGGCCACTGTGCGTCCTTCCGCGGACAGGACCGGCCAACAGCTGGTCCAACGGTCAACTGACTCCTCCACCCCACCACACGCCGGGCGCCTCCGCAGCCGTGGGCGGACGGTCGACAGGGTCTGGACAGCAGCTGGCCGGATTATGGCGTGACATCTGTTTCTGGACGGATTGCACACGTTGCCCAGTTCAATTTGTTTCCAAACCAACTTCGTGAAATCGCTCTGGACGGACCGCGCCGCGCGTGCTTGGTTGTCACCCGAAGGCGCGCCGCACCACCCGCACTTGGCAACCCAAGGACCGAAGGGAGCGGCAGACGATGACGGACCAGGCAGAGCCGGCGCAGAGCCCGGGAACGGCCGGGCCGGGGCCCGACGGAGCGGGATTCACCTATCGAGGAGCCGAGCGGGAACTGATCGTCGTCGCCCGTCCCGAGGCCCGGCTGCGTGCCCAAGCAGAGGGCGTACGGTCGGTCGCGGGCGCCGACGTCTCCGCCCTCAACATGTTCCTCAGTGACGAACAACTCACCCTGGAGCCGCTGTTCGGCGGCGAGGAGCGGCTTCAGCAGGCGATGGGCGCGCAGGAGGTGCCCGATCTGGCGCTGTTCTACCGGGTGCGCGGCGGGGAGCGCCGCACCGAGGAACTGCGGGCGCGCATCGCCGCGTTGCCCGGGATCGACACGGCGTATGTGAAGCCGGGCGCGGTGCCGGCCTCCGTCGGGCACGTCGGGGAGGGCAGCGGGCGCCTGAAGGAGGGCGCGCCGGTCACGCCCGACTACAGCGGACGGCAGGGCTATCTGCGGCCCGCGCCCGAGGGCGTCGACGCCCACTGGGCCTGGCAGCGGCCCGGCGGCGCCGGTCAGGGCGTGACCGTGATCGACGTGGAGGGCTCCTGGCAGCTGGGTCACGAGGACCTGGCCGGCAAGCTGGCCGGTGTCGTCGTCGGCACCCCGCTGACCGACCTGGCCTGGCGCAACCACGGCACCGCCGTGATCGGGGTGATCGGCGGCGACCGGGGTGAGTTCGGCGTCACCGGCATCGTGCCGGAGACGGTGACCGCGGCCGCGTCCTTCCAGGGCCTCGGCACGGCGGCCGCGATCCAGGCGGCGGCCGACCGGCTGGGCCCCGGCGACATCGTGCTGGTCGAACTCCACCGCCCGGGACCCCGGTTCGAGTACGCGGACCGCGACGACCAGCGCGGCTACGTCGCACTCGAATGGTGGCCGGACGACTACGCCGCCGTCCGGTACGCCACCGCCAGGGGCGTCCTGGTCGTGGCCGCCGCGGGCAACGGCGCCGAGTCCCTCGACGACGCGGTGTACGAGCGCCGCCCGGACGAATTCCCCGAGTGGTGGCGCAACCCGTTCAACCCGTCCAACCCGTCCTCGGGGGCGGTCCTGGTCGGCGCGGGCGCCCCGCCGCCCGGCACCCACGGCCGCGATCACGGCCCGGACCGTTCACGGCTCGCGTTCTCCAACTACGGCGCCCGGGTGGACGCGCAGGGCTGGGGCCGTGAGGTGACGACGACCGGCGGCTTCTGGGACCGGCCCGGCGACCTCCAGGGCGGACCGGAGGAGATCGCCTGGTACACCGACACGTTCTCCGGGACGTCGTCGGCGTCCCCGGTGGTGGTCGGCGCGCTGGCCGCGCTCCAGGGCATGCTCAAGGCGGCGGCCCAGCCTCCGATGTCCCCCGAGCGGGCGCGTGCGGTGCTGCGGGCGACGGGTTCCCCGCAGCAGGACGCGCCGGGCCGGCCCGCCTCCCAGCGGATCGGCAACCGGCCCGACATCAAGGCGGCGGTCACCGATCTGGTGCCGCAGGCGGTCGGCTCCGGCCTGGCCGAGCGGTACTGGGACGAGTTGCTGCCGTATCCGCGCGAACTTCCGCCCCGGCTCCGGCTGTTCGTGGCCGGCGAGTGGCGGAACCTGAACCATCCGTCCCCCGAGATCCGCCAGGCGGTCCATACCGCCTTCGCGGGGGGACGGCCCGAAGTCCGAGTGTGGTTCTCGGACGACGAGATCGTCGGCCTGGTGATCACCGGCTGACGCAGCCCATCACATCAAGGGAAGGTGACACCCGTATGAGCACCACCCCGCAGATGAGTCACATGGGACAACAGCAGGGCCAGCAGTACCCGAGCACGTCTCCGTACCAGCAGCCCTTCGGGCAGCAGCAGGGACACGGCCAGCAGCAGCCGTACGGCATGAGCGGCTCCCTGGAGCAGCTCCAGCAGCTCGGCCAGCAGCAGCCGTTCCAGCAGCTGCTCCAGCAGCTCGGTCAGCCGCAGGGCTACGGGCAGCAGCAGAGCTACGGCCAGGCGCTCCAGGGCGAGCAGCAGCAACAGCAGTCCGAGCAGCAGGTGCTGCACCTGATGCAGCAGGTCACGCAGGCCGCCGTCCAGCAGGCACCGCAGGCCGGCATCGCGAACGGCTACATCGACATCGTCCAGCCGCTGCCCGGGCAGCCGTCGCAGATCTTCCTGCGCATCAACGGCGTCTTCCGGGTCTTCAACAACCCGAACCCGCAGACCCATGACCAGGTCCAGGAGGCCTTCGCGTTCGGCCACCAGGTCGTCGGCGTATGGGACAGCAGCCAGCCGCTGGTTCTGCGGAGCATCCAGATCCGCAGGATCTGACCGCCGCACCGGACAGGAAAAGGGGCGCTTCCTCCCGCGGGGAGGAAGCGCCCTTGTGACGGTTTCGGATCCCTACAGGGCCACGCCCAACAGCGCGTCCACAGCACGCGATACGACGCCCGGGGCGCCGATGTCCGTGCCGCCCTCGGCGTCCTGGCGCTCGACCCAGCGGTCGACCGCGGCGAGCGCGGCCGGGGCGTCGAGGTCGTGCGCGAGGGCGACGCGGATCTCCTCGACGAGCGCCTCGGCTGCGGGCCCGTCGGGCCGGGACACGGCGGCCCGCCAGCGGCCGAGGCGGGCCTCGGCGTCCTGGAGCACCTGGTCGGTCCACTCCCAGTCGGCCCGGTAGTGGTGGGCGAGGAGGGCCAGCCGGATGGCGGCCGGGTCGACGCCGTCGCGGCGCAGCTGGGACACGAAGACGAGATTGCCCTTGGACTTGGACATCTTCTCGCCGTGCAGACCGACCATGCCCGCGTGGACATAGGCCTTGGCCATGGGGAACTCGCCGGTCAGGACCTGGGCGTGGGAAGCGCCCATCTCGTGGTGCGGGAAGGCGAGGTCTGAGCCGCCGCCCTGGACGTCGAAGCCCATGCCGAGGTGGTCGAGGGCGATGGCGACGCACTCGATGTGCCAGCCGGGCCGGCCGCGCCCGAGCGAGCCGCCGTCCCAGCTGGGCTCGCCCTCACGGGCGGCCATCCACAGCATCGGGTCGAGCGGGTTCTTCTTGCCCGGACGGTCGGGGTCGCCGCCGCGCTCGGCGGACAGCAGGCGCATCGCGGCGGCGTCGAGGTTCGACACGTTGCCGAAGTGGGGGTCGGACTCGACGGAGAAGTAGATGTCACCGTCGAGTTCATAGGCGGCGCCGGCGTCCCGCAGGCGCTCGACGAGCGGGACGATGCCGGGTATGGCCTCCACCGCGCCGATGTAGTGCTGCGGCGGCAGCATCCGCAGGGCGGTCATGTCCTCGCGGAAGAGGGCCGTCTCCTTCTCGGCGAGGGCGACCCAGTCGATGTTGTCGCGCTCGGCCCGCTCCAGGAGCGGATCGTCGACGTCGGTGACGTTCTGGACGTAATGAACCTGCCGCTTGGTGTCGAGCCACACGCGCTGCACGAGGTCGAACGCGTTGTAGGTCGCCGCGTGTCCCAGGTGGGTGGCGTCGTACGGCGTGATGCCGCAGACATAGATACGGGCGACGGGACCGGGGTCGAGGCTGACCAGGCCCCCGGTCGCGGTGTCGTGGATCCTCAGGTCGCGGCCCTGACCGGGCAGGGCGGGGACCTCAGAAGCGGGCCAGGCATACATGTCATGAGCCTAACCGGACGGATGTTCCGTACACGAACCGGACCGGGCCGGATGGCCGGGGAGGCGTTCTTGTGCGATACCGGCCATTGTGCTGCGGACGGGAGAGCGCTGCTAGACGGGCGGCCACGGAATGGCCGGCCACTCGCCGCTCGGTTCCGGGTGTTTCCCGGACGTGACGAGCGCCTCGACCCGCGCGCGCGTGGCCTCCACCTCGGCTGCGGTGATCAGCTCGGCCAGCCGTACGGCCAGCGCGCCGCCCTCCTTCAGCCCCTCCCGCAGGGCGCCGAGCACCTCGACGGCCTCCTGGGTCAGGGGCTCCCCGGCCCATCCCCACAGCAGCGTCCGCAGCTTGTTCTCGACGTTGAAGGTGACGCCGTGATCGATGCCGTAGAGCCGGCCGTCCTCGGTGGGCAGCAGATGGCCGCCCTTGCGGTCGGCGTTGTTGATCACTGCGTCCAGGACGGCCAGGCGCCGCAGCCGCTCGTCGTCGGCGTGCACGAGCAGGGCGGTCCTGCCCTCGCCGACCTCGGCGAAGCCGATCGCCCTCCAGCCCGGTTCGGGCTCCTCGCCGTCCACCAGCGCCAGCAGGTCGGCCTCGGGGGTCATGTCGATCCACAGCTGGCACATGCCCTGGCCGTACGGCCCGTCGCGCAGCACGGTGGGCGGTACGAGCCCCCAGCCGGTGGCCTCGGAGACCTCGTACGCGGCGACCTCGCGCTGGGCGAGGTTCCCGTCGGGAAAGTCCCACAGCGGCCGCTCACCGGCGACCGGCTTGTACACGCAGGTCGCTTCCCGGCCCTCGTGCGCGACGGTGCAGAACAGTGCGGCGTTGGACGCCTCACGGATGCGTCCGCGCACGGTCAGCTCGCCCTCGGTGAGGAGGTCCACCGAGGTCATGCCCCGCGGCGGTATCCGTTCTGGCGCGGACATACGTGTCCTTCCGGGTCGAGCGGGAGACTGCACAGCGGACACGGCGGCCGCCCGGCGTTGACGACGTCCAGGGCGCGCTTGGCGAAGGCCCTCGCCTGCGCGCCGGTGAGCCGGACCCGCAGCATCGGGGGCCCGTTCTCCTCGTCCTGCAGGAGGCGCTCCTCGGCCTCGGCGAGGTCCTCCTCGGAGTCCGCGTCGAGCTCCACGAGGGCCTGCGCCTCGACGATCATGCGCTGCTCCTCGCCGTCCCAGGCGAGCGCCATGGTGCCGACGCGGAACTCCTCCTCGACGGGGGTTTCCAGCGGGGCGGTGTCGGCGACCTCGTTGGGCGCCATGGCGGGGACGGCAGCGTTGCCGCCACTACGCCGTACGACCTCGTCGAGCAGTTCGTCCATGCGCTCGGCGAGTGCGGCGACCTGGGTCTTCTCCAGGGCCACGCTGGTCGACCGGGAGCCGGCGGTGGCCTGGAGGAAGAACGTACGGCGTCCGGGCAGTCCGACCGTGCCGGCCACGAACCGGTCCGGGGGGTCGTAGAGGAACACCTGACGGGACACGTCCTGTCTCCATTGGAATCGTGAGTACGGCGAATCGTGAGTGCGACGAATCGTGCCTGCGGCGCTGCTTCGACCGCTTCACCCTACTGCGCCCGACGATCACGGTGCGCCCGCGCCGCCCCCGACCGTCGCGTCTGCGGCCGGCGGCTCCTCGCGCGGCGCGAGGGACGCGAAATCACCGGTGTCCCCGAGGCGTACGAGGAACGGCCTCAGGCGTGTGTAGCGGATCGCGGTGATGGAACACGGTTCAACGGAAATCCTCTGGAAGAGGTCGAGATGAAGACCGAGTGCGTCCGCCACCAGGGACTTGATGATGTCGCCGTGCGAGCACATCACGTACACGGCGTCGGCGCCGTGATCGCGCTCCACGCGCGCGTTCCACTCCCGTACGGCCTCGGCGGCCCGGGTCTGCATGGCCCGCATCGACTCGCCGCCGGGGAACGCGGCCGCCGACGGATGGGCCTGGACGACCTCCATCAGCGGCTCGCCCCCCAGTTCCGCGAGCTTGCGGCCGGACCAGTCGCCGTAGTGGCACTCGCCGATCCGCTCCTCGGTGTGCGCGGTGAGTGCGGGCCGGGCCTCAAGGAGCGGCCGGATCGTCTCCTGGCAGCGCTCGAGCGGGCTGGTGACGACCTCGGAGATCGGCAGCGCGGCGAGCCGTGCGGGCAGTGCGGCGGCCTGCTGGGCCCCGCGCTCGTCGAGGACGACGCCGGGTGTCCACCCGGCGAGCACTCCCTCGGTGTTGGCGGTGGAACGTCCGTGCCGGACCAGGATCAGGGTGGGCATGCCGCCCAGCGTAGGCGCACGACGGGGTGCGCTCGGCGGCGGAGGGCGGGAGAATACGCTCCGTGATCGTCGACTGCGCCATCTACCGGGACGGGCGTCGCACCCAGGGGCCCGACGACTTCTCCGACGCCCTGGATCTGTGCCGCCTCCAGGACGACGCGTTCGTCTGGATCGGCCTGTACGAACCCACGGAGAAGGAGTTCGACAAGGTCACCGAGGAGTTCGGGCTGCATCCGCTGGCCGTGGAGGACGCCCTGAACGCCCACCAGCGGCCCAAGCTGGAGGTGTACGACGACTCGCTGTTCATGGTCCTCAAGCCGGTCGGGTACGAGGCGAAGAGCGACATCGTCTCCTCCGGCGAGGTCATGGTCTTCATCGGCGACTCGTTCGTGGTGACCGTCCGGCACGGCGAGGAGGCACCGCTGGGGGCCGTCCGGAACCGGCTGGAGCACGAGCCGGAGATGCTGCGGCACGGTCCCACGGCGGTGCTGTACACGATCGCCGACGCGGTGGTCGACCACTACGTGGACGTGGCGGGCGAGTTGGGCACGGACCTGTCGGAGCTGGAGGCGGAGGTGTTCTCGCCGACCGGCGGCGGCTCACGGCACACGGCCTCGCGCATCTACGCCTTCAAACGGCAGATCATGGAGTTCCGCAAGGCCACCGGCCCGCTCGCGCAGCCCCTGTCCCGGCTCGCGGGCACGGGCCTGATCGGCGCGCGCGTGCCGTTCGTGCACGACAAGGCGCAGCCCTTCTTCCGTGACGTGAGCGACCACCTCACGCGCGTGAACGAGGCCGTCGAGGGCCTGGACCGGCTGGTCTCCGACATCCTCTCGGCGCATCTGGCGCAGATGAGCGTCCGGCAGAACGACGACATGCGGAAGATCTCCGCGTGGGCGGCCATGGCCGCGGTCCCCACGATGGTCGCGGGGATCTACGGCATGAACTTCGAGCACATGCCGGAGCTGCACTGGACGGGTTCCTATCCGGTGCTGATCCTGGCCCTGGCCGCCGTCGAGGTGCTGCTGTACCGGCTGTTCAAACGCCGGGGCTGGTTGTAGGGGCTCAGGCGAACTCGGGTGCCGAGGTGGCGGGTCCGCCGAGGGCGTCGCGGCGCTCCGGCATCGTCAGGGACACCATGCGCCGCCAGCCCACGAGCCGCTCCCACGCGTACACGCCGTGGATGCCCGCTGCGAGCACCGCGGCCTTGGCCCGGGGCCAGCCGAGAATGCGTCCCATGTGGTCCATGACGGCGAGGCTGACGTCCCGGTAGACGCCGATCTCGGCCAGGGCGCACTCGCGCAGCGTGGACTGGATCAGCCGGCCGTGTCCTGCCGCCGCGAAGCGCAACAGCTCCTCGTGCGTGTAGGCGAGGTGGTTGTCCTCGTCGTTGGAGATCWTCCGGATCGCCTTGCCGATCACGGCATGGTCGGCGAAGAACGTGCGGAGCATGATCATCTGGTCCGCGGCGCGCTGCTCGGTGACCCGGCTGTGGGCGAGGTAGGTGATGATGTCGTCGACCGTGAGCGGCTTGTCGGCCTTGAGTTTCTCGTGGGCGAGCCCGATGCCGTGCTTCTCCAGAAGCATCGTGTAGTCGGTCTCGGGCGGGACGGGGACGGGTTGCAGGCCGCGCTTCTTCAGCAGGGCGCCGAAGATCCGCCCGTGCTTGTCCTCGTCCGCGCCGTGCCGGGTGATCTTGGGGGCCATGGCGCGCTCGCTGTCGGGTACGAGCGCGGCGATGCGCGCGTTCTCCCAGCCGCCCTGGGACTCGCCGCTGGCGGCGATGGAGCAGAACAGCCGGAAGGACTCGTCGTCGTCGAGGATCTCCTGGAACAGACTCTTGGCCGAAAGCATCGTGGGGCACCTCTCTCAGGACGCCGCAGGATCCCGCGAAGAACGAGTCAAATGCGGTGAGAGAGCCGCTGCAACAGCTGAGTCGGACAACTCCGCCAAAAGAATGACCATCGGGGTCACGACGGGGGCGTAACCGGGTGGGCACGCGCGCGTTGTTCTGCGTGACGGCCGTGGCGGGGAAGACCCCCGAGCCCCCACCACGGCCGCTGAAACTTCCCGGGCCGTACGGCCCTCGGCGTCACGCCAGCCCGGCGCGCTCCAGGGCCTCGCTGCCGGCGCGCAGCGAGGCGAGCCGCTCGTCGAGCGTGAAGCCCGCGGGCGCCAGGGACAGGGTGGTGACCCCGGCCGCGGCGTAGGCCTTCATCCGGTCCGCGATCCGGTCGACGGATCCGAGCAGCGTGGTCTTGTCGATGAGGTCGTGCGGTACGGCGGCCGCGGCGCCCTGCTTGTCGCCGGTGAGGTACTTGGTCTGGATCTCGGCGGCTTCCTTCTCGTAACCCATGCGCTGGGCGAGCTGGTTGTAGAAGTTCTGCTTGGCGCTGCCCATGCCGCCGACGTACAGCGCGGTGTAGGGGCGGAAGGTGTCGGCGAGCGTGGCCACGTCCTTGTCGTCGCCGATGGCGAGCGGCAGGGTCGGGCAGACGTCGAACCCGTCGAGGGTCTTGCCGGCCTTCTCGCGCCCGGCGCGCAGGTACTTGATCGCCGTGTCCTCCAGGTGCTCGGCGGACGGGAAGATCAGCAGTGCGCCGTCGGCGATCTCGCCGGTCTGCTCCAGGTTCTTCGGGCCGATGGCGGCGATGTACAGCGGAATGTGTTCGCGCTGGGGGTGCACGGTCAGCTTGATCGGCTTGCCGGGGCCGCCCGGCAGCGGCAGCGTCCAGTGCTGCCCCTCGTACGACAGGCGCTCACGCGTCATGGCCTTGCGGACGATCTCGACGTACTCACGCGTGCGTGCCAGCGGCTTGTCGAACTTGACGCCGTACCAGCCCTCGGAGACCTGCGGCCCGGAGACGCCGAGGCCGAGGCGGAAGCGGCCTTCGGAGAGCGAGTCCAAGGTGGCCGCGGTCATCGCGGTCATGGCCGGCTGGCGGGCCGGGATCTGGAAGATGGCGGAGCCGACGTCGATGCGCTCGGTCTGGGCGGCGACCCAGCTGAGCACGGTGGCCGCGTCCGAGCCGTACGCCTCGGCGGCCCAGCACACGGCGTAGCCCAGCCGGTCGGCCTCCTGCGCGACCGCGAGATTGTCCGCGTCCATTCCGGCACCCCAGTAGCCGAGGTTGATCCCGAGCTGCATGGCCGATCCCCTTACCGATCAGTAACGTCCCTTGTGGCCCAGACCTTAGCGCGGGGGGCCTCTCGCGGGGAGGCCGATGTGGCGGGCGTCGCCCGACCGACCCCGCGCATGCCCGGTGACCGTCGTGAAAACTGGTTATCCACAGGCCCCCACATGGCAGGTTCTGGCCAGTAATCTCGGCGTTCATGGAGCAGAGGCATCTCGGCCGCACCGGCCTGCGCGTGTCCCGGATCGGGCTCGGCACCCTCACCTGGGGCAGGGACACCGACGAGCACGACGCCGCGGACCTCTTGAAGACGTTCTGGGAGGCGGGCGGCACCCTCGTCGACACGGCTGACGTGTACGGCGACGGGGAGGCCGAGTATCTGCTCGGGCGGCTCATGGAGGGGCTGGTGCCGCGGCGGGACCTGGTCATCTCGACGAAGGCGGGCAGCGTTCCCGACCCGGACCGCCGCTTCGACGGCTCGCGCGGCCATCTGCTCTGCGCACTGGACGCCTCGCTGGCCCGGCTCGGCACGGACTATGTGGACGTCTGGCACATCCACGCCTTCGACCCGTACACCCCGTTGGAGGAGACCCTCCAGGCGCTCGACCTCGCCGTCAGCAGCGGCCGCGCGCGCTATGCCGGTGTCTCCAACTTCTGCGGCTGGCAGCTCGCCAAGGCGGCGACCTGGCAGCTCGCGGCGCCCGGCATACGCACCCGCCTGGCGAGCACCCAGCTGGAGTACTCCCTGCTCCAGCGCGGTGTGGAACGCGAGGTGCTGCCGGCCGCCCTCGATCTGGGCATCGGCATGCTGCCCTCGTCCCCGCTCGGCCGGGGCGTGCTGACCGGCAAGTACCGCAACGCCACGCCAGCCGACTCGCGCGGCGCCTCGGAGCATCTGGCGCCGTTCGTCGCGCCGTACCTCGACGACACGGCGAGCCGGATCGTGGACGCCGTGCAGACGGCGGCCGACGGGCTGGCCGTCTCCCCGCTCCAGGTCGCCCTCGCCTGGGTCCGCGACCGGCCCGGCGTCGCCGCGCCCGTCATCGGCGCGCGCAACGCACAGCAGCTCACGGCAGCGTTGTCAGTGGAGGCCCTTAGTCTTCCTGACGAGATCTGCCGGGCGCTCGACGACGTGTCTGCGCCCGTGCACCGCTATCCCGATCACGACTGGAGCACGCTGTGAGCACGGAGCCACCCGAGACCACGGAGAACACGGAGCCGGGGACGCCGGGAGCCGGGGACGCCGAGGCCGGCGTCGTCCCCGTGTCCGAGTCGGGTGACGGTGACGACGGGACCGCGAGCGAGACCACCACGGCCGAGGGCGACGGCGCGGCCCAACTGTCCGAGGCCGAGGCCGAGCTGGCGGCTCAGCGCCTGGAGCGGGAGCGGATCGAGCGGCGCAAGGCCGAGAAGCAGGCGCCCGTCGAGAGCGGGGCCAAGCTCAGCGGGACGGCCGCCGATCTGCTCGCGGCCGTACGGGCCGTGGAGAGCGGCGCGAAGCCCCCGGCCACCGTCTTCAGCGAGCCGGAGCCACCGCGCCGCCCCGCCCCGGAGCCGGCCCGCCGACCGCAGCCCGCGGCGGCACCTGGCGCACCCGCCGCCCCCGCTTCGGAGACCGTCGAGTCCGTGCGGCAGGTGCTGACCGAGGGCGGTGCCCCGGAGGCGCTCGCCGCGCAGGTCGCGGAGGCCTTCGGCGAGGGCGCCGCCGACCGGCTGCGCGCGGATCCCTGGCAGTTGCTGCGCGTCGGTGGCGTACGGCCCGAGCAGGCCGACGGGTTCGCGAGGGCGCTGCTCGGCGCGGAATGCGGACCGGACGACGAGCGGCGCGGGCGGGCGGTCACCGTCTGGCTCCTGGAGCAGGCGGCCCTGGCCGGGCACACGGCCCTGGAGATGCCGGCGCTCACCGCGGCACTGGTCCAGCGCGCAGTGCCGGACGCCGATACGGCCGTGCAGAACACCCTGGCCGAGGGTGAGGCGTTGGCCTTCCAGGACGCCCTGGACGAGCCCGGCGCCCCGGCCGTGCGCGACGAGGAGGCGGAGGAGGACGCGGAGCGGCCGGTGCGTGTCCTGGTCGGCCTGGAGCGGTACGCCCTGGCGGAGGAGAGCCTCGCCGACGGACTGGGCCGGCTGATCAACTCGGCGCCCAAGCAGGACGGTTCGGCCGAGGAGTGGGAGCGGGCTGCGGCCGGCGCCGGTTCCGCGGCCGACCTGATCCGCGCGGTCGCGAACCACGGCCTGGTCCTGCACACCGGCGGGGAGGCGTCCCGCGCGGAACCGGCGGAGCTGCTGCGCGGCGCGCACGCGCTCGGGCTGCGCGCCTGGGCGGCCACGCACGTTCCGCTCGGCCGGGAGCGCTTCTCGGCCCTGCTGAGCGGGCCCGGCAGCCCGGCCGAGCCGGGGTCCGTGCCCGGCGCGGCCACCGTGGCCGGTCTGCTGTCCGGCGCCGAAGGGCCCGGTCGGGACGCGGACGGGGCGTTCGACCTCGATCTCCTCGTCGTGCTCGACGCGCCCCAGTTGGACGTCGAGACGGCCGCTCTGCTCACGGAGTCGCTGCCGGACGGGGCCCGGCTGGTGCTCTCCGGGGATCCGGGGGTGTTGTGGTCGGCGGGGCCAGGGCGGGTGTTCGCCGATCTGCTGGCGGCGCGGATCTGTCCGCAGATCGCCTCGCGGCGGCCGGATCCCGGCCCGCTGGGCGAGTTGGTGTCCGGTATCGGCATCGGCGAGCTGAACCAGGTCGAGGCGCCCGGCAAGGAGGTCGTGATCGTGCCCGTGCGGGACGCGGGCGAGGCCGTGCACCGCACCGTGCAGCTCGTGGCGGACTCGGTGCCGCGGGCGATCGGCATCCCGGCGGAGCAGACCCAGGTGATCACGCCGGGCCACGGCGGCGCGGCCGGCACCCGCGCGCTCAACGCCGCGCTCAAGGAGCGGCTCAACCCGGGCCCCGGCCGCTTCGGCGGCTTCGACCCCGGTGACCGCGTCGCGTACTCCCCCGCGCCGGGGCGTACGGTGCCGGGCCAGGTGGTGAAGGCGGACGCCGAGGGACTGCACCTGTCCTGCGCGGGCGAGGCCGTGGTCGTACCGAAGGAGCGGGTGGAGCAGTCCGTGCGGCACGGCTGGGCCGTGACCGCGCACCAGGCGGCGGGCGCCCGCTGGCCCGCGGTCGTCGTGGTCCTCCCCGGCGACGCGGCCCAGTCCCTGAACCGCCCCTGGGTCTACACGGCCTTCAGCCGGGCCGACCGCCACCTCTCCGTGGTCCACGGCGTCGACCAGGCCCTCTCCCGGGCGGTCACCGAGATTCCGGCCAAGCCCCGCACGACCCGCCTCCCGGTCCTGCTCGGACCACTGGTGCCGTCGGTGGACTGATCTGCGGCTGCGGCTGCGGCACACGACAACGGCGGCGATCACGGCATTCACCGTCATCGCCGCCGCAACAGCCGCGCCCCGCGTCAGCGATCCGCGTCGAGTGGTTCGAGGTCGTCCTCGTCCTCGTCCAGGTCGGTGTCGAGTTCGTCCTCGATGTCGTCCTCGGAGTCCTCCTCGACGTCCCGCTCGGATTCGTCCTCGACGTCCTCGTCGTCCTCGTCGTCCAGGTCGTCGTCGAACACCGTGCTGACGTCGAAGCGGCAGATCACCCGCTGCGGATCGACCCCCTCGAAGGGTGCCTCCAGCCACTCCCCGGGGTCGGACTGGTCGTCCGCGGCGGTCACCCAGAGCGTGGAGTCACCCTCCTCCAGGCCGAACTCCTTGTGCCGGGAGGCGATCTCGTCCGGTTCGAACTCGCCGAACAGGATGCCCAGCGCCCCGTGCACCGTGCCGGAGGCGTCCGCGCCGTCGTCGAAGTCCGCCGCCTCGACCCGCTGGGCCTGCGCCAGCAGCCGCTGCGGTTCCGCCACGGAGTAGTCGCGGCGGATCAGCACGCTCAGCGCGTTCGGTTCCTCGGGGCCCGTGTACGGCGGCAGCGCGTCCTCCGTACCGGGGATCTCGAAGGGTGTGACCTCGTCGTAGCGGTCGTAGAGCAGCTCGTCGTAGGCCTCGGCGGCCGCGGCCAGCTGGTTGAACGCGTCGTAGACGGCCGGGTCGTCCTCACCCGACCGGCCTTCGACCGCGGCCAGGTGGCGGTCGAGCGCGGTCTTGACCGCCTCGGCGGCGGCGCGTACCTCGGCAGCGGTGGGCTGCACAGCATCAGACATAGTGCAGACGCTATCCGTACCGGGCCCCAGCCCGCACAATAGATGCGATGCCGGAATACGAATTTGTCGACGTGTACGTGCCGCGCGGGGTCTCCCGCAAGGACGCCACACGCCTGCTGACGGACCATGCCGAGTACGGACACTGGGAGTTGGACCGCCTGAGCCTGCTGCGGGACGGCAGCCGCCGGGTGCGGTTGCGCCGCCGGATCATCCGACAGGTGCGGGCCACATGGTGAGCTGAGGCGGACAGGGAACACACGGAGCGGGCCCCACCGAGGCGGGGCCCGCTCCGTTCGTACCGGCAGTCAGGGCCTCCTACAGCGACGGCCGTGCCTTGCGGTACAGCACCGCACCGGCCAGCAGCGCCCCCGCGCCGACCGGCAGGACGAGACCCAGCGGCAGGTCACTGCCGGTCTGGGCGAGCTCGGCGTCACCCCGGGGCTGGGTGACGAAGTGGGCGCCCGGCTGGTTCGGGTTCGAGGAGCCTGCGCCCGGAGTCTCGCCGCCCGTGCTGGGCGGCGTGCTCGGGGAACCGGGGTGGGTCGGCTCCCCCGGGTTGCCCGGGTTACCGGGATTTCCGGGGTTCCCAGGATTACCCGGGTTACCGGGGTTTCCGGGGTTTCCCGGATTCCCGGGCTCTCCAGGATTGCCCGGGTTACCGGGGTTCCCCGGATTACCGGGGTTCCCGGGATTGCCCGGCTCCTGCGGCGACCCCGGCGGGGTGTGGGCCCCGCCGCCGTTGCCGCAGTCGTTGCCGGTGCTGGGGTTGCCGATACCGATGATGTCGACGCTGTTGCCGCACACGTTGACCGGCACATGCACCGGCGCCTCGACGTGGTTGCCGGAGCCGACGCCGGGCGAGTCACTGGCGTGGCCGTCCGCCGACGCGCCCCCACCACCGTGGGAGCCGCCGCCCGTGTTGGCGCAGCTGTTGCCGATCGCCGGGTTGAGCACCCCGACGACGTTGACGGTGTTGCCGCACACGTTCACCGGCACGTGCACCGGAGCCTGCACCGTGTTGCCCGAGAGCACGCCGGGCGAGTTCACGCTGGAGCCGTGCGCCCCCGCGCCGGTCGCGTGGGCCGTGCCGCCCGCGGCGGCGATGACGCCGGTCGCGGCCGCCACGGTCATCAGGCCCTTGCGGGTGACCTGTCGCATTTGCTGATTACCTGCCTTCGACCTCGTTCAGAAAGGAGGGCGTCGGGAATTCCGCCGACGCCCCGAAAGGCCGGTCGGCCCCGGAGCGCATGGCACGCACTCCGGGGCCGACGGGCTCAGCCCCGATTCACGGGGCGAGGCACAACGTCACTTGTTGATGCAGGTGTTGCCGAAGGCGGGGTTCAGCAGCCCGATCACCGAGATCGTGTTGCCGCAGACGTTCACGGGGACGTGAATCGGCGCCTGAACAACGTTGCCGGACAGGATGCCCGGGGAGTGCACCGCAGCACCCTGGGCACCGGAGTCGGCGACGGCCAGGCCCGCGCCCGCGAGAACCAGCCCACCAGTGGCAGCCGCAGCGGCGACGACCTTCTTGATCATTATTCCTCCTTGTTGGCAATGCGATCACAAGTAGCTGATCGCATCACCTGTAACGAGGAGGAACTAATAGGGCTACGACCTTATGAGCGCGTTCACTCTCCCCAGTCACGGCCAGTACGTCTGGTCGATTACGGAAGTGTTGTTCCGGTCGGCGGTCAGGACGCGTCGATGAAGCGGTCGAGCACCCGGACCCCGAATTTCAGGCCGTCCACCGGCACCCGCTCGTCGACGCCGTGGAACATGCCCGCGAAGTCCAGCTCCGGCGGCAGCTTCAACGGGGCGAAGCCGAAGCCACGGATGCCGAGGTCGTCGAACGACTTGGCGTCCGTGCCGCCGGAGAGCATGTAGGGGATGGCCTTCGCGGCCGGGTCCTCTGCGACCAGCGCGGACTGCATGGCGTCCACGAGCGCCCCGTCGAAGCTCGTCTCGACGGCCTTGTCGGCGTGCACGTCCTCGCGCCTGACCTTGGGCCCGAGGATCTTGTCGAGGTCGGCGAGGAACTCCTCCTCGAACCCGGGCAGGAAGCGCCCGTCGACATGGGCGGTGGCCTCACCCGGGATGACGTTGACCTTGTAGCCCGCGCCGAGCTGCGTGGGGTTGGCCGTGTTGCTGAGGGTCGCGCCGATGAGCTTGGCGATGCCGCCGAGCTTGGCGAGGGTGCCCTCCATGTTCTCCGGGTCGAGCTCGGTGCCGAGGGCGTCGCCCAGCTCGTCGAGGAAGGCCCGGGTGGTCTTGGTGACCCGCACCGGGAACTTGTGCCGGCCCAGCCGCGCGACCGCCTCCGACAGCTCGGTGATGGCGTTGTCCCGGTGGATCATCGAGCCGTGCCCGGCAGTGCCGGCCACGGTCAGCTTCATCCAGTGCATGCCCTTCTCGGCCGTCTGGATCAGATAGAGCCGCCGCTGCTCGCTCACCGTGAACGAGAACCCGCCCACCTCGCTGATCGCCTCGGTGACGCCCTCGAAGAGGTCCCGGTGCTTGTCGACGAGGAACCCGGCGCCGAACTTGCCGCCGGCCTCCTCGTCCGCGAGGAACGCGAGGACGATGTCGCGCGGGGGCCTGCGGCCGCTGCGCAGCCGGTCGCGGACGACCGCCAGGGTCATCGCGTCCATGTCCTTCATGTCGACGGCCCCACGGCCCCACACGCACCCGTCGGTGACCTCGCCGGAGAAGGGGTGGTGGGTCCAGTCGTCCGCGTTGGCCGGTACGACGTCGGTGTGGCCGTGGATGAGCAGCGCGGGCCTGGAGGGGTCCTCGCCCTGGATGCGGGCCACCGTGGAGGCCCGCCCGGGGTGCGACTCGAAGATCTGCGGTTCGAGGCCCACCTCGGCGAGCTTCTCGGCGACGTACTCGGCCGCCTTGCGCTCTCCTGGTCCCGAGTGGTCGCCGTAGTTGCTGGTGTCGATCTGGATCAGCTCGCGGCAGAGGTCCACGACCTCGTCCTCGCCGGTGACGCCCCTGGCCGTGTCCGTCTCGCTCACGCTGCTTCCTTCCGCGCGGTCCCTGCTGGTGGTCCCCCTCATCCTCCCCCTCCCCGGGGCCCTGCCCAAGAGCGGCCGCGACCCGTCACACGCCGTTCACGGCGCGACGGGGGGTGATCGGGGCACCCTTCGAAGCCTGGTAATGTTTCCTGTGTCGCCGCGGGGGAAACCCCGCACGACAGACACCTTGTCCGGGTGGCGGAATGGCAGACGCGCTAGCTTGAGGTGCTAGTGCCCTTTATCGGGCGTGGGGGTTCAAGTCCCCCCTCGGACACCAGCTGAAACCCCTGCTAAGCAGGGGTTTCTTGCTTTTCCGGGGTCCCGGGGGCGTTTCTGCGGCCGTCGGCCGCCAGCAGGGCGATCACCAGAAGTGCCGCGAGCAGGATGATCACCAGGACCACGATCGTCAGGACCGTGGGGTTGTTCCACAGCGCGAACAGCAGCGTGATCAGCAGCAGCACGCCGATCGTGAGCCACCTGCGGTGGGACTCGGTCCAGGTCCCGGCCCGGCCCGTGGTGATGCCGTGCGAGCCCGCCCACCCGGCCGTGGCGTCGGCGCCCTGCTCGGCCCAGCCGCGTACCGCGCGCGGCAGCCGCCCGGGGCCGACGAGGTAGGCGCCGAGGGCGACGACCACGCCGAGCACGATCACGGTCCGCAGGGTGACCTTCAAGAAGCGCAGAAGTGTGTCGAAGACGGAGGCCGCCGCCGGCTCGGACAGAATGGTCGGCGGCAGATGGTCCAGGTAGTAGCGGCGGGCGATGACGAGGCCGATGGCCACGACGAGACAGCCGAAGGCCGCTCCGAGGGCCGCCTTCGCCAGGGCTCGGCGGCGACGGTGCGCCAGCAGGACGCCCGCCGCCCCGAGCAGCACGGTGATCACCGGCATCCAGTAGCCGGCCAGGTCCAGCGCGTGTGCCGCGTCCTGGAACTGGTCGAGTTCGTCGGACTTGAACAGGACCACCTGTTTTTCGACGGCCGGGATCTTGGAAGCCGGCTGAATACCGGCGTCCACCAGGTCCTTCTTGACCTGGTCCACGGCGGCTCCGACGTCGAGGGTCACGGTGCCCTCCTCGACACCGATGGCCCCGCGCCCCTTGCCCGTGAGGGCGTGCACCACGGCCGAGTGGGCGGTCCGGTTCGCCGTGACCCACAGCTTCTCGAACCGGTCGCTCTCGACGAAGCGCTTCGCCACCCGGTCCGCGGCGGCGTTCACGGCCTCGTCCACCTGCGGGGCCAGTGCCTTGACGGCATCGGCCGCGCGGGGCGCCAGGCCCTGCGACTTCAGCCAGTCGGAGATGTCGGCGGTCACCTGCTTGCCGTTCACGCGGACGTCCACCGCGTCGACGAGCCGGTGGCGCACGGCGTCCTCGATATCGCGGTCGGTGGCGAGCGGCTTCATGGTCTTGACGTAGCGGTCGGTGTCGAGGGCGATGTCGTGCACCCACACCGTGATCACGGTGACGGGGACCAGGACGCACGCGAGGACGATCAGCACCGCCGAGGCCGTGCTGCGCAGCACCCTGCCCGCACGACCGCCCTGTGGGTTAGACATTCGTCCTCCGGCATCGGGACACCGTCCGCGGCACGTCGCGGCACGTGTCCATTCCCGCCGAGAACAGGGCTCACGGCATCCCGGACTGGGCCATCCGGACGCCGTGTCGACCCCGCTCGTCACGCATTGTGTGGGCGATGTCTCGTTCGGTCGAAGATCACCAGGTCAGTGGCCGTCCGCCGAGTCTCCGAGGAGCCCGAACGGGTGCCCCGAGTGGCTGTGACCCTGCCCCGAACCTAGCGTCGTACTAAAATTTTCGGTTTGTACCTGGCTGGAGCCGGACAACCCCAGGCAAACCTGCGGGCCCGCCAGCGCCCCGGAGACATCCGGGATCAAGACGCGAGGACCGGATGGCAGCGATTCACGAGAGCGATGCTCTCGGCCTGCTCGACGAAGAGCTCCGCGAGAAGTTCGGCGACACCGCCCGTTTCTCCGGAGGCTCCGCGGCCTCCCCACGCACCCTCGTCGACATCTTCGACGCGGCGGTGCGGTCCTACCCCGACGAGCCGGCCCTGGACGACGGCACGACCAGCCTGACCTACCTGGCGCTGGCCGTCGAGGTGGAGCGGCTGCGGCGCGGGCTGGCCGCGGCCGGGGTCGGGCTCGGCGACCGGGTGGGCGTCCGCGTGCCGTCCGGCACCAACGACCTGTACATCGCGATCCTGGCCGTGCTCGCGGCCGGCGCCGCCTATGTCCCCGTGGACGCCGAGGACCCGGACGAGCGGGCCGAGCTGGTGTTCGGGGAGGCGGACGTACGGGCCGTCGTGGGGGCCGGGCACGAGCTGACCGTGCACTCGCGCAGCGAGGTTCCCGCCGCCCGCCCCGGCGTCGAGCACGACGCCTGGATCATCTTCACCTCCGGCTCCACCGGGAAGCCGAAGGGCGTCGCCGTCTCGCACCGCAGTGCCGCCGCGTTCGTGGACGCCGAGGCCGCGCTGTTCCTCACCGAGGAGCCGATCGGGCCCGGTGACCGGGTCATGGCGGGTCTCTCGGTCGCGTTCGACGCGTCCTGCGAGGAGATGTGGCTGGCCTGGCGGTACGGCGCCTGTCTGGTGCCGGTGCCGCGCTCGCAGGTCAGGAGCGGCGCCGATCTCGGGCCGTGGCTGGTCGAGCAGGAGATCACGGTCGTGTCGACCGTGCCCACGCTCGCCGCGCTCTGGGAGGTCGAGGCCCTGGGCGACGTACGTCTGCTGATCTTCGGCGGTGAGGCCTGCCCGCCCGAGCTGGTGCAGCGGCTGGTGACCGAGGGGCGCGAGGTCTGGAACACGTACGGGCCCACCGAGGCGACCGTGGTGGCCTGTGCGTCGCTGATGAACGGTGAGGAGCCGATCCGGATCGGGCTGCCGCTGGACGGCTGGGAGCTGGCCGTCGTCGACGAGGCCGGCGAGCCCGTGCCGATGGGCGCCAGCGGGCAGCTGGTGATCGGCGGGGTCGGTCTGGCCCGGTATCTCGACGCGGAGAAGGACGCGGAGAAGTACGCGCCCCTCGAGTCCCTGGGCTGGGAGCGGGCGTACCGCAGTGGTGACCTCGTCAAGGCGGAGCCGGAGGGGCTGGTCTTCCTCGGACGGGCCGACGAGCAGATCAAGCTCGGCGGACGGCGGATCGAGCTCGGTGAGGTGGATGCCGCGCTGCAGGCGCTGCCCGGGGTGGCCGGTGCGGCCGCCGCGGTGCGCAGCGCGCGCAGCGGCAACCAGCTCCTCGTCGGGTACGTCGTCACGCAGGAAGGCTGGGACCAGGCGGCGGCCGTGGAGAAGCTGCGGGCTGAACTGCCCGCCGCCCTCGTGCCGCTGCTCGCGCCGGTCGACGACCTGCCGACCCGTACCTCGGGCAAGGTCGACCGGGGCGCGCTGCCCTGGCCGCTGGAGGGACTGGAGTCCTCCGGCCCGGCGGAGCACCTGTACGGCACCGAGGCGTGGCTGGCCGAGCAGTGGACCGAGGTGCTCGGCATCCCGGTCACCAGCGCCTCGGACGACTTCTTCGCGATCGGCGGCGGCAGCCTGGCCGCCGCACAGCTGACGACGCGGCTGCGCACCCGCTATCCGAGCGCGGCCGTCCTGGACATCTACCAGCAGCCGATGCTGCGCAAGCTGGCCCGGCACCTGGAGAAGTCCGCGCAGGACGACGGGGCGGAGCGGATCGTCGCGCCGGTGCCCCGGCGTGCGCAGCTGGTCCAGCTCCTGCTGCTCGTGCCGCTGTTCACGCTGCTCGGCCTGCGCTGGACGGTCGTACTGGCCGCGCTCGGCAATCTGCTGCCGGCCTACGGCTGGCTGCCGACGGCACCTTGGTGGCTGGTCGCGGCCGGCGCGGTCGCTCTGTTCAGCCCGCCGGGGCGGCTCGCGCTCGCCGCCGGTGGTGCGCGGCTGCTGCTCAAGGACGTGAAGCCGGGCCGGTACCCGCGTGGTGGCAGTGTGCATCTGCGGCTGTGGACGGCCGAGCGGCTGGCCGAGTTCAGCGGGGCGACCTCGCTGACCGGGGCCTGGCTGGAGCGGTACGCGCGGGCACTGGGCGCCAAGGTCGGGCCCGAGGTGGACCTGCACGCGCTGCCGCCGGTCACCGGGCTGCTCAAACTGGGGCGCGGCGCGGCGGTCGAGTCCGAGGTGGACCTGTCCGGGTACTGGCTGGACGGGGACCGGCTGGAGATCGGCACGGTCAGGGTCGGCGCGCATGCCGTCGTCGGCACCCGCAGCATGATCTTCCCGGGCGCCCGCGTCGGCAAGCGGGCCGAGGTGGCCCCCGGCTCCGCGGTCACCGGGCAGATCCCGACCGGTCAGCGCTGGGCGGGCGCGCCCGCGGTCAAGCTCGGCAAGGCCAAGCGCAACTGGCCCAAGGAGCGGCCGCGCCGCGGGACGTACTGGCGTGTGATGTACGGCATCACGGGCTTCGCGCTCAACGCGCTGCCGGTGCTGGCGGGAGCCGCCGCGTTCCTGGTGGCCCGGGTGTTCTACACGCCGGACGCGCCGCTGACGGGCGCCGCGCTGGCCCTCGTACCGGCGACGCTGACCTTCGGGGCGGCGTACGCGCTGCTGATCCTGATCGCCGTACGGCTACTCAGCCTGGGCCTGCGTGAGGGCACGCATCCCACGCACAGCCGCATCGGCTGGCAGGCGTGGACCGTGACGCAGCTGATGGACCGCGCGCGCGACACCCTGTTCCCGCTGTACGCCGGGCTGGTCACGCCGGTGTGGCTGCGGCTGCTCGGGATGCGCATCGGGCGGGGCGCCGAGGTGTCCACCGTGCTGGCGCTGCCGAGCCTGACGACGGTCGGTGAGGGCGCGTTCCTGGCCGACGACACGCTGACCGCGCCGTACGAGCTCGGTGGCGGCTGGATGCGGATCGGGCGCGCGGAGATCGGGCGGCGGGCCTTCCTCGGCAACTCGGGGATGACCGCGCCCGGGCGGAGCGTGCCGGACGGCGGGCTGGTCGGTGTGCTGTCGGCGACGCCGAAGAAGGCCAAGAAGGGCACGTCGTATCTGGGGCTGCCGCCGGTGAAGTTGCCGCGCAGCGCGGCCGACGGCGATCAGAGCCTGACGTACGACCCGCCGGCCCGGCTGCTGTGGGCGCGCGGTCTGGTGGAGCTGTGCCGGATCGTGCCGGTGTTCTGCTCGGCGGGGCTGGCGGTGCTGACCATCGCGGCGCTGTGTGCGCTGGGCGTCTGGGCGCCGCTGCTGTCGGGGCTGGTGCTGCTCGGCGCCGGGGCCGTGGCGGGGCTCGTGTCGATCGTGGCGAAGTGGCTGCTCGTGGGGCGGCATCACAGCGGGGAGCATCCGCTGTGGTCCTCCTTCGTGTGGCGCAACGAGCTGGCCGACACCTTCGTCGAGGTGCTCGCCGTGCCGTGGTTGGCGGGGTCGGTACCGGGTACGCCGGTGCTGACGGCGTGGCTGCGGGGGCTCGGTGCGCGGATCGGCAAGGGCGTGTGGGTGGAGAGCTACTGGCTGCCGGAGACGGATCTGGTGACCCTTGAGGACGCCACCACCGTGAACCGGGGCTGTGTGCTCCAGACACACCTCTTCCACGACCGGATCTTGCGGACGGATACTGTGGTCCTCCGTGAGGGCGCGACGCTGGGTCCTGGCGGGATCGTCCTTCCCGGCAGCGCGATCGGGGCCCGTACGACCCTGGGTCCCGCGTCGCTCGTGATGGCGGCGGAGTCGGTCCCCGACGACACCCGTTGGCTCGGCAATCCGATCGAAGCATGGCGTCCCTGAGCGCGGCCCACTCGGGGCCGGTAAGCAGTGGGCCGGCACGGAGTGGCAGCAGTACGGCGCAGGGAGCACAGACAGCAGTGGCAGTTCAGCAGACGGCGGGCGCGGACCCGTACTTCCCGGAGCACGGCGACGCCCGCTACCGGGTGCACCGGTACGAGCTCGCGCTGGACTACCGCCCGGGCCCGAACCGGCTGTCGGGGACGGCCCGGATCAACGCGATCGCGGGCCGCTCCCCGCTGCCCGAGTTCGTGCTGAACCTGTCCGACTTCAAGATCGGGCGGGTCCGGGTGGACGGGCGCCAGCCGCACTACACGCACCGCGGCGGCAGGCTGCGGGTGCGCCCGGCGAAGCCGATCCGGGCCGGAGCGGCCTTCACGGTCGAGGTGCACTGGTCGGGCAACCCCAAGCCGGTGAACAGTCCCTGGGGCGGGCTCGGTTGGGAGGAGCTGGAGGACGGGGCGCTGGTGGCGAGCCAGCCGATCGGGGCGCCCTCGTGGTACCCGTGCAACGACCGGCCCGCCGACAAGGCGTCGTACCAGATCTCGATCACCACGCCGTCGGCGTACGCCGTGGTGGCGGGCGGGCGCCTGCTGACCCGGACGACGAAGGCGAGCACGACCACCTGGGTCTACGAGCAGGCGGCGCCGACGTCCAGCTATCTGGTCGGCCTGTCGATCGGCAAGTACCAGACGGTGCTGCTGGGCGACCCGGGCCTAGGCGGGGTGCCGCAGCACGGGCACATCCCGGCGCAACTGCTCGCCGACTTCTCGCGGGACTTCGCGCGCCAGCCGCAGATGATGGACGTCTTCCAGGAGCTGTTCGGGCCCTACCCCTTCGACGAGTACGCGGTCGTGGTGACCGAGGAGGAACTCGATGTGCCCGTCGAGGCACAGGGGTTGTCGCTGTTCGGCGCCAATCACGTGGACGGGGCGCGGGGTTCGGAGCGGCTGGTGGCGCACGAGCTGGCGCACCAGTGGTTCGGCAACAGCGTGTCCATCGCGGACTGGCGGCACATATGGCTGAACGAGGGGCTCGCGAAGTACGCGGAGTGGCTGTGGTCGGAGCGCTCGGGCGGGCGGACCGCGCAGCAACTCGCGTCCGCCGCACACCGGTTGCTGTCGACGATGCCGCAGGATCTGCGGCTGGCGGACCCGGGCCGCAAGGCCATGTTCGACGACCGGCTGTACGAGCGCGGCGGGCTGACCCTGCACGCGGTGCGCTGCGCGCTGGGCGACATCGCCTTCTTCCGCATGCTGCGCAGCTGGGGGCAGCTGCATCGGGGCGGCACGGTGACGACGGCGGCGTTCACCTCGCACGTCGCCCGCTTCGCGACCGAGCCGGTGGACGAGCTGCTGCACGCGTGGGTGCACGGGGCGGCGCTGCCGCCGCTGCCCGGGGCCCAGGCTCGGGCGGCGGGCTAGCACAATGGCGGCCATGACCACGCGTTCCTGCCCGTGCGGGCTGTCCGAGCCCTATGACGAGTGCTGCGGCCGCCACCACACCGGCACTGCCGCGCCGACCGCCGAGGCGCTGATGCGGTCGCGCTACTGCGCGTTCGTCAAGGGCGATGCCGCGTACCTGCTGCGTACTTGGCATCCACGGACGCGGCCCACGCGGCTTGACCTCGATCCGGGCATGCGGTGGACCGGCCTGGAGATCCTGGACACGACGGACGGGTCGGCGTTCCACACCACCGGGACCGTGACCTTCCGCGCCTCGTACCGGGGCGGCTCGCTGCATGAGCGCAGCCGGTTCGAGCGGGTCGACGGGGCCTGGGTGTACGTGGACGGGGAGTTCCTGAGCTAGCGCGGCTACGGCGCCAGGATGTCCAGCTCCTGGAGCGCGCCGACCGTGATTTCGCGGGTCAGGTGCTCCGCGCGCGTCGCGTCGCCCGCGCGGATCGCCTCCGCGACCTGGACGTGGAGGGTGACCGCGGCGGGGTCGGGGTCCTCGAACATGATCTCGTGGTGGGTGCGGCCCGCGAGGACCTCGGCGACGACGTCGCCCAGGCGCGCGAACATCTCGTTGCCGGAGGCCCTGAGGACGACGCGGTGGAAGGCGACGTCGTGGACGAGGTAGCCCTCCAGCTGGTGGCCGCGTGAGTGGGCGACCATGCCGAGGGCGCACTCGGTGAGTTCGGCGCACTGGTCGGCGGTGGCGTGCTTCGCCGCGAGGCCGGCGGCGGCCGGTTCGATCGCCGAGCGCAGGACCGTGAGCGAGCGCAGCTGCTGGGGCCGGTCGGCGCCGGCCAGTCGCCAGCGGATGACCTGGGGGTCGTAGACGTTCCACTCGGACTTCGGGCGGACCGTCACGCCGACGCGGCGGCGGGACTCGACCAGGTACATGGACTCCAGGACCCGGACTGCCTCGCGCATCACCGAGCGGGACACCTCGAAGCGCTGCGCCAGTTCGTCGGTGCGCAGGACGCTGCCGGGCGGATACTCGCCGGCGGTGATCGCGGGGCCGAGTGTTTCCAGTACATGGCCGTGCAGACCCCGGCCCGGAGTGGTCATGCACTCAGCGTACGCGGTGGATCACGATCTCAAAAAGTCAGACTTATACATCACACACTCTTGAATTCGTCGTACCTAATGCGTTTCAGTTGCGTCGACATCACGTGTCGACGAGGACAGCAGACAGTGAGGCAGCGATGAGTACCCCCCATGTCGTCGTGGTCATGGGCGTCGCGGGCACCGGCAAGACCACCATCGGTCCCCTGCTCGCGGCCCGGCTCGGCGTTCCCTACGCCGAGGGTGACGACTTCCACCCGCAGGCCAACATCGCCAAGATGTCGGCCGGCGTCCCGCTCGACGACGACGACAGGTGGCCCTGGCTCGACGCCATCGGCGCCTGGGCGCACGAACGGGCCGGGCTCGGCGGGGTGGTCAGCTGCTCGGCGCTGAAGCGGTCGTACCGGGACCGGCTGCGGGCCGAGGCGCCCGGGGTCGTGTTCGTGCACCTGAGCGGTGACCGGGCCCTCATCGAGGACCGGATGGCGCACCGGCAGGGGCACTTCATGCCGACCGCGCTGCTGGACTCGCAGTTCGCCACGCTCCAGCCGCTCCGGGCCGACGAGGCCGGGGTCGCGGTGGATGTCGCCGGCAGCCCCGAGGAGATCACCGAACGGGCCGTCGAAGCGCTGAACGGGCTTCCCGAGTCAGTCGCGTAGCACCCCCGCACCACCGCCGCCCCCCACGGCAGTACCCCCTCCCCCAACC
>NZ_RDBN01000037.1:986516-1008622 GCF_008042075.1 Streptomyces sp. UW30 | reverse complement strand
CCCAACCCCCGTATCTGCAAGGGAACCCCCGTGACCAGACTCAGCGTCGAGATGCTGGCAGCGGACACCGTCGAGCCCATCACCTCGGCCGGCCACGCTCAGCTTGGTATCGCCGTCCTGGCGGGCATCGCCGTCATCGTCCTGCTCATCACCAAGTTCAAGCTCCACGCGTTCCTGTCGCTGACCCTCGGCTCGCTGGTGCTCGGCGCGCTCGCCGGGGCGCCGCTCGACAAGGTCATCGCCAGTTTCACCACCGGGCTCGGCACCACCGTGGCCGGTGTGGGCGTGCTGATCGCGCTCGGCGCGATCCTCGGCAAGATGCTCGCCGACTCCGGCGGCGCCGACCAGATCGTCGACACCATCCTCGCCAAGGCGAGCGGGCGTTCGATGCCCTGGGCGATGGTGCTGATCGCCTCGGTGATCGGACTGCCGCTGTTCTTCGAGGTCGGCGTCGTGCTGCTGATCCCGGTCGTGCTCATGGTCGCCAAGCGCGGCAACTACTCGCTGATGCGCATCGGCATCCCGGCCCTCGCCGGTCTGTCCGTGATGCACGGCCTGGTCCCGCCGCACCCCGGTCCGCTGGTCGCGATCGACGCGGTCGGCGCCAACCTGGGCGTGACGCTGGCGCTCGGCGTCCTCATCGCGATACCGACGGTGATCATCGCCGGCCCGGTGTTCTCGCGGTACGCCGCCCGCTGGGTGGACGTCCCCGCCCCGGACCGGATGATCCCGCAGCGCGTCTCGGAGGACCTGAAGAAGCTTCCGGGCTTCGGCGCCACGCTGGCGACCATCCTGCTGCCGGTCATCCTGATGCTCTCCAAGGCGCTCGTCGACATCGTCATCGACGACCCGGAGAACACCGTGCAGCGTGTGTTCGACGTCATCGGCTCGCCGCTGATCGCGCTGCTGGCCGCCGTGCTCGTCGGCATCTTCACGCTGCTGCGGCCCGCCGGGTTCGGCAAGGAGCGCCTCTCGCCGCTGGTCGAGAAGGGCCTCGCCCCCATCGCGGGCATCCTGCTCATCGTGGGCGCGGGCGGCGGCTTCAAGCAGACGCTGATCGACACCGGTGTGGGTCAGATGGTCCTGGACATCTCCGAGGACTGGTCGATCCCGGCGCTGCTGCTGGCCTGGCTGATCGCGGTCGCGATCCGGCTGGCGACGGGTTCGGCGACGGTGGCCACGGTCTCCGCGGCCGGTCTGGTCGCCCCCCTCGCGGCCGACATGTCGACGACCCACGCGGCCCTGCTCGTCCTCGCCATCGGCGCCGGCTCGCTGTTCTTCAGCCATGTCAACGACGCCGGATTCTGGCTGGTGAAGGAGTACTTCGGGCTGAGCGTGGGCCAGACCGTCAAGACCTGGTCCGTCATGGAGACGATCATCTCCGTGGTCGCCGGTGGTCTGGTCCTGCTGCTCTCGCTGGTCATTTAGCCGGTACGACTCCTTCAGGGACACGACGATGACGGCTCACCCTCTCTTCGACATCAGCGGCCGCACGGCCCTGGTCACCGGCTCCAGCCGGGGCATCGGCCTCGCGCTCGCCCGCGGTCTGGCCGAGGCCCGCTGCACGGTCGTCCTCAACGGACGTGACGGCGAACGCCTCGCCGAAGCGGCCCGGGAGCTGCCCGGCGACGTGCACACGGCCGTGTTCGACGTGACCGACGGTCCGTCGGTGGCCGCCGGGATCGCGGATGTCGAGGAGCGGGTGGGCCCGCTCGACATCCTGGTCAACAACGCGGGGATGCAACTGCGCGCACCGCTGCTGGAGTTCACCGACGCGGACTGGCACCGCATCCTGAACACCAACCTCACCAGCGCGTTCCTGGTGGGCCGTGAAGCCGCCCGGCGGATGACGGAGCGCGGCCACGGAAAGATCGTCAACATCTGCTCGCTGCAGAGCGAGGTGGTCCGCCCGGGCATCGCGCCCTACGCCGCCACCAAGGGCGCACTGAAGATGCTCACCAAGGGCATGTGCGCCGACTGGGGCCCGTACGGCGTCCAGGTCAACGGCCTCGGCCCCGGCTACATCGAGACCGAACTGACCGGGCCGCTCGTCGCGGACGAGGAGTTCAGCGCGTGGGTGCGGCGGCGCACCCCGGCCGGACGCTGGGGCCGTACCGAGGACCTGGTGGGCGGTGTCCTGTTCCTCGCCTCTCCTGCCGCGGACTTCATCAGCGGACAGGTTCTCTACGTCGACGGCGGCATGACCAGCGTGCTGTGAAGGAGGCCCGAGGGATGCTCGGTTGTGTGATCCACGGTCAGGGCGACCTGCGGGTCGAGGAACTGCCGGCGCGGGAACCCGGCCCCGGGCAGGCGCTGGTGGCCGTCCGGTACGGCGGGGTCTGCGGCTCCGACCTGCACTACTGGCGGCACGGCGGCGTCGGCGACTTCCGCATCGAGGAGCCGATGCTGCTCGGGCACGAGGTGGTCGGGACGGTCGTCTCCTACGGTGACGGGGCGTCCGGTCCCCTCGCCGGTACGGCCGTCGCCGTTCACCCCGCCACGCCCTGCGGCCGCTGCCCGGAGTGCGCGGACGGCCGGCGCAACGTCTGCCGGGACACCCGCTACCTCGGCAGCGCGGCCCGCTTCCCCCATGTGCAGGGCGGGTTCGCGGCCCGGGTGGCCGTCCCCGCCGACCAGTTGCGGGCGCTCCCGGCCGGCCTCGACCTGCGGCGGGCGGCGCTCGCCGAGCCGCTGTCGGTCGCGCTGCACGCGGTGCGGCGGGCCGGGGAGGTGGCCGGGAGGCATGTCCTGGTCACCGGTGCCGGGCCTATCGGCTGTCTGGTGGTCGCGGCGGCGAAGGCGGCGGGCGCGGCCCGCGTGACGGTGACGGACCTGCTGCCCGCGGCCCTGCGGTACGCGCGGATCGCCGGCGCCGACACCGTCGTACGGGCCGACGAGCCGGACGATGCCGGGTGGCCCTGCGAGGTGGACGTGGCGGTCGAGGCGTCCGGGGTCGCCGCGGGCCTGGACACCTGTCTGCGGCTCGTGCGGCGCGGCGGCGTCGTGGTGCAACTGGGGATGCTGCCGCCGGGGCAGAGTCCCTTTGCGGGGAACCTCGTCGTGAGCCGGGAGATCGAGTTGCGGGGGGCCTTCCGTTTCGACGGGGAGTTCGACGCGGCGCTGGAACTGCTCGCGGCGCAGAGCTCGTTCGACGGGTTGGTGAGTGCGGTGGTGCCGGTGGCGGAGGCCCGGGCGGCCTTCGAACTGGCCGCGGACCGGAGCCGCTCGTGCAAGGTGCTGCTGGACTTCAAGGAATGACGGTCGGGCAACGCCCTTGGGGACGCGGGGCGGTATCGAGGTGCGGGTCCGCCGCGTGGGCTCGACCAGCCACAACGGCGAGGTGGAAGCCCGACCACCTGCCTCGGCACTTCCCATCCGGGCGCGGCGGGCCCGATGATGTGGACACCCTCGGAGGCCTTTCAACCGTCGAGGGCAAGAAACATCGGGGGGCGTCATGGCGGTTTCCCTCGGGATGCGAATCTCGGGGCTGCTCGTCGTAGGGGCGGTGGCGGTGGCCGCCGCGGCCTTCACCGGCGACGGGGGTGGCCCGGCGGACGGCAGGGGCGGCGAGGGCACGATCGTCACCGCCGAGCCCTCGGCCGGCGTCCGCAAGCCGTCGCCCGGACCGCCCGGTTCCGCTCCCGAGGTGCTGCAGAAGCCCGACGGGCATGTGAGCGTGCCGGTACCCACGGCCGCTCCCGGCCTGCCTCGGAGCTCCGCGGCGAGCGCCACCGCGAGCCCCTCCCCCCGTCCCTCCGTGAGCCGGCGGATCCTGGAGGTCCCGACCTGGCTCCCGCCCGGCCCCGAATCGCCGAACGCCGACGGCGTCCCGGATCCGGCGAGCGTGTACGACCAGCTCCGTGACCCCGCCGAGTGCGGGACCGCGCTGAGCGAGATCCCCAGCTCGTCGGCCGACGGCGACTGGACACTGCTGCGCGCCCTGGCCGCCGCGTGTCTCGCCGTCCAGGGCGAGGGCGGAAGCTGGGAGCAGGCGGCCCCGGCGGTGAAGGCCGACTCCTGCAAGAGCCGTGCCGCGTACGCCGTTCTGGGCGGGCTCCTCGACTTCCACCGACGGCATCCGGAGGCGACCGTTCGGCTGAAGCCCTCGTCGCACGGCACCCCGGCGTGCGGCTACCGGATCGCCGGGGTGGACACGGGCGGCGACGGTGAGGCGAAGCCCGGTGAGGTGATCGGGATCGAGCTGGCGGACACGTACTTCGACCCCGCCGAACTCCTGCGGAGCGAGGCCGTGAGCATCGGCGGACAGCAGTTCGTGAAGCCGGAGTCGAGCGACCGGGCTGCGGTGTCCGTCGTCGTACCCGCTCTGGAGCCGGGGCCGGCGGACGTGGCCGTACGGTACGGCGGAACCGAGGTACGGCTGCCGGGCGCCTTCACGGTCGTGGCCCCCGACGTGGTCCCGGCTCCGAGTGCGGGGACCGGGACACCGGGCGACACCACGCCACCGCTGAGCGGATTGCTGCCGCCCCTCACCACCTCAGGGCTTCCACAGCCGATGCTCCCGCTCGGCCCACTCCCGGCTCACGAGTCCGGTACGCATGCCCCGGCGGGCCTCCGGATCCCCCAGAGCCATGCCGATGTGGCCGGCCAGGACGATGCCGATGGTCAGGGCCAGCCAGTCGTGGACGAAGGTCGCGCTGGTGCGCCACTGAATCGGCGTGAGATGCGTGAACCACATGATGAGGCCGGTGCCGAGCATCACCAGCGTCGCGCCGGCGATCCAGGCGGCGTAGATCTTCTGCCCGGCGTTGAACTTGCCCGCCGGACGGGACGAGTGCCGCTTGTCGCGACGCAGGGCGGCGCGCAGCCAGAGGCGGTCGTGCGAGCCGAAGCGGTTGAGGAAGCCCAGGTCGGCGCGGAACAGCCGGGAGGCGAGCCCGGCCAGGACGGGCACGGGCAGAGCCAGGCCGGCCCACTCGTGGACACGGACCACCAGCTCGCGGCGGCCGACGAGTTCGGCGAACTGCGGGATGTACAGGCAGGCCGCCGTCACCACGCACACGCCCATCAGCACGGCCGTCGTACGGTGCACCCAGCGCGTGGCTCCACCGAAGCGCCGGACGCCGGTGGCCGCGCCGGGGGCGTCAAGTCGTAGGCTCATCGTCGCGTCCGTTCGAGCGGCCGACCCACGCGTCGACGTCGTAGCCCCGTTCCTCCCAGTAGCCCGGCTTCACGTCCTCGGTGACGGTGATGCCGGAGAGCCACTTGGCGGACTTGTAGAAGTACATGGGGGCCACATAGAGGCGGGCCGGGCCGCCGTGCGCGTGGCCCAGGTCCTTGTCCTGCATGCGCAGGGCGACCAGGACGTCCGCGCGGCGGGCCTGGTCGAGGGTGAGGCTCTCGCTGTACGCGCCGTCGAAGCAGGTGAAGCGGACCGCTCCGGCCCCCTCGCGCACTCCCGCGGCGTCCAGGAGCCGGGACAGGCGCACCCCCTCGAAGGGCGTGCCGGGCACCCGCCAGCCGGTGACGCACTGGACGTCGCGCACCAGCCGGGTCTGCGGCAGGGCGCGCAGGTCGGCCAGTGTGTAGGACCCGGGGCGGTCGACCAGGCCGTCGACCGTGAGGCGGTAGGTGGTGGCGTTCTTGCGGGGTACGGACGAGGTCACCGAGTAGTAGCGGAAGCCACCGCCGTTGGGCAGCAGGTCGCTGAGGCCGGTGGGGTCCTTGTCGGAGGCGCTCGCGAGGAACGACTCCAGGCCGCGCTGGAGAGTGGGCGCGGTGACGACACCGAGGGCGCCCAGGCCGAGGGTGCCGAGCAGGACACGGCGGCCGATGGGTTTGCCCTTCTGCTCGCCCTGTTCCTCGTCCTGCGCTTCGGGCTGTTCGGGGTTCACCTCTTCATTCGAACACCCGCGACCCCGGCGGGGCCAGGAATCGCGGGTGCTCGTCAGAGTTCCGTAACCACTTCTCACGCTACGGCGTCTTCGCCGCCTCCTTCTCCAGCTGGAACGCCTCGTTGCCGAGCCCGATGCGGGCGTGCCGCTCGGGGGCGCGGGAGCGCAGGAGCAGGCCCTGGGCCACGCCGACGGCCAGGGCGAGGACGATCACGGCGGGCAGCGCCCAGCTCAGGGCCGAGCCGGGGCCGGCGCCGATCAGGACGTCGAAGTCCTTCACGGTGTAGATGACGATGAACGCCAGCGCGACGACCGAGAGGGCAGAGGCGGCCAGCCGCCAGAACTGGCTGGCGGCGGCTCCGCGGCGGACGAAGAAGGCGATGACGGAGACCGAGGCGGCGGCCATCAGCGCGGCGACGCCCAGCGCCCCGAGGTTGCCCATCCACGTGAACAGGTGCAGCACCGGCGCGGTCGGGTCGCCGGTCGGCCTGTCGTCGGTGAGGGCGAAGACGGCGACGACCACGAGCGAGACCACGGTCTGGAGCAGCGACCCGGTGCCGGGGGCGCCGCTCGCGCCGCTGGTGCGGCCGAAGGCGGACGGCAGCAGGCCCTCGCGGCCCATGGCGAAGGCGTAGCGCGCGACGACGTTGTGGAAGCTGAGCATCGCCGCGAACATGCCGGTCACGAACAGCACGTGCAGGACGTCGGTGAAGGTGCCGCCGAGCAGGTCCTCGGTGAGGAAGAACAGCAGCCCGGCGCTCTGCTCCTGCGCGGTGCCGACGATCGCCGAGGGCCCGGCGGCGACGGTGTAGGCCCAGCAGCTGATCGTGTAGAAGACCGCGATGCCGCCGATGGCGAGGAACATCACGCGGGGTACGAGGACGTGCGGGCGGCTGGTCTCCTCGGCGTAGACGGGGGCCTGCTCGAAGCCGAGGAATGCGGCGACACAGAAGCACAGGGCGGTGCCGATGCCCGCGCCGCTGAGGGTGTCCGGGTTGAAGGCGTGCAGGGACAGGCCCTCCTTGGCCGGGTCGGCGATGGCGGCGACGTCGAAGATGACCACGAGGAGGACCTCGATGATCAGCAGGACGCCGAGCACACGCGCGTTGAGGTCGATCTTCAGCCAGCCGAGCGCGCCGACCACGAGCACGGCCAGCAGCGCCGGTATCCACCAGGCGATCTCGGTGTCGAGGTAGGTGGCGAACAGCCCCGAGACCTCGAAGCCGAAGATGCCGTAGATACCGACCTGGAGCGCGTTGTAGGCGACGAGCGCGACCATCGCGGCGCCGGCGCCGGCCGTGCCGCCGAGGCCGCGGGAGATGTAGGCGTAGAAGGCGCCGGCGTTGTGGACGTGCCGGCTCATCTCTGCGTACCCGACGCTGAACAGGGCGAGGACGACGCCGAGGATCACGAAGAGCAGCGGCTGGCCGAGGACACCCATCACCCCGAAGGTCGTGGGCATGACACCCGCGACGACCATGAGGGGTGCGGTCGCCGCGAGCACGGACAGCAGCAGGCCCGTGGTGCCCAGCCGGTCGGCGCGCAGGGCGCGGTCCTGTCCTTTGAACGTACTGATGCCGCCGCCGTCGGCGGCGGCTCTGCTCGTGCTGGAACTGCCCGTGGTCATCGGTGACCGTCCTTGGGTCGACTTGGGTTGGGGGCGTTACGCCGTGCCGAGCGCGGTTTCGCGGGCGGCGCGGAAGGCGGAGTACGGCTCACGGTCGGGGTAGGACCAGGGCGAGGGGGTGGCGTGTTCGCCGATGCGGTGGAAGAGGGCGGCGGCCTCGGCGCCCCGGCCCTCGCAGACCTTGGCGTGGGCGAGGAAGTTCAGGTCGATGAGCCGGCGCGGGTGGCCTTCCTGCTCCCACTCCAGCCACCAGTCGAAGGCCGCCCGCATCACCTGCCGGGCCCTGCGGCCCGCCCAGTGCCCGGAGGCGGCCGCGTCACCCGGCTCGTGTCCCGCCGCCGCGAGGACGCGGTAGCGCTCGGCGTGGGCGATGACCGGGAGGATGGCGAGCGGGGAGTCGGCGGGGGCCCGGTCCGCCGCGGCGTTGGCGAAGTCGTAGACCTCGTGCAGCGGGTCGATGCCGGTGCCGGACTGGTGCTCGGCGAGCCGGGCGACCATCAGGTGGTGGGCGTGGTGGTGGTCGGCGTACCGGGCGCGGACCTCGGCGAAGAGGCGGCGCACCTCCGGCTCGGCGCCGAGGGCGCTCTCCAGCATGAGCAGGCCGAGCCAGGGGGTGGGGTCGACGGGCGTGAGCGCGGCGGCGGCGTGGCAGGCCTCGCGGGCCCGGACCGGCTTCTCCTTGCCGCGCAGGGCGCGCCGCACCTGGCCGAGGGCGAGCAGGACGGCGGCGTCCACGGAGTCGGGCTCGGCGAGCAGCCAGTCGCGGGTCCAGGGGACGCAGTACTGCTCCTGGGCGAGGACGGCGACGCGGTGCCCTCTGCGGTCCCACTCGTCGCCGGTCCGCGCGAGCAGCGAGCGGGCCGTCTGCCACCTGCCCTGGGCCAGGGCGGCGCGGGCGGCGGCGAGCTCGGCGTCGTCGAGGGCCGCGTCGAAGGCGTGGGCAGCGCGTTTGCGGCCGCGGCCCAGAGGTGGGGGTGGGGACACCGGCTTGGGTCCTGTTGTGAGCAAATTGTGGACTGTCATCGAGCGATCACTCGCAGCAAACCCCCCGCCAAGGGTTCGCGTCAAGTGCCGCTGACGCGTTACACGCGTCAACTAGTGTTACCGATGGGACAGTTGTGGCATTCAACCTGTCCACAATGCCGGATTTGTTCGGAGTGTGTGGCGTACGTCATGGCGGCTTCCGTTTGGGCACCGCAGGATGGTGGAACGCGCACGCCGGGCTCAGGGCCGCTACAGTCGGCCCTTACCGCACCCCGTCCGCCCGGCAGGATTCGAGGTACGCAGCGTGTCGCTCCAGATCCTGATACTCGCCGTGACCGCCGCGTGCTGTCTTGGTTTCGGCTTCGTCCTCCAGCAGAACGCGGCCCAGAAGGCTCCGCTGAGCGACTTCCTCTCGCCGCGGATCCTCCTGGACCTGATGAAGGTGCCGCGCTGGCTCGGCGGCATCGGCCTGATGGTGGTCGGCATGGCCCTGGGCGCGATGGCGCTCGGCCAGGGCGAGATCTCCCTGGTGGAACCCCTGCTCGCGACGAACCTGCTGTTCGCGCTGATGCTCTCGCGCCGCCAGACCAAGCAGCCCCTCGGGCGCCAGGGCTGGACGGGCCTCGCACTGCTCGCGGGCGGCGTGACGGCGTTCATCGTCGCCGGCCAGCCGACCGGCGGCGAGGCCACCAGCGACCCGATGCGGCACTGGCTGATCATCGGCGTCATGGTCGGACTGGCCCTGCTGCTCACGACGTACGCCAAGCGCTCCCGGCTCAGCTCCGGCCCTGCACTGCTGGCGACCGCGGCCGGTCTCCTCTACGGCGTGCAGGACGCGCTGACCCGTGTGACCGGGGAGCGGTTCGCCGAGGGCGGCATCATGGAGGTCCTCACCGGCTGGCAGCCGTACGCCGTGGTGGCGCTCGGCCTCACCGGGCTGATCCTCGTCCAGAGCGCCTTCGAGACGGCGTCCCTGCGGATGTCCCTGCCTGCCCTGACCGCCGCCCAGCCGCTGGCCGGCATCCTCTGCGGCGTCGGCTTCCTCGGCGACCGGCTGCGCACCGACGCGGGCGCGCTGGCGTGGGAGGCTGCCGGGCTCGCCGGGATCGTGGTCGGCATCATCATGCTCGGCACGCACTCCGCGATGCCGTCCGGCGCGATCCAGCCGAAGCGCACGCCGGCCTTCCAGACGCCCTGAACGCGTCCGGGCCGCCCCTGCTTGGATGGCCCCATGAGCTCTGCTGACGAGATCCTCGACATCGTCGACGAACAGGACCGGGTCATCGGGCGGTCCCCGCGCGGCGAGGCCTACGCCAAGGGGCTGCGCCACCGCTGCGTCTTCATCGAGGCACGGGACGCGCAGGGCCGGCTCTTCGTGCACCGCCGTACCCCCACCAAGCTGGTGTTCCCCTCGCGGTACGACATGTTCGTCGGCGGAGTCGTCGGCGCGGGCGAGTCGTACGACGACGCCGCCCTGCGCGAGGCCGAGGAAGAACTCGGCGTGAGCGGCCTCCCCCGCCCCTCGTACCTCTTCAAGTTCCTGTACGACGACGGCGCCGGGCAGACCTGGTGGTCGGCGGTGTACGAGGTGCGCTGCGACCTGCCGGTGAGCCCTCAGGCGGAGGAGGTCGCCTGGCACGATTTCCTGGCCGAGGACGAGGTGCAGCGGCGGCTGGCCGAGTGGGCGTGGGTGCCGGACGGGCTGGCGGCGTACGAGCGGCTCAAGGCGCTGCGGGCGGCCCGCTGAGTCGACCCCCGGCGGGCGGATCCGGCGAAGCCCCCGGCGGGCCGCCCGGATAGGGTCGGTCAGGTGAGCGAGTTCGTGCGAAACGTCCGGCTGTGGTTCGCGCCGCAGGAGATCCGCCAGGACGGCGGCACCCCCGACTACCGGTTCTCGCTGGCGAACGAGCGCACCTTCCTGGCCTGGCTGCGCACCGCGCTCGCCCTCATCGGCGGCGGCTTCGCGGTCGACCAGTTCCTGCCGGACCTGCGCTGGGGCTGGCGGGTCGGCCTCGCGCTCGCGCTGCTCGCGGCGGGCGTGCTGTGCTCGCTGCGCGCGGTCAATCACTGGGTGCGCTGCGAGCGGGCGATGCGCCGGGGCGAGGACCTGCCGGTGTCGCGCTTCCCGGCGGTCCTGAGCCTCGTGGTCGCCGTCGTGGCCGTCGCGATGGTCGTGGTCGTGCTCGTCGGGTGGGAGGGGTGAGCGCCTCGGCGGCCGCGGAGCCGGTGCGGGACCCGGGGCTCCAACCCGAGCGGACCCGCCTCGCATGGCGCCGTACGACGCTGTCCGGCACGGTGGCCGCCGTACTCGCGATGAAGGCCGCGCTGCACGGCGGGTTCTCAGTCACCGGGGGCCTGGTCTGCGCCCTGTGCTGCGGGCTGTGGCTGGGCTTCCTGGCCCTCGCGCACCGGCGCATCCGCACCCTCGCCTCGTCGTCCCGACCCGCGCCGCTGGCCCCCCGCCATGCCACGGCGACCGTCCTGCTCACGGTGGCCATGGCGGTGTGCGGGGCGGCACTGCTGTTCTGACGGCGACGCGTGGCCCTGGGGGCGTTGTACGCCCGCACCGGCGGGACGCGCTGCCGCGCGGCACCCGCCGGCTGCTCCCGGACGGCTCCGGGGCACGACCGGCGGCTCTCCCACCGGGACGCCGGGCGGTTCGCCGGAGGACGACCGACCGTCCCGAACACGACCCGCAGCTCCCCCGAGCCCGCCGGGCGACTCACCCGAGCACGACCGACCGTCCCCCTGGGCAGTCGACGGCTCCTGCGCGAGCGCGGGCTCTTCGCCTCAGCACGGCCGGGGCGACCCACCCGAGCACGACCAACCGTCCCCCTGGGCAGTCGACGGCTCCTGCGCGAGCGCGGGCTCTTCGCCTCAGCACGGCCGGGGCGACCCACCCGAGCACGACCAACCGTCCCCCCGGGCAGTCGACGGCTCCTGCGCGAGCGCGGACTCTTCCCCTCAGCACGGCCGGGGCGACCCACCCGAGCACGACCAACCGTCCCCCTGGGCACTCGGCGGCTCCTGCGCGGGCGCGGACTCTTCCCCTCAGCACGGCCGCGGCGACTCACCCGAGCACGACCAACCGTCCCCCTGGGCAGTCGACGGCTCCTGCGCGGGCGCGGACTCTTCGCCTCAGCACGGCCGGTGGGTCCTGCGGGCGGTCGTGGTTCGTCCGAGGGGTCGGCGGTCCGTCGTCACCCGCGACCGGAGCCTCCTATTCCGCCCCCTGCCACAGCCCCTCCGGTGCCACCGCCTCCTCCGTGTCCCAGTCGACCGTGACCACGATCTTGCCCCGCGTGCGGCCCTCCTGATTCAGTCGGTGGGCGTCCGCCGCGCGCTCCAGTGGGAACGTCTCGGAGACGTGTACGGCCACCACGCCCTCCTCCGCCAGCTCGGACAGCCGTAGCAGGTCCTCGGCGTCCGGGCGGACGAAGTAGTAGCGGCCGCCGTAGTCGAAGACGTCCGGGTCGGCGATCGACACCAGGCGGCCCTCGGGGGCCAGCAGATTGGCGGAGGCCTTCAGCGCGTCGCCGCCGACCGTGTCGAACGCCGCGGTCACGCCCTCGGGCGCCAGCCCGCGCACCCGTTCCGTCAGCCCGTCGCCGTACGCCACGGGCTCGCCGCCGAGGCCGCGGACGAAGTCGTGGTTGCGCTCGCTCGCCGTACCGATCACCCGGGCGCCCAGATGGCGCGCGAGCTGGACGGCGATCGAGCCCACGCCGCCCGCCGCGGCGTGCACCAGGACCGTCTCGTCCCGCTTGACCTGGAGCACCTTGGTCAGGACCTGATACGCCGCCAGCCCCACCAGCGGCAGACCGGCCGCCGCCTCCCAGGTGAGGTTGCGGGGCTTGCGGGCGAGGGTGCGCACGGGGGCGGCCACGTACTCGGCGAAGGTGCCCCGGGAGAGGAAGTCCTCGCGGACGTATCCGATGACCTCGTCGCCGACGCCGAACTCCGTGACGGACACTCCCGGCTGGACCACGACCCCCGACACGTCCCAGCCCGGGACCACCGGGAAGACCGGCTCGAGCATCCGGTCCATGTAGCCCTCACGGCACTTCCAGTCGACCGGGTTGACCGCCGCCGCCCGCACCTTGACCAGCACGGAGTCGGGCCCGACCCGCGGATCGCGCAGGTCTCCGAAGCGAAGCGAGTCGGGCCCGCCGTAGCTTGAGTAGCTGATCCCCTTCATGGGTCCGACCCTCCGGGGAGACCGAACGCCACGCAAGCCGAATGGGCCGATATGGGGCGTTCGCGTGGCAGCCTGTCCGACGTCACCACCCGCTCCTCCGAAGGTGAGCACCATGACCACCCTTCACACGGAACACGCCTCCCACACGCACGCCCACGGACCCGACTGCGGGCACACCGCGGTGCCGCACGGCGACCACACCGACTACGCGCACGACGGTCACCTGCACCGCGCGCACGCCGGGCACTGGGACGAGTGCGAGACGGCCGGGCACGTCGCACACCAGGGCCACGCCCATCAGCACGGCGCCGACTGCGGGCACGAGAGCGTGCTGCACGGCGACCACGTCGACTACCTCCACGACGGCCACCGGCACGCCTCCCACGACGGCCACTGGGACGACCACTGAGCCCACCCGGCCGCCCCTCGACTCCACCGACAGCTCCCCGGCGCTCCGCGCGGGGAGCTGTCGGCATATCGTGGCGCCGATCACGTTCGGCCTGCCCACTGGACGGCATACCGACTGGTCGGCATCATGAGTCAGGTCCCATTCACCTCCCCTGAGGAGCCCTGTATGAGCCCCGACCATCCGCCCGGCCTCGACCTGGACCGGCTGCGCGGCCTGCTCGAGCGCGAGCAGCCCGGTCTGGCGCACGGTCCGCTGACCGGCCGGCTGATCGAGGGCGGACGGTCGAACCTCACCTACGCGGTCTCCGACGGCACCTCGAAGTGGGTCGTACGACGCCCCCCGCTCGGTCATGTCCTGGCCACGGCGCACGACATGAAGCGCGAGCACCGGGTCATCAGCGCCCTGTACCCGACGGACGTGCCGGTGCCGCGGCCGGTGCTGCTGTGCGAGGACGAGGAGGTGCTCGGGGCGCCGTTCTACGTCATGGAGTTCGTCGAGGGCACCCCGTACCGCACCGCGGACCAGCTGGCCCCGCTCGGCCCGGAGCGCACCCGGGGCGCGGTGCTGTCCCTGGTGGACACCCTCGTCGAGCTGCACGCGGTGGACCCGGCGGAGGTCGGGCTTGCGGACTTCGGCCGTCCCGAGGGCTTCCTGGACCGGCAGCTGCGCCGCTGGGGCAAGCAGTTGGACGCCTCCCGCAACCGTGAGCTGGCCGGCATCGACGAGCTGCACGCGACGCTCGGCAGGCAGCTGCCCGCCTCCCCCGCCCCGGCCGTGGTGCACGGCGACTACCGGCTCGACAACGTCCTCATCGGCCAGGACGACTCCATCAAGGCGATCCTCGACTGGGAGATGTCGACGCTCGGCGATCCGCTGACCGACCTGGGCCTGCTGGTGATGTACAGCATGCCGCTGGGCATGGCGGACTCCCCGGTCTCCACGACCGCCGAGGCGCCGGGGCACCCGGCACCGGCCGAACTGATCCAGCGGTACGCCGAGCGCTCCGGGCGCGACGTCTCGGCGGTCTCCTGGTACACGGCGTTCGCCTGGTTCAAGCTCGCCGTGATCCTGGAGGGCATCCACTACCGCTACACGCTGGGCCAGACGGTCGGCCGCGGCTTCGACCGCATCGGCGACCTGGTCCCGGTCTTCATCGAGCACGGCCTGACCACTCTTCAAGACGGCATCCAGGAAGGCTGACGGGACATGGACTTCGCGTTCGACGCACGCACCGAGGAGCTGCGGGCCAAGCTGCTCGCCTTCATGGACGAGTACGTCTATCCGGCCGAGGCGGTCGCGGAGGAGCAGCGGGCGGAGCTGGCGTCCCCGTGGGACACGCCGGCCGTGGTCGAGGACCTCAAGGCCGAGGCGCGCAGGCAGGGCCTGTGGAACCTCTTCCTGCCGGACTCCGAGTACGGCGCCGGGCTCACCAACCTCCAGTACGCCCCGCTCGCCGAAATCACCGGCCGCTCCCCGCACTTGGCGCCCACCGCGCTGAACTGCGCGGCGCCGGACACCGGGAACATGGAGGTGCTGTCGCAGTTCGGCGACGAGCAGCAGAAGAAGCAGTGGCTGGAGCCGCTGCTGGCCGGTGAGATCCGCTCGGCGTTCGCGATGACCGAGCCGGAGGTGGCCTCGTCGGACGCCACCAACATCACCACGCTCATCGAGCGGGACGGTGACGAGTACGTCGTCACCGGTCGCAAGTGGTACATCTCCGGGGCGATGAACCCAGACTGCAAGATCTTCATCGTGATGGGCAAGACGGACCCGGACGGCGAGGACATCCGTCGTCAGCAGTCCATGGTCCTGGTCCCTCGCGACACCCCGGGCGTCACGATCAAGCGCGCCATGCAGGTCTTCGGCTACGAGGACCACTCCCACGGCGGCCACGCCGAGGTGATCTTCGACCACGCGCGCGTGCCGGTGGCCAACCTCGTCGGCGAGGAGGGCGGCGGCTTCGCCATCGCCCAGGCGCGGCTCGGTCCCGGGCGGATCCACCACTGCATGCGGCTGATCGGTATGGCCGAGCGGGCGATCGAGCTGATGTGCCGCCGGGCGGTGTCCCGGAACGCCTTCGGCAAGGCGCTGGCCCAGCAGGGGGTGGTCCACAACTGGATCGCCGACGCGCGGGTGACGGTCGAGCAGCTGCGGCTGCTGGTCCTGAAGACGGCCTGGCTGATGGACACCGTCGGCAACAAGGGTGCCCACACCGAGATCCAGTCCATCAAGATCGCTACGCCGCGGGCGGTTGTCGACATCATCGACCGGGCGATTCAGTTGCACGGTGCGGGGGGTGTCAGTCAGGACTTCCCGCTGGCGGAGCTGTATGCGGGGGCGCGGACGCTGATGATCGCCGACGGGCCGGACGAGGTGCATCAGCGGTCGCTGGCGCGGCGGGAGTTGAAGAAGTACGTGTGACTCCGTGGGGCAGCCGGGGCGATTCCTCGCCCCCGCCGCCCCTACCCGTCCCGTCCCCWGGGGGCTCTGCCCCCTGGACCCCCGCTCCTCAAACGCCGGASGGGCTGAATTTTCACCGCCGGTCGGCGAAATTCAGCCCSTCCGGCGTTTGAGGACGAGGCCCTTCGGGCCGAAGCGGGGGTCTGGGGGCGGCAGCCCCCAGGGGACGGGAATGGGTAGGGGCGGCGGGGGCGAGGGGACACCCCCCGGCGTCACGGACGTAGCGCGCGCAGCAGCAAGTCCGCCAGATGGTCCGCCACCTGCTGCGGGCTCATCGGGCCGTCGGGGCTGTACCACGTCGACAGGTGGTGGACGGAGCCGAAGTGGTAGTCCACCACCAGATCGGCCGGCGTCGCCGTGGAGAAGACGCCCGCCTCCTGCCCCTCCTCGATGAGCGCACGGAAGCGTTCGTGATAGCGCCGCCGCTCGGCCCGCACCTGCTTGTTCTTCTCCGGGCTGAGGTGATGCATCGACCGAAAGAAGATCATCGCGTCGTCGAGGTTCTCGATCGTCGTCACCACGACGTCCGCCGCCGCAGCCCGCACCCGCTTCTCGACCGGCTCGTCGGCATCCGCGAACGCGTCGAGCCGCTCCTGCTGAACGCGCAGCACGCGCGCGTACACCTCGTGCAGGAGGTCGTCCTTCGAGCCGAAGTAGTGGTACAGCGCCCCCTTGGTGACGCCGGCCGCCTCGACGATCTCCTGCACCGAGGTGCGGTCGTATCCCTGCTCGGCGAAGAGCCGGGTGGCGGCGGCGAGCAGCCGCTGGGGGACGGGCGTACCGTCACCGTCCGTCGTCCTGGCCACTGTGCCGCCACCTGCCCTTCCGAGATGTTCCGCTGACCGTGTTGCCGTCGGCTCTCTAGCCGTCGTTCGCGCGGGAACGAAGTTCCCGACGGAGGATCTTCCCACTCGCCGTCTTGGGCAAGTCGGGCAGGACCTCCACCTGCCGCGGATATTTGTAAGCGGCCAGTCTCTCCCGGCAGTACGCGGCGAGTGCGTCGGGGTCCGCTTCAGCACCCGGACGGAGGCTGATGTACGCCTTGACGGTCTCCCCGCGGTACCCGTCGGGCACCCCGACGACGGCCGCCTCGCGCACCGCCGGGTGCGTGTAGAGCACGTCCTCGACCTCGCGCGGCCACACCTTGAAGCCGGACGCGTTGATCATGTCCTTCTTGCGGTCGACGACGTACAGCCAGCCCTCGGCGTCCATGAAGCCGATGTCCCCGGTGCGCAGTTCGCCGTCGGGGAAGGTCTCGGCGGTGGCGTCGGGACGCCGCCAGTAGCCGGGGACGACCTGTGGCCCCCGTACGACGATCTCGCCCTGCTCGCCGAACGGCACCTCCTGGCCCAGGTCGTCGACGATCCGTACGACCGTCTCGGGCCCCGGCACGCCCACGGCGAGCGTCCCGGAGGCGGGGTCGACGGGGGCCTCGCGGCCGGGCGGCACGGCGGCGCAGGGGGCGGTGCACTCGGTGAGGCCGTAGCCGTTGCGGATGTACGGCCCGAAGCCGGCCCGGAACTTCTCCACCAGGGCGGGCGGCAGCGGTGCGCCGCCGGACGAGATGTTGACGAAGGACGCGAAGTGCTCCGGGCTGACGTCGGGGTGGGCGGCCAGCGCCATGAAGGCGGTCGAGGGGCCGACGGTGTAGTGCGGCCGGTGCTCGGCGAACGCATCGAGCACGACACCCGCCTCGAAGCGGTACGCCAGCACGAGCAGGCCCGAGCTGTTCAGGCAGGCCGCGAACTGGGCGACCATCCCGGTGATGTGGAACAGCGGCGCCATCGCGAAGTAGACGGGCGCCTCGGGCAGGGCGAGGCCGGTGCGCTGCCGCTCGGCGTTGTACATGATGTTGCAGTGCGTGTTGGTGGCGCCCTTGGGCGTGCCGCTGGTGCCCGAGGTGTAGCTGATGAGCGCGATGTCGGACGGGCCGGGATCGCGGTCGTCCGGCGCCTTGTGGCCGGCGCGGGCGACGGCCGTCAGGTCTTCGGCGTCCTCGGCCCCCGGCAGTCGCTCGAAGGTCAGCACCCGCGCATCGCCCCGCGTCTGGAAGTCCAGCTCGCACCCGGTGAGCACGATCCGCACCGACGAGTCGGCCGCCGTCTCGCGCAGATACGACTCCCAGGCCCGGTCGGAGCAGATCAGCGCGGCCACCTCGCCGTCCCGCAGGACATGGGTGACCTCCCGCGACTTGTACATCGGGTTGACGGGCACGACGACCGCCCCCGCCTTCCAGGCGCCGAGCACGGCGAGCACGAAGTGCGGGGAGTTCTGCAACAGGACCGCCACCCGCTCGCCGCGCTCCAGGCCGCGCGCCGCGAGATGCCCGGCGACGGAGTCGCTGAGCTCGTCGACCTCGCGGTAGGTGAGGCGCCCGTCGAAGTAGGCGAGGAAGGCACGGTCGGGGGTCTGCGCGGCGGCCGTTCGCAGGGCGTGCACGAGGGAGTCGGCGGGGGTTATGGGCGCGCGCTGGGCGTCGTTCAGCAGGGCCACCCAGGGCTTGGCCGCGTACCGGGAGTCGGTCACCGGGCCTCCTCCCACTTCTGCTGGAGGTGGTTCATGCCGGCCAGCCAGCGGTCGGGCTCGGCGGCCCGCGTCTGGTAGAACCCGGCGACGTCGGGGTGCGGCAGGATCAGGAAGCGGTCCTCCTCCATCCCCTTGAACAGGGCGTCGGCCACGTCCTCGGGCGCGATGGCAGTGGGCTTGAGCACCAGGTCCCCCGCGCTGCCGGTGGCGTCCAGCATGTCGGTGCGCACGCCCTGCGGGCAGATGGCGTGCACCTTGACCCCACGGTGGCGGTACGTCAGCGACAGGTACTCGGCGAAGGCGTACGCCCCGTGCTTGGTGACGGCGTAGGGCGCCGCGCCGATCATGGTGAGCAGCCCGGCGGCGGACACGGTGGACACGAACCGGCCGCTGCCGCGCTCCAGCCACTGAGGGAGCAGCGCATGGGCGGCACGCACGTGTGCCATGACATTGACGTCCCAGGACAGCGACCAGGCTTTGTCGTCGGCGAGGTCATCGAGGCCCGGCCCGCCGAAGGCGACTCCGGCGTTGGCGCAATAGACGTCGACCGTGCCGCCGAGGGCCTCCCGGGCTTCGGCGACGATGGCGGAGGCGTCACCGGGGACGGCGATGCCTCCGATCTCCTCGGCGACCGCTTCGGCCTTCCCCGCATCCAGGTCGTTGACGACGACGCGGGCCCCTTCGGCGGCGAACCGACGGGCAAGGGCAGCTCCGATGCCTCCCCCCGCCCCAGTGACGACCACCCCGGCATCCTGTACGGCTTCCACCATCGGTCTCCTTTGTGCGCGGCTCTGCTGCTGGGCCAGACTAACCGGTCGGTATGTCACGGGGAAGAGTGACTCCAGCCAACCGAGGGGCGCGGGGAACTGCGCGACCAGCCACGCGCAACCGGCACCTTCCTCACAACCTGCGGGAGCAATACCGTGCCCCCATGCGCCTATCCAGACGAGCTCTCCTCGCAGCGACAACGGCAGCAGCATCCTTCCCCTCGGCAGCGGCGGCATCCGAGCGCCACAAGCCACTGCGAACCGGCTTCGAGCGCCTGGCCGCGGACGGCTATGCCCAGCTCAGCGGCCGTCGCGTCGGAATCGTCACCAACCCCACCGGCGTGACCCGCGACGTCCGCCACATCGTGGATGTCATGCACGCCGACAAAAGGGTGAACCTAGGGGCCGTCTTCGGCCCCGAACACGGCTTCCGCGGCACCGCCCAGGCAGGCGGCTCCGAGGGCCGCTACGACGACCCGGCAACGGGCCTCCCGGTCTACGACACGTACCTCAAGAGCGGTCAGCCGCTCGCCGACATCTTCACCGCCTCCGGCGTCGACACGATCGTCTTCGACATCCAGGACGCGGGCGCCCGCTTCTACACCTACATCTGGACCCTGTACGACTGCATGGAGGCGGCCCAGCTCGCCGGCAAGCGCTTCGTCGTACTTGACCGGCCCAACCCCGTCACCGGACGGTCGGCCCAGGGCCCGGTCCTGCACAAGGAGTTCGCGACCTTCGTCGGCCGACAGCCCATCTCCCAGGCGCACGGCATGACGGCCGCCGAGCTGGCGCGGCTGTTCAACGGGGAGTTCCTCACGACCCCGGTCCCCCTGCAGACCGTACGGATGACGGGCTGGAAGCGGTCCGAGTTCTACGACGCCTGGGGGCTGCCCTGGGTGCCGCCCAGCCCGAACATGCCGACACCGGAGACCGCCCTCGTGTACGCGGGGACGTGTCTCTTCGAGGGCACGAACCTCTCGGAGGGACGCGGCACCACCCGCCCCTTCGAACTGCTCGGCGCGGAGGGCATCGACCGGCGCTGGGCCGAGGCGGCCGGTGAACTCGGCCTGCCCGGCGTGCACTTCAGGGAGGCGTACTTCGCGCCGACGTTCTCGAAGTTCCAGGGCAAGACCGTCGGCGGCGTTCAGATCCACGTCCACGACCGCGCCGCCTACGACCCCGTCCGCACCGGAATCGCCCTGCTGGTGACCGCCAAGAAGGTCTGGAGCGGCTTCAGTTGGCGCTCCGACAACTGGATCGACAAGCTCACCGGCTCCACCCGGGTCCGGACGATGATCGACGCGGGCGCGAGTGCCGACGAGGTGGTGGCGGACTGGCAGCAGGAGCTGTCGGTGTTCCGGCGGACGCGCCGGGAGTACCTGCTGTACACATGAGCGGCCCACGGATGGGTGACGACGTATGGCCAATCCCGCCCGCCAGCAGGACGATGCGCCCGTATCGCACTGTTACGGGGGACGAGGGGGCCTGTCATGGCAAATCCGGCAGTGAGCGTGACTCCTTACTGGGAGCTGACCTTCGACGCGGACGGGGACCCGGACGCCGGGCGGCGGGACCGGCTGCTGGCCGGGGTGGCGCAGCACCACGTCCGTGATCTGATCGTCTTCGCGCACGGCTGGAACAACGACCGCTCGGGCGCGACCCGGCTCTACGACGGGTTCTTCGCACCGATCCCACAGCTCGCGCCGAAGGCGAAGGTCGGGTTCGTGGGCGTGGTCTGGCCGTCGATGCGGTTCTCGGACGAGCCGATCCCGGACTTCCCGCGGGCCGTGGCGGCCGAGATGGCACGTCGGCCGGCGCTCGACAAGGACACGCGGCATGCGCTGCTGGAGACGTTCCCGGGTCGGGCCACGGTGATCGACCAGATCGCGCGGCTGCTGGWCCAGCAGCCGCGCGAGGAGGCCGAGTTGGAGGAGTTCGGGCGGCTGGTGCGGCTGCTGGTGGACGTTGTGCCGCCGGGGCCGCAGGCGCTGTTCGCGGCGGACACGCTGCGCGAGGGGGTCCCGCAGGACTCGCCGGACATCTTCGCCGACTGCACGGCGGCCGTGTGCGAGGAGTTCGCACGGGCGCTGACGCTGCTGGAATCGCCCGACGCAGCGCCCGACGCAGCGCCGCACGGCGCGCCGGAAGGTGCGCCGTCCTTCTCGTTGCCGAACCCGTGGGAGGGCGCGCACGAGCTGCTGCGGCAGGCGACGTACTACGCGATGAAGCGGCGTGCGGGGACGGTCGGTGAGCGTGGGCTCGGGCGGGTGGTCGGGCAGCTGGCCGCGCGGGCGCCCGAGGTGCGGGTGCATCTCGTCGGGCACAGTTTCGGCGCGCGGCTGGTGTCGTTCGCGCTGCGCGGGCTGCCGAAGGGCGTGCGGACGGTGAAGTCCGTGACGCTGTTGCAAGGTGCCTTCTCGCACTACGCGTTCGCCTCCCGGCTGCCCCACGACGCCCGTGCGGGCGGGGTCCTGGAGGGCCAGCAGAACCGTATCGACGGACCGCTGGTGTGCTGCCACTCGCGGCACGACTCGGCCCTGTCCACGATGTACCCGCTGGCCTCTCGCATGGCGGGGGACGCGCGCGGGATCGCGGCCCTGGACATCGGCCGGATGCTGGGTGACAAGTGGGGTGCGATGGGGCACGACGGGGTGCAGGCGGTGCCCGGGACGAAGTCGCTGAAGCTGGCCGACGCGCTGAAGGCGACGCTGCCGGCCTCGGGGTGCGTGAACGTCGACGCGGCAGCGGTGGTCAGGCGTGGCGGGCCGCCGGCGGGGGCGCACTGCGACATCGTGCACCGGGAGCTGGCGCAGGTGGTGCTGGCGGCGGGCCGCATCAAGTGACCCGCCGCCATCGACCCGTCACCGATGTGACGTGAACTCCACGACCTGCTGATACGTCGGCCGGTTCTGCCAGCTGATCCTGCCGTGCTTGATGCCGCCCAGGGTGCGCTGGACGATCGAGTCGGCGCACCACTGGTCGCCCGCCGAGCACTGGTCGTCGCCGGGGTACACCTGCGCCGCGGTCCTGCCGGCGGCCTCCTTCAGGGTGCTGATCAGGATGTCCCGGCAGGCGGTGAGGCTGCCGCCGCCGCAGTACTTCCGGTCGAGCGGGCCCTGCACGGACTCACCGAGCACGGCCCGGATGTCCTTGTCGACGTAGGACCACCAGCCGTACTGGAAGGAGCTTCCGGCGTGCGAGCCGGTCGGGCCGTGCGCGGCCGACGGGGACTCGTCGATGGGCAGGCTCGCGGTCATCGCACCGTACAGCTCGCTGCCGA
>NZ_RDBN01000037.1:968209-986416 GCF_008042075.1 Streptomyces sp. UW30 | reverse complement strand
GGACCGCGGCGCAGGTGTACCCCGGCGACGACCAGTGCTCGGCGGGCGACCAGTGGTGCGCCGACTCGATCGTCCAGCGCACCCTGGGCGGCATCAAGCACGGCAGGATCAGCTGGCAGAACCGGCCGACGTATCAGCAGGTCGTGGAGTTCACGTCACATCGGTGACGGGTCGATGGCGGCGGGTCACTTGATGCGGCCCGCCGCCAGCACCACCTGCGCCAGCTCCCGGTGCACGATGTCGCAGTGCGCCCCCGCCGGCGGCCTCCTTCAGGGTGCTGATCAGGATGTCCCGGCAGGCGGTGAGGCTGCCGCCGCCGCAGTACTTCCGGTCGAGCGGGCCCTGCACGGACTCACCGAGCACGGCCCGGATGTCCTTGTCGACGTAGGACCACCAGCCGTACTGGAAGGAGCTTCCGGCGTGCGAGCCGGTCGGGCCGTGCGCGGCCGACGGGGACTCGTCGATGGGCAGGCTCGCGGTCATCGCACCGTACAGCTCGCTGCCGAGGGCCGGTTCGAACTCGGCCTTGACCAGCAGCGGCCACCACGCGTCCAGGATGCGGATCGCGTCGGCGTCGGCGTACGTCTTCGATCCTGCCGACGTCTCGGTGCGCTTGCCGCCCGCGGACAGCCAGGCCTGGAGCCTGCTCACGGCCGCCGCTGCTGTGGGGTCGGTCACCGTGGAGCTGCCCACGACCTTGAGCAGGTCCGGCAGGACGTCCTCGGCCCGCAGGTCGGCCAGGCCCGCGTCGGCCATCGCCTTCACGAGGGAGGCCCGGGTCACGCCGCCCGCGTCGGCCAGCTTCTTCACCCGGTCCTCCAGGAGGTTGCCGCGGTGGACCGAGCCGTCGCCCCAGGACGCGGTCGTGTAGTCCTTGGCCTGCTTGTTGTTCCAGGAGACGTAGTAGTCCTGGTCGATGGAGTTGGGGTGTTCGGACGGCGGCGTGTACTGCGCCGTGTTCGTCGCCGGGTCCCAGCCACGCCACTCGTACGCCGACTGCGCCCAGACCGGGAACTCCGCGTCGACGCCGCTCGCCCGGACCGGGTTGTCGCCGCTGTTGTAGTACGCGGTGTGCTCGGAGTCGGCGTAGAACCAGTTGAAGGTGTAGTTGATGTGCTGCGCGGCCCTCTGGAAGTCCTGTGGGCCCTTGACGTAGCCGGGGTCGTTCAGCATCTGGAAGCCGATGATCGAGTCGGCCTCGTGCAGGTAGGAGGAGCGCAGGGTGGTGTAGGCGACCTTCTTGCCGCCGACGGTCGCGCGGTGGGTGACGGGACCGTACTTGGTGCGCCAGACCCGCATCGTGTATGAGCCCGCGGGGGTGCTGTCGGCGGTCGTGGGTTTCCAGGCGTTCTTCTGCTCGACCTTGTCCATGGCCGTGCACGTGCCGCGGTACAGGTAGTGGTAGTCGTCCTGGCACAGCTCGACGGCGTAGGTGTCGATGATGTCCTGGCCGGAGGTGGTGGCGCTCCACGAGTAGTCCTGGCCGCGGCCGAGCTCGACGTACATGCTCAGGCCGGCGAAGGAGGCGCCGCGGGCGCTGATGCCGGGGCCCTGGATCTCCTGGAGCAGGAGCAGCTGGGGGGCGAAGTAGCCGGTCTGCGGGCCGAAGACGGCGACCGGGTGGCCGCTGGCGGTGTGCTCGCCACTGACCACGAGGGCGTTGGACATGCCCCGCCTGGCCGAGGTCATGGCGGTCGCGGCCGCCGTGGTCGAGGCGCCGCTCGCGGCTGAACCGGCCGCGCTGCCCGTACGGTCGTACACGAGCGGTTCCTCGGTCACCGAGCCGGCGTCGGGCAGGGCCCCGCCCTGCGGGTCGGCGGGTTTGGTGGCGTACGGGAAGCTCTTGTCGTGGACGGTGACGACCGCCTCGGGGTCGTTGCGCTCGCGGAACGACTCCCAGACCTCGGTGCCGCGGGCCACTCCGTACTTCTCCTGGGCGGCCAGCAGGGAGATCGCGTTGTTGACCTCGCCGCCGCCGCCGGAGCCGAACAGGGCGCCGATGACGGAGCCGAGCGCCACCAGGTCGGTGATCTTGAAGTGCTCGATGGTGCCGGCGTTGGTGACGGAGTCCTTGTGGCCGGTCAGGACGTACTCGCCGGGGAAGTAGCGGCCGCTGTCGGAGGCGTCGATGTAGGAGTTGATGCCGTCGAGGTAGGCCTTGGCGTCGGCGAGGGCCAGCTGCCCGCGTTCGCCGTTGGAAGCGACGGCGTTGTCGATCTGGGCCTGGAGATCGGCCTCGGTGTACGGCGCGTGACGCCAGAACTGCTGCTCGAGGCCCTGGTTGGAGGGTGCTCCGCCCGCGAAGGAGGTCAGCTGCCCGCGTCCGACGTGCCGGAAGACGTCCATCAGCCACAGCCGGTCCTGGGCCGCCGCATAGCCCGCGCCGAACTCCGTGCCGTATCTGGTGGTACCGGTGATGTGCGGCACACCCGTTTTCTTGTCACGGACGATCGTCACGTCACTGCGCCCTGCGGGACTGACGGTGGAGGCGACTTGATCGGAGGGGACGCCGAACGAGGCGTCGTTGAAGAAGGTGTTGATCGTCGCGTTGGTGAGGCCGGAGTAGCCCTTGGCCAGGTTGGCGTAGGGGCCCAGCTGGTCCGAGGCGTGTTCGGGCATGGTCCCGAAGGCCTGGTTGAGCAGGACCTGCGCGAGGGTGGCGTTGCCGTTCTGGCCCGGCGGCAGGATGTCGGAGCACTGGTTCCCGCAGTGGTCGTTCGCGGCCGTGGCCTCGGCCGCCGCCGCCCGGGTCGCGCTGACCGCCGGGGAAAGAGGCGACAAAAGTCCGGCAATCAGAGCGCATACGGATGCGGCCTTCAGGAACCCGGGGAATCTGCCGGGAGTTCTCAGTCTGACTAACGCGGTGCGTGGGGTACGCCGTGACATGGCAGCTCCTACCGACGGGGGTGGGCCGAGACTGTTACCGGCGGTATCCCCGGGATTGAAGATGAACATGCGTCACTTTTTTGAGTCGCCAAGGGCTCGCTATGGAGGTCATCGGAAATCGGATGGAGCCGAATCGCTTGTCGATACGTCTATTCGGCAACGTCCCGAACGACGACGCCGAAGTGACCGAAGTACAGGTGCAGATGTGACGGAGGTGCAGGGCGATGGCCGGTTTCCGGAGTCTGGCGAGACAGGTGCGCGATCCGCGGTGCGATCTCGCGCTGCGGCGCTACTCGCTGCGTAAGTGCCTGGAGCGGTTCGCTCCTTACGGGCACAGGGCGACCTGGGACCACTTGTGCTCCCGGGCGGGATTCGGTCCCGAGGACCGCTCCCCCGAGCCGGCGCGGCTCGTGGCCGCGTTGGACGAGTTGGAGGAGGCGCGTTCGGTCTGGCTGGCCTACGAGGTCGAGTTCGCCGAGCGGCGCAAGAAGGAGAAGCACGACGGACTGCGCAGGCCGGGCAGCGTGGACGACTGGCACCGGCTGACCTGGGGCGGTTTCGGAGTCGCCTGGTGCGACGACCCCCGGGTCCACCCGGGAGAACCCCTGGCCGAGGTGCTGCGCCGACTGATCGCCGCGCTGGAGCGCGAACCGGGCTCGGAGTGCCCGGCGTGCAGCGGGGGGCGGCTGATCTGGAAGTACGACCTGGCCCATGAACCGTCGTCGGGTCCGGTCTGCACGGACTGCGGGATCGTGGTGCCGCGTCCGGTGCTCACGCCCGAGGCGCTGGCGGCAGCCAGGCGCGGACGGCGGCTGCTCATGTCCGCCTAGTACGACGGGGGTGCGCCGGGGATGCCGCACCCCCTTTGCCGGCACCGACTGTCAGTGGCGGCTGGCACCATCGACGCATGATCCAGGTGTGTCTCAACGGGCCCCGTGGGGCGACCGACGGTGCGGTGGTACCGCTCTCGCCCGAGGCGCTCGCCGATTCCGCGGCCGAGGCCGTCGCGGCCGGCGCGACGGACATCCATGTCCACCCCAAGACCCCCTGCGGGCAGGACAGTCTCTCGCCGCGCGTGCTCGCGCCGACGCTGGAGGCGATCCGGACCCGGGTGTCGGTGCCGGTCGGTGTGACGACGGGCGCCTGGGCGGAACCTGATCCCGAGGCACGGCTGGAGCGAGTCCGAAGCTGGACGGTGCTGCCGGACCACGCCTCGGTCAACTGGCACGAGCCGGGCGCCGAGGAAGTGGCTGCCGCACTGCTGGAGCGGGGCGTCGGCGTGGAGGCGGGCATCTGGTCGGGCACGGACGGGGCGACGCGGTTCGCCGCCTCGCCGCTGGGGCCGATGGTGCTGCGGGTGCTGGCCGAGGTGACGGACACATCGGCGCAGACGGCCGAGGAGACCGCGCGTGGGTTGCTGGCCGACCTGGGCCCGGCGTTCGGCCGCCCGGTGCTGCTGCACGGCGAGGACGGGGGCGCCTGGCCGGTGCTGCGGCTGGCCGGACGACTGGGGCTGGCGACGCGGATCGGCCTGGAGGACACGCTGGTCCTGCCGGACGGGGAGCGGGCCGCCTCCAACGCCGGGTTGGTGACCGAGGCGTTGCGCCAGTACGGAAGATCGCGACGGTAGCAGCCGCTAAATCCCTCGCACCATCCCTTTCCCGTACGGACAGTTGGGGGCGATGAAACACACCTGAGCACCACCGAGGAGTCCCCGATGTCGACGCTGCGCGTCACCGCCGAAGTCCTGACCGTCCACGAACATCCGAACGCCGACGCTCTGGAGCTGGCGCAGGTGGGTCTGTACCGGGCCGTCGTCGCCAAGGGCGCGTACCGCTCCGGTGAGGCCGCCGTGTACATCCCCGAGCAGTCCGTGCTGCCGGCCGGGCTGATCGAGGAACTGGGGCTGACCGGGCGGCTGGCGGGGAGCGGGGCCGACCGGGTCAAGGCGGTGCGGCTGCGCGGGGAGCTGTCGCAGGGCATCGTGTGCCGGCCACAGGCGCTGGCCGAGGTCGATCTGACGCGGGCGGCCGCGGAGGGCGTCGACTTCGCCGAGCGGCTGGGGATCACCAAGTGGGTGCCGCCGATCCCGCCGACGATGTCCGGTGACGTGGAGTCGGCGCCGGATCTGCTGCCGTGGGTCGACATCGAGAACATCCAGCGGTATCCGGACATCTTCCGGCCCGGTGAGCCGGTGGTGCTGACCGAGAAGCTGCACGGGTCGGCGTGCCTGCTGACGTATGTCGCCGACGGGGAGCGGGTGTACGTCTCCTCGAAGGGCTTCGGCGCGAAGTCGCTGGCGCTGCGAGAGGAGCCCCGGAACCTGTACTGGCGCGCGGTGCGGGGGCACGGTGTCGCCGAGGCGGCGGCGCGGCTGGCCGAGCGGCTGGGAGCCCGGCGGGTCGGGATCTTCGGGGAGGTGTTCGGCGCGGGGGTGCAGGACCTGACGTACGGGGCCGATGGGCGCCGCGAGACGTTGGGGTATGCCGCGTTCGATGTCTGCGCGGAGATCGACGGGCTGGTGCGGTGGCTGGACTCGGCGGAGGTGCTGGAGGGAGAACTGCCCCTGGTGCCGCGGCTGTTCGAGGGGGCCTTCGACATCGAGCGGGTGCTGGAGATCGCGAGCGGGCGGGAGACGGTGTCCGGGCGGGGACTGCATCTGCGGGAGGGTGTGGTGATACGGCCGGTTGTCGAGCGGTACAGCGGGGTGACCGGGGGTCGGGCCATCGCGAAGGCGGTCAGTGCGGCTTATCTGACCCGGAAGGGTGGGACCGAGTACGAGTGACGTGCCCTCAGCCACCGGGCCGGGACGTACGGCCGCTTGTCGGCGACGTTCCGGCCCTGGGCGACTGCTCCGACTGCTCCGGGTCAGATAAGCCGCACTGACCGCCTTCGCGATGGCCCGACCCCCGGTCACCCCGCTGTACCGCTCGACAACCGGCCGTATCACCACACCCTCCCGCAGATGCAGTCGGTCAAGTGGTCGCGCAGGCGGTTGAGTTGCTTGATGCGTTCGTCCAGTTCCGAGCGCCACGCCTCGGACAGGCGTGCCCAGTCCTCGTGGGTGGGGGTGCGCTCCTCGGGCAGTTCGGCGAGGGCCTCGCGGATCGTGGCCAGAGGGATGCCGACACGCTGAGCGGCCCGCACGAACGCGACCCGGCGCAGGGTGTCACGGGTGTAGCGGCGTTGGTTGCCGGAGGTGCGCCGGCTGCTGATCAGGCCCTTGGACTCGTAGAAGTGCAAGGCCGAGACGGCAGCGCCGCTACGGGCGGAGAGCTGGCCGACCGTGAGTTCGTGGATCTTCTCGGGGATCTGGGGCACCCCCCAAACCTACCTACCGCGTCACCCTCCCGGTCCGTTGACAGGGACCTCACCACCTAGCATGCTAAGCAGTTGCTTAGACATACACATGACGCGGGAGGCCGGGACATGGCAGAGCCGAGGATCTTCACCTCCGTCGACGACCTGAAGTCGGCGGTGGGCGAGCAGCTGGGGTACACCGACTGGCTGGAGGTCGACCAGAAGCGGATCGACCTGTTCGCGGAGGCCACCGGTGACCACCAGTGGATCCACGTCGATCCGGAGAAGGCCGCCGCCGGGCCCTTCGGAACCACCATCGCCCACGGGTACCTGACGCTGTCGCTGCTCCCGCTCTTCGGACCCCAGCTCATCGCGGTCGAGGGCGTGAAGATGGGCGTCAACTACGGCACGAACAAGGTGCGTTTCCCCGCCCCGGTACCCGTGGGCTCCCGGCTGCGCGCCACCGCGACGATCAGCGGCGTCGACGACGTGACGGGCGGCGTCCAGGTCGCCGTCGCCTTCACCGTGGAGCGCGAGGGCGGGGACAAGCCCGTGTGCGTCGCCGAGTCCGTCTCGCGCTACTACCTGTAAACCGGGCCGGGGAGCACGCGAGCGCTCGGCCGGAGCTACTTCACTCCCACCATCCGCAGCACGAGGTCGGCGTACAGCGCGCCGACCTCGTCCGGCGTCCAAGGGCCGTCGACGTTGAACCAGCGGGCCACGTCGATGCACAGCGACAGCACCGCGAGGGTCGTGCCCTTCACGTCCAGCACGTCGAAGTCACCGGCCGCCACGCCGTCCTCGATGATCCCGCGCACCTCGGCGTCGCACTGCCGCCGCAGCGCGAGGATCTCGGCGCGGGCGTCCGGGCCGAGCGAGTCCAGCTCGTACTGCACGACCCGCGCGGTGGTGCGCCCCCCGGCGTGCCAGCGGACGAAGGAGCTCACGGCGTCGGCGAGCCGCTCGGCCGGGGTGCCCTCGCGCCGGGCCGCCGTCCGCAGGATCTCCAGGGCCTTCTCGTGGCCGATCCTGCTGATGCGGTGGAGCAGCTCTTCCTTGGTCTTGTAGTGGATGTAGAGCGCGGCCGGGCTCATGCCGGCGCGGCCCGCGATGTCACGGGTCGTCGTGGCGTGGTAGCCGCGCTCGGCGAAGGCCTCCACGGCGGCGATCAGCAGCCGCCGTGCCGCGTCGGGCGTGACCTCGGTCCACGCCGTCTCGCCACCGGCCGTCTCCTCCGCCGTACTCATCGCTCACTCGCCCCTCTCGCTGACAGAAGGACCACCATACCGCCGATACTGAGCGAGCGCTTAGTGGGCTCGGCCGGAGGCGAGGTCGGCCGGATCCTGTCGGTCAGATCTTCTCGAAGGGGTCGTGTTCCGCGAGGAGCTTCTCCAGTCGCGCCTGGTCCACGCGGCTCACGATCTGTCCGGCCTCCTGACGGTCCCGGATGACCTTGGCGAGAGTGAACGCCGAGGTCACCAGGTAGAGGACGGCGATCGCGAGGAATCCGCGCACCCAGGCGTCGGCGTTCAGCTGGTAGATGCCGATGCCGGTGGCGGCCATGGCGACCGCGAAGGAGGCTACGGACTGCCCGTAGAACGCCGCCGTACTCTGCTGTTTGACCGGTGTGTCACTCATGGGGAACAGGATCCGCAGCGGTGGCGCGGGCCACATCCGCTGACGTACTCAGCCGGATACTCAGTCCACCGCACCCCTCAGAACGCCGAAACCCCCGTCAACGCCCGCCCGATGACCAGCTTCTGGATCTGGCTCGTGCCCTCGTAGAGGGTCATCACGCGGGCGTCCCGCAGCAGCTTGCCCGCCGGGTACTCGTCGATGTAGCCGTAGCCGCCGAAGACCTGGAGAGCGTTGTTGGCGGCGCGGACGGCGGCCTCCGAGGCGAAGAGCTTGGCCTTGGAGGACTCCACCGCGAAGGGCAGCCCGCGGTCGATCAGGTCGGCCACCCGCCAGGTCAGCAGCCGCGCCGCGTCCACGTCGACGGCGATGTCGCTGATCAGCTCCTGGACCAGCTGGTGGCGGGCGATCGGCTTGCCGAACTGCTCGCGCTCGCCGGCGTACCGGACGGCCGCGTCCAGTGCGGCCTGCGCTATGCCGACGCACCCCGCGGCGACCGACATCCGCCCCTTGGCGAGGGCCGACATCGCGACCGAGAAGCCCTTGCCCTCCTCCCCCACCATGGCCGACGCGGGCACCCGTACGTCCTGAAGGACCAGCTCGGCGGTGGCCTGACCGCGCAGGCCGAGCTTGCCGTGGATGGTGCGGCGGGTCAGGCCGGGCGTGTCGGTGGGGACGAGGAAGGCGGAGACGCCCTTGTGGCCGGGCGCGTCGGTGGAGCGGGCGAAGAGCAGGACGACGTCGGCCCACGTGCCGTTCGTGATGAACATCTTGGTGCCGTTGATGACGTAGTCGCCGCCGTCGCGCACCGCCCGAGTGGCGAGGTTGCCGGCGTCGGAGCCCGTGCCCGGCTCGGTGAGGCCGAAGCAGCCGACCAGCTCGCCCGCGGTGAGCCCCGGCAGCCAGCGGCGCCGCTGCTCCTCGCTCCCCCAGGCCGCGACGGTCTTGGCGACCAGGCCGAGGGAGACCGACACGATCCCGCGCACCGAGGAGTCGCCGCGTCCCAGCTCCTCCGTGACCAGGCAGTACGCGAGATGGTCGCCGCCCGACCCGCCGTACTCCTCGTCGATCGTCAGCCCCAGGAAGCCGACCTCGCCGAGCTTCTTGACGATCGAACGGTCGACTTCCTCCGCACGGTCCCACTCGACGACGTGCGGCGCGATCTCGCGGTCCACGAAGTCCCGGGCGAGTCGGCGGACCGCGGTCTGCTCCTCGCTGAGCTCCAGGTTCATGCAGAGTCACCCCACAGACGGTGGCCAGCTCGCGGACGGTGGCCATTGAGAGCCGTACATTGAAAGCCGTACATTTAAATTAGCACTGCTAGTTTCCGTTGGGCAGCCCTACTATGTGCGCCATGGCCCGACCGCGCAAGCCCCTCCTCAGCTACGACCGGATCGTCGAGACGGCTCGTGAACTCGTGGACGCGGAAGGCCTGTCGGCCGTCTCCACGCGCCGGCTCGCCGCCGAACTGGGGGTGAGCGGGCCGTCCCTGTACAACCACTTCCGCACGAAGGACGAGATCCTGGAGGCGGTCGCCGACTCGGTGAGCGCGCAGGTCGATCTGTCGATGTTCGAGGACGGGCGGGACTGGCGCACCGCGCTGCACGACTGGGCCGTCTCGTACCGGACGGCCCTGCGCGACCACCCGAACGTCGTCCCGGTGCTCGCCCGCGGCCCGGGCCGCCGCCCGGCCGCGCTGCGGCTCGCCGACGCCGCCTACGGCGCGATGGTCGCGGCGGGCTGGCCGCCGGCGCAGGCCACGTCCATCGGCGCGCTGATGCGGTACTTCATCATGGGCTCGGCGCTCGGCTCGTTCGCCGGGGGCTTCGTGGACGACGCCAGCGCGTACGACCCCGCCGACTACCCGCACCTCGGGCAGGCCCACCTCCTCGCCGAGCAGCAGGAGAAGATCGACGAGCGGGCCTTCGAGACCGGGCTGACGGCGCTGCTGGACGGGCTGGCCCGGCAGTACGAGCAGGTGGGGCGGGCCACGTAGCCGTTCCCCGGCGGGACCCCGGCCACACTTCGGCGCCGACCGAAGTATCCGTGCCCCATGCTGGAACGCATGGCCACCAAAGACCCCCAGGCGTCGCTGCTCGCCCGGCTCGCCGGGCTCATCGCCGACGAGACCCGGGCCGCCTGTCTGCTGGCACTGCTGGACGGGCGGGCGTGGACCGCCGGTGAGCTGGCGCGGCACGCCGGGGTCGCGGCGTCGACGCTGAGCGAACACCTGGGCAAGCTGGTCGCGGGCGGACTGCTGGCCGAGGATCGGCAGGGCCGGCACCGGTACGTCCGGCTGGCCGACGCCCGGGTCGCCCAGCTGGTGGAGGACCTGACCGCGCAGGTTGCCCCAGGGGCGGATCGGCGGCCCCGGAACCTGCGGGAGTCCAGCGCCGGCTCGGCGATGGCCCGCGGCCGGACCTGCTACGACCATCTCGCCGGGCGGCTCGGCATCGCGGTCACCGACGCGCTCACCTCGCGCGGGCTGCTGCGGCAGGACACCGGGTTCGCGCTCACGGACACGGGGCTCGGCTGGTTCGACTCGGCCGGCATCCCCCTCGACCGTGGGAGCCGGCGCCCCTTGGCCCGGGCCTGCCTCGACTGGACCGAACGCCGACCTCATCTCGCGGGCGTCGCGGGTGCGGCCCTGTGCCGGCACACGCTGGACGCGGGGTGGTGCGTGCGGATCGGTTCGGAGCGGGCCGTGAAAGTGACTGCGTCGGGTGAGCGTGCCTTGCTGGAGATGCTCGGTATCGAGGTGGGGGCGCTGCGGTGAGCGCCCCTTTCGGGCGCTCCGGTTGCCCTGTCCGAAATCCGCCAGCCTCGGTCCCCCTTCCCTCCCTAGCCTCTGGAGCATGATGAACAGCACCCCCGCCCACCGCCCCGACCTCCTCGCGGCCGGCGCTGCCACCGTCACCGTCGTGATGTGGGCCTCCGCCTTCGTCGCCATCCGCAGCGCCGGTGAGGAGTACTCGCCCGGCGCCCTCGCGCTGGGGCGGCTGCTCGTCGGTGCCGTGGTCCTGGGAGCCATCTGTCTCGTCCGCCGGGAGGGGCTGCCTGCGCGGGCGGCCTGGCCCGGGATCGCGATATCGGGCCTGCTGTGGTTCGGCTTCTACAGCGTCGTGCTGAACTGGGGCGAGCAGCAGGTGGACGCCGGTACGGCGGCACTCGTCGTGAACATCGGCCCCATCCTCATCGCCCTGCTGGGCGCCCGGCTGCTCGGTGACGCGATGCCGCCGCGGCTGCTCGCGGGCATGGCGGTGTCGTTCGCCGGTGCGGTGGCCGTGGGTCTGTCGATGTCGGGCGAGGGCGGATCCTCGGTGCTCGGGGTGGTGCTGTGCCTGCTCGCCGCGATCGGCTACGCGGGCGGCGCGGTGGCGCAGAAGCCGGCGCTCGGCCATGCGAGCGCGCTCCAGGTGACGACGTACGGATGCCTGGTCGGCGCGGTCGTCTGCCTGCCCTTCGCGGGACAGCTCGTCGACGACGCCGCCCACGCCTCCGTGTCCGCGACGCTCAACCTGGTCTTTCTGGGCGTCTTCTCGCTGGCGCTCGCCTTCACCACATGGGCGTACGCCCTGGCCCGTACGACCGCCGGCCGGATGGGCGCGACGACGTACGCGGTGCCCGCGCTGGTCGTGCTGATGTCGTGGCTGGCGCTCGGCGAGGTACCCGGGCTGCTCACGCTGGCGGGCGGGGCGCTGTGTCTGGCGGGCGTGGCCGTGTCGCGGTCCAGGACGCGGTCCGCCCGGGTCGTGGCGAGTGCGCCGCAACCCGAGCAGACCCGTGAGTCAGCGTGAACGCGCCTTGCCGGCGAGCACCTTGATGGACAGCAGGGCGATCACCGCCAGGCCGATGATGTAGGCGGACACCGCCATCGAGGTGCCCGAGGCCTCCAGCAGCAGCACCATGACGAAGGGGGCGAGCCCGCCGCCGAGCACGGCCGCGATCTGGTAGCCGAGGGAGGCGCCCGTGTAGCGCATCTCGGGCGTGAACAGCTCGGCGAACAGGGCCGCCTGGGGGCCGTACATGATGCTGAGGAAGCAGCTGGCGACGAACGAGCCGACCGCCAGCCACAGCAGCGAGCCGGTGTCGATGAGCAGGAACAGCGGCACGGCCCACAGGGCGATGCCGACCGCGCCGAGTGCGTAGACCCGGATACGGCCGACCTTGTCGGAGAGCGCGGCGGCGGCCGGGATCAGCACCAGCTGGGTGAGGCTGACGCACAGTGAGACGGTGAGAACCGCGCTCTTGTCCATGTCCAGTTCCCGGGTCGTGTAGTCGAGGACGCCGGTGATCAGGATGTAGAAGGTCGCGGTGTTGACGGCGAAGGAGCCGCCGGCGAGGAGGACCGTACCGAGGTGGTCCTTCATGATGGCGCGCAGCGGGCTGCTCTGCTCCGCCTGCTCCTTCTCGGCCAACGCCCGCTCGGCCTCCCGGAATTCGGGGGTCTCCTCGACGCGGGTGTGGATGTACCAGGCGAGGGCGAGGACGAACAGGCCGATCAGGAACGGCACCCGCCAGCCCCACGCCGCGAACTGCGCGTCGGTGGTGAAGGCGCCGGCCAGCAGGAAGACGGTGTTGGCGGTGACCACTCCGATGGGGACGCCGAGTTGGACGACGCTGCCGTAGACGCCGCGCTTGCCCTCGGGGGCGTACTCGGTGGCCAGCAGCATGGCGCCGCCCCACTGGGCGCCGACCGCGACGCCCTGGGCGATGCGCAGGGCGACGAGCAGGATCGGGGCGGCGACGCCGATCGTGTCGTACGTGGGGAGCAGGCCGATGCCGGTGGTGGCGATGCCCATGAGGGTGAGCGCGAGGACCAGCATGGGCTTGCGGCCGCGCTTGTCGCCGAGGTGGCCGGCGACGATGCCGCCGATGGGGCGGGCGAGGAAACCGACGGCGAAGGTGGCGAAGGCGGCGAGCACTCCGGCGGTGGAGCTGCCGGCGGGGAAGTACAGGTCGCCGAGTACGAGGGCGGCGGCGATGCCGAAGACGAAGTAGTCGTACCACTCGACGGCGGAGGCGAGCGCGGCCGCTGTGGCCACGCGGCGCCGGTTGACCGTGGGGAGGGCGGTCGTGGTGTCGGGGTGAGCGGAGGGGGCCATGTCCATGCGTGCACACTCCGGTGGGTGCGGTGGGGACGTTGGCGGCGAACGTACTGACCGGACGGTATGGGGTCAACGGTTGTGCAGGAAGGTTGCCCGGGGCACCCGAGGCCCCGGGCAACGACATCGGAACCTCAGAACACCACCAGGGCGCGGCCGCCCTTGCCCGCGATCATGTTCTCGAAGGCCGCCGGAATCCCCTCCAGCGCGATCCGTTCCGTCACCAGCGCCCCCAGGTCCAGCCGGCCCGCGCGGACGTGCTCGGCCAGTACCGGCAGGTCGCGCGCCGGGTCGGAGTTGCCGTAGACGCAGCCGGAGAGGGTGCGGCCCCAGTGGAAGATCTCCAGCGCGTTGAAGGTGACCTGCTGGTCCTTGCCGCCGATGCCGACGACCGTGGTGCGGCCGCCGCGACGGGTGGAGTCCCAGGCCGTGCGGATCGTGGTCGCGCGGCCCACGCACTCCACGGCCACGTCCACGCCCTGCTTGCCCGTCAGGCCCCGGATCTCGCGGGCGGTGTTCTCGGAGGCGACCACATAGTCGGTGGCGCCCGCCGCGCGCGCCAACTCCTCCTTCTCCGGGGAGACATCGACCGCGACGATCTTCGCCGCGCCCGCGATCCGGGCCGCCTGGAGGGCCGACAGGCCGACGCCGCCGACGCCGAACACGGCGACGGTCTCGCCCGCCCGCACCCGCGCCGAGTGGTGCACGGCGCCGTAGCCGGTGAGGACGGCGCAGCCCAGCAGGGCGGCGTCGGTGAGCGGGACGCCGTCCGGGAGGGGCAGGACGCAGCCCGCCGCGACGACCGTCTCCTCGGCGAACGCGGCGACGTTCAGGCCGGGGTGCAGGTCGGTGCCCGCCGCGGTGCGGGCGTAGACGTCGGCGGCGCCGTTGAGGGCGTTGGCGCACAGCCAGACCTCGCCGAGCCCGCAGGCGTGGCAACTTCCGCATGACGGGGCCCAGTTGAGGACCACGGCGTCGCCCGGCGCGACCTGTGTGACCCCCTCCCCCACGGCTGTCACCGTACCCGCGCCCTCGTGGCCCAGGACCGCGGGGACGGGGACGCGCATGGTGCCGTCGGACAGGGACAGGTCGGAGTGGCAGACGCCGGCGGCGGCGAGGCGGACGCGGACCTGGCCGGGTCCGGGGTCGGGCAGGTCGATCTCGGTGACCTCCAGCGGGGCACCGATGGCGGGCAGGACTGCGGCGCGAACCATGTGCGGGCTCCTAGAACTGAAGGGACTTGGTCTGGAGGTACTCGGCCAGGCCGTGCGAGCCGAGCTCGCGGCCGACGCCCGACTGCTTGTAGCCGCCGAAGGGGGCGCGGACGTTGAAGCGGCCTCCGTTGATGTCGACCTGCCCGGTGTCCATCCGGCGCGCGAAGGCCACCGCCTCGGCCTCCTCGCCCGCCCAGACGGCGCCCGCGAGGCCGTAGACGGTGCCGTTGGCGATGCGCAGGGCGTCGTCCTCGTCCTCGTAGGGCAGGATCGACAGGACCGGGCCGAAGATCTCCTCCTGCGCGATGGTCATCTCGGGGGTCACGTCGGCGAAGACGGTCGGGCTGACGAAGTAGCCCTGCTCGCGGGGCGCTTCGGTGCCGCCCGCGACCAGTCGCGCCCCCTCGGCCACGCCCTTCTCGATGTAGCCGAGCACCCGCTCCTGCTGCTTGGCGTTCACCACCGGCCCGATGCGCTCGCCGTACTTCTCGGCGGCGGCCGCGGCCAGCTGCACGGCGTCGTCGTACTGGTCCCGGTGGACCAGCATCCGCGTCCAGGCGCTGCACGTCTGCCCGGAGTTGGACATGACGTTGGAGACACCGACATTGACGGCCTTGGCCAGGTCGGCGCTGGGCAGGATGACGTTGGCGGACTTGCCGCCCAGCTCCAGGGCGACCTTCTTGATGGCGGCGCCGGCCACCGCGGCGATCTGCCGGCCGACGGCCGTGGAGCCGGTGAAGGAGACCAGGTCGACGTCCGGGTGCTCGGCGAGCGCCTGGCCGGCGACCGGGCCGAGGCCGGTGACCAGGTTGAAGACGCCCGCGGGGACACCGGCCTCGTCGACCGCCTCGGCGAAGAGCTGGGCGACGAGCGGGGTGTCCTCGGCGGGCTTCAGGACGACCGTGCAGCCGGCCGCCAGCGCCGGGGCGACCTTGGCGACGATCTGGTGGAGCGGGTAGTTCCAGGGCGTGATCGCGCCGACCACGCCGATGGGCTCCAGGAACACGGTCGAGTTGCCGACCTTCTCCTCGAAGGCGTAGGTCGCCGCCAGTTCGGCATACGTGCCCGCGACCGCGATCGGGGCGCCCGCGTGGACGGACTGGGAGAACTTGAGCGGTGAGCCGAGTTCGGCGGTGACCGTCTCGGCGATCTCGTCCCTGCGGGCCGCCAGGGCGTCCCGGAGGGCGGCCAGCCGCGCGGCCCGTTCCGCGGGCGCAGTCGCGGCCCAGCCCGGGAGGGCGGCGCGGGCGGCCCGTACGGCGGTGTCGACGTCGGCGGCGGCGCCGGCCGGGACGCGGCCGATGATCTGCTCGTCGGCCGGGTTGACCACGTCGATCACCTCCCCGCTCTCGGCGGGGCGCCAGGCGCCGTCGATGTAGATGCCGTCGTGTGCCTTCATCACGCTTCCTCCAGGGCGGGCCGCCTCGTCGTCCGGCTCATAAACTAGCGGCGTTAGTTTTTGCGCGCCAGATGCGCCGGTCACCCCATGAGATCAGAAGTCGACGCGCGCCTCGTCGTCCACCCTCCCCACCGCCTCCTGGCCGAAGGCCTTCTCGTAGGCGCGACGGATCTCCTCGATCCTGCGGTCACCGGCGTCCGCCTGCGTGCGCGGGTAGAGCAGGATCAGCTCGTAGGACCGCTCCTTCTCGATCACGCCGTTCGCGTCCCGCCACTGCCCCCGCCCGGACTGGATCGTGAGCCCGTCCGGGAAGTCCGGCGCGACCTCCTTGTCGACGAACTCCACGAACTGCTCGTCGGTGACCGCGGGACCGCCGTCCGGGCGTGCGGTTCCGAAGAACAACTGGGTCTCGATGTACGGCTCTCCCCGCACCGGCGCCGCGGTGGCGCCGACGTCGAGGGTGGCGTAGGCGGTGGGTGCTCCGACGGCCAGCAGAAGGCCGACGGCGGTGAGAACAGCCCGAGTTCGGGTGAAGTGCGCATTCATGGCGCATAACTAGCCAAACCCGGCGGACTTCACTCCTCCAGGTCGGGAAGCCTCGCCGGGGCCGGGCAGATTCGCTCTCCGTGCTGGTCGAAGACGAACAGATGGGCGATGTCGACGAGGAGGGGGACCTGCATACCGTGCCGCAGGTCGAAATCGGGTGTGGTGCGGACGATGAGGTCGCCGGGGAGTCGGCCCTCGGGCGGCACCGGGTCGGCCGTGCCGTCGCCGGGGTGCTCCAGCGTCACCACGGGCCCGGCACGCAGGGCGCCCGCGCGGCCCCGCAGCCGCTCCAGCACCGTGCCGGAGTCACGGCGGCGGCGCCGGACCGCCCGGACCGGGCGCGGGGCCTCCAGGTCGGGGACGACGGCCGGCCGGGAGCCGGTGTTGAAGTGGACGAGGACCTCGTGGCCCTGGAACTCCACATGCTCGACCAGGCCGGTGATGTGCACCTCGCCGGGGCGGGCACTGGCGGGCTGTGCGATGCGGACCGCCTCCGACCGCAGCCCCACGATGACCTCGCGCCCCTGCTGCACCCGCAGCAACTGGTGGTCCAGGCAGAGGGGTTCGGGCAGCCGGAGGTACTGCTTGCCGAGGCTGATGGTCATCGCACCGTCGAGCGGGGCGCGCACGAGGCCGCGCAGCAGGTTGATGCGCGGGGTGCCGATGAAGGCGGCGACGAAGACGTTGCGCGGCAGCGAGTAGACCGAGCGGGGTGCGCCGACCTGCTGGAGGACGCCGCCGCGCAGGACGGCGACCCGGTCGCCGAGCGACATCGCCTCGGCCTGGTCATGGGTGACGTAGACCGTGGTGACGCCCAGCTTCCGGGTGAGGCCGGAGATCTCGGCGCGCAGGTGGCCCCGGAGCTTGGCGTCGAGGTTGGACAGCGGCTCGTCCATCAGGAAGGCGGTCGGGTGGCGGGCGATGGCCCGGCCCATGGCGACGCGCTGGCGTTCGCCGCCGGAGAGTTGGGCGGGGAAGCGGTCGAGGAGGTCCTCGATGCCCAGCATGCGGGCGGTGGCGTCCACCTGCGGGCCGGGATCCGCGCCGGGCGACTCGATGCGCAGCGGGAAGCCGATGTTGTCGCGGCCGGTCATGCTCGGGTAGAGGGCGAAGTTCTGGAAGACCATCGCCATCTTCCGGTCGGCGGGCAGCAGGTCGTTGGCCCACTCGCCGTCCAGCAGCAGTTCGCCCTCGTCGATCTCCTCCAGCCCGGCGATCATCCTGAGCACGGTGGACTTGCCGCAGCCGGAGGGCCCGAGCAGGACGAGGAATTCACCGGGCTCGATGTCCAGCGAGAGCCCGTCCACGACGCGGGTGCCCCGTGTGTAGGACTTGCTCACGTCGTGCAGGGAGATGGCGCGTGTCATGACGGATGCCCCCGGGGGCTCGTTCAGGCGCCGGGGCCCGTCCGGCATGCCGGGTCAGCACGGTCCGGCACGCGCGTCCGCCGGACGGGCCCTGGCGCTCCGCGGTCGAACGCCTCATGCGGGTCGCACGGGGCGTATGAGTCACGGAAGTTAACGGAATGTGTGCGGCCGAGGGAAGGGAACGGGCCGAATCCGGCGCCGCTGTCCAACAGGCGGGCAACCGGACGGCCGGATTCAGCGCCGGCCGGCGCCCTTCGGCTCACGGGTCGCGGTGAGATGGGCGTAGACGACGACGTTGCCCGTGTAGCCGGTCCTGCGGTTGTAGTTGCCGCCGCAGGTGATCAGCCGAAGCTCCGGCCGGGCCCGGGCGCCGTACACCTCGCGGTTGGGGAACTTGTCCTTCTCGTACGTCTTGATGGCGTCGACCTTGTAGACGGCGGTCCGTCCGTCGGCGCGCCGGATCTCGATGCGCTTGCCGCGCTTCAGTTCGCCGAGGCCGCCGAAGACGGCGGGTCCGGTGTCGGTGTCGAGGTGGCCCACGGCGATGGCGGTGCCCTGTTCACCCGGGGAGGGCCCGTCCGCGTACCAGCCGACCAGGTTGGGCTTGTCCTCCGGGGGCGCGGGCAGGCGCCGCTCGCTGTCGAGGTGCAGGTCCATCAGCGGGGAGTCGACGCTGATGTAGGGGATGGCGAGGCGGGTCGCACGGGAGCGGGGCAGGGGGCGAGGGCCGGCGGGGCGCTTGCCCGCCTTTGCGG
>NZ_RDBN01000037.1:957598-968109 GCF_008042075.1 Streptomyces sp. UW30 | reverse complement strand
CGCGGTCGGGACCGCGCTGTCGGGCCGGGGCGCGGCCGCCTGGCCCTCGGGTGGTTCGGGTGCTGTCTCGCGGGCGTCGGCGGGCGGACCGCCCGCGCCGGGGCGGGAGTCGGCGCCCGCCCCGCCGGCACCGGATCCGGTGCCGGCGGCTTGGACCTCGGAGGCTTCGACGGAGCCCGGAGCGGTCGTATCCGCTGCGGGTCCCTCGTGGTCGCACCGGACGCCGACCGCCACCAGCGAGACGGTCAGCACGGCCGTCCTCGTCAGGCGGTAGGCCCGCGTCCGGTACCAGGGCCTGCGTCTTCTACGCGCCATGCGTGCGGCGACGGAGCCGGAACCAGATCACCCCGCCCACGGCGGCCAGTCCGACGACGCCGGCGCCGGCGACCGTGGTGAAGGCCTCGTCGCGGGCGATGCCACCGCCGCCGGCGGGCGGACCGCCCTGGGGGCCGGGCGGGGGCGTCGTCATCGAGGTCCGGCAGTCGATCGTGAACGTCTTCTCCCGCTCGGCGCCCGTCATGCCCGTGAACGTCCACGACAGCCGGTACTGCCCGTCGGGCAGGTTCAGGTCCTCGGTGTGGCCGACGCCGCCCGGCTGGAGGTTGAGGGTCCCGCGCAGCGTCGCACCGCCCGGCACATTGGGCTGGGTCACGATGTTCCAGGTGACGTTCGGAACGCTCTCGAAGTTGGCCGCGTCGAGGTAGAACCGGCAGACCCTCGGCTCGTCGATCGCGTCCCCGAACGGCGTGCGCGCGACCCCGTCCCACGGCGCGGTGTGGATCTTGAGGGTGCCGTTGTCGCCGGGTGCCATCGGCGCGGCTCCCGACGCCGGCATCCCGGTCAGCGGGGTCAGCGCGGCGGTGAGCGCCGTGACGGCGGCGATGCGCGCGGCCCGGCGTGGAAGAGACGTGGTGGGCATGCGAGTCCTCCGAGTCAGACGATTTTCGTACAAATCGCTCTTCGTCTGACTCTCTTTCACATGCGCACGCCGAATCGTGGATGCACCGCCTTACGGCCCATCAGATACCACTCTTTCGACGCAAGATCGCCCTCGCGCCGCGCCGCTCCCCGGCGTCCTCCGGCTCCCCCGCCGGCCTCGCCGGCGCCCGCAGCGCAATCCCCGCCGACACCAGCAACAGCGCGCCCAGCATCACGAACGGCGCAGCCACCCCCGCGACACCCGCGACCAGGCCCGCCGAGGCGGGCGCGGTGACCTGGCCGAGGCGGTTGCCGGTCAGCCGCAGGGCGAGGGCGGTGGAGCGGGCGCCCTCGGGTGCCGCCTGGACGACCGTCGTCATGGACAGCGGCTGGCCGACGCCGAGACAGAAGCCGAGCACCGCCAGCATCACGGCCAGCGCCCACACCGGCACCGGCAGCGCGATGCCCGCGCACAGCAGGGCCGCCAGCAGACAGGTGACGGTCAGCAGCAGGGTGCGGCCGAGCAGCCGCAGCAGGGGCGTCAGGACCAGACGGCACGCGATGGTGGCCGCCGCGCGCAGGCTGAGCAGGACGCCGACCACGGACGGCGCGATGCCCCGGTGCTCGCCGACCACCGGGAGGTAGGCGGTGAGGATGTCGGTCGCGGACAGCACCGCGAGGCTGATGAAGATGCCGGCGGGCACGCCCCTGGCGCGCAGGATGCGCCGGACGGGTACGCGCTCGCCCCGTTCCTCGCGGGACTTGGCCGTCGTACGGCTCTCTATGCGCCACAGCGAGGTGAACGCGACCGCGCCGCCCGCGCCCGCGACCAGCAGGGCGAGCGCGCTGGTCCCCGCCATGTCCCGGCCGCCGATCAGTGCGCCCGCCGCGATCGGGCCGACCAGCTGGCCGAGGGAGGCGCCGATGGTGAAGTGGCCGAAGTTGCGGTCCTGTTCGTGCGGCGCGGACTGGCGGGCGACGAGGGACTGGGCGCCGATCACGAAACACAGGTGGCCGAGGCCCATCACCCCGCTCCACACGGCCATCGCCCACAGCGAGTCCGCGAGGCCGCTCATCGCGCAGCCGCCGGATATGAGGACGACGCCGACGGGCAGCAGCGGCGCACAGCGACCGTGGTCGGTACGGCGGCCCAGCGGGACGGCGACGAACAGCGGGAGCAGGGCGTACACACCCGCGATCACACCGACCGCCCGCTCGTCCGCGCCCAGCGCGAGGGCCCGGTAGGAGACGGCGGGCCGGGCCATCGACACCGCCCCCTGCGCGAAGCTGAAGGCGATGACGAGGCGGAGCAGCCAGCCACGGTTCCCACCGGGCCTCATGAACGTGTCCTCCTGGAAAGGTACTTGCGGATCAGGTGACTCTGGTGACGCAGGTGATTCAGGCGGATCAGATGATGCCGAAGAGGATTCCCGCCGCGAGGATGACCAGGCAGGTGAGCGCGGCCCACTTCACGACGAACCTGGTGTGGTCGCCGAACTCCACCTTCGCCATGCCGACCAGGACGTACACGGCCGGGACGAGCGGGCTCGACATGTGCAGCGGCTGGCCGACCAGCGAGGCGCGGGCCATCTCCAGCGGGGTGACGCCGTGCGCCGCACCGGCCTCGGCGAGGACGGGCAGGACGCCGAAGTAGAAGCCGTCGTTGGACATGAAGTAGGTCAGCGGAAGGCTCAGCAGACCGGTGACCAGGGCCATGTGCGGGCCCATGCCCTCGGGGATGACGTCCACCATCCACTTGGCCATGTGGTCGACCATGCCGGTGCCCTGGAGGACGCCGGTGAAGACGGCGGCGGCGAAGACCATGCCGGAGACGTTCAGGACGTTGTCGGCGTGGGCGGCGAGGCGGGCCTTCTGGTCGGGGATGTGCGGGAAGTTCACGGTGAGCACGAGCGCGGCACCGAGCAGGAACAGCACCGGGATCGGCAGCCACTCCATGATCATGGCGGTGAGCAGCGCGACGGTGAGCAGCGCGTTGAACCAGTAGAGCTTGGGGCGCAGGGTGGACCGGTTCGGGTCGAGGGCCTGGAAGCGCTCGTCCTCCTCGTCCGCGGCGTCGGTGCCGGAGCCCGAACCGCCGGTGCCCTGCGGGGCCTTGGCCGCACCGGAGCCGCCGGCGCCACCGGCGCCCACGAGAACCGTCTCGGTCTCCTTCTCCTCGGCCTTCTCCTCGACGAGGACCTCGTCCAGCGTGAGCACGCCCAGTCGCTTGCGCTCGCGCAGGCCGAGGAAGTACGAGAGGACGAAGACGGCCACCAGGCCCACGGCGAGAGCCGGGATCATCGGGACGAAGATGTCGCTGGCGTCGAGCTTGAGCGCGGTGGCGGCGCGGGCGGTCGGGCCGCCCCACGGCAGCGTGTTCATCACGCCGTTGGCCATCGCGGCCACACCGGTCATCACGACCAGGCTCATCTTCAGGCGCTTGTACAGCGGGTACATCGCCGAGACGGTGATCATGAAGGTGGTCGAGCCGTCGCCGTCGAGGGAGACGATCGCGGCGAGGATCGCCGTGCCCACGACGACCCGCATCGGGTCGGCCTTACAGAACTTCAGGATGCCCCGAACGATCGGGTCGAAGAGGCCGACATCGATCATCACACCGAAGTAGACGATCGCGAACATGAGCATCGCCGCGGTGGGGGCGAGGCTGGTGACGCCTTCGATGACGTAGTCACCGAGCTTGGCGCCCTTTCCGACGAACACACAGAACAATGCCGGAATCAGTACGAGCGCCGCGATCGGCGACATCTTCTTCATCATGATCAGGACCAGGAAGGTCGCGATCATGGCGAAGCCGAGGATGGTCAGCATGAGTGGATACCTAACGTTCGCCCTTGAACATCCCACGAGGGCCGGGGGTGCGACGACGTTAGGTCCCGTCGAGCAGCGTTAACAAGACGTTGACATGCGAGCAATAAGCGCAAAACTCCAGGTCAGAGCTTTGCTCAGGTCAGAGCCGTGATCTTTTCGGACACCGGGGCCACCTCGATGGGCACTCCGTTGAGGACCGCGTTGCCCGACAGCGGGTCGAGCAGGCTGCCGTCGAGGAGCTGGTTGACGTTGACTCCGGGGTCGGTGGCTGCGTGGCCGAGCCGGGTGCCGGGGCGGTCGTGACCCCAGCCGTGCGGCAGGCTCACCACACCCGGGCGCACCGCGTCGGTGACCTCGGCGGGCGCGGTCACCTCTCCCCCGGCGCCCTTCAGGCGTACGGCCGCCCCGTCCCGCACGCCGAGCCGCTCGGCGTCCGCCGGGTGGATGTGCAGGGTGCAGCGGTTGGAGCCGCCGGTGAGGGCGGGCACGTTGTGCATCCAGCTGTTGTTGGAGCGCAGATGGCGGCGGCCGATGAGGACGAGCCCGTCGGGGCGCTCGCGCAGGGCCTCCCGCAGGCGCGGCAGGTCGTCGGCGAGGGGCCGCGGCAGCAGCTCCACCTTGCCGCTGACGGTCTTCAGCGGCTGCGGCAGCCGGGACTTCAGCGGTCCGAGGTCGATGCCGTGCGGATGCGCGAGCAGCTTCTCCAGGGTCAGCCCGTCGGGCCGTACGCCGAAGCCGTCGCCGTAGGGGCCGAGGCGCAGCATCATGTCGAGCCGTCGCTCGGGGCCGCTGATGCCGGTGAGCTGCGCGGCGAGTTCCTTCGGGTCGCGGCCGTGCACCGGGGAGTGGGGCTCCTTCACCGCCTTGCCGAGGGTCTGGTCGACGACCATCACGTCCACGGCGGACGGGTCGGCGCCGTGCATGCCGGTCGCGGCCAGGATCAGGCGGGCCAGGATCTCGGACTCGGCCATGCGGCCGGGCTCCAGCGGGACCGCGGGGCGGGTGTAGCGGACCTGGTTGCGCACGGCGAGGGTGTTGAAGGCGAAGTCGTGGTGCGGGCTCTGCGAGGGCGGGGGCGGCGGCAGGACCACGTGGGCGTGGCGCGAGGTCTCGTTGAGGTACGGATCGACGCTGACCATGAAGTCGAGCGAGCCGAGCGCCTTGTCGAGCCGGTCGCCGTCGGGGGCCGACAGGACGGGGTTGGACGCGACGGCGACGAGGGCACGGATGGGCTCGCCCTCGGCGGTGGCGGTGTCGATCTCCTCGGCGAGTGCGGACAGCGGCAACTCGCCCTTGGCCTCGGGGTGCCCGCTCACCCGGGACTTCCAGCGCCCGAGCGCGAAGCCGTGGCCCGGCCCTGCGGGGCGGGGCGTCTTGTCGGTGGCGGCCTGCGGGAAGAGGGCGCCGCCCGGGCGGTCGAGGTTGCCGGTGAGGATGTTGAGGACGTCCACGAGCCAGCTGGCCAGGGTGCCGTGCGGGACGGTGCAGCTGCCGATGCGGCCGTAGACGGCGGCGGTGGGCGCGGCGGCGAGCTCACGGGCGAGGGTCCGGATCGTACCGGCGTCCACGTCGCAGGCGTCGGCGACGGCTTCCGGGGTGAAGTCCCCCACCTCCGCGCGCAGTTCCTCGACTTGCTGGACGTGCGGCGCCAACTCCCCCAACGCGACCAGGTCTTCCTCGAACAGCACGTACGCCATCGCCGCCAGCAGCAGCGCGTCGGTGCCGGGCCGGATCGCGATGTGCCGGTCGGCGAGCTTGGCTGTGCGGGTGCGGCGCGGGTCGATGACGGTGAGGGTGCCGCCGCGGGCCTTGAGCGCCTTGAGCTTGCCGGGGAAGTCGGGGGCGGTGCACAGGCTGCCGTTGGACTCCAGGGGGTTGGCGCCGATGAGGAGGAGGTGGTCGGTGTGGTCGAGGTCCGGCACGGGGATCGCGAGGGCGTCGCCGTAGAGCAGTCCGCTGGAGACGTGCTTGGGCATCTGGTCGACCGTGGAGGCGGTGAAGACGCTGCGGGTGCGCAGGCCGGCCATCAGGACCGGCGGGTAGAGGGCACCGGCCACGGTGTGCACGTTGGGGTTGCCCAGCACGACGCCCACGGAGTTCGGCCCGTACCGCTCGACGACCGGGCGCAGTCCGGCGGCGACCGCGTCGAAGGCCTCCTCCCAGGTGGCCTCGCGCAGCTCGCCGTCCCTGCGCACGAGCGGGGTGCGCAGCCGGTCGGGGTCGCCGTCGACGGCTCCGAAGGAGGCGCCCTTGGGGCAGATGAACCCCTGGCTGAACACGTCGTCACGGTCGCCGCGGGCGCCGGTGACCTTGGTCCCCTCGATGGTGAGGGTCAGGCCACAGGTGGCCTCGCACAGGGGGCAGATGCGCAGTGCGGTGCGGGACACGGGTCCTCCCGGAGGTGGCGGCAGTGGTGACGCGCGAACTCGAACCGAGCATACCGACCGGTATGCACAACGGGGAGCCCTCTCCAGGGGTGAGGTCGGAAATTCGCGAGCGGCGGCGTCAGTCCAGCACTCGCGCCAGATACGCCCGCAGCAGCAGCCGCGCTTCGTCCAGGATCCGGTCGTCGCCCTCCGGGGCCATCCGGAAAGCCAGGTGGACGAGCGTGTCGGCGGTTTCGACGGCGACGAGGAAGGCGCGGCGCAGATCCTCGTCCGGCTCGCGGTCGAGGTAGCCGGAGAGCAGGTCGGTGAGGCGGTCGGCGACGCGGTGGTTGGGTTCGCCGCGGGTGCCTACGGGGATCTGGTTGCCGAAGTCGACGAGGGAGAAGCCGGGGGCGGTGCGCTTCATGGCGATGTACTCGTCGAGCACGGCGTCCATGGCCACCCGCCAGCCTCCCGCACCGGCCGCCTCGCCGGCCGCCTCCAGGCGCTCGGTGACGCGGGCGGTGTAGCGCTCTAGGTTGCGCTGGGCGAGGGCGTCGGCCATCTGGCGTTTGTTGCCGAAGAACCGGTAGACCGAGCCGATGGGGACGCCGGCGCGCTGGGCGACGGCCCGGGTGCTCAGGTCGTCGTAGCCGACCTCGTCGAGGAGGTCGGCACAGGCGTCGAGGATCCGGGTGAGCCGTTCGGCGCTGCGCCGCTGTACGGGCGCCCGGCGAAGCGTTGCTGGATGTGGCACGGTCTTCATGATGCCTTTCCGGCTCGGTCCGGTGAACCCTTGCCCCCTGTACGGGAGCGGGTACCCGGCTCACTCAGTGCCGCGGTGGACGGCGTCGGCGTCGTGGTCGCCTGCACCCCCGACGCCGTGACGTCGGCCGTGCTCTGAACGGGCTCGCCGTCCACGGCCCACACCGTGCCGTCGTCGGCGTACAGCCGGACGGTGACCTGGTGGGTGCCGCGCGGGACGAGGTCGGCCGGGAGGCGGCAGTCGGGGGCGCGGAGCCTGGAGACGAGCCTGCCGTCCACGAAGAGGTACGCGAGCCCGCGCCCGGCCGTCGCCCTCGCCTCGGTTCCGGCGGGCGAGAAGCGGAATCCGCGGACCGTCAGCCGTACGTCCCAGCCTCCGTCGCCGCCGTCCGGGTCCGGCTGCACCTCGATGCCGACCTCGGGAGCGTCGTCCTCGCCCACCTCGCGGTAGTGCCGCCCCTCGTCGTCGGTGTCGTCGAGGACCTTGCCCACCGGGGAGGGCGACATCGCGGTGCCGTCCCGGTCCCGCGCATCACTGGAGCCGCAGCCCACGGTTCCGGTCAGCAGCAGGACACAGACCGCGAGCGCGGCGAGAAGGGTCCGCGTCCACGACATGACCGGAGACTAGAACACCGGTCCGACAGCCGAATCCCCCTTGAGTCGGGTTGGCGTCCACTTCTGGTCGTACGCACAGGGAAGATCCGGCGGATCTCTTGCGCCCGGGAAATCGCAATCCTACGGTGAAGCATAGGAATCAGAACCCAAGGGAGCGATCATGAGCGGGGACACGCGGAAGACCGCGGAAGGGCTGACCTACCTCTCCGGTTTCGGCAACGAGCACAGCTCGGAGGCGGTGCCCGGTGCCCTCCCCGAGGGCCGCAACTCACCCCAGCGTGCCCCGCTGGGCCTGTACGCGGAGCAGCTGAGCGGTACGGCGTTCACCGAGCCGAGGGCGCACAACCGCCGCTCGTGGCTCTACCGCATCCGCCCGTCGGCCGCCCACCCGGCGTTCACGCGCACGGACAACGGCGCGATCCGTACGGCGCCGTTCACGGAGTCGGTGCCGGACCCGAACCGCCTGCGCTGGAACCCGCTGCCCGAGCCCGCGCCCGGCACCGACTTCCTCGCCGGCCTGTGGACCCTCGGCGGCAACGGCGACGCGACCCAGCGCACCGGCATGGCCGTGCACCTGTATCACGCCAACTCCTCGATGGACCGCGTCTTCAGCGACGCCGACGGCGAGCTGCTGATCGTGCCGGAGCGCGGCGGGCTGCTGCTGCGCACCGAGTTCGGGCTGCTGCATGTGGAGCCGGCACATGTGGCGCTGATTCCGCGTGGGGTGCGCTTCCGTGTGGAGCTGCTGGACGACTCTGCCCGGGGCTATGTGTGCGAGAACTATGGCGCCCCCTTCCACCTCCCCGACCTGGGCCCGATCGGCGCCAACGGCCTGGCGAACGCTCGGGACTTCATGGCCCCGGTGGCCGCGTACGAGGACGTCGAGGGCCCGGTGGAGGTGGTGAACAAGTTCTGCGGCAACCTCTGGACGGCCACCTATGACCACTCACCACTCGACGTGGTCGCCTGGCACGGCAACCATGTGCCGTACGTCTATGACCTGCGCCGTTTCAATGTGATCGGCACCATCTCCTACGACCACCCCGACCCGTCGATCTTCACGGTGCTGACGTCCCCGTCGGACACTGTGGGCCTCGCCGGCGTCGACTTCGTCGTGTTCGCCCCGCGCTGGCTGGTGGGCGAGGACACCTTCCGGCCGCCGTACTTCCACCGGAACGTGATGAGCGAGTACATGGGCCTCGTCGAGGGCGCCTACGACGCGAAGGCCGAAGGCTTCGTGCCGGGCGGCGGTTCGCTGCACAACATGATGTCGGCGCACGGCCCGGACCGGGAGACGTTCGATCGCGCGAGCGCGGCGGAGCTGAAGCCGCAGAAGATCGACGACGGGCTTGCGTTCATGTTCGAGACCCGCTGGCCGGTGACGCTGACCCCGCAGGCGGCCGGTGCCGAGCACCTGCAACAGCGTTACGACGACGTCTGGCAGGGCATGGAGCGCCACTTCCGCCCCTTGCAGTAAAGATCCCCTACCGGTACGGATGGCCCCGTGACCTCCTTCGCCCCGGACTCGATCGTCCTGAACCGCAAGCTGCCGCTCTGGTACCAGGTGTCGCAGTCGCTGCGCGCCTCGATACTGGGCCGCCGCCCGCAGGACCCGCTGCGCCTGCCCACCGAGGAGCAGTTGGCGGAGCACTACGGCGTGAGCGTGCTGACCATGCGGCAGGCGCTCAAGGAGCTGGAGGACGAGGGCCTGATCACGCGCCATCGCAGGCGCGGCACGTTCATCGAGCCGGACGCCCGCCGGGGCGCCCCGGTGCGGCTGCTCGGCTCGGTGGACGCGATCGTGGCCCAGCAGTCCGGCATGGCGACCGAGCTGCTGGACCACGGCCGCACGCAGGTGCCGGCCGAACTCGCCGAGTACTTCCCGGACATCGACGAGGTGGCGACGTACCACCGTCTGCGCAGCGACGAGAAGACGGGCGAGCCGACCAACCACGCCCGCAACTACGTCCGCCCCGAACTGGCCGCGCGCATCGACCTGGGCGACCTGGTCCGCTGGCCGATGACGAAGGTGCTGCGCGATGCCGTCGGGGCGGACATCAGCCGCATCACGGACACCGTGGAGGCGCGGCTTGCGGATCCGGAGACGGCGAAGCTGCTCCAAGTCCCGCTGCTGAGCCCGATCCTGCACTACACGGGCGTGACGTACGACGCGGACGGGCGGGTGCTGGACGCGGCGGTCATCCACTACCGGGGCGACCGCTTCTCCTTCACGGTGACCCTGGACGCCAACTGAGCCCGCTGTCCGTGACAGGCTTTACGATGCCCAGCGTGACGCACGACGACGCTCCGCCGCTGGCGGACCTCATGCCGTGGTCCGTCGCACCGCCGCGGCTCGGCCGGGGGTGGCCGACGGGCCCCGACGCGGCGACCCTGAAGGCCCGCTGGGACGCCTTGGTGAAGGCCGAGGGCCCGGACCGGGAGGCCCTGCTGGAGCCGACGCGCTCGCGCACCCTGCATTCGGCGGTCGGCCAGCTGCCGGGCCGGTCCACCGGCACGGAGAGGCTGATCCGCGCCACGGGCCCGTGCCCGGAGCCGGTACGCGTCCTGCACGCCCCCTTCGACGAGCAGTGGCTGATCCCCGACCACCGACTGATCGACGCGGCCCGCCCCGAGCTGTGGCGGGTGGCCGACGAGCACCAGGTCTTCGTCCTGGAGACCCCCGACTCCGCCCTGCTGGCGACCTCCCTGCTCCCCCTGCTCCGCCCCGGCCGCGTCCGCCCGCTGTACCGCCGCCCCGGCGGCGAGGAACCCAACCTGGCCCCGGGCCTGCTGCAGCACCTCACCTCCCGGCTGGGCCACTCCCCCGCGCCGGCGGACGTCGTCGCGTGGATCCTGGCGACCGCCCGCCCGGACCTCACCGTCCCCCTCACGCGGGACCCCGAACTGTGGGCGCGCGGCGTCGAGTCGGGCCACCGCATGCTCTGGCTGATGTGCCGCGACGGCGACCGCCCCAAGCTCCCCGGCGGCCGCCGGGGAGCTTGGGGCGGTCGCCGTCGC
>NZ_RDBN01000037.1:950498-957498 GCF_008042075.1 Streptomyces sp. UW30 | reverse complement strand
GCTCGGGCTCCATGACGCGGGCGGTGAACCACTGCTCCAGGACCTTCGCTACGACCGCGACGAGGAGGCCCTCCACCTGGACGAGGGCCGCATCTCCCCCGTGCCGCCGCAGGCCTGGGACTTCGAAGTGGCCGGCGCGAAGGTCCTGGAGCAGTGGTTCACCGCCCGCGTCATGGAGCCCGAGCCGGGCACCCTGGCGGCGATCCGCCCGGCGACCTGGCCGCAGGCGTGGACATCGGAACTGCTGGAACTGATCACGGTCCTGGCCCTGCTGGCGGAACTCCGGCCGCAGCAGGACGAGTTGACGGTGAAGACCCCGATCACGGCAACGGAGCTGCGCGAGGCAGGCGTACTTCCGGCCCCGGAGTCGGCACGCCGCCCGGCATCGGTCCTGGACCACCACGAGGAAGGCCCGGAGGGCCAGTTCGCATTGCTCTGACCAGGTTCAGGGGCGCGGCCCTTCCCGCGGAGCGCTAACGCAGGTCGGGGTCGAAGGCGTCCAGCACCCGTTCGAGCGCCCGCCTGAACACCGCCTCCAGATCGATCGGCCCGCTGTCCTCCATGAAGGCCGCGGCCAGTCGCGGATAGGCGCCGGTGGCCACCTGACCGCCCAGGTAGGCGATACGGACCGCGTTCTCCTCCTCCTCGGACCAGGGCATGGCACGGGTGCGCTCGGCGGTGGCGATCTCGTTGGCGGTGTACGTCGTCACCACGCCGTTGAGCAGCGCGACCAGCTCCATCTTCACGCCGTACCGAACGTCTAGCGGTTCGAGACAGGCCAGGCAGTGCTCCAGATAGCGCAGGGTGTTGGGGCTGAAGCCGTACACCCCTGACATCAGCCGCGGCACCCAGGTGTGGCGGTACATGATCGCCCGGGTCTCCTGCGCGTTGCGGATCATGTCGGCGCGCCAGTCGCCCGAGGGCTCGCGGATGTCGTGCTCGGCACCCACCGCGTCGATCATCAGCTCGTGCAGGTCCTCCTTACGGGGGACGTAGTTGTACAGCGACATCGTCCCGCAGCCCAGCTCGGCCGCGACATGCCGCATGGACACGGCATCCAGCCCACCGGCGTCGGCGATCCGTACCGCCGCGGCCGCGATGTCCGCCCGCGTGAACGCGGGCCTGGGGCCACGCCCGGTCCGCTCGGGACGCGCCCAGATCACTTGGGGTTCGGCCGCCTTGCCCGCCATCGATCATCACCTCGACCACCATCCTAGTTACGTACACCGTACGTAGTGCGCTATGGTCGACCCATGACTTCTACGTACGCTGTACTTAGTGAAGGTCTGGAGAAGCGATTCGGCGAGGTCCACGCCCTGCGCGGACTCGATCTGGCCGTCGCGCAGGGCACCGTGTGCGGCCTCCTCGGCCCGAACGGCGCGGGCAAGACGACGGCCGTACGGCTCCTCACCACGCTCCTGCGACCGGACGGCGGCTCGGCCCGGGTCGCCGGGCACGATCTGCTCCGGGACCCGGCGGCCGTGCGCCGCAGCATCGGCGTCACCGGCCAGTACGCCTCGGTCGACGGCGACCTGACCGGCCGCGAGAACCTCCGGCTGTTCGCCCGGCTGCACCGGGTGCGCGGGCCGGCCGAGCGGGCCGACGAGCTCCTGGACCGCTTCGGACTGGCCGAGGCGGCCGACCGGCCGGCGTCCACGTACTCGGGCGGGATGCGCCGCCGCCTCGACCTCGCGGCGAGCCTCGTCCGCCGCCCCGACGTGCTGTTCCTGGACGAGCCCACGACCGGCCTCGACCCGGCCAGCCGCAACCGGATCTGGGACGCCGTACGCGAGCTGACCGCCGACGGCACGACGGTGCTGCTGACCACGCAGTATCTGGAGGAGGCCGACCAACTGGCCGACGACATCGCCCTGGTGGACCGGGGCCGGGTCGCGCACAGGGGCTCGCCCGCCCAGTTCAAGGCGTCGATCGGCGCACACGTCGAGGTCGTCGTCACCGAGGCGGACGTCATGGTGAAGGCGGCGGCCGTGCTGGATCAACTCACGGGCGCCGAGCCGTCGTTCGACCACGAACGGCGCGCCGTCGCCGCGGTCACCCGGGACGCCACACTCACCCTGCCCCGTCTGGTGCGCGAACTCGACGCGGCGGGCGTGCCGTTGCTCGACGCGAGCCTCAAACCACCGACTCTCGACGATGTCTTCCTGCTACTCACCGAGGAGCGTGCGGCATGAGCACCCTGGCCTACGACGGCGGCGCGATGCTGGGCCGCCAGCTGCGGCGGATCCGCAACAACCCCGGGCTGCTGATCCTGACCCAGACCATGCCGATCACCATGCTGCTGTTCTTCGGCTACGTCTTCGGCAGTGCGCTCGCGATGCCCGGGGAGGAGTACCGGTCCTTCCTGGTGCCGGGGCTCCTGGTGGCGACCGCGGCCAACGGGATCATGACGGGGATGTTCCAGGCCGCCCAGGACACCCACCGCGGTGTGATGGACCGCCTGAGGACGCTGCCGATGAGCCGGGCCGCCGTACCGCTCGGGCAGGCGGCCGCGGACCTGATAGTGACGGCCGCCGGGACGGTGCCGTTCCTGCTGGTCGGGCTCGCGGTGGGGTGGCGGATCGAGGGGTCCGCGCTCGAAGCGGCGGGGGCCGTGGGGCTGTTGCTGCTGTTCCGGTTCGCGACGACGTGGATCGGGATCTTCCTGGGGCTGCTCACCCGGAACGAGGAGGCCGCCGGCCAGCTCGGCGGGGCGACCTTCATCCTGCCGCTGCTGTCCAATGCCTACATCCCGACCGACGGTCTGCCGGGCTGGCTGCGCACCGTGGCCGAGTGGAATCCGATCAGCGCGGTCACCACGGCGCTGCGGGACCTCTTCGGCAACGCTCCGGTGCCGGACGGCGCCGCCTGGCCGGTCGCCCATCCTGTCGCCGGGTCGCTGGCGTGGTGCGCGGTGCTGATCGCGGTGTTCGCGCCCCTCGCCGTGCGTCGATACGCGCGCGGCGAGGGGTGAGGACGGGAGCTCGGGGGGACCGCCTCGTCAACGTCCGTGCGCGACAGAGGCGTTACGCACGGGACGCGGGCCGGTGAACGGGGCGGGGTGGAGTTGGGGGACATGCCCGCGCTCGGGTAGCTCTCCGGGGCGCCGCTGCGTGCCGTGGGGATGACGGCGGCGACAGCGCTGTACGGCGCCGGGACCGGAGCGAGCTGCCGAGCGCGGGCCTCGTGCGGTCGCGCGAGGAACGCCGGTGCGGCTCAGCGCCCGCCGAACAGCGAACGCCGGAGCCGACGCAGCGGGGCGAAGAGCGAGACGCGACGCACTCGCGCAACCTGGTCGCTGCGCTCGCGAGCGGTGTCACGCGTGGTCAGCTCGCGCATCAGCGAGGTCGCTTCGGCCGCCTCCGTCTGCGGTACGGCGGGACCGCCGAGCACCGACAGATGGCGGTCGAGGCGCGAACTGGTCGCGCTGCTCCCGCAGGTGATCGCAGGGACCCTGGCCCTGCTGCGCATCGTTATCTGATCCATGTCACTCCCCACCCGTACGAGTCCACCCGGCCCGGGCAGGCTAACCCTATCTCCCCGGTGGGGCACTCGTGTATCGCGGTCACAGGATTCACCTTCCCCGTAAGGGTGTTGACGACTCGTCTCTGATTACTCTCCGAATCCAACCGATTTCAGGGCGAGTTGGACAACTGGCTGGCTGGTGGGTTGCGGCGAACCCCCATCCGGCTCGACGGTCACAGCCAGTGACGTCGCCGACTTGACGAGACCGGACGCGACCAAGGGCGTGTCGGCGTCGAAAAGGCCGAGGGAGCGTGGTTGCACATCGGGGCGCATCAGCCAGAGCTGGTGCACCCGGCCGCCGGACAGATCGCCGTATCCGCTCAGAGTGACGACGGCGCGCCCCGCCGATGCGGAGGCGACCACTCCGATCGTCCGGCCCTCGGCGTCCTCGCCGGTGCTCGCCCGGGCGTCGGGGGCCGCCAGAACGTTAGCGATCTCACTCGCCCGCGCCCGCTGGGCGTTCAGCTGATCCTGTGTCCGATTGGCCTGGACGGCGAAGAGGGAGGCGACGACGAGGGCCGCGGCGGCGGTGGCCGTGGCGAACGGCACGAACAAGGGGCGCGTCCTGGGCGCACGGGTGCGCGGCGGCGGCTGGGCGCCCCACACATGCGGCGGCAACTGCGCCGCATGCGCGCGCGCCGACTCCCGCCCGGCGGACTCCTGCGGAGTCGACCGTACGGCGGCCAGGACCCGGTCGCGCATCGCGGCCGGCGGCGCGGCGGCCGTCGACCAGGCGAGGCGTACGGCGTCCTCGGACAGGGCACGTACCTCGGCGGCGCAGATGTCGCAGGTCCTCAGGTGCTTCTCGAAGCGGTGCCGCTCGCCGGGCTCCAGGGCGTCGAGGGCGTAGGGCGCGGCGAGGGAGTGCAGGTCCTCGCGGCGCAGCAGGCGGTCGACGAAGCTCACGCGACACCTCCCAGGCACTTGCGCAGCTGGGTGAGTCCGTCGCGCATGCGGGTCTTGACCGTGCCCAGCGGCAGCGACAGCCGCTCGGCCACTTCACGGTACGTGTAGCCCTCGTAATAGGCGAGGGTGACCGACTGGCGCTGGAGGGCGGTGAGGCGTTCGAGGCAGCGGCGCACCCACTCGCGTTCGAGGCCGGCCTCGACCTCCTCGGCGACATGGTCGAAGGCGGGGTGGTTCGCGCGCAGGGCCTCGCGCTGCTCGCGTTCGCCGGCCGCGCGGGCGCTGCGCACCCGGTCCACGGCGCGTCGGTGGGCGAGGGTGAGGATCCAGGACAGGGCGCTGCCCCGGCCCGGGTCGAACTTCGCCGCGGACCGCCACAGTTCGAGCAGCACCTCCTGCGAGACCTCCTCCGACTGGGCGGGGTCGCGCACCACACGCCGCACGAGCCCGTAGACCGGACCGGAGACCAGTCCGTACAGCTCCTCGAAGGCCTTCTGGTCACCGCCCGCCACGAGCACCAGCAGCTCGTCCGCCTCCAACTCGTCTCCCCCTCCAGCCAGGCCGCATCTCGGCCGCCTTGTCCCACGAGGTATTCGCAACGAACACACCTCCGGATGGGGTTACGGATCATAGAGCCGAAAACGCGGGTCGAGCAGCCGCGAAATTTGTTTTCGAGATCGACCAATCCGGGCCGCCCTCGGCTCCGAATCCCGGTGCGTCAGGCAAGTTGGCACTGAGGACGGACGGCATGACACCTAATTCCAGGAGCGGTGCGGGACGCAAGGGCCTCGCGACCCTCGTATGTGGTGCGCTGGCCGCCGGGGGGCTCGCAGCCGCCGGCGTCGCCGTGCTGGAACCGGGGGCGGCCTCCGCCTCCAGCCACCGCGAGGCCCCGCTGATCTCGGGGACCCCGCAGTACGACAACACGGACGTGTACGCGTTCGTCAGCCCGGACAAGCCGGACACGACGACGATCGTCGCGAACTGGATCCCCTTCGAGGAACCGGCCGGCGGACCGAACTTCTTCCCGTTCGCCGAGGACGCGCAGTACGACATCCACATCGACAACAACGGTGACGCGCAGGGCGAGCTGCTCTACCGCTTCACCTTCGACACGCACGTCAAGAACAAGAAGACGTTCCTGTACAACACGGGTGCCGTCGAGAGTCTGGACGACCCCGACCTCAACATCACGCAGACGTACGACATCGAGCTCATCAAGCTCAAGAACCAGAAGCTCCTGTCGAAGACGAAGATCGCCAACGATGTGCCGGTGGCGCCGTCGAACGTGGGCAAGGCGTCCATGCCGGACTACGCCAAGCTGCGCGACCAGGCCGTGCACGAGCTGCACGGCGGCACGACGACCTTCGCCGGCCAGGCGGACGACCCGTTCTTCCTGGACCTGCGGGTCTTCGACCTCCTCTACGGCGGGAACCTCTCCGAGGTCGGCAACGACACGCTCAAGGGCTACAACGTCAACTCCATAGCCCTGCAGGTGCCGACCCACATGATCGCCGAGTCGGCCGACCAGCCGATCGTCGGCATCTGGTCGACGACCCAGCGGCAGAACGCCAAGGGCTACTACGAGCAGGTCTCGCGCCTGGGCAGCCCGCTGGTCAACGAGGTCGTCAACCCGATCAAGGACAAGGACAAGTTCAACGCGTCCGCGCCCTGGGAGGACGCCCAGTTCCTGAAGAACGTCACCAACCCCGAGCTGCCGAAGCTCATCGAGGCGATCTACAAGATCCCGGCGCCCGACGAGCCGCGCAACGACCTGGTCGACGTCTTCCTCAAGGGCGTCAAGGGCCTCAACCAGCCGCCGCACGTGCGTCCGGCGGAGGAACTGCGCCTCAACACCTCCATCAAGCCGACCGCCGAACCCAAGCGACTCGGTGTCCTCGACGGTGACAACGCGGGCTTCCCGAACGGCCGCCGCCTCACCGACGACGTGATCGACGCCTCCCTCCAGGTCGTCGAGGGTGAACTGCTGGGCGCCAAGAACGACCTGGGCGACGCGGTCGACAAGAACGACAAGGACTTCGAGAAGGCCTTCCCCTACGTCGCCCTGCCGACCGAGGGTTCGCGCGGTCCGCTCGCCAAGGGCACCGAGAGCGGGACCGACGTCCGCAGCCAGATCGGCGACGCGCTCCAGCCCGCCGGCGCCTCCGGCGGCACCGACAACATGGCCCTGATCGCCGGGTCGGCGGGCGCCGGTGCGCTGGGAATCCTGCTGATCGGCGGTGCCCTGATGTGGTGGCGCCGGATGCGGGACCGGGCGTACTAGGAACCGCCCACTGACTGGCGCGGCCCGCGAAGTACTCATCCCCCACGGCGCGGGCCGCGCCGCAGCACGCGACCACGAACGTTGCTGGACAGCCGATCGAGGAGAGGGCATGGCCCCGGGTACGAACGACAGCGCGCCGGACAACGAGGAGAACCGGGGTGACCTCTCAACGCCGGCCGGCATCAGCCGGCCCGTCCGGCGTTTGAGGACGAGGCCGTTCAGGCCGATGGGGGTCCAGGGGGCGCAGCCCCCTGGCGGGGTCGAAGGGGCAGAGCCCCTGGAGGAGGG
>NZ_RDBN01000037.1:896925-950398 GCF_008042075.1 Streptomyces sp. UW30 | reverse complement strand
GGGTAGGGGCGGCGGGGGCGAACCCCGGGTCGCCGCGCTGCGGCGTTTCGCCGCGGCCGGGCGGCGTCACCGGGCGCTGCATCTCGCCGGATGCGCCGCCCTGCTGGCCGTGGCCCTCACCGCCGGCTCCATCGCCCTCGGCGCGGCCCGCGACAACGCCGGCCAGAGCGTTGCTCCTGCCTCCGCCGCCGTCTCCCCCGGCCTCCTCGCAACCGGCGACCTGGACGCCGGCATCGTCTCCCTCCAGGCCCACCTCCGCGACCAGCCAAGGGACTTCGGCGGCTGGTCGACCCTCGGCCTCGCCTACGTCGAACAGGCCCGCACCAAGGGCGACCCCTCCCGCTACCCCCAGGCCGAGCAGGCTTTCAAGCGCTCACTCACCCTCTCCCCCGACAACGACCAGGCCCTCGCCGGCCGCGCCGCCCTCGCCGCCGCCCGGCACGACTTCGAGGACGCCCTGAAGTACGCCGACCAGGCCCTGAAGGTGAACCCGTACAGCGAACGAGCCCTGTGCACGCGGGTTGACGCCCTGGTCGAGCTCGGCCGCTACGCCGACGCCGCCAAGGCCGCCGACACCGCCGACGACCGCCGCCCGGGCATCCCGGTCTTCACCCGGTACGCGTACGTGCGCGAACTGCGCGGCGACGTCCGCACGGCCGAGCGCGTGCTGGAGCAGGCACTCTCCTCCGCCGTCTCCCCCGGCGACCTCGCGTACGTCGCCACCCAGCTGGGCCAGCTCGCCTGGAACCAGGGCGACTACGACACGGCCCTCACCCACTTCGCCCGCGCCCTCGCCGCCGACGAGAACTACGTCCCGGCGCTGGAGGGCCGTGCCCGCGCACAGGCCGCGAACGGCGACAAGGCCGGCGCGCTCAAGGGCCTGAAGGACGTCGTCTCCCGCTACCCGCTGCCCGGCCCGCTCGTCGAACTCGGCGAGCTGTATGAGTCGGCCGGCGACCAGGTCAAGGCCGACGACCAGTACGCCCTCGTCGACGCCTGGACGGCCCTGGCCCGCGCCAACGGCGTCAACGCCGACCTCGACACGGCCCTCGCGGCGGCCGACCACGGCGACAAGGCGTCCGCGCTGCGGGCCGCCCGCGCCGAATGGGACCGCCGGCAGACCGTGCACACCGCGGACGCCCTCGCCTGGGCGCTGCACGTCAACGGTAAGGACGCCGAAGCCCTCCCCTACACCCGCAAGGCCACGGCCACCGGCTACCGCAACGCCGCGTTCCTCTACCACCGCGGCGTCATCGAGCGCGCCACGGGCCACGCCGAGGACGCCCGCGAGCACCTGCGCGCCGCGCTCCGGCTGAACCCCGGCTTCTCCCCGCTGGGCGCCCGGGACGCCCGCACGGCACTCAAGGACCTGGAGGCGGCCAAGTGACTCCCCGTCGACTGTTCGCCTCCGGCGCCGCCGCCTTGACGGCGGCCTGCGCGCTCGCGCTGTTCGCCTCCCCTCCCGCGAGCGCGCACCCCCTCGGCAACTTCACGGTCAACCGCTACGACGGCCTGGTCGTCGCCCCCGGCGAACTGCGCGTCCTCCACGTCGAGGACCTCGCCGAGATCCCGGCGACGCAGGCCAAGCCCGACATCGAGAAGGCGGGCATGGCGGCGTGGGCCCGGCAGCGCTGCGAGAGCGCGGCGCGGGGCAGCGAGGTCACCGTGGACGGCCGTGGGGTCGATCTGGCGCTGCGGAGCAGCCACGCGCGCGTGCGGCCCGGTCAGGCAGGGCTCGACACGCTCCGGGTGGAGTGCCGGCTCTCGGCGCCGCTTTCCGAGGACGCCACGGCCGGCCTCGGCTTCCGGAGCGCGGGCGCGGAATCCGGCCCCGGATGGCGGGAGATCACGGCTCGCGGCGACCGTATGACGCTCACCGCGTCGGACGTGCCGAAGGAGTCGGTCTCCGGCGAACTGACCACGTACCCGCAGGAGCTGCTCTCCTCCCCGGCCGACACCTCGGCCGCCTCCCTGCGCGTGCGCCCCGGCGGCCCGGCCCTCGCCGAGTCCGAGCAGGACGCCCCCGCCGCCTCGGTCCTGCCGCGCGGCGCCGACCGCTGGACGCGGGCCCTGGACGGCCTGGTCTCCCAGCACGACCTCACCTTCGGCTTCGGCGCGCTCGCCCTGCTCATCGCGGTCTTCCTGGGCGCGATGCACGCGCTCGCGCCGGGCCACGGCAAGACCATCATGGCCGCGGTCGCGACGGCACGCGGCGGCCGGGCACGCCTGAAGGACGTCATGCCCCTGGCCGCCTCGGTGACGGTCACCCACACCCTGGGCGTGGTCGCCCTGGGCCTGCTGATCACGGCCGGCTCGGCGGCGGCGCCCTCGGTGATCACCTGGCTGGGCATGGCGAGCGGCGCCCTGGTGATCGCGGCGGGCGCCACCCTCGTACGCCGGGCCTGGCACATCCACCGGCACGGCTACGGGCACGGGCCCGCACCCGACCATGCGCACGACGACGAACACACCCACCCGCACGACCACGACCATCCGCACGGCGGCCCCGGACACAGCCACTCGCACGACCACGGCGACCACGCTCACGAACACACCCACGAGACGGACCACGCTCACGACCGCCAACCGGTCCTCGTCGCCGCACACACCCACACCCCCGCGCAGGCTCCGGCGCCCACACGTGCCCACACCCACTCGCACGCCCCCACACGCGAGCACACGCACCCCCACGCCCCGCAAGGGCACACCCACAAGCACGGCCTGCTCACCCACACCCACGGCGGCTTCACCCACACCCACTCCACCGCCCCCACCCTGCGCGGCACGATCCTCCTGGGCTTCGCCGGTGGGCTCGTGCCCAGCCCCTCCGCGGTCGTCGTGCTCGTCGGCGCGGCGGCGCTCGGCAAGGCGTGGTTCGGGCTGCTGCTCGTCGTGGCGTACGGCGTCGGGCTCGCCCTGACCCTCACCGCGGCCGGGTTCGCGGTCGTCAAGCTGGGTACGGGGGTCACGCGGGTACTGGACAAACGCCCCCGCTGGACCGCCCACCCGGCCACGACCTTCCTGCGCAGGACCGCCCCGCTCGCCTCCGCACTCCTGGTCGTGCTGCTCGGGGCGGGATTGGTGTTCCAGGGGGCGGCATCCGTACTCGGCTGAGCTACTTTTGGGAAGAAACAGCACGGAGTGGAGATATCGCACGGATGCGAATGGGGGACGCCCGTGTCCGAAGAACACGGCAGTGAACGTGTGATCGCGGGCCGCTACCGCCTCCTGTCCCCGCTCGGCGAGGGCGGCATGGGCACCGTGTGGCGGGCCCGCGACGAGGTGCTGCACCGCGAGGTCGCCGTCAAGGAGGTGCGCGCGCCGCACGGGCTGCCGGCCCCGGAGGTCGAGCGGATGTACGCCCGGCTGGAGCGGGAGGCATGGGCGGCGGCGCGGGTCGCCAACCGCAATGTCGTCACGGTGTACGACGTGGCCACGCAGGACGGCCGGCCCTGGATCGTCATGGAGCTGGTCCGCGGCATCTCGCTGGCCGAGCTGCTGGACGCCGAGGGCCCGCTCACTGCGCAGCGCGCCGCGCACATCGGCGCCGAGGTGCTGTCCGCGCTGCGGGCCGCGCATGAGGCCGGGGTGCTGCACCGGGACGTGAAACCGGCCAACGTGCTGCTGTCGAACGACGGCCGGGTCGTCCTGACCGACTTCGGTATCGCGATGGTCGAGGGCAGCTCGGCGCTGACCATGACCGGCGAGGTCATCGGCTCCCCGGAGTTCCTCGCGCCGGAGCGCGCGCTGGGCCGCACGCCCGGCCCGGAGTCCGACCTGTGGTCCCTCGGCGTGCTCCTGTACGCGGCCGTGGAGGGCAATTCGCCGTTCCGTCAGGACACTCCGCTGAGCACCCTGCGCGCGATCGTCGACGACGAGCTGCCCCCGCCCCACCGGGCCGGTCCGCTCGCCCCCGTCATCGAGGGGCTGCTGCGCAAGGACCCGGCCGAGCGGCTGCCGGCCCAGCAGGCGGAGCAGGACCTGCGGATCATCGGCGCGGGCGGGACGCTGCGCGCGGACGCCCCGCGGGCGACCCCGTACACCCCGACCGTCGCGGGGTTCCCGACGCCGTCGCAGACCGCCCCGACGGCCCCGGTCCCCTCACCGGGGCCGACCCGGCCCGTCGCCCCGGGCCCGTCGACGGCCCCCGTGCGCCCCGACCGCAACCGCCGCGCCGCCCTCACCCTGATCGCCGGGGTCACGGTCCTCGCGCTGGCGGTGGCAGGGCTGACGTACGCCCTCCTCAACCGCGAGGACGGCGGCGGCGAGGCGGGCGGCGAGGAGACCACCAGCCAGACCGGTGGCGGGACTTCACCGACCAGCTCGGAGGACCAGAACACCTCCGGCGGGGCCGAGAGCCCGACACCGAGTGCGAGCAGAACGAGCGCTCCCGCGCCGCAGTCCGTGAAGGTGACGCTGACGGGCTCGAATCTGGAGTACTCCGGGCCGTGTCCGCCGCCGAACGGTGAGGCTCCCGCCTTCACGGCGACGTTCACGGTGGGGCGGCTGCCGGCCGAGGTCAGCTATCGCTGGGTGTCCCAGGACGGCGACGTCATGGACCAGGGCTGGAAGACCCTGTCGTTCCCGGAGGGCGGGGGGCGGACCAAGCAGGACCGGGCGTTCGTGACGACATCCGCCGGGGATTCGAACAGCGGGACCTTCGAGAACGAGATCAGTGTCGAGGTCCGCGACCCGGTGGAGACGAAGTCCAACTCGGTGCCGTTCTCGGTGACATGTGCGACGGAGACCCCGACGGGCGGGGTCTCGCAGACGCCAACCGCTTCGCCGACCTCGTAGGAGAGCCGGCCCGGCGGGGTCTCAGGCCGCGCTGTTCAGTACCGGGAGATATCCACCCGACTGGCCCGCGGCCGTCGGGTGGTACGACTCGGGGATGTTGAGCCAGTTGACGGAGTGCATCCACGAGCTGCCGGAGCAGAGCTCGTGCCCGGTGAAGGCGGGACGCACGTCGGCGAAGGTGAACCCGTGGTTCAGGGCGCGCTTCTCGGTCGCGGCGTCGATGTGGTCGGCGGCTTCGTTGAGCGCCCTGCGCTTGGTCTCGGACAGGCCGAGGCACCCCGACGCACCCAGCTTGTAGAAGCGGGGATAGCCGAGCACGACCACGTGGGCGGACGGGGCCTTGGACCGGATGGCCGAGTAGACGGTGTCGAGCCGGCCGGGCAGCGCCGAGTCGACGAACGCCTTGGCGGTGTTGATGCGGGAGACGCAGGCGCTGTCGGACTGGAGCACACAGGTCGTCATGATGTCGGCGAAACCGGCGTCGTTGCCGCCGATCGAGATGGACACCAGTGCGGTGGCGGAGTTGAGCGGACCGAGCTGACTGGCGGTCACATCACCCGTTTGAGCGCCCGAGCAAGCCGTGAAGTCGAACGACGAGGGTGAATTCGCGGCGGCCCACAGGTACGGGTACGCCTTCGTGCTGCGCTTGCAGTCGCCGCTGGAGCCGATGTAGCTGCCCGAGCCTAGGCCCGAGGAGTAGGAGTCGCCGAGGGCCACGTACCCGCCGATCGCGGCGGTGTCGGCGGCCTGCGCGGTGGCTGCCCCGGTGAGGGCGGAGCCGACGGCGAGGAGGAGTGAGGCGACGTATACGGAAAGTCGGGAACGTCTCATGGAACCTCCCTATAGCAGGATCACTGCCATAACCGTCGTACCAACTACGCGTGTTGACGGGAAGTGTCCATGCCAAGACTTTTCCGGGCATCGCGACGCTCTCCCTATGGGTTCACCATGAGATTGATTTCGTGTTCATGACAGGCTTGTTGACAGACCGTCAACTCCCTTGTCCGTCACCTTCGGACCACAGATCCTTTACCTCGGCTTGGGAACGGGAACGCGACGTTCCGAGGCCGTGCCCGCGATCACGCGCGCACCCCCCACAGACGCGCGCCCCACCAGGGCGCGCGCCGCCTAGAGGAGGACTCCCTCGTAATGGCACAACTGCGTAGCAACAAGCTCCGGCTCGCCGCGATAACCAGCCTGGCGACCGCCGCCCTGGTCGGTGGCCTCACGTCCCTCCCCGCCCACGCCGCCCCGGCCGAGGGCAAGGTCCTGGCCGCCGGCTCCCCCACGGCGGTCAAGGACAGCTACATCGTCACGCTCGACAAGAGCGCGGGCCTGAAGGCCTCCTCGGCCGCCGGCAAGGACCTGGTCGAGGAGTACGGCGGCACGGTGAAGAAGACGTTCACCAAGGCGCTGAACGGCTACACCGCCACCCTCTCGGCGACCGAGGCCAGACAGCTCGCCGCCGACCCGGCCGTGGCCTCCGTCGAGCAGAACCAGCGCGTCCAGGTGGCCGACACCACGCAGACCAGCGCCCCTTGGGGCCTGGACCGCATCGACCAGGCCGCCCTCCCGCTCTCGGGCACCTACACCTACCCGGACAGCGCGGGCAGCGGTGTGACGGCGTACGTCATCGACACCGGCGTACGCATCACCCACCAGCAGATCAGCGGCCGTGCCTCGTACGGCTACGACGCGGTCGACGGCGACACCACCGCCTCCGACGGCAACGGCCACGGCACCCATGTGGCCACCACCATCGCGGGCTCGACCTACGGTGTCGCCAAGAAGGCGAAGATCGTGGCGGTCCGCGTGCTCGACAACGCGGGCTCCGGCACCACCGCGGGCGTCATCGCGGGCATCGACTGGGTGACCAACAACCACTCCGGTCCCTCGGTCGCCAACCTGTCGCTCGGCGGCGGCGCTTCCACCACGCTGGACACGGCCGTGCGCAACTCCATCGCCAGCGGCGTGACCTACGCCGTCGCGGCCGGCAACAGCAGCGCCAACGCCTCCTCGTACTCCCCGGCCCGGGTCACCGAGGCGATCACCGTCGGCGCCACCACCAGCTCGGACGCGCGGGCCAGCTACTCGAACTACGGCTCGGTGCTGGACATCTTCGCGCCCGGCTCCTCGATCACGGCCGGCTGGTACACCAGCGACACCGCGACGAACACCATCTCCGGTACGTCGATGGCCACCCCGCACGTAGCGGGCGCGGCCGCCGTCTACCTGGCGAGCCACACCTCGGCCACCCCGGCCGCGGTCGCCTCGGCCCTGACGTCCGGCGCCACCTCCAACGTGGTCACCAGCCCCGGCAGCGGCTCCCCGAACCGGCTGCTGAAGCTCGTGCCGTGACCCACCACCGCACCACCTGAACCAGTGGTCCCCGCAGGCCCCACACCTGCGGGGACCGCGTGCGCGCGGGCGTGAAACGAACAGATGTCAAGAGGCCGTTCGCATCTTGACGACCGACGCGGCACTGAGCCACATTGAAGCCCGGCATCCGGCGCTTCAGGGGGCAAAGTCGCCAATGCAGACCTTACGTATCAAGACAGCTTCATCCAGAGCCGAGGCTCAGGACGGCGAGAGCGCGCGACCAGGACCGGGGAGGGACCTGACGCCGCTGCTCGCCGGCGCGGCGACGGCCGTGGGGGGAATCGGCGCGGTCCTCGCGCTCGTCGACTCGGGCTCGCCGCTGCGCGGTCCCTTCACGCTGTTCTTCCTGCTCGCCGCGCCGGCCGGGGCCATCGCCGCCGCACTGCGCGGGCTGGAACCCTTCGGCCGGACCGTGGCCTCGGTTGCGGGCGCGGTCGTCGTCAACATGCTGGTGGCCCAGGGCATGCTCGCCGTGCACCGGTGGTCCGTACCCGGCGGGATCGTGGCCGTGACCTCGATCAGCGCCCTGATTCTCCTGCTGGTTCTGCTGCGGCGGCTGCGCGGCCGTACGACGCGAAGGCGGACTGACTGACGTGGACATCAGTGTGTACCGCCCCGGGGAGCTCAGCTCCGCCGACCGGGCGGCATGGACATCGATGCAGTCCAAGGCGCATCTCCAGGGCTCACCCGAGCTGGGCAACCCGTTCCTGTCACCCGAGTTCGCGCTCGCGGTCGGCCGCTGCCGGCGCGGGGTGCGGATAGCGGTCGTACGGGAGGGCGGCGAGCCGGCCGCGTTCTTCCCGTTCCAGCGGACTGCGTCCGGCGTCGGCCGGGCCATCGGGCTCGGTGTCTCCGACGCCCAGGGCGTCGTGCACCGGCCCGGGTTCGGCTGGGACGCCCGGGAGCTGCTGAAGGCGTGCGGGCTCGCCGTATGGGAGTTCGACCACCTGGTGGAGGGCCAGGCGGCGTTCGACGCGGATACCTCCGGCACGTTCCCGTCCCCGGTCATGGACGTCGACCAGGGGTACGAGGCGTATCTCGCCCAACTCCGGGCCGAGTCACCGAAGTTCACCAGGACGACACTCGCCAAGGAGCGCAAGCTCAGCCGGGACCACGACGGCGTGCGGTATGTGCACGACGAGCGCGATCCGGCGGCGCTGCGCACGCTGATGGCCTGGAAGTCGGCGCAGTACCGCAGGACCGGGCGCAGCGACCGGTTCGCGCACGCGTGGATCACCCTGCTGGTGGACCAGCTGTTCCACACCCGCTCCGAGCCGTTCGCGGGGATCCTGTCGGTGCTGTACGCGGACGGCAAGCCGATAGCCGCGCACTTCGGGCTGCGCACCGAGCGGGTGCTGGCCTGCTGGTTCCCGGCGTACGACCCGGCGTTCTCGAAGTACTCGCCGGGCCTGGTCCTGCATCTGCGCATGGCCGAGGCCGCCGCCGCCGACGGCATCGCGTATCTCGATCTCGGCCGGGGCCAGAAGGAGTACAAGGACTCCCTGAAGACACGCGAGCTGATGGTGTCGGAGGGGTGGGTGACCAGGCGTCACCCGGTCGCGTTCGGACACCGGGCACGGCGTGCCCCGCTCCGGGCGCTGCGCAACACCGTGCAGACACGGCCGGAACTGTTCGAGCCGGCGGACCGGCTCCTCAAACGCATGGGGAAGATCCGTTCGGTACGTGGCTAACTCCGGTCAAAACCAACAAAAACGTGAGGGCTCGTTCCAGCTCTTGCCATACAGGCTCAATCGTCAATACCGTCGTACATCTCACCCGCATCGGACGGTCGGCAGCGGCTCTAGGGGAGGGCTCAAGGACCGCGACGGTCCCGGCGCGGGGCGCGGTAGGGGGGTGCTCGGTGAAGGTGTCCGCACTTGCGACCGAGTCGTGCCGCGCGACCGGCTGCCGCTCTTCGGGTGGTCGGCCAGAAATGCCAGCTCACTTCACACGTACGGTGATCCGTTCCGCCGTGCCGTGAGTGAGAACCCCCCTTTCGAACCGGATACATAACCGGGCCGCCCAGGGGCGGGCGGTCCACCGGACGAGAGGGACCCGACTCATGAGTTCTGTTCTGCGCCCGGCTGTCGCGGATCAAGATCCGTCACCGGTCGGCAAATACCGGCCCATCTCCACGCACCTGGCCATCGCGCCACCGGTCAGCGTGGTGATCCCGGCCATGAACGAGGCAGAGAATCTGCCGTACGTCTTCAAGACACTGCCGGACTGGATACACGAAGTGGTCCTGGTCGACGGCAACTCCACCGACAACACCGTCGAAGTGGCCCGTGAGCTGTGGCCGGACGTGAAGGTCGTGCGCCAGCACGGCAGGGGCAAGGGGGATGCCCTGATCACCGGGTTCGAGGCGGCCACCGGCGACATCATCGTGATGGTGGACGCGGACGGCTCGGCCGACGGCCAGGAGATCGTCAGTTACGTCTCCGCCCTGGTCTCGGGCGCGGACTTCGCCAAGGGGTCCCGCTTCGCCAACGGCGGCGGCACCGACGACATGACCTTCATCCGCAAGCTCGGCAACTGGGCACTGTGCACGGCCGTCAACCGCAAGTTCGGCGCCCGCTACACCGATCTCTGCTACGGATACAACGCGTTCTGGCGGCACTGCCTGGACAAGATCGAGCTCGACTGCACCGGCTTCGAGGTGGAGACCCTGATGAACATCCGGGTCGTCAAGGCGGGGCTGAAGGTGCAGGAGATACCCAGCCACGAGTACCTCCGGATCCACGGCACGAGCAATCTGCGGGCCGTGCGGGACGGGCTGAGGGTGCTCAAGGTGATCCTCCAGGAGCGCTCCAACCGGCGTGACCTGCGCCGCCGCACCGCCGCGGCGCACTCCCCGATGCTCGACTCGGTGCCGTCGGTTCAGCCGGCTCGCCCGGTTCACTCGGTGCGGGGAGAGGCGTCTTGAGCGGTCCCGACATCTCCGTCGTGATCTGCGTGTACACCGAGGACCGCTGGGAGGACATCCTCGCGGCGGTCTCCTCGGTGCGTGCGCAGTCGTGTCCGGCCCTGGAGACGCTGCTGGTCGTCGACCACAACGCGGCGCTCCTGGACCGGCTGGCCAAGGAGTACAAGGAAGCGACCGATGTGCGGGTGCTCGCCAACGCGGGCCCCCGCGGCCTGTCCGCCGGCCGCAACACCGGCATCGCGGCGTCGTACGGCGAGGTGATCGCGTTCCTCGACGACGACGCCGTGGCCGAGCGCGACTGGCTGCGGCACTTCGCGGCCGGGTACGCCGACCCGCGCGTCATGGCCGTCGGCGGGCGCACCGAGCCGATCTGGGCGTCGGGGCGCCGGCCGGACTGGTTCCCGGAGGAGTTCGACTGGGTCGTCGGCTGCACCTACCGGGGCCTGCCGCGCGGCCGGGTCAAGGTGCGCAACGTCCTGGGCGGCAACGCCTCCTTCCGGCGTACGGCGTTCGACTTCGCGGGCGGCTTCGCCACCGGCATCGGGCGCGACGGCGACCGGCTGCCGCTGGGCTGCGAGGAGACGGAGCTGTGCATCCGGCTCACCCGGGCCAAGCCCGACGCGGTCCTGCTGATCGACGACCGCGCGGTGATCCACCACCGGGTGCCCGGACCGCGCGAGCACTTCCGGTACTTCCGCACGCGCACCTACGCCGAGGGCCTGTCGAAGGCGCTGGTGGCCCGAAGTGTCGGCGCCGACAAGGGACTTGAGTCCGAGCGCCGGTACACCACCCGGGTCCTGCCGGCCGGGGTGGCGCGCGGACTGCGGGATGCCGTACTGGCCCGGCGGGGCGGTGCGGGACGGGCCGGCGCGATCGTCGCGGGGGTGCTGACGGCGGCCGGTGGGTACGTGGTCGGCAGTGTCCGCGTGCGCCGGGGCGGCGTTACGTACTCGGTGGCGGGGATCGAGGGGGAAGCGGTCGTCGCACCGGGAGTCGAGGGGGGCAGCAGATGACCGACGCGCGTGTGCCGATCCTGATGTACCACGCCGTCTCCACCTCGCCGAACGACGCCACCCGCGAGCTGTCGGTGGCGCCGGAGGCGTTCGCGGAGCAGATGGCGCTGATCGGCGATCTCGGTCTCACGCCCGTGCGGACGGCCGATCTCGCGGCACGCTGGCGCTCCGGCAAGCCGCTGCCCGAGCGGCCGGTGCTGGTCACCTTCGACGACGGCTACGAGGGCGTGCACCGGCACGCGCTGCCCGTGCTCGCCAAGCACGGCTTCGCGGCCACGGTGTTCGTCTCCACGGGCTGGCTGAGGGGCCCGCACGACATGGGCGGCGGTCTGGACACCATGCTCGACTGGGACCAGGTCCGTGAACTCGCCGAGGCGGACGTCGAGATCGGCGGCCACAGCCACACGCACCCGCAGCTCGACCAGCTCCCGGACGGCAGGCTGCGCTCCGAGCTGATCCTGTGCAAGGAGATCATCTCGGACCGGCTGGGCACCGTCCCGGCCTCGTTCGCCTATCCGTACGGCTACTCCAGCCGCCGGGTGCGCGAGGCGGTGCGCGAGACCGGGTACGCCCAGGCGCTCGCCGTCAACAACGGGCTCGCACGGCGCCGGCAGGGGCCGTACGCCCTGACCCGGCTGACCGTGCGCCGCACCACCGGCATCGAGGAGTTCCGGCGGATGGTCGAGGGCCGCGCGATCGCCCGCACCTTCGCCAGGGACCGCGCCCTCACCAAGGGGTACGCAGTGGTCCGCAGAGCCCGACAGGTCCGCCGGAAGGCCATCCGTTCCCGTGTCTGACACGACGACCACGACCGAGCCCGCATCGACCGACGCGACGGCGCCCGAGCAGTCGGGGCGCCGCCTTCGCCTGCCCGGCCTGGGCAGGTCCTCCGGGGGCAGCCAGCTGTTCCGCAACGCCTACGCCCTGATGATCAACACCGGCGTCTCCGCGGTGCTGGGGCTCGGTTACTGGCTGGCCGCCGCCCGCTACTACTCCGAGTCCGCGGTCGGTCAGGGGTCCGCCGCGATCGCCGCGATGAAGTTCCTCGCGGGGCTCACCGCGGTGACGCTGACGGGCGCGCTGGCCCGCTTCATCCCGGTCGCGGGTCGCAGGAGCGGCCGGCTGATCTTCCGGACGTACGCGGGCAGTTGTGTGATCGTGGCGCTGGCCGCGGGCGTCTTCCTGCTGACGCTGGACCTGTGGGGGCCGTCGTACCGGTTCCTGAGCGGGCCGCTGAACGGGCTGTTCTTCGTCGTGGCCGTCATCGCCTGGAACCTGCTCACGCTCCAGGACGGGGTGCTGACCGGGCTGCGCAGGGCGGTGTGGGTGCCGGTCGGCAACACCGTGTTCTCCGCGGTCAAGCTGGGTCTGCTGGTGGCCTTCGCGGTGGCGATCCCGACCGCCGGTGTCTTCGTCTCGTGGGTCGCGGCGATCGCGGTGTCGGTGCTGCCGCTGGGCTGGCTGGTGTTCCGGCGGCTCGTGCCGCGCCATGTCGAGGCGACCGAGAACCGCACCGACCCGCCGTCGCTGAAGGAGATCGGGCGGTTCCTGGCGGGTGACTACACCGGCTCGCTGTTCTCGCTGGCCGTGGTCTACCTGATCCCCGTGATCGTGGCCGCGCAGGTCTCCTCCGAGGACAACGCGTACTTCTACATCACGGCCACCATCGGCGGCACGGTCAATCTGCTGGCCATCAACATGGGCGCCTCCCTCACGGTCGAGGGCGCGCACGATCCCAGCCGGCTGGCCGCCAACACCCGTGCGGCGCTCAAGCGCATGGCGCGGATCATGCTGCCGGTCTCCGCGGTGCTGTTCTTCGGGGCGCCCTGGATCCTCGGCGTCTTCGGCCCGGGCTACGCGGACGCCGCGACCCCGCTGCTGCGCTGGTTCGCGATCGGCGGGCTGCTGCGGGTCGTCATGGAGACGTACTTCGCGGTCCTGCGCGCGCAGAGCCGCACCGCCGGACTGGCGTGGCTCCAGGGCGTGCTGTGCGCCCTGGTGCTCGGCCTGACGCTGCTGCTGCTCCCGCGCATGGGTCTGACCGGCGCCGGCGTCGCCGAGATCGCGTCCCTGTCGGTGATCGTCGCGATCGCCGCGCCCAAGCTGTACCGGACGGTGCGGGCGTCCTCGGCCGAGGTGCCCGAGGACGCGGCTCCCGACGGTGATCTCGCCGACCTGGGGGCACGCGAGGTGCCGGAGGGGGCGCGCAAGCGGGGGCCCGCCTGGGCGCTGGACACCGACACCCTCGCGCTCGGCATCCATGTCGACTTCGACCACCTGGAACGCCGGCCCGACGTCCGCCCGGGACCGGGGACGCCGCCCACGGGCACGTCGCGGGTCCGGCCGGAGCACCGCCCTACCTGGGCCCGCACGCCGGAGTTCGGTCTGCCGGTGGAGGAGAGCCGGGCGTCGACGGGGCCCGCCGAGGTGGACGCCCCGTTCGAGGACGAGTTCGACGCGGGCAAGGCCGAGACGGCCGAACCGGAGGAGCGCGAGGAGGCTGCCGTACCCGAGGAGGCCGTCGTACGGCAGGAGGCCGCCGTACGGGAAGAGCCGCCCATGCACGAGGAGCCCGTACGGCAGCCCGTCGCACCCGAGCCGACCTGGCGCGAGCGGGTGCAGCCGACCCGTCTCGGGGTGATCCTCGGCTGTCTGCTGATCGCCGCGCTGCTGCTGTACTGGGTGCCCGCGCTGCGGCTCGGCGAGAGCGACCTGGACGGCATGGGCGGGCTCGGGCTGATCTCGGTGCTGCCGCCGCCGACGCTGCTCGGGGCCGCTCTGCTGGCGGTGACGTTCGCCTCGCTGCTGTGGCTGGGCCGCGAGCACCGGGCGCTGCTGCTTGTCACCCTGCTCGCGACGGTCGTATCACTGCACGCCCTGCCCGCGCTGATCGAGACCGAGCCGCGGTTCGCGACGGCCTGGCAGCACCTCGGCTTCCTCGACTACATCGACCGCACCGGGTCGGCGGTGCCCGACCTGGACGCGCGCTGGAGCTGGCCGGGCTTCTTCGCGGTGGCCGCGTTCGCCGCGAAGGCGTGCGGGGTCGGTGACCTGACCGAGGTCATCCGCTGGTGGCCGCTGGCCATGCAACTGCTCTATCTGGTCCCGATGTTCCTGCTGGTGCGCTCGATGCGGGCGAGCTGGCGGGCCAAGTGGACCGGCATCTGGGTCTTCGTGCTCAGTGGCTGGGTGGGCCAGGACTACTTCTCGCCGCAGGGCTTCACCTATCTGCTGTATCTCGTCTTCGCGGCGATCCTGCTGGTCTGGTTCCGCGCGCCGCGGGTGATCTGGACGAAGCGGCGGCCCGGCGAGCTGGAGGTCGAGCCGACGGACCGGCGCCAGCGGGCCGTCCTGCTGCTGGTCGTGACCGGCCTGTTCGCGGCGAGCGTCCCGGCGCACCAGCTCACGCCGTTCGTGATGCTGGGCGTGCTGACCGCGCTCGTCCTGATCGGCAGGTCCGAACTGCGCGGCCTGCCCATCCTGTTCGGCGTCATCGTGACGGTGTGGATCGGCTTCATGGCCGAGCCGTACTGGTCCGGGCACTTCGACGAACTCTTCGGCGGGGTCGGCGGCGTCGGCTCCAATGTGTCGTCGTCGGTGTCCGGTCGTATCGAAGGCGGCAGTTCGACCCACAAGCTGGTGCTGTACGTGCGTGTGCTGCTGGCCGGCGGTGTGATGGCGTTCGCCTGCTGGGGCTGGTGGCGCCGGCGCTTCCACCACTACCGGGAGCGCTCGCTGCTCGTCCTCACCTTCGTGCCGTTCCTGGGCTTCGGCATGCAGTCGTACGGCGGTGAGATGGCCCTGCGGGTCTTCATGTTCGCCCTGCCCGGCGCGGCCCTGCTGACGGGTCTCGCCTTCTTCCCGCGCACCGGCGTCACCGCCAAGGAGCGCGACAAGGACCGGGTGAGCCTCGCCCCGCTGGCCGCGCTGATGGCGGGCCTGGTCCTCATGGGCGGCTTCCTGGTGGCCCGCTGGGGCAACGAGCCGTTCGAGCGGGTCCGGCCCGGCGAGGTCGCCGCCATGGAGTACGTGTACGCCCATGACGATCCGAGCCTCAGACTGCTGTGGCTGAGCAGCGACCCGGTCAACGACGTGACGCCGGCGATGCCGTGGGGCTCGCGGGACATGGAGAAGGTCGCGTACGTGCCGACGCAGGCGCCGGCCGACCCGGTGCTGGTGTCGGGCCTGGTGAAGGCGCTGAAGGACGCGGGCCCGAACTCGTACCTGATGATCAACCGGGGTCAGGTCACCTATCTCCGGCTGGACGTGGGCTATTCGGCGACCTGGGAGACGCGGCTGCTGCAGAACCTGGACAAGCGGCAGGAGTTGAGGAAGGTCTTCGTCAACGCCGACGTGACGATGTACGCGCTGCGCAAACAGCCGGCGGGCGGGGTGCCGAAGGCCGATCCCGGGCCCATCGGACCGCAGGTGACGTGGACGCCGTGGTCGGTGGTCGGGGGGCTCGCGGCGATCGCGCTGATCGTGCTCCTGATGGCCCGCGAGATCGTCCGGGTGGCGCTGGCTCCGAGCGTGCGGCAGCTGCGGTGGCTGCAGAGCAGCTTCTGGTTCTCGCTGCCGCTGCTGGCGGTGTTGCTGGCCTCGTTGGTGCAGCGGTTCCTGACGATCAAGTAGGGGCGCAGGTCAGGTGGCTCAGCGCTTGAGCCACCTGACCTCGTACGCCTGTAGTTCCACCTTCTCGCCGTCGATCTGCGCGCCGGTCTGCCGGTCGCGGGTGTTCACGACGAGGATCACCTCGTCCGTGGCCAGGACCCGGACGTCGGGCTCATCCACGGACACCGACCTGTACGCGGTCCCCGGCCGGAACTCCTTGCCGAAGCGGGAGACCAGGTCGTACATGGGCAGCTTCTCGCCGCCGCCCGCGGTGTCGGTCGGTGTCCACAGACAGCCGGCGCATTCGGTGCCCTTCTCCTCCTCCGGGTTCCAGTAGAAGGCGGACGTGGCACCGCCCTTGGCGAGCGCCATCATCCCGGCGGCCTGGACGGCGACGCGGCGGGCCTCGGACCAGCCCTTACGGTCGTCGTTGCCGTCGGCGGGCTCGACGTAGTACTCCGCCCACCACAGTGGAAGATCACCGGTCTGCCTGCGCACCCACCGGCCCACGGCCGTGAACTTGTCGGTGGCCGTGAACTCGTCGGGCAGGAGCTCGTCGTCCCGGGTGTAGCTGGAGCCGTCCACGACGACGAAGTCGGCGCCGGCCTTGTGCTCGTTCCAGTACCCGAAGGCGTCGACGATGCGCTGGTCCAGGGCGCCCCAGGGGCCCTTCAGCGCCGCCGATGCCTCCTCCGCGCGCGGGTCGACGCTGTCCATCACGAGGTACGGTCCGCCGACCATGATCTCCGGGTTGACCTTCTTCAGTGCCCGGTAGACGAGGTTGTACAGCTTGGTGTAGCCCTCGTAGTCCCAGCGGGCCTCGGCGTCGTTCCAGAAGCCCTTGAACTCGTTCCAGACGATGAAGTGGCGTACGTCCGGGTAGCGCTTGGCGACGGTCACGGCGAGCGCGGCGAAGTCCTCGAAGTGCTCGGGATCGGGTGCCGTCTCCAGGGCGGCCTGGTTCCAGTTCGTGTTGTCGACGCCGGCCTCGCCGCCCTTCATCCAGTCGGGGGCGCAGCACAGGGTGACGACCGGGGTGCTGCCGGAGGCGCGGACGAAGTCGATGCGGCGGTCCATCGCCTCGAAGTCGTAACGCCCTTCGACCGGCTCGGGGTTGTCGGCGCCCCAGCCCATGATGTGCTGGATCTGCGGCAGTCCCCCGGCGTCCGCGAGGCGTCCCTCGACGCGCTTGACGGCGGCGGAGGCGCCCTCGTCGGCGCTGTGCTGGGTATGGGTGAAGCCCCAGCCCACCTCCGGATTCGTCGCGTTCGGGGTGGCGGTCGGGGTGCCGTGCGGCCGGTCGCCGTCCTGTGAGGTGCCGTCGGTGTTCACGCCGTTCCCCGGAAGCGTGTTGAGGAGGGTCACGACCAGGGCCAGAGCCACCGCGCCCACGCCGAGCAGCGCGGTGAGCCGCCACCGCCGTGCCCCCGAATTCCACCCATGACGTCCCATCAAGGACAACGGTAACGGGGGTTATGGGCGCTCGGGCAGGTTTCGGCTCCACACGGTCCTGTAACGGCCGGCGGGGACGCGCGGGGAATACGACGCACGCACCGGACGTGCACCGTTGGCGGGACGTGGCGGGGAAACCGGGTGCACGGGGGCGCCGTGTGCCGGATCATGGCCGCATGTCTGCGAACCCACACGACGCTCTGCCGATCCGGCTCAACGTCGACGACAGCGACTCGCCGTCCGACGTCGTCGACGCGCTGTTCCTCGGCCGCTTCGCGACGGGCGAGCAGCCGTACTCGCACGCGGCGAACATCGACCGCGTGCGGTCCGGGGTGACGCTCCTGCCGCCGGGCGCCCGTGTGCTGCGCACCGCCCGCGACGACGACCGCAGCGCGACGCTCGCGGAGGGCGACGGCTGGACCGTGCTGATCTCCCGCTGGAACCGGGGCGCCGACGTCACCGTGACGGCGACCAGCGAGGAACTGGCGGAGCGCGTCCTGGGCGAGGCGACGGACGGCGCGGCGGACGAGCCCGAGCCGCAGCCGGAGAACGTGACCATGGGCTTTTGGTACGTCTCCCCCAGGCGCGGCCCGCACCGCACGACCCGGCAGATCTCGGCGGGCACCTGGGACGAGGTGCGGGCCAACTACACCGCGCCGGTGTCGGACGCGATGGACCGCCTGATGAAGACGACCCCGGAGGACATCGCGGGCCGTCTGCTCCTGCTGCACGGCCCGCCGGGCACCGGCAAGACGTCGGCGCTGCGGACGCTGGCCCGCTCCTGGCGGGACTGGTGCCAGGTGGACTGCGTCCTGGACCCGGAGCGGCTGTTCAGTGACGTCGGCTATCTGATGGACATCGCGATCGGCGAGGACGACTCGACGGGCAAGGGCCGCTGGCGGCTGCTGCTCCTGGAGGACTGCGACGAGCTGATCCGCGGCGAGGCGAAGCACACCGCGGGCCAGGCGCTGTCGCGGCTGCTGAACCTGACGGACGGCCTGCTGGGCCAGGGCCGCAATGTCCTGGTCGGTGTCACCACCAACGAGGACCTGGAGCGCCTCCATCCCGCCGTCGTCCGCCCCGGCCGCTGTCTGGCCCGTATCGAGGTGGGGCCGCTGACCCGCCGCGAGGCGGTGAACTGGCTGGGCGCGGAGGACGGCGTCGGCCGGGAGGGCGCCACGCTGGCGGAGCTGTACGCACTGAAGCGGGGCACGTCCCCGACGTCGGTACCCGATCCGCGGGACGAGGCGGACGCGGGGCTGTACCTCTAGCCGTCCGGTGCTTTCATGGTCGTATGACCCTGTTCGTCGGGACGTCGGGGTGGCAGTACCGGGACTGGCGGGGTGCCCTCTACCCCGCCGATGTGCCCGTGCGGCTGTGGCTGGAGGAGTACACGGAGCACTTCGCCACGGTGGAGATCAACAACGCCTTCTACCGGTTGCCCACGCGGGAGAACTTCGAGGCCTGGCGTGAGCGGGTGCCGCGGGACTTCGTGGTCGCGGTGAAGGCGAGCCGCTATCTCACCCACATCAAGCGGCTCAGGGATCCCGAGGAGCCGGTGCACCGGCTGGTGTCCCACGCGGCGGGCCTGGGCGACCGCCTGGGGCCGGTCCTCCTCCAACTCCCGCCGACCCTGCCCGCCGACCCCGCCCTCCTGGACGCCTGCCTGGCCTGCTTCCCGTCCGGGACGCGGATCGCGGTCGAGCCCCGCCACGCGTCCTGGTGGACACGCGAGATCCGCGAGGTGCTGGAGTCCCGGGGCGCCGCCCTGTGCTGGGCCGACGTCCAGGCCCACCCGGTGAGCCCGCTGTGGCGCACCACCGACTGGGGCTACGTCCGCTTCCACGAGGGCCGCGCCCACCCCTGGCCCCGCTACGGCCGGCGCTCCGTGGAGACCTGGGTCGACCGCATCGCGACCACCTGGTCCGACGCCGAGGACATGTACGCGTACTTCAACAACGACCCCGGCGGGGCGGCGGTGGCGGACGCGACGGCCTTCGGGAGGACGGCGACGCGAGCGGGCCTCACCGTGACCCGCACCCCTCAGTTCGCCGTACGCCGCTGACTACCCCTCGTAGGCCGCCCGCAGGGCATCGCGCACCGCGGCCAGCGCCGCCTTCTCGTCCGACCCCAGTCGCCGGGCCCGCTCCACGTAGGCCTGAGCGGCCGACGCGAGCTCACGCTCCGCGGCCGAGCCGGCGGCAGCCACGAACGTGCCGTTGCGCCCGCGCGTCTCGATCACCCCGTCGCTCTCCAGCGCCCGGTAGGCCTTGGCGACCGTGTTGGCCGCCAGGCCCAGCGACTCCGCCAGCCCCCGCACGGTCGGCAGCCGGTACCCCACCGGCAGCACCCCCGACCGCGCCTGCTCGGAGATCTGCGCCCGCACCTGCTCGTAGGGCGCGGCACTGTCGTCGATGTGGATCTTCAAGGTCACAGGCCGATTGTCCCGTACCCGACGGAAAATGAGAGGCATCCGCGCGCATCCCCCCGTAGCGTGCGCCCTCATGACCGTGACCGTGCGCGACCTGCGCCCCGAAGTACCCGCCGACGTCGAGCGCTTCGCCCACAGCCGCCACCTCGCTCTCCCCTACGTCCTGTGGACCCCGGACGGCATCCGACACCGCCAGGCCCACACCCACCCCGACGCCCACTACCGCTCCCTGGTCGCGGAGGAGGACGGCGAGACGATCGGCACGGCCCAGGTCGGCATGGCGTACGACAGCCCGGAGCCCGGCCAGGGCTACCTCAACGTCTATGTGCGGCCGGACCGCACGCGCCGCGGCGCCGGCGAGCTCCTCGTCCGCGCCGCCGAGGAGCACCTGGCCTCGCTGGGCGCGGCCAAGCTGTTCTCGTGGGTCCTCGACGAGCCGGGCAACCGCACCTTCGCCGAGCGCCGCGGCTATCGCGCCAGCCGCTCCGCCCACTTCCTGCGCCTGGACCTGGTGAACGGCGCCCTGCCACCGCTCCAGGACCCCCAGCCCGGCGTCGAGCTGCGCACCTTCGCCGACTTCGCGGACGACCCGCGCCCGCTGTTCGAGCTGGACGCGGAGACCGTGTCGGACGAACCGAGCGACGTCGCCGCCGAGTTCACCGAGTACGAGACCTGGGTCGAGGAGACCTGGAAGCATCCGCTGCTCGACCGGGACCTGGCGACGGTCGCGCTCGTCGACGGCCGTCCCGCCGCCTTCAGCTCCGCCTTCACCGACCGCGCCACCCGCTACTCCACGGCGATGACCGGCACCGCCCGCGCCTTCCGCGGCCGGGGCCTGGCCAAGCTCGCCAAGAACGCCTCCCTGCACCGTGCCCGCGCGGCCGGCTACCAGGAGGCGCTCACCGGCAACGACACCGACAATGAGCCCATGCTGGCGATCAACTTCTGGTTCGGGTACAAGATCTGCGCGACGGAGGTCCGCCATGTCCGCGAACTCGGCTGAGCGGCCACGCTCACTCGACGTGGTCCTCGTCAAGGCCGGCCGCACCAAGATCCGTTACGCGGCCGAACTGGTCGGCGACGACGGCACCCGGATCGCCGTGCGCGCCCCCTGGTCCGGCGCCGGCGTCCGCGACTTCGGCTTCGTGCGGTTCGAGCCGGGCGATGTCTTCACCGAGTACTACTGGCGGGACCGCTGGTACGCCGTGAAGGAGGTCCGCGCCGCCACGGGCGCCCTCAAGGGCTGGTACTGCGACATCACCCGCCCGGCCACGCTGTCGGGCGGCGAGCTGGTCGTCGAGGACCTCGACCTGGACCTGTGGCGCTCGGCCGACGGCACGGACGTACGCCGCCTGGACGAGGACGAGTTCGCCGAGAGCGGCCTGGCGGAGTCGGATCCCGAGGCGGCTGCCGCGGCGATGGCGGCGCTCGACGAGCTGGAGGCGTTCGCCACCGTCGAGGGCGCCCTGGAGTCACTGCTGGCCTAGGCCCACCGGGAGAGGGGCGCCGCCCGCCGTGGAGCTGCCGGCCACAGCCACTCGGTCACGCCGTCGCCACCACGGCGTACCGCTCGTCGTCGACCGCCTTCCCCCACAGCGGCTGGTCGTCCGACAGAGGCTCCACGCGCACGTCCCCGACGAGCGGTGCGAGGAGATCGGTGAGCCGGTCCGCCGGAATCCCGACCGAGGGAGCGGCCGTCCCCCACACGCCCTCGACCAGCACGAACCGGCCTCCTGGGCGCAGCAGCCCGCGCCAGTGCCGCAGGACCCGGCCCGGGTCGGGCAGCGCCCACAGGACATGCCGGACGAGCAGTACGTCGAACCGCTCCTCCCCCACCGGTGGCGCCGCCGCGTCGCCGACGAGGAACGCCGCGTCACGCCCGGCGAGCTTGGCGCGGGCGAGGTCCACCATCGCCGGGGACCGGTCCACGCCCGTGACCCGGTGTCCCTGCTCGGCCGCGAGGAGCGACAGGCTGCCGGTGCCGCAGCCCAGGTCGAGGACGTCGCAGGCGCGCTCGGGCAGCCAGGACCGCAGCCGGGAGGCCCATGCCTGGCGCACCTCGGGGTCGCGCAGGCCGTGATCCGGCTCGTCGTCGAAGGTGGCGGCGGCCGCGTCCCAGTCCGGGGCCGTGTCTGAGGTTGTTCCTGTGACGGCGTGCTCGCCGTTCGTCATGTCGGTCATGCGGCCAAGAGTGACACCCGCCACTGACAAGTCGAATCGTGACAGCCGCCACTGACAGCCTCGACGCCGATGAGGAACTCTCCCCGAAAGCGTCTACCTCCGTGAACAACGCGGAGCTCGGTAGGCACTGAAGGAGGCAGCCATGCGCCGTGTAACCGTGCAGAAGCCCCTGAAGAGGCAGTCCGACGCCCGCCGCGTCCAGGAGGAGGCCGAAGAGCGCCCCTCGGGACGACCGGAGGTCCGCAAGGACATCGCACGAACCTGGTGGCCGGAAGGCTGAGACGCCCTGCCGGTCGTAAAAAGCGGAGACGCGTCAGGCGAGCCGCTTGCGGTAGTGGACCCGGTCGTACGGGCCCTCCACCCGCCGCTCGACGACCTCATAGCCGTACTTCGGGTAGATCTTCTGGTTCTCCCACATCAGGGCGTTCGTGTAAAGCCTGACCTCGGGCAGGCCGAGCGCCCGCGCGCGGGCGTCCACGAAGTGCAGCAGCCGTCGTCCCACGCCCTGCCCCTGGGCGTCGGGGGTGACGGCGATGTTGTCGACGTACAGATGGTCCGCGTACGTCTCCAGCACGACGAGCCCGATCACGGGATCCCCCGTCACGAACACCCGCCCCGCGGACACGTTCGCCGTGTGGTCCGCCTCCATGGGCAACGGAACCCGCCCGATGCGCTCGATGTAGCGCGTGTAGGCCGCGTCCGTCACCGCCTTCACGGCGGGTACGTCGGCGGCCGTGGCGGACCGGATCTCGTCGTTGGTCATGGTGTGCACGCTACCTACCTGAGCTCAGTCTGAGCACTCCCTTAAGGCGGCCCTAAAGATCGCCGTCACCCGCCTCCAGCAGGCGATTTCGCGGCTTCCTCGGGCTAGTTTCTGATCGCCCCCACGGGATTCACCCCATGCATCAGGCCCCTTGAGGAGATCTTCCATGTCCGCACGCCGCAAGGCCGCCGCCGTCGCCGCTCTCGGCCTGACCCCGCTCGCGCTGACCGCCCTCGCCGCCGCGCCCGCCTCGGCGCACGGCTCGATGGGTGACCCGGTCAGCCGGGTCTCGCAGTGCTACGCGGAGGGTCCGGAGAGCCCGAAGTCCGACGCGTGCAAGGCGGCGGTCGCGGCGGGCGGCACTCAGGCCCTCTACGACTGGAACGGCATCCGCATAGGCGACGCGGCCGGCCGCCACCAGGAGTTGATCCCGGACGGCAAGCTGTGCAGCGCGAACAGCGAGGAGTTCAAGGGCCTCGACCTGGCCCGCGCCGACTGGCCGGCGACGAGCGTGAGCAGCGGGTCGTACACCTTCAAGTACCGTGTGACCGCCCCGCACAAGGGCACCTTCAAGGTGTACATCACCAAGGCCGGCTACGACGCCGCGAAGCCGTTGGCCTGGGGCGACCTGGACCTGGCGAACCCGGTGGCGACGGTCACCGACCCGGCGGCCTCGGGCGGCTTCTACACGTTCTCCGGCACCCTGCCCCAGCGCTCCGGCAAGCAGCTGCTGTACGCGGTCTGGCAGCGCTCGGACAGCCCGGAGGCGTTCTACTCCTGCTCGGACGTCACCTTCGGCGGCGGCAGCGGCAGCTCGGGCGGTGGCAGCACCGACAACGGCAGCTCCGGCAGCGACACCGGCGCCGGCGGCGAGGCCTCGGCGGCCCCGAGCGCCTCCGCGCCCTCCGAGGAGCAGATCGAGGCCGGAGCCGACCAGTCGACGATCGAGCACCACGGCCACGGTGACCAGGACGCCGGTACGTCGGCGGAGCCGGCCGCGGCGGCCGAGGAGGAGCAGTCCGCCACCCCGGCCAACGAGCCGAAGGCGGCCGGTGCCACCGAGAACCTCGCCGAGACCGGCGGGGACAGCAGCACGGCGTATGTCGCGATGGGCGGTGCGGCGACGCTGGCGCTGGGTTCCGCGGTCCTGTTCGCGTCGGTGCGCAGGCGGGCGGCCGGCGGTCGCCACAGCCGCTGACGAAAAGCTCCGGGGCCTGAACGGCGGCTCAGGCCGGTCAGGCCCCGGCGGTGTGCCCCGCGGTCAGGCGCTCAACTGATCGCGGACAGGCAGGTGGTGGGGCTGGCGTGGGCCGGGTCGAGCGCGTTGGCCACCTCGTGGAAGGCGATGCGGTCGGTCAGGCCCAGAAGCGCGTGCTCGGAGATGTCGACCGCGCACAGGTCCTGGATCAGCACGTTCTTCACGTCGGGCCCGGTCAGGAACTGGGTCCGATGCGGCGTGACCACCTCGTCGTACTTGGTGGCGATGACCGTGTAGCGCACTCCGGGGACGGTGTCGCCGCCCGCGTTGAGCTTGGTCATGAACTCGGATCCGACGACCTGCTGGGCGAGGGCGGGGGTGGCCGCGGTGAGCAGGTCCTGCGCGCCGGGGAAGTACGGCAGCAGGTTGGTGAACCCCGACAGGGTGGTGCCGTGGTTGTTGGGCGCGATGCCGACCAGGGCGTTCACCTTGCCCGCACCGCCGAGGAACTTGAGGTAGTAGCGGGGCATCATGCCGCCCTGCGAGTGGCCCACCAGGTCGGCCTCGGCAGCGCCGGTCGCGGCGAGCACCTTGTCGACATAGGCGGACAGTTGCTCGGCCGACTTGTCGATGGGGCCGAGGGCGTGGAAGAACGGCACGCCCGGCAGCTGGCCGTAGTCGAGGGAGAAGACGCAGTAACCGCGGTCCTTCAAGTAGGGCGCGAGTCCCAGCCAGTTGTCGACGGAGTTCGCGAAGGTGCCGTGCACGAGGACGACGGGGCGGGGGTGGGCGGCGGACGGCTTGCAGGAGTAGTCGTTCCAGCCGGTGCTGGAGGTCGCCGCCGTTTCGGCCGCCTGGGCGGTGGTGGCGGGGACGACGGCGACCGCGGCGGTCAGCAGCAGCGCGGCAAGAGGTCTGAGCACTCGTTTCCAGGGCAGCATCGTGTGATCTCCTTGCGGCTCAAGGGAGTTGCGACGGCCTTACGCCCTGTGATCCGGATCACGAGGATGCTGTTCACTCGTCAAGTTACGGGCGAGTAGCACACGTGTGAAGTTACGCGTCAGTAAAAACTTCCAGTGATAGTCAGAGGTGGGTCACATCCACTGATGAACCATCACCAGGCAGGCTTGATGGGGCCATTGGGCGCGATGCGCACCAATTGACGCGACAGCGCCCCCACTTCCCTTTCACCCAGCACCGCGGCCCAGGCCCGGACGACATCGGCGGCGGCCTCCTCGGCAGCACGCGTACAGGCCCACCCCCGCTCGGTCAGCACGACCAGCCGGGCCCGCGCGTCATCGGGGTGCGGCCGGCGCTCGGCGTACCCCTTGCGCACGATCTCGTCCACGAGCTGACTCGCGGCCTGCTTGGTGACGCCGAGGTGGACGGCGAGGTCCGTGGCGGTGGCGCCGCCCGGGGCGAGCCGGGCGAAGGCGAAACCGTGCGCGGGCCTGACCCCCTCGAAGCCCCGGGCGACCACGCCGTCATTGATGCGCTGCGTGAGCTCACCGGCGACGGCGAGCAGGGCGGCGGACAGGGCCATGGCTTCGGAGTTCTGCACGCAGGCATTGAAACACCCTTGACGGATCGGTCAAGCAGCTTGACCATAGGTGCATATAGTCAAGCTGCTTGACCATCTTCCCACTGGAGGCATCCATGCCCGTGATCCGATCGTCCGAAGCCGTCACCCACGAGATCCACGGCGCCCGTTTCGTCTCGTACGCCACCCCCGGCACCGGCAGCAAGGAGCTGTGCGCCTGGCGCGGCGAGATCCCGGCGGGGACCAAGGCGCCCGCCCACACCGTCAACCGGGAGGAGATCCTGCACCTGCTCGACGGCGAGCTGCTGATCACGCTGGACGACCGCACCGACCGGATCACCGCGGGCGACACCCTGATCATCAACCCCGGCGCGACCCTGACCGTCGAGAACCCGACCGAGCGGACCGCCGTCACCTGGGTCACCACCTCCATCGGCCTGACGGCGGAGCTGGCCGACGGCACGCTCATCACGCCGCCGTGGGCCAACTGACCCGCGCGCAGGAGGGACTACGCGGCGAGCGACCCCGGCATCACCGCACGCGGCCCGAACTTCGCTCGCGCGCGGTCCGCGACCTCCTCGATACGGCGGGCCTTTTCGTCCAGTGGGTCGAAGGTGAGCTGGTAGGAGGCCTGCTCGGCGGGGTCGAGCCCCTCGGCGCGCAGGGCGAGGGCGCGCACCCGGGCGCGCTGGAGGCCGAGTGCCTCGTACATGCCGTACGCCGCGCCGGTCAGCGCCGCCGAGTGGGCCGTCGGCTCCTTCAGGGTGCGGGTGCGGGTCGTCGAGGAGCGGTCGGCGTAGCGGGCGGTGAGGGTCAGGGTGCGGCAGACCTTGTCGAGGGCGCGCAGCCGGGCGCCCAGTTCCTCGGCGGCCGAGAGCAGGGCGCGGCGGTGCCGGTCGGGGTCCAGTTCGTCGCGGGTGAAGGGACGTTCGGTGGCCAGCGACCGCGACACGCCGTTCGGGACGACCCGGCCCCGGTCGACTCCGCTCGCCTTCTCGCGCAGCTCACGCCCTGCCTTCGCGCCGATCAGCCGCTGGAGCGTGGACAGCGGTGCGGCGGCGACCAGGCCGAGGGTGTCGAGGCCGTACTCGCACAGGGTGCGGGCGGTCGCGGCGCCGATGCCGGGCAGCGCGGCGACGGGCTTGTCGGCGAGGAAGTCCGCGACGGCGTCCGGCTCCTCGGGCACGGCACACGTCGCCCCGGGCCGCGCGTCCCGCAGCGCCACGCGGGCCAGCATCGGCCCGGGCCCGGCACCGATCGCGCAGTCGACCCCGTGGTGGGCGAGGGCGCGCACCCGGATCACCGACGCCAACTCGACGGCGTCGCGCCCGAAGTACCGCTCGGCACCGCGCAGATCGGCCAGCGCCCCGTCCGGTGGCAGCGCCTCGACGACCGGCGTGAAGTCCTCCAGCAGTCCGAGCAGCCCGGGCAGGGCCGCCTCGTACATCGGCGGCAGCTGGAAACGTACGCAGAGGATGGTCATCCCGCACTCCCCGGACTCTGGTGCCACAACTTCCGTACCTGTGAAGGCTCTTGGCCCGCAGGGCGCAGATCGGCCCACGGGTTCAGTTCGTATCCGGTGGGCATCTGGATTCGCCGGCCGCGCGCCGGATCCCCGTCGTCCCCCGTCGGCGCCGCCACCGGCTCCGCCAGCCGCGCCGCCACCACGTCCAGGCCACCCTCGGCGCGCAGCTCGATCAGCTCGGCGAGGTTCCAGGCGGCGGACCCCACCACGCTCAGACTGCGCGGCCCGCGCCGCTGCACGACTCCCCGCACCAGCAGCAGCCAGGAGTGGAAGACCGTATGGGCGCACGCGTCGTGCGAGTCGTCGAAGAAGGCGAGGTCGACCAGGCCCGTCCCGTCGTCCAGCGTGCTGAAGATGACCCGCTTGCCGGACCGGATCGGCGGTGTCTGGGTGGCCGCCTTGGCGCCCGCTACCAGCACGGTCTCGCCGTGCCGGGCATCGCGCAGCCGTCGCGCGGAGACGACGCCCAACTCGTCGAGGAACGCCCGGTGGTCGTCCATCAGATTGCGCGAGGCGTCCATCGACAGCACTCCCAGCTCGGCGCTGAGCCGCTCCGCCGAGGTGAGGTCGGGCAGCCCGGCCTCGGCCGTCTTCCGCCCGCCGGCCAGCGGGAGTTGCCCGCCGCCACCGCTGCGGGCGCCCCGGTGCAGTTCGGTCAGATGCAGTTGCAGATCGCGCCGGTTGGCCCCGAAGGCGTCCAGCGCGCCGACCTGTGCGAGCCGCTGGGCCAGCGGACGGCTGGGCCGGGCCCGCTCCCAGAAGTCGAGCAGCGAGGCGTACGGCTGCCCGTCCGCGATCCGCGCCGCCTCGGCCTCGCTGATGCCGTGCACGTCGCAGAGGGCGAGCCGCAGCCCCCACGCCTTTCCCGAACCTCCGGATCCCTTCCGGGCCCTCTCCGACCCCTCAGATTCAGACACCAGTTCGATACGGTGTGCGATCCCGGACGCGTTCACGTCCAACGGCAGGATCGGCACCCCGCGCCGCCGCGCGTCCGCCAGCAGCAGCCGCTTCGGGTACATCCCGGGGTCGTGCGTGAGCAGCCCCGCGTAGAAGGCGGCCGGATGATGGGCCTTCAGCCAGGCCGACTGATAGGTCGGCACGGCGAAGGCGACCGCGTGCGCCTTGCAGAAGCCGTACGACCCGAAGGCCTCGACGATCTCCCAGGTCCGCCGGATGGTCTCCGCGTCGTACCCGTTCGACGCCGCGTGCTGCGCGAACCACACCCGGATCCGCCCCTGCGACTCCGGGTCGGAGAGACCGCGCCGCACCCGGTCGGCCTCGTCGCGCCCACAGCCGGTCATGATGTGCACGATGTCGATGATCTGCTCGTGGAAGACGACGACCCCGTACGTCTCCCGCAGCGGCTCCTCCAGATCCGGGTGCGGGTAGCGGACGGGCGCCCGCCCGTGCCGGGCCTCGATGAACGGCCGCACCATGTCGGCGGCGACCGGCCCGGGCCGGAAGAGCGAGATGTCGACGACGAGATCGTGGAAGGTGGCCGGCTGGAGCCGTCCGACCAGGTCCCGCTGGCCGGGCGACTCGATCTGGAAGCAGCCCAGGGTCTCGGCGGACCGGATGAGCCGATAGGTCGCCGGATCCCCCTCCCGCACCCCGTCCAGGTCGATCCGCTCCCCCGTGACCCGCTCCACCTCCGCGACCGCGTGCGCCATCGCCGACTGCATCCGTACGCCCAGCACGTCGAGCTTGAGCAGCCCGAGGTCCTCGACGTCGTCCTTGTCGAACTGCGACATGGGGAAGCCCTCGCCGCTGGTCGGCATGACGGGCGTACGGGAGAGCAGGGAGGCGTCGGACAGAAGCACCCCGCACGGATGCATGGCGATGCCGCGCGGCAGGGCGTCGAGTGCCTCGACCAGCTCCCACATCTTGCCGTACCGCTCCCGCTCCCCGGCCAGTTGCCGCAGCTCGGGCAGCTCCTCCAGCGCCGCCCGGGCGTCCCGCGCGCGGATGTGCGGGAAGGACTTGGCGATCCGGTCGATGTCGGCGGGGTCCATGGACAGGGCCGCACCCACGTCCCGGATCGCGTGCCGCACCCGATAGGTCTCCGGCATGGAGACGGTGGCGACCCGCTCCGTCCCGAACCGGTCGATGATCGCGCGGTAGACCTCCAGCCGCCGGGCGGACTCCACGTCGATGTCGATGTCGGGCAGCACCGGCCGGCGCTTGGACAGGAAGCGCTCCATCAGCAGCCCGTGCTCCACGGGGTCGGCGTGCGCGATGCCCAGCAGATGGTTGACGAGCGACCCCGCGCCGGAGCCACGCGCGGCCACCCGGATCCCCATCTCCCTTACGTCGTCGACGACTTGAGCGACCGTCAGGAAGTAGGAGGCGAACCCGTGGTGGGCGATGATGTCCAGCTCCTGGTGCACCCGCTCCCAGTACGCCCGCCGCCCGTCATAGCCGCGCAGCACCATGCCCGCCACCGCCCGCGAGGCGAGCGCCCGCTGAGCGGTGCGCGCCCCGGCCCCGACGAGATGCGGCTCGGGGAAGTGGACGGTGCCGATGCCGAGATCGTCCTCGGGGTCGACGAGGCACTCGGCGGCGGCCGCCCCTGTCTGCTCCAGCAGCCGGTGCGCGGTGTCGCGCCGGAAACCCGCGGCCTCGACGACCCGCTCGGCGACCCGCGCCATCTCGCCCGCGCCCTTGAGCCAGGCCTCACCGGAGTCCAGTTCCCTGGTGGCGTCGATGGGCACGAGCCGTCGCGCGGCGTCCAGCACATCGGCGACCGGCCCGAGGCCGGGGTCGGCGTACCGGACGGCGTTGCTCAGCACGGGCCGTACCCGCTGCTCGGCGGCGAAGCCGACGGTACGGGCGGCCAGCCGCAGCGAGCCCGGACCGGTGCCCTTGCGCCCGTGCCAGACGGCCTCCAGCCGCAGGGCATCGCCGTAGACCTCCCGCCAGGGCACGAGCAGCCGGGCCGCCCGATCGGGACGGCCGGCGGCGAGCGCACGTCCGACGTCGGAGTCGGGCCCGAGCAGGACGATCAGGCCGTCCCCCCGGTTGTCCTCCCGGGGCAGCATCGGCGGCCCCTCCCCGGCATGCGCGGCCGAAACGATTCGGCACAGATCGCCCCACCKGCGGGCCCCGTCCCGGGCGAGAAAGGTGACCCGGGGTGTCGACTCGTCCACAAAGGCGCCTCCGCGCACCGGAGCCCGACGCCGACGTCGGACGTGCGCTCGCCGCCGGCCGTCCCGATCGGGCGGCCCGGCTGCTCGTGCCCTGGCGGGAGGTCTACGGCGATGCCCTGCGGCTGGAGGCCGTCTGGCACGGGCGCAAGGGCACCGGTCCGGGCTCGCTGCGGCTGGCCGCCCGTACCGTCGGCTTCGCCGCCGAGCAGCGGGTACGGCCCGTGCTGAGCAACGCCGTCCGGTACGCAACTCCCCCACCGCCAGCCCCACACCGAACAACGGACGTACGCCCGCCTTCGCACAGGCCTTGGCGAACCGGACCGCGCCCCCGAGCGAGTCACGGTCGGTGAGAGCCAGGGCATCCATGCCCCGCTCGGAGGCACGCTCGGCCAGCCGCTCCGGGTGCGAGGCGCCGTACCGCAGGGAGAACCCGGAGACGGTGTGCAGATGCGCGAAGCCCGACACACGCACCTCCCGCATCAGTGAGCCCGGGACCGGCACTCGAACGCCGGCACTCGAACATCAGTTCCCAACTCTCCCACCCCCACCATAGACCATTTCCGGACCGTTTCTCGAACACTCGTGCGACATCCGTTCGGCCGCCTCCCACCTGCGCAAACACCCCGTTCCCCGGACCGTGGGGGCATGACGCAGACCACCGGCGCCGACACCCCCCGCAGCCCCTTCCTCGCCGAGGTGAAGGACGCAGTCACTCCACGAGCCACGGTGCTCGTGACCGGCACGGTGATCCTCGCCCTGCTCTTCATCGCCTCCTACGTGGGCGCGCTCCACGACCCGAAGCCCAAGAACGTGCCCCTGGGAGTCGTGGCCCCCCAGGTCGCCGCCCAGCAGACGGTGACCCGCCTGCAGAACCTGCCCGACGATCCCCTGAACCCACGCGCCCTGCCCGACGCGGCGACGGCCCGCAGCCAGATCCTGAACCGCGAGATCGACGGGGCCCTGCTGATCGACCCGGCCGGCACCACCGACACCCTCCTGGTCGCCACCGGAGGCGGCAGGGTGCTGGCCGCCACCCTGGAGTCCCTGGTCGCCACCCTGGAGAGATCCGAGGCCCGCACGCTCCGCACCATCGACGTGGCCCCGGCCGACCCACAGGACGCCAACGGCCTCACGTCCTTCTACCTGGCCGTGGGCTGGTGCGTGGGCGGCTATCTCTGCGCATCGATCATGACGATCAGCTCGGGCTCCGGCCGCCCCACCACGAGACGCTCGGTGATCCGCCTCATCGTCATGGCCCTCGTCGCCATCGTCACCGGCCTGGGCGGCGCACTGATCGTCGGCCCGATCCTGAACGGCCTGCCGGGCGGCATCGCCGCCCTCTGGGGCCTCGGCGCCCTGATCGTCTTCGCGGTGGGCGCGGCCACGCTCGCCTTCCAGGCCATCTTCGGCCTGGCCGGCATCGGCCTGGCCATCCTGGTCGTGGTGATCCTCGGCAACCCGAGCGCGGGCGGCGCCCTGCCACCCCCACTGCTCCCACCGTTCTGGCGGGACATCGGCCCCGCCCTGCCACCGGGGGCGGGCACCTGGGCGGCACGCTCGATCGCCTACTTCAGAGGCAACGACGTGACCGACTCCCTACTGGTCCTCTCCGCATGGGCAGCCGCAGGGATCGTGGTCACACTCCTGGCGGGAACCCTGCGCGGCAAGGAGCCCGCAAAGCCGCCGGCCGGCGCACCTGCCGGCACATGAACAGCGCCGATTCCCGGGGACGTGCCGGGGAGTGTCCGCCCTCAGCGGCGGGCGTCAACGCAGACATGCGCCGCAGGCGAACGCGAAAGCCCCGCCCCCCACACGAGGGACGGGACTCCGCAAAGCGACGACGAAGGCGTCAGCCGATCTCGGTACCCGTGGCAGACAGCGCCTCAGTCACCGGCTGGAAGAACGTCTCCCCACCGGAGGTGCAGTCACCGCTACCGCCGGAGGTGAGCCCGATCGCCTTGTCACCCGAGAACAGCGACCCACCACTGTCACCCGGCTCGGCGCAGACGTCGGTCTGGATCAGCCCGTTGACGATGTCACCGTTGCCGTAGTTCACGGTGGCGTCGAGCCCGGTGACCTTGCCGTCGTGCACCTGCGTGGTCGACCCGCTGCGGGTGACCTCCATGCCGACGGTCGCCTCGGCGGCCCCGCTGATGGCCTGCGAGGAGCCGTTGTAGAGGTTGACCTCACTCGGGTGGCCGACCTCGGCGGTGTACTTGACCAGCCCGAAGTCGTTGTCCGGGAAGCTGGACGTCTCGTTGGTGCCGATCGCGTTGCCGTCCGCGTCCGACCAGTCCGTGATGCCCTCGGTGCAGTGCCCGGCGGTCAGGAAGAACGGCTCGCCGCCCTTGACGACGTTGAAGCCGAGCGAGCAACGGCCACTGCCACCGGTGATGGCGTCGCCACCCGCGACGAAGGGCTTGAACTCCCCCTTCGTCCGCTGGAGTTCGACCGTGGCACCCAGCCCGTCGACGACCTTGCCGAGCTTGGCCCACTCGGCCTTGGAGACCGTACGGTCAGCCGTGACGACGACCTTGTTGGTCGAAGGGTCCGTCACCCAGGCGGTGCCGGGAATGGTCGCGTCCTGCTTGAGCGTCGTACGGGCGCTCTTGAGCTCGGCGAGCGAGTTCTCGACGACCCGCGCCTTGGCGCCGGCGGCCTCGACCGCGTCGGCCGCGACCTCGTCGAGGACGTTCACGACAAGGTTCTTGGTCTGCGCGTCGTAGTACGTGCCCGCGGCGTCACCGCCGAGGTCCTTCGCCAGCGTCGAGGCGAGCTTTCCGGCCGCGCCGACCGACAGGGTCTTCGGCGCGGACGCCTCAGGCGTCTCACTGGCGTTCGCACTCTGCAAGGTAACTCCCGCGGCAACCAGTGCGGCGATGCCCGCACCTGCCACGGCTGCACGCCGCTTGGGTATGCGTCGGTGCTTCAACTTACGTCCTCCTGTGGGGGGTCGGCCCGAGAGGTTGTGGGGACCTCGCCGGACCGGAAGGCGTACGGCTACGGAGGCGGCTCACAACAAAAGCCACGCCCGTGCCGGTTGAACAAGGTTCACTATTCCTAGGTTCGAAGGGAGCACACAAGGCCGACTTCAGGACGCGCGTAGAACACGGTTGCACGCCCCCACGGCCTTGACCGTGCACAGTCACACCCGCTCTCTTCGCTCAGCAAACACCGCAAGCGAGCGAACCATAAGCAGCGCGTGAGGTCTACTCCTGTCTTGAAATCACCCTCAAAGGTCCACATCCAAGCTGTCCTCGCCGGAGGGAAGTTCATCCTGTGCGGTCCGCGATTCAACAGACTCCGGCCGCTGTGCCCCCCTCGCCGGTTCCCGCACGGAGGGCGCAACTTGCGCCCCTTTCTCCAGAAATCGCAGCAATTCAACCGGAATCGGCAACACCAAGGTGGAGTTCTTCTCGGCCGCCACCGCCATCACCGTCTGCAGCAACCGCAACTGAAGGGCGGCCGGCGCATCGGCCATCTGATGAGCCGCCTCCGCCAGCTTCTTCGAGGCCTGGAGCTCCGCGTCGGCGTTGATGACCCGCGCCCGCCGCTCCCGATCGGCCTCCGCCTGCCGCGCCATCGACCGCTTCATGGTCTCGGGCAGTGACACGTCCTTGATGTCGACCCGGTCGATCGTCACGCCCCACTCGATCGCCGGGCTGTCGATCATCAACTCCAGTCCCTGGTTGAGCTTTTCGCGGTTGGACAGCAGATCGTCCAGCTCGCTCTTGCCGATGATGGACCTGAGCGACGTCTGCGCCATCTGCGAGACCGCGAAGCGGTAGTCCTCCACCCGTACGATCGCCTCGGCCGGTGAGGTGACCTTGAAGTAGACGACGGCGTCGACCCGGACCGTGACGTTGTCCCGCGTGATGCCCTCCTGCGCGGGCACGGGCATCGTCACGATCTGCATGTTCACCTTGCGCAGCTTGTCGACGCCCGGAACGATCAACGTGAAGCCGGGCCCGCGCACTTGGGACCGGAGCTTCCCGAGACGGAAGACCACCCCCCGTTCGTACTGCTTGACGACGCGCGCGGCCGCCGCCACGTACACGACTGCGGCGGACGCGAGCGTCACTCCCGCCGCCACCAGCTCCTCGACCATCACCGACCCCCAGGGTCCGACGTGGGCGCATTACAGGGGAGTACTGCCTGTACGTCGACGGTAACCCCGCGGAGCGAGCAAGGGCGAGCCCCCGCACGACAGTTGCGTGCGGGGGCTCACATGCTGCTGGCTGCTGGTCAGGCCGTAACGCTACCGATGTCCGCCGGACGTCAGTAGACGCTGACGCCGTACGCGCTGAGGGCCTCGGTGACCGGCTGGAAGAAGGTCGTGCCACCGGAGGTGCAGTTGCCGCTGCCGCCGGAGGTCAGACCGTACGCGGTGCCGTTGCTGCCGTAGAGCGAACCGCCGGAGTCGCCGGGCTCGGCGCAGACCGTGGTCTGGATCAGGCCACCGACGACGTCGCCGCCGCCGTAGTTGACGGTGGCGTTCAGGGCGGTGACCCGGCCGCTGTGCGTGCCGGTGGTGGAGCCGTCACGGATGACGGTGGTGCCCACGCTGGGCGTGGCCGCGCGGGTGATGTCCACGCCGTTCGCGGTGCCGGGCCGGCTGACGGAACCGGAGTAGCGCACGATGCCGTAGTCGTTGCCCGGGAAGCTGGAGCCGGCGGTCGAGCCGATGACCGTGGTGTGGCCCGAGTTGGACCACCAGGTGCCGGCGCCGTCGGTGCAGTGGCCGGCGGTCAGGAAGTACTGGTTGCCGCTGCTGTCCTGGACGTTGAAGCCGAGCGAGCAGCGCCAGCTACTCGCATAGATGGCGTCGCCGCCCTGGATGAACTTGCTGAACTTGCCGGCGGTCCGCTTGATCGTGAGCGCGTCGGCATTGCCGCCCGCCTGCTCCTTGATCTTCGCTATCTCCGCCTGGGAGACCGTGGAGTCGACGGTCACGGTGACACGGTTGGTCTTGCTGTCGACGGCCCAGGCGGTGCCGGGGATGTCGGCCTTCAGCACGGAGCCGCTGGCGCTCTTGAGCTGGGCGGCGCTGAAGGTGGCGGGAGTCTCCGCGGCGGTCGCGTTGGGGATCGCGATCGCGGCTGCGGCCACGAGGCCGGTGGATACGGCGATCAGCCGGGTCCGTCTCGTAATGCCACTGCGGGGGGTGGTGCGCTTGATCCTCACTTTTCGTTCCCTCCAAGGGGAGTTGGGGGCCCGCGTGGGGTCGGGGCCCGTGAGGCGCAGTCAGACGGGCGAAAGTCCGGATTTCGGACATGCCGTGCCCCTGACAAGCGCTGAGGGGGAGTATTCGGTCGAACGACCGGTCGGCGCAAGGGCGCCTTTCGGCCGTCAATCTTTGAACCATCTGAGCGAGTTGACCGCTCCTGCCCCGGTCAGAGCCGGTCAGAGCCGGTCGGCGCAGCTTGCACTCCCGCGCGACGGCAGCGAGGTCGGCATGTTGCCAGGTGGCGGAAAGGGACGCACGAGGTGGCCGGCGAGGGCGCGGAGCGGCAACATGTCGCGGTTGAGCACGGACGGCGCGGTCCTCGCATCAGGGATGTCCGGAAGTAACCGGCGCCGACGAATTCCGCGGCATCGCGCCCGCGCCCCGTGAGGGGCGCGGGACCGTGTCGATATGCGGCTCCGCCGCGATGGGGGTCCCCCCGCTAGAGCGAAGCCGAGAGCTTGGGGGAGCGACCAGCCACAACGGACCTGCGGACGATCGACTGCCCGTCGCGGCGCCAGCGCCGAGCGCTCAGCAACCGTCGCAGGGGCAGCAGCAGTCGCACCCGTCGCAGTCGCAGTCACGGCAGCAGCCCTCGCGCTTCTTGCGGGACCACGGGCCCTCGTACTCCTTCGCGCAGCACAGCTTGCAGGTGCAGCACAGCAGCCAGAACATCCCGCAGCCGGCCCAGAACCCACGCCGCCCCTTCGGCGGCTGCGGGACCGGTCCACCGCCGAACCCGCCGAAGTCACCACCGCCACCGCCGCCTGAACCGGCGCCACCACCGGGCACTCCCCCACCACCGGCGTAGGGATTCCCGCCAACGGCATACGGATTCTGCGGCGCCCCATAAGGCCCCGGCTGCGGCTGCTGCGGCTGCTGCCCATAGGGCCCGGGCTGATGGGACGCGTGCGACGCGTGCGACGAACAGGTCGGCACCGTGCCGAACGCCCGGTCCACCGAGCGCCGCAGCTCGTGCACGAGCAGGAGGTGGGCGAGCTTGGCATCCGTGAACTCCACCTCGCGCAGCGCCAGCCGCACCCCGTGCACGGCGTCGTCGGCGAGCCGTCGCGCCTCGGCGAGCGAGGTCCCGGTCGCGGTGAGGGGGTTCCACGCACCCGCCTCGGCGTCGGCCGCCCGGTCCTCCACGGCGTCCAGGAGGTGCGCCAGCCGTCCGAACAGGCGCCCGGCGTCGGCGAGCGGTTCGGCGTTGTGCGGCCGTCCGGCCAGGATCGCGGTGTGCGCGAAGGCGGCAGCGGTCGCCGTCTCGGTCGGCTCGGTCACGGCGAGGATCGGCGTCCCGATCCCGGCGAGCGCCTCGATGCCGACCTGCCGGTCCACGGCGTCGACCAGCAGGGCGGTGTCGAACCCGACGGCCGAGCCGCTGCGGGCACCCGCCGCACCCCACCCCGCGGCCACCCGGCGCGCGGCGAGCGCCACCGGCCTGCGGGCCAGCAGCCCGTCTCCGTCGGCGACATGGTCACGCACCTTGGCCGAGGCGAGCACCAGCGAGACGGCGGCGGCGAGCCGAGCGCCCTCACCCTGCGCGACGGACGCGGTGCGCATCCCGCGCAGCGGGCACGGTCCCGCCGTACGCCTCAGTCCACTGTCCTTCTGGGCCTGAGCCTCCGTCAGAACGGAGATGAGGAGCCCGTCGTAGTTCGTCACGATCCGCGCGAACTGACCATGGTCCCCACGCAACGAGAGGCACAGCCCGCACAAATGCGCCATCCATTGGCCTGCAAGGCTCTCGCCGAGACGATGACGACAGGGCCTGACTATTCCGAACATGACGCTCCCCCGAGGTTCTTACGTTCGCAACTACGACGCTGAGCTGCCGCATCGTACCGGCCGGCGTCTCGATCGCCACGGCTTCTCGTTCACCCGTACGCACCCCACATCACCCAAACGCCGTGAAGAATCATATTTCACTCACAGTCAGCAGCCGTACGTGGCATGCCCCTTGGGGGACACGGGCTCTCGACGTATTCGCTGTGCACCAGTACCGTCACAAACCCCCCGCGCGGCGTCTATCCACTTGGCGTGACGTCCGCATCATGGATGACCATAGGGATGCGGAAAGCAAAAAGACCGCTGTGAGAGGAGGCGTCCATGGGATCGGTGCGCAAGGCGAGTGCCTGGCTGGGCCTCGTTGACGACAACGATGACGAGCGTTACTACGACGATGACTACTCCGAGGGGACCGAGCCCGGGGAGGCCTGGGTCACCGACCCGCGGGTCAAGGTGGCCACGGACGTCGCAGAGGAGAAGGGCCGCCGGATCGGCACGGTCACTCCGGACAGCTTCCGGGACGCCCGCGCCATCGGCGAGCTGTTCCGGGAGGGGGTCCCGGTCATCATGAACCTCACGGCCATGGAGCCGGCCGACGCCAAGCGTGTCGTCGACTTCGCGGCGGGGCTCATCTTCGGCCTGCGTGGCTCGATCGACCGGGTGTCCAACCGGGTGTTCCTGCTGACCCCGGCCGACACGGAGATCATCAGCGGCGAGCGGGCGGCTCACCGCGAGGACGGCTTCTACAACCAGAGCTGAGGCAGGGCCGTTCACCGGCCCTGCCCCACCTGGTGGGGTCAGCGGAAGGCGTCGAGCCCGGTGAGTGCCTTGCCCAGCACGAGCTGGTGCATCTCGACGGTGCCCTCGTAGGTGAGCACCGATTCGAGATTGGTCGCGTGCCGCATCACGGGGTATTCGAGCGAGATCCCGTTGGCACCGAGAATCGTCCGCGCCGTACGGCAGATGTCGATGGCCTCGCGGACGTTGTTCAGCTTTCCGAAGCTGACCTGTTCCGGACGCAGTCGACCGGCGTCCATGCGCCGCCCCAGATGGTGGGCGAGCAGAATCCCCTTGTGCAGTTCGAGCGCCATGTCGGCGAGTTTGGCCTGGGTGAGCTGGAAGCCCCCGATCGGCCGGCCGAACTGCTCCCGGGTCTTCGAGTAGTCGACGGCGGCCTCGAAACAGGAGCGCGCCGCGCCCATGGCCCCCCACACGATCCCGTACCGGGCGTGCGAGAGACAGCTCAGCGGCCCCTTGAGCCCGACGACGTCCGGCAGCACCGCATCGGCCGGCAGCCGTACGTCGTCCATCACGAGCTCACTGGTGACGGAGGCGCGCAGCGACAGCTTGTGCTTGATCTCCGGTGCGGAGAACCCGGCGCTGTCGGCCAGCACGACGAACCCTCGGATCCCCTCGTCGGTCTGCGCCCACACGACGGCGACGCCGGAGACGGACCCGTTGGTGATCCACATCTTCCGCCCGTTCAGCACCCAGTCGGAGCCGTCCCGCTTGGCGTACGTCCGCATGGAGCCGGGGTCGGACCCGTGGTCGGGCTCGGTCAGCCCGAAGCACCCGATGACCTCGCCGGAGGCCATGCGGGGCAGCCACGCCTGCTTCTGCTCCTCGCTGCCGAACCGGTGGATGGCGTACATGGCGAGGGATCCCTGCACGGAGACCAGGGACCGGATGCCGGAGTCGGCGGCCTCCAGTTCCAGACAGGCGAGCCCGTACTGCACGGCGGAGGCCCCGGCGCACCCGTACCCGTCGAGGGACATCCCGAGCGCGCCGATCTCCCCGAGCTCCCGGGCGAGCTCACGAATCCCCGGCAGCTCGCCCTTCTCGTACCAGTCGGCGACATACGGCACGACCCGATCCGCGGCCCACTCCCGCACGGTGCCCCGGATGGCCAGATCCTCGGGTTCCAGGAGGTCGTCGATACCGAGGGGGTCGGCGGGGTCGAAAGGGGGCAACTTCGAGGACGCGGACATGGGAGACCCTCCGGCGACGACTAAAACTAGCACCGCTAGTCACGACTGTGCGGCCGACGCTACGACTCGGCGTCCCGCACGTCCAGTACGCGACCGCGCAACCGCGGGTCGGAGAAGGCTCGGTCAAGCCGAGACGCGGGACTCCGCGACTTCCCTCGGCTTGGGCAACTCCACGGCGGGCGCCTCGCACTGCATGACCCGCGGCAGCCGCAACGCCATCACCGCGCCCAGCAGCAACAACCCCGCACTCACCAGCAACGTCACATGCAGCCCGTGCACGAAGGAGTTCCGCGCCGCGTGTCTCAGGGCCACCCCCGCCGACCCGCCCAGCTGTGCGGAGACCTCGTAGGCCTCCCCCAGCGAGTGCGAGGCCGCCGTGGAGGCCGACGCCGGCACACCCGGCACGGCCGACAGCCCGGGGGCGTACGCCGCGTTCATCACGCTGCCCAGCAGCGCGATGCCGATGCCGGCGCCCAGCTGGTACGACGTCTCCCCGATCGCCGCCGCCCCGCCGGCCTGCTCCTGCGGAGCCTCGCTCAGCATCGACTCGTACGCCCCGAAGAGCGTCGTCTCAAGGCCGAAGCCCAGCAGCACGAACCCGACCAGCAGCAGCCCGGGGTTGTCCTCGCCGCCCATGGCGGTCAGCACGACCACCGCGAGGGCCGTCAGACAGAACCCGGCACACACCATCCGCCGGGGGCCGAACCGCCGCAGCATCCGCGCGCCCGCGAGCCCGGACGCCATCGCCGCGAAGGTCAGCGGCAGCAGCCTCAGGCCCGTCTCCAGCGGCGACAGCCCGAGCACCAGCTGGAGGTACTGCGCCGCGATCAGCTCCAGGCCGACCAGCGCGAGCATGGCCAGCACGATGCAGCCGACGGACGTACTGAACGCCGGTCGCGCGAACATCTTGAGGTCCACCAGCGGATACGTCCGCCGCTTCTGGCGTCGTACGAAGAGGACCAGCATCACCGCGCCGACCACCAGCGGCACCAGGGTGAGCAGGCTCGCCGCCGGCTCTCCGCCGCCGAGCCGCTTCACGCCCAGCACGACGCCGAACAGCCCGCCCGCCGCGAGCAGCGCGCCGACCACGTCCCAGGGCCCCTTGCCGTCGCCCTTCGACTCGGGCAGCAGCAGCCGGCCCACCGGGAGGCTGACCAGCATCAGCGGGATGTTGACGAGGAAGACCGAGCCCCACCAGAAGTGCTCGAGGAGGAAACCGCCGAGCAGCGGTCCGACCGCCGCGCCGACCGCGGCCACGGCGCTCCAGATGCCGATGGCGAGGGCCCGCTCGCGCCGGTCGGGAAAGACCTGGCGCAGGATCGAAAGAGTCGCGGGCATGATCATCGCGCCGCCCACGCCGAGCAGGGCGCGGGCCAGGATCAGCACCTGTGGATCGTGCGCGAGGGCCGCAAGGCCGGAAGCGACGCCGAAGAGGGCGTAGCCGAGCAGCAGCACGCGTCTGCGGCCCACCCGGTCACCGAGCGTGCCGAAGAGGATCAGCAGCGAGGCGCAGACGAGCGGGTAGATGTCGACGATCCAGAGCAGTTCTATCGCGCCGGGGCGGAGGTCCTCGGTGACGGCGGGCACCGCCACATGGAGCACGGTCGCGTCGACGGCGACGAGCAGCAGGCTGACGCAGAGGACGACGAGGACGACCCAGCGGTTGGCACCGGCCCCGGCCGCCCGACGGCGCAGCGCAGCGGCAGCCGTGGTCGTCCCGGACATGTACGTACCTCCCAGATGTTTCCTCGCCCTCGGCGGGCACACGGGGTGGGGACTCCCCGCGACTCGGCCGGAGAGGAGCGGTGGTCTCCGGCCCGCGCAACTAAGGGCGAGTGACTCGTCAGAGTACGCGAGTCCCCGTCGGCGCCGAGTGGCGGACCTCTCAGACTCCACACCAACGCGTGTGGCGTACGCCACACCCACCGACCCGGACCGGTGATCTCCAGGAGAATTCCACCCAAGGATTCGGTGAACGAATTCATAAGCAGTGAAAAACGAACGAACAGAATGATCAAAGGAATTGAAGGGCGCAGCCCGCGATGATTACGGATTCCTTGGAAATAAACCCCCTCCTGAGAGGAATCCCACATCACATCGTCATCACAAAGCCGTGGATTCGCCCTTGAACTGCGCTCACTCGCTGTAACGTCGATTGGGTGTGTACCGAACGAAAGCTGACCCGTCTGGACCGGGTCTTCGCCAGGCTGGACCGGGAACCGGAACGCCCGGCCCACATCGATGTGCCGCGGATGACCCGGCACAGGATCGTGCTCTTCTCCGCGACCCTGGCCTTCTACGGGGCCATCGTGTGGGCCGTCGTCATCACCTCGTGGCTGGTCCGGCTCGACTGGCAGGTCATGTTCTTCCGCCCGTACCAGCAGTGGGCGGAGATCCACGCGTTCGTCGACTACTACGTGGTGCTCGGCCAGCGCGGCCCGACCGCCGTGATGGTCGCGGCCTGGCTGGGCTGGCGCTCCTGGCGCCAGCACACGCTGCGTCCGCTGCTCGCGCTCGGCGTCTCGCTGCTGCTGCTGAACATCACCGTCGGTGCCGCCAAGCTCGGCATGGGCCGCCTCGGCCCGCACTACGCGACCACCATCGGGTCGAGTGAGATGGGCCTGGGCGGCGATATATTTCCCAGCGGCCACACCGCCAACGCCGTGGTGACCTGGGGAATCCTGGCCTATCTGGCCTCGACCCCGAGAGCGCGCCGCTGGCTGTCGGCCCTGTCCGCGGTGACCTCGCTGGGCGTGGGTCTGTCCACCGTGTACCTCGGTACGCACTGGCTGAGCGACGTGCTGCTCGGCTGGGCCGCCGGTCTGCTGATCATGCTCGCGCTGCCGTGGTTCGAGCCGCTGATCGCCCGCGCCGAGACCTGGCTCTTCGACCTGCGCGACCACTGGCGGGCACGCCGGGCCGGCTCCCTTCCGCTGGCGCCCGCCCCGGTCGGGGCCCCGGTGCAGCTCAAGCCGCGCCCCACGGCCGTCGACGACGAGGCCGCGGCACGCGAGGCGTCGTCCCCGGCCCGCTCCCCGCGCGCACCCGTCTACCTGGCGCCGGGCCCCCACACCGCCCGTGCGGAGCGCACGCCGGTCACCCCGGCCGGCACCCGCCGCCCGCCGCACACGGACCGCATCACCCGAGGCGGCGGGACCCAGGCGGCCCGCCCCCTCACCGGCGGCGGCTGACCCGCCCCCTCAGCGCGGGTTCGGTACACACGACCACCCGCATGGCGACGGCCCCGGCTCCTGTGGAGGAGCCGGGCCGTCGCCGTGTGTCAGCCCTTCCAGGCCCGCGTCACCTGGCCGTCCTTCACCTCGAAGTTCAGCCGGCCCACGCGGTACTCCATGGTGATGATCGCCCCCGGCGGCAGCGAACGCACCGTCGACCACCCACGGTCACGGGCGAGTCGCTCAGCCCCGTCGGCGGCGAGACCGACGTACGCGTCCGGGTTGTCCTGGGGTTCTGCGGGGGGTTTCGGAATGGGTGCCATGCGGCCAACGCTAGGGCCTCGCCGAGGGATCGGGCCAGATCCGACCGGGATCCTTTGTAGCGGCCATCCGGGGGCACACGTCCCTCTCGGGTCACGCTTTTGTCACAGAATCACGACACGCGTTTCGGTCCCTTCAACATCGACGGACCGTCACACGGACGAGGGATTCTCTGGGCCTTCCGCAGGCATTCGATCGTAATTCCCGCGTGTCGCGCCGCCCTGTCCGACAGCGCGGCGGAAAAGTTCCCGAGGAACTGCCCGCGGACTCTTTTTCTCCCCGATTCCGCGCGGGTCACGGGAGCCGGCGCCGCACGGAAAGTACATGGTTCCACCACAGGACCTCCGTACGCCCTCTGTCGGAGCGCCGCCGACGCGAGCATCATGGCGTGAGCTCGCGTCGGCGCGTGCGACGCGGGCTTCAGCGGGCCCGGGACGCGACGAGCGAAGGGGCGAGCGAGCGATGGGGACGCAGACCGCACAGGCGACGGCACGGCCCATGCGCAGCCTCCAGCCGGGCGGCCGTGTGGTCGTCGACTGGCTGACCACCACCGACCACAAGAAGATCGGCCATCTCTACCTGATCACGTCGTTCGTGTTCTTCCTGGCCGGCGGTGTGATGGCGATGCTGATGCGGGCCGAACTGGCCCGGCCCGGGATGCAGTTGGTGAGCAACGAGCAGTTCAACCAGCTGTTCACCATGCACGGCACGATCATGCTGCTGCTGTTCGCGACCCCGTCCTTCGCGGGCTTCGCCAACGAGCTGATGCCGCTGCAGATCGGCGCCCCGGACGTCGCCTTCCCGCGGCTGAACATGTTCTCGTACTGGCTGTTCCTGTTCGGCGGTCTGATCGTGATGGGCTCGCTGATCGTGCCGGACGGGCCGGCCGCCTTCGGCTGGTTCGCCTACGCCCCGCTCAACAGCCTGGAGCGCTCGCCCGGCATCGGCCCCGACCTGTGGATCATGGGCCTGGCGCTGGCCGGCTTCGGCACGATCCTCGGCGCGGTCAACTTCATCACCACGATCATCGGGATGCGCGCCCCCGGCATGACGATGTTCCGGATGCCGATCTTCACCTGGAACACGCTGTTCACGTCGATCCTGATCCTGATGGCGTTCCCGGTGCTGGCGGCGGCCCTGCTGGTGCTGGAGGCGGACCGGCGGTTCGGCTCGGTGGTGTTCGAGGCGGCCAACGGCGGGGCGCTGCTCTGGCAGCACCTGTTCTGGTTCTTCGGCCATCCCGAGGTGTACATCATCGCGCTGCCGTTCTTCGGCATCATCTCGGAGATCATCCCGGTCTTCAGCCGCAAGCCGATCTTCGGCTATCTGACGCTGATCGGGGCGACGATGGCGATCACCGGTCTGTCGGTCGTGGTGTGGGCGCACCACATGTTCGTCACGGGCGCGGTGCTGCTGCCCTTCTTCTCCTTCATGAGCTTCCTGATCGCCGTCCCGACGGGCGTGAAGTTCTTCAACTGGACCGGGACCATGATCAGGGGCTCGCTGTCCTTCGAGACCCCGATGCTGTGGGCGACCGGCTTCCTCGTGACGTTCCTGTTCGGCGGTCTGACCGGGGTGATCCTGGCGTCGCCGCCGATGGACTTCCATGTCTCCGACTCGTACTTCGTGGTCGCCCACTTCCACTACGTCGTCTTCGGCACGGTCGTCTTCGCGATCTTCGCCGGCTTCCACTTCTGGTGGCCCAAGTTCACCGGGAAGATGCTCGACGAAAGGCTCGGCAAGATCCACTTCTGGACGCTGTTCGTCGGCTTCCACACCACGTTCCTGGTGCAGCACTGGCTGGGCGCGGAGGGCATGCCGCGCCGGTACGCCGACTATCTGGCGGCCGACGGCTTCACCACGCTCAACACGGTCTCGACGATCGGCGCGTTCGTGCTGGGCCTGTCGACGCTGCCGTTCCTCTACAACGTCTGGAAGACCGCCAAGTACGGCAAGAAGGTCGAGGTCGACGACCCCTGGGGCTACGGCCGCTCCCTGGAGTGGGCGACCTCCTGCCCGCCCCCGCGGCACAACTTCACGACGCTGCCGAGGGTCCGCTCGGAGTCCCCGGCGTTCGACCTGCATCACCCCGAGCAGACGGAGCTCGAGGAGTCCCGCGCTCCAGCGCCCGGGACAGCCGGTCCCGGGCCTGACTGATCGTCTCGGTCAGCCCGTCCGGTTCCAGCACCTCGAACTCGAAGCCCATCATCATCACGTGCAGCACCATCACGTCGAGGCCGGCGGCCCCGGTGCGCAGGATGCAGGCGCCCTCCCCGTCGGCCTCCAGCGTGCCCGCGGAGGGCGAGACGCGTTCGGCGGCCTCGGCCAGGGGAACCAGCAGCCGGATGACGGCGTGTGAGGCGTACGCGCGCGTGGAGACGCCCTGGGAGACATACGCGGCGAGGTCCTCGGCGGGCGGGGTGCGCGGGGCGAAGCGCGGGCCGTGCGGCGGCCTGGGGGTGATGCGGTCGACGCGGAACGTCCGCCAGTCCTCGCGGTCGAGGTCCCAGGCGACCAGGTACCAGCGGCGCTCGCTGCACACGAGGCGGTGCGGTTCGACGCTGCGGCGGGTGGGGGCGCCCTCGTGGTCGCGGTACTCGAAGCGCAGCCGCTCGGCGTCCCGGCAGAGGTTGGCGAGCTCGGTGAGGACGGCCGGGTCCACGGTGGAGGGCTGGGGGCCGCGCAGCATCGGCACCGTGTAGGCGTTGAGGGCGCCGACGCGGCGGCGCAGCCGGTTCGGCAGGACCTGCTCCAGCTTGGCGAGGGCCCGCACCGAGGTCTCGCCGATGCCCTCGATGCCCTGGCCGGCAGCGGTGCGCAGGCCGACGGCCACGGCGACGGCCTCGTCGTCGTCCAGCAGCAGGGGTGGCAGTTCGGCGCCGGCGCCCAGTTGGTAGCCGCCTCCGGTGCCGGGGCTGGCGTTGACCGGGTAGCCCAGCTCGCGCAGGCGGTCGACGTCGCGGCGGATCGTGCGCGGGGTGACACCGAGGCGGCCGGCGAGTTCGGGGCCGGACCATTCGCGGTGGGCCTGGAGGAGGGAGAGCAGCCGCAGGAGTCTTGCGGAGGTGTCCAGCATGGGGCGCCTATTGGCTCGGGAACGCGGGTTTCGTGGGCGGGTGCGGGTCCATGGTGGCTGATCGCGCAGCTGCCCGCGCCCCTAAGCGGGTTACCGGTACCCGGCATTCGACGCTCAGGTTTCCTTGCCGGGTCTCGTACGGCACCCGGGAGGCGGAGGGGTGCACGTCCATGGCACCCGGCGCCAGACGATGGTCCGATTCCTCCTCCGTGACGCTTGCGTACGCGTCCCAGTGGCCCTCCGGCAGGGACACGCTGCTGGGCAGGGCGGCGCGCAGGCGGCCCGTCGTGGCCGGAGCCAGGGGCAGGGTGACCTCCTCGCGGCCCTCGCGGTGGCGCAGGACGAGGTGAGCCGCCTCGGTGGACCCGGCGGCGGTGACGTCGAAGGTCAGTCCACCGGCCGAATCAGCGATGCAGTCGGCGCGCAGTGGTGCGGCCTGCGGCACGGGCGTCATGCGCTGCGGTTCCTCCCTCGGCTCTGTGCTGTGTCGGTTGGAGGTTGGACCGGCGATACGGCCTTTTGGTTGCGCCTCACGGCTGGTACGACAGCTGCGGCACCTCGAAGCACGTGTCGTTCATGTCTCCCTGCGACACCCAGCCCCGGCCGTCCTCCCAGCGCGCCACCGACAGACAGGTCCGGCGGCTCTTCGGCGGCTCGGGCAGCCTCTCGAATGTGACCGGGATCAGCAGGCCGTCGGCGGTGTATCCCTGGCTGCGGTTCATGTGGTCGTCGACGCAACGGCGCGTGACGCCCTGTCCGGCGCACGCCTTCGCCGCGTCCGTGAACCACATCGCCGCGGCCCAGCCCTCCAGCTGCCACTGGGAGTGGGTCCGAAGGCCCGACGCGGCGTCCCGGAACTCCCGTACGGCGTCCTGGTCGGTGTCCTCGAAGTTGCGGGACGAGCCGGTCGCCCACAGGGCGTTGCGGCAGCGCGGGGAGTCCTTGTAGTCCTCGGCGACGGTGGACGTCCAGTTCTGTACGTTCGTGACCTTGGCGGTGACCTCGGCGCCGACGTCGTCCATCGCCTCGCACAGCCGGGCGTTGCCGTGCGTGTCGATGGCGTCGAAGACGAGGTCGGCGCCCTGTTCCTTCAGGTCGGCCGCCACCGCGCGGAAGTTGGGCAGCGCGAAGTCGACCTGCTCGGTGACCACCTTGTAGCCCTCGGCCTTCAATCCCCGCTCGACGAGCCGGGCGTAGGCGGCGGATGCGGGCTGGTTGTAGGAGACGACGGCGGCCGTACGGGCGCCGTGCTCGCGTTTGAAGTAGCGGTAGACCTCCGTTCCGCCGTACTGCTTGCCGTCCCAGCCGGTGGTGCCGTCGCGGGGCGCGAGGCTGCCGTAGATGCCGTACAGGTGCGGCCAGGTGTCGTAGGCGGCCCCGATCGGCTGGCCGCCGATATCGGGCACGCGCGCGCGTGAGACGCGTGAGGCGCCCGCGTAGTCCAGGGCGGTGGTGGCGACCAGCGCGACGACCTTGTCCTCGTCGATCAGCTCGTGCACGCACTCGTTGTTGCCGACGCCGCTGCCGCCGTCGTCGCACTCACGCACCTCGACGCGGCGGCCGTCGATGCCGCCGCGCGCGTTGAGGCGGTCGAAGTACGCCTTGGCGCCGTCGCGCGGGCCGGTGAAGGCGTTGCCGCCGACGGGGCTGGTGGCGCTGGTGATGACGCCGACGCGGATCGGGGTGCCCGCCGCGGCCGGCTGCGAGGGTGCGCCCCGGTCGCGGTGCTCGAAGTCGCTCTCCGGCAGCCTGCTGCCGCACGCCGTACTCAGAGTCAGCAGCAGCACGGCGATCGCCGCCTCAGCACCCAGGGATCGGTGACCCATTGCCGCTCAACTGGACCAGCGCGCACAGGGTCTTGGCGGACACCTTCCAGGTGCCGTCCTGTTCGACCGCGGTTCCGGAGGCGTTCGGCAGGGCGGTCGCGCCCTTGAGGGTCAGGTCGTACGTCACGTTCGCCTCGGTCGGCGAGGTGAACTCGATCTTGGAGACCTGCGCCTGGACCTGCCCGCCGCGCTCGTCACCGCTGAAGGCCTGGAGGACCGGCGCCATCTGCTCGCCGTTCTCCAGGACGGTCTGCTTGTCCTCCGTCGTGGTCTTCGGGTCGAAGAACTTCTGCCAGTTCTGCTTGATCTCCGTCTCGGCCGCCCCCGCGTCGGCGGGCGCCGTCGCGGCCGGTGACGGCTCGGTCTGCTCGACGGTCGGTGTCGGCGGTGTCTCGTTGCCGCCGCCTCCCTCGTCGTCGCTGCACGCCACGAGGGCCGGGGCGAGGAAGAGGAGCAGGGCGGCCGCCAGCACCGTCCCCCGTCCCCTGCGTGCGCCGCGCCGCCTGAGGTCGCTCCCGAGAACCATCTGGCTCACCACCGGGTGTCGATCCGGGCCGTGTGCGCCCGGTGCTTTCAGGGTCAGCTTGCAGGAGGCATAGTGCAAGCCATTGGCTGACATGGACAGGCACATGCGCGGAAAGCCGGTGCACGGGCACCGAAACCGGATGCGCATGGACCAGAACCCGACGTGTGGGAGCCGGCGATGCGGACAGCCCGACTGCGGACCGTGCACCCCGTGCTGTGGGCCGGCTGGGCCGCGCTCGCGGCCGGCGCCGTGCTGTGCGTCATCGGCTGGTACGGCGTCTCCGGCGAGCGGTTCGCCGAGCGTCAGCTGCCGTATCTCGCGTCCTGCACGGTGCCCGGCGCCGCGCTGATCATCGCCGGGTCGGTGCTGCTGACCCACGGCCGGGGCGCACTCGCCGCCGCGCGCGTGGACGAGCTGTACGGCCTTCTGGTGGCCGCGGAGCCCGCCGACGCCGATGAGTCCGGGCAGGACGCCACGGCTCCCCTGGCGGTCAGCGGGGACCTGCTGATGGTGCCCGGCGGCACCCTCTGGCACCGCGCGGACTGCCCGCTGGTCGCCGGGAAGGTGGAGGCCGTCCCCGTCGACGCGAAGCTGGTCCGCAGCGGCGAGCTGGGCCCGTGCCCGATCTGTGAGCCCGCCGAAGCGGACGACTGAGGTCCGCCCCGATGTCCTCCCTGACGTACGACCTCACGCTGGCCGGCCTGTCGGTCGGCAGCGCCGCCGCGCTCACCGGGATCGGCCTGGTCGTGACGTACCGCGCGACCGGCGTGCTGAACTTCGCGCACGGGGCGATCGCGATGGTGTGCGCGTATGCGCTGCGCCAGTGCGTGGTGGAGTGGGGCTGGCCGCTGTGGGCGGGCGCGACGGTGACGCTGCTGATCCTGGCGCCCGGCATCGGGATGCTGCTGGAACGGTTCGTCTTCCGGCCGCTGTCCGTCCTGGGCAGCGATCCGGCGCAGACCCTGGTGGCGTCCATCGGCGTGTTCGTGCTGCTGGTGGGCGGGGCGGCGCTGCTGTGGGGCCAGGGAGCGCGCGACGACGCGCCGGAGCTGGTGTCGGCGGACCCCTGGGGCCAGCTGACGGTGGCGCTGCTGCTGGCGGCCGGGGTCGGCGCGGTGATCCGCTGGACGCGCTTCGGCCGGGAGCTGCGTGCCGTGGTCGACGACCGGCAGCTGGCCGTCCTCGGGGGCATCGACGCCGACCGGGTCGCGGCGGCGGGCTGGGCGTTCGGCTCGTTCACGGCGGGCCTGACGGGCGTACTGCTGGCGCCGTACGTGCGCCTGGACCCGTACGGCATGCCGCTGCTGGTCATGGAGGTGGTCGCGGTCGCGGTGGTCGCGCGGATGCGCAGCCTGCCGGTCGCAGTGGTGACGGCGCTGGCCATCGGGGTGGCCCAGAGCCAGCTGACACGCCTGCACCCCTCGGGCTGGGGCGCCCCGCTGCTCCAGGCCGTCAGCACGAACCTCTTCGTGGTGGCCCTGCTGATCGCAGCCCTGGCCCTGCCGAGCGTCGGCACGCGCGACGCGCTCCCCCGCTCGGCCACCGCGCGCGTGCCGACGCCCGCGGGCGCCTGGATCGTCGCGGTCGTGCTCTTCCTGCTCCCGCTGGGCTTCGCGGGCTCGGACCTGCATACGTCGGTGCAGGTGCCGGCGCTGGGCGTGGTGCTGCTGTCCCTGGTCGTGGTCACGGGCCGCGGCGGCCAGATCTCGCTCGGGCAGGGGGCCTACGCGGGCCTGGGCGCCCTGTTCACGGCCCTGCTGGCGGCGGGCCGCTTCCCTGGCCTGCCGCGCCTGCCGGAGCTCGCCGCACTGGCGCTGGCGGTCGTCCTGGTGGCCCCGCTGGGCCTCCTGACGGGCTGGCCGGCGGTTCGCCGCCGCGGCCTCGCGCTGGCCCTGGCCACCTTCGCGGTCGGCGTCGGTGTGAGCCGCTTCGTCTTCACCCAGCCGTACGCGATCTCGGGCCTGTCCCTCGGCCGCCCGGCGGGCTTCGAGGGCGACCGCGCGTACTACGTCCTGGAACTCGTCCTCCTCGCGGCGGCCCTGCTGGCGACCTGGCTGCTGCGCCGGGGCCGCACCGGACGGGCCCTGGCGGCGATGCGCGACCACGAGTCCGGGGCGTCCGCGGCGGGCGTGCAGGTGCCCTCCCTCAAGCTCCTGGCCTTCGTCTCGGGCGCCGCCCTCGCGGCCCTGGGCGGCGGCATGCTCGGCATGGGCCTGCGCGCCTTCGACCCGGCCGCCTACGACCCCGTCCGCGGCCTGCTCTGGTTCGCCGCGGTGGTGGTCCTGGGCGCCGACAGCACCCTGGGCGCCCTGGCAGCGGCGGCCCTCCTGGTCGGCCTGGACGCGGGCGCCCGGGGCGGCGTGGCGGCTGCGCTGATCGGGGTGCTGGCGGTGCTGGTGGGACGGTTCCCCGGGGGGCCGTACGAGGCGGTTCGGACGGCGGCGGTGAGGCTGGGTCTGCGACGCAGGGCGAGTCTGACGCCGGTGGGCCTTGGGGTGCGCAGCCGACTGCGACCGCTGGGGCGGGAACCCGCACCCCGGCCGACCCTGACGGGCCTGACGGCATCGGGCCCCCACGCGCCCCACCCCGCCGAGGTCGCCGACGGCGTTCGGCCCCCACAAGGGCCACCCGCACCCGACGACGAATCCCGCACGGGCGGTGCGGGTGGGAACCCGAACGCGGCCGAAGGCCGCGTGCCCACCCACGCACGCGCACGAGCACTCGCACCCGCACCCGCACCCGCACCCACCCTCACCACGCACCACCTCCAGGCCCGCTACGACAATTTCACCGCCCTGGAAGACATCACCCTCACCGTCCCCGCCGGCCACATCACCGCGATCGTCGGCCCCAACGGCGCGGGAAAGACGACCTTGTTCCACTGCCTCGCCGGCACTCACCGCCCCGCACAGGGACAAGTCAGGCTCGGCCCCCGCGACATCACCCACCTCCCCGCCCACGCCCGCACCCGCCTCGGCATCGCCCGAACCTTCCAACAACTGGCCGTCTTCCCGTCACTGACCGTCGCCGAGAACGTCCGCGTAGGCGCCGAGCAAGGACGAGTCCAGGACCCGTCAGCCGTGGAACGCGCCCTGAGACTCCTCACCCTGGACGGCCCCGTACGTTCCCTGCCCGCCGCCGGTCTCCCCACCGGCACACTCCGGCGTGTCGAGTTGGCCCGGGCTCTCGCGGGCGGCCCACGCGTCCTGCTGCTCGACGAACCCGCCGCCGGTCTCGACACGGCGGAAGTCGGAGCGCTCACCAGGGTCCTGAAGGCCCTCGCCGCGGACGGCATGGCCCTGCTCGTCGTCGAGCACGACCTCGACCTGGTCGCCGACCTCGCCGACACGGTGCACGTCATGACGGCGGGCCGCATCGTCGCCTCCGGCCCACCCGACCGCGTACTCGACGCGGCAGGCACCCAGGAGACCCCGGCATGACGACCCTCTCGCTGCGCCACGCGCGCGTGCGCTACGGCCCCTTGGAGGCCCTCCACGGCGTCACCGTCGCCGCTGCGGGCCCCGGCCTCACCGTCCTCCTGGGACGCAACGGATCCGGCCGTACGACAGCCCTGCGCGCGCTGGCGGGCACGGTGCGCCTGACCGGCGGCACGGTGGTCTGGGACGGCGTCGACGTGACCCGGGTGGCCGCCGACGAGCGGGCCCGCCGCGGACTGTGCCTGGTCCCCGAGCGGCAGGCGGTCTTCGGCTCCCTCACCGTCCGCGAGAACCTCGAACTCGCGGCCCCGTCGTACGACGACGCCCTGGACGCCTACCCGCGGCTGGAGTCCCTCCTCGCGCGCCGCGCCGGCACGCTGTCCGGCGGCGAACAGCGCATGCTGGCGCTCTCCCGCGCCCTGCTGGCACGCGCGCGTGTCGTGCTCGTCGACGAACCGGCGCAGGGCATGTCGCCGACGGTCGCCGCCCGTACGTACGAGTTGCTGGCCGGACTCGACGCGTGCGTGATCGTCGCCGAGCAACGACTGCCGCCCGTCCTGCGGGGCAGGGCGGCAGTCGTTCACGAACTGTGGCGGGGCGCTGTCGTGTTCAGCGGAGAGGCGGGCGAATACGAGCGCCGGAAAGCGGCACGCCCAACCGGCTCGCGCCCCTCGGCATGAGCAGCAGGCCGGGGGTCAGGCGGTTCTTGGCGACGTCGGAGCGGGGCTTCTCCAGTTTCATACGGCCCTTGAGCCCGTACCGCCTGGAGCAGTGCGGCCAGGCCCCCCAGCCCTGCACGGCCACCACCTTCCGGGCGATGGCGATCTGCTCCTTGCGGGTGGCGAGATCCGCGCGCGGGGCGTACTTCCGCCCGCCGAAGCCCTCCCAGGTCGGCTGCGAGAACTGGAGTCCGCCGTAGTGGCCGTTGCCGGTGTTGATTTTCCAATCGCCGCCGCTCTCGCACTTGGCGACACAGCCCCATGGCCAATGACTCTTGGCACAGGCCAGGGACGCAGGTTTGGGTGGGGGGCCGGAGGCCGGATGTGGAGCCGCCACCTGAGGTGCGTACGTGGCGTGCGACGCGCCCGGGGTGACGGCGGTCAACAGGGCGGCGGTGAGGGCGATCGTGAGCGGTGCGTATTTCATATGAGCACGCTAGGCAGCTCATTGCCGCCGACCGGTGCGGCACGTCCGACGGCCGCAGGCGCCCCACCCGGTCGGCGGACCGGGCGGGGCCCCGAGGGCGGCGCTCAGAGTTCGAGGCGCTGCCCGGGCATGATCAGGTTGGGATCGGCGCCGATGACGGACTTGTTGGCGGCGTGGAGCTGCCGCCAGGTGGTGCCGTGCCGGGCGGCGATACCGCTCAGCGTGTCGCCCTCGCGGACGGTGTAGTCGCCGCGGGACGCGTCGCGGTTCGTGTGCCCCGAGGAGCGCTCCGGCGTCTGCGACGGAGTCGACGGGGCCGACTTGGCGGTCGACGGGGCCGCCTTGCCGGAGGAGGGCGCCGAGCCGGTGGCGGAAGCCGCGGGTGCGCTTCCGTTCGCTCCGGCCCGGGCCGAACAGGTCGGCCACGCGCCCCATCCCTGGGCGCTCTGGACCTTGGTGGCCACGGCGATCTGCTGGGCCCTGGTGGCCTGGTCCGCCGTCGGCGCGTAGGCCGTACCGCCGTACGCGCGCCAGGTGGAGGCGGAGAACTGAAGTCCGCCGTAGTAGCCGTTGCCGGTGTTGATGTGCCAGTTGCCGCCGCTCTCGCACTGTGCGATGCGGTCCCACACTCCGCTGTCCGCCGCTGCGGCGTTGCCTGTAGCGGCCAGCAGTCCGAGCGGGGCGAGCAGTGCCGCCCCGGCGAGGACCGCCGTCGTACGAGTCCGGCTTCCGTTCGAAGCCTTCGGCGCCTTCCGAGCGTTGTCGTGAGTGTTATCGGCACATTCGGACATGTAGGTCCCTCTCGAAGAACTCGGGATCCCCCAAGGCGGAACGCCGCTCACCACGCCATGAGGCGCGTGAGCCGCGCTCGCCCCGTCCGCCGACAGGTCGTGCTGCGAAGCTGGCTGGTGCGGTCGGCGGACGTACCCGAGCGGTGCTCGTTGCACACGGCGGAGCAATGTAGGGACTTCGACCGGTCGACATCAACCAACTCCTTGTCAGT
>NZ_RDBN01000037.1:850768-896825 GCF_008042075.1 Streptomyces sp. UW30 | reverse complement strand
CGATTTTCGGCCACCCACTTCATTCGCTGATTTCCGGATTTGTCGACCACCGTCCCCGACGATCTGTGATACACCCCACGCAACCAACTTCCTTCCATTTCCTAGGACTTGACGGTGAGTGGGCAATTCCGCACGCAAGGTGACCCTGCGCGTTGGATGGTTCGATTCCGTTCGCCGTCGTGCGTGACTCCCGCCACAGATCGCCCGTTGTCTTCTTCATGAGCCCGGGACCCGCCCGGTTCACGGGCCGGGAGCCACCCGGCCCCGCCACGCACCACATCCCGAGGAGCCACCCGTGCCGCGCATGCTCGATGTCAGCGACGAGGTACGTGCCGAGATCGGCGACGAGGAAGCCGACCGGCTGCTCGCCGGGGAGAACGCCCCCGGCAGTTACGACTGCACGTCCTGCCGCACCCCGGGCGACTCCGAACAGGAGCGCACCAGCACCGTCCTGTTCATCGGGGACGAGACCGCCGTCCTCGCCTTCGCCCACGCCACCTGCCTGCCGTCACAGGTCGTCCAGGTCACCGAGGAGCAGCTGCGGGGCGCCGTGAAGTCCATCACCGGCGACAGGGTCGACCTGGAGCCGGAGTCGATCGTGCCGGAGCAGGCCGTGCTCGGCGTGACCAGCGGACTGGTGCTGATCGCCGGGGAGTTGCACCCCGCGCTCGTCGTCGAGCCGACCGGGCCCATCGTGCGCCCCGGGGCGGTGGGCGCCGGCGACGACTTCCTGCCGCTGCTCATCGAACAGGGGTTCATGCCGGCGACCGAGCTGACCGATGTGCCGCCGGTGCTGCACGGGTGGTCGGTGCTGCTGGCCATGGGGCAGCTGCACGCGGTGCTCCAGCCGGGCACGAACGGCGGGCAGCCGGTCGCGTGGTGGCAGGCGCATCAGCCGCTGCTGGTGACGGACGGTTGGCGGGCCGCCGCCAACAAGCATCAGCAGGTGCTGATGTTCGCGGCGCCGGTGGGGTCCATCGGGCGTCAGCCCAGGGAGGATCTGCTCCGGGACGCGCTGGACAAGGCCGCGGCGAACGGGAAGTTGGTCGCGGCGGCGCTGCCTCTCGCCGGAACCTGAGACGCGCCTGTTCAGCGGGAGCTGTGCGACGTTCGGCGACTGCGGGTCACATATGGCCGGTCGCGCGGTTCCCCGCGCCCCTTTACGGCGTTACCCAGCCGCATCTCTTCCGGTGCCGGGTCGTTTGGACATACGTGCATGCATACGACGTTCCCCACCTTCAGGGCGGCTCATCGCCCACGCCGATCTACGACGCGCTCTACGCCGAGTACGTCAAGTCCTTCCGCTCGCTGCCGGGTGATCGCAGCGGCGAGGAGGACCTGGGCTTCATCGCCTTCGGGAACATCCAGCGCGGTACCGGTCCGTACGGCGGCCATCGCCCGGGGTCGTTCAGCAGTTCGTACAGCGCCTACAGCGCGGGGGCCCACAGCGCCCGCCACGGCACCGGTCAGCAGCCGCAGTGGCAGCGGGTCGGGCACATCGGCCCACAGGGCACGGGCATGCACCACGTCCCGGCCGCGCTGCCGCCGGCGCGCAGGGGGTGAGCACATGGAGGAAGGGGCGGCCCGATCCGGGCCGCCCCTTCCTCCATGTCCGCTTACTTCTTCTTGCCGCGCTTCTCGCGCACCCGCACCGAGATGTGGATCGGCGTGCCCTCGAAGCTGAACTCCTCGCGCAGCCGGCGCTCGATGAAGCGGCGGTAGCCGGCCTCGATGAAGCCGGAGGCGAAGAGCACGAACCGCGGGGGCTTGGTGCCCGCCTGGGTACCGAACAGGATCCGGGGCTGCTTGCCGCCGCGGATCGGGTGGGGGTGGGCGGCGACCAGCTCACCGAGGAAGGCGTTCAGCCGGCCGGTCGGGACCCGGGTCTCCCAGCCCGCGAGGGCCGTCTCGATCGCCGGAACGAGCTTCTCCATGTGGCGGCCGGTCTGCGCCGAGACGTTCACCCGGGGCGCCCAGGCGACCTGGCCGAACTCGGTCTCGATCTCCCGCTCCAGGTAGTAGCGGCGCTCCTCGTCGAGGGTGTCCCACTTGTTGTAGGCGATGACCATCGCGCGGCCCGCCTCGACGGCCATCGTCACGATGCGCTGGTCCTGGACCGAGATGGACTCGGAGGCGTCGATCAGGATGACCGCCACCTCGGCCTTCTCGACGGCGGCGGCGGTGCGCAGCGAGGCGTAGTAGTCGGCGCCCTGCTGGAGGTGGACGCGCTTGCGGATGCCGGCCGTGTCGACGAACTTCCAGGTCACGCCGCCGAGTTCGATGAGCTCGTCGACCGGGTCACGGGTGGTGCCGGCCAGTTCGTTGACGACGACGCGCTCCTCGCCCGCCACCTTGTTGAGCAGGGAGGACTTGCCGACGTTCGGGCGGCCGATCAGCGCGATACGGCGCGGGCCGCCGATGCCGCCCCCGCCGAACGCCGCGCGCGGCGCCTCGGGCAGCGCCTCCAGGACGGCGTCGAGCATGTCGCCGGTGCCACGGCCGTGCAGCGCCGAGACCGGGTGCGGCTCGCCGAGGCCGAGGGACCACAGGTACGAGGCGTCCGCCTCGCCGCTCGGGCCGTCCACCTTGTTGGCGCACAGCACCACGGGCTTGCCGGCCTTGCGCAGCAGTCGTACGACGGCCTCGTCGGTGTCGGTGGCGCCCACCTTGGCGTCGACGACGAACACGACGGCGTCGGCGGCCTCGATCGCGAACTCGGCCTGCGCGGCCACGGAGGCGTCGATACCGAAGACGTCCTGCTCCCAGCCGCCGGTGTCGACGACCTTGAAGCGGCGGCCCGCCCACTCGGCCTCGTAGGTCACGCGGTCGCGGGTGACGCCGGGCTTGTCCTCGACGACGGCCTCGCGGCGCCCGATGATGCGGTTCACGAGGGTCGACTTGCCGACATTCGGCCGTCCGACGACGGCGAGCACGGGCAGCGGCCCGTGGCCGGCCTCCTCGATGGCGCCCTCGACGTCCTCGAGGTCGAAGCCCTCTTCCGCGGCGAGCTCCATGAACTCCGCGTACTCGGCATCGCCAAGCTCTCCGTGGTCGTGCTCCTCGCCCGAGCCCTCGGAGTGGATGTGGTCGTTCATGAAGTCCGTACCTCGTCGTTCATCGTGGTGATCGGTGGACGCCCCGGATTCTCCGGTTTGATCCACTACTCAGTGTCGCCTAGCGGCCGGTCAGCCGCCTGGCGTTTTCCAGGTGCTCGGTGAGCTGCTTCTGGATGTGCTCGGTCGCCTCGTCCAGCGCCGTGCGGGTGCGCCGTCCGCTGCCGTCGCCCGCCTCGAAGGGGTCGCCGAAGACGACGTCGACGCGGTGGCGCAGCGGAGGCAGCCCCTTTGCCAACCGTCCCCGCTTCTCGGAACTTCCCATCACGGCGACCGGGACGATCGGAGCGCCGCCGCGCACGGCGAAGTAGGCGAGCCCGGCGCGCAGCGAGGCGAAGTCGCCCTCGCCACGGGTGCCCTCGGGAAATATGCCGAGGACCCCGCCGTTCGACAGGACGTCGAGCGCCTGCGTGATCGCCGCCCGGTCAGCGGCGTGCCGGTCCACCTTGACCTGGCCGATGCCGGTCAGGAAGCGGTCGAGCGGGCCGACGAACGCTTCCTTCTTGATCAGGAAGTGCACGGGCCGGGGCGACACGCCCATCACCATCGGCCCGTCGACGTTGTGGCTGTGGTTGACCGCGTAGATCACCGGCCCCGCCGCGGGCACCTTCCAGGCACCCAGGACCCGCGGCCGCCACAGCCCGTACATCAGGGGGACGCCGATACGCCGGCCGATCTCGGCGCCCCGTTCGGACGGAAGGTTCACTTCGCGGCTCGCTTCTCCTCGACGAGCGTGACGACGCACTCGATGACCTGCGGGAGCGTGAGCTCGGTGGTGTCCACCTCGACCGCGTCGTCCGCCTTGGCGAGCGGCGAGGTCTTGCGGGAGGAGTCGGCCGCGTCGCGCTTGATCAGGGCCTCGCGGGTGGCGTTGACGTCGGCGCCCTTGAGCTCCCCGCTGCGCCGGGCGGCACGGGCCTCCGCCGAGGCGGTGAGGAAGATCTTCAGGTCGGCGTCGGGCAGCACGGTCGTGCCGATGTCGCGCCCCTCGACGACCATGCCGTACTCGGCGGAGGTCGCCAGCGTGCGCTGGAGCTCGGTGATCCGCGCCCGCACCTCGGGCACCGCACTGACCGCGCTGACCTTGGAGGTGACCTCCTGCGTGCGGATCGGACCGGCCACGTCGGTGCCGTCGACGCTGATCGTCGGGTCGGCCGGGTCGGTGCCGGAGATGATCTCGGGCTTGCCGGCGACGGCCGCGATCGCGGTCGGGTCCTCGATGTCGATGCCGTTGCTCACCATCCACCAGGTGATCGCCCGGTACTGGGCGCCGGTGTCGAGGTAGCTCAGCCCGAGCTGTGCGGCGACGGCCTTCGACGTGCTCGACTTGCCCGTGCCGGACGGGCCGTCGATGGCGACAATCACGGGCTTGGCGGCACCGTTTTCCACGGGGGGACACCTTCCAGATGCGGTGTGGCGGGAGTGTGGGGACGCGAGGGCGCCCCGCACAAGGTTACTGGGTTCCCGTCACTCGTCCGGCCGGGCGCCGCTCGGCTCCCCTACTGACGCAGCGCCCAGCCCCGCTCCCGCAGCGAAGCGGACAGCACGGGCGCCGCCTTGGGCTCCACCATGAGCTGCACCAGACCGGCCTGCTGCCCTGTCGCGTGCTCGATCCGTACGTCCTCGATGTTGACGCCGGCCAGCCCGGCGTCCGCGAAGATCCGGGCCAGCTGTCCCGGCTGGTCGTCGATGAGCACGGCGACGACCTCGTAGACCCGCGGGGCGGTCCCGTGCTTGCCGGGCACCCGCACCTGCCCCGCGTTCCCCCGCCGCAGCACGTCCTCGATCCCGGCCGTGCCCTCGGTCCGCTTGGCCTCGTCGGACGACTGGAGCGCGCGCAGCGCCCGCACCGTCTCCTCCAGGTCGGCGGAGACGTCGGTGAGCAGGTCGGCGACGGGCCCGGGGTTCGCGGAGAGGATGTCGATCCACATCCCGGGATCGGAGGCCGCGATCCGGGTCACGTCCCGGATGCCCTGGCCACACAGCCGTACGGCCGCCTCCTCGGCGCTCTCCAGGCGCGCGGCGACCATGCTGGACACCAGATGGGGCATGTGGGACACCAGGGCGACCGCGCGGTCGTGGGCGTCGGCGTCCATGACCACCGGCACCGCGCGGCAGTGCGAGACCAGCTCCAGGGCGAGGTTCAGCACCTCGGTGTCGGTGTCGCGGGTCGGCGTCAGCACCCAGGGCCGGCCCTCGAAGAGGTCCCCGGTCGCGGCCAGCGGGCCGGACTTCTCGCGGCCCGACATGGGGTGCGTGCCGATGTACGACGACAGGTCGAGGCCGAGCGCCTCCAGCTCACGACGCGGCCCGCCCTTGACGCTGGCCACGTCGAGGTAGCCGCGGGCCACGCCCCGGCGCAGGGCGTCGGCGAGCACCCCGGCCACGTGCGCGGGCGGGGCGGCGACGATCGCGAGGTCGACGGGCCCGTCGGGGGCCTCGTCGGTGCCGGCGCCGAGCGCGGCCGCGGTGCGGGCCTGCTCGGGGTCGTGGTCGGCGAGGTGGACGACGACGCCCCGCTGGGACAGGGCGAGCGCGGCGGACGTACCGATGAGGCCGGTGCCGATGACGAGTGCGGTTCTCACTGGGCGATGTCCTTGCGCAGGGCGGCCGCGGCGCCGAGGTAGACGTGGGCGATGTCGGCGCGGGGCTTGTCGGACTCGATGTGCGCGAGGACGCGGACGACCCGGGGCATGGCGCCCTCGATGTCCAGCTCCTGGGCACAGATCAGCGGTACGTCGGCGAAGCCGCTGCCGAGCTTGCGGGCGGCGGCTGCCGGAAAGTCGCTGTGCAGATCGGGCGTGGCCGTGAACCAGACGCTGATCAGGTCGTCCGCCGTGAGGTCGTTCCGCTCCAGGATCGTGGCGAGCAGGGCCCCGACCTGCTCGTCCATGTGGCCGGCCTCGTCCCGCTCCAGTTGGACGGCCCCCCGGACCGCTCGTACCGCCACGGCGCTGCTCCTTGCTGAGTTACGGATCGGCTCTTCGGGAGTCCAGCCTAGTCAGCCCCCGTGCGGTGGACGCGGGTCGCCCGCCCGCTGAGATACCTGGACCCCCGCGGTCCGCTTTGAGTCACTGTCACCCGTCCATCCCGATTTCGCTACCAGAGGGCGAACGCCACCGTGCGCCTCTGGACGCCGGGCCACGGCTCCGCTCTCATGGGCAGGAAGCTCGCCTCGGGGGAGGCCTCATGAAGCGTCCCGGACCCTTGCTCACCCTTCTCGCGGGACTGTTGGTCGGCGTGTTCATGCTGGCGCTCAATGCGACGACGGGGACGAAGAGCGCGGCGTCCTCGTCGGCGGACACGACGAAGCAGTCGCCGAGCCCCACGCGGACGACTCCGTCTCCATCACCGCCACCGTCACCGTCGAGAACCCCGATTCCCGATGCCGGCTACGCGGGCCGCACCGACGACGACTCCGCCGCGGTCGCCCTCACCCTGCGCGACGGCAGGGCTGTCGCCTACTTCTGCGACGGCCACGCCAAGGAGTCGTGGTTGAAGGGCCCCGTGAACGACGACGGGACCATGCGGCTCACCGCCAAGGACGGGTCCGTGCTGAACGGCGCCCTCAAGGAGGGCAAGCTGGTGCGCGGCAGGGTCGAGATCGACGGCGGGTCGTACGCCTTCACCGCCGACAGGACCAAGAAGCCGTCGGGCCTGTACCGGGCCACGACCACCGTGCGTGGCGCCGAGGTCGACGGCGGCTGGATCGTGCTGCCGGACGGCCGGCAGGTCGGCGTCCTCACCCGCGACGGCAGGCCCTCGGCCGCCCCGGAGATCGACCCGGAGACCGGCGCGGTGACGGTCGACGGACAGCAGCTCACGGCCCGCCCGGCCACCCCCTGATCCCCTTCGTCACGGGAGTCGATCATGACCGTCGACCCGAACGCGCTCACCCAGGACTTCCCGTCTCCGGGGCCCGGCCACCGCCGCCCGGGTGCGGCCCGCTACGTGGTCCCCGCCCTGGTCGCCGGCGCGGTCGCGGTGGCCCTGGGCGTGTACGGCAAGGTCCACGACCCGGCCGGGACGGTCTTCAACCTCGCCGGGTTCAGCAGTACGAGCGCGATGAAGTCCTGGCTGGCGACGGCGGCGATCTTCTTCGCGCTGGTCCAGCTGGTCTCCGCGCTGATGCTCTACGGCAGGCTGCCGGGGCCTGCCTGGTCGGCCGCGCTGCACCGCTGGTCGGGGCGCGTGGCGTTCCTGGTCGCCGTCCCCGTGGCGGTGCACTGCCTGTATGCGCTGGGCTACCAGACGTACGATTCGCGCGTTTTCTGGCACTCCCTCCTGGGTTGCTTCTTCTTTGGTGCTTTCAGTGCAAAGATGCTGTTGATCCGCTCGGAGCGGCTTCCTGGTTGGCTGCTGCCGATCGTCGGCGGAGCGGTCCTCACCGCTCTCGCGATCGTCTGGCTGACTTCCGCCCTCTGGTTCTTCCGCACCTTCGGAGTGACGACATGACCAACCGTCCGACCCGGCGCACGATCCTCATCGCCACGGGCGCCACGGGCGCGACGGCGCTCGTCGCGAGCTGCGGCGATTCCGGCGGTTCCGGCGACAGCGGCGACTCGACGCCGACCTCCACCACCGTCTCCCCCGGCCAGGAGGGCAAGGAACTGGCCAGCACGTCCGACATCCCGGTGGGCGGGGGCACGATCTTCAAGGACGAGAAGGTCGTGGTGACCCAGCCGGAGCAGGGCCAGTTCAAGGCCTTCTCCGCCATCTGCACGCATCAGGGGTGCACGGTCGGCTCCGTCTCGGACGGGACGATCAACTGCCCCTGCCACGGCAGCAAGTACGACATCACGAACGGCGCGGTGGCCAACCCTCCGGCCACGAAGCCGCTGCCGGCGAAGAACATCGTCGTCGAAGGAAATTCGATCCGCCTCGTGTGACCGGCCGCGTACCCTCCGGGGCATGCACCCCGAGACCCTGGTCCGCGACCACACGATCTACGCCTGTGTGATGGGCTCGCGCGCCTTCGGTCTGGCCACGGACGGCAGCGACACCGACCGCCGGGGCGTGTTCCTCGCTCCCACGCCGCTCTTCTGGCGCTTCGACAAGCCGCCGACCCATGTCGACGGCCCGCTTCAGGAGCAGTTCAGCTGGGAGCTGGAGCGTTTCTGCGAACTGGCCCTGCGCGCCAACCCGAACATCCTGGAGTGCCTGCACTCCCCGGTCGTGGAGCACGTCGACGACACGGGGCGCGAGCTGCTGGCCCTGCGCGAGGCGTTCCTGTCCCGCCAGGCGCACGAGACGTTCACGCGCTACGCCGTGGGCCAGCACAAGAAGCTGGAGGCCGACATCCGCCTCCACGGCGCCCCGCGCTGGAAGCACGCGATGCACCTCCTGCGCCTCCTCGCGAGCGCCCGCGACCTGCTCCTCACCGGCCGCCTCACGATCGACGTGGGCGACCGGCGCGAGTCGCTGCTGGAGGTCAAGCGGGGCGAGGTCCCCTGGCCGGAGGTGGAGTCCCGGATGACCCGCCTGGCGGCCGAGGCGGAGGAGGCCGCCCGCCACAGCCCGCTTCCGACGGAACCGGACCGCCGCCGGGTGGAGGACTTCCTGATCCGGGTCCGCCGCGCCTCAGCTCTTCAGCCGGGTCCGTACGACGAAGGCGTGCAGGGCGTCGTAGGCACTCGGGGCGTCGGGCAGCACTGAGGCCGCCTGCGCCTCGTCGAGCACACCGTGCAGCCGCTCGACGTCGGCCGCCACGCGCGTGTGATCGACGTCGGCGTCCCCGTGCTCCCGCTCCGCCTTCGCCGCGATCAGCTCAGGCAGATATCCGGGTGCGTCGACCTGCCCGATCAGGGTCGGCAGATGCGGCTGCACCTCACCGCTGCGCAGCAGATGCACGCCGGTCAGCAGCACCCGGAAGGTGTACAGCAGCGGCTTGAGCTCCCCGGTCTTCTCGAACAGCCGCCACTGCGTGTTGGCGAATCCCCGGTAGTGATGGGCGTGGTGGCTGGTCAGGACGCCTGGCGCGAGCTCGGTCAGCTCCCGGTGGGCGTCCGTGGTGTGCACGACGAGCGGCGACAGCAGCTGCTCCAGCACATAGCCGTTGCGGCGCAGCATCAGCCGTACGAACTTGCGCAGGTCGTGCGTGACCAGGTCCATCTCGACGCCGTCCCGCAGCCACATCCGCGACCGCGTCTCGTCCGGCTCCCGCAGCCCGACGAGGTCGGCGGCCGGCAGCAGGTGCACGCCCCGCAGGTCCACGTCGCTGTCGCGGGACGGGAAGCCGTACAGATGCGCGCCGGAGACCGTCGCGAACAGCACCGGGTCGGGCTGCTCGGCGACGACGGGCGCGAGGTCGATGTCCAGGGCGTCGATCATCCGTCAAGCGTCCCAGAGCGCTCCGAGGGTCAGCAGGTCCCCCCGGTACTCGATCCGGTCCGCCCACCGGGTGGGCCAGACGTCCGCGCCGAGCCAGGCGCCCGCGAACGCGCCGGCCAGGCACGCGATCGAGTCCGAGTCCCCCGCGGTGCAGGCGGCTCGCCGCAGGGCCGTGAGCGGCTCGTCGACGAACCACAGGAAGCACAGCAGCCCGGTGGCCATGGCCTCTTCGGCGATCCAGCCCTCGCCGGTCGCCAGGCACGGGTCGGTCTCGGGCGAGACGCTGCGCACGGCCTCCTGAAGGCGGTCCAGCACGCCCAGGCACTCGTCCCAGCCGCGCGCGATGAAGTGCTCGGCGGTGGGGTCCTGGCTGCGGGTCCACAGGTCGCCGAGCCAACGCTCGTGGTACTGGGTGCGGTTGTCGTAGGCGTACGACCGCAGCAGCCCCACCAGCCCGGTCGGCTCGGCGCCCTGCGCGAGCAGCCGTACGGCGTGCGCGGTCAGGTCGGACGCGGCGAGCGCCGTCGGATGGCCGTGGGTGAGCGCGGACTGCAACTGGGCGGCGCCCGCGCGTTGTTCGTCGCTCAGCCCGGGGACGAGCCCGACCGGCGCGACGCGCATGTTGGCACCGCAGCCCTTGGAGCCGATCTGGCTGGCGTCCTGCCAACGCAGGTCAGTGCGCTCCAGCAGGTCACAGGCCCGGAGACAGGTGTTGCCCGGCGCCCGGTTGTTCTCCGGGGAACGGTTCCACGCCACGAACTCCGCGCGCACAGGCTCCACCATCGCCTCGGGCCTGAGCACGCCCAGGTCCATCGCCGTCCGCAACCCCTTCCCCAACGCCAGCGTCATCTGCGTGTCGTCGGTGACGATCGCCGGAGTCGGCAGTTCCATCTCGCGCCATGGCCCGCACTTGGCGAGGATCGACGGCACGTCGTTGAACTCGGTCGGGAAGCCGAGCGCGTCGCCGAGGGCGAGGCCGAGCAGGGAGCCGGTGGCGGCGCGCTTGCGGACCGTGGTCGTGGTCATGCGGGGCGTCCTTCCGAGGTGGGCCGCAGCAGGGGCGGATGGAGGGCGGTGGCGGTGCCCGCGCGGTACAGCGCGGCCGGTTTGCCGCGGCCGCCGGTGAGCCGGGCAGCGCCGGGGACCGGTTCGACGAAGCCCGGCGTGGCGAGCACCTTGCGGCGGAAGTTGGGCCGGTCGAGGGCCGTGCCCCAGACCACCTCGTAGACGTGCTGCAACTCGCCGAGCGTGAACTCGGGCGGGCAGAAGGCAGTGGCGAGACCGGAGTACTCCAGTTTCGCGCCGACACGTTCATGGGCGTCGGCCAGGATCCGGTCGTGGTCGAAGGCGAGCGGCCCCGCCTTGTCGTACGGCACCCAGCGGGCCTGCGCGGCGTCGCTGCCGCCGTGCGGTTCGGGAGGGTGGGGCAACAGAGCGGCGAAGGCGACGGTCACGACCCGCATCCGGGGGTCGCGGTCGGGTTCGCTGTAGGTCCGCAGCTGCTCCAGGTGCAGCCCGGAGACGTCCGACAGGCCGGTCTCCTCAGCGAGTTCACGCCGGGCGGCCTTCTCCGCCGACTCGTCCGGCTGCACGAAACCGCCGGGCAGCGCCCAGTGCCCCTGGTACGGCTCCTGTCCGCGCTCGACGAGCAGGACGTGCAGGACGCCGTCGAGGATCGTGAGGACGGCGAGGTCGGCGGTGACGGCGAAGGGTTCATGGGCGTACTTGTCGTAGCCCGTCTTGTCGTAGGCCGTCTTTTCGCTGTCCATGCGAACCCACCCCTTTAATAGTCACTACGACTATAAAGAGGGTGGGGGCGCTACGACAACCCCTTGCCTAGGTACGGCCGCGGGAGGGCGCGAACGCCGCCACCCCCGCCCCGACGGCCGCCGTGCCCGCCGTCACCCACAGCGCCGCACCGGCGCCTTCGATGAACGCAGCCGGCGAGCCGTAGCCGCCGTACGTCGTGAACACGGCGGCGGCGATGGCGATCCCGAAGACCCCGCCCAGCTCGCGCAGCGCGTTGTTGACGCCGGCCGCGACGCCCGCGTCGCCCAGTGGGACGGACGAGGTCACGGCGTTGGCCACGCTCGGGAAGACCATGGAGATGCCGACGCCGGCGACGATCAGCGGGACGACGAGGCTGCCGTATCCGACGCCGGGTTCGACCAGCCAGGCCAGCAGGGCGAGGCCCGTCGCCTGGAGCACCAGGCCGCCCAGCATGAACGGCCGGGTCCCGTACCGGTCGGCGAGCGCCCCGGCGATCGGCGCGATCAGCAGCGGTGTGGCGTTCCAGACGAGGATCCGGACGCCCGCCTCCAGCGGGGAGTAGCCGAGGCCGAGCTGGAAGAGCTGCGTGATCATGAACAGGGCGCCGAGCAGCGAGGCGAAGAGGAGGAAGGCGGAGGCGTTGGCGGTCGAGAAGCCGCGCCGTCGGAAGTGCGAGAGGGGAAGCATCGGATAGCGGGCCCCCTTGCGCTCCCAGCCCAGGAAGGCAGCCACGAACAGGACCCCGAGCGCCAGCGCGGTCAATACCTCGGCACTCCCCCACCCGGCCTCGGGCGCGCGCACGGGTGCCCAGGCGAGGCCCGTCAGGCCCACGGCCGCCAACACCAGCCCGACCAGGTCGAGTTGGGGGCGGGTGCCGTAGCTCTCGTGCAGCTTGCGGGTGGCGAGGGGGATCATGGCGAGCCCGATGGGCACGTTCAGCCAGAAGATCCACTGCCAGGACAGCCCCTCGGTGACGGCCCCGCCCAGTACCGGTCCGGCGGCCACGCCGAGTCCGGTCACCCCGCCCCACATCCCGATGGCGACGCCCCGCTTCTCGGCCGGGAACGCCTCGCTGATCAGGGTGAGGGTGAGCGGCAGCAGTACGGCGGCCCCGGCGCCCTGCAGCACGCGCGCGCCGATGAGCTGGCCCGGGCCCTGGGCGAGGGCCGCGGCGGCCGAGGCGAGCGTGAAGACGGCGAGGCCCACGACGTACATCCGCCGCCGCCCGAACCGGTCGCCGAGTGCGGCGCCGGTCAGGGTGAGGCAGGCGAAGACGAGGTTGTAGGCGTTGATCGTCCACTCCAGCTCGGACAGGCTCGCGCCGAAGTCGGCCCGCAGGGCGGGCAGCGCGGTGGCGACGACCACGACGTCGAGGGAGCACAGCAGCGCGCCGAGCCCGGCGAGGGCGACGGTCCACACCCGTCGCGTCGGCGTCTGTTCGGCGGGTGGCGTACGCAGAGGAGCCTTGAGCGTGTCGGTCATGATCGTGCCTTCCGTGAGTTGCGGAGGAGGTCGCTCACGGAAGGCAGACCAGGCTCACTCCGGAAAGGAATCGCGGCGGCCCAGGAAGGCGAGCAGCCGGACGTCGGCACGCGCGCGCGGCGGAACCAGGACCTGCGCGCCGAACCGCACGCCCCGGTCCTCCTGAGCGACCACACAGCGGGCGACGTTCAAAAGCTCGGCCGCGAGCGGCACCGGGATGGACCTCGGCCGACCGCAGGCCTGGGCGACGTCCCACCCGTGCACGGCGATCTCGACGGCGCCCACGGCGCCCATCACCCGCACGTCCAGCGACCGTTCACCGACCAGGACGCGCTCCTCGGCGGGCCCGGTGGCCCAGGCGCCGAGCACCGCGCACGCGCGCGTGCGGAAGCCACAGGCCCGGTCGGCGCGCGGGAACAGCCCGATCCGCCCGCCCGTCAGCCCCTCGTACAGAGCGTCCAGCGAGTCGTCGAGATGCGCGAGCAGCTCCTCCAGGTCCCACTCGGCGCAGGGCGTCCCCCGCCCCAGGCTCACGGTCCGGACCTCGGCGACGCTGCCCAGCGCGTACGCGAGGGAACGCTCCAGCAGCTCCCCGGAGTTCATGACAGCTCCTGAGGCAGCCCGCACCGGTCCAGCACGTGTGCGGGATCGAGGAAGGCCGTGATCCGGGTCAGGAGCCCCTTCTCCACCGTGAGCACCTGCAGGGAGTGCGCCCGCAGAACGCCGTCCTCCCCGCGTACGTACATCGCCACGGCCGGCTGCCCGTTCGCGCGCGTGCGCAGCATCCGCAGGGCGCCCTTCTCGTGCACGCGCGCGTGCAGGAAGCGCAGCACGTCCTTCTTGCCGCTGTACCACTCCAGGTAGGGCGGCATCTGAAGTTCGACGCCGTCCTGGAGGAGACCGATCAGCGTGTCCACGTCGGCGTTCTCGAAGGCGGCCACATACCGGTCGAGCACCTCGCGGTCGGCGGCGTCCTCCGGCTCCTCGACGAGGTCCTCGTCCGGCGCCACCTCGTCGAGACGGGCACGCGCGCGTTGCAGGCTGCTCTTCACCGCCGCCGTGGAGGTGCCGAGCAACGAGGCCACCTCGGTCGCCCGCCACGCCAGCACGTCCCGCAGGATCAGCACGGCACGCTGGCGCGCGGACAACTGCTGAAGGGCCGCGACCAGCGCCAGCCTGAGGCTCCCCCGTGCCGCCACGACGTGCGCCGGGTCGACGAGCGCGTCCGGCAGCGGCTGGAGCCACGGAACGTCGGTCACAGGGGCCGTCAGCGGCTCCTCAGGCGTCTGTGCGGGCCCGCCGAGCCCCGAGGGCAACGGACGTCGCGCGCGGCTCTCCAGAGCCGTCAGACACGTGTTGGTGGCGATCCGGTGCAGCCAGGTCCGCAGGGACGCCCGGCCCTCGTAGCCGTCGTAGGACCGCCAGGCCCGCAGATACGTCTCCTGCACCAGATCCTCGGCCTCGTCGACCGACCCCAGCATCCGGTAGCAGTGCGCGAGCAGCTCCCGCCGGTACGGATCGGTCAGCCGTACGAATTCGTCACGGTCCACAGTGGTCGCACTCATCCCCGCTCCCTCCGTCACCGATACAGACCGGCGGAACGGCGAAAACGAATCGGCCGGCCCCGGATGCATTCCGGAACCGGCCGCCACGTACGCGTACGGGTCTACAGATCGACTTCGTTCATCAGCATGCCGACCTCGGTGTTCGACAGCCGCCGCAGCCAGCCCGACTTCTGGTCGCCCAGCGTGATCGGGCCGAAGGCGACGCGCACCAGCTTGTCGACCGGGAAGCCCGCCTCGGCGAGCATGCGGCGCACGATGTGCTTGCGGCCCTCGTGCAGGGTGACCTCGACCAGGTAGTTCTTGCCGGTCTGCTCGACGACCCGGAAGTGGTCCGCGCGCGCGTAGCCGTCCTCCAGCTGGATGCCGTCCTTGAGCTGCTTGCCCAGGTCGCGCGGGATCGGGCCCACGATGTGCGCGAGGTAGACCTTCTTCACGCCGTACTTGGGGTGGGTCAGCCGGTGCGCCAGCTCGCCGTGGTTGGTGAGCAGGATCACACCCTCGGTCTCGGTGTCGAGCCGCCCGACGTGGAAGAGACGCGTCTCCCGGTTGGTGACGTAGTCACCGAGGCACTGCCGGCCCTCGTTGTCCTCCATCGTGGAGACGACACCGGCAGGCTTGTTCAGCGAGAAGAACTGGTACGACTGCGTCGCGACCGTCAGGCCGTCGACCTTGACCTCGTCCTTCTCCGGGTCGACCCGCTTGCCCTGCTCCAGGACGATCTCGCCGTTGACCTCGACCCGGGCCTGCTCGATCAGCTCCTCGCAGGAGCGCCGGGAGCCGTAGCCCGCACGCGCGAGCACCTTCTGCAGCCGCTCGCCCTCCTGCTCGGCGCCCGGGAAGGTCTTGGGCAGCTTGACGTCCTTCTTGCCGGCGTAGCGCTCGCGGTTGCGCTCCTCGGCCCGCGCGTCGTACTCGCGGGAGCTCGCCGGAGCCGTACGGCCGCGCCCGGTGCCCTGGCTCTGCTTGGGACCGCCCTTGGCGCCGCCGCGCGCCGAGGCGCCGCGCCCCGACTTCGGACCCTCCTGGGTGCCGCCGGGGCCTACGTCGTAGCGCCTCTCCTCCGGGCGCGGCTTCTTCGGCCGGCCGCCCTGCTTGTCGTCGCGGTTGTTACCGGCGCCGCGGAAATTACCGCGGCCACCGCTGCTCCCGCCGCGGCCGCCGCTGTTGCCACCACGGCTCCCGCCGTTGTTTCCGCTGCTGTTCCTGCCGCTGCTGCTTCGCATCAAAGTTCCGTCTTGTCGTCTGCGTCCTCGGAATCCGGAGCGTCCGGATCGAACGACGGGACTCCTTCCAGCGTCTCGGCCTCGATCGCCTCCGCCTCCGGGAGGAAGGGCGCGAGCTCCGGGAGTTCGTCCAGACCGCGCAGGCCCATCCGCTCCAGGAAGTAGTTCGTCGTCCTGTACAGGATCGCACCTGTTTCGGGTTCCGCGCCCGCCTCCTCCACCAGCCCGCGCTGCAGGAGGGTGCGCATCACACCGTCGCAGTTCACTCCGCGCACGGCCGAGACACGGCTGCGGCTGACCGGCTGGCGGTAGGCGACGACCGCGAGCGTCTCCAGGGCGGCCTGGGTGAGCCGGGCCGTCTGGCCGTCGAGCACCAGCCGTTCGACGGCGGCGGCGTACTCGGCGCGGGTGTAGAAGCGCCAGCCGCCCGCGACGAACCGCAGCTCGAAGCCTCGCCCCTGCACGGCGTACTCGTCGGCCAGCTCCCGCAGGGCGTCGGCGATCTGCCGCCGGGGCCGCTCCAGGAGCTTCGCGAGGCGCTCCTCGGTCGCGGGCTCGTCCACGACCATGAGCATCGCCTCCAGGGCGGGCTTGAGGTCGAGGTCCGCGACGGTACGCAGCCCGACGGGCAGTTCGGTGGTCTCCTCGCTCACGCCTTCTTCTCCTCCTTGGGCAGCTCGGGCGGCCGGTCGAACTCGTCGGTCACCATCGGCTCCCCGTCCCCGTCCCCGCCGGTCCAGCGCACGAGGAGCTCGCCGAGCGCGGTCTCCTGGTCGAGGGCCACGGCCTTCTCCCGGTACAGCTCCAGAAGGGCCAGGAAGCGCGCGACGACGGTGAGGGTGTCGTCGGTGTCCTCGATCAGGGACTGGAAGCTGGCCTCGCCGAGCTCCTTCAGCCGAGCGACGACGATCCCGGCCTGCTCCTGCACGCTCACCAGCGGCGCGTGGATGTGATCGACGTAGACCTGGGGCTTGGGCCTCGGCTGCATCGCCTTGACCGCGAGCCTGGCGAATCCTTCCGCCCCGATGCTGATGACGACCTCGGGGAGCAGCTCGGCGTGGTGCGGTTCGAGCCCGACGGTCCGCGGATAGCGCCGGGCCTCGTCGTCGAGGCGCCGGCTGAAGATGTCGGCGATCTGCTTGTACGCCCGGTACTGCAGCAGCCGCGCGAACAGCAGGTCCCGCGCCTCCAGCAGCGCGAGGTCGGCCTCGTCCTCCACCTCTGCGGAGGGGAGCAGCCGGGCCGCCTTGAGGTCGAGCAGGGTCGCCGCGACCACGAGGAACTCGGTCGTCTCGTCGAGGTCCCAGTCCGGCCCCATCGCCCGGATGTGCGCCATGAACTCGTCGGTCACCTTGGACAGCGCGACCTCGGTGACGTCCAGCTTGTGCTTGGAGATCAGCTGGAGGAGGAGGTCGAAGGGGCCCTCGAAGTTGGAGAGGCGGACCTTGAAGACGCCGTTGTCACCGGACTCGGCCTCGTCCTGCTGGGCAGCGGGCTCAGGAGAGGGTTCGGCGACGGTATCCACATGTGCCGGCGGCTCTGGTTCCGACTCGGGCTCGGGCTCGGGCTCCGGCTCGGGAGCGAGGACCTGAGGCTCCGGCTCCGGCTCGGGAGCAACGACCTGAGGCTCCGGCTCCGGGACCACGACTACGGGAACCTCGGGCTCCGGATCCTCGCGCACCGGAGTCGACACAGGTACCGGCGATGACCCCGGCCCCCGACCCAGCGCACGCCGACGGCCGCCGGAGGCACCGGCACCGTGGGCGGGAACGTCGTTCGAGGTCATGGCCCCCGCAGGCTACCGCTACCGCCCGCGCAGCCGTCGTACGAGGATGCTCGCGTCTCCCCGGCTCTCCAGATCCGCGAGGACCACGGCCACCGCCTCGCGGACGATCCGCCCGCGGTCGACGGCCAGCCCGTGCTCGCCCCGGAGCACCAGACGGGCGTGCTCCAGATCCATGAGCTCCTCGGCGGAGACATACACGGTGATCTTCTCGTCGTGCCGTTCGCGACCACTGGGCCGGCGCGCTGCGGCGCGTCCACGCTTGCGCGGCGCCGATGCGGCCGCACCGGAGTCGGTGGATCCGCCGGGAGAGCTCGTCGGCGCCCCGGCAGAACCTTCCTGCGCTGTCTGACGTCGCGCGGAACGCTCCGCGGTGGCGGACCGGCTGCGCGACTCGCCGGCGTCGGCGGACTCGGCGTCGGCCGCCACGTGCTCGGCGCCGTCGCCGTCACCGCCCTGAGCGGGCACCGACTGCGGCGCGTCCTCCGCGGCGGCGGCCCCGTCACTCTCTCCCGCGGGAGCCGGCACCCGGGCCTCGCCGTTGACCGGGCGCCGGGGAGTGGACGGCTGGAGTGCCATACCCCCTGTCGTACGGAACAGTTCGTCGGCCCCCGGCAGACTCACTCGGCGTGACACCGGGCGAGCACCTCCCTGGCAAGCTGGCGATAAGCGGCGGCACCGACGGAGTTGGAGGCGTACGTGGTGATCGGCTCACCGGCGACCGTGGTCTCCGGGAAGCGGACCGTTCGCCCGATGACCGTGTGGTAGACGTGATCGTCGAACGCCTCGACCACACGCGCGAGCACCTCACGGCTGTGCACGGTGCGCGAGTCGTACATCGTCGCGAGGATCCCGTCGAGCTCCAGCTCCGGGTTGAGCCGCTCCTGGACCTTCTCGATGGTCTCGGTCAGCAGCGCCACACCACGCAGCGCGAAGAACTCGCACTCCAGGGGCACGATCACCTTGTGCGCGGCCGTCAGCGCGTTCACCGTGAGCAGGCCCAGCGAGGGCTGACAGTCGATCACGATGAAGTCGTAGTCGGGCAGCAGCGGCTTCAGGGCGCGCTGGAGCGTCGACTCGCGCGCGACCTCGCTCACCAGCTGGACCTCGGCGGCCGACAGGTCGATGTTGCTGGGCAGCAGGTCCATGTTGGGGACCGCCGTCTTCAGGAGCACCTCGTCCGCCGACATGCCCCGCTCCATGAGCAGGTTGTAGACAGTGAGGTCGAGCTCCATCGGATTCACGCCGAGACCGACCGAGAGCGCGCCCTGGGGGTCGAAGTCGACGAGCAGGACCCGGCGCCCGTATTCCGCGAGCGCGGCACCCAGGTTGATGGTCGACGTGGTCTTGCCGACGCCGCCCTTCTGGTTGCACATCGCGATGATCTTCGCGGGGCCGTGGTCGGTCAGTGGACCCGGGATCGGGAAGTACGGCAACGGACGCCCGGTCGGACCGACGCGCTCACGGCGCTGGCGGGCAGCGTCGGGCGCGAGCGTGGCCGCGTACTCGGGGTCGGGCTCGTACTCCGCGTCGGGGTCGTAGAAGTGCCCGTCGGGCAGTTCGTCGTAGACGGCGAATTGGTTGTGGGGCGCGCCACTTCCGTCGCCGGCCATGGCGTTCACGTGATGGCCATCCATGCTCTGGTGTGCTGTCTGAGTCAACCCTGAGATCTGGTGACTCTGGTGGGCTGCGAAGGTGCGCACCGCAACGGAGCCGACAGCCTCGAATCCCGCGGGACCCTGGTCCCGTACCGGCATTCCTGGTTGACCACCCCCGGGAGAAAATGTCGACTCATTCACAAGTCGTCTTACCTCCTTGGTGACCAGGAAACTTCTAGACAGGTCAGCGTGGCACCATGCCGACAGTCGGCGACTCTATGGCGTGTCGGCGGTCCGCAGCAACACAATCCGCCGGACCGGGCAGATGTGTCGACAATGAAACATCCCGCTGTCAAGGGCGTACGGCCGTCGCACAGCAGGTTTCAAGGGTGTGCGAATCGGTCGAAGGGTTGCGTTCGAGGCGAGTTGACCGAGAGTCGCAAAGTGACCATACACACATCCGGCCGGACCTTTTCGGGCAAGGTCCGGCCGGGTGCGTACGGTTGACGACTCGTGTTGACGTATCGCCTTTACCAGAAAGTGACTTAGCCGATCGGCTCAGCCGAGCAGCGAGGCGAGCTCCACGTGCTCCAGGCCGTGCGCCTCCGCGACCTCCCGGTAAACCACCTTGCCGTCATGCGTGTTGAGGCCCATGGCCAGCGCGGGGTCACGGCGCAGCGCCTCGACCCAGCCGCGGTTGGCCAGCTCGACGATGTACGGCAGCGTGGCGTTCGTCAGCGCGTAGGTGGAGGTGTTCGGCACCGCGCCCGGCATGTTGGCGACGCAGTAGAAGACCGACTCGTGGACCGGGAAGGTCGGCTCGGCGTGCGTGGTGGGACGCGAGTCCTCGAAGCAGCCGCCCTGGTCGATCGCGATGTCGACAAGAACACTTCCCGGCTTCATGCGCGACACGAGCTCGTTGGTGACCAGCTTCGGGGCCTTTGCGCCCGGGATGAGGACGGCGCCGATGACGAGGTCGGCCTCGAGGCAGGCCTTCTCCAGCTCGAAGGCGTTGGAGACGACGGTCTGGATCTTCGTGCCGAAGATCTTGTCCGCCTCCTTGAGCTTGTTGATGTCCCTGTCGAGCAGGGTCACCTGGAAGCCCATGCCGATGGCGATCTGCGCGGCGTTCCAGCCGGAGACGCCGCCGCCGATGACGACGGCCTTGCCGGCGAGCACGCCCGGGACACCGCCGGGCAGCACACCGCGGCCACCGTTGGCGCGCATCAGGTGGTAGGCGCCGACCTGCGGGGCCAGGCGGCCCGCGACCTCGGACATCGGGGCGAGCAGCGGCAGGGCCCGGGAGGGCAGCTCGACGGTCTCGTAGGCGATCGCCGTCGTGCCGGACTCGATGAGGGCGTCCGTGCACTCCTTGGAGGCGGCCAGGTGCAGGTAGGTGAAGAGCGTCTGGTCCTTGCGGAGGCGGTGGTACTCCTCGGCGATGGGCTCCTTGACCTTCAGCAGCAGGTCGGCGGTGGCCCACACCTCGTCGGCGGTGCCGAGGATCCGGGCGCCTGCGGCGACGTACTCCTCGTCCGGGATCGACGAGCCGACACCGGCGCCCTGCTCGATGACGACCTGGTGGCCGTGGCGCACCAGCTCATGCACGCCGGCGGGGGTGATGGCCACCCGGAACTCGTTGTTCTTGACCTCGCGGGGGATGCCGACCTTCACGTCGATCACGGTCCTTGGCTCAGGGGGTGTGGGGGCATTACAAGACATACCCAGGCATGCAGGGCACACCGGGAGACACCGCAGGAGAAGGTGCGGCAGAGCCAGTCTAATGAAGGTGTTCCCGCTGTCTAGCCTTTCATTGCATCAATCTTCGTTCGATGCACTGCGGATTTCGCAGGCGTTAGGGTCTGATTCCGGCTCGATTGCCTCTTGCCGGGGCTCGGACTCGGCCGCATCGGAGTCCTCGGGCTCCTCCCCCAGCATCCGCTCCGCCGCGCCCCGGTGCAGCTGCGCAGCCGCGGGATCGCCCAGGCGGTCCAGGGTGTCGGCGAGCCGCAGATACAGGGCGCCCTGAAGCCGCGGGTCCTCGGCGCGGCGCGCCCAGTCCACCGCCTCCTGGCAGGTGCGCAGCGACTCCGCCAGCCGCCCGGCGTACTCCTGGACCCGGGCCAGCTCGCTCAACGCCCGTGCGTGACCCGCGACATCGCCGTCCTTGCGGTACCCGGCGACCGCGGCGCGCCAGCTGCGCTGCGCCTCGCCGTACTGGCCCGCAAAGGTGTGCGCCTCGGCGATGCGGCCGTACAGCCGGGCGGTGTCCGATCGCTCGGCCCGGGCCAGCCGCTGGGCCAGGGCGCGGCCGAACCAGTCGGCGGCCCGGTCGTAGTCCCCGATCTCCAGATGCGCGCCGCCTACGGATTCCATCGCGCGGCCGGTCGCGTACGGGTCATTTCCTTCCCGTCCGGCGTCCAGCGCGGCCCGGAAACGCACCAGCGCCTCGCGTGTGCGCCCCGTGCGGGCGTCGAGGTCGCCGAGGTTCAACAGGGCCGCGGCCTGCTCGCGGGGCAGGTTCCGGCGCTCGGCCACGTCCAGGACCAGGCTGTGCACCTCGTACAGGTCGGGGGCGGCGGCCTGGGTGCCGAAGTGCGCGACCATCGCCCTGACCAGCTGGGACATCAGGCGCCTGGCGAGGGTGTCCAGCTCCCCGTCGGCGACCGCGGCGCGGGCCGAGGCCAGCAGGGCTGGCCTGCGGATGCCGAGCCAGTCGGCGGCGGCCCGGGGGTTGGGGAAGCGCAGGGCGCGGGGCATGCCGATGAGCCTCTGCCGGGTCTCGGGGCTGTCCGTCTCGGTGATCGCCCGGCAGGACTGCAACAGCCGTACGGTCCGCTCCAGCATCCGGGCGCGGGCGAGCTGGAGCTCGGCGGGGCGGTCCTGGGTCTCGGTGAGGGCCTTGAGCAGCGGGTGCAGGCAGGCCGGGACCTCGTACTGGGGCAGCGGCGAGTCGACGGCGTGCAGCAGGCCGAGGGCGACGAAGTCGTCCAGGGTGGTGTGGGCGCCCTCCACCGAGCTGCCGGCGAGCGCGGAGGCGGTGTGCGGGTCGATGAGGCCGCCCGGGGCGAGGGAGAGCAGCCGCAGTATGCGGGCGGCGGGGGTCGGCAGGGCGGCGTAGGCGAGGCGGAAGACCCGGCTGAGCGGTGTGCCCTCCTCGCCCTCGGCCCGCAGCTGCTTGGCGAGGTCGGCGACGGCCGACTTGGGGCGGGCGGCGAGCCAGCCGCCCGCCAGCCGCAGTGCGGCCGGCTGCCCCTGGCACACCTCGACCAGACCCTCGGCGGCCCTGGGGTCGACGGTGATCCGGACCGAGCCGGCGTGCCGGGACAGCAGCTCGACGGCGGACTTGGTGTCGAGGCCGCCGAGCGTGCAGGGCCGCACGTCCGAGATCCCGGTCAGCGGACCGCCGGAGACCGCGACGGCCAGGCACTCCGGGGTGTCCGGCAGCAGGGCGTCGACCTGGCCGGCCTCGGCGGCGTCGTCGAGCAGCAGCAGGACCCGGCGGTCGGCCAGGGCCTCGCGCAGTGCCGCCGTGAGGTCGTCCGCGGCGGCGCCGGCCGGGTTCGGCAGGTCCAGGGCGGTGAGCAGTTCGCGGGCGGTGCGCTCGACGGGGACGGGGGTGCCGTCGGAGTCGGTCAGGCGGGCGCGCAGCACACCGTCCGCGTAGCGGTCCGCGACCTGCCGTACGAGTTCCTCGGCGAGTGCGGTGCGGCCCGAGCCGGGGCGGCCCGCGATGAGCAGCACACGCGCGCGTGGGGCCTTGCGGCCGGAGAGAGTGTCCAGGCCCGCGCGCTCGATGTCGGCGCGCAGCTCCTTCAACTCGCGGGTGCGGCCCAGGAATTGGTTCGCGCCGGAAGTCCGTGCCGACACCTGCACGCCGCCTGTGTCCACCACCTGATCCGTCACGGGCCACACTCCCGTCCCACGCACGCGCAAGCCCGCCGGGACTCCGGTTCGGGCGTATTCAGAGCCTAGTTCACGCTCTGCTACGTTCCGGGCGGAGCGTGGCGGGCACGGCGCGGACGTCCCTCGATCGGATCAGCCGATCTTCACACCGCGAGGGGCCGCGAAGGGGACGCGAAGGGGATGCGTCCGTTCAGGACTCGAAGGGGCGCGCGGGCCAGGGCGCCTGCGCCGGACGGAGCGCGTCGAGCCCGTCGCCACCGCGCGCGGCGACCAGCGACAGCACGCCCACGACAAGGCAGTTGTTGTGCAGCTCGCCCGCGAGCACACCCCGCACCAGCTCGTCGACCGGCACGCGCGCGTGCTCCATGTCGGCCTCTTCGTCCTCCACCACGAAGCGCTCCCCGTCGGCCTCGGACAGATTCCGGGCGAGGAAGAGCCGTACGGCCTCGTCGCAGCCGCCGGCGGTTGTGTAGACGTCCGTCAGCACCCGCCAGTCCTCGGCCTTGACGTGCGCCTCCTCGTACAGCTCGCGCTGGGCCGCGTGCAGCGGGTTCTCGCCGGGGATGTCGAGCAGGCCGGCCGGGATCTCCCACAGCTTCTGGCGCACCGGGTGGCGGTACTGCTTGATCAGCAGGACGCGGTCCTGGTCGTCCAGGGCGAGGACGCCAACGGAGCCGGGGTGGACCTGGTAGTCACGCCGTACGACCGAACCGTCGGGCATGACCACCTCGTCCGTGCGGACGGAGGTCTTGTTGCCCACGAAGGGGGTGTCCGTCGCCCGGATCTCCCACTCCTCGGGGGTGTCCTTGATCGTCATGCCCTGCCCTTCCACACGCTTTCAAAAAGAACCCGCCAAAGAAAACCGGGGCGCKAACCTTRYAAGGTTTGCGCCCCGGCCACCGTACAACTCTCGTGTTACTTCGAATTCTTGCCGACGCCCTCGGCCTGCTGGCGCTCGACGGCTGCCTTCACGAGCCCGGCGAACAGCGGGTGCGGGCGCGTCGGGCGCGAGCGCAGCTCGGGGTGGGCCTGCGTGGCCACCAGGTAAGGGTGGACCTCGCGCGGGTACTCCACGTACTCGACGAGCTTGCCGTCCGGCGACGTGCCGGAGAACAGGATGCCCGCCTTCTTCTCCAGCTCCGCCCGGTAGGCGTTGTTGACCTCGTAGCGGTGACGGTGCCGCTCCTCGACGTACTCCTTGCCGTCGTACACCTCGCGCACGATGGAGCCCTCGGCCAGCTTGGCCGGGTACATGCCGAGGCGCATGGTGCCGCCCATGTCACCCTCACCGGCGACGATGTCGAGCTGCTCGGCCATCGTCGAGATGACGGGGTGGGAGGTGGCGGGGTCGAACTCGGTGGAGTTGGCGTCCGAGATGTCGGCGAGGTTGCGGGCCGCCTCGACCACGATGCACTGCAGGCCCAGGCACAGGCCGAGCAGCGGGATCCTGTTCTCGCGGGCGTACTTGATCGCGCCGACCTTGCCGAGCACGCCGCGGTCGCCGAAGCCGCCCGGGATGCAGATGGCGTCCACGTCGCCGAGTTGCTGCTTGGCGCCGGCCGGGGTCTTGCAGTCGTCCGAGGTGACCCACTTGATCTTCACGCGGGCCTTGTTGGCGAAGCCGCCCGCGCGCAGCGCCTCGGTGACCGAGAGGTAGGCGTCGGGCAGGTCGATGTACTTGCCGACCAGCGCGAGGGTGATCTCGTGGTCGGGGTTGTGGACGCGGTCGAGCAGGTCGTCCCAGGTCGTCCAGTCCACGTCGCGGAACGGCAGGTCCAGCTTGCGGACGACATAGGCGTCCAGGCCCTCGCCGTGCACGGTCTTGGGAATGTCGTAGATGGAGCGGGCGTCGGGGCAGGCGACCACGGCGGCCTCGTCGACGTCGCACATCAGCGAGATCTTCCGCTTGATCGCGGTCGGCACCTCGCGGTCGCAGCGCAGCACGATCGCGTCCGGCTGAATACCGATGTTCCGCAGAGCCGCAACCGAGTGCTGGGTCGGCTTCGTCTTCAGCTCTCCCGAGGGGCCGATGTACGGCAGGAGCGAGATGTGGACGACGAAGACGTTGTCACGACCGACCTCGTGACGGACCTGGCGGACGGTCTCCAGGAACGGCAGCGACTCGATGTCGCCGACCGTGCCGCCGACCTCCGTGATCACCACGTCGACCTCGTCCGTCGCCATGCGGCGGATGCGGTGCTTGATCTCGTTGGTGATGTGCGGGATGACCTGCACGGTGTCGCCGAGGTACTCGCCGCGCCGCTCCTTGGCGATCACGGTCGAGTACACCTGGCCGGTGGTGACGTTCGCGGACCCGTCCAGGTCGCGGTCGAGGAAGCGCTCGTAGTGGCCGATGTCCAGGTCGGTCTCGGCGCCGTCGTTGGTGACGAACACCTCGCCGTGCTGGAAGGGGTTCATCGTGCCAGGGTCGACATTGAGGTACGGGTCCAGCTTCTGCATGACCACCCGCAGGCCCCGCGCCTTGAGGAGCATGCCGAGGCTGGAGGCCGTCAGGCCCTTGCCGAGCGAGGAGGCGACACCCCCGGTGACGAAGATGTGCTTGGTCGTCGTGGATTTGGGCGTCATGGCCAAGAGGGGGCTCCCGTGGTCGCGGTCTGGGGTGCGTTACGGCTGCCTGACCGGAGAGTTCTCCGGGGTCGCCGTCGCTGCGGTTCGGGGGTTTTTCTCCCACCGGTCCACGGGCTACCAGGGTATCAGCGACCGGAACCGATGGCTTCCGGCCACGCTCCGCACACGTCTCGCCACGAACCTGCACGTGCGTCTCGGTTTCTCACCCCTTGCTCACCCGTTCGGCGGACCCGGGTTGTCCGGAGCGGCACGCAGATCATCTACGTGCGTCGTATCCTGCTCGGACATTCGCTGCCGAGCCCGGCCGGTAACACGGCACCACCCCTCGCTCGTAACCACCGGAACAACGAGAGCTCGTCAGTTCGTTGAGCAGAGATCGTCGAGAACAGACGGTCGTTTTGCCTCACGGCCGAAGCGACTGCTTTGCTTCACCGCTCAACGACGCTTAACAACACCCCTTGACCGCACTAGCGAGAGCCCCCTTGCCACAAGGGGGTGACGTGGCCGTTCGACTGGAGTTGCACGTGGCCGGGCGCATCGAYGATTACGCACTCATCGGAGACATGCAGACCGCAGCKCTGGTCTGCCGGGACGGCACAGRGGACTGGCTGTGCCTMCCCCGCTTCGACTCSCACGCSATRTTCGCCGGCCTGCTGGGCACCGAGGAACACGGCTTCTGGCGGCTCGGCCCCGCCCACGCCTCCGACGCCCCGCCGCCCACCGCGGCCCGGCGCAGCTACCGCGGCGACTCCCTGATCCTGGAGTCCGAGTGGGACACGCCGCGCGGCACGGTCCGGGTGATCGACTTCATGCCTCCGCGTGACGGCGCGCCCCAGCTGATCCGGATCGTGGAGGGCGTCTCCGGCCGGGTGCCGATGCGCTCGGCGCTCAGGATGCGTTTCTCGTACGGCCGGGTCGTGCCGTGGGTGCACAAGCACGAGGGCCGTACGGTGGCCGTCGCCGGCCCGGACTCGGTCTGGTTCGACACGGAGGCCGAGACCTACGGCAAGTCGCTCACGACGTACTCGGACTTCACGGTCGCCCCGGGTGAGCGGATCGCCTTCACCATCTCCTGGGAGCCCTCGCACAAGCAGCCCCCCGCGCTGCCGGAGCCGGAGCAGTCGCTGGAGGCGACGGAGGACTTCTGGCGCGAGTGGGTCGAGCACTGCACGTACCACGGCCCCTACCGCGAGGCGGTGGTCCGCTCGCTGATCACCCTGAAGGCGCTGACCTACGCCCCCACGGGCGGCATCGTCGCCGCCCCGACGACCTCGCTTCCCGAGGACATCGGCGGCGTGCGCAACTGGGACTACCGCTACACCTGGCTGCGCGACGCGGCGATCACCCTGTCCTCGCTGCTGCGCACCGGCTACCGCGACGAGGCCCGTGCCTGGCGCGAGTGGCTGCTGCGGGCGGTCGCGGGCGACCCGGAGAACCTCCAGATCATGTACGGCATCGCCGGTGAGCGCGAGCTCGGCGAGGCCGAGCTGGACTGGCTGCCCGGCTACGAGGCCTCCGCGCCGGTCCGGGTCGGCAACGGCGCGGCGCACCAGCTCCAGCTGGACGTATACGGCGAGGTCACCGAGGCCCTGCACCTGGCCCACATGACGGGCCTGGCCCGCAACGACTACGCCGCCCTCCTCCAGCTCAAGCTGATCCGCTACCTCGAGGACCACTGGCAGGAGCCGGACGAGGGCATCTGGGAGGTGCGCGGCCCGCGCCGCCACTTCGTGCACTCCAAGGTGATGGCCTGGGTCGCCGTCGACCGCACCATCAAGCTCATCGAGTCCGGGGACGCGGACGGCCCGCTGGAGCGCTGGAAGGAACTGCGCGACGAGATCCACCGGGATGTGTGCGAGAAGGGCTACGACAAGGAGCGCAACACCTTCACGCAGTCGTACGGCTCGAAGGAGCTGGACGCCTCCCTGCTGCTGATCCCGCAGATGGGCTTCCTGCCGCCGGACGACAAGCGCGTCATCGGCACCATCGAGGCGATCCAGCGCGAGCTGTCCACGCAGGACGGCTTCATCCTGCGCTACCCGACGCAGGGCAAGCACGAGGGCGTCGACGGCCTCCCCGGTGACGAGGGCGCCTTCCTGGCCTGCTCGTTCTGGATGGCGGACGACCTGGCGATGATCGGCCGCGTCGACGAGGCCCGCAAGCTGTTCGAGAAGCTGCTGTCGCTGCGCAACGACCTCGGTCTGCTGGCCGAGGAGTGGGACCCGCGCCTGCAGCGCCAGGTCGGCAACTTCCCGCAGGCCTTCAGCCACGTCCCGCTGATCGACACGGCGCTGCGTCTGACCGCTTCGGGGGCCTACGGCGGCTGAACAGGACCGCCGGCCAAAGCCTGCCTAGGCTGGGATCCATCAGCCCCTGCAGGAAGGGGGCGCCCCATGGCCTCCCCATCGAAGGCGGGCGCGGCCCTCGCCGCGCTGCGCGAGGATCTGGTCGGCGACGTGTTCGCTCCGGACGATCCGGGCTACGACGAGGCCCGGACCGTCTTCAACGTGATGATCGACCGCCGGCCCGCGGTCATCGCCCAGTGCGTGGACGAGGACGACGTCGTACGGGCCGTGCGGTTCGGCAGGGACCTGGACCTGCACATCGCGGTGCGCGGCGGCGGGCACAGCGTGTCGGGCATGGCCGTCAACGACGCCGGACTGGTCGTCGACCTGCGGCACATGCGGGCGGTGAGCGTCGATCCCGCGGCCGAGGCGGTGCGGGTCGCGGGCGGCGCCACGATGAGCGACCTGGACCGCGCCTGCCAGCCGCACGCTCTCGCCACGACCGGCGGGCGGGCCTCCACGACCGGTGTCGGCGGTTTCGTCCTCGGCGGCGGTTCCGGCTGGCTGGACCGCTGGTGCGGGCTGGCCGTCGACAACCTGCTCGGCGTCGAACTCGTCACCGCGGACGGCGAGCGGATCCACGCGAGCGCCGACGAGAACCCGGAGCTGTTCTGGGGCCTGCACGGCGGTGGCGGCAACTTCGGCGTCGCGACCGCGCTCACCATGAAGCTCCACGAGCTGCCCGAGTTCTCCATCGCGCTGGTGCTGTACCTGCCGGAGATGGGCCCCGAGGTCGTCCGCACCTACCGCGAGCTGATCGGCGTGGCCCCGGACGAGGCGAGCGGCGGTGTGCTGTATCTCACGGGCCCGCCCGAGGAGTTCGTGCCGCCGCATCTGGTCGGCACGCTCCTGTGCGGTGCCCTGCTCACGTACGCCGGGTCCGAGGAGGACATGCGCAAGCTGGCCGAGCCCCTGCTGGCGCTGCCGCACGAGGCGGAGGTCGTCGGGGCGATGCCGTACGCCGATGTCCAGTGCATGCTCGACGATCCGCCGGGGATGCGGAACTACTGGTCGGCGGAGTATCTGACGAGTGCGCCCGACGCCTACCTGGACGCCTTCTGCGCCCGGGGCGAGTCCATGCCCGCGACCGGGACCATCCATGTGCTGTTCCCGCTGGGCGGGGCGATCGCCGCGGGCCCGCACGAGTACCCCGTGCCCTACCGGGACGCGCCCTGGGCCGTGCATCCCTTCGCGATCTGGGAGGACCCCGCGGACGACGAGCGCTGCGTCCAGTGGGTCCGTGACGTCCGCGCCGACGCGCGGCCGTGGAGCACCGGCGCGGTCTACCTCAACTTCATCGGCGACGAGGGCGCCGAGCGGGTCGTGGCCGGAATGGGCACCGGGAACACCCGGCGGCTGGCCGATCTGAAGCGCCGCTACGACCCCGACAACGTGTTCCGCTTCAACCACAACATCAGCCCGGCCTGACCGCCGCTGGCGTCCGCTCCCGCCCGGGTCGCCCGCCGTGGCCGGCCAGAGGGCGATCTCGTCGAGGCCGGCCTCGGCGTACTCCTCGGCACGCGCGCGTACGGCGTCCAGATCGCCGACGACTGCGAACGTGCCCGGCCGCCGCGGCGGGCAGCGTCGGCTCCGGTACGGGCCGGCTCGACCTCGTCCCCGAAACCGGCAGCTTCGAACGTGTCGCTGTAGCCGGGCACCGTGAGATACCCGGCGATGCTCCGCACGACCTGCGCGAAGGAGGCCGGGTCGGGATCGACGGCGGCCGGGAGCCAGGCGGCCAGGGAAGGCGGCGACGTACGGCCCACGCGCTCAGCGGCCACCTCCAGCTGCGCCCGCAGCGTGCGCACCTGCTCCGGCGAGACGATGTCGAGCAGCTTCCGGTCGGCGTGCGCCGCCGCCGTGGCGATGGCGCACGTCGCCGAACGCCGCGACGGTGAGGGCCGCCGGGCGGCTGGAGGCGGCGCCGGAAGGTGCTGCCGAGGACCACCGGTTCGCCGCTCTCGCCCTGCAGGAAGCCGCTGCCGACGCCTCCAGCACCGCCGCGGACCGCGCGCGCCGCACCCCGTGCACGCCCTCCACGACCCGCCTGCCGGACGTCCCCAGCGCCCCCCCCGACCGGCCGCCCGGCGATGGCCGCGACCGACGCGGCACCCCGCGCGACGCCGAACGCGGCACGCACCGACACCGCCACCGGACCGGCCGTCAGCGCGACCCGCCCGGTGGCCCGCCCGATCGCGGCGGCGAGGACGAAGGAGTCCCAGGTCGGCCCTCCCCCGCCCACACCTCGCGATACCCGAGCCGGTCGGCGACCACCGCCACCCGCGACGGCTCCTCGACCGCGCTGTCGTCCTCCCGCGCCACGGCAACCACGCTGCGGTCCATGCCGACCCGGCCGCCCGGGCCAGCCCCCTCTCCATGAACGCCTTCGGAGATGTCAGGAAGCCATCCGCACAGGTAGCGTCCGCACATGGACAGCGGCACGAACAGCGCATTCGACACCCACGGCGCCGGGATCACCGTCCGGCGGGCGCTGGAGCTGCCCGGTCTGCGCAGTGGGCTGCCGGAGATCCTCGCGGGCGCCGACCGGCTGGAACGGACCGTGCGCTGGGTGCACGCGGGCGAGGTGCCCAACATCGCCTCCCTGCTGAAGGGCGGGGAACTGCTGCTGACCACGGGCTACGGCCTCGGCACCCGCCCGGCCGACCAGCGGGCGTTCGTGCGCACCCTGGCCGAGCGCGGCATCGCGGCCCTGGTCATCGAGCTCGGCACCCGCTTCACGCGCCTGCCCGCCGCCCTCGTCGACACGGCTCGCACGGCCGGCCTCCCGCTCGTGCAGCTGCATCGCCAGGTCCCCTTCGTGACGGTCACCGAGGAGATCCACACCGAGATCGTCAACGGGCACTACGCGCTGCTGCAGCGCGCGGAGGAGGTGCACCGCCGCTGCACCGAGGCCCTGCTCGGCGGCGGCGGGGTGCCGCAGGTGCTCGGCATCCTCGCGGACTTCAGCGGCAACCCGGTCTTCCTGGAGGCGACGGACGGACGGCTCCTGTACGCCGCCGGGGCCGGCCCCGAGGGCACGGACCCGTTGCAGGTGTGGGAGGGGCTGCGGGAGCAGCACAAGGACGCCCCGCCGCCCTCGGGGTCGGTGCTGGTGGACGTGCCGGGCGGCGGCCAGGGAGCAGGGTCGGTCCGCGGCCGTATCGTCCTGCTGCCCGTCCTGGGCCCGCTGGCGCCCGTGCACCGGATCGCCGCCGAACGGGCCGCGGGCATCCTCGCCGTGGTGCTGATGCAGGCGCGCCAGGAGGAGGAGCTGGCGGCGCGCGGGCGGGGCGACTTCCTGACCGACCTCGCGGAGGGCCGTATCGCCGCCGAGGACGCCCCGGCACAGGCGCGCGTACTGGGCTTCAAGCCGGGTACGGGCCCGCTGCTGCCGGTCGTGATGCGGCTCGGTGACGGGCCTGCGCCCGGTGGCTGGGCGGTGCTGGCGCGCGCGGTCGGTGAGGAGCTGGCCTCGGTGGGGGTGCCGGTCCTGCTGGGCGTGCGGCCGGTGGAGGGCCGGGTGCCGCTGCTGGTGGGCCTGCGCGCGGAGGCGGAGCGGTCGGCGGTCGCGGACCGGGTCGCGGCGGCGCTGCGGGCGGGCGTGGAGCGGGCCGGGATCCAGCGGCCGGGCGCCGCGCCGCCGGTGGTGGTCGTCGGCGTCGCGGGCGGCTGGGCGGCGGCGTCGGCGGGCCTCAGGCACGCGGCGGAGACGGCGACGGCGGCGCAGGGCCTGGCGGACCGCCCCTGGTACGACGCCCGCCGCCTGGACATCGACCTGCTGCTGTGGCGGCTGCGCGACCACCCCGACCTCGCGGCCTTCGTGGACCGCGCGATCGGCCCGCTGCGCGAGCACGACGACCGCTCCCGGCCGCCCCTGCTGCCCACGCTGGAGACCTACTTGGCACACGCGGGCCGCAAGGCGGAGACGGCGCGCGAACTGCACCTCAACCGGCAGACGCTGTACAACCGCCTCGCCCGCATCGGCGAGTTGCTGGGCACTGACCTCGACGACCCGCAGACGGTCCTGGCGTTGAGTCTGGCCCTGCGGGCACGCCGGCTAGTGCCGTAGCGTCGAGGGGCTAGATCATGGGCCGGGGCTGCGTCAACTCGTCGTAGACGCTGAGCACTTGGGCCACCGTCTCGTCCTCGCTCGGCCAAGTGGCCGCCTGCCGCACGCCCCGTTCCCTGAGGACGTCCTGCCGCTCGGGGTCGCCGAGCAGCCGCACGACTGCTTCGGCGAGGGCGTCCGGGTCGCCGTACGGGACGAGTTCGGCCGCGTCGCCGACGAGCTCGGACATGCCGCCGACGTCGGTGGCAATGAGCGGCACGCGCGCGTGAAGGGCCTCCTGGGCGAGGACGGACCGCGACTCCCAACTGCTGGACAGCAGGGCGATGTCGGCGGCGGCGAGCAGTTCGGTGACGTCGTCGCGCCGTCCGATGAGCCGCACGGGCAGCTCCTCGTCCTCGATACGGCGCTGGAGGGCGGCCCGCATCGCCCCCTCCCCGGCGATCACGACCAGCGGCGCGGGATCGAGCCGCCGCCACGCGCGCGAGGCGTCCAGCAGTACGTCGTATCCGCGCTGCCGCTCCAGCGTGCCGACGGCGATGAGCAACGGCCGCCCGGTGGACCCGAGTTCGGCGCGCACTTTGGGCCGCAGCCGGTCGGGGTCGTCCTGCTCGACGGGGTGGCGGCGTCCGGGCATCGCCACGGCGGCGAGCCGCGCGTCCCGCGCACCGGTCCGGCGGGCCCGGTCGACGAGCGCAGAGGTGGTCCCGAGGACGACGGACGCGGCCTTGACGACGCGCCGCTCCAACAGCCGCAGGAGATGGGCGCGGGCGCCCTCGGCATGCGCCCGGTCGTGCCAGGTGACGACGAGCGGGGTGCGCCGCCCGCTCAGCGCCAGCACCGCGCGGAAGGAGGCGTGCAGTCCGTGCGCGTGCACCAGATCGGCGTCCGCGCACGCCGCCCGCAGCGCGGCCACCGAGGCGGGATCGCTGCTGCGCGGGACGTGTACGTGCTCGGCGCCGGCTCCGGTGAAGTCGTAGGCCCGATCGGCCTCGACGGGGGCGGCCACGGTGACCCGAACGCCCCGCGCGACCAGCCCCGAGGCCAGCGATCGCACATGCGCGCTACTGCCGGCGTTGCCGCCGCCCAGCACCTGCACGGTGCGCAGCGACGACTGGCCGTGCGGTGAGTGGCTGCTCACGGGGGTCACGTGGCCGGGGCTCCTGGTTGTGGGTGGGGCGGTCACGAAGAAAGTACAGAAGGATCGGGCGCAGGGGGTGTACCGCGAGGATCCCTTCGCGTACGACGTGTTTACGCCAAGGATGCCAGGACGCACGGCCGTTCCGGGACCGGCGGGAGGACGGGGGCGGGCAACGCGGCGACCGGAGTCACCTGCACGAGTGAGTCTGGGTGGCCGTTGTACACGAACACGCGCGCGTGGCGCATGTCTCAACGCCCGGCCGGGACGAGAGGCGCGACCGCGCGCATCACGCCACGCCCGACACCCTCACCACCTCGCCCGCCCCGCCCCCTTGGCTCACGGCCCGCCCAACACACGCGCCATCTCGGTCACTTTGTCGCCGTACACCGCCGCGGCCACGACGGCTGCGGCGTGCGCGACCAGTCCGGCCCGGCTTCCCCCACTCTCGACTCCGCTCGAGCGGGGGGACCCCCATCCTGCGACGACGGCGGCGCCCAGGGCCGCGCCCAGGGCGTGCGCCCCGGTGTCGCCGATTATCGCCCGTTCCCCGAGGTCGTCGGGCAGTACTGCCGCGGCGGCCCCCATGGCGGTGGCGGCGATCTCGGCACCGGGCCCGGCGCGCAACAGCCCCGGCGCGCCGAACGCGAGCACGCAGGTGGCGGCCCGCCCGGGCCGTACGTCGACGAGGTTCACGAAGTGCGCGGCTCCGGCGATCACGACCCCGGCGAGCAGCTTGTCCAGCGGCCGCTCCTTGAGGAACGCCCCCGCGACGAGCCCGGCGGCCGAGATCCCGAACAACTTGACGGCCCCGCTGGTGACTTCGCCGTCCCGAAGGGCGCTCAGGTGTGCCCGGAGGCCCCGCCGCGCGTCACCTGCCCCGGCGACGTCGTCGTACGCCCCGCAGATCCCGGCGACGGCCACGGCGACCCCGGCGGCCGGCGACACCCGCCCGGCCAGGGCCGCGCAGGCCAGGGCCGAAGCGGGCCCGGCGTACAACTCCACACTCCGCCCGGCGTAGTTCTTGCGCTCCCAGCGGTCACGGCCGCCGGGAGCCTTGGCGCGCAGGGCGATGACGGCGGCGCGGGTGAGGGCGGCGGAGAGACCGAAGGAGGCGGCCGGCTTGATCATCCGGCCACCCTACGATCCTCCGGGGACGGGCTGGAGGTCCGCCCGAGCCACGGCTTCCGGGGACGGGCTAGGCGTCCGCCCGAGCCGTCGCCAGCAGCTCCTCGGCGTGCGCCCGCGCGGTCTCCGAGTCCTCCTGACCGGCCAGCATCCGGGACAGCTCCCGGATCCGCTCCTCGCCCTCCAGGACCTTCACGCCGGACCGGGTGACCGACCCGTCGTTGGTCTTCTCGACGAGCAGCTGCCGGTCGGCGAAGGCGGCGACCTGCGGCAGGTGGGTCACCACGACGACCTGTGCGGACTTGGCAAGCCGTGCCAGCCGGCGCCCGATCTCCACGGCCGCCTTGCCGCCGACGCCGGCATCGACCTCGTCGAAGAGATACGTCGGTACGGGATCGGTCCCCGCGAACACGACCTCGACGGCCAGCATCACGCGTGACAGCTCACCGCCGGACGCGCCCTTGGCGATCGGCCGGGGCGGCGCTCCCGGGTGCGGGGCGAGCAGCAGCTCGACCTCGTCGACGCCCGACGGCCCGTAGGCGACCGCGCGACCGCCGACCTCCACGCCCTCCGCGTCCTCGGTCTGCCGGATGGCGAAGGACACGCGCGCGTGCGGCATGGCGAGCGAGGCCAGCTCCGCGGTGACGGCGGCGGCGAACCGCTCGGCGGCCTCCGTGCGCGCGTCCGTGAGCGCCTGCGCGAGCCCGCCCAGCTCGGTGCGCAGCGCGTCCCGCTCGGCGGTCAGCTCTCCGATCCGGTCGTCGTCGCCGTCCAGCTCGGTCAGCCGCGCGCTGCCCTCCTCGGCCCAGGCGAGCACGGCGGCGATGTTCTCGCCGTACTTGCGCGTGAGGGTGTTCAGCGCGGCCCGCCGCTCCTCGACGGCCGCGAGCCGCAGGGGGTCGGCGTCCAGGTCGTCGGCGTATCCCGCCAACTCCCCGGCGACGTCGCCCAGCAGGATCCCGATCTCCCCGATCCGGTCGGTCAGCGCGGCCAGCGCCGGGTCGTGCGAGCGCACGGCCTCCAGGGCGCGCTGCGCACCCGCGACGAGCGTGGCCGCGTCGATACCCTCGGGGTCCTCGGGATTGCCGGCGAGGGCGGCGTGAGCGGCCGTGGCGGCGGACGACAGGGCCTCCGCGTGCCCCAGCCGCTCGGCCTCCTCCGCGAGCTCCACGTCCTCCCCGGCGCGCGGCTCGACACCGGCGACCTCATCGAGCCCGAACCGCAGCAAGTCGGCTTCCTGGGCCCGCTCACGCGCGCGCGTGGTGATCTCGTCGAGCTCGACGGCGACGGCCCGCAGCCGCCGGTACGCCTCGCCGTACTTGGCGAGCGGCACCGCGACGGCGTCCCCCGCGTACCGGTCGAGCGCCTGCCGCTGCCGGGACAGCTTCAGCAGCCCCTGCTGGTCGGTCTGCCCGTGCACGGCCACCAGCTCGTCGGCCAGCTCGGCCAGCATCCCCACCGGCACGCTGCGCCCGCCCAGATGGGCCCGGGACCGCCCCTCGGCGGAAACGGTACGGCTGACCAGCAGCACGCCGTCCTCGAGCTCGGCCCCCGCCTCCTCGGCGCGCACGGCGGCCGACGCGCCCCTGGGAACGGTGATCCGTCCCTCCACGACCGCTTTCTCGGCCCCGATCCGCACGAGCGCCGGGTCCGCCCGCCCACCGAGCAGCAGCCCGAGGCTGGTGACCACCATGGTCTTGCCCGCACCCGTCTCGCCCGTCACGGCGGTGAACCCCGGCGACAGCTCGACGACTGCGTCGTCGATGACTCCGAGCGACCGTATCCGCATCTCCTCCAACACGGACACGACCTTACGAGGTCGGGGGCGCGGAGTGCGACGGCCCCCGGGTCGATGATGTGAAGGCGCAGGTGACGAATGTGTACCGACAGCACATGTCACCCAGCCGAGTGTCACGCCCCCAGGGGCGCGGGGCTGTATCAATGTGCGGCTCCGCCGCGTGGGCGCGACACCCACGGCGGACTCGCAGCCGCCCTGAGTCCCCGACCGCCCCCTACAAACCGCTAATGAGGCGCCCCTCGCCACCCGGAAACCGGCAACGCGAACTTCGCGACCAGCCGATCCGTGAACGACGCGTGATGCAGCCGAGCCAGCCGCACCGGCACAGCCCCCCGCCGCACCTCGACCCGAGCCCCCGGCGGCAACTCAACAGTCCGCCGCCCGTCGCACCACAAGACCCCCGGCGGGATATGCGGCAGAACCTCCACCGCCAGCACAGAATCCGGCGAGGTCACCAACGGCTTCGCGAACAACGCATGCGCACTGATCGGCACCATCAACAACGCCTCGACCTCGGGCCACACCACAGGCCCACCCGCGGAGAAGGCATAAGCAGTCGACCCGGTAGGCGTGGACAGCACAATCCCGTCGCACCCGAACCCCGTGACGGGCCGCCCGTCGATCTCCAGCACGACCTCAAGCAGCTTCTCGGCACCGGCCTTCTGCACGGCCGCCTCGTTCAGCGCCCAGTCCGTATGCACGATGTCGCCGTTCTTGTGCACGACGACGTCGACGGTCATCCGCTCCTCGACCTCGTACGCCTTGGTGACGACCCGGTCGACAACCTTGTCGAGGTCGTCCCGCTCGGCCTCCGCGAGGAACCCGACACGCCCGAGGTTGACGCCCAGCATCGGCACCCCGGAGGCACGCGCGAACTCGGCGCCGCGCAGCAGCGTCCCGTCACCGCCCAGCACGATGAGCAGCTCGCACCCGTCGAGGCACTGCGGAGTCGCCTCCTTGACCAGCTTCACCTCGTCCGGCAACGGCAGATCCTCCGCCTCCGCCTCCAGCACCCGCACGCCGATCCCCGACCGCAGCAGTCCCTTGACCACCAGCTCGGCGCTGCGAATGGCCGCCGGCCGCCCGGTGTGGGCGAGGAGAAAAACAGTACGAGCTCGGTTCTGCATCAACGCGGCCCCTCCGCCACTGCACGGTCAACGTCGGCCGGGTCCAGAGCGGGAGCCCCGGCACGCAGCCACAGAAAGTACTCGACATTCCCGGAGGGTCCGGGCAACGGACTCGCCGTGACCCCCTTCACCCCGAGGCCGAGTTCCCACGCCTTCTCGGCAACACCACGCACGGCCTCCGCCCGCAGCTGCAGACTCCGTACGACTCCCCCGCTGCCCAGCCGTTCCTTCCCCACCTCGAACTGCGGCTTGACCATCATCACCAGATCGGCGTCCTGCTTCACGCACCGCACCAGGGCGGGCAGCACCAGTCCGAGCGGGATGAAGGACAGATCCCCCACGACAAGATCCACTGGTTCCCCATCGATCGCTTCGAGCGTCAACTCGCGTACGTTCGTACGGTCCTTGACGGTGACGCGTTCATCGCTTTGGAGAGTCCAGGCGAGTTGTCCGTATCCGACGTCGACGGGCCAGCCGGGCTTCGTCCTGTAAGGGCACCCGGCAATCCGCGGGTCAGCCCAGCGGATGCGCGGCCAGCAGGTCCCCCAGTGCCTCCTCGTGCGCCGCCGCCGGGCTCCGGAAGCGTGTCGCTCATGCCCAGACGCTACCCCGAACCGCTGGGGTACCGTCGGTCGCGATGGCCACGATTGAGGAGTGCCGCGCCGCACTCGAAAAGCTCTCGGACAACATGCAGCGCGCCGAAGGGGACGCCCGCACGGCCGCGGCCCTGGACCGCTCGGTGAGCTGCCACATCACCGACCTGGACGTCACGTTCACCGGCCGCATGGCCGGCGGCCGGATCCACGTCCACGACACGCTCCAGGGCCCGCCCCGCGAAAAGGCCCAGATCAGACTGAGCATGACCGGCGACGACCTGGTGGCCCTGGTCGCCGGCGAGCTGAACTTCGCCAAGGCCTGGGGCTCGGGCCGGCTGAAGCTGCACGCGGGCGTGCGCGACCTGCTGCTCCTCAGGAAGCTTCTGTAGCCGCCACCTTCGCCTCGGTACGTGCCTTGCGCGCCGCCGGCACCACCAGCGGCGTCCCGGTCTCCGGGTCGTCGATGACCTGGCACCGCAGCCCGAAGACGTCCTCGACCAGCCCTGCCGTGACGATGTCGTTGGGCGCGCCCTCGGCGATGACCGTCCCCTCGCGCAGGGCGATGAGGTGGGTGGCGTAGCGGGCGGCGTGGTTGAGGTCGTGCAGGACGGCGACCAGCGTGCGCCCCTGCTCCTCGTGCAGCTGGGCGCACAGATCGAGGACGTCGATCTGGTGCTGGATGTCGAGGTAGGTCGTCGGCTCGTCGAGCAGCAGCAGCGGCGTCTGCTGGGCGAGCGCCATCGCGATCCACACGCGCTGGCGCTGGCCGCCGGACAGTTCGTCGACATAGCGATCCGCGAGCTCGGCGACGCCGGTCTGCTCCATCGACTCCTGGACGACCCGCTCGTCCTCGGTGGACCACTGGCGCAGGATCCCCTGGTGCGGGTACCGGCCGCGGCCGACCAGGTGGGCGACGGTGATCCCGTCGGGCGCGATCGAGGACTGCGGCAGCAGCCCCAGCGTGCGCGCGACCTTCTTCGCCGGCATCGACTGGATGACCTGCCCGTCCAGCAGCACCCGGCCCTGGCTGGGCTTGAGCATCCGCGACAGCGCCCGCAGCAGCGTGGACTTGCCGCACGCGTTCGGGCCGACGATCACGGTGAAGGAGTTGTCGGGTATCTCCACCGACAGCTGCTCGGCGATGACCCGCTGGTCGTAGGCGAGGGTGACGTTGTCGGCGGACAGGCGGTTCACAGTGCTCCTTCGGTTGTTCAGCCCGCTGCTGAGGCTCTCGCTGGTGTTGCTCTTGCTCCTGCCGGCCCTCATATCCGGCCCGCCTTGCGCTCGGTGACCAGCAGCCAGAGCAGGTATACGCCGCCGAGCACGCCGGTGACCACGCCCACGGGCAACTGGTCGGCGCCGAAGACCCGCTGGGAGATCCAGTCGGCGGTGACGAGGAGGGCGGCGCCCATGCACAGGGAGGGCAGCAGGTTCGGCCCGGGCGAACGGGTCAGGCGCCTGGCCAGCTGCGGGGCGGTGAGCGCCACGAAGCTGACGGGGCCGGCGGCGGCGGTCGCGGCCGCGGTCAGCAGCACCGCCGCCAGCATCAGCAGCAGCCGTACGCGCTCGACGCGCACCCCGAGGGCGTACGAGACGTCGTCGCCCATCTCCATCATCCTGAGCCCGCGCGCGTTGCCGAGCACGAGCGGCACGAGGACGGCGCACAGCGCGAGCAACGGCCAGACCTGGGCCCAGTCACGGCCGCTGAGGGAGCCGGTCATCCACACGACCGCGCGGGCCGCGTCGACCAGGTCGGCCTTGGTCATCAGATAGCTGTTGACCGCCGTCATGATCGCGGACATGCCGATACCGACCAGGACCAGTCGGTAGCCGTGCACGCCCCGCTTCCAGGCGAGCAGATAGATGCCGAAACCGGTCGCGAGTCCGCCCACGAGCGCGCCGACGGTGACCTGGTCGGCGTCCCCGGAGAACAGCACGATCACCACGAGCGCGCCGGCCGTGGCGCCCTGTCCGAGGCCGAGGATGTCCGGGCTGCCGAGCGGGTTGCGCGACAGCGCCTGGAACAGTGCGCCGGCGAGGCCGAGCGAGGCCCCGACGAGGAGCCCGACCAGCACACGCGGCAGCCGCAGCTCGTTGACGATGAAGTCCTGCCCGGCACTGCCGTCGCCGACCAGCGTCCTGAGCACGTCGCCCGCCGAGATCGGGAAGTCGCCGGTGCCGATCAGCAGGACGCTCGCGGCGAGCCCGGCGAGCAGCAGCAGGACGACGACGGTCAGGGCCCGGACGTCCAGGCGGACGGAGAGCCCGCCCGGGGTCCGTACGGCGCGGTTGGCGCGGGCGGACGGCGCCGTGTCCGGCGCCGCCGTCTTCGGTTCGCTCTTCAGTGCGGTCCTCACAGCTGGGCCGTCCTCCGCCGTCGTACGAGAAAGATGAAGACCGGTCCGCCGAGGATCGCGGTGATGATGCCGACCTGGAGCTCGGAGGGCCGGGCGACCATACGGCCGAGGACGTCCGCGCCGAGCAGCAGCACGGGCGACAGGACGGCCGCGTACGGCAGGATCCAGCGCAGGTCGGGGCCGGTGAAGGAGCGCACGACGTGCGGCACCATCAGGCCGACGAACACGATCGGCCCGCAGGCCGCGGTCGCGGCGCCGCACAGCACGGTCGCGGCGAGCATCGCCAGCACCCGGGTGCGGTTCAGGTTGGCGCCGAGGGCCTTGGCGGTGTCGTCGCCCATCTCCATGGCGTTCAGCGGCCGGGCGAGGGCGAGCGCGAGGACCATGCCGGCCACGAGGAACGGCAGCACCTGCTTGATGGTCGAGTCCGTCGCCGAGGCCAGCGAACCGACCGTCCAGAAGCGCATCTTGTTCAGCGCCGCGTCGTCCATGATCATCACGGCCTGGAGATAGCCGTAGAGCGCGGCGCTGATCGCCGTACCGGCCAGTGCGAGCCGGACCGGCGTGGCTCCCCGGCTGCCGCCGAGGAACCAGACCAGCGCCCCGACCGCGGCCGCGCCGAGGAAGGCGAACCAGACGTAGGCGTTGAAGCTGGTGACGCCGAGGAAGGTGATGGCGGTGACGACCGCGGCGGACGCTCCGGCGTTGATGCCGAGCAGGCCGGGGTCGGCGAGCGGGTTGCGGGTGAGCGCCTGGAGCACGGCCCCCGCGAGGCCGAGCGCGGCGCCGGCCAGCAGTCCGAGGACGGTGCGCGAGATCCGGTCGTCGACCACGACGTCGCCGAAGGTCCCCGAACTCTCGAACAGCCCGTGCCAGACCTCCCCGAGGGACAGCTGTTTCGCCCCGATCGCGATGCTCGCCAACACGACGACCACCAGAATCAGGACAGAGACGAGCAGCCCAACGGCACGTATCGCCCGTCGGGTTGGGGGCGCGGACACGGACTCCGCGCGCTGTTCGGGAGGACTGTCAACCAACACGCAGTTAGGTTAGCCTACCCTCCCATTCAGCCACGATCCCGCTGCATGTGCTCGCTCACTCCGCAGCGGTGCGACGACTCACCAGCCCAGCCGCGCCAGCACCTTTCCCGAGTCCAGCGCGCACGAGCCGTCCCCGGCCGCCGTCCAGGCCGCCGCGCACAGCGCCCGCAGGCCGTCCAAGGCCGCCCCGTCACCGTCGAGTTCCAGCCGGTCTGCCCGCGCGGTAGCCGTCCAGCCACCGCACCGGAAGCCCTGCCCGTCCTCGGCGACCTCAGGCTGCCCGGTGAGCAGCCCGCGCAGATCGGCGTCGACATACGTCGGCCGGTGCTGCGGCGGCGCGGCCAGCAGCTGGGCGCCGTCGGTCACGCCGGTCAGGACGAGCAGCGAATCGACGTCCCCGTTGAACGCGCCCTCGATGTCCGTGTCCAGCCGGTCCCCGACCACCAGCGGCCGCTCGGCGCCGGTGCGCAGGATCGTCTCGCGGTGCATGGGGGGCAACGGCTTGCCCGCCACCTGCGGCTCGGCGCCGGTGGCTATCCGCACGACCTCCACCGCCGCCCCGTTGCCCGGCGCGATCCCGCGCGCGCTCGGAATCGTCAGGTCGGTGTTGGACGCGAACCACGGCACCCCGCGCGCGATGGCGTAGCACGCCTCCGCGAACCGCCCCCACACCAATTCCGGCCCGCCGTACCCCTGCACGACCGCCGCCGGATCGTCGTCCGCCGACTCCACCGGCTCCAGCCCGCGCTCCCGCAGGGCGACCCGCAGCCCCTCCCCGCCGATCACCAGCACCCGGGCCTTCGCCGGCACCTGCTCACTGATCAGCCGCGCGACCGCCTGCGCCGAGGTGATGACGTCGTCCGCGCCGGTGGGTATCCCGAGCGCCGTCAGATGCGCGGCCACGACGTCCGGCGTCCGCAGGGCATTGTTCGTGACATATGCCAGATGCATCCCGCCCGCACGGGCCGTCGCGAGCGAATCGACGGCGTGCACGATCGCGTTCCCGCCCGCGTACACCACACCGTCGAGGTCGAGCAGCGCCGTGTCGTACGCCTCGCTCAGGGCCTGGCCACTGGCTGCGGGCCTCTTCCTGACGCTCTGGCTCATTTGGCATCGCTCCTCGTTCGACGGCTTTCCCCCGATCATCCCCCATGCCACTGACACCCGTACGATGCCTGGATGAACACAGCAGGTCACCCGGAATCAACGGCGCGCCGAGGCCTCGAACTCACCCCGTTCCGAGGACTTCGCTACGACCCCGACCGGGTCGGCAGCCTGGCCGCCGTGACATCACCTCCGTACGACGTCGTCGTCCGCCCCGACGGCGTGCACCATCTCCAGGACGCGGATCCGTACAACATCGTCCGCCTGATCCTCCCCCAGGCCGATTCGCCGGACGCCCGCAACGAACAGGCGGCGAAGACCCTGCGCCGCTGGCTGTCCGAAGGCGTACTGACGACGGACCCCGAGCCCGGCCTCTACGTCTACGAACAGCGGGACGGCGAAGGCATGCTCCAGCGCGGCGTCATCGGCGCCCTGCGCGTCTCGGAGCCGTCGGAGGGCCTGGTCCTGCCGCACGAGGACGTCATGCCGCACGTGGTCGCCGACAGAGCGGCCCTGATGCGCGCCACGTCCGCGAACCTGGAACCCCTGCTCCTGACCTACCGGGGCAACGGCACGGCGGCCGACACGACCTCCGTCATCGAGCGCACCATCGAGGGCCCGCCACTCCTCGCGACCACCACGGAGGACGGCTTCAGCCACCGCCTGTGGTCGATCACCGACCCGGCCGACCTGGCCCGCATCCAGTCGGACCTGACCAACCGCCAGGCCCTGATCGCCGACGGCCACCACCGGTGGGCGACTTATCGACGTCTACGCGCGGAGCACACCGCGCCCAGCCCCTGGGACTACGGCCTGGTCCTGCTGGTCGACACGGCTCGCTATCCCCTCCGCGTCCGCGCGATCCACCGCCTGCTGCACGGCGTGCCGGTGCCTGAGGCCCTGGCCGCCCTCGACGGCCTGTTCCGCGTACGCCGCCTCGACGTCCCCCTCGCCGAAGCGCTGGAGACCCTGGCCGACGCGGCCTGCGTGGGCAACGCCTACCTCCTCGCCGGAGACGGCGCCTTCCACCTCGTCGACCGACCGGACGCGGCCCTCCTCACCCGCACGGTCCCCACCGACCGCCCCGCCGCCTGGCGCACCCTGGACGCGACGGTCCTGCACGCCACGCTCCTGGCCCACGTCTGGCACATCCCCGAGGACGACCCCACCCGCATCGCCTACATCCACGACACCGCCGCGACGGTCGGAAAAGCGGAACGCGACGGCGGTACGGCCGTCCTGATGCACCCGGTCCGCGAGGACGTCGTACGCGACCTCGCCCGCCAGGGCGTCACGATGCCCCGCAAGTCGACGTCGTTCGGCCCGAAACCGGCCTCGGGCCTGGTGCTGCGCACGCTGGACCTCTGAAACGCCGAGGGGCGGGACCCCTGTCCGGAATCCCGCCCCTCACTTCACCCGCGGCTCATTCCTTGTCGCCCTCTTCGGGGTCGGCCGACGCCTGCACGTCACTGCTGCCGTCCTCGCTGTCGCCCTCGCCCTCCTCCTCGTCGAAGGCGTCGACGAATTCGACACCGTCCAGCTCAGCGAGCCGGTCGGAGGCGTCCGTGCTGCCGTCCTTGTCGGCCTCGACGGCCTTCGCGAACCACTCGCGCGCCTCACCCTGCCGCCCGGCGGCGAGCAGCGCGTCCGCGTACGCGTACCGCAGCCGCGCGGTCCACGGCTGTACAGCGTTGGAGGCGAGCTCGGGGCTCTGCAGCGTCACGATGGCCGCGTCCAGCTGCCCCATGTCACGCCGGGCGCCGGCCGCGACGAGCCGCATCTCCACCTGTCCGGCCTTGTCGAGCTTCTGCACCTCGGGAGCCCCGGCCATGTCGAGCGCCTTCTCCGGCCGCCCGAGCCCACGCTCACAGTCGGCCATCAGCGGCCACAGCTCCACGCCACCCGTCATCCGCCGCGCCGCCCGGAACTCCGCGAGCGCCTCCGCGTACTTCTGCGTGGCATACGCGGCGAACCCGGCCGCCTCTCGTACGGCCGCGACACGCGACGCGAGCCGCAGAGCCACCCTGGAGTAGCCGTAAGCGCCCTCGGGGTCCTCGTCGATGAGCCGCGCGACCATCACCAGGTTCTTGGCGACATCCTCGGCGAGCGTCTTCGGCAGGCTCTGAAGCTCCTGCCGTACGTCCTTGTCGACCTCGTCACCCGTGACGTCCTCGGGGATCGGCAGCCGCTTGATCGGCTCGCGGTCCCGGTCACGATCCCGCTCATCACGGAACCGGCCACCGCCACGCCCGTCATCGCGCCGGTCGTCCCGCCCGCGGAACCCTCCGGGCCGCCCACCACGGTCGTCCCGACGAGGCCCACGACCACCACGGTCGTCGCGCCCACGGAACCCACCCCGGTCGCCTCGGCTGTCGTCCCGCCGGAAGCCGCCTCGGTCGCCACCGCGGTCATCGCCCCGACGGTCGTCACGCCGGTCGCCTCGGCTGTCGTCCCGCCGGAAGCCGCCACGGTCATCGCCGCGACGGTCGTCACGGCGGTCGTCACGACGATCATCGCGCCGGAACCCACCGCGGTCGCCACCCCGGTCATCACCACGGCGATCGTCGCGCCGGAACCCACCGCGGTCATCACCACGACGGTCATCACGCCGGTCGTCACGACGATCATCGCGCCGGAACCCACCGCGGTCGCCACCCCGGTCATCACCACGACGGTCATCGCGCCGGAAACCGCCTCGGTCGCCACCGCGGTCATCGCCCCGACGGTCGTCACGGCGATCGTCACGGCGGAAGCCACGGTCCCGGTCGTCGCCACGGAACCCACGGTCCCGGTCGTCCCGACGGAAGCCGCCACGGTCGCCATCACGACGGTCGTCGCTACGACGGTCGCCGCCACGGTCATCGCGCCGGCCGTAGCCCGCGCCACGGTTGTCGTCCCGCCGGAAGCCACCACGGTCATCGCCGCGACGGTCATCGCGGCGGTCGTCACGGCGGTCGTCGCGACGCTCCCCTCGGTCGTCACGACGGAAGGAGGGGCGATCGCCCTCGCGGCGGACGCCACGGTCGCGGTCGTCGCGACGCGGCCCGCCGGGACGGTCGTCCCTACGGAACGGCGGACGGGGACCACGATCGCCTTCACGCCGGTCGCCGCCGCGGTCATCGCGCCGGCCGTAGCCCGCGCCACGGTTGTCGTCCCGCCGGAAGCCGCCCCGGTCATCGCCGCGACGGTCGTCACGGCGGTCGTCGCGACGGAAGCCACCACGGTCACCACCGCGGTCGCCGCCCCGATCACCGCCCCGGTCGTCGCCGCGACGATCGTCACGARGCCCGTAGCTACCACGGTCGTTGTCGCGACGGGCACCGCCACGGTCGCCTCGGTAACCGCCTCGATCACCCCGGTCGCCGCGGTCACCACTTTCCCGTCGCCGCGGTTCGCGCTCCGGTCGGTCGTCGGGAGAGTTGGTGGACATGGGTGACTCCTGTCTTCGGTACCGCAAGCATTGTAAAAACAAAAGGACCCCTGGTCCCAGCTGAACGCTGGGACCAGGGGTCCTCCAAAGATTGTTCGGCGGCGTCCTACTCTCCCACAGGGTCCCCCCTGCAGTACCATCGGCGCTGTAAGGCTTAGCTTCCGGGTTCGGAATGTAACCGGGCGTTTCCCTCACGCTATAACCACCGAAACCCTAATGGTTTCGAGCGAACAAGCACACTCTTCTTTTGTCTGTTCTGCTCTAGAAACCGGCAACGGTCGTTGCCTCAGAACCAACACAGTGGACGCGAGCCTCTATGGACAAGCCCTCGGCCTATTAGTACCGGTCACCTCCACACGTTACCGTGCTTCCAGATCCGGCCTATCAACCCAGTCGTCTACTGGGAGCCTTACCCCATCAAGTGGGTGGGAATACTCATCTCGAAGCAGGCTTCCCGCTTAGATGCTTTCAGCGGTTATCCCTCCCGAACGTAGCCAACCAGCCATGCCCTTGGCAGAACAACTGGCACACCAGAGGTTCGTCCGTCCCGGTCCTCTCGTACTAGGGAC
>NZ_RDBN01000037.1:804827-850668 GCF_008042075.1 Streptomyces sp. UW30 | reverse complement strand
CCACTAATCCCCACCGAAGTGGTTCATCGTTCGACTTGCATGTGTTAAGCACGCCGCCAGCGTTCGTCCTGAGCCAGGATCAAACTCTCCGTGAATGTTTACCCGTAATCGGGTGCACACATCACGAGAGCGGAACAGTCAGGCGGAATAGGCCCGACCGTTCACAGCGTCCTCGCTGTGTTTTGTTTCAAAGGAACCTCGTCCCAACCGGAAGACCGGCCGGAGACGGGGTATCAACATATCTGGCGTTGATTTTTGGCACGCTGTTGAGTTCTCAAGGAACGGACGCTTCCTTTGTACTCACCCTCTCGGGCTTTCCTCCGGGCGCTTCCCTTCGGTCTTGCGTTTCCGACTCTATCAGATCCTTTTTCGATCCGATTCCCTGTCGGCGGGATTGTCATGGGGCCTGGGCTTTCGCCCGTCGGCCTTTCGACATTCACTACGTTAGCCGATTCCCCCGGCCGATTCATAATCGGGCTTCCGCGGATTCGAATTCGGGCATGCGGGCACGCCGGAATCGACCCCGCTGAGGGGAAGTCGTAGGTAGTGGGTTGGCCGCTCCGGCTGCTGACTTCGCAGTACCCGGTTCAGCGGCTCGGGCTACGTTACGCGCACGGCCATGCCGCGTCAACTTGAGCGACGCTTCGGGACATGCGCCCGATAGGGGCTGACCGTGGGGTCGTTGGCGATCCAGTAGCGCCAGGGGTGGATGTCGCCGTTGCCGCCGTCGCCGGCCACGCCGGTGCGTGGACCGTTGCGTACCTGGTCGGAGGGGATCGGGGTGCCGGCGAGCATCCTCAGTGGGGTCTCGCCGGGCGCGCACGCGTCCGTGCCGTCCAGGGCTCGGTCCACACCCAGGGCGGTGGCCAGGCGGGCCGGTCCTTTGGCCAGTTCCTTGTCGTTGCGGGCCGAGAGTCGACGTGTGCGGGCGAGCTCGGCGCCCTCCACGATCTCGCCGGCGCGCAGCAGGACCGCGCTCGCCAGGCCGTCGGGACCGCAGACCAGGTTCATGCAGTGCCACATGCCGTAGGTGAAGTAGACGTAGACGTGCCCGGGGGGACCGAACATCACTTCGGTGCGGGGTGTGCGGCCGCGATAAGCGTGGGAGCCGGGGTCGTTCGGACCGTCGTAGGCCTCCACCTCTGTGATGCGGAGGGAGATCGGACCGTCCGGGGTGGTGCGTACGAGGATCCGGCCCAGGAGGTCGGGGGCGACTTCGAGGACGGGGCGGTCGAAGAAGTCCCGGGGCAGGGGCGTACGGTCGGGGGTCGCGATCATGCCGTCCGAGGGTAGTGCAGACGGGTGGTGGCGACGGGGTGGTCAGGGGGCCCGCGGCTTGCCAGGGTGGGAGCGCGGAACCGGCCACGGCCGGATCGCGTTTGTAGGGATCAGGGATCCACTCTGAGAAGAGGAGAGTCATGGCGTTCAAGAAGCTGCTCGCGAGCCTGGGGGCCGGCGGTGCTTCGGTCGAGACGGTGCTGACCGAGGTCAACGTCGTTCCGGGCGGTGTCGTCCAGGGCGAGGTGCGGATTCAGGGCGGGTCCGTGAGCCASAACATCGAGGGCCTGTCCGTGGGACTTCAGGCACGTGTCGAGGTCGAGGGCCAGGACTCGGAGTACAAGCAGGACATCGAGTTCACGAAGTTGCAGCTCGGTGGTGCCTTCGAGCTTCAGCCCGGCGCCGTGCACGCGGTGCCGTTCGGGCTGGAGATCCCGTGGGAGACGCCGGTCACGACGATCGACGGTCAGCCGCTGCGCGGGATGAACATCRGTGTGACGACGGAGCTGTCGATCGCCCGGGCCGTGGACTCCACCGACCTGGACCCGATCAATGTGCACCCGCTGCCGGCTCAGAAGGCGATCCTCGACGCCTTCATCCAGCTGGGCTTCCGCTTCAAGAACGCGGACATGGAGCGCGGCCACATCCGCGGTACCCGGCAGAAGCTGCCGTTCTACCAGGAGATCGAGTTCTTCCCGCCGCAGCAGTACCGCGGGATCAACCAGGTCGAGCTGAGCTTCGTGGCGGACGGCAACGCGATGGACGTCGTCCTCGAAATGGACAAGAAGCCGGGGCTGTTCAGCGAGGGCAGTGACACGTTCCGTTCGTTCCAGGTGGGTCTGAACGACTTCCACGGGACCGACTGGGCGGCGTATCTCAACCAGTGGCTGTCCGAGGTCGGCAGCAAGCGCAACTGGTTCTAGGCTCGGAACTGCTGATTCCACTGTTCCAACAGGAGGTATCGAAGTGACCGAGCTCAAGAGGCGCCCGCTGCCCCACGACTTCCATCCGCCCGTGCCGTCCTTCACGGTCACGAGCGAGGACGTCGCGTCCGGCGGGACCCTCAAGGACGCTCAGGTCTACGCGGCCGGCAATACCTCGCCGCAGCTGCGCTGGGAGGGCTTCCCGGCCGAGACCAAGAGCTTCGCCGTGACGTGCTACGACCCGGACGCCCCCACGGGCAGCGGGTTCTGGCACTGGGTCCTCTTCGACATCCCGGCCTCCGTGACCGAGCTGCCGGCGGGTGCGGGCAGCGGCAAGTTCGAGGGGCTGCCGGAGGGTGCCGTACAGGCGCGGAACGACTACGGGTCGAAGGACTTCGGTGGTGCCGCGCCGCCGCCCGGCGACGGGCCGCACCGCTACGTGTTCACGGTGTACGCCGTGGATCAGGAGAAGCTCGGTCCTGACGCGGACGCCAGCCCGGCCGTCGTCGGCTTCAATCTGCGGTTCCACGCGCTCGCGCGTGCCCATGTGATCGGTGAGTACGAGGCGCCCGCCGAAGCCTGACGTTCATGGAACGTTTGCCCGCCCCAGGTCATGGAAGTGATCGGGGGCGGGCATTTTTTATTTCGTTGTCCATCTCGGCGTGCCCGGCCAGAGTTGATCCCAGCCCGCCAGGGGGTGGGCAGGTGCGCACGGGAGGTGGGCTGCAATGCGGGACACGCTGGTACTGAACGCGAGCTTCGAGCCGCTGTCGACGGTGACGTTGAATCGAGCCGTCGTTCTGGTGCTTCAGGACAAGGCCGTCGTCGAGCAGGCCCACCCCGAACTGCGCATGCGCGGAGCCGAGGTCGACATACCCGCGCCCCGCGTGATCAGGCTGTGCAGGTATGTACGGGTGCCCTTCCGAAGACAAGCGCCGTGGTCGAGGCGGGGTGTTCTGGTGCGGGACCGGCACCGGTGCGCGTACTGCGGGCGCCGGGCCACGACCGTGGACCACGTGGTGCCGCGGTCGCACGGTGGTCAGGACACATGGCTGAATACGGTCGCCTCGTGTGCGGAGGACAATCATCGGAAGGCTGACCGGACGCCTGAGCAGGCGGGTATGCCGTTGCTTCGGGAGCCGTTCGAGCCGACGCCTGCCGATGCGATGTTGCTGACGCTGGGTGCGGATGAGTTTGCTGCGCTGCCGGATTGGCTTGCGATGGATGCTGCCTGACTGTTCGAGGTGGGGTCACGACAGAGTTGTCGGCTGCGGGCTGGGGGTGGCCTGTCGCGCAGTTCCCCGCGCCTCTAAGGACGTTTGGGGCCCGCCTTCCTCGGAAGGCGGGCCCCATTGTCGTACGACGGACCGCGCGTCAGTCGATTGACGGCTTCTCTCGGCGTTCCGTGGCTGCGCTCGAACCGCCGCCCAGGCCGCCCAGGTTGCCCATCGCGCCGGAGAGGCCCTTGAGGGCGTCGCCGATTTCGCTGGGGACGATCCAAAGCTTGTTGGCATCGCCCTCGGCGATCTTGGGGAGCATCTGGAGGTACTGGTAGCTGAGGAGCTTCTGGTCCGGGTCGCCTGCGTGGATCGCCTCGAAGACCGTGCGGACCGCTTGGGCTTCGCCCTCGGCTCGCAGGGCCGCTGCCTTGGCCTCACCCTCGGCGCGCAGGATCTGGGACTGCTTCTCGCCCTCGGCGGTGAGGATGGCGGCCTGGCGCGTACCTTCGGCCGTGAGGATCGCGGCGCGCTTGTCGCGGTCGGCGCGCATCTGCTTCTCCATCGAGTCCTGGATGGAGGTGGGCGGCTCGATCGCCTTCAACTCGACGCGGTTGACCCGGATTCCCCACTTGCCCGTCGCCTCGTCGAGGACGCCGCGCAGGGCCGCGTTGATCTCCTCGCGGGAGGTCAGGGTGCGCTCCAGGTCCATGCCACCGATGATGTTGCGGAGCGTGGTGACCGTGAGCTGCTCGATCGCCTGGATGTAGCTGGCGACTTCGTAGGTGGCGGCGCGGGCGTCGGTCACCTGGTAGTAGATGACGGTGTCGATGTTCACGACCAGGTTGTCCTGGGTGATCACCGGCTGCGGCGGGAACGGCACGACCTGTTCGCGCAGGTCGATGCGGTTGCGGATGGTGTCGATGAACGGGACCACGATGTTGAGGCCCGCGTTGAGTGTCCGCGTGTAGCGGCCGAAGCGCTCGACGATGGCCGCGCTCGCCTGTGGGATGACCTGGATCGTCTTGATCAGGGCGATGAAGACCAACACCACCAGAATGATCAGGACGATGATGACCGGTTCCATCGTCGTGTCCCCGTACCCCTTCTCCGCTGCGGCATGTTCGGCAGATCTTATGGTTGTTGAAGATCTTGCTGGTGAGTCTGACAGACCGTCGCGTGCCTCGTGGCTGGTTCGCGCCACTTACGTCGTGCGAGGTCACATGACGATCGCCGTGGCCCCCTCGATGTCCACGACGTCGACTTCCTGGCCTACTTCGTAGGCGCGGTCGGTGTCGAGAGAGCGTGCCGACCAGATCTCTCCGGCGAGCTTGATCCGGCCGCCGGATGCGTCGACGCGCTCCAGTACGACGGCCTGTTTGCCTTTCAACGCCTCGATGCCGGTGGCCAGTTGGGGCCGCTGTGCGCGATGCCGGTTGGCGATGGGCCGTACGACGGCGATGAGTGCGGTCGAGACGACGACGAAGGCCACGACCTGGACGACGGCGTCACCGCCGAAGATGCCGGCGGCCACGGCGGCTGCGACGGCGCCCACGGCCAGCATGCCGAGTTCGGGCATCGCGGTGATCACGAGCCCGATGCCGAGCGCTGCCGCTCCGATCAACCACCAAACCCACGCGTCGATTTCCACATGGTCATGGTAGGACCGCGGGCCCTGTCGCCGACAGGGCGCCGATCGTTTGAACGGCTCTTCTGAAGGAGCGGGTCAGGACAGCGGGAGGCCCTGTGCCGTCCAGCGGTCACCGACCTGTTCGACGACGAGGGGGAGGCCGAAGCAGAGGGAGAGATTGCGGGAGGTGAGTTCGAGCTCCATCGGGCCGGCTGCGAGGACCTTGCCCTGACGGATCATCAGGACGTGCGTGAAGCCCGGGGGGATCTCTTCGACGTGGTGGGTGACCATGAGCATCGAGGGGGCGATCGGGTCGCGGGCGAGGCGGCCGAGGCGGCGGACGAGATCCTCGCGGCCACCGAGGTCGAGGCCGGCGGCGGGCTCGTCGAGGAGGAGCAGCTCGGGGTCGGCCATCAGGGCACGGGCGATGAGGGTGCGCTTGCGCTCGCCCTCGGAGAGGGTGCCGAACTTCCGGTCGGCGTACTCGGTCATGCCGAGGCGGTCGAGGAAGGCGAGGGCGCGCTGCTCGTCGACCTCCTCGTAGTCCTCGTTCCAGGTGGCGGTCATGCCGTACGCGGCGGTCAGCACGGTCTGCAGGACGGTCTGGCGCTTGGGCAGCTTCTCGGTCATGGCGATGCCGGCCATGCCGATGCGCGGGCGCAGCTCGAAGACGTCGGTGCCGGGCGTGCCGAGGGTCTCGCCGAGGATGGTGGCGGTGCCCTTGCTGGGGTAGAGGTAGCTGGACGCGACGTTGAGGAGGGTGGTCTTGCCGGCGCCGTTCGGGCCGAGGATGACCCAGCGCTCGCCCTCCTTGACCGACCAGGACACCTGGTCCACCAGAGCCCGGCCCTCCCGGACCACGGATACGTCCTGAAGCTCCAGAACATCGCTCATGAGCGCGTTGTCTCCCCTTGCAGTGTGACCGGTCTCGGCGTCTCGGTGGTCGCGTGCGCCTGTGGGCGCAGCCCTCAACGAAATCTACGCCACCGGTCCGCCGCCTCATTCCATCGGTCCGGTCCTTAGGGTGGGGGCATGCTCTCGGAACCACGTTCAGGACGCCTCGCCGCTTGGGGAAATGCCCTTTTGGCCGGACTCGTCTCGCCGGACGACGCTGTGCACGAGATCGCCGGCGACGATGCCGTGCACCGGGTGGAAGGGCTGCCCGGCGAGTCGGCGCCCGTGGGGCTCACGCTGGCGCTCGGGCGGCTGCGGACGCTCGGGGTGAGCGGGCTGCGGATCGCGCTGCCCGCGCCGGGGCATCCGCTGGGGCTGAGCGGGCCGCCGGAGTTCAACGCACGGGCGATGGACGCCGAGGAGGCCGTGATCTGCCACGGCTCCGCGTTCGGGCTGGTGCCGGAGGTGTACGAGGCCGGGCCCGACGGAGATGTACATGTCGAGGTCGTCTGGCGTGTGCTGCCGGTGCGGGAGGCGCCGCCCGCGGATGTGCCGTCGCTGGGTGAGGCCGAGCGGGAGCTGGCGGAGGCGCTGCGGGATGCCACCGCGGTGCTGTCGCGGCTGGATGTGGCCGGATCGGGGCCGATGGCCGAGGCGGCGATCGATGCCTATCGGGCGCGGGCCGAGCGGGGGCGGGAGGTGTTGGCGCCGGGGTATCCGCCGCGGGCGGTGCGGGTGCTGGAGCTGGCTCAGCGGGTGGGGTTGCTGGTGTCGCTGGCGTATGAGAACGGGCACGGGGGTGCGGTGAGCTCCGCTGAGATGGGGGCTCGGGCGGAGGCCTTGCGGCCGGTGGAGCGGGTGGCTCGGCGGGCCCAGGTCGCCGCGTACAACTCCGTTGTGGAGGAGCGGGAGCGGGGCGTGCGGTGAGCGTCGGTCGGTTGGTGGCCGGCGTTGGTGTGACCGTGCCCGGGGGCTCTGCCCCCAGACCCCCGTGTCGGCCCTGAAGGGGCCTCGTCCTCAAACGCCGGACGGGCTGGAGTGTGCCTGACCGGCGCTGAGAAGGACCCGGCCCCCCGTCGAGAGGGACCTGGCCCCCGTCGAAGCAGACCGGCCCCCCGGGAAAACCCGGGAGGCCGGAGGTCACTGCCTGTTTTGGGGGGTCGTCACTTGTTGACGGCCAGGTTGCCGAAGGCGGGGTTCAGGATGCCGACGACGTTCACGCTGTTGCCCGAGACGTTGACCGGGATGTGGACCGGGGCCTGGACGAGGTTGCCCGAGGCGATGCCCGGGGAGCCCACGGCCTGGCCGTCGGCGTGCGCGCCGTCGGTGGCGGAGGCCATTCCGGCACCGGCGGCCAGCAGGCCACCGGCCACCATCGTCACGGCCGCTGCCTTCTTCAGGTTCTTCACTTCTAAGCCCTCCTTGCGATTGCCGCGGCAGTCGCCGCAGCACGCACTGGAGAACGGTGGAGATCCGCGAAGGATGCGCCATCCGGGGGACATTCCCACGACGGTATGAATCTCAGTCCGGAGCGGAACCCTCCGTATTGCCGTCCGTCACGCCCTGCGGAGAGCGTTTCAGCCGGTCACGCCATGGCGTACGGCCCACAGGGCGGCCTGGGTGCGGTCCGCGAGGTCGAGTTTCATCAGGATGTTCGAGACGTGCGTCTTGACGGTCTTCTCCGAGAGAACCAGAGCTCTGGCTATCTCCCGGTTCGAGCGGCCGTCCGCGATCAGGCTGAGCACCTCGCGCTCCCGCTCCGTCAGGGAGCCCGCTCTCCCCTGCCCCGAGTTGGCCTCCTCCTGGGACAGCAGGGCGCCCGCGACCTCGGGCTGGAGCAGGATGTGGCCGGCGTGGACCGAGCGGATGGCTCCGGCGAGTGCGTCCGGGTCGACGTCCTTGTAGACGTAACCGGCGGCGCCCGCGCGCAGGGCCGGGATCACCGTGCGCTGTTCGGTGAAGCTGGTGACGATCAGCACGCGCGCGGGGTTGTCCAGTTCGCGCAGCTTGCGCAGGGCCTCGACGCCGTCCATGCCCGGCATCTTCACGTCCATCAGCACGACGTCCGGTTTCAGTTCCTCGGCGCGGGCCACTCCCTCGGCGCCGTCGGCGGCCTCGCCGACGACCTCGATGTCGTCCTGCACTTCGAGGAAGGTGCGCAGGCCACGGCGGACCACCTGGTGGTCGTCGACGAGCAGCACCTTGATTGCGTCAGCCACCGGGGACCTCCATCTCGATCACGGTGCCCTTGCCGGGCGCCGATTCCACGGTCAGCGTGCCGCCGACCCCGCTCGCCCGGTCCCGCATGGAGACCAGGCCGAGGTGGCGTCCGGCGGTGCGTATCGCCTTCGGGTCGAAGCCGCCGCCGTCGTCCGTGACCCGCAGGACGGCTCCGCCGGCGCGGCGGTCCAGCGTCACGTCGACGTGCTCGGCTCCGGAGTGCCGCAAGGCGTTGTGCAGGGCCTCCTGGGCGACGCGCAGCACGGCCTCCTCCTGGGCGGAGGGCAGGGCCTTCACACCGCGGCCTGCGAAGGTGACGCGGGCGCTGTGGGCGCGGTCGAGGACCTGGATCTGGGTGCGCAGGGTGGCGACGAGGCCGTCCTCGTCGAGGGCCGCGGGGCGCAACTCGACGACCGCGGCGCGCAGTTCGTCGGCGGCCTCGGCGGCGAGCGCGGCCACCTGGTGCAGCTCGCCCTTGGCGCGGGCCGGGTCGCGGTCGACCAGGGCGGTGGCGGCCTGGGCCGTCAGGCGCAGGGAGAACAGCTTCTGGCTGACCGCGTCGTGCAGTTCGTGGGCCAGGCGTGAGCGCTCCTCGGCGATCGTCAGTTCGCGGCTGCGCTCGTACAGGCGGGCGTTGGTCAGGGCGATCGCTGCGTGCTGGGCGAGGATGGAGAGGAGCTCCTCGTCCTCCTCCGTGAAGCCGCAGCTCCCTTCCGGTTTCGGGCAGTTCTTGTTCGCGAGGAACAGGGCGCCGATGACCTCGTCGCCGTCGCGGATCGGCAGGCCCAGGAAGTCGGACATGTCGGGGTGCGCCGACGGCCAGCCCTCGAAGCGGGGGTCCTTGCGGACGTCGGCGAGGCGCTCGACCTCGGCCTCCTGGAGCATCGCGGCGAGGATTCCGTGCTGGCGCGGGAGCGGGCCGATGGCCTTCCACTGCTCGTCGCTGACTCCGTCGACCACGAACTGGGCGAAGCCCCCATGGTCGTCCGGGACGCCGAGCGCGGCGTACTGCGCGTCGAGCAGTTGGCGGGCGGAGGCGACGATCGTCTTGAGGACGTCGCGCACCTCAAGATGCCTGCTCATGGCCAGCAACGCGGAGCTCACCGCGGCGAGGCCGGACCTGGGGCCTTGACTCATGCCCTCACGGTACCGGCGGGGTGTGACAGCCGGATCGGACCTCTGGCGGCGGCCGACCGGGGCCTCGGTCCTAGTTCTGCGGTCCCCCCTCACCTACTTCTCCGGTCCCCCGATCAGCGGCGTAGGGCGGGCGGCCCAGGTGCGTGGCTTAGGACGAAGGGCCCCGCGATGTTGCGGCCCGCGTCCGAGGCGGGGCGGGCGGCCCCGTTCCTACGTTGAGGGCACCCGCCGATCCGAGGCGGGCCGGGACGAGGGGACGGTTGTCATGCCGGTAGCGATCATCACGGGGGCCTCGAAGGGGCTGGGGCGGGCGCTCGCCGAGGGGCTGGCCGCGCGCGGCTGGGATCTGGTGCTCGACGCCAGGACGCCGGAGGCGCTCCAGGAGACGGCGTCCGGGCTCGGGGAACTGCACGGCACGCGCGTGACGGCCGTGCCGGGGGACGTCACGGACGCCGGTCATCGGGCCGAGCTGGTGGCGGCCGCCTGGAAGCTGGGCGGCGTGGATCTGCTGGTGAGCAACGCCAGCGCGCTGGGCGCCGAGCCGCTGGTACGGCTGGACGCGCTGCCCCTGGAGGGGCTGCGGCGGGCGCTGGAGGTGAACGTGGTCGCCGCGCTGGCCCTTGTACAGGAGGCACTGCCGCTGCTGCGGGCGGCCCGGACGGGCGCCGTGATCACGGTCAGCTCGGACGCGGCCGCCGAGGCGTACGAGACCTGGGGCGGGTACGGGGCGTCGAAGGCCGCGCTGGACCATCTCGCGGCCGTGCTGGGTGAGGAGGAGCCCGGACTGCGCGTGTGGGCGGTCGACCCCGGGGACATGGCTACGGACCTGTACGCGGCGGCCGTACCGGACGACGACGATCCGCGGCCCGCTCCGGCCAGTGTCGTGCCGGCGTTCCTGCGGCTGCTGGACGAGCGTCCGGCGAGCGGCCGCTACGGGGCTCCGGCTCTGCTGGAGGAGCGGCGATGACGCTGGCGGTGAGCGTGCCGGAGGAGCTGTCGGCTCGGGTTCCCGCCGAGCAGCGGGGGCCGGGGCTGGGCCGGGATGCCGTACGGCTGCTGGTGTCGCGGGGTACCGAGGTGTCGCATCACACCTTTCGTGAGCTGCCGCGGCTGCTGCGGGCCGGGGATCTGCTGGTCGTCAACACGTCCCGGACGCTGGCGGCCGCCGTGGACGGGCGGATCGGGCACGCGCGCGTGGTGGTGCATTTCTCCACGCGCGGGGATGACGGGCGGTGGGCCGTGGAGCTGCGGGATCCGGACGAGCTGGGCACTACGCGCGCGCGTGCGGGCGGACCCGCGGGGACTGAGGTGTGGCTGCCGGGCGGGCTGCGGCTGGTGTTGGAGGAGCCGCTGAGCGTCGGGAGCGCGCGGATGTGGTGGGCGCGGGTGGCCGCCGGGCCCGTGGAGGTGGAGGGCACGGACAGTCGCGTCGACGAAGCGGCCACCGGGGCACGGGCCCCGGCTGATGCCGTCCTCGGGCTGATGCGGGAGCAGGGTCGGCCGATTCGCTACTCCTATACGGAGCGGGACCAGCCGTTGTCCGTGTACCAGACGGTGTTCGCGCTGCCCTCGGCCGACGGCTCGGGAAGCGCGGAGATGCCGAGCGCGGCGCGGCCCTTCACGGTCGGGCTGGTCACGGAGCTGGTGAGCCGGGGTGTGCAGTTCGCGCCGATCACGCTGCACACGGGTGTGGCGTCGGCTGAGGCGCACGAGCTGCCGTATCCGGAGCGGTTCGCGGTGCCGGAGGCCTCGGCTCGGCTGATCAATGCCGCGAAGGCCGGGGGCGGCCGCATCGTCGCCGTCGGGACGACGGCCGTGCGGGCGGTGGAGTCGGCGGTGGACGCCGACGGGGTCGTGGGCGCGCGTGAGGGGTGGACGGATCTGGTCGTCACGCCGGAGCGCGGGGTGCGTGTGGTGGACGGGCTGCTGACCGGGCTGCACGAGCCGGAGGCCTCGCATCTGCTGATGCTGGAGGCGGTCGCCGGGCGAGCCGCGATCGACCGCAGCTATGAGGAAGCGCTGCGCGGGCTCTACCTGTGGCACGAGTTCGGGGACGTGCACCTCATCCTCCCGGCGGAGGACCCTCACGCAGAGCATTGCGCCAGCAACTGCTGGTGAGACTGTCGCATGGCTGATGTGAGCCCGCGCATAGGGTGCAGGTCACGTACGAAAGTCCGTAGTAGGTGGAGCCGTCCCTTTTGAGCGGCGCGGACAGTCCTGTCTGTCCTATTTTGCCCTTCCTGGCTCCACTACCGGGGATCGTAGGTCACACCTTTGCCACCGCATTTTGCGGCCGCTAAGAATTGCTCTCGTCGCTCAGCGCCGTGGGTTCAGCCCGCGGCGTTTGTGCCGGAAGCACCCGTGTCCCCCGCCGGACAGCGAGCGACCTCCGCGCTATTCGAAGAGGTCCATCTGCCATGCTCAAGAACACCAAGAACCGTGCCCTCAGTCGTGCCATAACCAAGCGCCAGAAGATCGCGATCGCCGGCGTGGGTACGCTCGGCGCCGCCGCTCTGGCACTGTCCGCCGTCCCCGGCAACGCACAGACGACCACGGCCGAAGCCCCCGCGGGCAAGGTGGCCTACAGCAGCGAGCAGATCAAGGACGTCAAGGGCAGCGTCACCGACCAGCTCGCCGGCGACAAGGTGAAGGCCGAGGCGATGGTGGCCAAGCACAAGGCCGCTGTGGCCGCCGCCAAGCACCGGGCCGCCGTGGCCCACGACAAGCACGTGGCCGCCCAGGCCACCGCCAAGCAGCGGGCCGCCAAGGCCGCCGCCGCGAAGAAGGCCGCTGCCGAGCGCAAGGCGGAGGAGGCCGCGAGCCGGTCCGCCAAGCGCGTCGCGGTCAAGCAGGTCGCCGCCAAGACCTACGCGAACAACCTCGACGGCTGGATCCGCGAGGCGCTCGACATCATGAAGAAGCACGACATCCCGGGCACCTACAACGGCCTGCACAAGAACATCATGCGGGAGTCCTCGGGTAACCCGAACGCGATCAACAACTGGGACATCAACGCCCAGAACGGCGTCCCGTCGATCGGTCTGCTCCAGGTCATCAAGCCGACCTTCGACGCGTACCACGTCCCGGGCACGGCCAAGAGCCAGTACGACCCGGTCGCCAACCTCACCGCCGCCGCCAACTACGCGGCCGACCGGTACGGCTCGATCGACAACGTCAACAGCGCGTACTGACCGAGGTAGGCGCGGGCCTCTGACACGTACGCCGAAGGGCGGCACCCTCCTGACGGGGTGCCGCCCTTCGGGCGTCGTACGGCGGTGACTACTTGCGCATGACCTCGGGCTCGTGGCGGCGCAGGAAGCGGGCCACGAAGATGCCGCAGATCACACCGAGCACGATCAGGGCGATCATGTCCATGGCCCAGACGCCGACCGTGTGCTCCCACAGCGGGTCGTTGCTCTCGCCCTGGCCGGGCGGGCTGATCTTGTTGAAGTCCAGCGTGGCGCCCGCGGCGCCCACGGCCCAACGCGACGGCATCAGATACGAGATCTGGTTGGCGCCGATCGAGCCGTTCAGGGCGAACAGACAGCCCGTGAACACGACCTGGATGATCGCGAACATGACCAGCAGCGGCATGGTCTTCTCGGCGGTCTTCACCAGGGCCGAGATGATCAGGCCGAACATCATCGAGGTGAAGCCCAGCGCCATGATCGGCACCGACAGCTCCAGCAGCGTCAGCTTGCCGAAGACCAGGCCCTCCTCCGGGATCTCCCGGCTGGCGAAGCCGATGACGCCGACCATCAGGCCCTGGAGCACGGTGATGAAGCCGAGCACGAAGACCTTGGACATCAGGTACGCCGAGCGCGACAGGCCGGTCGCGCGCTCCCGCTCGTAGATGACCCGTTCCTTGATCAGCTCACGCACCGAGTTCGCGGCGCCGGCGAAGCAGGCGCCGACCGCGAGGATCAGCAGCACGGTGGTGGCCGTGCCGTTCGGGATGATCCGGCCGGTCTGCGGGCTGGGCGCGTTGGGCAGCAGGCCCTTGCCCGAGTCGATGAGCAGGCTCACCGCGCCGAGCACGCCCGGCAGGATCACCATCAGGGCCAGGAAGCCCTTGTCGGACGCGATCACCGACACATAGCGGCGCACCAGTGTGAGGAACTGCGACAGCCAGCCCTGCGGCTTCGGCGGCTTCATCGCCTGCATCGGCGGCACCTGTACGGACTGCGGAGCAATCGCGTCGATGTCCGCGGCGTACATCTGGTAGTGCTGCGAGCCCTTCCAGCGTCCGGCCCAGTCGTAGTCGCGGTAGTTCTCGAAGGCGGAGAAGACGTCGGCCCAGGTGTCGTAGCCGAAGAAGTTCAGCGCCTCCTCCGGCGGACCGAAGTAGGCGACCGAACCGCCCGGGGCCATCACCAGCAGCTTGTCGCAGATCGCCAGCTCGGCCACCGAGTGGGTGACGACGAGGACCGTACGGCCGTCGTCGGCGAGGCCGCGCAGCAGCTGCATGACGTCGCGGTCCATGCCCGGGTCGAGGCCCGACGTGGGCTCGTCCAGGAAGATCAGCGACGGCTTGGTGAGCAGCTCCAGGGCGACCGAGACGCGCTTGCGCTGGCCGCCGGACAGGGAGGTGACCTTCTTGTCCTTGTGGATGTCCAGCTTCAGCTCGCGCAGCACCTCGTCGATACGGGCGTCGCGCTCCTTGCCCGTGGTGTCGGCGGGGAAGCGGAGCTTGGCCGCGTACTTGAGGGCCTTCTTGACGGTCAGCTCCTTGTGCAGGATGTCGTCCTGCGGGACCAGACCGATGCGCTGGCGCAGCTCGGCGAACTGCTTGTAGAGGTTCCGGTTGTCGTAGAGGACGTCGCCCTGGTTGGCGGGGCGGTAGCCGGTGAGTGCCTTGAGCAGGGTCGACTTGCCCGAGCCGGACGGGCCGATGACCGCGATGAGCGACTTCTCCGGGACGCCGAAGGAGACGTCCTTGAGGATCTGCTTGCCGCCGTCGACCGTGACGGTCAGATGCCGGGCCGAGAAGGAGACCTCACCGGTGTCGACGAACTCCTCGAGACGGTCGCCGACGATCCGGAACGTCGAGTGACCGACACCGACGATGTCCGCCGGGCCCAGCAGCTGCGAGCCGCCCTTGGCGATCGGCTGGCCGTTGACGTACGTGCCGTTGTGCGAGCCCAGGTCGCGGATCTCCATGCGGCCGTCGGGCGTCGAGTGGAACTCGGCGTGGTGCCGGGAGACCTGGAGGTCGGAGACGACCAGCTCGTTCTCCAGCGCACGGCCGATGCGCATCACGCGGCCGATGGAGAACTGGTGGAACGTGGTGGGGCTGCGGTCGCCGTAGACCGGCGGCGCCCCCGCGCCACCACCGGGACCCTGCTGCTGCGGGATGTGGGCCGCCTGCTGCGACTGCTGCCAGCCGGCCTGCTGGGGCTGCTGCTGCGGTGCCTGCTGGGGCTGCTGCTGAGGTGCCTGCTGGGCCCAGCCCGCCTGGGCGCCCTGCGCGGCGTACGGCTGCTGCTGCGGCTGGGCCTGCGGCGAGGCGACGGATGCCGCGGTGCCGCTGAGGTCCAGGCGCGGTCCGTCGGTCGCATTGCCCAGGTGCACGGCCGAGCCCGGGCCGATCTCCAGGTGATGGATCCGCTGGCCCTGCACGAACGTGCCGTTGGTGCTGCCCTGGTCCTCGATGACCCAACTGTGGCCGCTCCAGCTGATCGTGGCATGCCGCCAGGACACCCTGGCGTCGTCGAGCACGATGTCGCCCTGCGGATCGCGTCCGAGGGTGTAGGGCCTGGACGGGTCGAGCGTCCAGGTCCTTCCATTCAATTCCAGTACGAGTTCCGGCACTCCATGCCCCACTGAGTAGTCCCCCGAGTTACCCCCAACACAGGGAGTCTAGGGATGTCGAACATCGTCGGGAACTATTTCAGGCTCCGCCCCCTGACCGAAAGCCGGGCCTTGTGTGGAGCACGCCCACGCGCTTCGAATGGTTCCGTTGACGGGGTTGAAACCAGCCCGGAGAGTGGTAATCCACGCGAGGGGGACATGCGCGGCGATCGGCCGCGCCGCGGATCGGGGGGTCTGCCATGAGCGCGTCCACGTACGTCGAGAGCTCGAAAGGCGCCAGGCTGCCCTGGGGCGACATCCTTCTCTCCGCCATCGCCGCCGTGAGCTGGGCATTGATCGGAATGGCGGGCACCGCAGCGCTCGGACTGCATCTGCTGGAGGCGGACTCGGCGAGCTCGCTCGGCCCGATGACCGCGGCTGTGGTGGCCCTTGGGGCGGGTGGTTCCGTCACTCCGTCCGGGGATGTGTCCGCTTTCGGGTTGACCGGTGCACAGGCGGCGACCGCCATCGAGATCACGCCACTCGGGGTGAGCCTGGTCGGCGCGATCACAACTCCCGCGCCCCGCAAGGACCGTAGGAAGAACCACGACAACAGCACCGCGCCGACCAGGCTCACCCCGAGTGGCGTGATCTCGATGGCGGTCGCCGCCTGTGCACCGGTCAACCCGAAAGCGGACACATCCCCGGACGGAGTGACGGAACCACCCGCCCCAAGGGCCACCACAGCCGCGGTCATCGGGCCGAGCGAGCTCGCCGAGTCCGCCCTCCTCCACCGCCGCCGCCGCCGGGGAAGCCGAAGGGGCGCCCGTGACGGGTTCAGCCGGTGAACGGCGCGCGGCCGTGCGGCGTCGGCCGCAGGTGATCCTGGGGCGGTTCACAGTTACTGGTGCAGCGGTGGTCCGAACGTAAGGCCCTCGCCACCCGGCCGACACCCAGTGTTCCGTGTCCGCTAGACGGACCTCGGGGGCGGCAGGCACTGGGTGCCGGATACGGTGGAGGCACCATGAGCGCTTCGCAGACCTCTGACACCCCCACACTTCTCGTCAAGATCTTCGGGAAGGACAGGCCGGGCATCACCGCCGGCCTCTTCGACACGCTGGCCGCCTACTCGGTCGACGTGGTCGACATCGAGCAGGTCGTCACGCGGGGCCGGATCACACTGTGCGCGCTCGTGACGGAGCCGCCGGCCGGTCTGGAAGGGGATCTGCGGGCGACCGTCCACAGCTGGGCGGAGTCCATGAAGATGCAGGCGGAGATCATCTCCGGCCTCGGCGACAACCGCCCGCGTGGCTCGGGACGCTCCCTGGTGACCGTCCTCGGGCACCCGCTCACCGCGGAGGCGACGGCCGCCATCGCCGCCAGGATCACCAAGTCGGGCGGCAACATCGACCGTATCTTCCGGCTCGCCAAGTACCCCGTGACCGCGGTGGAGTTCGCGGTCTCCGGCGTGGAGACCGCGCCGCTGCGCACGGCCCTGGTGACGGACGCCGCGGCACTGGGTGTCGACATCGCGGTCGTCGCGGCCGGACTGCACCGGCGCGCCCAGCGTCTGGTCGTGATGGACGTGGACTCCACGCTCATCCAGGACGAGGTGATCGAGCTCTTCGCGGCGCACGCCGGCTGCGAGGACAAGGTGGCCGAGGTGACGGCGGCCGCGATGCGCGGGGAGCTGGACTTCGAGCAGTCGCTGCACGCGCGCGTGGCGCTGCTGGCCGGGCTGGACGCGTCGGTGGTGGAGAAGGTGCGCAGCGAGGTGCGGCTGACGCCGGGCGCGCGCACGCTGATCCGTACGCTGAAGCGGCTCGGCTATCAAGTGGGGGTCGTCTCCGGTGGGTTCACGCAGGTCACGGATGATCTGAAGGAACGGCTCGGGCTCGACTTCGCTCAGGCCAACACGCTGGAGATCGTCGACGGCAAGCTCACCGGGAAGGTGACCGGCGAGATCGTGGACCGGGCGGGCAAGGCGCGGCTGCTGCGCCGGTTCGCCGCCGAGGCGGGGGTGCCGCTGTCGCAGACGGTGGCGATCGGTGACGGTGCCAACGACCTGGACATGCTCAACGCGGCCGGGCTCGGCGTCGCGTTCAACGCCAAGCCGGTGGTGCGGGAGGCCGCGCACACGGCGGTGAACGTGCCGTTCCTGGACACGGTCCTGTATCTGCTCGGCGTCACCCGCGAAGAGGTCGAAGCCGCGGACATGCACCACGAGGACTGACGCTCCGCACCGGACGGACGACCTGCGTACGACCTGCGTACGACCGAACGACCTGCGCGGAACCGGACGGACTGAGGGCGGCGAGCCGCTCCGCATGCAAGGGGCCCGGCACCGCGACGGTGCCGGGCCCTTCGTGCGGGGTCGGTCACTCGGACGGGGCCCAGTAGTCGAGCAGCGTGGCCGTGCCGGGCTCCAGGGTCTTCCAGGGGCCGCCGAAGGACAGGACGGCGAAGGCGGCGGCCGGGAAGCCGCGCCGGCTCATCCACTCCTGCGCATCGCCGTCGGCGGAGCCGGACAGGACGTCGGCGAGGCCCTGCACTCCGGGGTTGTGGCCGATCAGCAGGACGTTCTGTGCGTCGTCGGGGGTTTCGTTGAGCAGGGCGATCAGCTCGCCGGGCGAGGCCTCGTAGACCCGCTCTTCGTAGACGGTTTTCGGCCGGTGCTGGAACTCGTGGACGGCGAGCTTCCAGGTCTCCCGGGTCCGGATCGCGGTCGAGCACAGGGCCAGGTCGAAGGGGATGGCGGTGTCGGCCAGCCTGCGGCCGGCTTCTGCCGCGTCCATTCGACCCCGGTCGGCGAGCGGCCGCTCGTGGTCGGTCACCTGTGGCCAGTCGGCTTTCGCATGCCGGAAGAGGACAATCCTGCGGGATTCTGCGACGCTCATGAGATCCAGCTTCGCACGAAACAGGCCATGGGGCGCAGGTAGTTGACGGGCGCCTCCGGGGGCGCTCAGTGCATGATCAGCTGCTGTATGCGCTCGAAGAGCTGGGTGATCGCGGGCTCGGCGGTTGCGGCCTGCGCGTCCGCGGGGTTGAGGATCAGTGTCAGCAGCGTGATGAATGCGAGCGTCGGCAGGGCCAGGGCCCACCAGGGCAGCCGGATCTCGGCACGGCCCGTGGACGCCGGCTGGGGCGGGGTGTGCGTACGGGCCGACATGATGCCTCCGCGGGTCTTCGAGTGGTGGGTGTCCGCCTGTCGCGGTCACACTTCGAAGTTACGGACTGAGCGGTCCTCAACCCATCCGGTGATCCACCCAGTTGACCCTGACACTCACCCCCTAGGGGATGGTGGTGCTAGCCCCACCATCGGCCCGCCGGGATGTGTCGGCCGGCGTCCATCGGGGCGCCCGCGTCAGGGAGAGGCGATCGTCGCGACGACGGCGATGATCACGAAGATGGCGAAGAACACGCCGAAGACGAGCAGCAGCTTCTTCTGGCCGTTCTGGGGGTTCGGGTCGAGCACTGGCATACGGCAAGTCTCCCACCCGCAGACCGCGCCCGGTCCTCCGGGGTGTCAGCGGGCCGCCTCGTCCTCCACGATGCGGTTGCGTCCCGCCAGGACACCTACCGCCATCTGCGGGATCATCAGCGCGGCCATGAGCGCGATCGGCAGCCCCCAGCCACCGCTGTGCTGGTAGAGCACGCCGACCAGGAGCGGGCCGGGGATCGAGATCAGATAGCCGGTGCTCTGCGCGAAGCCCGACAGCTGGGCCACGCCCGCGCTGGTCCGGGCCCGCATGCCGACCATCGTGAGGGCCAGCGGGAACGAGCAGTTCGAGACGCCCAGCAGCACGGCCCACGCCCAGGAGCCGGAGGTCGGGGCGAGGTACATGCCGGCGTAGCCGACGAGGCCGCAGGCACCCAGCGCGAGCACGATCGGCCCCTGGTGGGGCAGCCTGATGGCGAGACGCGGGATGACGAAGGCCAGCGGCACTCCCATCACCATCGTGACCGCGAGCAGCAGCCCTGCCGTGCCGGCGTGCACTCCCGAGTCCCGGAAGATCTGCGCCATCCAGCCCATCGTGATGTAGGCGCCGGTGGCCTGGAGCCCGAAGTAGACGGCGAGGGCCCAGGCGGTGCGGCTGCGGGTGATCCGCAGCGGGGGCGCGTCCACGCGCCCGTGCTTGTCCTCGGCGGGCGTGCCGGGCGTGCCCGCCCGGTCCCGCACGAAGGGGATCCAGGGCACCACGGCGGCCACCGCGAGCCCCGCCCAGACCACGAGCCCGCTGTGCCAGTTTCCGCCCAGTGCCTCGGTCATGGGCACCGTCACGGCCGCGGCGGACGCGGTACCGAAGGCCAGGGCCATCGAGTACAGGCCGGTCATGGAGCCGACCCGGTCGGGGAACCAGCGCTTGACGATGACCGGCATCAGGACGTTGCTGACCGCGATGCCCATGAGGGCGAGCGCGGTGGCGGCCAGGAAGCCGGCCGTGCTGCCCACGTAGGGGCGTATGAGCAGGCCGGCGGTGATGGCGACCATGCCCGCGCACACCACGGCGCCCGCGCCGAAGCGGCGGGCCAGGCGCGGGGCCGCGACACCGAAGAGGGCGAAGCACAGCGGGGGCACGGAGGTGAGCAGTCCGGCCACGCTGCCGCTCATGCCGAGCCCGTCCCGGACCTCTTCGAGGAGGGCGCCGAGGCTGGTGATGGCGGGGCGGAGGTTCATTGCGGTCAGCACGATGCCGACCACGAGCAGCCGCATCGTCCACGCGCGCGTGGTCGGCTCCGAGATGGTGCTTGGCTCAGGGGTGCGTATGGGCATGGACGTCACCGTCCGGGTTTCCTCGCTTGCCATGAGGCCCATCATAGAATCATGGGATGATTGGTTGTCCACCCCTGGGCCGCCCGGCCCTCTTCCTGACGTGCGAAGGTGTGCCATGCCCCTGAGCCACCCCCGCCGCTCGGCGCTGTCCGAGCAGGTCATCGCGGCCCTGCGGAACCAGATCGCCTCGGGCGAATGGCCCGTCGGCTCCCGCATCCCGACCGAGCCCGAGCTGGTCGATCAGCTCGGCGTGGCCCGCAACACGGTCCGTGAGGCGGTCCGCGCGCTCGCGCACAACGGCCTGCTGGACATCCGCCAGGGCTCCGGCACCTATGTGGTGGCTACCAGCGAGCTGGCCGGCGTCATGCACCGCCGCTTCACCGACACCGACCCGCGGCACATCGCCGAGCTGCGCTCCACGCTGGAGTCGGGCGCCGCGAAGCTGGCCGCCGAGCGACGCACGGAGAAGGACCTCAAGCAGCTGGAGGCGCTGCTTGCGCGGCGCGAGGAGGCCTGGGAGTCGGGCGACACGGAGGCGTTCGTGGCGGCCGACGCGACCTTCCATCTGGCGGTGGTCGCGGCCTCCCACAACGACGTGATGACCGCGATGTACGCGGACCTGGGCGAGGTCCTGCTGGACTGGCTGCGCGACGACGTCGGCACGGAGCTGACGCCGGAGTCGTACCTGGATCACGCGCTGTTGGTCGACGCGATCCGCGCGGGTGACGCGTCGGCGGCAGCGGACGAGGCGGCCGGCTATCCGTTCCACTGCCGTCCGGGGCGGGTCAGCCCTCCCTCTGGTGGCTGACCCAGACCGAGCCGACCTCCTTCCAGCACCGTGCGGTCAGCCGCACGGTCTGCGCGGGCTCGGCCTCCACCGCGGAGCCGTCGCTGTCGAGGTCCCACCAGCGGGCGCACTCCACGTGCAGGCTCACGCTGTCGGTCTGCGGATACGGGTTGTGGCAGTAGGCGGTCACATGGGAGCCGGTGACACCGATCCGGCAGTCGGCGCCGAACGGCTCCCGTGGCTCCGCCTGCGCTGTCGCGGTGTGCACACGCGCGTGGGCGTGCGTCATCGCCTCGTACGACAGGGGCAGTACGAGGGCGACGGCGACGGTCGTCGAGGCCAGGCGTCGGGACAAGCGCACAACGGGACCTCCTCGGCCGTACGGGTGAGGGGCTCGCGTAGGGAACGCGTACTTCAGAGTGCGTGGTCGTGGGCCTCACCCGCCTCGCCGGATGGGCCGAACGGGTGACGCCCCGCTCCCCGCGCGGCGGCGGGAAACGGGGCGTCGACTGCGTACGGAGGATCAGGCGCCGATGGCGTGCAGGCCGCCGTCCACGTGGACGATCTCGCCGGTGGTCTTCGGGAACCAGTCGCTCAGCAGGGCGACGACGCCCTTGCCGGCCGGCTCGGGGTCCTTGAGGTCCCACTCCAGCGGAGAGCGCTCGTCCCATACGGCGGCCAGGTCGCTGAAGCCCGGGATGGACTTGGCGGCCATGGAGCCGATGGGGCCGGCGGAGACGAGGTTGCAGCGGATGTTCTGCTTGCCCAGGTCACGCGCCATGTAGCGGCTGGTGGCCTCCAGGGCGGCCTTGGCCGGGCCCATCCAGTCGTACTGCGGCCAGGCGTACTGCGCGTCGAAGGTGAGGCCGACGACCGAGCCGCCGTTCTGCATCAGCGGCAGGCAGGCCATGGTCAGCGACTTCAGGGAGTACGCGGAGACGTGCATGGCCGTGGCGACCGACTCGAACGGCGTGTTGAGGAAGTTGCCGCCGAGCGCGTCCTGCGGCGCGAAGCCGATGGAGTGCACGACGCCGTCGAGGCCGCCGAGCTCCTCGCCGACGATGTCGGCCAGCCGGCCGAGGTGCTCGTCGTTGGTGACGTCGAGCTCGATGACCTTGGTGGGCTTGGGGAGCTTCTTGGCGATGCGCTCGGTCAGCGTGGGCCGCGGGAAGGCGGTCAGGATGATCTCGGCGCCCTGCTCCTGGGCCAGCTTGGCGGTGTGGAAGGCGATGGAGGACTCCATCAGCACACCGGTGATCAGGACGCGCTTGCCCTCGAGAATTCCGCTCATGGTGATCAGTGACCCATTCCCAGTCCGCCGTCAACGGGGATGACGGCTCCAGTGATGTACGAGGCGTCGTCCGAGGCGAGGAACCGCACCGTCGCGGCGATCTCCTCCGGCTGCGCGTAACGACCGAGCGGCACCTGCTTCACGATGCCCTCACGCTGCTCGTCGGTGAGCACCTTGGTCATGTCGGTGTCGACGAAGCCGGGCGCGACGACGTTGAAGGTGATGTTGCGCGAGCCCAGCTCTCGGGCGAGGGAGCGCGCGAAGCCGACCAGGGCGGCCTTGGAGGCGGCGTAGTTGGCCTGGCCGGGGCCGCCGAACAGCCCGACGACCGACGAGATGAGCACCACGCGGCCCTTCTTGGCGCGCAGCATGCCGCGGTTGGCGCGCTTGACCACGCGGAAGGTGCCGGTGAGGTTGGTGTCGATGACCGAGGTGAAGTCCTCCTCGGACATGCGCATCAGGAGCTGGTCCTTGGTGATGCCGGCGTTGGCGATCAGCACCTCGACCGGACCGTGCTCGGCCTCGATCTCCTTGTAGGCCTGCTCCACCTGCTCGGTGTCGGTGATGTCGCACTTGACGGCCAGGAAGCCGGCCGGCGGCTCTCCAGAGCGGTATGTGATCGCGACCTTGTCGCCGGAGTCGGCGAAAGCGCGGGCGATGGCGAGGCCGATGCCCCGGTTGCCTCCGGTGACGAGAACCGAGCGGCTCAACGGATCACCCTTTCGATAGGTGTCTGACGCACCCGCCCGAACAGCTGGATGACAGGCGGCTTCACCGAAAACCTATCGGTCGCGTCCCGACCGGGGACATTCGGGCACCCACAGTGGCGTACGGCGGTGACTGTCGGGTCTCTACAGAAAGATGCCGACTCCAGCCGGAAACGTGTGGTCCAGCGGCCCGCCCACGCGAAATGATCGGGCCGACAGGCCACGACAGCAGGGAGACCTCCGTGCCTCATACGATCGATGAAGCCTTCACGGCGCTTCCGCTACGCGCCCTGGCGGACGCCGCGCTGGCACGCGCGCGTGCGCTCGGCGCCGAGCACGCGGACTTCCGTTTGGAGCGGGTGCGCAGCGCGTCCTGGCGCCTGCGGGACGCCAGGCTCGCGGGGTCGTCGGACACGACCGACCTCGGTTACGCGGTGCGGGTGGTGCACGGCGGGACCTGGGGCTTCGCGTCGGGGGTGGATCTGACGCTGGACGCCGCCGCCAAGGTCGCCTCGCAGGCGGTGGCGATGGCGAAGCTGTCCGCGCAGGTGATCAAGGCGGCGGGGTCGCAGGAGCGGGTGGAGCTCGCCCACGAGCCCGTACACACCGACAGGACGTGGATCTCGTCGTACGAGATCGACCCGTTCACCGTGCCCGACGAGCAGAAGTCGGGGCTGCTGGCGGACTGGAGCGCGCGGCTGCTGGCGGCGGACGGGGTCAACCATGTGGACGCCTCGCTGCTCACCGTCCACGAGAACAAGTTCTACGCCGACACCGCCGGGACCGTGACCACCCAGCAGCGGGTGCGGCTGCACCCACAGCTCACCGCCGTGTCGGTCGACGAGTCGAGCGGCGAGTTCGACTCCATGCGCACCATCGCCCCACCGGTCGGCCGCGGCTGGGAGTACCTCACGGGGACCGGCTGGGACTGGGAGAGCGAGCTGGAGCAGATCCCCGGGCTGCTCGCCGAGAAGATGCGGGCGCCGAGCGTGGAGGCGGGACCGTACGACCTCGTCGTCGACCCCTCCAACCTGTGGCTGACCATCCACGAGTCCATCGGCCACGCCACCGAACTGGACCGCGCCCTCGGCTACGAGGCCGCCTACGCCGGCACCTCCTTCGCCACCTTCGACCAGCTCGGCAAGCTCCGGTACGGCTCGGACCTGATGAACGTCACCGGTGACCGCACCGCCGAGCACGGCCTCGCGACGATCGGGTACGACGACGAGGGCGTCGAGGGCCAGTCCTGGGACCTGGTGAAGGACGGCACGCTGGTCGGCTACCAGCTGGACCGGCGGATCGCGAAGCTGACCGGCTTCGAGCGGTCCAACGGGTGCGCGTTCGCCGACTCCCCCGGCCATGTGCCGGTGCAGCGGATGGCCAACGTCTCGCTCCAGCCGGATCCGGCCGGGATGTCGACCGAGGATCTGATCGGCAGCGTGGACCGCGGGATCTACGTCGTCGGCGACCGGTCCTGGTCGATCGACATGCAGCGCTACAACTTCCAGTTCACCGGGCAGCGGTTCTTCAAGATCGAGAACGGGCGGATCACCGGCCAGCTCCGGGACGTGGCCTACCAGGCGACGACCACCGACTTCTGGGGCTCGATGGCGGCGGTGGGCGGTCCGCAGACGTACGTCCTCGGCGGCGCCTTCAACTGCGGCAAGGCCCAGCCGGGGCAGGTCGCGGCGGTCTCGCACGGCTGCCCGTCGGCCCTCTTCAAGGGCGTCAACATTCTGAACACCACGCAGGAGGCCGGTCGATGAGCGCCAGCATCACGATCTGCTGGGGGTCCGGGGGTTATCCCCCGGGAAAGCACATTCTGAACACCACGCAGGAGGCCGGTCGATGAGCGCCAGCATCACGATCTGCTGGGGGTCCGGGGGTTACCCCCCGGGAAAGCACAGTCTCAACACCACGCAGGAGGCCGGTCGATGAGCGCCCGTACCAACAAGCCGCACGAGATCGTCGAGCGGGCCCTTCAGCTGTCGCGGGCCGACGGGTGTGTCGTCATCGCCGACGAGCAGTCCACCGCCAATCTGCGCTGGGCGGGCAACGCGCTGACCACGAACGGCGTCACCCGCGGGCGGACGCTCACGGTCGTCGCGACCGTCGACGGCAAGGAGGGCACGGCCTCCGGTGTCGTGTCCCGGTCGGCCGTGACCGTGGACGAGCTGGAGCCGCTGGTCCGGGCCGCCGAGGCCGCCGCGCGCGCCGCCGGGCCCGCCGAGGACGCGCAGCCGCTGGTGGCGGACGTACCGGCATCCCAGGACTTCACGGACGCCCCGGCCGAGACGTCGTCCACGGTGTTCGCCGACTTCGCCCCGGCGCTCGGCGAGGCGTTCGCACGCGCGCGTGCCGGCGAGCGGGAGCTGTACGGCTTCGCCAACCACGAGATGGTGTCGACGTATGTGGGCACGTCCACCGGGCTGCGACTGCGGCACGACCAGCCCAACGGGACGCTGGAGCTGAACGCCAAGTCGCCGGACCGCACCCGCTCGGCGTGGGCGGGCCGCTCGACGCGGGACTTCAAGGACGTGGACCCGACCGCGCTGGACGCCGAGCTGGCCGTACGCCTCGGCTGGGCCGAGCGGCGCCTGGAGCTGCCAGCCGGCCGGTACGAGACGCTGCTGCCGCCGACCGCCGTGGCCGACCTGCTGATCTACCAGTTCTGGTCGGCGTCGGGGCGGGACGCGGCCGAGGGCCGGACCGTGTTCGCCAAGCCGGGCGGCGCGACGCGTCTCGGCGAGAAGCTGAGCGAACTGCCGCTGACGCTGCGCAGCGATCCGAACGAGCCGGGCCTGGAGTCCGCGCCCTTCGTGATCGCGCACTCCTCCGGGGGCGATCAGTCGGTGTTCGACAACGGGCTGCCGCTCGCGGCCACCGAGTGGGTGCGCGAGGGCGAGCTGAGGCACCTGACGACCAGCCGGCACAGCGCGGGGCTGACCGGCCTGCCGCTCGCTCCGGCCATCGACAACCTGATCCTGGACGGCGGCGAGGACCGCTCGATCGAGGAGATGGTCGCGAACACCGAGCGCGGGCTGCTGCTGACCTGCCTGTGGTACATCCGCGAGGTCGATCCGGCGACGCTGCTGCTCACCGGCCTGACCCGGGACGGGGTGTACCTCGTCGAGAACGGCGAGGTGAGCGGCGAGGTCAACAACTTCCGGTTCAACGAGTCGCCGGTGGATCTGCTGGGGCGGGCGAGCGAGGCCGGGCGCACGGAGAAGACGCTGCCCAGGGAGTGGGGCGACTACTTCACCAGGGCCGCGATGCCGGCGCTGCGCGTCCCCGATTTCAACATGAGCTCTGTCAGTCAGGGCGTATAACCTCGTAGTCGGCTGTCACCCGGCTGCCCGAGATCATCAAGGAGACACGAGAACCGTGACGGACATCGTCGACGAGCTGAAGTGGCGTGGCGTGATCGCCCTGTCCACTGACGAGGACGCATTGCGCAAGGCGCTCGCGGACGGTCCCGTCACGTTCTATTGCGGTTTCGACCCGACCGCGGCCAGCCTGCACGTCGGCCACCTCGTCCAGGTCCTCACGATGCGCCGCCTCCAGCAGGCGGGCCTGCGCCCGCTGGCGCTGGTCGGCGGCGCGACGGGCCAGATCGGCGACCCGCGCCCGACGGCCGAGCGCACGCTGAACGACCCGGAGACGGTCGCGAACTGGGTGACCCGGCTGCGCGGGCAGATCGAGCCGTTCCTGTCCTTCGAGGGCGACAACGCCGCGGTGATGGTCAACAACCTGGACTGGACGGCCGGGCTGTCCGCCATCGAGTTCCTGCGGGACATCGGCAAGCACTTCCGCGTCAACAAGATGCTCACCAAGGACTCGGTCGCGCGTCGGCTCCAGTCCGAAGAGGGCATCAGCTACACGGAGTTCAGCTACCAGCTGCTCCAGGGCATGGACTTCCTGGAGCTGTACCGGCGGCACGGCTGCACGCTCCAGCAGGGCGGCAGCGACCAGTGGGGCAACCTCACGGCGGGCCTGGACCTGATCCACAGGCTGGAGCCGCACGCGGGCGTGCACGCGCTGGCGACGCCGCTGATGACGAAGGCGGACGGCACCAAGTTCGGCAAGACCGAGGGCGGTGCCATCTGGCTCGACCCGGAGATGACGACGCCGTACGCGTTCTACCAGTTCTGGCTGAACGCGGACGACCGGGACATCTCGAACTACATGCGCATCCTGTCCTTCAAGTCCCGTGCGGAGCTGGAGGAGCTGGAGAAGCAGACCGAGGAGCGTCCGCAGGCGCGGGCCGCGCAGCGTGCGCTGGCCGAGGAGCTGACGACGCTGGTGCACGGCGCCGACCAGACGGCCGCCGTGATCGCCGCGTCCCGCGCGCTCTTCGGGCAGGGCGAGCTGACGGACCTGGACGACCGGACGCTGGCGGCGGCGCTGTCCGAGGTGCCGCATGTCCAGGTCGCCGAGCTCGGCTCGGTGGTCGATCTGTTCGCCGAGGTCGGGCTGGTGGCCAGCAAGTCGGCTGCTCGGCGCACCGTGAAGGAGGGCGGGGCCTACGTGAACAACGTGAAGGTCGCCGGAGAGGACGCGGTGCCCGCGAAGGAGGACCTGCTGCACGGGCGGTGGCTGGTGCTGCGGCGCGGGAAGAAGAACCTCGCGGCGGTGGAGTTCACCGGCGCGTAGCGCTCCGCGGGGCGCGCCGGTTCGGGGTGCGTCGTAGGGGTGCGGTGATCTGCGGGGTGCGGCTTCGTCGTGGCTGGTCGCGCAGTTCCCCGCGCCCCTGAGGTGCGTCCGCTGGAGGGCGTTGTTTGATTCACGCCTGTTGCTGTTTCTTCTTGCCGATCGTCGCCATGTACAGCATGTCGCCCAGGTACACGATGATCACCGCGGCGACGATCTGGAAGATGTGCCGGCTCCAGTCGATCCCCCGGGTCGCCTCGACGCCGAACGCACGGGCGATGGAGTTGCCCACGATCCCACCGAGCATGCCGAAGATGGTGATCAGCCAGAGGGGGCTGTGCTGTTTGCCCGGGATGATCAGCTTCGCGAGCAGACCCAGCACGAATCCCACGATGATCGCCCACAACCAGCCCATGGCTGCCTCCTCGTACGGCTCGGGGTGAGCAGTACGCCCAGTCTTGGTCCGGCCCTGGTACGCCGCATGCCGGGGACGGCCGTACGCGTTACGGCTCACGGCGTTCCCCCAGGTGGCAGGGGCCCCGGTCTCGTAGGCGACGGAGTCGAGGCGTACCGTGGGAGATGTCCCGGCCCGGATCCCCGACCGGGGGCGGAAGGGTACGGGCAGGGGGAGAGTCCGATGCGGGCGGATGGTGGAATGTGATGCGGAAGCTGCACGCGGGCGGCAACACCGAGGTGTTCCGGATCACCGGGGCCCGTGCGGGTCTCCATGATGACGTGCGCGCCCGGCAGCGCCGGTACATCATCTCCATGTCGGTCCGGACGGTGTCGGTGATCCTCGCGGCCACGCTGTGGAACGTCGAACGGCACGTCGCGATCGTGGCGTTGGTGCTCGGGGCGATCCTGCCGTACATCGCGGTGGTGATCGCCAACGCGGGGCGGGAGAATGCGCCGTCCTTGCCGTCGACGTTCGTGACCGCACATGTGCGGCCGATGATCACGCCGCCGCGGACGAATGACGGTTTCGCGGAATCAGTCCCGGAAGATGTCGCGGGCGACTCCGCGCCGGGCGCACAAAGGAAACCGAACGACGGGGCGTGATCCCGCGGACCCTTTCCCTCCGGAAGCCGACTCCAAGCCAAGCTCAGGAAAAGCTCAGATCAATAGTGTTGTTCCGGTGCCGGGCGGCGGGTTACCCGTGACATACTTCGTAGGCGCTCCGCATCCCCCGTCGGAGCGACGGACCGACGCCGGGCAGCTCCCCCCGTGGCTGCTCGGCGTCGCCTTTTTGTGCGCGACTTGTGAGACGAATCTGTGAGTGACACGCCTGTTTGTTCTGCCAAGGGTTGTCGTGCCGACGCCGTGTGGGTGCTGGCGTGGAACAACCCGAAGATTCACACACCGGAGCGGCGTAAGACGTGGCTCGCCTGCGAGGAGCATCGCGAGCATCTGTCGCAGTTTCTCGGGGTGCGGGGGTTCTTGAAGGACGTTGTCCTGCTGGCGGAGTGGGAAGAGGCCCCTTCAGCCACCGATGGCTGACATCGGCCTGTCCGGCTGTACGAAACTCGGGTCGTCCAAGCCCGCTCCCGCCTTCTTGCCCCACATCGCCAGACGCCAGATACGGGCGATCTCCTCGTCGGGGGCGTCGGAGCGCAACGCCGCTCGCAGGTCCGTCTCCTCCCTGGCGAACAGGCATGTGCGTACCTGACCGTCGGCCGTCAGGCGGGTGCGGTCGCAGGCCGAGCAGAAGGGGCGTGTGACGGAGGCGATGACGCCGACGACATGCGGTCCGCCGTCGACCAGCCAGCGCTCCGCCGGGGCCGAGCCGCGCTTCTGAGCGCCCTCGGGGGTCAGCTCGAAGCGGGTGCGCAGGGAGGTCAGGATGTCCCCGGCGGTGATCATGCCGTCGCGCTTCCAGCCGTGCTGGGCGTCCAGGGGCATCTGCTCGATGAAGCGCAGTTCGTAGTCGTGCTCCACGGCCCAGGCCAGCAGGTCCGGGGCCTCGTCCCCGTTGAGACCCGGCATCAGGACCGAGTTGACCTTGACCGGGGTCAGGCCGGCGGCGCGGGCGGCGTCCAGGCCCTCGATGACGTCCTTGTGGCGGTCGCGGCGGGTGAGGGTCTTGAAGACATCGGGGCGCAGGGTGTCCAGGGAGACATTGACCCGGTCCAGGCCCGCGGTCTTCAGGGCGGCGGCCGTGCGCCTGAGGCCGATGCCGTTCGTCGTCAGGGACATCTGGGGGCGCGGGGCGAGGGCGGCGACCCTCTCGACTATGCCGACCAGGCCGGGCCGCAGCAGGGGCTCGCCGCCGGTGAAGCGGACCTCCTCGATACCGAGGGAGGTGACGGCGATGTCGATCAGGCGGACGATCTCGTCGTCCGTGAGCAGGTCGGGCTTGGCCAACCACTGGAGGCCCTCTTCGGGCATGCAGTACGTGCACCGCAGATTGCAGCGGTCGGTCAGTGAGACTCTCAGGTCGGTGGCCACTCGGCCGTAGGTGTCGATGAGCACGTGGGCCCCCTCCCTCGTCGCGAACCAGAGTCCTCTTCCGTTACCCGCGAGCCTACGTGACGGCACTGACAGCGACACCGTCCCGATCCGACGACGTACGACGCGGCCGCGTCGTAGGGATCTACGACGCGGCCGCTCGGGGCGTGCCCCGTGGGCGTACTAGTGGGCGCCGGTGCCGGTCAGGGACCGGACCTCCAGCTCCGCGTACTTGCCGGCGTCGGGCTCCTCCTTGGACAGGACCGTGCCGAGCCAGCCCATGAAGAAGCCGAACGGAATCGAGATGATGCCCGGGTTCTTCAGCGGGAACCAGGCGAAGTCGACGTCCGGGAACATCGCCTTCGGGTCACCGGAGACGACCGGCGAGAACAGCACCAGGCCGACGGCGACGATCAGACCGCCGTAGATCGACCACAGCGCGCCCTGGGTGGTGAACCGCTTCCAGAACAGGCTGTACAGGATCGTCGGCAGGTTGGCGGAGGCCGCGACCGCGAAAGCCAGGGCGACCAGGCCGGCGACGTTCAGGTCGCGGGCGAGGGCGCCGAGGAGGATGGAGACGGCGCCGATGCCGATGGTGGCGAGGCGGGCCGCCCGGACCTCCTCCTTCTCGGTGGCCTCTCCCTTCCTGATGACGTTCGCGTAGATGTCGTGGGCGAACGACGAGGACGAGGCCAGGGTCAGACCGGCGACGACCGCGAGGATCGTGGCGAAGGCGACGGCCGAGATGGTGGCGAGCAGGATCGCGCCCCATGCCGAGTCGACGCCGCCGAGATGCAGGGCGAGCAGCGGTGCCGCCGTGTTGCCCGACGGGTTGGAGGCGATGATCTCGTCCTGGGAGATCAGCGCGGCGGCGCCGAAGCCGAGGGCGATGGTCATCAGGTAGAAACCGCCGATGATGCCGATCGCCCAGTTCACGGACTTACGGGCGGCCTTGGCGTTGGGCACCGTGTAGAAGCGGATCAGGATGTGCGGCAGACCGGCGGTGCCCAGGACCAGGGCGATGCCGAGGGAGATGAAGTCCAGCTTGGAGGTGCCGGTGGCGCCGTACTGCAGGCCGGGCTCCAGGAAGGCGGCGCCCTTGCCGCTGTTCTCGGCGGCCTTGCCGAGCAGGTCGGAGATGTTGAAGTTGAACTTCAGCAGCACCAGGAACGTAATCAGGATCGTGCCACCGATGAGCAGCACGGCCTTGACCATCTGGACCCAGGTGGTGCCCTTCATGCCGCCGATGGAGACGTACACGATCATCAGGACGCCGACGAGGGCGACGATGAGGATCTTGCCGGCGTCGGTGGTGATGCCGAGCAGCAGCGAGACCAGGACACCCGCACCGGCCATCTGGGCCAGCAGGTAGAAGATCGACACGACGATCGTGGAGGTGCCGGCGGCCGTGCGCACGGGGCGCTGGCGCATGCGGTACGCGAGGACGTCACCCATCGTGTAGCGGCCGGAGTTCCGCAGCGGCTCGGCCACCAGAAGCAGGGCGACCAGCCAGGCGACCAGGAAGCCGATGGAGTACAGGAAGCCGTCGTAGCCGAAGAGGGCGATGGCGCCCGCGATGCCGAGGAAGGACGCGGCGGACATGTAGTCGCCGGAGACGGCGAGGCCGTTCTGGAAGGCGCTGAAAGAGCGGCCGCCCGCGTAGAAGTCGGCGGCGTCCTTGGTCTGGCGGCCCGCCCAGACGGTGATGAAGAGGGTCGCGACCACGAAGCACGCGAACAGGGTGATGATCAGCGGCCGGTGCTCGCTGGCCTCGTTGGCGGCAAGCTGCACATGGGTCATCGCGGGGCTCATGCGCCGCCCTCCATACGGGTCTTGATGGCCTCGGCCTTGGGGTCGAGCTTCGCGCCGGCGTGGCGCGAGTACCACCAGGCGATGAGGAACGTGGTGACGAACTGGGCGATACCGAAGACGAACGCGACGTTGATGTTGCCGAACAGCTTGGTGCCCATGAAGTCGCCCGCGTAGTTGGAGAGCAGGACGTACAGCAGGTACCAGGCGATGAAGGCGACGGTCAGCGGAAAGGCGAAGGAGCGGTAGGAGCGGCGCAGTTCAACGAACTCCGCGCTCTCGTGCACCTCGACGAACTCCTCGGTGGTGGGGAGTTTGTGTTGCTCTTTCGAGGGGGGCGGTGCGTCGGTTGCCACGGAGTCTCCTCGCGTTGCGGGCGCTGTTGCGACGGTGGACGGGGACGGTTGGGCGGTCGGGGACGGTTCAGGTGCGGACATGGCGGCTCTGTTCCTCGCAGTGACGCGGATCACTTGAACCGGCTGGCGATGTTAGGGCCCCGGCGCGTGATCCAACAGGGGGCTCGATCGTGCTCGCGCCTCCTGTCCAAGGTCACGGCGCCACGCGAGAACCGGTTCAACTCCCCGGGCCTCTTTCCGAAGTCGCCTGGGCCGGATTGCTGGCCAGGAGGTTCAGGGATAGCTTCACCCCAGCACCACTCGTCATGTACCTGCCCGAGCGGCCATACCGCGGCTCGGGCGGTTCCTGTTCCGGATGATGTGGAGATCCCATGGCTCATCTGCGGTCCAGACGCCGACTCGGCCTCGCTGTCCCGCTCGTTCTGTCGCTGACCGCCTCGCTCGGCTTCCTGCCGACGGCGGCTTCGGCGGCACCACCCACGGAGCCCGTCGCGCAGGCCGTGGACGGGCCCACGCTGGCCTATGTCGTCAACACCAGCCCGGACCGCCGCACGATCGGGTCAGTGCGGAAGGCGATCGAGGCGGCCGGGGGGACCGTCGTGATCGCGTACGACAGGATCGGCGTGATCGTCGTCCATTCGGCGCACCCCGACTTCGCCGAGGTGATGCGCGGGGTGCGCGGGGTCCAGTCGGCGGGTGTGACGCGTACGACGCCCCTGACCGCCGCCGGGACGACGGACGAGGGCCCCGTCCAGCTCCTGACGGAGCAGCAGGCCACGAGGACCGCCCGCGCGTCGGACGCGGCGGGCGACAGCGAACCGCTCGAGGCCGACCAGTGGAACCTGCGCGCCATCGGCGCCGACCAGGCCGCGAAGATCAACCCGGGCAGCCCCAGGGTGACCGTCGCCGTCATCGACAACGGCGTCGACGACACCCACCCCGACCTCGCCCCGAACTTCTCCGCCGCCCAGTCCGCGAACTGTGTCGGCGGCAAGGCGGACACCGGCGCGGGCGCCTGGCGGCCGTACACGAGCACCGACGCCCACGGCACGCACGTCGCGGGCGAGATCGCCGCGCCCCGCAACGGCATCGGCATCGCGGGCGTCGCTCCGGGGGTGAAGGTCTCCGCCATCAAGGTGAGCGACCCCGTCAACGGCCTCTACTACCCCGAAAGCGTCGTCTGCGCCTTCGTGTTCGCCGCCGACCACGGGGTGGAGATCACGAACAACAGCTACTACGTCGACCCGTGGCTCTACAACTGCGTGGACGACCCGGACCAGCGCGCGATCGTCGACGCCGTCAACCGGGCCCAGCTGTACGCCCAGCGCAAGGGCACTCTCAACCTCGCCTCGGCCGGCAACTCCAACCACGACCTGGACTCCGACGCGCTCGTCGACGACAGCAGCCCCGACGACTCGACCCCCGTCGAGCGCACCATCGACCCGCACAAGTGCTTCGACGTGCCGACCCAGCTGCCGGGCATCGTCACGGTCAGCGCGACGGGCGTGAAGAACCTCAAGTCGTACTACTCCTCGTACGGCTACGGCGTGGTCGACATCGCGGCTCCCGGCGGCGACCGGCTCTACCAGATCCCCGACACCCCGTCGAAGAACGGCCGCATCCTGGCCACCCTCCCGAACGGCCAGTACGGCTACCTCCAGGGCACGTCGATGGCCTCCCCGCACGCCGCGGGCGTGGCCGCGCTGCTGAAGTCCCGCTATCCGTACGCGACTCCGGACCAGTTGAAGGCGCTGCTGAAGGCGCAGGCGGACAACCCGGGCTGCCCGGAGTCGTACGACCAGAACGGCGACGGCACGCCGGACGCGGTGTGCGTGGGCGGCAAGCGGGTCAACGGCTTCTACGGGTTCGGGATCGTCAACGCCCTGGACGCCGTTGACTGAGGCAAGTAGTGCATAGTGCAGCCATGACTGCACTCGGTACTGCCTGGTCCGCGGTGGGCGGCGACCCCGTCCTGCTCCCGCGGGTGTCGACCGTGGTGCGGGAGGGCGCGCTTTCTGCGCGTCTTCCCGTACGGGAGTTGGCGCGCGCCTGTGTGGGCGCGTGCGCGCTGGCCGCCGCCGAGCTCGGGGCGCGGCGGGCAGGGCTCGCCGAGGTGCCAGAGGTGCGGCTGGACGACGGGGCGATCGCCACGGCGTTCGTGAGTGAGCGGCATCTGCTGGTCGACGGGCGCGCTCCGGTCTGGTTCGCGCCGCTGTCCAAGTTCTGGCGGACGGCGGACGGATGGGTGCGCACGCATGCGAACTATCCGCATCACCGGGCCGGGCTGCTGGCCGGGCTGGGGGTGAGGCGGGAGGATCCCGACGCCGTCGGGGCGGCCCTCGCCGAGCGGTCCTCGCACGAGGTGGAGCAGGCCGTGTACGCGGCCGGTGGGCTGGCCGTGGCACTGCGCACGCCGAAGGAGTGGGCAGCGCACGAGCAGGCGGCAGCGGTGGCCCGGCGGCCGCTCGTCGAGCAGGAACGGCTGGACACGGCACGCGCGCGTGCACTCCCGCCGCTCGACGGCACCCCCCTGCTGCCCGCCGCCGGAGTGCGCGTGCTGGATCTGACGCGGGTCATCGCGGGACCGGTCGCCACCCGCACCCTCGCGCTGCTCGGCGCGGACGTGCTGCGGGTGGACGCGCCGCAGCTGCCCGAACTGGCGGACCAGCACGCCGACACGGGTTTCGGGAAGCGCTCGGCGACGCTGGACCTGGTGGCCGACCGGGCCGCCTTCGAGGAACTGCTCGCGACGGCGGACGTCGTCGTCACCGGGTACCGGCCGGGCGCCCTGGACCGGTTCGGACTGTCGCCCCAGTCGCTGGCCGAGCGTCGGCCGGGGCTGGTCGTGGCGCAGTTGTCGGCCTGGGGGGCGTACGGGCCGTGGGGCGGGCGGCGTGGCTTCGACAGCCTTGTGCAGGTCGCCACCGGGATCGCCGCCACCGAGGGTTCGGCCGAGCGCCCCGGCGCCCTGCCCGCGCAGGCCCTCGACCACGGGACGGGGTATCTGCTGGCGGCGGCCGTGCTGCGGGCGCTGACCGAGCAGCGGGAGGAGGGACACGGGCGGTGCGTACGGCTGGCGCTGGCGCGCACGGCGCTGTGGCTGACGGAGGGGATCCGGCCGGGCCCGCGGGGTGACGTGGCGTACGAGGCGCCCGATGGCTGGCTCGGCGAGCGGGACAGCGCGCTCGGGCGGCTGCGATACGCCCTGCCGCCGGTGTCGTTCGAGGGCGGTCCCGGCGACTGGACCCGAGCGCCCGGGGTGTGGGGCGCGGATCCGGCGCGGTGGGGCTGAGCGGCGGTGACGCCGAAGCCGTACCCAAGGGCGGAATGCCGTACCGCTACTTCTATCCGGGCACTTGCCCGTCTCTGTGCTGGTTTGTGAAGATCTTGAGGTGACGTTGACAGGATCCTCCCCGGACGTGGCCGACGGGAGCACGCCGCGGCCGCGCCCGGGCATGGCGCGGGCCGTCGCCGTTCTCGCCCTCGTGGCGCTGGCGGCGCTGATCCCGCTGCTCGGGCCGTCGGCCGCGCTGCACGGCACCGGGGAGGCCGCCGCGCCCGGCACGGGCGGCATCGCGCTGCTGCGGGCGGTGCTGTTCGCGGCGCTGTGCGTGCCGTTGGGGGAACTGTTCGTGAACCGGCTGGCCCGGTCCGTGCCCGGCGCGCCCGCGAAGCGGCCCCGCAGCTGGGCGCCGTACGCGGCCGCCGTCGGCTTCGTCGCCGCCCTGGGGCTGGCCTCCGTCGTCTCCACCGGCAACCTGGTGCCGCACAGCCTCGCCGACCTCGACATCGGCGGCCTGTACGCCTCGCGCGACGGCAAGCTCGCGCTGCTGGAGGTCAACGCCTTCGCCGCGGCCGGCCTGTGCGCCCTCTCGCGCCGGCCGGCCTCCCAACTCTGGCCGCTGGCCGCGGTGGTGGTCGCCGAGGCGCTGCGCGCGCACCCCACCAACGAGTACAGCCCGCTGCTCGGCTCGGGTCTGACGCTGGTGCATCTGGCCTGCGCGTCGCTGTGGGTGGGCGGACTGCTGCACGCCCTGCGGGCCCTGCGCGGGTGGGGCGCCGGGGAGGCGGGCGCGGCGCTGCTGGGTCTCTACGCGCGCGTGGCGGCCGTACTGCTGGCCACCCTCACCGCGACAGGGGTGTGGAGTGCGCTGCGCCGGATGCCGTCGGACACGATCCTGGACCAGCTCACGGGGACCGCGTACGGGCGTGCCCTGCTGGCCAAGGTGCTGGTCGTGGGGGTCGTGGCCGCGCTCGCTCTGTGGGCGCGGATCCGGCTGCGCCGAGCGGCCGACCCGCTGACCGCCTGCTCCCCCGCACGGGCCGAGGTCGTCGTCCTGGCGGTGGTGGTCGCGCTGTCGGGGCTGCTGACGGCGCTGCCGGTGCCGATCCGCTGGTGAGCCGTCAGTTGGCGACCAGGACCTTGAGCGCGGTCCGCTCGTCCATCGCCTTGTAGCCGGCGGGGACCTCCTCCAGACCGACCGTCAGGTCGAAGACCGGCGAGGGGTCGATCGTGCCGTCCAGGACGTCGGGCAGCAGCTCGGGGATGTAGGTGCGCACCGGCGCGACACCGCCGCGCAGCGCGATGTTCCCGTCGAACATGACGCCGAGGTCGAGCCCGGTGCCACTGCCGTGCGGCACTCCGACGAAGCCGATGGCGCCGCCGTCGCGGGTGATGTTGACGGCCGTCCGCATGGACTGTTCGGTGCCGACGGCCTCGACGACGGCGTGCGCGCCCTGCCCGCGCGTGAGTTCGCGTACGGCCTCCACGGCCGCGTCCCCGCGTTCGGCGACGACGTCCGTGGCGCCGAAGCGGAGCGCAATGTCGGTGCGGACCTGGTGGCGGCCGAGCGCGATGATCCGCTCGGCACCGAGCCGCTTGGCGGCGAGCACCGCGCACAGCCCGACGGCACCGTCCCCGACGACCGCGACCGTGGCGCCCGGCCGGGCGCCGGCGCCGAGCGCGGCGTGGTGGCCGGTGCCCAGGACGTCGGACAGGGTCAGCAGGGCGGACAGCAGATGGTCGTCGGAGGCCGCGTCCTTCGGGAGCTGGACGAGGGTCGCGTCGGCGAAGGGGACGCGCACTGCCTCGCCCTGGCCGCCGTCGGAGCCGACGGAGCCCCAGAAGCCGCCGTGCTCGCAGGAGGTGGTGAGGCCCTCACGGCAGTAGTCGCAGACGCCGTCGGACCACATGAAGGGCGCGACGACGAGGTCGCCCCGCTTCACCCCGGCGACCTCGGAGCCGGTCTCCTCGACGAGGCCGAGGAACTCGTGGCCGATGCGCTGACCCGGCTGCCGGGCCGCCTCGCCGCGGTACGCCCACAGGTCGCTGCCGCAGATGCAGGCCCGCAGCACCCGGACCACGGCGTCGGTGGGCCGGTGCACCACGGGGTCGGGCACGTCCTGCACGCGCATGTCGAAGGGGGCGTGAATGGTGGTGGCGCGCATGGCGAGGATCCTTCTCGTCTTTCGTCGTACGTGCGCCCAGGGGGTGGTCGAGCGCGCATCTCACCGTACGTCGAGGTCGTGACCCGGCGCGCTTCGAGGTACCGGTATTGCTCCTGAGCTGCGCAAACCGTCCCGTGGCAGTCGGCACGCGGGCCCGGGACGCTACGCCCCCGCCAGGTCCAGCAGCGACCCGGCCGCGTAGGTGACCCCCATGGCGAGCGCGCCGCCCGCCACGTTGCGCAGGATCGCCCGGGCCCAGGGCGCCGAGCCCAGGCGGGCGCTGCTCCAGCCGGTCAGGGTGAGCGCGGCCAGGACGGAGACGACGGTGACCGTCAGCCGCCAGTGCGCCGGCGGCAGCACCATGGCCAGCAGCGGCAGCAGCGCCCCGGCCGTGAACGCCAGGAAGCTCGCCCATGCCGCGTGCCACGGGTTGGTCAGCCGGTCGGGGTCGATTCCGAGCTCCACGCGCGCGTGCGCCTTGAGCGCGTCACGCTCCGTCAGCTGGACCGCGGCCTCCACCGCCACCTCCCGGGACAGGCCCCGTCGCTCCAGCAGTTGCGCCAGCTCCTCCAGCTCCGCCTCCGGCTGCTCCCGCAACTCCCGCTTCTCCTGGGCGAGCGCGGCCTTCTCCGAGTCGCGCTGCGTGGACACCGAGACGTACTCCCCCGCCGCCATCGACATCGACCCGGCGAGCAGCCCCGCCAGCCCGGCCGTGAGCAGGGCCGAGCGGTCGTCGGTCGCGCCGGCCACGCCGACGACGAGGCCCGCGGTCGACACGATGCCGTCGTTCGCCCCGAGGACGGCCGCCCGCAGCCAGTTCAGCCGCTCCCCCAGCGCGCCGCCGTGAGCCTCGACATGCGTTGGTTCGGTCATATGCGGAGGATCGCACCGCGCGGGGCATCACGGACGTACCGACGCTCCATGCGGGCGGCGGGCTCACCGACGTACGGCAACGCCAAGTGCCCGTCGCGGGGTTGACGTTCTCGCGTTCGCAGGGCTCGAACAGGCAGGCGGGGCAAGGCACCTGACGGTGAGGACTGTCAGTGGCGGCCCGTATCCTCAATGACCATGCTCGAAGACCGTACGACCGCAGCATCCTCCCCCACAGCGTGGCCGGCCGCGTATCCCCAGGGGTACGCGGTCGTTGACGTGGAGACCACCGGCCTGGCCCGGGACGACCGGATAATCTCCGCGGCCGTGTACCGGCTGGACGCGCGCGGCGAGGTCGAGGACCACTGGTACACGCTGGTCAACCCGGAGCGCGACCCGGGCCCGGTCTGGATCCACGGCCTGACGAGCGACGTGCTCGAAGCGGCGCCCCTTTTCCCGGACATCGCCGAGGAGTTCTCGGCCCGGCTCGACGGCCGGGTGCTCGTGGCGCACAACGCGGTCTTCGACTGGCAGATGATCGCGCGGGAGTACGCGCGCGCGGAGCGCGAGGCCCCGGTGCGGCAGCGGCTGTGCACCATCGCGCTGTCGAAGGAGCTGGGGCTGCCGCTGCCCAACCACAAGCTGGAGTCGCTGGCGGCGCACTTCGGTGTCGTCCAGCAGCGGGCGCACCACGCGCTGGACGACGCGCGCGTGCTGGCGGAGGCGTTCCGGCCGAGCCTGCGGGCCGCGGCGGCGGACAGCGTGCGGCTGCCGCTCCAGGAGTGCCGGCCGCTGACCGAGTGGCGGGACACGGCCGCGCCCCGGATCGGGCAGCAGGCAGGTGGCTCCGGCGGCTACGGCTCGTATCGGCCGACGAGTTGGCGCCCGTCCCGCAAAAGACCCATGTGCCCCCATCCCAACCCAGGCCGCTACGAAGACGGCAAGAGGCTCAAGCAGGGCATGCGGGTGGCTTTCTCCGGGGACACGTCGGTCGAGCGCGATCTGTTGGAGGACCGTGCGGTCGAGGCCGGGCTGCATGTGTCGACGAGCCTGTCCCGGCTGACCAGCCTGCTCGTCACGAACGACCCGGACTCGAGCACCTCGAAGGTGGTCAAGGCCCGACAGTTCGGCACACCGGTGGTGGACGAGGCGGCCTTCGGGCAGCTCCTGCGGGACGTGGAACCGGCGTCGGAGCCGTGACCGTACGGACGGGTGATTACGTGGCGACTCGCCCGGAGCCCGCTCGCCCGCGCCCCGGTGACCGCTCACCCTGTGGCGCATGGCGACATGTGAAGTCTGTGGCAACGACTACGGCATGACCTTCGAGGTGCACGCGCAGGGCGTGGTGCACGTCTTCGACTGCTTCTCCTGTGCGATCCACCGCATGGCACCCATCTGCGAGCACTGCCGTGTACAGATCATCGGGCAGGGCGTCGAGGTCGACGGTCACTGGTTCTGCGGCGCCCACTGCGCTCGCGCGGAGGGAAAGGTGGGGATCGTCGACAAGGTGTGACCCGGTACCCGCCTGAAAACGCCCCACGACCGAGTTGTACGGTCGTGGGGTGTACCGCTTCCTGTTGTCCCGGCAGTGGGTGATCCTCACGCTGGTCGCCCTGATCCTCATCCCCACGATGATCCGGCTGGGCTTCTGGCAGATGCACCGCTACGAGGAGCGCAGCGCCCGCAATCAGCTGGTCGCCGACGCCCTGGAGGCGAAGCCGGTACCGGTGGAGAAGCTGACGTCCCCCGGGCACACGGTCACCACCAAGGAGCGGTACCGCACCGTGACCGCGCAGGGCCGGTTCGACACCGACCGGGAGGTCGTGGTCAGGCGGCGCGTCAACGCCGACGAGGAGGTCGGCTTCCACGTGCTGACGCCCCTCGTCCTGACGGACGGCAAGGTGCTGCTGGTCAACCGTGGCTGGATCCCCGCCGACGGTCCGAGCCAGACGGCCTTCCCCAAGGTCCCCGCCGCGCAGAGCGGCACCGTCACGGTCACCGGGCGGCTGATGCCGGACGAGACGACCGAGGCGAGCGGCATCAAGAACCTCAAGGGCCTGCCCGACCGGCAGGTCATGCTGATCAACAGCGAGCGGGAGGCCGGGCGCCTCGACGCCGACGTACTCGGCGGCTACGTCGTCCAGACGGCACCCGAGCCCAAGGGCGACACACCGGAACTGATCGGCAAGCCCGGCAACGAGAACGCTCCGCTGAATTATGCGTACGCCCTTCAGTGGTGGCTGTTCGCGGCCGGCGTTCCCATCGGGTGGGTGGTCCTGGCCCGCCGGGAGGCGCGGGAGCGGGCGGCGGCAGCGGCAGCGGCACCGGAGGAGACGGAGTCGGCGCCGGCCTCCGTCTAGCAGGGCGTCGCCGTCGTCGGGCCGGTCTGCGGGCCGTCGCGCGGACACCGCGGCGGGTTTCCGGTTTTGGGCCGCTGCGGGTGGTCGGTGGCTGGTCGCGCGGTTCCCCGCGCCCCTTCAGGGCGTGCAGCGGACGTACCTGAAAGGGCCACGCCCGCAGCCGCCCCATGGCCTCAGCAGCAGCGGCCCTGCCTGTTGTCCTCCCGGTGCAGCAGGCTCAGTACGTCCATCAGCTCACGTACGTACCAGCGCACCCATCGCGCCGCCCTCATGAGCGAACCCCCACCAGCGGCTCGCCCTGCGGCTCGGGTACGTCGATGCGGGACTCGACGTACGGTGCCTCGGTCGTCGGCAGTGGCCCCGCCGCTCGGACCGCACGGACGCACACCACCGCGCAGTTGACCAGGACCGTGAGGACCAGCAGGAGGAAGATCGCCATGAGCACGCCGTCGACGGTGTTGTTGAGCACGATGGTGTGCATGTCGTCCATGTCCGTGGCGCCCGGCAGCAGCTGACCGTCCTCGATGGCCTGCGCGTACTTGTCGCGCAGGGCGAAGAAGCCGATCGCCGGGTTGTCGGAGAAGATCTTCTGCCAGCCCGCGGTGAAGGTGACGGCCACGTCCCAGGCCAGCGGGATGCCGGTCACCCAGGCCCAGCGGAGCTTGCCCGACTTGATCAGCACGGTGGTGGTGACGGCCAGGGCGACGGCGGCCAGCAGCTGGTTGGCGATGCCGAACAGCGGGAACAGCTGCTTGATGCCGCCGAGCGGGTCGGTGACACCGGCGTAGAGGAAGTAGCCCCACGCGCCGACGACCAGGGCGCTGGTGATCCAGATGCCGGGCTTCCAGGTGACGCGGCCGATCGGTTTCCAGACGTTGCCGAGCATGTCCTGGAGCATGAAGCGGCCGACGCGCGTGCCGGCGTCCACCGTGGTCAGGATGAACAGCGCCTCGAACATGATCGCGAAGTGGTACCAGAAGGCCTTCATCCCGGCACCGCCGATCACCCCGGCGAAAATCTCCGACATGCCCACGGCGAGGGTGGGCGCCCCGCCGGAGCGGCCGACCAGCGTCTCCTCCTCGACCGCCTTGGCCGCCGCGGTGAGTTGATCCGCAGTGATGGTGAAGCCGAGGTTCTTCACGGCTTCGGCGGCGCTGTCCACGGTCGGGCCGAGCAGCGCCGCCGGGGAGTTCATGGCGTAGAACAGGCCAGGTTCGAGCACACAGGCGGCGATCAGGGCCATGACCGCGACGAAGGACTCCGTGAGCATGGAGCCGTAGCCGATCAGCCGGACCTGGGACTCCTTCTGGATCAGCTTCGGTGTCGTGCCGGAGGAGACCAGGGCGTGGAAGCCGGACAGGGCGCCGCAGGCGATGGTGATGAAGAGGAAGGGGAAGAGGGAACCGGCGAACACCGGGCCCGCGCCGGTCGAGGCGAACTCCGTCACCGACTCGGTCTTGAGGTTCGGGGCGGCGATCACCACGCCGACGGCCATCAGGGCGATGGTGCCGACCTTCATGAAGGTCGACAGGTAGTCGCGGGGTGCAAGGAGCATCCAGACCGGCAGCACGGACGCTACGAAGCCGTAGCCGACCAGGCAGAAGACCAGGGTCTCGGGGCTCCAGACGAAGTACCCGGCGAGTGAGGAGTCCTGGATCCAGCCGCCGCCGAGGATGGCGAGCAGCAGCAGCGCGACGCCGATGAAGCTGGTCTCCACGACCCGGCCGGGCCGCAGACAGCGCAGGTAGAAGCCCATGAACAGGGCGATCGGGATGGTCATGGAGACCGAGAAGGTGCCCCACGCGGACTCGGCGAGGGCGTTGACGACGACCATCGCGAGCACGGCCAGCAGGATGATCATGATGGCGAAGACGCCGATCAGCGCGGCGGCGCCGCCCACCTTGCCGATCTCGTCCCGGGCCATCTGGCCGAGGCTCTTGCCGTCCCGGCGCATGGACAGGAACAGCACGATCATGTCCTGGACGGCGCCGGCGAAGATCACGCCCGCGATGATCCAGACGGTGCCCGGCAGATAGCCCATCTGCGCGGCCAGGACCGGGCCGACCAGCGGGCCGGCGCCGGCGATCGCGGCGAAGTGGTGGCCGAAGAGAACCCGCTTGTCGGTGGGGTGGTAGTCGACCCCGTCCTCCAGGCGTTCGGCCGGGGTGGCGCGGGTGTCGTCGACCTGGAGGACCCGCCGGGCGATGAAGCGCGAGTAGAAGCGGAAGGCGATCGCATACGAGCCGAGGGCGGCCACGACCAGCCAGACGGCGGAGATCTCCTCACCCCGGGACAGGGCGAGCACGGCCCAGCCGAGGGCGCCGAGGACGGCCACGGCACTCCAGATCGCCACCGACTTGGGCGACATTCGTGATTTCTCCGGCGCTCCGCGTCCGGATTCGGGCATGGCTGAGTTGGGCATGGCGGCTCCTGACCTGAAGCAAAGTGGGTGCGCGAAAGGGACGTACGGCTCAGCGCTCTCGATGTCGGTCCGTCAGCGCGTACGCGGCGAGCAGGCAGAGGCCGCACCCCGGCACCCAGGCGAGCTGGTACCAGTAGAAGAACGGCGTCCCCGCCAGCCGCGGCTCGGCGCCGGCGTACCAGGGGACCCACAGCAGCCCCGCCGCGGGCGCGAGAAGCAGTACTGCGATCGCGACGCGCCGTAGCCGGTGATGACCGGTCCGTGCCATGACCTGCGCTCCTCTCCCGCTCGCTGTCGGTCTGTGCAAGAGTTGCCCACTCCCCGGAACTGGTTGACAGCGAAATTCCGGGAAATTTCCCGCCGGTTTCCTGTCCTCCGTTCCGGCTGTTCGCGCAACTCTCGCGCGAGGGCACAGGCACACCAAGGACGGTGACCCATGGCCGACGGCGCCATGACCGCGACGTTCCTCGCCGTGATCGGCGGGGCGTCGCTGCTCGCCGTCACCGCGCGGCGCCTGCGGCCCAGCGACCGGCTGCCGTCCCTGGAGGGCTGGGCGCTGGCCGATCGCAGCCTCGGACCGCTGTGGACCTGGCTCCTGCTCGGCGGCACGATCTTCACCGCCTACACCTTCGCCGCCATACCGGGCCTGGCGTACGGCAACGGCGCGCCCGCCTTCTTCGCCGTGCCGTACACGGTGATCGTCTGCCCGCTGGCCTTCGTGCTGCTGACCCGGCTGTGGAGCGTGGCCCGTCGGCACGGCTATGTCACGGCGGCGGACTTCGTGCGCGGCCGCTACGGTTCGGCGCCGCTGGCCCTGGTGGTCGCGCTGACCGGGATCCTCGCGACGATGCCGTATCTGGCGCTGCAACTGCTCGGGATAAGGGCGGTGCTGGCGGCCGGGGGCGTGTATCCGCGGGGTGCGGCCGGTGATCTGGTGATGGTGGCGCTGTTCGCGGGGCTGGCCGTGGCCACCTACCGGCACGGGCTGCGCGCGCCCACCGTGATCTCCGCGCTCAAGGCCGTGGCGGTCTTCGTCTCGCTGACCGCGGTGACCTGGCTGGTCCTCGACCGGCTCGGCGGCCCGGGTGCCGTCTTCGACGGTGCCGCCGAGCGCCTGGGCGGCCCGGCCCTGCTCCTCACGCCCGAGCAGCAGCCCGCCTACGCCACCCTCGCCCTCGGCTCGGCGCTCGCCCTGCTGATGTACCCGCACGTGCTCACCGCCGGTTTCGCCGCCGACGGCCCGCGCACGCTGCGCAAGGTCTCCGTGGCGCTGCCCGCCTGGACCGGGCTGCTCGCCCTCTTCGGCTTCCTCGGCATCGCGGCCCTCGCGACGGGCGTGCGCGCCCCTGAGGGCGGAGCCGAGGCGGCCGTACCGATGCTGGTCGACCGGCTGATGCCGGCGCCGCTGGCCGGGCTGGTGTTCGGCGCGATCACCGTGGGGGCGATGGTCCCGGCGGCGGTGATGTCGATCGCGGCCGCCACGAGCTTCGTACGCAACGTGTATGTCGAGTACATCCAGCCGACGGCCACGCCCAAGCGGCAGGTGCGTATCGCCAAGGCGGTGTCGCTCACCGCGAAGGTGGGCGCGGTGGCGTTCGTGTTCGGGCTGCGCGACCAGGACGCCATCAACCTCCAGCTCCTCGGCGGGGTCTGGATCCTGCAGATCTTCCCGGCCGTGGCGATCGGGCTGTTCACCGCGCGGCTGCATCCGCGGGCGCTGTTCGCGGGATGGGCCGTGGGGATGGTGGCGGGCACCTGCATGGTCGTCCGGGAGGGGTTCTCGTCGGTCGTGCCGCTGGGCTCCGGGCCGCAGATCTACGCCGGGCTCGCCGCCCTGCTGCTCAATCTGACCGTCGCCGTGGCCACGACCGCGGTGCTGAGCCGCCTGGGCGTGCCGCGCGGCGCCGATCTGACCGACCTGCCGTCACGCCTGAGCGTCAGGCGGCGCCCCGAGACGGGAGCGAACAAGCCGTGAGACAGCTCAGACGCGAAGCCAGTGCGGTACCGGCCGTACCCCTCACCCCCACGGTGAGCGACCCGGCCGACGTGGAGCGCGAGGCCGGCCTTGCCCGCCTGTTCGAGCTGCACTACTCCTCGATGCTGCGCCTCGCGGTGCTGCTCGGCGCCGACGATCCGGAGAACGTGGTCGCGGAGGCCTACTACCAGATCTACCGGAAGTGGCGCCGCCTGCGGGACGCCGAGGCGGCGGAGGCGTATCTGCGCTCCACCGTGTGCAATCTGACGCGGATGCGGATACGGCATCTCCAAGTGGCGCGCAAGCACGTCGAGAAGCCGGCCGACGAGCTCGTCGCCTCCGCCGAGAGTGCCGCGCTGCTGCGCGACGACCAGCGCGTCCTGATCGACGCGCTCCAGCAGCTGCCCGCCCGGCAGCGCGAGGCGCTGGTGCTGCGGCACTGGCTCGGACTGAAGGAGAGCGAGATAGCCGCGGCCATGGGGATCTCCTGCGGATCCGTCAAGACCCATACGGCACGCGGCCTCGCCGCCCTGACCCAGGCGATGGAGGCCCGGCGATGACGCATCGAGATGCGACTCCGTCGCGTGGCACCACGGAGGACCGCACCGAGCAGGAGCTGCGCCAGGCGCTCTCCGCGCTCGCCGACGGGGTACAGGCCGCACCCGACGCCTATCGCACGGCGCGCGGCGCATGGCTGCGCCGCGAACGCCGGCGCCGGCTGGTCCTCGCCGTCCTCGTCGCGGTCGTGTTCGCCCTGGCCACACTGATCGGACTGTGGGTCCTCAACCACACCCCCGCGGAGCCCGGCGTCATCTTCTCCGGCACCGGTTCACCCGCGGCCACGTCACTCCCCCGGCC
>NZ_RDBN01000037.1:791858-804727 GCF_008042075.1 Streptomyces sp. UW30 | reverse complement strand
GATTGGCCCACCCGCCCTCGGGGAACCCGCAATTGCGTGCACCCGCGCATCGAGGACTACGCCCTGATCAGTGACGAGCAGACGGCTGCCCTGATCGGCAGGGACGGCTCGGTCGACTGGCTGTGTCTGCCCCGGTTCGACGCGGCCGCCTGTTTCGCCAGGCTCCTCGGCAGCGAGGACAACGGCCACTGGCGCATCGCCCCCAAGCACGCGGAGGGCTCCTGCACGCGCCGCGCCTACCGCCCGGACACGCTGGTGCTGGACACCGAGTGGGAGAGCGAAGAGGGCGCGATCCGCGTCACCGACCTGATGCCCCAACGCGACCGCGCCCCCGAACTCGTGCGCATCGTGGAGGGGCTGAGCGGCCGGGTCACCGTGCGCAGCACCCTGCGGCTGCGCTTCGGCTACGGCTCGATCGTGCCCTGGGTGCGCAAGTCCCACGGCCACCGGGTGGCCATCGCCGGCCCGGACTCGGTCTGGCTGCGCAGCGACCCCGCGGTGCGGACCTGGGGCGAGGACTTCAGCACACACTCCGAGTTCACCGTCGAGGCGGGCGAGACGGTCGCGTTCGTCCTCACCTGGCACCCCTCGCACGAGCCGCGCCCACCGCTCATCGACCCGTACAAGGCACTGCACAGCAGCATCCGGGACTGGCACAAGTGGGTGGGGCACTGCCACTACGAGGGCCCCTACCGCGACACCGTCATCCGCTCTCTGATCACCCTCAAGGCCCTCACCTACCGGCCGACCGGCGGCATCGTCGCCGCCCCCACCACCTCGCTCCCGGAGGAGCTGGGGGGCGTGCGCAACTGGGACTACCGCTACTGCTGGCTGCGCGACTCCACCCTCACCCTGAACGTGGGTCTGTCGATGGGCTACCGGCTGGAGGCCGAGGCCTGGCGCGACTGGCTGCTGCGCGCGGTCGCCGGCGACCCGGCCGACCTCCAGATCATGTACGGCATCGCGGGCGAGCGCCGGCTGCCCGAGTTCGAGGTGCCGTGGCTGTGCGGATTCGCGGGCTCCGCCCCCGTACGCATCGGCAACCAGGCCGTGGAACAGCTCCAGTTGGACGTGTACGGCGAGGTCATGGACACGCTGGCGCTGGCACGGGACGCGGGGCTGCCCACCAAGCCGCACATGTGGGCCATCCAGGTCGCCCTCGTCGAGTGGCTGCGCTCGCAGTGGCGCCAGCCCGACGAGGGGCTGTGGGAGGTGCGCGGCGGCCGACGCCACTTCGTGCACTCGAAGGTGATGGTGTGGGTGGCCGCGGACCGGGCGGTGCGCACCCTGGAGAGGAACCCGCGGCTGGAGGGCGACCTGAGCGGCTGGCGGGAGTTCCGCGACGAGGTCCACCGCGAGGTGATCGAGCAGGGCTACGACCCCGAGCGCAACACCTTCACCCAGTCCTACGGCTCCCGGGAACTGGACGCCGCCCTGCTGCTCATCCCGCGCGTCGGCTTCCTGCCGCCCGACGACCCGCGCGTCATCGGCACCATCGACGCGATCCGCACCGAGCTCAGCCACCGGGGCTTCCTGCTGCGCTACAGCACCGACGAGACGACCGTCGACGGGCTGACCGGCAGCGAGGGCACGTTCCTGGCCTGCTCGTTCTGGCTCGCGGAGGCGCTGCACATAACGGGCCGTACACACGAGGCACGCGAACTCTTCGACCGGCTGGTGGGGCTCACCAACGACGTGGGCCTGCTGGCCGAGGAGTACGACCCCGTCTCCGGCCGCCAACTCGGCAACTTCCCGCAGGCCTTCAGCCACATCGGCCTGGTGAACACGGCCCTCGCCCTGTTCGGGGCCGAGGGGGCAGGATAGAGGCCATGGATCTTGGACTGAAGGACCGGGTGTACGTCGTCACGGGGGCCACTCGTGGGCTGGGCAACGCGGCGGCGCGTGAGCTGGTGGCCGACGGGGCGAAGGTCGTGGTGACCGGCCGGGACGAGAAGCGGGTCGCCGACGCGGCGGCCGAACTGGGGCCGAACGCGGTCGGGGTGGCCGTCGCCAACGCCGAGCCGGACGCCGCGGCCCGGCTCATCGCCGCCGCCCGCGACGCCTTCGGCGGGTTCGACGGCATCCTGGTGAGCGTCGGCGGGCCGCCGGCCGGGTTCGTCGCGGACAACACGGACGAGCAGTGGCAGACGGCGTTCGACTCGGTGTTCCTCGGCGCGGTGCGGCTCGCCCGGGCCGCGGCGGCGGAGCTCGACGAGGGCGGCGTGATCGGGTTCGTGCTGTCGGGGTCGGTGCATGAGCCGATTCCCGGGCTGACCATTTCGAACGGGCTGCGGCCCGGGCTCGCCGGGTTCGCCAAGTCGCTCGCGGACGAGCTGGGGCCGCGGGGGATCCGGGTGGTCGGGTTGCTGCCGGCCCGTATCGACACGGACCGGGTGCGGGAGCTGGACGGACTGTCGGCGGACCCGGAGGCCACCCGGGCCGCGAACGCCGCGCGCATTCCGTTGCGGCGGTACGGGTACCCGGAGGAGTTCGGACGCGCGGCGGCGTTCCTGCTGTCGCCGGCCGCGTCCTATCTGACGGGGATCATGCTGCCGGTGGACGGCGGGATGCGGCACGGGTTCTGAGCGGTCGGGCCGGGCGGCCGGTCAACTGACCCTTTCGGCACCGTGCTTGACGCCCTTCAGACGGACCTCTGTCGGCAGTGCCGCGAGGCCCGCTGAGGTGCGGGCATGTGCGAGGGCCTGGGTGGTGAGGTCGTTCAGCGCCGTCCCCGGGTCGACGTGGGGTGCCAGCAGGAGCCGTACCCGGGTCTCCGGAGTGCTGCGCCGGCCCGTCAGGTGGACGTGGGCGCGTTGGACGCCCTCCAGGCCCGCCGCCTCGCTCGCCAGCACGCTCTCCAGGGCCCGGCCCCGCAGCAGTGCGCCCTCGCCGTCCCCGGTGTCCACCAGGACCTCCGCCAGGCGGCGCCGGCGCAGGTCCGCGGTCAGCCACCACAGGGCGAGCAGGACCAGGACGGCCAGCACGGCGATGACCGTCGGCCACCACCAGCCGTCGTCCCGCCAGTGCGTGCGCTCGGCGTCGCTGAGCAGGACGTCGTGGCGGTCGTCGTGGATCCACCAGGAGGGAGCCGGGGCCCCCAGTCCCACGGCGAGCACCGAGCCGCCGAGCACGAACAGCACCAGTCCGACCAGCCCGATCAGCACCCGGTTGACCACCCTGAGCACGGCCCTCACCCCTTCCGTCCGAGTCGCCGTACATGCACCGACAGCGCGGGCGGGCGGGACAGCCCGAGGCCCCTGATCGCGTCGGCGAGCGTGGCGTCCAGGTCGGTGCGTACGTCGTCCAGGTCGCGGAAGTGCGAGACCGCGCGGACGTCGGCCCGCTTGCGCCCCATCCGCACCCATACCGACTGGACCCCGGAGATCTCCATGGCCCGGTCGCGCAGGACCAGGGCGGCCAGGTCGCGGTGGAGTGCGGCGCGTACGTCGGTGTGGGTGCGGCGCATCGGCAGCACCTGCCGCAGGCCGGGCGTGGCGGCCAGGACGAGCAGCCAGAGGCCGAGGACGGCGACGACACCCGCGCCGACCAGGACCCAGATGTCGTCGAGGGGGCGCTCGGCGAGCTGGTGGGCCAGTCCCCGGCGCCAGCGCATCCCGGCCCGGTCGGCCCGCACGGCCGCGATGTCGTACAGGAAGACGCCCGCGAGGAACAGCACCACGAGTGCAGTGATCGCGGCCGGGATCCGGCGGGCCGACCAGAAGCGGCGCTCGCGTCCGCCGTCGCCGTCGAGTGCGGTCGGCGGCTCGTAGTCCGCCGCCGACGCCGACTGGTCGAGTGGCTCGGGTCCGGTCTCCTTCTCCAGGACCGGGAGTCGTTGTGTGGTGCCCTCGGACTCCTGGGACTCGCTCATCGCGTCCTCCCCTGTGCCGCGCCCTGTCCGGGCGCCGGGTGCAGCCGCTCCACGTGCACGGCGACCTCGGGCACCTCCATGCCCACCAACGCGCCTACCCGCTCCACGACCCGCCGACGCACGGCCGCGCACCGGGAGCCGATGTCGGTGGGGTATGCGAGCTCGACGTGGACGCGGACCCGGGCCGCGTCGACGGTGGTCCCCTGCGCGGCCTGGGGGCGCACGACGACATGGGCGTAGGGCCGGGCGGCGTCCTTGGGCAGCGGCCCCACGGCTTCGCGCGCCGCCTGGGAGGCGATCTTCGTGACGACACGGTCGGCGATCCGGGTCGCCCCGCGCTCACCGGCCGGGACGACGGTCGCCGGTCCGCCTGTTTCCGTGGCCTGCGCGCTCACGGACGTCACCGCCGGTCGCGTCGGCCGTCACGCGGGCGGAAGAAGTCGCCGAGTTCGTAGTCGCCCTCCAGGAACCAGCCGACGCCGAACCCGATCGCGCCCAGCGCCGCCACCAGCAGGAAGGCGCCGAACCCGCCGAAGTACCCGGCGAAGCCCAGCACCATGCCGGCGATCATGCCGAGCAAGGCCTTGCTCATGGTGCACTCCGTTCGGTTGCCGGTGGCGCCGGTGCCTCACCGGATCCGGATGTCATTGGATCCGCGACTCCGGCTCTTCTTCCTCTTCCTCGGGAAGCTTCACATCACTCACCGCGATGTTGACCTCGACGACTTCGAGTCCCGTCATCCGCTCGACGGCGGCGACCACGTTCTCCCGAACGGCTCGCGCCACGTCGCCGATCGACACGCCGTAGTCGACGACGATCTCCAGGTCGAGGGCGGTCTGCACCTCGCCGACCTCGACCTTGACGCCGCGGGTCACGGATTTCGCCGTGCCGGGCACCCGTTCCCGTACGGCGCCGAAGGTACGGCTCATCCCGCTGCCCATCGCGTGCACGCCGACCACGTCGCGGGCCGCCATGCCGGCGATCTTCTCGACCACGCCGTCGGCGATGGTGGTCCGCCCGCGCCCGGCCGGGTCCCCGCCGCCGCGCTTGGTGGTCCTGCGCGCCGACGCCACGGTCTCCTCAGGGTTCTGCGTCCGGTTCTGCTCCATGTCGGTCATCGCCGTACGTCCCTTTCGGTTTGTCGTTCCTTCGACCACCGTAAGCGCGGTTGCCGCACCATGCTCCGCGGATGCGGCAGGCTGGAGGAATGACGACGGCGAACCGGTGGACGCAGGAAGTGCGGCGGCATCAGGTGGGGCTCGGAAGGCTGCTGCCGTTGGGCGGCGCGCACGACGGCGTGTGGATCTCAGAGGAGGCGGCCGAGGCGGTACTGCGGCGCGCGGCCATGGTCATGCGCGGGGTACGCCTCGACGCACTGCGGATCGCGCTCAGCGACCCGGAGCACGCCGGCGAGGCCGCCGTACTGCCACCGCCGAGCGCGCTGCCGCCGGGCCCGCTGCGGGTGACGGCCGACTTCGCGGCGACGGCGGCCGAGCCGCTGCCGGCAACGGCGGACCGGCTGCGCGCCCTGCTGGCCGCAGCGGCCACGGAACGCCTCGGGCTGGAGGTGACCGAGGTGGATCTGAGGGTGACGGCCCTGCTCGACGAGGACGCCGAACCCGCGTCCGTACGGCAGCCGGAGCCGGCGCAGGCCACCAAGCCCGAGGCCGGCGACGAGGAGCGCGTCGCCGCCGCGGCCCTGGCGGTCCCGGGGGTGAGTGAACTGACCTGCACCCTGGGCGGGTTGGGGCAGGCGGTGCACATCGAGAAGCGGCACGGCACGGCCGTACTGCCGTACCGGCATGTGCGCGTGGAGATCGCGGTGCGCGGGGACCACCGGGCCCTGGACGTGGCCCGGGAGGTCCGCAGGAGGGTGCGCGAGGCGCTGGCGGATCATCCGACGGTGGCCGTGCTGGTGACGGCCGTCGGCTGACCGGCAGGCGGCCCGAACAGGGCAGGCGAAGTCCACTGCGGATCGGCAGCGCCGCCCAGGGGCGCGGGGAACCGCGCGACCGGCCACGGCGGCGCCGCGGACGAGCGACGACATGACGCGGCACTGCCGGCGGAGCGCCGGCGCCTGTCCGGCGGATCATGCCGGCGTCGCGGGGCCCGGCACGCCCATCTGGGCTGATGAGATGCCGTTACTTGCAGCCGGCCCGATCCGCCGGACAGGCCCTGGCCTCACCAGGCCCTAGTCGCCGTGGCCGGCCAGATCCCGCAGCCGTCGCGCCTGCGCGGCCCGCTCGGCACCGCGCTGCTCGTCGTACGTGCGGTCCAAGGCACCGCGGATCAGCGCCTTGGTCTCGACGACAGCGTCGCGCGGCGCGGCCACGATCGCCCCCGCCAGATCGCGTACGGCGTCGTCGAGCTGGTCGGCGGGCACCGCGAGGTTGGCGAGTCCGCTGTTCACAGCTTCCTCGGCCAGCACGAAGCGCCCCGTCACACAGATCTCCAGCGCGCGGCCGTAGCCGACCAGACCGACGAGCGGATTCGTGCCCGTCAGGTCCGGCACCAGCCCGAGGCTGGTCTCGCGCATGGCGAACTGCACGTCGTCGGCGACGACGCGCATGTCACAGGCGAGCGCGAGCTGGAAGCCCGCCCCGATGGCGTACCCCTGCACGGCGGCGATGGACACGAGGTCGTTACGCCGCCACCAGGTGAAACCCTCCTGGAACTCGGCGATGGCAGCGTCGAGTTCACCGTCGCTGCTGCGCGCGAGATCCATGAAGGAGGACTCGCCCTCGATCCCCTCGGGCGTGAACATCTGCCGGTCGAGTCCGGCGGAGAAGGCCTTGCCCTCGCCGCGCAGCACAACGACCCGCACGTTGCCCGGCAGAACCCGCCCGGCCTCGGCGAGCGTCCGCCACATGGCGGGGCTTTGTGCATTGCGCTTGGCCGGGTTGGTCAGCGTCACCGTGGCGATCGCGCCGTCGACGGTGAGCCGTACGCCGTTCTTGTCGAGCAGGGGAGCGAAGTCCTGGTCGGGCGAAGCCATGGGGTGCCTCCGATGCGTGCGGTCATCGCGGGATGCCCGGAGGGCATCCACTAAGTGACTGCACAGTAACCACCCGGTCGATCAGACAACCGACCGGGTGGCCACCATCGAAGCCGATGGGCCGCCCGGGCTCAGGACGATGCGGCCTTTTTGCCCCGCGTCGCCCCGCCACGCCCACGGAGCGTGACGCCCGATTCGCTGAGCATCCGGTGTACGAAGCCATACGAGCGACCGGTTTCCTCGGCCAGCGCCCGAATGCTCGCACCGGAGTCGTACTTCTTCTTCAGGTCTGCCGCGAGCTTGTCGCGCGCGGCGCCGGTTACCCGGCTGCCCTTCTTCAGAGTCTCGGCCACCCGTGCCTCCTCATGGGAAGTGCGCTCTGGTCTCCTCATGATCACCCCTCCGGGGCTTCATGGCCACCCATTCGGCAAGGTCCGTGAGACATGGTTGTGACGACAGGAGCGCATCCCCACATGCGGAATCTCGAATTCCGCTGCACCTTGTCCGTACGGCCGAACGGGTTCTTTTACGAAGCCCCAGGTCAGAGCAACACGACGGCCGAGCCCTTGTCGATAAAGGACTCGGCCGCGAAATCGATGTAGCACACACCTCGGTACGAGGAGATCTCACACAGATGATGGATCACCGATGGGCCGAATGATCCATAGCCTGTTGATCACGCATTCGATCAAGCGAGGGCGACGAGATCGGCGTAGTCGGCGCCCCACAGGTCCTCGACGCCGTCCGGCAGCAGAATGATCCGCTCCGGCTGGAGCGCCTCGACGGCGCCCTCGTCGTGGGTGACGAGGACGACGGCGCCCTTGTAGGTGCGCAGCGCGCCGAGGATCTCCTCGCGGCTGGCGGGGTCGAGGTTGTTGGTGGGCTCGTCGAGCAGGAGGACGTTCGCCGACGACACCACGAGGGTGGCGAGGGCGAGGCGGGTCTTCTCGCCGCCGGAGAGGACACCGGCGGGCTTGTCGACGTCGTCGCCGGAGAACAGGAACGAACCGAGGACCTTGCGGACCTCGACGAGGTCCAGGTCGGGGGCGGACGAGCGCATGTTCTCCAGGACCGAGCGCTCCGGGTCGAGGGTCTCGTGCTCCTGGGCGTAGTAGCCGATCTTGAGGCCGTGGCCGGGGATGACAGCGCCGGTGTCGGGCTGCTCCGCACCGGCGAGGAGCCGGAGCAGGGTGGTCTTGCCGGCGCCGTTGAGGCCGAGGATGACGACCCGGGACCCCTTGTCGATGGCCAGGTCGACGTCGGTGAAGATCTCCAGGGAGCCGTACGACTTCGACAGACCCTCGGCGGTCAGCGGCGTCTTGCCGCAGGGGGCAGGCTCCGGGAAGCGGAGCTTGGCGACCTTGTCGGAGACCCGTGCCGCTTCGAGTCCGGCGAGCAGCCGGTCGGCGCGCTTGGCCATGTTCTGCGCGGCGACCGTCTTGGTGGCCTTCGCGCGCATCTTGTCGGCCTGCGAGTGCAGCGCGGCGGCCTTCTTCTCGGCGTTCTGCCGCTCGCGCTTGCGGCGCTTCTCGTCGGCCTCGCGCTGCTGCTGGTAGAGCTTCCAGCCCATGTTGTAGACGTCGATCTGGGCGCGGTTGGCGTCCAGGTAGAACACCTTGTTCACGACCGTCTCGACCAGGTCGACGTCGTGGGAGATCACGATGAAGCCGCCGCGGTAGGTCTTCAGGTAGTCCCGCAGCCAGACGATCGAGTCGGCGTCCAAGTGGTTGGTCGGCTCGTCGAGCAGGAGCGTGTCCGCGTCGGAGAACAGGATGCGGGCGAGCTCGATACGGCGGCGCTGACCGCCGGAGAGCGTGTGCAGCGGCTGGCCGAGCACCCGGTCGGGCAGGTTCAGCGCGGCGGCGATGGTGGCGGCCTCGGCCTCGGCGGCGTAACCGCCCTTGGTGAGGAACTCCGTCTCCTGGCGCTCGTACTGCCTGAGCGCCTTCTCGCGGGTGGCGCCCTGGCCGTTGGCGATGCGCTGTTCGTTGTCACGCATCTTGCGGATCAGTACGTCCAGACCGCGCGCGGACAGGACGCGGTCGCGGGCGAGGACATCGAGGTCGCCGGTGCGGGGGTCCTGCGGGAGGTAGCCGACCTCGCCGGAGCGGGTGATGTTGCCGCCGGCGGGGATGCCCTCGCCGGCGAGGCACTTGGTGAGGGTGGTCTTGCCGGCGCCGTTACGACCGACCAGACCGATGCGGTCGCCCTTGGCGACGCGGAAGGTCGCGGACTCGATGAGGACGCGCGCACCGGCGCGCAACTCGATACCGGAGGCGGAGATCACGGACAGACTCCAAGGCGAGGGAAGGTGGCGGGATGGGCGGCTGAGGACGTTCCCGCCGTCTAATGCGCGAGGAGAATGGCCATGAGGCCAGTCTAACGGGGCCGTGCAACCACTTTTTCTGGGATCGGGTGTTCGGACCGGACCGCCCGCCCGTCCAGGGCACGTCGGGGCAGGACTGGGCGATGAGGGGCCTCCTGCCGTGATGTTCGGCACGTGCGGTGCACGGCAAGGCGCCGGGCGCCTCTCCCCCGTTCGGCACTTCCGCCGGAGTCCCGGGCGCTGCTCACGGGCCGTTGTCAGTGGCCGCTGCAAGACTGGGCAGCGGCTCGAAATCCGGTCGAGGGTCGGCGGTCGCCGGCTGTGGACCACGGCGATTGATCACAAAGGGGTGATCGGCATGGCAGGCACGAGCGGCGGGCGTCCGAGTATCTATCCGACGCTGCGGTACGCGGACGCGAAGGCGGCGATCAAGCAGCTCACGGAGGCCTTCGGGTTCACGGAGCTCGCGGTGTACGAGGGCGAGGACGGCTCGGTGGCGCACGCCGAGCTGGTGCAGGGCAACGGCGCGGTGATGCTGGGTTCGAAGGGCACCGGCAGCACCTTCGACAAGGCGATGCGGGAGGGCACGACGGGGGTGTACGTCGTCGTGGACGACGTCGACGCACACCACCGGCGGGCCGTGGAGCACGGCGCGGAGATCCTGATGCCCCCGACGGACCAGGACTACGGCTCGCGGGACTACATGGCCCGGGACCTGGAGGGCAATGTGTGGAGCTTCGGCACGTACGCCCCCGAGATCAAGGGCTGAGCGCCGGTCCGGCTCAGCTCCCCCCGGTGTGCACCTGGAAGGCGGCGCGGCGCACGGCTTTCGCGAGGGCCGGGTCGGGGTGCGCGGCGGCGAGCGCGACCAGGACCTGAACGGTGCGGGGATGTCCGACGGCGCGCACCTCGGTGAGGAGCGCGGGCACGGTCGGCTGGAGCGCGGACTCCAGGTGCCGTACGAGCATCGGGGCCTCACCGTGGTCGGCGACGGCGGCGGCGGTGTCGACCCACAGCCAGGTGGCCTCTTCCCGGGTGAGCACCTCGTGGGCGTCCTCGGGGTCGACGCCGTCGTGCTCGGCGAGCCACAGCAGGGCGTACGGCCGCAGGGTGGGCTCGTCGACGACGGCGTGTACGTCGGGCTCGGCGGGGGCGCCGACGACGCGCAGGGCCTCGAAGGCGAGGCCGCGCAGGAGGGCGTCGTCGCCGCGGGCGGCACCGAGGAGTTCGGTGACGGCGCTGCCGACGGGGCGGGCGGCGAGCCAGGCGCGGTACTCGTCGCGGGCGGCGTTCGGGCGGAGCTGGGCGCAGCCGCGGAGCATGTCCTCGGCCGCCTGCTCGATGTTCCCGGCGGGGCTCTGGGCGGCGACGCAGATCTGCTCCAGCTTGACCCAGACCGCCCAGCTGCCCAGCGGGGTGAGCGTGGCCTGTCCGTCGCCGCAGGTGAGGGCGCCGACGGAGGTGAGGGCGTGCAGGGCCCAGTCGAGGAGCGGGGCGAGGAGCGTGTCCTCGACGGCGGCCGGGGTGCTGGCCGGGGCGACGACCGGCTCGGGCTGCGGCCCGTAGGCGATCTCGCATCTCTCGGTGCGCAGCTCGGTGACGCGCTGCTCCAGCAGGTCCAGGAGCTGCTCGACGGGGACGGGCCCGGCGGACAGCTGGAGGAAGGAGAGCACCTGGGGCAGGGCCGAGACGACGTCGGCGACGGCACCGTGTTCGAGGTGGTCGGGTTCGGGGTGGGCGAGCGACCAGGCGTCGAAGAGGGCGACCCAGCCACGCAGTACGGCGCTGTCGTCGCGGTCCCAGGCGCGCAGCCGCCAGCCGGGGCGGGCGCTGTCGCCGTGCACCTCGACGAGACCGGCGAGCCGCGCGGTGTCCCAGTCGGCGCGTACCTGAGCCACGGTCAGGCCCAGGTCACCGGCCGCCCGTTCGGCGGTCGCGTCGGAGAGGGTGCCTTGGCCGTCGGAGTGCGTGCCGCCCCGGCCGGGGCTCAGTGCGGTGTCGGCCCAGTGGGCGACGCGGGCCGCGGCAGCCAGACCCGAGCGAGCCATTCTGGCCAGCTCGGCGCGGGCCGGTGTGCCCTCCGGGGGGCGCGGTGCGGGGCGGCGTGGGCGCCGCTGGTTCACAGCTCTGGGGGCGGCGGCCAGGGGTCGCGGGCGGACGAGTCGAAGCCTGGAGTCGCGCGGGATACGGGACGTCACGGGTGCAGTCTTCCGGTTGACGGTCCGAAAACCCAAACGGAATGTCACGAGGGGCGACGGGGATGGCCAACGCACGGGGTCCGGCGAGCGGCGGAGGACCGATAACAGGCCACTGGTACGGGCTTAAACGGAATCTGTCCGACCGGTGCGGAAGGGGGTGTCGCCGAGGGGGGTGACGGGGAGCGGAGGGACGGCCGCACCGGCGACGCACCGGCAGCCCGGGCCGCCGCACACCGAGGGACATCACATGAGCGGCGTCATGAAGCGGCGCAGTGACTCCTCGTAGGACTCGGGGTCGGCGTTCCACATGGCCGCGTGGGGGGCTCGATCGACCCGCTGGAGGGTCACCAGGTTGGGGTGGGCGTCGGCGAGGCGGCGGGAGAGGGCCCAGGGGGCCACCCGGTCGTCGGGGCCGTGGAAGACTAGCGTCGGCACCGTCAGGGGGGCGAGGGCCTGGCCGTCGATGTTCAGGCCGGTGCGGCCCTGTGCCGCGCGGACCGCGAGCGGCAGCAGCGCGCTCGGCGTGTGGCGGGCCGTGGCGAGGGCGCGCAGGGTGGCTTCCCAGCTGAGCACCGGGGAGTCCAGCACGAGGCCGGAGATCCGGTCGCGCAGCCCCGAGCGCGCTGCGGCGCGCAGCGCCATCGTCGCGCCGGTGGACCAGCCGAGCAGGACGAGTTGCTTGGCGCCGTACCGCACGGCGTAGCGCATCGCCGCGTCCAGGTCCCGCCACTCGGTCTCGCCGAGGTGGTTCAGCCCGTCCGACGGGCGGGGTGCGCCGAGGTCGCCTCGGTAGGCGAGGGCGAGGACCGGGAAGTGGCGGCCGGCCAGGAACTCCATGACGTTCATGGCGTGTTCGCGGGTGGTGCCGAGGCCGTGCACGGCGATGACCCAGGTGTCCCGTGCGGCGGGGACGAACCACGCGGGCAGGGAGCCGAGTTCGCCGGGGATGTCGACGTCGGCGTGGTCGAGGCCGAGGGCGGCGCTCGGATTGCCGACGTGCACGTTCGGGGTGAGCCAGACGCTGTCGCCGGGCTGGAGTGTGCCGTGGGTGACGCGTTCGAGTCGGCGTACGACGGTGTCGGCGGAGTGTTTCGCCGCGGCGAGGACGGGGCCGACGACCGCGTGCGAGCCGTCGCCGGAGAGGCCGTAGATGCCGGGGCGCAGCGAGGCCAGATGGCGGGTGAGCGCGATCTGGCCGGCGGCCGTGGCGTGCACGGTGAGCCGGGGTTCGGTGGGCAGGGGCCTGCCGGCGGGAGCCGTCAGCGCGGCCCCACTGGCGAGCCGCCCGGCGGCGACGCTCGCGGCGCCGGCGGCCAGAGCCACGGTGACGGCAGCGGCCGTCGCTTTGACAGTGCGCACCCCTCCAGTGTCCGGGCGGACGGGAGGAGCGGCCAGTGGGAGGGCGACTCGGGGTGAGGCCGGGGGACGCTCGGGGCGCGGTGGCGGACTGAAGTACGCGGCGGGGCATCTGCCGCATCC
>NZ_RDBN01000037.1:764013-791758 GCF_008042075.1 Streptomyces sp. UW30 | reverse complement strand
CTCGACCCTCGTTCCCGAGCTCCCGCTGATCCATTACATGGCCGCGGCGCTCGGCGGGCCGGTGCGGGTCGCCCCATATGCGACGTACGGCACCGATGAGTTGGCCGAGAACATGCTCCGTGCCCTCACCGACCGCACCGCCTGCCTCCTCCAGAACCACGGCACGCTCGATGCCGTGAGCCACACGCGGCACATCCACTCCAGCTGGGCCGTGCGGTCGTAGGCCTGGTCCAGGGTCGTGCCGTAGGCGAGCGTGCCGTGGTTCTGGAGGAGGCAGGCGGTGCGGTCGGTGAGGGCACGGAGCATGTTCTCGGCCAACTCATCGGTGCCGTACGTCGCATATGGGGCGACCCGCACCGGCCCGCCGAGCGCCGCGGCCATGTAATGGATCAGCGGGAGCTCGGGAACGAGGGTCGAGACAGCCGTCGCGTGGACCGCGTGCGTGTGAACGATCGCCCCGGCGTCCGTGGCCCGGTAGACCGCCAGATGCATGGGCAGCTCGCTGGTCGGCACCAGCGCCCCCAGCACCTGCGCGCCCGCCAGGTCGACCCCCGTCACATCCTCCGGAGACAGCCGGTCGTACGGCACCCCCGACGGCGTGACCAGCACCGTGTCCCCGACCCGCACCGAGACGTTCCCGGACGTCCCGACGACGAGCCCCTCGGACACCGTCCGCCGGGCCGTCGCCACGAGGGCCTCCCAGGCCTCCGCCTCCTCGGGGCTCGCACTCCTGCCCCACGCCTCCCCCACTTCCTGTGAGCCCTCCCGCGCATCCCGCACATCCCGCGCGCCCCGCTGATCCCGCTGCTCCTCGGCCATGCGGCGATCCTGCCAGCCGGGCCGTCGACACGGCGTCAAGTCGCCGCCGGGGCCGCGCACTCTAGGGCGGAAGACCGACCACCGGAAGAGCGCATAAAGGGGCATAGCGCCCACGCCTCACCCTTGGCCTGAGAACGATCGACTTTCAACGATCTTCCAGTACTGTCTGGGGGATTTGTCGTGCACGTCGCCATTCCGGGGGGAAATATGGCTCGTGATCGCAAACCGTCCCGTCACCGCTCCCACCGCTCCCACCGACCCCACCGATCCCGCCTCATAGCGATATCCGTGGCGGCCCTCACGCTCAGCGGAACCGCCCTCGCCGAGATCCCGGCGGCGGCCGCGAGCAAGCCCAAGGGGCACGACGTCTCTTCCCACCAGAAGAACGTCAACTGGCAGAGCTCGAAGGCCAAGGGCGCCAGGTTCGTCTACGTCAAGGCGACCGAGTCCCACACCTACCGCAACCCGTACTTCGGCCAGCAGTACAACGGCTCCCGCAACGCGGGCCTGATCCGCGGCGCGTACCATTTCGCGCTGCCGAACAGGTCGCCGGGCAAGACCCAGGCCGCCTTCTTCGTACGCAACGGCGGCGGCTGGCGGTCGGACGGCTGGACCCTGCCGCCCGCCCTCGACATCGAGTACAACCCGTACGGCAGGCAGAAGTGCTACGGACTGAGCAAGGCGAAGATGGTCAGCTGGATCCAGTCCTTCAGCAACGAGATGAAGCGGCTGACCGGCCGCCGCCCGGTGATCTACACCACCACCCACTGGTGGAACAACTGCACCGGCACCAGCCGCGCCTTCGCCTCGAACCACGCGCTGTGGATAGCCCGCTACGACTCCGCGACCGCGGGGGCACTGCCGGCCGGATGGCAGTACTGGACCCTCTGGCAGTACGACAACGCCAGCGGCAGCCTGCCGGGTGATCAGAATCTCTTCAACGGCTCCATGACCCAGCTGAGGAAGTTCGCCCGAGGCTACTAGCCGTGCGGCGCCTGGGCCGCGCGTCGGCCGGCGGGGTCGGGGTCACCTCACCCGGCCGCTCCAGACACTGTGCGGCCCACCCCAGTTAACCTTTCGTTCACTCAGGTTACCTACGTTCGTCCAGCCAATGACCTCGAACGATTGCCTGGGTAAATGGAAAACTTCTCGCTGATCCTCGCGATTGTGGTGGTAACCGCACTCGCGTTCGATTTCACGAACGGTTTCCACGACACCGCCAACGCGATGGCCACCACCATCTCGACCGGTGCGCTCAAGCCCAAGGTCGCGGTGGCCATGTCCGCCGTGCTGAACCTTGTCGGCGCCTTCCTCTCCGTGGAGGTCGCCAACACGATCTCCAAAGGTCTCGTCGACGAGACCGGCATACGCCCCGAGGTCATATTCGCCGCGTTGGTCGGCGCGATCCTCTGGAACCTGCTGACCTGGCTGGTGGGCCTGCCCTCCAGCTCCTCGCACGCCCTGATGGGCGGTCTGATCGGCGCCACCATCGCCTCGGCCGGCGTCGGCGCGGTCCACGGCGACGCGCTCGTCACCAAGGTGCTGATCCCGGCGATCGCCGCCCCGCTGGTCGCGGGCATCGCCGCGCTGCTCGCCACCCGCCTGTCCTACAGCCTCGGCAAGAAGGCCGACGGCAAGGCCGCCGCCAAGGGCTACCGCACCGGCCAGATCGCCTCCGCCGGCCTGGTCTCGCTCGCCCACGGCACCAACGACGCGCAGAAGACCATGGGCATCATCACCCTCGCCCTGGTCGCCGGCGGCGCCGTCGCCCCCGACTCCGACCCGCCCCTGTGGGTCATCCTCGCCGCCGGCCTGGCCATCGCGCTCGGCACCTACCTCGGCGGCTGGCGCATCATCCGCACCATGGGCAAGGGCCTGACCGACCTTCAGCCGCAGCAGGGCTTCGCCGCCCAGACCAGCGCGGCCACCGTCATCCTGGCCTCCTCCCACCTCGGCTTCTCCCTGTCCACCACGCACTCCGTCTCCGGCTCGGTGATGGGCGCCGGCCTCGGCCGCAAGGGCGGCGTCGTCCGCTGGTCGACGGCCACCCGGATGTTCGTCGCCTGGGGCCTGACCCTCCCGGCCGCAGCCCTGGTCGGCGCGCTCGCGGAGTACGTGACGGGCTTCGGCGCCTGGGGCACGGCCGCGGTCGCCGTCTTCCTGATCGCCTCCAGCGCCGCGATCTGGAAGATCTCCCGCCGCGAGGTCGTCGACCACACGAACGTCAACGAGTCCGACGAGCCGGCAGGCGTGGTCACCACCGCCATCGCCGCCGTGACCCCGCCCCCGGCGGGCACGGCCACCGAGGACCTCACGGCCACGATCCCGGCCCCGTCCTCCGAGCCCGCGCCTTCGCAGGCCACCGTCTGACCCCCGCCCCGTTACCGGCTCCCAAGAAAGAAGAAGCATGAAGATCGACTGGGCGGCTCTCGGCTCCGTCTTCGGCGTCAGCCTCGTGATCACGGTGGCCCTGGTGGGCCTGTTCACCCTCGGTATCGCGGGCCTGTCCCGCCGCGAACGCGCCGTGGCCCAGGGCGACTCGGCCGCACTGGCGGTCACGGGCGCGTACGCGTGCTTCGCGGCGTGCACGGCGGCAGTGGCGTACGGCATCTATCTGATCGTGGCCTGACGCAGCGCGCACACCACCTGAAACACCCGAGGTGCGGGACGGATCACCGTCCCGCACCTCACTGCTGTGTGGGCCTTCGCACACTCTTCCCTCGCAGGTCAACGGCAAGTTGACGCCCCTTCCAACCCCGTGGTGGACTGCCGGGGCCAAGTACGGCGGCAGAAGAGGAAGCCGGTGTGAATCCGGCGCGGTCCCGCCACTGTCACCGGGGTAGAAAGCCCCGGGAGCCAGGAACTCTCGCCGCCGGTCTCGTCGTACCAGGGCGCGGACACCCTGAGTGAGGACATAACGCCATGCTCGCCTGCCGATCGACATGCAGTAGCAGACCCTCGTCTGACCCAGCGATCGGCTGACCCCGATGCGAGCCGATCGCGTTTTCGCGTACGGCGCCGCCGCCGGACTTCTCGGTGATCTGCTGCTCGGCGACCCTCGTCGGGGGCATCCGGTCGCCGCGTTCGGACGGGCTGCCGCCGCCGTGGAACGGGTGTTGTGGCGCGACGACCGCGCGTGGGGTGCGGTGCACACCGCCGTGTGCGCCGGTGGCGCCGTGGCGGCAGGAGCGCTCGCCGCTCGTGTGGTACGTCCCTCTCCCGCCGCCTCCGTCGCGCTGACCGGCGCCGCCACCTGGGCGGTCGTCGGGGGGACTTCGCTGGCCCGGGAGGCCCGCGTCATCGGGCGAGCGCTGGAGGCGGGGGACATCGAGGGCGCCCGTGCCCGGCTGCCGCATCTGTGCGGGCGGGATCCGCAGGCGCTGGACGCGGACGGGATCGCGCGGGCCGTGGTCGAGTCCGTTGCCGAGAACACCTCCGATGCCGTCGTGGGGGCCCTTGTGTGGGGAGCCGTCGGCGGGGTGCCGGGGCTGCTCGGGTTCCGGGCCGTGAACACGCTCGACGCCATGGTCGGGCACAGGTCGCCCAAGTACCGGCGCTACGGATGGGCTTCGGCCCGGCTCGACGACCTGGCCGGCTGGCCGGGGGCGCGGCTGACCGCCGTACTCGCCGCCGTCGCCGGGAGCGATCCCCGGGGAGCGGTACGGGCCTGGCGCGCCGACGCCGCCAAGCACCCGAGCCCCAACGCCGGGCCCGTCGAGGCGTCGTTCGCGGGAGCCCTCGGGGTGCGGCTCGGCGGGACGCTGTCGTACGGCGGCCGGGTCGAGCACCGGCCCGTGCTCAACACGGACGGGCGGGCCGTCGGCACCCACGACGTGGAACGCGCCGTACGGCTGTCGAAGCGTGTCGGCCTGCTGGCGCTCGGCGTCTGTGTCGCCGCGCGCCTCATCGCGAAGGGACGTACCTCATGACGGGCGGTGGTCTCCTCGTCGCCGGCACCACCTCCGACGCCGGCAAGAGCGTCGTCACCGCGGGAATCTGTCGGTGGCTGGTGCGGCAGGGGGTCAAGGTCGCGCCGTTCAAGGCGCAGAACATGTCCCTCAACTCGTTCGTGACGAGGGAGGGTGCCGAGATCGGGCGGGCGCAGGCCATGCAGGCGCAGGCCTGTCGTGTCGAGCCGACCGCGCTCATGAATCCCGTGCTGCTCAAGCCCGGCGGCGAGCAGAGCAGTCAGGTCGTGCTGCTCGGGAAGCCCGTCGGTGAGCTGAGTGCGCGCGGGTATCACGGTGGGCGGCAGCAGAAGCTGCTCGGGACCGTGCTCGACTGTCTCGCCGAGTTGCGGGGCACGTATGACGCGGTGATCTGTGAGGGGGCCGGCTCTCCGGCCGAGATCAATCTGCGGCGGACCGACATCGTCAACATGGGGATCGCCCGCAATGCCGGGCTGCCCGTGCTGGTGGTGGGTGACATCGACCGCGGTGGCGTGTTCGCCTCCTTCTTCGGGACCGTCGCCCTCCTCTCGCCCGAGGATCAGGCGCTCGTCGCCGGGTTTCTGGTGAACAAGTTCCGGGGGGACGTCAGCCTGCTGGAGCCGGGGCTCGACATGCTGCACGGGCTCACCGGACGCCACACCTACGGCGTCCTCCCGTTCCGGCACGGCCTCGGTATCGACGAGGAGGACGGGCTGCGGGTGTCCCTGCGCGGGACCGTCCGGGAGTCGAACGTCGCCCCGCCCGTCGGGGAGGACGTGCTGCGCGTCGCCGTCTGTGCCGTCCCGCTCATGTCCAACTTCACGGACGTCGACGCCCTCGCCGCCGAACCCGGTGTCGTCGTGCGGTTCGTGGACCGGCCGGAGGAGCTGGCCGACGCGGATCTGGTCATCGTCCCGGGAACCCGGGGGACGGTTCGCGCGCTGGAGTGGCTGCGGGAGCGGGGGCTCGCCGAAGCCCTCGTCCGCAGGGCCGCCGAGCGGCGCCCGATCCTCGGGATCTGCGGCGGCTTCCAGGTCCTCGGCGAGCACATCGAGGACGACGTCGAAAGCCGGCGCGGGCAGGTCGAGGGGCTCGGGGTGCTGCCCGTACGGGTGCGGTTCGCCCGCGAGAAGACCCTCACCCGGCCCGTCGGCGAGGCCCTCGGGGAGCGGGTCGATGGGTACGAGATCCACCACGGGGTCGCCGAAGTGACCGGGGGCGAAGCGTTCATCTCTGATGACCAAGGACACAGCCTGGACGGCTGCCGGGTCGGCCAGACCTGGGGCACGCACTGGCACGGCTCGCTGGAGTCGGACGGCTTCCGGCGGGCCTTCCTGCGCGAGGTGGCCGCCGCCGCGGGCCGCCGCTTCGTGCCGGCGCCGGACACGTCGTTCGCCGCGCTGCGCGAGGAGCAGCTCGACCGGCTCGGCGACCTGATCGAACAGCACGCGGACACGGACGCGCTCTGGCGGCTCATCGAGTCGGGCGCGCCGCAAGGACTGCCTTTCATTCCACCGGGAGCGCCCGCATGAGCACAGTGTTGTTGTTGTCGACCGCCGACACGGACCTGCTGGCGGCCAGGGCCGCCTCCGGTGCCGACTACCGGATCGGCAACCCGACCCGCGTGGACGTCGAGGCCGAGCTGCCCGCGCTCCTCGACGGCGCGGACCTCGCCGTCGTACGACTGCTCGGCGGCAAGCGGGCCTGGGAGGACGGGCTGGCCAAGCTCAAGGCTTCCGGCATTCCGACGGTCCTGCTGGGCGGCGAGGCCGTGCCGGACGCGGAGCTGATGGCCGAGTCGTCCGTGCCGGCCGGTGTGGTGGCGGAGGCGCTGAAGTACCTGGTCGAGGGTGGGCCCGCCAACCTCACCGAGCTGGCCCGGTTCCTCTCCGACACCGTGCTGCTGACGGGCGAGGGGTTCGTGGAGCCGCAGAAGATGCCGGAGTACGGCGTCCACGGCGACCGTACGATCCAGGAGGGCCGCCCGACCGTCGGCGTGCTCTTCTACCGGGCCCACGAGCTCAGCGGCAACACCGCGTTCGTGGACACCCTGTGCGACGCGATCGAGGCGCACGGCTCCAACGCCCTTCCCGTGTACTGCGGTTCGCTGCGCGGCGCGGATCCGGAGCTGTACGAGATCCTCGGCAAGGCCGACGCCCTGGTCGCCACCGTCCTCGCCGCGGGCGGCACGCACGCCTCGCAGGCCTCGGCGGGCGGCGACGAGGAGGCGTGGGACATCGGGGCGCTCGCCGACCTCAACGTGCCGGTGCTGCAGGGGCTCTGCCTGACGTCGTCCCGCGCGGCCTGGGACGAGTCCGACGCCGCGCTCTCCCCCATGGACGCGGCGATGCAGGTCGCGATCCCGGAGTTCGACGGGCGGCTCATCACCGTCCCGTTCTCCTTCAAGGAGCAGGGCCCGGACGACGTACCCGTGTACGTGGCCGACCCGGAGCGGGCCGGGCGCGTCGCCGGGATCGCCGTACGGCACGCCCGGTTGAAGCACAAGCCGAACGAGGACAAGAAGCTCGCCCTCGTCTTCACGGCCTACCCGACGAAGCACTCACGCGTCGGCAACGCGGTCGGCCTGGACACGCCCGCGTCGGCGGTGCGGGTCCTGGACGCGCTCAAGGCGGCCGGGTACGGCGTCACCGAGTACCCCGACAACGGCGACGAGTTGATCCACCGGCTCATCGAGGCCGGCGGGCACGACGTCGAGTGGCTGACCGAGGACCAGTTGGCGTCGGCGCCCGCGCGCGTGCCGCTCGCCGACTATCAGGCGTGGTTCGACAAGCTCGACCCGGAGCTGAGGGACGCGATGACCGAGGCGTGGGGCGAGCCGCCGGGCTCGCTGTACGTCGACGGGGACGACATCGTGCTCGCGTCCCTCCAGTTCGGGAACGTCGTGGTAATGATCCAGCCGCCGCGCGGCTTCGGAGAGAACCCGATCGCGATCTACCACGACCCGGACATGCCGCCGTCGCACCACTACATGGCGGCGTACCGGTGGCTGGAGAACAGTTTCGGCGCCGACGCCATCGTGCACATGGGCAAGCACGGCACGATGGAGTGGCTGCCGGGCAAGGGGCTCGGGCTCAGTGGCGGATGCGCCCCGGACGCGGTCCTCGGAGACCTGCCCCTGATCTACCCGTTCATCGTCAACGACCCCGGCGAGGGCACCCAGGCCAAGCGGCGCGGCCACGCCACCGTCGTCGACCACCTCGTGCCGCCGATGGCCCGCGCCGACACCTACGGCGACCTGGCCAAGCTGGAGCAGCTGCTCGACGAGTACGCGCTGGTCTCGGACCTGGATCCGACGAAGGCGCCGGCCGTGCGCGCGCAGATCTGGACGCTGGTCAAGGCGGCCGAGCTGCACCACGACCTGCATGTCGACGAGCAGCCGGAGGACGGCGACTTCGACGAGTTCGTCATGCACATCGACGGCTATCTGTGCGAGATCAAGGACGTGCAGATCCGCGACGGGCTCCACATCCTGGGCGGCGGCCCGGTCGGCGAGCCGCGTGTGAACCTGGTCCTCGCCGTGCTGCGCGCCTCGCAGGTGTGGGGCGGGCAGGCGAACGCGCTGCCGGGGCTGCGGGCCTCGCTGGCCGCTCACTTCGGTCTGGTCGAGAAGGAGTTGCTCGCCGAGCCGGGTGCGCCGGTGAAGGTGCCGGTCGAGCTGAGCGACCTGGTCGAGGGCCCGTCCCGGACGGCTGCCGACGCGATCGACCTGCTGGAGCAGCTGTGCCGGCGGATCGCGGAGGGGATGGAGTCCCGTGCCTGGGCGGTCGAGGACAGCCGTGCTCTCATCCGTGAAGTCCTCGGCTTCGAACTCCCCGAAGCGGTGGCCGTGTTGGAGTTCGCCTGCAACGAGGTCGTGCCGCGGCTGGCGAGGACCACCGACGAGATCGGCCACATCCTCAAGGCACTCGACGGCGGTTACGTCCCGGCGGGCCCGTCCGGTTCGCCGACCCGCGGACTGGTCAACGTCCTGCCGACCGGCCGGAATTTCTACTCCGTCGACCCCAAGGCCATCCCGTCCCGGCTGAGCTGGGAGGTCGGGCAGTCGCTCGCCGACTCGCTGGTGCAGCGGTACCTCCAGGACACGGGTGAGTACCCGAAGTCCGTCGGCCTCACCGTCTGGGGTACGTCCGCGATGCGCACCCAGGGCGACGACATCGCCGAGATCCTCGCGCTGCTGGGCTGCCGCCCGGTGTGGGACGACGCCTCGCGCCGGGTGACCGGCTTCGAGATCATCCCCCTCGGCGAGCTCGGCCGGCCCCGCATCGACGTCACCGTCCGCATCTCCGGCTTCTTCCGGGACGCGTTCCCGCATGTCGTCGGCCTGATCGACGACGCGGTGCGCAAGGTCGCCGAGCTGGACGAGCCCGCCGAGCAGAACTTCGTGAAGGCCCACGCCGACGCGGACACCGCCGAGCACGGTGACCGGCGGCGCGCGACGGCCCGTATCTTCGGCTCCAAGCCGGGCGCGTACGGCGCCGGTCTGCTGCCGCTGATCGATGCCCGCAACTGGCGCTCGGACGCCGACCTGGCCGAGGTCTACGCCGTCTGGGGCGGCTACGCCTACGGGCGCGGGCTCGACGGGCGGGCGGCGCGCGGCGACATGGAGACGGCGTTCAAGCGGATCGCCGTCGCCGCGAAGAACGTCGACACCCGCGAGCACGACCTCGTCGACGCCGACGACTACTTCCAGTACCACGGCGGCATGGTCGCCATGGTGCGGCACCTGACAGGCACCAACCCCGAGGCGTACGTCGGTGACTCCGCCGTACCGGACCAGGTGAAGACCCGCACGCTGGGCGAGGAGACGCACCGCGTGTTCCGCGCCCGCGTGGTCAACCCGCGCTGGATGGCGGCCATGCGCCGGCACGGCTACAAGGGCGCCTTCGAGATGGCGGCGACCGTGGACTACCTGTTCGGGTACGACGCCACGGCGGGCGTGGTCGACGACTGGATGTACGAGAAGCTCAGCGCCGAGTACGTCTTCGACCCGGAGAACCGGGACTTCATGAAGAAGTCCAACCCATGGGCGCTGCGCGGCGTCACCGAGCGCCTGCTGGAGGCCGCCGACCGCGGGCTGTGGGCCGAGCCGGACGCCGACACGCTGGAGCGGCTGCGCGCCACGTACCTGGAGCTGGAAGGCGACTTGGAGGGCGACGACAAGTGACAACTCCCTTCCCTTTTACGGCCGTTGTCGGCCAGGACGACCTGCGGCTCGCGCTGCTGCTGAACGCCGTGTCACCGGCGGTCGGCGGTGTGCTGGTGCGCGGCGAGAAGGGCACGGCCAAGTCGACGGCCGTACGGGCGCTGTCGGCGCTGATGCCCCGGGTCCCGGTGGTCGCCGGGTGCCGTTTCTCCTGTGACCCCGCCTCTCCCGACCCCGCGTGCCCGGACGGGCCGCACGAGTCCGGGCCGGGCACGGCACGCCCCGCCCGCATGGTCGAACTCCCCGTCGGCGCCTCCGAGGACCGGCTGGTCGGCGCCCTGGACATCGAGCGCGCGCTCGCCGAGGGCGTCAAGGCCTTCGAGCCGGGCCTGCTCGCCGACGCCCACCGCGGGATCCTCTACGTCGACGAGGTCAACCTCCTCCACGACCACCTGGTCGACCTGCTGCTGGACGCGGCGGCGATGGGCGCGTCGTATGTGGAGCGCGAGGGTGTGTCGGTCCGGCACGCCGCCCGCTTCCTGCTCGTCGGGACGATGAACCCCGAGGAGGGCGAGCTGCGGCCGCAGTTGCTCGACCGGTTCGGGCTGACGGTCGAGGTCGCGGCCTCGCGGGAGCCCGACCAGCGGGTGGAGGTCGTCCGGCGGCGGCTCGCGTACGACGACGATCCGGGCGCCTTCGCCGCGCGGTGGGCGGACGAGGAAGCCGCCGTACGTGCGCGGATCGTGGCGGCGCGGGAGCTGTTGCCGTCGGTGCGGCTCGGTGACGGGGCGCTGCGGCAGATCGCGGCGACCTGTGCCGCCTTCGAGGTGGACGGGATGCGGGCCGACATCGTGATGGCCCGTACGGCCACCGCGCTCGCCGCCTGGGCCGGACGGACGGATGTGCTCGCCGAGGATGTGCGGCAGGCGGCCCTGCTCGCGCTGCCGCACCGCAGGCGCCGTAATCCCTTCGACGCGCCGGGGCTGGACGAGGACAAGCTCGACCAGACGCTGGAGGAGTTCAGCGGCGAGGGCGACGAGGATCCCGACCCGGACGGGCCCGGTGGGGGTGGCGGGCAGCCGCCGTCCGAGGGGCCGGACAGCAGTGGTGGTGGATCCGGTGCGCGTCCGGAGGCCGGTGAGGACGGGGAGCCCCAGGCTTCCGGGGCCGGGGAGCAGACTCCCGTACGGGCCTCCGAACCCTTCCGGACGAAGGTGCTGAGCGTGCCGGGTATCGGTGAGGGTGCCGCCGGGCGGCGTTCGCGGGCGCGGACCGAGCACGGTCGGACGACGGGCGCGCGGCGGCCCCGAGGGGCGCTCACCAAGCTGCACCTGGCGGCGACCGTGCAGGCGGCGGCGCCGCATCAGCGGGCCCGGGGGCGGTCGGGGCGCGGGCTGGTGGTACGTCGGGACGATCTGCGGCAGGCGGTGCGGGAGGGGCGCGAGGGCAATCTCGTGCTGTTCGTCGTGGACGCCTCCGGGTCGATGGCGGCCCGGCAGCGGATGAGCGCCGTGAAGGGGGCCGTGCTGTCGCTGCTGCTGGACGCGTATCAGCGGCGGGACAAGGTGGGGCTGGTGACGTTCCGGGGGTCGGCTGCCGATGTGGCGCTGCCGCCGACGTCGTCGGTGGATACGGCGGCGGCTCGGCTGGAGTCCCTGCCGACCGGGGGGCGTACGCCGCTCGCGGCCGGGCTGTTGAAGGCCCATGAGGTGCTGCGGGTCGAGCGGCTCAGGGATCCGGCTCGGCGGGCGCTGGTGGTGCTGGTGACCGACGGGCGGGCCACGGGTGGGCCGGAGCCGGTGGTGCTTGCGGGGCGCGCGGCTCGGTTGTTCGCGGCCGAGGAGGTCGCCTGCGTGGTCGTGGACTGCGAGTCCGGGCCCGTGCGGCTGGGGCTGGCCGGGCAGCTCGCGGGTGAGCTGGGGGGTACGGCTGTGACGTTGGACGAGTTGCGGGCGGACTCGATTGCCGGGCTGGTGAAGGACGTACAGAGGAGGGCCGCGTAATGCCTCAGGGGCAGCCGAGTGTGGTGCCGGACGATGGGCTGACGACTCGTCAGCGGCGTAATCGGCCTCTGGTGGTGGTGCATACGGGGATCGGCAAGGGCAAGTCGACCGCCGCGTTCGGGCTTGCGCTGAGGGCCTGGAATCAGGGGTGGCCCATCGGGGTGTTCCAGTTCGTGAAGTCGGCCAAGTGGAAGGTCGGCGAGGAGAACGCGCTGCGGGTGCTCGGTGCCAGTGGTGAGGGCGGGTCCGTCGACTGGCACAAGATGGGTGAGGGGTGGTCCTGGGTCCAGCGGGATGCCCAGATGGACAACGAGGAGAAGGCTCGCGAGGGCTGGGAGCAGGTCAAGCGGGATCTGGCAGCCGAGACGTACAAGCTGTATGTGCTTGATGAGTTCGCCTATCCGATGCACTGGGGGTGGGTGGACACCGATGAGGTCGTCGACGTGTTGCGGAATCGGCCGGGGACGCAGCATGTGGTCATCACCGGGCGGAACGCGCCCGAGAAGCTTGTCGACTTCGCCGATCTCGTGACCGACATGTCCAAGGTCAAGCACCCGATGGACGCGGGCCAGAAGGGCCAGAGAGGCATCGAGTGGTGAGTTCTTCCGTCCCTCGGCTGGTCATTGCCGCGCCTTCGTCGGGCAGTGGCAAGACCACCGTCGCCACGGGGCTGATGGCCGCGTTCGCCGCGCGGGGGCTTGCCGTGTCCCCGCACAAGGTCGGGCCGGACTACATCGATCCCGGGTATCACGCGCTCGCGAGCGGGCGGGTGGGGCGGAATCTCGACGCGTATCTGTGCGGGCCGGAGTTGATCGGGCCGTTGTTCTCGCACGGGGCGCGTGGGTGCGACATCGCCGTCGTCGAAGGCGTCATGGGGATGTACGACGGGGCTGCGGGGGAAGGTGAACTGGCTTCCACCGCTCACGTGGCGAAGTTGCTGCGGGCGCCGGTGGTGTTGGTGGTCGATGCCTCGTCGCAGTCGCGGTCCGTGGCTGCGCTGGTGCATGGGTTCGCGTCCTGGGATCCGCAGGTGCGGGTCGGCGGCGTGATCCTGAACAAGGTCGCGTCCGATCGGCATGAGGAGTTGCTGCGGGAGGCGTTGGACTCGGCCGGGGTGCCTGTACTGGGGGTCCTGCGGCGGGTGGCTCAGGTGGATACGCCGGCTCGGCATCTGGGGTTGGTGCCGGTTGCGGAGCGACACGCTGCCGCTGTGGAGGCCGTGGCGGCGATGGGGGCGCAGGTCGAGGCCGGGTGCGATCTGGAGGGGTTGCTGGGGCTGGCGCGGAGTGCGGGTGTGGTGTCGGGTGCGGCTTGGGATGCGGCTGAGGTCTTGGTTTCCTCGCCCCCGCCGCCCCTTCCCGTCCCGACCCTGGGGGCTGCGCCCCCAGACCCCCGCTTTCGGCCCGAAGGGCCTCGTCCTCAAACGCCGGACGGGCTGAATTTCACCGACCCCGGTTCAAGAGTGACGGTTGCTGTCGCCGGAGGGCCCGCCTTCACCTTCTCCTACGCCGAGCACTCCGAGCTGCTTGCCGCCGCCGGCGCCGAGGTCGTCGTCTTTGATCCGCTTCGGGACGAGCAACTGCCCGACGGTACCCGTGGGTTGGTCATCGGCGGCGGGTTTCCCGAGGTGTACGCCGGGGAGCTGGCCGCCAATGAGCCGTTGCGCAAGGCTGTCGCCGCGCTCGCGGAGAGCGGGGCTCCCGTCGCCGCCGAGTGTGCGGGACTGCTGTATCTGTGCCGGGAGCTGGACGGGCAGCCCATGTGCGGGGTGCTCGACGCCAGTGCGCGGATGAGCGGGCGGCTCACCCTCGGGTACCGGGACGCCGTGGCCGTCGGCGACAGCTCGCTCGCCGTCGCCGGGACGCGGATGCGGGCGCACGAGTTTCATCGGACCGTCGTCGAGCCGGGCTCGGGGGCGGCGCCTGCCTGGGGCGTGCGTACGCCCCCTCGGCGGGTCGAAGGTTTTGTACAGCAGGGCGTGCACGCGAGTTATCTGCACACGCACTGGGCCTCGGAGCCCGGTGTCGCCCGTCGGTTCGTCGAGAGGTGCCGGACGTCATGAGCAGCAGCAGGTTGATCGGAGTCGGGGTCGGTCCCGGCGATCCGGAGCTGGTGACCGTCAAGGGCGTCAACGCTCTGCGCGCCGCCGATGTCGTGGTCGTGCCGGTCATGGACACCATGGAGCGCGGGCGGGCCGAGGCGACCGTGCTGCACTACGTGCCCGCGGAGAAGGTCGTACGGGTCGTGTTCGCGCTCAATGAGCGCACCGACCGTGCTCGGCGCGAGGCCGCCTGGGACGCTGCGGGCGAGCGGGTCGCCCAGCTGCTGGAGGCGCATGGCGTCGTCGCCTTCGCCACCATCGGTGACCCCAACGTCTACTCCACCTTCACGTATCTCGCCCAGACCATCGGCGAGTCGGCGCCCGGCACCGTCGTGGAGACCGTGCCCGGCATCACCGCCATGCAGGACCTCGCCGCCCGTTCGGGGGCCGTGCTCACCGAGGGGACCGAGCCGCTCACGCTCGTGCCCGTCACCGCCGGATCGGCCGTGCTCAAGGACGCGCTCGCCGGGCCCGGCACGGTCGTCGCCTACAAGTTCGGGCGGCAGGCGGCCGAGGTCGCCGAGGCGTTGCGGGAGACCGGGCGGATCGGCGACGCGGTGTGGGGGTCGGCGCTGGGGCTGGCGGAGGAGTCCATCCGGCCGGCCGCCGAGCTCGACGACACTCCCCTCCCCTACCTCTCGACCCTCATCGCACCCGCCCGACGCGACGGCGGACGCGGCGGCAAGCTCTGACGCCGCCCGCGCCACGTCCCGGACACCAACCCCCGCTCGACCCCCGTAGGAGAGGACCGATCCCCATGGCCGAAGCCCCCACCGGCAAAGTGACGTTCGTCGGTGCCGGCCCCGGCGCCGCCGACCTGCTGACGTTCCGTGCCGCGCGTGCCATCGCCGAGGCCGACGTCGTGATCTGGGCTGCCAGCCTGGTCCAGGCGGAGGTCCTCCAGCACGCCCGCGAGGACGCCGAGATCCTCGACTCGGCGACCATGTCCCTGGAGGACGTCGTCGGCGTGTACGAGCGGGCGTGGGCCGAGAACCTCAAGGTGGCCCGTATCCACTCCGGAGACCCCGCCCTCTGGGGCGGCACCCAGGAGCAGCTCGACCGATGTGCCTCGATCGGCATCGAGACCGAGATCGTGCCCGGTGTCTCCGCCTTCTCCGCCGTCGCCGCGCTCGCCCGGCGGGAGCTCACCATCCCCGAGGTCGCCCAGTCGGTCGTGCTCACCCGGCTCGGTGGCGGCAAGACACCGATGCCGCCCGGCGAGGAGGTGCGGGAGTTCGCCAAGCACGGGACGACCATGGCGATCTTCCTGTCGGCGGCCCGCAGCGGACAGCTCGTGCGGGAGCTGCTGGAGGGCGGATATCCGACGTCCACGCCGGTCGTCGTCGCCTACCAGGCGACCTGGCCGGAGGAGCTCGTGGTGCGGTGCACCATCGAGACCCTGGAGGAGACCGTCAAGGAGCACAAGCTCTGGAAGCACACCCTGTTCCTGGTCGGCCCGGCCCTCGACGCCCACGGCACGCGCTCGCACCTGTACCACCCCGGCCACTTCCACGGGTACCGCAAGGCCGACCCTCAGGCGCGCAGGGCCCTGCGGGAGCGGGGGGCCAGTACGTGATCACCGTCGTCGGTACGGGCACGGGAACGCCGCTGCCCGAGGACGTCCTGGCCGGGGCCGAGCTGGTCGTCGGCGGGCGGCGGCATCTGGACGCCGCGCGACTGGCCGATGACGTCGAGCGGGTCGTGCTCGGGGCGCTGGCTCCCGCCCTCGACACCATCGCGGAGTACGTCGAGAAGGACCGGCGCGTGGTCGTGCTGGCCTCCGGCGACCCGGGGTTCTTCGGGATCGTGCGGGTGCTGGCCGAGCGGTTCGGGTCGGAGCGGCTCCAGGTGCGGCCGGGGGTGTCCTCCGTCGCCTCCGCGTTCGCGCGGATCGGGCTGCCCTGGGACGACGCGGTCGTCGTCAGCGCGCACGGGCGGGAGCTGCGTACGGCGGTGAACGTCTGCCGGGCGCGGCCGAAGGTGGCGGTGCTGACCGGGCCGGGCTCCGGACCGGCCGAGCTGGGCGCCGCGCTCGCCCGCAAGGCGGACGCGCGGGTGCTCGTCGTCGCCTGCGCGCTGGGCTCGGAGGATGAGCGGGTGGAGCGGGTGACGCCCGCGGAGGCTGCCGCCCGTGACTGGGGTCCGTCCGTGAACGTGGTGCTGTGCCTGGACCCGGCGCGGGCGCTCGGTGGTGTGCGTACGGTCGCCGGGGTGGGCGTCGGGCCCGCCGCGTGGGCACTGGACGAGGGCGAGTTCGCCCACCGCGACTCGATGATCACCAAGTTCGAGGTACGGGCGCTCGCGCTGGCCCGTCTCGGGCCGCGGCTGGGCGAGCTCGTCTGGGACGTCGGCGCGGGCTCCGGGTCCGTGGCCGTGGAGTGCGCGCGGCTCGGTGCCGCCGTCACCGCGGTCGAGAAGACCCGGGACGGAGTCGAGCGGATCCGTGCCAACGCCGCCGCGCACGGCGTCGATGTGCGCGTGGTGCACGGGGCGGCGCCCACTGTCCTGTCCGACCTCGACGATCCGGACGCCGTGTTCATCGGGGGCGGGGGGCGCGAGCTGCCGGCCATCGTCACCGCGTGCGCGCGGCGCGCCCGGCGTGCGGTCGTCATCGCCATGGCGGCGCTGGACCGGGTGCCGGCCGCCCGCGAGGCGCTCATCGGCGCCGGGTTCGAGTGCGACGGGGTGCTGCTGCACTCGTCGCGGCTCGCGCCGCTGCCGGGGGATGTGACGCGGCTCGCGTCGACGAATCCGGTGTTCCTGTTGTGGGGTGTCAGAAAGCCCCTGGACCGTGAGGGAGTTGCTCAGTGATCGGCCTCATTTCCGCCACCTCTGCGGGTGCGGCGGCGCGGGACCGGCTGGCCGCGGCGTGGCCGGAGCGCGTGCGCGTGTACGACGGGCCCGTCGGGGACGCCGTACGGCGGGCGTTCGCGGAGTGCGAGCAGCTCGTGTGCTTCCTGGCGACGGGGGCCGTCGTACGGCTCGTCGCACCGTTGCTGGGCGACAAGGCATCCGACCCGGGTGTGGTGTGCGTCGACGAGGGCGGGCGGTTCGCCGTGTCGCTGGTCGGCGGGCACGGCGGCGGGGCCAATGAACTCGCCCGGGAGGTCGGGGAGCTGCTGGGCGCCGCGCCCGTGGTGACGACGGCGACCGATGCCGTGGGGGTGCCCGGTCTGGACACGCTCGGGTTTCCCGTGGCGGGCGACGTCGCCGGGGTCTCGCGGGCGCTGCTCGACGGGGAGCCGGTGGCGCTGAGGGCCGAGCTCGATTGGCCCTTGCCGCCGCTGCGGGTCGGCGCCGAGGGGGCGTACGCGATCCGGCTGACGGACCGGCTCGTGGAGCCCGCCGAGCGTGAGGTCGTCCTGCGTCCGCCGTCGCTCGTCGTCGGTGTCGGGGCCTCCAAGGGCGCGCCGGCCGACGAGGTGCTCGGCCTCGTCTCGCAGGCCCTGAGCGACGCCGGCCTCTGCGTCGAGTCCCTCGCCGAACTCGCCACCGTCGACGCCAAGGCCGACGAGCCCGGCATCGTCGAGGCCGCCGAGCGCCTGGGCGTGCCTCTTGTCACGCACTGCGCCGACGCGTTGGCCGCCGTGGAGGTCCCCAACCCCTCCGACGCGCCCCTCGCCGCCGTCGGCACGCCCTCGGTCGCCGAGGCCGCGGCGCTCGTCGGCGGTGGTGAACTCCTCGTACCGAAGCGGAAGTCGCAGCGCGCCGACGGGCAGCCGGCGATGGTGACCTGTGCCGTCGTACGGCGGCCCGGGCGCGGGCGGCTCGCGGTCGTCGGGCTCGGGCCCGGTGCCCGTGACCTGCTGACGCCGCGCGCGAAGGCGGAGCTGCGGCGGGCCTCCGTGCTGGTCGGGCTCGACCAGTACGTCGACCAGATCCGCGACCTGCTGCGGCCCGGCACCCGGATCCTGGAGTCGGGGCTCGGCGCCGAGGAGGAGCGGGCGCGCACGGCCGTGGCGGAGGCCCGCAGGGGTCAGGCCGTCGCGCTGATCGGCAGCGGGGACGCGGGCGTGTACGCCATGGCCTCCCCCGCGCTCGCCGAGGCGTCCGACGACATCGACGTGATCGGAGTGCCCGGTGTGACGGCCGCCCTCGCGGCCGCCGCCATCCTCGGTGCGCCGCTCGGCCACGACCATGTGTCGATCAGCCTCTCCGACCTGCACACTCCGTGGGAGGTCATCGAGCGGCGGGTGCGGGCGGCGGCCGAGGCGGACATCGTGGTCACCTTCTACAACCCGCGTTCGCGGGGCCGCGACTGGCAGCTGCCGAAGGCGCTCGCGATCCTCGCCGAGCACCGGCAGCCCTCGACGCCGGTCGGGGTCGTACGCAACGCGTCGCGGCCGGACGAGTCCAGTCGGCTCACGACTCTGGGTGCCCTGGACCCGGCGACGGTCGACATGATGACGGTCGTGACGGTCGGCAACACCGCGACCCGGGACATCGCCGGGCGCATGGTGACGCCGCGCGGCTACCGCTGGCAGGCATCGCAGGAGGACGCGAAGTGAGCCGAGTCGTCCATCCGATCGAGGAGGAGTCCTACCGGCGGCTGCGTGCCCGGCTGGACACCTCGCACTTCCCGCCGCTGACCCGGGCGGTCGTGGAGCGGGTCATCCACTCGGCCGCCGACCTCGACTACGCCACCGACCTCGTCATGGACGAGGGTGCCCTCCACAAGGCGCACGCGGCGCTGCATTCCGGGGCGCCCGTGGTCGTCGACGTCGAGATGGTGGCCGCCGGGATCACCCGGCGCGAGACCGTCTGCCGGCTGAAGGACGCCGTGGCCGGCCCGGGGCTGACCCGGTCGGCACACGCGATCCGGCTCGCGTACGAGCAGGTCGGCCCGGGTGCCCTGTGGGTGATCGGCAACGCGCCGACCGCGCTGGAGGAACTGCTGACCCTGGACGCCGCTCCCACCCTCGTCATCGGCCTGCCGGTCGGCTTCGTCGGTGCCGTCGAGTCCAAGGCCGCGTTGCGCGAGAGCGGGCTGCCCGCAGTGAGCAACGTGTCCGAGAAGGGCGGTTCGGCGGTCGCCTCCGCCGCGCTCAACGCCCTGCTGTACCACCCCCTTTCGCACCCTGTTCCACACCCTGACGCGCATTCCGAGGAGAAATCGTGACCACCCCGCCGCCCGCCCTGCTCATCGCCGGTCATGGCACCCGGGACGAGGCCGGAGCCGAGGCGTTCCGCGACTTCGTACGGGAGTTGGGGCGCCGCCACCCCGAACTGCCCGTCGCGGGCGGCTTCATCGAGCTCTCCCCGCCGCCGCTGGGCGAGGCCGTCACCGAACTGGTCGACAAGGGCGTGCGGCGGTTCGCCGCGGTGCCGCTGATGCTGGTGTCCGCCGGGCACGCCAAGGGCGACATCCCGGCCGCGCTGGCCCGCGAGAAGGAGCGCCACCCCGGGATCTCCTACACCTACGGCCGTCCGCTGGGCCCGCATCCGTCGCTGCTGTCCGTCCTGGAGCGGCGGCTCGACGAGGCGCTCGGCGCGGAAGGCAACCGCACGCCCGGGGACCGCGCCGATGTGACCGTGCTGCTGGTCGGGCGCGGCTCGACCGACCCGGACGCCAACGCCGAGGTGCACAAGGCGGCGCGGCTGCTGTGGGAGGGGCGTGGTTACGCGGGCGTGGAGACGGCGTTCGTGTCGCTGGCGGCGCCGGACGTGCCGAGCGGCCTGGACCGGTGCGTGAAGCTGGGGGCGCGCAGGATCGTCGTACTCCCCTACTTCCTGTTCACCGGCATCCTGCCGGACCGCGTACGCCAGCAGACGGAGGGCTGGGCGGCCGCGCACCCGGAGATCGACGTGCGCTCGGCGGACGTCATCGGTCCGGAGCCGGAGCTGCTCGATCTGGTGATGGAGCGGTACGAGGAGGCCGTGAAGGGCGATCTGCGGATGAACTGCGACTCGTGCGTGTACCGCATCGCGCTGCCCGGCTTCGAGGACAAGGTCGGCCTGCCGCAGCAGCCGCACTTCCACCCGGACGACGACGACCATCACCACGGCCACGGCCACGGCCACCACCATGGCGCCCACTCCCATGCACACTGAGGCGCACGACCTTCGCCACCACGGCGACGCCGAGGTCCGTGACGACGGCTCGGCGCTCGTCGACCTCGCCGTGAACGTCCGCGCGGACACTCCACCCGTGTGGCTGCGCGAGCGCATCGCCGGGTCGCTGGGCTCGCTCGCGGCCTACCCGGACGGGCGGGCCGCGCGGGCGGCGGTGGCGGCGCGGCACGGGCTGCCGGTGGAACGGGTGCTGCTGACGGCCGGAGCGGCGGAGGCGTTCGTGCTGCTGGCCCGCGCGCTGAAGGTGCTCCGGCCGGTCGTCGTGCACCCGCAGTTCACGGAGCCGGAGGCGGCGCTGCGGGACGCCGGGCACACCGTGGACCGGGTGCTGCTGCGGGAGGAGGACGGCTTCCGGCTCGACCCGGCGGCCGTCCCGGAGGACGCCGACCTGGTGGTGATCGGCAACCCGACGAATCCCACCTCGGTGCTGCACCCGGCCGCGTCCCTCGCCGAACTGGCCCGTCCCGGACGGACGTTGGTCGTGGACGAGGCCTTCATGGACGCGGTGCCGGGCGAGCGGGAGGCGCTGGCCGGGCGGACGGACGTGCCGGGCCTGGTGGTGCTGCGCAGCCTGACCAAGACCTGGGGTCTGGCCGGGCTGCGGATCGGCTACGTCCTGGCCGCCCCGGAGACCGTGGCCGACCTGGAGCGCGCCCAGCCCCTGTGGCCGGTCTCCACACCGGCGCTGGCCGCCGCAGAGGCCTGTGTGTCCTCCCAGGCGCTGGCGGAGGCGGCCCACGCGGCCCACCGCATCGCCGCCGACCGGGCCCATCTCGTCGCCGGGCTGGGCGCGTTCGCCTCGGCCGGGCTCCGGGTCGTCGGGCCGGCCGAGGGGCCCTTCGTCCTCGTACGGCTGCCGGAGGCGACCGCGGTGCGCCGGCGCCTGCGCGACCTCGGGTACGCGGTCCGGCGCGGGGACACCTTCCCCGGGCTGGGCGAGGAGTGGCTGCGGCTGGCGGTGCGGGACCGGGGGACGGTCAGCGGGTTCCTGCGGGCGCTGGAGCGGGCGGTGGAACCGGCGGGCTGAGCCGACCCCGCCGGGCCCAGGCCGCGTCCGCGATCAGCTCCTGCGACGCCGCGCCAGCGCCACCGCGCCCCGGTGTGGGACCGGGGGACGGTCAGCGGGTTCCTGCGGGCGCTGGAGCGGGCGGTGGAACCGGCGGGCTGAGCCGACCCCGCCGGTCCCAGGCCGCGTCCGCGATCAGCTCCTGCGACGCCGCGCCAGCGCCACCGCGCCGCCGCCCGCGACGAGCAGGGCCACCGCGCCGCCCGCGATGTACGGCGTCATGGAGTTGCCGCCGGTCTCGGCGAGGCCCTCGTCGGCGGGCTCGCCCTGGGGCTTCACGTCGCCGGCCGGTTCCGTGCTCGGCCCGGCCTGCTGGGCGGGCTCGGCCGGAGTCTCACAGGTCGCCTTCGCCAGGGTCAGGGTGCCCTCGACCTCGGCGACGTTCAGCTTCAACGGGTTGACGGAGACCTTGAGTTCGAGGGCGGTGGCGGCGGCCGTGCGCGAGGTCTGCTCCGTCTTGGAGTAATCGAGGCGCACCTCACCCACGCCCGGCACCTCGACGTTCGTGGTCCCGCCGGCGGTCAGCGTGACCTTCTTGCCCAGCACGGTGACGTCACCGAGCAGGTTGGAGGAGGCGGTGGGCTCCTTGCCGGCCTCGCAGGTCGCCTTGGAGGTGACCTGGCCGACCTCGATGAGCGACAGCAGCGGCAGGCCGGGGATGTGGACCTTGGCGTGGGCGAGGTTGGTGTACCCCTCCGCCTTGCCGCCTTCGACCGTCGCCTTCGACGTGGCGACCTCGGCGTTCAGGACGCTGAAGGGCCGGCCGCCGTCGACGCCGTTCAACTCCGCCGTCAGCGTGGCCTTCTCGGCGCTCCGCGGCGCCTGTACCTCGTTCAGGGAGAGCGCGAGCGGGACGTTCACGGTCTTGTTGAGCAGGGAGACGTCGAGCCCGGTGCGCAGCACGACTGCGCTCGCGCGACCCTCGTCGCCGGTCGCGTGCGCGGGGCCGGCGGCGGCCAGGACCGCGGGAGCGGCGGTCAGGGCGGTGGCCGTCGCGACGGTGGCGAGACGGCGTGCGGGCATGCGGAATTTCTTGCCGTTCAAGGTGGGGACCCCCAGAGGAGACTTGCTCGGAACCCGGCAAGAATTGCGCACTGAGAGTGAACAGTCAGCATTCCGGCGCGACTTCACTCCAACGTGACTTTCCCGTGAACCTTTTCGAATTCCCGGGCACGGATGTTCCTCGAAGTCACCGCTGTACCCCCTCCTGTGCGAGCGCGCGCGTGGACGCGTCGGCGCGCACGAGGGGGGTGGGCAACCTTACGGGTTCCCCCGCGGTTACGCTGCGTCAACCGGCTGCCCGACGCGAGGGGAAGCATGATGACCGACCACGACGAAGAGCGGGACTACGGCACGGCGCTGCGCACGGCCGAGGAGCTGCTCGGCATGCCGCTGGAGCGGTTCCTGGAGCCCGGCGCCGGGGAACCTGCCAACGGGGCGGACTTCAAGCGCCTCGCCACGGTGCACACCTTCGGTGACGTGTGGCCGCGCACCGACGTCCTCGACACCCGTACCCGGGCCCTGGTGTCCGTGACGATCGCCGCGACCCTGGGCACCCTCGAACCGCTGCGCGGCCAGCTGCGCATCGCGCTGAACAACGGGGTCACCCCGGAGGAGATCGTGGAGGCGTTCATCCACATCGAGGCGTACGCCGGTGCCGCGCGCGCCTTCGACAGCTACCAGGTCGCCCTGCAGGTGTTCGCGGAGCGGGCGGGCGGTTAACCGACGATCCGCCCGTTGAGCACGATCCGGCGGGGCGCCGCCAGGACGCGGACGTCCGTGCGCGGGTCGGACTCGTACACCACGAGGTCCGCCGCGGCTCCCTCCTCAAGGCCCGGGCGGCCGAGCCAGGTCCGGGCCGCCCAGGTCGCCGCCGCGAGGGCGTCGACGGCGGGGATGCCGGCGGTGACCAGTTCCGCCACCTCGGCCGCCGCGAGGCCGTGCGGCAGGGTTCCGCCCGCGTCGGTGCCGACGAAGACCGGGATGCCGGCGTCGTAGGCGGAGCGGACCGTGTCGTAGCGGCGTGCGTGGAGTCGGCGCATATGGGCCGACCAGCGGGGGTACTTCTCCTCGCCGCCGTCGGCCAGCTTCGGGAAGGTCGCGATGTTCACGAGGGTGGGGACGATCGCCACGCCGCGCTCGGCGAACAGCGGGATCAGGTCCTCGTTGAGGCCCGTGGCGTGCTCGATGCAGTCGATGCCGGCCTCGACCAGGTCCTTCAGGGAGTCCTCGGCGAAGCAGTGCGCGGTGACGCGGGCGCCCAGGCGGTGGGCCTCCGCGATGCCCGCCTCGACCGCCTCGCGCGGCCAGGTGGGCGCCAGGTCCCCGAGGTCGCGGTCGATCCAGTCGCCGACGAGCTTGACCCAGCCGTCGCCGCGCCGGGCCTCCTGGGCTACGTAGGCGACCAGGTCCTCCGGTTCGATCTCGTGGGCGTAGCCGCGGATGTAGCGCCGGGTGCGGGCGATGTGGCGGCCCGCCCTGATGATCTTCGGCAGGTCCTCGCGGTCGTCGACCCAGCGGGTGTCGGAGGGTGACCCGGCGTCACGGATCAGCAGGGTGCCGATGTCGCGGTCGGTCAGCGCCTGCTTCTCCGCGACGTCGTCGTCGACCGGGCCGTGCGCGCCGAGGCCGACATGGCAGTGGGCGTCCACGAGGCCGGGCAGGGCCCAGCCCTCCACGGTACGGACGTCGTGGGCGCCGACGGGGCGGTCGTAGGAGATCCGTCCGTCGACGACCCACAGTTCGTCCCGGACGTCGTCCGGTCCGACGAGGACCCGGCCCTTCACGTGCAGCACCGCGCGTTCGCTCATGCCCTGCACCTTAGTGAGCGGCTAGTCGCCCTTGCCCAGCTGGTCGGAGGTCTCCTCCTCGACTTCGGCCATCGCGGGGTCCAGGAGCCGGGAGAGGAAGTGGCGGGTCCGCTCGTGGGCCGGGTTGCCGATGACCTGGTCGGGGGTGCCGTCCTCGACGATCACTCCGCCGTCCATGAAGACGACCCGGTCGGCGACCTCACGCGCGAAGGTCATCTCGTGCGTGACGACCATCATGGTCATGCCTTCGTTGGCGAGCATGCGCATGACCGCGAGGACGTCGCCCACCAGCTCGGGGTCGAGCGCGGAGGTCGGCTCGTCGAAGAGCATCACCTCGGGGCCCATGGCGAGGGCGCGGGCGATGGCGACGCGCTGCTGCTGGCCGCCGGAGAGGGAGGCCGGGTATGCCGTCGCCTTCTCCGACAGCCCGACCCGCTCCAGGTTCTCGGCGGCGACCTTCGCGGCCGTCGCCTTGTCGCGCCGCAGGACCCGGCGCTGCGGCAGGCTGAGGTTCTCGGTCACCGTGAGGTGCGGGAACAGGTTGAACTGCTGGAAGACCATGCCGATACCGCGGCGTACGGCGTCGATGTCGACGTCCGGGTCGGTGAGCTCCGCGCCGCCGACGAAGACCTGGCCCTTGGTGGGCTCTTCGAGCAGGTTCACACAGCGCAGCAACGTCGACTTGCCCGAGCCCGACGGGCCGATGACGCACACGACCTCGCCCTGGTTGATCTTCAGGTCGATGCCGCGCAGCACCTCGTTGTCGCCGAAGGACTTGTGCAGGCCGCGGACTTCGATCTCCGGGCCGGCCTTGAGAAGGCTCTCGCTCATTTCACGGCCTCCTGGGCCTTCGCCTCCATACGGCGTACGACGAAGCCGAGCGGGATCGTGACCAGCAGATAGCACAGGCCGGCGACGAGGATCGGCGTGGAGTTGGCGGTCTGGCTGGCCAGGTCACGGCCGAACTTGGACAGTTCGCGTTCCTGAAGCGTCACACCGAGGAACAGCACCAGCGAGGAGTCCTTGAAGAGCAGGACGAGTTCGTTGGTCAGCGGCGGGAGGATGATCCGGAACGCCTGCGGGATGATGATCGAGATCATGGCGCGGGCGGGCGAGAAGCCGAGTGAACGCGCGGCCTCCATCTGCCCCTTGGGAACCGCCTGGATGCCCGCGCGGATCGTCTCCGCCATGTACGCGGCCGCGACCAGGCCGAGCGCGAGCGCGACCTTGCCGTAGGTGCCGCCCGGGATCTCCGTGCCGGGGAAGGCCAGCGGCACGGCCACGCCGATGAAGATGAAGATCAGCAGGGCGGGCAGTCCGCGGAAGATCTCGATGTAGATCCCGGCGAGCCAGCGGTACGGCCCCACGGACGACAGCCGCATCAGCGCGATCACCATGCCGAGGACCAGTCCGACGACGAAGCCGGACAGGGTGTACAGCACGGTGTTCTTCAGCGCGAGGGTGATGACGTCCGGGAACATCTCCCGGGCGATCGCCCCTTGCGCGAACTGGTTCTTCAGCCGGCCCCAGTCGGCCGCGACCGCGAAGGCGATCACGGCCGCGACGAAGACGACGTACTGGACGCCGCGCGACAGGCTGCGCTTCTGGCGCCGGGTCAGGCCCTTTTTCTTCGGCTGGAGTTGTACGTCCGTGTCGGCCATGGGATCAGGCGGCGGGCGACGCGGAGGCGGCGGACTCGTCGTACGGGCCGATCCACTGCTCGTACAGCTTCTTGTACGTGCCGTCGGCCTTCGCGTCCTTGATCGCCTTGTTGATGGCCTCGCGGAGCTTGTCGTTGCCCTTCTTCACCGTGACGCCGTACTGCTCACCGGTGTTGACCTGCTCGGCGACCTCGAAGGCGGCCGCGTTGGCCTTGTCCTTCAGCCAGCCCTGGACGACCGGGTAGTCGATGACGACGGCCTCGACCTGGCCGGTGCGCAGGCCGTTGAGGACGGCGTCGGAGGACTCGAAGGAGACCGGGTCCAGGCCCTTGCTCTTGGCGTAGTCCTCGCCGGTGGTCTGAGCCTGGGCGCCGACCTTCTTGCCCTTGAGGTCCGCGAAGGAGGAGATGCCGCTCTTCTTGTCGACCAGGACGGCCTGGGTGGCCTCGAAGTACGGGTCGGAGAAGTCGACGTTCTTCTTGCGCTCGTCGGTGATGGTCATGCCGGCGGCGGCGAGGTCGCACTCACCGGCGTTGAGGAAGGCGCCCGTCTTGAAGTTCTCGAAGGGCGTGTCGAGGATCTCCTGCTTCACGCCCAGGTTCTTGGCGACCAGGTCGATCAGGGAGACGTCGAAGCCCTGCACCTTGCCGTCGATCTCCGACTGGAAGGGCGGGTACGGCAGGTGGGTGCAGGTGGTGAGCTGGCCCGCCTTGACGAGCTCGACACCGCCGGCCGCCGTCTTCGTGCCGCTGCCGCCGTTGTCGTCGGAGGAGCAGCCGGCCACGAGCACCAGCCCGGCCGTCGCGGTGGTGGCGGCCAGAATGCGGGTCCGGCGACCGAGGGTCGTCTTCACGGGGAGCCTCCTGTGCGGGAACTTTGAGTTCCGATTATAAGGATGAGTTTGAGCTACCCAAACCAAACCGATGGCTGTGCGGTCGCTCAACCTAAGATCGGTGGAGTAGACCTCCACAGAATGAAGCGAGCACGCCCATGACACACCCCTTCCTGGACCTGGCCCCGCTGAGCGCCGCCCGATTCGCCGCCATCGAGGACCGTGTGGCACGGCTGCTCGATACCCGGCAGGACGTCGTGATCATGCAGGGTGAGGCGCTGTTGCCGCTGGAGGGGGCGATCCGGGGGACGGCCGGGCCCGGCACGACCGCACTGAACGTGATCACCGGCCCGTACGGGCAGACCTTCGGGGACTGGCTGCGGGACTGCGGGGCGCGCGTGATCGATCTGGCGGTGCCCTTCCATACGGCGGTCACGGCGGACCAGATCCGAGAGGCCTTCGCCGAGCATCCGGAGATCGACTTCGTGTCCCTGGTGCATGCCGAGGCGGCCACCGGCAACACCAATCCCGTCGCGGAGATCGGCGAGGTCGTGCGGGAGCACGGGGCGCTGTTCTACCTGGACGCGGTGGCGTCGATCGGGGCCGAGCCGGTGCTGCCGGACGCGTGGGGCGTGGACCTGTGCGTCATCGGGGCGCAGAAGGCGATGGGCGGGCCGGCCGGGGTGTCGGCGGTGTCGGTGAGCGCGCGGGCGTGGGCCCGGATGGCGGCGAATCCGCGGGCGCCGCGACGGTCGTATCTGTCGCTCCTCGACTGGAAGGAGCGGTGGATCGACGGCGGGCGCAAGGCGCTGCTGCATGCGCCCGCACAGTTGGAGATGCTGGCGCTGGAGGCCTGCGTGGAGCGGATCGAGGCGGACGGGCCGGAGGCGGTGATGGACCGCCATCGAGCCGCCGCGCTCGCCACTCGGGCCGGAGCGGTGGCGCTGGGCGCGGGGCTTGAGCCGTACGTGCACGACGCCCGGGACGCGGCGCCGGTCGCCACGACGTTGAGGGTGCCGGCGGGGGTGGTGGCGTCGGAGGTCGTGGCGCGCGCACTGACGTCGGATCCGGCGTTGCCGCTGGCCGCGGGGGGCGGGGCGTTGGCCAAGGAGATGATCCGGGTCAATCACTACGGGGTGGATGCGGCTGTGGGGGCCGTGCGGGGGTCCCTTGCCGCGCTGGGTTCCGCGCTGGCGGAGCAGGGGCTGGATGTGGATGTGGAGGCGGCTTTGCGGGCGGTGGACGGTGGTGGGATGCGGTAGGGCTCCTCGCCCCCGCCACCCCTACC
>NZ_RDBN01000037.1:758776-763913 GCF_008042075.1 Streptomyces sp. UW30 | reverse complement strand
GATCATCCTCCCGCCGCTGACCAACGAACTCGTCCTGCTCTTCAAGGACTCCTCGCTGGTGCTGTTCCTCGGTGTGACGCTTCAGGAACGCGAACTGTCCAAGTTCGGCCGTGACCTGGCCAGCCAGACCGCCAACTCCACGCCGACATTCTGCGAGAGCACATCGACAGCGTTTACCGGAGTTTGAATTCGGCGTAATTCTTGAATTCATTCCGAGGGCAGCTTCCCCTAGTCTTCTGCCCGCTTTCTTCGAACCTAAACGCAAAGATTCCGCGAACACCAACCAGACTAATTCGGGCAGGTCTCGTGAGAGTTACATGGCTGTGACGCGTTCCACATCACGTCCGGTTTGTGTGGTATTAAGGGGGCAAATGGGGCGTTCCGTGGGGCCTCAACCGCTTTCCTCACGCCCGCGTGATAACACGTCCCAGCCGTACACGTAACCCCTGACGGCCATGCAATTTCGAATTTCCCTCGGTAAATTCAATTCGCATGACTGCCGCACAAGCAGACCTGCAAATCGACCGTCCGGCGGTGGCCGACGGGGCCGCGCTGTGGCGGATTGCCAGAGACTCCAAAGCCCTCGACCTCAACTCGTCGTACAGCTATCTGCTGTGGTGCCGCGACTTCGCCGGCACGTCGGCCGTCGCCCGCGACGAGCGCGGGGAGCCGGTCGGCTTCGTCACCGGGTACGTCCGGCCGGACCGCCCGCGCACCCTGCTCGTCTGGCAGGTCGCCGTGGACGACGCCTACCGCGGCCGCGGCATCGCCGCCGCGCTGCTCGACGGGCTCGTCGCACGGGTCGGCGGCGAGTACGGCATCACAAGCGTCGAGACCACCATCACACCCGGCAACACCGCATCCGATCGGCTGTTCGACTCCTTCGCCGAGCGGCACGGGGCCGCGCTGGAGCGCGAGGTGCTCTTCCCCACCAGCCTGTTCCCGGACGGGCCGCACGACCCCGAGGTCCTGTACCGCATCGGCCCCCTCTCCGTCTGACTTCCCCCCACGCAACGAGGAGCGATTCGTCGTGACCATCACCCAGCCCGACCTCAGCGTCTTCGAGACCCTGGAGTCCGAGGTGCGCAGCTACTGCCGCGGCTGGCCCACCGTCTTCGACCGTGCCCGGGGCAGCCGCATGTACGACGAGGACGGCCACGAGTATCTGGACTTCTTCGCCGGCGCCGGTTCGCTGAACTACGGGCACAACAACCCCGTCCTCAAACGGGCGTTGATCGACTACCTGGAGCGCGACGGCGTCACCCACGGGCTCGACATGTCCACGGGTGCCAAGCGTGCCTTCCTCCAGACCTTCCAGGACCTGGTGCTGCGGCCGCGCGACCTGCCGTACAAGGTCATGTTCCCCGGGCCCACCGGCACGAACGCCGTGGAGTCGGCGCTGAAGCTGGCCCGGAAGGTGAAGGGGCGCGAGGCCATCGTGTCCTTCACCAACGCCTTCCACGGGATGTCCCTGGGGTCGCTGGCCGTCACCGGAAACGCCTTCAAGCGCGCCGGCGCCGGCATCCCGCTGGTGCACGGCACGCCCATGCCGTTCGACAACTACTTCGACGGCACCGTCGAGGACTTCCTGTGGTTCGAGCGGCTCCTGGAGGACCAGGGCTCCGGGCTCAACAAGCCGGCCGCCGTGATCGTGGAGACCGTGCAGGGCGAGGGCGGCATCAACGTCGCCCGCCCGGAGTGGCTGCGCGCGCTCGCCGAGCTGTGCGAGCGCCAGGACATGCTGCTCATCGTCGACGACATCCAGATGGGCTGCGGCCGTACCGGTGCCTTCTTCTCCTTCGAGGAGGCGGGCATCACCCCGGACATCGTCACCGTGTCCAAGTCCATCAGCGGCTACGGACTGCCGATGTCGCTGTGCCTGTTCAAGCCCGAGCTGGACATCTGGGAGCCGGGCGAGCACAACGGCACCTTCCGCGGCAACAACCCCGCCTTCGTCACGGCGACCGCCGCGCTGGAGATGTACTGGGCCGACGGCAGCGCGATGGAGAAGCAGACCCGGGCGCGCGGCGAGCAGGTCGAGCAGGGGCTGATCGCCATCTGCGAGGAGAACCTCGCCGACGTCAAGGAGTACCGGGGCCGCGGCCTGGTGTGGGGCATGGAGTTCCACGACAAGGAGCGGGCCGGCCGGGTCGCGCGGCGCGCCTTCGAGCTCGGGCTGCTCGTGGAGACGTCCGGCCCGGAGAGCGAGGTCATCAAGCTGCTCCCCGCCCTCACCATCACCCCGGAAGAGCTCGACGAGGGACTGCGCGTCCTGGCCCGCGCCGTCACCGAGACCGCCTGACCGGCGCCGACAGACCCCCGATCGGCGGACGGCCTGCCCGACAGGCCGTCCGTCCGGCCGGGAGCATCTGAACACCCCCACCTAGGAGGCATCGCAACACCGTGATCGTCCGTTCGTTCAAGGACATCGAAGGCACCGACCGCCATGTGAAATCGGCGTCCGGCACCTGGGAGAGCAAGCGCATCGTCCTCGCGAAGGAGAAGGTCGGCTTCTCGCTGCACGAGACGATCCTGTACGCGGGTACGGAGACGTCGATGTGGTACGCGAACCACATCGAGGCCGTCGTCTGCGTCGAGGGCGAGGCCGAGTTGACCGACCACGAGACCGGGCGGACGCACACGATCACGCCCGGGACCATGTACCTCCTGGACGGCCACGAGAGGCACACGCTGCGGATCAAGAAGGACTTCCGCTGCATCTGTGTCTTCAACCCGCCCGTGACCGGCCGGGAGGACCACGACGAGAACGGTGTGTACCCGCTGCTCACCGAGCCCGAGGAGGTGTGAGGACCATGACCGCCAACACCGTCATGACCGGAAACGTCGCCGATCTCTACCCCAGCCGCGGCGCCACCGAGGTGTCGACCCCGCGTCAGGACCCCGTCGTGTGGGGCGCGCCCGACACTCCGGGCCCGATCCCGGCCGGCGACCTCCAGTCGTTCGAGCGTGACGGCTTCCTCGCCATCGACCAGCTGATCTCCGCGGACGAGGTCGCCGTCTACCATCGCGAGCTGGAGCGGCTGGTCACCGACCCGGCGATCCGCGCGGACGAGCGGTCGATCATCGAGCCGAAGTCCAAGGAGATCCGGTCCGTCTTCGAAGTGCACAGGATCAGCGAGGTGTTCGCTGCTCTGGTGCGCGACGAGCGGGTCGTCGGCCGGGCGCGGCAGATCCTCGGCTCGGACGTGTACGTCCACCAGTCGAGGATCAACGTCAAGCCGGGCTTCGGGGCGAGCGGCTTCTACTGGCACTCGGACTTCGAGACCTGGCACGCCGAGGACGGGCTGCCGAACATGCGGACGGTGTCCGTCTCGATCGCGCTGACCGAGAACCACGACACCAACGGCGGGCTGATGATCATGCCCGGCTCGCACCGCACCTTCCTCGGATGTGCGGGGGCCACGCCGAAGGACAACTACAAGCAGTCCCTCCAGATGCAGGACGCGGGCACGCCGTCCGACGAGGCGCTGACGAAGATGGCGTCCGAGTACGGCATCAAGCTCTTCACGGGCAAGGCCGGTTCGGCGACCTGGTTCGACTGCAACTGCATGCACGGCTCCGGCGACAACATCACGCCGTTCCCGCGCAGCAACGTGTTCATCGTGTTCAACAGCGTCGAGAACGCTGCCGTAGAGCCTTTCGCGGCTCCGGTACTGAGGCCGGAGTTCATCGGCGCACGGGACTTCACCCCTGTGAAGTGACCCTCACAGCCACGCCAGCGACGCGGCCCGCTCCAGTACGTTCCGTACGGCGGCCGCGTCGCCCGTGGCGCCCCTGGGCACCGTCTCGGGGGTGTACCGCCCGCCGACCAGCAGGCAGAAGTCGTAGGGATCGAGGCTGAGTTCGGCCCGTACGGGCTCGGCCTCGGAGCCCAGCACCCATTCCGCGCCCCCGGTGACCGAGAACAGCACCGGGGGCGCGGTGGGTCCCAGGGCCAGGCCGAGGATGCGGACGGCGAGGCGGACCAGCCGGTCCAGGTGCTCCGGCAGCGGCAGCGGGACGGCCAGGCCGAGTGCGCGGCCGATGTCGTCGGTGTGGATCCACGTCTCGAAGGCGCGCACCAGGAAGTGGTCGGCGACGGGCAGCCGCATCCCCATCAACATCACGGCCCGCGCGGCGAGTTCGGCGTCGCGGGCCTCGGGCGTCGCGAGCAGCGCGTCCGCCTGCGCGGCCCAGTCGGCCACGGTCTCCTCGGGCGTACGGCCGTGCTCGTGGGCGATGACGTCGGCGCTACGGCGGTTCCAGGCGTCCTCCCAGTGCGCGCCCTGCTCGATCCGCGAGGGCGGCACGCGCGCGTCGACGCCGAGCCGGCCGGCCAGGTGCTCGTCGGCGGCGAGGAGGTGGGCGACGGTGGCATGCGCGTCCCAGTCGTGCACGACCGGTGTGGTCCAGCGGCCGGCGAGCTCGGGCAGCAGCGCCTTGAGTCCGGCGACGGCGGCGGCGTAGGGGGCGGCGTGCCCGGCGACGCGGGAGACGGCCGGCCGGGTGCGCAGGGCGAGGGAGAGCACACCGTCGGCCGTTCGTGCGGGAGCGTGGAGCGGCGGCCCGTCGAGCAGCCGTACCGTCTCCTTCAGTCTGGCCGCCTCGGCCGCGCAGCTCTCGCACCGGGCCAGGTGCGCCGGGACCGTCTTCTCCTCGGCCGGGTCGAGGGCGCCGAAGGCCCAGGCGGCCAGCAGGTCACGTACCGCCTCGTGCCCGTCGGTCATCGTGCACCTCCTCTGCGTGCCTGCTCTCTGCGTGCCTGTGCTGCGAGCACTTTTCCCGCCTGCCCGGCGAGTACCCCTCTCGCCATCATGCGCCCCTTTCGAGCGCCGGGTCCGGCGGGTCGGCCAAAGTTTCCGCCAAGGAGCGCAGGGCGCTGCGCAGCCGGGTCTTGGCCGTGCCCTCCGGTATCCCCAGTTCCACGGCGGCCTGCCGGTAGGTGCGGCCGGCGAAGTAGGCGAGGTGCACGACCTCGCGTTGCGGCTGCGGGAGTTCGGCGAGGGCAGAGTGCAGCAGCAGGGAGCGCTCCCGGTCGACGACCGTCTCGTCGGGGCCGGGACCGGCGTCCGGGATGGCCTGGAGCGTGGAGTCGTCGGCGCCGGCGTCCTTGCGGTGCCGGGCCTCGCTGCGCACC
>NZ_RDBN01000037.1:592188-758676 GCF_008042075.1 Streptomyces sp. UW30 | reverse complement strand
GGTGCGCAGCGAGCCACGGCGCGCGTCGTAGGTGTACGGCCGGCCCCACAGGTGCGCGAAGACCTCCTGCGCCACGTCCTCGGCGGCGGCCGGTGAGCGCGTGACCCGCACGGCTACCCGCCGCACCAGCCCGCCGTACGTCGCGTACACCTCGGCCAGCGCCGACTCGTCGCCGTACACCAGCCGCCGGTGCACCTCCGCGTCGGCAGGCGGCGGTGCGGAGGTACCGCCCGTGGACTCCACGTGACCTTCCTAGCGTCCCGGCAGGGCCGGCGCCAGTGGTTCAGACAGAGAGGACGTCGAGCAGGCGGTCGACATCGGCGGGCGTGTTGTACAGGTGGAAGGCCGCGCGCAGGTTGCCCGCCCGGTCGGAGACCTCCACCGAGGCGCTGCTCAGTTCGGCCTGGCGGCGGCCGAGTCCGGGCACGGAGACGATCGGCGAGCCGGGGGACGGGACGGCCTCGTGGCCGAGGGAGGCCAGGCCCGCGCGGAAGCGGTCGGCGAGGGCGAGGTCGTGGGCGCGCACGGCGTCCAGGCCGAGCTCCTCCAGCAGTTCGAGGGAGCGGCGGGCGCCGGCGTAGGAGAAGAGGGCGGGGCTCTCGTCGAACCGCCGTGCGGAGCGGGCGAGTTCGTCGATGGGGCCGTAGCACGCGTCCCAGGGGCGCTCCCCCGCCACCCAGCCGGCGAACAGCGGGGTGAGCCCGCCGAGGTCCTCCGGGACGACGAGGAAGGCCACGCCCCGCGGGCAGACGAGCCACTTGAAGGCGACGCAGGCGCTGTAGTCGTAGGCGTCCGCGTCGAAGTCCAGCCATCCGGCGGCCTGGGACGCGTCGATGTACGTACGCGCCCCGTGCTCGCGCGCCGCCTCCCGGATCGCGGGCAGGTCGGCCACCCGGCCGTCCGCGGACTGGGCCGCGCTGACCGCGACCAGGGCGGTGCCGGGCCGCACCGACTCGGCGACGCGCTCCAGCGGCACGCTGCGCACCTTGAGGTCGGAGCGGACGTGGAAGGGGTTCACGACGGAGCTGAAGTCGCCCTCGGCGGTGAGGACTTCGGCGCCCTCCGGGAGGGAGGCGGCGATCAGGCCGCTGTAGACCGCGACGGAGGCGCCGGCCGCCACCCGGCGCTCGGGCACGCCGACGAGCCGCGCGAAGCAGGCGCGGCTCGCCTCCACATCCGCGAACATGTCGGTCGGCCGTCCGGCGGCCGCGGCCTCGACGGCGGTCCTCAGGGCGGCGACGGTGCGGGCCGGTACCAGGCCGGTACTGGCTGTGTTCAGGTAGGTGTTCTTCGGCGCGAACTCCGTGCGGACGAGGCTCTCGAAGGTCTCCATGGCTCCACTGTGGGCCCCGGAGAACTCGTAGTCCATTGACGATTTCTGCGTGGTTTCGCAAAGCAGCGCTTATAGGTCCGCCGCCACCTGCGCCTTTTACTTCTGCGGCACCGCGCACCCGTCGGGACCGCACGCGTCCGCTTCACCTTGGTCGATGAGCCGAAGCGGCGAACGCTCGCCCCATGCCTGCGTGAGCGCCTGCTCGAAGACCTCGGCGGGCTGGGCGCCGGAGACGCCGTACTTGCGGTCGAGGACGAAGAACGGCACGCCGTTCGCGCCGAGCTCGGCGGCCTCGCGCTCGTCGGCGCGGACGTCGTCGGCGTAGGCGGCCGGGTCGGCGAGGACCTTCCGGGCGTCGTCGGCGTCGAGTCCTGCGGCGACGGCCAGCTCCACGAGGCGCTCGTCGCCCCCGGAGAAGACGGACCGCTCCTCGGCGAAGTTCGCCTTGTAGAGGACCTGGATCAGCTCGTCCTGCCTGCCCTGCTCCTTGGCGAGGTGCAGGAGGCGGTGCATGTCGAAGGTGTTGCCGTGGTCGCGGCCCTCGGTGCGGTACGCCAGGCCCTCCGCGGCGGCCTGCGCGCCGAGGTTCTCCTCACCGGCCTGTGCCTGCACCGCGCTCATGCCGTACTTCTTCGTGAGCATGGTGATCACGGGCTGGATGTCGCCCTTGGCGCGTCCGGGGTCCAGCTCGAACGAGCGGTGCACGACCTCGACCTGGCCGCGGTGCGGGAAGGCTTCGAGCGCCTTCTCGAAGCGGGCCTTGCCCACGTAGCACCAGGGGCAGGCGATGTCGCTCCAGATCTCGACGCGCATGTCTTCGGCTCTCTCCAGGTCGGACGGATACGGAGACACCCTCCGCAGACTGGATGAACGTTCAAGCAGCGGGCTTCATTCCCGGTCAGGTGCGTCGCCCGTCACGGAGAAACGCAGGTACAGGTGGTGGTCCCCGTCGGCGGGCGGGTTCTCCGGGTCCGGCTGCCAGCCCCGGCCGGCGTAGAAGCTCTGCGCCCGCCGGTTGTCCACGTGGACGTCGAGCACGGCTGTGCGCATCCCGTCGGCCCGCCACTCCTCGACGCAGGCCGCGTGCAGGGCCGTACCGACGCCGCGGCCCCAGTGGTCGGGGTCGACGTGGAACTGGAACAGCTTGACCGTGTCCGCCGGGCCGTCCTCGGGCCGCCGGAAGGACGCGAGGCCGACGATCCGGCCGCCCTCCACCAGACACAGCACATGCCCGTCGGGCCGCTCGATGGCGCCGCGCCAGGCGGCGGCCCAGTCGGTGCCGTCGTCGGGGAGCCCGTCCGGGTAGTACGTCGCCCTGGCGCGCGCGTGCAGGGCGGCGACCGTCTCCGCCTCGGCGGGCAGAACGGTACGGATCATCCGGTGTGCGGTCACTCGGTCATTGATCATGCAACGGAGGACGTGACCCCGGCCGCCCCGGTTCCGAGCCGGCTGAACTGCGCCCGGTAGGCGCTGGGCGTCAGCCCCGTCCGGCGGACCAGATGCCCGCGCAGCGAGTCGGCCGTGCCCAGGCCACTGGCGCGGGCCACCTGGTCCATGGGCAGGTCCGTGGTCTCCAGCAGTTCCTTGGCGCGCTCGATGCGCTGATGGAGCAGCCACTGCAACGGGCTCACCCCGCTCTCGGCGTGGAAGCGGCGGGTGAGGGTGCGCACGCTGACCCCGGCGTGGCGGGCCAGGTCGGTGAGGGTGAGCGGCTTGTCGAGGTTGCGCATGGCCCAGCCGCGGGTGTCGGCACAGGCGTTGCCGCGCTCGGGCGGCAGCGGGGTCTGGGTGAACTGGGTCTGGCCGCCCGGGCGTACGGGCGCGACCAGTGCGCGCCGGGCGACCTCGTTGGCGACGGCGGCGCCGTAGTCGGTGCGGATGATGTGCAGGCACAGGTCGATGCCGGCGGCGTAGCCGGACGAGGTGACGTAGGGCCCGTCCTGGACGTACAGCACGTCTCCGCACAGGTCGACGTGCGGGTAGCGGCGGCGCAGCTCCTCGGCGTGGGCCCAGTACGTGGTGGCCCTGCGCCCGTGCAGCAGGCCCGCCTCGGCGAGCTGGAAGGCGCCGGTGCACAGGGAGGCGATCCGCTTGCCGTCGGCGGCCGCCTCGCGCACCGCGGCCACGATCCGCGCGTCCGGCTCGAAGGGTTCCCCGGTCCCGGCGACGAGCAGCGTGTCCGCCGTCCGTACGGCGTCGAGTCCGTGCCGTACGTACAGGTCGAGCCCGCCGCTGGTGGGCACCGGTCCCGGCTCGGCCGCGCAGATGACCACCTCGTAGCCGGGCCGCCCGTCGACCTCGACCTTGCCGAACAGCATCTCGGGGATGGCGAGGTTGAACATCGACACCGGCGAGGGCGCCACGACGGCGATGCGGTGCGGGGTGGGCGACTGGGTCATGGCCAGAACCTCCGGGTGCATGGCATTTCGGCCACTACTGTACGACGGCACAGATCCGCAGCATGGAGGCATGTCGACGAACGTGAAACGCGATGGCGGCCAACTCACCGATCCCCAGGCCGAGTTGACGCCGAACACCAAGGCGCGCAAGACGCCCTCCGCGGCCCTCACCCTCACCGCCGGACTCCTCGGCTTCGCGCTGGTCTGCCTCGACGCGTCCATCGTGAACGTGGCCCTGCCCGCGATGGGTTCCTCCCTCGGCGGCGGGATGGCGGGCCTTCAGTGGGTGGTGGACGCCTACACGCTGGCCTTCGCCGCGCTGATGCTGTCCACCGGGGCGTTCTCGGACCGGGCCGGTGCGACCAGGGCGTACGCGCTGGGCGCCGGCGTCTTCACGCTCGCCTCGGCGGCCTGCGGCCTGGCGCCGAACCTGCCCGCCCTGATCGGCGCGCGGGTCGTGCAGGGCGTCGCGGCGGCCGTCGTGCTGCCCGCCTCGCTGGCGCTGGTACGGCAGGCGTACACCGATCCGGCGCGCCGGGCCCGCGCGGTGGCCGTGTGGGCGGCGGGCGGTTCGGCGGCGGTGGCGCTGGGGCCGGTGGTGGGCGGTGTGCTGACGACGGCCTGGGACTGGCGCGGGATCTTCTTCGTGAACCTTCCGGTGGGCGCCCTGATCCTCGTCCTGCTGGTGCGGGCCCCGCGCTCGCAGCGCCGTCCGGCTCCGCTGGACCTGCCCGGTCAGGTGACGGCGGTGGTGGCGCTCACCGCGCTGACGTTCGCGGTGATCGAGGGCGGTGCGGCGGGCTGGGCGGCGCTGGCGGTGGCCGTGGTGGCGGCCGGCGCGTTCCTCCGGATCGAGGCACGCCGACCGCACCCGGTCGTCCCGCTCGGCCTGTTCCGCAACCGGACCGTCGCGGTGACGGTGGCCGCCGGAGCGGCGGTCAGCGTCGCCTTCTACAGCATGGTGTTCGTCTTCTCGCTCTTCTTCCAGCAGGTCCAGGGCCGTTCGGCGCTCCAGGCCGGGCTGATGTTCCTGCCGATGACGGGCCTGATCGCGGTGACCAACGTGGTGGCGGGCAAGCTCGCCGGACGCCACGGCGCGCGGCTGCCCATGGTGGTGGGCCAGGGCCTCGCCGTCGCGGGACTGCTCGTGATGCTGTTCGTCGACGCGGACACGCCCCCGGTGGTGGTGGCGCTGCTGCTCGTCCCGATGGCGCTGGGCTGCGCGCTGACGGTGCCGCCGCTGACGGCGGCGATGATGGACGCCGTGCCCGCCGAACGGGCGGGGCTCGCGGCCGGCGTCCTCAACGCGGCGCGGCAGATGGCCGGGGCGCTGGGCATCGCCGTCTTCGGGGCGCTGATCTCCGACGGCTTCGTGTCGGGGATGCGGCTGAGCCTGGTGATCAGCGCGGCACTGCTCGCGGTGACCGGGCTGCTCAGCTTCCGTCTCGCAGGTCCTTCGGCCAGTTCGGCCTGAACTCGAGGTGGTCGTAGGTCACCACGCACCCCTCCCCCATCGGCGACTGCGTCATGAACCCGATCAGGGCGGCGTCCGCCTCCTTCTCCTCCCCCAGCGTGAACAGCCGGACGAAGGTCCAGCGCTCGCCGTCGCGGGAGGCGTGGAAGGCGAAGGCACGCCCGGTCCGGCTCACCCGCAGCCACACCGAGCTGCCCTCCACCGTGAAGGAGTTGGCGTCGTCGGAGTGGCCCCGGGTGACGACCGTGCACACGGTCGCCACGTCCGGGGAGTACTCCAGGCACAGCTTGGCCCAGGCCCGCTCCCCGACATGGACGTAGAGCACCCCGGCGTCGAAGGCGGCGGCGAACCCGACGGTGACACGGGCGATCAGCTGGAAGTCGCCCTCGGGCGCGCCCAGCAGCCGGGGCGCGTCGGAGGCGGCGTCCAGGGCCTCGCCGGTGGGCGGAACGAAACGGTCCTGCCGGGGGCCGGCCCATCCGGAGAGGATGCCGTCGTCCTCGTAGGACCAGTGGCCGTCGGGGCCGTAGGTGCGCAGCGGGAAGGGGAGTTCGGGGATTTCCAGGTCCATGGCGGGATTCTTCCAGGCCGTCCCCCGTACCGCGCGCCCGAGGGGGGGTCCCGGTCAGCGGGACTGGAGGGCGTCCAGGGCGACGGCCTGGGCGATGGCGAGGCGCAGGTCGAGATCGGGCGAGGCCACGTCGAGCACGTAGCGGTCGCGCAGCCCTATCTTCTTGTCGACCTTCATCACCGGCTTCTCGCCCGAGGTGAAGTCGAAGTGGTACGGCCACACGAACGGTACGAAGTCGAGCGGCAGCAGCTCCCAGACCCGGCGCAGCACGGCCACGAGCCGGTTGCGTTCGGTCCCGACGGCGGTGACGGAGCCCGGCTGCTCCAGTTCCCATGTCGAGCGCAGCAGGGAGGCGGCGAACTTCTTGCGGAACGTGCCGACGGGGTTGCCGGCCGCGTCGCGCACGTCGTAGGCGGCGCCGACGTCGAGGATCTGGCGGGCCTTGGCGGTGAACAGGACGCGGTCCTTGGACTCGTCGGTGTAGAAGGTCATCTGCTCCTTGAGCGCCATCCGCTTCTGCTCGGCGAAGGCGACGACCTTGCCGTCGGAGCCGTCGGGCAGCGTCTCGGTCACGACGTAGCGGTTGATCATGAACGTGGTCTTCTGCCTGATGGTGAATCGCTCGTTCACCTGCGGTCGCGCGCTGTCCACGGTTTCGCTCCCCGAGCCGGTGGTGGTCCCTGCGCCGGCGCCCTCGTCCGGCGGATCCATCCTCACGGCGCGCCCCGGCCCGGGTCAGTCTCCGTAAGTCGACGTCCGCAACGACCAAAGATGACGGATCCGGTGGTGGCAGGGCGTCGACTTTCGTCGTTCGGGGCCGCACCGAAGGGCGGATGCGGGATCCCAGGGGTGGCTGACTATCGTCTGCGCGTGGACGTAGCACAGACACCCCGCACCGACCGGTCGCTCCGGTCCCGGCTCGCCGCCGCCTCCCCCTGGCCTCGTAAGCGGATCATCGGGGAGAGCGTGCTCACCGTCGTCCTCGCCGGGTCGGCGGGCCTTTTCGACGGGAACGCCGGATACGTCGCTTGGTCCGCCGTCATCACCCTGGCCGTTGCCGTACTGGTGCTGGCCCGCCGCTCGTTGCCGGTGACCGTGCTGCTCATCTCGTCGGCCATGGCCGGGGTGGTGGCCGGCTCGGTGCCCCTGCTGGTGTACGTGAGCTGGTCGGCGGGCAGCCGGATCATGCGCCCCGCGCGGGCGCTGGCCGCGTACGCCGCCGCGTTCGTGCTCTACCTCGTCGTCGGCGTTCACGAGGCGGCCGACGAGAAGATCCAGATGTCGGTGCTCGTGACGGCCGCGCTGGCGGCGGGATCGTTCCTGGCCCTGGTGATCGTGCCGGGCCTCGCCTCCCGCTACCGCGCCCAGCGCCACGCGCTGCTCGACGCCCTGCGGCGGCACAACGCCCAACTGGTGCGCGAGCAGGCGATGGTGGCGGGCCAGGCCCGGCTCCTGGAGCGGCAGCGCATCGCCCAGGACATGCACGACAGCCTCGGACACCAGCTCGCCCTGATCTCCGTGCACGCCGGGGCGCTGGAAGTGGACCCGGATCTGAGCGACCGCCAGCGGGAAGGGGTGGGCATCCTCCGGGAGGCCTCCAGGTCCGCGATGCGGGAGCTGCGCGAGGCGGTGGGCATCCTGCGGGACGGCGTCGCGGCGCCCGACGGACAGCGGCCGGGCCCGGCCGACGGCGAGCCCCCGACGGCCCGCGGGGCGGCCACCGTCGACGACCTCGTCGAGTCGTCGCGCGCCGCGGGTGTGGCCGTGGAGCTGCACCGCTCCGGCACCGTACGGCCCCTCGCGCCCGCCGCCGACCACGCGGCGTACCGCATCGCCCAGGAGGGCCTGACCAACGCGCACAAGCACGCGCCGGGCGCCCCGATCACGGTGGCGCTGCGCTATGAACCCGACAGCCTGGTGGTCGAGGTCGCCAACGGGCCCGTGCCGGCCGAAGCGCCCACGTCCCCGCCTGCGATCAGCGGCGGCCAGGGGCTGGCGGGCCTGCAGGAGCGGGCCCGGCTGGTCGGGGGCATGGTGCACACCGGTCGCACGCCCGACGGCGGCTTCCGTCTCGCCGGTGTGCTGCCGTACGGCGGTGGCGAGACCCTGCCCCGCTCGCAAGACGCGACCTCCGTCGTCGCGGGCGACGACTTTCGAGGGCAGATCGGCGGGGGCGCGGCGGGCGACGGTGGCACGGTCATCGACCGTTCCGATCCGCAAGGGGAGTTCGCCGCCATCATGAGCAGCAAGAAGAAGGTCGCCCTCGGCTGTGTCGTCACCTCCGTCGTCCTCGTCGTGGGCGTTCTCGGCCTGGGGGCCTGGGGGCTGATGGCGCTGTTCGACGAGGTCGAGAGCGGCACCATATCGCCGAGCGTGTACAAGTCCGCGAAGGTCGGCGATGCCGAGAAGGACGTGAAGGCCAAGCTGCCGAAGGGCAGTTCGCTGCTCACCGACGGCCAGGAGAAGCAAGGCCCGGCGCTGCCCGAGGGCGCGACGTGCCGTCACTACCTGGACGTCGACGACGACATCGTCTACCGGTTCTGCTTCCGCGACGGGAAGCTGGTCGCGAAGGAGTCCTTCGAGGACAAGATCTGAACGGGGGCGACGAGGCCGCACAGGTGACCGGATCGGGCATGATGGCGGGGCTTTGCCATCCGTCCACCGCACCGACACCGCGCAGGAGGCCGTGTGATCCGGGTCCTCGTCGCCGACGACGAGCCGCTCATCAGGGCCGGCATCAGGATGATCCTCACCTCGGCCGACGACATCGACGTCGTCGCCGAGGCGGCGGACGGCCGGGAAGCGGTGGAGACCGCCCGGAGCACCGCGGTCGACGTGGCCCTGCTGGACATCCAGATGCCGGTGATGGACGGGCTGACGGCGCTGGCCGAGATGGGCCGGGCCGCGCCCCAGGTGCGGGTGCTGATCCTGACCACGTTCGGGGAGCGCGAGAACGTGCTGCGGGCGCTCGGCCACGGCGGCGCGGGCTTCCTGCTGAAGGACTCCGCGCCGCAGGAGTTGATCCATGCGGTCCGTGCGGCGGCGGCCGGCAACGCCTATCTCTCCCCGGCCGCCACCCGGCACGTAGTGGACACCCTCGCCTCTCCGGCCGCCACCGCGCGCGGCGAGGAGGCCCGCCGCCGGCTGGCCGGCCTGACCGCACGGGAACGCGAGGTGCTGGCCCTGCTGGGCGAGGGCCTGTCCAACGCGGACGCGGGCGCCCGCCTGCACATGAGCGAGGCCACGGTGAAGACGTACGTCAGCCGCATCCTGACCAAGCTCGACTGCGACAACAGGGTGCAGGCGGCACTCCTGGCCCGGGACGCGGGCCTGGAGTCGAACACCGGCTGACCACCACCTCAGCGCCCCAAGGGGCGCGGGGCTGTCTCGACATGCGGTTCACCAACGCCCAAAAGGGGCGCGGGGAACCGCGCGACCAGCCACGACGGCGCCGCGGACGAGCAACAACATGACGCGGCACTCCCAGCGCAGCGCTCAGCGTTCCAGCGTGCCGTTGAACCTGCGCGGCAGCCCCAGCGGGTTGTCGTCCCGCAGTTCCGCCGGAAGCAGTGCCTCGGGCGCCCCCTGGTAGGCCACCGGCCGCAGCCACCGCTCGATGGCCGTACCGCCCACCGAGGTCGAGGTCGAGGTCGTCGCCGGGTAGGGACCACCGTGATGCTGGGCCGGTGCCACGGCCACACCCGTCGGCCAGCCGTTGACCAGCACGCGTCCGGCCAGCGGCGTCAGCTCCGCGAGGATCTCGGCGCCGCGTCCCTCACCGGCCGCCTCCTCGGCCGACAGGTGAACCGTCGCGGTGAGGTTGCCGGGCAGCCGGGACAGCACGGCCTGCGCCTGGGCGTCGTCGTCGTAGCGGGCCACCACCGTGACCGGGCCGAAGCACTCCTCCAGCAGCAGGTCGTAGGACCCCTCACCGGCCAGCTTCTCGGCCGCGACCGTCAGGAACCCGGCGCTGACCGTGTGCTCGCTGCCCGCCCCCGGCGTCACCGGGGACTCCACGTCCGGCAGTTCGATGCGCTCGGCGACCCCCGCGATGAAGTTGTCCCGCATCCGGTGGTCGAGCAGGACGCCGGCGTCGGTGTCGCTGACCGCGTCCGTGAGGGACTTGAGCAGACCGTCGCCCGCCGCTCCGGACGGCACCAGCACCAGGCCCGGCTTCACACAGAACTGCCCGACGCCCAGCGTCATGGACCCGGCGAGGCCCGTGCCGATCGCCTCGCCGCGCTCGGAGGCGGCCGCCTCCGTGACGACGACGGGGTTCAGGGAGCCCAGCTCGCCGTGGAACGGGATCGGGACCGGACGGGCGGCGGCCGCGTCGAAGAGGGCGCGCCCGCCCCGTACGGAGCCGGTGAAGCCGGCCGCGGCGACCAGCGGGTGCTTGATCAGCTCGATGCCGGCCTCGAAGCCGTGCACCAGACCGACCACGCCCGCGGGGATGCCGTGCGCGGCGGCGGCCGTCCGCAGCACCTTGGCGACCAGCTCCGAGAGCGCCGGGTGGTCGGGGTGGGCCTTGACGACGACGGGGCAGCCCGCGGCGAGCGCGCTCGCGGTGTCGCCGCCGGCGACGGAGAAGGCGAAGGGGAAGTTGGACGCCGAGTAGACGGCGACGACCCCGAGGGGCACCTTGTAGCGGCGCAGGTCCGGGATCGGCGGGGTGGCGGTGTCGTCGGGGTGGTTGATGACGACGTCCAGGAAGGCGCCCTCGTCGACGATGTCCGCGAACGCCCTCAACTGGTAGCAGGTGCGGGCGAGTTCGCCGGTGAGGCGGACCGGGCCGAGCGCGGTCTCCGCGTCGGCGGCCTCGACGAGCTGGTCCTTGGCCGCCTGCAGCCGGTCGGCGGCGGTGCGCAGGAAGGCCGAGCGGACCGTGCGGTCGGCGAGCGAACCGCGCGCTTCGTGCGCGGCGCGGACGGCGGCGTCCACCTCCTGGGCTGTGGCCTCCACCGCAACCTGTTCACGCTGCTTCCCGGTACGGGGGTCGACACTCCAGACTGGTGCTGCTGCCACCGCAGGTCCCTCCACATGTAATGCCGCAGTACTGGGTCATCCACCAGGGGTGTTCGATATACTGAACACTGTCTCTGATGATGAATACGCTGTCGGAGACTATTTCCCGTCGAACGAAGGGGTCAAGGGCGATGTCGGCAGGCGAGACGGGCGGCGGAGCGCAGGTCAAGTCCGCGGTACGGACGGTTGAGCTGCTCGAATACTTCGCCGGACGCCCCGGCATGCACTCCCTCGCGGCGGTCCAGGAGGCCGTCGGATACCCCAAGTCCAGCCTCTACATGCTGCTGCGCACGCTGGTCGAACTGGGCTGGGTGGAGACGGACGCGACGGGCACCCGGTACGGCATCGGCGTGCGGGCGCTGCTGGTCGGCACGTCGTACATCGACGGCGACGAGGTGGTCGCGGCGGCGCGCCCGACGCTGGACCGGCTGTCCGACGACACGACCGAGACGATCCACCTGGCCCGCCTCGACGGCACGAACGTCGTCTACCTCGCCACCCGCCAGTCCCAGCACTACCTGCGCCCCTTCACCCGGGTCGGCCGGCGCCTGCCCGCGCACTCGACGTCCCTCGGCAAGGCGCTGCTGAGCACCTACTCGGACGAGCAGGTCCGCAAGATGCTCCCCGAGACGCTGCCCGCGCTGACCGAGAACACGATCACCGACCGCGAGAAGCTCATCGAGGAGCTCCACCAGGTCCGCGAGCAGGGCTTCGCCGTGGACCGCGAGGAGAACACCCTGGGCCTGCGCTGCTTCGGCGTGGCGATCCCGTACCGCACTCCCGCCCGCGACGCGATCAGCTGCTCGGTGCCGGTGGCCCGGCTGACGCCCGCGCACGAACAGATGGTGAAGGACGCGTTGTTCGACGCGCGGGACCGGCTGACGCTGGCCACTCGTAGGCTCTGACTCCATGGATGTGGAACTGCGTGAGGTGCACGACAGCGATCTGCCGGTCTTCTACCGGCAGATGAACGACCCGGAGGCCCTACGCATGGCGGCCTTCACCCCCAAGGACCCGGCGGACCGGGACGCGTTCGACGCGCACTGGAGCCGGATCCGGTCCTCCTCGCATGTGCTGCGCACGATCCTGGCCGACGGTGACGTCGTGGGGAGCGCGGCGGTGTACGGGGAGCCCGGCGAGCGAGAGGTGACCTACTGGGTCGACCGCGCCTACTGGGGCCGGGGTGTGGCCACGGCCGCCCTGCGCGGGCTGCTCGCCGAGGTGCCCGAACGCCCGCTGTACGCACGGGCGGCGGCGGACAACGGAGGCTCGCTGCGGGTGCTGACGAAGTGCGGCTTCCAGGTGACCGCACAGGCCAGGGGCTTCGCGAACGCGCGGGGCGAGGAGATCGACGAGGTCGTGCTGCACCTGGAGGGCTGAGAGCCTCTCCCCCGTCAGGCGGAGACGGATCATCGCCGGGCAGGAGGTGCGGGCCGGCGCCCTCGCGGGAGCGTGGCCGTATGACGCAGACACTCGCTCCCGCCCCGCAGACCGACGACGCCGTCGGTCTCGGCAGGGCCCGTCGCGCCCTGCGGGCCGTCGCCATCGTCTCCTGTGTGCCGTATCTCTCGCTCAAGGTCGCGTGGCTCGCGGGGAGTCGGATCGGCATCCCGGACGGCAGCTCGCTGCTGGAGCACCGGGCGAGCATGGCCGTCGCGAACAGCGTCACCGTGCTCATGGACGCGGCCGTCATCGTGCTCGCGCTGGTGCTGACCCGGCCGTGGGGGCTGCGGGTGCCCGCGTGGCTGCTCGTCCTGCCCGCGTGGGTGGCCACCGGGCTGCTCGCGCCGATCATGGCCGGGTTTCCGATCCAGCTCGTCGTCGACGCGCTCGGCGGGGCCACGAACACCACCGCCGGTGGTGAACCGTTCCTCGACGCCTGGGTCTTCGGGGTCGTCTACACCGGGTTCATCGTGCAGGGACTCACCCTCGGCGCCCTGCTAGTGCTGTACGCCCGCGACCGCTGGGGCCGGCTGTGGGAGGGGCGGGTGTGGGAGCTTCCGGCCGGCTTCATCGGGGCGGCCCAGCGTGCCGTCGCCGTCGCGGCGGCCGGATGCGCGCTGCCGCCGCTGATCGCCCACCTGCTGTGGGCGTGCGGTGGCACCGCCGGGCTCGACGAGAGCCGCGTCACCGACCGGGCCAGTGGCTTCTACGTCATGGAGGCCCTGTCCGTGGTGTTCCTCGCCATGGCCGTCACCGGCGGCCTCCTCCTCGCGTTCCGGCGCGGCCGTGCCCTGCCCGTCGCGCTGCCCCTCGCGCTGGCCTGGGTCGGCTCCGCGGCGACGCTCTGCTGGGCGGGCTGGCTGTCGCTGGCCCCGCTCACCGACGTGGCCGACGGCCCCACACCGGTGCTGAGCCTCACCTACGCTGGCCAGATGATCGTCGGCATCCTCGTCGCCTGCCTCGGGGTCCACTTCCTCGCGGAGCGCTCCGCGAGCCGGAAGTGTCGTACGGCGTGAGCCGGTTCGCGGGGTTCCTGTTCGGGCGGCGGGCGCGCCGGCGCTGGATCCACCTGATCCTCGGCGGCGCGCTCGCCATGCCGTACGTCTTCGTCGGCCAGCTCATCGTCGGCCCCGCCACCAACTCCCGGTACGTCTTCAACGACCTGCCGCTCCAACTCCTGTCCTTCGCCGTCGGGTTGCCCTTGGCCGCCCTCACCGCGGCCCTGTTCCCGCTGACCCGGTCGCTGGAGGCGGGTGCGGTGCGGTCGCTGTGCGGGGTGGACGCGGGGCTGCTCGCCTACCGGCCCGCGCGGACGCGGGTGGAGAAGCGGCGGGCGGCGGCCTGGTTCACGCTGCATCTCGGGTTCGGCGGGATCATCTCGGGGATGTCGCTGGCGGTACCGCCGTTCGCCGGCTTCCTCACCGCGCTGCCGCTGCTCGTGTGGCTGGGCGGGGCCTCGCTCGTCGGCCTGCCCGAAGCTCTCGACCAGACCTGGGTGCTGGCGCTCGCGCCGGTCGCGGGCGTCGCGACGCTCGTCGCGCTCGCCGCCTGCGCGGCCCTCTGCGGCACGCTCCTCGCCCGCTGGGCGCCCGCGTTGCTGGGCCCCACGCCCGAGGACCGGCTCGCGGCGGTCGAGGCGCGCGCCGCCGACCTCGCCGTACGCAACCGGCTCGCGCGCGAACTGCACGACTCCGTCGGCCACGCCCTGAGCGCCGTCACCCTGCAGGCGAGCGCGGCCCGCCGGGTCCTCGACACCGACCCGGAGTTCGTCCGCGAGGCCCTCGCCGCGATCGAGGACACGACCCGGCGCACGGTGGGCGAACTCGACGCCGTCCTGGGCGTGTTGAGGGACGGCGACACGCCCGGTACGGCCCCTGCGCCCACCCTCGCCGCCGATCTGGACGGCCTGCTGCGCCGCACCCGCGCGGGCGGGCTGCGCGTGGCCGCCAAGGTCGACGCCGATGCCGAGGCCCTGCCGCCCGTCCTGTCCCGCGAGGCCTACCGCATCGTGCAGGAGGGGTTGAGCAACGCACTCAAGCACGCCGGGGAACGGGTGAGCGTGAGCCTGCGGATCGTGGTCGCCGACGGGCAGCTGGAGATCACCGTGGAGAACCCCCTGACCCATGCCCCCTCCTGCCGCCCCGGCGGCGGCCACGGCTTGCGCGGCATCGCCGACCGCGCCCGGCTGCTGGGCGGGACGGCGGAGGCGGGGCCGAGTGAAGGGGATGCGGCGCAGCGCATCTGGAGACTGCGCGTACGGCTGCCGATGAACTGCCCACCGACCCCGAGGGAACGCCCATGACGCCCCGCCCCGCGATCCGTGRCGTCCTCGCCGACGACGAGCGCATGGTCCGCAGCGCCCTGCGCGCCATCCTCTCCGCCGAGCAGGACCTGGAGGTCGTCGGCGAGGCCTCGACCGGGGCCGAGGCCGTGTCCGTCGTGCGGGAGAAGCGGCCCGACGTCGTCCTCATGGACGTACGCATGCCGGAGATCGACGGCATCCGGGCCACCGAGCAGATCCTGGCCACGCTCGACGATCCGCCCCGGATCGTCGTCGTCACCACCTTCGAGAACGACTCCTACGTGTACGACGCCCTGCGTGTCGGGGCAGCCGGGTTCCTGCTGAAGCGGGCGGAGGCCGACGCGCTCGTCCAGGCCGTACGGCTGGTCTCGCACACCGACACCCTGCTGTTCCCGTCGGCCGTCCGCGCCCTCGCGGCCGAGCACGCGCGCGCGTACCCCACGCCGCCGCCCTGGGTGGCGCGGCTCACAGGCCGGGAGAGCGATGTGCTGCGGCTGATGGGGCAGGGCCTGACCAACGCGGAGATCGCGCGGCGGATGGAGGTCGGTCCGGCCACCGTGAAGTCGCACGTGGCGGCGGTCCTGGCGAAGACCGGCACGCGGGACCGCACCCAGGCGGTGATCGCCGCGTACGAGGCGGGCTTCATGAACGCTCGATGAGAAAACGGGGCGCAAGGGAACGATTGGCCGCATCCTGGTCGTCCTCTCGTGTGGGATGAACAAGACGATCAGGCGGGCGTCCGTCTTCACGCTGCTCCTGGTGTTCGCTCTGCTGGTCAGGGCGACCTGGGTGCAGTTCTACGAAGGCCAGGCCCTCGCGGACGACAAGGACAACCGGCGGAACACGATCGCGCTGTACAGCGAGCCGCTCGGCAACATCATCGTGGGCGGCGAGGCGATCACCGGCTCGGCGCGCACGAAGAGCGGCGACCTCGCGTACAAGCGCACCTACACGGACGGCTCGCTGTACTCGGCCGTGACCGGCTACAGCTCGCAGGCGTTCGGCGCCACCCAGCTGGAGGGCATCTACCGGGACCTGCTCGACGGGACCGACAGCCGGCTGAAGAGCGTGCTGGACACGGTCACCAACAAGCGCTCCGACCCGGGCAACGTGGTCACGACGATCGACCCGGACGTGCAGAAGGCGGCGTACGAAGCGCTGGGCGACAAGAAGGGCGCCGCCGTCGCGATCGACCCCACCACAGGGAAGATCCTCGCGGCCGTGTCCACTCCGTCGTACGACCCGACGCGGATCACCACGGGCGACTCGGACGCCTGGAAGCAGCTGACCAAGGACTCCGACAAGCCGATGACGAACCGCGCGCTGCGCCAGCCGCTGCCGCCGGGTTCCACGTTCAAGCTGGTCGTGGCGGCGGCCGCGCTGGAGGACGGCCTGTATTCGTCGGTGGACGACAAGACGGTCAGCCCTGACCCGTACCCGCTGCCGGACACCAACCGGGACCTGGGCAACGAGAACCCGAGCGCCCCCTGCAAGGACGCCTCGATCCGGGTCGCGCTGCAGTACTCCTGCAACAACGTCTTCGGGAAGATGGCCGTCGACCTGGGCCAGGACAAGGTCCGGGAGATGGCCGAGAAGTTCGGCTTCAACGACGAGGCGCAGGACGTGCCGGTGCGGGCGTACACCAGCGTGTACCCCTCCGACATGGACAAGCCGCAGACCGCCCTGTCCGGCATCGGCCAGTTCGACGTCACCGCGACCCCGCTGCAGATGGCCATGGTGTCCGCTGCCATAGCCAACGGCGGCAAGCTGGTCTCGCCGCACATGGTGTCGCAGATCACCGATAGCGGCGGGGATGTGTTGGAGAACTACGACGACGGGGCCGACTCGAAGGAGATCGTCAGCTCCGACACCGCCGAGCAGCTCCAGTCGGCGATGCAGACGGTGGTCGAGGACGGCACGGGCACGAACGCGCAGATCTCGGGCGCGACGGTGGGCGGCAAGACGGGCACGGCCCAGCACGGCGAGAACAACAGCAAGACGCCGTACGCCTGGTTCACGTCCTACGGGAAGGCCGACGGCAAGGAGGTCGCCGTGGCGGTGATCGTCGAGCAGTCGGACGCGTCGCGCTCGGAGGTGAGCGGCAACGGGCTGGCCGCCCCCGTGGCCAAGAAGGTCATGGAGGCGGCACTCAAGAACTAGCGGGTCACTTGACGCCCAGGATCTGCTCGATCGGGTTGATCGCGAAGTACACCAGGAACAGCGTCGAGGTCCCCCACATCAGCCAGTGGATGTCCTTCGCCTTCCCCAGGACCACCTTGATGACGACGTAGGCGAGGAAACCGGCGCCGATGCCATTGGTTATCGAGTAGGTGAACGGCATGACGGCGATGGTCAGGAACGCCGGGATGGCGATCTCGTACTTCTCCCAGTCGATGTGCTTGACCTGGGTCATCATCAGGAAGCCGACGGCGACCAGGGCGGGGGCGGCGGCCTGCAGGGGGACGATGGTGAGCAGCGGGGCCAGGAAGAGGGCCAGGGCGAACAGGCCGCCGGTGATCAGGTTGGAGAAGCCGGTGCGCGCGCCCTCGCCGACGCCGGCCGCCGACTCGATGTAGGAGGTCGCGGACGATGACGAGGCCGCACCGCCGGCGGCCGCGGCGGCACCGTCGATCAGCAGCACGCGGCCGAGGTTCGGCACTTTGCCCTGCTCGTCGAGGAGACCGGCCTCCGCGCTGACGCCGACGACGGTGCCCATGGTGTCGAAGAAGTCGGACAGCACCAGCGTGAAGATCAGCAGGACGACGGTGATGGCGGTGGTCTCACCGAACGCACCGAACAGGCTGAAGTCGCCGATGAGTCCGAAGTCGGGGGTGTCGACCACCTTGTCGGGCCAGGCGGGCGTGGTCAGGCCCCAGGCCTTTATGTCGGCGATCGAGTTGATGATCATCGCGACGACCGTCATCGTCACGATGCTGATCAGGATCGCGCCCTTCACCTTGCGGGCGAGCAGCGCGATCGTCAGCAGAACCCCGAGGCAGAACACGAGGATCGGCCACCCGGTGAGCTGACCGGTGCCGCCCAGCTGAACCGGCACGGTGGTGTTCGCGGCGTCCGGGATCCGGCTCACGAACCCGGCGTCGACAAAGCCGATGAAGGCGATGAACAGGCCGATGCCCACGCTGATCGCCTGCTTCAGCGGTTGCGGGATGGCGTGCATGACGGCCTCGCGCAGCCCGGTCACCACCAGCACACAGATCAGCAGGCCTTCGAGGACGATCAGGCCCATCGCGTCGTCCCACGCCATGAGCGGGGCGATTTGGAAGGCGACGACGGCGTTCAGGCCGAGGCCGGCGGCGAGTGCGAGGGGCAGGTTGCCGCCGACGCCCATGATGATCGTCATGACCGCGGCCACCAGGGCGGTGGCGGTGGTGAGTTGGACCGCATCCAACTGGTGGCCGAACTTGTCCTTCGCGCTGCCGAGGATGATGGGATTCAGGACAAGGATGTAGGCCATCGTGAAGAACGTGGCGAAGCCGCCCCGTATCTCACGGGCGAAGGTGGACCCCCGTTCGGAGATCTTGAAGTACCGGTCGACGCTGTTCACGCCTGGCGGTGGGGCACTTGACCGGTCGGCCACCTTCTGGGACTCGGACATGGCGGTAACTCCTTGTTGCCTGATGGATCGATGCGCGGATGCTGGCTGGATTGTTCCCGCGTTGAACCCGTTTCAGGTTTTCTCCGTGTTACGGAATCAGGCCTGCTCATGTGCGGGGTATCACACGGCGTTCGATACCCCGCACGAGTCAGACGTTCGATCACTGCTACGCTTCCGCATCCTGACCGGTTGATCGCTAAATGATCGCCGGACCACCACACCTCATTCACATGACCGCGCAGGCAGGAGGGGTCGCCCGTGGGCACCGTCGTCGACGACGCCGCCTCCGTGGAGTTCCATGCCTTCTTCGAGCGCCACTACGCCGAACTCTCGCGCCTGGCCCATCTGTTGACGGGTGAGGCGGACGCTGCCGACGATCTCGCGGCGGACGCGCTGCTGGCGCTGTGGCACCGCTGGGACCGGGTGCGCGCGGCCGACCATCCGGTGGCGTACGCCCGCGGGGTCGTGGCCAACCTGGCCCGCACCAGGATCCGCAGCGCGGTCCGGGAGCGCCGCCGGGTCGCTCTGTTCTGGTCGCAGCGCGAGGAGAAGGCGGAGAACCCGGACGTCGCGGGCGTCGTCGACGTCCAGGAGGCGTTGCGTAGACTTCCGTTCCGCAAACGCGCCTGTGTGGTGCTGCGGCACGCGTTCGACCTGTCCGAGAAGGACACGGCGCTCGCCCTGGGCATATCCGTCGGTACGGTGAAGAGCCAGACCTCCAAGGGGATGGCCGAGCTCCAGCGGTTGCTCGGGACGCGGCAGGCTCCGCTCAGGGTGCACGCGGCGGCGATGGGGGCACCGCCCCGCTCGCTCGCGGTGGAGAGCTTGGCGGACCGCACCGGGGACGCCGGAGGAAGGAACCGATGATGCCGCGGGACGTGCACGACGAACTGCGCGCCCGGCTGCACGAGGCGGCCGGCGCGCACGAGCCCGACCGCGAGCGGATCCTGGCCCGCGTCGAGCGCGGCATGGCCGAGAAGACCCGCCCCGATCACCGGGCGACCCGCCCGCCGGTGTACGGCTGGGTCCGGGTGGTGACCGCCACGGCCGCGGTCGCCGGCGTTCTCGCGGTCGGCGGCTACGCGGTGGCGTCCGCCGTGAAGGAGGACCGCCCGCAGCAGACGGTGGCCACGTCACCGACGCCCACCTCGTCCCCGGACACCCCGAGCCGCGCACCGGTCCCGCCCGCCCCGTCGGCCGACCGGACGCCGGAGCGCACGCCTGAGTCCCGCGGGACGAGCGAGGCGCCGACCCGGCAGCCGACGGCCACGCCCGAGGCGCCCGCCGCCAAGGGCGAGCAGGACGGCCCGCTGTGGTCGGACGGCTCGGTGGACCCGCACAGCAACGACTTCTGGGCGCAGAGCAATCTGACCCTGCGGACGAGCGAGCAACTCACCGCGCTCACCGTCCGGTTGAAGGTGGCTCAGACCGGCGGGGTCACCTCGACCGGCGCCTGGCGCTCACTGCCGGAGGACGACTTCACGCTGACGGTCGAGGAGAAGGACGGCTTCCTCGTCCACACCTGGGTGCTCAAGGAGGGCCGTACGGTCCGTGCCGGCGAGTGGGTGTTCGCGGGGCAGTACGACCATGAGCGCGGCGGCCGCGACGCGAAGGGCGACAGCTACTCGATGACGGCCAAGGCGGGCGGCGAACAGCTCTCCGTGGCGGGCGGCTTCGCGGCGCACGACGCCAACGACTCGGCAGCCGACGGGGATTCGTAAACAAGTTCCGCAGGACCGGCAACCCTTCCCGCACGCGTGGCGACCAGGAGACGCAAGGATCCCCTCCACGCAAGGAAGACCGGTTCATGACAGCACAGGCTGAACAGCGCGTCCGGCACCGTCGCAGGGCGACCAAGCGGCGGGCCGTGATCGCCGGCGTCTGCGCCCTCGGCGTCACGGGTGCGGCGCTCGTCACCACGACGCTCCTGTCCTCGGCGGGCGCGGCCACGTCCTGGCCGACGGAGAAGGGCAGCAAGCCCGTCTCGTCGACGATCAAGGTGTCGGGCACCTACGACGGCAAGCTGACGAGGTTCTACGGCTCGGGCGACCTGGGCGGCAGCGGCCAGGAGGAGGGCCAGGACCCGATCTTCGAGCTCGCCGACGGCGCGGTCCTGAAGAACGTCATCATCGGCACCCCGGCCGCGGACGGCGTCCACTGCAAGGGCTCCTGCACGCTCCAGAACGTGTGGTGGCTGGACGTCGGCGAGGACGCGGCCACCTTCAAGGGCAAGTCGTCGTCGGCCGTGTACACGGTCCACGGCGGCGGCGCGAAGAACGCCGACGACAAGGTCCTGCAGTTCAACGGCGCGGGCAAGCTGGTCGTGACCAAGTTCCAGGTCTCGAACTTCGGCAAGCTGGTGCGCAGTTGCGGCAACTGCTCCACGCAGTACAAGCGCACGATCATCATCAACGACGTGGACGTCACCGCGCCGGGCAAGTCGATCGTCGGCATCAACTCCAACTACGGCGACACGGCCGCCCTGCGCAAGATCCGTATCCACGGCGACAGCGGCAAGAAGGTCAAGACCTGCACCCGCTTCGAGGGCAACAGCAGCGGCAAGGAGCCGAAGGAAATCGGCACCGGCCCGGACGGAACCTCCTGCAGGTTCTCGGCATCTGACATCACGTACCAGTGAGCACGTCGGCCACAGACCTGCTGGCCTGAGCCCCCCTCGGTCAGCAGAACAGAACGCCCCGCCGGTGACGACCGGCGGGGCGTTCGACCTTGCGGGCGAAGGTCAGTTCATCGTCGCGCCGATGGTCGTGGAGCCCGTCGTCAGGAAGGCCGTCGCGGGCAGCGAACCGTCCGCCTTGCGGGCCCCGTACACCGTCGTCGCGTCCGTCGACCGGAGGGACGGGGTGGCGACGCCGCCGTCCCAGTTGTTCGCCGCCGACACGGTCGACGCACCCAGCTCGGACAGCCCCTTCTTGTTGCCGACGGCGAGATTGCGGGCCGCCCGGGCCTTGCCGGTGGCGAAGTAGAACCCGGTCTCGGCGTTGGCGTACGCGGTGTTGCGGTTGAGGGCGATCGCCCCGGTGTTGGAGTTCTCGGTGAAGCCGTGCAGCGTGTTGTCCCAGGCCGCGTTGTCGTTGACGACGTGGGCGACCGAGGCGCCCCCGCCGCCCAGCTTGAACCCGTTCCCGTTGCCCTCGAAGGCCGAGTCGCCCCACCGGTTCCTGCCGTTGCCGAAGGCCCAGGTGTGCTCGACGGTGACCGGGGAGGAGAACTGCCACAGATCCAGGCCGTCGTCGGAGTTGTTGAACAGCCGCGCCCCGGTGATCCGGTTGCCCGTACCGGAGCCGAACTTCACGGCGATCCCGTCGGCGTTCTGGCCGTGCCCGGCCGGGTCGTAGTTGCCGTGACTGTCCAGGTTCTGCACGAGGTTGCCGGTGGTGCCGTCCCCTCGGAGCGTGAACCCGGAGTCGCCGTTGTCCGCGGTGACGAGGTTCTTGAAGACGCCGCCCACGGAGGACGTGGCGACGAAGCCCTGAGCCGGGGAGTTCTGGAAGGTGAGGTTCTGGACGGTCCAGTAGTCACCGTAGATCCCGGCCAGCCAGGACCCTTCGGGCAGCTTGGACCCGTCGATCCGCACCTTCTCGCTGCCGTACGCCTGCAGCGTGATCCGCGCGGAACCGGTGCCGTTCGCGGTCGACTTGAGCGTCGCCGACGGGGTGTACGTACCACCGCGGACCTGGATGGTCGTACCGGCGGAGGCGTTCTTGACGGCCGACTCCAGCTGAGCGGCGGTGGACACGGTGACCGTCGCCGAGGCCGCCTCGGCCCCGCCGTCGGAGAGACCGAGGTAGACGCCCCCCGCCCCCGAGGCGACGGCGACCGCCGCGGCGAGCGAGAGGGTACGGGTCCTGCGATGACGACCGGTGCTGTGCCGCACGGACGTTCCTTTCCTTGAGGACGGGACGCCCTGCTGTCGTCACCGTGGCCGGGGAGGTTGCCGCGCCACGACGAAAGCGAGCGAAACTTTCGCTGCCCGCCGTCACCCACTCGCCGATTGACGTGCGCGCTGCCCGATCAGTCCATCGTCGCGCCGATCGTGGTGCTGCCCGTGGTCAGGAAGGTGGTCACGGGCAGCGAACCGCCTGACTGGCGCGCGTTGTACGTGCTCGACGCGTCCGTCGAGCGGAAGGCCGGGGTCGAGATGCCGGAGTCCCAGTTGTTGCCGGCCGAGACCACCGACGAGCCCTTGCTGACCGAGCCGCTGCCATTGCTGACGGCGAGGTTCTTGCCGAGCCTGGCCGCGCCCGTGGCGAAGTAGTAGCCCCACTTGGCGTTGGCGTACGCCGTCGTGCGGTTGATCACGATGGCGCCGGTGTTGGAGTTCTCGGTGAAGCCGTTGCCGGCGTTGTCCCAGGCGGCCGAGTTGTTGACGACGTGGGCGACGACCTCGCCGTCGCCGCCGAGCTTGTAGCCGTTGCCGTCGCCCGCGAAGGCAGAGTCGGACCAGCGGTTCCTGCCGTTGCCGAAGGCCCAGGTGTGCTCGACGGTGACCGGCGAGGAGAACGACCAGAAGTCGAGGCCGTCGTCGGAGTTGTTGTAGAGGCGGGCGCCGGTGATCAGGTTGCCGGTGCCGGAGCCGAACTTGACCGCGATGCCGTCGGCGTTCTCGCCGTGGGTGGCGGCGTCGTAGTGGCCGTAGGAGTCGATGCCTCGGACCGTGTTGTTGACGGTGCCGTCGCCGGTGAGCGTGAAGCCGGAGTCGCCGCCGTTGATGGTCTTGATGTTGTTCCAGTTGGTGCCGGTGCAGGACTGGCAGACGACCGCGCTGTCCGGGGAGTTCTGGAAGGTGATGCCCGAGATGTTCCAGTAGTCGGCGGTCAGCTTGAAGATCCAGGAGCCGGAGGGCAGTGACGACCCGTCGATCTTCACGGTCTCCGAGCCGTACGCGGTCAGCGTGATCGGCGACGACGAGGTGCCGTTGGCCGTGGACTGGAGGGTGGCCGTCTGGTAGTAGGTGCCGCCGCGGACCTGGATGACCGTGCCGGCAGTGGCGTTCTTGATGGCGTTGGACAGGTCGGTCGAGTTGCTGACGACCACGGTCGCGGCCTGGGCCTGGGTGGGGAGCACGGCCAGGCCGGCGCCCAGGGTGAGGGCCGCGGCGACGGTGAGAGCGCTGCGACGAGACATGGAGTGGGTCCTTTCGTCGTGCGGGTGGGGGGATGGACAAGGGGACGGTCACAGGACGGGCCCGGCCGTCTCAGGCGTACGGCCGCCAGTCCCCGAGATACGCCCTTCTGGTGTGCAACTCGGCCTCTACGGGCAGCAGTTGGGGCCGGTTCTCCGCAACGGTGACCACGGCACCGGGACCGCTGTTGCGGTACTCCCGAAACCGCATGGTCTGCCAGGGATACTGCTCCCGCATGTCGGTGTACGGCGCCACGGGATCGATCCCCGGCCCCATCCAGGTGTCGCGCACGACGAGCGACGGCCAGGCGGTCGTCTCGTACGACGGCACCCAGGGCCGGGCCAGCTTGTACGCCCCGTCCGGCGCGCCGGAGGTGATGCGGGAGCGGACGGCGAGGATGCCGTGGGGGTTGGCGCGGGCCGTGGCGGGGGCGAAGACCATGCCCATGGGGATGAAGTCCACGTCCCGAGGAAGCGTGTGGAAGCGGCAGTCCTCGAAGACGGCCGTGGCTCGCCCGAAGACGAAGTCGACGTCCCCCTCGATGTGGCAGCGGTGGAAGTACTGCCGGTCGAACGCGTCGAGCGCGGTGGTGTCGACGAAGAGGGTGTCCTGGTGGGCGAGCATGCGGACGTTCTCGAAGGACGAGCGGTCACCGGTGATGTACGCCGCCACTGCTTGCGTCCCGGTGATCTCGGGGTGCTCGGCGCGCAGCCAGTCGTTGGCCAGGGTCAGATCACGGACGGTCAGTCCGGCCGCCGAAGAGCTGAAGGTGGCGGAGCCCGCGGTGCCGTAGGTGCCCGAACCGTCGGGCTTCCGGGTGCCGTTCGCGTTGTCGTACACGATGACGGCGTCGCGGGGGTTCGGGGTGGCACCGCGCAGGGTCAACTCCTGCTTCTCCGCCCGGATGTCGACCGCCTCGCGATACGTCCCCGGGTGCACGACGATCGTCCAGCCGGGCCCGGTCACGGCGTCCACGGCCGCCTGCACGGAGTCGCCGGGGCGGACGTGCAGTACCGGGCGCCGACCACCGGCGAAGGCGGGGGAGGTGGCCACCGGCGCCCCGGCGATCCCGGCGATCCCGGCGGCGAGAAGAGTGCGTCTGCGCATCTCAGCAGCCCTCCTTCCACGGCGTCCAGTCGCCCAGGTACGCCTCACGCGTCGCCGACGCGGCCTGCGCGGCGGTGAGTTGGGGCCGGTTCGCGGGGACGGTGACGACCGCGCCGGGGCCGGTGTTGCGGTACTCGGCGAAGCGCTGGTTCTGCCACGGGAAGCTGTCCGACATGTTGGTGTAGGGCGCGACCGCGTCGATGCCGGGGCCGAGGTGGGTGTCGCGGACGGTGAGCGACGGGTGGGCTGTGGGGTCGGAGCTGGGTACCCACGGGCGGGCCAGCTTGTAGTGGGCGTCCGGAGCCTCGCTGGTGACGCGGCTGATGGTCACCAGGTAACCGCGCGGGTTGGCGCCGGCCGTCGAGGGGGCGAAGACGAAGCCGTACGGGGCCGAGGACAGGTCGGCCCGGGTCAGGGTCCGGAAGTGGCAGTGCTCGTAGACGGCGGTGGCCCGGCCGAAGACGAAGTCGACGTCGCCCTCGACGTAGCAGTGCGCGAAGTACTGCCGGGCGAATACGCCCAGGGCCATGGAGTCGGCGTACAGGGTGTCCTGGTGGCCGAGGAACCGGCAGTGGTGGAACGCCGAGCGGTCGCCCTGCACCTTGATCGCGACGGCCTGGGTGCCGCTGGTGCCGGGATGGTCGGCGCGCAGCCAGTCGTTGGCGAAGGTCAGGTCGCGGGCGGTGAAGCCGTCGGCCTGGACGAGGGTGGTGGCGGAGCCGGTGGTGCCGTAGGTGCCGCCACCGGGCTTGGGGGTGCCGGCGGCGTTGTCGTACACGATGACGACGTCACGCGGGTCGCCACTGGCGCCCAGCCAGGTCATCCCCGTCCGGGTCACATCGACGGCGACGGTCTCCCGGTACGTCCCCGGCGCGATGACCAACGTCCAGCCGCTGCCGTCCGTCGAGGTCACGGCGGCCTGCACGGACGTGAAGTCGCCCTGGCCGCCAGGGTGGACGTACAGGGTCCGCGGGGTCGGGCGGGCGGCCGGTGAACCGTAGCGACCGAAGGGGCGGGGCCTGGCGTGGCGCCACGCCAGGCCCCGCCCCTTCGGTCGCTACGGTTCACCGGCCGCCCGCCCGACCCCGCGGACCCTGTACGTCCACCCTGGCGGCCAGGGCGACTTCACGTCCGTGCAGGCCGCCGTGACCTCGACGGACGGCACCGGACTGGAGGATCTCGCCGGGGATCTCGGCGTTGTGGACGGCGATGAGGTCCGTCGGCGTGCCGTTGACGTAGTTGTTCTCGGCGGTGAGCGGTGCCTCGTTCCACTTCTTCAGCGCCTTGCCGACGCTGACGCCGGAGGCCAGCGTCAGGGCGTTGTGCGTGGCGTACAGCTGAGAGGAGGCGCCGACGCCGAAGACGTACGCGAAGTTCTGGTCCTCGGTGATGACGAAGTGGTTGTTGTACGAGTCGACCTGCCCGAACCGTACGCGCGGCGCCCGCTCGACGATCCCCTCGAAGCGGTTGTGGTGCAGGGTGACCTTGAGCTTGCCGGTGTCGGTCGAGCCCGCGCTGTCGCTGTTGCCGATCAGCATGGTCTTGTCGTGGTCCTCGAAGGAGTTCCAGGACACGGTCACGTGGTTGGCGCCGCGCACGACGTCGAGGAGCCCGTCGTGCTGCTGGTAGACCTTGCCGAAGTACGACGGCAGGGAGCTGTCGGGGTAGCGGCCGTCGGTGAGTGTGTTGTGGTCGATCCACACATGGGCGGATCCGTACACCACCACGCCGTCGTACTCGGAGTTCCAGGCGCCGGTCTTGTTGTCGTCGGTCGGGTCCCACTGCGGGAAGCAGTCGATGGGGGCCTCGATGGTGAGGTTGCGCAGGATGACGTTGTCGACGCCCTTGATCTGGAGGCTGCCGCCGAGGATGCCGGAGCCCTTGCCGACCCCGACGATGGTGGTGTTGGCGGGGACGTTTGCCTTGGTGGCCTGGTCCTGGCGGGCGGCGGACGCGGCCCGCAGGTCCTCCTGTTCCCCGCTGACTGGGTTGTCGTGTCCCCACACGGCCGGGTCGTAGTCGGCGAGGTACCGCTGGAAGTCGTAGCCCTCGGCCGCGAACGCGTCGCACCCCTCCGACACGGCGTCGATCATGCCCTTGACCTTGATGATCCTGGGTGCACTGCCGCCGTCGGCGAGCGCCTGCCGGAACTGCGCCCAGGTGGTGACGGTGTAGACGTGCGCGGCGTCGGCGGCCGACCCGCCGGTCGTGCCGGCGCCCTGCGAGCCCCAACCGTCACCGGCGGCGAGGACCTCACGCCCGAGGTCACGGGCTCCGGCCTGCGCCCCGGTGCCGGTGAGGCCGAGCACCAGAGCCGTGCAGCCGACCAGGACGGCAACTCTCGTTGTGGCATGCCCATGCCATGTCTGTGTGTTCATTGTGCGGCTCTCTCCTCCACGGTCGGGGGGTTATGCGGTGGCGGTGGCCTGCGGCCAGGTGATCCACGACTCCGGGATCTCGTCGTCCAGCCGGCGCACGTTCCGCGCCGCCAGCACGCGCGTGCGCAGCAGCTCCCGCGCGCCGAGACGCGCCACGGCGATGGCGCCGGGCGGATTGAAGTGCGTGTTGTCCTGCTCGGTGGCGGTCCAGTTGAAGTACGTCTTCGTCCCCTCGACCCCGAGCTCCTGCCACAACGCGAGCGACAGCGCCTGGATGTCGAGCAGCGCGACGCGCTCCTCGCGGGCGAGCGCGCGCATCGCCGCCGGGTAGTCGCCGTGGGTCGGCAGGGCGTTGCCGCCCGCGTCGAAACGGCGCCGCTCGACGGCGGTGGCCAGCACGGGCCGGGCGCCCCGCGCACGGGCGCCGTCGACGTACAGCCGCAGATAGTCCTGGTACGTCGTCCAGGGCTCGGTGTACCGAGCGGGATCGGTGTCCTTCTCGTCGTTGTGCGCGAACTGGATCAGCAGGAGGTCACCGGGCCGAATGACCTGAAGGATGGCATCGAGCCGCCCTTCATCGACGAAGCTCTTGGAACTGCGCCCGTTCACCGCATGATTGGCGACCGGCAACTGCTCGCGCAGAAAGAAGGGCAGTGCCATGCCCCACCCCGTCTCGGGAGCGGCGTCGGCGTATTTCTGGGCGGCGGTGGAATCACCGGCGACGTAAAGGGTGCGGGTGCGATGGCGCTGACTTGCCTCGGCGGTACCGATGCCCGAGAGGGCGAGAGGAACGGCGGCGGCAGCCGCCAGACCGACCTGTCTACGGGTAAGAGACACAAGGGTGCCTTTCAGCGCGGGGGGGCACCCCCCAGGGGCGCGGGGCTGTATCGATTTGCGGCTCCGCCGCGTGGGCGCGACCAGCCACCACCAACCCGCGGCCGGCCGCGCACAGAACCAACCGAGCTCTCAGCCGTTACGCGAGGTCCATTCGGCCTGAGCCTCATTCAGCTGACCGGCCATGGTGTCCAGGAAGTCCTTCGCGCTCATGTCCCCGTTGAGCACCTTCTGGAAGTTCGGCTCGTTGTCGGCCTTGGAGATCGTGTTCCAGTCAGGCAGGTAGTACGGCAACTGCACGATCGTCGTAGACCCGTCAGTCAACGMGGCGGCAGCCAACTTCGTGGGCTCGGCCTCAGAAATCCACGCATCCTTGGCGGCATCGTTGTTGGACGGCACCTGCCCCGCCGCCTCGTTGAACTTCGAGTTCTCCGCCCGCGACGTCGCGAACTCGATGAACTTCCAGGCGGCGTCCTTGTTCTTGGAGTTCTTGAACAGGCCCATCCCGTCAACGGGGTTGGACACCTGAACCCGCTTGCCGGCGGAGCCGACCGGCTGCGGAATCCCCCGGAACTTCTCGGTTCCGAGCGCCTTCACATGGTCCTGGTACGACCCGAGATTGTGGTTCAGCATCCCGATCGTGCCGGAGTCCCACTGGGCGACCATCTTGGTGAAGTCGTTGTTGAGGTCGGCGGCCGGAGTGACCTTCTTGAAGAGCGCGGCGTATTTCTCCAGCGCGGCCACGTTCTTCGGGTCGTTGACGGTCGTCTTCGCACCGCTCGCGTCCCAGAAGGACGTGATCCCGGACTGCCCGTACATCGCGTCCAGCGCCTGCGCGATGGACCCGGCACCACCACGGATCGTGTACCCGAACTCGTTCTTCCCGCTGTTGGTCAGCTTCTGCGCGGCGGCGTAGAACTTGTCCCATGTCGTCGGCTCGTCCAGCCCGGCCTTCTTGAACAGATCGGTGCGGTAGTACAGCACACCGTTGTTCGCCGAGGTCGGAATCGAGTACAGCTTGCCGTCACCGCCGCCCGCGGCGGTCAGCGAGGTGACCATGTCCTCGTTGAGCTTGCCGTTCAGGGCGGAGGCCGCGAGCCGGTCGTCCAGCGGCTCCAGCGCGTTCTGCGCGGCGAACCCGGCGAGCATCGCCGCGCCGACACCGCCGACGTCCGGCAGGCCGCCGCCCTGGATGGCGGTGTCGACCTTGGACTGGTAGTCGGTGGACGGGATCCCGACGTACTCGACCTTGATGTCCGGGTTCACCTTCTCGAAGTCGGCGATGATCTCCTTCCAGATGTCGGTGCGGACACCGCCGTTGTTGTCCCAGAAGACGATCTTTCCCTTGCCGCTGCCCTCGGCGCCCTTGTCGCCGCCCGCGCTGCTGCCGTCGTCGCCGCAGGCGGTGGCGGTCAGGGCGAGGACGGACCCCAGGACGACGGCCGTGGCGGCGCGCCTGCTTCTGCGGATGCTGATCTTCATTGGTCGGCTCTCTTCTTCTGGATCCGGCAAAGACATGCGGGTGTGGGGGTCAGTGACGGGCGTACGGCGCCCAGCCGTCGGTGCCCTGGAGGTAGTCGGCGACGGTGTGGACCCGTGCCTCGTCCTCGCTCATCTGCGGCCGGTCCGCGGTCACGGCCGCGCCCGGTCCGAAGTTCCGGTACTCGGCGAACCGCGCGTCCTTCCACGAGAACCCGCTCATGTCGGTCCAGGGCGAGGACTTGATCGCGGCGGGCAGCTCGGTGTTGCGGATCAGCACCTGGGCGACCGCCGCGGGTTCACCGCCCGGATGCCAGGGCCGCCCCAGATGGAACGTCCCGGCCGGGGCGTCGCTCACGACCTTCGAGCCGGTGATCAGAAACCCGTACCGGTTGCCCGTCCAGGTCGAAGCGGCGGTGAGGTAGCCGTTGTTGCTGTCCGAGCCCCGGCTCAGCGCACGGATCACGGACCGCTCGATGACGGTGGTCGCCCGCCCGTAGAGGAAGTCGACGTCGCCCTCGATATACGCGTCGCGCAGATAGACCCGGCTGATCACGTCCAGCCCGGGGCTGTGGGTCATCAGCGTGTCCTGGTTGCCCAGGAAGGCGGTGTCGTCGAAGACGATCCGGTCACCCGTCGTCTTCATCGCCAGCGCCTGCTCGCCGTTCAGCTCGTGCGCGGCCTCGTCGAAGTCGTTGCTGAAGGTGAGGTTGCGGGCGGTGACGTCGTCGGCGGCGATCCGGACCGTCGCGCTCCCCGTCGAACCCCCGTACGCGGCGGGCGTGTCGTGGACGATGACGGTGTCGGACCGGTCCCGTCCGGTCCCCTTCAGGACGATGTTCGGCTTGGTCGCGGGAACGAACACCTTCTCGCGGTACGTCCCCGGCGCCACCGCGATCGTCACGGCGGAGGCGTTCGCGTCGGGCACGGCGTCCACAGCCGACTGCACCGTCGGGTACTCGCCCGGGACCCGCAGGGTCACACCGATCCGCGGCTGCGGCCCGGAGAAGCGCTTGACCAGCGCCGGCACGGCGGCCGCCGGATCCAGCCGGTAGTCGTAGAACTCCCGCGGTTCGAAGGCGGCACCCCACTCGTCGGTCCGCCCCGTCGTGTTCCTCAGGATCGACCCGTGCTCGACCAACTCGGCCGTCGCGTCGGCTTGATAGGGATGCTGGACGCCGTCGTAGTAGCTGTTCTCGATGACCATCCGCGTCCTGCCGCGCGACCAGTTCCCGTACGTCCACACCGGGTCGCCGTCGGCGACCTGCGCGGACAGGTAGTTGTTGTACAGGTGCGCGTAGGCGCAGTTGTCGGCCGACGGGTTGCGCTGCTTGGTGCCGGTGAACCAGTTGTGGTCGATGGTGATCTGCGTCTGGACGTTCGTCGTCCAGCCGATCCCGAAGGCCTTGTTGTGATGGCTGAACCGGTTGTAGGAGACGGTGATGTACTGGCTGTCCTTGCGGATGTCGAGCAGCCCGTCGCCCATGTGCGTGAAGCGGTTGTGGTCGATCCACACGTGGTCGACGGTGTCCATCTGGATCGCGTCGAAGTCGGTGGTCTTGCCGTCCCAGTCGCCCTCGACATACGAGTCGCGGATCGTCAGGTTGCGGATGATGACGTTGCTCGTGCCGGGGTTGAGGTGCAGTTCGCCGTGCACGATCTCGCCGGTGTCGCCGACGCCGATGAGGGTCTTGTCCGACGTCACCACGATGTCCGACCCGAAGGGCTCGACGTCGATCGAACCCGACACGCGGATGATGTACGGCTCTTCGGCCGCCGCGTACTTCACCAGCGCTGCCTGGTCCGTGACGGTCACGACCTTGCCGCCGGCGCCTCCGCTGGTGCCGCCGGCGAGGGAGGCGAAGCCGTGGGGCCGGTCGGACCAGCGATCGGCAGAGGCCGAAGTCGCCGTCGGACTCGCGGCCTCGGCCTCGCCGATCGCCCCGAGGCTCAGCGCGGCGACCAGGCCGAGCACGGCGGCCAGGACTCGGCCGCGCCCCGGTCTCGGTCTCGGTCGCGGTCTCGGTCTCGGATTCAGCAAGCGCTTGCTATCAAGGTGCTGCGTCATTGCGGCTCCCCACAGGCTTACGGGTCAGGTGCGTTACAGGGGGTCGATCCTGAAGTGCGAGAAGGTTGCCGCGCCGGCGTGTCCTGCTCCGGCGGGCGCGAGGGCGAACAGGCCGAGCAGAGCGCCGACCCAGCGCCAGGCAGTGGCGGCGAAGACGGGACCGGACGGGCGCAGGCCCTGTCCGACGTCGTGGAAGAACCGGCACCGCGCCCCGGCCCCGATCTCGATCCGCAGCCGCACCCACCCCTCGGGGGCGAGCCGCGCGTGATCGGCGTCCCGTTCCCTGTCCGCGACCGCCTCCGCGAACCGGTGCACGACATGCGCCTCCCCGTCCGCGTCCCGCTGGAGCCCGATCCAGCCGAACGCGTCCCCGAGCACCGCGAGCCCCGCCCGCGCCCCCGGCTCCCGGCTGTCCAGCCGCAGTTCGACCTGAATCGCGCAGGGCGTGCCCGGCAGCCGCTGGGTGAGGACGCTCGGCACTGAGCGCAGGTCGTGGGCGTCGGCCGAGCGGACGCAGGCCAGTTTCAGACCGTCGCCGGAGTGCTGGGTGGCCCAGCCGTCCTGGGGGTTGGCGGTCCAGGACCACTGGCGGCCGAAGCGTCCGCCGGGGAAGTCGTCGTCGGTGGCGGGCGCGGCGGGCGGCTGCGGCGGCAGGTCGGGCATGCGGTGTACGGCGACGGGGGCACCGTCGTCGCCGAGCACCGGCCAGCCGTCCGTACCCCAGCGCATCGGCTGGAGGTGCACGACCCTGCCGTACGCCCCGCGCTGCTGGAAGTGCAGGAACCAGTCCTCACCGGACGGGGTGCGCACCCAGCCGCCCTGGTGCGGGCCGTTGACGTCGGTGTCCTTCTGTTCGAGGACGATCTTCTCCTCGTACGGCCCGAAGAACCCGCGTGAGCGGAAGGCGCCCTGCCAGCCGGTCTCCACTCCCCCGGCGGGCGCGAGGATCCAGTACCAGCCGTCGTGCTTGTAGAGCTTGGGGCCTTCGAGGGTGAACCAGCCGGGGATGCGGTCGCCGTCGACGATCAGCTTGCCGTCGTCGAGGAGTTCGGTGCCGTCGGGGTGCATCCGGTGGCCGGTGAGGCGGTTCTTGACGCCGGAGCGGGACTTGGCCCAGGCGTGCACGAGGTAGGCCTCGCCGGTCTCGTCGTCCCACAGGGGGCAGGGGTCGATCAGGCCCTTGCCCGGCTTCACCAGGCGCGGGCGGGTCCAGGGGCCGCGGATCTCGGGGGCGTTGACCTGGAAGATGCCCTGGTCGGGGTCGCCCCAGAAGATCCAGAAGCGGTCGTCGTGGTGACGGAGCGACGGAGCCCAGACCCCGCAGTCGTGGCGCGGCCCGGTGAACTCGTGCGCCGGTTCCAGGCGGTCCAGCGCATGGCCGACCAGGGTCCAGTGGACCAGGTCGCGGGAGTGCAGGAGGGGAAGGCCCGGGGCGCGGCCGAAGCTGGAGGCGGTGAGGTAGAAGTCGTCCCCGACGCGGACGACGTCCGGGTCGGACCAGTCGGCGTTCAGGACGGGGTTGGTGTACGTCTCGGTGGTCACGGGCTCACCGCCTTGCGGACCAGGGACGCCGCTTCGAGCCGGCTGACCCGGCCGTCGGCGACGACGGTGACGATCCGGCGTACGGCGGTCTCGCCGGGCGGGATCGGCAGCCGTTCCCGCGACGCGAGGGAGGAACCGACGCCGGGGTACTCCTCGGCACGCACGAACCACGGGTCCCGGCGGGTCTGTTCGGTGGCCCCGGCGAAGATCAGGGTCCAGGTGGAGCCCGCGAGCGCCACCCAGGGGGCGGCCGTCCCGTGGATCTCCCGCTCGCCCTCGCGGTCGACGGTGAACACCTCCGGCGCCGACGCCTCCTTGCGGGCCCGCCAGAAGAAGCCGCCGTATGCCGCGCCGGGGCGGCCGTTGGTGGCGGGGCTGCCGATCGACAGCGGGTCGGAGGTGACGTTGGTCAGGGAGAAGGTGAAGTCCAACGCCCAGGCGAACCGGGTGAGTTCGGTGGCGGCGACCGTACGGCGCTCGCGCAGCAGCTCGGCCCCCGCCGCGACCCAGCGCAGTTCCTCGACGAAGCCGTCGGGGTCGCGCAGCTGGAAGGCGGAGTGCCGCTGGGCGCCGTGGTTGTCCAGCTCCGTCGGGCCCTGGTCGCGCACGAAGGTGCGTCCGCCCCAGAAGTTGGCCCCCTCGACGTCGGGAACGGCCACACCGACGCCGAGGTGGTGTATGTGGTCGGCGGGGCCGATCTCGGTGACCGCCGTGCCGGCCAGGGTGGTGACGGGGTGCAGATACGGGCGCGGGGAGAGACGGGCCGGCAGTTCGGGCCGGGTGACGTACCGGCCGACCGGTCGGCCCGCGACGCGCAGCACCGCGGTGTCGTGGGGAGTCATCAGGTGCTCACCTCTTTCGTTCGCGCCGGGAGCGCCCAGGGGGCGCCCAGCTCGGAGTAGAGGGCGAGGGTGTCGGCGGCGGCCGCGACCAGACCGTCGATGCCGGGCACGACCCGGCGCCGCTCGCCGGGGAGCAGGTGCCAGGCGTCGGCGGGCAGCGGGGTCGGGTCGGGGGCCCGCCGAATCGCTTCAACGACCCTCATGAAGGCGCCGGTCACCTCGGGTGCGACCAGCAGGTCGGTGCCGTCGATCAGGTGCTCGACCAGGTTCTCCAGCAGGTCCGTGCGGCCGTACTCGAACTCCTCGGGGCCGCGGCCCGCCCGCTGGAGCAGGACGCGGTCCTGCTTGTACCAGAAGGTGATCCGGCCTTGATCGCCGTGGACGACGGCGTACGGCTCGTCGGGGTCCTCGGCGCACAGCGTCGCGGCGACGACGACCGGGCGGTCCTGCCTGGTGGTGACGCGGACGCAGGAGGTGTCGTCGGACTCGATGTCGTTGGCGCGCAGCAGCTCGGTCTCGATGCCGGTGACGTCGGCGGCGTGCACCGTGCCGCCCAGCGCGAGGGCGGTGGCGACGGCGTGCGCGAGGGGGTTGGTGAGCACCCCGTCGATGACGTCGACGCCGTTCAGCCTGCGCCTGCCCGCCCAGGGCGCGCGCCGGTAGTACTCCTCGGGGCGCGCCCAGGCGCCCGCGCCGCCGATGCCGACGATCTCGCCGATCGCGCCCTCGGCCATCAGCGTCCGGACCGCGGGCACGGCGTGCGAACCCAGTGACTGGAACCCGATCTGACAGGCGACCCCGGCCTCGGCGACCCCGTCGGCCATGCGCCGGAACTCGGCGTACGACGGGGCGGGCGGCTTCTCCAGCAGGAGGTGCACGCCCCTGCGCGCGGCCGTCAGCGCGAGGTCGGTGTGGGTCGGGATCGGCGTGCAGATGACCGCGACCCTCGCGCCGGTGGAGTCGAGGAGTGCGCCGAAGTCGGCGGACTGCTCCGGCGCACCCGAAGGTGTGACGAGGCCCTCGGGGAGCTCCTCCTCGCTGAGCGGGGTCAGCTCGCAGATCCCCGCCAGCCGCACGATGCCCTTGTCCTGGAGCCGGCGGATGTTGTCCAGGTGCCAGCGGCCGTGGCCGCGCGCGCCCGCCAGCACGATGGGTACGGCAGTGCTCATGGGATCCTCCCTGCGCCCGCGCCGCGTGCCACGGCCCGGTCGGCCGCCTCGGCGCTGTCGATCTTTGTGTGCAGGGTAGGTGTCCAGCCGACGTCGGCCGTGAGGTCGCGCTCGCTGCCGGAGTTGTAGGCGTTGTAGATGGCGAGCAGGTCCACTGGATAGCGGTTGAAGAGGGTGCCTGACTGGTGCAGGGCGGTGCCGTTCCAGCTCTTGACCAGGTCGGCGACCTCGATGTGGCCCGGGGTGTGGAAGGCGTTGTTCTGCGCGAAGATCGCGGACTCGGTCGACACGCCGATCGAGTAGCGGTAGTCGTGCGCGTCGGCCGGGACGACGTAGCGGTTGTTGTATAGGTGCACCTGCCCGAAGCGGACGCGTGGGGCGCGCTGGACGACGGACTCGAACTGGTTGTGGTGCAGGGTGACGCGAAGCCTGCCGCGGTCGCCGGTGGCCGTGTCGCCGTTGCCGATGAGCATCGCCTTGTCGTGGTCGGCGAACCGGCTCCAGGAGACGGTGACCAGGTCGGAGGCGTTGGTGATGTCCAGCAGGCCGTCGTGGCGGAGGTAGTTGCGGCCGAAGTAGGTGGGCTCCTGCTCGTCCAAGTGGCCCTTGTCGCTGAGGGTCACATGGTCGATCCACACATGTGTGGCGCCGCGCAGCCATATGTTGTCGTACGCCGTCTTCCAGTCACCGAGGCCGCCTGTGTTGGGCTGCCACACAGGGAAGCAGTCGTAGGCGTCGCGGAGTTCGAGGTTGCGGACGATGACGTTGTGCGCGTCCTTGAGCTGGAGGCTCGCGCCCTTGAGGACGGCTGAGGTACCGAGCCCGACGATGGTGGTGTGGGAGCCGACGGTGAGCTCGATCCGCTCGGCCTGCCGTGCCGCCGATGCCTGGCGGGCCTCCTCCTGCGGGCCACTGGGCTTGGCGGAGCCCCAGGTGCGGGGGTCGTAGGCGGCCAGGTACTTGCTCGTGCTGTAGCCGTCGGTCGCGTAGTCGGCGCAGTCCAGGTGGTCGCCGTCGCCGTCGGTGTTGGCGTCGATCGTGCCGGCGATCCTGATGATCTTCGGCGTGGCGCTGCCCGCGTCGAGGGCGCGGACCAGCTCACTGCGGTTGCGCACGGTGAAGACGTGGGCGTCGTCGGCGGTGGAACCCCCCGTGGTACCACCGTCGGCCGCGGCCCAGCCGTCGTTCGGGGCGAGGGTGTCACGGCTGATGTCACTCAGCGGGTCGGCAGCGCCGGAAAGGGGCGCGGGGCTGTATCGATATGCGGCTCCGCCGCGGGGCGCGACCAGCCACGACGGTGCCGCAGACGACTGAAGACCCATCGCGGCACCTCCAGCGGAGCTTTTGGCGTCGTCGGCGTGGGCGGGGACGCACAGGAGTCCCAAAAGAGCGGTCAGTGCAGCTGCGTGACGGAGTCTCATCCCTTCACCGCCCCCGCGCTGAAGCCGGTGATCAGCCACTTCTGGATGAAGGCGAACACGATCACCACGGGTACGGCCGCGATGATGCCGCCCGCGGCGAGCGCGCCGAGGTCGACGCTGTCCGCGCCCATCAGGGTGTTGAGGCCGACCGGGATGGTCTGCTTCTCCTGGTTGTTGAGGAACATCAGGGCGAACAGGAAGTGGTTCCAGGAGTGCACGAAGGCGAAGGAGCCGACGGCGATCAGACCGGGCCGCAGCAGGGGCAGCACGACGATCCTGAACGCCGTCATCCGGTTGCAGCCGTCGACCCAGGCCGCCTCCTCCAGGGAGTACGGCACGTTCTTGATGAAGTTGCTGATCAGGATCATCGACAGCGGCAGCTGGAAGACCGTCTCCGCGATGATGACGCTGCCCAGCGAGTTGATCATCTGGAGTTCGGCGAAGATCTCGAACAGCGGCACCAGGAGCAGCGCGCCCGGCACGAACTGGGAGCAGAGCAGGGCGAGCATGAAGGCCCGCTTGATCTTGAAGTTGAAGCGCGCGAGGGCATAGCCGCCGGCCAGCGCGACGAGGGTCGTCATCAGCAGGGTGGCGAGGCCGACGAGGACGCTGTTCTGGAAGTACGTACCGAACGACCGCTCCGTCCAGACCTTCTCGAAGTGGTCGAAGGTCATCGGCCAGGGCACGAGCGAGGTCGAGCCGGCCGGGCGCAGGGAGAAGAGCAGGATCCAGTAGAAGGGGATCAGGGTGAAGACCAGGTAGATCGACAGCGGGAGGTAGATCTGCCAGCGCGGGACCTCGTCGTAGGCGCGGTGCTTCTTGCGCGGACGGGGCGGTTCGGGGGCGGCCGGCACGGGCGCCGGCGCGACCTGAGTGGCTTCCTTGACGCTCACTTGTCCTCACCTCCGAACTTGCTCAGCCGCAGATAGACCATCGAGCAGAAGAGCAGGATCACGAACGCGAYCGTCGTCAGGGCGGACGCGTAGCCGAAGTTGTGTGCGTCGACGCTGGTGTTGGCGATGTAGAGCGGGAGTGTCGTGGTCTCGCCCGCCGGTCCGCCGCCGGTCAGGGTGTAGAGCAGGTCGACGTTGTTGAACTCCCACACCGCGCGCAGCAGCGTGGACAGGACGATCGCGTCCTTGAGGTGGGGCAGCGTGATGTGCCAGAACTGCTTGATGCGGCCGGCCCCGTCGACCTCGGCGGCCTCGTACAGGTCCTTCGAGACGGACTGGAGGTCGGCGAGGATGAGGATCGCGAAGAAGGGCACGCCGCGCCACAGGTCGGCGACGATCGCCGCCGGGAACACGGTGGAGGTGTCCGACAGCCAGCTGGTGCCGTAGGAGCCGATGCCGACGTCGGCGAGGTAACGGGTGATGCCGGTCTGGGAGTTGTAGAGCAGCACCCAGATCGCCGAGGTCAGCACGCCGGAGACGGCCCACGGGGAGAACACGAGCGCGCGGCCCAACCCCCGGCCCACGAAGGTCTGGTTGACGATCAGCGCGAGCGCGAGCCCGAACAGCAGCTGGAGCCCGACCTCGACGAACACCCACTTGGCGCTGAAGACCAGCGTGTCCCAGAACAGCGGGTCCTCGGTGAAGGCGTGGACGAAGTTGTCGAAGCCGGTGAAGCCGTTCCGCCACGGCTTGGTGGGGTTGTACTCCTGCAGGCTGTAGTAGAAGACGCTGATCACCGGGTAGGCGATGAAACCCAGCATGAGCAGGCTCGCCGGGGCGATCAGCAGATACGGGAGCCTGCGCGGGGTGGCGGAGGTACGGCGCCGCCGGGGTGGCGCGGGCGGTTTCGCCACGGCTGCGGCTTGGGCCATGACAGTTCTCCGTTCTCGTGCGTCGTACCGGAAGCGCTTTCCGATCATCGTTCGGGATCTCGACCAAACAGAGCTGAGCTGCGGTCGAGGGGGTGGTTCAACCGGCGTACGGGTCCTGCACCTTGCCGGGCCGCGCGAGGAACTCGAAGTCACAGCCGGTGTCGGCCTGGGTGATCTGTCCGTTGTAGAGCGCGCCGTAGCCGCGCTCGTAGCGCGCGGGCGGCGGTGCCCACTCGGCCCGGCGGCGCTCCAACTCCTCGTCGTCCACGTCGAGTTGGAGGGTGCGGGCCTCGACGTCCAGGGTGATGGTGTCCCCTGTCCGGACCAGGGCCAGCGGCCCGCCGACGTACGACTCCGGCGCCACGTGCAGCACACACGCGCCGTAACTCGTCCCGCTCATCCGGGCGTCGGAGATCCGCACCATGTCCCGTACGCCCTGCTTCAGCAGATGGTCGGGGATCGGCAGCATGCCGTACTCGGGCATGCCCGGGCCGCCCTTGGGCCCGGCGTTGCGCAGTACCAGCACACTGTCGGCGGTGATGCCCAGCGACGGGTCGTTGACGGTCCGCTGCATTGTCTTGTAGTCGTCGAAGACGACTGCGGTCCCGGTGTGCTTCAGCAGGTGCCGTTCGGCGGAGATGTGCTTGATGACGGCGCCGTCCGGGCAGAGGTTGCCGCGCAGCACGGCGACGCCGCCCTCGCCGGCGACCGGGTTCTCGCGGGTGCGGATGACGTCGTCGTGGTGGACGACGGCGCCCTGGAGCTGCTCCCGCAGGGTGCCGTTGACCGTCGGCCGGTCCAGGTGCAGCAGGTCGGTGATCCGGGAGAGGAAGGCGGGCAGACCGCCGGCGAAGTGGAAGTCCTCCATGAGGTACGTCTGTCCGCCGGGCCGCACATTCGCCAGCACCGGGACGGTGCGGGCGATGCGGTCGAAGTCGTCGAGGGTGAGCGGCACTTGGGAGCGTCCGGCCATCGCGATGAGATGGATGACCGCGTTGGTGGAGCCGCCGAGCCCCAGCACCGTGGTGACGGCGTCCTCGAAGGCCTCGCGGGTGAGGATCCCGGACGGCTGGAGGCCGGTCCACGCGAGCTCCACGGCGCGGCGCCCGGAGGCGGCGGCCATGCGCTCGTGCCCGGAGTCGACGGCGGGGATCGAGGAGGCGCCGGGCAGCGTCATGCCGAGGGCTTCCGCAGCCGCGGTCATCGTGGACGCGGTCCCCATGGTCATGCAGTGACCGGGTGAGCGCGCCAACCCGCCCTGGAGTTCGCGGAGTTCGCAGTCGGTCAGGTTGCCGGCGCGGTGCTCGTCCCAGTACTTCCACATGTCGGTACCGGACCCGAGGGTCTCACCGCGCCAGTGCCCCGGCAGCATCGGCCCCGCGGGCACGAAGATCGACGGTACGTCGGCCGAGGCCGCGCCCATGAGCAGCGCCGGTGTCGACTTGTCGCAGCCCCCGAGCAGCACCGCCGCGTCGATCGGGTACGACCTCAGCAGCTCCTCCGTCTCCATGGCGAGGAGGTTGCGGTAGAGCATCGGAGTCGGCTTCTGGTACGTCTCGGAGAGCGTGGCGACCGGGAATTCGAGCGGGAAGCCCCCGGCCTGCCACACCCCCCGCTTGACCGCCTCGGCGCGCTCGCGCAGATGGACGTGGCAGGGGTTGATGTCCGACCAGGTGTTGAGGACGGCGATCACGGGACGGCCCCGGTATTCCTCCGCCTCGTATCCCAGCTGGCGCATGCGGGCGTTGTGCGACCAGGTGCGCAGCTGGCCCTCGGTGCCGTACCACTGATGGCTTCTGAGTTCTTCGGGGCGCTTTCTGCCGGTCGTATCGATCCTGTCGGTCATATGGACCACCCGGCGGCGATGGCGGCGACCTCGGCGCGCCCGTCCTCGGGCAGTTCCCTGCTCGGCGGGCGCACGTCGCGGCGGCACAGGCCGAGGGAGGCGAGGGCCTCCTTGACGACGGTGACGTTGTCGGCGGAGCCGTTCGCGGCGCGCAGCTCCTCGAAGCGGCGGATCTGCTCCCAGACCTTCATGGCGGCCGGATAGTCGCCGGATCGAAGCGCTTCAATCATGTTCAGCGAGACGGACGGGGCGACGTTCACGAGTCCGGAGGTGAAGCCCGTCGCTCCCGCGGAGAAGTACGAGGGGGCGTACGGCTCGGCGAGACCCGCGACCCACACGAAGCGGTCGAGCCCCGCGTCCCGCGCGAAGGCCGCGAACTTGGCGGCGTCCGGGACGGCGTACTTCACGCCGATGACGTTCGGACAGGCGTCGCCGAGTTCGGCGAGGCGGGCACCGCCGAGCTGGGCGTTGCGGATGTACGGCACGACGCCGAGCTCGGGCACGGCCGCGGCGATGGCACGGTGGTAGTCGACCCAGCCGCTCTGAGAGACGTAGGGGTGGACGGGCTGGTGGACCATCACCATCTGCGCGCCGAGTTCGCGGGCGTGCTGTGCGGAGGCGACGGCGGTGGGCACGTCGTGGCCGACGCCGACGAGAATGGCGGCGCGCTCCCCCGCCTCCTCGATGGTCAACTCGGTGACGAGGCGGCGCTCTTCGGGGGTGAGGGTGTAGAACTCGCCGGTGTTGCCATTGGGGGTGAGGGTGGTGACGCCCCCGTCGAGCAGACGACGCAGCAGGGCCCGGTGGGCGTCCTGGTCCACGCGGCCGTCCTCGGCGAACGGGGTCACCGGGATCGCCACCACGTCGGCCAGGGCCGTCCGCTGGGGCTCGAACGTCGCTGTCATGCCGGACCGTCCTCTCCCTGGGCCTCGACTCCCGCGTCCGGGAAGGCCCGTTGCACGAACGACGCGATGTGGGCGTGCAGGGCGCGCGCGGCGCCGTCCGCGTCCCCTTCGAGCGCCAGCCGCAAAATCTCCCGGTGCTCGCCGGCCTCGCGCTCCCAGGAGGGGGAGGCGGCCCAGGCGACGGCGGAGACGAGGGCGGCCTGGTCGCGGACCTCGTCGAGCATCCGGCCGAGCAGCGGGTTGCCGCACGGCAGGTAGAGGGCGCGGTGGAACTCCCGGTTGGCGAGGGAGCGTTCGGCGGTGTCGTCGGCCTCGTCGGCCCGGGTCAGCGCGTCGCGGGCGGCGTCGAGGGAGGCTCCGCGCCGCACGGCCCGCTTGAGCGCCTCGGGCTCCAGCAGCAGCCGCACGTCGTAGACCTCGCGCGCCATGTCCGCGTCCACCATGCGCACCGTGACGCCCTTGTACTGGTTCATCACGACCAGCCCGGTCCCGGCGAGCGTCTTGAGCGCCTCGCGCACCGGGGTCTTCGACACCCCGAACTGCGCGGCGAGCTCGGTCTCCACCAAGGCCTGACCCGGCGTCAACTGCCCGGTGAGGATGCGGCGTTTGATCTCCTCCAGCACGAACTGCGTGCGGGAGGGGATCGGCGTGGGCACAGCGGTCATGCGCGCCTCTCGGATCTTCGCGGGGCCCAGGGGGTGGGCTCGCGTATCGGATCTCACGTATCGCGTCTCATATATGACGTACGAGGTACGACGCGATGAAGGTAGGAGGGGCCCCGCGTTTCGTCAATGCTTCTGACAAAAGGAAGTGGAGGGGGCCGGCCGGGAGTTGGGGGCCGAGCGGGCGTGGAGCAGGTGGCCTTGCATTCATGGTCGGCCGTACGTCGACGAGCTGGCGTGGAGCAGGTGGCCTTCGCGGGGGCGACGGTGGGTCCGCCGGGGGCCGCGGCGGCGTGGAGGGGCGCCGCTTCCGGGTGAGCGCGGGCTCGACGTGGGCGACGTCGGTGGGGGGAGTCTCCGCCGTCGCCTGAAGTGCCGCACCACGCCTGCCGGCCATTTCCGAACTCACATCCGACCATAAGCAGGAGACCACCATTTTCGGCTCTTTGTCGGAGGCCACCGCGCTGGCCAGGACTCARCTCAATCTGCAGTTCGACAACATCCTGAATCGCCCCCTTCAAGCCGGTCCTTGCAGGTCCCTGGCGGGGCTATTTCGGAGCGTCATTCAATCGGAAACCAATCGTGGATCAATTCCAGCCGCCATGGTGCCCCGAAGAGCGACGCCACAGTCGCCCCGCAGCCAGGCGACTGGCGAGAAACCGCAGGTCCAGGCCGGATAGATCGATCAACAGAGGGGTAGGCAAGCACGCGAAGATCCTGGTGATCTTGCGCTCATCGAGAAGACCCGGAGGGAAGTTCATGTCTTTCAGGAACATCTTCGACACCGGCGGAAGTGAAGCCAAATCCGCCGAAGAGTCCGCTCGAAAAGTATCCGAGGATATTCCTGGCGCCCGACCCGAACGGGAAGGGGTTGACCCGGAGCTCTACGACGGCATTCCGAAAGCTGCGCGTGACCCGAAGATCGTGCGTGAAACGTCACCCGAGGCACTCAACATCATGAACAACTTCATCACCCCCCTGTTCAAGAAAACCCAGACAGCAGCCGCCAAGCAACAGGAAGCCAGCGAAGACCCAGAATCGACATCCGGGATGGCGTCGTCGGCCAAGGACGAGGCGTTCAAAAAGGTGGATGCGGAGATCAGGGACGAAGACCGGCCCAAGGTCAGCGACGAAGAACTGAAAGAATTGAGAAAGGATAACCGCGAATCGTCCAAGAACGCCAAAAGGGCTGACGGCGGGTCGGCCGAGGGAGGTCGACAGGCATGAGCGGCGCCATCAAAAACAACGTGAGTACGGCACATCTCGGCGAACGATTCATCCGCCACCCACTGACAGGGCGAAACCTGAAGGAGCTCCACATTGCCGACAAGGCCCCTGCCATCCTGGAGCGGGACAGGGAAAAACTGAAGAGGAAGGCAGAGAGGAAATCACCAGATGGAACGGATCGGTACATCGCTCCCACCGGGTTTTCCTTGAACAAGGGGCGATTCGGTGACTTTCCCGATGGGGAGGACGCGGCACACCAGCGCGGGTGGCTCGCCTACATGACGGTGGGTGTACCGCTTGTCGAAGAGCGGGGCGACATTGCACAGCCCCCTCCCGACGTGATCTCCAAGCAGACGTACGTCAATCGAACCGACCCCACCCCCACCAAATGGTCACACACCGTCGAATTCTCGATTTCGAACACGATCAGCTGGTCACTCCAGGGACAGGTCCAGCTCACCTTCGGGGCAAAGGTCACCGCATCACTGCAGCAGCAATTGCAGAAGAGCATGGCGACGAACCAATCCGAGAAGATCACCCTGAAGAACAGCAAGGACAATCAGGGTGTTGACGCGGAGTCTCAGTCACAGGCGACAAGCACGACAACAGCCACGAGTACCGCCACGGGCACCGGGGAACTGTCGGCACAGCTGATGCTGGGAATCACCGCTTCCGTCAGTGGTTCGTTGACCACTTCGTTCAAAACATCGTCCACGCTGAGCGGGGAAATCGGCAGTCGAGTGGATGTCCTGGCCACGCAGCGACGTCAGGTGAGGAGGTTCGACTACGAATTCCCTGTCTCCTTCGGCGGGTGGGTCGCTCTGTATTACCCCGAGCCGGTAGAGGTCAAGGAGACCCGCCCGGGCGGCCCACAGGCCCGGGAACCGAAGTACGCCAAGGTGATCGCATGGAAACTCGGCGAGACCGGTACGCCCGCGGAGACTTTCGACCTGACCGATGAAGGAAAGCCGTTCGCGCAGAGAGGGGAAGCGGAGGTCGTTTCCACCCTCGCCGGGGTGCACGAGGTGTTCGAGCTTGAAAAGCTCAACTTCGATATGAAGGATCACCCTCTTCACAAGGGCGACGGCACAGTGCAGGAGAGTCCGAGAAAGGCTCCCGTCGAGCTCGCCACCGGGTTGGGGACGGCCGATGGCCTCGCGCTGGACCTGGTGAACCAGAAGGCGTACGTCACCGACAGGTACAGCGGCGGCAAGCTGTACCAGGTGGATCTCACCGGCGGCAAGCCGGACTGGGTCCTGGAGAAGCTGGGACAAGTCAACGATGTGGCGCTGGATTTGCCGGGCAACAAGGCCTACGTCGCCGACTACGGCGGCAAGCGCCTGTTCACGGTGAACCTGTCCGACCGCTCCGCCCCGCCGGTCACGGTCGCCGAGGGCATGCACGCGTACGGCGTCGCGCTGGACCTGCCGGCCAACAAGGCCTATGTCACCGACGTCGAGAGCGGGAAGCTGATCGAGCTCGACCTGAACAGCCAACCGGCGCGGAAGCAGCGCACCTGGGACGTGCCGAGGGCCGCCGGAGTGGCGTTGAACGGGGGCAAGGCGTATGTCGGCCAGTACGACCTCAGCGGGGTGTACGAGGTCGACCTGACGGCAGACGGCGGCGCCCCGCAGGGCGTGGCCACCAACCTCGGGCACAGCGTCCGCGTAGCGCTGGATCGCGCGGTCAACGCCTACGTCTGCGACTCGGCGGGCGGCAAGCTGCACGAGGTCGTCGTCGCCGACGGCGAGGCCAAGGGCCTTCAGCGCGTGGTGGCCGACGGTCTCGGCGGGGTCTGCGGCATCGGGCTGGACCGCGACAAGGGCTGGATCTACGTCAGCAACCGGCAGGGCAAGCTGTTGCGGATCTCCGGCGTGCTGCCCGCCCCCTCGGCACAGTCGTAGGGGCCGCGTAAGGCGAACGCGGAGGGCCTGCCTCATCAGGTAGGGGCCTCTTCGGGCGGGCGCAGGGGACTTCCGCGGTCCCCTGCGCCCGCTCCCCGCGGCTTCGCTACGGCCGACGCCACCCCGGATCCCGGCCGCTCAGCCCCACCGCCCGGTCCAGTAGCGGCGCCGCGTCCGGTACCGGGACCACCGGGCCGAAGATGCCGCCGCCGCGGTCCCCGGCGTCGGCGGCGGCGCGCAGGAAGTCGTAGGACATCTGGAGGGCCGCCGGGTCCGGGGCGTACGGCTGTCCCGTGGCCACGGCCAGGTCCCAGGCGTGGATCACCAGCTCGTCGGCGGCCACCGCGGCCGCCACCGCCCCCGGCAGGTCGACGCCGCCCGCGCGGGTCATGCCGGTCCAGGCGTCCGGGTCGCGCCACACCTCGCCCAGTTCGTCGAGCACCTTGGGCAGCTCCTCGCGCCAGCCGGGGCCGATGTCCGGGGCCGCGGCTTCCGGGCTCGTGTCGGTCGTGGGGCCCAGGTCCTTGCGGCCGGCGTCGCGGAAGGCGACGGACAGGCCGAGCAGGTGGCCCAGCAGATTGCGTACCGCCATGTCGGGGCAGGGCGTCGACGCCGAGAGCTGCTCGTCGGTGACGGCTTCGGCGAGGCGGGCGACGACCCGGGTCTGCGGTCCGAGGTCGAGCGTCGTGTCGGTCATGTGCAGGCTCCTCACAGATCTCTTCCTGAGAGGTGGACCGGCCCGGGCGGCGAAACTCATCGCCGACGGGGAGTCGATCCGGCGCGTGCGGCCGAGGGAACCGGTCGGACCCGCCCCACGCCCAGGCCGCCGCCCCGACCGCAGGCCCTTCCCGCGCTACGGCCGCCACGCCCACCGCAAACCCGCCCTACGCCCCCGCCGCACCGACCTCCGGCTCCCCCACCCGAGCCGGTTCCCCCGGCACCGCGCCCTTGCGCACCCTGGCCCCCCGCACCCACGCCGGCAGCTCCCGCGGTGTCTTCCCGCCCGCGAAGCACCACAGCGCGATCACCGGGTCGCAGATCGCGCAGCCCAGTGACGAGGTGTGGAGGAAGGGGATGATCGGGTTGCCCTTGATGTGGTGGACGATGTCCCACGCGGTGTGCAGCAGCCAGGCGATGCCGATGAAGGTCCACGAGTCCAGGCCGCGGTAGGCGACATAGGTGGCCACCACGGTGAACGCGAATTCCCAGCCGCCCAGACCGCCGCCGCTGAGATAGGCGGCGCCCGCTCCGGCCACCATGACCGCGTTGAAGCGCCGCCGGTGCGGCTCCCGGATGAGGGACATCACAAGGGCGTAGAGGAGACCGACGCCGATGGGCGCGACGTACTGCATGCGAAGTGCCTTTTCCCATGGATGACTTGGACGTTCACCACGCTATGAGCGGGCCCTCATCCGCCCCAGTGGCTGAATCGACAGCTTCCAACGGATTCCCGCCACCCGCCCTACGGCGCGCAGCACGAAGCCCGCGCCGTCTAAGGCACTTCCCCGATCCCCACGCCCCTGCCTTAGCCGCACAGTGGCCTGACATGACGACGACCACCACCTGGGCACTCGCCCGTGTCCTGCGCGACCGCAACGCCGGCCTCTATCTCGCCGGAGTAGTGGTCTCCGGCTTCGGCACCTCGGCGCTGTGGCTGGCTTCCGGCGTATGGGTGAAGGACCTCACCGGCTCCGACGGCCTGGCCGCGCTGTGCATGCTCGCCATGTGGGCGCCCACCCTGGCCGGCCCGCTCCTCGGCACGCTCGCCGACCGCGCGCGTCGCAAGCCCCTGCTGATCGGCGTGAACCTGCTCCTCGCCGCCCTGCTGCCCACCCTCTTCGCGGTCGACTCCCCGGACCGGGTCTGGCTGGTCTTCGCGGTCCTGTTCGTCTACGGCGCCGCGGGCGTCGTCCATGACGCCGCCGAGTCCGCCCTGGTCGCGAACGCCGTCCCCACGCCCCTGCTCGGCGACTTCAACGGGCTGCGCATGACGGCCACCGAGGGCATGAAACTCCTCGCGCCGCTGGCCGGCGCCGGTGTCTACGCGGCGTACGGCGGTGCGAGCGTCGCCCTGCTCGACGCCGTCACGTTCGTGCTCGCGACCGGCCTGTACGCCTGCCTGCGCGTGCGCGAGAGCAGGCCGGAGCCGCCGGCCGGCGGCTGGCGTGAGCAGATGGCCGAGGGCGCCCGCCACCTGTGGACTCATCCCCGGCTGCGCCCGCTCGTCCTGGCCGGCGGCACCACCATGCTGTTCGCCGGGGTCAGCGGGGCGACGATCTACGCCGTCATCGACAGCCTCGGGCACGACCCCGCGTACGCCGGTGTGCTGTACGCCGTCCAGGGTGCCGGCTCGGTCGCGAGCGGGCTGCTCTCGGGCCCCCTCCTGCGCCGGCTCGGCGAACGCCGTTTCGCCGCGTACGGCATCGTCCTGACGGCCACCGCGGCCGGCCTGCGCGCGATCCCGTCCGATCCGGTGGCCCTGGTCTGCAGCGCGGCGAGCGGCGTGGGGCTGCCCTGTGTGCTGATCGCCGCGCTCACAGCCGTGCAGCGCGAGACACCGGACGCCCTGCTCGGACGTACGGCCGCCACGGCCAACACGCTCGTCTTCTCGCCGAACGTCATCGGGCTCGCGGCGGGGGCGGCCCTGGTCGAGCTGCTCGACGTGCGACTGCTGTTGGCCGTCCTCGGCCCGGCGTGGCTGCTGGCCGCCGTACCGCTACTTCAGAGCGCGGCGAGCCCCTCCCGGACCGCCACCAGGTCCCCGTCGGACGCCAACCCCGCGTGATAGAGCCGGATCTGAGTGGCGCCCAGCTCACGCGCGCGTGCCGCGTCCGACGCGAGCGTGCCCGGGCTGCCGCCCATCCCGGAGACCACGCCCAGGTTGGCGGCGATGACCGCGCCCTCGCGTCCCTGCTCGGCGAAGGGCGTGAGCAGGCCGGGGCCGCCCGCGCAGGGCACGACGACGCCGTCCGCGACGGACAGGATGTGTGCGGGGTCGACGCCGGCGTTGGCGCCGACGTGGTAGGTCACCGGGTCGGCGTGCAGCAGCACCTGGAAGCCGTCGGGAGCAGCCTCGCGAACCGCCCGGACGGCCGCCTCCTGGAGGGTTCTGGCGGTTTCGTCCCGCCACGCGCGCGTGGCCGCCGCCGTCCGCGAACCGAGCAGCTTCTCGACCCCGGCCCAGCCCTCGTCCTCCTGCGTCCCCTGCCACAGCGGCTGAAGGGCGTCCCGTACGGCGGCCGCCAGCTCGTCGGCGTCCAGGCCCTGATCGCCGTAGCCCTCCTTGCAGGTCGGGCAGAAGCAGAGCGCCATCAGGTACTGCCCGGCGTCCCCGAGCGGGACCCCGGCGGTCTTGTCGTGGGCGTGCAGATGCTGGAGCCCGTACCAGCCGAGGGACTCCAGCTCGGTGCCGCGGGCCCCGGGCCGTACGGCGGCCTCGGCGGCCAGCTCGACGAGGTACGCGCGCGTGGCGGGCTGTGCGATGCACGGGGCCCACGGGTAGCGGTCGCCGTAGGCGTTGACGACCGAGGTGTCCGGATGGTCGGCGCCCATGCGGGAGTTGTGCGCGAGGACCACCCAGGTGTGCACCTCCAGGCCGGCGTCCGTGAGCGCGGCGGCCGCCTCGCCGAAGGCGTCCGCGGGCGCCCAGTCCCCGGCCGGGTAGGGGCGCAGCTCACGGCCCTCCCACCGGGCGTCCGTCGGGTACAGGACGGCCGCGTGCTCGGCGGTGACGATGCGGTGGCGCGGGTGGCGGGGGGTGAGGGCGCGGGTGGAGTGGTAGGCGGCGGCGAGCGTCACCTGGCGCACGCCGAGGGCGGCGATCCTTCCGGGTGCCTGCGGGTCTCCGTTGACGTCCCAGGGGTAGACGAATGCCGACGCCTTCACTTGGTTTCCTCCGGGTCCTTCTCCAGCAGCGTGTAGCCGCGCTCGATCACCTGGGCGAGCTGCTTGACATGGTCCTCGCTCGGCTCGTGCAGCGGCGGCCGGACCTCCCCTACGTCGAGCCCGCGCAGCCGTACGCCCGCCTTGACGAGGGCGACGGCGTATCCGCGGCCCTGGGCGCGCAGTTCGACGAACGGGCGGTAGAAGCCGTCCAGGAGGCGGTTGGCCGTGGTGTCGTCGCCCGCCTCCAGCGCCTCGTAGAAGGCGAGGGCGATCTCCGGGGCGAAGCAGAACACGGCGGAGGAGTAGAGCGTGACGCCGAGGGCGCGGTAGGCGAGCTGGGTCTGTTCGGCGGTCGGCAGGCCGTTGAAGTAGAGGAACTCGCCGGGGAACTCGGTGCGTACGGCGCTGACGATCCGCTGCATCAGGTCCAGGTCGCCGAGGCCGTCCTTGAGGCCGATGACGCCGTCCGTGCGGGCCAGTTCGACGACGGTTTCCGGGGTGAACACGGCGTTGTCGCGCTGGTAGACGATGACGGGGAGTCCGCTCGCCGCGGCGATCTCCCGGTAGTGCCGCAGCAGCCCCTCCTGCCCGGCGACGACGAGATACGGCGGCATGGCGAGCAGCCCGTCCGCGCCGGCTCCCTCGGCGAGCCGGGCGTACCTGACGGCGAGAGCGGTGCCGTATCCGGCGCCGGCGACGACCGGCACGCGGCCCTGCGTCGCCTCGACGGCCGCCCGCACGCACGCCTCGTACTCCTCGGGCGTGAGGGCGTGGAACTCGCCGGTGCCGCAGCACGCGAACACGGCGGCGGCTCCGGCCTCGACGCCGCGGCGCACATGGGTGCGGTAGGTGTCGAGGTCGACCGAGCCGTCGGGGCCGTAGGCGGTGACCGGGAAGAACAGCGGCCCGCCGGGGATGCTCAGGCGTGCGGCGAGGGGGGCTGGCGTCACGGGCTCTCCCTAGAACAGGCGCTCACGTTTCTGATCCATGTCCATATTCTTGAACAAAGCCAGCCTATGGAGCCCCGTTAAGGCCGGTCAAGCGCGCGTGCGGGCAACACGGCACCGGATTCACCGACTCCGCGCGACACTTGACGTGATCGACGGACCATCCTTAGCTTGTCCATGCATATGAATATCGTCCACGCATGCGGCCGCTGAGCCAAGGAGCCCCCAGGATGCCCGCACCCCGCACCGTTCTGCTCACCGGCGCCGCCGGCGGCCTCGGCACCCTGATGCGGGACCTGCTCCCGGCGTACGGCTACGAGCTGCGGCTGCTCGACCTGCGCCCCGTCGAGGGCGCGGCGGACGCGATCGTCGCCGACCTCGCCGACCGGGAGGCGCTGCGCGAGGCCGTGCGGGGCGTCGACGCGATCATCCATCTCGCGGGCATCTCCCTGGAAGCCCCGTTCGACAAGATCCTCCGGGCGAACATCGAGGGCACGTACAACCTGTACGAGGCGGCCCGCGAGGAGGGCGTCGGACGGGTCGTCTTCGCCTCCTCCAACCACGCGGTCGGCTTCACGCCCCGCCCCGAGGGCACCGCCCCGCACGACGCGAGCGCCCTGATCCCCATCGACACCCCGCGCCGCCCGGACACCTTCTACGGCCTGTCCAAGTCCTTCGGCGAGGACCTCGCGCAGTTCTACTGGGACAAGCACGGCCTGGAGACGGTGTCCGTGCGCATCGGCTCGTGCTTCCCGGAGCCGACCAGCGTCCGCATGCTCTCGGTGTGGATGAGCCCGGCCGACGGCGCCCGCCTCCTGCACGCGGCCCTGACCGCCGAGGACGTCGAGCACACGGTCGTCTACGGCTCCTCCGCGAACACGCGGCTGTGGTGGGACCTGAGCAGCGCCCGCTCCCTCGGCTACGAGCCGCAGGACGACTCCGAGCCGTACGCCGAGAAGCTGATCGCCGAGCAGGGCGAGCTCGACCCGGGGAACATCGCGCAGGCCTACCTGGGCGGCCACTTCGTGAGCGACCCTCCGATCTGGCCGTACTGACCGAAACGAGCAGCCACGAAGGGGCGGGCGGGCACCGAACGGGCCCGCCCGCCCCCGTATTCGGGCGCCGCACGCGCCCGATCCCACCCGTTCCACCACAACCACGCAGGTCCGAGACGGTCACAGCACACGGTGAACGGGCACACACGGGCAGCATCGGACCTGCAACAGAGCTGGTCAGTGCCGGACAACCCGCTGTAGAACTTCCCCCAAGGGCCTCACCGGGCCCGAACGGGCAGCCAAGCGGAAKGCGAGTGTCGGCCATGACCACGAGAACGGCGGAAGAACGCCAACGCGAGATCGTGCTGGCCGCACGCCGTGACGGCTCGGTCGACGTCACCGCGCTCGCCACCGAGCTGGGCGTGGCGAAGGAGACCGTACGGCGGGACCTGCGCCTCCTGGAGGACCACGGGCTGCTCCGCCGTACCCATGGCGGCGCCTACCCGGTGGAGAGCGCCGGCTTCGAGACGACGCTCGCCTTCCGCGCCACCAGCCATGTCCCCGAGAAGCGCCGGATCGCGAGCGCCGCGGCCGAGCTGCTGGGGGACGCCGAGACGGTCTTCGTCGACGAGGGCTTCACCCCACAGCTCATCGCCGAGGCCCTGCCCCTGGACCGGCCGCTGACCGTGGTCACCGCGTCCCTGCCGGTCGCGGGCGCGCTCGCCGAGACCGAGAACGCCTCCGTGCTGCTGCTCGGCGGCCGGGTGCGGTCCGGCACGCTCGCCACGGTCGACCACTGGACGACCAAGATGCTGGCCGGCTTCGTCGTCGACCTGGCCTTCATCGGCGCCAACGGCATCTCCCGCGAGCACGGCCTGACCACCCCCGATCCGGCCGTCAGCGAGGTCAAGGCGCAGGCGATCCGGGCCGCGCGCCGCACGGTGTTCGCGGGCGTGCACACCAAGTTCGGAGCGGTCAGCTTCTGCCGGTTCGCGGACATCGGCACGCTGGAGACGATCGTGACGAGCACGCTGCTCCCGGCGGCCGAGGCGCACCGCTACTCACTGCTGGGCCCCCAGGTCATCCGCGTCTGAGAAACACCCACTCCCCTGGGTCAGCCACACCTCCGACTGCCCTTTATCCCCCCATATATCCCCTTCATGTCCAGGAGCGATCCATGCGAACCCAGAGCCGCCGACGGCCACCGCGAGCCACGCTCGCCATGGCCGCCGCAGGGACGCTGCTCACCCCGCTGCTCTCCGGCTGCTGGGTCGGAGCGGGCGGGGCCGGCTCCGGGGGCAACGCCATCAACGTCCTGATGGTCAACAACCCCCAGATGACAGAGCTCCAGAAGCTCGCCCCCCGCTTCACCGAAGAGACCGGCATCAAGGTCAACTTCACCGTCCTGCCCGAGAACGACGTCCGCGACAAGATCAGCCAGGACTTCGCCAACCAGGCGGGCCAGTACGACGTGGCCACGCTCTCCAACTACGAGATACCGATCTACGCCCGCAACGGCTGGCTGAAGGAGATGAACTCCTACGTCGCCAAGGACCCGGCCTACGACGAGCAGGACGTCCTGAAGCCGATGCGCCAGTCTCTGACCGGCGACGACGGCAAGCTCTACGGCCAGCCCTTCTACGGCGAGTCGTCCTTCCTGATGTACCGCAAGGACCTCTTCGAGAAGGAGGGCCTGACGATGCCCGCCCACCCCACCTGGCAGCAGGTGGCGGACCTCGCCGCGCAGGTGGACGGCGCCGAGGCGGGCATGAAGGGCATCTGTCTGCGCGGCCTGCCCGGCTGGGGCGAGGTGATGGCCCCGCTCACCACCGTCGTGAACACCTTCGGCGGCACCTGGTTCGACAAGGGCTGGAAGGCACGGCTGGACTCCCCCGAGTGGGAGAAGGCGACGAAGTTCTATGTCGACCTCGTGCGCGAGCACGGTGAGTCGGGAGCGGCCCAGTCCGGCTTCGCCGAGTGCCTGAACAACATGACCCAGGGCAAGGTCGCCATGTGGTACGACGCCACCTCCGCGGCCGGTTCCCTGGAGGCGGCCAACAGCCCGGTCAAGGGCAAGGTGGGCTACGCGCCCGCTCCCGTCGAGAAGACGGAGTCCTCCGGCTGGCTCTACACCTGGGCCTGGGGCATCCAGCAGGCATCCCGCAACCCCGACAAGGCCTGGAAGTTCGTCTCCTGGGCGTCCAGCAAGCAGTACGAGCAGCTGGTCGGCGACGAGATCGGCTGGTCCAACGTGCCGGCCGGCAAGCGGGCCTCCACGTACGCCAACCCGGCCTACCGCGAGGAGGCGGCCGCCTTCCAGGAGATGACGAAGGAGGCCATCGAGGGGGCCCGCCCCAGCGACCCCGGCGTCCAGGTGCGGCCCGCGCCCGGCATCCAGTTCGTCGGCATCCCCGAGTTCACCGATCTCGGCACCAAGGTCTCCCAGGAGATCAGCGCGGCCATCGCCGGACGCCAGTCCGTCGAGTCGGCCCTGAAGAAGTCCCAGCAGCTCGCCGAGAAGATCTCCGAGGAGTACGAGGGGCGATGACAGCGACCACTACGGCCCCCGTGGCCACGACACCCGTGCGTACGACCCGTCCGCCCTCCGCCCGGCTGCGCGCCTGGGCGACCCGGGCCCCCCTGCTGCCCGCCCTGGTCTTCATGATCGTGGTGACCCAGCTGCCGTTCGTGGCCACGCTGGTGATCTCGTTCTTCGACTGGAACGCCCTCTACCCGGACGCCCGGCACTTCGCCGGCCTGGACAACTACAGCGAAGTCCTCACCGACGCCGACCTGCGCCACTCGGTGTGGACGACCGTGCTGCTCACCGCCGCGGTGGTGCTGGCCAGCCTGGTCCTGGGTCTGGTCCTGGCACTGCTCCTGGACCGGAAGTTCAAGGGCCGGGGTGTGGTCCGCACCCTGCTGATCGCGCCCTTCCTGGTGGTCCCGGTGGCGGCGGCCCTGCTCTGGAAACATGTGCTCTACAACCCCGAATACGGCCTGTTCAATGGGTTGTTGCACTATGTGGGCGGCCCACAGCCCGACTGGATCTCCAACACCCCGCTGCTCGCGGTGGAGGCCTCCCTGGTCTGGCAGTGGACGCCGTTCATGATGCTGATCCTGCTGGCCGGCCTGCAGAGCCGCGACCACGAGCAGATCGAGGCGGCGAGGGTCGACGGCGCGAGCGACTGGCAGATCTTCCGCCACCTGACGCTCCCGCACCTGCGCCGTTATCTCGAACTCGGCGCCCTGCTGGGCTCGATCTACATCGTCCAGAACTTCGACGCGGTGTTCACCATCACCTCGGGCGGCCTGGGCACCGCGAACCTCCCGTACACCGTCTACCAGAGCTTCTACCAGGCCCATGAGAACGGCCTCGCCTCGGCCGCGGGCGTCCTGGTGGTCATCGGCTCGATCATCATCGCGACCTTCGCGCTGCGCGTGGTGTCGTCCCTGTTCCGCGAGGAGGTGTCGCGCGCATGAGTGACGTGGCCGTACGACTTCGCAGCCGCCGCAAGGGAGCGGGCCTCGGCCTGGTGGCCTGGCTGCTCGGGATCCTGTTCTTCCTGCCGATCGCGTGGATGGCGTTGACGTCCTTCCACTCCGAGGCGGACGCGGCGACCAACCCGCCGTCCTTCGCCGCGTCGCTGACGCTGGACGGCTACCGCGAGTTCTTCGGCGCGGGCGGCGGCGCGAGTCCGTGGCCGGCGCTGATCAACTCGACGGTGGCGTCGGTGGCGTCGACGCTGTTCGTCCTGGTCCTCGCCCTCCCGGCGGCCTACGCCCTGTCGATCCGCCCGGTGAAGAAGTGGACGGACGTCCTGTTCTTCTTCCTGTCGACGAAGATGCTGCCGGCCGTGGCGGGCCTGTTGCCGCTGTACCTGTTCGCGAAGAACACGGACATGCTCGACAACATATGGCTGCTGGTCATCCTCTACACCTCCATGAACCTGCCGATCGCGGTGTGGATGATGCACTCCTTCCTCGCCGAGATCCCTGTCGCGATCATCGAGGCGGCGCGGGTGGACGGCGCGAAGCTGCCGACGATCCTGACCCGCGTCGTGGCGCCCATCGCCCTCCCGGGCATCGCCGCGACCGCCCTGATCTGCTTCATCTTCAGCTGGAACGAGCTGCTGTTCGCCCGAGTACTGACCGGCGTGGTGGCGGAGACCGCCCCCGTCTTCCTGACCGGCTTCATCACCAGCCAGGGCCTGTTCCTGGCGAAGGTGTGCGCCGCGTCGCTCGTCATCTCCCTGCCGGTGCTCGCCGCGGGGTTCGCCGCCCAGGACAAGCTGGTCCAGGGCCTGTCGTTGGGAGCCGTGAAATGAAGGCCGCCGTCATCGAGTCCGTGGGCAAGGCCGTCGTCGCCGAGGTCCCGGACCCGACGCCAGGGCCCCGCGAGGTCGTCGTCGAGGTGGCGGCCTGTGGGCTGTGCGGCACCGATCTGCACATCCTCCAGGGCGAGTTCGCGCCGAAGCTGCCGATCGTGCCCGGGCACGAGTTCGCCGGCGAGGTGGTCGGGGTCGGCACCCAGGTCACCGAGGTCGCGGTGGGCGACCGGGTCGCGGTCGACCCGTCGCTGTACTGCTACGAGTGCCGCTACTGCCGTACGGGCCACAACAATCTCTGCGAGCGCTGGGCGGCGATCGGAGTGACCACCGCCGGCGGGGCAGCGCAGTTCGCCGTCGCCCCGGTGGCGAACTGCGTGAAGCTCCCCGAGCACGTCCGCACCCAGGACGCGGCCTTGGTGGAGCCCCTCTCGTGCGCGGTGCGCGGCTACGACGTCCTGAAGTCCCGGCTCGGCGCCCACGTCCTGATCTACGGCTCCGGCACGATGGGCCTGATGATGCTGGAGCTGGCGAAGCGGACCGGCGCGGCCAGCGTGGACATCGTGGACGTCAACCCGCAGCGCCTGGAGACGGCCCGCCGGCTCGGCGTCTCGGCGTCGGCGGCGAACCCGGACGAGCTGGACCGCCCGCAGGGCTGGGACCTGGTCGTGGACGCCACGGGCAACGCGGCGGCGATCCAGGACGGCCTGGACCGGGTGGCGAAGGCGGGCACGTTCCTTCAGTTCGGCGTGGCGGACTACGCGACGCGCGTCACGATCGACCCGTACCGCATCTACAACCAGGAGATCACGATCACCGGTTCGATGGCGGTCCTGCACAGCTTCGAACGCGCGGCGGAGCTGTTCGCGAACGGTGTCCTCGACCCCGAGATCTTCATCAGCGACCGGATCCCGCTGGACCGCTACCCGCAGGCGCTGGAGCAGTTCGCGTCGGGAGTGGGCCGGAAGATCGTGGTGGTTCCGTAGGAGCACGCCGCCGTGGCCGGGCTGCCGCCCCGGCTCCCGGGCCCTCAGCGGCTCGGGAGCGAGCGCGGCAGCCCGAACCGGGGGAGCACTCCCGCGTCGAAGCGGGTGAAGGCGTCGATCCGGTCGCCGGTGAGGGTGAGCACGAACAGCCCGGCGCCGTGGCGGATGCCGGTGACGGCACGCAGATAGGCCCCGAACGCCGGCTGGCCGTTGGCCCGCGTCGGCACGAGGTCGACCCTGCGGCCCGAGCGGAAGATGCCCGCGAAGACCCGGCCCACGACGTCGCGGCCCTCGTACTCGAGGGGAATCGGCGGCATGGACAGGAACACGTCGTCGGTGAACAGGGCGACCAGCGCGTCCGGGTCCCCGGACTCGTAGGCACGGACGAACTGCGCCACGAGCGCCTGCTCGGAGGACGAGCCGGGTGCCGCCGGCCGCTGATCGCCCGGCGGACGGCGGCCCTTCAGACCGGCGCGGGCCCGCTTGAGGGCGCTGTGGACCGACTCGACGGTCGAGTCGAGCATGTCGGCCACCTCGCTGGCGCGGAATCCGAGGACGTCGCGCAGGACGAGCACAGCGAGCTGCCGGGGCGGCAGCGCCTGAAGAGCGGTCACGAAGGCCAGGGAGATGGCCTCGGTCTGCTCATATCGGGCCTCCGGGCCGGGCGGCACGTCGATCGCCCCCTCCAGTAGGGCGTCGGGAAACGGCTCCAGCCATACGACCTCGCCGAGCCGCGTCGGTTCGGGCGGTTCGACCCCGGACATGTCCCACGCCCTCGCCGGGCGCCGACTCGCCGAACGACGCGCGTTCAGACAGGTGTTGGTGGCGATCCGGTACAGCCAGGTGCGGATCGAGGCACGTCCCTGGAACCCTTCGAGGCCCTGCCAGGCGGCGAGCAGCGTGTCCTGGAGGGCGTCCTCGGCGTCCTGTAGGGATCCGAGCATCCGGTAGCAGTGCACCTGAAGCTCCCGGCGGTGCGGCTCGGTCAGCTCCCGGAACGCCTCACCGTCCCCGGCCCGCGCCTTCGAGATCAGGTCGGCTGTCACCCGGATCACCTCCCTCGTCTTTAGGTCCATCCTGTGCAGACACCGGAAGAGGAGCGAACTGGGCGCCCACTTTCCCGAGGCCGTGGTGTCCACACCATCGACACCTACGGAATGTGGAGAGGAGCCCGAGATGCTGCTCAAGGACAAGGTCGCGGTGGTGTACGGAGCCGGTGGCGGGATCGGCGGGGCTGTCGCACGCGCCTTCGCCGCCGAGGGGGCCGTCGTCTTTCTCACCGGGCGCAGCAAGGCGCCCGTCGACATCGTCGCCAAGGACATCGTCGCCGCCGGCGGAACGGCCGAGGCCGCGGAGGTGGACGCGCTCGACGAGCAGGCCGTGGACCGGCACCTGCGGTCCGTGACGGGCGCGGCGGGGCGCGTCGACATCTCGTTCAACGCTGTCGGCATCCCGAACGCGGGGATTCTCGGTGTCCCACTGACCGAGCTGGACCCGGAGCGGTTCGCGTGGCCGATCACGGCCTATACGACGTCGTACTTCCTGACCGCGCGCCTCGCGGCCCGGCGGATGATCCCGAACCGGTCGGGGGTGATCATGACCGTCACCGCACTTCACTCACGGACGGGCATCCCCTTGGTGGGTGGCTACAGTCCGGCGATGGCCGCCAAGGAGGCGCTCACCCGGGCGCTGTCCGCCGAACTCGCACCGCACGGCATCCGCGTGGTCGGCCTGCGGCCCCAGGGCATGCCGCAGACCCGCACGATCAGGGAGGCCTTCGAGCCGCGCGCCGAGGCAACGGGAATGACCTGGGAGCAGTGGCAGGAGTTCCTCGCGGGCAGGACCCACCCGCGGCGGCTCATGACACTGGAGGAGATGACAGCGACGGCGGCCTTCCTGGCGTCCGACAAAGCGAGCGGGATGACCGGAACGACCGTGAATCTGACCATGGGGAGCCTGGACGACTGAGGCGATGTCCGACCAGCGCGCCGCCCGCAGTCACCCGCGTGACGGCGGCTGACCCGATCGGCCGTCGGGTAAGGGAACGGTAAAACGCCCTCGCTCGTTCACGGGGCATGACAGCTATGACCCCCGGCTCGAACATCCCTCTCTCCACCGCGCGCGTGACGGTGGACGTCGCCGCCCCGGTGCGGCTCGACGTATCGGGCCTGCTGCTCACCGCCGACGGCAAAGTGCGCTCCGACGACGACTTCATCTTCTACAACCAGCCCAGCGGGCCGGGCGTGGCCTACCGCTCGGGAGGCGGCACCTCCCCGGACGCGATCACCGTCGACACGACGGCCGTACCCCCCGGTATCGAGAAGATCGTCGTCACCGCCAGCCCGGACGCCGCAGGCCAGACCTTCCAGGGCATCGAACCGACGGCCACCATCCGCAACGCCGACGACAACAGCGTCCTGGCCACCTTCACACCCCCGCAGCTCGGCACCGAGACGGCCCTGGTGATCGTCGAGGTGTATCTGCGCAACGGCGCCTGGAAGGCCCGCGCGGTCGGCCAGGGCTACGCCAACGGCCTGGCCGGCATCGCCACCGACTTCGGCGTCACCGGCATCCGCCACGGCGCCGGGCTGTTCGTGCTCACCCTCACCGGCGACCGGATCGACGCCTTCACCCGCTTCGACGCGGGAGTGCTCCCCCGGTTCGGGCTGCCGCGCTCGCGCTACAAGGCCGTCGACGCAATGACCCCGATCGGCCGTGGTCAGCGTCAGCTGATCATCGGCGACCGTCAGACCGGCAAGACCGCGCTGGCCGTCGACACGATCATCAACCAGCGTGACAACTGGCGCACCGGCGACCCGAACAAGCAGGTCCGCTGCATCTACGTCGCCATCGGCCAGAAGAACCAGACCGTCTCCCTGATGAAGGGCGGCCGCCCGCTGCTCTCCCAGGTCAAGATGGGCCTCGGCTGGGAGCCGGCGTACCGCGGCAAGGACATCGACCTGGACGCCTCGGTGATCGCCTACGGCCCTCAGCGCAACCACATCGACAGCTGCTATTTCGGCAAGCTCCAGATCGTGAACGGCGCCATCCGCCACTCCGGCGACAACCTCACCGGTGAGGGCGGCGGGGACGACGAGGTCATCACCGTCGACCTCGGGCGCCTGCCCCAGGACGTCACCGGCCTGGTCTTCACGGTCAACTCGTTCTCCGGCCAGAAGTTCACCGAGGTCGCCAAGGCCTACTGCCGGCTGATCGACGCCCAGTCCGGCGAGGAGCTCGTCCGCTTCGACCTCACCAGCGCCGAGCCGCAGACGGGCGTGCTGATGGCCAAGCTCATCCGCCAGTTCTCCGGCGAGTGGGAGATGACGGCCATGGGCGACTTCGTGAAGGCCCGCACGGTGCGGAACATGGTGAAGCCGGCCGCACAGGCGCTGTAGTCGGCGGTACGACGTCCGGGGCGCCCCGCTCGCAGGGGCGCCCACGGCCTCGGCGCGTCAGGCGGACCCCCGCACCACCAGCTCGGGGACCACCCAGGCGTCGGCGCCGCTCATCGGTTCCTCCCCCGCCCGCAGCCGCGCCACCTGCTCCACGGCCAGCCGGCCCAGCCGGCGTTTGTCGATGTGCAAGGTGGTGAGACCGGGGTCCACCAACTCGCCCAGCGACAGCCCGTCGAAGCCCAGCACAGCCAGGTCGTCCGGCACCCGCCGGCCCCGGCGCCGGGCCGCGCGCATCGCGCCGACCGCGATCAGGTCGTTGAAGCCGAACACCGCGGTGATCTCGGGCCGTGCGTCCAGCAGTCGCTCCATGCTCTCCTCGCCGCCCGCCACGGTGTGCTCCACACACCTGGCGATCCAGCCCTCGTCCACGGGCAGTCCGTGCCGGCGGGCCTGCGCGACGAAGGCATGCCGCCTCGCGGCGGGACCGTGCACTCCGTCCAGCATGCCGATACGGCGGTGCCCCGCGGCGACCAGATGGGCCAGGGCCTGCTCCAGACCGGCCGCGGCGTCGATGCCCACGGCCGCGAACCGGGTCTGCTGCGGGCCGCGTTCCAGCAGGACCAGCGGCACGCCACCGAGGTGCCGGGCCAGTACGTCGTCCGGGTTCCTGAAATAGCCCACGACCGCGTCCGCCTGATGGGAGAGGACGTCGAGTGCCTCCCGCTCCCTGGCCTCGTCGGTGCGCGAGTCCCACACGACCACCTGCCAGCCGCGCCGCTCGGCGGCCTCCAGCACTCCGGCGGCCACCTCCGGGAAGAAGGGGTTCATCAGATCCGGGATCACCAGCCCCGCCGTGACGGTCCCCTTGCGGACGAGGCCGCGCGCGAACCGGCTGGGCCGGTAGTCCAGCAGCCGCGCCGCCTCCAGGACGCGTTCCTTCGTCCCCGGGTCGATCTCACCCTTGTCGTTCACCGCACGGGAGACCGTCTGACGCGACACTCCGGCCAGCTTGGCCACGTCGTGGATCGTGGCCCGGCGACGGGGATCGCCGGCCCGGTCGACACTCGGCTCCCGCTGCTGATCGTCCGCCAACACGCTGAGCACTTTATCCCTGCCGGGGGAGCCGGAGTGTGCGACTACGGGAGTGCCGTGACTGCTGGTGCGTCGACTGCGGCTCCGTGGGGGCTGGTCGCGCAGTTCCCCGCGCCCCTCAAAAAGGGCAGTTCCCCGCGCCCTCTGAAAGGAAAGGTGGGTGCTGCCGAGCTGTGCCCCTAGAAGAGTGCGCTGTACGCGTTCAGCGCCGGCTGCCCGCCCAGGTGGGCATAGAGCACCGTGGAGTCCCGGTCGATCTCCCCGCGCCCGACCAGGTCGATCATTCCGGCCATCGACTTGCCCTCGTACACCGGGTCCGTGACCATCCCCTCCGTCCGCGCGGCCAGCCGCATCGCCTCCAGGGTCGTCCCGTCCGGGATGCCGTACGTGCCCGCGTGGTACCGCTCGTCGAGCTCGACGTCGGCCTCGGTCAACTCGCGCTTGACGCCGATGAGTCGGCCCGTGTCGTGGGCGATCCGGGCGATCTGCTCGCGGGTGGTGACGGGCCTGGCCGAGGCGTCGATGCCGAGCACGCGGCGCGGCCGGCCGCCCGCCTCCTGAAGCGCGGCGAAGCCGGCGACCATGCCCGCCTGGGTGGAGCCGGTCACCGAGCAGACGATCACCGTGTCGAAGAAGACGCCCGACTCCCGCTCCTGCTCGGCCACTTCGTACGCCCAGCCCGCGAAGCCGAGCCCGCCGAGCGGATGGTCGGAGGCGCCGGCCGGGATGGCGTACGGCTTGCCGCCCGACTCCTCCACCTCCCGCAGCGCCTGCTCCCAGCTCTCCTTGAAGCCGATCCCGAACCCGGCCCGCACGAGCCGCACGTCGGCTCCGGCGAGGCGGCTGAGGAGGATGTTGCCGACCTTGTCGTAGACGGAGTCGGGCCAGTCCACCCAACTCTCCTGGATCAGCACGCACTTGAGACCGGCGCGGGCGGCGACGGCCGCGACCTGGCGGGTGTGGTTGGACTGCACACCGCCGATCGAGACGAGCGTGTCGCAGCCCTGCGCGAGCGCGTCGGCGACGAGGTACTCCAGCTTGCGGGTCTTGTTGCCGCCGTACGCGACACCGGAGTTGCAGTCCTCGCGCTTGGCCCAGAGCGAGGCGCCACCGAGGTGGGCGGTGAGGCGCTCCAGGGGGTGGACGGGTGAGGGGCCGAAGAGGAGGGGGTAACGGTCGTACGAGGAAAGGGACATGAGTCCTCCCGGGTCAGTCGTCGTCGGCCAGGTCCACGAGGTCGGCGAGGCTGCGCCAGATCTCCGCGGTGACGCGGACCGCCGCCTCGGTGTCACCGGATGCGCAGGCTTCGATCAGCCGCTCGTGCAGTCCGGCCGAACGGCAGTTGCCGCCCTCCCCGAAGCGGTGGCGCTCCAGGCGGCGGATGAGCGGGGTGTAGCGGGCGACGGTGGCGGCGGCCGCGCGGTTGCCGCTCACCCGCACCAGGACGTCGTGCACCTCGTCGTCGGCCCGCAGGGCGAGGTCCACCTCGCCGGCCGAGACCGCGGCGGCGAAGCGCTCGTTGGCGGCGCGCATGATCTCCAGGTCCGCGGCCGTCAGCCGGGGCACGGCGTCCCGCGTCACCAGCTCGTGCATGGCGCCGACCACGGCGGCCGCGTCCCGTACGTCGGCGGCCACGACCGGCGTCACGCGTGTGTAGCTCTGCGGCTTGCTCTCCAGCAGTCCCTCGTCCACAAGCCGGGAGAACGCCTCGCGCACCGGCGCCCGGGACAGCCCCAGCCGCTCGGCGAGATCGGCGTCCCGCACCACCGCGCCGGGCTCGATCTCCCCGGCCACGATGGCGTCCCGGATCGCTTCGTAGGCCCGGTCCCTGAGCAGGGTCCGGCCCACGGGTCGTATCGCCTCCACGAACTGAAATGTTAGATGTCAGTCGAGGGCGCGACAAGAGGTGCCGGACATGAACACAAGAGTGGCCCGCACTCCCCACGTGGTGCGGGCCACTCCTGCCTCGGGCGACGCGGGCCTCAGGCAGCCCAGGGCCAGTCGGCGTCCCGGGCGGCCTCAAGCAGCGGCACCATCCGGAAAGCCGCGTCCGACAGGCCGCCGAAGGTGTGCCGATGACCCGTCCCCGACGGGCCGTGGCCCGCCCGGTACCCGGCGAGGTTCCAGGTGTAGACCGGCACGTCGGCCGGGACCTGCTCGGTCGGGTCGCCGTGGTGGCTGGGCGCGTACTGCTCGTCGGTGACGATCAGCACCCGGTCATGCCGCCGGTAGTGCCGGCGCACGGCCTCGGTGGTGTTGGTGCCGCCGAGGTCCCCGAATCGCTCCAGGATCCTCAGCACCGACTCGCCCTTGCGGAAGACGATCTCGCCGCTGTCCGAGCCGAACTGCACGAGATCCGCGTCCGCCGCCCGCAGCGCGAGCGCCGAGCCGAAGATCGCCGCCGCGTCGGCCCGGTTGAGCTCCGAGCGGTCGGACAGCCGCGACCAGAACATCGAGCCCGAGCGGTCGACGAGCACCAGCGTGCGGCCGGGCAGCCCGGGCACGTTGGCCAGCGAGTGGCCGAGCGCCTGCTCCAGCGGGTACGCCCAGCGCAGCGAGGGCGCGTGCTGGTACGCGGCGAGGTACCGGAAGGGGAACTGCCGCGAGCGCGCGACCTGTGCCGGGTCGCTGATCCGCGCGACGACCTGGGCCGCCACCTCGTCGGACACACCGGCCGCGTCGAAGTTCCGCAGGTTCCGTACGAGCGCCATGGCACCCATCGACGGAATCACGGCCTCCCAGGCCTCCTTGTCCATCGGCCCCTGCAGCCAGCCCGCCAGCGCCTCCCACGTCATCCCGGCCGCCGCGAGCCGCTCGGCGCCGTCCGCCGACGTGACGACCTCCCGCCGCTCCTCGACCGGAAGCGCCATCAGCTCGCGGTGTGCGGTGAGGACGGTGCTCGACGCGGGCGGCTCCGCGGTGTCCGGGTTGTGCCGGCGGTCGAGGGCGTACCGGAACAGCTCGCCCTGCCACGGCTTGTCCGGGTCGGGGGCCGCGTGCACCAGGTTCAGGATGTCGCCGAAGCGGTAGCCCTTGGACGCGGTGTCGTACTTGAGCAGCGACTTGCCGCTGTACAGACGCCGTACGGCGTCGGCGACACCCCGCTTGACGGGCTTCGGGACGTTACGGCCGTACAGCGCCGTCCAGTACGCGAGCAGCTCGCCGGGCTCGTCGGGCCGCTGGAGCACGGAGGCGATGACCTGCCGGTTCGACGGGCCGTCGGTGACCTGGGCGTCCAGGCGTGCCTTGACGTACTCGGCGGCGCCCACGATCGAGGCGGTACGGAGGTTGCCCTCGCCGCGCAGCCAGCCGAGCAGGCCGGCCGTCCAGTCGGGATCGGTGACGGCGAGCTCGCGCACGAGCCGCGCGAACCGGTCGTCGCGGTCGGCGCCGGTCTCGTAGAAGGTCTGCTGCGAGACGAAGTTGGAGACCGCGAGCAGGAAGAGCTCGGAGCGCGCGTCGCGCTCACGGCCGCGGCCGCCCTCGTACGTACGCAGTACCCGCCCCGTCGAGGTGACCCGCGAGGTCGGCCGCGCCTTGGCGGCGCGCGTGTTGAATCGCGCCATGGTGAATTCCCCCCGAATTCGTTCGTGTTCATTCGTGTTTCGGAGAGAGGCGCAGCAAAAGATGGGTGCCCGAGATCAGGAGTCGGCGACGGACTTAGTCAGATGCTCTATCCATTGAGCTACGCCGACCCGAAGTCGACGACGGGATTCGAACCCGCAACCTTCTGATCCCAATGAAGTAACCGTTGCCTGCGCACCGGGCACCCACCATGAGCTGCGCCTCCCGAGATCAAGTCGGCGGCGGCGTGGGATTCTCTTGCAAAGAAGTAGCCGCTGCCATCGCACCGGGAGGTGCGTGACGTTGTGATCTCACTGTAGGAGGCGCAGCTCGGGCCGGGCGAACGAATTAATTCCCGGTGCGGGCGGGTTTTACCGCCGCTGGCGCTTCCAGGGCCCGGTGATGGCGAGCATGATGCCGGGCGTCTGGATGTTGGCGTAGAGGGTCCGGCCGTCGCACGAGAAGGTGACGCCGGTGAACTCGCTGTACTCCGGCTCCTCTTCGGTGCCGTTGTTCAGCTCGTTGCGGGCGATCGGGTAGGTGCGGCCGCTGTCGGTGGCGCCGAACAGGTGCTGGATGCCCTCGCCGTCCTCGGCGATGACGAGTCCGCCGTACGGGGAGACGGTGATGTTGTCGGGGCCGTCGAAGGCGCCGTCCTTGGACGGGTCCGCGTTGACGCCGATGAGGACCTTCAGGGTCAGGGTGCGGCGCTTGGGGTCGTAGAACCAGACCTGGCCGTCGTGCGGCTGGCCGGGGCTCTCCGTGCGGGCGAAGGAGGAGACGATGTACGCGCCGCCGTCACCCCACCACATGCCCTCCAGCTTGCGGCAGCGGGTGATCTGGCCGGTGGTGAACTGCTTGCGCACGGACGTGGTCTTCGCGTCGCGGTCGGGCACGTCGATCCAGTCGACGCCGAACACCGTGCCGATCTTCGTGGCGCGGGAGAGGTCGTCGACGAACTGGCCGCCGGAGTCGAAGCACTTGAACGCCTGGAGCTTGCCGGCGTCGTCGGCGAGGGTGCGCAGCTTGCCGCGGCCGAGGCGGAAGTGCTCGGGCGGGGTCCAGCGGTACAGCAGGCCGTTGGGGTTGGAGGCGTCCTCGGTGAGGTAGGCGTGGCCGCGCTTGGGGTCGATGACGACAGCCTCGTGGGCGTAGCGGCCGAACGCCTTGATGGGCTCGGGGTTCTTGTTGGCCCGGTGGTCGGCGGGGTCGACCTCGAAGACGTAGCCGTGGTCCTTGGTCATGCCGTTGGCCCCGGCCTTGTCCTCGGTCTCCTCGCAGGTGAGCCAGGTGTCCCAAGGGGTGCTGCCGCCGGCGCAGTTGGTGGCGGTGCCGGCGATGCCGACCCATTCGGCGACGCGTCCGTCGGGGCGCACCTCGACGACGGTGCAGCCGCCGGAGGCGGCCGGGTCGTAGACGAGGCCCTCGGTCAGCGGCACCGGGTGGGGCCACCGGGCGCGGGGGCCGCCGAGCTCGTGGTTGTTGACCAGGAGGGTGGTGCCGCGGGGGCCGTCGAAGGCTGCCGTGCCGTCGTGGTTGGAGGGGGTGAACTCGCCCGACTCCAGCTTGGTCCTGCCGCTGTAGGTGATGACGCGGTACTCGAATCCGGCGGGCAGTGCGAGCAGGCCCTTGGGGTCCGGGACGAGCGGTCCGTACCCGACACCGCCACCGTGGGCGTCCGCTGACTCCTCGCTCGCGATCTCGGACTCGGTGGAGGCGAGCGCGTTCGGTGCGGTGGCGAGGACGCCGGCGCTGCCTGCCAGCGCGACACCGGTGACCGCGGATGTTCTGGCGAAGTCCCTGCGGGTGAGCGACATGGTGTCTCCTGATCACAGTGAGTGTGCCGTGGAGGGTGGCGGACTTCGGTCGGCGACACAGTCCCGCTCACGCATTAACGCCAGTTGAACAACGTCCCAAGGGGCGCGGGACTGTGTCCATATGCCGCTCCGCCCCGTGGGCGCGACCAGCCCCCACTCACCCGCACCCGCCTCCCGGCGTCAACCCCCCTGCTGCGACCGCGCCTTGAACGCGGCCTTCCGCGCCTCCTTGGCGACCTTCTTGTCCGGATGCAGCCGCCCCATCGCCTCCAGCACATCCGCCGTGGCCGGATGATCGACCCGCCAGGCCGCCGCGAAGAACCCGCTGTGCTGCGCGGCCAGCCCCTCCACGAGCGCCCTCAGCTCGTCGGAGTTCCCCTCGGCCGCCAGCTGCGCAGCCACGGTGTCGACGGTCAGCCAGAACACCAGGTCCTGGGACGGCGCGGGCACGTCCCCGAACCCCGCCTCGGTCAGCCACACCCGTGCCAGACCGCCGAGTTCCGGATCGTCGAGGACCTCCCGCAGCGCCGGCTCGGCCTCCGCGCCCACCAGCGACAGCGCCTGCTGGCACCGCAGCCGCCTCAGCGGCCCTCCGGCGTCCGAGCCCCGCGCCGCCGCCAGCAACTCCCGTGCCGCGGCGAGGGGTTCGCGCCGGGCGAGCCACAGCTCGGTCTCGGTCCGCGCGGCGGTCTGCGGGAAGGTGGCCGTCCCGTCGAGCAGCGCGTCGGCGCCCTTGTCCGCGAGGTCCCCGACGGCGGGCGCCTCGAACCCGGCCTCCAGCAGCCGCGCCCGCATCCCGTACAGCCCGAGCGGAGTCAGCCGCACCATGCCGTAGCGCGACACGTCGGTGTCGTCGACGCCGGCCGGCAGTTCCTCGGCGGCGCCCTCGGCGTCCGCCATCAGCGCCTCGTCCACCGGCTGGTACTCCACCAGTCCGACCGGGTCCAGCAGCCGGAACTGGTCGTCCAGGCGCATCATCGCGTCGGACACCTGCTCCAGTACGTCGTTCGTGGGCTCGCCCATGTCGCTGGGCACGATCATCGACGCGGCGAGGGCCGGCAGCGGTACCGGCCCGTCGCCCGGTCCGTCCTCGCTGGTCGTCAGCAGGTACAGGTTGCCGAGCACCCCGTCGAGGAACTCCGCCTCGGCCTCCGGGTCCCAGTCGAGCTGGGAGAAGTCGACCTCGCCGCCCTCGTCCATGGCGTCGACCAGGTCCTCCAGGTCGGGCACGCTCGCGTCCGCGAGCACCGTCTCCAGCGCGCCGAGCCACACCGCGAGCACGTCGTGCGGCGAACCGCCGGTCAGCAGCGCCAGATCCGCGCCGGGCGCGACGGTGCCCGCCTCCTCGTCGACGACCTCGACCAGGCCGGTGTCGACGGCCACCCGCCAGGCCTCACCGGCGTACGCGGCGGCGTCGTCCCCGCTCAGCCCGAGCTCCTCGGCGGCGGCCGGCAACTGCTCGTCGACGAGCTCGCCCCCGGCGTCGACCCGGGTGTCCGGCCCGGCCCAGCCGGCCAGCCGAGCGGCACGGGAGAGCAACGGCGTGGACAGCGCGTCCCGCGCAAGCTCCGCTTCGGGGTGCAGCCGTACCGGTGGCAAGGGGGAGCTGTCTGACATCGGATGGTTCTCCTAGGCGCTTGCATGGCCGTACGCATCGCGGCTCAGTCGCTCAGCCTAGACGGATTTCCACCCATGCCGCCCGGTTCATGTCCCTGCCAGGTGGTGTACATGGCCGAAACCTTGACAAGTGGCGTGACCAGGCAGGAGATTACGCGCGTAGAAATCTGGCGGACATCTGTTCACTGTATTTTCTACGCGCGTTGCAGCCACCGGCCGCGACCGACCGGTTCCACGCTCCATCCCGCGTTCCATCCACGTCCCGGCACCCACGCATGTCCCCGGAGGGATCCCGTTGCCGAGCAAGAAGTCCGCGCGTCTCGCCGCGCTCACCGTCGCCGCAGTCTGCTCCGCGGCGTCCACCGTCGCCCTCACGGCGCCTGCGCACGCCGACTCCGTGCGCATCCATGACGTCCAGGGCAGTACCCGAATATCGCCGTACGCCGGCAAGCAGGTCACGGACGTGGCCGGAATCGTCACCGGCGTACGCACCTACGGGTCCTCCAGAGGCTTCTGGATCCAGGACGCCACCCCGGACGACAACCCGGCCACCAGCGAGGGCGTCTTCGTCTTCACCAGCTCCGCCCCGAAGGTCGCCGTCGGCGACTCGGTCCTGGTCTCGGGCACGGTCTCCGAGTACGTCCCGGGCGGCGCCTCCTCCGGCAACCAGTCGCTGACGGAGATCACCAAGCCGACGGTCACCGTCGTCTCCAGCGGCAACGCCGTTCCGGCCGCCAAGGTGATCGACGCGAAGTCGGTGCCGGCCGCCTACAGCCCGCAGGGCGACACCGTCGCGGGCGGCTCCGTCAACGGCCTGACCCTGCAGCCCGCCAAGTACGCCCTGGACTACTACGAGTCCCTGGAGGGCGAGAACGTCCAGGTCGCCGACACCCGCGTGGTCGGCGCCACCGACCCGTACACCGAGCTGTGGGTCACGGTGAAGCCGTGGGAGCACCGCAACCGCCGCGGCGGCACGGTCTACGGCACCTACGACTCGCAGAACACCGGCCGGCTCCAGATCCAGTCCCTGGGCAAGCCCGCCGACTTCCCCGTCGCGAACGTCGGCGACGTCCTCAAGGGCGCCACGGCCGGTCCGCTCGACTACAACCAGTTCGGCGGCTACACCCTGGTCGCGGGCCAGATCGGCACCCTGAGCAGCGCCGGTCTGGAGCGCGAGGCCACAAGGAAGCAGTCGCGTGGCGAGCTGGCGGTCGCCACGTACAACGTGGAGAACCTCGACCCGTCCGACGCCACGTTCGCGGAGCACGCCTCCGCGATCGTGAACAACCTCAAGTCGCCCGACGTCGTGTCCCTGGAGGAGATCCAGGACAACAACGGCGCGACGAACGACGGCACGGTCGCCGCCGACGCGACGATGACCAAGCTGACCGAGGCGATCGTCGCCGCGGGCGGCCCCAAGTACGACTGGCGCTCGATCGACCCGGTGAACAACGCCGACGGCGGCGAGCCGGGCGGCAACATCCGCCAGGTGTTCCTGTTCAACCCGGAGCGGGTCTCCTTCACCGACCGCGCGGGCGGCGACGCCACCACCGCCGCCGGTGTGACGAGCGTGCGCGGCAAGGCCGCCCTGACGGTCTCCCCCGGCCGGATCGACCCGGCGAACGCGGCCTTCACCAACAGCCGCAAGCCGCTGGTCGGCGAGTTCGTCTTCCGCGGCAAGACCGTCTTCGTGATCGCCAACCACCTCAACTCCAAGGGTGGCGACCAGGGTCTGACCGCGCAGTACCAGCCGCCGACCCGCAGCTCGGAGGTCCAGCGCCACGCGCAGGCCACCGCGATCCACTCGTTCGTCAAGGACATCCTCGACGCGCAGAAGAGCGCGGACGTCATCGCCCTCGGCGACATCAACGACTTCGAGTTCTCCGACACCGTGGGGATCCTCGAGGGCGACGGCGAGCTGTGGTCGGCGATCAAGTCGCTGCCGAAGAGCGAGCGTTACTCCTACGTCTACCAGGGCAACGCCCAGACGCTGGACCAGATCCTGGTCAGCCCGTCGATCCGGCGCTCCTGCGACTTCGAGTACGACAGCGTGCACATCAACTCGGAGTTCAACGACCAGATCAGCGACCACGACCCGCAGGTGCTGCGCTTCCGTCCGTAGCCTTCGCCGGGTCTCAGGGCTGGCTGAACACGCCGTTCAGCCAGCCCTGCCACTCGGTCTCGCACTCCTTGATGTCGGCGCCCGGCGTGAAGTCGTGCAGGGAGATGCCGACCGGGTGGCCCCAGTGGTTGCGCCCGAAGACGCGGGTGAGACCCCGGTCCGTGCGCAAGCCGATGAAGTACGGGTTGCGGAAGTCGACCACGGCGTCGAACTCGTCGGGCCCGTGCACCGTCACGGTCGTACCGGCGGCCACGTCCGCCCCGACGCCGAGTGCCCGCCCGACGACTTCCAGGGCGTCCGCGGTCTTCGACGCGTCGGGCCCGTCGAAGGTGGCGAAGGCGGCGGGCCGGGGCGCGAAGTGCGTGAGGTACTCGCGCAGGGTGTGCAGATAGAAGTCGGTGTGCTTGGCGGCTCCGTCGTACTGGTTGTCCCAGTCGTCGACGAAGATCCCGCTGTGCACGTACCGCACCCAGGCCCGCTTGCCGTCGTCACGCGGCTCGATGGTGTAGTCGAGTTGGTTGGCGCTCTGCTCTGAGATGCCCTCGACGTCCTCGACGCGGTTGGTATAGCGGTGCGGCGGGTCCCAGGCGGTGACCTTGGACCCGAAGGGGCCACTGCCGCCGACCCGGGGCTCCGGCGGCTCCATCGGCCACAGATAGCCACCGGTCCCGGTGGTGATCGCTTCCCACACCTCCTGAGGCGTGGCGTCGACCTCGAACTCTCGGGCGATCTCGAATTCCTTGGACATGGTGGGCTCCTGAGTCCTACTGCTCTACTTCCGGGGTGGGCTGCTGGTCCTTGACCGTGGGATGTACGGCGACCACGATCCGGTGATCCCGGCCGCCGTCGGCGTCGGGTGCGTCGTACTTGCGGATCAGCGCGCTGACTCCGGCCGTCAACTCCTCGATGAACGCCGCCCGTTCGGCGGCCGAGGCGAAGCGGACCTCGCCGTCCAGCGCATACGTCGCCAGCCGCTTGCGGGCCTTCGCCGCACCGGTGATCAGCGAACCGACGTCCCGCACGAGGCGGGCGCCGAGCGCGAGCAGCCAGCGCGCCGAGAGCTGGTCGCGGAAGCGGTCCGGGTCCGGCTGCACCGCGGCGAGCGCGAGCGGCGAGATGACGTACGACGCGGCGGTCGCCCGCATCAGCCGCTCGGTGACGTTGCCCTTGCGGCGCTCGCCGGCCAGCTCGACCAGGCCGTGCCGCTCCAGGGCCTTGAGGTGGTAGTTCACCTTCTGTCTGGGCAGCCCGACCTTGCCGGCCAGCATGGCGGCCGACGCGGGGCCCGCCGCCAGCTCGGCGAGCAGCCGGGCCCTTATGGGGTCCAGGGAGACGGCTGCGGCCTCGGGGTCCTCGATCACGGTGACGTCCAGCATGCGTCCACCGTCTCACCGAAAACTTTTTTTGTCCAGGAGGCATAAGTTGTCGGTGGGTCGCTCAGCCGGGAATCAGCCCGAGGGCGTGGTCGTACCGGCTCACCGTGCTGCCCTTCAGCCCCGGCCAGGTCTGCACCCGCTCCCACAGCGCCGTCGCCGAGCCGATTCCGTCCCCCGGGGCGGCCAGGGCGTCGAGGTGGGCCTGGGCGCTCTCCCACTCGGCGTAGTTGAGGACGCGGGTGCCGTCGGTGCTGAGGTGGAAGTGGGCGGAGATGCCGCCGGGGTGGGGGTTCGGTTCGGCCTCCAGCGCCTCGACGACGGCGTCGACCCAGGCCCGCTGACGGTCGGGGTCGGGGCCCTCGAACTCGATGTCGACGATCACGATGCAGCCGGGGACGCGTGTGTCGTCCGGCCGGCTGAGGCTGCGGTGGTGCCGGTACCGGCCGAGCCGGAGGCGTTCGATGCCCGGCACGGCGGTGTCGATCTCGTCGACGCGCTCCTGCCGGTGGGTCTTGACGAACGCCTCGTAGGCCGCGTCGCTCCGCCACTGCGAGTAGTGCAGGAGTGTGCTGGCGTCGTGCCCGGTGTAGACGTGGTAGCCGAGCAGCCCGTCGGCGGGCCAGGGGCGGCGCTCCCAGGTGACGCCGATCGCCTCGACGGCCCGCCGCTGCCGGAGCGGGGTGCCCACGCGCCAGGTGCTGAAGAAGGGGGCGCCGATCTCGGGGCGGGCGAGGTCGGGGTGGGCGTCGGTGCGACGGGTCATGGCGGCCTCCAGGCTCGGTGATCGATACGTGCACCGATCACCTTTCGACCTCAAGCGGACTTGAGGTCAAGGGGGCCGAGGAGGGGGCGGGTCGACGCCGGCTGACAGGCGCGGGCACACAGCGGTGCGGGACCGGTGGACTGCCGCGTGCCACCGGTCCCACACCTGGTCCGCTACCCCGCCGCCGCACATGGTCTGCGACCCCGCCGGTGCCGGCGTCCCGACCGACGCCCGGCGAGGCCGCCGCCTCAGTGACGGCCGCCGTACCGCCGGCGGCCGGCACACAACGGTGCGGGACCGGTGGACTGCCGCGTACCACCGGCCCCACACCTGGTCTGCGACCCCGCCGGGGCCGGCGTCCCGACCGACGCCCGGCGGGGCCGCCGCCTCAGTGACGGCCGCCGTACCGCCGGCGGCCGGCACACAACGGTGCGGGACCGGTGGACTGCCGCGTACCACCGGCCCCACACCTGGTCTGCGACCCCGCCGGGATCGGCGTCCCGACCGACGCCCGGCGAGGCCGCCGCCTCAGTGACGGCCGCCGTACCGCCGGCGGCCGGCACACAACGGTGCGGGACCGGTGGACTGCCGCGTACCACCGGCCCCACACCTGGTCTGCGACCCCGCCGGGATCGGCGTCCCGACCGACGCCCGGCGAGGCCGCCGCCTCAGTGACGGCCGCCGTGCCGCCGGCGCAGCATCCCTGCCGCGACCAGCGCACCCACCGCCGCCCCGGCCACCAGCACCCGTCGGGGATGCCGTAGGCCGGCCTGGACGACCCTGCGGACGGGGCGCGGTACGCCGCGTTCCACCGTGTGGCCCGCTTCGGTCGCCTTGTCGTGGACGGTGTGACCGGCCTGGGTCGCCCGGTCCTGGACGGTGTGCCCTGTCCGTGTCGCGCGGTCCTGCATCGCGTGGCCCGCCTGGGCGGCGCTGTCGCGCAGGTGCACGGTCATCGCACCCGCCTTGTCCCGGAGGTCGGCGGCGCGGGCCATGGCCCGGCCCTTGACGTCCGCCTTCTGAAGCAACTCGGCCACCGTGTCGCCGAGTTCGCCGCGCGTCCGCTCGATCTGGTCACGCAGCTCCTCGGAGCCATCGGCCCCACCGGCGGCCTTCGCGGCCGAGCCTCCTATGTCCCCCGCAGTCCTGTCCGTCATCGATGGGCCCTTCCCTTGATCTGCTCGACGTCCGTCCTGACGCTGCCGAGAGCCTCCTCGGGCGTGGGCGCTGCCCGGCGCAGCTGGGCGCGGCCGGTCGCCGCCGGCACGGCCGCGAGGGCGAACAGCACCCCGGTCACGACGAGCGCGGCGGCCCACGAAGACAGCGTCAGTGAGAGGGCGGCGGTGGCGGCCGCGGCCAGGAAGAGCAGTCCGGCGTACGCGACAGCGCCCGCCGCACCCAGCAGGCCGCCACCGCGACCGGCTCGCCGGCCCTTCTCGGCCGGCTCCTGCTCGGCGAGCGCGACTTCCTGTCGTACGAGTCGGGAGAGCTGTTCGCCTGCCTGGGCGACGAGTTCGCCCACGCCGTGGTGTTCGTCGCGCAACGGCTCGGGGGCCGTGGTCCCGGTCACGGTGTCCCGCCTCCTCTCGGTTCGCAGCCCCCGGGTACCCGGACCTGCCCCCGCTATCCCTCCCGTCCGCCGCCCGGTCCGCGTTCGCCCAGCCGGGCCAGCTGGGCCTGGAACCAGTCGAGGCGGGCCTGCAACAGCGCCGCCTCGGCGGTGAGTTCGGGCACCCCGAGTTCCCCGGCGGCCCCGAGGTCGCCCGGCGCCACGGACAACGCCTTCCCGGCCACGACCCGCAGCCCCTCCCCCGCGAGCCGGGCGAACCCCGCGAGCGAGACGGACGTGCGGCCGCGCAGGCAGCCCGCGCAGGACGGCGCGAGCGCCCGCCGGCCGGGGCGGCCCCAGCCGGCGTCGGCCAGGGCGGCGGCGACCGTGCCGCAAGCACAGGGGCCGACCGTGGCGGTGCGCACCCGCTGACGGGCGTAGCGAAAGCCGCGCTCGAAGCGGATGTAGCGGCCGAGCACGGTCACTTCGAGCAGTACGGCCGTCCGGTGCTCGGCCGTGCAGAGCAGCGCCTCGGCCGCCGCGCGCTCGTGCACACAGTGGAAGCCGCAGTCGCAGCGGCGGCTCGGTGCCCGGTGCCGCAGGCCGTAGACGCAGGACGCGTCGGCCAGGACCCCGTACGGCAGCGCGCCGCCCAGCGACACACCGGTGAACCCGGCCCGGGTGCCGTCCTGGGACAGCATCGGGTGGGCGATCTTGTATCCGGTCGGCGGCTCCGTCGGGTGTTCCTCGGGAAGCCGCAGCCTCATCGGGCGGCCGGGGCCTCTTCGGACGCGGACGCCTCGATGTCCTGGAGTTCCCCGGCGAGTTCGGATTCTTCGTCGTGGGTCTGCGGCCGCTCCTGCGCGACGCCGGTGGCGAGTGCCTTGCCGAGCTTCATGACGCCTCCCATGACCAGGGGTCGTTGACCGTCCTGGCCATGGTGACCCATGCCGCCCGGATTTGGACATAGGGCCTACGACCGCCTAACCCGCACCCAGCGCCCCCGCCACCGCGTCCCTGACCTCGCTCTCCGAGGGCGTCGGCCGCCCCTGTTCAGCGGCGAGTTCGGCGAGCGAGGTCATCGCGACACCGGGCAGCCCGCAGGCGACGAACCTCGTGAACTCGACCAGGTCGGAGGTGATGTTGAGCGCGAAGCCGTGACTGGTGACCCCGCCCCGGATCCGCATGCCGATCGACACCAGCTTGCGCCCGTCCGGCGTCCACACCCCGACCAGCGACTGGCCGCCGGGCGGGGTGTCCCGGCGTACCGTCTCGAAGCCGAGCCCGGCGCAGGCGGCGATCAGTCCGTTCTCCACCCAGCGCACGATGTCGCCGGGCCCGCGCTCGCGCAGGTTCAGCACGAGGTAGCCGATGAGCTGGCCGGGGCCGTGGTAGGTGGCCTGGCCGCCGCGGTCGACGGGGACGAGCGGGACCGTCAGTTCCGCGGGGAGTTCGGCGGGCGGCGTGCGGGAGCCGTAGGTGATGACGGGCGGGTGGGTGAGGAGCGCGAGCCGGTCCGGGATCTCCCCGGCGCGACGCCGCTCGGCCCAGTCGGTCATGTCCCTTACGGCGTCCTCGTAGGGGACTTCGCCGAGGTCGACGCGCTCCACACACCCAACAGCCCTCATGTCGCAGCAATCCTTACCAATACCTCGTAGAAAATTTAAGTGGAGCTACGCGATCGCCCTGCCGAGACTACTCCCATGACGACTGCCCGCCCTTCCGCCGTCCCCCCGCCGTTCGGCCGCGCCCTGTGCGCCATGATCACGCCCTTCACCGAGGCGGGATCGCTCGACCTCGACGGCGCGCAGCGTCTCGCCGACCGGCTGGTGGGCGAGGGCTGCGACGGTCTGGTGCTCTCCGGCACGACGGGCGAGTCACCGACCACGACGGACGCGGAGAAGTCGGATCTGGTCAGGGCCGTCCGGGAGGCCGTGGGCGAGCGGGCGTCGATCGTCGCGGGCGTGGGCACCTTCGACACCCGGCACACCGTCGAACTGGCCCTCGCGGCCGAAAAGGCGGGCGCCGACGGCCTGTTGGCGGTCACGCCGTACTACAGCAAGCCCCCGCAGGACGCCGTGGAGGCGCACTTCCGCGAGATCGCCGACGCGGCCGGGCTGCCGATCGCGCTGTACGACATCCCGGGCCGCACCGGCACCCGTATCGAGCCACAGACGCTGATCCGGCTCGCCGAGCACCCCCGGATCGTCGCCGTGAAGGACTGCTCCTACGACTTCCTCGCCGCCCAGAAGGTGCTGGCCCGCACGGAGTTGGCGTACTACGCGGGCTGCGACGAGCACAACCTCGCGCTGTACGCGGTGGGCGGAGCGGGCTACGTGAGCACCGTCGCCAATGTGATCCCCCGTCACCTGCGTTCCGTACTGGACGCGTTCGACGCGGGCGACACGACGGGCGCGGCCCGGCTTCAGCAGCGCGCCACGCCCCTCATCGAGTTGATGATGTCGGCGGGTCTGCCCGGCGCGGTCACCGCCAAGGCCGTCCTCGGCGGACTCGGTCTGCCCGCGGGCCCGGTCCGCGCACCGCTGCGGCCCGCCGGCCGCGAGGCGGTCGACGGGCTGCTGGCGACCCACGAGTCGCTCACGACCGGCTGATCACCGGCGCGCGAAGACGGGCTCCCACTCCTGCCGTTCGATGGTCACGGTCTCCTTGCGGACTCCGCTCAGCGGTACGACCTTGTCGCTGCCGATCGTGACCAGCACCAGCCGGGGCCGGTACTCCTCGTTGAGGCTGGTCACCCGCTCCCAGGCGATCAGCCGCTTGTCGTCGACCCAGGCGAGCAGGTGGGCGCCGCGGACCTTGGTGATCTCCTTGCCGGTGAGGGGGTCACGGATCGAGGAGTAGGACCGGCCGGGGGAGCCGTCGACCTCCTTGGTCAGGCCGAGGGCGGCGAGCCGGCCGCTCGGGGACAGCCGCGCGCCGACGTCCGAGCGCAGGTACTTCTCGTTCGCCGGCGGGGCGACCTCGGTGCCGTCGCGGTCGTAGAACTTCTGCATGCCGTCCTTGCCGCCGATGACCTGCTCGTACACCCGGTCACCGGCTCGGCTGTAGGAGAAGTCCTGGCGGGTGTTGCCGTCGCGGTCGGGTGCGACCGCGCTCCAGAAGCCCTGGCCGGAGGCCACGTCGAGGTCGTAGAAGCCGGACCGGCTCGCCCCGCCCCGGTCGGGCATCCACACCGACTCCGCCCGGCCGTCGGCGTCGATCACCTGCTGCCTGGTGCGCACATCGGGGTGTTCGTCGTACGTCGTCGCGACGAGCCGGCGCCCGTCGTACGAGAACGCGAGCGCGCCGACCCCGCGCTCGACCGGGATCCACCGCTCGACCTCCCCCGTCGCGAGGTCGAGCAGGCCGATCCGGTCGGCGGGCAGGTTCCGCTCCAGCACGGCGGCGGTCTGCAGGCCGGGGGCGACGGCGACGAAGGACCACCGGGTGTCCTTCTCGTACTTCCCGGTCTTCGGGTCGAGCAGCCAGTAGGTGCGCTCCGAGACGGCACGCTTCTGCGACTGCGGATGGATCCGCGCCGTGTAGTACGCGGCCAGCACCGCGTCCCCGGCCCCGATCAGGTCGCGCGGGGGCGTCTGGTCCGGGTGGGCGCGGACGCCGTCCCGCTCCAGGACGTTCGCGGGGCGCACGTCCTCCTTGCCGGGGTTCAGCAGCGGGACCGCCACCGCGATACCGACGACGGCCGCGGTGGCCGCGGCGACGGAGGCGATCCTGCGGGTGCGGCGGCGTCGGCGCACCGCCAGTACCCGGTCGGCGAATCCGGGCCCCGCCGACGGCGATTCGGCGGCCAGGTCCCGCAGGGAGTCACGCACGAGTTCCTCGACGTTCACGGACGCACCTCCACGGGTGAGAAGTCACGGGACGGTGGTGGTCCGGCGCCGGCCGGGTCCGCAGCGGTCAGCTCCGGCGCGAGGGCGCGCAGCCGGGCGAGCGAGCGGTGGGTGGTGGAGCGGACGGTGCCGACGGAGCAGCCTAGGATCCGGGCCACGTCGGCCTCGGGCAGGTCCTCGAAGTAGCGCAGCACGAGTACGGTGCGCTGCCGCGCGGTGAGCCGGGCGAGGGCGCCGCGCATCAGCAGTCGCAGTTCGGCGGCGGCCACGCCGTCCGGTCCGGCGCCGCCCTCCGGGGGCTCGGCGACGCTCAGTTCACGCCGTCGCCACTTCAAGCGCCAGCGGCTGATCTGCTGCCGGTACAGGATCCGGCGCACATATGCCTCCGGCTCGTCGATGCGATGCCAGCGGTCGGCCACCTTGATCAGCGCGTTCTGCAGAAGGTCCTCGGCGGCGTGCCGGTCGCCGCCGGTCAGCAGTACGGCGGTCTTCAGCAGCGCGGACGACCGGTTCTCCACGAACTCCCGAAATCTGTCCTGCGCTTCGGCACCCATCGCCACCTTCACTTCCCCCGGGCGGGCCCGGTGCCCGCTGCTCCTGCCCGTAGTGACGTGTGCGGGGTGCCGTCGCTATGCCTGTGCGCGAGGACGAATCCCACGGAAGGGCCGACCGGGGTCGTACCACACCCCCCTGCGATACGCCCCGGCCCCGGCCCCGGCCCTTCCTACGGGATTCGTCGTGCGCACTCAGCCCCAGCGGTAGCCGTCACCAAAGAGCAGGAAGTGCTCCAGCACATCCTCCATCGGATCGTCCACCTGCCCCACGTTGACCAGTCCGATACGAGGCCCGTTGTGCGAGCCCGTGTTGGTCTCGTCGGCATACGCGTTCCCGGCCGGCAACCAGCAGGCCGCCCCCGCGGCCAGCACCCCCACCACCAAGCGCAGCGCAGTCCTCGTCCGCTGGTTGGTCCTCACTCGACCCGTCATCGGCCCTCGGCCCTCATCTCGTCGTTTCGGCGTGTGATCGGAATCTGCGTCCACCCGTTCATCTGCCTGGACGGCTCGAAGGTCACGACGAGTAACCCGTACGTGAGCGTTGACGCGCCGTCGGGGGTCGCGCCACAACGGTTTTCAGGACCGCTCAGTCGCCGACGAACCAGAGATATCGGTGTGGCCCACTCTGAACGACCTGGCACAACTCCCGAGCCTGGTCCACCCACGTACCGCCGTAGGCTTCGGGAAGTCGGTCGAACTCCGCCGGCAGCAACGGCACCTGCCGCTCATTGAAGACGGCATCCCCGTAAGGGCTCAAGGCCCACAGCATCGGGAACCTCACCGGGGCCAGTGCTGGAAAGAGGTCCGTCCACTCAACTCCGGCCTGGGCATGAGCTACCGGTTTTCCCAGGTCCCCACGCACCTGCATGTTGATCACGCGCCGACCGCACCGGCGGTTCGCCTCCTGCCAGTGCACCATCGGCCGCGGCGCCGACGGCAAGCTGGACGGCCGGCTGATCGACAACGCCCTGCACCCTGTGGAGCACCTGGTCCCGGCCGCCGGCCGGGCGAGCGCATGGAGGGCCTGCGTCTGGCCTCCCGCGACTACGCCGCCACCGGCATCGGCATCGGCACCGTGCGCGACTCGCGGTCACCCCCGAGGACTACGCCGTGCTCCTGGCCGCCCACGAGGCGGGTGCGCTGCACACTCGGGTGCGGGCGCTGATCTCGGCGCTCGGTCTGACCAGCGCGGCCCAGGTGGAGTACCTGCTCGGCGTCATGGAGCAGCGGCGCTACGGCTCCGACCCGTGGCTGTCCGTGTGGGGCGTGGAGTTCGGCCTGGACGGCGGCCTGGAGGCCGGAGCGACCGAGGAGCCGTACGCCTGCGACCACTCCTTCTCCGGGATGCTGATCTGGGAGCCGACGCGCCGGTCGAGGCGGACGAGGCGGTGGTCCGGCGCGCCCGGCCGGGCCACGGGCTACAACGTCGGGGGAACCTGGAAGGAGCTTGTCCGGTAGCGGCTGCGGAATTCGGCCAGCAGCTCATCGGTCGCTTCGGCGCCGACGCTCACGGCGGCGTGGACATCGCGGAAGTAGTTTTCGTAGCCGGCGGGAGTGTAGAGGCACAGGGCGCGTGCGGCGACCGTGCCTGCGTTACGGAAGCCGTGTGGGGTGCCGCGGGTCGCGGCGAGCAGATGCCCGGGGCCGGCTGTTATTTCGCCATCCCCGGTGTGGAGCGTCAACTCACCTTCYAGGACGTAGAAATACTCGTCGTGTCCTTCATGCACGTGCGGCCTGGCACCAATCGTGCCGGGGGCGAGGCTGAACTCCTCGAAGGCGAAGTGCCCGCCCGTGTGCTCGCCGGTGAGCCGGAAGAAGTGCGCGACACCGGCGACGTCTATGAGCTCACCGTCCAGGGGGCGACGCAGCAGCGGCCGGGCGGGATTCCGGGACTGATCATCGGTCATGGGGCATTGTGGCCCAGGGCAGCGGCCTTCAGCCGAGCCCCGCACGCCATGAAAGGAATCCGACACACCTGAGGTTTCCCCCAGCGTCGGTGTCCACCGAGCGGTGGACAGCAAGTTCAACCGAGCACCTCTGTCCGACAACTGGCCTGTTCAACAAGGCTCTTGGGCATGAAATCAATCTCTGTGAGCATGGCTCGCTGGAGCGCGCGGCACCCCTGGCGGGCGATCGTCAGCTGGCTGGTGTTCGTGGTGCTGTACCTGGGGGTCGGCAGCGCTGTCGGTATGAACAGTGCGAAGACGGCGGACTACCGGGTCGGTGAGGCCGGCCGCGCCGAGGCCCTGGCCGCTGAGGGACGCCTGGAACGCAGGTCCACCGAGCAGGTGCTGATCTCCGCCAGGTCGGGCTCTCTCGACCGGGCCGCCGCACAGGCCAGCCCAATTGCTCATGAGCCTCCACGCTCCCAGCCGGCATGCCTACCCCGTCGAGCGCGCGCGATGCGTGAGCGGACTACCCAGCACGGGGCGCCATGAGGAGGATTACGGATGCTGCCGCTCTGCGCTGACCAGGCAGAACAGCACCCCACAGCAGCGTCGAGCACCCCCCGGCAAGGATTCGACCCCACTCCTGAAGCGGTGCTCACTCTCTGCTCCGCTCAGGGCGAGGGCGTGAAGCCAGCGGACAGGTCGAGATGGAAGGAGGAGCCTGGAGCCGAGGGGGCCCAGCCGTCGCGCAGCGCGCATTTGATGGCTTGGGCAACGTCGGATGGCATTACTGGCTTGGCTTCGCGTCCAGGCCAGGCCCTGGAAGTAGGTTGGCCGGCGTCGCAGCCGCCAGCGGTACGCCGTACCGTCGACGACGATGCGGCGTGCGGCCCTTACGTCCCAGTGCCATGACTCCTCCTCGACGTGGAGGATCGAGCCCCAAATACCCTTAGCTTCCCAAGCTGATGGCGCCCGTTGCCCACTCCAGGAGCACAGTCAGACGAGGTCTCGCCAAAAGGGGACCGTGGCCCTCGGGTTCCAGTTCTCGTCGACGTCGCCGCGTGCTTCGTCGAACTCCTGGTGCATGTAGTCGGCCAGGTCTAGCCCGTAGTAGATGACATCGGTCTGCCACATCGAGAGCACCGGATGACCGGAGCTTCCCCGCCCGGCCGGCAGGTATCGGTGGGCATACACGGGAACCAGTACTGGCACCGCTCTCAGATGACGCCTCGCCGTATCCAGTGCCGTCGCCCCATCAGACGGACGCTCGCCCCAGCCGTCGTACCAGAACGCGTTGTGCTCGACGCTGAGGAGAACACCCTCAGCCGGCCAGTCGAGCTGGCGACGCAAGCTGTCCGGGTCGCCGCTCCTCCACTCCGGCCAGGGCTTGGACCAGGTCTGCCCGTCCTCGGGAGGGACATTGGCCGGTAGGCCGGCTGCAAGGAACGCTCGGTGATCGTCTGCGAACTCGAAGCCGTACTCGCGCTCGATGCGGGCGAACTCGGCGTCGGTCAGCCCCGGTTCGAACTCATAGAGGCCCGTCTCTGCCAGGCGGCGTGCGGCGTCCGCGCCCAGACGTGCTCCCTCACTGCTGATCACCACCGCACGCTAGCGCCAACCGGCACCCGCGGTCACCCGAGTTGTGCGCGGTCCCCGTCTCAGTTTCCGTCTCATTCAGCACGGTTCACCGCCGTTCGGTGCGGACCGGAAGCCGACGGCACGTAAGCGTCCGGCCTCCCATGAACCCAGGTGCACGCCCCTGCACACAGCCCTCAGCCCCACCAACACAGTTGGAAAGCGTGCGCCTACTCCCGGACGTGCAAGAAGTGGTGCGCTCACAGCGTGGGACCATCGGCGGAACCCGGCCGTAGACAGGCCAGACGGAACAAGGTCCCTCCGGGTGAACCGTGTGATGCTCCAAGTACCGCAAGGTATCTCTGCACAGAACGCCACAGCCCCAGAGACGGGAAGGAAATGAACGGCAAGGGGTCATTCTTTGTAGAACTTGGAACACTTATTGTAGCCGTTGTAACAATGTTCCTTTCAATTTTCACCTACGGCAATACGAGCGGCTTGGAAGAGAAGAAGCAAACCAACGAAAGGTTCCTGGCCTCCTTGGAGCGCCTAGGATCTAAGAGCATGGCAGTACGAATGGGAGCCATGTACATCCTAGAAGGAGTCAATAAGGAGAAGGATAGTGACCGGAAAGCCGCAGTAGAGATTATGTCTGCGTTTATCCGCTACCATCAGCCCCGGAAGACCCGCGCCAACAAGGAAGCAAAATGCGGCTCGCTCGCTCGGCCAAAGACCGATGTTCAGACCACCGCGACAATCCTGGGCCGGAGGAACACTAAAGGTGAACATTTCGGCGTAGGGGAACAACCCGAGCTCCACGACACTGCGTTGACACGCATCGATCTCCACAAAGCCCAACTAGACAAAGCTGACTTCACCGATTCAGATCTCAGGTGTGCACGTTTCGTAGGCGCCCATCTACGCAAAACAGTTCTAGTTGGCGCATTTCTCCAGCGCGCCAACTTCTCCGACGCCGACCTGACAGGGGCGAAACTTCAGTACGCAAGACTCTCGGGTGTCATTTGGCGGAACACCACGTGCCCAGATGGCACGAATAGCGATACCGCCAGTAATACATGTGAGATCCACTTGAGCACCCATTAGTCGTTGCCTGGGGTCAAAAGTAATTCCAGAGCCGCTGCAACGAGGTTCAGCAACCTCCCTGGCCCGAAGAGTCCTCACAGGGGTCTAGCGACGCCTGTGACCGCCAGTGACCGATCCAGAGGCATTGCGGATCAGATGGCACGAACGCGGCGCATGACGCTCCGTGCCGCCGCAGTCGTGCCAGATTAAGGGGTCAGCCACGGTCGCCTTGGCATGTTAAGGCTCACTCTCCGAACCACGCCTCCCGTTTGTGAAGCACCGGACAGTTTGGCTTGGTCTGCGGATCAGTTGATGTCCAGCGTCTCGGCCTGACGGTCAGAGCTGACAACGAAGTGGTCGAAACTCCGGCTGACATCCACAAGTGACATCAACGGCACTGAACATGGGCACCCATGCACGATCCGGCACGTCTGGCCCAGCCGCCTCCTGGCGCCCCCGGGCAGCGCTTGGATCGAACTCCTAAAGCGAGTGTCAGCCCACCTGGTCGGCTCGAACAGGCTCGCCCTCCACAACAGGCCAGCGCTGCGAGTCTGCAGCTATCGCACCACGGTCGCTGGCGAGACGTGACGTGACAACGCCCCCAATACGCGCGAGTTCGCTGGTGGAGCGCGGCCGTGGGTATCAGTCCCGGGCCTGCGTGAACCTGCGCCGACGAGCCGCCCCGGCCGTACTCGACTCCGGTGTCTCAAGAGCCGTGGGCACCGCAGCTGGCGGACCGATCACAGCACGACGACGTCGTGACAGGAAGCGCAGCGGTCGTAGCCAGCGGTGGCGGGACCAGCCTGAGCCGTTGCGGAGTTCGGCATAGCGCACCACCGCGCCTGGGCTCTGAGTGCGGATCCACATCGGTCTGCCGACCATGATGCGCTCAGCTCCCGCCGATTCGCCCTCAAGGCGCCACCGGGCAGGGTCGAGCACGACATCGGTGTAGATCTCGGCAAAGAATTCGCAGTCGCCGGCGTGGCCGATGGTGAAGCCGCGTGTCTCTGGTCTGCCCACATGCTCGCCGCTGATGCTTGAGAAACCCTGGTCCAGGGCGATCTTCAAAGCCTCCACGGATCGCGCTTGCTCGTCGTCCCACTGGGAAGTGTTCTGCGTCCCCCGGCTTCGCAGGAGCTCCTCGATTGCCGGCGCCGCCGAGGACGTCCAGCCGTTGTCGAAGCCGTCGCTCGGCCCGAAGCCGCGGAGATTGTCCTTGCTACCGAAGAGGCAGAGATCGACCCGCCGACCGTTCGCGCTGCGAAGTTGGACATGCATGACAACGCCGCCCTGAGCGTGCCACGCAGCGAATTCCGCGAATTCGACCTTGCCAACACCTGTGATGTAGGAAGCTGGGGGCTCCGTGTCGAGATCTTCAACGGCGGCGGTACCGATGTGCCGCTTAACCCTGCGCGCCTCCTCAAGCCGGTTCCGGGTGACGCGCGCCTGTTGCCCAAAGCTACTCTGGAGACCGGGCACGGACAGGCCAACTGTCCAGGTCCGTCGCCCCGCGAGTTCGATTCCGTTCTCCTCGGCAACCCGTTGGATCGCCCGGTCGGACCAGTAGACATACCTGCCGACCTCGCTACCGCTGGACACCATCCGACCTTGCCTTCCGTTCATCACATCTGCAGGGCGCAGACGCTCATGCTGGCACCCCAGGCGCGTGGAGTTCACGAGAACAGCAGGTTCGTCCCCCGGCAGTCCCGCCTACGCTCTTCAGACTCCACGACCAGACCACGAAGGTCGGGCCTGGGGAAGCCAATTGGGAGAACCGCACCGCCTGGCAGCTGTGCACTCACAGAGGCAGAGTGGGCAGCTCACCATGCTCTTGCATCCGTTCAGAGACGAACTCGAAGCTGAGGCTGCGGGGCTAGGTCACCAGCCCTACCCATCGCGGGGGTGAGTGTCTAACTGTGTGACAACGCCGACAGACGGCGACGGACAACCGTGCACACCTGTGGACCATCGCAGGCACAGCGACCCAAGGCCAGGCGCCTGCCCAAGTTGCTTCGGGACGAAGCGGTCTGTGGGTCACGGCGCTTCGTCCTTGCTCGGCGCAGACGAACCAGTAGCCGTCCGTCGGCGTCTCCGTTTCAGGGGACGGAGGCCTCATGGCACAGGGATTGAACAGTGGCGCGGACCATTCGTCCGACAACTTAAATGACGCGCTCAGGACGCTCACTAGCGAACTCGCACGGGCTGACGCCAAGGCAAGCGTCGTGCTGGCGATGACTGGCGTGGCCTTAGGCTTCGTTGCAGCACAGGGCTCCAGGCACCAGGGGGCGATCGTACTGGCCGTTGGCGCGGCCGGCGCGATGTGCCTCGTGATCGCCTTCGTGGTTCTGCTCATCACCGTCCGACCAGTCCACATCGACACTGCGACCGCTGAAGGCTGGTCTCGTTGGGCGACTCTGGAACCAGAGTCGCTACGCGACCACATGCGCGCGGATCTGCGCGCTGAGCGGGTTGCATTCCTCTCCCGCGCAGTCGCGATCAAGTTCCGCCGGCTCCGTCTCGGAATCAACCTCATCCTGGCTGGCGTCTGCCTGCTATGTGCCGCAACTGCGCTGGGCTTGGTCCTGTAGGGCCACGACCGAGGACGACGTGCCGTGCCAGACTCGTGCCAGGTCGTGCGGGGAACCACGGGGAATGGCGGGGAGCACGCTGCCGACCGGTCCGACCCCGCTAGCAGCTCCGCCACTGGTCAGCCCAGCAATCGCCCGTAGAAGACCCAAGCTTCCCAAGTAGAGAGCCTTGGCCCTGCGTCTCAGCGCACGGCAGAGTCAGCGGGCCCCCTGCATTCTGCCTGGCAACGGGGCCTTGGCCGCCGCCCCCGGCTCGGTCTGTCAGGCACAGTGACGGCCCTCGGGACGTTTCCCCGACCGGAGCCAGGGACGGGATCGCTAGCCTCTGGCGAGCCCTGGACTCCAGGCGGATCGTCTGGCCCCGCTTGAAGAGCGCGCCGTACCTCACGCCAAGCGCGGATGATCTCAGGCAGCTTAGACAGCACCTCGGCTATCTGCGTCAGTAGCAGCATGACGCAGCCAAAAGCAGCGAGGATCACCAGCGTCACGTTGTCCCAGCTCATGAAGACTGTCCCAGCGTCCGCTGGAGCGGTGCTCGACGTCCATGGAGGCTGAGCGTCGCGGCCCCCAACCGCACCTCCAGGCGGTCGCCAGCATCGCGCATCGTGGCGCCGGGGATACCAATCTGGGGAGCTGTCAGTGATGCTGCGACGTCTTCGACGTAGGGAAAGCCATTCCATCGAAACGTCCACCGGTCTGCCGAGCCCCACAGCTGCTTCCCATATCGTTCTTCGCTCCCGTCGTTGAGCCAACCAGAACGTTGTAGGGGATCAGAGAACCAGTTGCCGATCGCCCACCTGCCCTGCGGGTCCTGAGTCGCCATTCTGGTCGCGAGTCCGGCCAGCAGGCACTCAGCGTCTGCGCCCATGCCGGGTACTTCGTCTAGCTGTATCTGCTCAGACGGGGTCAGCGGCTCATCAACTGAGTAGAAGTCCCAGCGGGGGGAAAGACGCCGCGAAGTACCCCAGGTGCCGGACGGGTTTCCTGTGACTACCAGTTGGGCGCCCGTGGGCAGATGACGTGCAAGGTAGGTGCGCCGGCCGCGGAACTCTTCGAGTCGGAGTCCCGGTAGAGAGCTTCCTCCGTGACGGCTGGGTAGGAGGTACGGTGCCACGTTGTGCGGGACGTCCGTGATGAGGACGAGTCGGTTGTAGCGCGGCGACGCTGTGATGTCGTAAGCCACGAGCGTGTGCAGCCCCCACCGAGCAGGCGGACGAGCTTCCCCGAGTCCCAATCGGTTGAACAGGCCGAGTGCCAACAGAGCGCGAAGGGTGCGTTGTTCGCTCAAGCAGGTATCAAGACCGAGTGACCCATCTCGTGGAACCCCTGCAAACGCTCCCTCTTCGGGCTCACTAGTGAATCCCACTCGGGTTCGGGCAATGGCCTTCTTCACGCTTTCAGGCATGCTGATACCTCGATGCCACCCGGCTGGCGCTCTCGGTCACATACCTCGTGAACCCACCAAAATCTCATGCGGAGTTGGGTGCACCACACCCATCTGCAGCGTCCGCAGGTGCCGGGCCTGTGGATACGTTGCCGCCCTTCGACTCTCCGCGAGCCGAATGTGGGCAGCTTAGCGGATGGTCGAGCGGGTACGGGCGGAGTTGCACAGAGCATGCCAGGCAGGTGCCTCACTGGTCCCATGGCGTCTGCCAGTTCCTGTGGCGATCCGCTCGCACCACAAGCGCACCAGATCTAGCGGGGAACAGCGGGGAATCACGGTGAAAGCACCCGAGGCCAATGAGAGCACTGCCCCGCCGTTCGCCTAGGTCGGCGCCCACACCGGCCCCAAATGCTCGCAGCTTCCCAAGCTGAGGGCTTCGAGGCCGTAGTTCCGGGGCGGGTTCGGTCCCTCACCCGGCAGTGGCCATGCCCGTCATCATCCCGGCCGTTCGGGGGATACGCGGGCGGTCTCGGGGACGTATCCCACCTCGCGGGGGCATCCCTTGCTGGGACGAAAGGGAGACATGATGCCGCTCTATCTATCGCGGTTCAGCTACACGCCGGAGACCTGGGCGAGCCTGATCGGCCACCCCGAGGACCGCGCAAAAGCCGCTCAGTCGTACATCGAGTCCGTCGGCGGCAAGCTCCACGGCTTCTGGTACGCGTTCGGCACCCGCGACGGCTACAACCTTTGGGAGGCCCCCGACAACGTCTCCATGGCCGCGGTCGCCCTGGCGATCAGTGGCGGCGGTGCACTCAGCTCGTTCGAGACGACCGTTCTCCTGACCGTCGACGAAACCATGGATGCCCTGCGCAAAGCCGGGCAAGTCCAGTACCGGGCTCCGGGCGCGTAGTGGTCCAGGCATCGGGCAGCGGTACAGCAGCGAAGTACAGCAACCCTCCGTGGTCGTTGAAGACCGCATAGCGTCCTGCATGACCGCCATTGACCGATCTCTGTAGAGCTACAGATCAGAAGGTCGCAACACGTGATCTGCACGAGTGCCCGTCACGCGCGCCCAAGCTCCCGTCGGGCTGCGCAGAGCCGGGATCGAACTCCACATGCGGTGCTCGCGGACGGCTCTCCTCACGCACAAGCGCCCTCCCAGGCCGTCCTCGGGCCGTAGAAGGGCGCTCAGTCATGACCAACACCGACACTGCCGACAGCTCAGCAGCAGGTCAAGGCGTTGATCGATGACGCGGCCGCACGTCACGGCCGCCGGTCATCAGTTGTGGCTGTGCAGGATCTCGTTCAACCCGCCCCACACCGCGTTGTTCGGCCGGGCCTCGACCGTGCCGGTGACCGAGTTGCGGCGGAAGAGGATGTTGGACGCGCCGGACAGTTCGCGGGCCTTGACGATCTGGCCGTCGGGCATCGTGATGCGGGTGCCGGCGGTGACGTACAGGCCCGCCTCGACGACGCACTCGTCGCCCAGCGCGATGCCGACGCCCGCCTCGGCGCCGATCAGGCACCGCTCGCCGATGCTGATGATCACGTTGCCGCCGCCGGACAGCGTGCCCATCGTCGACGCGCCGCCGCCGATGTCGGAGCCGTCGCCGACCACGACGCCCGCGGAGATGCGGCCTTCGACCATGGAGGTGCCGAGGGTGCCGGCGTTGAAGTTGACGAAGCCCTCGTGCATGACCGTCGTGCCCTCGGAGAGGTGCGCGCCGAGGCGGACGCGGTCGGCGTCGGCGATGCGGACGCCCTTCGGCGCCACGTAGTCCGTCATGCGCGGGAACTTGTCGATCGAGGTCACCTGGAGGTGCAGGCCCTCGGCGCGGGCGTTCAGCCGGACCGTCTCGACGTCGTCGACGGCGACCGGGCCGAGCGAGGTCCAGGCCACGTTGGCGAGGAAGCCGAACTGGCCCTCCAGGCTCAGGCCGTGCGGCTTGACCAGGCGGTGGGAGAGCAGGTGCAGGCGCAGGTAGACGTCGTGCGCGTCGATCGGCTTCTCGTCGATCGAGGCGATGACCGTGCGGACCGCGACGACCTCGACGCCCCGGCGGGCGTCCGGACCGATCGCCTTCGCGGCACCTTCGCCGAGCAGCTCCACGGCCCGCTCGGCGGACAGCCGCTCGCTGCCGGAGGGGCCGGGCTCGGCGACGAGCTCGGGCGCGGGGAACCAGGTGTCGAGAACGGTGCCGTCGGCGGCGATCGTGGCGAGGCCGGCGGCCACGGCGCCGGTGGTGCGAGGAGCAGTCGTGTCGGTCATGAGGGCAACCTAACCGGCGGGGGCGCGTCGGGGCGAACTCGGGCACGGGGCGTCTCAGGGTGCGAGCCGTGGAGTGGGGTGGAGTGCAGGGGAGGGGAGTGCAGGGGAGTGCAGGAGTGCAGGGGGGTGGGCACGCCCGTGCCAGGGCCCGTCCGCCGCGCTACGGACGGGCCGGCGCACCCTCCCCCGTGTGCGCCGGGCCCTCCGCCCCCGGTCAGGGCCGGTCGCCGGCCTTGTCCACCACCGCCTTCGCCACCTGCGCGTTGCCGCCGACCACTTCGCCGTCGTCGATCACGCGCTCGCCGACGACCTCGAAGGTCACGGGGTCGAGCAGCCATTCGTCGGCGTGCTTCTCGCCTTCGCGGCCGGGCTCGGGGAACCTGACGGCGACGGCCTGGCGGCCCGCCTCGTCCTCGACCAGGTGGTCGACCAGCTCGCCGCCCGGCATCGTGGCCAGCGCGCGGTACAGACCCGCGAGACCCTTGGGCGGCTGCACATCGGCGTCGAGCAGGACCGAGAGCTCGGTGTAGTCGTTCCCCGCCTGGGTCAGGCTCTTGTCGTCGACGAGAGCGTTCTCCTCGCGCAGCGCCTTGAGCGTGCCCTCGCCGTCGGCCGGCAGGGTGGACAGGAAGCGGTACATCTGGCGGGGCGAACGGTCGTCGTACTCGTCGGCGAGGCCTTCGAGGTTCAGCTCGGTCGTCTCGAGTTCGCCCGGGTCCTCGGCCCCGGGCCTGGGGTAGGAAGCGAGCTTCGCACCGTCGTAGCGGAGCCACGTCTCCAGCTCGAAGTCCGCGTCGTCGTCCCCCTCCTGCGTCACCTTGGCGTAGATCCACTGGTCGGGCCGCGGTTCGGTGACCGGCGGCTGTCCTTCCACCGTCCGCGCCGCGTACTCAAGGAACTCGCGTGCGCTCATCCCCTTGAGATCGAGGCTCGGCGTGACGGCGGGGGTCACCTCCCGCCCTGCCTCGTGCCCCTGAGCCAGCAGCGTCGCGGTGACGACGACCGCCGTCACGGCGACGAAGGCCGCGGCGATCACCAGCCGGCGCCGTCCCCACGTCGCCGGGCGCCTCTTCCCCGTCCGTGCCGCCTCGACCAGCCGGTCCCGCCCCGGCGCCAGTCGCGCCCGGTCGGCGACGGGGGCATCGGCGCGCAGTTCCCGCACCCAGGTCATCTCGTCCACCGTCACGCCACCTCCGCCGCGTCGCTCACGAATGCCGGATCGGCGCCCAGCGCCGTACGTACCTTGCGCCGGGCTCGGTTGAGCCGGGAGCGGACCGTCCCCACCGGGAGGTCCAGTGCCTCGGCGACCTCCTGATAGGTGAGGTCGGCCCAGGCCACGAGGAGCAGCACATGCCGGTCGCCCACCGAGAGGGAGGCGAGGGCGTCGGCGAGCGGGCCCTGCGCGGCGACTGCGCTGTCGGTGTCCTCCACCCAGGAGACGGCCACCGGGTCGTGCCCGGTGCGGGCCAGCGCCCTGAGCGCCCGCACCTCGGCTCGGCGCTGCTTGCCGATGAGGTTGGCGGCGATGCCGTAGAGCCAGGGGCGCGCGCTGGGGCGGGTGCGGTCGTAGCGGGCGCGGATGCGGAAGGCGGTCAGGAAGGTGTCGGCCGTGATGTCGTCCGCGGCCACCTCCCCGAGCCGCCGCGCCGCGTACCGGTGGATGTCGGGCGCGTACCGGTCGTAGAGCCGGGCGAACAGCTCGGGCCGGTCCAGTGATCCGGCGACCACTTCGGCATCGTTCGCCACGCCTTCCGCATGCGGCGGCGGTCCGCTCACAAGGCCTCCCCCTGTTGTGTCGTATGGAGCGTGTCACCTCCTGTTCCCCGCACGGCGGAAAAGAGTTCACGGCAGGTCAGAGGCCGTGTCTCGCACGGCACTTCAGGGAATGACCCGGCGCAGCACATCGCGGGCGTACGCCTCGTCGTACGGCGCCTCCGTCAGCAGTACCTGCAGGCAGATGCCGTCCATCAGCGCCACCAGGGCCCGCGCGGTGACCGGGTCCGTGCGGTGGGACAGGCGCTCGGCGAGGTCGCTCGCCCACTCGGCGGCGACCGGACGCAGGGCGGGGCGGCGCAGGGCCGCGAGGTAGAGCTCGTACTCCAGCTCCACGCCGGTGCGGTCGCCCGCGAGCCACTCGCCCATCCAGCCGGCCAGTTCGGCGGCCAGGTCGGTTTCCGGGTCCTGAAGGCCGCCGCGCGAGGCGATCACCTTGGCGAAGCCCTCGTTCGCCTGGCGCAGCGCGGCGACCAGGAGGTCGTCGAGGGTCTTGAAGTGGTACGTCGTCGAGCCGAGCGGCACATCCGCCTCGGCGGCGACGGTGCGATGGCTCAGCCCTGCGATGCCCTTCTGCCCGACGACCCGGATCCCGGCGTCGATGATCCGCTGACGTCGCTCGGGGTCGTAGCGCCGGGCCATCAGTGCGCACCGCCCAGGTTCAGCACGACCACGCCGACGATGATCAGCGCGATGCCGGCGGCCTTGGTGACCGTCATCCCCTCCCCCATGAACAGGATCCCGATGGTGGCGATGGCGGCGGTGCCGACGCCGGCCCAGATCGCGTAGGCCGTGCCCACCGAAACGGTCTTCAGCGTCTGGGCGAGCAGCGTGAAGGAGAGCAGGTAACCGAGGGCGGTCAGCAGCGAAGGCAAGAGCCGGCTGAAGCCCTCGCTGTACTTCATGGCGGTCGTGGCGGCCACCTCGGCCGCTATGGCTCCGGCGAGCAGCAGGTATCCCATGCGTACGAGCGTACACAACGATACGTACAGCCGTACGCATCGCCTCGCGCGAAGGGTTACGGCCGTACACGTCGCCTTGCACGAACGGCTACGGCCGCACACGTCGCCTCGCGCGACCAGCTACGGCCGCACACATCACCTCGCACGAACAGCTACGGCCGCTGCGCCTCGAAGCGTTCGCGGGACTCCTCGATGTGCCCGATGTAGCGGTGGGTCCAGTCGCACATGCCGTCGATGGTCACCCGCAGGGCCTGGCCCGGCTCGGTGAGGGTGTAGTCGACGCGCGGCGGCACCGTGGGGTAGACGGTGCGCTCGATCAGGCCGTTGCGCTCCAGCATGCGCAGGTTCTGGGTGAGCATCTTGTGGCTGATGCCGTCGACCTCACCGCGCACCTCGCTGAAGCGCAGGGTGCGGTCCCCGATGGTCTCGATGATCAGCAGAGCCCACTTGTTGGCGATGTCCGTGAAGATCTCCCGGGCCAGGGAGTCCGCGCGCGTCACGTCCGCCTGGTCGATCGAGCCGCTGAACTGCTTGGTACCCATGAGGTTCCCCAGTCACTGAAAAGTGCGTTCTTCCATGTCAGCCCACACTCTCCTACGGTTCCTGAGTAACCACAAGTGACTACGGCGCCCGGAGCTCCGGCTCGTGCGCAAGGAGGCGGACAGCATGGCCATCACCCTCATGAACCCGACCGGACTGGTGGAGGTCGGCGCCTACCAGCAGGTGGCGATCGCCCGCGGCTCGAAGCTGGTCTTCGTCGCCGGGCAGGTCTCCTGGGACGCGGACGGCGTCAACGTCGGGGTGGACGACCTCGCCGCCCAGGTCGAGCAGAGCTACCTCAACGTCGGCACCGCCCTGGCCGCGGCCGGCGCCTCCTTCGACGACGTGGCGAAGCTGAACGTCCACGTCGTCGACTGGACTCCCGACAAGATGCCCCAGCTCATGGAGGGGATCACCCGGGCAGCCACCAAGCTGGGCGTCACCGCCGCACCGCCGGCCACGCTGCTGGGCGTCGCGGCCCTGGACGTGCCCGAGCACCTGGTCGAGATCGAGGCCACCGCGGTCCTCGACTGACCCGTCAGCAGGTACGGCGGCGGTAGCCGGCCTCCCCTTCGGATACGACGTCGAGGTCGCGCAGCACCACCGACAGTTCCTCGCCCCACCCCTTGCAGGCGGCGGCGAGGCCGTCCGCGCGGTACTCGATGACGAAGACCCGGTCGTCGTAGGCATCCGCGTAGGCGTCGCACTCGTCGTACTGGCCGCACTCCTCGGCGACCGCGAAGTCGAAGCCGAGGTCGCGTCCCTGGCGCGCCAGGGACGCGGCGTTCTTCTGGCCGATCGCCAGACCGGCGGCGTGCGCCCGGGCGGCGAGCAGCTTGCCGAAGGCCACGTTGTCATCGGCGGTCAGCAGCCCGTCGGAACGCTCGTGGGAATCGAGGTTGTCGGCCTCGATCGCCTGGTATCCGGCCGCCGCGCAGCCGTCGAACCACTTCCCCACGATCCCGGCGAGCCGCTCGCGCTTGGCGGCGGTCGAGATGTCCAGCAGGGCCTCGTCCCAGTCCTGGTCGACGACCAGGCTGCCGTCGTCGTCACGCAGGAGCAGGTCGGGGTGGCGGGCCTGCCACCACTCCTCGGCGTCCGGCTGGGCCTGGAAGGTGTTGACGTAACAGATGTTGTACACGCCGGGCGCGGGCTTCGCGGTGCGGTCGCGGGAGACCGCTTCCACGCCGCGCGGCGGCGGGTAGGCACCGCCGATCTGGTAGTCGAAGCCGAGGCCGGGCTCGGGCAGCACCACCTTCCCCTGGCCGCCCGGGCCCGCGGTGGAGCGGTCCGGTGCGGCGCCGTCCTCGCCGTCGGACGCCGTGCATCCGCCGACGGCGATGACGAGCGCCCCGCACACGGCCGCGACCGCCGGCGCTCGGCGAAGGGCACGGGGGAGGCGGTGGACCATGATCCGGGGGCTCCTGTCGGTACGTGCACTACGGTGCTGCCCGGCCATGATGCCCTGCTCGGCGCCGGGAGTTCACCCGCCTCCGTCCCGCGGCGACCTGCGCACACTCCCCAGGCTCAGCCGGTGTGCTCGGCACACAGGCACCCCACGCCCCGCTCGATCCACTCCCGTCCGGCCCACTCCGGATGCCGCTCGATCAGCAGCGCCCGGACCTCGGCGACGATCTCGTCCTCGCCCATCGCGGAGTCCCGCCGGCGCCAGGTCTCGTCGCGCAACTCGCGCAGATAGTCACGGACGTCGGCGATCACCTGCGGACCGCCGACGTCGCCGTGGCCGGGGACCACCACCCGGGGTTCACCGGCGGCCAGCCGCTCCATCACCGCCAGCCAGCGCACGCCGGACACATCCGTGTCGTAGGGCGGGAACCACGGGAAGATGGCGAACTGCCCGGTCTCGGCCAGGTCCCCGGTGAACAGCACCCCGGCGTCCGGCACTTCGACCACCTGGTCCCCCTTCGTGTGGCCCCGGCCGGTCGCCCGCAGCCGCACGATCCGGCCGCCGAGGTCCAGGTCGTGGCCGCCGTCGTGGACCACGTCGGGGGTGGGCGGCCGGACGCCTTCGAGCCGGTGGGCGATCGCCCCGCCGAAGCCGCGGAACATCTCCAGGTAGCCCGGCCCCTTGGTCCTGAGGTCGTCCGCCTGTGCGCGGTTGACCAGGTAGGTGGCCTCGCCGGCGAAGACATGGGCGCCGAAGGCGTGCTCGGGGTGGAAGTGGGTGGTGGTCAGATACAGTCGGCGGCCCTTCGCCACCTCGGCGGCGAAGGCGAGGACCTGCTCGGCGTTGGCGGTGCCGATTCCCGTCTCGACGACGAGCACGGCACGGGTACCGCCGATGATGCCGATGTTGGGCACCAGCGGGACCCGTTGGTTCGGGATCACCAGCAGGTCGGGGGCGATCTCCCGGGCGCCGGCCGTCCGTACGGCGGGGTCGGGCAGGGGAACGTCGGTCGGTACGGCGGGGTCCGCCATGGGCGCGTGGGACATGGGTTTGTCAGCCATGTTCCGAGTCCACCTCCGAGGTGCCGCGGCCGTCCAAGACCCATACGGTGACCTCGATACCGGACGGGTATCGTCGCTGTTCATGGAGCTGCGCACCCTGCGCTATTTCGTGGCCGTCGCCGAGGAACTGCACTTCGGCCGGGCCGCCGCCCGCCTGCACATGAGCCAGCCGCCGCTGAGCCGGGCGATCAAGCAGCTGGAGTCCGACGTCGGCGCCACCCTGTTGCACCGCTCCCCCGCCGGCGTCACCCTCACCCCGGCCGGAGCGGCGTTGCTGGACGAGGCGCGTGCCCTGCTCGACCAGGCCGACCGGGTGCGTGTGCGCGTGGCGACGGCGGCCGGCGCCAGGACCCTCACCGTCGGTTTCCTGGGCGACAGCACCGACCGGGGCGCGACCCGGCTGGCCGCCGCCTACCGCGGGCGCCATCCCGGTGTGGAGGTCCGCATCCGCGAGAGCGACCTGACGGATCCGACCTGCGGACTGCGCGCCGGTCTCGTCGATGTCGCCCTGACCCGTGGGCCGTTCGACGAAACCGGCCTGACGGTGCAGGAGTTGCGCGCCGACCCGGTGGGCGCCGTGCTGCGCGCCGACGATCCGCTGGCCGGCCGCGACCGGCTGACGCCGGCCGACCTCGCCGGCCGGCGCTGGTTCCGGTTCCCGCCCGGCACCGACCCGCTGTGGCAGGCGTACTGGAACGGCGGTGAGCGGCGCGAGGGTCCCGTGGTGCGCGGCGTCCAGGAGTGTGTGCAGGCCGTTCTCTGGAACGGCACGGTCGGGATGGCACCGCTCGGGCACGAGATGCCCGAGGAGCTGGCCGTCGTACCGATGGCGGACATGGCGCCGAGTCGCGTGCTGGCGGTGTGGCAGGAGGGCGACACGAACCCGCTGATCAGGTCGCTCGCGGCAATCGCGACGGCCGCGTACCGCGACTGACGGCCGGGCACTGTGCCCGCTCACGCCCCGAACTGCGCCGCGACCGGGCCGGGTTCGCTCATCCGTGCCAGCCGGTCGAGGACCCGCCGCTTGGTGTGGGCGGCGCGGCGCTGCGCCGCGACCCGGCGGTAGCGGAGCAGTTCGGCCGGGTCGGGGCCGACGGCTCCGCTGAGCTCATAGCCGTGGCGCACCAGTCGCTTACCCAACGCGGCGTCGCGCAGCCGTATCTGATCGGGCGTCAGTCGCAGTTCGCCAGCTGCCCGCGCGCGAGGCGTCCAGGCGCCGTGGGTGCGTCGGTGCGTCGGTGCCTCGGTGCGTCGGTGCCTCGGTGCCTCGGTGCCTCGGTGCCTCGGTGCGTCGGTGCGTCGGTGCCAGGCTTGCGGGCGGATGAGGCGGGACTGGGGGCGCGCTGAGAAATCGATGTGGATACGGCTCGTTCCAAACAGCTGCTCCCGGACCACAGGGTCCACTAGTGTTTTACCGTTCACATACCGGTCCTTCACAGCCGCGGCTGTCGTCTCGTGACGCCGCTGGAGGAACTCCGCATGCCTGAAAACAAGTCCCGGTCGTCTCAGGACCAACCCTGGGAGAACGGCTGGGCCCCGGACACCTCGCGGGCACCGGGGACGCGCCGCCTGTGGCTGGCGGGCGGGATGGCGATGGCGACGATCATCGCCTGCGTCACGGCGATAGCCGTATCGGAAAGGGACGCTGACGATGATTCAGCCGCAGCCGCGTCCCCCGTCGCGGACGCGACGGTACCCGGCCTGATCTCCTTCGCCACGCCGTCACAGACTCCCCCGACGGGCCGGAGCGGCCTGTCGACGCAGAAGTCGGCGACGAAGGCACCCGGCGAGCAGAACGCCACCAGGCCCAAGCCGGCGCCGGAGCCGTCCAAGTCGTCCTCCGGCGGGGCCGGTTCAGCGACGACGGCCGCGCCGAAGCCTCCGGCGACCACCACATGGCGGTCCATACGTGCGGTCAACTACCCCGACCGCTACTGGCACGTGCGCGACGGCTCTGTGGCCCTGGACCAGGTCCGCGGCTCCGAGTCCCGTCAGGACTCCACCTTCAAGCAGGTCAGGGGCCTGGCCAACAGTTCCTGCCACTCCTTCGCGACGCACGACGGGACGTACCTGCGCCACCGCGGCTTCGTCCTGCGCGCCGAACGCAACGACGGCTCGGCCCTGTTCGCCCAGGACGCCACGTTCTGCCCCCGCGGCTCCTCCCACTCCGGCGCCACCATGCTGGAGTCGGTCAACTACCCGGGCTACTTCCTCCGGCACAAGAACTTCGTCGTACGCCTCGAACGCTACGACTACAGCTCCCTCTACGTCGCGGACTCGTCGTTCCGGCTGGTGGACGGGCTCGCCTGAGACGGGGGCGCTGAGCGTACGAAAGCGGCGGCACCCGAAGGTACCGCCGCTCTCCCGCGAACGGGGTGTCTCAGACGTTGAACCCGAGCGCCCGAAGCTGCTCCCGGCCGTCGTCCGTGATCTTGTCCGGGCCCCACGGCGGCATCCAGACCCAGTTGATGCGCAGCTCGTTGACGAGGCCGTCCGTGGCGGACTTGGCCTGGTCCTCGATGACATCCGTCAGCGGGCAGGCCGCCGAGGTCAGGGTCATGTCGAGCGTCGCGATGTTCGCGTCGTCGATGTGGATGCCGTAGATCAGGCCGAGGTTGACGACGTCGATACCCAGCTCGGGGTCGACGACGTCGTACAGCGCCTCGCGGACCTCTTCCTCCGAGGCCGGCTTCATCTCAACGGTCTCGCTCATGCCGTCTTCCTTTCGGCGTCGGCTCCGCCCAGGGCCTGGGCCGTCGCGTCCTTCCACGCCATCCAGCTGAGGAGGGCGCACTTGACCCGTGCCGGGTACTTGGAGACGCCGGCGAACGCGACCGCGTCCTCCAGCACCTCCTCCATCTCGTCGTCGGGCTCGATCCTGCCCTTGGACTGCATCAGCTCCAGGAAGGTCTCCTGGATCTTCTGCGCGTCGGAGACGTCCTTGCCGACGAGGAGTTCGTTCAGTACGGACGCGCTCGCCTGGCTGATGGAACAGCCCTGGCCCTCGTACGAGACGTCCTCGATCTTCGTGCCGTCGTACTTCACGCGCAGGGTGATCTCATCGCCGCACGTCGGGTTGACGTGGTGCACCTCGGCGTCGCCATCCCGCAAGCCCCGCCCGTGCGGGTTCTTGTAGTGGTCCAGGATGACTTCCTGGTACATCGAATCCAGCTTCATGCGATCGCTCGTCCCGTCAGCCGAAGAAGTTCCGGACATGCTCCAGGCCGTCCACCAGAGCGTCGATCTCGGCCGGCGTGGAGTACAGATAGAACGACGCTCGCGTGGTCGCAGGAATTCCGTACCGCAGGCACACCGGGCGGGCGCAGTGGTGGCCGACCCGGACGGCGATGCCCTGCTCGTCGAGGACCTGGCCCACGTCGTGCGGGTGGATGTCGCCGAGCGTGAAGGAGATCGCGGCGCCCCGGTCCTCGGCCGTGGTCGGGCCGATGATCCTGAGGTCGGGGACCTCCGCGAACCGCTTCACCGCGTACTCGGTGAGCGCGTGCTCATGGGCGAGGATCTTGTCCATGCCGATCGAGTTGAGGTAGTCGATCGCCGCGCCGAGGCCGATCGCCTGGGAGATCGGGGGCGTGCCCGCCTCGAACTTGTGCGGGGCGGGAGCGTACGTCGACGAGTGCATCGACACCGTCTCGATCATCTCGCCGCCGCCGAGGAACGGGGGCAGGTCCTCCAGCAGCTCCTGGCGGCCCCAGAGGACGCCGATGCCGGTCGGGCCGCACATCTTGTGGCCGGTGAAGGCCACGAAGTCGGCCTGCAGCGACTGCACGTCCAGCGGCATGTGCGGCGCTGCCTGCGAGGCGTCGATGCAGACCAGCGCACCGACCTCCTGCGCGCGGCGCACTATCGCCTCGACCGGGTTGAGGGTGCCCAGGATGTTCGACACCAGCACGAAGGAGACGATCTTCGTCTTCTCCGTGATGATCTCGTTGATGTTGGACAGGTCGAGACGGCCGTCGTCGGTGAGGCCGAACCACTTCAGCTTCGCGCCCGTGCGCTGCGCGAGCAGCTGCCACGGCACGATGTTGGAGTGGTGCTCCATCTCCGTGATGACGATCTCGGTCTCGTGGTCCACCCGGTAGGGCTCGTCGGCCCAGCCGAGCATGTTGGCCACGAGGTTCAGCGACTCGGAGGCGTTCTTGGTGAAGATCACCTCGTTGCGGCTGGGCGCGTTGATGAACTCGGCGACCTTGTCGCGCGCACCCTCGTACAGCGCCGTGGCCTCCTCGGCGAGGACGTGCACGCCACGGTGGACGTTGGCGTTGTGCTGCTCGTAGTACTCGGAGAGCACGTCGAGCACCTGGCGCGGCGTCTGCGAGGTCGCCGCGTYGTCCAGGTACACGAGCTTCTTGTCGCCGTGGACGACGCGGTCCAGGATCGGGAAGTCCTTGCGGAGCGCCTCGGTGTCGAGGAGGCCCGGCAGCTGTGTCACGCGGATGCGCCACCCTTCGTGTAGGCCTCGTAGCCCTCGTTCTCCAGCTTGTCGGCGAGCTCGGCGCCGCCGGACTCGACGATGCGGCCGGCGGAGAAGACGTGGACGTAGTCGGGCTTGATGTAGCGCAGGATGCGCGTGTAGTGCGTGATCAGCAGGGTGCCGACCTCGCCGGTCTCACGGACCCGGTTCACGCCCTCGGAGACGACGCGCAGGGCGTCGACGTCCAGGCCGGAGTCGGTCTCGTCGAGGATCGCGACCTTCGGCTTGAGCAGCTCCAGCTGAAGGATCTCGTGGCGCTTCTTCTCACCGCCGGAGAAGCCCTCGTTCACATTGCGCTCGGCGAAGGACGGGTCCATGTTGAGGCGCTCCATGGCCTCCTTGACCTCCTTCACCCAGGTGCGCAGCTTGGGGGCCTCGCCGCGGATGGCGGTGGCGGAGGTGCGCAGGAAGTTGGAGACCGAGACGCCGGGGACCTCGACCGGGTACTGCATCGCCAGGAACAGGCCCGCGCGGGCGCGCTCGTCGACGGACATCTCCAGGACGTCCTCGCCGTCGAGGGTGACGGTGCCGCCGGTGATCGTGTACTTCGGGTGACCCGCCAGGGAGTAGGCGAGGGTCGACTTGCCCGAGCCGTTGGGGCCCATGATGGCGTGCGTCTCGCCCTGCTTCACGGTGAGGTCGACGCCCTTGAGGATCTCCTTCGTGGCGTTGTCGGCCTCGACGGTGACGTGCAGGTCTCGAATTTCAAGCGTTGCCATGGGTGCCTCAGGACTCCTGGGTGAGGGAGGCGCGTACGTCAACGAGGACGCTGCCCCCTTCGATCTTTACGGGGTATACGGGTACGGGGCGCGTCGCGGGTAGGCCGGACGGCTTACCGGTGCGGAGGTCGAAGCTGGAGCCGTGCAGCCAGCACTCGATCTGGCAGTCCTCCACCTCGCCCTCGGAGAGCGACACGTTCGCGTGGGAGCAGATGTCGTGGATCGCGAACACCTCACCCTCGGTCTGCACGACCGAGACCGGCGTGCCGTCGAGTTCCACCCGCTTCGGGGTGTCCTCCTCCAGCTCGCTCAGCCCACAGGCGCGTACGAAGGCCATCAGACCGTGGCCTCCAACTCGGTCTCGATCTTGGCGAGCAGACGCTCCTCGATGTCGTCGACACCGATCTGCTGGACCAGCTCGGCGAAGAAGCCGCGGACCACCAGGCGACGGGCCTCGTGGGCCGGGATGCCGCGGGCCATCAGGTAGAAGAGCTGCTCGTCGTCGAAACGGCCGGTGGCCGAGGCGTGCCCGGCGCCGACGATCTCGCCGGTCTCGATCTCCAGGTTCGGCACGGAGTCGACGCGGGCGCCGTCGGTCAGAACCAGGTTCCGGTTCATCTCGTAGGTGTCCGTGCCCTCGGCCTTGGCCTCGATCAGCACGTCGCCGATCCACACCGCGTGCGCGCTTTCGCCCTGGAGCGCGCCCTTGTAGGCGACGTTGGACTTGCAGTGCGGGGTGTTGTGGTCGACCAGGAGGCGGTGCTCCTGGTGCTGGCCGGCGTCCGTGAAGTAGAGGCCGAAGAGCTCGGCCTCGCCGCCGGTGCCGGCGTAGGCGACGCGCGGGTGCAGGCGTACGAGGTCGCCGCCGAAGGTGACCACGAACGACTTGAAGGTGGCGTCGCGGCCGATCAGCGCGTTGTGCTGGCCGACGTGCACGGCCTTGTCGTCCCAGTCCTGGACGGAGACGACGGTGAGCTTGGCGCCGTCGCCCAGGATGTAGTCGACGTTGGCGGCGAGCACCGCGTCACCGGTGTGGTCGATGACCACGACGGCCTCGGCGAAGGCTCCGAGCTCCACGACCTGGTGGCCGTAGGCGACCCCGCCCTCGCCGTGCACGGCGATACGGATCGGCTCGGTGAGGACCGTCTCCTTGGGGACGGTGATCACGCCGGCCTTCTCGAACGCCGAGTACGCCTGCGCGGCGACGCGGTCCACGGGCGTGCCCGCCTTGCCGAGGCGCGCGTCGTCACGGCCGACGGTCTCGACGGTGACGCCCTCGGGGGCCTCGACGGTGACCTGGAGGCCGTCGCCGGTCGCCACGGCGGTGCCGTCGTGCAGCCCGCGCAGGCGCTCCAGCGGGGTGAACCGCCACTCCTCCTCGCGGCCGTGCGGGACCGGGAAGTCCGCGACGTCGAAGGACGGGGGCGCGCTCATGCGCGTGGCGACGGTCGACTCGGCGGCCACCGCGATCTGGCCCGCGGTGGTGGACCCCACGGGGATGTTCTGAGCCTCAGCCATGGCTGTCGGTCTGCTCTCTTTCCTACGTCAGATTTCGCTAGCTGTTGTCCGAAAGGAGCGGGTCTTAACCGACCGCGCCTTCCATCTGCAGCTCGATCAGCCGGTTGAGCTCAAGGGCGTACTCCATGGGCAGCTCCTTCGCGATGGGCTCGACGAAGCCGCGCACGATCATGGCCATCGCCTCGAACTCGCTCAGACCACGGCTCATCAGGTAGAAGAGCTGGTCCTCGGAGACCTTGGAGACGGTCGCCTCGTGGCCCATGGACACGTCGTCCTCGCGGACGTCCACGTAGGGGTACGTGTCGGAGCGGGAGATGGTGTCGACGAGCAGCGCGTCGCACAGCACGTTGGACTTGGAGCCGTGAGCGCCCTCGCCGATCTCGACGAGACCGCGGTAGGACGTACGACCGCCGCCACGCGCCACCGACTTGGAGACGATGTTGGAGGAGGTGTTCGGCGCCATGTGGACCATCTTGGAGCCGGCGTCCTGGTGCTGCCCCTCGCCCGCGAAGGCGATGGACAGGGTCTCGCCCTTGGCGTGCTCGCCCATCAGGTAGACGGCCGGGTACTTCATCGTCACCTTGGAGCCGATGTTGCCGTCGATCCACTCCATGGTCGCGCCCTCGTAGGCGACGGCGCGCTTGGTGACCAGGTTGTAGACGTTGTTCGACCAGTTCTGGATGGTCGTGTAGCGGCAGCGGGCGTTCTTCTTGACGATGATCTCGACCACGGCGCTGTGCAGCGAGTCCGACTTGTAGATCGGGGCGGTGCAGCCCTCGACGTAGTGCACGTAGGCACCCTCGTCGACGATGATCAGCGTCCGCTCGAACTGGCCCATGTTCTCCGTGTTGATACGGAAGTAGGCCTGGAGCGGGATCTCGACCTGCACACCCTTGGGCACGTAGATGAACGAGCCGCCCGACCACACCGCGGAGTTCAGCGACGCGAACTTGTTGTCGCCGACCGGGATGACGGTGCCGAAGTACTCCTTGAAGAGCTCCGGGTGCTCCTTCAGCGCGGTGTCGGTGTCCAGGAAGATGACGCCCTGCTCCTCCAGGTCCTCACGGATCTGGTGGTAGACGACCTCCGACTCGTACTGGGCGGCGACACCGGCGACCAGGCGCTGCTTCTCCGCCTCCGGGATGCCCAGCTTGTCGTAGGTGTTCTTGATGTCCTCGGGCAGGTCCTCCCAGGACTCCGCCTGCTTCTCCGTGGAGCGTACGAAGTACTTGATGTTGTCGAAGTCGATGCCCGACAGGTCCGAGCCCCAGTTCGGCATGGGCTTCTTGTCGAACAGGCGCAGGCCCTTGAGGCGGAGCTTGGTCATCCAGTCCGGCTCGTTCTTCTTCGCGGAGATGTCGCGGACGACGTCCTCGCTCAGACCGCGCTTGGCAGAGGCGCCGGCCTCGTCGGAGTCCGCCCAGCCGTATTCGTACTTGCCCAGGCCGTCGAGCTCGGGGTGGGCAGTCTCCTCGATGGGGAGAGTCATGCGGGGTTCCTCCCGGCCGTGCTTGCAGATGCGTTATCGGTGGTGTGGGAAATCTTTGGGATGAACGTCGTGCAGACGCCGTCGCCGTGCGCAATGGTCGCCAGGCGCTGGACGTGCGTTCCGAGCAGCTCGGCGAAGATCTCCGTCTCCGCCTCGCACAGCTGGGGGAACTGCTCCGCGACATGCGCGACCGGGCAGTGGTGCTGGCAGAGCTGCTCGCCTTTTTGAGGGAGGGGTGCGCTGCGCGCCGTAGCAGCGTACCCGTCTGCGCTCAGGGCCTTGGCCAGGGCTTCCGTGCGCTGGTCGGGGGTGGCCGCCTCGATCGCCTTGCGGTAGGCGCTCGCCTGAGCGGCGATCCGGGCCCGGGCGAAGGCGGCGACCGCCTCGCTCCCGCCCTCACGCTCGGCGATCCACTTCATGGCGTCCGCGGCGAGCTTGTCGTACGACTGGTCGAAGGCGTCGCGGCCGCAGTCGGTGAGCGCGAAGACCTTGGCGGGACGGCCACGCGTGCGCGTGCCGTACACCCGCTGCTCCCGGGCCTCAACGACGTCATCGGCGACCAGCGCGTCCAGATGCCTGCGTACGGCGGCCTGGGTCAGTCCCAGCCGGCCCGCCAGCTCGGCGACGGTCGACGGGCCGTGGTCCAGGATGGATCGCGCGACGCGGTTGCGTGTCGAACGCTCACCGGTCGCGAGCTCCTCCTGAGGGGGCCCCGTGAGGGCCTCCCGAGCCTCGCCGACGTTTTTCACAACGCCATTGTTGCGTAATTCCTCAAAGCCAGGCAAGCCGCGCCCGGGTGCCACGATGGTGCCCTGCGTCACTTAGGCATACCTAATCTGACCTGCGGAAACGATCTTTGATCGATCAAATCGCTGGCTTCGTGGGGCTCCCTGCGGGACACTCCCGAAACATGTCGACACCCCCTCCGACCGGCCCTCTTGTCACTCGGGGCACCCTCGCGGCACAGTTGCGCGAGCTCGGCGTCCAAACCGGTGAAACCGTCCTCGCGCACTCCTCGCTCAGCTCGCTCGGCTGGGTCTGCGGAGGCCCCGTCGCGGTGGTCCAGGCACTGCTCGACGCCCTCGGCCCCGACGGCACCCTGGTGGTCCCCACCCAGACCGGCGACCTCTCGGATCCGGCGGTGTGGAGCAACCCGCCCGTGCCCGAGGAGTGGTGGGAGCCCATCCGGGCGACCATGCCCGCGTACGACCCGGCCGTCACGCCCACGCGCGGGGTCGGCGTGATCCCGGAGACCGTACGGACCTGGCCCGGCGCCCTGCGCAGCGCGCACCCGCAGACGTCCTTCGCCGCCGTCGGCCCACGCGCGGGCGAGATCGTCGCAGGCCACGCCCTCGACTGCCGGCTCGGTGAGCGCAGCCCGCTGGCCCGCCTCGAGGCGCTCCACGCGCGCGTGCTGCTGCTCGGCGCCGGTTACGACGCGTGCACCGGCTTCCATCTCGCCGAGTACCGGATACCTTCGCCGCTCGTGAAGGTCGGGCGGCCCGGGCCCGCGGGCTGGGAGGTGGTGACCGAGGTGTCGATCACCTCGGACCGGTTCGACGAACTGGGCCATGACTTCGAGCGGGACCGCACCGTCGTACGCGGGAAGGCGGGCGCGGCCGACGTACGGCTGTTCCCCCTGGCGGACGCGGTGGCGTACGCCGAGCGGTGGCTGGCGATACACCGGCCCCGCGGGGAACAGATGTGAACCCGGCCGTTCGGGTTACCGGCCGCGTACCTAGACTCTGGAGCCATGCGAACTGAGCCCGTGCTCCAGGTCCAGGCCCTGGTGAAGCGGTACGGCGACAAAACCGCGGTCAACGGTCTCGACCTGGTGGCCCAGGCGGGCGTCACGGCCGTACTCGGACCCAACGGCGCGGGCAAGACGACGACCGTCGAGACCTGCGAGGGATACCGCAGGCCGACTTCCGGCACCGTGCGTGTCCTGGGGCTCGACCCGGTGAGACAGTCCGGCGCGCTGCGGCCCCGGATCGGCGTGATGCTCCAGTCCGGCGGCGTCTACTCGGGCGCGCGGGCGGACGAGATGCTGCGCCATGTCGCCAAGCTGCACGCGCATCCCCTGGACGTCGACGCCCTCATCGAACGGCTCGGCCTCGACAGCTGCGGCCGGACCGGCTACCGCCGCCTCTCCGGCGGCCAGCAGCAGCGGCTCGCCCTGGCCATGGCCGTGGTCGGGCGCCCTGAGCTGGTGTTCCTCGACGAGCCGACCGCCGGGCTCGACCCGCAGGCCCGCCGGGCCACCTGGGACCTGATCCGGGACCTGCGCGCGGACGGTGTCTCGGTCATCCTCACCACCCACTACATGGACGAGGCCGAGCAGCTCGCCGACGATGTCGCGATCATCGACGCGGGCCGGGTCATCGCCCAGGGCTCCCCGGAGGAGCTGTGCCGGGGCGGCGCCGAGAACACGCTCCGCTTCATCGGCCGCCCGGGCCTCGACGTGGGATCCCTGCTCAAGGCCCTGCCCGCCGACTGCACGGCCGCGGAGCTGACACCGGGCTCGTACCGGGTCGTCGGCAAGGTCGACCCCCAGCTGCTGGCGACGGTGACGTCGTGGTGCGCGCAGCACGGGGTGATGCCGGACCGGATCTCGGTGGAACGGCACACTCTGGAGGACGTCTTCTTGGAGCTCACCGGTAAGGAGCTGCGCGCGTGACCGCCGTCGGTACAGGTTCGGGTACGTACACCCCGAGGCCGGGCGCCGCCCCGCTCCCCCGCATGATCGGGGCGCAGGCGGCCCTGGAGACGAAGATGCTGCTGCGCAACGGCGAGCAGCTGCTGCTGACGGTGGTGATCCCCACCCTGCTGCTGGTCCTCTTCAGCTCGGTGGACATCGTCGACACGGGCTCCGGCGAGGCCGTCGACTTCCTCGCCCCCGGCATCCTCGCGCTGGCCGTGATGTCCACGGCGTTCACGGGGCAGGCCATCGCCACGGGCTTCGAGCGCCGGTACGGCGTGCTGAAGCGGCTGGCCTCCTCACCGCTGCCGCGCTGGGGCCTGATGACCGCCAAGACGCTGTCGGTGCTGGTCACCGAGGTCCTGCAGATCCTGCTGCTGACGGTGATCGCGTTCGCGCTGGGCTGGTCGCCGCACGGCAACCCGGCAGCGGTCGTCCTCCTGCTGATCCTGGGGACGGCCGCCTTCTCGGGGCTCGGCCTGCTGATGGCCGGCACGCTCAAGGCCGAGGCCACGCTGGCCGCCGCCAACCTGGTGTTCCTGCTGCTCCTCGTCGGCGGCGGAGTGATCGTGCCACTGGACAAGTTCCCGGCGGGTGCGCAGGACGTGCTGGGCCTGCTGCCGATCTCGGCGCTGTCGGACGGACTGCGGGACGTGCTCCAGCACGGGGCCGGGATGCCCTGGGGCGACCTCGGGATCCTCGCCGTGTGGGCGGTCGTCGCCTTGGCGGCAGCGGGGAAGTTCTTCCGCTGGGAGTAGCCCGGACCGAAGGGCGAACGGGACCCTCGTGAAAGCGTGCACAAGCGGCCGCCTACGATAGGGCGCGTGCCAAAGCTGACCCGCGCCGACGCCGTAGCGGCCGCGCGCAACCCGCTCGCCTTCATCGCCGCACGCTGGACCCCGACCCCGAGGACGGTCCGACGGGCGGCATTCGCCGCGCTCGTGATGTCGGTGCTCATCGTGGTCACCGGCGGTGCCGTACGCCTCACCGGGTCCGGTCTCGGCTGCCCGACCTGGCCCAAGTGCACCGACGACTCGCTCACCGCCACCAGCGAGATGGGCCTGCACGGCGCCATCGAGTTCGGCAACCGCATGCTGACGTACGTGCTGTGCGCCGCGGTCGGCTGGGCGATCATCGCGGCGCGCTCCGCGAAGCCGTACCGGCGTGGGCTCACCCGGCTCGGGTGGGCGCAGTTCTGGATCGTCATGAGCAACGCGGTGCTCGGCGGCATCGTCGTCCTGGTCGGCCTGAACCCCTACACGGTCGCGGCCCACTTCGTGGCGACGTCCGCGCTCATCGCGGTCGCCACGGTGATGTGGCAGCGCGCCCGGGAGGGCGACGGGGCGGCCCGTCCGCTGGCGGGCAAGGCGGTGCAGCAGCTGGTGTGGTTCCTGGTCGCGGCGTCGGCGCTGCTGATCCTGGTCGGCACGGTGGTCACCGGTGCGGGCCCGCACGCGGGCGACTCCAGCGAGGTCGAGCGGATGCCGGTCGACTGGGAGAACGTCACCAAGCTGCACGCCGTGCTGGCCTGGATCGTGGTCACGCTGACGTTCGCCCTGTGGTTCGTCCTCAAGGCGGTCGACGCCCCGAAGGGCCCCCTGAACCGCACCCGCGACCTCTTCCTGATCCTCCTCGCCCAGGGCGTCATCGGCTACGTCCAGTACTTCACGGACCTCCCCGAGATCCTGGTCGGCCTGCACATGTTCGGCTCGGCCCTGGTCTGGATCGCCACGCTCCGCGTCCTGCTCGCCCTGCGGGAACGGCCGCACGAGGAGATCGGGATCCCGGGTCCGACGGCCGAGGCCGCGGTCGGCACCCGCGCGTAGCCGTCCGGGCCGCTCAGTCCAGCCCGTACACCCTGCGCGCGTTCCCCGCCGCCACCATCCCCGCCACCCGCTGCGCGTCCGCCAGCGACCACGCCCCCTCGGCGACCCAGCCGCCGAGCACCCTGGCGAGCGCCTCGCGGAAGAGTCGGGCGCCCACCACGTGCAGTTCGGGCAGGCCCTGGGCTCCGCTGGAGAAGAGGATCTTGCCGAAGGGGGCCAGTTCCAGGATCTCGGCGAGGATCGTGGCCGCGCGGGCGCCGGTGCGGATGAGGGCGGCGCCGGAGTCGGCGTAGACGTGCGGGAAGACGCCGGCCAGGTGGGCGGCGTGCCGGTGGTAGGGGTAGCCGTGCAACAGGATCAGGTCGGTGCCGAGGCCGGCCGTGGCGCGGACGAAGTCCGTGAGCAGCACCGGGTCGGTGCGGTCGATGCGCAGGCCCGGCTCGCCCAGTCCCGCGTGCAGTTGCAGCGGCAGTCCCGACGCCACCGCGATCCACAGCAGGTGCCGCAGCAGCACCGGGTCGCTCAGCTCGCCGCCGACCCTGCGTGCCGCCAGCCAGCGGCCGGCCGCGCCCCGCACCTCGCCCGGCCCCGGCGGCTCGGGCGCGAGTGCGAGGCCGTGCCGTACACCCGCGACCGACGTGAAGGCCACAGCGTTCGCGGCCGCGCCGTGCACCGACTCGGCGAGGTTGGCCAGGAAGGACTCGACGGTGCCGGAGGTGTCGGCGACCTGTTCGGCGAGGAGTTCAAGGCGGACGATCTCGCGGGCCTCGGCCGATCCGGCGGACGCCATCTCCCGGGGGCCGGTGAGGTCGCCGGGCAGCCCGGTGTCGATCAGGTACGTCGTGATACCGCTGCCGCGCAGCAGGCGCCGGCCCGCCTCCAGCACGCCGAGTTCTCGGCGCCGGGCGAGATAGCGCGCGGGCCGGCAGTGCGGTTCGAGGCCCAGGAGCGGGGGGCACCAGCGGCGTACGGCGAAACCCGTCTGGGTGTCGAAGAGTGTGGTGCCGGGCGCCGGTGGGCCCTCGGTGCGGGCCAGCTGGGCCTCGAAGGTGCCGAGGCCCAGCTCTGTTCGCAGTACGCCGTGGCAGTACTGGTCCACGAGGGACGGCGTGTCGATCATCCGGGCTCCCCGTAGGTGGACGCTGCGATTGCTCTACAGGTCCTAACGGGTGAACCGGCGACTTGGTGTTGCGAAAGGGCGAGGCCGGCTCAGGTTCGCCCTCAAAAGAGGGCGTTGTTCAGCCGCCGAGCTGGATGCCGGCCATCCTCTTCCACTCGTACTCGCCCGTCGTCACCTTCGCCGCGAACTCGCCGTCGAAGGACTCGTGGCGCGTGACGCCGGCCTTCTCCACGGCCTGCTCGGCGGTCTCGTACGACGGTGCCACCAGGTCGCCCCAGCCGCCGTCCTCGCCGACGAGCACGATCCGGGCGCCCCGCTCACCGATGTAGGCCACCTGGGCCTCGGCGCCGCCGTGGGACTTCGCGAAGGTGTTGATCTGCTTGGCCAGCTTGGCCACCTTGTCTGCCATGACCAGGATGCTACTCACGGGTAGATCAGCTGGCGAGGGCAGGGCACTGTGACGTGCGTCAGCGCAGGAACGGGTCCACGGCCACCGCCACGAACAGCAGCGACACATACGTGATCGACCAGTGGAACAGGCGCATTTCCTTCAGCTTGCCGCCCGTCACCTCCGCCTTCGCGCGGTTCTGGAGCGCGTGCGCCTCCCACAGCCACCAGCCGCCCGCGCCCAGGGCGACCGCGCTGTAGAACCAGCCCGTGTAGCCGAGCGGCGTCAACAGGAGCGACACCGCCACCATCACCCAGCTGTAGATGACGATCTGCTTGGCGACGACCTTGTTGGAGGCGATGACCGGGAGCATCGGGACGCCCACGCGCGCGTAGTCCTCCTTGACCTTCATGGACAGCGGCCAGTAGTGCGGCGGCGTCCAGAAGAAGATCACCATGAAGAGGATGAGCGGGGCCCAGGACAGGGAGTCCGTGACCGCGGACCAGCCGATCAGGACCGGCATGCAGCCCGCGATGCCGCCCCACACGATGTTCTGCGACGTACGGCGCTTGAGGATCATCGTGTAGACGACGACGTAGAAGAGGAGTGCGCCCAGCGAGAGCCAGGCGCTCAGCCAGTTGACGGTCAGGCCGAACAGCAGCGTCGACGCGATCGCCAGCGTGATGCCGAAGACCAGGCACTCGCGCGGGCTGACCATCCCGGTGACCAGCGGGCGCTGCGAGGTGCGGTCCATGAGCGCGTCGATGTCGCGGTCGATGTACATGTTCAGCGCGTTGGCGCCGCCGGCGGAGAGGTAGCCGCCGACGCAGGTGAGAAGGACCAGCGTCAGGTCCGGCACACCCTGCTCTGCCAGGAACATCACCGGAACGGTGGTGATCAGCAGCAGCTCGATGATCCGCGGCTTGGTCAACGCCACGAACGCCTTGACCCGGGCCCCGATCGGCCGCCGGCTCGGGCTCTGGCTCGTCCCGATAATCCCCGCTGGACGGGATTCAACGGCCGTCACGCACACCCCTGACAGAGACATCCCAGCAAGCCTCCCCGTGTGAAGTCCCGGTAAAGGCTCGCGCGTACCACGCCACTGTAGACGTTGCCCAGACCCGGATATTCGCGGGGGTGGGGTCGTGTTGGAGGGGGTGGTCCGACGGGCGCGTCGAAGCTCGATTGAGCACCCGGATGAGCGGCTCCGTATTCACTTGCCGAATGTGGAACGACCCAGTCGGGAGGCACATCCCGACGACGCCCGGCAGTCTGGAATGAGTCGAAAAAACGCACGTACTTCCGGGGGTAGGCTCGACAACGGCCGGCCGACGCCGAGTACGCCGGCAGCCGGTGGGCTTGTGTGCCCGTGACACCGGCAACCGACATGTGGAGAGGAGCCCTGACCCAGGGTGAGCACCAAGCCGACCACCACAGACCTCGAGTGGACCGAGCTGGACCAGCGGGCTGTCGACACCGCCCGCGTCCTGGCCGCCGACGCCGTACAGAAGGTCGGAAACGGCCATCCGGGTACGGCGATGAGCCTGGCACCCGCCGCCTACACCCTCTTCCAGAAGGTGATGCGGCACGACCCCGCGGACGCCGAGTGGGTCGGTCGCGACCGCTTCGTGCTGTCCGCCGGCCACTCGTCCCTGACCCTCTACACCCAGCTCTACCTGGCCGGCTTCGGTCTGGAGCTGGACGACCTGAAGGCGTTCCGGACGTGGGGTTCGAAGACCCCGGGCCACCCGGAGTACGGCCACACCACGGGCGTCGAGACGACGACCGGCCCGCTGGGCCAGGGTGTCGCCAACGCCGTCGGCATGGCGATGGCCGCCCGCTACGAGCGCGGTCTGTTCGACCCGGAGGCCGCGGAGGGCACCTCCCCCTTCGACCACTTCGTCTACGCCATCGCCGGTGACGGCTGCCTCCAGGAGGGCATCTCCGCCGAGGCGTCCTCGATGGCCGGCCACCAGCAGCTCGGCAATCTGATCCTGCTGTGGGACGACAACCACATCTCGATCGAGGGCGACACGGAGACGGCCGTCTCCGAGGACACGGTCAAGCGGTACGAGGCCTACGGCTGGCATGTGCAGCGCATCGCCCCGAAGCCGGACGGCGACCTCGACCCGCACGCCATCTACAACGCGATCGAGGCCGCGAAGCAGGTGACGGACAAGCCGTCCTTCATCGCGATGCGCTCGATCATCGCCTGGCCCGCCCCGAACGCGCAGAACACCGAGGCCGCCCACGGCTCGGCGCTCGGCGACGACGAGGTCGCGGCCACCAAGCGCGTCCTCGGCTTCGACCCGGAGCAGTCCTTCGAGGTCAGCGACGAGGTCATCGGCCACACCCGCGAGGCGCTGGATCGGGGCGCCGAGGCGAAGGCCGAGTGGGAGAAGTCGTTCCAGCTGTGGCGCGACAAGAACCCCGAGCGCGCTGTCGAGTTCGACCGCATCAGCAAGGGCGAGCTGCCCACCGGCTGGGAGGAGAAGCTCCCGGTCTTCGAGCCCGGCAAGGGCGTCGCCACCCGTGCCGCGTCCGGCAAGGTGCTCCAGGCGCTGGGTGCGGTCATCCCGGAGCTGTGGGGCGGCTCGGCCGACCTGGCCGGCTCCAACAACACGACGATCGACAAGACGTCGTCGTTCCTCCCGGCGGACAACCCGCTCCCGGAGGCGGACCCGTACGGCCGCACGATCCACTTCGGCATCCGCGAGCACTCCATGGCCGCGGAGATGAACGGCATCACCCTGCACGGAAACACCCGTGTCTACGGCGGTACGTTCCTGGTCTTCTCCGACTACATGCGCAACGCCGTACGTCTGTCGGCGCTGATGCACCTGCCGGTGACGTACGTCTGGACGCACGACTCCATCGGTCTCGGTGAGGACGGCCCGACCCACCAGCCGATCGAGCACCTCGCGTCCCTGCGCGCCATCCCCGGTCTCAACGTGGTCCGTCCGGCGGACGCCAACGAGACCGCGATCGCCTGGCGCGAGATCCTCAAGCGCTACACGAAGGAGTTCGGCAAGGGTGCCCCGCACGGGCTCGCGCTGACCCGTCAGGGTGTACCGGTGTACGAGGCCAACGAGGACGCCGTGCGCGGTGGCTACGTGCTGTTCGAGGCCGAAGGCGGCGAGCCGCAGGTCGTCCTCATCTCGACCGGCTCCGAGGTGCACGTGGCCGTCGAGGCGCGCGAGCGGCTCCAGGCCGACGGTGTGCCGACGCGGGTCGTGTCCATGCCGTGCGTGGAGTGGTTCGAGGAGCAGGACCAGGGGTACCGGGACAGCGTCCTGCCGCCGGCCGTCAAGGCGCGGGTGGCGGTCGAGGCCGGCATCGGTCTGACCTGGCACAAGTACGTCGGGGACGCGGGTCGCATCGTTTCCCTGGAGCACTTCGGTGCTTCGGCCGACGGCAAGGTCCTTTTCCGGGAGTACGGCTTCACTGCCGAGAACGTGGCTGCCGTCGCGCGGGAATCCCTCGCCGCGGCCCAGCGCTGACGCTCACATACGAGACGTAGGAGTTTGATTTTCCATGACAGACGCACTCAAGCGCCTCTCCGAGGAGGGCGTCGCGATCTGGCTGGACGACCTGTCGCGCCAGCGCATCACGTCCGGCAATCTCGCCGAGCTGATCGACCAGCAGCACGTCGTGGGTGTCACGACCAACCCGTCGATCTTCCAGAAGGCGATCAGCGGCGGTGACGGCTACGAGCAGCAGGTCGCCGACCTCGCCGCCCGCAAGGTGACGGTCGAAGAGGCGATCCGCATGATCACCACGGCGGACGTCCGTGACGCCGCCGACATCCTGCGCCCGGTCTTCGACGCCACCGGCGGTCAGGACGGCCGGGTCTCCATCGAGGTCGACCCGCGGCTCGCGCACCACACCCGCGCGACGATCGCCGAGGCCAAGCAGCTGGCCTGGCTGGTCGACCGTCCCAACACCCTGATCAAGATCCCGGCCACCAAGGCGGGCCTCCCGGCGATCACCGAGGTCATCGGCCTCGGCATCAGCGTCAACGTCACGCTGATCTTCTCGCTGGAGCGCTACCGCGAGGTCATGGACGCCTACCTGGCCGGTCTGGAGAAGGCCAAGGAGCGCGGCCTGGACCTGTCGCTGATCCGCTCGGTGGCGTCCTTCTTCGTGTCCCGCGTGGACACCGAGATCGACAAGCGCCTCGACGCGCTCGGCACCGACGAGGCCAAGGCCGCGCGCGGCAAGGCGGGCGTGGCCAACGCGCGCCTCGCCTACCAGGCGTACGAGGAGGTCTTCTCCTCGGACCGCTGGAGCGTGCTGGAGAGCGCGGGCGCCAACAAGCAGCGTCCGCTGTGGGCGTCGACCGGCGTGAAGGACCCGGCGTACAAGCCGACCCTCTACGTCGACGACCTGGTCGCCCCGAACACGGTCAACACCATGCCCGAGGCCACCCTCCACGCCACGGAGGAGAAGGGCGAGATCACCGGCAACACCGTCGCCGGGACCTACGAGCAGGCCCGTGCCGACCTCGACGCGGTCGAGCGGCTCGGCATCTCGTACGACGACGTGGTGCAGCTGCTGGAGGACGAAGGCGTCGAGAAGTTCGAGGCGTCCTGGAACGACCTGCTCAAGTCGACCGAGGCAGTGCTGGAGCGCCTCGCCCCCTCGGAGGGCTGATCCCTTGTCACCCTTTAACGTCACTGAAGCGAATCCGCTTCGTGACGCCGCCGACCGACGGCTCCCGCGTATCGCGGGGCCGTCGGGCCTGGTGATCTTCGGCGTTACGGGCGATTTGTCACGTAAAAAGCTGATGCCTGCCGTGTACGACCTCGCCAACCGGGGTCTGCTGCCGCCAGGCTTCTCTCTGGTCGGTTTCGCCCGCCGCGAGTGGGCGAACGAGGACTTCGCGCAGGAGGTCCACGACTCGGTCAAGGCGCACGCCCGCACGCCCTTCCGCGAGGAGGTCTGGCAGCAGCTCATCCAGGGGATGCGCTTCGTGCAGGGCACCTTCGACGACGACGAGGCCTTCGAGCGGCTGCGCGGCRCCATCGAGGAGCTGGACAAGGCACAGGGCACGGGCGGCAACTTCGCCTTCTACCTGTCGGTGCCGCCGCGCTCCTTCCCGGTGGTCATCCAGCAGCTCAAGAAGCACGGCCTCGCCGACCAGAGCAGCGGCTCCTGGCGCCGCGCGGTCATCGAGAAGCCCTTCGGCCACGACCTCGCCTCGGCCGAGGAGCTCAACAAGGTCGTCCACGAGGTCTTCGCCCCGGACCAGGTCTTCCGCATCGACCACTACCTGGGCAAGGAGACCGTCCAGAACATCCTGGCGCTGCGGTTCGCCAACACGATGTTCGAACCGATCTGGAACCGGTCCTTCGTGGACCACGTGCAGATCACCATGGCCGAGGACATCGGCATCGGCGGCCGGGCCGGCTACTACGACGGCATCGGCGCCGCCCGTGACGTCATCCAGAACCACCTGCTCCAGCTGATGGCCCTGACGGCCATGGAAGAGCCCGCCTCCTTCGACGCGGACGCGCTGGCCGCCGAGAAGACCAAGGTGCTCGGTGCCGTACGGCTGCCGAAGGACCTGGGCCGCGACACCGTGTTCGCGCAGTACGCGGCCGGCTGGCAGGGCGGCGAGAAGGCGGTCGGCTACCTCCAGGAGGAGGGCATCGACCCCAAGTCCAAGACGGACACCTATGCCGCGATCAAGGTGGAGATCGACAACCGCCGCTGGGCGGGCGTCCCCTTCTACCTGCGCACCGGCAAGCGGCTCGGCAGGCGCGTCACGGAGATCGCGGTCGTCTTCCAGCGCGCCCCGCACTCCCCCTTCGACACGACGGCCACCGAGGAGCTGGGCCAGAACGCGATCGTGATCCGCGTCCAGCCCGACGAGGGCGTCACGGTCCGCTTCGGCTCCAAGGTGCCCGGCACCTCGATGGAGATCCGGGACGTGTCGATGGACTTCGCCTATGGCGAGTCCTTCACGGAGTCCAGCCCGGAGGCGTACGAGCGCCTGATCCTGGACGTCCTCCTGGGCGACTCGAACCTCTTCCCGCGCACCGAGGAGGTCGAGCGGTCCTGGAAGATCCTCGACCCGATCGAGCAGTACTGGGACCAGCACGGCAGGCCCGCCCAGTACCCGTCCGGTACGTGGGGGCCCGTCGAGGCGGACGAAATGCTCGCACGAGAGGGACGGAGCTGGCGCCGGCCATGAAGATAGACCTCACGGACACCACAGCCAGCAAGATCAACAAGGCGTTGGTGCAGGGTCGCCGGGCCATCGGCACGCCGGCCGTCGGCATGGTGCTCACTCTGGTCATCGTCACGGACGAGGAGAACGCGTACGACGCCCTGAAGGCCGCGAACGACGCCTCGCGCGAGCACCCCTCGCGCACGCTCGTGGTCATCAAGCGTGTCTCGCGCTCGCCCCGCGACCGTACGCAGTCACGGCTGGACGCCGAGGTGCGGGTGGGCGCGGACGCGGGCACCGGCGAGACGGTCGTCCTGCGCCTGTACGGCGAAGTGTCCGACCACGCGCAGTCCGTCGTCCTCCCCCTGCTGCTGCCGGACGCCCCGGTGGTGGTCTGGTGGCCGGTGAACGCGCCGATCGACCCGGCGAACGACCCGCTGGGCGCACTGGCCCAGCGCCGGGTGACCGACACCTACGCCTCGGAGCAGCCGGTACGGGAACTGTCGTCCCGCGCCGACACCTACACACCCGGCGACACCGACCTGTCCTGGACCCGGATCACGCCCTGGCGCTCGATGCTGGCGGCGGCTCTGGACCAGGTGGTCTGCGAAGTGAAGGCCGTCGAGGTGGAGGGCGAGGAGTTCAATCCGAGCTGTGAGCTGCTGGCGATGTGGCTCGCGGACCGGCTGGACGTCCCCGTCAAGCGGTCGCTGTCGTCGGGCCCCGGTCTGACGGCGGTCCGCATGGACACCGACTGCGGCCCGATCAAGCTCGACCGGGCGGACGGCTCCCTGGCGACCCTCTCCATCGAGGGCCAGCCGGACCGTGCCGTGGCGCTGAAGCGGCGGGAGACGGCCGAGCTGATCGCGGAGGAACTGCGGCGGCTCGACCCGGACGACACCTACGCGTCGGCGTTGCGGTTCGGGGTGGAGCGGCTGAACTCCGTGCCGGCCGCCACGGTTCGGGGCGCCGAGGCCGCCGTGGCCAAGGCGGAGCAGGCCGTGGCGCTGGCCCAGGCCGCCGTGGCCCGGGTCGGGGAGCCGCCGGCCGAGGAGGCCGAAGGCAAGACCCAGGCGGACAAAGGGGAGTCACCGGCCAAAGGAGAACCGGCCGGGGCGCCCTCCAAGGTCGCTGCTGAAGCATCCGCGAAGGAAGCGACGGCGCAGGAAGTGAAGAAGGCGGCGGCGAAGTGAGTACTCCGCAGCTCGTCGTGCACCGCGACAAGGAGCTGATGGCGCAGGCCGCGGCGGCCCGGCTGATCACGAAGATCGTGGACGCCCAGGCCTCCCGGGGCTCGGCGTCCGTGGTCCTCACGGGCGGCCGCAACGGCAACGGCCTGCTGGCCGCGCTGGCGGCCGCCCCCGCGCGGGACGCCGTCGACTGGGGCCGGCTCGACCTGTGGTGGGGCGACGAGCGTTTCCTCCCCGAGGGCGACCCCGACCGCAATGTCACGCAGGCCCGCGAGGCTCTGCTGGACGCGGTGCCGCTGGATCCGAAGCGGGTGCATGCCATGCCCGCGTCGGACGGTCCGTTCGGCGCGGACGTGGAGGCGGCCGCTTCCGCGTACGCGGAGGAACTGGCGAGGGCGGCGGGTCCCGAGAACCACGGTTCGGTGCCCACCTTCGACGTCCTGATGCTGGGCGTGGGTCCCGACACCCACGTCGCCTCTCTGTTCCCGGAACTGCCCGCGGTACGGGAGACGCAGCGCACGGTCGTCGGGGTGCACGGCGCGCCGAAGCCTCCGCCGACCCGTGTGACCCTCACGCTTCCCGCGATCCGGGCGGCACGTGAGGTGTGGTTGCTGGCGGCGGGCGAGGACAAGGCGCAGGCCGCGGCGATCGCGCTGTCGGGTGCGGGGGAGATCCAGGCTCCGGCGGCGGGGGCGTACGGGCGTTCCAGGACGCTGTGGCTCCTGGACGCGGCGGCGGCGTCACAGCTGCCGCGGTCGCTGTATCCACCGGCGTCTTCGTAAGCGGACCCCCACTCCTCGAACGCCGGAGGGGCTGATTCCTTTCAGCCCCTCCGGCGTTCGAGGGCGAGGCCCTTTCCGGGCTACTTCACCGAACCCGCCATGACCCCCTGCACAAAGTGCCGCTGGAACGCGAAGAACACCACCACCGGCACCACCAGGGACACGAACGCCCCGGGCGCCAGCACATCGATGTTGCTGCCGAACTGCCGTATCTGGGACTGGAGTTCAACGGTCAACGGCTGGGAAGCACTGTCGGCGAACAGCAGCGCCACCAGCATGTCGTTCCACACCCACAGGAACTGGAAGATGGCCAGCGAGGCGATCGCGGGCCGCCCCACGGGAAGCACGAGCCGCGTGAAGATCCGCCACTCGCTGCCACCGTCCATCCGCGCCGCCTCCAGCATCTCCTTCGGCATCTCGGCGAAGTAGTTCCGCAGCAGGAACACCGCGAACGGCAGCCCGTACGCCACGTGGAAGAGGACGACGCCGGGAATCGTGCCGAACAGCCCCAGCTGACCGAAGAGTTTGGCGACCGGGAGCAGCCCGATCTGCACGGGCACCACGAGCAGCGCCACGACGACCAGGAAGAGCGCCTCGCGGCCGGGGAAGTCCAGCCAGGCGAAGGCGTACCCGGCGAGCGCCGCGAGGACGACGACCAGCAGCGTCGCCGGCACCGAGATCAGCACGGTGTTCCAGAACGCCTGGGTGATCCCGGCGTTGCCCAGCAGCGCCGAGTAGTTGTCGAAGGACAGCTGGCCGGGGCTGGCGAACACCGTCCACCAGCCGCCGCCCGCCGTTTCCTCGGCGGACCGCAGCGAGGACAGGAACAGCCCGGCCAACGGGGTCAGCCAGACCAGCCCGATCACCACGAGGAAGGCCTGCACCAGTGAGTTGCCCAGGCCCCGCCTGACCGCGTTCATCGCTGACTCCTTCGGAAGCGGCGGACGTTGAAGACCATCGCGGGGATCACCAGCAGCAGAAGCAGGACGCCCAGCGCGCTGCCCAGGCCCTGGTTGTTGCCGCCGCCGAACGACACCAGCCACATCTGCGTCGCGAGCACGGTCGCGTCCTCCTGCACCGGACCGGGCGCGATGATGTAGACGAGGTCGAAGACCTTCATCACGTTGATGACGAGCGTGATGAAGACGACCGTCAGCACCGGTGCCAGCAGCGGCACCGTGATCCTGCGGAAGATCTGCCACTCGTTCGCGCCGTCCATCCGCGCCGCCTCCAGCGCGTCCCGGGGGAGGGTCGAGAGGCCGGCACCGATCAGGACCATCGCGAAGCCGGTCCAGATCCACAGGTACGCCCCGATGATCGCCGGCGTGACGAGCGTGGGCCCGAGCCAGGAGATGCCGTCGTAGGGAGCGGCGAAGTTCGAGGCCGGCAGCCGCACCGAGTACGAGCCGTCGTCCAGCCCCTCGAAGCGGAAGGAACCGTCGGACGCCGTCGTCGCCGTGGCGACCGTTTCCCCGGCGCGCACCGCCTCGACTTTCATCTCCGGCAGCCCGTTCTCCCGCCGGTCCACCTTGCCCTGTTCCCCTCCCCCGCCGGGCGTGAAGTCGAGGTACACCACACCGCGCAGCTCACCGGCGGCGGCCTGCTGCCCTGCCGCCGAGTACGCCGGCTCGACGCCTCCCGGCAGGTCGTCCGGCAGCACACCGACCAGGCCGAGCGTCACCGCCTCACCCGGCGACACGCTCGCGCTCGTGCGGTACGAGCCGTCCGCGTCCTTCGTCAGCCCCTGCCCGTCGCGCGCCCGGGCCGTCGGATAGGTCGACGTGCCCTGGAAGGCGTCGTGCACGGAGACGGCGGCGGCGTTCAGCACGCCCTTGTCCGGGTCCTCGTCGTAGGCGAGGCGGAAGATGATGCCGGCGGCCAGGAAGGACACGGCCATCGGCATGAACAGCAGCAGCTTGAACGCGGTCGCCCAGCGGACCTTCTCCACCAGCACGGCCAGGATCAGGCCGAGGCCCGTGAGCAGGGCCGGGGCCACGACGACCCAGATCGTGGTGTTGCGGATGGCCTTGAGGGTGGCCGGGTCGCGGAACATCTCGCTGTAGTTCTCGCCGCCCACGAAACGGGTGCCGGAGGCGTCGAAGAAGCTGCGCCCGACGGAGAACAGCACGGGGTAGACGACCAGCGCGCCCAGCAGGAGCAGCGCGGGGAACACGAAGAGCAGGGCGATGATCCGGGCGCGCCGCCGCGAGCGCCGGGCACGTTCCTTGCCCGGACCCACGGCGGCCCCCCGGCTCGCCTCATTCACGAGAGTGGCGGTCATGTCCGGTCAGCCCTGGCCCTGGTACGCCTTGGCCGCCGCGGCCTCCAGCTTCGCCGCGGTGCCCTTCGGGTCCGACGGGTCGCGCAGGAAGTCCTGGAGCAGCTTCCACTCGCCTGCGCCCTTGGTGCCGCCGAAGGCCGCCGGGGCCTGGTCGGACATGTCGAAGCGCACCGAATCGCCCGCCGAGACGAGGGACTTGGCGGTCTCGCGGGTGACGTCGTCGCCGTACGACGCGAGGTCGACGTTCTTGTTCGGGGACAGGAAGCCGCCGGCCTCCGCCCACACGGCTGCGGCCTCCGGCGTCGCCAGGTACTCCAGGAGGGCCATGCCGGCCTTCTGGTTCTTGCCGTCCTTCAGGACGACGGCCGCGTCACCGCCGCTGACCACGGGCGCCTTGCCGCCGCCGACCGCCGGGAACGGGAAGAAGTTCGCGTCCTCGCCGATCTTCTTGCCGAACTGGTCCTTGGCGACGCCCGCGACGAAGTCGCCCTCGTAGACCATGCCGGCCTCGGGCTTCGGCCCGAACACCTTCTCCACCGAGCCCGGGAAGTCAGTGTTGAGGGCACCCTTCTGACCGCCCGCGATCAGCTGCTTGTCCTTGAACAGCTTGCCGAGGGTGGTGAGCGCCTCGACGACCGACGCGTCGGTCCACTTCAGCTCGTGCGAGGCGAGGGCGTCGTACTTCTCGGGTCCGGCCTGGGAGAGGTAGACGTTCTCGAACCAGTCCGTCAGCGTCCAGCCGTCCTGCCCTGCTACCGAGAAGGCGGCGAGTCCGGAGTCGGAGACGGTCTGGCCGGCCTTCAGCATGTCGTCGTACGTCTCCGGCGGCTCGACGCCCGCCTGCGTGAGGGCGTCGGGGCTGTACCAGACGGTCGACTTGTGGGCGGCCTTGAAGTAGAGGCCGTAGAGGGTGTCGTCGACGGTGCCGTAGTTCTTCCACACGGGTGCGAAGTTGGTGTCCACGGACTTCTGGGCCGCGCCGGACAGCGGCTTGAGCCAGCCGTTCTGCGCGAACTGCTTCAGCACGCCGACCTGCGGGACCATCACCACGTCGGGGGCGTTGCCGCCCTCGATCTTGCTGCCGACGACGGTGGAGACGTTGTCCCCGGTGGACGTGAACTGGGTCTTCGCGCCGGTCTTCTCGGTGAAGGCGTCCAGCACCTTCTGGAAGTTCTTCTGCTCGCTGCCGGACCAGACACCGGCCACGGTGACCGTCTGGCCGCCGAGCGCCTTGTCGCCGCCACCGGCGGAGACGTCTCCGCCGCCGCAGGCGGTCGCGCCGAGCGCCAGGACGAGTGCGGTGCAGCCGGTGAGCAGGGTGGTACGTCGTCGCATCATCGTTGATGTCCCTTCGGGGATGGGGAAACTGACGGAAAACTCAGTGGGTTCGGGACTCGGTCCCGTCGCTCGTCCACCAGGCCGCGGTGGAGCCGGGCAGGACGCCGGCCGGGCAGGGGCCGCTCGACAGCAGCGGGGTGCCGGAGACCGGCGCGGGGGTGGGAGCCGTACCGAAGTTGACGGCGCAGACGAGGCCGTCACCGCGCACGAAGGCCAGGACGCCGGGCGGGCTGTCGAGCCAGCGCAGCGTGCCCTCGCCCAACTGGGGCATTCCGGCGCGCAGTTGGAGGCCGTCGCGGTACAGGTGCCAGAAGGAGCGGGTGTCGGCGAGGGCGCGGTCGGTGGCGTACTCGGCGAAGTACTCCGGCTGCGGCAGCCACGGCTTGGCACTCTCCGCGCCGGAGGTGAAGCCGAACGGCGACGCCTGTCCCGACCACGGCAGCGGAACCCGGCAGCCGTCGCGTATGCGGGCCCGGCTGCCGGTGCGGCGGAAGATCGGGTCGGTGAGCACGTCGTCGGGAAGGTCGACGACCTCGGGCAGGCCCAGCTCCTCGCCCTGGTAGATGTACGCGGCTCCGGGCAGCGCCAGCATCAGCAGCGCGGCGGCGCGGGCGCGGGCGGCACCGAGGCCGCTGCCCTCGGGCGCGGGCTCGCCGTAGCGGGTGACGGTGCGGACCTGGTCGTGGTTGTTGAGGACCCAGGTGACCGTCGAGCCCGTGCCGGCTATGTCCTGCATGGCCTCGGAGATGACCTTGCGGAAGGCATCGGCCTCCCAGGGGGCGCTGAGCAGGTCGAAGAAGAACGCCTGGTGGAGTTCGTCGGAGCGGACGTACAGGGCGTGCTCGCGGGCGGTCGGCACGGACACCTCGCCGACGAGGAGGCGCTCACGGCCGTCTCGGGCGGTGTACTCCTCGCATATGGAGCGCCACTGGCGCCACACCGCGTGCACCTCGGGCTGGTTCCAGGCGAGCGGGTTGACCGAGTCGCGGGTGCGGGCGTCGGCCTCCGGGTCGTCGGAGTCAGGCAGCTCCGGGTGCTTGAAGAGTCCGGCGGCGACGTCGATACGGAAGCCGTCGACACCCCGGTCCAGCCAGAAGCGCAGGATCCGGTCGAACTCGGCGCCGACCTCCGGATTGCGCCAGTTCCAGTCGGGCTGCTCGGGCGTGAACATGTGCAGGTACCACTGACCGGCCTGCCCGTCCGCCTCGGTCACCCGGCTCCACGCCGGGCCGCCGAACATCGCGTGCCAGTTGTTGGGCGGCTCGGACCCTTCGGGACCACGGCCGTCGGCGAAGTGGAAGCGGGCGCGGGCCGCGCTGCCGGGCTCGGTGGCCAGCGCCTCCTCGAACCACCGGTGCTCGCCGGAGCAGTGGTTGGGGACGATGTCGAGCAGCACCTTGATGCCGAGTCGCCGTGCCGCCGCGACCAGCAGGTCGAACTCGGCGAGGTCGCCGAAGAGCGGGTCTACGTCGCAGTAGTCGGCCACGTCGTAGCCGTGGTCGGCTTGCGGGGAGGGGTAGAAGGGGCTCAGCCAGATCCCGTCGACCCCGAGCTTCTTGAGGTACGGCAGCCCCGCCCTGACCCCGGCGAGGTCACCGACACCGTCGCCGGTGCTGTCGAGGAAACTGCGGACGTAGACCTGGTAGATCACCGCGTCACGCCACCAGTGGTACTTACTCAGCATGCATGCATGTTAAGTAGCCGTTTCCGGGGGGTGTCAATGAACTGGACGGAAGCTACCGAACAGTTGACCTCGAAAACCCGGACACAACGGGACAAGATGTAGAGAGATGAGATGCTGGCGTTACCTAACAGGTAACTACTCAGCGCGCGATGGCGTCGAGCTCGCGCGCCAGCCGTCGCACGGCGGCCTCGGGCGTCTCGCGCCCGGTCATCGCATCGCGCACGACCGCCTGCACCACCAGGCTCACCTGGTCGTAGCGCGGGCTCTTGGGCCGCGGCGCGGCCGTGAGCACGCTCTCGCGCAGGGTCGGCAGATACGGGAACTCCCGGATCAGCTCCGGATCCTCATAGAGGTCGGCCCGTACGGGCGGCAGCGCGCCGCGCGTGAGGACCTGCCGTTGAACGCGCTCGCTGGTCAGATACGCCAGCAGCCGCGCGGCCGAGTCGGGGTGCTCGGTGTGCGCGCTGACGGCCAGGTTGGAGCCGCCCAGCACGCTGGTCCCGGGTCCGTCCGGCCCCGGCAACGGCACGGCGCCGATCTTCCCGGCGACGGGCGAGCCCTTGGCCGACGCGCCGACATAGGCGTACGGCCAGTTACGGAGGAACAGCAGGCGTCCGTCCTGGAAGGCCTGTTTGGACTCCTCCTCCTTGTAGGTGAGCGCCTGCTTCGGGATCCAGCCCTCGCGCACGCCCCTGGCGAGGAAGTCGATGCCGTCGCGGGCCGCCATCGAGTTCACGGTGACGCGTTCGCCCTCGTCGCCGAGGATCGAGCCGCCCGCGGAGTAGACGGCCTCGGCGGCATTGACGGTGAGGCCCTCGTACGGCAGGAACTGGCCCGCGTAGCCGTCGAGGCCGTACTCGGGCGCGACCGTCTTCGCGGCCCGTTCCAGTTCGGCCCAGGTGCGCGGCGGGTCGAGGCCCTCCTTGGCGAGGATGTCCTTGCGATACAGGAGCAGGCCGGCGTTGGTGACATACGGGACCGCGTACAGCTGTCCGTCGTAGGTCGCCGTGTCCACGACCGGTGGCAGGAAGGTGTCCAGCGGGAAGCGGTCGCGCGCGAGCGGACGGATCCAGCCGTGCGCGGCGAACTCCGAGGTCCAGCTGACGTCGATGTTGAGGATGTCGAAGCGGCCGCGCTCGCCGCCGCGCAGGTCGGTGGTCATCTGCGCGTGGGTCTCGTCGGCGGAGTCGGGCAGCTCGACGAGAGTGACCTTCTCGTCGGGGTGAGTGCGGTTCCAGCCCTCCAGCACGGAGCCGAGATAGCCGGTGAGGTCTCCTGCGGTGGCGAGGGTCAGTGGCCCCCTGCCACCCGCGGGACCCTCGTCGGCACGGGCGCCGGAGGCGGCGTAGCCGGTCAGGATCACGACGAGGACGAGAAGGCCCCTACCGGCGGCGTGGATCCACCGCATAGGTTCCTCCCTGTACACCTGGCACCGGGCGTCTTCGCCCGGGGAACAGAGGCCATGTATACCTGTTAGGTATGCGCGATACTAGGGCCTGCGGCACATTAACTCGGGAGCGGGAGGAGAGCACGAGTGCGGCTGCCCCTCCTGGCCCTGCTGGCGCGCGGCCCGGCGCATGGTTACGAGCTGAAGCAGGACCTTGAGGTACTGCTGGGCTCCGCGTACCCTCAGCCGAACGTCGGCCAGATCTATGTGACCCTCGGCCGCCTCGAGAAATCGGGACTGATAGAGGGCGAGGACGTCGAGCAGTCGAGTCGTCCCAACAAGAAGGTCTACCACCTCACCGACGCCGGGCGTGAGGCGCTGCGCGCCTGGTTCGAGGACACCGAGGACGAGCCTCGGGTGCGGGACGAGTTCTTCATGAAACTGGCTCTCGCCCCGCAGACCGGTCTCGTCGACCAGATCGCCCTGATCAACAAACAGCGGCGTCAGTACCTGAACACCATGCGTCAACTGTCGAAGCTGGCCGCCGCCGAAGACCGGGACAACCGCATCGCCCATCTGCTGATCGAGGGCGCGATGCTGCACCTTCAGGCCGACCTCGACTGGCTGGAGCGGTGCCAGGAAGAGCTGGAGGAGCTGGAGTGAGCGACGATTCCACTCCTGGGCTGCGCGCCGAGAGTCCTGTGCCGGGTGCACAGAACCCTGCGCTGCGTGCAGAGGGCCTGGTCAAGACGCATTACGGCGAGGGTGCTCCGGCGCATGCCGTGCGGGGCGTGGATCTTTCCGTCCGGCGGGGCGAGTTCGTGGCCGTCACCGGTCCGTCCGGCGCCGGCAAGTCGACCTTGCTGCATCTGCTGGGCGGGCTGCAGCGGCCGGACGGCGGGAGCATCTGGCTGGACGGCGAGTGCGCGGACCGGTGGAGCGAGGCCCGCTGGTCGGTGGAGCGCAGGAAGCGCATCGGGATCGTCTTCCAGTTCTTCAACCTGGTCTCCAACCTGTCCGTCGCCGACAATGTCGAGCTGCCCGCCCTGCTGGCCGGCGTCCCGCCGAAGCGGGCCCGCGCCGAGCGCACGGAGCTGCTGGCCGAGCTGGGCATCGCGGGCAAGGAGCGCAGCATGCCGGGCGAGCTGTCGGGCGGTGAGCAGCAGCGGGTCGCGCTGGCCAGGGCGCTGGTGAACCGGCCGCCGCTGCTGCTGGCCGACGAACCCGCCGGCAGCCTGGACAGCAAGGGCACCCGCGAGGTGATGCGGCTGCTGTCCCGGTTCCATCAGCGGGGCCAGACGATCGTGCTGGTCACGCATGACGCCCGGCTGGCGAGCGCCGCGGACCGGGTGATCAGCTTCTTCGACGGCCGGATAGCCGACGACGCGGAACTGGACGGCGGCCTGCCGCCGCGCCGGGCAGGGACCTCGGGTGTGCTGGAACTCAGGGACTGAGATGCGGCTCCACGACGATCCCTGGAAGGGCTGAGCCGTATGCGAGCCACCCTGCGCTGGGCGCACTCCGATCTGCGCACGCACCGCGGCGAAGCACTGTTCCTCGTGCTGGCCACGGCCGGCATCGTCGTCTCGCTGCTGCTGGCCACGGCCCTGTTCGGCTATGCGACCAACCCCTGGCAGCGCGTCTTCACCCAAGCGCGCGGCGCCCATGTCTGGCTGCACACCGGCGCCTCGGCCGACACCGGAAAGCTGGCCGGCCTCGACGGCGTCGAGTCCGTCGCGGGCCCCTACCCCACCGCCTCCACCACGCTCGCCTCCCGGGGCACCCGTGCCTCGGTCGAACTGCGCGGCACCCCCGAGCGCCCCGCCGTCGCCCGCCCGCTGCTCACCTCCGGCCACTGGCTGGACCCCGCGAACCCCGACGGCGTGGTGTTGGAGAGCCGACTGGCCCGCGCTCTGCTGGCCGCCCCCGGCGACACCCTCACCCTGCCCGGCACCGGCCGGACCCTCACCGTCCTCGGCATCGCCGACAGCGCCGAGCCGCGCTACCGCGCGGGCGAACAGGCGGGGCTCGTCTGGGCTCCGCCGGCCGCCGTGCGGAACACGGGCGGCCAGGTGATCGGACTGCGTCTGACCAACCCTGACGACACGGACTACGCCGTCCAGCGCGCCGTCACCGTGCTGGGCTCCGGCGCGGTCAGCGAAGTCTCCACCTGGAAGCAGGCCCGCGCCGAGGCTCAGGGCGACAACCGGCTGCTCGGGCAGGTGCTGGGGCTGTTCGGGCTGGGTGCGCTGGTCGCTGCCGGGCTGGCGGTGCACGGGGCGATCGGCACCCGGATCCGCGGCCATCTGCGGGACATCTCAGTGCTGAAGGCGATCGGCTTCACCCCGGGCCAGGTGGTCCGCGTCTTCCTGCTCCAGCACCTCGCCTACGCACTGCTGGGTGCCGTGGCCGCCGCGACCGTCATCCAGGCCCTGGGCAGCCTGATCCCGGGGCGGCTCGGGGACGCGGTCGGGGTGTGGCAGGGGCTGCCGGGACACACCGTGGCGCTGTTCGCGGTGCCGGTCGGTGCGGTGCTGTTCATCGGCGCGACCACGGGGCTCGCGGCCTGGCGGGCGGGGCGGGTGCCGCCGGTGCCCGTGCCGCGGCGTGCGGCTCCGCTCGGGGGGCGACTGTCGGGTGCGGCCCGGCAGGCGCTCGGGCTGCGGCTGCCGCCCGCGCTGGTGCTGGGCTGGCACCGGGCGTTCACACGGCGGCTGCGGTCGCTGGCCACGGTCGCGCGCCTCGCTCTGCCGCTGCTGCTGATCGTGGTGGCGATGAGCGCGTGGACCACCATCGACCGCTTCGACAGCCGCCCCGAACAGATCGGCCTGCCGACCGCCCTCACGGTCCACGCCGCCGGTCTCGCCGACCCCGACGCCCGCACCCTGCTCGAACGCGACCCGCAGGTCGCCGCCGCCTATCCGGGCGTCGAGGTGGCCGCCCTGGTCCCGGGCCAGACGGCCACGATCGCCCTGCGCGGCCTCGGCACCCACCAGGACCCCTACCCGTACGCCCTGGCCGAGGGCCGCACCGCGCTGGGCCGCGACGAGGCGGTCGCCGGGCAGGGGTTGCTGGAGCTGCTGGACGTCAAGGTCGGCGACTGGGTGCGGATGACGGTCGGCGACCAGCCGCAGATCCTGCACATCGTGGGCCGCAGCATCGAGCCGGAGAACGCCGGCCGGGTCATCTCCACCTCCCTCGACACCCTGCGCGAGAACGACCCCGGCCTCGGCCCCACCCTCTACGAGCTGCGGCTGCGCCCCGGCGCGGACCCGGCCGAGGTCGCCGACCGGCTGGCCGACGCCGGGCAGGGACGTCTGGACGTGCACGCCGTACCGAACCCCGCCGACGGGCTGTCTCCCCTGCGCGGAGTCGTCGTGGGCCTGATCGCCGTGCTGGCCCTGATCGGGCTCATCGAGCTGCTGACCGCGATCGGCGGCACCGTCCGCGAGGGCGAGCGCGACCTGCTGGCCCTGAAGGCCATCGGCCTCTCCCCACGGCAGATCACCGCGATCACCGTCACATCCACCGCCTTCACCGCCCTGGCCGCGGCCGTCATCGGCACGGCCGTGGGCGTACCGCTCGGGCACTGGCTGATCGACTCCCAGGGCAGATCGAGCGGCATCGGCGCGGGGATCGCCCAGGGACCGCCCGCGGTTCTCCTGCTGTTGCTCGGCACGGCGGCCGTCACCGGCGCGGCCGCCCTGGCCGCGGTCCCGGCGTCCCGCGCGGCCCGCCGCCGCCTCGCGGACACGCTGAGCGCGGCCGCCTGAGCGACGCCGACGGGGCCGCCTGGTTCCGCGAGGTCAGCCGCCGTAGGGCCCAGGGCCCTGGGGTTGCTGCGGGTTGTACGGAGGCGGGGCCGGCGGGTTGTACGGAGGCTGCGGGGCGTACGGATTCTGCGGGCCCGGCGCGTAGCGGTAGTACGGGTTGCCCTGCGGCGGCACGAAGCCGTTCGGTGCGTGCGGCGGTGGCGGCGGGGTCGAGGGCGGCGGCGGTGTGGGTGTCGGCAGCGGCGGCAGGGTGGCCGGATGATCCGCCAGTCGGATGCCGTACCGGCTCTTCAGGCGGCCCATCTCCAGCAGGGCGATCGTCGTGACCGTCACCGGGGCGCCCAGGATGAAGAAGACGCCCATGGCGAGGCCGAGCCCGTGCAGGTCACCCGTGATGAGATCGGGGATGGCCATGAGCCATGTCGTCACCGTGGCCAGCAGCGGCGGCAGACAGCGGTGCACGACCGCGGTGCCGAAGAAGTTCCCCGAGATCCGGTAGGCACCGGCGATCACGAAGAACGCCATCCAGAGCCCCACGAGGCTGAACAGCAGGCCACCGAGTGTCCCGAGGGAGCCGGCCATTTGGAAGATCAGCACCGTCCCGAGCGCCGAGCCGATGAACAGCAGCAGCAACTTCAGCGACCTGACCAGCGGCTCCTTCAGCTGCCCCACCGTGCCGGCGCCGGAGCGCTGCCACAGGTAGAGCATCACGCCGACCGTGAGCGGTGTGATGAACAGCAGGACCAGACTGGCGGTCGCCGCGTTGTCCAGCATCTCGTCGAAGGCGAACCCGCCTTCGACGAAGGTGTAGACACCGAACGCCGCGACCGCGCCGGCGATGACCCGCACGCGCTTGAGGGCGTCCACCGAAGGATCCAGCGACTGAGGGATCCAGGTCGGGTGGAACACCGCCCGCGCCACGTGATGAGGCTTCAGGAACGACCGGGCGGTCAGCGTGCCGCCGGTCCAACTCCCTTGTGGGTACGTCAACTTGCACTCCCCCGAGTGATCGTTGTCATGATCAGCGAGGGATTCTACGGGAAGCGGACGGCCACGCGCCGCCCGCTTTCCGCATCAGCCGTCACTACCGGCCGCGCAGCTCGCGGTACTTGGCGACGAGCGCCTTCGTCGAAGCGTCCAGCCCCGGCACCTCGGCACCCTCGGTCAGCGCGGGCTCGACCCGCCTGGCGAGGACCTTGCCGAGCTCCACTCCCCACTGGTCGAAGGAGTCGATGTTCCACACCGCGCCCTGCACGAACACCTTGTGCTCGTACAGCGCGATCAACTGGCCCAGCACGGAGGGCGTCAGCTCGCGCGCGAGGATCGTGGTCGTCGGGTGGTCGCCCTTGAACGTCTTGTGGGTCACCAGCTCCTGAGGCACCCCCTCTGCACGGACCTCCTGAGGCGTCTTGCCGAACGCCAGCGCCTGCGTCTGCGCGAAGAAGTTCGCCATCAACAGGTCGTGCTGCGCCTTGAGCTCGTCGCTCATCTCGGCGACCGGCTCGGCGAAGCCGATGAAGTCCGCCGGGATCAGCTTGGTGCCCTGGTGGATCAGCTGGTAGTACGCGTGCTGGCCGTTGGTGCCCGGCGTGCCCCACACCACCGGCCCGGTCTGCCAGTCGACCTCGCGCCCGTCCCGGCCGACGTACTTGCCGTTGGACTCCATGTCCAGCTGCTGGAGATACGCGGTGAACTTGGACAGGTAGTGGCTGTACGGCAGCACCGCGTGCGACTGGGCGTCGTGGAAGTTGCCGTACCAGATGCCCAGCAGGCCGAGCAGCAGCGGCACGTTGGCCTCGGCGGGCGCGGTGCGGAAGTGCTCGTCGACGGTCCGGAAACCGTCGAGCATCTCCCGGAAGCGGTCCGGGCCGATGGCGATCATCAGCGACAGGCCGATCGCCGAGTCGTAGGAGTAGCGTCCGCCGACCCAGTCCCAGAACTCGAACATGTTGACCGGGTCGATGCCGAAGTCGGTGACCTTCTCGGCGTTCGTCGACAAAGCGACGAAGTGCTTGGCGACGGCCTCCGGTCCGGCCTTCAGCTCGCCCAGCAGCCAGTTGCGCGCTGACGTGGCGTTGGTGATCGTCTCGATCGTGGTGAACGTCTTGGACGCGATGACGAACAGCGTCTCGGCCGCGTCCAGGTCGCGGGTGGCCTCGTGCAGGTCGGCCCCGTCGACGTTCGACACGAAGCGGACGGTCAGGTCGCGGTCGGTGAAGCTGCGCAGCACCTCGTATGCCATCGCCGGGCCGAGGTCGGAGCCGCCGATACCGACGTTGACCACGGTCTTGATCCGCTTGCCGGTGTGGCCGGTCCAGGCGCCGGAGCGGACCCGCTCGGCGAAGTCGGCCATCTTGTCGAGAACGGCGTGCACCCCCGGGACGACGTTCTCCCCGTCGACCTCGATCACCGCCTCGCGCGGGGCCCGCAGCGCGGTGTGCAGGACGGCGCGGTCCTCGGTGGTGTTGATCTTCTCGCCGCGGAACATGGCGTCCCGCAGCCCGAACACGTCCGTCGCTGCGGCCAGCTCGCGCAGCAGCCGCAGCGTCTCGTCGGTGACCAGGTGCTTGGAGTAGTCGATGTGCAGGTCGCCGACCTGGAGGGTGTAGCCCGAGCCGCGCCCCGGTTCGGCGGCGAACAGCTCCCGCAGCCGCACTTCGCCGAGCTCCTCGCGGTGCTTGGCCAGCGCGGTCCACTCGGGCGTCTGGTTGAGCCTGGTACGGCCGTCTGCGTTCATGTCCGACTTCAGCCTTCTTTCGTGCCTGTCCCAGCTGTTCCAACCTAATTGATCAACGCGGGACGCGAGCTGTCATGTCGTCGTCGTCCGGCGCAACAACAGGTACGTCCGTCTTGCCCGCGGGTATCAGCGCGGCGAGGGCCAGCACGAAAAAGGCCGCTGTGAGCAGGGGCGGGGTGTTCAGGCCCCAGGCGGTGGCGGCACCGCCGCCCAGCAGGGCGCCGAGCGGCACCCCGGCGAAGGCCAGGGTCCGGAAGGCCGAGGCCACCCGGCCCAGCAGCTCGACGGGAGTGCGCTGCTGCATGAGCGTCGTCGTGTTGACGTTCCACACCATGCCCATGAAGCCGAAGACGACCAGCGCCGCCAGCAGCACGGCCAGGCTGCGCACGGTGCCCATGACGATCAGCGCCCCGGTCTGCACGGCGCCCGCGATCAGCACGGCCCGCACCCGGCCCAGCCGCCGCACGATCCGGTCGTTCGCCACTCCCCCGGCCAGCCCGCCGACGGTGAACGCGGCACCCGCCGCCGCGTACCCCGCGGCGCCGGCGCCCAGCCAACCGGTCACCAGGACGACCAGGGTGGCGAGCTGGGCGCCCATGCCGATGTTGCACAGGGCGGTGGCGGCGCACAGGCCTCTCAGGGCCCGGTCGTGCCACAGGGTGCGCAGTCCTTGCGCGATCTCCCGGCGCAGGGTGCTGCCCGCCGCGGCCGGCCCCCGCTCGGGCGCCCCGGTCCGCAGCGAGGCGACCAGCGCGGCGGCGACCAGGAAGGTCGCGGCGTCGGCGGCGAAGGGGGCGGCGGCCCCCGCGGCCAGCAGCACCGGCACGATCGGGCCGCCCACCAGTCCGCCCGCGATGCGCTGCCCGGTCATCAGCCGGGCGTTCGCGCTGCCGAGCGCGGCACGGTCCACCAGGGCGGGAAGCAGGGCCGTGGAGGCGTTGTCGAACAGGGTCTGGAGCGCGGTCAGGGTGAAGGCGAGCGCGATGAGCAGGCCGATCGAGGCGTGCCCCAGCGCCACGACCACGGCGAACGCGCCGACCAGCAGTGCCCGTAACGCGTCCACCGTCCACATGGCGCGCCGCTGGTCCACCCGGTCGGCGACGGCGCCGCCGAGCAGCCCGAAGACGATCCACGGCAGATAGCCGCAGGCGGTGACCGTGGCGATCAGCAGCGGCCGGTCCGTCACCGTCACGGCGAGGAGCGGCAGGGCAGCCGTACGCAGGGAGTCACCGAAGCTGGAGAGCACGGCGGCGCTCCACAGCCGTCCGAATCCACCGCGCCATGCCGGGGCACGCCCGCCCACCGTCTCAGCCGTCGCCAAGGCTCCCCCTCCCGGTCCGTCGATACGAAAGATCGATACACAAACCGTAGAGGGCGCCACTGACAATCGGCCCCGGAGCGGGAGTCCGGCGCTGCGTCGGACGGGTCCGGCCAGGCACCCACGGGTACCCGGCCGGTCCTCAACTCCTAGATCTCGCCCCGCAGTTTGGCGAGCGCCTCGGCGAGGATCGCCTCGCCGTCCGCGTCACTGCGCCGCTCCCGTACATACGCGAGGTGCGTCTTGTAGGGCTCGGTGCGCGGCGGGTCCGGCGGGTTGTCCCGGTCCTGTCCGGCGGGAAAGCCGCAGCGCGGGCAGTCCCAGGTTTCGGGAACCTGCGCGTCGCTGGCGAAGCTGGGCTGCGTTTCGTGCCCGTTGGAGCACCAGAAGGAGATGCGCAGCCGGGGCGCGGACTCGCCCCGCTCGGCCTCGCCCATCGGCCCCGCCCCGACCCGGCTTCCTCGGATCGCGTTGCCACTTGCCACGGTCGTAACTCCCTGCGTGATGGTGCCGCAAAGCGAGTCGGCGTTTCGCTTCGCTGCGAGCGCCTCAGTCTACGTAAGGCCCAACGCGCGTCCAGTGATTGGAGTTACATAGCCCCACACCAAGACGCAAGCCCCATGATAGGCCGCGCTCAGCTGCGCGTACCGAACATGGGGCCTTACGTGTGGATTGTGCGTGCCGGTCAGTTGTTGACCTTCATCATGATGCCGAGCACGACAATGCACGCGAACCACAGCAGACCGACCACGATGGTGATCCGGTCGAGGTTGCGCTCGGCGACCGAGGAGCCGCCGACGGACGACTGCATGCCGCCACCGAACATGTCGGAGAGACCGCCGCCCTTGCCCTTGTGCATCAGCACCAGCAGCATCATCAGCCCGCTGAAGACGAGCAGGGCGATCGAGAACCCCATAACCACGGCTGGACCAACTTCCTCGGATCTGGATGGACGACAGGGGCACAGCCACAGGGCTATGCCCCCGCAAGGGTACGACGTTCCGCGCTTAGCGCATACTCACTGGTCGCGGAACCGTACGATCTTGACGAACTCGTCGGCGTCCAGCGAGGCACCGCCGACCAAGGCGCCGTCGATGTCGGCCTGGGACATGATCTCGGCGACGTTGCCCGACTTCACGGAGCCGCCGTACTGGATGCGGACCTTGTCGGCGAGGTCCTGCGTGTACAGCTCGGCGACCTTGCCGCGGATCGCGGCGCAGACCTCCTGGGCGTCCTCGGCGCCGCAGACCTTGCCGGTGCCGATGGCCCACACGGGCTCGTAGGCGATCACGATCGTCTCGGCCTGCTCGGCCGGGAGGTCCTTCAGACCGCCCTCGACCTGGGCGAGGGTGTGGGAGACGTGGTTGCCCGCCTCGCGGACCTCCAGCTCCTCGCCGACGCACATGATCGGGGTGAGGCCGTGCTTGTACGCGGCCTTGACCTTGGCGTTGACGACCTCGTCCGTCTCGGCGTGGTACTGGCGGCGCTCGGAGTGGCCGATCGCCACGTACGTGCACTTCAGCTTGGCCAGCATCGGGCCGGAGATCTCGCCGGTGTAGGCACCGGAGTCGTGCGCCGAGATGTCCTGGGCGCCGTACTTGATCTTCAGCTTGTCGCCGTCGACCAGGGTCTGCACGGAGCGCAGGTCGGTGAAGGGCGGCAGGACGGCGACCTCGACGGCGTCGTAGTCCTTGTCGGCCAGGGCGAAGGCGAGCTTCTGGACGTGCGCGATGGCCTCGAGGTGGTTGAGGTTCATCTTCCAGTTGCCCGCCATCAGCGGCGTGCGCGTGCTCATAAAGGGTCAGTCCTCCAGTGCGGCGAGGCCGGGGAGCGTCTTGCCCTCGAGGTATTCGAGGGAGGCGCCGCCACCGGTCGAGATGTGGCCGAATGCCGTCTCGTCGAAGCCCAGGGTGCGGACGGCCGCGGCGGAGTCGCCACCGCCGACCACGGTGAAGCCCTTGGACTCGACGAGGGCCTGGGCGACCGCCTTGGTGCCCTCGGCGTAGTCGGGGTGCTCGAAGACGCCCATGGGGCCGTTCCAGAAGACGGTGCCGGCGTCGGCGAGCTTCGAGGCGTACAGCGTGCGGGTCTCCGGACCGATGTCCAGGCCCTCCTGGTCGGCGGGGATGGCGTCCGCGGCGACGGTCGTGGGGTTGGCCGGGGCCTTGGTCTTCAGGTCCGGGAACTCGCCGGCGACCAGGACGTCGACCGGCAGGACGATTTCGACGCCGCTCTTCTCGGCGCGCTCCATGTACTCGGTGACGGCCGGGATCTGGTCCGCCTGGAGGAGGGAGATGCCGACCTCGTAGCCCTTGGCCTTGAGGAAGGTGTACGCCATGCCGCCGCCGATGAGCAGCCGGTCGGCCTTGGCGAGCAGCTGGTCGATGACGGCGAGCTTGTCGGAGACCTTGGCGCCGCCGAGCGCGACGACGTACGGCCGCTTGACGTCCTCGGTGAGCTTCTTCAGGACAGCGACCTCGTTCGCGATGAGGTAGCCGGCGTAGTGCGGCAGGCGCGCCGGGAGGTCGTACACCGACGCGTGCCCCCGGTGCACCGCGCCGAAGCCGTCACCGACGTAGACGTCGGCGAGGGCGGCCAGCTGGTCGGCGAAGGCGGCGCGCTCGGCGTCGTCCTTGCTCGTCTCGCCGGCGTTGAAGCGGAGGTTCTCGATGACCGCGACCTGGCCGTCGGCGAGGCCGGCGACGACGGCCTGGGCGGACTCGCCGACCGTGTCGGTCGCGAACGCCACGTCGGCGCCGAGGAGTTCACCGAGGCGCGCGGCGGCAGAGGCCAGGGAGAAGGCGGGGTCCGGGGCGCCCTTGGGGCGGCCCAGGTGCGAGGCGACGACCACGCGTGCGCCCGCCTCGGCCAGGGCCTTGACGGTGGGCAGCACGGCGCGGATGCGGCCGTCGTCGGTGATGGTGGTGCCGTCCAGCGGCACGTTCAGGTCGGCGCGGACGAAGACCCGCCGGCCCGCGACTCCTTCGGCGAGGAGTTCGTCGATCGTCTTCATGGAAGGGGACTCCCGAGGAGGGTTCGTGATGCTCGGATCGCCAGTGATCCTAAGAGGGCTGGTCTGCACGTGAGTCAGGGCCCGGGCGGCGCGTCCCTGCGCCGCCCGAGCCCTGCCCTCACATCAAGGTGCTGCTCTGCCGATCAGAGCTGGTTGCCGACGAAGACCGTCAGGTCGACGAGGCGGTTGGAGTAGCCCCACTCGTTGTCGTACCAGCCGAGGATCTTCACCGAGTTGCCCTCCTGGACCATGGTCAGGGAGGAGTCGAAGGTGCAGGAGGCCGGGTCGCTGACGATGTCCGAGGAGACGATCGGGTCCTCGGTGTACGACAGGTAGCCCGCCAGGTCGCCGTCCTCGGAGGCCTTCTTGAACGCGGCGTTGACCTCGTCCTTGGTGACCTCGCGCTGGAGCGTCACGACCAGGTCGGTGGCCGAGCCGGTCGGGACCGGGACGCGCATCGCGATGCCGTCGAGCTTGCCCTTGAGCTGCGGGAGGACCAGGGCGGTGGCCTTCGCGGCGCCCGTCGTGGTCGGGATGATGTTCTCGGCGGCGGCGCGGGCGCGACGCAGGTCCGAGTGCGGGAAGTCCAGGATGCGCTGGTCGTTCGTGTACGCGTGGACCGTCGTCATCAGACCCTTGACGATGCCGAAGTTCTCGTCCAGAACCTTGGCCATCGGCGCCACACAGTTGGTGGTGCAGGAGGCGTTGGAGATGACGTGGTGGTTCGCCGCGTCGTACTTGTCCTGGTTGACGCCCATCACGATGGTGATGTCCTCATCCTTGGCCGGAGCCGAGATGAGGACCTTCTTGGCGCCGCCGGCGAGGTGCTTGGCGGCGTCGGCCTTCTTCGTGAAGATGCCGGTGGACTCGATGACGATGTCGACGCCCAGCTCGCCCCACGGGATGTCGGCGGGGTTGCGCTCGGAGAGGACCTTGATGGTGTGTCCGTCGACCGTGATGGTGTCGGCGGTGTGGGTGACCTCGTGCTTGAGGCGGCCCAGAATCGTGTCGTACTTCAGCAGGTGAGCGGTGGTCGCGGTGTCACCCAGGTCGTTGACAGCCACGATCTCGATGTCTGCACCCTGCTCCAGCAGCGCGCGGAAGTAGTTGCGACCGATACGACCGAAGCCGTTGATGCCTACGCGGATCGTCACGAACCGATCTCCTCGTTGGTACGCCGGCCATGCGGTGCCGGCGAGCTCTATTTGGGATGTCCCCGACCGCCTACGACCCTACCTCCCTGAAGCCTCCGTGGTGACATCCAGATGCCTCATACACGGCGAGGCGGTCCGTACCCGCCAGTAGGGGTACGGACCGCCCCGCCCGCAAGCCCGGATCACTCGATTCGGTCACTGTGCGTCGTGCGGAGTTGACCTCGGCGTGTCACTCGTCAAGTGAGTCGAGGGCCTTTCCGATGAGCGCCGTACGGTCGCCCGCCGCGGTGACGTGTTCCAGGCCGAAGCCCAACAACACCGTGTCGTCCGTGGTGATCCCGCCGTACGTCTGGAACAGCGCTCCGGTGCGCGCCCAGTCCTTGAGCACGGCCGGGCTGCCCGCGGGCGGTCCGGTCACGCTCCAGGCGCCGAGCGACGACTCGAAGCCCTCGGTCTCGGTGGCCGTGCCGCCGACGACGAGCGAGGCCTGGTCGGCGAGGACGCCGCGACCGCCGAAGCCCGGGTCGGAGACATAGCTGATGGAGACCTCGACGGACTTGCCGGCGTAAGCGCTCAGGTCGAACTCGACCTGCTTCCAGCCTGCGGAGGCGCCGGTGAGGGCGTTCCACTGGCCGCTGGTGCCGGACGCGGTGCAGCCGGCGGCCGACTGGGTCAGGTAGTGCTTGAGCCAGGGGTGCTCGGCCATGTAGAAGCCGGCCTCGCACTCCGCCGGCACGGTGTTGCTGCCGGCGCCGCCCTTCTCGGGGAGTGTCGTCCAGTCCTCGGCCCCGGTGGTGTGGGCCTCGATCAGGACGTTGTCGTAGCCGGGCTCGACGTCCCACAGCAACTGGCTGCGCAATGTGGGCTGCTGCGCCGCGGTCACACCCGTCAGGTCGACGGTCCTGGTGAGCCGCTTGTAGGCGTCGTCGGTGTGCACGGCGGCCGCCATCCATGAACCCGCGTAGGGACCGAACGGGTTGACCGTCCCGGCGAACTGGCCGGCGCCGGCGCTGGCGAACTGCGGATAGGTGCCGACGGACAGCTGGTCCGAGGTGACGCTGTAACTCCCCGCCTTGTCCAGCGGGTTGCCGGTGGCGTCGCCGAGCGCTCCGGTGAAGCCGCCGAGCTTGCCGGAGCCGGTGAAGCCGGTGGCGCCGGGGAGCGACGTACGGGTGTAGGCGCCCAGGTAGTACTGGCTGAAGTCGTTCGACAGGGTGCCCCCGCCGAGGTCGACGTTGCCACCGGCCTGCTCGCCCGTCTCCATCAGCTTGCCGCCCTCGTTGAGGAAGGCGCGCAGCTGGAGCTGGGTGGCGTTGCCCGGGACGTTCGCGCCGGTGTAGTGGACGACGGTGTCGAAGTGGCTCAGCACGCCGAGCGCGTCGGGCGCGCCCTGCGTGGCGACGTCCCAGACGATCGCCCTGCGGCCGTTGGCCTGGAGCGCGTCGACGTACTTCTGTGCGTGGGTGGCGGTGGCGCCTTCCTCGGCGACCACGAGCACGTCCGCGCGCGGCCGCTCGGCCACGGTGTACGTGAAGTGCTCGCTGGAGACCTTCCTTCCGCTCCTGGTCTCGCCGGTGAACCACACCTCGACCTTGTCGCCCCGGCCGCCGTCGCGGACCTTGGCGCGGTACCGGTCGAAGTAGAGGTTGTCCTCACCGCCGTACGTCTCGCCGCCCTTCCAGGACCTGAGATCCATGTCGTGCGTACGGCCGCCGTTGACGCGGTACTTGAGCTCCTTGTCGCGCACGGACTTGCGTACGACGACGGAGACCTCCTGGTCGGCGCCGCGGGAGTACGACGTGGTGAACGGCGCCGGGGTGAAGTCGGCTGCCTGCGCGCCGATCGAGGACGCGGGCTGGTCCGGACGCGCGGCGCTCTCGGCGACGGAGAGCGCGAACGGCACGTTCTTGGCGAACTCGTCCTGGATCAGCTTCTCGTCGTCCGGGAAGTTGAAGACGGACTGGCAGTCGGCCGCGTTCCACTGGTCGTTCGGGTCGATGTTCGACGCGGTCTGGCAGGTCGACATCTCGGGCGTGAACATCGCGATGCCGTTGACGTTCGAGGCGTGGCCGTCGGCCTCGCCGTTGGTGGTGTACAGCTCCGAGGAGACCTGCGGGTGGTAGCCGGGGATCGCGGAGTTGTCCGGGGTGCCGGCGAGGGCCTTGTACAGCACGTCGTCGGGCGTGTCGGTGGCCACCTGCCAGCCGACGCCGTAGAGGAGGAGTTCGGCAGCGGAGTGGTAGTTGATGCCGTAGGCGAAGCCGATGCGCCGCTCGAAGGAGTCCAGCGCCTTGGTCTCGGGCTCGGAGGCCGGGGCCGCGCCGCGGTAGGTCTCGCTGGTGGGGTTGGGGGACGAACCCTCGTCGTCGTAGCCCCACTTGTAGGTGAAGTTGCGGTTGAGGTCGACGCCGTCACCGGTGCTGATGGTGCCGTCGGCGTTGTTGTCCCGCAGGTTCTTGCGCCACAGACGGGTGGTGGAGTCCTTGAAGGTGTAGTCGTAGCCGTCGGGGTTGGCCGAGAGGACGAACCACAGCTCCGTCGAGTCGACGATCTTCTTGACGCGCTTGTCCGTCTTGTAGTTGTCCAGGTAGTAGTGCATCAGGCGCCGGGTCATCTCCGGCGTGATCCACTCACGCGCGTGCTGGTTGGAGGCGTACAGGACGGAGGGCTTGGCGCCGTCCTTGTTCTTCTTGGCGTTCTTGGTGAGCTTGAGGGCCAGGATGTCCTGGCCGTTGATCGTCTTGCCGATGGAGACGACCTTGGTGAGGCCGGGGTTCTCCTGCCCGGTCCGGACGATCTCCTCCTTGAGCCCCCCACTGCCGCTGTACGGGCGGTACACGCCCTCGGCAGCCTTGTCCGTACGGGCCTCCGCCTTGGCGGAGAGGTCGTGCTCGGTGAGCTCGACGCCCTGTTTCTCCAGCTTCTCGGCCTGTTTGTCGGTGAGGTAGACCTCGACGGTGGCCGTGCCCTTCGCGGGCGCCTGCTCACTGAGTTCATGGCCGTCCTGGCCGGCCGCCAGCAGCAGGGGTATCTGCTTGTTGGTGACCTCGGCCCGGAAGACCTTCACTTCACTCGGGTCGGTATCTTGTGAACTTCCCGGTTGTGCCTGGGCGATCGGTGCAATGCTCGCTCCGCCTATCAGGAGCGCACCGGCAGCGAGGATCGATCTCGCTCTGGGTCTCATGAACCCCCCTAGCAGTGTTTCGCCACGGCGGCGAATGACTGCCAGGCTCATGCCACTTCACGCTTGCGTCAAGAGTGCCGCAAAAACCGACAAATACCGGTGCCGACGTCCCAAGTGGACGTCGGCACCCAGCTGTTGACGATCTCCTACGTCATCCCACGAGGTTGTCCGCCAGCTCCTCGGAGAGATTGGCCTCCGTGCCCGGGATACCGAGGTCCTGCGCCCGCTTGTCGGCCATGGCCAGCAGCCGGCGGATACGGCCGGCCACGGCGTCCTTCGTGAGCGGCGGGTCGGCGAGCGCACCCAGCTCCTCCAGGGACGCCTGCTTGTGCTCCATGCGCAGGCGCCCGGCGGCCGCGAGGTGCTCGGGGACCTCCTCGCCGAGAATCTCCAGGGCGCGCTGGACGCGGGCACCGGCGGCGACGGCCGCGCGGGCCGAGCGGCGGAGGTTGGCGTCGTCGAAGTTGGCGAGACGGTTCGCCGTGGCCCGGACCTCGCGGCGCATCCGGCGCTCTTCCCAGGCGAGCACGGACTCGTGCGCGCCGAGGCGGGTGAGCAGGGCGCCGATGGCGTCGCCGTCACGGACGACCACGCGGTCGACCCCCCGCACCTCGCGGGCCTTCGCGGCGATCGACAGCCGGCGGGCGGCGCCCACCAGGGCGAGCGCGGCCTCGGGGCCCGGGCAGGTCACCTCGAGGGATGAGGAGCGGCCGGGCTCGGTGAGCGAGCCGTGTGCCAGGAAGGCGCCGCGCCAGGCGGCCTCGGCGTCACAGGTGGCCCCGGAGACGACCTGCGGGGGCAGGCCACGGATCGGGCGGCCCCGCCCGTCGACCAGACCGGTCTGCCGGGCCAGCTGGTCACCGCCCGCGACCACCCGGACGACGTAACGCGAACCGCGGCGCAGCCCGCCCGGCGCCATCACGATCAGCTCGGAGCTGTGGCCGAAGATCTCCAGGATGTCCCGCTTGAGCCGGCGGGCCGCCATCGCGGTGTCCAACTCCGCCTCGATCACGATGCGCCCGCTGACCAGGTGGAGGCCGCCGGCGAACCGCAGAATGGCGGAGACCTCCGCCTTCCTGCAGCAGGTCCGGGTGACGGGGAGCCGGGAGATCTCATCCTTCACCGCTGCCGTCATCGCCATGGGCCGATCCTTCCATGCATCCGAAAAATACGGTCGTACGCGGCGGCGAGGAGCTCCGGGTCGTGCCGGGGCGTCCCGTCCGTCCGGGCCACCGGGGCCAGCTCGACCGCGGCACCGAGCCGCTTGGCGGCCTCGGTGAGCACTTCGCGGTCGGGCACGGCGGCCTCGTCGGCCAGCACCACGTCCAGGGCGAGTTTAGGGGCGTGTCGTCCCAAAACCTCCAAATGACGCTGCGGGGAGAAGCCCTCGGTTTCTCCGGGCTGCGGCGCGAGGTTCAGGGAGAGTACCCGGCGCGCCTTCGTCTCGGTGAGGGCGTCCAGGAGTTCCGGCACGAGCAGGTGCGGGATGACCGAGGAGAACCAGGACCCGGGGCCGAGCACCACCCAGTCCGCGTCCCGGACGGCGGCGACGGCCTCCGGGACGGCCGGCGGGTCGTGCGGCACGACGTGCACCGACTGCACCTCACCGGGGGTGAGGGCGACGTTGGCCTGCCCGCGGACGGTGTCGAGCGCCTCGGGCCGGTCCGGGTCGTGGCCCTTGACCAGGGCCTGGAGCTCCAGGGGCACGGCGGACATGGGCAGCACCCGCCCGTGCGCGCCGAGCAGCTTGCCGACCAGGTCGAGGGCCTGGACGTGGTCCCCGAGCTGCTCCCACAGGGCGACGATCAGCAGATTGCCGACCGCGTGGTCGTGCAGGTCGCCCTGGGAGTGGAAGCGGTGCTGGATGACGCGGGCCCAGGTCTGGCCCCAGTCGTCGTCGCCGCACAGCGCGGCCAGCGCCTTGCGCAGGTCGCCGGGCGGCAGCACGCCCAGCTCGTCGCGCAGGCGCCCGCTGGAGCCGCCGTCGTCGGCCACGGTGACGACGGCGGTGAGGTCGCCGGTGATCCGGCGCAGCGCGGCCAGCGAGGCGGACAGGCCCATGCCGCCGCCGAGGGCGACGACCTTGGGCTGGGTGCCACGGCGGCGCGCACGACCGCCGCGGGCCTCGGCGGGCCGGCCGACCCGGGCCTCTGGAACGGCCCGGCGCAGCCGGCTCAGCCGCGGAGTACGTCCTGTCATTCCCGTCCCATGTCCCGGTGCACGACCACCGTCTCCACGCCCTGGGAGGCGAGGCGGGCAGCGAGCTTTTCGGAGGTGGCGACCGAGCGGTGCTTGCCACCGGTGCAGCCGACCGCGATGGTCACGTACCGCTTGCCCTCTCGGCGGTATCCGGCCGCGATGAGCTGGAGCAGCTCGGCGTACCGGTCGAGGAACTCCTTCGCGCCGGGCTGGTTGAACACGAACGCCGCGACCTCCTCGTTGAGGCCGGTGAAGGGGCGCAGCTCCGGAACCCAGTGCGGGTTGGGCAGGAAGCGCATGTCCACGACCAGGTCGGCGTCGACCGGGAGGCCGTACTTGAAGCCGAAGGACATGACCGTGGCCCGCAGCTCGGGCTCCTCCTCGCCGGCGAACTGGGCGTCCATCTTGGCCCGCAGCTCGTGCACGTTGAGGCTGGAGGTGTCGATCACCAGGTCGGCGTCGCCGCGCAGCTCACGCAGCAGCTCACGCTCGGCGGCGATGCCGTCGACGATGCGGCCGTCGCCCTGGAGGGGGTGCGGGCGGCGCACCGACTCGAAGCGGCGCACCAGGGCGTCGTCGGAGGACTCCAGAAAGACGATCCGGCGGGTCACGCCGCGCGTGTCGAGGTCGGAGAGGGAGTCGCGGAGGTTGTCGAAGAAGCGTCGGCCTCGGACGTCGACGACCACCGCGATCCGCGCCACGTTGCCCTGGGAACGGGCACCGAGCTCCACCATGGTGGGGATCAGCGCGGGCGGGAGGTTGTCGACGACGAACCAGCCGAGGTCCTCCAGACATTTGGCCGCCGTCGAGCGGCCGGCCCCGGACATGCCGGAGATGATCACCAGCTCGGGGATGGCCGACTCGGGGACCGCTGTGTCGCTACCCGTACTCACCTGTGCTCCGTCGTCCTGGAGTGCGTCCTGCTGGGTGAGATCCTCGCCGGGTTTCTTGTGCGTTTCCTGGGCTTGCTGATCTCGCTCGCCTGTGGGTTGTGTGTGGTGCTCGCTCATCTCTCCTGCCCCCGTCGTTCGTCCGGGGCGCCCGCGGACACGGGCTCCCCCGAGGTCGCCGCCGTCGTTTCGGTTTCCTCGTCATCCATGATCTCTCCAGTCGCCGTGTTCACGGCGGGCGCGGCCGGGGCCGCCTGGGCGAATGCCGCGGCGATCGTCTCGGCCGTCTTGCGACCTATGCCGGGAACCTCGCAGATCTGGTCGATGGTCGCCGATCGCAGCTTCTTCACCGAGCCGAAGTGCTTGATCAGCGCCTGCTTGCGGGTCTCGCCGAGGCCGGGGACGTCGTCCAGTGGGCTCGACCGGAAGCGCTTGGCGCGCTTGCTGCGCTGGTACGTGATCGCGAAGCGGTGGGCCTCGTCACGCACGCGCTGGAGAAGATACAGGCCTTCGCTGGTGCGGGGCAGTACGACCGGGTCGTCCTCGCCGGGCAGCCAGACCTCCTCCAGGCGCTTGGCGAGGCCGCAGACGGCGATGTCGTCGATACCGAGCTCGTCCAGGGCCCGCTGGGCGGCCGCCACCTGCGGCCGGCCACCGTCCACGACGACGAGCTGGGGCGGGTACGCGAAGCGCTTGGGTCGGCCTTCGTCGTCCTTGAGGCCGTTGGTGAGGGCATCGGGGGACGTGGTGGTGAGGGGGTCGGACGACGTGTCGGCGAGGCCGTCCTCACCGTCGGCCCACTCGCCCGTGCGCTCCTTCTCGGCGAGGTAGCGCTTGAAGCGGCGGGTGATCACCTCATGCATGGAGCGGACGTCGTCCTGGCCCTCGAAGCCCTTGATCTGGAAGCGGCGGTACTCGCTCTTGCGGGCCAGGCCGTCCTCGAACACGACCATGGAGGCCACCACGTCGTCGCCCTGGAGGTGGGAGATGTCGTAGCACTCGACCCTGAGCGGGGCACTGTCCAGGTCGAGGGCGTCGGCGATCTCCTCCAGCGCGCGCGAGCGGGTGGTGAGATCGGAGGCGCGCTTGGTCTTGTGCAGTACGAGGGCCTGCTGGGCGTTGCGCTCGACGGTCTCCATGAGGGCGCGCTTGTCGCCGCGCTGGGGAATGCGCAGCGAGACGTTGGAGCCGCGGCGTCCCGACAGCCACTCCTGCACGGGCTCCAGCGGGTCGGGCAGGGCCGGGACCAGCACCTCCTTGGGCACCGCGTCCCCGGTCTCCTCGCCGTAAAGCTGCTGGAGGGCGTGCTCGACGAGGGCGCCGGTGGTGATCTCCTCGACCTTGTCGGTGACCCAGCCGCGCTGGCCGCGTACGCGTCCGCCGCGGACGTGGAAGATCTGCACGGCCGCCTCCAGCTCGTCCTCGGCGACGGCGATGAGGTCGGCGTCGGTCGCGTCGGCGAGCACGACCGCGTTCTTCTCCATGGCCTTCTTCAGGGCCTCGATGTCGTCACGCAGGCGGGCGGCCCGCTCGTACTCCATCTCATCGGCCGCCTCCACCATCTGCTGCTCCAGACGGCGCAGATAGGTGCCGGTGCGGCCGGTCATGAAGTCGCAGAACTCCTCCGCGAGTTCACGGTGCTCCTCCGCTGAGACGCGCCCCACGCAGGGGGCGGAGCACTTGCCGATGTAGCCGAGCAGGCAGGGGCGGCCGGTGCGGGAGGCGTTCTTGAACACGCCCGCCGAGCAGGTGCGGACCGGGAAGACGCGCAGGAGGAGGTCGACGGTGTCCCGGATCGCCCACGCGTGCGCGTACGGCCCGAAGTACCTGACGCCCTTCTTCTTGTGACCGCGCATCACCTGCACGCGCGGGTACTCCTCGTTCATCGTGACCGCGAGATAGGGGTAGCTCTTGTCGTCGCGGTACTTGACGTTGAACCGGGGGTCGTACTCCTTGATCCAGGAGTACTCCAGCTGAAGGGCCTCGACCTCTGTGGACACCACCGTCCACTCCACGGACGCGGCGGTGGTCACCATCGTGCGGGTGCGCGGGTGCAGGCCCGCCAGGTCCTGGAAGTAGTTCGCCAGGCGCTGGCGCAGGCTCTTCGCCTTTCCGACGTAGATCACCCGGCGGTGCTCGTCGCGGAATCTGTACACCCCGGGAGAGTCGGGGATCTGTCCCGGCTTGGGGCGGTAGCTGGAGGGGTCGGCCATGTCTCACACCCTACTGGCGCCCGGTGACAGTCCGGCGAGGCTGTGGATAACCCCCGCCACGTCGAGCGGGACTCCGGGGAGGTGAGAACGGCCGGCACACGGCGGTGGCCGTCGCTGTCGTCCGGCAGCCGGAGCTCGCCCGGGGTGGTGCGGACGTGTCTCTCGGCGGTGCCTTGAGTGATCCCCGGCGCCGGCCTGCGCCCGCGTTGGAGCGACCCTCGGCCATCGGGCCCTCGGCCACCGACCCTCGGTCATCCGGGCGAGGGCCTCCCGCTCGCGGGCCCTGGGGTGGGGCCGGCACGTCGTCGGCATGTCCATGCGCTGTCCGCTCGTGGACGACTGCACCCGGTTCATGGCGGCCACGCGCACTCGGCTGGAGCGCGACGGGGTGTCGTCGCCGGCACCGACTCGTCGGGAGCGCGGGGCTTGTGGCTGGTCTCCACGCGCTCCCCGGAGAACCTCCGGGAATTTCTCGCCACAAATCGGCCCTGTCGGTGCAGGTCGTCAGGGCAATTTCGGGGCAACACCGGGCGGGGCACGACGTCTTGATGCGGACGTATCGCGACTCGGCCAGGAGTGTGCGGCTGTTGGGCATCAGGTGTTGTCGGGACTTGGTCAACACGCTTCAATGCGTGGGAACTCGGGGACCTGAACGGCGGCGTACGGATGTGAATATCCCCCGACGCCCCGACGGGGTGGCCCCGATCAGCCGCGCCAACGGTCTGACCAGCCGTTGTGATCAACCACAGAAAGGCCTCTGCATGCCGCACGCCACACAGCACGCGGACATCGCCGCCGTCGTCTCCGCGGAACTGGACACGGCCCTGCGAGGCGGCCCCTTCCATGCCGCTCTGCGCGCCGCGATAGCCGCCCGGGGACTGCCGCTCCAGCGCGTGCAGCACCATCTGTCCCGTCGCGGTGTGAAGGTCGGCGTCACCAGCCTGAGCTACTGGCAGCAGGGGGCCCGGCGACCGCAGCGCCCCGAATCACTGCGTGCGGTACGGGCGTTGGAGGAGATCCTCCAGCTGCCGGAGGAGTCCCTGATCCGGCTGCTGTCCGAGGCCGACGACCACGCCACCCTCCAGCAGCCCGCCGCCCGCTCCTACCGCTCCCTGCTGGAGGCCTCGGGCATGCTGGAGCGGCTGCTGGCCGAACTGGACTGTCCGGTCGACGGCGGGCTGCACACCCTCGCCCACCACGAGCGGGTACGGATCGGGGCACGCCGCGAACTGGCGGCGCGCGAATCGCACCACATCGTGCGCGCCCACAAGGACGGCGTGGACCGCTTCGTGGCCGTCCACCACGGCGACCCGGGGTGCACGCCGGAACACATGACGGTGCACGCCCTGGAGAACTGCCGCACGGGACGCGTCCGTTGGCACCACGACACCGGTGTCCTCGTCGCCGAGCTGCTCTTCGGCACGCGTCTGCGGGCCGGCGACACCTATCTCTTCCGCTACCGCGTCGAGGACGGCACGGCCGACGTGTCCCGCGAATACGCTCGCGGCTTCCCTCTGGCGGGCGGCCAGTACGCCCTCCAGGTCCGTTTCGCGGAGAACGCCCTCCCGGCCCGCTGCCACCGGTTCGCCCAGCACTCCGCGGCGGCACCGCGCAGTGGCCGCCAGGGACTCGCCCTCAGCGGGCTGCACCGCTCCGTCCACCTTGTCGAGCCACGGGTGCGGACGGGGATCGTGGGCATCGGGTGGGACTGGGAGTGAGCAGGCACCTCGGCCTGTCCTTGACCTGGCCTACCGCCGGCTTCTGCTCCCGGTACGCCTGACGTTCCTCGCGGCAGGTTCCGCCGCGGCACGTCTCCCCTTCGGCTCGTTTCCCGACGGCACGCCTCCTGTCCGCCCGTGCGATCCGGGACGTAAACGATTGCGCAAGCGTTTACGCGCGGCTGCGAATGGGATACCTTCCCGGCCAGAAGTACCGCAGCGGCCGGGGGACGCACGCTGCCCAGGGAGGGGATCTCGATGGCGACCATGGCCGACGTCGCGCGCCGCGCCGGTGTGTCCGTGGCGACCGTCTCGCATGTGCTGAACGAGACCCGGCCTGTGCTGCCCCACACCCGCCAGGCGGTGCTGGACGCCATGGAGGAGCTCGGCTACACACCCAACACCCTGGCCCGCTCCCTGGTGACCTCCCGCACCCGGTCCATCGGTCTCGCGGTGTCGGCGATCAGCAACCCGTACTTCACGGAGATCCTCCAGGGCGTCGAGGCCGCCGCGCTGGAACACGGCTACAGCCTGCTCATAGCCGACCCGCACGACGATCCGGAGCATGAACGCAAGGTCGTTCAGCTTCTGCACGAGCGCCGCGTGGACGGCATGATCGTCGCGCCCTCCGCCGACCCGCGCGAACTCCTCGCCTACCTCGGGCGCCACAAGGTGCCGACCGTCCTCCTCGACCGCGTGGTCGACACCCCGGCGGACGGCTCCACGCGCTTCGACCAGGTCTGCGCCGACAGTGCCGAACCCATGGCCCGGTTGGTCACCCACCTCGCCGGCCTCGGTCACCGGCGGATCGGTCTCGTCGCCGGCCTGCCCGGACTCAGCACCACCAGCGAGCGGCTCACCGGATACCGGGACGGCCTGGTGGCTGCCGGACTCCCCCACGACGAATGCCTCGTCGTGCACGGCGACTCCGAGTCCGCCGGCGCCGAGCGGGCCACCGCCGCACTGCTGTCGCTCCCCTCGCCGCCCACCGCACTCGTCACCGCCAACAACGCGATGACCATGGGCGCCCTGCGCGCACTGCGCGACCACGGCCTGTCCGTGCCCGACGACATCGCGCTGTGCTGCTTCGACGACTTCGCCTGGGCCGATCTGTTCTCACCCCGGCTCACCGCGATAGCGCAGCCCAGCAAGGACATCGGCGCCCAGGCCGTGCGTGTGCTCCTGGACCGCCTCGCCTCACCGGACCGGCCCGCCCGGACCGTGCGTTTCCCCTGCGCCTTCGTGCATCGCACCTCGTGCGGCTGTGCCGAACAGCCGCAGCGGTCGGGACAGGCCGGGATGCCCCTGAAGTCCGCCGAGCGATCTGCGCTGCCCGAGCGGGCCGTCCAGCCCCAGACGTCCGACAGCCCCGCACAGCCCCTGACGTCCGTGAAAGGAACCGTCTCGTGATCGTCGTCGCCGGTGAGGCCCTGATCGACCTGGTACCGCAGGGCACAGGCGCCCTCGCGAGCCTGAAGCCGGCGCTCGGCGGCGGCCCCTTCAACACCGCCGTGGCCCTCGGCCGACTCGGCTCCCCCACCGCCTTCTGCTCGCGGACCTCATCCGACGCGTTCGGTGAGGCCCTGCTCGACGGGCTGCGGGAGGCCGGGGTGGACGTGTCGGCCGTGCAGCGAGGTGTGGAGCCGACGACGCTCGCGGTCGCCACCATCGATGACAAGGGCTCGGCCGCCTACTCCTTCTATGTCGAGGGCACCGCCGACCGGCTCTTCACGGCACCCGCGGAGCTGCCCGCGCAGGCACGCGCGGTCTCCTTCGGCACCTGCTCGCTCGTCCTGGAACCTGGGGCGAGCGCCTATGAGGAGCTGATGCGCGGCGCGGCCGAGCAAGGCGTGTTCACCGCGCTCGACCCGAACATCAGGGCAGGACTGATCCCCGACCCGGATGGCTACCGGGCGCGGTTCAAGAGCTGGCTGCCCTCGGTGTCGCTGCTCAAGCTCTCCGAGGAGGACGCGCTGTGGCTGGGCGGCACGCCGCGCGAGTGGCTGGCCGCGGGGCCTGCGGCCGTGGTGATCACTCAGGGCGGTGACGGGCTGACCGCTTTCACGCGGGACGGCGCGGTGCACTCCGTACCGGGCGAAGTGGTCGACGTCGTGGACACGATCGGTGCGGGCGACACCGTGAACGCGGCCCTGTTGCACGGCTTGGCCGCACAGGACGCCCTGTCCGCCGAGGCGCTCGTGGGACTCGGGGCCGACGGCTGGACACGGCTGCTGCGGTTCGCGGCGCGGGCTGCCGCGATCACCTGCTCCCGGGCGGGCGCCGAACCGCCGTACGCCTCCGAACTGGGGGACTTCTAGGAGGCGTTCCTCTTCAAGTCCGCTGCATTCCGCTGTTGAGGAATCAAGGTCCTTCACGGCCGCCTGGATCAGGCCGCTGATGATCCAACGGGCGGCGCCCCGCGGGGAGTTCCCGCGGGGCGCCGCCCGTCTTGAGGATTTTTTCGGACCCGCTGCCCGCCTGTGTCAGGCCTTGCGGGCTCGCGTCGTCTTCTTCGCAGGCGTCGCCTTCTTCGCGGCGGCCGCCTTCTTCGTGGCCCCGGCCGCCTTGTCGGTGGCCTTGCTGTTGGCCGTCTTCGTGGTCCTGGCCGTCGCCGTCCTCTTCGCCACCGACCCCGCAGCGACCGCCTTCTTGGCCGCCGCCTTGCGCGGTGCCTTCACCGAGGTCGCGTCGCTGATGCGGTCGGGATCGAGGATCTCGCGCAGGAACTTGCCGGTGTGGCTGGTGGGCACCGCGGCGACCTGCTCGGGCGTGCCCTCGGCGATGACGAGGCCACCGCCGGCGCCGCCCTCGGGGCCCATGTCCACGAGCCAGTCGGCGGTCTTGATCACGTCGAGGTTGTGCTCGATGACGATGACCGTGTTGCCCTTGTCGACCAGACCGGAGAGGACCTTCAGCAGCTTGCTGATGTCCTCGAAGTGCAGACCGGTGGTCGGCTCGTCGAGGACGTAGACCGTACGGCCGGTGGAGCGCTTCTGGAGCTCGCTGGCGAGCTTCACCCGCTGCGCCTCACCGCCGGACAGAGTGGTCGCGGACTGGCCGAGCCGGACGTAGCCGAGACCGACGTCGTTCAGCGTCTTGAGGTGGCGGTTGATCGCCGGGACGGCCTCGAAGAAGTCCATGGCCTCTTCGATCGGCATGTTCAGGACCTCGGAGATGGACTTGCCCTTGTAGTGGACTTCCAGGGTCTCCCGGTTGTACCGGGCGCCGTGGCAGACCTCGCACGGGACATACACGTCCGGGAGGAAGTTCATCTCGATCTTGATGGTGCCGTCGCCCGCGCAGTTCTCGCAGCGGCCGCCCTTGACGTTGAAGGAGAAGCGGCCCGGCATGTAGCCGCGGACCTTCGCCTCGGTGGTCTCGGCGAACAGCTTGCGAATGTGGTCGAAGACGCCGGTGTAAGTCGCCGGATTCGAGCGCGGGGTGCGGCCGATGGGCGACTGGTCGACGTGGACGACCTTGTCGACGAGGTCGTCGCCGTCCACGCGCGTGTGCCGCCCCGGGACATTGCGGGCGCCGTTCAGTTCGCGGGCAAGGTGCGTATACAGAATGTCGTTGACCAGCGTCGACTTGCCGGAGCCGGACACGCCCGTGACGGCCGTGAAGACGCCCAGCGGGAACGAGACGTCGATGTCCTGCAGGTTGTTCTCCCGGGCGCCGTGCACCGTGAGGCGGCGGGAGGGGTCCTGCGGGCGGCGGATGTCGGGCAACGGGATCGACTTCTTGCCGGCCAGGTACTGGCCGGTCTGCGACTCGGCGTTGGCGAGCAGCTCCTTCAGGGAGCCGCTGTGTACGACCTTGCCGCCGTGCTCGCCGGCGCCGGGGCCGATGTCGACGATCCAGTCGGCGGTCTTGATGGTGTCCTCGTCGTGCTCGACGACGATGAGCGTGTTGCCCATGTCGCGCAGCCTGACGAGGGTCTCGATGAGCCGGTGGTTGTCGCGCTGGTGCAGGCCGATGGACGGCTCGTCGAGGACGTAGAGCACGCCGACGAGTCCGGAGCCGATCTGGGTGGCCAGGCGGATGCGCTGGGCCTCGCCACCGGAGAGGGTGCCGGCCGCGCGGTTCAGCGAGAGGTAGTCCAGGCCGACGTCGACCAGGAACCTCAGCCGCTCGTTGACCTCCTTCAGTACCCGCTCGGCGATCTTCTTGTCGCGGGCGTTGAGCTTCARCTCGCCCAGGAACTCCGCGCAGTCACTGATCGACATCGCGGAGACCTCGGCGATCGACTTCTCCATGATCGTGACCGCGAGGACGATCGGCTTCAGTCGCGTGCCCTCACAGGTGGGGCAGGGCACCTCGCGCATATAGCCCTCGAAGCGCTCCCGGCTCGCGTCGCTCTCGGCCTCGCCGTGCCGGCGCTTCACGAAGGGGACGGCGCCTTCGAAGGGCGTCGTGTACACGCGCTCCCGGCCGTACCTGTTGCGGTACCGGACCTCGATCTGCGTCTTGTGGCCGTAGAGCAGGGCCTTCCTGGCGCGCTGCGGCAGGCCCGCGAAGGGGATGTCGGTCCGGAAGCCCAGCGCGTCGGCGAGGGCGCCGATCAGGCGGCCGAAGTAGTCCTTGGTGTGGCCGTGCGACCAGGGGTGGATGGCGCCCTCGTCGAGGGACTTGTCCTCGTCCGGGACGATCAGCTCGGCGTCGACCTCCATGCGCGTGCCGATGCCGCTGCACTCGGGGCAGGCGCCGAACGGCGAGTTGAAGGAGAAGGAGCGCGGCTCCAGCTCCTCGAAGGAGAGGTCGTCGTACGGGCAGTAAAGGTGCTCCGAGTACATGCGCTCGCGCTCGGGGTCGTCCTCGGGGAGGTCGACGAAGTCGAGCACGATCATGCCGCCGGACAGCCCGAGGGCGGTCTCCACGGAGTCGGTGAGGCGGCGCTTGGCGGAGTCCTTCACCGTGAGGCGGTCGACGACCACCTCGATGGTGTGCTTCTCCTGCTTCTTCAGCGTGGGCGGGCTGGAGAGCTGGATCGTCTCGCCGTCCACACGCGCGCGTGAGTAGCCCTTGGTCTGGAGGTCTGCGAAGAGGTCGACGAACTCGCCCTTGCGCTCGCGCACCAGCGGCGACAGCACCTGGAAGCGGCTCCCCTCCGGCAGCTCCAGGACCCTGTCGACGATGGCCTGCGGCGACTGGCGGGAGATCGGCCGGCCGCACTCGGGGCAGTGCGGCTTGCCGATGCGCGCGAAGAGCAGACGCAGGTAGTCGTAGACCTCGGTGATGGTGCCGACCGTCGAGCGCGGGTTGCGCGAGGTCGACTTCTGGTCGATGGAGACCGCCGGGGACAGACCCTCGATGAAGTCGACGTCCGGCTTGTCCATCTGACCGAGGAACTGCCGGGCGTACGACGACAGTGACTCCACGTAGCGCCGCTGTCCCTCGGCGAAGATGGTGTCGAAGGCCAGCGAGGACTTGCCCGACCCCGACAGGCCCGTGAAGACGATGAGCGAGTCGCGTGGCAGATCGAGCGAGACATTCTTCAGGTTGTGCTCGCGCGCGCCACGGACGATGAGACGGTCGGCCACGCCGGTCCGCACCTTTCTTGAGAGAAGTGACAAGGGGGCGAGGCCCCCGTGTGTTCTCGGACTCGAGTCCCCCCGTGCTTTCTCAGACTAGGGGGCGCCACTGACAACGCCGGTCGGATTCCCGGATGCGGTAACAATCCCCGGCCATCCAGCATGCCCGACGCCACGACCGACCCTATAGCACGCGCATTCGATTTACGGCACTCGTTCACCACCTTCACCCAAAGGTGTGGCGGGGCTAGTGTCAGCACCATGATTGATCACGCTCGTGACCTGGTGTCTGTACGTGAAGCGACCGATCGGCTGCTCACCGCAGCGGCCAAACTGGACAACGCCTCGGTGGCCGAGCCGTCACGGCTCCCCGGCTGGAGCCGCGGCCATGTCCTCGCGCACATCGCCCGCAATGCGGACGCCCTCGTGAACGTCCTTGAAGGACGTCCCATGTACGTCTCCGCCACCGCCCGGGACGCCGACATCGAGCGCGACGCCCCGCGCGCCCTCGACGTCCAGCTCGCCGACGTGCGTGAGAGCGGCGGCCGCTTCCAGGAAGCGGGTGCCGTGCCCGCGGACTGGGCACGCACGGTCGAGCTCCGCAACGGGGTCACCGACGCGGCGGCCCGGGTGCCGTTCCGGCGCTGGGTCGAGGTGGATCTGCACCACGTCGATCTCGGAATCGGGTACGAGTTGGAGGACCTGTCGGCGGAGTTCCTCGAGCGGGAGATCGACTTCCTCTCGGAGCGTTTCGCCGGGCACCCCGATGTGCCGCCGACCGAGCTCACGGACGGCACGCGCGCGTGGAGCACGGGCCGGGAAGCGGGCGCTCCCGAGGTCACCGTCCGAGGCACCGCACCCGACCTGCTCGGCTGGCTCGCCGGGCGGCGCGACGGGTCGGGACTGACGGTGGCGGGCGGCTCGCTGCCGTCGCTGCCCCCGCTGTAGCGCCGGGAGGGCCCTCGTCCGCGTAACGCCGGGAGGGCCCTCGTCCGCCCGGCCGCTATAGGCTGCTGACATGACGTACAGCGGACAGGTGACGGTCGGTGGCCCCGCCGACGTGCATGAGCTCAAGGACCTGATGATCACCAAGATCGCGGTCGGCCCGATGGACAACAACGCCTATCTGCTGCGCTGCCGGGCCACGGACGAGCAGCTGCTGATCGACGCCGCCAACGACGCGGACACGCTGATCGGCATGATCGGTGACGACGGCATCGCGTCCGTCGTCACCACGCACCAGCACGGCGACCACTGGCAGGCGCTCGCCGCGGTCGTCGAGGCCACTGGCGCGCGCACGTACGCCGGCCGGGACGACGCCGACGGCATCCCGGTGCCGACCGAGGTCCTGGTCGACGACGGCGACACCATCCGGGTGGGGCAGGTGGAGCTCACCGCGCGCCACCTGGTCGGGCACACGCCGGGTTCGATCGCGCTCGTCTACGACGACCCGCACGGGCATCCCCATGTGTTCACCGGGGACTGTCTGTTCCCCGGCGGTGTGGGCAACACCCGCAAGGATCCGAAGGCGTTCGACAGCCTGATCCACGACGTCGAGACGAAGATCTTCGGCCCACTGCCCGACGAGACGTGGGTCTACCCCGGGCACGGCAACGACACGTCGCTGGGCGCCGAGCGGCCGCATCTGCCGGAGTGGCGCGCGCGGGGCTGGTAAGCACGGGGCTTGGTAGGCGCGGGGCTGGCAGGCGCGCCGAGCGGGAGCGTGCAGGGCTCATAACAGCGCGTCGGGCTCGTGAACGCGCGGCACACGCGCCCGGATGCGATGGAGCACGAGCGCGGCGAGCGTGCGCCCCCGCGCACGCGCCCCGTGTGAATCGTTCACACGCGCTGGTGTCAAACGCGCGCTCCCGGCGCACGTGGTTGCGCAGTCAACTGGAAGCAGCCCCGCCAGGATGACGGCTCCTGAGCGGAAAGGGCCGCCGGTCTCTCAATCCCCGCCCTCGACCGGCGGCCCCGGCAAGCTCGTCCCACGCCGGCCGCGCTGAGTGTTCCCGGTGGCGTGCCGCGGGACGTGTTCACAGGACCGCAACACCCGTTCCCAATATGCGGACTTTCACCGTCGTGATCTCGACAAAGACGACGATGTACTGTCAATCTCGCGCCATGCACCCTGCCCCCCACGCCCTGCGCCGCGCCGTCGCCGTCGCCACGACCGCCCTGCTCGCCACCGCTCTCGGCTGTGCTCCGCAGCCGGAGGACAAGGCCGCCGACGCGTCGTCCGGTTCGGCCGGGACCTGCGCCAAGGGCGAGTTGGCCACGAAGACCTCCGGCAAGCTGACCATCGCCACCGACGAGCCGGCGTACGAACCCTGGTTCAAGGACGACAAGCCCGCGGGCGGCGAGGGCTTCGAGTCGGCGGTCGCCTACACCGTGGCGAAGCAGCTCGGCTACGACAAGAGCGCCGTCGTCTGGCAGAGCGTCCCCTTCAACAAGGCCTTCGCGCCCGGCGAGAAGACCTTCGACTTCGACATCAACCAGGTGTCGATCAGCGACGAGCGCAAGAAGGCCGTGGACTTCTCGTCCGGCTACTACGACGTCCGCCAGGCCGTCATCGCACTGAAGGACACCAAGGCCGCCAAGGCGAAGAGCATCGCCGATCTGAAGGGCCTCAAGCTGGGCGCACAGGTCGGCACCACCAGCCTGAACTACATCGACGACGTGGTGAAGCCGACCCAGGAGGCCGCCGCGTACGCGAAGAACGACCAGGCCAAGTCGGCGCTGAAGAATGGGCAGGTCGACGCCATCGTGGTCGATCTGCCGACCGCGTTCTACATCACCGCGGCCGAGGTGACGGACGCGACGATCGTCGGCCAGTTCGAGAACCAGGGCGCTGCGCCCGAGCAGTTCGGGCTCGTGCTCGACAAGGGCAGCGCGCTCACTTCGTGTGTGACGGACGCCGTGGACGCCCTGCGTGAGGACGGCACCCTGGACAAGCTCGAGCAGCAGTGGCTGTCCGACGCCGTCGACGCCCCGGTACTCAAGTGACGGTCACGAAGGAGGAGTCCGGCCAGGACGGCGCGGACGACAACGGCGGCATGTCCGGCGGGGGCGACGGCTACGTCCCCTCGCAGCGGCGTCTCGACCGCGAGCGCTACAAGCGTGCCCGCGCCCGCCGAGCCACGGCCATCGCCGCCCTCTCCACCCTGGTCACCGGCGTCGTCCTCTACCTGGTCGTGGTGAACGCGCCGGGCTGGGCGAGGACCAAGGAGACGTTCTTCGACTGGGGGTACGCGCGCGAGGCGTTCCCCAAGGTCCTCGAAGGGCTGTGGCTCAACGTCCGGCTGCTGCTCATCTGCGGGGCGGCCGTGCTTGTCCTCGGGATGCTCATCGCCGTCGCCCGCACACTGCGCGGCCCGGTGTTCTTCCCGCTGCGGGCACTGGCGGCCGCGTACACGGACTTCTTCCGGGGCCTTCCGCTCATCATTAACCTCATGATCGTCGTGCTCGGCGTCCCCGCGCTGCGGCTCCAGGGCGTGACCGTCGATCCGGTGCTGCTGGGCGGTACGGCACTGACGCTGACGTATTCGGCGTACGTGGCCGAGGTGTTCCGCGCGGGCATCGAGTCCGTCCACCCCTCGCAGCGCGCCGCGGCACGCTCCCTCGGACTCACCAACCGGCAGGCGCTGCGGCATGTCGTCCTGCCCCAGGCCGTACGCCGTCAGGTGCCGCCGCTGCTGAACGACCTGGTGTCGTTGCAGAAGGACACCGGGCTGGTGTCGATCGGCGGCGCGGTGGACGCCGTACGGGCCGCGGACATCATCGTGGGCCGCAGCCTCAACTACACGCCCTACATCGTCGCCGGCCTGATCTTCGTGGCGCTGACCATCCCGATGACCCGCTTCACGGACTGGGTGACGGCCCGCATGGACCGCCGGCGCGCCCAAGGAGGAGCCCTGTGAGCGACGCACCTGTGCTGCGCATGGAGTCCGTCCGCAAGACCTTCGGCGACTCGGTGGTGCTGCGGGACGTCGACCTGGAGGTCGCCCCGCACACGGTGACCGCACTGATCGGCGCCTCCGGCTCCGGCAAGTCCACGCTGCTGCGGTGCGCGAACCTGCTGGAGGACATCGACGACGGCGCGATCTGGCTGGACGGCGAGGAGATCACCGACCCGCGCGTCGACCAGGACGCCGTACGTCGCCGTATCGGCGTGGTGTTCCAGGCGTACAACCTCTTCCCGCACATGACGGTCCTGGAGAACATCACCCTCGCCCCGCGCCGGGTGCACGGGCAGTCCCGTGCCGAGGCCGAGGCACACGCGCGTGAGCTGCTGGAGCGGCTGGGGCTGGCCGACCGGGCGGGCGAGTACCCGGACCGGCTGAGCGGCGGTCAGCAGCAGCGCGTCGCGCTCGTCCGCGCCCTGGCCGTACGTCCGCGGCTGCTGCTGCTCGACGAGATCACCGCCGCCCTCGACCCCGAGCTGGTGGGCGAAGTCCTCGCCGTCGTCCGTGACTTGAAGGCGGACGGGATGACGATGGTGCTGGCCACGCACGAGATGGGGTTCGCCCGCGAGGTTGCCGACCAGGTTTGCTTTCTGGACGGAGGCGTGGTGCTGGAGCGCGGCACGGCCGAGCAGATCTTCGGTGATCCGCAGCAGGAACGCACCCGGCGCTTCCTGCGGCGGATCGTGGAGGCGGGACGCCTGTAAGGACCGCTCGCCATGGTCGAGTGGTCCTTACAGCCCTCCCCATTCACCTCTCACGTGTCGGCCTGCCCCGCCCCCGCCAGCGCCGCGACCCGCTCCACACCGAACACATAACCCTGCACACCGCACCCCGCGATGACCCCGTCGGCGCGCAGCGAGACGTAGGAGTGGTGCCGGAAGGACTCGCGCTTGTGGATGTTGGAGATGTGGACCTCCAACACCGGAATGCCGTCACAGGTGTTGAGCGCATCCAGGATCGCCACGGAGGTGTGCGAGTAGGCACCGGGGTTGATCACGATCCCGCAGTGGTTCAGCCGTGCCTCGTGGATCCAGTCAACCAGCTCACCCTCGTGGTTGGACTGCCGGAAGTCGATCGTGCCGCCGTGCGCGGCCGCCGCCTTGGCGCACAGGGCCTCGACATCGGCCAGGGTCTCGGAGCCGTAGATCTCCGGCTGGCGCTGGCCGAGCAGGTTCAGGTTGGGGCCGTTGAGGATCATGATCGGGGCGTTGGCCAGGGTGCGGGGCACGGTTCCTCCGGTCCGTTCGCGGTGGGGCGGTCCATCGATGACCGCTGCTCAGACCCCGGTTTATCACGATGCGCCGGCCGTGCCTCGCCGCCTACCCTCCGGGCATGACCACGATCTCGTACCCTGCCAAGCCCTCCCCGGGTGATCGCGTCGCCATCGTCTCGGCCGCCGCGGGCCTGCCCGGACTGTTCCCGCTCCCCTACGAACTGGGCCTGGAGCGGCTGCGCAAGGACTACGGGCTCGAACCAGTCGAGTACCCGACGACCCGCAAGATGGGCGCGACGCCGCAGGAGCGCGCCGACGACCTCCACGCCGCCTTCGCCGACCCCGGCATCAAGGCGGTCATCGCCTCGATCGGCGGCGACGACCAGATCACCGTGCTGCCGCTGCTGGACCGGGAGTTGATCCGGGCGAACCCGAAGCCGTTCTTCGGGATGAGCGACAACACGAACCTGCTCATGTTCCTCCGCAACACCGGGATCATCGGCTATCACGGCACGAGCGTGATGTGCGAGCTGGGCCGTCCCGGCACCATGCACCCGCAGACCGCCGACTCCCTGCGGGCGGCGCTGTTCACCTCGGGTGAGTACGAGCTGCGCCCGGCCGAACGCTGGAACGACATCAACCGGGACTGGGCCGACCCGGCGACCTTCGACGCGGAGCCGCAGACGCGGCCCGGCACCGGATGGAGCTGGGTGAATGCCGACCAGGTGGTGGAAGGCCGCAGTTGGGGCGGCTGCCTGGAGATCGTCGGCTGGCTGCTGATGGCGGACCGGGAGATCCCGCAGGACCTCTCGGAGTTCGACGGTGGTGTGCTGCTGCTGGAGACGTCGGAGGAGATGCCGAGCGCCGACGAGGTCTTCTGGACGCTGAGGAACATGGGCGAGCGCGGACTGCTCCAGCGCTTCTCGGCACTGTTGATGGGCCGTGCGAAGACGTGGTCCTTCGAGCAGCCCAACGGCCCGGAGGAAGCCGCTCGTTACGCCACCGAGCAGCGCGAGGCCGTGCTGCGCGCCATGGGCGTGTATGCCCCCAACACGCTGATCGTCTTCGACGTGGACTTCGGCCACACCGATCCACAACTCGTGATCCCTTACGGCGGCTACGTCCGCGTCGACGGGGCCGCCCGGCGCATCACCGTCACATACTGACGAGGCCGACCGCCCCCGCGCGCCCCCGTAACCGGTGGTCACCGTGGGTAGTTGACGCAGCATGCACGACGCACGCACCGTAAGGGCGCCCTCCATGTTGCGGCTCTCGGCCGCCTCGCTCGCCGGGACGGCCATCGAGTTCTACGACTTCTTCGTCTACGGGACCGCGGCGGCACTGGTCCTGGGGCCGCTGTTCTTCCCGACCTTCTCGCCGGTGGCGGGGACCCTGGCCGCCTTCGCGACCTTCGGGGTCGGCTTCATCGCGCGGCCCCTGGGTTCGGTGCTGTTCGGGCACATCGGGGACCGGCGCGGACGCCGGCCGGTCCTGATCGCCTCACTCCTGCTGACCGGCGCCTCCACGGTCGCGGTCGGCTGCGTACCGACGTACGACACGATCGGGATGGCCGCTCCCCTGCTGCTGCTCGTGCTGCGCTTTCTGCAGGGGCTCGGACTCGGCGGCGAATGGGGCGGCGCCGTCCTGCTGACCGTGGAGCACGCGCCCGAGGGGCGGCGCGGTCTGTGGTCGAGCTTTCCGCAGGTCGGGCCGGCGCTGGGCTTCCTGCTCGCCAACGGTGTGGTGCTGGGGCTGTCGGCGACCCTGTCCGAGGCGCAGTTCGCCGCGTGGGGCTGGCGGGTGCCGTTCTGGGCGGCGGGCGTGCTCGCGATCGTGGGGCTGTGGCTGCGGTCGTCGCTCACCGAGAGTCCCCGGTTCCTCGAAATCGACGAGCCCGCGCGTGTGCCGCTCGCCGAGGTCGCGCGCGGCCACTGGCGGCTCGTACTGCTGACGGCCGGGGCGCTGTCGATCGGATACGCGATCTTCTACACCGTGACGACCTGGTCCCTCGCCTACGCCACCGAGCAGCTCGGTGTGAGTCGGGGCGTCATGCTGACCTGCATCATGGGCGCGGTAGTGGTGAAGGGCTCGCTCACACCGGTCGTCGCGATCCTCGGCGATCGGTACGGCCGCCGGCCGCTGTGCCTGATCGGGTGCACCGCGTCCGCCCTGTGGATGTTCCCGCTGGTCGCTCTGCTCGCCACGGGTGAGCCGCTGCTGATGTTCCTGGGCTTCCTCGGGGCGATGCTCTCGTTCATCACGATGTTCGCCGTGATCGCCGCGTATCTGCCCGAGCTGTACGAGCCCCGGGTGCGCTGCACCGGCGCCGCGGTGGGCTACAACCTCGGCGGAGTCCTCGGGGGCGCGCTCACGCCGATCGTGGCCACGGCGCTCGTCGAGCAGGGAGGTCGGGTGCCCTGGGGTGTGGGGGCGTATCTCACCGGGGTCGCGCTGCTCAGTCTGGGGTGCTTCGCGCTGCTGCCCGAGACGCGTCCGGTGCCTGCGCCGGCTGCGGAGCCCGCCACCGGGTGACTGGCTCCGCGGCCGACACGGCTTCACGGGTTGATCGCGAGCTCCAGATACGCCGCGAACAGCACCAGGTGGACGCCGCCCTGGAGCGGTGTCGCCCGCCCCGGTACGACCGTCAGGGAGCTCACCACCACCGTCAGGGCGAGCAGCACCATGTGAGTGGGGCCGAGGCCGAGGACGAGCGGACCCGAGAGCCAGATCGAAGCCAGGGCCACCGCCGGGATGGTCAGGCCGATGCTGGCCATCGCCGAGCCGAGAGCAAGGTTGAGACTGGTCTGCACGCGGTCACGGCGGGCGGAGCGCAGCGCGGCGATCGTCTCCGGGAGCAGCACCAGCAGGGCGATGATCACGCCGACGACGGCATGCGGCAGGTCGGCCGCCGCCACTCCGGACTCGATGGTCGGCGAGACCCCCTTGGCCAGGCCCACCACGCCGATCAGGGCCAGGCCCAGCAGCCCGAGGCTGATCAGGGCCATGCGACGGGTGGGCGCGTCGGCGTGGTCGTCCACGGTGATCACGTCGCCCTGCCGGGTGATGGGGAGGAAGTAGTCCCGGTGGCGGACGGTCTGCGTCGTCACGAACAGGCCGTACAGGATCAGCGAGGAGATCGCGGCGAACGTCAGCTGTACGCCGGAGAACTCCGGGCCGGGCTTGCTGGTGGTGAACGTCGGCAGCACCAGACTGAGCGTGGCCAGGGTGGCCACCGTCGCGAGGGCGGCACCGGTGCCCTCGGGGTTGAAGACGGCCGTGCGGTGCCGCAGCGAGGCGACCAGCAGGCACAGGCCGACGATGCCGTTGCAGGTGATCATCACGGCGGCGAAGACCGTGTCCCGGGCGAGGGTGGAGCTCTTGTCGCCACCGTCCGCCATCAGGGTCACGATCAGGGCGACCTCGATGATCGTGACGGCGACGGCGAGGACGAGGGAGCCGAAGGGTTCGCCGACCCGGTGGGCGATCACTTCGGCGTGGTGCACGGCGGCCAGAACCGCCCCGGCCAGGATCAGCGTCACCAGCGCGACGACCGCGCCGGGCAGGTCCCGTCCCCAGGTGAAGACCAGCAGGACGACCGCGAGCACCGGCACGAGGGTCGTCCACTGGGTAGTGAGCGGCCTGAGCCGAGCGATCATGGAGCGATCGTCGCAGAGGCCTTGAGGGTTCGCATTCCGGTCGGTGGGGTGGTCAGGTGGCCCCGCGCCCTCGGGATGAACCTCGGGATGCGGGGCCCCTGTGCTTCGTATGTCGCTACGCGAAATCGGTCATCTCCTGTACGTCGCAGTCCGTGAACGACGGCGGCGTGGTGCACAGCGCGGCCATCTGCTCCGCGAACTTGGTCGTCTCGGGCTCTTCGCTGTTGCGCATGGCGTCCTCGTAGGAGTCGAACTCGATCACTACGAGGTAGCGGTTGGCCTGCGCCCTGTCCTTGAGGACGAGTCGGCGCGTGGGACCGCCGCTGCGGCCCGCGAGGAGCTGTTCGGTCTCTTGGGCCAGCTCGCGCATCTCGTCGATGCGGTCGGTCTCGAAGTCGATGATCTGCACGAACTTCATGGGTGCGTCCACGAGTGCCTCCACCCTGCCGTGGTGTCCCCGGCCGGGACACCCAGCACCCAAAGAAGCACCGGGAGCGGTGCTCGGCAATTCGCTGGGCACCACTCCCGGTGTTGGTTCTTCCTACGTCCGACGTGGTCAGACGTCGATGCTGTCCTTCGGAGCGCCTTCGCTCCGCTCCTGCGCCGCCTCGGCCGCCGCCTGCTTCTTGGAGGCCCGGAGGCTGGTGATCGTCGTGACGATCAGGACCGAGCAGATCACGCCGAGCGAGACCGGGATGCTGATCTCGGGGACGTGGACCCCGGACTCGTGCAGGGCGTGCAGCACCAGCTTCACGCCGATGAAGCCGAGGATGATCGACAGGCCGTAGCTGAGGTGGACCAGCTTCCTCAGCAGACCGCCGATGAGGAAGTACAGCTGCCTGAGACCCATCAGCGCGAACGCGTTGGCCGTGAACACGATGTACGGGTCCTGCGTCAGGCCGAAGATCGCCGGGATGGAGTCCAGGGCGAAGAGCACGTCCGTGGTGCCGATCGCGAGCATCACGACCAGCATCGGGGTCATGACCCGCTTGCCGTTCTCCCGGATCCACAGCTTGGTGCCGTGGTAGCGGTCGGCGACACCGAACTTGCGCTCGGCGGCCTTGAGCAGCTTGTTCTCCTCGAACTCCTCGTCATCCTCGTCGGCCCGGGCCTCCTGGATGAGCTTCCAGGCGGTGTAGATGAGGAAGGCGCCGAAGAGGTAGAACACCCACGAGAAGCTGGTGATGATGGCGGCGCCCGCGGCGATGAAGATCGCGCGCAGCACCAGGGCTATGAGGACACCGACCAGCAGCACTCGCTGCTGGTACTGGGACGGCACGGCGAACTTCGCCATGATCAGAACGAAGACGAAGAGGTTGTCGACACTCAGCGACTTCTCGGTGATGAAGCCGGCGAAGAACTCACCGCCGGCCTGTCCGCCACCGAAGATCAGCAGGCCGAGCCCGAAGAGGCCCGCCAGGGCGATCCAGACGACCGTCCAGATTCCGGCTTCCTTGATTGATACGTCGTGCGGCTTGCGGCCGATGAAGAAATCGACCGCGATCAGGGCGGCAAGGCCCACGATGGTCAGGACCCATAGGGTCGTGGAAACTTCCACTGCGCCTCCGGCAGTCGTAACGGCAAATGTCAGCGTCGTCGCGCGCCGGAGGTCTCTTCCACCCAAGATGGGCCGACGCCCCGGGATCTGGCCTGATCCGTATTGACGGGTACGCCGCAGCAGACAGGGAGTACTCCCCTCCGTGGGACAAACAGTACCTCAATCACCAAGGAAAGGTAAAGTGCTTGGCAAAAGAAATGCCAAGTGTGCAGGTCAGAGGCTCTTTACCTGTGCTTGGAGCGGGCTGCCGCAACCTGCGCCAGCACGTGCTGGAGGACCTGGCTGCCGGGCGGCACGAGCGGGGGCTCGTAGGTCCAGGCGTGCCCCACCCACGGGTCCGCGAGGTGATCGTCCGGCACCGGGGTGAGTCGCATCAGCGCACGCCACAGCGGGTCGAGCAGCGGGCCGTAGCCGGCGGCCTCMTCGCGGTCGGCGACCATCATCAGGTGGACGCCGACGGCGGGACCCTCGTCCGCCAGGTAGCGCAGCTGGTTCACGGCCCGGTCGTCGAAGCCGTGCGGGAAGTCGTTGACGATCAGCAGCTGCTGGGCGGTGTCGAAGTCGGGCGGCAGCGAGTCGGGCRCGCCGGCGCGCAACGCCATCTGCACCAGGTCGACGCGCTGCGTGAGTCGCGCGAGGACGTCCGCGACTCCGGCCGCACCCACGGCGGGCGGGGCCGCGAGCACACCGGTCTGCACGAGGGGTGCGAGCGCCTGCGCGCCCGAGCCGGCCGGATCGATGACGTGCACCGTGAACTCGCCCGCCGGATAGACGGCGAGCAGCCGGGCCGCGTGCGCCACAGCCGTCTCCATCGCGAGACGGCGCATGTCGTGGGAGTCGGTGAAGGAGCCGTCGAGTGATCCACCGCGTCCGCTGTCGATCCACAGGCCGCGCTCCAGCGGCAGCCGGATCAGCATCGGGATGTGCAACTCGGCGCTCTCGGGGAGGTGGAGCTCACCCAGGCGCAGGGCCATGGGGATCTCCATCGGAACGCGGTAGCCGTGCCAGACGGGGTTGTCCCAGCGCGCGTAGGCGGGCGGCAGCGCGGGTTCGACGACCTCGGACTCCGCGGTGAGCTGGGCGAGGTCCCTGTCGAGCGTCGCCCTGGCCTGGTTGACGAGCTGTGCGTGCTTGGCCTGGGCCGCCTCGCGGGCGGCGTCGCCCTGGCCGCCGATCCGGCTGCGCGGGTCCGACAGGACCTGGTCGAGTTCCTTGTCCATGCGCGAGTCGGCGAAGTCGACCGCGCTGCGATACGCGGCGGTCGTGCGGGCCAGGTCCTCGAACATGCCCCACACCTGGTTGTACAGCCGCTCGTCCATGGACCAGCCGGTGGCATCGCCCGCGACGGGCTGCGCGGGCTGTCCGGGCTGCGCCGGGGGCGCAGTCGGCGGGGGCGGCGGCGGAGCCGCGTTCTGCCGGCGCGGGTGGCTGTAGTCGATCGGGCCGCCGGACGTGGGAGTCGACGGCTGGCCGGGGTCGCCGGCGCCGGTTCCGCCCTGATACGACGGCTGCGGCGCGGGCTGTCCCGGCATGCCCGGGCCCTGCGTGCCGTACGGGGAGTTCGGCGGAGGGGTCGGCTGGCCGGGCGTCTGGTTGCCGTAGGGCGACGTCGGCTGGGGTGACGCGGGGCCGGTGGCGCCCTGCGGCGCGGTACCGCTCTGGTCCGGACCCAGTGCCGGCGCGGCGGCCTGCCGGGAACGGTCACCGTCCGCGCGCGGCGGGGGTGCCGGAATCGAGCGGGCCACGCCCTGGGCCACCGCTTCGTTGATGCCGCCGGCGAGTTGGTGGGCCTGGGGCAGTCCCTGGTCGGTGAAGAGATCGGCGAGGCCGCCGGCGTAACCCTGGCCGATGGCGCGGACCTTCCAGGCGCCCTGGCGGCGGTAGAGCTCCAGGGCGACGACGGCGGACTCGGCCTCCAGGCCGGTGACGGTGTAGCTGGCGACCTCGGTGCCGTCGAGGCCGGTGACCGCGACGAACGGGGTCGGGACGGCGCCGAAGCGGGTCGGGCCTGCGCCCCCCGTCGGCAGGGCGAGCAGCACACTGACACGGTGGACGGCTTCCGGCATGGCGTCCAGGTCCACCGCGAGACGATGGTCCGCGGCCGCCTGCCGGGAGACCTCGAGGCCGGGCAGGGTCGGGGCGCCGGGGTGGGCCACCCATTCGACGCCGTGGATCCTGCCCTGCTCGTCGCCGAGCGTGGCGGCGGCCACGATCGGCGTGCCGGCCGAGACCCGGATCTCCAGACGGGCCTGGGAGAGCGGGTGGTTCTGCCCCCGCACCAGCTCGGCCGTCATGCCTTCGTCCCCCTGTGTCAGTTGTCGTGTCGTGTGCCGCCCGCCGGGCGCCTTACGTGTCCTACAGGTGCGGCAGGATCGCCGGCATCAGGTCCTGGAAGGTGCGGCCGTTGGCCGGGGTACCGAGGGCCGTCATCGCCCAGCCCGGGCCCGTGCGGTGCACCTTCGCCATGATCTGGGCCGTGTAGGCGCCGCCGCCCGCGAGCGTGTAGCGGGCGAGCTCCTGGCCGTTGGTCTCGTCGACCAGGCGGCAGAACGCGTTCTGCACCTCCTGGAAGGTCTGGCCCGTGAAGGAGTTCACGGTGAAGACGATCTGGTCGATGTGGACCGGGATGCGGGCGAGGTCGACGAGGATCGCCTCGTCGTCGCCGCCCTGGCCGACACCGCCGACGAGGTTGTCACCGGTGTGGCGCACCGAGCCGTCGTCACTCACCAGGTGGCGGAAGAAGACGACGTCGACGGGCTGCTTGTCCGCGAACAGGACGGCCGAGGCGTCGAGGTCGACCTCCCGCGTGCGCGAGCCGAACAGGCCGCGCCGGGGAGCCGCCTGCCAGCCGAGACCCATGCGCACCGCGGTCAGGCTGCCTCCGTCGTTCTTCTGCAGACTGATTGCCTGACCCTTGGTCATGTTGACGGTCACGTGCTGATTCCCCTCTCGAACTGTCCCCTGTTGGCCGCGGAGTCCGCGGATGACGAGAACCCTACGCAGGGGCACTGACAGTGACGTACCCCGGTCCCCACTTTGTGTCGGTCTTGCAACACAGCGAGTACGGGGAGCCGGTGGACAACCACGCGGGCGGCGCCGGCCCACAGTGCGGGCCGGCGCCCTGCGGGCCCGTCAGGCCAGGCCGGCCTCCTTCATCTGACGCAGTTCCTTCTTCATCTCGGACACCTCGTCGCGCAGCCGGGCCGCGATCTCGAACTGCAGATCCGCGGCCGCGGCGCGCATACGCTCCGTCAACTCCTCGATCTGCTCGGCGAGATCCGCCGCCGGCCGGTCGGTCGGTACCGTCTCCTTGCCCTTGCCCTTGGCGGACTTGGCCGCCTTCGCGCCCTTGGCCGCCTTGTCGCCGAGCGAGGGCACCGGGGCCTTGGTGCCCCGGCCGTCCTTCTTGGCGCGGTAGCCGCTGCCGAGCAGCTGCTCGGTGTCGACGTCCTCGCGGGCGATCTGCGCGACGATGTCGTTGATCTTCTTGCGCAGCGGCTGGGGGTCGATGCCGTTCGCCTTGTTGTACGCGACCTGCTTCTCCCGGCGGCGGTTGGTCTCGTCGATGGCCTTCTCCATCGCCGGGGTGATCTTGTCGGCGTACATGTGGACCTGGCCGGAGACATTGCGCGCCGCACGGCCGATGGTCTGGATGAGGGAGGTGCCGGAACGCAGGAAGCCCTCCTTGTCGGCGTCGAGGATCGCCACCAGGGACACCTCGGGGAGGTCGAGGCCCTCGCGCAGGAGGTTGATGCCGACCAGGACGTCGAACTCGCCTGCGCGCAGCTCCCGCAGCAGCTCGACACGGCGCAGCGTGTCGACGTCGCTGTGCAGGTAGCGCACGTGGATGCCGAGCTCCAGGAAGTAGGCCGTGAGGTCCTCGGCCATCTTCTTGGTGAGGGTGGTGACCAGGACGCGCTCGTCCTTCTCGACGCGGGCCCGGATCTCGTGCACCAGGTCGTCGATCTGGCCCTCGGTGGGCTTGACGACGACTTCCGGGTCGATGAGGCCGGTGGGGCGGATGATCTGCTCGACCTGGCCGTCCCCGCGGGAGAGCTCGTACTTGCCCGGGGTCGCCGACAGATAGACGGTCTGTCCGATCCGCTCCTGGAACTCCTCCCACTTCAGGGGACGGTTGTCGAGGGCGGAGGGCAGGCGGAAGCCGTGGTCGACGAGGGTGCGCTTGCGGGACGCGTCGCCCTCGTACATGGCGCCGATCTGCGGCACGGTGACGTGCGACTCGTCGATGACGAGCAGGAAGTCGTCCGGGAAGTAGTCCAGCAGGGTGTTCGGCGGGGAGCCGGGCTCACGGCCGTCGAAGTGCATCGAGTAGTTCTCGACACCGGAGCAGGAGCCGATCTGGCGGAGCATCTCGAGGTCGTACGTCGTCCGCATCCGCAGGCGCTGGGCCTCCAGGAGCTTGCCCTGCTTCTCCAGTTCGGCGAGGCGCTCGCCCAGCTCCTTGTCGATGTCGTTGACGGCCCGCTCCAGGCGCTCGGGGCCCGCGACGTAGTGGGTGGCCGGGAAGACGTATAGCTGCTCGTCGTCGCTGATGATCTCGCCGGTGAGCGGGTGCAGCGTGGACAGGGCCTCGATCTCGTCGCCGAACATCTCGATGCGGACGGCGAGCTCCTCGTAGACCGGGAAGATCTCGATGGTGTCGCCGCGCACCCGGAAGGTGCCCCGGGAGAAGGCAAGGTCGTTGCGCGTGTACTGGATGTCCACGAAACGGCGCAGCAGTTGGTCCCGGTCGATCTCGTCGCCGACCCTGAGGGGGACCATGCGGTCCACGTACTCCTGCGGTGTGCCGAGGCCGTAGATGCAGGAGACCGAGGCGACCACGATGACGTCGCGGCGGGTGAGCAGCGAGTTCGTCGCGGAGTGGCGCAGGCGCTCGACCTCCTCGTTGATCGAGGAGTCCTTCTCGATGTAGGTGTCCGACTGCGGGACGTAGGCCTCGGGCTGGTAGTAGTCGTAGTAGGAGACGAAGTACTCGACGGCGTTGTTCGGCAGGAGCTCGCGGAACTCGTTCGCCAGCTGGGCGGCCAGTGTCTTGTTCGGGGCCATCACCAGGGTGGGGCGCTGGAGCTTCTCGATCATCCACGCGGTGGTCGCGGACTTGCCTGTGCCGGTCGCGCCGAGCAGGACGACGTCCTTCTCACCGGCTTCGATGCGCCGGGCGAGATCGGCGATTGCCTGTGGCTGGTCGCCGTTGGGCTGGTAGGGGCTGACGACCTCGAAGGGCGCCACCGTGCGTTCGATGCTGGAAACGGGCCGCATGGGATCCACCGTACGACCCCCCACTGACAACGCGGTCCGATCAGTGGTTCTGCGGGGTCCTGGAGCCTCGGGTTCCGGCGGTGCGGCGGGGCCGCAGCGGGGGGCGGC
>NZ_RDBN01000037.1:547057-592088 GCF_008042075.1 Streptomyces sp. UW30 | reverse complement strand
CCGGCTGTCCAGGCGCACCTCCACCAGTCCGCTGACGCCGCCCGCCCCGCACCGCCTCCGAAGCCGAAGGAGACCTTGGCGACCGGGATGACGGTGACGCCGTCGACGGTGACGGGCTCGCCATAGACGGCGGCGACCGCCTCGGAGGCTCGACCACCGAGCTTGTCGGCCAGGCGCTCCAGGAGGGTGGCGGAGGCGTCGGCTGCCGGGGCGTCCGGATGCGGCAGGGACACGGAAGCGGAGTCCGGATTGTCTTCTTTATCGGCTGTCATACAGGTTTCGTAGGCACACGGGAGTCCCCTGTCAAGGGACCTCGCCGCAACCCCGACGTCACGTCAACGAAGCTCCGCCCGGAACGCCGCCGGTGTCATCTCCGTGTGCTGATGGAAGAACTTGGAGAAGTTCGCGGCGTCCGGAAACCCGACCGCCACTCCGACCCGGCCGATCGGCATGTCCGTGTGGGCCAGAAGCCGCTTCGCCTCCAGGATCACCCGCTTGTCGATGAACCCCTTGGGGGTCTCGCCGGTCGCGGCGCGCACGGCGCGCACCAGGGTGCGCCGGGAGTAACCGAGCTGATCGGCATACGCGCTGACGCTGTGGTTGGTGGCGAAGCCCTGCTCCACCGCGTCCCGGAAGAGGGTGAACGTCGTGTCGCCCTGATGGCGCGCCGCCTCCGCCGAGCTCGCGGCGAGATGAGCCAGGCGCAGCAAGAACGCCGTCAGCGAGTGCCGCAGGACGGCGGTGTGCAGGCTCAGCGGAAGGGTCGTCGTGTCCTCGTACTCGCGTTGGAGCTGGGCGAGCGCCGAGCGCAGGGCGGTGAGCTGGCCCTCTTCGGGGTGGAGCAGGGGCGGGAGGTCGTAGCGGTAGAGGCCGGTGGCCTCGACGGTGGCGCGGGGCAGGAAGCCGGGCTGCATGGTCAGGACGGTGCCCCGGTAGGCGCCGGTCCCGGAGAAGCGGTGGACCTGGCCGGGGCGGATCCACAGCAGGTCGCCGGCCCGCGCCTCGTACTCGGCAAAGTCGATCATGTGGCGTACGGGGCCCTCGCTGAAGAGCATCACGACGTGGAAGTCGATGCGGTGGACGCGTTCCAACGGTGCGTCGGCGGCGTGCCAGGTGCGGCCGGTGCCCATCGGGCCGACCTGCATGCCGACGCCGAGGACGCTCAGATCGACCGGGAACGGAAACGTCCGTATCGCATCGCCGCGTTGAACCCTCGCGTCCGCCATATCCGCCATGCCCGCCATGTCCGTCTCGTGCCGTCTCACTCGTGCGCGGCTCCCGCTCAGGCGTGCGCGGCGCTCGTCGCGGTGTCCCACTTTCACCACAGCCTGACACACGGCGACCTTCCCTCGTAAAAGTCAGACTTTTACTTTTGAACGCGTTGGACCAGCTACTTCGCTCCGATCGAGGACTTTTTGAAGATGAGCACGCAGACTCCGGACAGTTTCGAATGGACCGAACTCGACCGGCGTGCCGTCGATACGGCCCGTCTTCTCGCGGCCGATGCCGTACAGCGGGTCGGTAACGGCCACCCGGGCACCGCGATGAGCCTTGCGCCGGCCGCGTACACGATCTTTCAGAAGGTGATGCGGCACGATCCCGCGGACCCCGAGTGGACCGGGCGGGATCGCTTCGTCCTCTCCCCCGGGCACACCTCGCTGACCCTCTACACCCAGCTGTTCCTCGCCGGGTACGAGCTGGAGCTCGACGACCTCAAGGCGTTCAGGACCCATGGTTCGAAGACGCCGGGTCACCCCGAGTACGGCCACACGGCAGGGGTCGAGACGACGACCGGCCCGCTGGGGCAGGGCGTCGCCAACGCCGTCGGCATGGCGATGGCCGCCCGCTACGAGCGCGGTCTGTTCGACCCGGAGGCGCCCGAGGGCGAGTCCCCGTTCGACCACACCATCTGGGCGATCGTCTCCGACGGTGACCTGCAGGAGGGCGTCTCCGCCGAGGCGTCCTCGCTGGCCGGCCATCAAAAGCTCGGCAACCTCGTCTTCCTCTACGACGACAACCACATCTCCATCGAGGGCGACACCGCGACCGCGTTCTCCGAGGACGTGCTGGGGCGGTACGAGGCCTACGGCTGGCATGTGCAGCGGATCGAGCCGGAGCTCGGCGGCGACATCGACGTCCACGCGCTGTACGCGGCGCTCAAGGCCGCGCAGGCCGAGACCGAGCGCCCCTCGATCATCGCGATGCGCACGATCATCGCCTGGCCCGCCCCCAATGCGCAGAACACCGAGGCCTCGCACGGCTCCGCGCTCGGCGCCGACGAGATCGCCGCCACGAAGCGCATCCTCGGCTTCGACCCGGAGCAGTCCTTCGAGGTCGCGGGCGAAGTCCTCGCCCACTCCCGCCGCGCCCTCGACCGGGGCGCCGAGGCGCACGCGGCCTGGGACAAGCAGCTCGGCACCTGGCGTGCCGCCCACCCCGAGCGCGCCCGGCTGTTCGACCGGATCGTCGCCGGTCAGCTGCCCGAGGGCTGGGAGTCCTCCATCCCGGTCTTCGAGGAGGGCAAGTCGGTCGCCACCCGCGCCGCCTCCGGCAAGGTGCTCCAGGCCCTGGGCGGGGTCCTCCCCGAGCTGTGGGGCGGCTCCGCCGACCTCGCCGGGTCGAACAACACCACCATCGACAAGGCGAGTTCGTTCCTGCCGAAGGGCAACCCGCTGCCCGAGGCCGACCCGTACGGCCGTACCGTCCACTTCGGCATCCGAGAGTTCTCGATGGCCGCCGAGATGAACGGCATCGCGCTGCACGGCAACACCCGTGTCTACGGCGGCACGTTCCTCGTGTTCTCCGACTACATGCGCAACGCCGTGCGCATGTCCGCGCTGATGCAGCTGCCGGTGACGTACGTCTGGACGCACGACTCCATCGGCCTCGGCGAGGACGGCCCGACCCACCAGCCGGTCGAGCACCTGGCCGCGCTGCGCGCCATCCCGGGCCTGAACATCGTCCGTCCGGCCGACGCCAACGAGACCGCGATCGTCTGGGCCGAGATCCTGCGCCGGCACTCCACCGACCCGGCCCCGCACGGCCTCGCACTGACCCGCCAGGGCGTGCCGACGTACGCGCCCAACTCCGAGGCGGCGAAGGGTGGTTACGTACTTCGGGACTCGTCCACCGAGGCCCCCGAGGTCGTCCTCATCGCGACCGGCTCCGAGGTCCGTCTCGCGGTCGCCGCGCGCGAGCGGTTGGAGGCCGACGGGATCGGCACCCGGGTGGTGTCGATGCCGTCCGTGGAGTGGTTCGAGCAGCAGCCGCGCGAGTACCGCGAGAGCGTTCTGCCGCCGGCCGTGAAGGCGCGGGTCGCCGTCGAGGCCGGGATCGGGCTCACCTGGTACCGCTTCGTGGGCGATGCCGGACGCATCGTCTCCCTGGAGCACTTCGGCGCCTCCGCCGACGCCGGGACCCTGTTCGCCGAGTACGGCTTCACCCCTGAGAACGTCGCCGCCGCCGCCAGGGAATCGCTGGCCGCCGCGCGTGGTTGATCCGACCGCCAGAAAGAAGATGATCACTGTGAGCACCGAAGCGACCGCGACCGCGGGAGCCCTGAAGCGCCTCTCCGACGAGGGCGTCTCGATCTGGCTGGACGACCTGTCGCGCAAGCGGATCGAGTCCGGCAACCTCGCCGAGCTGATCGCGCACAAGAACGTCGTGGGCGTCACCACCAACCCGTCCATCTTCCAGGCCGCCATCGGCTCCGGCGAGGGCTATGAGGAGCAGCTCGCCGACCTCGCGGTGCGGGGCGTCACGGTCGACGAGGCCGTGCGCATGATGACGACGGCCGACGTGCGTGCCGCCGCGGACATCCTGCGGCCCGTGTTCGACGCCACCGGCGGCCGGGACGGCCGGGTCTCCATCGAGGTCGACCCCCGCCTCGCCCACGACACGACGGCCACCATCGCCGAGGCCAAGCAGCTCGCCTGGCTCGTCGACCGCCCCAACGTGATGATCAAGATCCCGGCGACCAGGGCCGGCCTCCCCGCGATCACCGAGGTCATCGGCCTCGGCATCAGCGTCAACGTCACGCTGATCTTCTCGCTGGAGCGCTACCGCGAGGTCATGGACGCCTACCTGGCCGGTCTGGAGAAGGCCGCCGCGAAGGGCCTCGACCTGTCCGGTATCCACTCCGTGGCGTCCTTCTTCGTCTCCCGCGTCGACGCGGACATCGACAAGCGGCTGACGGCGATCGGCACGGACGAGGCCCTCACGCTCAGGGGCCGGTCGGCGCTCGCCAACGCGCGCCTCGCCTACGAGGCGTACGAGGATGTGTTCGGCTCTGCCGACGGCTCGGCAGGTGGCGGTGACCGCTGGACCGCGCTCACCGGCGCCAGGGCCAACAAGCAGCGCCCCCTGTGGGCCTCGACCGGCGTGAAGGACCCGGCGTACAAGAAGACCCTGTACGTCGACGAGCTGGTGGCGCCCGGCACCGTCAACACGATGCCCGAGGCCACGCTCGACGCCACTGCCGACGGCGGCGAGATCACCGGCGACACGGTGACGAGCGGCTACGCGCAGGCCCGCGCCGACCTGGCCGCCGTCGAGGCGCTCGGGATCTCGTACGACGAGGTCGTCACCCGGTTGGAGGACGAGGGCGTCGCCAAGTTCGAGGTGGCGTGGCAGGACCTGTTGGACGCCGTCAAGAAGTCGCTCGGTAGCAAGGGAGCTGACGCGGAATGACCTCCGACCAGGACACCCCCGACTGGGACAACCCCCTGCGCGACGCGCGCGACCGCCGTCTGCCCCGGATCGCGGGCCCGTCCGGGCTCGTCATCTTCGGGGTGACGGGCGACCTGTCCCGCAAGAAGCTGATGCCGGCCGTGTACGACCTCGCCAACCGCGGCATGCTGCCGCCGGGCTTCTCGCTGGTCGGGTTCGCCCGCCGGGACTGGGAGGACGAGGACTTCGCGCAGATCGTGCACGACTCGGTGCGCGAGCACGCCCGGACCGAGTTCCGTGAGGAGGTGTGGCAGCAGCTCGCCGAGGGGATGCGGTTCATCCCGGGCGACTTCGACGACGACGCGGCGTTCGACCAGCTGCGCGGGACCGTCGAGGAGCTGGACAAGGCGCGCGGCACCAGCGGCAACTACGCCTTCTACCTCTCCGTACCGCCGAAGCTCTTCCCCAAGGTCGTACAACAGCTGAAGAAGCACGGCCTGGCGGACGCCCCCGAGGGGTCCTGGCGGCGGGCGGTCATCGAGAAGCCGTTCGGCCGCGACCTCGCGAGCGCCCATGAGCTGAACGCGATCGTGCACGACGTGTTCGACCCGGAGCAGGTCTTCCGGATCGACCACTACCTCGGCAAGGAGACCGTCCAGAACATCCTGGCGCTGCGGTTCGCAAACCAGATGTTCGAGCCGATCTGGAACCGGTCGTACGTCGACCATGTGCAGATCACGATGGCCGAGGACATCGGCATCGGCGGCCGTGCGGGCTACTACGACGGCATCGGCTCGGCCCGTGACGTCATCCAGAACCACCTGCTCCAGCTGATGGCGCTGACCGCCATGGAGGAGCCGGCCGCCTTCGACGCGGCCTCGCTGCTCACCGAGAAGCTGAAGGTGCTCAGGGCGGTCAAGCTGCCGGAGGACCTGGGCCGGCACACCGTGCGCGGGCAGTACGCGGGCGCCTGGCAGGGCGGCGAGAAGGTGCTCGGCTACCTCGACGAGGACGGCATCGACCCGAAGTCGAAGACCGACACCTACGCCGCCGTCCGGCTCAACGTCGACAACCGGCGCTGGGCGGGCGTGCCGTTCTATCTGCGCACCGGCAAGCGGCTCGGGCGTCGGGTGACGGAGATCGCGGTCGTGTTCCAGCGGGCGCCGCACTCCCCGTTCGACTCCTCCGCCACGGAGGAGCTCGGCCAGAACGCGATCGTCATCCGCGTCCAGCCGGACGAGGGCGTGACCGTGCGGTTCGGCTCCAAGGTGCCGGGCACCTCGATGGAGATCCGGGACGTGACGATGGACTTCGCGTACGGCGAGTCGTTCACGGAGTCCAGCCCCGAGGCGTACGAGCGGCTCATCCTGGATGTCCTCCTTGGGGACGCCAATTTGTTCCCCCGTCACCAGGAAGTGGAAGAGTCCTGGAGGATCCTCGACCCGATCGAGGAGTACTGGGACAAGCACGGCAGGCCGGCGCGATACGCGTCCGGGAGCTGGGGACCCGAGGAAGCCGACGAGATGCTCGCACGAGACGGACGGAGCTGGCGCAGGCCATGAAGATCGACCTGAGCGACACCACGGCAAGCAAGATCAACAAGGCGCTGGTGCAGGGCCGCCGCGCGATCGGTACGCCGGCCGTGGGCATGGTCCTGACGATGGTGATCGTCACGGACGAGGAGAACGCCTACGACTCGATCAAGGCCGCCGAGGAGGCCTCGCACGAGCACCCCGCGCGCACCCTGGTCGTGATCAAGCGGCACGCCCGCACCCCGCGCGACCGCACCCGCTCCCACCTGGACGCCGAGGTCCGGGTGGGCGCCGACGCCGGCACCGGCGAGACGGTGATCCTGCGGATGTACGGCGAGGTGTCCGACCACGCCGACTCGGTGGTCCTGCCGCTGCTGCTGCCGGACGCGCCTGTCGTGGTGTGGTGGCCGGTGGAGGCGCCGGAGAACCCGTCGAGGGATCCGCTGGGCGCGCTGGCCCAGCGCCGGATCACCGACCTGTACACCACCGAGACGCCGCTGTCGGACCTGGAGGTGCGCGCCCGCTCCTACGCGCCGGGCGACACCGACCTCGCCTGGACCCGGCTCACGCCCTGGCGTTCGATGCTCGCCGCGGCCCTGGACCAGGCCCGGGTGCCGATCATCTCGGCGGCCGTGGAGGCCGAGGCGGACAACCCGGCCGCCGAGTTGCTGGCCCGCTGGCTGGAGGCCCGCCTCCACGTCATCGCCGAGCGCGTCGTCACCGCCGGTCCGGTGGTCACCGGCGTGCGCCTGGGCACCGAGAACGGCGAGATCGTCATCGACCGTCCCGAGGGCCCGCTGGCCACGCTGACCCTGCCGGACCAGCCGGCCCGCACCCTCGCGCTGAAGGTCCGCACCACCTCCGAACTCATCGCCGAGGAGCTCAGGCGCCTCGACGCGGACGAGATGTACGCCATCGCCCTGCGGGGCGAGGCCACCAAGGAGACGTCCTCTCATGTCTGAGACCCCCAAGCTCATCCGGCGCCCCGAGTGGGCGGCCCTGGAGGACCACCGCGCGGACGTCCTGCAGCGGCCCCGGCTGCGTGAGCTGTTCGCCGCGGATCCGTCCCGTGCGCAGCGGTACGTCGTGCGCGTGGGCGATCTGCGCATCGACTACTCCAAGCACCTGATCAACGACGAGACCCTCGCCATGCTGCGCGAACTGGCCGCTGTCACCGACGTGTTCGGGCTGCGTGACGCGATGTTCCGCGGCGAGAAGATCAATGTCACCGAGGACCGGGCGGTGCTGCACACCGCGCTGCGGGCACCGCGGGACGCGGTCGTCGAGGTGGACGGCGAGAACATGGTGCCGAAGGTGCACGCCGTCCTCGACAAGATGGGCGCCTTCGCCGACCGTGTCCGCTCCGGTGAGTGGACCGGCCACACCGGCCGCCGTATCCGCAACGTCGTCAACATCGGGATCGGCGGCTCCGACCTCGGTCCCGCCATGGCGTACGAGGCACTGCGCCCGTTCACGGCACGGGAGTTGACGTTCCGGTTCGTCTCGAACGTCGACGGCGCCGACCTGCACGAGGCCGTGCGGGACCTGGACCSGGCCGAGACGCTGTTCATCGTCGCGTCGAAGACGTTCACCACGATCGAGACGATCACCAACGCCACCTCGGCCCGGTCCTGGCTGCTGGCCGGCCTCGGCGACGGCGGAGACAAGGCGGTGGCCCGGCACTTCGTCGCGCTGTCGACCAACGCCGAGAAGGTGACGGACTTCGGCATCGACCCGGACAACATGTTCGAGTTCTGGGACTGGGTCGGCGGGCGCTACTCGTACGACTCGGCGATCGGCCTGTCCCTGATGATCGCCATCGGCCCGGAGCGCTTCCGGGAGATGCTCGACGGCTTCCGCATCGTCGACGAGCACTTCAGGAGCGCTCCCGCCGAGGCCAACGCCCCGCTGCTCCTGGGCCTGTTGGGCATCTGGTACGGCAACTTCTTCGGCGCCGAGTCACACGCCGTGCTGCCGTACAGCCACTACCTGTCGAAGTTCACGGCGTATCTGCAGCAGCTCGACATGGAGTCCAACGGCAAGTCGGTGGACCGCGACGGACACACCGTGGGCTGGGAGACCGGGCCGGTGGTGTGGGGCACGCCCGGCACCAACGGGCAGCACGCCTACTACCAGCTGATCCACCAGGGCACCCGGCTGATCCCCGCCGACCTGATCGGGTTCGCCCGGCCGGTCGCCGAGCTGAGCGACGAACTCAAGGCGCAGCACGACCTGTTGATGGCGAACCTCTTCGCCCAGGGCCAGGCGCTCGCGTTCGGCAAGACCGCGGACGAGGTGCGCGCGGAGGGCGTGCCCGAGGAGCAGGTCCCGCACCGCACCTTCCTCGGCAACCACCCCACCACCACGATCCTCGCCCGTGAGCTGACCCCGTCGGTCCTCGGCCAGCTGGTCGCCCTCTACGAGCACAAGGTGTTCGTCCAGGGCGCGATCTGGAACATCGACTCCTTCGACCAGTGGGGCGTGGAGCTCGGCAAGGTCCTCGCCAAGCGGGTCGAGCCCGCGCTGACCGAGGGCGCGGAAGTCCCCGGTCTGGACGCCTCCACCGCCGCCCTCGTGGCCGCCTACCGTGAACTCAAGGAAGTGAACTGACATGCAGCTCGGTCTCATCGGTCTCGGCAAGATGGGCGGCAACATGCGCGAGCGGATCCGCCGCGCCGGCCACACCGTCATCGGCTACGACCGCAATCCCGACGTCTCCGACGTCAAGAGCCTCGAAGAGCTGGTCCAGCAGCTCGACGGGCCGCGCATCATCTGGGTGATGGTCCCGGCCGGTACCGCCACCCAGACCGTCATCGACGAGCTCAAGGACCTGCTGTCCCCGGGCGACACGGTGGTCGACGGCGGCAACTCGCGCTGGACGGACGACGAGAAGCACGCCGCCGAGCTCGGCATCAAGGGCATCGGCTTCGTCGACGCGGGTGTCTCCGGCGGCGTGTGGGGCCTGCAGAACGGCTACGCGCTGATGGTCGGCGGCGACAAGGCGCACGTGGAGCCGCTGAAGCCGATCTTCGAGGCGCTCAAGCCGGAGGGGCCGTACGGCTATGTCCACGCCGGCCGGGTCGGCGCCGGGCACTTCTCGAAGATGGTCCACAACGGCATCGAGTACGCCATGATGCAGGCCTACTCCGAGGGCTGGGAGCTCCTTGAGAAGGTCAACTCGGTGGACAACGTCCGCGAGGTGTTCCGCTCCTGGCAGGAGGGCACCGTCATCCGGTCCTGGCTGCTGGACCTCGCGGTGAACGCCCTGGACGAGGACGAGCACCTGCTGAAGCTGAAGGGCTTCGCGCAGGACTCCGGTGAGGGCCGGTGGACCGTCGAGGCCGCCATCGACAACGCGGTGCCGCTGCCCGCGATCACCGCCTCCCTGTTCGCGCGGTTCGCCTCCCGCCAGGACGACTCCCCGCAGATGAAGATGATCGCGGCGCTGCGCAACCAGTTCGGCGGGCACGCCGTCGAGTCGAAGGAGTAGCGAGCCGTGGGGGATCTTCTTCTGGTCCGCCACGGTGAGACGCAGTGGAGCAGGTCGGGACAGCACACCAGCTTCACCGACCTGCCCCTCACCCAGGACGGCGAGGAACAGGCCAAGTCCCTGGCTCCGCTGCTGTCCGGCAGGACCTTCTCACTGGCGCTGACCAGCCCGCTGCGCCGCGCGGTCCGCACGGCCGAACTGGCGGGCGTGACGGGGGCCGTACCGGACCCCGATCTGCACGAGTGGGACTACGGCGGCTACGAGGGCGTCACCACCGTCGAGATACATCGCACCCGCCCCGACTGGTACCTGTGGACCGACGGAGTGGCACCCGGACCGGACGCTCACCCGGGTGAGTCGCCGGCCGAGGTGGGAGCGCGTGCCGACCGGGTGCTGTCCCGGGTGGCGGCGGCGCTGCCGGACGGCGATGTGGTCCTCGTGGCGCACGGCCACTTCCTGCGCGTCGTCACGGCCCGCCGACTGGGGCTGGCCCCGGCGGACGGGCGGCTGTTCCAGCTGGCGACGGGCACGGTGAGCCGGCTGTCGACGGAACACGGCCGGCCGGTGATCGCGGAGTGGAACAGCAGGCCCTGAAACGTCGGCGTTCCCCGGCCACTGCGGATGCGGCCGGGTGGGGTTGCTGGGATGCTGGGGTGTGGCGGGACCGACAACCGGTGCCCGCCCGCCTCCGCGCCTGAGCCTGACATGCCCAATTACCGCTCTCCGCATGATGGTTCACATCGGGAACATGCGGGAGCACATCGGCGCGAACCTTCGCTGTGGGTGCCGTGGGCCGTCGGTAGCGTGCTGGCCCCCGTACCCGTACGGATCCGTACGCAGTCGTACGAAGGAAGGCCTCCGATGGCCGAGTCAGGGCAGCACGAGCAGCACTACGAACGGTACGAAGGCGGCAGTCCTCGGGCGGAACGGCTGGTGTTCGAGCGGCTGGCCCGCGAGCTGATGGCGGTGCAGGTCAGGAATCGGCGGGCCGGGGGCGGCGAGGTCGCCCGGGCCTTCCACGCCAAGGCGCCAGTGGCCGTGGAGAACGCGCGGCTGCGCTTCCACGACGACCTCCCGGCGGCCCTGCGCGTCGGCTTCGCCCAGCCGGGCGCCGATTATCCGGCGACCGTCCGGCTGTCCAACGCGAGCGGGATCCGGCAGGGCGACGGCTCGCCCGATCTGCGCGGGGCGGCCGTCAGGGTGCGGGTGGCGGCGGAGGAGAGCCACGATCTGCTGGCGACCAGCCATCCGGTCTCGCACGCAGCCAACGCCCGGGAGTTCGTGGCCTTCGCCAAGGCGATGGCGGGCGCCAGCAGTCCGTTGCAGAAGGCGTTCGCACTGTTCGTGAAGCTGCCGCTGGCCGTGGGGCTGCGGACGGCGGACCGCATGCGGCGCAATGTGCGGGCGGCGACGCGGCACACCGTCAACTCCCTCGCCCACGAGACGTATTGGAGCCGGGGCGCGGTCCTGTGGGGCGCGGCAGGGCCGGTGCGGTTCCTGCTGCGCCCGGCGCCCGGCAGCCCGCCCGCGCCGACGCCGGACCGCAGTGACGCGGATTTCCTGCACGGTGAGTTCGCGCGGCGGCTGGCGCGCAGCGACGTCGCGTACGACCTGTGCGTGCAGCGGTTCGTCGACGAGCGGCGCACCCCCGTCGAGGACGCCTCGGTGGAGTGGAAGGACGGTGTGTCGCCGGCGATCGCCATCGCCCGGCTGACCATCCCCAGCCAGGACCTGGACAGCGCCGAGGCACGCGCGAGCGCCCGCCGGATCGAGGACCTCGCCTTCAACCCCTGGTACACGACCGAGGAGTTCCGCCCGCTCGGCCATCTCAACCGGGCCCGCAAGACCGCGTACCAGGCGTCGAGCGCGCACCGGCTCGGGCTGCGGTTCGTCACCGAGGAGCCGGCCCGCAACAGGGTGCTGGGCCGCCCGGTGCAGGCGGCGTTCGCGCTGCTCAACCGGTATGTGCCCTGGCACCGGCTGCCGGTGCAGGTCAGCCTGCTGAACCTGGTGTTCCTGCGCAGGGTGCTGCGCCGGCTGAACCTGATCGACACCGAGCCGCGCGAGGCGCCGCCGCGCGCCCAGCGGGTGCCGGAGCCGGTCCCGGAGCGACTGCGCGGCGAGCGGTCGTACGACGGCACGTACAACGATCTGTCCGACCCGCGGATGGGCGCCGTCGGCTCGGCCTTCGGCCGCAATCTGAGGCCCGACCACCGTCCCGACCTCTTCGACACCCCGAACCCGGTGACGGTGAGCCGCCGGCTCCTGTACCGCGAGAGCTTCCTGCCCGCGACCTCGCTGAACGTGCTGGCCGCGGCCTGGATCCAGTTCCAGGTGCACGACTGGGTCAACCACCGCCGGCACAAGCCCGGCGAGCTCAGCGTCGAGGTGCCGTTGCCGCCCGGCAGCGGGCCGTGGCACAACACGCCGGGCGGGCCGGGCGAGCAGGTGATGCGGTTCGCGGAGAACGAGGGCATCCAGGTGCCGGGCCGCCCGCCGATCCTCTTCGGCAACACCGCCTCGCACTGGTGGGACGGCTCGGAGGTGTACGGCGCCGACGAGGAGACCGCCCGCCTTCTGCGCGAGGCCGAGGGCCGCGCCGAACTCCGGCTGGAGGACGGGCACTTGCCGTCCGGGGCCAACGGCGGGATCCCGCTGACGGGCTTCAGCGACAGCTGGTGGATGGGGCTGAGCGCCATGCACACGTTGTTCGCGCGGGAGCACAACGCGGTGTGCGCCGCGCTGCGCGCCGAGTATCCGACGATGGGCGAGGAGCGGATCTACCAGACGGCCCGCCTGGTGGTCTCGGCGCTGATCGCGAAGATCCACACGGTGGAGTGGACCCCGGCGATCCTCGCGACCGAGGCGATCGACATCGCCCTGCACACCAACTGGCAGGGCCCGCCGAGGAACTGGCTGAACCAGCTGGGCCTGTGGCTGTTCGAGGCGCACTCGCTCACCGGCATCCCGAAGACGCTGCCGGACCACCACACGGCGCCGTACTCCCTCACCGAGGACTTCGTCACCGTCTACCGCATGCACCCGCTCATCCCCGACGAGTTCGAGCTGCGCGAGCACCACTTCGGGCAGCGCCTGGAGACGGTCGGCTTCCTGGACATCCAGGGCGGCGCGGCCGAGACACGGATCCGCAAGACGGGGCTGGCGAACACGCTGTACTCGTTCGGCATCGCCCATCCCGGCGCGATCACCCTGCACAACTTCCCGCGCTCGCTTCAGCGGTTCGAGCGCGAGGGCGAGATCATCGACCTTTCGGTGGTGGACCTGGTGCGGACGCGGCGGCGTGGCGTGCCTCGCTACAACGACTTCCGCGCAGGGCTGCACCAGCCGCGCATCCGCTCCTTCGAGGAACTGACGGAGAACGCGCAGACGCTGGCCGGGCTGAAGGAGGTCTACAGCTCGGTCGACGAGATCGACACCGTCGTGGGGCTGTTCGGGGAGAACCCGCCGGCCGGGTTCGGCTTCAGCGACACCGCGTTCCGGGTGTTCATCCTGATGGCGAGCCGGCGTCTGCAGTCCGACCGGTTCCTCACCGTCGACTACCGGCCCGAGGTGTACACGCCGCTGGGCATCGACTGGGTGGAGCGGGGCGGCATGAACTCCGTGATCCAGCGGCACTGCCCGGAGCTGGCGGCGCTGCTGCCGCGCGGGGCGAGCGCGTTCGCACCCTGGCGGGCGGTGCGGCCGACGAACGGTCCTTCCTGAACCGTCAGAGGTGAGTTGACAGGTGGGGCGGCCGGCGTCAGAGTCCCGGCTGATGGAGATCAACGAGCTGACGGCGGCCGAAGCCGAGGTGTGGCAGGCGTTTCCCCGGGGCGCGGCCGTGGACTTCCGCACGACGCAGGACGAGACCGCCGCGCTGGGCACCGACTGGGGAGACCAACGCACGGTCAGGGCGATGGTGTTGAAGGCTCTGCTGCTCGACGGACCGGTGGTGAGCGGTGAGGTGGCCGCCCTCAAGGTGTCGGGCGCGCGGATCACCGGCGCGCTGGACCTGCGGTACGCGACGGTCGAGAGCGTCGTACGCCTGAGCCACTGCCACTTCGACGAGGTTCCCGATCTCTCCGGCGCGTCGCTGAAGTACCTCAATCTGACCGGGTCCCGGCTGCCCGGGCTGGCGTCCGCGCGAGTCCGGGTCGACGGCGGACTGCGGCTGACGGACTGCCGGTTCACCGGACCGGTAAGGCTCGGTGGGGCGCAGATCGCCGGGGCGCTGTATCTGGAGCGCACCGAGGTCACCGCGCCCGAGGGATCCGAGCGTCCGGCCCTCCAACTGCACCAGGTGACCGTCGGGGAGGACCTGTGCGCGTCGCGGCTGCGTACACAGGGCGAGGTCCGGCTCAACGGCGCCTCCGTCAGCGGCTCGCTGCGGCTGGAGGACGCCGAGCTGCGCCACCCCGGCGCCTTCGTCCTCAACGCCGAGGCTCTCGAAGTGGGTGCCAACCTTCTCGGCAGACGCCTCGCCGCGCACGGCCGTATCGACCTGCGCGGCGCGCGCATACCCGGCCGGCTCGACCTGCTGTACAGCAGGCTGTCCAACCCCGACGGCACCGCGCTGCGGGCGAGCAGCTGTGTCATCGGCGAGGTGTGGCTGCGCGGGGGCGAGCCGATGCAGGGCAGGCTCAACCTTCGCCGCTCGCAGATCGAACACCTCAACCTGGACCCGGAGATGCTCCCGGACCAGGTCCGCCTCCTCGACCTCACCTACACGTCCCTGACCCCGCATGTGCCGCCCGAGCTTCGGCTGCCGATGCTGGAGCGCGACGAGGACACGTTCGACCCGCACGGGTACGAGCAGTTGACCGCCGCCTACCGCCGTACCGGCGACGACGACGCCGCCCGCCGGGTCCAGCTCGCCAAGCAGCGCCACCACCGCACGACACTTCCCTGGTACGGCCGCCTCTGGGGCCACGTCCAGGACGCGACCGTCGGCTACGGCTTCCGGCCGATGCGTGCGCTCGGCTGGCTGCTGTCGCTGCTCGCCGTCGGCTCGGTCGCGTTCGCGCTGCACACGCCGCCGGCGCTGAAGGCGGACGAGGCCCCGCAGTTCAATCCGTTCTTCTACACCCTGGACCTGCTGTTGCCGGTGATCTCCTTCGGACAGGAACCGGCGTTCGCCCCGCGGGGCTGGCAGCAGGCCCTGGCGTACACGCTCGTCCTCATCGGCTGGATCCTGGCCACCACGGTCGTCGCCGGTGTGACCCGCACCGTCAGCCGCCAGTGACCGCCCGCGCGGTGTGCTGCGCGGCCAGCCGCACCGGCGCGTTCTGCGCGCCGTAGCCCCGGTAGCCGTCCCGCTGCACGAGTTCGAAGAAGACGCGGCCGACGGTCATGGTGTAGCAGTGCCGGAACTCGCCGTGCGCGTCACGGTCGTAGAGGATGCCGAGCTCGCGGTACGTCTCCAGCTCACCGTCGGCGAACTCGTGCCGTGCCGCCAGGTCGTCGTAGTAGTTGGCGGGGATCGGCAGCAGCCGTCCGCCCGCCCGGAGGAAGCGGCGGGCCGTGGCGACGACGTCGTCCGTGGCCAGCGCGATGTGCTGGGCGTGCACGGTGTCGTCCGTGGGCGCTGCGCCCACACCGAGGGCGATGCGGACGCTGCCGTCGGCGTTGGTGACGGCCCGGCTGCGCATCAGGCCGTACGGGTCGGCGACGTCCACGCTCTCCTGCGCGTGCAGACCGAGGACGCTGCGGTGGAAGAGGGCCGCCTCGTCGTAGTGGTGCCAGGGCTGGGTGAGGGCGAGGTGGTCGATGCGGTGGACGCCCGCGGCCGCGCTCTCGTGGTCGGCGTCCACGAAGTCGGCGCGCCAGTTGGGCGGTTCGGGTCGGACGGGGGCACCTCCCTGCTCGGGCGGAGCCGAGAGCTCGGGGGACGCGCAGAAGAAGAGTTCGGTGCCGTCGGGTGCGGCGACCGCGTCGAGCGGGGCGTCCTCGGCGGTGCGCCGGCGCGGCAGGACGGGCGCGAGGAGCGCCTCCGCGCGGCGGGCGGCTCCGGTCGGGTCCGGTGATTCGAGGCCGATCGCGGCGAGTCCGGTGCCGTCGCGGCGGGCGGCGCCCGCGGTGTTGACCAGGACGCGGGCCTCGCCCTGCTGCCAGAGGTCGACCGGCTTGGTGCGGTGGCGTGCGGTGCGGGCGAAGCCGAGGGCGCCGAGTACGGCCGCGACCGGTTCGGCGTCGGGCGTGAGAAGTTCGGCGAAGGCGACGCCGGTGGGGACGACGGGCGCGGGCGGGGTGGCGACGCCGACCGTCTCCTGGAGCACGAGCAGCGAGCGGTGGGCGTCGACGGCGGTCGGGCCGGCGTCGGACTGGCGGAAGACGTCGTTGAAGACCTCCAGGGAGAGCGGGCCGTCGTATCCCGTGTGCAGGACGTGGCGGACGAGTCCGGCGACGTCGAAGCCGCCCTGACCGGGGAAGCAGCGGTAGTGGCGGCTCCACTGGAGGACGTCCATCGCGAGCAGCGGGGCGTCGGCGAGCTGGAGGAAGAAGATCTTCTCGCCGGGGATCTCCTGGATGCCCTTGGGGTCGGATCCCCGGGAGAGGATGTGGAAGCTGTCCAGGCAGGTGCCGAGCGCCGGGTGGTCGGCGGCCTCGACGATGCGCCAGGCGTGGGCGTACGTGTTGACGTGCCGCCCCCAGGCCAGTGCCTCGTAGGCCACCCGGATGCCGAACTCCTGTGCCAGGTCAGCGAGTTGACGCAGGTGGTACGCGGCGAGTGCGTCGTCGTCCACGGCGAGCGGATGGACGCTGGAGCAGACGAGGACGGTGTCGGCGCCGAGCCTGCGCATCAGCTCGAACTTGTGCCGGGCGCGCCGCAGATTGCGGGCGAACTCCTCGGCGGGCACGGCCTCGATGTCCCGCATCGGCTGGTAGAGGTCGATGCTCAGCCCCAGATCGGCGCAGCGCTCCCGGATCTCCTCAGGGGCGAGAGGGCTCGCGAGAAGGTCGTTCTCGAAGATCTCGACCCCGTCGAACCCGGCCCGGGAGGCAGCCGTGAGCTTCTCGGTGAGGGATCCGCTCAGAGAGACGGTCGCGATGGACGTACGCATGGACACCCGCTCCTTCAACATGCCGCACTGCAACGCCCTTTCGGGGGCGCGGGCCTGTATCGATATGCGGTCCGCCGCGATGGGGGTCCCCCTGCTCGAGCGAAGCCGAGAGCTTGGGGGAGCGACCGGCCACAGGCGGCCCGCAGCCGTCATACCGCCTTACCTGCCGGGCTCTGTGCCGCGCCGGCCAACTCCGCGATATCCGCGAGCATTCGCGCACTGTCCGGCTCACGCCCGGTGAACAGCCGGAACGCATCCGCGGCCTGGAACACGGCCATCCCACCCCCGTCCAAGGCGGCGCAGCCAACCGCACGAGCGGTACGCAGCAGCTCCGTCTCCAGCGGCCGATAGACCACCTCGGCAACCCACAGCCCGGGATGAAGCAGTTCGGCGGCGAAGGGCAGGCCCGGGTGGGCGGCCATGCCGGTGGGCGTGGCGTGCACGATGCCGTCGGCCGCAGCAAGAAGCCCCGCCAACTGATCCGGCGCGGCCACGGCGGCGCGCCCCGCACCGAAGTGCCGGTTCAGCGCCCCGGCGAGGCCCGCGGCCCGGTCGCCCAGCGCGTCGACGACGGTGACACGCTCGGCGCCCAGCGTCAGCATGGCGTGCGCGACGGCAGCGCCGGCGCCTCCGGCGCCCAGCTGCACGACCCGTTCCAGCGGTGCGTCGGGCAGCCCGCGCGCGAAGGAGGCAGCGAAGCCGGTGACGTCCGTGTTGTGGCCGACGGCCCGGCCGCCGGCGAGGACGACGGTGTTCACCGCACCCAGCGCCTCGGCCTGCGGGGCGAGCGCGTCCAGGTGCTCGATGACGAGCTGCTTGCACGGATGCGTGATGTTGAGCCCGTCGAAGCCCAGGTCACGGGCGGCCCGCAGCAGATCGCCCACCGCTTCCGGCGGGACGCCCAGCGTGTCGATGTCGATGAGCCGGTACAGATAACGCAGGCCCTGCCGGTCAGCCTCCCGCTCGTGCAGCGCCGGGCTGAGCGAGGGACCGATGCCGGAACCGATCAGCCCGACGAGATACGAGTCCTTGGCGTCCTTGGCCACCGGGGGACCTCCTGAGCGGCTCACTAATGTACGAACTGGTGAGTTAGTAATAGCAGGCGCACCGGAGCTTGTGAAGGCCTGTCCCGGCACACGAAGCGAGCGGGCTTCTAGAATCACCGGCACGCGGGTGGGCCACGGGGGCGCACTCGCCCCTCGCCGAAGGAAGCCGATGACCAGCGTCGAAGAGCCGGCACGCACGAACGGGCGGATCCGTGACGCCGCCCGCACCCAGGCCGAGATCCTCGACGTCGCCACGCAGGAGTTCGCCCGCGCCGGCTACGACGGCGCCCGCGTGGACGAGATCGCCGCCCGCACCCGCACCACGAAGCGGATGATCTACTACTACTTCGGCGGCAAGGAGCAGCTGTTCACGGCCGTGCTGGAGCGGGCGTACAGCGCGATCCGGGAGGCCGAGCAGCAGCTCGACGTCGAGCATCTGGACCCGGTCGCCGCGATCCGCCGGCTGGCCGAGCTGACCTTCGACCACCACGAGGCACACCCCGACTTCATCCGCCTGGTCAGCATCGAGAACATCCACGGGGCCGAGCACATCGCCGCGTCCGAGAAGCTGGGCAGGATCGGCTCGCCCGCCCTGGACGTGATCCGCCGGATCCTGGAGGCGGGGCAGGAGTCCGGGCTGTTCACGGCCGACGTCGACGCCGTCGACCTGCACGCGATGATCAGCTCCTACTGCTTCTTCCGGGTCTCCAACCGGCACACCTTCGGCGCCCTGTTCGGCCGCGACCTGGTGGATCCGGCCCGGCGCGAGCACTACCGCACGATGCTCGGCGACATGGTGATCGCCTACCTCACCGCGGAGCGCGCGGCGGACTGAAGCGGCCGGCCCAAGTCGTACGGCGACACCTCTTGACACCCGGGAAACGTGGGCGCAACATCCCTAGCCATCGCCACTAACTACCCAGTGAGTTAATTAGCCGCTCCGGCACCCCGGGATCCGGCCCGCTCACCCTCCCCTCGTTCCCGCTCACTCCGCTGACGTTGGAGTCCCCTCGAAGGAGCCGCCGTGTCCGTCCCCGTCCCCGACACCCCCGTCGGACAGCCGAAGAAGGCGGCCACGGCCGCCTGGATCGGCAGCGCCCTGGAGTACTACGACTTCTTCATCTACGGCAGCGCGGCCGCGCTGATCTTCCCGGAGGTCTTCTTCGACGAGTCCGACCCGGCGACGGCCACCCTGCTGTCGCTGGCCACGTTCGGCGTGGCCTACGCCGCCCGGCCGGTCGGCGCGCTGTTCCTCGGTCACTTCGGCGACCGGATGGGCCGTAAGAAGATCATGGTCTTCACGCTGATCCTGATGGGCGTGTCGACGTTCCTGATCGGCTGTCTGCCCACCCGCGACCAGGTCGGCACCCTCGCACCGGTCCTGCTGGTGCTGTGCCGGGTGCTCCAGGGCATCTCGGCGGCCGGCGAGCAGGCCAGCGCCAACTCGATGACCCTGGAGCACGCGCCACCGCATCGGCGCGGCTTCTTCACCAGCTTCACGCTGAGCGGCACACAGGGCGGGCAGCTGCTGGCCACGCTGGTCTTCATCCCGATCGCGGCGCTGCCCGAGGAGCAGCTGATGTCGTGGGGCTGGCGGGTCCCGTTCTGGATGAGCGTCGCGGTCGCCGTCGTCGGCTATGTCATCCGCCGCACACTCGACGAGACCCCGGCCTTCGAGCAGCAGGCCGCCGCCGAGGGCGTCGTCAAGCTGCCGCTCGCGGTGCTGATGCGCGAGCACTGGGCGGACGTGCTGCGGGTGATCGCGGGTGCGCTGGTCGCCTCGGTCAGCACGATCTTCACGGTGTGGGCGCTGTCGTACGCCACGAGCGACGCGGTCGGGATGGACAGGTCCGCCATGCTGTGGGTGGGCGCCCTCGCCAACCTGGTCGCGCTCGGCGCGATCCCGCTGTGGGCCACGCTGTCGGACCGGATCGGCCGCCGCCCGGTGTATCTGATCGGTGCGGCGGGCAGCGCGGTCATGATGTTCGGGTACCTGTGGGCGATCTCCACCGGCTCCTACCCGCTGATCCTGCTGCTGGGCATCGTCACGTTCGGTGTGGTCTACAGCGCGGCGAACGGCGTCTGGCCGTCCTTCTACGGCGAGATGTTCTCCACCCGGGTCCGGCTGTCCGGCATGGCCATCGGCACCCAGATCGGTTTCGCGGTCGCCGGTTTCGCGGTCACGTTCGCCGCGCAGATCGCGGGCCCGAACGGCGACGACTGGTCGGCGGTGGCCCTGTTCACGGCGGCCCTGTGCGTGCCGCCGGTCGTGGCCGCGCTGTCCGCCCGCGAGACCGCGAAGTTCCCGACGGAGCGGCTCGGCGAGCGGGCGGCCGGGCAGGCCCCGCAGCCGGCGAAGGTCGCGGCCTGACACACGCGACCCACCTGGTCCCCGGACGCCATGACGGCTCCGGGGACTCGGGCACGGCACCGGCACCGAGCAGTCCGCCGCGGTGGGGCGCCCCGCAAGGGGCGCGGGGCCGTGTCGAATGTGCGGCTACGGCCGCGCGGGCGCGATCAACCACCACCGGCCCGCAGGGCGAAGGTCGCGGCCTGACACACGCGACCCACCTGGTCCCCGGACGCCATGACGGCTCCGGGGACTCGGGCACGGCACCGGCACCGAGCAGTCCGCCGCGGTGGGGCGCCCCCGCAAGGGGCGTGGGGCTGTGTCGAATGTGCGGCTACGGCCGCGCGGGCGCGATCAACCGCCACCGGCCCGCGGATTGATCACGGCGCCCCGAGCGGAGCGCACAGCAGCTCCGTCCAGGTCTGCGCGACCCGGTCCAGGGAGAAGCCCTCCCTCACCTGGGTGCGGGCCAGCTCGGCAGTCGACCGCCAGTCGTCCTCCTCCAGCACGGCGATCGCCTCGGCCATCGCCCCGGGGGTGTCGTGGATCCACCGCCGGTCGTAGATCTCGTCCGCGCCGGGCCACGGCAGCAGCGACGGTACGGCGCCGGAGGCCATGCCCTCGGCGGGCGCGAGGTGGAAGCTCTCGTCGTCGCTGGTGGACAGCACATGCCCGACCCGGCGCAGCCAGCCCGCCACGTCCGGCCCGAACGAGTCGAAGACGACGGCTCCTTCGAGCAGCGGCGAGGTCTGCATCCGACGCAGCACTTCCTCGTAGTGCGCACGCTCCTCGGGCTTGTTCCAGATCCACCAGTACTCCCAGGGCGGCTTGGACTTGACCGACAGATGCCAGCGCCGGTCGTGGGCGCGCAGCGCCTCCAGTACGTCCAGGCCGAGGTCGAGGCGTTTACGGCTGGGCGCGATGCCGATCATGCCGAGGCGGTGGTGCGCGCCCGGCGCCTTCGGCCGGTCGAGCTGGTCGGTGTCGACCCAGTTGGGCACGACCACGACCTTCGAGGCGGGCCAGCCGGTGAGCCGGCGGGTGCGGCGGGCGTAGTACGGGCTGACGCACACCACCCGGTCGACGGCGTCGATGTCGACCTGCCGGGGCCACCCCGCGTCCAGTTCGAAGCGGTGCAGCCGTACGATCAGCCGGCTGCCGCGCCGCTTGTGGCGGCTGTACCAGACGGCGGCCGGGCCGCACCACTCCACGACCACCACGTCCGCCCAGTCGGCGAGTTCACGGCTGACGTCCGGGTCGTGGCGGGCGAGCGCCGGCCAGGCGTCGACCCGTACCTCCAGGCCGGGCAGTGAACGGAAGTGGTCGAGCAGCCGGGTGAGGAACTTCAGGTCGTGCCCGGCGACGCCCACGCGCAGGGGCCGCCGGCGGTCCGTGACCCCGGTGGGTGCGGCGGGGAAGGCCCGGTCGAGGTGGGCGCGCCAGCGGGCGGACGCTCCGTCCAGGGTGTACTCGCGGGCGGCCGCACGGCAGCGCTCGGCGGCCAGCCGCCGTGACTGCGGCTCGCGGACGACGCGTGCCGCGGCTTCGGCGGCGTCGTCCGGCCCGGCGCGTCCGGGCACGAACAGCGGGTAGTCGGTGCCGAGCAGCGCCTCGTGCGCCGGGGTGCGGTTGAGGACCACGGGCAGGCCCAGCGCCCCGAACTCCAGGACCTTGGTGGACAGTTCGAGGCTGGAGTCGAGGACGGGGTCGCGCCAGCCGAGGCCGACGTCGCAGTCCGCGGCGATGCGCATGGCCTCCTCGCGCGACTGTCCGCCGTGGTGCTGGACGCCGGGAGTGCCGGCCAGGGCACGCGCCATGTCGGCCTGGAAGTCGGGGTGGCCCTGGTCGTCGTGGATCTTGTCGCCGACGGTGTGCAGTTCGGCGGGGACGCCCCGCTCAGCGAGCAGCTGCGGCAGCCGGGTCATGGGCAGGGTGTTCCAGCGGGGTGCGAACTTGCCGGTGTAGACGAGCCGCAGCGGCTTGTGCGGCCCGTCCCGGTCGGGCACCGGGAAGCCGGGCTCGGGCACGGCGGGCGGGCTGAGGACGCACTTGCCGCACGCCTCGGGCACCCAGGTCTCCAGGAAGCAGCGCAACTCCTCGGTCTGGCACAGCAGTCGGTGCGAGGCCTCGGCGATGCGGACGAGGTCCGCGCGGGCCGCCTCGGTCATCCCTGCGGCCGACTGCGGGATGTCGGTGAGGTAGGCCCAGATCCGCCCGTCGAACATCCCGTCGGCGACGATCCGGGTGACCAGCCGCCGGCCGCGCAGCACCAGCAGGTCGCAGGGCTCCTCCTCGTCGAGCCGGGCGAGCACCGACGCGGCCTGCACCGGCGACATGGGCCGGTCGGCGAGCCCCGGCAGCAGCCGCTCCTCGTGCGGGGACACCAGGCCCACCCGGGGCAGTTCGGCCAGCGGATCGGTCAACCGGCCGGTACGGACGGGGGCCTTGAGGACAAGGCGGCTCTCGCAGCCCGCCCGGGACAGCGCCTGCACCGTCGACTGGGCCCAGACGGCGGAGCCGTCGATGAGGTTGAGGTCCACGTCGCCGTAGACGAGCGCCCGCAGCGTGCGGCTCATGACGGCTCCTTCCCGCGTACGGCGAACAGTCGGTGTCCTCGGCCCGCCCAGCTGTCCGGCGACGTACCGGACAGGTGCAGCGACCGGCGTACCAGCAGCGGCCGCAGCGACGGTACGAAGAGGTAGTCGTCGGCGGTCGGCGTGTGGCCCACCGCGTCGGCGCCGGACCACTCCTGGGCGCACATCAGGTCGAGCAGCAGGGTGTCCGGCCGCTCCTCGGCGAGGTCCGTCCAGTCGGCGACCCAGGGCGCCAGGGGCTGTCCCCGGCGGACCGTCACCCCGGCGGCGGTGAGTTCGTCGAGGCCAGCCGGATCGGGTACGACGACCTCGACCGGGCGGTGCAGCTGGCCGAGCACCTGGCCGACGAGCCGGGCGATGTCGGTACGGTCCCGGGGCGCGGCCAGCACGGCGACGCGCCGCTCGTCCAGCGGGTCCGGGGCGCCGGTCAGCCGCGCGAGCCGCGACAGCCGTACGCGTGTGCTGTCGGCGCGGAAGACCTCGCGCAGCCGTTCCCTGCCCTCGGCGGCCGGGTCGAGCCGGGTGAGCCGTACGCCGGTGTCGGCGTCGATGACGGCGTCCCAGGCGAGCCGGATGAGGCCGGGTGCGGCGCAAGCGGGGCCGTCCCGCCACAGCACGGCCGAGCGGCCGGACACCCGTTGCTCGGCGATGAGTTCGGCGAGGGTGCGGTCCAGGTCGGGGGCGAGTCCGGTGCCGGTGAGCCACCAGGGTCCGTCGCCGGTGCAGGCGCTGAGCTGCACAACCAGCACGTCGGGGTCGGTGCGCTCCACGAGCAGCCGTCCGTCGTGCGGCAGCAGCCGGTTGACCACCACGTCCGCCGCGAAGTCCGCGGCGGTGTCGGGGGTGAGCACCCCGGCGACGACGAGCCGGTCGCGGGGCGCCGCGGTCAGGGCGCGATGGGCGAGGTGCTGGCGGCCGTCGACGGGGGCCTCCGGCTCGGCCTGGGGTTTCGGCGCTCCGTCGGGCGCCCGCCCGGCAGCCTGCCGACGCCCGCGCCACAGTCCGTACAACTCCCCGGGCAGCCGCGCCGCGCCCCGCTTCGGCGAGCGCGCGGCCGTGACCAGCGCCTTGCCCACCCGCAGCGAGGTCGAGCCCTCCAGCATGGCCACGCGCGCCTGCAGCACCTCGACCCGGTCCCGGGCGGCCCTGAGCGCGGCGGCGATCTGTTCCTTCTCCCGTACGGCCGCGCCGAGCCGGTCGGCGAGGCCGTCCTGCCCGGTCGCCTCCCGGGTGCGTTCCGTCTCCTCGGCGGCCGTTTCGAGGTCCAGCAGCCGGGCGCGCAGGGAGCGGGAGGCGAGGTCGGCGAAGACGTACTCGTCGGCGATCCGCAGCGCGGTGACATAGCCGTCGGACGGGACGGGCCGGCCGAAGAAGTCGTGCGGCGGCAGGAGTTCGTCGGTGCGGGCGATGACCGCGCCCGCATGCAGATGGACGTAGTCGAGGGGGGCGGCGCGCAGGACCTGGCAGCGGTGGGCGACCAGATGGTCGAGGAGCCGGTGGTAGGGGAGTTCGGATCCGCCGTGGCCGAACACGATCAGCCCGCGCGCACCGGGCCGCATCCGGGCCAGTACGGCACGACAGGCGTCCTCCCTGCCGTGCCCAGCGGCGTGGGGTCCGTAGGAGAGGAGGGCCAACTCGCCCTCTGCGATGGGGCGTTCGTCGTCGTCGCGCAGGGTGACGCCCGGCGGCAGGTGCAGGTAGGGCTCCAGACGCAGGCCGCCGCCGGTCGCGTCCACCACCGTCGTGACGTGGTCGAGGTGCGGGTGGAGCAGGTCGGTCAGGCGCATCAGCGGGTCCTCGTGAAGACGTGGAAGCCGACCCGGTTCTCCCGGAAGCCGTACGGCTTGGAGAGGGTGTGCCGCAGGCCGAGCGGCTCCAGTTCGGCGCGGTAGGCGGTGAGCGGGCGGTGCACGATGTAGGCGCCGCGGGGCGTGCGGTGAGCGGTGTCCTCGTCGGTGACGATCAGTCGGCCGGCGACGCGGACGAGGGAGGCGAGATTGCGCAGCCCGGCCGCCCAGTCCTGGTCGTCGAGCACGTGGAACAGGACGTCCACGCAGACGACGATGTCGTACGGCCATGCAGCTCGCCACTCGTCGAGCGTGGCGACGGCGTAGCGCGGGCCGCCGCCCTCGGCGCGGGCGTGGTCGACGGCCGTGCGGCTGGCGTCGAAGGCGTCGACCCGGTGGCCGCAGCGGGCCAGGGCCCGGGCGAAGTAGCCCTTGCCGCAGCCGGCGTCCAGCACGAACAGCGGGGCGGCGGGGCTGGAGAGGTCGCCGACGAGGGTGAGCAGCGTGCCGAGCCGCTGGGCGTAGAAGAGTTCGTTGCCGGGGCGGTCGAGCCCGCTGTGCCCGCCGGAGGCGAGCTCGTCGTGCTCGGCGTGGCGGGCCTCCCAGTACGCCCTGGGCGTGCGCTCGCCGACCCGGATGCGGGTGCCGTCAGCCATGGCGCTCCAGCCACGTGGTGATCACGCGGGCGATCCTGACGCCTGCCCTGCCGTCCCACAGGGGCGGTCCCTCGGCGGGCGCCGCTCCCCCGCCGTCCAGCAGCTTGCGCAGCGCGGGCACCAGTTCTCCGTGCCGCACGAGCCGGTTGGTGCCGTGGGTGACGGTGACGGGGCGTTCGGTGGTGGTGCGCAGGGTCAGACACGGGACGCCGAGGACGGTCGTCTCCTCCTGTACGCCGCCCGAGTCGGTGATCACGGCGGCGGCTCCGCGCACCAGGCTCATGAACTCGACGTAGCCGAGCGGGTCGAGGAGGTGGATGCCGGGCGCGTCCGCGAGGCCCGCGGCCCGCAGCGCCGCCCGGCCGCGCGGGTGCAGCGGTACGGCGAGGTCGAGATGGCGGGCGGCCTCGGCCAGGACGCGGGCGGCGGCCGCGGCGGCCTCCGGATCGTCCACGTTGGCGGGCCGGTGCAGGGTGACGACGCCGTAGCGCTCGGGCAGTCCGAGTGACTTCCTGGCACTCGCCGGGTCGAACTGGTCCACATGGGTGAGCAGGGTGTCGATCATCGGGTTGCCGACCAGGTGCACCCGCTCGGCGGCGGCTCCCTCACGGGCGAGGTGACCGACGGCCTCGGGGCTGGTGGCGAACAGCAGCTGCGCGAGCTGGTCGACCAGACGCCGGTTGACCTCCTCCGGCATCGTCATGTCGAAGCTGCGCAGGCCGGCCTCGACGTGCGCCACGGGGATGCCGAGTTTGGCGGCGACGAGCGCTGCTGCCAGCGTCGAGTTCACGTCGCCGTACACCGTGACGAGGGCGGGTGCGCGGGCGGTCAGTTCGCCCTCCAGGGCCACCAGGAGGTCGGCGGTCTGCCGGGCGTGGCTGCCGGAGCCGACGCCGAGGTCGGTGTCGGGTTCGGGCAGGCCCAGTTGCCGGAAGAAGATGTCCGACATCCGCTCGTCGTAGTGCTGTCCGGTGTGGACGAGCACCTGCTCGCAGCCCGCCGCGCCGAGAGCGGTCACGACCGGCGCGGCCTTGACGAAGTTCGGCCGGGTGCCGACCACATGGAGTACGCAGCCGTTCATGGTTGCCTCCGGTGCCGTGGGGACAGTGGCCGCCCGCGGGCCATTGCTCGACGGTCGGGAATATCGTGGCGATATGTCCCGAAAAGTCCTACTTGCCCTCAGTCTGGCTGCCTCGGTGGCCGTTGGCGAACTGCGCCAGGATCCGCTGCGGGCCGCACTGCTCGCCGTACGCCTGCTGCCGGGGCCCGCCCGGCGTGGATTGCGGCCGCTGGAGGAGCGGCTGGCGGTGCGCGCCCGGAGTGCGGGGCCGGTGGCGGCGCCTTCCGCCGCTCGGGTGCCCGCGCCGGCCGGCCTGCCGTATCGACCCGTGCCCGGACGGGTCCTTCATCTGGTCACCAACGGGCTGCCGTTCCGGCACGCCGGCTACACCGTGCGCACGCAGAAGCTCGCCGAGGCCCAGCTGGCGGCCGGCCTCGACCCGCATGTCGTGACGCGGATCGGCTTCCCGGTGACGGGTGGGGTGCTGGACGCCCGTCCGAAGCAGCACGTGGGCGGGGTGCCGCAGCACCGGCTACTGCCGCCGTGGCTGCCGTACGGACAGGCCGCCGCGCTGGCCCGCAACGCCGAACTGGCCGCTCGCCTGGTGGACCGGCTGCGGCCCGCGGTGCTGCATGCCGCGAGCGACCACGGCAACGGGCGCGTGGCACTCGCCCTGCGGGAGACCTACGGACTGCCGGTGGTCTACGAGGTGCGCGGCTTCCTGGAGGAGACGTGGCTGACCCAGGCGCCGGGCCGTGGCCCGGACGACGAGACCTACCGGACGCGACGCGCCCTGGAGACGCACTGCATGCGCGAGGCCGATCTGGTGCTGACGCTGGGTGAGGCGATGAAGGCGGAGATCGTGGGCCGTGGGGTGCCGCGGGAGCGGGTACTGATCGTGCCGAACGCCGTGGACGACGCCTTCCTGGCTCCGCCGCCGGACGGGGCGCCGATGCGGGCCCGGCTCGGCATCGCTCCGGAGGAGTTCGTCGTCGGCACGATCGGCACCCTCGCACCGCACGAGGGCATCGAAACATTGCTCCATGCGGGTGAAGAGCTGCGCCGGCGTGGTGTGCCGCTGCGGCTGTTGATCGTCGGCGACGGGCCGCAGCGCCCGGCGCTGGAGCGGCTGACCGCCCGGCTCGGCCTCGACGACGGGGCCGTCCTGTTCACCGGCCGCGTGCCGCATTCCCAAGTCCGGGATTTTCACGCCGTGTTGGATGTGTTCGCGGTGCCGCGCACCGACGAGCGGGTGTGCCATCTGGTGACTCCGCTGAAGCCGGTCGAGGCGATGGCGAGCGGTGTTCCGGTGGTCGCGAGCGATCTCCCCGCACTCAGAGAACTGGTCGAACCAGAGGTGAACGGGAGGCTAATCCAGCCTGAATCAGCACATTCCTGGGCTGATGAGCTGGAAATACTCCTTTACAGTCGAAACCGGCGTGCTGAGTGGGGAGCAGCAGCCCGCGCGACCGTCGCGCGTGACCGCACCTGGAAGCGGGTCGCCGCCACAACCCGTGAGGCGTACCGCGCCCTTGGCAGCCTTGATGCGGGGTGAGTCCCTATGCAGGCCGAACAGACCGGACAGCTCGGGGAAGCGAGCGAACCGCTCGGGGAAAGACAACCGCTCCGGGAGAGTGCACCGCTCGGAGAGCCAGAACGGGCCGACCACGTGGAACTCGCGGTGATCGGGCTCGGCTATGTCGGACTGCCGCTGGCGCGTGAGGCCGCGTCGATCGGCCTGCGAGTCCTGGGGCTGGACCGCGACCCACGGGTCGTGGAGGCGCTCAACACCGGGCACTCCCATGTCGACGACGTCTCCGACGAGGACATCCGCCGGATGCGGTCGGCCGGGTTCGTCGCGTCCACGGACGACGCGGGCCTGGCCCGCGCGCAGGCGATCGTCATCTGTGTGCCGACGCCGCTCGGCAAGGACGGCGGGCCCGACCTCGGCGCGGTCACCTCGGCCACGAAGTCGGTCGCGCGCCGGCTGCGGCCCGGACAGCTGGTCGTCCTGGAGTCGACCACGTACCCCGGGACGACCGAGGAGGTCGTACGCCCGCTCCTGGAGGAGTCGGGGCTGCAGGCCGGCGTGGACTTCGCGCTGGCGTTCTCGCCCGAGCGCATCGACCCCGGCAACACCGCCCACGGCCTGCGCACCACACCGAAGGTCGTCGGCGGCTGCACCCCGTCGTGTGCGGCGCGCGCGGTCGCCTTCTACGGCAAGCTCGTCGACACCGTCGTCCAGGCGAAGGGCACCCGCGAGGCCGAGATGGCCAAGCTGCTGGAGAACACCTACCGGCACGTGAACATCGCCCTGGTCAACGAACTGGCCGTGATCAGCCACGAGTTGCATGTCGACCTGTGGGACGCGATCCGCTGCGCCGGCACGAAGCCGTTCGGCTTCCAGGCGTTCCGGCCCTCCCCCGGCGTCGGCGGGCACTGCATCCCGATCGACCCCAACTACCTGTCGTACAAGGTGCGTTCGTCCCTCGGCTACGAGTTCCGGTTCGTGGAGCTCGCCCAGGAGATCAACCGGCGGATGCCCGAGTACGTGGTGCGTCGCGCCCAGGACCTGCTCAACACCGCCGGACGGCCGCTGCACGGGTCGCGGGTGCTGCTGCTCGGGGTCACCTACAAGCCTGACGTGGCGGACCAGCGGGAGTCGCCGGCGGTGCCGGTGGCACGGCTGCTGCGGGAGCGGGAGGCCGAGGTCTCCTTCCACGATCCGCATGTGCGGCTGTGGTCCGTGGACGGGGAGAGCATCCCGCGTGTCACCGACGTCATGGCGGCGGCGCGCGAGCACGACCTGACGGTCCTGCTCCAGGACCACTCGGCCTACGACCTGCCGGCCCTGGGCGACGTGGCCCGGCTGCTGTTCGACACCCGCGGGCGGATCTTCCGTCCCGGGGTCGAGGTCCTGTGACGTCCTGATCGTTCCAGGCCCGTCGCGTGGGCCCGTCGCTCTGGGCCCGTCGTTCTCGGATCCGTTGCCCACGGGTCCATCGCTCGCGGAACCGTCGTTCTCGGGTCCGTGGTTTCTCGGGGCAGTCGAAAGGTGCGTGCTCTGATGCGGATACTCGTCGTCACCGTCGTCCACCACCCCGAGGACGCGCGGATCCTGCACCGGCAGATCGGCGCCCTGCGCGAGCACGGCCACCAGATCGTGTACGCCGCCCCCTTCGCGGCACGTCAGGCGTCACCGCGGCCGTACGTCGAGGGAGTCGACCTGCCCCGGGCGGCCGGCCGGGACCGCAGGCTGGCACTGCGCGCGGCCCGCGCCCTGCTCGCCGAGCGCGGACCCCAGGCCGACGTCGTCCTGCTGCACGATCCCGAGCTGCTGCTCGCCCTGCCCGGCACACTGCGCCGTTGGCGGCGCGAGGGACATGTTCCGGTCACCGTGTGGGACGTGCACGAGGACACGGCGGCGGCGCTGGTGATGAAGCGCTGGCTGCCCCGGCCGCTGCGGCCGCCGCTGCGGCTGGCCGTACGGGCCGCGGAGCGGCTGGCGGAACGGCATCTGCGGCTGCTCCTCGCCGAGGACGCCTACCAGCGGCGTTTCCGCCGGGCGCATCCCGTCGTGGCCAACCTCGCGACGGTGCCGCCGGAGCCGCCCGAGCCGCCGGGCGACGACCGGGTCGTCTACCTCGGCCATCTGTCGCGGGCGCGGGGTGCGCTCGAACTGATCGAAACGGCACGGCTGCTGGCGCCCGACATCCGCGTCGAGGTGATCGGCGCGGCGGACCCCGACATGCGGGGCGCGCTGACCGAGGCCGACCGGGACGGCGTACTGCGCTGGCACGGGTATCTGCCCAACGACCGCGCCCTCGGCCTGCTCTCCGGCAGCCTGGCCGGTCTCTCCCTGCTGCGGGACCAGCCCAACTACCGTCATTCACGGCCCACCAAGGCCGTGGAGTACATGGCGCACGGCGTCCCCGTGGTCACCACACCCACCCCGCTCGCCGCCGAGCTGGTCGAACGCTACGGCTGCGGTCTCGTCGTGCCCTACGAGGATCCGGCCACGGCGGCCATGGCCGTACGGCACCTGCGCACCGACCGCGTCATGCGCCGTCGCGCCGCCGCCCGGGGCTGGGAGGCGGCGATGTCCGACCTCAACTGGGCCGACCATGCCACCGATTTCGTGATGTGCCTGGAGTCCTGGGTGAAGGAGGCGACCGCGACGCGGGATGGCGGCCCGGCCACCCCGCTCGCGGGTGACAGGGCCTAGATGTGCATCGAGTGCGGATCACCGGCCTAGGCGTTGGACCAACCGCGCCTGCACAGCACCAGCCGGTACCCGTCCGGGTCCTCGATCGTGACGCCCCACTCGTTCCAGTACGGATTGGGCGACTGGACCCGCTTGCCGCCGTGTTCCTCCAGCCGGGCCACCAGGTCGTCCGGCACGGGGCCGTCGACGTAGATGACGAGGAGATCCTCCTCGGTCGGCCGGGGCTCGACGCCGACTGGCACCTGGAACTGGTCAACGAACCCGCCCACCCCTCTTCCCTCCCCCCACCTCTTCCCTCCCCCCACCTACTCCCACGCCTCCGTCGTCGAGGCCGGCACGAGAATCGCCTTCCTCGCCGGTTCGGTTCCGCTCGACGGGGACGGGAACATCGTCGGCCCGGGGGACCCCGTGCGGCAGGCCCAGCAGGTGATCGCCAACCTTGAGGCGCAACTGGGCGCCATTGGCAGCGACTTGGCGCATGTGCTGTCGACCGACGTCTACGTCGTGAGCGGTGACACCGCCGTGCTGTCGGCCGTCTGGGAGGTCGTCGAGGCGTCCGGGCTGAGCGTCGGGCCTCACTCGTCGACGCTTCTCGGGGTGGCCTGCCTCGGATACACGGGGCAGTTGGTGGAGATCACCGCCACTGCCGTCGTTCCCCACCAACCCGCCGAGGGGACGCAGCCATGACCGCCGTGGCCCTGCGCCGCGCCCTCCCCACCGACGCCGGTGCCGCCGCCGACGTATGGCTGCGCTCCTTCGCCGCCGCCCTGCCGACCGTCGTGCGGCCCCGCTGCGACGACGACGTACGAACGTACTTCCGGGAGGTCGTGGTGCTGCTGCGGGAGACCTGGGTGGCCGAGGCCGCCGACCGGGTCGTCGGCCTCATGGTCCTCGACGGCGACGTGCTCTCCCAGCTCTACCTCGACCCCGACTGGCGTGGCCGCGGCATCGGCGACCGGTTCGTCGAGCTCGCCAAGCGGTGCCGTCCGCAGGGGCTGAGCCTGTGGACCTTCCAGGTCAACAACCCCGCCCACCGCTTCTACGAGCGACACGGCTTCGTGGCCGTCGAGTACACGGACGGCAGCGGCAACGAGGAGCGGGAGCCGGACGTGCGCTACGTCRGGCTCCCCGGCGGACACTGAGGTCACTCCCGCGCCGGCCCCCACGCACGCCGCTTCGGCAACGGCGCCGCATAGCCCCCGACCCGGCTCGTCCGCAGCCCCAGTCCCACCAGCGACTCGGCGAGTTTCACGGCCGCGCCCACTCCGTCCACCACCGGCACCCCCAGCTTCTCCCCCACGGCCCGCTGCAACCCGGTCATGCCGGCGCAGCCCAGCACCAGGACCTCGGCGCCCGCGTCCCGTACCCGCTCGGCGGCAGCCAGGAACGCGGCCTCCATGCGCTCGGCGTCCTCCAGTTCCAGGACGCCGAGCCCCGTGCCGACCACGGCGACGCAGTTGCGGCCCACCCCTGCCGTCTCCAGGCTGTCCTCGATCTGCCCGCGGGAGCGCTCCAGCGTGGTCACCACCCCGTAGCGCCGCCCGAGCAGGCAGGCGAGATGGGCCGCCGCCTCCGTGATGTCGACGACGGGTACGCCCACCAGCTCCCGGACGCCCTCACGCCCGTGCTCCCCGAAGCCGGCCATGACGACCGCGTCGTACGCGGGGCCGTCGTACGTCCGCAAGACGTCCATCACGGCTGCCGCCGACAAATAGCTGTCCAGCCAGCCCTCCGCCGACTCGGGCCCCCACCGCGGCGTCAGTCCGAGCACGGTGGTGCCCGGGCCTGCCGCGGCCCGGGCACCTCGTACGATCTCCTCGGTCATCTCCTGCGTGGTGTTGCAGTTGGTGACGACGATCCGCACGTCCGTCAGACCTCCCGCGCCACGGACCCGGCGGCTTCGCGCTCGCCGCGGCACAGCACCAGATACAGCCCCGCCGCCATGGCCGTACCGATGAACCACGAGTACGGCGCCACATCGCTGAACGTCTTGACCAGCGCCAGCACCGCCGCGACACCCGCCGCCGGCAGGAACGCCCACAGCGCCTTCGGGTTGACGCCCTTGCGGTAGTAGTAGCGCGAACCCGGCTCGGCGGAAAAGAGCTCGTTGACGTCCACCCTGCCGTGCTTCACGAGGTAGTAGTCGACCATGATCACGCCGAACAGCGGGCCCAGGAAGGCGCCTAGGCCGCCGAGGAAGTAGTTGACGACCGTCGGGTTCGAGAAGAGGTTCCACGGCGTCACCACCAGGGCCGCCACCGTGCTGATCATGCCGCCGACCTTGAAGGTGATCTTCTGCGGCCAGACGTTGGCCAGGTCGTACGCCGGTGAGACGAAGTTCGCGACGATGTTGACGCCCATGGTGGCGATGGCGAACGTCAGCGCGGCCAGGACCAGCACCCAGGTGTTGCCGACCTTCGCCACCAGCTCCGCGGGATCCGTGATGGCCTCGCCGAACACCTCCAGCGAACCGGCCGTGACGATCACCGAGACGACCACGAACGCGGTGGAGTTGATGGGCAGGCCCCAGAAGTTGCCCTTGCGGACCGTGCGGTAGTCGGGCGCGAAGCGGGAGAAGTCGCAGAAGTTGAGCATCAGCGTGCCGTACGTGGCGAGGATCAGGCCGATCGCGCCGAACCACTGCCGCCACTGCTCACCGACGGACACCGGATGCGGGGTGGACGTGAGCGAGATCGTCCAGCCGGCCTTGGCGAGGATCCACAGCGCCAGCGCGATCATGACCAGCCAGATCGCCGGCCCGCAGAAGTCCTGGAACTTGCGTACGGACTCCATGCCCCGGCTGATGATCAGCGCCTGGATCAGCCAGAGGGAGAGGAAGGAGACCCAGCCGAGCGCGTGCAGCCCGAGGAAGGAGCTGTGCGTCCAGGACTCCAGGCCGGGCCAGGCGGCCAGCAGCATCACGTTCACGGCGACGGAGGCCAGATAGGTCTGGATGCCGTACCACATGATGGCGATGACGGCCCTGATCAGGGCCGGGATGTTGGCCCCCCAGACGCCGAAGCTGATGCGGCTGACCACCGGGAACGGGACGCCGTGGCGCTGGCCGATCCGGCCCATCCAGTTCATGCCGATGTAGATGAGCACGAAGCCGACGAGCAGGGACGTGAAGACCTGCCACACGTTCATGCCGAGGACCAGCAGACCGGCCGCGAACGTGTAGTTGCCGAGGTTGTGGACGTCGGACATCCACAGGGCGAAGAGGTCGAAGACCTTCCAGTTGCGCTTGTCCGCGGGCGCGAGGTCTTCGTTGGTGAGCCGGGGATCGGGGAGATACGTTGCTGTGCCGGTGGCTTCGGCACGGTCGGCGAGGGACACGGGGCCTCCAGGAGCGAGGGGACGGAGGAGGGCTGCTTTCCGGTCGCTTGGCTGCTTCGACAGGTCGAGCGACCCTTCGGCCGCGCTTTTGGTATACCAAACTGCGCTCATAGTCCTCCCGTCAACCGTTCTGACGGATATCGCTGCTGTTAACGCTTCGTAAATCGCGCCCGGCGTCGGCGAAGATGGCCCCATGACGAAGATCGAACCGCTCGGAGCGATCCGCGAGCGCGTCCTGGCCACGCTGCGGCAGGACATCATCGCGGGCCGCCTGCGTCCGGGCGATCGCCTGGTCGAGCGCGAACTCGCCGACCGCTTCGGAGTCTCCCGGGTGCCGGTCCGCGAGGCGATCCGGGCGCTGGTCGCCGAGGGGTTCGTCCACTTCGAGACGCCCCGCCGCACGGTCGTACGGCGACTGACCCCCGCCGACGTCAAGGAACTCTTCGAACTGCGCGAGGCGTTGGAGGTGTACGCGGCCGGGCTCGCGGCGTCACGGGCGACGCAGGAGGACCTGGCGGAGCTGCGGGAGCTGCTGCGCACGGCGGCGAGCGCCACCGAGGCCGGGGACGCCGAGCGGATCACCGACGTCAACACCCGGTTCCACAACAGGATCCTGGCCATGGCGGGCAACAGCCTGCTGACCTCGGTCATGGAGCCGGTCGACGGCCGCCTGCGCTGGCTCACCCGGCAGAACGAGGAATGGCCCCAACTCCTCACCGAACACCAGGAGTTGTACGAGGCCATCGCCTCCGGCGATCCCGCCCGCGCCCGCGCCCACACCCTCAGCCACGTGCAGGCCAACTACCGCTCGACGGTCCGCCACCTCTTCGGCGAGGACGAGGAGTCCCGCTAGCGCCCCGCGTACTTGTCCGTCGCCGCCACCAGCGCCTCGGCGACCCTGGGCGCACCGGCGTCGTGTCCGACCTCGTCGATCATCACCAACTCGCTGCCGGGCCAGGCGTGATGGAGCCGCCACACGATGCCCAGCAGGTTCCCGAGGTCGAGGCTGCCCTGCACCAGCGTGCCCGGGATGCCCTTCAGCAGATGCGCGTCCCGCAGCACGACCCCCTCACCACCGGCGTCCAGGAAATGGCCGTTGCCCCAGTAATGCGTCACGGTCCGGGCGAAGCCCAGGCGGAACACCGGGTCCTCGAACCGCTCCACCGAGCGCGCCGGCGCCGGGATGATCGCCGTCTCCCAGTCCGTCCAGGCCCGCGCCGCCCGCGCCCGCACGGCAGGGTCGGGCGACTCGATGAGCCGGTTGTACGCGGCGGCGAGATCACCGCCCCGCTCCCCGGCCGGCACCCCGCCCACGAACCGCTCGAACGCCTCCGGAAAGAGCCGCCCCAATCCCCTTGTCAGCAGGGCGACTTCGGGATCCGACCCGGTCGTGACCCCGGTCAGCACCAGCTCGGTCACGACCGCCGGGTGCGTCTGCGCATACCGCAGCCCCAGCACCGACCCCCACGACACACCCCACACGAGCCACCGCCCGATCCCCAGATGCCGCCGCAGCAGCTCCAGATCGGCGATGATCCGATCCGTCGTGTTGACGCTCATGTCCGTCTCGTACGCGCTCGCGTGCGGCGTCGAGCGCCCGCATCCGCGCTGGTCCAACAGCACGATCCGGTACGCGGCTGGATCGAACAGCCGCCGGAAGTAGGGGGTGCAGCCGGACCCCGGCCCGCCGTGCAGCACGAGCGCGGGCTTGCCGTGCGGGTTTCCGCAGGTCTCCCAGTGGACGCGGTTGCCGTCGCCGACATCGAGCATGCCGTGGTCGTACGGTTCGATCTCGGGGTAGAGGCGGCCCATACCGGGCACCCTAACGACCCTCCGACCGCTGCCGCCCCCTCATTTCAGCCCCGCCGCCTGCGCCGCCGTGCCCAGCACCTCCCGCAGCATCGCGGGCGTGAGCTTCCCGGTGAAGGTGTTGCGCTGGCTGACGTGGAAGCACCCGAAGAGGGCCAGACCGTCAAGGGCGACCCTCGCCCCGTGCGCGAACGCGGGCCGCGGCCGGGGCACGCTCCACCCTGCCTCCACCAGCGCGGGCAAGGTCGCCTGCCAGCCGAAGGCGCCCAGTACGACGACCGCCCGCAGCGTCGGCCGCAGCAGCCGCAGCTCCTGCACGAGCCAGGGGCGGCAGGTCTCCCGCTCCCCGGGGGTGGGCTTGTTGGCGGGCGGGGCGCAGTGCACGGGGGCTGTGATGCGGACGCCGTACAGCTCCAGGCCGTCCCCGACGGCCACCGAGGTGGGCTGCGAGGCGAGGCCCACGTCGTACAGGGCCTGATACAACACGTCACCGGAGCGGTCGCCGGTGAACATCCGGCCGGTGCGGTTGCCGCCGTGGGCCGCCGGCGCGAGCCCGACGATCAGCAGCGGGGCGTCCGGCGGGCCGAAGCCGGGCACCGGGCGGCCCCAGTACGTCTGGTCGGCGAAGGCGGCGCGCTTGGTGCGGGCCACCTCCTCCCGCCAGTCGACCAGCCGCGGGCAGGCCCGGCAGTCCGAAACCCGCAGGTCGAGATCGGTGAGGGCGTCCACAGCTCCACGGTAGGCCTTGCCGGATCCGTGCGGGGACTAAGGTCGAGGCATGGCTTGCGAGGATGACGAGGCGACGAGCGGCCGCGCGGACGAGACACAGCGACCGGACGATGCACAGCGGCCGCAAGAAGCGCAGGGGCCGAACGCCGATCAGGCCGTCGACCCGGAGATCGCCGCCGCCGTGGCCGCGGCCGAGGCCGCCGCTGTGCACAGCGGCGAGTCCGTGCGGGTCGACAGCTGGATCTGGGCCGTACGTCTGGTCAAGACCCGCTCCATGGGCGCCACCGCCTGCAAGGGCGGACACGTCCGCGTGAACGGCCAGAACGTGAAGCCCTCCCATACCCTGCACGTCGGTGACGAGGTGCGGCTGCGGCATGAGAACCGGGAGCGGATCGTCATCGTCAAGCAGCTCATCCGCAAGCGGGTCGGCGCCCCTGTGGCCGCCCAGTGCTACGTCGACAACTCGCCCCCTCCCCCGCCGCGCGAGGCCGTCGCCCCGGCCGGCATCCGCGACCGTGGCACGGGCCGCCCGACCAAGCGGGACCGGCGCGAGCTGGAACGCCTGCGCGGCCTCATGGACGGCGGCGCGGGACGCCCCCACGGAGGCTGACATACGACGGCGGCGTCCGGCGGGCTGAAAAGCCCGGGCCGGACGCCACCGATACCGTCGGTCACGCACACCGTCAGGTCACGCACGCCGTCAGGTCACGCGCGTCGCCGCACCAACCGCAGCAGATCCCCGTTCGAGCTCCGCCGTGCCCAGGCGATCAGGGCGAGCGGCACGATCAGGATGAGGGGCGTAGCCGCGTTCTCGCCGCCGAAGGCGGTGATCGAGACGACGAACGCGCCCACCATCAGCGCGCTCAGCGCCATCGCCGCCACCGACTGGAGCACCGGGATCAACAGCGCGATCGCACCGGCCAGTTCGAGGGCGCCGATGGTGTACATTCCCGCGCTGCCCCAGCCGAGCTCGTCGAACATATCGGCGGCCGACGGGTGCGCGATCAGCTTGGGCAGCGCGCTGGCGACGGCGTAGAAGAGGGCGAGCAGGATCTGAAGGCCGCGCAGGGCGATCCGGGCGCGGCGGCCGCGCGCGGTCGCGGACTCGGCGATGACGGTGCGGGAGGTGACGGAGGCGGTGGTCTCGGACATGGGGGTCTCCTGTGTTCAGCGGTCCGTGGTGCTGTCACAGAGGTAGACCGGCACTCCCTGTCGAACTCATCGCCGCACGAAGGAATTTCAGCCGTTCCCGTCGAACGGCAGCCAGCCGTGCCCGATGTACCAGTGCCCGCCCGCCCGCAGATGGTCCCCGACGGCCCGCTCCACAGCCGTACGGCGCGGCAGGCCCTCGATCGGCAACTCCGGGTCGCCGAAGACGAATTGGACCGGCTCGGTGTCGGCCGGCTCGCGGTCCTCGCGGGTGAGGCGGAAACGCTCCTGGAACCGGACGATGTTGGAGTCTCCGGGAAGGTACTTCCTGAGCTGGTCGTCCAGCAGCCAGGAGTGGCACGTGGCCACCCGGTACCGCTCCCGCGGAAAGTGCAGCGCGAAGAACTCCCGGGCCAGCGCCAGGGAACGGTCGACCGCGGGCGGGGACATCGGCCCGAGGAAGTCGGGTATGTGCACATTGAGGCAGAGCGAGTCCGGACCGACGTCGAGCCCGGCCGCCGCGAGCCGTGTCCCCGCGCGCTGGCCGAGCCGCGCCCGCTCGAACTGCAACCGGCCCAGCTGGTACAGCTCCCCGCGGAAATGATGGATGAGCCACCACGGCGCCTGCACGCCGGCCCGGCCGTACCGCCTGCGGTGCACGGCCATGTTCCGCCCGAGGTCGGCGAGGGTGCGCCGGGAGACGTCGGCCGGGATGCCGTGCTCGCGGTGGTAGGCGCGGGTGTACGGCAGCGCCGCGACGAACACGTACACCGGGAAGCAGCGTTGCAGGGGACCCGAGGCCCAGTCGAGGTCGGGCAGGTCGACCGGGCCGCCGACCTGGCCCATCCCCCGGACGAGCTCGTCGACGGACCGCTCCAGGAACGGCCGCAGCTCCGGGTCGTCCGTCACGCGCCGGCCCATCCGTACGAGGTCGTTGACGTCCTCATGGGGTACGGAGAGGTCGAGCAGCACCTCGGCCAGTTCATCGGTGTCCGGCAGCACTGGGCCCCCTGCGGGAAGAACGAGGAGTACGTTTCAAGAAGGAGTGGTGATCCGGATGCGTACGGGCAGTGAGCCTACGACGGCGCGCAGTGCACTGCGGGCCCGTTTCTGGCTGTGCGTGTGGGGCGTGCTCTGGGCGATCTTCGGTACCGCCGCGTTCGCCCTGGCGGGACGCCCCGGCTGGGCGGTGGCCTGCGGGGTGCTGTGGCTGGTGATCACGATCGACATGACCATGGTGCTGCGGCACATCCACCAGGGACCGCACTACCAGCCGGGGCGCGACATCCCGCCGTACCGCCCGCCCGAGAACCGTCCGTACCGTCCGCCGGGACCACGGTCCGGGCCACCGCCGCAGAACCGCCGGCAATGGCCGCCGGGGAACCGTCACCCCTAGCCGCACCGAGAGCCGTCACCCCAGTCGCCGCTCACCCGTCGAACCGTGCCGCCTTCAGGTACTGCGGGTTCGGGTCGAGCGCGGCCGCCAGTCGGAAGTGGCGCTGGGCCTGTGCGGCCCTGCCCTGCCGTTCGTAGGTGCGGGCGAGCGCGAAGTGCGCGAACGCGTTGTCCGGCTCACGCTCCAGGACGATCGTGAACTCCAGCTCGGCGGGCCGCAGTTGCGCGGCGGCGAAGAAGGCACGCGCGCGCAGCAGCCGGGCGGCGGTGTTCTCGGGGTGCACGGCGATGACCTCGTCGAGCAGCTTCACCGCGCCCCGCGGGTCCCGCGCGGCGAGCAGCTGCTCGGCGGCGCGGAAGTCGATGACATGCGTCTCCGGAGTACGTCCGGTCGATCCGCTGGTCTCGGGCACGGCAGAGTCCTTCCCTCACTGCGGGGGTTCAACGCGCGAACGGAGCAGGGCTATTCCTGGGGCGATCGGTCGGGCCGGTCCTCATGTGCCTCGTGAGCCCGGCGCACGAGCTCGTCCCATACGTCCTTGACGCGGCGCTGAAGCTCCTCCAGTGGTACGTCGTTGTCGATGACGATGTCCGCGATGTCGAGCCGCTGGTCACGCGTCGCCTGCGCGGACATACGCGCGCGTGCGTCCGCCTCGGTCATGCCGCGCAGCCGGACCAGGCGGTCGACCTGGGTCTCGGGAGCGGCGTCGACGACGACCACGAGGTCGTACAGCGGCGCCAGGCCGTTCTCGGTGAGGAGCGGGACGTCGTGGATGACGACGGCGTCCTCGGCGGCGGCCTCCTCCAGCTCGCGGGAGCGGGCGCCGACGAGGGGGTGCACGATCGAGTTCAGCACGGCGAGCCGGTCGGCGTCCGCGAACACGATGGAGCCCAGCTTGGGCCGGTCCAGGCTGCCGTCCGCAGCCAGCACGTCCTCGCCGAACGCCTCCACGACGGAGGCGAGACCGGGGGTGCCCGGTGCGACGACCTCCCGTGCGATCCGGTCCGCGTCGATCAGCACGGCGCCGTGCTCCACGAGCAGCCGCGACACCTCGCTCTTACCGGCGCCGATACCGCCGGTCAGGCCCACCTTCAGCATGACGGACAGCTTAGGTCCTGCCACTGACAGCGCACCGGGCAGGACCGGCCCTGCCGTTCAGCCGTCGCCCTCCCGCTCGGCCAGGAACCGCTCGAACTCCCGGCCGATCTCGTCCGCCGAGGGGATGTCCACCGGCTCGGCGAGCATGTTGCCCCGGGACTCGGCGCCGGCGACGGCGTCGTACTGGTGCTCCAGGCCCTCGACGAGGTTGGTGAGCTCCTCGTCGCCCTCGCGGATCTGGCGGTCGATCTCGTTCTGCGTGCGGTGCGCGTCGGTGCGCAGGGAGTGCGCGATACCGGGCAGGACCAGTCCGGTCGCCGCGGTGACGGCCTCCAGGACGGTCAGGGCCGCGTCCGGGTACGGGGAGCGGGCGATGTAGTGCGGGACGTGCGCGGCGACACCCAGGACGTCGTGTCCGGCCTCCATCAGCCGGTACTCCACCAGGGACTCGGCGCTGCCGGGCACCTGCGCCTCGTCGAAGGGGCTGGTGTGGCCCGGGACGAGGTCGGTGCGGTTGCCGTGCGGGGTGAGGCCGACCGGGCGGGTGTGCGGGACGCCCATGGGGATGCCGTGGAAGTTCACCGACAGGCGCACCCCGAGCCGCTCGACGATCTCCTTGACGGCAGCGGCGAAGCGCTCCCACTCCACGTCCGGCTCGGGCCCGGACAGCAGCAGGAAGGGCGCGCCGGTGGCGTCCTGCACGAGCCGCACCTCGATGGCGGGATCCTCGTAGTCGGCCCAGCGGTCGCGCTTGAACGTCAGCAGCGGTCGGCGGGCGCGGTAGTCCACCAGCCGGTCGTGGTCGAAGCGGGCGACGACCTGGTGGGGCAGCGAGTCCAGCAGCCCGTCGACGATCTGGTCGCCGGTCTCACCTGCGTCGATGTATCCGTCGAAGTGGTAGAGCATGACAAGACCGGCCGACTCCTGGGCGAGCGCCATGTCCACCACGGCGAGGCCCTTCGGCTCCCATGCGTACAAACCCTGCGGATCAAGCACTGTGACCGCTCCTCCTCGTGTCCGTACGTCACAACGCCCTTACGCACGCGGGCATTCCCGAAGGGAGGACAAATGATCACGCCGGGTCGGACAACGCCCTTCAGGGGCGCGGGGCTGTATCGGTATGCGGCTCCGCCACGTGGGCGCGACAAGCCCCCACCGTCCCGCGGCCGAAAGGCGACCCGCAAACGCCTGAGGGACCGCACCTCGAAAGGTACGGCCCCTCAGTCAGGAACTACTGCTCAGTGAGCGTCAGCTCTGACCGCCCGCGAGCTTCTCGCGCAGAGCGGCAAGCGCCTCGTCCGAGGCCAGCGCACCGGAGTTGTCCGCACCCTCGGAAGAGTACGAACCACCGCCGCCGCCACCCGCGGCCGGAGCCGCACCCGCAGCGTCGCCGCCCTCGGCCGCAGCAGCGGCGTCGGCCTCGCGGGACTTGATGACCTGCTGCTGGTGCTGCTCGAAGCGGGTCTGCGCCTCGGCGTACTGGTTCTCCCACACCTCACGCTGGGACTCGTAGCCCTCGAGCCAGTCGTTGGTCTCGGGGTCGAAGCCCTCGGGGTAGATGTAGTTGCCCTGGTCGTCGTACGACGCGGCCATGCCGTACAGGGTCGGGTCGAACTCGACCGAGGCCGGGTCGGCACCGAAGGACTCGTTGGCCTGCTTCAGCGAGAGGCTGATGCGACGACGCTCGAGGTCGATGTCGATGACCTTGACGAAGATCTCGTCGTTGACCTGGACGACCTGCTCCGGGATCTCCACGTGGCGCTCGGCCAGCTCGGAGATGTGGACCAGACCCTCGATGCCCTCGTCCACGCGGACGAACGCACCGAACGGAACCAGCTTCGTGACCTTGCCGGGCACGACCTGGCCGATCTGGTGGGTCCGGGCGAACTGCTGCCACGGGTCTTCCTGGGTCGCCTTCAGCGACAGGGAGACGCGCTCGCGGTCCATGTCGACGTCGAGGACCTCGACGGTGACTTCCTGGCCGACCTCGACAACCTCGGACGGGTGGTCGATGTGCTTCCAGGACAGCTCGGACACGTGGACCAGACCGTCGACGCCACCCAGGTCCACGAAGGCACCGAAGTTGACGATCGAGGAGACGACGCCGGAACGGACCTGACCCTTCTGGAGGGTCGTGAGGAACGTCTGGCGGACCTCGGACTGGGTCTGCTCCAGCCAGGCACGGCGGGACAGGACCACGTTGTTGCGGTTCTTGTCCAGCTCGATGATCTTGGCCTCGAGCTCCTTGCCCACGTAGGGCTGGAGGTCGCGAACACGGCGCATCTCGACCAGGGAGGCCGGGAGGAAGCCGCGGAGGCCGATGTCGAGGATGAGACCACCCTTGACGACCTCGATGACGGTACCGGTGACGATCCCGTCCTCTTCCTTGATCTTCTCGATGGTGCCCCAGGCACGCTCGTACTGGGCGCGCTTCTTCGAGAGGATCAGGCGGCCTTCCTTGTCCTCCTTCTGGAGAACAAGGGCTTCGATCTCGTCACCGACGGCGACGACCTCGTTGGGGTCGACGTCGTGCTTGATCGAGAGCTCGCGGCTCGGGATAACGCCTTCGGTCTTGTAACCGATGTCGAGCAGGACCTCGTCCCGGTCGACCTTCACGATGACGCCGTCGACGATGTCGCCGTCGTTGAAGTACTTGATCGTCTCGTCGATCGCGGCGAGGAAGGCTTCCTCGTTACCGATGTCGTTGACCGCTACCTGCGGGGTGGTGGCGGTGGTCTCGGTGCTGCTCGTCATGTGGGAAAGGGCTCCGGTACGGACATTGAAGTCGTAGGTACTGCTTACGCCGGGAGCCCGTTTCGCTCTGAAGAAGCCGGACAGCCAAGGAAGCGCCACACAAACCACTGGTGGCGCCTCGAAAACCGAGGGGACATACAACAGATGCGAGCGCGACCTGCTACGTCTGAGGTGCGCAGGCCCGCAGCGCAACTTGTAGCATACGGGGGCAGCCGGACAGGGTCAATGCGCGAAGCCGCACACCCGGGGCGGATCGCCCCATTCCCGGCACAAAACCTGTCTCTAGAGGCCACGTAGGCCTTGGGCAGTCCCTTTCGTGACACCGCCGGGAGGGGCAGCGCCATTCAGGTGACGGAAGAGTACGACGAGGGAGCCGATCATCCAAGAGCCCGTATCGCCCGAGATCGCGTCCGACGTGTCGGCCGATGTCTCCGGCGTCACTGACACCTCCGACGACTCCTTCGAACCGGAGGCCACCCGGCGTCAGGCCGATGTCGCCGAGAGTTCCCGCGCCAACCGGGGCTGGTGGGACCGCAACGCGGACGAGTACCAGATCGAGCACGGCACGTTCCTCGGCGACGACCGTTTCGTGTGGTGCCCCGAGGGCCTCGACGAGGTGGAGGCCGAGCTGCTCGGCTCGCCGGAGGACCTCAAGGGCAAGGAGGTCCTGGAGATAGGCGCCGGCGCCGCGCAGTGCTCGCGCTGGCTGGCCGCGCAGGGGGCCCGCCCGGTCGCCCTGGACCTCTCCCACCGCCAGCTCCAGCACGCGTTGCGCATCGGAGGCGCGTTCCCCCTGGTGTGCGCCGACGCGGGCGCCCTTCCCTTCGCCGACGCCTCCTTCGACCTGGCGTGCTCGGCGTACGGCGCGCTGCCGTTCGTCGCCGACCCGGTGCTGGTCCTCAAAGAGGTGCGCCGCGTGCTGCGCCCCGGCGGCCGCTTCGTCTTCTCGGTCACCCACCCCATCCGCTGGGCGTTCCCCGACGAGCCGGGTCCCGAGGGCCTGTCCGTCGCCGCCTCCTACTTCGACCGCACGCCTTACGTGGAGCAGGACGACGAGGGCCGCGCCGTGTACGTCGAGCATCACCGCACGATCGGCGACCGGGTGCGGGACGTCGTGGCCGCCGGGTTCCGGCTGGTGGACCTGGTCGAGCCGGAGTGGCCGGCCTGGAACAGCTCGGAGTGGGGCGGCTGGTCGCCGCTGCGCGGGAACCTGATTCCGGGGACGGCGATCTTCGTCTGCGAGCGAAGCGACTGAGCGTGTGATCCGTTACGACGCTCTGGACGCGCTGCCCGTACGCGCCGCCCTGCCCGTTCTGACCGACGCGCTGGACGCGCACGGCGCGGCGGTGCTCGTGGCGCCGCCCGGCACCGGCAAGACGACTCTCGTGCCGCCGGCGCTCGCGGGGCTCCTCGGCGAGGGAACGGCCCGGCGGGTCGTCGTCGCCGAGCCGCGGCGCATCGCGGCCCGGGCCGCCGCGCGACGGATGGCGTGGCTGCTGGGCGAAAAGGTCGGTGAGAGCGTCGGCTACACCGTGCGCGGGGAGCGGGTCGTCGGTCGGCACGCGCGCGTGGAGGTCGTCACGACCGGGGTGCTGCTCCAGCGCCTTCAGCGCGACCAGGAGCTCGCGGGCGTGGACGTGGTGGTGCTCGACGAGTGCCACGAGCGGCATCTGGACGCGGACACGGTGGCGGCGTTCCTGTGCGACGTACGGCAGACGCTGCGGCCGGAGCTGCGGCTGGTGGCCGCGTCGGCGACGACGGACGCGCAGGGGTGGGCGCGGCTGCTGGGCGACGCGCCTGTGGTCGAGGCCGAGGGCACCTCGCACCCCGTGGAGGTGGTGTGGGCACCGCCCACGCGTCCCGTACGGCCGCCGCACGGCATGCGGGTCGACCCGGCCCTGCTGACGCATGTGGCGTCGACGGTGCGGCGGGCGCTGGCCGAGCGGGCGGGGGACGTGCTGTGTTTCCTGCCCGGCGTGGGCGAGATCGCGCGGGTGGCCGGGCAGCTGGGGGCTCTCGGGGACGTCGAGGTGCTCCAGGTGCACGGGCGGGCGCCGGCGGCGGTGCAGGACGCGGTGCTGGCCGGCGGGGAGCGGCGCCGGGTGGTGCTGGCGACATCGGTGGCGGAGTCGTCGCTGACCGTCCCCGGGGTGCGTGTGGTCGTCGACTCCGCCACCGATGTCGCCAGCACCACCCGGCGCCGCTCCCCGCCGGCCAGCACCGCGTCCTGCACCGCCGCCGGCGCCCGCCCGTGCACCTGGAGCACCTCGACGTCCCCGAGAGCCCCCAGC
>NZ_RDBN01000037.1:518403-546957 GCF_008042075.1 Streptomyces sp. UW30 | reverse complement strand
GGTCTACTACTTCGAGCAGACCATCCCGTGGACCAAGGTGAGGTTCCCCAAGACGATGCCGGTCGAGGGCATCACACCGGAGTCGGTCGCCAAGACCGGCACGACCATCTGGTACACCACCGTCCGCAAGTTCTGGGTCGAACCCCTCACCGGCGCCCCCGTCTACGGCGAGGAGCGTCCTTGCGGCCATCGGGGCGGTGGACTCCGACGGGCGTGCCACGGCACGGGGCGGCGCGCTGGCCCGGCTGGGCCTGCATCCCCGGCTGGGGCGGGCGCTGATGGACACGTCCGGCGCCGGTGCCGAGGTGGTCGCGCTGCTGAGCGAGGAGGCCCCCAGGGAGTACGGGGACGACCTGGCTGCCGCGCTGCGGTCGGCCCGGCGGGGCGGTGACGCCTATGCGGGGCGGTGGCGGGCGGAGGTGCGACGGTTGCGGGCGAGCGGCGAGCGCGCGCGGACGCAGGGTGTGGGGGACCGCTCCGGGGCGCACGGCGGGGACGACCGCACCGCGGGCCTCGTGGCCGCCCTCGCCTTCCCCGAGCGCGTCGCCAAGGCCGACGGCGGTTCCTATCTCATGGCGTCCGGCACGCGCGCCGAACTGCGTGAGGGCAGCCCCCTGCGCGGTGCCCCGTGGATCGCGGTGGCCGTGGCGGACCGTCCGGTCGGCAAGGGGCACGCGCGCGTGCAGCTCGCCGCGGCGGTGGACGAGGACACGGCCCGCTCGGCGGCGGCCTCGCTGTACGACGAGGGCCAGGAGGTGCACTGGGCCGACGGGGACGTCGTCGCGCGGCGGGTCGAGCGGCTCGGGGCGATCGAACTCGCGGTGCGGCCCCTGAAGGACGCCGACCCCGTCCTCGTACGCGACGCGCTCCTCGAAGGGCTGCGGCAGGACGGGCTCGGCCTGTTGCGCTGGTCCCCCGACGCCGTCGTACTGCGGCAGCGGCTCGCGTTCCTGCACCTGCGCCTCGGGGAGCCGTGGCCCGACGTCTGCGACGACGCGCTGCACGCGCGCGTGGACGAATGGCTGGAGCCCGAGCTGGGGCGGGCCCGGCGGCGGGGCGACCTGGCGCGGATCGACGCCGGGGAGACGCTCGTACGGCTGCTGCCGTGGGCTTCGGGGGACGCCGGGCGGCTCGACGAGCTGGCCCCGGAGCGGATCACCGTACCCAGTGGGTCCAGGATCCGGGTCGACTACGCCAATCCCGAACAGCCCGTGCTCGCCGTGAAGCTGCAGGAGATGTTCGGCCTGCACGAGTCGCCGAGGGTCGCCGGGGTGCCGCTCCTCGTCCATCTGCTCTCCCCCGCCGGGCGCCCCGCGGCCGTCACCGCCGACCTCGCCTCCTTCTGGAAGGACGGCTACAACGGCGTACGGGCGGAACTGCGCGGTCGCTATCCGAAGCATCCGTGGCCCGAGGATCCGGCCGGCGCCGAGCCGACCCGGCACACCAACGCCCGGCTCAGGCGCTGACCGGCTCCGGCTCGGTGTCCCTCGTCGGTTCCGGGTCGCCGGGGCGACGGCCGCGTGCCTCCAGGTAGAGGGACAGTGCGAGGAGAAGGACGCCCAGGGTCAAAAAGCCCCAGGGCAGGTACGACGTCATCAGCAGGACCAGGGTGCGGTTGGACTTGACCAGGTCGACCGTGCTGTCGATGTAGTCCTCGCGCATCTTCACGTGGCCGGCGAAGGCCGTCACCTTGTCGCGGCCGCCGAGGAGGGTCCCACCGCGCAGTTCCTCCTTGTGGATCTCCTCGCCGTAGACGGGGGCGCCGGTGAGGGGTTCGACCCAGAACTTGCGGACGGTGGTGTACCAGATGGTCGTGCCGGTCTTGGCGACCGACTCCGGTGTGATGCCCTCGACCGGCATCGTCTTGGGGAACCTCACCTTGGTCCACGGGATGGTCTGCTCGAAGTAGTAGACCTCGACGCCGCGGAAGTCCTGGGTGCCCTTGTAGTGGATAGGGGCGGTGATCCGGGCCTGGGCGTCGAAGTACTCGTAGTCCCGCTTCTCCGTCAGGAAGGGCCACTTGAACTCGATGCCCTGCCGTTTGACCGGATCGCCGTCGACCATCTCGCCGGTGGCATGGACGGGTTCCTGGGTGTGGGCGTCGAAGATGTAGCGCTCGGGGATCTTGGAGACCATCTTGCCGTCGGGGCCCTGGACATAGGACAGGCCGTCCCAGACGACGACGTCCTTCCCGGCCGTCCGCTCGATCCTCTCCGACTCCTCGACGTTGCCCTTCAGCGTCTGCACGATGGTGACCTTGGGGACCTTGCGGGCCTTCATCGTGCCGTAGTCGAGGAGGGTCGCGTCCTTCGCCTCCAGGACCATGTCCTGGTACTGGCCGGCCGGGATCTTGGCCAGGCGTGGGAAGGCATACCAGCGCAGCAGCGGGGACAGGGCCGCGAAGAACACGGCGAGGGCGAGCAGGATCAGGCCGGCCTTGCGGCGCATCTCGGCCTCCCTCCCGGACGGGCGGTTACGGGTGTGCGGGCACCGTCGTCAGCAGCGGCTTCGGGGAGGTCTCGCCCGCCGGTGAGCCCATCGCGGTGAGCGCGAGGACCAGGGCGAGCGCGGCGGCGAGACCGGTCGCGGCGGCGATCAGGGCGCGCATACGGGCCTCCCGGAACCCCGGAGCTGATTCGTCCGACACATCTGATACATCGTCAGGTTCGGCACCGTAGCAATGCGCGGGCGAGATGAGAACACGTTGCACACAGACGAAGGGCGCTCCGTCCGCCGCCTGCGGAAGAGCGCCCCTCGTTCGGAAGCCGGTGGCGCTACGCGCTCGGGCTCGGGCTCTCCGAGCCGGACGCCGGGTCCGTCGGGGTCGGGCTGGGCGACGTCTCGGCCGCGGCCACCTTGAGCTCGACGGTCAGGGTGGCGCCGCCCGCGGTGTTGATGCGGAGCAGGAACGTGCCGGTCGCGTCGTCGGCGTACAGCTTCGGCAGCTTGAGCAGGCCGTCCGCGTCCGTCGTCAGGCCGGTCAGGGTGCGCACGGCCTTGCCGTCGGCGTCCTTGAAGAAGGGGCCCTTGTCGTTCTCGGCCGGGTCGTCCGCCGACTTGATGAGCGTGGCGGTGGCCGCGACCTTGTCCGCGACGGCGCCCTTGTAGGTCGCCTTCACCTCGACCTGGTCGGCGAACTCGCCGCCCGGGGTGCAGGTCAGCGCGGTGTCGCTGGTGCGGGCCAGCGCGTCGGCGGCGCGCTCGGTGACGGTGGCCCTGTAGTCGAGACCGGCGATCGTGCGGCCGACGACGGTGACGCGGACGACGAACTCGCCGGTGTTCTCACCCGCCTTGAGCGCGGGCGCCAGGGCCTCACCGGTGCTGCCGGTGAGGACGGTGGCGTACTTCTCACCCGTGCTGAAGGTCGCGTCGGTGGCGCCGATGATCGTGAAGCGGACCCGGACCTTGGGGACGGCCTTGCCGGCCTTGGTCTCGGCGCGCGCGGAGATCTTCTCGGCGCCACCGACGCGACCTTCAGCACGGGTGAGAAGTACGCCACCGTCCTCACCGGCAGCACCGGTGAGGCCCTGGCGCCCGCGCTCAAGGCGGGTGAGAACACCGGCGAGTTCGTCGTCCGCGTCACCGTCGTCGGCCGCACGATCGCCGGTCTCGACTACAGGGCCACCGTCACCGAGCGCGCCGCCGACGCGCTGGCCCGCACGGGGTCGTGCTCGGCGGGGTCGGCTCGGGGCTCGGGGAGCCGCCGTTGTCGCCGGGCTTGGGGCTGCTCGGTGCCGTCGGCGCGCTGGGCGCCGACGGCGTGGAGGGCGTCGTCGGTGTCGGGCTCGCGCCCGCCGTGTCGTCGCTGCGGTCGGACGGGAGGGTGCCCGTGCCGTCCGGGATCTCGTGGGTGCCCTTGCGGTAGTACTCCAGCCACGTCAGGACGAGGTTGAGGTAGTCCTGCGAGTTGTTGTAGCTGAGGATCGCGCTGTCGAGGTCGCCCTTGGTGGACAGGTCCCAGCCGAAGCGGCACAGATAGTGGCCGGCGGCGAGAGCGGCGTCGTAGACGTTGTTGGGGTCCTTCTTGCCGTCGCCGTTGCCGTCGCGGCCGGCCCACTCCCAGGTGGACGGGATGAACTGCATGGGGCCGACGGCACGGTCGTAGCGGCTGTCGCCGTCGTAGGCGCCGCCGTCGGTGTCGCTGATGTTCGCGAAGCCGAGGCCGTTGAGCTGCGGGCCGAGGATCGGGGAGATGGTGGTGCCGGCGGCGTCGACGCGGCCGCCGCGGGCCTGGCCCGACTCGACCTTGCCGATCGCGGCGAGGAGCTCCCAGGGGAGGTTGCAGCCGGGCTTGGCCGACTGGAGGGCGGTCGCGGCCTTCTTGTACGCGTCGAGAACGGTCGCGGGGATGCCCGCCTCGCCCTCGCCCTGGGCGACGGGGGTGCCGGCGGTGGGCGAGGGGTTGGGGCTCTTGAGCGGCGGCAGGTCCGTGTAGTACGGCGAGTTGCCGGTCGCGCTGTTCTCGGCGGGCGTGTCCGGTGAGGGCTGGGTGCCGGTGGTGATCTTTCTGCCGGCGTCGTCGGTCATCACTCCCGGAGCCTGCGACGCGGCCAGTGCCGCGACCACGACCGCGGCGACCGTGGTGTTCACCGCGCCCTTGCGGAGCCTGCCGAATTGCGCCGCCATGAAATGGACCCCTCCCGTGGACGCCGGAGCGCCCATCCCTGTCTGCCGAGCTCGCCTTGCTCGCCCTTGTAGTGACGATCGACTCGCCGCGACAGTTGCCCTCGCGGCACACCTTCGTCGCTGTTTATCTGTTCGACCACACGTCCCCCGGTGCGGCGACCCAGGCGACCCTACGACAACTTCCTTTGCACGGTCACCCGTTGGCGCCCGATTTTTACCGCTTGGCCATGTGGGAGCTGTCCGTCGTATGCCCCTCATACTGGCTAGTCCGACGACCTGGATCGACCGTCCCGTCAATACCCCGCACGAGGAGCCCCGTTGCCGTTCACGCTCAGCCACGCGGCGGCCGTACTGCCCGCCGTACGCACCGACGGAACCGGCCGAGGCCCACTCGTACCCGCCGTGTTGGTGGCCGGTTCCTTCTCTCCCGACATGACCTATTACGCGGGGAGTGTCCTGCCCGAGGCGATGGAGTTCGGCGATGTCACGCACTCGTTCGCGGGCGTGTTCACCATCGACGTGGCGGTCGCCTGGGCGCTGGTGGGCCTGTGGCTGCTGCTGCGTGAACCGCTGGTGGCGCTGCTGCCGGTGCGGCGGCAGGCGCGGGTGGCCACGCTGCTGCGCTGCGGGGCGCCGCGCGCCCTTGTACGGCCGTCGCTTGCGGCGCGCTGGTACGGCTCGGCCGCGCTCGGCGCGCTGACACATGTCGTGTGGGACGCGTTCACGCATCTCGACCGCTGGGGAATGCGGCTGTTTCCCGTGCTGGGCGAGGAGATCGCGGGGTCGCCGCTGTACTGGTACCTCCAGTACGGCGGTTCGGCGGTGGCGGCGGTCGTCATCGCCGCGTTCGTGATCGTGGCGCTACGGCGGACGCCGGCGGACGCGCCGGTCGGCGTTCCGGCGCTTTCGGTACGGGACCGGTGGTGCGCCGGTGCGGTGATCGGTGGACTGGCTGCCGTGGCGGCGGTGCAGCGAGCGTTGCACTGGTGGGACTACTGGGGGTCCACCGCCGAGTACTGGGAGCTGATCCCGACGCTGTGCTTCGGGGCGGGCGCGGGGCTTGCCCTGGGGCTGGTGCTGTACGGCGTGGGGGTCAGGGTGTGGCGTCCGGTTCCGCGCCCGGGCAGTGCGGGGGCGGATGGTGCGGGGCGGGAGCCGAGCCGTCCGGGCGTTCGGTGAGGGCGCGGGCGGTCGCAACGAGCAGCGTGACGGTGCGGATCAGGCGGTGCCTGAGGGTTGCCGTCCTTTGCCGCAGGGTGCTCATCGGGTCGGCGGGGATGCGGGCGGTGCTTGCGCCGGGGGCGAGTGCCGCGACCGGCTTGCGCGCCGGTGACGGGGGCTGATCGGCGGTCGCTTGCGCCGGTGCCGGGGCCGTCCGGCGGTGGAGCGTGCGTATACCCATGACCGCATCTTTACGGGCGCGGGTCGCCTGCGGCGCTTTTGCGGGGGCCACGTGAGTGACGGGCCCTTCCGGGGTTTCGCCGGGTCCCTGGCGTCTGCCCGGTGGTTGTCCGTTCGGGGCTGCGGGTGGTTCCGGGCCGGTCGCGCAGTTCCCCGCGCCCCTGGGGGCGCTCATGCCGGGCGGGGTTGAACAGCCCGCCCGGCATCACGTCGCGCTCTGCCGCCGGCAGGCTAGTGCGCTGCCGACTCCCAGTCCGGGCCCGATCCGACCGAGACGCCCAGGGGGACGTTGAGGTGGACCGCGTTGGACATTTCCCGGCGGACCACCGCCTCGGTCGCCTCGCGTTCGCCGGGGGCCACTTCCAGGACGATTTCGTCGTGGACCTGGAGGAGCATGCGGGAGGTGAGGTTCTCCTCGCGCAGGGCCCGGTCCACATGGAGCATGGCGATCTTGACGATGTCCGCCGCCGTGCCCTGGATGGGGGCGTTGAGGGCCATGCGCTCGGCCGCCTCACGGCGCTGGCGGTTGTCGCTGTTGAGGTCGGGGAGATAGCGGCGGCGGCCGAAGAGCGTGGCCGTGTAGCCCGTCGCCCGTGCCTCGTCGACCGCGCGGCGCAGATAGTCCCGGACTCCGCCGAAGCGCTCGAAGTAGGCGTCCATCAGGGCGCGGGCCTCGCCCGCGTCGATGTTCAGCTGCTGCGAGAGGCCGAAGGCCGACAGACCGTAGGCCAGGCCGTACGACATCGCCTTGATCTTGCGGCGCATCTCCGCGTCCACCGCGGCCGGCTCCACGGCGAACACCTGTGAGGCGGCCGTGGTGTGCAGGTCCTCGCCCGAGGTGAACGCCTCGATGAGGCCCTCGTCCTCGGACAGGTGGGCCATCACGCGCAGTTCGATCTGGCTGTAGTCCGCGGTCATCAGGGACTCGAAGCCCTCGCCGACGACGAAGCCCCGGCGGATCGCCCTGCCCTCGTCGGTGCGGACCGGGATGTTCTGCAGGTTCGGGTCGGTCGAGGACAGGCGGCCCGTCGCGGCCACCGTCTGGTTGAAGGTGGTGTGGATACGGCCGTCCGACGCGATCGTCTTGATCAGGCCCTCGACGGTGACGCGCAGCTTCGCCTGCTCGCGGTGGCGGAGCATGATGACCGGCAGCTCGTTGTCGGTCTGGCCGGCCAGCCAGGCCAGGGCGTCGGCGTCCGTCGTGTAGCCCGTCTTCGTCTTCTTCGTCTTGGGCAGGGCCAGCTCGCCGAAGAGGACTTCCTGGAGCTGCTTGGGCGAGCCCAGGTTGAACTCGTGCCCGGCGGCCGCGTGCGCCTCCTTCACGGCCTGCTGCACGGCGCCCGCGAACATCTGCTCCATGGCCTCGAGGTGGGCCCGGTCGGCCGCGATGCCGTGCCGCTCCATGCGGGCCAGCAGGGCCGAGGTCGGCAGCTCCATGTCACGGAGCAGATCCGCGGCGCCGACCTCCTCCAGGCGGCTCTCGAAGGCCTCGCCCAGGTCCAGGACCGCGCGGGCCTGGATCATCAGCGCCTCGGCCTCGGCGCCGTCGTCCGCGCCGAAGGCCAGCTGGCCGTCGGCCGCGGCGGCCGGGGAAAGCTCGCGGTGCAGGTACTCCAGGGACAGCGCGTCCAGGTCGAAGGAGCGGCGGCCCGGCTTGACCAGGTAGGCGGCGAGCGCGGTGTCCATGCGCACGCCCTCGATGCTCCAGCCGTGCTCCGCGAAGACGCGCATCGCGCCCTTGGCGTTGTGGAAGACCTTCGGCTTGGCGGCGTCGGCCAGCCAGGCCGCGAACGCCTTCTCGTCGGCCTCGTCCAGCTGCGACGGGTCGAACCAGCCGGCCGTGCCGTCCGCCGCCGCGAGCGCGACCTCGGCGACCGAGCCGGCGCCGAGCGCCCAGGTGTCGACGGTGGCGACGCCGAGGAGCCCGCCGCCGTGCTCGGTGAGCCAGGGGCCCAGCTCGCCGGTGCCGAGCACCGAGCCGTCCAGCTCGACGCCCTCGGTGGCGATCGGGGTGGCCTCGGCCTCCTCGGCGCCGGGGTCGACGCCGAAGAGCCGCTCGCGCAGGGACGGGTTCCTGATCTCCAGGGTGTCCAGGACCAACGCGACAGCCTTGCGGTCGTACGGCTCACGGGCGAGGTCGGTGACGGTCTTGGGCAGCTCGACGGCGCGCTCCAGCTCGGTGAGCCGGCGGTTGAGCTTGACCGCCTCCAGGTGGTCGCGCAGGTTCTGCCCTGCCTTGCCCTTGACCTCCTCGACGCGCTCGACCAGCTCCGCGAACGAACCGAACTGGTTGATCCACTTCGCGGCGGTCTTCTCGCCGACGCCCGGGATGCCCGGCAGGTTGTCGGACGGGTCGCCGCGCAGGGCCGCGAAGTCGGGGTACTGGGCGGGCGTCAGTCCGTACTTCTCGACGACCTTCTCCGGGGTGAAGCGGGTCAGCTCGGAGACGCCCTTGGTCGGGTACAGCACCGTGGTGTGATCGCTGACCAGCTGGAAGGAGTCCCGGTCGCCGGTGACGATCAGCACGTCGAAGCCGTCGGCCTCGGCCTGGGTGGCGAGGGTGGCGATCACGTCGTCGGCCTCGAAGCCGTCGACCGCGAAGCGCGAGACGTGCATCGCGTCGAGGAGCTCGCCGATCAGCTCGACCTGGCCCTTGAACTCGTCCGGGGTCTTGGAGCGGTTCGCCTTGTACTCCGTGAACTCCGCGGAGCGCCAGGTCTTGCGGGACACGTCGAAGGCCACGGCGAAGTGCGTGGGCGCCTCGTCGCGCAGGGTGTTGGCCAGCATCGACGCGAAGCCGTAGATCGCGTTCGTCGGCTGGCCCGTCGCGGTCGTGAAGTTCTCCGCGGGGAGCGCGAAGAACGCGCGGTAGGCCAGCGAGTGCCCGTCCATGAGCATCAGGCGGGGCCGGCTGTCCCCGGGGTTGCTGTCGGTCTTCTTCGATGCTGTCTCTGCCACGCCCCCGATCCTGCCACGCCCCACTGACACTCGGTCCCCATCGGGGGTGCGGCCCCGTGGGGGTGGGGTGTCCCAGGTGCCGGAACCCCCCGCCGCGTCGTCCGTCCCGCATGCGAGGATCGGCGATGTAGCTCACACGTGTACATGAAGAGGAGTGCGCGATGGCCACCAAGCCGCCCAAGGGTGATCCGGTTCAGGACGCGCCGCAGGTCGCCGAGCCGAAGCATGCGGCGGCGGGGTTGCCGGCCATCGGGCACACCTTGCGCATCGCACAGCAGCAGATGGGCGTGAAGCGCACCATGCTGACGTTGCTGAGCGTGAACCAGAAGAACGGCTTCGACTGCCCGGGGTGTGCCTGGCCGGAGCCGGACCACCGGCACAAGGCGGAGTTCTGTGAGAACGGCGCGAAGGCGGTGGCCGAGGAGGCCACCCTGCGCCGGGTCACCCCGGAGTTCTTCGCCGCGCACTCCGTCACGGACCTCGCGACCAGGAGCGGCTACTGGCTGGGGCAGCAGGGGCGGCTCACCCACCCCATGTATCTCCCCGAGGGCGCCACGCACTACGAGCCGGTGTCCTGGGAGCGCGCCTTCGACATCATCGGCGAGGACATCACGGCCCTCGGCTCCCCCGACGAGGCCGTCTTCTACACCTCCGGCCGCACCAGCAACGAGGCCGCGTTCCTCTACCAGCTCTTCGCGCGCGAGCTCGGCACGAACAACCTGCCGGACTGCTCCAACATGTGCCACGAGTCGTCCGGGTCGGCCCTCACCGAGACCATCGGCATCGGCAAGGGCAGCGTCCTGCTCGACGATCTGTACAAGGCCGAGCTGATCATCGTCGCCGGACAGAACCCGGGCACGAACCACCCGCGCATGCTCTCCGCCCTGGAGAAGGCCAAGGCGAGCGGCGCGAAGATCATCACGGTCAATCCGCTGCCCGAGGCAGGCCTGGAGCGCTTCAAGAACCCGCAGACCCCGCAGGGCATGCTCAAGGGCGCCGCGCTCACCGACCTGTTCCTCCAGATCCGCATCGGTGGCGACCAGGCCCTCTTCCGCCTCCTCAACAAGCTGATCCTCGAGACCGAGGGCGCGGTCGACGAGGAGTTCGTGCGCGACCACACCCACGGCTACGAGGAGTTCGCCGAGGCCGCCCGCGCCGCGGACTGGGACGAGACCCTGACGGCGACCGGCCTCACGCGCGCGGACATCGACAAGGCCATGGCGATGATCCTCGCCTCCCGGCGCACCATCGTGTGCTGGGCGATGGGCCTCACCCAGCACAAGCACTCGGTGCCGACGATCCGCGAGGTCGTCAACTTCCTTCTGCTGCGCGGCGACATCGGCCGCCCGGGCGCGGGAGTGTGCCCGGTGCGCGGCCACTCGAACGTGCAGGGCGACCGCACGATGGGCATCTTCGAGCGGCCCGCCCCGGCCTTCCTGGACGCCCTGGAGAAGGAGTTCGGCTTCGCGCCCCCGCGCGAGCACGGCTTCGACGTCGTACGGGCCATCCGCGCGCTGCGCGACGGCGAGGCGAAGGTCTTCTTCGCGATGGGCGGCAACTTCGTGGCCGCGACGCCCGACACGGACGTCACCGAGGCGGCGATGCGGCGTGCCCGGCTGACCGTGCACGTGTCGACGAAGCTCAACCGCAGCCATGCGGTCACGGGCGCCCGCGCGCTGATCCTGCCGACGCTGGGCCGCACCGAGCGTGATCTCCAGGGCAGCGGCGAGCAGTTCGTGACCGTCGAGGACTCGATGGGCATGGTGCACGCCTCCCGCGGCCGCCTGGAGCCCGCGAGCACGCACCTGCTGTCCGAGCCGGCGATCGTGTGCCGCCTGGCACGCCGCGTGCTCGGCGAGGGCAGCCTCACGCCCTGGGAGGAGTTCGAGAAGGACTACGCGACGATCCGCGACCGCATCGCGCGCGTGATCCCGGGCTTCGAGGACTTCAACGCGCGCGTGGCCCACCCCGGCGGCTTCACGCTCCCGCACGCCCCGCGCGACGAGCGCCGCTTCCCGACGGCGACCGGCAAGGCCAACTTCACCGCGGCCCCGGTCGAGTACCCGGAGGTTCCGGAGGGCCGGCTGCTGCTGCAGACCCTGCGGTCGCACGACCAGTACAACACCACGATCTACGGCCTCGACGACCGTTACCGGGGGATCAAGAACGGCCGCCGGGTCGTCATGGTCAACCCCGAGGACGCCCAGCGGCTGAACATCGCCGACGGCTCGTACGTCGACCTGGTCGGCGAGTGGAAGGACGGCGTCGAGCGGCGGGCGCCGGGCTTCCGGGTCGTGCACTATCCGACGGCCCGCGGCTGCGCGGCCGCGTACTACCCGGAGACCAATGTGCTGGTGCCGCTGGACGCCACCGCGGACACCAGCAACACCCCGGCCAGCAAGTCCGTCGTCGTACGTCTGGAACAATCGGCGACCGACTGAGCGTTTGCTCAGTCGACGAGCTGGACGAGCGACTGAGCACCACGAAACGGAGCCGGACCCATGGGCGAGCAGCAGCACGTGAAGTTCCCGCAGGACGTCATCGACGAGTACGCCGCGCTCGGTGTCGACCTGCCGGCCCTGTTCTCCGCCGGGCACCTCGGTACGCGCATGGGCGTGGAGATCGTGGAGGCGTCCGCGGAGCGGGTCGTCGGGACCATGCCGGTGGAGGGGAACACGCAGCCTTACGGGCTGCTGCACGGCGGCGCGTCCGCGGTGCTCGCGGAGACGCTCGGGTCGGTCGGGTCGATGCTGCACGCCGGCACCTCCAAGATCGCGGTCGGCGTCGACCTCAACTGCACCCACCACCGGGGCGTGCGCTCCGGCCTCGTCACGGGCGTGGCCACACCGCTGCACCAGGGCCGCTCGACGGCGACGTACGAGATCGTGATCAGCGACGAGGAGGGGCGACGGGTGTGCAGCGCACGGCTCACCTGCCTGCTGCGCGACGTGAAGCCGGGCGACGGGGAGCACCTCCGGTCGGCGAACTGACGCCGACGTCCCGACGACGCGGGCGTGACCACAACCCCCTTGCTCTTCGCGGCCGTTGAAACGTCGGCGCCCGACGGCATAACGTCGGGGCATGACGACGGGAGGACCCCGCCGCAAGGGGGCCGCGCTCGGACCGGCGCTGCTGGCCGCCGTATTGGCGGCCGGCTGCGGTGAGCCGGGCACCCGGGGCGACGCACCCGAGCCCCGGGCGAGCACCAACTCCCCCTCCCCGTCGGCGACTGCGCCCGCGCAGCTGTGCGCGCACATCGTCGGGTACTGGGCACGCCGGTCCCTGACCGGCGACACGTACGGCGACTACCAGTCGATGGGCCTGTCCGACGGCCAGTACGAGATCCTGCGCAAGGTCGTGGACGGCGCACGGGCCGAGCGCGAGCGCGCGGACGCGCGTGCGGCGGACCGCCTGATCGACCGCAGGGCCCGCGAGTTGTGCGAGGAGCGGTACCGCAACGGCGAGCCGACCGGAGGTCCATGGGGCTGAGTGAGCAATCCCCAATTCCACTTTTCGATGCCCCATGCACGAAAAGCCGGGGACGGCCGAACACCTTTCACAGTCGTAACGCTGCGTAATACGGGTGCAATGCGAACCGACAGTTCGCCCGCAGTCACCGTCTTTCGCACAAGGCGGCCGAGACCCCCTGGTAGCCTCCAGCAACAACCTCGGTAATCACCAAAACGCGTGAACACTCGTGAAGAAGCTACGCGCGAACGCTGCGAGTTCTCACAATGTGGACAGGGCGAATCGGCCGGAAATCCGCTCTTCCCCCCATGGAGTACCGCTCTGCGTTACCCCGTGTCATAACAAGAGCGTCACAGCCTTGGTCAGAACCTCCTCCATGTTCCCCACCCGCGCTTAGAGTCACCGCCAGTCACCGCGCCATCGGATTCGAAGTCACTTCGGCCCAGCGCTCGACTCGGCGAGTTCCATGGGGAGCCGCCGTGCCAGGGAAAGGACCTGATTCGTGCGTCAACGTTCGATCATCGCCATAACCGCCGCGCTCGCGGCGGGATCGCTGACACTCACGGCTTGTGGGTCGCGTGACGACGACGGCGGCAGCAGCAACGGCGACAAGACCACGGTTGTGATCGGTGTCGACGCTCCGCTGACCGGCGACCTGTCGGCCCTCGGCCTCGGCATCAAGAACTCCGCCGACCTCGCCGCCAAGACGGCCAACAAGCAGGAGTACGTCAAGGGCGTCGAGTTCAAGATCGAAGCCCTCGACGACCAGGCGCAGCCCTCCGTGGGCCAGCAGAACGCCCAGAAGTTCATCAGCGACAAGGACGTCCTCGGCGTCGTCGGCCCGCTGAACTCCAGCGTGTCGCAGCAGATGCAGAAGCCGTTCAGCGACGCCGGCCTGACCCAGGTCTCCCCGGCGAACACCGGCACCGAGCTGACCCAGGGCGACGGCTGGAAGACCGGCGACTCGGTCCGCCAGTTCAAGACCTTCTTCCGTACGGCCACCACGGACGAGATCCAGGGTGCCTTCGCGGCGGACTACCTGTACAACCAGGCGAAGCTCAAGAAGGTCTACCTGATCGACGACCAGAAGACCTACGGAGCCGGCCTCGCCGCCTCCTTCAAGGCGAACTTCACCAAGTTCGGTGGTCAGATCGTCGGCAGCGACCACATCAACCCCGACGACCGTGACTTCAACGCCGTGGTCGCCAAGATCAAGAAGACCGGCGCCCAGGCCCTGTACTACGGCGGCGAGTACCCGGCCGCCGGTCCGCTGAGCCAGCAGCTCAAGGACAGCGGCCAGAAGATCCCGCTCATGGGCGGCGACGGCATCTACTCCGGCGAGTTCCCGAAGCTGAACAAGAAGGCCGAGGGCGACCTCGCGACCTCCGTGGGCAAGCCGGTCGAGCAGCTCGACTCCGCCAAGACGTTCATCAAGGACTACGAGGCGGCGGGCTACGAGGACGCCTACGAGGCGTACGGCGGCCTCACCTACGACGCCACCTGGTCGATCATCGAGGCCGTCAAGCTGGCGGTCGAGGGCAACGACGGCAAGGTTCCGTCCGAGGGCCGCAAGGCTGTCCTGGACGCCATGGCGAAGGTCAAGTTCGACGGCGTCACCGGCACCATCTCGTTCGACGAGTTCGGTGACACCACGAACCACACGATGACCGCGTACAAGGTCAAGAGCAACGCGTGGGCGCCGGAGTTCAGCGGCGAGCCCAAGCTGGGCTAGCAGAGGACGAGTAAGAGCACTCCACAGAACACACATTGATCCAGGCCGCGCGGGATCGCCCATCAGCGCTCCCGCGCGGCGCCATATCCGAACCACTCCACGGAGGCCCTGCGGTGAACGAACTGCCGCAACAGCTGGCCAATGGACTCATCCTCGGCGCGATGTACGGACTCATCGCGATCGGCTACACGATGGTCTACGGCATCGTCCAGCTCATCAACTTCGCCCACGGCGAGATCTTCATGGTCGGGGGCTTCGGGGCCCTCACCGTCTGGTTGGTACTCCCCGAGGGCTTCGGCCTCGGGGCTGCAGTCCCCCTCATGATCATCGGTGGCGTCCTCGTCTCGGTCGCCGTCGGCACGGCGGCGGAACGCTTCGCCTACCGGCCACTGCGCACCGCGCCACGGCTGGCACCCCTCATCACGGCCATCGGCCTGTCCATCGTCCTGCAGCAGGCCGTGTGGATGTGGTACCCGGACGCGAAGAAGGACCACCCCTTCCCGCAGTTCGAAGGCGGCCCCATCGACATCCTGGGCGCCAACATCCAGCGCGGTGACCTCTTCGTTCTCATAGCCGCCCCGCTGTGCATGATCGCCCTGGGCCTCTTCGTCAACAAGACGCGCTCCGGCCGCGGCATGCAGGCCACCGCGCAGGACCCCGACACGGCCAAGCTGATGGGCATCAACACCGACCGCATCATCGTGATGGCGTTCGCCATCGGTGCCGCGTTCGCCGCCATCGCCGCCGTCGCCTACGGCCTCAAGAACGGTCAGGTCGGCTTCCGCATGGGCTTCCTGATGGGCCTCAAGGCCTTCACGGCAGCCGTGCTCGGCGGTATCGGCAACATCTACGGCGCCATGCTCGGCGGTGTGGTGCTCGGCGTCGCCGAGTCCCTCGCCACCGGCTACATCGGCGACATCCCCGGCATGGACCTCTTCGGCGGCGGCGCCTGGAAGGACGTGTGGGCGTTCGCCCTCCTCATCCTCGTCCTGCTGTTCAGGCCACAAGGTCTGCTCGGCGAACGCGTCGCGGATCGGGCGTGATACCCATGACCACCGAGATCCCCATGGACAAGAGCACCGACACCGCCAAGGTGTCCACCGCGCCGGCCACCCCGATCATCCCGCTGCCGCAGGTCGCGGCACGCGGACTGACCGTCGCCGGCTCCGCCTTCGCCCTCATAGGCACCTTCCTCGCCTGGACCTGGACCGAGGAGTTCCCGGGCAACCTGACGGTCACCGGCTACCCGGGCGGCCTTCAGATCCTCACCCTCTTCGGCTCCGTGCTCACGCTGCTGTTCGCCCTCTCCGGCTACGGCATCCGCGGCCTGGGCTGGCTCACCCCCGGCGGCAAGAACAGCCCCGTCCTGCTCGCCGCCCTCGGCGTGTTCGGCACCACGGGCTACGCCATGGGCGCGATCACCCAGGAGCTCGGCGGCCTGGTCAACCTGGAGCCCGGCGCCTGGGTCTCCGGCATCGGCGCGCTCGTCGCCGTGATCGGCGCCCTCGGCCTCCCCGTCGACCAGCCCTACAGCGCGGCGGACCCGACCCCGAACCTCTGGGGCCGCATCCGCCACTCGCTCACCGCACCCGACCCCGGCCCTGCCAAGGACCTGCCCTCCTGGGTGGAGATCCTGATCATCGCCGCCGGCTTCGGCGTCGGCCTGTACGTCTTCGCGTTCGGTATCGGCACCGAGTACTCCGAGCTGTTCATCGGCTTCCTGATCGTCACGGCCTTCGGCTTCACCGCCGTGACCCGGGCGGGCCTCCTCAAGCGGCTCTCGGGACTCACCGCCAAGCACCGCAACGTGGCCATGTCCGCCGCCTTCGTCGCGGCGATCTGCTTCCCCTTCACCCAGAGCAACGATCAGTTCGCCCTCATCGGCGCGAACATCCTGATCTTCGCCACGGTCGCGCTGGGCCTCAACGTCGTCGTCGGCCTCGCCGGCCTGCTCGACCTCGGATACGTCGCCTTCCTCGGCGTCGGCGCCTACGCCGCCGCCCTGGTCTCCGGCTCCCCGCAGTCCAGCATCGGCGTCGAGTTCCCGTTCTGGGCCGCGGTCCTCACCGGCGCCGCCGCCTCGCTGATCTTCGGCGTGGTCATCGGTGCCCCGACCCTGCGACTGCGCGGCGACTACCTCGCCATCGTGACGCTCGGCTTCGGTGAGATCTTCCGCATCACCATGAACAACCTGAACGGCAACAGCGGACCGGACGTCACCAACGGCTCCAACGGCATCCCCAACATCCCGGACCTGGAGATCTTCGGGTTCAACCTCGGGCTGCCGCACAACGTCCTGGGCACCGAACTCACCCGGTCCGGCAACTACTACCTGCTGATGCTGGCGTGCACGGCCATCGTCGTCCTGGTCTTCCGCCGCTCGGCGGAATCCCGCATCGGCCGCGCCTGGGTCGCCATCCGCGAGGACGAGACCGCCGCCACCGCGATGGGCATCAACGGCTTCCGCCTCAAGCTCCTCGCGTTCGCGCTCGGCGCGTCCCTCGCCGGCCTCGCCGGCACCGTCCAGTCGCACGTGTCCTACAGCGTCACCCCCGAGCAGTACCAGTTCGCCGGCTCCGTGCCGCCGAACTCGGCCTTCCTGCTCGCCGCCGTCATCCTCGGCGGCATGGGCACCATCAGCGGCCCGCTGATCGGCGCCGCGCTGCTCTACCTGATCCCGGCCAAGCTCCAGTTCATGGCGGAGTACCAGCTGCTGCTCTTCGGCATCGCGCTGATGCTGCTGATGCGCTTCCGCCCCGAGGGCCTGGTCGCCGACCGCAGGAAGCAGCTCGAATTCCACGAGACCGGACAGCTCGACGTACCGGAGGACAAGCCATTGCCCGAAGGCGCGACCGGCGTCGCGAAGGCAGGGGCGTGACCGCCATGACCACGACCACCACCGCACCCGCCACCACCACGGTGCTCGACGCCACCGGCGTCACCATGCGCTTCGGCGGCCTGACCGCCGTGCGCGACGTGAACCTCACCGTCAACAGCGGCGAGATCGTCGGCCTCATCGGCCCCAACGGCGCCGGCAAGACGACCTTCTTCAACTGCCTCACCGGTCTGTACATCCCGACCGAGGGCAAGGTCGCCTACAAGGGCACCGTCCTGCCGCCCAAGCCGCACCTGGTCACCCAGGCCGGCATCGCCCGTACGTTCCAGAACATCCGGCTCTTCGCCAACATGACCGTTCTGGAGAACGTGCTGGTCGGACGGCACACCCGCACCAAGGAAGGCCTCTGGTCGGCCCTGTTGCGCCTGCCCGGCTTCAAGAAGGCCGAGGATGCGTCCCGCGCCCGGGCCATGGAACTCCTGGAGTTCACCGGTCTCGCCGCCAAGGCCGACCACCTCGCCCGCAACCTGCCCTACGGCGAACAGCGCAAGCTGGAGATCGCCCGGGCGCTTGCGAGCGAGCCCGGTCTGCTCCTCCTCGACGAGCCGACCGCCGGTATGAACCCGCAGGAGACCCGGGCGGCCGAGGAACTCATCTTCGCCATCCGGGACCAGGGCATCGCCGTCCTCGTCATCGAGCACGACATCCGGTTCATCATGAACCTCTGCGACCGGGTCGCCGTGCTGGTCCAGGGCGAGAAGATCGTCGAGGGCCCCGCCGAGGTCGTCCAGGCCGACGAGCGCGTCATCGCCGCCTACCTGGGCACGCCCTTCGAGGGCGAGCCCGGCGCCGCGGAAGCCGCCGAGGTCGAGGCCGCCGAGGCGCAGAGCAGCACGGAAGGGGACGACAAGTGACCGCACTGCTCGAGGTCGAGGACCTCAGGGTCGCTTACGGCAAGATCGAGGCCGTCAAGGGCATCTCGTTCAAGGTGAACGCGGGCGAGGTCGTCACCCTCATCGGCACCAACGGCGCCGGCAAGACCACCACCCTGCGCACCCTGTCGGGTCTCCTCCAGCCGCTGTCCGGACAGATCAAGTTCGACGGCAAGTCGCTGAAGAAGGTCCCCGCGCACAAGGTCGTCTCGCTGGGGCTCGCCCACTCCCCCGAGGGGCGGCACATCTTCCCCCGCATGACGATCGAGGACAACCTCCGCCTCGGCGCGTTCCTGCGCACCGACAAAGAGGCGATCGAGAAGGACATCAAGCGCGCCTACGACCTGTTCCCCATCCTCGGAGAGCGCCGCAAGCAGGCCGCGGGCACCCTCTCCGGCGGTGAGCAGCAGATGCTCGCCATGGGTCGGGCGCTGATGTCCCGGCCGAAGCTGCTCATGCTCGACGAGCCCTCCATGGGTCTGTCGCCGATCATGATGCAGAAGATCATGTCCACCATCAAGGAGCTCAAGTCCCAGGGCACCACCATCCTGCTCATCGAGCAGAACGCCCAGGCCGCGCTCTCCCTGGCCGATCACGGCCATGTCATGGAGGTCGGCAAGATCGTCCTCTCGGGCAGCGGGCAGGACCTCCTGCACGACGAGTCCGTGCGGAAGGCGTACCTGGGCGAGGACTGATCGCCCGGACACCCACGAGTGAGGCCCGTGCCCCCCGGTCAGGGGCACGGGCCTCACTCTTTGCTGCTTCGGGTACGTCAGCCCTTGGCGGCCTTCTTCTCGTCGGCGTCCTGGATGACGGCCTCGGCGACCTGCTGCATCGACATCCGGCGGTCCATGGACGTCTTCTGGATCCACCGGAACGCGGCCGGCTCGGTCAGCCCGTACTCGGTCTGGAGGATGGACTTCGCCCGGTCCACGAGCTTGCGTGTCTCCAGGCGCAGGGTGAGGTCGGCGACCTCCTTCTCCAGCTCCTTCAGCTCGGTGAAGCGCGAGACGGCCATCTCGATCGCCGGCACGACGTCACTCTTGCTGAACGGCTTCACCAGGTAGGCCATGGCGCCGGCGTCCCGGGCGCGCTCGACGAGGTCGCGCTGCGAGAACGCGGTCAGCATCAGCACCGGGGCGATGCTCTCCTCGGCGATCTTCTCGGCGGCGGAGATACCGTCCAGCTTGGGCATCTTCACGTCGAGGATGACAAGGTCAGGCTTGTGCTCGCGGGCGAMCTCCAGCTTGCGCTGTTCGCCGTAGGGCAGGTTGCGGGCGAGGTGGTCGGCCTTGGCGGCGAGACCGGTGAACTCCAGGAGTTCCATGGCCCGGGCGCGGGACGCATCCTCGGCCTTCTTGAAGCAGGCCGCCAAGGGCTGACGTACCCGAAGCAGCAAAGAGACACGGGTCGTCAGCGGAGGCACGTGCGACTTGTCGTCGTCGGGCGCGTCTACGGGCTGGGGCGACTCGGGGGCGGTCACGGGGGCTCCTCGTTCAGGGGCATGGGTGCTGCTGACAAGAGCCTACCCAGCTGCTGTAAGGTGGGGGCACGGCGGGTAACCACCAACCTTCATATTGAAGGGGCCCCGGTAGCCCAGCGGAAGAGGCAATGGATTCAAAACCCATACAGCGTCGGTTCGAATCCGACTCGGGGCACTTTTCCTTGGTTTCCAAGGTCGCCATAACAAAGCGGATGTTCACGCTCTCGTGAACATCCGCTTTTTGTTGCAAAGGGCCCTTCCTCAATGCCGAAGAAGGGCCCTTCGTCTGCTACTTGGGACTGTCGTCCTCGCCGATGTGGTGCACGCGGACCAGGTTCGTCGAACCCGACACCCCGGGAGGCGAGCCCGCGGTGATGACGACGACGTCGCCCTTCTTGCAGCGGCCGTATTTCAGGAGGAGTTCGTCGACCTGGTCGACCATCGCGTCCGTGGAGTCCACGTGCGGGCCGAGGAACGTCTCCACGCCCCACGTCAGGTTCAGCTGTGAGCGCGTGGCCGGTTCGGGGGTGAACGCCAGGAGGGGGATGGGCGAGCGGTAGCGGGAGAGGCGGCGGACCGTGTCGCCGGACTGCGTGAAGGCGACCAGGAACCTGGCGCCCAGGAAGTCGCCGATCTCGGCCGCCGCGCGGGCGACCGCGCCGCCCTGGGTGCGGGGCTTGTTGCGCTCGGTCAGCGGCGGGAGGCCCTTGGCGAGGATGTCCTCCTCGGCCGCCTCGACGATCTTCGCCATCGTCCGGACCGTCTCGATGGGGTACTTGCCGACGCTGGTCTCGCCGGACAGCATCACCGCGTCGGTGCCGTCGATGACGGCGTTGGCCACGTCCGACGCCTCCGCCCTCGTCGGGCGGGAGTTCTCGATCATCGAGTCGAGCATCTGCGTCGCCACGATCACCGGCTTGGCGTTGCGCTTCGCCAGCTTGATCGCGCGCTTCTGGACGATCGGGACCTGCTCCAGCGGCATCTCCACGCCCAGGTCGCCGCGGGCGACCATGATGCCGTCGAAGGCGGCCACGATGTCGTCGATCGCCTCGACGGCCTGCGGCTTCTCCACCTTGGCGATGACCGGAAGGCGGCGGCCCTCCTCGTCCATGATGCGGTGGACGTCCTCGATGTCGCGGCCGGAGCGGACGAAGGACAGGGCGATGACGTCGAAGCCGGTGCGCAGCGCCCAGCGCAGGTCGGCCTCGTCCTTCTCGGACAACGCGGGGACGGAGACCGCGACGCCGGGGAGGTTGAGTCCCTTGCTGTCGGAGATCATGCCGCCCTCGACGACGGTGGTGTTCACGCGCGGGCCGTCGACGGAGGTGACCTCCAGGCAGACCTTGCCGTCGTCGACGAGGATGCGCTCGCCGGCGCTGACGTCGGCAGCGAGGCCGGAGTAGGTGGTGCCGCACTGGTGGCGGTCGCCCTCCGCGCCCTCCTCGACGGTGATGGTGAAGGTGTCTCCGCGTTCAAGGAGTACAGGTCCTTCGACGAAGCGGCCGAGGCGGATCTTCGGACCTTGAAGGTCGGCGAGGACGCCGACGCTGCGGCCGGTCTCGTCGGAGGCCTTCCGCACGCGCTGGTAGCGCTCCTCGTGGTCGGCGTGGCCGCCGTGGCTGAGGTTGAATCGGGCGACGTCCATTCCGGCGTCGACCAGTGCCTTTATCTGGTCGTACGAGTCGGTGGCGGGGCCCAGGGTGCAGACGATTTTTGCTCGGCGCATGTTTCGACTCTATGACTTACCGGCGGGTAGAGAATTGGTCCAGCATGACCACTCAACAACCGTTGCGTGAAGGGATATTGACAAGTGTTGAATTGTGCGGAGGGGTGCTCCGATGAGCGTTCGAAAGGCACCCCGCCGAGCTAATTCACAGCCGCGGCGGCGTCATCGTAAAGCGCGCGTTGACCTGGGCCTGGACGTGCTGCCGCTGGGGTTCGAGATCGAGCGGGGCCGCGGCGGCGTCCTCCGCGGCGCCGTAGGCCATGGAGCGCATCCGGCCGCCGGGGGCCTGCGGATAGGGCGGCGGAGCGTTCTCCGCGCCGATGTCGGCGAGCTCCACCAGCGCCGCCAGGGAGGTCCCCAGCGCCTCCGCGTACTCCCGGGCGCGCTGCACGGCTTCCCGTACCGCCTGCTGCCGCGCCTCCCGATGGGCCGGCGAGTCGGGGCGCAGGGCCCACCAGGGGCCGTCCACGCGGGTGAGATCCAAGTCGGCCAGGCGGGTGGTCAGTTCGCCGAGCGCGGTGAAGTCGGTGAGGACGGCTGTGATGTGGACGCGGCCGTGGTAGGCGTGGACGCGCTCGCCGCGGCCCTTGTCCTTCAATTCGGGGCTGATGGAGAAGGCACCGGTCTCCAGGCGCTCGACCGCGTCGCCGTAGGTCTTGATGAGGTCGAGGACGGCGGCGTTGCGGCGGGTGAGGTCGTCGAGGGCGGCGCGGCGGTCCTTGCCGCGGGAGGCGACGGTGACGCCGATGCGGGCGATCTCGGGGTCGACCTCCAGTCGGGCCTCGCCGCGGACGGCGATGCGCGGGGCGTCGGGGGTGCCGTAGGGGACGGCCGGCTGAAGTTCCTCTGAAGGCACGGTCATACGTCCCACTCTGTCATCGCTTGCTTGGTTACGGCCCCCCTGGGTCACCAGATCGAAACCTGCAGGGTCTGTTGCGACTCGCCATGGGCAGGTCAGAATCTACGCGCGTTGTTGACCATTCGCTCGGGAGAAGCACTCATGCCGTTGAACCGCCGGAAGTTCCTGAAGAAGTCCGCCGTGACCGGAGCGGGGGTGGCACTCGCCGGTGCGGTGGCTCCGGTGGCGGAGGCTGCGGAGTCTGCGGCGGCCACGACGGCGACGAAGAAGTGCGAGAAGCGGTACTCGCTGACCGTCATGGGCACCACCGATCTGCACGGTCACGTCTTCAACTGGGACTACTTCAAGAACGCGGAGTACACCGACGCCAAGGGCAACGCGCAGGGCCTGGCCCGGGTCTCGACGCTGGTGAACGAGATCCGTGCGGAGCGGGGCCGGCGCAACACGCTGCTCATCGACGCGGGCGACACGATCCAGGGCACCCCGCTGACGTACTACTACGCCAAGGTGGACCCGATCACCGCCAAGGGCGGCCCCGTGCACCCGATGGCGCAGGCGATGAACGCCATCGGCTTCGACGCGGTGGCGCTCGGCAACCACGAGTTCAACTACGGCATCGAGACGCTGCGCAAGTTCGAGGAGCAGTGCCGCTTCCCGCTGCTGGGTGCGAACGCGCTGGACGCGAAGACGCTGAAGCCCGCCTTCCCGCCGTACTTCATCAAGAAGTTCCGCGTGCAGGGTGCCCCGCCCGTGAAGGTCGCCGTCCTCGGTCTGACCAACCCGGGCATCGCGATCTGGGACAAGGCCTATGTACAGGGCAAGCTGACCTTCCCGGGCCTGGAGGAGCAGGCGGCGAAGTGGGTGCCGAAGCTGAAGGCGATGGGCGCGGACGTGGTGATCGTCTCGGCGCACTCCGGCTCCTCGGGCACGTCGTCCTACGGGGACCAGCTGCCGTACATCGAGAACTCGGCGGCGCTGGTGGCGCAGCAGGTGCCGGACATCGACGCGATCCTGGTCGGCCACGCGCACGTGGAGATCCCGGAGCTGAAGGTCACCAACGCCAAGACCGGGAAGACCGTCGTCCTCTCCGAGCCGCTGTGCTTCGCCGAGCGCCTGTCGCTGTTCGACATCGAGCTGACCTTCGCCAAGGGCCGCTGGACGGTCGAGAAGGTCGCGGCGTCGGTGCTCAACTCCAACACGGTCGCCGACGACCCGAAGATCACCAAGCTGCTGAAGGACGAGCACGACAAGGTCGTCACCTACGTCAACCAGGTCGTCGGCACCGCCACCGAGGCGCTGACCACGGTCGAGGCCCGCTACAAGGACGCCCCGATCATCGACCTGATCACCAAGGTCCAGGAGGACGTGGTGAAGGCGGCGCTGGCGGGCACGGAGTACGCCGCGCTGCCCGTCATCGCACAGGCCTCCCCGTTCTCGCGCACCTCGGAGATCCCCGCCGGCGAGGTGACGATCCGGGATCTGTCGAGCCTGTACGTGTACGACAACACGCTGGTCGCGAAGCTGATGACGGGCGCGCAGATCAAGGCGTACCTGGAGTACTCGGCCGAGTACTTCGTGCAGACCGCCGCCGACGTGACCGTCGACGTGGACAAGCTGACGAACGCGAACAACCGCCCCGACTACAACTACGACTACGTGTCCGGGCTGTCGTACGAGATCGACGTCGCGCAGGCGGCGGGTTCGCGGATCAAGAAGCTGGCCTACAACGGTGCCGCCCTGGACGACGCCCAGAAGTTCGTGTTCGCGGTGAACAACTACCGGGCCAACGGCGGTGGCGCGTTCCCGCATGTCGCGGCGGCGCAGGAGCTGTGGTCGGAGTCGACGGAGATCCGCACCCGGATCGCGGAGTGGGTGACCGCGAAGGGCGTGCTGGACCCGAAGAACTTCGCGTCGGTGGACTGGAAGCTGACGCGCGACGGTACGCCCGTCTTCTAGTGCCGGGCGGGGAAGGCCGACGGCGGACCGGCCGCCGGCCTTCCCCTCCGCTCAGAACAGGCTCGTCACGCTGTCCTGAATGGCCGCCACATCGCCCGCGACGGCGGCCGTGGCCGCCACGCCGGGGGCGAGGAAGCCGAGCCAACGCAGCAGGACGCCCCGGCGGGGCTCGTCCTGGGCGAGTTCGGCCTCGACACGCTCGGCGGCCTCGACGAGTTCCTCGCCGTCCTCGTACTCGCCCTGGTGAGTGCGTACCTGTTCGAGCAGCAGCCGTGCCGCGGCCCGCAGTTCGGCGACGGCCGCCTCGCGGTCGGCGTCGGCCGGGGTGCCGGTGGTGGCGGTCGAGCGGTTGACGGCGACCGCGCTGCCGTCGATGCGGATGTCGCCGCCGGCCTGGATGCCGCTGTTGTTGCCGGCGCCCGTGTCTGACATGTCGTCACCTTCCTCGGTTCGCGGGCGGCGCGGCGGCGGGCCGGCCGGCCTGCGCCGGCTGGCCCGGGGCTCCTGCCGCCTGACCGCGCCGGAAGACTCCGGCCACGCTGCCACCCACCCCGACGGCGGAGCCGTGGAGGTTCACGTCGCCGCCCGCGTACAAGCCGGTGTTGTAGATGGTGGTCTGACGTTGCATCAGTTCGTTGGTGTCGATGTCGTGCTCCTCCAGGAACTCCACCAGGGCGTCCAGGACGCGGTGTTCGACCGTCTTGGCGTACAGCTCCCGGTCGAGTTGCTGGAAGTAGCGGTAGTAGAGCTGGTCGCTGGCCGCGTCCCTGATGCTGAAGGACGCTCCGTAGTCGAAGGCACGGTGGCGGATCTCCTGTGCCTGACGGCGTTGCTTGCCGTGCTGGATGAACGGCGAGAACAGGCCCGCGATGACCGAGAAGGGCGACCCGACCAGCAGGAGCGGGGCGCGCAGGCCGGCCTGGGCCACCAGGGCCCACCACTGCCGGAAGGTCGGCGAGTCGAGCAGCCGGTCCGCGATGCGGTAGCGCTCGCGCACCGGGGCGAGCAGGGAACTGCTGCCCTCGATGAAGAGCATCTTGCGGTCGGACAGCAGCGCGCACCGCAGGAAGAAGGTGATGGCGAGTTCGCCGCTCCAGCCGGTGACCCGGATCGCGAGATACGGGCGGGCCCGGCCCTTGCCGTCCTCGCGCAGCTCGTGCAGGAGGTCCGTGGAGACTCTCGCGCCGGGCGGTCCGGCGTGGTCCGGCAGCAGTTCGGAGCGGGTGCGCTCGTCCACCTCGTACTGGAGGTCCTTGCCGTTGACCAGGAGCAGGTTCTCGACGTGGACGCCGGGCAGCTTCAGGTCCCCGACCCGGGCGGCGAGATGGTCGTTGAGCTCGTGCACGGTGAACGGCACGACCTGCTTGCCCTCTTGGGGGCTCGCTGTGTCGAGTGCGAACGACCAGGTGCTCGTCGTCTGCCCGTACCCGACGAAGGGGGTGTACATCGAGGAGACCACGACGTTGCCCCGGTCGCGCCGCTCGATCTCCTCGATGCGCCGCCGGTTCTCGGCGCCGGCCGGCTGCGGGGCCTTGTCCGGGGCGAAGTTCTCGCGGCTGAGCTGCTTGGAGACCACGCCGTAGTGCACCGAGAGGGACTCGACGGCGACGATGACCCAGGCCACGAGCCAGCCCAGGATGATCGCCGTGCCGAAGGTGATCGGCAGCATGATCACCACGATCAGCAGCAGTACGGCGAGGAGGACGTCCCGCCCCACCTGACGGCGGCGGGCCGCCAGGGCGTGCCGCAGTTGGCGCAGGTGCGGTAGTCGCGATCGTTGTCCGCTTGGCAGCGGGGGCATTTGAGGGTGGGAGTGGTCATGGATTTCTTCCTCCTCTCGGTTTTCTGGCGCAGGGGCGAGGTAATTCGGCGGCGACGAAAATCGGCCATTCCCGGTGATCGCATATATGCGTTTTCCAGAAATGGCCGGGAGGGGAGCGCAGCCCGTCGAGCAGCGAGGATGCCGCAGCCGACAGCTCCAGCAGACCGATCCCCGCATGAACCGGAAGGTATCAGCGGGCCCGGGCAGAGGGGAGAGAAAGGGGATATGCACGTGGCCTTTTGCGCGTCCCCTTCCACGATTCTTCACGCCGATCGCACAGCTGTCCGCCGGGGCTGTTACCGAAGTGACGGGAGGGACTGTGCGGGCCGTCCTACCGCCTCTCGACCAGCGGGGTGAGCACCGGTGCCTTGCGCGCAGCCGGGATCCGGGGCCGCTGTTCTAGCCCGAAGGTGGTGAACGCCGTACGACCGGGGAGGGCGTAAGTCTCCTTGCCGGTCACGGAGTTGAGGATCCCGGCGCTGCGCCAGGCCGCGAGGCCGAGGTCCGGGGCGCCGACGCCATGGGTGTGACGTTCGGCGTTCTGGACGTAGACGTTGCAGCCGGAGCCGCTGACCGTCGGGTCCATGACCATGCGGTACTGGTCGTCGATCCGGGGGCGTTCGCGGCTGTCGCGGCGCATGTAGGGGTCGAGGCCGGCAAGGATGCGGTCCAGCGAGCGCTCGCGGTAGCCGGTGGCCAGGACGACCGCGTCGGTGGTCATGCGTGAGCGGGTGTTCTGGTGGATGTGCTCCAGGTGGAGCTCGACCTTGGTCGTGGCGATCCGGCCGGCGGTGCGGACGCGGACCCCCGGGGTGAGCACGGTTTCGGGCCAGCCGCCGTGCAGGGTGCGGCGGTAGAGCTCGTCGTGGATGGCGCCGAGGGTGGCGGCGTCGATTCCCTTGTGGAGCTGCCACTGGGAGGCGACCAGCTTGTCGCGGACCGGCTCGGCCAGGGCGTGGAAGTAGCGGGTGTAGTCGGGGGTGAACTGCTCCAGACCGAGCTTGGAGTACTCCATCGGCGCGAAGGCCTCGCTACGGCCGAGCCAGTGCAGCTTCTCCCGCCCGGCGGGGCGGCGTCGGAGCAGGTCCAGGAAGATCTCGGCGCCCGACTGTCCGGAGCCGATGACGGTGATGTGGTCGGCGGCGAGCAGTGTCTCGCGGTGGTCGAGGTAGTCGGCGGCGTGGATCACGGGCACGGCGGGCGCCTCGACGAGGGGCCGCAGCGGGTCCGGGACGTACGGCTCGGTGCCGATGCCGAGGACGATGTTGCGGGCGTAGGTGCGCCCGAGCGCCTCGACCTCTCCGTCGGGCGCGATCTGGGTGAAGTCGACCTCGAAGACGTCGCGTTCGGGGTTGAAGCGGACCGCGTCGACCTGGTGACCGAAGCGCAGCCCCGAGAGGTTCTCGCAGACCCAGCGGCAGTAGGCGTCGTACTCGGCGCGCTGGATGTGGAAGCGCTCGGCGAAGTAGAAGGGGAAGAGCCGGTCGCGGTGCCTGAGGTAGTTGAGGAACGACCAGGGGCTGGCGGGGTCGGCGAGCGTCACCAGGTCGGCGAGAAAGGGGACCTGGACGCGGGAGCCGTCGATGAGCAGCCCCGGGTGCCAGGAGAAGGCGGAGCGCTGTTCGTAGAAGACGGCGTCCAGTTCGGCGAGCGGCTGGGCGAGGGCGGCAAGCGACAGGTTGAAGGGACCGATGCCGATGCCGACGAGGTCGCGGGGGGTGTCGGGGTCCTGGCGCGGGGCGCCCGGCTGCGGGTTGGCAGGGAGGTTCGACTGCGGACTCATCCGGGGGTGTTTCCTTCCACAAGTTTCAGCAGGGCGGCCAGGTCGTCCGGGCGCGTCAGGGGGTTGAGGAGGGTCACCTTCAACCACAGGCGCCCGTCCGTGCGGGCCCGGCCCAGGACGGCTCGGCCTTCGGTGAGGAGCCTTCGGCGTACGGCCGCGACGGCGTCGTCGGTGGCGTGTGCGGGCCGGAACAGGACCGTGCTGAGGGTGGGCCGGTCGTGGAGCTCGAAGCCGGGGTGGTCGTCGACGAGGGCGGCGAACTCGCGGGCGCTGTCGCAGACTCGCTCGACCAGCCGGCCGAGGCCGCTGCGGCCGAGGGTCTTGAGGGTGACGGCGATCTTGAGGGCGTCGGGCCTGCGGCTGGTGCGCAGGGATCGGCCGAGCAGGTCGGGCAGGCCCGCGTCGGTGTCGTCGTCGGCGTTGAGGTAGTCGGCGCGGTGGTGGAGCACCGTGAGATCGCCCGGGTCACGGACGGCGAGGAGACCCGCGGCGACGGGCTGCCAGCCGAGTTTGTGCAGGTCGAGGGTGACGGTGTCGGCGGTGTCGAGGCCGGTCAGCCGGTCGCGGTAGCGGTCGCTGAAGAGCAGGCCACCGCCGTAGGCGGCGTCCACGTGGAGCCGGGCGCCGTGGGCCGCGCACAGGGCCGCGATCTCGGGGAGGGGGTCGATGATCCCGGCGTCGGTGGTGCCGGCGGTGGCGGCGACGAGATGTGGGCCGGGCAACTCGGTGAGCGCCTCGTCCAGGGCGGCGGGATCGAGGGCGCCGGCCGGGGCGGGCACGACGACGGGCTCGGCCAGCCCGAGCAGCCAGGCGGCACGCGGCAGCGAGTGGTGTGCGTTGGCCCCGTGGACGAGCCGGACGCCGSCGCCGCCGACCTGGCCGTCTCCACCCTCAACCCGTCCCTCGACTCCTGGGACCAGGCGCCGGGCGCCTCGGAGCTGGAGGCGCTGGTCACGGCGGCCCTGGCGCGGG
>NZ_RDBN01000037.1:508161-518303 GCF_008042075.1 Streptomyces sp. UW30 | reverse complement strand
GCGTGGGAGGCGATGTTCGCCACCGACGAGGCCAAGGACCTGTCCAACTACCTCTTCACCGCGACCGCCCAGGGCTTCTGGCAGCCCGAACAGGCCGACCTCGTCCGGCAGTACGTCCCGCGCTACTTCAAGGACGCACTCGCCCTCGCCGCCCGCCGCGGCCACGCCATCGCCGACGCCGCCGGGCGCCACGCCTTCCCGATGCACGCCGTGGACGCCGAAGCCCTGCGGCTGGGGGAGGAGTGCCTGCGCGACGGCGAGCCGGTCCCGTCGCTGCGCCGCCGGCTCTCCGGAGGGGTTGTTCGTACGCGACGCCAGGCATCTGAGCCGCTGGCAGCTCACCGTGGACGGGGCGGTGCCGGAGACGCTCTCCCCCGTGGCCGACGGCGACACGGCACGCTGTGTGCTGGTCCCGCGCGGCGGACGCGACGAGCCACCGGCGTACACGCCGGCCTCCGCGAGCGCGCGGACGACGGTGTGCAGGGCGTTCGGATCGCCCTCGTCCGGCAGTACGTCCCCGACCGCGGCCCGCATCCGCGCGGCCACCGCCTGCGGTCCGCCCGCGGGCAACGGTCCCCCGCGGGCCTGCGCGCCCTCGTTCAGCGCGTCCAGCACGGTGTCCAGCAACGGCCGCAGGGCGTGGGGACCTTCGGGGCCTGACGCGAGCGACGCAGGCGTGCTCATCGTGTCCTCCCGGGCGCTGGGCGAGAAGGACTTCCAGCTTGTACCCGGATGGACGATGGCGCCCGAAAAGCCCAATGATCGGAACCCGAAAGGGGGTACTTTCGTGCGGGGAAAGCGTGTCGGATGCGGTATGCGGAGTTCGGCGGAGTAGGGGGGCCGGACGAACCGGCGCCCCCTACGTCGGACGTACTAGCCCTTTCGGCCCTCTCGCACCCTCAACGCCCTTGCCAGGTCGTCGAGTTGGTCGGCGAGCCTGCGGCGCAGCGACGGGACCGGCTCGCCGTCGCGCAGGCACTCCTCCCCCAGCCGCAGGGCTTCGGCGTCCACGGCGTGCATCGGGAAGGCGTGGCGCCCGGCGGCGTCGGCGATGGCGTGGCCGCGGCGGGCGGCGAGGGCGAGTGCGTCCTTGAAGTAGCGCGGGACGTACTGCCGGACGAGGTCGGCCTGTTCGGGCTGCCAGAAGCCCTGGGCGGTCGCGGTGAAGAGGTAGTTGGACAGGTCCTTGGCCTCGTCGGTGGCGAACATCGCCTCCCACGCCCTCGCCTTGGCCTCCTCGTCGGGCAGGGCGGCGCGGCAGCGGGCGGCGCCCTCCTGGCCTCTGGCGCTCGGGTCGCGCTCCAGCTCCGCGGCGATGGCGGCCTCGTCGACGGCGCCGAGCACGGCGAGCCGGCCCAGGACCCGCCAGCGCAGCTCGGGGTCGAGTTCGGGTCCGCCGGGCACGGTGCCGTCGGCGAGCCAGGCGGCGATCGTGTCGGGGTGGGCGGCGACGGAGACGAAGTGGCGTACGGCGATCAGGCGCAGGCCGGGGTTGTCGCCGTCCTCGGTGCGGCGGATGAGGTCGCGGCACAGGGCGGACAGGCCGGCCAGGGCGGCAGGCCGCTCCTCGGCGGGGAGGTAGCGGTCGGCGATCTGGGCGGAGGCGAACGCGAGGACGCCCTGCACGATGGCGAGATCGGTCTCCCGGGGCAGGTGGGCGCGGGCGGCCTCCAGATAGGCGGAGGCGGCCAGTTCGCCGTCGCGGACCGCGTCCCGCAGGGCGTTCCAGACGACGGCGCGGGAGAGCGGGTCGGGCAGGCCCGACAGGCGCGCGCCGACGGTCTCGAAGGACTCGGCGTCGAAGCGGACCTTGGCGTAGGTCAGATCGCCGTCGTTGAGCAGCAGCAGTGCCGGGCGCTTGCCGATGGGCCGCGGGGCGCTCTGCGGGACGTCGATCTCGAGCCGGTCGCGCAGGGTGAGATGGCCCTCGTCGTCGCCCAGGTCCTGGTCGTACAGGCCGACGGCGACGCGGTGCGGGCGGCTGCCCGCGTGGTCGACGGTGAGGCTGTAGGTGCCGTTGTCGCCGGGAGTGACCTGCGGGGTGAGGGTGTCGACGCCGGTGGTGCGCAGCCAGCTGTCGGCCCAGGCGTGGACGTCGCGGTCGGTGGCGGAGGCGAGGGAGTCGATGAAGTCGGCGAGGGCGGCGTTGGCGAACTTGTGCCGGGCGAAGTGGGTGTTGATGCCGGCGAGGAAGTCCTTCTCGCCGAGCCAGGCCACGAGCTGGCGCAGCGCGGAGGCGCCCTTGGCGTAGGAGATGCCGTCGAAGTTGAGCATGGCGGAGGCCGTGTCCTCGACGGCCTCGGGGGCGACGGGGTGGGTGGAGGGCCGCTGGTCGGCGTCGTAGCCCCAGGACTTGCGGACGATGCCGAAGTCGGTCCAGGTGTCGGTGAAGCGGCTGGCCTCGACGAGGGTCTGGTAGCCCATGTACTCGGCGAAGGACTCGTTCAGCCAGATGTCGTCCCACCAGCGCAGGGTGACGAGGTCGCCGAACCACATGTGGGCCATCTCGTGGGCGATGACCATGGCGCGGGTCTGCCGCTCGGTGTCGGTGACGGCGGAGCGGTAGACGAACTCGTCGCGGAAGGTGACCAGTCCGGGGTTCTCCATGGCGCCGGCGTTGAACTCGGGGACGAACGCCTGGTCGTAGGAGTCGAAGGGGTAGGGCTCGTCGAACTTCTCGTGGAAGCGGTCGAAGCACTGCCGGGTGACCTCGAAGAGCTCGTCGGCGTCCGCGTCCAGGTGGGGGGCCAGGGAGCGGCGGCAGTGGATGCCGAAGGGCAGGCCGCGGTGCTCGGTGCGCACCGAGTGCCAGGGGCCGGCGGCCACCGCGACGAGGTAGGTGGAGATCAGCGGGGTGGGCGCGGCCTGCCAGCGGCCCTCGCCGAGGTGCTCGGTGCGGCTGTTGGCGAGGACGGTCCAGCCTTCGGGGGCGGTCACGGACAGGTCGAAGACGGCCTTGAGGTCCGGCTGGTCGAAGGCGGCGAAGACGCGCTGGACGTCCTCCATGAACAGCTGGGTGTAAAGGTAGGTCTCGCCGTCGGTGGGGTCGGTGAAGCGGTGCATGCCCTCGCCGGTCCGGGAGTAGCGCATGGCCGCGTCGACACGCAGCTCGTGCTCACCGGCGGTGAGGTCCTTCAGGGGCAGTCTGTTGCCGTCCAGGGACTCCGGGTCCAGGGGACGGCCGTCCAGCGTGACGGAGCGCAATTCGGCCGGCTTGACCTCGACGAAGGTGTCCGCGCCGGTGCGCGCGGTGAACCCGATGACGGTGCGGGAGTCGAAGGTCTCGTCCCCGGTCGTCAGATCGAGTTCGATCGTGTAGCGATGGACGTCGAGGAGCTGGGCACGAGTCTGCGCTTCGTCGCGCGTGAGTACGGACATGCAGGACATGCTGCCTGATGGCACCGACAACTCACAGGGGCTGATCAGTACGGGCGTTATGTCCGGTCCTTGGCCGGCGTGGCGGCCGGGTTGTCGCGCTGTGGCGGGACATGGGTGTCGGAGTGGCGCAGGGCGCGGCGCGGGTGCGGTTCCGGTGCGTCGGAGTGGCCCTTGACCAGGGCACGTAACTCGCGGACCTCCTCCTCCAGGGCTCGGTGGCGCTGGTAGGCGTCGTACAGGTAGCGGACCTTGGTGCGCAGCGCCCAGGGGTCGGTGGGCTTCAGGACCAGGTCGGCGACGCCGAGCCCGAAGGCGGTGGCGGTCAGTTCGTGATCGGCGCCGAAGCCGGTGAGCAGGATGACCGGTATGTTCTGGGTCTGCTCCACGCGCCGCATGTACCGCACGACGTCCAGCCCGCTGACGCCCGGCATGCGGACGTCCAGGAGCAGCAGGCCGACCTGCCCGCGGAGAACCTGCTTGAGGGCCTCGTCACCGTTGGTGGCGCGGGCGAGCCGGTAGCCCAGCGGGGCCAGGGCGCTTTCCAGGGCGTACAGCGTCTCCTCGTGGTCGTCGACGATGAGGATCTTGGCATCCGACGGCATGGCCCGACGTCCCTCCCGCGTGGACATCCAGGGTATGTCCGGGGGTGCTGACGGAGCGTGCGCGTCAGCTGGCATGCGGTGCACAGCGCAGCATGCCCCGCGCGGGCCGCCGTGTCACTCCCTCGGAAGGGCCAGTAGGCGTCAGTTCGCCGTGGGCGCAGCGTCGTTGACCGTGTCCTCGGCGATGCTCTCGTGGTGCCTGATCACCTCGGCGATGATGAAGTTCAGGAACTTCTCGGCGAACGCCGGGTCGAGCTTGGCGTTCTCGGCGAGGGTGCGCAGCCGGGCGATCTGCCGGGACTCCCGGGCCGGGTCGGCCGGCGGGAGCTGGTGGCGGGCCTTGAGATGGCCGACCTGCTGGGTGCACTTGAAGCGTTCGGCGAGCATGTGGACGACGGCCGCGTCGATGTTGTCGATGCTGTCGCGCAGCCGGGCGAGCTCCTCGCGGWCCGCGAGGTCGACGTCGCCTGGGGACATGTTGCTGGTCATGAGGGCTCAGCCTACGGGGCCGTCCCGGTCGTCGTTCGTCCGATCACGGGTGGATCGTCGGGATCGGGGACCCGGTTGCTCCAGCCGCCGGGCACGGTGCGGCCCTGCCGGCCGCGGAAGCGGACCGGGGCCATGCCGACCCGGCGGGTGAACAGGCGGGAGAAGTAGGCGGGGTCGTCGTAGCCGACGCGGCGGGCGACGGCGGCGACGGGGAGGTCGGTGGCGGCGAGGAGTTCCTTGGCGCGGCCCAGCCGGATGCCGAGCAGATAGTCCTTGGGGCTGCACCCGGCGCCCCTGCGGACGGCCGTGCGCAGCTCGGCCGGGGTCATGCCGTGCCGGGCGGCATGGTCGGCGACCGTCAGCGGCAGACAGGCGTCGCGGGCGAGGGCCTTGAGGACCTGGTCGCCGTCGGGGGCGAGGTCGGCGCGGGCGCGGCGCAGGGCGACGAGGAGCTCGTGGACGGCGGCGCCGGTCTCCACCTCCAGCAGGGGGTTGTCGCGGCGCGCGGCGCGGGCCATGCGTCCGATGACGGCACGCGGGCCCGAGGCGTCGGAGAGGGGCACCACGGGGCGGTCCGGCTCGATGTAGCCGAGTTCGGTGTACGAGGCGGCGGCGGGCCCCGCGAAGTCGACGAAGCCCTCGTCCCAGCCGGTGCCGGGGTCGGGCGCGTAGTGGTGCGGGACGCCCGGGGTGAGCCACAGCAGCGCGGGCGCGGTGACGGTCGTACGGCGGCCGTCGGGGTGGGCGTACCACCCGCCGCCGGTACTGATCACGACGGCGACGTGGTGGTCCAGGACCCTGGGTCCGACGGTGGGGAGGGCGCCGTACTGGAGGCCGACGCCGAGACAGACCAGGCCGAGGCGGTGGTGGGCGGGGCCGGGGGTGAAGAAGCGCATCCAGGTGCGGTACATCCGTGCGCCTCCCCTCCGCCTTCTTCTGCGCCCTCTTCGGTCCAAGCAGCGCTGATCTTTGTCCATGGATCCCGGCCCGCGCCAGAGGCGAGGGTGGGCGCATGAGCGAGTTCACGGTGGGGGACGAAGACTTCCTGCTGGACGGGCGGCCGGTGCGGCTGCTGTCCGGCGCGCTGCACTACTTCCGGGTGCACGAGGCGCAGTGGGGGCACCGGCTGGCGATGCTGCGGGCGATGGGCCTCAACTGCGTGGAGACATACGTGCCGTGGAACCTCCACGAGCCGAGCCCGGGGCAGCTGAGGGACGTGGCCGCGCTGGGCCGGTTCCTGGACACGGCCCGGGAGGCGGGGCTGTGGGCGATCGTGCGTCCGGGGCCGTACATCTGCGCCGAGTGGGAGAACGGTGGACTGCCGTACTGGCTGACGGCCGAGGTCGGCGCACGCGCGCGTACCCGTGACGAGGGCTACCTGGGGCACGTGGCGAACTGGTTCGGGCGGCTGCTGCCCGAGATCGTGCCCCGGCAGATCGACCGGGGCGGGCCGGTGATCATGGTGCAGGTCGAGAACGAGTACGGCAGCTACGGCTCGGACCTGACGTATCTGGGCCACCTGGCCGGCCTGCTGCGCGAACACGGCGTCACCGCCTCGCTGTTCACCTCGGACGGCCCCGAGGACCACATGCTGTCCGGCGGCTCGATCCCGGGGGTCCTGGCGACGGTGAACTTCGGCTCCCACGCGCGCGTGGCGTTCGAGACGCTGCGCCGGCACCGCTCCGAAGGCCCGCTGATGTGCATGGAGTTCTGGTGCGGCTGGTTCGACCACTGGGGCGGCGAGCACGCCGTCCGGGATCCCGGGGACGCGGCGGCCGCCCTGCGGGAGATCCTGGACTGCGGGGCTTCGGTCAACCTGTACATGGCGCACGGCGGCACGAGCTTCGCCGGCTGGGCGGGCGCCAACCGGGGCGGCGGCGCGCTGCACGACGGGCCCCTGGAGCCCGATGTGACGTCGTACGACTACGACGCCCCGATCGACGAGTACGGCCGCCCCACACAGAAGTTCCGGGCCTTGCGCGAGGTCCTCGCCGAGTACGCCGACGGCCCCCTGCCCGAAGTCCCGCCCGCGCCCGTGCCGTTGGGGGCGCCGGCCGAGGCGGTCCTGACCGGCTGGGCGCCCCTGGCGGCCGTACTGGAGACGCTGGGCGGCCCGGAGGTGTCCGGTCCCGTTCCGCCCACCTTCGAGGAACTGGGCGTCGAGCGGGGCCTGGTGCGCTACGAGGTGACGGTGCCGGGTCCGCGGCAGCCGTATCCGCTGACGGTGCGCGGGCTGCGGGACCTCGCCGTGGTGTACGTCGACGGGCAGCGGGCCGGGGTGCTCACCGAGGACGACGCGTGCCTGAAGGAGCCCGTCGCCGGGCACGCGCGCGTGGAGCTGTGGGTGGAGTCCCTGGGCCGGGTCAACTACGGGCCGCGTCTGGGCGAGCCCAAGGGGATCACCGGGGGCGTCCTGCACGAGCGGCAGTTTCTGCACGACGTACGCGCGCGTGGGCTGCGGCTGGAGGCGCTGGACGCCATCGAGGGCGTCCGGGCGGTGCCGTCGCGGGAGCTGCCCGAGGACGGCGCCCCGGGGTTGTACCGGGGCACCGTCACGGTGCGGGGCGCCGGTGACGCCCGTCTGGAGCTGCCGGGCTGGACCCGCGGGTTCGTGTGGATCAACGGCTTCGGTCTGGGCCGCTACTGGTCCGCGGGTCCGCAGCGCGGGCTGTACGTGCCGGGGCCCGTGCTGCGGGAGGGCGCCAACGAGATTTGGCTGCTGGAGCTGGACAGGACGGCCCGGACCGGGTCCGGCGAGGCGGGTGTCCCGGTCCTTCAGGCCGTCTGACGCACCTTGCCGCGGCGGCTGCCTACAGCGCGGCCGCCGCGCGGGCGATGTCGCTCGCGAAGTGGCTGACCTCGGTGTAGATGCCGGGGACACCGGCGCGGGCGCAGCCGTCACCCCAGCTGACGATGCCGACCTGGATGAACTTGCCCGCGTCGTCCTTGCGGAACATGGGACCGCCGGAGTCGCCCTGGCAGGTGTCGATGCCGCCGCTCTGCCAGCCGGCGCACAGTTCCTCCTTCGACACCAGCCGGTTGCCGTAGTGGCGCTTGCACACACGGTCGGCGACGAAGGGAACACTGGCCTTGCGGAGCTTGGTCGTGCCCGTGCCGGCCCCCTCCTGCGTGTCGCCCCAGCCCGCGATCGTGAACGTGCCGCGGTTGTACTGGTCCGTGGTGGCGATCTTCAGCGTCGGCTTGTCGATGGGCCGGGCGAGCTTGATCAGCGCCCAGTCCTTGCCGGTGCCGTTGTAGCCCGGGGCCACCTTGACCTTGGTGGACTTCACCTTGATCGCCGCGGAGGAGTTGATGTCGTTGACACCCGCGGTGACGGTGATGCTGGTGTTGTTGCCGGAGCCCTCCATGCAGTGGGCCGCGGTCAGCACCACGTCCTTCTTGTAGAGCGCCCCGCCGCAGCCCATGGAGAGATGGACCATGAACGGGAACTCGTTCTGCGCGGCAGCCGTTCCCCCGACGACGCGGGTGGACGCGGCGTTCGCGCTGAGCGGCTGGAGGGAGGCGACCGTGAGCGCGACGGCGCCGACCGCCGCGGCTCTCTTCACCAGAGTGAGGCCGCTTCTCTTCGATATGTGACGGGTCAACATTCGTCCCTTCGTGGGGGGTTGGGCGACCCGGAGTATGAAGATCAAGGGGGGTTCATGACAAGGACGGATCTCACGTTCCGCGCGCGGAACCTCACCAGGGAAAATCCCCTCACATCCCCGTAGAGTGGAATCGGTTTCGAGGCGTCTTGGGGGTACGGGCGTGGCGAACGGCGGACCGGTCCAGCACGGCTTCCCGCACCTGGAGACGGTGCGGGCCTCGATCACAGCGCTCTACAGGCGGCTGTCGTACGACACCGTGCAGACGTTCGCGACCAGCGTGGCCCCGGCCGACGTGGCGTTCTGCGACACCGACGATCTGCATCTGGGCGCGCTGCGGGTGGCCCGCGAGCTGGTGCGGCACTACCACCTGCCGGACGCCCGGCTGATCGTCGGCTTCCGGGAGATGAGCCACGCGGCGAACGTCGAACTCGCCGCCGGGCCGGAGTACTTCGTCGAGCTGAACGACCGATTCCGCACCCATCGCCGGGACATCGGCGCGGCGCTCGCCCACGAGGTGATGCACGTCTACCTGCACCGCCTCGGCCTGTCCTTCCCGGGCACCCGCGACAACGAGATCCTCACGGACACGGCGACGACGTATCTGGGCGCGGGCTGGCTGCTCCTCGACGCGTACCGGGAGGACGCGGCGTCCTCGCAGAAGCTGGGGTATCTGACTCCGGAGGAGTTCGGGTACGTCCTCGCCAAGCGGGCGCAGGTCTTCGCCGAGGACCCGTCGATCTGGTTCACCAGCCCGCAGGCGTACACGGCGTACGGGAAGGGCATGGCGCAGGCCCGGCGCGACGAGCAGCAGCCTCCGCTGACGGCGGCCGGCTGGGCGGGGCGCCGCCGCTATGCCCGTGACCGGCGGCATGCCCAGGACCATCAGGGGGCCGGTCCCCAGCCGGGGGCTCCGTATACGTTCACGCCCGACGGGCATGGGCCTCTGCGGGTGTCGTTTCCGTGTCCGACGTGTCAGCAGCGGATCCGGGTGCCGGTGAAGGGGCGGGTTCGGGCGCGGTGCGGGTTGTGCCGGACGGTGCTGGAGTGCGATACGTGAGCGTGAGCGCCTACTGGGGTGGAGCCGCGGCGGAGCCGCATATCGATACGGCCCCGCGCCCCATAGGGGCGTCACATCAGCCCCCGTACACCCGTCCCGGTGCTTCCGCCTGTCCCAGCAACTTGAGCGCCGTTTCCCCGGCCTCCTCCGGCGTCCACCTGGCCGCTTTGTCCACCGTCGGCCCGGCGCGCCAGCCCTCCATCACCGTGATCCGGCCGCCCTCCGTCTCGAAGACCCGGCCCGTGACCCCGGCGCTCGCCTCCGAGCCCAGCCAGACGACCAGCGGGGAGACGTTCTCCGGGGCCATGGCGTCGAAGCCGGAGTCGGGGGCGGTCATCGTCTCGGCGAAGGTGCGTTCCGTCATGCGGGTGCGGGCGGCCGGGGCGACGGCGTTGACCTGGACGCCGTAGCGGGCCAGTTCGGCGGCCGCTACCAGGGTGAGGCCGATGATTCCGGCTTTCGCGGCGCTGTAGTTCGACTGCCCGACCGAGCCCAGCAGCCCTGCCCCGCTGCTCGTGTTGACGATCCGGGCGGCCGGAGTGCGGCCCGCCTTCGCCTCCGCGCGCCAGTGCGCGGCGGCGTGCTTCAGGGGAAGGAAGTGGCCCTTGAGGTGAACACGTACGACGGCGTCCCAGTCGTCCTCGTCGAGGTTGACCAGCATCCGGTCGCGCAGGAACCCGGCGTTGTTGACGAGGGTGTCGAGACGGCCGTACGTCTCCAGCGCGGCCGCCACCAGGGACGCGGCTCCGGCGCTGGTCGCCACGTCGCCGCCGTGCGCGATCGCCTCGCCGCCCGCCGCGCGGATCTCGTCGGCCACCTGCCGGGCGGGGCTGTCGGCGGCCGGTGTGCCGTCGAGGCTCACGCCGCGAAAGCCGGAATCATCGGCCTCACCCTGGTAGCGGCCGCCGAACTGGCCCGCTACGGCGTCCAGGTCAACGCCGTCGCCCCGGCCGCCCGCACCCGCATGACGGAACGCACCTTCGCCGAGACGATGACCGCCCCCGACTC
>NZ_RDBN01000037.1:491697-508061 GCF_008042075.1 Streptomyces sp. UW30 | reverse complement strand
GGCGCCCAGCCCGACTGGTATCTGGGCTTCTCCGAGGGCCTGATCCGGGTGATGCCGGGATGGGAGCTCAACGCCTGGGGCCACACCCTGGAACTCGGCGTCTTCATCCCCTTCTCGCTCTTCCCGCTGATCCTGCTCGCGCTCGGCCTGTATCCCTTCATCGAGGCGTGGATCACCGGCGACAAACGCGAGCACCACATCCTCGACCGGCCGCGCAACATGCCCGTGCGCACCGGGCTCGGCGCGGCCTGGCTGAGCCTGTACGCCGCCCAAGCTCTCGGCGTCGGCCTCGCCCTGCTCGACAAAACCGTCGCCCACGTCAGGCAGCGCACCCAGTTCGGCGTCGCCATAGGCTCGTTCCAGGCGGTGAAGCATCGCCTCGCCGATGCGAAGGTCGGCCTGGAATTCGCCCGGCCTCTCGTCCTCGGCGCCGCGCTCACCATGGATCCGGCCGACGTCGCCGCCGCCAAGGTCGCCGCCTGCGAGGCCGCGTACGCGACGGCCCGTACCGCGCTCCAGTTGCACGGCGCGATCGGCTACACGGCGGAGTACGACCTGTCCCTGTGGCTGACCAAGGCCCGTGTCCTGCGCACCGCCTGGGGAAGCCCGGACGCGTGCAGGGACACGGTGCTCAGTGGTGGTGATCGCCGCTGGTGATCTCCCGGTACTCCTGCGCCGTCGGCTTGGGGATGCGCGACCGAGGCCCGAACATCGCCTCCGCCAGCCGGGCCCGCACCCGCTGGGAGACGGTGACCCGGCGCCGGACGCCGTTCGCGTCGACGCGCGGGCCGATCTCGTACGGCGGATGCTCGTCATGCTGGGTGAGGGTGAACAGCTGTCCCTGGGTGAGCGGCTCGTGGATCTCGATGTACTCGCCCTGCGGCAGCCGTTTGATGGTGCCGGTCTCCCTGCCGTGCAGCACGTTGGCCCGGTCCCGGCGCTGCAGTCCGAGACAGATCCGCTTGGTCACCATGTAGGTGACGACCGGCGCCGCGAAGACCGCGATCCGCACGAACCAGGTGATCACGTTGATGGACAGATGCAGATGCGTGGCCACGATGTCGTTGCCGCCGCCGATCAGCAGCACGGCGTACAGGCTCAGCCAGGCCGCGCCGAGCCCGGTGCGCACGGGCATGTTGCGCGGCCGGTCGAGGATGTGGTGCTCGCGTTTGTCGCCGGTGATCCACGCCTCGATGAAGGGATACAGGCCGAGCGCGAGCAGGATCAGCGGGAAGAGCGAGAAGGGGATGAAGACGCCGAGTTCCAGGGTGTGGCCCCAGGCGTTGAGCTCCCATCCCGGCATCACCCGGATCAGGCCCTCGGAGAAGCCCAGATACCAGTCGGGCTGGGCGCCCGTGGTCACCAGGTCGGGGCGGTAGGGCCCGAAGGCCCACACCGGGTTGATGCTGGCGATGCCGCCCATGAGCGCCAGCACACCGAAGACGAGGAAGAAGAAGCCGCCCGCCTTGGCCATGTACACGGGCAGGAAGGGCATGCCGACGACCGACTTCTGGTCCCGGCCGGGGCCCGGGTACTGCGTGTGCTTGTGGTAGAAGACCAGGATCAGATGGGCGACCACCAGCCCCAGCATGATCCCGGGCAGCAGCAGGATGTGGATCGGGTAGAGGCGCGCGATGAAGTCCTCGCCGGGGAACTCCCCGCCGAAGAGGAAGAACGCCACGTACGTCCCCACGATCGGGATGGACAGCACCGCGCCGTACGCGAACCGCAGACCCGTGCCGGACAGCAGGTCGTCGGGCAGGGAGTAGCCGGTCAGGCCGGTGATGATGCCGAGCATCAGCAGGGTCCAGCCGAACACCCAGTTCAGCTCGCGCGGCTTGCGGAAGGCGCCGGTGAAGAACACCCGCATCATGTGCACCAGCATGCCGGTGACGAAGACCAGCGCCGCCCAGTGGTGGATCTGCCGGATGAGCAGCCCGCCGCGCACATCGAAGCTGATGTCGATCGTGGACTCGTAGGCCCTGGTCATCAGGACGCCGTTGAGGGGCTCGTAGGCGCCGTTGTAGACGACCTCGCTGGTGCTCGGGTCGAAGAACAGGGTGAGGTAGATGCCGGTGAGGATCAGGACGATGAAGCTGTAGAGGCAGACCTCGCCCAGCATGAAGGACCAGTGGTCCGGGAAGACCTTGCGCATCTGCGACTTGGCCAGCCCGTACAGCCCGAGCCGCCCGTCGGCCCAGTCGGCGACCCGCTCGCCCCTGCCCGGCGCCGCGGACCGCCGCGCCGCTGCCTCGTTCCCCGATCGTGCGCCGTCCATGCGTCGTCGCCTTCCCGCCGGATCACCTCAGAGTGACACGGCGGTACGGGGTCAGCCAACGGTACGGACAGGGGCGGGGTCCAACCGGCCGACCCGTCAGCCCGGCCGTACGATCCCCTGCGCCCGCGCCGCCACCAGCCACTTCGGGAACTCCCCGACCAGGCGGTCGTACAACTCGGCGTCGGAGACCTTCCGCGGATCCGAGCCGGCGTGGAAGAACCCGGCGTTGTCGACCACCCGCTTGTCCGGCACCGCCAGCTCGTCGAGCCTGCGCAGGAAGTCGAACTGCTTGCTGGTCAGGTCCCCGAAGCCGATGAACTGCCAGAACAGCGGGAGCGGGGCCGCCTTGCACAGATACCGTTCGGCGGCGAGCTTGTTGATCGGGCCGCCGTCGGTCTGGAAGACGACCAGGGCGGGATCGTGCGACCCGCTGTCCAGGTAGTGGTCGATGACGGCGTCCATGGCCAGGTGGTAGCTGGTCTTGCCCATGTGCCCGAGGCCGGACACGATCCGCTCGATCCGCCCCTGATGGTCCGCCAGCGCGATCTCGGTCTCGGCGTCGACGTCGGTGGAGAAGAACACCACCGGCACGGTCCCGTCGTCGTCGAAATGCGCCGACATCCCGAGCACCCGGTCGGCGAGCGCCTGCACGCTGCCGTCCTTGTAGTACGGCTTCATCGAACCGGAGTAGTCGATCACCAGGTAGACCGCGGCCCGCACCCCGTCCAACCCCTGCCGGTGGAGCGAGGCACCGGCGCTCTTGTACAGGCTGACCAGCGCGGGCGCGGTCTCCTCCACCTTGCTGAGACTGATCGCCGCCATACGTTCTCCCCCTCGCGCATGTCTGTGGCTGCCGAGATTACGACACCACCGGCCCCGCCCATGCCGGCGTCCACAGCTGTTCGATAGTTTGTCCGGCGCCGCCCCCACCGGCTCACCGTTCGTCCAGTCCTCCGAGGAGCCGGCTGTGGAGCCCGAGTCCACCGAGTCCACCCTGACCACGTGCTATCGCCACCCCAAGGTGGAGTCCCACGTCCGCTGCACCCGCTGCGACCGGTACATCTGCCCGGACTGCATGCGGGAGGCGTCCGTGGGCCACCAGTGCGTGGAGTGCGTGAAGGAGGGCTCACGGTCGGTGCGGCAGGCCCGGACGGTCGTCGGCGGGCGGATCGCCTCGACACCGCTGGTGACCTCGGTGCTCATCGGGCTCAACATCCTCGCCTATCTCGCCGAGGTGGTGCGCCCGGAGATCCTGGACCGGTTCGCGATGCTCAGCGCCCGCCTGGTCGGACCGGACGGCGGCTATTACGTCTACGAGAGCGGGTACCCGTCGGACTTCCATGCCGAGGGCGTGGTCGCCGGGCAGTGGGAGCGGCTGCTGACCGGCGGTTTCCTGCACCTGCCGCCGACGGAGGGCACGTTCGGGCTCCTCCACATCGTGATGAACATGGTCTCGCTGTGGCAGCTCGGCCGGGTCGTGGAGCCCGTGCTGGGCCGGGTCCGGTTCGTCGCCCTCTATCTGCTGTCGACGCTGGGCGGTTCGGTGTTCGAGCTGCTTCTCACCGATGTGAACGTCGAGTCGGTCGGCGCGTCGGGCGCGGTCTTCGGCCTCGGCGCGGCGTACTACGTCCTCGCCCGCCGGGTCGGCGCGAACATGCAGTCCGTCAACCGCTTCATGGCCTTCCTGCTGCTGTGGCTGCTGCTGTCCGCGGGCCTGACCTCCTGGCAGGGTCACCTCGGCGGACTGCTGACGGGTGCGGCGGTGACGTTCGCCTACGCGTACGCCCCGCGCGGACCGCGCCAGGCCGTGATCCAGGCGGTCGCCTGCGCGGGTGTGCTGGTGCTGCTGGCGGCGGTCGCGTTCGCCAAGGTCTCGGAGCTGACGGGCGGAGGGACGGCCCAGTGAGACGTACCGGCATCCTGCTCTTCGCGGCCGTCCCCGTCGTCATCACCGCGGGCGCCTACTTCCTGGCCCCCACCGACTCCGCCGAGAGCCCGTCCGAGCCCTCCGTCGCCACCTCGCAGCAGGCCTCCCGTCAGGACGCCAAGACCCGTGCCGAAAAGGAACGGTCGGCGGACGACAAGCTGATCGCGAGCCTGCCGCCGGGGCTGGCCGCCCCGGGAAAGAAGGACCTGGCCCAGCGGCTCGTGTCCAGCGCCGAGAACTCGACGCTGGACTGGCGCAGCGCCTACGGCTACATCGAGGACATCGGGGACGGCCAGGGCTACACGGCCGGCATCATCGGCTTCTGCACCGGGACGAACGACCTGCTCGCCCTGGTCGAGCGCTACACCGCCGACCACCCGGACAACGGCCTCGCCGAGTACCTGCCCGCCCTGCGCGCGGTCGACGGCACCGACTCCCACGAGGGCCTGGACCCCGGTTTCACGGCCGCCTGGAAGGCGGAGGCCGAGGTGCCGGCCTTCCGCGAGGCCCAACTCGCCGAGCGCGACCGCTCCTACTTCGACCCGGCGGTCCGCCTCGCCAAGCTCGACGGTCTCGGCACGCTGGGCCAGTTCATCTACTTCGACGCGATGGTCTACCACGGCCCCGGCATCGACGAGGACGGCTTCTACGTCCTGCGCGAACGCGCCCTGCGCGAGGCGAACTCCCCCGCCGAGGGCGGCTCCGAGAAGGCGTACCTGGACATCTTCCTCGACATCCGCCGGGAGGCCATGCGAGAGAAACGTCCCGGCACCGACACGACCCGCATCGACACGGCCCAGCGGCAGTTCCTGTACGACGGGAACCTGCAGCTGCGGACGCCGTTGGAGTGGCGGGTGTACGGGGAGCCGTACAGGGTGCCCTAGGGCGGGTCGCGGGGCGGGTCCAGCCGTTCACCGAAGTGTTGACGGCGYCTGCCCAGTCGTCCGGTCGGGGACTGTGGGGCAGACGCCGTCAGTGTTCCGTACGCCTTTGTACGGGACGCTTTGGCGGTGACGGTCAGGTCACCTGTTGTGCCGTCAGACCATCAGCGAGCGGTCCGTCGGGCGGATCGGGGCCGGCAGTTCGCTGGCGCCGGTCAGGAAGCGGTCGCAGCCGCGGGCGGCCGAGCGGCCCTCCGCGATGGCCCACACGATGAGCGACTGGCCACGGCCCGCGTCACCGGCGACGAACACGCCGGGCACGTTGGTCTGGAAGTCGGCGTCGCGGGCGATGTTACCGCGTTCGTCGAGGTCCAGGCCGAACTGCTCGACCACGCCGTTCTCCCGGTCGGTGCCGGTGAAGCCCATGGCCAGCGTCACCAGCTGGGCGGGGATCTTGCGCTCGGTGCCCGGCTTCGGGGTCAGTTTGCCGTCGATGAACTCCACCTCGGTGAGGTGCAGCCACTGGACGTTGCCGTCCTCGTCGCCCTCGAAGTGGGTGGTGGAGACGGAGTAGACCCGCTCGCCGCCCTCCTCGTGCGCGGAGGTGACCTTGTACAGCATCGGGAAGGTCGGCCACGGCTGGTGCGGCGCCCGGTCCTCGCCCGGACGGGGCATGATCTCGAGCTGGGTCACCGAGGCCGCGCCCTGGCGGTGGGCGGTGCCCACGCAGTCCGCGCCGGTGTCGCCACCGCCGATGACGACGACGTGCTTGCCCTCGGCCGAGATCGGGGAGGTGACGTAGTCGCCCTCCTGGACCTTGTTGGCCAGCGGCAGGTACTCCATCGCCTGGTAGACGCCCTTGAGCTCGCGGCCGGGGACCGGGAGGTCACGGGCGGTCGTGGCGCCGGCGGCGATGACGACCGCGTCGTACCGCTTCTTCAGGTCGGTCGCCTTGAGGTCGCGGCCGATCTCGATGCCGGTACGGAAGCGGGTGCCCTCCGCGCGCATCTGCTCGATGCGGCGGTTGATGTGCCGCTTCTCCATCTTGAACTCGGGGATGCCGTACCGGAGCAGGCCGCCGATGCGGTCGGCGCGCTCGTAGACGGCGACGGTGTGGCCGGCCCGGGTCAGCTGCTGGGCCGCGGCCAGGCCCGCCGGGCCCGAGCCGATGACGGCGACGGTCTTGCCGGACAGGCGCTCGGGGGCCTGCGGGGCGACGTCACCGCTGTCCCACGCCTTGTCGATGATCGAGACCTCGACGTTCTTGATGGTGACGGCCGGCTGGTTGATGCCGAGCACACACGCCGACTCACAGGGAGCGGGGCACAGACGGCCCGTGAACTCCGGGAAGTTGTTCGTGGCGTGCAGGCGCTCCGACGCGGCCGACCAGTCCTCGCGGTAGGCGTAGTCGTTCCACTCGGGGATCAGGTTCCCCAGCGGACAGCCGTTGTGGCAGAACGGGATGCCGCAGTCCATGCAGCGGCTGGCCTGCTTGCTGATGATCGGCAGCAGGGAGCCGGGGACGTAGACCTCGTTCCAGTCCTTCAGACGCACGTCGACGGGGCGGGACTTGGCGACCTCGCGGCCGTGGTTCAAAAAGCCCTTCGGGTCAGCCATTGATCGCCGCCTCCATCATCTTCTCGGTGACCTCGGTCTCGGTCAGACCGGCTCGCTCGGCGGCGTCCTTGGCGGCGAGCACTGCCTTGTACGTGCTGGGGATGATCTTGCTGAAGCGGTCGACCGCGGTGTCCCACTCGGCCAGGAGCTTCTCGGCCACCGTCGAGCCGGTCTCCTCCTGGTGACGGCGCACCACGTCGTGCAGCCACTGCTTGTCGGTGTCGTCGAGGGCCTCGACGGCGCTCACGTTGCCGACGTTGACGTTGTCGCGGTCGAGGTCGATGACGTAGGCGATGCCGCCGGACATACCGGCCGCGAAGTTGCGGCCCGTCTCGCCGAGGACCACCGCGTGGCCACCGGTCATGTACTCGCAGCCGTGGTCGCCCACGCCTTCGGAGACGACCGTCGCGCCGGAGTTGCGGACACAGAACCGCTCGCCCGAACGGCCGCGCAGGTACAGCTCGCCACCGGTCGCGCCGTACGCGATGGTGTTGCCCGCGATCGTCGAGAACTCGGCGAGGTGGTCGGCGTTCCGGTCGGGCCGCACGATCACCCGGCCGCCGGAGAGGCCCTTGCCGACGTAGTCGTTGGCGTCGCCCTCCAGGCGGAGCGTGACACCGCGCGGCAGGAAGGCGCCGAAGGACTGGCCGGCCGAGCCCGTGAAGGTGATGTCGATGGTGTCGTCGGGCAGGCCCGCGCCACCGAACTTCTTCGTCACCTCGTGGCCGAGCATGGTGCCGACCGTGCGGTTGATGTTGCGGACCTTGACCTGGGCGCGCACCGGCTGGGCGTCGGTCGCGGAGTCCGCGGCCAGGGCGTCGGCGGCGAGCTTGACGAGCTCGTTGTCGAGCGCCTTCTCCAGGCCGTGGTCCTGCTCGATCACCTGGTGGCGCACCGCGCCCTCGGGCAGCTCGGGCACGTGGAACAGCGGCTCCAGGTCCAGGCCCTGCGCCTTCCAGTGGTCGACGGCCCGCGTGACGTCGAGGGTCTCGGCGTGGCCGACGGCCTCCTCGATGGAGCGGAAGCCCAGCTCGGCGAGGAGCTCGCGGACCTCCTCGGCGATGAACCGGAAGAAGTTCACGACGTACTCGGCCTTGCCCGCGAACCGGTCCCGCAGGATCGGGTTCTGGGTGGCGATGCCGACCGGGCAGGTGTCCAGGTGGCAGACGCGCATCATGACGCAGCCGGAGACGACGAGCGGCGCGGTCGCGAAACCGAACTCCTCGGCGCCGAGCAGCGCGGCGATGACGACGTCACGGCCGGTCTTCAGCTGGCCGTCGGTCTGCACGACGATACGGTCGCGCAGGCCGTTGAGCAGCAGGGTCTGCTGGGTCTCGGCGAGACCGAGCTCCCAGGGACCGCCCGCGTGCTTCAGCGAGGTGAGCGGCGAGGCGCCCGTACCGCCGTCGTGGCCGGAGATGAGGACGACGTCCGCGTGCGCCTTGGAGACACCCGCCGCGACCGTGCCGACGCCGACCTCGGAGACCAGCTTGACGTGAATCCGCGCCTGCGGGTTCGCGTTCTTCAGGTCGTGGATCAGCTGGGCCAGGTCCTCGATGGAGTAGATGTCGTGGTGCGGCGGCGGGGAGATGAGCCCCACGCCCGGGGTGCTGTGACGCGTCTTCGCGACCCACGGGTAGACCTTGTGGCCGGGCAGCTGGCCACCCTCGCCGGGCTTGGCGCCCTGAGCCATCTTGATCTGGATGTCGTCGGCGTTGACCAGGTACTCGGACGTGACGCCGAAGCGGCCGGAGGCGACCTGCTTGATCGACGAACGGCGCGCCGGGTCGTACAGCCGGTCCGGGTCCTCGCCGCCCTCACCGGTGTTGGACTTGCCGCCCAGCTGGTTCATGGCGATGGCGAGGGTTTCGTGCGCCTCCTTGGAGATGGAGCCGTACGACATGGCGCCGGTGGAGAAGCGCTTGACGATCTCGCTGACCGGCTCGACCTCGTCGATGGAGATCGGCTGCCGGTCCGACTTGAAGCCGAACATGCCGCGCAGCGTCATCAGGCGCTCGGACTGCTCGTTCACGCGGCCCGTGTACTTCTTGAAGRTGTCGTAGCGACCGGTGCGCGTGGAGTGCTGGAGACGGAAGACCGTGTCCGGGTCGAACAGGTGCGGCTCGCCCTCGCGACGCCACTGGTACTCGCCGCCTATTTCGAGGGCGCGGTGGGCGGGCGCGATGCCGGACGCCGGGTACGCCTTGGCGTGCCGGGCGGCGACCTCCTTGGCGATGACGTCGATGCCGACGCCGCCGATCTTGGTGGCCGTGCCGTTGAAGTACTTCTCGACGAAGGCGTCGTCGAGACCGACGGCCTCGAAGACCTGGGCGCCGCGGTAGGAGGCGACGGTCGAGATGCCCATCTTGGACATGACCTTCAGGACGCCCTTGCCGAGGGCGTAGATCAGGTTACGGATCGCCTGCTCGGCCTCGATGTCCGTCAGGAACGTACCGGCGCGGACCAGGTCCTCGACGGACTCCATCGCCAGGTACGGGTTGACCGCGGCGGCGCCGAAGCCGATGAGCAGGGCGACGTGGTGGACCTCGCGGACGTCGCCGGCCTCGACCAGCAGGCCCACGTGGGTGCGCTGCTTGGTGCGGATGAGGTGGTGGTGGACGGCCGCGGTGAGCAGCAGCGACGGGATCGGCGCGTGCTCGGCGTCGGAGTGGCGGTCCGACAGGACGATCAGGCGGGCGCCGTTGTCGATGGCGGCATCGGCTTCGGCGCAGATCTCCTCGATCCGCGCGGCGAGGGCGTCACCGGCGCCGTGCACCCGGTACAGGCCGGACAGGGTCGCGGCCTTGAAGCCGGGCATGTCGCCGTCGGCGTTGATGTGGATGAGCTTGGCCAGCTCGTCGTTGTCGATCACCGGGAAGGGCAGGGTGACGCTTCGACAGGAGGCGGCCGTCGGGTCCAGCAGGTTGCCCTGCGGGCCGAGGGAGCTGCGCAGCGAGGTGACGAGCTCCTCGCGGATGGCGTCCAGCGGCGGGTTGGTGACCTGCGCGAACAGCTGGGTGAAGTAGTCGAAGAGCAGACGCGGGCGCTCGCTCAGCGCGGCGATCGGCGAGTCGGTGCCCATGGAGCCGATCGGCTCGGCGCCGGCCTTGGCCATCGGCGCGACGATGACGCGCAGCTCCTCCTCGGTGTAACCGAAGGTCTGCTGGCGGCGGGTGACCGAGGCGTGGGTGTGCACGATGTGCTCACGCTCGGGCAGGTCGGACAGCTCGATCTCGCCGGCCTCCAGCCACTCCGCGTACGGCTGCTCCGCGGCGAGCTGGGCCTTGATCTCGTCGTCCTCGATGATGCGGTGCTCGGCGGTGTCGACGAGGAACATCCGGCCGGGCTGGAGGCGGCCCTTGCGGACGACCTTGGCGGGGTCGATGTCCAGGACGCCGACCTCGGAGCCGAGGACGACGAGGCCGTCGTCGGTGACCCAGTAGCGGCCGGGGCGCAGGCCGTTGCGGTCGAGGACGGCGCCGACCTGGGTGCCGTCGGTGAAGGTGACACAGGCAGGGCCGTCCCAGGGCTCCATCATCGTGGAGTGGAACTGGTAGAAGGCGCGCCGGGCCGGGTCCATGGAGTCGTGGTTCTCCCACGCCTCCGGGATCATCATCAGCACGGAGTGCGGCAGCGAACGGCCGCCCAGGTGCAGGAGTTCGAGCACCTCGTCGAAGGACGCGGAGTCGGAGGCGTCCGGCGTGCACACCGGGAAGACGCGGTCGAGGGCCTTCTCGTCGGATCCGAACAGGTCGGAGACAAGCTGCGACTCGCGGGCGACCATCCAGTTGCGGTTGCCCTTGACGGTGTTGATCTCACCGTTGTGCGCGACGAAGCGGTACGGGTGCGCCAGCGGCCACGACGGGAAGGTGTTCGTGGAGAAGCGCGAGTGGACGAGGGCGACGGCCGAGGCGAAGCGGCGGTCTGACAGGTCCGGGAAGAAGGGCTCCAGCTGGCCGGTGGTCAGCATGCCCTTGTAAACAATGGTGCGGGCCGACAGCGACGGGAAGTAGACACCGGCCTCGCGCTCGGCGCGCTTGCGCAGCACGAAGGCCTTGCGGTCGAGGGCGATGCCCTTCGAGGAGCCTCCCCCAGACTCCGTCTGGGAGGTGCCCCCAGCCACGAAGACCTGGCGGAAGGCGGGCATCGTCGAGCGGGCGGTGGCACCGAGCAGTTCGGGGGCGACGGGAACCTCGCGCCAGCCGAGGACGGTCAGACCCTCCTCGGACGCGATCGTCTCGATCTGCGAGACGGCGTCCTGGGTCCCCTCCTCCGGCAGGAAGGCGATACCGACGGCGTACGCACCGGCCTCGGGGAGCTCGAATCCGGCCACCTCACGCAGGAAGGCGTCCGGCACCTGGGAAAGGATGCCCGCGCCGTCGCCCGAGTCGGGCTCGGAGCCCGTGGCGCCGCGGTGTTCGAGATTGCGCAGAACGGTGAGCGCCTGCTCGACCAGCGTGTGGCTCGCCTCGCCGGTGAGGGTGGCCACGAAGCCGACGCCACAGGCGTCGTGCTCGTTGCGGGGGTCGTACATACCCTGCGCAGCAGGGCGAGCATCCATGAACGACCAGTTCTGGCCATTCGTGGAGTGCTGGGACGGCTGGCGCGGCGTACGCATCGGCTCTCCCGTCGTCGTCATGTGGCATATGCAGATTGCCGAGGGACGACGTTGGCCCTCTGCGTGAGTGCAAAATTTCGTGCAGGTTACATGATGGGGCGGTTCTCGGGAAGCGGGATAATCCGTTCCACCATGCGGACACCACGGGTTGCGGCAAGGGTTCCGCGCACGTGGCTCGAAGTATGTGGGGACCGAGCGGGACAGGTCTATGTCCGACGATCCAGGGGGCGGGGGGAGGCGTCGTCGCCGACCCCGCGAGTGCGCCACAGGCGTCATTGCCCACAGCGCTTACGGCTCATGCCCGGTGGTCACGCATCCGAAACCAGCGAGTAACGGCTACTTATGCGGCCCAACGCATAAGTCCGAGCCGAGCTATCCTACGGCCGTTCCGAACAAACTGCCCAGGGCATACGTCACACCGGCCGCGGCGCCACCCAGTGCGAGCTGCCGCAGCCCGCTGTACCACCAGGTCCGCGCAGTCACCTTGGCCACGACGGCACCGCACAGGAAGAGCCCGAAGAACGCGAGCAGCAGGGCCGGCCACAGCGAGGTCGCCCCGAGCAGATACGGCAGTACGGGCAGCAGGGCGCCCAGCGCGAACGACCCGAACGACGAGACGGCCGCGACCAGCGGCGACGGCAGATCGCCGGGGTCGATGCCGAGCTCCTCGCGGGCGTGTATCTCCAGGGCCAGCTCGGGATCGCGGGAGAGCTGCTCGGCCACGGCCCGCGCGAGCGGCGGCTCGACGCCACGCGCCTCATAGAGGGCGGCGAGCTCGGCCTGCTCGTCCTCCGGGTGCTTGCGCAGCTCCCGCCGCTCGACGTCCAGCTCGGCCTCGACGAGCTCGCGCTGGGAGGCGACGGAGGTGTACTCACCGGCGGCCATGGAGAACGCACCGGCGGCGAGCCCCGCGAGCCCGGTCAGCACGATGGTCTGCTGACTGACCGCACCGCCGGCGACACCGGTCATCAGGGCGAGGTTGGAGACCAGACCGTCCATCGCACCGAAGACCGCGGGGCGCAGCCAGCCGCCGTTCACATCGCGGTGCGTGTGGTTGTCGCGGTGCGCCTCGTGGAGCGCGGCCTCGGTTTCGATGATGGCCATGAAGGTCCCCCATATGACTCAGGTAAGGATGACTCAGGTAAGGCTGTCTTTAGACACGTTCTACTCTTGGACAACGCAAAATCTACGCCCTGGAATTCCGCTTCGCCAGCAAGGAAAGGCTGGGCTAACCTGCGGTTTTACCTAGAACGCTCATTCGTGTACTGGCCCGCACAGATGTCGACCGGGTGACTCTGAGGCTTCTGAGGCTCTGGTCAACCGCCGACGGTGGGACACATCCGCAAAGGGCTCCGCGCCCTGGGTGGAGCCCCCGGAGAGAGGCCGCGTATGGCATCGATCGCCTGCATCCCCTCGGTTCCGGCGCCCGGGGACGCCGCCGCACTGCGCGCACGGGCGCGCGGCGCGCTGCTGGGCCTGGCGGTCGGCGACGCGCTCGGCGCCCCCGCGGAGAACATGAAGCCCTCCGAGATCCGCGCCCGCTGGGGCCGTGTCACGGGATTCGTCACCGACAACCCGTGCGGCACGGACGACACCGAGTACGCGATCTTCTCGGGCCTCCTCCTCGCGCGCCACGGCTCGGCCCTCACCCCGGCCCATGTCGAGGCGGCCTGGCACGAGTGGATCGCGGACCGGGCGGAGGGCCCGTTCAGGGGCGCGGGCTTCAGCGAACGCGGCACGCTGGAGAACCTTCGCCGCGGCCTGGCCGCCCCCATCTCGGCCCAGCACCGCCACGCCTGGAGCGACGGTCTCGCCATGCGGGCGGCCCCCTTCGGCGTCTTCGCCGCGGGCCGTCCGGCGGAGGCGGCCCGCCTGGTGGCGATCGACGGTTCGGTGAGCCATGACGGCGAGGGCATCTACGGCGGCCAGGCGGTGGCGGCGGGCGTGGCGGCGGCGATGGCGGGGGCGCCGACGATCGCGGTGGTGGCCTCGGCGCTGGCGGTCGTCCCGGACGACTCCTGGACGGCCCGCTCCCTGCGCCGGGCGGTGGCGGTGGCCCACCGGGGCGAACGCGCGGTCCGCTCCGCGGTCGTGATCGGCGGCTATCCGTGGACCGACCTGGCCCCCGAGGCGGTCGCGCTGGCCTTCGGCGCGTACGCGGCGGCGGACGGCGACTTCGTCCAGGCGGTCCTGACGGCCGTGAACATGGGCCGCGACGCCGACACGACGGCCGCGGTGGCGGGGGCACTGGCCGGCGCGACCCAGGGCGAGCCGGCGATCCCGACGGAGTGGGCGGCGGCGATCGGGCCGGCTCGCGGGAGCTGCCTGCCGTCCATGGCCGGGCATCATGTGCTGGACGTGGCGGAGTTGCTGGTACAGGGGGAGGACAGGAAGTGGGTGTCGGGAGGACTCACAGCATCTGAGGCACCGACGCCACACGCGGGAGTCCGACGATGAGCCCGCGACTCGACCTCGGGGGCGCGGTCGGCTGCGSCGGCGACGACACAGCTCTGGGCGACCTCAGCCGAGAACGCCGTACCCGGGCCGCCATCGACCTGACCTGGAACGCCGTGGCCAGCGAGGTCGCCGCCGCAGCCGACCGCGCCCCCGAGGTCGAGTCGGCGATCCTCCCCCTGCGCGCCCGCATCTCCGTCCGCGCCGGCCTCGGCAACCTCGCCACCGGCCTGCGCCCACCCGCCACCGGCCACGACAACCCGCACTACTTCGACGACGCCGCCTGCGTACGGGCCTGCGTCCTCGCCGTGGCCCACCCCGGCGACCCCCGCAGCGCGGCCGACCTCGCCGAGTTCGACGCCCGCTACACCCAGGACGGCGACGGCGTACACGGCGCGCGGGCGATGGCGGCGGCCGTGGCCCTGGCCCTGACCGGGTCGAAGCCCGAGGCCTGCGTCGCCGCGGCCCTCGCCGAACTCCCCGAGGAGACGGAGATCGGCCGCAACGCCCGCCACGCCCTGGACCTCGCCCGGGCCGCCGACAGCGCCTTCGCCCTGATCCCCCTCCTCGAACACCAAATCGTCGACCACGTCTACAGCTACGGCATCGCCGCCGCCGAGACGGTCCCGGTCGCCCTCGCCCTCACGGTCGCGTCGGACGGCCGTATCGCCGAGGCGGTCCCCGCCGCCGCATGCCTGTCCCGTGTCGCCGACTCCGCACCGGCCCTGGCGGGCGCGCTGACCGGCGCGTTGGGCGGCGGTACGTCGATCCCCGCGTCCTGGCGCGACACCTGCCGCACCCTCTCCGGCTGCGTGCTCCCCCGCCTCACCGGCACCGACCTCGTAGAACTCGCCGAACTCCTGGAAGCCACACAACCGGCCCGTCCAGGAGGATGATTCGGGGCATGACGCCCAAAGCAGAAGAAAGCGGTGGCCCGCGTCTCGACGAGCGGATCACCGGCGCCCTGGTCGGCGCGGCGGTCGGCGACGCCCTCGGCGGCCCGGTGGAGGGCTACTCCCCCGACCAGATCCTCGAACGTCACGGCGGCCGGGTCCACGGCATCGTCGGCCCCTGGAACGGCGACGCCTGGCGTACGGCCCGCCCCATCGCGCCGTACCACAAGGGTGACGGGCACGTCACCGACGACACGTTGATGACGCACGCGCTGATCCGGGTCTATGCGCAGGTCCGCGACCACCTCGACGCGTACGCGATCGCCGACCACCTGGTCCCGGACCTGATGACGAACCCGCGCTGGATCCCGGAGTTGGAGGCGCAGGCCCTCCCCCTGCACCGCATCTTCCTGGCCGAGAAATGGCTGGTGGCCCGTCTCCACTACGGCCACGTGGACCCACGGGAGGCCGGCGTCGGCAACATCGTCAACTGCGGCGCGGCGATGTACATGGCCCCGGTCGGCCTGGTCAACGCGGCCGACCCGAGGGCCGCGTACACGGAGGCGCTGGACGTCGCGGGCGCCCACCAGTCGTCGTACGGCCGTGAGGCGGCGGGCGTCTTCGCGGCGGCGGTGGCGGCGGCGTGCACACCCGGCGCGACACCGGCCTCGGTCGTCGAGGCCTGTCTGTCCCTGGCGAAGGACGGCACGAGGACGGCGATCGAGAAGGTCTGCGAAGTGGCGGGCGCCCACCAGGACTTCGAGTCGGCGCTGACCCCGCTCCGGGAGGCGATCACCCCGTACGACACGGTCGGCCCCGACTACCGCCGCCCCTCCCTCGGCGCCCGTCGGCCCTCCCGCCTGCACGCCATCGAGGAACTCCCCATTGCCCTGGCCATGGTGCTGATCGGATCCGGCGACTACCGCCGAGCGGTCCTGGGCGCGGTCAACTACGGCCGGGACTGCGACTCGATCGCGACGATGGCAGGCGCTCTGGCGGGCGCGTTGGGCTCACCGCCCCCGCAGGACTGGTCGAAGACGGTCGCGGAGTCCAGCCGCCTGGACCTCTGGGAACCGGCCCGCACGCTGGCCGAGGTGACGAGGGAGATCCACCGCCGGGACACCCTCCGACGCCGGACCCAAGAGGCGGCCTTCACCGCACTGGAGGGCCGAGAATGCTCCGACTGACCTGGGTCCAGCCGGAGGACCTGATCGGCCATGAGCTGCACCAGGCGGCCCTGGACGGCCGAGAGCCGTCAGCGATCGCAGCGCGTTGGAGAGCTGCGGGAGGCAGGGTGGCGCCGCTGCGGGCAGGCGCCTCACCGGAGCCGGCGTCACGTTATCTGCGGACTCTGGCAGAGGACCTGCTGGACGAACTGGCGGACCTCCCCAGCACGTTGACGGACAGGGAACCCACCGCTCTGGCGAGAATCAAGGCCGGCTCCGGTGAGGCGCCTGCCCGCAGCGGCGCCACCCTGCCTCCCGCAGCTCTCCAACGCGCTGCGATCGCTGACGGCTCTCGGCCGTCCAGGGCCGCCTGGTGCAGCTCATGGCCGATCAGGTCTCAAGGCCGGCTCCGGTGAGGCGCCTGCCCGCAGCGGCGCCACCCTGCCTCCCGCAGCTCTCCAACGCGCTGCGATCGCTGACGGCTCTCGGCCGTCCAGGGCCGCCTGGTGCAGCTCATGGCCGATCAGGTC
>NZ_RDBN01000037.1:425255-491597 GCF_008042075.1 Streptomyces sp. UW30 | reverse complement strand
GGCCCCCACCGAGGCCCGCTACGAAGCCGCCTGGCTGGGCCGGGCGGTCGGCTGCCTCCTCGGCAAACCGGTCGAGAAGCTCCCCCTCGAAGCCATCCGGCAGCTGGCCGGATCCACCGGCAACTGGCCCCTCACCACGTACTTCACTGCCAGGGGAGTCCCCACGGACCTCCTCGCCGCCCACCCCTGGAACCGCCGCTCGGCGACAACCTCCCTCGCCGAGAACATCGACGGCATGCCCGAGGACGACGACCTCAACTACCCCCTCCTCAACCTCCTCCTGCTCAGGCGCCACGGCAAAGCGTTCACCACCACCGACGTGGCCCGCCTCTGGCTCGACGAACTCCCGGCCGGCCGCACGTTCACCGCCGAGCGCGTCGCGTACCGCAACCTCCTCCTCGGCATCGAACCCCCGCACACGGCCCGCCACCGCAACCCCTTCCGCGAATGGATCGGCGCCCTCATCCGCGCGGACGTCCACGGCTGGACCAACCCCGGCGACCCGGCCGCCGCAGCCGAACAGGCCCACCGCGACGCCACCCTCACCCACACCGCGGGCGGCGTCTACGCGGCGATGTTCACGGCGGCGGTCATCGCGCAGGCGGCGACGGCGACCGGCCCGCACGACATCCACACCTGCCTGCGCACCGGCCTCACAGTGATCCCCCCGAGCTCCCGCCTGGCCGGGGCGATCCACCACGCCATCCAACTCGCCCGCACACACGAGGACTTCGACACGGTCGTCGACGAACTCCACGCCACCCACGCGCACACCCACCACTGGGTCCACGCCCTCCCCAACACCGCCCTGATCGCCGCCGCCCTCACCCACGCGGACGGCGACTTCACCGGCTCCATCTGCCGTGCCGTGTCGGGAGGTTGGGACACCGACTCCAACGGCGCGACCGTGGGCAGCATCGCCGCCCGCGGTGTGGGTGAGGGTGGCGTCGCGGTGGGCCTGTTCGGCTGCGGCGGCCGGGTCGCCGGGGTTGGTCCAGCCGTGGACGTCCGCGCGGATGAGGGGCTCTACTCCCAGGAGTTCTACGCCCTCGCCCGCCGCGCCCTGACACCGCACGGCCGTCTCGCCACCTCTGTCGCCGACTTCAACGGCACCGGCTTCGACACGCTCGCCCGCCTGACGCATGAACTCGCCCACCAGCTCACCCCCTTGGAGGCCGCTCACCCATGACCGACATCGTCGTGCTCGGCAGCACGAACATGGACCTCGTCGCCTACGTCGAGAAGGCCCCCCAGCGCGGCGAGACAGTGACGGGCCGGGAGTTCCGTACGATCCCCGGCGGCAAGGGCGCGAACCAGGCGATCGCGGCGGCCCGTGCGGGCGGCAACGCCATGATGATCGGCGCCGTCGGCAACGACGCCTACGGCACCTACCTGCGCTCCACCCTCGAACACTCCGGCGTGGACACCGACGACCTCCGCACGGCCGAGGGCCCGTCCGGCACCGCACACATCGTCGTGGACGACGAGGGCGGCAACGCGATCGTCGTGATCCCCGGCGCGAACGCCACGCTCGACCACCTCAGCCCCGGCGACGAGGGAATCATCGCCGCCGCCGACACCCTGCTGCTCCAGCTGGAGATCCCGCTGGCCGCGGTGCTCGCCGGCGCCCAGGCGGCCCGCCGCCACGACGTCCGTACGGTCCTCACCCCGGCCCCCGCCCAGCCGCTCCCGGACGAACTCCTCGCCGCGATCGACCTGTTGGTCCCCAACGAGCACGAGGCCACCACCCTCACCGGCCGCACCGACCCCCGCGAGGCGGCCACCGCACTGCTGGACCAGGTACCCGAGGTGGTCGTCACCCTGGGCGCCGCCGGCAGCCTGTACGTCACCCGCGGCGCCGAACCCCTGGCCGTCCCCGCCCCGAAGGTCACGGCCGTCGACTCCACCGGCGCCGGCGACACCTTCGTCGGCGCCCTCGCGGTGGCGCTCGGCGAAGGCCGCCCCATGCCGGACGCCCTGAAGTGGGCGGCCGCGGCGGCCGCGCTGTCGGTCCAGCGGGAAGGCGCCTCGGTGTCGATGCCGTACCGCCCCGAGATCGACGAGGCGTACGCCTCATGAGCGCGCGTCCCCCCGCTCCCCTGGCCGGCCTGCGCGTCCTCGACCTGGCCACCCTCTTCGCGGGTCCCCTCGCCGCCACGATGCTCGGCGACTACGGCGCGGAGGTCGTCAAGGTCGAGCACCCCGAGAAGCCCGACCCCTCCCGCGGCCACGGCCCGTCGAAGGACGGCGTGGGCCTGTGGTGGAAGGTCCTCGGCCGCAACAAGCGCACGATCACCCTCAACCTCTCCAAGCCCGGCGGCCGCGCCACCCTCCTGCGCCTGGCCGCGACCGCCGACGTCGTCATCGAGAACTTCCGCCCCGGCACCCTGGAGAAATGGGACCTCGGCTGGCCGGAGCTGTCCGCCGCCAACTCCCGCCTGATCCTCACCCGCGTCACCGGCTTCGGCCAGTTCGGCCCCTACGCCCACCGCCCCGGCTTCGGCACCCTCGCCGAGGCGATGAGCGGCTTCGCGGCGCTCACCGGCGAACCGGACGCACCCCCGACGCTGCCGCCGTTCGGCCTGGCCGACTCCATCGCGGGCCTCGCGACCGCGTACGCCGTGATGACGGCACTGGCCGCCCGCGAGCGCACCGGCGAGGGCCAGGTCGTCGACATGGCGCTGATCGAGCCGATGCTGCTGGCGCTCGGCCCCCAGGCGACCTGGTACGACCAGCTCGGCTACGTCCAGGAACGCACCGGCAACCGCTCCGCCAACAACGCCCCGCGCAACACCTACCGCACCGCGGACGGCAGTTGGGTCGCCGTCTCGACCTCCGCCCAGTCGATCGCCGAGCGCGTGATGCACCTGGTGGGACGCCCCGAGCTGATCGACGAGCCGTGGTTCGCGACGGGCGCCGACCGGGCCCGCCACGCCGACGTCCTCGACCGGGCGGTCGGCGACTGGATCGCCCGCCACACCCGCGCCGACGTCCTCGCGGCCTTCGAGAAGGCGGAGGCGGCGGTGGCCCCGATCCAGGACGTACGGGATGTGATGACGGACCCCCAGTACGCGGCCCTGGACACGATCACCACCGTCGACGACCCCGAACTCGGCCCGCTGCGGATGCAGAACGTCCTCTTCCGGCTCTCCGCCACCCCCGGCACGATCCGCTGGACCGGCCGCCCGCACGGCGCGGACACCGACGAGATCCTCACCGACCTGGGCCTGACCCCCGCCGAACTGGCGACCCTGCGTGCGGAGGGCGCCTTGTGACGAGCCCGCCGAAGACCGCCCCGTACCCCCTGACCTGGCTGTACGCCCCCGGCGACCGCCCGGGTGTGGTGGCCGGGGCCCTGACGTCCGGCGCCGACATCGTCATCGTCGACCTGGAGGACGCCGTGGCGCCGGACCGCAAGGACTACGCCCGAGCGGCCACCATCGACCTGCTCTGCGAGCCGCGGCATCCCGTCCCGGTCCACGTTCGTGTGAACGCCCTGGACACTCCGCCGGGTGTGCGGGACCTCGCGGCGCTGGCCGCCCTCCCGGGCCTTGCCGCCCTGCGCCTGCCGAAGGTGACCTCCGCCGAACAGATCATCCATCTCGCCCAGACGACCCCGCCCTGCGCCCCGGGCACGACCCCGCTGCACGCCCTCCTGGAATCGGCCCTGGGCATCGAGCGCGCACACGCGATCGCCTCCGCCCACCCGACCCTCCAGGGGATCTCCCTCGGCGAGGCGGACCTACGCACCGACCTGGGCGTACGCGGCGACGCGGGCCTCGACTGGTCCCGCTCCCGCGTCATCGTGGCCGCGCGAGCGGCAGGCCTGCCCCCGCCGTCCCAGTCGATCCACCCGGACATCCGCGACCTGGAGGGCCTGGCGGCGTCCTGCGCCCACGGCCGCACCCTGGGCTTCCTGGGCCGCGCGGCCATCCACCCCCGCCAACTCCCGGTGATCGAACAGGCCTACCTCCCCACGGAGGCGGAACTCGAACACGCGGAGACGATCATCAAGGCGGCCACGACGGACCAGGGCGCCCAGGCCCTCCAGGACGGCACGTTCATCGACGCGGCGGTGGTGGCGGCGGCCCGGAGAACCCTGTCGCTGGCACGCCGTACCTGAGAAACGTCAGAGGGCGCCCGGTAGGACCGGGCGCCCTCATCGACGTACGACCGACCGTCAGCTCTTCTTCGCCGACTCGGCCTCGTCGCTCGGTTCCTTCTCGGCTTCGGAGTCCGACGCGTCAGCCTCGGCTTTCTCGCCTTCGGCCTTGTCCGTGTCGACCTTGTCCGTGTCGGCCTTGTCCGCGTCGGCCTTCCCGGCGTCGGCCTCGGTGCCGTCCTCGACCTCACCGTCGGCCTCACCGCCGGAAGCACCCGGCTCGACCACGGCCTCCCGGCCCGGCCGCTTCTTCGCCGACACCACGATGTACACCACCGCGAGCAGGAAGACGACCAGCGCGGTCCAGTTGTTCAGGCGCAGGCCCAGGAAGTGGTGGGCGTCGTCGACCCGCATGTACTCGACCCAGAACCGGCCCACGCAGTACGCGGCGACATACAGCGCGAACGCCCGCCCGTGGCCCAGCTTGAAGCGGCGGTCGGCCCAGATCACCAGCAGCGCGACACCGATGCACCACAGCGACTCGTACAGGAACGTCGGGTGGTACGTGCCCGGCACGCGCCCGTCCGTCGAGGACGTGATCTTCAGCGCCCACGGGAGGTCGGTCTGCCGGCCGTACAGCTCCTGGTTGAACCAGTTGCCCCAGCGGCCGATGGCCTGCGCGAAGGCGATTCCGGGGGCGACGGCGTCCGCGTACGCGGGCAGCGGGATCCCGCGGCGGCGGCAGCCGATCCACGCACCCAGCGCGCCCAGCGCGATGGCGCCCCAGATGCCGAGGCCGCCCTCCCAGATCTTGAAGGCGTCCACCCAGTCACGGCCCTCGCTGAAGTACAGCTCGTAGTCCGTGATCACGTGATAGAGGCGCCCGCCGACCAGTCCGAACGGGACGGCCCAGACCGCGATGTCGGCCACCGTGCCGGACCGCCCGCCTCTGGCGATCCAGCGTTTGTTGCCGAGCCAGACGGCTACGAAGACACCGATGATGATGCAGAAGGCGTAGCCGCGCAGCGGAATGGGACCGAGGTGGATCACCCCGCGCGACGGGCTGGGAATGTAGGCAAGTTCCATGGCAAGGTCGACGCTACCCTGCCGGGCGGCACCGATGTCAGGCAGCCCGGCTACGGGTCCATAACAGGGGGCCGCCCTCAGCCCTTGTCGGCTTCCTCCACCATCTGCTTCAGCTTGGCCGGAGTCATCGTCTGGTCCTGGTAGATGTTCTTGCCGTTGAGCAGGACCGTCGGCGTGCCGCTGAAGCCGCCGCTCTTGAACGCGTCGTTGGACTTCTCGACCCAGCTGTTGTGCGTGCCGTCCTCGACACATTTGCGGAAGGCGGGCGTGTCCAGGCCCTTGACCTTGCCCGCGAGCTCGAAGAGCTTGCTGTTCTTGGCGAAGGCGTCGTCGACCTCCGGCGGCTGGTTCTCGTACAGCACGTCGTGGTACTGCGTGAACTTGCCGGCGTCCTGGGCGCAGGCCGCCGCGTTCGCGGCGTTGCGCGAGCCCGTGCCGCCCATGTTGCCGTCGATGATCGTCGCCAGGTGGTATTCGACCCGGAGCTTTCCGGAGTCCGTCAGCTCGTGGATCGTCGACCTGTAGGCGTCCTCGAAGGACTTGCAGGCCGGGCAGCGGAAGTCCTCCCAGACCGTGAGCGTGGACTTTGCGTTCTCCTCGCCCACCGGGATCGCGAGCCCGTCCTTGCCCTGCGCTCCCGAGGGCCCCACGACCGGTCCCGCGTCGCTGCTGTCGTCCTTGCCGGCGTTCGCCGCGACGACTCCGATCACTGCCGCGAGTCCCAGCACGCAGACGACGCTCGCGCCCACGATCAGCGCGCGGCGCCGCTTGTCGGCCGCCTTCTGCTTCTCACGCTCGACCGCCAGCCGCTCCCGGGCGGTCCGCTTTCCGTCACGATTCTTTTCGCTCACACCCGCAGAACGAACCGGGGAGGCGCAGCGCGCCTCCCCGGTCCCAGGTCCACCCGTTCGAGCGACTCGTACGGAAGGCCCTTCTTCTGAAGATCCTTCACCCCTGAAGGTGTCGGCTACACCTGCCCGCGCACGCCCTTCGCCAGATCACCGGCGAGTGAGCGCACCGCTTCGATTCCGGCCGCGTCGTCCGGCGCGTCCAGCATCCGCTTCACGAAGGCCGAGCCGACGATCACGCCGTCCGCGAAACCGGCGACCTCGGCGGCCTGCTCGGCGTTGGAGACGCCGAGCCCGACGCAGACGGGCAGCTCGGTGCCGGTGGCCCGGGTGCGCTCGACCAGGTCCTGCGCCTGCGCGCCCACGGACGCGCGGGTGCCGGTGACGCCCATCAGCGAGGCGGCGTAGACGAAGCCGCTGCCGGCCGCGGTGATCCGGCCGAGCCGCTCGTCCTTGCTGCTCGGCGCCACGACGAAGACCGTCGCAAGCCCGTGCTTGTCGGCGTGCTCCCTCCACAGCGCCGACTCCTGGACGGGCAGGTCGGGCAGGATGCAGCCCGCGCCTCCCGCCTCGGCCAGCTCGGCGGTGAAGCGCTCGACGCCGTAGCGGTCGATGGGGTTCCAGTACGTCATCACGAGGATCGGCTTGCCGGTGGCCTCGTGCGCCTCGCGGACGGTACGCATGACATCCGCGATCTTGACCCCGCCCTTGAGAGCGATGTCGTCGGCGGTCTGGATGACGGGGCCGTCGAGGACGGGGTCGCTGTGCGGCAGACCGACCTCGACGACGTCCGCGCCCCCGTCGAGCGCGGCCTTGATCGCCTCGATGCCGCCGTCCACGGTCGGGAACCCGGCCGGGAGGTAGGCGATGAGCGCGGAGCGGCCCTCGGCCTTGGCGGCATGCAGGGTGTCCGTCAACAGCTGGATGTTCCCGCTCACTTGGCGTCCCCCTGGATCTCGGCGGCGCCACCATTGGCGTCGGCGGCCACCTCGGCGTCGGTGTCGTACAGGCCGAAGTAGCGCGCGGCCGTATCCATGTCCTTGTCACCGCGCCCGGACAGGTTGATGACGATCAGCCCGTCCTTGCCCAGCTCCCTACCGACCTCCAGCGCACCGGCCAGCGCGTGGGCGCTCTCGATCGCCGGGATGATGCCCTCGGTGCGCGACAGCAGGCGCAGGGCCTGCATCGCCGCGTCGTCGGTGACCGCGCGGTACTCGCCGCGACCGCTGTCCTTGAGGTAGGAGTGCTCCGGGCCGATGCCGGGGTAGTCCAGACCGGCCGAGATCGAGTACGGCTCGGTGATCTGGCCCTCGTCGTCCTGGAGGACGTAGGAGCGGGAGCCGTGCAGGATGCCGGGCTCGCCGGCGGTCAGGGTCGCCGCGTGCTCGCCGGTCTCGACGCCGTGCCCGGCGGGCTCGCAGCCGATGAGGCGTACGTCCGTGTCGGGGATGAAGGCATGGAAGAGGCCGATGGCGTTCGAGCCGCCGCCCACGCACGCGATGGCGGCGTCGGGGAGGCGTCCGGCGCGCTCCAGGAGCTGGCGCCGTGCCTCGACGCCGATGACGCGGTGGAAGTCGCGGACCATGGCGGGGAAGGGGTGCGGGCCGGCGACCGTACCGAAGAGGTAGTGCGTGTGGTCGACGTTGGCCACCCAGTCGCGGAACGCCTCGTTGATGGCGTCCTTCAACGTACGGCTGCCGGACTTCACGGCGATGACCTCGGCGCCGAGCATGCGCATCCGGGCCACGTTGAGAGCCTGGCGCTGGGTGTCGATCTCGCCCATGTAGATGGTGCATTCGAGGCCGAAGAGCGCACAGGCGGTGGCCGTGGCCACGCCGTGCTGGCCGGCGCCGGTCTCGGCGATCACGCGGGTCTTGCCCATGCGCTTGGTGAGCAGGGCCTGGCCGAGCACGTTGTTGATCTTGTGCGAGCCGGTGTGGTTGAGGTCCTCGCGCTTGAGGAACACGCGGGCGCCACCGGCGTGTTCGGCGAAGCGGGGCACCTCGGTGAGGGAGCTGGGGCGGCCGGTGTAGTTGACGAGCAGGTCGTCGAGCTCGCGGGCGAACTCGGGGTCGTGCTTGGCCTTGTCGTACTCGACGGCCACCTCGTCCACGGCGGCGACGAGGGCCTCCGGGATGAACTTGCCGCCGAACGCGCCGAAGTAGCCTTCGGCGCTGGGGACTTGACCCTCCGGGTCGGGGATGAAGAAGTCGCTGGGCATGCGGATACCTCACGGTGAGTGTGTGGAAAAAGACACTGTTCGCCGTGGGGGCGGAGCCTGTCGTACGACCTCAGGCCGTGTGTGGCCGGTCGCGCAGTTCCCCGCGCCCCTGAGGGGCGCGCTGCCATCGGCGGCCGTTTACCTGGCCCGGTTCGTCTCCGATGACGTATCGCACTCGGCGCCCGTGCACGCGGCGTGCCGGTGCGCGGCAGCCGCGAGGGCGGCAGCCGCGCGCGAGGCGGGCGTACCGGTCCACGGTTGTCACAGTGCGATTCATCGACGTAAGCCTAGCGGGTGATCAGCCGCGGCCGTGCCGGAGTGCGGGGTGTTCGCCCGCTGCCACCAGGTCGGCCACCGCGGTCTTCGGGTCCTTGCCCGTGACCAGGGACTCGCCGACCAGGACCGCGTCGGCGCCGGCGTTGGCGTAGGCGATGAGGTCGTGCGGGCCGCGGACGCCGGACTCGGCGATCTTGACGAGGCCGCTGGGGATCTCGGGCGCGACGCGCTCGAACGTCCCGCGGTCGACCTCCAGGGTCTTCAGGTTCCGCGCGTTGACGCCGATGATCTTCGCGCCCGCGTCCACGGCACGCTCGACCTCGTCCTCGTCGTGCACCTCGACCAGCGGGGTCAGGCCGATGGACACCGCGCGCTCGATCAGTGACTCCAGCGCCGACTGGTCGAGGGCCGCGACGATCAGCAGCGCGAGGTCGGCGCCGTACGCGCGGGCCTCCCACAGCTGGTACGACGTGACGATGAAGTCCTTGCGCAGGACCGGGATGTCGACGCTCGCGCGGACGGCCTCCAGGTCGGCGAGCGAGCCGCCGAAGCGGCGCTGTTCGGTGAGGACGGAGATGACGGCCGCGCCGCCCGCCTCGTAGTCCGCGGCGAGCCCCGCCGGGTCGGCGATCGCGGCCAGCGCGCCCTTGGAGGGGCTGGAGCGCTTGACCTCACAGATGACCTTGACGCCGTCGCCCTTGAGGGCGGCGACCCCGTCCTTGGCCGCGGGAGCCTTCGCCGCGCGCTCCTTGAGCTCGTCGAGGCTGACGCGCGCCTGCCGCTCCGCGAGGTCGGCACGGACTCCGTCGATGATCTCGTCGAGCACACTCACGCGAGCGGCCCCCTTTCAGACTGTGGAAGTGAAAGCGGTACGAAACAGGTGGTCACTGCGATGGTATCCGGAGCTGGGCGTAGGCCTCACATCCGGTTGACGCCGGTCCCAGTACCTGGACGTTCACCCGTTGATCAAGGGTGGAGCCAGCCACCGAACGGCAGGTTCCGGACAACGGTGAAGACCAGCAGCAACGCGCCCGCGGCCCACAGCTGCACCGGCCCGAGATCGATCCTCAGTGGCCGGCCGCGTACCGCGCGGACCACCCAGACGGTCCACACCACGGCGAAGACCGCGTAGCCGGCGACGGCCAGTGCGTTGTCCTGGAGCGCCGCCGCGAAGTCCCCGTGGACCACGGCGTGCGCGCTGCGCAGGCCGCCGCAGCCGGGGCAGTAGATACCGGTGACCTGCAGGAGCGGGCAGGCGGGGTAGTGGCCGGGTTCGTTCGGGTCCACGGCACCGACGTAGGCGAAGGCCCCGGCGACGGCCGCGAGCACGCCCGCGGGGACGGCCAGCCGCCCCCACACGGCGCCGGTACCGGGCTGTGTCACCCTCTGGCTGTCGGCGTTCACGTCATGCATTGTGCCCCGCACGCGCGTGAGGGGCGCCCCCGGGCACACATCGGTGCCGGGTCGCCCCTCAGCGAAGTCTTACGGCTGTCAGCCCTTGACGCCCGCCGCCTCGCGCTCCTGCGACATGAGCAGCGCCTTGTGGGCGTCCTTCGGCTGCCCCATGCCCATCGCGCTCATGACCCAGCCGATGACGCCGCCGAGGCCCACGACGCCCAGGCCGGCCCAGAAGCCCGCGGGCTGGTCGAGCACCATGAAGGCGCCCGAGACGCAGAAACCGATGAAGGCGATCGTGACACCGGTCCAGGCGGCCGGGGTGTGACCGTGGCTGCTGCCCGCCATTGCTTGCTCCTCGTTGCTGTGTACGGGTTGTACGTGGGTGAGCCGGTAGCTCGGTGTCATTGTCCCGCACGCGTGCGGCTGCGGTGATCGGGGGTCACGGCGCGCCCTGTGCGCTCAGGCTCCGGTCGGGTCCTCGCCCCGGTCGAGGGCCTTCCAGAGTTCCTCGGGCCGGTCGGGGTCGACGGCGGCCCGGGTCCTGCGGCGCGGCCGGGGTGTGCCGCCGCGCTCGTAGCGGCCGGACATGCCGGGCCAGAGCCGGCCGTAGCGCAGGGCCAGCAGTCCGGCGAGCAGGAGCAGGCCGCCGCCGACGGCCGCGACGTACGGCCAGGCGGTATGGGTGAGGGCGTCGACGGTGGCCGCGGTGTCGCCGGAGGCCCGCGCGGCCTTCTCGTCGAGCGCGGTGCTGTCGGAGGCGCCGAGCAGGGCGGCGGCGACGGTGCCGGCGCCGGAGAGCGCGAGCAGAGCGGCGACCATGAAGCGGCCTGCGCGGCGGACGGCGAAGACGGCGACGAGCGCGGCGAGTCCCACTATGGCCAGGGCCGCGGGGACGCCCGTGACGTCACTGCCCTTGGCGGTCAGGGGGAACGCGCCGCCCGCCACCGTGGCGGTGCCCTCCGACCAGCGCTGCCGGGTGGCGAGCAGCGCCACGGCCGCGCCGAGCGCCCCGCACAGCAGGGCTACGGCGAGGCTCATGCGGCCGGCCCGGGCGGAACCGGGGGCTTCGGAACGGGGGTGCGGTACGGCAGTCACGTACTCCACTATCACCCGAACCCCGGGCGATCAGTCACCCGGGGTGCATAGGAGACGGCCATGTCCCTGCGGACCCAGCCGTCACCGGGCTCACTTCAGCCGGTTCGCGGTGTGTACCGCACGCAGGACCGCCGCCGCCTTGTTCCGGCACTCGGTGTCCTCGGCGACCGGGTCCGAGTCGGCGACGATGCCCGCGCCCGCCTGGACGTAGGCCGTGCCGTCGCGCAGCAGGGCCGTACGGATGGCGATGGCGGTGTCGGAGTCGCCCGCGAAGTCGAGGTAGCCGACGCAGCCGCCGTACAGCCCGCGCCTGGACGGTTCGAGTTCGTCGATGATCTGCATCGCGCGGGGCTTGGGGGCGCCGGAGAGGGTGCCGGCCGGGAAGCAGGCCGTCAGGACGTCGAAGGCCGTGCGGCCCTGCGCGACGCGTCCGGTCACCGTCGAGACGATGTGCATCACGTGGGAGTACCGCTCGATGGACATGAAGTCGACGACCTCGACGGAACCCGGCTCGCAGACCCGCCCCAGGTCGTTGCGCCCGAGGTCGACCAGCATCAGGTGCTCGGCGCGCTCCTTGGGGTCGGCGAGCAGCTCGTCGGCGAGGGCCTGGTCCTCCTGCGGGGTCGCGCCGCGCCAGCGGGTGCCGGCGATGGGGTGGACCATGGCCCGGCCGTCCTCGACCTTCACCAGGGCCTCGGGGGACGAGCCGACGACGTCGAAGCCGTCGAACCGGAACAGGTACATGTACGGGGAGGGATTGGTCGCCCGCAGGACCCGGTAGACGTCCAACGCGCTCGCCGTGCACGGCGTTTCGAAGCGCTGGGAGGGCACCACCTGGAAGGCCTCGCCCGCGCGGATGCGCTCCTTGATGTCCTCGACGGCCTCCTGGAAGTCCTCGCCGCCCCACAGCGCGGTGTACTCGGGCAGCTCCGAGGGCGGCAGGACGGCCGGGGGCTGGGCCACCGGGCGGGAGAGGTCGGCCTCCATGGCGTCGAGGCGGGCGACCGCGTCGGCGTGGGCCTCGTCGACTCCGGTGTCGAGGTCGTTGTGGTTGATCGCGTTGGCGATCAGCAGGACGGAGCCCTCCCAGTGGTCCATGACGGCGAGGTCACTGGTGAGCAGCATGGTCAGCTCGGGCAGCCCCAGGTCGTCCCGCTCGCCGGGGCCGATCTTCTCCAGGCGGCGCACGATGTCGTAGCCGAGATAGCCGACCATGCCGCCGGTGAAGGGCGGCAGGCCCAGGTCGTGGGCGAGGTCGTGCGGGGTGTGCAGGGCCTCGATGGTGGCGCGCAGGGCGGCCAGCGGGTCGCCCTCGGCGGGGACGCCGACGGGCGGGGAGCCGAGCCAGTGGGCCTGCCCGTCGCGCTCGGTCAGCGTCGCCGCGGAACGGACGCCGACGAAGGAGTAGCGGGACCAGGAGCGGCCGTTCTCCGCGGACTCCAGCAGGAAGGTGCCGGAGCGCTCGGCTGCGAGCTTGCGGTAGAGCGCGACCGGGGTGTCGCCGTCGGCGAGGAGCTTGCGGGTGACGGGAATGACGCGGCGGTCGGTGGCCAGCTTGCGGAAGGTCTCGAGGTCCATGGCGGCTGACCTTACTGATCCACTGCCGGTACGCCGGAATCGGCGTCCTTGAGCAGCACGTCCTCGTCGAAGCAGGTCCGCGCGCCCGTGTGGCAGGCGGCGCCGACCTGGTCGACCTTGACGAGCACGGTGTCCGCGTCGCAGTCCAGGGCGACCGACTTCACCCACTGGAAGTGGCCGGAGGTGTCGCCCTTGACCCAGTACTCCCCGCGGCTGCGCGACCAGTAGGTGCAGCGGCCGGTGGTGAGCGTGCGATGCAGCGCCTCGTCGTCCATCCAGCCGAGCATCAGCACCTCTCCGGTGTCGTACTGCTGGGCGATGGCGGGCAGGAGCCCGTCCGCGCTGCGCTTGAGGCGCGCGGCGATCTCGGGGTCCAGCGGGCTGGGCTGACGGGGCGTGCTCGTGGTCATGTCTGCCATTGTGCCGCGCACAACTGACAGTGACGGCGCGGTGTCCACTGGGTGGATGGGGACGGTGTGCAGCGCCGGTGGCCGGGCGACCGGGTGGGCGGACCGGATGCGTGGTCGTAGGCTGACTGTATGTCGACCTTCGCGCAGCGTGAACGACTTCTCCTGGCCGACCTCCTGGAGGCCGAGGGCCCGGAAGCCCCCACCCTCTGCGAGGGCTGGGCCACTCGTGATCTGGCCGCGCACGTGGTGGTGCGCGAGCGCCGCCCCGACGCCGCCGCCGGTCTGCTGATCAAGCCGCTCGCGTCGCGCCTGGACAAGGCGATGGAGGAGTTCGCGGCCAAGCCGTACGAGGAGCTGATCCAGCTCATCCGCACCGGCCCGCCGCGCTTCTCGCCCTTCCAGCTCAAGCAGATCGACGAGGCGTCCAACACGCTCGAGTTCTACGTCCACACCGAGGACGTCCGCCGCGCCCAGCCGGACTGGACGCCGCGCGAACTCGATCCGGTCTTCCAGGACGCCCTGTGGTCCCGTCTGGAGCGCTCCGCGCGTCTGGTGGGCCGCAGCGCCCCGACCGGCCTGGTGCTGCGCCGCCCCGACGGACAGACGGCGGTCGCCCACAAGGGCACGCCGGTCGTCACGGTGACCGGGGAGCCGTCGGAGCTGCTGCTGTTCGCCTACGGCCGGCAGAACGCCGCCAAGGTCGAGCTGGACGGCGACGAGAACGCCATCGCCAAGCTGCACGAGTCGAAGCAGCTCGGCATCTGAGCTCAGCCCGGCAGTTCGGCCCGGCGCAGGTCCCGTGCGCACAGTCCGACCATCCCGCCGAGCCCGCAGAGTGCGGCACTGGCCACGAAGACCGGTCCGGTGCCCCACTGGCCGATCGCGGCGCCGGTCAGGGGGAAGGTGAGCGGGGCGAGGCCGAGGCTGAAGAAGTCTGAGCTCAGCCCGGCAGTTCGGCCCGGCGCAGGTCCCGTGCGCACAGTCCGACCATCCCGCCGAGCCCGCAGAGTGCGGCACTGGCCACGAAGACCGGTCCGGTGCCCCACTGGCCGATCGCGGCGCCGGTCAGGGGGAAGGTGAGCGGGGCGAGGCCGAGGCTGAAGAAGGTGGACACGGACGTGACCCTGCCGACGTAGGCCCGGTCGGACTCGGCCTGGAGCAGCGCCCCGCACAGGACGCCGTTCAGGCCCGAGATCAGCCCGATGGACAGGGCCACGGCGACGGCGACCCCGATCTGCGGTACGAAGGCCAGCGCGCCGATCGAGGCCGCGCTGAGCACGCCGGACGTGGACAGCACGAGCCCCGCGCGCGGGACGCGGCCACGGGCGGTGAGCAGCAGGGAGGCCGCCCCCGCGCCGGTGCCGAACCCGGCGAGCACCCATCCGACGCCGCCGGCTCCCCAGCCGCGTTCGTCGGCGAGCAGGGTCAGGCCGACGTTGAGCGGGCCGACGAAGCCGAGGTCGCTGAGTGCGATGACGAGGATCAGCGGCAGCAGGACCCGGTGGCCGCGTATGTAGCGCAGGCCGCCGGTCAGATCGCTCCAGGCGCTGCCACGCGCGCGTGCGTCGTCGGCGGGCAGCCTGCGCACCCGCAGGGCGATCAGGAGCGGCAGGGAGGCCGCGAACAGCAGCCCGGCCAGCCCGAACGCCGCCCCGGTGCCCCCGAGGGCCACGGCGAGGCCGCCGAGCGGGGCCCCGACGACGTTGGCCAGCCGGACGACGAGACCCCGCATGCCGTGCACCCGGGCGAGCTGTCCGCGTGAGGTGATCCGGGTGGGCAGGGCGCCCAGGGCGGGCATCATCACGGCGTCGACGGCCCCGAAGACCAGCGCCAGCGCGGCCAGCGGCCACAGGCCGGGACTGCTCACGAGCAGCAGCGCGGCGACCGCGAGGACCGCCGCGCAGCGCAGGGCGTCGCTGCTGATCAGCACCCTGCGGGGGCCGAACCGGTCGGCGATCACTCCCCCGCCCAGCATCAGTGCGGCCCGCGGCACCGCGCTGAGGGCGGTGACCAGTCCCGCCTGGGCGGGCGTACCGGCCTGGACGGCGGCCCAGGACAGGGCGAGGTAGTAGACGTTGTCGCCGACGGCCGACGAGGCGTAGGCGCCGAGCCAGCGCCGGACGTCGGGGTCGCGGTGGGCGGGGCGCTCCGCCTCGGCGGCGGGCGCGTTGCCGGTCTGTGTCGTGGGCACGTCTGTCCTCTCAGATCCGGAACGGGAAGGCATAGGTGTGCACCGCGACGCTCTCGCGGCCCTCGGTGTCGCCTGCGGCGTCGGCGGCCACGCCCTGCTCGTCGTACCGGCGCAGCAGGGCGAGCATGTCCTTGGTCAGCTCGGCCAGTTCGTCCGCGGTGAGCCGCAGGTGGGACTCGGAGGACTCGGCGGCCCGGTTCCACTCGGGGCCCCAGTGGGTGCGCTCGTCGAGCCAGCGCCGGTACATGTCCGTGCGCTGCTGCACGAAGAGCCTGCTGGCCGCCGTGTGCGCGGCGGCCTTCTCGGGGGCGTCGCGGAAGTCCTCGTCGTGGATGCGCACCCCGTCCGAGGCGGGCTGCCACCAGCGCTCGCGGCCGTCGGCGCTGCGCGGCTCGGCCTCCTCGATGAGCCCGTGCTCGGCGAGCTTGCGCAGGTGGTAGCTGACCAGTGACACGGCCTCGTCGACCTGTTCGGCCAGCTGTGAGGCGGTGGCGACCCCGGCGACCGTCAGCCCGCGGAGCAGCTGCATCCGCAAGGGGTGGGCGAGCGCCTTGAGCGTGCCCAGGTCAGTGATGCGGCGGTCTCTCTCCTTGTCCGTCATGCCCTCACCCTAGATACAAAAGAAAACTTGCACAACAGATTTTGCGCAACTTTCCTTTCGCATCTGCTCGTGAGAAAGCCCCGGCCGCTTCCAGCACGGCCGGGGCTCAGCCCGATGTCAGCGGACGGGGTGTCCCGCCCCCCGCAGCGCGTCCTTGACCTCGCCTATCCGCAGATCGCCGAAGTGGAACACGGACGCCGCCAGCACCGCGTCCGCCCCCGCCTCGATGGCGGGCGGGAAGTCGGCGAGCTTGCCGGCGCCGCCGGAGGCGATCACCGGGACCGTCACGTGTTTGCGTACGGCCTGGATCATCTCCAGGTCGTAGCCGTCCTTCGTGCCGTCCGCGTCCATCGAGTTGAGCAGGATCTCGCCCGCGCCCAGCTCGGCCGCGCGGTGCGCCCACTCGACGGCGTCGATGCCGGTGCCCTTGCGGCCGCCGTGGGTGGTGACCTCGAAGGTGCCTTCGGGAGTGCGGCGCGCGTCGACCGAAAGGACCAGCACCTGCCGGCCGAAGCGCTCGGCGATCTCGCGGATCAGGTCGGGACGGGCGATGGCCGCCGTGTTGACGCCCACCTTGTCCGCGCCCGCGCGCAGCAGCTTGTCCACGTCCTCGGCCGTACGGACGCCGCCGCCGACCGTCAGCGGGATGAACACCTGCTCGGCGGTACGGCGCACCACGTCGTACGTCGTCTCGCGGTTGCCCGACGAGGCCGTGATGTCCAGGAACGTCAGCTCGTCGGCGCCTTCGGCGTCGTACACCTTGGCCATCTCGACGGGGTCGCCCGCGTCGCGCAGGTTCTGGAAGTTCACGCCCTTGACGACCCGGCCGTTGTCCACGTCCAGGCAGGGAATGACTCGGACCGCCAGGGTCATGAAACCGGCTCCTCTAACGTCCTCTGAATGCTTCTATTTCCACTTCGACCAGGATGCGCGAGTCCACGAATCCCTCGACGACCAGCAGCGTCGAGACCGGGCGCGCCGTGTCGAAGACCTCCTTGTGGGCCCGGCCCACGGCGTCCACGTCCCGCGCGTGGGTCAGGTACAACCGCGTACGGACCACGGACTCGACCCCGAGCCCGAACTCGCCGATCGCCTCGATCGCGTTGGCGAAGGCCGCCTTGGCCTGTTCGTACGGGTCGCCCTCGCCGTACAGCACATCGCCCTTGAACGACGTCGTGCCCGCGACCAGCACACGGTCGCCGGCCGCCACGGCGCGCGCGAACCCGAAGGACTCTTCCCAGGGACTTCCACTCTGCACGCGCCGTACGGCATCGCTCATGACGACACAGCCTCCAAGGCCTCTTCCAGGGTGAACGCCTTCGCGTACAGGGCCTTCCCGACGATGGAGCCCTCGACACCGAGGGGCACCAGCTCGGAGATCGCGCGGAGGTCGTCCAGGGACGAGACCCCGCCGGAGGCGACCACCGGGCGGTCGGTCGCCGCGCACACGTTCTTCAGCAGCTCCAGGTTCGGGCCCTGGAGGGTGCCGTCCTTGGCGATGTCCGTGACGACGTAGCGGGCGCAGCCCTCGTTGTTGAGGCGCTCCAGCGTCTCGTAGAGGTCGCCGCCGTCACGGGTCCAGCCGCGGCCGCGCAGCGTCGTGCCGCGTACGTCGAGACCGACGGCGATCTTGTCGCCGTGCTCGGCGATGACCTTGGCGACCCAGTCCGGGGTCTCCAGGGCTGCCGTGCCCAGGTTCACGCGGGTGCAGCCGGTGGCGAGCGCGGCGGTGAGGGAGGCGTCGTCGCGGATGCCGCCGGACAGCTCGACTTTGATGTCCATCGCCTTGGCGACCTCGGCGATCAGCTCGCGGTTGTCGCCGGTGCCGAACGCGGCGTCGAGGTCGACCAGGTGCAGCCACTCGGCGCCCGAGCGCTGCCAGGCCAGGGCGGCCTCCAGGGGCGAGCCGTAGGAGGTCTCGGTGCCGGACTCGCCGTGCACGAGGCGGACGGCCTGGCCGTCGCGGACGTCTACGGCGGGGAGGAGTTCGAGCTTGGCCATGTCTCTACAGGGTTCCGATCCAGTTGGTGAGCAGCTGCGCTCCGGCGTCGCCGGACTTCTCGGGGTGGAACTGCGTGGCCCACAGGGCGCCGTTCTCCACGGCCGCGACGAAGGGCTTGCCGTGCGTCGACCAGGTGACCTTGGGTGCGGTCATCGCCGGGTTGTGGATCTCCAGCGTCCAGTCGTGGACGGCGTAGGAGTGCACGAAGTAGAAGCGCGCGTCCGCGTCCAGGCCGGCGAACAGCTCGGTGCCCGGCGCCGCGTCCACGGTGTTCCAGCCCATGTGGGGCACGATGTCGGCCTGCAGCGGCTCCACCGAGCCCGGCCACTCGCCGAGGCCCTCGGTCTCGACGCCGTGCTCGATGCCGCGCGCGAACAGGATCTGCATGCCGACGCAGATGCCCATCACGGGGCGTCCACCGGACAGCCGACGCTCGATGATCCAGTCGCCGCGGGCCGCGGTCAGCCCCTTCATGCAGGCCTCGAAGGCACCGACGCCCGGCACCAGCAGACCGTCGGCGTTCATGGCCCTGTCGAAGTCACGGGTGATCTCGACGTCGGCGCCCGCGCGCGCGAGGGCGCGTTCGGCGGACCTCACATTGCCGAAGCCGTAGTCGAAGACCACGACCTTCTTGGAGTCGGTCAATTCCACACCTCCAGCCTCAGGACGCCCGCGAGAAGACACATCGCTGCGCCTATCGAGAGCAGCACGATGAGGCTCTTGGGCATCTGCTGCTTGGCGAAGGAGATGATGCCGCCGACCAGGAAGAGGCCGACGACGATCAGGATGGTGGACAGCCCGTTCATGGGTTACAGCGCGCCCTTCGTCGAGGGAAGGATGCCGGCCGCGCGCGGGTCGCGCTCGGAGGCGTAGCGCAGGGCCCGCGCCAGCGCCTTGAACTGGCACTCCACGATGTGGTGCGCGTTGCGCCCGTAGGGCACGTGCACGTGCAGGGCGATCTGGGCCTGGGCGACGAAGGACTCCAGGATGTGCCGGGTCATCGTGGTGTCGTACTCGCCGATCATCGGCGCCATGTTCTCGGGCTCGGTGTGCACGAGGTAGGGGCGGCCGGACAGGTCGACGGTGACCTGGGCGAGGGACTCGTCCAGCGGGACCGTGCAGTTGCCGAAGCGGTAGATCCCCACCTTGTCGCCGAGGGCCTGCTTGAAGGCGGCGCCCAGCGCGAGGGCGGTGTCCTCGATGGTGTGGTGCGAGTCGATGTGCAGGTCGCCCTCGGTCTTCACGGTCAGGTCGAACAGACCGTGCCGGCCGAGCTGGTCGAGCATGTGGTCGTAGAAGCCGACGCCTGTCGACACATCGACCTTGCCGGACCCGTCGAGATCGATCTCGACGAGGACCGAGGTCTCCTTCGTCACCCGCTCTATGCGGCCTACGCGGTTCATGCGCTCTGCTCCTTCTTCAGTTCACGTACCGCGTCGAGGAACGCGTCGTTCTCATCGGGAGTTCCGGCGGACACCCGCAGCCATCCCGGGATGCCGTTGTCCCGGACCAGGACACCCCGGTCGAGGATCTTCTGCCAGGCCGTGTGCGAGTCCTCGAACCTGCCGAACTGCACGAAGTTCGCGTCGGACTCGACGACCTCGTATCCGGCGGCCCGCAGCTCGGCGACCAGCCGGTCCCGCTCGGACTTGAGCTGCTCGACGTACTTCAGCAGGACGTCCGTGTGCTCCAGGGCGGCCAGCGCGGTCGCCTGGGTGACGGCCGACAGGTGGTACGGCAGCCGTACGAGCTGGACGGCGTCCACGACCGCCGGGTGCGCGGCGAGATAGCCGAGGCGCAGGCCCGCGGCGCCGAAGGCCTTCGACATCGTCCGGGAGACGACGAGATTCGGCCGGCCTTCGAGCAGCGGCAGCAGCGAGTCGCCGTGGCTGAACTCGATGTACGCCTCGTCGACCACGACCATCGACGGCTTCGCCGCCTGCGCGGCCTCGTACAGCGCGAGCACGGTCTCGCGCGGGACCGCGTTGCCCGTGGGGTTGTTGGGCGTCGTGATGAAAACGACGTCGGGCCGGTGCTCGGCGATCGCCTTCGCGGCCACCTCGACGTCGATCGTGAAGTCGTCGCCCCGCGGACCGGAGATCCAGCCCGTGCCGGTGCCGCGCGAGATGAGCCCGTGCATCGAGTACGACGGCTCGAAGCCGATCGCCGTGCGCCCGGGTCCGCCGAAGGTCTGCAGCAGCTGCTGGATGACCTCGTTGGAGCCGTTGGCCGCCCAGACGTTGGCCAGGCCGACCTCGTGACCGGACGTGTCCGTCAGGTACTTGGCGAGCTGGGTGCGCAGCTCGACCGCGTCCCGGTCCGGGTAGCGGTTGAGGTTGCGGGCGGCCTCGCGGACGCGCTCGGCGATGCGCTCGACCAGCGGCTCGGGCAGCGGGTAGGGGTTCTCGTTGGTGTTCAGCCGTACGGGGACGTCCAACTGGGGCGCGCCGTAGGGGGACTTGCCGCGCAGCTCGGCACGGACGGGGAGATCGTCGATGCGTACGTCGCTCACTTGCTCTCGGGTACCTTCCAGCCGAACCTCGCCTTGACCGCCGCGCCGTGCGCCGGCAGGTCCTCCGCCTCCGCCAGCGTGACCACGTGATGCGCGACCTCGGCCAGCGCGTCCTTCGTGTAGTCGACGATGTGGATGCCGCGCAGGAAGGACTGCACGGACAGGCCCGAGGAGTGGCAGGCGCAGCCGCCGGTGGGCAGCACGTGGTTGGAGCCGGCCGCGTAGTCGCCGAGCGAGACCGGCGCCCAGGGGCCGATGAAGATCGCGCCTGCGTTGCGCACCCGGTCGGCCACGGCGGCCGCGTCGGCCGTCTGGATCTCCAGGTGCTCGGCGCCATAGGCGTCGACGACCCGAAGGCCCTCGTCGACGCCGTCGACCAGGACGATCGCGGACTGCCTGCCCTTGAGGGCGGGCACGATGCGGTCGTCGATGTGCTTGGTGGCCTCGACCTGCGGCTCCAGCTCCTTCTCGACCGCGTCCGCGAGCTCGACGGAGTCGGTGACGAGGACGGCGGCGGCCAGCGGGTCGTGCTCGGCCTGGCTGATCAGGTCGGAGGCGACGTGCACCGGGTCGGCCGTGGAGTCGGCCAGGATCGCGATCTCGGTCGGGCCCGCCTCGGCGTCGATGCCGATCCTGCCGGTGAAGTAGCGCTTGGCGGCGGCGACCCAGATGTTGCCGGGGCCGGTGACCATGTTGGCGGGCGGGCAGGACTCGGTGCCGTACGCGAACATCGCAACCGCGGTGGCGCCGCCGGCGGCGTACACCTCGTCGACGCCGAGCAGCGCGCACGCGGCGAGGATCGTCGGGTGGGGCAGGCCGCCGAACTCGGCCTGGGCCGGAGAGGCGAGCGCGACGGACTCGACGCCGGCCTCCTGGGCGGGCACCACGTTCATGATCACGGAGGACGGGTAGACGGACCGGCCGCCGGGCGCGTACAGCCCGACGCGGTCGACCGGCAGCCACTTTTCGGTCACCGAGCCGCCGGGCACGACCTGGGTCGTGTGGGTCGTACGGCGCTGCTCGCGGTGGACGAGACGGGCGCGGCGGATGGACTCCTCCAGAGCCGCGCGCACGGCCGGGTCGAGTTCCGCGAGGGCCTTGGTGAGCGCCTCGGCGGGCACCCGTACCTGGTCGAGCCTGACCCCGTCGAACGTCTCCGCGAAGTCGATCAGCGCCGCGTCACCCCGATGATGCACGGCCTCGCAGATCGGACGCACCTTCTCCAGGGCGGCCGAAACGTCGAAGTCGGCTCGGGGCAGCAGGTCGCGCAGGGCGGGGCCCTCGGGGAGGGCGTCGCCGCGCAGATCGATTCGGGAGATCACGGGTGCAATTCTCTCAGACCCTGCTCCGGCGTCGTTCGCGCGTATCAATGGCTGATACAGATCGTCGGCGGAACCCGGAAGATCTTCTTCACGTCTAGCGTTCGGGGCGTCACTCAGCGGGCATGAACGGTTGTACTAAACCCACGAGTAGCTGAGGGGGATGGGCGCAACGTGACCGAACGGGGCGGTCTTCGCGACGGAGACCTGCCGGACGACCTGCCCAGCGACCTGACCGCCGCCGAGCTCGGCATGTGGCAGGCCTTCCGCAACGGCAGCGTGTACGACCTGAGCAGCGGCGACACGGTCGTCGACGACCCGCACGGCGGGCATCCCTGGGGCGCGGACCGGACCGTGCGCGCGCGGATCATCTGCTGGCTGCTGCTGGACGGTCCGCCCGCCCTCGCGGGCCGGGTGTCCTCGCTGAAGCTGGTGGGCGTGCGGATCAGCGACACGATGGACCTGGCGGGCGGCACTGTGGTGCCGTACGTCGAGCTGCGGGGCTGCCGCTTCGACCAGGAGGTCCGGCTGCCGGAGGCCCGCTTCACGACCGTGCGGCTGGTGGACTGCGCGGTGCCGCGCCTGGAGGCGGCCCGGGTGCACACCGAGGGCGATCTGCATCTGCCGCGCTGCCGGTTCCACAACGGCGTACGGCTCACCGACGCCCACATAGGCACGGACCTGCTGCTCAACCAGGCGATCGTCTACCGCGACCGCAGCGGCCGCTCCATCGCCGCGGACGGCATCAGCGTCGGCCAGGACCTCCAGGCCGAGATGCTGGAGTCGCACGGCGAGCTGAGCCTGCGCGGCGCCAGCATCGGCGTGTCGCTGAGCCTGCGCGGCGCACGGCTGGTCAACCCGTACACCCGGCTCGCGCTGAACGCGCCCCAGCTGACCGTCGGGCGCACGCTGTACCTGACCCCGGCCGGCGTCGGAAGTCCGCTGCTGAGCGGCCGTACTCCCGCGCGCGGGACCCGCATCCAGCGTTTCGAGTGCCAGGGCGGGGTGCGCCTGGACGACGGGCGGTTCGGGGACGCGGTCGACCTGGAGCGGGCCCGGTTCACCTTCACCGACGAGCAGGAGCTGTCGCTGCGCCGGATCCAGACGCCGGAGCTGCGCTTCCTCGGGGAGCGGCCGGAGCGCGGCGGGGTGGTGCTGTCGGGGGCGCGGACCGTGAACCTGATGGACCGCGCGGACGCCTGGCCGGACCCGGGGCTGCTGCACATGAGCGGCTTCACCTACGAGAACCTCGTGCCGCGCGGCCCGTTCCCGCTGGAGCGGCGGCTGGCGTGGGTGGCCGCCGCGACCGCCGAGTACAACCCGGAGCCGTACGAACGGCTGGCCGCAGTCCTGCGCAACGGCGGTGAGGACGAGGACGCGCGCGAGGTACTGCTCGCCAAGCAGCGCCGCCGCCGCGAGACGCTGCCGCCCGCGGCCAAGATGTGGGGCTACGCACAGGACTGGATGGTCGCCTACGGATATCGGCCCGGCCGGGCCGCCGTGTGGATGGCGGTGCTGTGGGCGGCGAGCTCGCTGGCCTTCGCCCACGCCGACCATCCGCCGATCAAGGGCGGCGAGCATCCGACCTGGAACCCGCCGCTGTTCGCCCTCGATCTGCTGCTGCCGGTCATCGACCTGGGCCAGGTCGGGTTCTGGCAACTGAGCGGGGCCTGGCAGTGGCTGGCCGCCGCGATGATCCTGCTCGGCTGGATCCTGGCGACGACCGTGGCGGCGGGGGCGACGCGCACGCTGCGGCGGAACTGACGATGGGGCCTGCGGGGTCGGTGAGGTCAGTGGGTCATTGGGGCCTTGGGACCACTGCTTCGAAAAGTGTCGAAAGTATTGATGTCGGACAGTTGTTGAACAGTTGACCTTTACCGGTTCTTGACCTCCCCGCGTACAACTTTCGACGTCTTGGCCGTTCCCTCTGGCGCGGCATGACCAGCGGTCTTTCAATGGTCGACACCATGGCTCTGATGCTTCCGTTCGGCCGTGCGTCCCGGACGACAAGGACCGCCGAGCACCTCGTCGCGCTCCCCGCCGACGACGAGGTGCTCCTCGACGCCCCCGACGACCGCCTCGGCCCCGCGCTGGTCGCGGCCGGGAGCGGCGCGTACGGGCCCGCCGCCGCACTGCTCGCCCACACGAGACAGCAGGCGCAGTGGGAGTACCGCGACCGCTACACGCTGCACCTGGCGGCCTTCGCACGCTCACGCACGGAGTGGCTGGAGAGCTGGTACGCGGCCGCCCCGCAGGATCCGGACGCGCTGCTGATCAGGGCCCAGCTCGCGGTGGACCACGCCTGGCGGTCACCGGCCCGGGCCGAGGTGCTGCGCGGGGTGAGCCCGCTGATCACCGCCGCCGCGCGCGCCGACGACCGCGACCCGGTGCCCTGGCGGATCGCCCTGGACCACGCGCGCGGCTCACGCGCCGGGCACACCTACTTCGGCGAGCTGTGGGAGGCGGCGCTGCGCCGCGCTCCGCGCCACTACGGCTGCCATGTGGCGGCCCTGCGCTACCTGGCCTCGTCCTGGCACGGCTCCCACCGCGAGTGCCTGGACTTCGCCGACCGGGCCGCGCAGGACGCCCCGGCCGACTCCCTCGTCCAGGCGCTGCCGACCCGGGCCGTCCTCGCCTACCTGGACGACGACTGCGGTCCGGGCGTGCCGCGCGAGCGGCTGGAGACGGCGGCCGACCGGGCCGTCACGCTGTCCGCCCGGTTCCCCGCGGCCGACCTGTGGCCCGCCGCGATCCGTAACAAGCTGACGTATGTGCTGGTGCGGCTGGGCCGCTGGGAGGACGCCCTGGAGCAACTGCGGCTGATCGGGCCGTACGCCACCTCCTTCCCGTGGAGCAGGCTCTCGGAGGATCCGCTGGACCGGTTCCTGAAGATGCGCGAGGAGGTCCGGCGGCGCACGGCCACCGACGCCGAGGGCAGCACGCGCGGCGAGCATCCACGGAGTGGGCGCGGCGGACGCGTTCACTCCGGCGACCATTAGGCTTTGGCGCCGTGACCGTCCGCCTTCCGCTGTTTCCCCTGAACTCGGTGCTGTTCCCGGGACTCGTGCTGCCGCTCAACGTGTTCGAGGAGCGGTATCGCGCCATGATGCGCGAGCTGCTGAAGACCCCCGAGGAGGAGCCGCGCCGATTCGCCGTCGTGACGATCCGCGACGGCCACGAGGTGGCCCAGAGCGCTCCCGGCATGCCCGACCCCACGGCCCTGCCCGAGCGCGGGCCCACCGCGGGCTTCGGCCCCGACCCGGTCAAGGCCTTCCACGGGGTGGGCTGTGTGGCGGACGCGGCGACGATCCGGGAGCGGGAGGACGGCACCTTCGAGGTGCTGGCGACCGGCACGACGCGGGTGCGCCTGGTGTCGGTGGACGCCTCGGGCCCGTTCCTGACGGCCGAGCTGGAGGAGCTGCCGGAGGAGCCGGGCGACGAGGCGGGAGCGCTGGCCGAGGGGGTGCTACGCGCGTTCCGGCAGTACCAGAAGCGTCTGGCCGGCGCCCGTGAACGTTCCCTGTCCACGACGACCGACCTGCCGGACCAGCCCTCGGTGGTCTCCTACCTGGTGGCGGCCGCGATGATGCTGGACACCCCGACGAAGCAGCGTCTGCTCCAGTCCCCGGACACCGCGTCCCGGCTGCGCGACGAGCTGAAACTCCTTCGCACCGAGACCTCGATCATCCGTAGCCTGCCGTCGCTGCCGTCGTCCGACCTGACGCGCGGCCCGACGAGTCTCAACTGACGTACGACCTCTGGGGAACCGGCCACCATGGCGAAGAAGTCCAAGAAGAACCAGCAGGCGGGAGGCACTCCCGCGACGGTCGCCCTCACGGCCGCGGGTGTCGCCTACACCGTCCACTCCTACGACCACGACCCCGCCCACCCCTCGTACGGCGAGGAGGCGGCGGAGGCGATGGGCGTGTCCCCCGACCGGGTCTTCAAGACGCTGGTGGCGGACGTGGACGGCGGCCTGACCGTGGCGGTGGTCCCGGTGGCCGGCCAGCTGGACCTCAAGTCCCTGGCGTCGGCGGTCGGCGGCAAGCGCGCGGCGATGGCCGACCCGGCCCTGGCGGAACGCACCACGGGCTATGTGCGGGGCGGCATCTCCCCCCTGGGCCAGCGCAAGAAGCTCCGCACGGTCCTGGACGACTCCGCCCGCGCCCACGCCACGATCTGCGTCTCGGCGGGCCGTCGCGGCCTGGAGGTCGAGCTCTCCCCCGAGGACCTCGCCGAGCTCACGGAAGCGGTCCTCGCTCCCATCGGGCGTGCGTGACCCCTCGACGGCGGGGGTGTCCTCGGTTAAGTACGAGGGACATGTCGAAGAAAACGCGGAAACGCAAGTGGCGCATCAAGAAGGGCCGCTCGAACCACGGACGCCGCCCGGCATGACGATCCATCGCTCCAGGGGGCCGAGCCCCCTGGGCGTTCCGCGGCTTCAGGCCTGCGGCGCCCCGTACGGGTCCTTCGGCTGCCCCTGCGGCGGGTGCTGCTGATACGGGTCCGCGTCCCGGGGCCCGAACAGCGCCGTCAGCCCGAGGTGGACGACCAGCGCGGCCAGCGGCCAGGCCAGCAGCGCGCCCTTGGCGCCCAGCTTCAGCGGCGCCGAGAAGGCGACTCCCTTCCCCGCTTCCTTCGCGTGGGCGATCACATCCTGCGTGGGTCCGAGCCGCACCCCGAGCCACCAGGCCAGCAGCGCCCCGAGGAATCCCCCGACGGCCAGCCCGATCACCAACGGCACACCCCCGCGCCGCCGCCAGAGAAAGACGGCGACCGCACTGACCAGGCCGAACGCGAGCGCGAGCAGAGTGAACGTTCCATCCACCCCGATGGCCTGCTCCCCCTCGGAATCCTTGAAGTAGACGACCCAGCCGTTGTCGACGACGTCCCCGACCAGCGGCACGCTCGGCGCGAGCCACCACCACAGCACCCCGAGCAGCGCGCCGAAGAGCGCCACGACCACCGTGACCACGGCGGCCTCTCGGAGCTCGGTCTTCATACCGGGACCGTCCTGTTCGTACGAGCCATATATACCGCCGTACGGGCCATGAGGACCGTGGTGGCCCGGTACCCCGCCCGGGGCACCGGATATGACGTCATGCGGCGGCACGGCGGCCGCGTGCCGGGCAGCGGGCTGCTGCCACCCCCCGTTCGGGGACGGTTCACGCGGCGGCGGTGGAGGAGTCAGCGGAGCGGTCACCCTGCCATCGTGCCAGGCCGACCTGTGCGGCGCGTCACCGGACGGCCGCCCGACGGTACGCCCAGGTGGCGACGGCCAGCGAGACGACGCCGACGACCCCGCACACGGCCAGGTCAGCGAGCACGAACGCCCAGTCGGGCCGCTCCCCGAAGGTCCGCGCGAAGGCCTCCACGCCGTATGTCGAGGGCAGCAGGTCCCGCGTGAAGCGCACCGCCTCCGGCATCCGGTCGGCGGGCAGCACACCCAGCAGCAGCGCCGCCGACATGCCCAGCTGGCCGAGCAGTGTGGCCAGTTCGGGGCGCGGCGCGAGCAGTCCGAGCGCCGCCCCCAGTCCGGCGAGCGCGGCTCCGGCCAGCGGGATCACCGCGATGAGCACCCACAGATGCGCCATCGGCAGCCCGAACAGCACGCATCCGAAGACGGCGGTCACCACGGTCCCGGGCACGGTGAAGGACGCGTACGCCCCCGCCGCCCCCAGCACCACCGCGGCGGGCGGCACCGGCAGCGTGGCGTAGTGGTCGAGCCCACCGCTGGCCCGCAGCTGCCCGAAGTACTGCGCGAGCAGGTTCAGCGCGACGAAGGCCACGACGAGCACCGCCGACCCGGCGACCACGGCCTGCGCCTCGGCCCCGCCGTCCACGACCCCGCGCATCAGGATCATGATCCCGATCGACTGGAAGGTCGCCACGAACAGCAGCGGAATACGCGCGACCCGCGCCCGGGACAGCTGCGCCCGGTACACGGCGCACAGCGCCGGCCACAGCCGCGCACGCGGCCCGAGCTCGGCCGCGGCCCGGCCGGCCGTCTCGTCCACGGCCAGGGCGCTGCCCGGCAGAACCTCGGCGGGTACGACACTCACGTGGCGCTGCTCCCTTTCGCACTGGGGATCACTCGGGAGGTGGCCCTGTTCCGTACGGCGTTCTGTACGACGTTCTGTACGGATACGACGGTCTGCGTGCTCACGCTTTCACCAACCCCTGCTGCGCGGCCCCGCCCAGCGACAGATAGACGTCCTCCAGGCTCGGCGTGGCGAGCGTGAAGTCGTCCAGCGCGGCGAAGGCGGCCCCGCCGGTGACGGTGGCGACGACCGCGCGGGCCTCCTCGGGGGCGAGCCGCAGCGTCCAGCGGCGGCCGGACTGAACGGCCCGGTCCTGGAGCGCGGCGACCTCGGGCACGTCCAGGGGCGCCCGGTCCCGCCACAGCAGTTCGACCCGCACCTCGCCCGCGACCCGTTCCTTGAGCCCGGACGGCGTGTCACAGGCGATCACACGGCCCCGGTCGAGGACCGCGACCCGGTCGAGCACGGTCTCGGCCTCGATGACGTTGTGGGTGACGAGCAGCACGGTCGTCCCGTGCTCGGCGCGCCGCCGGTCCACGGCCGACCAGACGGCCCGCCGAGCCACCGGGTCCATCGCGGTGGTCGGCTCGTCGAGCACGAGCAGCGGCCGCTCCCCCACCAGCGCGGCGGCGAAGCAGGCCAGCCGGCGCTGCCCGCCGGAGAGCTTCCTGATCGGCCGCCCGGCGAGCGGACCGAGGCCCAGCTCGTCGAGCACGGCGTCCCGTTCGGCCCGCGCCTGGCGCACGTCCAGGCCGCGCAGCCGCCCGGTCGTCTCGGCGGCGAGCGACACGGTCAGGTCGTCGAGGGCGGTCGACTCCTGGCCGAGGTAGGCGAGGATGCGGGCGGCCCGCTCGGGGTGGCGCACGATGTCGTGCCCGAGGATCTCGACGCTGCCGGTGTCGGGCCGCATCAGCCCGGTGAGCTGGCGCACGAGGGTGGTCTTGCCGGCCCCGTTGGGTCCGAGCAGTCCGAAGATCTCGCCGCGCCGGATGTCCAGCCGTACGTCGTCGGTGGCCCGCACCTCGTCGGTCGCGGGCACTCCGCGCCGTCCGCGCACCGCCGGATAGGTCTTGGTCAGCCCGCGCACGGCACACACGACGTCACCACCGTGCCGAAATACCTGTGCCGCGCGCGTACTCACAAGGGACGAGACTACGGGGTCGGGACCCCTGCTCGGCTCCCGGGGCGGCCGGTCGTCACAAATCGCCTGCTCGCCGCCCGAAATCCACCGGCCGCCATAAAACCGCCGCAACGGCGCTCAACCCCTACGGCACGGTCCGGCGGATCCTGATGGACCGCGACCCGCCGGATCACTCGCCCGCCGGCGCATGCTCCGCGGCCGTCCGCACATCGATCTCCCGCCAGAACCCGGCCCGGATCGCATACCGGTCATGCTCGTCGATCTGGTCGTCCTTGTGGGCGAGCAGCCCGAAGCGGGCCGCGTACCGGAGCAGCTCGCCGTCGATCCGGTGCGGAATGCGCGGATACATCCCGGAGAGCCGCTGGAGATGGCTCTGGTCCCCCAGCCGCCCCATCCACCGCCGGGCGAAGACCTGCCCCACCTCGTACGGATCGCCGCCGACCGTGGTGATGTCCTCCTCCCGGTCGGCCCACCGCTGTTCCGCCGTGGTCAGCTGTGCCAGCGTCGGCATGGACGCGGCCTCGGCCGACTCCGCCGTGCCCCCGGGCCGGTCGACCCACCCTTTGTCGGAGGACCAGCGCAGTGTCGCGCTCGTCGGGTGCTGGGCGGGCTGGACGCCGGGCGCGCGCAGGGCGGCGAGGTCCTTCGGCGTGGGCACGCCCTTGGGGGCCGGCACCCGCTCCTGTGTGCCGTTCTCCGAGGCGGTGGCCGGTGCGGCGTGTTCGCCCTCCGCGGTGCGCCGCTCGGTCGCGGCGCCGAGCGCGGAGTCGGGCAGCGGGGCGGACAGGATCGCGGCGATCTCGGGCCGGGGCACGGGCGGCGGTGCGCACACGCCGGTGAGCTCCTTGGCGCGTACGGCCTTGGTGATCCACGTACGGTCCAGCACGCGCCGTTCGTCGGCCTCGGCGACGAGATCCTCGGACTGGTTGTAGTCACCGTCGGCGGCCTGTACGGCCCACAGGTGGACGGCGACTCCGTGCTCCTTGGCGGCCATCATGCCCGGCAGCAGATCGCCGTCGCCGGTCACCAGCACCACGTCGGAGCAGGCGCGGTTGCGGGCCAGCTCCGTGAGCTCGGCGTGCATCGCGGCGTCCACGCCCTTCTGCGCCCAGCGGCCGTCGCTGCGGGTCAGGGCGCCGAGCCGGACGGTCACCCGAGGCATCACGCGCAGCCTGCGGTGTTCGGGCTGGGGGACGCGGTCGGGGGCGCCGTCGAACCAGTAGATGCGCAGCRACGGCTGCTGGGTGTCTGACTCGGCGCGTTCACGCAGCCCCTGGATGAGGGCGGCATGGTCGACGGTGATCCGGGACCGGGAGGGTTCCCCGGCGAGCAGGCTGGCGGCGGCCCCCAGCAGATACCCGGCGTCCACCAGGACGATGCAGCGGTCCACACGACTCACCCTCTTCCCGGGAGGTTTGCTTCGGGCTTCCTTCGAGTCTGCCCGACCGCGCGGGGGTTAACGGGCCGAACTCGATCTTCGGCGTGGCGTTTCGAGGCATGAGATCCACGGCGCGCCATGTCTCACGCCCCGACAACCGCTGTCACGCACGGTAATTATCCGAAATGCGTTCTTTGTCAGCTTATGTGAGTCTGGTCGCGGCCCTGGCCCCTAGTTCCCCACAGGAGGCAATCACCATGGCCAAGAACAAGAAGCAGGACCGGAAGCAGCCGCAGTCCGAGCGTGGTCAGCAGCAGGCCCAGCAGTCCGCGATGGAGTCGCAGACGGAGCAGCGCGCCACGCAGGTCACCCCCGGCGACATGGCCCGCAAGGGGCGCCAGAAGCGCTTCGGTCACAACTGACATCTGCATATCGGGTTGTTGAGACCCAGGCACACACAGAAGGGCGCGTCCCCCGCGGGACGCGCCCTTCTCACGTTCTGCTCGCCGTCGCGGCTCAGCCCGCCAGGCAGGACGGCCCGAGCAGCACCTTCAGGTCTCCGAACAGCGCCGGGTCCGGCTTCACACGGTGCCGGTCCAGCCGCAGCACCGTCGTCCTGGTCGGGCCCTGGAGCTTGATACGGACTTCGCTGTCGCCCTTGTGATGGCTGAGGATCTCGCCGAGGCGGTTGATCATCGGCGGGGTGACCCTGGTGGCCGGGATGGTGAGGATCACGGGCGCGTTGGTGCCCGCGTTGGACAGGTCGGGGACCTGGAGCTCCATCGCGACCAGCCGCGGCACGTCCTCGCGCTTGTCGAGGCGGCCCTTTACGAACACGACGGCGTCCTCGACGAGTTGGGTCGACACGAGCTGGTACGTCGCCGGGAAGAACATGCACTCGATGGAGCCGGCGAGRTCCTCGACGGTGGCGATGGCCCAGGCGTTGCCCTGCTTGGTCATCTTGCGCTGCAGGCCCGAGATGATGCCGCCGATGGTGACGACCGCGCCGTCCGCGTGCTCACCGCCGGTGAGCTGGGCGATGCCCGCGTCGGCCTTGTCGGACAGCACGTGCTCCAGGCCGAAGAGGGGGTGGTCGGAGACGTACAGACCGAGCATCTCCCGCTCCTGGGCGAGCAGATAGGTCTTGTCCCACTCGTCCTCGGTGAAGACGACGTCGAGTCCGAAGCCGGGCTCGTTGCTCTCCTCCTCGCCCATGCCGCCGAAGAGGTCGAACTGGCCCTCGGCCTCCTTGCGCTTGACCGCGACCACGTTGTCGATCATCGGCTCGAAGTGTGCGGTGAGGCCCTTGCGGGTGTGGCCCAGGCTGTCGAACGCGCCCGCCTTGATCAGCGACTCCGTGGTCCGCTTGTTGCACGCGGTCGCGTCGACCTTGTCGAGGTAGTCGGGGAAGGAGGCGTACTTGCCCTTGGCCTTGCGGCTCTTGATGATCGACTCGACCACGTTCGTGCCGACGTTGCGCACGGCCTCCAGGCCGAAGAGGATCACGTCGTCGCCCTGGGCGGCGAAGTTGTGCACCGACTCGTTGACGTTCGGCGGGAGCACCTTGATGCCCATGCGGCGGCACTCGTTCAGATAGACGGCCGACTTGTCCTTGTCGTCCTTGACCGAGGTCAGCAGCGCCGCCATGTACTCGGCGGGGTGGTTCGCCTTCAGGAAGGCGGTCCAGTACGAGACCAGTCCGTACGCGGCGGAGTGCGCCTTGTTGAACGCGTAGCCGGCGAAGGGGACCAGCACGTCCCACAGGGCCTGGATGGCTTCGTCGCTGTAGCCGTTCTTCTGGGCGCCGGCCTGGAAGATGGTGAAGTTCTTCGCCAGCTCGTCGGGCTTCTTCTTGCCCATGACTCGGCGGAGGATGTCGGCCTCGCCGAGCGAGTAGCCCGCGATGATCTGCGCGGCCTTCTGCACCTGCTCCTGGTAGACGATCAGGCCGTAGGTGACGTCCAGGACCTCCCGGAGGGGCTCTTCGAGCTCCTTGTGGATCGGGGTGATCTCCTGGAGCTTGTTCTTGCGCAGGGCGTAGTTGGTGTGCGAGTCCATGCCCATCGGGCCGGGACGGTAGAGCGCGGAGACGGCGGAGATGTCTTCGAAGTTGTCGGGCTTCATCAGGCGCAGCAGCGAGCGCATGGGGCCGCCGTCGAACTGGAAGACGCCCAGGGTGTCGCCGCGCTGGAGCAGGTCGAAGGTCGTGGGGTCGTCCAGCGGGAGGCTGAGGAGATCGATGTCGATCCCCTTGTTGGACTTCACCATCTTGACGGCGTCGTCCATGATCGTCAGGTTGCGCAGGCCCAGGAAGTCCATCTTCAGCAGGCCGAGCGACTCACAGCTCGGGTAGTCCCACTGCGTGATGGTCACGCCGTCGGTGTGCCGCACCCAGACCGGGACGTGCTCGGTGATGGTCTCGCTGGACATGATCACGCCGGCCGCGTGCACACCCATCTGCCGGACCAGGCCCTCGACGCCCTTGGCGGTGTCGATGACCTTCTTCACATCCGGTTCGTTCTCGTACATCCCCCGGATCTCGCCCGCCTCGCTGTAGCGGGGGTGCGAGGGATCGGTGATGCCGTTCAGGTCGATGCCCTTGCCGAGGACGTCGGCGGGCATGGCCTTGGTGAGACGGTCACCCATCGCGTACGGGTAGCCCAGCACGCGCGCGGAGTCCTTGATCGCGTTCTTGGCCTTGATCTTGCCGTAGGTGCCGATCATGGCGACCTTGTCGGCGCCGTACTTCTCCGTCACGTACCTGATCACCTCGACGCGCCGACGCTCGTCGAAGTCGATGTCGACATCGGGCATCGAGATGCGCTCGGGGTTGAGGAACCGCTCGAAGATCAGACCGTGCGGGATCGGGTCGAGGTCGGTGATGCCCATGGCGTACGCGACGATCGAACCGGCCGCGGAGCCTCGGCCGGGGCCGACCGCGATGCCGTTGTTCTTGGCCCACATGATGAAGTCGGCGACGACGAGGAAGTAGCCGGGGAAGCCCATCGAGATGATGACGTCCATCTCGTACTCGGCCTGCTTCTGGCGGTCGTCGGGGATGCCGCCGGGGAAGCGGCGCTCCATGCCGCGGCGGACCTCCTCCTTGAACCAGGTGACCTCGGTGTAGCCCTCGGGGATGTCGAACTTCGGCATCAGGTTCCGGGACTCGAACATGCCGTCGGTGTCGACCATCTCGGCGATCAGGAGCGTGTTGGCGCAGCCCTCCTGCCAGGCGTCCGAGGAGTCGATGGCGTACATCTCGTCCGTGGTCTTCAGGTAGTAACCGGTGCCGTCGAACCTGAAGCGGTCCGGGTCGGAGAGGTTCTTGCCGGTCTGGATGCACAGCAGGGCGTCGTGGGCGGTCGCCTCGTGCGCGTACGTGTAGTGCGAGTCGTTGGTGACCAGCGGGGGGATGCCGAGCTTCTTGCCGATCTCCAGCAGGCCGTCGCGGACCCGGTGCTCGATCTCGATGCCGTGGTCCATCAGCTCCAGGAAGTATCGGTCCTTGCCGAAGATGTCCTGGTAGTCGGCGGCCGCCTTCAGTGCCTCGTCGTACTGGCCGAGGCGCAGCCTGGTCTGGAGCTCGCCGGAGGGGCAGCCGGTGGAGGCCACGATCCCCTCGGACCACTGGGCGATGGTCTCCTTGTCCATCCGGGGCCACTTCTGGAGCCAGCCCTCGGCGTAGGCGTCCGAGGACAGCCGGAAGATGTTGTGCAGGCCCGTCTTGTTGACGGCCCACATCGTCTTGTGGGTGTAACCACCGGAACCGGAGACGTCGTCGCGCTTCTGGTGCGGCTGGCCCCACTGGATCTTGCGCTTGTTGCGCCGGGACTCGGGGGCGACATACGCCTCGATCCCGATGATCGGGGTGATTCCGGCCTTCTTCGCGGTGTGGAAGAAGTCGTACGCCCCGTGGAGGTTGCCGTGGTCGGACATGGCGATGTGCGTCATGCCCATCTCATTGCACGCGTCGAACATGTCCTTCAGCCGCGCGGCACCGTCCAGCAGTGAGTACTGGGTGTGGACGTGCAGGTGCGTGAACGGCGGCTTTGACACGGCTTGGCCTCCATGGAAAACGCTCGGTGACAGGCGGACGGACACTTCTGGGGACAGCGTCGAAGTCTATGCCTCGGCACTGACACTCGCGGGGCTCCCCCGCGTACCTTCACAGCGAGGGTCGCGGGCACTTTCCCGCGGGCCCGCCCGTTGGATACGACAGAAACGCTGTCGTACACATGCACCAGGAGGCACCCAGCGATGTCGGTCCCCCAGCTCAACGACGAGCAGCGCGGCGACGAGATCCTCGCCGTCTTCGACACCGCCTTCGGCGAGCTCCTGGCCGCCGATCCGGCCGCGTTCCGCGTGAAGTTCCGGAAGATGGCGGCCTCGGCCTTCGCGTTCTACCGCGGCACGGCGTGCCTCTTCTACAACGACCTGGATGCCGAGAAGCGCGGCGGCCCGTACCTGGACGAGCGCACCTCGCGCGTGTGGATCCACGGCGACCTGCACGCGGAGAACTTCGGCACGTACATGGACGCCAACGGCCGGCTGATCTTCAACGTCAACGACTTCGACGAGGCCTACGTCGGCCCCTTCACCTGGGACCTCAAGCGCTTCTCCGCCTCGATCGCCCTCATCGGGTACGCCAAGGCGTTCGGCGACGACCAGATCAGCGAGCTGGTGCGGATCTACGCGGGCGCCTACCGCGAGCGCGTGCACGCCCTGGCGACCGGCGCCAAGAGCGACGAGGTGCCGCCCTTCACGCTGGACACCGCCCAGGGCCCGCTCCTGGACGCGCTGCGCGACGCCCGCGCGCTGACCCGCTTCGGGCTGCTGGACTCCATGACGGAGATCCGTGACTTCGAGCGCCGCTTCGCCCCCGGCGGCGGCTCCATCGAGCTGGACGCGGCCACCCGCTACAAGGTGCTCGCCGCCTTCGACGGCTACCTGGAGACGCTGCCGGACGCGTCCCTGGACCGCCCCGACTCCTACCGGGTCAAGGACGTCGTCSGCCGCCGCGGCATCGGCATCGGCTCGGCCGGGCTGCCGTCGTACAACATCCTGCTGGAGGGCCACACCGACGCCCTCGAGAACGACGTCGTGATCTACATCAAGCAGGCCCAGACCCCGGCCGTCTCCCGGCACATCACGGACCAGGCGCTGCGCGACTACTTCCAGCACGAGGGCCACCGCACGGTGATCTCCCAGCGCGCCCTCCAGGCGCACGCCGACCCGTGGCTGGGCTGGACCGAGCTGGACGGCGCGGGCCAGCTGGTCGCCGAGGTCTCGCCGTACGCGGTCGACCTGGACTGGGGCGACATCGACGACCCGGAGGAGATCGCGTCGGTCGTCGCCGACCTCGGCCGGGCCACGGCCACGATGCACGCGGCGGCGGACGACACCTCCGGCGAGTCCCTGGTGCCGTTCTCCACCGAGCGCGCCATCGACGCGGCCATCGCGGCCGACGAGGACGGCTTCGCGGAGCTCCTGGTCGACTTCGCGCACGGCTATGGCGCACGCGCGCGAGCCGACCACCAGATCTTCGTGGACCTGTTCCGCAACGGCCGGATCCCGGGTCTGTGACCGAAGGGCCGCTCACCGACGCTCCCCGGCCACTCACAGGCATCCTTTAGGGGTCCTTTACAGGACCACGTGACACACTCTCCTCCGCTATGGACATATCCGGGACCCAGCTGCGAGCCGTACGCGCGGCGCTGTTCACGTCACTCGTCGTGACGCTCAGCACCGCGTCGCACGTGCTGCTGTCCCGGGCACCCCTGCCGCTGAACACGGTGGCCCTGCTCACGGCCGCCGTGTTCGTCCTCGCCTACGCGCTGGCCGGCCGCGAGCGGACCTTCGGTCGGATCGCGGTTCTCCTGATCCCGCTGGAGCTGGCCGCCGACACGATCCTCACCACCGGCCAGCACGTCTGTTACGGCAGGGCGGGCGGCCCGGTCGCCGGCCCGCTGGCGTCGGTCGGCTGGGACGTCCTCTGCGGCGACGGCACCCAGGTCGGCACCCCGCTGGCCCAGGTCACCGGCACCGACCCCGACCGGCTCGGCGGTCTCCTGGCCCATGTCGACCCGGCCACCGCCTGGCTTCTGCTCGGCGCCCACATCGGCGTCGGCCTCCTCGCCGCCGCCTGGCTGCGCCGCGGCGAGCGGGCCCTGGCCCAGCTGCTGAGCGCGGTCGCGGCGACGACGTTCCGGCCGCTGCTGCTGGCGGTCGCCGCGGTGGCGGTCCCCATGACCGCCCCGGCCCGCCGCCTGCCGCGCCCCACCGGCCGTGCGGCCACTTCCCGCAGCCGCCTCCTCGTGCACTCCCTGGGACGACGTGGACCGCCGTGCTCGCCCGCCTTCACCTGCGCGTGAACAGCATCTGAGCACCACAGCCCACCCATACGTATCCCGCACACGACGTGTGCGTGTCCCCATGGAGATCACCAACATGAGCAAGCGGAACAGCCAGGCCGCGAAGACGGCGGCCCGAGAGCGGCTGCGCATCGAGCGCGAGCGCGAGGCGAAGCGGGCAAAGATCAAGCGCCAGCTGATCGTCGCCGGCTCCATCGTCGGCGTCCTCGCGATAGCAGGCGGCATCAGCTACGCGGTCGTCCAGGGCAACAAGCCCGGCTACTGGGAGGCGGCGAAGGACGAGAAGCTGGTCAAGCCGGCCAACACCACCGGCAAGAACGGCACGACCGTCGTCATCGGCGAGGACAGCGCCAAGAAGACCCTCGTGATGTACGAGGACCCGCGCTGCCCGGTCTGCGCCACGTTCGAACAGACCGTCGGCTCGACCGTCGACAAGGACGTCAAGGACGGCAAGTTCAAGGTCCAGTACGTCGGTGCGACCTTCCTCGACAACGGCCTGAGTGGTGAGGGCTCCAAGAACGCCCTCAGCTCCCTCGGCGCCGCGCTGAACGTCAGCCCCGAGGCGTTCCTCCAGTACAAGACCGCGATGTACTCGGCCAAGTGGCACCCGGCCGAGACCGACGACAAGCTCAAGGACGACGCCTACCTGATCAAGATCGCGGACACGGTCGACGCCCTGAAGGGCAACAAGGAGTTCCAGAACGCCGTGAAGAACGGCACCTACGACAAGTGGGCGCTGGAGATGTCGGCAACGTTCGACGACAGCGGCGTGAAGGGTACGCCGACCCTGAAGATGGACGGCAAGACGCTCACCGGCGCCGACGGGAAGAACGCGCCGATGACGGTGGTCGACTTCAACAAGGCGCTCGAGTCGGCCCTCAAGGGCTGAACCGAACCTTCAGGGGAAGAGCGGGCGAACTTTTGTGAGTTCGCCCGCTCTTGTTCATACCAGTCAGTAACCTGATCGGCTGTGACCAGTCGATACAGATCACCAGAGCAGCACAACTCCCTCGCCCCTCGCCGCCGTACGGTCGTCAAGGCCGCGGCGGCGACGGCTGTCCTGGCGGGTCCGCTCGCCGCGGCGCTGCCCGCCGGCGCCGCCGAAGCGGGCCCCGCCTTCCTGCACGGCGTCGCCTCCGGTGACCCGCTGCCCGACGGCGTCCTGCTGTGGACCCGGGTGACGCCGACCGCCGAGGCGACGCCCGGCTCCGGGATCGGGCGTCCCACCGAGGTCAGTTGGGTCGTCGCCCGGGACAAGGCGCTGACCAGCATCGTCGCCAAGGGCTCGACCACCGCGACCGCCGCCTCCGACCACACCGTCAAGGCGGACATACGGGGCCTGGAACCGGCCACCGACTACTGGTTCCGCTTCTCGGCCGGCGGCACGGACTCCCCGGTGGCGCGCACCCGCACCGCGCCGGCGGCGAGCGCCTCCGTCTCCGGCCTGCGCTTCGGCGTGGTCTCCTGCGCCAGTTGGGAGGCCGGCTACTTCGCGTCGTACCGCCACCTCGCCGCCCGCAGCGACCTGGACGCCTGGCTGCACCTCGGCGACTACATCTACGAGTACGGCTCCGGCGAGTACGGCACGCGCGGCACCGTCGTACGGCAGACCGCGCCCACCCACGAGATCCTCACGCTCGCCGACTACCGCACCCGGCACGGCAAGTACAAGACCGACCCGGATCTCCAGGCCCTGCACGCGAAGGCGCCCGTCATCGCGATCTGGGACGACCACGAGATGGCCAACGACGCCTGGTCGGGCGGCGCCGAGAACCACACCGAGGGCACCGAGGGCGGCTGGGCCGCGCGTCAGGCCGCCGCCAAGCAGGCCTACTTCGAGTGGATGCCCGTGCGCCCGGCCATCGCGGGCACCACCTACCGGCGCCTGCGCTTCGGCAAGCTCGCCGACCTGTCCCTGCTGGACCTGCGTTCCTTCCGCTCGGAGCAGGTCAAGGTCGGCAACGGCGACGTCGACGACCCGGACCGCACGCTCACCGGCCGCGCCCAACTGGACTGGCTGAAGGCGGGCCTGAAGTCCTCCGACACCACCTGGCGGCTGGTCGGCAACTCGGTGATGATCTCGCCCTTCGCCATCGGCTCCCTCTCCGCGGACCTGCTCAAGCCGCTGGCCAAGCTGCTGGGCCTGCCACAGGAGGGCCTCGCGCTCAACACCGACCAGTGGGACGGCTACACGGACGACCGCCGCGAGCTGCTCGCCCACCTGCGCTCGAACGCGATCCGCAACACCGTGTTCCTGACCGGCGACATCCACATGGCGTGGGCCAACGACGTGCCGGTCGACGCCGGTACCTACCCGCTGTCCGCCTCCGCCGCCACCGAGTTCGTCGTCACGTCGGTCACCTCCGACAACCTCGACGACATCGTGAAGCTCCCCGAGGGCACCGTCTCCGCACTCGCCTCGCCGATCATCCGGGCCGCCAACCGGCACGTCCACTGGGTCGACACCGACCGCCACGGCTACGGCATCCTGGACATCACGGCCGACCGCGCACAGATGGACTACTACGTCCTGTCCGACAAGACGAAGCAGGACTCCAGCGCGTCCTGGGCACGTTCGTACCGCACCCGCACCGGCACGCAGAAGGTCGAGCGCACCTACGACCCTGTGTAAGCCCTGTGCCCCATGGTCGATTTTCGGCCACTCCTGGCCCGATTGCGGGCCGTTAACCGGAGATCACATCGCTACGGCGGGTGGTGCGAGTCGCGTCCCGAATACGGACACACCACCCGCCCGGGCAACGGAACCCGTTACGCCGCGATCTCACACTCCGGACAGTTGATCATTCACTTACCCCAAATACCCCCATCTGCCGGGTATTTGATTGGGCCTGATCGATTCTCTTCGGCCATGGGCATGTCCACGTAATCTCCGGGCGACGGCCAGGAAGACCCCTGCGCCCCCTCCCCAACGCATCAGCCAGGAGTCAGCATGCGTGTACTTGCCCGGATATCCCCCTCTACGCGCAGACGTGTTCTTGCCACGACTGCCGTGGCCGGAACCTTGATGCTCACTCCTCTGTCGGCGCCCACCACAGTCGCAGCGGCCCAGGCTCCGGCCGCCGACTGCGCCGAGGAGAGCGGCCACGCCGCGGCCCGCGAGGCCCACCCCGGACACGGCGGCGAGGCCGTCGCCGAGCCCAACGAGGTCAGCGCGGCCAAGGCCCAGGCGATGGACGCCGATCTGCGGAAGAAGCTCGACAAGCTGCCCGCCACCGGCAACCGCAGCCTCGCGGCGGCCGCCTCGACCACCATCCCGGTCTACTTCCACGTCATCCACGACGGCGCGACCGGGCAGCTCGACTCCGCCGACATCAACGCCCAGATCAACGTCCTGAACGCGGCCTACGCCGGCCAGGGCACCGGAAACGTCGACTCCGGCTACCAGTTCACCCTCGCCGGCACCGACTACACCGACAACGCGGCCTGGTACGGCGTCGGTTACGGCTCGCCGGAGGAGAAGGCGATGAAGTCCGCCCTGCGCAGGGGCGGCGCGAACGCGCTCAACGTCTACACCGCCAACCTCGGCGACGGTCTCCTCGGCTGGGCGACCTTCCCCAGCTCCTACAAGTCGAGCCCGTCCATGGACGGCGTGGTCCTCCTCGACGCCTCGCTGCCGGGCGGCTCGGCCACCCACTACGACGAGGGCGACACCGCGACCCACGAGGTCGGCCACTGGATGGGCCTGTACCACACCTTCCAGGGCGGCTGTAACGGCAACGGCGACTACGTCGACGACACCCCGGCCGAGAAGAGCGCCGCGTACGAGTGCCCGGAGGGACGCGACACCTGCACCCGCAAGGCGGGCGCGGACCCGATCCACAACTTCATGGACTACACGTACGACCTCTGCATGTACCAGTTCACCGCGGGCCAGGTGACCCGCATGCAGCAGAACTGGGCGGCGTACCGAGCGGCGGGCTGAGCCTAGAGGGACTCCAGGAAGCCGAGCGCCACCCGCCAGGTGGCCTCGGCGGCCTCCTCGTCGTAGTCCGGCAGGTCGGGATCGGTGTAGAGGTGGCCGGCCCCGGCGTATCTGTACACCTCGACATCGGCGCCCGCCCGGCCCATCTGGAGATACCAGGCGCTCAGCCAGTCGTCCGTCTCGAACGGGTCCGGCTCGGCGACATGCAGCTGCACCGGCAGATCGTCCACCGAGGCGTTCGCCGCGATGTCCGACGTGCCGTGCACCAGCAGCAGTCCGCGCGCCTTCTCGTCACCGAGGCCGAGGGTCTGGGCGACGGAGGCGCCGAGCGAGAACCCGGCGTAGACCAGCCCCCGCTCCGAGTAGGGCGCGGCGGCGAGCACGGCCCGCTTCAGCAACTCGTCCTTGCCGACCGAGTCGTTGAACGCCATGCCCTCCTCGACCGTCTCGAACGTGCGCCCCTCGAAGAGGTCCGGCGTCCACACCTCGTGTCCGGCGCCGCGCAGCCGGTCCGCGGCCTGACGCACCGCGGGCCTGAGGCCATAGGTCGAGTGGAAGAGCATGATGTTCATGAGGCCATCGTGCCAGCCGGGTCCGACAACGCCGTGACCACCGCCTCACCGATGCCCATGTTCATGACCCCCCTCGGCTGGTTACGTTCGAGGCATGGAGAACGTACTCCGCCCGCTGATCGTCATCGGCGGCTCGGTCCTGCTCACCCTGATCATCGGGTGGGCCACCGACCGTCTGATGCGCAAGGCCGACGAACGGCACAGTGAGACAACCCTGTGGGGTCTGCTGCGCCACGCCCGCTTCCCCTACCAGCTCGTCCTGTGCACAGCCCTGCTCAGAGGGTCCTACGACGAGGCCGAGCTGCTCCAGGAGCACCATGTCGGCATCGGCCGGGTGCTGACCCTGGTGCTGATCGGAGCGGCGGCCTGGCTGGCGATCCGGATCGCGGCGGCGGTCGTGGAGACCACGTACAGCCGTTACGCCCGGGTCCACCGCGATCCGGCCCGGGTCCGCCGGGTGCGCACCCAGGTGACGTTGATCATGCGCGTGGTGTCGGCGGTCGTCGGCGTCGTCGCGGTCGCGGCGATGCTGCTGACGTTCCCGGCGATGCGCGCGGCCGGTGCCTCGCTGCTGGCCTCGGCCGGCATCCTCGGCATCGTCGCCGGTGTCGCGGCCCAGTCCACGCTGAGCAACATGTTCGCCGGGCTGCAGATCGCCTTCGGCGACATGGTGCGCATCGGGGACACGGTCGTGGTGGACGGCGAGTGGGGCACCGTCGAGGAGATCACCCTGACGTTCCTGACGGTGCGCACCTGGGACGAGCGCCGGATCACGATGCCCGTGTCGTACTTCACGTCGAAGTCCTTCGAGAACTGGTCGCGCGGCGGCGCCCAGATGACCGGCACCGTCTTCCTCCACGTCGACCACTCGGCGCCCATGGAGGCCATGCGCGAGCAGCTCCGCGACATCCTGCGCGGCTGCCCGGCGTGGGACGGCCGCGACTACGGCCTGGCCGTCACCGACTCCACGCCCAGCACGATGGAGGTGCGGGCTCTGGTCACGGCGAAGGATGCGGACGACCTGTGGACCGTCCGGGTCACGGTGCGCGAGCAGCTGATCCACTGGCTGACCGAGCGCCACCCGTACGCGCTGCCGCGCGTCAACGCGACGGACGCGGTCCTGCCGCCCGGCTTCCCCGTCCCCGGCCCCGTCACGGGCCGTCTCCCGGCCCGCCGCACCCACCAGCACGACCACCAGCCGACGGCGCGCCCGGACCGCCCCTGAGCGTCTCAGTGGCCGCGCTCGGCTCCTCCGTTGACCTGGATGATCTGCGAGGTGATGTGCCCGGCCCCGTGGGACGCCAGCCAGTGCAGGGTCGCGGCGACGTCCCCCGACGCACCGGCCCGCCCGGTCGAGGTCTCCCCGACGAGCCGCTCACGCCGCTCCTCGTCCATGCCGTCGCCGAAGAACTCGGTGTCCTCGACATAGCCGGGCGCGACCACGTTCACGGTGATCCCGCGCGGCCCCAACTGCCGGGCCAGATCATGGGCGTACGGATGCAGCGCGGCCTTGGACGCCGCGTACGCCCCGCTGCCGGACCCCCGGAAGGCGGCGATGGAGCCGATGAACAGCACCCGCCCGCCGGGGTCGGCGAGCCGGTCCTTCAGGGCCTCGGTGAGCAGGGCCGCGGTCAGGGTGTTGAGGCCGAAGTTGAGGGTCCAGTTGTGCAGGACGACGTCGAGGGGCTCGTCGCTGTCCACCTTGGGCTCCCGATGCCCGGAGCCGCCGGCGCTGTGGATCAGCACGTCCACGGTGCCGAGCTCCGCCGCCACGAACCGCTCCACGCCCCGCACGCCGCGTGGCCTGCTCAGATCCGCCGCGTAGGTGAGGGCCCCGGGCACATCCGCCCGCTCCAGCACCTCGGCGCGCCGCCCGAGCAGGAGCACCCGGTCCCCGTCCGCCGCGAACAGCCGGGCCGCGGCGAGCCCGATTCCGGTACCGCCACCACTGATGACAACGTTGCGAGCCATGATCAGATCGTACGAAGCCAGGGCCGCCCGCGGCGAGGTCAGCGCAGACTGCGCACGTCCAAATGCCGCAGCACCCGGTCCACCACCTCCGGGTCGGCCCCCGGTTCGCTGCGCGCCGCCAGCACCTCGTGCCGCGCGGCGCTGAGCATCTCGCCCTGGATCCGCCGCACCCGCTTCAGCCGCCGCGCCCGCTGCCGATGCGCCTCCCGCCGCTCGTCCTCGCCCATGTCCGGGCTGATCCGCAGCCCGATGTCGAACGCCCGCCGCAGCATCTGCTCGGACAGCTCCTCCGGCAGGTCCTCGACGGCCTCGATCTCCCTGAGCCGCCCCTTCGCCGCCTTCGCCGCACGCACCGCCAGCTGCTTCTCGAACTCCTTCTCGCGCTCGCTGTCGGCCCGCACACCGAGCCGTTTCACCAGCCAGGGCAAGGTCAGCCCCTGCACCAACAGCGTTCCCATGATCACCCCGAACGCGATGAAGATGATCTCGTTGCGGTTCGGGAAGGGATCGCCCGAGTCGGTCTCCAGCGGGATGGCCAGCGCCAGGGCCACGGACGCCACGCCCCGCATCCCCGACCACCACATCACGACGGTCTCGCGCCAGCTCATCGGGACCTCTTCGTCGTAGTCCCGCTTGGCGTGCATGCGCTTGGTGAGCCAGGTGGCCGGCAGCAGGTACAGCAGCCTCACCACCACGACGACGCCGACCACCATGGCCGCCCAGCCGAGCAGCTCGTCCCAGCGCCCGGACGCGGTACGCACCGCGATGTGCAGTTCGAGCCCGATCAGCCCGAAGGCGACGCCGGTGACCAGCGTGTCGACGATGTCCCAGAAGGTGTGCCCGGCGAGCCGCGTCATCACGTCGTCGGCGTCGGTGGCGTACTCGGCGAGGAACAGGGCCGTGACCAGCACGGCGAGCACTCCGGAGCCGTGCAGCTCCTCGGCCAGCACATACGAGGCGTACGGCACGAGCAGCGAGAGCCCGATCTGGAGGGTCGCGTCCCCCAGCATGTCCATCAGCTTGTTGGCGCCCCACCCGAGGGCGAGCCCGACGGCCAGCGCGACGACGGCGGAGAGCACGAGATCGAGTCCCGCCTCCCACGCGGTGAAGCTGCCGCTCACGGCGGCGGCGATGGCCACGTGGTACAGCACGATGGCCGTCACGTCGTTGAAGAGCCCCTCGCCCTCCAGGATGGACACCAGGCGCCTCGGCAGCCCGAGTTGCCCGGCGACGGCGGTCGCGGCGACCGGATCGGGCGGCGCCACGAGCGCGCCCAGCGCCACGGCGGCGGCGAGCGGCAGCCCCGGCACGATCGCGTGGGCGACCGCGGCCACACACAGCGTCGTGACGAACACCAGCGCCACGGCGAGCAGGAAGATGGGCCGTACGTTCGCCGCGAACTGCCGCCACGAGGTCCGCCGTACGGCCGCGTACAGCAGGGGCGGCAACAGCAGCGGGAGGATCAGATCCGGCGGCACGTCGACGTTCGGTACGAACTCCAGCAGCGCCAGTACGATCCCGAGCAGCGTCATCAACACCGGCGCGGGCAACCCGGACCGTTCCCCCACCGGGACACTCACCACGGCCCCGAGCAACAGCACGAACAACAGGGCCAACTGATCCACGGTCAGCGCTCCGGTGACATCGGCGTCCACATGGCAGGCCTCAAGCCTGCCACGCCGCCCTTCTCACCAGCGCCTACGAGCCCTCTTGGCTACAGCGCGCGCCGCATCGCCCGGTGCGGTATCCCCGCGTCGGGGAACTCCGCCCCGTACGCCACATAGCCCAGCCGCTCGTAGAACCCCATGGCGTGCGTCTGCGCGTGCAGGTCCACGGCCGTGAGGCCACGCGCGCGTGCCGCGTCCTCTATCGCCCGCACCAGAGCCACCCCGACGCCGAGGCCGCGGGCCTCCTGCGTCACGGCGAGCCGCCCCAGCGCCCCCACCGACAGGTCGCCGTCGGTCCTGGCCGCGGCCGCCTCGCCGTACAGCAGCCGCCCGGTCCCGAGCGGCCGGCCGTCCTCCCGGACCGCCAGGACATGCACGGCACCGGCGTCATGGGCGTCGTACTCGATCTCCTGCGGGACGCCCTGCTCGACGACGAAGACCTCCTTGCGCACCGCGAAGCACGCCTCACGGTCGGCGGGATCCTCGGCGACCCGCACGGCATACGACGGTGCGCTCATCCCCAGGTCTCCTCGCGCACCTGGTCCAGGGCCTGCTGGAGGTCGGCCGGGTAGTCGCTCTCGAACTCCGCCCACTGCCCGTCCCCCGGGTGCTCGAAGCCGAGCCGCACCGCGTGCAGCCACTGGCGGGTCAGCCGCAGCCGCTTGGCGAGCGTGGGGTCGGCGCCGTAGGTCAGGTCACCGACGCAGGGGTGCCGGTGGGCCGCCATGTGGACGCGGATCTGGTGGGTGCGCCCGGTCTCCAGCTTCACGTCGAGCAGAGAGGCCGCGCGGAACGCCTCGATCAGGTCGTAGTGCGTGATCGACGGCTTGCCGTCGGCCGTGACCGCCCACTTGTAGTCGTGGTTCGGGTGGCGGCCGATCGGGGCGTCGATGGTGCCGCTGGTCGGGTCGGGGTGCCCCTGGACGAGCGTGTGGTACCGCTTGTCGACCGTGCGCTCCTTGAACTGGCGCTTGAGCGAGGTGTACGCGCGCTCGGACTTGGCGACGACCATGAGACCCGAGGTGCCCACGTCGAGCCGGTGCACGATGCCCTGGCGCTCGGCGGCCCCGGACGTCGAGATCCGGTACCCGGCCGCGGCCAGCCCGCCGATCACCGTCGGCCCGCTCCAGCCCGGCGACGGATGGGCGGCGACGCCCACCGGCTTGACGATCACGACCACGTCATCGTCGTCGTGCACGATCTCCATGCCCTCGACCGGCTCGGCGACGACCTGCACCGGCGCGGGCGCGCCCGGCATCTCGACCTCCAGCCAGGCCCCGCCGTGCACCCGCTCGGACTTCCCGACCACCGAGCCGTCGACCGTGACCTTCCCCGCCGCGGCAAGCTCCGCGGCCTTGGTACGGGAGAAGCCGAACATGCGGGAGATGGCGGCGTCTACACGCTCGCCCTCCAGGCCGTCGGGCACGGGCAGGGTGCGGATCTCGGGAATGGTGCTCACCCGACGAGTATGCCGGACTGCGCCGAGAGCCCCGTACGGAGCCTGTGGAAAACCCTCTCGGGCTCCTGGTGGGATCAGTCCTTGTGGACGGTGCCGTCCGGGTCCAGACCTCGGAACGAGAGCAGCACGATCAGGATGCCGCCGCACACGATCGCCGAGTCGGCGAGATTGAACACGGCGAAGTGCTTGGGCGCGATGAAGTCCACGACCGCGCCCTCGAAGACGCCCGGCGAGCGGAAGATCCGGTCGGTGAGGTTGCCGAGCGCACCGCCGAGCAGCATGCCGAGCGCGATCGCCCAGGGCAGGCTGTACAGCTTGCGGGCGAGCCGGGCGATCACCACGATCACGGCCGCCGCGATCACCGTGAAGATGATGGTGAAGGCCTCGCCGAAGCCGAAGGCGGCGCCCGCGTTGCGGATCGCCTCGAACTTCAGCCAGTCCCCGATGATCTCGATCGGCGGGTGGTGCTCCAGCTTGGCGACCACGATCATCTTGCTGATCAGGTCGAGGGCGTACGCGAAAACGGCGACCCCGAACAGCACCGCGATCCGGCGCTTGCCCCGGGGCCGCTCGGCCGCGGCGCCCTGCGACGCGTCGTCGCCCGACGACTCGGCCGCCGCCGGCTCTGGGGTATCCGGCGTACCGATGATGCGCTCCGCCTCTGCCACGTGAGTCCCTCGACCTAGGTACCTGACTGAGGACGAGAGTACGGCACGTCCCCGGGGGCCCGGGGCACCGGTCAGTACCGCCGTTCCTGCTTCTGCTTGCACTCCACGCACAGGGTCGCGCGCGGGAACGCCTGCATCCTGGCCTTGCCGATCGGGTTGCCGCAGTTCTCGCACAGACCGTAGGTGCCCGCGTCGAGCCGTTCCAGGGCGCGCTCGGTCTGGGTGAGCATCTCGCGGGCGTTGGCGGCGAGCGCCAGCTCGTGCTCGCGCGTGATGTTCTTGGCGCCGGTGTCGGCCTGGTCGTCGCCCGCGCCGTCCCCGGAGTCGCGCATCAGGCCGACGAGGGACTCCTCGGACGTCGTGATCTCGTCGCGCAGCCGCACCATCTCGGCCGTCAGCTCGGCCCGTGCCTCCTCGACCTCCTCCTCGGTCCAGGGGTCCTCACCGGGGCGTACCGCGAGCTCGCCGGGCTCCACCGCCGCGGCGATGCGTGCCTTGGGAACGGCGGTCTTGGCCGCCGTGGCCGTGCCAGGGGTCTTCTTCGCAACCACCGTCGTGGCTCCCGTCTGCTCCGCGGCCTGCGCCGCGCCCACCTTCTTGACCCTGCTCTCGGCGACCGTGCGTTTCCCGGCCGCGCTCTTCTTGGCGGTGCTCTTGGTGCTCTTGGTGGCGCTCTTGGCGACGCCCTTCCCGGAGGCGCTCTTCTCGGCGCTCTCGGGGACTCCGTTCTCCGGGACGCTCTTCCTGGAGCCACGCTTCGCGGGAGCGCTCTTCGTCGAGACGCTCTTCTCGGAGGCGCTTCTGTCGACAGCGCCCTCTTCCACGCCGGCCTTCTCCTTGGCGGCGCTCTCCTTGCCGGCCCCTGCTTTCCCGGCCTCCTGCTCCGGCCCCTTCCTGGCCGGCTTCTCGGCCGCGACCTCCTTGGCCAGCTTCTTCGACACGACCTTCTTGCCCACTGCGGTGGGAGCCGCCGCCCTGGCAGCGACCGTCTTCTTCTCAGCCGACCCCTTCTCAGCCGACTTCTTCCCGGCCTTCGTCTTCCCGGCCGCTTTCTTCCCAGCAGCCTTCTTCGCCGCCTCCGCGGCACCCCCCTGCGCGCCCTTCCTCCCGCCGACATCCTCGGCCGCATCGCCGGAGGCGCCCGCACCGGCATGTGTGGATCTGCTCGACGCCGACTGCTGTACGGCGGTCTTCTTCGCCACCATGCCGCGGCCCCTTCACATATTGTGATCTTGCTCGCGAATCGTGCTGGGACGATAAATCGACTTGAGTCCCGCGGCAACGGGGCACACCGCCCGATTCGCCCGCCTCGCGCATGCCGCGCGGCCGACCTGCATGCGTTGTGCCCAGCTCCCCGCGGGGTATGCAGCAGAGCCGGACGTCCCAGATTCCGAACACGCGTACCGCACCATTCGGGTCACCGCGCCCCGGCCTCCTCCCCTCGCCGCAGGTCCGGGAAATCCGGTCGGCCGCTGTCCGTGCGGCGCCGTACACTGGGCGGAGCGAAAAGCGTGGATGGGGACGAGTAGCGGCGTACGCAGCCCAGAGCGACCCGGGGACGGTGGAAGCCCGGGGGCGAGCGCGACGTGAAGATCACCCCGGAGCCGCCGGAAGAAAGCCGCAGTCGAACAGCAGCGGCCGTAGAACCGGCATCGCGACCCCAATGAGGGGGCTCGCCGACGCACACCCCGCGTCGGAGGGCCAAGGAGGGTGGTACCGCGGGAGCGCGCCGAAACCGGCGTACCGAAAGACTCGGCTCTCGTCCCTCCGGACGGAAGGCAGCAAGTCCGCCGGAGGAAGCTCGCTGATGACAACGCCGACGTACCGCCAGGTGCCCGCCCAGGTCGACCTGCCCGCACTCGAGCACGCGGTGCTCGACTTCTGGCGCGAGCAGAAGATCTTCGCCAAGACCCTGGAGCAGTCCGAGGGCCGCCCCGAGTGGGTGTTCTACGAGGGCCCGCCCACCGCCAACGGCATGCCCGGCGCCCACCACATCGAGGCCCGCGTCTTCAAGGACGTCTTCCCCCGCTTCCGCACCATGCGCGGCTACCACGTGGCCCGCAAGGCCGGCTGGGACTGCCACGGCCTCCCGGTGGAGCTCGCGGTCGAGAAGGAGCTCGGCTTCTCCGGCAAGAAGGACATCGAGGCGTTCGGCATCGCCGAGTTCAACGCCAAGTGCCGCGAGTCCGTGCTGCGCCACACCGACGCCTTCTCCGACCTGACGACCCGCATGGGCTACTGGGTCGACCTCGACGACGCGTACGTCACGATGGAGCCCGAGTACATCGAGTCCGTCTGGTGGTCGCTCAAGGAGATCTTCAACAAGGGCCTGCTGGTCCAGGATCACCGCGTCGCCCCCTGGTGCCCGCGCTGCGGCACCGGCCTGTCCGACCACGAGCTGGCCCAGGGCTACGAGACGGTCGTCGACCCGTCGGTGTACGTCCGTTTCCCGCTCACCTCCGGCCCGCTCGCCGGCGAGGCCGCGCTCCTGGTGTGGACGACCACGCCCTGGACCCTCGTGTCCAACACGGCCGTGGCCGCGCACCCCGAGGTCACCTACGTCGTCGCGACGAACGGTGAAGAGAAGCTCGTCGTCGCCGAGCCGCTTCTCACCAAGGCCCTCGGTGAGGGCTGGGAGACCACCGGCCAGTCCTTCACGGGCGCCGAGATGGAGCGCTGGACGTATCAGCGCCCCTTCGAGCTGGTCGAGTTCCCGGAGACCGAGGGCGGCACCCACTACGTGGTGAACGCCGACTACGTCACGACCGAGGACGGCACGGGTCTGGTCCACCAGTCCCCCGCCTTCGGCGAGGACGACCTGAAGGTCTGCCGCGCGTACGGCCTGCCCGTCGTGAATCCGGTCCGCCCGGACGGCACCTTCGAGGAGGACGTCCCGCTGGTCGGCGGCGTCTTCTTCAAGAAGGCGGACGAACAGCTCACCGAGGACCTCCAGCAGCGCGGTCTGCTCTTCAAGCACATCCCGTACGAGCACAGCTACCCGCACTGCTGGCGCTGCCACACCGCGCTCCTCTACTACGCGCAGCCGTCCTGGTACATCCGCACCACGGCCATCAAGGACCGTCTCCTCGAGGAGAACGAGCGGACCAACTGGTTCCCCGGGACGGTCAAGCACGGCCGCTTCGGCGACTGGCTGCAGAACAACGTCGACTGGGCGCTCTCCCGCAACCGCTACTGGGGCACCCCGCTGCCGATCTGGCGCTGCGAGGACGACCACCTGACGGTCGTCGGCTCCCGCGCGGAGCTCACCGAGCTGACCGGCACCGACCAGTCGAACCTCGACCCGCACCGCCCGTACATCGACGACGTCACCTTCGACTGCCCGCAGTGCGCCAAGACGGCCACGCGCGTGCCGGAGGTCATCGACGCCTGGTACGACTCGGGTTCGATGCCGTTCGCGCAGTGGGGCTACCCGTACAAGAACAAGGAACTGTTCGAGAGCCGCTACCCGGCGCAGTTCATCTCCGAGGCCATCGACCAGACCCGCGGCTGGTTCTACACGCTGATGGCGGTCGGCACGCTGGTCTTCGACAAGTCGTCGTACGAGAACGTCGTGTGCCTCGGCCACATCCTCGCCGAGGACGGCCGCAAGATGTCCAAGCACCTGGGCAACATCCTCCAGCCGATCCCGCTGATGGACCAGCACGGCGCCGACGCGGTGCGCTGGTTCATGGCGGCCGGCGGCTCCCCGTGGGCGGCACGCCGCGTGGGCCACGGCACGATCCAGGAGGTGGTGCGCAAGACCCTCCTCACCTACTGGAACACAGTCGCCTTCCAGGCCCTGTACGCCCGCACGTCGAACTGGGCGCCGTCCGCGGCCGACCCGGCCCCGGCCGACCGCCCGGTCCTGGACCGCTGGCTGCTGTCCGAACTGCACGCGCTGGTCGACCAGATGACCCAGTCCCTGGACGCCTACGACACCCAGCGCGCCGGCAAGCTGCTCTCGGCGTTCGTCGACGACCTGTCGAACTGGTACGTCCGCCGCTCGCGTCGCCGCTTCTGGCAGGGCGACAAGGCGGCGCTGCGCACGCTGCACGAGGTCGTCGAGACGGTCACCAGGCTGATGGCCCCGCTGACCCCGTTCATCACCGAGCGGGTATGGCAGGACCTGATCGTCCCGGTCACCCCCGGCGCTCCGGAGTCGGTCCACCTGGCCTCCTGGCCGCAGGCGGACCTGTCGGCGATCGACCCGGAGCTGTCGAAGCAGATGGTCCTGGTGCGCCGGCTGGTCGAGCTGGGCCGTGCCACGCGCGCGGAGTCGGGCGTGAAGACCCGTCAGCCGCTGTCCCGTGCGCTCATCGCGGCGACGGGCTTCGACGCCCTCGACCGTGAACTGCACGCGCAGATCACGGAGGAGCTGAACGTGAGCTCGCTCGCGTCCCTCTCCGAGGTCGGCGGCAGCCTGGTGGACACCACCGCCAAGGCCAACTTCCGCGCCCTGGGCAAGCGTTTCGGCAAGCGCGTCCAGGACGTGGCGAAGGCCGTCGCGAACGCGGACGCGGCGGCGCTGTCCCTGGCCCTGCGCGAGGGCACGGCGTCGGTGGAGGTCGACGGCGAGACGGTCACGCTGGCACCGGACGAGGTGATCATCACGGAGACCCCGCGCGAGGGCTGGTCGGTGGCGTCCGACTCGGGTGCCACAGTCGCCCTGGACCTGGAGATCACGGAGGAGCTGCGCCGCGCGGGCCTGGCCCGTGACGCGATCCGCCTGATCCAGGAGGCTCGCAAGAACAGCGGCCTGGACGTGGCCGACCGCATCGCCCTGCGCTGGACGGCGACGGACCCGGCGACGATCGCGGCACTGAGCGAGCACGCCGAGCTGATCGCCGACGAGGTCCTGGCGACGGACTTCGGCCAGGGCGAGGCGGACGACACCTACGGCGCCCCGTTCACGGACGAGGGCCTGACCCTGACGTTCCGCCTGCGCAAGGTGTAGCCGAAGGGCAGAGCACGACCGAAGGCCCGGGACCGCCAAAGAATCTTGGTGGTCCCGGGCCTTCGGCGTTGCGTGCGTCGGACATCACACCCAGCTCCGAACAAACACCGTAAACACCATGCACAGGCGTAGCAAAAGGGCGGGGCCCCGGATCAAAATCCGGGGCCCCGCCCTGAACGCTGCCGACACCTACGGCGTACTACCAACCGTCAGTTGTCGTCCTCGTCGATGAGGAACCCGCGCATCGGCGACGGGGCCTGGCCCATGGGGCCCGGACCCTGCGGCCGGACCGGCGCCATCGGCTGGGTCATCGCCGGGGACATCTGCTGCTGACCGCCGTAGGACGGAGCAGCCGGGGACGGGGCGCCGCCCATCGTCTGGTTGCCGCCGTAGGACGGGGCACTCGCGCCGGCCGGAGCCATGGAGGGCGCCGGGGACGGCGGGAGGGACGCGGTGGCCGGAGTGCGCGGCGGGGCGAGCGAGTCGTCCGCCTGGGTCTCCAACTGGCGCAGCTGGGACTCGAGGTAGGACTTCAGCCGCGTGCGGTACTCGCGCTCGAAGCCGCGCAGGTCCTCGACCTTGCGCTCCAGCGTGGCGCGGGCGGACTCCAGGGAGCCCATCGCGACGCGGTGCTTCTCCTGCGCGTCCCGCTCCAGGGCGTCCGCCTTGGCACGGGCGTCACGCTCAAGACCCTCGGCACGCGAACGCGCCTCGCCGACGATCTTGTTGGCCTCGGAACGGGCCTCCGCGATCGCCTGGTCGGCGGTCTGCTGCGCGAGCGACAGAACGCGCGCGGCGCTGTCGCCGCCGGGGCCGCCCTGACCGGGACCGCCCATCGGGCCACCCATCGGACCGCCCATGGGGCCGCCCATCTGCTGCATGGGGGGCTGGCCCATCGGCCCCGGACCCTGGCCCATCGGACCGGGACCCTGAGGGCCACCCTGACCGCCGGGACCGGCGGGCAGCTGCGGGGCACCGCTCGGCAGCTGGGGCGGACCACCCATGGGGCCACCCATCTGCTGCTGCGGCGGGCCCGATATGCCGGCGGGTACGGGAGACCCGGGACCGCGCATGCCCTGCTGCGGCATGCCGCCCTGCTGAGGCATTCCGCCCTGGGGCATACCGCCCTGCTGGGGCATTCCGCCCTGCTGGTCCGGACCGCCGGGACCCTCCGGAGGCTTGCGCATGTTCTGCTGGTTCTGGGCAGCAGCACGCGTCGCCGCGGCCAGCTTGGCGCGCAGGTCCTCGTTCTCGCGGAGCAGGCGGGTCAGTTCGGCTTCGACCTCATCGAGGAAGGCATCGACCTCGTCCTCGTCATAGCCTTCTCGGAGGCGGACGGTCGTGAACTGCTTGTTCCGCACGTCCTCGGGGGTCAACGGCATCTCTTCACCTCAACGTAGTCGTCGGCAGTCGGCAAGACCGTATCTGTCACATCGTTCACATCGCGCTCCGTACAACGGTGATCAGGATGTAGACGATGATCATCAGTACGAAGAAGGACAGGTCGAGCGCCACGCCCCCGAGACGCAGCGGCGGGATGAACCGCCGCAGAAGCTTCAGCGGTGGATCAGTGACAGTGTAGGTGGCCTCCAGAACGACCACCATCGCCTTGCCGGGTTGCCATGAGCGGGCGAACTGGAAGACGTAGTCCATGACCAACCGGAAGATGAGCACGATGAGGAACACCATCAGCGCGATGTAGAGAACCTGCATAACCACGCTCATGACTGGTGCGTCCCTCTCCCCTGTTTCCCAGTTCCGTGCTGTTCTTCCGGTGGTGCGTCTCAGCTCTGGTTGAAGAACCCGCCCTCTGCGATGCGGGCCTTGTCCTCCGCCGTGACATCGACGTTAGCAGGCGACAACAGGAACACCTTCTGCGTCACCCGCTCGATGCTGCCGTGAAGACCAAACACCAAACCAGCCGCAAAGTCGACAAGTCGCTTCGCGTCTGTGTCGTCCATCTCAGTCAGATTCATGATCACCGGGGTGCCTTCACGGAAGTGTTCCCCGATGGTACGGGCCTCGTTGTAGGTCCGCGGGTGAAGTGTGGTGATCCGGTACGGCTCTCGTTCCGACACGACCTTGGGCATGATCACCGGTGCGTTCTTCTCCAGGCTTGCGCGTTCTTGTGTGATGGACGCCACGGGCGCAATGCGCGCCGGACGGCCGGATTCCGCGGGTAGCGAAGTCGCACGGGCCACAGGCTCACGAGGCGCGGGCGGCTGGACGATTCGCACCTCTTCGTCCCTTTGGGACTGATGTGCACTGTGCGACTGGTGTGACGGCTCGTGCCGTCGGTGGTCCCGCTCGGGCTCCGGGTCCAGTTCGGGCTCGAAGTCGTCATCGGGGTCGAACCCCCGGCCGTCGTACCCATCGTCCTCCACGAGGCCGAGGTAGACCGCCATCTTGCGCATCGCGCCGGCCATGCTCTGAGTCCTCCGCTCTGTGGTGGATCGGCGACTGCCAAGTGCCTGTGATCCACACGGTCGTTACGCCCGCCTTTCGGCGACATTGACCATATTTTCTGCTGTGGTCCGACTTCTTGGCGACGTTACCCGAGCCTGGGGCGGACTCCGAGTACCGCAGTGCCGACGCGCACATGTGTCGCACCCGCCGCCACCGCCTCTTCGAGATCCGCACTCATCCCTGCCGACACCATGTTCGCAGTCGGATGGGCTCGGCGCAGGTCGGTCGACAAATCCATCAACCGCTCGAACGCCGCCTGTTGGTGCCCTGCGTACTCCCCGGTAAGCGGAGCGACGGTCATGAGCCCGTCGAGCCGCAGCCCCGGAGCCTGCGCGACGAGGTCGGCCAACTCCGCGATCCCGCCGGGCGCCACGCCACCCCTCTCACCTCTCGCACTCTCTCCCGCGTCCAGGGCCACCTGGATGAGACAGCCCACCTCGCGCTCCTGCTGCACGGCCTCCTTCGACAGGGCCGTCACCAGCTTGGAACGATCGACGGACTGCACGAGATCCGCGTAACCGACCACGGACCGCACCTTGTTGGTCTGCAACTGGCCCACGAAATGCCACGCAAGGGGCAGATCCGTACATTCGGCGGCCTTCGGTGCCGCGTCCTGATCGCGGTTCTCGGCGACGTGGCGCACACCGAGCTCCGACAGGATCCGCACATCGCCCGCGGGGTAGGTCTTGGTGACCACGATCAGGGTCACCTCCTCGCGGGCGCGCCCGGCGGCCGCGCAGGCGGCGGCGATTCGTTCCTCCACCTTCGCCAGGTTCGCGGCGAGTTCGTCCTTACGGTCCGTCATGTCCATTCAGTCCAGCCAGACATAGCCCGCGAGCCGCCCCGTGGTGCGGTCGCGGCGGTACGAGAAGTGGTCGACCGACTCCAGCGTGCACACCGGCGACTGCTCCCGGTCGCGCACTCCGAGCCGCGCGAGCTGGTCGTGCACCCCGGCAGCCACGTCCACCGCCGGAGTGCCCCAGCTGGTTTCGGCGTACGCCGTCGGCTCCCCGGCCGCCACCTCGGCACGCATCGCCTCCGGCACCTCGTAGCACCGGCCGCAGACGGCGGGGCCGGTGCGGGCGACGATCCGTGCGGGGTCGGCGCCGAGCTCCGTCATCGCGCGTAGCGTGGCCGGTACGACCCCGGCGGTCATGCCCGGCCGGCCCGCGTGGGCCGCGGCGGCGATCCCGGCGACCGGGTCGGCCAGCAGGACCGGTACGCAGTCGGCCGTGAGAACGGCGAGGGCGAGACCCCGCCGCGCGGTGACGATCGCGTCGACCTCGGGCACCGGACGATCACGCCATGGTCCGTCGACCACGGCGACATCCGTCCCGTGCACCTGGTTCATCCAGACGACGTCGCCCGGATCGAGCCCGAGCGACTTGGCGGCGAGCTCTCGGTTCCTCAGTACGGCCTCGGCTTCGTCGCCGACCGCTCCGCCGAGGTTGAGCTCCTCATACGGAGCGGCGCTCACCCCGCCCCACCGGTCGGTGAAAGCGAAGTGCGCGCCGCTCACGGTGTCGCGCTGTCCTATCACGTCTGAAGGATCACTTAAGGAAGTCCGGGACGTCCAGCTCTTCCGCCGCGCTGTCGGCGTAGGTCCGCGACGGCGGGACCGGCGGGGCGACCGGGATGTCGGCCACCGGCTCCGGCGCGGGCTCCGGGTCCTCCTTCGGCGTGACGCTGCCGAGCGAGCCGAAGGACGGGCGGGACTCGGGCTGGCGTACCGGAGTGGGCTCCTCGCGGCGGGCCGAGGAAGAGGTCGAGCCGAGGACGTTGTCCCGGCGGGCCGGCGGCTGGCCGCCGTCGAAGCCGGCGGCGATCACGGTGACCCGGACCTCGTCGCCGAGGGCGTCGTCGATGACCGCGCCGAAGATGATGTTGGCCTCGGGGTGGGCGGCCTCGCTGACCAGCTGGGCGGCCTCGTTGATCTCGAACAGGCCGAGGTCGGAGCCGCCGGAGATGGAGAGCAGCACGCCCCGGGCGCCGTCGATGGACGCCTCCAGGAGCGGCGAGGAGATCGCCATCTCGGCCGCGGCGACCGCGCGGTCGTCGCCGCGGGCCGAGCCGATGCCCATGAGGGCCGAACCGGCCTCGGACATGACCGACTTGACGTCGGCGAAGTCGAGGTTGATGAGGCCCGGGGTGGTGATGAGGTCGGTGATGCCCTGGACACCGGAGAGGAGGACCTGGTCGGCCGACTTGAAGGCGTCGAGCACCGAGACCTGGCGGTCCGAGATGGACAGCAGCCGGTCGTTCGGGATGACGATGAGGGTGTCGACCTCTTCGCGGAGCTCGGCGATGCCGTCCTCGGCCTGGTTGGCGCGGCGCCGTCCCTCGAAGGTGAAGGGCCGCGTGACCACGCCGATGGTGAGGGCACCCAGGGAGCGGGCGATGTTGGCCACGACCGGCGCGCCGCCGGTGCCGGTGCCGCCGCCTTCACCGGCCGTCACGAAGACCATGTCGGCCCCCTTGAGGACCTCCTCGATCTCCTCGCGGTGGTCCTCGGCGGCCTTGCGGCCGACGGCCGGGTTGGCTCCGGCGCCGAGTCCGCGGGTGAGTTCACGGCCGACGTCGAGCTTGACGTCGGCGTCGCTCATCAACAGAGCTTGCGCGTCGGTGTTGATAGCGATGAACTCGACGCCCTTGAGACCGACCTCGATCATCCGGTTGATGGCATTGACACCACCGCCGCCGACACCGATGACTTTGATGACTGCGAGGTAGTTCTGCGGTGCTGCCACGTCGAAGGCCTCTCGCCTCGAGTTACGGGTCGTCGGATCACGGGAAGCTCTCTGCTTCGTGAACCGACGACTGATGCCGAATGGGACGGTCCGTAGCGCCGACCCGAACCCTAACCCTGAAGTTTAGGGTTACCAGTGTGTCTGTTCCTTGAAGTCTTCTGAACAGGACACTAAGTCGACAAGTGGCGCACGTTCAACGAACACGCCGAACCTCCCGTTTTTCTTTTCACCCTATGTGATCAGCCATGTCGCTGCCCAACCAGGGTGCTGGCCTGCGCAGATGTGCGTCAACTCCCCGATGACGCAGGGGCGGTGGGAACGCTGACATCGAAGTGCCGGGCACGCGGCGAGGCTTTCATGAGAGCGGTGAGTGTGCGAGCCTTCGCCGCCCCCTTCTCGCCACTCCCCCACGAGACGATCCGGCCGTCCCTCAACTCCAGCGAGATGTCGTCGTAGGAACGGACCTTGACGACCAGGGTGTCGCGGGCGACGGCGGCCGGAATGGCGCCGGCGACCCGCACCGCCTCCCGCACCAGACGGCTCTCCGAGAAACGGCGMAGGCTCGCGGCGGCGGAGCTAGACCGGGACACCGTCAATTCCAGTGCGGGAACACCTTTCGGGGGCACGGAAACCGTGGCGAAACGGACACCTTCATCGTCCACTTCGATGAACTTTCCGCCTTTTTGCACCACCAGAACCGGAGTGCGCTCCATCACTTTCAGGCTGATTCCATGGGGCCACGAACGGACCACGTCAACCTCGTCAATTCTGGGCAATTTCCGGCGCAGTCGCGCCTCAATCGCATCCGTGTCGACGGAAATCAGTGGCGCCCCGACGGGGACATCGGCCGCCTCGCGGACCTGCGCGGGCGTCAGAACCCGGGTCCCGGCGACCGATACGCGCTCCAGGCGCAGGTATTTGGAGCCGTACAGCAGCCAGACGGAGCCCGCGGCCAGGAGTACGAGGAGCACGGTAAGGATGATGATCGTACGAAGGCGTGGCAGTCTCAACCGCCGCCGGGCGAGGGGCGGGTCGGACGACTCCTGCTGGCGTTCACCGCGCTCGGCGGTCGTCGGTCCGGCCACGCTCCCTGCCCTCCGTCATACGGTTACTTGCGGCGCTGCGAGGCGATCGCCTCGTACACCATGCCGACGAGCAGGTCGTCGGCGTCCCGGCGGCCGAACTCGCTTGCGGCGCGGGACATCTCGTACAGCCGGTGCGGGTCGGCGAGCACGGGCAGGACGTTCTGCTGCACCCATTCGGGCGTGAGTTCCGCGTCGTCGACCAGCAGACCGCCGCCGGCCTTGACCACCGGCTGGGCGTTCAGCCGCTGTTCGCCGTTGCCGATGGGCAGCGGGACATAGGCGGCCGGGAGCCCGACGGCGGAGAGTTCGGCGRCGGTCATCGCGCCCGCACGGCAGAGCATCAGGTCGGCCGCGGCGTACGCGAGGTCCATCCGGTCCAAGTAACTTACCGGGATGTAGGGGGGCATCCCCGGCATCTGATGAACCTGCGGCAGTTCGTTCTTCGGACCGACCGCGTGCAGGATCTGGATTCCGGCCTGCTGGAGCCAGGGCGCGACCTGCTGGACGACCTCGTTCAGCCGCCGGGCGCCCTGCGAGCCGCCGGAGACCAGCAGCGTGGGCAGGTTCGGGTCGAGTCCGAACATCGCGCGGGCCTCGGGGCGGACGGCGGCCCGGTCGAGGGTGGCGATGGTGCGGCGCAGCGGGATGCCGATGTAACGCGCGCCCCGCAGCTTGCTGTCCGGCGTGGAGACGGCGACCTGGCTGGCGTAGCGCGAACCGATCTTGTTGGCCAGGCCCGGGCGGGCGTTGGCCTCGTGGATGATGATCGGCACGCCGAGGCGCTTGGCGGCGAGGTAGCCGGGCAGGGCGACATAGCCGCCGAAGCCCACGACGGCGTCCGCCTTGGTGCGCTCCAGGATCTGCTCGGTCGCCTTGATCGTGCCGCGCAGCCGGCCCGGGACGGTGATCAGCTCGGGAGTGGGCTTGCGCGGCAGCGGTACCGCAGGGATCAGCGCGAGCTCATAGCCCCGCTGCGGTACGAGCTTGGTCTCCAGGCCGCGCTCCGTGCCCAGGGCCGTGATCCCCACGGTCGGGTCCTGCCTGCGCAGGGCATCCGCGAGGGCGAGCGCGGGCTCGATGTGGCCGGCGGTCCCCCCACCGGCGAGTACGACATGCACCGAAATTCACCGCTCTCCGGACGAACGCGCCGCCGAGGCACGCCGTCGCATCGTGTTCCATCTCCGAGGCCCCCGGTCACGCACGGCGCCTCCCGCACGCTTTCTACCAAAGCGGGGTTGCCGCACGGAAAGCGCTGCCCGCGCAGCGGGCTCGTCGCGTGCGAAGGCGATCAGCAGCCCGATGGCGAACATGGTCGGCAACAGGGCGGAACCTCCGTACGAGAACAGCGGCAGGGGGACGCCGGCGATCGGCAGCAGGCCGAGCACCGCACCGATGTTGATCACTGCTTGCGCGGTGATCCAGGTGGTCACGCCTCCCGCGGCGTACCTCACGAAGGGGTCCTCCGTGCGTCCGGCCACGCGGATACCCGCATAGCCTAGAGCCGCGAAGAGGGCGAGCACCGACAGCGTCCCCGCCAGGCCCAGTTCCTCACCGGTGACGGCGAAGATGAAGTCGGTGTGGGCTTCGGGGAGTTGGCCCCATTTCTCCACACTCGCACCCAGCCCGGATCCGAAGATTCCGCCGGACGCCAGCGCGTAGATCCCGTGCACGGCCTGCCAGCAGTCGACGGCGCCGCTGCGCGGCTCGGTGGCGCCGAGGCACTGCAGTCGGGCCATGCGGTTCTCGCTGGTCTTGATCAGGACGAGTCCGATCAGACCGGCGACCGACAGGACCCCCACGAACAGCCTGGTCGGCGCGCCCGCCAGCCACAACAGGCCGAACAGGATCGCCGACAGGATGATCGCCGTGCCCATGTCGCCGCCGAGCATGATCAGCCCGAGCAGCATGAAGGCGACCGGCACGAGCGGCACCAGCATGTGCTTCCACTGGTTCAGCAGCTTCTTGTCCTGCTTGCGGGCGATCAGGTCGGCGCCCCACAGCACCAGCGCGAGCTTGCCGAACTCGCTGGGCTGGATCTGGAAGGAGCCGCCGAGGGCGATCCAGTTCTGGTTGCCGTTGACCGCGACTCCTATCCCGGGCACCTGCACCAGCGCCATCATGAAGACGGCGCCCGCGAGGATCGGATAGGCCAGCGCCCGGTGCAGCTTCACGGGCATCCGGGAGGCTGCGAACAGCAGCCCGGCGCCGATCAGCGCGGCCAGCACCTGCTTGCGGAAGAAGTACGACCCGGGCAGCGACATCTGCAGCGCGGTGACCTGCGAGGCCGAGTAGACCATCACCAGACCCAGCACCGTGATCAGCAGGCTGCCGCCGAGAATGAGGTAGTACGCGGTCAGCGGCCGGTCCCACGCCCGCTGCAGGCGCGTGTGGAGCCGGCGTACCGCGTTGTCGCGCGGCGGTCCCGCGGTGACGGGCCGCCGAACGGTTCGCTGCACGGGCGGCCGGCCCGTACGGCTACCGGGCATCGGCGCTCACCGCCCCGCCGTGGGCGTACGTACCGTCCAGCCACATCCGAGTCACGCGTCCCTCCAAGGGTCCCGAAGCACCCGCTGTGGCCGAGACCCGCCGTCAGGCGCCCGCGCCGAGTTCGCGAACCGCCTCCGCGAACGCGTCACCGCGCTGGTTGTAGTTGGCGAACATGTCCATCGAGGCACAAGCAGGTGCCAAGAGCACCGTGTCTCCGGCAACAGCGAGTCGCCGGGCCTCCTGGACTGCCGCGAGCATCGCCCCAGTGTCGGTCCGGTCGAGGTCGACGACGGGTACTTCCGGCGCGTGTCGCGCCAGGGCTTCCCGGATCAGGCCGCGATCCGCGCCGATGAGCACGGCGGCGCGCAGGCGCCCCGCCGACTTGGCGACCAGCTCCTCGAACACGGCGCCCTTGGCGAGCCCGCCCGCGATCCACACGATGGACTCGTAGGCGGCCAACGAGGCTTCCGCCGCGTGCGTGTTGGTGGCCTTGGAGTCGTCGACGTAGGCGACCCCGTCCACGTCCGCGACGTGCGCGATGCGGTGGGCGTCCGGGGTGAAGGCCCGCAGGCCGTCCCGTACGGCCGTGGGGGGCACCCCGAAGGCCCGGGCGAGGGCCGCCGCCGCAAGGGCGTTGGCGATGTTGTGCGGGGCCGGCGGGTTGACGTCGGAGACCTCGGCGAGCTCCTGGGCGTTCTTCTGCCGGTTTTCGACGAAGGCGCGGTCGACGAGGATGCCGTCGACGACGCCCAGTTGGGACAGGGCCGGGGCGCCCAGCGTGAAGCCGATGGCCCGGCAGCCCTCCTCGACGTCCGCCTCGCGCACCAGGTCCTCGGTGGCCTTGTCGGCGACGTTGTAGACACAGGCGACGCGGTTGCCCTCGTAGATGCGGCCCTTGTCGGCGGCGTAGGCCTCCATGGAGCCGTGCCAGTCGAGGTGGTCGGGCGCGAGGTTCAGCACGGCAGCCGAGTGTGCCCGCAGCGAGGGCGCCCAGTGGAGCTGGTAACTGGACAACTCCACGGCGAGGACGTCGTACTGCTCCTCGCCGAGCACCGCGTCCAGCAGCGAGACGCCGATGTTGCCCACGGCGGCGGTGCGCAGGCCCGCCGCCTTCAGGATCGAGGCCAGCATCTGGACGGTCGTGGTCTTGCCGTTGGTGCCGGTGACGGCGAGCCAGGGCGCGGCGTCCGGGCCGCGCAGCCGCCAGGCGAGTTCGACGTCGCCCCAGATCTCGAGGCCTGCTTCACGTGCCGCCGCGAACAGCGGCTTGTCCGGCTTCCAGCCGGGCGCGGTGACGATCAGTTCGGTGCCTTCGGGCAGGGTCGCCCCGTCACCGAGGCGCACGGCGATGCCCAGCGCCTCCAGTTCGGCCGCCTGGGCACGCGCGCGTGCGTCGTCGCCGTCGTTGACGACGGTGACCTTCGCGCTGAGGCCGTGCAGCACCTTGGCCGCCGGGATCCCGGAGACACCGAGTCCGGCGACGGTGACGTTCTTCCCCTGCCAGTCGGTCACCTTTCCGCCGCCCATCCCGCGTAGAAGAGACCCAGTCCGACGATCACACAGATGCCCTGAATGATCCAGAATCGGACCACGACGAGCACTTCTGACCAGCCCTTGAGTTCGAAGTGGTGCTGGAGTGGCGCCATTCGGAAGACGCGCTTGCCGGTGAGGCGGAAGGAGCCGACCTGGATGACCACCGACATGGTGATCAGGACGAACAGGCCACCGAGGATGGCGAGCAGCAGCTCGGTGCGGGAGCAGATGGCGAGACCCGCCAGCGCACCACCGAGGGCCAGCGAACCGGTGTCACCCATGAAGATCTTGGCGGGCGACGTGTTCCACCAGAGGAAGCCGAGGCAGGCGCCCATCAGCGCGGAAGAGACGACGGCGAGGTCGAGTGGATCCCGCACCTCGTAACAGGCGTTGGGGCTGGGCAGGATCTGCGCGTTGGCGCAGGACTCCTGGAACTGCCAGACGCCGATGAAGGTGTAGGCGCCGAAGACCAGCACGGACGCGCCGGTGGCGAGGCCGTCCAGACCGTCCGTCAGGTTCACGCCGTTCGACATGGCGAGGATCATGAACAGCGCCCAGACGACGAACAGCACCGGGCCGATGGACCAGCCGAAGTCCTGCACGAAGGAGAGCTTCGTGGACGCCGGGGTGTTGCCGCGGTTGTCCGCGAACTGGAGCGAGAGCACCGCGAAGGCGATACCGCCGAACAGCTGGCCGGCCATCTTGGCCTTGGCCCGCAGACCCAGCGAGCGGCGCTTGACGATCTTGATGTAGTCGTCCAGGAAGCCGACCAGACCCATGCCGGCCATCAGACCGATCACCAGGATTCCGGAGAACGTCGGCGGCTTGCCGGTGATCAGCTTGGACAGGAAGTACGCGGCGATCGTCGCCAGGATGAAGGCGATACCACCCATGGTCGGCGTACCGCGCTTGGCGTGATGCTCACGCGGGCCGTCGTCCCGGATGTACTGGCCGTAGCCCTTGCGGGCCAGCAGCTTGATCAGCAACGGGGTGCCGATCAGGGTCAGGAAGAGACCAATGACTCCTGAGAACAGGATCTGATTCATCATCGGGCGGCAACCTCACCCTCGGTACCGCCCGCGAGCAGTGCCTCGGCGACACTCTCCAGACCGACCGAACGGGACGCCTTCACGAGTACGACGTCCCCCGGGCGCAACTCGCTGCGCAACAGGTCGACCGCCGCCTGTGCGTCGGACACGTGCACCGACTCCTCACCCCACGAACCCTCGTTATATGCGCCCAGTTGCAGCCAGGACGCTTCTCTGTCCCCGACCGCGACGAGCTTGCTGACGTTGAGCCGGACGGCGAGCCGTCCGACCGCGTCGTGCTCGGCGAGGGCCTCGTCCCCGAGCTCGGCCATCTTGCCGAGCACCGCCCAGGTCCGCCGCCCCCGGCCCATGGCCGCCAGCGCCCTGAGGGCGGCCCGCATGGACTCGGGGTTCGCGTTGTAGGCGTCGTTGACGATGGTCACGCCGTCCGGGCGCTCGGTGACCTCCATACGCCAGCGGGAGAGGGAGCCCGCCTCGGAGAGCGCGGTGGCGATCTCAACGACGGACATGCCCAGCTCATGGGCGACGGCGGCCGCGGCGAGCGCGTTCGACACGTGGTGCTCACCGTACAGGCGCATGGTCACATCGCTGCACCCGGAGGGTGTGTGAAGCATGAAGGAAGGCTGTCCGCTGTCCGTGAGTCGGACGTTCTCGGCGCGTACGTCCGCTTCGCCGGACTCTCCGAAAAGGATCACCTTCGCCTTCGTACGGGACGCCATGGCGCGTACGAGGGGATCGTCGGCGTTGAGGATCGCCGCGCCGCCCTCACTCGCCGACGGGAGGGCCTCGACGATCTCCCCCTTGGCCTGCGCGATCTGCTCGCGGCCGCCGAACTCGCCGATGTGGGCGGTGCCGACGTTGAGCACGAGGCCGATCTTCGGGGGCGTCAGATCGGTGAGGTAGCGGATGTGGCCGATGCCGCGGGCGCCCATCTCCAGCACGAGGAACTTCGTCTCCTCGGTGGCGGTCAGGGCGGTGAGCGGCAGCCCGATCTCGTTGTTGAGCGAGCCGGGCGTGAACACCGTCGGCGCCTTGCGCTGGAGCACCTGGGCGATCAGGTCCTTGGTGCTGGTCTTGCCCGCCGAGCCGGTCAGCGCCACGAGGGTCGTACCGAGCCGCTGTACGACGTGCCGGGCGAGGGCGCCGAGAGCCTTCTGGACGTCCGGCACGACGATCGCGGGCACACCCACGGGACGCGAGCCCAGTACGGCGACCGCGCCGGCCGCCACGACGGCCTCCGCGAAGTCGTGGCCGTCCACGCGCTCGCCGGCAAAGGCGACGAAGAGGCTGCCGGACTCCACCTCACGGGAGTCCCGGACGACGGATCCGGTGACCCGGACCGACGGATCCGGTATGTCGTGCGTCTGCCCGCCGACGACTTCTGCGATCTCGGCGAGAGAGAGGGCGATCACAAGTTCATCCCTGGGTCTTCTGGATAGCTTCGCGAAGCACCTGGCGGTCGTCGAAGGGACGGACCACTCCGGCGATGTCCTGGCCCTGCTCATGGCCCTTGCCCGCGACCAGCACCGTGTCGCCGGGCTGGGCGCGCGCGACGGCTGCGGCGATCGCGGCGGCCCGGTCCTCGAAGACCTGGACCTCGCCACGCTCGTGTACTGGCACGGACGCCGCGCCCTGGAGCATGGTTGCGAGGATCGCGAGGGGGTCCTCGGAGCGGGGGTTGTCGGAGGTCAGTACGGCGGTGTCGGCGAGCCGGGCCGCGGCGGCGCCCATCGGCTCCCGCTTGGTCTTGTCGCGGTCCCCACCGCAGCCGAGCACGACGTGCACCTTGCCCTCGGTGACCTTGCGCAGTGCCTTGAGCACCGACTCGACGGCGTCGGTCTTGTGGGCGTAGTCCACGACCGCGAGATACGGCTGCCCGGCGTCCACGCGCTCCAGACGGCCCGGCACGCCCGGCACGGCGGCGACGCCGTCGGCGGCGGTCTGCGCGTCGAGGCCGGCGGCGGCCAGGGAGACGATGGCGGCGAGGGTGTTCGCCACGTTGAAGGGGCCCGGCAGCGGCGAAGTGGCGGTGATGCGCTCGTCCTTGGGGCCGATCACCGTGAACGTCGCGTCCATGGGGCCGATCTCGACGTCCTCGGCGCGCCAGTCGGCGTCCGGGTGGCCCTCTGCGGAGAAGGTGACGACCGGGACTGCGGCCTCCTTGGCGAGCCTGCGGCCGTACTCGTCGTCGAGGTTGACCACGCCGAGTCTGCTGCGTTTCGGCGTGAACAGCTGCGCCTTGGCCCGGAAGTAGTCCTCCATGTCGGAGTGGAACTCCATGTGCTCCGGGCTGAGGTTGGTGAAGACGGCGACGTCGAAGACGCAGCCGTCGACCCGGCCGAGCACCAGGGCGTGGCTGGAGACCTCCATGGCGACCGCCTCGACGCCGCGTTCGCGCATGACGGCGAACAGGGCCTGGAGGTCGGTGGCCTCGGGGGTGGTGCGCTCGGACTTGATGCGCTCGTCGCCGATGCGCATCTCGACCGTGCCGATCAGCCCGGTCGACCGGAGCGTCTTCAGGCCGCCCTCGACGAGGTAGGCCGTCGTCGTCTTGCCGGAGGTGCCGGTGATGCCGATCTGGAGGAGATCGCGGCCGGGGTGGCCGTAGATCGTGGCCGCCAGTTCGCCCATTTGCCCGCGCGGGTTCTCGACGACCAGGACCGGCAGGCCGGTCTGCGCGGCGCGCTCGGCGCCGGTCGGGTCGGTCAGCACGGCGGCCGCGCCAAGGCCCGCGGCCTGCGTCACGAAGTCGGCGCCGTGCATACGGGCACCTGGGAGTGCGGCGTACAGGTCGCCGGGGCGGACGGCGCGCGAGTCATGGGTGATGCCCGTGACCTCGGCGGAACCGTCCGTGGGCTGCGGCGCGGGGACACCCAACTGGTCGGCGAGTTCCGCGAGGGGTGTGGCGGAGACCTGCGCCGGCCTGGGCGGTCCCGGATACGTCACAGGATGCCCCTTCTGGGTGGTTTGGGACTGATCAGCGTGTGGCACGGCGGTGAGCGTACCGGGCGTACCCGCCTCGGAGCGGGGGTTGTCGGAGGTCAGTACGGCGGTGTCGGCGAGCCGGGCCGCGGCGGCGCCCATCGGCTCCCGCTTGGTCTTGTCGCGGTCCCCACCGCAGCCGAGCACGACGTGCACCTTGCCCTCGGTGACCTTGCGCAGTGCCTTGAG
>NZ_RDBN01000037.1:409078-425155 GCF_008042075.1 Streptomyces sp. UW30 | reverse complement strand
GGCAAATGGGCGAACTGGCGGCCACGATCTACGGCCACCCCGGCCGCGATCTCCTCCAGATCGGCATCACCGGCACCTCCGGCAAGACGACGACGGCCTACCTCGTCGAGGGCGGCCTGAAGACGCTCCGGTCGACCGGGCTGKTCGGTGCTGATCAGGGTGGTCAGGGTTTGTAGGCGACCGGGAGCTTGGCGGCCTTGGCCCCGGTCGGCGGGACCTGGAGGGTCTTCAGCGCGAACTCCATCACCTTCTTGTAGATGGGGCCGCAGATCTGGCCGCCGAAGTAGTTGCCCTGGGTCGCGTTCTGGATGGCGCAGTAGACCGTGATCCGGGGGTTGTCGGCGGGCGCGAAGCCGGCGAAGGACGAGGTGTAGCCGCGGTACTTGCCGGTGGCCGGATCCACGCGGTTCGCCGTACCCGTCTTGCCCGCGACCCGGTAGCCGGGGATGCGCGCCTTGGTGCCGGTGCCCTCCCGGTCGCCCACGACGGACTCCAGCATCTGGGCGAGGGTCCGCGCCGTCCTGGCACTGATGACCCGGGTCTTCTCGGGCTTCGCCGCTTCGGTGAACTGCCCGTCGGGTCCCTCGGTGCCGCGCACCAGCGTGGGTTCGACGCGTACGCCGCCGTTGGCGATCGTCGAGTAGATCGAGGCCGCCTGCATCGCGTTGAGGGACAGGCCCTGGCCGAAAGGAATCGTGTACTGCTGCGAGGTCGACCACTTGTCCGGGGCGGCCAGGATGCCGGGTGTCTCGCCGGGGAAGCCGAGGCCCGTATACCTGCCGAGGCCGAACTTGCGCAGGTAGTCGTAGAGGACCTTGTTGGACTTCGACTGGGTCCTGCCGAGCTGGCCGGTGGCGAGGATGGTGCCGATGTTGCTGGACTTGGCGAGCACGCCGTTGAGCGTGAGGTACCAGGTGTCGTGGTCGATGTCGTCCTTGAAGAGCCGGTCGCCGCGGTGCAGCCGGTTGGGCACGATGACATGCGTGCCGGGCGTGGCCACGTTCTCCTCCAGTACGGCGGCCATCGACATGACCTTCGCGGTGGAGCCGGGCTCGTAGGCGTCCTGGAGGGCCGCGTTGCCCATGTTCGCGCTGCTGGCCTCGGAGAGGTCGTTCGGGTCGAAGCCGGGCGAGTTGGCCATGGCGAGGATCTCGCCGGTGCGGGTGTCCTGGACGATCACATAGCCGCGGTCCGCCCTGGACTCCTGCACCTGCTCGGTGATCGCGTTCTGCGCGGCCCACTGGATGTCGCGGTCGATGGTGAGCTCGACGTCGCTGCCGGGCACGGCGGGCGTCTCGGTGGAGCCCACGGTGGGGACCTGGCGGCCGCCGGACTGGGCGTAGCGGATCTCGCCGTCCTTGCCGGACAGCTCCTTGTTCAGCTGCTGCTCCACACCGCCGCCGCCCTTGCCGTCGGCGTTGACCCAGCCCAGTATCCCGGCGGCGAGGTCGCCGTTGGGGTACACGCGCTTGCTGCTGGCGACCGACAGAACGCCCGCGAGGACGTTGACCGTGCTCTTGTCGGTCTCGGCCTTGGTGGTCAGCGCGTTCTTCAGGTCCTTGATCTGCTTCCAGACCTGCGGGGTCTGGCGGCTGGCCAGCAGGGTGTAGCGCAGGTTCCGGTTCGCGGGCCGGAGCTTGTTGACGATCTTCTCCTGGTCCTGGCCGAGGATCGGGGCGAGCAGGGCGGCCGCCTGCTCGGGGCCGTCGTCGATCTTCAGCTGGTCGCGGGAGAACAGCGTGGGGTCGGCCGTGATGTCGTACGCGTCCACGCTGGTCGCGAGCGCGACGCCGTTGCGGTCGGTGATGCCGCCGCGCTCGGCGGCCAGGGTGTAGCCGACGTACCGGTTCTTCTCGGCCTTGGCGGCGTAGGTGCTCGCGTCGACGCCCTGCACCTGGAGCAGTCGTACGACGAAGGCGATCAGGACGAGGGTCAGGGCCAGGCTGACCATGCGCAGCCGGGGCCGGGGCCGGCCGAGCCGGATGGCGACGGTGGCCCCGGGACGCGGGCGTGCCGGGCGGCGGGCCGGGCGGGCGCCGGGACCCGGGCGCCGCTGGGCACCGCCTGATCGGGCGGGCTTCGCGGGTCCGGGCACGCGGCGGCGCGGCGGTTCCCTGTCGGACACTTCCGTCACCTGCCGGGGGTCGGGTACGGGGAGGACTGGGCGGACGGTGCGGTCTGCTGGACGGGAGGCGCGTACTGGGGCTCGGTCTGGGCCGTGACCTGGCCGGCCGCGGGCTCGGACGCGTCGGGGGTGGCCGAGGTCGGCGTGGCGCTGTACTCCGAGGACGCGCCGTCGAGGGCCTCGGGAGCGAGGACGAGGGGGGCGCGGGCGACGGTCTGCCCGGCGGGCGCGGCGCTGGGGACGCCCTTGACGGTGCCGTCCGGGCTGAGGAAGGCCGGGTCGCCGCCCGGGATCATGCCGAGTTCGCGGGCCCGGCGCTGAAGGGCGTCGGGGGCGGAGTAGGCGTCGATGTCCCGCTGGAGGGACTGCTCCTCGTCGGTGAGGGTCTTCGTCTCCTTCTGGAGGTCGTCCTTCTGGAACGCGCCCTCGCTGAGGGCGGAGTTCAGCACGAGGAGTCCGATGAGGCCGCCGCCGAGGAGGAGGACGACCAGGAGGACGAAGGGGGCACGGGCGGCCTGCCCGCCGCCCGGAGGGAAGAGCCGCGCGAGCCGGGCGGCCCGACCCCTCAGTTCGGGTTTCCTACTCACTCGCCCTCCCCCGGGTCCGGTTTCCCAACTCAGGGGTTCGAACCCTGGGCCCGGACGCCCGCCCCTGCCTCACGGCCTTCATTCGATGGACTCCCTGATGCGCTCGGCCCCGCGCAGGCGCGCCGGTGCCGCGCGCCGGTTCTCGGCGACCTCTTCCTCCGTGGGAAGTTCGGCACCGCGCGTCAGCAGCTTGAGCCGGGGCTGGTACTGCTCGGGGACGACGGGCAGCCCGGGCGGGGCGGTGTTGGCGGCGCCGGCCGCGAACACCTGCTTGACCAGCCTGTCCTCCAGCGAGTGGTACGACAGGACGGCGATCCGTCCGCCGACGCCGAGGGTCTTCACGGCGGCCGGGATCGCCCGCTCCAGGACGGAGAGCTCGCCGTTGACCTCGATGCGCAGCGCCTGGAAGGTGCGCTTGGCCGGGTTCCCGCCGGTCCGCTTGGCGGCCTGCGGCAGGGCGTCCCGGATCAGCTCCACGAGCCGGGCGCTGTTACTGAACGGCTCCTTCGCGCGCTCGCGCACGACGGCGGCCACGATCCGCTTGGCCTGCTTCTCCTCGCCATAGGCGCGCAGGATCCGTACGAGCTCGCCGGCCGGGTAGGTGTTGAGGACCTCGGCGGCGCTGATGCCGGTCGTCTGGTCCATGCGCATGTCGAGGGGGGCGTCCTGGGCGTAGGCGAAACCGCGGTCGGCCTCGTCGAGCTGCATGGAGGAAACGCCGAGGTCGAACAGGACGCCCTGCACGCGCGCGATGCCGAGCCTGGCCAGCACGTCCGGGAGCTCGTCGTAGACAGCGTGCACGAGGGTCGCGCGCTCGCCGTAGGGGGCGAGCCGCTCGCCGGACAGGCGCAGGGCCTCCTTGTCGCGGTCGAGGGCGACCAGGTGGACCTCGGGGAACTGCGTCAGGAGGGCCTCGCTGTGGCCGCCGAGGCCGAGGGTGCAGTCGACGACCACCGCTCCCGGCGCCCGAAGGGCGGGGGCCAACAGGTCCAGGCACCGCTGGAGCATCACCGGGACGTGTCGACTCTGACTCAAGGGGCCCTCTCTGATCCGGCGCCGTACGCACCGCCGGGTCCCCGCCCGCCCCCAGCAAGCTGGGGGCGGGCGGGGACCCAGCAAGCTGGGGGACCCCCGGTGAAGGGGAGGCCTGCCGGCGCCAAAAGCGTCAGCCGGCCGGGAGCGGGAGGAGGCCGAGCCGTACGTACGCGCCGCGCASGCGGGGAGATCTCCGGAAGAATCGCCGGTGTCTCCGGGGAAAACAGTCCAGCAGGGAGTCTCGACTCCCGCTTCGCGTCACTTTAGTCCACGGTGTCGTGCGGTCAATCAACCGGCCTGCGCGTCGCCGCTTCGGGTTCCGCCGAAGTCGCACGGCCGGAAAAATGGCTCGTATGGAGGCACTCACACCACCCTTGTGGGTTAGCTCACAACAAGCCGCGATGGCGTTCTTTTGTCCGCTCTCACAACAGGACCGTTGCGGACGTGACCAGTAACGTCATGGGTATGACGACTTCTGCATCGGTTCCCACCGGCCCCGACAGTGCGATAACCCGCCGCGGCACGGTCACCGACCGTCTCGTCGACGCCAACGAGGATTACGCCGCCGCCTTCAGCGACCCGGGCATGGATGCCCGCCCCGTCCTGCACGTCGCCGTCGTGGCCTGCATGGACGCCCGCCTCGACCTGCACGCCGCGCTGGGTCTGGAGCTCGGCGACTGCCACACCATCCGCAACGCGGGCGGGGTCGTCACGGACGACGTGATCCGTTCGCTCACGATCAGCCAGCGCAAGCTCGGCACCCGCAGCGTCGTCCTGATCCACCACACGGGCTGCGGCCTGGAGAGCATCACCGAGGACTTCCGCAACGAGCTGGAGCTGGAGGTCGGCCAGCGTCCCGCCTGGGCTGTGGAGGCGTTCCGCGACGTCGACCAGGACGTACGGCAGTCGATGCAGCGCGTGCGCACCTCGCCGTTCATGCTGCACACCGACGATGTCCGGGGCTTCGTCTTCGACGTGAAGACGGGTCTGCTGCGCGAGATCGACCCCGCGTAACCGCCGCAGTGCACTCGGTGCGACGGTCGGCGTGGACGCAGTGCTGCGGACGCCGTGTGACCGTCGCACGGACCCCGCGTAACCAGCCGCGGCACCTGTCGTTCCGCTGTCAATTTGCGCTCGGGCGTGCCCAAAAGGCCGTAAGACCCGACATATCGCAGGCAGTTGTCCACAGGCGAGTGACACGAATCGGTAACGGCAGCAAGAATGCGGGTGTGACAACACGCGGAGCACTTCACGCGTGGTGTCCGTGTTCCAGGGGTGGGCCGGTCCGCGCATCGCGTCGGCCCGGAAAGAACGGGCCGAGGAGGGCCGGGTGACGACCTATGACGATCGAGCGAGCCTCACTGATCTGACCGCCACTGTGGAGCGTGTCCGCGACGCGGTGGAGGGAGTGATCGAGGGCAAGCCCGAGGTCGTACGGCTTTCGCTGACCGTACTGCTCGCAGAGGGACATCTTCTGATCGAGGACGTTCCGGGCGTGGGCAAGACGATGCTGGCGAAGACGCTGGCGCGGTCCATCGACTGTTCGGTGCGACGTATCCAGTTCACGCCGGACCTGCTGCCGTCGGACATCACGGGTGTGTCCATCTGGGACCAGCAGCGCAAGGACTTCGAGTTCAAGCCCGGGGCGATCTTCGCCCAGATCGTGATCGGCGACGAGATCAACCGCGCCTCGCCGAAGACGCAGTCCGCGCTCCTGGAGTCCATGGAGGAGCGCCAGGTCACGATCGACGGGCAGACCTACGAGCTGCCGAGCCCCTTCATGGTGGTGGCCACGCAGAACCCGGTCGAGATGGAGGGCACCTATCCGCTGCCCGAGGCCCAGCGCGACCGCTTCATGGCCCGCGTCTCCGTCGGCTACCCCAGCATGGAGGCCGAGCTGCAGATGCTGGACGTGCACGGCGGCGTCTCCCCGCTGGAGGACCTGCAACCGGTGGCGCACGCGCACGACATCGTGAAGCTGATCGACGCCGTGCGCGGCGTCCACGTCGCCGATCCGGTCCGGCGGTACGCGGTGGAGCTGGTCTCGGCCACGCGCACCCACCCCGACCTCAGACTCGGCGCCTCTCCGCGCGCCACGCTGCATCTGCTGCGCGCGGCGAAGGCGTCGGCGGCGCTCAGCGGCCGGGAGTACGCGCTGCCGGACGACGTGCAGGCCCTCGCCGTGGCCGTCCTGGCCCACCGCCTGCTGCCCACCGCACAGGCCCAGCTCAACCGGCGCACCTCCGAGCAGGTCGTCCAGGAGATCCTCCAGCGCACCCCGGTGCCCGCCGCGCAGCAGCAGCACGGCTTCGGTGGCCTGGGCCGCGGCACTCCGTCGTACGGCCAGCAGCCGCCACGGAGGCTGTGATGACCTCCGGCAGTTCGGGCCAGGCCGAGGCGGATCGCGGCGACCAGAGCGGGATCCGCACGGCACTGGCCGGTCTGACCACGCGCGGCCGCTCCTTCCTGGCCGCCGGCGTCGCGGCCGCCATCTGCGCCTACGTCCTCGGCCAGAGCGACCTGCTGCGCGTCGGACTGCTGCTCTCGGTGCTCCCGCTGGTCTGCGCGACGGTGCTGTACCGCACCCGCTACCGGGTCTCGGGCAGCCGCAGGCTCTCCCCCGCGCGCGTGCCCGCCGGCAGCGAGGCCCGTGTGCACTTGCGGATGGACAACGTCTCCAGGCTGCCCACCGGCCTGCTCATGCTCCAGGACCGGGTGCCGTACGTCCTCGGCCCGCGTCCCCGCTTCGTGCTGGACCGGGTCGAGCCGGGCGGCCGCCGCGAGGTGTCCTACCGGGTGCGCTCCGACCTGCGCGGCCGCTATCCGCTGGGCCCGCTGCAGCTGCGCCTGAGCGACCCGTTCGGCATGTGCGAGCTGACCCGCTCCTTCTCGACGTACGACACCCTCACGGTCATCCCGCGCGTGGAGCCGCTGCCGCCGGTGCGCTTCAGCGGGGAGGCGAAGGGGTACGGCGACGGCCGGCATCGCTCGCTGGCACTGGCCGGCGAGGACGACGTGATCCCGCGCGGATACCGCTACGGCGACGACCTGCGCCGCGTCCACTGGCGCTCCACCGCGCGCTACGGCGAGCTGATGGTGCGCCGCGAGGAGCAGCCGCAGCGCTCGCGCTGCACGGTGCTGCTGGACACCCGGGGCCCGGCCTTCCAGGGCTCGGGCCCGGACTCGGCCTTCGAGTGGGCAGTGTCGGGCGCGGCGTCCGCGCTGGTCCACATGCTGGAGCGGGGCTTCTCCGTGCGGCTGCTGACCGACACCGGCAGCTCGGTGCCCGGCGAGGGCGCCGACGGGTTCGCGGGCGCGAGCCAGGAGTCCGCGGACGCAGCCGGGCTGATGATGGACACCCTCGCGGTGATCGACCACTCCGACGGTACGGGTCTGTCGCGGGCGTACGACGTGCTGCGCGGCGGCAACGAGGGGCTGCTGGTCGCCTTCTTCGGCGACCTCGACGAGGAGCAGGCGGCGGTGGCCGCAAAGATGCGCCAGCGCAGCGGGGGCGCGGTCGCCTTCGTGCTGGACAGCGGGACCTGGGTGCGGGAACCGACCGATGTGCCCGGGGCGTTGGACAGGAGCGAGGAGCGGCTGCGGATGCTGCGGGAGGCGGGCTGGACGGCCCTGAGCGTGCCGCGGGGCGCTTCGCTGAGCGAGCTGTGGCGCCAGGCGGACCGAGCGCGTACGGACGCCGCCGCGGCCGGTGGCGTGTTCGGCAAGGGGGGAGCGGCATGAGCGGGCGGACACGGATGGCGCTGTGCGCCGCGGCGGCCACGCTGATGGCCGCGTGCGCGCTGCTGCCGCTGGTCTCCCCGGTCACGTGGCTGTTCCAGGCGATCTTCCTGCTGGCGATCCAGACGGGCGTGGGCATGGCGACCCGGCGGGTGCCGCTGGCCCGGCCCCTGACGGTGGCCGCGCAGGTCCTGGTCGCGCTGATGCTGCTGACCCTGACCTTCGCCAACCAGCAGGCGATCATCGGGGTGATCCCCGGGCCGGAGGCTTTCGCTCACTTCGCCGACCTGTTGCAGACCGGCACGGACGACGTCGGCCGGTACTCGATCCCGGCGCCGCTGTCGGACGGGATCCGGCTGATGCTCATCGGCGGCGTGCTGATCATAGGTCTGGCGGTGGACACCCTCGCGGTGACGTTCCGCAGTGCCGCGCCGGCCGGGCTGCCCCTGCTGGCGCTGTACTCCGTGGCCGCGGGGCTGTCCGAGGGCGGCGCGGACTGGCTGTGGTTCCTGGTGGCCGCCGCGGGCTATCTGATGCTGCTCCTGGCCGAGGGCCGTGACCGGCTCTCGCAGTGGGGCCGGGTCTTCGGCGGGGCGCCCCGGACGCCGGGCGGCGACCCGAGCGGCGCGGTGGCACCGGTCCGCTCCGGCCGGCGCATCGGCATGGTCGCGCTAGGCATCGCCCTGGTGGTTCCGCTGGCGCTGCCCGCGATGAACGGCGGCCTGCTGGACGCCGCGGGCACCGGCGTGGGCTCCGGCAGCGGGAGCGGCGGCACGATCTCCGCGGTGAACCCGCTGGTGTCGCTGCGCGACAGTCTGAACGTGGACGAGGACCGCGAGGTCCTGTCCGTGAAGACCAACACGTCCGACATGTCGAACATGTACCTGCGGATCGTATCCCTGGACGACTTCGACGGCACCACATGGCAGCCGTCCAAGCGCAGCATCGAGGCCGTGCCGAACAAGTTCCCCACCCCCTTCGGCCTGGGCGCCGACGTCCGGCGCGCGGAGGTGGAGACGACCATCTCGGCGGCGGACTGGTACGCCCAGAACTGGCTGCCGATGCCGTACCCGCCGAGCGGCGTGGACATCAGCGGCAACTGGCGCTACGAACCGCTCGGCATGACGGTCGTCGGCGACCGCCGCCAGACCACGCGCGGGGTGACGTACACCGTGCGCAGCCTCGACGTGCAGCCGACGGCGGGGCAGCTCGCGGGCGCCCCGGAGCCGCCGGCCGCGCTGAAGCGCGAGTTCACCAAGCTGCCGGACTCGCTGCCCGGGGTGGTCGGCCGGACCGCGCGCCAGGTCACCGAGGGTGCGACCAGCCACTACGAGCAGGCGGTCAAGCTCCAGGAGTACTTCTCCATCACGGGCGGCTTCCAGTACGACACGAACGTGAAGGTGGGCAGCGGCCAGGGGGCCATCGCCCGCTTCCTGCGGGACAAGCAGGGGTTCTGCGTCCACTTCTCCTTCGCGATGGCGGCGATGGCCCGCTCGCTGGACATACCGGCCCGGGTCGCGGTGGGCTTCGCGCCCGGTACCCCGCAGGGTGACAACTCCGTCTCCGTGGGGCTGAAGGACGCGCACGCATGGCCCGAGCTGTACTTCGAGGGCGTGGGCTGGACCCGCTTCGAGCCGACGCCGACCCGTGGTTCGGTGCCGTCGTACACCCAGTCGGACACCCCCGGCTCCACGCTCCCGGACGTGGCGCGGCCCTCGCAGTCGACGAGCACGGGCCCGTCCGCCACTCCCTCGACCAGCGAGAGCTGCGCGGGGCAGAACCCGGAGCTGTGCGCGAGCGAGTCGCCGGAGGCCGCGGTGGCCGTCGGCGGCGCAGGCCCGCCTTGGTACGTCCTGCTGGCGTGGGCCCTCGGCGGGGCGACGGCGCTGCTGATCCCGCTGGCGCCGATGCTGTGGCGGCTGAGGACGAGAGCGGTACGGCTGGGAGCGCATGGCCGCACCGAGGCGGACATACCGCTGCACACGTTGTCGGTCTGGCAGGAACTGGCGGACACGGCCTGGGACTTCGGGATTCCCCCGGACGACTCCCAGACCCCGCGCAAGTCGGCCGCCCGCATCGTCCGTCTGGGCCACCTCGACCCGCCGGCCGCGGCCTCGGTCCACCGAGTCGCCGACGCGGTGGAACAGGTCCTCTACGCCCCGACGCCGCGCCCGACGGCCGGCCTCGCGGAGGACGTCCGGCGCGTGCAGGCCGACCTGCGGTCCAGGGCCAAGTGGACGACGAACCTACGCGCTGCACTGGCCCCCCGCTCCAGCGTGCGGGTGGTCTGGGCGGTGTCGGACTGGTGGATCACCGTCAAGCGCCGCGCGACGGCGGCCCGACCCACCTGGCGGCGGCCGTCCGCGCCGGGGCAGCAGGGGTGAGGGTTCACGAGGGCTGAGGGGATGTGACGGCGCCGGGCAGGAGAGGCGCCGCACTCCTCGCCGGCCGGGCCCGCCCCCGGATCTCCGGCGTGGGAGGACATGCGTCAGGGGGTGACCACCCGTCGGTGGTCACCCCCTGACGCATGTCCGGGAGCTGCCTGGCAGCTCGTCGAGCTAGTGACCGCCCTGTTCGTCACGGCGGCGCTGCCAACGCTGTTCGATGCGGTCCATCAGGGAGCGCTTCTGACGTGGCTGACGGCGGGCCTGCGTACCGCCGGCGGGCTGCTCGCCCGGCTTGGGGGCCTTGCGCCAGCCGGTCACCGCGAGTACCGCACAACCCAGCATGACGAGGAAGCCCACCACGCTGAGCCACACCTGCTTGGCGACCATTCCAGCCATGAGGAGCGCGATACCTACGAGGAAGCCCGCGACCGCCTGGTAGACCCGTCGCCGGGTGTACGTACGCAGCCCGCTTCCCTCAAGCGCTGTCGCGAACTTGGGATCTTCGGCGTACAGCGCTCGCTCCATTTGCTCGAGCATTCGCTGCTCGTGCTCCGAGAGCGGCACGGAGTCCTCCTCATCGTGCAGTCGCCGGGGCGACCCGGGGGGTCCCTTCAGGATAGGCAGGGAATCGCCCCCGTGAAACCCGCCCCTCTACGCCAATTGGCCAACCGGGCTCCGGCATGGACGTCCCGGCTCGCTGAGATCTTCATTCCCCAGCGGCCGACCCGTCATGCCGGAACGGTCTCCCTCGATCATACGGCGCTGAGCGCGCGATCGGGTGGCCTGTGGCGTACTCCATGTGCCGCCAAGTCCCTGATCAAGGCGCACCCTGGCGGTCCGCTCACGGCCTCGGCTCAGGCCTGCGAGGTCTCCCTCGTCTCGCCCAGCACATGGAGCTGCGTGGCCACCGAGTGGAACGCGGACAGCTCGGCCGCCGCCTCCTCCAGCTTCAGCAGCGCCTCCACCGCCCCGGGCTCGGTGTCCACCAGCACGCCGGGGACCAGGTCGGCGAAGACCCGCACCCCGTGCACGGCACCGACCCTGAGCCCGGCCCGCTCGACGAGCTCGGTGAGCTGCTCGGCGGTGAAACGGCGCGGCATGGGGTCGCCCTTGCCCCAGCGGCCGTCCGGGTCCTCAAGGGCCTGCTTGGCCTCCTTGAAGTGGCCGGCGAGGGCGCGCGCCAGCACGGCACCGCCCAGACCGGCGGCGAGCAGGCTGAGGACGCCCTCGGAGCGCAGGGCCGCCACCGCGTTGCGGACGCCCTCGGCGGGGTCGTCGACGTACTCCAGGACACCGTGGCAGAGCACGACGTCGTACCCTGCGCGCTCGACCACGTCGAAGAGGCCGTGGGCGTCTCCCTGCACGCCCTTCACCCGGTCGGCGACCTCGGCCTCGGCGGCGCGCCGCTCCAGGGCGAACAGCGCGTTCGGGCTGGGGTCGACCACGGTGACGCGGTGGCCGAGACGGGCCAGGGGCACGGCGAAGTTGCCACTGCCGCCGCCGGTGTCGAGGACGTCCAGCGCCTGGCGCCCCGTGGCCTTCACCCGGCGGTCCAGGGCGTCCTGGAGGACCTCCCAGACCACGGCGGTACGGAGAGAGGCGCGGGGGCGCTGCGGGTCCGGCACGGCAGTTGACTCCTCGGCGCGGCACCGCCACTTGAACGGCGGAGCGAACGGGGTGCCTTCCCGGCCCCGGGTCACGCAGGACGGGGATCGGGAAGGCTTCAGGCGCCCTCCACCCTATTGCCTCCGACACCGCACCCGGCCATCACGGTGCCTGGGCGACGCCGGCCGTCTCGCTTCGTGAACGCCGCCCGGGAACCCGTCCCCCGTCAGCCCGCGTCCGGCATGTCGTCCCTCTCCCGGTGCGCCCCGCCCACCTCCTCCCGGTCCGGGTCCGTGCGCGGTTGGGGCAGGACCGGCTGGAGTACCAGCATCCGCTCGACGAGGCGCAGGAACATCGCCACGTCGCGTATCAGGTCGTCGGCGTCCCGGCGGCTGGCCGCGCCCTGGATGCCCGCCTCGGCCCGGGCGCGGCGCCGGGCACCCGAGGCGAACAGGGCGCTCCACTCGGTGAGTTCGGGCACGATCTCGGGGAGCACTTCCCAGGCGCTCCGTATGCGGGCCCGCCGCCTGGAGGTGGGTTCCGGGCGGCCCCGCGCCGCGAGCACGGCGGCGGCGGTGCGCAGGGCGGCGAGGTGGGCTGTTGCGTAGCGCTCGTTCGGGGTTTCGAGGACGGCGGCCTCGTCCAGTCCGGCACGGGCCTGGGCGAGCAGGTCGAGGGCGGCGGGCGGGGCCGTGGCCCGGCGGAGCACTGGGTGCACGTCGCTCGCCGGGCCGGTCAGTGAGGGGGCAGGGCCGGTGGCGCGGCGCCGGTGGGCGGCGGCTGCGTGGTAGCTGGCCATGACGAACCTCCTGTCGTCTGTGTGACGGCATGCCCGATACGGGCTGCCGTATGTGCCCATCGTGAGGTATGGCACTGACAATCCGTTCTGACCTGGGGTTTTGCTTCGATCGACAGTTCGGACTAACTTTTGCACTGACCAGTCAGTTCAAATTGAGGGGGCAGGGATGGGGGGAACCGTGGCCGGAGTCGGCGTCACGGCCCAGGGGCTCGGGCTCAAGGGGCCCCGCGGATGGGCGTTCCGCGGGGTCTCGTTCGAGGCCGAGCCCGGCTCGCTGATCACGATCGAGGGACCGTCCGGCACCGGCCGTACGTGTCTGCTGCTGGCGCTCACCGGGCGGATGAAGCCCACCGAGGGCACCGCGACCGTGGGCGGGGCGGCGCTGCCCAAGCGCATGGCGGCGGTGCGGCACTTCAGCGCCCTGGCCCACGTTCCGGGTGTGACCGACCTGGACCCGGCCCTGACCGTCGCCGAGCACCTGAACGAACGGGCGCTGCTCCAGCGGCGGTTCGGCGATTCCCTGCGGGGGCTGCTGCGCCCGCGTGCCGAGCGGCGGACCGAGGCACGGCTGCGGATCGACGCCGCGCTCGAGGCCGCGGGTCTCGACCGGGACTCCCTGCCCAAGGGCTCCCGCACGGCCGTACGCGATCTGGAGCGCCTGGAGGCCCTGCGGCTGTCCCTCGCGCTGGCGCTGATCGGGCGCCCGCGGCTGCTCGGCGTCGACGACACCGACCTCAAGCTCTCGGATGCCGAACGGGCCGAGGTCTGGGCACTGTTGAAGTCCGTGGCCGAGACCGGGACCACGGTCGTGGCGGTGTGCAGCGAGGCCCCCGAAGGCACGGTCAAGGTCTCCACCGAGGCGACCGACGAGTCGTCAGCCGTGGAGCAGTCGCAGGAAACCGACGAGCAGTCAGCCGTTGGGGAATCGCAGGAAACCGACGGAAAGGAGGCCGCCGATGCGCTCGCCGAGGCTGGCCGCGCTTGAGCTGAGGCGCTTCGGCCGGGGGAAGCTGCCGCGTGCCGCCCTGGTCGCGCTGCTGGTGCTGCCCCTGCTGTACGGCGCCCTGTACCTGTGGTCGTTCTGGGACCCGTACGGACGTCTCGACAAGATCCCCGTGGCGCTCGTGAACGACGACAAGGGGGCGGCCGTCGAGGGGAAGAAGCTGTCGGCCGGCGACGACATCACCAAGGGGCTGCGGGAGAGCGACGTCTTCGACTGGCGCGAGGTCAGCGCGGCCGAGGCAACGAAGGGCGTCGAGGACGGGACCTACTACCTGTCGCTGACCATGCCGGCCGACTTCAGCGAGCGGATCGCCTCCAGCGCGGGCGCCTCGCCGGAGACGGGCGCCCTCCAGGTGCGGACGAACGACGCGAACAACTACATCGTCGGGCAGATCTCGCGGACGGTCTTCAGCGAGGTGCGCGAGGCGGCGTCCACGAAGGCGTCGCGGTCGTTCCTGGACCGGATCTTCGTGTCGTTCTCCGACATCCACGGCGCCACGGTCAAGGCCGCGAGCGGCGCCGACCGGCTCGAAGGCGGCATCGGGAAGGCGGAGAAGGGCTCCAAGGACCTCGCCGACGGGCTGAAGGACGCCAAGGCGGGCAGCGGCAAGCTGGCCGGCGGCCTGAAGAAGCTCAACAAGGGCGCGGGCGATCTGGAGGACGGCTCCAGGCGGGTCGCGCAGGGCACGCAGACGCTGGCCGACAGGGTCAACGGAGTCGACGAGAAGATCGGCCCGTTCCTGAAGGACAACGAGAAGACCATCGGGGACACCGCCCGGCTGGTCGCCGACTCCTCCGGAGCCATCCGCAACAACCTCGACGACCTGGTGGAGCGCGCTCCGGCCGCCGCCAGGGGCGCCCATACGGCGTCCGACGCGCTGAACCTCATCTACAAGGCACGCTGCGAGGACCCCGTACTGCCCGACCCGGCGTGCTCCGACCTGAAGAAGGCGAAGCAGTCGGCCGCGGACGTGGCGACGATCGCCGACGACCTCAACACGCTGATCGCCGACCAGGACGGGGACCTGAAGAAGCTCGACAAGCACCTCGCCACTCTCCAGAAGCAGGCTCAGGCGCTCGCCGACCGCGCGCCCCGCCTCTCCGAGGACCTCGACGACGCCGTCACCCGGATCAACAAGCTGAACCAGGGCGCCACGAAGGTCGCCGCAGGTGCCAAGAAGCTGCACTCGGGGCTCGGTGACGCCAAGGGCGGCGCAGCCGACCTGGACAGCGGCGTGGGCGAGCTGAAGACCGGCGCGTACGACCTCAACGGCGGCATCTACAAGCTCGTCGACGGCTCCGGGAAGCTCTCGGACGGGCTGCACGACGGTGCGGGGCGCATCCCGGACTACGACAAGAAGGACCGCGACCAGCGCACCGAGGTCATGGCCGACCCGGTCCAGCTCCTCTCCAACGATCTGCACAAGGCGCCCAACTACGGCACCGGGTTCGCCCCGTACTTCATCCCGCTGTCCCTGTGGGTGGGCGCGATGGTGGCGTACATGCTGATCGCGCCGATGAACCGGCGCGCGCTCGCCGCGGGCGCTCCGGCGTGGCGCATCGCGCTGGCCGGCTGGCTGCCCGTGGTGGCGATCGGAGTGCTGCAGACCATCGCCCTGATGTCCGTGCTGCACTGGGCGATCGGGCTCCAGATGGCGCGCGCGGCCGGCACGGTGGGCTTCCTGTTCCTCGTGACGGCGTGCTTCGCCGCGATCGTGCAGTGGCTGAACGCCCGCTTTGGGGCGGCCGGCCGGATCCTCGTCCTGGCCCTGCTGATGCTCCAGTTGACGTCCGCGGGCGGCACCTACCCCGTCCAGACCAGTCCGGGCTTCTTCAACGCGCTTCACCCCTTCCTGCCGATGAGCTACATCGTCGAGGCCCTCAGGAGGCTGATCACCGGCGGCGGCCTGGAACCGGTGTGGCACGCGTGCGTGGTGCTCGTCGCCTTCACCGCGGGCGCCCTCGCACTGACCGCGCTGTCGGCCCGTCGCCGTCAGGTGTGGACGCTCGACCGGCTGCACCCGGAGCTGAGCCTGTGAGCGCGCGCGGGACAATCAGCCCCATGGAAAGCAGCAGCGCCGCGTCGGGCGGCAGCACGCGCCGTGAGGCCACCCGGCAAAAGCTCTACGAGGCGGCCGTCACGCTCATCGCCGAGCAGGGCTTCTCCGCCACCACGGTCGACGAGATCGCCGAGCGGGCCGGGGTGGCGAAGGGCACGGTCTACTACAACTTCGCCAGCAAGTCGGTTCTCTTCGAGGAGCTGTTGCGGCACGGAGTGGGCCTCCTCACCGCCTCTCTGCGGGAGGCCGCCGAGCAGACCGCCAGGGAAGGCGGCGGCAAGGTGGACGCCCTGGACGCGATGATCCGCGCGGGGCTGGTCTTCATCGACCGCTACCCGTCCTTCACGCAGTTGTACGTCGCCGAGCTGTGGCGCACGAACAGGGCCTGGCAGTCCACGCTGATGGTGGTCCGGCAACAGGCCGTGGCGGTCGTCGAGGGTGTGCTGCGCGAGGGCGTGGAGAGCGGCGAGTTCAGCGAGGAGATCGACATCCAGCTGACCGCCGCCGCGTTGGTCGGCATGGTCCTGGTGGCCGCGCTGGACTGGCAGTCCTTCCAGCCGGAACGCTCCCTGGACGACGTACATGCGGCGCTGTCCCGGCTGTTGCAGGGCCGGGTGAGCGGACGCCGCTGAAGCAGCGGTCACAAGGCGTACACGAAAGCGCCGGTCCGAGTGTGGCCGCGTCCCCCGCGGGCCATGCTCGAACCGGCGCCCTCTCGTGCTCCCCCGTTCCCCCGTAC
>NZ_RDBN01000037.1:404199-408978 GCF_008042075.1 Streptomyces sp. UW30 | reverse complement strand
CCCCTGGACCCCCGTCCGGTCGTTCCCCCGGGTCCCCCGGTCTCACTCCCGCCGACACCAGGCCGGCGGAAGGAGCGGATCCGGGGACGCTCCGTTCCGGCGCCCCGTGTCGCCGGTGCGGAGCCGTTCCCCTTCTCCGTGGCTCCACTCTCTCGTTCACGCAGGTCGCGGCCCATCCGCGCGCGTACTCATCTCGTCGGCTAGGTACGGGTACTCAGAGCTGCGCACTCATCCCCAAGACCCGGTGTTGCCGAGTGGTTACGATCGCCCCCGTGTCTGTACTCCCTTTGGTGTTCACAAGCGGCTGGGCCAGCGGCATCAACGCCTACGCCGTGGTGCTGCTGCTCGGCATATTCGGCGCGACGGGCCTCAGTGACGAGGTGCCCGAGGCACTGCAACGGCCCGACGTCCTGATCGCGGCCGGCGTGCTCTTCCTCTGCGAGGCCGTCGCCGACAAGATTCCGTACGTCGACTCCGCGTGGGACTCGGTGCACACCGTGATCCGGCCGGTGTCGGGCGCGGTCGTCGCGGCGCTGCTCGCCGGACAGAGCGGGTCGGTGCCGGAGCTGGCGGCCGGCGCGGTCGGTGGTTCCACGGCGTTGCTGAGCCACCTGGTCAAGGCCGGGACGCGGATGGCGGTCAACACCTCGCCCGAGCCGTTCACCAACGTCGTGGTGAGCCTCGCCGAGGATCTCGGCGTCGCCGCGATCATCACCTTCGCGATCTTCCACCCCGTCGCGGCGGCCTCCGTCGCGGGCGCCCTGTTGCTCGCCGGGCTGTTCCTGCTCTACTTCCTGGTCTCGCGGATCCGTCGTTTCCTGCGGCGCAGGGCCGAGCGGCGGGCGGAGAAACGGCTCGGCCAGGCGGTGACCCAGCGCGGCGGCTGAGCCGTCTCCCCAGGTCAGTGGGCCGTTGTCAGCAGCGGCCGATAAAGTCCCTGGCATGGCAAGGATTGCGGTGATCGGCGCCGGGATGGGCGCGATGGCGGCCGCTGCCCGGCTCGCCGTCGCGGGCCACCGGGTGGCGGTCTACGAGCGTTCGCAGACGTACGGCGGAGCGGTGCGCCGCTTCGAGCGTGACGGCTTCGCCTTCGACACGGGACCAGGCCTGCTCCCGCTCCCCGCCGTGTACCGCGACCTGTTCGTCAAGACCGGCAAGGAGCCGCTGGAGGCGTGCGTCGAGCTGGTCCAGGTCGACCCGTCCGCGCGGCACGTCTTCGCGGACGGCACCGAGGTGTCCCTGCCGAACGCCTCACGCGCGGGAGTGGTGACCGCCCTGGACGAGGCGCTGGGCGCCGGAGCTGGCGGGCGCTGGGGCGACTTCCTGGTCCGTGCCCGCGAGGCCTGGGACCGCACGCGCAGACCGCTCCTGGAGGAGCCCCTGTGGCCGAACTGGCAGGTGCTGGCCGAGCGCGAGCCCTACCCGTCGGTCCCGCACAAGCGCCTCCTGCGCACCCGCCGGGCCGCCACCCTCGCCGAGGTCGGCGCCTGGGAGCTGCGCGACCCCCGGCTGGTCGCCCTGTTGGAGAGCCACGCGCTGGCGTACGGCCTGGACCCACGCGAGACGCCGGCGAACGGGGCGGTGCTGCCGTACATGGAGCATGCCTTCGGGACCTGGTATGTGCGCGGCGGCATACGGGAGTTGGCGCGGGCCGTGTACGAGCGGTGCGTGGCCAGGAAGGTCGAGTTCCACTTCGGTGCGGAAGTCACCGGGATCCTGGAGAAGGACGGCCGGGCGGCGGGGCTGGAGCTGGCTGGGGGCACCTCCCAGGCTTTCGGCTCTGGGGGAGGGCCGGTGGTGGAGGCCGACTTCGTGGTCTGCGGGGTCGCTCCGGAGGTGCTGGACGGCCTCATGCGGTCAGCGGCGGTGCGCGGCGAGGGCGAGGTGGCGTCCCAGCGCCGGGCGGCGAGTCGGCTGACGGTGCTGCTGGCGTTGCGCGGTGGCCGGCCTCAGGGCACGGCGCACCGCACGGTGGTGCACGCGCAGGACCGCGAGACCGAGCTGGACGCCCTGTTCGGCGCCGCCGGGGGCATGGCCACGCGGCCCACGGTCACCGTCCTGCGGCCCGACGACCCGGCGCTGGTTCCGGACACCGGCCATGAGGCGATCGCGCTCACCTCGACGGTGCCGTCGCAGCCCGACCGGGGCCGGGCGCAGGAGGAGCTCTTCGAGCGGCATGCGGACCATGTGATCGCCGTGGCCGAGAGGGCCGTACCCGATCTGCGCGACCGCCTCCTGTGGCACCAGGTGCGCACCCCGGCCGACATCGCGGAGGTGACCGGCGCGGCCGGCGGAGCGGTTCCGGCTCCGGCGCTGGCCGCGGTCGAGGGGCGTCTGCTGCACGCGTCCAACAGCACGGCCGTGTCCGGCCTGTTCACCGTCGGCGGCTGGTCCCACCCCGGCGGCGGCCTTCCGCACGCCGGCATGTCGGGTGCGCTGGTGGCCGGGCTGATCGTGGAGGGGCCGGAGTTCCAGGGCTCGCAGTGATGTCCGGGTAGCGCCGGCTCACCGGGTGTCAGAAACGGTACTGCTCGTCGTACCCCTGCCCCTGCTGCTGGCCGTTGCCCTGGTACGGGTACTGCGGCTGCTCCGGCGGGAGTTCGCCGCCGTATGCCTCGTCGGTGCGCTGCTGCGGGACGTAGACGCCGCCGGACGGGGTCTCGCCGTAGGTGCCGGTGGCGTACTGGTCCTGGCCGTAGCCCTGCTGGCCGTACTGCTGCTGGCCGTAGGCGTCGTACGAGGCGCCGCCGTAGGTCTGCTGGGCGCCGATGTACGGGTCGGAGTAGGCGGCGTACTGCTGCTGGCCGCCCTGGTCGTAGCCGTACTGCTGCTGGTCGTAACCGGTGTAGCCGTCGTAGCCGTAGCTCTGGTCGGCCGTCGCGTACTGGTCCTGGGGCTGCTGGCCCGCGGCGGCGTAGTTCTGGTCGGCGGCGGCGTAGGCGGGGTCGTTGTATATGCCGTACGAGCCGGTGTCGTCCGGCAGGGGCTGCGGTTCGTAGACGGCGGTCGTCTCCGCGGCCGTGGGCTGTCCGCGGGTGGGCGTGAAGACGTCGTCGCGGTCGTAGTCGTCGTAACCGGCGCCGCCCTGGCCGTATGCGCCTTCGTTGTCCGCGAATCCGCCCTCGGACGCCTCCAGGTCGGAGACCTCCAGGGTCGGCTCCTGGTACTCCGGCTCGTCGCGGCGGCGCTTGTTGGCCAGGGGGCCCAGGGCCGGCGCGGAGACCGCCCAGCCGGCCGAGAAGCCGCGGCGGAACGACAGCGTGACGTAGGTCTGGCCGATCGCGAAGGCGGCCGCGCCCAGACCGATGACGATCACGGACGGGATCAGCACCCCGACCACGACGCCGAGGAACCCGACGAAGGCGAGCAGCCGCCAGCGCAGCCGTGCCTTGTACTGCAGCAGCACCTCGCCCAGCAGCCACAGCGCGACGATGCCGAACGCGATGTAGAGGACCGTCCAGCCCATGTACGCCCCTCTCCCAGTGGCCGCCTACGCAGTGTGACGTATGTCAGGACGGCCGGTCTAGGCCTGCGGTGGGTGGTGCAGGCCCAGGTTTTCGTGAATTTCCAAGGTAGCCGTGGAGTTGTTGAGCGTAATGAAGTGCAGTCCGGGCACTCCCTCGGCCAGCAGCCGCGCGCAGAACTCCGTGGCGAACTCGATGCCAATGGAGCGTACAGCCGCCGGATCGTCCTTTGCTGTGAGGATCCGCTCTTTCAGGGCGGCCGGGAAGCCGGCGTTGGTGAGGGAGGGGATCCGCTCCAGGGTCCTCGCGCTGGCGATCGGCATGATCTCCGGGATGATCGGGGTGTCGCAGCCGGCGGCCGAGACGCGGTCGCGAAGGCGCAGGTAGTCCTCCGGTTCGAAGAACATCTGCGTGATCGCGTAGTCCGCGCCCGCACGGCATTTGTCGACGAAGTGACGGACGTCGGTGTCCCAGTCCGCGGAGCGCGGGTGCATCGCGGGGAAGGCCGCGACACCCACGCAGAAATCGCCGGACGCCTTGATCAGTTCCACGAGCTCGGCGGCGTAGGCGAGGCCCTGCGGGTGCGGCACCCACTCGCCGAGCGGGTCGCCGGGCGGGTCGCCGCGCAGCGCCAGCATGTTGCGGATCCCGGCGTCGGCGTACTGGCCGATGATGTTGCGCAGGTCGGCCACCGAGTGGTCGACGGCGGTGAGGTGGGCGATCGGCGTGAGCGTGGTGTCCGAGGCGATGGCCTCGGTGGCCTTGACCGTGCCGGCGCGGGTGGKMCCACCCGCGCCGTAGGTCACGGAGACGAAGTCGGGTCCGACGGCCTCGACCCGGCGCAGCGCGTTCCAGAGGTTCCGCTCGCCCTTCGGGGTCTTGGGGGCGTAGAACTCGAAGGAATACGTCGTCTTACCGGTCGCGAGCATGTCGCGCACGGTACGAGCGTGGTCCGGTCTGATGGATGCGGTGCCGAGGGCCATACTCGCAGGTTAGCCAGGGGGCACCGGTCCCCCAACCGGGCATCGGACATTTGCCCGATTTGTCGGCTTGTTGTCCACGCCTTGGACAAACAACGGCCGAACAGAGCCCCAAGTCTCCAGGAATTCACTGGCGCGCTGACCACAGGCTGAGACGCCACCTCGCAGGGACCGAGGGACGGCCGGAAGGGCGAACCGCCCGAGCCGCCCTACACCTGCCGCAGCCGCTTGGCGAACTCCGCCGCCGCGGCGGCGGAGTTCGCCAAGCGGCTGCGGCAGGTGTAGGGCGGCTCGGGCGGTTCGCCCTTCCGGCCGTCCCTCGGTCCCTGCGAGGT
>NZ_RDBN01000037.1:352915-404099 GCF_008042075.1 Streptomyces sp. UW30 | reverse complement strand
GGGTGGGCCAGCAGGGGCCGGTGCAGAAGTAGTCCACGCCCTCCTCGACGGCGGCCGCGTCGGCCTCGGAGGGTGGGCCAGCAGGGGCCGGTGCAGAAGTAGTCCACGCCCTCCTCGACGGCGGCCGCGTCGGCCTCGGAGTCGGCGTGCGTGGAGCGGCCGATCAGGACCTCGTCGCCGAGGATCGCGCGGGCGGCGGGCACCGGGAGGTCGCCCTGGCCGAGGTGGAGGACGTCGGCGCCGGCGGCGTGGGCCACGTCGGCCCGGTCATTGACGGCGAGGAGCTTGCCGTGCCGGGCGCAGGCGTCGGCGAAGACCTTCAGGTGCTCCAGTTCCTCGGCCGCCTCCATGCCCTTGTCCCGCAGCTGAACGATGTCGACGCCACCGGCCAGGGCGGCGTCCAGGAACTCCACGAGATCGCCCTGCGGCTTGCGGGCGTCGGTGCAGAGGTAGAGCCGGGCGTCGGCGAGCTGACTGCGGACGCTGCCCGCGGTGACGGTGTCGGACATACGGTGCCCCCTGTGATCGGGTTGCCGGGCGGGTGAGGTCGGGCGGGTGCCGGACGGAGGCACGGTAGCCGGGGCCGACGGCACGGCGGCCGGGGCCCAGGGCACGGTAGCCGGTGCCGGAGGTCGGCATCGGGTGGGTTCGGGGCTGGGCCGCGCTCGTGGGCTGATGGTGCTACACCCGGGCGCGCCTGCATGGCCAGTCGGCGTCCGCCCGGACATCGGTACGGACGCGGACAGGTCATACCGCCCCGGACACGGGTGCTGCACCCGGACACGGGTTCCGGCTCGCCGGCCACGGATTCCGGCCCCCGGCCGCGACCGCGGTCACCCGCGGCCGTGGCCCGGAGCCCCGGCCCGTACGCCGGACGGTTTTCGGATTCGCTTGTTTCGGATCAGACGGCGAGCGCCTGGGCGCGGCGCTTCACCTCCGTGCCGCGGTTCTCGCTGAGGGCCTGCGCGGGGGTACCGGGCAGGCTCTCGTCGGGGGTGAAGAGCCACTCCAGCATCTCTTCGTCCGTGAAGCCGTCGTCCCGCAGGAGCGTCAGGGTCCCGGTCAGGCCCTTGACGACCTTCTGCTCGGCCCCGTCGATGAAGGCGGCAGGGACGTGCAGTGCGCGGTTCTCACCACGGCGTACGGCGATGAGCTGGCCCTCCTTGACCAGCTGCCGGACGCGGGTCACCTCGACATCGAGCATCTCTGCGATGTCGGGCAGGGTGAGCCAGGCGGGGACGAGAGCATCGATCTTTGTGTCAATCTCGGTCACGGAAGCAAGCCTGCCATCTGCCACTGACAGTCGGAAGTCAGGCCGGTCCACCTGGGAGGGGCGTCACCGCGACGCGCTACGCAGTCGCCGCCTTCAGCGGCCTCGCCGGGTCCGTCAGCAGCTCCGCGTTCATCGGCGTGCCCGACTCGATCAGCCGCCGCCCTTGCGCGAGGTCCCTCGGCCGGCCCACCGCCAACAGGGCGACGAGGCGGTCGCCCCGCAGCCAGCAGACCGTCCAGGCCGGGCCGGACGGGTCGCCGCGCCACAGGGTCGTGTCGGCGGCCGCGTGGTGGCCGGCGTACTGGACGAAGCGGCCGAACTGCTCGGACCAGAAGTACGGCACGGGGTCGTAGACCGCGGAGGTCTGGCCGAGGATGTTGGCGGCGACCGTGCGCGGGCCCTGCAGGGCGTTGTCCCAGTGGTGGACCAGCAGACGCTCGCCGTAGCGCCCCGAGGGGAAGGAGGCGCAGTCGCCGACCGCATAGACGTCGGGCACCGACGTGCGCAGCCGGTCGTCGGCCACGACGTCGCCGTACGCGCCGAGCTCGACGCCCGAGCCGGCCAGCCAGGCCGTGGCGGGCCGGGCCCCGATGCCGACCACGACGGCGCCCGCGCGCAGCCGCGTGCCGTCGTCGAGGATCACCTCACCGGGTTCGACGCGCTCCACGCGCGCATGCGTGCGCAGCGCCGTCCCGCTGTCCTCGTACCAGGCGGTCATCGGCGCGGTCACCTCCGCCGGCAGCGCCCCCGCGAGCGGGCGGTCGGCGGCCTCCACGACCGTCACCGCGCAGCCCGCCTCGCGCGCGGCCGTGGCGAACTCGGCGCCGATCCAGCCGGCCCCGACGACGACGATGTCGTGCTGGCGGGCGAGCACCGGCCGCAGCCGCTCGGCGTCGTCCAGGGTGCGCAGCAGATGCACGCCGGGAACGCCCTCGGCGCCCGGCAGCCGGATCGGTTCGGCGCCGGTGGCGAGCACGAGGACGTCGTACGGGACGGGCCCGGTCTCGGTGTCCAGTTCGCGGTCGGCGACGCGTACGCCCAGCACCTCGCGGCCCAGCCGCAGGTCGATGCCGAGCGACTCGAAGTCGACGTCGAAGGCGGAGCCCTCGGCCTTGCCGAGCAGGACGGCCTTGGACAGGGGCGGCCGGTCGTACGGCTGGTGGGGCTCGGCGCCGATCAGGGTGACGGTGCCGGTGAAACCCTGTTCCCGAAGGGCGACCGCCGTCTGTACGCCGGCCATGCCGGCGCCGGCGACGACCACTGACCGCTGCGACTGCGTCGTCTGCTCGCTCACCTGATCACCATAGACAACTGACAATTCGTCAGTCAGGAGTCGTGCTCAGTGACCTGCTCCACAACACTGATGCCGCTGCCCGTCTGCGACTCCCACTCCCAGGTCTCCTCCAGCCGCACGCGTCCGTCGGCGAGCTCGACCACGCTCGACACGCAGTGGCCCGAGGACGTCGTCCCGTCCCGCTTCAGCTGCACGTACCGGAAGTCCAGCCGGTCACCGTCCCGGGTGCCCACGAGATGCCCGCGCACGACGTCTCCGCCCGCGTACTCGGCCCAGATCTCGCCGTCCTTCTCGTGGTACGTGAACCGGGTGCGGGTACCCACCTGACCTGGGGCTTGGTCGGCGACGGGGGCCAGGACGAGACCGTCGAGCGAGCGGGCCATGGGGTGAGGCTCCCTTACTGAGACTTATGGCGGCGGGCTAGGGTGGCCAACGTAGAGCACTCGCGGGAGCCCGGACGCACCGGGCTGAGAGGGAGGCTGGCGGCCTCCGACCGTACGAACCTGATCCGGGTCATGCCGGCGAAGGGAGGGGCTGGACGCCCATGTCGCGTACGCGAACGTCAGACGTCCTCGTCATCGGGGGCGGAATCATCGGCCTGGTCACGGCGTGGCGGGCCGCGCAGCGCGGGTTCACGACGGCCGTCGTGGATCCCGAGCCGGGCGGTGGCGCCGCCCAGGTGGCCGCCGGAATGCTGGCCGCCGTCACGGAACTGCACTACGGCGAGCAGACCCTGCTGGGTCTGAACCTCGCCTCGGCCCGCCGCTACCCGGCCTTCGCGGCCGAGCTCACCGAACTGACCGGCCATGACCTCGGCTACCGCCGGTGCGGCACCCTCGCCGTCGCCATGGACGCCGACGACCGCGCCCATCTGCGCGAACTGCACGCCCTGCAGCGCCAGTCGGGGCTGGACTCCGAGTGGCTGTCGGGGCGGGAGTGCCGGCGTCTGGAGCCCATGCTCGCGCCGGGGGTGCGCGGCGGGCTGCGGGTGGACGGCGACCACCAGATCGACCCGCGTCGGCTGGCCGGGGCCCTGGTGGTCGCGTGCGAGCGGGCGGGCGTGGTCTTCCACCGCGGCTGGGCCGAGCGCGTCGACGTCGTACGGGACCGGGCCGCCGGTGTCACCACGACGGACGGCACCGAGCTGGCCGCGGACCAGGTGGTCCTCGCGGCCGGCAGCCTCAGCGGGCGGCTGGCGGGCCTTCCCGACGACGTGCTGCCGCCCGTGCGCCCCGTGAAGGGGCAGGTGCTGCGGCTGACCGTGCCGAAGAGGTACGCGCCGTTCCTGAGCCGGACCGTGCGGGCCGTGGTGCGCGGCAGCCAGGTGTATCTCGTGCCGCGCGAGAGCGGGGAGCTGGTCGTCGGGGCGACGAGCGAGGAGCTGGGCTGGGACACGACGGTGACCGCGGGCGGTGTGTACGAGCTGCTGCGCGACGCCCACGAGTTGGTGCCGGGCATCACCGAACTGCCGCTCACGGAGACCCGGGCCGGTCTGCGCCCCGGCTCCCCCGACAACGCGCCGCTGCTCGGCCCCACCGAGCTGGCGGGGCTGTCGCTGGCCACGGGGCACTACCGCAACGGCGTGCTGCTCACGCCGGTCACCGGGGACGCCATGGCGCACGTCCTGGCCACCGGTGAACTTCCCGACGAGGCACGCGCGTTCACGCCCAGGCGCTTCACTCCCGCCGCACTCACGGAGCAGCCCGCATGAGCGTCCAGGTCACCATCTCGGTCAACGGCGAGCGTCGGCGCATCGAGCCCGGCACGGCTCTCGACACGCTCGTCCGGTCCGTCACCGCGGCGCCCTCCGGAGTGGCCGCCGCCCTCAACGAAACCGTCGTCCCGCGCACGCAGTGGCCGTCGACGCCCCTCTCCGAGGGAGACCGCGTCGAGGTCCTCACCGCCGTCCAAGGAGGCTGAACCATGGCCGACGATCCCTTTGTCATCGACGGTACGTCCTTCACGTCCCGGCTGATCATGGGCACGGGCGGAGCGCCCAGCCTGGATGTGCTGGAGCGGGCGCTGGTGGCGTCCGGGACGGAGCTGACGACGGTCGCGATGCGACGGGTGAACCCGTCGGTGCACGGCTCGGTGCTGTCCGTGCTGGAGAGGCTCGGGATCCGGGTGCTGCCGAACACGGCAGGGTGCTTCACGGCGGGAGAGGCCGTGCTGACGGCCCGCCTCGCGCGTGAGGCGCTCGGCACGGATCTGATCAAGCTGGAGGTCATCGCCGACGAGCGGACGCTGCTGCCGGATCCGATCGAGCTGCTGGACGCGGCGGAGACACTGGTGGACGACGGTTTCACCGTGCTGCCGTACACGAACGACGACCCGGTGCTGGCGCGGAAGCTTCAGGACGCCGGCTGCGCCGCGATCATGCCGCTGGGCTCCCCCATCGGGTCAGGCCTGGGCATCCGCAATCCGCACAACTTCCAGCTGATCGTGGAGCACGCGCGCGTGCCGGTGATTCTGGACGCGGGCGCCGGTACGGCCTCGGACGCGGCGCTCGCGATGGAGCTGGGGTGCGCGGGGGTGATGCTCGCCTCGGCGGTGACGCGGGCGCAGGAGCCGGTGCTGATGGCCGACGCGATGCGGCACGCGGTGGAGGCGGGACGGCTGGCGTACCGGGCGGGGCGCATCCCTCGGCGGCATTTCGCGGAGGCGTCGTCCCCCGCGCAGGGCATGGCGCGGCTGGATCCGGAGCGGCCCGCGTTCTGAACGCATGTTCGACGAAGGCATTCGGCCAGTGAGGCGTCCGTCACAGGTCGGCTCCAGTCCCGCTCCGATCACGCCCGAACGGGCGGGGCTGTCGGTGTCGGCTCGTACACTCGCCTGCGTGGATACGACCCTTCAGGACCCTCTGGTCGGGCAGGTGCTCGACGGCCGGTATCGCGTGGACGCGCGGATCGCCGTCGGCGGGATGGCCACGGTCTACCGGGCCCTGGACACCCGCCTGGACCGCGTGCTCGCGCTCAAGGTGATGCACCCCGCGCTGGCGGTGGACGGGTCGTTCGTCGACCGGTTCATCCGGGAGGCGAAGTCCGTCGCCCGTCTGGCCCACCCGAACGTGGTGCAGGTCTTCGACCAGGGCACCGACGGGTCGTACGTCTATCTGGCCATGGAGTACGTCGCCGGCTGCACCCTGCGCGACGTGCTGCGCGAGCGCGGGGCGCTCCAGCCCCGGGCCGCCCTGGACATCCTGGAGCCGGTGCTCGCCGCGCTCGGCGCCGCGCACCGCGCCGGGTTCGTGCACCGGGACATGAAGCCCGAGAACGTGTTGATAGGGGACGACGGCCGGGTCAAGGTCGCCGACTTCGGGCTCGTGCGGTCCGTGGACACCGTGACCAGCACCACCGGCGCCGTGCTCGGCACCGTCTCCTATCTCGCCCCCGAGCAGATAGAGCAGCCCGGCACCGCCGACGCCCGCGTCGACGTGTACGCGTGCGGTGTCGTCCTCTACGAGATGCTCACCGGCGAGAAGCCGCACGACGGGGACTCCCCCGCCGTGGTGCTCTACAAGCACCTGCACGAGGACGTCCCGCCGCCCTCGGCGATCGTGCCGGGGCTGGCGTACGAGCTCGACGAGCTGGTCGCGGCGGCCACCGCGCGCTCCCCGCAGATCCGCCCGCACGACGCCGTGGCGCTGCTCGCGCAGGCCCGCGAGACGCGCGCCGCGCTGAGCGCGGACCAGCTGGACGCGGTGCCTCCGCAGGCGCTCTCGGCGGAGCACAGCAACACCGACGACCGTACGAGCGTGATCCCGCGCGCGCTGAATATCCAGCGGCCGCTGCCGGTGAACGGGGACGAGCCGGAGGCCGTCTTCAACCGGACCAGCCGGCTGGAGACCCCGCCGCCTCCGCCGCCCGGGCACCGCTCGCACACCCGGCGCGCGCCGCGCGGCCCGATGGTGATCGTCGCCGCCGTCCTGCTGGCCCTCGGCCTCGGCGTCGGCATCTGGTACATCAACTCCGGCCAGTTCACCCAGGTCCCGCCGCTGCTGTCCAAGACCGAGGCGCAGGCCCGGGACCGGCTGGAGGAAGCCGGGCTCGAGGTCGGCAAGGTGGAGCGCGCCTACAGCGACACCGTCAAGCGCGGCACCGTCATCAGCACGGACCCGGACACGGGCGCCCGCATACGGCACAACGACTCCGTGAAGCTGGTCATCTCCGCGGGCCCGGAGACGGTGAAGGTGCCCGACGTCGAGGGCTACCCGCTGGCCAAGGCGAGGACCGAGCTGAAGGAGAGCGGCCTCCAACCGGGCATGGTGACCCGGGAGTTCAACGACGACGTCACGAGGGGCTCCGTGCTCTCCACGGAACCCGGGACCGGCACCGAGGTCCGCTCCGGCTCCGCGATCAAGCTGTCCGTCAGCAAGGGCAGCCCGGTGGACGTCCCCGACGTCACCGGCGAGGACCCGGCCGACGCCAGGGCCGAGCTGGAGGAGGCCGGCCTGAAGGTGAAGGTCGCCGCCGCGCGGGTCAACTCCGAGTTCGACGCGGGCCAGGTGGCGCAGCAGTCGCCGACGGAGGGCAAGCAGGCCGCCGAGGGCGACACGGTGACGCTGACGCTGTCCAAGGGCCCCGAGATGATCGAGGTCCCGGACGTGGTCGGCGACAGCGTCGACGACGCCACGGCCGCACTGGAGGCCGCCGGCTTCGAGGTCGACGAGGACCGCGGCCTGCTCGGGATCTTCGGCGACACGGTCAAGAAGCAGTCCGTCGACGGCGGGGAGACGGCACCCAAGGGGTCGACGATCACGATCACCATCCGGTGATCCACGCCGACGCCGGCGGCACCGGCCGGTGATCGGGCGGTCCGGATCGCATGACACCCTGAACGGGTGAGAAGTCAGCAGTCCGGCACCGCCCTTACGGGCCCGTCCCGCAACCCCGTGGGTGGCCATGTCCCCGTGGCCGGCGGCCTCAGTTCCGTCGGGCTCACCTACGCCCATGACCTCAGGGCCGAGACCGTCCAGGTCTTCGTCGCCAACCCGCGCGGCTGGGCCACGCCCGCCGGGAACCCGCGGCAGGACGAGGACTTCCGCGCGGTGTGCGAGGCCGAGTCGATCCCGGCGTACGTCCATGCCCCGTACCTGATCAACTTCGGCTCGCACACCGAGGCGACCGTGGAGAAGTCGGTGGAGTCACTGCGGCACTCACTGCGCCGCGGGCGGGAGATCGGCGCGCTCGGCGTCGTCGTGCACACGGGCAGCGCGACCGGCGGCCGGGAGCGTTCGGTGGCCCTGAAGCAGGTACGGGAGTACATGCTTCCGCTGCTGGACGAGCTGACCCACGACGACGACCCGTTCCTGCTGCTGGAGTCGACGGCGGGTCAGGGCTTTTCGCTCTGCTCCCGGACCTGGGACTTCGGGCCGTACTTCGAGGCGCTGGACGCCCATCCGAAGCTGGGCGTGTGCCTGGACACCTGCCACATCTTCGCCGCCGGCCACGACCTGACCGGCCCGTCCGGCATGCACCAGACCCTCGACCTGCTGGTGGACACCGTCGGCGAGGGCCGGCTGAAGCTGATCCACGCCAATGACTCCAAGGACGTCGTCGGCGCCCACAAGGACCGCCACGAGAACATCGGCGCAGGTCACATCGGCGAGGACCCGTTCCGGGCGCTGATGACGCACCCGGCCACCGAGGGCGTACCGCTGATCATCGAGACGCCCGGCGGGAAGGAAGGGCACGCGGCGGACGTGGAGCGGCTGAAAAAACTTCGCGACGCATAGCCCGCTTCGGAATACCCCAGGGGGGTATACGGTTCTTGCTCGGTGCAGGAACCGTGACCTGACATTGGGGGCAGTGATGCAGCACGAAGCACACACGGCACACGATCACCATCAGCAGGCGGTCGCCGCCGGCAGCTGGACGATGGCCGTCCAGGCCACCCTGCACTGCCTCACCGGCTGTGCCATCGGTGAGGTGCTGGGCATGGTGATCGGCACCGCGCTCGGCTGGGGCAACGTGCCGACGCTGATCCTGGCGATCGTCCTGGCCTTCTTCTTCGGTTACGCGCTCACCCTGCGCGGCGTCCTGAAGGCGGGCGTCGACCTGCGGACCGCGCTCAAGGTGGCGCTGGCGGCGGACACCCTGTCCATCGCCGTGATGGAGCTGGTCGACAACGGTGTGATCGTGCTGTGGCCGGGCGCCATGGACGCCGGGCTCACCGACCCGCTGTTCTGGTGGGTGCTGGCGATCGCACTGGCCGTCGCCTTCGCCCTCACCACACCGGTCAACAAGTGGATGATCGGCCGCGGCAAGGGGCACGCGGTGGTGCACCAGTACCACTGACGCCCGGCGAAAGGGACCAGGAGTCAGAGCTCGGGGCCGTCCCCGGGCTCTTCCTGGTAGGAGTAGCGCTGTTCCTGCCACGGGTCGCCGAGGTTGTGGTAGCCGCGCTCCTCCCAGAAGCCGCGGCGGTCGGCGGTCATGTACTCCACGCCACGGACCCACTTGGGCCCCTTCCAGGCGTACAGATGGGGGACGACCAGACGGAGGGGGAATCCGTGCTCCGCCGTGAGCAGCTCGCCGTCCTTGTGGGTGGCGAAGATCGTGCGCTCGGAGGCGAAGTCGGCGAGGCGGAGGTTGGAGCTGAAGCCGTACTCCGCCCAGACCATCACATGAGTGACGGCAGGTGCGGGCGGGGCGATCTCCAGGATCGCCCGCGCCGGGATGCCGCCCCACTCGGCACCGAGCATGCTGAACTTCGTGACGCAGTGCAGATCGGCCACGACGGTCGTGTACGGCAGGGCCGCGAACTCCTCGTGGGTCCAGCAGTGCTTCTCGCCGTCGGCGGTGGCCCCGAACACCCTGAACTCCCAGCGTTCGGGCCGGAACTTCGGGACCGGGCCGTAGTGCGTGACCGGCCAGCCACGCTGGACGCGCTGCCCCGGCGGGAGCTCGGAGTGTGCTGCTGCTCCGCTTTCGCTCTCCACCGGCTGACCCATGACTCCATCCTGACAGACCTGAAGCAGTGCACCTGACCCCGCCCTCGACAATTGCCGTCAAACAGGACTAAGCATGCACTTACTTACTAAGTGAAGACTTACTGGACGATCTTTGTCGCCGGTGCAATCATGCGGCGCAACCTGCCAGTTCCCCCGCTTGGAAGGAGCCTCTGCGATGCAGGGCGACCCCGAGGTCCTCGAATTCCTGAACGAGCAGCTGACCGGCGAGCTCACCGCGATCAACCAGTACTGGCTGCACTACCGGATCCAGGACAACAAAGGCTGGACCAAGCTCGCCAAGTACACGCGTGAAGAGTCCATCGATGAGATGAAGCACGCGGACAAGCTGACCGAGCGCATCCTCATGCTGGACGGCCTGCCCAACTACCAGCGGCTGTTCCACGTCCGGGTCGGCCAGACGGTGACCGAGATGTTCCAGGCCGACCGGCAGGTCGAGGTCGAGGCGATCGACCGCCTCAAGCGCGGCATCGAGGTGATGCGCAACAAGGGCGACATCACGTCCGCGAACATCTTCGAGTCGATCCTCGAGGACGAGGAGCACCACATCGACTACCTGGACACACAGCTGGAGCTCATCGAGAAGCTCGGTGAGGCGCTCTACCTCGCGCAGCAGATCGAGCAGCCGAGCTAGGCAGCGTCCTTCAGCCGGGCGAGCACCTGCTTGCCCTGCTCCGCCAGCTCACGGCGGGGGCACGCGCCCCTGCCCAGGAGCGTCTGGATCTGGCGTACGCACGAGCCGCAGTCCGTGCCGGCCTTGCTGGCCGACGCTATCTGGCGGGGGGTGCAGGCACCGTCCTCCGCGTGCTTCTTGACCTGCTCCTCGGTGATGCCGAAGCAACTGCATACGTACACGCGGTTCACCTCCCGGCGGGATCGATGCGCCATCCCCTTGATCGGTGAGGCAAACCTAACCTTACCCGCCAGACAGGAACCGTAAAAGTGGGGTGGGGCGCGGATCGTATGTGATCCGCGCCCCACCCCCGTGCATGTAATGACCGAACCGGCTACTGGTCCCTGTACATCTCGGCGACGAGGAAGGCCAGGTCAAGCGACTGGCTGCGGTTGAGCCGCGGGTCGCAGGCCGTCTCGTAGCGCTGGTGCAGGTCGTCGACGAAGATCTCGTCGCCGCCGCCCACGCACTCGGTGACGTCGTCACCGGTGAGCTCCACGTGGATGCCGCCCGGGTGGGTGCCGAGGCCCTTGTGGACCTCGAAGAAGCCCTTGACCTCGTCGAGCACGTCGTCGAAGCGGCGGGTCTTGTGACCGGAGGCCGCCTCGAAGGTGTTGCCGTGCATCGGGTCGGTCACCCAGGCCACGGTGGCGCCGGAGGCGGTGACCTTCTCGATCAGCTCGGGAAGTCGGTCACGGACCTTGTCGGCGCCCATGCGGACGATGAAGGTCAGCCGGCCCGGCTCGCGGTCCGGGTCGAGGCGGTCGATGTACTGGAGCGCCTCCTCGGCCGTCGTCGTCGGGCCGAGCTTGATGCCGATCGGGTTGCGGATCTTCGAGGCGAACTCGATGTGCGCGTGGTCCAGCTGCCGGGTGCGCTCACCGACCCACACCATGTGCGCCGAGACGTCGTACAGGCGCCCGGTGCGGGAGTCGACCCTGGTCAGCGCGGACTCGTAGTCGAGCAGCAGCGCCTCGTGCGAGGAGTAGAACTCGACCGTCTTGAACTCCTCCGGGTCGGCCCCGCAGGCGTGCATGAAGTTGAGCGCCTGGTCGATCTCGCGGGCGAGCTGCTCGTAGCGCTGGCCCGACGGGGACGACTTCACGAAGTCCTGGTTCCAGGCGTGCACCTGCCGCAGGTCGGCGTAGCCGCCGGTGGTGAAGGCGCGCACCAGGTTGAGCGTGGAGGCGGAGGCGTTGTACATCCGCTTCAGGCGCTCGGGGTCCGGGATGCGGGCGGCCTCGTTGAAGTCGAAGCCGTTGACGGAGTCGCCGCGGTAGGTCGGCAGGGTCACGCCGTCGCGGGTCTCGGTGCCCTTGGAGCGCGGCTTGGAGTACTGGCCGGCGATGCGGCCGACCTTCACCACGGGGACGGACGCGGCGTACGTCAGCACGGCGCCCATCTGGAGCAGCGTCTTGAGCTTGTTGCGGATCTGGTCGGCGGACACCGCGTCGAATGCCTCGGCGCAGTCGCCGCCCTGGAGGAGGAACGCCTCTCCCTTGGCGACGGCCGCCATCCGGGCGCGCAGCTGGTCGCACTCGCCCGCGAAGACGAGCGGCGGATACGACTCGAGGTCCGCGATCACTGCGCGCAGAGCCTCGGTGTCGGGGTACTCGGGCTGCTGCGCCGCGGGCAGGTCTCGCCAGGTGTTGCCAGCGCTCGCGCTGGTCTTAGCGTTCACGGTCACGCCTCAACATTACGGGGTCGTGTCGGGCGTCCAGCCCCATGCCCAGCAATTGAGACACGGGGTACACGACTCGGACACCTGCACATGGGGTAGGGTGCGTCGCATGTTCGCGCACTCGACCCAGAACTGGTGGTGGACCGCTCATCCGGCGGCCCACTGACTGCGCGTACGACAGACTTCGCGAAGGCCGCCCGAGGGGCGGCCTTCGGCGTTTTTCGGGGTCGCTCCTCTCCATCGAATCCACGGATCCTCGGATCCACGGAGAAGGAGCAAGGACCCATGAACCTGCTCGGCTTGCCGGACGATCCCCGCCCGTTCGCCCTGCTGCGCCGCCGCACCCCGGGCCACGATCACGAGACCGTGGAGGTCATGATCGGCCCGGTCACTAGCTACGACCGCCTGGCCGACCTCCCCGACGAGGGCCTCGCGCTGGTCCCCTTCCGACAGATCCGCGAGCGCGGCTTCGACGTCCGCGACGACGGCACACCGCTGACGGTGCTGACCCCCGAGGAGTCGTACGCCATCCCGCTGGCCGAAGCCCTGGAGCAGCTCCCGGCGCACGACGTGCGCGTCGAGGGCGGTGGCTTCGACGTCGGCGACGAGGAATACGCGGAGATCGTCGGGCGTGTCCTGCGGGACGAGATCGGGCGGGGCGAGGGCGCGAACTTCGTGATCCGGCGGACGTACGAGGGCGGGATCCCGGGGTTCGGACGGGCCGACGCGCTGGCGCTGTTCCGGCGGCTGCTGGTGGGTGAGCGGGGGGCGTACTGGACGTTCGTCGTGCACACCGGGGATCGCACGCTGGTCGGGGCGAGCCCCGAGGTGCATGTGCGGATGTCCGGCGGGACCGTCGTCATGAACCCGATCAGCGGGACGTACCGCTATCCCGCCGAGGGGCCCACTCCCGAGCACCTGCTCGACTTCCTCGCCGACGGCAAGGAGATCGAGGAGCTGTCGATGGTCGTCGACGAGGAGCTCAAGATGATGTGCACCGTCGGCGACATGGGCGGGGTCGTCGTCGGACCCCGGCTGAAGGAGATGGCGCACCTCGCGCACACCGAGTACGAGCTGCGCGGGAAGTCCTCGCTGGATGTGCGCGAGGTCCTGAAGGAGACGATGTTCGCGGCCACCGTGACCGGCTCGCCCGTGCAGAACGCCTGCCGGGTCATCGAGCGGCACGAGGTCGGCGGGCGCGGGTACTACGCGGGGGCGCTGGCGCTCATCGGCCGGGACTCCGGCGGGGCCCAGACCCTCGACTCCCCCATCCTCATCCGCACCGCCGACATCGACGCCGGCGGCGGGCTGCGGGTGCCGGTCGGCGCGACCCTCGTGCGTGGCTCGGACCCGGCGGGCGAGGTCGCGGAGACCCACGCGAAGGCGGCGGGTGTGCTGGCGGCCCTGGGCGTACGTCCGGCCGGGCCGCGCGCGGAGGGGACCCGTCCCAGCCTCGCCGACGACCCACGCGTGCGTGCCGCGCTCGACGGGCGCCGGGCCTCGCTCGCCCCCTTCTGGCTGCGGATGCAGGAGCGGTCCGCGGAGCTCGCCGGGCACGCGCTGGTCGTCGACGGCGAGGACACCTTCACGGCGATGCTGGCGCACGTGCTGCGGTCGAGCGGCCTGGAGGTGACCGTGCGGCGCTACGACGAACCCGGGCTGCGCGCGGCCGTGCGTGCGCACGAGGGGCCGATCGTGCTGGGACCCGGGCCGGGCGACCCTTGCGACCTCGACGACCCGAAGATGCGCCTGCTGCGCGACCTCACGGCCGAGGTCGTCCGCAACCACTCGCACGGCGTGCTCGGCGTCTGCCTCGGCCATGAGCTGATCGCGGCCGAGCTGGGGCTGGACATCGTGCGCAAGGAAGTGCCGTACCAGGGCGCGCAGACGACGATCGACCTGTTCGGACGGCCGGAGACGGTCGGCTTCTACAACAGCTTCGTGGCCCGCTGCGACGACGAGGCGTACGCGGAGCTCGCCGATCACGGCATCGAGGTCAGCCGGGCCGACAACGGCGAGGTGCATGCCGTGCGCGGCCCGGGGTTCGCCGGGGTGCAGTTCCACCCGGAGTCGGTCCTGACGCTGAACGGCGCCGCCGTGGTGCGCGATCTGGTGGGTCAGCTGCGGGGCACGAGCACGTTCTCGGAGCGGCGGCCCGCCTTGTAGTCGAGGACGTTCTTCAGCGTGGTCTCGACGATCTGGCCGACGGCGTCCTCGGTGTAGTACGCCTGGTGCGAGGTGACCAGGACGTTCGGGAAGGTGACGAGGCGGGCCAGGGTGTCGTCCTCGACGGCCTGGAGGGACTTGTCGTGGAAGAAGAGCCCGGCCTCCGCCTCGTAGACGTCGAGGCCGACCCCCGTGAAACGGCCCTCGCGCAGCTCGGCGACGAGGGCCGCGGTGTCGATGAGGCCGCCGCGGCTGGAGTTGACCAGGATCGCGTCGTCCTTCATCGCCTTCAGGGCGTCGGCGTCGATCAGCCGGCTCGTCTCCGGCATCAGCGGCACATGCAGGCTGACCAGGTCCGACTCGGCGAGGAGGCGTTCCTTGGGGACGTAGCGCATACCCAGCTGCATACAGGCGGGGTTCTCGGCGACATCCCAGCCGAGCAGGTTCATGCCGAAGCCGCGGGCGATGCGGGCGAAGGCCTCGCCGATCTTGCCGGTGCCGAGGACGCCGGCGGTGCGGCCGTGCATGTCGCGGCCCATCAGGCCGTCGAGGCGGAAGTCGAAGTCACGCGTGCGCGTGGAGGCGCGCACGATACGGCGGTTGACCGCCATGGCGAGGGTCCAGGCGAACTCGGCCACGGAGTGGGGCGAGTAGGAGGAGACCCGGGAGACGGTCATGGCGAGGCGCTCGGCGACCTTGAGGTCGATGTTGTTGAAGCCGGTCGAGCGCTGGGCGACCATCCGGGTGCCGCCGGCCGCGAGGGTCTGCAGGACGTGGTTGCCGAGGTCGCAGTTGACGCTGGTGCAGACGACCTCGTAGCCGGCCGCGATGGGGGCGGTGTCCTCGCTGAGGAAGACGTCCAGGCAGCGGACGTCGTGGTGGCCCCGGAAGGCCTGCTCGATCAGGGGCTTCTCGTCCGCCTGCACGCCGAAGGCGAGAATCTCCACGGCTGCTCCCGTTTCATAGGGCCATGGGCCGAATATACGGCCCATGACCCCATGCCGCCGGGCGGAAAGCGGTCACCTCGGACAGGTCAGCCGAAGAACACCCCGACCTCGTCGTACAGCTTCGGATCGACCGTCTTCAGCTTGGCCGTGGCGTGCGCGATCGGGACGCGGACGATGTCCGTGCCGCGCAGGGCGACCATCTTGCCGAAGTCGCCGTCGTGCACGGCCTCGATGGCGTGCAGCCCGAAGCGGGTGGCCAGCCAGCGGTCGAAGGCGCTCGGGGTGCCGCCGCGCTGGATGTGCCCGAGGACCGTGGTACGGGCCTCCTTGCCCGTCCGCCTCTCGATCTCCTTGGCCAGCCACTCGCCGACCCCGGACAGCCGGACGTGTCCGAAGGAGTCCATCGACTCGTCCTTCAGCACCATGTCGCCGTCCTTGGGCATGGCGCCCTCGGCGACGACCACGATCGGGGCGTACGACGCCTTGAAGCGCGAGGTGATCCAGGCGCAGACCTTGTCGACGTCGAAGCGCTGCTCGGGAATGAGGATGACGTTGGCTCCGCCGGCCAGCCCGGAGTGGATGGCGATCCAGCCGGCGTGACGGCCCATCACCTCGCAGACCAGGACGCGCATATGGGACTCGGCGGTGGTGTGCAGCCGGTCGATGGCCTCGGTGGCGATGCCGACGGCGGTGTCGAAGCCGAAGGTGTAGTCGGTGGCGGACAGGTCGTTGTCGATGGTCTTCGGCACGCCGACGCAGGGCACGCCGTAGTCGTCGGACAGGCGGGTGGCGACGCCGAGGGTGTCCTCGCCGCCGATGACGATGAGCGCCTCGACCTCCTGCTTGGCGAGGTTCTCCTTGATACGGCGGATGCCGTCGTCCTGCTTCAGGGGGTTGGTGCGCGAGGAGCCGAGGATGGTGCCGCCGCGGGGCAGGATGCCACGCACGGCGGGGATGTCGAGACGGACGGTGTCGTTCTCGAGCGGACCTCGCCAGCCGTCCCGGAAGCCGACGAAGTCATAGCCGTATTCCTGCACGCCCTTGCGGACGACGGCCCGGATGACGGCGTTGAGACCGGGGCAGTCGCCGCCTCCGGTCAGTACTCCGACCCGCATGGAAAAGTCCCTTCGCCGCGGTTGCCTGGTGAGGCCACGCTAATGGTGAGCCACGTCACAGCGGGATGGGTCGGACCGGCAATTCCGGTGAACCGCAGGGTGTTCGGTTTACGCGCCGTCAAACCGACGCGACGGATCACTCGTCGTCGAGGCCGCGCTCGATGGCGTATCGCACCAGCTCCACGCGGTTGTGCAGCTGGAGCTTGCCGAGGGTGTTCTGGACGTGGTTCTGGACCGTGCGGTGGGAGATGACCAGGCGCTCGGCGATCTGCTTGTAGCTCAGGCCCTTCGCGACGAGCCGCAGCACCTCGGTCTCGCGCTCGGTGAGCTGCGGGGCACCCGGCTGGTCGGCGCCGGGGGCGGCGGGCGCCGGTTCGGAGGCGAGGCGGCGGTACTCGCCGAGGACCAGGCCGGCCAGGCCCGGCGTGAACACGGGGTCGCCGACGGCGGTACGGCGGACCGCGTCGAGGAGTTCCTCGGTGGACGCCGACTTCAGCAGATAGCCGGTGGCGCCGGACTTCACGGCCTCCAGCACGTCGGCGTGCTCACCGCTCGCCGACAGGACGAGGACGCGCAGGGCCGGGTTGTGGCCGACGAGTTCCTTGCAGACCTGGACGCCGGGCTTGGCGGGCAGGTTGAGGTCGAGCACCAGGACGTCGGGGGCGGCGGCCTTGGCGCGGCGTACGGCCTGGTCGCCGTCGCCCGCCGTGGCGACCACGTCGAAGCCGGACTCGGCCAGGTCGCGGGCGACCGCGTCGCGCCACATGGGGTGGTCGTCGACCACCATGACCTTGATCGAGCCCTGCTGTCCGCTCGCGGTGTCCGTCATCGCTGCTCCGCCTTCCCCCGTGAAGCGCTCCCGGCCTTCGGTACCTTCAGTTCCACTTCGGTGCCCTGGCCCGGCACCGAGATCAGCTCGGCGGTGCCGCCGAGGTCGCGCAGGCGGCCCCGGATCGACAAAGCGACTCCGAGCCGCCCCTCGCCCTCGGCCTGTGCGAGCCGGCCCTCGGGGATGCCGGGTCCGTCGTCCCGCACGGTGACGATCACCTCGTCGGGCTCGTCCTCGACGAGGATCCACGCACGCGCGTGCTCGCCCGCGTGCTTGCGGACGTTGTCCAGGGCGGCGCCGACCGCTGCCGACAGCTCCCGCGCGGCAGCCGGGGCCAGCGACACGGGCGCGCCCGGCTCGGCGAGGCTGACCATCGCGCCGGCGTACGGGGCGAGCAGCGCACGGAGATCGACGGGGCCGTCGGAGTCGTCCGGCTCGTCCACGGCCCGTACGACGGCACCCTCGGCGGCGTCCTCCGACACCCGCGGCACGGGCACCAGTCCGCCCGAGACCAGCGTGCGCAGCGCCACCTCCTGTTCGCCGGCCAGCCGGCCCAGCTCGGCGGCCTCGCCGCCGATGACGGCGCCGCGCCGCTGCACCATCGCCAGCACCTGGAGCACGCCGTCGTGGATGTCCCGGGCGAGGCGCTCGCGCTCACGGGTCGCCGCCTCGATCTCCAGGGCCCGGGCGAGGGTGCGCTCGGAGGCGCGGGCGACCTCGACGACGTAGCCGATGGCGATGGAGGCGATCCAGACGAGCAGCACCATGTGGACGGTGTCGCGGGTCGGAACGCCGGAGCGGTGGATCAGGTTGGCGACGGCGACCAGCGTGGAGGCGAAGGCGGCCCAGCGCCAGCCGCCCTTGATGGCGAACGCCAGCACGGCGCCCGCCGCCCATATCGACGGCAGGGTCGGGGCTCCGGCGTCGATCCGCTCGGGCGACTCGGCGATGCGGGTCAGCAGGATGCCGGTCAGGGCGATGGTGAGGTCGGCGGCCAGGAAGCGCTTGGTGCAGCTCGCGGCGTTCGCAACCCTCGGCAGTGTGGCGAGCGTCCACACCGCCAGGACGGCGAAGTAGGCGATCGCCACCCAAGGGCGGGCCACTTCGTCGTAAGCGCTGGCGAAGAGCCCGATGGCGTACACCATCGTCAGCACCCGGTAGCCCGTGAGCGCCCGCCACAGCGGCTGCTCGACGGACATGCGCATGACCCGCTCACGCTTGGCCATGCCCCCACCCCCCTGATTTTGACCTGCTGCTGCTCTGGCCTACTTCGTCTTCTTCGTCTGTTCCTTCTCCGCCTTCGCCGCCTCCGCGATCTGCCGCTTGGCGGCGGTCGCGTACATGTCGACGTACTCCTGGCCGGAGAGCTTCATGATCTCGTACATGACCTCGTCGGTCACCGCGCGGAGCACGAAACGGTCGTGCTCCATGCCCTGGTACCGGCTGAAGTCCAGGGGCTTGCCGATCCGGATGCCCGGCCGCATGAGCTTGGGCATGACCTTGCCGGGCGGCTGGATCTTCTCCGTGTCGATCATGGCGACCGGGACGACCGGCGCGCCGCTGGCGAGCGCCACGCGCGCGAGGCCGCCGGGCTTGCCCCGGTAGAGCCGGCCGTCGGGCGAGCGCGTGCCCTCGGGGTAGATACCGAACAGCTCGCCGCGCTCCAGGACATCGATGCCGCTCTTGACGGCGGCCTCACCCGCGCCGCGCGCCCCGGAGCGGTCCACGGGCAGCTGACCGACGCCCTTGAAGAAGGCCGCCGTCAATCGGCCCTTGACGCCGGGGGTGGTGAAGTACTCGGCCTTCGCGATGAAGGTCACCTTGCGGTCGAGGACCGCGGGCAGGAAGAACGAGTCGGAGAACGACAGGTGATTGCTCGCCAGGATGGCGGGGCCCGCGGCGGGAATGTTCTCCAGACCCTCCACCCAGGGCCGGAAGGCGACCTTGAGCGGTCCCCCGATGGTCACCTTCATCGCGCCGTACAACAACCGAGTGCCTCCTGTGTCTGTCGGTCAGACCTTAACCCGGAGCACTGTCAATGAGCCCGACGGCCCTGGTCGGTGTCAGTGCGGTCGCGTACGGTGAAGCACACCTGGCTGTATCGATGTGCGGCTCCGCCGCGTGGGTTCATCTCGTAGCTCTCGTCCAAGTCGTCCCTCCTACGAACAGGAGACCGTAAGGTGCCGGTCCTTCCTGGAGCCGAGCCGTACCGCCACGAGGGCGGAGAGGTCGGGGTCCTCTTCTGCCACGGCTTCACCGGTTCCCCCCAGTCGCTGCGCCCCTGGGCGGAGTACCTCGCCGAGCGCGGGCTCACCGTCTCGCTGCCGCTGCTGCCGGGGCACGGCACCCGCTGGGAGGACATGCAGGTCACCGGCTGGCAGGACTGGTACGCCGAGGTGGACCGGGAGCTGCGCGGCCTGCGCGACCGCTGCGCGCGGGTCTTCGTGGCCGGCCTGTCCATGGGCGGCGCCCTGGCCCTGCGGCTCGCCGCGAAGCACGGGGAGGACGTGGCCGGGGTACTGGTCGTCAACCCGGCGAACAAGGTGCACGGCCTGTCGGCGTACACCCTTCCGGTGTCCCGCCACCTGGTCCGCACAGCGCCAGGGATCGCCAGTGACATCGCGAAGGAGGGCGCCGTCGAGCTCGGGTACGACCGGGTGCCGCTGCACGCGGCCCACTCCTTGCGGAACTTCTTCCGGCTGGTCGACGGCGAGTTGCCGCAGGTCACCCAGCCGCTGCTGGTTCTGCGCAGCAGGCAGGACCACACCGTGCCGACGGTGGACTCGGCCCGGATCCTGAGTCGGGTGTCGTCCACGGACGTAACGGAGATCGTGCTGGAACAGAGTTATCACGTGGCGACGTTGGACCATGATGCGGACCGGATCTTCGAGGAGAGCCTCGGATTCATCGACCGGGTCGCGACCGGCGTCGGCAAGGAAGGGACGACCGCACGTGGCTGAGCACGGCTCCGACCGCGAGAAGCGCGAGGACAGCGAGCCCGAGGAGCAGCACGTCCCGTTCGACGAGGACGCGGCCTGGGCCGCGATCGTCGCGGGGTTCGGCGACGAGCCGCCGGACCCGCCGGGCAGCAAGCCCTTCAAGTCGGTGGAGGACCTGGCGTTGCCGGAGACCGACGAGAACACCGAGGCGAGCGGCGGGACGGACACCGAGCCGAAGGGCGACAAGGCCGAGGCCGGCCCGCCCGACAAGAAGGCCGACGAGCCCGGTGAGGACAAGCCGTCCAAGCCGCTGGGCAGCTCGATCTCGTTCGCGCCCGGCGTCGGGCCGCGCGACTACAGCCTGCCCGAGCCGGCCGAGGAGGACTTCGACGCTGACGACGAGGGCCACTTCGTGCCACCGGAGCCGCCGCCCCTGCCCGCCGCCGACGCGACCGCGAAGTTCGCCTGGCTCGCGGTGATCGGCGGGCCGGTCCTGCTGCTGCTCGCCGTGCTGCTCAGCTGGGACATGACCTGGTGGCTCGCCACGCTCGGCATCGGCGGGTTCCTGGGCGGGTTCGCCACGCTGGTGATGCGGATGAAGACCGACGACGAGGACGACGACCCCGGTCGGGGCGCCGTCGTCTGACCTACTGAGCTGCGGGAACTCTGAGGGCGGCCAGGACCGGAAGATGGTCCGTGGCCGCCCTCAGGTCTGTCCGCGTGATGCCGGGCAGGCCGACGGGTACTCCGCAGCCGAGCACCTCGATGTCCTTGGTGGCGAAGATCGCGTCGATGCGCTGGTGGGGGTGGGCCGGGGTCGAGGTGTACTCGCTGCCCCAGGGGGTGGTGGCCCAGCAGTCCTGGAGGCTGTCGGCGAGGCGGCCGAAGGTGCGGCCGGTGGGGCGGTCGTTGAGGTCGCCGCCGGCGATCGCGTGCTCCACGCCCATGCCGGCGAGGCGGTCCAGGAGCATGCCGCCCTGTTCGTAGCGCTCGTCCTTCTGGAGGGAGAGGTGGCAGCAGAGCACCGCGAGGCGGGCGCCGCCGAACCGGACGACGGCCGTCGCGAAGCCGCGGCGGTGAAGGCCGGGGGTGAGCGGGAGGAGCAGGTCCTCCGTCCGCTCCACGGTGGCCCTCAGGTTGCACAGGATCGCCGGGCCCGCGGCGGTGGCGCCGCCGGTGAGCACGACGAGGTTCGCCGCGCGGGCCAGGCGGGAGAGCTTCTTGCGCCAGCGGAAGAAGCGGGGGGCTTCCTGGACGAGGACCAGGTCGGGGTCGCAGGCGCTGATCACGCGGGCGAGGGCGTCCGTGTCGTCGCGCATGGAGCGGATGTTGTAGCTGAGGACGCGGATGACGGCTGAACCGTCGGGCTCGGTGTGGGAGTTGGGCAGCAGCTCCATGTGCATCAATTTACGCCCAATGGCTCGGGGCGCGGGGAACGCGTGCGACTGCCGGTTCGTCGTGGCTGGTCGCGCAGTTCCCCGCGCCCCGTCAGGGCGTCGCACCGACCGGCGTCTACATGATCGGGTCCGGCTCCCGGGCCAGGTCCGCCGCGCCCACCAGGCCCGCCTCGTTGCCCAGTTGGGCCGCGATGACGTCGGCCACGGGGCGCCAGTTGCCGCCCACCAGCCAGCGCTTGTAGGACTTGCGGATGGGGTCGAGGACCAGTTCTCCCTCGTCCGAGAGGCCGCCGCCGACGATGAAGGCGGACGGGTCGAACAGCGAGGCCAGGTCGGCGAGGCCGGCGCCGGCCCAGCGGGCGAGCTCGCGGTAGGAGTCGACGGCTACCGGGTCGCCCTGGCGGGCGGCCATGGAGATGTGCTTGCCCTCGATGCCGTCGGGGCTGCCGTCACCGAGTCCGAGCAGGATCTCGGCGTTCTCCGGGGTGGCGTTGGCGCGCTGCTTGGCGTACCGGACGAGGGCGCGGCCGGAGGCGTACTGCTCCCAGCAGCCCTGGCTGCCGCAGCCGCACAGCAGGCCGTCCGGCACCATGCGGATGTGGCCGAACTCGGCGGCCACGCCGTAGTGCCCGCGGCGCAGCTTGTTGCCGATGATGATGCCGCCGCCGAGGCCGGTGCCCAGGGTGATGCAGATGACGTTGCGGTGGCCCTTGCCGGCGCCGAACTTGTACTCGCCCCAGGCGGCCGCGTTGGCGTCGTTCTCCACGACGACCGGGAGGCCGACGCGGGCCTCGACCTTCGTCTTCAGCGGCTCGTTGCGCCAGTCGATGTTGGGCGCGAAGTAGACCTCCGAGCGCTGCCGGTTCACGTAGCCGGCCGCACCGATGCCCACGCCGACGATCTCGTGCCCGCCGCGTGCTCCCTCGACGGCGGAGGCAATGGCGTCCACGATCCCGTCGGGCGTGCCCGGGGTCGGCACCTTGTGGGTCGAGAGGATGTTGCCTTCCTCGTCGACCACACCGGCCGCGATCTTGGTACCGCCGATGTCGACGCCGATGGTGAGTCCCATGAATCCCTCAGTTTCGGTCGAGCCCCGCTACGGCCAACCGTACCCGAGGCCCTGCCGCCGGGTTCCCGTCGTCCGCCCGCAGGGCGGACCTCAAGCGGGCGGTCAGTCCAAGTCGATGCGCTGGCCGGGGCCCGTGCCCTCGCCCGGGTCCCGCTTGTCGTCGCCGAGCTCGTCCAGTTCCTCGGTGTCGCCCGGACCGCTCGGACCGCTCGTCCAGCTCCGCTCCTGGGCCTGGACCGCGGAGCGGTAGGCGGCGAGGAGTTCGGTGCCGGCCGCGGCAAGGTGGTCGAAGACGTCGGGGTTGCGGTCGATGACGGGTTCCACGGCGGCCTTGGCCTGCTCCACGACCTGCTTGACCACCTGCTGGGCGGCGGGTCCGGCGACCGCGCCGAGCAGCGGGGACTGGAGGGTCGAGAGCTTGTCCGCGACGGCGTCGACGAGCTTGCGCAGTTCCTCGGCGGCCGAGCCCGGCGGCGGGCCGTGCTGGGCGCGACGGCGGGCCTTCTCCGCCGCGAGGTCCTCGGCGCACGCCGTCGCCCACGCGTCGGCGTCGGTCGCCCGTACCTCGTCGACGGCCTCGCGCTCGGTGGCGTCGGACGGGGGGAGCTCTTCGCTCATGACGGACTCCTGACTACGGTTCGTCTCTACGACGTTACCCGAACGGCCGTACCTGCTTCACCGGGACCGCGGCCACAGGTCCGGATCCGGCGTGAAGCGGATCCGCAGCTCGCCGTCGCGCAGCGCGGCCCCCTCCACGGTGCACCGGCGCAGTGCGGACGGCAGGGGCACGATGCGCCGGAACTGCCCGGCGGTGACGACGAGTTCGTCGTTACGCCGGATGAGGTCGAGTTCGTCGCGGGCGGCGCCGGGCAGCGGGATGTGCCATACGAAGACCCGGCTGCCGCCGTCCTCGGCGAGCCGGTCGGTGACGGGCCACTCGACGGTGGACGACGTGCCGTTGACGGCGGGCATCGCGAGCTCGGCGAGATCGTCGGCGCCGCGGGGGTCGCGCCCGAGGTGCGCGACGCCGTGAACGTCGTACCTCTCCCCCCACTCCTCCAGGACCTTGCGCTGCTGGGCGACGGGCCCGGCGAGCCAGCTGCCGGCCGCGGCCTCCGGCTCCGGCAGGACGCGGTTGGCGATCACCAGGTCGGGGCGCAGGCCGCGCAGGGCGAGGGCGAGGCCGGCGGCGCGCACGGCGTCCGCGCCGGCCGGGCCGGGTTCGGCGACCAGTCGTACGACGGTGTCCCGGTCGGCGACGACGGCCTCCACGGCGGCAAGCTCCACATCCCAGCGGGCGGTGGTCTCGTACAGCCATTCCGCGGGCATCGGCACGCCGGCCAGCCGCCCGAGGACGGGCCGCAGTGCGCGGGCCGCCTGGCGTTCGGGCGGGAGCAGCCGGCGCAGATAGCGGCGCAGCTCCTCGGGGAGGGAGAGCAGGGCGAGGGCGTGCGGAGTGGCGGGCAGGTCGACGACGAGCAGGTCGTGGGCCTCGGCGAGCGCGGCGTCCCGCAGGGCCCGCAGCAGCGCGAGCTCCTCGGCACCGGGAAGCGGGGTCACCTCCTCCGGGTCGAGCCGGGAGGCACCGAGGAGGTCGAGGGCGGAGGTGGCACGCTCCTGGAAGGCGGCGAGGTCGTCCCGGAATCCGGTGGCGGCGTCGGGACGCCAGGCGGTGAGGCCGGGGGCGACCTGGGTGGGGGCCGCCGCGGTGCGCACGCCGAGTGCCGCGCCCAGGGTGTCGGTGCGGTCGGCGCTCAGGACGAGGGTGCGGGTGCCCTCACGGGCGGCGGCGAGCGCGGTGGCGGCCGCGACGGTGGTACGGCCGCTGCCGCCGGAGCCCGTGATCAGGATGGTGCGCATGGGGGTGAACCGTAACGGACGTCGAGGTTCGGGCTGGTTTCGCGTACCCCCAGGTACCGCTGCGAACCCCTACTTGCCCGACTCCACCCGCTTCTTCAACCCCGCCAGCGCCCGATCGATGATGACCTTCTCGGCCTTGCGCTTGATCATCCCCAGCATCGGAATCTTGACGTCGACGGTCAGCTGGTAAGTGACCTCGGTCGACCCCGCACCCGCCGCCTTGAGAAGGTACGAGCCGTCCAGCGACCGCAGCATCTGGGACTTCACCAGCGTCCAGGACACCTCGTTCTCGCCGGTCCAGGTGTACCCCAGCACCTGGTCGTCCTTGATCGCCCCGGCGTCCATGACCAGCCGCACCTGCTCGGCGCGCCCCTGGTCGTCGGTCTTGAGGACCTCCGCCTCCTTCACTTCGCCGGTCCAGTCCGGATAGCGGGCGAAGTCGGCGATCACCCCCATCACATCGGCCGGTGCCGCCTCGATCGTGATGCTCGAGCTGGTGTGTTCCGCCATCGCTGTGGCTCCTCCAGATGCGGGCCGGTTGGAAGTCATGGTGCGCACGCGTGCGCAGCGTGAAGGCTACCGCGCGCCCGACCGGCCGACTCCACCCCCACCTGCACCATCGTCGCGCAAGCGTCCACCGCACCCGAATTCACTCACCATTCCAGCGCCCATGGCTTCCCGCTCCCCGCGAAGTGCCCCACGTTCACGCACTCCGTCGCCCCGATCCGCATCCGCCGCACCAGTGGCTGATGGACATGCCCGAAGAGGGAGTAGCGGGGACGGGTGCGGTGAATCGCCGCCAGCAGGGCCTTGCTCCCCCGCTCGAAGCGCCGCGCCACCGTGTCGTAGACCAGCTCCGGAACCTCCGGCGGAATGTGCGTGCACAGCACGTCCACCTCGCCCACGGCCTCGATCTTGGCCGCGTACTCCTCGTCACTGATCTCGTACGGCGTGCGCATGGGAGTCCGCAACCCGCCGCCCACGAAACCGAAGGTCCACCCCCCGATCTCGACCCGCTCCCCGTCCAGCACGGTCGTGCCCGGCCCGGCATACTCCGGCCACAGAGGCGGCATGTCGACATTGCCGTAGGTGGCGTACGTCGGCGTCGGGAACGCGGCGAACATCGCGGCGTACTGCCTGCGGACCGCCTTCTCGATCACCCCGGCCCGGTCCGAGCCGACCCCGGCCCACAGCCGCGCCCCGAGCTCGCGCGCCTCCTCGAAGCGCCGGGCGGTGCGCAGTTCCACGATGAGGTCGGCGTTCTCGACGCCGAACAGGTCCGGAAAGATGCCGCGCGAGTGGTCGGCGTAGTCCAGGAACAGCACCAGGTCGCCCAGACAGATCAGGGCGTCGGCGCCCTCGCCGGCCCTGGCCAGGTCGCGGGCGTTGCCGTGTACATCGCTGACCACGTGGACGCGGGTCCTGCGGTTTCCGGTCGGTGTCGGTGCCATGGCGATCAAGGGTAGGCGTGTGCGGCATACGTGAACAGTGGCGGCCGAAGCGATGGTTACTGGCCAGTCGTCAGAGCCCTCGACTACTGTGCGCGCAGAAACACCAATCCGTGTGACGCAGCGAACATCTCGCCGGGACCCCCTGTCGAAGAAGCCATACCGGCGGGTAACGTCCGGTCGGTCCAGTCGTGCTCTGGATTTCAACATGTGAATCCGCGAGCACTTGCCCGAGCCTTGGACCGCACCGTCGCATCACACAACGTCGTGGCGCCGGCGCCCTATGAGGAGCAGCAGTCTTGCGCGAGTTCAGCCTTCCGGCTTTGTACGAGGTCCCTGCGGACGGCAATCTCACCGACATCGTCCGCAGAAACGCCGCGCAGCACCCGGACGTGGCCGTCATCGCCCGCAAGGTGGGCGGTGCCTGGCAGGACGTCTCGGCCACCGCGTTCCTCGCCGAGGTGCGCGCGGCCGCGAAGGGGCTCATCGCCGCCGGGGTCCAGCCGGGCGACCGGGTCGGCCTGATGTCCCGTACCCGCTACGAGTGGACCCTGCTCGACTTCGCGATCTGGTCGGCGGGCGCGGTCACCGTGCCGGTGTACGAGACCAGCTCGCCGGAGCAGATCCAGTGGATCCTCTCCGACTCGGGCGCCACCGCCTGCGTCGTCGAGCTGGACAACCACACCGCCGCCGTCGAGTCGGTGCGCGATCACCTGCCCGCCCTCAAGCACGTCTGGCAGATCGAGGGCGGTGGCGTCGAGGAGCTGGGCCGGCTCGGCCAGGACATCAGCGACGCGGCGGTCGAGGAGCGCAGCTCGCTGGCGAAGGCCGACGACCCGGCGACGATCGTGTACACCTCCGGCACCACCGGCCGGCCCAAGGGCTGTGTGCTGACCCACCGCAGCTTCTTCGCCGAGTGCGGCAACATCGTGGAGCGCCTGCGGCCGCTGTTCCGCACCGGTGAGTGCAGCGTCCTGCTCTTCCTGCCGCTCGCGCACGTCTTCGGCCGTCTGGTGCAGGTCGCGCCGATGATGGCGCCGATCAAGCTGGGCAACGTCCCGGACATCAAGAACCTCACCGACGAGCTGGCCTCGTTCCGCCCCACGCTGATCCTGGGCGTGCCGCGCGTCTTCGAGAAGGTCTACAACTCGGCGCGCGCCAAGGCGCAGGCCGACGGCAAGGGCAAGATCTTCGACAAGGCGGCGGACACGGCGATCGCCTACAGCAAGGCGCTGGACACCCCGTCCGGCCCGCCCGTCGGCCTGAAGATCAAGCACAAGGTCTTCGACAAGCTGGTCTACAGCAAGCTGCGCGCGGTCCTCGGCGGCAAGGGCGAGTACGCCATCTCCGGCGGCGCCCCGCTGGGCGAGCGGCTCGGGCACTTCTTCCGCGGCATCGGCTTCACGGTCCTGGAGGGCTACGGCCTGACCGAGTCCTGCGCGGCGACCGCGTTCAACCCCTGGGACCGGCAGAAGATCGGCACGGTCGGTCAGCCGCTGCCGGGTTCCGTGGTGCGCATCGCGGACGACGGGGAGGTGCTGCTGCACGGTGAGCACCTGTTCCGGGAGTACTGGAACAACCCGGGCGCGACCGAGGAGGCGCTGGCCGACGGCTGGTTCCACACCGGTGACATCGGCACGCTCGACGAGGACGGCTACCTCCGGATCACGGGCCGCAAGAAGGAGATCATCGTCACCGCGGGCGGCAAGAACGTCGCTCCGGCCGTGATCGAGGACCGTATCCGGGCGCACGCGCTGGTCGCGGAGTGCATGGTGGTCGGCGACGGGCGGCCGTTCGTGGGTGCGCTGGTCACCATCGACGAGGAGTTCCTGGAGCGCTGGTGCGCCGAGCACGGCAAGCCGGCGGGCTCCACCGCGGCGGCGCTGCGCGAGGACGCCGACCTGCTGGCCGCGATCCAGTCGGCGATCGACGACGGCAACGCCGCGGTGTCGAAGGCGGAGTCGGTGCGGAAGTTCCGTATTCTGCCTGCCCAGTTCACGGAGGACTCGGGTCATCTGACGCCGTCGCTGAAGCTGAAGCGCAACGTGGTGGCGAAGGACTACTCGGACGAGATCGAGGCGATCTACCAGAAGTAGTACGGATTTGTCGGGTCCGCCTACTGGGGTGCCGGGTATTCGCTGCTGGCGGCTGCGGGTCGTTGTGGTTGATCGCGCAGTTCCCGGCGCCCCAGGGGGCGCTGCCCTACAGCAAGTCCTTCAGGTGCTCCGCGAGTAGGTCCCAGCGCCACTTCTCCTCGACCCACTCCCTGCCGCGCTCCCCCATCCTCCGGCGCAGCTCGGGGTCTGCGAGGAGCGGGACGATGCGGTCGGCCGCCTCCTCCGGGGAGCCGCCCCTCACCACCCAGCCCGTCTCGCCGTCCAGGACCGCGTCCGGTGCGCCGCCCGAGTCACCGGCGACCACCGGCAGGCCCGTCGCCGAGGCCTCCAGGTAGACGATGCCGAGGCCCTCGACGTCGAGGCCGCCCCGGCGGGTGCGGCACGGCATCGCGAAGACGTCGCCGGCGCCGTAGTGGGCGGGCAGGTCGGACCAGGGGACGGGGCCGGTGAAGTGGACCGAGCCGGCCACGCCCGTTTCCTGGGCCAGCCGCTGCAGGTCCTTCCCGTACGGCCCGCCCCCGACGATCAGCAGCACGGCTTCCGGCTCGGCGGCCAGGATGCGGGGCATGGCCAGGATCAGCGTGTCCTGCCCCTTGCGCGGCACCAACCGGGACACGCACACGATCACCGGCCGGTCCGTCAGCCCGAGCCGCGCGCGGACCTCGTCGCCGCCCGACCCGGGATGGAAGGTCTTCTCGTCGACTCCCGGCGGCAGCTGCACCATCCGCGAGGCCGCCGCCGGCGTCAGCGCGGTCGCGATCCGCGAGCGGGTGTACTCGCCGAGGTAGGTGATCGTGTCCGTCGACTCCCCGATCCGCCCCAGCAGCTGCCTGGCCGCGGGCAGCTGGGCCCACCCCGCCTCGTGACCGTGGGTCGTGGCCACCAGCCGTTCGGCGCCCGCCCTGCGCAGCGCCGGCGCCATCAGGCCGAGCGGTGCCGCCGCCCCGAACCACACCGACGTACAGCCGTGCTCGCGCAGCAGGCCGACCGCGCGCCGGGTCGCCCCGGGCGTCGGCAGCAGCATCGTCGTACGGTCCCGTACGACCGTGAAGGGCTGCTCGGCGTCGAAGGCCGCGGTGGCCTCGACGCCCTCGTGGCCGCGCTTCCAGGTCGAGGCGTAGACGACGAGGCGCTCCGGGTCGAGCCGTAGCGCCATGTTGTGCAGGAACGCCTGGATGCCGCCGGGGCGGGGCGGGAAGTCGTTGGTCACGATCAGGGTCTTGTGCACGCCGCGAACCTTACCGAAGGCGCTGTTCACAGCCAGGGCCCGGCCACGCCTGTGGCAGGTACACAGCTGGACGCGACATCATGTTCCATCAAGGCGGGAAGCGAACGGCAGGGGAACCGGTGGAGACGACGGGCACGCGGCGGTCCTTGGCGTGGCTTCTGGGCGTCTGGGGTCTGACCAGGGTGGTCCTGCTGCTGTTCGTGTTCAAGGTGTACGTCTTCCCCGGCCCGGACGTCACCAGCGACGTCTCGGTCATCTACCAGGGCTGGTACGAGGTGCTGCGCACCGGCACCTTCCCGCTGGGCGACGTGACCTGGCAGTACCCGCCCGCCGCGGCGCTGCCGATCCTCTCCCCCGCGCTGGTGTTCTGGCTGGACTACCCGTCGGCGTTCTTCGTCGTCGCCTTCACGGCCGACCTGGCCGTCCTGCTGCTCCTGCTGTACGCCGGTCTGCGCCCCGGCCGGACGCTGCGCGGGGCCTCGGTATGGGTGGCGGGCGTACCGCTGCTCGGACCGACCGTGTACGCGCGCTACGACGTGATGGTCACCGCCGTCGCCGTCGCCGCGCTGCTCGCCGGCACCCGGCATCCCCGGCTGATGGGGGCGCTGGCGGCCTTCGGGGCGATGCTGAAGGTGTGGCCGGTGCTGCTGCTGGTCGCGGCCTCCAGGCGCCGTGCGTGGCTGTCCGCCGTGCTGACCGCCGGCGCCATAGCGGCCCTGTTCGCCCTCACCATGCCCGGCGCCTTCGCCTTCCTGACCTTCCAGCGCGACCGGGGCACCGAGGTGGAGTCGCTGGGCGCGCTGGTCTTCCATGTGGCCCGGCAGTACGGCTGGGACGGCCAGGTGCTGCTGAACTACGGCTCGGTGGAGTTCCTCGGCCCGTACGTCGACGTCGTCAGCACGGCTGCCCTCGTCCTGAGCGGGCTGGCCTTCGGCTGGCTGCTGCTGTGGCGGCTGCGGGCGCGCCGGTTCCTGCCGCACACGCTCGCGGACGCGGCCTTCGTGGCGGTGCTGATGTTCGTGACGACGAGCCGGGTGATCAGCCCGCAGTACCTGGTGTGGCTGGTCGGCCTGGCGGCGGTGTGCCTGTGCTTCCGCGAGAGCCGGATGCGGCTCCCGGTCGCCCTGGTCCTCGCGGCGTCCTTCGTGACGGTCCTGGAGTTCCCGCTCTGGTTCTCGCACGTCGTCGCCAGCGACCCCCTCGGCGTCACCCTGCTGTTCCTGCGCAACGGCCTGCTGGTCCTCGCCACCCTCCTCGCGGCCCGCGAGCTCTGGCGCTCGACGGTCGTCCGAGCCACCCCCGGCGTCGTACCGGCTCAGCCCACCCGCGCCAGGGAAACGTCCCTGCCCTCCTGAGACCGGGCCCGCCGAAGCGACAGCAGCACCGCCGCGCACTGCACCCCCATGGCGAGCGCGAGGGCCAGGCACACGCCGGGCAGCCCGAGGCCGGACAGCGCGTACGCGAGCGGCAGTTGTACGGCCGTACCGAGCAGCGTCACCCGCAGCAGTACCGGCGCTCCCCCGCTCCCCTCGAAGACCCCGCCGAGCGCGATGAAGCAGGCCATCAGGACGAGATACGGCCCGACGCAGCGCAGGAACAGCGCACCGTCCTCGGCCACGGCGGGCCCGGCGCCGAACGCGGCCATGATCCACGGGGCGGTGGCACCCAGCAGGACGGACGCCGCGAGCCCCGCGCTCCCCGAGACCAGCACCGCCTGCCGCCCGATCGCCCGCCGCTCGTCCCGCCCGCTCCCGAGCAGTTGCGCGGTGTGGATGGAGGCGGCCTGGCGCACGGCGTAGAAGGCCATGGTGGCGACGTACATGACCTTGTACGCGATCGAGTAGGCGGCCACCGCCGTCACCCCGAGCCGCGCCACGAGCGCGACCAGGGCCAGCGCGCCCGCCTGCCGCACGGTGAAGTCGGCCGACATCGGCAGCCCGGTGCGCAGCGTCCGCCGGGCCGCGCGGACGACCGGCTCCGCGGGCCGCGCCCCGGCAGCCGCGCGCAGCACCCGGCTGCGCCGCAGGGCGACCAGTCCCACCCCCAGGGCCACGCTCCGGCACAGCACGGTCGCGGCGGCGGCGCCCTGGACGCCGTACACCTCGATGAGGAACGGATCGCAGACCAGGATCAGCCCGTTGGCCAGCAGCGCGAGCCGCAGCGGGGTTCTGGTGTCGCCGGTGCCCTTGAGGATGCCGTCGGCCGACTGCTGGGCGAAGAACACCGCCATCCCCGGCATCGAGATCGCGAAGTAGTCCACCGCGAGCGACAGGGCCGCACCTGCGTCGAGCACCAGCCGCGCCAACGGCTCCCGCAGCAGGAACCCGCCCACCACGACCACCGGCGTGACCAGCGCGCACACCGCCCATCCCCCGCGCACCGCCGCGCGCACGGCCCCCGGATCCCGCGCACCCCTGGCATGCGCGACCAGCACGGTCGTACCGGACCCGAACACGAGCGCCACGCCGAGCAGCACGTTCTCGGCGTTGGTCGCGACGGCCACGGCGGCCACGGCGGGGCCGCCGAGCCGGGAGACCCACACGGTGTTGATGATCCCGGCTGCGACGGAGGCGAGCAGGGACAGGTAGACGGGGTGGGCGAGCGTGATGAGCTGCTTGCGGTGAGCGTTCATGAGCGGTCCCCCTCGGCCCGGTGGCCTCGATACGGGCTACCTCGATTAGAGGTAGCTCGATAAGAGGTACCATCGACGCATCACGCCCGCAAGGAGGACCATGCTGGAGCTGTCGATCCTGGGCTTCCTCACCGAAGAGCCCCTGCACGGCTATGAGTTGAAGGAACGCATCACAGCGCTGAGCGGCCATGTCCGCCCGGTCAGCGACGGAGCGCTGTATCCGGCGATCACACGCCTGATCAAGGCGGGCAAGCTGGACGAGCACACCGAGCCCGGCGCGAGCGCCGCCCCCCGCCGGATCCTCTCGCTCACCGATCAGGGCCGCGCGGACCTGCTGGAGCGTCTGCGCCACCCCAAGCAGGTCGAGATCACGGACCAGGTTCGCTTCAACACGGTCCTGGCCTTCCTACGGCACCTGCCGGACCACCGGGAACAGGCTGAAGTGCTGCGCCGCCGGCTGGAGTTCCTCACCGCACCCACGAGCTTCTTCTACGAGGGCGGCAGGCCCGTACGGGCCGAGGAGTCCGACGACCTGTTCCGGCAGGGCATGCTGCGAGTCGCCCGGGCGACGGGCGAGGCCGAGCGCGCGTGGCTGACGGAGGCCATCGCGCTGCTCGATCACCCGAGCTGAGTCCGCAGGTACTCCCGCCACTGCCCGGTGAACTCCTCCAGCGAGGTGCCGAGTACGTCCTGCAGCGCGCCCTCGACCGCCCCCGCCCGGCGTTCGTGGCCGCCGACCGCGCGGTAGAACTCGGCGAGTCTGACCTCGCCCCAGCGGTCCGCGATCATGCGGCAGGCCATCCAGCCGCCCTCGTAGGCCTGGGCCAGCCCGGTCGCGTCGCCGGCGAAGCCGAAGTCCGCGTCGGAGGGCAGGCTCCGGGGCGCCCGGCCCTCGGACACCGCGCGCCGCAGCTCGGGGGCGGCCTGGGACGGGGAGCGGCCGCTGCCGAGGTAGCCGATCCAGTCGGCGTAGCCCTCGGAGAGCCACAGCGGGGTGGCGGGGGTGGTGTGGGTGCGGGTGGCGACGTGCGTGGTCTCGTGGGTGAGGACGACCTTCTTGCCGGTGTCGCCGAGGACGCCGTACGCGTCCGGATTCAGGATGATCCGGTCCGCGGGAGCGTCGGCCGGGGCGCCGGTCTCGCCGGTGGTGACCGCGGCGATCCCGCGATAGGAGGACTCGGGCGCGCCGAGCAGCCCCGCCATGCCGGTCAGCGACCGCGGTACGAGGACGACGATGTGCCGGGCCCAGTTCGTGCCCCACGCCTGGGACACGGCCGGCACCGCGTGGTCGGCCAGCACCGCGTACGACCGCAGCCGGGCGGCGGGCTGCCCGACGCCCAGGACGAGGCTGTCGTCGCCGCGCACGACGCTCACCTCGCCCTGGTCCCACAGCTGCTCGGCGGCGCCCTTCGCGGGCCGCTCCGACTCGACGTACCAGTGGCCCTCGGCGTCCAGCCCCAGGCTCAGCGTGCGGGCGGCCCGGACGGGAGCCCGGTCGTAGCCCTGGACGCGATAGCGCAGCTCGGCCTCCACGAGAGCGGTGTCCCCGGTGCGGCGCAGACCGGTCAGGCGGTACGACCAGTCGGCGAGGGGCACCGCGCGCAGATGGTCGAACCTGTCCCGCGCACCCGTGCGCAGATACGCCGCCGCGTCATGGTCGAGGATCGCGGCGGCCCGCCGGTCGAGGAGGCTCTGTACGTCGGCCCTGGCGCTGTCGGTCGCGGGCCGCCCGCCGCAGCCCACCAGCGCGACGAGCAGCAGACAGAGCGCCACGACGACCCGCGTTCCCGACGCCCGCCTTCGACCAGCCACTTTCCGATCGTACGGCGGCGGGGGCGCGGAGGTCAGACCCTGGTGACCGTCGCCCCGGGGATCATGCCGACCGGGTCGTAGCGCACGGGTGCGCCGGGATAGGGCGCGTGGATCACCTGGCCGTTGCCCATGTACATCCCGACATGGCTGGCGTCGGAGCGGTAGGTGACGACGTCGCCAGGCTGGGCCTCGGAGATCGGGACCTGCCGGCCGGCGTACCGCTGGCCCTGCGAGGTGCGCGGCAGGGAGACGCCGGCCTGGGCGTAGGACCACTGGATGAGGCCCGAACAGTCGAAGCCGGAGGGCCCGTTGGCGCCCCAGATGTACGGCCTGCCGAGCGCGGACTGGGCGGCGGCGACGGCGGCCGCCGCGCGGCCCGTCGCCGGGACGCCGCTGCCGAAGCCGGGCAGGTCGGCGCGGCCGGAGCGGGAGGCGCGGTCGTAGGCGGCGCGGTCGCTCTCGGTCAGGGAGTTCAGGAGCCTGCGGGCCAGGGCGAGCTTGCGTTCGACGGTCCGCTTGTGACCGGCGACGGCCTTGCGGCTCTTCTCCAGCTCGACGAGCTTGCCGGCCGCCTCGCTGCGCTCCTGGGACAGCTCGCGCATCGCGTCCTGGAGCTCCTTGAGTTCGCCGGCCTGGTGGGCGCTGATCCGGGCGAGCGCGGCGGCCTTGTCGAGGTAGTCCTCGGGGTCGTCGGAGAGCAGCAGGGCGAGGGAGGGGTCGAGGCCGCCGGAGCGGTACTGGGCGCCGGCCAGCGAACCGAGCACGTCCCGCATGGAGTTGATGTGCTCCTGCTGCCGGGCGATCCGGTCCTGGGCCCTGCTCACCTGCCCGCGGAGCTCGTCGGCGCGCTCGTCGGCCTTGTTGTAGGCCTCGGTGGCCTTCTCGGCCTCCTCGTAGAGGCGGTCCACCTTGGCCCGGGTGTCGTCCTGTGGCTCGGCAGCGGCCGGTACGACCCCGAGGGCCGCGGCGGCGGCCGACATGACGCAGAGCGCTGCGTTGGTGCCCCGGTCGAACCCGGGCGATGCAAGGCGACGATGGGACCCCACGGGAAGCCGCTCTCCTTCCGCTGGCGGACAGGGACTTTCCCCGGCGACGGGGAAACGCGGCAGACAGTAGCTCCGAGCGGCGTCGGCGACCAACGACCGCGGCGGGCACACAAAGTGACGCCCCGCCTCTGACGCAGGTCATGGGCGGGGCGTGGGGTCAGTCGGCGGTGTCGTAATTCGCTCGTTCGGGCGGCACGCTGCGTTGATCTTGCAGGCGCTGAGCCGGGGTCAGATGCGGACGCCGAACTGGAACGGCATGTTGTTGATCGACTCGTAGCGCACGACCGTGCCGGAGCGCGGGGCGTGCAGCACCTGACCGTTGCCGGCGTAGAGGCCGACGTGGTGCAGGTCGCCGTAGAAGATGACCAGGTCGCCGACCTTGAGCTCGCTCATCGACAGGTGCGTCCCGGCGTTGGCCTGGGCCTGCGAGGTGCGGGGGATACCGACGCCGGCCTGGGCGTAGGCCCAGGAGGTCAGGCCCGAGCAGTCGTAGGAGGCGGTGCCGGTGGCGCCGTAGACGTACGGCTTGCCGAGCTGGCTCTGGGCGGCCTGGAAGGCGGCCTGGGCCCGGCCGGAGGCGGAGCCGACGTTGCCGAGGTCGACGCGGTCGGCGGCGGAGCGGCTGGCGCGGTCCTCCTGGGCGGCGAGGGCGGCCTTCTCGGCGGCCGTCAGGCTGTTGAGAAGCTTCTGGGCCTCGGCGAGCTTGCCCTGAACCTGCTTCTTCTTCTCGCCCAGTTCGGTGCGGGTCGAGGAGAGGTCCTTGAGCTTCTCGGCGGCCTCGGCGCGCTGCTGGGCGAGCTCGCGCTGCTTCTCCTGGACCTTCTTCAGCGACTCGACCTGCTGAGCGCTCAGCTGGTCCATCGTGGAGGCCTTGTCCAGGTAGTCGTCCGGGTCGGACGACAGGAACAGCTGGATCGAGGAGTCGATGCTGCCCGTGCGGTACTGGGAGGCGGCCGCGAGGCCCATCGAGTCACGCAGCTCGTTCAGGTCTTCCTGACCGCGGGCCACGTTGTCCTGGATGGTGGAGATCTCCTTCTGGAGCTTCTCCTGCTTCTCCTTGGCGCCGTTGTACTTCTCGGTGGCCTGCTCGGCCTCCTCGTAGAGCTTGTCGACCTTGGCCTTGACCTCGTCCTTGCTCGGCTTCTCGCTGGGGGCCGCGTTGGCCGCCTGCGAACTGATGGCCACGGCAGCAGCCGCCGCGGTGGTGAGCACGGTCACGCGCGCTCGGCTCGGCTGCTTCGGTCGACGGTGGGACGCCACTGAGGTGAAACCCTTCTTGTGAGTGATCACCCGCTCGGAGGTTCGACGCCAGACCCTAGTGACCCTCTTGTGATCAGATCAAATCCTCACAAGAAAAATCTCGTCACACACATCATTCTTTACACACAACTCACATGGAGTGATGCGCGCTTGACACTACGTTGCGCGCCAGCTAGGCCAATTCGGGCATTGACCCTGCACGTTGACCTATTCAGGACAGTCGCTTCAGAAGCACCGCAGAAGCCACGGGACGCGCGCCGGCCTTGGCCACGCCGTCGGCGACCTCGCGGTCGGTCGAGGCGACGATGACCGGACGGCCCGGCGGCTCGGCGCGCACCAGCTGGCGGATCAGCTCGTCGGCGGTCACGCCCGGCTTGGAGAACAGCACCCGGACCCCGCGCGGCGGCGCGAGGAGCACCGGCGCGGCCAGCTCTGCGCCGTCGAAGACACAGGTCACCTCGGCGCCGGTCTGCGCGGCAAGCTGCGAGAGCTGGCCGAGGAGCCTGAGGCGCTGCTTCTCCAGCGGCATCTGGGGATAGCCGGTCTTGGTGACGTTGTAGCCGTCGACCACCAAGTGGGCCTGCGGCAGGGCGAGAAGCTGGTCGAGGATCGCGGGGTCGTTTTCGGACAGCGCACGCGCGGCGATGTCCTTGGGGGTCATTCGTCCCGGTTCGACCGCGTCCACGGTCTCGGCGGGACGTACGGAGACCGGCGGCAACGCCAGCTCCCTGCGCAGCCCTTGGGCCGCGTCCAGCAGGGTGTCCAGCAGCAGCCGGACGCGCATGTCCTCGACGCTGCGCCCCTCCCGCGCCGCTCTGCGCGTGGCCTCCAGGGCCGCCTCGGCCTCCCCGAGCCGCGCCTTGAGCCGCCGGGTCTCGCTCTCGGCCGCGGAGACCTGCGCGTGTCCCTCGGCGCGCATGCCCTCGATCTCGCCCTGGACCTTGCGCAGGGCGGCCTCGCCGCGCTTGACGTCGCTGAGGGCGGAGCGCAGCTTGCGGTGAAGCGATTCGGCTTCCTTCTTGGCCGCGTCCAGCTCGGTGCGCAGCCGCTCGGTCTCGTGCCGGGTGTGGTCCCGCGCCTCGGCGAGCTCCTCGCGCAGCCGCTCCAGCTCGGCCCGGGTCTCCTCGTCGGCGCGCTCGGCGTCGGCCCGCTGGGCCTCCTCGCCGGCCGCGGTGACCAGCTTGACCCAACCGGTGGGCCGTAGAACATAGGCCGCGGCCGCCACGTCGAGCGGGTCCGCGGCCGCAGGCGCCGAGCCGGAGTCGAGGGCGCCGGTGAGCTCCGGCTGGGCATCTCTGAGCTTCTCGCCGATGCGCTGCCGGAACAGCGGATCGGTCTCCAGCGCGGCGGCCATCGCGTTGCCGGCGAACTTGGCCCGCCGGTTCGGCGCGAATCTGGCGTACTGCCTCAGCTGTGCGGGCAGTTCGCCGACGGTCAGACCGCCGAAGCCGTCGGACACGATCTGTACGACCTTGCGCCGCACGCCGTCGGGCAGCGGACGGTCGAGCACCTCAGCGGCGCCGTCGCCCGGCTCCCCGCCTTGTGTCTCCACCATCCGTCACACCCCAATGCTGTGCGGGGACCGCTCCCCTCAGGAGCCGGCGCCCGGCCTGTCCACGAGTTCCACCTTGTCGACCGCGTTGCACCAGCGGCAGCGCACCGACTCGATCGTCTCACTGAGCACCTCGCGCTCCTCGACCTTCGGCTCGCCGGCCAGATCGAGGTGCATGTACTCCACGACCTTGGACGAACGCGTCACGTCGAAGCGCGTGAGGTTGCCGCAGAGCGTGCAGCGCCACCGCGTCGAGTCGGTCGGGAGGGGAACCGTCATCGTGGCTGTCCGCTTCCTTCTGGTTTCCGTGACGCGCCGGACTCCCCGGTGCGTGTGGCTCGTAACCCTACGGCCTGGCGGGTACTCGTCGCCCGTCCGTCCGCGGCGGCGAGGCGGTCTGTGCGAGTGCGTCCGGTTACGTCATGCTCTGTGTTCATGATCGGCAACTGGAGCGTGGCGCATTTCCGGGCTCGGTTCGGCGGTGCCGGGGGCCGATCGGCCCCCGGGTCGTCGGCGCCGGTGACATACGGGCTGATCATCCTGTGCTGCCTGGTCTTCGTGCTGGGCCCGGCGGCAGGACTCAATCCGGCGTACGGCTCCGGCGAGGGGCTGATCGCCGCGCAGCGGGCCTATTTCCACCGCTGGGGCGTGGTGCCCGCGGAGCTGTTCGAGGGCGCGCCACGGGCCGCCCTCACCCCCGCCACGGCCCTGTTCGTCCACGGCAGCTGGGTGCACCTGCTCGGCAACATGCTCTTCCTCTACGTCTTCGGCGCGATGACCGAGGAGCGGATGGGCCGCGTCCAGTTCACGCTGTTCTACCTCGGCTGCGGCTATCTGGCCCTGCTGGGCTACGCCGCCGCCAACGACGACTCCACCCAGTCCCTGGTCGGCGCGTCCGGGGCGATCTCGGCCGTCCTCGGCGCGTTCCTGTTCCTCTTCCCCGGAGCGCGGGTGACAAGCCTGCTGCCGTTCCTGCTCTTCCTTCCGCTGCGCTTCCCTGCCTGGGTCGTGCTGCCTTTCTGGGCGGCTCTGCAGTGGGTGGCGGCCGGGCGGGCGGCCCAGGGGCCCGGGGTGGCGTACCTGGCGCACCTGGTGGGCTTCGGCCTGGGCTTCGGCTACGCGTGGGCCCGGTTCGGGCGGCCCACTAGAGTGAAAGCCGCCCCAGCTCCGGCCCCCGAGGGAGAGAACCAGCCGTGATCACCGCGATCGTCCTGATCAAGACCAGCGTGGACCGGATCCCCGAGATCGCGGAGCGGATCGCTTCGCTGGAGAACGTGACCGAGGTCTTCTCCGTCACCGGCACCTATGACCTCATCGCCATGGTGCGCGTGACGGAACACGAGGAGCTGGCCGAGGTCATCCCCGGCCGGATCAGCAAGATCCCCGGCGTCGAGGGGACGGACACCCACGTGGCGTTCCGCACCTACTCGCAGCACGACATCGAGGCCGCCTTCGCCATCGGCCTGGACAGCTGACGCCTCCTGCACGGCTCGGGATGAAGAGTTCTTCATCCTGGGCTCATCCCGGCCGCCGGGAGCGGTGGGCAGGATCGCCCGTATGGCCTTCACGCACCGGATCGCGGCCCTGGCCGCCGTCGTGGCGATCCCGCTGGGCATCGCCGCGACCAGCTTCGCCCTCACCGACCAGCCGACGTCTCCCGAGGTCCCGCCGAGGGTGGAGCTGGACAGCGGCTCCCCCACGCCGACGCCCAGCCGGCCCGCGCCGACGCCGAGCGACGAGGTCGTCTCCCGCCCACCGGTGACCGACAGCCCCGCGAGTGATGGCGATGACGAGGCCCCCGACGATGACCTCGGCGAGCCCGGGGACGACGGCTCGCCCGGATCGACCCGTCCGGCCTGGACCCGCGTCTGCGGGACGTCGACCTGCTGGTCGCCTGCAACCCGTACAACGTGCTCTGCGGCGAGCGCGGTGTGGCCCGCGTCTTCGGGCCGCAGAAGGGCGCGACGCCCGCGCAGGTGGAGGAGCTGTCGGCGGGGCTGGAGAACTGGGCGCGGGTCCTCACCCGTGACCTGGGAGTCCTGGACACGGACCTGTACGGCGGCCCCGGCACCGGAGCCTCCGGCGGCCTGGGCGCCGGGCTCGCCGCACTCGGCGCCCGCCTGCTCCCCCGCTTCGACGTCCTCCTCGACGCCCGCCTCGCCCGCGCCGACCTCGTCGTGACCGCAGAGGGCGCCCTGGACCACCAGACGCCCCACGGCAAGGTCCCGGCCGAGGTCGCCCGCCGGGCCAAGCTGTACGGCCGCCCGGTGCTCGTGCTGGCGGGCACGCTGGGCGAGGGCGCGCGGAACGTGCCCGGAGTCGACGCGTTCAGCGGGATCCTGCCGGCGCCGATGGCTCTGGCGGAGGCCCTGGTGCGGGCCTCCGAGCTCCTCACGGACGCGACCGAGCGCGCCCTGCGGATGATCCTGCTGGGCGCCCGGCTACCGGCTCACGCGGAGGTGTCCGGCACACAACGGCCGTCCTCGGTGCGGTAGTTCCACCGGGCGCCGTCCGTCACGAGCTCCTTCACTGCGTTCACGAACCGCTCGACGTGCTCGTCCGGCGTACCGGCCCCGAAGCTCACCCGGATCGCGTTGAGGGACTTCTCCCCCGGCGCCGCCTCCGGGGCCCCGCACTCGCCCTGGGCCTGCGGGTCACTGCCGAGCAGCGTCCGCACCAGCGGGTGGGCGCAGAACAGCCCGTCCCGCACCCCGATGCCGTACTCGGCGGAGAGGGCGGCGGCGAAGTGGGAGCTGTTCCAGCCCTCGACGACGAAGGAGATGACGCCGACGCGCGGGGCGTCGTCGCCGAAGAGGGAGAGGATGCGGACGGCCGGCACCTCGGCGAGACCGGCCTGCACCTTCTCGATCAGGTACTGCTCACGGGCGACCAGGGTGTCGAACCCCGCCTCCGTCAGCGCCTTGCAGGCGGAGGCGATGGAGTAGGCGCCGATGACGTTCGGGGAGCCGGCCTCGTGCCGGGCGGCGCTGTCGTGCCAGTCGACGTCCACTCCCCCGTCCTCGCGCCGGGAGACCTTGCGGCTGGCGCCGCCGCCCGCGAGGTACGGCTCGGCCTCGCGCAGCCAGTCGGCGCGGCCGGCGAGGACGCCGGAGCCGAACGGGGCGTACAGCTTGTGGCCCGAGAAGGCGACCCAGTCGACGTCCAGGTCACGCACGCTCACCGGGTGGTGGGGGGCCAGCTGGGCGGCGTCGAGCACGATCCGGGCGCCGTGCGCGTGTGCGGCCGCCGCGAGCTCCTTGACCGGCCACAGCTCGCCGGTGACGTTCGAGGCGCCGGTGACGCAGACCAGGGCCGGGCCGTAGGGGTCGCGCTCGGCGAGGGCGCGCTCCAGGGTCTCGACGGCCTGGCGGGGGGTGCGGGGCGCGTTGAGGTAGGTCACGCGGGCGTCGCGCCAGGGCAGCAGGGAGGCGTGGTGCTCGGTCTCGAAGACGAAGACCTGGCAGTCGGCCGGGAGGGCGGCGGCGAGGAGGTTCAGCGAGTCCGTGGTCGACCGGGTGAAGACCAGCTGGTCGTCGGCGCGGCAGTCCAGGAATTCGGCGACGGTCCGGCGGGCGTTCTCGAACAGGTCGGTGGAGAGCTGCGAGAGGTAGCCGGCACCGCGGTGGACGCTGCCGTAGTACGGCGCGTAGGCGGCCACGTCGTCCCAGACGCGCTGCAGGGCGGGGGCGCTGGCGGCGTAGTCGAGCGCGGCGTAGGTGACCTCGCCGCCGGTGACGAGCGGGACGGTGACATCACGGCCCAGAACGGGCAGAGAGGCACAAACGGACTGGTCGGCGGCAGCAGTGGAGACAGACATGGCGAACTCCCGTGAGGGGCATGCCAATAGAGAGGCATGCGAGAAAGAGAAAAGGGTGTGCGGAGGCGGGGCTCTGCGGCCCTATCGCATTCGCTTGCTCACGGAAGACTCCCTCGAACGACCAGGACCCCTGGTTTCGAGAGGGGCCCGCGCTTGCCGTAGACCTCGCTGCCTACGGCCTGGTCTTCACCCGGGGCACCCCGCCACGGACGGAGGGTTGCCGGACAGTCGGCCGGGGCCTCATGACTGTCACTCATGACCTGGTACAGGAACGTACGCGAAATGATCGTCGTCCCGCAACCCGTGTCCGGATCGCGGGATGACATCGCGTGCGCGCTAGGCGTTGCTCGCGGCCACCCACCGGTCGAGCGTCCGCTTCGCCGAGCCCGAGTCGATCGACTCCGCCGCCTTCGCCATGGCGGCGCGGATCTGCTCGGTGAGCGGGGCATCGGTCGGGTTCAGCGCCACCAGCGCGGCGGCCGAGTTGAGCACCACGGCGTCCCGTACGGGCCCCGTCTCCCCGTTCAGCAGGCGCAGCGCCACATCGGCGTTGTACGACGCGTCAGCGCCCCGCAGCGCCTCCACCGGCACCAGTTCGATGCCGACGTCGCGCGGGTCGAAGGCCTCCTCGGTCACCTTGCCGTCGCGTACGACCCACACCCGCGAGGTGGCGGTGGTGGTGAGCTCGTCGAGGCCGTCGTCGCCGCGGAACACCAGCGAGGAGTTGCCGCGCTCGGCGAAGACGCCCGCGACGATCGGTGCCATGCGCGGGTCCGCCACGCCGACCGCCTGGGCCCTCACCTTCGCCGGGTTGGTCAGCGGACCGAGCACGTTGAAGGTCGTCCGGATGCCCAACTGCCCGCGCGCGGCCGCCACATGCCGCAGCGACGGATGGAACTTCACCGCGAAGCAGAAGGTGATCCCGGCCTCCTCGGCGACCCGGGCCACCCGTCCGACGGGCAGCTCCAGATTGACGCCGAGCTTCTCCAGCACGTCCGAGGCACCCGACGCCGACGACGCCGCCCGGTTGCCGTGCTTGACGACCTTCGCACCGGTGCCGGCGATGACGATCGCCGACATCGTGGAGATGTTGACGGTCTTCGCCCCGTCGCCGCCGGTGCCGACGATGTCGACGGTCGGTCCCGGCACCTCGATCACGTTCGCGTGCGCGTACATCGTCCGGACGAGCCCGGTGATCTCCGCCACCGTCTCGCCCTTGGCCCGCAGTGCCACCACGAACCCGGCGATCTGCGCGTCCGTCGCCTCGCCGCGCATGATCAGGTCCATCGCCCACGCGGTGTCGTCGGCGGACAGGTCCCGGCCGTCCAGCAGGCCGTTCAGCAGCAGGGGCCAGGAGCGGGCCGCCGCGGTGTCGCCTCCGGCGGGGGTCACAGCGCTCATAAGCCGCTCCAGGGTCAGGCGTCCCGCACTACGGGACACGAGTCTCAACGAGGTCCACCCTATCCAGCCCCGGGGCACGGCGAAGGGCCCCGTCCGTACAACGGACGGGGCCCTCAACCGTGGCGTGCGCAGCGATCAGTGGTGGCCGTGGCCGCTCGTGATCTCCTTGTACTCCTCGACGGTCGGCTTGGGGATCTGGCCGTCCTCGCTGAAGTACGACTTGCTGAGCTTGGCGCGCAGCTTCTCGGAGCCCTTCACCTTGCGCTCCACGCCGTTCTCGTCGACCGTCGGGCCGATCTCGAGCGGCTGGTACTGCTCGTGCGCGGTGAGGGTGTGCAGCGCGTCCTGGCTGAGCGGCTCGTGCACCTCGATGAACTCACCGTGCGGCAGGCGCTTGATGATGCCCGACTCGCGGCCGTGCAGCACCTTGTCCTTGTCCCGGCGCTGCAGGCCGAGGCAGATCCGCTTGGTGATGATGAACGCGATGACCGGTCCGACGAAGAAGCCGATCCGGACGAACCAGGTGACCGCGTTGATCGACAGGTGGAAGTGGGTGGCCCACAGGTCGTTGCCACCGCCGACCAGGCCGATCATGTACACCGTGACCCAGGCGACGCCGAACGCGGTACGCGTCGGGGCGTTGCGCGGGCGGTCCAGGATGTGGTGCTCGCGCTTGTCGCCGGTGACCCAGGACTCGATGAACGGGTAGACCGCGATCGCCATCAGCACCAGGCCGAAGAGCACCAGCGGGATGAACACACCCAGGACGAGCGTGTGACCCCAGAAGTTGACCTCCCAGCCCGGCATGTACCGGACCAGACCCTCGGCGAAGCCCATGTACCAGTCGGGCTGGGCGCCCGTGGACACATGGTCCGGCCGGTAGGGGCCCATGGCCCAGATCGGGTTGATCTGCGCGATCGCCGCGATGATCGCGATGACACCGAAGACCAGGAAGAAGAAGCCTCCGGCCTTGGCCATGTACACCGGCAGCAACGGCATGCCGACGACGTTCTTGTTGGACTTTCCGGGGCCCGCGAACTGCGTGTGCTTGTGGTAGAAGACCAGGATCAGGTGGCCGACCACCAGGCCGAGCATGATGCCCGGCAGCAGCAGGATGTGGATCGAGTAGAAGCGGGCCACGAAGTCGACGCCCGGGAACTCGCCGCCGAAGAGGAAGAACGAGATGTACGTGCCGACGATCGGCATGGACAGGATCGCGCCCTCGGTGAAGCGGACACCGGTGCCGGAGAGCAGGTCGTCCGGGAGCGAGTAACCGGTGAAACCGGTGAACATGCCCAGGACGAACAGCAGGAAGCCGAACAGCCAGTTGATCTCACGCGGCTTGCGGAACGCGCCCGTGAAGAACACGCGCATCATGTGCACGAACATGCCGGCGAGGAAGATCAGCGCCGCCCAGTGGTGGATCTGCCGGATGAGCAGACCACCGCGCACGTCGAACGAGATGTGCAGGGTCGAGCTGAACGCCTCACTCATCAGCTGTCCCTGCAGCGGGACGTAGCTGCCGTGGTACTCCACCTCGTTCATCGACGGGTGGAAGAACAGCGTCAGGTACACACCCGTGAGGATGATGATGATGAAGCTGTAGAGGCAGACCTCACCCAACATGAACGACCAGTGGTCGGGGAAGATCTTGCGCATGTTGGCCTTGGCCAGGGAGTAGATCCCCAGTCGGCCGTCGGCCCAGTCGGCGACGCGCTCGCCGGCCGGCGCCTTCCCGCGTGCGCGGGACTCGGTGGTCTCTGTAGTGCTCATCCGCGCTCCCAGAATGCAGGACCGACGGGCTCCGTGAAGTCGCCGAGCGCCTCAAGGTAGCCCTCGTCGTTCACACCGATGCGCAGCTGCGGCAAGGGGTGACCGGCTGGGCCGAAGATGACCTTGGCACCGTCGGAGAGGTCGAAGGTGGACTGGTGACAGGGGCACAGCGCGTGGTGCGTCTGCTGCTCGTACAGGGAGATCGGGCAACCGACGTGGGTGCAGATCTTCGAGTACGCGACGATGCCCTGGTAGGACCAGTCGAGTTCCTGCTTGTCCTTGATGTCGTCCGGCTGGAGCCGGATGATCATCAGGGCCGCCTTGGCGATCTCGTTCTGGAAGTCGTGGTCGTGCTCCTCCAGGCCCTCCGGCTTGACGAAGGTGAGGGAGCCGACCGCGACGTCCTCGGGACGCAGCGGCTCGTCGGTGTTCATGTTGACGAGCAGCTTGCCCTTGGACCACAGGGTGTGGCGGAGCTTGGTCCCGGGCAGCGGGCCGAGGTCACGCAGCAGGACGACGCCGGAGAGCGGGAACAGGGCCAGCGCACCGAACATCGTGTTGCGGATCAGCTTGCGGCGACCCAGCGCGGACTCCTTGGCGCCCTGCTTGAAGTCGGCCATGACCTTGGCCTTGACCTCGGGCTCCGCGGCGATCGCGTGCCGCTCGTCGGCGACCTCTTCGTCGGACATCAGGGTGCGGGCCCAGTGGACCGCGCCCGCGCCGATGCAGAACAGCGCCGCACCGAGGGTCAGACCCAGCGCGAAGTTCAGCGCGTTGAGGTGACCGATCGGGAAGACGAAGACCGACTTGTCGTGGGGGATCGTCACGTACGAGGCGATGAAGCCCACGGTGGCCAGCATCGAGACCGTGAACAGCAGGGCGACCGCGCGCTCGGACCGCCGGGCGGCCCGCTCGTCGATGTCCTGGATCTTCGGTCTCGGCGCCCTGATCGCGGTCGCCATCTGGGTCGCCGCTCGGACCGCAAAGGCCAAGAAGTCATGAGTAGCCAAGACATTCCAGAAGAGAACCTGCCCGCTGAGCAGGACGCCAACGTCGCGGTAGCAGACGAGAAGAACCCCTTCGCGGACCCCGGACTGCCGCCCCACGAGCACCGGATCCAGGACATCGACGAGCGGGCCGCCCGGCGGTCCGAGCGCGCGGTCGCCCTGCTGTTCACGGTCTCGATGCTGGCCACCGTGGGCTTCATCGCCTCGTACGTGACGATCCCCCACGACAAGTCGGTCTTCGTCTTCCCGATCGGTCACCTCAACGCGCTGAACTTCGCGCTGGGTCTGACCGGTCAAGCACGAGGGCATCTCGCTCTCGTCCGGCCCGTACGGCTCGGTCTTCTACCTGACCACCGGCTTCCACGGCCTGCACGTGACGGGCGGCCTGATCGCCTTCCTGCTGGTCCTCGGTCGCACCTACGCGGCCAAGAGGTTCACGCACGAGCAGGGCGACCGCGCGCTCGGACCGCCGGGCGGCCCGCTCGTCGATGTCCTGGATCCGGTGCTCGTGGGGCGGCAGTCCGGGGTCCGCGAAGGGGTTCTTCTCGTCTGCTACCGCGACGTTGGCGTCCTGCTCAGCGGGCAGGTTCTCTTCTGGAATGTCTTGGCTACTCATGACTTCTTGGCCTTTGCGGTCCGAGCGGCGACCCAGATGGCGACCGCGATCAGGGCGCCGAGACCGAAGATCCAGGAGAAGAGGCCCTCACTGACCGGCCCGAGGCCGCCCAGCTCCAGACCACCCGGATTGACCGTCTCGTCACTGTTGACCGCGTGGAGGTACGCGATGATGTCCTTCTTGTTCTGCTCCGACAGCGTGGTGTCGGGGAAGGACGGCATGTTCTGCGGGCCGGTCTGCATGGCCTCGTAGATGTGCTTCGGGTCGACGCCCTCGAGGCTCGGTGCGTACTTGCCCTTCGTCAGCGCGCCGCCCTTGCCCGTGAAGTTGTGGCACTGGGCGCAGTTGTTGCGGAAGAGCTCGCCGCCCTTGGCGATGTCCGCTCCCTCGGGGCCGTACTGCTCCTCGGTCGGGACGGTCGGACCGGCACCCAGCGAGGCGATGTACGCCGCGAGCTGGTCGATCTGGGCCTGCGAGTAGATGTTCTTCTTCGCCGGGACCTGGGCGCCCTGGGAGGTGGCGGCCGGCATACGGCCCGTCGACACCTGGAAGTCGACGGCGGCAGCGCCGACGCCGACAAGGCTCGGACCGTCGGAGGTGCCCTGACCGCCGGTTCCGTGGCAGCTGGCGCAGCCGACGGCGTAGAGCTTCTTGCCCTCTTCAATCGTGAGGGACTGGGCGGTTTCCTCGGCCTGCGCCTTGCCCGCGGGAGCGAACACGGCGTACAGCCCCCCCGTGCACGCCAGCGCGAGGAGTAGGACGACGACCGCCGCCAGCGGATGGCGTCGTCGTGCGGAGAGCTTTTTCACGGATTACCCCGGTGTCAGGATCTTCTGCGTCGATGCTTCTGGAAGGTGCGTTGTGTGGAACGCGCGCGGGATCGGGCCCGACTACTTGATCATGTAGATCGTGGCGAAGAGGCCGATCCAGACGACATCGACGAAGTGCCAGTAGTAGGACACGACGATTGCGGCGGTCGCCTGCTCGTGCGTGAACCTCTTGGCCGCGTAGGTGCGACCGAGGACCAGCAGGAAGGCGATCAGGCCGCCCGTCACGTGCAGGCCGWGGAAACCGCCCAGTCCCTCACGATTGAAGAGGGCAAGAAGCTCTACGCCGTCGGCTGCGCCAGCTGCCACGGAACCGGCGGTCAGGGCACCTCCGACGGTCCGAGCCTTGTCGGCGTCGGCGCTGCCGCCGTCGACTTCCAGGTGTCGACGGGCCGTATGCCGGCCGCCACCTCCCAGGGTCTCCTCCCTCACCTGCCAGCTCGGCGTCTTCGCCGCTGAGCGCGGTGACGTGAAGAAGCTCCGGGGCTGGTTCATCGTCACCTTCATCATGGGTGCGATCTTCGTCGGCGGTCAGGTGTACGAATACACCGAGCTGGTCAAGCACGAGGGCATCTCGCTCTCGTCCGGCCCGTACGGCTCGGTCTTCTACCTGACCACCGGCTTCCACGGCCTGCACGTGACGGGCGGCCTGATCGCCTTCCTGCTGGTCCTCGGTCGCACCTACGCGGCCAAGAGGTTCACGCACGAGCAGGCGACCGCCGACGAAGATCGCACCCATGATGAAGGTGACGATGAACCAGCCCCGGAGCTTCTTCACGTCACCGCGCTCAGCGGCGAAGACGCCGAGCTGGCAGGTGAGGGAGGAGAGCACCAGGATCGTGGTGTTCGTCGCCGAGAACGGGAAGTTCAAGGCCTCGGCCTGTGACTCCCAGTACTCGGGCCCCGTCACCGATCGCAGGGTGAAGTACATCGCGAAGAGGGCCGCGAAGAACATCAGCTCGGAACTCAGCCAAATGATGGTTCCGACGCTGGTGAGGTTCGGTCGGTTGACCGACGGGTGCGCGTGCCCGGTTTCTACTGTCGTTGCTGTCGCCACGACCGACATTATGTCGGTCGCTTATCCCGCCCTCACTCCGGGGGGTGCCGTTCGGAGTGTCTTCCCCTGTCGTACCGGTGTTGACGTGGTGTTCAAGGGAGTAGCATCCGGCCCAACGGGCCTGTCCTTACGACGCTGATGTCACGGAGGAACAATGCAGCCGACCGCCACGGTGCTGGTCTACAGCGACGACTCCAACACCCGTGAGCAGGTGAGGTTGGCGACCGGGCGACGGCCCGCTCCGGACGTTCCCGTGGTGGAGTTCGTGGAGTGTGCGACCCCTGCGGCCGTCGTCAGGGAGCTGGACAAGGGCGGGATCGATGTCTGCGTCCTGGACGGTGAGGCCGTGCCCATGGGGGGCATGGGGGTTTGCCGGCAGATCAAGGACGAGGTGTTCAACTGTCCGCCGGTGCTGGTGCTGATGGGGCGGCCGCAGGATGCGTGGCTGGCCACGTGGAGTCGGGCCGAGGCGGCTGTGACGTTGCCTGTGGAGCCCGTGGAGTTCGCCGGTGCGTTGGCTGCGCTGTTGCGCACCAAGAGGCTGCAGAGCGCCTAGGAGCCCGGCTCGACCGGTTCCGGGGCGGCTGCGGGGCGGCTGTGGCTTGTCGCGCGGTTCCCCGCGCCCCTGGGGGCGTTCATACGCTCTGTGGCCTCAGTCGTGCCCGCTCCGCGGGGCTCGGGCCGTCCGGGGTGCCGGAAACCAGGGCGCTGCCGCCCCGCCAGTTCTTCCAGGGCAGGTTCCAGTCGCCGAAGCCGTTGCCGAACGATTCCATCGTGTTGCCGTTCGAGTTGATGACCTTGACGATGTCGCCCTCGCGGACGTTGTCGAAGAACCACTCGGCGTTGGCGGTGCTCATGCCGGTGCAGCCGTGGCTGACGTTGGCGTAGCCCTGGGAGCCGACCGACCAGGGGGCGGCGTGGACGTACTCGCCGCTCCAGGTCACCCGGGTGGCGTAGTAGACCGGTAGGTCGTAGGACTCCGCGGAGCCTTCCGCTATGCCGACGCTCGTGCCGCGCATGCGTACGAAGTACTCCTTGCCCAGGATCACCTTGACGCCGTTGCGGGTCTCGAAGCCGGGCTTGCCCGTGGTGACGGGTATGGACCTGACCTCCTCGCCGTTGCGGAAGAGCGTCAACTGGTGGGTGGAGGCGTCCGTGACGGCGATGACCTGGTCGCCGATGGTGACCTTGAGGGGCTTGCCCTTGCCGCCCCAGACGCGGTCGCTGACCTTGACGCCGTCCAGGTCGCTGCGGGCCCGGACGGTGGCACCGGCGGGCCAGTACTCCTTGGGCCGGTAGTGGAGTTCCTTGTCGTCGACCCAGTGCCAGGTGCCGTCCACCGCGGGGATGGAGTCGACCCTCAGGGCCCGCTCGACTATCGCCCGCTGGTTCTTGTCCTTGACGGGCCGGCTCAGTTCGGCCGTGATGGGCTGGCCGACGCCGTACTTGCCCGCCTTGGGGCCGAACGTCACCGTCAGGTGCTTCTTGCTGGTCGGCTTGCTGGTGTCGAAGGTGAGGACCTTGCGGCCGGGGGCGCCGTCCTCGTCCTCGGTGCTCACGCGGACCTTGTAGCGGGCGTTGGCGGCCAGCGGAGAGGTGCTGTGCCACCTGGTGCCGTCGGCGGAGAGTTCGCCCGTGACGTAGCGCCCTGCGGCGTCCCTGGCGGTGACGTCGGTGATCCGGCCGTCGGAGTCCGCGGCGGTGATCTCCAGGGGCTTGTCGGGGTCGGCCTTCTCGCCGTCGCCCGAGGGGCCGTTGAAGGCGATCTGGTCGGCCGCGTCGTACGGCTCGGCGGACAGCGGGTTGCCGTCGCTGCTGCAGCCGGCGGCGCTCGCGCCGAGCGCGATCAGCAGGAGCGTGCAGCCTATGACGGTGCTCTTGCTCGGTATTTTGCTCATGGCTTCACGCTAGGAAGCGGCGTCAACGGCGGCGCGCCGAGTGACACGTATGGGCGATGCCGGTTACGGCAAACGAGGGAGCCCGGACCTCCTGACGGAGTGTCCGGGCTCCCAGTGAGCTCAGCTCGTGTTACTGAGTGCGGTTCTCACCGCGGTAGTACTCGAAGACCCAGCCCCAGAGGCCGACCAGGATCAGCGGCGCCGAGAAGTACATCAGCCACCAGCCGATCGCGATCGACAGGAAGGCGAGGGCGCCTCCGATCGCGAGGGAGAGCGGCTGCCAGCTGTGCGGGCTGAAGAACCCGACCTCGCCGGCGTCGTCCGCGACGTCCGCTTCCTTGTTGTCCTGCGCACCCGCGTCGACCCGCCGGGCGGTGAAGCCCAGGTAGAAGCCGATCATGATGCACAGACCGAAGGCCAGGAAGAGGGCCGTGGTACCGGCCGGCTCCTTCGACCAGACGCCATAGACCACAGCCATGGCGAGGACGAAGAAGCTCAGCCACATGAACATCCTGCCTTGGACCTTCACTTGCCGGCCTCCTTGCCACCAGCCAGGGCCTTCTCACCGTGAGGGGCGTTCTCGAGCTGGTCGAGAGCGGCGATCTCAGGGTGATGCAGGTCGAACGCCGGGGATTCGGATCGGATCCGCGGCAGAGTGAGGAAGTTGTGCCGCGGGGGCGGGCAGGAAGTCGCCCACTCCAGCGAYCGGCCGTAGCCCCACGGGTCGTCGACCTCGACCTTCTTGCCGTACTTGGCGGTCTTCCACACGTTGTAGAAGAACGGCAGCAGCGACGCGCCGAGGACGAACGAGCTGATCGTCGAGATCGTGTTCAGGGCGGTGAAGCCGTCGGCCGCGAGGTAGTCGGCGTAACGACGCGGCATGCCCTCCGCTCCCAGCCAGTGCTGGACCAGGAAGGTGCCGTGGAAGCCGACGAACAGCGTCCAGAAGGTCATCTTGCCCAGCCGCTCGTCCAGCATCTTGCCGGTCATCTTCGGCCACCAGAAGTGGAAGCCGGCGAACATCGCGAAGACGACGGTGCCGAAGACGACGTAGTGGAAGTGCGCCACCACGAAGTACGAGTCGGACACGTGGAAGTCCATCGGCGGCGAAGCCAGGATGACGCCCGTCAGACCACCGAAGGTGAAGGTGATGAGGAAGCCGACCGCCCAGAGCATCGGTGTCTCGAAGGACAACGAGCCCTTCCACATCGTTCCGATCCAGTTGAAGAACTTCACGCCGGTCGGGACGGCGATGAGGAACGTCATGAAGGAGAAGAACGGCAGCAGCACACCGCCGGTGACGTACATGTGGTGCGCCCACACCGTCACGGACAGACCCGCGATGGCGATGGTCGCCGCGATCAGACCCATGTAGCCGAACATCGGCTTGCGGGAGAAGACCGGGATGACCTCACTGATGATGCCGAAGAACGGCGGAGCGTTGCTATGGCAACACTTGTTCTGGTTCTTCGGGCATCCA
>NZ_RDBN01000037.1:329229-352815 GCF_008042075.1 Streptomyces sp. UW30 | reverse complement strand
GACGATGCCCCGCAGCCCGCCACGCCGCAGCGCCTGGACGGTGAGCTCGCTCAGCCGCTCGCCGTGACCGGCCGCCATGCTGCCGAACCCGACGAAGACCGGCGCCGGGCCCGCGTCGAGGAAGTCCTGCAGCTCGAGAGGGAGCCGGGATTCACCGTCGTACGGCCACCAGTACCCCGTCACGCTCAGGTGCGGGCCCCAGTCGTGCGGCCGGGGCACCACCAGCGGGCTGAAGCCGCACAGCACGGTGCCGGTCGGCTCGCCGCGGGTCTTGTTGCGGGGCAGGCCGAGTCTTGCGCGGGCGTCGGGGACGGCCGCCGAGAAGACCCGCTCGATGGCCAGGTTCACTCCATGTCCGGCGACCCGGTTTCCGAGGCCGCCCCAGGAGCCGCTTCCGAGCATCGGCGGTGCGAACTCGCGGGTGGGGGCGAGCGGTTGGAGCGCGAGTTCGATGCTGGGCAGGGACAGGCCCTCGGCGATGGCGTGCCCCAGTGGTGCGGTGGAGGCCGCCAGGAGCAGGACGTCGCTCGACCGGGCGGCGGCGAGCATGTCGTCCGTCATGGTCCCGGCCAGGCTCCGCGCCATCCCCACGACGCGCACGAGCTTGCCCACGCCGGACCCGCTGCGGTGCAGACCGCGCCCGCGCGCGGACTCCAGCTCGGCCCGCGGATCCAGCGGCAGGGGGTGGAACCGTACGCCCGACTCCGCGACCAGCCGCTCGAAGCAGCCGTGCGTCACCAGGGTCACCTCGTGTCCGGCTCGGGACAGGGCGTGCCCCAGTCCGGTGTAGGGGGCCACATCGCCCCGCGAGCCCGCCGTCATGATGGCTACGCGCACCCCGCCAGTATGGCGGCGCCGCCCGAATCGAGCGCCAACCATCCGCGCCAAGGGGCTACTTCAGGTCTGTCCCATCCGTTGACTTCCCCCTCTCCTGGCTCTACTTTCGGCGCCACACGTTCGGTTATCCGAATCGCATTCGAAATCTCGAACATTCTGAGCCGCCTTCCCCGCATGAGGAGCCGCATGAACCCCCCGCCTCGCGTCAGCCTCGTCCGCCGCTGCAGAACCCTCGTCACCCGCGCCCTCGTCCTGGTACTGGCAGCGACGGCCGCCCTGCTGTTCGCCGGCCCCGCACCGGCCCAGGCGGCGACGACCGCCCGCCAGATACCGGTTCCCGCCGCGCCCATGGGCTGGGCCTCCTGGAACGCGTTCGCCGCGAAGGTCGACTTCAACGTCATCAAGAAGCAGGTCGACGCGTTCGTGGCGGCAGGTATGCCGCAGGCCGGCTACGAGTACATCAACATCGACGAGGGCTGGTGGCAGGGCACCCGTGACGGCGCGGGCAACATCACCGTCGACGAGGCGGAGTGGCCCGGCGGCATGAAGGCCATCGCCGACTACATCCACAGCAAGGGCCTCAAGGCAGGCATCTACACCGACGCGGGCAAGGACGGCTGCGGCTACTACTTCCCGACCGGCCGCCCGGCCGCGCCCGGTTCGGGCAGCGAGGGGCACTACGGGCAGGACATGCTCCAGTTCTCGCGCTGGGGCTTCGACTTCGTGAAGGTCGACTGGTGCGGCGGCGACGCCGAGGGCCTCGACCCCAAGGCGACCTATCAGGCGATCAGCGACGCCGTGGCCACGGCGACCGCCACCACCGGCCGCCCGCTCGCGCTGTCCCTGTGCAACTGGGGCTACGACAACCCCTGGAACTGGGCCCCGGGCATGGGCCCGATGTGGCGGACCAACACGGACATCTTCTTCCACGGCGGCACCCCGTCGTACAGCAACGTCCTGACCGCCTTCGACCGCAACATCCACCCCACCGCCCAGCACACCGGCTCCTACAACGACCCCGACATGATGGTCGTCGGCATGACGGGCCTCACCGCCGCCCAGAACCGCTCCCACATGAACCTGTGGGCGATCTCCGGCGCCCCGATGCTCGCCGGCCTCGACCTCACCACCCTCACCGGCGAGACGACGAGCATCCTCACCAACCCCGAGGTCATCGCCGTCGACCAGGACCCGCGCGGCCTCCAGGGCATCGAGGTCGCCGAGGACACCACCGGTCTCCAGGTGTACGGCAAGGTCCTGACCGGCAGCGGCAACCGTGCCGTCGTCCTGCTCAACCGCACGTCGACCACGCAGAACATGACCGTCCGCTGGTCCGACCTCGGCCTGACGAACGCCTCCGCGACCGTCCGCGACCTGTGGGCCCGGCAGAACGTCGCCACCACCGGCACGAGCTACACCACCAGCGTCCCCGCGGGCGGTTCCGTGATGCTCACCGTCACCGGCGGAACCGAGCAGTCCGCGAGCACCTACAACGGCACGTCGAGCTTCTCCGGCGTGGTCGCCGGGAGCGCCGGCCTGAAGACGGTCGAGGTCTCCTACACCAACACCGCGTCCACGGCCCGCACGGCCACGCTCACCGTCAACGGGCAGACCCCGACGAAGGTCTCCTTCCCGCCGACCGGGTCCAGCGCCGGCAACGTCTCCGTCAACGTCTCCCTCGCCAAGGGCAACGCCAACACGATCGCCTTCTCCGGCGCCCCGACCCTCGAAGGCATCGTCGTCCGGCCGCTGCCCGGCAGGAACGGCACGCTGATCACCGGCACCGGGTCCGGCCGCTGCGTGGACATCGACGACAACACCATCGCGAACGGCACCGACGCCCAGCTGTGGGACTGCAACGGCGGCCAGAACCAGGTGTGGCAGTACCACAGCACCCGTAAGGAGCTGGTGGTCTACGGCAACAAGTGCCTCGACGCCTACAACCTCGGCACCACCAACGGCACCCGTGTCGTCATCTGGGACTGCAACGGCCAGAACAACCAGAAGTGGAACCTGGGCAGCGACGGCACCCTCACCAACGTCAACGCCGGGCTCTGCCTGGACGCGTACGGCGCGGCCACGGCCGGCGGCACGAAGCTGGTGCTCTGGACCTGCAACGGCCAGGACAACCAGAAGTGGACGGTGAGCTAGCGCGGGCCTAGACGAGGCACACGACCAGGACCCCGAAAGCCAGGGCGCAGGCCAGCAGCCAGCCGGCCAGCAGCCGGCGCCGCAGATCGCGGTAGGTCGCCTCGTACTCGTCCCGCAGTCTCCCGGCACGCTCCGCCGTGTGCTGCCAGGAGACGCGGGCGAGTGCGAGGTACTCCGCCTCGAACCGCCGCTCCACCTCGCCCCGCTGGGCATCCGTCAGCCAGTGCAGCGGCGCGCTGAAACGCGCGGCGGCCGTACGGCCTTCCTCGCGGGTCGCGGCCAGCAGCAGATGCCCTTCGATGTCGTTGAGGAATTCGTCGGTGACGCTCACAGAGTGGTCAACTCCTTCTCCCGCGCCGGGGCGTGATGCAGATCGAACGCGGGGGATTCGGACCGGATCCGCGGCAGAGTGAGGAAGTTGTGCCGCGGGGGCGGGCAGGAAGTCGCCCACTCCAGCGAGCGGCCGTAGCCCCACGGGTCGTCGGACTCGACCTTCTTTCCGTACTTCGCGGTCTTCCAGATGTTGTAGAAGAACGGCAGGAGCGACGCGCCGAGCACGAACGAGAAGACGGTCGACAGGCTGTTCAGCGTCGTCAGCCCTTCCACTGCCAGATAGTCGGGAATGCGGCGCTGCATTCCGTTCACGCCCAGCCAGTGCTGGACCAGGAAGGTGCCGTGGAAGCCGATGAACAGCGTCCAGAAGGTCATCTTGCCCAGCCGCTCGTCGAGCATCTTGCCGGTCATCTTCGGCCACCAGAAGTGGAAGCCGGCGAACATCGCGAAGACGACGGTGCCGAAGACGACGTAGTGGAAGTGCGCCACCACGAAGTACGAGTCGGACACCTGGAAGTCGAGCGGGGGCGAGGCCAGGATGACGCCGGTCAGACCACCGAAGACGAAGGTGATCAGGAACCCGGTTGCCCAGAGCATCGGTGTCTCGAAGGACAACGAGCCCTTCCACATCGTTCCGATCCAGTTGAAGAACTTCACGCCGGTCGGGACGGCGATGAGGAACGTCATGAAGGAGAAGAACGGCAGCAGCACACCGCCGGTGACGTACATGTGGTGCGCCCACACCGTCACGGACAGACCCGCGATGGCGATGGTCGCCGCGATCAGACCCATGTAGCCGAACATCGGCTTGCGGGAGAAGACCGGGATGACCTCACTGATGATGCCGAAGAACGGCAACGCGATGATGTACACCTCTGGATGCCCGAAGAACCAGAACAAGTGTTGCCATAGCAACGCTCCGCCGTTCGCGGCATCGAAGACATGCGCGCCGAACTTGCGGTCCGCCTCCAGCGCGAAGAGCGCCGCCGCGAGGACGGGGAAGGCGAGCAGGACCAGGACAGCCGTCAGCAGCACGTTCCACACGAAGATCGGCATGCGGAACATGGTCATGCCGGGAGCGCGCATGCAGATGATCGTGGTGATGAAGTTGACCGAGCCGAGGATGGTGCCGAAGCCGGAGAAGGCCAGACCCATGATCCACATGTCGGCGCCGATGCCCGGGCTGCGGACCGCGTCCGACAGCGGGGAGTAGGCGAACCAGCCGAAGTCGGCCGCGCCGTCCGGGGTGAGGAAACCGCCCACCGCGATGAGCGAGCCGAACAGGTACAGCCAGTAGGCGAACATGTTCAGCCGCGGGAACGCCACGTCCGGCGCGCCGATCTGCAGCGGCATGATCCAGTTCGCGAAACCGGCGAACAGCGGCGTCGCGAACATCAGCAGCATGATCGTGCCGTGCATCGTGAACGCCTGGTTGAACTGCTCGTTCGACACGATCTGCAGACCGGGCCGGGCCAGCTCGGCGCGCATCAACAGCGCCATCACACCACCGATGCAGAAAAAGGCGAACGACGTGACCAAGTAGAGCGTGCCGATGGTCTTGTGATCCGTGGTGGTCAGCCACTGGACGGCCTTGAAGTCTCTGATCCTCTTCACGCCCCGCCTGTGTCCGCACCCCACCCGCACGTCACACTCGACTGACGCGACGAGCATCACGGAAGAGGGTGTGACGATCCGGCCGGTGCCGGACACGAACGGAACATGAGCAACGACGAGATCTTCGCCGCTGCCTATCGCGAGCACTACTGGGCGGTCAGCCGCTATGTCGCGCGGCGACTGGACGGGCGCACGAGTGAGGTCGAGGAAGTGGTCGCGGAGGTGTTCACCGTGGCGTGGCGCCGCCGGACCGACCTCCCGGCCACGCCGCTGCCCTGGCTGTACGGCGTGGCACGCAACTGCCTGGCGAACGCGGTACGCGGCTACGGACGCCGGCGGCGGTTGGTGGACCGGATGGGCAACGACGACGCCGCGCACGGCCGGCACATCGTGGACAGCCCCGACGCGGAAACGCCCGGCGCCTGGGTGCACGAGGCGCTGGCCCGGCTGTCCCCGGCCGACCAGGAGGTGCTGCGCCTGACGGTGTGGGAGGAGCTGGGCGTCGAGGAACTCGCCGTGGCCCTCGGCTGCGGCAGTCGGGCCGCGTCGATGCGGCTGCACCGCGCCCGCCGTCGGCTCAGAGCCGAGATCGACCGTACGTGCCCAGCGACCGTGTCCAAGGAACGAAGCCATGGCTGACGAACTCGAACTGCTGCGCCGAGCCAACCCGGTACCGGTCGACGGCCCGCACTACGGCGACGGCCCGCTGGATCACACCGCCGAACGCCACCTCGACCGGCTGCTGCACGAACGGCCCGCCGCGCCGCGCCCTCGCACCCGGCTGGCATGGGGCCTCGCGGCCACGGCCGTGGTCACCGCGCTGGTGTCGGCACTGTTGCTCACCGGCCAGACCACCGCCCCCGCGGTCGCCGCACCCCGCCCACTGGTGGTGCAGGCCGACTCCACGCCCGTGCCCATGGCGCGGCTGGCCGAGCGTGCCGAGCAGGCTTCGTCGGCGGGCTCGCCGGCGCTGCGCAAAGGTACGCATGTGCAGTCGTGGAGCCTGGCCATGAGCGACCAGGACCCGCCGATCACCCTCCCGCAGGAGACGATCGTGCGCTGGAACGACGACGACAGCCACACGGAGCTCGTCGTGGCGACCGACCCGCGCCACCCCGGCCGCCCGGTCCTCACCGACGAGGGCGACGAGCCGCGCCTGGTCGACGACGGCCACGTCCTCAGCAGGCGGACCTACCCTCCGAGTTGGAGCGACGCCCCGCCCGAGTCCCCGCCGCCGCACGACGCCGCGGCGCTGCACGACTACCTGGAGGAAGCCGAGCGCGCCTTCCTGGCGGACCACTCGCAGCCGCTCTCCACCGCAGAACTCCTCGACGCCACCAGGACCCTGCTCGACCACTGGACCCTCGGCGCCCGCGAGTCGGCCGCGCTGGCCCGTCTGCTGGCCGATGCCGAGGGACTGCGGCCCGTCGGTCAGATCACGGACCGGCTGGGCCGGCGCGGTCAGGCGTACGTGTATGACGGTGAGGACAGCCGCCGCATGCTGATCATGGACCCCGCCGACGGCGCCGTCCTGGGGTTGGAGCAGACCTTCACGCGGGACGACCCCCGGTTCGGCGTGAAGGCCTCGGACGTGATGACGTACAGCGCCTGGATGCGCTGACCGGCCCGTGGGCTCACCTGTGCCGGGAGCGTCGGACGTGCAGCGCGCGGTGTGCCGGAGGCAGCCGGCGAGGCGGCTGTGCCCGCAGCGCCCTGCGCGCGAGCACGGCGGACACCAGCCGGCCCGCCGCGGCGACCGGCAGCGACCTGCGAGGCCGGACCGGATGCGTCCGGCCCGCCGTCGCGCCTGCCCGGAAGGTCCAGGTCAGCCTGGCCGAGACCTGGACCTTCGGCCACGTCCTGCCTACTCGTCCCATGCCTCGATGATGATCTGCTGGGAGATCTTTCCGTCGCGCAGCGTGATCATCGACTCGGACATCACGCGGACGCCGTCCGCGTACTCGCAGGACTCGCTGTAGGCCGCGCGGTCGCCCTGGATCACACATCCCTCGAGCTTGTGCGTCATGTCGCGGCTGTACACGTCGGTGAGCATGGCTTCGATCTGGTTGCGGCCGCTGAGCACCTGCGGGTGGCTCGGCTGCGCGTTGCGGTTCACGACGCGGATCTCCGCGTCGTCCGTGTAGAGCGAAAGAAGCGTGGCAGGGCTCTGTCCTTCCACGGCCTGGCGCAGTGTGTCGGTGTCGAACGCGGGGGTTGCGGCGGTGCCCATGGTGAACCTCCTCCGAGACCCGCGGCATGACGAGGGGCGGCCGCGAGGGCCTCACCTCTGAGAGTCCTCCGCACCGCCGGGCTCGGCAAGCGCTGCCGATGCGCTGGGCCTGACGGGTGAGGAGCGCGGGCCGGCCGTGTCCGGGAGTGCGCCGCCGGCGTTGCTCTGGGCATGATCTCAACACGACGTATCGCCACCGCCGTTGGTCTCGCAGCCGGCCTCACCGGCCTCGCCGCACCGCTGGCGAACGCGGCGCCGGTGGACCCCCCGAAAGCCGGCATGCTCAACCCCGTGACCACGCTCGACTCCCTCGCCGCGACCGGCGTGCCCGCCGACAAGAGGGCGAAGATGCCCCGGCCCTCCGAGCAGCTGGCCAGGCTCGACCAGCTCAAGGAGCTGAGCCGGGCGCAGCGGCCGCAGCAGGCCAAGGCTCTCGACACCCCGGTCACCAGGATGCTCCCCGGCGCCCTCGAGGTCTGAGGCCCCGCCTGCACAAGGGCCGCCCGATGTCCGGGCGGCCCTTGGCATGTGCCGAGAGTGACACGCCGTCTACCCAGCGCTGTCCAGGAAGTGGAAGCCGGGCCTCGGGTGCATCAGGAACTCGTGGTGGGAGATGTTCCACGCATACGCCCCCGCCAGCGCGAACGCCACCCGGTCCCCGGCCCGCAGCCCGGCCGCCGGCACCCGGCGCGCCAGCACGTCCTTCGGAGTGCACAGCTGTCCCGCCAGGGTGATCCGCTCACTCTCGGCGGCCGGCCGCGGCCACGGGTGCGCCCAGGCGTCGACCGGCAGGACGGAACACGGCTGGTCGTGCCCCTTGGTCGCCGGGGTCCGCAGATGGTGCGTGCCGCCGCGGACGACGGCGAACTCCTCACCGTGGCTCCGCTTCACGTCCAGCACCTCGGTGGCGTACCAGCCGCAGTACGCCGTGAGCGCGCGGCCCGGCTCGATGCGCAGGGTCAGCTCCGGGTGCCGCTCGGTCAGCCGGGCGAGCCCGTTGCCGTAGGCAGCCCAGTCGAAGCGCCGCTCCGGGTCGCCGTAGTCGACGTGCATGCCGCCGCCGACGTTCACCTCGCCGAGCGGGACCCCGAGCCCCGTCGCCCACGAGACGACGGACTCGGCCACCGCGAGCTGATCCGCGGCCTCCAGCCCGCTCGCCAGGTGGGCGTGGACGCCCCGCAGTTCGAGCTGCGGGTAGGAGCCGTCGGCCAGCTGCCGGATCACCGGCTCGGCCCGCGCGGGGTCCATGCCGAACGGGGTCGGCCGGCCGCCCATCGTGAGCGAACTGCCCGCCAGCGACCCGTCGGCCACCGGCAGGTTGACGCGCGGCAAGACCGCCACCCGCCGCCTCGGCGCCACCCGCCGCGCCAGCTCGGCCAGCATCCGCAGCTCGTACTCGCTCTCGACGTGAAAGCGCTCGACCCCCTCCTCCAGCGCGGCGGTCACCTCGTCCGGCGTCTTGCCCGGACCGCCGAAGGCGAGCGGACGTCCCGGTACGGCCTTGGCGACATGGGCGAGTTCGCCGCCCGAGGAGACTTCGTAGCCGTCCACGTACGGGCCGATCGCGGTGAGGATCTCCGGCTCCGGGTTGGCCTTGGCGGCGTAGTACAGCTCGACCCGCTCGGGGAGGGCGTCCCGCACGGTGGCGGCGTGGACGCGCAGGGCGCCCAAGTCGTAGACATAGGAAGGGAGTTCGGCCGAGGGAAGCGACTGGATGCGGTCGTGGACCGCGGGCGTGGGGTGTGTCATCGGGTGCCACTCCCGGTCGTGTCGCGCAGGATGTCCTCGGCCAGTGGGGACGGGAGCCGGACGTAGCCCGCCTCCCGGTCGGCCTTGCGCTCCCAGCGGGTGAGGAGGTTGGCCTTGGCGGGAAGGGGCACCCCGGCGAGGAGGGCGGCCAGCCGGGGCGGGCAGCCGTGGTCGCCGGCGTACACCCGGAGCGTGTCGCGCACCCGGGCCCACAGTGCCCCTTCAGCCTGCGGGTGCAGGTCGGCGAGGGCGGCGAGCAGTTCGGCGACGTGGTTGACCAGCAGGCAGTAGACGACGCGGTCCCAGCCGCGCTGGGCGTCGTACGTCATGGGCCCCGCCACCTCCGGGGGCAGCGCGCCGAGGGTGTCCTCGTGGTGGTCCGGGACCAGCTTGGTGCCCTCCAGGTCGCGGAAGAGGACCTGGGCGGGCCGGCCGTCGCCGTCGACGCAGATCAGCACGTTCTGCAGGTGCGGCTCCAGGACCAGGCCGTGGTCGAAGTAGGCGGACAGGACCGGCGGGAGGAGGAGGTCGAGGTACGTCGACCACCAGTCGAGAGCCGTGCGCTCGTCCGCTCCGGCGAGAAGACGGGAGATGTGCGCGGCACCGGTCGGGTACTCGTCGGCGACGGCGGCCGCGAGCAGGGCGGTGGTGCCCGGGGCGAGCCGGTTCGCCAAGCCCTCGCGCACGATCACGCCGAACCCCTCCAGCAGAGCGCGGTCCGGTGTGCCGTCGGGACCGGGCAGGGCCAGCGTGCGGTAGGCGGGCTCGCGGAGCATGTCGCTGCCGGGGAAGCGTTCGGCCAGGTCGGCGAACGACGGGGCCAGGGCGCGGGTGAGGGCGACGGCGCCGGACAGCTCGTAACTGCTGTTCTTACGCAGGCAGTTGGTGATCCGCACGTTCAGGCTGAACTTCAGGAACGTCTCCCCGTCGTACAGCGTGCGCACGGACGCGGTGGCGGCGAACGGCCGTCCGCCAGGGCCCAGGTCGAGGACGTCGCCGCGCTCCAGGGCGGCGCGCAGCAGCGGGTGCTCGCGGAGCGTCTCGAACTGCCAGGGGTGGGCGGGCAGCAGCCGGTAGCCGTCCGGGACGTCCGCGCGCTGTGCGTCGAGCGGGTCGACGGCCGACGGTTCGCAGGTCTCTTCGGCGATCAGATGCGTGCGCACGGCGAGGTGCCGCAGCGGGAAGGAGGCGCCGACCTCGGGGGCGTAGGCGGACCAGGCCCGCGGGTCGCCGGTGCGGGCCTTCGGGGTGGGGTGGAAGCGGTGGCCGAAGAGGAGGGACTGTTCGGAGGCGAGGTAGGCGCGGCCCCGGTCGTCCGTGGCGTGGGCCGGGCGCGGGTCGGCGAGTGCCGATGCGACGGCCCGGTGGCTGGAGGCGATCTGTTCCAGGAACTCCTCGTTGCGCACACCCGTCCGCAGCCACAGCTCGTCATGGGTGTACTCGGCCAGGCGGCGCCAGTCCACCTCGGTCCATTCGCCGCCCTGCTGCTCGCTCACCGGGCCGGTGAACCGGTGCGCGCCGAGCAGTGACGTACGGCGCAGGGCGACGCGCAGCAGGACGCCCCGGCGGGGCAGCCGCAGCAGCAGACGGCCGCCGGTGACGACGCTCTGGCGCTCGGGGCCGGAGACTTCGCGCAGCAGGCAGTTGAGAAGGGTGTGGGCCACGACCACGTCGGCGGCGGGCAGGCCGGCGGCGACGGGGGCAGCGCCCTGCTCGGGGAGCGTGTCGGTCAGGGAGGGCATCAGCGGCTCCAGCGGGTGCGCAGGTGCAGGGTGGGGAGGAGAGCGGCCGTGACGGAGGCGGCGGCGCCGCCGATCAGCACGGGTGCGGCCGGTCCGAAGCGGGCACTGCCCGCCGCCGCGGCCACGCCGGCGGCGACCGCGCCGGCCTTGGAGAAGAACTCCAGCGAACCGAACAGTCCGCCGGGCGCCCGGCCCCTGGCGCAGTCGGCGGCCAGCACCGACAGACACACCAGCCCGAGCGTGAGCCCGGTGCCCAGCAGCAGCCGTACGGTGATCAGCGCGGCCAGGGAGCCGGCGACCCCGTGTCCGGCGAGCCCGAGCGCGACGCAGCCGAAGCCGAGCGCGAGCCCGCTCCTCGGGCGGTGCCGGAACACGGAGTGCATGGGCAGCGCCGCGATCAGGTAGCACAGGTGGGGCAGGGCGAACAGGACGCCGGACAGCGCCGGGGAGGTCCCCGGGAGCCGGTCGTCGACGAGGGCGATCAGATAGGGAAAGGAGATGACGGTGGAGAACACGAAGGCGAACTCCAGGACGTAGAGAGTCTTCAGGGAGACGATCTGGGGCTCGGCGTCGACCGCCTCGGGTATTCGCGCGGGCTCCTGGACGCGCTCCGGTTCGGGCAGCGCCGCCAGCAGCAGCGCCGCCGTCAGCGGCAGCACGGCGAGCAGGGCGTACTGCCGGTGCGGGGACAGCCAGCCCGACAGCGAGCCGACCACGATCGGCGCGGCGACCAGCGCGGCCCGGGCGCTGCCCTGCATCAGCGTGAGCGCCTTCGACAGGGCCGGCCCTTGAAGGGCCGCGCCCAGATAGCCGTTGGACGCGGCGAAGGTGCCGCCCAGGATGCCCTGGAGGACCAGGGCCACCGTGAAGGTCGCCAGCGAGTCCGCCCAGCCCGCGAGCAGGAAGGACACCGCGAGCCCCAACTGGGCGCGCAGCAGCAGCCGTTTGCGGCCGTAGCGGTCGGCGAGCCGGCCCCACAGCGGGGCGCCGAGCGCGCCGAACACCGTCGGCACGACATAGAGCACCCCGGCCCAGCGGGCGCCGCGGTCGCCCAGCTCCGGCAGGATCTCGGTGAAGTACGGCGGCAGCCCCAGCGCGGCGAACGACGCCACGAAGTAGCAGCCGGCCACCGCCTGCATCTGCCCCCGCCCGAACGCCGGCCGCGGCATCCGCAGGGCTCCGGCGCTCATGCCGAACCCCCGGACGGCAGAAGGTAGTTGGGCCCGCTGGTGTAGTGCTTGTTGATGTCCGCCGCGCCCGACCGCTCCTTCGACAACAGGGTCCCGGCCGTCACCATGGCCTTCACGGGAAGTTCCGGCGCGCCCAGGACACGAGCGCGCAGGACGTCGGCCGCGTCGCCGCCGAGCCGGTCGACGGCCTCCGTCAGCCGGTCCCGTACGAGACCGAGCAGCGCACGGCGATGCCGCGGCAGGCCGAACGCGTACGCTCCCGCGCACAGATGCACGGTGATCGTGGTGAACAGGTCGGCGACCGGCCCGTCGTCCGTACCGAGGATCCGTGCGTCGTCGAAGTCCCACGGCCCCGGGAGTACGCCGTCCAGGCGCGTGGTGTTGACGCGCGGGCCGTCGTTGTCCTTGAACAGCAGCTGCAGGCTGCCCCGCCGCAGCACCAGGGAGACGTTCTGCTGGTGCGACTCCAGGGCGATGCCGTGGCCGAACAGCGTGGTCTGCCAGTCGAACAGCAGGGTGAGGGCCGCGTCCAGGAGGGCGAGCGGGTCGCCGCCGTAGAAGCGGTCGGCGAGCTCGTCGATCACCGGACGTCCGTCGGGGGCCTGCGCGAGGAGAGCCGCCATCGGCACCACCACGGCATCGTCCAGGCCGGCCGGGTAGCGGCGGCACAGCACGGCGAGCAACTCGTGCCCGGCGTGGGCGTAGGTCGTCTCGTCGGCATGCAGGATCACGTCCCGGAAGCGCGGTTCACGGTCGATCACCGCCTCCACCAGCCGCTGCCCGACCGCACCGTCGACGAGCGTGCCCGGCTTGACGGTCCGCTTGTTGCGCAGGCCCAACGTGGCGGTGGCGAGGGGGAGTTTGAGATGCACGGACGGATCGCCGACCGTCGCCACGGTCCGCATGGACAGCGTCGGCACGACGTCCAGGTGAGCGCGCTCGGCGAGCACAGCACCGTCCGGGAGATCGGCGGCCCGCAGGGCGTCGACGGTGAGCGGATGCACGGGCAGCATCACCAGGGTGCCGTGCGGGTCCGGCACCCCGAGACTCCCGGGCGTCGGCCAGAACTCCGGCAACCCGCCCGACGAGGTGACGGCGTCCCGGGGTACGGCGATCCAGCGCAGGGCGAAGCGCGGCTGGAACTCCGGTGCGTAGGCCCGCAGTTGCTCCTCGTCGAGCCCCGAGCGGCCGCGTGCCGTCGGATAGACGGGATGGTCGAGTCGGGCGGCGAGCGTGTCGTACGCCAGGCTGCCACCGAGGCCCGTCCCGGTTCTCAGCCGCTGCATGACCTCGGCCCGCGTAGCGGCGTGCAGTCGCATCGTCGCCAGCGTCTGACGGCACTCCTCGGCGAAGGCGTCGAAGCCGCCCCGGTCCTCGGGCTCGGCGAGCGCACGCAGCGCGGCGAGCACGGAGTGGCACGACGACAGTTCGGCATCGTCCGACTCGCGCACGAGAAGCGGCAGGCGGGCGGCGTACGCGCACTGGTAGCCGTCCTCGGTGACGGGCAGCAGGAGGGCGTCGTCCCGCGCGGGGAGCCGTAGCCAGCGCCCGCCGCGCCGCTCCACCGGCGTGCTGAGGCTGCGGAGCCCGACCACGTCCTCGCGCAGGAGGGCGCTGAGCACGCGCGTGAGCAGCTCCGCCTCGCAGGTGTCTGCCGAGGTGATCGCCGCGCTGGTCGTCGCGGTCACGGCTGGATCTCCCAGCGCCGCCCGGCCAGGAAGTCCGCCACCGCCCGGTCCACCGCCGGCAGGTCGGTGCCGGTGGCGCGCAGCACGCCGAGATAGTCGCGGTTGGTGCGGTACAGCTCGTGCCGCTCGCCGACCGCGCGCAGCGGACGGTACGTCAGATGTACGCCTTCGACGTCCAGTTCGGTGGCGGCGGGAGCGTCGACGAGGGTGCCCGCGCGGTCGGCGCACGGGTACTCCAGGCGGGCGGCGCCGTCCCGGCGGGCGCCGAGGTCGGCCGGCAGAGGCTCGCCGAGGTGGGTGCGCAGGATGTGTTCGAAGAGCGGGATCCGCAGCAGCCCGGCCAGCAGCAGGTCGCACTGGTCGCCGATGGCACGGTAGTTGACCTCGATGATCCGCGCCCGCCCCGCGTGCACCACGAACTCGGTGTGGCAGGCTCCGAACCCGACTCCCAGAGCGTCCAGTTGCTCCAGGACCTGTGCGACGACCGGCTCGGGGTGGGCGGGCACGAAGGTGAGGCGTTCCTCGATGAAGTACGGCGGCGGCGACAGCTCGGTGTGGAAGCCGCCCAGGACATGGCGGACGTGCCCGTCGCTGAGGGTCTCCAGGGTGAACAGGTCGCCGGGAAGGTACTCCTCGACGACCAGGACCGCGCCCGGACGGCGGTCCAGGATCTCCTTGGTGTGCGCCTGAAGTTCCTCCGGGCCGTCGACGAGGACGACGTCCTCGCTGGCCACGCCCTCGCGGGGCTTGAGCACACACGGGTACGGCGCGTCGCCGGGCGCGACCGGTTCGGTCAGCTCGGCCGACCACACGGTGTCCACGGCGGCCGCGGCGAGCCGGCGGCGCATCTCGGCCTTGTCCTTGCAGCGCAGGGTGGCCCGCCAGTCCTTGCCGGGAAGGCCGAAGTAGGCGGCGGCCAGGGCGGCCTGAGTCTGGAGGTGGTCGCTGTTGGTGAAGACGGCGGCAGGCCCGTGATGGGTCGAGATACGGGTGATCACGGCCCGGAAGTCACGGACGTCGCAGTCCAGGACCTCGATGTCCGGGTAGGTGCGGCGGTGTGCGTCGGGCTGGTCGGTGAGGACGGTGACGTCGAGGCCGAGCCGGGCCGCGGCGGGCAGGAAACCCTCGGTGACGGCGTCGGTCGGGTTGAGGGCGAGCAGGTACAGGCGCATGGCGAGGAACGACTTCCGCTAGCAGGTGGGGGGTTGGGGGCGGGCCCGGGCCATGAGCCGGCTGCCGGGCCGGTACGGCACGGCCCGCCCCGAAAGGTCAGCGGCGGTTACTTCGCGGGGAGCTCCACGCCGGTGGCCTTCGCCACGTCCTTGAGCATCTCCTCGGCGGCCTGGACGCCGATGCCGGACATCCACGTCTCGTCCGGCACCTCGAAGACATGGCCGTCCTGCACGGCCGGGAGGTCCTTCCAGACGGGGTTGGAGACGACCTGCTGCTTCTGGGTCTTGTCCTCCGCGTCGGCCGCGGTGACGAAGATCAGGTCGGCGTCCGCCTGGTCGATCTGCTCAGGGCTGACGTCCTTCATCGTGACCTCCGGGTCGTGGGAGATCTGCGACTTCGGGCGCTGGAAGCCGATGTCGTTCAGGACGACACCGCTGTAGGAGTTGGACTGGTAGAGGCGGGTGGGACCTGCGATGAAGCGGACCACGGACACGGTCGGCACAGTGCCGCCGTCCTTCTTCCCGATGGCCGTCCCGAGCGCCTCGGCCTGCGTCTCGTACTCCTTGAGCTTGGCCGTGGCCTCTTTCTCCAGGCCCAGCGCCTCGGCGTGGACCTTGAGGTTCTCCTTCCAGACACCGCCGGTGGTCTCGGTGAACACGGTCGGGGCGATCGCGCTGAGCTTGTCGTAGACCTTCTCGTGCCGGACCTTGGAGGACAGGATCAGATCGGGCTTGAGGGACGCGATCTTCTCCAGGTTCGGCTCCAGGAGCGGGCCGACGTCGACGGTGTCCTTCAACTCGCCGTCCAGGTAGGTCGGGAAGCCTCCGGAGGTCTTGAAGTGCGGGGCGACCGCGCCGACCGGGTCGATGCCGAGCAGGGTGACGTCGTCCAGCTCGCCGGTGTCGAGCACGACGACCCGTTCCGGCCGCGAGGGGATCTTGACGTCGCCCATCACGGTCTTCAGGGTGCGGGGGAAGGCGGAGCTGTCGCCGGCGGCCTTCGCCGTGTCGGTCTCCTTGGCGGAGTCCTCGCTGCCGCAGGCGGCCAGCACGGCCGTACCGAGTACGACGGCGAGCAGCACGGCGATCAGCCGGCCGATTCCGCGCAGGGGGGATCGCTTGAACATGGGGGTCCTTCTGTGAGTGGGGAGTGCTCAGGCGGTCGCGGCCGGACGGCGCACCGCGCTGCCTTTGGGGACGACCAGCGGGGTGCCGGTCTCCGGGTCGGGGATCACCCGGCAGTCCACGTCGAACACGGATCTGACGAGCTCCGCGTCGAGTACGTCGGCCGGGGCGCCGGCCGCGGCGAGGCGGCCGTCCTTGAGGACCACCATGTGGTCCGCGTAGCGGGCGGCCTGTGCGAGGTCGTGCAGCACCATCACCACGGTGCGGCCCGCCTCGGCGTGCAGGGCGGCGACCAGGTCGAGGACGTCGAGCTGGTGCCGCAGATCGAGGAAGGTGGTGGGCTCGTCGAGCAGGAGCAGCTCGGTGTCCTGGGCCAACGCCAGCGCGATCCAGGCGCGTTGCCGCTGACCGCCGGACAGCTGGTCGACCGGGTGGTCGCGCAGCGGTGCCGTGCCGGTGCGCTCCAGGGCCTCGTCCACCGCCCTCTGGTCGGCGGCGGACCAGGGGCTCAGCAGCCGCTGGTGCGGATACCGGCCGAGCCGCACCAGGGCCTCGACGGTGATCGCCTCCGGGGTGACCGGCTGCTGCGGCAGCAGACCCATGCGCAGGGCCAGCGCCCGCGCGGACATGCGGTGGATGTCGGCGCCGTCGAGCGTGACCGTCCCGGCGGCCGGGGCGAGCAGTCGGCTCAGGCCCCGCAACAGGGTCGACTTGCCGCAGGCGTTGGGGCCGACGATCGCGGTGACCGCGCCGCCGGGCAGCGTCAGATCGAGGCCGCCGACCACGGTCCGGTCGCCGTAGCGCAGGTCGAGGCCCTGGGTGGAGAGCTGGTTGGAGGTGGTCATGTGCGACTCCTGCGGACCGGTGGGGGGTTCGGTGGGTGCGCCGGAAATCCGGGGTTCCTCGCGTACGCCGGTCATCCGCGGCTCCTCTGCACGGGCGAGCTCTGACGGAGCATCAGCACCAGCAGCCAGGGCGCGCCGAGCGTGGCCGTGACCGCGCCGACGGGCAGTCCCTCGATCGGCAGCAGGTGCTGCACCACCAGGTCGGAGGCGAGCAGCAGCACCGCCCCCGTGAGTCCGGCCAGCGCCAGGGAGGCGGTGGTCGGCGGTCCGGTCACGAACCGCACGATGTGCGGCACGGCGAGTGCCACGAATGTCACGGGCCCGGCGAGAGCCGCCGCCAGGGAGGCCAATGCGACGGCGACCACGAGCAGTTGAAGCCGTGCCGAGGAGATCCGCAGGCCGAGCGCGCCCGCCGAGTCGTCGCCCAGGTCGAGCACGGCCAGCCGCCGGTGCATGACCAGTGCGGCGGCGAGGACGAGCAGCATGGCTCCGCCCGCTCCCCACACCTCGGTCCACGTCCGCCCGTACACCGAGCCGGTGGTCCACTGGAGCGCCGATCCGGCGAGCTCGGCCGGGAAGCGCACGATCATCAGGTTCACGGCGGCGGCGAGGCCCGCCTGCACGGCGAGCCCGGTGAGCACCAGTCGGGTGACCGCGAGCCCGGAGCCCCAGGCGAACACGCCCAGCAGCAGGGCCGCGAGCAGCCCGCCGCCCAGCGCCCCGACGGGGATCAGCGTCTGCGAGGCCCCGGCCGCGATCAAAGCGACCGCGCCCAGCGAAGCCCCGCCGGTCACGCCCATGACGTCGGGGGACGCCAGCGGATTGCGGAACAGCCGCTGCAGCACACAGCCCGCCGCGCCGAGTCCCGCACCGGCGACGATCGCCGCGACCGACCGCGGCGCCCGGAACTGCTGGACCACCAGCACATCCCCCGGATCGCCGAGCCCGACCAGCGCCCGCAGCGCCGTGCCGGCGGGCATCGGCATCTCACCCGTCGTCAGGCACACGGTGAGCAGCATGAAGAGCGCAGCAAGACCGGCCGTGGCGAACAGCAGGACACGGCGCCGGACCCGGGCACGGGACGTGGACTTCGTACGCACGTCGGAGACGACCGTGGCGCTCATCGGGCCACCCTCCGCGCGAGCAGCGCCAGCAGGGGTGCGCCCAGGAACGCGGTCACGATGCCGACCTCCAGCTCCGAGGGGCGGATCACCAACCGGCCGAGCACATCGGCCGCGAGCAGCAGCAAGGGGCCGGCGATCAGACAGCCGGGGACCAGCAGCCGGTGGTCGCCGCCGAGCAGGGGCCGTACGAGATGGGGTGCGGCGAGCCCGATGAAGGCGATCGGGCCGGCCACCGCGACCGCCGACCCCGCGAGCAGGACGACCGCGATGCCGCCCGCGAGCCTGATCCGGGCCACCGGAACACCGAGCGCCTGGGCGGAATCGTCGCCCAGGGCAAGGGCGTTGAGGGCGGGGGAGACGGCCAGCGCGACGACCAGGCCGAGCAGCAAGGTCGGCAGGACCGGCCACAGGACGTCGAGGGTGCGTCCGGAGAGGGAACCGGCGAGCCAGAAGCGGGCCTCGTCCAGGGTGCGCTGGTTCATCAGCATCACGGCCGACGTCCAGGACAGCAGCACGAGTTGGAGCACGGTGCCGCCAAGTGCCAGCCGTACGGCGTCGATGTCCCCGGCGCGGCGGGCCAGTGCCTGGGCGAACAGGGCGGCGCCGGCAGCGCCGGCGAACGCGAACCACACGTACTGGGCGGGGCTGTTGAGCCCCAGCGCGAAGATGGCGACGACGACCGCGAAACCCGCGCCCGCGTTGATGCCGAGTGTCGTCGGCGAGGCGAGCGGATTGCGGGTGATGCCCTGGGCGACGGCCCCGGCGACCCCGAGCGCGGCGCCGACGGCGAGCCCGATGACGGTTCTCGGCAGGCGCAGCCCGGTCACCACCAGGGCTTCGCGTCCGTGAGCGTTGCCGAACAGCGCGTCGGCCACCGTGCCCAGCGGCACGGAGCGGGCTCCGAGAGCGAGGCTCAGCGCGGCGCACAGGGCGAGGGCGGCGAGGCCGGTGAGGAAGAGCGGAATGTGCCTGAGGGCACGGAAGGGCACACCGATCGGTGCGCCCCGTTGGGTCGCGGTCACAAACGGTGAGCTTAGGTTAGGCTTGCTTTAGTTCTCAACTGCTGTGTAATCACTGTGACGTTCGCGATAGATGATCAATCGCTCTCGGCTCACCTGGCATTCTCTGCTTGATCGTCAGTGTAAGGTAAGCCTTACCTATCCGGCTTTCTTTGAAACTTCGCACAGGAGCGCCGATGCCCGCTGCCCCGACGACACCGTCCACCGGCGCCGTCGCGCGCACGCTCGGTGACGTCTATGCGCGGCTCACCGATCTCTGCGCCGTCCTGTCCGTACGGGTCGGCCGGCCCGGTGCCGAGGATGCCCGTGCGGGCGTGTCGGCGGCGGAGCTGGTGAAGGACGAAGCCGTCCTCGACGCCTTCGTGGCCGCCGAGGCGGCTCGAATTCACGATCGCTACGGGGTCGTGCCGCGTCACCACGTCGCCGCCTCGCGCGCCCTGCACGACTACGCCTGGTCGGTCTCGCTGCTGATGGGCGGGGCCTGGTACCTCGAACGCCGGGTGCCGCGGATCCGGCCCGAGGACCTGCGACTGGACCTGGCCACGGCCGAGTTCACGGTGCTGCCCGGGAGCGACCTGGCGTGCTTGGCCGACGACCCGGCCGCCATCCTGCCCGGCGTGCTGACGGTCCCTGATGAGGAGGCGCTGCGCGCGGAGTTGCGTACCGCAGTTGCCGATCACATGGGTCCGGTGCTGGACGCGATCGGGCCCGTCGCGCGCCGCGGCTCACGCGCCCTGTGGGGCATGGTTGCCGACGACCTGGTCTCCGGCATCTGGTACCTCGGCCGGATGCTGGGCCGCGAGGAGGACGCCGTACAGGCGGCCGGCGCACTGCTGCCGAAGAGCCTGACCCCCTACCCGGGCGGCGCCGATTTCCGGTACCTGACGACCGACGACGGGCACCGGCATCCGACACGCACCCGCAAGGGCTGCTGCATGTACTACACGATCCGCCCCGACGAGGCATGCGCCACCTGCCCCCGCACCTGCGACACGGAACGACTGCGCCGCCTCCAAGGCTGAACGGCCCAGCTGTAGCGCCGTCAAAGGGGCGCGCGGCTGTGTCGATGTGCGGCTCCGCCGCGATGGGAGTCCCCCTGTTCGAGCGAAGTCGAGAAACTTGGGGGCGCGACCAGCCACAACGCACCCGCAGACGCCGGACAACACAACCCGGCACTTCCCATCGCAGCCCAACCAGCGGAGCGCTCAGGCAGTCGCCAGGAACTGCGTCGCCGCCAACTCCGCATACAACGGGTCGGCCGCCACAAGTTCGCGATGCGTACCCACCGCCCGCACCTGCCCCGCGTCCATCACCACGATCCGGTCCGCCATCGTCACCGTCGACAGCCGATGCGCGACGACCAGCACCGTCGTCGTACGGGCGACATCGGCGACGGTGTCCCGCAGCGCCGCCTCGTTCACCGCGTCCAGCTGCGACGTGGCCTCGTCGAGGAGCAGCAGCCGCGGACGGCGCAGCAGGGCGCGGGCGATGGCGACACGCTGGCGCTCACCGCCGGACAGCTTGGTGCCGCGATGCCCGACGAGCGTCTCCAGACCGTCGGGCAGCTTCGCGACCAGGCCGTCGAGCCGGGTCGTCTTCAGCACGCGCGTCAGGGCGTCCTCGTCCGCGTCCGGGTTGCCGAGCAGCAGGTTGGTGCGCAGGGAGCCCGACAGCACCGGGGCGTCCTGCTCCACGTACCCGATCGCGGAACGCAGGTGAACCAGCTCCCAGTCCGCCAGGTCCCGCCCGTCCAGCGTGATGGTCCCGGCCTCGGGGTCGTAGAACCGCTCGATGAGCGAGAACACCGTGGTCTTGCCCGCGCCCGACGGGCCCACGAACGCCGTCATGCCCTGCGCGGGCACGGCGAAGGTCACCCCGTGGTGGACGTACGGCAGATCCTCGGCGTACCGGAAGCGCACGTCCTCGAAGGCCAGCGTGGCGGGCTCCGCCCCGGTGGCCGGCAACGGCGCGGGCAGGGCGGCCGGTTCGGCGGGCAGCCGCAGCGCCTCCTGGATCCTCGCGAGCGCCGCGGAACCCGTCTGGTACTGGGTGATCGCGCCGACGACCTCCTGGATCGGCGACATCAGATAGAAGACGTACAGCAGGAACGCGACCAGCGTGCCGATGTCGATGGCCCCGGTGGCCACCCGTGCCCCGCCGACCGCGAGCACCGTGATGAAGGCGATCTGCATCGCGAGCCCGGCCGTGTTGCCCGCCGCTGCCGACCACTTGGCGGCCCGTACGCTCTGCCGCCAGGACTCCTCGGCGGCCTCGTGCAGCGTCTGTTCCTCCCGGTGCTCGGCGCCGGACGCCTTGACCGTGCGCAGCGCGCCGAGGATCCGCTCCAGGGAGGCCCCCATCACGCCGACCGCGTCCTGCGCCTGCCGGCTGGCCTTGTTGATGCGCGGCACGATCACGCCGAGGATCGTGCCGGCGCCCAGGATCACCGCGAGCGTGACCGCGAGGAGCACCGGATCCACCAGGCCCATCATCACCACCGTCGCCACGAGGGTGAGCCCGCCCGTACCGAAACCCACGAGCGAGTCGGTCGTCACCTCGCGCAGCAGCGTGGTGTCCGAGGTGACCCGGGCCATGAGATCGCCCGGCTCGCTGCGGTCCACGGCGGTGATGCGCAGCCGCAGCAGATACGACGACAGGGCGCGCCGCGCGCCGAGCACCACCGACTCCGCCGTGCGCCGCAGCACGTACGAACCGAGCGCGCCCAGCGCCGCGTTGGCCACGACCAGCGCCGACATGATCATCAGCGCGCCGGTTATGGCGCGGTCGTGGGACAGGTCGTCGATCAGCTCCCGTGCGACGAGCGGCAGGAGCAGCCCGGTCGCGCCCGTGACCAGGGAGAGCACGGCGCCCGCGAGCAGGGCCCACCGGTGCGGGCGTACATAGCCCAGGAGCAGCCGCCAAGTGGGCGGGGTGGCTTGGGTCTCGGCGATGCTCACGGGGCTCCTCCGGAGTCGTACGGAGCATTCAGGCTACGTCGGCTCCCTCCCGCGGGGCCTGCCGGTTTCCCGCTACGGCACGCCCCGCCACGGCATGTGCGCCTACGCGCGCCGAGCCAGGGCGGCCAGGGTCGCGTCGAGGTCGGCGGGGCGCGGACGGTTGTGCGGCAGCTTCGAGAGCACCGCGGCCATGCCGCAGGTGTGGGTGAGCGCCGAGAAGACCAGGCCGCCCGCGATGCCGGCGCAGAGCAACTGCCAGGCCGGATGCAGGAGTCCGAGCGCCAGGCCGACCAGGACGATCGAGCCCGCCGTGAACCGCACCTGGCGCTCCATGGACCAGGTGCGGCGCGCACCGGACGCGGGACGGTCGAGTTCGTGCCCGCGCTCTGCCCAGCCCTGCGTGCCGCCGGTCAGCGTCGAGGCCGGGATGCCGTGCTCGGCGAGGCGCCGGCAGGCGTTCTCGGAGCGGGCCCCGGAGGCGCAGACGACCAGCAGCTCGCCGGAGCGCCGGCCGAGCGTGGGCAGGGCTCGGCCGAGCTGGTCCAGGGGGATGTTGAGGGCGCCGGGCAGATGTCCGGCGGCGTACTCACCGGGGGTGCGGACGTCGATGACCGTCAGGCCGGGCAGACGGGTGCGGGCCTCGTCGATGCCGAGGGTGCGCGGGTCGAGGGGCGAGGTCATGCGGAATGAGATCCTTTCGGGGAGGGGGTAAAATACCCCCAAGGGTATGTAGAGGAGTGATCGTGGAGCTTCAGTTCGAGGGCGATGACCTCAAGTCGGTGCTCAACCGGCTGCGCCGGGCGCAGGGGCAGATCTCCGGCGTGATCAGGATGATCGAGGAAGGCCGCGACTGCGAGGACGTGGTCACCCAGCTCGCCGCCGCCTCGCGTGCCCTGGACCGGGCCGGCTTCGCGATCATCGCGACCGGATTGCAGCAGTGCCTCACCGACGCCGAGGCGGGGCGCGCGGGCGGCGAGACGACGGAGCAGATGAAGGCCCGACTGGAGAAGCTCTTCCTGTCGCTGGCGTAGCCGGCGGCCGTGCGCGGGTCACAGGACGGCGTCCACCAGCATCAGCGCGGCCACCGCCAGCAGGGCGCAGGCGAAGATCTGCCGCAGCCTGTCGCCGGAGACCTTCGCGGCGAGGCGCTTGCCGTCCCACGCGCCGAGCACGGCCGCCGCCGCGAACGGGGCCACGGCGGTCCAGTCGATCCCCGCCTCCGTGCCGGTCCTCGCCACCAGGGCGACAGTTGAGTTGACGGTGATGACCAGCAGGCTGGTCCCCACGGCGGCCCGCATGCGCAGCCCGACGACGTTCACCAGCGCCGGTACGGCGAGAAAGCCGCCGCCCACCCCCAGCACGCCGGTCACCGCGCCGAGTCCGGCGCCTGCCCGGACCACCTGCCAGGACCGCACGGTCACGTCCTCGTCCCGTACGGTCGCCGACGGCCGCAGCATGCGCAGGGCGGCCAGAGCGGCGATCACCGCGAACGCCCCGGTGAGCAGCCCGGGTGGCAGCCACCCGGACACCACGCCGCCTGCCGCCGCCGGCACCAGCCCCGCCGCCGCGAACAACGCCCCGCCCCGCCAGTGCACGGTGCCCGCTCGGGCGTGCGCACCGAGCGCGGTGGCGGACGTGACACTGACCACGACCAGGCTCGCGGTGGCCGCGGCGGCCGGGCTGAAACCGAGCAGATAGATCAGCGCCGGCACCGCCAGCACACTGCCGCCCCCACCCAACGCCCCGAGCGCGACCCCGGTGGCGCCACCGGGGTCGCGCTCGGGGCGTTGGGTGGGGGCGGCAGTGTGCT
>NZ_RDBN01000037.1:297924-329129 GCF_008042075.1 Streptomyces sp. UW30 | reverse complement strand
AAGTTGTGCCGCGGGGGCGGGCAGGAAGTCGCCCACTCCAGCGAGCGGCCCAGCAGCAGATGCCCTTCGATGTCGTTGAGGAATTCGTCGGTGACGCTCACAGAGTGGTCAACTCCTTCTCCCGCGCCGGGGCGTGATGCAGATCGAACGCGGGGGATTCGGACCGGATCCGCGGCAGAGTGAGGAAGTTGTCCGTTCACGCCCAGCCAGTGCTGGACCAGGAAGGTGCCGTGGAAGCCGATGAACAGCCGTCGACCTCGACCTTCTTGCCGTACTTGGCGGTCTTCCAGACGTTGTAGAGGAACGGCAGCGTCGACAGGCTGTTCAGCGTCGTCAGCCCTTCCACTGCCAGATAGTCGGGAATGCGGCGCTGCATTCCGTTCACGCCCAGCCAGTGCTGGACCAGGAAGGTGCCGTGGAAGCCGATGAACAGCGTCCAGAAGGTCATCTTGCCCAGCCGCTCGTCGAGCATCTTGCCGGTCATCTTCGGCCACCAGAAGTGGAAGCCGGCGAACATCGCGAAGACGACGGTGCCGAAGACGACGTAGTGGAAGTGCGCCACCACGAAGTACGAGTCGGACACCTGGAAGTCGAGCGGGGGCGAGGGCGGACAGGCACTCGGGCGCGTACGTCGCCGGGACCGACTCGACGGCCGCCGTCAGGTCGGCCGCGGGCAGCTCGGGGGAGAAGCAGGTGCCGGCCGGGAGCGCGCATGCAGATGATCGTGGTGATGAAGTTGACCGAGCCGAGGATGGTGCCGAAGCCGGAGAAGGCCAGACCCATGATCCACATGTCGGCGCCGATGCCCGGGCTGCGGACCGCGTCCGACAGCGGGCTGTAGGCGAACCAGCCGAAGTCGGCCGCGCCGTCCGGGGTGAGGAAACCGCCCACCGCGATGAGCGAGCCGAACAGGTACAGCCAGTAGGCGAACATGTTCAGCCGCGGGAACGCCACGTCCGGCGCGCCGATCTGCAGCGGCATGATCCAGTTCGCGAAACCGGCGAACAGCGGCGTCGCGAACATCAGCAGCATGATCGTGCCGTGCATCGTGAACGCCTGGTTGAACTGCTCGTTCGACACGATCTGCAGACCGGGCCGGGCCAGCTCGGCGCGCATGATGAGCGCCATCACGCCACCGATCACGAAGAACGCGAACGACGTGACGAGGTACAGCGTTCCGATCGTCTTGTGGTCGGTGGTGGTGAGCCACTTGACCACGACGTTGCCGGGTTGCCTGCGCCGGACCGGCAGCTCGTTCTCGTACGAGTCCTCAGCTGCCGCGGCACCCTGGGGTTCGTTGAGGATGCTCACAGGTTGTTCGTCTCCCGGTTCTTCTCGTGGCTCGTCTGCGCGATGCCGGCGGGAACGTAACCGGTCTGCCCCTTCTTGGCGAGGTCCTTGAGGTGCTGCTCGTAGCGCTCGGGGGAGACGACCTTCACGTTGAACAGCATCCGGGAGTGGTCGACGCCGCACAGCTCGGCGCACTTGCCCAGGAAGGTGCCCTCCTTGTTGGGGGTCACCTCGAAGGCGTTGGTGTGGCCCGGGATGACGTCCTGCTTCATCAGGAACGGCACCACCCAGAAGGAGTGGATGACGTCACGCGAGGTGAGGACGAAGCGGACCGTCTTGCCCTTGGGCAGCCACAGGGTCGGGCCCGGGTTGCCGGTCTGCGGGTTCCGGGTGCCGGGGGTGCCGGCGTCGTAGACACCGCCGGCGTTCGCCGGGAAGTCCTCCTTGAACCGGTCCGGAATCGCGTCCAGGTTCTTGTCGGTCTTCGCGTTGCCGGTGGAACCCTCGACGGGCTCGACGTAGTTGAAGGCCCAGCTCCACTGGAAGCCGACGACGTTGACGGTGACGTCGGGCTTGTCCTTGAGGCTGAGGAGCTTCGTCTCGTCGCGGGCCGTGAAGTAGAACAGGACCGAGACGATGATGAGCGGGACCACGGTGTACAGCGCCTCGATCGGCATGTTGTACCGGGTCTGCGGGGGGACCTCGACCTTGGTGCGGCTGCGCCGGTGGAAGATGGTCGCCCACAGGATCAGGCCCCAGACCAGCACGCCCGTGGCGAGCGCGGCCGCCCACGAGCCCTGCCAGAGGGAGAGGATCCGCGGAGCCTCCTCCGTGACCGGGGTGGGCATACCAAGGCGGGGGAAGTCTTCCCAGTTGTACGAGCAACCGGTGGCTGTCGCCAGGACCAGGCCCGCAGTCATTGCCTGCAGCAGCTTCCGCCGCATCGGGCGCCGCGGCGAGCGGTCGGAGCCGTTGGGACTCACGTAGCGCCTTCCCGAGAGTCTCGCCCGCGCGTATTGGCTGCGGCCTGACTTCTCGCGGGTCGGTCGCCGCCCTGCGTCGGGCAGGGGTTTGGATGTTTATGCGGACCAAACCCTAGCCGACGCCCTCCGGGGGGTCGCGAGGAGGGGTGCCTAGTAACTCGGGTGGTTCGCTTGTTTGGCGGCTGCGGGTCCGTTGGGGCTTGTCGCGCAGTTCCCCGCGCCCCTTTGGGGCACCCGAGTGACCGGACGTTCTAGCGTTGCAGTGTGAGCTACTTCGACGCTGCTTCCAGCGCTCCCCTGCATCCCGTTGCCCGGCAGGCTCTGCAGGCCTCCCTCGATGAGGGGTGGGCCGATCCCGCCCGCCTCTACCGGGAGGGGCGACGGGCACGCATGCTGCTGGACGCTGCTCGGGAGGCTGCCGCCGAGGCCGTGGGGTGCAGAGCCGATGAGTTGGTGTTCACCTCATCGGGGACGCGGGCCGTCCACTCGGGTGTCGCCGGGGTGTTGGCCGGGCGGCGGCGGGTCGGGCGTCACCTGATTGTGTCCGCTGTCGAACATTCCTCTGTGCTCCATGCGGCTGATGCGCATGAGGCCGAGGGCGGCACGGTCACCCAGGTGACGGTGGACCGTTCCGGGGCGGTGGGCGTGGGGGCGTACGCGCTGGCCCTGCGGGCGGACACCGCGCTCGCCTGCCTCCAGTCGGCCAACCACGAGGTGGGCACCGAGCAGCCGGTGGCCGAGGTGGCCGCCGCGTGCCGGGAGGCCGGGGTGCCCTTGCTGGTGGACGCGGCGCAGTCGCTCGGGTGGGGGCGTGTCGAGGGTGACTGGTCGGTGTTGACCGGGAGTGCCCACAAGTGGGGTGGTCCGTCGGGGGTCGGGCTGCTCGTCGTACGCAAGGGCGTGCGGTTCGCCGCGCAAGGGCCCGCGGACGAGCGGGAGTCGGGGCGGGCGGCCGGGTTCGAGAACATCCCGGCGATCGTCGCCGCGGCGGCCTCGCTGCGGGCCGTGCGGGCGGAGGCGGCCCAAGAGGCGGTACGGCTGCGGGAGCTGACGGAGCGGATCCGAGCCCGGGTGCCGCGGCTGGTGCCGGACGTGGAGGTGGTCGGCGATCCGGAGCGCCGGCTGCCCGGCATCGTCACCTTCTCCTGTCTCTATGTCGACGGGGAGACACTGCTGCACGAGCTGGACCGTGCAGGGTTCTCCGTTTCCTCCGGTTCGTCCTGTACGAGCAGCACGCTGACGCCCAGCCATGTGCTGAAGGCGATGGGGGTGCTGAGCGAGGGGAACGTGCGGGTGTCCCTGCCGTTCGGGACGGCGCAGGAGGACGTGGAGCGGTTCCTGGAGGTGCTGCCGGGGGCGGTGGCCGGGGTGCGGGAGAAGCTGGGCGCACCGGTCACCGAGACGGTCGTACGTGACGACGTCCTGGTCGTGGACTCCCTCGGCAAGCTGTGCCCGATCCCTGTCATCGAGCTCGCCAAGGTCATCGGCGAGGTGCCGGTGGGCGGCCTGGTCCGGGTCCTCGCCGACGACGAGGCGGCACGCCTGGACATCCCGGCGTGGTGCGAGATGCGGGGTCAGGAGTACGTGGGCGAGGAACCGGCGGAGAACGGAACGGCTTACGTGGTCCGCCGGTTGACCTGAACGCCTCTACCTGGCTCTCAGCCCAGGTAGACCCGGACCTCTTCGCCGGCCTCATGCCCGTACGCCTTGGTGAACCGGTCCATGAAGTGGGCCCGCCGCAGCTGGTACTCCTGCGTCCCCACCGTCTCGATGACCAGCGTCGCGACCATGCAGCCGACCTGCGCGGCCCGCTCCAGGGACACGCCCCAGGCCAGTCCGGACAGGAACCCGGCGCGGAAGGCGTCGCCGACGCCCGTGGGGTCGGCCTTGCGCTCCTCCTCGGGGCAGCCGACCTCGATCGGGTCATGGCCGGCCTGCTCGATCCGTACGCCTCGCGAGCCGAGGGTGGTGACCCGGTGGCCGACCTTGGACAGGATCTCCTCGTCCGTCCAGCCGGTCTTGGTCTCGATGAGTCCCTTCTCGTACTCGTTGGAGAAGAGGTAGGTCGCCCCGTCCAGCAGTATCCGGATCTCGTCGCCGTTCATCCGGGCGATCTGCTGGGAGAAGTCGGCGGCGAAGGGAATCGCGCGGGAGCGGCACTCCTCCGTGTGGCGGAGCATCCCCTCGGGGTCGTCGGCGCCGATGAGGACCAGGTCGAGGCCGCCCACGCGGTCCGCGACGGTCTTCAGCTCGATCAGCCGGGCCTCGCTCATCGCGCCGGTGTAGAAGGAGCCGATCTGGTTGTGGTCGGCGTCCGTGGTGCAGACGAAGCGGGCGGTGTGCAGGGTCTCGGAGATACGGACCGATTCGGTGTCGACGCCGTGCCGGTCCAGCCAGGCCCGGTACTCGTCGAAGTCGGAGCCCGCGGCCCCGACCAGGATCGGCTTCGTGCCCAGCTGACCCATGCCGAAGGCGATGTTCGCACCTACGCCGCCCCGGCGTACGTCCAGGTTGTCGACCAGGAAGGAAAGCGAGACCGTGTGCAGCTGGTCCGCGACGAACTGGTCGGCGAAGCGGCCGGGGAAGGTCATGAGGTGGTCGGTGGCGATGGAGCCGGTGACTGCGATGCGCACGGCGAGGAGTCTCCTGCGGGGAGGTTGGATTGACATTCCACGCTACCGTTCGTGACCAGAACACAGAAGCAGGCAAAACTACCCGATAGTAGATCTTTCTTCGCGGGCTCGAGCGTGCATACGGTGCGGCTATGACGAAATTCGAGGTCCGCGCCCCTGCCCCGGCCGACCTGGAGGTCGACCTGGCGTCACTGCTGGGTGACTGTGCGCGGATGGCTCCGCACTGGGCCGCTCCCGACCGTGTCCTTTCCCGTCCGGTCTCCCCCTCACGCATCCACGGGGTGACCGTGCCCTCGAAGTCCGCGCGACTGCTGGACGCGATGTCCGACTACGGCGACTGACCCGCCGGCCGATCGAACTCCGGCGGCGCGATCGGCGCTTTTCAGGGAACCGTGCGCTCCCCCGCTGCGTCCCATCGGCGTCCCCCGTAAAGGGGATGCGGGATACGACCCGACAGACCGACCTTTTGACAGGGTCGGGTCAGGGTCATGGGACATGTGCGCAGCCGAAGGAGCGATGCGGTGAACACCGAGCGACCCGACAACGACGACGCGGGCGCCTGCGGCAAGGACGCCGAGGAGGCACGGGCGGAGCAGGCCGCCGCCGGTGCCGAAGGGCCCGCCGCCGAGGGTGAGGCGGCGGGCGGAGCTCCTGACGGCCGGGGCGATGAGGTCGGCGACGGGACCGACGAGGTCGTCGCCGAGGACGAGGGGGCATCGGACGGGGCGGGTGCCTCGGACGACGAAAGTGCCTCGGCCGTCGTCGGCCGTTCGGATGAGGCCGCGGCCTCGGAGGCGTCCGCCACGCCCCCCGACGCGGAGCCGAGCCACGCCCACACCCACATCCACACCCACGGGCCGGACGACGCGCACGGCAGCGCTCGCCACCGCTCCCCCGCGATCATCGCCTCCGTCGCCGCCGCCGTGCTGCTCCTCGGGGGCGGCGGGGCCTTCCTCGCCGCGAACGCGTCCGGCGGGTCGGACGACGGTACGTCGTCCGGGGCGTCCGGCGGTGACACTCCCCCGCCGCTGCACCTCGACGGCTACACCGAGGGCGGCACGGGCGGCATCGCGCCCGGGGAGCCCAACCCGTACGGCGCCACGTACATGGCCGACGGCGATCTGCCGGACGGGCCCGGGTCGGCGGCGGTGTACCGGGCGGGGGGCGAGGTCGGCGCGGACGAGGTGGCCCGGCTGGCCGAGGCGCTCGGGGTGGACGGGACGCCGGTGGCGCAGGGGCAGACCTGGAGGGTCGGTGCGACGGACGGGGCGGGGCCCAGTCTCCAGGTGAACAAGCAGGCGCCGGGGACCTGGACCTTCTACCGGTACGCCCCCGGCACGGACAACTGCCAGAGCACCACCGTCTGTGCGAAGGCCCCCGCCCCGCCGGCCGGCGATCCGGTGAGCGAGGCCGTCGCGAAGAAGGCCGCCGCACCGGTTCTCAAGGCGGTCGGCCAGGACGACGCGAAGCTCGACGCGAGCCAGGTCATGGGCGCCCAGCGAGCGGTGAACGCGAACCCCGTGGTCGGCGGACTGCCCACGTACGGCTGGACGACGGGGATCACCGTGAACGCCCAGGGCGAAGTGGTGGGCGGAAGCGGTCAGTTGAAGGCGCCGGTGAAGGGGGACACGTACCCCGTGCTGGACGCCGAGAAGACGCTCGGGCTGATGAACGCGGCGCCCGGGGCCGACGGCCGGATGGGCATCGGCGGCTGCGCCAGCCCCGTACCGCTGAAGGACCGTCTTGAGGCGCCCTGCGGTGCCGAGGGGTCGACCGGCGCGGAGCCGGACACGGCGGCCTCGGCGAGCGCGCCGGCCAGGGACGTCATCACGGTGGAGAAGGCCGTGTTCGGGCTGGCCGCGCACTATGTGAACGCGCGGCAGGCGCTGGTGCCGTCCTGGCTGTTCGAGGTGCGGACGCAGGGCGCGCAGGACAGCTTCACGGTGACGTATCCCGCGATCGACCCGAAGTACCTGGCCTCGTCGACGCCGTCGCAGGAGCCGACCGGGCAGCCGAGCCCGCGGCCGACCGGGCCGAAGGACGACTCGACGTCGTCGCCGATCACCCGGAACGTGGGCGCGGACGGCTACACCTCCGACGACTCGAAGCTGACCGTGGCCTTCACAGGCGGTGTGTGCGCCGACTACAAGGTGACGGCGAGCGAGAACGGCGACGAGGTGACGGTTCGTGTGACCGAGACCTCACAGCCGGACGAGGTCTGCATCCTGATCGCCAAGGTGTTCCACAAGACCGTGCAGCTCGATGAGCCACTCGGGGACCGGAAGGTCGTGGGCACGGACGGCCAGGCGATCCCGCTGGAGAAGCCCGGGACGCTCCCGGACGCACCCCAGACGTCCGGAGCCCGGTAAGGGCCCACGGACACGGGAAGGCGGCGGCCCCGTCGGAGGGGGTCGCCGCCTTTCTGCGTATGTGCGGAGATCAGCTGAAGGAGTCGCCGCAGGCGCAGGAGCCCGTCGCGTTCGGGTTGTCGATCGTGAAGCCCTGCTTCTCGATGGTGTCGACGAAGTCGATGGAGGCGCCGCCCAGGTACGGAGCGCTCATGCGGTCGGTGACGACCTTGACACCGCCGAAGTCCTTGACGACGTCCCCGTCGAGCGAGCGCTCGTCGAAGAAGAGCTGGTAGCGCAGGCCCGAGCAGCCACCGGGCTGAACGGCGACTCGCAGAGCGAGGTCCTCGCGGCCCTCCTGGTCGAGCAGGGCCTTGACCTTGGCCGCGGCGGCGTCGCTCAGGATGATGCCGTCGGTGGCGGTGCTGGTCTCGTCCGATACGGACATCTACATCTCTCCCGGGTTGTACGGAGACTGCTTGCCGACGTGTGCAACCGGCGGGTCGGCGGATTCATTCCGGGCCGGATGCTTGTCTTTCGGTCCTTCTTCATGCTCGCACACGGTGCGCGAAGCGGAAAACGTCTCATTCAGGAATCAGCGAGCCGGTCACCGGGATTCACGTCACATCGACACGATGGCCATCGTCAAACTGACGTGAACCGGTTATGATAGATAACGTCAATTCGACGAGAAGTCGAAGAAGGTGTCCCGCTTGACCCGCCGGGACCGGACTATCCGGTGCCGGCGAGCCGCAGAACAGAAAGGGTGCGTGTCGTGACCACCGCCCAGACCCAGGAGCTCGACGTACAGCCGACGCCCCTCGCCCTGCTGCTCCTCGGCCGCGAGGCCGACCCGAGGAGCGAGCGCGGCGTCGAGTGTCCCGGCGACCTTCCCTCGCCGTCCGATCCGGACCTGGTCGAGCGCGCCCGCGCGGCCAAGGAGAAGCTCGGCAGCAAGGTCTTCGTGCTCGGCCACCACTACCAGCGCGACGAGGTCATCCAGTTCGCCGACGTGACCGGTGACTCGTTCAAGCTGGCCCGTGACGCGGCCGCCCGCCCGGAGGCCGAGTACATCGTGTTCTGCGGCGTGCACTTCATGGCGGAGTCGGCGGACATCCTGACGTCCGACGACCAGAAGGTCGTCCTGCCCGACCTCGCCGCCGGCTGCTCGATGGCCGACATGGCGACGGCCGAGCAGGTCGCCGAGTGCTGGGACGTGCTGACCGAGGCCGGCATAGCCGAGCAGGTCGTCCCCGTCTCGTACATGAACTCGTCCGCCGACATCAAGGCGTTCACGGGCAAGCACGGCGGCACGATCTGCACCTCCTCGAACGCGAAACGGGCCCTGGACTGGGCCTTCGAGCAGGGTGAGAAGGTCCTGTTCCTGCCGGACCAGCACCTCGGGCGCAACACCGCCGTCCGCGACATGGGGATGTCCCTTCAGGACTGCGTCGTCTACAACCCGCACAAGCCGAACGGCGGGCTGACGGCGGACGAGCTGCGTGCCGCGAAGATGATCCTGTGGCGCGGCCACTGCTCGGTGCACGGCCGCTTCAGCCTCGACTCGGTGAACGACGTGCGCGAACGCATCCCGGGCGTGAACGTCCTGGTGCACCCCGAGTGCAAGCACGAGGTCGTGGCCGCGGCGGACTACGTCGGTTCGACGGAGTACATCATCAAGGCCCTCGAGGCCGCCCCGGCCGGCTCCAAGTGGGCCATCGGGACCGAGCTGAATCTCGTCCGCCGGCTGGCGAACCGTTTCGCGCCCGAGGGCAAGGAGATCGTCTTCCTCGACAAGACGGTCTGCTTCTGCTCGACGATGAACCGCATCGACCTGCCGCACCTGGTCTGGGCGCTGGAGTCGCTGGCCGAGGGCAACCTGGTCAACCGGATCGAGGTCGACAAGGAGACCGAGGCGTTCGCGAAGCTGGCCCTGGAGCGGATGCTGGCGCTGCCGTAAGGCCTGGCGCAGACCTCTCGCTCACCCCGACACGGGCCCCCGGTCGGGGTGGGCGGGGTCGAGGGTGAACAGATCGCCTTCCGAGGTGGCGACGACCAGGGCGCCCTTGTGAAGCAACACCTCGGACCGCGACCAGCCCTGGTTCGTCACCCGCTGGGTACGCGGCATGGTCTCCCACAGCAGCGTGCCCTTCAACGCATCGAGGGCGGCGACCCGGCCGCTCGCGCTGGCCAGGTAGACCACATGGGCGCGCGGGTCGTGGGTGACGTCGCTCGGCTGTTCCAGGCTCGTCCGGGTCTGCCACAGCCGCTCGCCCGTCCGGGCCGACACGGCGGTCACCTGGCCGGAGGTCGTGGCGAACCACAAAGTGCCGTCCGACAGGGCCGCGTTGCCCTCGAACTCCTGCGCCAACTTCGTCGTACTTTCCTTGCCCGTGTCCGGATCCAGCAGCCGGATCCGGGAGAACGCCTCCTCGTCCACGTCCTCGACCGGGTCGAGGAAGAGCAGGCGGCCGTCGAACGTCCCGACGAGAGTTCCGCGCCTGGGCACCGTCAGACGGCGCGTCGAGCCGTCGGCCCGGTCCCAACCCAGGAGCAGCGACTCCTTGCTGCCGGTCAACGCCGGGGCGCACTGGACATAGGGGTCCTCACCGGTGTCCGCCCAGTCGCAGTACTGCCCCGCCGGCAGCGGTGCCGTCCAGCGTTCGGCGCCGGTGCGCGGTGAGCGGGCGATCACCGAACGGCCGCTGTCGTCCGGGACGATCACGAGGTCGCCGGAGAGGTGCGGGCGGACCTGGCGCGTGTTCACGATGCGATGCCAGAGCCTCTTTCCACTCCCCGTGTCGAGTGCGGTCACCGAGTACTCGGGGTCGTCCCCCTTCTCGGGGCGGTACTCCTGCTGGACGACCATCGTGTCGTCGACGACACCGAGGACCGAGAAGATGTACGTCCCGTTGCCCACGGCGGACGGCACCCCGTCCGCCCGCCAGACGACCCGTCCGGTGAGCGCGTCGATGCGCACGGGCAGGACCCCGTCGCCCGCGCAGTGGACGCCACCCTCGTACACCTCGCACTCGGGGGTGCCCTCCGGGCCGTAGCCGGCGACGCCGGTTGCGTCCTTCACGCCCTGCGCGGCGATGGCGTTCGCCGTCGTCTGCCAGGGCTTCCAGCCGGGCGGCACGGCCGTCCATCGGGAGGGCGCGGACGCGGCGGTGTCGGCCCCCGACGGGGCGTCGTCGTCCCCGAGTCCGGGCCCGAGGAGCAGGTATCCCGTCAGTCCGAGCGCGAGGGCGCCGACGGCAGCGGTCGTGGCCCACAGCGGGCGTATCCGGCGCCGGCGCCTGCCCTCGGCCGCGGGGGCCGGGGCGGCGGGCCGGGTGGAGACCAGAGCCATCTCCTCCGTGCGCAGCGTCACGGTGGGCAGGTCGTCGGCGCCCGACTCCGGCAGCGCGGCCACGAACTCCCCCGCCAGTTCGTCCAGTTCGGGCCGGTCGGCGGGTTCCTTGGCGAGGCAGCGCTCCAGGACCGCCCGAAGGGGCTGTGCCACACCGTCCAGGACGGGGGCGTCGTGGACCACCTGATAGGCCGTGAGGTAGGGGCTGTCGGCGTCGAAGGGACCCCGGCCCGTGATCGAGTAGACCAGCAGGGCGCCCACGGAGAACACGTCGGAGGCCCGGCCCACCGAGCGGGCGTCGGTGAGCTGCTCCGGGGACATGAAAGGCGGGGTGCCGATCATCTGGCCGGTCTCGGTCAGGGTGTTGTGGTTCTCGGCCGCGCGGGAGATGCCGAAGTCGATGACGCGGGGGCCGTCCTCGGCCATCAGGACGTTCGCGGGTTTGAGGTCCCGGTGGACCACGCCAGCCCGGTGGATGTCCCGCAGCGCTTCCACCAACCCGAGGGCCAGCCGCCGCAGTTCGGTGCCCTTCAGCGGGCCCTGTTCGCGGATCAGGGCGGCGAGCGAGGGCCCGGGCACGTACTGGGTCGCCATCCAGGGCCGTACCGCCTCCGGGTCCGCGTCCACGACCGGTGCGGTGAAGGCGCCGCTCACCTTGCGGACGGCCTCGATCTCCTGGCGGAAGCGGGCGCGGAAGACCGCGTCCTCGGCGTACTGCGCGTGCACCACCTTGACGGCGACCTCACGGCCCGAGCGGGATCTGCCCCGGTAGACGATCCCCATGCCCCCGGACCCGAGCCGGTCGACCAGCTTGTAGCCGCCGAGCGACTTCGGGTCGTCCTTGTGCAGCGGCACGCCCGGATCCCCTCCCCCGTGATGCAGTCAGAGCCTCAGGATACGTAACGGGGAAACGGCGGCGGCCGGGTCCCGAACCGCACTTTCCGGTTCGGGACCCGGCCGCCGTGGGGCATTCGGCCAGGTGGCGCGATCAGACCGACGCGGGCTCCGCCTCGTCGGAGGAAGAGTCCGCCGGAGTCCTGGCCTCCGGCTGCTCGGTCAGCCCCGCCTTCTTCGCCCGCTTGGCCGCCCGCTTCTTCGCCCGGCGCTCCTTGCGGAGCTCCAGCATCGCGTAGAGGGTCGGGACGAGGAGCAGGGTCAGCAGGGTCGACGTGATCAGACCGCCGATCACGACGACGGCCAGCGGCTGGGCGATGAAGCCGCCCTCGCCGGTGACGCCCAGGGCCATGGGCAGCAGGGCGAAGATCGTCGCCAGGGCCGTCATGAGGATGGGCCGCAGTCGGTGGCGGCCACCCTCGATCACGGCCTCGACGACGCCGTAACCCTGCTTGCGGTACTGGTTGATGAGGTCGATCAGCACGATCGCGTTCGTCACCACGATGCCGATCAGCATCAGCATGCCGATCATCGCGGGGACGCCCATCGGGGTGCCGGTCGCGATCAGCAGGCCGATCGCGCCCGTCGCGGCGAACGGGATGGAGACCAGCAGGATCAGCGGCTGGACCAGCGAGCGGAAGGTCGCGACCAGCAGCATGAAGACGATCGCGATGGCCGCCAGCATCGCCAGGCCCAGGTTGGCGAACGCGTCGTCCTGGTCCTCGGAGACACCGCCGATCGAAGCGGTGGCGCCCGCCGGGAGCGTCAGGCCGTTGATCTCGGACTGGAGGTCCGCGCTCACCGCGCCCGTGTTGTCGCCGGTCGGCTTCGCGGTGATCGTGGCCGCGCGCTGGCCGTCGATCCGGGTCATCGAGACCGGGCCGTCCACCAGCTTCACGTCCGCGATGTCACCCAGCTTCACCGGGCCCAGACGCAGGTCCTGAAGCTGCTTCAGCGTCGTCGCCGGCTTCGCCGACTTGATGACGATGTCCCGCTCGGTGTCGTCGAGGGTCGCCTGGGCCGCCGTGTTGCCACGGACCGCCTGGGCCACCGCCATGCCGAGCGTCTGGTCGTTGAAGCCCGCCGCGGCCGCCTTGTCGTTGGCCTTGACCGAGATGCGCGGGACGCTCTGCGACAGGTCGCTGGTGACGTCGGTGACGTCGTCCAGACCGGCCACCGCCTCGCGGACCTGCTCGGCCGCCTTGCGCAGCACGTCCGCGTCGGCCGCCTTCACGACGACGCTCAGGTCCTGGGCGCCGAAGCCGTCACCGGCGGCGATCGTGGTGGTGCCGATGCCGTCGAGCTTCTTCAGGCCCGCCTCGATGCGGTCCTGTACGTCGTCGTAGGACGCGGAGTCCTCCAGCATCACCTGGTACGACGCCTGGTTGGTGTCGGTGCCGCCGCCGAAGGCCGCCATGAAGCCGGACGAGCCGATGGTGACCTGGTAGTCCTTGACGCCCTTGGTGTCGGCGAGCAGCTGCTCGACCTTCTTCGCCTGCTCGTCGGTCGCCGCCAGGCTGGTGCCCGGCTTCAACTCCTGCTTGACGGTGAGGACTTCCTGCTCGCCCTGGTCGAAGAAGTTCGTCTTCAGCAGCGGCGCCATGCCGAACGTGCCGACGAGGATGACGATCGCGAGCAGCACGCTGGTGAGGCGGCGGCGGGTCGCGAAGCGCAGGACGGGGACGTAGATGCGCTGGAGCCTGCTCTTCGCCTCCTTCTCCTCGGCGATCCGGCGCGCTTCCTCGGCGTCCGCCGGGGTGCCCTTGGGGGCGCGCAGGAACCAGAACGACAGGACCGGCACGACCGTCAGCGAGACCAGGAGCGACGCCAGCAGGGCCGCCGTCACGGTCAGGCTGAACGAGCCGAACAGCTCGCCCACCATGCCGCCGACCAGGCCGATCGGCAGGAACACCGCGACCGTGGTGAGCGTCGACGACGTCACCGCGCCGGCGACCTCGCGGACCGCCTTGATGATGGCGTCGTGGCGCTCCTCGCCGTAGCCGAGATGGCGCTTGATGTTCTCCAGGACCACGATCGAGTCGTCGACGACGCGGCCGATGGCGATGGTGAGCGCGCCGAGCGTCAGCATGTTGAGGGAGAGGTCCCTCGTCCACAGGACGATCAGGGCCAGGACGACGGAGAGCGGGATGCTCACCGCCGTCACCAGCGTCGAGCGGATCGACGCCAGGAAGACCAGGATGACGAGGACCGCGAAGAGCAGGCCGAGCGCGCCCTCCGTGGTCAGGCCGTCGATGGACTTCTTCACGGCCGGGCCCTGGTCGCTGACCACGGTGACCGTCGCGTCCGAGCCAAGGTCCTTACGGATCTCCGGCAGCTTGTCCTCGACGGCGTCGGAGATGGCGACCGCACTGCCGTCGCGGTCCATGGTGACCGAGACCGCGAGGGACGGCTCGCCGTCGGTGCGGGTGATGGAGTCGGCCGGGGCCTGCTCCTGCTTGACGGAAGCGACGTCGCCGAGGCGGACCGGCTTGCCGCCGGCGCCGGCCTCACCGGTGACCATCAGGTCCTCGACCTGCTGGAGCGAGGTGAAGCCGCCGCCCACCTGGACCGTGCGGTTGCTGCCGTCCTCGTCGAAGGAGCCGGCCGGCACGGTGGCGCCGCCCGCTTGCAGGGCCTGGGAGATGGACGCCGAGGTCAGGCCGGCCTTCGCCAGCTTGGCGTCGTTCGGCGTGACGGTGACCTGGAGGTCGCGTACGCCGTCGACGGTGACCTGGCCGACGCCGTCGATGTCCTTCAGGTCCGGCACGAGGGTGCGGTCGATCCGGTCGGCGAGGGCCTGCTGGTCCTTGCCGGAGGTGACGGCGAGGACGACGGTCGGGATGTCGTCCGTGGAACCGGCGATGACCTGCGGGTCCACGTCGTCGGGCAGCTGGACGCGGGCGCGGTTGACGGCCTGCTGGACGTCGGCGACGAGCTGCTGGTTGTCGGGGCCGTAGTCGAAGGACGCCATGATCACGGCGTTGCCCTCGCTGGCCGTGGAGGTGACGCCGGTGATGCCGTCGACGGCTTCGAGGCTGTCCTCGATCGGCTCGACGACCTGCTTCTCGACGACGTCCGGCGACGCGCCCTGGTACGGCGCGAGGACGGACACCATGGGCAGTTCGATGGAGGGCAGCAGCTGCTGCTTGAGCTGAGGTATCGCGATCGCGCCGAAGGCGAGCGCGATGATCGAGATCAGGCCTATCAGGGCACGTTGGGCGAGGCTGAATCGGGACAGCCAGGACATGGGTCAGGGTCTCTCTTCTGTGAGCGGCAGAAGCGGCAAGGGCGTCTGTGTCGGTGGCACACATGGGCGCGCCGCACACATGTGAGCGCCCGCCCTAACACCCTGAGCCATCGAGAGCCGGGATTTCCTAGACCCCAGGTCCATTTCCTTATCCGGCGCATACTCCGGGCGCAGTATGCGCGGTCGAGTTCACTCCACCCTTGGACGTACCAGCCCGGACTCGTACGCGATCACCACGAGCTGGGCCCGGTCGCGCGCGCCGAGCTTGGACATGGCCCGGTTGACGTGCGTCTTCACCGTCAGCGGGCTGACCTCCAGGCGCTCGGCGATCTCGTCGTTGGAGTGCCCGCCGGCGACCTGGACGAGGACCTCGCGCTCACGGCCGGTGAGGGCGTCGAGCCGCTCGGCGCGTGCCGGGTCGCGGTCGTCGTCCGCGCCGTCGCCCTGGGCGAGGAAGCGGGCGATCAGGCCCTTGGTGGCGGCCGGGGAGAGCAGGGCCTCGCCGCCGGCCGCGACGCGGATGGCGGCGAGGAGTTCGTCGGGTTCGGAGCCCTTGCCGAGGAAGCCGGAGGCCCCGGCGCGCAGGGACTGCACGACGTAGTCGTCGACCTCGAAGGTGGTGAGGATGACCACGCGGACATGGGCGAGGGCCGGGTCGGCGCTGATCATGCGGGTGGCGGCGAGGCCGTCGGTGCCGGGCATCCGGATGTCCATCAGGACGACGTCCGCGCCCCGTTCCTTGGCCAGGCGCACCGCCTCCGCTCCGTCGGACGCCTCGCCGACGACCTCCATGTCGGGCTCGGAGTCGACCAGCACCCGGAAGGCACTGCGCAGGAGGGCCTGGTCGTCGGCGAGCAGGACGCGGATGGTCATGCGGGGTCCTCGTCTGTCAGGTGGCGTAACGCGTCCTCGGCCGTCATACGGCGTCTTCGGCGGCGCGGGTACGGCTCTTGACCGGCAGGATCGCATGGACGCGGAAGCCGCCTCCGTAGCGGGGGCCGGTGGTGAGGGTGCCGCGCAGGGCGGTGACGCGCTCGCGCATGCCGAGCAGGCCGTGGCCGCCGCCCTCGATCGTGTCGTCGTCGCCGGCGCCGTCGTCGAGGACGGTGATCTCGACGTTCGGCCCCACCCGGACGACGCTCACCTCGGCCTTGGCGTCCGCGCCCGCGTGCTTCTGGACATTGGTGAGGGCCTCCTGGATGACCCGGTAGGCGGCCAGGTCCACGGCGGCCGGGAGCGTGGTGTCCCGGTCGGCGCGGGCGACCTCGACCTGGAGGCCGGCGTTGCGGAAGGTGCCCGCGAGTTCGTCGAGGCGGTGCGCCTGGCCAAGGAACGGGGCGCGGACGTCGTCCTGATGGACATCCGGATGCCCGGCACCGACGGCCTCGCCGCCACCCGCATGATCAGCGCCGACCCGGGTTCGGTGGGGGCCTCGGGGTCGCCGGACTGCCTCAGCAGGCCGACCGTGGCCCGCAGTTCGTTGAGCGCCGAGCGGCTGGCCTCGCGTACGTGGGCGAGGGCCTCCTTGGCCTGGTCGGGCCGCTTGTCCATGACGTGGGCGGCGACGCCGGCCTGCACATTGACCAGGGCGATGTGGTGGGCGACGACGTCGTGCAGGTCCCGGGCGATCCGCAGGCGCTCCTCGGCCACGCGGCGGCGGGCTTCCTCCTCGCGGGTGCGTTCCGCTCGCTCGGCGCGCTCCCGGATGGCCTGGACGACGGCGCGGCGGCTGCGGACCGCGTCGCCGGCGGTGGCGCCGATGCCGGTCCAGGCGAAGATCGCGAGGTTCTCCTGGGCGTACCAGGGCAGGGGGCCGGCGAGCATCGCGGAGCCGGTGAGGACGGTGATGGTGAGCAGGCCGACGCGCCAGGTGGTGGTGCGGTCGGTGGTGGAGGCGACGGTGTAGAGGGCGATGACCGCGGACATGGCGACCGGTGCGCGGGGGTCGCCGGTGACGGACTCTACGAGAGAGACCGCGCCGGTGAGGGCGAGCACCGTCATGGGGGCGCGGCGGCGGAAGACCAGGGCCGCGGAGCCGAGGGTGATGAGCACGAGGCTGAGCGCGTCCGGGGTGCGCAGGGCCCAGGTGACGCCTTGCTTCCCGTGCGGGTCCACGAACGAGCCGGCCACCGTGCAGGCGAGGACGCCCACCGCCAGCGTCGCGTCCAGCGCCATGGGGTGCGCTTTGAGGTGCCGCCTGGCGCGTTCGAGGGTGCTCACGCTGAATTACGGTACGGCGTCGTCGCGGGGGTTGGAACGGGGGTCGAACCGGAGGTTTCTCACGTCAGGCGCCCGGCGTCGCCGTCGGCCGGGGCGGACGGTCTCACCCCGGGATCAAACCGTCGTCGCTCAGCAGCTCCCGGACCTCCTCCAGGGTCGCGTCCGGGGACGGCAGGATCAGTTCCGACGGTTCGAGGGAGTCGTCGGGCAGGGGCACGCCCAGGTCGCGGACCTTGGACAGGAGTGCGGTGAGGGTGCGGCGGAAGCCGGGGCCGTCGCCGCTCTCCATTTCCGCGAGGAGTTCGTCGTCGAGTTTGTTCAGCTCGGGCAGGTGGCTGTCGGACAGCTTCACCTGCCCCTCACCCATGATCCGGACGATCATGTCGCCCATCTCGCCCTCCTCGGCGTGGGCCCCGGCCGTCGGCTACTGCTTGTCGAAGCGCGGGGTGTCCTGCGGCTGCTGCTGGGACTGCTGGCCCGAGCCGCCCTCGATGGCCTGCTGGCCGGCCGACGGGCCTCCCGCCAGCTCCGCCTTCATGCGCTGCAGTTCCAGCTCTACATCCGTACCACCGGAGAGCCGGTCCAGCTCGGCCTGGAGGTCGTCCTTGTGCATGCCGGACTGGTCGTCCAGGGCGCCCGAGGCGAGGAGCTCGTCGATCGCGCCGGCGCGTGCCTGGAGCTGGGCCGTCTTGTCCTCGGCCCGCTGGATCGCCATGCCGACGTCGCCCATCTCCTCGGAGATGCCGGAGAACGCCTCGCCGATCCGGGTCTGGGCCTGGGCCGCGGTGTACGTGGCCTTGATCGTCTCCTTCTTCGTACGGAAGGCGTCGACCTTGGCCTGAAGTCGCTGGGCCGCGAGGGTGAGCTTCTCCTCCTCGCCCTGCAAGGTCGCGTGCTGGGTCTCCAGGTCGGTCACCTGCTGCTGGAGGGCGGCGCGGCGCGAGAGCGCCTCGCGGGCCAGGTCCTCACGGCCCAGCGCGAGCGCCTTGCGGCCCTGGTCCTCCAGCTTCGACGACTGCTGCTGGAGCTGGTTCAGCTGGAGCTCCAGGCGCTTGCGCGACGTGGCGACGTCGGCCACACCGCGGCGCACCTTCTGGAGCAGCTCCAACTGCTTCTGGTACGAGTAATCGAGGGTTTCGCGCGGGTCCTCGGCCCGGTCAAGGGCCTTGTTCGCCTTCGCGCGGAAGATCATCCCCATACGCTTCATGACACCGCTCATGGGCTTCGCGCGCCCCCTTCTGACGGACTCCACTCCAGCACCTGCGACAGAACCCACAGTACGGGCCCTGCATCCATTACCGCACTGTTCGGGGACGGATGCGCTCATCCCCAAGGACGACTGCCTACGCTCCTGCTCCGGCGTAAGGAGTAGGTGACTCCCGGGTGCCCACCCGGTGCCGCCCACGTGCCTCCCCCGTGGCCGTCGGAAGAACCGTTTGCAACGTCCCCTCTGTCCCCCTACGACGACTGGTGTTGCCGGATCGTTCCCCATGGGGCTGGGGTCCAACCCCGGGCACCCCGTACCCTTGGGTTTTGTGTTCCGTAGCCGTGCCAAGGATGAGAAGGCCCAAGCCGCCGACAAGGCGCTGGTGACCGACTCCAACGAGACCCGTCACCCCGAGGCCCCCAAGGGCCGCCCCACGCCCAAGCGCAATGCGGCCCAGTCGCAGCGTCGCAGCGTGGCCAACACGTCGATGACGCGTAAGGATGCCGCCAAGCGCGGGCGCGAGGAGCGCCGGGCCGCCCTGGAGAAGCAGCGCCAGGCGCTGGCCGGGGGCGACGAGCGGTATCTGCCGGCCCGCGACAAGGGCCCGGTCCGCAAGTTCGCGCGTGACTTCATCGACTCGCGCTTCAACATCGCGGAGTTCTTCCTGCCGATGGCCGTGGTCATCCTCGTGCTGAGCCTGGTGCAGGTGCCCGCGTTGCAGAACATCGCGCTGCTGCTGTGGCTGATCGTGATCGTCCTGATCGTGCTGGACTCGGTCGTCACCGGCTTCCGGCTGAAGAAGCGGTTCGCCGAGCGCTTCCCCGACGAGAACAAGCGCGGCGCCGTCGCCTACGCGCTGATGCGCTCTCTCCAGATGCGCCGGCTCCGGCTGCCGAAGCCGCAGGTCAAGCGCGGAGAGCGGCCCTGAGCGCTGCGGCTTTCCCCGAGGGCGTCGCCGAAGCCCGGCTCAGCGGGCCGGGCGGGTTGCGTGAAGTCGTACGACAGGAGCTGGTCGCCCGGCAGCTCGACGAGCAGATAGGCGGGCGGTTCCCGGTCGGGCAGCGACTGCGGGTGCTCGACGTGGGGATGGGCCGGGGCGCGCAGGCGCTGCGGCTGGCCCGGGCCGGGCACCAGGTGACCGGCGTCGAGCAGGACGCGAAGCTGATCGCCGCGGCCCGCGAGGAGCTGGCCGGCGAGCCGGAGGGGATCCGGGAGCGGGTGCGGCTCGTCGAGAGCGACGGGCGGGACACCGGCGTCCACTTTCTGCCGGGCAGCTTCGATGTCGTGCTGTGCCACGGCGTGCTGATGCACATCGAGGAGCCCGACCCGATGCTGGCCGGGCTGGCCCGGATGCTCGCCCCCGGCGGACTGCTGTCGCTGCTCGTGTGCAACGGCGACGCGCTCGCCATGCGCCCCGGGCTGTCCGGGGACTGGGCCGGCGCGCTGTCCGCCTTCGACACCACCGCCCACCTGCCCCATCCCCGAACGACGTCGGACGACGGCGCGGGCCCCGTCCGGCCCGGGACCGACGTACGGGCCGACCGGCTGTCGGACCTGACGGCGACGCTGGCGGGCATCGGGGCGCCGCTGCACACCTGGTACGGGGTGCGGGTGTTCACCGACACGGCGCAGGACGAGGCGCAGATCCCGGCGGACGTCGAGACGTTGCTGGCGGTCGAGGAACGCTCCGGGAAGACGGATCCCTACCGGAGCGTGGCGGCGCTGCTGCATCTGTGCGGAGTGCGCGGCTGATCCCGTTCGGGTGAGCAGCACGCGCCGGGCGCCTGCCCGGCGGTGAGACTCGGGGGCATGGATGCTCGCCGTTTGCGTACCCGGCGTCCGGCCGTCGTGGCCCTCGCCCTCCTGTTCTCGCTCGGCCTCCTCGGCGCCTGTTCGTCCTGTTCGTCCTCCTCGTCCACGCGCGAGGAGGACGCGACGACCCAGGCCGCCGTGCCGAAGGCGGTCCGGGCGGTCGATGACCTTCAGGACGGCTATCTGAAGGTGATCAAGGACGTGTTGCCGTCGGTCGTGCAGATCCAGGGCAAGCGTGACCTCGGATCGGGCGTGGTCTACGACGGGGACGGGCACATCGTCACCAACGCGCATGTCGTCGGGGACGAGAAGAGCTTCCGCGTGACGACCGCCAACAGCGAGAAGGAACTCACCGCGCAGCTCGTCTCCTCGTACCCGCAGCAGGACCTCGCCGTCATCAAGCTGGACGACCCGCCGGACGGGCTGAAGGGGGCGAAGTTCGGGGACTCCTCGAAGGTCCAGGTCGGGCAGATCGTGCTGGCCATGGGCTCGCCGCTGGGGCTGTCGTCCAGTGTGACGCAGGGCATCGTCTCCGCGACCGGACGGACCGTCACCGAGGGCGGCGAGGGCGGCACGGGCGCGACGATCGCGAACATGGTGCAGACGTCGGCGGACATCAACCCCGGCAACAGCGGCGGCGCCCTGGTGAACCTCGACAGCGAGGTCATCGGCGTCCCGACCCTCGCCGCCGTCGACCCGGACGTCGGGGACAGCGCGGCGCCCGGCATCGGGTTCGCCATCCCGTCGTCGACGGTGCAGAAGATCGCCGACCAGATCATCGAGGACGGCAGGGTCACCGACTCGGGCCGGGCGGCGCTCGGCATCACCGGCCGTACGGTCGTGGACGACGACTACCAGGCGGCGGGCGTGGCCGTCGTCGAGGTGCAGGACGGCTCAGCGGCCGACAAGGCCGGTCTGGAGCCCGGGGACATCATCACCCGGCTGGGGGATACGGAGATCACCACCATCACCTCGCTGTCCGAGGCGCTGGCCGACGACAAGCCGGGTGACCGGACCACCGTGACGTACAGCCGTGACGGCGACGACAAGAAGGTGGATGTCACGTTGGGCGAGCAGTGACGGGGGCGAAGGGATCCGCGAGGGGACACGTCCCTCGCCCCCCGTCCGGTCATGCCTCGGCGTGCAGGCTCATCGGGCCGTAGATCTGCGTGGCGTCCTCGAACAGCCGCACCTGGTCCGCGCCGCCCTCCTGAAGTGCCTTCCAGTGCTCCCCGATCCAGGACTCGGCGTCGCCCTGGGTGGTGAACTCCTCGGGCTGCACCGCGGGCTGGACCTCCGCCCCGTCGGCCTTCTCGAACCGCCACGTCCATGCCGCCATGTACGCCTCCAAGGTGTCAGCACGTTGAGTGCAACAGCGTATGCGGTTCGTGTGCGTCTGCTGCTCGGTGGGGGGCCGCTCGCCCCGCCGCACAGCCGCCGATGTCACCGCCGCGCGCCCCCGAAGGGGCCTCGCGCGCGCAAGATCGGCGGCGACCGGCGAAAATCGGGGCGTGGAACTGACTCTCCTCGGCACCGGTGCCCCCGCGGGACTCCCCCGCCCCGACTGTCCGTGCGCGGCGTGTGCCAGTGCGCTCGGTGATGACGCGCGGGCGGCCACCGCGCTGCTCGTGGACGGGGCGCTGCTGCTGGATCTGACGCCCGGGGCGGCGTTCGCGGCGGCGCGGGCCGGGCGTTCGCTGGGGGCCGTACGGCAGGTGCTGCTGTCGCATCCGCACGACGGGCCCGCCGTCGAGGTGCCGGCCGGGCTGCCGCAGCCCGGGCGGGTGCCGGACGGGCGGGAGTTGGCGCTGCTGACGGGGCATCGGGTGCGGGCGGTGGCGATGGACGCGCCGGGCACGGGGTACGCGGTGACGGGGCCGGACGGGCAGCGTCTGCTGTATCTGCCGCCGGGGGGTGCGCCGGCCGGGCTGGAGAACGGGGCCGGCGGGATGTACGACATGGTCGTCGCCGACGTGGTGGGACGGCCGGACGCCCTGGCCAAGCTGCGGGCGGTGGGCGCCGTCGGGCCGACGACGGACGTCATCGCCGTGCATCTGGACCATGACGCCGCGCCGGGCGCCGAGCTGCGGCGGCGGCTGGCCGCGACGGGGGCACGGGCCGTGCCGGACGGAACGACGCTGGTGGTGGGGGCGTACGAGGACGTGCCGGACGTGCCGCGCCGGACCTTGGTGGTGGGCGGCGCCCGGTCGGGGAAGTCGGTCGAGGCGGAGCGGCGGCTGGAGTCCTTCCCGGATGTGCTGTACGTCGCGACCGGGGGCACCCGGGGCGGGGACAACGAGTGGGCGGCGCGGGTCGCCGTGCACCGGGAGCGGCGGCCGGGGTCGTGGCGTACGGCCGAGACGTGCGACTTGGCTCCGCTGTTGGCCGAGGACGGGGCGCCGTTGCTCATCGACTGTCTGTCGCTGTGGCTGACGGACGCGATGGACTCCGTCGGAGCTTGGGACGACGCGGTGTGGGCGGACGGCGGGGAGAAGGCGCTGCGGGAGCGGGTGCGGGAGTTGACGCAGGCGGTGCGTCGGACGCGGCGGACCGTGGTGGCCGTGTCGAATGAGGTGGGGTCGGGGATCGTGCCGGCCACGGCTTCGGGGCGGCGGTATCGGGATGAGCTCGGGCGGTTGAACGCGGCGTTCGCGAGTGAGTGCGAGCAGGTTGTTCTGGTGGTGGCGGGGCAGGCGTTGGTGTTGCGCGGATGAGGGTGCGGCGCGTTGTCGTCGTGCGTCTGCGGGTCCGTTGTGGCTGGTCGCGCAGTTCCCCGCGCCCCTTCAGGGCGCTGCAGGCACCCGTGCGACAAGCCTCAGGTCGGCTCTTTGCGGGCGATGACCCGGTAGGCGTTCGAGAAGCGGGTGTGGCGTAGTACGGGGGCCAGGAGGTGGTCCAGGGCCCAGGCGACGGCCACCAGGGGTGAGCCCAGACCGGACAGCAGTGACGGCAGCAGGTGGGACAGCACCAGTGAGGTCGCGGCCGCGAGGTCGTAGGGGATGTGTGCGGCGCGGTGGTCGGTCCACAGGACCGTGCAGCCCTGGGCCCGGAGTTCCTCGCAGAGGGTGTCCAGGGGCAGCAGATGCAGATGGCCCGGGGGGCTGTGCGGGACCCAGAGTCTGCCGAGCAGTGTGGCGAACAGGCAGCGCGGGTTGGGCAGTTCGAGGAGGAGGTGGCCGCCCGGGCGCAGGACCGTGAGGGCGGCGCGGAGTTCCTCGCGGGGGTCGCGGGCGTGTTCCAGGTGGCGGAACATGCTGACGATGTCGTAGCGGGCACGCAGGCGGGACGTGATGCGCGGGTCGGTGAGGCTGCCGACGTGGGCCTCCTCCACCCGCTCGGCGACGCGGCCGTGCAGGACGCGGTAGGTCGGGTCCAGGCCGTCGAACGACGTGTACGGGAAGACGTCCTTCGCGGTTTCCGGGAAACGGGCGTAACCCGTGCCCACATCCAGCCAGCCCTCCGGCTCGGGGAAGGCGAGCGCCAGCCGGGCCGCGGCGCGCAGCCGGCGCGGGCCGCGCCGCGTGAGCCCCAGGTGGCGAGGGACGTAGGTGTGCTCCCGGCACCCGGCGGGGGTGAACGCGCAGTCGGCGCGGGGGCGTTCGGAGCGTGCGGTCGCGGTCATGGGCGGCTCCCGGGCGTGGGGGCGTACGAGTGGGGCGTACGGCGAGGGCGGTGCGAGACGGTGCGAGCATGCCCCGACAATCCACTGCAAAACGGAACGTATGGGATGGCGATCTTGGGTGCAACGACGTCGCACGGATAAGGGGGTGACGTGGCGCAGCCCGTGGTGGCCATGTGGCGCCGTTCTGTTCGACCCGTGCCGGTACTGTTCGGCGAATGAGCTCGCTTAATCTCGACGACTTCTCCGACCTGATCGAGCGCCCCGACGGAGGGGTGCGCCGTGACGCCGAGGCCCGCCGTGAGCGTCAGATCGTGCCGCCCGGGGCGCTGGGCCGCCTCGACGAACTGGGCGAGTGGCTGGCGGCGGCGCAGTCCGCGGTGCCGGTGCGGCCGATCGAACGGCCGCGGGTCGTGCTGTTCGCCGGTGACCACGGCATCGCGGAGCTGGGCGTGTCGGCGCGGCCCGCGGGCGGCGCCGGGGAGTTGGTGCGCGAGATCCTGGAGGGCGGCCGGCCGGTGTCCGTGCTCGCACGGCGGCTCGGGGTTCCGGTGCGGATCGTCGACATGGCGCTGGAATGCGACCCGGAGTCGCTGCCGGAGGCGGTCGTTCGCCATCGGGTGCGGCGGGGCAGCGGCCGTATCGACATCGAGGACGCGCTGACGCTCGAGGAGGCCGAGGCGGCCTTCCGGGCCGGGGTCGCGGTGGCCGACGAAGAGGCCGACTCCGGTACGGATCTGGTGGTGCTCGGCGATGTGAGCGTCGGCGGGACCACGGCGGCGGGGGTGCTGGTCGCCGCGCTGTGCGGGACCGACGCTTCCGTGGTGACCGGGCGGGGCGGACTGGCCATCGACGACCTCATGTGGATGCGCAAGTGCGCGGCGATCCGGGACGCGCTGCGGCGGGCCCGGCCCGTGCTCGGGGACCAGCTCCAACTGCTCGCGACGGTGGGCGGGGCCGACCTCGCCGCGATCACCGGATTCCTGCTGCAGAGCGCGGTGCGCAAGCTGCCGGTGGTGCTGGACGGGGTCGTGGTGGCCGCGTGCGCGCTGGTGGGCCAGCGGATCGCGTTCCGGGCGCCGGACTGGTGGCTCGCCGCGCACAACAGCGGGGAGCCCGGCCAGGCCAAGGCGCTGGACCGCATGGCCCTGGAGCCGGTGCTCGACCAGGGCGTGAAGGTCGGGGAGGGTGCCGGGGGTCTGCTGGCGCTCCCGACGGTCCAGGCGGCGGCGGCCCTGGCCGCGGAACTGCCGGAGAAGCCGAAGGACTCCGAGTCGTCGGACCCTGGGTCGTCGGACTCTGGGTCGTCGGACTCTGGGTCGTCGGACACCGAGACGCCGGACGTCGAGGAGTCCGGTTCGTCCGAGGCCGGGTAGAGGGCCCCGGCCGGGGCCGGCAGCGGGAGGAGCCGGTTTCAGGACGAGGGACGAGGGACGAGGGTGGACATATGATCACTTCTTGTGACAGTTGACACCCTCGGTCGCTGGGCCCGTGCGGAGTGGGGGGCGCTGTACCTCGCCGTGCGGGGGGCCGTGGTCGAGCGGCGGTGGCGGGCGGCGCCCATGACCGTCGGGGCCGTGTGTCTGACCGGGATCACGCAGGTCGTGCAGAACCAGTCCTGGGGGTATCGGGTCGTCCAGGATCTCGGGGCCGTACGGGCCGAGGATCCGCTGTGGCTGGCGCTCCTGCGGACGCCGCTGTCGCTGTTCGTGCCCGCCCTCGATCTGCCGGTGTGGGGTGCGCTCGCGCAGGTCCTGCTCGCGTTCGGGATCGCCGAGATGTGTCTGGGCTGGTGGCGCACGCTCGTCGTCGCCTACGTCGCGACCCTCGCCGGAACCCTGTACGCGCGCGTGGGCATCGCACTCGGCCCGGACAACCCGTTCGGACTGCCCGCCTCGGACGCGCGGGTCGTGGACACGGGTCCGTCGGCCGCAGTCGTGGGGCTGGCCGTGTTCCTCGGGTGGCGTTACGGGGCCTATGTCACGGCCGGCGTGGTGATCGCGGCGATGCTCGTCGAGGTCGCGCTGAAGGCGAACCTCGCCGGGAAGGAGCACCTCGCGGCCGTCGCGGCGGTGCTGGTGCTGTGCGCGGTGTCGACGGTGCGTCAGCGGCGCTCCAGGGCCCGCGCCGGTTCCACGTCGGGGGCGCCGCCGATCCAGTCCTGAAGCTTGCGGCTGGGGACCAGCCAGCGCTTGTCGTGGTGGTAGGAGCGCAGCTGCGCCTTGGCGCGGGCGCGCGGACGGCGGCGGTAGAAACGCTTCGCCCAGGGGGAGCCCGGACGGGCCAGCCGGACGGCGCCGAACAGGGCGACGAAGGGGATGATCACCCCGAAGAGCGCCATGCGGAACTTGCCCTTGAAGAGGGCGATCAGGGCGAGCAGGAAGTTCCCGCCGATCGTGGTGAGCACCGTGCCGCGATTCTGCGTCTCGTCGGCGTTGAGGTCGTTGACCCCGAAGGGTGCGAAGCCGAGGAGGAGCAGTCCGACCAGGGCGGCGGTGAGTACGACCACCTCGACGCTCTTGCGGCCGTCCTCGGTCCAGTAGACGTCGTCGAGGTGCAGGATCAGCGCGAACTCGTCCATGACCAGGCCCGCGCCCACCCCGAAGATCACGGCGGCCGCGGCCGAGCCGAAGCCGCGCTGCCCGCCGGCGACCGCGCAGAAGCCGCCGATGATCGTGAGGACGATCCCGGGGACGACATGGTGGATGTGGACGGCGCCGGTCTCGATGTTGCGGAAGGGCCCCTTGCCCGCGCGGATCATGCGGGTGATGAGGCGGGTGACGAGGAAGGTGACCACGAAGGCGGTCAGGGCGAGGAGCAACGGGAGCTTGCCCGGCTCGATGATGTTGCGCTGCCACCAGTCAGCCATGCCCTCAGTGTCTTCCCGGCAGGGGTGGGCCGCCTGGCGGAGGCGACGTCCGGGCTAGTCTGCGGGCGTGTCCATGACCCACCCGCCCCTGCACGGCCTCCGCTTCGCCTTCGGCACCCTGAGCGTGCTCCCCGTCAAGGTGAGCCGGTGGGACCGGGAGGCGGCACGCGGCGGAATGCTGTGCGCTCCGCTGGTGGGGGTGGTCATCGGCTGCGGCTCCGCCCTCCTCGCGCTGGTGCTGCTGTTCCTCGGCGCCGCCCCTCTCCTGGCCGCCGTCTCCGCCGCCGCCGTCCCCGCCGTCCTCACGCGCGGGCTGCATCTCGACGGGCTCGCCGACACCGCCGACGGGCTCGGCAGCGGCAAGCCGGCCGAGGACGCGCTGCGCATCATGAAGCAGTCGGACATCGGGCCGTTCGGCGTCATCACGCTCGTCTTCGTCCTGTTCGCGCAGGTGGCCGCGCTGTCGCAGCTGTACGACGACTCCTGGGCCCGGGGCGCCCTCGCCACCGTCGTCGCGGCCGTCGCCGCCCGCCTCGCCCTCACCCTGGCCGCCCGCACCGGCGTACCGGCGGCCCGGCCGGAGGGGCTGGGAGCGGCGGTGGCAGGGGTGGTTCCGGTACGGGGTGCGGTGGCCGTGGCCCTGGCCGTGACCGGCGTCGCCGCCGCGGCGGGCGCGCTGCTCGGGAGGGACGACATCGTCCGCACCGCCCTGGCGGTCCTCGTCGCGCTCGCCGGCGCCGAACTGCTCCTGCGGCACAGCGTGCGCCGCTTCGGCGGCGTCACCGGCGATGTCTTCGGCGGCCTCGCGGAGACGGCGGCGACGACGGCACTCGTCGTGCTGTCCCTGGGCTGACACCGCCGCCGCTCACGTCCGGTTCCGGCGAGCCGTCCGCCTGCCGCATTGGGCGGTTTCCGCAGATTCTCGTCCAATTCGCCGCACCGGAGTGCCTGGAAATCAAGGAACGGCCGCGACGCCACCCACAGGTGAACGCCCGTAGGAATGAGCGAACGCTCACACGAGCGTAGGCTCGTCCCGAGTGTTCGCCGTACCGGGGAAGGCCCCGCTGCCGCCGCACCCCTAGGTCGGAACTAGGGTCGGTCGGCAATCTCCTGGGCCCGGTCGACCCACACCATCGGCCATCGCAACTTCACATCGGAAGCGAGATTTCACCACCGTGACTGCTCTCACTCTCAGCACCGCCGCGGCGCCAGGCCTGCGGGCCGACGCGATCGTGATCGGTGTCGCCAAGGGCGCCAAGGGCCCGGTCGTCGCACCCGGCGCCGAGGCCGTGGACAAGGCATACGACGGCAAGCTCGCCGGCGTCCTGGAGACCCTCGGTGCCTCCGGCGCCGAGGGCGAGGTGACGAAGCTGCCCGCGCCCGCCGGCTTCAAGGCCCCGCTCGTGCTGGCAGTGGGGCTGGGCGCCAAGCCCGAGAAGGACGCCGAGTACGACGGCGAGGCGCTGCGCAGGGCCGGCGGTGTCGCGGCCCGCGCCCTCGCCGGCTCCAAGAAGGCCGCGTTCGCGCTGCCGCTGGCCGACTCCGGCGACATCGGCGCCGTCGCCGAGGGCGTGCTGCTCGGGGCGTACGCCTTCGACGTCTACAAGGACAACGGCAAGGACGCCGGCGGCGCCCAGGGCAAGAAGAACGGCAAGGCCCCCCTCGCCGAGGCCGCGCTGCTCGGCGGCAAGCCCCGCGACAAGGAGCACAAGGCCGCGATCGAGCGCGCCACCGCCGTCGCCGAGGAGCTCAACCGCGCCCGCGACCTGATCAACATGCCGCCGAACGATCTCAACCCGGAGTCCTTCGCCGCGATCGCCTCGGCGGCCGGCAAGGAGCACGGCATCAAGGTGCAGGTGCTCGACGAGAAGGCGCTGGCCAAGGGCGGCTACGGCGGCATCCTCGGCGTCGGCTCCGGGGCGGCGGCGGGTCCGCGGCTGGTGAAGCTGTCGTACACGCACTCCAAGGCGAGCAAGCACCTCGCGCTCGTCGGCAAGGGCATCACCTACGACTCGGGCGGCATCTCGCTGAAGCCGGCCGGGCACAACGAGACGATGAAGTGCGACATGAGCGGGGCGGCCGCCGTGTTCGCCGCCGTCGTCGCCGCCGCGCGGCTCGGGCTGCAGGTGAACATCACCGGCTGGCTGGCGCTCGCCGAGAACATGCCGTCGGGTACCGCGGTGCGTCCCGGTGACGTGCTGCGCATGTACAGCGGCAAGACCGTGGAGGTGCTGAACACCGACGCGGAGGGCCGGCTGGTGCTGGCGGACGCCCTGTGGGCGGCCTCGCAGGAGAAGCCGGACGCGATCGTGGACGTGGCGACGCTGACCGGGGCGATGGTGCTGGCGCTCGGCAGCCGCACGTTCGGCGTGATGGCCAACGACGACGCCTTCCGCTCGGCGATCGTGGAGGCGGCCGAGGAGGTCGGGGAGGCGTCCTGGCCGATGCCGCTGCCCGAGCACCTGCGCAAGGGAATGGATTCGCCCACCGCCGACATCGCCAACATGGGTGAGCGGATGGGCGGCGGGCTGGTCGCCGGTCTCTTCCTGCAGGAGTTCGTGGGCGAGGGCGTCACCTGGGCGCACCTGGACATCGCCGGGCCCGCGTTCAACGAGGGCGGGGCCTTCGGGTACACGCCCAAGGGCGGCACGGGGTCCGCGGTGCGGACGCTGGTGCGGCTGGCCGAGCTGACGGCGGTCGGCGACCTGGGCTGATGTTGTTCTGAGTGAGGGGGGCTGCGCGCGGGCACGGCGCAGCCCCCCTCTTTCATGCGGGTATTCCCCGGGCGCTCAACTGAACGTGGGACGTCTCACACACCGGCCCGGCGTCTCGTTCGGTGTGGACAAGTGCGAAGATGGGGCTCGGCAGGACAGGGCCCCCACCACAGGGCCGAAGAAAGAGCGGCCGGACACCAGCCGCCGCCCGGTCAACGCTGACCGGCGTACGGCGCACATGCATGGAGGACGTGACGTGGCGAACGACGCCAGCACCGTTTTCGACCTAGTGATCCTCGGCGGTGGTAGCGGTGGTTACGCCGCGGCCCTGCGCGGGGCGCAGCTGGGCCTGGACGTCGCCCTGATCGAGAAGGACAAGGTCGGCGGCACCTGCCTGCACCGGGGTTGCATCCCCACCAAGGCCCTGCTGCACGCGGGCGAGATCGCCGACCAGGCCCGCGAGAGCGAGCAGTTCGGTGTGAAGGCCACCTTCGAGGGCATCGACATCGCGGGTGTCCACAAGTACAAGGACGGCGTGATCGCCGGTCTGTACAAGGGCCTGCAGGGTCTCGTCGCCTCCCGCAAGGTGACGTACATCGAGGGTGAGGGCCGCCTGTCCTCCCCCACCTCCGTCGACGTGAACGGTCAGCGCGTCCAGGGCCGCCACGTGCTCCTCGCGACCGGCTCCGTGCCGAAGTCGCTGCCCGGCCTGGAGATCGACGGCAACCGGATCATCTCCTCGGACCACGCCCTCGTCCTGGACCGCGTGCCCAAGTCCGCGATCATCCTGGGCGGCGGCGTCATCGGCGTCGAGTTCGCCTCGGCGTGGAAGTCCTTCGGCTCCGACGTCACCGTCATCGAGGGCCTGAAGCACCTCGTCCCGGTCGAGGACGAGAACTCCTCCAAGCTTCTTGAGCGCGCGTTCCGCAAGCGCGGCATCAAGTTCAACCTGGGCACCTTCTTCTCGAAGGCCGAGTACACCGCCGACGGCGTCAAGGTCACCCTCGCCGACGGCAAGGAGTTCGAGGCCGAGGTCCTGCTGGTCGCCGTCGGCCGTGGCCCGGTCTCCGCCGGTCTCGGCTACGAGGAGCAGGGCGTCGCCATGGACCGCGGCTACGTCCTCGTCGACGAGTACATGCGCACCAACGTCCCGACCATCTCCGCCGTCGGTGACCTGGTGCCCACGCTCCAGCTCGCGCACGTCGGCTTCGCCGAGGGCATCCTGGTGGCGGAGCGTCTGGCCGGTCTGAAGACCGTTCCGATCGACTACGACGGTGTCCCGCGGGTGACGTACTGCCACCCGGAGGTCGCCTCCGTCGGTATCACCGAGGCCAAGGCCAAGGAGATCTACGGCGCGGACAAGGTCGTCGCTCTGAAGTACAACCTGGCGGGCAACGGCAAGAGCAAGATCCTGAACACCGCGGGCGAGATCAAGCTCGTCCAGGTGAAGGACGGTGCGGTGGTCGGCGTCCACATGGTCGGCGACCGTATGGGCGAGCAGGTCGGCGAGGCCCAGCTGATCTACAACTGGGAGGCGCTGCCGGCCGAGGTCGCCCAGCTCATCCACGCCCACCCGACGCAGAGCGAGGCGCTCGGCGAGGCCCACCTGGCCCTGGCCGGCAAGCCGCTGCACTCGCACGACTGACCCTCGGTCGACGAAGCGACGACTCAGACTTCCGCAATTCGTTAGGAGCAACCGAAACCATGGCGGTTTCCGTAACCCTTCCGGCGCTCGGCGAGAGCGTCACCGAGGGCACYGTCACCCGCTGGCTGAAGGCCGAGGGTGAGCGCGTCGAGGCCGACGAGCCGCTGCTSGAGGTGTCGACSGACAAGGTCGACACCGAGATCCCCTCCCCCGCCGCCGGCATCCTGGCCTCCATCAAGGTCGCCGAGGACGAGACGGTCGAGGTCGGCGCCGAGCTGGCCGTGATCGACGACGGCACCGGTGCCCCCGCTGCCGCTCCGGCTCCGGCCGCCGCCGAGGCTCCGGCCCCGGCCGCCGAGCCCGCCCCGGCGC
>NZ_RDBN01000037.1:292660-297824 GCF_008042075.1 Streptomyces sp. UW30 | reverse complement strand
GCCCCAGCCGCTCCGGCCGCTCCGGCCGCGCCCGCCGCTGCCGCCCCGGCTCCGGTCGCCCCCGCGGCTCCGGCTCCCGCGCCGGCCGCTGCGGCCCCGGTCACCCCGGCTCCGGCCGCTCCGGCCGCCGCCCAGCCCACCGACGAGGGCGCCTACGTCACCCCGCTGGTGCGCAAGCTCGCCGCCGAGAACGGCGTCGACCTGGCCTCCGTCAAGGGCACCGGCGTCGGCGGCCGTATCCGCAAGCAGGACGTCATCGCCGCCGCCGAGGCCGCGAAGGCCGCAGCCGCCGCTCCGGCGCCCGCTGCCGCCGCTGCCCCGGCCGCCAAGAAGACCCCGGCCCTGGAGGTCTCCCCCCTCCGCGGCCAGACCGTCAAGATGCCGCGCATCCGCAAGGTCATCGGCGACAACATGGTCAAGGCGCTGCACGAGCAGGCGCAGCTGTCCTCGGTCGTCGAGGTCGACGTCACCCGCCTGATGCGGCTGCGGGGCCAGGCCAAGGACTCCTTCGCCGCGCGCGAGGGCGTCAAGCTCTCCCCGATGCCGTTCTTCGTGAAGGCGGCGGCCCAGGCGCTGAAGGCCCACCCGGTCATCAACGCCAAGATCAACGAGGCCGAGGGCACGATCACCTACTTCGACTCCGAGAGCGTCGGAATCGCGGTGGACTCCGAGAAGGGCCTGATGACCCCGGTCATCAAGCACGCGGGCGACCTGAACATCGCCGGTATCGCCAAGGCCACCGCCGAGCTCGCGGGCAAGGTCCGGGCGAACAAGATCACCCCGGACGAGCTGTCCGGCGCGACCTTCACCATCTCCAACACCGGTTCGCGCGGCGCGCTCTTCGACACGATCATCGTGCCGCCGGGCCAGGTCGCGATCCTCGGCATCGGTGCCACGGTCAAGCGTCCGGCCGTCATCGAGACCGAGGAGGGCACGGTCATCGGCGTCCGCGACATGACCTACCTGACCCTCTCCTACGACCACCGCCTGGTGGACGGCGCCGACGCGGCCCGTTACCTGACGGCGGTCAAGGCGATCCTGGAGGCGGGCGAGTTCGAGGTCGAGCTCGGCCTGTAATCGCCGATCAGTCAGTACGACGCCCCGTCCGGAGCCCCTCCGGACGGGGCGTCGGCTTTTCGCAGGCCATCCGCAACCCCCTCAGGGCACCCGGCCCACTCACTCCGTGTAAGTCTCGTCTCACCTGCACTAAAGCCCCCTCAAGCGCCACCCCCGCGGAGCACAACGGCCTTATTGTCTAAACGTCAACGCGCCCTAAGGAGCCCTCATGACCGCCCCCGTCATCCACTCGCTGCGCGAACAGATCCGCGAGCACATCCTGGAGGGGATCATCAGCGGTCGCTGGCAGCCGGGCGAGCGAATCGTGGAGCGGCGGATCGCCACCGAGCTGGAGGTCAGCCAGACACCCGTACGCGAGGCGCTGCGCGAACTGGAGTCGCTGCGGCTGATCGAGTCCGCGCCCAACAAGGGCGTACGGGTCCGGAACCTGACGGCCGCCGACCTGGAGGAGAGCTACCCGGTCCGGGCCGGCCTGGAGGCCATCGCCGCCGAACTCGCGGCCGACCGCCTCGCGGAGAACTGCTCCGCCCTGGATCCGCACGTCACGGCCCTGTACGAGGCCGACCGCAACTCCGACGGCACGGCCCAGGTGCGGCACACCGTCGGCTTCCACCGCGAGATGGTCCGCGCGGCGGGCAACTCGGTGCTGCTGCACACCTGGGAGGGCCTCGGCATCGAGGTCTTCACGGCCCTGTCCATCCGCTGGCTGGGCACCGTGCAGCAGTCGTACGCGGAGGAGCACGAGGAGCTGGTGGCGGCCTTCCAGCGCCGGGACCCGAGGATCGCCGAGATCGTCAAGGCCCATGTCCTGGGCTGCGCCCCGCGGCACGAGCGCTGAGCGAAGCCGCTCGAACAGGTTGAGCGGCACCCCGCTCATACGCGTCCCCACCTGCGAAAACCCTGGAAAAACGCGGCACCCGGTGCCTGTCCGAAAGGCACCGCGTGCCTACTTTCTCGTGATCAAGAGGTTTTCGCCCTCCACCCTTTGATCGATCATCGATCAGCGAGTTACAGTCGCCGACGGGCCGCGCGGCGGAGCCGCATGGTGTCACAGCACCGAGGCCCTCCGCCCTGTCCTGCCAAAGACAAAAGGGCAACCCAGAACCCTTACCGATGAGGGAACCCCCTTCGACTGAGGAAGGCGGCGACATGACCGACCCCAACGCCATCCAGCCGAGCGCGCTCGACCAGCTCCCCGACCGTGATCCGGAGGAGACCGCCGAATGGCAGGCCTCACTGGACGCGGTCGCCAAGGCGGCCGGCCCGCACCGAGCCGCATATCTGATGCGCCGCACGCTGGAGCGGGCCGAGGGCACCGGCATCGCGCTGCCCAAGCTCCTCGAGACCGACTACGTCAACACCATCCCGACCGTCGCCGAGCCGTCCGCGCCCGGTGACGAGGCGATGGAGCGCCGTATCACCGCGTGGAACCGCTGGAACGCGGCCGCGATGGTGACCCGCGGCTCCAAATACGGCGTCGGCGGCCACATCGCCACCTTCGCCTCCGCCGCCTGGCTCTACGAGACCGGCTTCAACCACTTCTTCAAGGGCAAGGAGGCCGACGGGTCCGGCGACCAGCTCTACATCCAGGGCCACGCCTCCCCCGGCATCTACGCCCGCGCCTTCCTCGACGGCCGGCTGACCGAGCAGCACCTCGACCATTTCCGCCAGGAGTCCGGCGGCGACGGCCTGCCGTCGTACCCGCACCCGCGCCGGCTGCCCTGGCTGTGGGAGTTCCCGACGGTGTCGATGGGCCTCGGCCCGCTGTCGGCGATCTACCAGGCGCGCTTCAACCGCTACCTCACGGCGCGCGGCATCAAGGACGTCTCGAACTCCCACGTCTGGGCCTTCCTCGGCGACGGCGAGATGGACGAGCCGGAGTCCACGGCGGCACTGGCACTTGCCTCCCGCGAGGGCCTGGACAACCTGACCTTCGTCATCAACTGCAACCTCCAGCGCCTCGACGGCCCGGTCCGCGCGAACTTCAAGATCGTGCAGGAGCTGGAGGCGCAGTTCCGCGGCGCCGGCTGGAACGTCGTCAAGACGCTCTGGGGCACCGCGTGGGACGAGCTCTTCCAGCTCGACACCACCGGCGCGCTGGTACGCCGCCTGCGCGAGGTACCGGACGCGCAGGTGCAGACGTACCAGACCCGCGACGCCGCCTACATCCGCGAGGACTTCTTCGGCAAGGACCCGGCGCTCGTCGAGATGGCGAAGCTGCTGAGCGACGACAAGATCCTGGAGTGCTTCCACCTCTCCCGCGGTGGCCACGAGGCGCGCAAGGTCTACGCCGCCTACAAGGCCGCGGTGGAGTTCAAGGGCGCGCCGACGGTCATCCTGGCCCAGACGGTCAAGGGCCACACCCTCGGTGAGGGCTTTGCGTCGAAGAACGCCAACCACCAGATGAAGAAGCTGACGGTGGACGAGTTCAAGACGATGCGTGACCTGCTGGAGCTGCCGATCTCGGACAGCCAGTTCGTCGACGGCCAGGTCCCCTACGGCCACCCGGGCGCCGACTCCCCCGAGGTCCGCTACCTCCAGGAGCGCCGCGCGGCCCTCGGCGGCCCGGCCCCGGCCCGCCGTACGCACACGCTCGCCCCGCTGCCCGCGCCCGCCGAGAAGGCCTTCGCCTCCTTCGACAAGGGCTCCGGCTCCCAGAACGTGGCCACCACCATGGCCTTCGTCCGCCTGGTCAAGGACCTGGTCCGCGACAAGGAGTCCGGCAAGCGCTGGGTGCCGATCGTCCCCGACGAGGCACGCACCTTCGGCATGGAGTCGCTCTTCCCGTCCCTCGGGATCTACTCCCCCAAGGGCCAGACGTACGAGCCGGTCGACCGTGACCAGCTGATGTACTACAAGGAGGCCAAGAACGGCCAGATCCTCAACGAGGGGATCACCGAGGCCGGTTCGATGGCCGACTTCATCGCCGCGTCCACCGCGTACGCCACCCACGGCGAGGCGATGATCCCGTTCTACATCTTCTACTCGATGTTCGGCTGGCAGCGCACCGCCGACCAGATGTGGCAGCTCGGCGACCAGCTCGGCCGCGGCTTCCTCGTCGGCGCCACCGCGGGCCGTACGACCCTGACGGGCGAGGGCCTCCAGCACGCCGACGGCCACTCGCCGGTGATCGCGGCGACGAACCCGGCCGCGCTGACCTACGACCCCGCCTTCGCCTACGAGGTCGCGGCGATCGTCAAGGACGGTCTGCGCCGGATGTACGGCGAGGCGGCGCCGGGCGAGGACCAGAACGTCTTCTACTACCTGACCGTCTACAACGAGCCGCTCCCGCAGCCCGCGAAGCCGGCCGTGGACGGCGTGGACGAGGGCATCGTCAAGGGCCTGTACCGCTTCAACACGGCGGAGTCGGCAGGCGTGACCGTGACGGCGGCGAACGCCCCGCGCATCCAGCTGCTCGGCTCCGGAACGGCGATCCACTGGGCCCTCGCGGCGCAGAAGCTGCTCGCCGAGGAGTGGGGTGTCGCGGCCGACGTCTGGTCGGCGACGTCCTGGACGGAGCTGCGCCGGGACGCCCTGGAGGCGGACGCGGCCCTGCTGCGCGGCGAGGAGCGCACGCCGTACGTCCGTCAGGCGCTCCAAGGTGCCGAGGGTCCGGTGCTGGCGGTCTCCGACTACATGCGCCAGGTCCCGGACCAGATCGCCCAGTGGGTCGAGCAGGACTACTCCTCCCTCGGCGCCGACGGCTTCGGCCTCTCCGACACCCGCGAGGCGGCCCGCCGCCACTTCGGCATCGACGCCCAGTCGATCGTCGTCGCGGCCCTGGCCCAGCTCGCGAAGCGCGGCGAGGTCAAGGCGACGGCCGTGAAGGAAGCGCGCGAGAAGTACGGGCTGTAAAGCAGTAGCCAGGACGAAGGGGTACGGCGGCCGCCGTACCCCTTCGTTGTCAGCGGGCCCCGGCATCATGGCCGTATGCGTGCTGCCCGGCTCATCAAGATGGTGCTGCTTCTCCAGTCCCGGCCCTCCATGACCGCCGCCGAACTCGCGGGCGAGCTGGTCGCCGAGCTGCCACATCTGGTCGGCGGTGCGCTGCCAGCCGAACATCGAGTAGAAGATGTAGAACGGGATC
>NZ_RDBN01000037.1:269187-292560 GCF_008042075.1 Streptomyces sp. UW30 | reverse complement strand
GGTTACCGGCTCATCGGGGGGTACCGGACCCGGCTGACCGGGCTCGGGCGGAGCGAGGCCGAGGCGCTGTTCCTCTCCGGCGTGCCGGGGGCGCTGCGGGAGATGGGYCTGGAGGATGCCGCGTCCGCCGCCCGGCTGAAGGTGTCCGCCGCGCTGATGCCCTCCCTGCGTGACGCCTCCCGTACGGCGGCTCAGCGCTTCCATCTGGACGCCCCGAACTGGTTCAAGGAACCGAAGACCCCCGAGCTGCTGCCGGCCGTCGCCGACGCGGTGTGGGACGACCGGCGGATCGTGGCCCGGTACCGGCGCGGGGAGAGCGAGGCCGAGCGCGAGCTGGAGCCGTACGGGCTCGTGCTGAAGGCGGGGGTCTGGTATCTGTGCGCCCGGGTCGCCGGGCACGGGTCGTACCGGGTGTACCGCATCGACCGGTTCACCGCCGTGGACGCCGCCGACGACCGGTTCGTGCGGGACGAGGAGTTCGACCTGCCGGACTTCTGGGACGAGCGGGCCGAGCAGTTCGCGCGGTCCATTCTGCGGGCCGAGGTCGTGGTGCGGGTGTCCCCGGGCGGGGTGCGCAGACTGCCGTACACCCTCGATCCGCAGTCCGCGCGGGATGCGCTGGAGGCGGCGGGCGCCCCGGACGGCGACGGCTGGGTGACACTGACGCTGCCGGTGGAGTCGGAGGAGGTCGCCCACACCCAGCTCGCCTCGCTCGGACCGGAGATCGAGGTGCTGGCGCCGCGGTCGCTGCGGGAGCGGTTCGCGAGCGACGCGATACGGCTGGCCGAGCTGTACCGCGCTTGAGCCGGCGGCCCATAACAATCCGCCACACTCCACGTGCGCCCCACCCGCCCAGGGCCGATGCTTGACCCGTGATGGACGAGACGGAGTTCTGGGAGCTGGTGGACGGCACCCGTGACGGCGCCGAGGGTGACCCCGAGGAGCAGGCCGACCTGCTCGTGGACCGGCTGCTCCAACTGGACCCCGACGCGGTGCTCGACTTCGCCCGTCACTTCGAGGCCCGCTACAACCGCGCGTACAGCTGGGACCTGTGGGGCGCCGCCTGGGTCCTGCTGGACGGGGCCAGCGACGACGCGTTCGACTTCTTCCGGTGCTGGCTGATCGGCCAGGGCCGCGAGGTGTACGAGGGCGGGGTGCACGACCCCGACTCGCTGGCCGACCTGCTGGACGACTTCGACGAGGAGTTCGACGGCGACGGCGAGGAGCTCGGCTACGCCGCGGACGAGGCCTACGAACAGCTCACCGGCACCGTCGCCCCCGACCTCGGCATCCCGCCCCCGCCCGCGGAACCGGAGGGCACGCCGGTCGACTTCGAGAACGAGCGGGCGCTGGCGGAACGGTTCCCCAGGCTGTGGGAGCGGTTCAAGGACTGAGCCGACCGCCGATCCGCTCAGGCCACGGCTCGCCTGCGGCCCGGGTCCGACGGGATGTACGCCTGCGCCTGATCGGCCCTCACCGCGTGGTGCATCGGCGCCTTGTTGGCCTGGTCCAGCGCGGATGCCGTGACGGCGGCCGGCCCCAGGACGACGGTCGCGACCGCGCAGACGACCGTCCAGACCCGCTTGCTGCTGTGACCGCTGTTGCTGCTGCTCATGATCCCCACCTCCGGTCAATACGTGTCCATGACGCGTGTCCACGACGCGTGTCTACGACTCGTGTCCATGACGATAGGGAGGCTGTCTCGGGGACATCCTTGAGCGGGCTACGAGAAACCTGTGAGGGTCTTTCGGGAAGGTTCACTCTCCGTCTCTTGACCCGTTGCGTGATCTCCGGCTTACGGTGGCCGCCCCGAACAGGAGCATCCAGCCCATGACCAGCCCGTATGTACGGGAGATCACACGCGAGGACCATCTGGCCCATCTGCGGCTGTACCCCGACGCGAGCCATCTCCAGATCCCCGAGTGGGGCGATGTGAAGCCCGACTGGCGGGCGGAGAGCGTCGGCTGGTTCGAGGACGGTCCCGCCGGGGAGGTCCTGATCGCGTCCGCGCTCGTCCTGTACCGCCCGCTGCCCGGCACCCGGACGGCAGCGGTTTCGGCCTCGGCCAGCCGCGCTACGGCTGCCAGGTGCCGCTGGTGGGCCGCTCGATGGACGATCTGCGCGACGCCCTCGCACCGCGCTGGGAGCAGTCGCTGCGCATCGCCGAGCGGGCGGGGGTCCTCGCGTCCTGGGGCACGGCCGCCGACCTTCCCGAGTTCTACCGGCTGTACACCGCGACCGCCGAGCGCGACGGCTTCCGGGCCCGGCCCCTGGTCTACTTCCAGCGCATGTGGGCGGCCCTCAACGCCGTCGACAGCGACCGGGTGCGGGTCTACCTCGCCGAGTACGACGGTGAGGTGCTCTCCGCCGCACTCATGATCAGCGTCGGCTCCCGGGTCTGGCACTCCTACGCCGCGTCCGGACGCCGGGGCCGGGAACTGCGGCCCAGCAGCGCGCTGTTGTGGCGGATGCTGGGTGACGCCCGGCAGGTGGGCGCTCACACCTACGACCTACGCGCCATCACCCCCACCCTCACCGAGGACAAGCTACTCGGCCGACTCCTGTTCAAGACGGGGGCGGGCGGCCGGGCGGTGGAGTACCTCGGGGAGTGGGAACGCCCGGTGGGCAGCCAGGGGAAGGCGCTTCAGCGGGCGGTGGTGGAGCGAGGCGCCGGGCGGGAACCGTCGGCTGGGCTGGATGAGGCGGCGGTGGGGGAGCGAGGCGCCGGGCGGGAACCGTCGGCTGGGCTGGATGAGGCGGCGGTGGGGGAGCGAGGCGCCGGGCAGGAACCGTCGCCTGGGCTGGATCAGGCGGCGGTAGGGGAGTCGGCCGGTGGGGCGGAGCAGCCGGTCCCGCGGTCGGGGTCCGTTGGGCAGGAGCAGTCGGCCTCGCACGATCGTCCCGTGACGCGGGAACGGCCGGAGAAGGCGGAGCGAGCTGCGGTGCGGGCGGAGTCTGCCCCGCAGGAGTCGGGCGGCAGGGCAGAACAGCCCACACCGCCGGAACCGCCCGCCGTGAAGGACCAGCCCCCTGCGTCCGCGTCGGATCGGCCCGCCGCGTCGGCGGCCGATGTCGAGGGGCGGAACCGGCGGCGGCAAGCCCTTCTTGGCCGCAGACCGTCCCAGGCGGAGAGGTCGGCCGGCGCTCAGCGGTCGGCTCGGGATCGGCGTACGCCGGATGATCCGCAGCTGAGGCAGGGCCGACGGTCACCCGACAGCGAGAGGCCGGCCCAAGACCTGCCGCCCCGTCACCCCCAGCCGTCATCCCACGCCCGCCGGCAGCTGCGAGCCGAGCGGTGGGCCCGGATCCGGCGGCCGCTTCGAGCCGAGGCGCACGGCCGGGCCGGGGTGCAAGGTCGAGACGAGGGGTCGGGGCGGGGACCGTTGCGGTCTCTTGTGGGGTGGCAGGCGCCGGACTGGTGGCGTACCCCTGACGGGACCCGGGTCTCGGGTGTGCTGGTGGTGGTGCTCGCCTGCGTTCCCGGTCTCGCCGCCGCCCTCGCGCTCATGCTCTGCACACGCGGCGTCGAGCGGAGTGTCGCCGAGGAGGAGCGGCCTGTTGCGGCTCGGCCCGCGGGGGCTCACAAGGCGGCTCGGCCGGAGATCGTGCCGAGGGCTGCCTGGCTGGACGGGGACGCCCGGCGGGCTCAGCCGCCTCCGCGGTACGACGACAAGGTCGTCGCCGTGTTCGTCCACCACACCGACTCGCCCAACGGATACGACTGCGCCGACACGCCCCGCATCATCCGGTACCTGTACGCGGGCCAGACCGGCTCCCGGGACTGGGACGACATCGGCTACAACTTCCTCGTCGACCGGTGCGGCACGATCTACGAGGGCCGTGCGGGCGGCGTCGACCGGGCCGTCACCGGCGCCCACACCCAGGGCTTCAACCACCGCACCACCGGCATCGCCGCCATCGGCACCTTCACGGCCGGCGTACCCGTCCCCAAGGCCATGACCGACGCCATCGCCGCCATCGCCGCGTGGAAGCTGGGCCTCTCCGGGACGGACCCCCGCGCGAATGCCCGGCTGACCTCCAGCAACAGCCTCAGCCGCTACTCCGCCGGCACCACCACCACGCTCCCCGCCATCGCCGGCCACAACGAGGGCTACATGACGAGCTGCCCCGGCGCGGCCCTCACCGCCCGCCTCCCGGAGATCAGGGAGACGGCCGCGCGACTCCAGGGCAGGCCCTGAGCCCACCCAAGGACGCCCGGCGGCGTCCCCCGCCCCTCACCAGGCAGCCCCTCACCGCCCGCTGGAGTGCCTTCCGCCGGCTGCCCTGGCTGCAGACCGGGCGCTGAGCGCACCGCGGCATCCCCTGCCCCTCACCAGACAGACCCCCACTGCCCGCTGCCGCGCCCTCCCTTAGCCGCCCCGGCTCAGGCCAGGAACTGACCGCGCCCCAGGGCGCCCACCAGCGGCTACCGGCCCCTCAACCTGCGTCCCGACGCAGCCGGCAGCGGCCACCGGCCCCTCAACCTGCGTCCTGACGCAGCCGGCAGCGGCCACCGGCCCCTCACCTGCTTCCCAGAAGCACCCGGCGGCGTCCACCGCCCCCTCACCTTCGCCCCAAAAGCGCCCTGCCGCCCCAAAAGCACGTCACGGTCGCGTCACGGTCGCCTGCGTCGTACCCGGCGTGACCAGGTCCATCATCCACGGCAGGATCCATACGCCGATCACCGCGCAGCCCAACGTATTCGTACGGCGCGAGGTCTTCGTCTCCCCCGTGTTCGCCGGAAGACCCTTCGGGTGACCCGTCGGAAGACAGACATGGTCCTACTGTCCGACGGATCCCGTCCGCCCGCGATGTGTGGTGTCACACGCAGTGGAACCATCGTCCCGGTCCGGGGCGTTTCTCCAGGTGTACGCGGCGTGGCCGGTTCCGGGCGGCGCGTGCGTGTGTGCTGATCAACGGGGGCTTTCCGCGCGTACTAAGAGGTCCTAGGGAAAGGCGGCTCTGTGGACCTGCTCGACATCCTGCTGTTGCTGGTGATCCTGGCCTACGCGGCGTCCGGCTACCGTCGCGGCCTGGTCGCCGGCTGCGTCTCGCTCGCCGGTTTCGTGGGCGGCGCGGTGATCGGCGTATGGATCCTGCCGTGGATGATGGACCTGGTCACGCCGGGTACGACGCAGGCGACCGTGACGGCCGTGCTCACGGTGCTGGTCCCGGCCGTCGCAGGGCACGAGCTGGCGGGCCGGCTGGCGCTGCGGCTGCGCAGGGAGCTGGACCGGGGCCCGCTCAGGGTCGCCGACGGCGTGGGCGGGGCCGTGGCCAACTCGGTGGCCGTGCTGATCGTGGCCTGGGTGGCGGCCAGCGTCCTCGCCGCGTCCTCCTCCCCGCTGCTCACCTCCGCGATCCGCGACTCCCGCCTGCTCGGCACCGTCCAGGACGCGATGCCGGACACGACTCCCGCCTGGTTCTCGCGAGCCACCTCCGCACTCACCGAGGCGGGCTTCCCGCAGGTCTTCAACCCGTTCGAGAACGAGTCGACGGCCGAGGTCGCCAAGCCCTCCGGCGACAGCGTCACGTCCGCCGCGACGAACGCCGCCAAGCTCAGCACCGTCAAGATCGAGGGCGTCTCGGGCACCCAGGGCCGCGAGGGCAGCGGCTTCGTCTACGCCCCGCAGCACGTGATGACCAACGCGCACGTGGTGGCCGGCATCGACGAGCCCGGCGTCCGCATCGGCGGCGTCGGGCGGTCGTACGAGTCCCGGGTGGTGCTCTTCGACCCGGAGCGGGACGTGGCCGTGCTGTACGTCCCCGAACTGCGCGCCCCCGTCCTGCGGTTCGACGACGACGCCACCCGCGGCGACTCGGCCGTCGTGGCGGGCTATCCGGAGGACGGCGACCTGAACCTCCAGGCGGCGACGGTCGCCAACCGGGTGCGGGCGACGGGCCAGAACATCTACAACGACGACACCGTCACCCGCGAGATCTACTCGATCCGCTCCACCGTCCGCCCCGGCAACTCCGGCGGCCCGCTGCTGACCACCGACGGCAAGGTGTTCGGCGTGGTCTTCGCCCGCTCCACCTCCGACGACGAGACCGGCTACGTCCTGACGGCGGCCGAGGTCGCCGCCGACGCCAGGCGCGCGGCGAGCGCGACGGCCCCCGTGGACACAGGTGACCTCGTCACCTCGTGAGGCACGTGAGGCACGTGAGGCACGTGAGGCACGTGAGCGGAACGCACTGCTCGCCGACCGTCACAGCCCCCGCCCCATGATCACGTCATCCACGAACTGCCCCGCCAGATAGAACTCCCCCGGCAGCACGCCCTCGACCACGAACCCCTCGGACTCGTACAGCCTGCGCGCCGGCGTGTTGTGCCCGAGGACGCGCAGCGTCAGTCGCCGCGCTCCCCTGCGTCGGGCCTCCTCCACGACCGCGCGGATCAGCGCCCGGCCCACACCGCGGCCACGGGCCTCGTCGGCGACGGCGAAGCCCTGGATCTGGCGGACGTGCGCGTTGGCGGCCAACGGAGTGGAGAATCCGAGGCGGACATAGCCGACGATACGGCGGTCGAGTTCGGCGACGAGATGGTCACCGGGGGCATGGCGCTCGTCGAAGAACGGCGAGTAGGGCGGCACCGGTTGCGGCGCGACCGCGTGCAGATGCGACCAGGTGCTGCGGTCCAGGAGGGACAGCTCCTCCTCGTCGTCGGGCAGGGCTATGCGTATGTACGGGTGGTGCGCGGTCATGAGCGCCACCCTATGTCCGGGGGAAGCTGTGCCAACCAGGGTTTTATGTGGTCACGGGCAGGATGGAACTCATGGAACATTCAAGAATCGCAGTGGCCGGCGCCTCCGGCCTCATCGGCGGCGCCCTGGTGCGCTCCCTGGTCGCGGACGGGCACGAGGTGGTGCGGCTGGTGCGCCGTGCGCCCCGGTCCAGGGACGAGGTGCGGTGGGATCCCGAGGGGAAATACGTGGACGCGGCGGGGCTGGCCGGGTGCGCGGCCGTGGTCAACCTGGCCGGGGCGAACGTGGGTTCGCGCCGCTGGACGGACGCGTACAAGGCGAAGCTGCGGTTCGGGCGGGTGCTGGGCACGACGGCCCTCGCCGAGGCGATGGCGTCACTCGCGCCCGAGGAGCGGCCCCGGGTCTTCGTCAACGGCAGCGCGATCGGCTACTACGGCGAGACCGGCGAGCGCGCAGTCGACGAGAGCGCCCCGGCCGGGGAGGGCTTCCTGCCCTCGCTGTGCGTCGAGTGGGAGGCCGCGGCGGCCCCGGCCCAGGAGGCCGGCGTACGGACGGTGTTCCCGCGCACGGGGTTGGTGGTGGCCCGCGAGGGCGGGGCCTGGGGACGGCTGTTCCCACTGTTCAAGGCGGGGCTCGGCGGGCGGATGGGCGACGGGCGGCAGTACTGGTCGTTCGTCTCGCTGCACGACGAGGTGGCCGCGATCCGGCATCTCATGGACACCGAGGGACTGTCGGGGCCGTTCAACGTGACCGCGCCGCAGCCGCTGACGAACCGTGAGATCACCGAGGCCATGGGCCGCGTGCTGCACCGGCCGACGCTGTTCGCGGTGCCCGCACCCGTGCTGCGGACCGTGCTCGGCGAGATGGCGGGGGATGTGCTGGGCAGTCTGCGGGTGCTGCCGAAGCGGTTGCTGGAGTCGGGGTTCACCTTCGCGTTCCCGGAGATCGAGGGGGCGATCCGGGCGGCCGCCGAGTAGCGACCCGTCACGCGCGGCGTTCGTATGCGACCGCTGTGCGACCGTGCTCTGTCGATGCGCGACTGTTCCTGACCAATCACAGCCCTAACCTCGTGCCGAACTCGGGTATCCCCGGAGCCTGTTGGGGGCATCACGTCTCCACCGGCCGCGCAACCTCGAGGAGGGGCACGTGCTTGAGCCCGCGTACCAGGCGGACGTCGTCATCGTGGGAGCCGGGGTCGCCGGACTCTCCGCGGCACATCGCCTGACCAGCGCAGGAGTAACCACCGCAGTCCTGGAGGCCGCCCCTTGCCCGGGCGGCCGCATGTCGACCGAGAAGGTCGACGGGTTCCGACTCGACCGGATCGGGCAACTCCTGTCGACGTCGTACCCGGAACTACGTCTGACCCCAGGGCTCGACGCACTCGCGCTGCGCCCATTCGCCCCGGGCGTGCTGCTGCACAGCGACGGACGCCGGCAGCGCGCGGGCGCGGTGCCGAGCGCGATGGGCGCAAGGCGCGCAAGGGGCGCACTGCACGCGGTGCGCGCCCTGGCGAGCGCCCCTCGGGCGGCGTCCGGACGAGGTGTGCCGGGGACCGTACCGAGGGTGCGGGCGGGTGCCCCCCTCGGTACGGCCGTCGACCAGGCCCGGCTCGGCGCCGCGCTCGCCCGGCTCGCCTCCTCGCCCGTCGAACGGCTGCTGGCCCGCCCCGAGTTGCCGGCCGCGCAGGCCCTCGCGGAGCGCGGCGTTCCCGCCCGCACGGTCGACGGCTTCCTGCGCCCCCTGCTGGCCGCCCTCCTCTGCGACCCCGAGCTGACGACGTCCAGCCGGTGCGCGGACCTCGCGCTGCGCGCCTTCGCGAGCGGGCGACTGTGCGTGCCCGAGGGCGGCGCCGAGGCACTCCCGGAGCTGCTCGCACGGGCGCTGCCGCCGGGCACGGTGCACACCGGGGTGCGGGTCACGTCGATCGCCACGACGTCCGTGACCACCGCCGAGCACGGCGAGATACGGTGCCGTGCCGTCCTGCTGGCGACGGACGCACGGACCGCCGCCGAACTCCTGCCGGGCCTGCGCGTACCCGACTTCCACCCGGTGACGGTCGTCCACCACACGACGGACGAGCCGCCGACGACCGGCGCCTCCCTCCTGCTCGACGCCGACCGCGGCGGCCCGGTGGCGCACACGGCGGTGATCAGCCAGGTCGACCCGAGCCGCGCACCGGAAGGCCGGGCCCTGATCTCCTCAACGGTCCTGGGCACCCCGCCCCCCGACATCGACACGGCCGTGCGGATGCACCTCTCCCGCCTCTACGGCACCTCCACGGCCCGCTGGGAAACGCTGGCGGTGCAGCACACCCCGGAGGCCGTCCCGGCCATGCGCCCACCCCACGACCTGCGCCGCCCGGTACGCCTCCTGGCGGGCCTGTACGTCTGCGGCGACCACCGCGACACCAGCACGGTCCAGGGAGCGCTCCACTCGGCCCACCGAGCGTCAGCGGCGATCCTGACGGACCTGGGAGCCGCGGGCTCACTGCACCGGGCGGAACCGTTACGAGCGGCGGCCTGAACACGCCGAGCAACCCCCGCGCCCCTGCAGGGGCGCGGGGAACTGCGCGATCAACCACGACGAAGCCGCACCGGGCGATCAACCGGTCGGAGTTACGGCGAACCCCTACCCCAGTGCCGCGACCTTGTCGCGATACCCCCGCACCGGCGCCGCATCCCGATACGGCTCCAACCTCCGCTCGAAGTCCCGGACATACTCGACCGCCCGCACCGACCGCATCTCCGCGGCAGCGCCCGCGGCCTCCGCACCGAGCGCACACGCCTGATCGAGTTCACCGAGACCGAGCCGGGCAGAGGCGAGCACAACACGGCAGAACAGTCGGCTACGGGCATACGCGGGCGCACGCAACTGCAGCGAGCGCTCGGCATGCTGCGCCGCCGCACGGAACTGCTGCAGATCCCGGTGACAGTGCCCGAACTCGTCGGCGAGCTGCGCCTCGTCGAAGAAGCGCGCCCAGTACGGGACGTCGTCACCGGGCCGGGCCGCTTCGAGGGCGCGCTCGGCCCGCACCAGCGAGGCCGTGCACGCACGCACCTCGCCCAGGACCCCGTGCCCACGCGCCTCGCACGCGTGCAGCAGGGCCTGGACGACCGCCGGCGCGCTCGTGCCCACGCCCTGCTGGGCCACCCGCGCCAGCTGGACGGCCTCACGGCCGTGCCCGAGGTAGACGGCCTGGCGGCTCATCGTGACGAGGACGTAGGAGCCGTACGGCCGGTCCCCGGCGGCCTGTGCGAGGCGCAGCGACTGCACGAAGTAGCGCTGCGCGAGCCCGTGCGCCGCGATGTCGTACGACGTCCAGCCCGCGAGCCTGGTCAGGTCGGCGGCGGCCGCGAACAGGCGCCGGCCGGTCTGCTCGCCGTAGGTGCCGCGCAGCATCGGCTCGCACTCGTGCTCCAGGTAGCGGACGAGTGCCTGGCGGGCGTGGCCGCCGCCGTACATGTCGTCGAGGGAGCGGAACAGCTCGCCGACCGAGCGCAGCGCGGAGATGTCGCCGCCGGTGACCTTCTGGCCGGGTCCGCGTTCGGCCTGGGTGCGCTGGCGGGGCACGGCCGCCGGCCGGCCCTGGGCCGGGATGCGGGCGAGCGGCTCGCCGCGGGCGACCTTCTCGTCGGCGCGCCCGATCAGCCAGTCCCGGCTGGGCACGACGAGTCCGGCCGGGGTGAAGGCGATCTTGCGCAGTTCGGCATGGCTGCCGGAGTCCTTGCGCCACAGGCCGCTGACGATGTCGACGGCCTCCTCGGGGGTCGCGGCGAACTCCAGCCCCGCGTACACGGGCGCGCACGCGTCGAGGCCCAGGTCCTGGGCGCTGAGCCGGCGGCCGAGGCGACGGGTGAAGACCTCGGCGATGAGAGCCGGGGTCGTGCCGCGCGGCTGCTGTCCGCGCAGCCAGCGAGTGACCGATGTCTTGTCGTATCTGAGATCAAGCCCGTGTTCGAGGCCGAGCTGGTCCACCCGGCGGGCGAGACCCGCGTTGGAGAATCCCGCTTCTGCAATGAGCGCGGCGAGCTGGCGGTTGGGAGTGCGCTGCGCGGGTCGTTCCGTCATCTGCGGTGCGGTCTCCTGCCTTTCGGGCCTCGCGGAGCCATACGGCCATCGAGTGCCCGGATTGCCGGTGAGCAGCCATTTTGGCCTCTCGAACGGCGCGAATGTAGCGGAGAGTAAGCAGCCGATCGCACATTCCGGCGCCCATTCATCCGATCGTGTGAGGATTGCCCTACCGGGCTGACGTGGGCCACGGGGTCGTACTCGAACGGGCCGGTCGTACAGTGGCGTAGGCACTCTTTGTGCCTTACGACGTTCTGGGCTCTTCCAGGGAGGCGCTTGCCGTGAGTGAGTTGCGGTTCGTCCGCATGGGATTCGGCGCGGATGCCGTCGAGTACCAGCAGGCGTGGGACGAGCAGCGCCGGGTGCACGCGGCGCGGTTCGAGGACGCGATCCCCGACACGGTCCTGCTGCTCGAACACCCGCCGGTGTATACGGCGGGCCGGCGCACGGCGGACAACGAGCGGCCCCTGGACGGCACGCCGGTCATCGACGTGGACCGCGGCGGCAAGATCACCTGGCACGGCCCGGGCCAGCTGGTCGGCTACCCGATCCAGAAGCTGCCGCGCCCGGTGGACGTCGTGGCGCACGTACGGCGGCTGGAGGACGCCCTGATCCGCACGTGCGCGGAGTTCGGCCTGGAGACCACCCGCATCGAGGGCCGCAGCGGCGTGTGGGTCCTCGGGGACCCGGTCGAGCAGCGCCCCGCGCTCGGCGGACTTGCCCTGGACTTCGACCCCCGGCTCACCGACGAGGAGTTCGACCCGCGGCTGAACGGCCCCGAGTACGCCCCTTCGAACGCCGGCCAGCGGCGCGAGGACCGCAAGATCGCGGCGATCGGGATCCGGGTCGCCAAGGGCGTGACCATGCACGGCTTCGCGCTGAACGTGAACCCGGACAACAAGTGGTTCGACCGGATCATCCCGTGCGGGATCCGGGACGCGGGGGTCGCCTCACTGGCCGCCGAGCTCGGCCGGGACGTCACGATCGACGAGGTGCTGCCGGTCATCGAGCGGCACCTGACGGACGTACTGGAGAACGCCGAGCTGAAGCCGCGGGAGATCGAGCGGGAACCGGCGGCATAAACGAGCCCGTGGAGGGGCTGACACCCACGCAGGCATTCAAATCCACGGGCGTACCCTTGAGGGCGCCGAAGAATCAATCGCTAGGGAGCCGGTCGTGTCCGCAGTCTCACCCGACGGACGCAAGATGCTGCGCCTGGAGGTCCGCAACAGCCAGACCCCCATCGAGCGCAAGCCCGAGTGGATCAAGACCCGGGCGAAAATGGGCCCCGAGTACACGAAGATGCAGAGCCTCGTGAAGAGCGAGGGCCTGCACACGGTCTGCCAGGAAGCCGGCTGCCCGAACATCTACGAGTGCTGGGAGGACCGCGAGGCGACCTTCCTCATCGGCGGCGACCAGTGCACCCGGCGCTGTGACTTCTGCCAGATCGACACGGGCAAGCCCGAGGCGCTCGACCGCGACGAGCCGCGCCGCGTCGGCGAGTCCGTTGTCACCATGGACCTGAACTACGCCACCATCACCGGCGTCGCCCGCGACGACCTGGAGGACGGCGGCGCCTGGCTGTACGCCGAGACCGTGCGCCAGATCCACGAGCAGACCGCCTCCCGCGAGGCCGGCCGCACCAAGGTCGAGCTGCTCGCCCCCGACTTCAACGCCGTCCCGGAGCTGCTCCAGGAGGTCTTCGCCTCCCGTCCCGAGGTCTTCGCGCACAACGTCGAGACGGTGCCCCGGATCTTCAAGCGGATCCGCCCCGGCTTCCGCTACGAGCGCTCCCTGAAGGTCATCACCGAGGCCCGCGACTACGGCCTGGTCACCAAGTCCAACCTGATCCTCGGCATGGGCGAGACCCGCGAGGAGATCAGCGAGGCGCTCCAGCAGCTGCACGACGCGGGCTGCGAGCTGGTCACCATCACGCAGTACCTGCGCCCGAGCGTGCGCCACCACCCCGTGGAGCGCTGGGTCAAGCCGCAGGAGTTCGTGSAGCTGAAGGAGGAGGCCGAGCAGATCGGCTTCTCCGGCGTGATGTCCGGTCCGCTGGTGCGGTCCTCCTACCGCGCGGGCCGGCTGTACCAGATGGCCGTCGAGAAGCGTGGTTCGTACGTCGCTTCGCAGGCCGTCTGATGGCACGGAGTGCCACTCGGCGCATGTGAATCTGCGCACAAGCAACTGCCCCTCGGCGGAAGCCGATTGACGCGGTCCTGGACGTCCCCGCAGATGGGGGCCTCATCAGGGCCGCGTCAAGTTTTCCGTACGGCGCATTAAGGCTTCATTGGTGTTTGACCGGTCGGTCACGCCCTGGTAACACCAATCAGTGACCCTGGTTGTACACCCCGTGCACCACTCACCAAAGCCGCCATCCCGAGGGGGGACCTCCACCATGCAGGCCGCGCCCGTTCGCGCCACCGCCATCCCGACGTTCACGACTGCACTCCGTGCCGTCGAGTCGCTGCTCATGAGCAGCGGCCAGCGCACCGCCCGTCGCAACGCCTGGACCTCCGTCCTGGAGGACCGTCGCCGTGCCAAGGACCGGGTCGAGGCGCAGCGCGTCCTGGACCAGGCCGTCGCGCCCCGCCCCTGAAGCGTCCCCGGAGTCCTTCCTCCCGTCCCGTCGGGGGCTGCGCCCGGCACTGCCGTCGTGGGCGCTTGTGGGGCCACGTAGACTTCGTGGCATGGCGAGGAAGGAACCTGCAGCGGACGCTGCGAACCCCGGGCGACTGAAGCAGATCGCTCTGACCTACAAGATGACCCGCAGGGCCGACAAGAAGATCGGTCTTGTACTCGCGGCAGTCGGAATCGTCACCTTTGGTGTCTTCCTCGCGATCGGTTTCTTGATCGGTCACCCCATCTATCTCGGCATCCTGGGCCTGCTGCTCGCCTTCCTCGCGTCGGCGATCGTGTTCGGGCGCCGGGCCGAGCGGGCGGCCTTCGGGCAGATGGAGGGCCAGCCGGGCGCTGCCGCGGCCGTGCTGGACAACATCGGCCGAGGCTGGACGACGACGCCCGCGGTGGCGATGAACCGCAGCCAGGACGTGGTCCATCGGGCCGTCGGCAAGGCCGGCATCGTCCTGGTCGCCGAGGGCAACCCGAACCGGGTGAAGACCCTGCTGGCCGCCGAGAAGAAGAAGATGAACCGCATCGTGGCGGACGTGCCGGTGCACGACATCCTCGTCGGCACGGGCGAGGGCCAGGTGGAGCTGAAGAAGGTGCGGACCACCATGCTGAAGCTCCCCCGCGTGCTGACCGGCCCCCAGGTGACCGCCACCAACGACCGGCTGCGGGCCATGGGCGACCTGATGAGCAACATGCCGATGCCGAAGGGCCCGATGCCCAAGGGCATGAAGCTGCCGAAGGGCGGGCCGAAGGCCCGCTGACTCCCCTCGTACGAGAAAGGGGGCGCCCGGTTCACACCGGGCGCCCCCTTCGTCGTAGTCGTACGTCCGTCAGACGCGCACTTCCACGGTCCGGGCCAGCCGGTCGTGCAGACCGCGGCCGTCGCGGTCCCAGATCAGGGCCGGGACGGCGACGCACAGCAGGGCCGTGCGCACCAGGGCGCGCAGCGGGTTGACCATGCCGGTGTCCAGGGAGACCACGCGCAGGCCGAAGAGGCGCTTGCCCGGGGTGAAGCCGACCGTGCCGACGGTCAGCAGACTCATGACGAAGAACAGGAGCAGGGCCCAGTTGCCGGTCGCCTGGCCGTAGCCGTCGGTGATGAGACCGTATGCGATCAAGAGGCTGAGGCCCCAGTCGACGGCGAGTGCTCCGAGCCGCCGTCCCGGGCGGGCGATGGAACCCGGGCCCTCCTCCGGAAGGCCGAGCTGCTGACCCCGGTATCCGAAGTCGACACCCGCGTCCTCGGCGGCCGCGCGGGGGCCCGAGAGCCAGGATCCGATTGCTTGCCTCTTGTCCACGCGACCACGGTACTGTGCCCGTTTTTGGATGTGGACAGGAGGGGTGAGGTGTGGGATGTCCGGTTAACGTGTGCGAAACAAACGGGTCACGCCCGAGAAATCACCCGTCCCTAGGGTCGAGGTCAGCGTGTGCCACCGCACTGGCCGCACGAACGAACTACCACCCCGGCACGACGGGTCGGGAGTAGGAGGAGCTGGATGTTCCAGAACGCCGACGAGGCCAAGAAGTTCATCGCGGACGAGGACGTCAAGTTCGTCGACGTCCGGTTCTGCGACCTGCCGGGCGTGATGCAGCACTTCACGATCCCTGCCACGGCCTTCGACCCGGCCGAGGAGCTCGCGTTCGACGGCTCCTCGATCCGCGGCTTCCAGGCCATCCACGAGTCCGACATGGCGCTGCGCGCCGACCTGTCCACCGCGCGCGTCGACCCGTTCCGCCGCGACAAGACGGTCAACATCAACTTCTTCATCCACGACCCGATCACGGGCGAGCAGTACTCCCGTGACCCGCGGAACGTGGCGAAGAAGGCCGAGGCCTACCTCGCCTCCACCGGTATCGCCGACACCGCGTACTTCGGCCCCGAGGCCGAGTTCTACGTCTTCGACAGCGTGCGCTTCAAGACCGCCGAGAACGAGGCGTACTACCACATCGACTCCGAGGCGGGTGCCTGGAACACGGGCGCGCTGGAGGACAACCGCGGTTACAAGGTCCGCTACAAGGGCGGTTACTTCCCGGCCCCGCCGGTCGACCACTTCGCCGACCTGCGCGCGGAGATCTCCCTGGAGCTGGCCGCCTCCGGCCTCCAGGTCGAGCGCCAGCACCACGAGGTGGGCACCGCCGGCCAGGCCGAGATCAACTACAAGTTCAACACGCTGCTCGCCGCGGCCGACGACCTCCAGCTCTTCAAGTACATCGTGAAGAACGTCGCCTGGCGCAACGGCAAGACCGCGACCTTCATGCCGAAGCCGATCTTCGGTGACAACGGCTCGGGCATGCACATCCACTCGTCGCTGTGGGCGGGCGGCTCCCCGCTCTTCTACGACGAGGCCGGTTACGCGGGCCTGTCGGACACCGCCCGCTACTACATCGGCGGCATCCTCAAGCACGCCCCGTCGCTGCTCGCCTTCACCAACCCGACGGTGAACTCCTACCACCGTCTGGTGCCGGGCTTCGAGGCGCCGATCAACCTGGTGTACTCGCAGCGCAACCGCTCGGCCGCGATGCGTATCCCGATCACGGGCTCCAACCCGAAGGCCAAGCGCGTCGAGTTCCGCGCGCCCGACTCCTCCGGCAACCCGTACCTGGCCTTCTCGGCCCTGCTGCTGGCGGGCCTGGACGGCATCAAGAACAAGATCGAGCCGGCCGAGCCGATCGACAAGGACCTCTACGAGCTGGCTCCCGAGGAGCACGCGGGCGTCGCGCAGGTCCCGACCTCGCTCCCGGCCGTCCTGGACCGTCTGGAGTCGGACCACGAGTTCCTCCTCCAGGGCGACGTCTTCACGCCGGACCTGATCGAGACGTGGATCGACTACAAGCGCGCGAACGAGATCGCCCCGCTGCAGCTGCGTCCGCACCCGCACGAGTTCGAGCTGTACTTCGACGTGTGATCGGCGCCTGACCGAGACATCGCGCCCGCGCCCCCGCTGTCGGTACGACAGCGGGGGCGCGGGCGTATGTTCTATTCTGCCCCTGAGACGACACGGGGGTGGACCGGGATGCCGGAGCGCGAACAGGACGACCAGGAGCGCGAGTTCGACCTGAAGTGGGCGGACAACGCCGAGCACAAGGAGCCCTCGGCACGGGCCCGGATGCTCGCCGCCCGCTGGAAGGAGAACCCGCCCGGTCCGGTGCCGTTCCGGGGCGAGCCCGATCATGTGGCACGGCGGCAGCGCCGGTCGGGCTGGGTGTCCACGGCCATCGTGCTGGGCTGCGTCGCCGGGTTGATCGTGCTGCTGGGCTACATCAACTTCCGCGCGGGCTACTAGGCGGTCCGCCGGTCCCGCGCTCCCGGCCTTTGCGGCCCCTAGGGCCGATCACGACCCGTTCATGGGGGTCACCGGGTGCACACTGGGCAGTGGGACGAGTGCCTGAGTGCGGGGTGGTGCAAGATGCAGAGCCGCTTCCGGAGTGACCGGCGGTTGACCGCGCGTATGGGGGTCACGCTGTTTCTGCTCGGGTTGTTGTACGTGGGCTTCGTCGTCGCGTTGATCGTGCTGCTGAAGTCCTGGGTGCTGGTAGTCGTCGTGGCGGCCGGGCTGCTGGGGGCGCAGTACTGGTTCTCCGACCGAGTCGCGCTGTTCGCGATGCGCGGGCGGGTCGTGGAGCGGGAGGAGTATCCCGAACTGCACGGGGTCGTCGACCGGCTGTGCACCCTCGCCGACATGCCGAAGCCCGTCGTCGCCGTGTCGGACATGGACATGCCGAACGCGTTCGCGACCGGGCGCAATCCCGATCACGCCGTGGTCTGTGTGACCACGGGGCTGCTGCGGCGGCTGGAGCCGGACGAGCTGGAGGGTGTGCTCGCGCACGAGCTGTCGCACGTCGCGCACAAGGACGTCGCCGTGATCACCGTCGCGTCGTTCCTCGGGGTGATCGCGGGGCTGATCGTGCGGTTCGCCTTCTACTCGCAGCTGTTCGGCGGCGGGCGCAGGGACCAGAACACCGCCGCGATCTTCGCCATGGTGCTCGGGGTGTCGGCGGCCGTGTACGCGATCAGCTTCCTGCTGATCCGGGCCCTGTCCCGGTACCGCGAGCTGGCCGCCGACCGGGCCGCGGCGCTGCTCACCGGGCGTCCCTCGGCGCTGGCGTCCGCGCTGACCAAGGTCACCGGCGACATCGCCCGCATCCCGTCCAAGGACCTGCGGACGGCGCAGGCCTTCAACGCCTTCTACTTCACACCGGCGCTGGGCCGTGACCCCGGCATCGCGCAGCTCTTCTCCACCCACCCGAGCCTGGAGCAGCGGATCGAGCAGCTGGGGCGGATCTCCGCCGAGCTGGACGAGGCCGCGGCTCCCGGAGGGGCGTGAGATGGGGCTGCTGGACATCCTGCTGGGCCGTACGAAGCCGGTCGTACCCGATCTCGACCGGCTCTTCGGGCTGCCGTCGGCGGCGGTGACGCTGGAGGCGGCGGCCGGGCTCCGGCCGACGGGGAGCGGGGCGGTGTGCTTCGCCACGGTCGAGGGCGCGGCCTTCGAGCAGACGCACCGCGAGGTCCAGGCCCTGCTGGACGCGGACTCCGACCGTGAGGGCAGGCCGGTGCGGCTGACACGGGACGACTACGGCTACTCGTGGCTGGTCTCCGAGCGCTCGCCCGATCAGCTGCCGGAGCTGGTCAACGATCTGCACGCGGTGAACAGCGCGATGGAGGTCAACGGGTTCGGGCCGCAGCTGCTGTGCTCGCTGGTGGGGTTCGAGCACGAGGGGGCCGAGCGGGACGGGCAGGGGCGCCGCCTCGCGCTCGTCTACCTCTACAAGCGCGGCACCTTCTACCCCTTCGCGCCGCTGCCCGGCACGGCACAGCGGCGCGACAACCCGATGGAGCTGCGGGTCAAGGCCGTGCTGGCGAACGACCTGCAGATCGAGCAGGACCTGAGCCGCTGGTTCCCGGTCTGGGGTGCCCCCGGCCTGTGACCGGGGGCACCCCGCCTCGGGTTACCACCACAGGTGGTCTCACTTGCTCTTCTCGCGCTCCTGACGGCGGGACTCCATGGGGCGCTCGCGGCGGTAGCGGCGCTCCCACTTGGCCTGCATGTCGCGGCGGTCGCGGTAGGCGCGGTAGTCCGAGGGCATGGGGCCTGCGGACGAAGCGCCTCCGCCGGCCCCCGCGCCGGCCCCTCCCCCGGGTCCGCCGCTCGGCGCGGAGGAGCTCCGGCCGTACTGCAGGTAGAGGAAGAGCACAGCGACTGCGAACAGCCAGTAGACGTGGTTTCCGAATCCTAGGATCACCAGGACGACGGTCCCGGACATGACGATGGTGCCCATCACGGGCCTCCGTGGGCGTGGGTCGGTTCTGAGCGGTGTGTGCGTGTCCCCGACGGGGCGCTGGGGGATGGGCGACCGTCCGTCGGTGCGTAGAGAGTAGCCCCGAGTCCGCAGGGTGACGCCTTCCCTGCGAGAAGCGGCGTGAACAGCTCCGTTACGCATGTCCAGGGTAGGGAGGCGGTCACTCGGTGTGCATCTCCTTTTCCGGGGGCGGGAGTTCGGCCGGTGCCCGGTGTGAATGAATGGGGCACATGACCGAGCTCTCCTCCTTCACACACGCGCACGACGACGAACTGCTCAGCGGGGTGTACGGCGGTGGCGCAGGCGGCCCGGACGCGGCCACCGTGGTGCTGCTGCACGGCGCGGGCAACGGCAGCAAGGAGCGGCTGCTCCCGATGCTCGCCGAGTTCGTGTCCCGCGGCTGCCACGGGCTCGCCTTCGACTTCTCGGGGCACGGCGAGAGCAGCGGCGAGCTGCGCGAGTTGAGCCTGCGCCGGCGTTTCGAGCAGGCGGTCGCGGTCATCGACGCCCGCGTGGCGGCGGACGGCCCGCTGATCCTCGTCGCGTTCAGCATGAGCGGGCAGACGGTGACGGATCTCGTCGCGCACTACGGGGAGCGCGTGGCGGCGGTGGGACTGTGCGCGCCTGCCGTGTACGCCGAGGAGGCGTGGGACGTGCCGTTCGGAGAAGGGGACGGACGGTTCAGCGAGATCATCCGCAGGCCGGGCGGCTGGCGTGCGGCGCCGGCGCTGGAGGTGCTGCGGGCGTACGCGGGGCGGGCGGTGCTCGCGGTGCCGGAGACGGACGCGATCATCCCGCCGGAGGTGACGGAGACCGTGCAGGACGCCCTGGCCGCGCACGCGCAGTTCACACGGTTCGACGTGCCCGGCGCGGAACACATGCTGGGATTGTGGTTCGAGGGGCACGCCGAGGACCGGCGGGACTTCGTGACGGCCGTACTGGCCGGGCTCGGCGACCGGGGATGGACGGCGACCCGGGCATGGCTGGCCAAGCAGCTTCCGCAGGGGCGCACCGTCACCGGCACCGCCTTCGCGCGGGGCGGCTGGAGCTCGCAGATGCGGCGGCTCACCCTCGACGACGGCACCGGGCTCGCGCTGCGCACCTTCGTGAAGCCCTTCTTCCGCAGGCACGCACCGGGTCTGCTGACCCGCGAGGCGTCGGTCCTCACCCTGCTCGCCGCCGAGGAGAGCGTCCCCGCGCCCGAGTTGATCGCCGTCGACGCCTGCGCCGAGCACTGCGAGCACCCCTCGTTGCTGATGTCCCTGCTGCCGGGCCGGGTGCGGGTGGACGAGGAGGATCAGGAGGCGCTGGACCGGCGCCTGGATCTGCTGGCCGCCCAACTCGCCGCGATCCACCGGGTCGTACCGGACGAGCGCCCGCGCCCGTACCAGGCATGGACGTCCCCGGAGCAGGTGCGCGGGCCCGGCGGCGCGCTGTGGGAGCGGGCCGTGGACGTGATCCGGCGGGAGCCTCCCGCGTACGAGGGGTGCTTTCTGCACCGGGACTTCCACCCGGGGAACGTGCTGTTCAGCGGTGCCGGCGCGGAGCTGCGGATCAGCGGGGTCGTCGACTGGGTGGAGACCTCATGGGGCCCGGCCGACCTCGACGTCGCCCACTGCTCGACCGCGCTCGCGCTGCTGCACGGGCCGGAGCACGGGCTCGGCTTCCGGGAGCGGTACGAGGCGCACGGCGGGCGCCGGCTCGCCGACGGCGGCGACCACCTGTACTGGCGGCTGATCGACGCCCTGGCCTACTCCCCCGACGCCGCGAAGCTGGCGGGACCGTGGCGTGAGCTGGGCCGGACGGACCTGACGCCCCAGGTGCTGGGCGACCGGCTGACGGCGTATGCGGGCGGGCTGCTGGAGTCGTACGGCTGACCGCACCACGCAGAGCCGGGGGCCCGGCCCGCCGTCGGCCGGACGGCGGTCAGGCGCCGGGTACGGCCCTGACCACGCCCGCCTCCACGGCCGCGCTCAGGGTCGTGTGGTCGTTGGCGTTCTGGTCGGCGTAGGCCAGCGCGAAGTCGGCGACCGCGCGGTCGAAGGTGTCGGCGCCGCCGAGGTAGCCGGCGATGGCGATGCGGTCGCCGGAGCGGGCGTGGGCCCGGGCGAGGGCGGTGCCGCACAGCCGGGCGTAGGCGCACAGGTCGTCCGGGCCCATGCCGGCCACGTCCGCCGAGCCCTTCATGTCGCGCAGCTGGCGCCAGTAGAACGCGCGCCCCTGCGGCCCCGACATCCAGCCCAGGAAGATGTCACCGGCGGCCTGCAACAGCCGCTGCCCCGCGACGACGCGATGGCCGGGGTGGAGGTACGGCCCGCTCGGCAGGTGTTCCTCCAGTACGGACTGCCGGGCCTCCTTGATCTGGAGGAACAGCGGGTCGCCGGCGTCGCGTCCTGCGAGCAGCACGATGAAGCAGCGCAGGCCGACACTGCCGACGCCGACGACCTTGCGGGCGGCGTCGACGAAGCGGTAGCGGTCCAGGAGCAGCCGGCGCTCCTCGGAGAGGGTCGAGCGGTAGTCGCTGAAGATCTTGCGCAGTGCGGCCATGTCGGAGGTACCGGCGCGTTCGAGGAGCGGCGGGTCGTGGATGATGCGCCGGCGCCCGTCGACGGTCTCGGTCAGCTTGCCGAACGCCCGCAGGCTGGTGCGGCGGCGTGCGCGGCCGAGGCTGGCCGCGACGCGGTGGTGCCGGCGGGTGGAGCGGATCAGGGGCAACAACTGCTCGGCGTCGATGCGCGTGTACCAGACGTCGAGCTCACCGCGCCGGGCCAGCCCGCGCATCGCGATGCGGTACGCGGCGACGGCCTCCCGGGCGGCGCGGGCGACCTCGGGCTCCCGGTGGCCGTTCTCGCGGGCCGCGACGGCGACCGAGGTGGCGAGCCGTTTGACGTCCCACTCGAACGGGCCGGGGAACGTCTCGTCGAAGTCGTTGAGATCGAAGAGCAGGGCCCGTTCCGGCGAGGCGTACAGCCCGAAGTTGAGCAGGTGGGCGTCGCCGCACAGCTGCACGGTGAGGCCGGTGTGCGGGGCGGCGGCGAGGTCTGCGGCCATCACGGCGGCGCCGCCGCGCAGGAAGGCGGACGGGGACCCCGCCATCCGCCCGTACCGGATCGGCAGCAGCTCCGGCAGCCGGTCGCGGCCTTGGCGCTCCAGTATGGCGACGGGGTCGGGCCGGTCGACGGACGGGATCCAGGCGGCGTGCGCGGAACGGGGTGCACGCTTGCGGGCGGCCTTGCCGCGCAGGAACCGGTCGGCGGGAGTGTTCGGGCTCGTCATGAGACGACGGCCCGGTGTCGGACCGACGTGTGCTGCGACTGTCGTGCGCCGAACATGCTCATCGCACCTCCCGCTGCCACGTGTTCTGTTGGGGACGAGGTCCGTCACCTCCTGTTCGTAGTGAAGACGGCTCGTGACCTGCGCGCATGTCGGGCAGGCGGTTCGGGTGACGGGGCGGCGCGCCCGGGCGGACCGGGGCCGTTGTCAGTGGGGTCCGGGAGGATGCGGGCAGTGGTGTGCAGGGGATGACGCGCGACGGTGTGACAGGTGGAGGCCGGGATGGGTGACGGGGTGCGGTACATCGGGGTGGCCGAGCGGCGGGCCCGGCTGGGGCTGCGGCACCGGCTGGCCGGGGCGACGCGGGCGCAGGAGCCGGCCGAGGTCGCCGAGTCGCTGGTCGCGCTGCACGGCTCCGATCCGGCGACCGTGTACCTGGCCGTGGGCGCGCGGCTGGCCGAGCCCGGGAAGACCGTCGCGCAGACCGAGCGGGCGCTGTACGAGGACCGGGCGCTGGTGCGGATGCACGGCATGCGGCACACCGTGTTCGTCTTCCCCACCGAGCTGACCGCCGTGGTGCACGCCTCCACGGGCCTCGCGGTCGCCGCCCGGGAGCGGGCTTCGCTGGTCAAGGACATGGCCAAGGCGGGCGCCCCCGACGCGGCCTGGCTGACGGACGTCGAGGAGTCGGCGCTGGCCGCGCTGGCCCGGCGCGGGCAGGCGACGGCGGCCGAACTCGCCGCGGACGAACCGCGGTTGCGCGAGCAGTTCGTGTACGCGGCCGGGAAGAGCTACGAGGGCGTGCACACCGTCTCGACGCGGCTGCTGCGGGTGCTGGGCGTCGAGGGCAAGGTCGTGCGCGGCCGGCCGCTGGGCTCCTGGACGTCCTCGCAGTTCCGGTGGGCGGTGGCGCCCGAGCATCCCGAGCTGGACGTGGCCGGGGCGCAGGCGGAGCTGCTGCGGCACTGGCTCGCGGCGTGCGGGCCCGCGACCGAGGCCGACCTGAAGTGGTGGACGGGGTGGCGGGTGACGGAGGTCCGGCGGGCGCTGGCGGCGATCGGGGCGCAGGCGGTGTCCCTGGACGAGGGGACGGGGTACGTCGTCGAGGGCGACGTCGATCCTGTCGCCGGTCCCGCGGAACCGTGGGCGGCGCTGCTGCCCGGGCTCGACCCCACGGCGATGGGGTGGCAGCAGCGGGACTGGTACCTGGCGCCCGAGCTGCGGCCGTCCCTGTTCGACAGGAGCGGCAACGTGGGGCCGACGGTGTGGTGGAACGGCCGCGTGGTCGGCGGGTGGGCCCAGCGCGGGGACGGCGAGATCGTCTGGCGGCTGCTGGGGGACCTCGGGGGCGCCGAGCGGCATGCGGTGGAGGCGGCCGTCGCGGTGGAGGCGGAGC
>NZ_RDBN01000037.1:235681-269087 GCF_008042075.1 Streptomyces sp. UW30 | reverse complement strand
CGCGGCGGGCCCGACGCCCACCCCGGCGACCGTACGCACACCACTGCCCGCATCCTCCCGGACCCCACTGACAACGGCCCGGGTGACGCCTCGGTTCCGGACGCCGGTGGAGAAAGAGCTGTCGAAGTGAGGGAAGTTGTCGGTGGGGCCACGCGGACGCCGGGCGCGCTCGACGACGGAGCGCAGCCCGAGGAGGCGGACGAGGTGACCCCCGTCCGCCTCCCCGACGGCCGGGCCTACCTCGAATACCTCATGAACGCCCGGACCATGTGGCACGTCGTCTCCGACGGCGGATGGACGCCGATCGTCTCCGCGGCGCTCCTGATCGTCTCGTTGCGCGCCTGGTTCGGCATGTAGACGCCCAGGTCGAGGAGCGCTATCGCCAGGCGCATGGCCTTGAGGCGGCGGTTGTGGGTGATGTACCACTCGCGCGGGCGGCCCGGCGGCAGCGGCCGCTTCTCCACCGGCGCGTACGGCAGGTCGAGCAGCACCGGGTGCTTCGCGGTGGACTGGGTGGACAACGGCTTGCGGGTCGGCTTCGGCTTCAGTGCGGCAGCGGGCACAGGCATCCTCCTGTCGCGGTCAGAGCGCCGGCCGGATGCCCCGGCGACGCTCTCGAACACTGCTTACAGTTTAGTGCCCGCCACCGACATCCGGGGAACCTGAGAAGGCTCTGAAATCCCCAGGTCAGCAACGAAACTGTCACCGTGTCACACCGGATCCGGCAGGTACGTGAGAGGCAGCGGAGAATTCGAACACGACCGCTGTGGCGACGCGTCGGCGAGGCACGACAGGGGCCCGGGCGACGGAGGGCCCCGGGGGGTGCGGGATACCGTGGGCCGTATGGAGATCTGGATCAATCCGGCCTGTTCCAAGTGCCGTAGTGCCCTCACACTGCTCGACGCCGAGGGCGCCGACTACACCGTCCGCCGCTACCTGGAGGACGTCCCGAGCGAGGACGAGATCCGGGAGGTGCTCGTCCGGCTGGGGCTGGAACCGTGGGACATCACCCGGACCCAGGAGGCCGTCGCCAAGGAGCTCGGGCTCAAGGAGTGGGCGCGGGACGACAGTTCACGGGACCGGTGGGTGAAGGCGCTGGCCGAGCACCCGAAGCTGATCCAGCGGCCGATCATCACCGCGGACGACGGCAGCGCCGTCGTCGGGCGCACGGACGAGGCGGTGCAGGACGCCCTGTCCCGCAAGAGCTGAGAGCCCATCAGATGCAGTGTGACGCACGTTACTTCAGTGACTCCCGCAACCGCTGAGTAACACCGTTCGGCATCTCGTACATAGCGGCGTACGCTCCCCTACCCCCCAGGAGGCGCGCATGTCGCGTAGGAGAACTCTCAGCACGAAGAAGAAGCTCGCCCTGCTGGTCAGTGCGGCGACGGTGGCGGGCGGCGGTGCCTTCGTCATGGCGAGCACCTCGAACGCCTCGCAGACGCCGACGGTCAAGTCCGCCGCGGACTCGACCGTCTGCCAGGGGCTGGCCACCGCTCTCGGTAACAACCAGCGGTTCATCGAGGGACAGCGGGCCAATCCCGATGCGCAGTCCGAGGCGCGGATCGCCAACCGTGAGGCCGTGATCCAGCAGATCAAGGTCCAGCAGGAAGCGTCCGGTTGTGCCGCTGGGGAGTCGGCTCAGGACTCCCAAGCCGCACAGCCGAGCGCTCCCGCGGCGGGTGCCGGAAACACGGGGGCCGGAAACGCGGGCAACGAGAACGCGGGGAACGCCGGCAACGCGGGGAACGCCGGCGGTGGCGGCGCGGCCTCCGGGCAGCAGGTGTGCAACGGGTCCACCGTCACGCTGTCCGGCGAGGGCGGGGCTCCGGCCGCGTCCAGCAACCAGTTCCCGGCCGGCACCAAGCTGAAGGTCACCAACCTGGACAACAACAAGTCCACGACGGTCGAGGTCACCTCGGTCTCCGGCAGCTGTGCGCTGCTCAACAACGCGGCCTTCGAGCAGGTTCGCGAGCCCGGCAAGTTCCTGATCCGGCGTGCGGTGATCGAGAAGGTGGGGTGAGGTTCGGGGCATCAACCTCGTACGTGTCATGGGCCCTGCCACTCGCGGCCYCGAGTGGCAGGGCCCGCGTGCGTAGGTGCTCACCACGTGAGTCGCGTTACACGAACACCAGGTAACACGGGGTTCACATGGGAGCAATGACCGGGAAATCGCCTGTTGACAGGCTCGCGGGCATGAATCGCGGCGCCTGACGTGCCGCAGCGCCGCAGCACCCGCAAGTGCGCCTAGACCCACCCCCGAAGGATGTGGCCCGTGACCTTCAAGGCTGAGTACATCTGGATCGACGGCACCGAGCCGACGGCCAAGCTGCGTTCCAAGACGAAGATCATGACGGGTGAGCCCGCCGGTCTGGACGCGCTGCCGATCTGGGGCTTCGACGGGTCCTCCACGAACCAGGCCGAGGGCCACGCCTCGGACCGTGTCCTCAAGCCGGTCTTCACCTGTCCCGACCCGATCCGCGGTGGCGACGACGTCCTCGTCCTGTGCGAGGTCCTCAACATCGACATGACGCCGCACGAGTCCAACACCCGTGCCGCGCTCACCGAGGTCGCCGAGAAGTTCGCCGCCCAGGAGCCGATCTTCGGTATCGAGCAGGAGTACACGTTCTTCCAGGACGGCTACCCGCTCGGCTTCCCCAAGGGCGGCTTCCCGGCCCCGCAGGGCGGCTACTACTGCGGTGTCGGCGCCGACGAGATCTTCGGCCGCGAGGTCGTCGAGGCGCACCTGGACAACTGCCTCGCGGCGGGTCTCGCCATCTCCGGCATCAACGCCGAGGTCATGCCCGGTCAGTGGGAGTTCCAGGTCGGCCCGGTCTCCCCGCTGGAGGTCTCCGACCACATGTGGGTCGCCCGCTGGCTGCTCTACCGCACCGCCGAGGACTTCGGCGTGGCCGCCACCCTCGACCCGAAGCCGGTCAAGGGCGACTGGAACGGCGCCGGCGCGCACACCAACTTCTCCACGAAGGCGATGCGCGAGGGCTACGACGCGATCATCACCGCGTGCGAGTCGCTCGGCGAGGGCTCCAAGCCGCTCGACCACGTCAAGAACTACGGCGCCGGCATCGACGACCGCCTGACCGGTCTGCACGAGACCGCCCCGTGGAACGAGTACTCCTACGGCGTCTCCAACCGCGGCGCCTCGGTGCGTATCCCGTGGCAGGTCGAGAAGGACGGCAAGGGCTACATCGAGGACCGCCGTCCGAACGCCAACGTCGACCCGTACGTCGTGACGCGGCTGCTCGTCGACACCTGCTGCTCCGCGCTGGAGAAGGCCGGCCAGGTCTGATCCGCCCAGGGCTCCTTGAAGGGGGCGTCCACCGTCGCGGTGGGCGCCCCCTTCGCCGTGCGCCTGCCGCGTTGTCAGTGGCGGCTGCCATCGTGGGGGCATGGAGAGCGACGAGGCGCCGGCCGTCAAGGTCGAGACGGAGTACGGCGAGAGGTGGGCGCGGCCTTCCGAGGGGCGGCTTCGGGAGCTGGTGCGGCGGCTCGGGGACAGCGGGGACCGCTGGCTGGTGGTGCAGCGGATACCGGACGTGCCGGACGTGTTCGCCCAGGTGTGGCACGAGCGGGGCGGGGACTACCAACTGGAGCACCGCGAGAGCCGCGAGCGGTTCCTCGGCACGGCGGTCGCGGACGCCGGGGCGGTGGCCGAGGCGCTCGTGGGGTGGGCTCGGCAGCGGCCCGGCTGGGACGCCGGGTTCGAGTGGACGCCGGTCGAGGTGGATCCGCCGCAGGAGGTGCCCGAACTTCCCCGCGAGGTCCGCGAGGAGGTGGAGGAGCGCGTGCGCGTGCTGCTGCGGTGCGGGTACGACGACCGGGCGATGCTCACCGAGGCCGCCGAGGAGTATCTGGTCGAGGGCGACCAACGGCCCGTCTCGGGCGCGCAGGCCCGGGAGCTGGTCGACCGGCTGTGGCGGGAGCGGCTCGACGAGCAGAAGGCATGGCAGGGGGTGACCGATCCCGAGCGGCTCACGGGTGCGTTCGAGGTGCTCGGCGCGCGGGGGGTCACGGCTCGGGAGAACTTCGCCTGCTGCCGCTCCTGCGGCACCGCCGAGATCGCCGCCGAGCGCGCCGAGGGGGACCACGGCTTCGTGTACTTCCACAGCCAGTGCACCGAGAGCGCGGCCGCGGGGCATGGCCTGACGCTGCTGTACGGCGGGTACGACGGCCTGGCCGAGACCACCGCCGCCGTCGGCCGCGAGGTCGTCGCCGCGCTCGGTGCCGCCGGGCTGTCCACACAGTGGGACGGGTCTGCGGGGAGAGCGATCACCGTCACACCGTTGACCTGGGAAAAACGGCTGGAGGGATGAGACGAAGGGTCCCCTCCCGGGCGGGTGTCTGCTTCAATGGGGGCATGGCCAGCATCCAGAAGTACGCCGCGACAGGTCGCCATGACCTCGAGCCCTTCTGGCCTTCCCGTCAGCACCACGACTTCGACCGGGTGTGTTGCCGCGCAGTGAACGCGCGGGCCCTCTAAAGCCGTCACCCCGGCCTTCGGCCAGCGCGAACGACGTTCCTCTCCCACGACGGACCTCTCGCGCGAAAGAGCTGACCTCTCATGGCGACCACTCGTTCTCTCTCCCCCGCCGCCACGCTCAACTCTCCTTCGTCCAACGGCGCACGGCATCATCTGCGCGCCGTGGACCGGGACGAGGTGATCGACGTCGCGGACCTCCTGCCGCCGGGCGCCACCTGGCTTCCCGCTCCCCAGCACTCCCTGCCCGCCCTGCCGGGGCAGCCGCCCATGATCGGCTACCTGGTGCTCGTCCCGGCCGACCGGCAGCCGCCGGTCGCTGCGGCCGTCGAGACTGACGACGACCCGCTCGTCCGCGTCGACTCCGTGCGGCGCACCGCCGCGGTCGAAGGGCGTGAACTCGACCTCACCTACCTGGAGTTCGAGCTGCTCGCCCACCTGGTGGCCAACCCCCACCGCGTGCACTCCCGCGACCAGCTGGTCACCACGGTGTGGGGCTACGGGCATGTGGGGGACGGCCGTACCGTCGACGTCCACATCGCCCGGCTGCGCCGCAAGCTGGGCGCCGAGCACCGGGACACCATCCGGACGGTGCGCCGGGTGGGGTACAAGTACGCCCCGCCGGCCGGGCGCTGACCTCACCCGTTGAAAACCTTCTGCTGACGGCAGAGTCCTGTTCCGTCCCTCACCCGCACCGTGCAGAGTCGTCGGCATGAGGCTTCTGATGCTGGGTGGTACGGAGTTCGTGGGGCGGGCCGTCGTGGAGGCGGCCCTCGGGCGGGGCTGGGACGTGACCGTCTTCCATCGGGGGCGGCACGAGGCCCCGGCCGGGGTGCGGTCGCTGCACGGGGACCGCACGTCGCCCGACGGGCTCGCCGCCCTGGAGGCGGGTGAGTGGGACGCCGTCGTGGACACCTGGTCGGCGGCGCCCCGCGCGGTGCTGGACTCGGCGCGGCTGCTGCGGGGCCACGCCGGGCGGTATGTGTATGTGTCGAGTTGCTCGGTGTACGAGTGGGCGCCGCCCGCCGGGTACACCGAGGAAGCGCCGCTGGTCGAGGGCGCCGAGGCCGGCGCGGAGCAGACCGACTATGCACGCGACAAGCGGGGCGGCGAGCTGGCCGCCGTAGAAGCCTTCGGGGCGGAGCACTCGGTGCTCGTGCGGGCGGGGCTGATCCTCGGGCCGTACGAGAATGTCGGCAGGCTGCCCTGGTGGCTGGGCCGGATGGCGCGTGGGGGGCCGGTGCTGGCGCCGGGGCCACGGGACCTGCCGCTTCAGTACATCGATGTCCGTGACCTCGCGCAGTGGATCCTCGGTGCCGTGGAGCGGGAGCTCAGCGGGCCGTACACCCTGGTCGGGCCGCAGGGGCTCGCCACCATGGGCACCCTGCTCGACGCCTGCGTACGGACCACCGGCTCCGCGGCCGAACTCCGGTGGACCGAGCCCGAGGTGATCCTGGACGCGGGCATCGAGCCGTGGACGCAGCTGCCGGTGTGGGTGCCGTCGGGCAGCGACATGCACGACGCCCTGCACAGCGCGGACGTGTCCCGGGCACTCGCGACCGGGCTGCGCTGCCGGCCCGTCGAGGAGACCGTCGCCGACACCTGGCGGTGGCTCCAGGACATCGGCGGCGCTGCGCCCATGCGGCCGGACCGGACCTCGAAGGGCCTCGACCCTGAGGTGGAGGCGAAGGTGCTGGCAGCCCAGGGGGGTGTATCTGGCACCACCTCCTGATCCGGGGGCTCGGCCCCGTGACCTCTCCTCCCGCCCTCGGCCAGACTGACGCCATGAGCATCGACACGAAGAGCGGCGGCGGACGGGCGAGGGCGCGGGGCATGGGTCTGGCGGCCGTACGGGGACTGGCGTTGGCTCTGATCTCCCTGCCGGGGTCCGTCCTCTGTCTCGTGCTGTCCCTCGTGTCCCTCGCGCTCATACCGATCGGCGTCGGCATCGTCACGACGCCGTGGGTGCTGACGGGGGTGCGGACGTTCGCCGACTGGCGGCGGGTCCTCGCGGCCGAGTGGGGCGGGGTGCGGATCCCGCCCGCCTACCGGCCGTTGCCGAAGGACGCCAATCCATGGACGCGCACCTTCGGGATGCTGCGCGACCCGGCGACCTGGCGGGACCTGCGGTGGCTGCCCGTCGACATGACGGCGGGGTTCATCACGGCGCTGCTGCCGGCGGTGCTGCTCTTCTATCCGCTGGAGGGGTTCGCGATCGCGGCGGGGCTGTGGCGGGTCTTCTCGGACGCGGGCGGCGGCACCTACTGGTACGGCTTCGTGCCGGTCACCGGCCAGGCCTCCGCGCTCGGCGCGGCCGCCCTGGGCGTCGTCATCCTCTTCTTCGCGCACTTCCTCACCACACCCCTCCTCCAGGTCCACTTCCGGCTGACCGGGGCCGTCCTCGGCTCCAACCAGGGTGAACTGGCCGAGCGGGTGCGGGTGTTGACGGAAACGCGGAGGGACGCCGTGGACACCTCGGCCGCCGAACTGCGCCGTATCGAGCGGGATCTGCACGACGGGGCGCAGGCGCGGCTGGTGGCGATGGGCATGGACCTCGGCACCATCGAGATGCTGCTCGACAAGGACCCGGCGAAGGCCAAGCAGCTCGTGGCGCAGGCCCGCCGCTCCTCCGCCGACGCGCTCTCGGAGCTGCGCGACCTGGTGCGCGGCATCCACCCGCCCGTCCTCGCCGAGCGCGGACTGGGCGACGCCGTAAGGGCGTTGGCGCTGCGGCTGCCGGTGACGACCGAGGTGAACGTGGAGCTGACCGGGCGGGCTGAGGCGCCCGTGGAGTCGGCGGCGTACTTCGCGGTCAGCGAGGTGCTCACCAACGCCGTCAAGCACGCGGGCGCCGACCGGATCTGGATCGACCTGCACCACACCGAGGGAAGGCTGCGCATCACCGTCACCGACAACGGCCGGGGCGGCGCGGTGATCGGAGCCGGCTCGGGACTGGCCGGGATCGAGCGGCGACTGGGTACATTCGACGGCGTCCTGGCCGTCAGCTCGCCCGCGGGCGGCCCCACCATGGTCACCATGGAGATTCCTTGCGCGTTGTCCTAGCCGAAGACCTGTTCCTGCTGCGCGACGGGCTCGTCCGGCTCCTTCAGGCCTATGACTTCGAGATCGCGGCGGCCGTCGAGACCGGCCCCGAGCTGTCCCGCGCGCTGGCCGAGCTGGACCCGGACGTCGCCGTCGTCGACGTACGCCTGCCGCCGACCAACACCGACGAGGGCCTGCAGTGCGCGCTGGAGGCCCGGCGCAGGAAGCCCGGGCTGCCGGTGCTGGTGCTCTCGCAGCACGTGGAGCAGCTGTACGCACGGGAGTTGCTCGCCGACGGCAGCGGCGGGGTGGGGTATCTGCTGAAGGACCGGGTCTTCGACGCGGACCAGTTCGTGGACTCCGTACGGCGGGTCGCGGCGGGCGGGACCGCGATGGACCCGCAGGTGATCCAGCAGCTGCTGAGCCGGCGCGCGGCCGACGACCAGCCGCTGGCCCGGCTCACGCCCCGCGAGACGGAGGTGCTGGAGCTGATGGCGCAGGGGCGGTCGAACGCGGCGATCGCCGAACGGCTCGTCGTCACGGAACGGGCCATCGCCAAACATACGGCCAACATCTTCGCCAAACTGGGCCTGGAGGTGTCGGACGACGACAACCGTCGCGTGCTGGCGGTTCTCGCGTATCTCGACCATGGCCGGTAAAACCGGACCTGCCCATTCACCCGCCGTACGGGATCAACAACTCCTGGTGTTTCGGGGGCTGTTGAGAACACAGTCTTCTCACGAATCTCTCAACAATTTCCGGGGCGGCTGAACACCTCTGGGGCCCCCTGCGTATGAAAGGGAGCCGCTTCACTCCTGTCGGGCGCCTCGATGCCCCGAAAAAGGAAGTCAGAGGAGTTCCATGGGACGCAACATTCGAAAACGCCGTACGCCGCTGGCCACCAAGGCCATAGCCGCATCGGCGGCCCTAGCGCTCGGTGGGGGCGGGCTTGTATGGGCCAACTTCTATGCTTCGGCGCACGAGGACAACTCTGGGTGGAACCAGACGAAGTCCGCGAACGCCCGGGTCGCGACGATCAACTGCCCTGATGTCGGCCAGAAGCTGACGAAGGTGCCGAGGAGCGCGCGCAGGGGTGTCGCCAAGGAGCTGGCGCTGCTGGACAGGCAGGTCACGGATGCCTACAAGCGTCTCGCCGAGACGCGGCAGGCCCAGGCGGGGGACGCCAACTACGTCAACAACGCCATTCTGAGCCCGCTGAAGTCCAAGCGCGTGGCCACGCTCGACCGGATCGGCATCAACATCAACCGGGCCGGCGGCCAGCGACCGCAGAACCTCGACCAGCTCGCCCAATGCCAGGGCGTCCCGGCCGAGCAGCCCGAGACCAACGACGGCCAGCAGGACGGCGGCCAGAACCAGGACGGTCAGGACCAGAACAACGATGGTCAGGACCAGGGCGGCCAGGGCGGTCAGGACCAGAACAACGGCGGTCAGGACCAGGGCGGCCAGGACGGCGGCGGACAGGACCAGGGCGGCAACGGCGGGCAGGCCGGCAACGGTCCGTCGGCGGACGACTTCGTGGACATCACGCAGGTCCAGGGCAACGCACAGCTGGGCGTCGGCGCGAACGGCCTCCCCGCGAACGGGGACAGCGGTTCGACCGGTAGCTTCACCACGAACTGCGGTACCAACGAGAACGAGAACCGCAACTCGGACAACGTGATCGTCGCTCCCGGTGTCAGCAACGGTGCGCAGCACCAGCACGACTACGTCGGCAACCAGGCCAACAACGCTTTCGCGAGCGACCAGGACCTGGCGAACGGCGACACCACCTGCCAGAACCAGGGTGACGCGTCGTCGTACTTCTGGCCGGTGCTGCGCGTGCAGGACGGTCAGAACGACATCGACGCGAACGCCCCCGGTGGCGGTCAGGACGGCAACGTCGGCACGATCGTCCAGGCCAGCGAGGCACAGTTGAGGTTCGTCGGCAACAAGACGAGCGATGTCGTCGCGATGCCGCAGGCCCTGCGCATCATCACGGGTGACGCCAAGTCCTTCGTGAACGGCAACAACAACGCCAACGCCAACTGGAGCTGCACCGGCTTCGAGGACCAGGTCCAGTTGCACGACAAGCTCCCGATCTGCCCCGAGGGCAGCTCCGTGGTGCGGACGTCCAACTTCCAGAGCTGCTGGGACGGTCAGAACATCGACAGCGCCAACCACCGTACGCACGTGGCGTTCGTCCAGGGCGACGGCACCTGCGCCAACGGCTTCCAGGCGATCCCCCAGCTCCAGGTCCGCCTGGTCTACGACGTCCAGGCCCCGCAGATCCAGAACGGACAGGTCCAGAACGCCTTCGCGGTGGACTCCTTCCCGGACCAGCTGCACAAGGCGATCACCGACCACAACGACTTCATCAACTTCTTCGACGAGAACACGATGAACGAGATGGTCCAGTGCATCAACAGCGGCGAGGACTGCCAGTAGTCCTCACCCAGTAGGAAGCCGGCGGTGGGAATTCCCACCGCCGGCTTTCTTTTGTGCGCAGTTCACGATCAGCTGTGGTGGCCGCCCTTGTTGTGGCTGCCTCCGGGATTCATGTGCGCGGAGCCTTCCTCCATGGTTCCGCCCAGCTTGCTCTGGAGCGCGGTGACCGTCTTCTGCTGGCCGACGGCGACCCATTTGCGGCCGACCAGGTAGTAGCCGCCGTAGTCCTTCGCACCGCTCAGCCACTCGGCCTGGCCGCGGTCGGTGGCGAAGGTGGCGAGGACGTACTTGTCCTTGCCGGTCTTGCAGATGGCCTGACGGATCTCGTCGGCGTCGGTCTGCATGTTCGGGTCGCACTTGGCCATGGAGGCAAGATGCTCCAGGCTGCCGGTCGCCGTCTCGGGCATGTCGGCCGCCTTGTCGCCGCCGGCGCCACATCCGGCCAGCGCGAGCACCGCCACCGCGCCGGTCAGCGCGAGCATCGGTCGGGTCAATGTCATCTGTTCCTCCGGTCCATGCCGCACAGAGCCCCCCGGCAGGAGCCCTCCTCCCCCATACGGCTGTGGCGTGCGATGCGCTCAAATGGAGACTCTCACAGGCACAGGTGTGCGAGTGTGGACCGGTGAACCAGGACTGGGAAGACCGCGTGACCGCAGCATGGGCGACCTTCGACTCCTACGCCGAGGCGGAGGCGGCCGACTTCCGCGCCGTCATCGACGCCTTCGTCGCCGAACTGCCCGACGACAGCCCGCTCGGGCCGTTCGAGCAGGCGTGCGCCTGGGACTCCACGGGTCACTCGGACAAGGCGGCGCCGCTGTACCGGGAGGCCCTCGCACGGGGGCTGAGCGGCTACAAGGGGCGGCGGGCCAAGATCCAGCTGTCCAGCTCGCTCAGGAACATCGGCCAGGCGGAGGAGGGCGTCAAGCTGCTGACGCCCGAGCTGGACGCGCCGTCCGACGAGCTGGACGACGCGGTGCGGGCGACGCTGGCGCTGTGCCTGTCGAGCCTCGGGCGGGACCGGGAGGGGCTGGCTCTGGTGCTGGGTGCGCTTGCGCCGCATCTGCCTCGGTATCAGAGGTCGATGGCGAATTATGCGCGGGCGCTGGTTGATACGCCGTAGGAATTGCCGGGATCGGTCGTCCGGCGTCTGCGGGTGCGTTGTGGCTGGTCGCGCAGTTCCCCGCGCCCCTTGGCGGCGCTGCCGAACCGTTGGTTGTGACCTACCCGCCATTCGCTCGTTCTGCTGAACGTGCAGTCACAGGATGTCGCCCCGCGCCCCGCACCCGAATCGGCCGACCCGGTCGTCGACGTCGAGCGGGCCGAGGCCGCGCTCGTCGAGCACTACCCGCGTCTCGTCCGGCTCGCCTACCTGGTGCTGCCGCCGAGCCTCGGCCGCAACCGGCGTGTGGTGACCGCGCACTCCCTCACCCAGCGCGCACTGCCCCGCGGCCGGACGGCGTCCACGCCCGTGATCCCGGCCCAGGCGACCGGCCGGGACAGCGACCCCGGGTACGCCTTCCTGCGGCTGCGTGTCCTGCGTACGGCGCTGGAGGCGGGCCGGCCGCTCAAGCGCGTGGCCTGGCCCAAGCGCTCCCAACTGCCGCCCCTGCTGCCCCAGGTCTGGGGCCTGCGCCTCTTCCCCCGGTCGGGCGGCGCCGACGAACTCGCCCTGGACCAGCGGCTGTCGGCGCTGTCCGGCCCGGCGCGGGCGGCCTACGTCCTGCGCGGCCTGGAGAAGCTCCCGGACGGCGACGTACGCGAGGCGCTGACGGCGGCCGGCGTCGAGGACGTGGACGACGCGCTGGAGGAGGCCGACGCCGTACCGGGGCAGTACGCGCTGCTCGACTCCCCCGAGTTCGACCCCTGCTCGCTCCAGGCCAGGCCCACCGATCTGATGCGGCGCAGGCAGCATCTGCGGGCCGCGCTGGTCGCCGGGGCCGCCCTCCTGGTGTGCGGGGCGCTGCTCGGACTGCCCGGCGAGGGCTGGGCCCCCGACGGTCCCGCCGCCCCTTCGTACGCGCAGAACCCGGCGGCCGAGGCCGCCCTCGACCCCGCCCAGCTGACCAAGGTCCCCGCGCTGGCCTGGCAGTCCTCCGCCCGCACCGACTTCTCCGTGTGGCCGGCGCGCGGCGAGCTCACCGGCGACTCGGCCCTGCTGCGCCGCGCCCTCGCCGTGTGGGCCCGCCCCGGCGAGACGGTCACGGTCTCGGCGACGCCCGGCACCCCGGCGGGCGGCCCGCCCGGCGCACCGCAACTGCTGTACGCGGGGACGATCGACACCGCGCGCGTGGTGATCCTCTACGACGGTCTGCGCATCGCGCGCTACGCCGAGCCGACGGACGGCACGGCCGGCGCCGCCCTGGACTTCTCCCGGGTCGACGGCGCGGGCAGGGCGGAGGCGAGCGCGGTGGTGCTCAGCCGGGCCGACGGCAACGTGCGCTATCTGCTGGCGCCCTGGGTGAAGGAGGCGGCCGAGCGGGATCTGCTGAAGCCGGGTGCCGGGGCGATGGATCTCGGTGTGCAGGCGGGGGTGACCTCACCGATGGCGAGTCCGATCACCCAGCAGACCGGCGCGTGCTCGTCGTGGAACGTCCTTCAGCTGGCCGACAGCACGGGTACGCGTCTGCTGACCGACCTCGCCGAACTGGTGCCGGCCCGGCTCACCACGGGCCGTCCCGGGGCGACCGGGGACGTGACCGGGGCGCGGGCGCTGCACACCTGGGCGCCGTACTCCTGCTGGCTCGGTGCGATGCGCTCCGCGGGCGTGCGGTCGGTGAACGCCTGGTCGTTCGCGCAGCAGCCGCTGCCCGACGGCACCGGTGCGGCGGACTGGGTGTGCACCCGCGCCGAGACCTGGCGGGGTGGCGGCGAGCGGGTGCTGGCGCAGTTCCGCACGCCGGGCACGGCGCTCGGCGCGCTGGCGGCGAAGGCTCAGAACGTACCGGCGTGCGGGGCGCGCGACCCGCACGTGCTGGCCGGGGTGCTGTGGAAGGCGAAGGCGGGCGGCTGGTATCTGCTGGTGGCCGGCACGAACGACACGGCGTCGATCACCGCGACCGGCGGCGTCCACGGCACCTCCCGGAACCACCTGCTGACCGCGCGGGCGAAGCAGGGCGCCCAGGCCGAGCTGAAGGCCACGCTGGAGAGCGGCCGCGTCATCAACGGGCTTCAGTGAGGTCCTGAGCCCCCGGGTCCCCCTACTGACAGAAATGTAAATAAGGGCGCGCACAAGGGTTCACCACAGCCCTACCCGTCAGTACATTGACGCCATGTCTAACACGCAGGACCGCGTGCCCCTCAAGGCCCGCAAGGTGTCCTTCTCCTGGGACGACACCCCGTTGCACTGGGTGCCGGGGGACCCGTTCAGCACGCACACCATCAACGTGCTGCATCTGCTCCTGCCGGCCGGTGAGCGGTGGTTCGTGCATGTCTACAAGCAGGTGCTGCCGTACATACGGGACGAGCGACTGCGCGAGGACGTGCTCGGGTTCATCGGGCAGGAGGCGATGCACTCGCAGGCCCACGACGAGGTACTGCCGCATCTGCGTGAGCAGGGGCTCGACCCGACGCCGTACACCGCCCAGGTCGACTGGTTCTTCGAGAAGCTGCTGGGCGACCGCACGCTGCCGCCGGGCCGGGCACGCCGCTGGTGGCTGATGGAGCGGGTGGCGCTGATCGCGGCCATCGAGCACTACACCGCCTTCCTCGGCGACTGGGTACTCAACGCCGAGGAGCTGGACCGCCGGGGCGCCGACCCGACCATGCTGGACCTGCTGCGCTGGCACGGCGCCGAGGAGGTCGAGCACCGGTCGGTCGCCTTCGACCTGTTCATGCACGTCGACGGCGGCTACCGGCGGCGGGTGCGCACCTGGGCCGCCGCGTTCACGGCCCTGGTGTTCCTGTGGCAGCGGGGGGCGCGGTTCTTCATGGAGAACGACCCTACGCTCATCGACGGCCGCGCCTCGTTCAAGGACTTCTACGTCCGGGGCAGGCGCGGCACGCTCCCCACCACCGGGGACATGCTCAGGTCGATCCCGACGTATCTGAGCCGTGCGTATCACCCCTCGCAGGAGGGTTCCACCGAGCAGGCCGTCGCCTACCTGGCCTCCTCCCCCGCCGCGCTGGCCGCCGAGGCAGCCGAGAAGTCCGCGAAGGGTGCCGCCTGATGCCGAAGCTGAGCACCGTGGCCGTCGTCGCCGGGACCGCCCTGCTCGTCCGGCGGGCGATGCGGCGCCGTATCCGGACCTCGCCGCTGTGGCCGATGCCCGCCCTGGAGGAGCCGATCTCCGGGCGGCCCCGCTCGCGGGCGTTGCGGGTGCTGGTGGCCGCGCGCGAGGAGGTCGCCGAGGGGGTCGTACAGCTGCGCCTCGAAGGGCACGACCTGCCGCGCTGGGAGCCCGGTGCGCATCTCGACCTGGTGCTGCCGTCGGGGCTGGTGCGGCAGTACTCGCTGTGCGGCGACCCGGAGGACGCCTCGTCGTACACCGTGGCGACCAGGCTGGTCCCGGACGGGCGGGGCGGCTCGCGCGAGGTGCACGAGCAGGTCCGCGAAGGCATGGAGCTGGAGGTGCGGGGGCCGCGGAACCGTTTCCCGCTCGTCGAGGCCGCGTCGTACGTCTTCGTCGCCGGCGGTATCGGGATCACGCCCGTCCTGCCGATGCTGCGGGCGCTGCCGGACGGCGTCGAGTGGCGGCTGCTGTACTGCGGACGCGACCGCGCCTCGATGCCGTTCCTGGAGGAGGTCGAGAAGCTGGGCGCGGACCGTGTGACGGTCGTGGAGGGGGTGCCCGACCTCGACGCGCTCCTCGCGGACGTGCCCGAGGGGGCCGCCGTCTACTGCTGTGGGCCGGAAGGGCTGATGGCCGCGGTGCAGGAGCGGTTCCCGCGGGTGCTGCTGGAGCGGTTCACGCCCCGTACCTCGACCGGCGGTGCCTTCGAGGTCGAACTCCGGCGCAGTGGGCGGACGTTGACCGTGCCTGCCGACTCGACCGTACTGGCCGCCGTACGCGCCGAGTTGCCGAACACGGCGTACTCCTGCGAGCAGGGCTTCTGCGGGACCTGCCAACAGCGGGTGCTGGCGGGCGAGGTGGATCACCGGGACGAGCTGCTGACCGACGCGGAGCGCGGCGACTCCATGCTGATCTGTGTGTCACGGGCGCGGGGTGATCGACTCGTACTCGACATGTGAACGCCCGTGGTCGGTCCGGTCCGTTCGGGGCCGGAATCGATCGGTAAGGTGTTCGCATGACTACCGGGGTACGGCGAAGAATGGGAGTCGAGGAGCGACGGCAGCAGTTGATCGGCGTCGCCCTCGACCTGTTCAGCCAGCGCTCGCCCGACGATGTCTCCATCGACGAGATAGCCGCGGCCGCGGGCATCTCACGGCCGCTGGTCTACCACTACTTCCCCGGCAAACTCAGCCTGTACGAAGCCGCGTTGAAGCGTGCGTCGGAGGAACTCGCGGGCCGGTTCGTCGAACCGCACGAGGGGCCGCTGGGGGCGCGGCTGCTGCGGGTGATGCGGCGGTTCTTCGACTTCGTCGACGACCACGGCCCCGGTTTCTCGGCGCTGATGCGCGGCGGTCCGGCCGTCGGCTCCACGGCGACGAACGCACTGATCGACTCCGTGCGGCAGGCCGCTTATGTCCAAATCGTTTCGCATCTGGGCGTGGAGAATCCGCCCGCGCGCCTGGAACTGGTCGTCCGCTCCTGGATCTCGCTCGCCGAGTCGACGGCGCTGATCTGGCTGGACGGCCGGCGCATCCCGCGCGGCGAGCTGGAGGTCCAGCTCGTGCACGACTTCGCCGCGCTGGCCGCCGTGAGCGCCGCCCAGGACGAGGAGATGGGCATGCTGCTGCGCGGCATGCTGAAGGAGGAGCCGGCCGACGGGCCGTTCGCCGACCTGGTCACCCGGCTGATCGCCCTGGCGTCGTGAGCCTCTAGGACCTGTCGTTTGGATCATCCCGGCGTCGCGGGCCCTGGCACGCACTCCCCCAAGCTCTTCGAGCAGGGGGGACCCCCAGCCGCGTTGTCGTCGGTCGCCGACTCCCCCACGCTCGAGCGAGCTCGCGCGGGGACCCCCATCGCGTCGCCGCCCTCCTCCGCCTTGCAGCTGCACGCACCAGGCCCCGCTCGGGTCCGCTGAAAGGCGCAGCCTCTCTCAGCCGGCCTGATCCAAACGACAGGCCCTAGCGCTCGAACTTCCGGTACGACGCGTCGAGTTCACGCACCTCCGCCGAGGTGTGCAGGACGAGCCCGTCGTCCTCCACGTGCTTCTTCAGCAGCTCCAGTACGGTCTCGGTCAGCTTCGCCTTGGTCTCGTCGGTGCGGCCGGCGAGCAGCCCGATCGTGACGTGCACGATGGCGTGGAGCTGGTCCTCGGGGTCCTCGTAGCCGAACGCCGTGTACTCGCTCCGGCGGAACTGCGTCTTGCACGCCTCGGGCCTCGCCGCCGCGATCTCGACCGTCGCGGTGTGCAGCGCCCGCGCGAAACCCTCCCGGTCGAAGGCGGAACCCAGCGTGTGGGAGTAGTCGACGGTGATCTGCGGCATGAGCACTCCTGTTCTACGACGGCAGCGCTCACCCTAACCGCAGCGCCAGCATCGCGATGTCGTCCTCCCGGTCGTGCCCGAAGCAGCCCAGCAGGGTGTCGCACAGCGCGTCGAGGCCGGCCGGGGCGTCGCCGGCGGCCGTGCGCAGCTGCTCCATGGAGGTGGCGAGGTCGATGCCGCGGGTCTCGATGAGACCGTCGGTGACCATCAGGAGGCGGTCCCGCCGGGTCAGGACCAGCTCGCTCGGCTCGGGCCGGTCGAGGGCGAGCCCGAGCAGCGGGCCGTCCACCGGGACGTACTCGGCCTTGCCGTCCTCCCGCACGAGCACCGGCGGAATGTGCCCCGCGTTGGCGATCCGGACCAGCCCGGTGCCGGGGTCGACCAGGGCCAGGCAGACCGTGGCGGTGACCTCGGGGTGGTAGTGCAGCAGCATCCGGTCGAGCCGTTCGGCCAGTGCGCGCGGGTCGCTCTCCTCGACGCAGTAGGCGCGCAGCGCGTGGCGGATCTCGACCATGACGGTGGCCGCGTCCAGCGAGTGCCCGACGACGTCCCCGACCGCGGTGAGCACCCCGTCCCGGGTACGCAGGGCGGCGTAGAAGTCCCCGCCGATCTCGGTCTGCCGGGAGGCGGGCACGTACCGCACGACGAGCTCGACGCCGGGCAGATGGGGCAGCCGGTGCGGCTGGGGCAGGAAGCTGTGCTGAAGCGTGAGGGCGATGTGCCGCTCCGCCTGGTACATGAGCAGCGGCTCGGCGGCGAGCGCGGTGGCCTGGGCGAGGCGCTCCACGGGAAGTGCCGCGTCAGGCAGTGCCGCGTTGTGCCGCCGGCGGTCCGCGGGCTCGTCGTGGCTGGTCGCGCCCCTGAGGGGCGCTGTACTTGCCGGTGTTGCGATGCATACCCGGGCTCGGCCCTCCTTGGCCGACGCCAGCACCAAGTGGGCGTCGTCCCGGGCGCCGGGCCGGAAGAGGCCCGTCGGCCACAGGGGCGCCGGGACGACGGTGCTGTGCACGCCGGCCTGCCGGCCTGCGATGCGCGTGATCAGCCGGGCCGCGGCCTGGTGCGGGCCCGCGTCGGACAGGGCGAGCCGACTGCGCGACGTGCCGTGGTGGGCTTCGCCGTCCGGGCCGATCACGAAGACGACCGCCGGTGTCCCGGTCAGCCGGGCCGCGCCCGCGGCTGCCGCGTCGGCCAGCTCCCCCAGGCAGCGCGCCGTCTGCACGGCGACGATGGTCTCGGACAGCAGCGTCAGCCGGTCGGCGAGCGCCTCGGCGGCGGTGCGCCCGCGTGCCCTGCGGACCGCCGCCTGCACGACGGCCTGGATCTCCCTCGGTTCGGCCGGCACGGTCAGGTAGGCGTCGGCGCCCGCGTCGAGTCCTTGGCACCGGTCCTTCGCGTCCACGGCCGTCGCGGAGAAGTGGACGACGGGCAGCGCGGCCGTGGACGGCCGGGACTTGACCCGGCGGCACAGTTCGAAGCCGCTCATGTCCGGCAGCCCGACGTCGACGAGGGCCACGTCGGGCAGGGCGCCCGCCCGCAGCCGTATGTCGAGTTCACTCAGTGCCTCGCCCGCGCTCGCGACCGGCACGACGTGATGGCCCGCGCGGCGCAGCACGGCGCCCATGGCGTAGCGGTTGGACGGGACGTCGTCGACGACCATCACGGTCGCGCCCCACTGCTTGACGTCATTTTTCATCGTAAGCAGCCCTTGGATACGCGTGAGGGGGCGACCCGTGACCGGGCCGCCCCACTCAAGTTAGTGCCGTATCAGAGGGCTCGGGTGAAGACCGCGACTGTGCGCCCCGGAATGGCGAACGTGCCCGTTTCCTCGTCGTAGGAAGCGGACTTGACGATAGGGTCCGCGCCCGAGGCCTGCACCGGATGCAGCCGGTACCCGTCGCCGGCGAGCGAGGCGACCCGCTGCTCCTGCCGGTCGGGCGTGGCGTTGAAGACGACGACGAGGTCACCGAGCCGCATGGTGATCACGCCGGGCGTCTCCTCCTTGCCGGACAGCGGGAAGGACAGCTTCGACTGCACCTGCTCGGCCGTGCCGAGGGAGAAGGCGCTCTCCGTCGAGCGGATCCGCAGCAGGTCGCGGTACGCCGTCGAGGAGCCCTCGATCTGCTCGCAGCCGACCTTGACGCCGCTCAACAGGGGCTTGGCGTACGGCCACTTGGACTGGTTGTCGGCCGCCATCGGCAGCCCCCGCCCGAAGCCGTTGCCGTCGGCGCAGTTCCAGTGGATGGCGTTGAACCAGTCGCCGCTGTCGTAGGAGTTGCGGTCGAGGGACTTCGAGCGCAGCAGGTCGGTGCCGGCCTGGGAGAGCGCCGGGCCCTGCGACAGGGTCGCCGTGGCCATGGCGAGGACCTGCATCCGGGCACGGTCGGCCGCGCTCGTGGTGGCGGGCAGCTTGTACGTCAGCGCGTCGAACAGCGACTCGTTGTCGTGCGCGTCCGCGTAGGCGAGGGCGTCGCCGGGGGCGGCCGCGTAGCCGGCGGGTGCGCCGTTGTAGTCGACCTCGGAGCCCTTGACGTCCTTGCCCGCCGTGTCGGTGAAGCGGTAGTCGGCGAGGTTGCCGGACAGGCCGACCTTGATCAGGTCCTGGTAGTGCAGCAGGCGCGCCTTCTGCTCCGCCTCGGTGCCGTTGTTCTTCGACGAGTTGGGCTCGGTGTACAGCCCGGACGCGAAGCCCTGGATGCCCGGGTCCTCGTCGAAGGGGCCGCCGCCGCGCACCGCGTCACGGGCGCGGTCGGAGAAGGTCGCGATGCCGGTGCCGGCCATGTTCTTCTGCGTGGCCTGGACGAACCGGGCGTCGTCGGCGACCTCGCCGAAGTTCCAGCCCTCGCCGTACAGGATGATCTTCTTGCCGTCGACGCCGTCCTTGGCGAGGGTCAGCCCGTCGAGGGCCTTCCTGACCGCCAGGATGTTGGCCTTCGGGTGGTGGCCCATGAGGTCGAAGCGGAAGCCGTCGACCTTGTACTTCTTGGCCCAGGTGACGATCGAGTCGACGACCAGCTTGCCCATCATGGCGTTCTCGGTGGCGGTGTTGGCACAGCAGGTGCTGTTGGCGACCGAACCGTCGGGAAGGAGCCGCTGGTAGTAGCCGGGCACGATCCGGTCGAGGACGCTGGTGTCCGCCTGGCCGCTCGCCGCGGTGTGGTTGTAGACGACGTCCATGACGACGCGCAGGCCGTCCTCGTTCAGCGCCTTGACCATTCTGCGGAACTCGACGGTACGCGCGGTGCCGTCCGGGTCGGAGGAGTACGAACCCTCGGGGACCGTGTAGTGGTACGGGTCGTAGCCCCAGTTGTAGGCGTCCTTCGCGGCGGCCTTCGCCACGCACTCCTGCTGCTTGTCGGAGTCGGCCGGGAAGGAGGCGAGGTCGCAGTCGGGGCTCGCCTGGTCGGACTTCTTCTCGGGGATGGTGGCGATGTCGAAGGCCGGCAGCAGATGGACGTACGACGTGCCCGCCTCGGCCAGCTTCTTCAGGTGCTTGGAGCCGTCGCTGAGCTTGTCGGTGAAGGCGAGGTAGGTGCCCTTGTCCTTCGCGGCCACGGTCTTGTCCGCCACCGAGAAGTCCCGGACGTGCAGCTCCTGAATCTGCGCGTCTTTCAGCGGCACCGCCTTGGGCTTGGTGTACGTCGACCAGCCCGTCGGCGCCAGCGTCCGGTCGTCGAGGTCGACGACGAGGCTGCGCAGGGAGTTGGCGGTGAGGGCGACCGAGTAGGGGTCGGTGACCTTGTTGGTGACGACCTTGCCGACGCTGGGCGCCCAGACCTGCACGGCGTACCGGTAGGACTTGCCCTTCCAGGACCTGGGGCCGGTGACGGACCAGACGCCGGTGGTGTCGTTCCGCTTCATGGCGACGGTGGAGTCGCCGATCTCCAGCTTCACCGACTGTGCCGTGGGCGCCCAGACGGCCAGCGTCGGACGGCCCTTGTCGAAGGTCGGCCCGAGGTCCGCCTTCGTCGCCGCGGGGTAGAGGTCGTCGAGCACTCCGGCGATCTGCACGCCGGTCGCGGCCAGTACAGCCCCGTTGGCGGCGCGCTGGGACGCCACGATCTGGCCGTTCAGGGCCGCGCGGACCCGGTCGCGGTCGCGCGGGTCGACGGACCAGGCGGTGTAGTCCTTCAGGTGCGGGAACTTCGCCTTCTGGGCGTCGGTGAGGGACGTCTTGGACAGCCGCAGCCATCGCTCGTCGTCGCTGGTCAGCGCCCCGTCCTTGACGGCGATCGAGCCGTCCCGGCTGTACAGGAGCTGGGTGGACGCGGCGGCCTCGGAGCCGTTCCAGGCGATCGTGTTCCGGTCGATCCAGACGGCCTTGGAGGTCGTCAGGTCGAGCGCGGCCGCGGAGCCGGCGGGCTGCGGGAGCAGGTACTTCTCCTGGCCGCTCAACAGCCACACCTCGTGGCCGTTCGCCGTGAGGTCGAGCGACTGGTCGGCGGGCAGGTCCTTCTCGTCGCCCTTGTGGAGGATGTAGCTGAGACTGGTGGCACCGTCGGTGAGCGGTACCTCGAAGACCGCACCATAACTGTCAGTCTTGACCGGCTTCAGGGGGTTCGACCACTCGGTGGGGTTCGCGGCACCCGTCCAGGTGTGCAGTCCCCAGCCGTCGTAGTTCCCGTCGGCGCGGTGGTAGTGCAGGACGGCCTTGGACTTGTCCGGGGCCGGGTAGTCGGCCGCCGGCTTCTCCGTGCGGACGGCCTCCTTGCCCTGCTCGACCCAGATCTCGCCCGTCTTGGTGACGTCGATCGTGCGGTCGGCGGAGACGTCCTTGTTGCCGTCCTTGTCGATGACGAGGTAGCCGACGCTGGAGGCGCCCGGCTTCAGCTTGACGTAGGCGAAGGCGCCGTAGGAGTCGCGGCCGACGAAGGGGTGGCTGTCCGGCCAGTTGGTGGACTCGCCCTCGGCGAGGTCGCCCCAGGCGTACAGGCCCCAGTTCGCGTAGTCGCCGTCGGCGCGCTTGTAGTGGACGATCGCGTAGTCGCGGGAGGAGGCCGTCCGCACGGAGAAGCCGGCGGCCGACTACCCGGCCCCGGACAAGTCCAAGGCCGTCCTGCACTACCACCGCGCCTCCGGGACGGGCGGGGTGCCGGTGGTGGAGGCAGCCGTCGCGCTCGCCGTGCGGCCGGCCGAGTCGATCACGACCGCCTTGTAGCGCAGGGCCGTTCCGGCCGGTACGCCTGCGCCGATGGCCTGGGTGACCTTGTACGGGGCATGGTCGGCGGAGCCGAGGGTCTTCCACTTGCCGTTTCCGACCTGCGCGGCGAAGACGACCCGGTTGAGCTGTCCGCCGTCGACATCGGCGCCGATCTCGACCGTGCCGGTGGCGCCGGTGGCCGGGGCCTTCAGCGCGATGGTCGGCTCGGTCGCGGGCTTGGCGGGCCTGCCGGCCGCCTTGAGGACGATCGCCGAGCCGACCGGAACGGTGACGGTGACCTTCTTGCCGGCATCGGACGTGACGGTCGCGTCGGTGCCGTGGATCCCCTTGAACGCCATGCCGGCCGAACCGGTCGCGAAGGTCGCCGTCTTCGCCTCGCCCGCGTTGTTGAAGGCGACGACGTACTCGGTGCCCGTGCGGGCGTCGGTACGGGAGAAGGCGTAGATGCCTGCGCCGTCGGCCGCGTAGCGCTCGGTCTGGACGCCGTCGGCGAGGGCCGGGTTGGCCTTGCGGAGCTTGGAGAGCGCGCTGATCTGCTCGTACAGCGGTGCGCTCGTGTCGTAGGCGTCGCTCGCGTGGGTGCGGTCGGTGCCGATCTGGTCGTCGTCGAGGTAGTCGGCGGTCTTCGAGGCGAACAGGGTCTGGCGGGCGTCCTTGTCGCCGCCGGCGCCGGTGAAGCCCTGTTCGTCGCCGTAGTAGACGACCGGGTTGCCGCGGCTGAGGAACATCAGCTCGTTGGCGAGCTCGTCCTTCTTGAGCAGCTCGGCGTCGGTGGCCTTCGGGTTGTCCTGGTTCAGGAAGTACCCGATGCGCCCCATGTCGTGGTTGCCGAGGAAGGTGACCTGCTCGTAGGCGTTGGCCTTGTCGGTCGTGTACTTGTAGTCGTCGCCGAAGACGCCCGCGAGCTTCTTCGCGCTGCCGCCCTGGGAGGCGTACTGCCGGGCCGCTTCCTGGAAGGGGAAGTCGAGCGTGGCGTCGAGGCGGCCCTGGGTGACGTACGGCGAGGTGATCGACGTGTCGGCGGAGTAGACCTCGCCGAACATGAAGAAGTCGTCACGGCCCCGCTTGGCCGCGTAGGAGTCGAGGGCCGTGGCCCACTGCGTCCAGAACTCCATGTTGACGTGCTTCACCGTGTCGATACGGAAGCCGTCGATGTCGAAGTCCCTGACCCAGCGCTGGTAGATCCGCTCCATGCCGCTGACGACCTCGGGGKGCTCGGTCCACAGGTCGTCGAGGCCGGAGAAGTCGCCGTGGGCGGAGCTCTCGCCGGCGAAGGTCGAGTCGCCCCGGTTGTGGTACATCGCCGGGTCGTTGAGCCACGACGGGACCTTGAGGTTCTTCTTCGCGGCGGGGACGGTCGGCGTGCGCGGGAAGGAGTCGGCGTCGACGGCCGGGAACCCTGACCTTCCGTCCGCGTAGTCCGCGTCGTCGAACGGCTTGCCGTCCTTGGTCAGATACGGAAAGGCACCCTTGGAGAGGTAGTCGTAAGACTTCTCCTCATAGTCGACGACATCCGCCGTGTGGTTGGTGATGACGTCGAAGAAGACCTTCATGCCCTTGGCGTGGGCCTTGGAGATGAGGGTCTGAAGGTCCTTGTTGGTGCCGAAGTGCGGGTCGACCTGGGTGAAGTCGGTGATCCAGTAGCCGTGGTAGGCGGCGGAGGCGTTGCTCCCCGTCCCCTGCACGGGCTGGTTCTTGAAGATCGGGGCCATCCAGATGGAGGTGGTGCCGAGGCCCTTGATGTAGTCCAGGCGCTTGGTCAGGCCCTTGAGGTCACCGCCCTGGTAGAAACCCTTGTCGGTGGGGTCGTAGCCGGTGGCCAGGCGCGAACCGGTCAGACCGCCCTTGTCGTTGCCCGTGTCGCCATTGGCGAAACGGTCCGGCAGGACGAAGTAGAACTGCTCACGGGTGGCGTCGTGCCGGGCGGGCTCGGCAGCGAGCCTGGCGTCGGACGGGGGCGCGGGCGGCGTCTCGGCCCGCGCCACGAGAGGCTGGACGAGTGCTGCGGTCAGCGCGGTCACGACGACCGCAGCGACCCGTCCGACATGGGTGGTTCGCCGCCTCGACGGCGATGGCCATCTCGATATCACAGATGGGCTCCTAGCGATTACGGCTCTGTGGGTCCGACCCCGCGCGAAACGTATCGCCGCCGTAAGGATTACAGCAAGAGGCTTGAAACCATCGGCAAAAACTTTCAGTTGGGCACTCAGCAGCTCGACTTGCCGGAGTAGACCGCCAGGGCCGTGTTGGAGCCCAGCGTGGCCGTGAGCTGGCCGCTGGAGTTCACCGTCACCGTCGTGTTGTTCTGCACGTTGCAGTACGTGCCCGCCGCGAGGGACGTCTGGTACGTGCGGCTCAGCGAGCCCGACTCGTGGTTGATGGCCACGAAGCCCTTGCTCCCCCGCCCGAAGGCGATGGCGTCGGCGCCGTTGTCCCACCAGTTGGTGACCGACTCGCCGCGCGTGGCGTTGCGGAAGGCGACCATCGACTTGATCTCCGGCCAGGCGTGCTGGCACTTCCAGCCGTTCTGCCAACAGGCGGTCACTGAGCCACCGTTGGGTGGGCCGGCATCCGCGTCGGAGAACTCGTAGCCGGAGTTGATGTCCGGAGCGCCGTACGGGTAGGCGAGCATGAAGACGTTCGCCAGCGTGTAGTTGGCGTTGTCCTTGTAGTTCAGGGTGGAGCCATTGCGCTCGGTGTCGTGGTTGTCCACGAAGACACCGGAGACGCCGCTGCTCATATAGCCCCAGCCCTCGCCGTAGTTCTTCAGATAGGCGAGGTTCTCGTTGTTGAAGACCCGCTTGAGGTCGTAGGCGTAGCGGAACTCCTGGACGTCGCCGTTGCCCGTGTACTCGGTGGGCTGGACGGCCTCGCCGCTGCCGTAGATGGCCTCTTGCTTCCAGTAGACGGAAGGGTTGGTCAAGCGGGACTTGATGTTGGCCAGGTCGGCGGCGTCCATGTGCTTGGCCGCGTCGATGCGGAAGCCGTCGACGCCGAGCGAGAGCAGGTCGTTCATGTAGCCGGCGATGGCGCCGCGCACGTAGGACTCGCCGGTGTCCAGGTCGGCGAGGCCGACGAGTTCGCAGTGCTGGACGTTCCAGCGGTCCTGGTAGTTGCTGATCTGGCTGGTGCAGTCGTCGAAGTCGGCGGACGAGTACAGGCCCGGGTAGTTGTACTTGGTGTACGACGATCCGCCCGTGCCGGTGCCGCTGCCCGCCGACATGTGGTTGATGACGGTGTCGACGACGACCTTCACACCGGCCGAGTGACAGGTGTTGACCATGTTCTGGAAGGCCGTACGGTCACCGAGACGCCCGGCGATCCTGTAGCTGACCGGCTGGTACGAGGTCCACCACTGTGCGCCCTGGATGTGCTCGGCGGGCGGGGAGACCTGGACGTAGCCGTAGCCGGCGGGGCCGAGGGTGTTCGTGCACTCCTTGGCGACCGAGGCGAAGCTCCACTCGAACATCACCGCGGTGACGTCCTTGGTGCCGGGCGGGGAGGCGGACGCGGTGGTCCCGGGGGCCATGAGGGCCAACGACGTGGCGGCGAGCGCGGTCGCGGTCGCGGTGACGGACCATCTCGATATCACAGGCGTGTACTCCTTGCGATGACGGCCAGGCGTCGTTGCCGGGCGCCGGCGTGACCGTACCGCCACGAAAGGTTTACAGCAAGAGAGTTGAAAGTCATAGCAAGTACTTTCATCCGCAACCTTGACGCGCCCTCCTCAACTCCCTCACCCTCATCGGTAGTTGAGCTCCCTACCGCCGCCCTGGAAGCAAGAGCAGGGGCCCGCTGCCTGAGAAGGCAGCGGGCCCCTGTCATTTGCGTTTGACGGCCTGTCAGGCAGTCGTCCACCACACCGTGGTGTCGCCCGGCACCTTCGCCTCGCCGTCCGCCTCGCTGATCTCACCGCTGGCGAGGAGGAGACGGCCGTACGACGTCGTCGTCACCGACTCGCCGCCGGTGTTCGCGACGCACACGAACTCACCGCGCCGGAAGGCGACGACACCCTCGGGCGCCTTCAGCCACTCCACCGCGTCGCCGGCGCCCAGGTCGGGCTGCGTGCGGCGCAGGGCGAGCGCGGAGCGGTACAGCTCCAGGGTGGAGTCGGCGTCGCCGGTCTGCGCCTCGACGCTCAGCTCGCCCCAGCCCTCCGGCTGCGGCAGCCAGCTGCCGCCGGTACCGAAGCCGTACGACGATCCCGAGCGCGTCCACGGGATCGGCACCCGGCAGCCGTCGCGGAAGCCGTCCTGCCCGGCGCCGCGGAAGTACGCCGGGTCCTGGCGGACCTCGTCCGGCAGGTCGACGACGTCCGGGAGGCCCAGCTCCTCGCCCTGGTAGATGTACGCCGAGCCGGGCAGCGCCAGCATCAGCAAGGTGGCAGCCCGGGCCCGTCGCAGGCCCAGTTCCCGGTCCCCCGCCGTGCGGATCTGGGTGCCGAGGCCCGGCGGGTTGGCGAACCGGGTGGCGTGGCGGGTGACGTCGTGGTTGGAGAGGACCCAGGTGGCGGGGGCGCCGACCGGGCGCATGGCCTCCAGGGTGCGGTCGACGACCTTGCGCAGCTCCTCCGCGTCCCACTCCGTCGACAGGTACTGGAAGTTGAAGGCCTGGTGCAGCTCGTCCGGGCGGACGTAGTTCGCGGTGCGCTCGACGGTCGGGGTCCACGCCTCGGCCACGAAAATGCGGTCGCCCGCGTACTCGTCGAGGATCGTGCGCCACTGTCGGTAGATCGCGTGCACACCGTCCTGGTCGAAGAACGGCATGACATCGTTGCCCAGCAGCTTGAGCTGCTCGTGGGATCCAAGGTCGGGCAGCCCCTCCGCCTTCACCAGGCCGTGGGCGACGTCGATACGGAAGCCGTCGACGCCCATGTCGAGCCAGAAGCGGAGAATCGAGCGGAACTCGTCGCCCACCGCCGGGTGGTCCCAGTTGAAGTCGGGCTGCTCGGGCGCGAAGAGGTGCAGATACCACTCCCCGTCCGCGACGCGCGTCCAGGCGGGGCCGCCGAAGATGGACTCCCAGTCGTTGGGCGGCAGTTCGCCGTTCTCGCCCTTGCCGGGACGGAAGTGGTAGCGGTCGCGCAGCGGGGAACCCGGCCCCTCGGCGATGGCCCGCTTGAACCACTCGTGGTGGTCGGAGGAGTGGTTGGGGACCAGGTCGACGATGATCCTGAGGCCCAGCTCGCGGGCGTCGCGGATCAGCGCGTCCGCGTCGAGCAGGTTGCCGAACATCGGGTCGACGGCCCGGTAGTCGGCGACGTCGTAGCCGGCGTCGGCCTGTGGCGAGGCATAGAAGGGGCTGAGCCACACGGCGTCGACGCCGAGGTCGCGCAGATACGGGAGACGGGAGCGTACGCCTTCCAGGTCGCCCATGCCGTCGCCGTTGCTGTCGGCGAAGCTGCGCGGATAGACCTGGTAGATCACCGCGTCCCGCCACCAGTCGCTGCGCTTGGCTTTGGCGGGGTTCGGGGCCGGGGCGATGGCAGAGTGCTGCTGGCTCATGGCGTCCTTGTGCGTAACGGGGTCATGGGATCAGGTGTGCGTACAACGGTGATGACGAGGCGGTCGCGGTGACAGCGGGGTCGGATGGTCACCGCGACCGCCTCGAGTTCTGGTGCGGCGCCGTCGTGGCTGGTCGCGCAGTTCCCCGCGCCCCTGACAGGGCGCTACCGAACCGGCGTTCTAGCCCTTCGTGCCGCCCGCGGTGAGGCCGGTCACCAGGTTCTTCTGGACGAGGTAGAAGAAGGCGGAGACGGGTATCGCGATCAGCACCGCGGTGGCGGCCATGAGCTGGCGCTGGGCGTCGTGCTCACTGACGAAGGTCTGCAGGGCGACGGCGAAGGTGTACTTCGTGTCGGACAGCATGAACGTCGAGGCGAAGGCGACCTCGCCGAAGGCCGTGATGAAGCTGTAGAAGCCGGCGACCGCGAGACCGGGCTTCGCGAGCGGCAGGATCAGCCGTACGAACGTGCCGAAGGGGCTCAGTCCGTCGACGCGTCCGGCCTCGTCGATCTCGAACGGGATGGTGTCGAAGTAGCCCTTGAGCAGCCAGGCGCAGTACGGCACCGCGGTCGAGCAGTAGACGAGGATCAGACCGAGGTAGCTGTCGACCAGCTGGAGTTCGGAGAGGATCTGGTACATCGGCACGATCAGGACGGCGATCGGGAACATCTGGGTGACCAGAAGCACCCACATGAACTTCTTGTAGCCCGGAAAGCGCATGCGCGAGACGGCGTAGCCGGTGGTGGCGGCGATCATGACGCCGATGACCGTGGTGCCGAGCGAGACGATCAGGGTGCTCGTCAGCCAGTCGAAGAAGTTGGTGTCCTGCAGGACGAACGAGTAGTTGTCCAGCGTCATCTTCCCCCAGATGTCACCGGGGTGCAGATAGTCGTCCTTGTCCGGGCCGAGGGACAGGAAGACCAGCCAGAGGATCGGGAAGAGAGCGATCAGGCTCGCGACGATCAGGATGCCGTGGGAGACGAGCGAGCCCGCGAGGCCGCGCCCGCCTCGGCGCGCCTTGCCCTGGGTGGGGGCCACGGGATTCTCCTTCTTCGCCTCGGCGGAGGTCAGGGCGGTAGTGGTGCTCATGGGGACTCCTGCCTCAGATCGCGAGCTGCTGGTCATTGCGGTTCAGCCAGCGGCGGTAGAAGGAGGTGAAGACGATCAGGATGGCCAGCAGCAGCATGCCGTAGGCGGCCGACTGCGCGAAGTCGCGCGGCTGCTGTCCGAAGCCGAGGTAGTAGGCCCAGGTGACAAGGATCTGGGCGTCCGGGGCGGTGTCGCCGAACAGCAGGAAGATGATGGCGAACTGGTTGAAGGTCCAGATGATGCCGAGGAGTACGACGGTGGAGCTGACGGAGCGCAGGCCGGGCAGGGTGACGTAGCGGAACTGCTGCCACTTGCTCGCGCCGTCCATCTCGGCGGCCTCGTAGAGGGTGGTGTCGATGGACTGCAGTCCGCCGAGCAGCGAGAGCATCATGAACGGCACGCCGCACCAGGTGTTGACCATGATCGCGGCGAACCGCTGCCAGAAGGTGTCCTCCAGCCACAGCGGGGTCGGCAGGTGGAGCGTCTCCAGGAAGGAGTTGATGACTCCGCCGTCGGCGAGCATGAAGCGCCAGCCGAACACGGTGACGAAGGTCGGCACGGCCCACGGCAGGATCAGGATCAGCCGGTACAGGGTGCGGCCGCGCAGCTTCTGGTTGAGCAGCAGGGCGAGGCCGAGGCCGATCGTGTAGTGGAGGGTGACGCAGGCGGCCGTCCACACGATGGTCCAGATGAAGTGGGACCAGAAGCGGTCGTAGGCGGTCTCGCCCCACAGGATGTCGGTGTAGTTGTCGAGACCGATGAACTTGTAGGTGGCCTCGATCTCGTTGACGCCGATGGTGCGGCCCGTGTTGAGGCTGTTGGCGTCCGTGAGCGTCAGGTAGAAGCCGTAGGCCAACGGGTAGAGCACGAGAACGCCGAGGACGACGACCACCGGCGTGATCATCGCGTAGGCGTACCAGTGCTTCTGGTACGAGTGCTTCAGGCGCTGGCCCAGCCCGGGCCGCGGCGCGCGGTCACCGTGGCGCTTGCCGGTGGCGCGGTCGATGGCGACTGTCATGGTTCTCTCGACACCTTCTGGAAGATCAGGGGGCGGGCCTTACGCACAGGCCGGTGGCCGCCGGGTCCCGTCCCCCTGTCGGGCAGGACCCGGCGGCCACTGGCGATCACTTGCTGAAGTCCGGCACCAGCTTGGCGATGGCGACCTCGGTGTTGCTCAGACCCTTGTCCAGGGACTCCTTGCCACCGGCGATCTTCAGCAGCTCGGTGTCCAGCGGGCCCCACAGGGAGCTGTACTCGGGCAGCGCCGGGCGCGGCTGGGCGGCGGCGAGGACGCCCTGGTAGCCGGCGATGCCCGGGTCGGCCTTGACCTCGGCGGTGTAGGCGTCGTCACGGGTGGGCAGCGTGTTGTTCTTCAGGGCGATGGTCTCCTGGGCCTTCGCCGAAGTCATGAAGTTCACGAACTTCAGCGCGGCCTTCTGGTGCGCCTCGTCGGAGCCGGCGTACACGGAGAGGTTGTGGCCGCCGGTCGGGGCGCCCGCCTTGCCGGCGGAGCCGGCCGGGACGGTGGCGATGCCGAGGTTGGCCTTGTCCTTGAACGCGGAGCCCTTGTAGAAGTTGGTGATCTCCCACGGGCCCTGCATGATCGCGGCGACCTTGCCGCTGACGAACGCCTCCTGGATGTGGGCGTAGGCGTCGGCGGTGGTGTCGGCCTTGTGCAGGCCCTTGCCGTCGAAGAGGCTCAGCCAGGTGCCGTAGCCCTTCTTGGCCTCGGCCGAGTTGACGGTGATCTTCTTGGCGTCGGCGTCGACGGTGTCGGTGCCCTCGCCGTAGAGGAACGTCTGGGCGTAGTAGGCCTGGGTGGAGCCCCAGTAACCGTCGACGCCGGTCTTGTCCTTGATCGTGGCGGCGGCCTTCTTCAGGTCGTCCCAGGTCTTGGGGGCCTCGACGCCGGCCTTCTTGAACAGGTCCTTGTTGTAGACGAAGGCGAGCGTGTCCGTGGTGAACGGAGCGCCGTAGGTCTTGCCCTCGTACTTGGCCTGCTCGATCAGGCTGGGCTGGAACTTGGCCTGGTCGGCGAGGGCCTCGGTGCCGTCCAGCGGCAGGAAGAAGCCCTTCTTCGCGAAGGCGGGGGTCCAGCCGACCTCGGAGCGCAGGATGTCCGGGGCGCCCTTGGAACCGGCGGCGGTGTCGAACTTGTTCTGCGCCTGGTCGAAGGGGACGTTGACGTACTTGACCTTGATGTCCTTGTTGGCGGCCTCGAACTCCTTGACCAAGGCCTGGTACGTCGGCGCCTCATTGGTGGCGTTGGAGGTGTCCCACCACGTGAGGGTCACCGGCCCGCTCGAGTCGCTGCCACTGTCGTCCCCGCCGCCGCACGCCGTCGCCGCAAGAGCGAGGGACGCCACCAGCGCGGTGGCCGCTATGCCACGCCGCATGAGTTCTCCTTGAGGGTGAAAGCCCGTGTGATGCAGGGTGGCCCCGTCTGCCGCTCCCTGCTGTCTTGCCGACTGCGCCGTTGCGGCCGCCGGGCGACGTGAACGTAACAGCGCTGAAAGACTTACGAAAGACCTTGCAGAAAAAAAGTGCAAGAGAACGCGGAAGTTACCGGGGCGTGACCGCTCGGCGACCGCCATGAGACGCTTCTTTACAGCGGTAGAGCGGCCCGCAGGCCACTTGTGCAAGACTCTGCAAGCTCTTGCCATCATGTTCACGAGGGAGTGCGATGACGCAGCAGCCCGGGCGCGGCCGGTCAACAGGTCGCCCACGGCGTCCGATTGGTGTGCAAGGCGACATACGGCCGGTACAGTCCAGTGCCGTGACCACACGGCTTGCGGACATCGCTGCGCAGGCGGGGGTGAGCGAAGCGACCGTCAGCCGGGTCCTCAACGGCAAGCCGGGCGTCGCCTCCACCACCCGCCAGTCCGTGCTGGCCGCACTCGACGTACTCGGCTACGAACGCCCCGTACGCCTGCGCCAGCGCAGCGAGGGCCTGGTGGGCCTGATCACCCCGGAGCTGGAGAACCCGATATTCCCGGCCCTCGCCCAGGTCATCGGCCAGGCGCTGACCAGGCAGGGCTACACGCCGGTGCTGGCCACCCAGACCCCGGGCGGCTCGACGGAGGACGAGCTCACGGAGATGCTCGTCGACCGCGGAGTGGCCGGCATCATCTACGTCTCCGGCCTCCACGCCGACACCACGGCCGACATGCAGCGCTACGAGCGACTGCGCGCCCAGGGTGTCCCCTACGTCCTGGTGGACGGCTTCTCCCCCAAGGTCCAGGCACCGTTCATCTCCCCCGACGACCGCGCGGCGATGACCCTGGCCGTGACCCATCTCGTCTCCCTGGGCCACACCCGCATCGGCCTGGCCCTGGGCCCCAAGCGCTTCGTCCCGGTCCAGCGCAAGATCGAGGGCTTCGTCCGCACCGTGCAGGACCAGCTGAAGCTGCCGACGGACGTCATCGAGAACGAACTGATCCAGCACTCCCTGTACACGCTGGAGGGCGGCCAGGCAGCCGCGACGGCCCTGATCGGCCGTGACTGCACCGCGATCGTCTGCGCCAGCGACATGATGGCACTGGGTGCGATACGGGCGGCCCGGCAACTCAGCCTCGATGTCCCCAAGGACATCTCGGTCGTGGGTTTCGACGACTCCCCGCTGATCGCCTTCACCGACCCGCCCCTGACCACGGTGCGCAAGCCGGTTCCGGCGATGGGCCAGGCCGCGGTACGCACGCTGCTCGAAGAGATCGGCGGGACTCCCGCTCCGCACAGCGAGTTCGTGTTCATGCCGGAGCTGGTGGTGCGGGGTTCGACGGCTTCGGCACCCGGTGACAGAAATCGTCCCTAAGTCGTCAAGTCGTCCGCAAGTCGGAGAATAGACGCATCCCTCCCCTGCGTTGGTAGGAGTATGGAGCTGTACGCCGGCCGTAGAACGTGCATCCCGAACCCAACCGAGGGATGATCGGTCGGGGAAGTCTTTTCTGGCAGACTCTGTGCCTATGGGTGACACGACCGTGACGACACTGGAAGGCCGGGAAGCCGCCGTTCCGCACCCTGTCGCCAACGAGACGGGGCGGGGGCCCCTGCGCCGACTGCGCACCCCTCGCCGGCCCCGTCTCTGGTTCGAGATCCTGCTGATCGCGGTGAGTTACTGGACGTACTCACTGATCCGCAACGCGGTCCCGGAGCAGAAGTCCGAGGCGCTGCGCAACGCCGACTGGCTCTGGAGGCTCGAACACAGCCTGGGCCTGGCCGTCGAGGAGTCGGTCAACCACGCGATCAATTCGGTGAGTTGGCTCATCGTAGGGATGAACTACTACTACGCGACCCTGCACTTCATCGTCACCCTGGGCGTCCTGATCTGGCTCTACCGCAGCCACCCCGGCCGCTACGCGGCAACCCGCCTGGTCCTCTTCGCGACAACAGGCGTGGCCCTGGTCGGTTACTACCTGTATCCACTCGCACCTCCCCGCCTGATGACCAACACAGGCTTCATCGACACGGTCCTGGTCCACGACACCTGGGGCTCCATGGCCTCCGGCGACCTGAAGAACATGTCGAACCAGTACGCCGCGATGCCGTCGATGCACATCGGCTGGTCGGTCTGGTCGGGCCTGACGATCTTCGCGCTGGCACGAATCCCCTGGGTGCGTGTGCTGGGCCTGCTCTATCCGATGGCCACCCTCCTGGTGATCGTCGCAACGGCCAACCACTTCTGGCTGGACGCGGTGGGCGGCCTCATGTGCCTGGCGTTCGGCTACGCGGTGGCATGGGTCTGGTACGGAGCGCTCCCCTACGCGCTACCGAGGCAGGTACCGCAGCGGCAAACGGCGGGAAGGGGACGTGCCGGGGGTCGTCCACCCGCAGCGGCGGGCGTCGAGGGACAGCACGTCAGGGCCAACAGCAACCGTCCGGCCGAGGACGGACACCCTCCGGCACGGCCCCGGCCCACGACAAGACCGTAGGCGCGACGCGCACCCCCAGAAAGCCGCACAGGCCGCGCCGCAGGCATCGGCGGCATCGCGGCGTACTGGTTCGACATGTTCTTCAGGTCGCCGGAGGCCATGGAGCCCCAGGTGTCGTGGACCAGGACCGTGTCGATGAAGCCTGTGTTGGTCATCAGGCGGGGAGGTGCGAGTGGATACAGGTAGTAACCGACC
>NZ_RDBN01000037.1:191905-235581 GCF_008042075.1 Streptomyces sp. UW30 | reverse complement strand
GATACGCATCGAGCATGTCCCCCACGTGACCGGGCTCGTACCCCAAGTAACGGCCCACGGCCCCCAGCTCACGAGCGTCCGAGGGAAACGTGTCCCCGGCCCGCCCCCGCACCAGCATGACCGCGTTGCGCACCCGCGTCGCCAGCACCCATGCCTCGTCCAGGATCGCCGCCTCCTCGCCCGGGATGAGCCCGGCCGCGCAAGCAGCGGCAAGGGCCTCCCGCGTCCGAGTCGTACGCAGCCCCGGCTCGGCCCACCCGTGCTGCAGCTGCAGCAGCTGCACCGTCCACTCCACGTCGGACAGCCCGCCCGGCCCCAGCTTGGTGTGCAGCTTGGGATCGGAGCCGCGAGGCAGCCGCTCGGACTCCATCCGGGCCTTGAGCCGCCGGATCTCCCGTACGGCATCCTCGCCGAGCCCCTCGGCGGGATAGCGCAGCGGAGCGATCAGCTCGACGAACCGCCCCGCGAGATCCTCGTCCCCCGCGACCGGCTCGGCCCGCAGCAGCGCCTGCGACTCCCACCCCAGCGACCACCGCCGGTAGTACGCCTCGTACGAGTTCAGCGTGCGCACCAGCGGCCCCGTCTTGCCCTCCGGCCGCAGATCGGCGTCGATCAACAACGGCGGATCGGCACTGGGAATCTGCAGCAGCCGCCGCATCTCCGAGACGACCCGATTCGCGGCGTCGGCGGCCTCGCGCTCCTCCACCCCGTCCCGCGGCTCGTGCACGAACAGAACATCGGCGTCACTGCCGTATCCCAGCTCATGCCCACCGAACCGCCCCATGCCGATGATCGCGAACCGGGTCGGCAGGGTGTCCCCCCACCCTTCACGCACCACCGCCCGCAAGGTCCCCGCCAGCGTCGCCGCCGTCAGATCGGACACCGCCGCCCCGACCCGGTCCACCAGCGCACCCTGATCGGCCTCGGTGGGCTTCGTCTCGGTGCCGTAGGAGTCGACGATGTCGGCGGCCGCCGTACGGAACAGCTCCCGGCGCCGCACGCCTCGCGCCGCCGTGACCGCCTGCACGGCCCCGACCGCACGGCCGACCGCGGCGAGGATCTCCTGCTCCAGGTGCGCGCGCGAGCGGGGCTCCAGCCCGCTCCCCCCGTCCCCGTCACCGAGCAGCGCCACCGCCTCCGGCGCCCGCATCAGCAGATCGGGGGCGAGCCGGCCGGCCGACAGCACCCGGGCGAGGTTCTCGGCGGCGGCGCCCTCGTCCCTCAACAGCCGCAGATACCAAGGGGTCTTGCCGAGCGCGTCCGACACCTTGCGGAAGTTCAGCAGCCCCGCGTCGGGGTCGGCCGAGTCCGCGAACCAGCCCAACAGGACGGGCAGCAGCGTGCGTTGGATCGCCGCCTTCCGCGTGACCCCGGAGGCCAGCGCCTCCAGATGCCTGAGCGCGGCGGCCGGATCGCCGTACCCGAGCGCGACCAGCCGCTCCCGCGCCGCCCCGGCACTCAACCGGGCCTCGCCGGGGGCAAGTTGGGCGACGGCGTCGAGCAGCGGCCGGTAGAAGAGCTTCTCGTGCAGCCGCCGTACGACACTCGCGTGCCGTTTCCACTCGCGGTTCAGCTCGGCCACCGGATCGACGCGCAGCCCGAGCGAGCGGCCGATGCGCCGCAGGTCGGCCTCGTCCTCGGGCACCAGGTGGGTGCGCCGCAGCCGGTAGAGCTGGATGCGGTGTTCCATGGAGCGCAGGAAGCGATAGGCGGTGTCGAGCTGCGCCGCGTCGGCCCGCCCGACGTATCCGCCCGCCGCGAGTGCCTGCAAGGCGTCCAGGGTCGTCCCGCTGCGCAGCGAGGCGTCGTCCCGGCCGTGCACCAACTGGAGCAGCTGTACGGCGAATTCGACGTCCCGCAGCCCACCCGGCCCGAGCTTCAGCTGGCGGTCCAGTTCCGTCACCGGGATGGTCTCGACGACCCGCCGCCGCATCTTCTGCACGTCGGCGACGAAGTTCTCGCGCTCGGCGGCCTTCCAGACCATCGGCTCCAGCGCGTCGACGTACTCCTCGCCCAGCTCGATGTCGCCCGCCACCGGGCGGGCCTTGAGCAGCGCCTGGAACTCCCAGGTCTTGGCCCAGCGCCGGTAGTACGCGAGGTGGCTGCTGAGCGTGCGCACCAGGGGGCCGTTCCTGCCCTCGGGGCGCAGGTTGGCGTCCACGGGCCAGATGGAGCCCTCGACGGTGGTCTCGGAGCAGATCCGCATCATGTGCGAGGCGAGCTTGGTGGCCGACCGCAGCGCCTTGCCCTCGTCGGCGCCGCCCGCGGTCTCACCGACGAAGATGACGTCGACGTCGGAGACGTAGTTGAGCTCATGGCCCCCGCACTTGCCCATCGCGATCACCGCGAGCCGGCACTGTGCGGCGTCCTCGGGCGCGGCGGCGCGGGCGATGGCGAGGGCGGCGCGCAGGGTCGCGGTGGCGAGGTCGGCGAGCTCGGCGGCGGTCTGGGCGAGGTCGGTGGTGCCGCACACGTCGCGCGCGGCGATGGACAGCAGGCAGCGCCGGTAGGCGACGCGCAGGGACACCGGGTCGGTGGCGTCGACGAGGCCCTGCTCGAACTCCTCGACCCCGGGGTGCAGGTCGCGGGGCTCGTACATGACCAGCGCCTGCCAGTCGCCGGGGTGCCGGGCGAGGTGGTCGGCGAGCGCGGCGGAGGCGCCGAGCACGCCGAGCAGCCGGTCGCGCAGGGGCTTGGCCGCTATCACCGTGTCGAGCAGCTCCCGCTGGGCGGCGGGCTCGGCCTGGGCCTCGACGAGCCGGACGAGGCCGTGCAGGGTGAGGTCGGGGTCGGCGGTGGCGCCGAGGGCCTCCAGCAGCACCGGATCGTCACGGATCGGCGCGAGCTCGGGGCTCTCCAGGAGTCGCTCGGCGGCCGACGGGTCGGTGAATCCGTGCCGCAGCAGCCGCGTGAAGGTACTGCTCCTGCGCCCCGGCGCCGTCATGCTCGCCCTCCCGTCCGATCGGGTTCGTACGCACCCGATCAAGGTCGTACGCGGTCGAGCCTAACCGCAGACCCTGGAAGTGGCGCCGATGAGTTCCGGCGCCCCGAGCGGTCTGCCTTGTCGACGGAAAGGCCCGGCGACACATCTGGAGGGCGGCCGATGACCGACAAGCAACCACAGACCCGACTGGACGCGCGCTACAGCGACGAGACGGCCACCGCGACCGCGTGGACCGACGCGGAGAAGCTGCTGTCCGAGGCCGAGCTGTTCTGGATCTCGACGGTACGGCCGGACGGGCGTCCCCATGTGACCCCGCTGCCGGCGGTGTGGTCGCGGGGCGCGCTGCACTTCTGCACGGGCCCGGAGGAACGCAAGGCGAGGAACCTCGCGGCGAACCCGCACCTCGTCCTGACGACCGGCACGAACCTCTGGGACGAGGGCTACGACCTGGTGGTCGAGGGCGAGGCGGAACGGATCACCGACGAGGCGCGGCTGCGCGAGCTGGCCGAAGCGTGGGAGACGAAGTACGGCCCCTTCTGGCACTTCGACGTGGCGGACGGCTCTTTCCAGCACGGAGCGGGACATGCCTATGTCTTTTCGGTGGCGCCCCGAACGGTTTTCGGCTTCGGTAAGGGTGAGCCGTTCAGCCAGACCCGTTGGCGCTTCACCATGGAGGACTAGCGATGGACTTCACCCTGGAAGTGATCCCGTTGCCCGTCAGCGACATCGACCGGGCCCGCGACTTCTACCGGGACAAGGTCGGCTTCCACGTCGATATCGACCAGGAGGTGATGCCGGGCATGCGCATCGTCCAGCTGACCCCTCCGGGTTCCGGCTGTTCGATCGCCCTCGGCGACAGCATCTGGGACATGACCAAGGGCGAGACAAGGCCCGAGCCCGGCTCCTACCAGGGCCTGCAGCTCTGCGTGGCCGACATCAAGGCGGCCCACGCGGAACTGGTCGAACGCGGCCTGGACATCTCCGAGCCGGTCCAGTACACCCCCGACGACGGCGCCACGTTCATGTACTTCAAGGACCCCGACGGCAACGGCTGGTCGATCCAGGAGTACCGGCGCCGGGCGACGGAGCCCTTGCACCGACTCCTCACGGAACTGTCGAACAAGGGCGGGCAGTAACGCCGCAGGGGACGCGGGGAGCTGCACGCCCCCGCGTCCCTACGGCGACTGAGCACTACAGCACCGGCAAGCTTTGAGGGTGTGGGTTACGTCAGGGCGCCAACGCGGTCCGCGCCAGATCGCGTAGCCAGATGTGTGCGGGGTCGGTGTCATAGCGCTGATGCCATGACAGGTACRCCGCGGCCGGCGGCAGTTCGAACGGCAGTGGGAGCAGGGTCAGACCGAGAACCGTGGCCGCTGAAACCGTCGTCGATTCGGGGGCTGTGACGAGGAGGTCCGAGCCGCGCACGAACTCGAACGCAGCCCCTTCGGTGGGCGCGGTCGCCACTACCCGTCGGGTGAGGCCGAGCTGCGCGAGAGTGTCGTCGAGGGCGTTGCCGAGCCTTCCGCGCCGCGAGACGGTGATGTGCTCGGCCGCGGCGTACCGCGCGGCGGTGACAGCCTTGACTCGGGTGAGCGGGTGCCCCCGCCGGACGACGATGACGTGCTGGGTCTCAGCTACCCGATCGGCGCGAATGTCGGGTGCGGTCGGGCGGTTCGCGTTCGCCTCCAGGTCGACCTCGCCGCGGCGCAGCTCGGGGGTGTCGACGCTCGATTCCGCGAGGAAGCGCAAACGCACGCCCGGCGCCTGCTTGCGTACGGCCGCGAGAAGCGCGGGGCCACCGAGGGCGACGAGTGAATCGTGCCAGCGGAGTGTGAAGGTGCGCTCGAGCGTCGTGAGGTCGAGTTCGCGGCTCGGTGCCAGCACGCCCTGGACCTGCTGCAGCAGCTCGTGCACCTGTTCCCGGACGGCGATCGCGTACGGCGTCGGGGTCATCGTGCGCCCGGTACGCACCAGGATCTGATCCCCCGTCGTGCGCCGGATCCGGCCGAGGCTTCGACTCATCGCGGGGGCGGTGACGTGTAGCCGCTCAGCAGCTCCGGCCACGCTGCCTTCCTCCAGGAGCGCATCGAGCGCGGCGAGCAGGTTCAAATCCAATTGCATGAGACTCATCCTAGCCGTGCTTTACATGCACTTGCAGTTAATGACGGGCCCTCCTACCTTCGAGATGCGGGCGCGAAAGAAACACGGTTTCGCCTGGTCCGCCTCATCACCCCCCTGCTCAGACGGGAGCACCGCCATGCCCGAGTCGATTCAGACCACCGCAATTGCTGCAACCGCCGGCTCCGCGTCCGACGCCGACCTGCTCGCGCAGACCGCGATCGCCGTGCGCGCGGCGGGTTCGGCACTGCGGGAGCGGTTCGGCGACGTGGTCCGCTACCAGACCCGCGAGGAGCTGATGCGCGCGCTCGCCGCCAACGACGACGTGGCCCTCGACGTCCTGCGCCCCCGCCTCACCCTCCTGCGCCCGGACGCCCGCTTGGTGGAGGACGAGCTCGCGGGCGGGGCCCTGCCCCCCGGCGAATGGTGGGTCCTGGATCCGGCCGAAGGCAACGTCAACCACCTGCACGCCCTGCCGGAGTGGGCGGTGACCGCCACTCTCGTGCGCGACAACCAGCCGGTGCTCACCGCGGTTCACCTGCCGTTGACCGGTGAGACCTACACCGCACTCGCCGGCGCCGGCGCCTACCTCGACGGCCGCCCGCTGCACGTGTCCCAGACCACGGACCTCGGCCTGAGCCTCGTGGCCACGAGCCAGGCCAGGCCGGACGAGGACGAGAAGGTCGTGCGGCGCATCGGCTCCTCGATCACCGCGATGCTCTTCGATGCGCTCGTGGTGCGGACATCCGTGCCCGCCACCCTGCACCTGCTGAACGTGGCCGCCGGCCGGATCGACGCCTTCTGGCAGTTCGCCGGGGCCCGCGCGGACCTGCTTCCCGGGGCGCTGCTCGTCGCCGAGGCCGGCGGGCAGATATCCGACGCCGAGGGCCGCCCCTGGACCCCGGAGAGCGAGAGCTTCCTGGCCGCCGCGCCCGGCGTGCACACCGAAGCCGTCACCACGCTCTCCCGCTGACTCCCACGAGAACCACAAGCACCGGAAGGACCACATCAGCATGACCATGATCGCCGTTCTCGGAAACGGCCGCGTCGGCGGCAGCCTCGCCCTGGCCCTCACCCGGGCCGGGCACGAGGTGACCGTGGCGGACCGCTCACCAGGCTCTGCCGCCGACGCCGCCCGGACAGCGCAGATCGTCATCAACGCCACCCCGGGCGCCGGCTCGCTGGAGCGGCTCATCGCGCTGCGCGAGGAACTGCGGGGCAAGATTCTCGTAGACGTCTCCAACGCCACCGCCGACGGACCGGACGGACTGCCGGCCGACCTGCTCTACCCCGGCTCAAGCCTCGCGGAGCAGCTTCAGGAAGCTCTCCCCGACACGCGCGTCGTCAAGACGCTCAACACGATGCTCTACACGGTGATGACCGCGCCCGCCGCGCTCACCCAGACACCGACCGCCTTCCTCTCCGGCAGGGACCCGGAGGCCAAGCAGGTCGTACGCGGGCTTCTCGCCGACCTCAGCTGGCAGCAGGAGTGGATCACGGACCTCGGCGGGATCGAGACCGCGCGGGCCGCCGAGGCCGCGATCCTGTTCGTACCGCACGTGATCCGATCCAGTGGATTCGCGCCCTTCGCAATCTCGATCACCCGATGAAAGCCCGACGCGACTCAGGCGGCCCAGAGACGGCCCAAGGATGGTGAAACGACAAGGGGGCTGACGGTCTATGACCGTCAGCCCCCTTCGTCGAATCAGCGGGGAATACGCCCTGACCTGCCCCTACAGCACCGGCAGGCTCTTGCGCAGTTCGAACGCGGTGACCTCGGAGCGGTACTCCTCCCACTCCTGGCGCTTGTTGCGCAGGAAGAAGTCGAAGACGTGCTCGCCCAGCGTCTCGGCGACCAGGTCGCTGTTCTCCATGAGGGTCAGGGACTCGCCGAGGTTCTGCGGGAGGGGCTCGATGCCCATGGCGCGGCGCTCGGCGTTGGACAGGGCCCAGACGTCGTCCTCGGCGCCCGGCGGCAGTTCGTAGCCCTCCTCGATGCCCTTGAGGCCGGCGGCCAGCAGGACGGCGTAGGCCAGGTACGGGTTGGCGCCGGAGTCCAGGGAACGGACCTCGACCCGCGCCGAGCCGGTCTTGCCGGGCTTGTACATCGGCACGCGGACCAGGGCCGAGCGGTTGTTGTGGCCCCAGCAGATGTACGAGGGGGCCTCGCCGCCGGCGCCCGCGGTGCGCTCGGAGCCGCCCCAGATGCGCTTGTAGGAGTTCACCCACTGGTTGGTGACGGCCGAGATCTCGGCCGCGTGCTTCAGCAGGCCGGCGATGAAGGAGCGGCCGACCTTGGAGAGCTGGTACTCCGAGCCGGACTCGTAGAAGGCGTTCCGGTCGCCCTCGAAGAGGGAGAGGTGGGTGTGCATGCCGGAGCCCGGGTGCTCGGAGAACGGCTTCGGCATGAAGGTCGCGTGGACCCCCTGCTCCAGCGCCACCTGCTTCATGACCAGGCGGAACGTCATGATGTTGTCGGCCGTGGAGAGCGCGTCGGCGTAGCGCAGGTCGATCTCCTGCTGGCCCGGCGCGCCCTCGTGGTGGGAGAACTCGACCGAGATGCCCATGGACTCCAGCATGGTGATCGCCTGGCGGCGGAAGTCCATGCCGATGTTCTGCGGGGTGTGGTCGAAGTAGCCGGAGTTGTCGGCCGGGGTCGGGCGGGTGCCGTCGAGCGGGCGGTCCTTCAGCAGGAAGAACTCGATCTCCGGGTGGGTGTAGAAGGTGAAGCCCAGGTCGGAGGTGCGCGCGAGGGCGCGCTTGAGCACGTAGCGCGGGTCGGCGAAGGACGGGGAACCGTCCGGCATGAGGATGTCGCAGAACATGCGGGCGGTGCCGGGGGCCTCGGCGCGCCAGGGCAGGATCTGGAAGGTCGACGGGTCCGGCTTGGCGATCATGTCGGACTCGTATACGCGGGCGAAACCCTCGATCGCCGAGCCGTCGAAGCCGATGCCCTCGTCGAAGGCCTGCTCCAGCTCGGCGGGTGCCACGGCCACGGACTTGAGGAAGCCCAGCACGTCGGTGAACCACAGGCGTACGAACCGGATGTCGCGCTCCTCCAACGTACGGAGCACGAACTCCTGCTGCTTGTCCATCTTCCGCTTCCCATCCTTGCTGGTCAGGCCGCCTGTCTCCGTGTCCCGCAGGAGGCGGTCGGGCACCTGAGCATCACACCACAACACCGTTTCAGGCGCGTTGCGGACCTTGATCGCCGTGGCGACCTCGGGTCGAACACCCGGCCTACGGCAGGTGTCCTGTCGTCGCCATGGTGTCCGGTGGACTGCTCTGCCGCCCATCTTGCCTGCTCGGACCCACATCCGTAATGCCCGGCCCCGCTGGACCCACCCCGCTTTAATTTGCATCTTAGATGCAAGTTTTAATGGAGGTACCTCGACCGAACCAGAGGAGATCCGATGCTGTCCGAGCAGTCCGCCGCCACCGTGCGCGCCACCCTCCCCCTCGTCGGCGGGGCGATCGGTGAGATCACCGAGCGCTTCTACGCCGGGATGTTCGCCGCCCGCCCCGAGCTGCTGCGCGACCTGTTCAACCGCGGCAACCAGGCGGCCGGCACCCAGCGGCAGGCGCTCGCGGGGTCGATCGCCGCGTTCGCGACGCACCTCGTGGACCGCCCCGGCGAGCGGCCCGACGTGATGCTGAGCCGTATCGCCCACAAGCACGCCTCCCTGGGCGTCACGGCGGAGCAGTACGCGCTCGTCCACGAGCACCTCTTCGCCGCGATCGCCGATGTGCTCGGCGAGGCCGTCACGCCCGAGGTCGCCGCCGCCTGGGACGAGGTCTACTGGCTGATGGCGAACGCGCTGACCGCGATCGAGAGGCGGCTGTACGAGGAGCGCGGCGGGAACCGGTGGCGGGAGTGGGAGGTCGTCGCACGCGTCGAGGAGACCGCCGACGTCGCCACGTTCCGGCTGCGCCCGGCCGACGGCCGCCCGGCGCCGGACTTCCGGGCCGGCCAGTACGTCTCGGTCCAGGTCGAGCTGGCTGACGACGCCCGGCAGATACGCCAGTACAGCCTCTGCGCCGCACCCGGCTCACCGATCCGGCAGTTCAGCGTGAAGCGGGTGCACGGCGGGGCCACGCCCGACGGCGAGGTCTCGAACCACCTCCACGCGCGCGTGCGCGTCGGCGACCGGCTGCGCATGTCGGCGCCGTACGGCGATCTGGTACTCACGGACGTCCGCGCCGACGCGCCGCTGCTCCTCGCCTCCGCCGGTATCGGCGTGACCCCGATGGTCGCCATGCTGGGTCAGCTCGCGGACCACGGGCACGAGGGCCCGGTGCTGGTCGTGCACGGCGACCGCTCCCCCGCCGGGCACGCCCTGCGCGCGGACCACGAGGCGTACGCCGGGAAGCTCGCGGACGCGTCGGTCCACTTCTGGTACGAGACCGGCGCCGGGGCGGCCCACCGCACCGGCCTGGTCGACCTCACCGGCGTCGCCGTACCGCGGGGCACGCGCGCGTACCTGTGCGGTCCGCTGCCCTTCATGCGGACGGTGCGGACGCAGCTGATCGGCAAGGGTGTGGCACCGGCCGACATCCACTACGAGGTGTTCGGGCCGGACCTCTGGCTGGCACAGGAGGGCTGAGGCCCAAGCGGCCTCAGGGCGCCCGGCCGATCCGGAGCAGCAGCGGCCCGGTCGGGTCCGCGGTCACGTCGGCCACCGTCAGCGGGTCCAGCGAGGCGAAGAACGCCTCCTGGGCCCGCCGCAGCGCGCCGCGCAGCCGGCACCCGGAGTTGAGCGGGCAGGGGTGGTCGCCCTCGCACTCGACGACGTCGCCGTCCCCCTCGAAGGCGCGCACGATCGCGCCGACGGAGGCCGTACGGCCCCGGTCGCTGAGCGAGAGCCCGCCGCCGCGGCCCCGGCGGGCGACGACCAGCCCCATGTGCTGGAGCTCGGCGACGACCTTGGCGGCATGCGTGTACGGCACCTCCATGTCCGCCGCGACCTCGCGGGTCGTCGGCGTGGCGTCCCCGAGGACGGCGAGCCGCATGAGGAGGCGCAGGGCCAGGTCGGTGGAGCGCAACAGCCGCATACCGGGAAGCGTAGATAATGCGCATCCACGGTTCAAAATATCGGCCGACGGGCGGGCGTCGGCAGAGTGGGTCGGTTGCGATCCGGACTTTCCCGCCACCTCCCTACGAGAGGTCACTCCTTCCCCATTACGATCAGCGGACCCGACCGTCCCTTTCGCCAGAAGGACAATGACCTCATGGGCTCCGCCAAGAACAAGAACAGCGCTGAGCGCAAGGCGCGAATAGAGGAGATGCGGCGTGCGGAGCGGGCCCGTGAGCGCCGCAACCGCATCCTCACCATCGCCGCCAGCACGGTGGTCGTCGCCGGCCTCGTCGTCGGCGGAGTCGTGCTGGTCCAGTCGCAGTCCGACAAGAAGGACGAGGCGAAGCCCGACAAGAAGACCTCCGGGAAGTTCGTCGCCGGCGCGGACGGCGTGAAGACCTGGAAGGGGACGCTGGCCAGCACCCACGTCGAGACCAGCGTGAAGTACCTGATGGAGCCCCCGGTCGGCGGCAACCACCACCGGGCCTGGATGAACTGCAACGGCGACGTCTACACCAAGGAACTGGCCCGGGAGAACGCCGTGCACTCGCTGGAGCACGGCGCGGTGTGGGTGACCTACACCAGCAAGGCCGCCAAGGCCGACGTCGAGGCGCTGGCGGCGAAGGTCAAGCAGACGCCGTACACGCTGATGAGCCCGGACGAGCAGCAGAAGGACCCGATCATGCTCAGCGCGTGGGGACACCAGCGCACGGTGACGAGCGCCAGTGACCCGAACGTCGGCAAGTTCTTCGAGACGTACGTCCAGGGCAAGCAGACGCCCGAGCCGGGCGCGGCGTGCACGAACGGTCTGTCGGAGTGAAGCAGCACGTCGGCTGGATAGCAGGGACCGCGGCGGCGGTGCTCGTCGCCGCGGGCGCGATCACCTACGCGGTCGCCGAGGACGGCGGTTCGGGCACGACCCCGGTCGCCGACTCGGCGGACGCCGGCTTCGCGCGGGACATGGCGGTGCACCATCAGCAGGCCGTGGAGATGTCGTACATCGTGCGCGACCGCACCGATGACGAGGACGTGCGGCGGCTGGCCTACGACATCGCGCAGACGCAGGCCAACCAGCGCGGCATGCTGCTGGGCTGGCTGGACCTGTGGGATCTGCCGAAGGTGTCGTCGAAGGCGCCGATGACCTGGATGGGCATGGGCGACATGCCCTCCGCGGGGGACGGCTCGTTGATGCCGGGCATGGCCACCAATGCGGACATGAAGAAGCTCGGGACCCTCAACGGCAAGCAGGCGGAGATCTTCTTCCTCCAGTTGATGACGGACCATCACAAGGGCGGCATCCACATGGCCGAGGGCTGCCTCGACCGGTGCGGGGTCGGCGTGGAGAAGCGGCTCGCGCAGACGATGGTGAACGGGCAGCGGTCGGAGATCGACCTGATGGCCGACATGCTCAAGGAGCGGGGCGCGAAGCCGCGGTCGTAGGCCTGGAAATGGCTTTGTCATTAACGTAGTTGGGACCTTCTTGGGCCGGGCATTCCCCTGGCGTGAACGGTTCGTCGCTTAAGTGGCCACCGTCGGGTGATCCACTCGCACACGAATCGCACAGGGGGTTCCATGAGATCTCGACGTGCCGCGCGGCGCGCCTGCGTGAGTCTGGCGGCGACACTGCCTCTCCTCACCGGCGCGCTGGCGCTCGGCATACCGGTGGCGCACGCCGCCGACGCCCCGGGCCGTGACCGGCTCGCCGGCACCAAGCCCGCGTGGGCGACGCCCCGGGCGGACCAGGGCGCGGCCTCGGACGGCGCACAGGTCGCCGCACGCGTCTACCTGCAGGGCAAGGACGCGACCGGCCTCGCCGCCTACGCCAAGGCCGTCTCCGACCCGGACTCGGCGACGCACGGCAAGTACCTGACCGCGGCCCAAGCACAGTCCCGCTTCGGCGCGACCAAGGCCCAAGTGGCCGCCGTCAAGGGCTGGTTGACGTCGGCGGGACTGAAGGTCACGGCCGTCACCCGGCACTATGTCGCCGTCAGCGGCGATGTGGCCGCCGCGGAGAAGGCGTTCGGCACCCAGCTGCACAACTACACCAAGGGCGCGAAGACCTACCGCGCGCCGACGACGACAGCCTCGGTGCCGGACGGCGTCAAGGACGCCGTACTGACCGTCACGGGCCTCGACAACGCGCCGCACCTGGCGAGCCACCGGGACCAACTCCCGCCGCCGGAGACGGTGTTCCGCAACGCCGGGCCGTTCTCCACGTACCACGGCTCGAACGTGGCGAGCACGCTGCCGGACGCGTACGGCACGAAGATCCCGTACGCCGTCAAGGGCTACACCGGCAAGCAGCTGCGCGCCGCGTACGGCGCCGGCACGCGCACCGGCAAGGGCGTGCGCATCGCCATCACCGACGCGTACGCCTCCCCGACGATCGCCTTCGACGCGGCCACCTACGCCAAGCGCAACGGCGACGCGGCCTGGAAGAGCGGCCAGTTGCGCCAGGTCCTGCCCGCGAAGTACACGCGGACCAAGGAGTGCGGGGCGGCCGGCTGGTACGGCGAGGAGACCCTGGACGTCGAGGCCGCGCACGCGGTCGCGCCCGGCGCACAGATCACCTACGTGGGCGCCGCCTCCTGCTACGACGAGGATCTGCTCGACTCGCTCGGCAAAATCGTCGACAACCATCTCGCCGACATCGTCTCCAACTCCTGGGGCGAGGTCGAGGCCGACCAGACGCCGGATCTCGCGGCGGCCTACGACCAGGTCTTCCAGTTCGGCGCGGTCGAGGGCATCGGCTTCTACTACTCCTCGGGCGACGACGGCGACGAGGTCGCGAGCACCGGCACCAAGCAGGTGGACATCCCGGCGAGTTCGGCGTGGGTGACGGCGGTCGGCGGCACCTCGCTGGCGGTCGGCAAGGGCGACAAGTACCTGTGGGAGACCGGCTGGGGCACGCAGAAGGCGAGCCTCGCGGCCGACGGGAAGAGCTGGACCGGCTTCCCCGGCGCGTTCACCTCGGGCGCGGGCGGCGGCACGAGCAGGACCGTCGCCGAGCCGTACTACCAGCAGGGCCTCGTCCCGGACGCGCTGGCCAAGGCCAACAGCGCCGACGGCAACCGGGTCGTGCCGGACATCGCGGCGATCGCCGACCCGAACACCGGGTTCCTGGTGGGGCAGACGCAGACCCTGCCGGACGGCAGGACCCAGGCCTACGACGAGTACCGCCTCGGCGGCACCTCGCTCGCGGCGCCGGTCATCGCCGGCGTGCAGGCCCTCGCCCAGGAGGCGGCGGGCGGCAAGCCGCTCGGCTTCGCCAACCCCGCGATCTACGCGCGCTACGGCTCGAAGGCGTACCACGACGTCAAGGACAACCCGACGGGCTCCGGACTCGCGGTGGCCCGCGTCGACTTCGTCAACGGCTACGACGCGACGGAGGGACTGGCCACGTCCGTACGCAGCCTCGGCAAGGACAGCTCACTGAGCGCCGTGAAGGGCTACGACGACGTGACGGGCGTCGGCACGCCGGCGGGCGGCTATGTGGAGTCTTACCGCCGCCGCTGATCACCGGGCAAAAGGGGCGCCCCGCCGACGGGGGAAGATCGGCGGGGCGCTTGGTGCCGCAGTGGTTCAGGGGCCCGGGAGGGCTCAGTGGACGGAGTGCGCCTCCAGCGGGAACGTTCCGCCGACGACGTCGTCCGCGAACGCCTTCGCCGCGTTGCCCATGACCTCGCGCAGGTTGGCGTACTGCTTGACGAACTTGGGGACGCGGCCGCCGGTCAGGCCCAGCATGTCCGTCCAGACCAGGACCTGCGCGTCGGTCTCCGGGCCGGCGCCGATGCCGACCGTGGGGATGTGCAGCACACGCGTCACCTCGGCCGCGAGCTCCGCCGGCACCAGCTCCAGGACGACCGCGAACGCGCCCGCGTCCTGCACCGCCTTGGCGTCGCGCAGCAGCTGCGCGGCCGCCTCCTCGCCGCGGCCCTGGACGCGGTAGCCCATGGCGTTGACGGACTGCGGGGTCAGGCCGATGTGGGCCATCACCGGGATGCCGGACTCGACCAGCAGCTCGATCTGGCGGTGCGAGCGCTCGCCGCCCTCCAGCTTGACCGCCCCGACGCCGGCCTCCTTGACCAGCCGGGTCGCCGAGCGCAGGGCCTGCACCGGGCCCTCCTGGTACGAGCCGAAGGGCAGGTCGCCGACGATCAGGGCGCGGGAGGTGCCGCGTACGACGGCCGCCGAGAGCATGGTCATCTCGTCGAGCGTCACGGGCACGGTGGTCTCGTAGCCGAGGTGACAGTTGCCCGCCGAGTCGCCGACGAGCATGACCGGGATGCCGGCCTCGTCGAAGACGGACGCGGTCATCGCGTCGTAGGCGGTGAGCATGGGCCACTTCTCGCCGCGCTCCTTGGCGGCGGCGATGTCACGAACGGTGATGCGGCGGGTGCCCTTCCCCCCGTACAGCGCATTGCTGCCGTCGGAGGGCTTCGCCTGAGGCGTCTGGGCAGCCGAGAGCTGCGTCATGGCAACGGCTCCTTCATGTCATCTCGAGGCGCCCTGACGGCGTCCCCGGATCCCCTCCATGGTGGCACTTCGTGCCAGTCGCGGCCAAGCCCCCTCGTGTGAGATGCACCCCGTGTAAGAGCTCGGTAAAAATTTACGATACGAGACGGTGCCGTATCGAAAGTCTTCTAGGCTCGACGCCATGACTTCTCCCGTCCCTGACACCGGCTCCCGTATACCGGAGGCCGTACATCGGCGCCGCTGGGCGATCCTGGGTGTGCTGATGCTCAGCCTGCTGATCGTCGTGCTGGACAACTCCATCCTGAACGTCGCCATCAAGACGATCTCGACCCCGGCGCCGACCGGCCTCGGCGCCACCCAGAGCGAGCTGGAGTGGGCGATCAACGCCTACACCCTCGTCTTCGCGGGCCTGCTCTTCAGCGCGGGCATCCTCGGCGACCGGCTCGGCCGCAAGAAGGTGCTGCTCGGCGGCCTCGCCGTGTTCGGCATCGGCTCCGCGCTCGCCGCGTTCTCCGGCTCCCCCGGTGAGCTGATCGCCTTCCGCTCGGTGATGGGCCTCGGCGCCGCCTTCGTCATGCCGGCCACCCTCGCCGTCCTGATGAACGTCTTCGAGCGCGACGAGCAGCCCAAGGCCATCGGCATCTGGGCCGGCGGCGTCGGCCTCGCCATCGCCATCGGCCCGATCACCGGCGGTGTTCTGCTCGACCACTTCTGGTGGGGTTCGGTCTTCCTCATCAACGTGCCGATCGTGCTCCTCGCCCTCGCGCTGATGCTGTGGCTGGTCCCGGACTCGCGCGATCCGAACCCCGGTCGCATCGACCCCGTCGGCGTCGTGCTCTCCGTCGTCGGCCTCGTCCTGCTCGTCTACGGCATCATCAAGGGCGGCCAGCTCGCCGACTTCACGGACGCGACGGTCCTCGCGACGATCGCCGCCGGTCTCGCCGTACTCGCCGCCTTCGTGGTGTTCGAAAAGCGCAGCGACCACCCCTCCGTCGACATCACGTACTTCCGCAACAAGGTCTTCTCGGCCGCGATCGGCGTCATCGCGCTGGTCTTCTTCGCCCTGATGGGCGTGACCTTCTTCTCGGTCTTCTACACCCAGAGCGTGCGCGGCTACTCGCCGCTGGAGACCGGTCTGCTGATGCTGCCGCTGGCCGCCGCCCAGATGATCTTCGCGCCGCGGGCCCGGCTCCTGGTCGACCGGTTCGGCAACCGGGCCACGACGACCGGCGCCATGCTGCTCATCGCGCTCACGCTGGCCGCGTTCGCGACCTTCGAGGCGGACACGCCGATCTGGGTCCTGGAGGTCGTCTTCTTCCTCATGGGCGCCGCGATGGCGCACATCATGACGCCGGTCAGCGTCGTCATCATGCAGGCCCTGCCCCGCGAGAAGGCCGGTTCCGCCTCCGCCCTCAGCAACACCTTCCGCCAGGTCGGCGGCGCCCTCGGCATCGCCGTCCTCGGCTCGGTCCTGTCGACGGCGTACCGCGGCGACATCGAGGACCGGCTCACGGCGCTGCCGGAGGGCCTGCGGCACACGGCCGGCGAATCCATCGAGGCCACGCTCGGCGTCGCCGACAAGCTCGGCCCGCGCGGCGAGGCGCTCGTCGGCCCCGCCAACGACGCGTTCCTGCACGCCATGCACGTCACGGCGCTGTGGGGTGCGGGCATCGCCGTACTCGGCGCGGTGGTCGTGGCGTTGTTCCTGCCGGGGCGGCCGACGGCGCCTCAAAAGGGCGAGGAGGAACGGGAGTTGGTGGCATCCGAATAGAGCCGGGCGGGGCGGACGGGAGTGCCGGGAGGGGGCCGGGGCCGTGGCCGCGCAGGACTCGCCGCGGCCCGGCCGCCGCACCGGCGGCGGCCTACCCGGGGGACAATCAGCGCAGCCCACGGAAAGGACCGACCAAGTGAGCCCCGCCGACAGCAATCCCCGGCCGGACGGACCCGTCCGGGGCCGCCCCCGCAGCGAGGCCGTGGAGCGGTCCATCATCGAGGGCGTCATCCGGTTGCTGGAGGACGGGGTGCCGCTCGCGGAGCTCTCCATCGAGCGCATCGCCCGCACGGCGGGCGTCGGCAAAGCCACCATCTACCGCCGCTGGAGCGGCAAGGAGGAGCTCTTCGTCGACGTCGTACGCGCCGCCGAGCCCCCGGACCCCGAGCTGCCCGGCACCTCGGTGCGCGACGATCTCGTGACGCTGCTGGAGCAGTTGCGCCGGCGCGGCCTGATGACCCGGTCGTCGGTGCTCCTGCACAACGTCATCGCCCAGATGAAGCGCAGCCCGAAGATCTGGGACGCCTATCACGCGAACGTCGTCGAACCGCGGCGCAGGAAACAGCACGAGATCCTGCGCCGCGGGCAGGAGAACGGCGAGCTGCGCACGGACATCGACGTCGACGTGATGAACGACATGGTCTTCGGCCCGATGCTGGTGCGTGCCGTCATGCGCCCGGACGCCGAACTCCCGGAAGGGCTGGCGGAGCAGATGGCCGACGCGGTGCTCGAAGGTCTACGGCCCGTCAGTTCACCCACTCCGTAGTACGCATGTGCGCGTTTCGTCACAGAGCGCGCTTTCCCCGGCCCGGACCGGAACTCGCGAAGCCGACTTGTACGTCCTCGCCCCCGTACGGCCGTCATGGGTACGGCAGGAACGGAACCGATCATCCCCTAGGGTTTCCATGGGCGCGGGGGGACGACGGTGTGCACGGCAGGTAGTGAGGCGACGGTATGGCGCAGCAGGCGTACGTGACGGAGACGGACAGCAGCGGCTCGGGGCCCGAGCGCCAGGAATCCGGGCTTCGGCGCCTGCAAAGCCGCCTGGTCTCGGGCTGGCGCGGCGACCCCCGCATCTGGCGGCGCGGCATCGTGCTGGCCGCCCTCGCGGCGATCCTCGCCCTGGTCATGGGGCTGCACGCGAGGATCCCGAACGCCATCGGCAACCTCGGCTCGCTGACCGAGACGTTTCTGCCCTGGCTGGGCCTGTTCATCCCGGTTCTTCTCCTGCTGGCCCTGCTGCGGAAGTCCGCGACCGCGCTGATCGCCCTGCTGATCCCGGCGATCGTCTGGCTGAACCTCTTCGGCGGCCAGCTCTCCGACAAGACCGGCACCGGCGGCGACCTGACGGTGGCCACGCACAACGTCAACGCGGACAACACCGATCCGTCCGGAACCGCCCAGGACGTGGCCGCGTCCGGCGCGGACGTCGTGGCCCTGGAGGAGCTGACGGCGGACGCGGTCCCGACGTACGAGAAGGCGCTGGCGTCGACGTACAAGTACCACTCGGTGCAGGGCACCGTCGGGCTGTGGAGCAAGTACCCGCTCAGCGGCGTCCGGGCCGTCGACATCAAGCTGGGCTGGACCCGTGCCATGCGGGCCGCGGTGACGACGCCCGCCGGGCAGGTCGCGGTGTACGTCGCCCATCTGCCGTCGGTGCGCGTGAAGATGGAGGCCGGGTTCACCGCCCGGCAGCGCGACAAGAGCGCCAACGCGCTGGGCGAGGCGATTGCCGACGAGCCGCTGCACAAGGCCGTCCTGCTCGGCGATCTGAACGGCACGATGAACGACCGCGCCCTGCGGGCCGTCACCGCCCAGATGCGCTCCACGCAGGGCGCCTCGGGCAGCGGGATGGGGTTCAGCTGGCCGGCGTCGTTCCCGATGGCGCGGATCGACCAGATCATGGTGAAGGGCGTCGAGCCGATGAGCTCGTGGACGCTGCCGGCGACCGGGAGCGACCATCTGCCGGTGGCCGCGCGTGTGAAGGTCGACACATCCGCGTCCTGAAAGTCGCAGGTCAGCGCCTTCTGGATGGATCCTTGCAACCGGGTTGTCATCTGCCGGAATGCTGGGCCTGAGACGCTTTGTTCCGTACTTGAACATACGAGTCACGGAACGACGCTCTCGACACCCCGAAAGGCAAAGGCACTTCATGCCACTGGCCCTGCTCGCCCTCGCCGTAGGCGCCTTCGGTATCGGCACGACCGAGTTCGTGATGATGGGCCTGCTGCCCGAAGTCGCGAACGACCTGCACATCTCGATCCCCACCGCCGGGCATCTGGTCTCGGCGTACGCGCTCGGTGTCGTGATCGGCGCCCCGCTGCTGGCGGCGCTCACGGCACGTATGCCCCGCCGCACGGTCCTGATCGGTCTGATGGCCCTGTTCGTCGCGGGCAACGCGTTGTCCGCCCTCGCCCCCGACTACCACTGGCTGATGGCCGCCCGCTTCCTGAGCGGCCTGCCGCACGGCGCGTTCTTCGGCGTCGGCGCGGTCGTGGCGACGAGCATGGTCGCACCGGAGCGCAAGGCCCGCTCCGTGTCGCTGATGTTCCTGGGCCTCACGGTCGCCAACATCGCGGGTGTGCCGGTGGGCACGCTCCTGGGGCAGCACCTCGGCTGGCGGGCCACGTTCCTCGGCGTGAGCGTGATCGGCCTCGCGGCGATCGTGTCGCTGGCGCTGCTGATACCGCGCGGCGCGGCGCACGCGGCTCCGGCCGCAGGCCTGCGCGGCGAGCTGGCCGCCCTGCGCTCGGTCCCGGTGTGGCTGGCGCTCGGCACGACGGTGGCGGGCTTCGGCGCGCTGTTCGCCGCGTACAGCTACATCACGCCGATGCTGACCGACTCCGCCGGGTACGCCGACGCCAGCGTGACGCTGCTGCTCGCGCTGTTCGGCGTGGGCGCGACGATCGGCAACCTGTTGGGCGGACGGCTGGCGGATCACGCCATGCGGCGGACGCTCTTCGGGGGGCTGCTCTCCCTGGCCGCGGTGCTGGCCCTGTTCCCGCTCCTGATGTCCACGGCGTGGAGCGCGGCCCTGGCGGTGATGCTGCTCGGCATGGCGGCCTTCGTGACCGGCTCCCCGCTCAACCTGATGGTGATGGAGAAGGCGTCGTCGGCCCCGTCCCTGGCCTCCTCGGCCAACCAGGCGGCCTTCAACCTCGCGAACGCGGGCGGCGCCTGGATCGGCGGCCTCGCCCTCGCGGCCGGCTTCGGAGTCACCTCCCCTGCCCTGGCGGGCGCGGCGCTGGCCGTGCTCGGACTCGGGGTCGCGGGCACCGCGTACGCGGTGGACCGGCGCCGGGTCGCTCCGCGGACCGTGCGAGAACACCTGGTCGCGGGACACGTCCCACAGCAGCCAGAAACGGTCCAGCACTGACCTTCGCGGGTCCTGCGGTGAGGGGCGCCCGGTGATCACCGGGCGCCCCTTGGTGTTTGTTGTCGGCGGGGTGCCTGCGGCGCAGAGGGCTGGAGGCGGGTTGGGGGCCGGTGGGTAGGGCACGGCCCCGGCGGCGAGTTGAGGGCCTGCGCATGGGGCACGGACCCGGCGGCGGGGCGCGGCCGGCGGCAGCTTGCAGGTCTGTCGGCACATTGGGGGCCCTCGGCAGGTCGCGGCTTCGCGGGAGGGAGCAGGTCCGCCGACAAGTTTCGGGACCATCGACAGGTCTCGGGCCCGTCGGCAGGCTGCGGCCCTGGCGGCCGGTCGCAGGCACGCCGGGAGCGTGCGGGCCCGTCGACAGGCAGCGGCCCAGGCGGCTGGTCGCGGGCCCGTCGACAAGTTGCAGGACCGTCCGCAGGCCGCGGGCCGGTCAACAAATCGGGCCCGTCGGCAGACCGCGGCCCAGGCGACAGGGCACAGGCCCGCCGGAATCGCGCAAGCCCGTCGACAAGCAGCGGCCCAGGCGGCACGCGCGGTCCTCGGCAAAGCGCAGGCCCGACGGCACGGCGCAGGCCCGACGGCACAGCGCAGGCGCGGCGCAGGCACGGCGCGCAGCGCAGGCACTGCGCACGCCCGTCCGTGGCCCCGTCGCTGCTGTTGGTGGCCTCTTGGCGGCGGTGTCGGTGGACTGTCGGTGTTTTGTCGGTGTGGGGTGGCACCGTCGTCCCCATGAAGCGAATCGACAACAAGCCGGGCGGCGTGAGCAGCGCCGTCTCCGTGCGGGGGTTGGTCAAGCACTACGGCGAGACCAAGGCTCTGGACGGTGTGGACCTGGACGTACGTGAGGGCACCGTCATGGGGGTGCTGGGACCGAACGGGGCGGGCAAGACCACCCTGGTGCGGATCCTGTCGACACTGCTGGCGCCGGACGCCGGGCAGGCGACCGTCGCCGGATACGACGTGGTGCGCCAGCCTCGGCAGCTGCGCCGCGTGATCGGGCTGACCGGGCAGTACGCCTCCGTGGACGAGAAGCTCCCCGGGTGGGAGAACCTGTATCTGATCGGGCGGCTGCTGGATCTGCCCCGCAAGGAGGCACGCACACGTGCCGACGAGCTGCTGGAGCGGTTCTCGCTGACCGAGGCGGCGAAGCGGCCGGCCTCCACCTACTCCGGTGGAATGCGGCGCCGCCTCGACCTGGCCGCCTCCATGATCGGACGGCCGAACGTGCTGTTCCTCGACGAGCCGACCACAGGGCTCGACCCGCGCACCCGCAACGAGGTGTGGGACGAGGTCAAGGCCATGGTCGGGGACGGTGTGACCGTGCTGCTGACCACGCAGTACATGGAGGAGGCCGAGCAGCTCGCCTCCGAGCTGACCGTCGTCGACCGGGGCAAGGTCGTCGCGGGCGGCGGCATCGAGGAGCTCAAGGCCAAGGTCGGCGGGCGCACGCTCAGGGTCCGCCCGGTCGACGCCCTGCAACTGCGCCCGCTCGCCGGGTATCTCGACGACCTCGGCATCACCGGGCTCGCGGCCACCACCGTGGACACCGCCTCCGGCACCCTCCTGGTCCCGATCCTCAGCGACGAGCAGCTGACCGCCGTCGTCGGCGCCATCACCGCGCGCGGCGTCACGCTCGCCTCCATCACCACCGAACTGCCCAGCCTGGACGAGGTGTTCATGTCCCTCACCGGCCACCGCGCCAGCGCCCCGCAGGACACCGTGCCCACCGACGACCGCGAGGAGGTCGCCGTATGAGCGCCGCCACCGTCACCACCGAACCCCGCACCACCGACGACGCCCGCATCACGCTGCGCGGGCACCTGCGGCACACCGGTGCGCTCGTGCGCCGCAATCTGCTGTGGATCCGGCAGGACCCGGAGTCCATGGCCGACGCGCTGCTGATGCCGGTCATCTTCACCCTGCTGTTCGTGTTCGTCTTCGGCGGCTCGATCGGGCAGGCGCTGGGCGGCGGTCAGGACCAGTACGTGCAGTACGTGATCCCCGGCATGATCGCGATGATGAGCATGACGCTCTCCCAGGGCGTCGGCACCGGGTTCAGCCAGGACTTCAACTCCGGTGTCATGGACCGTTTCCGGTCCCTGCCCATCGGGCGCGGCTCGGTGCTCTTCGCGAAGATCTCGGTGGAACTGCTGCGGATGCTGTTCGCCACCGCCGTACTGATGATCGTCGCGGTCCTGGTCGGGTTCGACATCACGAGCTGGCCCGGCCTGTTCGCGACCGTGGCCCTGTCGACGGCGTTCGCGTCGTCGATCATGTGGGTGTTCCTCACCCTCGGCGTGATCATGAAGAGCGCGCAGTCCGTGCAGGCGATGGGCTTCCTGGTGCTGTTCCCGCTCCAGTTCGGCTCGTCGATCTTCGCGCCGACGGGCTCGATGCCGGGCTGGCTCCAGGGCTTCACCGACTACAACCCGCTGTCCACCCTCGCGGACGCCTCGCGCGGACTGATGGTGGGCGGGCCGGTCGCGCACGACCTGTGGGTGACGCTCGGCTGGTCGGTGGCCATCACCGCGGTCATGGCGCCGGTGGCCATCCACAAGTTCCGTACGAAGAGCTGACGCGTCGGGCGCCGCGTGATCGCGTCAGACCAGGGCGGCGGCCTCCCGGGGGGAGAGCCCGCCGCCCTCGGCGTACGCCGTCTCGAAGCCCTCGTCGCCCAGTGCCGCCCGCAGCGCCCGCGCGGCCTGGGCGTGTGTCTCGCGCTCCATCGTCGTCGGGGCATGACTGGCCGGCAGCATCACGTCGCCCGCGGCGAGACAGCGGGCTCCGTCGCGGGCGCGGCTCCCGCCGTCGACGCCGGCGAGGGCGAGCGCGGCGACGTGCAGGTACATCGCGCGCATGTACGGGGCCATGGCCTGCGACAGCGGGTCCTCGGCCCGTTCCAGGGCCAGGCGGACCTTGTCCAGGCATGCCTCGTAGCAGCCGTCGGCCGCCTCCACGAAGGCCTCCCCGCCGAGGATGAAGGCGTCGAAGATGATGAAGTGGGCGATCTTGAAATCTTCGCGCAGCAACACGATCTGCTCACGCGCCTCGGCTGTCCGGCCGGTCAGCGAGAGCCACCCGGCGATGGCGAGCCGCGCGAAGGGCATGGCCTCGTTGCTCGCGCCGTCCACTCCCGCGATCACGTCACGCAGCATCCGCTCGCCGCGCTCGGACTCCCCGGCCTCCAGCAGCGCACTGCCGAGCCGGGCCTTGAGCACCTCGCCCTGCGCGCGGGCACCGAGCCGCTCGGCGATCTCGATCGCCGCCTCGTAGTCGGCGCCCGCGAGGTCGTAGCGCCCCTTGCGTTCATGGGACTCGGCCCGCGCGGCGAGCGCCTCGGCGGTGCCCCACAGATCGCCGATGCGCCGGTAGATCTCCAGCGACTCCTCGGCGTCCCGGGTCGCGTCGCCCGCCCAGTCGCCGCGGTTGGAGTACAGGTTGGCGCGCCACTGGAGGCTGGAGGCGAGCTCCCAGTCGTAGCCGGGTGTCTCGCGCGAGGTGCGGACGGTGGCGTCGACGACCGTCCGCAGCCGCTCCACGTCTCCGGAGAGCATGACGCCGAAGAACCAGAGCATGCCGGGGACGCGGCAGGTCTGCGGCTGGCCGGGCTCGTAGGTGGCCGCGATGGACCGCAGCTTCGTCTGCGCCTCGGGGGTCTGCCAGGCGTCCAACTCGGTGTCCATGCAGGCGAGATGGACCAGGTGGGTGCCGCGCCGGGCCTCGGCGAGGACCTCGCCGGTCCACGGCGGCGGGGCGGCCGTGCAGCGCTCCCACACGGGGGCGGCGGGCAGCGGCGGCTCGGGGAACGGGTCGGGGCCGAGGGCCATGACCTCACGTGACCAGTTGCGGGCCTCGATCCGCAGGTCGCGCATCTGCCAGTACCAGGCCAGCGACAGGATCAGGCACATCGCCTCCTGCTCCTCGCGGCCGGCGACGGCGTGGCGCAGGGCGGTGCGCAGGTTCTCGTACTCGCGCTCCAGCCGCTCGATCGCGGCGAACTGGCCGGGGCCGCGCAGCAACGGGTCGGTGGTGCGGGCGAGTTCGCGGTAGTACGTCAGATGCGCGCGTCCGGCCTGCGCCCGCTGCCCGGCCTCGTCGAGCCGCTCGCCCGCGTACTCGGCGACGGTTTCCAGCAGCCGGTAGCGCATCTCGCCGTCGGTGCCCTTTCCGGGCAGGGGCGCCGCCACCACGAGGGACTTGTCGACGAGGGAGCCGAGCGCCTCCAGGGCGAACGGCCCGCACACCGCCTCGGCGGCGGCGAGGTCGCAGCCGCCCGCGAAGACGGACAGCCGCCGCAGCACCTCCCGTTCGTCCTCGTCGAGCAGCTCCCACGACCAGTCGACGACGGCGCGCAGCGTCTGCTGGCGGGGCAGGACGGTGCGGCTGCCGGAGGTGAGCAGCCGGAAGCGGTCGTCGAGCCGGTCGGCGATCTGGCGTGGGGTCAGCATGCGCAGCCGGGCGGCGGCGAGCTCGATCGCGAGGGGCAGACCGTCGAGCCGCCGGCAGATCTCCGCGCACCCCGCCGGGTCGTCCTCTATCCGGAACCCCGGTCGCGCGGCCGCGCCCCGGTCGGCGAGCAGTCGCAGCGCGAACGGCTCGGGCAGCGGGTCCACGGGGCGCAGCAACTCCCCGGGTACGCCGAGGGGTTCGCGGCTGGTGGCCAGCACCGTCAGGTTCGGGCAGCGCTCCAGCAGCTCCTCGACGAGCCGGGCGGCGGCCTCGACGACATGCTCGCAGTTGTCGAGGATCAGCAGCATGCGGCGCCTGCCGCAGTGCTCGGCGAGCCGCTCCACGGGGTCGTCGTGCCGTTCGTTGCCGGCTCGCATGGCCTCGGCGCCGGCGCCGTACAGCACGGTCTCGCGGGCGCCGACCGCGGTGAGCACGGCCTCGGGGACGGCCGCGGCGTCGTCGACCGGCGCGAGCTCGGCCAGCCACACCCCGTCCGGCGCACCGCCGCGCACCCTCTCGGCGGCCTCCTGCGACAGCCGCGTCTTCCCGGCACCGCCGGGGCCGAGCAGGGTGACCAGCCGGGCGGCGGTGCCGGGAAGACGCGGCTGTCGCAGGAGGCCGCCGAGAGGGTGCGCGGCGGTGCGCCGGACGGGGTGTGGCTGGCCGAGCTCGCGCCGGTCGACGACGCCGCGGCCGTCCCCGAGGCCGTGCTCACCGCGGTGGGAGGCGCCGCTCCCGCCGCCCGCGCCCGGCCCGGTCCCCCGTCCGTCCTGCGTCGGCCGGAGCAACTCCCCGTGCAGCGACCGCAGTTCCGGGCCCGGGTCCGAGCCGAGCCGGTTCGCCAGGAGTCGTCGTACGTCCTCGTAGCCGGCCAGCGCCTGGGCCGTGCGGCCCGCGTCGCGCAGGGCGCGCAGGCGCAGGGCCTGGAGGGGCTCGTCCAGGGGGTGGGTGTCGCACAGGGCGGTCAGCTCGGGCAGGGACTGCTCGGCGTGGCCGAGGGCGAGGGCGGCGCCGTGGCGGGCGCGCAGGGCGTCCAGGCGACGGGTCTCCTGGCGGGCCGCCTCGGCGGTGTGGTCGGGGAGGTCGGCGAGGGCGGGGCCGCGCCACAGGGCGAGGGCGTCGTCCAGGACGCCGGCCGCCTTGGCGGGGTCGCCGTCGGCCAACGCGCGCGTCCCCTCGCCGACGAGCCGCTCGAAGCGGTGCAGGTCGATGTCGTCGGACGCGGCGGCGAGCCGGTATCCGCCCTCCGCCGAGACGATCGCGTCCGCCCCGAGGGCCCGCCGCAGCCGTCCGACCAGTGCCTGGAGCGCGCCCGTCGCGTCGGCGGGCGGCTCGCTGCCCCACACCTCGTCGACCAGCAGCCCTGCGGGCACGGTCCGGCCGGCCCGCAGCGCCAGCACGGTCAGCAGTGCGCGAAGCCGCGCCCCGCCGACCGGAACGGGGCGGCCGTCGGGGCGAAGTACCTGGGTGGTGCCGAGGATGCGATAGCGCACGGGGTCCATTGTCTCTGGTCGGTCGGGGACGGTCACAGGGTTGGCGGGCGCGGCGGGCGAGTACGTGAGGCGGGGTGGCAGCCCGCTTGCGGGCAGTGGCGAGGACATGGGGCGCCGTCAGCCCGGTTCCGGGACGGTGCTCAGGGATTCCAGCAGTTCGGTCAGGGCGGCCGGGGTCAGGCCCGTCACCTCGGCGCCGGGGGCCGTGCTCTCGTGCGGGAGGCCGCGGGCCTCGCGTACCGCGTACGACAGCCGGGAGTCCGTGCCGGGCACCTCCAGGGTCACCAGCACGCCCGCCTCGGCATCCGCGAACCACTTCGGGCACTCCCGCACCGAGCGAAGCGAGCGTTGCCCGGGGACCGGCTCGCGCGTCCACGAACCCGGCGGTGTCTCGGCGAAGCCCTGCTCCAGGACCTGGATCGCCCGGATGCTGCCACTCGTTTCGGGCAGGGCGTCGCCGTGGAACTCGGCCGTGAGGAGGCCGGCCAGGCGGAGCCGGTCCCCCGGCCGCACGGCGCCCGCCTCCTCGTCGGCGGCGGTGTCGGGCGGATGCCCGCGCAGGGCCACCACCAGCCCGTTCTCCTCGCGCAGGACCCGAACCGGGCCCTCGTCGTCCCCCGCCATGTCCTCCACCGGTCCGGCGATCCTGGTGAGCTGATCGTGCCAGCCACCGCCCAGCACGTCCTCGGACGTCTGGAACAGCAACGGCCAGCTCACCTCGTCGCCCACCTTGAACGGCGTACCGCAACACTCCATCTGCCAGTCCGCGTAGAACACATGCCACAGCCCCATGGCCCCACCTTCCCTGGAACCAGCCACCCACCGCGAGACGTTTTCCCGGTGCGCCCGGTACGGTCGGGCAGGCCCGCCGTCCCGTCCCGTCCCTTCCCACAGGAGCTCCCCACATGACGACCGCCCTCAGCCGCCGCAGCGAACGGCGGATCAGCCCCGTCTTCGTCGGGATCCTGGCCGTCACCGCGGTGACGGGCTGGGCCACCTGGACCGGGTTCGCCGAGCAGCCCGGCCTGGCCGTGTTCCTGTTCGTGACGGCGTCCTGGATCGTGTCGCTGTGTCTGCACGAGTACGCACACGCGCGTACGGCCCTGCACAGCGGCGACATCTCGGTCGGCGCGAAGGGCTACCTCACGCTCAACCCGCTGAAGTACACGCACGCGCTGCTCAGCATCGTGCTCCCGGTCGTCTTCGTGATCATGGGCGGCATCGGCCTGCCGGGCGGCGCCGTCTTCATCGAGCGCGGACGGATCCGGGGCCGTTGGCGGCACAGTCTGATCTCGGCCGCGGGGCCGCTGACCAACGTGCTGTTCGCCGTGGTGTGCACCGCACCGTTCTGGCTGGACGCGCTGGACGGTGTCCCGAGGGACTTCCGCTTCGCGCTCGCCTTCCTCGCGCTGCTCCAGGTCACGGCCGCGATCCTGAACTTCCTGCCGGTCCCGGGCCTGGACGGCTACGGCGTGATCGAGCCCTGGCTGTCGCACAAGATCAAGCGCCAGGTGGAGCCGTTCGCCCCGTTCGGCCTGCTGTTCGTGTTCGCGCTGCTGTGGCTGGGCCCGGTCAACAGCGCATTCTTCGACGTGATCGACACGATCCTGCGCGGCCTCGGCATCAGCGACTTCGACACCTACTGCGGCTACGACCTGTTCCGCTTCTGGCGGGACTCGAACGAGCTCTGCACGATCGGCTCGTGACGGCGGTCAGCTCGCGGCGGAGTCCCGTCGCCCGTCCCTGCCCCGCTTGACGTAGTACCAGGTCATGTTGGACGACAGTCCCGCCAGCAGCACCCACACGATCCCCAGCAAGTTGCCCTGCGCGAAGGAGACCACGGCCGCGGCCACGGCGAGCACACAGACGATCAAGGCATAGACACCAAGGCGGGGCATTTCACTCGGCTCCTTCGGGGGACACTGCTACGCGAACAGTGTCCCCCATCCCCTCATCCGTCGGTGCATCCCCTCATACGTCGGTGACGCGGAGCCCCGCGTGCGCCTTGTACCGCCGGTTCACCGAGATCAGGTTCGCGACCAGCGACTCCACCTGGTGCGCGTTGCGCAGCCGCCCCGCGAAGATGCCGCGCATGCCGGGGATACGGCCGGCCAGCGCCTGGACGATCTCGACGTCCGCCCGGTCCTCCCCGAGCACCATCACGTCGGTGTCGATCTCGTCGATCGCCGGGTCCTCCAGCAGCACCGCCGACAGATGGTGGAAGGCCGCCGTCACCCGCGACTCGGGCAGCAGGGCGGCGGCCTGCTCGGCGGCACTGCCCTCCTGCGGCTTCAACGCGTAGGCGCCCTTCTTGTCGAAGCCGAGCGGGTTGACGCAGTCGACGACCAGCTTGCCGACCAGGTCCTCGCGCAGCGATTCGAGGGTCTTGCCGTGGCCCTCCCACGGCACGGCGACGATCACGATGTCGCTGCGCCGCGCGCACTCGGCGTTGTCGGCGCCCTCGACGCCGTGCCCGAGCTCCTCGGCGGCGGCCTGGGCACGCTCGGCGGCCCGCGAGCCGATGATCACCTTCTGGCCGGCCCGGGCGAGCCGGTAGGCGAGGCCCTTGCCCTGGGGCCCGGTCCCGCCGAGCACGCCGACGACGAGCCCGGAGACGTCGGGGAGGTCCCAGGGGTCCTTGGCCGGGGCCTTCGCGGGGGCGTCGGTGGGCTGCTGTGCACTGTCGGTAGAGGTCATGGGCCGACTTTACGTCCGCCCGTGCCGGGCCGACGGCTCAGGTGAGCCGGTTCACGGGCACCCTTCGGAAGGTGATGCTCTCGTACGGCCCGAAGTCACCGGTCTCGTAGAGGAGTCCGACCGTCTCCTCGTCGATCCGGACCAGGTCCGAGTACGCGGCGGGCAGCCCGTCCGCCGTGTATGCGGACCGCCAGGTGACGCCGTGGTCGGTGGAGACGCGGATCGTCATCAGGGCGCGGGCGGCCGGGTCGGCGGGACCGGAGAAGAGGAGCACGTCCGGGTCGCGGAGCTGGAGCACGCTGCCCTCGCAGATGGGGGCGACGAGGCCGGCCTGCGGGCGGAAGGGCTTGACCAGCGTCTGACCGCCGTCGTCGGAGTAGGCGTCGGCGCGGTTGCCGGGCGACACGGAGTCGTTGCGGGTGTTGAAGTAGACGCGGCCGTCGGGGAGTTCGGCGGCCGTGCTCTCGTTGACGTTGATGTAGCCGTCGGTGTTCTCGTCGATGTAGCCGATGCGCCAGGTGGCCCCGCGGTCGTCGCTGAGCAGGCAGTGGCCGCTGTTGTACCTGGCCTCCGTGCCGCTGTCGGTGCCGGCGGGCGGGATCGTGTGGTTGGCGGCGACGACGACCCGTCCGGTGCCCAGCTGGATCGCGTGGCCGGGCGTGGTGGCGTACCAGCGCCATCCCGGCTTCTTCACCTGTGCGGTGATCTCCTTCGAGCTCGACCAGGTGACGCCGTCGTCGTCGCTGTGGCGCACCCAGACCCGGCGGCCGTCGGTGTCGCTCACCTCGCCGCGGAGGATGGCGTCCTCGCTGGCGCCGGCGGTGGAGCGGACGTAGACGAGCAGGATGCGACCGGAGTCGAGGACGACGGGGGCGGGGTTCCCGGCGAGGTGCCAGTTGTTGTCGGCGGCCACCGTGAGGGGACCCCAGGTGTGGCCGCCGTCCGTCGACCGCTTCAGGACGATGTCGATGTGCCCGTAGTCGCGGGCGGAGTTGACCCGGCCCTCGCAGAAGGCGAGGAGCGTGCCGGAGGCGGTGGCGACGACGGCCGGGATACGGAAGCTCGCGTAGCCCTCGCGGCCGGCGCGGAAGGGGACGCTGGTCTCTGTCATGAGGGCTCCTCGGAGGCCGGCCGCCACGGCCCGGCGGCGGGTGGTCGCGGTACGGACGGGTAACGACTGCCTCTGCCCAGGTTGGGCGAATTCGTGGTGAACTCCGGGTCACGAGTGGTCGGTTACGGCAGGATGCGGTCGCATGGATGCCGTACGTGTCGCGTTGCTGCGCGAAGTACTCGCCGGAACCGAATGGTTGGGGTCGACCCGGCGGTTCGCGGGCGCGCTGCGGGCGTCGGCGGTGGCGCACGGCGGCGGGCTGCTGCTGGTCGGCACGCGGGAGTACGAGCCGTGGCATCTGGCGGCCCATCTGGTGGACGAGGCCGCGTGGTCGGGAACGCCGGAGCTCGCTCCCACCCTCGTACGGCATGACGCGCGCGCCTCGGATCCGGCCCATCTGGCGGTCGGGCTCGGGCGGTTGGCGGCGGCGCGGCGCGGCGAGACGCTGCTGGTGGTGTCGCCCGCCGAGCCGGGGGCACCGCTGCTGGAACGGGTGCACGACGCCCGGCGGGCCGGGGCGACCGTGCTGGCGCTCGGCACCGGCGAGGGAGAGCTGACGACGATGGCCCACGAGCGGCTGGTCGTGCCGCAGGGCGCGGAGCTGGACCTGGACACGGTGCAGCACCTGGTGAGCGCGGCGGCGGGCGAGAACGCGGTGCCCTCCGGGCGGGGGCGCCGACGGTTGCGGGACCGCCTGTCGAGGCTGGCGCAGTCACTGACGGCACCGCCACCGCCGCGGTGGTGAATGCGCCGGATGACGGGGGTGGCTTCTGCCGTCGGGCGGTCGTCGGGCGGACATCGGCTGTCGGGGGCATCCCCGCGCCCCTGGACTGCGTTGCCATCGCGTCGGCTGGACCCCACCCGAAAACCGGTTGCCCCAGCCACCTACCCGTCCGACCATGACCCCTCGTGACCGCCAACTCCCCCACACCCGACCCCACCCCTTCCTCCCGCCTTCGCTCCGTGCTCCCCGACCTCGCCCCCTGGCGGGCCTCCGCCGACTTCCGGAGGCTGTGGCTGGCGGGGCTGATCACGTACTTCGGCAGCTTCCTGACCTTCGTCGCGCTGCCCGTGCAGATCAAGGAGCTCACCGGGTCCGCCGCGGCGGTGGGGGCGATCGGGGCCGTGGAGCTGGTGCCGCTGATCGTGTTCGGGCTGTACGGGGGCGCGCTCGCCGACGCGCTCGACAAGCGGCGGCTGATCGTGTGGACGGAGGCCGGGCAGGCGGTGCTGAGCGCGGTGCTGCTGGTCAACGCGCTGCTGCCGAGCCCCGCGATCTGGCCGCTGTACGTCGTGGCCGCCCTGTCCTCCGCGCTGGTGTCGGTCCAGCGCCCGGCCATGGACGCCCTGTTGCCCCGGATCGTCGCCCACGACCATCTCCCGGCGGCCGCCTCGCTCAACGCGCTGCGCTGGCAGGTCGGCGGTGTCGCGGGTCCCGCCCTGGCCGGTGTGGTCGTCGCGTACGCGGGGCTCGGCTGGGCGTACGGCGCGGACCTGGTGACGTTCGTCGTATCTGTCGTCTTCGTCATCGGCCTCGCCCCCTCCCCCGCCTCCCACGAGGCCGCGAAGCCGTCCCTGAAGGCCATCGCCGAGGGCGCCCGGTACGCCTGGAGCCGCAAGGAGCTGCTCGGCACGTATGTCGTCGACATCGCGGCGATGCTGTTCGCGCTGCCGCTCGCAGTGCTGCCGTTCCTCGCGGACGAGCTGAACGCCCCCTGGTCGCTGGGCCTGATGTACGCCGCGATGCCGGCCGGCGCGATGGTGGTGAGCCTGACCAGCGGCTGGACCTCGCGGGTGCACCGGCACGGGCGGGCCGTGGTGCTGGCGGCCGCGCTGTGGGGCGTGGCCGTGGCGGCCGCCGGTGTGTCGCGGAACGTATGGCTGGTGCTGCTGTTCCTGGCGCTCGGCGGCGCGGCCGACATGGTCAGCGGCGTCTTCCGCGGAGTGATGTGGAACCAGACGATCCCGGACGAGCTGCGCGGCCGGCTCGCCGGGATCGAACTGCTGTCGTACTCGGTGGGCCCGCAACTGGGCCAGACCTACATGGGCGGCGTCGCGGCCTGGAAGGGCGTACGGACCTCCGTCTGGTCGGGCGGCCTGCTGTGCGTGGGCGCGGTGGGGCTGCTGGCGCTGTGCCTGCCGAAGCTGATGACGTACGACGCGCGCACGAACGAGCACGCGGTACGGCTGCGGGAGCAGCGGACGGCGGCAGCAGCCGCACCGGAACCGGCGCCGGGCTGATCAGGTGTCGTCCGCAGGGCCCGTGGGGGCGTCGTGCCACCGCGGGTCGTTCTCCCACTCCAGGTTGCGCTCCCGCGCGAGGTCCATCGCCTGCTGGGCCTCCCCGCGGGTGGCGTAGGGCCCGAAACGGTCCTTGGCCGGGCAGTCCGGCCCCTCCTCGACCTTCTTGTGGACGAGGCAGTAGTACCACTCGCCGGGCTTCCCGACCGTGCGCTTCTTGAACAAGGCCATGACCAGCTCCTCTCGCCACCGACATGTTCCCCCATGGCCGCTGGTTAGACTCGCTGGCATGTCTGGCCAGTCGCTGCTCGTACCAGGGGAGCTGTCTCCCACCCGTTCCGTGCCCGGAAACATCCGCCGGCCCGAGTACGTCGGCAAGCCCGCGCCGACGCCGTACACGGGTCCGGAGGTGCAGACTCCGGAGATCGTCGAGGCGATGCGGGTCGCCGGCCGTATCGCCGCGCGTGCGATGGCCGAGGCGGCGAAGCTGATCGCGCCGGGTGTGACGACGGACGAGCTGGACAAGGTGGCGCACGACTACATGTGCGACCACGGCGCCTACCCCTCGACGCTCGGCTACCGCGGCTTCCCGAAGTCCCTGTGCACCAGCGTCAACGAGGTGATCTGCCACGGCATCCCGGACTCCACGGTCCTGCGCGACGGCGACATCGTCAACCTCGACGTGACGGCGTACATCGGCGGGGTGCACGGCGACAACAACGCCACGTACCTGGTGGGTGACGTCGACGAGGAGAGCCGCCTGCTGGTGGAGCGCACCCGCGAGTCCCTGAACCGCGCGATCAAGGCGGTCAGGCCGGGCCGTCAGATCAACATCATCGGCCGCGTGATCGAGTCGTACGCCAAGCGCTTCGGCTACGGCGTGGTCCGCGACTTCACCGGCCACGGCATCAACTCGTCCTTCCACTCGGGCCTGATCATCCCGCACTACGACAGCCCGCACGCGACGACGGTCATCCAGCCCGGGATGACCTTCACGATCGAGCCGATGCTGACGCTGGGCACGCACGAGTACGACATGTGGGACGACGGCTGGACGGTCGTCACGAAGGACCGCGGGCGCACCGCGCAGTTCGAGCACACGCTGGTGGTGACGGAGACAGGCGCGGAGATCCTGACGCTGCCGTAGCCGAAGTCGTACGTTCCGTCGAAACCCGTCCTCTGCGGAGGGCGGGTTTTCTCGGTACGCTTTTACCGACATGACGTCGGCAAACCTATTGACTTAGGTAAGCCTAACCTCAGAAAATGTCGGTATGGACTCCTTCTCGACAGTCATCCGCACCGCCTCCCACGAAGAGCACGTGCAGGCGGAGACCTCGACGTTCATGAGCGACATGCTCGGCGGCAGGCTGGGCGTGGACGCGTACGCGCGGTACACCGAGCAGCTGTGGTTCGTGTACGAGGCCCTCGAGGCCGGCGCCGAGCGGCTGGCGTCGGACCCGGTGGCCGGTCCGTTCATCCAGCCGGAGCTGTTCCGGCAGGCGTCGCTGGAGCGGGACCTGGCGCATCTGCGGGGCCCCCAGTGGCGCTCACGGGTGTCCGCCCTGCCGGCCACCGAGGCCTACGCGGAGCGGGTCCGGGAGTGCGCCCGGCAGTGGCCGGCCGGCTACATCGCCCACCACTACACCCGCTACCTCGGCGACCTCTCCGGCGGCCAGATCATCCGCGACAAGGCGGAGAAGACCTGGGGTTTCGCGCGCAAGGGCGACGGGGTCCGGTTCTATGTCTTCGAGCAGATCTCCAACCCGGCCGCGTTCAAGCGGAGTTACCGGGAGCTGCTGGACGCCGTGCGCGCGGACGACCTGGAGAAGCAGCGGATCGTGGCGGAGTGCAAGCGGGCGTTCGCGCTGAACACGGCGGTGTTCCGGGCACTGGGCGAGGAGTTCCCGCTGTCGGCGTGAGGCCGTCAGCGCTCCAGGACCACCCGGCCGCCGAGTTCGATCCAGTCCCCGGGCTGAGGAGCCGTCAGAAGCTGCGAGCCCGCGCCCTGCGTGATGTTGAGCGCCCGGCCGAGCCGGTGGGTGAGCTGCATGGCGGCCGCGCCCGTCGCCTCGTCCTCCTCGATGCCGTCTCCCCGGCCGGGAAACCCTCGGGCGCGGACACGGCCGGCGGCCTCTTCCTCCCAGGCCCAGGCGTATATCCACTCCCCTTGCGGGGGCACGGCGAGTGCGTCGACCTCGCGGGCGCTGCCGTACTGCCGCAGGGTGCGCGGCGGCGCCCACTGCGGCCGGGCCTCGATCCAGCAGAACTCCCCGTCGATCCGGGCGCCCACCACACCGGCGGGGGTGACCAGCTCGGGCACGTCGAGAAGCCAGGCCGTACCGACGCAGGGATACCCGGCGAAGGGCAGCCGCACGGAGGGCGTATAGATGTCGATGACCCCGCGCTCGGGGTCGTCCACGAACACGGTCTCGCTGAACCCGAGCTTCGCCGCGAACGCCTGCCGCTCGCCGCGCTCGGGGATCACCGAACCCTCGCGGACGACGCCGAGCTCGTTGCCGTATCCGCCCGTCGGCCCGCAGAAGACGCGCAGGACGTCGTAGTCAGTCACGGGGGCATTCAAGCACCGCGCGGGCGGGCGGGCAGCGGCGGGCACGGGAGCGGCCCCCATGGCGAACAAAGGCAAGGCTAACCTAAACTACCTGCCGAAACGGTGAGCTCCACTAGGGGGAAGCAGCGTGACCGTACTGGAGAAGACCGCCCCCGAGGCGGCCCCGGACCACGCTCCACCGCCCGGACGCCACACCACCGCCTGGCTGCTGACCGCAGGACTGGTCCTCACCCTCCTCGTGCTGACCCCGATCGCCGCGGGCATCGGCGCGTACCCGGTGCCGCTCGGTGACGTCCTCGCCTCCGTGCAGCACCGCGTCGGACTCGGCGGTACGCAGCTCGACCGGGTCGCCGAGTCGGTCCTGTGGAACGTCCGCCTCCCACGCATCGTCCTCGCCCTCCTCATCGGCGCCTCCCTCGGCTGCGCCGGCGCGCTGATGCAGGGCGTGTTCGGCAACCCCCTCGCCGAGCCCGGCGTCATCGGCGTCTCCTCGGGCGCGGCGGTCGGTGCGGTCGGCGCCATCGCGCTCGGCGTGAACTTCCTCGGCACCTGGACGGTCTCCGTCTTCGCGTTCATCGCCGGACTCGCCACCGTCCTCCTCGTCTACGCCATGTCGCGCTCCGGCGGCCGTACGGAAGTCGTGACGCTGATCCTCACCGGCATCGCCGTGAACGCCTTCGGCGGGGCGGTGATCGGTCTGTTCCTGTTCTTCGCGGATGCCGCCGCCATCCAGCAGATCACCTTCTGGCAGCTCGGCTCGCTCTCCCAGGCGACCTGGCCGAAGGTACTGGCCGTACTGCCGTGCGCCGCGCTCGGACTGGCCGTGGCGCCGCTGTACGCCCGCCGGCTGGACCTGCTGGCCCTCGGCGAGCGGCCCGCGCGGCATCTGGGCGTTGACGTGGAGCGGCTGCGGATCGTGCTCGTGCTGGTCATCGCCCTGCTGACGGCCGCCGCGGTGAGCGTTTCCGGGATCATCAGCTTCGTCGGTCTCGTCGTGCCGCATCTGCTGCGGATGGCGGCGGGGTCGGGTCATCGCTTCCTGGTTCCGGCGAGTGCTCTGCTCGGCGCGGTGGTGCTCCTTGCCGCCGATCTGACGGCCCGTACGGTCGCCGCCCCCGCGGAGCTGCCGCTCGGGGTGCTCACCGCCCTGCTGGGGAGTCCGTTCTTCTTCTGGCTGCTGCGTCGGACTCGGCGGCGGCAAGGGGGGTGGGCCTAGAGGTTGTCGCCGACTGCGGGTGGGTGGGGGCTTGTCGATACAGCCTCGCGCCCCCAAGGGCGCCGCTCGCAACCGCGCCGACACCTGACCCTCTGTCGAAGGACCCGTTCATGAGACTCCTCCGCCCGCGCCCCACACCTCCACCGGCAGCCGAACCCGGCGACCTCCTCGCCGAAGCCGAGAACCTCCACGTCCGCCTCGGCACCCGTCCCGTCCTGCACGGCGTCTCCGTCCCCGTCCGGGCCGGTGAGGTCCTCGCGCTCGTCGGGCCCAACGGGGCCGGGAAGTCCACCCTGTTGAGCGCCCTGGCCGCCGACCTGCCGGCCGCCGAGGGTGTCGTACGGATCCACGGCCGCCCCGCGACCGACTGGTCCGCCCCGGAACTCGCCCTGCGCCGCGCGGTCTTGCCGCAGTCGGCGACGCTCTCCTTCCCCTTCACGGTGGAGGAGGTCGTACGCATGGGCCGCGCACCCCACGCCTCCTCCCCCGCCGAGGACGACCTCGCCGTCGCCGAGGCGATGGCCGCCACCGAGGTGACCGCCTTCGCCGTGCGGCCGTTCTCCGCGCTCAGCGGCGGCGAGCGGGCCCGTGTCGCGCTCGCCCGGGTGCTCGCGCAGCGCGCCCCCCTGCTGCTGCTCGACGAACCGACGGCGGCACTCGACCTCAGGCATCAGGAGTTGGTGCTCGGGGTGTGCCGGGAGCGGGCGCGGGCCGGGGACGCGGTCGTGGTCGTACTCCATGACCTGGGGCTCGCGGCGGCGTACGCGCACCGCGTCGCGATCCTGCGCGCCGGACGGGTCGCAGCCGACGGGGCCCCGGCCGAAGTGTTCTCCGAGAGGCTGCTGTCGGACGTCTATGACCAGCCCGTCGAAGTGCTTCCGCACCCTCGAACAGGAGCGGTCCTGGTGACTCCGAGACGGAACCTTTGACCATCCTTTGACTTTTCTATGGGGTCAATTTTGGCCACTTAGGTAATCCTTATCTCCGTTAGGCGAGCCTCACCTTCCTATTGTGAGGCTCGTCACGCACACTTTCCGGCCACCTTCTGGAGCCTTCATGCGCACCGTCAGACTCCCTGTCAGCACCGCCATCGCCGCCGTGGCGGCTCTGACCGCCGTCACGGGGTGCACCGAGAAGGGCAGTTCGGCAGGTGACGACCGGGTCGTCAGCGTGACCTCGACGGACGACAAGTGCGAGGTGTCGAAGAAGGAGTTCCCGGCCGGGCACGTCGAGCTCGCCATCGAGAACAAGGGCTCCAAGGTCACCGAGGTCTACATCCTCTTCCCGGACGACCGCATCGTCACCGAGCGCGAGAACATAGGCCCCGGCACCAAGCAGACCGTCACCGCCGAGGTGAAGGAGGGCGACTACACCATCGCCTGCAAGCCCGGCATGAAGGGCGACGGCATCCGCCAGACCGTGAAGGCCACCGGCAAGGGCACGGCCGCCAAGCGCGACCCGCGCCTCGACGAGGCCGTCGCCGCCTACCGCAAGTACGCGCAGGAGCAGGCCGACGAGACCCTGCCGCTCACCGAGGCCTTCGCCAAGGCGGTCAAGGACGGCGACATCGAGGCCGCGAAGAAGGCCTACGCCACCTCCCGCATCGGCTGGGAGCGCACCGAGCCGGTCGCGGAGTCCTTCGGCGACATCGACCCCAAGGTCGACCTGCGCGAGGACGGTCTGGAAGAGGGCCAGGACCTGGAGAAGGACTGGACCGGCTGGCACCGTCTGGAGCGCTCGCTCTGGAAGGACAACAAGCTCACCGACCGCGACACCGAGCTCGCCGACCAGCTCATCACCGACCTCAAGGACTGGCAGAACCGGGTCGGCAAGGCCGAGATCACCCCGACCTCCATGGCCAACGGCGCCAAGGAACTCCTCGACGAGGTCGCCACCGGCAAGGTCACCGGCGAGGAGGAGCGCTACTCGCACACCGACCTGGTCGACTTCAAGGCCAACGTCGAGGGCGCGCAGAAGGCGTACGAGCTGCTGAAGCCGGTCGTCAAGGAGAACGACCCGGCGCTGGTGACCGAGCTCGACAAGCAGTTCGGCGCGCTGAACACGCTGCTGGACAAGTACCGCGCGGACAAGTCGTCATACGAGTTCACCTCGTACGACAAGGTCGGCAAGGCCGACCGCAAGGAGCTGTCGGACGGTGTCAACGCGCTCGCGGAGCCGCTGTCCAAGCTCGCCGCCGCCGTCGTCGTGAAGTAGGTGCAGGACATGACGGATTCGAACGACGCCACGACCCCCTCCCGGCGTTCGCTGATCGGCTGGGGCGGTGCCGGGCTCGCGCTCGGTGCCGTCGCGGCCGGCGGTGCCGTCGCGATGACCCGCACCGGCGACGACGTGGCCCCGGCCGCAGCCGAGACGGGCGCCGCGATCGACTTCCACGGCGAGCGGCAGGCCGGCATCGCCACCCCGGTGCAGGACCGGCTGCACTTCGCCGCGTTCGACGTGAAGATCGACGACCGCGCCGAGTTCGTGCAGATGCTGAAGGACTGGACGGTGGCCGCGCGCCGCATGACCGCCGGGCAGGCCGTCGGCGAGGGCGCGTACGGCGGTCTGGCCGAGGCGCCGCCGGACGACACCGGCGAGGCGCTGGGCCTCAAGCCGTCGCGGCTGACGCTGACGATCGGCTTCGGGCCGTCGCTGTTCGAGAAGTTCGGGCTGGCGGACGCGCGCCCGGAGGCGCTCGTCGACCTGCCGAAGTTCGCGGGCGACAACCTCGACAAGAACCGCAGTGGCGGCGACCTGTGCATCCAGGCCTGCGCGGACGACCCGCAGGTCGCCGTGCACGCCATCCGCAACCTGGCCCGCATCGGCTTCGGCAAGGTCGTCATGCGCTGGTCGCAGCTCGGCTTCGGCAAGACGTCCTCGACCACGCCGGAGGAGCAGACCCCGCGCAACCTGATGGGCTTCAAGGACGGCACCCGCAACATCGCGGGCACGGAGACGGACCGTCTGAAGAAGTTCGTGTGGGTGGGCGAGAAGGACGGTCCGGAGTGGATGGCCGGGGGCTCGTATCTCGTCGCCCGGCGCATCCGGATGAACATCGAAACCTGGGACCGGACTCCGCTCCAGGAGCAGGAGGACATCTTCGGCCGCGACAAGGGCGAGGGAGCCCCCGTCGGCAAGGCCAAGGAGCGCGACGAGCCGTTCCTGAAGGCGATGAAGCCCGAGGCGCACGTGCGGCTCGCGCACCCCGACACCAACGACGGGGCGACGATCCTGCGGCGCGGCTACTCCTTCACCGACGGCACCGACGGCCTGGGCCGCCTGGACGCGGGCCTGTTCTTCCTCGCGTACCAGCGGGACGTCCGCAAAGGCTTCATCCCCATCCAGCGCAGCCTGGCGATCGACGTCCTCAACGAGTACATCCAGCACGTGGGTTCGGCGATCTTCGCGGTCCCGCCGGGCGTCCGTGACAAGGACGACTGGTGGGGCAGCACGCTGTTCGCCAAGGAGGCGTAGCCCGTGTTCTCCAACTACCTGATCGGCCTGCGCGAGGGTCTTGAGGCCAGCCTCGTCGTCTGCATCCTCATCGCCTACCTGGTGAAGACGGACCGGCGGGACGCGCTGAAGCCCATCTGGATCGGCATCGGCGTCGCGATCGCCCTCGCGCTCGGCTTCGGCTGCGCCCTCGAATTCGGCTCGCAGGAGCTGACGTTCGAGGCGCAGGAGGCGCTCGGCGGCTCCCTGTCGCTCCTGGCGGTGGGCCTGGTGACGTGGATGGTGTTCTGGATGCGGCGCACCGCCCGGCACCTGAAGGCCGAGCTGCACGGCAAGCTGGACGCTGCCCTGCAGATGGGCACGGGCGCGCTGGTGGCGACCGCGTTCCTGGCCGTCGGCCGGGAGGGCCTGGAGACGGCCCTGTTCGTGTGGGCGTCGGTGCGCGCGGCCGGCGACGGCACCCCGCGCCCGCTGGTCGGCGTCGCCCTCGGCATCGCCACGGCGGTCGTGCTGGGCTGGCTGTTCTACCGGGGCGCCCTGCGCATCAACCTCGCGAAGTTCTTCACCTGGACCGGCGGCATGCTGGTCGTCGTGGCGGCGGGCGTGCTGGCGTACGGCTTCCACGACCTGCAGGAGGCGCGCTGGCTGCCGGGCCTGAGCGACAAGGCGTTCGACATCAGCGACACCATCGATCCGTCGAGCTGGTACGGCACCCTGCTGAAGGGCATCTTCAACTTCCAGCCGGATCCGACCGTCCTCCAGGTCACGGTGTGGCTGCTGTACTTGATCCCGACGCTCGCGCTGTTCCTCGCCCCGGTAGGGTTCGCCTCCGGGAAGGGGAAGGTGAAGGGACCTGATGAGCAGGGAACGCGGCCCTCGAAGGCTCCGCAGGCTTGACCGGAGCGCACTGATAGCGGCCTGTGCGACCGCTTTGTCGTTGACGGCGAGCGGATGCGTGGTGGTCCACGGGGAGCGAGAGATCCTCCCCTCGGCCACCAAGGCGGAGGCCGCCGAGGCCCTCAAGGAGTTCACCACCGCATACAACAAGGCGGACAAGGCGTACGACAACGCCCTCTACGCCGACCATGTCACCGGCGCGCTGAGCGACATCGACGGGGCGCGGCTGAAGGCGGGCAAGGCGCTCAGCCCCGAGGGCAACGCGGCGCACACCCCGCTGAAGCTGTCGGACACCAAGTTCACGATCCCGAAGAAGGCGGGCTGGCCGCGCTGGTTCGTGGCCGACACGGCCGCGAACAAGGGCGGCAAGGCGCGCTGGGTCTTCGTGTTCACCCGGGACGGCCTGGACGATCCGTGGGAGGCGTCGTATCTGACGCTGATGGCCCCCGACGACGTACCGAAGTTCAAGACGGACAAGGACGGCTGGGCCGAGGCGGTGCCCGCGAACTCGACCGAACTGGCCGTGGCACCCAGGGACTTGAGCAAGGACTACGCGGGCTACCTCAAGAACGGCGGGGACACCTTCGCGCAGGGCCGGCACACCAGCACCTGGCGTGCGGACCGGGAGAAGGACGCCAAGCGGCCGGGCCTGGTCAGCCAGTTCATCGACGAGCCGATGACCGACGGCGACTACGCCCCGCTGGCGCTGCGCACCGCGGACGGCAGCGCGCTGGTGTTCTTCACCACGCGCTACTACGAGAAGCGGACGGCCTACGCGGGGACCTCGGTTCCCTCGCCCGGCAAGGCCGTGGAGGCGCTGACGGAGGGCGAGATCAAGCAGTCGCTGACGATGGAGTTCGTCTCCAACGAGGTGGCCCTGGACCCGAAGGGCTCCGGCAAGGTGGACGTGCTCGGCCGGATCCAGGGACTGACGTCGGCGAAGGGCGAGTGACACCGCCCCTCAAGGCTGCTCAGTGGCGGCGCAGGGGCCAGGCCGCGGATGCGTGGTCGGGCTCCGCGCCGGCGTGGCGGGCGCAGGCGTCGGTGAGGGTTTCCAGCAGGCTCAGCGGGTCGGGCAGCGGGTGTTCGAGTCCGCGTACCCAGTGCACGGTCTGGTTCTCGCCCGGCAGCTGGGCGGGAGGTACGAGGACGTAGGACCCGCGGCAGTGCCAGCGCAGTCCCGGGTGCTCGTCCATGGTCTCGGGGTGGCAGTCCAGCTCGCAGGGCCACCACTCGTCCTCGTCCTCGGGGGTGCCGCGGGTGGCGGTGAAGAAAAGCAGGCGGCCGTCGTCGCTCACGGCGACGGGCCCGACCTCGATGCCGGCGTCGAGCAGCCGCTCAAGCGCCTCACGCCCGGCCTCGACCGGCACGTCGAGCACGTCGTGGACCATGCCGGTGGCAGTGATGAAGTTGGCCTGCGGCTGGTGCCGGGCCCACCGCTCGATCTGTCCTCGATCGGTGGTGGACTGCGTCTGCCAGGCGAAGGACACCGGGTGCCGGGCCGGGGTGGGACAGCCCACCCGGTCGCAGGAGCAGCGGAAGCCGGCCGGGTGTGCGGCGGGCGCGAGCGGCAGTCCCGCCGCGGCGGCGGCGAGCAGCAGGGTCTCCCGGCCGCCTTCGTCGGCGGTGTCCTTGGGGCGGCGTCCGCGCAGCCACTGGGAGAGTTTGCCCTGTAGTCCGGTCCGGCCGCCCAACTCCGCGCTCATCTATCCCCTCGCCTCGCTGTCGTGCGGAACAGCATGCCCTATGGTCCCACCATCGTGCGCCCCGGGGGGCCGTAGCGGACAACCGGGCCAGGTGGGGCGAGGTGTACACAGCGCTGCGATCAGGGGTAATGCACCACTTTGGCGGGATTTACCTCCCTACTGACCGCGCGGTGCGAGTCCGTACAGGGCGTAGTCGACGAGGGTGTCCGTGTAGTCGTACGTGATCGGCCCCGTGTACTGGAGCCAGCGCTGGGCGAGCGGCGACACGAAGAGCTCCAGCGCGATGCGCGGGTCGATGTCCGGGCGCACGTCCCCGGCCTCCTGCGCGGCGCGCAGCCGGTCGACGTAGAGCTGGAGCGAGGGTTCGAGGAGCTTGGCCACGAACTCCCGCCCGAGCTGCTCGTTGACCACGCCCTCGGCGGCGAGGGCGCGGGACGGGGCCTCGAAGCGGGGGTCCTTCAACTCGTCGACGGTGGCGCGCAGTACGAGCTTCAGGTCGGCGGCGAGGTCTCCGGTGTCCGGGATGGCGTACGGCTCGTGCCCGGCACTCTGCGCGGACTGCTCCCCCAGATCGAGGAACGCCTCCATCAACACCTCGGCCTTGGACGACCACCACCGGTAGATCGTCTGCTTGCCGACACCGGCACGGGCGGCGATGCCCTCGATGGTGGTCCTGGGGTAGCCGACCTCCGCGACGAGGGCGAGGGCGGCGTCGTAGATGGCCCGCCGGGACTTCTCGCTGCGGCGGGTGGAGCTGGGCGGGGGCTGGACGGACTTCTGGGCTGCCATGGGTCGAATTTATCAGGTTGACAAGACGGAGCGTCTCGCCGGACCCTGTGAGAGTCAAGATTGCGAGACGCTACGTCTCGTTCCGCTTGTGATATTGAGCGGTACTGAAAGGAGCCTCACATGACCCGAAGCGGAAACATGCTGGGAGTCGGCGGCACACGCCGAAACCTCGGCCGCAAGGCGCTGCGCGGCGGCGGCCGCAACGGCCGGATCGGCGGCGGGGCCGACGCCCAGGCCCAGAAGAAGGAGCTGCTGCGCAAGCTCCAGGCGAAACAGAGCCCACCGCGGGAAGAGGACACGGCCACGGCCACGGCCGAAGAGTCCTAGGACTCTGGGGAGTCCTGGTCCGCGTCCGGTGGCCAGGCGTCGCCCCAGGCTGTGTCGCGGGCCGCCTTGTAGAGGTCGCCGTGGCGCTTGGTGATCGTGGTGCGGTGCAGGGCCGGCTCGGTCTCACAGAGGTCCAGGAGGACCTGGCCCTTGCGGATCTGGGGTTTGCGTACGACGCGGGCGGGGGCCGGAGTTGCCGGGAGGCGGGTGGCCGCGACGTAGGCGAACTTCTCGTCCTCGTAGGCGAGGGAGCCGCCCTTGATCTGGCGGTGCAGCGAGGAGCGGCTGACCCTCGCCGAGAAGTGGCACCAGTCCGTGCCGGGGACGATGGGGCAGGCGGCGCTGTGCGGGCAGGGGGCGGCGATGCGGAAGCCGGCGGCGATGAGGTGGTCGCGGGCCTCGATGACGCGGGTGTAGCCGTCCGGGGTGCCGGGTTCGACGATCACCACGGCGGCCTGGGCTGCGGACGCGACCGTGTCGAGGAGGGTGGTGCGGTCCGGTGCGGTGAGTTCGTTGAGGACGTAGGAGACCGTGACCAGGTCGGTGGGGTCCAGGGTGAGGCCGGATCCGATCCGGGCTCGTTGCCAACGGGCCTTGTGCAGCGCCGGGTTGGCCTCGGCGATCTCCCTGCCGATCGCCAGGGCGGGCTCGGCCCAGTCCAGCACGGTGACGCTGCGCTTGCCGGGCCATGTCGCGGTGACGGCCCAGGTTGCCGCGCCGGTTCCGCCGCCGACGTCCGTGTGGCTGTCGGGGGTCCAGTCCGGGACGGTCTGCGCGAACGCCTCCAGCGCCGTGTGGACGGCCTCGAAGGTGGCGGGCATGCGGTACGCGGCGTAGGCGGCCACGTCGGCGCGGTCGCGGAGGATGGGGGTGTGGGTGGGAGTGGCGCCCCGGTAGGTGGCGATGAGGCGGTCGACGGCCTGGGTGGCCTGGCGGGGTGGGAGGTCGTCGAGCAGCGTGGCGAGGGC
>NZ_RDBN01000037.1:168945-191805 GCF_008042075.1 Streptomyces sp. UW30 | reverse complement strand
TTCTACGAGGGCGCGGCGTGGGGGTGGGCGTCGGCTCTTCTCGCCCCCGCCGCCCCTACCCGTCCCATCCTTTACCTTCTGGGGCTCCGCCCCGGACCCCGCTCCTCAAACGCCGGAGGGGCTGGATTTTTCGCCTTGCGCTACCGGCCCCTTACCGCCCGGGCCACCCGCGTCCCCGCCCTCGCCCGGGGGGCGCTGTCCGGGCCCTGCCTGTGAGGGTGGACCGTGTTCGCCAGCAGGATCAGGAAGGTGTCCGTCGAGGGGTCGAGGACCAAGGACGTGCCCGTGAAGCCCGTGTGGCCCGCCGCGCCCTGTCCCGCCAGTTCGCCCATGAACCACGGCTGGTCGACGGCGAAGCCGAACCCGGGCGGGGTCAGCAGCAACTCCACGAAGTCCGGGCCGAGGACGCGGGCGGGGCCGTACGCGCCGCCCGACAGCAGCGCGCGGCAGAACACCGCCAGATCGCGGCCGGTCGAGAAGAGACCCGCGTGCCCGGCCACCCCGCCCAGCGCCCAGGCGTTCTCGTCGTGCACGACACCCCGCAGCATGCCCCGGTCGGCCTTGGCCCAGGGCCGGCGCTGGTCCTCGGTCGCCGCCGCGCCGGCGCAGGGTCCGAAGTGGGTCGCGGTCATGCCCAGCGGACGCGTGATGCCGTCGTGGATCAGGACGTCGAGGGTGCGGCCGGTGATGCGTTCCAGGACGTGCTGGAGCAGGAGCATGTTCAGGTCGGAGTAGCAGTAGGTGCCGGGGACGCCGATCGGCGGCTCCGCGCGGAGCGCATCCAGCCTCGCCGCGTCGTCCGCGTAGTCGTACAAAGGGAGTTCGGGCCGCAGGCCCGAGGTGTGCGTGAGCAGCTGGCGCACCGTGACGTCGTGCCGGGCCGCCGCCCGGAAGTCCGGCAGATACGCCCCGACCCGCGCGTCGATGCCCAGCGTGCCGCGCTCGATCTGCTGCACCGCGGCGACCGAGGTGAAGAGCTTGGTGAGGGAGGCCAGGTCGAAGGGGGTGGTGGGCGTCATCGGGACGCGGGAGTCGGGCGGCAGCTCCACGCCCTCGTCCTTGTGCTCGTCGTAGGAGCCGTAGCGGACCGCCCAGCCCACCGCCTCCTCGACGGCGACATACGGCCCGCGCCCGACGATCAGCACCGCTCCGGCCGCCCAGGGACGTGCACCGGTGGTGAGGTCGTGGACCTCGCGGACGAGATCCTGGATCTCCTCGGGGTCGAGTCCGGCCCTGTCCGGCGTGTCCCCGCGCAGTCTCGGCGCGCTCAGCTTTCTGCTCCCTCCGCGACCGCACGTCCATCGGCACGTTCATCCGCACGTCTGTTCCAAGGACGGCACATTCCCATGAAGCAGGCCAGCGCCACCAGTGCTGCGGCCAGTTGGACGACGGCCATCGGAACGGCCGTGTCCTCGCCGGCGATGCCCACCAGGGGCGAGGCGACGGCGCCGATGAGGAAGGAGGTCGTACCGAGGAGCGCGGAGGCGGACCCGGCGGCGTGCTTGGTGCGCTGCAGCGCGAGGGCCTGGGTGTTGGGGAGCGTGATGCCCATCGCGGACATCAGGACGAAGAGGGCCGCCGCCACCGGAACCAGTCCGACCTCGCCGAACACGCCCAGGGACATCAGCAGCAGCGCGGTCGCCGCCAGGATCACCACCGCGAGCCCCGCCCCCAGCACCCGGTCCAGGCTGACCCGCCCCACCAGCACCTTGCCGTTGATCTGGCCGACGGCCACCAGCCCCACCGAGTTGAGCCCGAACAGCAGGCTGAAGGTCTGCGGCGAGGCCCCGTAGATCTCCTGGATCACGAAGGGCGAGGCCGATATGTAGGCGAAGAGGGCGGCGAAGGCGAACCCGCCGGCCAGCGTGTATCCGGTGAAGGCACCGTCGGCGAGCAGCCCCCGCATGGCGCGCAGGGCCTCGCCGACCCCGCCGGCGTGCCGGTCCTGCGGCGGCAGGGTCTCGGGCAGCCTGCGCCAGACGAGGACGGCGAGCAGCACCCCGACCGCCGTGAGCACGACGAACACGCCCCGCCAGTCCGTCACCCGCAGGATCTGACCGCCGATGAGCGGCGCGATGATCGGCGCGACCCCGGAGATCAGCATCAGGGTCGAGAAGAAGCGGGCCATGGCCACGCCGTCGTAGAGGTCGCGTACGACGGCCCGCGCGATCACGATCGCCGCGGCGCCCGCGAGGCCCTGCGCCAGCCGGAAGGCGACCAGGAACTCGACGGTGGGCGCGAGTGCGCACAGCGCGGTGGCCACGACGTTCACGACCAGGCCCGCCAGCAGCGGGCGTCTGCGGCCCCACCGGTCGCTCATCGGGCCGACCACCAGCTGCCCGAACGCCATGCCGGCCAGGCAGGCGGTGAGCGTGAGCTGGACGGTCGCCGCGGGCGCGTGCAGGGATCCGGTGACATCGGGCAGCGCCGGGAGGTACATGTCCATCGCCAGCGGGGGCGTGGCCGCCAGTCCGCCGAGGATGAAGGTGACGAGCAGGCCGGTGACCCCGAGGGAGTGGCTGGGCGGTCGGTCCGTCTTCGGTATGGCCGGCTGCGACACGTCCTGTGTCGGCCCCCCGCGCTCGCCCATGCGCCCCTCCCTCTCCCAGTGATCCGCCCTCTATGCTCTCAGCTCGTACAGAGTGCCTAGGGTCACATGAGCGAGGGGTGGGGCCGCAGTGACGGAACGAAGCGTGCGGTGGGGGATCCTGGCCACCGGTGGGATCGCCGCCGCGTTCACCGCCGACCTGGTCGATCTGCCCGACGCCGAGGTGGTCGCGGTGGCCTCGCGGAGGCAGGACTCGGCCGACGCCTTCGCCGAGCGGTTCGGGATCCCGCGGGCGTACGGCGACTGGGAGGCGCTCGCCGAGGACGGCGACATCGATGTCGTGTACGTCGCCACCCCGCACTCGGCACATCGCGCCGCGGCCGGGCTGTGCCTGGAGGCCGGGCGCAACGTGCTGTGCGAGAAGGCGTTCACGCTGAACGCGCGCGAGGCCGGGGAACTGGTCACGCTGGCGAAGGCGCACGGGAGCTTCCTGATGGAAGCGATGTGGATGTACTGCAACCCGCTGATCCGGCGGCTGAAGGCACTGGTGGACGACGGCGCGATCGGCGAAGTGCGCCATGTCCAGGCCGACTTCGGGCTGGCCGGGCCTTTCCCGCCCGCACACCGGCTGCGCGACCCGGCGCAGGGCGGCGGCGCGCTGCTGGACCTCGGCGTGTATCCGGTGTCGTTCGCCCACTTGCTGCTCGGCGAGCCGTCGGACGTCACGGCGCGCTCGGTGCTGTCCGCCGAGGGCGTCGACCTTCAGACCGGCGCCCTGCTCTCCTGGGACAGCGGCGCGCTCGCCTCGGTGCACTGCTCGATCGTCGGCGGTACGGCGACGGCCGCGTCGATCACCGGCTCGGCGGGCCGGATCGACGTACCGCACGGCTTCTTCTTCCCGGACCGCTTCGTGCTGCACCGGGACGGCCGTGACCCCGAGGAGTTCACGGCCGACCCGGCCGACGGGCCCCGCAACAGCCTGCGGCACGAGGCCGCCGAGGTGATGCGGGCCCTGCGCGCCGGTGAGACCGAGTCGCCGCTGGTCCCGCTGGAGGGCACGCTCGCCGTGATGCGGACGCTCGACGCGATCCGGAACCGCGTCGGCGTCCGCTACCCGGGCGAGGAGACCGCCGGCGAGGCGCCGGAACTCACGCCGGCTTGAGCCCCTGCTCCCCCACCTGCGTGACGAAGGACGCGGCCGTCGTGAGGGGCGCCCCGGGCGTGGTCACGTACGGCACCGTCTTGAAGTCGGCCCGTGCGAGCTGCTGTCCCAGCGCGACGGTCACGTAGCCGCGCCGCCCGTTGTAGAACCGCATGTGCGGGTTGGCCTTCATGTACGTGTCCCAGTTGGCGGGCTTGTCGACGCCGTCGCGGCCGCTGGTGATCGACGTGGCCACGATCTCCGTGCCGAGCGTGGCGGAGTCGGGGGCGTCGAAGTCGTCCTTGATGTCGAAGCCGTACCCGACGTGGACGTCGCCGGTGAGCACCATCAGGTTCTCGACGCCGTTCGCCTTGGCGCCGTCCAGGACCCGGCGGCGCGAGGCGCGGTAGCCGTCCCAGGCGTCCATGGACACCCGTGACGGCGTGGTGAGGTCGAACTTGCGCTGGGCGAAGGTGACCTGCTGCGGTACGACGTTCCACAGCGCCGCCGAGTCGCGCCAGCCGTCCAGCAGCCAGCGCTCCTGCGTGGCGCCCGTCATGGTGCGCGCCGGGTCGTCGACGTCCGGGCCGGGGATCTGGGAGCCGTCGCCGTAGGCCTGGTTGGAGCGGTACTGCCGGGTGTCCAGCACGTCGAACTGGGCGAGCCGGCCCCAGTGCAGGCGCCGGTAGAGCTGCATGTCGGGTCCGACGGGCCGCTGCGGGCGGCGCAGGGGCTGGTTCTCCCAGTAGGCGCGGTAGGCGGAGGCCCGGCGCAGCAGGAACTCCTCCGGCGGGACGTCGTTCTCCGGGATGTCGTCGGCGTAGTTGTTCTCGGTCTCGTGGTCGTCCCAGGTGACGACGAACGGGTGCGCGGCGTGCGCGGCCATGAGGTCGGGGTCCGACTTGAACAGGGCGTACCGCAGCCGGTAGTCCTCCAGGGTCACCGTCTCGCGGTTGAACAGCGCGGGCAGCGTGCGGTCGGTGTAGTTGCGGTAGCCGCCGACGGAGTTGACCGCGTACTCGTACAGGTAGTCGCCGAGGTGGAAGACGACGTCGACGTCGTCCTGGGCGAGATGGCGGTACGCCGTGTAGTAGCCGTCGGTGTAGGCCTGGCAGGAGACGGCGGCGAGGGTGAGGGAGCTCGCGGCGCCGGTACGCGCCGGGGCGGTGCGGGTGCGGCCGGTCCCGCTGATCCAGGTGCCCGTGCGGAAGCGGTAGTAGTACACGCGGTCCGACTGGAGGTTGGGAACCTCGACGTGGACGGTGTGGTGGAACTCGGGGTGGGCGATCGCCGCGCCACGTCTGGCGATCCGGGTGAACTTCTCGTCGTGCGCCAGCTCCCAGTGCACGGTGATCTGCTGGGCGGGCAGTCCGCTGTCCGGCTGGTAGGGCGCGGGGGCGAGGCGGGTCCACAGCAGGACCGAGTCGGGCAGCGGGTCGCCGGAGGCGATGCCGAGGGTGAAGGGGTTGTCGGTGATCCTGCGGGCGTCGAGCTCGGCGGCGCCGGCGGTGCCCGCGGTCGGCAGGTTCACGGCGAAGGCGAGCGCGGCGGCCGCGCCCGTGACGGTCAGGAAGCGGCGGCGCCCGATGTGGCGGGCCGCCGCGCGCAGTTCGGGGCTGTGCTGGGGCAGGTCTGTGGTGATGGTCATCCGGTCCTCCCCTGGCTGATGGATGCATGAGGCATTGGAGTGGCCGGGGACGACACTCGCTTGGCGCGTACACAACACCCGGATGGCGGACCGATGAGTTCCGAATGGCGGACCGTCCCGTACGCTGCGGGCCCATGAATGACAGGCAAACGGACACGAGGATCGCCGTGGTGACCGGCGCCGGCTCCGGCATCGGCCGGGCGGTCGCCATGGAACTGCTGCGCGCGGGCTGGTCGGTGGCACTGGCCGGACGGCGCGTCGAGACGCTGGAGGAGACGGCCGCGCTGGTGCCCGACGGCGCCGCTCTCGCCGTACGGACCGACGTGTCACGGCAGGAGGACGTGACCGCGCTGTTCGCCGCCGGCGTGGAGCGGTTCGGGCGGGTCGACCTGCTGTTCAACAACGCGGGGACGTTCGGGCCGGGCGGGGTGCCGGTCGAGGAGCTGCCCTACGACGCCTGGCGGCATGTCGTGGACACCAACCTCAACGGGGCGTTCCTGTGCGCGCAGGCGGCGTACCGGCAGATGAAGGAGCAGGACCCGCAGGGCGGCCGGATCATCAACAACGGCTCGATCTCCGCGCACACGCCCCGCCCGCACTCGGTGGCCTACACGGCGACCAAGCACGCGCTGACCGGGCTGACGAAGGCGCTGTCGCTGGACGGGCGGCCGTACGGCATCGCCGTCGGCCAGATCGACATCGGCAACGCGGCGACCGACATGACCGAGCGGATGCAGACGGGCGCCCTGCAGGCGAACGGGTCGGTGGCGCCCGAACCCGTGATGGACGTGGCCGACGTGGCGCGGACGGTGCGGCACATGGCGGAGCTGCCGCTGGAGGCGAACGTGCAGTTCGCGACCGTACTGGCGACCGCGATGCCGTACGTGGGACGCGGCTGACGAGTCACCGGCGCACTCGCAACCTCCACAACTTGCACAATCGGAATGTTGAATTCCGCTGCATCGCGGCCGGTAGGCGACATATGCTCAGCTTCTGCTTCACCAGAGCTTCACATTTGGAGTAGAGAGCTTCCGCAGGCCACTCCGAGGGGGGACGGCAGCCGTTCCACGACACCGGGTGGGGGTGGACCTCGCGTGGGACCGCGAGGTACGCACCGGTGCGTGGAACGGCTGCCGTGCAGTTTCGTACGGGGTGTTCAACGGCCGAGGATGCGGTCCACCTCGGTCAGCTGCCCGGCCGTGAGCGCCCCCTTCTCCAGCGCGCCCGCGTTCTGCTCGGCCTGGGCGACGGAGCGGAATCCCGGGATCGGCACGGTGCGCGGACTGCGGGCCCACAGCCAGGCGAGGGCGCCCTGGCCGGGCGTGCGGCCGTCGCTGGTGAGGATCTCCTTCAGCGCGTCTACGCGGGCGAGCCACTGCGGGTCGGCGCCGGATCCGTCCTCGAAGCCCTGCAGCCACTGGGGCGGCCGGCTGCGGATGTCCCCGGCCTCCAGGGCCTGCCCGGACCTGCGCTTGCCGGTGAGCAGGCCCATCGCCAGCGGGCTGCGGTTGATGCTGGCCAGCTCCAGCTCCTCGCACAGCGCGAACATCTCGGGCGCGTCCTGGAGCACATTGGCCGCGTGCTGTACGGCCGCGCAGTGCTCCCCGCGGGCGAAGACGGCGGCGCGGGCGGGGTCGTCGGTGCTCCACGCGTAGGCACGGATCAGCCCCTCGCGCACGAACTCCTCGCAGACGTCCCGCAGTTCGGCGGCGCGCTCCGGGTCGGCGTCCGACAGGTGCAGCTGATAGAGGTCGACGTGGTCGGTGTCCAGGCGCTTCAGGGAGGCGGTCAGCGCGCGGCGGGCGTACTGCGGGGAGTCGTCGGCGCCGGTGAGGGTGCGGGTCTCCTCGTCGAAGACGTTGCCCCACTTGGTGGCGACGACGACGTCGGCGCGGCGCTTGCCGAGGGCACGGCCCAGGACGCGTTCGCTGTGGCCGGCGCCGTAGGTGTCCGCGGTGTCGAAGAAGGTGACGCCCAGGTCGAGGGCGCGCCGGATCGCCCGTACCGACTCCTCGTCGTCGACCTTGCCCCAGCCGAGGGGCTGCCCGTCGGCGGATTCCCACTCGCCCCCGATGGCCCAGCAGCCGAAGCCGAGCGCGCTGACCTCGATGCCGGTCCGTCCCAAAGTCCTCTTGGTCTCCATGAGCGAGGACGTTAGGAGTTGGAGCGCACACGAGGGCAAGCGCTTCAGCGAACCCTTCCGGGCCGGTTACGCCTGACCGGTCTCGAAGCGGGAGATCCTGCCGTCGTCCTCGACCTCGAAGTGCCAGCGGGTGCGCATCTCGCCCCAGGCGTCGTTGCGGTAGCTGGCGAGGAGGTCACGCCCGTGGTTCGACTCCTTGTCGACCTCCATGTGGCCGTGCGAGGAGAAGATCTCCCGGTCGATCCAGTCGGCGAGGTCGCGGTCGGTGCCGTCGTCCGCCATGGTCGCGCCGGGCGCGAGGATGCTCAGGAAGCCCTCGCGGTCGTGGGCGTTGACGGCGGTGACGAAGGCACGGACGGCGGGGTCGCTGAGTTTGGACGTCTGAATCGTCATACCGGTCAGCCTCACACCGGCCCGGGCGGGCCGCCACCCGAACGGCGGCGACGGCAGGCCATGCAGGTGCCCCTGGTGCGACGGTGAGAGGCGGGAGGGGATATGTCCCTGCTGTCTGCTCCGGGAGTTGCTGTGGGTGCTTACGACCGACGTGATCTGGGTCTGCTGTTGCTCCGGCTGAGTGCCGGCGGGGTGCTGGCCGCGCACGGCACGCAGAAGCTGTTCGGCTGGTTCGGCGGGCACGGCATCGAGGGGACCGGCCAGTTCATGGAGCAGGTCGGCTACCGGCCGGGCAAGGCCAGCGCGATGGCGGCGGGCCTCGCGGAGGCCGGTGGCGGCACGCTTCTGGCGCTGGGGCTCGCGACGCCGCTGGCGGGCGCCGCGGCGGCCGGCGGCATGGCGGGGGCGGCCGCGGTGCACGCCCCGAACGGCTTCTTCGCCCAGGAAGGCGGCTACGAGACAGCGGCGACCCTCGGCCTCGCCGCGGCCGGCATCGCCGTGGCGGGCCCCGGCCGGCTCTCCCTCGACCACACCATGGGCCATCTCTTCGACCGCGGCTGGATGGTTCCCACGGCGCTGGCGGCGACGGCCGCGGTCACGGCGCTGGTGGTGGGGGCGCGCAACAGGAGGCTGGACAGACCGGAGAAGGGGGACGGCGATCCGCTGGAGGGGCAGGACGCCCTGTTCGAGGAGTAGCCGGGGCCTGTGCCAAGCTGCCCGCATGACTGATCGGGCCATCCCTGCCGAGACCTCCGCCGACCTGTGGGCAGCCATCGACGACCTGTGGACCTGGCTCGACGCCGACCAGCCGGTCGGCGGCCAGGAGGGCCTGCTGCTGCGCCTGCTGAAGCTGTCGGAGGAGGTCGGCGAGGTCTCCGAGGCGGTGATCGGTGCGACGGGTCAGAACCCGCGCAAGGGGGTCACCCACACCTGGGAGGACGTGCAGGGCGAGCTGTGCGACGTGGTGATCACGGCGTTGGTGGCCCTGCGCACGCTGACGCCGGACACGCGTGAGGTGTTCAGCCGGCATCTGGCCCGGGTGACGGAGCGGTCCTTGGGCTCTTCTTACGAGGGTCGCGGTACCGCGCGCCGATAGGGGCGCGGGGATGTATCGAGATGCGGCTCCGCCGCGATGGGGGTCCCCGCGGACGCATCACGACCGCTCGACCGGCGTCAGCCGCATCACCGTCCCCTCCCCGTTCGCCGAGAGCAGCAGCGCCCCGTCGGCCCCGACCGCCAGCCCGGCGAACCGCCGCGCCATCCCCGGCATCCCATGGGCGAAGAGGGCAGGTTCCGCACACGGAACGACCCCCGCCGGCGCCCCGACCGGCAGGTTCTCGGCATCCGTGCGGACCTCCCCCGTCGTCAGCGACACCGCCCGCAGTCTGCGCCGCCCGGTCTCGACCGTGAACAGGTCGTCGCCCAGGACCGCGAGGCCCTGCGGTGCGTCGAGCCCGTCCAGGACGACCGTCGGCGCCGCGTCCGCCTCGATCCGCAGGACCGCGCCGGCCCCCTCGTCGCTGACGTAGCAGCGCCCCTCGGCGTCGAAGGTGACGTCCGCAGGCCGGTCGAGTCCGTCCGCGAGGACGCTGACGGCGTCGTTCCCGTCGACGGCCACCACCCGCCCCGCGTCCGACTCGGCGACGACGAGCGAGCCGTCCGGCGCGACCGTGATGCCGAGCGGCCGGCGCAGACCGCCGGCCCTCTCTCGCGTGGTCCCGTCCCGGGGGTCGTACGTCTGGATCTGCCCGAACTGCGAGGTGAGGTGCAGGAGTTCACCGTCGGCGGCGATGCCGTGCGCGAAGGGGAGGAGGGAGTGGGTGGTGACGCCGCCCTCCTGCGAGGGCTCGGGGGTCGCCACGCGATAGTGGTCGGCGGCGTACACCTGGCCGCCGAGGTCGATCGTCACGCCGTACGGTCCGTCCAGTCCGCGCGGCACGATCTCGCGGGTGCGGCCGTCGGGGTGCATCTCGGTGACGCCGCCGCTGGCGTAGCTGGAGACGAACATGCGGTTCTCGGCGTCGAAGGCCGCGTTGTCCAGGCCGACGACCCCGCTGGTGACCAGGGTTCGCGAGCCGCTGCCGTGCAGGTCGATCCGGGTGACGATGCCCTCGGCGCCACGGGACAGGACGTGCAGCACCCCGCCCCGGTCGAATCGCACGGCGACCGGCTGGTGGACATCGTCGGCGACGACCTCGGGCGTGCCCCCGTCCGGCGGGATCCGCCAGACCTGGCCGGTGAGCAGCGGGTTCGGGCCGCTCATCATGTGCGGGTAGTAGAGGTGGCCGTCGGGGCCGAGCTGCATCGCGTTGCCGAGGGCGAGCCCTTCGGTGAGGACCACGGGGTCGCGGCCGTCGGGGAAGAGCTCCATCAGGCGGCCGTCGGGCTTCATCTCGTTCACGAACAGCCGGTCGCCGACGCAGGTGATGCCGTTGGGGTTGGCCACGTCGTCCGAGACGAGCGTGTACTCCCCGTCCGGACTGCGGCGCCACACCCGCCCCGGCACCAGGTCGGCGATGTACATCGAGCCGTCCGCGCCGAAGGCGAGGTCGTCCGGGGACTGCACGGGGCCGTCCATCGGTACGACCACCTCGACGTTCCCGGTGGCCGGGTCGACGGCGCTGATCTGCCCGGCGAGGAACTGGGCGACGTACAAACGCCCGTCGGGTCCGAACGCGACGCCGTTGGAACCCCACAGCCGGCTGGGCGGGTTGAGCCGCTCGGCGGTCCAACGGGCGCTGGTGGCAGGCGGGTTGCTCGGCGAGCCGTACCTGCTCGCCCTCATGCCTCGTCCTCCGCCAGCACCTCGCGCAGGCCGCCCTCGGAGCGCCAGCGCCGCAGCAGTTCGTGGAAGGCGACCGGGCCGTCGCCGTACGACTCGCTGCGCTCCCTCGGCCTGCCCTCGTTGTTGTAGTAGCCGGGGGTGCACTCGGCCTGGAAGCGGTAGAGGTCGGCCGCCTTCCGGCGGATCGTCGCCACCCAGGCGTCCTGCGACTCGGCGGTCGGCTCGACGCACCGGGTCTGCCACTTGCGGGCCTGCGCGATCACCTCGGCGACGTGGGTGGCCTGTTCGTCGAGGATGTGGACGTAGTTCACGGCGGAGGCGTTCTGTAGGGGGCCGAGGTGGAAGAGGTTGGGAAAGCCCCGGCTGTAGAACCCGTGCAGGGTCCTCGGGCCGCCGCTCATCCAGGTCCGCAGGAGGTCGGCGCCGCCCCGGCCGTACACCGGCAGCCGCCCGGACAGCACTCCGGAGACGCCGACCTCGAAGCCGGTGGCGAAGATGATGCAGTCGACCTCGTACTCGCGGTCGCCGACCACGACGGCGTTCTCGGTGATCCGCTGCACGCCGTGGGTGTCGGCGGTGTCGACGAGGGTGACGCCCGGCCGGTTGAAGGTCTGGAGATAGCTGTCGCTGAAGGTGGGCCGCTTGCACATGTAGCGGTACCAGGGCTTGAGCCGCTCGGCGGTCTCCGCCTCCTCGACCGTGGCCTCGACGCGGGCCCGCAGCTCGTTCATCTTCTGGAAGTCGGCGATCTCATAGGCGAGTTCGCGTTCCTCGGCGGGCACGTCGGCGTACGCGTTGGTCGGGATGAGCTTCTCCTGGAGCCGGGCGGTGGACGTCCAGGCGTCGTCCACCAGGTCCTCGTCCGCGCGAACGCCGGTGACAACCTTGAGGAAGTTCTCCCTGCGGCGCCGCTGCCAGCCCGGCTCCAGGGACTTCGCCCACTGCGGGTCGGTGGGCCGGTTGCCGCGTACGTCCACGGAGGACGGGGTGCGCTGGAAGACGTACACCCGCTTCGCGTCGGCCCCGAGGTGCGGCACGACCTGGATCGCGGTGGCGCCGGTGCCGATCAGGGCGACGCGCTTGTCGGCGAGGCCGGTCAGGCCGCCGTTGGCGTCGCCGCCGGTGTAGTCGTAGTCCCAGCGGCTGGTGTGGAAGGTGTGCCCGCGGAAGGTCTCGATGCCGGGGATGCCGGGGAGTTTGGCCTCGCTGAGGGTGCCGCTGGAGACGATGACGTACCGCGCCCGCATCCGGTCGCCACGGTCGGTGGCGACGATCCACTCCGACTCCGCGTCGTCCCAGCGCAGTTCGGTGACCTGGGTCTGGAAGCAGGCGTGGTCGTAGAGGCCGAAGTGGCGGGCGACGGCCCGCGCGTGCTCGCGGATCTCCTCGCCGGGCGCGTACTTCCACCGCGGGACGTAGCCGAGCTCTTCGAGCAGTGGCAGGTAGATGTACGACTCGATGTCGCAGTGGATACCGGGGTAGCGGTTCCAGTACCAGGTGCCGCCGAAGTCCCCGCCCTTCTCGACGACCCGGATCTCGCGTACGCCCGCCTGGCGCAGCCGCGCCCCGGCGAGCAGCCCGCCGAACCCGCCGCCGACGATCACCGCCTCGACCCGGTCGTGCAGCGGCTCACGGGTGAACTCCCGGTCGGCGTGCGGGTCTTCGTCGTACGCACCGAACTCGCCGGCGAGCTGTTGGTACTGCCTGCTGCCGTCGGGGCGGATGCGGCGCTCGCGCTCGGCGCGGTACTTGGCGCGCAGGGCCTCGGGGTCGAAGTCCAGCTCCGCCTCCAGGTCCTTCCTCGCGTCCTGCGGCTCGGGCATGGGTGCGCTCTCCTCGGTCGTGGGGGCCGGCCGCGGGAGGGCCGGGACAGGGGAAGTCGGGGTCAGTGAAGCGAACCGGGCTGACAGGTCCCAGACATATCCCGGACACGTGATCAATGTGACCCAGGGCACACCGGACGGAAGGTCTTACGGCTGTATGGGCCGGCCCAGCCAGTAGCCGAAGCCCCGCCGGGTGTGGATCAGCGCGGTCTGCTCGCCGTTCACCTTGCGGCGCAGCCGTGAGACGAGCCGCTCGATCGCGCCGTCGGTCGGCGGGTCGTCCCAGACGTGCCGGCCGATCTGCTCCTTGGACAGCACCCGGTCGGTGTTGACCAGCAGACAGCGCAGCAGCCGGTACTCGGCGGGCGTGAGCTCGATGACGCGCTCGGCGCGCCGGGCCCGGCGGGTGGCGTCGTCGAGCACCAGGTCGCCGTAGCGCAGCGCGCCGTCCCCTCCGGCGGGCTCCTCGCTGCGCACCAACTGCCGTGCACGCGCGAGGACTTCGGCGACCCTGCCGGGCGCCCCCGGCCGGCCGTCGGTGCCGGGTCCGCCGCCGGGGAGGCTGCCGAGGAACTCGCCGGCCCCGGTGAGCAGCAGGACGGCCGGACGGTCGGGGGCGAGGAGACGGCGGCTGTGCCGGAGCGTGTCGGTGTCCGACAGGGTCACGTCGAGGATGACCAGATCGAACCGGCGCTCGGCGAGCAGAAGGCCGGCGTCGGTGGCGCGGTCCACCGCGACGGTCCGGTAGCCGGCGAGCTCCAGCAGCGCGGCCAGCGGCTCGGACGTACGGGGCTCACCGACGACGAGCAGGACATCCGGTACCGCGTCGGTCGACGGCGGCTTCGGCATACGGCCACTCTACCTGCGGGTTGCCTGAGGCAAGTAAGTGCCGATCAGGTCGCGTCGGCCTCACGTCCAGGGCGTGGCGACGAGCCGGAGTCTCGCGCCGGCGCCGACGAGCGGGGCGGCGCTGGCGGGCAGTGGGATGTGGGCGACCCAGCGGCCGGGGGTGGGGTCCTCGTCGGCGCGGGGCGCTCCGGCGACGTGGTGGTCGCGGACGGCGCCCTCGATCTCCGAGTTCCAGGTGGCCCAGATACCGGGGCCGGCCTGTGGTGTGCCGACGTCGATGACGAGGGTGTCGGCGAAGTCGGCGCTGTGCTCCAGGTGGTCGCCGAGGTGCAGGATGCCGCGCCGCTCGCGCAGGGAGATGAGCCGCAGTTCGAGGATGAACCGCATGGGTTCGTCCACGTCGGTCCGCAGGCCGCTGTTGAGGAAGGTGGTGGCCAGCGACACCGACTCCTGCTGCCCGTCGAGCTGGATGGGGCACCAGTGAGCCGCGAGCCGCTCGTGCATCACCACCGGCAGCCCGCGCACCGACAGCCGCGCCTCGGCCTGCCACACGAGGTCCCCGTCGGCGGGCAGCCGGAGGTCGACCAGCGATGCCTCGATGCGGGTGTCCCCGAACAGGAACCGCCGCAGGTTCTGGTAGCCCTCCTCGGAGTTGACCATGCCGTAGCGCCCGCTGTGGCTGCGGTGCACGAAGGCCCGGTGGGCGCCCGGCACATACGCCCGCTCGATCTGGACGAGCCCGTCGCTGTGCGGTCCGACGGCGGCCGACGACAGTCCTAGGGCGACGTCGTAGTCGGCCGGGTCGGTGCCCACCAGGCAGAAGACCCGCTCGACGGGCAGCGTCCCCGGCCCCTGGGGCAGCTCGCGGGCGTCCCAGCCCTCGGGCGGGCCGTCGGGGTCGGTCAGCGCCTGCGGGGTGAGGTATTCGTACATCCGCCGGGATCCGAAGATGTCCGCGCCCTGGATGCCGAGGGTGTCCCGGATCCGCTCCAGCAGCCCGCCGCCGAGGTCGAAGGCGATGCCGCCGTGCGGAGTGCCGTAGGTGAAGAACTTCGCCACGCAGTCGGCGCCGCGGCCCCGGTCGGGCAGGATCTTCTGCAGCAGGCAGCGGCAGATCAGGCCGCCCATGGAGTGGGCCACGAGGATGACGGCGGGGGCGCCGGTCTTCTCGCGCAGCCTGTCGATCAGGTCGAGCAGGTCGGCGGCGGCGTCCTCCAGTTGGTACTCCTGCGGGCTGCCTCCCCAGGTGGTGGCCGAGCGGTCGTAGAAGCGGTGGATCCAGACGGTGTTGGCGGGGATCCCGGTGTGCTCGGCGAGGTAGGCCGCCTGGTTTCCCTTCACGAGGAGTTCGTAGCCCTCCTCCCGCAGCAGGCGCAGCAGGGGGCTTTCGAACTGGTGGAAGAGCGGCTGGTTGTGGGCGCCGACGCGGACGTGGACGGAGCCCTCGTTGAAGCCGTAGAAGGGATCGTCGACGGCCTTGTCGATGCCCCGGGTGCCGCCGGCGAAGCCCCGGACGTAGACGAGGGGAAGCCTGCTGTTGCCGTCCACGTCCGCCTCCATCGCACCGGGGTCCACTCCTCCTGAGTAGAGGAAAACCGCAGCTCCGGCCTCCGGGGGTAGGCCAGAACGGTGACGCGGGGGCTCTCAGGCGGTGGGCCGGCGCCCGGCGGTCGCGGCGGTCACCCCTCCTGGCGGGCGGCGAGGCCCATCACTCGTTGCACCGTTTCGTTGCCGAGGCTCGGGGTGGTCAGCGGGGGGTTGTCGGGGCGCTGTCTGAGGCCGTTGAGCAGGACCTCCAGGTAGCGGCGCCAGATGTCCGGCCGCTCACCCTGGGTGAACCCGGTGGCCGCACACAGCATGTGCTGGAGGACGGGGACGTCGGACGGGGTGACCTCCGGGCGCAGCTGCCCGCTCTCATGGGCCCGGCGGATCAGGGCCTCCAGGAACGGGAGCATGCCGCCGCGGGCGGCCTCGAAGGGCTCGGAGCTGTGGCTGCCCAGCATGACCACTTCGTACAGCGCGCGGTTCTCCGCGAAGTCCGCGGTCATGTCCGTGAGGAAGTCGACGAGGCCTTCCCAGGGGTCCGGGTGCGCCAGGGCCTTGGTGGCCGACTCCCGCCGGATCTCGAAGTCCTGCTCGAACAGGGCGCGCACGAGGGCTTCCTTGGAGGGGAAGCGCCGGTACACCGTGCCGACGCCCACGCCGGCGTGACGGGCGACGTCGTCGAGTGTGACGCCCAGTCCGCGCCGGCCCAGGATCTCCCGCGCCGCGTTGAGAATTCGCTCCCGATTGAGCGCCGCGTCCCGCCTCAGGGGGCGGCCGCCGCCCTCCGGAGCACTGTCCCGCGGCTTCTCCGTCATGAGCTCATCGTATCCGTGACGATCTCTCCGCTCTCCGGGACACCTGCGACCCATGTGACGGAGGTCATGCCGCCCGAGGCGAACTCCCGTCCCTTCCCCACGTCTTGTCTGCGCATGCCGCCAACTCAATGACAGAGGCTTTCAGAATGTCGACTTCGCGACGCTTCCTCGCCCCCATTGCCCTGCCGGCCGACCCGTCCTGTTCCGTGATCCGCGACGCGGTCGTCGACGTGGGACCCGACGGGCGCATCACCTACTGCGGTACGGCCGCCGAGGCGCCCTCGGCCGCGCCCGACGTCCCGCGCACCCGGCTGTCCGGCATCCTCACGCCGGGCCTGGTCAACACCCACGCGCACTCCCCGATGACCCTGCTGCGGGGCCTCGGCGGCGATCTGCCGCTGCTGCCCTGGTTGCAGGACGTCATCTGGCCGGCCGAGGCCCGGATGCGGTCGCGGGACGCCCGCGCCGGGATGCTGCTGGGCTGCACCGAGATGCTGCGGGGCGGCGTGACGACCAGCGCCGAGATGTACGCGCACGCCGAGGCCGTGGCGGAGGCGGTCCTGGAGGCGGGGAGCCGGGTACTGCTCGCCCCTGCCTACTTCGACCGGCCGGGCGGCGACTGGCGCGGCGACATCGACGCCGTGGGAAGGTGGATCGACGCGGACGGCCTGCGCTTCGGGCCGGGCGAGCGCGTCGAGCTGTGCTACGGGCCGCACTCGGCGTACACCCTGCCGCCGCAGGCCCTGCGCCGTACGGCGCAGGAGGCCGCCCGGCGCGGCGCCCTGGTGCACATCCACGTCGCCGAGACGCTCGCCGAGGACGCCGCCCAGCGTGAGCGGTACGGCTCCGTCCCTCAACTCCTCAAGGAGACAGGTCTCCTGAACGGGCGTCTGCTGGCGGCGCACGCCGTCCACCTCTCCGACAGCGACATCGCCGTGCTGGCCGAGTCGGGAGCGGGCGTCGCGCACTGCCCGGGCTCCAACGCCAAGCTCGCCTCCGGAACGGCGCCGCTGCACGCCCTTCGCTCGGCGTCGGTCACCGTCGGCCTCGGCACCGACGGCCCCGCGAGCAACGACGATCTCGACCTGTGGGAGGAGGCCCGTCTCGCGATGATGTTCGCCCGCCAGTCCACCGGCGACCCGCTGACGCTCACCGCCCGGGACGCGTTCCTGATGGCGACGTCGGCGGGAGCGGCCGCCCTCGGCAGGTCCGACATCGGGTCCCTGCGCCCCGGCAACTGGGCCGACATGGCACACATCGGCGTCGACGGGCCGTACTTCACCGCGGGTCTCGACGTCACGGACGGCCACCTCCTGGCCAACCTCATGTGGGCGGCCGGGGCGCGTGCGGTGCGGGACGTGTGGGTCGCGGGCGAGCCCGTGGTCGTGGACGGCGAGACGGTCCTCGTCGACCGGATCGCGGCTCAGCGCGCCGCCGCCGAGGCGACATCGCGTGTCATCGGCGTGGGGTGAGCGCTCTGCCGAAGTGACCGTTCCCGGGCCGCGTCGAGGAGTCGGCGGGCCTCGACGCGGCTGGCGCGGACGCGCTGTCCGGCGTCGGCGTGGGGTGCGTCGGCCGTGGCGACGAGAGCCGCGGCGAGCTTGGCCCGGCCCTGGCTGAGCCGGCTGCGCACCGTGCCGACGGGCACCCCGCAGACCTTGGCGATCTGCTCGTAGGAGGTGACCCCGGCGGTGAAGTGACGCAGCACCAACGGCATGCGCAGCGCGGGAGAGAGCTCCTCCAGGGCCTCCCAGATCCAGTCCCGCAGCGCGTTCTGCTCCAGCCGGCGCTCGGGGTCGGCCTCGACCGCCGGCAGCTGCAACTCGTCCACGGGCCGGACGAGTACGGCGTCCCGCAGCACGGACCGGCCGGCGTTGCGCACGATCATCCGCAGCCACGCACCCACGGCCCCCGGATCGCGGACGTCACCGATGCGCCGCAGCGCGGTCAGCGCCGCTTCCTGCATCACGTCGTCGGCGTCCGCGCCCGGTCCCAGGATGCTGAGCGCCACGGCCCGCATGCCCTTGCGGTGCCGTTCCAGGAGCACACCCAGCGCCGCGACGTCGCCGGCCTGAGCGGCACGAGTGAGCCTGGTGTCCTGGTCGCGAGCGGCTTCAACTGCTTCCCGGGTCATGGGATCCCTTCCGGCTCTGTCTCTGCGTGCATTGCCGTCGGTGGCGTCGCGTCCGAGGGGAGATGTGGGTCCGCCCGTGTGTCAGACATCCGCGAGCCAGTTGCCGTGGAAGCCGGCGGGGACTCTGCGGGGCAGGTGGATGGTGGCCACCGGGTCGCCGGCGAGGTCGTCGGCGTCGAGGATCACCAGGTCGCTGCGGTCGGTCGAGGCGTCGTACACGAAGGTCATGAGCCAGCCCGGGCCCCCGGGCCGGTCGTCGGCGGGCGCGAAGGCGGCCTCGCCCGGCTGCCGTCCCGGCGCGAAGTAGTGGCTGCTCACCCTCGCCTTGCGCAGGTCGTACCGGTGGATCGCGCCACGCCGCTCGTTCGGGTCGTACTGCGCGAGCTCCGGCACGGGTGCCGCCGTGGCGTGACCGAAGTCCGCGGGCAGGCCGGTCAGGCGGTCGTCGATGCGGGGGAATTCGCCCGGGTGGTCGTCCAGTTGCTCCTCGCTGAGGGTGCCGGTGGCGAGGTCCACCGTCCAGCGCCACAGGTGCGCGGGCGACGAGAGCTTGGCGCCGTCCTCCAGCTTCGGATACCGCATGGCGAGCAGGACCAGGCTCTGCCCGTCGTTCTCCTCGTGGGCATTGAGGGTGTGGAAGACGTAGCAGGTGTCGATGTCGAACCAGCGGACCGCCCCGTACGGATCGTCCCTGCGCAACACCCCCAGCCTGGCGCCGTAGGTGTCGGACCAGACGAACGGCATGCCCCCGTCCGGATCGACGGCGCGCTCGACGCTGAACACCGCCGGGAGGTCCATGAAGACGACGTGGTTCCGGGTCAGGTGGAAGTCGTGCATCATCGTGTGCGCCGGGACGTCGACCGGCCGGCTGACGGTCAACTCCCCGTCGGCGTCAGCGCGGTGATAGGTCAGATACGGCGCCGACAGCCCGCCGTACCCGAAGAAGTGCAGCTCGCCGGTGACCGGGCAGGTCTTGGGGTGGGCGGTCATCGGGGTGTGCAGGCGTCCGCCGAAGTCGTAGGCACCGAGGGTGTCGAGTTCGCTTCCCGCCGCGCAGCTCAGTTCGTACGGGAAGGACGTCTCCACGAGCGCGAGGGTGCGGCCCGCGTGCCGGACGACGTGGGTGTTGGCCTTGCTGTTGGCGAGGTTCATCTCGCCGTTCTCGTCGTAGACGGTGGCGCCCGTCTCCAGGGTCGGGGTGCGGACCCAGCGGTTGCGGTAGGAGACGGCCCTGCCGCCTTCGAGACGGACCCCGTGGACCATCCCGTCACCGGTGAACCAGTGGGCCGAGGCGGCCTCCTGGGGGTTGGGGCCGTTGCGCAGATACCAGCCGGTCAGCTCCGGCGGGACGGCTCCGGTCACCGGCAGCTCGGTGACCGTGACCTCGTCGAGGACGGGCGCGAAGTTCCCGGCGAGGTGCGGGGGCGCAGGGGTGTTGTCGGTACTCATGGACGACTCCGTCGGTCAGGGTGAGGGGATGGCGCTCTCGCCGTGCTGATCAGGCGCCCGCTGCCTGCATGGCTTCCAGCCGGGCCTGGACGCGAGCGGGGTAGACCTTGGTGAAGACGGCGGGAGCGAGCAGACCCGCGACGCGGGCGGTGATGCCGATCCAGTCCGGGGCGCCGGTCGCCTCGCACACGGCGGTGGCGACGAAGATGAACGTGAACCCGGTGGCCCATACGGCCGTGATGGCGTTGTTGACGGCGAGGAAGCCCGGGGTGTCCCAGTACTCCTGCGGCGTCTGCCGGCGGGCGATGCCCAGCGTGAAGGGCCGCCGGACGGCGAAGCTGCCCCAGGCCGTGAGGGCCAGCCACACGAAGGAGAGCACGCCGTTGTACGGCTCCAGGGGCGAGTCCGGCGAGGCGAAGGCGACCGCTCCGATGACGACGAAGTAGACGATGCTGCTGGCCTCCAGCACCAGCGCGTCCAGCGGCACTCCCCTGCGGCGGTCCTGCAGGAGCAGCAGTAGGCCGGCGAGGAAGCCGGCCACCGCGCCCCAGCGCCAGTCGAAGGAGGAGACGACGCCTGATGCGACCCAGGGGATGAACCCACGCACGTAGCCCACGATGTTTTCCTCGGCTCTCGATGTTCCAACTTTGACATGTGGAAGTTAGAAGCTCCCGAAGCAACCTGTCAAGATTGGAATGTCGACGACGACCTGTCAGTTTTGGAACAACAGACGTTAGGGTGGTGACCATGAGCCTTCGCCACGCCCTCCTCGGGCTCCTCGTCTTCCGCCCCGGCAGCGGCTACGACCTGCTGAAGATCTTCGACACCTCACTCGGCAACGTCTGGCCGGCCAAGCAGAGCCAGATCTACGGCGAGCTGACCAAGCTGGACGCCACGGGTCTGATCGAGGTCACCGACGAGGGCCCGCGCGGGCGCAAGCAGTACGCGCTCACCTCCGAAGGGAAGGAGGAAGTGCGGCGCTGGCTGAGCGAAGAGCCGGCACCGCGGGCCCAGCGCAACCCGATGCTCCTGCAGACCTTCTTCCTGGGACTCCTGCCACGGGAGGTGGCCGTGGAGCGACTCCTGCAGACGGCGGACGCCGCGGCCAAGGAGCACGACGAGCTGGTGACCCTCAGAGACTCGGTGGACTGGGACCGGGACATGCTGAGCGTGTGCGGAAGGCTCGTCCTGGAGTACGGCCGGCGTCAGCGCCTCCTGGAGGAGGACTGGGCCCGCTGGGCCGCGGACCAGCTTCAGAACAGCCATCTCGGGGAGCCCACGGACACGGACTGAACGCGTCGCATGCAGCCATACGGGCACCCCAAGTGGAGATAGCTTCTCCACTTAAGGTACCACCGCCTAAGCCGACCCGTGCCTCAAGACGCGCTGTCCGTCGTGCCGTTGACGAACCGCGAGACCGCACGCGCGAAGTCCTCCGGCTCCTCGACATGCCCGAAGTGCCCGCTGTCCTCCAGGATCAGCAGCTCCGATCCGGGGATCCGTTCATGCAGCTCCCGGGCCCACCTGACACCGCAGATGAAGTCGTGCCGGCCGACGACGACCAGCGTCGGCACGGAGACCGCCCCGAGCGCCTCCCTGTCATCGACCAGATGCGGGGCGCCGTGCTCGTCCAGCGCCGAGATGTACGCCGCGCTCACCGCGGCGCGAAACGGCGCGAACTCCTTGTCCCGGCCCCAGTAGTCGGCGAAGTACACCGGCACCAGCGCCCTGAGCACCTCCGTGATCTGCGCGTCGTCGCAGGCGGCGGGCAGGGACTCGAAGGCGCCCAGGACGGATGGCAGTTCGGGGTGCCCCGCGTGCCGCTCGGCGAACCGCTCGACCCCGCGCATGGCTTCCGCGACATGTTCACCACCGGTGACCGGAGCGCTCTCGTACAGCACCACCCCGGCGATCCGCTCCGGGTGGTGCAGGGCGTGGTACTGCGCGACGAAGCCGCCGTGGGAATGGCCCAGCAGATGCACCCGGTCGACGCCGAGATACTCGATCAGGGCATCGAGGAACCGGCTGTAGCGGGCGCGGGTGTACCCGTGCGGATGGGAGGGCAGCCGCCCCGACTCCCCCGAGCCGACCGGCTCCGGGTAGACCACCGTGAGGTACCGCTCCAGCGCGGGCATGCGCAGGTACTCCCAGCTGATGCCGGGCCCGCCGGAGTGGGCGATGATCACGGGGCCCGTGCCGTGGACGTGATACCGCTGCGTGACTCCGTCGACGTCGAATGCGTGGGCACCGGCGGCCAGTTGATCAGTGGTCGTGGTGAGGTCGGTCATCGGAACTCCATGTCCGGAAGGCGTTGCTGACGCCGACAAGACATGGGGGCGAGAACGAAGTTCGATCCCGCCCCTATGACCTGGATCACAGCCGCGGGGGCGGCTGCCTCGAACGGTCGCTACCGGGTGGGGTCAGGGCCGCCGGCCGAAGGCGACGAACGTGGCGCCGAAGAAGCGCAGTCCGCTTCTGATCTCCTCGGTCTCCTCCATCTCCTGGAAGGCGTCGTCCCAGCGGGCGATGTCCTGCGCCGTGGCAAGACCTTCCGCGACCAGGGCGTCACGGGCGGCCCAGGCGGGGCCGCGCATGCCGGGTGGGGGCGCCATGACGTTGATGTGACCCTCATAGGCGACGACTTCCAGACCTGCGGCGGTGAGGAGTTCGTCGAGCCGGGTGCCGACGGTCAGGTCGTTGCCCCGGAGCCGGTGCATCTCGCGGTACCGCTCGTCCATCTCGTCGTACGCGGAAGGCGCTCCACGCAGCCGGAAGGAGCTCATGTCGACATCGGCGAGGTACACCGTGCCGCCGCCCGGCTTCGCGAGCTTGGCGAGGTGGTCGACGATCGCCTGCTCCTGGCCTCCGTTGTGAGCCAGGACGTGCCGCAGCATCACCAGGTCGAAGGTGTCCTCGGCCAGCCCGGTGGCATCGGCGGATCCGACGGCGGTGTGCATCGGCACCCCGGTCCGCTCGGCGAGTGCCGAGGCGACCGCCAGAGCGTCGCCGTCCCGGTCGACCGCCCATACGGCGCCGTCCGGAGCGACGATGTCCGCCAGCCGTACGGCAATCGCGCCCGGACCGCATCCGACGTCGGCGATCCGCGCTCCGGGGACCGCTCCGGCGGCGGTCCACTTGTCCCGCTCCCGCTCCTCGGCGAGCGCGGCCATGATCCGGTAGCGCTCGACCTCCGAGTCACTGAGCTTCAGGGTGTAGTCGGCCACTTCGTCCTTCTTTCCGGTCAACGTGGACTGCCGTGGAGTGAGACGCGGGCGAGATTCGGGGAGTTGGCTGCCGCAGGTGCAGGGTAAGGGGCGCGATGTTCTGACCTGCGCATTTACGGGCAGTCGGCGGCTGAACTCGCTCCCTGGGACTTCTCAGGGACTTTTGGCCGAGACCAGTCACAGGCCACGTCCGCTCCTTCGCCGCGATGACGGCCATCCGCAGTGCCGACCGGCTGCCCTTCCCACACCGTGCCGGATCGGACGGGGCCCCGAGGTCACCGGCTCACCGGCTCACCGGGGATGTGTGGCGTCGTAACGGTGCCGGGTCGGTCCGGCCATGCGCCCGGGACGAGTCGCGCGGCC
>NZ_RDBN01000037.1:104080-168845 GCF_008042075.1 Streptomyces sp. UW30 | reverse complement strand
GGGCGGGGGCGGTTGTCGCCTTCGCTCCTGCCCACAGACCCTGCGCGGCCATCTCGGCCGCGGTGTCGGCGACGGCCTCGGCGATGCGTGCCCGATCCGCGTCGTCGTGCGCGGCGCTGAGGAAGCAGGTGCGCCCCTCCCACACATACACGCCACGACTGAGCAGGCCCAGGAAGAACATGTTCTCCGCCCGCTCTGAACCGTTGATGTTGATACGGAACAGAGACGAGAAGTGTTCGACTTCGATCGGATAACCGTTCGCCGCGGCATGGAGGTTGATCTCCGCGGCCAGATCGGCCGTCCGCGCGGTGAGGGTGTTCTGCAGCCGAGGCGATTCCTTCCTCAGATGTCCGATCACGCTCTGCGCCACGGCCATGGCCATCGGATGCTTGGTGAACGTTCCGGAGAACACCATGCTCGGCCGTTGCGGCAACCCGGCGTCACCCTGCCGCCATCGCCCGCCGTCGATGGGCGCCATGAACTCCGCGTCGCCGGCGATGACCCCGAGGGGCATGCCGCCGCCGATGACCTTGCCGTATGTCACGAGGTCCGGATGGACGCCGAAGTATCCGGCCGCGCCGGCGGGGTGGCAGCGGAAGCCGGTAATGATCTCGTCGAAGATCAGCGCGGCGCCCTGCGCGCTGGTGAGGGCGCGAAGCTGCCGCAGCAGCTCGGCAGGCTGATAGCCGGGGCGCCGGCTCTGGACCGGCTCGACCAGCACCGCCGCCAGTTGTTCGCCGTAGGACTCCAGGATCGGGATCGCGGTCTCGTCGTACGGCAGGACGATGACGTCCTGGACCATGCCGGCCGCCGTGCCCCTGCCGAGGGTCGTCGCCTCACCCCGTAGCCCACCGGCTCGCGGTGCCACCAACACGCCGTCGAACGTGCCGTGGAAGGAACCGGCGAACACCGCGATCAGGTCTCTGCCGGTTTTCGCGCGGGCCGCGCGCACGGCGCCCATGACCGCCTCGGTCCCCGAGGTCGCGAAGGCCACCCGGTCGACCCCGGTCAACGCCGCGATGCCGCGGGCGACGTCGCCGGCGGTCGAGGACTGCGGGCCGAGCAGCAGGTCGGAAGCCTCGAACGTGCGCAGCGCATCCTTCACCGGATCGGACGCGTGTCCCAGCATGGTGACGCCGAAGCCCATGCACAGGTCGAGATACTCGTGGCCGTCCACGTCGAAGAAACGGGAGCCTTCGCCGCGAACCCCGACCACCGGGTAGCTCACCTCTCGGCGGCCGGTGCGCAGCGAGAACACCACGTTCCGCTGGTCCGCCAGCGTGTGGCGGTCCTCTTCAGTGACCCGTTTGGACACCGGGGTCCGCCGGGCCCATTCCAGTTCCTCCTCCAAGGGCCCCGCGGCGCTCTGGTCGAGGGCGCGGGCCGACGCGGACTGCTGCGGGACGGGGGCGGTGACGCGCGCGGGAAGAGGGTCCGGGGTGGCTGGCAGGACCGTCCCCGTTGCAGGGGTGGACTCCCCCACGACGGACGAGGGCTGCCGGCCAGGTGGCACGATGCCCGCGAGGTATTCGGCCAGGCTCTCGCAGCTGTCCCGTTCGAAGTACAGCAGCTGTTGGTTGACGTCGGTCTGGAATTCGGCCGACAAGCCGTCGGCGAGCTGAATCAGCAGGAACGAGTCGTACCCGAGGTCGATGAAGGACGCTCCGGGCTTGACGTCTTCCGGACTGCCTCCCACCAACTGCGCGACGATCCGGCGGACGCGCGTCTCGATGTCGGCCCGGTCGGCCGGGGACACCGCGGGGCTCTCAGCCGGTGCCGGGATCGGCGCCGCGGCCGGGATCGGCGCCGCGGCCGGAACCGGCGCCGCGGCCGGAACCGGCACCGCGGCCGGAACCGGCACCGCGGCCGGAATCGGCGCCGCGATCGGGGCCGCGGCCTTCGAAGCCGCGGCCGTCGAAGCCGCCGCCGGCTGCGGCCGGTCGGACTCCAGCGGCGAGTGTGATGCGGGCTGCATGGGCCTGCGCTGCTCCTCGGTACCTCGGTCGAACGCGTAGGTGGGGGCGTGCACGATGACGGTGGTGGTACCGCGAGCGTCGGCCGGGCCGGTCTTGGACGCGGTCGCGGTCGCGGTCGCGGTCGCGAGGACCGGATCCTGCCCCGCCGTCCAGGCCGTCGCCAGCAGCCGCGCGCGGGAGACCGCGTCGTAGCCCGGCTGTCCGGCGATGGTCATGGCATGCGCGTCCGCGCCGAACGCCGCTTCGGCGAACTTGGTGACGCCTGCGCTCGAGTCCAGCACGTAGGCGACAGCGGTGCCGTTCTCCCGAAGCGCGCTCATGGCGTCGCCGAAACGCACGGTGCGGACCAGGTGGCTTGCCCAGAAAGCAGGGTCTCGAGCGGTCTGTTCGTCGAGCAGGCCGCCCGTCGTCGGTGACATCAGCGGCAGCGTCGGGGGCCGCAGATCGATCTTGGCCCACGTCGCGGCGTACTGCTCGACGAAGGGTTCCAGAACCGTGCTGTGGAACGGATGGGCCACCGGAACCCGGACCGAGGCGACGCCGGCGGCTCGCAGCTCGGCGGCGAGGGCTTCGATCGCCGTCAACTCGCCGCTGAACATGCAGTCCTTGGCGCCGGGCACGATCGCCGGCGACACTCCGGCGCGGAGGTACCGGCCCGCCGACGCTTCGGACAGCCGCGCTCGGATCATCGCGCCCGCGGGGGCATCGGCCAGGATGCGGGCGCGCTCGGTGATGACTTCGGCGGCATCGGCCATGGTGAGCACCCCGCCGACGACGCCCGCGGCGACCTCGCCCAGGCTGTAGCCGCACAGCGACCGGGGCTGGATGCCGTCGGCGAGCAGCGAACTCGCGACCGTCACGGAGCGGACAAGCATGGCGAGCTCGGAGATCCGCGGGGCGGACTCGGTCTCGGGCTGTCCGGTGAGACAGGCCCGCACCGCGTCCCGATCGTCGGCCGGCAGGCTCGACAGCGTCTGCGAGAACACGTCGGCGAATCCGTCGATCTGGGCCAGCGCTCCGGTCAGGTCACCCAGCGCGGTTCCGTTGCCGGGGAAGACGAAGACGCTGCCGTGCCCCCGCTTCGCACGTCGGGGGCCGGTCCGCCAGATGTCGACCTCCTCGCCGCGCTTGCTGACGACGAGCGCTTCCCGATGGGCCAGCAGGCGCCGGCCCGTGCTCATCGTGTGGGCGAGTCTGCCGAGGCTCTCCGGGTTCGCCGCGGCGAAGTCCGCCAAACGGTCCGCGGTGTCCCCGGCGCTGCGTGGCGTCGCGGCGCTGACCGGGACGACGAAGACGCCGTCGTCCGGACCGTCGGGCGTCCGGACCGCCGGCGCCTGCTCGAGGACGACATGCGCGTTGGTTCCGCCGACACCCATCGAGCTCACCCCGGCTCGTCGCGGGCGCTGGTCGTCTTCCCATGCGCTGGAGCTGCCGGGCACGAAGAGCCTTGAGCCCGCCGATGTGATCCGCGGATTCAGTCGCACGAAGTTCGCCACCGGGGGAACCAGCCCGTTGCTGACGACCAGCGCGGCCTTGATCAGTCCGACGACGCCCGAGGCGGCGCCCAGGTGCCCGACGTTCGCCTTGACCGAACCGATCGCGCACCGCGCCCCGTCGGGGCCGAGTGCCCGTTCCAGAGCCTGCCATTCGACGACGTCCCCGACCTCGGTCCCGGTTCCGTGCGTCTCCACATATCCGATATCGCGCTTGTCCACCTCCGCGGCGGCCAGCGCCGCGCTGATGACCAGGCTCTGCTGGTTCACGCTGGGCGCGGTGAACCCGGCCTTGCGCTTCCCGTCGTTGTTGATGGCGCTGCCGCGGATGACGGCGTGGATGGCGTCACCCGCCTCGATCGCGTCAGCGAGGCGTTTGATCACCACCGCGCCCGCCCCGCTCGCGCTGAGCGTGCCGTCGGCGGAGGCGTCGAACGGCCGACAGCTGCCGTCGGCGGACCAGATGCTGCCCTGCTGGTGGTAGTAGCCCGCCCGGTGCGGCGCCTCGACGTTCACACCCGCGGCCAGGGCCACATCGGAATCACCGGACAGCACGCTCTGGCAGGCGAGGTGCACGGCGACCAGCGAACTGGAACACGCGCTCTGGACGTTCATCGACGGACCACGGAAGTCGAGCGCGTAGGCGATCCGCGTGGCCAGGAAGTCGTGGTCCAGCAGCGACACCCAGTTGACCGCTTCCGAGGACTTCAGGGGCCTGCCGGCGTCACCGAATCTCGCGTCGCCGAGGTGATCCAGGACCGTGATCGGCGATGTGGCCCCGCCGGCGGCGAACAACCCGATGCGGCCGGGATGGCGCACCGGATCGCAGCCGGCGTCCTCCAGCGCCTCGAGGACGACTTCCATCATCACGCGGTGATTGACGTTGATGACGTCGGCCTCCCCGGCGGGGACGCCGAAGGCGGCACTGTCGAACTTGTCATAGTCCTCCAGCGGGGCGGCGACCGGCACGTACGGGTTTCTCACCTCCGGTGGGAGGCTGATCCCTTCGCGCTGCCGATCCTGCTCGCCGACCGTGACCATTCCGGTCGAGCCGGCCTCGACGTTGGCCCAGAGCGCGAGGTAGTCGGTTGCTCCAGGACCTCGACACGCCATGCCGACGATGGCCAGCGGCTCACGCATCTGCTCCCCCTTTTTCACTCGTCAGTTGACGGTCCCGATGAGCTTGCACACACTGCGCGCGGTGCGAGCCTGGAAGAAGTCACGCAGCCGCACCCGCACTCCGAGCTCCTCGCGAATCTGCGCCAGGATCTTCAGTGAGTCCAGGGAAGTCAGCCCCAGTGCGAACAGTTCGTCATCGATCGAGCAAGGGACGTCGAGGGTCTTGCGCACGATCGCCATCACCGTCCGTTCGATGTCGGTCAGATCGGACTCGTCGTCGACTTCTGCTTCCACGTCGACGGCCGGCGCGGGTCGTACGAGCAGCGAGAGTGCCGCGACGTCGACCTTGCCGCGTTCGGTCATCGGCAGCGAGTCCACCCGCTGGATCAGGACCGGCACCTCATAGCCGGGCAGTTCGCCCGCGAGATGCTCCCGCAGGCTCGCCTCGACCGCTGCTTCCTCCTGCCCGCCGACCCCGACGTAGCAGGCGGCCAGCAGGGGGTGGGCGGAATCGGAGTGCACGAAGGCGACCGACTGCGCGACAGCGGGGTGCCGGTTCAGGACTGACGAGATCCCGGTCAGCTCGATCCGGTGCCCATCGATCTTGACCTGGTCGTCCGTCCGTCCCAGGAAGCTGTATCCGCCCTGGGGCAGTGCCTTCGCGAGGTCGCCGGTCCGGAACATCCGCGACCCGGGCGGACCGGACGGGTCCGGAACGAATCGCTCCGCGGTCGTCCTCGGGTCGTTCATGTACCCACGTGCGATGCCTGCCCCGCTCACGTACAGGTGCGCCGACTCGCCGTCCACCGCCGCGTCGAGATCGGTGTTCCGGTAGAGGTGGACCTGCACTCCGGGCAGGGTCTGGCCGATCGGCGGTTCGAGGAATTCGTCGCTGAGCAGCCTGCCCCCGGTCGCCGCGACCGTCGTTTCCGTGGGGCCGTACTGCACCACGACGGCACAGCGGTCGGAGGCGAGTTTGCGGACGACGCCGTTGGGCGCCGGCTCACCGCCGATGAAGGCGAGCCGCACGGAGGAGTCGGCCGGCACGAACCCGGCGCCCAACACACCTGAATACCAGGAAGGTACGCCGCTCAGGACGGTGACTCCATGGGCCGCGATGCAGTCGATGTGGTCCTGCCACGAACCGTCCGGCGCGATGATGAGTTCGGCGCCCGCCGCGAGCAGGAGGACGGGCCGCAGCGAGGCGTCGAACGACAGATCGGCCGACAGCAGCACACGCAGGTCGCCGTCGCCGGGTATCTCCGGCTGCTTCACCAGGTCCAGGAGATACCGCGCGTAGTTGTTCAGCGCGGCGAACTCGACGCCGACGGCCAGGGGCGTCCCCGTCGATCCGGAAGTACCGATGACGTAGGCGAGATTGGGCTCGCTCGCGCTGTTGTCCCTTGAGTGTTCGCGACCTTCGGTCAGCGGCCTGACCCGGAGCCCGGACTCACCCTTCATGGCGACGTGTGCGTCAGCCTCGGCCGACTCCTCCAGTACGAAGGTGGCCGAATCGGCGAATATCAGCTGACGCCTGCCCTCGGGCCACTGCGCGTCGACCGGCAGGTACGCCGCTCCGGACATCCAGATGGCGAGCATCGCGATGATCTGATTGCCGCCCCGCGGCAGTGTTATGGCCACCACGTCTTCCTGGCCGACGCCCTGTGCGCGCAGCAGATCGCACAGATCGGTCGCGGCCGCGGTCAGACCGCCGTAGTCCAGGGAGCCGACGCCGGCGCGTACCGCGGGCCGGTGCGGCTCGCGTGCGGCGATGTCCTTGATGCGTTCGAGCACGAATACAGTCACGAGGGCAGACCTCTCCAGGGTCGAGTGATGTCCTTGGCGGAAAGACCGCAGGCCATTCCGTGCCTGGCGGTGGAGGCCTGATCGCGGTGTCTTCAGCCAGGCGAGGCCAGAGTTCTGTGACAACGGCCGATGTGTCGCAGTGTCTTGATGTGAATCGGCGGCGTGATCCAGGCCTTCGATGCCCTGCGCTCACCGAAGCCGGCTGAGCCCGGGCGGCACCTGGACGGAAATGCCCACCGCGCACGACCGAGTGGGTCGGACCGGTTCCTTCTCGGGTGGCGCACCCGTGGCGTGTCGACGGCGAAGCCGGCCGGAACGAACGGCCGGGATCCCCATGTCGTGTCAAGGGGCCGCCGCCGGCCCCGTGTTCACCGCGTCGCGGGAGGGCCGAGGCTAGCCGGCGGCGGAGAGGCCGGGAGCGTCCATCGACTGTCGCAGACTCTTGGGTCGCATGTCGGTCCAGACCTCGCCGATGTAGTCCAGGCAGTCGCTCTTGCTCCCCGTCTTGCCGACCTCGTGCCAGCCGGCCGGCAGTGACCTGCCGTGGACCCAAATCGAGTACTGTTCCTCGTCGTTGGCCACGACCGAGTACTGCCGTTTGTCCTCGGCACCGTCGTTCACAGCTCCCCCTCGTGTGGTTCCGGCCATCGGTGGAGATCAGCCTAGGTCGTGGCAGGGAATGCCTCAAGGGTCGACGTACATATAACCTGACTTATGCTCAGATCCCTGSCACGACTGTGGCAATGATCGCGACCGGGGTAGTAGCGTGCCCGCCCATGGGACAGGCGGAGGCGATCACTCTCGACGAGATGTACCACCCCGGGGGCGCCGACGCGGTGAATCGGGCGCTCAATCGCAGCTACCACCCGCGAAGCCACGGGCTGGTGTTCGAGATCGTCGACGATCTCGACATCGGTCCCGCCGATGTCGTGCTCGACATCGGCGGGCGCTACGCCGCGCATTCGCTCGCGATGGTCGAGATGTTCGGATGTCGCGCCGTCTGCGTGGACCCGGTGGACAGCAACAACGAACGTGCGCGGACGGCCGTGGCCGAGCATCCCGCCGGATCGCGGGTGTCGATCAGGCGCGGCGTCATGGAGGACATCCCCGGCTCCGACGGCGAGTTCGACCTGATCTTCAGTCACGACATGTTCTTCCACGTAGTGGATGCCGACCGGGCACTCGCCGAGGGGCACCGTGTCCTCAAGCCCGGCGGGCACCTGCTGGTGTACCAGTTGTTCGCCACCGATCTGCTCGAGCCGGGTGAGCGTGCCCGCCTCTACGCCGACGTGGCAGTCGTTCCCGAGCGAATGGAGCCGGACGACTTCGAGAGGCGGGCATCGAAGGCCGGCTTCACCATCGAGATGATCGATATCGTCGGCTCCGAGTTCCGCGAAGCATCCGAGGAAGACGGCACCAACCTGACGTCCCGTCAGCTCTTGTACGCCGCACGGCTGTTGCGGGAGTCCACGGCACTGCGAGCCGAGCTGGGCGAATCCGAGTACCGCGTCGAGCTCGGCAACGCCCTGTGGGGCGTCTACCAGATGATCGGAAAGCTGGAACCCCGGATCTACTTGCTGCGCAAGCCCACGGCGCCGAACGCCTAGCGCCTCCAGGAGCGCCCGGACGGCCACTGATCCGTCTGGGGCGAGTTCGAGGACCAATTGGCGCGGCTGCGTTCGCAGTTGCCCGCCGTCATCGCCTTACGAGCTGTGGCTCGACGACGCGTCCGCCGCTCTCGCGGGACCGCTGGACGCCGTTTTCCGGCGGACCAACGGGCAGACATGACTCAGGGAACCGATCCGCTGCGGTCCGGAGTTGTCGGCTATTGACATCGGCTTCGTGACCTTGATGAGGTGGGATCGATCGACGACGGGCCGCACCGACATCGGACGCCTGATGACTCGTCAGATCACTTACGGGTGAGGACGGAAGCTTCCATGTCAGGGACCGATGACCCCTACTTCATCGTGCGCGACCGAATCGGAATCTGAGGTAGGAGACTGATGCCCGGTCCTTGCATTCACCACCTCTACGAAGCGCAAGCCGCGCTGACGCCCGACGCCGTCGCAGTGGTCTGGGACGACGGCACTCTGACCTACCGCGAGCTCGACGAGCAGGCCAACCGTTTCGCCGCCATGCTGGTCGGCGCCGGTGTGCGGCCCGAGCGGCTCGTCGGCGTCATCATGGAGCCCACGCCGCTGTTGCTGGTCACGATGCTGGGGATCTGGAAGGCCGGCGGCGTGTACGTGCCCGTCGATCCTTCTCTGCCCAGCGGTGTCGCCGAGGGGATGCTCACCGACGCCGGTGCCGTCCTGCTGGTGCGGGGCGGACAGATACGCGTGGCTCCTGACGGTGTGCCCCTGGTGGACGTGGACACCCTCGACCTGGCCGGCTGGCCGGCCACGTCCCCGGCCGTGGCCGTCGATCCGGCCAACCTCGCCTACTGCGTGTTCACTTCGGGTTCGACCGGCAAGCCCAAGCCGGTCGCCGTGCAGCACGCGAGCTTCGCCAACCACGCCGTCTCCCTGCGGGACGAGCTCAAGATCGGTGCGGCGGACCGGGTGCTGCAGTCCACGGCGATCGCCTTCGACGCCGCGCTGGAGGAGATCCTGCCGGCGTGGGTCGCGGGCGGCGCGGTCGTCGTGCCGGACCGGCGCCAGTTCACCAGCGTGGAGTTCACCGACCTGATCGACCGCCTGGCCGTGACGATGGTGAGCCTGCCCAGTGCCTACTGGCACCAGTGGGTGGAGGATCTGACGGCCGGTCTGGTCAGCCTGCCGCCGAGTCTGCGCATCGTGTTCATCGGCGGCGACAAGATCTTCGTCGACAAGCTCCGCGCCTGGTACCGGGTGCCCGGAGCCGACGCGGTCGACTGGGTCTCGGACTACGGGCCGACGGAGACCACGATCAGTGTCCTGCTGCACCGGCCGACGCCGGCCGAGAAGACCTCCGGCGACGGCCCCGACGACTACGCGCTGGTTCCCATCGGGTATTCCTTCGCGAGCAGTTCGATCTACATCCTCGACGACGATCTGCGGCCGGTGCCGGACGGTGAGCCGGGGGATCTGTGGGTCGGCGGCCCGCCGGTATCCCGCGGCTACTACGGCAACCCGGTCGTCACGGCCGAGCGCTACCTGCCCGACCCCCAGGGCCCGCGCGGTTCGCGCATGTACCGGACCGGCGACCGGGGCAGCCGCCGGCCGGACGGGACGCTGGTCTTCCTCGGGCGTTCCGACCGCCAGGTCAAGGTCCGCGGACACCGCGTCGAGCCGGGCCAGGTGGAGAGCGCGGTGATGCTGTGCGCCGGGGTCCGGGACGCTGTCGTCATCGCCGTCGACGACCCGCCTTTCGGCTCGCGCCTGGTCGCGTACGTCGAAGCCGAGGACGGCGGGTCCGAGGCGGCGATCCGTGCCGAGCTCGTCGGCCGGCTCAACGCGGCCATGATGCCCCAGACGTTCGTGATGATGGACCGCATCCCGCGGTCGCCGTTGAACGGCAAGGTGGCGCGCTCCGCCCTCCCGCCGGTCCCCGCCGACCGTGCCGGGTCCGTCGCGTCCGCGCGGGCCGACGGGCCCCGGATGACGACGCTGGAGCGCGTCCTGGGCACCCTGGGCGGCGATGTGCTCGGCACCGCGCCGCTGCCGCCCGACGACGACTTCTTCGCGGCCGGCGGCGACTCGCTGCGGGGCCTTCAGCTGCTCAGCCGGGTGACCGAAGTGACCGGCGTGGCGCTGTCGTTCGCGCAGCTGCGCGCCGCCTCGACCGTCGCCGGGATCGCGGCCCTGGTCAAGGGGGAGCATGAGCGCGGCGCGTCGACCGGCGCGTCGGTCTTGCCGTCGGAGGAGCGCGGCGAGCGGCGCCCCGCCGCGCGCGGGCAGCAGGCGCTGTGGTTCCTGGACCAGGTGCACCGAGGCGCGCCGACCTACGCGGTCCCGGTCGCCTACCGGATCCGGGGCCCGCTCGACGTGGAGCGACTGGACGCCGCGGTGACCGCGGTCGTCGCCCGCCACGAAGCGCTACGCACCGTTTTCGAGACGGGCGAAGGCAAAGTCTGGCAACGGATCCAGCCCGCGGCGCCGGTGCATACCGCGGTGACGGACGTCGCCGATCTCGACGAGGCGATCCGCTGTGCGCACCAGGAGGCCCGGCGTCCGTTCGACCTTGCTCAGGGCCCGCTGCTGCGCTCGACCTGCTACCGCGTCGATGCCGAGGAGCATCTGTGGTTGCTCAACGTGCACCACACGGTGTTCGATGCCTGGTCGCTCGCGGTGTTCTGGCGGGAGCTCGTCGCGTTCTACGCGGGCAAGTCGTTGCCCGAGCCCGCGGTGCAGTACACCGACTACGTGGTCTGGCAGGAGCGCTGGCTGCGCGGAGCGGAGGCGCAGGAGCAGCGTTCCTTCTGGAGTGCGCGGCTCGCCGGAGCCCCGCCGGCCGCCGAAGTGGGCACCCGGCGCGAGGGTGACGGACGGATCGGTACCGACGGCTTCGCCCTGCCGCTGCCCGGCGACGCCCTCGACGCGGCGGCGCTGGACGAGTTGGCCCGCACGTGCGGAACCACGCCGTTCGTCGTCCTGCTGGCGGCCTTCTTCGCGGCGCTGCACCGGCCGGCCGAGGCGCGGGAGGTGGTGGTCGGCGTCCCGGTCGCGTGCCGGAACCGTCCGGGCACCGAGGATCTGGTCGGTTACCTGGTCAACATGGTGCCGTTGCGGATGCCTTTCACCGAGGGCATGACGTTCCGCGAGCTGGTCGCGCGCACCGACGAGGTCCTGGCCGAGGCACTGACCCGCCAGGAGCTGCCGTTCGCCGACGCCGTGGAAGGCGCCGGGCAGAGTGCGGCCGCCGGTCAGAACCCGCTGTTCCAGGCGATCTTCGCGCTGCAGTCGACGCCGCTGGACGACAGCGGCGCCATCGAGGGCCTGGAGATCTCCGAGGTGTTCGTGCACTCGGGCACCGCGAAGYTCGCCCTGAGCTGGGCCGCACGCCAGACCGCCACCGGCTGGGCCGGCGAGATCGAGTACGCCGCCGACCGGTTCGACCAGGCCTCGGCGCAGAAGTGGCAGCAGTCCCTGTGGACGCTGCTCGCGGCCGGCCTGGCCGATCCCGACACGCGCGTCGACGGCTTGCCGTTGTCCGGGGCGTGAGCTAGAGGCTCAGCGGAGGCCGCGAGCCCACGCGATGTGGACTCGCGGCCCCGATGACCTCCCCGATGCGGCCGATGCCCTCGCGCAGGTCCTTCTCGTCCACCGTGAGCGTGATGCGGAAGCACTGTGTGGAATGCGTACCGCTTTCGAGCGGTCCGGAGAAGAAGCTCCGGCCCGGCGCGATGAAGACGCCGCGCTTCTTGAGATCGGCGTAGAGGTCGACGTCGCTGAACCAGTCCTCATCGACCCACAGCCAACCGAACATGCCGCCCTCGTTCGCGTGCAGGCGCCAGTTCACGTCCGCCGGCATCGCGTCGAGGAGCAGCTTCTCGGTCAGGGTTCGGCGTTCGGCGTAGAACGGCTTGATGGCCGAGGCGACGACTTCGTCGAGCGCGCCGGAGGACAAGGCCCGGGCCGCCATGGCCTGCGCCAGTCCTGAGGCGTGCAGCACGGAGTTGGACAGGAAGGACACCATCGGCGTGATGTACCGCTCGGGGCCGATGGCGAATCCGACGCGCTCGCCGGGCATCCCGGCCTTGGACAGGCTGAAGCAGTTGACCACGTGCGGATGCAGCACCGGTGGCGCGAACGTCGGGCCGATCTGGGGGAACGGCCGGCCGTAGGCGTGGTCGAGGAACAGCGGTATGTCCATCCGCTCGGCGATCGCGATCAGCGCGTCCTGCTCGTCGGTGCGAAGGCTCCGCCCGGTCGGGTTGCACGGGCTGGACACCAGCAGCATGCCGAGGTCCGTCCGGCGGGCCGTCGCGTCCAGGTCGAGTTCGTAGTGGAACGACCGGTCCGCGCCGACCCGCCACCCGGACTCGGCCCCGGCGATTCCCCCGGGGACCATGCAGATGCCCTGGTAGCCGGTGTAGTCGGGGATCGCCGGAAGGCCGATCCGGCGCGCCCCGCTGCCGTCCTCACCGGCGAAGAGCGCGGCGGCGGCGAAGCAGAGCATCTGGCTGCCAGGGCCGACGACGATGTTCTCCGGACCGATGTTCCACCCCAGATGCCGGCGGAAGTAGTCGGCTATGGCGTTGACGAGAGCGGGCGCGCCACGGGACGCCCCGTAGGCCACGGCGTCGGAGAAGCTGTCGGCGACCGCCCAGCCGGCCGCCTCCCGCCACATCGTGGTGACCTCGGGAATCGCCGCGGGGTTGCCGATGCTCAGATTGAGCCACCTGGTCCCGGTGGTGGTCGCCATCGCGCTCGCGACGTCCTCCATCAGGCTCCTGAGCCCGGTCATACGCGACATCTGCGTTCCGACCTTGGACAGGCCCATGGGCAGTTCCTTTCGTTCGCGTTGCGCTAGGAGTCCGATGTCAGGCCTGTTCCACGGTCCGGACGACGCCGAGCCTGGTCCCGGCGAAGGTGACCGTGACCTGGCCGACCCACACCGCCCACAGCACGTGCAGGTCGCTATGGGTGTCCTCGGGGATCGTCAGCATCGGCTCGGGCAGGTCCGCGAGGGTGCACTCGGCGTGAAACGTCGCGAGGACCCGGTCGGTGACCCGGTCGTTGAGGATCACGGCCAGGTGGCCGGTCCCGTCCGGTTCCCCGGACGTTCCCCGCACGGACAGCGCCGGACGCACCACGTCGCCCGGTGCGTGCAGGCCACTCGCCGTGATCGCCAGCACCGGACCCGTGCCCGCCGACTCCCGCATCGGGCCGCACAGCCAGCACTCGGCCGCGACGCGCTGCCCGCCGGCCGAGTCCGGATCGTCGTATTCGAAGACCTGGATCCGCGACCCGCACCGCGCGCACGCCCCCTCGGCGCGGGCGTCGTCCAGCCGCAAAAAGGTGTGCAAGGCCGCGTACACGTCATTGCCGACGGCCAGCATCGCCGTCGCGGCGAACGCCTCGTCCCAGCGCCGTACCGCCCGTTCCAGCCTCGCCGTGACGCCGTCGCTCATGCGCCAGGTCTCCATGTCGGAGGCCCCTCGGATCCGGCCGATGCCGTCCCAGGCTGCGCTTTGAACCTGTTCGCAACCGCGGCCCAGACGCTCGAGGCTGTCCTCCAGGTCCTCGTCCAGTCCGTTCTCCGCGACCGCCTGAAGCGCGTGCCGTGCGCGTTCCACTGTTCTGCTGCGGGCGATCATGACCTGATAGAGGTCGAGCGCTTCATCGGGGGTCTGGAGGCGATCGCCGGCGTCATCGCCGACGACGGCGGCACCGCTGTCGGCAAGCCTGGCAGGCGTGCGGGCGGGGAACCGCAATGCCGGATCGCCGGCCAGGGCCACGCCGTACCCGGTGGGAATGCGATGCGCGCGGTTCAGGCGCTGGACGGCCTCGCCCAGGCTGAGTCCCTCGGCGACGTGCGCGGCCAGCACACCGACGGCGTCGAAGTCGGCGTTGAACTGCCCCAGCGTGCCGACGGCGGCAAGAGCCCAGCCGTTCAGAGCACTGGCGCACATGCTGTTCGTGGTCGGATGTTCGCCCACGGCCAGATCGAAGGAACCGCAGCCCATCAGGGCCACCACGGCGGCCCGCAGCCCGACCGTCGGCACAGCGGTGCGCAGCAGCTTCGTCGTGCACCGGCAGTGGTCCACGCTCGGATCACACCCGTCGGACAGCAGCCTGCCGTCGACCCGCTCCGGACCGGTGGCTCCGCACAGGACGAGCGATCCCAGACCCATGTGGCCGAGGTCGGAGTGGCCGCTGATGGCCAGCAACCGCCACGGCGCGTCCAGGATCGCTCCGAGCCGCTCGGGGCGGGCCACTTTGAGGTCGTCGGGCGGACCGCACACCCCGTTGACCGCGTCGATGAGGACATCGGCTCCGGCGGGGACGCGCGCGTGGCCGAGCGTGATCTTCGACGCCTGGAACTCGGCTTCCGCCGGATCGGCGGCGAGCACGAACCCCACGGGCACCTCATGCCGCGTCGCCGACGTCACCCACTCGCGCACCGTCTCGGCCACCAGCGTGTGGCGACCGGCCATGAGCAGCACCGAGGTCGGCGCGGGCGTGGGCGTCTGTGAAAGCCAGCCGGACGCGACATCGACGTCCACCACCGGGCGCCCGAGATCGCGGCCCAGGGCCAGCGCGGCCTCGCGCACGCTCTCGTCGCCGCACGCGATCACGTCACGGGAGAGGTCCGCGGCCGGTTCGCCCTGACGCGGCGGCAGGGACCGGTAGGCATCGAGCACTTCGGCACGCGTGGGTTGATTCGACACAGTCACCCGTTGTTCTCCGCAAGAGGGGATTTGCCTGGAACTGCTTCAGGGGTCCGCTCCGGCCCGGTCGCGGCCGGCCGGGCCGCGATCCCGGTCAGACCCAGGGAATCCATCGCCGCTTCGGGCCGGTCCAGCAGCGTCGCCAGGATCTCCTGGTACGCGGCGCAGTAGCCCTGCGCGGCCTGGACCGAGTACGTGCACAGCGCGAACTTCCAGTCCACCGCGATGTGCGCGGGAGCGATTTCGCAGACCACTGACAGGTCGTACAGCCCTTCAGCCGGCGCCGTCACCACGTCCGACACGCTTCCCTCGTCGAGGGTCAGCCCACCGACGGCTCCTGCGGTGAATGTGGTCCGGATCAGCCCGCCGCCGGGTTCGTGCAGGCCGGCGACCGCCTGGGTGAAGGGCAATTCCTGGTAGTCGATGGAATCCATCAGATCCAGGGACACGTCCGCCAGGACGGCGGCGAACGACCGGGACAGGTCGATCCGTGACCGTTGGACCACCATGTTCGTGAACATGCCCACGGTCCGCGCGAACCGCGGCGGGCGGACACTGGTCACCATCCCGATCGCCACGTCGCCGTCACCGGTGGCAGCGGCGATCATGACGTCCATCGCGCACAGCAGGACGGCGAACGGTGTCGCGCTGCTGCGGCGCGCGAAAGCCTTCACCGCGGCCGACGTCTCGCTCGGGAGCATGGTCGGCAGCATGACCGTGCCCATCACCGCCGAGTCCCGTTCGGCGGCCCGCTCCGTCCCCGGCAGGGCACTACCGGACATCTCCGCCAGCCGCTCCCGCCAATACTCTGCCTCTTCCTCCAGGCCGCCGTCGGCCAGGGCCGCCAGCTGCGCCCGCACGAAGTCCCCGTACCCCGGCGCGGCCGGCCCGAGTTCAGGCGAGGTCCCGCGGCGTGCCGACCGGTACAGCTCGCCGAACTCCTCCAGCACGACGACCATCGACTCCCCGTCGCACGCGATCTGGTGGACGACCAGGACCAGCCAGGTCAGGTCCTCGCGGACCCGGATCGCGGCGAGCCTGATCGGCAGGCCGGCCGACAGGTCGAAAGGCCGGGCCGACACCGTGTCTATGGCCGCCTGCAGTTGTTCCGGCCGCGCTTGTTCCGGCGCATCGCGCAGGTCCAGCACCTCGACGGGCACCGGATCAGGGTCCTGAACCACCTGGACGACGCCTGCGTCCGTCTGCCGGAACACCGTGCGCAGGGTCTCGTGCCGTTGGATCGTCGCGTTGAGCGCGAACTCCGCCGCCGCCATGTCGAAGTCGCCGTCGTAGTGGAACACCTCCGGCATCGTGTACACCGAGCTCGTGCGGTGCCGACTCCAGAACAGCCACATGTCCTCCTGGAGCGGGCCGATCGCCCGCGCGTCCGTCAGGGGACTCATGGCCTCGGCTCCGGCACCGGCGCTCCCGACGGATCCGTCAGCCGGGCGGTGATCACGTCGTGCACCGTCTCCGCCTGTTCGAAGATCGCGAAGTGGCCGCCGCTGAGCGTGCACATCTCGAAGTCGGCGCTGGTGTGCTCGCCCCAGCCCTTCATCAGATCAGGGGTGCCCCATTCGTCCTCCGTGGCGGCGAAGGCCGTGATCGGTACCGGGAGCGGCTCCTGTCGCTGGTACGGGTATTCCTCGTTGACCTGGAAGTCGGCGCCCATCAGCGGCTGGAGCTGCTTCAGCAGCAGGTGGTCGGCCAGCAGCTCCGGCGGGGTGCCGCCCAGCGCGCCCAGGAACTCAGCCACCTCTTCGACGGGCAGCTCGTCCAGGCGATGGCGCGGCATCGGCAGATGCGGGGCTCGGCGGCCGGCCACGAACAGCCGTTCCGGCAGTGCCCAGCCGAGCCGGCGGAACTCCCTCACGAGCTCGAAGGCACAGAGGGCGCCGGTGCTGTGACCGAATACGGCGTAGGGCCCCTGGAGGCGTGCGGTGATCTCCGGTGCGAGCTCGCGGACGTATCGCGTGACCTCGCGGATCGGAGCCTCGTTGCGCCGCTTCTCCCTGCCGGGCGGCTGGACCGGGTAGGCCCCGACGCGCGGTGCCAGTCCGGCACCCCAGGCCCGGTACGTTCCCGCGCCCGCTCCCGCGTGCGGCAGGGTCAGCAGCGCGATCTGGGCGCCGGGAGGTACCCCGAACGGCAACCACGGGCTCTTTGACACCTCAGGCATCAGCTCACTCCGTTGCTTGAGAGAATCTCCGCTGTCTCCCAGTCGGGATGAGCGACCGCCGTGCCCAGCACGGCGCAGAGGTCTTCGGCCATGCGGCGCACGGTCGGCGGGTCGTAGCGGTCACGGTCGTACGTCAGGACGGCGTCGTAACCGTCCTTGTCGACGGCCAGGTCCAGCTGCAGAGCGCCTTTGCCGCGCGAGTGGACCTCGATCCGTTCCGCGCTCACCTCGGGCAGGTCCAGCCGGCCCACGCGGTCGTCGTCCAGTCCGAGTACGGTCGGGCACAGCGGCGCACTGCGCAACCGCCTGCGAACGCCGGTCCGGGCCATGATCTCGGCATAGGACAGGCTGCCGTGGGTCATCGCGCCCAGCACCGTCGTCCGCGTTTCGGCGACCAGGCCGGCGAACTCCTGCCGCGCCGGCACCGGACACCTCAGCGGGACGAAGTCGGTGAGGCAGCCGATCGTGCCGTCCAGGTCGCCGTCCGCGCGGCGGGACACCGGCGTGCCGATGACCGTTTCGTCCGTGCCGAGGTATCCGCAGGAGAGCGCGGCGAGCGTCGCGGTGAAGACGGTGAACGCGGTGGTGCGCGCGGTTCGGGCCAGGCCATGGACCTGTCGTCCCAGCTCCGGCGCGATGGTGAAGCTATGTACGCCGCTGCGCGAGCTGGGCGCGGCGGGCGGCGGCCGATCGGCGAGCGGGGACAGCGGCACCGGTATGTCGTGCAGGCGGTCCCGCCAGTAGTCCACGGCGGCGGAGTCGAGGCCTGCCGCACGCTGCGCCAGCGCGTACTCGCCCATTTGCGGCGAGACCGGCGTCAACTCCTGCGGCCGGCCCGTCACTCGTGCCGAGTACAAGCGGCTGAACTCCTCGTCGAGGATGTCGAGAGACCATCTGTCCACCACGGCGTGGTGGATCTGAACGAGCAGGACCGACTCCGTCGGCGACAGGTGCACCAGGGCGGCCCGCAACGGCGAGACGTTCAGGTCCAAGGGCCGCTCCGCGAGGCGGTGCAACTCCTCGTCCAGCCCGTTCTCGCCCAGATCCAGGTGCTCCAGCGTGGTGGTGTGGACCGGCTCCACGACCTGCACCAGGCGCTCGTCCAGCATGGTCAGCCGGCTGCGAAGGCACTCGTGCCGGTCGACGATCCGGTTCAACGCCCACTGCACGGCATCCGCGTCCACGGCCCCGTGGAGCCGGTAGGCCCAGCACTCCAGGTAGCGGGACGACTCGCCGGACAGGCGCTCGGCCAGCCAGACCGACTCCTGCTCGAAGGTCATCGGGTAGACCTTCGAGCCACTCACGCGCGGCCTCTGCGCCGGGGTTGGCGTGCCAGTTCGGTCAGTGCGGCGTGGTCCAGCTTGCCGTTGCCGGTCACCGGCAGCAGGCCGACGGTGCGCACGACGGCGGGCACGAGGTAGGAGGGCAGCGAATCGGCCAGCTGTTTGCGGATCGACAGCGGATCCCCGCCGTCGGCTTCGGCGGGGCCGTCGGGCACGTAGAACAGGGCCAGGGTCTGGGCACTTCCGTCCGGCCCCGGCACCGCGATGGCCGCGCAGGACCGGACACCGCCCAGAGCTCGGACCGCGATCTCGATCTCGCCGAGCTCGATCCGATACCCGCTGATCTTCACCTGCCGGTCGACGCGCCCCCGGTAGTGCAGCACTCCGGCGTCATCGGTCACACCGACATCACCGGTCCGGTACACGCGTACGGGGGTTCCCGCCACGTCGATGGTGGGGAACTTCGCCTCCGTCAGGTCGGGGTTGCCGAGATAGCCGACGGCCAGACCGTCCCCGGCGGCGCAGATCTCCCCGCTCTCGCCGGGGGCGCAGGGCTTGTCGTCCGGTCCCAGCAGGACGACCAGGGTGCCCGGCACCGCGAGGCCGACCGGGACTCCTCCTGGCAGGTCGCAGTCCGCCTCGGTCAGCGGCCACGTCGTGGTGAGCATGCAGTTCTCCGCCGGACCGTAGCCGTTGTACAACGGGATCTCCGGATGCCGCCTGACGAAGTGCCGCACATGGTGCGGGGAGAGCTTCTCGCCGCCGGTGTAGACCCGATCGAGTCCGGTGAAACAGTCCTCGTCCTCGTCGACGAACATGTTGAACAACGACGTGGTGAGCCAGAGCGTGTCCACGCCGTGACGGCTGATCAGCTCGCGTAGCACTCCCGGCATCAGGTGGTCCCCGTCGACCAGCACCGACGTCCCGCCGGCGACCGTCTGGCCCCACAGTTCGAATGCGTACATGTCCCACGGCAGCGGAGCCGCCTGCGGCGTCGCGTGTCCGGGGCCGAACCCGGCCAGGCCGTCCGCCGTGAACATGCGGGTCACCGCCCGGTGCGGGGCCACCACACCCTTGGGCCGGCCCGTCGTCCCCGAGGTGAAGAAGACGGTGGCCGGCTCGGAGGCGTCCACCGCCGGCCCGGTGAACCCGCCGCCGCGCTCAGCGGCCGCTGCCAGGTCCTCGATCTCGGGCCGGTAGGTCCGCAGGCCTTCGGTCGCCGGCGACGGGCCGCCGACCACGACCGGAGAGCCGGTCTGCTCGATGAGCATCCCCACCCGTTCGGTCGGCCACCGCGGATCGATGCCCGTGTAGGCCGCGCCGCACTTGAGGATGGCCAGTTGGAGCGCGGCCAACAGGGCCGAGCGGGGCAGGAGCGTGGGAACCACTTGGCCGGTGCCGACACCCAGGGCCGCAAGTTCGGCGGCGTAGCCGTCCGAGGCCCGGTCCAGCACCGCGTAGCTGATGGGCTGCCCGGCGGCGATCAACGCGGTGGCGTCGGGCTGTCGAGCGGCGTGACGGGAGATGGCCCCGTGGATGGTGCGCGCGTCAGGCATCTGCCGTCTGTCCCTCGGCCGTCACCCGCTCGGCGAAATCGGAAAGGATGTCGGCGTCGAACAGCCATACCGGCAGTGCCCGGACGCCGAGGTCACGCTCCAACCGGGCGCATATCCGCATGGCTTGGAGCGAAGTGCCGCCCAGGTCGTAGAAACTGTCGGACCGCCCCACCCGGTCGATATCGAGAATCTCCGCCTGGATGTCCGCGATGGCCTTTTCCAGGGAACCCCGCGGCTCCTCGAAACTCACATCGGTGAACGATTCCCGGGTTTCCCTCACGGTACGTCCCTCTCATTCAGCTGCCAGATGTACTGCAACTGCCCCAGTACGCATGTTCCTATCACGAAAGCAGGTTCCTGATCTAGGCAAGTCTTTCCGCATACGATCAGTGGTCGTAGGCGGTCAGTGAGCGGCTAACCGCCTTCCCTGGTCCGGAAGTTGTGCCAGATCGAGGCGGCCAGGGCCATGCCCGATCAAGGCGCTGATCGCCGCCGGCACGCGGCTCGCGGACGCACCGCGAGCCGCGCCCGGCCGACGAAGGCGGCGCCGTTCTTCATCGCTCGTGGATTCAGTCCGTCATCCCACGCGGTTGGCGGCATCCGGGTCGAGATGCAGCTGGGGCCGACGGCGGTGGAGGAACCCGAGCATCGCCGGCACCGGGCTGACGATGCGCGGCTGCGCGTCAAGCCTGTCCTGCTGCCGCTCACTGACCTCCGGCATCCGGGACCAGTGCGTGCTGGGGCTGAGGTGGTGCTCTTGGTGGAACCCGTCGTTGAAGGTGAGGAAGTTGTAAACCCGGTTGTAGTGGCTCACCGAGTCCGCCGCGCGCGCATCCGGGTTCGCCCCGAAGTGGCGGTAGTAGTTCTGCACGTTGACCAGGGTCAGCGCCGCGAAGAACGCGGGAAGGTAGCAGAACAGCGTCCACTGCCACGAGATCGCCGCGAACAGGGCCAGGGAGACGAACAACACGGCCCGGTCGGCCTGGACTTGGCGGAGTTCGCGGACCCTGCCCTCATCCCTGCGCGAGGCCAGGGACAACAGGTTCTCCTCCTTCGGTCCGACCTTCCAAAGACGCACGACGGCGGCCGTGTCCTTCACCCGCGTGTACAGGGAGTCGACGGCGCCCCCGACCGCATAGGGCAGCAGCGGCCGGTGCCCGCCGTCCTTCCCTTTGTAGTACGTCGACGTGGTGTCGCGGGTGGTGCCGTCCGGGGCCGGCCGGTCGTTGTTGAACCGGTGGTGGTTGCGGACGTGGGTCAGGTGGTACGCCTGCACCGACTGGCCGATGTTGACCGAATTGACCAGGGATACCAGGGCATTGAGCCGCCCGCTCACGAACCAGGGCATGTGTGTGAACAGATGGGACACCACGATGATGTTGTACGCCATCATCAGGGTCATCAGCAGTCCGCCCGCGACCCGGGCCATGGGCGAGGCCGTGGCCCAACTCAGCGCCAGCAGCAGCGTGATGGCGAACTGTGCCGCGCTGAACGCCGCCAGGAAGAAGTCCTTGCGGGAGGTTCTCCATATTTGCACGGTCCCGGCTCCTCGCTCTAGAAGTACGACTCGAGGGTGCCGCGCCGCCGCACGTCGAGTGTCGCGCAGTGGAATGACCCACCGAAGCTGTTGAAGTTGCGGAAGTTGCACAGGATCGGGGTGAACCCGAACTTGCGCACCGCCTGGATCATCGGCTCGTCCTGGCGCTCGACGACCACCCGCTCGTGGTCGAGCATCAGGATGTTCATGTTGAGCCACTTGCTCGTCATGTAGAGCGGGTGTCCGTCCGGTATGACCGGCGTGGGCGCCTCCATCACATCCCAGCTCTTGAACAACTCGGGGACCTCGGGGACCCGTTCGGGATGGATGAGCAGTTTGCCGGGCGCCATCGGCACCAGGGTCGCGTCGATGTGCATGGGGTGCGAGTCCTTGAACTCGAACACGTGCACAACGTACTCGTCGCCCAGCTGGCGGCGGAGCCACTCGATGCCGAACTCGTTGGTGACGTTGCTCTTCTGGGCGATGATGTCGCGGCCGCACCGGGTGAAGTCGGCCGCGTCGAAGGTCGGTTCGAACTCGGTGACGACCAGCCGCTGCGGACCTTCCTCGCCGGGGTCGGTCCAGGTCTGGTCGAACTGCGCGTCGGTGAGCTCCGGCTTCGGGCCGGCGCTCCACTTGGCCCCGCCCTGGAAGTACTCCTTGAGCAGGGGCCGGTACGCCAGCGACTCGTAGTACCGGGACCGCCACGCCATCGGGGCCTCGATGATCTCGGTGCCCACGACCAGGAGCGCGTCCCGGGGCATCGCCGCGTACAGCCCCGTGCTGGCCCAGTCCAGGGTGCTGTAGACCTGCCGCTGCGGGATGGGCTCGGGCCGCCGGACCGTCACCCCCTCGCCCTCCAGAATGTGGACGAACTCCTCCAGCTCGCGGCGTGCCGCTTCGACCTGGTGCGGCGGAAACGGGCGTCCCGCCTGGCTGCGGAAGGTCTCGACCTGATCCCCGGGCAGCACCGACGGGAGCGACATGTGAAAGGTCGGGAAGCTGGCGTCGTCGATGATCCCTACGATCACCTCTTCCAGCGGATCCCACTCATTGAACGAAGAGACAGGGCTTTCCAATTGTGGCTTTTCGCCGATGGCTGCTGCCTCCGGGAGGTCGGGTGTCGACATCTGTTCCCTTTCCAACTCATTGCATCTCGGTGATTCGGTGCCATGGTGAATCGCGACGTGGCGTATCGCGGCTCGGTGCGCCGGATTAGCCGCTGTTCAGCTGATGGCGGGAGGCGGCCCGACAGCATCGCGGACAGAAGAGCCGGAGAATTCCGTTGGCACTCCGGCGGGCAAAGTCGAGGCGGTCACGGTCGCGGCAGAATCTGTCGCGGAAACGCGGCCTGCACTGGCCACCGGCGTTCCGAGCGTTCCTTTGGATAGCCCAGCGACACTTCGTCGAACCTGACCGTGTCGTGCCAGGTGGTACGAGGAATGTGCAGGTGGCCGTACACCGCTGACACGGCCCGGAATCTCCGGTGCCAGTCCTCGGTCCGTGTGGTGCCGCACCACTGCGCGAACTCCGCGTGGTGCAGGATCTCGGTCGGGTGGCGGACCAGGGGATAGTGGTTGACCAGCACGGTCGGAAGCTGCGGATCGCAGGCCGCGAGCCGCTCCTCGGTGGCCGCGAGTCTCGCCTCGCACCAGGCCTGCCGACTGGGGTAGGGGTCGGGGTGCAGGAAGTACTCGTCCGCGCACACCACGCCGGCTTCAAGGGCCATCGCCATGCCCTCCTCGCGGGTCGCGGCACCGGGAGGGAGGAAGGAGTAGTCGTAGAGCACGAACAACGGGGCCACCGTGACGGGGCCACCGTCCCCGGTCCAGACCGCGTACGGGTCCTCCGGAGTCAGGACGCCGATGCTGCGGCAGTACTCGACGAGGTGCTCGTAGCGCGCCACACCGCGCAGAGTGACCGGGTCCTTGGGGTGGGTCCACAGCTCGTGGTTGCCGGGCGTCCACACGACCCGGGCGAACCGTGCGCTCAGCACCTTGAGCGCCCATTCCACGTCGGAGACCAGTTCGGCCGTGTCCCCGGCGATGACCAGCCAGTCATCGCTGTGGTTCGGAACCAACTCCTCCACGAGGCGCCGATTGTCCGGGTAGGCCACGTGCAGATCGCTGACCGCCAACATTCGCTCCGCCCGCGCGGTGCCGGCAGTCACCGCGTCGGCCGGTGGTTCGTCGGCGACGGTCGGCACGCCGCGGCCGAGCGGGTGTGCGGCGGTCGCGGTCGCAGGCGGCGCGGCGCCAACTCGAGCTCATATATATGGCCTTCGACCATGTACTGCTCCCCCGTGGTCGGATCTTCGCATCGCGATGCTACTGGCTGGGCCGCCCGGTGGTCATCAGTCGATGTGGACCTTGTCCTATGCGGTCAAGCCGGGTAGTACCACAACATGGGGCAAAGGACCTGGAGTTGGATAGTGCCGGCGCAGACGGTCCCGACCGTTCCGGCGAGACCCTGCCCGAAAGAGCCTCTGCCTGCGGACAGTTACTCGTCAGAGCCAAGCTCAGCCAGCGCGTATCGAGGAGGCGATGCCCCCCTTTCCGCCCGGTGCTCGGCCCGCTGGACGCGATCCCGGGGTGAAAGAGCGTCTACCTGCGGACATTTACGCGTCAGGGTCAAGCTCACCGCAACGGCAATCAGCCAACACAGGGAACTGATCCCTACTCCGATGGACTGCTACTCGGGTAGCCTGCTTTACCGATCACCCGGATGAGCAGGTCGCGGTGACCGCCGTAGCAACCCGCACGGCAGGCTGATCGATCTGGACGACGCCGAAAGGTACTTCGCACTGATGCAGCGGATCCCCGTGATTGAACATGCCGGACTTGATCACAGATCGCCGTTCAGATTTCTCCTCGCTCTTGTCGTACGCCAGAAGGCGGGCGTGATCTGGGCAATCGTGTCGTCAGGGATCTGGAACACGAGCCAGGTGGTCATTCCGGTCGCGATCGGGTGGGCGCTGGATGACGGCATCGCGAAGCACAACAACGACCAGCTGATCCTGTGGTCGGTCGTCATCCTTCTCCTCGGCCTGGTGCGATCGGCCATGGGAACCGCGTTCTTCCGGCAGTCGACCTTCACCGCCACCCTGTCCAGCTGCCTGACCATGCAGCTGGTCACGCGGCACGTCACCGCGCTCGGCGCCTCGCTCTCGCGCAAGCACGACATCGGTGAGCTGACGGCCAATTGCACGGCCGACGTCCCCGCCATCGGCGCCGGGATGCAGCACCTCGGCCGGGTCCTGGGCTCGGTCATCGCCGTCATCGCCATCATCGTGCTGATGTTCACGATCAAGATTCCGTTGGGGGTCGTGGTCCTGCTGACCGTTCCCGCTGTCATCGTGCTCGGCGGCTATCTGCTGCGTCCGCTGCACCGGCACCAAGGCGACTACCGGTCCCAGCAGGGCCGGCTGGCGGGACGGGCCGTCGACATCGCCTCGGGGTTGCGGGTGCTGCGCGGGATCGGCGGCGAGAGGCCGTACGCGAAGGCGTTCCACGCCGACTCGGCCCAACTGAAGGTCGCGGACGCCCGGGTGGCGCGCGCCGAGGCCAATCTCGGTGCGACGGACCTCCTCATGCCGGGTCTGATCGCCGTGATCGTCACCTACGCGGCGGCTCGCTTCGTGCTCAACGGGGAGGTGACGATTGGTCAGATGGTCCAGTTCTACGCCTTCGCCGTCTTCCTCACCCTGCCACTGCACGACATCATGGACGGCGCCAACCAGCTGACCCTGTCGATGGTCGCCGCCGGCCGGGTGACGGCATTGCTGAACACACCGGTGCCGGACCGGGCGGGCCCCGTCTCGGCTCCGGAAAGCCGGGGCACGGTGCACCTGGTCGACCCGGACTCCGGACTGGACCTCCCCCCTGCGGCACTGACGGCAGTCGCCTGCGCCCGGCCGGGGGACGCCGAGATGCTGACCCGCCGGCTGGCCCGCTTCGAGGACTCCGGCGAAGTCATGCTGGGCGAGGAGTCGTTGTCGTCGCTGCCGATCGCGGACGTGCGTTCCCGTGTCCTGCTGGCACGGAACAACGACCGGTTCTTCGCGGGCACGATCGGCCATGAAATCTCACCGTCGGGAACGGCGGCCCCGGAGAAGATCGCGGACGCACTGCGGATCGCCAGCGCGACAGACATCATCGACGCGCTTCCCGACGGTCTGGACACCCAGATGACCGGGCGCGGCAGGACCTTCTCGGGAGGTCAGCTGCAACGTCTGAGACTCACCAGGGCACTTCTCACCGATGCGGACTTCACCTTGCTTGTCGAGCCCACGAATGCTGTCGACGCCTACACCGAGCACGCCATAGCGACGAATCTGGCCCAGCGCCACAAGACAGAACCGAGTCGGCGAAGCACGGTGGTGTTCACAGTCAGCCCCCTGATGCTCCAGCAGGCGCAGTCGGTCGCCTTCGTGATCGACGGTCGCGTGGTGGCGACCGGGGCCCACGAGGAACTGATGGAGAACCAGCCGGAATACCGCACGTTGATGGTGCGCGACGACGCGTCGGTGGTCGGCCGATGAGCGCCCGCATGCTTCCCGTGGCCGACGGGCGAGAGGTCCGCCGTTTTCTGTCGACCGCGATGCGACACCGCAGACGGGAACTGGTCGGCGTTCTGCTGCTCTACGCGTTGGCCTCGGCCTGCGGCCTTGTCGGGCCCCGGCTGTTGGGGTCCATGGTCCAGGGCATCCAGGACGGAACGGCGACCGCGGGCAGTGTGACCACGCTCGCGCTCGTCTTCGGCGGATTCATCCTGCTGCAGGCATTCCTGATCCGTTATGCGTTCCGGGCCGCGGGCGCGCTGGCCGCGACCGTCCTGGCCGAGATCCGCGAGAAGTTCGTCGATGACACGCTCGCGCTTCCGCAGGACGTGGTCGAAGGGTCCGACGAGGGCGATCTGATCACGCGCGCCTCGGGGGACACGGACAGGCTGCGACGCAGTGCGCAGCTGGCCGTGCCCTCGGTCCTCGACGCGTTGGTGTGGATCGCGCTCACCATCGGCGCGCTCGTGCTGGTGTCGTGGCTGCTGTRGCTCGCGGTTCTCATCATCGTGCCGCCCCTGGTGCTGGCCACCCGGTGGTATCTGGCCCGCGCGTATCCCTCCTATCTCCGCGAGGCCGAGACCTCCAGCGGTCTCACCGAGGGTCTGACGGCGACCATCCAAGGGGCTGCCACCGTCGAGGCGTTCGGCCTGGAAGCAGACCGGATCCGCCTGGCCGAACACGACGCCCAGACCTGGTACGACGCGGTCGCCAACCGGCTGTGGGTCCGGACGGTGCTGTACTGCATCGAAGAGTTCCTGTTCGTCCTGCCGCTGACTCCGATCCTGCTGCTCGGCGGATACGCCTACACCCAGGGCTGGGTCAACCTCGGCCAGGTGACGGCCGCCACCGTGTACACGCTGCAGATGATGATCCCTCTGGAGGTCCTGCTCGGCTGGGTCGGGTTGCTCCAGATGGGAAAGGCGTCGCTGGCGCGCATCCTCGGCGTCTCGAACACGGGGACCGAGCGGGTGCTGTCGAAGCACGACGAGATCGCTTCGGCGGATCTGTCGGTGCGGGATGTCCAGTTCGCCTACGCGAACGGACCAGACGTCCTGCACGGGGTCGACCTGGAGGTGCGCACCGGCGAGCGGATCGCGATCGTCGGCCGGACCGGCAGCGGCAAGTCGACACTGGCCCGGTTGCTGTCCGGCATCTACCATCCGCGCGCGGGCAGCATCGACATCGCCGGGGTGCCGCTCCACGAGGTGCCGCCGCACGAACTGCGCAAGCACATAGTGCTGGTGACTCAGGAGCAGTACGTCTTCGGGGGCTCGCTACGGGAGAATCTCGAGCTGTCCGCCGCATACGCGGATCGGGAACCGCAGGCGGCGACCGATGACCCCGCGCTGTGGAACGCGCTGAAGGCGGTCGGTGCCGACGGCTGGGTCACAGGCCTTCCGGAGCGGTTGGACACCGTGTTGGGCGCCGGCGCCCAGGAGCTCACCGATGCGCAGGCCCAGCAGATCGCCCTGGCCAGACTGCTCCTGGCCGATCCGCCGGTGCTGATCCTCGACGAWGCGACCTCCCAGATGGATCCCAGCTCGGCGCGGCACCTCGAGCGGGCGTTGGCGACCGTTCTCGAAGGGCGAACCGTCATCGCGATCGCACACCGTCTGCACACGGCGCAGGACGCGGACCGGATCGTCGTCATGGAGAACGGCCGCATCGTCGAGGTCGGATCCCATGAGGGGCTGCTCGACCAGGACGGAGCCTACGCCCGGCTGTGGTCGGCCGGCGCCGAGTCGGCGCCGGCCCACTGAGCGTTCCAGTGAGACACGAACCCTTCGATCGTCGGGAACTCCAACAACGTGACGATGTCGGTCTGGACACCCAGCGTCGACTTCAGTTTCTCGACGAGCGATATCAGCAGCAACGAATTGCCTCCGAGGTCGAAGAAGTTCGTGTCCACGTCGACCTCGGAGACGTCGATCCCGATCACCTCGGCCACCAACTGCGAGACCTTCTGCTCGTCCACCATCATGGTCGGCAACCTCCCGTAAACAATTTCCATTTTCGACGTCCGCCGGTCGGACGCAGCCTACTTAGACGCCGACACCACTGGGAGCTAGGGCCCACCGATGTCGAACAGAAAGTACCGGCCGACCGGCCCGGCATGAGGGGAGCGTAGAGGACGTTGTCAACCGATCGACTGCTCCAGGTGATCTCCGGGCCGACGACGGGTTTGCTCGTGTTCGCCTTCCCACCGTCGGCTTCCGGCCCGGCGTTGTTCCGGCGGTGGCTTCCGTTCCGGCCGCCCGGGCTCGAACTGGTCGCGATCCACACCCCCGGACGCGAGAGCCGCTTCGCCGAGCCCCCGGTCTCTTCACTCACACCGCTGGCAGACGACATCGCCGCGGCGATCGACGCATACGCGGAACGTCCCTACGTGATCTTCGGACACAGCGTGGGGGCGACGCTTGGCCGCGAGGTCGCCATGCGGCTGCGACGGCGTTCGCGCCCGCTGTCCATGCTCGTCGCCGCCGGTTCGGCCGCGCCGGACATCCTGGGCGACACCACTTTGGCCGACGCCGACGACCAGACCCTCATCGGGGCGTTGCGCGAATGGGGCGTGACCCCGGACGACATGGTGGACGAAGACGTGGCCGACGTGATCCTGCCGGTCATGCGAGCCGACATGGCCGTGGACAGAGCCTGTCGCCTCGGCCGCCCGCCCACGGCCGAGGATCGCCTGGACATACCGATCGTCGCGATCACCGGCGACGACGATCCCATGGCCGAGATCAACTACCGGAGCTGGGCTGCGTGGACGGATGCCGCGCACTCCGCACACGTGGTGCCCGGCGGCCATTCCGTCCCCTTCGAGCAGCCGGCGGCGGTCCTGGAGATCCTGGTCCGCGAGGCCGGCCGGCTGGGCGGGCCCAGGCTGACGGTCGGCTGAGGATTCCCGCTGAGGCCGTGTCCTCGCCCCGTTCACCGCGGGGCGGGGACACGATCGGCTCGAGAAGGCGGATCAGGTCGTCAGCATGCGGTTCACGAACCCCGCGTCGACCGGGATGTTCGCGCCGGTGATGTAACGGGAGTCGTCGGAACACAGGAACGCGACGGTGCCGCTGATGTCAGAGGGCTCCAACATGTCGACCGGCATCGCGTTCTCCAGTTGGTTTCCCTGCTCGACCTCCGAGGCCAGGTACGCCTCCATCCCCGGGTTGCTCGCCATCGGGGTGTTGACCCCGGTCGGGTGGACGACGTTCACCCTGACGTAGTCCTCGGCCAGCTCGTTGGCCAGGCCGCGCATGATGCCCACGATGCCGTGCTTGGCAGCCGTGTACGGGCCCGCGGCCACGCCGCTCAGCCCCGCGGTCGAGCCGATGATGATGATCGAACCGCCCCGGCCTCCGGCGAGCAGATACGGGATGGCCGCTTGCACGGTGTTCCACACGCCGGTCAGGTTCACATCGATGGTGTCGTTCCAGGCCTTGATGTCCTCTTCCAACGTCGTCATCCGGGACTGGGCGGTGCTGATGCCTGCGTTGGCGACGACGAAGTCCAGGCGGCCGAGCTTCTCGACGCCCTCTTGCAGGACAGCGCGCAGTCCCAGCGCATCGCGCACGTCCGCGACTCGGGTGAAAACGCGCCGACCGAGCTTCTCGACCTGCCGCGCCGTTTCGGCGAGGTCGTCCTGCGAGGCCATCGGATAGGCCGCGGTTTCGATGTCACGACATATGTCGATCCCGATGATGTCCGCGCCTTCCTCAGCCAGCCGAACGGCGTGGCTGCGGCCTGTTCCGCGACCCATTCCGGTGATGAAGGCGACCTTACCCTCGAGACGCGACACAAGCTCCCCCAACTGGGATTTGATTTCGGTGGATATTTGACCGTACCGGTATCGGGCAACTCCGGATAGGGCCGCCTGATATGAAAGGCGTCATCGCCAACCTGCCACAGTGCGGCACTTCTAGTCCGCGGCGGGCCTGCTGGGAATCAGACCCCTGCGACTCACCTTGCCCGACTCGGTCCGCGGCAGGCTCGAGACCATCTCGATGTGCTGGGGAATCATGTACCGGGGAAGCTTTGTGGCCAGGGCGCGCCTGATCTCCCGGATCGCGCGAGCCGGCGCTTTCGGGTCGCCCGGCTCAGGGCTGTGCTCCGCCCGGTCCGCGGCGGGCGGAGGGGCGACAACGTGGGCCAGCAGGCTCGGAGCACGACCCGGTGGGCTGTGCAGCACGACGGCGGCCTCGAACACGCCGGGACAAGCCCGCAGGCATGCCTCTACCTCGCCCAACTCGATGCGGTGGCCGTTCACCTTCACCTGATCGTCGATACGGCCGTGGTAGACGTAGCTTCCCGTCTCCTCGTCCCACCTGGCGGTGTCGCCGGTGCGGAAACAGCGCACCACCGATCCGTCCGCCGACGTCAGCTCGACGAAGCGCTCCCGGTTGAGGTCGGGCCGGCCAAGGTAGCCGTCGGTCACGCCGACCCCGTCCAGCAGGATCTCGCCGATCTCCCCCTTCTCGACCGGTCGCATCCGCGAGTCCAGGAGCCGCATCCGGGCGTGCGCCAGCGCCGTGCCGATCAACGTGCCCGGCTCTGTCCTGGTGAAGTCGGCCTCTGTCATCTCTCGGAGCGTCACGTGCACGGTCGACTCGGTGATCCCGTACATGTTCAGGACCTCCGGTCGCCGCCGGGCCGGCAGCGTCGACAACCACCCCGAGACCGCGACCGGGTCGACGGCTTCGCCCCCGAAGACGACCTGCCGCACCGCCAGTTCGTCCTGCGGTSCGGCGCCCGAAGCGACGAGGTGCCGGAAGACCGTCGGAACCATGCACAGCACGGAGACACGGCGGGCCCTCAAGAACTCGACGAAGCCGGCCGGGTCCACCCGCGCGTGCTGCGGCACGGTGGCGATGCGGGCACCGGTGAGCAGGGGCCCCCACATCTCGTACACCGAGAAGTCGAAGGAGGGCGAGTGGAACAGGGACCAGACATCGGTGGCCTCGTAACGCACTCGTGCGGTGACGGCCTGGATGAGGCCGAGCACGTGCCGATGCCGGATCGGGACACCCTTCGGCAGGCCGCTCGATCCCGACGTGTAGATGACGTACGCCGGTGAGTCGGGGCCCAACGGCGGGCGGGACGCCGACCGTCTCCGGGCCTGCGCGCCCGGCATGTCCACGCGCAGCGGGCTCGACGGCAGATCGGCGCCCGCCGGGTCGCGGAGGATCAGCTTCAGCCCCGAGTCCTCCACCATCAGTGCCAGACGTTCCTCGGGATACAGCGGATCCAGGGGTACGTATCCGCAACCCGCCTTCAGCACGCCGAGGATCGCGGGAATCCATCGGGAATCGCGAGGGAGCAGGATGCCGATGAGACCGCCGGGTACGGCACCCGCGGCCATGAGGTCGGCGCAGACGGTGTCAGACCACTGATCGAGCTGCGCGTACGTCGTGAGCTGACCGTCGTCGTCAAGCGCGACCGCGTGCGGCGTCGATTGTGCCTGTCGCTCGAACTGCGCGACCAACGACACGAGATCAGCCATGTTCACCCGTTCAGCAAAGCGTCGTCTGAGAGCGTTTCTTGAAGGTGTGGACAGCCGTCGCCCTGCGAGTCAGGCGACGGACTGTGCCGGGAGCGGCCGGCCAGGTCCTGTCGGCGGCAGGGACCGGTAGATCTGAACCATCCCGCCGAGCACTCCGCTCAGGCGTGGCAGTGACGCGTACTCCGGGTCCCGCGCCAAGATCGCGTCGACCTCGCGCAAGCGCCACATCGGCGTCCTGGGGAACAGATGGTGCGCCAGATGAAAACCCTCGCCGTCGATCTCGCCGAACAGGAAGCGGGTCACGAAACCGTACTCCCGGTTCCAGGACATGTAGAGGTCGATACGCGGCGCGTTCTCGATGAGCGGGAAGTGCTCCATCAACTCGGCGACCGCGCCGATCCAGACCTGCGTCGTCGCCAGGGGCACGAACCAGAGCAGGATCAGCCACAGCCACCAGCCGGCGATCACCGACCAGGCCAGCACGGCCACGAGCAGGGCGATGCGCACCACACGCTCGGCGGGTGCCTCGCTCTTGGAGTAGATCCGGTGCCTGAGCAGATAGAGGATGTACGCGGCGGTGTTGCGTGGGCCCACCACCTTGCGAAGGTAGCGGTTCAGTGCCCGGCGCCCCAGGTTGTCGCCGCACAGGCCGTTGTCCTTGTACTGCCGGTAGTCGGGATCGCGGTCCGGGTCGCCCAGGCTGCCATGGTGTTCACCAAGGTGCGAAGCCCGGTACGCGGTGAAGCTCTGCAGCACCGGGTAGCCGCCGAAGAGGGAGCCGACGACGCTCTCGACGCGGTGCTGAGCCATGAAAGCGCGATGCGTGGACATATGCAGCACACCCGCCAGCGCGCGCTGACGTCCGCCGATGAAGAAGGCGGCGGCGAGATATACCGGGATCGAGGCCCACAGCGGCCAGTTGCCGAACGTGAACACCGCCGAAGCGGACCAGAATGCTATCCAGAACCAGTGCCGAACGAGCTCGAGCGGTCCGTGCCAGTTGTCGAGGCGAGATGCCTGACGAACACTCTCCAGTATTTCCGGCGCGAACCGATGCCGAGTTCCTCGGCCCCCCGTTATGGAGCCAGTGACGTCTTGCGACATATAAGCAAACGTATATAGCGCAGGTCGTGGAGTCAACGGCTCCTGACGATCTCGCAGCCAGGGGCCCGGTGCGGCTTATCGGCTTGACTCTCACGCGTAAATATCGCCCAGCAGAGGCTTTTTGGCGCGGTCCGGTCCGCCCCTGTCACCGAGCCTGGCGGAGCGGAACGGTGGAATTGTTCATTCCGGACGAGGCCGATGCCACGAACTGGCCATAGCAGAAAGGTCTTCGCCGAGCTCGCGCCCTGTTACGACCCCGTGGGCACAGCACTGGAGGCGAGGTAGTCGTCGACCCGCTCCAGCGCGGTAGGCAGCGAGCTACGGCCCAGACCCAGCCGCAGCCGGTTGTCGGTCATGTCGAAGATGGTGCCCGGCAGGAACAGGACGCTCTTCTCACGCGCGAGGTCCGCGACGAACTCGTCGARCGGTACCGGCAGGCGCAGCCGCGGGAACGCCATGGGACCGGCTGTGGGCGCGGCCCATTCGAAGGCGTCGCTGTGCTCGGTGAAGAAGGACTCACCGATCGACAGGTTCGAAAGGATGATCTGGCGGCTGCGCTCGATCAGTTGAGGCCCGGCGCGCAGGGCGATGAGCGCCAGGATCTCGGCCGGTGCGGCGGCGCACACGGTGGTGTAGTCCTTGAGGACGCGGGCGGCATCGGTGATCCTCTTGTTGCGGGTGGCCAGCCACCCGACGCGCAGTCCGGCCAAGCCGTAGGACTTGGACATGACGCCGATGCTCACCGCCTGCTCGTCCACGTCGCACGCCGCGGGAAGCAGCGCATCGGGGTCGTGCTCGAGACCGCGGTACACCTCGTCCGACACGACGGTGATTCCCGCCTCCCGGGCGAGCGCGAGCAGTTGCTCGAATTCATGACGGGTCGGCAGCGCGCCGGTCGGATTGTGCGGGAAGTTGACGAACAGGGCGCGGGTGTTGGGTCGCAAAGCCTGACGAACGACGTCGAGGTCCAGTCTCCAGCCGTTGTCCGCGTCGAGTTCGATCGGCGTGATCGTCGCGCCAAGGGTCGGCGCTATGCGGAACAGCGATTCGAAGGCGGGCCAGACGACCAGCGCGTGATCGCCCGGCTTCAACAGGACGTTCGCGAGCAGGAAGATCGCCTCTACGGCACCGCCGCCGCAGACGGTGATCTCCCCGGCCTTCATGCGTGCGTACTGCTCCGTGATCGCTTCACGCAGCAACGGGTGTCCGAGCGTGTCCGTATAACCGAGCTCGAGCCCTTCCCAGAGCGCCGTCGTCTCGGGGTCGGCGAGCTGCAGCAGTTCGCGCATCGACAGCCCGTCGACGTCCGAGGCGCACGCGACGTGCTCCACCCGGGCGTCCCACTCACCGAAGAACTGCTCGACCTTGCAGCGCTCAGGAATCAACGCACACCATCCGCTTCCACCGCTATCCCCCGCCTGGAGACGTCACCCTGACAGACCGTCAACCGCGGACGGAGTCGTCAGAGATCAGATCCGCCCGCGGCGGCGACACTACCGTTCGAATTGTCCGGGCGCCACGCCGAGCGGATCGCCCGCAGTCCGTTCTGGAGTTGCTGGAGCATCGTGAGGCTGTGCCGACAGCCGCCTCGGTCGGCGTCACGTCAAGTCGGCCTGCCCGGTCACCACTTGAGAATCCGCCGCCAGCCGGACCAGCGCCGCCCCGTGCTCGCCGACGTACATATGACCGCCGGGAAACTCGACCGTCGTGAAGTCCGCGGTCGTCCAGGACCGCCAAGCGTTGATGTCGCGGGCGGACACGATCTCGTCCTCGGCGCCGCGCACCGCCGTGATGGGGATGTCGAGCGGCGTCTTGTCGTCCAGCCGGTACTCCTCGTCCATCCGCACGTCGGCGCGCAGGGTCGGCATCAGCAGCTCGCGCATTTCCGGGTCGTCCATCGCCGGGGCGCGGTACCCGACGCTGCGTTCGAGTTCGGTCAGGAAGCGCTCGTCGTCGACGATGCCCGTCAGCAGCCGTTCGCGGAGCTGGTCGGGCGCACGGCTGCCGCTGACGATGAGCCGGGTCACCGCGACGCCCGCCGAGCGCAGGCGGCGGGTGAGCTCGAAGCAGACCAGCGCGCCGAGACAGTGCCCGAACAGCGCCACCGGGCGGTCGCCGATCAGCGGCCGCAGCTCCTGGGAGATGTCCGCCACCGCGGCGTGGATGTCGGTGTGGGGTTCGTCGAAGAGCTTCTGCTCCCTTCCCGGCAGCAGCACGGGATGCGGCTCGATGCCCCGAACGTCGTAACCGCTCCACTTCTTGAAGACCGCAGGCCCGGCCCCCGCGTGCGGAACACACAGCAGCAATGTCGATATGTCATCCATGTCATGCCTCTCCAGCCAGTACGGATTGTGGTACCGCCGCGCACATCTCGGAGACGGCGGGCACACCGAGAACGCCCAGACAGGACACGCCGATGAGGACCACCGCGGCGCCGAGCGCCGCGGTGGTGCCGAAGATCGCCGCCGGCGGGCCGGCCACAGTGTCCGTCGGCGTATCTCAGCGTCCTGATATCAGCTCCGGAACGGTGGGCCCGGCCGGGTCGCGCCGGGTGTCGATCACGCTCTTGTGCGGGTCGCCCGCACGCACCACGCCCAGCAGGTTGTCCGCCGCGACACCGGGATCGGACGGAAGCGACGGCCGGCGGTACAGGACGGACAGCTGCCCCAGCGTCAGGCCGCTCATCGTCTCCAGCCTGCGCCTCAGCTCGTGGTCCCGATCCCGGTCCACGGCCGCCGAGCCGTCGGCCAGCAGCCGCCGGATGTCCGCGGCCCGGTCCGCCAAGTCCGGCTGCTCGGCCGCGAGATACTCCGCCAGGCCGGCGGCCTCGTCCACGAACGGCGCGTACGTCATGCAGACGAGCTGTTCCTCGGTCAGCGCGTACGCTTCCTCGGCGTAGCGGGTCATCGCGGTGCGCATGGTCGCCACGCCGTCCGGGCCGGCGTAGCGCTGCCGGATCATCTCGATCAGGCGCTCCGGGAAATCCTTTTCCCGCATCAGCCCGATGGCGAAGTCCACGTACTCGGACAACCCCTCGGAGTACGACCTGCCGTACCGGTGCTCGCTTTTCAGACCCCGCAGATGCGCCATCAGCCCGGGGTTGCCGCAGTCCGACTCGCTGAAGCTGAAGGCGATGTCGTCGAACACGAAGCCCAGATATTCCGTCAGGAACTCCCAGTGGCTGCCGCTTGCGTAGTTCGCTTCCTGATAGATCGAGAAGAACGTCAGACTCTTCTTCATGTCGTGCGGGATGCCCTGCAGGACGGTGTCCGATCCGCTCGCGCCGTGGATGTCGGTGAAGTACTCCCGGGCGATGCCGTCGAAGAGTTCGAGCACGCGGTTGAATCCCTGCCGCGAGGACCCCTTCGCGCCTATCTTGAAGGCCCGCGCCACCTTGTTGATCCAGTTCAGATAGGCCCGCTGCTCCTCCGGCGAGTCGCCCGTGACGATGACGTCGACGCCGTCCTGGTAGGCCCCCGCGATCGCGAAGGCCCGCACCATGTTCAGGTTGCAGGCGTTGCAGAAGGTGGGACGCCCGTCGCCGGCCGCGCGGTGGCCGGACATGAGGATGTCGGCGCGGTTCCGCTCGACCAGATCGGCGGGCAGCGGAAGGTCCGCGCGGAAGGGCGACACCGTGTCCCCGTCCACGCACAGCAGCTCGCAGTCCGGGTCGTCGTACAGCCGCAGCGCCCGGTAGACGCGGTCGATGTTGTCCATCACGGCGCTGGGCATCCCGGTGTGCCGGTTGCTCATGACACGCATCCGGAACGTCTGGCCGTAGATCCTCAGCGTGACCAGCTGCATCAGCCGGGCGAAGGCCAGAGCGAAGCTGCTGTCCTTTCCGCCTCCGTAGGCGACCAGGACCGTCCGCCCCGCCACTCCGCCGGTCGCGGCCAGGTGTGTGCGAAGGCGCGCGGCCGCGGCGACCGCGGCGTCGACCTCCTCCGTGGACAGCGCGTCGCGCAGCTCCTCGTAAGGATCGACGGCGACCGGCGGGACCGGTTCCGTCGCCTGGGCGGATGGCGCCGGGTCCACCGCCCCCGGACGACCGCTCCCGTTCCCGTCCGCGGTCCCGCTCCCCCGCCCGGAGCGCTCCAGGAAGTCGGCCAGCAGCGCGACCGTCGGGAATCGGAAGAGATCGGCCAGCCGCACGTCGACGCGAGGCTGCTCCTGCTGAAGCCCGGACCGCACCGCCAGCAGCCGCAGAGAATTGCCGCCGAGCGCGAAGAAGTCGTCCTCGACGCCCACCCGGTCGATCCGCAGCACCCGCTCCCACACCGCCGCGATCCGTTCCTCCAAGGGGGTGCGCGGCGTGACGAAGACGGGCCCCTTGGCCGGACGGGTCGTCGGCGGATCGGGCAGCCGCGACCGGTCGACCTTGCCGGCCCGCGTCGTCGGGAAGGCGTCGACGGGCACGAACACCTCCGGCACCATGTACGCAGGCAGCCTGCTGCCCAGCCACTCGCGGAGCTCCGCGGTGCCGGCCCCGTCGCCGTCCTCGGCGCGGACATAGGCCACCAGCCGCGCACCGCCGGCCTCGTCCGGACGCGTCACGACAACGGCCTGTCCGACGCGCGCGTGGGCGCGCAGCGCCTCCTCGATCTCGCCGAGCTCGATGCGGTACCCCCGCACCTTCACCTGGTCGTCCGCCCGGCCGGCGAATTCCAGCACACCGTCGTGACGCCAGCGGACGAGATCTCCGGTGTCGTACATCCGGCTGCCGGGCGGCCCGAACGGGTTGGGGACGAAGCGCTCGGCCGTCAGCCCCGGACGCCCGGCGTAGCCGCGCGCGACCCCCGCCCCGGCGACGTACAGCACCCCGGTGACGCCCACCGGCACCGGCTCCAGCCAGCTGTCCAGCACGTACACCTGAAGGTTGGCCAGCGGCCGGCCGATGACCGGCGCGTCACCCGGGCCGAGTTCGGCCAGCGTCGTCCAGACGGTGCTCTCGGTCGGGCCGTAGGCGTCGACGACCCGGCACTGGCGGGTCCACGGCTCGACCAGTTCCGCGGTGAACGCCTCGCCTCCGACGACCAGCGTGCGCAGGTCGGGCAGGGCGCCGGGCGACGGGGTCAGCGTCGACACGGCCGCCGGCGGCAGCGTGACCGACGTGATCCGCGACGCGCGCAGCCGCTCCTGCAACGCCGGGCCCAGCCGCTCGTCCTCGGCTGCGATCTGCAGGAACGCCCCGGCGGTCCAGGTGAAGAACATGTCGGAGACCGACACGTCGAAGCTGAACGAGGCGAACTGCAGCACCCGGTCCTCGGCCGTGATGCCGAAGTCGTGCCGCTGCGCGGCGGCGAGGTTCGTCAGGGACCGGTGATCGATCACCACGCCCTTCGGCCGCCCCGTCGAGCCTGACGTGTAGATGATGTAGGCCGCGTCGTCCCCGGTCGCGTCCGACGGCGGCCGTCCCCGGCCGTCCCCGGCCCGCGTGACGGCGTCGGCGTCCTCTCCGTCGAGGACGACCACCGACGTCCCGGAGGGCAGGCGGCCCGCCAGGGACGCCTGTGTGACGACGACGCGCGCCTGAGAGTCCTCGGTCATGAACGCCAGGCGGCTCGCCGGATACGCGGGGTCGAGCGGCACGTAGGCACCGCCGGCCTTGAGGACCGCGAGCACCGCGACCGCCGTGGCAGGCGACCGCTCCAGGCAGAGGCCGACCACCGTGCCCGGACCGACACCCCGGTCCCGCAGGTACCAGCCCAGGGAGTCCGACCGCCGCTCAAGCTCGCCGTACGTCATCTGCTCGTCGCGCCAGCCGACGGCCGGCCGGTCCGGGTGGCGGCCCGCCACCTCCGACACCAGGTCCTGGACGAGACGGTCCGGCACCTCGGCCGCGGTCGCGTTCCAGGATTCCAGCACCTCGGTCCGCTCCGGGCCGGTCACGAGCGGCACCCGGTTCACCGGCAGGGTGAGATCCGCGGCGGCCAGACCTGCCAGCAGGGCGGCGAAGTCCGCCGTCCACCGGCCGATCGTCGCGCTGCTGAACAGGTCGGTCCGGTAGTCGAAGCGGATCGCGAGGCCGCCGTCGTCGTCGGGAGTGAGCCGAACGGCGAGGTCGGCCCCGGCGGTGCTGCCGGTGGGCAGGGGCACCGGAAGGACGTCCGCGCCCGGGACAGCGAGTGTCCGGTCGACGGCCGGCGGATCCGCGAAGGAGAACGCCGCCTGGACTACGGGGTCGTAACTGAGTTCCCGGTCCAGCGACAGCGCGGACACGATCGCCCCGAACGGGATCTCGCCGTGGAAACGAGCGTCGGCTATCGCCTCGCGCACCCGGGTCAGCACATCGCCGAACGGGACGTCGCCGGAGAGGTCCGCCCGGATCGGCAGCATGTCGGTGAACGGCCCGATCGCGTCATGTGCCCCGCCGGTCCGGCCGGCGTGGTTCTCGATACCGACAATGATGTCGCCGACCCCTGACAGCCGGGCCAGGAAGACGTGGAACGCGGCGAGCGCGGCGGTGGACAGGTCCGTGTCCCGCGCCCGCGCCCGCTCCGCGAGACCGTCGACGACGCTCGCCGGCACGCCGGCAGATGCCGTGGCGCAGATCGCCGTGCGCACCTGGGGACGCGGGAAGTCGGTCGGGACGGGGAGAAGCCGACGAGCCTCGGCCAAGGTCGTCACCCAGTAGTCTTCTGCTTCCCGATACGCGCCGCCGCACAGCTTCGCGTACTGACGCCCGGCGTGATCGGCGAACGGCGACGCTTCCGGCGGGCTGGTCTGCGCCGGCCGCTCCGCGGGCGCGGACGTCGCGTCCCGGTACGCCGCGGACACCTCACGCAGGAGCAGCCCGAAGGACACGTCGTCGACGATCAGACGGTGGACGCAGACGAGCACCACCCGTTCGTCGTCGGGCAGTTCGGCGATGACGCACCGGAGCAGCGGGGGCCGGGCGAGATCGAACGGTCGCCGCGCCGACTCACGCAGCACGTCCTCCAGGTCCCGGCGGTCGCCGACGGTCACGACCGCCACGTCCGCTTCGACCTCGGCGGCCGGCCGGACCACCTGCTGGTGCTCGCCGTCGATCACCGGGAACGCGGTCCGCAGGACCGGGTGCCGTCGGACCGTGTCCTGGACGGCCGTCCGGAACCTCGCCGGATCGAAGGGGCCGCGAAGCTCGAAGGCCCGCACCGCGTGGAAGGCGCCGGCCTCGGGGTCCATCCGGTCGAGCACGAGAACCCGGTCCTGTGCGGCGGTAAGGGGAATCGTCAGGTTGGAATGCGGAGCAGACAAGAGCCGGTGTTCCTTCCCAGGCTGTATCAGGGTGCTGTCAGTCACGGTGTTCGGCCGGAGTCCGTGGCTCTCCGGATGCCTGCGGCGGCGTCCGGATCCGGATCCGGATCGTTGAGCGCATCCACCCGAACCGGGAGGTTGGTGGGATCCCGCAGCTCCGCGTGCTCGGTCACCAGTTCGCTGACCAGCGGATCATCAGGAGATGGAAATGCCCGTAGATGAAGGACACTTCAAAGGGGTCGGCGCCGACCGGAGCCCGTAGCGCGGCGCAGGGGAAGTGCCGGTACGGAAGCAGTCCGTTCTCCGCGTCGAGAGCGCGACGGGCCGGCGCCCGCCGGCTGTGCCCGCCCGTCGCGCGGCGCACCGGCAGGTGGTTCAGGAAGAACTCGAGCGTGCGGCCCGCCCGTTCGCGCTCGGGACGGCCGCTGACGGTCAGCCTGATGACCGGATCGTCCCGGTCGAAGACCGCGGTGTCGGTCTCCGGTACCCGGGTCTTGACCCGGACATAGGAGAGCTCGGTGATGAGCAGCGACTCGCTCCAGCGCCTCGCGCCGCCGCCGGTCGAGCGGCAGTCGGACGGTCCGCCGGACGGCCGCCAGGTATGCGTCTGTGGTGCGGTCCGGGCAGGTGCTGGTGTCTTCCATCGGACTGGTCCCCCTCGTCGCGGCCCTGGCTGGCATGCCTCGTGCCGTCGTCGAAGTAAGAAGACTATCTGATCAGGGTGTTGATGTCGTGGATCAGAGCGAGGAGCTGTCCCCGGTCCTGGACCACGGCGCCGCCCGAGGAGTGGGCGTCCTGGATCGGTCCCGGCCGCGTCCGGCGCGAGCTGGTTGATCAGCCCGGCGCGTTTTCAGACACCATCCGCTTTCCGAACGCGATCCTTCGGTTCGACTTGGCTGGGCATGAACTCCGTCCCGCGGCGAGAGAGATGGGCGCGGTTCGTCCCTTCGTCTCGCTTGTGTGTGGGGGGGCTGGCGGAACGCCTGGTGGACCGAGGGTGGGAACTCCAGACGCGGCCGGGGGTGTCCATTCCGCTCGGGACGCCGGCCGACTGAAGGCATGGGGCCAACGCCCGGCCGGGCGGCCGCTCATGACCAAAGGCGTGCACCCGCCGGTGCTCCACGCAAGCGAACGCGACAGACCGCGACAACAGGGCCTCTGGCACTGCTCGGTTGGGATCGCAACCCCGAGCTGCCAAGAGGCCCTGCTGCTATGCCTGCGAGTTCAGGATCTCTCGTGACGGGGGGTGCCGGAGTCACCCTCGACCCGCTGGAGGCCCACTGGCTGGACGGACGAGGACCAAACCCGGCGCAGACGGTCCCGACCGGCTCGACGACCCTGCCCGAAAGAGCCTCTGCCTGCGGACACTTACGTGTCAGGGTCAGGCTTAAGATACGCTCGGCCGGGCCGATGACCGGACATGTCGTTCCACTGGCCCGCCGAGAAGACACTTCGCGGGAGGCGAAATTGAGTACGCCGCTGCCCACCCCCTCGTTGCAGACCGCTCGCCTTCGACTGCGTGCCTTCGAAGACGCGGACACGAACGACATCTTCGCGCTGCAGAGCAAGGCCCACGTGTTGCGCTACTGGGACAGTCCACCGTGGACCGAACGCGAGCGTGCCGAGAAGTTCATCGCCCGTTGCCGGGAGATGGAGAAGGAGGGCACCGGGGCGCGGCTCGCCGTGGATCGTGTCGCCGACGGGGCGTTCATCGGCTGGTGCACCCTGGACTCGTGGAATCCGGACTTCCGCAGCGCCTCGCTGGGCTACTGCTTCGACGATGCGGCGTGGGGACACGGCTACGCGACCGAGACCGCGCGCGCATTGCTGCGGTGGGCGTTCGACACGTTGGACCTGAATCGCGTCCAGGCCGAGACCGATACGCGCAACGTGGGATCTGCCCGCGTGCTGGAGAAGCTCGGCTTCCTGCGGGAAGGGACCTTGCGAGAGGACTGCGTCGTCAACGGCGATGTCTCCGACTCGTGGATCTACGGGCTGCTCAGGCGGGAGTGGCGGCCGTAGTACGAGCCGTGCGTGTCGGCGAAAATCTCGCGCCCTTCTCATTCTTGGGCGCGGCGTCGTACTCGGCCACGATCCGCAGCTTGCACTCGGGGCCGAAGGAGCGGCGCGCACCTCGCCGTGAGTCCGGACTCGACAGTCAGCCCGGCCTACCGTTCACGACAGCCTGCACCGAATAGGCCGCGGGGACCGGCAGGAGCGCCGATGCCCAGGCCGCGCCGGAAAGGGCCTCCGTCGCAGATCAGAGGCCCTTTCCGAAGCAAAGCCGCAAGTAGCGGCAGACGAGTCGGGCTGTACGCCGGGTTCTGTTCTCCGGGGTCCTCGCGGACCTCGGAGCGACGGCCATCCATCTAGGGCCGACGTTGCCGTCGGCCTCGTGCGGTCTACCCGCGGACTCGGGCGGGCAGCCCTCGAACGTCCGCGCAGAGCGCGTTTTACGGCGCTCCTCTTGACCTTGCTCCGGGTGGGGTTTACCTAGCTGCCCAGGTCGCCCTGGGCACTGGTGGTCTCTTACACCACCGTTTCACCCTTACCCAGCGCCGAAGCGCTGGGCGGTTTGCTTTCTGTGGCACTGTCCCGCGGGTCACCCCGGGTGGCCGTTAGCCATCACCCTGCCCTGTGGAGCCCGGACGTTCCTCGGGAAGCCCCCTAAGGGGACTCCACGCGGCCGTCCGCCCGGCTCGTCTGCCGTGTCGACCATGGTACCGGGCGAGCGCCCTTCCTTGGCCCGCCGCCCGTCTCCCCACGCCGCATCGTCGAAGCAGTAGCCCAGCGAGGCGCTGCGGAAGTCCGGATTCCACGAGTCCAGGGTGCACCAGCCGATGAACGCCCCGTCGGCGACACACCTGCGCGGCGTCCTTCTCCTCCGCCATCCCGATCGGGCCCTGCATCCGGCCGTTCAGGAACTGCCGTACGACCGGTTCGTTGCTGGTCAGCAGCTACCTGCGCGGCGTCCTTCTCCTCCGCCATCCCGATCGGGCCCTGCATCCGGCCGTTCAGGAACTGCCGTACGACCGGTTCGTTGCTGGTCAGCAGCTCCTCGCGCGGCCCGAACACCACCAGCTCGCGAGGATCAGGGCGAAGGCCACCGCGATGCCTGCCGTGAGGGGCTCGTCCAGGAAGACGGCGCCCGCCGCGACCGCGACCGCCGGATTGACGTACGTGAACACCGTCGCCCGCGTCGGGCCCACCTCCTTGATCAGCTCCAGGAACGCCACGAAGGCGACCGCCGTGCAGATCGCGCCCAGGGCGGCCAGGGCCGTCAGTGCCTCGGTCGACGGCATCGCGGCGGGCCGGGTCAGCGCCGCCGCGGGGGCGTAGACCAGGGCCGCGAGCGTCAGGCAGGCAGCGGTAAGGTGGAGGGACGGGACGTCCTTGAGGTGCCTCGCCGCGATCAGGGGCGCCGTCGCGTAGCCCAGTACCGTCAGCAGCACCTCGGTCAGGGAGCGGGCGTCGCCGCCCGTCAGGTGCGGGATCGTCAGGGTCGCCACGCCCGCCAGGCCCAGGGTGAGGCCGGTCAGGCGCCGGACGCCCAGGTGCTCGGTGCTGCCGAGGAAGCGGGCCAGGGCCACGCCGACGATCGGTACGCCCGCGATGAGCAGGCCCGCCGTGGAGCTGGACAGGTGGCGTTCCGCGTCCGTCAGGGTCCACCACGGGCCGATGATCTCTATGCACGCGAAGGCCAGCATCGGCCGCCAGTGCCGTCGTACCGTCCCGGGCAGGCCTCCCTGGCGGAGTGCGAACGGGAGCAGGAGGGCGGCGCCGAGGGCACACCGCGCGAACACCACCATCGAGGGGGAGACCTCGTCCACCGCCACTTTGATCATCAGGTACGGGATGCCCCAGACGACGCTCATCAGGGCGAACAGGAACCAGCCGCGTGCAGTCATGCGGCGAGTTTCGGTCGCGTCACGCTCCGGTGTCTTGAACGCTGTTGCGGTACGCCGCCGGGGTGACGCCCAGTACCCGTCGGAACCAGCGGGTGAGGTGCGCCTGGTCCGCGAAGCCGACCAGGCCCGCGACCTCCGCCGGGCGCAGGCCCGTCTCCAGCAGGCCGCGCGCCCTGCTCACCCGGTACTGGGCCAGCCAGGCGTACGGCGGTACCCCCATCGTCGTACGGAACGCACGCAGGAGCTGATAGCGGGAGAGGCCGAGGTCGGTGGCCAGGGACGCGAGGGAGGGTGGGGCCGTGAGCTCGTCGGCCAGGCGGTCGCGGACCGCCCTCGCTATGTGATCGGCGCCCGCGACCGTGTCGCTCGCCGCCCTGGCCGTGGAGTGCCGGCGGGTCAGGGCTGTCATGAGCCACGGGATGCGGGACTCGGCCTCCAACGGGTCGGGGCAGGCGGCCAGTTCGGCGTGGGTGAGACTCAGGGCCGTGGCCAGGTCCGGGTCGTCGAGGAGGGGGTCGCGGAAGTGCGGGGCGGCGGTGCCGAGGGTGCCGTCGGTCAGCAGGGACGTGTTCGCGTACAGGGCTCGGTAGGCGTAGCCGCCGGTCTCGGCCGGGCCGCCGGTGTGCATCTCGCCCGGTGCCAGTACGACGAGGGAGCCGGGGGTGGGGCGGATGCGGCCGCCCCGGTAGTCGATGATCTCGCTGCCCCCGACGCACACGCCGATCGTGAACTCGTCATGGGCGTGGGGGGCGTAGACGTGCCGGTCGAAGCGGGCGGTGAGCAGATCGAGCGGCGGGCCGTCCCGGCCCAGCCTCGCCCTGGTCCACAGCGCCTGTTCGCCCACGTCGCACCCCCTGCCTGGTGGTGGGGTAACACCTGGAGACCCGGTTTCATGCCGCCGGAGGCGTCCGCTTGACCCTGCCGCAACGTCAACGTCTCTACTGGTCTCATGCGGATCGGAGAACTCGCCGCCGCCGTCGGTGTCACCACGCGGACGGTGCGGCACTACCACCATCAGGGGCTGCTGCCCGAGCCGGAGCGGCGGCCGAACGGCTATCGGGAGTACACGCTGCGGCATGCCGTCGTGCTGGCGCGGATCCGGCGGCTGACGGAGCTGGGGCTGGGGCTCGCCGAGGTGCGGGACGTGCTTGCCGAGGACGCCGGGAAGGATCTTGTCGAGGTGCTCACCGAGCTCGACGACGATCTCGCCCGGCAGGAGGACGCCATCCGGGAGCGGCGGGCGCGGCTGCGGGCGCTGCTGGAGACGGAGGGCGCGGTGACCGCCGAGGGGCCCGTGTCGCCCCGGCTCGCGGCGCTCTTCAAGGACATGGCGCAGGTCTCCGACTCCCCCATGGCGGCCAAGGACCGCGAGATGCTCGCGCTGATCGAGACCGCGGCGGATCCCGAGGGAAGGGAACAGCTCATGGGCGCGCTGGGGGACGCGTTCAGCCGGCCGGGCGGCAAGGACCGGGCCCTCGCCGCCTACGCCCTGCTGGACGAGCTCGCCGACGCGGACCCCACCGACCCGCGCGTGGACGAGGCGGCCCGCGCCCTCGCCGACTGCCTGCCCCGCGACCTGCTCCCGGACCCGGTGGACGTCGACCCGGACAACAGCTTCCTGCGCGCCTTCTACGCCGACTTCGCGCCGGCCCAGGCGGAGGCGATCCGCCGTACCTTGCACATCCTCATGGAAGGAGACGGACCGTGATGCGCACCGCGCTCGTCCTCGTCCGGCACGAGCTGCGGCTCCTCGCCGGTATCGGGCTGTGGGTGGCCCGGCGGCGCAACGGAGTCGGCTCGGGCACCGGCTTCGGGTACTCGGGCGGGCAGGGCCCGATGATGCTGGGCTTCGGGTTCGTGATCGTGATCGAGTCGATCATGATGTCCGTGCTGCTGCGGAACCACCCGACCGTGCAACGGGTGTGGTTCACGGTGGACCTGTACACCCTCGTGCTCATCATCGGGATGCACGCCGCCTCCGTCGTACGCCCGCACGTCCTCGACACCGGCCACCTGCGCGTCCGGCGTGCCGCGCACGTCGATCTGCGCATACCGCTGGAGAAGATCGCCCGGGCACGGCGCGACCTGCGCACCACCCATGAGCGGACCGAGGGCGAACTGAACCTCGCCATCGGCTCGCAGACCACCGTGACGCTCGAACTCACCGAGCCCGTCGCCCACTTCACCTTCCTCGGCCGCCGTCAGGACATCCGTCTCGTGCGCTTCCACGCCGACGACGCCGACAGCCTCGTCAAGGCGATCGCACGGGCTCGAAGCGCACCTTCGCCGCTCCCGGATCCGACTGGGTGAGCCTGACCTGGATCCGCTCGCCCAGCGGCAGGCGGTCCCCGTCCGAGTTCTCGATCCGGCCGATGACCGCCGGGGACACCAACTGCACCGTTCCGACCGCGGGTCGGCGTTCCTCCACCTCCACCACGCAGCCGTCGAAGACCTCCCCCACCCGGTCCTTCAGCAGCGCCGCCTCCACGACGTCCAGGCACTCCCGCTCGACCGTGCCCGCGCGCCGGGCGCCGTCGGCCATCTGGGCGGGCAGCGCGTCGAGGGCGGCGAGTGCCCAGTCGGGGACCGGCCGGCCGGCGGCGGCCGCGAGGCAGATCTCGGCGGTGTACCGGTCGGCGAGGCGGCGCAGCGGGGCCGTGCAGTGGGCGTAGGGGGCGGCCACCGCGGAGTGGGTGGTGATGGCCGGGAGGGCACCGCCTCTGAAGACCGTGTAGCCGGCGCCGCGCAGCAGCGTCGTGCACTCCTGGAGGAAGGCCGCGTGGTGCGGGCGGTGCGGGTCGAGGGAGCGGACGAGTTCGGCGTACGACACGTGGTGCGGCCAGTCGATGTGCAGGGCCTGCGCGGTGTGGCGCAGCCTGCCGACCGCGCCGTCGGGGGCTGCGGGGAGGGTGCGCAGGACGCCCGTGCCGAGGGTCAGCATCAGGTCGGCTGCCGCCATGCCGGTCAGGAGGGAGATCTGGGAGTTCCAGCCGTCGGCGGGCAGCGGTGCGCGGTAGGCGAGCTCGTAGGCGTGGTCGCGCTCGACGATCTCCTGCTCGGGCACGCTCAGCGAGATCCCGCCCCGCTCCACCTCCAGCCGCTCCCGCAGCTCGCCGATCTCCTTCAGCAGCGCCAGCGGCTCCTCGGCGGTCCCGCCGTCGATCTCCTTCTGCACGCCCGCGTAGTCCAGCTTGGCCCGGCTGCGGACCAGGGCCCGGCGGACGTCGACGGCGAGCGTACGGCCGTCCGCGTCGAGGTCGATCGTCCACAGCACGGCGGGCCGGTCCTGGTCCGGGAGCAGGCTCGCCGCGCCCTCGCTCAGCGACTCGGGGTGCAGCGGGACCCGTGTGTCCGGGAAGTAGAGCGTGGTCACCCGGCGGTGCGCCTCCCGGTCGAGCGCGCCCGACGGTACGACGAAGGCGGCGACGTCCGCGATGGCGTACCGGACGCGGTAGCCGGTGCCCTGCCGGGACAGGTGCATCGCCTGGTCGAGGTCGGTGGACGTGGGAGGGTCGATGGTGAGGAAGGGGATGTCGGTGGCGTCGTAGGAGGGAAGGGCGGGAGTCTTCGCTGCTCGCTCGGCCTCCGCCAGGGCCTCGGGCGGGAAGCCGCCTGGGACGCCGAGTTCGTTGCGCAGCGCGGTGAGGGCGGCCCGGAGGGGGGCCTCGGGGGCGCCGGTCACGCGGATGTGGCGGCGGGGCATGTGTCGAGCGTAGGGCGAGGGCCGCCGGGTGGCACGCCGTACGCTGTGGCGGAGTTCGAGTGAAGGAGTACGTGTGCTTGTCCTGTTGCCGCCGTCCGAAGGCAAGGCCGCGTCCGGTCGTGGTGCGCCGCTGAAGCTGGAGTCGCTGTCCCTGCCGGGGCTGGGCGAGGCCCGCGAGGCCGTGCTGAACGAGCTGGTCGAGCTGTGCGCGGCCGACGAGGGCAAGGCGGCCGACGTGCTCGGGCTGAGTGAGGGGCTGCGGGGCGAGGTCGCCAAGAACGCCGGGCTGCCGACCGCGGGGGCACGGCCGGCCGGGGAGATCTACACCGGGGTGCTGTACGACGCCCTGGACCTGGCGTCGCTGGACGCCACCGCGAAGAAGCGCGCGACCCGGTCGCTGCTCGTCTTCTCGGGGCTGTGGGGTGCCGTGCGCGTCAATGACCGCATCCCCTCCTACCGCTGCTCGATGGGCGTGAAGCTGCCCGGCCTCGGGGCGCTCGGCACGCACTGGCGGGCGCCGATGGCTGAGGTGCTGCCGGAGGCGGCCGGGGACGGGCTGGTGCTGGATCTGCGGTCGTCGGCGTACACGTCGGCATGGAAGCCGAAGGGCGAGGTGGCCGGGCGGACGGCGTCGGTACGGGTGCTGCACGCGCCGACGCGGAAGGTCGTCAGCCACTTCAACAAGGCGACCAAGGGACGGATCGTACGGAGCCTGCTGACGGCGGGTGCCGTGCCCAAGGATCCGGCGGAGCTGGTGGAGGCGCTGCGGGACCTCGGGTACGAGGTGGAGGTGGAGGCGCCGGCCAGGGCCGGGAAGGCGTGGATGCTGGACGTGCTGGTGACGGAGATCCACTGACGGCCATCGGCTGACCGACCCGGCATTGCAGTATGCGCAACGCCCTTTGCGCATACTGCTTGCCCTGGGCAGGATGACGCCATGACCTCAGTCCTGGATCTCGCGCCAGTCGTCCCCGTGGTCGTGGTCGACGACCCCTCCGACGCCGTACCGCTCGCGCGGGCCCTGGTCGCGGGCGGGCTGCCCGCCATCGAGGTGACACTGCGGACGCCGGCCGCGCTGGAGGCGATCCGGGCCGTCGCGGACGCCGTGCCGGAGGCGGTGGTCGGCGCGGGCACGGTGATCACGCCCGAGCAGGTGACGCGGGCGGTCACGGCGGGGGCGCGTTTCCTGGTCAGCCCGGGCTGGACGGACCTGCTGCTGGAGGCCATGCGGGCGTCGGGGGTGCCGTATCTGCCGGGGGTGTCGACCACGTCCGAGGTGGTGGCGCTGCTGGAGCGCGGGGTGCGGGAGATGAAGTTCTTCCCGGCCGAGGCGGCGGGCGGCACCGCCTATCTCAAGTCGCTGAACGGACCGCTGCCGCAGGCCCGGTTCTGCCCGACGGGCGGGATCGGTCCGGCGACCGCGCCCGACTATCTCGCCCTGCCCAACGTCGGCTGCGTGGGCGGAAGTTGGATGCTCCCGGCGGACGCGGTGGCGGCGCGGGACTGGGGGCGGGTCGAGGCGCTGGCGCGCGAGGCGGCCGGCCTCGGACGCTCACGCGCGCAGGTGTGAGGTCTCGTTGAGGAGCCGCACGCTCGCGTTGCCGTCGGCGTAGTACGCCACCGCCGAGAGGGAGGCCGCCGAGAGTTCCATGCGGAACAGGGACTCGGGCGGGGCGCCCAGGGCGAGACGGACGAACGTCTTGATCGGCGTGACGTGCGTGACGAGGAGAACCGTGCGGCCCGTGTAGGCCGCGATCAGCTTGTCGCGGGTGGCGGCGATCCGGGTGGCTGTGGCCGCGAAGCTCTCGCCGTCGCCGGTGGGACGGGCCTCGGGGTCGGCGAGCCAGGCGTTGAGGTCATCGGCGTAGCGCTCGCGGACCTCGCCGAAGGTGAGGCCCTCCCAGGCGCCGAAGTCGGTCTCGCGCAGGCCCTCCTCGACGGTCACGTCCAGGCCGAGGCGGGCGGCGACGATGCCGGCGGTCTCCCGGGTACGGGTGAGCGGGGACGCGACGATGTGCTGGATGGTGCCGCGCCGGGCGAGGGCGGCTCCGACGCGCTCGGCCTGGTCCCGGCCGACGTCGGACAGGGACGGATCGGTGCCGCCGCTGCCGGAGAACCGCTTCTGGGGCGTGAGCGGCGTCTCGCCGTGCCGGAGCAGCACGAAGGTGGCGGGCGCCCCCATGTCGGCGGGACCCCAGCCGGTCGAGGGAGCGGCGACGGTACGCGCGGCCCTGACATCGGCGTCGGCCTTGGCGCCGTCGGCCTTGGCGCCGTCGGCACCGGCCTGCGCCAGCGCGGCCCGCGCCCGTGCCGCGCCCGCCGCGGCGTCTCCCGGCGGACCGGACGGCTCAGGCTCGACCGCCGCCCGCGCGGCTCTCGCGTCAGCCGCTTCCAGCTCCGCCGTGGATTCCGCCGCCACCCACTGCTCCCCTCGCTTCCCGGCATCCATCGCCTCGTTGGCCAGCCGGTCCGCGTGCTTGTTCTGCTCGCGGGGGATCCACTCGTACGTCACCTGGGACGCCGGGAAGACGGCAGCCGCCTCGAACGCCAGCGGCTTCATGTCGGGGTGCTTGATCTTCCAGCGGCCCGACATCTGCTCGACGACCAGCTTGGAGTCCATGCGGACGTGCACCGTGGCCGCGGGGTCGAGTTCGAACGCGGCGCGCAGGCCCGCGACCAGGCCCCGGTACTCGGCGACGTTGTTCGTGGCGATGCCGATGTACTCGGCCGCCTCGGCCAGCGTCTGCCCGGTCGCCGCGTCGATCACGACCGCTCCGTAGCCCGCGGGCCCCGGGTTGCCCCGTGACCCGCCGTCGGCCTCGACGATGAACTCCCGCACGGCACAGCCTCCTAGAGGCCGGACTCGGCCGTACGCACCAGAATCCGGCGGCAGTTCTCGCAGCGCAGGACCGTGTCGGGCGCCGCCGCGCGGACCTCGCTCAGCTCGGTGACGGCGAGCTCCTGGCGGCAGCCCTGGCAGGTGCGCTGGTAGAGCCTGGCCGCGCCGATGCCGCCCTGCTGCACGCGCAGCTTGTCGTAGAGCTTGAGCAGGTCCGCGGGGACCGACCCGGCGATGACCTCGCGCTCCTTGGTGACCGTGGCCACCTCGCCGTCGATCTCCTCGAACGCGGCGTCCCGGCGGGCGGTCGCGTCGTCGACCTTCCCCTGCACGGCACCGACCCGCTCGGTCAGCTCGGCGACCCGCTCCTGCGCGGACTCGCGGCGCTCCATGACCTCCAGGACGACGTCCTCCAGGTCGCCCTGCCGCTTGGCGAGGGAGGCGATCTCGTGCTGGAGGTTCTCCAGGTCCTTCGGGGAGGTGACGGCGCCGGAGTCCAGGCGCTGCTGGTCGCGGACGGCGCGCTGGCGCACCTGGTCCACGTCCTGCTCGGCCTTGGTCTGCTCGCGGGCGCAGTCGCTCTCCTCGGTCTGCGCGGCCACGAGCAGGTCGCGCAGCTGGGTGTGGTCCTTGGTCAGCGACTCGATCTCGGCGTGCTCGGGCAGCGACCTCCGCTTGTGCGTGAGCTGCTGGAGACGGACGTCGAGGGCCTGGACGTCGAGGAGTCGGATCTGGTCGGCGGGCGCGGCGTTCAGTTGGGGGCTCCAGATGTATCGGTGACGGCGGATGCCGCGTGGGCGGTCCAGGGGTCGGTGACCGTGTCGGAGACGTGGACGCGCAGGCCCCATCCGTTGCGGTCGGAGATCTCGTCGAGCTGGGCGGCGGCCAGCTCGCACCAGGGCCACTCGGTGGCCCAGTGCGCTGCGTCGAGCAGCGCGAGAGGACTGTGGGCGCGGGCCTCGGACGCCGGGTGGTGGCGCAGGTCCGCGGTGAGGAAGGCGTCGACGCCGGCGGCGCGTACGTCGTCGAAGAGGCTGTCGCCGGAGCCGCCGCTGACGGCGATCGTCCGTACGACCGCCTCGGGGTCGCCGGCGACGCGGATGCCCTGCGCGGTGGCGGGCAGGCGCTCGGCGGCTTTCAGGGCGAGCTCGCGCACGGTGAGCGGGTGGTCCAGCTCGCAGACACGGCCCAGACCGCGGCGGCCCGACGGGTCCGTCGGGTCCGGCACCAGCGGTCCTACGACGCGCAGGTCCAGCGCGCCGGCGAGGGCGTCCGAGACACCCGGGTCGGCGGTGTCGGCGTTGGTGTGCGCGACGTGCAGGGCGATGTCGTTCTTGATCAGCGTGTGCACCACGCGGCCCTTGAAGGTGGAGGCCGCGACCGTCGTCGTACCGCGAAGGTAGAGCGGGTGGTGGGTGACCAGCAGGTCGGCGTCCAGCTTGACCGCCTCGTCCACGATCTCCTGGACCGGGTCGACGGCGAACAGGACCCGGGAGACCTCCTGGTCGGGGTCGCCCACGACGGTGCCGACCGCGTCCCAGGACTCGGCCCGCGCGGCGGGCCACAGGTTCTCCAGCGCGGCGATGACTTCAGACAGACGGGGCACGAAGGCAAGGCTACCTGGCTGGTCCCCACGGCCGTACCGGCGCGGAAGCGGCCCGATCGCCCCGCCGGCCCCCTGCGGTCAGGACCGGCTCCGCTCAGCACATCCACCCCTGTTTCCTCAGGCGAATCGTTCCTGGGCCATCCCTTTGTGTGAAGCGGAACGCGGTCGATCCCACGCCTGTGCGTGCGAAAACTAGCTTCGTGACCGGAGGTGACCGGACCATGACGGCCTGTGCCATCGAACCCGAGGCGGAGCATGAGGACGGCGACGTGCCTCGGGCGGAATGCACCATCACGGCGGACGGTTCCTACGCCGCCCGCCTCGCGCTCGACGGCGAGAGCTGGTTCCCGGAGCGCTGGACCCTGGACGGGCCCGAGCCCTACGCCGTGCCGCTGCCCGCGCACCAGCCGGAGGAGCCCGGCACCGAGGTGCAGCCGATGGGCGACGGGCGGGTCCTCATCCGCCGCCCGACCGACGGACGGCATGTGTTCTCGCTGCTGTATCCGACGGGGCCCGGCACGGGCGAGCTGCCGCTGGGCGCGGTCCAGTGCCCGGAAGAGGGGACCCGGCTGCGGATGCTGCCCCCGGCGCCGGGCGGCGAGAAGGCGTACGCCCTCGCGGTGGGCCGGTCCTCCAGCGCGGTGTGGCTGGTGGCGGGGGGCGCCTTCGGGCCGGAGCACGTCGCGCGGATCCCGGGGCGCTGCTCGGGCGGGGTGTGGCTGGACCGCGAGGGGCGGATGCTGGCCCTGGACCGTCTCGACCCGGAGTCCGGGGGCCGTACGAAGGCCGTCGTGGTCGATCTGGGGCGGGGCGGCGAGGTGTCGCCGTTGCTGCAGATCTCGGACGACAGCGACGACCGGGTGCTGCTGGCGGACCCGGACAGCGGGCTGCTGCTGATCCGCTCGGACGCGCCCTCGCCGGGGCAGGAAAGGCTGGGCTGGGGAGTGCTGGGCAGCACGCTGCCGGTGCGCTTCCCGGAGTGCCTGCGGATGCCCGAGTGCGTGGTGACGCCGTTCGCGATCCAGCCGGGGCAGGTGCTGACGCCGGAGAGCTGCGGGGTGGCGCTGCGTATCGACGGGCCGGTCGGCAGCTGGGTCGGGGTGTGGCGGCCCGCCGAGCGGCAGGTGCGTCATCTCGCGGCGCCCGAGGGGTGGTTGACGGGTGCCGGACTGTGGACACGGGACGGGGTGCTCCAACTGCCGTATGCCACGGCGGAGGTGCGGTGCGGGGTGGCTCGGGTGGGGGTGCCTGCCGAAGCGGAGGCGGCGCCCTCGGAAGCGGATCCGGCGTCCTGCGCACCGGTGGAAACGGACCCTCCGGATCCCGTCGTGGCCCGCCCTGTGCCCTTGCAGCAAGCCCCGTTGGGCGGTCTTGTAACGAAGTAGTGGCGGTTGGCGTGGCCGTCTGGATTCGTCCCGTGGTCGTCCGGTTAAACTCGCCCGGCTGTAAGAAAGATCATGTTGACGGGGTGAGTTTTCCGATGAGCAACGCCAGCACGACCCAGCCGGGGCCGGCCGACGTTCACGACGTTCAGAAGGCCTCCGGCCACGGCAGGCACCGGGGCCAGATCTCGGCCCACGACAGCGAGTCGGCCCCTCGCGGGCGGCACCGCAAGCCGGTCGAGGAAACCGAGACGGCAGCCTGACGCCACGCGCGGGCCACGGCGTACGGCCCTGTTCCTCCTTGAGGAACAGGGCCGTTTCTGTGTCCAGCCTCGCTGTCCAGCCTCGTTGCCCAGCCTCGTCGTCTAGCCCCGTTTCAGGCCGAGCACCTCGGCCGCCGCGAACGTCTCGCCCGACGGTTGGGCCGCGTAGTGCGGGGTGAGCTGCGCGTCGAGTTCGTCGTAGGTGAAGGTGTCCTGCTTGCTGTCGAACTTGGCGGCCACCCGCGGCCGTTCGACCACCGCCACCATGCCGCCGTGCACGACGAGCAGCTGCCCGTTGATCCGCGAGGCGGCCGGGGACGCCAAGTAGCCGACGAGCGGGGCGACATGCTCGGGGGCCAACGGGTCCAGCCCCTCCTCGGGCTGTTCGAGGCCGGCGAAGACGTCCTCGGTCATCCGGGTGCGGGCGCGCGGGCAGATGGCGTTGGCGGTCACGCCGTACTTGGCCAGGGCGAGGGCCGTGGAGGTGGTGAGGCCGACGATTCCGCCTTTGGCGGCCGCGTAGTTGGGCTGCCCGGCGGATCCGGCGAGGAACGCCTCCGAGGAGGTGTTCACGATCCGCCCGTACACCGGCCCTCCCGCCGCCTTGGACCGCTCGCGCCAGTGCGCGGCGGCGAACCGGACCGTGTTGAAGTGGCCCTTGAGGTGGACCCGGATCACCGAGTCCCACTCCGACTCCGCCATGGAGAAGACCATGCGGTCGCGCAGGATGCCCGCGTTGTTGACCAGGATGTCCAGTTTGCCGAACTCCCCGATCGCCAACTCGACCAGTTCACCTGCCTGTTGGAAGTCTGCGACGTCCCCGGTGTGGGCAACCGCCGTGCCGCCCGCCGCGCGGATCTCGGCGGCGACCTCCTCGGCGGGCCCGGCGGACGCCTCGCCCGAGCCGTCCCTGCCGGGTTGCCCGTAGTCGTTGACGACGACGGCCGCGCCGAGCCGGGCCAGCTCCAGCGCCTCGGCCCGGCCGAGACCCCGGCCCGCGCCCGTGACGATCGCCGACAGTCCTTCGAGTGGCAGTGACATCAGGCTCCTAGGGAAGCGGGGTCGTCAGACGGAGAAGCGGGGTCGTCAGATCTCTATGCAGGTGCGCAGCGCCGCGCCCGTCCGCATCTGGTCCAGGGCCTCGTTGATCTCGGCCAGCGGCACCCGGTGGGTGATCAGGCCTTCCAGGTCGATACGGCCCGCGCGCCAGAGCGCGATCGTCCGCTCGTAGGAGCGCAGGACGTCGCCGCCGCCGTACATGGACGGCAGGATGCGCTTCTCGTCGAAGAACAGCTCGAACATGTTGAGCTGGAGGAAGTCGTCCATGGCGCCCGCGCCCACGACGACGAGGGTGCCGCCGCGCCGGGTGTTCTCGTAGGCCGTGCGGGCGGTGGCGGACCTGCCGACGACCTCGAAGACGTAGTCGAAGCCTTCGCCGGCGGTGATCTGCTGCTTGGCGTCGGCCAGCTCGTCCGGTGAGACGGCCTTGGTGGCACCGAACTTCAGCGCGGCCTCGCGGCGGGAGGCGACCGGGTCGACGGCGACGATCTCGGCGGCGCCCTTGAGCCGTGCACCCTGGATCGCCGAGATGCCGACGCCCCCGCAACCGATGACGGCGACGGACGAACCGGCCTCCAGATCGGCGGTGTTGAGGGCGGCGCCGAGTCCGGTGGTGACGCCGCAGCCGATCAGGGCCGCGATGTCGAAGGGCACGTCGTCGGGGATCGGCACGGCGCAGCCCGCGTCGACCACGACCTCCTCGGTGAAGGTGCCGGTGCCGGCGAAGCCGAAGAGGTCACCGCCGGGGCGCTTGAAGTTGGGAGTGCCGGCGTTCATGAACCCGGCCAGGCACAGCTGGGTCTGGCCGCGCTTGCAGGCGGGGCACGCGCCGCAGGCGGGCAGCCAGCACAGCACGACCCGGTCGCCCGGCTTGAGGTTCCGTACGCCCTCCCCGGCCTCCAGGATCTCCCCGGCGCCCTCGTGCCCGGGGACGAAGGGCGCCGGCTGGGGCAGGACGCCGTTCATCGCGGACAGGTCGGAGTGGCACAGCCCGGTGGCCCGTACCCGGACCCTCACCTTCCCGGGGCCGAAGCCCACCGCCTCGACGTCGTCGAGGACCTCCAGCTTGTCCTGGCCGATCTCGTGCAGTACGGCTGCGCGCATGGTGCGGCTCCCCTCGTACGGCGTTCTGGACTCATGTGTGTTCGACGACGGTGTCGGCGAGGACGGGCGCGTCGTCCCGCTCGATCGCACTCACGGCGACCCGCACGCTGCCCTCCCCTGCCCACATACGGATCCGCAGGGTCTCCCCCGGGTACACGACCCCGGCGAAGCGGGTGACGTACGAGCGCACCCGGGTCACATCGCCGCCGAGCAGCGTGTCGACGACCGCCTTGAGGGTCACCCCGTAGGTGCACAGCCCGTGCAGGATGGGCCGCTCGAACCCGGCGACCTTGGCGAACTCCGGGTCGGCGTGCAGCGGGTTCCAGTCGCCGGAGAGACGGTAGAGCAGGGCCTGGTCCTCGCGGATGGGCCGTTCGACGATCCGGGCGGGCTCGCCGGCGGGGGGATCGAGCCGGGCGGACGGGCCACGGTCGCCGCCGAAGCCGCCTTCCCCGCGGATGAAGATCTGGGAGTCGTTCGTCCACAACGGGCCCTCGGCGTCGGCGACTTCGGTGCGCAGCACGAGGACGGCCGCCTTGCCCTTGTCGTACACGGCGGCGATGCGGTGGGTCGCGGTGGCCGTGCCGGTCGCCGGGATGGGCCGCTGGAGCACGACGCTCTGGCCGCCGTGCAGGACCCGGGCGAGGTCGACCTCGATGCCGGGCATGGACAGGCCGCTGATCACGCCGGGCGAGCCGGAGCCCGCGACGGTGGCGAAGCTCGGCAGGACGTGCAGCCGGGACTCCAGGGTGTAGCGCAGTTCGTCGGGGTCGGTGGCGGGGCTGTCCTTGTCGGGGTTCGCGCCGGCGCCGATGCCGAGGTGGTACAGCTGGACGTCCTTGGAGTTCCAGGAGATCTCGCCGGTCCGGGGTTCGGCGGCGAGGGCCTTGGCTGCGTCGATGGGCATACGGCTCCTGACAGTGGCGGGAGTCTGGGCAGTGGCGGGCAAAGACCTCGGTACGGCCGTCCGCACCGTCGGCCGCACCGAGGTCGTCACGGGCCGTTCTAGAACGCGTTCCAGTCCGGCGCCCTCTGTATAGCCGAGCGCACCGCAGTTGTGAAGGCTCCTGACGCGGCATCAGATCCGGTTCGCCGGTTCGGCGTGCCGTGACATTTGTCCTGCCGAATCGCGTACAAGGTCCTCTGCCGTGCGGCGGCGCGTGTCCGTACCGTCGGTGTCATCGGTTCGTACCCGACAGGGGGCAGGGCATGGCCTGGTTGTTCAAGACCCGCAGGACCTCGTGCGAGCACTACAAGGACGAGCGGAGCCCCAGCGGCTACAGCCTGCTGCCCTGGCTGCTGATGGGGATGGGCGCCTTCTCCAACCTCTTCCAGGGGGAGACCCCGGACCCGTGGATCGGCGGGATCGGCCTGCTGACCTTCAACTCGCTCTACATCTATGTGGCGTTCCGTTCCTTCGTGAAGGAGCGGCGGGAGGAGACCTCGACCCGGGTGGCGCTGGTGCTGATGGGCCTGGTCACCTGCGCTCTGGCCGGGGCGTACGGCGGCAACTGGCTGCTGTTCTTCCCGCTGCTCGGGCTGGCCACGGGCGCGGCCGTGCGGATGCCGCAGCTGCGCACGGCCGGGCTGGTCGTGAGTATGCTGGCCGCGGTCGTCTCCGTGGCCCACGACGGCTGGGGCGGCCTCGACATCGCCTACGCCACCTGGATCTCCACGATGGTGACGGCGGCGATCCTGTCCCTGTCAGAGGCGGTACGGGAACTGCGCGCCGCCCGCGAGGAGCTGGCCCGGCGCGCCGTCGAGCAGGAGCGCCTGCGCTTCTCCCGCGATCTGCACGACCTGCTCGGGCACACGCTGTCGGTGATCGTCGTGAAGTCGGAGGCGGCGCGGCGCCTGGCCGCCGGGGATGTGGCGGCGGCGCAGGACCAGCTGAACGATATCGAGGCGGTCGGCCGCCAGGCCCTCACGGAGATCCGCGAGGCCGTGACGGGGTACCGGACGGGCAGCCTGAGCACTGAGCTGGACCGCGCGGTATCGGCACTGCGGGCCGCCGGAATCGAGCCCGTCGTACGCCGCTCGGGCCCGCCGCTCGTGCCGCAGACCGAGGTCCTGCTGGGCTGGGTGGTGCGGGAGGCCGTCACGAATGCCGTACGGCACAGCCGCGCGGACCGCTGCGAGATCGTCGTGTCGGGCAGCGGGGAACGGGTGGCACTGACGGTGACGGACGACGGGGGCGGGTGCGGGGGCGAGCGGGCCGAGAAGTCGGGCATCGTCGGCGGTACGGGCCTCAAAGGGCTGGCGGAGCGGTTGTCCGCGGCCGGCGGCACCCTGACGGCGGGCCCGGGTCCGCGCAACGGGTTCGTGGTGACGGCGGAACTGCCTGCGGAGCTGGAGTCCAGGGAGTTGGCGGTCGAGGAGATCCGGTTGCCCGTCGGATAGACCCGCCCGGCGCAGCAGCACAGGCACCGGCTACGGCACACCGGGCCGAGCCGTCATCTCCGGGGTGGCACAACCACGACCCCGAGTCCGGCCAGGCCTGGACCCGCCGCCGTGACCTCTACCTGGTCCACGACATGCCGGCCCAGTGGACGACCCTCCGCGCCAAGCTGATCACGGCCGCTTACCCCAACGGCTGACCGCTCAGCGGGCCTTGCGCGACGCCGGGCGACGCAGAGCTCGTCCGGTCGGCGGCCTGCGCCCCCGTCAGGCGCAGACCGCCACCGCACCTCGCGCGGCTCCTCGCGGAGCAGCCCGGGGGCGGGCGAGCGCACCGCCGCGGCCCGCCGGCCGGACCACGGCCGACGTGGCCGTCGAGCCGGGTCCGCTTTGCCCCGCGCGCCCTACTCTTGGCCCGTGAACGAGATGCCGCGGGACCATCGGCCCGCCAAGTCCATCCGGGTTCTGCTCGCCGAGGACCAGGGGATGATGCGCGGGGCACTCGCCTTACTGCTCGGGATGGAACCGGACATCAAGGTCGTGGCGCAGGTGTCGGCCGGGGACACGATCGTGGACGCCGCCCTCACCCACCGCCCCGACGTCGCCCTCCTCGACATCGAACTCCCAGGCCTGAGCGGCCTCGACGCGGCGGCCGAGCTGCGCGACCAGGTCCCCGACTGCCGGGTGCTGATCCTCACGACGTTCGGTCGCCCCGGCTATCTGCGCCGGGCCATGGAGGCGGGCGCCGCCGGTTTCCTCGTCAAGGACGGTCCGGTGGAGGACCTGGCGGTGGCGATCCGCCGGGTGCTGACCGGCGAGACGGTCGTCGACCCGGCCCTGGCCGCCGCCGCGCTGAGCGCCGGCCCCAACCCCCTCACCGCCCGCGAACGCGACGTCCTGAGCGCCTCGACGGAGGGCGCGACGGTCGCCGACATCGCCGCCAAGCTCCACCTGTCCGAGTCCACCGTCCGCAACTACCTCTCCTCCGCCATCGGCAAGACCGGCACCCGCAACCGGATGGAGGCGCTGCGGGAGGCCCGACAGCAGGGGTGGCTGTGACCCGGCGTCGAGCCACCCCGGCATCCGCTCTTCGCCACCCCTACTTCGTGACCGCCACCGACTGGAACGCCGTCCCCTGGGGGGCCAGGCACACGAACCAGTTCACCGGCGACCCGTCCGCCGGGCGGATCACGAAGTCGTCGCTGTTCACGTCGTGGGCCTCGGACACCACCGGGACCTCGGTCGTCGAACCGTCCTTCCAGGTGCAGGTGACGGACCGGGCGGTCACGGCGACCTGGCCTACGACCAGGCGCTCCGGACCGTCGGCACCGGGCTCCAGAGGCACGGCGGCTGCCTCTATGTCCTTGCCGGACATGGTGTCCTCGGCGGTGAACGCGTCCTCGATCAGCACCTGTTCGTTCCCCGTGTCGCCAAAGCTGCGCCGCACGAAGTACGAGCTCTTGCCGATCAGGTCGGAGGAGTCGCGCAGGTCGGACGGGATGTGCCCGAACTCGGCCATGGCGCCCCGCTCGGCCCGCGCCTCGCGCTCATTGCGCGGCGCCTCCCAGACGTCGATGGAGACCCGCCAGTCCTTGCCCTGGTCGGTCCCTGCTGCGAGCAGCGTCCGCGAGGGCGTGCGCACGTCCGGCGCCGGCGCGGTGGGCGCGCTGGTCGCCACCGAGGAGCCCCGGTCGCCGTGCCCGCCCGGCATCCCCGCCACCGCCAGGGTCCCCGCCGAGCCCACCAGCACCACGGCCGTCGCCGTGGCCACGGCCCAGCGGCGGGCCTTGCGGCGACGGCCGCCCCGCAGCACCGCGTCATAGGGGGCTATGCCGATCTCGACCTCGTCCGCGGCGTCGGCCAGCAGGACGGCGATGTCCGTGTGAGTCATGTCGTGGCTGGTCATCCCGTGGTTCGTCTCCCGGTCCGCGCTCATCGGCTGCGCCCTCCCTGCGTCACCATCTCGGCCAGTCCCGGTATGGCGCGGAGTTTCGCGATCCCCTTGGCCGCGTTGCTCTTCACCGCGCCGACGGAACAGCCCATCGCCTCCGCCGTCTGTGTCTCGGTCAGGTCCTCCCAGTACCGCAGGACCACCGCCTCGCGCTGCCGTGGCGGCAGTTGGGCCAGCGCCGGCAGCAGGGCGCCCCGGTCCTCGGCCTGGGCGATGCGGTCACCGGTGTCCGCCACCTCGCGCATGAAGCCGGAGTCGTCCTTCGGTGCGAGGAACTCCCTGAGCCTTCTGCGGTGCTTTCGTGCGTGTGCGTTGATCATCACGCGCCGTACATACGCCTCCGGGTCGTCGGCCGAGCCGACCCTGCGCCAGGCCACATAGACCTGTTCGAGCGTCGACTGGACCAGGTCCTCCGCGGCGTGCTGCTCCCCCGTGAGGAGAAATGCCGTCCGCAGCAGGCGTGGCCAGCGGCCGATGACAAAGCTCTGGAACTCCGAGTCCCGAGCCGCCTTGCGATCCCCCATGGGCACCTCCCTAGATATTCAAAGGAGTCCATGAAGCCCCCGGATCGTTGCCTCGGGCCGCGGGCGTCTTTTTCGCCGGCCACGCGAGCCTCCTTTTCGCCGGCAACGCGGGCGTCCTTTCGCCCGCCGGAGGACGGCGAGCTCGGATGCGATGCCTGCGGGACGCTCTCAACCCGTCTCCCTCAGAGGCCTGCCCCACCCGTTCCCCCAAGAGAAGGTCAAGAATTCGTTAGTGACCCAAAGCATCGGAATAGTTGCCCAGGCAGACGGAGTTCGATGTACACATGACACGAACGACGAACGACCAGCCCGCCGGCAGGGCCGCCACGGGCGCTTCCGGCGCCCTCGTCCCGGTCCTCGCCTTCGCGGGCATCGTTGTCGCGGTGATGCAGACCCTGCTCGTCCCGGTGATCAAGGACCTGCCGCAGCTGCTGAGCACCGCGCCCAGCAACGCCACCTGGGTCCTGACCTCCACCCTGCTCTCGGGCGCCGTGGCCACCCCCATCATGGGCCGCCTCGGTGACCTCTACGGCAAGCGGCGCATGCTGATAGCCAGCCTGTCCGTGATGGTGATCGGTGCCCTGATCAGCGCATTCACCAGCACCCTCCTCCCCATGATCGTCGGCCGTACCCTCCAGGGCTTCGCGATGGGCGCGATCCCGCTCGGCATCGGCCTGATGCGCGACATGCTGCCCCGCGAGAAGCTCGGCTCGGCGATGGCCCTGATGAGCTCCTCGATCGGCGTCGGCGGCGGACTCGCACTGCCCGCCGCCGCCCTGGTCGCCCAGCACTCGAACTGGCACGCCCTCTTCTACGGCGCCGCCGGCCTCGGCGTCCTCTCCATCGCCCTCACCCTCCTCGTCGTACCGGAGTCCAAGGTCCGCGCGGAAGGCACCTTCGACCACCTCGGCGCGCTCGGCCTCTCCGCCGGCCTCGTCCTCTTCCTCCTGCCGATCACCAAGGGCAGCGACTGGGGCTGGACGTCCGGCACCACGCTCGGCATGTTCGGCGCCTCGGCCGCCGTCCTCCTCCTCTGGGGCGTCTACGAGCTGCGCACCAAGGCCCCCCTGGTCGACCTGCGCACCACCGCCCGCCCGGCCGTCCTCTTCACCAACCTCGCGTCGATCATGGTCGGCGTCAGCTTCTACGTCGTCTCCCTGGTCCTGCCCCAGCTGCTCCAGCTGCCGAAGGAGACCGGCTACGGCCTCGGCCAGTCGATGGTCGTCGCGGGCCTGCTCGTCGCCCCGCTCGGCCTGACGATGATGTTCACCGCCCCGGTCTACGCCCGCCTCTCGGCGAAGTACGGCCCCAAGACCACCCTCATCCTCGGCATGCTGATCATCGCGATCGGCTACGGCGCAGGCCTCGGCCTGATGACCGCCCCCTGGCAGAGCCTCGTCATCGCGGTGATCCTCGGCGCGGGCATCGGCCTCGCCTACTCCTCCCTCCCCGCCCTGATCATCGGCGCGGTCCCGGCCTCGGAGACGGGCGCGGCGAACGGCCTCAACACGCTGATGCGCTCCATCGGCACGTCGGTCTCCAGCGCCGTCATCGGCATGGTCCTGGCCAACACCGCGAACAACGTCGGCGGCGTCGAGGTCCCGACCATGCACGGCTTCCGCGTCTCCTTCCTGATCGCGACCGCCGCAGTCGCCGTAGGCCTCCTGCTCGCCCTGTTCCTGCCGAAGCAGCGCCCGGCCGCCCACCCGCAGCTGCGCGCCAGCAGCGAGGAGGACGCCAACCTCGCGCGCGCCGAGGAGGCCCTGCGCGGATTCCGCGGCCGGGTCCTGGACGCCGAGGGCACGCCGGTCGCCCGCGCCAAGGTCACCCTGATCGACCGCCGCGGCCGCCAGGCCGGCGCGACCCTCTCCGCGGACGACGGCAGCTACGCCCTCACCGTCCCCACCCAGGGCGCCTACGTCCTGGCCGCCCGGGCCGACGGCCACGCCCCGCTCGCCTCGTCCGCGACGCACGCGGGCGACGACAGCGCGGTGGACCTGGACCTGGCGCTGCCCGGAGAGACGGTCACCGCCTGAGCCTCGTGAAAACGCCCACGAAGGCCTGACAACGCCTGAGATCCACACCACCCGCACCCCCTGTCGCCTCACCGGCAGGGGGTGCGGCAGCATGGGCGCCCAGACGCTCGTACGACCGGAAGGACCCCCATGGCCCCGGCCCCCAAGCCCGAGATCCTGGCCGCTTTCGAGGCGGCGAAGGGCTTCATGCCCCTGGGCGAGGGCCTGGCCCTGTACGCGGCGGCCGTCGAGGCCGGACGGCTCGGCCTGCCGCTGCTGGAGGTCGGCACGTACTGCGGCCGCTCCGCCATCCTGCTCGCCGACGCCGCCCGCGAGGCCGGTGTGACGGCTCTCACGGTCGACCACCACCGCGGCAGCGAGGAGCAGCAGCCGGGCTGGGAGTACCACGACCCCGAGACGGTCGACCCCGAGATCGGCCTCATGGACACCCTCCCGACGTTCCGCCGCACACTGCACAGGGCCGGCCTGGAGGACCACGTGATCGCCCTGGTCGGCCGCTCCCCGCAGGTCGCGAAGATCTGGGGCACACCTCTCGGCCTGGTCTTCGTCGACGGCGGCCACACCGACGAACACGCGGGCGCCGACTACGAAGGCTGGGCCCCGCATGTCGCCGAGGGCGGCCTGCTGGTCATCCACGACGTGTTCCCGGACCCGAAGGACGAATTCACCGGCCAGGCCCCGTACCGCGTCTACCTCCGCGCACTGGAGTCCGGGGCGTTCACGGAGGTGTCGGCGACGCAATCGCTGCGGGTGCTGCGCCGGACGGGGGCCGGCATCTGAACTCCGGAGCCGCTCGGCCGTGGCCTCCCCGCGCGGGCCACGGTCGGCCCGTAAGGTGTCAGGCGTGTCGTACGTAGGTCCGGACTTCGATCCTCCCCAGCCCCGCCGCGGCCGCCGCTCGCGAGCCCTGACCGTGGCGGCCGCCGCCCTCGTGCCGGGCGCGCTGCTCGGATGGGTGGTGTACGAGGCGGTAGGCGGCGGGACCGGCTCCGGCAACGCGGCCGCACGGCCGTCGGGGGCGCTGTCGAGCACGGAGCCGACGGACGGCACCACGAGCGACGACAAGCCTCCGGGTCCCACCCCCACCACGGACTCCACCTCCGCGCCGGCCGCCTCCGGCTCCGGCTCCCTCAAGGGCAAGGTCGTCGTCATCGACCCGGGCCACAACCCGAACAACTTCCGGCACACGTCCGAGATCAACCGCAAGGTGAACATCGGGACGAACTGGAAGGAGTGCGACACGACCGGGACGTCCACCAACGACGGCTACGCAGAAGCCGAGTTCACACTCGACGTCGCCCACCGCATGCGCACCCTGCTGGAGAAGCAGGGCGCCACGGTCAAGTTCACCCAGGACGGCGACCGCCCCTGGGGCCCCTGCGTCGACGAGCGGGCCGAGATCGGCAACAAGGCGCACGCCGACGCCGTCGTCTCCCTCCACGCGGACGGCGCGGGCGCCGGCCAACGCGGCTTCCACGTCATCCTCCCGGGCAAGGTGAACGCGGGCGCCGCGAACACCGGCCCGATCGTCGCCCCCTCCCGCAACCTCGGCGAGCGCATCGCGGGCTCCTTCCTCCGCGTCACGGGCAGCGCCCCCTCCAACTACCTCGGCAACGGCACCGGTCTCGTCACGCGTAAGGACCTTGGCGGTCTCAATCTGTCAACGGTTCCCAAGGTGTTCATCGAGTGCGGCAACATGCGCGATAGCAAGGACGCGGCACAGCTCACCAACGGCGCCTGGCGACAGAAGGCGGCGCAGGGGATCTCTGAGGGAATCGTGGACTTCCTGCGCGGGTAGTGGTCCACGGGCTGATCCCGGCGGACAGCCTCGTCGGTCGGACGATAAGGTCGTCCGTACGATGAGGGGCCACCCCCGCGCTTCACACCGGGGCCTGACGGCGACATGGTGACAGCGACGCCTCCAGCGATGCCGACGACGAGACGATTGACAAGGACCTGAAGTGAATATCCGCTCCCTCACTCGAGGCGACGGCGTGGTGATCGGAGCAGCGGTACTGCTGTTCATCGCGTCATTCCTCGACATCTACTCCGTCGACGGCGCCCCCGACGGCATCGAGCTGCCGAACGCCTGGGCCAGCGGACCGCTCCTGCTCGGCGTCGTGCTGGCAGGTCTCATCGGCGCCGCACTCATCGTGGTCTCCCGGGGGCTGCCGCAGGTGCCCAAGGTCGCCGGTCTGGACCTCGGCCAGTTCGGCATTGCCGCCACGGTCCTGGCCGCATGGAGCGCCCTCGGCAACATTTTTGACCCGTCGGGGGCGCCGTCGACGGAGTAGATGTCGAGGAATGACGCGATGAACAGCAGTACCGC
>NZ_RDBN01000037.1:58817-103980 GCF_008042075.1 Streptomyces sp. UW30 | reverse complement strand
GCCGCGTTGCCGGAGCCGGTCCCGCCGCCTACCGCCTCGTACACCACCCATCCGAGCAGCGCGCCCGGCACGAGGGCGGCGGCCGCCACGGTCAGGGCTCGCGAGCGGCGGCCGCGGCGGGGCTGGGGAGGATCGAAGTCCGGACCTACGTACGACACGCCTGACACCTTACGGGCCGACCGTGGCCCGCGCGGGGAGGCCACGGCCGAGCGGCTCCGGAGTTCAGATGCCGGCCCCCGTCCGGCGCAGCACCCGCAGCCCTACGGCGGTCAGCCGCAGGGTGGTTACGGGTACCCGGGCGCCCAGCAGCCGCAGCAGCCCTACGGTGGCCAGCCGCAGGGCGGGCAGCCCTTCGGTGGTGGGCAGCCGCAGGCGCCGGCCCCCACGCCCGCGCCCGCCGGGGACTTCTCGCCGTTCTGGTTCGCCGTACCCGTGCCGCGGCCGCTGTTCGCGGAGGACGGTTCGCCGACCCCCATCGCCGAACTCGCGCCGGGCACCTGGTACCTGGCCGTCGAGCAGCGCGGTGCGATCCTGGTCGCGCAGACGCAGGACGGCCGTCGTGGCGTACTGCAGGACACCTCGGGTATTCAGCGCGGCTGAGCCCCTGACCGTCCCGTACGGCCCCTCACCCTTCCCGGTGAGGGGCCGTTGTCGTACAGTCGCCGTTCAGCTGACGCACCGTCAGGAAGGGGCAGGCGCATGCGGCTCGGGCTCGCACTCGGTTACTGGGGGCGCGGCCCCTCCCCGGACCACGTACCGCTCGCTCAGGAGGCCGAGCGGCTGGGCTACGACTCCGTGTGGACCGCCGAGTCCTGGGGCTCCGACGCCTTCACCGCGCTCACCTGGATCGCCGCGCAGACCTCGACGATCAAGCTCGGTACGGCAGTTGCCCAGATGGCCGCCCGCTCCCCCACCACGACCGCCATGCACGCCCTCACCCTCGACCATCTCTCCGGTGGGCGGATGATGCTCGGGCTCGGGCTGTCGGGGCCGCAGGTGGTGGAGGGGTGGTACGGGCGGCCGTTCCCGAAGTCGCCGCTCACCGCGACCAGGGAGTACGTGGACGTCGTACGGCAAGTCCTCAGGCGCGAGGCTCCCGTCGAGCTTGACGGGCGGTTCCACTCCCATCCGTATCGCGGGCCGGACGGCACCGGCATCGGAAAGGCCCTCAAGTCGATCACTCATCCCCTCCGGTCCGACCTCCCCGTCCTCCTCGGCGCCGAAGGCCCCAAGAACGTCGCCCAGACCATCCGTATCGCCGACGGCTGGCTGCCGTTGTACTGGTCGCCGAGCAGGCCCGATGCGTATGGGGACGCGGTCCGGGACCTGCCGCCGGGCTTCCTCGTCGCCCCGCTGGCCCGCGTCCAGGTGTGTGACGACGTCTCCGAGGGGCTCCTGCCCGTCAAGGCCATGCTCGGCTTCTACATCGGCGGCATGGGCCACGCGGCCCGCAACTTCCATGCCGATCTCATGGCGCGGATGGGGTACGAGGAGGAGGCTCGGAGGATTCAGGAGCTGTTCCTCGGTGGACACCGGGAGGAGGCCGTCCTCGCCGTCCCCGATGCCTTCGCCGACGAGATCTCGCTGGTCGGGCCGCGTGAACGTATCGCCGAGCGGCTGGAGTTGTGGCGGAAGGGGCCGGTGACCGATCTGCTGGTCCTCGCGCCCGATCCGCACACGCTGCGGGTGCTTGCCGAGCTCAACTCGTAGGAATCGTAGGGCTCGTAGGGATCGCAGGGATCGCAGGGATCGTCACCAGAAGATCGCCAGTGCCTCCAGCGTCGCCTCCCGGGTGTCCGCGCTCCAGCCGGTCATCTTGCCGAGGCAGCGGGCCGTGAACGTGCCGGCGGGGATCGAGCGGCGGGCGTTGCCGGAGGCCACGACGCGCATGTAGACGGGGGGTTGCTCGTCGCCGTACTCGGCGCGCAGCACGAAGCCCTCCGTCGCGTCCGGTACGCGCGTGAACTCCGCTCGCACCGAGACGAACTCCCCTACGCGGCTCAGGGAGACCTCGCGGTCGTCGCCGAGGCGGTCGGCGAGTACGCGGTTCGGGACCACGGTCATGGTGGGCAGGTCGGCGTGGACGATGACGTCGGCGCGTTCGAAGGCGTCGATGAGCATGCCGATGACGTTGATGGGCTTGTCCTTGCGGACGAACTTGCGGAAGGTCTCCTGGCTGACGTCCCGTTTGGCGCGGAACAGCCAGGCCAGGAAGCGGGTCCAGAGGCCGACGCTCGTGTCGACCTTCGTCCGCAGCTCCACGGCCTCCTCCAGCGCGGACCGGTAGTTGCCGATCTCGTAGAGGTCCATGACCGACTGCTCGTCCAGGTACAGGCAGATGCTGTACGCCGACTGCCACCGGCGCATCCGGCGGCGCCGCTCGCGGGACTGGCGTACCAGGACCGCGACGAGCACCACCACGCCGACGGCCGTCGCCAGCCAGGCCGCCATCCACGGCCACCACATGCTCCACCACAGTGCGTCAGTGACAGCCACGGATCTCCTTGAACGCCTCGGAAAGGGAGGAACGGGAGGAATCGGCGGCGTCCACCATGCGCCCGCCCGTCTGCTCCGCCGCGCGCCGCAGTTCTGCCGCGTCGGCGTCGCCGAAGTGGACGGGGTAGGTGTGGATGCCGGTGCGGACGGGGGCCGGGAGTGCCGTGTGGCGGCGTACGAACTCCGTATAGGGGATGCCGGCGTTGTTCTCGCCGTCCGTCATGAGGACGAGGGAGACGGCGCGGTCGGGGTCGTCCGTCAGCTCGCGGGCTGCGGTGCGGTAGCCGTGGTCGAGGGCGGACCATACGGCCGTGGAGTCGCCGTAGCCGCCGCGGGCGACGGTGTCGGCCAGGGTCCGCAGGTCCTTCGGGCCGGTGACGGTGACCGTCCTCTCCTCCAGGACGCGGCCGCCGAAGCGGACCACCGTCAGCCGCTCGCCACGGTAGAAGCGGGTGAACTTGCCGGAGGCCGTGGAGTCGGCGCCGCTCAGGTCGGCGAAGGCGTCGCGGAGCGCGGCCATCCGGTCGCCGCGCATCGAGCCGGAGAAGTCGAGCAGGAACACGACCTGACTGGCGGTGCGTCGGCCGGGGTCGCCGTAGTCGGCCAACAGGGTTTCGATGACCGTGAGTTGGTCGGGGAAGTAGAGCGCGTTGCCGACCGGCTCGCGCAGCTGTGGGTCGCGGGTGACCGTCGCGCTGACCGGGCGGCGCAGGGTGCGCCGCATGATCTCCTGCTGCACCGAATCGCGCTGGAGCCACTCGGTGACCTTCGCGTAGGCGGCGCGGTGCGAGGCGTCGAGGAGGAGCAGGGGGAAGTCGGCGAGAACCATGCCGTCCTGGGGGCGGACGACCTCCAGACGGTCGTCGAGGCGGTCCGCGGCGTTGAGGGCAAGCAGGTCGGACTCGTAGGTGATGAGGGCGTTGGCCTTGTCCTGGTGGTCGACGTAGGTGTCGACGAGGGCGGGCGAGGTGCCGGCGGTGAGGGTCTGGCCGGAGCGGAAGCCCCGGAGCCGGTCGCAGGAGACGTCGCCGGGGCGCAGTGCCCCACCGGTGCCGGCCGCGGCGGTGGCGACGCCGACGAGGGCGGCGAGGCCGCTGGCGGACTGCCGGGGATCGGCCATGCCGAAGCGGACGGTGCCCGTGGCGGCGGCGTCGGCGATGTCGGCCCAGGTGAGCCGGCCGCCGGGCACCTGCGCGCGCAGTTCGCGCGCCACGTCGGGCTTCAGCCCGATGACCACCGGGGATGTCATGGTCGCCGTGCGCTGCAGCCCCTGGACGGCGCTCTTGGCGGTGAGCCGCAGATAGCGGTCGGAGGACAGCCAGGCGAGGTCGTAGCGGTCGCGGTCGGGGGCTTTGGTCTCGGCGTCGGGCTGGAGGTCCAGCCGGAGGTCGACACCGGTCGCGTCCTTCAACTCACCGAGGAGTGGGGTGAGTACGGCCAGGTCGGGGCCTGCGAGAACGCGCAGCCGGACGGGTTCGTCGCCGTCGCCGCCCGAGCAGGCGGTGAGTACGGCGGCCATGAGCGCCAGGCAGAGCGCCAGACAGGGCACGAGCGGGGCGGCCCCGCGCCTCATGGGAGGTCGCCCTTGCGGTCCGGGCAGTCGCCGACCGACTTGATCATCTGTTCCAGGAGGGGCAGCGGGGGCAGGACGGCCCGGGTGTCGTCGGATGAGGTGGTGGGCACGGGGATGTGCCGTGCGGTGAGGAACTCGGTGAGTTCGTCGCCGGTGGTGCCGCCGCTGTTGTTGTTGCGGGCGCGGAAGCCCAGTTCCATGGCGCGGTGCTGGAGTTCGGGGTCCTCGCTGACGAGTTCGCCGAGCCGGGCGCCGTCGCCGGTCAGGGCGACGAGCTGGGGTTCGGTGACGAAGCGCGTAGAGGGGTAGAGCAGGACGCGTGCGTCGTCCGTGGCGCCCTTCTCGGCCTGGTGGCGGATCTGGTGGGCGAGGAACTGGTGCTCGTAGATCACGGAGATCGGGGCGATGCTCTGCCCGTCGGGGGACAGATACGTCTCCGCCCGCTCGGAGGACGGCAGGCCCTGTTCGACGAGGAGGGGCTTGATCTTCTGGGCGACCCGGGCGGCCTCCTTCTCGTCGTTGGGGGCGTCGTTGTCGTTCTGGACGAAGGCGACGAGGCCGAGGTAGGTGCCGGCGGAGTTGGACTCGCAGATGTCGGAGGTCTGGGCGAGGATCTTGTTGGAGTTGCGGACTCCGTGCCCTTCGATGTCGATGTCGCTCCAGCGCTTGCCCTCCTCGGTGAGATTCACGAAGGGGGTCATGTCGAGCGTGTAGTACATCGGTCGGCCGTCCGGGTTCGGCTGCGCCTCGGCGACGTCCGCGCCGACGAGCGCCTCCGCGTAGTTCCGGTAGGTGGCCAGGACTATGGGGCTGACGAACGGGCGGTACAGCAGCACCGGTCGGTTGGCCTCGGCGCGTTCACGGCTGATCAGGTCGGCCGCGGGCTGGCCCGAGGGGAAGACGACGTCGTATCCCTCGAAGTCCTGGTTGGCGATCTCGCGGGAGCCCATGCTCGTGATGTGCACGCGGAATCCGTGCTTCATCAGGAGCCGCTCGACCTCGGGATCCTGGAAGAAGTCCCGCTTGGAGGCCATTTTCGCCTCGATGGTGACGACCTGCCGCAGCGGTAACAGCAGGTTCCCGGTGGCCAGAAGGAGGATCAGGCCGACGATCGGGACGGGCAGCGCGAACGCCAGCACGCTGCGGCGCGGGCGGACGCGCGTGGGTCTGGTGACGGATAAGCGGGGCTCTTCGGAAGCGGGTCTGTTCGCGGGCACCTGCGTCTCCCCCCGTGGCTGGGCCAGGATCGTCGGTGATCACTATGACGAGTGAACGGCCTTGCGGGAAACGCCCGTTGAACGTGAGGACCCGTTCGGGTACCGGCCGGGGACTCGGGAGCGGGATTTCGGCCACGGGTTTCGGTCACGCCGACCGGGCTACCCGGAGGGCATGTCCCCTCGATATCGCAACGGTACCAACCAGGCCGGCACGGCCATCGCCATCGTCGCCGACGTCATGGCCCTCATCCTCGGCCTGTGGATCCTGATGTACCTACTGGACGCCAACCAGGCCAACGGCCTCGTCCAGTTCGTCCATGACTCGGCCCGCTGGCTGGCGGGCTGGTCGCACGACCTGTTCACGTTCGACGCGGAGTGGGCGAGGGTCGTGGCGGGCTACGGCCTGGCGGCGGTGGTCTACCTGTTCGTCGGACACGCGATAGCGAACCGGGTCCACCGCCACTGACGGCCCCTCAGACGCAGCAGTCCGGGTCCAGGCCCAGCGGCAGGCGGTCCCCGCCGAACACGGCACAGGTCGCCTCGTGCCCGCCCAGCGCCGCGACGGCCAGCAACAAGGACCCGGCCGTCCAGGTCGTGAGTTCGCGCGGCCAGACGGCGTCGTCGTCGAAGACGTACCCGGTCCAGTACAACCCGCTGTCGGCGTCCCGCAGGTGCTGGATCGACTGCAGGATGTCCAGCGCCCGGTCGGACTCGCCCATCGCCCACAGGGCCAGGGCGAGTTCGGCCGACTCCCCGCCCGTCACCCACGGGTTGGGCACGACACACCGCACGCCGAGTCCCGGGACGACGAATCGCTCCCAGCCCTCCTCCACACGGGACTTGGCCTCGGCACCGGTCAGCGCACCGCCGAGCACCGGGTAGTACCAGTCCATGGAGTAGCGGTCCTTGTCCAGGAACCGCTCGGGGTGCCGGCGAATCGCGTGCCGGAGCGCGCCCGCGGCCAACTCCCAGTCCGGCTGGGGCTCTTCCCGCTGCTCGGCGATGGCCAGGGCGCACCGCAGGGCGTGGTGGATCGAGGAGGAGCCGGTGAGCAGCGCATCCCGCGTCGCCGTACCGTCCTCGTCGCGCCGCCAGCCGATCTGCCCGCCGGGCTGCTGGAGTTGCAGGACGAACTCGATGGCGCCGTAGACGGACGGCCACATGCGGTCGAGGAAGGTGTCGTCGCCGGTGGAGAGGTAGTGATGCCACACGCCGACCGCGATGTAGGCGACGAAGTTGGTCTCGCGTCCGGTGTCGGTGACGTCGTCGAAGGCGCCGTCCGCGTAGGCCGCGTACCAGGAGCCGTCCTGGTTCTGATGCGTCGCCAGCCAGGTGTACGCCCGCTCCGCCGCCTCGTGCTCACCGGCGGTGTCCAGCGCCATCGCGGCCTCGACGTGGTCCCACGGGTCGAGGTGGTGCCCGCGGAACCACGGGATCGCCCCGTCCTCCCGCTGTACCGCGAGAATGCCGGCCACGGTCGCGGCGGCCTGCTCGGCGGTGAGGACCCCGGGCAGGACGAGGTGTTCTGTCCGGGGGGTGGTCACTTGGTGGCCGCCTCGGAGGTCTCGGAGGTCTCGGACAGCCGCGGCAGGTGCGGCTTGGTCGCGTACGCCACGAAGCTCTTGCCGATCAGCGGGTTCAGCGCCTGTTCGGCGACCCGGGTGGCCAGCGGTTTCTTCATGATGTCCCAGACCAGCAGCTTGTGGTACGCCCGCACGGGCAGCGCCTTGTCGTTGTCGACGCCGAACGCGCACTTCAGCCACCAGTACGGGGAGTGCAGGGCGTGGGCGTGGTGGGTGCCGTACGGCTTCAGCCCGGCTTCCCGGATCTTCGCGAGCAGTTCGTCCGCCTTGTAGATGCGGATGTGGCCGCCCTCGACCTCGTGGTACGCGTCGGACAGCGTCCAGCAGACCTTCTCGGGGCCGTAGCGCGGGACGGTGATGGCGATCCGGCCGCCGGGCTTGAGCACCCGCACCATCTCGGCGAGGACGCCCTTGTCGTCCGGGATGTGCTCCATGACCTCGGAGATGATCACGACGTCGAAGGACTCGTCGGGGAAGGGCAGCGCGAGCGCGTCGCCCTCCATCGCCGTGGCGGTGGCGCCCTCGGGGGCCTCCCCGGCCTCCTTCATCGCCGCGAACCACTTCGCGACCTCGCGGATCTCCTCACCGTTCTGGTCCAGCGCCACGACCTGGGCGCCGCGCCGGTAGCACTCGAACGCGTGCCGGCCGGCACCGCATCCGAGGTCCAGGACGCGGTCGCCCGGGGCGAGCGGGAACCGGGAGAAGTCGACGGTCAGCACGGGGGCCTGCTTTCGCGGTCGGAAGGGTGGGCGGGGCGGGGTCGGAGGTCGATGGCCGGACACCCGGCGATCACTGCGCGGCCTCGGTCACACGGACGGGCTCACCGGTCTCGGCGGCAGCGCTCACACGGGCCGCCTCACCGGTCTCGGCCACACGAGCCGACTCACTGGTCTCGGCCACACGAGCCGACTCACTGGTCTCGGCCGCGGCGGCGGGACGGTCGGTCGCGGTCGCGGGACGGTGGGATTCCGGACGCGCCAAGCCGTCGGCCGCGGTCGCGGGACCGTCGGAAGCCGAGCGCACCGAGCCGTCGGCCGCAGCCGCAGGACCACCGGAAGCCGAGCGCGCCAAGCCGTCGGCCGCAGCCGCAGGACCACCGGAAGCCGAGCGCACCGAGCCATCCGCCACAGCCCCGGCACCACCGGAAACCAAGGCCGCCGAGCGACCGCCCGCAGCCACCGGACCACCGGAAACCGGGCGCACCGCGCCGTCGGCCGCAGTCGCAGGACCATCGGAAGCCGAGCGCGCCAAGCCCTCGGCCACAGCCCCGGCACCACCGGAAACCAAGCCCGCCGAGCGATCGGCCGTCGGTGCCCCGGTGTGGGCGGGCCGGTCGGTCTCGGTGTGGGTCATCGCCTCTCGGTAGCGGGCCACCGTGCCCTCCGCCGCCTTCGCCCAGGTGAAGTGGCGCAGGACCCGCTCGCGTCCGGCCACTCCGAGCCGTCGGCGCAGTTCCGCGTCCCCCAACAGCCGGCCCAGGCCGGCGGCCAGCGCGCCGGAGTCACCCGGTGGCACCGCCAGACACGTCTCGCCGTCCCGCCCGGCGACCTCGGGAATCGCCCCGCCGGTCGTGGCGACGAGCGGCGTCCCGGTGGCCATGGCCTCGGCGGCCGGCAGGGAGAAGCCCTCGTACAGCGACGGCACGCACGCGACCTGCGCCGAGCGGACCAGGTCGACGAGCTCCGCGTCGGAGATGCCCTTGACGAAGTCGACGGCGCCTTCGAGGCCGTACCGCTCCATCGCCTGCGCGACGGGCCCCTCCTCCGGCCGCTTGCCGACGACGACGAGGTGGGCGTCGGGGTGCTCGGTGCGGACCTTGGCGAGCGCCTCGACGAGGAAGACCAGGCCCTTGAGGGGGACATCGGCGCTGGAGGTCGTGACGATGCGGCCGGGGATCCGCCGCACCGACGGATCCGGCGAGAAAAGGTCCGTGTCCGCGCCGATGTGCACCACGTGGACGCGGTCCCGCTCGACGCCGAGATGGTCGACGATCTCCTGGCGTGACGTGCCGGAGACGGTGAGGACGGACGGCAGGCGGCGCGCCACGCGCTTCTGCATGCGCGTGAAGGCGTACCAGCGGCGCACCGACATCCGCCGTCGCCGTCCCTCCGCCGCGTCCAGCTCCAACTGGCGATCCACGGTGATCGGGTGGTGGATGGTGGTGACGAGGGGCGCGCCCACGTCGCCCAACAGCCCGTATCCCAGGGTCTGATTGTCGTGCACGACGTCGAACTCGCCGCGCCGGGCGCGCAGCAGACGGCGGGCGCGCAGCGAGAACGTCAGCGGCTCGGGGAACCCGCCGGTCCACATCGTCGCCACTTCCAGCGCGTCGATCCAGTCGCGGTACTCACCGCGCCCCGGCGTGCGGAAGGGGTCGGGCTGGCGGTAGAGGTCGAGGCTGGGGAGCTCGGTGAGGGTCAGCCGGTCCGCGTAGTCCGCGCCCTCGTCGAGGACGGGGTAGGGCTGGGAGCCGATGACCTCGACGCGGTGGCCGAGGCGGGCCAGCTCGCGGGAGAGATGACGTACGTAGACGCCCTGGCCGCCGCAGAACGGGTTCCCTTTATAGGTGAGAAGCGCGATGTCGAGCGGTCGCTCGCCGTCGGCGGCAGGGTCCTGTGGGGACCCGGCCTCCCTGGCCTCAGCGGTCACTCTGGGCCCCCTTCTCCCTGCACTGTCCCGCGAGATTACGCCGGGACGCTAATCTAGAACAAGTTTCAGACTTGATCGTTCAAGAGGCTCTGAATCTACCGGCAGGTAGCGCCGCTGTGAGCGATGGATCAGGTGATTCACGCCACGACCGACGTGCTGGCATGCTCTGTCCGGTCACTCACCCTCACCGACTGTCACGGAACGGGATCCATGCCTGCGGAAGTCAGTAGCGCGAGCCCCTCCTCACCGCCGCTCACCGAGCGCCAGGAGGCCCGTCGCCGGCGCATCCTGCACGCCAGCGCGCAGCTCGCGAGCCGGGGCGGCTTCGACGCCGTGCAGATGCGGGAGGTCGCGGAGTCCTCGCAGGTGGCGCTCGGCACGCTGTACCGCTACTTCCCGTCCAAGGTGCATCTGCTGGTCGCCACGATGCAGGACCAGTTGGAGCACATGCACGGCACGCTGCGAAAGAAGCCGCCGCAGGGTGCGACGGCGGCGGAGCGGGTCGCGGAGACCCTGATGCGGGCGTTCCGCGCCCTGCAACGCGAGCCGCACCTGGCCGACGCCATGGTCCGTGCGCTGACCTTCGCCGACCGCAGCGTCTCCCCCGAGGTCGACCAGGTGTCCCGCCAGACCACGGTGATCATCCTGGACGCGATGGGCCTGGAGAACCCGACGCCCGAGCAGCTGTCCGCCGTCCGCGTCATCGAGCACACCTGGCACTCGGCCCTGATCACCTGGTTGTCCGGCCGCGCCTCGATCGCCCAGGTGAAGATCGACATCGAGACCGTGTGCCGCCTGATCGACCTGACGGCGCCGCCGGACAACTGAGCCGCGCCGGCACGACGAAGACCTACGAGACGGGTTCCCTTCGCCGGCATGGTCCGGATCAGGTGGTGGGGGTCGCCTTCCGGTCGTACGCCGCGTACGACCTTCCGGCCTCTCAGCCCGACCGTCGACGTCGGCCCCAGCGGAAGCCGTCTTCTGCTCCTGCCTCACGCCAGAGTCGGCTACTCCGGTCGGACTCCCTCACTCGTCTCGTAGGCCGACTTCCAGAATAGAACAGTCAGCCGAAGATGAACCCGCCTAAAGGGAACTTTTCGGCACTATTCCCGCACTATTCCTCCGGCGGGAACACCGGTTCCCCGCTCCCCAGCAGCGTGATCACGATCGCCTCGACGGGGCAGCTCTCCGCCGCCGCGAGGATCTGCTCGTTCGCGTCGGCCTCCGGGTCGGCCGGATGGGACTGACGGCCGGTGTCGAGGCGGAATCCGTCGGGGGCGTGGTGGACGCACTGGGCCGAGCCGATGCACACCGACCGGTCGACCTCGACGTGCCAGCGGTCGCCCATCCCCTACGCCTCCCAGCCGGCGGGGAGGTGGATCATCTTGTGCTCCAGATACTCGCCGAACCCCTCGGGTCCGAACTCCCGCCCCAGACCGGAGTTCTTGTAGCCGCCGAACGGGCCCAGCATGTCCAGGCTGAAGGTGTTCACCGAGTAGGTGCCGGTGCGGACCTGGCGGGCGATGTCGATGCCGTGCGCGGTGTCGGCCGTCCAGACGCTGCCGCTCAGGCCGTAGTCGGAGTCGTTCGCGATCTTCACGGCCTCGGACTCGTCGCCGTAGGGAAGAAGGCAGATCACCGGGCCGAAGATCTCCTCGCGGGCGATCCTCATCGAGTTGTCGACGTCCCCGAAGAGCGTCGGCTCGACGTACCAGCCCTTCTCCAGTCCCGCCGGACGCCCGCCGCCGGTCAGGATCTTCGCGCCCTCTTCCTGCCCGATGCGGATGTAGTCGAGGTTCCTGCGCTGCTGGCGCTGCGCCACCAGGGGGCCCACCTGGGTCGCCGGGTCCAGCGGGTCGCCGACCACCAGCGCGCCGGCCGCCGCGGCGAAGGCCTCGGCGAACTCGTCGTAGCGGGAGCGGGGCAGCAGGATGCGGGTCTGGGCGACGCACGCCTGGCCGTTGTTCATCCAGGCCGCCGGCACGACACCGGCGACGGTGGCCTCGACGTCCGCGTCCGGCAGGACGACGGCCGCCGACTTGCCGCCCAGCTCGAGCGTCACACGGGTGAGATTGCGGGCGGCGACCTCCATGACGCGCTTGCCTGCGGCCACCGAGCCGGTGAAGGAGACCTTGTCGATCGACGGGTGTCCGACGAGGTACTCGCTGACCTCGCGGTCCGCGGGAAGGACGGACAGCACGCCCTCCGGCAGCCCGGCGTCCTTCGCTATCTCGGCGAGGAGATAGGCGTCGAGCGGCGACTCGGGCGAGGGCTTGAGGATGACCGTGCAGCCGGTGAGCAGCGCGGGTGCGAGCTTGGCGGCGGCGACGAACTGCGGGACGTTCCAGGGGACCACGGCGGCCACGACCCCGACCGGCTCGCGCCGCACGAGGATCTTGCCGAGGACACCGTTACGCGTCTCCTCGTACGTGAAGTTCCGCGCGACGGTGATCGCCGCGTCCCAGACCATCATCGCGCCGAGTGCCTGCGCGAGGACGCTCCAGGAGTACGGGGAGCCGTTCTCGGAGGAGATGACCCGGGCGATCTCCTCGTGCCGTGCGGCGATCCCGTCCTTGATGCGGGTGACGACCTCGATCCGCTCGTCGAGGCTCGCCCGCGGCCAGGGCCCCTCGTCGAACGCCTTGCGCGCCACCGCGACGGCCCGGTCGACGTCGGCGGGCGAGGCGTGCGGCACGCGTCCGATGACCTCCTCGGTGTGCGGCGAGATCACCTCGATGACGTCCTTGCCGAGGGGGTCGGTCAACTCCCCGCCGATGAACAGCTGTCCGTGTTCCACGAGCTCGGTCATGGCCGAATGCCTCCCCGGAGCGTGACTCTGACGATCCATCAGATCTACCGCACTGATACCAGTTCCGTCCGGAGTAGTCCACGGACCGCACGTAGATGACTCGGGCTCCCATCGGAACCTGTTCTAGTTATAGTGATCCGGTCGGCCGGAACGTGTCGCGGCGATTGGGGAACCCATGGCGCAGATGTACGACCACGGCGGCGGAGTCCGGTCCATCGAGGTCCCCATCCCGGACAACCCTCTCGGCCACACCCTCGTGTACGTCGTCGACACCGACCGGGGCCCGGTGCTCATCGACACCGGCTGGGACGACCCGACCTCCTGGGACACCCTCGCCGAGGGCCTCGTGGCCTGCGGTACGGCGCCGGGTGAGATCCACGGCGTGGTGATCACCCATCACCACCCCGACCACCACGGCCTGTCGGGCAAGGTGCGCGAGGCCTCCGGTGCGTGGATCGCGATGCACGCGCTGGACGCGGCGATCGTGCGGCGCACCCGCACGACCCGGCCCGAGCGCTGGTTCTCCTACATGGCGGCCAAGCTCACGGCGGCCGGCGCCCCCGAGGCCCATGTGGCCCCGCTGCGCACCGCCCGCCGCCCGAGCACCATGCCCGGCTTCTCCCCCGCGGCACCCGACCGCGAGATCGTCCCCGGCGAACTCCTCGACCTCCCCGGCCGCCGCCTGCGCGCGATCTGGACCCCGGGCCACACCCCCGGCCATGTCTGCCTGCACCTGGAGGAGGACCACCCGGCCGGGCTCCCCGGCCGCGGCCGCCTGTTCTCCGGCGACCATCTGCTGCCCGGGATCACCCCGCACATCGGCCTGTACGAGGACCCCGACGACACCACGGTGACCGACCCGCTCGGCGACTACCTCGCTTCCCTGGAACGCGTCGCCACGCTGGCCCCCGCCGAGGTCCTGCCGGCCCACCAGCACGTCTTCACCGACGCCCCTGCCCGCGTACGGCAGTTGCTGACCCACCACGAAGCCCGCCTGACCGACCTCCTGACCCTCCTCGCCGCCCCCCTCACCCCCTGGCAACTCGCCGAACGCATGGAGTGGAACCGCCCCTGGGACCAGATCCCTTACGGCTCCCGAAACATCGCGATCGCGGAGGCGGAGGCCCACCTGCGGCGGCTGGTGAAACTGGGGAGGGCGGAGGCGGTGACGGGGAGCGAGCCGGTGGCGTACGTGGCGGTGTGAAGATCACCGTGAGCCGTGGATCATGCGCACCATGAACTCCAGTGACCCCACCGAGACTTCGCCCCCGTCGACCCCCTTGGACCGCCTCCTCGCCGAGCGCGCCTGCGAGCGCGTCGTCGTCGACTTCGTGCACCGCCTCGACCTCGGCGAACCGGCCTCCGTCGCCGAGTTGTTCACCGAGGACGGCGTCTGGGCGTGGCCGGCGGGCGACCGGTCGGTCAAGGGCCGCGGCGCCCTTCGCGCCTACTTCGGCTCCCGTCCCGCCGACCGGCTCTCCCGCCGCGTGATGTCCAACATCCTCGTCACGCTCACCTCGCCGGACACGGCGACGGCGACCTCGTACTTCACGACGTACCGAGTCGACGGGCACCAGGGCGGCATCGTCCCGCCCGGGCCGCCCGTCCAGGTGGGCACCTACGAGGACGCCTTCCGCCGGACACCGCAGGACACCTGGCTGCTCACCTCGCGGACCCTGCACCTGCCCTTCGGCGGACCCACACCGAGGGCCGACGGCTAGGCCCTGTTGCCTGCGGCGCCGCCGCCGCAGCAGCAGCTCTCGCCATCCGGCTACGAACTTGATCGACCGGACAGGTCCTGGGCGGCATGGCGTTGCAGGAAGGCGTCGGTCAGGGCGTTGGTGAAGCGTTCGGGGATCGGGCCGGGCGAGATCAGGACTCGGTAGTAGAGCGGGCCCACCAGCTGGTCCGTCTCGGTGTCCAGGTCGAGGGAGGAGGGCAGTCGGCCCGCCGTCACCGCGCGTTCCAGGAGGGCGCGGTCGCGGTGGCGCTGGGCGGTCAGGCAGCGGGCGCGGAACTCCTCGGCGAACACGGGGTCGTGCTGGGCCTGCGCGAGCAGGGAGCGGAAGACAGCGCCGGGTTGCGACTCGGCGAGGAACCAGGCCAGCCGGTGCAGATAGGCGCGCAGGTCGGCCGGGAAGTCGCCGGTGTCCGGCGGGGTCAGGTCCTCGGTCGCGTCCTGGAGGAAGGCGTCCATCAGCACGTCGGCCTTCGTGCTCCACCAGCGGTAGATCGTCTGCTTGGCCACCCCCGCCCGCGAGGCGATGCCTTCCATCGTCACGCCCGCGAAGCCCTTCTCCACCAGCAGGTCGTCGGCCGCCTCCAGGACAGCCAGCCGGGCCTCCTCGCTGCGGCCGTGCCGGTTGCCGTGGTGGCGTCGCTCCGGACCGCCGGGGTGTGCCGCGGGTGTCATCTCGCCCTCCGTGACGACGTGAACGACGTGGGTCTGAGCTGAAGTTTCCCATGCGCGCTCTAGACCGGACGCAACGTCGCGTCTACTCTAGCCTCCATGAAATCCACGCACACACTCGCCGACCCCCGGGTCGAGACCGCCCTCCGCCGGATGTTCGAGCGGGCCGAGCAGGACGACGCCGTCGCGGCCGGTGTCGACTGGGGGCCCGGGAGGGAGCGGATGACACCCCAGGAGCACGCCGACGCGGCCGCCGGGATCTACATGCCGATCTCGACCGCGGGCGGGGAGCTGCTCTACAACCTGGTCCGCGCCGTCCGCCCCGCCACCGTCGTCGAATTCGGGATGTCGTACGGCATCTCCACGCTGTATCTGGCCTCCGCGGTACGCGACAACGGCACCGGGCGGGTCATCACCACGGAGCTCAGCAAGGAGAAGATCCGGTCCGCGCGGGGCACATTCGCCGACGCCGGGCTGGACGATGTGATCACCGTGCTGGAGGGGGACGCCCGGGACAGCCTCGCCGGTCTCGACGCGTCGGCCGACTTCATCCTGCTGGACGGCTGGAAAGACCTCTGCCTGCCGGTGCTGCGCCTGCTCGAACCGCGTCTGGCACCCGGCACCCTCGTCGTCGCCGACGACGTCACCTTTACCAGCATGCAGCCGTACCTCGACTACGTCCGCGACCCGGCGAACGGCTACCGCAGCGTCAACTTCCCCGTCGAGGACGGCATGGAGATCACCTGCAGACTCTGACACCGGCCCCTGGCCGCACAGGAGGTCGAGGTGCAGGACACGGCCCGGCGACCGGCGTCCGGGGACGTCGTGCGGCTGCCGTAGCAGCCGGGCGGGGATGCCGCCCGCCTCGGCCGGGCCGGATCGTCCCGGGCCGAAGGCGGCCGGCCGCACAGGTGGCCCTCAGCGGCTGGGTTACGGGCGGGTAGAGTGTCGGCGTCGTCATCACACCCGTACGGGGGAAAGCCGGTGCAAATCCGGCGCTGACCCGCAACCGTAAGCCGGTCGTAGTAGAAGGCCGGTGAGCCGGATCGCCGCGTACGGGAACGTGACCGGCTCACGTACCCCGGCAGTCGGCCGGAGTGCGGCACCGTCGAGGTATACGGAGCCGAGCCGCCGGGGGTCTCCCCTGTGCTGCCCGGTCCCCCTAGGGAAGGGCACCCGCCGATCATGAACGTCCGTCACAGCGCCGCGGTCCTGGCCGCCGCCGTCGTGATCGGCGCGGCCGCGCCGGCCGTGGCCGCCGACTCGTCCCCCTCCGCGTCGCCGTCGCGGGCGTTCCCCGCCGAGCTGTACGGCGGCACCGACCCGACGTACGACGGCGTCTGGCGCCAGTCCCTCGCGCTGCTCGCGCAGGACACGGTGGGCGTGAAGCCGGCCAAGGGGGCGGTCGACTGGCTGCTGGGGCAGCAGTGCGCGAACGGCGCCTTCGCGCCCTACCGCGCCGACACCACCGCGGCCTGCGGCGCCAAGACCCCCGTCGACACCAACAACACCGCGGCCGCCGTCCAGGCACTGGTCGCGCTCGGCGGGCACGACGCCGCCACCGGCAAGGCGGTGTCCTGGCTGAAGTCGGTCCAGAACAAGGACGGCGGCTGGGGATACGCGGCGGGCGGGGCCAGTGACACCAACTCGACGTCCGTGGTGACCGGTGCGCTGGCCGCCGTCGGCGAGAAGCCGGAGAAGGTTCTCAAGGACGGGCAGTCGCCCTACGACGCGCTCATCAAGCTCGCCCTGCCGTGCAAGGACGACGGTGCGGGCGCCTTCGCCTTCCAGCCCGACAAGAAGGGCACGCTCGTCGCCAACGCCGACGCCACCGCGGCCGGCGTCCTCGGCTCGCTCGGCAAGGGCCTCGTCGTGAGTCCCGCCAAGAAGGCGTCGGACGCGAAGTGCGCCGACGGCGGCTACCCGACCCCGCAGCAGGCCGCGGCCAACGGCGCCGCATACCTCACGAAGGCCCTCGCCAAGGACGGCCACCTGAAGTCCGCCATGCCCGGAGCCGAGGACCAGCCCGACTACGGCAACACGGCCGACGCGGTCGTCGCGCTGGCCGCGCTCTCCGGCGCCGACGCCGCCCGCAAGCCCCTGGGCTGGCTGGAGCAGAACTCCGCGAAGTGGGCCGAGCAGAGCGGCCCGGCCGCCTACGCCCAGCTGATACTCGCCGCCCACGCCACCGGCACCGACCCGCGTGACTTCGGCGGCGCCGACCTGGTCGAGCAGCTCAACGCGACGGGCCCGGCACCGCAGGACTCGGCGAAGGCCGCGGACAAGGCCGCGGACAAGGCCGAGAAGAAGGACACGAAGGACGACAGTCCCTTCGGTGTCTGGTGGTACGTCGGCATCTTCCTCGTCGTCGGCATCGGCATCGGCTTCCTGCTGAGCGGCCGCAAGAAGGGTCCGCAGGCGTGATCCGCCGCGCACTCGCTCCGCTCCTGGCCGCGCTGGTCCTGCTGACCGGCGCGGCCCAGGCCGCTCAGGCGGCCGGCTACCGCTACTGGTCCTTCTGGGAGCGCCAGGGCGACACCTGGACCTACGCCACCCAGGGCCCCGCCACCGCCCGCCCGTCCGACGGCGACGTCCAGGGCTTCCGGTTCGCGGTGAGCAAGGACTCCAAGGACGCGGCACAGCCCGGCGGCGCGGCCGAGTTCGCGGTGATCTGCGCCAGGACCCCCGAGCAGGACGGCAGGAAGCGGGTGGCCCTGGTCATCGACTTCGGTACGCCGTCCGACGCCCCGTCGGGCGAGACGCCGCCGGCCCGCCGTACGGCGTGTGCCCGGGTGGCTCCCGACGCGACGACGGCGGAGGCCCTGGCGGCCGTCGCCAAGCCCCTGCGCTACGACACGAACGCCCTGCTGTGCGCCATCGCCGGATATCCGCGCAAGGGCTGCGGGGAGCAGGTGTCGGACAACGCCGGGAAGGCGACACCGACCGGGCAGTCCGCCACCGCGGCGAAGGACGACTCGGACAGCGGTCCCTCGCTGGGCCTGGTCGCGGGCGTCGCCGTGGTGGTGGTGCTGGGCGCGGGAGCGGTCTGGCAGGCGCGGCGGCGCAGGGATGCCTAGCCGCGCGGAGACGCGCCGGGGTGCCCGACCGCGGCCGGCCGGTGCCCCCGCCGGCCGCCGCCCGCACCACCGCACCCCACTGCATCCCGGCGCCTGGTGGCTGTGGGCCCTGGCCCTGGGCACCGCGGCCACCCGCACCACCAACCCGCTCCTCCTCGCTCTCCTCATCGCGACCTCCGCCTACGTCGTCGCGGCCTGCCGCCCGGACGCCCCCTGGGCCCGCTCCTACACCGCCTTCGTCAAGCTCGCCCTGGCCGTCCTCGTCATCCGCCTCGTCTTCGCCGTGGGCCTCGGCTCCCCCCTCCCCGGCACCCACGTGATCGTCACGCTCCCCGAAGTCCCCCTCCCGGACTGGGCCCAGGGCATCCGCCTGGGCGGACGGGTCACTGTCGAGACCCTCCTCTACGCCCTCTACGACGGCCTGCGGCTGGCGGCTCTCCTGATCTGCGTGGGCGCGGCGAACTCCCTCGCCAACCCCACCCGGCTCCTCAAGTCCCTGCCCGGCGCGCTGTACGAGATGGGCGTGGCGGTGGTCGTGGCCCTCACCTACGCCCCCCACCTCATCGCCGACGTCCAGCGGCTGCGCGCCGCCCGCCGGCTGCGCGGCCGGCCCGACACCGGCATCCGGGGCCTGCTGCACGTGGGACTCCCGGTCCTGGAGGGCGCGTTGGAGCGCTCGGTCGCCCTCGCCGCCGCGATGGACGCGCGCGGCTACGGCCGCACCGCGGACGTCCCGCCCCGAGTCCGCCGTACGACCGGCGCGCTCACCCTCGGCGGCCTGCTGGGCGTCTGCGCGGGAACGTACGGCCTGCTGACCGCCGAGGGCGGGACGTACGGCCTCCCGGTCCTCCTCGCCGGACTCGCCGCCGCGCTGGCGGGCCTGCGCCTGGGCGGTCGCCGCTCCCTGCGCACCCGTTACCGCCCGGACCCCTGGGACGCCCGCGCCTGGCTGGTCGCCGGTTCCGGCGCGGCGGTCGCCGCCCTGCTGACCCTCGCCGCCGACCGCGACCCGGAGGCCCTGCACCCGGGCGTGATCCCCCTCGTCGCGCCCACCCTCCCGCTGTGGCCCGCGGCGGCCGTCCTCCTCGGCCTGCTCCCCGCCTTCATCAGCCCCGCRCCCCGACATCCCGCCCGCAAGGAGCCGTCGTGATCCGCTTCGAGAACGTCTCCGTGACGTACGACGGCGTTGCCGAACCCACCGTCCAGGGCGTGGACTTCGAGGTCCCGGAAGGCGAACTGGTCCTGCTCGCGGGCCCGTCGGGCGTCGGCAAGTCCACCGTGCTCGGCGCGGTGAGCGGGCTCGTCCCGCACTTCACCGGCGGCACCCTGCGCGGCCGCGTCACGGTGGCCGGCCGGGACACCCGCACCCACAAGCCGCGCGAACTGGCGGACGTGGTGGGCACGGTGGGCCAGGACCCCCTGTCCCACTTCGTCACGGACACGGTCGAGGACGAACTCGCCTACGGCATGGAGTCGCTGGGCCTCGCCCCGGACGTCATGCGCCGCCGCGTCGAGGAGACCCTCGACCTGCTCGGCCTCGCCGACCTGCGCGACCGCCCCATCGCCACCCTCTCGGGCGGCCAGCAGCAGCGCGTCGCGATCGGCTCGGTCCTCACCCCGCACCCGAGCGTCCTGGTCCTGGACGAGCCGACCTCGGCCCTGGACCCGGCCGCCGCGGAAGAGGTCCTCGCGGTCCTCCAACGCCTGGTCCACGACCTCGGCACGACGGTCCTGATGGCGGAACACCGCCTGGAACGGGTGATCCAGTACGCCGACCAGGTCGCCCTCCTCCCCGCTCCCGGCGAGGCCCCCATCCTGGGCACCCCGGCGGAGATCATGGCCGTATCGCCGGTGTACCCGCCGGTGGTGGCCCTGGGCCGCCTGGCGGGCTGGACTCCCCTGCCCCTGACGGTCCGGGACGCGCGTCGTCGGGCAGCGGACCTACGCCGACAACTCGAGACCCGGGAGGCGGCCGCCCTCACGGGGCGCGGGGCTGTATTCGATGTGCGGCTACCGCCGCGTGGGCGCGATCAACCACAACGAACCCGCAGCCGCCAACGGCTCACACCCCCCACCCCATGGGGCGCCACTCCCCACCGCTGGTTCCGCCGCAGGACCACCCCCAGCCCCCCGTCCGGCCACGCCGCCGACGTACAGGCCCTCACCGTCACCCGCGACCACATCCAGGCCCTACGCCACGTAGCCCTCACCGTCACCCCCGGCGAGACCATCGCGCTCATGGGCCGCAACGGCGCCGGAAAGTCCACTCTGCTCAACACCCTCGTCGGGCTCGTGGAACCCACCACCGGTTCGGTGACCGTCGGCGGAGCCGTACCCCACCGCACCGCACCCCGCGACCTGATCCGCCGCGTAGGACTCGTCCCACAGGAACCCCGCGACCTCCTCTACGCCGACACGGTCGCCGCCGAGTGCACGGCCGCCGACACCGACGCCGGCGCAGCGCCCGGCACCTGCCGTGCCCTGGTCTGCGAGCTCCTCCCGGGCATCGCGGACGCCACCCACCCGCGCGACCTCTCCGAGGGCCAGCGCCTGACGCTCGCCCTGGCCGTCGTACTGACCGCCCGCCCTCCCCTGCTCCTCCTCGACGAACCGACCCGCGGTCTCGACTACGCGGCGAAGGCGCGGCTGCTCACCGTTCTGCGCGGGCTCGCCGCCGAGGGGCATGCCATCGTCCTGGCCACGCACGACGTGGAGCTGGCCGCCGAGCTCGCCCACCGGGTCGTCCTGCTCGCCGACGGCGAGGTGATCGCGGACGGCCCGGCGGCGGACGTGGTGGTCGCCTCCCCTTCCTTCGCCCCGCAGGTGTCCAAGATCCTGGCCCCGCAGAAGTGGCTGACGGTCGCCGAGGTGCGGGAGGCCCTGGCATGACCGAGCGCTCCACGCCCCAGTCCCGCCCCATCCGCCTCGGCCCCCGCTCCATCGCCACGCTCGCCCTGGTCAGCGCGGTCGGCATCGCCGCTCTCGGCTGGCCGTTCCTCGCCCCGCCCACCTCGCAGGTGAGCGCTCACGCCCAGGACGCCCCCTGGCTGTTCACCGGCCTGCTGCTCCTGCTGGTCGCCGTCGTCGCGGCGACGATCTCCGAGTCGGGGCTGGGCCCGAAGGCGGTGGCGATGCTGGGCGTGCTCGCGGCGACCGGTGCGGCGCTGCGGCCCCTCGGCGCGGGGACGGCCGGCATCGAGCCGATGTTCTTCCTGATGGTGCTCAGCGGCCGGGTCCTCGGCCCGGGCTTCGGCTTCGTCCTCGGTGCCGTGACGATGTTCGCGTCCGCCCTGCTCACGGGCGGGGTGGGGCCGTGGATGCCGTTCCAGATGCTGTCGATGGGCTGGTTCACGATGGGCGCCGGGCTGCTGCCGGGGCCGGACCGGTTGCGCGGCCGTGCGGAGCTGCTCCTGCTGGCCGGGTACGGCTTCGTCGCCGCCTTCGCCTACGGCACGGTGATGAACATGCAGGGCTGGCCCTATCTGCTGGCGGACGGCTCGAACATCGCGCCGGACCCCGACGCCGGGCCCCTGGGCAACCTGGCCCGCTTCGTCGCGTACTGCCTGGCCACCTCGCTCGGCTGGGACCTCGGCAGGGCGCTGGTGACGGTCGTGCTGACCTTCACCCTGGGTCCGGCGATCCTCAAGGCACTGCGCCGCGCGACCCGCCGGGCCGCCTTCGAGAGCGCGGTCACATTCGACGCACCCACAGGGTGAGGGCCCACGAGCGGACCGTCACCCACGCGGTGAACCACCCCACATGACCCACATCACCTACGATCCTCCATAGTCGGACAAATCGGATGCCATGCACGCGTCAACACCCGCTCCGACCTGCACATAGAGAGCCACGTCACACGAGCCCCCCGCACCCCGCATACGACCACAACTAGCAAAAGCACTCATTGCGGACACCTTCCCGGGCTGCTTCTCTGGATGACGTCGCACGGCGCCGACGAGCCCACAGGGCCTCGGCGCCGACGCATGCCACCGCCTCGCATCGCGTGGTTCCGGCTTGCCCGCGACGCCCTGTCCCCGAAGAAAGGCTCCCCGTGTCCGCTGTTTCTCTCTTCCGCCGCACCTCCGCCCCGAAGAAGACCCTCGCCGGTGTCGTGCTGGCCGCCGCCACCGCCGGCACGCTGTTCGCCGCCGCGCCCTCGCAGGCCGCGACGACCGGGTCCTCCTCGGCGCAGACGGTCGCGAAGAAGATGATCTCGGACTCGGCCCAGTACCAGTGCTTCTCGAACATCGTCGACCACGAGAGCGACTGGAACGTCAACGCCACCAACGCCTCGTCCGGCGCCTACGGCCTGGTCCAGGCCCTGCCGGGCAACAAGATGGCCTCCGCCGGCTCCGACTGGAAGACCAACCCGGCCACCCAGATCGAGTGGGGCCTGGACTACATGAAGGACCGCTACGGCAGCCCGTGTGGCGCCTGGGGCTTCTGGCAGTCCAACGGCTGGTACTGAGCCAAGCAGCCGACCTGAACCGAAGGCGGCGACCCCCGATCCCCGGGGTCGCCGCCTTCGCTCATGCGCCCTGCTGCTCAAGGCCCGAGCCGTGGCCGCGTTGAACGACCCGATCGCGGCGAACCTCGCACGCCGGGGCGCGCTGATCCTGAACATCCGGCTGGGCAGCACCCACCCCCAAACCGAAAATGCCTTCGCTCTGGCCAACCGTCTACTGAGACGCGACAGCCGCCAAGCCGCCCACCCGCTGACTCCCGAGATCGTCAAATTCGCCGGAACGGTGCGTCGCGGGGGAGGCAGGAACGGGGCGTAGGGATAAGGGGTGCTCCTGCCTCCCTCGGGACGGGTCAGCCGGTGCTGACCCGGAGTTCCTTCACGCCGTTGATCCACGCGGAGCGAAGCCGGCGCGGGTCGCCGACCAGGCTCAGGTCCGGCATCGCGTCGGCCACCGCGTTGAAGATCAGGTCGATCTCCAGCACCGCCAGGGACTTGCCCAGGCAGTAGTGGGGGCCTCCGCCGCCGAAGCCGAGGTGGGGGTTGGGGTCACGGGTGATGTCGAAGGTGTCCGGATTCTCGAAGACCTCGGGATCGTGATTCGCCGAGGCATAGAAGATGCCTACCCGGTCTCCCTTGTTTATGCGCTTTCCGCCCAACTCCGTGTCCTGAGTGGCCGTGCGCTGGAAGGAGACCACCGGCGTCGCCCAGCGGACGATCTCCTCCGCGGCCGTCGCGGGGCGCTCCCTCTTGTACAGCTCCCACTGCTCGGGATGGGTGAGGAAGGCGTGCATGCCGTGGGTGATGGCGTTGCGGGTCGTCTCGTTGCCGGCCACGGCCAGCATCAGCACGAAGAAGCCGAACTCGTCCGAGCCCAGGTTGCCTTCGTCCTCGGCCGCCACCAGCGTGGTGACGATGTCCTTCGCCGGGCACGCCTTGCGGTCGGCGGCCATGTTCATCGCGTAGGCGATGAGCTCGGTGGCCGACTCGGCGCCGACCTCCTCGGTGATGGCGTACTCGGGGTCGTCGTACGAGATCATCTTGTTGGACCAGTCGAAGATCTTGGCCCGGTCGTCCTGCGGGATGCCGATGAGCTCGGCGATGGCCTGGAGCGGCAGTTCGCAGGCGACCTCGGTCACGAAGTCGAAGGGGCCGGAGTGTTCCCGGGCGTTCGCGGCGATGTTGCGCGCCCGCGTCCGCAGGCGTTCCTCCAGGGCGCGGATGGCACGTGGGGTGAACACACGCTGGACGATCTGGCGGACCCGGGTGTGCTCGGGCGGGTCCATGTTCAACAGAATCAGCCGTTGCGCGTCGATGGCGTCGCGCTCGATGTGTTCGTTGAAGCGGATGATCGCGGTGTTGAGGGTGGACGAGAACAACTCCGGGTGCGTCGACACGTACTTGACGTCCGCGTGCCGGGTCACCGCCCAGTAGCCCTCGTCCTGGAATCCGGCCACGTTGGCCGGCTGCGGGATCCAGCGGACCGGTTCGGCCAGGCGCAGCTCGGCGAACTCCGGGAGGGGTACGCGGTGGTGCAGCACATCGGGGTCGGTGAAGTCGAACCCGTCGGGAAGCGCTGGACAGGACATCGGCAGCTCCAGCTATCTGACGGACCATCAGAACAGGGTTGCCGCGAAGGTAGTAACGGGTTCTACAAGTGGCAAGAGGCGCGGCACCCCCAATCCCGTGCGGAATTCGTGCAGATCTCCGCAGATCAAGACTCCGGAACGTGCACGACCCTTGCGGTGACGGAGGTCGCGTCAGCAGACTGCGAAGGGAACTAGAACACGTACTAGTTCTGGCGGAAAGCCAGGAGAGCCGAGAGGACCCCGCACCCATGGCTGCCGAACCCGTGATCGTCGAAGCAGTGCGTACCCCCATCGGCAAGCGCGGCGGCGCGCTCGCCAACCTCCACCCCGCCTATCTCCTGGGCGAGACCTACCGTGAACTCCTCGGCCGCACCGGCATCCCCGCCGACTGCGTCGAGCAGATCGTCGGCGGCACGGTGACCCACGCCGGCGAACAGTCCATGAACCCCGCGCGCACGGCCTGGCTGACCATGGGCCTGCCCTACGAGACGGCGGCGACGACCGTCGACTGTCAGTGCGGGTCCTCGCAGCAGGCCTCGCACATGACGGCCAACATGATCGCGGCGGGCGTCATCGACGTCGGGATCAGCTGCGGCGTCGAGGCGATGTCCCGGGTGCCGCTGGGGTCGGGCTCCAAGCACGGGCCCGGCAAGCCGTTCCCCGACGAGTGGAACGTCGACCTGCCCAACCAGTTCGAGGCGGCGGAGCGGATCGCCCGCCATCGGGGGCTGACGAGGGAGAACGTCGACTCACTCGGGCTGGTCTCACAGGAACGGGCCGCCGCCGCCTGGGCCGAGGAGCGGTTCAAGCGGGAGACGTTCGCCGTCCAGGTCCCGACGACCGAGGACGAGCAGCGCGCCGGGCAGGGCATGTGGCGCCTGGTCGACAAGGACGAGGGCCTGCGCGACACGTCCATGGAGGCGCTGGCGAGGCTCAAGCCCGTCATGCCGACGGCCGTGCACACTGCGGGCAACTCGTCCCAGATCAGCGACGGGGCGGCGGCGATCATGTGGGCGTCCAAGCGGATGGCGCGGGCGCTGAAGTTGCGGCCGAGGGCGCGCATCGTGGCGCAGGCACTCGTGGGTGCCGACCCGCACTTCCACCTCGACGGACCGATCGACGCGACCAAGGCCGTGCTGGGCAAGGCCGGGATGTCCCTGAAGGACATCGACCTCGTCGAGATCAACGAGGCTTTCGCATCAGTGGTGTTGAGCTGGGCGCAGGTCTTCGAGCAGGACCTGGAGAAGGTCAACGTCAACGGCGGTGCGATCGCCCTCGGGCACCCGGTGGGAGCCACCGGGGCCCGGCTGATCACGACCGCACTTCATGAACTGGAGCGGGCGGACAAGGAGTTCGCACTGATCACGATGTGCGCGGGCGGCGGACTGGCCACCGGCACGATTATTCAGCGGCTGTAGCCCAGTCCAGGAACGCCGTGAATGTGGTGGGCCCGAATGCGAGGATCGGGCCCGCCGTGCTCTTTGAGTCGCGGACAGCGACGACGGTGTGCGTTTCGCCGACCTCTACGCATTCGCCGCCCTGGTCTCCGCTGTAGCTGGACTTACGCCACTGGATCCCCGCTAGCATCTCGGTGCTCTCCATAACGCTCCTCCAGTACACGCCGGATCAACTCCGCCGAGTCCTTGAGGGAGAGGGCGGCGGCTTGGAGATGATCGTATCGGAGCGAGCAGTCCCTGACGCTGTCCGGGTTGGCCGTGGGATGCCCGCTGCCGTACCCCTCGGTGTAGACGATGGTCGGATCGCTGGGGAAGCGGAAGACAGTGAATGAGCCCTGCAATCCCGCGTGGGCTCCCGCCGAAAACGGGAGCACCTGGACGTTGACCCTCGGGTTGTGCTCGAAGGACAACAGGTGGGCCAATTGGCCGCGCATGGTTGCCGGGCCGCCGATTTCCTGGTGCAGTGCCGCCTCGCTCAGGATCATCCAGAGGACCGGCGTCTCGCTCTTCTCGAAGATGCGCTGGCGAGCCAGCCGCACCTCGGTGCGGTCGTCGAGGTCGGTGTCGTCCAGCACGCCGAGCACGGCACGCGCGTACTCCTTGGTCTGCAACAGGCCGTGCACCATGTGCGTCTGGAAGGTGCCGATCTCGATCGCCCGCGACTCCAGCTCCGCCACCTGCTGGAACCAGGCCGGAAGTTGACTGCGCATCACCAGCTCGTGCAGGCGTGACAGCAACCCGCCCGTGCCCAGCGCGATGTCCGCCCGTTCGCTGAACGGCAGCGTCGGCAGCTTTCTGGCCGTCTCGATCTGGCCGACCAGGGAGCCGGTGCAGTAGACGATGTCCCCCAGCTTCTTCTGGGTCAGCCCGGCCTCCTCCCGGTACCGACGCAGTTCGAAGCCGTAGTAGTCGAGTGGCGAGRCGCCCGGGTCGAGGGTGTTGATGTGGGTCACGCAGAGCTCCCTCTCACGCAACTGGGCCCACTCCGGGACCCGTTGTATCCGTTCCGTAGCCCAAAGTAGTCGCGCGAGGTCAGGCTCGTAGCGTGAACGGATACATTCCCCCCACCTACCTGGCGCCCCTGCGCCGCCAGTACCGCCTGCGCCTCACCGTCGGTGAGCACTCGGCCCGGCACATCCGCGCCATCGCGCGCTCGCTGCTGGGCGAGTGGGAGATGCGCGAACTGTCCGACGCCGTGGAACTGGGCGTGACCGAGCTCGTCGCCAACGTCGTACGGCATGTTCCGGACCGGCGGTGCGAGGTGCTGATGGTCCGGCAGACGTCCGGGGTCCGGGTGGAGGTGTCGGACGGTTGCGGGCAACTGCCCAGCCTGCGAGGAGAGTTGTCGACGGACGCCGAGAACGGTCGCGGGCTGCTCCTGCTGGACGCGGTGGCCGACAAGTGGGGTGTGGACGCGGCCGGGCGACGGGACGGCAAGACCGTGTGGTTCGAGTGCGGAACCACACGGTCGGGACTCACCGGTGTGGCGTCAGGACCCGTCGGCCCTGGCCGGCTCCAGCTTGATGCTGAAGTGGCGGAGGATCGGTGACTGCTCGGTGATCCGGTAACCGTGCACCGAGCTGGGGTCCTTGGCTATGTCCGCCAGGGTCTGGGCGACGTGGTCGTAGTGGCTGCGCGTGTAGACCCGGCGGGGCAGGGCGAGGCGTACGAGTTCGTAGGGCGCCGACTTGATCGGGTTGCCGTGCTCGTCCTCCTCGCCGAGGTAGAGGGACCCCAGCTCCGCCGACCGGATGCCGCCGCGGAGGTAGAGCTGGCAGGCCAGGGAGTGGCCGGGGTACTGGTGGGGCGGGATGTGGGGCAGCAGGCGCCCGGCGTTGAGGTAGAGGGCGTGCAGGCCGGCCGGCTCGACGATGTCGACGCCCGCGTCCCGGATGCGCTGGGCGAGGTGCCCGGCGATGTCGGCCCGCTCCGCCAGGTAGGAGGGCTCGGTGACCTCCAGCAGGCCCTGGGCCATCATGTCCAGGTCGCGCCCGGCGAGGCCGCCGTAGGTGGCGAACCCCTCGGTGGCGATGAGGAGGCGCTCGCACTTCTGGGCGAGCTCGGGGTCCTTGACGCCGATGAACCCGCCGATGTGGACGATGCCGTCCTTCTTGGCGCTCATGATGCAGCCGTCCGCCAGCCGGAAGGCCTCCTCGGCGACCTGGCGGGGGGTGCGGTCCTGGTAGCCGGGCTCGTGACGGGTCACCAGCCAGGCGTTCTCGGCGAACCGCGCGGCGTCGAGGATCATCGGGACGCCGTGGCGGCGGCACAGGTCGGCGGTCTGCCGCAGGTTCTCCATGGAGACGGGCTGCCCGCCTCCGCCGTTGTTGGTGATCGTCATCACCACCGCGGCCACCGGCGACTCGTTCGCGCTCTGAAGCACCTGCTCCAGCGCCTGGAGGTCGATGTTGCCCTTGAAGGGGTGCGGGCTGTCGAGGTCCTTGGCCTCGGGGCAGGGCAGGTCGCGGGCCTGGCAGCCGACCAACTCCACATTGGCGCGGGTGGTGTCGAAGTGCGTGTTCGACACGACGGTGCTGCCCGGGGTGAGCAGCGAGGTGAACAGGATGCGTTCGGCCGCGCGCCCCTGGTGGGCGGGCAGGAGGTGCGGGTAGCCGGTGAGTTCGCTGACGGTCTCGTGCCAGCGGTAGAACGACCGGGAGCCGGCGTAGGACTCGTCGCCGTTCATGCCCGCGGAAAGCTGGGCGGCGGAGATCGCGCCGGTTCCCGAGTCGCTCAGCAGGTCGATGGTGACCTCGTCGGCGCGCAGGTCGAACAGGTTGTAGGAGACCCGTCGCAGGGCTTCCTCACGCTGCTGGGGGGTGGTGAGGGGGATGGGCTCGACGACCTTGATCCGGTAGGGCTCCACGGCTCCTTCTTTCTGATGTGCTCGGGCATTCCGATACTGCGCGGGCGGCCTTGTGACGCTGCGCGGGCTTTTCCTCAGGACGGGCGGATCACTGCGCGGGGGGACGCACCGCATAGGCCTCCGAGGAGACGTACGCGGTGATGCGGGGTCGGCGGTCGCGCTCGTGCGCCAGCGCCAGGTACGCGATCAGGCCGGCGCCGTCGGAGAGTTGCCGCGTACTGAGGGCGGCGAGGGCGCGGCGCAGTACCGAGGGGTCCATGCCGAAGCGGGTCAGCACGGCCGTGGCGCGGGCGAGCGCCTCCTCGTCGTCCCTGACGTAGTCACGGACCGGGACGTGCAGGGTGAACCCGCTCGGCCGGCCGGACGTGGTCTCGGTGAAGGAGTGGCAGGTCAGCGCGGGCCGCCGCGCCAGTCGTGGCTCCGGCCTGCCTCCCGACCCGGTGGGCTGGCGCCCCTCCGCGGCGAGGTGGAAGAAGGCCTCCACGTCCTCGCGTGCCGGGCCGGGCTGCGCGCGGTTCAGTGCGTACGCCTCGGATGCGGCGAGGCTCGGATGCGCGGTGTAGACCTTGACGCGGGGTGTGTCCCAGGTACCGAGGTCCAGGGCGAGGAAGGGATAGCCGGTTGTGTCGGGAAGCGCTTCGAACGCCTGCCGGTGACCGAGCCGGTGCAGTGCTTCCTGCACGGTGGCCGTGGCGTGCTCGGGTCCGGCCGCGGCGGGATTCAGGTAGACCTTGACGCCGGGGACTCCACCGGGACGTAATTCCAGCGCGTACCACAGGGCCAGGTGACCCTGCGGGGACGCGGGCAGGAACAGGTCCTCGATGCGGTCCAACTGGGTGGTGGAGAAGTCCCAGCGGCGGGCCATGTCCCGGATGGCGGCGAGCCCTTGGCGGCCGTTGTCCGCCAAGTCGCCCGCCGTGCAGCCGGGTTCGACCAGGACGCGCAGGGCGGGAGCCGCGTCCGGCCGGAAGGCCAGGGAGAACTCGACCGGCGTGTGGTCGTCGGAAATGAAACTCGGCGAGGCGGGCGGCAGCGACAGCGAACGGCCGCACGCGTCCCCGAGGGACTCCAGGACGATGTGCGCGTACAGCGCCGACTCCGCTGCCGACGAGCCCACGACCGAGCCCAGGCGCAGCAGTTGGCCGACGACGTGATCGGCGAGTGTGGGGCTGTACTCGTAGGTGACCGGCGCGTCGGTGACCTGCGCCGTACTCGCCGTACTCACCGGACCTCCCGGGCAGGGGCAAAAAGATACCCGCCGGTGAAGGCGGGTATCCGGCCGTTGGGCCATTGCGCTTGGACGCCTATGCGGCCTATGGGGAAGGCCGACTCCTGAACGAACGTGTGGAACGACCGGGTGACGGGGCGCTGGGCACGAGTGGCAGCGGGGTTGAACTCCACAGCCCCTCCTTCATCATGTGACGACTCAGATACCCTGCGCAGTCATACCCTGGCGCTTTAACGTTCATGCAGTTGCCAGGGGCAGTTGCCTGTTACCTGTGTCACGCATGCGGAACCAGGGGTTACGCCCTGACCCACTTCAGGAAGGAACTCCACAGCCCTCCGCGTTCCTTGTTCGAGGCGGTGTCGGCGGCGGATTCCTGTGCCGTCTGGGACGGCTGGGGCTGCACCGAACGGCGCGGCGTGGTCGGGGTGAAGCGGGCCGGCAGCTGCGCCAGGGCGCGGTTGAACGGGCCGGGCCGCCAGGTCAGGCTCTCCTCCGGGACGGCGAGTTCGACGTCGGGCAGCTCGTTGAAGAGGTGCTCGATGGCCGCCAGGGTGATGAGCCGGGCCGGCTCCTTGGAGGGGCAGGCGTGCGGCCCCGCGCTCCAGGCGAGGTGCGCCCGGTTGCTGGTCTGCCCGCCCGCCGCCCGCGCCGAGGCGGCGTTGGCGGCTTGGAAGCCGACCAGCACCAGATCGCCGGCGCTGAGCTTGCCGCCGGCGAACTCCATGTCCCTGGCCGGGTAGTGGGGCGCGTAGTTGGAGATGGGCGGGTTGTGCCACAGGGTGTCGTCGAGGGCCTCTTCCAACAGCCCGTTCTGTGCGTACCGGTCGTTGGTCAGCAGCAGGTGCACGGTGTTGGCGATGAGGTTGCGCAGCGGTTCTGCGCCGGCGCCGATCAGCAGCACCAGCTGGTGGATCATCTCCGCGTCGTCCAACTTGGCCGGGTGCTGCATCAGCCATGAGGTGACGTCGTCGCCGGGCCGGGACCGCTTCAGCGCGACCAGTTCGGCCACGGCCTGGATGAGGACCTCGTTGGCCCGCTCGGCGTTGATGCCGTCGAAAATGCCGGAGACGCCGAACATGACCCGGTCGCCGATCTCCGCCGGGCAGCCGAACAGTTCGTTGAAGACGAACAGGGGGAGCTGCTTGGCGTAGTCGTTGAGCAGGTCGGCGGAGCCGCGGGTGCTGAACTGGGCGAGGAGGTAGTGCGCGATCCGGTCGACGTTCACGCTCAGCCGGTGGCTGTCGACCCGGGCGAAGCTCTCGGTGACGGCCTGGCGCAGCCGCAGGTGTTCGGCACCGTCGGTGAACATGCAGGTGGGCCGGGGGCCGAGCAGGGGAAGGACGGGGCTGTCCGGGCTGATGCGGCCCTCGTTGAGGTCGCGCCAGCGGCGGGGGTCCTTGCGGAAGTCCCCCGGGTTCTGGAGGAGGTCGAGCGCCGCCGCGTAGTCCGTGACGAGGGTCGCCTCCACGCCCGGGGCCAGCTCGACGGGGGCCGTCGGGCCGTGGTGGCGCATGTAGTCGAAGTAGGCCTGGGGGTCGGCGGCGAACTCCGCCGTGTACATGGGTATCCGTTGGCCGCTGCCGTGCGCCGGGCAGCCCGGCGGCGGTGCGGGGAAGTCTTCGCTGGTCATGCGTGCTCCAGAGCGGCGCGTTCCTGTAGGTAGCGAACGAGAGTGATCAGCGCCTGCGCCGATGAGTTCTCGTCACGTGCGTCCATTACGACGACGGGGGTGTCCGGCAGCAGGTCGAGCGCTTCCCGCAGCGCCATTTCGGTGCGTTCCGGCGTGTGGTCGAAGCGGTTGACGGCGATGGCGTAGGACAGGCCGTACTGCTCGATCAGGTCGATCACGGCGAACGAGTCCGCCAGCCGTTCGGGGTCCACCAGGACCAGGGCGCCCAGGGCGCCGCGCGCCATGTCCTCCCAGATCTGGATGAACCGCTGCTGGCCCGGGGTGCCGAACAGATAGAGCACCACGTGGTCGCTGATCGTCAGCCGCCCGAAGTCCATGGCGACCGTGGTGGTGGTCTTGCTCCGCACGCCCTTGAGATCGTCGACCGCCTCCGCCACCCGCGTCATGTTCTCCTCGGTGGAGAGCGGGGGGATCTCGGAGATGGTGCCGATGAACGTGGTCTTGCCGACCGCGAAGTGCCCGACGACCAGGATCTTCACCGCTGTCTGCGCGGCGCCGCCCCGGACGTAGGCGTCCTCATCCAAAACGCGCTTGGAGTCCATCCAGCACCTCCTGGAGAAGCTGTTGGTCGACGAGACGTGCCCGGGGCACGGGCGCTCGGGTGATCAGGTATCCCCCCTCTGCCAGTGAGCTGAGGAGGATCTTCAGCACACCCAGGGGGAGCTGGGTGTGCCCGGCGAGCTCGGCGACCGAGAGGTAGCCGCCGGAGCACATGTCCAGGAGGTGTTGCTCTTCGGGGGAGAGCCGGGTCGGGCGCTGCCGTTCGTCGCTGACCGTCGTCACGAGGGTGATCAGGGAGAACTTGTCCTCGGCGGGCAGATCACGCCCGCGTGTGATGACGTACGGCCGTACTAACTCGGCGGCTTCCGACTCGTCGGGGGTGTTGTCAGTCATGAGCGGTGGCCGATGTCCTCACGGGGTGATGTGGCCAGTTCCTTGCCCAACTGGCCGACCAGCTGCTGCATACGGAAGGTGATGTCCGCCATGTCGATGTCGGGGGCCGCCGAGACGGCGAGGTAGGCGGCCTCGCCGGCGGAGATCAGAAAGACCCAGCCGCCGTCGAACTCCACCAGCGTCTGGCGCCACTGCATGTTCTCGCCGTCGCAGAAGAAGCCCAGGGACCGGCTGAGCGACTGCACGCCGCTCATCGCGGCGGCCACGGTGTCTGCCGAGTCCCGCCCGAGATCCTTCGTACGGGCCATCAGCAGACCGTCGGCCGAGACCAGGACAGCGTGCAGGGCCCCGGGAATCTCCAGGGCACTGTCCAGCATCCATGACAGGTCGTTCTTCACGAGGTCGTCTCCGGTCCCTTGCGTCCGTCAGCGTGGCTCCCGCGCATCGCGTCCAGCGGTGCGGCGCGGCCGGTCTGGGTCCCCCGTTGGAAGGCGCTCATGATCGACGCCGTCTCCTCGGTGGAGCGGGCCGGTGAGCGCGCGGCGCCCGGACTGCTCGGGACGACGGCCATGGGCCGCTGCTTGCGCCGGCGCTTGGGCAGTCCGTCGGCGGTCGTCGCCGACGCGTCCGCGCCTGCTGCGTCCGCCTGTGCGTCGGCGTCGAAAGCCTCGGTCGGCTTCTTGGGCTCCGGCATGCTGGTCAACAGCTCCTCCGGCACGAGTACGACCGCGCGGACACCTCCGTAGGGAGAGGTGGAGTCGACGGAGACGGTGAAGCCGTAGCGCTCGCAGAGCGCGCCGATCACCGCGAAACCGAACTGCGGAGGGTTGCCCAGGTCGGAGACGCTCGCCGCGCGTTCCCCGGACAGCAGCTCCGCCGCCCTGGCCTTCTCCTCCTCGTTCATGCCGACACCCGCGTCGTCGACGACGACACAGATGCCCTTGGGCACGGACCGGACGTTGATCTCGACCACGGTCTCGGGCGCCGAGTAGCTGGTGGCGTTGTCGAGGAGTTCCGCGACCGCGAGGGCGACCGGTTCGACCGCCCTGCTGGTGACGGCGTAGTCGACCTGCGAGAGGATCTCGACCCGCTGGTAGTGGCGGATCCGCCCCTGCGCGCTGCGGATCACGTCGTAGACCGAGGCGGGGTCGCGCTGCCGGCCGAGCCAGCCCTGGCACAGGACGGCGATGGACTGCGCCCGCCTGCCGAACTGGGAGTTCATGTGGTCGATCTCCAGCAGATCCCGGAGAATCGGTGAATCTCCGTATTTGGTCTGCAATTTGGAGATGACGAGTTGCTGTTCGGCAGCAAGGCCCTGAAGTGTCCGCATCGCGGACTTCAGCACGGTTTTCGTCTCTTCGCCGGCCCGTTCCTCGGTCTGCCGGACGATCGCGTCGTATCCGCCCTCCAGATCGACGTACGAGGACTTGAGCTCGTCGTTCCGCTTGCGTAACTTTCGTATCGCCTTCTGCTGGCGAACAATGATCGTGGCAGCAGCAGGGGCACCGACTACGAGCCCCCAGATCGCCGGATCCATCACGTATTGCGTCATAAGACTCTCTTTGAGCGACTGAAGCCCCGTTGCTGAAAACCCCCCGGTCGCTTCCGGGAGGCGGCAGTACACGCGGACTCACCGACAGGGGCTCGCCCTTGCCGCCGAGACGTTTCATCTCGGAGCTTATGGCCTGCCTGGCAAGTGCTCGGAGCATATCACCGGACTTGGCTGACGATTCGTCAAATACCTTGCGAATGCCGCGAGTTGGCGGAGATTCGGGTGCCCCTCGATGAAGAATGTGTGTACTCGGCGGGCGCTTTCGGGCCGCAGCCGGTGCCGCCGATGAACGTACCGGCCCGATTCGGCGTCTTGGGTCACGTGGTCCCTGCCGAACTCACCCGTACAAGACCCGCGCCGCCGGCCGCTCCCGCCGAGCGCGGGCTCGCGCGCACGCTGTGGAACCGTCACCGGGTCCCGCTGCTCGCGACGCTCCCCGCCCTGCCCCTGTACGCGATCTGGTGGGCCTTTCTGGCCACCGGCGGCGGCGACCTCGCGGCGCAATACGCCTGGGCCGGGTTCGCGGCGCGGCACGGCGATTCCGCTTACAACCTCTTCTGGTACGGCGGCACCCATACCGCCAACTACAGCCTGATATCCCCGTATCTGATGGCCGCCGTCGGGGTGCGCGCGCTCACCGTCGTCTCCGGTCTCGCCGCCTCCTGGCTGGCGGCCCTGCTCATCGAGCGGACGGGCCTGCGAAGACCCCTGGGTCCGGCCCTGCTCGCGTCGTTCGCCCTGTGGTGCAACGTGGCCTCCGGGCGCACCACCTTCGCCCTCGGCGTCGCCTTCGGACTCGCCGCGTGCCTGATGCTGACGCGGGAGCGCCGGGTCGTCCTCGCCGCCGCCTACGCCGCCCTGGCGACCATGGCCAGTCCCGTGGCCGGGCTGTTCCTGGTGGTCGTCGGCGCCGCGCACCTCGTCACCCGCGACTGGTCCCGCGCCCTCGCCCTGCTCCTGCCGCCCGCCGTCATCGTCGGCGTGACCACCCTGGTGTTCCCCTTCAAGGGCGAGCAGCTGATGTTCGCCGGGCGAATATGGCCGCCCTTCTTCCTGGGCCTGGCCGTCACCCTCTTGGCCCCGCGCACCTGGCGCGTCGCCCGCATCAGCGGTGCCGTCTACGCGGCGGGGACCGTCCTGACCTATCTCGTCGCCTCCCCCATCGGCACGAACGTCGAGCGCTTCGCCGAGCTGTTCGCGCCCGCCGCGCTGCTCGCCGTGCTGCTCGCCCAGCCGCAGCTGGCGAAGCTGCGCCGGAACCTGCTGATCGCCGCCCTCGTCTTCTCCGTCGCCTGGGTGACCAAGAAGACCGCCGACGACCTGTACGTCTCCACGACCGTGCCGGCCTGGGCCGCCGAGACCCACGGAGTGGTCCGCGCCCTGGACCACCTCGGCGCCGACCGCACCCGCGTCGAGGTCGTCCCGGCCCGCAACCACCGCGAGGCCAGCGGGCTCGCCCCGCACGTGAACATGGCCCGCGGCTGGAACCGGCAGCTCGACATGGAGCGGGCCCGGCTGTTCTACGACGGGTCCTTCTCGCCCGCCACCTACCGGGCGTGGCTGGACCGCTGGGCCGTCGGGTTCGTGGTGCTGCCGCTGGGCAGGCCCGACGGGTACGCCAAGGACGAGGCGCGGCTGGTGCGGGACCACCGGCCCGACTGGCTGGAGCCGGTGTGGCAGGACGCGCACTGGCGGGTGTTCCGGGTGAAGGACGCGCGGCCGCTGGTGAGCGAGCCCGCGACCGTCGAGTCGACGTCCAGCGCCGACATCGTCATCCGCATGGCGCGGGCGGGCAGCGCGACCGTGCGCATCGCCTACTCGCAGTGGCTGCGCGCGGACGGCGGCGGATGCCTCACCCCGCAGGGCGAGTTCACCCGGCTCACCGTCTCGGCGCCCGGCGAGTACCGGATCAGCTCGGAGTACGGTCCCTCACCGGAGCCGGGGAGTCGCTGCTGACCTTCTCGGCCTGTGCCGTCACCACCTTGGCGCGCGGGCCCTGGAAGAGGTACGTCACCCCGAAGCCGGCGCCCACGACGGCCGCGCCGCCGAACGCGTCCAGCACCCAGTGGTTGCCGGTGACGACGATCGCGGTGACCGTGAAGAGCGGGTGCAGCAGGCCCAGCGCCTTCATCCACCACTTCGGTGCCAGCATCACGATGACGATGCCGCACCACAGGGACCAGCCGAAGTGCAGGGACGGCATCGCCGCGTACTGGTTGGTGAGCTCGGTCAGCGTGCCGTAGTCGGGCTGGGAGAAGTCCTGCACGCCGTGGACCGTGTCGATGAAGCCGAGGCCGGGCATCAGGCGGGGCGGGGCGAGCGGGTAGAGCCAGAAGCCGATCAGGGCGAAGACGGTGGCGAAGCCGATCGCGGTGCGGGCCCAGCGGTAGTCGGTCGGGCGGCGCCAGTACAGGACGGCGAGGATCGCGAGCGGGACGCCGAAGTGGAACGACTCGTAGTAGAAGTCGAAGAAGCTCCGCAGCCAGTCGACCTTCACGACGGCGTGGTTAGCCCAGTACTCGATGTCGATGTGCAGGGCGCGTTCGATGGAGTGGATCTCCTCGCCGTGCTCCTCGGCGGTGACCCGGCCGGCCGAGTTGGAGCCGCCGGCCGCGGCGAGCCGGATCTGGGCGTAGGCGTAGTAGGTGACCCGGATCAGCAGCAGCTCGAAGAGCAGGTTCGGGCGGGAGACGACCCGGCGCAGGAACGGCACCAGCGGGATGTGCCGGAAGCGGGAGGGGACCTTGTCGGCGTACCGGGTCGGGATCGGCGTCTGCCAGTACGGCGAGGTGCGCGACAGGAACGGCACGACGGCGGCCGTGACGATGGCGGCCAGCAGCACCAGGTCGGCCCGCAGCGGATGCAGGATCACCTTGTCCGGCACCATCATCCGCGCGGGCAGGGTCATCACCAGCACGATCGCGACCGGCCAGACGTACCGGTCGGAGGTCCGTCTGCCGACCTGGCCGACGACCGCGAGCAGCACCCACAGCAGCTGGTGCTGCCAGGCGGTGGGCGACACGACGATCGCCGCGCAGCCGGTGATGGCGACGGCGAGGAGGAGCTGTCCGTCGTGGGCGTAGCGCACGGCCCGGCGCAGCGCTAGGACGGCGACGGCGACGCCGAGGAGCAGGAAGAGGGCGATCTCCAGCGGGCCGGTCAGCCCGAACCGCAGCAGGGCGCCGTGCAGCGACTGGTTGGCGAGGTCGTCGGCGCGCCCGCCGAGGCCGACGCCGGCCATGTGGTGCACCCAGTAGGTGTACGAGTCACCGGGCATCGCCGCCCAGGCGAGCAGCGTGCACGCGGCGAACGTGGCGCCCGTGGAGAGCGCGGCCCGGCGCCGGCCGGTGAACCACAGCAGCGGGGTGAACAGCAGCAGGGTCGGCTGCAGGGCGGCCGCGACGCCGATGAGCACGCCGCTGGTGCGCTCGCCGCGCACGGCGAAGCAGCCGAGCAGGACGAGCAGGACCGGCATGATGCTGGTCTGGCCGAGGTAGAGGGTGTTGCGCACCGGCAGCGACAGCATCAGCAGGCTGATCGCGACGGGCGCGGCGAGCAGCGAGGTCCTGCGGCTCACGGGCTGGGGCAGGGCGCGGGCGGCGATCAGGCCGAGGGCGACGACGAGCAGGAGGGTGCCGAAGGTCCAGCCCCAGCCGAGGGCCTGCTCGGCGGCGCGGGTCAGCGGCTTGAGGACGAGCCCGCCGAACGGCGTACCGGTGAACTGCGTGGAGTCGTACAGCGAACCCTTCACATGGAGCACGCCGTCCGGCCCGACCCAGGTCTCCAGATCCGTCAGCCGCTCCCCGCGCGGCGTACTGAGGACGACGGCCACCTGCCGTACGGCGAGGATCGCGGCGACCAGCCACAGCCCGAGCCGCGCCACGCGGACGCGTGCCTGGACCGCGCCGACGGCCGTCGCTCCGAGCGCATCCGCCGTTCGCCCACCATGCTCCGCATTCGCCACGCCTCGTCGGCCTCCCGCCCCGATTCGTCCCACGCGTCCCATGCGTCATGAATTTTTTCGAACCCGGTGGGCCCGCACCACCCCGGGGGAGGGACGCCGGCAACCCCGGATTCACCTGACGTCCGCCCTCCTTTTGTCCGGATGACGATAGTCGGAGGGGGAATCGGGCGCCTCCGGTGGGGCGCGGCATGTCTCACATCGCGCCGCCCTGCCCCCGGATGGAGGATCATCCGCCGTACCGTCTGAAGCTCTGGCGTCGGCCACGGCGGCGGGGCTCGCGGGACGGAGGGGCTGCACGCGATGGCGGACTTACTGCGCGGAGGGGTTCGGAGGCGGGCCCTCACCGTCGTCCTGGCGCTGCTCGCCCTCCAGCTCGGTCAGCTCGCGGCGCCCGCGTGGGCGTGCGGCTGCGGGGCCATGGTGCCCGGTGACGCGCGGCGGGTGGCCGTCGGCCGTGAGGAGTCCGTGGTCCGCTGGGACGGGACGGACGAGCAGGTCGTGATGCGGCTGACCGTCGACGGGGATGCCGAGCGCGTCGCGTGGATCATGCCGGTGCCACGGCGGGCGACGGTCCGACTCGGCGACCCCGGGCTCTTCGACGAGCTGCACGAGGTCACCGCCCCCGTGCACCGCACGCGGTACCACTTCTGGCCCCAGGACGGTGACTGGCCCCTGGTGACCGGCGACGGCACTGTGGGCGCCCCGCGCCCGCCCGGCGCCGCCGGCGGACCTCCCGTGAGCGTCGTCGGCCGGCAGCGGCTCGGCCCCTTCGACGTGGCCCGGCTGACGGCCACCGACCCCGGCGCGCTGGACGGCTGGCTGGACAGCAACGGCTTCGCCCTGCCGCCCCGCCTGACCGGGGCCCTGCGGCCGTACGTGCAAAAGCGCTGGGAGTACGTGGCCGTGAAGCTGACCCCGCAGACCACCGGAACGGCCCTGACGGGTGCCCTGGACCCGCTGCACCTCACCTTCCGCACCGACCGGCCGGTCTACCCGATGCGCCTGTCACGCCTGGCCGGCACCCCGCAGTCCCTGGGCCTGTACGTGCTCGCCGCACACCGGATGGAACCGGCGTCCGGGATCGGCGGCGAACGTCCCCGCGTCACCTACGCCGGACGGGTGACGGCGAGGACCGGCCCGCTGGCCGAGCTGGCGGCGGGGACGCCGTTCCTGACGGCGATCGGCCAGGAGTTCCCGTACCCCGAGCGCATCCGGGGCGACCACGAGCTGCGCCGGGCGAGGGCCGACGACACGTTCCAGCAGGTGATCTACGAGGACCGGCTGCGCACGGTGGCCGGCGTCCCGGTCTGGCTGGTGACGGTGACCGCGGCGCTCACCGCGGCGATGGCCACGGCCGCGGTGCTCGCCGTACGACGCACCCGGCCCCGTCCCGAGCAGCCGCCTGCGCCGACCGGCTGAATCCACGATCCTGGAATTCCGGGAGACCATCGGGGAACGGATAGTCGGCGGTGCTACTTAGCGCTTACGACCAGCCATACGAAAGGCAAGGCGATGAGCGAGTCGCAGGTCTGGGACGACGTCGACGAGTACTTCTCCGCCCACCTCTCACCCGACGACGACGCCCTCCAGGCGGCCCTGCGCGACAGCGAAGCGGCCGGTCTGCCGAGCATCAGCGTCACCGCGACCCAGGGCAAGCTGCTGCGGCTCCTCGCCGAGATCCAGGGCGCCCGCAACATCCTGGAGATCGGCACCCTCGGCGGCTACAGCACCATCTGGCTGGCCCGCGCCCTGCCCGCCGACGGCCGCCTGATCTCGCTGGAGTACAGCGCCAGGAACGCCGAGGTCGCCACCCGCAACATCGCGCGCGCCGACCTGGACAGGATCGTCGAGGTCCGGGTCGGCCCGGCCCTGGAGTCGCTGCCCAAGCTGGCCGACGAGAACCCGGCCCCCTTCGACCTGGTCTTCATCGACGCCGACAAGGCCAACAACCCCCACTACATCGACTGGGCGCTGCGGCTCACGAGCACGGGCAGCCTGATCGTCGTCGACAACGTGGTGCGCGGCGGCCTGGTCGTCGACGCCGACAGCGACGCGCCGGACATCCGAGGCACCCGCGCCGCCATCGAACTGATCGGCAGCCACCCGAGGTTGAGCGGCACGGCGATCCAGACGGTGGGCGGCAAGGGCTACGACGGCTTCGCGCTGGCGCGGGTGCTGGCGTAGCCCTCCCGGGGCTCAGGCCTCGTGGTAGAAGCCGACGTTGACGCTGCGGGGCGCGGTGCGGTCGTGGATGACGATCTCGCCGCTGCCGCCCCTCGGCAGCGGTACGGTCCCGCCGTAGCCGATGGGCTGGGCGTACTGCCCCACGGTGAGCCGCACGTCGGAGGACGGATCGGCCTGCGAGCCGCGCAGCCAGGACACCTGCCAGCTGCCGTCGGGCCCGCACAGGAACTCCAGATGGACCCGCGACACGAACAGCCAGTCGTCCGGCGTCGAGAGCCGGCACACCGCCTTGTCGCGGCCCACCCGCAGCACCGCGCCCGGCTCGCTGGGCGCGTCGGCCATGAGCATGCCGGCCGTGGCACCCTCGTCCGCCGCGGACACGGCGGCCATCGTGAGTTCGAGCACTGGCGCCCCTCCTGAAACATCCTTGTACGGAGGCCGTTTTGGCCACCGACGCCGCATGATAAATCGCCCGGCACCGCCGCGTCCGGCACAATGAACTCATGACCGAGCGAAAGCCTCCCGGTGTCCCGTTCGAGTCCTGGGTCGACAAGCAGATCCACGATGCGCAGGTCCGGGGCGACTTCGACAGGCTGCCCGGCGCCGGCGAACCACTGCCGAACGACTTGGAAGCCCCGTACGACGAACTGTGGTGGGTCAAGCGCAAGATGGCCCGCGAGGGCCTGTCGGTCCTCCCCCCGGCCCTGGCCCTGCGCAAGGAGGCGGAGGACGCGCTGACAGCGGCGTACGCGGCCCCCACGGAACGGACCGTCCGGAAGATCATCACGGACGTCAACGCCAAGATCCGCGACATGCTCCTGAAGCCACCGCCCGGCCCTCCCCTGGGCCGCAAGCCCTACGACGTGGAAGAGGTCGTACGGGAGTGGCGGGAGAGGCGCCGGGCGACGGGCGGGACGAATGTGCCGGACGCGTCGGGTGCGTCGGACGCGTAGCAGCCTCGTACGGCGCCCAAAATCGCCCGGCCCGGCGTGTCGATTCGGCGGCTCCCCGATCGACGTCATGGTGAAAGCCCGCTCATGACGTAACCGACACACGGAAGGGATGGGGCACCCATGTCACTGGTCCGCGTCCACAACTTCGCCATCTCACTCGACGGCTTCGGCACCGGCGAAGGCCTGAGCCAAGAGGCTCCGTTCGGCCACGCCGGCGAAAGGCTGCACGAGTGGATGTTCGCCACCCGGTGGTGGCACGAGCAGACCGGCCGCCCCGGCGGGAGCAACGGCCTCGACAACGCCTTCGTCCAGCAGTTCACGCCCGGGATCGGCGCCGAGATCATGGGCGCCGGAAAGTTCGGCCACCCCGGCTGGCACGAGGACCCGCAGTGGAAGGGTTGGTGGGGCCCCAACCCGCCCTTCCACACACCGACCTTCATCCTCACCCACCACCCGCGCCCGTCGATCGAGATGGAGGGCGGCACGACGTTCCACTTCCTCGACGCCTCACCCGCCGAGGCGCTGGCTCAGGCCCGCAAGGCCGCGGGCGACCTGGACGTACGCATCGGCGGCGGCCCCACCGTGGTCCGCGACTTCCTGGCCGCCAGGCTCATCGACCACCTGCACGTGGTGGTGGTCCCGATCCTCCTGGGCCGAGGCACCCGCCTCTGGGACAACCTGGAAAGCCTCGAAGAGGCCTACGACATCGAGGCCGTCTCCTCACCCAGCGGAGTGACGCACCTGACGTTCACCCGTTCCCCGGAGCACGACTAGGGCCTGTCGGCGGCGCCCACCACACAACCGTGGGCGCTACGCGCACCCCCACCGAACAGCAACGGGCCGCCGCAGGCACCCCCGCTCACCCGCCGGAGGCACCCGGCTGCTCCCGATCCGACCCGCACAACTCCGAGTTCAGCTCCGTCACCAGCTGAGCCAGATCAGTAGGCCGGTCCGGCCCCCACCAGTCCCCCAGCAACTCCGCCAACGACTCCTCCCGAACTCGGAGTTGTGCGGGTCGGATCGGGAGCAGCCGGGTGCCTCCGGCGGGTGAGCGGGGGTGCCTGCGGCGGCCCGTTGCTGTTCGGTGGGGGTGCGCGTAGCGCCCACGGTTGTGTGGTGGGCGCCGCCGACAGGCCCTAGTCGTGCCTCCCGGACGCCGAGCCCCCGCCCCTCCACCTGCCGAGCCGCATCCAGGATCACGGTCAGCGGCACGGTGCTGCGCTCCGCGAGCACGCCGGGCTCCACCCACCCGTACCTCTTGATCCGCAGCAGCAGCCAACTGGCCGCGGGCAGCAGGTCGTACCCCGCCCGCTCGGTGATCGTCCGGTACACCTCCCGCCGCCCCTCCCGCGTACCGAGCACGGACAACGCCCGGCACACCTCGTCGTACGACGACCGCTCGACGGGATTGCTGGCCAGCGTCTCGGTGACATCGGGCGCGGTGACCGACCCGCGCAGCTTGTCCTCCCGCAGGAACCAGGCCAGCACGAACCCGAGCAGCGCGACCGGAGCGGCGTACAGGAACACGTCGGTGATCGCGGAGGCGTACGCCTGCAACGCCGCCGGCCGCAGCGACCCCGGCAGTTCGTCGATCCCCCGCGGATCCGACTCCAGCCCCGCCAGCGAGACCCCCTCGGGCAGCCGGACCCCCCGGTACGCCTCCACGAGCTTGTCGTCGAGCCGGCTCGCGAAGATCGTGCCGAAGATCGCCACCCCGAACGAGGCCCCGATCGACCGGAAGAACGTCGCTCCTGAGGTCGCGACGCCGAGATCCTCGTACGACACGGCGTTCTGCACGATCAGCACCAGCACCTGCATGACCAGCCCGAGCCCCAGCCCGAAGACGAAGAAGAACAGGCTCATCTCCCAGGTGGAGCTGTCCGCTTCCAGCTGATGCAGCAACAGCAGACCCAGTACGGTCACTCCGGTCCCGGCGATCGGGAAGACCTTCCAGCGCCCGGTACGGCTGACGATCTGCCCGGACCCGGTGGACGCCAGGAGCATGCCGACGACCATCGGCAGCATGTGCACACCGGACATGGTCGGGCTGACGCCCTGCACGACCTGGAGGAACGTCGGCAGATAGGTCATCGCGCCGAACATGGCGAACCCGACGATGAAGCTGATGACCGCGGACAGCGTGAAGGTCCGCACCTGGAACAGCTTCAGCGGCAGCACGGGTTCGGGAGCCGACCGCTCCACCGTCACGAACACCACCGCGAGCACCACCCCCAGCAGGGCCAGCCCGACGATCTGCACCGACCCCCAGCCCCATGTCGTCCCGCCGAGGGACGCCACCAGCACGAGACAGGTGGCCACGGACGCGATGAGGAACGTGCCGAGGTAGTCGATGACATGACGCGTCGACTTGTGCGGGATCCGCAGCACGGCGGCGATGACGGTGAGCGCGACGGCCCCGACGGGAAGGTTGATGTAGAACACCCACCGCCAGCTCAGATGCTCCGTGAACACCCCGCCGAGCAGCGGCCCGAGCACACTGCTCGCCCCGAACACGGCACCGAACAGGCCCTGGTACCGGCCCCGTTCACGCGGCGGGACGATGTCCCCGACGATCGCCATCGACAGCACCATCAGCCCGCCGCCGCCGACGCCCTGAACGGCGCGGAAGGCGATGAGCTGAGCCATGTCCTGGGCCATGCCGCACAGCACGGAACCGACCAGGAAGATCACGATCGCGATCTGGAAGAGCCGCTTGCGCCCGTACTGGTCACCGAGCTTGCCCCACAGCGGGGTGGCGGCGGTGGACGCCAGCAGATACGCCGTCACGACCCAGGACAGATGCTCCAGTCCGCCGAGGTCGCTGACGATGGTGGGCAGCGCGGTGGACACGATCGTCTGGTCGAGCGCGGCGAGCAGCATCCCGAGGAGCAGCGCGCCGATGGAGACGAGGACGTTGCCGGGCACGTTCTCGTGCGCCGCGGCGCGCCGCTCCGGGGGCTGCGCGTCACGCACATTTCCCGTCATACCGTGCGCGTCCCCGGCCATGAAGACCTCCCGAAGGTCTCGTTACACCCTCCATCGTGATCGCTATGTGCCGTTACGGCCTGTCGAGTCCCATTGGAATCGCCCCTTCCGGGGGCTTGAGGAGAGAGCGTGAGGGACGTCTGCATAATCTGGGGAGTTCGCGAGGGAGGGACGAACGAGTGACACAGCCGAGGGGCACCGAGGGGCCGAGGGGCCCTCAGGACCCGGGTAGCCCGAATGGTCACCTTTGCCCACAGTGCGGTGCGCCGAGGGCCGCCGACAACACCCCGTCGTGCGGCTGTGGCGAGCGCGCGTCCGAGGCCCTCAGAGACGCCCGTACGGCACAGGCGGCAGCGGCGGAGGACTTCGATCCGCTGCGCATACGGCCATACGTGGAGCTGGAGCGCGACAACCCCGCCGAAACGATGCAGCTGCGGCCGGTTGACCCACAGGGGCCGGCCCCGCAGCCCCTGACCCCGCCGGCGTCCGCGGAGACGGCACCGAGCGCACAGGACCTGAACCTGTTCGAGCTCGACACGGCGCCGGACGACGAGGACGACAGGGACGAGGTGCGCGGCACGGCTTCCCGGCACCGTCGCACGATCCTGCTCGGCGTGGGCGGAGCGCTCGTGGTCGTGATGACGGCGGCGGGCCTGGCGAGCGGCCTGTTCAGCTACGAGGCGCCGTCGCGCAAGACGGCACTCCCGGACGACGTACGGGCGAGCGTCCCGGCCGCGTCGAGCAGCGAGACGGAGGCCGGCGCCACGCCGACCGAGAGGGCGACGCGGGCGGAAGCGCCCTCGGCCTCCGCGTCACCGACGCAGAGGTCGACGCCCTCGCCGTCCCCGTCCCGGTCGACGGCGTCCCCGAGCGAGAGCCCGACCCCGTCGACGGAACCGACGAACTCCCCCTCGACCACCGAAGCGGCGGCCGGTTCCCCGCAGGAGTCCGCCGCTCCGCGCGAGCCCGCGCCGACGGTGCTGAGCCGGGGCGACCGGGGCCCCGAGGTCACCGAACTCGAACTCCGCCTCACCCAACTCGGCCTGTACACGAGGCAGGCCAAGGGCAACTACAACGAGGGCGTCGAGGACGCGGTCGCCCGGTATCAGTGGGCGCGGGGGGTCCAGACGGAGGAGTACGGGGTGTACGACCTGGAGACCAGGGAGAGCCTGGAGTCGGAAACGACGCAGCCGTGACGCTGCGCTGCGGGGGCGGTTCGCCGTAGAGCTCGGGCCCTCGGGTCCGTCGGCGGCTGCGGGCCGCCTGTGGCCGTTCGCGCAGTTCCCCGCGCCCCTGGAGGTCGGCCTCGCGGCCGTCGACCCAGGGGCGCGGGGAACTGCGCGACCAGCCCGACACAACCCGCGGCCGCCATCGAGCCATCCGTGCCGAGCTCTACGGCGAACCGCCCCCGCAGCGCAGCGTCACGGCTGCGTCGTTTCCGACTCCAGGCTCTCCCTGGTCTCCAGGTCGTACACCCCGTACTCCTCCGTCTGGACCCCCCGCGCCCACTGATACCGGGCGACCG
>NZ_RDBN01000037.1:36100-58717 GCF_008042075.1 Streptomyces sp. UW30 | reverse complement strand
ACCCCCACAACCCGCATCCCCGCGGAGCACCCCGCCTCGATACCGGCCCCCGAGTCCTCGAACACGACGCAGTCCGCCGGCGCGACGCCCAGCTCGGCGGCGCCCTTCAGGAAACCCTCGGGGTCCGGCTTGCTGGCGCCCACCGACTCCGCGGTGACCCGCACCCCCGGCTGCTCCAGCCCGGCGGCAGCCATCCGCGCCGTGGACAGCGGGACATCGGCCGACGTCACCAGCGCGTGCGGCAGCCCCCGCAGTGAGGCCAGGAACTCCGGCGCCCCCGGAATCGGCACGACGCCGTCCACGTCCGCCGTCTCCTCGGCGAGCATGCGCGCGTTGTCCGCGTGGTTCTGCTCCATCGGCCGGTCGGGCAGCAGCAGCGCCATCGAGGCGTACCCCTGGCGTCCGTGCACGACCTTCATCACCTCGTCCCCGTCCAGCCCGTGCCGCTCGGCCCAGCGACGCCAGATCCGCTCGACGACGGCGTCCGAGTTGACGAGGGTGCCGTCCATGTCGAGCAGGAGGGCACGGGCGGTGAGCACGGTGGGCACGGTGGTGGCCGTCATCGGCAGCTCCAAGGCGAGGGGCACGGGGGTACAGGTGGCCCCCGGAGGAACAAGGTGGCCCCGCCTGCCGGTCAGGGAAAACAGGCGGGAACCACTTTGTTCCTCCACGGTACAAAACAGAACCCCGATCGCGCCACCGCCTCCAGGAACCGTTCACCGACAGTTCAGCTCGCCCCGGGCCGGGGCCCGGSGCGAGGCTCAGCCGGCGATCGCCTCCCACAGGCTCCACACGCCCAGCGCCAGCATCAGCAGCGCGGCCACCTTGGTGATCAGCTTCAGCGGCACGCGCCGCATCAGCGCCTTCCCGCCGACGATGCCGAGCCCCGCCACGGCCCACAGCGCCAGCACCGCACCGATGCCGACCGACAGCGGATCGTCGTAGCGCGCCGCGAGGTTCGCCGTCATGATCTGGGTCAGATCGCCGAACTCGGCGACCAGGATGAGCATGAACCCGGCCCCGGACACCTTCCAGAAGGACTGGTTCTCCGGCTTGCGGACCTCGCCCTCGTCCTCATCCTTCTTCATGAGCAGCACGGCCGCGCCGCCCAGGAAGAGCACGCCGGTGAGCGCGTGCACGATCTGCTGCGGCAGCAGCGTCAGCACACTTCCGGCCGCCACGGCCAGCGCCACATGCAGCGCGAACGCGGCGGCGACACCGGCGAAGACGTACGAGGCGCGATAGCGCGTACCGAGGACGAGCCCGGCGAGCGCGGTCTTGTCCGGCAGTTCGGCGAGGAAGACGACGCCGAAGACGACCGCCGTCACGGTGAAGCTGATCAAGGTTCCTCAATCGGTCGGGGCTGCCCCACCGAGAGCAATGTCACTGCGCTACGACACCTCGGCACGGCAGCACACTCAGCACCCGTGCCATGCGGCACGGGCGTGCACTGCTTGCCGAAGGTCTCGCTGGCCGACCTCGATACGAGGTCCGCCTCCGGGCGCCGGCTCAGACGAGCTGAGCAGTATGTCGACGGTCCGGCGAAGAGCTACTCCCCTTCTGCGCCGTCCATCGTACGCGACGGAGTCGAACGAGCCATCGACCGATTCACAGGAAGAAAGTCACACCCTCAACCTTGTCGTGTCATGAACGCGTCACTAGTTTCTTACCGCACGCACACCTCCCGGCAATGCGGCGCCGCGAGCATTCCTTCGCTCGCTCGCCAACACCCCCACTCCTCAAGGGAGTCAGCATGTCGAAGTTCTACGCGCGTCGACGGGTCAGCATACTCGCGGCCCTCAGCGGTCTCATAGCCTCTGTCGCGCTTTTCAACGCTCCGACCGCCTCCGCCGCGCTCCCCACCCCCGTCAGCGGCGCCACCGCACGTAGCTACCTCGCCCAGCTCACCGTGGCCACCGAGGACCGCACCGGCTACGACCGCGACCTCTTCCCGCACTGGATCACCCAGTCCGGCTCCTGCAACACCCGCGAGGTCGTCCTCAAGCGCGACGGCACGAACGTCGTCCAGGACTCCGCCTGCGCCGCAGTCAGCGGCAGCTGGTACTCCGTCTACGACGGCGCCACCTGGACCGCCGCCTCCGACCTCGACATCGACCACCTCGTCCCGCTGGCCGAGGCCTGGGACTCCGGCGCCGACAGCTGGACCACCTCCCGGCGCCAGTCCTTCGCCAACGACCTGACCCGCCCGCAGCTCATCGCCGTCACGGACAACGTGAACCAGGCCAAGGGCGACCAGGACCCGGCCACGTGGATGCCGTCGCGCACGGCCTACCGCTGCACCTACGTGCGCGCCTGGGTCCAGGTGAAGTACTACTACGGCCTCTCGGTCGACTCGGCGGAGAAGTCCGCCCTCACGAACTACCTCGCGAGCTGCTGACAGCCGCCTGACGCGGCACCGCCGGAGTTCGGCAAACCGTGATCTGCGGAACCTCGCCGTTCCCCTCCGTCGTTCCGTACCGTACGGGGCGACGGAGGAGGGCGATGACGTGGCGGAACTGCGCCTGGGGCCACTGCTGAGGTACGTCGACGACTCGGCCGCGACCGTGTGGGTCGAGGCGAGCCGTCCGTGCGCCGTCCAGGTGCGCGGGGCGGACGGGGTCGGCGGCGAGGCCCGCACCTTCCAGATCGCCGGCCATCACTACGCCCTGGTGCCGGTGACCGGTCTCACACCGGGGACGACGACGCCGTACGAGGTCCTCCTCGACGGCGTCGGCGTGTGGCCGCTTCCCGGCTCCCCCTTCCCGCCCTCCGTCATCCGCACCCCGGCCGAGAGCGACCCCGTCCGGCTCGCCTTCGGCTCCTGCCGCTGGGCCGCGCCGGCCGCCGACGGGCAGGACCCGGTCGGCCCGGACGCGCTGGACACGCTGGCCGCCCGGATCGCGGCCGACCCCGGCGCCGAGCGGCCGGACGTGCTGGTGCTGCTGGGCGACCAGGTGTACGCCGACGAGACCTCCAAGGCGACCAGGCGCTGGCTGGCCGCCCGACGCGATCTGAGCGAGCCGCCGGGCAACGAGGTCGCGGACTACGAGGAGTACACCCGCCTCTACTACGAGTCCTGGCTCGACCCCGAGGTGCGCTGGCTGCTGTCCACCGTGCCCAGCTGCATGATCTTCGACGACCATGACGTCATCGACGACTGGAACACCTCCGCCGCCTGGCTCGCCGACATGCGGGCCACCCCGTGGTGGCGCGAGCGCCTGCTGAGCGGGCTGATGTCGTACTGGGTCCACCAGCACCTGGGGAACCTGTCCCCGGCCGAGCTGGCCGCCGACCCGCTCTACGCCGCCGTACGCGAAACCCCGGACGGCACCGACGAGTTGCGCTCCTTCGCGTCCAAGGCGGACGCCGACCCGGCCTCGGTCCGCTGGAGCTACCGGCGCGACTTCGGGCGGGTACGGCTGCTGATGGTGGACACCCGGGCGGCCCGGGTCCTCGACGAGGAAGCGCGCTCCATGCTCAACCCCGGCGAGGCACAGTGGCTGCGCGAGCAGGCGCTCGACGCCCCCGGCTCCTGCGACCACCTCCTGATCGGTACGTCCCTGCCCTGGCTGCTGCCGCACCTGGTGCACGACGCCGAGGCGTGGAACGCCGCGCTGTGCCGGGGCGAGCGCGGTGAGCGCTGGGCGCGGTTCGGCGAGGATCTGCGGCGGCGGGCCGACCTTGAGCACTGGGCGGCGTTCCCGGGGTCCTTCGACGCGCTGGCCGGGCTGATCGCCGAGGCGGGGTCGGGAGCGGGGGCGCCGGCGACGGTGTGCGTGCTGTCCGGGGACGTGCATCACGCGTACGTGGCCGAGCCGACCTGGCCGCACGGCGAGGGGCCGGACACCGCCCGGGTCTTCCAGCTGACCTGTTCGCCCGTCCACAACGCCATCCACATGGCGGTCCGGCTCGGCTTCCGCTTCGGCTGGAGCGCGCTCGCCCGGGTGCTCGGGCGGCGGTTCGCGGGGCACGGGGGCTGCCCGAAGCCGCCGATCGACTGGCGCCGGACGGGCGGACCGTGGTTCGGCAACCAGCTCATGACCCTGACCCTGGGGAGGCGCTCCGCGCGGCTGCGGCTGGAGCAGGCGCGGCAGGGGCGTGAAGGGGCTGCGCGGCTGCGGACGGTGGCGGAGGCGGAACTCACGCGGTGAGGATGAGCCGCTGCGCCTGAGAGCTCGGTTGTTCGGGTCGGTCGGCGGCTGCGGGCCGTGTCGGGCTGGTCGCGCAGTTCCCCGCGCCCCTGAGGGTCGGCCTGACGGCCGCCGACCCAGGGGCGCGGGGAACTGCGCGAACGGCCCCCACCCGGCCCGCAGCCGGCTACGAAACCCGATGCCACGAAAAACCGCCGCAGAGTCCGAACTCGCCCCATATTCAAACCGTTCCGACCGCTTGTGACCGGCGTGGCACGTGATGCTCGTGACGCATCCCACACTCGCCGCCCCCCGGGCTGAGTTCGCCTCGCCGACGACGGCATGATGAGCCGGACCGTCCGCTTCCGCCCGACGGCTCGCCCGCTCCAATGCGCCCCACACGCCCGGGAGTCACCCCTTTGGCTGCACCGACGTCCGCACCGACCCCGGACTCCTCCAGGGTCTCCGTCGCCCTGGTCGGCGCCGGACCCCGCGGCACAAGCGTCCTGGAGCGCCTCTGTGCCTGCGCTCCCGACCTCCTCCCGCCCGGCGCGCTGCTCACGGTCCATGTGATCGACCCCGCACCGCCGGGCCCGGGCCGGGTGTGGCGGACCGCGCAGTCGCCCGAGCTGCTGATGAACACGGTCTCCTCGCAGGTCACCCTCTTCACCGACGAGAGCGTCGACTGCTCGGGCCCGATCCGGCCCGGCCCCAGCCTCTACGACTGGGCGGCCGGCGAGCTGGGCCCGGACGAGTACCCGACCCGTGCGCAGTACGGCCGTTACCTGGAGTGGGTGTTCGCGAAGGTCGTGCGCGAGGCGCCGCCCGCCGTGCGCGTGGAGACGTACGCGGCCCGCGCGGTGCGGCTCGACGACGCGCCCGACGGCCGCCAGGTCCTCACCCTCGACGACGGCCGCGTCCTGCCCGGACTGTCCGCCGTGGTGCTGGCACAGGGCCATCTGCCGGCGGCCGTCGACACCGCCCAGCGTCACCTCGCCGCCCACGCCGAGCGGCACGGCCTGCGGTACGTGGCACCCGCCAACCCGGCCGACGTGGACCTGTCGGCCATACTCCCGGGCGAGCCGGTGCTGCTGCGCGGCCTGGGCCTCAACTTCTTCGACCACATGGCCCTGTTCACGACGGGCCGCGGCGGCCGTTTCGTACGGGACGCCGAAGGTCTGCGCTACCTCCCCTGCGGCAACGAGCCGCGCCTGTACGCCGGTTCGCGGCGCGGCATCCCGTACCAGGCGCGCGGCGACAACGCGAAGGGGCCGTACGGCCGCCATCTCCCGCTCGTCCTGACGCCGGAGGTGATCGCCGGCTTCCGCAAGCGCGCGGACTCGGGCGAGGCGCCGGACTTCCTCGCGGAGATATGGCCGTTGCTGGCGAAGGAGGTGGAGACGGTGTACTACGCGGCCCTGATACCGGGGACCGGGCGGGCCGGCTTCACCGAGCGTTTCCTGGCCGTGCCGCACCGCGACCCTCAAGAGGCGTGCCTGCTGGACGAGTTCGGGATCCCGGAGCGGGCGCGCTGGAGCTGGGACCGGGTCTCGCGGCCGTACGCCGAGTGCGACTTCCCCGATCCCGGGCGCTGGCGCGCGTGGCTGCTGGCGTATCTGCGCGAGGACGCCGCCCAGGCCGCCCGGGGCAATGTGCACGGCCCGCTGAAGTCGGCCCTGGACGTCCTGCGGGACCTGCGCAACGAACTGCGCCTGATCGTCGACCACGGCGGCCTCGCCGGCACCTCCCGCCGGGACCATCTGGACCGCTGGTACACCCCGCTGAACGCCTTCCTGTCCATCGGCCCGCCCCGGCGGCGGGTCGAGGAGCTGGTGGCCCTGATGGAGGCGGGCGTGGTGGAGGTGCTCGGACCGCGCCTCGATGTGCGGGAGGAGGCGGATGCGTGGGTGGCGCACTCCCCCGAGGTGCCGGGCTCGGTGATACGGGCGACGACTCTCGTCGAAGCGCGTCTGCCGGAACCCGACTTGCGCCGCACGGCGGACGAACTGCTGGCCCGGCTGCTGAAGACGGGACAGTGCCGGCCGCACACCATCGACGGCTATGAGACCGGCGGGCTGGACGTGACACCGCGTCCGTACCGGCTGATCGACCGCCAGGGGCAGGCGCACGCACGGAGGTTCGCGTTCGGGGTGCCCACGGAGGGGGTGCACTGGGTGACGGCGGCCGGGGCGCGGCCGGGTGTGGATTCGGTCACTCTCGCGGACGCGGACGCGGTGGCCAGGGCGGCACTACGTGCCGTTGTTCCCGGGAAGGAAGAGGATGCCGGGACGCAAGTGTGGCCAAATGTTGAACTTGCAAGCATTGATTAGGCCAGCCTAACGTGGGGCGACCGTTCACTTTCCGTCCCCAGGCCGATGCTCACCGGCACCGGCCGCTCCAGACCGAGGGAGCCCCCCACATGACCGGACGCCTCAACAGCGCCCAGCCGTATGCCATCGGCCTGTTCCGCATCGTCGTCGGCCTGCTCTTCGCCTGCCACGGCGCCAATTCGCTCTTCGGCACGTTCGGCGGCGAGACCCCCGCCGCCGGCACCTGGCCCAGCTGGTACGCCGCGGTGATCGAGCTCGTCGGCGGCAGCCTGGTCCTGCTCGGCCTCGGCACCCGCGCCGCGGCGTTCATATCCTCCGGCGCCATGGCGTACGCGTACTTCAAGGTGCACCAGCCGCAGGCGCTGTTCCCCATCGAGAACAGCGGCGAAGGCGCCGCCATGTACTGCTGGGCGATGTTCCTGCTGGTCTTCACCGGCTCCGGCGCGTTCGGCCTGGACCGGCTGTTCGCCAAGCGCTCCGGGTCCGAGGACAGGGCGGCGGCCGACCAGACGCCGGTCGCGGCCTGACGGTCCGGCACGACGGCGCCCGTACCCGCGAGTCCCACGCGGGAACGGGCGCCGTTCGTCTGTGCCCGGCGGCAGCCGGGTGAACATGTTGTGCCGATGACACGAGCCCCCCATGAACCTGCTGTCACACCCCCGGCGTACGCTGTATGGCTGTCACAGGCCGCCCCTGCCGCACCCCCACGACGTCGCGGCACGGGTCCGGCCACGGGGGTAAACGGGGAGTTGTGGTGTTCGAGGGGATCGAGGACGTGGGATCGCTGACAGCGGGCCCATGGATCTATGTGGTGGTCGCACTGTCGGTGCTGCTGGACGTGTTCCTGCCGGTCCTGCCCAGCGGTGTTCTGGTGATCACGGCGGCCACGGCCGCCGCCGCGGGATCGGGTGCCGCGACCGGTCAGGTCCCCGGCGAGGTCCCGGACATCCTGGCCCTGACGCTCTGCGCCGCGACGGCCTCCGTCCTCGGCGACCTGGTGGCCTACCGTCTCGCCTGGCGCGGTGGCGCCCGACTGGACCGCGCCATCGCCAGCTCCCGCCGCCTGACATCGGCGCAGGAACGTCTCGGCGCGGCCCTGGCACGGGGCGGCGGCGCCCTGGTGGTGCTGGCCCGGTTCGCTCCCGCGGGCCGCTCGGTGGTCTCGTTCAGCGCCGGCGCCACGCATCGCAGCGCCCGCGACTTCCTGCCCTGGTCCGCCCTGGCGGGCCTCGCCTGGGCCGTCTACAGCGTGGCCCTGGGCTATTTCGGCGCCCAATGGCTGGGGGCGACATGGATGGCCACGGGGGTATCGGTGGCGGCGCTGTTCGCGGCGGGGGCGGTGGCGACGTACCTGGTACGGCGCAAGCCCGCGCAGGCGTAGGAAACCCGCGCAGGCGTAGGAAACCCGTCAGGCGCAGGGCGCAGGCGTAGGAAGCCCGCCCAGGCGCAGGGCGCATGCGTAGGAAGCTCGCGCAGGCGCAGCGCGCAGGCGTAGGCGTAGGCGTAGGCGTAGGAAGCCCGCGCAGGCGCAGGGCGCATGCGTAGGAGTGGGCGAAGGGCGTACGCCCGCCGCCCGCGACCACCCACAGGCCGGTGGGCCGGCGCTATCCGGCGGCCCTGCGCGCCGTCGCGGGGGCTCCTCGCACCTCCAGCCCGTCGAGCAGTTCGGCCGTGGCCTCGGCGATGGCGTCCACGGCCCGGTCGAAGACCTCCTGGTTGTGCGCGGCCGGGGCCCGGAAGCCGGAGACCTTGCGCACGTACTGGAGGGCGGCGGCCCGAATCTCTTCCTCCGTCGCCTCCTCGGGCAACACGGGCGGACGGAGTGTCTTGATGCTGCGGCACATGTCGACCAGTCTCCCTCGGGTCGGTGCCCGTCTGCCATGATCGGGTCCGTGGCGGCCACCGCTGAGGGCGGGGCCGACCGACGAGAGGATGCGTATGACGGCGAACGACGGACTCACCGTGGCGGTTCTGGGCCCCGGCGGCATCGGCGGCCTGCTCGCCGCGCTGCTGTCCAGGTCCGGCCACCGCGTCATCTGCCTGGCCGGCGATGAGACCGCGAAGACCCTGCGCACGAAGGGAATCCAGGTCCGCAGCGGCCTGTTCGGGGACTTCACGGCCCCGGTCGAGGCCGACACCGAGCTCCGCGAACCGGTCGACGCCTGTCTGATCGCGGTCAAGGCCACCGCCCTCGACGCGGCCCTGACCCGCGTTCCGCCCGCCACGCTGGGTGACGGACTGGTCGTACCGTTCCTGAACGGTGTGGAACACCCCGAACTACTGCGCACCCGGTACCGCCCGGACCGGGTGGCCCCCGCCGCCATCCGCGCCGAGTCGACCCGGGTCGCCCCGGGGGAGATCGAGCACGGCACCCCCTTCGCCGAGATCGACCTCACCGGTGACCCGGTCCCCGACGACCGCCTGGCCGCCCTGGCACAGATACTCGGCGCGGCCGGCCCCACGACCAGGGTCCACGCCGACGAGGCGGCGACGCTCTGGGCGAAGATGTCCCTGCTGGCGCCCTTCGCCCTGCTCACCACCCGCTACGCCCTCCCCGTCGGTGACGTACGCACCCACCACCGCGAGGAGTTGCTGTCCCTCGTCGACGAGGCCACAGCCGTCAGCGGCGCCTGCGGCGGTCCCGCCGACCCGGCCCAGGCCCTCGCCCGCTACGACGCCTTCCCGTCGACCACGAAGTCGTCGATGCAGCGGGACGCCGAGGCGGGCCGCCCCCTCGAACTGGACGCCATCGGCGGCGCGTTGCTGCGGGCGGCGGAGCGGCACGGGGTGCCGGTGCCGGTGACGACCCGCCTGGTCGGCGAGTTGCGGGACGCGGGTCACTGAGGCCGGAGCCGGGGGCTCTTCGGCTCAACGGGGCGATCCACGGGTGGTGGGCGCGGAACAGCGCGCAGTGGCCACCGTAGATGTCGAGAACGGCCCGGTGGCTCCGTCCCAGGGGCGGATACAGCCACCGTGGCCGCACCCCATCGAGGAGGCCCAGCATGACGATCCAGCGGATGGACAACGTCCTCATCGTCGTCGACGACCTTGACGCCGTCGTCTCGTTCTTCGTCGAACTCGGCATGGAGCTGGAGGGCAGAGGGCCGGCCGAGGGGCCTTGGGTGGAGCGCGTGATCGGGCTCCACGGCGTCCGGCAGGAGATCGCCATGCTGCGGACCCCGGACGGCCACGGCCGCATCGAGCTCGCGATGTTCCACCAGCCGAAGGCGATCAGCCCCGAGCCGAAGGACGCGCCGGCGAACACGCTGGGCATGCGTCGCATCATGTTCGCCGTCGACGACATCGAGGACGTCGTCGCCCGCCTGCGCACCCACGGCGCCGAACTCGTCGGCGAGCTGGCGCAGTACGAGGACGTCTACCGGCTCTGCTACGTCCGCGGCCCCGAGGGCATCGTCGTCGGACTGGCCGAGCAGCTGGGCTGACCGGCGCGGTCGCCGGAGCGGGGTACCACCCCGGCGTCCGGTCAGCTGCCGGCGAGGAGTTCGAGCGTGTCGATCACGCGGTTCGAGAAGCCCCACTCGTTGTCGTACCAGGCGACCACCTTGATGTGGCGGCCGTCGACGCGGGTGAGGGCGGAGTCGAAGATCGACGAGGCGGGGTTGCCCACGATGTCGGAGGAGACGAGCGCGTCGTCGGAGTATTCGAGGACCCCGGCGAGCGGCCCCTCGGCCGCGGCGCGGTACGCCGCCAGCACGTCGTCGCGCGTCACGTCGCGGGCGACGGTCGTGTTGAGTTCGACGATCGAGCCCACCGGCACCGGCACGCGGATCGAGTCGCCCGACAGCTTGCCTTCGAGGTTCGGCAGCACCAGGCCGATCGCCTTGGCGGCGCCGGTCGTGGTCGGCACGATGTTGACACCGGCGGCACGGGCGCGACGGGGGTCGCGGTGCGGACCGTCCTGCAGGTTCTGCTCCTGCGTGTAGGCGTGCACCGTCGTCATGAACCCGTGCTCGATACCGGCGAGTTCGTCGAGGACCGCGGCCAGCGGGGCGAGCGCGTTGGTGGTGCAGGAGGCGTTCGAGACGATCGTGTGCACGGCCGGGTCGTAGGCGTCGGTGTTGACCCCGAACGCGAGCGTGACGTCGGCGCCGTCCGACGGCGCGCTGACGAGCACCTTCTTCGCGCCCGCGTCGAGGTGGGCCCGGGCGGCCTTGGCCGAGGTGAAGCGGCCGGTGGCCTCCAGGACGATGTCGACGCCGAGTTCGGCCCACGGCAGCTGCGCCGGTTCGCGCTCGGCCGGCACCCTGATCCGACGGCCGTCGACGACGAGGGCGTCCCCGTCGGCGGTCACCGGGCGCCCGAGCCGGCCGGCCGTGCTGTCGTAGGCGAGCAGCCGGGCGAGAGTGGCGGGCTCCGTCAGGTCGTTGACCGCGACGACCTCCAGGGCGCTGTCGCGCTCCAGCAGTGCGCGCAGCACATTGCGTCCGATGCGGCCGAATCCGTTGATGGCGATGCGAGTCATAAGTGATGTCCCTTCCCTTCGCCACCAGGGTCGCCCGCGGCTCGCGCCGCTGACAGTGGCGGGATCGCCATGGTTCAAAAGGATCCCGCCATGCTCCCGCCATGCGGCGTTCGGGCGGGTCACTCGCCCCGGGTGAAGGTGCGCCGGTACTCGCTCGGTGTGGTGCCGAGGATGCGCTGGAAGTGCAGGCGCAGGTTCGTGCCGGTGCCGAGCCCGACGTTGGCGGCGATCTGTTCGACGCTGCGCTGCGAGCGTTCGAGGAGTTCGCGGGCCAGGTCGATGCGGGCGCGCATCACCCACTGCATCGGCGTGTAGCCGGTCTCCTCGACGAAGCGCCGGGAGAACGTGCGCGGCGAGACCCCCGCCTGCCGCGCCAGTGTGTCGAGGGTGAGGGGCTCGCCGAGCCGGTGCAGCGCCCACTCGCGGGTGGCGGCGAACCGCTCACCGAGCGGCTCGGGGACGCTGCGCGGCACGTACTGGGCCTGGCCGCCGCTGCGGTAGGGGGCAGCGACCAGACGCCGGGCCGCGTGGTTGGACGCGGCCACTCCGAGGTCGCCGCGCAGGATGTGCAGGCACAGGTCGATGCCGGAGGCGGCGCCGGCCGAGGTGAGGACGCTGCCCTCGTCGACGAACAGCACGTTCTCGTCGACCTGGACGAGCGGATGCCTCGCCACGAGTGCCCGCGTGTAGTGCCAGTGCGTCGTGGCGCGCCTGCCGTCGAGCAGGCCCGTGGCGGCGAGCGCGAAGGCGCCCGTCGAGATGGCGGCGAGTCGCGCGCCCCGGTCGTGGGCGGCGATCAGTGCCTCGACGACGGCCTTCGGCGGGTCGTCGCGGTCCGGGTGTCGGTAGCCGGGGACGAAGACGATGTCGGCCCAGGCAAGCGCGTCGAGGCCGTGGGCGACGTGGTACGCGAGGCCGTCGCCGCCGGTCACGAGTCCGGGTGCCGCCCCGCACACCCGCACCTCGTACGGCATGCTCGCGCGGGTCGTGAAGACCTGCGCGGGAATGCCGACATCGAGCGGCTTCGCACCCTCCAGCACAAGGACGGCGACGCGATGCAGGCGGGGTGCAGGCACAGGAAGAGGTTACGTGGGGCGCGACTTCGAGACGCCCGGCGACGACGCCGGCCTTGTGGGCGCAGAGCGGCCAACGAAGCGCTCGGTCACACCCGTTCGCATGAACCACCCAAAGGCGCTCGCCACCCAAAATCGAACAGGCGTAGCATTGCGGCGTGGCTACGCCCTATGACTTTCCGAGTGACCTTCTCGCCGGTCAGGAGGAGCTGCATCAGGTCCGGGCCGAGCTGTCGGCCCTGCTGAAGCGGCTTCCCTGGTCGGTCGTACCCCTGGACGGATTCAGCGACGACAACGGCTGGCGCAAGGTCGAGCGTCCCGCCTCCCCCGGCTGGACGGAGGACGAGCAGGCCAAGGTGGAAAAGCTCCGTCGGCGCGAGCACGAACTCGCGGTGTTCGTCAGCGGCCACCGCTTCTGGTCGGCGACGGCCGGGGCCGACCGGGTAGACGCCCGCACGAGGCTGAAGCACGCCCACGGGGCGCCCGACGGGCCCTGAAATACGACCGCCCCCTCCCGGCCGTATGCATTCGTGCCCACGGACACCCATCCACCACTATGGATTGAAATGCCCGATTCACCTGGAGGCCTTGCATGCCCCGCGACGACTTCCCCGCCCCGGATTCCGGGCTCCTCCTCACCCACTTCCTGACGGTGGCCGACGTAGCCCGATCTCGCGCCTTCTACACCGACGTTCTCGGCGGTGAGGTGGTGCTCGAGGAGAACCCCTGCACCATCAAGCTCGCCAACGGATGGATCATCATGAACCCGGGCGGCGGCCCCACTCCGGACAAGCCGGACGTCACGCTGCGCCCGCCCACCGACCCGACCACGGTCAGCAGCTTCCTCAACCTCCGCGTCGCCGACATCGAGGCATGTCACCGGGAGTGGAGCGCGAAGGGCGCCGAATTCCTCACACCACCCATCGACCGCAAGGCCGAGGTGCGGTGCTACTTGCGCGACCCGGACGGCTATCTCATCGAAGTCGGACAGGCCACGGGCATGCGCCACGGCGTATACGCCGACCCGCCCGCCGGTACGCACTAGACAGTGATCAAGTCCGCGATGCGAGCGACGAGAACGGCCCCCCGGAGATCACTCCGAAGGGCCGCGAACCCTGGCTGAGCCGGGGATTGTCCAGTGGTGGGCGCGGACGGTTTCGAACCGCCGACATCCTGCTTGTAAGGCAGGCGCTCTACCCCTGAGCTACGCACCCGAGAACGAGTCGACAGCCTACCTTGCCGGAGGCCGTGCCTCGCAAACCTGTTTCGGCGAAGGTCAGGGACGTCCTGGGGTTATCCCCACCATGGATCCGGGAGCGGCCCGGATCCCGGATGCGGCCCGGGGTCCGTACGGTCGAGGCATCGTCGCAGTCCCGGGCCGAAGAGGTCGGCCCGGGGAAGTCCCAGGGGGAGATCGTCATGGCCCGTACCGTTCCTGCACGCGCCGTCGCCGTTTCGGGGGTGGTCGTGGCGCTCGTCGCGGGTCTCGCCGCCTGTGGGGCCTCCGCCGCGGACGACAAGGAGCCCGAGCACCGCTCGTTCGCCCTGGAGGGCCGGACGCTGACCGTGGACTCGGACGACTCGGCGCTGGAGATCGTCGCCGCCGACTCGAACAAGGCCGGGACGGTGGAGGTCACCAGGTGGTTCCAGGGGTCGGTGGCGGTCGGGTCGGATCCGAAGGTGACCTGGTCGATGGAGGACGACCGGCTGGTGCTGCGGGAGAAGTGCTCGGGCATGATCGCCGACTGCTCGACCAAGCATCGGATCGAGGTGCCGCGCGGAGTCACCGTGAAGGTCGAGGACGGGGACGGCAGCGTGCGGGCGCGCGGGTTCAAGGACGCGCTGAGCGTGCGCACGGGGGACGGGTCCGTCCATGTCACCGACTCCAGCGGCCCCCTGGACCTGCGGACGGGTGACGGTTCCGTGCGGGTCGCAGACGTCACCTCGCGGCAGGTGAAGGCGCAGACCGGGGACGGCTCGGTGAAGCTCGAACTGGGCACCGTGCCGGACCGGGTGGACACCCGCAGTGGCGACGGATCGGTGACGATCGAGCTGCCGCGGGCGACGTACCGGGTGACGACCGAGACGGGCGACGGATCGGTGGATGTGTCCGTGCCCCGGGACGACAAGAGCTCCCATGTGGTCTCCGCCCGCACCGGCGACGGAAAAGTCACGGTCCGAACCGCGAACTAACCGGCCCGTGTGTTCGTCCTAATCCGGTGGGAGAATGACACCGGGCAGGGTGAATGACAGCACGGGAGAGGGATGTGACGGCGACACCTCGACAGCCGGAATCGCCGTCAGAGCCACGTGGGCGGGGCCGCTTCGCGCGGGACGTCCAAAGGCCCGTGTCCCGGGTCCCCGGGCGCTCGCGCCGGGCCCTGCGTGACTCGCTCGCCGACACCCTCGCTCTGGTCGCCCTCCCCCTGGTCGTCGCCCTCACGCTGCCCGCCGCCTTTGCCGGCGGAGGCACCCGGCGCTGGTTCGGCGGGCGGGCGGAGAGCCAGCGGGCCGAGGCGCAGGCGGCGAAGGATGCCGCGGCGGCCGCGTTCTACGACCTGGACACCGCCCAGCGGGATCTGCGGATCTCCATCGAGACGATCGCGGCCGTGGACGACTCCCCGGCCGCCCGGCGGGCGATCACCGACTTCGAGGCGCTCGGCCGGCGGATCGACGAGGCCAGCCACCAGTACATCAACGCGGTGGACGCCCACGACCTCGACCGGGACGACCTGGATGCCTCGACCGCGGTCCGCGCCCGTACGGAGCTGGCAAAGGCCAAGGACGATCTCGACAACGTCAAGCGCGAGCTGGACCGGTTCGCCGACGGGCTCGGGCCGCTGCTCGGCAAGGCCGAGACCCAGCTGGCCCGGCTCGTCCCGGCCGTGGAGCGTGCCCGGCAGGGCCTGCTCGCCGCTTCGAACGCGCTGGACGCGGTGCGGACGTCGGGTCTGAAGGCCGACGACCTCGCGGCGCGGCTCGCGGCCCTCGCCCCGGAGCTGACGAAGCTGAACCAGGGCGCCGGGCAGCATGGCGTCCCGCACACGCTGGAGCGCGCCGAGCGGGTCGCGCGGGAGGCGGAAGCGGTCCGGGTGGAGGCGGAGCGGCTGCCGGAGAAGGCGGCCGAGATCGACCACCGGCTCGTGTCGCTGCGGACCCGCGCACAGGCGCTCACCACCCGCGCCGAGCAGGTGGAGCCGGTGCTCAGCGAGCTGCGGCGGCGGTTCACCGCCGCCTGCTGGCAGGACCTCCAGGGCGTCCCGGACCTCGCCGGGGAGAACGTCCGGCAGGCGGAGCTGAAGCTGAAGGAGGCCCAGACCGCGCGCGACGAGCAGCGCTGGCCGGACGCCACCGCCCTGCTGTCCACGGTCCGGGCGCTGCTGAACACCACGGACGAGTCGGTGTCGGCGGCCGGCGACCGGCTGCGCCGGCTCAACGCCGTGCAGAAGGACCCGCAGCAGGAGATCGACCGGACCCGCTTCGCGATCCGGGACGCCCAGCGGCTGGCCATGGCGGGCCGCAACACACCCGACCCGCGGCACGCGCGCCCGCTGGACGAGTCGGTCGCCCGGCTGGAGCGGGCGATCGGCACGCTGGAGGGCCGCCACCCGGACTACTGGCACTTCCTCACCGAGACGGAGGCCGTCCGGCAGTCCGTGGCCGGGGTGGTCTCCCAGATCCGCGAGGAGCGCGGCGCCGCACACTGAGCCCGCCCCTCCCCCACGGGCAAGAGGGACGGGCCCGACCCGGTCAGGTGCGATAGGCGTAGAAGGCGGCGCTCGGGTAGGACGCGATGATGCTCGCCACCGAACGGCGGTAGGTGTTGGTGGAGTGGTACGTCAGATACGGCACGCCCTGCGGGCTGCGGTAGCTGACGACCATCGTGTGGTCCTTGGACCCGTCCTTGTCGAAGTCCATCTGGAGCACGTCACCGACGTCCATCTGGTAGACGTTGGCGAGGCTGGTGGTCCGCTTGGAGTTCTGGGCGAACCAGGACCACTCGTTGACGCCGACGAACGAGTGCGACTGGATCTCGGCGTTGCCGAACCACTTGGTGTAGTCGTACACATAGCCCGGGACGTGCTTCCAGCCGCCCGCCTTCAGGGACTGGCTGACGAAGTTGGTGCAGTCGCCGCCGTCCCCGCGGCCGCCCAAGTCCGGGTAGTCCTTGTTGTAGTTGCTCCAGTGCTTCTCCGCGTAGGCGGCCATCGCCTTGTAGTTCAGGGCGGTGCCCGTGAGCGTCTTGGGCTTGGCCGGGGCGGGGTAGGTGGTCGCGGCGCGCGGGGCCGACGGCATGGTGTCGTCCACCGTGGGCGCCTTCACGGACGGCTTTGCGAGCGTGTTCACCGCGATGCCCGGGTCGGTGTCGCGGACGGCGGTCAGCTGCCAGTCGCCGCGCGGGTCGGCGGTGAAGGTGAGTTCATGGTGGGCCTGGAACCCGGTGGTCCCCGGCTCGTCGCCGCGGACCTTGTCGTAGGTCAGGGTCGTGGTCTCGGTGACCGCGGCCTTGGCCGTACGGCCCGTCACGCGCGTGGCGTCCAGGGTGACGGCGGTGTCGGCCTTGCGGTACCTCTCGCCGAGCTGGGCGAGAAGGTCCCCCCGCCCCTCGAGCGTGGACAGGGCCGCGGCCTCGCCGCGGGCCACGCGGGCCGACAGACGGACGTCGCCCGAGAAGCCGCCGGTCAGCGGCTTCCGGCTCTGCGCGCCGTCGACCAGGGCCTGGGTGCGGTCGGTGAAGACCGCGTCCGCCAGTCGCTGGAAGGTGGCCCGGGTCCCGGCGTCCACCGCCGGGTCGTCGACTACTGCGGCGCCGGCGCTCCAGGCCGGCAGCAGTGCCGCTCCGGCGGCGATCGAGGCGACGGCCGCCGCGACTATGGTGGCGCGGCGGCGCGCAGGGATCGGTGTTCTTGATCTCACGGGGATTCTCCTTGGCCCGGGGTGGTCGAACCCGGGCAGGAAATGTTTACACCTTCTCCCCAACTGTGAAGAACCCGGGGGTAGTTGACTACTTCACCACCGTCGCCCAGTCCGGCGACTGCGCCGGGTCCAGGCTGCGCAGCCCTTGCAGGGTCTCGGGCTTCTGTACGTCCATCCAGTCGGCGAGCTCCTTGAAGGACACGCACTTGACGTCCTTCTTCGTGCAGACCTTCTCGATGACCTCGTCGACGGCCTTCATGTAGATACCGCCGTTCCACTCCTCGAAGTGGTTGCCGATGAACAGCGGGGCCCGGCTGCCGTAGTAGACCCGGTTGAAGCCGGCCATATAGGTGTCGAGGGTCTCCTGCTGCCACTCGCCGTGCCGGGCCGGGTCGCCGTCGGTCTCGCCGTCGGACTGGTTGTAGAGGAAGTTGAAGTCCATGGACAGGCCCTGGAAGTCGCCCTTGTCGTACGGGAGCATCTGGAGCGGGAAGTCCCAGATGCCGTTCTTCTTCGTGGGCCATATCTGGAAGTCGCCCGTGGAGCTGGCGTCGTAGCGCCACTTGTAGCTCTTGACGGCCTTCAGCAGGTTCGCCTGGCCCTCCAGACAGGGCGCGCGGCCGCCGGTGACCTCCTTGCGGAAGTCGAACGGCAGCGGGTCGACGTCGGTGTAGCCGGTGTTGGTCTTCCAGCGCTCCACGAAGTCGTAGAACTGGTCGATCTCGCTCTTCCACTGCGCCACGCTCCAGTCCTCGCCGCCCTTGGCGCCGCAGAAGTGGCCGTTGAAGTGGGTGCCGATCTCGTTGCCGTCCTGCCACGCCTTGCCGAGCTGCTCCAGCGTGGTGCGGATGTGCTCGTCGGTGGGGAAGCTGATCGCCGCCGAGCCCTTGGGGTGCCGGGGCGGCGAGTAGAGGTCCTTCTTGTCCTTGGGGAGCAGGTAGATACCGGTGAGGAAGAAGGTCATGTGGGCGTCGTACCGCTTCGCCATCTCCCGGTAGTGGGAGAAGAGTTCGTCGTCGCCCTGGAGCGCGCCGTCCCAGGAGAAGACCACGAACTGGGGCGGTTTCTCGCCGGGCTTGAGGGGTTCTGGCTTCAACTGGCCTTTCTGCGGGCCGGTGTAGGAGGTCGAGCCGTCGCCGAGGACCTTCGTCCTGCCGTCCCACTCGGGTGCGCCGCTCGGCTCGGCGGAGGCCCGTCCGCCGCCGGGCCGGGAGGCGCCGGAGGACGCGGTCGGGGCGGTGCTGTCCATGCGGTTCAGGACCAGATAGCCGCCGACGAGGGACGCGACGACGAGCAGGGCCGCCAGGGTCAGCATCCCCGGAGGCTGGTTGCGGCGGGGTGCGCGGGGTCGGCGACGGCGGCCGGACGGCGCAGGCGGCGGGGCTGCTCTCCTCCAGCTTCGGCTCCCAGGTGCCGGCGCTGTCCCTGGGCGTTGGGGGCCGGTCGCCGGGTCAGCGAAGACCCAGGGCGCCGGACCAGATGTCGTACGGGACGCTGCCGGCGGGGGTGCCGGCGATGCCCTTCAACGGCAGTGGTTCGAGGCTCTTGGTGAGATCGATGCGGTAGGCCACCACGGCCGTCGACACGGAGGCGGCCGTGCCGACGTACCAGGCCGCGGTGTCGTCCTGAGTGGTGCCGGCCTTCCCCGTCGCCCGCGGGGCGGTGGCGGCGGTGGCCGGGTGGGCGAGGCTGAAGGCGGACCTGAGCGCGGCCTGGACCTGCTCGGCCACCCGCGCCGTCACCGCGCGGCCCGAGACGGGCTTCGTCAGCCTCACCTTGGAGCCGTTGCGGGTGATCCGGGACACCGAGTACGGCTCGACATGGGTGCCCGCGGCGGCGAACGTGGCGTACCCGCTCGCCATGCGGATCGCGCTGGGCGTGGCGCTGCCCAGGGACAGCGCCGGCACCTGGGAGCCGAAGCTGGAGGAGAGCAGCCCCGCCGCCTGCGCCGTCCGGCGCACCCTGTCCAGGCCGGTGTCCATGCCGAGCTGCATGAACGGCGTGTTCACGGACAGCGCGAGCGCGTCGTGCAGGCTGATCCGCCCGTAGTCCTTCTTGCCGTCGTTGTGCGAGGCGACCCGCTTGCCGCTGCGGTCCCAGTACGGCCCCTCGGGCGTCATGACCGGCACACCGTCGTCGCCGTCGTACAGCGTGTCCGGGGTGACCTCGGTCGGGCCGCCGTCACGGGTCGTCTGGACGCCGCTCTGCAGTGCGGAGGCGTAGACGAAGGGCAGGAAGGCCGAACCGGCGGGCACGGTGGTCGCGTTGGACTCGTTGTAGCCCTGCGTACGGTGGTCGGGGCCGCCGTAGACGGCGAGGATCCGTCCGTCGGTGGCCACCGAGGCGGCGCCGTAGTGAGCCGCCCTCGCCGTGGCCGCGTCCTGCCCCCGCGCCTTGCCGCGGGCCTTGGTCACGGCGTCGGTGAGCGCGGTCTCCCGCTTCCGGTCGAAGGTCGTGTAGATCTGGTAGCCGCCGAGGTCGAACTGCTGGTCCGAGATGTGCGCGGCCTTCTTGGCGTACTGCGCGGCCAGCTCCACCAGGTAGTCGCTCTGCTTGCCGGTGTCGTAGCCCCTGGCCTGCTTCAACGGCTCCGGGAACGTCCTGTACCCGGCCCGCTCGGACGGCGACAGCCTGCCGATGTCGACCATGCGGTCGAGGATCCAGGACCAGCGCTCCACCGCCCGCGCGTGGTTGGCCTTGCTCAGCGCGGGGTCGTAGAGGGCCGCGCCCTTGAGGAGGGAGGCGAGGAAGGCGGCCTCGCTGACGTCGAGTTCGCCGACGTCCTTGCCGTAGTAGGCCTGGGCGGCGCGCTGCATGCCGTAGGTCCCGCGGCCGAACCAGCTGGTGTTGAGGTAGCCCTCCAGGATGTCGTCCTTGCTCATCCGGCTGTCGAGCTTGAGGGCGAGCATCGCCTCGGTGAACTTGCGGCCGGCCGAGCGGTCCTGACTGAGGTAGACGTTCTTGACGTACTGCTGGGTGATGGTGGAGCCGCCCTGGGTGTCGCCCTCGCCGAAGGTGCGCCACACGGCACGGGTGAGGCCGCTGACCGATATGCCGGGGTCGCTGTAGAAGCTGGCGTTCTCGGCGGCGAGCACCGCCCAGCGGACGTCCTCCGGTATGTCCTTCAGGGGCATGTCCTGCCGGCGCACCCAGCCGGTGCGGGCCATGGGTGTCCCGTCGGACCAGAAGTAGACGTTGTCCTGCTGGGTGGCGTACGAGTTGAGGTTCTCCGGGATGTCGGTGGCGGCGTAGGCCACGGTCAGAGCCGCGGTGGTCAGGCCGAGGAAGGTCAGCACGCCGCCGAGCCACTGTCGCCACGAGGGCGCCCAGCGGCGCCAGCCGGTGCGGCCGGGGCGCGGGTACTGGGGCCGCAGACGGCGGACGTAGGGCGCGAGACGGGTTGCCCAGGGGCCCGCGGCGGCTTCGAGACGGGACAGGGCGACAGAGCGGGCGGCCCTGCGGCGGCGCCCGGGTGGTCGAAATCTGCCCTTCCCCGAAGGGACGTCTGTATTGCGGGATAAACCCGCCTCGACCGTCCGCAGTTGCACGGTCTCGTCCGGCGGGAGCACGGGGACCTTTAACTGCATGGTCTCGTCCGGCTCCTGCCCAGCCCTGGTCACGGCTGCGCCCCTCCCCGCATTCGGTCGTGCCCGCGCGGAAGGGCATGGCCACCGCGGTCAACGGCAGCGCGCCCCCTGTTCCCCCGGCCTTACGGCTCCTCGCGTCGATCGAAAATATCAGTGACCTTTTCAAATTCTCCACACCGGTACCGGACAGGGATGATCGCAAACGGCCGCAGAGGGGTGTGTATCCGGTCAGGCCGATTAGTCTGTGACCATGCCTCGCTACGAATACCGCTGCCGCAGCTGCGGAGACACCTTCGAACTGAGCCGTCCGATGGCGGAGTCCTCCGCTCCTGCCGCGTGTCCGGCCGGTCATGAAGACACCGTGAAGCTTCTCTCGACCGTGGCCGTCGGCGGCACGGCGTCCGCCCCGGCCGCCGCGCCCAGGGCGAGCGGCGGCGGGGGCGGCTGCTGCGGCGGGGGCTGCTGCGGCTAGTGGCCGGCCGCCGGTCGCTGTCCCGTTGTCGCAGCCGACAAGATCACGTAGGGTCCCCGACGTGAACACCGGACCGGCGCTACGCCACACACAGATCGGCCATCCGGTGGTGGGCTGATCGCACAGTGGGTGCGGAGAAGGCACCCCAGTTCGGCACGCGGACCTCCCAGTGCTCGTGCAGCACGAGTCCGTTCTTGTCGTGTCGAACAACAGCGAGGTCGACCTCAATGGCAGTCACGTTCAACCACACCATCATCGCCGCCGAGGACCGTAGCGATTCGGCTCGTTGACGAGCTGTTCGATCGGGCGTACCGGCGACTGTGTGATCGCGGTATCGAGCACTGGGCCGATCCGCAGATGCAGCGCTCAGGTGAGATCAACAACGGGCACGGCGGTCGAGGGGTGTACTTCAAGGACCCCGCCGGTCACGCGATCGAGCTGATCACCCGCCCGTACCTGTAACCGACGGAGTACCTGGCCGGGCACCTGAATTGCGGTGCCCGGCCGGCAGTTCCCCGAGCCCCTACAGGGGCGCGTCCGTGCGGGTTGCCCGCAGGAACTCCCGCAGGATCCGCTCCCCCGCCAGCACCCCGCGCTCCGGCAGCGCGCTGATCGCCGGAGCCGTCCAGTCGGCGTCGGCCAGCTCGCCGTGTCCCGGGCGCCAGCCCTTGTCGGCGGCCAGCAGCAGGTCGGCGTCGAGGAGGGAGTCACCGGCGGCCAGCGTGAGGTCGGCGCCGGTGCGGCGGGCCACCTCGTGCATGGCGGCACTCTTGGTCAGCGGCTTCGGGACGGCGTAGATCTTGCGGCCCTGGAGCGAGACCGTCCAGCCCCGGTTCTCCGCCCACACCGCGAGCTCCTTCACCCACTCCTCGGGCAGCAGTTCGCGCTCGACGACGAGGTAGGCGAAGAGGTCCTCGGCGATGCGGTGCTTGCGCACCCACAACGGGTCCGCCGAGGCCATCAGGTGGTCCCGGATCTCCTCCAGCGGCGCGCACTGCTCCGCCAGCCGGGCCATGACCCGGGCGTTCCAGTCCGGGTCGGAGACACCGTCGACCAGCAGATGGCCGCCGTTGGCACAGATCGCGTACCTCGGCGCGGGGCCCGGCAGGTTGATGCGCTCGTACTGCTTGCGGGTCCGGGTCGTCGTCGGCACGAAGACCGCCGCGTCGCCGAGGTCGGTCAGCAGCTGGGCCGCCGTCTCGGTCATGTACGACAGCGGCCTGCTCTCGTGCACCTCCACGCACAGCAGCCTCGGCGCCCGCGCGTCCGGCATGGTCAGCGCGAGGGCCGCGGCGGAGTAGATCAGCGTACGGTCGAGGTCGCTCGCCACCAGTACCGGCATCAGACGTTCACCGCCTTGCCGTCGGCGCCCGTCGCGCCCCGCGTGTATTTGGGGTGGATCAACCCCACGCAGGTGTACGGCAGTTCGGCCACTTCCTCCACCGGTACTCCTCTTTGCTCGGCCAGCAGGCGTACATGGTCCAGGTCGGCGCCGGCTCCGGCCCGCGCCAGGATCTTCCAGGGCACCCGGCGCAGCAGCACCCGCGTGGTCTCGCCGACACCCGGCTTGACGAGGTTCACGTCGTGGATGCCGTACTCCTCGCTGATGCGCTCGACGCCCGCCC
>NZ_RDBN01000037.1:31119-36000 GCF_008042075.1 Streptomyces sp. UW30 | reverse complement strand
GGGTCGAGTACGCCGACGGGGTCGACGGGAAGCTGGCCTGCTTGGCGAAGACCTTCGCCTGCTGCTCGGGTGCGGTCAGCCACTTCGCCAGCGCGACGGCCTCCTTCTGGTGCTTGCTCGCCGTCGGCACGCCGAGGAACGAACCGCCCCAGTTGGCCGCGGTCGGCGCCGGCGAGTTCGCGGTAGAACTTCGCGCCGTGGAAGTCGTGCGGGCCGACCAGGTCGGCGCGCAGCACCGTACGCGAGATGAGGCCGGAGACCGTGGAGTTGAGGCACGCGGACGGGATGAGGTAGTCCTCGCGGGTGCCGTACGTCCGCACGCACGAGCCCGGATCGGCCAGGACGGCGATCTCGGGGTCGAAGCCGGTGATGCCGTCGGACACCTCGAACTCCCGTATCGCCGCGGCCAGTTCACGGGTGATGGCGCCCTTGCCGGTCCAGCCGTCGACGAAGACGACGTCGCGTGGGTCGTGGTGCTGGGCCAGCCAGCGCAGGGCGTTGGCGTCGATGCCTCGGCCGCGCACGATCGAGACGGCGTAGTGCGGGAGTTCGAGCCCGTGCCGGAACTGCGCCCAGCGGCGCATGAGGACGCCGACGGGGGTGCCCGCGCGCGCCAGCGACACCAGCACCGGCCGGGGGGAGCGCTCGGCCAGCACGATCTCCGTCACCGCGCCGGCCGCCTGCGCCAGCCGCGCGGCCGACTCCTCCAGCGCGGTGTGGAACAGCTCCTGGTACTGCTCGCTGGGCTGGTACTCCATCGGCAGGGACTCCGCGTAGTGCGCGCCGCCGCTCTGGATGGCCTCCTCGCGCTCCTCGGTCGGCGCCTCCAGCGTCACGTCCGAGAGGTCCTGGAGCAGCCAGCCGACCTCGTCGGGGGCGTACGAGGAGAAGGCGGGGCCGCGGAGGGGCTCGGGCAGCATCGGGTGCCTTTCGGGAAGGGCCAGGGGCCCGGGGACGTACGACGGCACCACCACCAGCAGGACCTGCGGGGCATGGGCGGCGAGCCGCGCCAGCAGGCCGTCGGGCGCGTGCAGTTCGGGGGTGTCGGCGACCGAGTCGACGACGACTATGACGGCGTCGAAGCCGGCGCCCGCGACGTTGTAGGCGTAGCGCTCGCCGGGGCCGTCGGCCGGGGTGTCGTGGGCCGGGAAGACCAGGCGGGTGCGTATCGCGTAGCCCGGGTCGTCGACCGCGAGGACGGGCGAGCGGGTGGTGGTGGAGTAGCGGACCTCGACGCCCTCGGCGACCTGCTCCAGCTCACGGGCGAGGCGGAGCGGGGCGTACATCAGCTCCTCGAAGCCCAGCACGTGCACGCGCCGGGCGCTCTTGGGCAGCGCCTCTGCCAGGCGGGCGGTCATGGCGGGCAGGGCGCCCTCCAGCCGGGCCCGGTGGGCCGGGGTGAAGCCGTGACGACCGCCGTCGGGGAGGCCGGGGGGCCAGTGCAGGTCTATTCGGGTGATGTGGGGGCCGGTGGTCTGTCGTCTGCGGCGCCGTCCGGGCCGCTCGCGCAGTTCCCCGCGCCCCCAAGCAGCGGCGCTGCCGCTGAGGCCGGCCAGGAGGGCAGCCCGCCAAGCAGCGGCGTTGCCGCTGGAGCCGGTCAGGAGGGTAACCCGTCGAGCTGGCGCTGGTGGACATGCGGTCGGCGGCCGACGCCGGCCGGCTGGAGGAGTTCGCGCGGGAGATCGGCGCGCGGGTGGACCTGGTGGCGGCGGCCTCGGGGACCGTACGGCTGCCGGAGGGGGTGCTGGAGAAGGGGCAGGCGTTGGTGGCGCGGTACGAGGCGGAGAGTGCCGGGGCCGGTGGTCTGTCGTCTGCGGCGCCGTCCGGGCCGCTCGCGCAGTTCCCCGCGCCCCCAAGCAGCGGCGCTGCCGCTGAGGCCGGCCAGGAGGGCAGCCCGCCAAGCAGCGGCGTTGCCGCTGGAGCCGGTCAGGAGGGTAACCCGTCGAGCAGCGGCGTTGCCGCTGAGGCCGGCCAGGAGGGTAACCCGTCGAGCAGCGGCGTTGCCGTTGAAGCCGGCCAGGAGGGCAACCCCCCAGGGGCGCGGGGAACTGCGCGAGCGGCCCGGACGGCGCCGCAGACGACAGACCACCGGCCCCGGCACTCTCCGCCTCGTACCGCGCCACCAACGCCTGCCCCTTCTCCAGCACCCCCTCCGGCAGCCGTACGGTCCCCGAGGCCGCCGCCACCAGGTCCACCCGCGCGCCGATCTCCCGCGCGAACTCCTCCAGCCGGCCGGCGTCGGCCGCCGACCGCATGTCCACCAGCGCCACCACGACATAACGCCGCCGCGGATACCGCTCATGAAGGTCCCGAACGGTGTTCAGCACCGTGTTCCCCGTGGAGAACTCGTCATCGACCAACACCAGCGGCCCGTCACCGACCAGCAGCGCAGGATCCTCCGGCAGCAGCAGATGCGACGTGGCGTGCGAGTGCGCCTCCTCGAAGCCGCCCGCCCGGGCGACCCCGGCGACCGGACGGCGGGTGGAGTGCAGATACGGGGCGAGCCCCACACCGTCGGCGACGGCGTGGCCGAGCCCCGTCGCCGTCTCGGCGTAACCGAGGACGACCGCCCTGGCGGCCTCCGCCGCGCCCAGAAGATCCCGCACCCGGCGCCCGAGCGCGAAGCCGGCGCCGTACACCACGGACGGTGACTGCGGTACGTGCTTGCCCAGCACGTTGGAGACCAGCAGGTGCGCCCGCTTGGGGTTGCGCCGCAGGGCGAGCCCCAGCATCCCGGTGAGCTCGTCGTCGCCCACGAGCTGGACCCCGAGCCGCTCGGCGACCCAGCTCCCGGACCAGACCCCGTCGTTCACTGCCTTGTTCATGCGTCCCTTGGATAGAAGCCGGTCGGCTCGTCGGAGCCGGTCGGCCAGGTTCAGGCCGGAATCCCGGCGGCGAGCAGCTCCACGAAGCCGATGTCCTCATTGGCCACACCGAACGCCTCGGCCCGCAGCATGGTCCGCTCGGCCCAGGCGCGATGAGGCTTCACCTCATTCATCTTGTTCGTGTACTGCGACCTGAGTACACCCCCGCCGCAGCGCTCGGGCTTCAGGATGTCCTTGGCGTCACTGAACTCCTCGTGACTGACCACGGACAGCGCGTGCACGGGCAGGACGTGGGAGGGGTGGATGCACGTCTTGCCGAGCAGGCCGTTGGCGTGGTCCATCGTGATCTCGCGCAGCAGGCCGTCCATGGAGTGCTCGATCAGGGCCTCGCGCAGCTCCTCGGCCTGGCCCTCCAGGAAGGGGCTGCGACGCAGCTGGGGCTTGAACATACGTTCCTGCACCCGGAAGTACTCCCACACCGGCCCGGTCACCGTGAACCCGGTGCCGTCGGCCCGCCCCAGCATGTTCACCACGTCGGCGATCACGGAGGCGACGATCTGGACGTCGTACGCGGTCATGTCCGGGGCCCGCCGCAGCCCGTACGACGAGCAGAAGTCGGTGACGCCCAGGCGCAGCGCCAGCACCCGCTCCCGGTACTTGTCGACCGCACGGGAGACGCCCTCCAGGGTCTCCACCCGCGACTCCCGGTACATCAGCTCGGGCGACTCCAGCACCGGCATGGCGAAAAGCCGCCGCCCGCTCGCCGCCTCGGCGCTCGCGAGGGCCTCCAGGAAGGGCATGCCGTGTTCCTCGGTGAACTTCGGCAGCACGAACCCGGACAGCAGCCGGACGGCGGGGCCGAGCCGTCGTACGAGGTCGGGGATCTGCTCGGGCGTCCGGACCCGGATGAAGAGCAGCGGCAGATCACCGGCACCCTCCCGTCCGGCGAGGTCGGCGAACTGCCGGACGAGGTTCTCCTCGCCCTCCGCGACGTCCTCGTCACCGATCGAGTCCTCCAGGCACAGCACCATCGAGACCACGCCGCGTCCGGTCTGTTTGACGACGTCGTCGGCGAGCCGCGGCCGCGTGGCCGGACTGTAGAGCGTGGCGCCCAGGGCCACGGAGAGCAGCCTGGCCGGAGAGTCGGCGGTGAACTCGCACGGCTCCTGGTGGAACAGGCGCTGCCGCACCTCCGGGGCGATGTGCCCGAAATGACGCATAGAACTCCCCCGTGATGATTTCAGTGGCCCCTGTGACCCGTTCACAGGTGGCCGGTAATAGTACGTAGATACCCATGTCAGGGGTTCCCGACAGGCATGAATTTCTGGTAACGCGGACAAACACGACCCCGCACGGTCTGTGTACCCCGCGTTGTCGTGACCAGGACGGAGAAGGCAGGATGACCGCATGACGCACGCGATGTTGAAGGGGTCGAACGTCCCGCTCGAAGTCACGACGGTGCGCGCCGTGCTGCGCTGGACGCCCGGGCAGGGGGTCCCGGACGTCGACGCCTCGGCTCTGCTCCTCGGCCCCGACGGACGTGTGCGCTCCGACGAGGACTTCGTCTTCTACAACCAGCCCCGGCACCCCTCCGGGAAGGTCTGGCGGCTCGGCAAGAAGCGACTCGCCGAGGGCCTCACCGACACGATCCAGACAGATCTCGCCGGTGTCGAGTCCAGCGTCGGTCAGATTCTGGTGGTCGCATCGGCGGACGGCGTCACCTTCGACCGCGTACGGGACCTGCGCATCCTGCTGTACGACGCGACGGCCACCGAGGGTGATCCGCTGGCGTACTTCGACATCAAGCCGGAGACGGGGCAGGAGACGGCCCTGATCTGCGGCGAGCTGTACCGCCGCGGCGAGGGCTGGAAGTTCCGCGCCCTCGGCGAGGGCTACTCGGACGGCCTCAAGGGGCTGGCCACGGACTTCGGCATCTCGGTGGACGAGTCGGAGACCATGGACGACCACGCGCAGACCCCCGAGGTCTCCCAGCCACTGCCCCCCGAAGAGCCGACGACAACGGTCCCGCCCCAGCCGGCCTACGGCTACCCCCAGC
>NZ_RDBN01000037.1:0-31019 GCF_008042075.1 Streptomyces sp. UW30 | reverse complement strand
CTGCAACCCCCACCCGAACAACCGGTCCAGCTCGGCCTGGAAGCCGTACACGAACTTCACCTCACGCCGGACCCAGACCTCCCCCTTCACGTTCTCGATCATCACGACCGCACACGAGCGAGCCTGCGGATGCCGCTCGTCGAGGCCTATCTCGATCCGAGGCCCGTTGCTCGGAYACAGCGTGACGATCGCATGCGTACGGTCGAAGGCCGGCGTCTGGTCGTAGATGTACACGAAGACCAGCAACCGCTTGATGTTCTCCCGGTGATCGAGATTGACGTAGATCGTCTCCCCCGACGCCGACCCGAACCGGTCGTCCCCGCTGAGCTTCACGTACGGCGGCGAGTTGACGTCCCCCAGGAACCCGCCCAGCGGCTGGACGACCCCCTTCGTCCCGTCGGTCAGCTCGTACAGCGCCCCGAGGTCCAGGTCGACGTTGACCATGCTCTGGCTGTGTCCGAGCACCTCCGGCGGCTTGAGCGCCTTGAACGGATGCCGCAGCAGACTCTCCCGCTGCGACCCCCCGATGTCGGACGTCCGCATCCGCCACGTCAGGTTGATCCGCAGATGCCCCGTGGCAGCGCCCTGCTTGGTGAGAGAAACCCGGTCGTGCCGCTTCGTCAGCTGGATCGAGTTCGACGACGCGCTGCCCGAGTCGAACTCGGCCGCCCGGCCACGCCAGAGTCCGTCCAGGAACCCCATTCCGCCCCCACGTTCACTTGAAAACCGCCTGGAAACACCGGCGGGGCGGCCGGAGCCCGGCCGCCCCGCACAGAGCGTTCCTCACCCGCAGGTGTGTCACACCCCGGACGAGACCTCAGTCTTCTCGTCCGAGCCCTCGGCTTTTCCCTCCGCGGCCGCCAGCGCGCGGTTGCGGCGGACCGAGGACCAGAAGGACCAGGCGATCAGGGTGACACCGATGAGGCCGGTGACGACCTCGGGGATCTCGTACTGGATGGTGACCAGCAGGAGCATGGCGAGCGCGCCGATCGCGTAGTGCGCGCCGTGCTCCAGGTAGACGTAGTCGTCGAGGGTGCCCTGCCGCACCAGGTACACGGTCAGCGACCGGACGTACATCGCGCCGATACCGAGACCCAGTGCCATCAGGACGATGTCGTTGGTGACGGCGAAGGCGCCGATGACGCCGTCGAAGGAGAAGGACGCGTCCAGGACCTCGAGGTAGAGGAACATGAAGAAGGCGGCCCTGCCGGCCAGGGCGACCGCCGTGCGGGGCTTGCCGGTGCGCTCCGCCTCTTCCTCCTCCTCGTGCTCGCGTTCCTCCTCCTCTTCGAGCTTGTCCTCGAAGTAGCCGGAGAGACCGCCCACGATCATGTACGTGATCAGGCCGCCGATACCGGAGAGCAGGACCGTCTCCGCCTTGTCGACGTGCGCGCCGCCGTGCTGGTGGGCGTTGGCAGCGAAGGTCAGGGCCGAGATCAGCAGGACGATGAGCGCGATGCAGACCGACAGCATGTCGACCTTGCCGAGCTTGGCGAGCGGGCGCTCCAGCCAGCCCAGCCACTTGATGTCCCGGTCCTCGAAGATGAAGTCCAGGAAGATCATCAGCAGGAACATGCCACCGAACGCGGCGATCGCCGGGTGGGCGTCAGTGACGAGCTGCTGGTACTGGTCCTTGTCGCTGAGCGCGAGGTCGACCGCCTCGATCGGGCCCAGCGAGGCACTGATGGCGACGATGACGACGGGGAAGACCAGCCGCATACCGAACACGGCGATCAGGATGCCGACGGTGAGGAAGATCTTCTGCCAGAAGGCATTCATCTTCTTCAGGATCCCGGCGTTGACCACCGCGTTGTCGAACGACAGCGAGATCTCGAGGACGGAGAGGATCGCCACGATTCCCAGGGCGGTCCACCCCCCGAAGAGGACCGCTGCAACCAGGCCGAGCGCGGTGACCGCGAACGACCAGCCGAAGGTTTTCAGAACCACTGGCTACCCAATCCTTGTGTACGGGGCTCCCGCGCGCCGCACTCGGCTTTACGAAACTTTGAACCGAAGTCTAGTCGGCTCCCCGTCGCGCCCCACGGGGCCCCGACTTTTGCTCATATCGCGTTATGAGACGTTGACTCCGAAGTCGAGTGCGATGCCGCGCAGACCCGACGCGTACCCCTGTCCCACCGCCCGGAACTTCCACTCCCCCTGGTAGCGGTAGACCTCGCCGAAGATCATGGCGGTCTCGGTGGAGGCGTCCTCGCTGAGGTCGTAGCGGGCGAGTTCCTGGCCGTCGGCCTGGTTCACGACGCGGATGAAGGCGTTGCTGACCTGGCCGAAGGTCTGGCCGCGCTCGTCGGCCATGTGGATGGAGACCGGGAAGACGATCTTGTCGCAGTGGGCCGGCACCTTGGACAGGTTGATCAGCAGCGACTCGTCGTCGCCGTCGCCCTCGCCGGTGAGGTTGTCGCCGGTGTGCTCCACCGAGCCGTCCGGGCTCTTGAGCTGGTTGTAGAAGACGAACCACTCATCGCCCAGTACCCGACCGCCGCTGCACACCAGGGCGCTCGCGTCGAGGTCGAAGGGGGCTCCGGTGGTGGAGCGCGCGTCCCAGCCGAGCCCGACCATCACCTGCGTGAGGTTCGGTGCGGCCTTGGACAGGGAGACGTTTCCTCCCTTGGCGAGCGTGACGCCCATGATGCTGGTCCTCCCCGCGTGATGCTTCTTTGGTTGTCCTGCACTCCCCCAGTGGGGGCACCCCCAGGCGCCGCACCCGAACGGTACGGCGCCTGACTCCGCCAGTGGTGTCCTGGACGGTCACCTCCGGGATGCTGAACTCAGACGTTCACGCCGAAGTCCTGCGCGATGCCGCGCAGGCCCGAGGCGTAGCCCTGGCCGATGGCGCGGAACTTCCACTCCGCACCGTGCCGGTACAGCTCGCCGAAGACCATCGCGGTCTCGGTGGACGCGTCCTCGCTGAGGTCGTAGCGCGCGATCTCGGCGCCGCCGGCCTGGTTCACGACGCGGATGAACGCGTTGCGCACCTGGCCGAAGGACTGCTGGCGGTTCTCGGCGTCGTAGATCGACACCGGGAAGACGATCTTCTCGACGTCCGCCGGGACGCCGGCGAGGTTGATCTTGATCTGCTCGTCGTCGCCCTCGCCCTCACCGGTGAGGTTGTCGCCGGTGTGCTCGACCGAGCCGTCGGGGCTCTTCAGGTTGTTGAAGAACACGAAGTTCGCGTCGCTGCCGACCTTGCCCTCCGCGTTCGTCAGCAGCGCGCTGGCGTCGAGGTCGAAGTCGGTGCCGGTCGTGGTGCGGATGTCCCACCCCAGACCGACGATGACCGCCGTGAGGCCGGGGGCCTCCTTGGTCAGTGATACGTTGCCGCCCTTGCTGAGGCTGACTCCCACGAGTCCTCCATTGGTGTCCAGGGGCGGGGAGCCCCGCCGTGCGTTTGATATCGGATCAACGATCCGATCCTAGTGACGGGTTCCCGCGGCTTGCAGGCCTTGGTGCCCAAGAATCACAGGTGTCGGTAACCAGCGGGATCGCGGGCGCGATCAGAGGGTGTCGAGCGCCTTGACGTAGTCGTTCAGGTCTCGCGCGTCCGGCAGGGCGTTGACGACCGTCCAGCGGACGACGCCCTCCTTGTCGATGACGAAGGTGCCGCGCACCGCGCAGCCCTTGTCCTCGGCGAAGACACCGTAGGCGCGGCTGACCTCGCCGTGCGGCCAGAAGTCGCTGAGCAGCGGGTACTCCAGGCCCTCCTGCTCGCCGAAGACGCGCAGGGTGTGGATGGAGTCGTTGGAGACGGCGAGCACCTGGGTGTCGCGGTCGGAGAATTGCGGCAGGTTGTCGCGCACCTCGCACAGTTCGCCGGTGCACACGCCGGTGAAGGCGAAGGGGTAGAAGAGCAGAACGACGTTCTGGGAGCCGCGGAAGTCGGAGAGCTTCACGGTGGCGCCGTGATTGTCCTTGAGCTCGAAGTCGGGGGCCTTGTCGCCGACCTGGATCGCCATCGTCGTGAATGTCCCTTCGGTGGGGCTGTTCGGGTGGGACCCACCCTATGCAGCGGCCACCGGGGCCCGCACAAGAGGCCGGGCCGGGCGTTTCGGCCCGGCCCGGCACCGTCACCGGTTACTTCTTGGTCTTCGCGGCCTTGGGCGTCACCAGCCGGCTGCCACTCCAGTCCTTGCCGACGCTGACGCTCTTGGACGCCGACAGACCCGCCGTGGTCGCGGCTTCAGAGATGTCACTCGGCTCCACGTAGCCGTCACGGCCGGTCTTGGGCGTGAGGAGCAGGATCGAGCCGCCTTCTTCGATGTACGTGGTGGCGTCCACCAGCGCATCCGTCAGGTCGCCGTCCTCGTCGCGGAACCACAGCACCACGGCGTCTGCGACGTCGTCGTACTCCTCGTCCACCAGCTCGCTGCCGATGACTTCCTCAATGGCCTCGCGGAGCTCCTGGTCGACGTCGTCGTCGAAGCCGATCTCCTGGACCACCTGCTCGGGCTGGAACCCCAGCCTGACGGCAGGGCTAGTCCGCTCCTCCGCGTGGTCCGCGGTCGCGCTCACGGGTTGCCTCCTGATCATGTCTTGGGAATAACTCAGCCACGCGCGTGCGCGAAGCATTGGCCGTAGTCCACACGGGCGGGGCGGATCGCGCAAGTACCCGGCCGTTCAGACCGCCGAAACGGTGACGATCCGGAACGTGTCACCGCAACTCCAGGCACACCCTCATGGTCTCAAGGTGACGCGCACCACACCAATCTGCCCCGTTTGTGCGTTTGGGAACCATGAGTGGACTCTCCACCGTTCACCAGGCGCCGGTTACTTCACAGTAGAGATGACGTTTGGCGCCCCGAGGTACACGATGGTGAGCGGTGCAGACCCTCAGAAACACGGCCCTCTGACAGGTAAGGAACAGCGTGGCTTCCGGATCCGATCGCAACCCGATCATCATTGGCGGCCTTCCGAGTCAGGTTCCTGACTTCGATCCCGAGGAAACCCAGGAGTGGCTCGACTCCCTCGACGCCGCCGTGGACGAGCGCGGCCGGGAGCGGGCCCGCTATCTGATGCTGCGGCTGATCGAGCGGGCCCGCGAGAAGCGCGTGGCCGTGCCCGAGATGCGCAGCACGGACTACGTCAACACGATCGCCACCAAGGACGAGCCGTTCTTCCCGGGCAACGAGGAGATCGAGCGCAAGATCCTCAACGCGACCCGGTGGAACGCCGCGGTCATGGTGTCCAGGGCCCAGCGCCCCGGCATCGGCGTCGGCGGTCACATCGCCACGTTCGCCTCCTCCGCCTCGCTCTACGACGTGGGCTTCAACCACTTCTTCCGCGGCAAGGACGAGGGCGACGGCGGCGACCAGGTCTTCTTCCAGGGCCACGCCTCCCCGGGCATCTACGCACGCGCGTTCCTGCTGGACCGGCTCAGCGAGCACAACCTCGACGCGTTCCGCCAGGAGAAGTCGAAGGCGCCGTACGGCCTGTCGAGCTACCCGCACCCGCGGCTGATGCCGGACTTCTGGGAGTTCCCGACCGTGTCGATGGGCCTCGGCCCGATCGGCGCGATCTACCAGGCCCGGATGAACCGCTACATGCAGGCGCGCGGCATCGCGGACACCTCCAAGTCGCACGTCTGGGCGTTCCTCGGTGACGGCGAGATGGACGAGCCGGAATCGCTCGGCCAGCTGTCCATCGCCGCCCGTGAGGGCCTGGACAACCTGACGTTCGTGGTGAACTGCAACCTGCAGCGCCTCGACGGCCCTGTGCGGGGCAACGGCAAGGTCATCCAGGAGCTGGAGTCGATCTTCCGCGGCGCCGGCTGGAACGTCGTCAAGCTGATCTGGGACCGCACCTGGGACCCGCTGCTCGCGCAGGACCGCGACGGCATCCTGGTCAACCGGATGAACACCACACCGGACGGCCAGTTCCAGACGTACGCCACCGAGACCGGCGCCTACATCCGCGACCACTTCTTCGGCGACGACCAGCGGCTGCGCGCGATGGTCGAGGGCATGACCGACGACCAGGTCCTGCACCTGGGCCGCGGCGGTCACGACCACAAGAAGATCTTCGCGGCGTTCTCGGCGGCCAAGGCGCACAAGGGCCAGCCGACGGTGATCCTCGCCAAGACGATCAAGGGCTGGACCCTCGGTCCCAACTTCGAGGGCCGCAACGCCACGCACCAGATGAAAAAGCTGACGGTCGACGACCTCAAGCGCTTCCGCGACCGGCTGCACCTGCCGATCGCCGACAAGGACCTGGACAGCGGGCTCCCGCCGTACTACCACCCGGGGCGCGACTCCGAGGAGATCCAGTACATGCACGACCGCCGCCAGGGGCTCGGCGGTTACGTCCCGACGCGTGTGGTGCGCTCCAAGCCGCTGGCGCTGCCGGACGACAAGACGTACGCGACCGTGAAGAAGGGCTCGGGCCACCAGTCCATCGCGACGACCATGGCCTTTGTGCGGCTCCTCAAAGACCTCATGCGGGACAAGGAGATCGGCCGGCGGTTCGTGCTGATCGCACCGGACGAGTACCGCACGTTCGGCATGGACTCCTTCTTCCCGAGCGCGAAGATCTACAACCCGCTCGGCCAGCAGTACGAGTCGGTCGACCGCGAGCTGCTGCTCGCCTACAAGGAGTCGCCACAGGGCCAGATGCTGCACGACGGCATCTCGGAGGCGGGCTGCACGGCCTCGCTGATCGCGGCGGGTTCGGCGTACGCCACGCATGGCGAGCCGCTGATCCCGGTCTACGTCTTCTACTCGATGTTCGGTTTCCAGCGCACCGGCGACCAGTTCTGGCAGATGTCGGACCAGCTGGCGCGCGGTTTCGTACTGGGCGCGACCGCCGGCCGTACGACGCTGACCGGTGAGGGCCTTCAGCACGCGGACGGCCACTCGCAGCTGCTCGCCTCGACGAACCCGGGCTGTGTCGCCTACGACCCGGCGTACTCATACGAGATCGCGCACATCGTGCAGGACGGTCTGCGCCGGATGTACGGCGGCGACGCGGAGCACCCGCACGGCGAGGATGTCTTCTACTACCTCACCGTCTACAACGAGCCGATGCAGCACCCGGCCGAGCCTACGGGCGTCGACGTCGAGGGCATCCTCAAGGGCGTCCACCGGATCGCCGAGGGCACCTCGGGGTCGATCCCGGCGCAGATCATGGCCTCGGGTGTCGCCGTCCCGTGGGCGGTCGAGGCGCAGAAGATCCTCGCCGAGGAGTGGAACGTCAAGGCGGACGTCTGGTCGGCGACTTCCTGGAACGAGCTGCGCCGCGAGGCCGTGGCGTGCGAGGAGCACAACCTTCTCCACCCGGAGGAGGAGCAGCGGGTGCCGTGGGTGACGCGGAAGCTGAGCGGTGCCGAGGGGCCGTTCGTGGCCGTCTCCGACTGGATGCGGTCGGTGCCGGACCAGATCGCGCGCTGGGTGCCGGGGACGTACCAGTCGCTGGGCGCCGACGGTTTCGGCTTCGCGGACACCCGTGGCGCGGCCCGCCGCTTCTTCCACATCGACGCGCAGTCGATCGTGGTCGCGGTGCTGACCGAGCTCGCCAAGGAGGGGAAGGTGGACCGGTCGGCGCTGAAGCAGGCGATCGACCGTTACCAGCTGCTCGATGTGTCGGCAGCGGATCCGGGAGCGGCGGGCGGCGACGCGTAGCGTCTGTCGGCCGACTTGACGGGGTGGTGWGCCCGGGGCGCCTGTGGGTGACCTGCGGGGCACACCACCCCTTCACATTTCCTACGATGCGCCCATGAAGCAAGCGCCCGCCCAAGTTCGTTGGGAACGGCATACCCAGCGCCCTCTGTTCGGTCTGGCCATGGCGTTCGCCGTGGCCTATGCCGTCCCGATCGTCCGGCCCGAGGCGAGCCGTGCGGTGGTGGACGTGTGTCTCGCGGTGGAGTGGGTGGTGTGGGGGGCGTTCGCGCTGGACTACGTCGTCCGGCTGGCGCTCGCCGAGGATCGCCGGGAGTTCGTGCGTACGCACTGGCTCGATCTGTGTGCGGTCGTGCTGCCGCTGGTGCAGCCGCTGCGGTTGCTGCGGCTGGTGTCCACGCTGCTGCTCGTCGGGCAGCGGGCGCGGATGGCGTCGCAGGTGCGGCTGACGACGTATGTCGCCGGGGCGGTGGTCGGGCTGCTGATGTTCGGCTCGCTGGCGGTGCTGTCGGTGGAGCGGGACTCCCCGAACGGGAACATCAAGACGCTGGGTGACGCGGTGTGGTGGTCGTTCACGACCATGACAACCGTGGGGTACGGGGATCATGCGCCGACCACGGGGGTGGGGCGGATGCTCGCGGTGGGTCTGATGCTGTCCGGGATCGCCCTGCTGGGTGTGGTGACCGCCAATATCGCCGCGTGGTTCATATCTCGCTTCGAGATGGACGACGTGGAGGAGCGGCGTCAGACGGAGGCGATCCGGGTGCTGACGGAGGAGGTCCGGGCACTCCGAGCGGAGGTCGCGGCACTGTCGGGCGAAGGGGAAAGGGTCAGCGACAAACGGGTGGGCTAGTGGGTCGCCCGGAGCCCTGGCTGGAGCGGGGGGGGCACGCAGCCCGGCGCCAACGGGGCGCCGCCGGGCGGGATGCCGCGTGCGCAGGGCGCGGGTAATTGGCGGGAGTATGCCGACCTCAGGGGCGCGGGGAACTGGGGCGGGATGCCGCGTGCGCAGGGCGCGGGTAATTGGCGGGAGTATGCCGACCTCAGGGGCGCGGGGAACTGCGCGACCAGCCACCACGCACCCGCAGCCCGAAACGCACACACGCCGGCGTTCGCCCCGGCGCCGGGCCGACGGCGCGCTGACCCCCTCCGGCAGCGCGCCGCAGGCCCTGGCTTGACCCACTGTGACCTGCGGCGAATGCCGACGGGAGGGGTCTTCGGCCTTGTCACCCTGATAGGGGAACTCGGCCGCCGACCCCTCCCGTAGGAGCAAGAACCCGGCGCGTCAGATGTGCGCCGCGCCCGCACCCGCCTCCGCGTTCTCGCCGCGCTTGGTGAGGAACGCGACCCCGACCGCCACGACCGCCACACCCGCGGCGACGAGGGACGCGAGGCTCATCCCGGAGATGAACGTGTCGTGCGCCACATCCGTGATCTTCGCGACGATGGCGTCCGGCGTACCCGGTGCCACCGGCGGCACACCGACCTGGACCGCTTCGGAGGCCTGCGCCTCCTGGGCCGGGGTGAGCGCCGGGAGCCCGGCGTCCGCCCAGTTGCCGGCGAGGTCGCTGTCGACCTTGGAGGCCATGACGGCGCCCAGGACGGCCGTACCGAGGCTGCCGCCGATCTGCATCGCGGCCTGCTGGAGACCGCCCGCGACGCCGGAGAGTTCCATCGGGGCGTTGCCGACGATGACCTCCGTCGCGCCGACCATGACCGGCGCGAGGCCGAGGCCGAGGAGGGCGAACCAGACGGACATGATGCCGCTGCCGGTGTCCGTCTCCAGCGTGGACATGCCGTACATGGCGATCGCGGTGAGCGCCATGCCGCCGGCCAGCGGGACCCGCGGGCCGAGCTTGGTGATCATCGCGCCCGCGAGCGGCGAGCCGACGATCATCATGCCGGTGAGCGGCAGCAGGTGCAGGCCCGCGTCGATCGGGCTCATGCCATGGACGTTCTGGAGGTAGAACGTCACGAAGAACAGGCCGCCCATGAACGCGATGGCCATCAGGACCATCAGGACGACACCCGCGGAGAGCGCGACCGAGCGGAAGAGGCCCAGCGGGATCAGGGGCTCCTTGACCCTCTTCTCCCAGAAGGCGAAGAGCACGAAGCCGATCACCGAGGCGGCTATGAACGCCCACGTCCTACCGGCGCCCCAGCCCCACTCAGGAGCCTTGATCAGCGCCCAGACCAGGCAGAACATCGCGGCCGACAGCAGGGCTATGCCCAGGAGGTCGAAGGAACGCGGGGCGTTCTCGGCGCGGTGGTCGAGCAGGATCAGCACGCCGAGGACGACGGCGAGGATGCCGACCGGCACGTTGATGAAGAACACCGACTGCCAGTTGACGTGCTCGACGAGGACGCCGCCGAGGATCGGGCCGCCCGCGGTCGAGGCGCCGATGACCATGCCCCAGATGCCGATGGCCATGTTGAGCTTCTCGGCCGGGAAGGTCGCCCGCAGCAGGCCGAGCGCGGCCGGCATCAGCAGCGCGCCGAACAGGCCCTGCAAGACACGGAAGGTGACGACGGCGCCGATGCTGCTGGACAGGCCGATCGCACCGGAGGCGGCGGCGAAGCCGATCACGCCGATGAGGAAGGTCTGACGGTGCCCGAACCGGTCGCCGAGCTTGCCGGCGGTGATGAGGGAGACCGCGAGAGCGAGGAAGTACCCGTTGGTGATCCACTGGACCTGGGCGAAGGTGGCGCCGAGGTCCTTCTGGATGGCCGGGTTGGCGATGGCCACGATGGTGCCGTCGAGGGCAACCATCATGACCCCGACCGCGACGGTGATGAGGGTGAGCCAAGGGTGGCCGCGCAGCCCCTTGGCCGGCGCCGCGTCCGACGGGACTACTGGCGCGTCGCCCCCCGACCCCGTTTTGTCGAGGGTGGTCTGACTAGTCATGTGTTCGAGGCTAATGACAGCCGCTGACAATTGACAAACCAATTCACAAGTCGGTAACTGACACCTATGGAAACACTGCGCGAACGCAAGAAACAGCGCACCCGGGACGCGCTGCTGCGGACCGCGCTGGAGCTCTTCACCAGCCAGGGGTACGAGCACACGACCGTCGACGACATCGCGGACGCCGTCGACGTGTCGCAGCGCACCTTCTTCCGCTACTTCGCCGGCAAGGAGGAGGCCGCCCTCGGGCTGCAGGAGATGACGGTGGCGCACTTCCTGGAGGCGGTGCGCGCACGCCCGCCGCACGAGCCGCCCATGGAGGCGCTGCGCCAGGCAGTGCTGGAGGGCTGGGACACGCTGCACGACGTGATCGAGGCCGTCGCACCCGTCGAGCTGTATCTGCGCATGTACCAGGTGGTCGAGTCGACGCCCGTGCTGCTCGCGGCGCATCTGCGCAAGTCCGTGGAGATCGAGGAGGCCATCGCGCGTATCCTCGCCGAGCGCGAGGGCGTCGACGTCGACAGCGATCCGCGACCCCGGCTGGCGGTGGCCGTGTTCGGCGGAGTGATGCGACTGACGGAGCGTCAGTGGAGCACCGGCGAGGACTACAGTCTCGACGCGATGCGGGCACTGACCGCCTCGCATCTCGAACAGGTGGGCCCCGCACTCAGCGAGAGCTGGCGAACACACTGAGGTCATGGGCGTGTTCACGCCGACGTGATCAAAACGTGATACCTGTCACTTGGTTAACGCGAGACCCTCCCGTTCTCCTAGTGTGTCCTCCCAGTGACTTCCTTCGATACCTCCCCGCAACTGAACGTCTGGCGCGCCCTGCTCGCGCTGGCCGTGGTGTTCGTGATGCTGGCGACCACCGGCTGGACGGCCCTGCGCCACCACCGGAGCGCCGCACCGCTGCAGGCCTCGATCAGCGCCTGGGAGCACGGCAGCATCGCCGGCCACCACCTGCCGGCCGCGAACTCCTCCCCCACGCGGCTCGCCCGGTTCTTCGCCTCGCTCACCGATGCACAGCGCACCAGCCTCGCCCACCGCTATTCGCTCGCGGTCGGCAACATGAACGGCGCGCCGGTCGAGCTGCGCTATCGCGCGAACCGCATCGCGCTCGACGAGGCCCGCAAGGTCGAGCACAAACGCATGGACGACAACCGGCTCACGCCCGAGGGGCAGAGCGAGGCGGGCCGCCGTATGCATCGCTTCGAGGCGATGATGCGGCCTGACCGGCACATCCTCGCCTTCGACCCGGAGGGGTCGGGCCGCGCCGCCGAGGTGTTCGGCGACCTGACCGGGGCCGAGCGGATCTCGGTCGTCGTCCCCGGCGTCGACACCGACCTGCTCACCTTCCAGCGCACCAATCGCAAGTACTCGGCGCCGGTCGGCATGGCCGAGTCGCTGTACGCGGCCGAGCGTGCGACGAGCCCTTCGACGCGGACGGCCGTGATCGCCTGGGCCGACTACACCACGCCGAACGGGCTCGGCATCGACTCGGCGACGGCGATGCGTGCGCAGTCCGGGGCCGTACGCCTGAACGCGCTGGTGCGGGCGCTGCCCGGCAGCTCGCCCGTCTCCCTGTTCTGCCACAGCTACGGCTCGGTGCTGTGCGGTCTCGCCGCGCACACACTGCCCGAGCGGGTGGCCGACATAGCGGTGGCCGGCAGCCCTGGCATGCGGGTCTCGAAGGCCTCCCAGCTGGGCACCTCGGCGCAGGTGTGGGCGATGCGGGACGCCGACGACTGGGTGCAGGACGTGCCGCATCTGGAGGTCGGCGGACTGGGGCACGGGGAGGACCCGGTGTCGTCGGTCTTCGGCGCGCGGGTGCTGTCCGCGCGGGAGGCGAAGGGCCACGGCGGCTATTTCGAGCCGGGCACGGACAGCGTCCAGAACTTCGCCGAGATCGGGGTTGGCGCATACCACGCGGTGCGCTGTGCGAACGATGCCGATGCCTGTCGGGCGGGTTTGTCCGACACGGCGTCGGCAGGACGCGCGTAGACACGTAGGAACCGCGGTGTGCGCGGGGTGGCGACGGAGGAGCACGTGCCGCATACGATGAGCCGCATGGGTGACGTACTGGCCGGATTTCATGCCGCCTGGGAGTTCGAGTCCGACTCCGTGCTCATCCGTTACGAACGGGGGATTCGAACACCCAAGCTGTTCCAGGCGCTCGGGGAGCGCCGTGTGCCCTATGAGGCGATCGCCGGTGTGACGCTGACGCCGGGCAGGCGCGGGAGGACCGTCGCACTGCGCATCGAGCCCCGGCCCGGCGCCGATCCGCTGCTGGAGGCGGCGGCCGGACAGCTGAAGGAGGGCGGCGATCCGTATCGGCTGGTGCTGCCGGCGGAGCGCGAGACGCTGGCCGAGTACTACGGCGACGAACTGCGGTCGCAGCTGACGGAGTCCGGGCCGGCCGAGGAGTTCCTCGTGGGTGCGCCGGAAGTGCCCTTGCAGTTCAAGGCGTATGACGCGAAGGCGACCTTCGACGGGAACGTCGTCCGGTTTCGGTGGTTTTGGACCGGTGCGTCCTCCGCGAAGTGGAAGGCCGGGGACCAGAGCTTTCCGGTGGCCGAGCTGGGTGGGGTCGAGTGGCGGTCGCCCGAGGTGTTCGAGGGGCATCTACGGCTGCTGCGGCGCGACTGCGGGGACGGGCAGCCGGCGCAGGCGGACCAGGATCCGGCGGCCGTGGTGTTCGGGCTCGGGTACGGGCCGGTGCATGAGTCGTTGCCGTTCGCGGCGGCGGTGCTTTTCGCTGTGCGGCAGAAGGGGGCGGTTGCCGCGGTGTCGGCCGGTGCGCCGAGGCGCGACCCGGCCGACATCGCGGAGAGGATCCGTCATCTCGGGGAGTTGCATGAGGCTGGGCTTGTGACGGATGAGGAGTTTTCGTCCAAGAAGGCCGAGTTGTTGGCGGAGCTTTAGGGCGACTCCGCGTCTGGTCGCGCAGTTCCCCGCGCCCCTGAGGGGGTTGCAGACCCCGGCGGCTGCAAGGGCACGCTCATTCCCTGCCTGCCGACGCGAAGGACATGTCCGCGTAGCGGTCGCCGGACACGTGGCCCGCGATGGGCTCCAGCAGCGCCAGCTCGTCCTTGCTCAGAACGATCCGCGTTGCCGCCGCGTTCTCCTCCACCCTGCCCGGCCTGCGGGTGCCCGGGATCGGGACGATCGGCAGGCCGTGGACCGATGCCCGCTGCTGGACCCAGGCCAGCGCGATCTGTCCGAGCGTCGCCCCGTGCGACTCGGCGACCTTGCGGATCGGGTCCAGGAGAGCCGCGTTCGCTGCCGCGTTCTCGCCGGTGTAGCGGGGCTGCTGGCGGCGGAAGTCGCCGGTCGTCAGGTCCTCGGCCTTGGCGAAGGAGCCGGTGAGGAAGCCGCGGCCGAGCGGGGAGTACGGCACCAGGGTCACGCCCAGGTCGCGGGCGGCCGGGACCACGTTCGCCTCGATGTCGCGGCTGAACAGCGACCACTCGGACTGCACGGCCGCGATCGGGTGCACGGCGCAGGCGTCACGCAGCTCGCGTGCCGTCACCTCGCTCAGCCCCAGGTGCTTGACCTTGCCCTCGCGGACCAGGTCCGCCATGACGCCGACCGTCTCCTCGATGGGGACGGTCACATCGCGGCGGTGCATGTAGTAGAGGTCGATCGCCTCGACGTCCAGGCGCTTCAGGCTCGCCTCGATGCACTGGCGTATGTAGGGCGTGTCGTTGCGGATGATCCGCTTGGTCGGGTCGTCCGGGTGGATCGCCAGGGCGAACTTCGTGGCGATCACCAGCTCGTCGCGGTGCGCCCGGAAGAAGGGCGACAGAAACTTCTCGTTCTCGCCCGCCCCGTACGCGTCCGCCGTGTCGAACAGCGTGACGCCCAGCTCCAGTGCCCGCTCCAGGGTCGCCCTGGACTCGTCCGCGTCCGAGGGGCCGTACGCGAAGCTCATGCCCATGCAACCGAGGCCCTGGACCCCGACCTCGGGTCCGTTCGCGCCCAGTCGTGCCGTCGCGATCCTGCTGTCGCTCATCCAGCCTTCTCCGTCTTCTCCTGCTCGTACAGACGCCCGGCGTCCGCGTAGAAACTGATCTTCCGGTCGAGCACGGCCAGCGTGTCCTGGAGCTCGGCGATCCGTGCGAGAACGTCGCGGCGGGTCGTCTCCAGCAGTTCGAAGCGCTCGCCGAAGGTGTGGTCGCCCTCGCGCACCAGCTCGGCGTACCGGACCATGTCGGCGACCGGCATGCCGGTCAGCCGCAGCTTGCCGACGAGGTCGAGCCAGTCCAGGTCACGGTTGCTGTAGCGGCGCTGGCCCGTGTGCGAGCGGTCCACGTGCGGCATGAGGCCGATCCGCTCGTACCAGCGCAGGGTGTGGGCCGTCAGGCCGGTGAAGGCGACGACCTCGCTGATCGTGTAGCTGTCCTGGCCTGCCGGCCGCCGGTGCGGGTGCGGCGGGGCCGCACAGCTGTCGGTCCTGGTGCTCGTGCTCTCCATCACCGTCATGCGCTCAACGCTATGGCCTTGGAGTGCGCTCCAAGCAAGCGGAAACGGTAAGAAACCCACGGGACACGGCGTGATCGCCGTGACTGGCGCCGGCGTCCCCGTAGGGCGCTGCCGAACCCTCGGCTCACATGCGGCTCGGCCTCACCCGGGACACGGACCCCTCGATGCGGCTGTATCTGTGGGCGGCTTAGGCTCACAGGCATGTCCTTGCAGAGCCTCGCACTGATCGAGAACTGGCCGGTTCCCACCGCCGCGGCGGGTGTCGTACGCGCCGACGGCACGGTCCTGGGTACGCACGGCCCGGTCGGGCACCGCTTCCCGCTCGCCTCGGTCACCAAGCCGCTGGCCGCCTATGCCGTCCTCGTCGCCTATGAGGAGGGCGCGGTCGAGCTCGACGAGCCGGCCGGGCCGCAGGGCTCGACGGTGCGGCATCTGCTCGCGCACACCTCGGGGCTGGCCTTCGACGAGCACCGGGTGATGGCCCCGCCCGGGGAGCGGCGGCTGTACTCCAACGCGGGGTTCGAGGAGCTCGGGGACCATGTCGCCAAGGCGACGGACATCCCGTTCGCGGAGTATCTGCGCCAGGCCGTGCTGGAGCCGCTGGGCATGACGGCCACGTCCCTGGAGGGCTCCCCTGCCAAGGACGGCGTGTCGAGCGTCGAGGATCTGCTGCGGTTCGCGGCGGAGGTGCAGGCGCCCAGGCTGCTGGACCCGCGCACGGTCGCCGAGGCGATGACCGTGCAGTATCCGGGGACGAAGGGCGTGCTGCCGGGGTACGGGCACCAGAACCCGAACGACTGGGGGCTCGGCTTCGAGATCCGCGACGGCAAGTCCCCGCACTGGACGGGCGCGTCGTCCTCGCCGCGCACCTTCGGGCACTTCGGGCAGTCGGGTACGTTCCTGTGGATCGACCCGGACGCGGGCGCGGCCTGCGTCGCGCTGACGGACCGGGCGTTCGGGCCGTGGGCCGTCGAGGCGTGGCCGGCGTTCACGGAGGCGGTGCTGGCCGGGCTGTAGGCCCACCCGTGGCATCGAGGGCCTCGCCCGTTCCCTCGGTGTCGATGTGCGGCAGGATCCGGTCCAGCCAGCGGGGCGTCCACCAGGCGTGTTTGCCCAGCAGCGTCATCACGGCGGGCACCATGAGCAGCCGGACCACGGTGGCGTCGATGAGCACACTGACGGCGAGGCCCAGGCCCAGCATCTTGACCACGATGTTGTCGCTGATCAGGAAGGCCGCGAAGACGCTCACCATGATCAGCGCCGCGCAGGTGATCACACGCGCGGTGATCTCCAGGGCATGGGCGACCGAGTCCTTGGCGTTCCCGGTGCGCAGCCACACCTCGTGCACCCGGGACAGCAGGAAGATCTCGTAGTCCATGCTCAGGCCGAAGATGATGGCGAACATCATCATCGGCACATAGCTCTCGATGGGCACCTTGCCGTGCACTCCCAGCTCGGGCCCGCCCCAGCCCCACTGGAACACGGCGACGACGACACCGTACGAGGCCGCGATCGACAGGACGTTGAGGACGGCCGCCTTCACGGCGACGAGCAGGCCGCGGAAGACCGCGAGGACGATCAGGAAGGCGAGGCCCACCACGACGGCGATGATCAGCGGCAGCCGCTCCGCGACGATGTTGCGGAAGTCGACCTGGGCGGCCGTCGTCCCGGTGACGTAGCCCTTGGCGTCGGTGCCGGAGGCCGCGTCGGGGAGGGTGTGGTCGTAGAGCCGGTTCGTCAGGTCGGTGGTGTCCTTGTTCTGCGGGGACACCGACGAGTAGACCGTGCCGACCAGGACGTCGCCGTCCTGCGTCGGCGTCAGCGGGCTGACGAAGGAGGTCCCGGACTCGTCGTTCAGGGCGGACTGGGTCTTCGAGGCCAGGTCCGAGCGCTGCGAGTCCGGTACGTCAGTCTGGTCGACGACGATGGTGAGGGGCCCGTTGGAGCCCGCGCCGAACGCGTCCGTCATCAGGTCGAAGGCCCGCCGGTCGGTGAAGGACGTGGGGTCGGCGCCGTCGCCGATGTGACCGAGCTGGATCGAGAAGACGGGGATGGCCAGCACCGCGACGGTGACGAGGCCGGCGGACAGGTACCGCAGTGGATGGTGCTCGACGCGCTTTGCGTAGCGGTGCCAGGTGCCCTGGGTCGTGTCGCCCCCGGCTTCGGTCTCGGCGATGGGCTCGCGCACGTGCCAGCGGTCGATCTTGCGGCCGGTCAGCCCCAGCAGGGCCGGGACCAGGGTCAGCGCGCCAAGAACGGCCGAGACGACCGTGACGGCCGCGGCGACGCCGAGTTTGCCGATGAAGCTCACGCCGGACACCCACAGGCCCATCAGGGCGACGATCACCGTGGTGCCGGAGACCAGTACCGCGCGTCCGCTGGTGGCGGCGGCGTGACCGGCGGCGCGCACCGGGTCGGCGCCGTCCATGAGGTTCTGCCGGTGCCGGGTGAGCAGGAAGAGGGCGTAGTCGATGCCGACGCCGAGGCCGATCATCGTGGCCAGGGTGGGCGAGACCGTGGCGAAGGTGAACGCGACGGCGAGCAGCCCGAGGCAGGCCAGCCCGCCGACGACCCCGATCAGCGCCGTGACCAGCGGCAGTCCGGCGGCGATCACACTGCCGAAGCCGATCAGGAGCACGATGATGGCGACGCCGAACCCGATCGCCTCGCTGATCCGGTCGTTGCCGGCGGGCCGCTCCAGTTCGCCGAGCGATCCGCCGTACTCGACGTCGACGCCGGCCTGTCTGAGCGGCTCCACGGCCTTGTCGACGCCGTTCAGATAGCTGTCGCCCAGCAGGGAGGGCTGTTCGTCGAAGCGGATGGTGATGTAGCCGGTCTGCCCGTCCGAGGACAGCGGCCCGACCTTCGAGGAGGTGGCGTCCAGCGGGTTCTGCACGGACAGTACGTGCGGCAGCTTCTGCAGGTCGGAGACGGCGGTCGACACCTGCGAGCCGAACGAGGTCAGGGACTTGTCCGCGTCGTGCATGACGATCTGGCTGCTGTAGCCGCCGGCCTGCGGATCGTGCTCCTTGAGGACGTCGAGGCCCTTCTCGGACTGCACGTCGGACAGGGCGAAGTTGTCCGAGTACTCCCCGCCGTGGAAGTGGTTGAGAGCCTGGAGCACGCCGAGCGCCACGACCCAGGCGACGATCACGATCACGAAGTGGTGGGCGCACCACTCACCGAGCCGTCGCAGTCCCCCTTTTTTCGGGGCGTCGCCCCGTCCCCCTGTGCCTTTGCGTCTGGCCATGCACTCGGCTCTTCTCTGCCGGGCGGGTGTCCAACACCTCCATTTGACGCTGCCACGACCACTTAGGCATCTCGGGCCCCACCCGCTACCCGGCCATCTCCCACATCAGCAGCTCCACCGCGCTCACCCCGACCGCCTCCACGTCCTTGGCGTCGCTGATGCGTGCCGCGTCCCCGGCGTCCAGTTCCTCGCCGTCCAGGCGCACTCGGCCGCGCACCACATGCACGTACAGATACGCCCCGTCCGGCACCGCCGTCCGCTCCCCCGCCCCCAGCCGCCGCACATGGAGCATCGCGCCCGCCTCCGGGACGGCGTACGGCGTGGAGTCGGCGATGCCGTGGACGATCTCGTACGCCGGGTCGCCGCCCGGCGTCAGCGGGGCCAGCCAGGTCTGGAGGAAGGTCAGGGGCGTGTCGGCGTCGTTGCGCTCCACGTGCCGTACGCCGCCCGCCGAGCTCAGCCGCTGGACGTCGCCGGGGCCGACCCGGGTCTCGTGGCCGGTGGAGTCGCGGTGGGTCAGCTCGCCCTCGACCACCCACGTGATGATCTCGGTGTGGCTGTGCGGGTGCTCGTCGAAGCCGGCGCCGGGCGCGAGCCGCTCCTCGTTGCAGGCGATCATCGCGCCGAAACGGAGGTTGTCGGGGTCGTAGTGCGGGCCGAAGGAGAAGGCGTGGCGTGACTCGATCCCCGAGGCCGGATCCCCTCCCGGATAGCGCTCCGCGGCGCGCCGTACGTCCATCACGGGCACCACCGTAGCCCCACCGACGAGGGCTCACCTGCGACCCTCGCCGGGCACCTGGAACCGACGGCAGGGCCCACCAACCTCCACTTGGCCGACGACACCGGCCGCGAGGGAGCCCTAGGGGGCGCGCCGTAGGCGACCGAGCCATTGATCACAGCCCCTCCGGCACGCGCTCGCGTCCGGATAAGGCAGTCTTGTCCCCGTGCCCGAACCCGAAGCTCGTAAGTCCCCTGCCGCCGCGCACGACGCCCATGCGCACGCCGCGACCCTGAAGCGGCTGGAGAAGTCCTCAGGTTCCCTCGCCGCGCAGGCCATCGCGCGGATGGACGAGACGCTGCCGTGGTACCGGGCGATGCCACCGGAGAACCGTTCCTGGATCGGTCTCGTCGCCCAGGCCGGTATCGCCGCCTTCACCGAGTGGTTCCGGCATCCCGACGCGCCGCAGGCCATCTCCACCGACGTGTTCGGGACGGCCCCGCGCGAGCTGACCCGCGCCATCACGCTGCGCCAGACCGTGGAGATGGTGCGCACCACCATCGAGGTCATGGAGTCGGCCATCGACGAGGTCGCCGCTCCCGGCGACGAGAGCGTGCTGCGCGAGGCGCTGCTCGTCTACGCCCGGGAGATCGCCTTCGCCACCGCCCAGGTCTACGCCCAGGCCGCCGAGGCACGCGGTGCCTGGGACGCGCGTCTGGAGTCGCTCGTGGTCAACGCCGTGCTCAGCGGCGAGGCCGACGAGGGTGCCGTGTCGCGGGCCGCGGCGCTCGGGTGGAACTCGCCGGAACATGTGTGCGTGGTCCTCGGGACCGCCCCCGACGGGGACAGCGAGCTGACCGTCGAGGCGATCCGGCGGGCTTCCCGGCACGCCAAGCTCCAGGTGCTGACCGGGGTGCTCGGGGACCGGCTCGTCGTGATCGCGGGCGGCAGCGACAGCCCGCTCGCCGTCGCCAAGTCCCTGATCGGGCCCTTTGCCGCAGGTCCCGTCGTCGCGGGGCCCATCGTGCCGGATCTGCAGGCCGCCACCCGGTCCGCGCAGGCCGCGGCCGCCGGGCTGAAGGCGTGTTCCGCCTGGCAGGACGCCCCGCGCCCGGTTCTCGCGGACGATCTGCTCCCGGAGCGCGCCATAGCGGGGGATCCCAGCGCGCGCGAGCAGTTGGTGGAGGAGATCTACAGACCGCTGGAGGAGGCCGGGTCGGCTCTTCTGGAGACGCTCTCCGTCTATCTCGAACAGGCGAGCAGTCTGGAGGGCGCCGCGCGGATGCTGTTCGTGCATCCCAACACCGTGCGCTACCGGCTTCGACGTGTGACTGACGTCACCGGCTGGTCGCCGTCCGATGTACGCTCCGCGTTCACCTTGCGCATCGCGCTGATCCTGGGGCGTCTGGCCGACGGTGATCTCCAGCTCTAGGCTTTTGTCGGGGGCCTACAAAACCCCCTCGTGTTCTTCGTCCTTGTCCCCACGGGCGGCGTTGCCCGTCCCCAAGAGAGAGTGTGAGAGTGCTCGTACTCGTCGCTCCCGGCCAGGGCGCCCAGACGCCCGGCTTCCTGACCCCCTGGCTCGAACTGCCCGGTGCCGCCGACCGCCTCGGTGCCTGGTCGGACGCCATCGGACTGGACCTCGCCCACTACGGCACGCAGGCCGACGCGGACGCCATCCGGGACACCTCCGTGGCGCAGCCGCTGCTGGTCGCGGCCGGCATCCTGTCCGCCGCGGCACTCGGTGACATCAACCCGGGTGCCGTCGCCGGCCACAGCGTCGGTGAGATCACCGCGGCCGCCTACGCGGGCGTCCTCGACGACACCGCAGCGCTGACCCTGGTGCGCAAGCGGGGGCTCGCCATGGCCGAGGCCGCCGCGATCACCGAGACCGGCATGTCGGCGCTGCTCGGCGGCGACCCCGAGGTGAGCGTCGCGCACCTGGAGAAGCTGGGCCTGACCCCGGCGAACATGAACGGCGCCGGGCAGATCGTGGCCGCGGGCACCATGGAGCAGCTCGCCGCGCTGAACGAGGACAAGCCCGAGGGCGTACGCAAGGTCGTCGCGCTGAAGGTCGCCGGCGCCTTCCACACCCACCACATGGGCCCCGCCGTCGACAAGCTGGCCGAGGCCGCCAAGGAACTCGTCGCCGCCGACCCGAGCGTCACCTACGTCTCCAACAAGGACGGCCGTGCGGTCGCCACCGGCGCCGAGGTGCTGGAGCGGCTCGTCGGACAGGTCGCCAACCCGGTCCGCTGGGACCTGTGCATGGAGACCTTCAAGGAACTCGGCGTCACGGCCCTGATCGAGGCGTGCCCGGGCGGCACGCTGACCGGTCTGGCCAAGCGCGCACTGCCGGGTGTGAAGACCCTGGCGCTCAAGACCCCCGACGACCTGGACGCTGCTCGCGAGCTCATCGCAGAGCACGCCTGACAAGGAGCCCCGAGCATGGCGAAGCTGAAGCCCAGCAAGGGCGCCCCTTACGCGCGCATCCTCGGTGTCGGCGGTTACCGCCCGACCCGGGTGGTGCCCAACGAGGTGATCCTGGAGAAGATCGACTCGTCCGACGAGTGGATCCGTTCGCGCTCCGGCATCGAGACGCGGCACTGGGCGAACGACGAGGAGACCGTCGCCGCGATGTCGATCGAGGCGTCCGGCAAGGCGATCGCCGACGCCGGGATCTCCGCCGAGCAGATCGGCGGCGTGATCGTCTCGACCGTCTCGCACTTCAAGCAGACCCCGGCCGTCGCCACCGAGATCGCCGACAAGCTCGGCACGAACAAGGCCGCCGCCTTCGACATCTCGGCCGGCTGCGCGGGCTTCGGCTACGGCCTGACGCTCGCCAAGGGCATGATCGTCGAGGGCTCCGCGGAGTACGTCCTCGTCATCGGCGTGGAGCGGCTGTCCGACCTCACCGACCTGGAGGACCGGGCCACGGCCTTCCTGTTCGGCGACGGCGCGGGCGCGGTCGTCGTCGGCCCCTCCCAGGAGCCGCACATCGGCCCGACCGTGTGGGGCTCCGAGGGCGACAAGTCCGAGACGATCAAGCAGACGGTGCCGTGGAACGAGTTCCGGATCGGCAACGTCGCCGAACTCCCGCTGGACAGCGAGGGCAACGTCAAGTTCCCCGCGATCACGCAGGAGGGCCAGGCGGTCTTCCGCTGGGCCGTGTTCGAGATGGCGAAGGTCGCCCAGCAGGCGCTGGACGCGGCCGGGATCACCTCGGACGAACTGGACGTCTTCATCCCACACCAGGCCAACGAGCGGATCATCGACTCGATGGTGAAGACTCTCAAGCTGCCGGAGCACGTCACGGTCGCCCGTGACGTGCGCACCACCGGCAACACCTCGGCCGCCTCGATCCCGCTCGCGATGGAGCGGCTCCTGGCGACCGGCGAGGCGAAGAGTGGCGACACCGCGCTCGTCATCGGATTCGGGGCGGGTCTCGTGTACGCCGCCACGGTCGTTACTCTCCCCTAGGCACTCCGTGCCGGATCATGTGAGCCGGCACGGGAAACGCACCACCTGCCGCTCACGCGGCGGACGCCACACCCTCTGAGATATCTACGAAGGAGCGCCAAGATGGCCGCCACTCAGGAAGAGATCGTCGCCGGTCTCGCCGACATCGTGAACGAGATCGCCGGCATCCCGGTTGAGGACGTCCAGCTGGACAAGTCCTTCACCGACGACCTGGACGTCGACTCGCTGTCCATGGTCGAGGTCGTCGTCGCCGCCGAAGAGCGCTTCGACGTCAAGATCCCCGACGAGGACGTCAAGAACCTCAAGACGGTCGGCGACGCGACCAACTACATCCTGACGCACCAGGGCTGATCCACCGATCGGCCTTCGGGCTGACTGCCCCGCCACCCGGCGGTGGCGCCGCTGAATCCTCGTATCCGTTGGAGAAAGAATTCCCGTGAGCTCGACCAATCGCACCGTGGTCGTCACCGGTATCGGCGCAACCACACCGCTGGGTGGCGACGCAGCCTCTACCTGGGAGGGCCTGATCGCCGGACGTTCCGGCGTCAAGCCCCTGGAGCAGGACTGGGCCGCCGACCAGGCGGTCCGTATCGCCGCGCCGGTCGCGGTGGAGCCGACCGAGGTCATCCCGCGGCCGCAGGCCCGCCGACTGGACCGCTCGGCGCAGTTCGCGCTGATCGCGGCCAAGGAGGCGTGGGCCGACGCCGGGTTCGAGGCCAAGGCCGGTGAGGACCCGACCGTCGACCCCGACCGCCTCGGTGCGGTCATCGCCTCCGGTATCGGCGGCGTGACGACGCTGCTCGACCAGTACGACGTGCTCAAGGAGAAGGGCGTTCGCCGCGTCTCCCCGCACACCGTCCCCATGCTGATGCCGAACAGCCCCTCCGCGAACGTGGGTCTGGCCGTGGGCGCCCGTGCGGGCGTGCACACGCCGGTCTCCGCGTGCGCCTCGGGTGCCGAGGCCATCGGCTACGCCATCGAGATGATCCGCACGGGCCGCGCCGACGTCGTCGTCGCGGGTGGCACGGAGGCGGCGATCCATCCGCTGCCGATCGCCGCGTTCGGCAACATGATGGCGATGTCCAAGAACAACGACGACCCGCAGGGCGCCTCGCGTCCCTACGACGTCGCCCGCGACGGCTTCGTCCTCGGTGAGGGCGCCGGCGTGGTCGTCCTGGAGTCCGCCGAGCACGCCGCCAAGCGCGGTGCCCGCGTGTACGCCGAGGCGGTCGGGCAGGGCATCTCCGCCGACGCGCACGACATCGTGCAGCCGGAGCCCGAGGGCCGCGGCATCTCGCACGCGCTGCAGAACCTGCTGGACCGCAACGACCTGGACCCGGCGGAGATCGTGCACGTCAACGCGCACGCGACGTCGACGCCGGCCGGTGACATCGCCGAGCTCAAGGCGCTGCGGAAGGTGTTCGGTGACGACGCCGACCACATGGCCGTGTCGGCCACCAAGTCGATGACGGGGCATCTGCTGGGTGGTGCCGGTGGTGTGGAGACCGTGGCGACGGTGCTCGCGCTGTACCACCGGGTGGCTCCGCCGACCATCAACGTCGAGAACCTGGACCCGGAGGCCGAGGCGAATGCCGACGTCGTCCGTGGTGAGGCGCGGAAGTTGCCCGTCGAGGGCCGCATCGCCGCGCTGAACGACTCGTTCGGCTTCGGCGGCCACAACGTGGTGCTGGCGTTCCGGTCGGTCTGAGCAGCAACCATACGTACGTGAAGGGCCCCCACCTCRYGAGGTGGGGGCCCTTCACGTGTCCGGGTCTCACACCACCTGGTGCAACCAGCGCACCGGCGCTCCCTCACCCGCGTACCGGAACGGCTCCAACTCGTCGTCCCACGGCTTGCCCAGGAGCTTGGCGATTTCTGCCTCCAGGTCCGTCTCGTCGCGCTGTGAGCGGGCCAGGGCGGCGCGCAGGCGGTCCTCCGGGATCAGGATGTCGCCGTGGATTCCCGTCACCGCGTGGAAGATGCCGAGTTCGGGGGTGCAGCTGTAGCGCTCGCCCTCGGCCGTGGGGCACGGCTCGGCCGTGACCTCGAAGCGCAGCAGGTGCCAGCCGCGCAGGGCCGACGCCAGCTTGGAGGCCGTGCCCGCCTCCGCCTGCCAGCTGAACTCCGAGCGCCAGGTGCCGGGCGCGGCGGGCTGCCGGATCCAGTCGAGGTTGACGCGCGTGCCGAGCACCCCGGCGACGGCCCACTCGACGTGCGGGCACAGCGCGCGCGGCGCGGAGTGCACGTACAGAACTCCACGTGTCGTCACCGGGACCTCCGGGCAGAGCGGACATCTTACGAACTGGCGGACGATAGTGGCCGGGCAGCCACGTTGATGGCGAGGCTACCGTGCGGCGGCGCAAGGAGTGTGACGTACCGTCGGTCCCAGGGCCGCCAAACGCCCGCCATTCACCCGGCAGGACGCTTGTACGGGTGTGAGCCGTTGCATCAGGCGGGCGGGAACCCTGGTGCGTTGTCATCGGTTGGAGACATCAGTGGGTGTGATCGACCGGGGCGAGCGAGGGGACGGACCAGGGCATGCAGAAGCGACGGCACGTCCCACGCGCTGTTCTGGCCCTGGTGACCACGGCCGTCGTCGGCGTCGCCGGCTGTGACGCCGTGGGCGGCGACTCCCCCGCCCCGTCCCGCACCGAGGCGCGCCCGTCGCCGAAGCCGACCCCCACGTGGGACCGCAGCCCGGCCTCCGTCGTGGCCGTCGGCGACTCCATCACCCGCGGTTTCGACGCCTGTACGGTCCTGTCGGACTGCCCCGAGGTCTCCTGGGCGACCGGCAGCAGTCCCGAGGTCGACAGCCTGGCCGTGCGGCTGCTGGGGAAGGCGAAGGCGGCCGAGCACAGCTGGAACTACGCGGTGACCGGGGCCCGGATGGCGGACGTGCCGGGGCAGCTGGCCCAGGCGGTGACGCGCAGGCCGGAGTTGGTGGCGGTGATGGCGGGGGCGAACGACGCCTGTCGTGCGTCGACCGACGAGATGACCTCGGTGGCCGACTTCCGGGCGCAGTTCGAGGACGCGATGGGCACGCTGCGCGACGCCCTGCCGAAGACTCAGGTGTTCGTGGCGAGCGTGCCGAACCTGAAGCGGCTGTGGGAGCAGGGCCGTACGAACCCGCTGGGCAAGCAGGTGTGGAAGCTCGGCATCTGCCCGTCGATGCTGAGCGACCCCGACTCCCTGACCACGCAGTCCAACCAGCGGCGCGACACGGTGCAGGACCGGGTCGAGGCGTACAACGAAGTGCTGGAGGAGGTCTGCAAGAAGGACCGCCGCTGTCGTTTCGATGACGGTGCGGTGTACGACTTCCGTTTCGGTACCGACCAGCTCAGCCAGTGGGACTGGTTCCATCCGAGTGTCAACGGTCAGGCACGGCTGGCGGAGATCGCCTACCGGACGGTCACGAACTAGTGTTCCGCTCATGAGCGAACACTTCGGCACACTTTCCGACGGCACCGAGGTCCACCGCTGGACCCTGGAGCGCGCGGGCGTGCGGGTGCGGGTGCTGTCGTACGGCGGGATCGTTCAGTCGGTCGAGGTGCCGGACCGTCACGGGCACCCGGCGGACGTGGTGCTGGGGTTCGCCGGTCTGGAGGGCTATCTGGCCCACCCGGAGCCCTATCTCGGCGCTCTCATCGGGCGGTACGCCAACCGGATCGCGGGCGGCCGCTTCCCGCTGGACGGCCTGACGTACGCGCTCGAACCCAACACCCCGCCCAGCTCCCTGCACGGCGGTGCGCGCGGCTTCGACAAGCGGGTGTGGGAGGTGGCCCCGGTCGAGCACGGGCTGCGGCTCAGCCGGGTCAGCCCGCACGGCGAGGAGGGCTTCCCGGGGCGGCTGGAGGTCTCGGTGACCTACACGCTGGACGCCGACGGCGCGCTGCGGATCGGCTACGAGGCGGTGACGGACGCGCCGACCGTGGTGAACCTGACCAACCACAGTTACTTCAACCTCGCCGGGGCCGGGTCCGGCGACGCGGGCGGGCACGAACTGCGGCTGGCGGCCTCCCGGTTCACCCCGGTCGACGACGACCTCATTCCGACCGGCGCCCTGGACGAGGTCGCGGGCACCCGCTTCGACTTCCGTGAGGCACGCAAGGTCGGCGCCGGGTACGACCACAACTTCGTGCTGGACAAGGGCGTGACGGCAAGCGCGCAGGAGGTCGCCGAGCTGTACGACGCGTCGAGCGGGCGGGTGCTGACGGTGGCGACCACCGAGCCCGGCCTCCAGCTCTACACCGCCGACCATCTGGCCGAGCCGTTCGCCCCGGGTGACGGCATCGCGCTGGAGGCCCAGCACTTCCCCGACTCCCCGAACCGGCCGGACTTCCCGGGCACGGTGCTGCGGCCGGGCGAGGTGTTCCGCTCGGAGACGGTGTACGGCTTCTCGGCGCGCTGACCGGCGGCGAAAAGCACGAGCCCCGGTCCAAGGTGTCAGGTCCTGGACCGGGGCTGTTCCTGGGTACTTCTCCCGGATCAGACGTTAATCGTCGCCGTCACCCGACGGTCGGCGATGGAGCGCCCGACCTGGATCTCGTACGAACCCTTCACAAGGGTCCATGAATTGGCCTTCTCGTCCCACACCTCGAAGGCCCGGCGCGGCAGTTCGACAACGGCCTCGCCCCGCTCCCCCGGCCCCGCCTCCACACCGGCGAACCCGGCGAGCCACCGCGCCGGCCGGTCGGCGTCCGGCTCGCTCGGCGCCAGATAGACCTGCACGACCTCTCGCCCCGCGCGCTCACCGCAGTTGCGGACGCGGACCGTGACCGTCGTGCCCTTGACCTCGGCGGACTCGTACGTCCAGTCGGTGTAGCCGAGGCCGTGCCCGAAGGGGTACGACGGGACCCTGCCGTCCCTCTCCCAGGCGCGGTAGCCGATGAAGACGCCCTCGGTGTAAGGGAGTTCACCGGCCGKCYGGACGACCTCGGTGACCGGGGCGTCGGTCAGGGAGCCCCAGGTCGTGGGCAGCCGGCCGCCCGGCTCGTGGATGCCCGTGAGGACGTCCGCGAGGGCCGCGCCGCCCTCCTGGCCGGGGAACCAGCTCAGCAGCACGGCGGCGACGTCCTCGCGCCACGGCAGCTCGACCGGGGAGCCGGAGTTGACGACCACGACGGTGCGGGGGTTGGCGGCGGCGACGGCGCGCACCAGGTCGTCCTGGCGGCCGGGCAGCGTCAGGTCCGTGCGGTCGAAGCCCTCGGACTCGACACGTTCGGTGGTGGCGACCACGACGACGGCGGTGTCGGCGTTCCGCGCGGCCTCGACGGCCTCGGCGATCAGCTCGTCGGGGTCGCGCTGCGGCTCCTGGTGGGAGAGTGTGAAGCCGACGACCTTCATCGGGATGCCCTCGGGGAACTCGACGACGTAGGTGAGGGAGACCTCGACCGGTTCACCGGCGGTGAGTTCGGGCTGCGCGCGCGGGACGGGGGCGCCGAAGAAGGTGATGAAGGGGTCGTCCTTGGTGGGGCGCTGGACGTCGTCGTAGTACGTGGTGCCGTCGATGACGAGCGTGAAGGCGCCGATGCCCTTGATGCCGAAGGTGTGCGCGCCGGTGTCGCGCGGGGTGAAGGTGCCGGTCAGTTCCACGCTGTGGAGCGCGTCGTGGGTGACGCCCTCGGGGAGGTCGGAGCCCATCCACTGGATCTGGCCGCTCGGCGCGGACCCGGTGCCGATGACGTTGCCGTCCGCGTCCCGGCACACGGCGCGCAGCTCGAAGCCCTTGTCGGCGACGCCCAGTTCGGTGTTCGGGTCGGCGCCGACGGCGTACGTGAGTGTGCCCTCGGGGAGGGCGGCGGTGAGGCCGTCGAGCGGGGAGACGACGCCGGCGGGGAAGACGGTGGCGGAGCCGCCGCCGAGGACGCGGGCGTCGCGGGCGGCGGCTCCGACGAGGGCGACCGTGCCGTTCGGCCGCAGGGGGAGGGCGCCCTCGTTGCGGACCAGGACGAAGGAGCGGCGGGCGATCTCGCGGGCCAGTTCCGTGCCGTCGACGGTCGCGGGGAGCTCGGTGACGACCGGCTCGGCACCGTCCAGGATGCCGACGCGGGCGGCGAGCCGCAGGACGTTGCGCACGGCGTCGTCGACCTTCGCCTCGGCCACCTCGCCGTCCCGTACGGCCTGGGCGAGGGCGTCGCCGTACACGGTCTGCGGGCCCGGCATGGCGACGTCGAGGCCGCCCTCGATCGCACCGACGGTGGACCTGGCGGCCGTCCAGTCGGAGACGTTGTAGCCGTCGAAGCCCCATTCGCCGCGCAGGACCTCGTTCACGAGGTAGTGGTGCTCGGTCATCGTCGTGCCGTTGACCGTGTTGTAGGCGGTCATGATGCCCCAGGGGTGGGCGTTTTCGACGATGAGCTCGAAGGGTGCCAAGTAGAGCTCGCGCAGGGCGCGTTCGCTGACGGTGTTGTTCACCGTGAAGCGGTCGGTCTCGGCGTCGTTGGCGACGAAGTGCTTGACGGTGGTGCCGACGCCGCCGGCCTGGACGCCGCTGACGTAACCGGCGCCGATCGTCCCCGTCAGATACGGGTCCTCGCTGTACGCCTCGAAGTGGCGGCCGCCGAGCGGGGAGCGGTGGAGGTTGACGGTGGGGGCGAGGAGTACGTGGACGCCCTTGCGGCGGGCCTCCTTGGCGAGGAGGGTGCCGGCGCGGCGGGCGAGGTCCGGGTCCCAGGTCGCGGCGAGGGCGGTGGGCGAGGGCAGTGCGACGGAAGGGTCGTCGGCGGTCCAGCGCACGCCCCGGACGCCGATCGGGCCGTCGGACATGACGAGGGACCGCAGGCCGATCCCGGGGAGTGCGGGCAGGGTCCACATGTCCTGGCCGGAGAGCAGCCGCGTCTTCGCGTCGAGGTCGAGCCGGGCGAGGGCCGCCTCGACGACCGCCTCGCGTGCTTCATCGGCCTGGGTGCGCCTTCCCGCCATCGCGGTGCCTCCTCGTTGAGTGCGTGCTGTGCCTCCATCCTGCATCGGCCACCTGTAGACAGGTAGGTTTCGTTATCTCCCTGTTATATTATGCTGCATGCGATGTCGTACGGTGACGCCATGAACGCGAGGGTCAGGAGCGAGGAGCGCCGCGCCGAGATCGTCCGGGCGGCCCTGGAGGTGATCGCCGAGCGCGGTTACCGGGGGGCGAGCCTGGGCGCGGTCGCGGAGCGGGTCGGGCTCACGCAGCAGGGGCTGCTGCACTACTTCCCGACCAAGGACGCGCTGCTGGTCGCCGTGCTCAAGGAGCGGGACCAGTGGGACGCGGTGCCCAACACCCGGTGGCGGATCGACCTGCTGGCCTCGCTCGTCGAGTACAACGCCATGCGGCCCGGCATCATCCAGACCTTCTCGGCGCTGCTCGGCGAGAGCGTGACGGAGGGGCATCCGGCGCGCGAGTACTTCACGCGGCGGTACGTCGAGGTCCGCGCGAGCATGGCCGAGGTGCTGCGCGCCGAGTACGGCGACCGGCTGCCGAACGGCCTGACACCGGAGCGCACGGCCCCCCTGCTGGTCGCCGTGATGGACGGCCTCCAGTACCAGTGGCTCCTGGACCCCGAGTCGGTGGACATGCCGGGCGCCTTCCGGGACTTCCTCAGCCTGCTGGGCGAGAACGCGGACTGACGGCGGCGACGACCTCGACCTCCACGCGGGCCTGCGGCCTGAAGAGCCTCGGCACCTCGAAGGTCATGCTGGTGGGCGGGGTGCCGGTGAGGAACTGCCGCCGCACGTTGCCGTATTCCTCCAGCGTGCCGATGTCGGTGAGACAGGTGCGGATGTTGACGACGTCCGCCAGGGTCGCGCCGTGGGCCGCCAGCAGGGCGGCGATCGTCTCGAAGATGCCGCGGGTCTGCTCGGCGACGGTGGCCCCCTCGGCGATCTGCCCGGAAAGGAACAACAGGGCGCTGCCGTCGGCTTGTTCGACGCGGGCGACCTGGGAGTAGTACGGGCTGAGGGGCTGGGGCGCGGAGGCCGGGTTGCCGATGGTGATCTGCATGCCTTCGACGCTAGGCGCAGGCTTGCAATGCGACAAGCGAATGTCCAGCATGGCTGTCATGCCGGATCAGCATGAGTTTCCCGAGGTGTCCACGGTGTGGCTGAGGGTGTTTCTGGAAGTCGCGCGGCATGGCTCCTTCACCGGCGCCGCCCGGACTCTCGGGTGGACCCAGTCCGCGGTGTCCCGGCAGATCTCCTCGCTGGAAGGGGCGTTGGGCGGGGCTGCGTTGTTCGATCGGCTGCCGCGTGGGGTACGGCTCAGCGAGGCCGGACGGGTTCTCGTGCCGTACGCGGAGGCCGTCGCCCAGTCGTTGCACGGCGCCGTCCGCGAGCTGGCCGCGCTGCGTGAAGTGGCCGGCGGGCGGCTGCGGTTCGGCGCCTTCGCCACGGCCGACGCGGGACTCGTGCCGCAGGCCCTGGCCGCCTTCCGCGCCCGACACCCACGCGTCCACGTGACCCGCGAGGAGGGCCTCACCCCGGTGCTGCTCGACCGCCTGAGCGCCGGCCACCTCGACCTCGCCGTCGTCTCCACCACGGGCCGCGCCCCGTTGGAGGCGTACGAACTCCACCACCTCCTCG
>NZ_RDBN01000036.1 GCF_008042075.1 Streptomyces sp. UW30 | reverse complement strand
CTCCCTCCCCGTAGAGCAGATGACAGGCAGATGTCTGCAGGGAGGGGGCCAGAAAGTGGCAGGGCGCCGAGCCAGAGCCGTCAAGGGTACGGCGGCCGCGGTGGCGGCGATGGTGGCGCTGACCGCGTCACAGGCGCCGACGGCGATCCCGGCGCCGACCTCGGCACCGGCACCGGCAGCCGCCGGGCCCGGACCGAGCGTGTCCGGGGACACCCCGTACCGCACCGACCTGCCGCCACTGCGGGCCGGGAAGCGGAACGGCCACGCGGCACCGGCGGAGGTGGGCGCCGCGCTGCCGGCGAGCGTGTTCGCCGCTTACCGGCGAGCAGAGCAGCGGCTCTCGGGTGAGTCACCCGGCTGCCGGCTGCTGTGGCAGCTGCTGGCGGCGATCGGGCAGGTGGAGTCCGGGCAGGCGCGAGGTGGCCGAGTCACGTCGGACGGTACGACGGTGACGCCAATTCTCGGGCCACGGCTGGACGGCGTCGCTTTCGCGCAGATCCGGGATACCGACGGCGGTGCTCACGACGGGGACACGGCGTACGATCGGGCGGTCGGGCCGATGCAGTTCATCCCGTCGACCTGGGCCCGCTGGGGCGCGGACGGCAACGGCGACGGGCGTACGGATCCGAACAACGTCTTCGACGCGGCGCTCGCCGCCGGACGCTACCTCTGCGCGGGCGGGCGGGACCTGTCGGATCCCGCCCAGCTGGACCGGGCGATCCTCGGCTACAACCACTCGACGGCGTATCTGAGCACGGTCCGGGCCTGGTACGCGTACTTCCTGGACGGGCACCGGGTGGTGCCGGACCGCTCCGCCGGTGCCTCGGTCCGCCCCGAGCCGTCGCGGTCGCCCTCGAACCCGGGCTCACGCACACCCTCCGCCCGACCGAGCGCCACCSCGTCCTCGGCGTCCTCCGCACTCATCGACCGGCGCCGGGCCACTTTGAGGAGTTGCTCGCGGTGGCTCCACATGCGCTGCCAACGGTCGTCGTCGGCGTGCAGCTCCGCAGGTATTTCCGCGGGCAGTTCCGCAGTTGTCTCTGCAGGCTGCTCTGCAGGCATGTCAGTCGCTCAACGTCCAGGTCGGGGCGCTCGGCGGCGCGCAGCATCGCCTCGTGCACCGCGTCCTCGGCGTCCTCCGCACTCATCGACCGSCGCCCCCTCAACAACCACCGATACTCGGCGGTAATGTCGCCCCCCGCCGGACGGCACGAGACCGGCGGGTGAGCGCGAAGGGGCCCTCATGGCGACGGACATGCCTGCAGAGCAGCCTGCAGAGACAACTGCGGAACTGCCCGCGGAAATACCTGCGGAGCTGCACGCCGACGACGACCGTTGGCAGCGCATGTGGAGCCACCGCGAGCAACTCCTCAAAGTGGCCCGGCGCCGGTCGATGAGTGCGGAGGACGCCGAGGACGCGGTGCACGAGGCGATGCTGCGCGCCGCCGAGCGCCCCGACCTGGACGTTGAGCGACTCGGGGGCTGGCTGACCACGGTCACCATGCGGCTGTGCGTCGACCGCTACCGGCAGGTGAACCGCGACGCCCAGGTCCGCACGAGCCCGCCCCTCATCACCCCCGGCCCGGTGCCCGTCGAGGAGGCGGTGTGCGACCGGGCCGAGGCGAAGTGGCTGGCGGTACGCAGTGGTGAGCTGCCCGCGCGGCAGGCCGAGGCGCTGCGGTTGAGGTCGGAGGACCTGGACGTCGGCCAGGTCGCCCTCCGGATGGGGTTGAGCTACCGGACCGTCGAGTCGCTGCTGGCCCGGGCACGGCGGACGCTACGGCAGTCGCTGGCGGCCACGCTCGGGGTCGCGCTGTTCCTGATCAGGTGGGGGCGGCCGCGCGGCGGCGGCAAGGTGCAGGCCGTTGCGGTCACCTCGACGGCGGCGACGCTGGCGGTGGCGGGGTTCGTGCTGCCGTACGTCCTTGAGGGAGGCGGGGACGGTGGCGGCAGGGCGCCTCAGCCCACCGTCGCCTCGCCGCGCGCGGAGACACTGCGGTCGGACGACGTTGGCGCGGGGCGTACGTATCGGGGGAACAGGCCCACGTCAGCCGATCGGAAAGCAGACGAATCCCCCGCGAGCGAATCGCTTCTACCACTCACCGTGCCGACGCTGCCGAAGGTCTCCATGTCCCCCCTGCCGGTGCTGTCCGCGCCGACGGTGCCATCGGCGCCCGAGGTGCCGGACGTTCCGGAGCTTCCCGAGGTCCCCGATCTGCCGGTCACGCCCCCCGCCGTTCCGACGGACGTGGCACTCCCGGCGATCCCGGACGCCTCCACGGTCGTACCGTCCGCCTCGCTCCCCGTTCCGACGGCGACTCCACTGCCGTAGCTGCGGGCACGCGGTCGCAAAATCGCTGCGAACCGCTCGACAATTCACCGCGAATCCCTCGGCCGGAAACCTGCTCGAAAAAATCCTCCATCCGAGCGACGGACGCCCGCCCCCTCCCCGTAGAGCAGATGTCAGAGCTGCTCCAGGGGCTGAAGGGTGGACCGGATGGGTGTCGAGATCTGTGTGGAAGGGCTGACCAAGTCCTTCGGTCACCAGGTCATCTGGCAGGACGTCTCGCTGACGCTGCCCGCCGGGGAGGTCTCGGTCATGCTCGGCCCCTCCGGCACGGGCAAGTCGGTGTTCCTCAAGACGCTCGTGGGACTGCTGAAGCCGGAGCGCGGCTCGATCACGATCCAGGGCCGGGACATCACGAGGCTGCGCGAGCACGACCTGTACGAGGTGCGGAAGCTGTTCGGCGTGCTGTTCCAGGACGGCGCGCTGTTCGGATCGATGAACCTGTACGACAACGTCGCCTTTCCGCTGCGCGAGCACACCCGTAAGTCCGAGAGCGAGATCCGGCGCATCGTGCTGGAGAAGATGGACATGGTCGGGCTGATCGGCGCCGAGCGGAAGCTTCCCGGCGAGATCTCCGGCGGGATGCGCAAGCGGGCCGGACTGGCCCGGGCACTCGTCCTCGACCCGGAGATCATCCTCTTCGACGAACCCGACTCGGGCCTCGACCCGGTCCGCGTCGCCTACCTCAACCAACTCATCGTCGACCTCAACGCCCAGATCGACGCGACCTTCCTCATCGTCACGCACGACATCGCCTCGGCCCGACAGGTGCCGGACAACATCGGGCTGCTGTTCCGTCGCGAGCTGGTGGTGTTCGGGCCGCGCGAGGAGCTGCTGACCAGCAACGAACCGGTCGTACGGCAGTTCCTGAACGGCCGGATGCAGGGCCCGATCGGGATGGCGGAGGAGAAGGACGCCGCGCAGGTCGAGCAGGAGCTGGCCGCGCTCGGCGACCACGACAAGGGCACCCAGTCCCCCGGCAGTCAGGCTCTGACTCCCCGCCTGCTGCCGGGGCCGGGCATTCCCCGACCGCCGCGCTGGGAGGCCATCGCCCGGCGCGAGAGGGCGCTGCACCAGAAGGCCGGGGCCGGCGCATGAGCCTGTCACCGATCGGAGCACTGCGGCACTCGGGGAGCCTGTTCGCGATGGCGCTGGACGTCGTGCGGACCATTCCCCGACGGCCCTTCCAGGCAAGGGAGTTCATCCAGCAGGCGTGGTTCGTCGCGAGCGTCACCATCCTGCCGACAGCCCTGGTCTCCATCCCCTTCGGCGCGGTCATCGCGCTGCAGATCGGCAGCCTTACACGGCAGCTCGGCGCCCAGTCCTTCTCCGGAGCCGCCTCCGTGCTGGCCGTGCTGCGCGAGGCCTCGCCGATCGTCACCGCGCTGCTGATCGCGGGCGCCGGCGGCACAGCCATCTGCGCCGACCTCGGTGCTCGGAAGATCCGCGACGAGATCGACGCGATGCAGGTGCTGGGCATCGACCCCATCCACCGCCTCGTCGTGCCGCGCGTGCTGGCGTCCATGCTGGTGGCGGTGCTGCTCAACGGCCTGGTGTCGGTGGTCGGCGTGGCGGGCGGCTACTTCTTCAACGTCGTCCTGCAGAACGGCACGCCCGGCGCCTACCTCGCCTCCTTCACCACGCTCGCCCAGCTCTCCGACCTGTGGGCGGCCGAGGTCAAGGCGCTGGTGTTCGGAGCGATCGCGGCGATCGTCGCCTCGTACAAGGGGCTGACGGCGAAGGGCGGCCCGAAGGGTGTGGGCGACGCGGTGAACCAGTCGGTGGTCATCACCTTCATGTTGCTGTTCGTGACGAACTTCGTGATGACCGCGGTGTACTTCCAGATCGTCCCGCAGAGGGGTTAGCCGATGAGACTTCTCGACCGACCCTTGCGCTCTCTCGAAGCGCTCGGCATCCAACTCGCCTTCTATGGCCGCTCGTTGGCGTGGACCGGTCGTACCTTGCGCCGCTACAAGAAGGAGATCCTGCGGCTGCTCGCCGAGGTGAGCCTGGGCCGGGGGGCACTCGCGGTGGTGGGCGGCACGGTCGGCGTGATCGCGTTCCTGTCGTTCTTCACAGGCACCGAGGTCGGCCTCCAGGGCTACGCGGCCCTCAATCAGCTCGGCACTTCCAACTTCGTGGCGTTCCTCTCCGCCTACTTCAACACCCGGGAGATCGCCCCGCTGGTGGCCGGGCTCGCGCTCTCGGCGACCGTCGGCGCCGGGTTCACCGCGCAGCTCGGCGCGATGCGGATCAGCGAGGAGACCGACGCGCTCGAAGTCATGGGCGTGCCCTCGCTGCCGTTCCTGGTGACGACCCGGATGATCGCCGGGTTCATCGCCGTGATCCCGCTGTACGTGATCGGCCTGCTGTCCTCGTACCTCGCCGCCCGCACCATCACCACCGGCTACTACGGACAGTCGGCCGGCACCTACGACCACTACTTCCAGCAGTACCTGCCACCCGTCGACGTGCTGTGGTCCTTCGGCAAGGTGCTCGTCTTCGCCGTGCTGATCATCCTGGTGCACTGCTTCTACGGCTACTACGCGAGCGGCGGCCCGGCGGGCGTCGGCGTGGCGGTGGGCCGTGCGGTCAGGACCTCCATCGTGGCGATCAACGTCCTTGACTTCTTCCTGTCGCTCGCGATCTGGGGCGCCAACACGACCGTACGGATCGCGGGGTGAGCCGCCGTATGAGGGTGCTGAGACTGCGGTTGTACGGCCTCGCCTTCATCGCCGTACTCGCCCTGCTGCTGTCGCTGTCGGTCGCCGTCTACCGGCAGGTGTTCACGCCGGTCGTGCGGATCACGCTGGAGGCCGACAGCCTCGGCAACCAGCTCGATCCGCGCGCCGACGTCAAGCTGCGCGGGCTGCTGGTCGGCGAGGTGCGCGAGGTGCGGGCCGATGGGACGAAGGCGACGCTCGACATCGCGCTCAAGCCGGAGCACGTCGCCCACATCCCGTCCGACGTGCGGGCGAGGCTGCTGCCCAAGACGCTGTTCGGCGAGAAGTACGTCGACCTCGTCGCGCCCGCGCGCTCCGCGTCCTCTTCGGCTCGCCCGATCCGCGCCGGTGACGTCATCACCCAGGACCGCACCCGCGTCGGCATCGAGGTGCAGCAGCTGATGAACGACCTGCTGCCCCTGCTCCGGACGGTCCAGCCCGGCAAGCTCAACGCCACGCTCTCAGCGTTCGCCACCGCCCTCGAAGGCCGCGGCGACCGCATCGGCGACAACCTCACCCGCCTGGAGGCCTACCTGCGCCGCCTGAACCCCCATCTGCCGTCCCTCACCGAGGACATCGCCCGCTTCGCCGAGGTCGCGGAGGTCTACGGCGACGCGGCGCCCGACCTGATGGAGATCCTGCGCAACACCGTCACGACCAGCCGCACGGTCGTCGAGCAGAAGGACCGGCTGGCAGCGGCACTGACGACCACGGCAACCGTCGCGGGCACGGCGCAGGACTTCCTCGACGCGAACGGCGGCCGGCTGGTCAGCCTCGGCCGGGTCTCGCGTCCGACGCTGGAGCTGTTCGCCCGCTACTCCCCCGAGTACCCCTGCTTGCTGGCCGGCCTGGTCCGGCAGGAGAAGGCCTCCGAAGAGGCGTTCCGGGGCGGGAAGATGCACATCACGCTGGAGGTCGTACGGCCGCAGGGGGCATACGAACCGGGCGAGGAGCCGCACTACGGCGAGCGGTCGGGGCCGGACTGCCGTGATCTGCCGAGTCCTGCGGTGCCGGCGCCCGGGGCCCACCTCAACGACGGCTCCACGTCGCCGAGTTCGGGGTCGGGCCCGGCCGGCGTCTCTGCCACGCAGACCGAGCAGCAGGCCATCGGCTCGCTCGTGGCCCCTGTCCTGGGCGTGCCCGCTGACGAGGTGCCGCCGGTGGCGACGTTGCTGTTCGGGCCGCTGGCGCGTGGGACGGCGGTGAGTGTGGCATGAGGACCGTTCGTAGGACGAGCGCAGGAGCCCGGCAGACCGCTGCCCCGCTCATCAAGTTCAGCCTCTTCGCACTGGTGACGATCCTGGCGACGGCCCTGCTGGCCGCCACCATCGTGAACATCTCCTTCACCCCCGAGCACAGGTACTCCGCCGTGTTCAGCGACGTCACCGGCCTGGAGGAGGGAGACGACATCCGGGTGGCCGGGGTGCGGGTCGGCGAGGTCGAGGGCATCCGGATCAAGGACCGGACACTGGCCGAGGTCACCTTCACGGTCAGCCAGGACCGCCCACTGCTGATCGGCACGGGCGCGGTCATCCGGTATCGCAACCTGGTCGGGCAGCGGTACGTCGCGCTGACCGAGGGCGCGGGCGACGGCACCCGGCTGCGGCCCGGCGCGACGATCCCGCTGGCGCGCACGCAGTCCGCCCTCGATCTCAACGCGCTGTTGAACGGCTTCAAGCCGCTGTTCGCCGCGCTCAGCCCGAAGGACGTCAACCAGCTCGCCACCGAGATCATCAAGACCCTCCAGGGCGAGGGCGGCACCGTCAACAGCCTGCTCGTGCACACGGCGTCGCTCACCTCGACGCTGGCCGGCCGCGACAAGCTGATCGGTTCGGTGATCGCCAACCTCAACACCGTGCTGGGGACGCTGGYCAAGCGCGGTGCCCGCTTCTCCGGGCTGCTCAAGCAGCTGCGCCGGGTGATCTCGGGATTGTCCGCCGACCGCAAGCCCATCGGGCGGTCGCTGGTGAACATCGGCGATCTCACGGAGGCCACCTCGGGCCTGCTGAAGGACGCGCGCCCGCCCCTCAAGGACGACATCGCCGAGCTGACCGAGCTCAGCGGAACGCTGAACGACAACGAGAAGACCGTGGAGGGCGTGCTGAAGCGGCTGCCGAACAAGCTGGGCGAGCTGACGGGGACGGCGTCCTACGGCTCYTGGTTCAACTTCTACCTCTGCGACTTCGACGGCCGGATCGTGCTGCCGAAGACGAAGCAGGTGCTCACGCCCGACATGCATGTGGCGAGGGCGAGGTGCGGGGCATGAGCCGTAAGAACCGCCGCCCGGAGCCGCTGTTCAAAGTGCGTGTGGAACCGCCGAGGCTGCCGCGCGTACGGCTGCCGAAGGTACGGCTCCTGCCGCGCCGCAGGCCCCGCCCGCGCCGCCCGGAACCGCTGATCAAGGTGCGGGTCGAGCCGCCGAAGCTGCCAAGGCTACGGATCCGACGCCCGCGCCTGAGCCCCTTCCGTGAGCGTAACCCCATCGCCATAGGCGCCATCGGCCTCACCACCCTCGCGTTGCTGACCGCAGCCGCGTTCAACGCCGACCGCTTGCCGTTGATCGGCGACGGCGAGACCTACAGCGCGGCCTTCGCGGAGGCCGGCGGACTCAAGCCCGGTGACGAGGTGCGGATCGCCGGGATCAAGGTGGGCAAGGTCGAAGAGGTCGACTTGGACGGCGACCACGTCAAGGTCACCTTCAAGATCAAGGGCGAGCCGGACTTCGGCACCGAGACCGGCGCGTCGATCCGGGTGAAGACGATCCTCGGCGCGAAATACCTCGCCCTGCACCCCAAGGGTGGGGGCCAGTTGGCGCCCGGCAGCGAGATACCGCTGAAGCGCACGGTCCCCGCCTACGACGTCGTACAGGCCTTCAGCGACCTCACCACCACGACGGAGGAGATCGACACCGACCGCGTGGCGAAGGCCCTGGACACCGTCTCCACCACCTTCGAGGACTCGCCGGAAGAGGTACGAGCGTCCATCAAGGGCCTGTCGCAGATCTCCCGGACGGTGGCCTCCCGCGACAACGCGCTACGCGAGCTGCTCGACCACGCGAACGGCGTCACGGGCGTCCTGGCCGACCGCTCCGGGGACTTCACCGCCCTCGTCAAGGACGGCGACAAGCTGTTCAAGGAGATCAGCAAGCGGCGCGAGGCGATCCACAAACTGCTGAAGAGCTCCGCCGCGCTCGGCATCCAGCTCTCCGGCCTGGTCCAGGACAACGAGAAGGAGATCGGGCCCGCGCTCAAGGGCCTGAACCGCGTGGTGGACATGCTCGAACGCAACCAGTCCAGCCTGGACCGGAGCGTCAAGCTCCTCGCGCCCTACGTGCGGGTCTTCACCAACACCCTCGGCAACGGCCGCTGGTTCGACTCCTACATCCAGAACCTGGTCGCCGCTCCGGTGGTGCCGCGGACGGGAGGAGCACAGTGAGGGGCCGTTGGACAGGCGCACTGGGCGGCCGTGGGATGAAGCGTGTGGCCCTGCTGACCACCCTGGCCCTCGTCGCCGCACTCACCTACGTCCTGTGGCCGCGCCCCGAGCCGGTCCGCGTCACGGCGTACTTCCCGCGCACGGTCGGCATCTACCCCGGTTCGGACATCCGCGTCCTCGGGGTCCGGATCGGTGAGGTCAGGAAGATCACGCCGGAGGGCGACCGGGTGCGGGTCGACCTGGAGTACGACGCCGGCCGCAAGGTCCCGGCGGGCGCGCGGGCCGCGATCATCAACTCCTCCGTGGTCAGCGACCGTTATGTGCAGCTGCTGCCGGTATACCGGGGCGGTCCGGTGCTGCGGGACGGGGACGAGATCCCCGAGTCGCGCACGGCCGTACCCGTAGAGCTGGACCGCGTCTTCGACAGCCTGCACACCACGGCCGAGGCGCTCGGCCCCGAGGGTGCCAACAAGGACGGCTCCCTGTCGCGGCTGCTGGGGGTGAGCGCGGACAACCTCGACGGCGAGGGCAAGAATCTCAACCAGACGGTCGAGGACCTCTCGAAGGCGGTCACGACCCTGTCCGACGGCCGCACGGACCTGTTCGGCACGATCCGCAACCTCCAGGTCTTCACGGCGGCGCTGGCGGCCGACGACAAGAGCGTGCGGTCGTTCAACAGCAGCCTCGCGAAGGTCGCCGACCAACTCGCGGGCGAGCGCGAGGACTTGGCGGCGGCGCTGAAGAACCTCGGGACGGCGCTGGGTGACGTGTCCGACTTCGTGAAGAAGAACAAGAAGTCGCTGACCTCGAACGTGGAGGGTCTCAGCAAGGTGACCAAGGTACTCGTCACCCAACGGGCGGCGCTGGAGGCGCTGTTGGAGGTGGCCCCGACCGGCATGTCGAACCTCAACAACGCCTACAACCCGTCGGCCGGCACTCTCGACACCCGCAACAACGCCAACCAGCCGCAGGACCCGGCGTCGCTGCTGTGCTCCGTACTCACGACGACCGGCGACGAGGGCGGCAAGAACCCCGACTGCGAGGAGCTGAGGGAGCTGTTCGACTCCCTGCCGAAGGTCCCGAAGGGCCCCGCGGTGACGGGCACGGTCGACCGGACGCTCGGCGGAATTCTGGGGGCGAGCACATGAGCGGGCTACGCAAGGGCGGGGCGGCAGCCTGGGCGGCGGTCGGTTCACTGCTGTTGACCGGCTGCGAGTTCAACGGCTGGTACGACGTCCAGCTGCCCGGCGGCGCGGCCTCGGACGGGAACGCGTACCACGTCACCGTCGAGTTCCGTGACGTACTCGACCTGGTGCCGCAGTCGGCGGTGAAGGTCAACAACGTCACCGTGGGCGCGGTCGAGAAGGTGGAGTTGGACGGCTGGCACGCGCGCGTGCGGCTGAGGGTCGCCGACTCGGTGAAATTGCCCGGCAACGCGATCGCCGAGCTGCGGCAGACCAGCATGCTCGGCGAGAAGTACGTGGCGCTGTCCAGGCCGGTGGGCGCGGCGCCGGTCGGGCGGCTCCGCGCCGGCGATGTGATCCCCCTGTCCCGCAGTGGCCGCAACCCGGAGATCGAGGAGGTGCTGTCCGCCCTGTCCGCACTGCTCAACGGAGGCGGGGTGGCCCAGCTCAAGACGATCACCGTGGAGCTGAACAAGGCGCTGGAGGGACGGGAGAACCGGGTCAAGGCCCTGCTGAAGGAGTTGAATGTCTTTCTGGGCGGCCTGGACGCGCAGAAGAAGGACATCGTCCGGGCCCTGAAGGCCGTGGACCGACTCGCCAGGAGACTCGGCAAGGAGAAGCAGACCATAGCCGCGGCCGTGAACACGATGCCGCCGGCCCTGAAGGTGCTGGCCGACCAGCGCCGCGACCTGACACGCATGCTGACCGCGCTGTCGAAGCTCGGCACGAGCGGCACGAAGGTGGTCAACGCCTCGCACGCCGACACGGTCGCCAACCTCAGGCAATTGCGCCCGATCCTGCACCAGTTGAACAAGGCGGGTGACAACCTGCCCGACTCCCTTGAGCTGCTGACCACTTACCCGTTCCCGCGCAACGCGGTGGACGCGATCAAGGGCGACTACGTCAACCTGCACGTCACGGCTGACATCGACCTGGCCGGGATCTACGGCAACTTGACGGACGAGCCGGGCAGCGGGGGCGGCGACGGGGAGCCGCAGGGACCCGAGCTTCCCGACACCCCGGAACTGCCGGACGTGCCAGACCTGCCGGACCTGCCAGGCGTGCCAACCCCCACCGCCCTGCCGAGCACACCGGGCGTGCCGTCGTCCCCCTCGGCCCCGTCCGGGGGTGACGGTGACCTGCTGTGCCCGCCGGTGTGCACCAGCGCGTACAGCGGTTACGGCACAGACACCGCATGGCCGGAAGGCATCGACATGGACCTGGCCGAGCTGATGCTGAAAGGAGTCCGGCCGTGATCACACGTACGGTCAAGGCCCAGCTGCTCGCCTTCGCGACCATCACCGCCGTAGGCGTGTCGTACGTCGGCGCCGAGTACACGGGCTTGGTGGACGAGGTCCTGGACCGCGGCTACACCGTGCGGGCGGACTTCGCCGACTCCGGGGGCATCTTCCCCGGCGCCGAGGTGACGTATCGCGGAGTGCCAGTGGGGAGGGTGGGCGCGCTGCACCTCACGGGCGCCGACGGCGTGTCCGTCGCCCTCGACATCGACGGCGGGGCGCCGCGCATCCCCGCGGACACGCTGGCGGTCGTGGCGAACCGTTCGGCGGTGGGCGAGCAGTACGTGGACCTGCAACCGCGAACGTCCGACGGCCCGTATCTCCTCGACGGCAGCACGATCTCGCGCACGAGCACGCGCGTTCCGCTCCCGACGACCGACCTGGTCCTCAGCCTGGACCGCCTGGTGAAGTCGGTGGGCAAGGACGATCTACAGGTCACGGTCGACGAGTTGGGCAGGGCGMTCGCGGGAACGGGCCCGAACCTGATCCGCCTGGTGGACTCGGGCAACGGCCTGATCGAGTCGGCCTCGGAGGCGCTGCCGGAGACGATCGCGCTCATCGAGGACTCACGGAGGGTCCTGAAGACCCAGGCGGACCAGGGTTCGTCGATCAAGTCATTCGCGAGCGATCTGGCGGCCCTCACCGCCCAGTTGAAGGCGAGCGACGGTGACCTGCGCAAGCTGATCGGCAACGCGAGGCCGGCGGCGCAGGAGGTGAACTCCCTGCTGAAGTCGGCCGGGCCGGCGCTGTCGGTCCTGCTGGCGAACCTGATCAGCGGCGGCCAGGTGACGCTGGCCCGCCTGCCCGGAGTGGAACAGGCCCTGGTCACCTTCCCGGTGATGGTGGCGGGCAGCTACACGGTCGTTCCGGGCGACGGCACGACCCACTTCGGCCTGGTGATCAACGCCGACGACCCGCCGGCGTGCACCCAGGGCTACGGGACGGCGCGCCGCGACCCCGCCGACACGAGCCGCCGCGAGGCGAACACCAACGCCCGCTGCACACTCCCGCGGGGCAGCGAGTCGTCGGTACGGGGCGCACAGAACGCCCCAGGCGCGTCGGCCGCCTACGGCGGCGCCCAGCAGACGGCGCACGTCACGCCGTACGACCCGGAGACCGGCACCACCACCGGCCCGGATGGAAGGGCTGTCGAGATCGGCTCGACGGGCGGCCAGCGGGCCGCGTTCGGAAAGGAGTCGTGGCAATGGCTGCTAGTCGGACCGATGGCGTGAGGAAGGCGCTCAAGACCATGGTCGACACACTGTCGGGACGAGCATTGTCACTGGGCCTGGCGACGGCGACGGTCGTAGTCACCGCGCTGACGATCTCGCTGACCCTCGCCCTCTACGAACAGCACCAGGCGGACCGGCGCCGCCAGGACATCCTGTCCGCGGCCCGCCAGTCAGCACTGAACTTCACCTCCCTGGACTACCGGCACTACGACCGCGACAGCGCGAACGTCCTGGCAGGCGCCACGGGCGACTTCAAGAAGCAGTTCGCGGCGCAGACGGACCAGTTGACCGAGCTGGTGGGACAGAACAGGTCAGTGTCCGAAGGCCAGATCCTGGAGGCCGGCATCGTCCGCTCCGGCGAGAACTCGGCCCGTGTCCTGGTGGTCGCCGACAGCAAGGTGACCAACACGGCCGTGCCCCAGGGGGAGGCGCGCACGTATCGCCTCCAACTGGACATGGTGCACCGGGACGGCCGCTGGCTGACGTCGGACGTCGAGTTCGTCGGCTGACCGGCACCGCCGCGAGAAACCCCTACTGAGGAGTACGACGATGCCGAAGACGAGCCCCAGCCGCATCCCCGGGACCACCAATCGGCGCACGATGACGGCCGCAGCCCGCGCAGCAGCCAAGCGCGCGGCACGCAGCCATCACGACGCCGGCTCGGTGGCGGTCACCGCCGAGAAGGCCGCGGGCCGGTCCGAGCGCCCGCTCGCGGGCCGCACCGTGCTCATCGAGGCCCCGAAAGGCGGCTGGCAGGACCCGCCAGAGCCGTCGCCGGATGAGGCCGTGGAGGCCGACACACCCCAGAAGCCGGAAAGGCCCGGCAAGCTCGGCCGCCGTAGGTTGCGCACGGCACTGCTCGGCGCCCTGCTCGTCGGGGGCTTGATGGCAGTCGCCGTGTTGGGGTGGCAGTACCGGGACGGACGGCAGACGGAGGCCGCCCGCACCGAGGCGGTCGCGGCCGCACGCAAGGCGGCACCTACCGTCCTGTCGTACGACCACCGCCACCTGGACCGCGACTTCGCGAAGGCCCGCGCCCACCTCACCGGTGACTTCAGCAGGGAGTACGCGAAGACGACGACGACCGTGGTGGGCCCCACGGCCAAGAAGTACCAGGGCGTGGTGAAGGCAACGATCGCCGCCCCTGCCTCCGGCGGAACCCCAGCAGTCTCCGTCGTCTCGGCCTCCCCGGACGAGGTCGTGGTCCTGCTCTTCGTCAATCAAGTCACCGAGAGCACGCAGGTCTCGGGGTCCCGGGTGGACCTGAACCGGGTGCGGATGACGATGTCCCGCACTACGGACGGGTGGAAGGTGAGCGCGGTCGACGCACTCTGACGAGGATCCGATCGTCACAGACGGCGATATTCCAATTGTTGCCATCATTGGCGCCTTGGCTATTGCCGCATGGATTACGAAGCGCTGGCCGTCGTAATAATAGATCGCTGTCAGGAACAACCCGCCTATCGGTGGGCCCGGCCTGCGCGCACGCGGGACCAACGCGACCATCCCAGTATCCGCGCAGGCTGGACCCCAAACCGACAGGGAGCCTTTCCGAAAGGCTCTAGAAGGCTGTGTTGTTACAGCCCATCGTCGAGCCCAAGTGGGTCTTCTGCGCACCGGCGTCGCCTTCGCCGTTGAGCGCGCTGCCCAGCAGCCCGTTGAGCAGGCCGACCTGGCCGAGGATGTCGAGGTTCAGGTCGTGGGACTTGCAGTTGCTGCTCTGCAGGACGCTGTAGTTGCCCCCGTCCTTCTTGTCGCCGTGGCCGTCGAGGCCCTGGGCGGTGGCGGTGCCGGCGCTCAGGAATCCGACGCTGCCGAGGGCGACGACCATGAGTGCGGCCTTGCGAAGCTTGTGCATGTCATCTCCGATGAGAATGAGGGGTGGCGATCTGTGAGAGATCGACGTCGTGCGGTCACAGGAGATTAAAATCAGAAATTTCGAGATGCCCTCGGTGACACAC
>NZ_RDBN01000035.1:1512-12879 GCF_008042075.1 Streptomyces sp. UW30 | reverse complement strand
GACCTCATCTGACCTCATCTGCTAGTGACAGCAGACCACTTGACGCGCTCTAGCGCATCGTCACCCGTGATGAAGATACTTGAAGCGGTGCTCTCCACGGTTTCGCTAACCCTGTTTCAGATGGACAGGTAGTGACGTCGTCCACCACGCCCTAATCGGAATCGCCCGCTTGCACAGCCTCACCATCATCGGGAGACGGCAAAAACCCAGGTCCGTACCCAAGAAGGGCCGTCACCCTTCAAACTGGAATGAGTAGACTTCTCTGAGCACATGGTGGCTACAGGTAATGGCGAGGAAACAACGCAGCTCGAGTGAGATCACTGACATCGGCTTCGCTCCCCCGGTCAGTACACCGGCCGGCATCGAGGTCATGTCACTGGAGGAGCTTCGACAGCGAGCTGCCGTACGCATGGGCGAGACCGGGCTCCGCGCACCGCAGCGGCCCACGTTCCACCATCTGATCACACTCTCCGGTGGCTCCCTGTGGCACACAGTGGACTTCACCGGGTATGCCCTCAAGCCGGGCTCCTGGCTGTGGGTCCGGCCCGGTCAGGTTCAGCAGTGGGGTGACCTGCACGAGGCCGAGGGCACGCTGATCCTGTTCGAGAGCGACTTTCTTGATCCGAGCACCGTGACCGCGTCGCGCGTGGACGATCCGCATGCCCCTGTACTTCAGACTCCCGACCCGGAAGATCGCGACGCGCTGGCGATGGCTGTCAAGCATCTGGCWATGGAGTTCCAAGGTCTGCACGGCATTTCGCTGGAAGCCCACGTAGCCATTCTGCGCCATCTGCTGGCTGTTCTGGTGCTGCGCCTTTCACAGCGGACCGCACAGGTCGGCAGCCCGGCTCCAGACCCTGGAGAAACCTTCGTACACTTCCGTGACGCCGTCGAGCGCGACTTCACCCGCACCCGTCGCCTGGAAGACTATGCCCGCGCCCTGGGGTATTCGCCTCGCACCCTCTCCCGCGCCGCACTCGCCGGAGCCGGTGTGGGAGCGAAGGAATTCATCGACCGGCGAGTGATTCTCGAAGCGAAACGCCTCCTGGCGCACGGCGACCAGCCGGCCTCCCGCATCGGTGCACAACTCGGCTTCACCAGCGCCACTAACTTCAGCAAATTCTTCCATCAGCGTACGGGGCACTCTCCCACGGCCTTCCGTGCGGCTATGCGCGGGCGATCTTCGAAGCACGGCCTCGACGGTGTGACCGATACCGGGCAACCCCTGCGGTGAAGGCCGCTCCTGCGAGCGGTGCCACCAGGTAGATCCACAGAGGTGACCAGTAGACGCCGTGGTGGGCCCACAGTGAGGGGCCAAACTGGCGGGCGGGGTTGGCGGACCCGCCGGTCCTGGTGCCGAGGATGATGATGACTACGGCGACGGCGGTGGATCGGGCAAGTGGGATCCAGCGCCTCCACGTGGGGCGCGACATCAGCACCAGGGTGACCGTGAGGATTGAGGCTGTGGCCGCGGCTTCGGCGGCGAACACGGCAGCGACCGGCCAGCGAGGGTCGGGCTTTACGGCGGCGTAGACCATACGATCGTCGACGATCGGGCCCCACACGAGGCGGGCCAGGCCCGTGCCGACCACAGATCCTGTGAGCTGGGCGGCGACGTACGGCAGGACCCGGCGGCCGGGGAAGATACCGGTCAGCCAAAGGCCGAGAGTGACCGCCGGGTTGAGGTGTCGGCCGGAGTAGCGTCCCCACGGAGAAGACAGAGCCCAGGCGAGCGCAGCACCGACGATCACCGCCACAACCGCGAGCTGAAGGTCCGCTTCCCGCAGGACCCGGTTGCGCGGAGGGGCCATCACCCAGCGCACGGCGCTCACCACGACGAAGAGCACGCCGCTGGTAAGGGCGAACTCCGCGGCAGCTGAGGCCCAGACACGCGTGTCGCCCGTGGCTCGGGACCCCCCGGCGGCGGTGGTTGCGCCGCCGGGTGCCATGTCGGAGTCGTCGCCGTTCCTGGCCAACTCCTCCTCCAACGCGGCGTGGCCGGCCACCACGAACCGTGGGTCAAGCCGCTCCATCTCGACGAATGTCTCGGCCCATGCGCCCCGCCCACGACTGCGCGATCCTCGGGCTGCCGCAGGTACTCGGTGCGCCAGACCAGATCCGGGTGGCCACCGCGGAGTTCGAAGTCGTGGCCCTCGAAGCTGACTCGGTCCCCGTCCAGCGCCTCCGGGACGACCACTTCGCCTGGCAGGTTCCTGCCCCGGTGCGCCCACGTCTCGGGCTTGTCTACCCAGCGGAACTTGATCCGCTCCACGATGGTGGCGGGGGCGACGATCCTGACGTGGGGGAACGCCTGCCGGATCACTTCCGGTGCTGCTCGGCGACGAACTGGCCGTCGACCAGCAGCGCTTCACGCCTCCCGTGATGTGGGAGGCGACGTCAGCCGGCCGTGGTGGCGGCCAGGTGTTGGTCCAGAGCGTGGGTGAGCGCGTCTGCCGAAGAGACCMGGCCGCCCAGGCGGTCGGTGCCATGCTCGCTGTGCAGCAGCAGCGTCGGGTAGGCCTCGACGCCCAGTCGGCGTACCTCGAGGATGCCGGCCTCCGCCTCGGCGCGAGTGGTGGGCGAGGCGTACGCGGCGGCCACCGCGTCGGCGTCCAGGCCCAGTTCGTCAGCGAGGTCGCGGTAGACCTCACCGCCAGAGAGGCTGCGGCCGTCGACGTACCAGGCGCGCTGCATCGCCGCGGCGGCGTCCAGGGCGTTTGCGCCCGGCTGGTCGCGCAGTGCGACCAGCCCCACGGCGGCATCGGCGGAGTCCATCACGACCCGGCCATCCGCCAGCACAGCACGATACCCCTCACCGAAAGTGACGCCGGTCAAGTCGGTGATGCGCCCGTTGGCGACCGGGATGTGCGGATACGCCGAGATCGGTAGCGCGCCCGAGCCGGTGAACAGACCGCCGGACAGCACACGCAGCTCGATCCGGTCCGCGTTGGCGGCGGCGAACTCGTGCAGCGCCGGCCCGAAGCCGTAGCACCAGCCGCAATAGGCGTCAAAGGCGTAGGTCAGTCGAATGCGCGCCGCGGAACTCATCACGTGTCGTCCTTTCCGGATTCCGTCACCCGACTCTTTGCCTCGGTCGGGCCGACGCTCTCAAAGCTATGGCCAGATGCCTGATTCCTCCGGATACACAGGTGACGCACCATGGTGAAAAACCGACAGGTTCCGAGCTCGCGTCGAGCATCGTCCCGAACGGGATCTTGTCAACGCGGACGGAGGCACGATGCGGGTCTGCCCTCCGCAATCCGCCATCGACGGGGCGTGGCGGAACAGTCGCGGGCCGAGTCGTGCGGTGATCCCGCGCGCCGAGCCAGCGGCCCCTCGAGGCCTCCCTGCCGCCGCAGACACCGAACTCAAGCGTCATCCACGTCAGTTCAGGTCGGATGTGCTACCTAGTGCCTTCGTCACCACTGCAACCARGTCTGGACTGTCCGGCCTTCGGAGGTATCACGAACCTCTGTCCACGCCGACAACAGTCGAACGATATTGAAGCCGCGACCGTGTTCGTCCGGATCAACTTCGCCACGCGTGTGGGGGGCACTCAAGCCCGAGTCGACTACCGCTATACGCAGGGTTCGGTTGTCGAGGCCGAGCAGTATCGTCATGTCGGTGCGCCCGTGGACGGCAGCGTTGGCGGCGAGTTCCCCGATGACGAGAAGGGCGGAATCCGTGGCATCCGACGGAACGCGCCAGTGCCTCAGCACGTCAGCGGCCCAGGCACGCGTTACTGGCACAGAGGCTACGGTGGCAGACAACGCAAGCAAGGCTCGATTGCTCAGGCCATGGATGACCGCCTCAGGGGCGGGCCTGGTTGGTGCGACGGGCGCTTCGGCGAGGCGCATGAGGGGCCTCTCGGGGTGAGCGGGTTGTCGGAGGACCGACGACGGGACGACATCAGGACGTCCACAGCGACATAGTCAAAGCTATGACTAAATTGGGCGTGAGTCAGGATACAAACGCGACACGGTGCAATCAAAAAGCGACAGAACCATCTGAACCGCCCGCGCGTTCCGCCCCGTGGTCGCCGGCGACAAGACCGACCCGGCCGACGATACGGCCGAACACGTTGACAGCGATCATCCGGTCAAGCGCGATGCCTGGCGTCGAAGCGGACGGAGTGGGTGGTCAGCTTCCCCAGTAGTTCGATCAGGGTGCGCTTCTCGTCCCCAGTGAGAGCGCCCGCCCACTCCTGCTCCCGCTCATTGTGAGCCAGGAACGCAGACGCGATCGCCTCCTGCCCCTGCTCGGTCAGAGAGAGCTCCAAAGCCCGCCCGTCGTAGGACGCGCGCTCCTTCCTCACCAGACCGTCCCGCTCCAGCGTGCTGACCAGCGCAGACACGGCAGCCCGACTCATGCCGGACAGTTCCGCCACCTTCTTCGCCTCAACTGGAGCAGTCAGCCAGATTGCGAAGAGCACGCGGAAGCCGGGCCACGACCAGCCGCGTGGCCGGTGCACGGTGGACTCGAGGTCGTACACGACCATGTTGGCCGCTCGATGGAGGGTGAACACCAACCGCATGGCGACCGGGTCGATGCTCGGCAGTTCCCGGGAGACCCGCTCGACGGCGTAGTCGATGAACGACCAGAAGTGCAGGTACTCAGGGTCGGACGGTTCCAAGGCCATGCCTGGAGTGTAGGGCGCAGCAGGAGGCCTGCTCGCCCGAGGAGGCAGGCGAGGTCCGTGACGCTTCCGGCTGGTAGCAGGAGGCTGTCGTTCGGGTCTTCACAAAGGGTCCGGCGAGGAGTACCGTCCAATTAGTCAAAGCTTTTATTACGACGTTCAACACCATTCCTCCCGATACACACCTCGGGTTCCGACGGTGCAAACCGTCCTCGGTGCGGCGTTCCGCCCTTGCGCCTCATCGGCTTCCCTGATCGACCCCGCCACGGCAGACGCGACGCGCGTGCCAGTTATGGGAGTCCTCATGTCCAAAGTCCTAGCTCCTCCCAGCCCCGGCGCACTGCGCGCATGCATGGCCCGCTTCGCCACGGGCGTCACCGTCGTCACCTACGACGGCGAAGACGGCCCGCGGGGCGCCACCATGAACTCGTTCACGTCCGTGTCGGCCGACCCCGCTCTGGTGCTGATCAGCGTCGCTCGCAGAGCCCGGTGCCACGACCGGCTCATCGACCAGTCGTTCTGCGTCAACGTCCTGGGTGCCGAGCAGGAAGGCCTGGCCCGCCTGTTCGCGGGGGCCCAGGGGCTGAAAGCGCCCGACTGGGTGGCCGACGCCCGGGTGCCGCGACTGGCCGGCCCTCTCGCCTGGATCGAGTGCGACCCCTGGCGCTCGTACGACGGCGGTGATCACACCCTCGTCGTCGGCCAGGTCACCGAGCTCGGCCACCGGGACGGTGACGCCCTCACCTACGCCTGGAGCCGTTTCGGCACGGCCGTCGAGTCGTCCGACGGCATCGAACACCTCATCTGACACCCCATCCCGATCCCTACCGACTCAGGAGCACCACCATGGCCGCACGTACCGGCAAGGAATACCTCGAGCGACTGTCCGCCTCGCGTCCCACCGTGCACATCCAGGGCGAGACCATCACCGGCGGTGTCCAAGATCACCCGGCCTTCCGCAATGTGGTGCGCACCTACGCCGAGTTGTACGACCTCCAGCACTCCACCGAGCACAAGGACGTCCTGACCTACACCTCCCCCACTTCCGGCGAGCCGGTCGGCACCTCGTTCCTGGCCCCGAAGACCCCGGAGGACCTGGTCCAACGGCGCAAGGCGTTCAAGGTGTGGGCTGACCACAGCAACGGCATGCTCGGTCGCACCGGCGACTACATGAACAGCTCTCTCATGGCACTGGCCTCCGCCGCCGACTGGTTCGCCCAGGCCAACCCCGCCTTCGGTGAGAACATTCGGCGCTACTACGAGAAGGTGCGCGAAGAGGACCTGCTCTGCACGCACACTCTGATCCCGCCGCAGGTCAACCGAGCGGTGGCCGGCACCCAGCAAGCCGGAGGCAAGCTGGCGGCGCGGATCGTGAAGGAGGACGACAACGGGGTCGTCATCCGCGGTGCGCGCATGCTCGCCACCATCGCCCCGTTCGCTGACGAGATGCTGGTCTTCCCGTCCACCGTGCTGCGTGGCACCCCCGAAGACAAGCCGTACTCCTACGCCTTCGCCGTTCCCAACGACACCCCCGGCCTGCGCTACATCGCCCGCGAACCACTCGACTACGACCGCCCCCGCCACGACCACCCGCTCTCCTCCCGCTTCGAGGAATCGGACTGCGTGGTCGTCTTCGACGACGTCCATGTGCCCTACGAGCGCTGCTTCGTCCTCGGCGACGCGGAGCTGTGCAACGGCTTCTACTCCCAGACATCGTCCGTGGTGCACATGACGCACCAGGTCGTCACCCGGACGACCGCGAAGACCGAGTACATCCTCGGTCTGGTGTCCCTCCTGACCGAGGCCATCGGCATCGAGCAGTTCCAGCACGTCCAGGAGGACATCGCCGAGATCATCACCACGCTGGAGATGCTGCGCGCGTTCCTGCGCGCCGCCGAAGCCGACGCCGAGATCAACGAGTACGGCGTCCTGACTCCGGCCTTCGCCCCGCTGAACGCCGCCCGCAACCTCTACCCCAAGCTCTACCAGCGCTTCCCTCAGATCCTCCGCAAGCTTGGTGCCTCCGGCCTGATGGCGACTCCGACCGAACTGGACATCGACGGCCCGGCCTCCGCCGACATCGAGGCCTACCTGCAGTCGGCGACCCTGTCCGGCCCGGAGCGCGTGAGGCTCTTCCGACTGGTGTGGGACACCTGCATCTCCGCCTTCTCCAGCCGCCAGGCCCTGTACGAGTACTACTTCTTCGGCGACCCGGTCCGCATGGCGGGCGCCTATGTGAAGTCCTACGACCGCGAGCCCTACAAGGCCAAGGTCCAGGGATTCCTGGAGCGTTCCTGATGACACATCCGCTGGGAAACCCACCGTCGAAGATCATCGCGGTCCACCTCAACTACCGCAGCCGGGCGAAGGAACGCGGACGCGTGCCATCGCAGCCGTCGTACTTCCTCAAGCCACCGTCGTCCCTGTCCGGTACCAAGGAGTCGATCGTCCGGCCCGACGGATGCGAACTCCTCGGCTTCGAGGGCGAGATCGCCCTCGTCATCGGCTCGCGCGCCCAGCACGTGACGCCTGAGGACGGCTGGTCGTATGTGCGCTGGGTGACAGCGGCCAACGATGCGGGTGTGTACGACCTGCGATACGCCGACCGTGGCTCCAACCTCCGTTCCAAGGGTGCCGACGGCTTCACACCGATCGGGCCGCGGCTGCTGGATGCCCGTGAACTCGACCCGGATTCCCTGCAGTTGCGCACCTGGGTCAACAGCGAGCTCGTCCAGGACGACACCACCGACACACTCCTGTTCCCCTTCGGGAAACTCGTCGCCGACCTGTCCCGGCTGGTCACACTGGAGCCGGGAGACGTGATCCTCACCGGCACTCCGGCCGGCGCCTCCGTCGTCTCACCTGGCGATCTGGTTGAGGTCGAGGTGAGCGGCGGCGGGCTGTCCACAGGGCGGCTGCGCAATCCGATCGKCGCGGGGCCCGCACTCGACTCGTACGGCGCCATGCCCCGCGTCGATCCAGCGGAGCGCGAGGCCGCGTACGGATCGATGTACGTCCCCGAACCGCTGCTCGCCAAGGACATCGAGGACGGGCTGCGCTCGGTCGCGGTCGCCACGCTCAGCGCACAGCTGCGCAAGCGCGGACTGCCGCACATGTCGATCGACGGCGTGCGTCCCACACAGCCGGGCGCCGGCATGGTCGGCGTTGCCCACACCCTGCGCTATCTGCCGCTGCGCGAGGACCTGTTCCAGAGGTACGGAAACGGCATGAACGCCCAGAAGCGGGCTGTCGAAGAGCTCCGTCCGGGCCATGTGCTGGTGATGGACGCCCGGCGGGACACCTCCGCGGGAACGCTCGGCGACATCCTGGCCCTGCGCGCACAACAACGTGGTGCCGCGGGCGTGGTCACCGACGGCGGGCTGCGCGACAGCGCGGCCGTGACGGAACTCGGTCTGCCTGTCTTCCACGGCGGTGAGCATCCGTCCGTGCTCGGTCGGCGCCATGTCCCCTGGGACACCGGCGTGCCGGTCGCCTGCGGCGGCGCTCTGGTCCAGCCCGGCGACCTGATCGTCGGGGACGCGGACGGCGTGGTGGTCGTACCACCCGAGCTGGCCGAGGACCTGATCGCCGACTGCCGCGAGCAGGAGGCCGAGGAAATGTTCATCACAGAGCAGGTGCGGGCCGGGCGCGCCATCAACGGTCTCTATCCGTTGGGGCCGGAGTGGCGTGAGCCGTACGAGCAGTGGCGCATGCAACACGATATGGGAGGAGAGTCCCTGTGAAGTTCAGAAGTGACCCGTCCACAATCCGCGGTTCCATCGCCCCCGTCGTCACGCCGTTCACTGCGGACGGCGACGTCGACCACGACGGCTTGCGGACACTGATCCGCTTTCAACTCGAGGCCGGCTCGCACGGGATCTCGCTGGGCGGCTCGACCGGCGAGCCCAGTGCGCAGTCCGCCGCTGAGCGGATCGCGGCGATGCATACCGTCGCGGAGGAGATCGGCGACCGTGTCCCGTTCCTGCCGGGCACGGGTTCGCACAAGCTCGACGAAACCCTCCAACTCACCGCCGRGGCACAGGAGGTGGGCGCCGACGCGGCGCTCGTCATCACTCCGTACTACGCGCGGCCCACTCAGGAGGCCCTCTACCAGTGGTACGCGACGGTGGCTCGGGAGTTCCCGGACCTGCCGATCGTCGCCTACAACGTGCCGTCGCGCACCGCCGTCGACATCGCGCCGCAGACAGTGAAGCGCCTGTTCACAGACTTTGAGAACTTCGTCGGAGTCAAGGAGACGACCAAGGACTTCGAGCACTTCTCTCGCGTCCTGCACGCCTGCGGCCGCTCGCTGCTGGTCTGGTCCGGCATCGAGCTGCTGTGCCTGCCGCTGCTGGCGCTGGGCGGCGCCGGGTTCGTGTCGGCCGTCGCCAACCTCGCGCCGACCGCGGTTGCCCGGATGTACGAGCTCTGGGAGGCAGGCGAGTTCGACGCCGCCCGCGACCTGCACTACCGGCTTCATCCCCTGGTCGACCTGCTGTTCGTCGAGACCAATCCAGCGCCCGCGAAGTGGGTGCTGCACCAGCAGGGCCTCATCGCCTCCCCGCATGTCCGCCCGCCCCTCATCACTCCCACCGACGCGGGCCTCACGAAGATCCGCGCGCTGCTCGCCGAGGGCGGCGATCTCACCTCACCAATTGGAGAAGCACGATGACCACGGCCCCCCAGGGCTTGCCCTCCGTCATTCAGCACTGGATCGGCGGCGAACTCGTCGATGCAGCCGACGGACGAACGTTCGACGTCTCCGATCCCGTATCCAACACTCCGTACGCGCAGGCCGCCCGCGGTTCAGCGACCGATATCGACCGGGCAGCACGCGCGGCTGCCGCCGCCTCCGCGGAGTGGGCCGGACTGTCCAACCGGGACCGGGCCACGACGCTGTACCGCATTGCAGACGCAGTCGAGGCACGCCACGACCGGCTGGCCGCCTACGAGACGTACGACACCGGACTGCCCATCACCCAGGCACGCGGCCAAGCCCGGCGCGCGGCGGAGAACTTCCGCTACTTCGCGGACGTCATCGTCGCACTCGGCGAGGAGTCCTTCCGACAGGGCGACGAACAGTTCTCCTATGTGCGACGCACTCCTGCCGGAGTGGCCGGGCTGATCACCCCGTGGAACACACCGTTCATGCTGGAGAGCTGGAAGCTGGCGCCCGCACTGGCCTCCGGATGCACGCTGATCCTGAAGCCGGCCGAGTGGACACCGCTGTCCGCCTCGCTGTGGCCGGAGATCTTCACCGAGGCGGGCGTTCCCGCCGGGGCGGTGAACATCGTGCACGGCATCGGCGAGGAGGCCGGCCAGGCCCTCGTCGATCACCCGGACGTACCGCTGATCTCCTTCACCGGATCCACCGACACCGGCCGGCACATCATCCGGTCCAGCGCCCAGCACCTCAAGACCACTTCTATGGAACTGGGCGGCAAGTCCCCGGCCGTCGTCTTCGCCGACGCCGATCTGGAAGCCGCACTCGACTCGATCGTGTTCGGGGTGTTCTCCCTCAACGGTGAGCGCTGCACGGCCGGTTCGCGGGTGCTCGTGGAGCGCTCGCTCTATTCGGAGTTCGTGCACCGCCTCGCCGAACGGGCCGCGAATGTGCGAGTCGGGTTGCCGTCGGACTCGACCACCGAAGTTGGTGCACTGGTCCACCCCGAGCACTACGAACGCGTCCTGAACTACGTGGAGATCGGCAAGCAGGAGGCCCGGCTCGTCGCCGGCGGCACCCGACCCGCCCACCTCAACGACGGTAACTACCTCCAGCCGACCGTCTTCGCCGACGTCAAGCCTGACGCCCGGATTTTCCAGGAAGAGATCTTCGGCCCGGTCGTCGCCGTTGCCCCCTTCGACGACGAGGCCGAGGCGATCGAACTCGCCAACGCCACCCGGTACGGTCTGGCCGCCTACATCTGGACCACCGACCTCAAGCGTGGCCACCGCATCGCCCATGCCGTCGAGTCCGGCATGGTCTGGATCAACTCCCACAATGTCCGGGACCTGCGGACCCCCTTCGGCGGGGTGAAGGACTCAGGCGTCGGTCGCGAGGGCGGCGCCCACTCCATCGACTTCTACACCGAATCCAAGATCATCCACGTCGCCCTCGACGACGTGCACACCCCACGATTCGGGGCTGTCTCATGAACGCACCTGATGTCATCCGCTCGGCGTATGCCCAGCTCGCCGTCACCGACCTCGGCGCGGCACGCTGGTTCTGGGTCGACATGCTCGGCTTCTACCTCCAGTACGAGGACACCGATGCCCTCTACCTGCGCGGAACCGACGAGCTGACCCACCACTCGCTGGTGCTGCGCAAAGGCGAGATCGCGGCCCTCGACCACATCGCCTACCGGGTCCGCACCCCGGAGGACGTCGACAAGGCGGAGAAGTTCTTCACCGAACTCGGCCGCCCTGTCAAGCGGTTGAAGAAGGGAGAGGGCACACGCGGCATCGGCGACGCTGTGCGGGTGGTCGACCCGCTGGGCTTCCCAGTGGAGTTCTTCTACGAGATCGAGCACGCCGAACGCCTCATTCAGCGCTACGACATCCGGCATGGTGCCGAGATCGCCCGCCTGGACCACTTCAACATCTGCACCCCGGACATCCCGGCCGCCTATGCCCACTACAAGTCCCTCGGCTTCGGTTGCTCGGAGACCATTGAGGGGGACGAGCACGAGCTGTACGCAGCCTGGATGTACCGCAAGCAGACCGTCCACGAC
>NZ_RDBN01000035.1:0-1412 GCF_008042075.1 Streptomyces sp. UW30 | reverse complement strand
GCCACCGCACCACAACACCCGTGCGAATCAGCCCCCACCTGCACCATCTGGGCGTCGCCACCCACGAATCCCACCAGGTCCTGCGCTGTGCCGACATCTTCGGCTCGCTGCGCAAGGAGCACCACATCGAGCGCGGCCCGGGGCGGCACGGCGTCTCCAACGCCTTCTACCTGTACCTCAGGGACCCGGACGGTCACCGCGTCGAGATCTACACCTCCGACTACTACACCGGTGACCCGGACCACGAGACGTTCCGGTGGAACGTGCACGACGACCGTCGCCGTGACTTCTGGGGCAACGCCGTGATCGAGTCCTGGTACAAGGAGGCAACGCCCGTCCTGGACCTGGATGGACGACCTCAGACCGTCTCAGATGCCGTGCTCGACGAGTCCGCCGTGCAAGTCGGCGCAGACGGACTCGGCTGAGACCCCCAGGGGCCCCGAAGACCGGGGCCCCCTTCCGCGCGGCTACCTTGCGTGGCGACCGCAGACCGACTCACTTTCGACGTCACCTATCTCACAGGTGACACCCTGAGCATCCCGGAACATCAAGGACACCGACGCGTTGTCGTTTCGTCGTGTGTTCGGGTGCGGGGGGGGCTGATTCGCACGGGTGTTGTGGTGCGGTGGCTGTCCGGATCTGTGGGTTGGCTGTCCTTGTGGCCCTTTCGTTTCCTGGTGAGACTTGGGGTTGTGGCTGATGAGGACCGGCGCGATGTCGTGGTTGTGGTGAGTGAGGGCGTGGTGTTGCTCGATCTCGCCGGGCCGGTGCAGGTCCTGAACAGTGCGGGCGGATCCATCGGGTCCGGCTGACCTCGCTCGACGGCCGTGCTCTTCCAGGAACCGTGCGGCGAGGTCGGCGCCGGCGAGCTCGAACCGCTGGTCGGTGTTTCCTTCGTCGGTCAGCCCCATGTCGTGCAGCACGCAGATGAGGTAGACCACTTCGAGGTCGTAGTCCTCGTTGGGTCGCTTGCCCTGTTGACCTGCTGCCGCGCGAGCGAACAGGAAACTGCGCAGGCTGTGGTTGCGCAGGAACGGTTGCTGTGTGTCAGTCACCAGCTTGTGGGCCTGCCGAGCCACCCGCGTGGCGGGAAAGGACAGGTCAGCGTCAGTTTGGCTCGCGTTGGCGGCTGGCGCGCCGATCACGACGCTGGCGGCGCCGACCACGGCACCGCCCAGCACGGCACGGCGGGGAACGGGACGGGACATCAGGTCTCCTCTACGGATGGGCGAAACGTTGCCGGTATGCGGTGGGAGTGGTGCCGAGGACCTGGAGGAACGCGCGGCGCATGGTCTCGTCGGAACCCAGGCCGCAGCGACGGGCCACGGCCTCCACACCGACGTCACATGACTCAAGCAGCGTGCGGGCCGCCTCGACGCGGACCCGGGTGACGTACTGGCCCGGTGTGATCC
>NZ_RDBN01000034.1:140362-145105 GCF_008042075.1 Streptomyces sp. UW30 | reverse complement strand
CCCACCACCCCCCTCACCCTCCCCACCTACGCCTTCCAACACCAGCGCTACTGGCTGGAGCGGAAAATCTCCGGCAAGGCCCCGGGCGGAGGGAACCAGTTCGGTCATCCGCTGCTTGACTCGAAGGTCGAACTCGCGGGCGGCGAAGGGGTGTTGTTCAGTGGGCGGGTCTCCGCGCAGGCGCATCCGTGGCTGGAGGCATACGCCGTCCTGGACGCCCCGGTGCTGCCTGCCGCCGCGCTCGTGGACCTGGTCGTGCGCGCCGGTGACGAGCTGGGCGCGAACGCGCTGACAGCGTTCACGGTCCATGCTCCGCTCGTGCTGGCCCGGACCGTTTCCACCGAGATCCAGCTCGTGTTCGCCGGCGCCGGTGAACCGGGAACGCACGCCTTCACGTTGTACGCGCGTCCCGCCGAGGCCGACGCGCCTTGGACGACGTACGCGGAGGGCGTCCTGGCCACCGACACCGCACCGCACGCGGCCCCGGCCGACAGCGACGGCGGTGGCGGCTCGGAGGTGGAGCTCGCCAATGAGCTGTTGCCGGAGGCGGTGCGCTACGGGCTGCACCCGGCGCTGCTGGAGGCGGCGCTCCGTGCGGTCGAGCTCGCCGGTGCGGTCGCTCCGGCCGGCGCGGGCACGTTCGCCGTCCCGGCCGCGTGGCAGGACGTGCGGCTGCACGCGAGCGGCGCCACGAGCGTGCGCGTCGGGTGGCAGCCGCTCGGCGAGCGGGCCGTCGCTGTCCGGCTCACGGACGCCGTGGGCGCGCCGGTCCTCACGATCGGCAGGGTGGCCTTCGACGACGTACCGGCCGAGCGGTTCGCCGCGGGCGGTGCGGCGGCGCTGCCGCTGTACCGCGAGGAGTGGGGCGCCGCCGATCTGTCACCGGCCGAGGAGCCGCTGCGCTGGGCCGACTTGGGCACGGGAGAGGCCACGGGAACCGGTTACGCGGTCCTCGCCGAGGCGGCGGAAGCCATCGCGGCGGGCGCTCCCGTGGACGCGCTGCGCGTGTGGGTCCGTGCCGGAGCGGACGCGGACGTGCTCGACGCGCTGCACACGCGCACCGGCGAGGTGCTCGCCCTGGTCCAGGAGTACCTGGCCGACGAGCGGCTCGCGGCGGTCCCCCTGGCGGTGGTCACCCACGGCACGGAGGCCGCCGGACCAGCGGGCTCCGGAGCGGTGGGCGCGGCCGTGCGGGGGCTGCTGCGGTCGGCGCAGGCCGAGGCTCCGGGCCGGATCTTCCTGTTCGACGTGCTCGACGGGGAGCGCGGGACGGGTGGCGAGCGCGACCCGGGTCGGCTCGACGCGCTGTTCTCGGCGGTGATCGCGGCCGGTGAGCCACAGGCCGCCGTGCACGGCGGCGGGATCCGCCTGCCACGCCTGCGGCGCGAGACCTCCGGGGCCGCCGGGTCCGCGGGCGCGGGCACCGGCTGGGATGCCTCGGGCACCGTTCTGATCACCGGCGGCACGGGCGCGCTGGGCTCGCTGGTGGCCCGTCATCTGGTGGCCGAGCACGGCGTGCGGCAGCTGCTGCTGCTCAGCCGCCGGGGACCCGCGGCGCCCGGCGCCGGGGACCTGGTCGCGGAACTCGCGCAGGCGGGTGCCACGGCCACCGTGGTGGCCGCGGACGCCGGGGACCGGGCCGCGCTCGCCGCGGCCTTGGAGTCCGTGCCGGCCGGGCACCCGCTGACCGCGGTCGTGCACGCGGCGGGCGTACTCGACAACGCGCTGATCGCCGATCTGACCCCGCGGAGCCTGGCCGAGGTCCTCGCTTCGAAGGCGGACGCGGCCTGGCATCTGCACGAACTGACGAAGGACCTTCCGCTGTCGGCGTTCGTGCTGTTCTCGTCGACCGCCGGGGTGATCGGCGGGCCGGGTCAGGCCAACCACGCGACGGCCGACGCGTTCGTCGACGCGCTGGCCGAGCTGCGCGGCGCGCACGGCCTCCCGGCCACCGCGATCGGCTGGGGGCTGTGGGACGCCGACGACATCGGCGGGGGTGTCAACGCCGGTCTCGCCGACGCGAGCCGCAAGCGCTACCTCAAGGAAGGGTTCCGCTTCCTCGCCGCACGGGACGGCCTGGCGCTGCTGGACGCGGCGCTCGCCGGCGGGCGGCCGAGGCTGGTGGCGGTGCCGCTCGACGTGGCCGCCATGCGGGCGGGCGGTCAGGTGCCGGAGCTGTTCCGGGACCTGGTCCGGGTGCCGGGCCGCCCGGGGGCCGCGAACGTGGCCGAGGCGGGCGCGGCCGGCGGCGCGCAGACGCTCGGGACGCGACTCGCGGCGCTGTCCGGCGAGGAGCGTGAGCAGCTCGTGCTGGACCTGGTCCGCGAGGAGATCGCGGCGGTGCTCGGCCACGCGGGAGCCCATGAGGTCGGCGCCGAGCGGGCCTTCCAGGACCTCGGCTTCGACTCGTTGACCGCGGTCGATCTACGGAACCGGCTGATGGCCAGGACCGGTCTGCGGCTCCCGTCCACGCTGGTCTTCGACCACCCGAGCCCCAAGGAACTCGGCCTTCACCTGCTGGGCCGGATGGACCTGGGCGACGGGCCGGGGAACGCGTCGGCGCTTGACGCGCTGGAGCGCCTGGAGGCGACGCTGCTCGGATCCGGCGACCGGCGCGACGAGGAGGCGCGTTCCGCGGTGGCCTCCCGGCTTCAGGCGCTGCTGGCGCGGCTCACGGAGGAGGAGCCCGGGGACGACGGGGCGGCGGACATCGCCGACGCGATCGGCTCGGCCTCGGCGGACGACCTCTTCGCCTTCATCGACAACCAGCTCGGCCGTTCCGCGAACTGACCTTCGGCGGGGGCCCGGGTGCGGGCCCCCGCCCGGACTGAGGAGAGACGAACCAGCATGGCTATAGCGTCCGGCGACCGAGCCCAGCGTGACTCCGACGCCGCCAAGGGAAGCGACGCCACCGGGCAGACCAGCGAGCAGAAGCTGGTCGACTACCTGAAGTGGGTGACGGCTGATCTGCACAAGGCCAGGCAGCGGATCACCGAACTGGAGAACAGCCGGAACGAGCCCATCGCGATCGTCGGCATGGCCTGCCGCTACCCGGGCGGAGTGTCCTCGCCCGGCGATCTGTGGCGGCTCGTGCGCGACGAGGTGGACGGCATCACCCCGTGGCCCACCGACCGCGGATGGGACGTCGAGGACCTCTACGACCCGGAGCCCGGAAAGGCGGGCAAGTCCTACACCCGCGAAGGCGGGTTCCTGGAGGGCGCGACCCAGTTCGACGCGGCGTTCTTCGGCATCTCGCCGCGTGAGGCCCTGGGGATGGACCCGCAGCAGCGGATGCTCCTCGAAGTGGCGTGGGAGGCGCTGGAGAACGCCGGTCTCGACCCGGCCGCTCTCCGGGGCAGCCGCACCGGCGTGTTCGCCGGGCTCGTGGAACAGAGCTATCTCGACCGTGAGGGCCCCGAGGAGCTGGAGGGCTATCTCATGACGAGCAAGCTCTCCAGCGTGGCGTCGGGCCGGATCGCGTACACCTTCGGTTTCGAGGGTCCGGCCGTCTCCATGGACACGGCCTGCTCCTCCTCGCTGGTGGCCCTGCACATGGCGGTGCAGTCGCTGCGCTCGGGCGAGTCCACGCTCGCCCTCGCGGGCGGCGTCACGGTCTCCGGCTCGCCGAACGGCTTCGTGGACTTCTCCCGGCAGCGCGGTCTGTCGGCGGACGGCCGCTGCAAGTCGTTCTCCGACGACGCGGACGGCACCGGCTGGTCGGAGGGCGTCGGACTGCTGGTGGTGGAGCGGCTGTCGGACGCAGTCAAGAACGGCCACCGTGTGCTCGCGCTTGTCAGGGGCACCGCCGTCAACCAGGACGGCGCCAGCAACGGACTGACGGCGCCGAACGGGCCGTCGCAGGAGCGGGTGATCCGTGCCGCTCTGGCGGACGCCGGACTCACCGTCAACGACGTGGACGCGGTGGAGGCGCACGGCACCGGTACGCGTCTGGGTGATCCGATCGAGGCGCACGCGCTGCTGGCGACGTACGGTCAGGGGCGCGTGGAGGGGCGGCCGTTGTATCTCGGCTCGCTCAAGTCGAACATCGGTCACTCCGTCGCGGCCGCGGGTGTCGGCGGCGTCATCAAGATGATCGAGGCCATGCGCCACGGCGTCCTGCCCAAGACCCTCCACGCCGACAACCCCTCCAGCCACATCGACTGGGACGCGGGCGCGGTGGAACTGCTGACCGAGGCCCGCGACTGGCCGGAGGCCGAGGGACGGCCGCGCCGGGCGGGCGTCTCCGCGTTCGGTGTGAGCGGCACCAACGCCCATGTGGTGATCGAGGAGGCTCCGGAGCTCACGCCGGCCGAGGAGGTCGCGCCGTCCGGGGCGGGCGTGGAGGGCGCGCAGTCCGAGCGGGTGCGTGCCGTGCTGCCCGTCGTGCCGTGGGTGCTGTCGGGCAGGACCGAGCAGGCCGTCCGCGACCAGGCCGCCCGACTGCTGACCTACGTCGAGCGGTACCCCGAGGTGCCGGTCACGGACATCGGCCACGCCCTCGCGACCGAACGTGTCGCCTTCGGCCACCGGGCCGTGGTCACCGGGACCGACCGCGCCGAACTCACGGACGCCCTCGGTGCCCTGGCCGCGGGCACCACCCGGCCCACCACCACCCACCCCGCCCCGACCACGGCCTTCCTGTTCACCGGCCAGGGCGCCCAGCGCATCGGCATGGGCCAGACCCTCTACGACACCTTCCCCGCCTACGCCGAAGCCTTCGACCAAGTCACCGCCGCACTCGAC
>NZ_RDBN01000034.1:117209-140262 GCF_008042075.1 Streptomyces sp. UW30 | reverse complement strand
CCCCCTCCTCGCCGCCACCCACCTCAACCCCACAACCCTGCGGAACCAGCGCGAAACGCTCTCCCCGCTGCTGCGGGGGCTCGTGCCGGAGGGGCGGCGGCGCGCGAGCGGCGCGCGGGGAGGCACTGCCTCGTCGCCGGTGCGGCAGCTTGAGGGCCTGTCCAACGACCAGCGGTCGCAGGCSCTGATCGATCTCGTCCGCGCCCAAGTCGCCGCAGTCCTCGGCCACTCCGACCCCACCACCATCGGCGCCGAACGCGCCTTCCAYGACCTCGGATTCGACTCCCTCACCGCCGTCGAACTCCGCAACCAYCTCAACAACACCACCGGRCTACGACTCCCCACCACCCTCGTCTTCGACCACCCCAACCCCACCGCCCTCGCGCTGTATCTGCGGGAGCAGATCAAGGTGGAGAAGGTGTCGCCGGCCGACACGGTCGTCAAGGAGCTGGGCCGTCTGAAGGCGGTCATCAGGTCGGCCGCCGCCGATCCGGCCGGTTACGAGAGTCTCGCCGAGCAGTTGCGAGAACTGCTGGTCGTGGCGGACGAGGCGAGCGGCAGGACGCCGGACGACGCGGAACCGGACGACAGCGATCTGGACGCCGCGAGCGACGCGGAGCTGTTCGCGCTGATCGACGAACTGGACTGAGCTGCGGAACTCGCCTCCCCGGAGCCGCCGAAGGGCCGGCTCCGGGGAGGCGACGGGCGCGCGGCGCCGCGTCGACACCACCAACTTTTCTTCACCGTACGAGCCACATCATTTCGGGGAGCTGACAGCAGTGGCGAACGAGCAGGAACTCCGTGACTACCTCAAGAAGGCGATCGCCGACGCACGCGATGCGCGCAGGCGTTTGCGTGAGGTGGAGGACAAGGCACAGGAGCCGATCGCGATCGTCGGCATGGCGTGCCGCTATCCGGGCGGGGTGTCCTCTCCGGAGGACCTGTGGCAGCTCGTGGCGAGCGGCACGGACGCCATCAGTCAGTTTCCGTCCAACCGGGGCTGGGACCTGGAGAACCTGTACGACTCCGACCCGGACCACACGGGGACCTCGTACACCCGTGAGGGCGGCTTCCTGCACGAGGCCGACCTGTTCGACCCCGAGTTCTTCGGCATGTCGCCGCGCGAGGCCACCGCGATCGACCCGCAGCAGCGTCTGCTGCTGGAGACCGCGTGGGAGGCATTGGAGAGCGCCGGTGTCGTCCCGGCCACGCTGCGCGGCAGCCGCACCGGTGTCTTCACCGGCGTGATGTACAACGACTACGGCTCTCGTCCCGACCTGCCCGCCGACGGCAACGAGGGCTATCTGTTCAGCGGTAGCGCGGGCAGTGTGGCGTCGGGCCGTATGTCGTACACCTTCGGGTTCGAGGGCCCGGCCGTCACGGTCGACACGGCCTGCTCGTCGTCGCTGGTCGCGATGCACATGGCCGCGAGCGCCCTGCGCAACGGCGAGTGCGATCTCGCCCTCGCCGGCGGTGCGGCGGTCATGTCGACGCCGACGGCGTTCATCGAGTTCTCCCGGCTGCGCGGTCTGTCGGTGGACGGCCGCTGCAGGTCGTTCTCCGACGACGCGGACGGCACCGGCTGGTCGGAGGGCGTCGGACTGCTGGTGGTGGAGCGGCTGTCGGACGCCGTGAGGAACGGCCATCGTGTGCTCGCGCTCGTCCGGGGCACCGCCGTCAACCAGGACGGCGCCAGCAACGGACTGACGGCGCCGAACGGGCCGTCGCAGGAGCGGGTGATCCGTGCCGCGCTGGCGAACGCCGGGCTCGACGCCGCCGACGTGGACGCAGTCGAAGCGCACGGCACCGGCACGCGCCTCGGCGACCCCATCGAAGCCCAGGCACTCCTCGCCACCTACGGCCAGGACCGCCCCGACGGTGCCCCGCTCTACCTCGGCTCCCTCAAGTCCAACATCGGTCACGCGCAGGCGGCCGCGGGTGTCGGCGGCGTCATCAAGATGATCGAGGCCATGCGTCACGGCGTCCTGCCCAAGACCCTCCACGCCGACAAGCCCTCCAGCCACATCGACTGGGACGCGGGCGCGGTGGAACTGCTCACCGAAGCCCGCAACTGGCCCGAGATCGAGGGACGGCCACGCCGGGCAGGCATCTCGTCCTTCGGTTTCGGGGGGACCAACGCCCACGTGGTCATCGAGGAGCCTCCGGTCAGGGAGGAGAACGGCACGGAGAACGGCACGGAGAACGGCGAGGGGAACGGCGGGGAGAACGGTCCCGGGGCATCCGCCTCCGTCCCCGTCGTGCCGTGGGTCCTGTCCGGCAAGACCGAGCAGGCCGTCCGCGACCAGGCCAACCGACTACTGACCTACGTCCAACAGCACCCCGACCGCCCCCTCACCGACATCGGCCACGCCCTCGCCACCGAACGCGCCGCCTTCGACCACCGCGCCGTCGTCACCGGCACCAGCACCGACGACCTGATCCAGGGCCTGACCGCCCTCGCCGAGGGAACCGACTCGGCGAACGTGATCACCGGCGAAGCGACGACAGGACGCCGTACCGCCTTCCTGTTCACCGGCCAAGGCGCCCAGCGCATCGGCATGGGCCGCGAACTGTACGCATCTCACCCCGTGTTCGCCGACGCCCTCGACGAGGTCTTCACGGCCTTCGACGGACTGCTCGACGTGCCCCTGCGCGACATCCTGTTCGCCCAGGAAACAGCCGACGCCTCACTGATCGACCAGACCCAYTACACCCAACCCGCCCTSTTCGCCYTCGAYGTYGCCCTCTCCCYCCTCCTYCAGACCTGGGGCATAACCCCCGACTACGTCGCCGGCCACTCCATCGGCGAACTCACCGCCGCCCACATCGCCGGCGTCCTCTCCCTCCAAGACGCAGCCAAACTCGTCGCGGCCCGCGGACGCCTCATGCAGTCCGCACCCCCCGGCGGCGCCATGGCCGCCTTGCAGGCCGACGAGGAAGAGGTCMCCAAGGCGATCGCCGCCGAGGACGGCGCGATCGCCGTCGCCGCCCTGAACTCACCGACGTCCACCGTCATCTCGGGKGACGCCGACACAGTCGAGCGCCAYATCGCCCTGTGGCGTGAYCGCGGGCGCAGGGCAACCCGCCTCACCGTCTCCCACGCCTTCCACTCCCCCCACATGGACGGCYTRCTCGACGCCTTCCAGAAGACCGCGGCCACCGTCACCTACCACCCGKCCCGCATCCCCCTCYTCTCCACCCTCACCGGCGAACCCGCCACCACCGAGCAACTCACCTCACCCCACTACTGGACCCAGCAGATCCGCGGCGCAGTCCGCTTCACCGACGCGGTCACCACGCTTCACGGCTCAGGGACCACCGCCTACGTCGAGATCGGCCCCGACAGCGTCCTGACCACGCTGGCCCGTAACACCCTCGACGAGGTCGTCACGGCCACCCCGCTGCGGCGGGACCACGACGAGGCGGACACCGTCGTCCAGGCCGTCGGCGCCCTGCACGCCCATGGCGTGCGCGTGGACTGGGCGCGGCTCTTCGCCGACACCGGAACCGACACCAGCACCGGCACTGACAGCGGCACCGGCACCCGCCGGGCCGCCATCCCCCCGCTGCCGACCTACGCCTTCCAGCACCAGTACTACTGGATCAAGTCCGCTGCCGGTGCCTCGGACGCCGCCGGTCTCGGCCTGGAACTCGGCGGTCACCCCGTCTTCGGGGCCAGGGTGGAACGCGCGGACGGTGCGGGCGTGCTGCTCACCGGCCGGGTCTCGGCGCGCAGCCACCCGTGGCCGGCCCGGCACTTGCTGCACGGTGCGCCCGCGGTGCCGCCGGAGGCCCTGGTGGACGCCCTGGTGCGGGTCGGGGACGAACTGGGCGCTAGTGCCGTTCAGTCGCTGGTCCTGCACACCCCGCCGGCTCTGCCCGAGGACGGGCGACTGGTGCTCCAGCTGTCCGTCGAGGAGCCGGGTGCCACTCCGGCGAGGTCCTTCACGCTGCACGCCCGGCCCGAGGGCGCCGACCTGCCGTGGACGCTGTGGGCGACGGGGCAGCTGGCCCCCGGCCTCGCCAAGGCGCCCTTCGGTCCGGTCACCTGGCCGCCCGCCGAGGCCACCGCGGTCCCCTTGGGCGAGCGCGACGCGGCACGCGGCATCACCGGCGTGTGGCGGCTCGGTGACGAGGTGTTCGCCGACGTCGTCCTGGACGAGGCGCTGCACGGTGAGGCCGCGGACTTCGGCCTGCACCCGGCGCTGCTGAACTCGGCGCTGCGCGCTGCCGCGACCGGTGCGGACGCGGCGGGGGACGAGGGGACGCTCGCCGTCGAGTGGAGCGGCTTCCAGCTGTTCGCGACGGGCGCCACCGCGGTGCGCGCCCATCTGGTCCCGACGGGACAGGACACGGTCGCCGTGCGGCTCGCCGACCGCGCCGGCCAGGCCGTGGCGGTCGCGCGAGGGGTCACGTCCCGACCGCTGGACGCCGGGCTGGTGCGCGACGCCCTGGTCCGGGATGCCGACAACCTGTTCCTCGTGGACTGGCGGACGGCCGCGCTGCCCGCCCCGGACGAGTCACCCTCGTTCGCCTTCCTCGGTGCGAACGGCAGCGGTACCACCGTCGCCGAGGCCGCCGCGCTCGCGGAGCGCGGTGAGATCGACGCGGTCGTGTTCCGCGAGCCCGGCCCGGGCGTGCCGGGAGGCGACGTCGTGGCCGCCCTGCACGCGCGCACCCGTGCCATGCTCGACCTGGTCCAGCGGTGGCTGGCCGAAGACCGGGCCGGGACCGTTCCGCTGGTCGTGGTGACCAGGAACGCGGTGGCCACCGGCGGTGAGCCGGCGGTCGATCCGGTGGGCGCGGCCGCCTGGGGTCTGCTGCGCTCGGCGCAGTCGGAGTCGCCGGGCCGCGTGGTCCTGGTGGACGTGGACAGCGACGATGCCCACGCCCTCACGGACCCGCTGTCCTCGGTGGTCGCCTCCGGTGCGGCGCAGGCCGCGATCCGCGGCGGCCAGGTCCTGCTGCCCGGCGTGTCGCGCGCCCCGCGGACCGCGGACGGCGCCACTCGCTCCGGCTCCTGGAATCCCGACGGCACAGTGCTCGTCACCGGTGGCACCGGAAGCCTGGGCGCCCTGTTCGCCCGTCATCTGGCACGCGAGCACGGTGTACGGCACCTGCTGCTGGTCAGTCGCCGGGGCCCGAACGCGCCGGGCGCCGAGGCGCTGCGGGCGGAACTGGCCGGGCTGGGAGCCGCCAGCACGATCGTCGCCGCCGACACCGCGGACCCCGCCGCGCTGGCCGGCGTCCTCGACGCGGTGCCCGCCGGGCTGCCGCTGACGGGCGTCGTCCACCTCGCCGGCGTCATCGACGACGGCCTGGTCACCGATCTGACCCCGGAGCGCCTGGACGCCGTCCTCGCGCCCAAGGCGGACACGGCCTGGTACCTGCACGAGCTGACCCGGAACCTGAACCTGTCCGCGTTCGTCCTGTTCTCGTCGATCGCGGGCGTGATCGGCGGCGCCGGCCAGGGCAACTACGCAGCCGCCAACGCCTTCCTGGACGGCCTGGCCTCGCTGCGCGCGGCGCAGGGGCTGCCCGCCACCTCGGTCGCCTGGGGTCTGTGGGCCCAGCCGTCCGGCATCACCGGCGACCTCGACGAGGCGGACATCGCCCGCATCACCCGGGCTGGCTTCGGGGCGATCACGGTGGAGCAGGGGCCCCGTCTGCTGGACCGCGTCCTGGCCCTGCCGCACCCCGCGCCGGTCGTCACCCCGCTGGACGTCGCCGCGATGCGTGAGCGTCCCGCGCAGGTGCCCGCACTGCTGGCGTCCTTGGTGCGCAGGCCGGTGCGGCGCGTCGCCAACAACTCCGGTCGCACCGTAGGTGAGCTGGCGCAGCGGCTGGCCGGCGCCGACGCGTCCACGCAGCTCGCCCTTGTCGTGGAGGCGGTGCTGGAGGGGGCGGCAGCGGTCCTCGGGCACGGCGACCCGTCGTCCTTCGGGAGTGAACAGCCCTTCACGGGGCTCGGGTTCGACTCGCTGACGTCGGTGGAGCTGCGCAACCGCCTCGCCGCCGAGCTGGGTCTGCGGCTGCCCGCCACGCTGGTCTTCGACCATCCGACGCCCCGGAGGCTGGCGGAGTTCCTGCGGGACGCCCTGGTGGGCGGGCCGGACGGTGACGGGGGCGGGACCGCGGCGGCCGCCCCGGCGCGGGAGTACGCGGCGGAGATCGTGCTGGACGAGGCGATCCGGCCCGCCGACGAGGTGCTGCGGCAGGTCGACGACCCGGCGGAGGTCTTCCTGACCGGCGCGACCGGGTTCCTCGGCGCGTTCCTGCTGCGCGACCTGCTGCGGGGAACGCGGGCCACGCTGCACTGCCTGGTCCGCGCGCGGGACGCGGCGGACGGGCTGCGGCGGCTGCGGGAGAACCTGGAGTACTACCGCGTGTGGGACGAGGTGGACCCGGCCCGCCTGGAGATCGTCGTCGGGGACCTCGCCGAGCCGCGGTTCGGGCTGAGCGAGGAGGAGTTCGACAACCTCGCCCGCCGGGTCGACGTGGTCTACCACGGCGGCGCGAAGGTCCACTGGCTGCACCCGTTCAGCTCGCTGAAGGCGGCCAACGTGGGCGGCACGCGGGAGGTCCTGCGGCTCGCCGCGCGCCACCGCACCGTTCCGGTCCACTACCTGTCCACGACGGGGGTCTTCGCCACCGAGCGGGCGCAGAACAGCCCGCTGGGCGTGGACGACCCCACCGGCCCCGCCGAGGCGCTGCCCAGCGGTTATCTGCGCAGCAAGTGGGTGGCCGAGCAGGTCGTCGGCATCGCTCGCGACCGGGGGCTGCCGGTGTCGGTGTACCGCGTGGACGTCGTCTCCGGCGACCAGGTCAACGGGGCCTGCCAGATGCGTGACTTCGTCTGGCTGAGCCTGCGCGGTCTGATCCGGGCGGGCGCGTACCCGGCCGGGCTGGCCGCCGCGGTCCCCCTGACCCCGGTGGACTATGTCAGCTCCGCCGTGGTCGCCCTGTCCACGTCGACCGGGACCGGCTCGGGCACCTTCCATCTCTACAACCAGAGTCACATGACGTTCGCCGACTTCATTACCGAGCTGAGGATGACGGGTTACCCGCTGAAGGAAGTCGAGTGGGACGCGTGGAGCACACTCGTGAGGTCGGACCCCGACAACGTCATGCTTCCGCTGCTGGAAGCGTTCGAAATGATGGCGAAGAGCGAGGGCACCTTCTATCCACCGGTGGATACGAGCGTGGCCGAACTGGCCCTGGCCGGCTCGGGAGTGGAGTGCCCCGAGATGGAGCCGGAGCTGTTCCGGCGGTACGTCGCCTTCTTCCAGGAGGCCGGTTTCCTGCCGCCGGTGAACGAGGACGCGCGGCCCGCTTCCTGACCCTCCCACCCCCACAGACGACGAACGGCCGCGTCCGCCTCTCCACGAGGCGGCCGCGGCCGTGGATTGGACCCCCATGTCCGCAACGCAGAACCGCTGGTTCCGGCGGTTCGACAGCACCGCAGAAGGCGAACTCACGCTGATCTGCTTCCCGCACGCCGGCGGGGCGGCCAGCGCCTACCTGGGCCTGTCCCGCGCCCTGGCGCCCGACATCGACGTCGTGGCCGTGCAGTACCCCGGCCGCCAGGACCGCCGTGCGGAGCCGGCCCTGACCTCCCTGACCCACCTGGCGCGTGCCGTCGCGGAGGAGCTGACGCGCCTCCCGCAGCGCCCGTACGCCTTCTTCGGGCACAGCATGGGCGCGGTCGTCGCGTACGAGACAGCCCGGATCCTCGCCGAGTTCGACCTGCCCACGACGCAGTCCCTGATCCTCTCCGGGCGTGGCGCGCCGAGCCGCACGCCCCGGGCCACCGACCGGCTCTCCGGCGACGCGGCGCTGATCGGCGAGATACGCCGCCTGAACGGCACGAACGGTCGTGTGCTGGACGACCCGGAGGTGCTGGAGATGGTGCTGCCCACCCTCCGGGCGGACTACGGCGCCCTGGGTTCCTACCGCTGGCTGCCCGGTCCGCCGTTGGACATCCCGCTGACCGTCATGGTCGGCTCGTCCGACCCCATTGTCACCGTCGAGGACGCCGGCGGGTGGCTGGCCCACTCGACAAGGCCCGGCGAGGTGCTCACCTTCGAGGGCGGCCACTTCTATCTCGACGCGCGCCTGCCTTCGGTGGCGGCGGCGGTGCGGTCCGTACTGGGGCAGCCCGCAGCGGTCTGAGGCGATGCCGGGCGTCAGGGAGGGGGCGGTCGCCACGCCACCGGGAACGCGGACGCGGCTTCCCGGTCGACGACACGCCGTGGGAAGCCGGGAACGGAGATGAAGTACTCGAAGACGGCGTCCACCGCCGACGCGTCGAGGAAGTCCGCACCGTCGACGAGCCCGCTCGCCCAGTCATGGACGCCCGGCATCAGCAACACTGGTCCGTGTGGCTGACACCAACCGTGAACTGGCCGGCTTCCTGAAACGGGCCCGCGGCCAGGGGGATCCCGCACAGGCCGGCCTGCCCCCGGACGGCCGCATGCGCCGGGTGCCGGGTTGCGCCGGGAGGAAGTCGCTCGGCTCGCCGGAGGGTCCACCGACAACTACGCCTGCCACGAACAGGGCCGGCGCATCACGCCCTCACCCGTCGTTGTCGAAGCACTCGGCTGTGCCCTCGGACTCGACGCCGCGGAGCGCGCGCACCTGCAGGACCTCATCGGAGTCACCGCGCCGCTCCGCCGGCGCCCTGCGGCGTCCAGCGTGTCCGCCCCCGGCCTCTACCACGGCATGAACTCTCCCGCCCTGACGGAGGTCATCCGGGTCGGGCTGTACATGATCTTCAAGCGACGGGACTGACTGTGAACGACGGGCCGACGAGCACGCACGCGGCGACCACGACGGACGACGAAGCGGTCGAGGTCCGACGGTTCTGGCAGCGGCTGGGGCTGCCGGGGCTGGTCGATGTGCACACCCACTTCATGCCCGAGAGCGTGCTGCGCAAGGTCTGGGGCTACTTCGACTCGCTCGGCCCGCTGACCGGCGGCGTCGAGTGGCCCATCACCTACCGCGCCGAGGAGGCCGAACGGGTCGCCGTGATCCGGGACCTGGGCGTGCGCGCCTTCACGTCGATGCTCTACCCGCACAAGGCGGACATGGCCGAGTGGCTCAACGGCTGGGCCGCCGACTTCGCCGGCCGCACCCCGGACTGCCTGCACACCTCGACCTTCTTCCCGGAGGCGGGAGTCGAGTCCTACGTCCGCGAGGCGGTCGAGGCGGGTACGCGCGTCTTCAAGGCGCATGTGCAGGTGGGGGCGTACGACCCGGCCGACGAACTCCTCGACGCCACCTGGGGACTGCTGGCCGAGGCCGGGACGCCCGTGGTGATCCACTGCGGCTCCGGCCCCATGCCGGGCAAGTACACCGGCCCCGGGCCGGTGGGGCGCGTGCTCGCCCGGCATCCCCGGCTGCGGCTGATCGTCGCGCACATGGGGCTGCCCGAGTACGAGGACTTCCTCGACCTCGCCGAGCGGTACGAGGAGGTGCGCCTCGACACGACGATGGCGTTCACCGACTTCAGCGAACGCATGGCGCCGTTCCCGCGGCGGGCACTGCCCAGGCTGGCGGCGCTCGGCGACCGCATCCTGCTCGGCAGCGACTTTCCCAACATCCCGTATCCGTACCTCCACCAGCTGACGGCCCTGGAGCGTCTGGAGCTCGGGGACGCGTGGCTACGGGGCGTCTGCCACGACAACGGGGCGCGCTTGTTCGGGCTGTGACGCGGGCCGCGGCCGCGTTCTGCCGTGATCGTCACCGGACAGGGCCGGTCCGGGCGAAGTCCTGACCGAGCACCTACTCCGCCTTTACAAGAGCTACGCTAGCGTGGTGAACGAAACCGTTTCGTTCTGCTTGGCAGGCCACCACCCGCCTCCACCAGGAAGAAGACAGGCATGGTCTCCGTACTCGTGGTCAACGACCAGTCTCTCCAGCGCCTCGCCCTGCGTATGCTCCTCGGCGCCGAGCCGGATCTGAACGTCGTCGGGGAGGCGACGAGCCAGGCCGAGGCGGTCCTGCTGAGCGCCACGCTCCGTCCCGACGTCGTCCTGGTGGCCGGACGCCCGTCCGGGGCGAGCGACGCCCTGGAGACCGTGCGACGCCTGGTACGCCGGGACCGGTTCCCGCGCCCCGTCGACCCCTCCGACACGGACACGCACACCCCCCGCGTCCTCGTACTCACCCCCGCCGGCCACGAGGATTACGCCTACGCCGCCCTGCGCGCCGGTGCCGACGGGTTCCTCCTCGAGGACGCCGCCCCCGACGAGCTCGCCTCGGCGGTCCGGGTCGTGGCCGCCGGGGACGCCGTCGTCACCCCGACGCTGACCCGCGCGCTCATCGACGCCGTCCGCGAACAGCGCACCGCCCGCACCCTGCCGGGCACCTCCGGACTCGACGCCCTCACCGGACGCGAGCGGGACGTCCTCGTCGCCGTCGCCTCCGGCTGGTCCAACGCCGAGATCGCCGAGCGGCTGTCCATCGCGCCGACCACGGTCAAGACGCATGTGAGCAACATCCTGACCAAGATCGGCGCCCGGGCCCGGGTCCAGGCGGTGACGTTCGCGTACGAGTCCGGTCTCGTGCGACCCGCCGCCTGACGCCGGGCCAACTGGCCTCCTGCGCTACACCATCCGGTGGCTTCTCGCCGCCCGAGCGTTATTCATATCAGCCGATTTCCTATTCATTTCACTGTCCGGCTCTTGGTGCTGACCAACCGTCACGAGGCCCTGAACCAAGTCGAGGAGAGTGGAATGAATAGGAAATCGCCGAGATGGCGATCTGTTCTGACGCCGACCGCCCTGGCCGCCGCGCTCGCCGCAGCCGCCCTGGCGAGCGGGGGCACCGCCTACGCCGAGGACCACACGACACCCCACCCGCCGTACCCGAGCAAGCCGGTCCACCCGGCTCATGCGCCGAAGCCGGCGTATCCGGCGAAGCCGGGGCACCCGGGGAAGCCGGCATACCCGGCGAAGCCGGAACACCCCGGGAAGCCGGCATACCCGGCGAAGCCGGAACACCCGGGGAAGCCGGCATACCCGGGGAAGCCGGAACACCCCGGGAAGCCGGTCTACCCGGCGAAGCCTGCGTACCCCGCGAAGCCGGAGCATCCTGCCAAGCCGGAGCACCCCGTGAAGCCGGCGTATCCGGTGCACCCAGCGAAGCCCGTTTACCCGGCCAAGCCGGCGAAGCCCGAGTACCCGGCGCACCCGGTGAAGCCTGCCTATCCGGAGAAGCCCGCGAAGCCTGAGTATCCGGCCAAGCCCGTGAAGCCCGCCTACCCGGCCAAGCCTGAGTATCCGGCCAAGCCGGTCAAGCCTGAATACCCCGCGAAGCCTGTGTACCCGGCCAAGCCCGTCTATCCGAGCAAGCCGGTGAAGCCTGAATACCCGGCTAAGCCCGTGTATCCGGCCAAGCCCGTGAAGCCTGAATACCCGGCCAAGCCCGAGTACCCCGCCAAGCCTGTCTATCCGGCGAAGCCGGTGAAGCCGGAGTACCCCGCCAAGCCCGAGTACCCGACGAAGCCCGCCTATCCGGCGAAGCCGGTCAAGCCGGAGTACCCGGCGAAGCCCGAGTACCCCAGCAAGCCTGCGTACCCGGCGAAGCCGGCAAAGCCGGAGTACCCGGCCAAGCCCGCTTACCCCGCGAAGCCGGCCAAGCCCGAGTACCCGGCGAAGCCCGCCTATCCGGCGAAGCCGGCCAAGCCGGAGTACCCCGCCAAGCCCGCTTACCCCGCGAAGCCGGCCAAGCCCGAGTACCCGGCGAAGCCCGCCTATCCGGCCAAGCCGGCAAAGCCGGAGTACCCCGCCAAGCCCGCTTACCCCGAAAAGCCGGCCAAGCCCGAGTACCCGGCCAAGCCCGCCCACCCCTCAAAGCCCGACTACCCGGCCAAGCCCGCCTATCCGGCCAAGCCGATGAAGCCGGAGTACCCGGCGAAGCCGGCCCACCCCGACAAGCCCGACTACCCGTCAAAGCCCGCGCATCCTGCGAAGCCTGACTACCCGTCAAAGCCAGCCCACCCGGCGAAGCCCTCTCATCCCGACAAGCCTGACTACCCGTCGAAGCCCTCTCACCCCGACAAGCCCGACCACCCGTCCAAGCCCTCTCACCCCGACAAGCCTGACCACCCGTCAAAGCCCTCTCACCCCGACAAGCCTGACTACCCGTCCAAGCCCACTCACACCAAGCACCAGGAGAAGGACCAGTGGTAACCAGGAGCAGCTGATCCTGTCCGGTGCCGCCATGGGAGTGCCGGGCCCGGTTGATCCGGGCCCGGCACTCCGCTGTCGTGGCGCGCGCCACTGCGGTGCGAACGTGTGCGGGCCCGCTGCCGCTGCCGCCCCTCGCCCTACACCGGCGCCTGCACCAGCCACTTCCGACGGGCCGTAGTACGGCCTAGTGCGGCTCGATCGTCCGGTGGAGTGCGTCCCGGCAGGCGAGGATCGCGGGGTGTCCGCCACGTCCGCGGCGTACGACGGTGAAGACGCGGCGGGCGCGCTGCCCGCGAGGAAGGCGCCGCAGGGCCGGCGTCGCGGGCTGTCCGCTCCAGACGAGGTCGGGGAGGAAGGCCGCCGCGAGCCCCCGCTCGACGAGGCGGAGGTGGAGCAGCAGGTCGGTCGTCTCGAACCGTACGTCGGGTTCGAAGCCGGCGTTGCGGCACAGGGTCAGGGCCCAGTGGCGGGCGGCCGTGCCTTCGGGTTCCATCACCCAGGGATGGTCCGCGAGTGAGCGCAGCGTCGCGGTCGGACCGTCGGTGTCCGGGCTGTCGGCGTGTGCGGGCAGGGCGAGGTGCAGGGGGTCGTCGAGCAGGTCCGCCTGTTCGAGCTCGGCGGGCCGTGGGTTGGGGTTGCCGGGGTACTCCTCGGCGATGACCAGGTCGAAGTCGCGGGCCTGAAGGGCGGGCAGGGCCTTCTCCGGTTCCAACTGGGTGACATGGACGCGCAGATGCGGGTGGCGCTCGCGCAGCAGGTCGAGCGCGGTCGGGACGAGGGCCAGGGCGGCGGTCTGGAACGAAGCGATGCGCAGGGTGCCGGTGAGGTCGGTCAGGGAGGCGGCGATGTCCGCTTCCGCGCGCTCCAGCCTTTCGAGGACCGCTTCCGTGTGGGCGACGAGGATCTCGGCCTGTTCGGTCAGCCGTACGCGTCGCCCGACGGGTTCCAGCAGCCGGACGCCGGCCTCGGCCTCCAGCTGGGAGAGCTGCTGGGAGACGGAGGACGGCGCGTAGGACAGGGCTGCGGCGACCGCCGCGAGGGTGCCGCGGTGCTTGAGTTCGCGCAGCAGGCGCAGTCGGTGCAGATCGAACATCGGCGGAACGCTCCCCTCGGGCCTCTGCGGCTCTTCTCGGCTCACTTCGGCCTCGTCCGACCCGAGCTGTGAATGGTCGGCTTCTTTGACGACCATAGGTCGAAAACGTTCGCTGGACCGATCGTATGAGGTCATCGGACGCTGACCGCATGCTGACCCACCTCGCGACCGCCCTCGGCGTCCTCGCGCTGCTCACCATCACCCCCGGACCCGACATGGCGGTGGTGACGCGGCGCGCCCTCGCGGCCGGCCCCGGGGACGCGCTCCGTACCGTGGGCGGGATCGCGGCCGGGTTGCTGGTCTGGGGCGTGCTGACCGTGGCCGGGCTCTCCGCCGTGTTGGCCGCCTCGCCCCCGGCCTACCTGGCCGTCAAGCTCCTGGGCGCCGCCTACCTGGTGTTCCTGGGCGGACAGGCGCTGTGGCAGAACCGCCGGACCGCACCCACCCCACTCACCGCTTCCGGGGACGCCTCCCCCGCCGTGGGCCCCTGGCGCACCGGTCTGATCAGCAACGCCCTCAACCCGAAGATCGCCGTCTTCTACACCGGGCATCCACGCCTCGATGAAGGGATACAGGCCGAGCGCGAGCAGGATCAGCGGGAAGAGCGAGAAGGGGATGAAGACGCCGAGTTCCAGGGTGTGGCGCACCGGGCCGGGACCTGGGGAGATGCGCAGACCGTCGGCAGTGAGCGCGAGGTGGGTGGTGGCCGCGTCACCGTCGAGGGCGTACGGCGTCGTCCACGCCAGCGTCGCCATCGCCTCCCCGGACGCCAGCGCGGGCAGGAGCCGCTTCGCCGGGCCGGGGTCCGCCAGCGCGGCGAGCAGGGCTGCCGCCGTGACCGTCTCCACCAGAGGTCCCGGAACCGCGTGCCGCCCCAACTCCATGAAGCCGACGGCGAGTTCGAGCGGCCGGGGGCCCAGTCCCTCGTAGGTCTCGGGGACGGCCAGTGCGAACACCCCCGCCTCGGCGATACGGGACCACAGCGCGCGCCCGCTCGCATGCTCGCCCCGGCTCCAGTCCCGTACGACCGAGGGCGTGTCCGCCGCCGTCAGCATCGCGTCCAGCGAGTCGGCGAACGCACGCTGTTCGGCGTCGAGGAGGAACCTCATCAGCGTCGCCCCTTCGGCAGGCCGAGCAGTCGTTCGGCGATGATGTCGCGCTGGATCTCGTTCGTCCCGGCATAGATGGGGCCGGCCAGGGAGAAGACATAGCGCTCGGACCAGTCGGTGTCGGCCCGCTCGCCCTCGGCGCCGAGGAGGTCGAGGGCCGTCTCGTGCAGGGCGATGTCGTACTCCGACCAGAAGACCTTGTTCAGGCTGGACTCCGGGCCGATCGACTCGCCGTCGAGGAAGCGGGAGGCGGCGGCGTAGGTGAAGAGCTGATAGGCACGGGCGCCGACGAGGGCGTCGGCCACGCGATCGCGCGCACTCGCCGGGCTGCCCCGGTCCTGCCAGAGGCGGTGCAGACGGTCGGCGCTCGCGAGGAAGCGGCCGGGGGAGCGCAGCATCAGACCGCGTTCGTTGCCCGCCGTCGACATCGCGATCCTCCAGCCCTGGCCGGGCTCGCCGATCACGTCCTCGTCCGGCACGAACACCTCGTCCAGGAACAGCTCGGCGAAGGCGGGCTTGCCGTCGAGGCGGGCGATGGGGCGGACCGTGACACCGGGGGAGCGCAGGTCGAACATCAGGTAGGTGAGGCCCTGGTGGGGCTTCGGGGTGTCCGGGTCGGTGCGGAACAGGCCGAACGCGCGGTCGGCGAAGGCGGCGCGCGAGGACCAGGTCTTCTGGCCGGACAGCAGCCAGCCGCCGTCCGTGCGCACGGCCCTCGACCTGAGTGAGGCCAGATCAGAGCCCGCCTCCGGCTCCGACCAGGCCTGTGCCCAGATCACCTCGCCGGTGGCCATGGACGGCAGCACCCGGGCTCGCTGCTCGTCGGTGCCGTGGTCGAAGAGGGTCGGGGCCAGGAGGTTCACGCCGTTCTGACCGACGCGGCCCGGTGCATCCGCCGCGTAGTACTCCTCCTCGAACAGCAGCCACCGCAGCAGTGTGGCGTCCCGGCCGCCGTACGCCGTCGGCCAGTTCACCACCGACCAGCGATCCGCGGCCAGTTCGGCCTCCCACGCGCGGTGCGCCGCGAAGCCCTCCTCGGTCTCCAGGGAGGGCAGCGGATCGGGCGGCACATGCGCGCGCAGCCAGGCGCGGGCCTCGGCGCGGAACGCCTCGTCGGCGGTGGAGTGGGTGAGATCCACGGTCGCGCTCCCTCCTTACGGACCCTGCGAGTCTTCCCTAACAAGTGTTTGGTAGGTTAGCGTGCTGCTATGACAAACGTCGAGGCGCCGACGTACGTTCCCGGGCACGGACTGCTCCGCGGGCGCACGGCCGTCATCACCGCGGCGGCCGGTGCGGGCATCGGCGGGGCGACCGCGCGCCGCTTCCTCGAAGAGGGCGCGCGCGTGCTGATCAGCGACGCGCACGCGCGGCGGCTCAAGGAGCACGAGGCGGAGCTGGCCCGGGAGTTCGAGGGCGCGGTGAGCTCCGCGGTGTGCGACGTCACCGACGAGACGCAGGTGCGCGCGCTGTTCGACACGGCCGTACAGGAGCACGGCCGGCTCGACGTCGTCGTCAACAACGCCGGTCTCGGCGGGACTTCACCCCTCGCCGACATGACCGACGAGCAGTGGTCGAGGGTCCTCGACGTGACCCTGAACGGGACCTTCAGATGCACCCGGGCCGCCCTGCGCCACATGCGGGACACCGGCGGCGGCGTGATCGTCAACAACGCCTCCGTCGTCGGCTGGCGCGCCCAGGCCGGACAGGCGCACTACGCGGCCGCGAAGGCGGGCGTGATGGCGCTGACCCGGTGCGCGGCGATCGAGGCGGCCGAGTACGGGGTGCGGGTCAACGCGGTGTCGCCGAGCCTCGCCATGCACCCGCACCTGGCGAAGGTGACCACCCCCGAACTGCTGGAGGAGCTCACCGCACGCGAGGCCTTCGGGCGGTACGCCGAGCCCTGGGAGGTGGCCAACGTGATCGTCTTCCTGGCCTCGGACTACTCCTCCTACATGACGGGAGAGATCGTCCCCGTCAGCAGCCAGCACAGCTAGGACGACAATGGACCCGTGCCGACCAAGAAGAAGCCCCAGGTGACCGCCGCGGCCGTCCGGCGTCGCGAACTCCTCGAAACAGCCGCCGAGGTCTTCGCCGAGCAGGGCTACAACGCCACCACCGTACGCAAGATCGCCGACCACGCGGGCATGCTCGCGGGCAGCCTCTACTACCACTTCGACTCCAAGGAGTCGATGCTCGAAGAGATCCTGCGGACCTTCCTCGACGAGCTGTGGAGCGGCTACGACGCCGTCCTGGAGGCCGGGCTGGGCCCGCGCGAGACGCTGGAGGCGCTCGTCACCGAGTCGTTCCGGGAGATCGACCGGCACCGGGCCGCCGTCGCGATCTACCAGAAGGAGAACAGACAGCTCGTCGCGCAGGAGCGGTTCGCGTTCCTCGCCGAGTCGCAGCGCAAGTTCGAGAAGGCGTGGCTGTCCACGCTGGAGCGCGGGGTCGCGGCGGACATCTTCCGGTCCGACCTCGACGTCCGGCTCACCTACCGGTTCGTGCGCGACACGGTGTGGGTCGCCGCGTCCTGGTACCGGCCCGGCGGACAGCACAGCCCCGAGGAGATCGCCCGGCAGTACCTGTCGATGGTGCTGGACGGGATCGCCGTACGCACATAACCCACTGTTCCCACTGGGGAGTTGCCATGGCCGAGGCCTACATCGTCGAAGCGGTCCGGACGCCCGTCGGGCGGCGCGGAGGAGGGCTCAGCGGGGTCCATCCGGCCGACCTGGGCGCGCATGTGCTGAAGGCGCTCGTGCAGCGCGCGGGCGTGGACCCGGCCGCCGTCGAGGACGTCGTGTTCGGCTGTCTGGACGCCGTCGGGCCACAGGCCGGGGACATCGCGCGGACCTGCTGGCTGGCGGCCGGGCTGCCCGAGGAGGTGCCGGGCGTGACCGTGGACCGCCAGTGCGGATCCTCGCAGCAGGCCGTGCACTTCGCCGCGCAGGGCGTGCTGTCCGGCACCCAGGACCTGGTGGTCGCCGGCGGTGTGCAGAACATGTCGATGATCCCCATCGCCTTCGCCACCCGGCAGGCCGCCGAGCCGCTCGGGCTGACCGCCGGCCCCTTCGCGGGCAGCGAGGGCTGGCAGGCGCGGTACGGGAAGAAGCCGGTCAACCAGTTCGCCGGCGCCGAGATGATCGCCGCCAAGTGGGGCATCAGCCGGCAGGACCAGGAGGAGTTCGCCCTGCGCTCGCACCGACGGGCCCTGCGGGCGATCGACGAGGGCCGCTTCGAGCGGGAGACCGTGGCGTACGGCCAGGTAGCCGTCGACGAGGGGCCGCGTCGGGACACCTCCCTGGAGAAGATGGCCGGGCTGAAGCCGGTCATCGACGGCGGCACGATCACGGCGGCCTGTTCCTCGCAGGTCTCCGACGGCGCGGCGGCGATGCTGCTGGCCTCGGAGCGGGCGGTGCGCGAGCATGGGCTCACGCCCCGGGCCCGGGTGCACCACCTCTCGGTGCGCGGTGAGGATCCCATCCGCATGCTCACCGCCCCGATCCCCGCGACCGCCCACGCCCTGAAGAAGACCGGCCTGTCGATCGCCGACATCGACCTCGTCGAGATCAACGAGGCCTTCGCGCCGGTCGTCCTGGCCTGGCTGAAGGAGACCGGCGCCGACCCCGACAAGGTCAACGTCAACGGGGGCGCGATCGCCCTCGGTCATCCACTGGGCGCGACCGGCGTGAAGCTGATGACGACCCTGCTGCACGAACTGGAGCGCACGGGCGGCAGGTTCGGGCTTCAGACGATGTGCGAGGGCGGGGGACAGGCCAACGTGACGATCATCGAGCGGCTGTGACGTCAGCGGCCGAGTGAGAAGCCCAGCACCACACCCGCGGACACCTCCACCATCCCCGGCGCGAGGTCGCCCGCGGAGCTGCCGCCACCGCCGCCGTGCCCGCGGTACTGGCGGAACTGGTACGACTCGGAGTCCACGTCCTGGATGTGCACCACCGTGCCGAGAGGCACGCCGGCGGCCTCCGTGTAGACCTCGGCCTTGCGCCGGGCGGCCGCCACCGCCCGGCGGCGCGCCTCGTCCCGCAGCGCGGGCTTGTCGTGTACGTCGAACTCGACGCTGTCGATGCTGCGGGCGCCGGCCTCCACCGCTTCCACGATGAGCTGCTGGAGGTCGTCCAGCGCCTCGGTCTCGACGACGTACTGGGCCTGGCACAGGTACCCGAGGAACTTCCGCGCGCCGTCCGCATGGCCGTACTCCGAGCTGAGCCTCAGCCGGGAGCGGGAGACCGAGGAGTCCGGTATCCCGTGCCGGCGCAGCACCTCGCGCAGCCTTGTCACCGCCGTGCCGGCCTCCTGGAACGCCCGGTCGGGGGCGGGCTCCAGCACCTCCACGCCCAGCTTCACCCGCACCAGCTGGGGCTCGGCCCGCACACTGCCCGCACCAAAAACGCTGAGCCCCCAGGGCTCGTTGATCGTCTCCGTCATGCGGGCATTGAAGCACCGCCCACTGACAGCCCGCTCATGGTCTGCGCGGCCTCGGCCATGATCCGCTCCACCAGTTCCGCGCACGACGGCAGGTCGTCGATCACCCCGGCGACCTGCCCGGATGCCATCACCCCCAGATCCGTACGGCCGTCCACCATGGCCGACTTGAGCAGCATCGGGGTGTTGGCGGCGAGCAGGACCTGGCTCCAGGTGAGGTCCTTGCCGTGCCGCAGGGAGAGGCCGTCGCGGACCAGTTGCCGCCAGGTCAGTCCCGAGAGCCGCCGGAAACCGGCCGCCCGCCGCAGGGCATGCAGCAGTGCGCTCGTGCGGCCCGCGTGCTCCAACTCGGCCACCAGCTCGGTGCGCAGCATCCGGTGGGGCAACCCGTCGACCGCCCGAGTGACCGTGACGTCCCGCACCGTCGCCGCCAGATACCGCGCCTTCACCGCGTCCGGCACCGTCGAGTCCGACGTCAGCAGGAACCGGGTGCCCATGGCGACACCGGCCGCGCCGTAGGCCAGCGCCGCGACCAGTCCCCGCCCGTCGAAGAAGCCGCCCGCCGCCACCACCGGTATCTCCACGGCGTCGACGACCTGCGGCAACAGCACCGTCGTCGCCACCTCGCCGGTGTGCCCGCCGCCCTCCCCGCCCTGCACGATCACCGCGTCCGCGCCCCACGCCGCGACCTTCTCGGCGTGCCGCCGGGTGCCGATCGAGGGGACGACGACCACGCCCGCGTCCTTGAGCTCGGCGATCAGCTCACGCGACGGCGCCAGGGCGAAGGAGGCGACGCGCACCCCCTCCTCGATCATGACGCGGACCCGGTCACCGGCGTCCGAGGCGTCCGCCCGCAGATTCACGCCGAACGGCGCGTCCGTACGGGACTTGACCTCCCGTATCGCCTCCCGCAGCCGGTCGACGGTCATCGTCGCGGAGGCCAGGATGCCCAGCGCGCCCGCGTTCGCCGTCGCCGAGACCAGCCGGGGGCCCGCGACCCAGCCCATCCCCGTCTGCACGATCGGGTGGCGGACCCCGACCAGCCGGGTCAGCGGTGTCTCCATCACGCACCGACCTCCCTGGCGCGGGTGTTCTCCGGGTCGATCACCTCGCGGATGAGCCGTAGCTCCTCGGCGGTGGGCTCGCGGGTCGGCGGTACGTCGTCCGGGACGGTCAGGTCGAAGGAGGTCGCCTCCCTGACCTGGTCCAGGGTGACGCCCGGGTGGAGCGAGACGAGCCGCATCGCGTGGTCCGGCGTGGCGAAGTCGAAGACGCCCAGGTCGGAGACGACACGGGGGATCCGGTGGTAACGGGCGTCGCCCGCGTGGTCGTATCCGACCCCGCACACCATGTCGACCTTCTCCACGAACACCCGCCGGGAGTGCCTGGGGATCCAGTAACTGGTCGGATTGTTGAGCGTGTTGACCGGCGCTCCCCGCACCCCCAGCAGCTGCCGCTTCGGCCGCTCCCAGTCGCCGATGCAGGAGATGTTCTGGTTGCCGTACCGGTCTATCTGGCTCGCGCCCATCATCACGTGCCGCCGGCCACCGGTGACGAGCGTCAGGTGTTGCCGGTACGGCAGCCAGCCCTCGGCCGTGCCGTCCGGGCGGACGATCGTCGCCTCGCCGTCGGTCAGCAGCAGGTCCGGCGCGAAGGTGAGCCGCGCCAGCCGTGCGCCCACGGAGGGGATCAGCCCCATCGGGCTCGCCAGGATCTCGCCGCCGCCCCGCCAGGCCTCGGCGCAGGCGATCACGCAGTACTCGGCACGTGTGGTCATGAGTCCTCCCGGGCCGCCGACCGGTACTCCTGCTCGTCCCCGGAGAGGTAGCGAGCCGCGAACTGAGGCCAGGGCGTCGTCGCGTATCGCTTCTGGAACGCCTCGTCCCGGCCGTAGTCGGGGGCGCAGGACGTGAAGTGCGCGCCGTTCGGCGCCTCCACGACCCCCGTCACCACATGCCGCTTGACCAGCAGGGTCTGCGCCGCGGCGTCCTTCGTCAGCTCGGCCGTGTCGACGATCCGCTCACAGGACATGTACGCGCTGTCGGCCGCCTCGCAGAACAGGTCGTCGAAGTACGGGTCCGGGCCCAGATACTGTCCGTTGCCCAGCCGGTCGGCCCGGTTGACGTGCACCAGGGCCGCGTCCAGGCGCAGGGCCGGCATCGCGACGAACGTCTCGCCGTCGTCGTACGGCGAAGTCACCGTCCGCAGGCCGGGGTTGACCCGCATGACGTCCGAGCCGATCCCGGCCCGCACCGGCAGGAACGGCAGCCGGTTCGCGGCGGCGCGCAGCCCCCACATGAACATCGCCTCGTCGATCTCCATCAGCTCGAAGGCGCCGCGCTCACGGGCCGCGCGGTAGTGCGGCTCCAGCGGGATCGAGTCGAGGGTGACGAAGGGGGCGACCAGCTTGCGGATCCGTCCCGCGGCGGCCAGCATGCCGACGTCCGGGCCGCCGTACGAGACGATCGTGAGGTCGGTGACGTCGGAGCGCAGCAGGGCCCGCACCAGGGCCATCGGTTTGCGGCGTGAGCCCCAGCCGCCGATGCCCAGGGTCATGCCGCTGTGCAGCCCGGCCACCACCTCGTCCGTGGTCGTCGTCTTGTCGCTCACTCAGCCACCGTCCCTTCCGAAGCCGTCCCGGACCCGGTCGGCCACCCCGCTGAGGCCCGCCTCGAACGTGAAGCCCTGCTCGAAGCGGTAGCTGCGGCGGACGTCGACCGGGTCGATGCCGTTGATCGCGGCCTTGGCCAGACGCAGCAACTGCCCGTCCTTCGCGGCGATCTCGCGCGCCAACTCCAGGGCGCCGGCGCGCAGTTCCTCGCGCGGCAGCACCCGCCACACCGAGCCGTGCGTGTGCAGCTCGGCCGCGGTCGCCGTACGCGAGGTGTAGTACAGGGCGCGCATCAGGTGCTGGGGCACCAGCCGGGCCAGATGGGTGGCTGCGCCCAATGCTCCCCGGTCCAGCTCGGGCAGCCCGAAGGTGGCGTCCTCGCTCGCCACGATCGCGTCCGCGTTGCCCACCAGTCCGATGCCGCCGCCCAGACAGAAGCCGTGCACCGCGGCGACGACCGGCACCTCGCAGTCGTAGACCGCGGCGAAGGCTTCCGCGCAGGCGTGGTTGACGCCGATCAGCGCGTCCTGCCCGCCGCGCTGCAGCTCCTTGATGTCCACGCCCGCGTTGAACCCGCGGCCCTCCGCCGCGATCACCACACACCGGATCTCCGGATCGCGGCCCGCCGCCCGCACCGCGTCGGCCAGCGCGAACCAGCCGGTCACCGGCAGCGCGTTCACCGGTGGGAAGTCGACCGTGACGACGGCGATTCCGTTTTTTTCGGGCCCGTTTTCCGGGGACGAGGTGGAGACACCCATGGCCGCATCAGCTACCTTTCCACCAAACGTTTGTTAGGTGAAGGGTAGCCGCGAATGGGGCTGGACGGGAAGGTAGTTGTCGTCACGGGCGGTACGCGCGGCGTCGGCGCCGGGGTGGCGAGGGCCTTCGTCGAGGCGGGTGCGAAGGTCGTGGTCTGCGCGCGCAGGCCGCCCGAAGTCCCTTTGGCGGGCGTCGAGTTCAGACCGCTCGACCTGCGCGATGCGGCCGCCGTACGGGCCTTCTTCGCCGCCCTGCCCCGCGTGGACGTCCTCGTCAACAACGCGGGTGGTACGCCGTACCGAAGGCTGACGGACGCGGATGCCGAGCGCCACGCGCGTGTCATCGAGCTGAACCTCGTCGCCCCGCTGACGGCGTCCCTGGCCGCGTACGAGCACCTGACGCGGTCGCGGGGTTCCATCGTGATGATCGGGAGCGTCAGCGGCGGCCGTCCCTCGCCCGGATCGGCGGCGTACGGGGCGGCCAAGGCCGGGCTGGACAACCTGGCCCGCTCGATGGCGGTGGAGTGGGCGCCGCACGTCCGCGTCAACACGCTCGTCGTCGGCATGGTCCGCACCGAGCTGACCCACCTCCACTACGGCGGCGAGGACGGCATGGCCGGCGTCTCCCGCACGGTCCCGCTCGGCCGCCTCGCCGAACCGGCCGACGTCGGCGCGGCAGCCGTCTTCCTCGCCTCCGACGCCGCCGCCTACATCAGCGGGGCGAGCCTGCATGTGCACGGCGGGGGCGAGCGGCCCGCGTTCCTGGACGCCGCAACGGTCAACAAGGAGGCCTGACATGAGCCGGATGTGTGAAGGGCGGGTCGTCGTCGTCACCGGGGCGG
>NZ_RDBN01000034.1:50050-117109 GCF_008042075.1 Streptomyces sp. UW30 | reverse complement strand
CCTTCGGGGTGCGGGGGTGGCAGGCGCGGGAGGTGCTGCGAGCGCTGCAGGACCTGTGGGCGCGGCAGGACCTGTGGGCGCGGTGGCGAAGTCGTCGGGGTGGGCGGTGTCCTGGGGCCCGGACGGCAAGGCTGCGGCCGGTTCGAGGTCGGGCGCACGGTACTTCGCGGCCCAGCCCTTCAGCAGCCGCTGATACGCCTCCAGGCGCGGCGACTTGGGCTCGCTGCGCCCGTTCTCCCAGTTCTTCACGGACTGTGTCGTAGTCTTCAGGACCTGCGCCAGGCGGGCCTGGGTGACACCGGCTGCCTCACGAAGACGAGCACGCTCCGCCGGAGGCGGAAGCTGCGGCTCCTCCTCCAACAAGGCGTCCACACTCGCGAACAGCTCTTCCTCAGATGCCATGCGGCTCCACCTCCGCCCCAAACCTAGCAAGCGTTAGCCCGCCATTTAACCCACCCCTTTAACCCGAACGGATGTTGCGCCGGGTGAGTGGGCGAGGGACGGCTGGTGTCATTTGGCCGACGCCACCGAACTTTGAGTCAGGTACGGCCGTGGGGAACCTGGGTACGGCCAAAACCCCTTTGCGGACCACGGCGACCACTGCTACTTTTCCGGAGGCCGTGCGAGAGAACGAGGAGGTGGTACCCGTGAACGCAGTATCGACATGGGTGCTCCCCTCCGGGGTCACGGTCGGGCGTTAGGTCGTCCGGGAGCGCCATCTCTGAGCACTCCCGAAAGGCACGACCATGCAATTCACTTCCGAACTGCGCCTCGACGACGGCGTCCTGGAGCGCGAATTCACCCTCGGCGAGATCCCCGGCACCCTGTGGACGCCTGAATCCGCCGCACCGACCCCGCTGGTCCTGATGGCCCACAACAACGGCCTGCCCAAGGCGGACTCCCGGCTGGTGGCCCGGGCCCGGTACACCGCGGCGCGCGGCTACGCGGTGGCCACCATCGACGCCGCCGGGTGCGGTGCCCGTCCCCGTTCCGCCGCCGACGAGCAGGCCCGTGCCGACCTCCGGCGGGCGATGCAGGCCGGCGAGCCCGTCGACGAGATCTTCGAGTCCTTCATCGGCCCGCTGGTCGAAAAGGCGGTCCCGGAATGGCGGACCACCCTGGACGCCCTCCTCGCGCTGCCCGAGATCGACGGCCCGGTCGGTTACTCGGGATGGACCGCCCTCGGCATTCGGCTGGCGGTGGCCGAGCCGCGTATCGCGGCCGCCGGCTTCTTCGCCGGAGGTTACGTACCCCGCACCCAGCGTGAGGAGGCCCGGCAGGTCACCATTCCGCTGCTGTTCCTGCTGCAGTGGGACGACGAGGGGAACCCCCGGCAGCGGGCCCTGGACCTGTTCGACGCCTTCGGCACCAAGGAGAAGACACTGCACGCCAATCTGGGCGGACACACCGGCACCCCGTGGTTCGAGCTCGAGGACGGGGGCCGCTTCCTCGGCCGACACCTGAAGTGAGGCCGGGCCGTCAGGCCGCCAGCGGACAGTAGGCGGTGCCGGCCAGGACGCCGCTCATCGAGCCGTCCTGTCCTCCGCGGCCGACCCCGGGTTCCCCGCCCGGGGTCGGCTTGCGGCGTAGGAGCTTGTTCTCCGGGATATATTCCCGGAATTCTCGTGGTTCATTGAAGATGTAGCCCTTGCTGTGGGACGAGTATTGCGGGGCCGACGCTTGCGGCTATCAATTCAACTGCGTGGTTTCACGGATGTTCCGAATCACGTCTGATCCGCGTCCTGCGGGGAACACGAAGAAGATGAGCGATTCCGAGATTCCGCAAGGCGACGGTCAGCCCGTGAAGGTGTACCTCGATCTCCTGCGCATCCGGATGGACACGGAGGACTACCGCCTGTTGCTGCGCGTGGTGGAACCGGTCCTCAAGGCCCTCGATGAGGAGCGTCTCTCCAGCCTCGACTTCGCGCTCGACTCGTCCGGCGACGAGTTGCCCCCGCAGGTCAGGGACGAGGCCGCGCTTGTCATCGCCACCGCTGTCACCGGCCGTCTGGACAACGAGGTGGTCGAGATCGACGTCGACGAAACCGGCCCGGTCAGGATCGTCACGGACGCGACCACTGCCTCCGACCCGGTCCGCCTCGGCGAGATCGCCGACTACATCAGGGAGCGGCACCAGCAGACGGAAGAGCTGCGCGGCATCGCCGAGGTGAGTGGGCTGCCCACGGACTTCTGACCGGCAGCGGCAGGGGTAGCGGCAGCGAGAGGGACGACCTCAGGACAGTGCCGACTCGCTGGACGGTGCTTCCGTGTGCGACGTGCCGGCCTCCCAGGCGAACCCGTCCGGGTCCGTGAATGCGCCGCCGGTGCTGCCCAGGACGATGCGGTGCGAACCGGTGCCGTCGGTGGGGACGCCGAGGTCCTTGGCCAGGCCGCGGCGCTTGTACAGCGCCAGCTTGACGGCGCCGGCCTCGGCGGAGGCGAACTCGACGTACTTGCCGCCGAAGCTCCTGCCCACGGTCATGCCCTGTCCGACGTAGAACTGCTTGGTGGCCTTCACGTCCTCGACGCCCAGCAGCAGGACGACCTCGTCGATCTTCCGGGTGGCCGGACCGGTGTCCTTCTTCGCCGCGGTGGCGACCTTCCAGATCGTCCCGTCCGGTGCCTGGACGACGCCGCCGTAGCCCCAGAGAGACTTGGCGGCCGGCTTCAGTACCGTGGCGCCGGCGTCCACGGCGGACCCCAGGAAGCTGTCGACGGTGGCCGGCCCGGACACCGTGAGCGCCATGGCGAACCCGCGGAATCCGGTGGAGTGAGCTTCGGACGCCCGCAGGCGGATGTGCGCCTCCACTCCGAAAGAGGTGTAGAAGCGGTGGGCGGCCTCGGGGTCGGCGACCTCGAGGGTGACGGATGCAAGGGACCTGGTGGATGCGGTGGTTTCCATGACCATCACGCTATGGGCTGCCCGGGGGTCAGGGCTTCTCGATTCCTGACCGTTGTCCGGCACCCGCGTCGACGGGCACTCCCACGCCCCCCGGTGAGTGAGCCACGGCGGCCCGGGGCACGGTTGAAGGGACCGGTCACGGTGATCTCGGGGCGGGCCGGCACATCGGCGCCGCCATCCCCGGGCGTCGGGTCCGGAGGAGGTTCAGCTGGTGGAGGCGCGCACGAGCAGACAGCCCGAAGGGCTGTTCGTCGGGCTGTGCACCCTGGATGTCATCCAGCTCGTCGAGCACGTACCGGCCCCTGACGAGAAGCTCACCGCTCGCGAACAGACCGTGGCCGCAGGCGGCCCGGCGGCGAACGCGGCCGTGACCTTCGCCCACCTGGGCGGCGCCGCCGGACTGCTCACCGCCATCGGCGCCCACCCGCTGGCACTCGCGATCACGGCCGACCTGGATCGAGCGGGGGTGACCGTCTCGGACCTGGCCTCCCACTCGACCGACCCGCCCGCCGTCTCCTCCATCATGGTCACCGCGTCCAGCGGGCAACGCGCCGTCGCCTCGACCAACGCCACCGGACACCGGCTCGCCCCGCCCGACGATCTCCACGCGCTGGTGGCAGCCTGCGACATCGTCCAACTCGACGGACACCACATGGAACTGGCCACCGCAACCGCCCGGGCCGCGCGTGCGGCCGGCCGACACACCGTCCTGGACGCCGGAAGCTGGAAGCCGGGCACACAGAACCTGCTGCCGTGGATCGACGTAGCGGTCTGCTCCGCCGACTTCCGCCCGCCCGGGACCCGCTCCCCCGCCGACACCCTGCGCTTTCTCCAGCAGCACGGGGTCGCCTGGACGGCTGTCACCAGGGGAGAGCGGCCCATCGTGTGGGCAGGTCCCGACAGCTGCGGGACGGTCGAGGTGCCCACCGTGCCGGTGGTGGCGGACACACTCGGCGCCGGGGACATCCTGCACGGGGCCCTCACCCATCACCTCGCCGCCCAGCGGCAGCTGACCGCGCAGGGCTTCGTCCGGGCGCTGCACGCTGCCGCGCTGGTGGCCTCGCGGGCGTGCGCCTCGTTCGGCACCCGAGCCTGGATGCGCTGACGACAGAGCCGGCCGGCACCCTGCGCGACGTACCGCCCGCTTCCGCTCCCTGACCAGGGAGCACGCCCTGTCGCCCCCTGACCAGGGGCCCCACCCGTTGAGTCGCTGTCCCCTTCCCCGCAATGGACGATGGAGGCAGGCCAGAAGGGGGGCTTCTGGCGGGAGACGCCGGTGGTGGACACGGATGTACTGATCGTGGGTGCGGGGCCGGTCGGGTTGACCGCGGCGGCCGAGCTGCGGCGGCAGTCAGTCGCCTGCCGCGTCATCGACAGGCTTCCGGCGCGGTTGCCGTACGCCAGGGCCGTCGGTGTCCAGCCGCGGACGCTGGAGATCTGGGACCGGATGGGCATGGTGCGGGCCGCGCTGGAGGTCGCCGTGCCGATGCGTGGGCAGGTGACGTACGTCGACGGGGTCGAGCAGGGGCGCTTCGAGCTACGGCTGCCGCCCGAGGTCCCGTACGTCTTCGCTGCCCTGCCCCAGTACGAGACGGAGCGGATCATCGAGGAGCATCTCGCCCGTTTCGGCACCGGGATCGAGCGGGGCACCGAACTGGTGGGGTTCACGCAGCACGAGGACGGGGTCGTCAGCCGGATCGTCACTGCATCGGGGGCCCAGCAGGAGCTGCGGTCGCGTTTCCTGGTCGGCTGCGACGGGGCGCACAGCACCGTCCGCAAGGGGCTCGGGCTGTCCTTCGAGGGGGGTGCGTTTCCGGAGGAGTACATGCTCGCCGACGTGGAGGTGGACTGGAGCCTCCCCCAGGGCTACGGCGTGCGGGCCACGCACCATGACGGGGACGGCCGCGTCGACGATCTCCTGGTCTGCATCCCGTTGCCCGGGGATCGTCGGTACCGCATGTCGATGCTGGTGCCCCCGGAGCTCTCCGCGAACGGCGAGGAACCCGCACGGGATTCGCGGGACTCGGTCGCCCACGGGCTGGAAGGCGGGCGCGCGCCCCGGGTCGAGCACATCCAGGCGGTCCTCGACCGGCTCTCCCCGCAGCCCACGACCGCGTCCGTCATGCGCTGGTCGTCGGTCTTCCGCATCAGTCATCGCCTCGTCGACCGGTACTCCGTCGGCCGGGTCTTCGTCGCCGGGGACGCCGCGCACATCCACCCGCCGACCGGTGCCCAGGGCATGAACACCGGCATCCAGGACGCCTACAACCTCGCCTGGAAGCTGGCCCTCGCGCTGGAGGGCGGTGCCCATCCCCGGCTGCTCGACAGCTACGACGCCGAGCGGCGTCCCGTCGGCGAGGAGGTGGTGGGACGCACGGTCAAGCACGCCACCGAGGGCATCCGGGCGGCTCCGGACGACATGACGACCGTGATGCTGCGCGAGGCCCAACTGCTCGTCGCCTACCCGAGCAGTCCCTTGGTGGCAGCCGACGGCGCGGGGCCCGGCAACGGCGACTCGGGGTCACCCGCCCCGCAGCCCGGTGAGCGAGCTCCCGACTGTCCCGGTCTCGCCGCCGGCGTGGCCGCAATGCCTCTGCGCCTGTACGACCTGCTGCGCGACCGCGGGCATGTCCTGGTGCTCTACGCCGACTCGGCCGCCGCGCTCGCCGCGTGCCGGGAGACCGCAGCCACCGTCCATCGCCTGATCGGCGGCAATGTGAAGGTGTTCGTCGTCAGCCGGCACCAGGCCGCTGCGGAAGCCGTCTCCGGGCAGACCGACGCGGACGGTCGACACCTGCCCGTATTCCAGGACGGTGCGGGGGAGTTCGCGCGGTTGTACGGCGCCGAGGGCCCGACGGCCTTTCTCATCCGCCCGGACGGATATCTGGGCGCCCGGCTGTCACCGCTGACCGCTCCGGGAACGGCGTCCGCGTTGTCCGATGCTCTGGGGCGAGTCTTCCAACTGCCGCAGTAGGGCGACCGCTTGAGGGTTGCTTCCCGGGATCAGCGGCGTGGTGGGGGTGTCGGTAACGCCACCCTTGCATCGGGTGTCCAGGCCCAGGGACTGGCCCGGTCGGGAGCGGCAGGATTCAAGTCGTCGGAAACGAACCGACGAAATGAATCCACCATCCACTTCGGGGGACCCCCATGAACGAGACCTTCGCCAGGCGTCTGACGGGCCTTGCCGGCATCGCCACCGCGGCCGCCCTGATCATCGAGGTACCGCTGTACTTCATCTACTCCGGTCCGCCGCCGGACTCGAACGTCCTGGCCAGACTGCTGATCGCGATCGTCGCGCTGGCGTTCCTGATCGTGTTCGTGACGGCCTTCCGTGAGCTGGTCAAGCGGGTGAACCCGGCCTATGAGTGGGTGGGCACGACGGCCTTCGCCACCGGGCTGGTCTACGCGGCGGTCACCCTGGTCTCCAGCGGGCTGGAAGCCGGTGCGGTCATCGCCGCGGACCGTTCCATCGATCCGACCATCACGGTCAGCGGCACCTACATCCTCTACGGGTCGATCGGCCGACTGCTGCTGGCGCTGTTCCTGGCCGCGGTGGGGTACGCCATCTCCCGGACGAACCTGCTGCCGCCCTGGACCGGCCGCTCCGCCTACGTCCTGGCCGGTGTCAATCTGCTCTTCGTGCCGTCCCTGTTCTTCGGCAACAATCCCGCGAACTTCTACGCGGCGAACGGCTGGGGCACCACCGCGCTGATGGGCGCGATCCTCAGCTACTGGCTGCTCGCCCTGGGCATCTCGACCTACCGCAGCGGGGCCCGTCGTACGGCGGCAGCCGGGGTACCGCAGCCGGCGGATCGCTAGGACAAGAGCGGCTGCCTCTGCCTCGTCTGCTCATCACCCCGTGGAGAACACCGCGATCAGGCACCAGCACTTCGCCGAGGTGCCGGTCGCGGTAGGCGATGCGGCGCGTCATGGCGAACTCTTCCGGGGAGCGGGTGCCGTTATCCCTCCTCGTGGCCGTCGATCGCCTGTGCGTCAGGTGCGGGGAGGAGCGCCCCACGCGTTCTGGAGAGCTGACTGCACGTCGTCCCCGAGCACGACGTACGTCGTGCCGCCGGGCAGGGTGGGGAGTTCAGCCCAGTGCGTCACGGTCTCGTCGCTGCCAAGGCCGTGGGGCAGGCGGACGACCCCGTCGGAGTCGACGAAGCAGTCCCGGTGCTCCGTCCCGTCCTCGCTCCAGTGCAGGGTCGTGAAGACCATCGGCCTCACCAGCCAGAATTCCTCCCCCGACCCCTTGTCGGGCTCGGCGGAGCCGTCAGCCGGATACCGGCCCGTGATCGCCGCTGCCACCGGCATTCCGCTCCGAGGCAGCCTCTCGCGTGCGTCGACCCACGTCACCACAGCGTTCAGATTCGTCATCTCCACCCTCGGTTCCACCCTCGGTCAGGCGCTCGGCAGGTCGTCTTCTGCCCTATGCCGCCGTGTCGGACAGGCACTGCCCCGATGTCGGCATCCGGCAAGACCGCACGGCGCTCGCGAGGGTTGCTCGAGGGTTCGGCGCGGACCGGGCTCTCGCGTCGGTCATGACCGGCGGCGTCGGCGCCCGGTCCGGCCGGTCAGTGTTCCTGGAGGATGGCGAGGACGTTCCCGGCGGGGTCGGTGAACCAGGCGATCGCCGCTGGGACGTCGCCGCCCCCACCTTCGCCGACGCGGACGATGCCCTTCTCGTCGTGGTCGAATCCGGGGTATCGCTCCAGAGTTACGCCGCGCCGCTGCAATTCGTCGACGGCGGCCTCGATGTCGTCCACCGGGAAGTTGAGAATCGTGAACGTCGCCGGGGTGTGCGACTCCTTGGGGTAGACGAAGACCTGCGTGCCGCCGCCGAGCCGGAGGGTCAGCATGCGCATGTCCCCCTGACCGGTCTCCTCGACCTGGAGGCCGAKGGTCTCGCCGTAGAACCGACGGGCCTCGTCGAGGTCTCCGACCGAGAAGCCGCTGAAGGCCTGTGACTGTCCGAGCATGCCGTGTGTCTCCTTCACGGGTGGGTGAGCCGTCCTGACGTCTCAGGGCAACAATCGCGCCACGGCCCGACGCCCGCCACGTGAACGGCGTCCGGATGGTCGGTCGCCGTTCACCCGCACGAAGCGATGGTCGAGCGCTCCTCGCGCTCAGCGGCTCAGTCGCCGGTGCGGTGCAGGTGAGCCCACTGATCCCGGAGGCCGAGGCTCCCGCAGACACCCCACCCGCAGCCCGAGTCGTCCGGTCCGCCGGCCGCAAGAGACCGGCCCCGTTCGACCCGTCGTAACCATCGCCTCTCTGCCACGGCATGGCCTGGATTCAGCCTGGGTCCCGTTCAAAACCCGTTCCGGCGACCACTGCGGCCGTTTTGAGGAGAAGTCGAACGATGTTTCCTGTGATCCGGCGCAATCTCGGCGTACTCGCCCTCGGTGCCGGCTCCGTTCTCGTCCTGGCCGGCTGCGGCGAGAGCGCGGTTTCCGAATCCGACACGTCGTCGGGCGCAAAGGGCGGCGGCACCCTGGTGATGGCCGCCGTCCCGGCCGAGAACTCCACCGACCTCAAGGCGTCCTACGCGAGCGTGATCAAGATGCTGGAGAAGGAGACCGGCCGGAAGATCGAATTTCAGAAGGCCACGAACTACGCCGCCGTCATCGAGGGACAGGCGCACTGGCCGCCCGCAATGTAGCGCCGTCCCCCGCCACGGCCGCCGTGTTCCGGGTCGTGGTGGTGCTGGTCCGCGGAGTTCCGGAGCTCGTCCTCGCCATCGTCTTCGTGGTGATCACCGGCCTGGGCGCGGTGGCCGGCGCGCCGGCCCTGGGGGTCGGCGCGGTGGGGCTGCTCGGCAAGCTCGTGGCCGACTCCCTGGAAGAGGTGGACCCAGGGGTGGAGGCCGCGGTACGTGCCACGGGTGCCGGGCGCTGGCAGGTCTTCTGCTCGGCGACGCTTGCGCAGGCCGCGCCCGCGTTCGTCGGACACGTCCTGTACCAGCTCGACGTCAACATCCGCTCGGCCACCCTGCTGGGCATCGTCGGCGCGGGCGGCATCGGCTTCGACCTCCTCAACGCCGCGCGGGTGCTGGACTTCGGGGTCGTCACGACCGTGCTGCTGCGGGTGTGCGCCACCGTGCTCGCCGTGGAGCTGCTGGCGGTGTGGCTGCGCCGCGTCGTGCGCTGACGGATACGGGCCGGCAGAAGGTGTGCCCTTCTGCCGCGGCCTGTGGCGATACGGTCACCTCATGACTGACGTGCGGTTGACGACCCCCTCCTACCTGGTGCTCGGGATCATCGACAAGCTGGGCGAGGCGAGTGCGTACGACGTGAAGGGGGAGGCGGCCCGGACGGTGGCGCCCTTCTGGTCGGTGCCGCACGCGCAGGTGTACGCACAGTGCGATCGACTGCTGGAGGCGGGGCTGTTGTCGCAGGTGCGGCAGGAGAGCGGACGCAACCGCAGGGTGCTGGCGCTGACGGACCGGGGGCGCGCCGCGCTTCAGGAGTGGCTCGGGGATCCGGAGTTCGTGCCCGTGGAGGCGAGGGAGCGCGGCATCCTCAAGCTGTGGTTCGGGGGGCAGCCGGACGTGCTGGCCCCGGTGCAGGTGGACGAGCACCGGCGCACCCTGCGGTCGTACGAGGAACTCGCGGACGAGGTCGGGGAGTTGCTGACTTCGGGTCAGCGCGAGGCGCTTGAGTTCGGGATCCGATACGAGCGGATGATGGTCGACTTCTGGACCTGGGTGCGGCAACGGGAGGACCGCACGTCCACGGATTCCTGACGATTCCCGACCAGCACGGACCGTTGACCTCGGCATTGGTCCCCTCTACCTTCTCGATAGTCCAACTTGGACTATCGGTTCGGCCGTGCAGCGGCCATGAGCAGGAGGTCGCCGTGGGCCGTCCGACCAGCAGCACTTGGCGCCGCGGCGCCACGATCGCGGTGACCGTCATGTGTGTCGCTTATGCGCCGGTCGCGATGACCGAACTGTGGCCGTACGCCAGCCCCGGTGCGCCCGCGTTCGGCGAGTGGCTGATGTCCCGCCTCGTCTCCCCGAGCTACGTCGCGGATGCGCTGGCGACGCGCATCGAGCCGTACCGGCACAGCCTGGTGCCGATGATCGTGCACTCGGTGCTCGGCGGCCTGCTCATGCTCCTGGGGCCCGCGCAGCTCCTGACGGCGGCCCGGCGGCGTACGCGTCTGCACCGCGTGCTCGGCGTGGTGTTCGCGGTGACGGTGTACGTCTCGATGGCGGGCGCCGGACTGTACTTGGCGCGCACTGCTCCCGAGGACGCCTTCAGCGGGGCGGCATTCTGGATCGTGCTCGCCACCATCCTGGTGGGCACCGTGATGAGCGTGACCTTCGGCATCCTGGCCGCCGTCGGCGGCCTCCCGGATCTGCACCAGCGCTGGATGCTGCTCTGCTACGGCTTTCTGCTGACGGCTCCCCTGCTGCGCCTGGAGTGGGGCGGTCTGCCGTTGCTGCTGCCGGGCCTGTCGATGGCCGAGATCAACCAGGTGGCGATCATGCATCTGGGGTCCGTGGTCGCGTTCGGCGCGCTCATCGCGTCGCGCTCGCTCGACCGGCGCAAGTCCGTCGCCGGAGTGTCCGGGTCGTGGGCCCCGCTGCCGGTGCTGGCCGCGGCCCACCTGGCCGGCGCCGCCGCTCTGGCCTGGATCGTGTACTCCTACCTGGACTTCGGGGCGGCGGGTCACCGCCTGCTGGCCGGCTACCTGCTGCCGTACGCCGTCACCTACGCCGTAATGGCCGCCGGTGCCCGGCGCGCCGCGCGGCAGGGGCGCACCTGGGCCCGTGAGGAGTGGCGGCTGCACCTGACGGCGCTCTGTCTGGCCCCTGTGCTGTCGGCCGGTGCGACCCCGGTCTTCGAGCGCACTCTCGGTCTCGACCACCACACGGCACTGGCCGCCGGCCTCGCCATCGGCTGCGGCGTCCTCGCGACCGCGGCGACGGCGGTGGTGAGCCTGCGCGTGATGTACGCCCGCGAGCTGCTCAAGCGATCGACCGCGGCCCCCGCCGCCGCGTCGGCCTCCCGCGTCACCTCCCCCGTCTCGTAGCCGACCGCTGTCCCGTGGCCGTCCGCCGCGCTACACGGTCGCCGGTCCGCCGCACGCCCGCCAGGCCCCCTCCTGTCCGGAAACGGAAACCTCATGACACAGGCATCCGACACCCCCGCCCGCGCAGCCTCCGGCGGACGCCCGCTGACCGCTGGAGTGGCCATGCTGGCCACCGCGGTGGCGGTGACCAGCCTTCTCGTCGGCGGACTCTTGGCGGCCGTGAGTCTCACCGGCCAGGTCTTCGGCGCCTGGCCCTCTCCCGAGTCGCTGAACCCGGGCCTGATCGGCGCCGCCATGCTGGGCACCGCGCCGGGCCTGTTCGCCGTAGGCCGGGCACAGCACTGGGAGGAAGCGCGCACCCTGCTCCACCCGTTGGCCGTCGTCCTGGTCGGCCTGTGCACGGTGACGCTGCTCAACGCCGACCGGCTCTACATCGCCGAGGGCGGCCCCGTCCTGTCCGTCCTGTTCAGCCTGGGCTGGATACTCGTCCTGGGCCTGCTCTGCGTGTGGGCCGTGATCGCACTGGCCCTGCAACACCGCGTGCCCGCCCAGCCGGGCAGGACCCCCGCCGCCCCACTGCCGGGCTGGTCCAAACCGGCCTTGGCCGTACTGGGCTCGGCATGGCTGGGCATCGGCACCGGCCTGCTGATCCGGCCCGGTTTCTGGGCCGACCTCGTCCCCTGGCACACCAACCGCCTCGACACACAGGCACTCGGCGTATGGGCTCTCGCTCTCGGAGTCGGCGTCCTGGGTGCCCTCGCGGAGGACGACCTGACCCGCACCCGCCCGGCCCTGATCGCCCTGCCCGGCACCGCGGCCGCCATGACCGTCGTTCTGGCCGCCCGCGCCGCCCACATCGAGTGGAGCTCCGGCCCTGCCCTCAGCCTCGTCTGCATGGTGGCGGGCCTGCTGTGCGCGGGCGCGAGCGGACACGTCCTGCTGACACGGTCCGCTGCTTCCCGCAGCTGACTCGGCACGGCGAGAGGACCCGACGCCGCCGCGGTTCGTCGTGGCGTACATCGTCAGTGGGATCGCTTCACCGGTGGCTCATCCGCACGGCGGTAGGGGTCACGACCGGTGACTGACGTGTGCGGGGCAGGTGTTGAGCGGGATCGGTCGTGGCGAAGCGGAGGTGCCTTCACTACGCGGCTTCGGGTTCCACGACCCGATCGGAGCTCCACCATGCCCAGCACGTCCGGTTTCAAGCTGCCCCACCGTGCCGTCACCTTCCTCGCGGCGACCGCTGCGGTGGCGACGACCGCGGGGATCGCCTCGGCGTCGACGGCACCCTCGTCCGCGCCCGACAGGACCGCGTCGGCCTCCGCCTCGTCCACAACCCTCGTCTCCAGCCTCACAGGCCACGGTCGCATGGACTACCCCGACCCCGGTCACGACATCCGGATCACGGTCGACGCCCACGCCACCTTCAAGGGCGAGGCCTGGGCCAAGCCCGACAAAGCCTGGGGCACCTTCCGCATGCACCACCGCATGCCGGCAGCCAATGGTGAGCCCGAGAAGGTCAATTGGGGTGACTTCAAGGTCGATTGCCTGACCAGCGGCGGCCCCACCGCCAACGTGACCGGGCGCCTTGTGCGCACCGGGGGCAACGTCGACGCCTCGGACGACTATCTGAAGCGGCATGTCCGCATGGGGATCAGCTTCGACGTGAGTGACGGCAAGGGCAGCGGTCCCAGCCGCGTCGGCCTCTCCGGAGGCGCGGAGGCCGGCGAACCGCTGCTGAGCAAGTGCATGGCGCCTGCCGCCGACTCGAAGGTGATCGAAGGCGGCCTCAGCCTCAAGGACAAGACGTCGGCGCCAGGCGTCCCGGCGTCGCCCCGGTCGTCGTACGCGACGAGGAACCGAGCCTCGGCGTACGGCAGTCCGGCCGCCATCGCGTGCCGGCGCTCGTCGGTGAACGCGGACCTGTCGAACGAGGCCCGTTGTACGCCGCCCGTACGTGCGCCCCCTCCGGCCCGGCGGGCCGACCTGGTGCTGGCCGAGCCGGGGCGCCCGTGGCCCGTCGTGGCGGCGGTGCTGCGCGCGGCATCGGAGGGTGGGGCGGCTGAGCGGCTCGATCCCGATGAACGACCCGGCCTCCCCGAGCGCCCGGATCGCGTGGCCCGTGCCGGAGCCGCACCTGCCCTGCGGTGTCCACCCGGCGCTGGCCGCGGCGACCCGGGCCGCCGTGACTGCCTTCCGTGCCACGCGTGAGACCTACGACCGGGCTCAGCTCGCCGAGAAGGTCCGGGAGGGCGCGGACGGCACACCGACGATGCGGCTGGACATCCTGGTGGACACCGCGATCGCCGAGGTGGTGAACGCCCATCGGATCAACCTGCTCAGCGAGGAACTGGGGCACATCGACAACGGTTCCGCCGTCACGCTCGTCACCGACCCGGTGGACGGTACGGCGAACGCCGCGTCCGGTGTGCCGCTGTCGGCCTTCGCGGGCGTCATCGCGGTGGACGGGGTGCCGACTCAGGCGCTGACCTGTTGGCTGGACACGGGCCGCTGCTGGCACACGGTGGCGGGGCAGCCGTCGCCGTACCGCACGAACGGCCGTACGGAACTGGACGGTGCGGCGGTCAGTCTGCTGCGGCCGCAGCAGCACATCGCCGACGCGTGGTGGCGGGTGGCGACGCGGGCCGCCAGGACCCGCATCCTGTCGACGAGTTGCCTGGAAGCGGTGCTGGTGGCCGAGGGGTCGACGGACGCGTTCGCCGACGCCCGCTCCGACACGCACCGGATCGTGGACCTTGCGGCCGCGATGGTGACCGTACCCGCGGCGGGCGGCGCGGTGATCGATGTGCACGGCCGCCCACTGGAGATCGATCCCGACCTCACCCGGCGCTGGTCAGGCGTGGTCGCGGCGACGCCACAGCTCGCCGAGGAATTCGCGGAGACCATCCGCGGAACGGAGGAACAGTGACATCCCGCATCCCTGACGACTCTCACGACCCTGAGGACTCTCACGACCCTCGCGACCAGGACGCCGCTCATGACCAGCTCGCCGGCGAGGAACTGGCCGCGCTGGTCGACGGCCTCGCGGGTCTGCCGTACGACGGTGAGGCCGTCGACCAGCGCATGCACGCGCTGCAGACGGCGTGGCTGGCGACTCAGGCCGGTGCGGACGACGAGCTGGTCGTCGCCGCGGCGCTGCACGACATCGGCCGCGCCCGGCCGGTGCGGGCCGAACACCCGGGTCTGCCGCACGAGTTGGCGGGCGCGGAGTTCGCCCGGCGTCGGCTGAGCGAACGGGCCGCGTGGGTCATCGCCCAGCACGTACCGGCCAAGTGCTATCTCGTGGCGACCGATCCGGCCTACCACGCCCTGCTCAGCCGGGTGTCCATCGCGTCACTGAAGGTCCAGGGCGGTCCGATGGACGAGCGGGAGGTGGCCGAGTTCGCGGCCCATCCGCTGGCCTCGGACGCGGTGGCGCTGCGCCGCTGGGACGACGCCGCGAAGGACCCGGACGGCCCGCAGCTGCCGATGCCTGCACTGCTCGCGGCCCACGCCCGCTGCTTCGCCGCGCCGGAAGTCTGACGGGTGGCGCGGAGCGGGCCGGACACGCGGCCGGCCCGCTCCGCGATCACCGGGCGGAATGCCCCGTGCCGGTGCACAAGGTCCACCGCAGCACAGGGCCTACGAGTGCCCCCGGCAGGCGCGGCCGGCCGTCAACGGCCGGGCGAGCTGCGCCGCATCCGGATCACCGGCGTGCCGGCGGCCAGGATGGCGCACACCACCAGCACCACCGGAAGCACGCCGGTCCAGCGCGGTGCCGCCCGCAGCACTGCCATGGAAGCCCCCGCTCCCACCATCAGAGCCGCCAGCTGAGCAGGCACCCAGCGATCCCGGCGGCCCGCTCCCGCACCCTTCACGATGTACGTGGCCAGCGTGCCGGTCAGATAGGTGGTCGGTGACGCCGCCCGGCCTGCCGCCACCATGGCCGCCGATTGGATGCCCATCGCCGCCGCGGCACCGAACTGCAGGGCGTCCCGCGCCGTTCGCTGTGGCGCTCCGCCCATGGCGGCCCAGATCCCGGCGCCCAAGGCCAGCAGGACGGCCTCTCCGGCCAGGCAGAACACCACCGGCGGCGCCCAGCGCGTGACCATGTCCTCGCGCCGGCGGGTGAGCCGGGCGGTCACGGCCGCGCCCAGAGCGAAGCCGGTCAACGCCAGCACCGCGGCGGTCACGCCCGTTGACTGCCCCCGACCGATCGCCATCCCGAGCAGGGCCAGGTTGCTGGTCATGACTCCGGCGAAGACATGGTCCAACGCGATGAAGGAGATGGTTTCCACGGCTCCGGACGCCGCCACCAGGAGGACGACGGCAAGGTGCAGGGCCGTCGCCGGCTCCGTGGGCGGTGGCACCGGGTGCTCTCTGGCCTGTCCGCCCAGCTGATCACTCACAGTGCCCGAGCATAACGTTCCGTATGGGGCGCCGACTGCGTCTACCCGTGCTGCACGCCGGACGCGTCCGGGAGACTCTCGCGCAGTCGTTGGGCCTCTCGGAAGAGGTGGTTCGTGTGGTCCGCCAGCACTCCGCCCAGGAGCAGCACAGGCTTGTAGAAGGACCGCGCGGAGGCGGCCACCTGACGCGCGGTCAGGTCGATCTGGATGACCCCGGTGCGGCGGATGTCGTCGATCGAGCTGGCCCAGACGACGCGCCGCAGATTCGCCCACGCCATGGCGCTCATGCACATCGAGCAGGGCTCACCCGTCGTGTAGAGGGTGGTGTCGGCCCAGCCCTGGTTGCCCTGTCGACGTACGTAGTCGTTCATGGCGACCACCTCGCCGTGCAGCAGCGGGCTGTCATCGCCGGTGTTGACGCCGCTCCCTAGGACCTCGCCGGTGCGGGTGTCGACGATCACCGCGCCGAACGGCCACTCGGGGTTCCTGCGGGCCTGCTCGATGGCCAGCCACATGAACCGCTCGTGCGAAGCACCGGTCCGCGGGTCCGTCGCGGCGCTCGTCCCGGCGGCGAGGTCCGGGCGGGCGTGACTCTCCTGGAGCAAGTCCTGAGGGAGTGCGAGTGGCGCCGCGACTCCCGTCAGCACGGCTCCGCACCTGCCAAGGAACTGACGCCTGCCCGAGTCCATGCGTTTCTCCTCACCTGACACCGAATCTGACACTGCGGATCCGTAAGGTAGCCGGATCATCACTGATGGTGTCCAGTGAGCTTCCCGCTCATGCACCCCATGGCCGGGGAACGCGCGGCGGACGGTTCCGAGGGCCTGCTTGGCGGTGCGCGCCTCAGTCCGTGCCCCGCACCGCTGCGAGGCACTGGTCGTAGAGCTCCGCCAGGTCGAGTTGTCCGTCGTGGCGGGCCCAGAGCTCGGTCGCCGTGTCGACGCAGGCGAAGACCGTCGCGACGATCGCCCTGGCCCGCGGGTCGGAGGCGTCGCCGGGGCCGGGATCCAGCCGGGCCTGGACGACCGGGACGAGTTCGGCCTGCCAGCGCAGTCGCTTCTCGATGTAGCGGGCGTGCAGCGAGGGGGTGTCGAAAATGAGGCGGGACAGCTCCAGGACCCGCTCGGGGGTGTGGCCGGCGGTCAGGGCGACCTCGAATCCTGCGCGCAGGGCGTCCCAGGCGCAGACCTCGGCCGGCTGCTGTTCGACGGTCTGCCTCAGCAGCTCGCCCAGCGCCTCCTGGTCCCCGCAGACCAGGTCCTCCTTGGTGCCGAAGTAGCGGAACAGGGAGCGCTGCGAGATCCCCGCCTCTCGCGCGATCTGCGCGATCGTCGTCTGCTCGTAGCCCTGCTCGGTGAACAGGCGGACCGCGGTGTCCAGGATCGCCTCGACCGCCACCTGCCGTGAGCGGTCCCACAAGGTCGTCATGGGCGTCAGGCTACCCCCACTGGACAGCGACCGCCTACTTGGCATTAACTGCCAGCTAGGCATCGACTGAAAGAAGGGCATGCCATGTCAGCCGTCGACTACCACGGTCAGACCACTCTCATCACCGGCGCCAGCGCCGGCCTCGGCGCAGAGTTCGCGCGCCAACTCGCCACCCGGGGCTGCGACCTCGTGCTGGTCGCCCGCCGCAAGGACCGCCTGGAGGAACTGGCCGCCGAGCTGCGCGCCCATCACAAGATCGAGGTCCATGTGGTGGAGATGGACCTGGCGATGGACAACCCCGGGCAGGCGCTGGCCGCGCGGGTGGAGGGGCTCGGACTGCACGTCACGAGCGTGATCAACAACGCCGGGTTCGCCACCTTCGGCGCCTTCCACCAGGCCGATCCGGCCCGGCTGCGCCGAGAGATCGCCGTCGATGTGACCGCGGTGGCCGACATCAGCCGCGCCTTCATCGAGCAACTGCGTGCCGCGGGGCGCGGGGTGCTGGTCAACGTGGCGAGCATGGCCGCGTACCAGCCCAACCCGCGCATGGCTCTCTACGGGGCGACCAAGGCGTTCGTGCTCAGCCTCACCGAGGCACTGTGGGAGGAGTCGCGCGGCTCCGGTCTGCGGGTGCTGGCCCTCTCCCCCGGCGCCACCCGGACCGAGTTCTTCGACGTCGCGGGCACCACGCAGGCCGCCGGAGGGACCAAGCTCGCCTCACCCGTCGACGTCGTCCGCACCGCGCTGGCCGCCCTGGACCGCAGAAACCCGCCGCCCAGCGTCATCGCGGGACGTCTGAACCGGATGCTGGCCTTCCTCGCCCGCCGGCTGGCCACCCGACGGCAGGTCATCCGGGCCATCGGCCGGCTCACCGCCGAGGGGGCGTGAGGTGCGCGGGAACGGCGGCGTGATCGCGCGCTCGTCAGGGGCAGGGCCGGCCCGTGCTGAACGTCTTGGTGGCCGTCGTGATGAGGGTGTCCAGCCTGTCCCGGGTGTCCACCAGGGAGCCGATCCGGTCGTTGATACGGTCCCGCTCCGCCGACAGCCGTTCGAGGAGTTCCGGCGTCACCTCGCCGGTCACGACGCACGGCAGCAGTTCCACGATCGACCTGCTCGGCAGGCCCGCCGCGTACAGCTGCTGGATCAGCAGGACGCGGTCGACCGCGCCGACCGCGTAGTGGCGCTGCCCGCCGGCGCTGCGTTCGGAGGCGAGCAGGTGCTGCTCCTCGTAGTAGCGCAGCGCTCGCACGCTCACACCCGTCCTGACGGCGAGCTCACCGATGCGCATCACATTTCCCTTGCCTCTCACGTCAACGTCAGCTTTTAGCGTGACCGATGAACGGGCCTGTGGCCAGATGCTTCATCGAGAGAAGGACGAAATGCCGTACGACGACTACCAGGGACTGCGGGTGGCGGTCGACGCGGGCGTGGCTCATGTGACGCTCGACAATCCGCCGGTCAACATGCTGGACACGACGCTCATCAACGAGCTCCACGACTTCGTCGGGGCCGTCCGCGAAGACGAGGGCGTGCGGGTGATCGTGGTGCAGAGCGCCGACCCCGACTTCTTCGTCGCCCATGTCGATCTGGGCTTCATGCTCCGGCCCGAGACCTTCGCGGACTTGGCCAGCCCGGACGCCGGGACCGGCGGCGACGAGTCCCTGATCAACCCGATGCAGAAGCTGATGCTGCGCCTGCGCGCGCTGCCGCAGGTCACGATCGCCAAGCTCGCGGGGCGCCTTCGGGGCGGCGGCAACGAGCTGGCGATGGCACTCGACATGCGTTTCGGGGCCAGGGGACGGACCTGGCTCGCCCAGCCCGAGACCCGGATGGGCATCATCCCCGGAGGCGGCGGCACCCAGCTGCTGCCCCCGCTGGTGGGCCGTGCCAGGGCGCTGGAGGTGATCCTCGGCGGAAACCTCTTCGACGCCGAGACAGCCGAGCGCTACGGCTGGATCAACCGCGCCCTCCCGGCCGAGGAGCTCGACGCCTTCGTCGACGCCCTAGCCCTGCGCATAGCGGCGCTGCGTCCGGAACAGATCGCCGCGGCGAAGGCGGCGGTCGGTGCCGCGGCCGCCGGCGGGGGCCTGCTGGAGGGGCTCCGCGAGGAGAGCAAGGCCCTCGGCGGGGTCTACCCGGCGCCGGATGCCGTGGTCGAGCGCATGCGGGCCGCGGTGGCGGCCGGCGCCCAGACCCGCGAGGGCGAACTCGACCTGGAGGCGTCACTGGACCGCCTTGCCTGAGCCCTGCCGCCTTGCACCAACACCCCGCACGGTCTCACCGCGGACACCCACGCGCCGGGAGACCGGACCGTCCGACCCGGCCGCTCGAACAAGGAGGAACAAGGAGGCGGCCGGGTCGGTCGCGTGCCGCCCGGAAGACCCGCGCGGCGCCTGATCCACATGCTTTCGCCCCCGCTCGGGCTTAGCGTTCTTGATATGGGCGTTAGGTGTTGCGCCATATGACCGGGGCCGGTGAGACGCCAGACGCAGCTGATCCGCTCAGTGAGGCGTTGGCTGCGGCGGTGCACCGCACCGGTGCCAGGTACGGGGGCCTCTACGTACTGGACCCGACCGAAGCGGTCCTGGGTCTGGTCGCCCTGTGCGGGATACCGATCGACGTCTTCGCACCATGGTGGCGAACCGCCTATGCGGCCCACGGTCCCGCGCAGGACTCGGTGCGGGGCGACCGCATCGTCTGGGTGAGCTCCCTGGAGGAGCTGTCCCGCAGCTACCCGCGCGTCGCGGCGAGCATCCCCTATGAACTCGCGTTCGCACTCGTCCCGCTCAGAGGGGTCCGCCACTGCCGGGGCACGCTGCTGCTGCTGTGGGCCCCCGACCGCTCCCCCCGCCTCAGCACTCGTGAACGCGGACGCATGGCCTCCAGCGCCCGGCGGATCACCCGGGTGCTCAACGCCGCGGCCTTCCCTCCCGTCATTCCGGAACGTCCCCGCTTCGTCGCGCCCCGCCACACGCAGCCGAGCCCACAGTCCGCGGACTCGGCGGCCGAACTGGTGGAACGCCTGCCCGTCGGCACCCTCGCCCTCGATCTCGCGGGGCGTATCACCTACGTCAACACCGCCGCCGCGAGTCTGCTGGGCAGCCCCCTGGAGAAACTGCTGGGAACCCAGCCGTGGCAGTCGCTGCCCTGGCTGGACAACATCGCGTACATGGACGCGTACCGCGTCGCGATGAGCAGCCGCGAGCCTCTCGCGCTGACCGTGCTGCGCCCACCGGACCAGTGGCTCGACCTGCGTATCCACACGGACGACAGCGGGACCAGCATCCTCGTCACCCCGGACCACTCGGCCAAGCCCATCGGCATGCCGTCCGCCTCCACCGGCGCTCCGCCGGACAGCCGTATCCATCTCCTGATGGGTCTGGCCGCCGCACTGACCGAAACCGTCGGTGTCCAGGACGTCGTCGATCTGGTCGCCGACCAGATCCTGCCCGTCTTCGGCGCCCACGGCATGATCATGTCCACCGCCGACGCGGGCCGTATCCGGATCATCGGGTACCGGGGCTACGAGCCCGCCGTCATCGACCAGTTCGACGGCCTGTCCGCGGACGCCGACCTGACTCCGGCGGGCCGCGTCCTGGCCAACGGCACGTCCTCGTTCTTCGCCGACCGCAGCGAACTGGCCCGCATCTACCCCCGGGCACCGCGGCTCAGCGACAAACAATCGTGGGCGTTCCTGCCGCTCCTCAGCTCCGGACGCCCCATCGGCTGTCTCCTGCTCGCCTACAACCACCCCCACACGTTCACGGTCGCCGAGCGCTCCATCCTCACGCCCCTGGCCGGTCTCATCGCCCAGGCACTGGACCGTGCACGCCTCTATGACGCCAAACACGGCCTCGCGCTCGCCCTCCAGCAGACCCTCCTGCCGCACGCTCTGCCCACCGTCACCGGACTCGAGGTCGCCGCCCGCTACCTCCCGGCCGGCCAGGGCATGAACATCGGCGGCGACTTCTACGACCTGATCCGCCTCGACAGCACCACCGCCGCAGCGGTCATCGGAGACGTGCAGGGCCACGACATGGTGGCGGCCGCCCTCATGGGCCAGGTCCGGATGGCCGTGCACTCCCACGCCACGGCCGGAGCAACTCCCGACCAGGTCCTCGCGCGTACCGACCGTGACCTCGCCGACCTGAACGCCGGCCRGTTCGTCTCCTGCCTCTACGCCCACCTCGACCTCGCCCGCCACCAGGTGTCCCTGGCCAGCGCCGGGCACCCGCCCCCGCTTCTGCGGCACCCCGACAACCGCGCCGATGCCGTCGACATCCATCCGGGCCCGCCACTCGGCCTCGGCTTCGGCACTCCCTCCTATCCCCTCACCACACTGCCCCTGCCGCCGGAGACGCTCCTCGCCCTCTACACCGACGGACTCGTCGAGGACCCCGGCACCGACATCACCCGGACCATCGCCGACCTCGCACACCACCTCGGCGAGTCGGGCGACCTGCCCCTGCACCAGCTCGCGGACAGCCTCGTGCACCACAGCCGGCGCACCAACCAGCACACCGACGACATCGCCCTGCTCCTGCTCCAGCCCAACCGTCTCGCCGAGCCCTGAGCGAGCGCCGAGGGCGGAGGCTGGTACCGGACGGCGGCCCCTTCGAAAGGTCGGGAACGATGGGTGACTACGTGGAGCTCCCCGGCGTCAGGACGTGGTACGAGACGGACGGTGCCGGTGACCCGTTGCTCCTCCTCCACGGCGGCTTGTGCACGAACGAGACGTGGGGGGCTCAACGCGCCGAGTTCGCGGCGCGCTTGCGGGTGCTGCTTCCCGAGCGTCGCGGGCACGGGCGTACGCCCGACGTCGACGGACCGCTGTCGTACCGGGACATGGCCGACGACACCATCGCCTTCATCGAGTCGGTCGTGGACGGCCCCGCTCATCTCGTCGGATGGAGCGACGGCGGTGTCGTCGCCCTGCTCGTCGCCGTCGCCCGTCCCGACCTGGTCAGGAAGGTCGTGGCCATGGGCGCCAACTTCCTCCCGAACCCACAGAGCGGTGCGGCGCCCGAGATGCTCGAACAGCTGACGCCGGACGCTCCCGACATGGCTGTGTTCCGGGAGATGTACGAAGCGGTGTCACCCGACGGTGCGGCCCACTGGCCGGTCGTCGTCGGCAAGATGGTCGAGATGTTCCGCACCGAGCCGGCCATCCCGTTGGAGGATCTGAGCCGCATCAGCGCGCCGACGCTGGTCCTCGTCGGGGACGACGACCTGATCACGCTCGAGCACACGATCGCCCTGTACCGCGCGATCCCCGGATCCGAGCTGGCCGTCGTACCCGGAACGTCCCACGCGCTGCTGATGGAGAAGCCCGCGGACGTCAACCGGATCATCCTCGACTTCCTCGCCAATGAACCGGTCCCCACGATGTTCCCCATACGGCGTCACCAGGGTGCGGCCCCCGCGAGCGGCACCCCGGCCTGACCGTCACGGCAGGATCGAGTCGACGTATCCGCCGTCGACGCGCAGCGCTCCGCCGGTGGTGGCGGAGGCTTGGTCGGAGCTGAGGTAGACCACCATGTGCGCGATCTCCTCCGGTTCGATCAGCCGTTGCAGCAGGCTCTGCGGCCGGTGTTGACGCATGAACGCGCGCTGGGCCTCGTCCCAGGGCAGGCTGCGGTCCACCAGTTCGTAGACGAAGTCCTCCACCCCGCCCGTGTGGGTGGGCCCCGCGATGACCGAGTTCACCGTGACGCCCGTGCCCGCGGCCTGCTTGGCGAAGCCCCGGCTGACCGCGAGCAGAGCCGTCTTGGACATGCCGTAATGGATCATCTCGGCCGGAGTGACGATCGCCGAGTCGCTCGCGATGTACTGCACGCGCCCCCAGCCGCGTTCGGTCATGCCGGGAAGGACCAGCCGCGTCAGCCGTACGGCGGACAGCACGTTCACCTCGAAGTAGCGGCGCCACTCCTCGTCGCTGATCTCCAGGGGGTCGGCGGCGCCGAAGATGCCGAGGTTGTTGACGAGGATGTCCACGTCCGGCAGCGTCTCGGCCACCTGGTCCGCGCCCTCCTGGGTGGTCACGTCCGCCGCCACCGGCACCCACTCGGCGCCCGGCACCTCCTTGGCCAGTGCCGCGACACTCTGCTCCACACGCTCGGGACTCCGGCCGTTCACCCCCACGCGGGCACCCGCGCGGGCAAGGCCGACGGCGATCGCCGCGCCGATGCCCTGGGTGGAGCCGGTGACCAGCGCGGTGCGCCCCTTCAGATCGATCTGCATGCCTCGCAGCCCCTTTCGCGTGCTGATGGCGCGGGTGGATGTGCTTCGTGGGTACCCGGGAGATCAGATGCATACGCGCGCTACATGCAGACGCCGTAATCAACCGCACGCGCCCAACTGGCGAGAGCTGCTGTCCGGGTCCGAAGGCACTTCGCGAACATGCACGGGGCCGGGCCCAGTGCTGCAATGTCCGAGGACGCTGTTCCTCCGGCAGCGCCACGGGCGATCGACGCCCGGCCAGGTATACGACCGGGCCCGACAGCGCCCTTGAGGAGTGGCCATGCACCAGCAGACGGGGGCGTGGGGCCCATCGAGAGCCTCCTCCGGACGGCGAGGGACACGGGAGGAACGGGCTCGTGCCTGATGCGGGGTCTGCTGCTGCGCCGGCCACCCATACGCAGCCGGAAGAGGCCGACCGGTTGCGTGAACTGCTACGCAGACCGGCTTACCAGAAGGCGCTCGTCTTCTCCGCGCTGATCGGTGTCCCGGTCTCCCTGATCGCGTTCTGGTTCCTGGCCGGGGTGCACGAACTCGAGAACGCGCTGTGGGCCGACCTGCCCTCGGAGCTGGGGTGGGACACCCCTCCCTGGTGGTGGCCGCTGCCCCTGCTGGCGGTCGCCGGCGTCGCCGTCGCTCTCGTGGTCAAGCATCTGCCGGGAGCCGGCGGCCATATTCCGGCCGTCGGTCTGCACGCTCCGGGGCAGGGCTCGTCGATCCTGCCCGGGGTTGTTCTCGCGGCCTTCGCCAGTCTTCCGCTGGGAGCCACGCTCGGCCCCGAAGCGCCCTTGATCGCGCTCGGCAGCGGCCTGGCCGTGCTCTTCGCGCAGCTCGTACGTGCCCCGGTGACGCCGCAGAGCACCCCGCTCCTCGCAGCGGCCGGTGCCGCTTCGGCGCTTCCCGTGATCTTCGGCAATCCGCTGGTCGGAGCGGTGATCCTCATCGAGGTGGCCGGAGTGGGCGGCCCGCGGCTGTTCGCCGTCATGCTGCCGGCGCTGCTGGCCAGCGGGATCGGCTCGCTCGTGTTCACCGGGTTCGGCCGCTGGACCGGCCTCTCGACGGGCAGCCTGTCGCTGGAGTTGGGTGTGCCGACACCCCGGCTGGACGCCGGGGACGTGCTCTGGTCCGTTCTGATGGCCGTCGCGATCGGGTTCGCCGTGCACCTGATCATGAACTCCGGTCGCCTGGCCGCGGTGTTCGTCTCAACGCGGACGATCATGCGTACGACGGCCTGCGCAGTGGCTGCCGGGGCGTGCGCGGCGGTGTACACGCTGGTCACCGACCGGTCACCGGCGGACGTGGCGTCATCCGGCCAGGCCACGCTGGGCCAGTTGGCCCAGGATCCGCACTCCTGGGGCGTCGGTGCGCTGATCGCCGTACTGCTGTTCAAGGCGACGGCGTACGCGCTGTGCCTGGGCAGTCTGCGCGGTGGCCCCATCTTTCCCGCGCTCTTCCTCGGGGCTGCGGCGGGCGTGCTGGTCGCGCCGTTGCCCGGGTTGGGGGTCGTGCCCGGCCTGGCGGCGGGCATGGCGGCCGCGTCGGCCGCCGCGCTGCGGCTGCCCGTGAGCAGTGCGTTGCTGGTCGTCCTGATCATGGGGAGCGCCGCGATGACTCCCGTGGTGATCCTGTCGGCCGTGGTGGCTTTCGTGACGGTCCAGTTGCTGCCGCCCGGCCGCGCCGTACCCGTGCCGGGCCAGCCGGCCCAGCCGCCGCCCGACCGGGACTCCGACGCGCCGGGAGACCGCGCCGAGCAAACCTGACCCCTCCCTTCCCGGCCGGGGGTGCCATGGTCGGGTTCGTCGCGCACTCTTGAGGTGGGAAGGAGCGGCTCGATGGAGAGTTCGGCAGGGGCGCCGTCGGCGGCGGGGGTCCCGGCATCCTGCCCCGGTGCCGCCCGCTCCGGCATCTGATGAACCACGGGGGTGCGGGCGAGGAGTCCGGCTCCGGTGCGCCGTCGGGCCGACCCGACCGAGCTGCACGCGCAGTCGGCGCCCGTCCACGGATCCGGTCCGTGCTGCGCGCGTCGTGGTGGCGTGACCGTACCCAGCGACTGACGGCGTGGCTGCATGCCCTGCACGCACGCCTGGAGACCCGCTTTCCGGTGATCACGGGACTCGTCGACCGACTGGTGTCCGTGAACGTCTTCGACTCCGCCACCCGCATCGCGGCGCAGTGCTTCCTGACCGCCGTTCCCCTGCTGTTCGTGCTCGGCGCGTACGCGCCGGAGGCGGTGCAGGACCAGGTCATCACCTCGGTCACTACCGTTTTCGGCCTGACGGGGCAGTCGAAGGCCCAGTTGGAGCAGGCGTTTCAGCCGCCGAACGACGATCTGCGCCAGGCGACCGGCTTGGTGGGCGCGCTGATGGTGCTGCTGTCGGCCACCGCGGTGAGCCGCGCGGTGCAGCGGCTGTGCAAACGGGCTTGGCAGGTGCCCCGGACGGCGGCGAAAGTCGCTCCGTGGCGGTGGCTGGCGTGGATCATCCTGTGGCTCGGCGCGCTGGTCCTGCAAGGGCTGCTGCACAACGGGTTCGGATGGGGAGCGGAGTTCGGCACTCCTGTCATCCTCGTCATCCAGTTGGCCATGTGGTGGTGGACCCAGCATCTGCTGCTGGGCGGCGCCATCCGCTGGTCGCCCCTCCTGCCGGGCGCCGTCATCACGGCGATCGCGGTCAGCGCCCTGTCCGTGACCGCGCACTTCTACATGCCGAGGGCGCTCAACCGGGCGCTGGCGAACTACGGCTCCACCGGTTCGGTGTTCGTCCTGCTGTCCTGGCTGATCGTGGTGTGCGTCGCCGTCACCGTCGGCCTCAGCATGGGCGCCGTACTGTCCCAGGAGCCGTTCCTCATGCGGCGCCTCGGCACCCCGACGTCACCTCCCGGCGACGCCGATCACGACGAGTCCTGACCGTGCCGTCGTCCGTCCAGCCGCCGGCTAGCCGCCCGCCGTCAGGGCCTTGAGCTGCTCCAGGGATTCCCGCATCGCCTCCGCCAGGGTGCCTTCCCCGGTCGCCGCGACCCATCGCTCGAAGCCGATCTTGAAGACGGCGATCCCGGCTTCGGCGGTCAGGCTCGCGGCCGGCTCCCGCACGCCGCGTCGGCGCAGGGCGTCGGCGAGCGCGGCCGACAGTGAGGCCAGCTTGATGAGTTCGCGCTCCTGGAGTTCCGCGTTCGCCACGATGACGGCCTGGCGCTTTCGGGAGTGTTCCCCGCGGTCGACGAACACGGTGGCCACGGCGTCGAGCCCGGCCGCCATCGCGTCGATCGGCGCCGCGGATGCGGGAGCCTCGGCGACGGCGTTCACGAAGAGGTCCTGGAGCCCGCCGGAGCCGTCGAACAGCACTTCGCGCTTGTCGGCGTAGTGCCGGAAGTAGGTGCGCTCGGTGAGACCCGCCCGCTTGGCGATCTCCGCCACGGTGGTCTGTTCGTAGCCCCGCTCGCTGTAGAGCTCCAACGCCGCTGTCGCCAGGCGTTCGCGTGCGTTCGGCTCCCATCTGCCCATGCGCAGATCCTACGTGATGACAGTGACTGACATCAGGTGTTAGCGTCGATGACAGTCACTGACATCAACAGTTGGGGGACTCTCCCATGCGTATCTTCGTGACCGGCGCGTCCGGCTGGATCGGCTCCGCCCTCGTGCCCGAACTCATCGACGCGGGGCACCAGGTCGTGGGGCTGGCCCGCTCCTCGGCGTCCGCCGATGCCCTCACCGCCGCCGGGGCCGAGGTGGTCCGCGGCACCGTGGACGACCTCGACGTCCTCGGCGAACACGCCGCCGCTTCGGACGGGGTGGTGCACCTCGCCTTCAAGCACGACATCGCCTTCACCGGCGACTACCAGGGCGCGGCGGAGGCCGACCGCCGTGCCGTCGACACCTTCGGCGACGCGCTGGCCGGCACCGACCGCCCCTTCGTCCTCGCCTCCGGCCTGGTCGGGTTGAAGCCGGGGCAGGTGTCGACCGAGCGGGACCTGCCCACGATCGACGGCTCACCGACGTCCGTCCGCGCGGCCACCGCCGCGGCGGCTCTGGCGCTCGCCTCACGCGGCGTGCGCTCGTCGGTGGTGCGACTGGCTCCGACCTGCCACGGCGAAGGGGACATCGGGTTCATGGCGACCCTGGTCGGCATCGCCCGGGCCCAGGGGGTCTCGGGCTATCTCGGCGACGGCACCAACCGCTGGGCGGCCGTCCACCGCCTCGACGCCGCACTGCTGTTCCGCCTGGCGGTCGAGAAGGCGCCCGCGGGATCCGTGCTGCACGGCGTCGACGAGGAAGGCATCGCGCTCCACGACGTCGCCGAAGTGATAGGCCGTCACCTCGACGTGCCGGTGACCTCCGTGTCCCAGGGGGCCGCTGCCGGGCACTTCACCTGGCTGAGCACATTCCTCGGAGTCGACGCGCCGGCGTCGAGCGCCCTGACACGGGAGATGCTGGACTGGCGGCCGACCCGGCCCGGCCTGCTCGAAGACCTGGCAAAGGGGCACTACTTCAACGGCTAGGCCGCCGCCCATGACGTGGCGGACGAGGTCATCGCCCCCGCAGAGAACTCACCGTCTCCCCGGTGCGCTCGCGGAGCAGGATGCGGAGGGTGTTGGCGTGCACGTAGCCGACCTTGCGGGCGATGACCTCCACCGGCAGGTCCGTGGTCCGCAGCAGGTGGGAGGCCTGCTCGACGCGCAGGTCCTGGACGAAGCGGACGGGTGAGGTGCCGAGCGTGCGGCGCACGGCGCGCTGGAGCGTGCGCTCGCTGACGCCGATGGCCCGTGCCGCGTCGGCGATCGAGATCGACCGGTCCAGATGCACCCGGGCCCAGCGCTCGAAGGCCGCCAGCGTGGGGTCGCTCTGCGCGAGGGCCGAGGAGATCGTGTACGCCGCCTGCGACGGGCGCTCGTCGACGACGAGGTAGCGCGCGACCAGGTCCGCTAGGGCCGGGCTGCTCATCCGTACGATCGCGAGCGCTAGGTCGACGTGCCCGAACGCCGCTCCGGCCGTGGTCACACCCTCGGAGCTGGTGACCATGCGGCTCTCGTCGACCGTGACCGCCGGGTAGCGCTTGCGGAAGTACGGTGCGAGCCACCAACTCGTGGTGGCCCGGCGCCCGTCGAGGACTCCCGACTCGGCGAGCAGGAACGTGCCCGTGCAGGCGGACGCGACGGGGGTGCGGCGATCGCGTGTCGCGGCCACCAGGCGTCGTACGGGTGCGGCGTCCGGGCCCGAGACATGCGCGATGAGGGCGTCGGGCCGCCGTTCGGCCAGCGCGGGCACCAGCAACAGGTCCGCGTCCTTCGCCGTGCCGACGGGGAGGGTCTCGACGACATGCCCCGCTCCCGTTCGGATCCGCCGGCGGAAGCCGATCGTGGACACCTGCCAGGCGGGCGGGGGCTGGGGCAGTTCCTCGCGCATGGCGTTCGCCCCCTCGAGGACGTCGAGCAGGGCGCAGAGCCCGGAGTCGAAGACACCGTCGTATGCCAGTACGGCCACATGCATGACGGAAACGATATCGGACGCGTCGTTTCCGACACTGGGCGAGGTCATTGGGGCGGCCTAGGTTCTGAGGTGTCCGGACGCCAACCGGTGCCAGGCCGGCACCGCACGTTCACCACGTTCACCGATGACCACAGCAAGGAGTGCGCCATGACGAAGCTGGGACTGCTGGCCCGGATCGAGGCCAAGCCGGAGTACGCGGAGAAGGTGGAGGCCCTGCTGCGGGACGCCGTGCAACTGGCGCGGCAGGAGGACCACACCGTCACCTGGTTCGCGTTCCGACAGGGCGACACCACCTTCGGGGTCTTCGACACCTTCGAGGACGAGCAGGGGCGTCAGGGCCACCTCCAGGGCAGGATCGCGGCGGCGCTGATGGAGGCCGCCGAGACCATGCTCAGTGAGGCACCGGACATCCGGCCGGTCGACCTCCTGGCGGTCAAGCTTCCCTGATCCGACCGCCGGGCGGCAGCGCGGGTGACCTGCGCCGCCGCCCGGCGCCCTCCCCCGTCGACCAAGGCCCCGCACGGGCCTGCCGAGGAAAGACAGACCATGACACAGCCCGCCACACAGGACCGCCGCGCGACCGGCGACGAGACACACCCCGCCGGATCCCGCTCGCGCACCCACACCTGGCAGCCCCCGACGAGCTACGCGGACGCCGGTGCCCATACGGGCATCGAGCTGGTCCGCATGGGTCTGGACGGACGTCTGCCCGAAGCTCCGATCTGCGGGACCCTCGGCTTCCGCCTGGTGTCGGCCGAGGAGGGGCAGGCCGTCTTCGAGGGCGAGCCGGGGGAACACCTCTTCAACCCCATGGGCACGGTCCACGGGGGCTACATGGCGACCCTTCTCGACTCCGCGCTCGGCACGGCCGTACTGAGCGCCCTGCCGGCCGGCCGCGCCTACACCACCGTCCAGCTCGGTGTGCACCTGGTCCGTCCGGTGCTCGACACCACGCCCACGCTGCGCTGCGAGGGCAAGGCCGTGCACGTCGGCCGCACGACCGCGACAGCCGAGGCACGGCTCGTCGGAGCGCTGGACGGCAGGCTGTACGCGCACGGAACGGCCACCTGCGCCGTGCTCGCCCTGCCCGGCGCGGGCTGAGGGCACCATGAACGGCGTGCACCGGACCACGGTCGTCAACCTGAAGGGCCATCGCGACGACACCGACTACGCCGACGTCGTCTACGTCGGCCGCGCGATGCACCGCGGCGGATGGGACCTCGAGGGCTCTGTGCTCGCAAGTCCCTTCCGCCCGGGCCGGGACGGCACCCGGGAGGCGGTGCTCGAAAAGTACCGCGCCCATCTGCTGAGCCGTCCCGACCTGCTCGCCCGGCTGCCTGCCCTGCGTGGCCGCAGGCTCGGCTGTTGGTGTGTCCCACAGGCGTGCCACGCGCAGGTCATCGCCGAACTGGCCGACTCCCTCGCGCCGTAGCGGGAAGGCCGGGAGCGGGTCCGGTCCGTGCACCGTCCCTCATGCGTCCTCCACGCAGCCCTGAGCCACCCCCAGTGCGGCGGCCATGATGCTGAGCTGCGGATTCACCTCCGGGCAGCTCGGTAGTACGGACCCGTCGGCGATCAGCACGCCGTGTACACCGCGCAGGCGTCCCGCCGAGTCGGCCGGCGCGCGCTCGGGGTCGGCGCCCGCGGCTGCCGTACCCGTGGGGTGAAACGCGGACACGTGTAGCTGACGGACCGTCACTGTGTCGAGCAGGGCCTCCAGTTCGTCCTCGGATCGGGCACGCGGGGCCTGCGGGACACCGGTCAGCACCTCCTCGGCGCCGGCCGCGAACAGCAGGCGGCCCATGGCTCGTTGGGCTCGCAGCAGGCGGCCGGCGTCGCGTGGCGCCAGGTCGTAGCGGAGCAGGGTGCGGTCGCGGCCGAGGACCCGGCCCGAGGGCAGGTCGGCGACCATCGCGCCGAGGGTGGCCAGTTGGTCCGTCCCGTCGACTTCGCGGCGCAGTTCGCGGCCGACGCCCGGCAGGACGAACGAACTCATCCCCGGGGGCGCCGAGGTGGCTTCGATCAGGATGCCGTCGGCGTGCAGTTCCTCCACTCCGACGCTCTGCAGGACCCCTTTCCAGCCGGTGACGGGACGGCTGAAGCGGCCCGCGACGCTGATGGCGGGGTGCACGCTGAGGTTCCGGCCGATCCCGGGGTGTCCACCGAGGCCCGAACGGCGCAGCAACTGCGGGGTCTGCAGGGCGCCGGCGGCGACCACGACCAGCGGGCTGAGGATCTCCAGTTCGCTGCCGTCGGGGCGGCCCACCACGACCCCGGCGGCCCGTGGACCGCCCGGCCGGTCGCGGTCGGTCAGGATGCGCAGGACGCGCGCCCCCGTCACGATCGTCGCGCCGGACGCGCAGGCTTCGGGGAGCACGGACAGCTGGACGCTCTGTTTGGCGCCGGTGGGGCAGCCGACGACGCACTGGCAGGAGCCCTTGCAGCCCGGGGCGTTGCGGCGCAGGGGCGCGGCGGCCCAGCCGAGTTCCTTCGCACCGGTCAGTGCGAGGAGGCCGTTGTTGCCGAGGACGTCCATCGGCTGCCGTGCCACGCGCAGGGTGCGTTCCACCTCGTCGAGGTGGGTGTCGAAGCCGTCGGCGACGTCGAATCCGTGGCGGTCCAGCCAGCGGGTGACGACGTGGTCCGGGGTGCGGTAACAGGTGCCGGAGTTGACGACGGTGGTGCCGCCGACCGCGCGGCCGACGGGCAGGACGAGCGGAGGGTTGCCGAGGGCGATCGTGGCGCCGCCGTCCCGGTAGAGGTCGGTGAAGCGGTCGAGCGGAGCCCTGCGCGCGAACGACGCGGTGGTGTGGTGGTCCCCCTCCTCCAGCACGAGGACACGCATCCCGGCCCGGGCGAGTGTCCGGGCGGCCATGGCGCCGCCCGCGCCCGATCCGACGACGATCGCGTCGGCGGTGGATCGCGTGGGCCAGTCGCGGGAGGGGGTGCAGTCGAGCGGTGGGTCCTCGGGGGCGGGTGCCGGGTTCCCGGGGACGGTCTGCGCGGTGCGTGCGGTGCCGGCCGCCAGCAGCACCGGTACCTTGACCGCGTCCAGCAGGGGCAGCAGGGCCCGGTGGGAGGCGAGCGACGCCATGACGTGCTCCCGTTGCGCGGCGCCCAGCGCGGGCAGTCGCCGGCCGGTGCGGGCCACGGCGTAGGCGTTGATCGCCGCGGTCGCGCCGCGGATCGCCGTGCGTGTGTGGGCCGGCATGGCGTCCAGCAGTGTCTCGACCCGCCGTGGCACGGCCCGGGTCCACTCGGCCGTGCCGTCGTCCGCGAGGAGCGCCGCGGCAAGTGCCGTAAGGCCGGGGGAAGTTGAGGAGCTCATCGGTCGCCGACCTCCGCGTGGGCGGTGCCGGACAGCCGCCATGCGGCCTCCTGGCGCCAGCTGCCCCACCAGCGCTCCAGGCTGACCTCGGCGTCCGCGGTCTCGCTGTTGCGGCAGACCGCGGGTGAGCCGTCGGGGTCGGTGTAGTCGAGTGCCAGCGTCCGCTCGGGCGGCTGCGTCACCGTCACCCGTATGCGGCGCCGGCCCGCGCGGCCGGTCACGCGCCACTCGGGCAGGCCGATGTCCGCCCGGAACCGGCCGAGTCCCGCCCAGCCCACGGCGGTGCGCTCCGCGCGGCGTGGCCAGGTGCGACCGCCCCGCAGCAGTCGCAGGAACACCAGGGGTGGCAGTCGGTCCAGTCCGCGTCGCATGGACACGGCGGCCACGATCTCCAGGACGTCACCGCCGCCCAGGTCGGCGTGGAGCCAGGCCCAGCGTCGGGCGTTGCCGTGGCCGTAGATGCGGGCGCCGGCGCCGACGGCGCCGTCCAGCCGCAGTTCGCCGTCGCCGTACCGGACGGTGCCGCTGTACTCGCAGCGGGCGGCGGGCAGCATGTGGCTGGCCGGGAGCCAGGGGCGGCGCCAGGACCAGCGGGGGAAGGTGTGGACGGTGCCGCTTCGGGGTGTCTCGGTGAGCGACCAGGTGAACGGTCCCGCGGAGCCGGCGAGCCGGCCGGGCCGGGCGTGGACGCCTTCGGTGGCGTACCCCTGTGGATCCTGCGTCCACGGTACGGGGCCGAAGCGTGCGTGCTCGGCGGGGCCGTCCTTGGGGAAGACGGCGACCCAGCCGTGTGCGTAGGCGTCTGAACCGTCGGTGGGGGCGACGACTTCGTGGTGCAGCCAGACTCCGCTGCCGGTCGCGGGGTCGGTGAGGGTGGTGTACCAGACCTCGGTGCGCCCCGGTTTCCCGTCCCAGCGCGGCGCCAGATACCGATCGGCAGCGGCTTCGGCCCCGGCCGCACGTGGGAAGCGGAAGCTCGCGAGGAAGGGCAACAGGCCGGTGGCGAGGGGGAAGCGCAGGGTGCCCTCGCCCACGCGTTCACCGTCCTCGTACAGGGTGTACGGCAGTACGGTCATCGAAGCGAGCGGTCGCGCGGGCGAGATGGACTTCCAGCCGTCCAGCACCAGATGCCGGCCCTCCATGGCGAAAGTGATGCGGTACCGGATCCTGCGGCGGGCCAGGGGCGAGATCTCCATCTCCCCCACGGCTTCGGCGTCGTCCGCCCGCCCGGCTATCCGCACCCGTCCCGTCAGGCGCGCCTGCGTCGTGCGGTGCGGCAGCAGCACGGCGTCGGAGCGGACCACGAGGTCGAGCCGCACGGGGCGTTCACGGTCCTCGTCGCTCAGCCGCGCCCGGCCCAGCATCGTCTCCTGGAACACCGTCCCGCGGGAGGTCACTGGGCACCGTCCCGGCGGTCGCGGGAGGCTGCCAGTCCTTCGAGCATGATGCGTTCCGTCGCCGACAGGTAGACGCCCGCGGCGACGCGTGCCGCCTCCTCGTCACCGGCGGCCACGGCCTCGACGACCGGTGCCAGGCGGTCGTGTGCGGCCCGGGCGTCGACGAAGGGCTCGACGAGTGCCGCGCGGACGGGCAGGTAGGCGTTGAACAGGGTGTTGGTCAGCAGGACGTAGACCCGGTTGCCCGTGGCGCGGGCGAGCGCCCGGTGCACCTCGGCGTCCGCGAGCTGCACGTCCTCGCCGCCGTCCGCGTCTCCGACGGACGCCATCAGTGCTCGCAGTTCGGCGATCTGGTCCGCCGTGGCGCGGGCGGCGGCGCGCTCCGCGATCAACGCGCCGATGCTGCGGCGCACTTCGAAGATCTCGCCGATCCAGTCGGGGCTGTGCCGCACCAGCATCGGCAGCAGATCGGCCCCGCCCAGCCGCAGGAAGTCACGCACGCGGGTTCCCACCCCGTGTCGCGTCTCCAGCAGTCCGGAGTGCACCAGCCGGCCGAAGGCGTGCTTCAGGGTGGTGCGGTTGACCCCGAACCGGTCGGCCAGTTCACGCTCGGGTGGCAGCATGCTCCCGGCCGGATGACGCCCGGCGAGAATGTCCTCGCGCAGCCGCTTCTCCAGGACATCGACGGTCGTCTCGCGCGGCAGTGCTTCCATCCCGGCCCCCGGCCTATGAGTGGTTCAGTGACTGAGCCACTGAACCACTGGAGTGACATCGCGTCAATAAGCCGGGCCTCGCCAGACGTTCACGGCATGCTCGGCCGGTGTCACACGTCCGCCGATACCAGAGGTGACCACGCTGAACACCACGCTCTCCGTCGTGTTCGCTCTCTGTGCCGCGTTCGGCAACGCCGTCGCGACGGTGCTGCAGCGCAAGGCGGCGCTCACCGTGCCGCGCTCCCAGGGGTTCCGGGCAGGCCTGATGCTCGATCTGCTGCGGCGGCCCGTCTGGCTGGCCGGCATCCTCGCGGTGATCGCCGCCGCGGTCTGCCAGGCGCTGGCTCTGGTGACCGGACCGCTGACGATCGTGCAGCCGCTGTTCGTCCTGGAGTTGCCGCTCACCCTCATCGTCGCCTCGCTGCTGATGCACCGGCATCTGGCGGGCAGCGGCTGGCTGGCCGTGACGGTGGTGGTGGCGGGGCTCGGGGTCGCGCTCGCCGCCGCCTCCCCCACCGGCAATCGCACCCATGTGGCGCTGGACCGCTGGATCCCCGCGCTCGCCGTGTGCGCGGGGATCGTCGTCGCCCTCGCCCTCGCCGCTTTCCGGCGTCCGGAGGGCCGCGCCCGGGCAGCGTGCCTGGGTGCCGCGACGGCGATCAGTTACGCGGTGACCGCGGCACTGATGAAGACGTCCATGCACACCCTCGACGAGGAAGGGCTCGTGGGCTTCTTCTCCGCCTGGCAGACGTACGGATTCGCCGCGACCGGCGTGTGTGCGCTGTTCCTGCTGGAGCACGCGATGCAGGCCGGCCCCCTGGTCGCCTCGCAGCCCGCGCTCACCCTTGGCGACGCGCTGGTGAGCCTCGCCCTCGGCATCACGCTGTACGAGGAGGAGATCCGCTCCGGCTGGTGGCTGCTCCCCCAGCTCGTCGGCGTCGCACTGATCGCCACCGGCGTCTTCGCCCTGTCGCGGATTCCGCTCACCCGGTCACTGGTGGCGCCGGAGGAGGACAACCGGACGCCCTGACGAGGCTCAGCGGTGCGGGGGGGTGACGGCGTCCGGGCCGCAGCCGCCGGTCGCTCTCGGGACCGGCCGAGGTACGACGACCCGGAGCCGGCGGCACCCCTCCAGCCGGCGTCCGCCTGGGGTGGGATCGCATGGACGAGGCGTTGGAGGCTATAGAGCACGTTCATCGCACTGAGTCCATTGACACCCTTGCGGCCCGGGCCGACCCCACGCAGGCGGGCGGCCCCGAAGTCCGAGCGGACGACGCCCGCCCCGGCGCGGGATGCCCACCTCAGCGCGCGACGCCCGCCCCGGCAGGACGCCCGCCTGGGCCGCCGTACGCCCCCATCCGACCGTACGCATTTCATCCAACCTCTCCCACTTCATTGACATGTCCCGGACGCGGCGCGACTCTGAGAGCGCTCTCAAGACACCGCAAGCCAAGCTCCGTCCCCCCACTGACACGGAGGTCAGAGTGTTACGGAGACTCAAGAAGCCCCTCGTCGCGATGGCCGCGGCATCCGCCCTGCTGGGCGGACTGCTCAATCTCGCCGCGCCCGCTCCGGCTCGGGCAGCCGTGCCCGACACCATCCCGCTGAAGATCACGAACAGTTCCGGCCGCAATGAGCCGGTCTACGTCTACAACCTCGGCACCCAGCTCTCGACCGGCCGCCAGGGCTGGGCCGACTCGGGCGGCACCTTCCACCCCTGGCCGGCCGGCGGCAACCCGCCGACTCCCGCGCCCGACGCGTCGATTGCGGGACCGGCCGCCGGGCAGTCGACGACGATCCGGGTTCCGAAGTTCTCGGGGCGGATCTACTTCTCCTACGGCCGCAAGCTCGACTTCCGCCTCACCACCGGCGGTCTGGTGCAGCCGGCCGTGCAGAACCCGAGCGACCCCAACCGCGACATCCTCTTCAACTGGTCCGAGTACACGCTCAACGACTCCGGGCTGTGGCTCAACAGCACCCAGGTCGACATGTTCTCGGCGCCGTACGCGGTCGGCGTGCAGCGCGCCGACGGCAGCACCGTCAACACCGGTCACCTGAAGGCCGGTGGCTACAACGCGGTTCTCAACACGCTGCGGGCCCAGCCGGGCGGGTGGGCCGGTCTGATCCAGACGCGGTCCGACGGCACCGTGCTGCGGGCCCTGTCCCCCGGCCATGGACTGGAGACGGGCGCCCTGCCCGCCTCCGTGATGAACGACTACGTCAACAGGGTCTGGCAGAAGTACGCGACCACGACCCTGACGGTCACGCCGTTCGCCGACCAGCCGAACACCAAGTACTTCGGCCGGGTCTCGGGCAGCGTCATGAACTTCACCAACAGCGCCGGCGCGGTCGTCACGAGCTTCCAGAAGCCCGACGCGGACAGCATCTTCGGCTGCCACAAGCTGCTCGACGCCCCCAACGACGCGGTCCGCGGCCCGATCTCCCGCACGCTGTGCGCGGGCCTGAACCGTTCGACCCTGCTGGCAAACGCCAACCAGCCCGACACCTCCGCGGCGAACTTCTACAAGGACGCGGTGACCAACCACTACGCGCGCGTGATCCATGCGCAGATGCAGGACGGCAAGGCGTACGCCTTCGCCTTCGACGACGTGGGCAACCACGAGTCACTCGTCCACGACGGCAACCCGCAGCAGGCGTATCTGACGCTGGATCCCCTGAACTGAGGAAGCGTCCAGTCCCCGTAAGGGAAGCGTCCAGTCCCTGGTGTTTCGGCTCAAGGGCAGGCGGGGGGGCGGTTCGCAGGCGTGCCGCCTGGGGACCGCCCCCGCCTAAATCTGTGGTGCCCGGCGGGAGTTGACGGCTAGCCTCCGGCTGAGCGGGGCGATGTGGGTGACCGCGAGGGGAGCCGGGCATGGGGACCGAGCGTGTGCGGACCGGCCGTCTGGGTCTGCTGCTGGAGCAGTTCGACTGCGCCAGGGAGAGAGCCCAGGTGCGGCTGACGGGGCTCAGCGACGAGGAGTACCTGTGGGAGCCGGTGGCTGATTGCTGGTCGATCCGGCGGCGGGGCGAGGCGGTGACCCCCAGGGCGTTCGGACCGGGTGACTGGGTGCTCGACCAGGGCGACCCGTACATCCCGGCCGGCGAGTACGCCGAGGTCGCCCGGCAGGCGGCCGACGGAATGTCCGTGGCCAAGATCGCCGAGGACTGGAGCGTGAGCGTCGAGCGGGTGGAGGAGATCCTCCATCACACCGGCCCGCCGGAGCCCGAGATCACGCCGGTCACGACGATCGCGTGGCGGCTGGGACACCTGCACTACTGCTTCGCGGGCGAATGGGAGTGGACCTTCGGTGAACGGCGGCAGGAGCCGAAACTGCTGGTCGACTTCACCCCCGGCGCGGCCCTGGCGCTCGACCGGTTCTGGGCGCTGATCGACCGCTGGCGCGAGAGCGTCGCCGCGGTGACCGACGAGCAGCTCGACACCGTCGGATTCTCCCAGTACCCGTACGGCTCCGACGCCGGCGAGCCCTACCACGACGTGCTGTGGGGGGCCAACCTCGAGTTCATCCACCACATGGCGGAGATCGCCCTCCTGCGCGACCTGTGGCGGGCACGCTTCGGTACGCGCGCGTAGAAAGCACGGAGCGCTAGGAGCGCTTGGAGCGCTTGGAGCGCCTTGAGTGCCTGGAGCCGGTCGGGAAGACGGACCTCGCGGGGGAAATCCCCTGGCGTGAGGGTCGGAAAGGGGCGGAGACTCGTCTCATGGCTGACATGGGGGCATTCCGGGAGGCGGTCACCGCGTGGGCGGCGGGTGGCCCCGACGGCCCCGCACGCGAACTGGCCACGCGGCTGCCGGTGCGGGCGGCCGTCCTGCTCGAAGGGCCGAGCGACGTGGCGGCGGTCAATGCGCTGGCSGAAAGACGCGGCCGGGACCTTGAGGCCGAGGGAATCTGCGTCCTGGCGATGGGCGGCGCGATGAGCATCGGCCGCTACGCCCGTCTCCTCGGTCCGACCGGCCTGGGTCTGCGCCTCACGGGGCTGTGCGACGAGCGAGAGCGTCCCTACTACACCCGTGGCCTGGAGGGGGCCGGTGCCACACGGCCGACCTTCTTCGTCTGCGCGGCCGACCTGGAGGACGAACTCATCCGCGCGCTGGGGGTGGGCCGGGTGGAGGAGCTCGTGCGGGCGCAGGGCGATCTGCGGGCCTTGCGGACCTTCCTGTCCCAGCCCGCGCAGCAGGGTCGTACGGCACAGCAGCAGTTGCGGCGCTTCCTCGGCACGAAGAAGGGACGCAAGATCCACTACGGCCGTGTCCTCGTCGAAGCCCTCGATCCGGACCGCGTTCCGGGGCCGCTCGACGGCCTGCTGGCAAGCCTCTGACCATCGGTCGGTGTCACGGCTCGCTGAACAAGTCGTCGTCACGGACGGGCCGGCGGCGTGCCATCGCCCCGCCGAACCTCAAGCACTCCGGCGCAACCGCGGAAACCGGCGCCCACCCGACGCAACAGCCGGGCCGTCGCCCTGCCCGGGGCAGCCGACGTGCGAACTGTCGAGCCCTCGCGGAAGATCGCGGCTAGGTTCGATGCCATGACCGCCCCGAACCCCACCCCTGCCGCCGTCGGCGAATCCCGGCCCGTCGTGACCGCTGCCGTCGTGCAGGCGGCAGCCCCGATGTTCGACACTCAGGCCGCGCTCAGCCGCGCCGAGGAGCTCATCCGGGAGGCCGTCACCGCCCGCGGAGCGGACGTCGTCGTGCTGCCGGAAGCCTTCCTCGGCGGCTACCCGAAGGGGCTGGACTTCGGAATCACGGTCGGGAGCCGCACCCCGGCCGGCCGCGAGCTGTTCCGCCGCTGTTACGCCGCCGCCATCGAGGTCCCCGGCCCCGAGGTCGAGACGCTGGCCGCGCTCACCCGGGAGCTGGGCTGTCACGCCGTCGTCGGCGCGGTCGAGCGGCAGGGCGGCACCCTGTACTGCGTGGCGCTCTTTCTCGGCCCCGACGGCTACCTGGGCCTGCACCGCAAGCTCATGCCGACCGCCGCCGAACGCTTCCTGTGGGGCCAGGGCGACGGCTCCACCCTCCGAGTGGTCGACACCGGCACAGCCCGTCTCGGGGCGGGCATCTGCTGGGAGAACTACATGCCGTTGTTCCGTACGGCGATGTACGCCAAGGGCGTCGACCTGTGGTGCGCGCCGACCGTGGACGACCGCGACGCCTGGCAGGCCACGATGCGGCACATCGCCCTGGAGGGCCGCTGCTTCGTCCTCAGCGCCAGTCAGTACCTGCGGCGTGACGCCGTTCCCGCCGACCTCCACCCCGTCCAGGGCGACGAGCCCGACACCGTCCTCATCGGCGGCGGCTCCGTCATCGTCTCCCCGCTCGGCGAGGTCCTCGCCGGCCCGCTGCGCGACGGCGAAGGCATCCTGACCGCCGAGCTCGACCTCGACGACCTTGCACGCGCCCGCTTCGACTTCGACCCGACCGGTCACTACGCGCGCCCCGACGTCTTCACGCTCCACGTCGACGAGTCCGCGCGCACCACGGTCACCGGCAACTGACCTCCAGGCGGCCGGGGCACGGATCGCTCATCCCAGGTACGGGCTATCCCGGTGCTCCAAAGCGTGTCGCAGCCTGAGGCGCTGGGTGTGGTGCATGGGCAGGTCGTCCAGCTCGGACGGGTGGACGAACCGCACTTCGGTCGACTCGTCGGAGACGGCCAATTCGCCTCCGACGACCCGAGCCCGAAAGCAGATGTTGAACTGCCGTCGCACCTCCCCGTCGCTGTAGGCGATCACATGCTTCGGGTCGGTGTACGTCCCGACCAGCCCCGTGATCCGCACGTCGTAGCCGGTCTCCTCCTTGACCTCCCGTACCGCGCACCCGGGCAGGCTGTCGGTCATCTCCATCCCACCGCCGGGGAGAGACCACAACCCACTGTCGGAGCGCCGCTGGAGAAGGATGCGCCCCTGGTCGTCGACGACGACCGCGGAGGCCGCCACGACCAGGGCGTTCGGCTCCGGGGCCGCGGGATCGTCGTAGTAGTCCGTACGCGCCAAGGCAGTCGGCCCTCCACCGGTCGGGCTGTGTCCAGGCAATGGTGCCCGYACGGCCGGCGCGASGGCCGTACGGGCACCACGGTGTGTCCGCCGGTCAGCCGGCGTACACCCGGCCTTCCTTCACCAGGAAGTGCACCGGGTCGGAGCAGCCGATGGAGGGCGTGACCAGCAGGCTCACCGTCAGCGGGGCGGGCTCCGTGCTCGCGGTCGCGAAGTCGCAGACGGCGCCCTTGCCCGTGAGCGGGTACCAGAACCAGCCGTCGACGTCGCCCACGGTGACGCGGTCGGACTCCTTCCAGGCGCCACCGCTCTGGGTGAAGACCTGCAGCCGCACGGAGGCGGCGAGCTCGTCCTCGGGCGAGCGCAGTGCGGTCAGCGTGATCTTGTAGTCGCTCCCGAGGACGGACGAGGCGATCTGCCGTGTCTGCGGTGCCGCTGTACCGGCGTTGGACGTACCGGCCCCCGCGGCCCCGAGCACGCCCGCCATGAGGAGCGTGACGGCGGCCGTGGCGGCGCGGGCGGTGCGGTTGCGCCGGAACGTGCTGGACAGACTCATGTGTTCCCCCGTTGAACCGAGTTGTACCGAAGGTCTGATTGGTTCGTACGGTGGTAGAGACCAGTCACCCGGCTTCAGGGTTGTACGCCGACACGGAGTGCGGCGTCATCTCTCGTCCTCACGGGTTGCGGTCAGTGCGATTCGCGGGTCACCTCCGAACCGCTGGACCCCACGAGGAAGTCGAGGTCGGCGCCCGTGTCGGCCTGGAGGACGTGGTCGACGTAGAGCCGTTCCCAGCCGCGCCGTGGATTGGCGTAGGCGTCGACGGTGGGCTCGCTCGGGGTTCTGCGAGCGAGCTCGTCGGCGGATACGTCGATGTCGATGCGGCGGTCCTCGACGTCGAGGCCGATGAAGTCGCAGGTCCGCACGAGGGCGAGGGGACCGCCAGCCGCGGCCTCGGGGGCCACGTAACTCCCCCGCGTTCGCCCATGCCTTGGGCTTCGAGCACGTATGGGACGAGCGCTCCCTGCCGGACCTGCCCTTCGACGCGGTCGTGGACGCCTCGAACGCCGCCCATCCTCCGGAGCGGGCACTGGAGTTGGTCGAGCCGGGCGGCCGTGTCGTCTACATCGGCCTGGCCTGCGACCCGAGCCGGATCGACACCCGCACACTCGTGCTGAAGGACGTGACCGCGGTGGGCGTCCTGTCCGCCTCCCCCGGTCTGGACACCACCATCAGGGCCTACGCATCCGGAGCGGTGGATCCCCGGCCGCTCGTCGCGGCCACCGTGAGCCTCGACGAGGTGGGCCGAGTCCTTGCGGGCGGGCGACCCAAGGGCGCCGGGCCGGGACCCAAGATCCACGTGGGCCCCCGTCCCGACCGCTGACGCCGACCCCGTAACCGACATTCTGGCGCCATCAGCGACGGCGGTCCTGACATCCTGGGTGGCATGGCGACACTCAACGGAAGGCCCGTCTCCCCCGACGAACTGCTGCCCCTGGCCCTGGTCAACGTCGGCCACTTCACGACCATGCGGGTGGATGACGGCGGCATTCGCGGCCTGCCGCTGCACATGGAACGCCTCACGAAGGACTGCAAGGCCGTGTGGGGTGCTGACCTGGACACCGACCGTGTCCGCGACTTCGTCCGCGAGGCCCTGGACGGACAGACGCAGCCGTGCGTCGTCCGGGTGACCGTCTACGACCCCAAGGTCGACATGGGCCACCTCGCGGACGCCGGGGAACCGCAGGTCCTGGTGACCGTGCGCGGTGCCGGCGCGATGCCTCCGGCTCCGCTGCGTGCCAGGAGCATGCCGTACGAGCGAGACCTGCCCGAGGTCAAGCACGTCGGCCTCTTCGGGGCCCTGCACACCCGGCGCGGCGCCCAGCTCGCCGGATTCGACGACGTCCTGTTCATCGGACGCGAGGGGTTCGTCAGCGAAGGCAGCACCTGGAACGTCGGGTTCGTCGACCGGAACGGCACGGTCGTGTGGCCACAGGCTCCTGTACTGCCCGGAGTAACCATGGCGCTGCTCCGGCAGCGCGCCGAACACCGGATCGCCCCCGTCACGCTGGAACAGGCCAAGGGCATGGCAGCCGCGTTCGCGACGAACGCAGGGATCGGCGTGCGGGCCGTCGCCGCGATCGACGACACCGAACTGCCCACCGAGCACCCCGTGCTGGACCGGCTGCGCGAGACCTACCTGTCCGTCGCGGGCGAGAGGCCGTAGGGCACGGACCGTTCTGTATGGCGTAGCAAATGTCTGCGCTGGGCGGGGAAGTCAGGTTCGGGAAGTGTGTCGTGAGGGCGGCGTTGACGGTTTCCATGGCGCTCGGGGCGGTTTGGCGGCTCGCCAATTGGTCACGCGCAAAGAGAGAGTCTCCCCGTCTCTTTCAGGGAGCGATGGGATGAGTGAGAAGAACCGGACCGGCGTCACCAAGAGGTCGAAGGACGCGGGCCGTGGGCGTCATCACCCGCGGAGTCCCGCCACACCGGCCGAGGCGCGCGGAGCCGTACGACGGGTCCTGTCCGAGCAGCCGCGCACCCCGGACGCCGTCTGCGCGGCCGACACCCTCACGGACGCGTTGCTGGTGGCGTCGGAACTGACGACCAACGCGATGCTGCACGGCGGCGGTATCACCGGCTTCGACGTCGAGGTCGTCGGCGGGAACCTGTATCTGTCCGTGAGTGACCGCGAACGGCGACGCCCGGTGACCTTGGACCCGGTCGACCGACAGGGGCGGCACCGGTGCGGGGGCCGCGGCTGGCCGATCGTGTGCCGGTTGTCCCGCACCGTGCTCGTGTCGGAGCTGCCGGCCGGCGGCAAACGCGTCACCGCGGTGATCCCCCTGGCGGGGCGTTGCCGGCAGCAGGGCGACGTGGACAGCGGCTGACCCGAGCGGCCGGTGGGCCGACGGCGCTCGGCCGCGGCCCACCTCGCAACGACGCCGCGCAGGCTGGCTCAGGCGACTCCCGGCTCCAGCAGGCCGGCGCGCAGCTGCTTGAGGATGCGGCTGATGAGCCGTGAGACATGCATCTGGGAGACGCCGATCTGCTCGGCGATCTGCGCCTGGGTGAGCTCCTCGACGAAGCGCAGATGGATGATCTGACGCTGACGCTCGTCCAGTCCGGCGATCAGCGGGGCCAACGAGTTGAAGTCCTCGACGAGTTCCAGGGACGGGTCCTCCTCGCCGAGCAGGTCGGCCAGGGCGGACTCACCGTTCTCGGCGTCGGCGGTGACGGCCGCGTCGAGGGAGGCGGACTGGTAGCAGTTGGACGCCTTGCGGGCCTCGATGACCTCTTCCTCCGACAGCGACATCAGCTGCGAAAGCTCGCGGGTGGTCGGCGTACGGCCGAGGCGGGAGCTCAGTTCCTCCGTCGCCCTGGCCAGCTCCGAGCGCGCCTCCTGCAACCGGCGCGGCACATGGACCGCCCAACTGGTGTCGCGGAAGAACCGCTTGATCTCACCGACGATGTACGGGACCGCGAAGGTGGTGAACTCGACCTCCCTGGACACCTCGAAGCGGTCGATGGCCTTGATGAGGCCGATGGTCCCCACCTGGACGACGTCCTCCATCGAGTCCCCGCGGGTGCGGAACCGCGAGGCCGCGTACCGCACGAGTGACAGGTTCATCTCGATGAGGGTGTTGCGCACGTACTGGAAGTCGTGCGTGCCCTCTTCCAGCATGACCATTCGGTCGAAGAACCGACGCGACAGCTCGCGTGCGTCCTTGGGGCTCACCGTCGACGGATCCTCGATCAGCGGCAGTGCCGCCTCGCCCGTCGTGACCGTCTCCTGTGCCGTGGCCGTTGCCTGCGCCACCGTCACGGCTGCCATGCCGTCCTCCCGAGAGCCGGAACCAGTTGTCAATTGCCCGCGTGCCCGGGCTCGCGCGGCTCACTCCCCTTTCGTGGCTGCGATCACGAAACGTCCATGAGTTCTGGCCTGAAATCACTCATCGGCACGGTCGATCCGGACACATCGCCCGCGAAAGCCCTCCGCGGAGGCCGGGACCCTTGACGCCGCACAGTCAGCGTGGCTGTCCGCCGCACCCTGTTTGCGTCGTCGGTCGCGGGGCATGCGGGAGTTCGTGCATCGGACCGGAGGCGCACCGGCCCGRCAGCTGTGAAAGCTCCGGGGCCTCGCGCCCCGTGCACCGTTTCCCACGGAGATTCCCTGAGACCGTCATTTCAGGAGCTGTTCCCTCATGTTGGTTGAGACGCCCGCACATGGTTCCGACCGGGCCGGGCATGGGCGGGCAGCCCTTGTATCTCGAACCGCGGCTGGAATCACGGCTGCGTTCCTTGCTGGACTCCCCAGCGCTTCGGGCCCGACACTCCGGGCGCTGACGACCACTCCCCGCGGTTTGCCGTATAGCTCCTTTCCCGGCATCCGGTGGTTTACGCCCCGTACCTGCACTGCTGGGCGGTACGTCAACAGGTGGGCCGAAAATCACCGGTGCCCGGCGCGCGGGTGCCGGGCCGGCCCGGAACACCCCGTTCCGTGATAGGGACACTCCAGTCGACACGATCCACGGATGGGGTTGTTGTGTTCGGTAGGCGGATGGCGGTTGTGATGGTGGCCGGGCTGCTGGGACTGGCCGGTTGCGCTTCCGAGCAGGGCGCGGCCGGGGCCGAGCCGAGGGACGTGGCGGCCGGCACTCCCACCGCCACGTCTCCCTCGGCGCCCGCGTCGGTGACTCCCGCGACGTCCCCAACCGGGTCCCCCCGTCCGTCGCCGGTCCCCGTCACCGGACCGGATCAGCTGCTGGTGACCATGGAGGTCACCGGCGGCTTCGCGGGCGTACACAAGGAGGTGGCGCTGCGGGGCGACGGCAGCGTGCACACCACCGACAAGGGCGAACGCGCGGTGCGCCGCACGAGCCCGGCGCAGTTCACCGAGTTGCGCACGCTGCTCGGCGACCCGGCGCTGGACGACGTCTCCGACCTCACGATGAACATGGAAGCCGCGGACCTGTTCCAGTACACGCTGCGCTTCGGCGGACGCACCGTCAGGACGGACCTGTCCGCCGAGGAGCCCGCGCTCGACCGCCTCGTCCAGGCCCTGAGCGCATGGCTGCCGAAGTAGCGGCTCGAGGCCCGCTCAGCGGCCCTCTCCGGCGATGTTGACCATCCAGGTGATGCCGAAGCGGTCCGTACACATGCCGAAGACGTCGCCCCACATCTGCTTGTCCAGCGGCACGGCCACGTGGGCGCCGGCCGACAGCTTCTCCCAGTAGCCACGCAGTTCGGCCTCGTCGTCACCGCTCAGGCTCACGGACATGTTGTTGCCGGGCTTGTGATCGCCCGTCGGGGTGTCGGCGGCCATCAGCGTGAAGTCGCTCGGTGTCTCGAGCATGCCGTGCATGATGTTGTCGGCCATGGGGGTGTCCTTCTGGCCGAACTCGGCGTAGGTGTTCATGTTCAGGGTGCCGCCGAAGACCTCCTTGTAGAACTCCAGCGCCTGACGGGCGTCACCGGCGAAAGTGATGTAGGGGTTGAGACGCGAGGCCATGGATCCTCCAGCGGTAGGGCCGCGAGCCGACTGCAAGGAAACGTAGCGCGGGCCACTGACAATGGCCCGCGCACACGTCCACATGGCCCACAGCACCTGCTACAGGGTGCGCTCCAGACGGTCCGCCACCAGCTTCACGAACCGCGCGGGGTCCTTGGGCTGGCCGCCCTCGGCGAGCACCGCCAGCGTGTGGAGCAGCTCGGCGGACTCGACGAGCCCCGAGCGGTCCTCGCGCTCCTTGTACGCCTGGTTCAGACCCTTGACCAGCAGGTGGTCGGGGTTGAGCTCCAGGATCCGCTTGGTGCGGGGCACTTCCTGGCCCATCGCCCGGTACATGTTCTCCAGGGCCGGGGTCAGGTCGTGCGCGTCCGAGACGACACAGGCCGGGGAGACGGTGAGCCGTGTCGACAGGCGCACCTCCTTGATGTCCCCGTCCAGCTGCTCCCCCATCCAGCCGAGCAGTCCGGCGTACTCCTCGGCCTGCTTCGCCCGCTCGCCGTCGGCCTTCTCGTCGCCCTCGGCGTCGAGGTCGATCTCGCCCTTGGCGACGGACCGCAGCTTCTTGCCCTGGTACTCGCCCACGGTGTCGACCCACACCTCGTCGACGGGGTCGGTGAGCAGCAGGACCTCGATGCCCTTGTCCCGGAACGCCTCCATGTGCGGGGAGTTCTCGATGCTCTGCCGGGACTCGCCGGTGATGTAGAAGACGTCGTCCTGGCCGTCCTTCATGCGCTCGACGTACTGCGCGAGCGTGGTCGGCTCGTCGTCGGAGTGCGTGGTCGCGAAGGAGGAGACGGCGAGGATGGCCTCGCTGTTCTCGGAGTCGGTGACCAGGCCCTCCTTGAGGGCCGTGCCGAACTCCCGCCAGAACGTGGCGTAGCGGTCGGCTTCCTTGGTCATCATCTCCTTGACCGTGGACAGCACCTTCTTGGTCAGCCGGCGCTGCATCATCCGGATGTGCCGGTCCTGCTGGAGGATCTCGCGGGAGACGTTGAGCGAGAGGTCGGCCGCGTCGACGACGCCCTTGACGAAGCGCAGGTACGGCGGGAGCAGTTCCTCGCAGTCGTCCATGATGAAGACGCGCTTCACATAGAGCTGGACGCCGCGCTTGTACTCCCGCGTGAACAGGTCGTGCGGGGCGTGCGAGGGGATGAAGAGCAGGGACTGGTACTCGAAGGTGCCCTCCGCCTGCAGCCGGATCGTCTCCAGCGGCTCGCGCCAGTCGTGGCTGATGTGCTTGTACAGCTCGTGGTACTCGTCGTCGGACACCTCCTCGCGCGAGCGCGCCCACAGGGCCTTCATGGAGTTCAGCGTCTCGGGCTCGGGCGCGTCGGCGCCGTCGCCGTCGGTCTCGCCCGCCTCCTGGTCCATCCGGATCGGCCAGGTGATGAAGTCCGAGTACCTCTTGACGATCTCCCTGATCTTCCAGGGCGAGGTGTAGTCGTGGAGCTGGTTCTCGGGGTCGGCGGGCTTGAGGTGGAGCGTGACCGAGGTGCCCTGCGGCACGTCGTCGACGGTCTCCAGCGTGTACGTGGCCTCGCCGCGCGAGGTCCAGCGGGTGCCCTGGGCCTCGCCGGCGCGCCGGGTCACCAGCGTCATCTCGTCCGCGGCCATGAAGCCGGAGTAGAAGCCCACCCCGAACTGGCCAATGAGTCCCTCGGCCCCGCCCTCGTCCTTGGCCTCCCGCAGCTCCTGCAGGAAGGAGGCCGTCCCCGAGTTGGCGATGGTGCCGATGAGCCGGCCGACCTCGTCGTACGACATCCCGATGCCGTTGTCCCGGACCGTGAGGGTCCGGCCCTCCTTGTCGACGTCGATCTCGATGTGCAGGTCGGACACATCGGCGTCGAGCGCGTCGTCCCGCAGCTTCTCCAGGCGCAGCTTGTCGAGCGCGTCGGATGCGTTGGAGACGAGCTCGCGCAGGAAGACATCCTTGTTCGAGTAGACCGAGTGGATCATCAGTTGGAGCAACTGACGGGCCTCTACCTGAAACTCAAACGTCTCGGTCGGCATGGTTCGCCACTACCTCACAGGTCCAGTCACCGGAAAAATGGTCCCAGTCACTCTAAGACACGAGGTCAGCGCGGAGTGCCGCGATCCCGGACAGAGCCCTCGCCGGCCCCGCCCACGCCACCCTGAGACATCACAGGCTGTCCCCGGTTCCGTTCGATGCCATGGTCGGGGGGCATCGACGATCGACACGATCGAACGGAGGAGCCGATGCCCACATCACGCCTGCTCTCATCCCGGCGCAGGTCCGCGGCCGTCGCGGGGGCGGCCGCCGTCCTGCTCGCCGGAGCCGGGCTGTTCACCGCCACGCCGGCCCAGGCCGCCCCGCGCCCGTGCCCCGGCGCGGGACCGGGCGACCCGGCGCGCTGCGCCCAGGTGATCGGCATCAACCCGGGCTCGGCCCTGGTGATGCGCACCGAACCGCGCTACGGCGCGGGCGAGGTGGCCCGCTACGGCAACGGGCAGTGGCTGGAGCTGTCCTGCTGGACCACCGGCGACCCGGACGCCGACGGCCACGGCTACCGCTACTGGATGCTCGTCTCCACGCCCAGGTCCTGGGGCTACGTCAACGACTGGTACCTCGACACCGGCGGCCCGAACACGTGGAAGTCCCGGATCCCGCAGTGCTGAGGCGTGGCCCGGGGCTCACACGAGGTGGGCGAAGACCACCAGGTTGGCGGTGTAGTCCTTGACCTCGCGGTCGTAGGCGCCGGCGCAGGTGATGAGGCGGACCTGGGCGCGGGGTGTGTCGCCGTACACACGGTCGCTGGGGAAGGTGTCCTTGTCGAACGTCTCCACGCTGTCGACCGCGAAGGACGCGCTGCGTCCGTCGGCCCGCACGACCTGGAAACGGTCCCCCTTCGCCAGCCCGCCGAGGTTGGCGAACACCGCGGCGGACGTGGCCGTGTCCACGTGCCCGGCGATGATCGACGTGCCCGGCTCACCGGGGGAAGTCCCCTTGGCGTACCAGCCGACGAGGTTGGTGTTGTCGGCCGGCGGGGGTTCGAGCCGGCCGGCCCGGCCGATGGCGAGGTCGGTGAAGGGCGCGTTCACCGAGATCTTGGGGATGAGCAGCCGTAGCGGCCGGGACCGGGGCAGGTGCTTGCCGACGGGCCGTGCGTCGGGCGAGAGCTGTCCGTCCGCGGCGCGGGCGTGCGACTCGCCGTCCCCGAGTGCATGCCGTTCGACCGCCGAGGGGGTGTCCGGCACGCCGGAGCCGGCGTCCCCGCCGCCGCTCAGGGTGATCGCCAGGACCATCAGGGCGATCGCGCTCCAGAACGTCGCCATGGCCACCCGTCTTATCCGCCGCGAGGTGGCGGAGGCGGCGGTGCCGGCAGGGGCCGGATCGGTGTCGGGGGAAGAGGGACAGCCGGCGGGCATCGGACTCCACCTCACTCGGGCACGGCGACGAGCACATCAGAGGGTCACATCAAGAGGGACACATCAAAGGAACACACCGGTCTCAGGGACCGACGGGGCCGCCGCGACGCGCGGCGCACGTGCGGCGGCCACAGCGGCTATGTCATCGGGCATGGTCAGGCCGTGGTTCCGGAGGCCTTCTTGCGGCGCACCACGTACAGACCGGTGCCGGCGACCGCCAGCGCGGCCACCCCGCCGGCGGTCACACTTGACGAGGCGAGGCCGCCGCCGCCCGTGTGCATCCCGCCGTGCGGCTTGTCGTGCCCGGAGCGCCAGGACTCCTCGTCGTGGTCACCGCCCCACGATTCCTCCTCGTCGCCCTTCCACGAGTCCTTCCCGTGGTCCTCCTCCTCGCCGCCCCAGGCCTTCTCGGAGCCGCCGTCCTTGCTGCGGTAGCTGTCCGGGTCGTGCTTCGGGTCCTTGGCACCGCCCCAGTCGTCGTCGTTGTTCACAGCGGCCAGCGCTCCGCCACCCGTGTGCACCCCGCCACGAGGTCCGTCGTGGCTGTCCTCCTCCTCGTGCTCCTTGCTGTACGACTGGTCGTGGTCCTCGGACTTGCCGTGCTCCTCGGACTTGCCGTGCTCCTCGGACTTCCCGTGGTCCTCGGCCTTTCCGTGCTCCTCGGACTTGTCCTGCTCCTTGCTGTGGGAGCTCTCCTCGGGGTCCCAGTCACCCATGGTGACTGCGTAGGCGGCCGGTGCGATCGCCAGCGCGGCCGTGGCCGTCGCGGTGGCGAGCAGCATGCGAACAGAGCGCATAGGTAGATCCTTCCGTCATGGCCTGGGCGGCTGACGCTTCATCACCACTGGAGCCAGGCCTTGACGTGATCCACCGTCAGTCATGTCCAGCCGACGCACCATTCGAAGCGATCACACGGGTTACGGCCACACCCTGACGGCCCTATGTCGACGCGCCACGCCGTGCGGGCGGCCGTGTTCACCCGGTGAGGTTTGCGCCGCGGCGAAGTGGTGAGACGCGTGGGATGTCCCAGCACGCCGTCACAGCCCTCGCCCGTGGTCGCCCCGCACCGCCGTCACCTGCGCCTTCGCAGCAGCGGGATGCGTTCTTCGACAACGCCAAGTACGTGGCGATCGTGCTGGTGGCCGTGGGCCATGCGTGGGAACCGCTGCGGGACGGCAGCCGGGCCGTCTCGGCCGCGTACATGCTGGTGTACGCCTTCCACATGCCCGCGTTCATCATCATCTCGGGCTACTTCTCCCGGGGTTTCGACGGCCGCCCGGAGCGGCTGAAACGCCTGGTCACCGGCCTGATCGTGCCGTATGTCGGGTTCGAGACGGCGTACACCCTCTTCACCCGGTGGACGGACCAGGAGCCGGACCGGCCGATCAGCCTGCTGGACCCGCTGTATCTGACGTGGTTCCTGGCGGCGCTGTTCCTGTGGCGGCTGACCACGCCGCTGTGGCAGCGCGTGCGCCTGCCGCTGCCGCTCGCGCTCGGCGTGGCGATGCTGGCCACGCTCTCGCCGACCATCGGCAACGACCTCGATCTCCAGCGTGCCCTGCAGTTCCTGCCGTACTTCGTGTTGGGGCTGTCCCTGAGGCCCGAGCACTTCCGGCTGGTCCGGCGCCGGGCGGTGCGGATCGCGGCGGTGCCCGCGTTCGCCGGCGCGTTCGCGGTGGCGTACTGGGCGGTGCCGCGGATGACCGGAGGCTGGTTCTACCACCGCGACAGCGCTCAGGAGCTGGGCGCGCCCCCGTGGTACGGGGTCGTGATGACGCCGGTCCTGTTCGTCTGCTCGCTGGCGCTGGTGGCCTGCTTCCTCTCCTGGGTGCCCGGGCGGCGGATGTGGTGCACCGTGCTCGGCACGGGCACGCTGTACGGCTATCTGCTGCACGGCTTCGTCGCGCAGGGCGCCAAGTACGGGGGCTGGTACGACCCCGCCTGGATCCATCGCCCGCCCGGCGCGATCGTCGTCACCCTCGTGGCCGGCGCGGTCGTGACGCTGCTGTGCACGCCGCCCGTGCGGCGGGCCCTGCGCTGGGTGGTTGAGCCGCAGATGCGGTGGCTGTTCCGGCGGGAGGAGGCGGCACCGGACCGGGAGCGGCGCGCCGCCCGGGCGTGAGCCCTTTCAGGTCTCGCTCACCAGACCCGTGACGTGCGAGGTCACGGTGTCGAGGATGTCGTTCCAGGCCGCCTCGTCGCCGAGCACCAGATAGTTCAGGGTCAGTCCGTCGGTCATGGCGGCCAGATAGCGGGCCAGTACGGGGGCGGGGACGCGCAGGCGCAGGCCCATGGACTGCCCCAGCTGGTCGATGAGGTCGGCGTATGTCTCGGCGTACAGCTCGTACTGCCGTCGCGCCAGGTGTTCGAACCCGGGCTGGCGCAGGGCGTACTGCGCCAGCTCGTAGGTGAGCATGTGCTCGTCCGGGTGGGCCCGGACATGGTCCCAGTACGCCTCGAAGCCCGCCCGGACGGTCTCCTCAAGGGTGGCGCGGGGCCGTAGGGCCTCCTTCACCAGCGTCACGTAGTGCCCGGTGATGGTGGTGATGACGGACTCGATCAGCTCCTGCTTGGAGTCGAAGCAGTAGTGGAAGACGCTCAGTGAGACGCCCGCCTCGGCCGCGATGGACCGGGTGGTCGTCCTGGGGACGCCGTCCCGGGCCATCGCCCTGATCGCCGCTTCGGTGAGCTGTCGCCGCCGCTCGGCGGACGGCAACCGTGCCATGGAGCACCTCTCGTGATGTCAGCTGCTGTGGACGCCGACCTCGTAGAGGGAGTAGCCCCAGTCGGTGCCGCGGTCCTCGCCGTGGACGCGTACGTACCTCGCCGGTGTGCCGGTGAACCTGGCCGTGTCCAGGCCGCCGTCGCCGGTGGTCGTGGACCAGGCGGTCCGCCAGTTCACGCCGTCCGTGGAGAGCTCGATGCGGTAGGCCTTACCGTACGCGCGCTCCCAGTCGAGGGTCACCCGTTTGACCACGCGGGTGGAGCCGAGGTCGACCTGGAACCACTGGTCGTCGTTCCAGTCGCTCGCCCAGCGGGTGCCGCCGTCACCGTCGACGGCCCGCCCCGGCTGGTAGCTGGTGAACAGGCTCCACTCCGAGGAGCTGGCCGACGTGGTCGCACCGCGCGCGAGGTTGACCCCGGCCTCGTGGTTCTCGGAGGCCGCCCAGGTGTCGAGGTAGGACTCGGCGCCCTTGAAGAGGTCGTCGACCACGTCCTGGCCGCCGACGCGGCGGATGTCCTCGATCCAGTCGGGGACGAGGCCGTAGTGGGCCGCGCCGTCGGTGTTCAGGTCCCAGGTGCGCTCGCCGGTGGTCTGCCGGTCGATGACCGAGCCGCCGTCGACGCTCTTGAAGGGGTACGTCACCTTGTTGGGCGCGTCCGCTCCGCGCGGTCCCGGCCAGCCGCCGACGCCGTTCATGTCGGTGCCGTAGCCGTAGCCCACGCCGTACTTGTCGCGCAGGGCCTCGGTGCGCTTGGCTTCGGAGATGAAGCCCTCGGAGCCGTGCATGTACTGGGCGATGAAGCCGCCGAGGCCGTAGACCCGCTCGGTCCAGTCCAGGTCCATCCAGCTGTGCGAGGAGAGGACGCCGGGGTAGGACGCGGACTCGAAGATGTCGAGCACCCGGCCGGCGGCCTTGACGCTCATGTGGTCGATCTCCAGCATCATCCCGCGGTTCATCATGCCCCGTGCGGCGTACTCGCCGAGATCGGTGAGCCCTCTGACGTTGCACTGGGCGTCCGCGCTGTACGAAGGGACATCCACGCCCGCCGGGAGTTTCTTCTCGGCCTGCGCCGCGGTGGCGTTGCCGATCGGGTTGTCGTGCTGCGGTCCCTTGCAGGTCTCGGTCTTCCAGAAGGTGCCGGTCGACAGGAACTGGCCGACGTTGATGGCCGTTCCGAGGCCGCCCGAGTCGAAGCGGACGCCGCACAGGGCGTTGTCGAACTTGTGGCACAGGAACATGCTGCGCACGCCCAGCGAGTGCAGCTCGTCGAGGCCCTTGTCGATGTCCTGCTTGCTGCACTGCGCGATGTCCAGGATCTGCTTGCAGCCGAAGGGTTCGGAGGTCTCGACGCCGAGGATGACCGCCAGTTTGCCCTGCTCGATGACCTGGCGTGCCTGCGCGCTGTCGGTGACGATCCGGAACCAGCCCTTGCCGGTGCCGCCGTACATCTTGTCGACGAAGGCCTGCATGTCGTAGGTCAGCTTGGCCTGCAGCCGGATGGAGGTCATCTCGTCGCAGCTGCGGTCCTTGAAGAAGTAGACCGAGCAGATCACGCCGTTGGTGACGAGGTCGTTGACGAGCACGCGCTGGCCGCCGCGCCAGGCCCGTTCCACCCAGGCGTAGTAGTTCTGCTGGTGGGTCAGCGAGTCGTGCGCGGGCCAGTCCTTGAAGGTGGGCCAGCCGTTCGGGTCGTGCTTGCCGTCGCCGCCGTTGGTGATGAAGTCGAAGATCGCGAGGGAGCCGTCGGGGTAGTGCTCGGGGCAGTCCTTGAGGGCGTCGGCGACCCCGGCGTCGGAGAACGCCTTTCCGCAGATGAGCCGCCCGCCGAAGGCCTCGTTCGAGAGGATGTGGTCGTGCGCGTCGACGAAACCGCGCACCTCTCCCTTGGCGTTGGTGCCGGTGAAGGGCTCCCCGGTGACGTTGATCTGGGAGTCCGGCGCGGGTCGTGCGGTCGGGTTCCACCAGTCGGTGCCGGCCGCCGAGCTCGGCGTGGGGCCCAGCGCGATGGACAGCACGAGGAGGAGGAGCGACACGACGGTCACGTTCTTGCGTCTGCGGTACGGGCGTCCGGCTCTGGTCACAGCCCATGTCCCTCGGTCGGCGGGATGGCGCGGTCGACGCGTCCGGCTGTCCTGGGCCCGCGAGCGCGAGCGCCGGGCATGACGGCCGGATTGTCATGACCTCGCAATACGTGCGACGAGGATGGCCACTCCCGCATGACGAGTCAAGAGTCCGGGACAGATGACCTACTGGCCGGAAACAAATGAACTGTTGACGGGGAGTCGGTTCACACCGGGTGGGTGACCCGGATCTTGGACTGGCCGTGCGGGAGTGCCTCCCAGTCCGTCATGAAGCGGGCCCGCAGCCCGTACCTCTCTGCCAGCGTCACGAGGGTCTCGGTGCGGTAGTAGAAGTCCTCCCGCAGGACCTGGTGCTCCTTGCCCTCGGTGCGGTCGAAGGTGAAGTCGAACCAGCCGGTCGGCGCCAGCACGCGGCCGACGCCCGCCAGGCACTCCTCGATGACCGGCAGGGGTGAGTGCGAGAAGACGCTGTGCGCGTGCACCACGTCGAAGTGGGCCTCGGGCAGGAACCGCAGGGTCAGGTCGCGCACCGGAGACAGCGTCGGGAGCCGCCGCTGGAGGCCCATCTCCACGACGGTGTCCTGGGCGGCGAAGAGGATGTCGGGCGAGATGTCGATGCCGTAGTAGTGACCGGGCTCCAGGTGGCGGATGAATCGCCAGCCGCCCCGCAGGTTGCCGCAGCCGATCTCCAGCATCCGGTGCTCGGGCTTGAGTCCGTGTCCGATGAGGTAGTCGAACTGCATCTGCCCGAGCGCCAGCCACCGCTCCCGGCTGTGGCTGCCGACGGCCGCGTCCGGGTCGGCCCGGGTGTCGGAGCGCATCACGGCGCGGTAGTAGGAGACGTGGTCCGGGTGGCGGCGGCGCAGCCACAGGTCGCGGGCCGAGCGGGCCAGATGGCGGGGCACGCGGTCGGGGTGGCGCAGGGCGTAGGCGAGGCGATGGCCGAGGGCGGCGCGGTTCACGGTGAGGTTCTTGGCCGGCATGGGAATCCTGCCTCCCTGGGAACGCGGTACCTCCGAGGATGCGCACCGGCGTGCGGGGGCGCCACAGGTAGGGCCGTCACGGTGACCTGGCGGCTGCGCGGGGAGTGTGTTCGTCCGCTCGAACATCCCACTGCCTGACCGGCCGTTCGTGCGCTACCGTGCAGGAGCCCGCGTCGGATGACGCAGCCATGACAATACAGCGGGGATGGTGACCGTGCGCGGATCTTTGGTGAGAGCCACACTCGCCGCCGTACTTCTCCTGGTCCCCCTGTCGTCCCTTCCTCAGGCTGCGGCCGAGCCGCAGCCCGCCGCCGGACCGCCGACCGCTGTCACCACCGCCGCCGAGGACTGGACGCCGCCGCTCAGCACCCGTGGCCGCTGGATCGTCGACGCCGACGGCGACCGCTTCAAGCTGCGCTCGGGCAACTGGCATGGTGCCAGCGGGACTTGGAACGGTTCCGGCGACTCCGAGGACGACGCGTCCCACCACGCCGGCGAGAACTCCGGCCGGATGCCGCTCGGCCTGGACCGCGCCCCGACGGCCGAGATCATCGCGGGCTTCCTGGAGATCGGGATCAACAGCGTCCGGCTGCCCTTCTCCAACGAGATGGTTCACGACACCCGCCCCGTCACGGACGACTCGGTCGCCGCCAATCCCTCGCTGCGCGGAAAGACGCCGCTTCAGGTGTATGACGCGGTGGTGCGCGAGCTGACGGCGGCCGGTCTCGCGGTGATCCTCAACAACCACACGAACACCACCCGTTGGTGCTGCGGAGTCGACGGCAACGAACGCTGGAACGCCGGCCAGTCCGCCGCCACCTGGGAGGACGACTGGCTGTTCATGGCCCGCCGCTACCGGGACAACCCGCGCGTCGTCGGCGCCGACCTGTACAACGAGGTGCGCCGCTCGGTCTGGGACGACCCCAACTGGGGCCTGGGCGACGACCACGACTGGTTCGCCGCCTCGCAGCGCGTCGGCGACCGCATCCTGACGGAGGCCAACCCGAACCTGCTGATCGTCGTCGAGGGCATCAACTGGACGGGTATCCCAGTCGACGGCCTCCCGCACGAGCGCCCCACCCTGGAGCCGGCCCGCCATCTGTCGCACACGCTCGTCGACTCCGGCAAGCTCGTGTACTCGGCCCACTTCTACGACTACACGGGCCCCCGCCACACCGGCGCCACCGGCACGGGCGAGACCAGCGACCCCCGCTACCGCGACCTGAGTCCCACCGAACTGATCTCCGTCCTGAACCGGCAGGCCTTCTTCGTCACCGGCGAACAGGACCAGCACTTCACCGCCCCCGTGTGGATCAGCGAGTTCGGCGTCGGGGGCCGCGACGAGACCGGTCAGAAGCAGCGGGCCTGGTTCGAGAACTTCGTGGACCAACTGATCCGCACCGACGCCGACTTCGCCTACTGGCCGCTCGTCGGCTGGCACGAGGACCGCAAGGGCAACGGCTGGGCACTGCTGCACTGGGACGCCGAGGGCCGGCGGATGGGCCTGTACGACGGTGACGACTGGCGGGCCGCCGCCTGGACCAGGCTCATCCGGGCCGACGGCCGCACGGGGCCCGTGGCGCCGGTCGCCGAGTGGTCCATGCTCAGCCCCGACCACGGCGACTTCGTCCAGTCACGGCGGATGCGCGCCCTGCCCGACTGGGACGCCGGCGCCCGCAAGGCCGTCTGCCCCGACGGACAGCGGCTGCTCGGCCTCGGCCACACCGGCAACCGGGGGCTGTGCTCGGACGTGACCGCGGGTGCCCTGTGGGACCCGGCCGGCGGACACGAGGTGGTCGTCGACGAGCGCCATGTCCGCGGCGACTGGGCGTCCGGGTACACCAAACTCCAGTGCGCCGACGGGCAGTTCCTCATCGGGTACAGCGTCCGCGGCGCGGCCGTCTCCGCCGTCCTGTGCGCGGCCGCCTCGGCCGGGAGGCTCGGCACGAGCGGCCGTACGGTCTGGTTCGACCGGGGCGACAACCGGGGGCAGGCCGCGAAGGGCGGTGACTTCGCGTACGGCCGCTACAAGGGCCAGTGCGCGGACGACGAGTACGCGGCCGGGATCGCCTACACCGGCCGGGTGGGGTCGTCCCGGACGCCCGACGCGCTGTACTGCCGAAAGCTGGGCTGACCACCGCGTAACGGGCCGACACGCCCCCGGACGGCCGCGGGCAGGGCCGCCGGCGCGATCGCGCCGGGGGATGCTGGAACCCGGATGCGGATCATATGTGCTGTCGCCGTGCTCGCCGCCGCGAACCTGCTGAACAACTGGCTCGCGCGCAGCCCCGCCATGTACCTGGTCGTCTGTGTGAGCGCGACGGCCGTCCTGCTGCTGATCGCCCGCTGGGACGGCCTCACCCCGGCCGAGCTGGGGCTCGACAGGGCGGCGCTGCGCCGGGGACTGCGGTGGGCTCCGGGGCTGGTGGGCGTCGTCCTGATGGTCATGGTGGTCCTCCTCGCCGTTCCGGCCGGGCGGGAGGCATTCCAGGACTCGAGGGCGGTGGATCTGTCCCTGGGGCGAATGCTGTTCGGAGCGCTGGTGCGGGTGCCCTTCGGGACCGTGCTGCTGGAGGAGACCGCCTTCCGAGGCGTGCTGTGGGCCATGATCCGGCGCCGGCACGGCACGGCGTGGGCCACCGGCGTGTCGTCGCTGCTGTTCGGCCTGTGGCACCTGATGCCCTCGCGGGGCATCAACCGCTCCAACGCCGCGCTGGGCTCGGCCTTCGGTGACGGCCCGGCGGGCGTGGCACCGACCGTGGCCGTGGCGATCGCCGCCACGGCCGTCGCCGGGGTGGTCCTGTGCGAGCTGCGCCGCCGCTCGGGCAGCCTGCTGACACCGATGGTGCTGCACTGGGCGGTCAACGGCCTGAGTTACGCGCTGGCCTGGTCGGCGGCCCGTTGGTGGCTGGACGGCTGAGCTCCGGGCTGCGGCGTCAGAAGTTGATCATGTGACCCGCGAGGCCGTGCACCGCTTCCTTGACCGCCTCTCCGAGCGTGGGGTGGGCGTGGACGTTGCGGGCGACCTCGTGCACGGTGAGGTCCCACTGCTGGGCCAGGGTCAGCTCGGGCAGCAGCTCGGTGACGTCCGGGCCGATGAGGTGGCCGCCGAGGAGTTCGCCGTACTTGGCGTCGCTGATCAGTTTCACGAAGCCGGTCGCGTCGCCGAGGCCGTGCGACTTGCCGTTCGCCGTGAACGGGAACTTCGCCACCTGCACGTCGAAGCCACGCTCGCGGGCCTGCGCCTCGGTCCAGCCGAAGCTGGCGATCTGCGGCTGGCAGTAGGTGGCCCGCGGGATCATCACATAGTCCAGCTCCATCGTCTCGGCGTCCGCAAGGGTCTCGGCGGCGACGATGCCCATCGCCTCGGCGGCGTGCGCGAGCATCAGCTTCGCCGTCACGTCGCCGATGGCGAAGATGTGCGGGACGGAGGTACGGCAGCGGCCGTCGATGTCGATCGCGCCGCGTTCGGTGACGGTCACGCCGGTCTTGTCCAGGCCGTAGCCCTCGATGTTCGGCTGGAAGCCGATCGCCTGGAGCACCTTGTCGGCCTCCAGGACCTGCTGTGTGCCGTCCTTGCCGGTGACCGTGACGCGCACCATCTCGCCGGACTCGTCGACCGTGTCGACCCGCGTCGAGGTCAGCACGTCGATGCCCAGCCGGCGGTACTGCTTGGCGAGTTCGGCGGAGACCTCGGCGTCCTCCAGCGGGGCCATGCGGTCCAGGAACTCGACGATGGTGACCTTCACACCGTAGTTGTGCAGCACATAGGCGAACTCGACGCCGATCGCGCCGGCGCCCGCGATGACGATCGAGCGCGGCAGCTCCTCGGCCAGGATCTGCTCCTCGAAGGTCACCACGCGCGCGCTGCGCCGGGTGCCGGGGAGCAGCTTGGGCGTGGCGCCGGTGGCGATGATGCAGTTGTCGAAGCCGATGGTGCGGGTGTTGCCGTCATAGCCGGCCACCTGGAGGGTGTGCGGGTCGAGGAAGGTGCCGCGGCCGTCGATCTCGGTGATCTTGTTCTTCTTCATCAGGTAGTGGACGCCCTTGACCCGGCCGTCGGCGACCTTGCGGCTGCGGCGGAAGGCCTCGCCGTAGTCGAAGGAGACCTGCCCGTCCACCTGGATTCCGAAGGTCTTCGCCTCGCGGGTGAAGATGTGCGCCAGTTCGGCGTTGCGCAGCAGCGCCTTGCTGGGGATGCAGCCCACGTTCAGACAGACGCCGCCCCAGTACTTCTCCTCCACGACCGCCACCCGCTTGCCCAGCTGGGCGGCTCGGATGGCGGCGACATAACCGCCGGGGCCAGCGCCGAGGACCACGACATCGAAGCGCTCGTCCTGCTCGACCATGGAGGGTTCCTTCCTGAGTGCGACGTCCTGCTCTGCCGGTGCCGGACTTTCGTCGGGGACGGTGTCCGGCTTCTTCCAGCATGACCGCATCCACGAGGTCGTGTGGCGATGCGGGAGCGTGACGGTGATCTCAGGAGGGGTGGGCCGTGGCGATCGGGGCGGCTCCCCGGTGTGTCAGCCCGGGCAACGGTGTGTGTCAGCCCAGGCAGAGGAGGTTGAGCACGCAGAGCTGCGCCGGCGTGGTCTCCTCCGGTGCCGGGCTCGTCGGCGCGGGGGTCGCTCCGGAGTCCGCGCCGTCCGTCGGGGCCGGGGCCGGCGTCTGCTGCTCGGCCGCCTCGCCGCCACCGCTGCCGGAGCCGGTCCCGCCGGTGGGCTGGGTGACGGTCTGCGTCTGCGGGACCGTGGTCGCGGTGGGACGCGGGGTGGAGGCGACGTCCGGTCGGGTGAACTGTCGCGTGGTGCGCGAGGTGGTGACGGATTCGCGCGCGGCGTTCGTCGGGGACGGATGTGAGGACGGCGTGTCCGTGCTCGGGGTCGTGCCCGTGTCCGACGGAGTGGACTCCGGGCCGGTGAGCTCCGTCCTTTGCTGCTCCGGAAGCCCCACGTTCGGATGTTCCGGCGCGGTGGCCGCCTGGGCCTTGTCGCCGGAACCCCGGTCCATCGACGCGACGGTCAGACCGCCGCCGACCAGGGCGACGGCGGTCGCGACCACGGCCCGGCGCTGGTTCTTCTTCCAGCGGGCCCGCTGCCGACGCCGCGCCGCCCGGCCCTGCGGGGCTGCGGGCACGCCTTCGACGCCTTCCACGTCGCCGGCCGGTGCCGTCTCGTCGGGCGCGGCCGACGGCGGCGTCTCGTCACGGAAGTAGCCGTCGTACCAGGTGTCGACCGCGGGGTTCTCCCAGGACGTCGTCGCGCCCGGCGCGGTCGACAAGGCGGGACCCCCTGCCGCGGAGGGAGCGATGTCCGGGGCGTAGGCGCCGCACCCGGGGCACACGAGAGCCCCGTTGAGATGCCGACGGCACGAGGAGCAGTAGTCCATCTACGGTCTTTCTGGCTTGACTGCGCCATCGGCCCTGGTCGGCCGCGGCCTGGTCACGTTCGTACTCGGGATCGAACGGCCAGAACGCTAACGAGGCTTTCGACAGGCTGTGTGCAGCCTGAGTGATACTCCTGCGCAGATGTCTCAGGGAGTGTGTGCGCCCCGTGCCCCGCTCACTGGTCACAGCACCCCTCACGGCGCATCCGGCGGCTCACCTCCAGCCACTTCTCCTTCACATGTCGCCCGGAGCCGGCGCCGAAGGCGTCGACCAGGTCCGACTGCTCGAAGAGCACGCCGCCCCGCAGAACCGCTGCCGTACGGATCAGGGTGGCGAAGTCGGTGAACGGGTCGCCGTCCACGACCGTGAGATCGGCCAGTTTGCCCTCCTCCAGCGTGCCGAGGTCGGCGTCGGCGCCGAAGACCCGCGCGGGCAGCAGGGTCGCGGTGCGCAGCGCCTCGGCCGGTGAGAGGCCGGCGCGATGGAGGGCGCGCAGGGCGAGATGCAGATGCAGTCCGACCGGGACGATCGGCTGGTCCGTGCCGAGCGCGACCAGTCCGCCGCCGGCGAGGATCCCCCGGTAGACGTCCATCTCCCGTCCCAGGGTGGCCAGTTGGGCGTCGGTGGGCGGTTGCCCGGCCTGCTCGCGGACGAGCGCGGTGTCCCACGGCGGCATGAGCGCGGTGACGCGCGGGTCGTCCGCGAGCGCGGGGTCGGCGCCGAGGAGGGCCAGCGCCGTGAACGGGGTCGCCACGAGGTGGAAGTCGGTGGCGGTGTAGATCTCCTTCACATCCTGGTACGAGCGCCCAGTCGCGGAGGTGGCGTGCCCGAACTCCAGCCGCTGGGTGGCCTGCAAATGAGTGGTCAGGTCCTGCCCCAGCTGCGCACCCGGGCTGCACAGATGGCTGCCGCTGCGCACGCCGAGCCGCTCGTGCCCGAAGTCCGCGGCCTCCTTCATCACCCAGCCCGGGGCACGGACGTACGTCTTCACGAAGTCCCAGTCCAGCGCCTGGCCACGCGCCAGCGAGCGGCGCAGGCCCGCACGGGTGCGGTGGGCGCGGCCCATGCTGTAGGCGACGCGCGCCCCGTCGAGCAGTTCGCCGGTGGCCAGCAGCCGGGGCCCGGCAAGGACGCCGGCCACGACGGCCTCCCGGATGCGGGCCTGCTCGTAGGCGAAGCCGCCCAGCGAGACGGCCGTCGTGATGCCGTAGGCGAGCTGGAGCGCGGTCTGCCGGCCGCCGTACGTGGTCTGCCAGGGGTGGGTGTGCGCGTCCCACAGTCCGGGGATCACGGTGCGCTCGCTCGCGTCGACGCGGCGTTCGGCAGGGCGACCCGGGCGGTGCGGCGTCACCTCCGCGACCCGGCCGTCGCGGATCAGCAGGTCGATGTCCTCACGGACCTGCGCCCCGGTGCCGTCCCAAAAGCGGCCCGCGTGCACGACCGTGTCCGCCGGGCGCGGTCGGCAGTAGTCCAGCGGGACGCGGACGGTACGGGTCCTGCCGTCGCGGATGTCGATCAGGCGCAGGCGGCCCGCGCAGAGGTAGAGCAGGGTGCGGGCGTCGGCGGACCAGGACGGATGGTCGGCGGGTTCGGTGGTGAGCCGGCGTGGCTCGCCGTCCGGGGTGCCGTCGGCGCGGACCGGCAGCAGCCACAGCGCCGACTCCGCGACCACGGCCATCCAGCGGCCGTCCGGGGACCAGACGGGGCCGCAGTCGTAGCGGTCGGAGAGCGAGGTGTGCGGGGCGAGCGCGTGCAGGGCTGCGGTCCCGGTGGTGGTGTCGACGACACGGATGAGGTTGTAGCCCTCCCGGAAGCGCTGGTTGAGGCGGTTGCGGTCGCAGAGCGCCACATACCGGCCGTCGGGCGACCAGCTGGGCCGGCCGGGCAGTCCGGCGGCGGCGAGCGGTGCGGCGAGGACCCGTTCGGCGCCGTCGGGCAGGTCACGCACCAGGAGGTTGCCGGACATGTCCAGGCACGCCAGCCGCGTCCCGTCGGGCGAGAGCGCGGGGAAGACCCGGCCGCCCTCGGCAAGCACGGTCTCCTCACCGGAGCCGAGGTCGCGGCGCCGTACGGCGAAGAGTCCGTCGCGGTCGTCGGCGTACACCAGCGCCGTGCCGTCGGGCGTCCAGACCGGCGCCAGCACATAGCGGGTGGACGGGACTTGCAGCACCTTGCGGGGCGCGTGGCCGCCCGTGGTCCCGGTGGTCCACAGCGCGTTGAGCGCGGCGAAGGCGACGCACCGGCCGTCCGGTGACAGGGAGGGCAGGTGGAGCGCACGGACGGGACGGGTGCCGGCGGGCTCGAAGTCGTATGCCTTGCCGCGGTAGCGGGGCCGGGGCACGTCCAGCGTGGCGGTGAACGGGATCTCCTCGCCGCCGCCCGGCGCGTCCGGGTCGACCAGGCGGAAGTGTCCGTCGACCGTGAGCAGCAGCCGCTCGCCCTGCGTCCAGCGGGGCGGCGCGGGCAGGAGGTCGCCCGCCACGGGCACGGGCGTGCCGTCCACGACGAGCGTGCAGGAGGCCGCGGGCGAGCCGGTGGTGCGCAGGTACGCCAGACGCCCTGCCGCCGAGACGGCGGGGGTCATGAGCTGGGCGCCGGAGTCGTCGGTGTGCTCGATGGTGACCGGGCCCGAGCCGTCGGCGGCGACCGATGCGACGGTTCTCGCGCGCAGTGTGCCGGTGGCGGTGACGCCGGCCCGCACGAAGAGGACGCGCTCGCCGTCGGGCGACCACGCCGGGTCGAAGTCCTCCCAGCGGCCGCCTTGCCCGGGGCCCTCCTGGCCAGGGCGCCCGGTCAGCTGTGCCAGCTCGCCGGTGCTCAGGTCCACGATCCAGACGCGGTACGGGGCGCCGGTCACGGTGTCGCCGCCGCGCTCGGAGGCGAACGCGATCCGGGTGCCGTCCGGCGACCATGCCGGGCCCCGGTCGTCCCACGGCCCGTCGGTGAGCCTGCGCAGGCCGGAGCCGTCCGGCCGCAGCGTCCAGAGGTGGAAGCCCCCGCCGTGGTAGGCGCACACGACGAGCCGGCTGCCGTCGGGCGAGAACTGCGGGCGGGTGGGTTCGAGACCGGGCGAGGTGAGCGGTACGGCGGTGCCGCCCTGCCTCGGGATGGACCAGAGCACGTTCTGGACCTCGGCGACCAGCTTGTCACCGGAGGGGGCGAGGGTGGCGGAGCCGCCCGTGGCGGCGGTGAAGGAGAGGGTGGTCGTACCGGAGTCGGCGGCCGCGGCCTGCGGGCCCACGGTGGTGAGCGCCGCGGCGGTGGCGGTGGCCTGAAGGAATCTGCGGCGGGAGAGCGGGCCGAGTGTGAGGGCGCCGGAGGCGTCTTCGGTGTCCAAGTGAGCTCCCAGTGCGCGGAGTTGGCGGATCGAAAGGGAGGGACCACTGGTGGCAAACGTACGGCGCGGGGCCCGGTTACGGGCCCCGCGCCGTCGTTTCTCGGCCGTTCCTCTGGACACCGAGGGCGGCCGGGCTGGATCTGTTCCCTATCGGCCCCCGATATCCGGCATCGGACGACCGCGGTCAGACGCGGCCCGCCGACGCGGCCTTGCGGAGTTCCTCCGCGTCGTAGATCACCTCGGCGCGGACGAGCACGCCGTCACGGACTTCGAGCAGTTCGGCGGCCGTCATGGTGCCGGGGACAGCGGTGAGGTTCCAGGAAACGAAGGCGCAGGCCCTGTCCCCGTCGACGAATCGGTGGCGGACGGTGAAATCGGTGGCGGCCGGGCCAAATTGCCCGGCCATCGCGCGGAAGCCGTCAGCGGAATCGAAGTTGCCCACCGGACCGACGAAGACGAAGTCGTCCGCGAGGGGAACCTCGCTCATGTCTCCGGCACGGTTGATCCAGGCGTCGTAGTACCGCTCGACGATTTCTGCCGTGGTCATGCGACCAACTCCCGTAGAGAAGTGTGCAGGTGGCCGTGGGCACGCCGGTGCCGACGGCTCATTCACGTCGGTTGGAAATACTAGTGGTCGAGCGACGGGGCCGCAGAAGCTCCGAAGCGGAGGTGCCTGAATTCGGCCGTGCTTGAACGGCAGGTCAAATGCCGATGCGCTTGACCAATTCCCGCAGGTCCGGATCGGCGTTCGCCCGGTCGAAGGCTGCGGCGAGGGTCTGGAGATAGGCCGGAACGGCGGCGTCCAGGGTCTCGCGACCGGACGCGGTGATGGCCGTGAATACGCCGCGTCTGTCCTTCTCGTAGTGAATACGCTCGACGAGATCCTGCCGCTCCAGACGGGTGACCAGGCGACTCACCGAGCTCTGGTTCATGCCGACCGCCTCGGCCAGCGCCTGCATCCGCAGTCCGGGACGGCCGCTCCCGGAGACCTGGGCGAGCGCCTCCAGTGCGGTGTATTCGCTCAGCGACAGCCCGAACCTGTCCTGGAGGGCCTTCTCGACCAGCTCGGACACCTGGGTGTGAAAGGCGACGAGCTTGTTCCAGGCACCCTGCTCCATCTGGGTGGCCTGTCGTTCCGATGCACTCTGACCCATCGCTACTACCCTCCTGACGCCGGAGGAGCAGCTCGCGGCAACCAACAACGGTACAACTACCTAATGTACTCGTAAAGGTACGCGCAATCATTGCACAGGACCACATCCACTCGCCACCGGACCACGATGGAGATCCGGACCTATGGGTGCGGCCGAAAATCCGTACTCCGGGCCACGATCTCGAAGCATTCGGCGGACTCGTGCCGGGTACTGCCGTGCAACCGCTGGACGTGCGCCACATACGATTCGGCCGTTCCGGGCCCGAGCGCCGCGCGCAGCCCGGCGCCGCCGAGCCGGACCGCGCTCGCCAGTGCCGCGTAGTGACCGGAGTCGGCCGGCGCCTTCGCCACCGCTTCGACCGTGAAGCCTGCCGCCGTGAGCGCACTCGTCCACTGACGTGACGCTCTATGACCACCGGGCAGGTCCGTCCCGGTGACGATCACGATCCCGCCTTCGGACCCGAGGACACGCCGCCAGCCCCGGGCGGCGACCGCGAGCGGCGTGGAGGGCCAGAAGTCGAGCGCCACGACGACATCGAAGGACGCGACGGGCAGGTCGAGTTCGTCCAGGTGCGCCACGGTGAAATCGAGATCGGGGGCGACCGGCACCGGGTGCGGCCGCGCCGCCGTACCGGCGGCCTCCCGTACTCCGACGACCTGGAACTCCTTGGATTCCAGATCCGTCATACCCCGTTGACGCAGCAACGCGCCGATATCCAGAATTCGTTGACCGGACCGCACCCCGGCGCGGGCTAATATCCGGCGGGTCTCTGTCGTTTCACTCTCGGTGGCCTCGGTGTCCGGTGGTCGCATCCGGTGACTTGCGTCACGAGGCTCGATCGAATCTTGATTGACCGGGTTTCGTACGGCCATGCACGCCCCCATCATCCCCGTTATGGACCAACTGCCGCCCGACTGGAATCAATTGACGGCAGCGATCCCCGCACAAGCGTACTCCATCCCACCGCACTCTCCCGGACGATTCACCCCGGGAGCGGACGACTTGGTGCAGGCCGACTAGGCACTTGCACGGGAAGTGACGATCGAGTGAAGGAAGGGTGAGTGAGGGCGAAGCAATGCGCGCAGGGCGCGAAGTCAGATTCGCGCCAACTGTTCAGTGAAACGCTCCACTGTTTCCATGGTCTGATCGGCATTCAGCCTGGGGTCGCAAGCGGTGCGGTAGGCACGCGGCAGATCGTTTTCGGAGATTCCGCAACGCCCCCCGACGCATTCGGTGACGGACTCGGCGGTGCTCTCCAGGTGCAGGCCGCCGGGCCGGCCGCCGCCCCGGCACACGGCCCGTACGAACGCCTCGGTCTCGGCGAGCACCGCCCGCAGATGCCGGGTCTTGTGGCCGGTCGCGGCCCGGACGGTGTTGCCGTGCATCGGGTCGCACAGCCACACGGCCGCGTGGCCCGCCGCATGGACGGCCTCCACCAGCGGCGTCAGGCGGTCCTCGATCCGGTCCGCGCCCATCCGGGAGATCAGGACCAGACGGCCGGGCCTGCGGTCGGGGTCGAGCGTCGCGGCCAGACGCACGACCTCACCGGGCGTCATCCCGGGTCCCACCTTGCAGCCGACCGGGTTCAACAGCCCGGCGAGGAAGCGCACATGGGCACCGTCGGGGTGCCGGGTCCGCTCGCCCGTCCAGGGCAGGTGGGTCGAGGTCAGGACCCAGGCCTGTGCCTCGGTGTCCCATCTGGTCAGGGGTTCCTCGTAGTCCAGGACGAGGGACTCGTGGCTGGTCCACAGCGCGGGCAGGCCGTCACCCCAGTGCCCGCGCATGGGCAGCCCCTCGTCGGCGGCGCGGCGCAGCAGGAACAGGGTGCGGGCGGCGTGTTCGTATCCCCACAGCATCCGGCGTGGATCGGGGCGGCGCGCGGTCGCGTCCGGTGCCATGTCGTTGACCAGGAAACCCCGGAACGCGGGCATCCGGACCCCGTCGACCTCCTCCGTCTGTGACGAACGGGGCTTGGCGAACTGCCCCGCGATCCGGCCCACGGTGAGCACGGGCAGCGCGAGCCGTTCCTCGACGGTCCGTGAGACGTCCCGGAACAGCGCCAGGGTCCGGCCGATGCCCGCCGGGGTCGCCGGGGCGAACGGCTCGGCGCAGTCGCCCATCTGGATCACCATCCCTCGGCCGTAGGCCACTTCGGCGAGCCGGCGCCGTAGCGTCAGCACCTCCTCGGCGCTCACCAGGGCCGCCCGCGCGGCGAGTTGGCCATGCGCCTGCCGCAGGCGGTCGTCGTGCGGCCAGCCGGGCGGTTGCCCGGCCGGCAGCCCGCGCCAGCGCGCAGGATGCCACGGGGCGCGGCCCTGGAGCGAGGACATCGTCACCACCACGTCATCACCTGCATCGGTTTGCGTCCTCCCTCTCGCACGGTGGTCGCCATGTCAGGGGCGTCCGTCCGCCATGTCCCGGAGGATCGTCTTGAGGATCTTGCCGGAGCGGTTGCGCGGCAGGGTGTCCAGGAACGTGATCAGGGCGGGCCGGTGATGGCCGGCCAGTTCCGCCGCGATCAGCCGGGTGAGTTCGTCGGGGCTGGGG
>NZ_RDBN01000034.1:0-49950 GCF_008042075.1 Streptomyces sp. UW30 | reverse complement strand
GCCTGGGGGGAGGGCGGGGGTGCTTCCGAGCCTGTCACCTGGCCAGGTTACCGGGCGTGGTCGGCGGGCGTTCACCCACTCGATACCCTTGGGACCATGACGTCGCACCAAAGCACCCAGACCATGAAGCCCGCCACCGCGGCGAAGAAGCTGGGTGTGTACCTCGAAGCCACCCCCGCCGAGTTCCGCGAGGGGGTCGTCACACGCGCGGAACTGAACGCGCTCCAGGCCGACCCGCCGCAGTGGCTGAGCGACCTGCGACGCGACGGACCGCACCCCCGCCCGGTCGTGGCGCAGAAGCTCGGCGTCTCCATCGCGGGCCTGGCCCGCGGCGGGGTCACCGAGCCCCTGACCACCGAGCAGATCGAGGCGCTCAAGCAGGAGCAGCCCGAGTGGCTGGCCAAGGAGCGGGCCACTCAGGCCGACGTCCGCAAGGAGGCGGCCCGGATCAAGAAGCGCGACGCCGAGCGCGAGGCGCGGCAGTCCTGACCCGGTCCGGCTCGGTCAGTCCCTGCTTTCCCCTTCCGGGATCGACTCCAGGAAGGTGGCCGAGGGCACGAAGAACAGGGTTCCGGTGACGGCCTGGGAGTAGTCGAGGATCGGGTCGGGGCCGGATTCGGGGCGGCCGAGGAACATCTTGCGGAGCATGGTCTCCGGGATCTCGGGGGTCCGCGCGTACGCGATGAAGTACGTGCCGAACTCGCCGTGGCCGGGCCTGCCGAACGGCATGGCGCCCCGGAGTATCTCCAGCTCCTCCCCATCGGGGCCGGTGACCGTGTTCACGTCGATGTGGGAGCCGGGCACATCGAGTTCGATGTTGGTCAGCTTGGAGCGCCCTATCACCTTCTCCTGGGCCTCGACGGCCAGCGCCTCCCAGGCGTCGACGTCGTGCACGTACTTCTGCACGAGCGCGTAGCTGCCGGCCTGGAACGCGGGGTCCTCGTCGCCGACGATCGCCGCCTCGTCAGCCGCCTGGCCGACCGGGTTCTCGGTGCCGTCGACGAAGCCGAGGAGGTTGCGGGAGTCGAAGTAGGCGAAGGCCTGGACCTCGTCCTGGACGGTGACCGCTCCGCGCAGCCGCTTCATGATCTCGGCGGACAGGGCGAAGCACAGATCCGTGCGGGCGGCGCGGATGTGGAAGAGCAGATCACCCGGGGTGGCCACGGCGCGGTGCCGGGTGCCCTCCAACTCCTCGAAGGGATGGAGCTGTTGGGGACGCGGACCCTCGAACAGCCGGTCCCAGGCCGCGGATCCCACACCGGCCACGCAGCACAGACCTCCGTCCGGGCTGGGGAAGCCGACGGCTCGGACCAGTCCCGCGAGCCCGGCCAGCAGATCGCGTACCGCGCTCTCGCCTCCGGGTTCGATCGTGACCACCAGGAACACCGCGACGGGCGCCGGCTGACTCAGCACCGGCTGCGGCAGCGCACCGGCCGACCGTATGGACGACGGCTTGGATGACGGCATGGTTCCCCTCTCACCCTCGGACCCCGCCACCTAACGATGCCCGGCCGAACCGGGAACGATACCCGGCGAATTCCCGCACTTCTGGCGCGTGTGCGAGGCGGGATCGGCGGGTTCGGCCGCAAAAACCCGCATGCGAACGCTCGTGCGGTTCTGGGATCATCCCGGCATGGTCCACCGTCTCGAACCCCTGGTCATCCGGCACACCCGTCGCATCCCGCGCCCCACCGGCCCCGCCGGCGAAGGCGCCGTCGCAGCGCGGCAGTTCGACGCCGCGCTCATGTCCGTGGGCTTCAAGCTCTCGGCCGAGCTGCTGGAGCGGCTGTCGGGGCTGTCCGAGGGCGCGGTCGTCGACACCGCGGTGCGGACGCTGGGCACGGTGCGCGAGATGGTCGGCGACCATGTCCGGCACAACGTGTACTTCGTCGACTTCCCGGCCAACGTGCCGGACACCATGGACTTCTGGATGCGCTGCATCGCCGAGGCACTCGCCGACGACGCGGCGCGCGGGGGCGTCCTGGAGCAGCTGAGCACGGGTGTCGTCGATCTGCTCACGCTGCCGTCGTACGGCCGCTACCAGCACACGTACGCCGAGATGCTCGGCCACCACGAGGAACTGATCGCCGCGGCCGGCGACCGGATGACGGTCCTGCATCTCGGCGATGACGCGGACGCCGAAGTCGGGGCCCTGTACCTGGCGTTGGCGGGCAGCAGCACGCCGCTGGGCGAGGACGACCTGCGTGATCTCGGCGTGCTCGCCGAGGCCTGCGCGGACGGGCCGCAGCCCGAGGCGATCCCGGTCCGGGAGAACCGTGCCGTGGTCAACCGGGCCCGGATTCGGACCGGTTCGGGGCTGCTGCTGGACACGGTCACCGATGTGCTGCGGCTGGCCTGCGCGGTGTCGGACGGCGATGTGACGCTCGCGGAGGCCACGCGATTTCGGGGACTGTCCCGGCCGGTGCGCCGCGCCCTGCTGGCGGGCCTGGACTCGGTGGTCGCCGCGGCGCCCGCCAAGCTCGCGGACGTCCATGCGCACCGCGAGGACTTCAAACGGCTGGGCGAGCGGCTGCACCCGCACGAGTACCCGCAGTGGCCGCACGCCGCCGACGTGTTCGCGGTCGCCCGGGGCGAGAAGCGGGCGCGTTCCTTCGACAGCCAGGTCGAGGAGCTGCTCGGCGCGGGGGACGTCACCGGCGCGGTGCGGCTGCTCAAGTCCGCGCCGGGCAGGCTGCTGCGCGCGCTGGACCGGCTGCTGCGCGGGGCGCTCACGGCACAGGAGCTGGACGCACTCGTGGCCGCCGTCGAGGAGGTCGCCGCACGGGTCGCCGGGCGGGTCCTGCTGTCGGTGCGTGAGCATCTGCACAACCGCGCAAGGGACAACGGCCCGCGCCGTGTCTTCGTCAACCGCCGGGGCAGCGCCTGGGTCACCGAGGACACCCGCGCGCCCGTGCCGGCGGCCGAGCGGGAGCGGCTGATCGCCGTGCTGGACGCGGAGTTGCGGCGCCGGCTGCCGGCTCCGGGGCATCTGCTGATCGACCCGGACGTCCTGGACGTCGCGCTGCCGCTCAGCGGCAAGGCGGTCTCGTCCGGCCTCGGCGTGCTGCCGCGCGGCTCGGTGTCGCCGGTCGACGGCGAGCTGCTGCGCTTCTTCGTGTACTGGAAGCAGAAGAACCGGACCACGGACTACGACCTGTCGGCGCTGGTGCTGGACGCCGAGTACGACACTGTCTTCTGGCTGTCCTACACCAACCTCAGCGAGCTGGAAGGAGAGCACTCCGGCGACATCACGGAAGCGCCGAACGGGGCCTCGGAGTTCATCAACCTGCGACTGGACGCCGTGCGCGGCACGTTCATCGTGCCGCAGGTCAACCTCTTCTCCGGGGAGGGCTTCGAGGAGGTCGAGGAGTCGTTCTTCGGGTTCATGCTGCGCGAGGGCGAGCAGCGGGGGCGTCCGTTCGAGCCGCGTACCGTGCGCATGAAGTCGGAGCTGCGCGGTCCCGGCCGGGTGGCGCTGCCGCTGGCGTTCCAGCGCGGGGAGGACGGCCGTTGGCGTGCCAAGTGGCTGCACCTGTACCTCAACGGCAACCCGGCGGCCAACCGTGTCGAGGGCAACCGGGTGTCGGTGGCGACGCTGCTGCGCGGCATCGTCGAGCGTGAGCAGCTCACGATTCGGTACCTCGTCGGCCTGATGGACGCCACGACGACGACCCTGTGGGACGGGGAGAAGGTCCCGGACGGTCCGGTCACCTTCATCGGTCTCCAGCGGCCCGAGGGACTGCACCCGGACTCGCGGATCGTGACCCCCGAAAATATGCGCGACCTGATCCCGGAGTGACTGATAGCGTGAGCCGTGGCGAGGCCATGAAGGGGGCTTCCTTCTCAACGCCGTGAGAGCGGCTTCAATGGAACTAGTCCCCTCGCTCTCCTCGCCCTTGGCGCAAGGTCTCGGGCCGTCCCCCCATRGATGGGGGGACGGCCCGAGACCTTTTTCAGCTGTCGTAGTCGACCGTCAGCGTCTCGGAGACGGGGTACGACTGGCAGGTCAGCACGTATCCCGCGTCCACCTCGGCAGCCTCCAGGGCGAAGTTGCGCCGCATGTCGGCCTTGCCGTCGGTGACGAGTGCGCGGCAGGTGCCGCAGACGCCGCCCTTGCAGGCGAACGGCAGGTCGGGGCGGGTGCGTTGGGCGCCGTCGAGGATGGAGCGCTCCCTCGGCAGGGCGGCGGAGGTGGAGCGGCCGTCGAGCGTGATGGTGACCTGGCTGACGGGTCCCTGCGGGCCGGCCTCCTCGTGGTGCACCTCCCGAACCGGCTCGTCGTCGGCGAAGAACAGCTCCTGGTGCACCCGCTCGTCCGGGACGCCGAGGCCCGCGAGCACCCCCTGTGCGTCCCGGACCATGCCGTGCGGGCCGCACAGCCACCAGTGGTCGGCGCTCGTCACGTCGACCAGCGCGTCCACGAGCGCCGCGAGCCGCTCGGCGTCGATCCGGCCGGAGAGCACCTCGGCCTCGCGGGGTTCGCGGGACAGCACGTGGGCGAGCTGGAACCGGGTCGGGTAGAGGTCCTTCAGGTCGGCGAGATCGTCGGCGAACATCACGGTGTCGGTGCGACGGTTGCCGTAGAAGAGAGTGACCGTCGAGCGGGAGTCGGCGGCGAGGACGGACTCGGCGATGGACATCATGGGTGTGATGCCGGATCCCGCCGCGATCAGCACATGGTGGCCGGGCGTGGTCAGGTCGGGGGTGAAGGCGCCGGTGGGGGCCATCACCTCGACGGTGTCGCCGGGGCGCACGTCGCCCACGAGCCAGGACGAGAAGAGGCCGCCCGGCACGACCCGTACGCCGATGCGCGGGCTCGACCCGACCGGCGAGCAGATCGAGTACGACCGCCGCTCGTCGCGCCCGTCGATCTCGCGCCGCAGTGTCAGCGACTGACCGGGCTCGAACGCGAACTCCTCGGCCAGCTCCGCCGGGATGTCGAAGCCGACGGCGACCGCGTCCGCGCACAGGGGCTGGATGGCGGCCACGCGCAGGCGGTGGAAGGCCGGACGGCGGCGGGTGCGCGGGCGCAGCGCGGCGGCCGTCCCTGCTTCGGTGACGCCTTCCATTCAGATCTCCTTGACGTACTCGAACGGCTCACGGCAGGCGCGGCAGCGCCACAGCGCCTTGCACGAGGTGGCGGCGAAGCGGGAGGTCTCCTCGGTGTCCGCCGACCCGCAGCGCGGGCAGGCCACCGCCTGCCGGGTGGGGGACAGCACGAGCGCGACGGGGCCGCCGCGCGGTGCGGGGCCGGGCGGGGCGATGCCGTGCTCGGCGAGCTTGGAGCGGCCGGCCGGGGTGATCCAGTCGCTCGTCCACGGCGGGTCGAGGACCGTACGGATCTCCACGCGCGCGTACCCGGCGTCACGCAGCCGCGCCGCGACGTCCGCCCGCATCTCGGCCATGGCCGGGCAGCCCGAGTAGGTCGGGGTGAGGCTCGCGACGACCGTGCCGTCCTCGGTCAGCTCGACGTCGCGCAGGACGCCCAGGTCGGCCAGGGTGAGCATGGGCAGCTCGGGGTCCGGCACCCGCGCGGCGACGTGCCGGGCGCGCCGGGCGTCGAGCAGGGTCGTCACCATGTCGCCTCCGGGTGGGCGCGGGCCACGCCCTGCAACTCGGCCAGCAGCGGGGCGAGATGCTCGGTGTGCTCGCCGTCGCGGCCGGATCCGGGCAGCGGGCGGTACACCGGCATGGGCAGTCCGGCCGCCGCGGTGACCTGGCGGATGACGGCGACCACCTCGTCCCGGACGTCGTACGCCGTGAACAACTCGCCGATGTAGGGGGCCACTTGCTCCTGGGCCCGGCGCATCCGGCGGTGCGACTCGTCCGTGCCGTCGCCCAGGCGCACCGCCCATTCCGCCGCGTACTGCCGGTGGTAGGTCAGTTCCTTGACGCCCTTCGCGGCGATCGCCGAGAGCACGGGGTCCGGGTGGGAGGCAAGCCGCTCGAAGTGGGCGAGGCGCCAGCTGGACAGCACCAGCAGCCGCACGATCGAGAACGCGAAGTCGCCGCAGGGCAGTTCGGCCAGGCGTACGTTGCGGAAGTCGCCGGCGTCGCGGAAGTAGGCGTAGGCGTCCTCGTCGCGTCCGGTGCCGTCGGCCTGGCCGGCGCGGGAGTAGAGCAGGCGGGCCTGGCCGAGGAGGTCGAGGCCGATGTTGGCCAGCGCCACCTCCTCCTCCAGCTCGGGGGCGCGGGTGACCCACTCGCCCAGGCGCTGGGCCGAGACCAGCGCGTCGTCGGCCAACGCGACGCACAGTGCGGCCAGTTCGCCGGTGTCGACGCCTTCGGGCACGGTGGTGTCGACGCCGTGCAGGGGGTCCTCGAAGCCGGTGCCGTAGGCCCAGCGGGTGTCGTCCTCGTGTCCCTCGGCGAGGGTCATGTAGACGTGGTCGTCACTCATGCCCTCTCCTTCAGATGTGCGGGACGTCGTCGGGGATGTCGTAGAACGTCGGGTGCCGGTAGACCTTGTCGGCGCTGGGCGCGAAGAACGGGTCCTTCTCGTCGCGTGTGGAGGCGGCGATGTGCTCGGAGCGCACCACCCAGATCGACACGCCCTCGTTGCGGCGCGTGTACAGGTCGCGCGCGTGGGTGAGCGCCATCCGGTCGTCTGCGGCGTGCAGCGAGCCCACGTGGACGTGGTTGAGCCCGCGCTTGCCCCGTACGAACACCTCGTACAGCGGCCAGTCCTGCTTCTCGGCACTCATGCCACCGCTCCCTTCTCCTGGCGGGCGGCCTGCTTGGCCGCGTGGGCGGTGGCCGCCTCCCGCACCCAGGCGCCCTCTTCGTGGGCGCTCCTGCGCCGCTCCATCCGCTGGGCGTTGCACGGCCCGACGCCCTTGATGACCCGCATCAGCTCGTCCCAGTCGGGGGTGCCGAAGTCGTGGTGACCGAGCTCGGCGTTCCAGCGCAGCTCCGGGTCGGGCAGGGTGACGCCGAGCTTCTCGGCCTGCGGGACGGTCATGTCGACGAAGCGCCGGCGCAGCTCGTCGTTGCTGTGCCGTTTGATCTTCCAGGCCATCGACTGCGCGGAGTTGGGCGAGGCGTCGTCGGGCGGGCCGAACATCATCAGGGACGGCCACCACCACCGGTTCACGGCGTCCTGCACCATCTCCCGCTGGGCGTCGGTGCCGCGCATCATCGTCATCAGCAGCTCGTAGCCCTGCCGCTGGTGGAACGACTCCTCCTTGCAGATCCGCACCATCGCGCGCGCGTACGGCCCGTACGAGCTGCGGCACAGCYGCACCTGGTTGCAGATCGCCGCGCCGTCCACGAACCAGCCGATCACGCCGACGTCGGCGAAGCTCGTGGTCGGGTAGTTGAAGATCGACGAGTACTTCTGGCGGCCCTCGATCAGCCGGTCGGTGAGGTCGGCGCGGTCGGCGCCCAGGGTCTCCGCCGCCGAGTACAGGTACAGCCCGTGCCCGGCCTCGTCCTGGACCTTGGCGAACAGGATGGCCTTGCGGCGCAGCGACGGGGCGCGGCTGATCCACTCGCCCTCGGGCTGCATGCCGATGATCTCCGAGTGGGCGTGCTGCGCGATCTGCCGGATCAGCGTCTTGCGATAGCCATCCGGCATCCAGTCCCGCGGCTCGATCCGCTGGTCGCGCGAGATCGTCGCGTCGAAGTGCTCCTGCAGCGGCCCTTCAGGGGGCGCCTCGGCGGAGTGTGAGGTCGTCATCGCTCCCGCTTCCCAACCGACCATTCGTTCGGTATCCAGTGTGACGTGTTTCCGCCAGGGGAGCAAGACCCTTCGAACGCGCGAAAACGGCCCAGGACACCCCCGCGGGGTACCTGGGCCGTCTCACTGCCTGTCGCGGACCGTCACACGTTGGGCACCTTCAGCTTGTCCCAGCTGACCTTGCCGGGGATGCCGTCCGCGTCCTTGCCCTTGAAGCCGAGCTTGTGCTGCCAGGCCGCGTAGGAGCGGCGGTCGGCCTCGGTCCACTCGGGGCTCGGGCCGTCCTCGTAGCGGCCGCATCCCTCAGCGACCAGGCGGCGGCCCATCGCGGTGATGATCGGCGACTTCTGGCCGATGTGGAAGAAGCCGCTGCCCGGGAAGGGCTCCAGCTTCGGCTTGGGCGCGGGCTTCGGGTCCGGCTCGGGGGTCCCTCCTCCTCCCCCGCCCTTGAGCCGCTGCGCGATGCGTCCCCGCATGCCGTCCATGGTGAAGCCGCGCGGGTCCTGCTTGCCCGGCTGCCACTCCTTGTGCCCGATCACCGAGCGCTCGCTCCAGCCGTGGTGCCGGCAGATCGCGGCGGAGACCTTCTCGATGGCCTCCTTCTGCGCCTCGGGCCAGGGGTCCCTGCCGTCGCCGAGGTTGATGCACTCGAAGCCGTAGAAGCGGGCGTTGCCGTCGGTGTCGGCCTCGTTGTCGTGCGGCAGCCTGGACTCGTTGATCACGGCGCGCAGGACGTCGCTGTCGCCGAGACCGGCGTGGTTGGCGCGGCCGTTGCCGACGAGGTGGATGTGGCCCTGCTTGTCGATGACGCCGTGGCAGAGCGGGCCGGGCAGGCCGGAGTAGCCGTTGTAGCAGATGTTCACCGACGCCTCGGTGCCCTTGGTGACGGTGTGGTGGATCATCACGCCGTTCACCGGGCCCCAGGGGCCCTTGCCGTTGCGGTTGTGGGTGCGCCAGCTGCGGACCTCGTGGACCGTGAGGCCCTCCGCGCGGAGGATCTCCACCAGCTTGGACGCGCTCAGGGGCTTGGCCATCACTCGTCTCCTTCCGCCGCCGCCTCCGCATCCGCCGTGGTCTGCGACCTCCCGCGGGACGGGTCCTCCGCCAACTGCTCCTCGCGGCGCGCCTGTTCCTCCGCCGCGAGCGTCGCCTCGTCCGCGGCCGGGATGCTGCTGGCCAGCGGGGTGAAGGCGAGACGCAGGTCCACGGTGCCGTGCTCGCCCTTGACCAGAGCCAGCGGCGCGAAGGAGCGGACGATGCCGGCGGGCGCCTGGAGCAGCGGGCGCCGGGCGGCGTCCGTGGGCCACTCGACGCTGCCGGTGGCGGTGCGGGCGGGGATGATCCAGTGGTCGCCGGTCCGGTAGCCGGCGCCCTTGGTGAAGTACACCTCGACGCCGTCCTCCAGCGGCAGCCACTCCCCTTCCGTGACGGGGACGGCCCCGCCCTTCAGGGCGGTCGTACGGCCCTTGCGCTTCGGCCCCTCGTGGTGGTCCCAGCGGCGCAGGAACGGGTTGAGGTGGGGCAGCCGTCCGACGGACTGGTCGGGCTCGGCGCTCAGACGGACCCGGCGGCCGGGCAGGTCCAGTTCCTCGACCCGCAGCAGGGGCAGGGGTTCGAGGCGGGAGGCGTACGCGGTGTCGACGAGCTCGACATGGTCGCCGACGTCCAGGTCCAGCTTGTCGTCGTGGCCGAGGGACGCCAACTGCACCCAGGTGCCGTCGAGTTCGTCGACCGGGAAGACCACCGAGCCGTTCTCCCGGGACCACTTGAAGGTGGCGTCCTTGGCCTCGCCGCCCGCGTGCACCTCGACGCGGTACAGCTGGTTCTCCTGGCCGCGGTAGCGGGCGTCCGGCTTGACCAGGCAGGGGTCCTCGTCGGCGTGGTCGGGCCGCTCGCTGCGGGCGGCCAGGCGCGCGGTGGGCGTGGCCTGCTTCTGCGCCCACTTGTCGAAGGCGGCCCGCACGACCTCCTTCGACGGGTCGGTCTCCTCGATGTCCAGCGCGGCCAGCGACAGCGGCAGCACCTGCCAGACGACCTTCACCCGGGCCGCGGTGTCCGGCATCGCGGCACCGAGGGCGACCTCGCGCAGGGCCGGGTCCTCGGCTGCGGAGACGGCGCGCTCCCACACGTTCAGGTAGACCACGAAGGGCGTCTGGGCGGGCGAGGGCAGCCGGTCGCCGGGCTTCTCCTGGTCGCGGAAGCCGTCGGGCTGGTCCCAGTAGGTCCAGTACGGGGGCGGCGCGGCGGCCTCCTGCTCCTCGGCGTCCTCGTCCGGGACCGGCACGCCGGGCGCGTGGCGGGTCGCGTCCAGCAGGATGCCGTCGACGTAGTAGCGGCCGCCGTGGATGTGGAGCGTGTCGATGTCGTGCTTGCCGCCCACGTAGTCGACCTTGAAGCCCGCGGCGTCACGCGGCCCGCCGTGCCGGCCGATGAGGTCGGCGGCGAGGGTGCGGGCCTGGTGCAGCTGGATCGCGGTCTGCTCGTTGATGTCGGCGTCGAGCTGAACGCGGCCCTGCTGAGCGATGACCGCCGAGTAGCGCCGCTGCGGGCGGAACGTGAGGCGGGAGAGATCAGCGTGCATGAAGGGGGTCCCCCTGGTTCAGGAAAGTGCGGGTAGGGCTTACGGCGGCGGCGCGCACGTCGCAACGCATGTCCGAAGTCACGTCACGGGTCATGTCTCGCCTCACGTCACGAAGAAGATCCCGGCGTCCGTGCCCGCCGGGGTGTACTCCGCGAGCCGTGCCCTGAGGCCGTCCTCGCGCTGCGGCCGGTACAGGTCGTGGAAGGCGCCCATCTCGGCGCCGTCGTCCGAGCCGCGCCGGATCTCCTCGGCGCACCGGTCCGCCAACAGGCCGTACCAGGGCGTCCCGTAGCGCTCGGACGTGAACAACGGCCTTACTCGACCGGCCTGTTCGAGTCCGGCGAGGTCGGGCCGGCACCGGAACCGGCGCGGGGTGCGCGAGCCGGGCGGCACATACGAGTACCTGAGGCAGCCGATGCCGCGCCGGGCCACATGGAGCCGTCCGGTGAGGATCGAGTTCTCGGCGATCTGCACGGCGTGGGTGAAGATCTCGCCGATCACGGTGGTGCGGTGCAGGTGGAGCACCGCGTGGGCGTGGCGGCAGTCCGGCGCGGACAGGGCCTCGCGACCGTGGCCGGTGGCGTCGAGGATGCTGTCGCGCAGATGGATGTCGAGGGGGTCCTCGCTCACCTCGTCGCCGATGACCTCGATGGTGCCGAGGATGCTGTGCTCGATCTGGACACACGCGGTGGTGCGCTCCAGGACGATGCTGGGTTCCTCGGGCGAGTGCGGGTCGCACTCGGGCTCCAGCGACCAGCCGGGCACGAGCGTGGAGTGCCGTACGACGACCGCCCCCATGGGGCCGGTGACGTTGATGCCGCGCCCGGCGACCAGCAGGCCGTCGAGGACGATGCGCGGACGCTCGTGCGGGGCGCAGTCCTCCGACACGGCACGGATGTTGAGGGCGTCGGGGCGGTTGCTGTACCAGTCGAGCAGGCGAATCACCGGCCGGGTGCCCTCGGCGGCCCGGACCTCCAGGCGGTCGCCGGGGTCGAGGTCGAAGTCCAGCTGCTCCTGGTAGGCGCCGCTGTGCGTGATCTCGATGATGCCGTCGGGGCCGGTCCGCTCGGCCCTGCGGTCGTGCTGCCAGGCCCGGTAGGCGTCCATGATCTGGCGGTACGGCTGCCCGGGGCCGACCCGGTAGACCGCCGCCTCGGGCCGGGGCTCGCGGTCGGGGCGGTCGTACTCACCGCCGCCCATGTCCGCGCCGAACGCGTGGTGGTAGTCCACCCACACGCCCTGCCGGGGCGCCGACCTCGACCCGAACGCGATCCGGCCCAGCTCCGGGTCCACGGCGACCTGCCCACGCTTGGGGCGGTAACGCCAGTCGGACAGGTCGGCGACCACGATGTCGGAGGGCGGTACGGGCTGGTCCTCGCCGTCACGCCGGATGACGAGGCTCTTGCCGGGGCCGTAGTAGTCGGCGAGCCGGTCGTGGAGCTGTCGGCGGGTGATGAAGGCCGGGACGTTGTCGATGGTCGCGATGTGTGTGGGCGACGGCTCCGGGAACGGCTTGGTGACCAGCGGGGTGTCGTTGCCGAGGATCGAGAAGGTGTAGAGGTTGCGGGCGCGGTCGATGCAGTACGCCGGGGACTGCGTGAGCGAGTGCGCCTTCAGCCGCCAGACGAAGAGGGCGACGCCCGCCGGGGTCCAACCACCCTGTCGGTGCCGGGAGTTGGCGCGGCGGACGTCGACCGTGCGGGCCGTCGCGCCGAACGGGCCGCCCGCGAGGTCGAGGGCGGAGTTGTCGCGCAGGTCGACGAGCCGGCCGCGTTCGCCCCGGTGGGCGCCTGTGTCGCCGTACAGCTTCACCGGCTGGGTGTGGGAGACCTGCCGGGACAGCTCGACGGCGCGCGCGGGCCAGCCGGTGACCTGGTCGGAGAGTTCCTCCAGGAGGTGGAGGGTGCCCTTGCGGCGGCGGCCCGCGACGGTGGCGGCCACGTCGGCGCGCGGGGCGACGGCCTCGGCTAGGGCGGCGCGGCCCCCCTCGTGCAGGCCGGTCGTCAGGACCCGCTCGTAGCCGGGCAGGGTGCGGTAGCCGACCAGATCGCCGAGGTACGGCAGCACCCAGGGGGCGGCCGTCTCCACGAACAGGTCCTCGTAGCCCTGCTCGACGCCGTCGCGGACCCGGTCGAGCTGCTCGGCGATCACCGCGAGCAGCGCGCGCAGCGGTTCGCCCTCCTCGGCGTCGCGCAGCAGGTGCCAGCGGGGCAGCAGCGCGGCGAGCCCGTCCGGTTCCCTGGACGCGGTAGCCGTCTCCAACTTGACGTCCGCCGAGTTCGCGGCCATCACTTGACCTCCGTCAGAATCAGGGTGTCCGCGGCCTTGGGCGACAGCATCGCGAGCTGGGCCGGGCGGATACCGCGGAAGACGAACACCGAACGGCCCTTCGCCAGGCGCCGGGTGTCGGTGATGTCGGGGTTCAGGCGAACGAGTTCGGCGAGCGGGACGCCGTACTTGGCGCAGATCTCCGACAGCGTCTCGCCGTTCGCGGCGCGGACCGTGTGGATCTTCTCGTCGTACGTCGCCGGGTGCGCCGGGACCGACGCCCTGGGCGGCCCGGGGTCGGTGAGGGTCCCGGTGAGTTCCTCGGCCGTGGCGGACGCGGGGACGCCGGTGAAGACGTCCACGTCCACGTAGTCGACGCCGGGCACGGAGTGGGCGGTGGCGAGGACGTCGGAGAGGCGGGCGGGCCTGCCCAACTCCCGTCCCTCGTAGCCGAGTCGGCCGAGCAGCGCCTGGCGCAGCCGCGGCTCCACGAACTCCCAGGCGTGGTCGGGGGCGACCTTCACCTTGGCGGCGATGAGCAGCAGGACCAGTTCGCGTACGTCCACCCGGACCGGGAGGTTCAGGTCCCCGTACTCGGTGAGCGCACCGCGCAGGGCCCTCAGCGTGTCGGAGTCGTCGTCGATCGGCACGTCGTCGGTGCCTGCGACCGTCACGTGCAGCATGCGGCGGCGCCCGTCGAAGAGTTCGCGCGCGGCGGCCCGGCCGATGCCGGCGCGGGAGCGGGCGAAGTCCTCGTAGTCGGACTCGGAGACCAGGCGGTCCAGCGCCGAGACGGCGAGCGGGATCGTACGGCGGGTCAGGCCGGGGCCGTCCGCGTCCGCGCCGCCCTTCGKCGGGCGCGGGTTGGTCACCTGCGTGACGCCGAGCGGCCGGGTGAGGGGCTGGGTGACGCGGTCGGCGGCGACGTTGGCGGCCTTGCCGGTGCCGAAGCGGTAGCGGGCGCGGATGTTCTCGTGGCCGGAGGGCAGCCGGGCGCCGTTGATGCCGTCGCCGAAGGTCACCGTCGTACGGCCGTCGGCGGTGGAGCCGGTGATGTAGACCCGCTCGCCGGGGCCGCGTCCGGCGAGGCTGTCCACCTCGTGCCACTGGACGCCGTCGACCCGGATCTGAAGGACCGGGGTGGCGCCGAGGGGGTTGTCGTCGGCGAGCCAGGTGAGCGGGGACTGCCAGAGCGCGAAGGTCTGGTTCACGCGGTCCGAGTCACCGCTGCCGATGGCCTCCTCGCGGCTCTCGCCGTGGGTGGCCTCGACGACGTTGCCGAGGATCCTGACGCTCTCGCGGCGGTAGCGATGAGCGAGGTCGGCCGTCAGGGTCAGGCGGGTGTGGACGTGATCGCCGGGCAGTTGCGGGTCGACGGCCGGGTCGGCGGCGGCGATGACGACGACCTCGGTGGCCTTCACTCCCGCCGTCCCCGGGATGTCGCTGCGCTCGCCGCTGACCATGAGCGTGCGGCCGGGCCGCAACCCGTCGTACAGCTCGGCGAGTTCGATCTCGTTGCCGTGGATGTCCTCGCCGAGCGGTTCGTCGGCGAGCCGGAGCGGTTCGCCGGCCGCGTGGACGGTGGTGTCGCGGATGTGCGAGAGCAGGACGTCGAACTCGTCCAACCACGGGTCGGCCAGGGTGAGTTCGGTGCCGCGTCCGGTGATGCCGTAGTTGCTGTAGGCCGCCGTACGCGCCGCGACGACCTGGCTGGTGACGAACGCGAGCTTGGCGTCGCCGGGGATGCCCTTCTCGGCGCCCTTGGCGGGGCGCTGAACGGCGACCCAGCTGCCGACCGTGATGCCGGTGTGGACCGTGTCCAGCTGGAGGATACGGCGGTTGAGGGGCTCGGGCTTGCTGGCGAGGACGACCTCGACGTTGGGCTCGGTGGTGCCCACCGTGTACTTGACGCTGACCTCGTACTCGCCATGGGTGAACTGCTTCGTGTCGCCGGGCCGCAGCTCCTTCTGCTCGGAGTCGCCGTTGTGGATGCCGACGTGCACCAGGCCTTCGTCGTTGGGCCGGGACACGAAGAGCGTGCGCTCGGGCAGTCCCGTGAGGAAGTGGGCCGTGACGCCGGGCTCCTGGGAGTCGGTGGGGCGGCGGTTGAGCCAGTTGAGGTCGCGGTCCTGGCCGGAGCGCACGGACAGCTCGACCCGGCCCGTGCCGAGCGGGAAGGTCAACGGCTGGGTGACCGGCAGGTTCTCGGCGCGCTGGTCGGAGCTGCTGCCCTCGACGTACTGGAACTCGGCGCGGACCGGGGTCCGGCCCGATGTGTCGTACACGACGCGCATGCTCGCCAGCACGGCACCGGTCAGCGGCCAGTCGGCGGTGCGGATGACCCGGCCGCGGTCGTCCTGGACCGGCTTGAGCGGGGCGGTGGCGCCGAAGGGCGCGGCGGTGACCCGCATGGCGAGCAGATCGCGCAGGAGCCGCGGGCTGCCAGGAGCGGCGGCCGTGCGCCAGGCCGGGTAGAGGCTGCCGAGGCCGGGGTTGAGGGCGGAGAGCAGGCGGGCGGTGTCGGTGCCGGGGCGCTGGGAGCCGGTGCCGCCGCGCGGGGCGGGGGCCGAGGCGCGCAGGGCGGGAAGCACAGCGCCCAGGGCTTCGAGAGCAGCGGTACGCGCCTCGCCGCCCTTAAGGGGCGCGGGGAACTGCGCGACCGGCCCGGGCGGCGCGGCAGGCGACCGACTACCCGGCTCTTCCGATTGCGCCGGTGCCAACTCCAGTGCACGTTCGCCGAGTTCGGCCAGCACTGCCTCCAACTGCTCGAACCAGACAGCAACATCCTCGTAGGGCTCCGCCAACACCTGAGCCTCACCCAGACGCGCCACCGGCTCCACAAGCCGCGCCGCAAGCCGCTCGGGACTCTTGATCCCGTCCAGGTCCTCCCGCAGCGGCGCGAGAACCTGGTCCTCGAAGTCCTCGATCAGCCGACTGACCGGGCGAGGGTTCGGAACTTCCGGCGTCGGCGGCTCATCGCCCGGCTCCCCCGGAGCCGCCGGCTCGGCGGTCCAACGCCGTACCTCGTCGACGAGCTCCTTCAGAGTCGGCGGCGCCGACTTCGGCAGGGAGATCGCCGTGATCTCGTCCTCCCGGTCGACCCGCGCCTTCGCGACCGGGAGCAACTTCCGCTCGCCACCCGCCTGTTCACCGAAGACGAAGAGCAACTGGTCGCCGGTCTGGAGGGAGTTCGCCGTGCCCTCGACGAAGATCTCCGAGCGCCGCTCCATGTCCTCGGGCGTGACGAGGGAGGGGCGCCGGCGGCGCACCTTCAGCTCGTTCCAGTCCCAGCGGGCCGTCACGTCACGGCTGGTCTCGAAGGTCAGGGACTGCTCGTCGGCCGAGGCCGGCACGCTGTGGCTGCGGGCGCCGCGCGGGATCAGCACCGGCAGCGCCTCGGCGCGGGGGTCGCGCTCCAGGGTGTACGCCAGGTGCGTGGCGGCGGCGACGCCGGGGCGCGGGCGGTGGCCGACGAGGCGGCCGAGCAGGACCAGGGAGCGGTGCTCGTTGGCCGTACGGATGTAGGCCTCGTCGGCGATGCGCTCGGAGTGGAACGTGAGCAGATCGCCGAGGACGGCGGTGGCGTCGAGGAGGCCGATCGCCGGGTCGTCCGGAGTACGGACGGTGAGGCCCCCCAGAGCCGGATACGCCGGTGAGGCGAGCCGGTCGAGGAGTGCGGCCCGGAAGGAGCCGTACTCGCCTACGCGGTAGTCCAGGGCCGTGCGGCCGGGCGGGTTGTGCACGGGGGCCGGGGCGAGGCGTTCGTCGTGGCCGCCGCGGCAGGCGCCGCCGCAGCCGCACTCGTCGGGGAACGTGCCCTCGGTCGTCGGGACCCCGGTCATCGGGCACCTCCCAGGGATATCGCCAGCCGGCCGTTCTCCGGCCGGTCCGGGTCGTTGTCGCAGGTGGCGATCTCCAGCGGGCCGAGCCGCAGCACGCCGTCCTCCCTCTCTCCTCGGTCCGGCTCGAACAGCCTTCGCAGCCGGGTGACCTGGACGCTCTCCACACCGGGCACGGCCGCGGCGACGGCGACCAGACGGCTGAGCCGCACCGGCTCGCCGAAGGTCAGCGCGTCCGGGTGGAAGAAGCCCCGTACACCGCTGCCGACTACGCGGTACAGCTCGGCCAGGATCTGCCCGTGCTGGTGGCCGGGCTTGGCGCACACGGTGAGCGCGATGTCCAGCGGGACCAGGCGCGCGGCGTCGACGACGAGGTCGTGGCCGATGCGCCGGTACGGCTCCAGGGCCTGGGCGACGGAGGCGAGCAGCTCGGCCGACGGGGCGCCGGTGCCGTACGCGTCGACGGCGATGTGCGCTTCCTGGACGCTGCCGGTCCAGCGCAGCTCAGCCGCTGCCCGCTGGACGCCGGGCAGGGCTCCGGCGAGGGCCGCGTAGTCCTCGGCGGTGACCGCGCGCAGGCGGGTGCGGCGCAGGTCGAGCGGGGCCAACTGGCGTACCTGCTCGACGGGTTCGGGTTCCGTGCCGCCGACGGCGGGCAGCGGGTTGCGCACGACGGCGGCGGGCGGTGTCTCGCAGTCGGACTGGACGACGAGGTGGTTGATGGCCTCCGCGCCGACGTTGCCGGCCGTGCCGCCGCCGAGGCGGTAGTGCGCGGCGAGCCGGGACCCCGGCGTCGGCGCGGCGCCGTGGCGTCCGTCACCGAAGCGCAGGGAGAGCCGGCCGTCGTCCTGCAGCTCGCCGACGAAGTGCCGGTCACGCGGGCCGCTGTCGAGCAGGTCGCGGCGCGGCTCCCAGATCTCGTCCTCGCCCGTGTGGAGGCGTACGGCGGGCAGGGCGCGGCGCGGGTCCTGGCCGAGGGCGGCGGTCGCGGAACCGCGCAGCACCAGCTCGTCGGGGTGCAGTCCGGCGGCGTACGACGGACCCCAGCTGTGGGCGATCTCCCAGGCGATGTGCCCGTCCAGGACAGTGCCCGCGCGGGCGCGCGCCGTGAGGACCTCGATCCGGCGCAGCTTGGCGTCGAGCAACTGGTCACTGCGGAACAGGAGTTCGCGCAGGGCACGGACGGGATGGCGGCGCAGCTCGATGCGCTCCAGGATCCGCAGACCGTAGATGACCGCGAGTTCGGCGATCTCGCCCTCCGCGAGGCCGTCGCGGTCGCGGGCGCTGCGCCAGAGCTCGACGAGCCGCTGCCGCGCCCGTCCCGGAATCGCGCCGATCCGCGCGGCCTGTCCGGCGGCGACCGTGGCCGGCTCCGGGAACGGCACCGCCTGCGTGACCGGCGTACGCCCGAGGACGGGGCGGAAGCGGGGCTGGATGCCCGGGTAGACGGACTGGGCGAGCAGTGTGCGCAGGGCGGCGGCCTGGGCGTAGGACGTGCCGGGCACGACGCGCTCGTGGCGCTGGCCGGCGCGCTCAAGGCCGAGTCCGGCACGGTTGGTGGCTGATTCGCCGACGACCTCGAAGAGCTCGCGGATGTCGTCGGGGGCCAGCGCGTCGCCGGATTCCGCCTTGTCGGTGAGGGAGTTGATGAGCCGGGCGGGGGCGTTGCCCTCGTCGCGGTCGTAGCAGCCGAAGGCGGGAGGGTCGCAGGGGGCGACCTCGGCGGGTACCTGCGGGACGGTGAACGTCTCGGGGAGCCCGTGGAGCGTACGGCCGTGGTCGACCAGGACGACGTTGCCGCGGGCGAGGGTCACGTCCTCGACGGGCAGGCAGTCGCGGCCGCCACGCGTGGTGAGGCAGAGCGGGAAGCGCAGGGCGTCCTCGGCGGCCCAGGTGACCTCCAGGACCGGCTGGTCCTCGATCCGGTCCAGGGCCGGGGTGACGGAGGTCAGCCGGACGGCCTGCCGGTGGCTCGGGTCCGCGTCGCCGGGGGTGCCGGTGCGCGGTCCCTTGACCTCTTCCAGGACGAGCAGGTCGCCGGGCTTCAGGTCGAGTCGGCGGTCCCGGCAGGTCTCCGGGTCCTCCCACTCGTCGCGCAGGGTGGCGGAGGTGGCGCCCTTCGCCAGGGTGCAGACCTCGCCGCCCCAGGTCCACAGCCGGATCTCATTGTGCGCGACGCGCAGCTCCAACGGGTCCTCGGTCACGACGGGTTCGAAGACCTCCACCGAGCCGCGCTCGTCGAGGTCGCCGAGATCGGCCTCGTCGACGACCGTGCCGGGCTCCGGACGGTCGTGCGGGTCGAGGGTGCGGACGTCGACGGAGGCGAAGCGGTAGGTGCCCGGGGCGAGCGTGTGGTCGCCGGCGGACTCGACGGCGACGAACGCGCGGGCCGTGCAGCCGTCGTGCATCGCGTAGTCGATGAGCCGTACGTGTCGGCGTACGGAGACGCGCCGCCGCGCGGTGTCGAGGTAGGCCTCGGTGGCGACCGCGTCCTGCTGGTAGCTGATCTGGTCGCCGGTGTGGGCGAGCAGCTCGACGAGTGTCACGCCCAGGTCGGCGGGGTTGCGTTCGACCCAGTCGGGCGTGGTGAGCGCGAGCCGGTCCAGCAGCAGCTTGCGGATGGTGTCGTAGTCGCGGGCGGTGTAGTCGATGACGGGCGCCGCCGGGAATTGAGGCGCCTCCGGCTCATCTTCCTTGCAGTCGAAGGGAGTCGGGCAGTCGGGCCGGAAGGCGAACGTGGCGCTGTGGTAGCGCTGGTCGAAGCCGCGGTACGGCTCCGTCCCGGGCCGTCCGTACGGGTCGGTCTCGACGAGGGAGAGCCGGTAGCGGGAGGTGTCGCCGGCCTGGTCGAGGGTGACGTAGAGCCGGTCGTCGAGCTCGGGGTCCTCCTCGCGCTCCACGCTGACGTCCACGGCGGTGATGCCGGTGATGCGGCGGCCGCCGTCGATGCGGACGTTCTCGGGGCCGAGGCCGTGCGGGGCCTTGCCGAGGAAGGTGACGGTGAGGAGGAGCCCGTCGTCGCTGACCTCGACGGCGTCGACGCCGCCCAGCTGGGCGGCGCGGACCTTGGCCCGGCGGGAGGGGGTTGTGGTCGTCCCGGTCATGCCGTGGCCCTCCCTTCGAACACGTCGTCGCGCTGGGCGCCGTCGGCGCGCACGACGTACGACAGATACACACGGACGACGTTGTCCTCGCTGACCACGTCGAGGGCCTCCACGTCGATGAGGTCGCCGAGCCAGCGCTGGAGCGAGGCATGGACGGAGAGTTCGAGGGTGCTGACGAGTTCCGGGCTGGTCGGGGCGAAGACCAGATCGAGAAGCCCGCAGCCGAAGTCGGGCCGCATCACGCGTTCGCCGGGGCTGGTGAACAGCAGCTGCTCGATCAGGTCGTGGACGTGCTCGCCACGGGTGGCGTGCGCGGTACGGCCCCGGCGGTCGGCGCGGAAGGGGAACGCGAGGTCGCTGCGGGGGCGCCCGGCGGTGTGGCGGCTCATCGGATGGTGACCTTTCGCTGCGCGGCCTGGACGACGGGTGGTCCCTGCGGCACGAAGGCCGCGCTGAAGCACTGGGCCGCGGACGTGTCGAGCAGCACGGGCCGGCCGTCGACGGTGACGCCGGTGCCGTCGGCGGTCCAGCGGACCGACACGCACGGCGAGGGCACGCCGTTCACGGTGTGCGGGCAGCCGGTGACGAGGTAGCTGTGTGCGGCCGTGGCGACGGCGGCGCCCCCGAGGCGTACGCCGCCGGAGGGTGTGGTGGCGGGCGCGACGCGGCCGCCGTGCGGACAGCCGATCACGGCACCGGCGTCGAGCAGACTCCCGGACATGGTTCGTGCTCCCCCGTCTTTCTTCGTCGATGTCATCGCTTCATCGCTTGGTCGCTTCGTCGTTCATCGCTTCGTCGTTCGTCGCTTCATCGCTTCATCGCTTCATCGCTTCATCGCTTCGAGAGCACGGTCAACTGGCCCTCGTTGATGGTCACTTCGTTGCCACGCAGCAGGACCTCGGCGCCCGCGCCGGTCGAGATGACCACGGCTTCCTTGGTGATACGGATGTACGCGCCGCCCTGGGCCTGGAGCAGAATTCCCTGCTCGGCACCGGGCGTGTCGTTCATGACGAGCTTGTGCGCCTGCGGCGTCTGCACGACGACGGGCTTGTTCGGCGAGTTGGCCTGGAGCTCGCGCCGCGCGTCGGGCGGCAGCTCGTCGGCGGCCCCGTACCAGCAACCGGTCCACACGGGGAAGCTGGGATCCCCCTGCTCGAACTCCACCCACACGCCCGCGCCCGGCGGCGGCACCACGAACTGTCCCGACTCCGGCCCGGTGAACGGCAGGCAGGGCAGCGCCCATGTGGACGGCTCGTTGCCGAGGACGTCCGGCACCTCGACGGTGACACGGCCGATGCGCAGCGGATCGTCGTTGCTGACGACCCGGCCGCGGAACTTGCCGAGGTAGCGATTGCTGGGTGCCGCCATGGTGGAGGTGCTCCTGGTTGGTGGGTCGTGAGCGGGTGTGTGTTACGGCCGGACGTAGTCGCTGCGCGCTTCCAGGCCCTCCCGGGAGAGGGTGAAGTTCTGCTGGTACGAGCCCGGGCGCAGGTTGTGCGTGACGGACTTGACGAAGTAGTCGCCGTCGTAGGCCCGTCCCGAGCCGCGTACGCCGACGAGCTGACGCGGCTGGAGGATGTAGCCGTGCCGGATGACGTCGAGGGAGCCGGAGCCGGAGACGACGTCGGCGGACACGGCGGCGCGGGCGAGGAGTTCGGCCTCGGCCTGCTCGCGCTGGTGCTTGGCGGTGCCGGAGAGCGTCCTGCGCTTGAGGGCCGGGGTGGGCCGCTTGCCCAGGGGCGGGCGCAGTGGGCTGATGGACGGCTGCGGGAGCAGGTCCGACTGCCGGGTCTCGGGGTTCTGCCAGCGGGCCTGCGGTTCCTCGCGCGCGGTGCCGTCGTACGCGAACGTCAGTTGGTCCACGGTGGAGTTGGCGTCCATGTTGACGTTGAGGGCGTGCTGACGGATACCGAGGCGGACCTCGGGTCCCCAACGGGCGGAGGACTGGCCGGGGTTCGGTCCGGGCTCCAGATAGAAGGTGTAGCCGTTGGCCCGCGCGAGCTCGGTGACGTACTGGAGGTCGGTGCCCGTCTGGTAGTGCACGCGGAGGTCCTGGTGCGGGGGTTGGGCGACCTTCTCGGTGTAGACGTCGGGGCGGATGCCGTAGTCGGAGTAGCGGCGCAGGATGGCGAGGACGCGCTCGGAGGGCGGGAGGTTCGGGTACCGGTCGGTGCGCTCCTCCAGGTCCATGAGGAGGGTGAGGTCCTCGCCGGTGACGGTGAGGGTGGAGTGCCCGGGCTGGTTGCTGGCGCCGACCTCGTGCCGGACGACGAGTCCGTCGAAGAGGACGTCCGCGGTGCCCTTCACGCTGACGGTGACGACGAGCCGCGTCTTGGGATCGAAGAAGCCCTCCGGGAGCAGCCGTCGGCTGATGATCCCGTTCTTGGTGAGGTCGAAGGCGAGCTGAAACCCACTGCGCTCCCCCGCGGTGGTGGTGATCTGGGCGGACAGCAGGGCCTCGGTCACCTCGGCCGGGACGGGCCGGGCGAGCTTGGGCCCCATGAGGAGCGTGATGTGGACGGGGCCCTGCCCCACGGGCAGATCAAACACGCCGCTCTCCCCTGCCGCCCGGGAACCCGCCGGCGAGCGGGATGTCTATGACGCGCCCGGCTTCATCGGTCAACTCGCGTGGATCGAGTACGGGGTTGGCGTCGGCGATCTGCCACCACTGGGTGGGGTCACCGAAGTACCGCTGGGCGAGGAGGTCGGGGCGCTCGCCGGCGGCGACGGTGTGGGGCAGGGTGTCGTCGGTGTCCTGGCTCTGGTCGAGGGGAGGCAGCAACCGCCGCTTGGTGTACCGCACTTCGGTGCCGTCGGGCTGCCGGTGGATCCCGATCTCGGCGTCGTGGTAGCGGCTGGTGCGGGGGTAGGGGTGGGCGCCGGGTATGGCGTCCAGGGCGTTCTCGTAGGGCTCTGTGCTGGCCATGGTGTGCTCCTCAGCCCCTTCCGATCACGGCGTTGCTTCCGATACCGCCGAGCCCCAGCGAGCCGAGGCTGCCGCCCCGTGCCGCGGCAGCGAGGCGCTCCTTCTGCGCGAGGTGCGCCATGTAGAGGTCGGCGCCGCGGTGGCCGGCCGGCAGATCACTGACGGTGAGGATCTTCATGCCGATGCTGAGGGAGGCCCGGATCGGGTTGAGATTGACGTCGAAGGCGGACTCGTTGACGGAGAGCTCGGTGAGCCGGACGGGCATCACGCGCTTGCTCCCCCAGGTGAAGAGGGTGAGCGGCATCTCGATCGGGCTGATCTCGATGGCCCCCTTCTGGGAGAGCTTCATCGCGGCGCGGAGCTGGGCGGTGGTCGGTTGCACCAGCATTTCGAGCGTGGCGAGCTGCGGGTGGATCCCATCGGGCGCGGCGATCTCGAACTGGTCGGTGGCGTCGATCTCGGCGGTGAACTTCCAGGTCTCCTGGGCGGGGCCCTTGAGCCGGAGAGCCTCGTTCCGGTCCCCACTACCGGCCCCACCACCTCCGGCGTCACCGCCGTCGCCGGCCGACTGGGGGGCGACGCTGCGCTCCAGGGTGTCCGGGTTGAACTGCAGGACGATGATCCGCTGGGGGGTGCCGGTGTCGGGGTTGACTACGACTATTCCGGAGCGGATGGGTTTGGGGATGTCGGCGTAGCGGGTCACAGGCGGGCCTCCAGTCGGGCCCGCAGGTCCGTGTAGTCGTGGCCGGGGAAGACGTCTTCAAGTACGTCGAGGGAAATTTCCAACTGACGGGCGAGCTGGCGAAATTCTTCGTGGTCCAATCGCGTGTCAGAGTAGAGATACTGCCAACCAGGGATCCCTTTTGTGATGAGCAGTGTGTCCACGTACGACGAATAATTAAGATCGAGTAGCACAAATCGTTGCTGGTTCATGTCGTAGAACCAGATCTCATGGCACGGAGACATGTCCATGGGGACTCGCAGCGCCGTGAGACGGCCGGAACCCGGCGCTTCCTCAAGGGTCTTGATCTCGTCCATCACCAGCTGCTCTTCCGGCGTGAGCCGCTCGTCTGTGTAGGGCATGTAACCTCCCGACAGGCAGGTCCTGAGATCCTTGAGAGCGAACTCTCCGTATACGCGGTAATCGGCAGTGCGCCAGGAGAGATGGATCTGCTCGGCGTCGAGCAAATGGTCCCCCACCTCATCGACGGCAGCGGGTCCCAGGTATCGACGAATCAGTTTCGCATCGTCTTCCGTGAGTGTGCGATCCCGATCGCTTTCGATTTCGTACTTTTCCACAGTGAATTCATCCGTGGACCTTACTTCCTCGAACGCTTCGCGGGCACGCAACTGGAATGAGGTTGGCATCTCGTTCTCCCTGGCTAGTTCTTCCAGTCAATCTTCCCTGCTCTGGCGAGCTTCCTGAGTTTTGCCAGCGCGGGGTTGACCAGCCGCCGTACCTCGTCCGACATGCTCGCCCTTCTGGTGTCCAGATATCGCTGCACATCGGAAACCGAGTAGTAGTGCGGGTGCCCGTCCGGTACTTCGCGGCCGTACCTCGTAGTGGTTCTGTTCTCGCCGCTCGTACTCAGTCCGGAGATATAGCGAGCGATCTGCCCCCAGGGACGGTCCGGGTCCGCATTTCCGCCGAGGTGGTTGAAAATAGCCTTGGCCCGTGCGGAGTTGATGAGGAGTAGCGTGTGCTCGTTCGGGGAAGGCAGCCGTATGTTTCCGATGGGCTTTGTCTTCTTGGCTGTGGTGTGCGGTTTCCAGTCGCCCCGGTGCTTCCCGGTTCCCTTGATGTGGTCGTATTCGCCGTAGCTGGAGGTGATCTGCTGGGGGAATCCCCGGAGCACTTCCCCTGTGGGCCCTGGCTCATCTTTCTGCAGGGGATGGAAGGAGACAACGGACTTGTACCAGATCATGTCTCCCTTGCCTGCGATGTCATTGTATGCAAACTTTTCGAGTTCATTGTTCATCGGCGTATTCACCGAATACCCGGGCGCCGGAACCAAGTTGTTGTTGGACGCCATGCCTCCGATTTTCTCCGGGAGAAGATGCATGCGCACCCAAGCGGAATCCTTGGAGAGTCCCTTCGACGTCACATAAGCCCAACCGGGCGGATTGCTGTGGGGACCCGGCACTGCGCCCGTGTTCCGCACTGAGCGACTGAGGAACCGCGCCTCCATGGAGCTTGCCTGGTTGCCGTTGAAGGCCGGCAGATCCGGCTTGGGCAGCCCGTCCTCGCGTAGCTGCTTCAGCGCGATCCTCGGCTGCTGCAGCTGGGGGTCACGCCAGCGCTTGGCCCTCACGGGGACGGAGGAAGGGTTGAGCGTGGCAACGACGTTCACATCCGGGTCGCCAAGGGCTCGCAGGCTGGTGAGTCTGTGCCAACTCTTCAGTGCGGTGAGCAGAGGGTCGAAGCTCGATTCCCACATGCCGCCTTCGTCCAGCAGCGGAAGCAGCTTGGCGCGTATGCGAGCTGTGATGATGGCGAGCCTCCTGCCCAGGTCATCTTGGGAGCCCTCCTTCTGCTTCTGCTTGTCCTTCTCCACCTGGGGCTTGGTCCTACCCGGGCCGGCCTTGTCGGGCCCGGGCTTCGTTTTGCCAGGGCCTTTGTTGGCCGGCTTGGAGTTACGGGGCTTGCCCGGACCGTCTTTGTCGTCCTTGGGCTTGCCCGGCGCGTCCCTGCCGTCCTTGTCCTTGGGCTTGTTGGCGTCCTTGGGCTTCGTCGGGTCCTGGTCCTTGGGCTTGCCAGGGTCCTTGCCGTCTTCCTTCGGCTTGTCGACCTTGGGCTTGCCGTCTGCGGATGTGCCGTCTTTGTCCTTCGGCTTGTCCGGTGACTTGCCGTCGGCGTCCTTGGGCTTCACGTCCGGGTCAGGCTTCGGCTTGGGGTCCGCCTGCGGCTTGTGCCTCGGAGCCGGGGTCGGGCGGGAGTCCTGCCTTTCGCCGTCCTTGTCCTTCGGCCGGCCCGGGTAGGACCAAGCCCCAGGTGGAGAAGGACAAGCAGAAGCAGAAGGAGGGCTCACCAAGGGGATTCGCGGCGGGCGGGCGGGGTGCCTCCGAGGGCCTCGGCCAGCCGCGTTGCGTCGATGAGGCAGGGGTCCTCCGGGAGCGCGTACAGGATTCCTTCGACGGTGTCCGGTGGCGGTGTGTCCACTCCCTGGTGCCGGATCGTGCCGAGGGCCGTGGCCACGAAGGCGTACTCCTCGCCGAGTCGGTCGCTCACCAGGGCACCTGCGCCCCACCACTCCACGGACCCCTCCCACAACTGCATCGAGCTCTTCCTGCGCTGGAGATGGGAGTTGTGGGCGTGGACGAGTGCCGGGCCCCGAGCGGCGAGGGCGAGGAGGTTGTGGGCCATCATCCGGTCCCGCGCGCTCACCAGCCGGGTCATGCGGGCCGGGGACGTGTCGGCCATCCAGTGGTGGTAGCGGAGCAGGCCGGTGGCGGTACGTCCGTACAGGCGAGCCTGGTCCACATCGCCGCGCGAGGTCGCCGGCAACAGGTGCGGCGTCTGCTCGTCGAGCAGCGCCACCAACTCCTCGGCCAGCAGCCGCAGTTCCGTAGCCTCGGCCGACCGCCCCACGGATTGCGTCGGGTCCATCATCGCTGCCGGGTTGGTCCACCGGTCGTCCGTGCCGAGCAGGCGGTCGAGTGTGTCCGTGGTGCAGGGGAGCAGGGCCGCGTCCACGTGGGCCGAGAGGTAGCCGTGAAGTGACGTGAGGGCCTGTCGGGGGCTCGCGGCGCCGGTGATCTCCAGCGGACCGTCGAAACCGGCGAAGCGGAGCCGCTCGGACGCGGGCCGGCCGGCGTTGTGGGCGCGCATCCAGCGCACCAGTTCGCGGTTGCCCGCGAAGGCTCCCCACTCGTGGCTGAATCCGTGCTCCATGACCTCGTCGAGGGTGCCCGTGCCCGACGTGATGTGGTCGTCCACGACCAGGCCCCTCAGGCAGTCGCTCTCCATCGCGATCGTCCGGTACCCCTCCTGCTCGACCAGCTGCCGGAAGAGCTCGTTGCGCAGCTCCAGCAGAGCCTCCTCGCCATGGGTGGGCTCGCCCAGACCGAGCAGGCGGGGCCTGGTCGGGAGCAGCCCCATGAGGGAGGCGGCGTCGACGGCATGGGCGGATTCCTTGATGTCGGTAGCCATGCCTTCAACGGTATCGTTGAACCCTCGATTGAAACTTTTTCGCGATATCTTCAGTCCCATGGGGCAAAACCTTCAAACCGGGGAGCGGCTCAGGCCGGTTGATCTGGCACGCGGGCATGGCCTGTCGACGCAAGCGGTCAGGAACTACGAGGAGGCCGGCATCCTTCCGGCCGCCGACCGCACACCCCACGGCTACCGCACCTATACCTCGCTGCACGCGGGAGCCCTGCGTGCGTTTCTCGCCTTGGTCCCCGGCCACGGCCACAGCACGGCGACCTCGATCATGCGGGCCGTGAACCAGGGCTCGGTCGACGAGGCCTTCCACCTCATCGACGAGAGCCACGCCCAGCTTCTCGACGACCGGCGGACCCTCCATGCCGTGGAGAGCGCCCTCCATGACCTGGAGCGCAGCGGCGTGGGCTCGGAGGCGACCGTCGTGTCCGGGCCCGGCGCCACCTTCATCGGGCCGCTGGCGCAACAGCTCGGGATCCGGCCCGCGACACTGCGCAAATGGGAGCGCGCCGGGTTGGTGAGTCCACGCCGCGACCTGCAGACCGGTTACCGCGTCTACGACGAGGCAGACGTGCGAGACGCCCGGCTGGCCCACCAACTCAGGCGGGGCGGCTACCTGTTGGAGCAGATTGCCCCGCTCATCGCCCAGGTGCGGGCAGCCGGCGGACTGGAGCCGCTGGAGGCGGCACTGCGCGACTGGCACGGTCGCCTGTCCACCCGCGGGCGGGCGATGCTGACCGGTGCCGCCGAGCTGGAGACGTACCTGCGCGAGCGCGGATGAGATGCAGGCAGTCGCACCGGCGCGTCAAGGTCCTCCGCCGCACCGTCGACATGAGCCGGGACAAGGGCTTCGATGCGGTGGAACCGGAATTGGGGAAGCCGCGGTACCGTAATCCTGTGTATTGCGGTGGTCCGTGCGCGCGCAACGCGGCGCGGGCGTGCTTCAAAAGGGCCCAGTCCTCGAATTCATGAGGTTCTCGTATGATGCCGACCCGATCGAGATGTCGCCGTGACTGACACGGCTGCTCGCGCACAGCAGCGGGTGGAACTTGTGCGGGACAACACGGCTGAACGCCTCGCGCTGGCACAGGATTTCTATCACGCTGACCCTGGTCGCTTCCGTCGATACGGTCACGCCGAGTTGAGCTTCATGCGCTGGTCGGCCGCTCGCGGAGTGCTTGAACCGGAGTCCTCTGATCCGGCCGGCAGCCCATGGTGGCGCAGCGTGAATGGAATGCTGCTGAGGGACAAGGTCGAGGCCGGTCTCCTGGCCACGGACACATCGGGGAGTGCCAGCAACCGCAGGGTGCAGTACTGGCTGGAGTTCATTCGGCAGCCGTCGCCGACCCGCTGGTACCGGGCGCACAATGCCAGCATTGTCGCGGGATATCTGACATACGAAGGCCTGGCCGCTCAGGAAATCAAAGTAGAGCGCTTCATGATGAACGTCGCGCTGATTCGAGTGCTCTATACCCATGCGATGCTGGCGAATCCGCGACTCGCGCTGGGGCCACTGGCCTTCCTCGGCCCCCGACTGGTGGACCCGCGCCACCGAAGCGTCAAGTCGTTCCTCGACCTCGGCCGGTCCTTTCCGAGGGAGTACCCGGTGCCTGGACCCGTCGAGGAAGTCGTCCTCGCCGAGCATGCCCTCGCCCGCATGCTCGACTACGGCCTGATCGCCCCACGTCTTCCCCTGCTGTACGAGTTTGCGGCCACGGCACTCGAAGAGCCGCGGCTGACATCCCTCCTCGATGCCGGCGTTCCGGCCTACGTCTGGCCGCACGAGGACCGCTCGGTGTGGTTCGTCGGAAACACAGGACCACACCTGCGCGCGATCGCCCGGATGACCGGGGTACGTCTGCTCTGGGAGCCCTCTCCGTTTCGACGGCCCTACCCGAAGGCGCGAGGGTAGGGCTCTGCATCCTCCGGCCACCGCTCCGACAGGCTGAGCGCCGACACCCCGGTCTCGTCCGTGTCAGCTGCCCAGTGCCGCGAGCACCACTGCCCTGGCCTCCTCCTGGACCCGGCGCAGATGGTCCGCGCCGAGGAAGGACTCCCCGTAGATCTTGTAGACGTCCTCGGTGCCCGAAGGGCGGGCCGCGAACCAGGCGTTGTCGGTCGCGACCTTGATGCCGCCGAGGGCGGCGCCGTTGCCGGGGGCCTCGGTGAGCACCGTGGTGACCGGGTCGCCGGCGAGGGTGTCGGCGGTGACCTGGCTCGGGGACAACTTGGCGAGCAGCGCCTTCTCCTCGCGGGACGCGGGGGCGTCGACGCGCGCGTAGGCGGGGGCGCCGAAGCGGTCGGTGAGCTGCGCATAGTGCTGCGACGGGGTCTTGCCCGTGACCGCCGTGATCTCGGAGGCGAGCAGGGCCAGGATGATGCCGTCCTTGTCGGTGGTCCACACCGAACCGTCACGGCGCAGGAAGGACGCGCCCGCAGACTCCTCGCCCCCGAAGCCGAGCGATCCGTCGGACAGACCGTCCACGAACCACTTGAATCCGACGGGGACCTCGACCAGCGGCCGGCCCACGTCCGCCGCCACCCGGTCGATCATGCTGGAGGACACCAGCGTCTTGCCGATCCCGGCGCCCGCTGGCCACTGCTCCCGGTGCGAGAAGAGGTACGAAATCGCCACGGCCAGATAGTGGTTGGGGTTCATCAGGCCACCGTCCGGCGTGACGATGCCGTGCCGGTCGGCGTCGGCGTCGTTGCCGGTGGCGATGTCGAACCGGTCGCGCTGCTCGATGAGCGAAGCCATCGCGTACGGGGAGGAACAGTCCATGCGGATCTTGCCGTCCCAGTCCAGCGTCATGAAGCGCCAGGTCGGGTCGGTGAGCGGATTGACCACGGTCAGGTCGAGCCCGTGCTGTTCGCCGATTCGGCCCCAGTAGGCGACCGAGGCGCCGCCCAGCGGATCGGCGCCGATGCGCACGCCGGCGGTGCGGATCGCGTCCAGGTCCAGGACGTTCGGGAGGTCGGCGACGTAGGTGCCGAGGAAGTCGTAACGGCCGGTGCCGGGGGCGGCCAGCGCACGGGTATGGGGGATGCGCCGTACGTCCTTCAGGCCGCCGGTGATGATCTCGTTGGCGCGGTCCTGGATCCACGACGTCGCTTCGGAGCCCGCGGGGCCTCCGCTCGGCGGGTTGTACTTGAAGCCGCCGTCGGCGGGCGGGTTGTGCGAGGGGGTGACCACCACGCCGTCGGCGAGGCCGGACGTGCGGTTCCGGTTGTGGGTGAGGATGGCGTGCGAGACCGCCGGGGTGGGCGTGTAGCCGTCGGCCTGGTCGATGAGGACGGTCACCTCGTTGGCGGCGAACACCTCCAGCGCCGTGACCCGGGCGGGCTCGGACAGGGCGTGGGTGTCGGCGCCGAGGAAGAGGGGGCCGTCGGTGCCCTGGGCGGCGCGGTACTCGCAGATGGCCTGGCTGGTGGCGGCGATGTGGTCCTCGTTGAACGCCGTCTTGAGGGCGGAACCGCGGTGTCCCGAGGTGCCGAACGCCACCCGTTGCCCCGGCTCGGCCGGATCGGGGTGCAACGCGTAGTACGCCGTGACCAGGCGGGCCACATCGATGAGGTCCTCGGGCCCGGCGACCTGCCCCGCTCGCGCGTCCTGCATCTCCCGGCTCCTCCACAAGCTTCGACGGTCGGTTACGGCCCTCATTCTCCCCTGCTCGACGCGCGGGGACGCGCATCGGGACGACGTTGTGGCACGTGTCCGCCGGGTGCGACGATGCGAGCCGACGAGCGAAGGGACACCGCCGTGCCGCCCGAGGACCAACTCCCGCCCGCCGCCCTGCTGTTCGACGCGCTGGGCGCCGACTACGAGAAGGCGTTCGCCCACGCCCCCGCCCATCTGGCCGCACTGGAGTGGCTGCTGGAGCGGCTGCCGCCCGCCGCCCGGACGCTGGACGTGGGCAGCGGCACCGGGCGGCCCACCGCGGCCGCGCTCACCGCGGCGGGACACTCCGTGCTGGGCGTCGACGTATCGCCCGTCATGGTGGAACTCGCCGCCCGCCAGGTCCCCGAGGCCGAGTTCCGCCACGCCGACATCCGCGAACTCCCTCTGGAGGAGGACGTGTTGGACGGCGTGTGCGTGTTCTTCTCGCTGCTGCAGATGACCCGCGCGGAGCAGTCCGCGTTGCTACGGCGGCTGACCCGGGCCCTGAAACCCGGTGGCCACCTGGTGCTGGCCACCGTGCCCGCGGACGTGGAGGACGTCGAGGTGGTCTTCATGGGCCGGCCGGTGCGCGCCACGAGCTTCGGCGAGGAGGACCTCACCGGCGTAGTGGAGACGGCGGGGCTCACGGTGCTGTCCAGCAATAGCACCGTCTTCACCCCGGACCACCCCGGCGCCGGGCCCGAGCCCCACCTCTTCCTGCACTGCCGCCGCCGTTGAGCCGGCCGCTCCCGCGCCGACCGAAGGCTTCGGCCTGCGTGGGTCAGCCGATGGGCGGCATGTCCGTGGGGCTGGAGTCGAGGCCGGGCCGTTTGCCGGCCCAGTCGCCCCGGGTGAAGTCCGGGATCTCGACCGGGCGGCCGTTGCTCGCCAGGGACGCGGCGCTCAGCGGGACCGCCGAGCACCAGGAAGCCGAGTCGTACACGTCGATGTCGGGCACCAGCCCCGCGCGCATCAGCTGGACGGTGCGCCACTGCAGGACGTAGTCCATGCCGCCGTGGCCTCCGTTGTTCGCGGCGTCGTCACCCACCTCCTGCCACAGCCAGTGGTCGAACTCCTTGCGGTAGTCCGCGAAGTCACGCCAGGTGTGGCCACCGTGGTCCGGTTCGAGATAGACGCGCGCCCCGGTCGGGCCGGGCCCGGCGTAGTCCTCGACGATCCCGCGGCTGCCGGCGAGGGTGTTGATCCTGCTGTACGGCCGCGGTGAACTGACGTCGTGCTCGGCCCGGATGATCCTGCCCTTGTCGGTCTCGATGAGGCAGGTGACCAGGTCACCGTTGATGTACGTCTCTTTCCAGGACGGGTGGTCCCGGGGGATGAAGCGTTCGCGGTAGTCGGCCAGTCCCTTGGGGGCCGTCGCCGTGGCGGTGAGGGTGGCCATCCGGTCGCCGCGGTTGATGTCCATGGCCGCCGCGATCGGGGCCAGCCCGTGCATGGGGTAGAGGGACGCGGTGCTGCGGGTGTGCCACAGCCGCCGCCAGGAGTCGGTGTAGTACGTGTCGGAGAAGAGGAGTTCACGCAGGTCGTGGAGGTAGCCGCCATGGCCGTTCGTGACGTCGCCGAACAGACCGGCGTGCGCCATCCTCAACATCGCCAGTTCGTTGCGGCCGTAGCTGCAGTTCTCGGCGAGGAGCAGGTGCTTGCGGGTGCGCTCGGAGGTGTCGACCAGGTCCCACAGCTGGCGCAGCTCCGTCGCGACAGGGAGCTCCACCACGGCGTGCCGGCCGCTCAGCAGCGCGGCTCTGCCGTGCTCGTAGTGGAACTCCCACGGCGTGGCGACGTACACGAGATCGATGTCGTCGCGCCGGAGCATCTGGGCGTAGGAGTCGGCTGATCCGCCGTATTCGGCGGGGCGGGGCTCGCCCTTGCTCACCAGCCGGTCGGCGGCGCGGCGCGCGCGGTCGGCGCGGATGTCGCAGACGGCGGTCACGGTGCAGCCGGGTACGGCCGCCCAGCTCATGACCATGCCGCCGCCACGGTTGCCCAGGCCGATCACACCGACGCGGACGGTTCCGTGGACCTCGAACGGCACGCCGGCCATCGACTTCTGTCCGGGACGGCGGCGGGGCGCTTGTCCGGTCGCGGCGGAGGCGGCCGGGGCCGCGCCGGCCATCCCGGCCGCGAGCGCGCCGGTGGCGACGGCTCCGCCCAGGAGGAGCCGGCGTGAGACAGCGGGTATTTCGGACATGACGGCAACACTCCTCGGTGGGGTGGCTTGCATCACTGCCGGGGGCACTGTCGGGACTTTCGAGGCATGACTCTGCGGGCTTCGACGGTTGCATGTCAATACGTGCTCGATAGAGAGCAGTTCCGAGCAGGATCAAGCATCAGTGGATGGCTGACAGGCCATCAGCCCGGTCGGTCGAGGTGGCTGCCCGCCGCCCAGCGCGCCGGCTCCGCAGGGACGTCGAGAGGGTCGTGGAAGAACCTGGACTCCCTGTCACTGCGGGGCTGACGACCGTAGGCCGACCACTCCGCTCCCGCCGGCATCCGCACCGCACCTCATCGCACGTCCCGTCGATCTGCCTGGTCGTCGGCGGTGACGTCCTGTACAACCAGGTGCCACTCGTCCACCGAATCGTCACAGGGGAGACATCAACGCATGAGTACGCCACCATCGCCGCCTGGAGCGAAGCGGGCTGACGGATCATCCGTCCGGATCGGCGCACTCGTTCCGCTGACTCGGCCTGGCTGGGTCGAGGCAGGCCGGCACCTGCTGGCTGGACTGGAGCTGGCCGCCCGCGAAGTCAATGACGCGGGCGGTGTCGGCGGGAGACCACTTGAGCTGGTGGTCCGGGACACCGCGGCTGATCCCGAGAGGGCCGCTGCGGCCGTGGACGAATTGGCTCGCCTGGGTGTCGCCGCCCTGGCGGGGGAGTACCACAGCGTCGTCGCTCGCGCCGCGGCCGCCAGGGCCGACGTCCTCGGTCTGCCGTTCCTGTGCTCGTCAGCGGTAATCGACGCGCTCACCGAACAGCCGACGCAATGGGTCGCGCGTCTCGCCCCGGCGCAGTCCCATGGCTGGCAGATCTACGCAGACTTCCTCCTCGGCGCGGGCCACAGCCGAATCGCCGTAGCAGCCCAGCCGAGTGTCTACTGGGCATCGGGGACCCGCATTCTCCGGGACTACCTCGCTCCACGCGGCGGCACCGTCATCGAACTCGACATGAGCGTGCTCACCCCCACGGCCCTGTGCGACGAACTCGTCGACCAACGTGCGACGGCCCTCCTGTTGCTGGTCGGCCACCCCGAACCGGCCGTGCCGATCGTCAAGTCCGTCCGCGGCGACCAGCGCCTCGCCGAGATCATGATCGGCGCTCCGGCCGGGCAACCGGAGTTCGCCGAATGGGCGACGTCGCTCGGCGACGACGGCGCCGCGATCCCGTTCTTGCGCTACCTTCCGGAGCGCCTGAGTCCACTCGGCGCACGAGTCGAGAAAGCCCTCCGAGACGGGCTTGGCGAAGCGCCCTCCTTCGTCGCCTTCGAGGGCTACGACACGGTCGCCGTCCTCGCCGATGTGCTGCGTTCCAGCGGCGCGGAGAGGGCGCGGATCGCAGAATCCTGSCCGCGCGTTGCAGTCGAAGGCACGCGCGGGCAGATCCGGTTCTCGCGTACGCCGGGCATCAGCGTGTGGCAATGGGCATGGACGCCGGTCCAGGTCGTTGATCGAGATCCGGCGGAACCGAAACGTTTTCGGATCCTTCACGCCGACTGAGAGAGCACCGACGTCCACCCTCGACGCCGGACAACTCGCGCACCTCACCAGCGGCCGACCGCTCCGAGGCGTCATCGCCAAGGCCGTCGCAGATCAAGCCACCCTCCATATGCCGCCGCTGTTGCCGGGCAGTCCCATTAGCCGCTTCCGGGCGGACACATGGGAACGGAGCCGAGCGGCGGTGATCGCCACCGGCCTGGTCGATGACGCGGCTGTCGACGCGGCGATCCGGTCCCTGAACTCCGTCGAGTGCGCCCCGCTGTCCGCCGGCATGCTCACTGCCTGGGGGCTGGAAACCGACAGGGAAGCCCCGCGCTGACTCTGTCCTGAGGCCGCCGTCCCAAGTCCCGCATGAGCGAGACCGGTTACACGACATTAACTCCCGTGACTCAGCCGTGAGACCCTTCGACCGCACCATCGCAATACCTGTCAACTGACAGGTAACCCCCGCTCGGAGGTGCGGTGATGAACCCATCAGAGCTCACCCCTGCGTCACGTCCCGCTGACGGCGTGACGAGCAGCCCCGCTCCCGTCGGCTACCACCAGGAACTGCGCCGCGGAATGGGCAACTTCGCCTCATTCGCCGCGGGATTCTCCTTCGTGTCGATCCTCACCACCGTCTTCCAGCTCTTCGGCCTCGGTTTCGGCCTCGGCGGGGCGGCCTTCTTCTGGACCTGGCCGCTGGTCTTCGTGGGCCAGCTGCTGGTCGCGCTCTGCTTCGCCGAACTGGCGGCGCGTTGGCCCATCTCCGGGGCGATCTACCAGTGGTCCAGCCGGCTGGCCGGCACCACGGTCGGCTGGTTCACCGGCTGGATCATGATCATCGGTCAGATCCTCACCGTCGCGGCAGCGGCGATCGCCGCGCAGGCGGTGCTGCCGGGCATCTGGACCGGCTTCCAGATCGTCGGGGGATCGGACGCCGATCCGTCGGTCGCCTCCTCGACCGGCGCCCAGAACGCGGTCCTCCTGGGCTGCGTCCTGCTGGTGATCACCACGGTGGTGAACATCCTCGGCATCCGCCAGATGGCCGCCGCCACCAGCGTCGGCGTCATGATCGAGATCGTCGGTGTGATCGTGCTGGTGCTGCTGCTCTTCTTCCTGCCCGAGCGGGGTCCGCAGGTGGTGGTCCACAACACCGGCTGGGCCGGCGACGGCGGCTACTTGGGGGCTTTCCTCGCGTCTTCGCTGRTGGCGGCGTACGTGATGGTCGGCTTCGACTCGGCGGGCGAGCTGGCGGAGGAGACGCACAGCCCACGCCGGACCACTCCCCGGACCATCCTGCGCGCGCTGATCATCTCCGGTGTCGGTGGCGCGCTGCTGATCCTCTCGGGGTTGTTGGCCGCGAGAAGCCTGACCGACGGCAAACTGGCCGCCGGCGGTCTGTCCTGGGTGCTGACCGACCGGCTCGGCGACACTCTGGGGCGGCTGCTGCTGTGCTGCGTCGCGGTCGCCGTGTTCGCCTGCACCCTCGCCGTGCAGACCTCCGGCGCGCGAATGATCTACTCCATGGCGCGTGAGGGCGCCCTGCCTTTCCACCGGCACCTCGCGAGGGTCTCGGCCCGCACCGGTACGCCGATCATCACGTCGATCGTGGTGGGCGTGGGCGCCGCGATCGCGCTGCTGGTGAACGTCCGTCAGTCGGCGATCTTCACCGCGCTCTCCAGCCTCTGCATCGCCATGCTCTATCTGGCCTACCTGGGCGTGACGCTGCCGTTGCTGCTCGCCCGGATCCGGCACCGGAGCACAGGCCGGCTCCCGCAGGGCGTCGACGAGACAGGCCGGCCCCTGTTCTCGCTGGGTCGTTGGGGAATCGTCGTCAACACGCTCGCCGTGCTCTTCCAGATCGGCATGACGGTCAACCTGCTCTGGCCGCGCGCGGAGATCTACGACCTCACCGGGGGCACCTGGTGGCTGCAGTGGAGCGCGCTGCTCTTCGTCGGGGTCAGCCTCGCCATCGGTACCGGCTACTTCGTCGCCCGCCGACTGCACCGCCTGATCGAGCTGAGGCACGTACCCCACACGCACATCGAACCGCCTGCCGAGGCGGTTGCCGAGCCCGCCTGACGGCCCCGGCCACGCACGACCCGACGCCTTGAGGGACGCACGACGAAGGGACGACGGCACACCCATGACCACGACCGAAGGTCCGACGGCCGGCACGCCGCACGGCCGGCACCCCGACGTGACGACCGGCGAACAGCAACCCACGGCGCAGTTCACCCGACAGAGCCCCGCCGGCGTCCGTGATCTGCACCTGACCGACAGCGTCCGCAGCGCCCAGGACGACGCCCGTGCCCAGGGCGGACAGGCCGGCGCATGGATGCCGTACCTTCCGGCGTCCAGCAGCCCGCACTGCCCGCCGGGAGTCGACCCGACCGCCTTGCTGTGGGCGGAGACGGTGGCGCCCGGCGGCTACACCCACAAGGCCCTCGCGCGCGGCACCCGGCTGCGCTTCGACGATCCGACTGGTGACGCCTGCGCCCACCTGTTGCTCTACAACGCCCTGGAGCCGGTCGAGCGGCTCAACGTCGCCGACACCCAGAAGATCCCCTGGCAGGCATACCTGGGCGTGAACCACCCGCTGTTGTCCGGCGAGGGCCGGGTCATGGCCGTCGTCACGGGCGACTCCTCCGGTCGGCACGACGCCTTCTGCGGCACCACCACGGACGCCTGGAACGAACGCAAGTACGGTGACGCCCGACCCGAAGGGCCGTCCCCGTCAGGCCGCGGGCTCTTCGTCAAAGCGGCCGCCAAGCACGGCCTGAGCCGGCGTGACCTACCGCCCAGCGTGTCCTTCTTCCAGGGCGTCCGCGTCGAGCCGGACGGCGCCCTCGACTGGCGGGGCAGTGCTGGGCCGGGGGCGCATGTCGAACTCGTCGCGGAAATCCCCCTCTTGGTGCTGGTGGCCAACGTCGCCCATCCACTGGACCCGCGCCCCGACTACGCCGTCGGGCCGCTGCGCGTGCACGCCTGGCGCGGCGCCCCGACCGGTCCCGACGAGCCGCGGTTCACCGCAACGCCCGAGCTGCACCGGGCGTACCTCAACACCGTCGACTACTGCGAAGCGCGGGGGCTGTGACATGGCGACCAGAGGGACCGAGAGCTCCGTGGCCGCCGACAACACAGCCGACGCCGAGACCACCGTGGCCGCCGTGACCACCTACCCCACCGCATCGGGCGGCACCGTCATCTCCACCGTCCCCGTCGGTGCCGTGTATGCCGAGGGCTCCACCCTGGACTGGGGAGCGAGCCTGGTCGAGGGCGCGGTCGTCCTGGACGAGAACGTGGTACCCAACGCGCCCTGGTCGGCGGTGGTGGCCAGGGGGCACGTCCTGACGATCGTCGACGTCGGCGGCAACCAGTCGGCCGACTGCCTGCTCTACAACGCCGACGACCCCGAGGAGCGCTACAGCGTCCCCGACACCCTGGCCTGGCAGGGCAACGCCTATGTACGCACCGGCACGGTCCTGCGCAGCAACGAGGGGCGCCCGCTGATGACCGTCGTCGCCAACGAGATCGACCGCCAGGACACCATCGGCGGCGCCTGCGGCAAGGAGTCCAACACCCTGCGCTACGGCCACCATGTGATGTTCCATCACGGCTGCCGCGAGAACTTCCTCGCCGAGGCGGCGCGGCGCGGCCTGGGGGTGCGGGACCTCGTCTCCAACCTCAACTGGTTCATGAACGTGCCCGTCGAGGCGGACGGCGCGCTGGGCATCGTGGACGGCATGTCGGCGCCCGGCCGCCGGGTCGCTGTGCGCGCCGAGACGGACGTCCTGGTGATGGTGTCCAACTGCCCGCAGATGAACAACCCGTGCAACGACTTCAACCCGACCCCGCTACGGATGATCGTCGTGGACCCACGCAGCCAGGCGGGCCCCGCGGACTCCGAGAGCCCCGACGACGCGAGCCCGCGGTCCGGGCAGGACGCGGCCACCCCGGAGGACGCCGCGTGACCCGCCCCGCCACGGTTCTCGTGGCCAACCGCGGTGAGATAGCACGCCGTGTCATCCGCACGGCCCATCGGATGGGCCTGGCCACCGTCGCCGTCTTCTCCGACGCCGACCGGGCCGCCCCGCATGTCCGCGAGGCCGGCCATGCGGTCCGCCTCGGTCCGGCGCCCGCCCGCGACTCGTACCTGCGCGGCGAGGCGATCATCGAGGCAGCGCTCGACCACGGCGCCGAGATCATCCACCCGGGCTACGGATTCCTCTCCGAGAACGCCGCCTTCGCCCGCGCCGTCGAGGAGGCCGGCCTGAGCTTCGCGGGCCCGACCGCCGACCAGATCACGGCCTTCGGCGAGAAGCACACCGCCCGCGCCCTGGCGAAGGCCGCCGGTGTGCCGCTGCTGGCCGGGACGGAACTGCTCGCGAGCGCCGAGGAAGCAGTCACCGCGGCCGAGTCGATCGGGCTGCCCGTGATGGTCAAGGCCACCGGCGGTGGCGGCGGCATCGGCATGCAGGCCTGCGCCACCGCCGACGAGGTCCGCGAGGCCTTCACGCGCGTGGCCGTGCTCGCCGAGTCCCACTTCGGGTCGGCGGGAGTGTTCCTGGAGCGCCTGGTCCGCCCGGCCCGTCATGTCGAGGTTCAGGTCTTCGGCGACGGCACCGGCCGGATCGCCGTCATCGGCGACCGCGACTGTTCGCTTCAGCGCCGCAACCAGAAGGTGATCGAGGAGGCCCCGGCCCCGGCCCTGCCCGACCGTGTCCGCGCGACTCTGCACGACTCCTCGCGCCGTCTGCTCTCATCGGTCGGCTACCGCGGGGCCGGGACCGTGGAGTTCGTATACGACCCGGTGCGTGCGGAGGCCGCCTTCCTGGAGGTCAACACCCGGCTCCAGGTCGAGCACCCGGTGACCGAGGAGGCGTACGGCGTCGACCTCGTCGAGCTCATGCTCGCCCTGGCCCTCGACGGCCGGGTCGACGACGCGGTGTTCGCGAGCCAGTGGACGCCCACCGGACATGCCGTGCAGGCCAGGGTGTACGCCGAGGACCCCGGCAAGGACTCGTTGCCGTCCTCGGGCCTCATCACCCGGGCGGTGTTTCCAGGCCAGGGCACCGGCGAGATGCACGGTGTCCGGGTCGACGGTTTCGCCGAGACCGGCCAGGAGATCTCGCCGTACTACGACCCCATGCTCGCCAAGGTGATCGCGCACGGTGCCACCCGCGACGCCGCCTTCGACCTGCTCGGCGAGGCCTTGGCCGGGAGCCGGGTCGACGGCATCGTCACCAACCTGGGTCTGCTGCGCTCGCTGGCCGTGCGGGGCGAGGTGCGCGACGCCGCGCACAGCACCAGCACCCTCGCCACGACCACCGACCCCGAGCCGCGCATCGACGTCCTGGTGCCGGGAGCGATGACCACCGTCCAGGACCTGCCCGGCCGGCTCGGCTACTGGCATGTGGGCGTGCCCCCGAGCGGCCCCTTCGACCCCGTCTCCTTCGCCGAGGCGAACCTGGCCGTCGGCAACCAGGCCGAGGCGCCCGCACTTGAGGTCACCATGGGCGGCCTGACCCTGCGCTTCTCCGCCGCGACCGTGGTCGCCGTCACCGGTGCCCCCGTCCCGGTCACCGTGGACGGAAGGGCGGCGGACCTGTGGGAGCCCGTACCGGTCCCGGCCGGCGCCACCCTGGTCCTCGGCGCCGCACCGGGGCCCGGCCTGCGCAGCTACGTGGCCGTCCGCGGCGGCATCGACGTGCCCGAATACCTGGGCAGCGCCTCGACGTTCACCCTCGGAGGCTTCGGCGGGCACGGCGGCCGGGCGCTGCTTGCCGCAGACGTGCTGCGGCTCGCGGCCTCCAAAGCGACGGCCGGTGGGCCGACCTCGCCCGAGCGCCGCCCCGCGATCACCTCGCACTGGCGGATCGGAGTCACCGAAGGGCCGCACGCGGCGCCGGAGTTCTTCACCCGCGAGGACATCGACACCCTCTACGCCACCGACTACAAGGTGCACCACAACTCGGCCCGCACCGGCATCCGCCTCGTCGGCCCCAAACCGCGCTGGGCCCGACAGGACGGCGGCGAGGCCGGACTGCACCCCTCCAACATCCACGACACGCCGTACGCGGTGGGCGCCCTGGACTTCACCGGCGACACCCCGATCATCCTCGGCCCCGACGGGCCGTCGCTCGGCGGGTTCGTGTGCCCCGCGGTGGTCGCCAGCGGCGACCTGTGGAAGCTCGGCCAGCTCCGCCCCGGCGACACCGTACGGTTCGTGCCGGTCAAGGAGGCCGAGGCGGCCGCCCTCGACGCCCGCCGCGCCTCACCCGCGCTGATCAGCACGGGCGGAGACGGCGACGACGGCATACTGGGCCGCCTGGAATCCACCGACACCCGCCCCTCGGTCACCTACCGCCGGGACGGCGACGACAACGTCCTCGTCGAGTACGGCCCCATGGCGCTCGACCTCGGCCTGCGGATGCGCGTGCACGCCCTGCAGGAGACCCTGGCCGCGCACACGCCGGGCGGCATCGTCGACGTCACCCCGGGCATCCGGTCACTGCAGATCCACACCGACGCCCGCCGCCTGAAGGCCCGTGACCTCACCGCCTTGCTGCGCGAACTGGAGGACGAGGTCCCGCCCACCAACGAACTGGTGGTTCCGTCCCGCACGGTGCGGCTGCCGCTCAGCTGGGACGATCCGGCGACCCGTCTCGCCATCGAGCGGTACATGGCCGGGGTGCGCGACGACGCCCCGTGGTGCCCCTGGAACATCGAGTTCATTCGCCGCGTCAACGGCCTGGAGACCGCAGACGACGTCTACCGCACGGTGTTCGACGCCTCCTACCTCGTACTCGGCCTCGGTGACGTCTACCTCGGCGCCCCCGTGGCCACCCCGCTCGACCCGCGGCACCGCCTGGTGACCACCAAGTACAACCCCGCCCGCACCTGGACCGCGGAGAACTCCGTCGGCATCGGCGGTGCCTACCTGTGCATCTACGGCATGGAAGGTCCCGGCGGCTACCAGTTCGTCGGCCGTACCGTGCAGATCTGGAACCGTTTCCGCAGGGGCGGTCTGTTCCAGGACTCCCCGTGGGCCCTGCGCTTCTTCGACCGCATCGAGTGGTACCCCGTCACCGCCGAGGAACTCCTGGAACTACGTGCCGAGACCGACGCCGGCCGAGGCCCCTTCGACACTCAGGAGGGCACCTTCTCGATCGCCGAGTACAACACCTTCCTGGCCGCCAACGCCGACTCGATCGCCGCCTTCCGCAAGCAGCAGAGCGCCGCGTTCGAGGCGGAGAAGGAACGCTGGCGGGCCGCCGGCGAGTTCGACCGGGACGACGACCCCGAACCCCCGGCCGCCGACGCCGTCACCGTCCCGGACGGCGCGGTCCCGGTCACCGCGCCGTTCACCGCCACCGTCTGGCAGACCGTGGCGCAGCCGGGTACCACTGTCGCCGAGGGCGACCCGATCCTCTCGCTGGAGGCGATGAAAATGGAGTCCAAAGTGAGCGCCCCCGTCGCCGGGACACTTCTGGAGATCTACGTCAGGCCCGGTGAACAGGTCGCCCCCGGCCAGGTCCTCGCGGCGGTCCGGGCATGAGCGCCATGACACCGGCCGAGCGCGTCGAGGCCGCCTACGACCGCATCGAGTCCGCCGATCGGCCCGAGATCTGGATCCATCTCAGGCCCCGCCACGAGGTGCTCGCCGAGGCGGCCGGTATCGATCCGAAGCTGCCGCTGGCCGGCCTGGTCGCAGCCGTCAAGGACAACATCGACGTGGTCGGCCTGCCCACGACCGCCGGCGCGCCGTCCTACGCCTACCGGCCGGACGCCGACGCACCCGCGGTGGCACGGCTGCGCGCGGCCGGCGCGGTGGTGCTCGGGAAGACCAACCTGGACCAGTTCGCCACGGGCCTGGTCGGCACCCGCAGCCCCTACGGTGCGGTCCGCAACGCCTGGGACCCGACCCGCATTTCCGGCGGGTCGTCCGCCGGCTCCGCCGTCGCGGTCGCGCTGGGCATCGCCGACATCGCCCTCGGCACCGACACGGCCGGCTCCGGGCGGGTGCCCGCCGCCCTCAACGGCATCGTCGGCGTCAAGCCCACCAAGGGCCTGGTGCCCGTGACCGGGGTGGTCCCCGCCTGTTACACCCTCGACTGCGTGACCGTCTTCGCCCGCGACCTGCGGCTCGCCCGCACCGCCGCGGAGATCGTCGAGGGCCCCGACCCGTCCGACCCGCTCTCCCGCACCGGCACCCAACTCCCGCCGCCGGCCGCGCGCCCCAGGGTCGCCGTCCCGACCGAAGAGAACCTGGAGGGCATGGCCGACGGCTGGCGCATGGCCTTCGGCGCCGCGGTCGCCCGCCTGGCGAGCACCGGGGTGGAGATCGTCGAGGCCGACGTCACCCCGCTGCTGGAGGCCGCGCAACTGCTGTACGGCGGCGCGTTCGTGGCCGAGCGGTACGCCGCCGTGGGCGAGCACATCGAGAAGCACCGCGACCTGATCGGCACGGACCTCGACCCCACCGTCGCCTCCATCGTGCTGGCCGGCCGGACCAAGACGGCCGCCGACTGGGCCGCCGACACCGCCCGGCTCGCCGCCCTCGGCGCCGCCGCGCGCATGGCCCTCGACGGCTGCGAGGCGCTCCTCACCCCGACCACCACCTGGCACCCCACTCTCGACGAGGTGGCGGCAGACCCGGTCGGCGCCAACGCCCGGATGGGCCGCTTCACCAACTTCGCCAACCTCCTGGACTACGCCTCGCTCGCCGTCCCCGCCGGCTTCGTGGACGGCCTGCCCTTCGGCGTGATGCTCACCGGCCCGGCCTTCTCCGACCGAGCCCTGGCCGGCTTGGCCGAGCGCCTCACCAACCATGGGCTCGACCTGTTCGTGGTCGGCGCCCACCTCACCGGACAGCCGCTCAACGCGCAACTGGTCCAGGCGGGCGGCACGTTGGTGGGCCCGGCGCGCACTGCCGCCACCTACCGGCTTCACGCGTTGACCACCGAGCCGCCCAAGCCGGGCCTGGTCCGGGATACCGGGGATGGGGAGGGCACGGGAGCGGGAACACATGGTGGCCCGAGGGCAGAAGGCCGCTCGGGCATCGAGGGCGAGATCTGGCGACTGCCGGCCGCGGGGTTCGGGGAGCTGATCGCCGCCGTTCCCGCGCCGATGACCATCGGCACCGTCGAACTGGCCGACGGACGSCAGATCAGCGGCTTCCTGGTGGAGCCGTACGCCGTCGAGGACGCGCCCGACATCACACGGTTCGGCGGCTGGCGGGCCTATCTGGCGTCCGCGTGACCGGGGCGGCATCGGCGGGCAGCCGGTGCCGGCCACGGCCGGGAGCCCGCCGCCGAACCGGCAGGATGGGAGCATGACGACGACGCGGCCCCGCCAAGGCAGACCCCGGCACACGGCGCAGTCCGATCCCCACACCTCTGCCCGCGACCAGATCCTCGACGCCGCCGGGGCGCTCTTCGTGGCACACGGGATCGCCGCCACCAGCACCCGCATGATCGCCGAGCGGGTGGGCATCAGGCAGGCCTCGCTGTACTACCACTTCACCACCAAGGACGAGATTCTCGCCGAGCTGCTGGCCACCTCGGTCCGGCCGAGCCTGGAGATGGTGGAGCGGATCCAGGCATGGGTGCCCGAGCGCGTGAGTGCGGCCGCGGCACTGTACGCGGTGGCCGCAACCGACGTACGCACCCTGTCCCGCACCCCCTACAACATCGGCACGCTCTACCTCCTGCCGGAAGTGCTGGCCGAGCGATTCGACTCCTTCCGCGCCGACCGGGGCCAACTGCAGGAGAGCTACGGGTCTCTCGGCGCTGCGGCGGCGTCCGAGGGCGTCGCCCGCAGCCTGCCGCCCGAGCGCATCGGGGAACTGCTGATCCAGCTGGTGGAGGTCGTCATCCAGATACGGCGTTCCCGTGAGCCGGAAGCGGCCGACACGGAAGCCATCGCGTCGTCGTGCCTACGGCTTTGCGGGCTCGACGAGCCGGTGGTGACCGCCGCCAGGGACGAGGCACGAATCCTGCTGAGCCGCCTGGCATGACCGACGGCTCTCAGGGGTGCGGCCTTCAGCCTCGTTGCCGTGGCAGGTGTGCGGTCATGCCGGAGGTGTTGTCCGATAGGGCCCCCAGGACGCTTTGRGCCGCTGCATCGCCGTCAGGCGGAAGGCGAAATAGATCGCGGCGGCCGCGGCAACGGCGCTCAGGAGGTCGGCTGCCAGGTACTGCACGACGGCGCTGCGGATCTGSCGATGCGTTTCGGCGTTGTCGTAGCGCGAGCCGGCGTATCGGCCGAACAGGTTGCTGGAGACGAACAGCGCCCACCACAGGTTCACCGGCCAGATCGACGTCCGCGACGGCACACCGTCATCCGGCAGCGGCGTGCTCGCCGTCCACATGTCGACGGCGATGCGGTACGGCATCCAGAGGTTCACCAGCGGGATCAGCCAAGCCCCGATGGCCCAGCCGGGCGAGTTGCGGAACCGGTCGGGTGCGAGCAGCCCTGTGGTGCGACGCATCTGGAGGAACCAGGCGACGAAGAGGACGGCGCAGGCCAGGTACGTCGTGACCTGGAGGGTCCCGGCCGTTTCGTACAGCGAGTAGGCCCCGGCCAGTTCCTGCTGGGGTGCGGCGGTACGGCCGTCGTCCGAGCCGGTCAGCATGTGGATGCGGACTCCGACGAACACGGCGAACAGATCGCTCAGGGCGACCGTGGCGAGCAGCGCTGCAACGGTGGCCACGAGGCCGCGCGAGGCGAGGGGCACCCTGCCGGGCAGGGAGGGTCTCGGGCGCAGATCGCTGGATGCGGACATGACGGTGGCCCCCCACGGGCGGAGAAACGAGGAATGGCCCGCGGAAGAACGCGTGCTGAGGCACCGTAAGCCGAACCTGGTCGTCCCGTCCATGACATTCCGCCAGCAGGTCCAGAGGGTGACCTGCAGGAAGTGGCCGACGAGGATTCCCCCCACGAACTCCGCCGCAGCGCTGTCACAACCGGGGCGGTCGTCTGGTCCTTGCTGTGGACAGTCCCTGTTTGGAGGAAACGATGAGCGCTGAGCACGCACACCTGCCCCCGGGCGTCGAGGTGATCACGACCCTGTCGGACGCGGCGGCCCGGATCCCGGCCGGCGCCGAGGCCAGGACCATCCGGGTCACCCTGGCGCCCGGTGACCCCGGCGCGCCGCCGCACCGGCACCCCGGGCCGCTCTTCGGCTATGTGACCCAGGGCGAGATCCTCTTCGAGCTCGAGGGGCAGCAGCCCCGGGTGCTCAAGGCAGGTGACGCCCTGTTCGAGCCCGGTGGTGACGTGATCCACTACCAGGGAGCCAACAACCTCCCGGACGCGCAGTCACAGCTGGTGGTGACCATGTTCGCGCCGCCCGGTACCCCGGTTCTGACCGTGGTCGGCGCGCAGGAGCTGGCCGAACGGCGACACCTGCGCGCCACTCAGCCGTGACGGGAACCCGGATTCCGGATCACTCGGCCTGATTTCCAGGTGTGCCCGGTGCGGGGTCCTCGACAACGGTCCCCTCCACCGGGGACAGCCCCTGGAACAGGGGGACTTGGAGCAGACAGGCAGCCCGAGCCCCTGGTTCGCGTCGGGCTCAGCGCACGCGAGCACCACGCCCAGCACCAACCAGCTGATGGCCACCACCGCGACAGTGGCGGCCATGGTCACGCCTGGACGGTGGGGCGGACGTTGATCTCGCCGATCTCGACGTCGTCGGGCTGCTCGATGGCGAAGGCCACGGCGCGGGCAACCGCCGCCGGATCGATACCCACCGCGTCCATGTTCTTGCGGATCTGCTGACGGATGTGCGGGTCCGACATCGAGTCGGCGAGGTCGGTGCGGACGTATCCCGGCGAGATGGCCGTCGTGCGCACCACCCCGTCGGTGGACTCCGTGCGCAGCCCCTCGTGGACCGTGCGCACCGCGTTCTTGGTCGCGGCGTAGACAGCCATCGAGGGGGAGACGGACAGCCCGGCCACGGAGACGATGCTCACCAGGTGGCCGGACCCCTGCTCGCGAAAGACCGGCAGCGTGGCGGCGACGCCGTTGAGCATGCCGCGAAGGTTGACGTCGATCATGGCCGACCAGCTTTCGGTGTCGAGGTCGGACAGCGGGCTGATCGGGGCGATGCCGGCGTTGTTCACCAGTACGTCGACACGGCCGTACTGCTCGATCGTGATGGAGACCAGGCGCCGCAGGTCCTCGGCCTTGGTGACGTCGACGACGCACGTGGCAGCACGGCCTCCCTCCTTCTGGATGTCCTGCGCTATGGCGTCGATGCGTTCGCGGCGGCGCGCCGCGAGGACGACGGTGGCGCCGCGCCCGGCGAGCAGACGGGCCGTCGCTTCGCCGATGCCGCCACTCGCTCCGGTGATGGCGACGATCTTGCCGTGAAGAGAGAGCATGGCTGCCTCCAAGTAAAGTGGACACGTGTCCGCGTACTCGTTCCAGCTTACCGGACACGTGTCCACTTGTTGGGGCGGAACATCAGGAGAGGCCCATGAGCACGTCGGCACGCCGTCAGGACGCGATGGAGAACCGGACCCGCATCGTGGAGGCCGCCCGGGCAGCCCTGGCCGAGTCGCACCACGTCCATCTCAACGAGATCGCCAAGCGCGCGGGTGTAGGCCAGGGCACGCTGTACCGGAACTTTCCCAACCGCGAAGCGCTCCTCGCCGAGGTGTACCGGCGTGACGTCGAAGAACTCGTGACCGCCGCTTCCACTCTGCTCGCGGAACACGAGCCCGTGGCGGCCCTGCGTCACTGGCTCGACCGGCTGATCGACTACGCCGAGATCAAGCGCGGCGTCCTGGCAGCGCTGGAGCCCGCGGCATGGCAGGACCTTGTCGCCCACAGCCACAACCCCATCGAAGGCGCTCTCGGTGAGTTGCTGGACGCCGGGCAGGCGGACGGTTCCCTCCGCACGGACGTGAACGCCCATGGGGTCCTCATGCTCGTCGCGTACCTCAGTCGCCTGGACCGGGATGAATGGCAGTCAACGGCCCGGCCGTTGATGAACGTCATCCTCGACGGCCTTCACCGACAGGAAGCGGACCGGTGAGAGCCGGGGGACCGGGTCACTCCTCCGAGTGGCGCTCGTGGCCTCTGCCGGAAGAATCGGAGGTGGGACCCATAGCTTGTCGGGGGCGCCCGGACGGGCCAGGGGAGGGGGTTTCGGCGCGTGAGGGGAGCATGTCGTGCCGGGAGGACGGCGGCACACGGTAGGTGATGACGGCCWGGCCGTCGCGCTCGTCGACCCGGCGGGCCGTATCGGTCTGTGGAGTTCCGAAGCGCAGACGTTGACCGGGCACCCAGCCTCCGAGATCGTCGGTTGTGACCTGTCCGTACTTGCCGACCGCCCCACCAGCCACGGACGGGCGCTCGTCGCCGAGTTGGTCCGGGCCGGCGGTGGAGTCCGCACGGACTGGCTGCGCTGCTTCGATGGCAGCAGCCGCAGCATCCGGTGGCGTGTCGTGCCTGTACCGCTCGCAGCCGGTACAGGTCTGCTCGCCGTAGCCGGCCGCGGCGACCAGCAGATCGACTGGTGCGATCCTGCGGCGGCCGACCTTCTCCTGCATTCCTCACCGATCGGCCTGGCCGTCCTGGACAAGGACCTGCGCTACCGCTTCATCAACGACGCCCTCGCGCGTCTCAACGGCCTGCCCGTCGCCGCGCACCTGGGCCGCCGCATCCTGGACGTCCTCGATCTCCCCGACCCGCGGACGTACGAAGCGATGCTGCGACGTGTCACCGACGGTGGCGAGACGATCGACAACCTGCACGTGGCCGCGATCAGGCCCGATGGCACACCGTACGCGGCGGTGGGAACCCTCTTCCCCCTGCGGGATGCCGATGGCCGCATCGTGGGGCAGGCCGGCGTCGTGCACGACCTGGGTGGCACGAGGGCGGAGTTGCTGGACACCGCGCGAAACCAGCGGCGGCTGGAGTTGCTCACCCGGATCAGTGCCGCCCTCAGCCAGGGGCTGGACGTGGCGAGCGTGGCGTCGAGGCTCTCAGCGGTCTGTACCCCGGCGTTCGCCTCGACCGTCACTGTCGACCTCCTGGAAGGCGCGGTGCAGCGGGCTCCGGACTCCCGGACGAGCACGGCGGCGGAGGGGCGCGGCACCGGCTGCCCTGACGGGGCTCCCAGAGCGCGGGTCTACCCGCTGAGCGTCGCCGTGGGCAGCGGCCCTGCTGCTCCGGAAGGGGATCTGCCGCAGGCCCGGGAGGCGTCGATCCCGGTCAGTGAGTGCATCCGCTCGGCCGATGTGGTGGCCTTCCACGTGGGCGAGGCGCGCGAGCAGCAGCACGGCATTGCTCTGCCGTTGCCGGCTGCCGGACTTGTTCTGGGAGCGATCACCTTCTCCCGACCCGGCGGCTTCGATGCCGACGACGTGCTCACCATGCGCGACATCGCCGCTCGCGCCGCCATGGCGATCGACAACGCCCTGCTCTACCGGCGGGAAAGACTGGCCACACTGGCCCTCCAGCGCCACCTGCTGCCCGCACGCCTGCCGGACATCCCCTGGGCCAAGTCGGCATACCGCTACCTCCCCGCCCAGGACGGGACCCTGGCCGGCGGTGACTGGTACGACGTCATGCGACTGCCCGGCGGGCGCATCGGACTGACCGTCGGTGACGTCATGGGGCACGGACTGGGTGCGGCTGCGGCCATGGGCCGATACCGCTCTTCCGCTCGCGCACTGCTGGCCGTGGGCCTGGAACCCGGTCAGCTCCTCACCCGCCTGGACGGACTGAAGGACGACGCCGACAACGACCTGCCTGCCACCTGCGTCTGCGCCGTCTATGACGGGGCCGGCGGAGACCTCCGGGTCGCGCTGGCCGGCCACCCACCGCCCCTGCTGGTCCGGCCGGACGGGTCGGCGGACACACTGGCGGCCGACCCCGGGCCGCCCGTGGGCATGGGGCTTGATCACGTGTACGAGAGCGCCCACTGCGTCGTCCCGTCGGGCAGCCTGCTCGTCCTCTACACCGACGGGATGATCGAGGACCGCAGCACGTTCCTGGACCTCGACCAGGGGATCACCATGCTCCGCCGCGCGGTTCACCACACCGAGACACCCCTGGWCGAGGTCTGCGACGCCCTCGTCGCCGTACGCCCCGCCAACTCGGCGGACGACGCCACCGTGGTCGTCACCCGACTGACCCGCCTCCAGCCCGCGCCGGTGGCCGACCACGATTCTCAAATCACCGGCTAGCGTGCGAAGTCACAGGGGACGCCGGCCTGGAGACGCGGGGTGACATCAACGGGTCCTGCACCGCCGACCCCATCCCGGGGACGCCACCCGAGTTCATCGGCCGTCACATCCCGAACAGCGACTGGGCGTTCGAGATGACCGAGTATCCCTCGACCAGGGGCGACGGCGCCGTTGTCAGTCGCTGGACGGAAGGCTTCAACCACTGCACCAAGTGTGAGGTCAGGTTCACCGCGGACGCCGGCGGCAACCACTGCATGGCCTCCGGCCAACATGCCGCCGGCCCGCCTACCAACTGCCCACCAGCTGGGGCCCGTCGGAGCACTTCAGGTCCGGCTGGAAGGTGTGCACCTACAGCAACGCGGCCAACCTCACCCTCGACCTGGGCCGCGTCGAGGACTGCATCGCTCTGCTCGACTCCCTGCTGGCCGAACCGGACGTCGCCGCCGGAGAGTTGGACGACCGGCTCGTCGCGCAGCTGCGGCTGACCCGTGCCCGCGCCCTGCACGCGGGGGAGGACCTCAAGGCCGCAACGGCCGATTTCGTCGCCCTCGCCGCCGAGTCGGCCGGATGGGACGACGACCCGGGAAGCCATGTCATGATCGCTGCGGAGACGGCTGTACTCCTCGGTGAGTCCGGCGAGTTCGGCCGGGCCCGCGAGGCCGCGGGCCAGGCACTCGCTGCCCACGCCCGAGCCCCGAGTTTCGAGCAGCTCAGCAACTGCCTGCGTGAACTCGCCCGCCTCCAGGCCCAGCAGCAAGGCCAGGAAAGCCTGGCCGACGCCCTCTCCTTCCTCGCCGACCCTTCCTCGCCGAC
>NZ_RDBN01000033.1:462830-544695 GCF_008042075.1 Streptomyces sp. UW30 | reverse complement strand
GTCCGGGTTGCTCGGTACGGCCGTGGAGTTCTACGACTTCCTCGTCTACGGCACCGTCGCCGCGCTGGTCTTCGGCGAGCTGTTCTTCCCGGGTGCCGACCCCGCCGTGGGCACCATCGCCGCGTTCGGCACCTTCGCCGCCGGCTATGTCGCCCGCCCGCTCGGCGGCATCGTCTTCGGGCACTTCGGCGACCGGCTCGGCCGCAAGTCGATGCTGCTGCTCACCATGGGTCTGATGGGCGGCGCCAGCTTCCTCATCGGCCTGCTGCCGACGTACGACACGGTCGGCGTCTGGGCGCCGGTCCTGCTGATCGCCCTGCGTGTCCTGCAGGGCATCGCCATCGGCGGTGAGTGGGGCGGCGCCACCCTGATGGTCGTCGAGCACGCCGGAGAGCGGCGCCGCGGACTGTGGTCCAGCTTCACGCAGATGGGCGCCCCGCTCGGCTCCCTGCTGTCCTCGCTCGTCGTCACCTTCGTGGTCGCCATGCCCAGGGACCAGTTCACGGCCTGGGGCTGGCGCGTGCCGTTCCTACTGAGCGTGGTGCTGCTCGGCGTCGGGCTGTTCGTGCGGCTGAAGGTGGTCGAGAGCCCGCTGTTCGCCGAGGTGAAGAAGGACCGCGCCGAGGCCCGGCTGCCGATCGTCGACGTCCTGCGGCGGCCCCGGCCCCTGCTGCTGGCCTGCTGCGTGGGCATCGGCGCCTTCACCGCCCAGTCCCTGCTGACCAGTTACCTGATCGCGTACGCCACCGGCATCGGCTACGCCCGCCCGCAGGTGCTCACCGCACTCACAGTGTCCGCCGCCGTCGCCCTCGTCGTACTGCCCTGCGCCTCCGCGCTCTCCGACCGCGTGGGCCGGCGCCCGGTCGTCCTCACCGGAGCCGTCCTCTCGGCGGCCACCGCCTTCCCGGTCCTCTCGCTGATCGACTCCAAGTCGCCGGGCGCGCTGATCCTCGCCGTCGTCATCGGCCACGGCATCGCCCAGTCCGCGATGTACGGCCCGCTGGGCGCCCTGCTCACCGAGATGTTCGGCACGCGGGTGCGCTACACCGGCGCCTCCCTCGGCTACCAGGGCGCCACTCTCATCGGCGCCGGCTTCTCCCCCATGATCGCCGGAAGCCTGGTCGCCGGAAGCGGCAACGGCACCCCGGTCGCGCTGCTGCTGTGCGGCGGCTCCCTCATCACCGCGCTGACCGTGTGGTTCGTACGCGAGACGAGCCGTACGTCCCTGTCCGGCGCCCCCACCGAACTCCCCACCACCCCACGCTCGCAGGAGATCACCGCATGACGACCGGCACCCGCACCGCCTTCGCGGCGGCCCTCCTCCTCGCGGCGACCGCCCTCCCCACCTCGACGGCAGCCGCCACCGGTGAGCCCACCCACCTGAACGGCCGACTCCCCTCGGGCGCCACGTACATGATGGACGTGCCCGCCCAGTGGAACGGCACTGTCCTGCTCTTCAGCCACGGCTACACCTCCGGCCCGGCCAACCCCGCTCAGGACGCACCGGACGACGCCACCAAGGCCCTGCTCCTCCAGCGGGGTTACGCCCTCATAGGCTCGTCCTACGCCACCACCGGCTGGGCGGTGACGGACGCGGTGCCCGACCAGCTCGCCACCCTCACCGCCTTCACCGAACGCTTCGGCACGGCCTCCCGCACCATCGCCTGGGGGCAGTCGTACGGCGGACTCGTCACCACCGCCATCGCCGAGCGCCACCCGGAGCGGATCGACGGCTCGCTGTCCCTGTGCGGTCTGGTCCATGGCGGCGTAGCCAACTGGAACAGCACCCTCGACCCGGTCTTCGCCCTCAAGACCCTCCTCGCGCCCGGCACCGACATTCCGCTGGTGAACCTTCCGGACCAGCGGACCGCCGCCGCCGCGGCGAACACCCTGACAGCCGCCGTCGAGACCGCCCAGGCGACACCCGCCGGACGGGCCCGGATCGCCCTGGCCGCAGCCCTGCACAACATCCCGGGCTGGAACCAGCCCACGCAGCCCCGGCCCGCCGCGACCGACTGGGACGCCCAGCAGGCCCATCAGTACGAGGCCGTCAAGGGCCTGGTCAAGCTGCCCGCCTTCAGCTGGCGACAGGAGGCCGAGACCCGGGCCGGCGGCAACATGTCCTGGAACACCGGGGTCGACTACGCGAAGCTGCTCGGGCAGTCCTCGGTCGCCAAGGAGGTGACCGAGCTCTACAAGGAGGCCGGCCTCTCCCTGAAGGCCGACCTCGCCACCCTCAACCGCGCCCCGCGCGTCAGCGCCGACCCGGACGCCGTCGCGTGGATGGCGAGCACCAGCTCCTTCACGGGCGAGCTGACCAAGCCGCAGCTCGCCGTCCACACCACGGGCGACGCCCTCATCCCCGTCCAGGCGGAGAGCGCACTGAAGCGGGCCGTCACCGCCGCGGGATCGGCGTCGCGGCTGCGGCAGGCGTACACCGACAACGCCGGCCACTGCACCTTCAGCCCCGCCGAACAGGTCGCCGCCCTGCACACACTGGAGGACCGCCTCGCCACGGGCAGGTGGGAGGGCACCGACGCAGCCTCCCTCAACTCCCGTGCCACGCAGGCCGATCCGACCACACCCACCCGCTACGTCCACTACCGCCCGACCCCGTACCTGCGCCCGTTCGACCTCGCGCACCCCGCCGACGGCCGATGAAGCCCCGCGACCGCCCGTCGCACCGTCGGCGGGCGGCCGTAACCTTGCCAGCGTGGAGGACGACGACATCCTGGACGGTCAGGACACCTCGCAGGGCCCGCAGCCGCGCCCGCAGTCGCTCATGCTCGCCTTCTTCGGCAACCACGTCCTGGAGGAGGGCGACGTGGGGGTCTACTCGGGCAGCATCATCGACGTGCTCGGCCGTGTCGGGGTCGGCGAACAGGCCGTGCGCTCCACCCTGACCCGGATGGTCAACCGGGGCCTGCTGCGGCGCCGGCGCGAGGGCCGCAAGATGTTCTTCGGGCTGACCCCGCAGGCGACGCGCGTCCTGGAGGACGGCCGTACCCGTATCTGGCAGCAGGGCGCGGTCAACGACGACTGGGACGGCTCCTGGACCCTGCTCGGCTTCTCCCTGCCCGACTCCTGGAAGCGCCAGCGCCACGACCTGCGCTCCCGGCTCACCTGGTCCGGGTTCGGCGCGCTGTACAACGGACTGTGGATCGCGCCCGGGCATGTCGACGTCGGCGGTGTGGTCGCGGAGCTCGGTCTCGCCGCCCACGTGAAGATCTTCCACGCCCAGGCGGACGGGGCCACCGACATCGAGCTGATGGTCCGTGACACCTGGGACCTGGAGAGCATCGCCGCCCGCTACGTCGTCTTCGACAAGCGCTGGACCGCGCATCTCGACGCCGGGTCCGGCGACGACCCGATCGGCACCCGGCTGCGGCTGGTCAGCGAATGGCTCTGGACGATCCGCGCCGACCCCAGGCTGCCGGCCCGGCACCTCCCTCCGGAATGGCCGGCCCGCCCCGCACAGGAGACCTTCCGGCGCGTCGCCGACCACACCGCCGGGCCCGCGCGGGAGATGGCGCGCCAGCTGCTGGAGACCACCCGGCTGCCATGAGCGATCGGCGACGCTTCGGGCGTCCTCAGCCTCGACCGTCGTGCCCGGCCTGCCCCTTCCACCGGTAAGTGGCGAAGGATCCCGCCGGTACGGTCACCACGAACCTCTGGCCGCCGGCCACGACGCGGACCCTGCTGTCGGTGCCGGCGCTGTTGCCGAGGACGGCGACATAGCCGCTTCTGCCGGAGCGGTAGACCACGTTGCTGACCCCGTTCTCCGCGGCGCTCGACTCCAGGCGCACGTCACCGGGCGCGAGGTACTTCGCGAACTGTCCGAGCCCGTACAGCTCGTCGCGGACGGTGAAGTCCTTGGTGACCGTGTTCACCTTCACCAGCCGGTTCGGCCACTTGGTGGTGGCGCCGACCTGCTCCCAGTCGATGTTGTTGTCCCGGGACGGCGTCCAGTGCAGGGTCCCGCCGTCCTGGTCCGTGGTCTGGGCCCACAGGATGTAGGAACTGGCGTCGAGCCGGAAGTCGTCGAGGACGGTCGAGGGCGCGAGGTCGCTCGTCTCCGTGAGGTGGACCGGCTTCCCGGTCTCCTCGCGGGCGTCACGCATGACGCCCGGGTCTCCCCAGTACGGGTGGAAGGCGACGCCGTCCGCCGCCTTGCGGACCTGCTCGCCGGTCACCGAGCCGTCCGGGGCGTCCTCGAAGATGCGGTGGTAGTTCTTGGTCGCCGTGCTGTTGGGGTCGCGCCAGTCCCAGAAGTTGAAGTCGTGCACGTACAGCTGGGTGTTCAGCCGGGCGGCGCGCAGTTCACGCTTGATGGCCAGGGCCAGCTTCTGCTGCTGGGCGACGCTGATGTCCATGGCCGGGTAGACGACGTCCATGCCCGGCTCGTTCAGCAGGGTCAGCGCGTCGACGCGGATGCCGTGGCGGGCGTACGCCTGGACGAACTTGACGTAGTAGCGCGCGAACACGTCGACGCAGTCGTCGCGCAGCTTGCCGACCTGGTAGTGCTCGGTGGTGCTGCCGGGCTTGAGCGCGACCTCGCCGGTGAACCGGTTGTTGGTCTTCATCCACGCCGGGGCGCTCCATGCCGACGCGAAGAACGTGGCCTTGGGGTTGTAGCGCTGGATGAGCTTGATCGTCTCGATGATGTGCAGGTCGATGTCCCTCTGGACGGAGAAGTGCTTCAGCCCGAAGTCCTCGGTGACACCGGCGGGCAGGTCGTCCAGCGACCAGAACGGCAGATGCTCGATGAGGTCGGGGCTGCCGATCGTCAGCCGGAAGCGGTCCAGGCCCGCGCCGCGTTCGGGGTCGACGAGCAGCCGGACGGCCTTCTCCCGCTCGGCGCGGGTGAGCTTGAACAGGTTCGACACGCTCGTCTCGTCCAGGGAGAAGCCGACGCCCGCGTACTTCTGCCGGGTGGCGGCGGGGTCGGCGACCACGGTGGCGTCGACGGGGCCGCCGGAGTCGTTGCCGATCCGGACGGTCGGCAGTGGCCGCCAGGCCTGAGTGCCGCCGGTCGAGTACGTGCCGGTCACGGCCTGGCCGTGGGCGGCCTGACCGGTGCCGACCAGTGCGGACAGTGTCGTGACCGCGACGGCCGCGAAGGTGGTGAGGGGACGTCTCACAGCTGCTCCTGACGTGGGGGACCAACAGCGCGGGATGGAGCGGGAGTTGAGATCCAAGCAACGTCCGCACACTTAAGTCAAGACGTGAAGAAAGCCCTCATGGGGTGTGCGGGGCGTCCGTGCCGTCCGAGGACGGTTCACCCGGCGGCGGCGGCTTCGAGCAGGTGGGCCCGCGTGGGCCCCGGCGGCATGCGGCGCTCGAGCTCGGGCATCAGCCCGTCCACCGCCTCGACCAGGGCGGGAGCACTCAGTTCGGCAGCGGCTCCGGGCAGGAGGTGGGCGGCGGCCCGCTCCGCCCGCAGCGCGTCAGGCTCGCGTTGCGTCAGCAGCGCCAGCGCCCTCGCCCGGTCCCAGTCGGGGTGCCGGTAGCGGCGGCCGGCCGCGTGTGCGTCCATCTCGGCCAGGCGGTGCCGGGTGTAGGAGGTGCTTCGCCGGTATACGCCGCCGAGTCCGTCCCGGGTGGCCCGGCCGAACGCGGTGACCAGCTCGACGCGGTCGGCGGTGCCCGTGCGCCGCAGGACGTCACGCAACATCAGACTGTGCCGCATGCTCATCGCCAGTCCCCGTCCGATGGTCGGCACGGTGAGCGCCCACGCGTCGCCGACGGCAACCACCCCGGTGACTCGGGGGTGTTCGTCGTCGTACAGGGTCCGCTTGCGGTCCGTCAGGCCGGCCATGATCTGCACGCCGTCGGTGAGGGGCCGGCCGTCGAGCCAGGCGTCCGCGCCCGGGAAGAGGCGGACGGCGGCACACCAAGCGCCCTCGTGGCGCAGCAGCCGGCGCAGTTCGTGGTCGTGGCTGCGGCTGATGAGGCCGAGCGAGTACGTGCCGTGGTCGGCCGGGATGCGCAGGAGGCCGAGGGATCCGTGCTCGGCGATCAGGGGGAACGTACTGGCCGGCAGGGCGCCGTCGGCCGACCGGAAGTAGCGGCAGTAGTACGTGAAGCCGCGCCGCCCCGCTTCCTCGACCGGGCCCGGTACGCCGATGTCCCGCAGCCAGGCGGGGAGCGGTGAGCGGCGCCCGGTGCAGTCGACGACCAGGTCGGCGGCCAGGGGGCCGGTGCCGGTCTCCACCCCCGTGACGTGCGGTACGCGCCCCTTGGCTCTCGGCCCGTCATCGGAGCCGGCGCGCAACCCTCGGCACACGACACCCCGTTCGATGCGCACACCGGCCGCCTCCGCCGCACGCGTGGCGACGTGCTCCAGCAGACATCTCCGTGCGGCCAGCGTGTCGAAGCGCACGTCGGCGGGCAGCAGGCCGCCACGCATGCCGGGTTCGGGCGCCAGGACGTTCATCCGGACTGCCCCGGCCGCCGTCATCCGCTCCACCAGGCTCGGCAGCTGCGCTTCGGACAGTTGGAGCCAACTGGCGAGCGGGAGGTGGGTGAGGCGCAACTGGGGGATGCCCGGGCGTTGCCACCGCGACCATGCCTCTTCCGGATCCGGCGGCGCCGGATCCGGGTCACGCTCCAGCACGGTCACCTGATGGCCGTCCGCGGCCAGCAGCAGGGCTGTCTGCAGGCCACCGAGGGCGGCGCCCAGTACGACGATCCTCGCCATGAGGGTCATCATTCCCCGTGGGACGGGCAGATGCCCGGCCGGACGGCTCCGGCCGGGCATCTCACCGGTGAGACCCGGCGTTGGTGTGGGGGCTAGTCGCGCGTCGTCTCCTGGAAGCGGCCCGCCCAGTACGCGGTGCGGTCCAGGTATGCCGTCTGCGCCGCCTCTCCCGTCTGCCCGTACGCGCCGTCGTAGGTCCGGTAGCCGTGGCCGGCGGGCGGCGTGGAGTCGGCCGGTTCGATGGAGCTTCCTTCGTGCCACTCGTTGAACGAGGTCACCGACACCCAGGTCGGTGAGCCGCCGATCGCCGGGTCCAGGGCGTTGGACCACTGCCGGTCGTAGGCCGCACCGTTCGCCCGTTCCACAGTGGGCGTGGAGTTGCCCGGCACGGCCCGGTCGTCGATGTAGCCGGGCGCGACGGACGGGGCCCAGATCAGGCCGTTGGCCCGGGCGTGGTCGCCGGCCTGCTTCCAGCCCGGGGCCGTGGCGCCCGCGATGCCGTCGTAGGTGTACATGCCGGAGAAGTGCGCGATCTTGGTGGTGTCGGTGGTCTGGGCGAGCACGATGCCGGTGTCGGTCACCTGGTCCAGCGCCGACCAGTCGGTGATGTCCAGGCTCTGGAACACGTAGAACGCGCTTCTGTCGCCGTGCTCCGCCGAACGGTAGAAGGCCGGGTGGCCGCCGTAGGTGCTGTTGATGTACTCGATGTCGGCGGCCGTCGAGGCGGCGGTGCGGCCCGCGTACGGCTCCAGGTGCCAGGCCACCTCGATGCCCCGCTCCTGCGCCGCGTCGAGCACTCCCCGCACGAGCCGGTCCTCATAGCTGCCCCGGCCCCACCAGCTGTAGACGATCACACCGGCACCGGACCGGGCGACCCACTCCATGTGCCGGGCGACGGCGCCTTCGAGGTCGCCCGAGTCGTACGGGCCGAGGGCCGGGTAGAGGTCGGCGCCGATGTCGTCGGGCGGGGTGCGGCCGCCCTGCTGCCAGTGCCGCCAGCCGCCGTTGACCGCCGGGCTGCCGTACCACGGGTAGTAGAAGAGGTGCACGTCGTCGGCCAGGGCGCCGGCCGTGGGTTCGGCGCCGAGGCTGAAGGTGTCGACGTCGAACAGGGCTCCCCCACCGCCGGTGAACCTCAGGAACAGCGGCCCGGAGGCGGAGCCGGTCAGGGTCGTGGTGACGGTCGTGAAGGTCTCCCAGCCACCGGTCACCGGTACCGCCACGGAGCCGAGCAGGGTGCCCGTCGCCGAGCCCGAGCGGATCTCGATGGTGCCGCCCGCTCCCGCCGAGGACACCTTCGCCGTGAAGGTCCGCGCCCCTGCGGTGGAGACGGAGGCGTAGCCCGCCCAGTCCCCGTTCTCGATGTAGCCCAGCGTCTGGCCCCCGCTCGCCGGAGTGTGCGCGGCGGGCTGCACTCCGGAGCCGGAGGTGTACGACTCGGCCTCGACCTGTCCGCTGCCGTCCGGGGCGGAGCAGTCGGCGGCAGCCTGCCCGGCGGCGTAGCGCACGCCGCCCAGCAGCAGGGAACGGAAGGCCGGGTCGGCGTAGGACTCGGTGGTGTGGCCGAGTCCGGTGTAGAAGGAGCGGCCCTGCCCCTGGCCGTGGCACCAGGTGATGGGGTGGTCGGCGCCCATCGAGCCGCCGTTGTAGGTGCTTTCGTCCAGGGTCTGCAGGACGTGCACGTCGGAGCGGGGGTTGGCGCGGTAGTTGTACCACTCGTCGGTGCGGGTCCAGGTCGCGCCGAGGTGCGAGGTGGCCGGGTGGGTGCGGTCCTCGTTGCGGATCGTGGCCTGCTGGATCGCTGGATGGCTCTGGAACCATGCGCCGACGAGCTGCCCGTAGTACGGCCAGTCGTACTCGGTGTCGGCGGCCGCGTGCACGCCGAGGTAGCCGCCGCCGGAGTCGACGTAGGACTGAAGGGCGTTCTGCTGGGCGGTGTTGAGGACGTCGCCCGTGGTGTTGAGGAACACCACGGCCTCGTATCCGGCGAGGTTCGCGGACGTGAAGGCGCCGGCGTCCTCGGTGGCGGTGACGGTGAAGTCGTTCTGCCCGCCGAGGGTGCGCAGGGTGTCGAGGCCGGCCGGAATGGCGTCGTGCCGGAACCCGGCCGTCTTGGAGAAGACGAGGATCTCGAAGGAGGCCGCGTGCGCGGTCCCGGCCGGGGTGAGCAGGGCGCCGAGCACGGCCAGGGCCAGTGCGGTCGCGCCACGGCGCAGCCGCCGCGTCAGGGTGGTCATGTTCATCGCCCCTTTCGCGCCGAGGAGGCGAGCGTGAAGGTGTCGACGTCGAAGAGGCTGCCGGTGCCTCCGGTGAAGGTGAGGAAGAGCGGGCCCGTTCCGGCGCCGTTGAGCGTGCTGCTGACGGTGGTGAAGGTGTCCCAGTCGCCGGTCACCGGCACGGTCACCGAGCCGAGCAGCGGCCCGGTCTGCGAGCCGGAGCGGAACTGGAGGGTACCGCCGGCACCGGCGGAGGAGACCCGGGCGGAGACGGAGGTCGCGCCGGCGGTGGAGACGGAGGCGTAGCCCGCCCAGTCGCCGTTGTCGATGTAGCCCAGCGTCAGTCCGCCACTGGCCGAGCCGTGCGCCGCGGACTGGACGCCGGAGGCGGAGCTGTACGACTCCGCCTCCCACGGTGTGGTCGTGGTGGTGCCGGAGCCCAGGGTGAAGGCGTCGATGTCGAAAAGGTTGCCCTGCCCGGTCGGGCCGCGGAACACCAGGAACAGCTCGGTGGTGCCGGCGGGCGCGCCGGAGAGGTTGGCGGTGACGTCGGTGAAGGTGTCCCAGCCGCCGGTCACCGGCACGGTCGCGGTGCCGAGCAGTGTGCCGGTGGCGGATCCGGCGCGCACCTGGAGGGTGCCGCCCACTCCGCCGGAGGCCACCCGGGCGGTGAACTTGGTTGCACCGGCGAGGACATACGGCTTGAACGAGATCCAGTCGCCGTCGTCGGTGAACCCGACCGTCCTGCCGCCCTCGGCGGTGGCGTGGTTCGCGATCTGGATGCCGGACTGGGCGCCGAAGTGCTCGCCCTGCCGGTGGCGGGGTTGCAGAGTGCGCACGGAGTGCGTGGTCAGGCCGCCGGCGTCGGTGTACTCGGCGTCGAAGACTCCGTAGAGGTTGGCGGCGCTGTCGTGTTCGCCGTCGGCGGGCACGGTGAGGTTGCCCTCGCAGCCGTTGGTGGAGGTGATGGCGTGGGTGTGGCTGTCATGGCCGAGGAGATAGGTGACCTTCACCTTGGAGCAGTCGACGGTGCCGTCCTCGGGATCGCTGACCTGCACCTTGAAGGGCACGGTGTCACCGAAGGCGAACGGCTGCCCGTCCGGGGGCTGTTGCAGGGTCACCGTCGGTGCGGTGTTGCCCGCGGTGACGACCAGGCTCGCGGTGCCGGTCAGACCCTCGGGGTCGCGGACCGTGAGGGTGGGGCGATAGGTGCCGGCCGTGGTGTACGTGTGACTGGGATCGGCCTGCGTGGATGTGGTGCCGTCGCCGAAGTTCCAGGAGTAGGTCAGCGCCCCGCCCTCGGGGTCGGAGCTGCCCTGGGAGGAGAACCGCACCGTGAGCGGCAGGGCGCCGGAGGTCCGGTCGGCGGACGCCTGCGCGACGGGGTTGCGGTTGCTGCCCGCGATGTACTCGATGCGGTACAGGGCCTGGTTGTTGCTGCCGGTGCCGTAGTCCAGGACGTACAGCGCGCCGTCGGGGCCGAAGTCGGTGTCCATCACCTGGGTGCCGTCCCAAGGGACGTCCTCGATCGTGCCGTAGGTGCCGTCGCTCCTGACCTCGACGGCCTTGATCCACTGGCGTCCGTACTCGGCGGCGAAGAAGCGGCCGTCGAGGGACTGCGGGAACTTCACCGTGGACGTGGAGTTGGGGTCGTACCGGTAGACCTCGCCGCCCATCGGGGACTCCGAGCCGCCGCCGAACTCGGGCGGTGAGCCGTCCAGGCCGTACTTGATCCAGCTCGGCCTGGCCGGGGGCAGCTTGGCCTGGCCGGTGTTGCGGAAGGAGTTGTTGGCGGGGCCGCCGGCGCAGTCGTACTTCGCTCCGGAGGGGCCGCTGGGGAAGGTGTACTCGTTGTACGTCTCGCCGGTGGTGTTGGTGCCGGTGCAGTACGGCCAGCCGTAGTTGCCGGGCGCGGTGATGCGGTCGAACTCGACCTGGCCGCCCGGTCCGCGGTTCGCGTCGGTGCCGCCCGCGTCGGGGCCGTAGTCGCCGACGTAGACGGTGCCGGTGGGACGGTCGACGGACATGCGGAACGGGTTGCGGAAGCCCATCGCGTAGATCTCGGGCCGGGTGCCGGCCGTGCCCGGTGCGAAGAGGTTGCCCGCGGGGACGGTGTAGCCGCCGGCCGCGGTCGGCTTGATCCGCAACACCTTGCCGCGCAGGTCGTTGGTGTTGCCGGAGCTGCGCTGGGCGTCGAACTGCGGGTTGCGGTCGGTGCGTTCGTCGATCGGCGCGTAGCCGGAGGAGTCGAAGGGGTTGGTGTCGTCGCCGGTGGTCAGGTACAGGTTCCCGGCCGCGTCGAAGTCGATGTCGCCGCCCACATGGCAGCACTGGCCGCGGTCGTTGGGGACCTCCAGGACGACCTTCTCGCTCGCCGGGTCCAGGGTGCCGTCGCTGCGCAGCGTGAACCGCGACAGGTTGAGGTGCCCTTTCCAGGGCTCGAAGTCGGCGGCGGTGCCGGTGACGGGGGCGTCGCCCGCCGGGGTGTTCAGCTTCGGGGAGTAGTAGACGTAGACGTACCGGTTGGCGGTGAAGGAGGGGTCGACGGCGATGCCCTGGAGGCCCTCCTCGTCGTGTGTGTAGACGTCGAGCCTGCCGGCCTGTTTGGTGTTGCCGGCGGCGTCGGTGAGGCGGATCGTGCCGTCGCGCGCGGTGTGCAGGACCGAGCGGTCGGGCAGTACGGCCAGGGACATGGGTTCACCCAACTCAGCCGCGCCGGTGGCGAGTTGGACCTGCTGGTAGTCGGTGGGCGGGAGGTCCGCCGGGGCCGCGGAGGCCGGGCCTGCCGTGGGTGCCGTGGTGACGGCCGCGGCCATGAGGAGCGCGAGCGCGGTGAGCGTTCTCAGCCCCGCGCGAGGGCGCCGAAGCATGGGGGGTTGTCCTTCCTGACGATGCGGGTGTCAGGCAAGGCGCGCGCCGGCCGCGCTTGCCGGGGTGTGTCCGTGCGGATTCGATGCGCAGTGCGGAAAAATTACGCCTTGAACAAAGGGAATTGCAGGCTTCCGCAGATGTCTTGCATGCTGCGCGGGACCGTCAAATTTGTCAAGGGCCTGTCAAAATTGACGCTACCGCGCCGGGGTCACGAGAAAACGAGTGGACGACGCCCCGCACGCGGGTGCTAGCTTGAGCGAGCTCAGCCCATCGACTTTGTTCCACCTTGCCCTGGAAGGGGTGTTTATGACCCGGCTCGCGCCGAGCGCGCCTCGACGCATCGCGTAGCCGCCCCTGACCCCTGTCAGGGCTTCCCGAGGCCGCTCGGCCTGCTCTTGCTGTCATCGCAGACTTCTCAGCAAGGAGCATCCGGGTGTCCAGCGACAACCTCGATCACCAGCACAACCCCACCGACCACGTCCTCAGCACCGGCACCTTCTCCTGCATGTGGTGCGGGCTGACCGTGTCGGCCCTGGCCGCCGACGGCAGCCGCCGCAACCACTGCCCGTCCTGCCTGCATTCACGGCACGTCGCCGACCAGGTCGACGGCGGTCGGTCCGAGTGCGACGCGCGCATGAACCCCATCGCCATCGCGGTGCTGCGCACCGGTGACTGGATGCTGATCCACCGCTGCATCCGCTGCGGCGAGCTCACCTCGAACCGGGTGTGCGCGGACGACAACCAGCTCATCCTGATGCGCATGGCCGTACGGCCACTGGCCCAACCTCCCTTCCCCCTCGAAGCGTTCGGGACCCTCTGAACGCCGCGGACGGAAAGGAGGACCAGCCATGCCACGCCGCACACAGACAAATGGCCGCAAACGGCGCCGCCGACCTCAACGGACCAAGGACGTGCCGCACGCGAGCGGCGGTCACCGCGGCAATGACTTCCGGTGCGTGGGCTGCCGACTGGACGTGCCCCTCGTCGCGCCCGGCACCGCGCACCGCAACCACTGCCCGAACTGCCTGGTCAGCCTTCATGTCGACCGGAGAGTTCCCGGCGACCGGGCCGCGGACTGCCATGGCCGCATGGAGGCACTGAGCCTGACCGTACGGCCGGACGGTGAATGGCTGCTCATCCACCAGTGCCGGACCTGCGCCGGGCTCAGCGCCAACCGCATCGCCGGCGACGACAACGCACTCGCCCTGATACGTCTGGCCCTCAGACCCCTGCGGGACGGCAGAGCCGCCGGCAGCGCACTGCTCACGGTTCTGTGATACCGAGTCAGTGAGCGGCGCTGCGCCGGGGCGGGCGGGTCGCTGATCCCCCTCAGCGACCCGCCCGGACCGGCGTCCTCAGGCGGCCCCGCCCCGGCGCTTCGTCAGCCACCACGCACCGCCGCCGAGCACCACCACTGCGGCAGCGATGCCCACGGGCACGGCGATCGACATGCCGTCGTCGTCCTTCGCCTCGGCCGCCGCCGGCTCGGCGGAGGAACCCTGGGCGGCAGGCTTGTCCGAGGCGGGGGCCGACGACGGGGCAGCCGTCGTCGGTTCCTGCGTGGGGGTCGGACTCACCGACTCGGCGCCGGSGGCGGCCGCCTTCAGGGCCAGGTGGGGTGCGGGGTGGCCGTGTCCGTGGCCGTCCCCCTCGGCCTCCTCCTCCAGCTCGATCCAGCGGTCGACCTTGCCGTCGCTGTAGGTCTGGAGGGTCTTGAAGGCCACCTCCTTGGCGTCCGGCAACTGCCGTACGGTCACGACGTACTCGACGTCCTCACCCACGGCCAGCTTCGGCCCGGACACCGTGTAGCCCCGGTCGGTGGAGGCGAACTTCCAGCCCTTGGGCCCCTTTTCGTAGGTGATGTCCTGCGGGACGATTCCCTCGGGCAGGATCACCTCCAGCTTGCTGATCCCGGCCGAGGCCGACTCCGACTCGGCGGAGAAGGTCAGCTCGACGTTCTGGTCGAGGGCCCGCGCGCCCTCGGCCTCCACCTCCGCATGAGCCGCCGCCGGCCCCGCGGTGGCGACGGCCAGCGCGAGGGCGACCGAGGTGAGTACGCCGGTTCGGCGCAGACTGCGGATCAGAGTGGAGCGGGACACGTACGACTCCCTTGTAGCGACGACGTGGTGACTGCGGACGAGCGCGGACAGAGCCGCCTCTTCACACAAGTCGGCCGCGGACCCCGATGAGTTCCCGGCCATCCCCAGGAAATCTTGGGGCGGGTCCGGCCTTTCGGTCGAGTGCGAGTGGTGCAAGTTGAAACTCATACGAAACAAGGGCTTGTTAGCGCGATTTTCTGAGGGTTATTTTAACCGTCACTCGAAGCCGGGCCCGGGCTCCCGAGAGCTGATCCCTGCGCGTTCGCGCACCTCAACGAGGGGTATTGCCATGCCAGTTGACAGGCTTCAGGTGTCCCGCCGTGGTTTCCTCGGCCTCGGGATCGCGGCCGGTGTCGTGACCCTCACCGCGTGCGGTTCCTCCAGCGGCGGTTCCACCGGCGGTCCGCTGGTGATGACGGTGTGGGGAGGCGACGCCGACCGCAAGGCGTACCAGGCCCGCATCGACCTGCTGGTGAAGAAGTACCCGGAGCTGAAGGTCAAGCTGCAGCTGATCCCGAGCGACTCGTACCCGCAGAAGGTCCAGACGATGATCGCCGGCGGCAACGGGCCGGACATCATGCAGGTCGCCGAGAGCGTCAACACCTATTCGAGCAAGAACCAGCTGCTGCCCCTCGACGACCTCGCCAAGAAGGCCGGGCTCGACGCCGGGCAGCGCTTCGGCTCGGTCGGCTCCATCTACACGTACGAGGACCAGCTCTACGCGATCCCGGACCGCTCCGGCGCGATGATCGTCTACTACAACAAGGAGCTGTTCGAGAAGAAGGGCATCAAGGCGCCCACGGCGGACTGGACCTGGGACGACGCGCTCGACGCGTTCAAGGAACTCACAGTCCCGGGCAAGCAGTGGGGATACGGCGGTGCCGGCTGGTGGCCGCAGTGGTGGAGCTTCGTGTACCAGAACGGCGGCGCCATCATCGACGAGGCCGGCAGACCGGCCGTGGACAGCGACGAGGCGATCGAGGCCCTCCAGTGGGCCGGCGACCTGGTCTTCAAGCACAAGGTCGTGCCCACCGCCGAGGACTACGCCGACATGGGCGCCGACATCGGCGGCGACCAGGCGTTCGCGAACCAGAAGGTCGCCGTCAACGCCACCGGGTTCTGGGCGATCGCCGGACTGACGGAGACGAAGTTCGGCTGGGACATCGCACCCCTGTGGCGGGGCAGGAAGCAGGCGGTCTCCGCCTTCGGCAGCGGCCTCGCCGTCTCCCGCAGCTCCAAGCAGGCCGACAACGCGTTCAAGGCCATCGACTTCCTCACCTCGCCCGAGGCTCAGCAGGTGATCATCTCCTCCGGCGAGGACGTACCGGCCAACCTGGAGGTGCAGAAGAGCGACGCGTTCCTCAAGCCCTCGTGGATGAAGACCCAGGTGGACATGGGGGTGTTCGCCGAGTCGAGCGAGTTCGTCTTCCGGGCGCCGTTCATCCCCGAGTGGAACGAGATGCAGGCGGCCATCGAGAGCGGGCTCGCCGACTTCTGGCTCGGCAAGGAGCGCAGCGCCAAGAAGGTGCTCACCGCGCTCCAGAAGAACCTGGAGTCCCTCATCAAGTCTGCGGGATGACGGGCGATGGCGACCACGACGGCCCCGACCCCGCCGACCGCACCGGCTGTCGCTAAGGGGGCCGCGTCACCGAAGAAGCCGAAGCTCTCGAAGAGGCGACGCCGTGAGGCGCTCTCCTTCTACCTGTTCGTCTCGCCGTGGGCGATCGGCTTCCTGGTCTTCCTGCTCGGCCCGATGATCGCGTCGGTCTACTACTCACTGACCGACTGGGACTCCTTCACCCCGCCCCAGTGGGTCGGCTTCCAGAACTACGTCACGCTCCTGACCGACGACCCGGCCTTCTGGAAGGCGCTGGGGAACACCTTCTACTACGCCGCGATCTCGGTCCCGCTCGGCCTGGTGCTCGGCCTGTGGCTGGCGAACCTGCTCAACAAGCAGGTGCGGGCCCGCAAGTTGTTCCGCACCCTGATCTATCTGCCGACGCTGGTCCCCCTGGTCGCCACGGCGATGATCTTCAAGATGGTGCTGGCCCSGTCCGGCCCGGTCAACGACTTCCTCGGCCTCGTCGGCATCTCGGGCCCGGCGTGGCTGATCGACGGCCCCTGGGTCAAGCCCGCGCTGATCCTGATGTCGGCGTGGGGCGCGGGCAGCGCGACCGTGCTGCTGCTCGCCGCGATGAAGGGCATCCCGCGGGAGCTGTACGAGGCCGCCGAGGTCGACGGGGCGGGCTCGGCCCGGCAGTTCTGGAGCATCACGCTGCCGCATCTGACGCCCATCATCTTCTTCAACCTGATCATGGGCCTGATCAACGCGTTCCAGGTGTTCGCGCAGGTCTACATCCTGACCCCGAAGAGCAACCGCGGAGCCTACGACTCGGCCCAGACGATGGTGCCGCTCCTGTTCGACCAGGCCTTCGGCTTCTACCACATGGGGTACGCGTCGGCGATCTCATGGCTGTTGTTCGCCGTGATCCTCGTCTTCACGGTGATCGCCTTCCGAACGACCCGACGCTGGGTGTTCTACGAAACCGAGGTGAAGTGATGGCCACTGTGGTGACGTCAGTACGCCAAGACGGCCAACAGACCTCTGCCGTACGGGCGTTCCGCGCGACCCCGTTCACCTACGGCACCCTGATCATCGTGGCGGCGATCCTGTCGACGCCGCTGGTGTTCGTCGGGTCGATCGCGCTGTCCAGTGACGCGACCGTGAACGCCAACACGTTCACGATCATCCCGCGCGAGTTCCACTGGGAGAACTTCTCCCGGGTGTTCGGCACCGAGCTGCCGATGGGTACCTTCCTGCTCAACTCGGTGATCATCTCGCTGTTCTCGGTCGTCGGGCAGGTGCTCTCCAGCGGCCTCGTCGGCTACGCGTTCGCCCGTCTGCGGGCCCCGGGCAAGAGCACGATGTTCCTGGTTGTCCTCGCGACGATGATGATCCCGACGCAGATCACGATGATCCCCCAGTTCATCCTGTTCCGGGACCTGGGCTGGGTGAACACCTTCCTGCCGCTGATCGTGCCGAACTTCTTCTCCAACGCCTTCAACATCTTCCTGGTCCGCCAGTTCGTCTCCCGGCTGCCGAGCCAGCTCGACGAGGCCGCGATGGTGGACGGCCTGGGCTTCTTCGGCATCTACCGGCGGATCATGTTCCCGATGCTCAGACCGGTGCTGATCGCCATCGGCATCTTCACGCTCACCCACACCTGGGGCGACTTCATGGGCCCCCTGATCTATCTGAACGACGAGTCGAAGATGCCGCTGGCCCTGGGCGTGCAGTACATCACCAGCACATCGGCGGCGATGCAGGCGCCGCCCTGGAACCTGGTCATGGTCGGCTCCATCCTGCTCGCGGTTCCGATGATCGTCATCTACTACCTGGGCCAGAAGTACCTGTACGAAATGGACATCAGCGGCGGAAGCGCGGGAGTGAAGTGAACCGTACGGAGACCATCGAAGCCGTCCGCCTCGACGGCCGGGGCGTGTGGATCGACGGCCGCCCGCGCACCCTGCTGTGCGCCTCGCTGTTCTACTTCCGGCTGCCCCGGGAGCAGTGGCGCGAGCGGCTGGAACAGGTGCGGSCGTCGGGGTACACCTGCGTCGACGTCTATCTGCCGTGGAACTTCCACGAGRCGGCGCCCGGCCGCTGGTCCTTCGAGGGCCGGCGGGACGTCGCGGCCTTCCTGGACCTCGCCCACGAGACGGGCCTGTACGTCGTCGCGCGGCCGGGCCCGTACATCTGCTCCGAGTGGGACGGCGGCGCACTGCCCGCCTGGCTCGGCCTCGACGCCGAGTTGAGGGTCCGTCAGAACGAGCCCCGGTTTCTGGAACGGGTCACCGCGTGGTTCGACCAGGTGCTGCCGTTGCTGGCCGAGCGGCAGTACCCGGCGGGCGGCCCGGTCATCATGGTGCAGTTGGAGAACGAGCTGGACTTCTTCGACTGCGCGGACCGCGCGGGCTATGTGAGCGCCCTGCGTGAAGCGGCGCTCGGGCACGGCATCACGGTCCCGCTGATCGCCTGCTCAGGCCAGGGCGACCTCACGGGCGCCACCGGGGACGTGGACGGTGTCGTACCGGCCTGCAACTTCTACCCGGACGACGACTCCCCCGACATCGAGGCCGAGGTGGGCCGCTATGCCGCCCTGGTCGCCGAGCGCGGGGTGCCGCTGCTGATCACCGAGACGAACCGGCGCCACCGTACGCTGCGGCGGCTGTTGGCGAGCGGCGCCAAGCTGATCGCGCCGTATCTCCAGTCCTCCGGCTGGAACTTCGGGTACACGCCGTCCAGCGGCAACTGGGGCCGGCCGGGCAACTTCATGAGCCATGGCTACGACTTCGGCGGATACGTCACGTCGACCGGCGCGCAGCGGCCGGAGTTCGCCGAGGCGCAGGTGCTGGCGCGGGTCGTCGAGACCTGGGGGGACCAACTCGCCCTGGCGAAAACGACGTTCTCGGACCTGGACGCCGACTTCCCGACCAGCTCCGAGCTGTCGGCGCTGGACATGCCCGAGGGCGGCCGGCTGGTGGCCGTACCGCATCTCGGAACGGACCCGGGCACGGCGGTCGTCGAGGGCGTGCCCGTCGCGGTCGCGCCGGGATCGTGCCCCCTGATGGCGGTGGACGTGCCCCTGCGGCCCTGGGGCATCGACGCGATCCTGTCGCTCGCGTCCGCGGATCTCGTCGCGGCGGCGGACGGGGTGCTGGTGTTCTCGTCCGACGTGCCGGTCACCGTCGTACTGGACGGAGCGCGGACCGAGATCCCGGTGTCCGAGCGCAGGACCGTGGCGGGAGTGACGCTCGTCGTGCTGCCGTCGGCGCGGGCCGCACGGCTCCGGTCGGTCGACGCCGACGGCACGGTGCACGTGACCGACGCACCGCACCGGCCCGCCAAGTCCGCGCCGACCGCCGTACGCGAGGTGCGGCGGCGATGCGACGCCGCCCCGGAGGAGCCGGCCGGCCGGCACGCGCTACCGCCTACGCTGGAGTCGCTCAGGGTCTACCGGGGGCGGGGCGTCTACCGGACCGCCACGGATCTGACCGACGTCGAGGAGCTGCTGCTCACCGGCGCGGCGGACATCGTCGACCTGTCCGTCGCGGGCCGGACGCATCCGCCGATCGCCGGGTTCGGTGCGGCCCGGCTTGTCGACGTCAGGGACGTGACGGGCAGCGTCGCGGTCGAGGCCGTGGTGGAGATCTGGGGCCACGCCAACTTCGACGACGCCCGTCTGCCCGCCCTGCGCATCGGCGCGCTGCGCGGCCTCGGCACCCTGTGGAAGGTACGGGGAACGACGGATGTGTCGGCGCTGTGGACCGTGCACGGGCACTGGGCCGCGGACCCCGCACCCACCCGGGTGCTCGGCGGCTGGAGCAGCACACGCGTCGCGGAGCCGGTCACCTACACCCGTACGCTGCACTCCCCCACCCCGTCGGCGCTGCATCTGCGCGGTGTCGTCCAACCGCTGCGGGTGAGCGTGGACGACGGCGAAGCGGAGACCGTCCACGCCGAGAACCCCTGGGTGCTGCTGCCCGCCGGCGCCCATCAGGTCTCGGTCACCCTGCCGCACCATCCCAGCGGCCCCGGCCTGCGCGCCGAGCTGCTCGCGTTGGAGGCCGTGCGGGACTGGTCGTGCGCGGCGCAGAACGACGAGCTGCTGACCCGGTTCGCGGCCCGGCCGGGGCGCACGGAGGAGGTTCGGCTGCCGTTGGCGCTGAAACCGGGTGAGGAGGCATGGCTCGACGTCGACCTGCCGCCGTCCCCGGAGGGTTACCTGATCCGACTGGAGGCCACGCAGGTCCGGGTGACCGGGTGGGCCGGCGGGGAGTGCGTGGGACGCGTCTGGGCCGGCGACCGGCCCGCCTTCTCGGGCGGGGACCCCGATGCGCTCTGGGTACCGCCGGGCTGGCCGGGCCTGACCTTGTTCGCGCAGGGCATCGAGGGGCGGGAGGCTCCGGAGATCCGTGCGCTGTGGCTCGGGGCACCGACCGACTGAGGCGCAGGGACGGCCGGCCAGGCACCGCGCTCGCGAGGAGGCCCCCGCGCCCGGCGAATTGCCTTTGATATTCCTGGGCTGGACGGATGAAAGCGGCCTGCTCCATATGAGGTGCCGCGAGCGGCTGTTGAGGTCTGTGCGGATCCGCTCCTCGATCATCTTCGCGTCGGCGCCCGGCCGGCGATGAGATGAGGAGTGGCCCGATGTCGAATCGGATTGTTTCCCGGAGCCGGTGGAACCGGCGGCGCGCCAGGTGGGCCGCGGTCTGCGCGGGCCTCGCCCTGTCGCTGACCGCCGGACCCCGGGGTGCGGCGGCAGCATCCGAGGACCCGACGCCGCCGCGGCCGTTGAGCCGGATCCTCGACGTCACCACCGCCGTGGCCGGAGGGCTCCTCCACCCGCAAGCGCCTCCGTCCGGGGCCAACGACTGGAGTTGCCGTCCCACGCGCAAGCACCCCCGCCCGGTCGTGCTGCTGCACGGGTCCGCGGCGAACGCGTTCAACAACTGGGGCATGATGTCGCCCTGGCTGAAGCAGCAGGGATACTGCGTCTTCGCCCCCAACTACGGTGGGCCGCCCGGCAGTCCGTTCCAGGCCACCGGTCCCGTCCGGGACTCGGCCCGGCAGGTCGCCCGCTACGTCGACCGCGTCCTGAAGGCCACCGGCGCCCGCCAGGTCGACATCGTCGGACACTCCCAGGGCGGCGGTCCCACGCCCCGCTGGTATCTGCGGTTCGAGGGCGGCACGAACCCCAAGCACCCCGACCGGAACAAGGTGCGCAGCCTCGTCGCCCTCGCTCCGTCCAACCACGGCGGGAACATCTCCGGCATCGGCACGCTGACGACCCGGCTCGGTCTCAACCCCGCCGTGTCCGCCGTCGTCGGGCAGGCCTGGTCGGACCAGATGGTCGGCTCCGGGATGAACAGGACGCTCGACCGGGACGGCGACACCCAGCCAGGCGTCCGCTACACCGTCATCGCCACGCGGTACGACGCGTTCGCCACCCCGTACCGGAACAACTTCCTGACCGCGGGACCGGGCGCGACCGTGCGGAACATCCTGATCCAGCAGATCTGCAAGCAGGACCTCGCCGACCACCTGTCGCTGGCGTACGACACCAACGCGGCCCAACTCGTCAGCAACGCCCTCGATCCCGCTCACGCACACCCCGTCCGCTGCGGACTCGCGCTGCCCGTGCTCGGGGGCTGACGCGAGACGCCTCAACTGCGTTTCCCGGAGGGCACTTTCCTGCGGCTCCGCTACCGCGCGACGTGACCGGCCCGAGGGTCAGGCAACAGGATTGGAGTGCGGGTTGGCTGCCGTGCCCTCGGTGCTGAGCAGTACGACCACCGAGGTCACGTCGAGTCCCAGTGCCGTACGGCGCTCCGCGCATCCCGTGCCGGTGAGGACCGCCCGTGTCCCGGCGAGCGTGGCGGCTCCGCAGGGGCCCGAGTTGACGCCGAGGGCGGCGAGGCGGTCGGCGGCGCGGGCACTGTCGGCGTCGGGGACGGCGACCGCGGCGTCCAGCCCGCCGTACAGGTACGGCCAGGCGATGCTGGACGGGGTTCCGCAGTTCAGCCCGGCCATGATGGTCTCGCCGGTGGTGACGCTGACGGGTTCGCCGAGGGCGAGGCTGTGCAGGACGCAGGCCGCGTTCTCCGGTTCCACCGACAGCAGCGCGGGAGCCCGCCCGCGGGGGCGGCTGCGGTAGTGGGTGACGACGGCCTGGGCCAGCGACCCCACGCCCACCGGCACGGCGACGAGGTCGGGGCCCGCGGCGACCCCGTGAGCCGCCAGTTGCTCGTCGATCTCGGCGCAGAGGGTGGCGTAGCCCTCGACGATCCAGCCGGGGATCCGCTCGTAGCCGGGCCAGGCGGTGTCCTGGACCAGGACGGTGTGCGGCGCGTCGGCCGCCTCGGCGGCGCGGCGTACGGCCTCGTCGTACGGGCCGGATACCTCGGTGACCTGCGCCTGTTCGGCGGCGATGGCGGCCACCGCCGCCGGGTGCACGCCCTGCGGGACGAAGATGTGGGCGCGCTGCCCGAGCAGGCGTGCGACGCGGGCCACGGCCCGGCCGTGGTTGCCGTCGGTGGCGGCCACCAGGGTGACGGGGCCGGGCTCTTCAGCGCCGTCGGCGTGCTCGGCGAGGGTGCGGTGGATCGCCCAGGACGCGCCCAGCACCTTGAACGCGGGCAGCCCCAGACGGCACGACTCGTCCTTGACGAAGACCCGGCCCACCCCCAACTCCGTTGCCAGTTGCGGTAGTTCGATCAGTGGGGTGGGTGAGTGGCCGGGCAGTGCGGCATGGAAGGCGCGCACCTCGGTCGGTGCCGGTGCGCACCGCCATGTGCGGGCGCCGGTGCGCACGATCCATGGCGGTGCGTGAAGGGGGGAACGGTTGTCGGACACAGGATCAGGGTCCGACGGGCACGTGCAGTCGGTCCAGCGAATGTTCTCGACCTATGGCCATCGGAATTGCCGATCGGTGGGTCATCGGATCAGTTCGGCGGGCTTGGTGGCCTTTCCGAGCAGCCACTCCAGGGGGCCGCGGCGGAAGCGGCGTGACCAGAGGGCGGCGAACACGGTCATGGCCGCGATGAAGCCGAGCAGCACATGGAGGGCGGGTCCGGGCAGTTCCTCGATGCCGAGGAAACGGATGGCGGCTATGTGGAGGACATAGGCGGTCAGGGACATCGAGCCGACCGCGATCACCGGGCGGGCGAGGCGGTGGAAGCGGGGGAAGGCGTCCACGGCGGCGAGGCAGCCGACCAGGACCGCGATGGCAACCCCGGTGTTGGCCACGATCGACAGGGTCGTCTCGCTGTGCGGCGAGGCGACCAGGAGCCCGGCCGGGGTGCTGCCGTCGGGGTAACCCCAGGTGTCGGACCACCAGGCCGACGAGACCGTGCTGCCACCGCCCCAACTGACCTCGCTCAGCCGCGACATGGCGCCGGGGACCAGATGAAGGGCCAGCCAGGAGCCGGCGTAACCGAGTACAGCGAGGCGGACACCGGTGAGTGCGAGGCGTACGCGGACGGCGGTGGCGGCGAGGTCCAGCCGGGCCACGGCCATGCCGGCGATGACGAAGGGGATCCAGGTCAGAGCCGGGTAGCTGCCCGTGAACAGCAGCGAGACGATGCCGTCGGCGTCCGCGGGCCAGGCCCAGATGCCGGCGGCGCCGTCCGCGGGCAGCGCGTGCTGGACGACGTACAGGATCTGTGGCAGCACCAGTGCACCGGCGGCGGCGATGATCGCCAGCGCGCGGGCGCCGAGCCGGTGCAGCGGCAGGACGAGCAGGAAGTACAGGCCGTAGAAGGCGAGGATCACCTCGACGGAGGTGCCGATCATGGTCAGCGCGGTGCCCAGCGCCAGCAGGACGAGTGCCCGGATCACCACCTTGGCGACCGCCTGGCGGCCCGCGCGGCCCGTCTTCGGGGTACGGCGGCCGGTCATCAGCATGATCGAGAAGCCGGCGAGGAAGGCGAACAGCGCGGAGGCGCGGCCGTGCGCCAGCTCCATGACGTGGCCGGTGAAGCCGCCCTGGGACGGGTCGGGGCCGACGTGGGCCGCGTACATGCCGAAGACCGCGAGCCCGCGCGCCAGGTCGACGCCGATGAGGCGGCCGGTCGAGGACGGTGGGCTCTGCGCGGGCCCGGCGGGTGTGGTCCGGACCGTCCCGGGACGGGGCACGGTCGGCGCCGCGAGCACGGAGTCGTCTGCGTTCTGGGTCATGCCTCCACGCTGGCGATCGGCCCGGGCCCGCAGTATCCGGCGACCGTCCGGTCCTCCCCCGCCACCCGGCGGGTCGACCCCCTGCCGGACAGAGACCCGACCGATGGCGTCGCGCCCCGCCGGACACGGCCCGGCCGGTGGCGTCGCGCGCTACTTGATCAGGGCATTGGCGACCACCACGACCACGCCCAGCAGCGCGTCCGCGCAGCCGATCGCGAGTGCCGCGCGCCAGGTCCGGCCGCGGGCGCGGGCGGTGGACAGGCCCCAGGCGAAGAGGAGGGCGATGTTGAAGCCGAAGGCCACGTACTCGATGCCGGCGGAGCGCCACCAGCCCCAGCCCGCGCCGAGCAGGATCACCAGCGTGGGCAGGGTGGCCACCACGAGCGGCCATTCGCCGGCCAGTGCCCGCAGTGCGCCGGGCACGCCGCGTCGGGCGGTGTCGCCGCGCCGGGCGATGAGGTGCGCGTATCCGTGCGCCAGGGCCGAGGCGACGGCCGTGATCAGCAGCCACCGGGCGTCGTAGAGCCGCTCCTCACGTGCCGTCTCCCCGTACTGCGTGAGCGCGGCGACCAACGAGCTGGCCAGTACGGCCCCGTACACACCTCCGAACAACACGTTCGGCTGTACCGCGACTCGTCGCAGGGCGGGGGACATGGACATGAGAGCCTTCCTCGGGAGTGGGGTTGCGGGCACAAAGGCCGGTCTCCCAGGAGACCCGGTACGCGCTCGTGGGGACCATCCCTCGCTCTTCCGGAACGACCCCGTCGGCCGGTCACCGCGCGTCCCCCGTACGGCGGGAACCCACCCCCCGGGTGGCGGGAGTGTCCCGTCGGCCCGCCTCACCAGGCGTTTCCCGCTCTACCGTCGAAGCGGTGACAATCGACACCGACGTGCGGCCTGAGACGTACGCACAACGACGACGAGGCGGAGCGCACGTGATCCGGGTCATGGTGGTGGACGACGAGGCGCTGGTGCGCTCCGGCTTCGAGTTGATCCTGAGCGCGGCCGACGACATCGAGGTCGTCGCGACCGCGGTCGGCGCCGAGGCGGTCGACACCGTACGGCGGGAGGGTCCCGACGTCGTGCTGCTGGACATCCGGATGCCGGACGTGGACGGGCTGACCGTGCTGGGGCAGCTGCGCGCCCTTGCGGAGCCGCCGGTGGTGGCGATGCTGACGACCTTCGACGCCGACGAGTACATCCTCACCGCGCTGCGCTCCGGCGCGGCCGGCTTCCTGCTCAAGGACACCGAGCCCGACCAGCTCGCCCAGCTCGTGCGCACCCTGGCCGCGGGCGGGGTCGTGATGTCGCCGAAGGCGTCCCGCGCCGTCTGGCAGAGCCACCCGGGGGCCGCGGCCGTCGACGACGAGGAGACCGCGCGCGTCGGCAGGCTCACCGACCGCGAGCGCGAGGTGCTCGTGCTGATCGCGGAAGGACTGTCCAACGCCGACATCGGCGCCCGCATCCACCTCAGCGCGGGCACCGTCAAGGACCACGTCAGCGCGATCCTCACCAAGCTGCGGGTCGGGGGCAGGGTGCAGGCGGCGCTGCTCGCGCAGCGGGCCGGACTGCTCGACGACGAGGGGCAGCGCCGCCCGGGATCAGGGCGATGACCGCGGCCAGGGCGTGGTGGGCGCGGATCCCCGATCCGGTGATCGACCTGGTGGTCGTCGCGGTCGCCGTCGTGGACGCCCTGGTCAGCCTGGAGGACGAGAGCCGTCTCGTCGTGGCGATGGCCGCGCTGGCCTGTGTCGCGCTCGTGGTGCGGCGGCGCTTCCCGTTGCCGGTGTTCCTGCTGACCCTCCCGGCCAGCCTCATGCTGGACATCGTGTTCGCCCCGTTCGCGGCCCTGTTCACCCTGGCCGAACGGTCCCGCGACCGGCGTCTGCTCGGCGTCTGCGCCGTGCTGTTCGCGGTCGCCTCCGCCGCGCCCTGGCCGCTGAGCGACCTCACCTCGTACGACCGCACCTGGACCCTGGTCTACTTCTTCTACACGCTGGCCACGGCCGCGGCCCCCGTGCTGCTGGGCCAGCTCGTCCAGGCCCGCCGGGACCTGGCCCGGCGTCTCGTCGAGATCGAGGATGCGCGTGAGCACGAGCGGCTGCTGCACTCGCAGGCCGTCCTCGCCCGGGAACGCGCCCAGCTCGCCCGCGAGATGCACGACGTCGTCTCCCACCAGGTCAGCCTGATCGCCGTACAGGCCGGTGCCCTCCAAGTCGCCGCGAAGGACCCGGACTTCAAGGAGGGCGCCCGCACCATCCGCTCCCTGAGTGTCGACACCCTCGACGAACTGCGGCACATGGTCACGCTGCTGCGGGCCTCCGGTGGCCGGGCCACCGAGCTCACCCCTCAGCCGACCCTCGCCGACCTGCACAAACTGGTCACGACCAGCGGCATCGACGCGGAGCTGACCGGTGACCCGCCTCCCGACGTCAGCTCCACCGCGCAGCGCGCCGTCTACCGAACCGTCCAGGAGGCCCTCACCAACGTCCGCAAGCACGCCCCCGGCGCCACTGCGGTCGTCGGGCTGTGGCACGCCGACGACGGCGACGCCTTCGGCGTGACCATCACCAACACACCGCCGGCCCGCCCCTCACTGCCGCTGCCCGGTTCCCAGCAGGGCCTGGTCGGCCTGAGGGAGCGCGCCGAGCTCCTGGGCGGCACGTTCGAGTCCGGTCCCACGGCCGACGGCGGCTACGAGGTGAGCCTGCGCATCCCGGCGCGGACGGGCTGACGGCGGCCTGCGGACCTCTCAGGGACGTCGGCTACTGTGCAGGGCGAAGTGTGACGAAGAGGGGCAGAGCAGGCGGAGGACAGGGCTGTGGCGGACGAGGGACGGCTGGTCGCCGGGCGATACCGGCTTGTCGAGCGCGTCGGCAGCGGCGGTATGGGCACGGTGTGGCTGGCCAAGGACGAGGTGCTCGCCCGCCGGGTCGCGCTCAAGCGGCTCCACCCGCAGCCGCACCTGTCCGACGCGGAGGTCGCCACGCTCTACGAGCGCACGCGCCGCGAGGCACGCAGCGCCGCCCGGGTGGTCCACCCGAACGTGGTCGTGGTGCATGACGTCGTCGAGGACGACGGACGGCCCTGCATCGTCATGGAGTACGTGCCCGCGCCGACCCTCGGCGACGTCCTCAAGCACGGCCGCACCCTGCCGCCCGGGGAGACCGCCCGTATCGGGCTGGGCATGATCGCGGCCGTGCGGGCCGCGCACGCCGCCGGAGTCCTGCACCGCGACATCAAGCCGGGCAACGTCCTGCTCGGCGCCGGCGGCCGGGTGGTCCTCACCGACTTCGGTATCGCGCAGACCGCGGGCGCGTCGACGCTCACGCAGACCGGCGAGATGGTCGGCTCCATCGACTTCATGGCCCCGGAGCGCATCCGCGGACACAAGCCCGGCCCGTCCTCCGATCTGTGGTCGCTGGGCGCGACGCTCTACCAGGCGCTCGAAGGGCGCCCGCCCTACCGTCGGGACACGGCCATGGAGACCGCGTACGCCATCGCCGTCGACCCGCTGGAGCCGATGCGCCGGGCCGGTCCGCTGGAACCGCTGGTCGAGGTCCTGCTGGCGAAGGACCCCGAGGACCGGCCCACGGCGGAGCAGACGGAGCGGGCCCTGCACGCCGCCCGGTCCGGCGGCTCGACGACCACCCGGCCGGTCGCCGTGGCGGATGACCGTCCCGAGGGCATGCCGGTCGCGGCGCCGCCCCAGCCCGCGCCCGGGAAGGGCAGCCGCCGGGGCCGGAGGCGAGGGCGCCGCGCTCTGGTGGCCGTCGCGGTCACCTTGGCGGCGTTCACCGCGGCCGGCACGCTCTACGTCACGTCGCACCGAGGCGACGGTGACGCCGCGATCTCGACGCCGACCCGGTCCGCCTCGCCCTCCCCCGTCCCCGACGGCTACCGCCTGGTCCGCGACGAGCGGCTCGGCGTCTCGTTCCCCGTGCCGAAGGGCTGGAAGCTGAGGAAGGGCGCGACCGACGAGGTCACGTATACCGACCCGACCGGCCTGGCCGGCCTCACCATCGGCATGGTGGACCCGGCCGGCTCGCACCCCGTCGAGCACTTCAAGGACATCGAGGCGAACACCAAGGCCAACTACCCCACGTACCGCAGGCTGCGCCTGCAGAAGACCACGTTCAGGGACAAGCCGGCCGCGGTGTGGGAGTTCACCTTCCAGGGCCGCGCCCGCGGCTTCCGGGCCATCGACCTCGGCTACGGCACCGCGGGCGGCCGGGAGTACGACATCTACCTGTCGGCACCGGACGCCCAGTGGGACACGTACCGTCCTGTCTTCGACAACGTGCGCGACGGGTTCACGGACTGACGCGCCGAACGCGCTGAACGTCACATCGCATGACGCTCAGACGTACTCCGTCGCCGCGTCGAGCAGCCAGTCGGCCAGATAGCCGGCGAACGACGCACGCACCAACACCCAGAATCCGGCCCTGGGTTCGTCCCGGGCGACCAGTACGACCTGAGTGCGGCCCAGTGTCGTCTGGGCGCAGTGCCCGGAGCCGAAGGACCGCGGATGCAGGTCCAGGGAACAGCCGTGGGCCAGCAGATCGTGGGCGCGGGGGCCGGTCACCAGCAGCGTGGTGCGTTGTGCGGAGACGTCGGTGACCGAGACCGGCTCGTCCCCCGCCGCCTCCCGGATCCGGCTCTCCAGGTCCCGTTCGCCGCCCGGCGGTCCCACCAGGAGCCATTCGTCCGGGCCGAGCCACAGCGCGGTCAACTCCCCCGCGCGGACGACGGTGTTCGGCTGGAGGGGCAGCTGGAGGTCCAGCGCCAGGCCGACGGCTTCCGCCGCGGCTCCCTTGGCGTCGAGGCGCACATTGAGCTGGGTGAGGAAGGGGAGTTCGGCCAGCCGGATCGCGCCCCGGGAGCTACGGGTCACGGCGGCAAGGCGATCCGCGACCGGCGACAAGGGGCTGCGGAGCGGGACGGTCGGGGCGTTGTCAGCCATCGCGGCGGGCTCCCTCGGGGTCGTAGAGGACGGGGCTTGCGACGGTCACGGGGACCAGTTGGTCGCCCACGGGGGCGTACAGCCGCTCGCCCATGCGGTCCCGGCCGCCCTTGATCAGGGCGAGCGCGAACGTCCGGCCGAGGGCCGCGCTGCGATAGCTGGAGGTGACGTGGCCGAGCATCGGGACGGGCGGGATCGGCAGCACGCCCTCGGCGATCAGATGCGTGCCCTCCGGGAGGAAGGTGCCCGGGTCGTCGGGGAGGAGGCCGACCAGGTGCTTGCGGTCGGGGCGGGCGGTGTCGGCGCGGGCGTGGGAGCGCTTGCCGATGAAGTCGCGCTTCTTCTTCGACACCACCCAGCTCATGCCGAGGTCCTGGGGGGTGACGGTGCCGTCGGTGTCCTGGCCGATGATCGGGTAGCCCTTCTCGGCCCGCAGGACATGCATGGTCTCGGTGCCGTACGGGGTGATGCCGTACGGGGCACCCGCCTCGTGCACCGCCTCCCACAGGGCGAGTGCCTGCCACGGTGACACGTTGATCTCGTAGGCGAGTTCACCGGAGAAGCTGATCCGGCAGACCCGGGCCGCGATGCCGGCGACGGTCGTCCCGCGCCAGGCCATGAACGGGAAGTCGACATTGGCCACGGCCAGTTGGGGTGCGAGCGTGCCGAGTACGTCGCGGGACTTCGGGCCGACCAGGGCGATCGTGGCCCACTGCTCGGTCACCGATGTGCAGTGGACCTTCAGCTCGGGCCACTCCGTCTGGTGCCACTCCTCCATCCAGTCCAGTACGGCGGCCGCGTTGCCCGTCGTCGTGGTGACCAGGAAACGGTCCTGGGCGACGCGGATGACCGTGCCGTCGTCGAAGACCATGCCGTCCGGGCGGCACATGACGCCGTAGCGGATCATGCCGACCTTCAGGGTGCTCATCATGTTGGTGTAGAGCCGGTCGAGGAAGGCGGCCGCGTCCGGGCCCTGTACGTCGATCTTGCCGAGGGTGGAGGCGTCCATGAAGCCCACGCTCTCGCGGGTCGCCCGGCACTCACGCAGTACGGCGGCCTCCATGTCCTCGCCGTCCTGCGGGTAGTACCAGGGGCGCTTCCACTGGCCGACGTTCTCGAACAGGGCGCCGCGCGCGACGTGCCACGCGTGGAGGGCGGTCGTACGGACCGGGTCGCTGAGCGCTCCGCGGTCACGGCCTGCGAGGGCGGCGAAGGAGACCGGCGTGTAGGGCGGGCGGAACGTGGTCGTGCCGAGTTCCGAGATGTCCACGCCGAGCAGCTCGGCGACGATGCCACTGGCCAGGACGCCGGAGGTCTTGCCCTGGTCGTTGGCCGTGCCGGCCGTGGTGTAGCGCTTGGTGTGCTCGACCGAGCGCAGGCCGGCGCCGGTCGCGCGGGTCAGGTCGTCGACGGTGACGTCGCGTTGGAGGTCGACGAAGCGCGGGGCGTCCGCGTCACCCGGGACGACGTACACGTGCATGGGCGGCGTACGCCGCGGTTGCGCGYCCGGCGCCGGGAGGCGGGGCGTCTCGGGCGGGTAACCCTCGGCCTCGACGGCACGGGCGCCTGCCGCCGCGCCCTGCGCCAGGGCCGTGGCCAGGTCGAATACGCCGCTCGCGGCGCCCGCGACCTCGACCGCCTGGCGGCCGCCGTCGGGGACGAAGGAGCCGAGCGCCTCGTCGTAGTGCAGTGTGCCGCCGGACTGGCTGAACAGGTGCGCCACCGGGTTCCAGCCGCCGGAGACCAGCAGCAGGTCGGCGGCGAACTCCCGCCGCCCCACGGACTCTCCGTAGGGGGCGACGGTCACGGCGGTGACGCGTGCCTCGCCCTGGGTGCCGATGACCGCGTGCCCGGCCAGCACCTCGATGCCGGCCGCCCGCGCGCGCTCGGCCCACTCCCCCGGTTCGGGACGGGTGTCGACGATGGCCGTGACGGCCAGGCCGGCCGTGGTGAGGTCCAGGGCCGCGGCGTAGGCGCTGTCGTTGGTGGTGAAGACGACCGCGTGGCGGCCGGGCAGGACGCCGTGGCGGTTGACGTACGCACGGGCCGAGGCGGCCAGCATCACTCCGGGGCGGTCGTTGTCCGCGAAGGCGAGTGAGCGTTCGTGGGCGCCGGTGGCGAGGACGACTCGGCGGGCGCGGATGCGCCAGACGCGTTCGCGGGCGACGCCTGCGGGGGCGGCGGCGCCGAGGTGGTTGGTGCGGCGTTCGACGGCGAGGAGGTGGTTGTCGTCGTAGTGGCCGAAGACGGTGGTGCGGGGCAGGACGCGTACCTCGGGGGCGGTGGCGAGTCGTCCGGCGACGTCCGCCACCCAGTCGAGGTGCTCGCCGGTACCGAGGAGGCTGCCGCCGGGCTCCGATTGGTCGTCGGCCAGGATGACGCGGGCGCCGCTTGTCGCTGCCGCGGCTGCGGCGGCGAGGCCTGCGGGGCCCGCGCCCACGACGAGCAGGTCGCAGTGGGCGTGTACGGCGTCGTAGCGGGCCGGGTCGGGTTCCGTGGCCAGGCGGCCCTGGCCGGGGAGGCTGCTTGCGGCCAGGCCGTCGTACAGCTCGACCGTCGTCGCGGGGAGCATCGGCTCGGGGAAGGGTGCCTCGATCTGGACGACCGCGTTGGGTTCTTCGGCGCCGGCGGAGAAGATGCCTCGCGGGCGGCCGAGCTTGATGCTGGTGCCTGCCTGGATGACGCCGTTGGCGAGGAGGGCCGACGCGAGGGTGTCGCCTCGGTAGCCCTGGTATTCGGTGCCGTCGAAGGTGAACGTGAGGGGGGTGTCGCGGTCGATCCTGCCGCGGGTGGGGTGTCGGAATGTCTCGCCCCCGCCGCCCCTGCCCTTCCCGTCCTGAAGGGGCTCCGCCCCTTCGACCCCGCCAGGGGGCTCTGCCCCCTGGACCCCCGTCGGCCCTGAACGGGCCTCGTCCTCAAACGCCGGACGGGCTGGAAGTACCTGGCTCGGCTGGGATGTGACCGGACGTTCCTCGCCCGATCGGTACACCGTCAGGATCTCATTCGTGGACGTGTCCCGTACCGCGTTGAACCAGCGGCGGCAGCCCGCCGCGTGGGTCCAGCGTTCCGCGAAGGGGCCCTTGGGGTTGTCGCGGAAGAAGAGGTATCCGGCCCACTCCTTGTCGGTGAGGGACGCCGGGTCCTGCGGGTACGGCACGTGGGCCTGGCCGCCGTAGTGGAACTCGGCCTCGTCGCGGGGCCCGCACCACGGGCAGGGGATGAGCAGCATGGATCGGCTCCCAAAGCGTCCAGTGGTCCTAGTGGGCCACCGCGGCCGCGCCGTGCTCGTCGACGAGCGCGCCGGTGGTGAAACGGTCGAGCGAGAAGGGGGCGTTCAGGCCGTGCGGGGTGTCGTTGGCGATGGTGTGGGCGTAGACCCAGCCGACGCCCGGGGTGGCCTTGAAGCCGCCCGTTCCCCAGCCGCAGTTGAGGTAGAGGTTGTCGACCGGGCTGAGGCCGATGATCGGCGAGGCGTCCGGGCTGACGTCGACGATCCCTCCCCAGGTGCGCAGGACGTGGGCACGGGCGAAGACGGGGAAGAGTTCGAGGGCCGCCGACATCTGCTCTTCGATGATGTGGAAGGCGCCGCGCTGGGTGTAGGAGTTGTACGCGTCGATGCCCGCGCCCATGACCAGTTCGCCCTTGTGCGCCTGGCTGACGTATACGTGGACGGCGTTGGACATGACGACCGTGGGGTGGACCGGCTCCAGGAGCTCCGAGACCAGGGCCTGCAAGGGGTGGCTCTGGAGGGGGAGTTCGATGCCGGCCATGGCGGCGAGGACCGAGGTGTGGCCGGCCGAGCACAGGGCCACCTTGCCCGCCGCGATGGGGCCCAGGTTCGTCCGGACGCCGACCACCCGGCCGCCGGCCAGGTCCAGGCCCGTGACCTCGCAGTTCTGGATGATGTCGATGCCGGCGGCGTCGGCGGAGCGGGCGAGGCCCCAGGCCACGTGGTCGTGCTTGGCGATGCCGGCGCGGGGCTGGTAGGTGGCGCCCAGGACCGGGTAGCGCACGTCCGGGGAGGTGTTGACGATCGGGCAGACTTCCTTCACGCCGTCCGCGTCGAGCCACTGCGCGTCCACGCCGTTGAGGCGGTTCGCCTCCACGCGGCGCACGCTGTCACGGACGTCCTGGAGGCTGTGGGCCAGGTTCAGCACGCCTCGCTGGGAGAACAGGATCGGGTAGTCGAGCTCCTCCGCCAGCCCCTCCCACAGCTTCAGCGCATGCTCGTAGATGCCGGCGCTCTCGTCCCAGAGGTAGTTGGAGCGGATGATCGTGGTGTTGCGGGCCATGTTGCCGCCCGCGAGCCAGCCCTTCTCCAGCACGGCGACATTGGTGATGCCGTGGTTCCTCGCCAGATAGTGGGCGGTGGCCAGGCCGTGTCCGCCGCCGCCGACGATCACCACGTCGTACGACCGCTTCGGCTCCGGGGTGCGCCACAGCCAGTCGGGGTGTTCGGGGAGGTCGGCGCCGGGCGTGCGGGGGCTCATCGGACGGCTCCGCCCTTGGGCAGGGACAGGTTCATACGGTGTTCGCGTTCCTCTCGGCGGCCTCGACGACGTTGGCCAGCAACATGGCGCGGGTCATGGGGCCCACGCCGCCCGGCATGGGCGCGAGCCATCCGGCGACCGCCGCGGCCTCCGGGTGTATGTCGCCGGCCAGCCCGTCGGCGGTGCGGGTGATGCCGACATCGAGGACCGCCGCGCCGGGGCGCAGCATGTCCTTGGTGATCAGTCCGGGCGAGCCGGCGGCCGCGATGACGATGTCCGCCTCGCGTGTGTGCCAGGCCAGGCCCTTCGTGCCGGTGTGGCACAGGGTGACGGTGGCGTTCTCGGAGCGGCGGGTCAGGAGGAGACCGATCGGGCGTCCGACCGTGATGCCCCGGCCGATCACGCACACCCGTGCTCCGGCGAGCGGTACGTCGTGGCGGCGGAGCAGTTCGACGATGCCGCGCGGGGTGCACGGCAGCGGGGCCTCGACGCCCAGGACGAGCCGGCCGAGGTTGACGGGGTGCAGGCCGTCGGCGTCCTTCGCCGGGTCCATGCGTTCCAGGACGGCGCCCGCGTCCAGGTGGCGCGGGAGCGGGAGCTGGACGATGTAACCGGTGCAGTCCGGGTCGGCGTTGAGCTCGTCGATGGTCTCCTCGACCTGCCGCTGCGAGGCGTCGGCGGGCAGGTCCCTGCGCAGGGAGGCGATGCCGACCTGGGCGCAGTCGCGGTGCTTGCCGGCGACGTAGGCGTGGCTGCCGGGGTCGTCGCCGACCAGGACGGTGCCGAGGCCCGGGGGCCGGCCGACCGTGGCGGTCAACTTGGCGACGCGCTCGGCGAGTTCGCGGCGGATGGCAGCGGCGGTCGCCTTGCCGTCGAGCAGCTGTGCGTTCACCTTCGGTGTTCCTTCCCTGGGCGGCGACGCTGGGTGTCAGCCACGGAGGCGGGACATGGTGGGGTCGAACAGGGGCTCCTCGGTGACGACCGCCTCGACGCGCCGGTCGAAGTAGCCGATGTGCACGGCCTGGCCGGGGGTGGTGAGCTCGGCCGGGAGCCATGCGTAGGCGATGCCCTTGCCGATGGTGTAGCCGTAGGCGGCGCTGGTGACATAGCCGACCGCGCGGTCGCCGTCGTACACCGGCTCCTTGCCCATGACGACCGACCAGGGGTCGTCGATGGTGAGGCAGGTCAGTTTGCGCCGCACGTCGGACCTACGGCGCTCCAGCGCCGCCTTGCCGATGAAGTCGTCCTTGTCGAGCTTGACGGCGAAGCCGACGCCGGCCTCGTAGGGGTCGTGCTCGTAGGTCATGTCGGTGCCGAAGGAGCGGTAACCCTTCTCCAGGCGCAGGCTGTTGAAGGCTCCGCGGCCTGCGATGACGCCGCCGAGCGGCTGGGCCGCCTGCCACAGGGTGTCCCACAGTTTCAGGCCCTGGTCGGCGGTGGTGTAGAGCTCCCAGCCGAGTTCGCCGACGTAGGACAGCCGCATCGCCGTCACCGGGACGCTGCCGATGTGGGCGCGCTTGGCGCGGAAGTACTTCAGACCGTCGTTGGAAAAGTCCTCGTCGGTCAGGGGCTGCAGGACCTTGCGGGCCAGCGGGCCCCACAGGCCTATGCAGCAGGTGCCCGGGGTGATGTCACGGACCTGGACCGTGCCGTCGGCCGGGAGGTGGCGGGTGAACCAGTCGAGGTCGAGGTTGCCGTTGGCGCCGACCTGGAAGAGATCACGGCCGAGGCGCGCGACGGTGACGTCGCTGCGGATGCCGCCGTCGTGGTCGAGGAGCAGGGTGTACGTGACCGAGCCGACGGACTTGGCGACCTTGCCGGAGCACAGGCGCTCCAGGAGCTGCGCGGACCCGGGGCCGCTGACCTCCAGGCGCTTGAGGGCCGTCATGTCGTACAGGGCGACCGTCTCGCGGGTGGCCTGCGCCTCGGCGCCGACGATGGGCGTCCAGTACTGCGCGGCCCAGTCGTTGGGGGTGGGGATGCTGCGGCCTTCGACGAGGGGGGCGTTGGCCTCGTACCACTGCGGGCGCTCCCAGCCGTTCGCCTCCAGGAAGAACGCGCCGTGCTCCTGCTGGCGGGGGTGGAAGGGGCTGGTGCGGATCGGGCGCGGGTCCCCGGAGGGCTGGAGGGGGTGGAGGATGTCGTAGACCTCCACGAAGTTCTGGCAGTCGCGGGCCAGGACGTACTCCGGGGACAGCTGGTGCGGCTCGAAGCGGTTGACGTCGCACTCGTGCAGGTCGAAGGACGAGCAGTGGCCGTCGACCAGCCATTCGGCCATGGCCCGGCCCACGCCCGCGGAGTGGGTGACCCAGACTGCCTCGGCGACCCAGAAGCCCTTGACGTCCGGGGACTCGCCGAGCAGCGGGAAGTTGTCGGTGGTGAAGGAGAACAGGCCGTTGATGCCCTCTTCGACCTTCGCCTCGCGCGTCGCGGGGAGGAGGGACTGGGTCTCGGTCCAGGCCGGCTCGAAGTCCTCCTCGGTGAACTTCAGGACGGACGGCATGTCGTCGGCCTCGTCGACGGAGAGGATCTCGTCGGCGGAGATCGGCATCGGGCGGTGGCCGTAGTAGCCGATGCCGATGCCGTCGAAGCGGTCGCGGTAGTAGAGGTCGGCGTCCTGGTGGCGCAGGATCGGGCGGACCGCCTCCTGCGTCTGACCGGCGAGGGCCGGGWCGGGGCCGGTCCAGGCGAGCTGGTGGGCGAGCGGGGTGAGCGGGAGGTTCATGCCGGCCATGCGGGCGATCTTCGGGCCCCAGATGCCGGCGCAGCACACGACGATGTCGGCGGGGATCTCGCCCTGGTCGGTCAGGACGCCCGTCACCTCGCCGTCGGCCCGCAGCACGTCGAGGACCTCGTGCCGGGCGAGGAAGCGCACGCCTCGCTCGGTGGCCCGGCGGATCTGGGCCTCGACGGCGAGGACCGCCTTGGCGAGGCCGTCGGTGGGGACCAGGAGGCCGCCGAGGACCCGGTCGCGGTTGACCAGCGGGTGCTGCTCGACGCACTCGTCGGGGGTCAGCAGACGGGACTCGATGCCCCAGGCGGTGATCCAGCCGTGGCGGCGGTGCAGTTCCGTGAGGCGCTCGGGGCTGGTGGCCACTTCGAGGCCGCCGACCTGGAGGAAGCAGGGCTTGCCGTCGACTTCGAGGGAGCAGAACTTCTCGACGGTGTAGCGGGCCAGTTCGGTCATGGTCTTGGAGGAGTTCGTCTGGAAGACCAGGCCCGGGGCGTGCGAGCTGGAGCCCCCGGTGGCGGGGAGCGGGCCCTGGTCGACCACGGTCACCTCGGTCCAGCCTCGCGCGGAGATCTCGTCCGCGAGGGCCGCACCGACAACTCCCGCTCCGATGATGACCACTCGGGGTCCCGCCATCGCCGCACCTCCGGTTCAGTTGCTTCGTACGCAACGTGATTCAGGTTGCGCAACTCAATGTGCCTGGCGTGCAGGTGGGTGTCAAGGGGTCCGCGACCTCGGGAAACGCGCCCGGAAACGGCAATGCCCGGTGGGCGGTGCGCGTCCCGTGCGCACCGCCCACCGGGCATCCGTGTAGGGCCTACTTGATCCAGGCGTCCACCTTGTCGCGGTTGGCCTCGACCCACTTCTTGGCCGCCGCCTCGGGGGCCATCTTGTCCACGGCGATGTACTTCGCCACGACGTTCTGGTCGTCGTTGGTCCAGGTGAAGTTCTTCACCAGGTCATAGGCCGGGCTGCCCGACTTGGCGAACTTCGCGCTGACGATCTTGTCCAGCTCGTACACGGGGTAGTCGCAGTTCACCTTCTCCGTGTCGGCGTCGCAACCCTCCTTGTACTCGGGCAGCTTGACCTTGACGAGCGGTACCTCGGACATGAACCACTGCGGCTCGTAGAAGTAGCCGATCACCCATTCCTTGTTCTTCTCCGCCTTGCGGAAGGCCTGGATGAGCGCGGTCTCACTGCCCGCGTACACCACCTTGTAGTCCAGCTTCAGGTTCTTCACCAGCGCCTCGTCGTTGGTGACGAACGACGGGTCGCCGTCGAGGAGCTGGCCCTTGCCGCCGGACTCGGACGTCTTGAACTCGGCCGCGTACTTGTCGAGGTTGTTCCAGTCGGTGATGTCGGGGTGCTCCTTGGCCAGCCACGGCGGCACGTACCAGCCGATGAGCCCCTTGTTGCCGGTCGCGCCGGCCTCGACGGCCGTCTTCTGGTCGGTGATGTACTTCTTCTTCAGGTCGTCGTGGCCCCAGTTCTCGATGACCGCGTCGACCTCGCCGGTCCCGAATCCCTGCCAGGCGATCTCTTCCTTCAGGTCCTTCTGGGTGACCTTGCAGCCGAGGTCGTGTTCCGCGACGTAGGCGACGACCGCCGCGTTGGCCTCGTAGCCCACCCACGGGTTGACCGCGAGGTTGAAGGTGCCGCACTTGCCGGAGTCGCCCGAGCCGCCGGAGCCCGCGGAGTCGTCGCCGACCTTCGCGCCGCCGCATGCGGTGAGGGTGAGGCCGAGGACCGCTATCGCGGCCGCCCCGGCCCGCCAGTGTCTTGCCATGGTGTGGTGCTCCTTATGCGCTGGTGCGGCGAGCCGCAGCCTGAGTGATCCGGTCGAACATGACGCCGAGAAGGACGATGGCGAGCCCCGCGGCGAGTCCCTTCCCGTACAGCTGTCCCTGGGAGAAGCCGGCCACGACGTCGTAGCCGAGGGCACCCGCCCCCACCAGGCCGCCCACCACGACCATCGCAAGGACGTAGATCAGGCCCTGGTTGGTCGCGAGCGTCAGGGCGCTGCGCGCCATCGGCAGCTGGACCTTGGTGATGATCTGCCAGGTGTTGCACCCGGCGGCGGTGGCCGCCTCCACGGTGGTCGCGGGCACGTTCCGCACCCCGTCCGCGATGATCTTCATGGCGACGGGGGCCGCATAGACGACGGCGGCGACGATCGCCGTGAAGCGGGTCGCGCCGAACAGCGCGAGGAACGGCACCAGATAGACGAACGGCGGCATGACCTGGGCCGCGTCCAGGCTGGGCCGCAGCAGCCGGTCGACGAGGGCGCTGCGTCCCATCCACACGCCGAAGCCGGTGCCGAGCAGCATCACGAGCACCGTGGCGACAACGGTCGACGCAAGGGTCGTCATGCTGTCGGACCAGACGCCGGTGGCGACCAGCAGGCCCACGCACACCGCCGTGGTGATGCCGGCGCGCCAGCCGCCGAGGACGACGCCGAGCGCGATCAGGGCCGCGCCGACGAGCCACCACGGGGAGTCCGTGAGCAGTGTCTGGAAGGGGTTGAGCAGACCGTTGGTGATGGCGTCGCGGATCGCGTTGGTGAGACCGGACAGGTTGTCCTGTGCCCAGGTGGTCACGCTGTCGGCGCCACTGGAGATGGCGCTGCCGGTGCCTCCCTCGCCGGGGAACTCCGCCGCCCACAGATAGGTGTGGGAGAGGTAGATCAGGACCACCGTGAGCGCCGCGCCCGCCCCGAGGAGCGGGCGGCGCCAGGTCTGGAAGCGGTTCTTCGAGCGCCGGGCCGCCTCCTCGCGTCCGCTCGCCGCGGTGGTGACGCGGTCCAGCACGATGGCCATGACGACGATGGCGAGGCCCGCGTTGAAGGCGGTGCCGACGTCGAGCGACTGCAGGGCCTGCACGACGGTCTTGCCGAGGCCGGGCGCGTCGATCAGGGCGGCGATGGTCACCATGGCCAGGGCGGCCATGATGGTCTGGTTGACGCCCATGACCACGGTCCGCTTGGACATCGGCAGCAGCACCTTCATCAGGGTCTGCCGTCGGGTGGCCCCCAGCGAGTCGGCCGCCTCGACCGTGGTCGCCGGCACGGAGCGGATGGCGTGCGCGGTGATACGGATCGCGGGCGGCGCCGCGTAGATGAGCGTGGCGATGGTGGCGGWGGCCGGGCCGATGAGGAAGAACAGGGTCAGCGGGGCCAGGTAGACGAAGGTCGGCATCGTCTGCATGAAGTCCAGGAAGGGCGTCATGATCCGGTTGAACCGGTCGGACAGCCCCGCCCAGATTCCCAGCGGGATCGCGAACAGCAGCGCCACGAACACGGCGCAGACGATGAGCGCGAGGGTGTCCATGCTCTCCTGCCACAGGCCCTGCAGGCCCAGGAAGGTGAAGCCGGCCACCGCCAGCAGCGCGACCCGCCAGTTGCCCACGGCCCAGGAGACATAGCCGGCGATGCCGACGACACCGAGCCAGCCGATCTGCGGGACGGGGCGGTCGGCGCCCGGCTGGGAGATCAGCTCCTGGACGAAGGTGACCAGGGAGTCGATGACGAGCCGGATCTCGTTGAAGAAGTACAGGAAGAGCGGGTTGGAGTTGCGGTTCGCGCCGATCGAGTCGTTGACGTCGTTGAACCACCGGTGCAGATCGGTGAGGTCGGCCGCGGCCAGGGACAGGGTCTGCTTTCCGCGCAGGACGGCGAACAGCACGAGCCAGACGACGAATATCGCGGCCACGACCATGGACCGGGAGACCTTGAACGCGCCCTTGGCGGGGGCGGGTTGCTCGACGCTTGTGGTCTTCTCGGGTTTCTCGACGGTGACGGTCATCACGCGTCGCCTTCCGTCCCGGCGACCACGGCGAGGATCTCCTCGTCGCCGACGATGCCGAGCAGCTTGCCGTTCTCGACGACCTTGACCGGCTTGTCGGCGGCCAGCACGGCCCGGGTGGCTTCCCGTACCACGACGTCCGGTCCCAGCTCGGGGCCGTCCAGGGCGTCGCCGTCCGCCGGCGGGCGCATGATCCAGCGCAGGGTCAGCACATCGGCGCGCTGGACGTCCTTGACGAACTCGCGGACGTAGTCGTCCGCCGGGGCGCCGACGAGTTCGTCGCCGGTGCCGCACTGGACCATCTTGCCGTCGCGCATGATGAGGATGCGGTCGCCCAGCTTGAGGGCCTCGGAGAGGTCGTGGGTGATGAACACCATCGTCTTGCCGACCTCGTGGTGCAGCCGGATGACCTCGTTCTGCATGTCCCGGCGGATCAGCGGGTCGAGTGCCGAGAACGGCTCGTCGAAGAAGAGGACGTCCGGGTCTCCGGCCAACGCCCGGGCCAGGCCGACGCGTTGCTGCATGCCGCCGGAGAGCTGGTCGGGGTAGGAGTTCTCGTAGCCGGCGAGGCCGACCAGTTCGACGACCTCCTGGGCCCGCTTGACGCGCTCGGCCCTGCCCATGCCCCGGATCTCCAGACCGAACGCCACGTTCTCGACGACGCGGCGGTGGGGCAGCAGACCGAAGTGCTGGAAGACCATGGAGAACTTGCGGCGCCGCAGGTCGCGCAGGCGCCCCGCGTCGGCCTTGCGGATGTCCTCGCCCTCGAAGACGACCTCGCCGGCGGTGGGTTCGATCAGCCGGGTCAGACAGCGCACCAGGGTGGACTTGCCGGAGCCCGACAGGCCCATGACGACGAAGACCTCGCCGGGCGAGACGTCGAAGTGCACGTCGCGTACGGCGGCGGTACAGCCGGTGCGGTCCATCAGCTCGCGGCGGGTGAGGCCGCACAACTCCTCGGATTCCGGCACCTGGTCGGCCTTCGGGCCGAACACCTTCCACAGCCTGCGCACGGAGATGACCGGGGTGGAGCCCGAGTCCTGGGGCGTGCCGCGCCGCTGCGGCACCTCGGTCTGTGTGGTCACGTTCGACCTTCTTTCGGCGTTCAGCCGCGGAACCAGTGCTGCGGCCGGGGTTGGATGTTCTGCCAGATGTGTTTGGGCTCTCGGTACTCGTTCAGGCCGGTCGGTCCCAGTTCCCGGCCCACGCCCGAATGCCCGAAGCCACCCCATTCCGCCTGCGGCACATAGGGGTGGTAGTCGTTGATCCACACCGTGCCGTGGCGCAGCCGCCGGGCGACCCGCTGGGCCTTGCCGGCGTCCTGGGTCCACACAGCTCCGGCGAGTCCGTACTCGGTGTCGTTGGCGATGCGTACGGCGTCGTCCTCGTCGGTGAAGCGCTCCACGGTGAGCACGGGCCCGAAGGACTCCTCGTGCACCACCCGCATGTCCTGCCGGCACTCGTCGAGGACGGTGGGCGGGTAGTAGTGGCCGCCTCCCAGCGCGGGGTCGTCGGGCCGCGCGCCGCCGCAGCGCAGTACGGCGCCCTCGGCGAGGCCGGAGGCGACGTACGCCTCGACCTTCTCCAGGTGCTGCGCGGAGATCAGCGCACCGGTATCGGCGTCGGGGTCGAAGGGGCCGCCGAGGCGGATCCGGCGGGCACGGCGCACCACCTCGTCGACGAAGGCGTCGTGGAGCGAGTCCTCGACGATGAGCCGGGCGCCGGCCGAGCAGACCTGTCCCGAGTGCAGGAAGACGGCCGTGAGGGCGAAGTCCACGGCGGTCTCGAAGTCGGCGTCGGCGAAGACCACGTTGGGGTTCTTGCCGCCGAGCTCCAGCGCGACCTTCTTCACGGTCGCGGCGGCGGTGGCCATGATGCGCCGGCCGGTGTCCAGGCCGCCGGTGAAGGAGACCATGTCGACGCGGGGGTCCTCGGACAGGGGCGCGCCCGCTTCGGGTCCCGCGCCCAGGACGAGATTGGCGACGCCGGCCGGGAGTCCCGCCTCCTCCAGCGCCCGCATCAGCAGGACGGAGGTGGAGGGGGTGAGCTCGCTGGGCTTGAGGACGATCGTGTTGCCGGCCAGGAGCGCCGGGGCGACCTTCCAACTGGCCTGCAGCAGCGGGTAGTTCCAGGGGGTGATCAGTCCGCACACGCCGACCGGCTCGTACACGACGCGGCTGACGGCGTCGTCACGGCCGGTGTCGATCACGCGGCCCGCGTCGGTGCCGCCGAGTCCGCCGTAGTGCCGGAGGCAGGAGACGACGTCGGCGATGTCGTACTCGCTCTCCACCAGCCGCTTGCCGGTGTCCAAGGACTCGGCGCGGGCGAAGTCCTTGGCGTCGCGTTCGAGAATGTCGGCGGTGCGCAGGAGCAGCGCGCCACGCTCCCGTTCCGGGGTGTTCGGCCAGTGCCCCGCGTCGAAGGCGCGGCGCGCGGCGGCGATCGCGGCCTCGGTGTCGGGGCGGGTCGCTTCGGAGACGGTCGCCGCGAGCGTGCCGTCAGCGGGACATCGGATCTCCCGGTGACCGCCTGCCACCGGATCCCGCCATTCGCCATCCACGTACAGGTCTGCCACGCGCCGAGCCTTTCAACAGAAATTCGTTGCGCATCGTGCACCCGATTGCTTGTGGTGGAACACCCTGGCGAATGTCCAGACAGACGTCAAGGGGTTGGCGGATGACGATTTCCCCGGGCGGCGTCCCCACCCGGGGCCGTCGCCCCACGCCCGTTCCCGTTCCTGTCCCCGCCCGGCGGGCGGAGCCGCTCCCCCAGTCCCGTCAGCGCCGCGTACTGCTCCCCCAGGCTCGCGGGGCCGTCCCCCACCGGGTCCTTAAAGTAGAAGCCGAGTTCGGCGAGCGGGCCGGTCAGGCCGGCCTCGTGGGCGCGGGCGGTGAGGCGGGCGAGGTCCAGTACCAGGGGGGCCGCGAGGGCCGAGTCGCAGCCCTGCCAGATGGTCTGGAGGATCATGCGGGTGCCGAGGAAGCCGTCGAAGGCGATGTGGTCCCAGGCGGTCTTCCAGTCGCCGAGGGCCGGGACGTCGTCGATGTGCACCTCGCCCTCGGGGACGGTGCCGAGGGTGTCGGCGAGGACGCGTTCCTTGCCGGCGTTCTTCGCGGCCGCGGCGGCCGGGTCGGCGAGGGCGGCGCCGTCGCCGCCGCCGAGCAGGTTCGTTCCGGACCAGGCCCGGACCCTCAGCGCCCGCTGCGCGAACATCGGGCCGAGCACGGCCCGCAGCAGTGTCTGTCCGGTCTTGCCGTCCCGGCCGGCGTAGGGCAGGCCGCTCCGCTCGGCCTCGCGGGCGGCGACGGGGTGGTGCATGCCCTCGGACGGGGTGAAGTTGACGTAGGGGCAGCCCGCGCGCAGGGCCGCCAGTGCGTACAGGGTGCTGGCGGGCAGCGGAGCGTCGGGCCCCTGGGACGCCGGTTCGGTGGAGGCGACGTTCACCACCACGGCCCGCTCCAGCTCGTGGCGGTGCACGAAGTCGCGTATGTCGTCGGCGAAGGCCGTGATCAGTTCGGCCTCGCTCCTGGTGTCCCCCGGGGTGGGGCCACCGGGCCTGATCTCCCGGTCCGCGGCGGCGAGTTCGGCGGTGACGGCGGTGGCGACGCCCGGTGGGAGGACGCCGCCGGCGGTCAGGGTCTCGGCGCGTTTGGGCAGGGGGCAGTCGAGGGTGTCGTGGCCGCCGAAGACGAGGTCGGACAGCGCGGGTAGGCCGCTGCCGGCAAAAATTGCGCTCTCGGTCACCATGCCGGTGGGCGGATGCAGCCCCGCGGTGATGGCGGCGCACCCCGTGACGACGGTGGTGGCGACGGAGCCTCGGGCTCCGGTCAGCCACACTCCCACACGCGGTCGGGAGAGGGACGCGGACATGGGCAGCCTCCTTGTCGTGCGCGGACCCCCGGGGGGAGGGACAAAGACGGCGGGCGGGGGTCCGGCGTCCCCCGCCCGCCGCCGCTCAGCCGCCCGTGGTGGGCAGTTCCTTCAACTGGATGTTGCGGAAGGAGACCTGGTCGTCGGCACCGTGGTTCTGGAGGCCGATGTGACCGTCGGTCAGGCTCCGCTCGGGGTCCTTGTTGGTGAAGTCGTTGATCTTGACTCCGTTGAGGAACACCTGGAGGCGTTCGCCCTGGACCTTGATCTCGTAGGAGTTCCACTGGCCGGGCGGCCGCAGAACCCGGTCACGGGCCTTGATGTCCGCCGACTTGAACGAGTAGACGGAGCCCGTGGTGCGGTCGGGCGCGTCCGTTGCGTCGATCTGGATCTCGTAGCCCTTGTTCACCGCGGACCAGGGGTCGTCGGAGGCCGGGAAGCCCACGAAGATCCCGGAGTTGTCGTCGCCCTGCATCTTCCAGTCGAGCTTGAGCGAGTACGACTTCAGCTCCTTGGCCTGGTACCAGAGCAGGCCCATGCCGCCCTCGGTCTCCAGGGTGCCGTCCTTGACGTTGAACGTGCCGGGGCCGGCCTGCTTCCAGCCGTCCAGGGTCTGGCCGTTGAAGATCTTCCGGTAGTCCTTGCTCGGCTTGCAGTCCGCCTTCACCTGGCCGGTGGCGTACTGGAGGCCGCCGAGGAGATGGGCCCGGAAGGCTTCGTCGGCGTAGGACTCCTTGGTGTGGCCGCCGCCCGTGTAGAAGGACCGGCCGCCGCCGTAGCTCTGGCACCAGGCGATCGGGTGGTCGCCCTTCATGTTCCCGCCCTGGTAGGTGGTCTCGTCCAGGGTGGCGAGGACCTTGGCCTGCTCACGCGGGTTGGTGCGGTAGTTGTACCACTCGTCGGTGCGCTCCCAGGCGTCGCCCAGGTGCGCGGTCGACGGGTGGTCGTGGTCCTCGACGCGGACCGTGGCCTTCTGGATGGCCGGGTGCGAGTCGAAGTAGGCGCCGACGAGTCCGCCGTAGAACGCCCAGTCGTACTCGGTGTCGGCTGCGGCGTGGATACCCATGTACCCGCCGCCGCCCGCCACGTAGTCCTCGAACGCCTTCTGCTGATCGGCGTTGAGCACATCACCGGTGGTGGACAGGAACACCACCGCGTCGTACTTGGCGAGGTTGGTCGTGGTGAACTGCCGGGCCTCCTCGGTCGCGTCGACCGTGATGCCGGCCGGGGCGCCGAGCTCCTTCAGGGCGGCGATGCCGGCCGGGATGGAGTCGTGCCGGAAGCCGGCGGTCTTGGAGAAGACCAGGACCTTCTTGCCGCCCCTGAACGGCTCCTTGGAGAACTCGAAGTCGTCCACGTCGTACAGCGCGCCCTCGCCGCCCTTGAAGACCAGGTAGATCTCCGTGGTGCCCTTGGGCAGCGCGCGCAGCGGCACGTCTACGTTCTGGAAGGTCTCCCAGCCGCCGGTCGGCGGGATGTACGCCGAGCCGTGCAGCGGTCCGTCGGGCGAGCCGGTGCGCAGCTCGATGAAGCCGCCCGCGCCGCCCGAGGAGGCCCGCACGGTCATCTTCTTCTGTCCGTCGAACCGGTAGGGGGTGAAGGCGATCCAGTCGCCGTCGTTGATGTCGCCGACGGTCTTGCCGCCGTTGGCTCCGGTCTTGTCGTAGACCTTCACGCCCGACTGGGTGCCGAAGTGCTCGGCCTGGCGGTGCAGCGGCTGGAGCACGGCGCGGGCGGTGCCGGTCAGCGTCTCCTGGCCGTTCGCCCCTCCGTCGGTGTAACTGGCGCCGACGACGCCGTAGATGTTGGCGTTGGGGTCGTGACCGCCGTCACCGGCGGGCGGTGTCAGGGTGCCCTCGCAGCCCATCTCGCTGGTCAGCTCGTGGGCGTGGGAGTCGTGGCCGAGGCTGTAGGCGACCTTGACCTTGGAGCAGTCGACCGTCTCCTCGGGGTCGGTGACGGTCACCTTGAACGGGACGGGCTTGCCGAACTCCGCCATGGTCCCGTTGCCCGGGATGTCGATCCGCACCTTGGGCTCGGTGTTGCCGACCACGATCCGGGTGCTGGCGTTGCCGGTGTGGCCCTCGGGGTCCCTGGCGGTGAAGGTGGCCGTGTAGGTGCCGACCTTCCTGTACTGGTGGGTGGGGTTGAGACCCTCGCCCTTGGTGCCGTCGCCGAAGTCCCAGCTGTAGGTGAGGTCCGGGGAGTCGGCGTCCTTGGCCGCGCCGGTGAACTTGACCTTCAGGCCGGCCGCTCCGGACGTCTTGTCGGCGCTCACCTCGGAGATCGGCGAGAAGCCGTCCTCGGCGTTCTCGATCCGGTACAGCGCGGAGTGCTCGTCGCCCTGGAACCAGGAGATGCCGTAGTCGAGGACGTAGAGCGCGCCGTCGGGGCCGAACTCCATGTCCATGATCTGGGTGCCGGTCCATGGGAAGTCGTTGATCTTCGCGACGGAGCCGTCGTCGTTCTGCTCGATCCGCTTGATCCAGCGGCGGCCGAACTCACCGGCGAAGAAGTCACCGTCGTAGGCCTCGGGGAACTTCACCTTGGAGTCGAGGTCGGGGTCGTAGCGGTAGACCGGGCCGCCCATCGGGGACTCGGAGCCGGTGCCGAACTCGGGCACGGAGCCGCCGTCGTACGGGATCCAGGCGGCCTGCGCGGGCGGCAGGTCGGTGAGGCCCGTGTTGTACGGCGAGGTGTTCTTCGGGGCGGCGCAGTCGAACTTCGCGCCGGAGGTGCCGGTGGCGAAGTCGTAGTCGACGTAGGCGTCGTTGTTGCCGGTGCAGAACGGCCAGCCGAAGTTGGCGGCCTTGGTGACCTTGGCGAACTCGACCTGTCCGGCCGGGCCCCGGCTGGGGCTGGCGGCGCCGGCGTCGGGGCCGTAGTCGCCGACGTAGACGATGCCTGTCTTGTCGTCGACGCTCATCCGGAACGGGTTGCGGAAGCCCATCGCGTAGATCTCGGGACGGGTCTTGTCCGTGCCCGGGGCGAAGAGGTTCCCTTCCGGGACGGTGTACGAGCCGTCCTCGGCGACCTTGATCCGCAGGAGCTTGCCGCGCAGGTCGTTGGTGTTGCCGGCGCTGCGGCGGGCGTCGAAGGCGGGGTTGCGGCCCTGGCGGACGTCGATCGGCGTGTAGCCGTCGGAGGCGAAGGGGTTGGTGTCGTCGCCGGTCGACAGGTAGAGGTTGCCGGCCGCGTCGAAGTCGATGTCGCCGCCGACGTGGCAGCAGGTACCGCGGGAGGCCGCGACGTCGATGACCTTCTTCTCGCTGGCCGTGTTCAGGGTGCCGTTGGCGTTCAGGACGAAGCGGGAGAGGCGGTTGACGCCGTCGAACTTCTTGAACTCCTCGGCGGTGCCGGACTCCGGGGCGTCGCCCGCGGGGGTGTCCAGCGGCGGGGCGTAGTAGAGGTAGATCGCCCGGTTGTTCTTGAAGTCCGGGTCGATGCCGACGCCCTGGAGGCCCTCTTCGTCGTGGCTGTAGACGGGGATCTTGCCGGCGACCTTGGTGACGCCGCCCTGGTCGGTGAGGCGCAGTGTGCCGTCGCGCGAGGTGTGCAGGACGCTGCGGTCCGGGAGCACGGCGAGCGACATCGGCTCGCCCATCTCGGGTTCGCCCTTGGCGAGCGGTACCTGCTGGAACTGCCCTTCGGCGGCGGCCGGTTCGTCGTGCTCCGGGTGGCCGGGGTGGGCACCGGCGACGGTGGCCGGGGCGCCCACGGCCAGGAGCAGGCCGGTGAACAGGGCGAGGGAGGTGCGAAGCCTGGAACGCCTCGGGGTGCGGGTGCTTCTGAGTCTCGTTCTGTGCACGAAGTCCCTCCGGGAACGGGTGGGCCGTACTGGGTGGGTGCGTAGACGTGCCGTGCGGGCGCCGGGGTGCGCCGTCACCCCGGAGGGGGCTGTGCCGTAAACACTTCGGTGTGTCCTGGACCGGACCCTGCGGTGTGTCCTGGACCCTGCGGTGTGTCCTGAACACTTCGGTGTCCCTTGAACACTTCTGTGTGTGTCCTGAACACTTCAGGGACGGTAACCGCGTCCGTCCGGGGCGAACACCCCTTGCGTCAGGATCGGTTGAACTTTTTCCCATCGCAGGACAAAGCGGGATCCGTGCAGGTCGGAGGGGGGACCGGCGGTGCTTCCGGTCCCCGTCCCCGACCTGCGCCGGGTGCGCGGATTCAGCTGTTGAACGCGGCGTCGAAGGACGCGCTGGGCGGCTCGAAGTCGAAGGCCTTGAGCCGGGTCAGCGCCTCGGGGGCGCCCTGGAGCCGGTCCATGCCGGCGTCCTCCCACTCCACGGAGATCGGGCCCTTGTAGTCGATGGACCGCAGCATCCGGAAGACGTCCTCCCAGGGCACGTCACCGTGCCCGGCCGACACGAAGTCCCAGCCCCGGCGCGGGTCGCCCCACGGCAGATGGGAGCCGAGGCGGCCGTTGCGGCCGTCGAGGCGCTTGCGGGCCTCCTTGCAGTCGACGTGGTAGATGCGGTCGCGGAAGTCCCACAGGAACCCGACCGGGTCGAGGTCCTGCCACACGAAGTGGGAGGGGTCGAAGTTCAGGCCGAAGGCGGGGCGGCCCCCGACGGCCTCCAGGGCCCGCCAGGTCGTCCAGTAGTCGTAGGCGATCTCGCTGGGATGGACCTCGTGCGCGAACCGGACGCCCTCCTCGTCGAAGACGTCGAGGATGGGGTTCCAGCGGGTCGCGAAGTCCTCGTAGCCGCGTTCGATCATCGACTCGGGCGCGGGCGGGAACATGGCGACCAGATGCCAGATCGCGGAGCCGGTGAAGCCGATCACCGTGTCGACGCCGAAGGCTGCCGCGGCGCGCGCGGTGTCCTTCATACGGGCCGCGGCGCGCTGCCGGACACCCTCCGGGTCCCCGTCGCCCCACACCTCGCCCGGCAGGATCCCCTGATGGCGCTCGTCGATGATGGCGTCGCAGACGGCCTGGCCGACCAGATGGTTGGAGATCGCCCAGCACTTGAGGCCGTACTTGTCGAGCAGGGCCTTCCTGGAGTCGATGTACGACGGGTCCGCTAGGGCCTTGTCGACCTCGAAGTGGTCGCCCCAGCAGGCGAGTTCGAGCCCGTCGTAGCCGAAGTCGCGGGCGAGCCGGCAGACCTCCTCCAGCGGCAGGTCGGCCCACTGGCCGGTGAACAGCGTGAACGTACGCGGCATTGCGCGTCAGCCTCCTCAGGCCGCTATCGGGGTGGTTCAGACCGCTATCGGGGTGTAGACGGAGTTCTTCTCGGCGCTCTCCTCCACCGCCGCGAGCACGCGCTGCACCTGCAGCCCGTCGGCGAAGGAGGGCTCGGGCTGCCGGCCCTCGGCGATGGCGTGGACCAGGTCGCGGGCCTGGTGGACGAAGGTGTGCTCGTAGCCGAGGCCGTGGCCCGGCGGCCACCAGGCGTCCAGGTAGGGGTGGTCGGGTTCGGTGACGAGGATGCGGCGGAAACCGGCGTGCGCACCGGGTTCGGTGCCGTCGTGGTAGGCGAGTTCGTTGAGCCGCTCCAGGTCGAAGGCGACCGAGCCCTGTGAGCCGTTGAGTTCGATGCGCAGGGCGTTCTTGCGGCCGGTGGCGTAGCGGGTCGCCTCGAAGGAGGCGAGGGCGCCGGAGGGGAAGCGGCCGGTGAACAGGGCGGCGTCGTCGACGGTGACCTGACCGGCCCCGTTCGCGGAGACGGCGGACAGACCGCTCGTGGGGCCGCCCGGCAGCGGGCGTTCCTTCACGAAGGTCTCCGTCAGGGCGGACACCCCGCCGAGGTGCTCCCCGGCCAGGTACTGCGCCAGGTCGATGATGTGCGCGCCCAGGTCGCCGAGGGCGCCCGAACCGGCCAGCTCCTTGCGCAGCCGCCAGGTCAGCGGGAACTCCGGGTCCACGAGCCAGTCCTGAAGGTACGTCACCCTCACATGGCGCAGGTTGCCCAGGCGGCCCTCGGCGACCATCCTGCGGGCCAGCGCGGTGGCGGGCACACGGCGGTAGTTGAAGCCGACCATCGCCAACTGACCGCGCCCGTAAGCCTCTTCGGCGGCCGCGGTCATCGCCTCGGCCTCCTCGACGGTGTTCGCGAGGGGCTTCTCGCACAGGACGTGCTTGCCCGCGGCCAGCGCGGCGAGCGCGATCTCGGCGTGGCTGTCGCCCGGGGTGCAGATGTCGACGAGGTCGATGTCGTCCCGCGCGATGAGCGCCCGCCAGTCGGTCTCCGCCGTCTCCCAGCCGTGCCGTTCCGCGGCGGCCTGCACGGCCGTCGCGTCCCGCCCGCAGATCGCGGCCATCACCGGAGTCCGAGGGAGGTCGAAGACCCGGCCCGCGGTGCGCCAGCCCTGCGAGTGGGCGGCGCCCATGAAGGCATAGCCGACCATACCGACGCGCAGTGGTGGCTTGCGGGCCCCCGTGACCTGCACTCCCCCCTCGGAGTGCGTGGCCCGTGCCTGCGCCTCGTCGGGCTGCTGCGGCTGTCCCATGCGATGGTCCTCCTCGTCGTCGTACCGCGGTGGGGGGTTGGGGAGCGCCTTGCGGACCTCGCCGGCCGTCGCGCGGATCCGAGCGGTGCCGTACGGGCCCTACCGCATGCCGTACGAACTCCACGAGCTCCCGAAACCCCCGAGCTCCCAGCACCCCCGCAGCCCAGGTCGGCTCGATCCACAGAACGCTCCCGGCCCTGCCCGACGGACCCCTCGGCCGCGTCGGGCAGGGTGCGCCTCACTTGAAGCCGGTGGGCATGTACTGGTCGACGTTGGCCTTGTCGACGACCGCCGAGTACAGCGTGATCGAGGCGGGGATCTCGAACTCGGCCATGCCGCCGACGCCCTTGCCCTGGCCCAGCGCACGGGCCAGGTCGATGGCGGACGCGGCCATGGTCGGCGGGTACAGGACCGTGGCCTTGAGGACGCCGTCGTCCTGCTTGATCGCCTGGAACGCGGACAGCGCGCCCGCGCCGCCGACCATCAGGAAGTCGTCGCGCCCGGCCTGCTCGATGGCCCGCAGCGCGCCCACGCCCTGGTCGTCGTCGTGGTTCCACAGCGCGTCGAACTTCGGCTGGGCCTGCAGCAGTTGCGCCATCTTGGCCTGCCCGGACTCGACCGTGAACTCGGCCGCCTGACGGGCCACCTTCTTGATGTTGGGGTAGTTCTTCAGGGCGTCGTCGAAGCCCTGGGTGCGCTGCTTGGTCAGTTCCAGGTTGTCCAGGCCCGCCAGTTCGATGACCTTGGCGTCGGACTTGTCCTTGAGCTTCTCGCCGATGTAGTGCCCGGCGTTCAGGCCCATGCCGTAGTTGTCGCCGCCGATCCAGCAGCGGTACGCCTGCGGGGTGTTGAAGATCCGGTCCAGGTTGATGACCGGGATGCCGGCGCGCATCGCCTTCAGACCGACCTGGGTGAGGGCCTTGCCGTCGGCGGGCAGCACCACCAGCACGTCGACCTTCTTGTTGATCAGGGTCTCGATCTGGCCGATCTGCGCGGCCGTGTCGTTGGAGCCCTCGGTGATCTCCAGGGTGACGTCGGAGTACTTCTTCGCCCGGCTCTTGGCGTTGTCGTTGATCGCGTTGAGCCAGCCGTGGTCGGCCTGCGGACCGGCGAAGCCGATCGTGACCTCCTTGCCGGGCTTGTCGTCGGCGGCCGGCTGGTCGTTCGCGGCCGGCTCGTCGTCGGACTCATTGCTCGTGCAACCTACGAGGAGGGCACCGGCACCTATGGCGGCGGTTCCGAACAGCAGCCCTCTGCGACTGGTGAGCTCTGGCATGGCGGTGAACCCTTTCCTCAGGTCGTGCTTGCGGTACGGCGCTGGACCAGCACGGCGGCGACGATGATCGCGCCCTTGGCGATCTGCTGGACGTCGCTCTGCAGGTTGTTCAGGGCGAAGATGTTGGTGATCGTGGTGAAGATCAGGACGCCGAGCACGGAGCCGACGATGGTGCCGCGGCCCCCGCTGAGCAGGGTGCCGCCGATGATCGCGGCCGCGATGGCGTCGAGTTCGTAGAGGTTGCCGTTGGTGTTCTGGCCGGAGCCGGACAGGATGATCAGCAGGAAGGCGGCGATACCGCAGCACAGCCCGGACAGCAGGTAGAGGTAGAGCCGCTGGCGGCGCACGTCGATGCCGGCGAGCCGGGCCGCCTCCGCGTTGCCGCCGACGGCGACCGTGCGCCGTCCGAAGGTGGTCCGGTTCAGGATCAGCCAGCCGATGATCGTCACGACCGCGAACACCATGACCAGCGGCGGGATGCCGAGGACGTATGCGTCGCGCTCGCCGAGGTCGAGCACCGAGGGAATGGTGACGATCTGCGTCTTGCCGTCGGTGATCTGGAGTGCCAGGCCGCGTGCGGACGCCAGCATGGCGAGCGTCGCGATGAACGGCACCATGGCGCCGTACGCGATCAGCACTCCGTTGACCAGCCCGCATCCCACCCCGACGACCACCGCGGTGAAGAGGATGCCGGCGAAGCCGTACTCCTGGGTCGCGACCGTGGTCGCCCACACCGAGGCGAGCGCGACGATCGCGCCGACGGAGAGGTCGATGCCGCCGGAGACGATGACGAAGGTCATGCCGACGGTGACGACGCCGATGACGGAGGCCTGGGTGAGGACGAGCTGGAGGTTGCGGGTGTCCAGGAACTCGTCCGGCTTGGTGATGCCGCCGATGACGATGAGCGCGGCGAGAACGCCGAGCAGGGAGAGAGTGCGCAGGTCGGCGCGGGCCATCAGGCCCCGCCAGGCGGGCGCGGACCCGGCCGACGGCACCTTGCCGGTGCTGTCCCGGGGCGGGGAGGCATGCTGCGTCATGACGCCGGGCTTCCTTCCATGACGAGGTCGAGGACACGGTGTTCGTCGAGTTCGCGCGCGGGTGCGGTGTGTACGACACGGCCCTCGCGCAGCACCAGGACACGGTCGGCGAGGCCCAGTACTTCGGGCACTTCACTGGAGACCAGGAGCACGGCGAGGCCTTCGTCGGCCAGTCGCCGGACCACGGCATACAGCTCGGCGCGGGCGCCGACGTCGACGCCGCGGGTGGGTTCGTCGAGCAGCAGGACGCGGCAGCCGCGCAGCAGCCAGCGGGCCAGGACGGCCTTTTGCTGGTTGCCGCCGGAGAGGGTGCGCACGGGCACCGACGGGTTGTCGGGCCGCAGTGACAGCTCCCGGGTGGCGGCCCGCGCCGCGCCCAGTTCGGCGGCCCGGTCGATCCAGCCGCCACGCGAGAAGCGGGACATGGACGACACCGACACATTGCGGGTGACGGACTCCAGCATCAGCAGGGCCTGCGCCTTGCGCTCCTCGGGGGCGAGCCCGAGCCCCGCGCGCACGGCGGCCCGTACGCTGCCGGCCCGCAACGCCCGCCCCTCCACGAGGACTTGACCGGCGGTGGGCTTCCTGGCCCCGTAGATCGTCTCCAGGATCTCCGAGCGCCCCGAGCCCACCAGTCCGGCGAGCCCGACGATCTCACCGGGCCGCAGGGTCAGGTCGAGGGGCTCGAACTCGCCGTCCCGGGCAAGGCCCCGGACCTCCAGCAGCGGCTGCCCGCCCGTCGCGTCCTTCGCGGGCCGCTCGGGGAAGACGTACTCGACATTGCGCCCGGTCATCATCGCCACGACGTCACGCGTCGGCGTCGACTTCGCCGGGAGTCCGCCCGCCACGGCCCGCCCGTCCTTCAGCACGGTCACCCGGTCGCCGATCCGGCGGATCTCCTCCAGGCGGTGCGAGATGTAGACGACGGCGACTCCGGCTCCGGTGAGGTCGCCGACGATACGGAAGAGGTTGTCGACCTCGTCCGGGTCGAGGGCGGCGGACGGCTCGTCCATCACGATCAGCCGTACGTCGTGGGAGAGGGCCCGGGCCATCGACACGATCTGCTGCTGGGCCGCCGACAACTCCCCCACCAGGCGGGCTGGATCGATCTCCGGGTGCCCAAGTCGCTTGAGGAGCTGGGCCGTTGAGGAACGCGCGACCTTTCCCCGTACGACGAAGCCGGCGGCCGTGGGCTCATGGCCGAGGTGGACGTTCTCGGCGACCGACAGGTGCTCGACCAGGTCGAGTTCCTGGTAGATGGTGGCGATGCCGAGGCGCATCGCGGCGATCGGCGAGCGGAGGGTGACCTCCTCGCCGCGCCAGCGGATGATGCCGGTGTCGGGCTGGTGGGCGCCGGCCAGGACCTTGATGAGGGTGGACTTGCCGGCGCCGTTCTGGCCGAGCAGGCAGTGCACTTCACCGGCCTGGACGTCGAGGTCGACGCCGTCGAGTGCGCGGACTCCGGGGAACGACTTGGTGATTCCGGACATGCTGAGCAGCGGTGGTTCTGGTGCCATGAGGTCCCCTTGGCGGGCGTGCGGGCCGGTTTCAGGGCGGGGCGAGGCAGAGCAGGGCAAAGCTGAGCGCTGTGCGAGGTGCGGTGCTGGTGAGCCGTACGAGTAGGTGGCTTACGCGGGTGAGAACAGGTGGTCGCTGATGAGCCGGGCCGCGCCGATGACTCCGGCGGTGGGGCCCAACTCCCCCAGCACGATGGGGAGGTTGCCGGTCGCGAGGGGCAGCGACTGGCGGTAGACCTGGGTGCGGATGGCGGCGAGCAGGTTGTGGCCGAGGCCGGTCACCCCGCCGCCGATCACCACCAGGCCCGGGTTGAAGAAGCTGACGAGTCCGGCGATGACCTGGCCGACGCGGTTGCCGCCCTCGCGGATCAGGTCGAGCGCGGTGGCGTCGCCCGCGGCGGCCGCGGCGGCGACGTCGACGGCGGTCAGGGTGCCGTTCGCCTCCAGCCGCGAGGCGAGTTCCTCCGACAGCCCCTGCTGGGCCGCGTCCACCGCGTCCCGGGCGAGGGCCGCCCCGCTGAAGTGGGCCTCCAGACAGCCCCGGTTGCCGCAGGCGCAGGGGCGGCCGTCGGGCACGGCCTGGATGTGCCCGATGTCGCCCGCGCTGCCGGTGACACCGCGGTGGACGTCACCGCCCGCGACGATGCCGCAGCCGATGCCGGTGCCGATCTTGACGCAGAGGAAGTCGCCCACGGAGCGTGCGACGCCCGCGTGCTGCTCCCCCATCGCCATGAGGTTCACGTCGTTGTCGACCATGACCGGGCAGCCGAGTTCCTGGCTGAGCGCCTCCCGCACGGGGAAGCCGTCCCAGCCCGGCATGATCGGCGGAGCCACCGGGACGCCCTCGGGGAAGCGGACCGGTCCCGGGACGCCGATGCCGGCGCCGTCGAAACCCTCCGCGAGCCCGGAGGCCCTCAACTTCGCGGCCATGGACAGGACTTGCTCGAAGACCGCGACAGGGCCCTCGCGTACGTCCATGGGCTGGTTGAGGTGTCCGAGGATCTCCAGCTCGGCGTTGGTGACGGCGACGTCGACCGAGGTCGCGCCGATGTCGACGCCGAGGAAGCGCAGGTCCGGGTTGAGCCGGATGTTGTGGGACCGGCGGCCACCGCGCGAGGCGGCCAGTCCGTCGGCCACGACCAGTCCCGTCTCCAGCAGGCGCTCCACCTCCACGGCCAGCTTGGACCGCGAGAGGTCGATCTGATCGCCCAGTTGGGCCCGGGAGTTGGGTCCGCCGTCGCGCAACAGCCTGAGCAGCTTGGCCTGATGAGCGTTCGCGGGTCGCGCCGTCATGCGTCTCACGAGCCCCTCCCCGCCTCAATCGGCCTGAGCGCGCCGGGTTTCAGCCACGTCCGTGGCTGCTTTCGAGGGGAACGTAGCAGTGGCTGCCGGGAGTGGGAAGGACTTGCGCGCAGATTGCCGTCAACTTTCTCCACTCACAGGACAAAGGGAGGCTCGCGAGGGCGGACAGATGGGTGCCGCCGGCCGAGACCGGAAACGTCCTCGCTGATCGTCGGTTTGCCTCAAGGGGTCTGAAACGGGGCCCGGTTGGCTACGCTTTCCCTGCTGACAGGGAGTGCTTTGGGGGGCGCGCATGGCTCAGGGATCCTCGGCCGACGAACCGACACCGAGACCGCCGTGGGGCGACGACGAGAGCGAGCACGCGGGCGTCGCACGCTCCGTGGGCGACTTCCTCTGCGTCAAGATCGGCACCGGCATCGGCTGCGGCATCGTCGCGGGCGGTGACGTCCACCGCGGTGTCACCGGCAGCGCGGGCGACATCGGGCACATCCAGGCCGTGCCCGACGGCCGCCCCTGCGCCTGCGGCAACCGGGGCTGATTCCCGCCCCTCCACCCCGGTCCGGCGGCTCGCCCGAAACCGGCCCCGGCTATGCGATGCGCGTGGCGAACGGGTCGTACGACTGGTACCACCGTGCCGCCATCAGGGCCCGCCGTAACTTCCGGCTGTCCGAGACCCTGCTGCTGCTCGTCTCCGCCGCGATCCCGGTCTCGGCGGTCCTGGCGTCCAGGAGCACCGAGGTGCCCGCGGTGCTGGGCGGCATCGTCGTCGTGATCACCGGCCTGCGCTCGGTCTTCCACTGGCAGGACGACTACCTGCGCTTCAGCGAGGCCCGCGAAGCCGTCGAGGCGGAACGCCGCCTCTACTACACCGGCGCGGACCCGTACGCCGACCCCCGGACCCGCGACCGCACCCTCACCGCCAGCGTCACCCGCATCGAACAGCGCGAGCTGGGCACCTGGGTACAAATCGCCAGCCCGCGCACGGACTCCACCGGGAACAGCCTGCTGCCGTGAGCGTGGAACGCCGTATCCCACGCACTTCAGCCCTACCGACTTCGGCGACGACGAGCGGGTCGCTCAGGACTTGCCGCGCGCGTGGTACGACCGTCGCGTGTGCTCCGTGTGCTCGCGCATCAGCTGTGTGGCGCCGGCCTCGTCGCGGTCGGTGATCGCCGCGATCATTCCGCGGTGTTCGATCCAGGACTGGTGGCCGCGCTGGCGGGCGACCGGTGTGTAGTACCAGCGGACGCGGCGGTCGACCTGGGCGGCGAGCTCGGCGAGGACCGCGTTGCCGGCGAGTTCCATGATCTTCGCGTGGAAGCGGGCGTTGAGGGCGACGGCGGTGTCGACGTCGTCCGCGGCGACGGCCTTCTCGCCCTCCGCGCACAGCTGTTCCAGGGCCTTGATTCCGGCGCTGTCCGCGTGGGCCGCGGCGAGCCGGGCCGCCTCGGCCTCCAGGAGGGTGCGGACGGTGAGGAGCTGGTCGGCCTCCTCCTCCGTCGGCTCGTGCACGAACGCGCCCTGTGCGGGCCGCAGATCCACCCAGCCCTCGGTGTTCAGCCGCTGCAGCGCCTCACGCACCGGCTGGCGCGACACGCCCAGGTGACCTGCCAGTTCGCTCTCGACCAGGTGCTGGCCGGGCTGGAGGGCGCGGGTCGTGATGAGTTCGAGCAGCGCCTCGTAGACGCGGTCGCGCAGCGGGCCGGGCCGTTCGAGCTTGGGCACCGCACCCTGCGGTAGTCCTGTCGACAACATCGGTTCCCCTCCTGGGCGAACGCCGGGCGACTGCATCCCGTGGCCGATCGTCACTGAAAGCCAGTATTGATTGTCTTTCGTCTACAGTCTACGGCGCACAAAGGCCAGGGAAACGGGGAGTTGGTCACATCACACGCGCGTCAGGGACAACGGACGACCTGTCCGGCGTACGACAGGTTCCCGCCGAACCCGAACAGCAGCACCGGGTCGCCGGTGGAGATCCTCCCCTGCTCCACCAGCTTGGACAGGGCCAGCGGAATGCTCGCGGCCGAGGTGTTCCCGGACTCGGCGACATCCCGCGCGACCACGGCGTTGACCGCACCGAGCTTTTCGGCGAGGGGCTCGATGATGCGCAGGTTGGCCTGGTGCAGGACGACTCCGGCGAGGTCCTGCGGCGCGAGGCCGGCCCGCTCGCAGGCCCGGCGGGCGATGGCCGGCAGCTGCGTCGTCGCCCAGCGGTAGACGCTCTGCCCCTCCTGCGCGAACCGTGCGGGCTGGCCCTCGATGCGCACCGCGTGCCCCATCTCGGGCACCGAGCCCCACAGCACCGGCCCGACGCCGGCCTGCTCGGACGCCTCGACGACGGCCGCGCCAGCCCCGTCCCCGACCAGCACACAGGTCGTACGGTCGCTCCAGTCGGTCACGTCGGACATCTTGTCGGCACCGATCACCAGCGCCCGGACCGCGGCCCCCGCCCGCACGGCGTGGTCGGCGGTGGCCAGGGCGTGGGTGAAGCCGGCGCAGACGACGTTGACGTCCATCGCCGCGGGCGACGGGATGCCGAGCCGGGCGGCGACCCGCGCGGCCATGTTCGGGGAGCGGTCGATGGCGGTGGAGGTGGCGACCAGGACCAGGTCGATGTCGCCGGGCGCGAGGCCCGCCGTCGCGAGCGCCTTGGCGGCGGCGTGGGCGGCGAGCTCGTCGACCGGCTCGTCGGGCCCGGCGATGTGCCGCGTGCGGATGCCGACCCGGGACGTGATCCACTCGTCACTGGTGTCGACCATGCCCGCCAGCTCCTCGTTGGTGAGCACCCTGGCGGGCTGATAGTGCCCGACTGCGGCGATGCGCGAGCCGTTCATCGTTGGTGATCCCCTCGAACTTCGGGTAGCGGGATTCACCAGTCTGATCAGTGACTCACGGGTACGAGGGCACGTGATGCCACAGGAAACGGGCGCCCGCGTTGTCAGCTTCCCTCAGACCCTCGGACGCCCGAACAACTCCCGAACACCTACCCGGTGAACAGCTGCGTCGCCTTCTGCACGAGTTCGTAGAGCCCGTAGGCGAGCGGCGCCCCCACCCATACCCAGGCGAAGGCGATGAGCCCCCGGCGGTCAGGCGGACTCTGACTGCTGTCGCTGGACATCCGCGGCCTCCTTCTCCTTCTGTGCCGGGACGGGGACGTGGTGGCGCGGATCGACGGGCCGCACGAGTTCATTGGCGACGAACCCGACGGCCAGCAGCCCGATCATGATGAACAGGGACATCGTGTACAGGGACGAGCCGTCCTTGCCCGCCTCCTCCTGCCGGTCGGCGATCCAGTTCACGATCAGCGGCCCGAGCACGCCGGCCGTGGACCAGGCGGTGAGCAGCCGCCCGTGGATGGCGCCGACCTGGTAGGTACCGAAGAGGTCCTTCAGATAGGCGGGGATCGTCGCGAATCCGCCGCCGTAGAAGGAGAGGATCACGAGTGCGCACAGGATGAACAGCGGCTTCGAGGAGTCGCCGGCCAGCGCGATCAGGCCGTACATCAGCGCGCCCGCACCCAGGTACAGCCGGTAGATGTTCTTGCGCCCGACCAGGTCGGAGGTCGACGACCAGCCGATCCGGCCGGCCATGTTGGCGGCCGACAGCAGGGCGACGAAGCCGGCGGCAGCCGACATGGACACCGGCGTGGAGGTGTTCGCGAAGAAGTCCGTGATCATCGGCGCGGCCTTCTCCAGGATGCCGATGCCCGCGGTCACGTTCATGCAGAGCACGATCCACAGACACCAGAACTGGGGCGTGCGCACGGCGTTGCGGGCGGACACCTGCGGTCCGTCGAAGGCGCTGGGCCCGTCGCCGACCGGCTTCTCGGTGCGCGGCACCCGCACCAGCAGCACGCCCAGCAGCATGAAGACGGAGTACGACAGCCCGTGCACCAGGAACGCCAGCGCGATCCCGGAGCTGTCGCTGCCGAAGGACTCCAGCATCTGGGCCGACCAGGGCGAGGCGATGAGTGCGCCGCCGCCGAAGCCCATGATGGCGATGCCGGTGGCCATGCCGGGCCGGTCGGGGAACCACTTGATCAGGGTGGAGACCGGCGAGATGTAGCCGATGCCCAGGCCTATGCCGCCGACGAAGCCGTAGCCGAAGACGATCAGCCAGTACTGCTCGGTGGCCGCGCCGAGGGCGCTCAGCAGGAAGCCGGACGAGAAGCAGATCAGGGCGACGGTCATGGCCCAGCGCGGGCCGTTGCGCTCCACCAGCGTGCCGCCGAACGCGGCCGACAGCCCGAGCATGACGATGCCGAGCTGGAACGGGAGAGCACTCTGTGTGCCGCTGAGGCCGAGCGCGGATTCGAGCGGGGGCTTGAACACGCTCCAGGCGTAGGCCTGGCCGATGGACAGATGAACCGAGAGAGCGGCGGGCGGAACCAGCCAGCGGCTCCATCCCGGGGGCGCGAGCGGTGGACTCATGATCCCGAACGGTAGGGATGAGCAAGTCCGTTGAGAAGGCGGCACGTCGACTGTATGCGGTGAGCGGTATGCGGGGCGCGACGAACGGTCGAACGCTGTCCGGAAACCCGTGGCGAAGGGCGTGCGCGACCCCTTGCTGAGCCCCTATCCATACTGTAGACAATATTCCGTCGACAGGATTCGGCCGCTCTCCGGCCGGTCCGACAACTTCCCAGCCACCTCCGCGGTACTCCCTCGACCGAACGGAGCGTTCCGAAGTGAAAGTTGCAGTCCTCGGCGCCGGTGCCATCGGCGCCTACGTCGGAGCCGCGCTGCATCGCGCGGGTGCCGACGTGCACCTGATCGCCCGTGGACCGCATCTCGCGGCCATGAGGCAGCACGGAGTGCGGGTGCTCAGTCCGCGCGGCGACTTCACCGCCCGCGCCCACGCCACCGACGACCCGGCCGAGATCGGCCCGGTCGACTACGTCTTCCTGGGTCTGAAGGCCAACTCGTACGCGGCGTGCGGGCCGCTGATCGAGCCTCTTCTGCACGACACCACGGCCGTCGTGGCAGCCCAGAACGGCATCCCCTGGTGGTACTTCCACCGCCATGGCGGCCCCCACGACGGCCACCGCGTCGAGAGCGTGGACCCGGACGGCACGGTCAGTGCGGTGCTCGCGCCCGAACGGGCCGTCGGCTGCGTGGTCTACGCCGCGACCGAGCTCGAAGGCCCGGGTGTCGTACGGCACCTGGAAGGCACCCGGTTCTCCATCGGCGAGCCCGACCGCAGCGTGTCCAAACGCTGTCTGGACCTCGGCGAGGCCATGATCGCCGGCGGCCTCAAGTGCCCGGTCGAACCCGACCTGCGCAACGACATCTGGCTCAAGCTGCTCGGCAACATCTCCTTCAACCCGATCAGCGCGCTGGCCCGGGCCACCATGCGGCAGATGTGCCTGCACGGCGGCACCCGCAAGGTCATCGAGATCATGATGACCGAGACGCTCTCGGTCGCCGAGGCCCTCGGCTGCGAGGTCGGCGTCTCCATCGAGCGCCGGCTCGCGGGCGCCGAGAAGGTCGGCGACCACCGCACCTCCACGCTCCAGGACCTGGAGCGGGGCAAGCCGCTCGAACTCGACGTACTCCTCGCGGCGGTCGTCGAGTTGGCGGAGATCACCGGCGTGGAGGTGCCCACCCTGCGCACCGTGCACGCCATCTCGGACCTGCTCGCGCTGAGGAGCGCCGCATGAGGAGCGCCGTATGAGGAAACGGGACCGTACTCCGAAGAACTACACCCGGCTCACCCACCCCCTCGTCCGGGACTCCCGCGACGAGCCCTTCCGGCCGGCGAGCTGGGAGGAGGCCCTCGACCGCGCGGCCGCCGGACTGGCCCGCAACCGGGACGCGTTCGGCATGTTCTCCTGCGCCCGGGCCACGAACGAGATGAACTACGTGGCGCAGAAGTTCGCCCGGGTCGTCATGGGCACCAACAACGTCGACTCCTGCAACCGCACCTGCCACGCGCCGAGCGTCGCGGGCCTGTCGGCGGCCTTCGGCTCGGGCGGCGGCACCTCCTCCTACGAGGAGATCGAGCACACCGACGTCATCGTGATGTGGGGTTCCAACGCCCGCTTCGCGCACCCGATCTTCTTCCAGCACGTACTGAAGGGGATCAGGAACGGCGCCCGGATGTACGCGGTCGACCCGCGCCGCACCTCCACCGCCGAGTGGGCGGAGAGCTGGATGGGGCTCAACGTCGGCACCGACATCCCGATGGCGCACGCGATCGGCCGCGAGATCATCCACGCGGGCCTCGCGAACGAGGCGTTCATCGGGCGCGCGACCAGCGGTTTCGAGGAGTACAAGGCACTCGTCGAGCCGTGGACGCTGTCGCTGGCCGAGAAGGTGACGGGCGTACCGGCCGCCGCCATCAAGGAGTTGGCCCACGCCTACGCCCGCGCCGAGCGCGCCCAGCTGTGCTGGACCCTCGGCATCACCGAGCACCACAACGGCACCGACAACGTCCGCGCGCTGATCAACCTGTCCCTGCTGACCGGGCACGTCGGCCGCTACGGCAGCGGGCTCCAGCCCCTGCGCGGCCAGAACAACGTGCAGGGCGGCGGCGACATGGGGGCTATCCCCAACCGGCTGCCCGGCTTCCAGGACATCCTCGACCCCGACAGCCGGCTGAAGTTCGAGTCGGCCTGGGACACCGTGATCCAGCCCCACTACGGCCTCAACCTCACCGAGATGTTCGAGGCGATGGAGGAGGGCACCCTCAAGGCCGTCTACTGCATCGGCGAGAACCCGGCGCAGTCGGAGGCGGACAGCGAGCAGGCCGTACGGCGCATGCGGGAGCTGGACTTCCTCGTCGTCCAGGACATCTTCCTGACGAAGACGGCCGAGCTGGCGGACGTCATCCTCCCGGCCACCGCCGGCTGGGCGGAGACCGACGGCACAACGACCAACAGCGAAAGGCGAGTTCAGCGCGTGCGGCGGGCGGTCACCCCGCCCGGCGAGGCGCGCGAGGACATCGACATCATCTGCGAGCTCGCGGCCCGGCTCGGCCACGAGTGGAAGTACGCCGATGCCGAAGCGGTCTGGAACGAGCTCAGGTCGGTGTCGCCGGACCACTACGGGATGACGTACGAACGCCTGGCGGAGGAGCAGGGCATCCAGTGGCCCTGCCCGAGCACCGAGAAGGTCGAACCGACCTATCTGCACGGCCGGTTGTGGGAGACCGACCCGGCCAGGCGCGGCATGGCGGCGCCGTTCGGGATCGTCCAGCACGATCCTCCGGTCGACCTCACCGACGAGGAGTACCCGGTCCGCCTCACCACCGGGCGACGGCTCGACTCGTACAACACCGGTGTGCAGAGCGGGAGTTTCGCCTCCCCGCTGCGGCGCGGCGAGTACGTCGAGATCAGCCCGGAGGACGCCGAGCGGTACGGGGTCGTCGTCGGCGAGGAGGTCCAGGTGTCCTCGCGGCGCGGTTCGGTCGTCGCGCCGGTGTGGGTCGACCCCGCGCTGCGGCCCGGGCTCGCCTTCATGACCATGCACTTTCCCGACGAGGTGGACACCAACCAGCTGACGATCGAGGCGAACTGCCCGATCGCGGGGACGGCGGAGTTCAAGGCGTCGGCGATCCGGATCGAGAAGCTCCCCGTCGCGACCATCGTGAGGTGACATAAGTGGACCTGCACTTCGGCGACAGCAAACCGACGGACGACGAACGGGCGGCCGTCGACGCCCTGCTCGGACCGCCCGAGTCCTCCTGGGAGGGCGCCGACCGCTCCGACGCCGACCTGCGGTGGGCACGGGGCGGGCGCGCGGCCCGGGACCGCCGCGACCTGCTGTTGCCGGGGCTGCACGCGATCAACGACCGGATCGGCTGGATCAGCGAGGGCGCCCTCGACTACCTGTGCCGGCGGCTGACGGTGCCGCCGTCGGAGGCGTACGGGGTCGCCACCTTCTACGCCATGTTCTCGGTCAAGCCCCGCCCCGCGACCGTGCTCCACGTGTGCACGGACCTCGCCTGCGCGGCCGCCGGGGCGAGCGAGCTGTGCGCCGGGATCGAGGCGCGGCTCGGGCTCGGCAGCGGGGTGAGCGTGGAGCGCAGCCCGTGTCTGGGGCTGTGCGAACGGGCTCCGGCGGCACTCGCGATCAAGGCCGGGGAACCGGTGCGTACGGCGGTCTCGGCGCCGGCGACCGTGCACGACGCCGTCCTCGCCGCGAGCGCGCCGGACTCGGCGCCCGAGGAGCCGGCGGCCGTACTGGCGGTGCCGCAGGCGGGCGACGGCGACCTGGTTCTGCTCCGGCGGGTGGGCGTGGTCGACCCGGCCTCGCTGGACGACTACCGCGCCCACGGCGGCTACACCGCACTGCGCCGGGCCTTCGAGCTCGGTCCCGCCGGAGTCATCCGCGAGGTCGGCGACTCCGGCCTGGTCGGGCGTGGCGGCGCCGCCTTCCCCACCGGCCGCAAATGGCAGGCCACGGCGTCGCAGCCCGACCATCCCCACTACGTCGTCTGCAACGCCGACGAATCCGAGCCGGGCACCTTCAAGGACCGCGTCCTCATGGAGGGCGACCCGTACGCGCTGGTCGAGGCGATGACGATCGCGGCGTACGCGACCGGCGCCCACAAGGGCTACCTGTATCTGCGCGGCGAATACCCGCGCGCCCTGAAGCGCCTGGAGCACGCCATCGCGCAGGCACGCGCGCGTGGCCTCCTCGGCGACGACGTCCTCGGCCAGGGCTACGCCTTCGACATCGAGATCCGGCGGGGCGCGGGGGCGTACATCTGCGGCGAGGAAACAGCGCTCTTCAACTCCATCGAGGGCTACCGGGGCGAACCGCGCTCGAAGCCGCCGTTCCCCGTGGAGAAGGGCCTGTTCGGCAAGCCGACGGTCGAGAACAACGTGGAGACGCTTCTCAACGTCCTGCCGATCCTGACCATGGGCGCACCGGCGTACGCGGCGATCGGCACGGCGAAGTCGACCGGGCCGAAGCTGTTCTGCGTGTCCGGGAGTGTCGAGCGGCCCGGCATCTACGAGCTCCCGTTCGGCGCGACGCTCGGCGAACTGCTGGAGCTGGCCGGGGTCCGGGACGGGCTGCGGGCGGTGCTGCTGGGCGGCGCGGCCGGCGGCTTCGTACGGCCGGACGAGCTCGGCATCCCGCTCACGTTCGAAGGCACGCGGGAGGCGGGCACGACGCTCGGCTCGGGTGTCGTCATGGCCTTCGACGACACGGTCCCGCTGCCGCGGCTGCTGCTGCGCATCGCGGAGTTCTTCCGCGACGAGTCGTGCGGGCAGTGCGTGCCGTGCCGGGTCGGGACCGTACGTCAGGAGGAGGCGCTGCACCGGATCGTCGAACGGACGGGTGTGGCGGCCGCCGATGACATCGCCCTGCTCAGAGAGGTCGGCCGCGCCATGCGGGACGCCTCGATCTGCGGTCTGGGGCAGACCGCGTGGAACGCCGTGGAATCCGCCATCGACCGACTGGGGGCGTACGAATGACCGTGACACCGCTGGGGATTCCGCGCCGTCTGCTGGAGTTCACGATCGACGGGGAGCCGGTGCGCACACCCGAGGGGTCGACGATCCTCGACGCCTGCCGGGCGGCCGGGAAGGACATCCCGACGCTGTGCGAAGGGGACACGCTGCGGCCGAAGAACGCCTGCCGCGTGTGTGTGGTGGAGGTCGAGGGGGCCAGGACCCTGGTCCCGGCCTGCTCGCGCAGGGCCGAGCCGGGCATGGAGGTCCGCACCGGCACCGAGCGCGCCCGGCACAGCCGCAAGATCGTCCTTGAGCTGCTCGCCTCCTCGGTCGATTTGTCGACGACTCCGCGGGTCGCCGAGTGGATCAAGGAGTACGAGGCCAAGCCGGACCGCTTCGGCCCGGACGCGGCCCGGCTGAACGAGGAGCCGAAGGTCGACAACGATCTGTATGTGCGCGACTACGACAAGTGCATCCTCTGCTACAAGTGCGTGGACGCGTGCGGGGACCAGTGGCAGAACAGCTTCGCGATCTCGGTCGCCGGGCGGGGGTTCGACGCCCGGATCGCCGTGGAGCACGACGCCCCGCTCACCGACTCGGCCTGCGTGTACTGCGGCAACTGCATCGAGGTCTGTCCCACGGGCGCCCTGTCGTTCAAGTCGGAGTTCGACATGCGGGCGGCGGGCACGTGGGACGAGACGAAGCAGTCCGAGACGACGACCGTGTGCGCGTACTGCGGTGTGGGCTGCAACCTCACTCTCCACGTGCAGGACAATGAGATCGTGAAGGTCACCTCGCCGCACGACAACCCGGTGACCCACGGCAACCTCTGCATCAAGGGCCGTTTCGGCTACCAGCACGTACAGAACCGGGACTGAGGCACACATGGGACGAGTCACGGAACGACGCAAGGTCATCCGGATCCGGGACGGGGCGGTCTCCAGCCGCCCGGACACGCTCGTGGCCGAGGAACCGCTGGAGATCCGCCTCAACGGCAAGCCGCTCGCGATCACCATGCGCACCCCCGGCGACGACTTCGCGCTGGCGGCCGGTTTCCTGGTGAGCGAGGGTGTGCTGGCCGAGGGGTCCGACCTGCAGAACATCGTCTACTGCGCGGGCGCCACGGTGGACGGCTCGAACACGTACAACGTGGTCGACGTGCGGACCGCGCCAGGGGTGACCATCCCCGACATCACCCTCGAACGGAACGTGTACACGACGTCGTCCTGCGGGCTGTGCGGCAAGGCGTCGCTGGACGCCGTCCGTACGACGGCCCGCTGGCCGATAGCCGACACTCCCCCGGTCCGGGTCGAACCCGAACTGCTCGCGAGCCTCCCCGACCGGCTGCGCGCGGCCCAACGGGTCTTCGACCGGACCGGGGGCCTGCACGCGGCGGCCCTGTTCACCGAGGACGGCGAGCTGCTGGACATCCGGGAGGACGTGGGCCGGCACAACGCGGTCGACAAACTGGTCGGCCGGGCCCTGCAGAACGACGGCCTGCCGCTGTCCCGGACGATCCTGCTGGTCTCCGGCCGGGCCTCCTTCGAGCTGGCGCAGAAGGCGGTCATGGCGGGGATCCCGGTCCTGGCGGCGGTCTCGGCGCCGTCGTCGCTGGCCGTGGACCTGGCCGCGGAGACGGGCCTGACCCTGGTGGGCTTCCTGCGGGGCAGCTCCATGAACGTGTACGCGGGCGAGGACCGCATCGCCCTGCGGACCGCGGCCGCCCAGGGGTGACCGCCTCCCCGCGGCACGGCGGCGGGACCCCGACGGCGGGGAGCGCCCCCTGCGCCGAGGGGTCCCGCCTCAGTCTCAGCCCTGCGCGGCTGCCACGAACTGCGCGATCAGCGGGGACCTGCGGCCGGCGTCCCAGGCGAGCAGCACCTCGTCGGGAGCGGCGTCCGTGACGGGTACATAGGTGATGTCCGGGCGCGAGTACTGCTCGGCGACCGAGACCGGTACGAGGGTGATGCCGGTGCCGGCGGCCACGCGCTCGAACTTCTCCTCGATGGTGCGGATCGGCACGTCGTCCGGCCGGGGGTCGACGTAGCGCAGCCAGGTCTCGCCGTCCAGGTCGGCGCGCAGGAGTTCCTGCTTGCCGGCCAGCCGGTGCTCGGCGGGCAGCATCGCCACCCTGGCCTCGGTGTACAGGGGCAGCAGTTGCAGGCCCTGCTCGCGGATCGGGTGCCGTACGTAGGCGAGGTCGACGGTCCCGTCGAGGATCAGGCGCTCCTGGTCGTCCCATTCCACCCGGCGGGCCATGACGTCGACGTCGGGGTGGGCGGCGCCGAAGGCGCGCACGGCGGGTGTGACGACGACGCCTGCGCGAAACCCCACGACGAACCGGCGCGGACCGTGCGCGGCGCCCCGCACCCTGCGCCGGGTCGCGTCGGCCGAGGCCAGCAACTGACGTGCGTCGTCGAGCAGTTGAGTGCCTGCCGCAGTCAACGTCACGCCATGGCTGTCCCGTACGAACAGCTCGGCGCCCAAGTCCTTCTCCAGCGCCCGGATCTGACGGCTCAGCACCGGCTGGGCGATGTGCAGCTGCTCGGCCGCCCGCCCGAAGTGCAGCAGTTCGGCCACGGCCACGAAGTAGCGCACTTTCCGCAGGTCGAGGTCCATGGCCGCCCCTTCCGTCGGTGATGCCTTCAGGGTATCGCCACCGCCGAAAGAGGTCTTGGACGCCGGGACGTGGGCGACCGCAGGCTGGACGGCACAAGGCAGTCACGAGTCGAGCACCACGGAAGGGACACCCCATGAGCCTGCGAGGACAGCGGATCGTCGTCATCGGCGGTACGGCGGGTATCGGACTGGCGGTCGCGCAGGCGGCCGCAGGTGAGGGCGCGCAGGTCGTGGTGGCCTCGCGTCGGCAGGAGAGCGTGGACGCCGCGCTGAAGCGGCTGCCCGAGGGCGCCGAGGGACACGTCCTGGACGCGACCGACGAGGAGGCGGTGCGGGCGTTCTTCGGACAGGTCGGCGCCTTCGACCACCTGGTCTTCACGGCGGGCGAGTCGCTGCTGATGGAGAGCCTGGCCGAGTCGGACCTGGGCCGGGCCCGGCGGTTCCTGGACACGCGGCTGTGGGGCGCGTACACGGCCGTCAAGCACGGCGCCGGGTCGATCCGGCCGGGCGGCTCGGTGGTGCTGACGACCGGCACGGCCGCCCGGCGTCCGATGCCGGGCACGAGCGTCGCGGCGAGCCTGTGCGGGGCGATGGAGTCGCTGACCCGTGCCCTCGCCCTGGAGCTCGCCCCGGTCCGCGTCAACGTGGTCTCCCCCGGCGTGGTCCGCACCGAGCTGTGGCGGGAACTGCCGGAGGCGGAGCGCGAGGGCCTGTACACCTCGTCCGCCGCGTCGCTGCCCGTCGGCCGCGTCGGCGCGCCCGAGGACGTCGCCGAGGCCTATCTGTACCTGATGCGCGGCGGCTACAGCACCGGTTCGGTCGTGGTGGTGGACGGCGGCGGAACGCTGGTCTGAGGCTCAGCCGCGCGTACCGGAAATCCGGATCAACAGGTCCATGAACTGGTCGCGTTCGGCCGCCGAGAGCGGGGCGAGGAGCGCGTCATTGGCCTCGCGGGCCGCCTTCTCGCAGCGCCCCAGCAGGCGTGCGCCCTCGTCCGTGAGGGAGACCGCGTTCTTGCGGCGGTCCCTGGGGTCCGGCTCGCGGACGACCAGGCCGGCGGACTGGAGGTCGTTGAGGATCCCCACCAGGTCCTTGGGGTCGAGCTGGACGCCGCGGCCGAGATCCGCCTGGGCGACGGGAGCCAGGTCGCGGACGGCGGAGAGCACCACGTGGTGCCACATCTTCATGCCCTGCGCCGCGAGCGCCTCGGCCACCAGCGCACGGCCCCGGGCCGCCGCACGGCCGAGCAGCCAGCTGGGGAGGGAGCGGATCGCGGGGAGCGGAGCGTCGGGCATGGAGGCACCCTACCGGGAATTCGTTGGACTTCCCAACGACTGGCCGATAGCTTCGGCACCACTGAAAACCGTTGGGATTCCCAATGACCTTGGAGGTGCGATGCGGCGTGTCCGCTACGAATCCACCGGCGGGCCCCTCTTCCTGGAGGAGGCACCCGTCCCGGAGCCGGGCCCCGGCGAGCTGCTCGTCCGCTGCGAGGCGATCGGCGTCACGCTTCCCGTCGTCCGCAAGGTCACCGAGGCCGCCGAGCCCGTTCCGCTGGGCGGCGAGATCGCGGGCGAGGTCGTGGCCGTGGGCGCCGGAGTCGGCCGTTTCGGCGCCGGCGAGCGGGTGACCGGGCTGTGCTTCGGGCACGGATACGCCGACTACGCGCTGCTGCGCGAGGCCATGGCCTCCCCGATTCCCGACACGGCCACGGCCGTCGACGCCGTCGCCCTTGTGCGCAGCGGTCTCGTCGCGCTCGGCGCACTGGAGGCCGCCCGGCCCGAGCGGGGAGAGGCCGCACTGGTCACGGCTGCGGCGAGCGGGGTCGGGCATCTCGCCGTGCAGCTCGCACAGGCGCGGGGCGCGGGGCGAGTCGTGGGTGCCGTGTCCGATCCGGCCAAGGCGGACTTCGTGCGATCCCTCGGCGCCGACGACGTGGTCACGTATGGAGAGGAGAGCTGGGGAGACCCCGTCGACTATCTCCTCGATGCCGTCGGCGGCGACATTTTCCGACCCGCCCTCGCGGCGCTCACGCCGGGCGGGCGTCTCGTGGCATACAGTTCGGGCGGTGGGACGATTCGGGCATATGACCTTCTTGTCGGCGCCAAGTCCGTCATCGGGTTCCAGATGGCACGGATCGCTCGCGGTGAGCCGGAGTTGTACGAGCGATGGCGGCGAGAGCTGTGGAGGCTGTTTGAAGTGGGGGCCGTCAAGCCTGTGGTGCATGGGGAGTTCGCGCTGGAAGATGCCTCTCAGGCGCATGCGGCGATCGAGTCGCGGGTCAACCGAGGGAAAGCAGTACTCCATCCGTGACATGACACGTGCACGGTTCTTGTGATGTATGCGATAGCCCAACTAACGTCTGTGATGCGCACTTTGGACGTGGGATGTCCGAATGTTCAGATGCCTGGACGCATGACCAGACGATGAAGGGCGGGCCGCACCATGCCGTCAAGAGTTCGCGCACGTCTCAGAGCTGCCCTGGTCGCGGCCGTCGCCCTCTCGGCGACGGCCGCGACATTAGGTCCCGCAGAGTCCCAACCGGCGAAGACGGTCCCGTCGTTCGAACAGCAGGTTCTGTTCAAGGCGTCCCAGGATCCCGGGTACGCCTGCTTCCGCATCCCCGCGATCGTGAAGAGCAAGGACGGCACGCTGCTGGCGTTCGCCGAGGGACGGGTGCTCAACTGCGGCGACGCCGCCGACATCGACCTCGTGCTCAAGCGGTCGACCGACGGCGGGCGCACCTGGGGACCGCTCCAGGTCGTCAACGAGGGCAACGGCAACACCCACGGAAACCCGGCGCCGATCGTGGACCGCGAGACCGGGCGCATCCTGCTGGCCGAGACGTACAACACGGGCCGTACCGACAGCGGCAGTTGCTCCGTCCCGTGTGATCGCACTCCCCACCTCCAGTACAGCGACGACGACGGCCGGACCTGGTCCCAGCCGCGCGATCTGAGCAGCGAGATACTGCCTGCGGACTGGAACTCCTGGTACGCCACCGGCCCCGTGCACGGCATCCAGCTCACCAAGGGCAAGCACGCCGGACGTCTGGTCTTCGGCGTCAACACCGAGACCTGGAACGGCAGTCGGGTCACCGACAACCACGCCGCGCTCATCATCAGCGACGACGGCGGCGACAAGTGGCGGGTCGGCGCCACCGACTCCTGGCCCATCTCCGCCACCGACCGCACCTTCCGCCAGAAGCCGTCCGAAGTGACCCTCACCGAGCGCACCGACGGCAAGATCATCATCAGCGGCCGGGAACAGGACGGCACCGACCTCGGGCACCGCTCACAGACGTTCAGCAGCGACGGCGGCGAGAGCTTCACCGGGCCGTTCGACGACCTTCCGGACCTCTACACGCCCCAAGTCCAGGGCGCCACACTCCAGTTGGGCAACCGGATACTGCTGTCCGCCCCCGGCGACCCGGACCGCCGGCGGACCATGATGATCCGCAGCTCCTACGACGGCGGCGACACCTGGGAGAGCGCGGACCGCGGCAAGGTCGTCACCACGGACTGGTCGGGGTACTCCGACATGGTGGACGTCGACGCCTCCACGGTGGGCCTGATGTACGAGGGCGGTGCCGTCGACGCGCGGGACGAGATCCGCTTCGCCCGCTTCAACGAGGACTGGCTCGGCCCGCGCCGCGGACCCGACCCGACCACGGCCGACCTCGCCATCGGCGCACCCCGCGCGACCGTCCTGGGCGGCCCCGAGGTGACTGACGGCGTGCTCGGCAAGGCGGTGGAGTTCGACGGCCGCGACGATGCCATGAGGCTGCCGTACCGCTCCCAACTGCCCCTGGGCTCCGGTGAGTTCACGGTGTCGCTGTTCTTCCGCTACTCCGCGACGAGCGGCGAGCAGCCGTTCCTGTGGATGGGCGGGATCGGCAGCACCCAGCCGCAGATCTGGCTGCGCGGCGAGCCCGACAACGACCGGGTGCGCGCCCTGATCACCACGCGTGAGGGGTTCGGGACCGTGCACACCTCGTCCGTGTGGGCCGGCGGTGCCGCCAACGACGGCCAGTGGCACCATCTCGCCCTGCGSCGCGGCGGCGGACGGCTGACGCTGTTCCTGGACGGCAGGGCGGTCAGCACCACCGACGTGCCCGGTTCGGTCAGCCGGAACTCGCCGTTCGGCGTGCACATCGGCCAGCGCATGGACAGCCGGGCCTTCCTCACCGGCACGCTCGACGACGTACACGTGTGGAACCGGGCGCTGGGTGAGGAGGAGCTCAACGCCGCCGCGGCGCAGGCCGCATCCCGCAAGAAGGTGAACACCCTCGACACCGTTCTGTGGTTGCCCATGGACCAAGTGGGCTGAGGCCACTAACGTCCCGGGCGTGCCCGACGACACACGAGCACGGCAGCGCACGGGAACCGGCCTCGGATTCCTGCTGGCCCTGGTTCTCGCGGCCGTGCTGCTCACCGCCCTCCCGGACGACGGCGAACGGGAGGGCGGTGGCGCGTGCGCACCGCACTCGGTCGCGTCCTGGTCGGCGGACGAGGGCCTGACCGCCGAGTTCGCCCGCTACGGCGACGACCCGATCCGCACGGACGACTGGACCGGCGGCGACGGCACGCACTCGGTGCGGCTGCCGGACGGCCGGATGCTGTGGCTGTTCTCGGACACCTACCTGGGGCAGGTGCACGCGCCGCCCAACCCGTTCGGCGAGTCCTACACCTGGCGGGAGGCGTCCGCTCCTCTGGTGCGCAACTCGGCGGTCGTCATGCGCGACGGGCGTCTGCAGAGCACGCTCCCCGCTCCGCTGTTCCCGGATCCCGCCCCGAACCAGTGGCGCTGGCCGGTCGCGGCCCGCGTCGAGCCCCGCTCCCCCGGCTCCTCGGAGCGGGTGCTGCGGGTGCTGCTGTGGGTGCGCACGGCCGGGCAGTCACCCTGGATCTACGGCGTGCCGACCGCCACCGAGGTGGCCACGCTCTCGTTGCCGCAGCTGCGGGTCGAGTCGGTCGTGAGGGTCCTCGACCAGCAGCTGGTGCCCGATCCCTCACGGCGGGTCCTGTTCGGGACGACCCTGGTCGAGGAGGACGGCTGGAGTTATGTCTTCGGCGGCGACGACGGTCAGGCGGCCTCCCGTCCGGTCTCGCACGCCTACGTCGCGCGCGTGCCGAAGGGGCGGCTCGCCGAGCCGGGCGCCTGGCAGTACTGGAACGGCTCCGCGTGGGCGAAGCCGGGGAAGCGGTGGCGACCGGTGCTGGGGGACGGGCAGGGCACGGGGGTCGGGAGCGCGTTCTCGGTGGCGCGGGTGCGGGGGACGTACGTGCTGTTCACCATGGCCGCCGGCASCGACGGGCTGACGAGTGTGACCTCGTACTGGGCCTGCTCGCCCGTGGGCCCGTGGCGCGGGCCGACGAAGGACTTCAGCCCGTCGCTGCCGCCGGGCGGCCAGGTCGCCGCCTACAACCCGCAGGTGCACCCCGAACTGAGCGGTGACGGCCGTCTGGTGCTGAGCTACGACGTCAACTGGCTCGACACCGGCAGCGCGGCGGCGCAGCTCAACCGGAACGTGTCCCTGTACCGACCGCGGTTCGTGACTCTGCGGGCGGCGCCGACACGGTGATCGTCTCCGGGGCGTCGTGGGCGCGGCGCTTGGCGATGACCGCGCACACCATCAGCTGCATCTGGTGGAAGAGCATCAGCGGCAGCACGGCCAGCGAGGCATGGGCACCGAACAGGACGCTCGCCATGGGCAGTCCGGCGGCCAGCGACTTCTTCGAGCCGGCGAACTGGATCGCGATGCGGTCCTCGCGGTTGAAGCGCAGGGCCTTGGCGCCGTACCAGGTCAGGGCGAGCATCACGGCCAGCAGGACCGCCTCGACGACGAGCAGGCCGCCGAGCCGCAGGGGGCTCACCTGGTGCCAGATGCCCTGGACCATGCCCTCGCTGAACGCGGTGTAGACGACCAGCAGGATCGAGCCGCGGTCGACGAGCCCGAGGGCCTTCTTGTGCCGGGCGACGAAGCCACCGATCCAGCGGCGCAGCACCTGTCCGGCGGCGAACGGCACCAGCAGTTGCAGCACGATCTCGACCACCGAGTCGGCCGAGAAGCCCGCGCTGCTGCCGAGCACGGCCGCCGCGAGGAGCGGGGTGACGACGATGCCGACCAGGGAGGAGAACGAACCCGCACAGATCGCGGCGGGCACGTTGCCGCGGGCCATCGAGGTGAAGGCGATGGACGACTGGATGGTCGACGGGACAAGGGTGAGGAAGAGCAGGCCCTGGTAGAGCGGCTGGGTCAACAGCACCGGGACGAAGCCGCGGGCGGCCAGACCGAGCAGCGGGAAGATCAGGAAGGTGCAGGCCAGGACGGTGACATGGAGCCGCCAGTGCTTCAGGCCGTCCATCGCCTCACGGGTGGACAGCCGGGCGCCGTAGAGGAAGAAGAGGAAGGCGATCGCGGCCGTGGAGGCACCGGACGCCGCGTCGGCTCCCGTCCCGCGCGCCGGGATCAGGGCCGCGAGGCCCACGGTCCCGAGCAACAGCAGGATGTACGGGTCGATCGGCATCCAACGCGGCCATTGCAGGCGTTTCACTGTGCTCCACTACTTCGCTGTCAGCGTCGCTGAACTTCCGGTTCCGGGCACGGACGTGCCCTCTCCATCGTCCTCCGGCGGTCAGCGATCGGGAATCCCACATACCACTCTGACTGTCATCACGTTCCGCGATGACAAAGGGGTAGCCTGGCGGCGTGTACGACCCCTCCCACCTTCGTACGTTCCTCGCGGTGGCCCAGACGCTGAGCTTCACGCAGGCCGCCCGCCGGCTGGGCCTGCGCCAGTCGACGGTCAGCCAGCATGTACGGCGGCTGGAGGACGCCACCGGGCGGCCGCTGTTCACCCGGGACACCCACTCGGTGGAACTGACCGAGGACGGCGAGGCGATGCTCGGTTTCGCCCGCCGGATCCTGGAGGTGCACGAGCAGGCCACGGCGTTCTTCACCGGTACCCGGCTGCGGGGCCGGCTGCGCTTCGGCGCGTCCGAGGACTTCGTGCTGACCCGGCTGCCGGAGATCCTGGAGGGCTTCCGGTACGAACACCCCGAGGTCGACCTGGAGCTGACGGTCGAGCTCTCGGGCACTCTGCACGAGCAGCTCGCCGCCGGGAAACTGGACCTGGTGCTCGCGAAACGACGCCCCGAGGATCCGCACGGCGAACTGGTCTGGCACGACCGGCTGGTGTGGATCGGCGCGGAGCGGCTCCGCCTGGAGCCGGACCGTCCGGTGCCGCTGATCGTCTATCCGCCGCCGGGGATCACTCGGGCGCTCGCGTTGGAGGCGCTGGAGCGGCAGGGGCGGGAGTGGCGGATCGTGTGCACGAGCGGGAGCCTGAACGGGCTGATCGCGGCGGCGCGGGCCGGGCTCGGGGTGATGGCGCACTCGCGGGGGCTGATTCCGCCGGGGCTGGTGCGGGTGCCGGAACGGTCCGGGCTGCCGGGACTGGGGCGGGTGGACTTCGTGCTGGTGCACGGGCGGCGACGGACGGCGGCTCAAGGGGCTGCGGACCACCACACCGGCCGCTCTGACCGCGGTCGGCAAGGCCCTCGCCGCCCACGACGAGATCGCCCACGCCGCGGCGATCGCGGGCCCGTGCAGCATCGTGGCGACGGCGGCGGCTCAAGGGGCTGCGGATGCGTTGGCGGGGGCGATCCTGGCGGGTGGGGATCGGTTGCACCGGCGGTGAGTGCTCCGGGGTGCGGCCATTTTCGACTGCGGGTGCTTCGTGGCTGGTCGCGCGGTTCCCGCGGCCCCTGGGCGGGGCGCTTCAGCGCGGCGGGATCTGATACGTCAGCTGCTTCACGCGCCGTAGGAACACCGACGACTCCACGTGCTGCACCCCGTCCAGCTGCCCGAGCGGGCCGCTCAGGTACGTGTACAGGTCCGCCGTGTTCCGCACCACCGCCGTCGCCACGATGCTGCACGGGCCCGCGATCGCCGCGGCGTGGGCGATCTCGTCGTGGGCGGCGAGGGCCTTGCCGACCGCGGTCAGAGCGGCCGGTGTGGTGGTGATCCACAGAACGGCGGCGACGGGAAAGCCGATGGTCTCCGAGTGGTACTCCACGTCGACGTACACCGCCCCGGACGCCAGCAGCGCGGCGAGACGGCGCTTGACCGCGGACTCCGAGCGGCCGGTGGCGCGCTGGAGCTCCGGGTAGCCGGCGCGTCCGTCGCGTTCCAGGGCGGCCACGAGAGGCTCGTCCTCCGGGTCGATGCGGGCCGGTCCCGCGGCGCCGGGGGCGGGCCGCAGCGCGGCCTTCTGCTCGTCGGTGAGCGCCCGGAACTTGCTGAGCCAGCCCGACGGCCCGCCGTAGAAGCGGTGCAGTATCTGGTAGGCCCTGATCTCCAGGACGCGCGGCGTGCGCGGCAGTTTGCCGAGCAGGAGGTCGTCGCGGTCGCCCGGGCTGCGCGGACGGGTGCCGAAGATGACCTCGGTGCCGCCGGAGGCGATGCCGATCCAGTTGGTGTCGGGCCGCTTGGCGAGCGCGTCCGCGATGGCCTGGGCGCTGTCCGGGACGCAGCGCAGCCGCAGCGTCCACTGGTCCTGGCCGAGGCGCACGGCGTCGCGCACGGCGACCACCCTGAGGCCGCCCTCGGCGCACAGGCGGCGGTAGCGGCGGGCCACGGTCTGGTCGGAGACCCCGAGCACCTCTGCGAGCCGGGCGAACGACGCCCGGGCGTTGACCTCCAGTGCGTCGAGCAGTTGCAGATCGAGCTCGTCGAAGATGTCGGATTCCATCCTCACGACGGCATCTCCTGTCGGGTTCCGGCGGCTGAACGCCTCATGCAACCGTATTCGGCCGCTCGCGGCCCATCGTACGGACGCATACACAACTCGCACAGGAGGGGACGAAGACATGCGCACATGGGGGCCGCTCACGGCCGTGTGCCTGAGCACGTTCATGTTGTTGCTGGACGTGACGATCGCGATCGTCGCGCTGCCGGACATGGCTCGGGCGCTGGACGCGTCGCTGAGTGATCTGCAGTGGGTGATGGACGGGTACGCGCTGGCGCTGGCCGCGCTGCTGCTCGGGGTGGGGGCCGCGGCCGACGTGCTGGGGCGGCGACGCGTCCATGTCGTGGGCGTGGTGGTGTTCGCGCTCGCGTCGCTGCTGTGCGGCGTCGCGACCGGGCCGGGAATGCTGGTCGCCGCCCGGGGCCTCCAGGGGATCGGCGCGGCGGCCATGTTCGCCACGACGCTGCCGCTGCTCGCCTCCGTCTACCAGGGCAAGCGGCGCTCGATCGCGCTCGGCGTGTGGGGTGCGGTCAGCGGGGCGGCGGCCGCCGTCGGCCCGATCGCCGGCGGGCTGCTCACCGACGGGCCGGGCTGGCGGTGGATCTTCTACGTCAATCTGCCGGTGAGCGTCGTCGCGGTGTGGCTGACGCTGCGGGTGGTGCCGGAGTCGCGGGGTGCTCGGGGCCGTCGTATCGACTGGGCGGGCACGGTGACGTTCGCGGCGTTCGCGGGCGCCTTGACCTACGGGGCCGTGCGGGCCGGCACCCATGGGTGGGGCGAGACCGGGACCCTCGCGTGGTTCGCCGGGGCGGTCTCGGCGCTGGTCTGCTTCGTCGTCGTGGAGCGGCGGGTCGCCGATCCGCTGCTGGATCCGCGGCTGTTCCTGCGGCCCGCGTTCTCGGGGGTGATGGCGGGTGGGCTCGCCTTCAACGCGGCGGCATTCGGTGCCATGGCGTACACCTCGATCTGGTTGCAGACGCTCCTCGGGATGAGCCCGGTGCGCGGCGGCGCGGTGTTCCTGTGGCTGTCGCTGGCGTCGTTCGTGGTCGCGGCGCTCGGCGGGCGGCTGCTGCACGGGGTGCCGGCGCGGCTCACCATCGGGGGCGGGCTGCTGCTGATCGGCGGGGGCCAGTACTGCATGGCGGTCCTGGACGCCGGGTCGACGGCGAGCGCCCTGGTACCGGGGCTGGTGCTGGTGGGCGTCGGTACGGGGCTGGTGTCGCCCGGCATCGCGGGGGCCGCGCTGGCCGCCGTACCGCCGGAGCGGGCGGGCATGGCGGGCGGTGCGGTGAACACCTTCCGACAGCTCGGGTACGCGCTCGGCATCGCGCTCTACGGCACCGTGCTCACGTCCCGTATGCGGGACACGCTGCCCGAGGAGGCGGCCCATGCCCTCGCGGGCGGCGGCGCCGGTGCGCTGCGGGGCACCTTCGGCGAGGAGACGCTGCGCGCGGCCTTCGCCGACGGGCTGAACTCGGTCGCGGTGGCGGCGTGCGCGACGGCGGCGGTGGCCGGGGTGCTGGTGCTCGTCCTGGTCAGGAGGCCGACCGTGACGAAGACCTCGGTGACAGGTTCGGCCACTCGTACGCTTACAGAGGAGACGACGGCACGCAGGGGATGACATGATCGAAAGGACTCGTACCCGGTAATCGGGTCGTACAGATTCGGTGGAGATTACGGGTCCGAAACTTACTCAACCGTCAGTTTTCTGTCCGACCCTTCCCCATGTGAGCGCATTTTCCTGCGCTGACCAGTGCGTACCTGAGCCTCGCTCGGCTTTCGCCCCCCTCCCGCCCTCACGGCGGGTGGGGTAGCTTTCACGGCGCTGAGCGGAGCTTTTCAGCCGAGGCATTCGGAGCGGGGAGCGGGGTTTGCGCGAGTTCACCAACCCTCCGTTGGCGTTGGCACCGCCGGTGGGCGGCCTGGCCGACGTCGTCTTCCAGCATGCCCAGGAGGACCCGCTGTATGTCGTCCTGGGCCGCAAGGACGAGGACGGCCACTGGCGGGACGTCACCGCCGCCGAGTTCCGCGACGAGGTCCTGGCCCTGTCCAAGGGCCTGCTGGCCCGGGGGATCCGGTTCGGCGACCGGGTCGCGATCATGGCCCGCACACGCTACGAGTGGACGCTCTTCGACTTCGCGCTGTGGACGATCGGCGCGCAGGTGGTGCCGATCTATCCCACCTCCTCGGCCGAGCAGTGCTTCTGGATGCTGTACGACGCCGAGTGCTCGGCCGCGATCGTCGAGCACGAGGACCACGCCATGACGATCGCGACCGTCATCGACCGGCTGCCCCGGCTGCACCAGCTGTGGCAGCTGGACGCGGGAGCGGTGCAGGAGCTGTACGACGCGGGCGCCCACCTCGATGACGACGTTGTCCACCGCCATCGGCAGGCGGTCACACCGGACTCGACCGCCACCGTCATCTACACCTCGGGCACCACGGGGCGCCCCAAGGGCTGTGTCGTCTCGCACGGCAACTTCATGTACGAGGCCGACACCGTCATCGAGCGCTGGGAGCCGGTGTTCCACTCCAAGAAGGGCGACGAGGCGGCGACCCTGCTGTTCCTGCCGCTCGCGCACGTCTTCGGGCGGATGGTGCAGGTCGCGGCGATCCGCGGCCGGGTCCGCTTCGGTCACCAGCCGCAGATGAACGCGGCCGCCCTGCTGCCGGACCTCGCCGCGTTCAAGCCGACCTTCTTCCTCGCCGTGCCGTACATCTTCGAGAAGGTCTTCAACGCCGCCCGCCGCAAGGCCGAGAAGGAGGGGCGGTCCGGTCCCTTCGAGAAGGCCGTCGAGGTCGCCGTCAAGTACGCGGACGCCGTGGAGGCCAGGGCGTGGGGCATCGGGCCCGGCCCGTCGGCCGGCCTGCGCATGCAGCACCAGCTGTTCGACAAGCTCGTCTACTCCAAGATGCGGGCGGCGATGGGCGGCCGGATCCGGCAGGCGATGTCCGGCGGTTCGGCGATGGACCGGCGCCTCGGGCTGTTCTTCGCGGGCGCGGGCGTGCACATCTACGAGGGCTACGGCCTCACCGAGTCCACGGCGGCGGCGACCGCGAACCCGCCCGGGCGCACCCGCTACGGCACCGTCGGACAGCCCATCCCCGGCATGACCGTGCACATCGCGGACGACAGCGAGATCTGGCTGCACGGCGCCAACATCTTCCAGGGCTATCTCAACAACCCGAAGGCCACCGACCAGGCCCTGCACGACGGCTGGCTGGCCACCGGTGACCTGGGCTCCCTCGACGAGGACGGCTACCTCACCATCACCGGCCGCAAGAAGGAGATCCTGGTCACCTCCGGCGGCAAGAGCGTCTCGCCGGGCGTTCTGGAGGAGCGCGTCCGGGACCATCCGCTGGTCTCGCAGTGCATCGTCGTCGGCAACGACCGCCCGTACATCGCCGCCCTGGTCACCCTCGACCAGGAGGCCGTGGAGCACTGGCTGATGATGCGCGACAAGCCCCAGCTGACGCCGGCCCAGCTGGTGCGCGACCCCGACCTGGAGACCGAGGTGCGGCGTGCGGTCGTCGCCGCCAACACCCTGGTCTCCCAGGCCGAGTCGATCCGTACCTTCCGTATCCTCGCCCAGCCGTTCACCGAGGAGCACGGGCTGCTCACGCCGTCACTGAAGCTGAAGCGCAAGGCGATCGAGAACGCGTACTCGGGCGAGGTCGAGGCGCTCTACCAGGCCTGAGCGAGCGCCGGGCCGGTCAGCCGATGGTCACGCGGAAGACCTTGTCCGAGCCGGCCGGCTCACCGCCGTTGTTGTCGCAGTTGGTCGTCGACAGCCACAGCTGGTCGGCGCCCGGCACCTTGCTGACCGTGCGCAGCCTGCCGTAGGTCCCGACGTAGTACGCGCTCGCCGCACCGACGTTCTCGGTGTCACCGTCGATCGGGATGCGCCACAGGCGTTCGCCGCGCAGGGCGGCCATGTAGACGACGTTGCCGACGACGATGCACTGCGAGACCAGCGGATGGTCCCGGACGCGCTCCTCCAGAACGCCCGGCGAGACGCTCTTGCCGCCGGAGGTGACCAGGATCTCCTTCGGGTTGGTCATGCCGGTCACGGAGCAGGTGCCCTCGCAGGTGGGCCAGCCGTAGTTGGCGCCCGGCTTGACGAGGTTGAGCTCGTCGTAGGCGCTGTTGCCGAACTCCGCCTCCCACAGCCGGCCGCCCCGGTCGAAGGCGAGGCCCTGGGGGTTGCGGTGGCCCAGGGAGTAGACGTGGTTGCCGAAGGGGTTGCCGGGGGCGGGCGCGCCGTCGGTCGTCAGGCGCAGGATCTTGCCGTTGAGGGAGTTCTTGTCCTGGGCGAGCGCGGCGCTCTGGGCGTCGCCCGTGGAGGCGTACAGGTAGCCGTCCGGGCCGAAGGCGAGGCGGCCGCCGTTGTGGTAGCGGTTCTTCTTGATGCCCTGGAGCAGGATCGTGTAGCCGCTCAGGCTGCTGCCGTCGTAGGTCATGCGCGCGATGCGGTTGCCCTCGGCGGCCGTGTGCATGAAGTACACGCGGTGGTTGGCGGCCCAGTCGGGGTCGACGGCCACGCCGAGCAGCCCGCCCTCACCGCCGGTGGTGACGACGTTCGGCACGCTGCCGACCTGGGTCCTGGTGCCCTCCTTGGTCAGCCTGAACACCTTGAAGGTGTCGCGCTCGGTGAGCAGGGCACTCGCGCCGTCGGGCATCCACTCCGTGCCCCAGGGGATGGTCCAGCCGGTCGACACCGTGCCTATGGAGGTGGGCACGCCGCCGTCCGTGGCGCAGGCCCGGGTGGTGAAGGTGACCGGGTCGCTCTGCCCGGAGACGTTCCCGGCCGCGTCCCGGGCCACGACGTTCAGGCTGTACGGGCTGTCGCAGGCGAGCCCGGTGAGGGTGATCGAGGTCGGGGCCGGTGTGCCGGTGACGGTCCCGTAGACGGTGGCGCCGCTGCGGATGTCGTACGCCGCGACCGCCTCGTCGTCGGTCGAGGCGCCCCAGCTCAGCACGGCGCTGTTGGCTGTGACATCCGTGTACGTCGGTGTTGCGGGCGTCGCCGGCGGGCCCGCGTCGGCGGCACGGGACGGCGGGGCGGCGCTGAGGAGGGACAACAGCAGGCCGGACAGGGCGGTGAGGAGTAAGCCGGCGTGGGGACGGCGGCTGGCGGTGCCGAGGTGCATGGGGGCCACCTCCAAGTGGTGGGGGGAGGTCGAGCGGGCAGGGCTCAGACGAGTTGGTAGCCGCGGAGGTTCCTGAGCAGCAGGTGACAGTCCTGGAGGGAGCCCGAAGTGTCGCCGAGGCTGCGGTAGATGCCCCACTTGGGGCGCACCCGGTCGGCGAGGAAGGTGTCGACGCCGCTGCGCGACTTGTCGATCAGCGTGGTGCCGCCGCTCTTGAGGATCCAGCGCACCGAGCCGGACGAGCCGTCGCCGACCTTGATCTGGAAGTCGACGTCGGTCCATGTGTCGTGCAGCGGGTCCAGGGAGGTGCGGCCGATGAGGGTGCCCGAGATGGGCAGCTGGAGTTCGATGGTCTGGGCGCCGTTCACCCGGCGCAGCGACTGCACGACGATCGGCGAGGAGCCGGTGCCGGGCTGCTTCATCTGCATGATGTGCGTGAAGGTGGTGGTGGCCTTCAGCGAGCTCGGGATGTACATGGAGTACGTCACCCGCCAGGTCTGGCCCGGCAGCCACTTCAGATAGCCGGAGGACGTGCGCAGTCCGGTGACCTCCTGGCGCTGGCGGTCGGTACTGGTGTCCCGGTCCACCGTGTGCATGGTGAAGCGCCAGTTGTCGCCGTCCGCGCGGATGTGCGGCTGCCCCGCAGGGTGCGAGTCGGCGCGGTCGTCCTCCAGCGTCTCGAAGGCGCGCAGGCCGTCGGAGTTCGCGGAGGGGGACCACTTCAGCCGCCAGGAGGCGGCGCTCGCGGGGGTGGCGGGCAGGCCGACGGTGGCGCCGACCGCGCTTGATCCTCAGGTCGTCGCCCAGCTGTTGGTACGGCGGTCGAGCGATCCGCTGAACCGGCTGACGGCCCGCGAACGGGAGGTGCT
>NZ_RDBN01000033.1:448601-462730 GCF_008042075.1 Streptomyces sp. UW30 | reverse complement strand
GGGTGGGGCCGGGCACGCGGCTGGCCGTTCATGATCAGGAAGGCATGCTCGGGGGCGCGTCCGGCGGCCGGGTCGGACCGGGATGCGGTGCGCGAGTCGTCATAGGTGTGGGGCAGCGCCGTTCACATCCGTGCACCGAGTTCACCGACACGTTCGTAGCGCGATACAGAGTCGCGGCATGACGGTCCACGGTCAATGGTCCGGACCGATGACGTCGGATACGTTTTCGGCCAATCTCGCTGTGCCGCAACTGATCCGCCGGTCAGTTGCAGGAGTTCCCGCGACGGATTCCACCGTCAGGAATGCACGGCGGCCCGTGATCGTTGACGATGTGAGTACAACCTGACGACAACCGTAAGGATCAAGAGCTCGTGAGCAGCAAGGTCCCCCCGATCATCCTCAACAACGGCGTCGAGATGCCCCAGCTGGGCTTCGGCGTCTGGCAGGTGCCGGACGACGAGGCGGCGAAGGCGGTCGGCACCGCGCTCGAGGCCGGGTACCGCAGCATCGACACAGCGGCGATCTACGGCAACGAGGAGGGCACCGGCCAGGCCATCGCCGCCTCCGGCATCCCCCGCGAGGACATCTTCGTCACCACCAAGCTCTGGAACGGCGACCAGGGTTACGACACCACTCTGCGCGCCTTCGACGAGTCACTGGAGAAGCTGGGCCTCGACTACGTCGACCTGTACCTCATCCACTGGCCGCTGCCCTCGCGCGGCAAGGCCGTCGACACCTACAAGGCGTTCGAGAAGCTGCACGCCGACGGCCGCGCCCGCGCCATCGGCGTCTCCAACTTCCTTCCGGAGCACCTGGAGCGGCTGATCGGCGAGACGTCGGTCATTCCGGCGGTCAACCAGATCGAGCTGCACCCGCACCTTCAGCAGCACGCCTCCCGTGAGCTCCACGCCGAGCAGGGCATCGCCACCGAGGCATGGTCGCCGCTCGGCCAGGGCAAGGGCCTGCTGGAGGTCCCGGCGATCGTCGCCATCGCGCAGAAGCACGGCCGCACCCCGGCCCAGATCGTGCTGCGCTGGCACCTCCAGATCGGCAACGTCGTGATCCCGAAGTCCGTGACGCCCTCGCGCATCAAGGAGAACATCGAGGTCTTCGACTTCAGCCTGGACGACGAGGACCTGGCGGCGATCAGCGCACTGAACGAGGACCGTCGGATCGGTCCGGACCCGGCGACGTTCGGCGGCTGACGCCCGCGCGCCGGCGGGTCCCCCGCCACCGCACACCCGAACGCCCACCGCCCACCGCCCGCCGCTCGACCGACCGAGCGGCGGGCGGACGCGTACGGGGAGCCGCCAGGCAGGGGCCAACTCCGTTGCCGATACCGGCTTTTGGGGCCTCGGCCCGCCGCCCGCGCCCCGCGCCTCACTCGCCGCGCACGTCGGTGAAGACGACCTCGAACTCCTCCAGCCCGGTCACGGTCAAATGCGCCTTGGCCGCGCCCTCGTGCCGGGCCGACGCCTGGGCCGAGCGGGACGCAGCCAGGGACGGCTGGTCGACGAAGATCACCCCGACCATGCCGCGCCCCCGCTCCCGGTCGACCAGCAGGGAGGCCCTGGCCAGCCCCTGAAGGTTTTCGAGTCGAGGCACCACCGTCGACCGGAACGTGTCGGCGAGCAGGTCGGTGTCCATGGGGTCGAACTCCAGCCTGGTGAGCCGCAGTCCGCCGCCCGCCTGGGGCTGGCGCGCCTGATGGAAGACCAGCGCCTCGAAGTTGTCGACCGACAGCGTCCCCGCGAACGGGTCGAGCATCGCCGCCCGCCGCTCGCGCAGCACCTCGTCGCTGTTTCGCCGGGCCTGCTCCGACTCCCACCAGCTGGCCGCGAGCAGTTTCCCGAGCGTGCGGTCCACGAAGACGCTCGCTCCGCGGTATCCCGGACGGTCCTCCAGCAGGTCCCGCCCCTCTGTGTTCATCGCCCTGATGGCCGTGTCGATCTTCGTGGGATCGCCGGTCGTGTAGATGGCCCGTACGAACATGGCACCTCCCGAAAACCCGGTCACGCATCCGACATCTTCGGCATGTCCAGTCTTCTACCGGCGTGATGCCGCCGCAATCAGCACCCGCGGACCCGAGGTCACGCGCCAGGTCTTGACGGGGTCACGTAAAGAGGGCCACCTTGTACGGCACCCGATAAGGAAACTTTCCTAACAGAAGAACTTCCTGACAGAAGGGTCCCCCCACAGTGCGCATCCGAACACTGACCCTGGCCGCGGCCTCCGGCGCCGCGCTGCTCGCCGCCGGTCTGCTCCCCACGACCGCCTCCGGCCACCCGCAACCGCCATCGCTCCGGGAGGGTTCGGTCAGCGCGGCCGACCTGCTCGCGAAGGTGACGTCCTGCTCGCAGATCTCGAACGGCAAATACCGCACCGACGAGGAGACGTCGGCCACCATCCCGGTCTGCGGCAAGAACGGCGCCGTCTTCTGGAAGGCCGACATGGACATCGACTGCGACGGCCAGCGCACCGCCAAGTGCAACGAGGACACCGACCCCTGGTTCCTGCCCGACACCGCGTTCCACCAGTCCGACGGCAAACCCCTGCGCTCCGACACGCTGCCCTACGTCGTCGTCCCCAGCATCAGCGGCACCTGGAACTACTCGGCGGCCGGCATCAAGGGCGGCGGGGTCGTGGCAGTCGTCCGCGGCAACCAGGTCCTGTACGCCGTCGTCGGCGACACCGGCCCCGAGAAGATCATCGGCGAGGCCTCCTACTCCGCCGCCGAGAGGCTCGGGATCGACCCCGACCCGGAGACCGGCGGCACCGACTCCGGCGTCACCTACATCCTCTTCAAGAACTCCAAGGTCTCCCCCATCGAGAGCCACAGCGCGGCGGTCACGCTGGGCGAGCGGCTGGCGAAGGAGTTCATACAGAACAACTGAGGCCGGGCATACGTCAGTTGGGCTGTCCGAGCGGTCGCACGACCACGGTGTTCACATCCACGCCGTCGGGCTGCCGGACGGCCCACACGACCGAGCCGGCGATCTGGTCGGCGGTCAGCAGATGCCCCGGCGGGAGGCTGCCGTAGCTGTCCCAGAACGGCGTCTCCACCCGGCCGGGCGCGATATGGGTCACGCCCACGCCCCAGTCGGTGACCTGCCGCCGGGTGTTCTCGGCGAGCCCGGTCACCGCCCACTTCGTCGCCCCGTAGATGTTGCCCGGCCCGGGCACGAACCCGGCGACACTGCCGACCAGGACGATCCGGCCGCGGGTCTCCTTCAGGGCGTCGATGGAGGCGCGGATCAGCAGGGCGGGACCGAGGACGTTGGTCAGCACCATCTCCTTCCACCCCTCGGGGTCGCCCTCGGCGACGGAGTCGTGGGTGGCGAACCCGGCGTTGGCGACGGCCGTGTCCAGTCGGCCGAACGCCTTCAGCGTCGCGTCGACCGCCGCCTGTACGTCGGCGTACTCGGCGGCGTTCCCGACGACTGTCAACAGTCCTTCCGGTTCGCCGAGCTCCTCGGCGAACGCCCGCAACCGCGCCTCGCCGCGGCCGGTGACCGTGACCCGGTACCCGGCGTCCAGCAGTTGCCGTGCGACGGCGGCGCCGATGCCGCTGCCGCCGCCGGTGATGAGTGCGACCGGAGAGTCGGTCATGGTGGTTCCCCCTGTGATTCGGTTCGGACGACGGGGAGTCCATCACTTGGAGAGCTCTCGAAGTCAAGCCCCGCCGCCGACCCGCGTCCGCGCTGTCACCTCGTCCGGACCGCCGTGTACACCGTCTGCGCCGCCAGCACGAACAGGTCGGGGCGGTGGTGCACGCTCGCCTTGTCGTCCGGGTCGAGAAGGCGGTCGAGGGTCGCGCGGTCGTCGGCGTCGAGTTGGTCGCCGATGCCGTCGCGGGTTCGGGTGAGGGAGGCGGCGACGTAGGCGCGGGCCCGGTCCGTGGTCGGGGCGGGCAGGTCGAGGAGGAAGGTGCGGGTGCCGCTGGGCCTGAGGCCGGCGGCGGCGAGCAGCGCGGACCAGTCCTCGGTCTCGGCGACGGAGCCGGGGAGCTCGGCCCTCATCCGCGCGAACCACTCCGCCTCCAGCACGTCGAGCCGCGCCTGCAGCCCGGGCCGCCCGAAGCCGATGTCCCGCGGCAGGAACCGCGCCGGCAGACCGCCCTCCTGGAGGGCCAGCGTGCCGCCGTAGGCCAGTCGCGCGGCGAACGCGGTGAGGCCGGCGCGCTGGTCGCCGAGGTGGTGCAGGCTGCGGCCGGCCCACAGCAGATCCACCGGATACTCCAACTCGTCGAGGACGCCGGGCAGTTCACCGGTCAGCGTGCCGAAGCGGTCGGCGACACCGAGCCGCTCGGCCCGTGCCTGGGCGCGCTCCAGGAGCGGCTCGGACCCGTCGACGGCGACGACACGGGCGCCGGGGAAGGTGTCGGCGAGCAGACAGGCGACGACGCCGGGACCGCTGCCCGCGTCGACGATCAGCCCCGGCTCGGTCTGGCGCTTGCCCAGCCAGGCCATGGCGTGCTCGTACAGGGGCATGAACAGCTCCGCCTGCGCCTCCAGCAGCGGGCCCATCTCGCTCCAGTCGATGTCGGAGTGATCATGGGAGTGGGCGTGATGGTGGCCCTGCTGGTGGTCGTGCCGGTGGTGCCCGTGGTCCTCGTGCGCCATGGTGGTCAGCCTCTCGTCCGCTTGCCGCCAGCCTGCTCCCACGCACCGCCCCGGGGCCACTGTCCTTGCCGTAGCGGCAAAAACGGGGCAAAGAAAATGGGATGCGGCGGCGGGCAACGGTCGCCCACCATGGCCCGATGGACGACGAGATGGTGGAGCGCTTCCTCGAGGACGGGTTCGTGAAGATCGAGGGCGCCTTTCCGCCACGCGTCGCCGAGCACTGCGCCCGGCTGCTGTGGCGGGAGACGGGGTACGACCCTCAGGACCCGGGGACCTGGAAGGACCCGGTGCACTGGGTGTACGACATGGCGCAGGGCCCCTTCGCGGCCGCCGTGAACACGCCCGTCCTGCACGAGGCCTTCGATGTGCTGGTGGGTGACGGCCACTGGCAGTCGCGCTACTCGCTGGGCAGCTTCCCGTTGCGGTTCCCGCACGAGGAGGAGCCGGACGACGCGGGCTGGCACATCGAGGGCAGCTATGTGCCCGAGGGCGCCGAGCACCCGCACACGAACGTGCACTCGAAGGACCGTGCGCTCCTGATGCTGTTCCTGTTCAGCGAGGTCACCGAGGACAACGCCCCGACCCGCATCCGGGCCGGCTCACATCTCGACGTACCCCCGGTCCTGGCCCCGTACGGCGAGGCCGGCGCCTCCTTCCTGGAGCTCGGCCCGAAGGTCGCCGAGGCCGGCGCCCACCGCCCCCTCGCATACGCCACCGGCCAACCCGGCGACGTCTACCTCTGCCACCCCTTCCTGGTCCACGCGGCCCAGCCCCACCACGGCACCCAGCCACGCTTCATGGCCCAGCCGCCGCTGCACCCGGCGCAGCCGTTGGAGCTGGAGCGGGCCGACGGAAACTACTCGGCGGTGGAGTTCGCGATCCGCCGGGGCCTGGCCAGAGAGAACTGACCGACCCCGGCGGAGGCGAACCGTCACAGTGCCGGATAGGCGTTCTGCATCAACTGCTGGAACTGCGCCGAGAACCAGTGCCCCGACAGCGGAGCGCCCGGCAGCGCACCGGACAGGTTGTTGCCGTTGCGCGGGTTGCCCGTGTAGGTCGGGTCGCACATCCGGTCGAAGCCCTTGCCCTCGTCGTTCGGGATCGCGCTGCTGGAACCGTCGGACTCCCCCGGCGGCTTCATCCAGACATACGCGTCGATCCCGGCCGCCGGACTGGCCTGCGGACGCTCACCGAGCCCGGCACCGGACTGGTTGCACCAGTTGCCGACGTGGATACGACGGTCGTAGCGGCCACCGTTGACATACGTGTCGACGTCGGTCGTCGCGCCCGGACCGGTCGGCCGTGCGCTGCCGCCCCAGCCGTTCCTCGACGTGTCGATCAGCATGCCGACGCCCGAGTTGAACCCGGCCGTGACCAGCTGGCTGCGGAAGCCCTGCGCGAAGGACAGCTCGTCGGTGTACCGGTTCCAGTCCACCCACTTAGACTCGCGGACGGACTTGCCGCCGACGGAGTCGTTGATGGTGAAGTTGTTCTCCTTCAGGGCGCTGTAGTTGGCCGTGTTGGCGATGAAGCCGTGCACGTCGTTGACGGTGGCGCCCTCGGAGGTGGCGGCCTCCTTCATCACGGTGGCGCTGGCGGCGAAGTTGTCGTCCCAGCCGATCCAGCCGTGGTGCCCGGCGTCGATGTAGTTGTAGACGTTGGCCACGTCACCGAGCTTGCCCAGCGCGTAGCCGACGCCCTTGACGTAGTTGCCGTTGGCCTTCATCACATCGCACTGCGGGGTGGCCGTCGGACGGCTGCCGGTGTTGGTGACCAGGTTCGGCAGCGAGTCGATCTCGATCGTGGTGACGATCCGCAGCGAGCCGTACTTCGGGTCGGCGAGGATCGCGGCGATCGGGTCGATGTACTCGGTCCTGTACCGGCCGAGCTCCGTCGGACCGAGCTCGCCGTTGGAGGCGAGGGCGGCGCAGTCGCGGCCCGGCAGGTTGTAGATGACCAGCTGGACGACCAGTTCACCGGAGCCCTTCTGGGTCAGGGCCTCGTCGAGGTGGTCGCGCAGACCCATGCCGCCGTTCACGCCGTTGATGGCGGCGATCCGGTCGAGCCAGACACCAGTCGGCTGGCCCGCGATCCGGCTGCCGCCCGGCTCGGCGGCGGCCTTCGCGGACCACTCGGGGTTCACGTACACCTTGGCGCCGGAGTACGGGTTGTCGACCTTAGGACCGGTCGGGCCGGGGTCGGTCGGGTCCGTGGGTCCGCCGCCACCGTCGTCGACGTTGCAGGTCACGCCGTCAAGGGTGAAGGCGGCCGGGAGGGCGTTGGTGCCGCTGTAGGAGCCCTGGAAGCCGAAGCTGACCGAACCGCCGGTCGCGAGCGTGCCGTTGTACGTCTCGTTGCCCGCCGTGACGTCGGCGCCGCTCTGGCTGATCTTCGCGTTCCAGCCGTTCGTGACCTTCTGGTTTCCGGCGTACGACCATTTCACCGCCCAACTCGACTTGGCGGCGCCCTGGTTGGTCACGGTGACGGCGGCGGTGAAGCCGGTGTCCCACTGGTTCTGCACCTTGTAGTCGACGGTGCAGGGGACGGCGGCCGTGCCGACTGCGCCGGGGTCCGCGGCGAGCGCGGTTCCCGAGGCCCCGGCGACCAGCGCCAGGGCGGCGAGCATCGCTGTTCTGGTACGACTCATGAGTGCGGGTTCCTTCTCGTTAAGAGGAATCGTCCGTGAGGGGAATCGCCCGTGCGAGAGTGATCCCGGGAGTGATCCCGGGAGTGATCCCGGTAGTTATCCGTCGAGGGCGCGCAGGTGGTCGCGCAGCCCGATGCCGTATGACGTGGGAGTTCCGTCGTAACCGGAGATCAGGGCCGGGCCCGAGGAGCAGTCCCAGGTGTTCCAGGTCCAGCCGAGATAGGACAGGTCCCGGTCGTCGAACCACTTCATGACCTGGTCCACGAAGGAGTGCGAGCAGGTGTTCTCCCCGATCTCCCCTGCCACCAGCGGCACTTGAGCCGCGACCGGGGCGAGCGTGGAGTTCCAGCAGCTCTCGTTCGCGCAGGTGTTGAAGTTGTAGACGTGCCAGGCGGCGGCGAGATTGCCCGCCGGGTCGGTGGGCTTGTACGTCAGCCACTGACTCAGGTCGTTCGAGTACGCGAGCCCGCCCAACAGGATCGGATTGCCCGCGCCCGTGGCCCGTACGGCGTCGACGAGATCCTGCATGCCGGCGATCTCGTACCCGATGCCGGGACAGGTGCCGCCGTCGCGCCAGCACTGCCACGCCTGGGTGGTCGTGGACGTCGCGCGGTCCGGGTAGGGCTCGTTGAACAGGTCGAAGACGACGGTCGGGTCGTCCTTGAAGGTGCTCGCGACCGACGCCCAGAAGGCAGGCGTGTACTGCATGTCGGGCATCGGCTTCTGGCAGCTGGCGTGCACGTCGGAGCAGCCCGCCGAGTTGCCGGTGTACTGGCCCCAGGACCAGTGGAGTTCGAGCATCGGCGTCATGCCGTGCGCCTTCACCCGGGCCACCAGGTCCTTGACGGCGGCCATGTAGTTCGCTCCGCCGTACTCGGGCTTGATGTTGGACAGGCCGAGCCAGCACTCCTCGTTCAGCGGAATGCGGACCGTGTTGGCGTTCCAGTCGGCGATCGCCTCGATGGCGGCGTCGTCGACCGGTCCGTCCCAGATGCCGTAGCCCTGGACGCACATGAACTCGCCGCCGGAACGGTTGACGCCGAGCAGTCGACGGGTGGCGCCGTCGGCGTCCACGAGCTTGTTCCCGGAGACGTGCAGGGCCGGCACGATCCCGTCACCTGGGTCCGGCGGATCCGTCGGATCGGCCGGATCGGTCGGATCGGTCGGCGACGGCTCGGCGTCGACATTGCAGGTCGTGCCGTTGAGCTTGAACGCGGTCGGTACGGCGTTGCTCCCCGACCAGGACGCGATGAACCCGGCGCTGACGCTCGCACCGGTGCCCAGCGCACCGTTCCAGCGCTCATTGGTCGCGGTCACCGTCGTACCGGACTGGGACCACTTGGCGCTCCAGCCCTGGGTGACCTTCTGGCCGCTCGCGAAGTCGAAGCTCAGGCTCCAACTGTTCACGGGCGCCGAGTTGTTGGTGATCTCCACTGCACCCTGGAAGCCGCTGTCCCACCGACCGGTGACGGAGTACTCCACCGTGCACGCGGGTGTGGCTCCTTGTGCCGTGACCACTGGCACCGTCACGGCCGCGACGAGGGCGACCGCGCCGGTGACGGCTAAAAGTACTGAACGCGGGGGGTGTCGCATGAGCGACTCCTTGCAGGTCGGGCCCGCCGTGACGGACGCGCCGACTGATGGAATCGCTCCCACTGGTGTCCATGAAGCTAGCGCCAAGTGACGGTAAGCGACAGAGGAGTTGCTGACTTTTGCTCAACTGGACTCGTCGAATCTTTTCGACTCTTCAAGCACCTTGACCCCTTGCACCCCCATCCCCACTATGGGAGCGCTCCCACTGGTTCAGGCCTTGACTTCTCCGAGCCGCAAGGAGGAACCAGCACGTGCATCCCCCACGCAGACGCAGCACCGTACGACGGTTGTGGACGGCCGTCGCAGCGGCCCTGGCGCTCCCCTTGACGATGCTGAGCGCGGGTTCAACACCCGCTCAGGCAGCGGTAGTTCAGTGCAGTGTCGATTACAGGACGAATGACTGGGGCTCCGGCTTCACCGCGGATCTGACCCTCACCAACCGCGGCACGGATGTCATCGACGGCTGGACGCTGACGTACGGCTACTCGGGCAACCAGAAGCTGAGCAACGGCTGGAACGGCACCTGGTCCCAGTCCGGTCAGTCGATCACGGTGAAGGACGCCGGCTACAACGGGCGGATCGCCGCCGGAGCGGCGGTCACGACGGGCGCGCAGTTCACCTACAGCGGCAGCAACGCCGCCCCGACGAACTTCGCGATCAACGGCACGAGTTGCACCGGCGCCCACCAGCCCCCCATCACCGTGCTGACCAGCCCGGCGGCGGGCGCGATCTACTCGCAGGGCGACGCGGTCCCGCTGGCGGCCACGGCCGCCGCCGCGGACGGCGCGACGATCAGCAAGGTCGAGTTCTACGACGACACCACCCTGCTGGGCACGGACACGACGGCGCCGTACTCGCTCTCGGTCTCAAGCTTGACCGTGGGCAGTCATTCGCTTCTCGCGAAGGGGTACGACAGCCTGGGCGCGTCCGCGGAGTCCACGCCGGTCGGCATCACGGTCGCCTCGGGTCCCGCCGTGGTGGCAACGCCGGCCCAACTCCCGGTCCAGCAAGGCAAGACGGCGACGTACGACGTCAAGCTGTCGACCCAGCCGTCGGCCGGCGTCACCGTCACGACCGCCCGCACGAGCGGCAACTCCGGCCTGTCGGTGACCGGCGGCGCCTCGCTCACCTTCACGCCCTCGAACTGGAACACCGCCCAGAAGGTGACCATCACCGCCGACGCCTCCGGGACCGGCGCGGCGACCTTCGAGTCGACGGCCACCGGGCACGCGAAGGCGTCGGTCACGGTCACCCAGATCGCGGCGACGAAGGCGTACGACGCCCGCTTCCTGGAGCTGTACGGCAAGATCACCAACCCGGTGAACGGCTACTTCTCCCCCGAAGGCATTCCCTACCACTCGGTCGAGACGCTGATCGTCGAGGCGCCGGACCACGGACATGAGACCACGTCGGAGGCCTACAGCTACCTTCTCTGGCTCCAGGCGATGTACGGCAAGGTCACGGGCGACTGGTCCAAGTTCAACGGGGCCTGGGAAATCATGGAGAAGTACATGATCCCGACCCACGCCGACCAGCCGACGAACTCCTTCTACAACGCCTCGAAGCCGGCGACGTACGCGCCCGAGCTGGACACCCCGAACGAGTACCCGGCGAAGCTCGACTCGTCGGTCTCGGTCGGTTCCGACCCGATCGCGGGTGAGCTGAAGAGCGCCTACGGCACGGACGACGTCTACGGCATGCACTGGCTGCAGGACGTCGACAACGTCTACGGCTACGGCAACTCGCCGGGTAAGTGCGAGGCCGGGCCGAGCGACACCGGGCCGTCGTACCTCAACACCTTCCAGCGCGGAGCGCAGGAGTCGGTGTGGGAGACGGTGCCGCAGCCGACCTGCGACGCCTTCAAGTACGGCGGGACGAACGGGTACTTGGACCTGTTCACCGGGGACGCGTCGTACGCGAAGCAGTGGAAGTTCACCAACGCCCCGGACGCCGACGCCCGTGCGGTGCAGGCCGCGTACTGGGCCGACAAGTGGGCCGACGCGCAGGGCAAGGGCGGCGAGATCTCCGCGACCGTGGGCAAGGCCGCGAAGATGGGCGACTATCTGCGCTACGCCATGTACGACAAGTACTTCAAGAAGGTCGGCAACTGTGTGGGCGCTTCCTCCTGTCCGGCCGGCACCGGCAAGGACGCCTCGCACTATCTGCTCTCCTGGTACTACGCCTGGGGCGGCGCCACCGACACCTCGGCGGGCTGGGCCTGGCGCATCGGCTCCAGCCATGCGCACGGCGGCTACCAGAACCCGATGGCCGCGTACGCTCTGGCCTCCTACGCCGATCTGAAGCCCAAGTCGGCGACAGGGCAGGCGGACTGGGCCAAGTCCCTGGAGCGGCAGGTCGAGTTCTATCGCTGGCTGCAGTCCAGCGAGGGCGCGATCGCGGGCGGGGCGACGAACAGCTGGGCGGGGCGGTACGCGACGCCGCCCACCGGCAAGTCGACCTTCTACGGCATGTACTACGACCAGCAGCCCGTTTATCACGACCCGCCGTCCAACCAGTGGTTCGGCTTCCAGGCGTGGTCGATGGAGCGGGTCGCCGAGTACTACCAGCAGACGGGGAACGCGTCCGCGAAGGCCGTGCTCGACAAGTGGGTCGACTGGGCGCTGTCGGAGACGACCGTCAATCCGGACGGCACGTACCGGATCCCGTCGACGCTCCAGTGGTCGGGGCAGCCCGACACCTGGAACGCGTCAAGTCCCGGTGCCAACACCGGACTTCATGTCACCGTCGCCGACTACACYAACGACGTCGGTGTGGCGGCCGCGTATGCCAAGACCCTGACGTACTACGCCGACCGGTCCGGTGACACGGGAGCCGCGACGACGGCGAAGGCTCTGCTGGATGGCATGTGGGACAACCATCAGGACGCGCTGGGCATCGCTGTTCCGGAGACTCGGGCCGACTACAACCGCTTCGACGACGGCGTCTACGTGCCGAGCGGGTGGAGCGGCAGCATGCCGAACGGTGACGCGATCAGCTCGACGTCGACGTTCGACTCGATCCGGTCGTTCTATGAGGACGATCCGGCCTGGTCGAAGATCGAGGCGTATCTCGCGGGCGGGGCGGCGCCGTCGTTCACGTATCACCGGTTCTGGGCTCAGGCGGACATTGCGTTGGCCATGGGTTCTTATGCGGAGTTGCTCGAGTAGCGGTTCGCAGAGTGATTGGGGGGCGCGGGTGTACGGCGACTGCCGGCTGCTTGTGGCTGGTCGCGCAGTTCCCCGCGCCCCTTGAGGGACGTCGTCGCCTCCCTCTTCGAGGAAGGGACCCGTGCGAAGAACCCGCATCCTCACGGCCGTGCTCGCTCACTCCGCCACAGCCTTGATCCACTCCTCGACGGAGAGGACCTCCGCCTGCCGCGGCCGCCCGCGAACGCGCCCACCCGGCGCTTGGTGACGACGGTGTCGCCCGGGTGCGGAGCGACATCGGGGAAGCAGGGTCGCGAGCGCCTCCGCCGAGTTGAGATCCGACATGAGCCTCTGAATCTCGCTGCTCCCGGCCCTCCTACACCCCCAGGGCGACGCGGAGCATGGCGAGCACCTCCTCCTGCCTCGGAACCAGATAGAAGTGGTCTCCGGCGAACCTCTCCATCCGGAACCCGGCTTGCGTGGCCTCCGACCATCCGGCCATCTCCGCGCCGGTCGCGTAAGGGTCGGCAATTGCGCTGAGCGCCAGAACCGGTGTCACCGCGAGTGGTTCCGCCGATGGCGCGTAAGCCTCAAGCAGGGTGAAGTCTGCACGGGTATAGGGCAAGACCAGATCGCGCAGCTCCAGATCCTCTAGGACCAGAGCATCGGTGCCTCCCATCTTCATCAGTTCTGCGGCGAGGGTCTCGTCGTCCAGCGCGGCGATAGGTGGTCTGCTTTCGGCGATCTGCGGCGAACGGCACGCCGAGGCGAACAGATGAACGGGCACCTGACCGATCTCCTCAAGATAACGAGCCGCCTCGTAGGCAACCAGAGCGCCCAGGCTGTGACCGAACAGGGCCGTCGGGCGCTCGTCCAGCGTGGCGATCGCTTCGCCGACTTCGCGGCCGAGCCGTTCCAGACTCTCGGGAAATGGTTCTCGGAAACGATCGGCCCGACCCGGATACTGGACACCGACCACCTCGACGTCGGGTCCCATGGTCCAGGAGTGGAAGGCCGCGGCAGAGCCGCCCGCGTGCGCGAAACAGACGAGCCGCGCCTGGGCACCGGGTATGGGCCGGGGGCAGCGGAACCAGATCTCGGACGAGGTCCGCGGAGCGCGACCAATTCTCAACTTCCCACCATGTCTTCCATCTCTTCCATCTCCGAGTGAATGTAAGACACATTCGAGCGATGGTGTAAACGGCCAGCGTTAGCCCAGCGAGCGCGTAGGACCCCCATTAGCCGTCATGAAAAGGACGATCCCGAGTGACATCAGGAAGGGAGGAGGCACCCGACGAACGATCAGAACATCGCGGTCCTGATCTTCGGTCTCGCGAAGAGACGACCATAGGCGGAAGCCTTCATGACACGTCCTCCGTCACCAGTTTGAAGGCGTCCAAGACCCCGTTCATCCGATCCTCCACGATCTGACGTGACGGACCGACAATCTGCACGTAACCGGCGGATGCGTGGGAGGCCCGCTGATCCGGCAGGTCGTCGCCGATCGCGATATTCATCCGGCCATGAACCACCCCGGGCATTGAGAGCAACGTCTCCAGGGGCGTGACCTTGACGACGCGACCGGGCTTGTAGGGGAGCAACAGGTCTCCGGCACAGCGCGGCGTCGAGTATTCCAGTGATGGCACGCGGCCCAGGTATGTGTCGAGTGTCGCAGCCATCATGTCGAAGTTTCGGGCGAACCCATGGTTGGAGGGCAGCTCGCAGCCGGCGAGCCTGGCTCCCACCTCGCTCATGTGGATGCCGCCGTCGTCTGATCGAAAGAACTCCATGTGCAGGTAGCCGTGGTCGATGCGCATACCGTCGACGATGCGCTGAACCAGTTCCTTCTCGTCGATGCCCAGTTCATTGTCGACGCCGAGGCTGATGGAGCCGTTGATGCCGCCGTAGATGGTCTCCAGCAGCGCGCACGGCGTCCACGAGACGTAGGTGTCGAGGACCCGTCCGTGAGCGACGAGAGCGCACAACTGGTACTCGCGTCCAGTGAGGAACTCCTCCACCATCCACCGCCGTGAGGGAGGCAGTGGAAGGAGCCTCGCGAGATCGTGCTCGTCGTTGAGCTTGTAGGTATCGATAGATGACCAGCCATCAACCGGCTTGAGG
>NZ_RDBN01000033.1:288222-448501 GCF_008042075.1 Streptomyces sp. UW30 | reverse complement strand
CCCCAGTCCGATACATGCGTGTACCGGAGTCACCCGCGAACGGGTCGTGCAGGAAGCGGGCGGCGGTCTCCTCGGCACGGTTCAGATAGCCGGCGGCAACTCGCGGCCCGGAAATGAACAGTTCCCCGACAGCGCCGTCCTCGACGGGGTGCAGCTGTTCGTCCAGCACATAGGCACGGGTTCCGGGGAGCGGCGACCCGATCGGGACCGACGCTGACGGGTTCTTCCCCTCAGCCATCGCCGGAGTGACCGGGTACACCGTGGCGGTGATCGTGCCCTCAGTGGGCCCGTAGCAGCAGATGACATCCGCCGGAATGTCTTTGGCGAACCACTCTTGGAGGTCCCCATAGCGGATGACGTCATTGCCGACGTTCAGCAGCCGCAGGGTGCGCAGCCGGGGATCGCGGCGTTCGACATGGGCGAGCGTCTCGCGGAAGTAGGCCGGAGAGATGTCAACGACCGTGATGCCCAGCTCCGCGATCTTGTCGGAGATCTCCTGCGGCATCCAGAAATCGGCGTCGGGCAGGACAAGCGTGGCCCCGCTGAGGACCGCGAGGCCGATCTGCTCGAGTGACACATCGAAGACCGGGCCTGCCAGCATCAGGATCCGATCGCCGGAGCTGCAGCCGTAGATGTCCAGGACCCTCGTCAGGTGGTGGAGGAACGCCTCGTGGCTGACCATCACGCCTTTGGGCGTACCGGTTGAGCCCGAAGTGTGGATGATGTAGGCGAGATCACGCGTGTCAGGCGCCGCCGCCGCGATCGCCGACAGACGTTCAATGCTCAGGCCTCGACCAATGAGAACGTGGACCTGTGCGGCTTCAACGATCGACTGCCTGCGCTCGGCCGGCTGGTCCGGATCGATCGGGACGTGGGTCCCGCCGGCCCGGAAGATTGCCAGGAGCGCCACGAAGTGGTCGATCGAGCGCGGGATCTCCACCGCGACCCGCGCTCGATGCGCGACGCCCAGGTCTCGCAAACGGATCGCGAGCTGCGTCGCCTGTTCGTCGAGCTCGGCGTAGGTCAGCACGGCATCGCCATGCTGGATGGCCGGCGCATCGGGTGTGAGCAAAGCGTACTTCGCCAGGTGGTCGGCGAGGGTCCTGGGGACCGACTGCCCCGGGCCGTCCATGGGTGGTGCGCCACGTTGATCAGCGTCTGCCATCGTCCGGCGCTCAACATGTGCATGAAGGGCTGACAATCGAGACCCTCCTCCGTATCTCCTGTGGTCCAGCGGCAGCGATCGAGCCCCTGCCACAGTTCCGCTTCAGCCGTCAGGAGCCCCCGGCCCGCAAAGCTGGGAGATCCTCGGGCCCCTGAGATGATGTTGCTTCAGTTGCCAAAACGATGTCAACACTTTGGCAACTTTTCTTGCCTATTATATGCCTGAAGGTGCCATTGAATTGACGAAGACCTCCTCCCGGTGWCAKMTGWCACCGGGAGGAGGTCGGCGCCGGCGCAGCCGGTTCGCATACTTCTGGCCGAACTTCGCACACCACCGGCGGTGATCCTCGTACGAGACTTCGATGCCGCGCTCGAGCATCAGCTCCACGACCTCGCGGCAGGGGAGCGGGAAGGCTTGTTGCAGGTGGGGCGTAGGCTCAGGCCGGGCCGAGAAGCCCTGGGACGCACGGGGCGGTCTCGTTCAAGCCGCACAGGGTGAAGTCGGCGAGGTTGATCGATTCGTCCTTGCCGTGGCCCTAGAGGAGGATTCGCCTCCAGCGGGTGCCGAGGATCTCGGTCTTGATGTCTTCGCTCTCCGCCTCGCGTTCGTCGCGCAGGTGGATGCCGGCCGGGGCCAGGGGGCGGTCGGTGGAGGTGTACAGGCCCAGCTGCTGGACGTCCGCGGCGACGCGGGCGTATTGCTGGCCGGCGATCACTGGGGAACGCGCGGAAGTGGGCCCGGCTGCGCCCGAAGTACCCCCGTCCCGGCACCCCATGAGGGTGTCGCCGTCCTTCGTCGTGCCCCGACGGCAAACCCGTCCGCCGGGCCGACATCCATACGGCTCTCCGCCACACCCGTGGTCCGATCTCCTCGTCCGGCGCCCGGCGCCGCGCGCCGGGCTTGTCGAAGAGCGCGGCTGAGAGTTCTTTTCCGTCGAGCCACTCCTCGGCCGGCGGTGCGGTCAGTCCCGCGAGCCCGGCGGTCAGGTTGCCGGGGGCTCCCGGAGGCTGGGGTCGGCCTGTCTCTCCGAGGCCCAGGCCAGGGTCTCGGCCAGCGTGCGCCAGATCTCAGAGGCCAGGTGGACGTTGGAGGCGCTCTGGGCCTCTTGGGCGAGTTCCTCGATACGGCGGACACCGGCTTCGCGGTCGCCCTCGAGGATGCGGATCTGCTGGGCGAGGACCTCAAGCCGGATCCGGTCGCGGAAGGTCAGCTGCGGCAGGGCGTCTGTGAGCTGTTCGCACAGCATCTTGGCCTGCACCAAGTCCCGTTGGTGAAAGGCGAGATGGGCCTTGATGACGAGAAGCTCCTGGCGGTGCAGCGGGCCTCCGAAGAGACTCAAGGCGCTTTCGGCCTCGGCCAGCCACTGTTGGGCCTCGGTCACCCGGCGCGGGGTCATCTGCAGGTACAGGGAAGAGGCGGCCAGCCGCAGCCGCAGCACCAGGTCGACGTGGCTGGGCAGTTCGGTCAGGGCCCGCTGCAACAGCTCGACGGCACCCGGGTAGTCACCCTGACGGATGCGTACGTTGGCGGCCGACCACAGGGCCTCGGCACGCAGCACGGGGGGCAGGGCGTCGATCGGTTCCAGCAGCTGGTCGGCGAGCCGGCGCGCCTCCGTGATCAGGCCCGACTCCGCCTCGACCGAGACGAGCACCAGTTGGGCGCGGATGGTGTCCGCCACTGGGACGTCCCCATTGTCGGCCGTAACGAGGGCGGTCTGGGCGACGGCGCGGGCCTCGTCGATGTCACCGACGGAACGCAGGCAGCGGGCGAGGAGAGTGCGGGAGCGCACCTGGAGGGTGGACACCTCCAGGCGGTCGCTGAGTTCAGTGAGTTCGCGTGCCGCGGCGACTTCGTCCTGGCGTTTGCCCTGCTTGGCGTGCAGCTGGACCAGCTTCCACAGGGACAGCCAGCGCAGGGAGAGATCCTCGCCGCTATCCGCCTGGACGGCCTCGCCGAGCAGGCGGATAGCGTCGTCGGCATCATCCGAGGAACTGGCGGAGGCGAGGGCCTGACCCAGCAGCGAGGTGTGGATGCCCTGGAAAACGGACGCGGGCACGCCCAGTCGCCGGGTGAGGTGGTCGAGCACCATAGCGGTCGGGCGCCGGGCCCCGGACTCCAGGCGTGACAGATACGCGGTGGACATGCCCCCCTCGGCAACCTCGGCCTGGGACAGGCCCCGCTCCTGCCGGAGGGTTTTCAATAGCTGTCCGAACCCGGGTTGTTCGAGCACTTAGCCATCCCTCAGCCTGTGGGTCCCCGTGAATGGGACCATTTTCAGTATGGGAGACAGGTTTGTCAACTCTTGTCAACCCTGACCGGTGAAGGGGACGGCGACCCGGCAAACCAGCCGGACACCGGGACTGCGGACTGCGCAAGCCCCGCCCGGACACCGCTTCCGCCCGGCGTGGGACGCCGCACGGCGGCCCGCCGCTTCCAGGCCGGAACGCAGAGCGGTCCCGTCGCGGAGAGCGGGAGCCGGCCGCGGATGTCCGGCGCCCGCCGTCGGGTCACGAGCAGTAACCCAGCCGCCCACCACGCAGGCCACAGCCCGCCGCACTGGACGCTCCACGCAGGTCAGCCCGTCACCGCAGATGCCCTACAGGTCAAGGCCGGTCGCCGCGACCCGTACCGCACAGGGGGCAAACCCTCGCCGCAACCGGGCGCCCCGAAGGTTACGGCCAGTCGATGCGGTCTGCCACGGCGGCCGTAGCGGACAGCACGCGGACGTCGTGCGCGCCGTGAAGCGGCCAGTCGATCCTCACCTGCGAGGCCTGGACCGCACGGCCCTCGGTGCCGGCGTGGACGGCGGCCGCCCCGAGTGCGAGGACTGCGGCCGACAGGACGGCGGTGGTAGTGCGACGACAGGCGTCCTTCATGAGTCTTCCCCCGGGAAGTTGAGTGCGGTGGTGTCTGTAGGCCCACCGGGCAGGTGCGCGGTCGGACCGGCCCGGGAACGGTCAGTCCCTGGAAGCCGGCGGCGGCCGCTCGGTCAGTTTGAAGCTAGATCACTTGCCAAAGTTTGACAAGACTCGATGAGCGATTGACAAGTCTGTCCAGCCGCACCTAGCGTCCTGTCCCGAACGAGAAAGCCGCGGTCATGCCGAGGCCCTGCCCCTGATGTCTCGGCGCCCGCCGCAGCGGGCGCGCGGCGACGACAGGGCGTGTGGTCCCGCGGCAGACGTCGACCCACGATGCGGAGTCCCATGGCACCGACCGCTGGCTGAAGAAGACCCCGCCCACCCGGTACATGCGCAAGTCCCGTGCCATGCGGGACCTTTCGGCCGGACGGCACCTGGTGTGAACAGCGACAGCAGCCCAGCGACCCAGACCAAGGTGATCACACGGTGACAGCCCTGACACACACGCCCCTGCCCACGACTGAGCCGCCCCAGGCCGGCTCCCCCCGCATCCGCGCGGCCGGCGAGGACGACCGAGACTTCCTCAGGTCCCTCTTCACCAGCACGCTCAGCCCGTTCTACGACGGTGACCACGCCGCGCACGCCGATCGCGTCCTCGATGCGCATCTCGCCTCCGGACGCGATCCGTTCGGCCACTTCTCCCACTCCCAGCGCACCTTCATGCTGTGTTCGGACGACACACCCGACGCCGAGCGGCTGGGTGTGCTGCACCTGGTGGTCAAGCGCCAGGGCACGGTGAAGATCAGTCCGCTGATCCTCGTGCCGGAGCACCGCAGCCGCTCCAGACTCGGCACCACGCTGTTGCGCGCGGCGGAGGACTTCGCCCGCGAGGCCGGCGCCCGGCAGCTCTACTGCACGGTCGCCGCCGCCAACACCGCCGCGATCGACTTCTTCCTCTGGCATGGCTTCGTGCTGGCGGGCGGCGCGCCCGGCCAGTACAAGTCGGACAGCACCGAGCACATGCTCTACAAGGACCTGACCCTGCGCACGGAGCCCGCCGGGGACGACCACAGCGGTGTCGTGAGCGACGCCCGCATCCGCCTGTTCCGGCCACAGGACGCGCCCGGGCTGCGTGAGCTCGTGCTGCGCGCGATGCAGCCCGCGTACCGGGGTGTGAACGCGGACTGGGTGGACGCGCTGATTGCCGGGCACGACCGGCGCGACCACGGTGATCTCAACCAGAAGTTCAAGATCATCCACGTGGCGGTGGACGAAACGAACACCGTGTGCGGAGTGGCCGCCGCCGGCCCGAAGAAGGGCCTGTCCGTCAAGCTGATGCCGCTGTGCGCGGACCATCCAGCCGTCCTCGCCCAGCTTCTGGACCAGCTGCCCGACCTGTACCGCGGGCTCGGTCGCAAGCTCTACACCCACCAGCCGCCGGATCCCGCCATCACCGCGCTCATGCAGAGCCGCGGCTGGTCCCTGGAGGGCCTGATGCCGGCCGCGTACCACCCCGACACCTGCATCGTTCAATGGGGCCTGACGCTGCCCGCAGCGCTGCACCGCACCGGAGACGCACATGAGTGACCTGGACCAGTACGCCGACGAACTGCACTCCTTCGTAGCCGCACGCGGCTGGGACGCCTTCCAGAACCCCAAGAACCTGGCGATGGCCCTCGGCGGCGAGAGCGGGGAACTGCTGGCGCTTTTGCAGTGGCTCACCCCGGAGGAGGCCGCGGCACGCCCCTTCGAGGACCCCGAGTTCCGCCGCGAACTCGCCCACGAACTTGCCGACATCCTCAACTATCTGCTGCGGCTGTCCCGTTCGGCCGGTATCGACCTGCTCGCGGCCGCCCGCGAGAAGCTCGCCCTCAACGAGCAGCGTTACCCGGTGGAGCTGGCACGCGGTAATGCCCTGAAGTATGACCGGCTGACCGAGGCGGGTGAGCAGGCATGAGCGGCACCACTCCCCTGCCCCCTACGTCCGCTGCCGCGGCGCACACCGCGGCCGGCCGGCGCATCGGCGACGGCCTCACCGGTGGCCTGCGTGTCTTTCTCGCCGCGCCGTTCGTGCAGTTCATCGATCCGGCCGATGGCGTGGTCCGTCCGCAGTGGCGGCAGCGGCTGTCGGCCTTGCGTGAGGCACTTCTCGACGCCGGGCATGCAGTCTTCAACGCCCACCACAACGAGGGGTGGGGCGAGTGGGGTCTGCCCCCACAGGAGTGCGTCCCCTCCGACTTCCGCGCGATGCAGTGCGCCGACCTGGTGCTCGCCTACCCGGGGACCCCGCCCTCCACGGGCGTCGCGCTCGAACTGGGCTGGGCCTCCGCGCTGCGCAAGCCCGTCGCCCTGCTGCTCGACCCCGGCACCACCTACAGCCCGATGATTTCGGCACTCGGCGAGATCTCCCCGGTGCTGCAGCTGCCGTTCGACGGCAGCTGGTCCGCGCAGAGCCTCGACGGCGCGGTCCGCACCACCCTGGACTGGGCGGCCGGTCTCGGCGTCCGGCCGGGGCCGTGGAGCGCACCGGAGCTGGACCCGGCCCTGGCCTACCACCGGCACGCGACGGGCCGCCCCGGCACGCCCGCGGCGGAGCCGGCCGCCGCGGAAACGGTGGTGCCGGCATGACGACCGCACTGCGGACACTCCCAGCCGCCGCCGGGCCCGGCCGGCCGCCCACCGCCGTGACCGTCGCCCTGTGCGGTGTCGAGTTCGGCTGGGGCAGTGCCGGAAAGCTCGGTGCGATCGTGCACGCGCTGCGGGCGGAGCTCGGCGACTGCGTGCGCTTCGTCGGGCTCGGCTCGCGGCTCGGCCGCGAGATCGTGCGCGGCCACGGTGTCGAAGAGTGGCACGACGTCGACCTCACGGATGCGCGGGCGCTGCGCGCCCTGGTGGACGAGCGGTCCCTGGACGCCGCCGTGTGCGTCCTGGACCGGGCCGCTGCAGTGGCGCTGGAGGACGCAGGCTGCCCCGTCGTGTTCGTCGACAGCCTGCCGTTCCTGTGGACGAAGGACGACCTGGACAGCCTGCCGCTGCGAGCCGGCGCCTACTGCGCACAGCTGGTTCCCGGGCTGCCGGGTCCGGCCTGGCCCGTGCTGGCCCGTGTGGAGAACCTGCGCTGGGTCGAGTCGGTGGTCGTCCCCGGGCCGGTTCGGACAGGACGCGAGGTGCGGCGGGCCGGCGAACGCCGCGCGGTGGTCAGCCTGGGCGGCCTGCTGTCACCGCTGCTGGACGACCCCTCCGCCTACCTGTCCCTGACGGTGCCGGCCGTGCTTGGCGCTCTCGCCGCGTGGGGCACCCGTCAGGTCACGCTGTGCGGCAACGTGCCCGAGGGGGTGCTCGACGGCATCACCGTCCCGGCGGGCCTGGACGTACGAAGCGGCGCCCTCGGCCACCAGGGCTTCCTGGCCGAGATCGCTGAGGCCGACGTCCTGCTCGCCTCCCCCGGTCTGACCACGCTGCTGGAGACCAGCACGCGCGGGGTGCCCGTGGTGTGCCTGCCCCCGCAGAACATCAGCCAGATCCTCAACGCCTCCTTCTACGCGCAGGCCACCGAGGCGCCGGTCGCCGAGTGGCCCGAGGAGGTGTTCCGCGCCCAGGAGGTGCTCGACGCCCGCCTGGTCACGGCACCCGGTGACGTCGCGGACGACGGTGGATCGCCCGGCGAGGATGCCGCCCTGGAACTGATCTACGGCGGGATCGCGCGCGCCGCCCGCACCCCCGCGCCGGTCCGCGCGGCCCTGACCGAGCGCATCGGCGCCTGCCTCGCCGCGGTCGAGCGGCAGCAAGGCCAATGGACCGCCCTGGCCCGGCTGGTCGGCACCGGCGGCGCGGCCCAGGTCGCCGACATCGTGCTGGCCACCGCGGCTCGCCGCGGCACCAGTCACCGCCCCGCTGACCTCCCTTCCTGAAAGGCTGACCGATCATGCAGGAACGACACCGTTATCTGTTCATCCGTGTGCTGGAGGCATGCAACGCCGACTGCTTCATGTGCGAGTTCGCCCTGTCCCGGGACACCTACCGGTTCAGCCCGGAGGACTTCGCCGAATTGCTGCCGGAGGCGGTCGCGAAGGGGGTGGGCTACGTCCGCTTCACCGGCGGCGAGCCGCTGATGCACCGGGACGTCGTCGATCTGGTGCGCATGGGCACGGAGCACGGCATGCGCATGTCGCTGATCACGAATGGCATGTTCCTGCCCCGCTTCGTCGACCGGCTCGCCGACGCCGGGCTGGCCCAGGTGATCGTCAGTCTGGACGGCTCCTCCGCTGCCACCCACGACGTCTACCGCCGCTCTCCCGGCATGTTCGACAACGGTCTGGAAGGGCTGCGCCGGGCAAAGGAGTTGGGGATCATCCCGCGCGTCAACTCCGTCGTGGGACCGCACAACTTCGCGCAGATGCCCGAGCTGCAGCGGGTGCTGACCGACCTCGGCGTCCAGCAGTGGGAGCTGTCCGCGATCAAGCTGGACCGTGAGATCCGCTATCCGTCGGCGGAGGAGGTCATCGCCTCCTGTGAGCCCATCTACACCGCCGACCCGACCACCACGCTCGTACCGCTCGGCAAGCGCTTCTACGGCGACACACCCGAGGAGCAGAAGGCCTTCTTCGAGGAGTCCCTGCCGCCGCGCGCCTCGGAGCCGCTGTGTCTGGTCACCGAGGACGTGATCTACCTGGACGGCAAGAACGGCCGGATGTTCTCGTGCAGTTGCCTTCCGCACAAGGAGGGGGACGAGGGCCCCGGCGGCGCGCCGCTGCGCACCGACGACGGCAAGGTCATGCTCGACAGCCCCGTCTTCCGCACCCACGTGGATCTCTTCAAGCAGCAGGGTCCGACGATGTGCGGCGGCTGCTCCACGACCGCCGCCGGCTACAGCGACGACCTCGCACGCATGGGCGCCGTACCGGCCTGGAACTACTGACGCCCCGCCTTCCCCTCACGCCCGCGTCTGGAACCGACCGCGCCCGGAGCCACCATGTCCTCACCCACCACAGCCCCGCATCCCGCCCCGCCGCGGCTGCGCGTTCTCGCCGCCGCCCGACCCACACTGGAGTCCCGGGCCGCGCTGCGCCATGTCAGCGCCCACCTCACCGAAGTCGAGCTGACCGCTGAGCCGGACGCAGGCCCCGCCCTCGGCGCCGCCGTGGTGTGCGACGACGATGTGCTCGCCGCGCGCCTGAGCGCCTCCGGCGTGCCAGTTGTATTCGTCGCCTCCGGTGGCCCCCCGCCCGGCGACACCTGGCCGCCGTCGGCCGTCCGCTGCCTGCACCGGCCCGGCTGGCTGGGCGGGCAGCGCGCCATGGGCGTGCACACGGTCGGCACGATCGCGCCGCCCCGGGCCGCCCGGGCGCGTGCGGCGCGCGGCGCGGTCGTCCAGCTGTCCACGCCGGATCTGCACCCCGCCGACCACGCGGCCGTCGCCCGGGCGGGCGCGGCCCTGCGCGCCGCCGCGGAAGCGGCACGGTACGACGGGAAACCGCTGCTCGGTGTGGTCCTGGACGCGCCGGTGCCCGCACGGTCCGCCCTGCTGTCCGCGGCCGGAGAGGACACCAGCGCGCTGCCCGTCATAGGAGTCGAGGAGGCCACCACGGAGCGGCTGCTGGCCGAGGCGTCGCTGCTGGTCTCCTCGCCCCTGCTGACTGCCGTCAACCAGGCGCACGCCGCTCGGGTCCCGCTGCTGCTGCTCCCAGCGCTGGACGCGGACCAGGCCGGTCGGCTTGCAGGGATCACGGAGGCGACCGGCATCGAGGTGCTCGACGCGGCCGCACCAGACACCTCGGCCGCCCGCGCCGTCCGAGGTGCCGACCCGCTCTGGAACAGCATCTCCCGGGCACTGGAGCACGCCGGCGACGACCGGCGCGGCGCCCAGCGCGTCGCCCGTCAGGTCCGGCAGCTCCTGCTCGCCCCGTTCTGACGCGGCCTCTCCCCGCAGCCCCTGTCCACCCACCTCGAACGGAAGCCTGCTGATGCTGCGTCCCTTCCCCTACGGCGCCAACTACCTCTCCCTGGGGGACACCCCCGAACTGCACCGGTCCCTCAACAACAAGGTCCTCTTCCGCTACAGCGCCCCTGCGCCGAGCAACGCCGACCTGCTGGAGGCGTACGCGGCCGAGCGGCTCGGCGCGGGGCGGGCGCTGACCGTGCCGAACGGCACACAGGCCCTGCGCGTGGCGCTGATGGGCACCCGACCGCGGATCGGCGACCCCGTGTACATACCGGCGGTCACGTTCGTCGCGGTGGCCGGTGCCGTGCTGTCCTGCGGACTGGTTCCGGTCCTCGTCGACGTCGATGAGCGGTTCGGCCTGGACGCCTCGCTGCTGCCCGCGGACGCGGAGCGAGTGGTGGTGGCGCACATGGAGGGCACTGTCGTCGACCTGCCCGAGCGGGTGCCGTACCTGATCGAGGACAGCGCGCAGGCCATGGGAGGACACCACACGGACGGGCGGCACGCCGGTACCGTCGGCTATGCGGGCACGTTCAGCTTTCACCACGCCAAGATCCTCACCTCCGGCGAGGGCGGCCTGGTCGTGGTCCGCGACCCCGCCCATTGGGACGTCCTGCGCTCCTACACCGACCACGGCTCGGCCCGCGAGCAGGGCAAGTACCCGGGCTGGAACCCCGGCGCGTTCTACGGCGAAAACCTGTGTGCCAACGAGGCCGTGGCCGCCGTACAGCTCCAGCAGTTCCGGCGGCTGGATGAGATCCTCTCCTCTCTGGAGCGGCACTACGCCCTGACGCTGGAGGCGCTCGGCGAGCGCTCGGACGTCACCGTGATCCCCAAGCGCCCCGGTGACGTCAAGACCAGCGTGCGGCTGCTGGTGGAGTCGCGACGTCTGCGAGACCGGGCCATAGAGCGGCTGGAGGAACGGGGGCTGCCCTGCTGGAGCTTGGACAAGTACCTCTTGCCCGAGCACCCGGTGGTGGCGGGCCGCGCCTCGCTGTACGCGGATGGGTTCCCGTGGAACCTGGCCGACGGCGACGACCGTTACGCGCCGTTGAGCCGGGACGGTTTCGCCGCAACTCGCGACCGGCTGAGCCGCACCCTGTGCATACCGCTCACCCCGGAACTCGACGAGGCGGAACAGATCATGTTCGCTAAGGAGATTGCCGCCGTCGTTGCCGAGCTCTGAACGGCACCCACCTGCCCGGCGGACCTTCCCCACAAGAACCGAGAGAATGCCATGACCCATGCCGTATCCGACAGCAGGCCCGAAGAGCCGTCCACCGAAACCGACTCCAAGCCTGCGCCCGCCGGGAACCGGTTCCTCACCGTCCTGAGAGACAGGGACATGCGCGCTCCACTGCTGTGGAGCATCGTCGGCCGGTTCCCGCTGTTCCTGGTCTCGCTTGCCCTTGTAGTGTTCGCTACCTCGCGAGGCACGGGCTACGGTTCCGCGGGCCTGCTGCTGGCCTGCTACTCGCTGGGCGGTGCGATGCTTGCGCCGATCGTCGCCCGCCGCGTCGACGTGCACGGCCAAACTCCCCTGCTCCTCCTTACCGGTGTTGTCCACCCGCTGGCACTGATCGCTCTGGTGTGCGTGGCGCCTGACGCCCGCCTCCTGCAGCTGGTGTGCGCGAGCGTCGCGGGCGCCACGATCCCGCCGATCAGCGGCTCTGTCCGGTCGCTGTGGAGCGCGCTGCCCACCAGTGGCCGGGAGGCGGGCTTCTCCCTGGAGGCGGTGCTCAGCGAGATCTTCTTCATCGGCGGACCGCTGCTGCTCAGCGGCATACTGTTCTGGGGAACCCCCGCCACGGCCCTGGTCGTCGGCGGGGTTCTGGCGGGCGTGGGTGCCATCGGTTTCGCAACCACGCAAGCCTCGCGCAACTGGCGCGCCGAGGAGACCGAGAGCGACCTGCTGGGCGCTCTGCGCTCGCCGGGCCTGGTCCGATTGCTGGCCATCCTGATCTGCGCGGCCGTGTCCACGGGCGTGTTCAACCTAGCCCTGCCCGCCTTTGCCGAGGAACACGGCTCCGCGGACAGCGTCGGGCTGATCTTCGGTGCCTGGGGCGTCGGCGGGGTCGTCGGCGGGCTCTGGTATGGCAGCCGCACCCGGGACTGGCCCGCCGAACGCACCCTCGCCATCGGCCTGCTCCTCCTGTCCGCGCTCACCGCACTGCCCCTGCTCGCCTGGGACAACTGGTCGATAGGCTTGGCCCTCGCCGTCGGCGGCCTGGTCTATGCCCCGGTAACGGTCGTGCAGTACGAACTCGTCGCGCGCACGGCCCCATCAGGCGCCATCACCGAGGCCTTCACCTGGGTCATCACCGTTAACGTCGTCGGCACCGCCGTCGGTGCTCAACTCGGCGGTCTCCTCGTCGGCGCCTACGGCACCTGGGCGGCCTTCGCCGCGGCGGTCGCCGCCCTGCTGGCGGGCACCGCCGTCGCCTTCGCCGTACGCCACCGGTTCACGGCCCCGGCCGGCACCCCCGGCTCGACCCACCGCGATCCAGCGGACCCGGACCTCCACAACGCCTGAGCGGATGCCTCGGGGCCCCGGCTGCCGGCGGCCGGGAAAATAATGAGCAGCCGTCGACCGGGCCCGCCTGGCACCGTGGTTGGGGCCGCCCGCCCACACAGCGCGCCGGCGCACCCACGCCATATCCGTACAGCAGACAAGGACACAGGAAAGATGGGACATCTGGAGGCCTCTCACCTCGAGTACTACCTGCCCGACGGTCGGGTGCTACTCGGGAACGTGTCGTTCCGGGTGGGCGAGGGAACTGTGGCGGCCCTGGTCGGGGCGAACGGCGCCGGCAAGACCACGCTGCTACGCCTGCTGTCCGGCGAGCTGAAGCCGCACGGCGGCACCGTGACTTCCAGTGGCGGCGTCGGGGTGATGCGGCAGTTCGTCGGCTCGGTGCGGGACGAGACCACGGTCCGCGATCTGCTGGTGTCGGTGGCGCCGACGCGCATCCAGCAGGCCGCCCGGGCCGTCGACGCGGCCGAAACCCTCATGATGACGGTGGACGACGAGGCCGCCCAGATGAAGTACGCCCAGGCCCTCGCCGACTGGGCGGAGGCGCGAGGCTACGAGGCGGAGACTCTATGGGACATGTGCACCATGGCCGCGCTCGGGATGCCGTACGAGAAGGCGCAGTGGCGCCAGGTGCGCACTCTGTCGGGTGGTGAGCAGAAACGGCTCGTGCTGGAGGCGCTGCTGCGCGGTCCGGACGAGGTCCTCCTGCTGGACGAACCCGACAACTATCTGGATGTACCGGGCAAACGATGGCTTGAGGAGCGACTCGCCGAGACCGGCAAGACCGTTCTGTTCGTCTCGCACGACCGGGAGCTGCTGGCCCGCGCAGCCGGGCGGATCATCGCGGTGGAGCCGGGACCGGCCGGCTCCGACGTCTGGGTGCACGGTGGCGGCTTCGGCTCCTTCCACGAGGCACGGCAGGAGCGGTTCGCCCGGTTCGAGGAACTGCGCCGCCGCTGGGCCGAGAAGCACGCCCAGCTCAGGAAGCTGGTACAGGACCTGCAGCAGTACGCCGCGCGCAGCGACGATATGGCCTCCCGTTACCAGGCGGCCCGGACCCGGTTGCGCAAGTTCGAGGAGATCGGCCCGCCGCCGGAGCCGCCGCGCAAGCAGGAGATCCGGATGCGTCTGCGGGGTGGCCGGACCGGGGTGCGGGCCGTCACATGCGAGCATCTGGAGCTGACCGGGCTGATGAAGCCGTTCTCGTTGGAGGTCTTCTACGGCGAGCGAGTGGCGGTCCTCGGCTCCAACGGCTCGGGTAAATCGCACTTCCTGCGGCTGCTGGCCGGGGAGGACGTCGCCCACACGGGAGTGGTGAAGCTGGGCGCACGGGTGATACCGGGTCATTTCGCTCAGACGCATGCGCATCCGGAGCTGATGGGGCGCACGTTGGTGGACATCCTGTGGACGGAGCACGCCCAGGACCGCGGCGCGGCCATGTCGGCGCTGCGCCGCTACGAGCTGGACCGCCAGGGGGACCAAACCTTCGACCGCCTCTCCGGTGGCCAGCAGGCCCGTTTCCAGATCCTGCTGCTGGAGCTCCAGGGGACCACCGCGCTGCTGCTGGACGAGCCGACGGACAACCTGGACCTGGAGTCGGCGGAGGCTCTCCAGGAAGGTCTGGAGTCGTACGAGGGGACGGTCCTGGCGGTCACCCACGACCGCTGGTTCGCACGGTTCTTCGACCGCTTCCTGGTCTTCGGCAGCGACGGCTGGGTACGCGAGACCCAAGAGCCGGTGTGGGACGAGCGCCGGGTGGAGCGGGCACGCTGACTCGAGTGATGTGTGTTCCGTTCAGAAATGAGCCGCCGCAGCTCATAGGGGGTCTGGTGGGAACTGCGGGGGTACTGGGACCAGGCCGAGATGATGGTCTCGCTGGTGTATGACCCGCCCACCTCGACGGAGCGGAGCGCTTCGCGGTCTCGCGCGAGGCGCCGCAGGGCACCGGGGTGCCGTCCCACAGCCGCACCACGTCGGTGACTGTCGGCGACGGGTGAAAAGTGGACCGGTGGCGACGCTTGGGTTCGTCGGCGCTGGTTCAACATTCGCGCGTCGTCGACACCCGACCAGTGCTGGGGCCGTGCGAGGCAAGCAGCCGTGGCGCAGGGAGACCCGGGGCATGCCGCGTGAGTACGGCTTCCACGTGCTGCGGCACACGTTCGCAAGCGTGGTCCTGGCCGAGGGCGGTTCATGGCCGGCGAGCTCGCCGAGGCGGATGAGTCTCCTGAGGGGTCCTCTTGAAATGGATCTCCCCAGATTCGCCCCAGCAGCTTTGGATCACGAGAGAAAGCGACCGCCCGCAGGGTGCGAGCGGTCGCCCAAGCTGTCGATTTTCCAGGACATAGGCCGAGGTCAGGGCGTATACACGGCGGGCCTGGGCGCGGTGGCCATGCCATTGCCGAGGAAGAAGCTCGGGTGCGGGGGCTGGTTGTAGGCGGTGTTCTGCCATGCGATGCCCGTGCGGTACATCGTGTCGTGGAGCAGGGTCGTGATCTTCGTGTTCGCCTCGTACGGCGTCGAGTAGATCCGCAGCGCCGTGTTGCCGCTGGTGCGCCAGACGACCTCCTCGCGCCAGTCGCCGAGGATGTCGCCCGAGAGCACGGGTGTGGCCTTGGTGCCGTTGTTGGAGGAGACACCGGAGCCGGTCAGCAGACGGGTGTCGGACGACGTGCCGTACTTGTCGATGCGGGTCCCGTCGAGGAGTTCACGGACGGTGTCGCCGTCCCACCAGGACAGGAAGTTGACGGAGGACGGCTCGCGGCCCTTGGCGGCGCCGGCCTCGTCGCGGACCGAGGAGTCGGAGGCGGACCATATCTCGGCGCCGTCGTTGCCGGCCCAGATGTCCCCGGCGACTCCGCGGCCGTTGTCGCAGCAGGCGGCGAGGACCAGTTCACGGTGCCGTTGGCCGGGTCGATGTACAGCTCGGCGGGCTGGCCGGTCGACTCCGAGACCTTGAAGTACTCAAGTCCCGCGTGCGAAGGGTCGAGGTCGCCGAGGTGCTGGGCGTCGCCGTGGCCGGTCCTGGTGGTCCACAGGCCGTTGCCGTTGTCGTCGACGGCCATCGCGCCGTAGACGATCTCGTCCTTGCCGTCGCCGTCCACGTCCCCGACGGACAGGCTGTGCGAGCCCTGGCCGTCGAACCCCTTGCCGGTGTTGGTGGAGGAGTTGGTGTCGAAGGTCCAGCGGCGGGTGAAGGCACCGCCCCGCCAGTCCCAGGCGGCGATGACCGTACGGGTGTAATAGCCGCGGGCCATGACGAGCGAGGGTCGGGAGCCGTCCAAGTAGGCGGTACCGGCGAGGAATCGATCGACGCGGTTGCCGTACGAGTCGCCCCACGACGAGACCGTTCCGCGGGCCGGGAGGTAGTCCACGGTCCCCATCGCCTTGCCGGTCTGCCCGTTGAACATGGTCAGGAACTCGGGTCCGGAGAGGACGTATCCGCTCGAATTCCGGTGGTCGGCGGACGAGTTGCCGATCACGGCCCCCGTCCCGTCGACCGTGCCGTCGGCCGTCTTCATGGCGACCTCGGCCTTGCCGTCGCCGTCGTAGTCGTACACCTGGAACTGCGTGTAGTGCGCGCCCGAGCGGATGTTGCGGCCCAGATCGATGCGCCACAGCCGGGTGCCGTCGAGCTTGACGCCGTCGACGATCGTGTTGCCGGTGTAGCCGGACTGGGAGTTGTCCTTGGCGTTGGTGGGCTGCCACTTCAGGACGAAGTCGAGGGCGCCGTCGCCGTCGAGATCGCCGACCGAGGCGTCGTTGGCCTCGTAGGTGTACGCGACTGCGTCGGGGGTCGTGCCGCCGGCGGGCGGGCTGATGGGGACGTCCTTGTAGCCCGGGCGGAACTGGACGGCGTGCACGGAGTCGGCCTGCTCGACGCCGCCCACGACGGCCCGGACGGTGTAGTCGGCCTGTTCGGGGGCGCCGGCGTGGAAGTAGTTCGTGGAGCCGGTGACCGGGGTCGAGTTGACCTTCGTACCGGCCCGGTAGACGTTGAAGGAGACGTCGTTCGGGTCGGTGCCGAGCCAGCGCCAGCTGACCAGGTTTCCGCTCGCGGTGTGGACGCTGACCACGCCCCGGTCGAGCTTCTCGACCTGCCGGGCGGTGGCGGCCTCGGCTGTTCCGGCGCCGTTCAGGGTGGTGAGTCCGGCGGCGATCAGGGCGGCGGTGGCGAGGGTCGCTGCGAGGGCGGCCCGGCGTCTACGGTGCTTGCGCGGGTGCTGCACGTGACGTACCTCCTCGGGAGGACGGACGGGTTCCGTTCCCTCAGTCGCCGCCGCGCGTGCGTAAGTTGCCGCGTCCGTCGGCCAGTTGGGCCGCCCTGCGGGCGTGCGTCACCCGGACCGGGCACCGAAACCGTCCACGCGCACCCCACCGGGCGGCACCGTCACGACCCAGCCCCGACGCAGGTCCGCCACCGTGCAACGAGGGCTGCGACCCTGACGACCGTGACCGGTGAAACGGGCCCCGCTGCCGACACCAAGCTGCGAACGAGCGCGTACAACTACGCGACGACGCCCGCTAGTTGGGCCGCCCTCCGGACAAGAATCACCCCGGCTTGCGGAACGCCCGCAGCGTGAACACCGGGTCGGGCCGAGGACGGTCCTGGTCCGGGAGCTGCGCCAGACGGGCCGCGAAACCGTCCGCGAGCGCCCCACCGGGCGGCACCGTCACGACCCAGCCCCGACGCAGGTCCGGCACCGTGCAACGAGGGCTGCGACCCTGACGACCGTGACCGGTGAAACGGGCCCCGCTGCCGACACCAAGCTGCGAACGAGCGCGTACAACTACGCGACGACGCCCGCTAGTTGGGCCGCCCTCCGGACAAGAATCACCCCGGCTTGCGGAACGCCCGCAGCGTGAACACCGGGTCGGGCCGGGGACGGTCCTGGTCCGGGAGCTGCGCCAGACGGGCCGCGAAACCGTCCGCGAGCGCCCCACCGGGCGGCACCGTCACGAACCAGCCCCGACGCAGGTCCGCCACCGTGCGGCGGGGGCTGCGCCCCTGACCGTGACCGGCGAAACGGGTCCCGCCTGCCGGGACCAGGCCGTGGGAGAGGGCGTACGACTCGACGAGCGCCGCTGTGTCCCGGGCCGGGCGGCGTGGGCGGGTGGCCATCACGGCATCGATGTCACTGCCCACGTTGTGGGCGGCGGCCTTGTCGACCGTGGTGACGTAGAACCCGCCGGGCCGCAGTACCCGGGCGCACTCGCCGACGATGGTGCGTACGTCCTCGGTGGACTGCGCGAGATGCAGCAGCCACACGCTGCTGACCGCGTCGAACCGGCCGTGCGGGAACGGCAGCCGGCGGCCGTCGGCGAGCACGACCGCGCCGGGCATGCGGGCGGCGGCCTGCCGGGCCATCGCGGGCGCGAGGTCGACGCCGGTCACGCGCAGGCCGTCCCGCCCCGCGGCGAGCCGCCGCGTCACGATGCCGGTGCCGCACGCGACGTCGAGCAGCCGCCGGGTGCCGTCCGGCAGAAAGCCCAGCACGGCCTGCGCGGCGGCCGCCGCCCGTGGCTCGCCGCCGCGCGAGGCGTCGTACCGCTCCGCTTCCTTGTCGTAGTCCAGCACGCGCGTCACTGTGCCCCGTGGCCGGGGGCGAGCTCCTCGATCCTGCGGGCGAGGGTGAAGTCCCGCTTGGTGACGGCGCCCACGGTGTGGGTGTTCACGGTGAGCGACACCGTGTTGTAGCCCAGGGTGAGGTCGGTGTGGTGGTCGAGCTCCTCCTGGACCTGGGCGATGTGCACGACCATCGCCGTGGCCGCGAAGTGCGAGGGGAGCCGGTAGGAGCGGGCGATGCGGTCGCCTTCCTGCGACCAGCCCGGCAGCTCCGCGAGCCGGTCCTCGATCTCCTTCTGCGACAGCGGTTCAAGGGGCATGGCCTCGCTCCTTCCTGCGCGGGAGGGCTACGGGATGGTTCGTCTTCAGCCTGCCACACGCCGGGCGCGACGGCCCTGGTCAGACGCATGCCCCATGGTCAGCGGCGCACACTTTCGGCCGCCGGGCCGTCGGCGAGCGCGGCGAGCGCGGCGATCTGCGACCGCCGCGTGGTACCCGGTGGGGTGACCGTGGGTGATCCGGGCGGCACGGGCGGCCATGGTGAAGGCCACGTCGGCGGCTTCACCAGGCCGAAGGGGGCCGAGCGCATCACCGCGGCGCAGCCCTTGGAGTCGGGGTTGACCTGGCCGGGCTTGCGGTCGAGCGCAAGGTGCGGTCGGGGGTGTACTCCCCCAGAGGGGCCCACGCGGGCGCGGTACACGGTCCCCCACCAGGAACGACGTCCCAGCCCGGCCATTCCACCCGCTCCTCGACTACGGTCGTAACCATGACCATCGTCCCGTCCGGCAGCGCCCAGCCCGTCATCGCCCCCTCCGGTCAGGGCGTCGGCCCCTTGTTGCGGGCCTGGCGGGAGCAACGGCGGGTCAGCCAGCTGGAGTTGGCGCTGCGGGCCGATTCCTCGGCACGGCACATCAGCTTCATCGAGACGGGCCGCTCCCGGCCCAGCGAGGAGATGGTGCTGCGGCTGGCCGAGCACCTGGAGGTGCCGGTGCGCGAGCGCAACGCGCTGCTGCTGGCCGCCGGCTACGCCCCGCACTACCCGGAGACCCCCCTCGACGACCCGGCTCTGGACGCGCTGCGCGCGGGCATGGAACAGCTGATCCAGGGCTACGAGCCGTACCCGGCGCTCGTGGTGGACGCGATGTACAACGTGCACGCGGCCAACCGGGGCATCCTCATGCTCCTCGACGACATCCCCGAGCACCTCCTGGAACCCCCGCTCAACGCGATGCGCCTGACCCTGCACCCGGAGGGCCTCGCGCCGCGCATCCGCAACCTGCGCGAGTGGCGCGGCCATCTCCTCTCCCAGATGGAACGGCAGATCGCCCTGCACCGCTCCGAACCGCTGCGCCGGCTGTACGAGGAGGTCGCCGCGTACCCGGTGCCCGCGGACGCGCCGGGCCCGGAACCGGACGAGCCCGTCCCGTACTTCGCGCTGCCGATGCAGATCGAGCACGAGGGCCGCGTGCTGTCCTTCATCTCCTCCATCTCCACCTTCAACACGCCCATGGACGTGACCGTCGCCGAGCTGGCCATCGAGACACTGCTCCCGGCCGACCCGGCGACGGTCAAGTACCTTCAGTCGCTGCTGCCCTGACGAGCCTTCAGAGCCGTGTGCTGAAGCGCCGCGAACCCGGCCACGGTCACCGCCTGCACGACGGTCCACACGGCACCCGAGGTGGACGGCGACAGCCACACCGCCAGCGCGACGAGACTCAGCACCGCCCATGCGAGGTTGGCTTCGATCACGGCACGCACCGGGAGAGCGGCGGGCCGGGCACGGGAGGCGAGCAGCCCGACGCCGCCGGCGTACACCGCGAGGAACGCGCCGAGCGCGATCAGCAGCCCCGAGTCGACCCCGAGAAGCCGGCCGAGCGGGCCGGACGCGACGAGATAGGCGAGCCCGTTCGCCCCGGTCACCACGGCGTCCAGGGCCAGAAAACGGCGCAGCACGGTCTGCGGGTCGGAGGTCCGGGCAAGCGCGGCAAGCGAGGTGGCGGACATGACGAGTCACCCTCCGTCGGGGTCGAGTGGCGTGCGACAGGACCCGGATTCCGGACCGGAGTGCGCCGGCCCGGAATCCGGTGCCTCAACGGTCTCGCGGAGCAGCGGGCCGGTCGATTACCTGCGGGGTAATGGCAACGCCCTCAGGGCGCGGGGAACCGCGCAACCAGCCCCCACCGGCCCGCAGTCGGCAGCCAGGACCGGCCACCCCCATGGGTAACCGGAACGTGGCACACTGCATCCCGTACTTCCGGCGCGTAGGGGAGGCGTGGCGTGAGTGAGCGGCGGCCCGCGCCCACCGTGGGCCAGGTGGTGCTCGGCAAACGCTTGCAGGAACTGCGAGAGGCGTCCGGCCTGGGACGCGACGAGGCCGCGCAGGTCCTGCGCGTGACCGCGGCGACGATACGTCGCATGGAGACGGCCGAGGTCGCCCTGAAGATCCCGTACGTGCAGGTGCTCCTGGAGACGTACGGCGTCCCGGACGACGAGGCGGCCGCGTTCGTCTCGCTGACCGAGGAGGCCAACCAGCCGGGCTGGTGGCAGCGGTTCCACGACGTGCTGCCGGACTGGTTCAGTCTGTATGTGAGCCTGGAGGGCGCCGCGCGGATCATCCGGTCCTACGAGCCGCACTTCGTGCCCGGCCTGCTCCAGACGGAGGAGTACGCCCGTGCCGTGATGCGGGCCGGAACCATCGGGCAGACCGGGCCGCAGACCGTGGAGCGGCATGTGTCCCTGCGCATGGAGCGCCAGCGGCTGCTGGAGCGCCCGGACCCGCCCCACCTGTGGGTGATCATGGACGAGACGGTGCTGCGGCGCCCGGTGAGCGGTGGTGGCGTGGTGATGCGCGACCAGGTGGACAGGCTTCTGGAGTTCGCCGAGCGCGACCGTGTCACGCTCCAGATCGCCGAGTTCGCCTTCGGCCCGCACCCGGGGACGTACGCGCCCTTCACCCTGTTCCGCTTCGGAGAGCCGGAGCTGCCCGACATGGTCTACACGGAGTATCTGAGCGGCGCCCTGTATCTGGACTCCCGCACGGAGGTCGCCGCGCATCTGGAGGTCCTGGACCACATGTCGACGGCCGCCGCGTCGGCGGAGCGCACGAAGAAGATCCTGCGGGAGTACCGCGAGACCTGTTGAGTACAGCGAGACCAGTTGAGTACCGCGAGACCTGTTGAGTACAGCGAGACCAGTTGAGTACCGCGAGACCTGTTGAGTACCGCGAGACCTGTTGAGTACCGCGAGACCTGTTGAGACACAGCACCGGCAGAGCACCACCACGGCGATCGAGCCCACGAGGAGACCGCACCGCATGACCGGATCCGAGTCCGCGCCCGCCCGCGTCGACACCAGCCGGCCGCATCCGGCGCGCGTCTACGACTGGTGGCTGGGCGGCAAGGACAACTACCCGGTGGACGAGGAGCTGGCCCGGAAGATCCTCGCCGTGGACGGCACGGTCCTGCGCGGTGCGCGCGCGAACCGCCGGTTCATGCACCGGGCCGTGCGCACGGCCGCCGAGGCCGGGGTGCGCCAGTTCCTGGACATCGGCACCGGCATCCCCACTGAGCCCAATCTGCACCAGGTCGCGCAGGGCGTCGCGCCGGAGTCCAGGGTCGTCTACGCCGACAACGACCCGATCGTGCTGCGGCACGCGGAGGCGCTGCTGCACGGGTCCGCCGAGGGCGGCACGGACTATGTGCACGCCGACGTCCGGGACGTGGACGCCCTGCTGAGCCGGGCCGGCGAGTCCCTGGACTTCGCCCGGCCGGTCGCACTGTCGCTGGTGGCGCTGACCCACTACCTGGGCGAGGACCCCGACGGCGACGACGTGTACGGCCTGCTGGAGAGGTACGTCGACACGCTGGCCCCGGGCAGCTACCTGATCCTGTCCCAGGTCACCCCGGACCTCAGCCCGCAGGCCATCGAGAACGCGGCGAACCACTTCCGGCGCAGCGGCACCCCGTTCTTCCCCCGCTCGCTCGCCGAGTTCTCGCGCTTCTTCGACGGCCTTGAGCTGCTCGGCCCGGGTGTCATCCCGGTCTACGGCTGGCGTCCGGAGCCGGCGGACGTGGCGGCCCAGGCGGAGGGCATCGTGCCCGTGTACGCGGGGGTCGCCCGCAAGCCCTGACCCGTACGGGCGCCGAGAACGGGTGCGCTCCCCCGCCTCGCCCTAGGTTCGTGATCAGGGCAAGCAAGGGAGCGCGCCTGTGACCGACACCCGGATACCGCCCACGACGCCCACGCCACCCGCCGAGCCGGGCGCGGCGCTGCTGAAGGCCGGCAGGTTCTTCCGGCCGGGCACGCCCGCGCGCGATCTGCACAGCGTGGCGCTGACCGGCGGGCGGGAGGCGGACGCGTTCTACCGGGACCGGTGGAGCCACGACAAGGTCGTGAACTCCACGCACGGCGTGAACTGCACGGGCTCCTGCCGCTGGAAGGTGTACGTCAAGGACGGCATCATCACCTGGGAGTCCCAGCAGACGGACTATCCGAGCGTCGGCCCCGACCGCCCCGAGTACGAGCCCCGCGGCTGCCCGCGCGGCGCCGCCTTCTCCTGGTACACCTACTCCCCGACCCGGGTCCGCTACCCGTACATCAGGGGCGTCCTCCTGCAGATGTACCGGGAGGCGAAGGAACGCCTCCGCGACCCCGTCCTGGCCTGGGCGGACATCCAGGGCGACCCCGAGCGCCGCCGCCGCTACCAGCAGGCGCGCGGCAAGGGCGGCCTGGTGCGGGCGAGTTGGGACGAGGCGGTCGAGATGGTCGCGGCGGCGCACGTCCACACCATCAAGACTCACGGCCCCGACCGCATCGCCGGTTTCTCCCCCATCCCCGCGATGTCGATGGTGTCGCACGCGGCGGGCGCCCGCTTCCACTCCCTGATCGGCGCCCCGATGCTGTCGTTCTACGACTGGTACGCGGATCTGCCCGTCGCCTCCCCGCAGGTCTTCGGCGACCAGACCGACGTACCGGAGTCGGGCGACTGGTGGGACGCGGCGTATCTGGTGATGTGGGGCTCGAACGTCCCGGTGACCCGCACGCCCGACGCGCACTGGATGGCGGAGGCCCGCTACCGGGGCCAGAAGGTCGTGGTGGTCGCCCCGGACTACGCCGACAACGCCAAGTTCGCCGACGAGTGGCTGCATCCGCATCCCGGCACGGACGGCGCGCTGGCCCTGGCCATGGGGCACGTCGTCCTCAAGGAGTTCTTCGTCGACCGGGAGACCCCGTTCTTCGCGGACTACGTACGGCAGTTCACCGACCTGCCCTTCCTGGTCACCCTGGAGGAGCGGGACGGCGCCTACGTCCCCGCGAAGTTCCTGCGCGCCTCGGACCTGGGGCAGGAGGGCGAGGGCGCCGCGTGGAAGACGGTCGTGCTGGACGAGGTGTCGGGTCGCGCGCTCGCACCGAACGGCTCCCTCGGCTTTCGCTGGACCGAGTCGGGCAAGGGCAGCTGGAACCTCGAACTCGGCGACATCCGGCCCCGGTTGAGCCTGTACGGCAGTGCGGTGTCCGCGGGTGTCGAGGTGCTGCTGCCCCGCTTCGACACCGAGGGCGGGCCGCACGGGCAGGGGCGCGGCGAGGTCATACGCCGTGGCGTCCCGGTGACCAAGCTCGGCGGCGCGAACGGCCCGCTGGTGACGACCGTCTTCGACCTGCTGCTCGCGCAGTACGGGGTGGCGCGGCCGGGGCTGCCGGGCCGCTGGCCCGCGTCGTACGACGACGCCGATTCGCCCGGCACGCCGGCCTGGCAGGAGGCGCACACCTCCGTCCCGGCGGCCAAGTGCGTGCGGATCGCGAGGGAGTTCGCGGACACCGCCGAGCGGTCGAAGGGCCGCTGCATGATCCTGATGGGCGCCGGCACCAACCACTGGTTCCACTCCGAGACGATCTACCGCACCTTCCTCGCCCTGCTCCAGCTCACCGGCTGCCAGGGCCGCAACGGCGGCGGCTGGGCGCACTACGTCGGCCAGGAGAAGTGCCGCCCGGTGACCGGCTGGGCGACGCTCGCGGCCGCGTCGGACTGGTCACGCCCGCCGCGCCAGATGATCGGCACGGCGTACTGGTTCCTGAACACCGACCAGTGGCGCTACGACCGGTTCACGGCCGACGTGCTCGCCTCGCCCTTGGGCACGGGGCGGTTCCGGGGGATGACGGGCGCGGACTGCCTGGCGCTGTCGGCGCGTGCGGGGTGGATGCCGTCGTATCCGACCTTCGACCGCAACCCGCTGGAGCTCGGCGAGGTGTTCGGCGATCCTGTGTCGCGGGTGGTGGCCGAACTGCGCGCGGGGACGCTGAAGTTCGCCTGCGAGGACCCGGACGCGCCGGAGAACTGGCCGCGCATTGTGACGCTGTGGCGGGCCAACCTGCTCGGCTCGTCGGCGAAGGGCGCGGAGTACTTCACCCGGCACCTGCTCGGCACGCACTCCTCGCTCCGGGCCGAGGAGGCGCCCGAGGACGTCCGCCCGAACGAGGTGGCCTGGCACGACGAGGCGCCCGAGGGCAAGCTCGACCTGCTGCTGTCGCTGGACTTCCGCCAGACGTCGTCCACGCTGTTGTCGGACGTCGTCCTGCCCGCCGCCACCTGGTACGAGAAGCACGACCTGTCCAGCACGGACATGCACCCCTTCGTCCACTCCTTCACCCCGGCCGTCGATCCGCCGTGGCAGGCGCGCACCGACTTCGACGCGTTCAAGGCGCTGGCCGAGCGGCTCAGCGAGCTGGCCGTCGACCATCTCGGCGTGCGCAAGGACCTGGTGGCCACGCCGCTCCAGCACGACACCCCGGGCGAGATCGCCCAGCCGGGCGGGGTCGTCCTGGACTGGAGGCGCGGGGAGTGCGATCCGGTGCCCGGGAAGACCCTGCCGAACCTGACCGTCGTGGAGCGGGACTACACGGCGATCGGCGCCAAGTTCGCCTCGCTCGGGCCGCTGGTGGAGCAACTCGGGCTGCCCGCCAAGGGCATCACGCTGCGGCCGGACGAGGAGGTCGAGGACCTGCGCCGGCTGAACGGCGTGACGGGCGACGGCCGGCCCTGCCTCGACACGGCCGTGAAGGCGGCGAACACCATCCTCGCCCTGTCCGGCAGCACCAACGGCCGCCTCGCCACCCAGGGCTTCCGCACCCTGGAGGCCCGCACCGGGCGGGAGATGGCGCACCTGGCGGCCGAGCACGAGGGCAAGCGGATCACGTACGCGGACACGCAGGCCGCGCCCGTGCCGGTGATCACCTCACCGGAGTGGTCGGGCAGCGAGTCGGGCGGGCGGCGCTACACCGCCTTCACCCTCAACACCGAGCACCTCAAGCCCTGGCACACCCTCACCGGCCGCCAGCACTTCTTCCTCGACCACGACTGGATCCACGAGCTGGGTGAGGCTCTTCCCGTCTACCGGCCGCCGCTGGACATGAACAAGCTGTTCGGCGAACCGCGCCTGGGACCGGACGGGCAGAAGGAGGTGACGGTCCGCTATCTCACCCCGCACAACAAGTGGTCCATCCACTCGGAGTACCAGGACAACCTGTTCATGCTGGCCCTCTCCCGGGGCGGCCAGAACATCTGGATGTCCCCGCAGGACGCCGACGCGATCGGTGTCGTCGACAACGACTGGGTGGAGGCGGCCAACCGCAACGGCGTGGTCGTCGCCCGGGCCGTCGTCTCGCACCGGATGCCGGCCGGCACCGTCTACATGCATCACGCGCAGGAACGCACCATCGCCGTCCCGAAGACGGAGGCCACCGGCAGGCGCGGCGGCATCCACAACTCGCTCACCCGGCTGATCCTCAAGCCGTCCCATCTCGTCGGCGGGTACGCCCAGCTCTCCTGGGCGTTCAACTACCTCGGCCCGACAGGCAACCAGCGCGACGAGGTGACGGTCATCCGCCGCCGCAGCCAGGAGGTCGAGTACTGATGCGTCCGATGGCCCAGATCGCGATGGTGATGAACCTCGACAAGTGCATCGGCTGTCACACCTGCTCGGTCACCTGCAAGCAGGCGTGGACCAACCGGCGCGGCATGGAGTACGTCTGGTTCAACAACGTCGAGACCCGCCCCGGCCAGGGCTACCCGCGCCGCTACGAGGACCAGGAGCGCTGGCGCGGCGGCTGGGAGCTGAACCGGCGCGGCGCGCTGAAGCTGAAGGCGGGCGGCCGCTTCCGCAAACTCGCCGGGATCTTCTCCAACCCCGAACTGCCGGAGATCAAGGACTACTACGAGCCCTGGACGTACGACTACAAGAACCTCACCGACGCCCCACTGGGCGACGACTACCCGGTCGCGCGGCCGATCTCCCAGCTCGACGGCAAGCCGATGAAGATCGAGTGGTCGGCGAACTGGGACGACAACCTCGCCGGCGCCCCCGCCTACGGTGACCTCGACCCGATGGTCGAACAGGCCCGTCAGCAGGCCTCCGACAAGGTGCGGTTCGAGTTCGAGCAGAGCTTCATGTTCTATCTGCCGCGCATCTGCGAGCACTGCCTCAACCCGTCCTGTGTGGCCGCGTGCCCGTCGGGGGCGATGTACAAGCGGGCGGAGGACGGCATCGTCCTCGTCGACCAGGACCGGTGCCGGGGCTGGCGGATGTGCGTGACGGGATGCCCGTACAAGAAGGTGTACTTCAACCACGCCACCGGCAAGGCCGAGAAGTGCACGATGTGCTATCCGCGGGTCGAGGTCGGTCTGCCGACGGTCTGCTCGGAGACCTGCGTGGGCCGGCTGCGCTACCTCGGGGTGGTGCTCTACGACGCGGACAGGGTGACGGCCGCGGCCTCCGTCCCGCGCGAACGGGACCTGTACGAGGCGCAGTTGGGTGTCTTCCTCGACCCGGAGGACAGCGAGGTGCGGCGGGCGTGCGAGGAGGCGGGAATCCCGTACGACTGGCTGGAGGCGGCCCGCCGCTCGCCCGTGCACGCGCTGATCAGCAAGTACCGGGTGGCGCTGCCGCTGCATCCGGAGTACCGGACGATGCCGATGGTCTGGTACATCCCTCCGCTGTCCCCGGTGGTGGACGCGCTGGCGGAGACCGGGCACGACGGCGAGCACGCGGGGAATCTGTTCGGCGCGATCGACAGTCTGCGCATCCCGCTGGAGTATCTGGCGGGGATGTTCACGGCCGGCGCCATCGGCCCGGTCCGCTCCTCGCTGGAGAAGCTCGCCGCGATGCGCTCCCACATGCGGGCGATCAACCTCGGGGAGGAACCGGATCCCTCGGTGCCGGCCGCGGTGGGCATGGCGGCCGGGGAGATCGAGGAGATGTACCGGCTGCTGGCGATCGCCAAGTACGAGGACCGGTACGTCATTCCGACGGCGGCCGTCGGCGACGCCCGGCGCCTTGAGGAGTCGGCGCTGCCACAGGGGTGCAGCCTCGACTTCGACGGCGGGCCCGGGATGGGCGGGGACGGGCCGGTCGGCCAGGACTCGGGCCGCAAGCTGCTGCCGCTGGTGACGGTGGAGAACTTCCATGCCCTGCGCCGACGACAGACCTCGGACGACGCCGCCGACGCGGCCGAGTTGACCCGCACAGCCGACGTCGAGGAGACCTGATGCCGTCCTTCGAGGTGCTCTACCAGGCGGCCGCGCTCTGTCTGACCTACCCCGACGACGACTTCCGCGCCCGGCTGCCCCTGCTGCGCGAGGCCGCCCCGCAGCTGCGGGAGTTCACCGACCACGCGGCGGTCACCGAGCCGCAGGAACTGGCCGCGCACTACGTCGAGGTCTTCGACTTCAAGAACCGCCACAGCCTGTATCTGACCTGGTGGCTCGACGGGGACACCCGGCGGCGCGGCATGTCGCTGCTCCGCTTCAAGGACGTCTACCGCGCCCACGGCCTGGAGCTCACCGGCGAGGAACTGCCCGACTTCCTGCCCGCGGTCCTGGAGTTCGCGGCCCGCACCGGCGACACCGACCTGCTGCTGGAACACCGCGAGTGCCTGGAGCAGCTCCGCGCCCGGCTCACCGACTTCGGCACACCGTACGCGTCCGTCCTGGACGCCGTGTGCGCCACCCTGCCGACCGCACACCCGGGGGTGCGCCCATGACCACGCTTCTGTGGGGCGTCCTGCCCTACGTCACCTTCGCCCTGCTGGTCGCCGGCCTGGTCTGGCGCCACCGCTACGACCGCTTCGGCTGGACGACCCGCTCCTCCCAGGTCTACGAGTCGAGGCTGCTGAACATCGCCTCGCCCGCCTTCCACTACGGCATCCTGTTCGTGCTGGTCGGCCATCTGGTGGGGCTGTTCGTCCCCGAGTCCTGGACGGACTCGCTCGGCGTGAGCGAGCACACGTACCACCTGTTCTCCCTTTACGGCGGTACGGCGGCGGGAGTGGTGACGGTCGCCGGGATCGCGCTGCTGCTGTACCGCCGGCGCACCAACGCACCGGTGTTCCGGGCGACGACGACCAACGACAAGCTCATGTACGTCGTGCTGGTGGCGGCGATCGTGATGGGCATGGTCGCCAAGCTGGCCCACTCGTCCGGCGACGGCTACGACTACCGCCAGTCCATCGCCCCTTGGGCCCGCAGCCTGTTCACCCTCCAGCCGGACCTGGTCCGGATGCAGGGCGTGCCGGTGCTGTACCAGATCCACGCGGTGATCGGCATGGCGCTGATCGCGCTGGTGCCGTACACCCGGCTGGTGCACATGTTCAGTGCGCCGGTGCAGTACCTGTTCCGGCCGTACCTGGTGTACCGCAGCCGCGACCCCGAGCAACTGGGGCCGCGGCCGGAGCGGCGGGGCTGGGAGAGGACCGGGTCCTAGGCGGCGGCCCTCACGCGGCCCCGCCCTTCTGGTCCTTCTCGTCGTCGACGATCTCCGCGTCCACCACGTCGTCGTCCTGCGGTGCGGTCTGCTCCGTGCCGTTGCCGGCGGCGGTGGCGCCGTCGCTCGGGGCCTGCTGGGCCTGGGCGTACATCGCCTGGCCCATCTGCTGGCTGACCGTGGCGAGTTTCTCGATGCCGGTGCGCAGGACGTTCGTCTCGGCGTTCTGCTCCAGCTGCTGTTTCAGGTCCGTGATCGCCGACTCGACCTCGGTCCTGGTGTCCGCCGGGACCTTGTCCTCGTTGTCGCGGAGGAACTTCTCGGTCTGGTAGACGAGCTGCTCGGCCTGGTTGCGGGTCTCGGCGGCCTCGCGGCGGTTACGGTCCTCGTCGGCGTACTGCTCGGCCTCCCGCATCATCCGGTCGATGTCGTCCTTCGGCAGTGCCGAGCCGCCGGTCACGGTCATCTTCTGCTCGCGGCCCGTCGCGAGGTCCTTCGCGGAGACGTGCATGATCCCGTTGGCGTCGATGTCGAAGGCGACCTCGATCTGCGGCACGCCGCGCGGGGCGGGCGGCAGGCCGGTGAGGTCGAAGACGCCGAGCTTCTTGTTGTAGGCCGCGATCTCGCGTTCGCCCTGGTAGACCTGGATGCCGACCGAGGGCTGGTTGTCGGCGGCGGTCGTGAAGATCTCCGAACGCCGGGTCGGGATCGTGGTGTTGCGCTCGATCAGCTTCGTCATGATGCCGCCCTTGGTCTCGATGCCCAGGGACAGCGGGGTGACGTCGAGCAGGAGGACGTCCTTGACGTCGCCGCGGATGACACCCGCCTGGAGGGCCGCGCCGACGGCCACGACCTCGTCGGGGTTGACGCCCTTGTGCGGATCCTTGCCGGTGAGTTCCTTCACGAGGTCGGTGACGGCCGGCATGCGGGTGGAGCCGCCGACGAGGATGACGTGGTCGACCGCGGAGAGCTTGATGCCCGCGTCCTTGACCGCCTGGTGGAAGGGGGTCTTGCAGCGGTCGAGGAGGTCGGCGGTGAGCTCCTGGAACTGGGCGCGGGTCAGCTTCTCGTCGAGGTGGAGGGGGCCCTCGGCGGACGCGGTGATGTAGGGCAGGTTGATCGTCGTCTCGGAGGAGCTGGACAGCTCGATCTTGGCCTTCTCGGCGCCCTCGCGCAGCCGCTGCAGCGCCATCTTGTCGTTGCCGAGATCGATCCCGTACTGCCCCTTGAACTTCTTCACCAGGTACTCGACGACCCGCTGGTCCCAGTCGTCGCCGCCCAGGTGCGTGTCGCCGTTGGTGGCCTTGACCTCGATGACGCCGTCGCCGATCTCCAGCAGCGAGACGTCGAAGGTGCCGCCGCCGAGGTCGAAGACCAGCACCGTCTGCTCCTCGCCCCGGTCCAGGCCGTAGGCGAGGGCGGCGGCCGTGGGCTCGTTGATGATCCTGAGCACCTTCAGGCCCGCGATCTCCCCGGCCTCCTTGGTGGCCTGCCGCTGGGCGTCGTCGAAGTACGCGGGGACGGTGATCACCGCGTCGGTGACGTCCTCGCCGAGATAGGACTCGGCGTCCCGCTTCAGCTTCTGCAGCACCCGGGCCGACAGCTCCTGGGCCCGGTAGCGCGAGCCGTCGATGTCGCCCTGTTCGGGGAAGCGCCAGTTCGCGTCGCCCATGTACCGCTTCATGGAGCGGGCGGTGCGCTCGACGTTCGTCACCGCCTGCCGTTTGGCCACCTCACCGACGAGTACCTCGCCGTTCTTGGCAAAGGCCACGACCGACGGTGTGGTCCTGGCCCCCTCCGCATTGGCGACGACAGTGGGTTCGCCGCCCTCCAGGACGGCGACCACCGAGTTCGTGGTCCCCAGATCGATCCCGACCGCGCGTGCCATCGTTGTCCCCTTCCGCCAGGGCACCTCTTGAACTCCAGCACAAAACTTGAGTGGGCTCTTGTCAATGGGGCGAGTGACCCGGGGGCGGGTGCCGAACGAGGGCTGAGCGGGCGCTCAGCCCCGCAGGGCCAGGGCGCGGCGGGGCCGGTCGGTGATCAGGACGTCGACGCGCGGATCGGCCAGAAAGGCCCGCATCTGCCGGTCCTCGTTGACGGTCCACACCATGGTGAACAGTCCGTTGCGGGACGCCTCCCGCAACACGGTCGCACGCGCGAGGCGCTGGTGCACGGCGACGCCGGTCGCACCGCAGGCGCGGATCCGCCGCATGGGCAACAGCTCGCTCAGCCGGATCCGGGCCAGCCGCGCCGGCCCGACGCCTCCTCGGTGCCGCCCCAGCGACAGGGCCGTGCGCACCCGGGGAAAGGCCCGCGAGATCGCGGCGACGGAACGGTCCTCCAGGGTCGTGGCGACGAACCCGTCCTCCCCGAGCAGCGCGACCGCCCGCTCGACGAGCTCACGCTCGTATCCGGTCTCCTTCAGATCGAGGTGCCCTTCGAGCTTCCCGGCGATGAGCCCCATGACGTCGTCGACGACGGGCACGACGTACCCGGCACGCTCGCACAGCTCGGCGTAGGTGATCCGGGACAGCAGGGGTCCGATCGGGCCCACCCGGGCATCGTGATGGACGACGAACACGCCGTCCGCCGTCCGCCGAATGTCGAACTCCACATACTCGGCACCACTGAGCAGCGCATCCTCATACGCCTGCCAGGTAGCAGCACCGGCACGCTCGGTCCCACCACGGTGAGCGGAGACGGCGGGAGGTGAGGGCATCCTCGGTCGACTTCCTGAGACGGGGGCGGGGACCGCGCCCCCGAAGGGGCGCGGGGCGGCGTCGATATGCGGCTCCCCCAGCGGAGCGTTACGCCAGCTTGGCGGACAGCGTGATGTTCGTGCCCTTCAGCGCCTGGCTCACCGGGCAGTTGGCCTTGGCATCCTCCGCGGCAGCGACGAACGCCTCGTTGTCGATCCCCGGCACCGTCCCCTCGACCGTGAGGTGAATCCCCGTGATGCCCTCACCCGGCTGGAAGTTCACGTCGGCCGAGGTGACGAGCTTGGTGGGAGGCGTGCCCGCGCCGTGCAGGGCGTGCGACAGCGCCATGGAGAAGCAGCTGGAGTGCGCGGCGGCGATCAGCTCCTCCGGGCTGGTCTTGCCGTTCGCGTCCTGGGAGCGCGAGGCCCACGTGACCGGCTGCGCCTCGATGGCACCGGAAGAGTCGAAGTGGACGACACCGTTGCCCTCGAGCAGGTTGCCTTCCCAAACGGTGTGTGCGGAGCGCGTGGTAGCCACGATTCTTCCTTTCGCGTGGGGGCCCGTTTTCCTGGGTCCGTGCCCCCCATCCGATCACACTCGGGCTCAACTCACCCGGAAGACCGGCCCACGCGGGGTGAACGGCAGGCGACGGCCTTGCGGAATGAGGTACGCATGCTCGCGCCGCACCCGCAGCACATCGCACCAGCCGTCGGTGATGACGAGGACGGGCGCGCCCGGCGGGAAGTCGTCCGCGCGCTGGAGCAGGTCGATCCCGGGCTGCAGGACCGTACCGCCGCGCCCGTGCACCCGCACCCGCCCCGCGATGTCCGTCACCGGCACATAGCCGGCGTCGTGCGGCGCCACGTCGCAGAACACGACCCGCGCGGCCGGTACGTCCCGGGCGGCGGCGTAGGAGGCGATGGCGCCCAGCGCCTTGCCGAGCAGCACGCTGCCCATGGACGCCGAGGTGTCCAGGACGACGCCGAAGGTGCAGCGGGCGATCTCCTCGGGCGGGAAGTAGCGGCCGGCGCGCGGGATGTCGGGCGTCGACGCCTGACGGCGCGCGGGACGGGCGTACGTCCGCACCGGCTCGGGGCGTGGCACGAACTCGTCGAACCAGCGGGCGAGCCGGGCGTCCCAGGGCAGTGGCGGATGGCTGAGCGCGCGGATCTCCTGGACGAGACCGCCGGGCAGGAAGCCGCGCTCCTGCTGCTGGTGCAGATCGAGGCCGTGGGAGAGGCCGCGGCGGTAGAACTCGTCGAGGTCGCAGGCGTCGCCGGGCGCGCCGAGCGGGGCGCCCAGCACATCGCCGACGCCCTTGCCGCGCAGGGTGGCCAGCCGGCGTATCCGGCGCAGGTCGCCGGCGATCCGGTCGTATACCTCCTCGGCCGACAGGCCCGCCAACTCCTGGTCGCACAGCAGCCCTTGGGGCATCTCGCCGACCTGCATCTCGCGCAGCCAGCCGTTGATGACGTAGTCGCAGGCCACGTTGAAGAGGTAGGGGTCGCGGGCCCCGCAGCGGTCGCCGTGCCGCAGGGCGGCGTGCAGCATCTCGTGGGCGAGGATGAACCGCCATTCCTCGTCCTCGAAGTGGCGCAGCGGGTTGATGTAGATCTCGCCGGCCTCGGGGTTGACGGCGGCGACGGCGATGCCGTGCGCGCGGGCGAGTTCGGCGTCGGCGACCAGCTTGATGCCGGCCGCGATGCCGCCGAGCAGCGGGTAGGAGGTGATGAACCACTCCAGCGCCCACTGCCAGGGCCGCTTCTTGACGGGCTCGCCGTCCATGGAGTCGCGGCGGCCGCCCGCCAGGTCCATCGCGGTCGACACGGTCCGGGTCAGCGCGGTCGCGAACGCCAGCTGGTGGTCCGGGGGCGACCCGAACCAGCCCATCCACTCCACGAGCAGCAGGTCGGGCTCCGGGCCCGCCGTGCCGCAGCGCTCGTACGCGGCCGGTATGCCGTCGCGCCGCCAGCGCGCGGCGAGCTGTTCCTCGTCGCCGTCCGGGTAGGTCAGGGGCAGGTGGTCCGGGGCCGTGCCGACCGGGCTGCTGAGCAGGAAGCGGTTGACGACGGCGCAGCGGGCGGCGAGGTCGGCGCGGTCGGGCTGCACGGGCGTGCCCTTCTTGGAAGGGACGTGGCCGAAGCCGAGGTGCAGGACGGCGTGTGCGATGGCCCAGGCCCAGGTGGCGGGTTCGGTGAGCCGGTCGGGGTGGACGTGCAGGACGCCGTCGGATTCGACGCGAAGGAGGCCGTCGCGCGGCGCCTGTTCGCAGTTCTCGTGGCGGCAGACGGTGAACTCGACCGCGGCGAGCGCCGGGTTGGCCCGCACCAGCCGCATGCCCTCGGCGAAGGCCTCCGCCGCAAGGTCCCGCTTCTTCTTCCCTTTCCCCTTGTCGTGGGTGCGGCTCATCGCCGCGCCTCCACCAGCCGGGGCATGTCCCGCGCGGCTTCCACCAGGAACCAGGCCGGCAGTACGGGATTGCCGTCGGCGTCGGAGGCGATGACGCTCTGCGCGACCTCGACGGAGATCTCCGCGAGCTGCACCAGCAGCGACTTCGCGCGGTACGCGGTCTGCCGGCCGCTCGCCGACATGTGCTCCTTGCTGACCGGCAGTTCCTTGATCAGCCGGCCGCGGAAGGACTCGGCGAGGTAGTAGAGCAGGTCACGGTCCTGCATTCGGTGCGGCCAGCGGGCGTCGCCCTTGATGATCGCCTCGATGCCGTACTGGCTGCGCACGATCTTGACGTATCCGCAGAACGCGGTCGCATGCGTCGGCGTCAGCGTGCCGTGCGCCACGACCTTCAGGGTCTCCTCGTCGAGGTCGCGGCCGAAGGAGTGCAGCGCGTCGGAGAGCATGTGCCAGGAGCGGGGCGTGGAGAACGGCTCCTCGGTCTTCGGCGGCTTGGACCACAGGTGGTCGGGGCGGTCGGTGAGGTGGTCCAGGATCCACGGGTGGATGTCGTTGTTCGCGGCCCAGGTCAGCCAGTCCTTGGCGGACGCCTCCAGGTGGACGTGGGTGAGCCGGTTGACGAGGGCGGAGGCGATGGGGCGGGCCAGGGCGTTGTCCGTGGCGCGGTTTCCGGCGCCGATGACGATGGAGCCCTTCGGCAGTTCGTAGTTGCCGATACGGCGGTCCAGGATCAGCGAGTAGAACGCCTTCTGCACGTCCGGCGTCGCCGCGTTCAGCTCGTCCAGGAACAGGCAGTACGGCTCGTCGCGGGCGATGGCCTCCGGCGGGCAGAACACCGAGCGTCCGTCACGGATCTGCGGCACGCCGATCAGGTCCTCCGGCGCGAGCTGGGTGCCGAGCAGGCTCACGCACTCCAGCCCCAGCGACGCGGCGAAGTCCCTGACGAGGGACGACTTTCCGATGCCGGGAGCGCCCCAGATGAAGACCGGCCGCACGGTGGCGAGGCCGAGGAGGAGTTCGGGGATACGGGTGGGCGTGACGGTGACGGCTGCCTGCAAGGCAGGTGCTCCTTGGGAGTGTTCGAGCGGTTTGCGACTCGAACAGTGTGTGCCTGCGGCCCCTCGTACGCAGCCGATTTTTCAGGCGGCCCGCTCCTGCGGCTCCGCCTCCACCGGCACCTGCGGCCCGTTCGCCTCACCCAGCCAGCGGCGCAGCACCCGGTGCACATGCTCGGCGCCGACGAGGTCCTCCCCGTCGTCGAGCGGCGCGGACAGGGCGAGCGGCGACAGCAGGAACGGTCGGCCCTGCGCGCCGCCGAGCCCGCCGTGCGAGCCGATCTGCTCCTCGAAGGCGAGAACCTCCCCGTCGGCCGGGTCGTACGCGGAGTTGACCATGATGTCGGCGGTGTTCGGGAAGGAGTGCGTGCGACGCACGGCGTCGGCGGCGCCCGGCCCGAAGACCTCCAGCGGCCCCGGATCGTCGTCCAGCCGGTCCAGGGGGATCTCCGCCCCGTACGCGCCGAGCACGACCCCGCCGTGCCGCTCGCTGCGCACCAGCAGGAAGCCGATGCCGGGGTGGTTGGCGAGCGTGGTGAGCAGGGCCGGGTGGCGGGCGTCGATCTCCTCCTTGGTCATGCGGTGCGGCACGTCCGGGAAGGAGACCAGGCCGAGGTTGCCGGAGGCCAGCACCAGCGGCTCGGAGCGGCGGCGCGAGGGGCGGTGCTGGTCGCCGCCCTCCTCGACGGGCCGGCGCAGCGCCGCCCGCACGGCCGCGCGGGCCTCGGCGCCGCTGTGGGTGCGCCGGGCCCTGCGCGGCACGGGCAGCCCGCAGCCGGCCCGCACCAGGTCCCCGAGGCCGAGGCCGTAGCGGGCGCGGAAGGTCTCGCCGGGGCTCTGGCCGTGGTCCGACAGCACGACGATCCGGTACGGCCGCGGCGCGTGCTCGGCGGCCTTCTCGATCAACGCCAGCGCCCGGTCGAGCCGTTCGAGGACTTTGTCGGCGTCGCGGCCGAACGGCCCGGAGTGGTGCGCGACCTCGTCGTAGGCCACGAGGTCGGCGTAGACGGCGGTGCGGCCGGCGAACATGTCGCCCATGACCGCGGCGACGACGACGTCCCGCTCGACGACGGTCGCGAAGGCGCGGATGAACGGGTAGAGGCCGCCGCGGGAGACCCTCGGCCGGGCCTTTCGGGCGCGGGCCCTGGTGGACTGGCCGATCTCTCGGCCGACCTCGGCGACGAAGGACAGGGCGGTGCGGACGGCGTTTGCGGGGTCGGAGAAGTAGGCGAAGTAGCCCGCGCGGGAGCGGTTGCGGCGATCTCGCCGCCTGGTCGCGATGGACAGCACGAGGGCCTGTTCGTCGGCGCCGCCGCTGAAGAGATTGCCGCGGCTGGCGCCGTCGGCGCTGAGCAGTCCGCCGTCGCCGGTGCGGTCGATGGCGCGGCGCTGGAGCTCGGCGGCGCTGGTGGGGCGGTTGCAGACCATCACCTCGCGGCCGGCCTTCTCGTACCAGCGGAACGCGGGGACGTCGTGGTTGCTGCCGTGCAGGATGCCGAGCTGGCTGGCGCCGGTCTGGCTGGACCAGTCGGTGCGCCAGGGGGTGAGCCGGTGGGTGGTGCGCACGCCGTGACCGGTGTCCTCCCCCAGCCAGCGGGCGACGGTGGGCATCAGGCCCTTGCCGACGGCGGCGAGGAGGAGGTCGTGGCCGACGCCGTCGAGCTGCATGAAGACGGTGCCGGGGCTGGAGGGGCCGGGGGGCAGGGCCCGGCGCCGGCGGTCGGCGAGGCGGTACAGCCGGCGGCGGTAGGCGTCGTCGTCGCGTACGGCCAGGGCGCCGCCGGTGGCGGAGGCGACGGCGGACATCACGGCGGCGACGATGACGGCGGTCTCGGGGGCGGCCTCGCTGTCGCCGGAGGGCACCAGGCGCAGGGCGACGATGAGCAGCGAGCCGTTGAGGAAGAACACCAGCAGGCCGAGCACCAGCGCGGGAACGAGGAGCAGCAGCCGGACGAGGAGGGGCCAGACCAGCGCGGAGAGCAGACCGAACGCACCGGCGCCGAGGGCCGCGGTGATGGCGATACGGGTGGCGCTGTCACCGTCCGCCGACTGCAGCTGGAAGTCCGGCAGGATCCCGGCGAGCACGAGCATGGTGACGGTGGAGACCGCCCACACGGTCACACTCCGCCCGACCTGACTGGCAACCCGCCGCCAACGCCCACGCACGCCCAGCCCACCTCACGTCCGAAACAGGCCTTTACGCCCTCAGCCTGACACAACGGTCCTTCGGGCCCGCCGGTTCCCCTTGCCGGCTGCGGTGGGGCAGCGCCCCTCAAAGGGGCGCGGGAAACTGCGCGACCAGCCACAACGGCGCCGCAGACAAAAGGCGACACAACCCGGCACCACCAGCGGAGCGCCTAGCGCCCGTCGTACCCCGCGGTCGGCATCGACAGCCTCCGATGCACCCGTGCCTTCATCTGCGCGTCGTACAACGGCTCCGCGCGCCCCACCGTCTCCACCCGCACCCCGCGCCGGGCGCACTCCGCGGTGAACTCCTCCACCGACGACAACGCGCTCTCCAGCACGCGCCGGCTGGGCGCCACGAACAGGTCGAGGCCGGGGCGGACGCCCTCCCACAGGACGCTGTGGTCGGCGCGCAACCCGCGTACGAGCAGCTCGCGCGCCACGACGTACCCGTGCTCGGCGGCCCAACGCGTGCACATCGCGTGCTGGCTGCGGGAGTCCACCAGGAAGGGGTCGGCGTCCAGCTCTTCGAGCGGCGTCAGACTGGCGATCGCCGTGACGCGCACAATGGATGGCCCCATGGCGTCCCCCTCACCTCCGGGTTTCGGGCCCCGACCCTACTCCAGCCCGTACGCTTCGGGGAGTCGCGCGAAGGAGGCAAAGAAGGTGCCGGTGGAGATCACCTGGTGGGGTCACGCCACCTGCACGATCGAGGACTCGAACGTGCGCATCCTCACCGACCCTCTGTTCGCACGCCGGCTCGCACACCTGCACCGCCGCCGGGGCGCGCTACCGGCGCCCGACGCCCGGCGCGCTGACGTCGCCGTGGTCTCCCACCTCCACGCCGACCACCTGCACGTTCCGTCACTGGCCGGGCTGCCCCAGGACACCCGCCTGCTCGTGCCCCGGGGCGCGCCGGGCGCGGTACCGGGTCTGCGCCGGCTCTCCCATCTGCGGGTGACCGAGATGGCGCCGGGGGACGTGACCACGGTCGACGACGTGGCGGTACGGGCCGTTCCGGCGCGGCACGACGGGCGGCGGCTGCCCGTCGGGCGGCACCGCTCCCCCGCGCTCGGCTATGTCGTCGAGGGGGAGGGACGTACGTACTTCGCCGGGGACACCGGGCTGTTCGACGCCATGGCGAAGGAAGTGGGCCCGGTCGACGTGGCGCTGCTTCCGGTGGGCGGCTGGGGACCGTATCTCGGGGAGGGCCACCTGGACGCGGGGCGCGCGGCCGAGGCACTGGTCCGGCTCGCGCCGCGCAGTGCGGTGCCGGTGCACTACGGCACGTACTGGCCGATCGGCCTGGACGCCGTGCGCCCTCATGAATTCCACGCGCCCGGGGACGAGTTCGCGCGTCTCGCGGCCGAGCGCGCGCCCGGCGTGTCGGTGCACCGGCTCGCGCACGGGGAGAGTGTGCGCCTGGAGGTGGCCCGATGACCGTGCTGGCCGCCGCCGCGACAACGGTGCCGCACGAGTCGACGCAGCAGGCGATCGGTTATCCGACGCTGTTCCTGCTGGTGCTGATCGGGGCGCTGGTGCCGATCGTGCCGACGGGGGCGCTGGTGAGTTCGGCGGCGGTGGTGGCGTTTCACCAGACGGCGCCGTTTTCGCTGGCGCTGGTCTTCGTGACGGCGTCCACGGCCGCGTTTCTGGGCGATGTGACGCTGTACTGGCTGGGGCGGCGTGGCATGGGCTCGAAGAACGGTTCGCGCTGGCTGGAGGCGATCCGCTCGCGGGCGCCGGAGGAGCGGCTCACGCAGGCGCAGGATCGGCTCGCCGCGCACGGGGTGGCGGTGCTGGTGCTGTCCCGGCTGGTGCCGGCGGGGCGGTTGCCGGTGATGTTGGCCTGCCTGCTGGCCGCGTGGCCGATGCGGCGGTTTGCCCGGGGGAACTTTCCGGCCTGCCTGGCCTGGGCTGTGACGTATCAGTTGATCGGGATTCTGGGTGGGTCGCTGTTCGACGAGCCGTGGGAGGGGGTTGTGGCGGCGGTCGTGCTGACCGTGGTGATCAGCGCGGCGCCGGGTGTGTGGAAACGGGTTCGACCTGCCAAGTGAGGCTTCATTGCAGGCTGCGGGCCCGTCGTGGCTGGTCGCTCCCCCAAGCTCTCGGCATCCACTGAGCGTCGGCTACTTCAGAACCCGTGATCCTCCCACTGCCAGGTCCCACAGGTCCTCCCGCGCCAGCCCCGCCTTCTCCCATGCCGCCCGCACCCGCGTGAGGGGCTCCAGGACGGGCTCCGCCGACAGCACGAACGTCGCCCAGTGCATCGGCGCCATCCGCCGCGCGCCCAGATCCTGGGCCGCCCGAACCGCCTCCTCCGGGTCGCAGTGGACGTCGCTGAGCCACCAGCGTGGGTCGTAGGCGCCGATGGGGAGCAGGGCGAGGTCGATGCCGGGGTAGCGCTCGCCGATGCGGGTGAACCAGTGGCCGTATCCGGTGTCGCCCGCGAAGTACACGCGCTGTCCGTCGGGGGCCGTGAGCACCCAGCCGCCCCACAGGCTGCGGCAGGTGTCGAGGAGGGTGCGCTTGGACCAGTGATGGGCGGGCACGAAGTCGAAGCGGACGCCTGACAGTTCGGCCGCCTCCCACCAGTCCAGCTCGGTGACCTGGGTGAACCGGCGGCGCCGGAACCAGGCGGCGAGGCCGGCCGGCACGAACACGGGGGTGTCGCGCGGGAGTCGGCGCAGCGTGGGGGCGTCCAGGTGGTCGTAGTGGTTGTGGCTGATGACGACCGCGTCCACGCGCGGCAGGGCGTTCCAGGCGACGCCGACGGGGGTGATGCGGGCCGGGGTGCCGATGATGCGGCGCGACCAGACCGGGTCGGTGAGCACGGTCAGTCCGCCGATCCGGACCACCCAACTGGCGTGACCCGCCCACGAGACGGCGATCGTGCGGGCGTCCACGCGGGGCAGCGGGCCCGGCTCGAAGGGCAGTCGCGGGATGTCGGCGAGGCCCTCCCGGCCCGGGCGTACGGCGCCCTCGCGGGCGAAGCGGGCGAGGGTCTTGATGCCGGGGAGCGGGGCGGTGAGGCGGTCGTGGAAGGTGCGCGGCCACACCCGGCGTWCGCCCAGCGGGCGGGGTGCGGCGAGCGGTGGGAGCGGGGGCGGGGGCGCGAAGGGTGACGGGTCCGTCGCGGGTGCGTCGGCTTCCCGGGCCGTCGTGCTCGGGGCTGCCGTCCGTGAGGTGGCCTTGCGCGTGGTGGGCGACTCGGACTGCTGCGTCATCGCGGAGGCTCCCATCGCTCGGCGTCGTCGCGGAGATCGTCGAAGACCGACTTCAAGTGGATCAACGCGCGGTGCACGTGTGGCAGTTCCAACGGCGAGGGTGAGCCGATGCATTCCGCGCGTTCCTCGTCGGTGCCCGTGAGCAGCGCGCCGGTGGACAGCCGCACGCGCAGCGCCCCGAGGTCGTCGCCGAAGCGGTGCCCGCCCGGTGCGGGCATGCCGAGCCGATCGGCGAGGAAGTCCTCCAGGTCCTGTGCGTCCCCCACGCCGTGCGCGGACAGCCCGGCGCGCAGCGGGCCGAGGTCGACATACAGGTGCCGTCCGGCCTGCGGGGGCCGTGCCAGTGCGCCGGCAGCCACGGCGGCGGCGTGCGCGGCGGCGGCCACGCGCGCGTGCAGGCGTACGGCGGCGCCGATCCGCTCGGCGACCGGCTCGGGCTCGGCGAGCGCGTACCCGGCTGCGAGGGCGACCGGGCCGGCGACGCCTGCCCCCAGTGCGGTCAGCACGTCGAGCACGCGCGCGTGGAGGCCGTTTCCGGCGTCGTGCGCGGGGAACCGGGCGACCGCGGCCGGCCAGCCCGGCGGGAGGTGGGCGCCGGCCAGGTCGGTGACGACGGTGACCTGCTCGGGCAGCATCTCGGCGGGGCTGACCAGCACGGTGTCGTGCGGGGTGTGCACGGTGTCGCGCCAGGTCTCGTCGCTGACCAGCTGAAGTCCCTCGCCGGTGGCGGCCTCCAGGGTCTCGTGCAGCAGTTCGGGCGGGGCGACGGTGGCGGTGGGGTCGTCGGCGACGGACAGCACGAGCAGCCGCGGGTCACCGCCCTCGTCACGGACCCGGCGGACGGTCTCCAGCAGGGCGTAGGGATCCGGGACACCGCCGCACTCGGCCGACGTCGCCACATGGAAGACGGGTCTGCCCAACAGGCGTGCGTACGGCGCCCACCAGGCCGCGCAGGGCCGCGGTACGAGGATGTCGCCGCCGATCGCGAAGGTCAGTCCCAGCAGCAGGGCAGGCGCCCCGGGAGCGGCCACGGCCTGTTGGGGCTCGGTCGGCAGTCCGCGCCGGCCCCAGTAGCCGCACGCCGCCTCCAGCAGGGCGGTGCCGCCGCCGATCGGCTCGCTCTCGGCCCGGTCCGCGGCCGCGGCGAGCACGGCGGCCAGTTCGGGCAGGACGGGCAGCCCGTCGTCCGGGAGCGGCGGCCCGTATCGGACGGGGCCGTGGCCTTCGGGGTCCGTCCGGCGCATCGTGCCTCCGCTGTGCCTGGTGCCGTGGTGGTTCGACGTCGTCGGGTGCTCCGTGCGGCTGATGGTGCGTGCGGCGTTCTCTGTGGCTCCTACGGTGCGGGGGCCGCAGGTGCGTCGCGCGCCCCGCGTACCCATCGTGGCGCAATTTCCGTGGGTGGCCGCCTGCGTTGCGCCGGGCAAGGGAGCGGCCGTACCGATCAGTCCTGCGTGGTGGGCCTCCTTCGGCGCAGCCGGTACACCGCGCCCCCGAACGCGCCCGCCATCAGCAGGCCGCCGGCGACCAGGGCGGGAACGGAGTCGGTGAACGTACCGCCGGTACCGGCCTGCACACCGTGCTGGTCGCCCGCGTCGGCGCAGTCCTGCGCTCCGGACTCGCCCTTGCCGGAGTGAAGCCCGCTCTCGTCCAGGGAGGGCTCGGCCGCGTTCGCGTGGGGGTCGGTCTCGCCGGCGTCGGAGGTGTCCCACTCGGGCTCGATGCCGCCGGTGCCGGTCCCGCCCGTGCCGGTCCCTGGGGCTCCGGACTCGTCGGCCCCGGTCCCGGTCCCGCCGATGCCGGTTCCACCTGCTCCGGTCCCTTCGGCTTCGGTCCCGTCCCACGCGGGTTCGCTCTGGCCGGCCTCGGGCTTCTCGGCTCCGGTCCAGTCGGACGGGGGTTCGGTGCAGGTACCGCCGGCGCCCTCGGTTCCGCCCTGGCCGCCGGAGCCGCCCCAGCCGCTTTCCCCGCCGCCGCTGGTGCCGCTCTGGTGGCCGCCGCTCTCTGAGCCCTTGCCGCCGTCCACGCCGCCCTTTCCGCTCCCGCTCTCGCTCTCGCTCTCGCTCCCGCTCTCGCTGGCCACCGTGAAGGTCGCGCTCCACTCCTTGCCCTCCCCGCCGGCCGCCGCCGGGCAGGTGCCGTCGACCGTCCAGGCCGACTCCGGTCCGGCCGCGTCCGGGTCGCTCTCGAAGTTCTCGGCCGGGGGAACGCGGGCGGTGCCGCGGTAGGCGGCCCCGGCGGCCTTCCCGTCGGTGCCGGAGACCCGCTTCAGCTCGACGGTGCCCTCCTCGAACGCCTGGGAGGTGGCCTCCAGGGTGGCGGGCGCGGCGGCCCCGTCGAGGGCGTCGCAGGTGACCGAGACGGTGATGCTGCCGCCCGGCGAGACGCTGCCGGGGCTGACCTCCGCGGCCGGGTCCGCGAAGGCGGCCGAGGCGGGGGCGCCCACGACGGCACCGGCCAGAGCGGCGACGGACAGGGCACGGGCGGTGCGGCGCATGGGGTGAACTCCTTCGGCCGACGACTGCGGGGGAACGGCGGTCGTGCCCCCGCAGCCATGACAGCCCGCCCGACGCCCGGGCGCGCGCGGCCGGACACCATTCGCGGGACGGGTGACGGCCGAGTGGGTGACATCGCCCGGCCCGGCAAGCCGCCGCAGCCCCCGCTCCTCACGCCCGTCAGTTCAACAGCGCCGCCAGATCCCGCTCCAGCCCGCGCCCCCGCCTGCCGACGACGCCGGACGCGACGTCCGCCAGCTTGCGGTTGGTGCCCTGCGAGATGCGGCGCAGTACGCCGAACGCGGCGTCGGCGTCGCAGCCGAGGACGTGCATGACGATGCCGCACGCCTGGTCGACGACGGGCCGGGAGCGCAGGGCGGCGCCGAGGTGGTCGAGCTCGGTGAGCGCGGCGCGGTAGGAGCGGTCCCGGACGAGGCAGCTCGCGGCGAACTCGCCGAGGGCGTGCACGGGCCCGTGCGGAGCGTCCTCCAGGGCGCCCGGACGGAAGCTGTAGAGGCTGAGCGTCACCGTCAGCCCGGACCGGCGGAACGGCAGGGTGACGCTGGACCGTACGCCCGAGTCGAGCGCCAGGGCGCGGTACTGCGGCCAGCGCTCGTCGTGCAGCAAGTCGGCCGAGTCGACGGGCTCGCCGCGCTCCAGGGCGGCCGGAATGGGTCCGTCGCCGGAGCGGAGCTGCACGGCCACGAGTGCGGCCAGGTCGGGGTGGGTGACGGCGGCGGGCCGGTCGGCTCCCGCCTCGGCCACCGTGCTGCCGGCGCCGCAGCAGTCGGCGGTGCAGCGCAGGGCCTGTTCGGCCAGCGCGGACAATCGGCGCCCGGGAAGGGCGGCTTCGGCGGACTCGTCTCCCCAGTGACCCACATGGTCGCGAGCGGGCATCGTCAACTCCTTCCTCTTTCCTGCGCGTTCCCGGTCCCGGCCGGGGAAAACGACCGGAGAACAAGGTGGAACCGCTTGGCTTCCCGCCGCCCCGGAACACGTCACCGCGAGCTAGGTTCATGCCCATGGAGAAGACGGACGGATTCGGTGAAGAGCTCGCGGATTTCGTGCGCCGCGTCGCGGAACTCAAGGCGGCGCGATCCGTGTCCGAAGGGGACCTGCCGACGGTCCTGGACGCGGCCATCTTCGAACTCGACCATGTCGCCGACCAGTTGTGGCCATGGTACGAGCGGGTGTCCTCGGGCACGCTGCCCCGTACGGCGTCCGGCGACCGTCAGGAGCAGCATCTGCTGCGGGCGGTGTTCCAGCAGTTCCCGCTCCCGGTCGCGCTGGTGGACCGGGAGGCGGTGGTGCGCCGGCTGAATCTCTCGGCGACCTCGTTCACCGGCGTGCGCTCCGGCCATGCGACGGGCCGGCCGCTGACCGGCCTGCTGGCCCATGCCGACCGGGCGGCGTTCCGTTCCCAGGCCGCCGCCGTGGCCCGCGGCGAGGGTGACCGCAGCCTCACCGTTCATTTCCAGCAGCATCCGTCGGACCCGGTCCACGCGACCCTGACCGCCGTACGTCCGAGCGGGGAGCCGCACACCACGGTCCTGGTGGTGATGCAGCCCGGCGAGCTCGGCGCACTCAACACGGCGACCCGGCCCGCTGTGCCCGCGACCCGGATCCCGGATCTCGCCGAGACGACCCGGCACGCGACCCTGATGGACCTGCTGGACGAGATGACCACGACCCTGCTGTGCGCACCGCGCGGCGACCGGGAGACGGTCCTGCGGCAGGCGGCCCAGGTCCTCCACGGCGCCTTCGCCGACTGGGTGATCGCCGACACCGCCGCCGGGCGGATGTCCCGTACGGCGGTGCTGGCCCCTTCGCCCGAGGAGGCGACGGCGCTCGCGGCACAGGACCCGGCCACCTGTCCCCTGGTCACAGAGACGGCACGCACCGGCTCCCCGTCCCTCCAGGTACGCCCCGAGGACCCGGACGCCTTCGGTCAGGACGCGCAGGGCGCCCCCGTCCTCGTACAGGCGAACGTCACGTCACTTCTGTGCGTACCGCTGGTACTCGGCGGCCCGGCACAAGGGGTCCTCACCCTGTTCAGATGCGGCCCGCGCCGGGCGTTCTCCATGGCGGAGGCAAAGACCTTGGACACGATGTCCCGCCACGTATCACTGGCGATCGCGGCAACGCCTTGAGACCGCTCCTCAAGCCACATCGCTCAGTACTTGCTCCCGCACCCGGCGGCAGCACCGGCTGATCAGCCGGGACACATGCATCTGCGAGATGCCCAGTTGCTCCGCGATCCGACTCTGTGTCATGTCCCGGAAGAACCGCATGTAGAGAATCGCCCGCTCCCGCTCAGGCAGCGCGGCGAGCCGCGGCTTGACGGCCTCGCGGTCGATGACCGTGTCCAGCGCGGGGTCGGCCGACCCCAGCATGTCGCTCAGCGAGTACCCGTCGTCGCTGCCGGGCAGCTCCGCGTCCAGCGACAGGGCGGTGAAACTCTCCAGCGCCTCAAGGCCGACCCGGACGTCGGCCTCGGTCAGGTCGGCGTGCTCGGCGATCTCGGCGGCGGTCGGCATCCGGCCCGAGACGGTCTGGAGGTCGTGCACGGCGAACCGTACGCGGTTGCGCAGGTCCTGGACCCGGCGCGGCACGTGCAGCGTCCACATGTGGTCGCGGAAGTGCCGCTTGATCTCGCCGGTGATGGTGGGCACGGCGTAGCTCTCGAAGGCGTTGCCGCGCTCGGGGTCGTATCGGTCGACGGCCTTGAGCAGCCCGAGGGCGGCGACCTGCCGCAGATCGTCGAGGCTCTCGCCGCGGCTGCGGAAGCGTCCGGCGAGCCGGTCGGCCATGGGCAGCCATGCCTCGACGATCCGCGCGCGCAGGGTGTCATGCTGCGGGCCTTCGGGCAGGGCGGCCAGCCGGCGGAAGTCCTCGGCGGTGTCGGGGGCGTCGTCGTGCGGGTGGTGCTTCGCGCTCACTGGAGTGGGCATGGTGCGTCGCAACTCCCTTGGTCGTGCTCTGACTTGGACGTCACCGTGGGAGTGCGGGCGCGCACCGGAGCCGGACACACCCGTGGCGGAACTCGCCGCTCCCACGGACGTGCCTCCTGTCCGAAGCACTGTTCGTCCGCCTGCCCTCACTCACCGTCCTCAAACGCACACACAGGTTTTCGACCCCGCCCGCGGGGTCACTCGCACCGGAGGCGCACGACCGGCCCCCGATGACCGACCCCGCGCCTCTCGACGCGCACATGGACCGAACTCCCACAGATCGCCCGCCGGAACCCCCCTCGCCCGACTACCCTGAGTCCCTGCGCGGGAGGGGGCTCGGGGGATGGAGTACGGGGGATGGAGTACGGGGCGGACGCGGCGGTCGGGACGGGAAGGCCGCGGGTCTTCATCTCCTACGCCCACGACGACGACGGCCACGTCACCAAGGTGGAGACACTCTACGAACTGCTGCGCACGCAGGGCGGTCTCGACGCGAAGGTCGATCTGTACGCGGGCGTGCAGCCCCAGGACTGGCCGCGCTGGATGATGCGGCAGTACGCCGACGCGGACTACGTGCTCGTCATCGCGTCTCCCGAGTACAAGGTCCGCGGTGACCACGAGCAGCAGGACGGGGTGGGGCTCGGCGTCGCCTTCGAGGCCGGCCTGCTGGGCACCGAGCTCTACGGGAACTACAGGGCCTGGTTCCGCAAGGTCCTGCTGGTCGTCCTGCCCGGGCGCAGCGAGCAGGAACTGCCCGAGTTCCTGGGGGCCGTGCGGATCAGCCGCTTCGCCGTACCCTCGCTCGACGCGGCCGGCATCGAGCAGCTCGTGCGGTACATGACGGGCCAACCCGAGCGCGTCGAGCCGGAGTTGGGGCCGATCCCGGTGTACGGCACCCGCCCGTCCCTGGTGGCGACGGCCCCTCCGTGCTCCGCCGGTGAGAGCCGGCCGACGCCCGCCGCGCCACCCCCGGGCGTGCCGTCGGGCGGGCTGGACGACGACGCCTGGCGGGAGCTCGCCAGGCTGCTCGGCGGTGTGCAGCCGGAGAGCTGGGCCGGGCAGGCGTACCAGTGGTCCTTCGGAGCCGCGGGCAGTCCGGGCGGGGCGGCCGCGCCGTTCGGCACCCCGGACGGTGACCTGTACGCATGGGCCGAGGATCTCGGCCGGCGCCGTCACGCTCCGGGTGCGGTGCCCAAGCCGGTCGCCTTCGCGCACGCCCTCGCGGCCGGTTACGCCGCCGGGGAGAGCCCCGCCGACCAGCAGCGCGCCTCCGCGCTGGCCACGTGGGTGGGCCGGTTCCTGGACAGCCGGGAGCTGCAGAGGCTGGACGAGGCCCCCGGCATCAAGCGGAGCGAGGCGACGCTGACCGTACGGCTGACGGAGCACGCCCAGCGGCGGGACCGGTTCTATGCGGAGATATGGCTGCGCACGACGGACGGGAGACAGCCCCGGCGTCTTCAGCCGCCCGAGGACGCCGGGTCGCTGGTGGTGGACATGGACGGGGCGCGCGGCCTCCTTCAGGAATGCATGCGCACTCTCCCCGATGCGCTCACCGGCGGCGAGCAGGGCCCGGCGGCGAAACTGGGGCGCATCGAATTCGCCGTCTTCGACGGCCTGTTGGAGGAGACGTTCGAGCAGTGGCCGCTGCAGCTGCGCAGGGTGACGCGTCCGCTCGGCAAGCTCTACGAGGTCGTGGTCCGCTGCCCGGACGAGCGCTGCGAGTTCGACCTGCCGCAGCTGTGGTCCCGCCGATGGGAGTGGCTGACCCGGTGCAACGGCCACGACGAGCGGGCGACGGCGTGGGTGGCGGACGAGGACGTCGCGTGTCTGGACGAGCACATCGGTGAGTGGCGCGGGAACGACCACCCGGTATGCGTCGCGGTGTCGACGTCGCCGGCCCAGGAGGGCGTGTCCGCGGCGCTGGACGCCGGGATGCCCATCGTCGTCTGGCAGCGCGACAGCCACCGCGGCGACCCCGCCGTGCCGCCGTTGAACATGCTCCTGGACCTGGCCGCCGTGGCCGAACTGCCCGGCGCGGTGGCGAAGTTGCGCCGGAGCACGCAGGTGCCCGACGCGGCCCGGGCGAGCGTGGTCCTCCTCTGGGACGACCCGAACCACTCGCCGGCCGCGGACCCGCTGAGCGACGCGAACCTCATCGCGTGACAGACCGTCCGGCACGCTGCCGGAGACCTACCGGAGGTGCCGTGAAGGACTGGTGGATCTACAAGGGCGACCCGGCCGTGCCGACCGACCGGCACCTTGCCCGGCTCGCCGAACACCGGCCGCCCTGGCGGGTGTTCGAGGGCGAGGCCGACCCGGACCACACGGTGCCCTCCCTCGACGACGACCAGTACGCGGCGGACCGCGAACGCGGCGCGGGCTATCTCGCCGACGACAACGAGATCGACCTCGTCAACACGGCCCTCCTCCTGCGGCGCCCCCTACTGGTCACGGGAGTGCCGGGAGTGGGGAAGTCGACGCTGGCGTACAGCATCGCCCAGGACCTGGGCCTCGGCCCGGTGCTGCGGTGGCCCATCACCAGCCGGGCCACACTGCGCGACGGCCTCTACCGGTACGACGCCCTGCGGCGACTGGAGGACGCCAACCTCACGCGCATGCGCACGGCGCCGGAGGAGCTGGCCGCGCAGGAGGAAGGGCAGCCGACGGATCAGGGCTCCCCGACCGTCGACGGCATCGGGCGGTACCTCCGGCTGGGCCCCCTGGGCACCGCGTTCCTGCCCGCCGAGCGCCCTCGCGTTCTGCTCGTCGACGAGATCGACAAGTGCGACATCGATCTGCCGGGCGACCTGCTCACCGTCCTGGACGAAGGCCGCTTCGACATCCCGGAGCTGGCCCGTCTCGCCGATCACCAGCAGACGGTCGCCGTCGGCAATGACGACCCCGGCGGACGGGCCCGGATCACCGCGGGCCGGGTCCAGTGCCGGGCCTTCCCCGTGGTCGTCCTCACCAGCAACGGCGAGCGGGAGTTCCCGCCCGCCTTCCTGCGCCGCTGCATCCGGCTGACCATCGAGCGGCCCGGGGAGGACAAGCTGCGGCGCATCATCGAGCAGCGCATCGGGCCCGCCGCCGCAGCGGCCGCCACCGGTCCCGACGGGCTGATCGGTAAGTTCCTGGACCGACGCGAGCGCGGTGAACTGGGCACGGACCAGCTGCTCAACGCCGTACAGCTGCGCCTTGCGGGAGCGTGGACGGCGCCGGACGACATCGGGCAGCTGGCCGACGCGACCCTGCAACCGCTCAGCGGGCCGGCCGCGACGTGATCTCCCACCTCCTGGATCTCCTGCGGGAGGGCGGGGTCGAGGACCCCGGCCCCGAGGAACTGGCGGACATCCTCTGGCTCGCCGAGCACGTCCTGGAGGGTCGGTCGCCCGGCACCGAGGACGCGGCCGAAGCGCCACTGCGGGCGCCCGCCGCCGAGACGCCGGAGACCACGGAGGATCCGACACCGGCCCATCAAGATCCCGTCGAGGGCCCCGCCGCGGTCCGGCAGGCCACCCTGCACATCCGTGGCCCGCGGCGGCCCGCGCGCGCCGACCGGCTCGCCGCTCCCGTGCACGTCCCGGCGGAGGCCGCCCTGCCGCACGGCCTGGCGCTGACAAGGGCGTTGAGGCCGCTCACCCGGAAAGCGCCGTCGCCGACCGCGTTCGAACTGGACGAGGAGGCGACGGTCACGCGGCTCGTGGACGAGGACATCATGGTCCCGGTCCTGCGCCCCGAACCGGCCCGTCGGCTCTGTCTCACCCTGGTCGTCGACACCAGCCCCTCGATGGCTCTGTGGCACAACGAGGTCCGCGAGCTCCACCAGGGCCTGGCCCGGCTCGGCGCGTTCCGTGACATCCGCCGCTGGAATCTCTCCCCCGCCCCCGACGGCTCCGGGGTCGAGGTGCGCCCGCACCCGTCGGTGGGACGCCCGGCCCGCCACCCTCGCGAGATCCTGGACCCGACCGGGAACCAGCTCATCGTCGTCCTCAGCGACACCGTGGGTTCCATCTGGCACGACGCGACGGCGGAGCGTCTGCTGCTGGACTGGGCGCAGCGCTCCCACGTCAGCCTGATGCATCTCCTGCCCACCTCGCTGTGGAGCCGCTCGGGCGCCGCGCCGGCACCGGTGTCGCTGCGGGTTCCGCAGCCGGGGGCGCCGAACACGCGGTGGGGCCTCGCGCTTCCCCGCCGGTTCGTCTCGCGTCGACGGCCCGCCCTGGCGGTCCCGGTGGTCGAGCTGGAGCCCGGACCGCTGCGCGGCTGGGCCGAGATGACCGCCGGCAGCGGCCACTGGACACCGACGGCGGCGCTGCTGCTGCCGCACGGGACCCGCGGACGGCGCGGCGAGGGCCCGCCGTCCCGGTCCGGCGCACCGACCGCGGCGACGGGCGCGGACGAGGCGATCCTGCGGTTCCGCAGATCGTCGTCGCCCCGGTCCTGGCAGCTGGCCGGACTGCTGTCCGCGCTGTCCACGGTCACCCTCCCGGTGGCCCGGGTGGTGCAGCAGGCCATGCTGCCCGGCTCGTCCCGCAGCGAACTGGCCGAGGTCTTCCTCGGCGGGATGCTGCACCGGGCCGAGGAGACGGCCGACGACACCGAACGCGGCGAGCCGCGCTTCGAGTTCACACCCGATGTCCGCGACGCGCTCCTCAACGCCCAGTACCACAGTGACGTGAGCAGGGTCCTGGAGCTGCTGCGCACTGTGGCGGCCCATCTGGAACCCCGGATCGGGCATCCGCACACGTTCGACGCGGCCCTGGTGGGGGTGCGCCGCGAGCAGGCGACCGTGGCCGTGGCCGGGGCGGCGTTCGCCGCGCCCTCGCCTGCGGGGGTGACACGGCTCGGGCACGTCCTGTCGCCCGCCGGGGACGAGAGGCCGGACGGTATCGCGCCTGCGCGCGTCCTGATCAGCCATGCGGGCAGGGACCGCGCTTGGGCCGAGTGGGCCGGCTGGCATGTGCAGGACGCGGGCTACGAGGTGGTGCTGGACGAGTGGGGGCAAGAGCCGGGGCACGACCTGGTGGGCCGGCTGCGGCACGAGCTGGAGCGGCCGGGGACACGGGTGGTCGCCCTGTTCTCACGGCACTATCCCGGCCCTGACCGGCCGCTCTTTCCGAAGGGCCTCGACTTTCTGACCCTGATCGGCGACGTGGTCCCGATCGGCCTCGACGACACCTCGTACCCTCCGCTCGGACGGCCCCTGCCGACCCTGTCCGGACTGGACGAGCGGGACGCCCGGGGGACCCTGCTGAATGCGGTGCGAAGTCCGTTCGGCGGCCGGACGGCATTCCTCCCCTCCGCCCGGCCGGGCCGGCTGAAGCGGGCGGGGGACGGCGGGCCCCGGCTGCCCGGGACGCCGCCGCGGGTGTCGAACCTGCCCGAGCGTGACTCCGGGTTCACCGGCCGGGAGAGCGAGCTCGCGGACATCCGGGTGCGGCTGGCCCAGGAGGGACGGGTCGCCGTCATCGCCCTGCACGAACGCGCGGGCGGCGGCAGGAGCCGGCTCGCCTTCGAGTACGCGCACCGCTTCAGCGGCGAGTACGACGTGGTCTGGTGGGTGTCGGCCGAGAACCTCGTACGGATCCCGGAACAGCTCGGGAAGCTGGCGCGGGCCATGGGCGTCGCCCGCGCCGGCACGTCTCCCGGGGCCGTCCTGCCCGCCCTGGCGGCCGAGCTGCGTTCCCGGCCGCGTTGGCTGCTCGTCTTCGACAGCGCCGACGACCCGGCCGTCGTGACCCACATTCCCGACGGGCCGGGGCACGTCCTGGTCACCTCCCGCGACCCGAACCTGCGGCTGAGCATCCCGGCCGTTTCCCTCGACGTGCTGTCCGTCAGGGCATCCGTGGCGCTGCTGCGCAGCCGCCGTCCGAAGCTGTCCCACGACGACGCCGTACGGCTGGCCGAGTCCCTGGGCCATCTCCCGCTGGCGTTGGAGATGGCCGGTGCTCTGCTCTCCACCATGAGCGTGGAGGTCTTTCTGCGGGGCCTGTCACGCGAGGTCGCGGGACTGCCCGGGTGGACGCCGCCCGTGGTCGCCGTGATCCGGCAGAGCGCCCTGCGTCTGCGCCGGCAGGACCCCGCGGCGGCCGACCTGCTCGACGCGTGTGCGCTGTTGCCGGCCGCCGAGCCCTTTCCCCTGTACGCCTGCGTCCCCGCCGGGAAGAACGCCTCGCGTCTGGGGCGGGCCCTGGCCGATCTGCGGGCCCGGCACCGGATCCTGAAGGAGGTGAGCGAGGTCGGGCTGGCCCGGGTGTCCGACGGCACCCTGCAACTGCACCAGCTCACCAAGGCCGTACTCCGGGGGGATCTGTCCGCCGAGGAGCGCCGGCGGGCCGCCGGGAACGCCGGTCGGCTGCTCACCTCGGCGTTCCCCAGTGGCGTGCCCGACCCCGCGATCAGGTCCCACTGGCCGGCGCTGCTGGCCCACCTGCTGGCCGTCGCACCCCGGGATCTCACGACGTCGGCCGCCCGGGACGCCGCGGGCGAGGCCTGCCGCTATCTGTACGACCGGGACGAGACCGAGATCGTCCTGCGGCGCCTGCGGGAGCTCCACGAAGGCTGGACGGCGTCGCTCGGGCCCGATCATCCGGACACCCTGCGGGCCGCCTCCCACCTCAGCGTGGTCCTGGCCGAGGCGGGGCGCCTGGAGGAGTCACGGGCCGTGGCCGAGGACACCTACGAGCGGCGGCGCCGGACACAGGGCGCCGACCACCCGCGCACCCTCGGCGCGGCTTCCCATCTCGCCGACCGCCTGGCACGTCTCGGCCGGTCCGAGAGGGCGTTGCGCCTGACCGAGGACACCTACCAGCGGCGGCGCCGGACACTCGGCGACGATCACCCGGACACCCTGCGCACGGCGTCCGTCCTCGCCAGGCGCCTGATCGACAGCCCGCGGCTGGGGGAGGCACGGGGAGTGGCCGAGGAGACGTACGGGCGACAGCAACGGGTCCTCGGTGCCGAGCACCCCGACACACGGCGTACCGAGTCCGTCCTTGCCGCGCTGAGGCATCGTGCGACGGGCGACGGTCAGCCCGAGGCCTGATGGCGGACGGTGGGGGCCGGTGGTGTGACCGGTTCGAGGGGCTCGGCCTCGCGCGGCGGGAGCAGGAGATCCTCGTACCGCCCCAACGCCAGCACCACACCAAGCATCAGAAGCGGGAGAAGCACGGCGAGCAGTGCCATGGCCTTGTCCTTCTTCCCCGGATCGTTCGTGGGGGGGGTGCCGGTCCGAGTGTCCGTTCTTCCGCAGTGCAAACCCTGTGTCGGCCCTCTCTCATCGGGTACGCGGACCGCAACCCCGAAGATCTGGAGGGAGTCATGCAGCGAGGCAGTGACCGGCTGAGCGTTCACCGCGACGACGAGATGAAGCACGAGCTCCAAGGGCTGCTGCGGTCCGGGCACCCCACGCGGACCGAGGAGTGGCACGATCCGGAGCCGTCCGCCGAGGACGATCCGCAGGTCGCGGGCGGTCCGGTGACGCCGGGGACGTCGGCGGCTTCCCTGGCGACGGTACGGCTGGAGCTGGCCCGGATCCTGGGTCGCAACGCCTTCCCGGCGAGCCCCCGGGAGCTGATCGGTGAGCTGCGGCGCGAGTACGCGCCCGATGCGCTGGTCGAGTCGTTGGAGCGGCTGCCGCGCTCGTCGCGCTATGCAAACGTCCAGGAGCTGGCCGAGGCCGTGACCGGGGGACGGCGGTCGCCCGGCGCCCGGCGGAGGAACACGTAACGGCCCGAGGCGGTGGCCGGCGGCCGAGCGGTCGGCCGCGGTACCCGTGTGCCGCGGCTGATGCGAGCGCAGGACGTCGGCGATGTCGCAGGGCCGCGGAAGGACGTTGAGGCACCATGCGTATCGCTTTTCTGACCGCCCCTGAGGGCGTCGAGCAGATCGAGCTCACCCGTCCCTGGCAGGCGGTGGTGGAGGCGGGGCACGAGCCGGTGCTCGTGTCGACGAAGCCCGGCACGATCCAGGCCTTCCACCATCTCGACAAGGCGGAGAAATTCCCCGTGCAGGCGGTCGTGGGCGAGACGTCGGCCGACTCCTTCGGCGCGCTGGTGCTGCCGGGCGGGGTCGCGAACCCGGACTATCTGCGGATGAACCGCAAGGCCGTCGCCTTCGTGCGGGACTTCTTCGAGCAGGGCCGGCCGGTCGCCGCGATCTGCCATGCCGCGTGGACGCTGGTGGAGGCGGACGTCGTGCGGGGGCGGGTGCTGACCTCGTGGCCGAGCCTGCGGACCGATGTCCGAAACGCGGGCGGCACCTGGGTCGACGAACAGGTGCGGATCTGTGACCAGGGCCCCAACACACTGGTCACCAGCCGCAGGCCGGACGACCTGAAGGCGTTCTGCGAGACGTTCCTCGAGGTGTTCGCGAGGGAGTCCAAGAGGGAGACCGTCTGATTCACCCAGGTGGGGTGGCAGGCGTCGGACTGCCCTGCCTCCGGTCGCGGGCGCCCTCCCGGGTTCGGCCCGCGGCCACCGTCCGGCGCGGATTGCGGCGAAGGTACTCGCCCTCCAGCTGCGCCATCCGATCGTTGTGGGCCCGTAGCGCGTCGTTCGAGCCGTACAGCAGCGTGTCGTGGCGCGTCCGGTGGATGTTCTCCAGCTCCTTCATGAGCTGCTGGTCATCCAGCCGGCTGGGGTCGACTCCGGTCATGGTGGTGCCCCGCTCGTCGTGTCCGACCATGCGGTCCCCGTACCCGCCCGTGGAGCGCAGAGCTCCCGAGGGGGTACGGGAGACAGCCATGGATCTCGCCTCTCTGCATCCACTGTACGAACACCAGGGCGCTCGGGCCTGCGAGCACCGGATGGGGAGCCTCGTCAGCGGGCCCGCTCCACCCTCCGCTCGTCCCACACCGGCTCCGGCGTCTCCCGTACCCGTCCGTCGCTGCCGAAGACGAGGTAGCGGTCGAAGGAGCGGGCGAACCAGCGGTCGTGGGTGACCGCCAGTACCGTGCCCTCGAAGGCCTCCAGCCCCTCCTGGAGGGCCTCGGCGGACTCCAGGTCGAGGTTGTCGGTCGGCTCGTCGAGGAGGAGGGCCGTGACGCCCTCCAGCTCCAGGAGGAGGATCTGGAAGCGGGCCTGCTGGCCGCCGGAGAGGCGGTCGAAGGTCTGCTCGGCCTGGTGGGTGAGTTCGTAGCGGCGAAGGCGGGACATCGCGGCGCCCCGGTCCTGGGCGTGCTCCTTCCACAGGATGTCGAGGAGGGTGCGGCCGATCAGCTCGGGGTGTGCGTGCGTCTGGGCGAAGTGCCCGGGCACGACCCGCGCGCCCAGCTTCCACTCCCCCGTGTGCGCCACGTCGTCCCCGGCCAGCAGGCGCAGGAAGTGCGACTTGCCGGAGCCGTTGGAGCCGAGGACGGCGACCCGCTCGCCGTAGAAGACCTCCAGCGAGAACGGCTTCATCAGACCCTTGAGCTCAAGGTTCTCGCAGGTCACGGCACGTACGCCGGTGCGTCCGCCCTTCAGCCGCATCCGGATGTCCTGCTCGCGCGGCGGCTCCGGCGGCGGCCCCGCCTCCTCGAACTTGCGCAGCCGGGTCTGGGCCGCACGGTAGCGGGAGGCCATGTCGGGGCTGTTCTCCGCCGCCTGCCGCAGTGCCAGTACGAGCTTCTTCAGCTGCGCGTGCTTCTCGTCCCAGCGTTTGCGCAGCTCCTCGAAGCGGGCGAACCGGGCCTGGCGGGCCTCGTGATACGTGCCGAAGCCACCGCCGTGCACCCAGGCGTCCGCACCGGCCGGCGAGGGCTCGACGGAGACGATCTTCTCGGCGGCGCGAGAAAGGAGTTCGCGGTCGTGGGAGACGAAGAGCACCGTCTTGCGGGTCTCCTTCAGACGCTCCTCCAGCCACCGCTTGCCGGGCACGTCGAGGTAGTTGTCGGGCTCGTCGAGCAGCAGCACCTGGTCGTTGCCGCGCAGCAGCGCCTCCAGGACCAGGCGTTTCTGCTCGCCTCCGGAGAGGGTCCGCACCTGGCGCCACTGCGCCTTGTCGTACGGCACTCCGAGCGCGGCCATGGTGCACATGTCCCACAGCGTCTCGGCCTCGTATCCGCGCACCTCGGCCCAGTCGGAGAGGGCCTGCGCGTACTTCAGCTGGGCGGCCTCGTCGTCGACGGTCATGATCGCGTGCTCGGCGGTGTCGACGGCCTGCGCGGCCGTGCGGATACGGGGCGGCGCGACCGACACCAGCAGATCGCGGACGGTCGTCTCGTCCCGTACGGATCCCACGAACTGCCGCATCACCCCGAGGCCGCCACTGACGGTGACGGTGCCGCCGTGCGGCTTCAGCTCGCCGGAGATCAGCCGCAGCAGGGTCGTCTTACCGGCGCCGTTGGGTCCGACCAGCGCCACCGCGGCGCCTTCGCCCACCCGGAAGGACACGTCGCCGAGCAACGCCCTCCCGTCGGGGAGGTAGTACTCGAGGTGCGCGGCTTCCAGATGTCCCATGGAGCCGAATTGTGCGGGGCACCGCGGAGCCCGGGCAAACCGTTATCCGCGCAGGCGGGCGAGGGACGGGCCCTCGGGGTCCTTCGGCCGCTACGGGAGGTCCTCTTCCACAGCCTGCCCGGCCGGTCCGCTCTCCCCTGTCGGCGCCACGACCGCGCCCGCCCACGACAGCGCCTTCCAGCCATCCGCCGGCGACCCCTCCAGGACCACCACACCGGTGTTGTCGAGCGGATGCGCGGCGGCGAAGGCGACATCGACGTTGGCGGCCCGAGCCGCCGTCCACATGCGGATCGCGGCGCCATGGCTGACCAGGGCCACCGCCGCGGCCCCGCTCCCGGCGGCCTCCGCGACCACGGCGTCGAAGCGCCCCAGCGCCTCAGCACCGCTCTCGCCGCCCGGCATCCGCAGCTCCGTGTCGCCCGCCGCCCAGGCGAACACCGTCCTCATGTAGACGTGCCCGGCCTCGGTGTCGCCCGGCAGCATCTCCAGGTCACCCGCGAACACCTCGCGGATGCCGGCGCGGACGATCACGTCGAGGCCGCGGGCGGCGGCCAGCGGGGCGGCCGTGAGCTGGGTGCGGATCAAGGTGGAGACGTAGATCGCCTCGATGTCCTCGCCGGCCAGCGCGGCGGGCAAGGCGGCCGCCTGCCGTTCGCCGAGCTCGGTCAGACCGGGGCCCGGGACTGCCGTGTCCAGGAGGTAGTCCACGTTGGTCGGGGTCTGGCCGTGGCGGACGAGGAGCAGGCGCATCTACGGGTTCCTCCGTGTGTCGGTCACCGCCGGCGGGACAGCAATCGGCCACTTCAGGGTACCCAGCCCTGTATGAGCCCAGACGTCGACCTCACCGTCCTCAAGCCCGGCCGGCACGCCCTGCGCGACCGGTTCCTCTCCCTCGACTCCCGGCTGTTCGAGTTCGCCGCCGATCAGCACTGGCCGTATGCCGAGCGGATCCTGCCTCGGCTGAGCCGGAGCGCGAACCACGGCCTGCTGTGGTTCGCGACGGGGGCCGTCATCGCCGCCAGCAGCACGCCGCGGGCCCGCCGGGCAGCGGTCCGGGGCCTCGCCTCGCTGAGCCTGGCCTCGCTGACCATCAACACGCTCGGCAAGCGGTCGGTGCGTCGCCCGCGCCCGGTGCTGGATCCCGTACCGCTGGTCCGGCAGCTGAAGCGGCAGCCGATCACCACCTCGTTCCCGTCCGGGCACGCCGCGTCGGCGGCCGCGTTCGCCACCGGTGTCGCCCTGGAGTCGCCCGCCTGGGGCCTGGTGGTGGCCCCGATCGCCTGGTCGGTCGCGCTGTCGCGGGTGTACACCGGCGTGCACTTCCCGAGCGACGTGCTGGCGGGCGCGGCGCTGGGGGCGGGTGCCGCGTTCGCCGTACGGGGCATGGTGCCGACGCGTGACCGGGTGGTCCCGGCCCGGCCGCGTACGGACGTGCCGGCGCTGACGGAGGGGGAGGGCCTGGTCGTGGTGGCCAACACGGGGGCGGGCACCGTCGACCGGGTGCATACCCTCCTCGACCTGTTGCCGCGCGCCGAGCTCGTCGAGTGCGAACCGGCCGATGTCCGGGCCGAGTTGGGCAAGGCGGCGGCCCGCGCCCGGGTGCTCGGGGTGTGCGGCGGCGACGGCACGGTGAACACGGCCGCCGAGGTGGCGCTGCGGCACGGGCTGCCGCTGGCGGTGCTGCCCGGCGGCACGCTGAACCACTTCGCCTACGACCTCGGCGTGACGGACGAACGGGATCTGAGCCGGGCCGTCCAGCGCGGCGAGGCGGTGCTCGTGGACGTGGGCCGGTTCAGCTCCGACGGACAGCAGGGGCTGTTCCTCAACACCTGCAGCCTCGGTGTGTATCCGCAGCTGGTGCGCGAGCGCGACCGGGTCTCGCCCCGGGTCGGCGCCTGGCCCGCCGGAGTGCTCGCGGCGCTGCGTGTCCTGCGCAGCGAACGCCACCCGCTGCACGCCGAAGTCGCGGGCCGCAAGCACCCGTTGTGGCTGCTGTTCGCCGGGAACGGCACCTACCACCGGATGGGCCTGGCCCCCGCCCGCCGGCTGAATCTCGCGGACGGGGTGCTCGACGTACGGGTCGTGCACGGCGGCCGGCGGCCCGCGCTGCGCCTGCTCGCGGCGGCCGTCGCGGGCCCGCTGACCCGCTCCCCGGCCCACGCGGCGGTCCAGGTCGGCCGGCTGCACCTGACGGGGGTCACACCGGGGGCACTGCTCGCCTACGACGGTGAAGTCACCGAGGTGGGGGGCGAGGTGACGCTGGAGAAGCTGCCGGAGGCGCTGACGGTCTATCGCCCCCTGTCGGGCTTCTGATCCCTCGTCAGTCCACATAATAAAACGCAGGTCTCACCATTCGACATGCGGGCGTACGGTGTCGCGTACCGCCCGGCGGGGTCACGTGCCCCGTGAGCCGGTACGACGAGACGAGGGGACAGCCATGTCGAAGGCCCAGGAGACCGCCGTCTACACGCACGGGCACCACGAGTCCGTGCTGCGTTCGCACACCTGGCGCACAGCCGCCAACTCTGCGGCCTACCTGCTCGACTCGCTGAAGCCGCACATGAGGATCCTGGACGTCGGCTGCGGCCCGGGCACGATCACCGCGGACCTGGCGGCCCTGGTTCCGGACGGGCATGTCACGGGCGTCGACCGGGAGCCCGGGATCCTGGAGCAGGCCCGGGCCACGGCCGCCGGGCGGGGCGTGCGCAACGTCGACTTCGCGGTCGCGGACGTGCACGCCCTGGACTTCCCGGACGAGACGTTCTGCGTGGTCCACGCCCACCAGGTGTTGCAGCATGTCGGCGATCCGGTGGGCGCGCTGCGCGAGATGGCACGGGTCACGAAGCCCGGCGGCTTCATCGCGGTCCGCGACTCGGACTACGCGGCGATGACCTGGTATCCGGCGTCCCAGGGCATGGACGACTGGCTGGACCTGTACCGCCGGGTCGCCCGCGCCAACGGCGGTGAGCCCGACGCCGGGCGCCGGCTGAAGTCCTGGGCGCTGCGGGCGGGGCTCACGGACGTCACGGCGACGTCGAGCACCTGGACCTTCTCGGCCGAGGAGGAGCGGATCTGGTGGAGCGGGCTGTGGGCGGATCGCACGCTGGCCTCGGCGTATGCCGAGCGGGCCACGGAGGGCGGGCACGCGAGCGCGGAGGAGTTGCGGGCCGTGTCGGAGGCCTGGCGGGAGTGGGGGCGGTGCGGCGACGGCTGGTTCAGCGTGCTGCACGGGGAGATTCTGTGCCGTAAAGAGGCCTGAATCGCGGATTATTGGAAACCCGCCGAGCAGGAGGTTGGACTATGATTCCTATTCTGCTCGTGCTGCTGCTGGCTCTGATTCTCTTCGGTGCCGGATTCGCGTTGAAGGCCCTTTGGTGGATTGCGGTCGTCGTTCTCATCGTGTGGCTTCTGGGATTCGTGATGCGTGGCACGACCACGGCGGGCGGCAGGGGACGCTGGTATCGGTGGTGAATTGATTTCACTCCCGGGGAAGCAGTGGTCCCAGCGGCCCGAGGTCCAGATTCAGGTCCTCGGGCCGCAGCCCGTAGCGCTCCCGCAGTTCGGTCATACGGTCGTCGAGCAGCATCAGCGTCAACCCGATCCGCTCCTCCTGCTCCTCGCTCAGGTCGCCCTCGTCGAAGCGGCGCAGCGCCTGGCGTTCCATGAGCTGGCGGAGCAACTCGACGACGGTCAGGACGAGTTTCACGAGGTCGCGTTCCACGGTGTCGGGGTCGAGGTCCATCCGGTTGCGATGTGACGTCATGTCAACTTCCCCCAGGGCGAAGGGACCTGCTCGTTGACAGAGCTGATCAGCGCGTTCAGGTCAATGCGTACGAGGTCCACGTCGGCGATGCGCAGGGTGATGTCCCCCGTGACGACGACCCCGCCGGCGAGCAGCCGGTCGAGCAGGTCCACGAGGGCGACCTGACGGCGTTCGATGACGGTCACCGCTCCACCTCCGACTCCTCGGCGAACTGCCCGGTGAAGGAATACGCCGCCCAGGGCCCGGTGAGTTCGACCCGAATTCCTGGTGCGTCATCCTTCTCCCGGTCCACCAGTTCCACGAATTCCTCGGAATTCGCGCGCGGCACCAGATAGGAGGCGTTCAGCACGTTCTGCCCGGACGCGCCGGAAAGCGTGGCACTCTGCGGGGCGTGCAGCCGGGCGTCCTCGGCGAAAGCGGAAAGCGTCTCGTGCAGCCGGCCGGCGAACTCGGCGGCCCGCTGCCACACGCCCTCGTGAGCGCGCGTCTGCAGACGGCGCCGGCGCAGATAGTCACGGCCCGACCCCGTCCCGTGCTCGGGCGGGCCGGGCTCCGAGGGCTCGGCGGCTTCCGTCGGCTCTGTCTCGACGTACACCTTGACGCCCCACTCCACCCGCCCCTCCAGCCGGTCGAGGACGCGCCGAAACTCCTCCTCGCGCGCCTCCATCATGGTCCGTAGGCCGCTGTCGTCCCGGAAGACGGTGGCGAGCCGCAGCGGCAGCGGGGTGGTGACGGCGGTGAGCGCGTCGATGACCTGCTGATGGGCGCGGGCGGTCACGGCGAGCCAGTCGAGGTCCTCCAGATGGGCGCGCAGCGGCGCCTCGGCGAAGTCCGCCTCCGGCACGGTACTGACGACGGCGACGAGGCCGTGGTGGGTCAGCTGTTTCGGCGGCGCCCCGGCGACCCCCGACAACTGGGCCTGGAGGGCGGAGCGAAAGGGGCGGCACACGGCATAGACGTAGCGCAGTCCGGTCATGGGGCCTCCTCCGGTTCCCGAGCCGGCTCGAGCTGGGCCAGGCGTTCGCGCAACTCCGCGTTCTCCCGGGCGAGTTCCTTGCGACGGGCCCCGGACGACAGCGCCGGATCGTCCTCCCACCAGTCGATGCCCATCTCCTTCGCCTTGTCCACCGAGGCGACGATGAGACGGAGCTTGATGGTGAGCAGTTCGATGTCGAGCAGGTTGATCCGGATGTCGCCCGCGATGACCACGCCCTTGTCGAGGACCCGTTCCAGGATGTCGGCGAGGCTGGAGCCGCTTTCATGGCCGTAGGGCTGGGGCAGCCGGCTGGAGGTCGTCATCGCCGGCTCCCTCCGGCGGTGTACTCGGCCTCGTCCTCGGATTCCTCCTCGGGCTCCTCATCGGCCTCGTACTCGTCCTCGGCCTCGTACTCGTCCTCCGGTTGCTCCGCGTCCTCCTCCGAGTACTCTCCGTTCTCGTCGCCTTCCTCGTCCTCCTCGGCGTAGGGCGCTCCCTCCTCTGTTTCCTCCTCCTCTCCTTCGTACGCCTCCTCGTCCTCCTCCGCGACCGCGTCCTCGTGGCTGCGGACGACCTCGCCGTCGCGGATCTCGCCGCGCCAGCTGTCCTCGGCCTCTCCCTTGAGGGTGATGAAGCGGACGTAGTTCTTGAGGTCGAGACGGGCGCGACGGCCCTGGGCGCGCCAGATGTTGCCGGTCTTCTCGAAAAAGCCCGCGGGGTAGTACTCGATCACCAGCAGGACGCGGGTGAGGTTGTCGGCGAGCCGGTGGAAGGAGACGACACCCTTCGTAGTGCCCTTGGCACCCTCCGAGGTCCAGGAGATCCGTTCGTCGGGCACCTGCTCCGTGGTCTGCGCCTTCCAGCTGCGGCTGGACCAGAGGACCTTCAGCTGCCAGTCGGAGGTCGTGTCGTCCGCGCGGCTCGCGCTCTTCACGCCCTTCGCGAAGGTGCTGAAGTCCTGGTACTGGGTCCACTGGTCGTACGCGGTGCGCAGCGGCACGCCGACGTCGACGTACTCCATGATGACGGTGGGCTTGTTGCCCGACTTGCCCTTGCGTTTGCTCTTGCCGCCGCCGATCTTCTTGAACGCGCCGACCACGCTGTCCTTGGCGCGTGAGGCGCCGAGCTCCAGGGCGCTGCGCAGCGGCCCCTTGCCCTCGGCGAGCCTGCGGCCGCCGTCGAGGGCGAGCTGGGCGAAGCCGGGGCTGTTGCCCTCGGCGATGTCGTTCAGCTTGCCGGTGGTCTCGCCGAGTTTGCGTCCGGCGCCGGTCAGCAGCCGCGTGGCCTGTACGGTGAGATACTCCCGCAGTTCGGCCTTCAGCCGCTCGGCCGCCTCGCTCTGGGCCACGCCACTGAGTGATCCCGTAGCTCCACGGGCCGCGGAGGTCGCGGAACCCGCTGCGGATCCGACTGTCTCGGTCATCGCTCACCACCGCCCTTCGACTGGCGGGCCCGCGCGCTGCGGGCGGCTCCCCGCGCGGCGGACGTCTTCTTGGCGGGCGGCTTGCCCGCCGACTTCTTGGCCGTCGCCTTCTTTGCCGTCGCCTTCTTGGCGGGCGCCTTCTTCGCCACCTTTCGACGCGGCCTCTCCTCGGGCTCGGGCTCGGGCTCGTCGGACTGCTCCTCATCGAAGTCCTCGGGCTCCTCGGGCCCCTCGGGCTCCTCGGGCTCCTCGGGCTCAGACCCCAGATCCGGCGCCTCTGGAACCACGCCCTCCAACTGGTCGCGCACCTCGGCGGTACGTCCGTGCAGCCGGTCGGCGAACGCGTCGAGCTGCCGCTCGACCATGGCGCCCGAAGCGGCCTGTCCCACACCCCGCAGGTCCTCGCGGAGCTGGTTCCCGATCTCCTTGAACTGCGGGTTGTCCTGCAGCTGTTGCGACACCAGGTCCGCGAGCGCCCGTGGGCTCAGGTGCATCCGCTTGCCGGCCACCAAGGTGCCGAGCGCGAACGCCAGTTTCATCTTCTTCGTACGTCCGAGGACGTAACCGGCCCCTACCGCGAGGCCAAGTCCCACTCGGTTCATAGTGCCGTTCCCTCGCTGTTTCCAGGCCCTGTCCCCAGGGCGGTCTCAAGCCGGTCCAACAGCTCGTCCTCCTGGCGATCGAACTCGTCCTCGTCGATCTCCCCCGCCGTCAACCGCTCCTCCAGCGCCGCCAGTTCGGCGCGCACGGTGGCGGGGTCGTAGTAGATGCGTTCCGCCTCGTCGACGACCTGTCTGAGCACCCATCCGGCCCCGCGCACCGGGGCGAACGGCAGCAGCAGTACCTCTCCGATCAGTCCCACGTCCTCACTCCTTCGCGCTCTGGGTGCCGCTCGTGGTGCCGGCGGGCTCGGCCGGGCCGGGCTCGACGAAGCTGTACGGCGGCAGCGGGCCGTTGACGCGCACCTCCAGGTGCGGATGGCCCTTGCGAAGCTGTTCCACCGCGGTGAGGAAGTTCTCGGCTCCGTCGCGCTCCACGAGGAAGGACACGTTGGCGAGCCAGCCGCTGGAGTCGGGGCCTACGCTGACGGCGTCCGCGGCCGGTTCCAGGGTGTGCTGCACGTCGGTCGCGTCCTCGGCCTCCTGGGCCTGGATGGCGGCGACCACCATCTCGCCAAGCCGGAGCCGCTCCTCATGACTGCCGCCGCCCGCCTGCCGGTTGGCCTCCGTCATGGCCCGCAGCTCCGTGTTCTCGGCCAGGACACGGTGCAGCACCGCCTCCTCGACATGGGAGGCCTTGACGTTGTACTCGACCCTGCCGTCCAGGGCCGTCAGGCGCTCCCGGTAGTGCTCGGCGCGCTCGGCGAGCACGGAGGTCACCGTGTCGTCGTCGGGGGCGACACTGCCGAACCGCATGGGCAGCACACAGCCGGCCGCGCCCGCCTCGGCGAGCACATGGGAGTGGGCGAGCAGTTCCCTGCGCTTGGGGCGCAGTCCTTCGGGTGCTTCGCTGACGAGAGCGGCCAGCTCACCCTGCTTCAGCACCCGCACCGGGCGGGCCGGGTCGCCGACGCCGCCCATGTCCTGCGGCAGCGCAGGATGGGAGCTCGCGGTGATGCCGTACACATAGGTGCTCACTCCTGCTCCTCCTTCCTGCGCGATGTCGTGGACTTACGGGCGCGCGGCCTGGGTTCGCGCTCGCCGTCGTCACGTCCCTGCTTGAAGGCGTCCGAGATGGTCTCGGCGGCACCCGACAGCGCCCCTTTGGACTTGCCGCGCGCTCCGGACTCGGTGATCTCGCCGACCAGGTCGGGCAGGCCCGGGTCCTTGCGCGGCCCGGCCTCGAGGTCGAGCCGGTTGCACGCCTCGGCGAAGCGGAGATAGGTGTCGACGCTGGCGACGACGACCCGGACGTCGATCTTCAGGATCTCGATGCCGACGAGGGAGACCCGTATGAACGCGTCAATCACGAGCCCCCTGTCGAGGACGAGCTCCAGGACGTCGTAGAGGCTGCTGCCGCCGCCTCCGCCGCCGGATTGCTGTGCTGGTACAACGGTCATGCCGGCCGATCCTCCTTGTCTGGGATTGGTGTTCCGGGCGTGCGCGGGCGGCCTAGCGGCCGCCGGGCCGATGTGCGTCGGACCGTCCTCGTTCGTAACGGCGGACGCGCCGGTAGCCGGTGAGCTGTCCCTCTGGATCGAGTTCGACCTGGTAGCTCGCCAGCAGGCTCATCGTGTCGGGGACGCGGGTCAGCTCCAGGACCTCGATCTCGAGCGTCCAGCCGTCCTCCGTCTGCTCGAAGGACGACACCGTCTCCGCTTCCATGCCGGTGAGCTCGGCGAGCTGGGTCCGTGCCTGACGCAGGATCTCCATGACGGTCGGCCGTTCCTCCGCCCGGCCCGTCGGCCGTCTGGATGATTTGCGCGTGTTCTGTGAATCATTCATGGGCTCCTCCGAAGCCGAGTGGCCGGGAAGGCGCCGCATCAAACCCGCAGCTCGGCTTCTTCCGCCGCGCGATTCCTGTCAGATTCGTCAGCCGCGCAGTGCGTGGACCTGCGCCGGGCCGGTCCGGGGGCGCCGGGCCGGGGGCGCGCACGCTGTAGGGCGCGAGGGTGGTCCGGGCGTAGGCGTTGCGGTGCACGTCGAGGTAGAGGCGCTCGCCGCGGTCCTTCTTGCGGGCGGCGGTGGTGAGCCGGTCCGGTTAGTACTCGGGGCTGTTCTTCTGCATGAACAGGGGCCCGCCGAGCCCGTCGGGGTGCCGCTCCAGCATCAGCGGGCGGCCGCCGGTCACCGTACGACCGCCTCCTCCACCAGCAGCTTCCCCGCGGCGGCGATGGACGCGGCGTCGATCCCGGCGGCGTGCAACTGCTCGTCCGGGGACGCCGAGCCCGGCATCCTGCGCACGGCGAGCCGCACCAGGCGCGGCACCGGGCGCCCGTCGAGGAAGGCCTCCAGGACGGCGTCGCCGAGGCCGCCCTCCTCGTGGTGGTCCTCGACGGTGAGCAGCAGGCCGGTCTCCTCGGCGGCCTGGCGCAGGGTGAAGTGGTCGACGGGCTTGACGGAGTACAGGTCGACGACCCTGATCCGGATGCCCTCGCGCTCCAGGACGTCGGCCGCGACGAGCGCCTCGTGCACGGTGACGCCGGCCGCGACGACGGTCAGCCGGTCGCGGTCACCGGCGCGCAGCACCTTGCTGCCGCCGACCGGGAACTCCTCGTCGGGGCCGTAGATCACCGGTCCGGGGCCGCGCGAGGTGCGCAGATAGCGCACGCCCTCCAGCCCGGCCATGGCGGTGACGAGCCTCGCGGTCTGGTTGGCGTCGCACGGGTACAGCACGGTCGAGCCGTGCACGGCCCGCATCATCGCCAGGTCCTCAAGGCCCATCTGGCTCGGCCCGTCCTGCCCGATGGCGACGCCGGCGTGCGAGCCGACGAGGTTGACGCCGATGCCGCTGACCGACGCCATGCGCACGAAGTCGTAGGCGCGGGTCAGGAAGGCGGCGAAGGTGGACGCGTACGGCACCCGGCCGCGCGTGGCGAGCCCCACCGCGGCGGCGACCATCTGCTGCTCGGCGATGTAGCACTCGAAGAACCGGTCGGGGTGTTCCTTGGCGAAGAACTCGGCGCGGGTGGAGTCGCTGACCTCGCCGTCGAGGGCGACTACGTCGGAGCGGGCGGTGCCGAGGGCGGCCAGCGCCTGGCCGTAGGCGTCGCGGGTGGCGACCTTCTCCCCCCTTTCCCAGCGCGGGAGTTCGAGGTTTTTGGTGGGCACGGAGTGCAGCGCGCGGGTCGCGGGCGGCTCGTGGACGCGCACGCGCAGGTCGCGCGGTCCGCCGAGTTCGGCGATGGCCGCGTCGGCGTCCGGCAGCGGCTTGCCGTGCAGTCCCTCGCGGTCCTGGACGTCGTGGACGCCCTTGCCCTTGAGGGTGCGGGCGAGGATGACGGTGGGCTGCCCGGTGGTGGACCGGGCCTCCCCGTACGCACGGTCCACGGCGTCCACGTCATGTCCGTCGACCTCGACGGTGTGCCAGCCGAAGGCCTGGAAGCGGCGCGCGTAGGCGTCGAGATGGTGCCCGTGCCGGGTCGGGCCGCGCTGGCCCAGCCGGTTCACGTCCACGATGGCGGTCAGATTGTCCAGGTGCTCGTACGCCGCGTGCTCGGCGGCCTCCCACACGGAACCCTCGGCGAGCTCGCTGTCCCCGCACAGCACCCACACCCGGTATCCGGCGCGGTCCAGCCGCTTCCCGGCCAGCGCGATGCCGACGCCGATCGGCAGTCCCTGTCCGAGCGAGCCGGTCGCGGTCTCCACCCAGGGCACGCGGCGCGGGGTGGGGTGCCCTTCGAGCCGGCTGCCGATCCGGCGGAAGGTGAGCAGTTCGCCGTCCTCGATGGCGCCCACAGCCTTGTAGGCGGAGTACAGCAGGGGCGTGGCATGCCCCTTGGACAGCACGAACCGGTCGTTGCCCGGGTGTGCGGGGCGCTCGAAGTCGTACCGCAGATGCCGCGCGAGCAACACGGCCATCAGATCGGCGGCGGACATCGACGACGTCGGATGCCCCGACCCCGCGGCGGCGGACGCCCTCACGCTGTCCACCCGCAACTGCTGGGCGAGCTCGGTGAGTTCGGCGGTGTTCATGAGTCCCCTTCCGGGAGGTTGCGGGAGGCGGGTTTCGGCGCGGGGGCCGTGGTGATGTCGGGGCGTCGCTTGTGGACCGCCGGTGCGTCGGGAGAGGTGGGGCCGGCGTCTGCCGCAGTGGCATGGCCCGGACCGCTGTCCGCTCGGGCGCCGGGCGCCGGCTCGTGGCCCTCCGGGAGGTCCGGCTGCCTTACGGGACCGGGTGGTTCGGGGTGCCTCGCGGCATCGGGGTCCTGGATGAGGTCGGGCGTTTCCGGTCCCCCGTCGGCGTCCGACCGGCCGGCTTCACGCGGGCCCGCGGACGGCTCTGCCCGGCCCTTCTGCGGCCCACCCGGCACCCGGGCCAGCTCCGGCGACGCCGTGTCCAGCGGTACCGACCCGGACCGGACGAGGCCCAGCTGCACGGCCTGACGGGGCAGTACGGCGTCCAGCAGCCAGTCGGCGGCCACGCGGACGCGGTTGCCGGGCAGCGCGGCGAGGTGGTAGCCACGGGTGACGGCGCCAGCCGCCACGCCGGACAGGTTGACGCCGAGCGGGTTGGCGGCCGCCTTGACGCCACCCAGGTCGACGACGAAGCCGAGGTCGCGGTGGCGGTAGGCGCGCCGCTCCCCCAGGCCCAAGGACGCGGCGACGTTGTGGGCCACGGCCTTGCCCTGCCGCCAGGCGTGCTGGGCGGTCATCGGCGTGTACGCGCCGGGCTTCTCCAGGTCGGGCACGGCGGCCGCGTCCCCGGCGGCGAACAGCCCCGGGCGGCCCGGCACCTGAAGGTACGGGTCGACGAGCAGACGGCCCCGTTCCAGGGGCAGTTCGAGCGACTCGGCGAGCGGATCGGGCCGCACGCCGACGCACCACACCAGCGTGCGGGTGCCGACGAACTCGCCGTCGGTCAGCAGCACCCCGCGGTGCGTGGCCTCCTTCACGGAGGTACCCATGCGCACCTCGACGCCCCGCTGCCGCAGCACCTGATCGGCCGTGTGCGACAGCCTCTCGTTCAGTTCGGGAAGGACGCGCTCGGCGATGTCGAGCAGCAGCCAGCGTGGCCGCAGGCCCGCCCGCAGGGGGTGCTTGCGGACCTGGGCGTCGGTGAAGAGCTTGCCCTGCGCGGCCACCTCGGTTCCGGTGTATCCGGCGCCGACCACGACGAAGGTGCAGCGTGCCGAGCAGGTCTCGGGGTCGTCGGCCGCGGCCGCCAGCTCCAGCTGGCGGGTCACGTGGTCCCGCAGGTACAGCGCCTCGGGCAGGCTGCGGAAGCCGTGCGCGTGCTCGGCGACGCCGGGGATGGGCAGCAGCTTGTTGACGCTGCCCGCGGCGAGGATCAGCCGGTCGAAGGACAGGGTCCCGCGGTCGCCCTCGGGGCCGACGTAGCGCACGGTGTGCCCGTCGAGGTCGACGGCGTCGGCCTCGCCCAGCACGAGCCGTACGTGGGGCAGGGTGCCGGAGAGCGAGACGGTCACCCTGCGTGGCTCCAGGATGCCCGCGGCGACCTGGGGCAGCAGGGGCAGATACAGGAAGTAGTCGGTCGGGTTGAGCAGGGTGATGTCGGCCTTGTGCCGGGTGATCCGGGACAGGGTGCGGGCCGCCCGGTACCCGGCGAATCCGGCGCCGACGATCACGATGCGGGGTCGACTCACGGTGCGCCTCCGACGCTGTCGCATACCTCGGGGGCCTTCCGCGTCCCCCGGGTCGGTTCCGCCAAACGTCCGCCGGGGCGGCCCCGGATTTCCGGGCGAGCCTGCGGGTACCCGGAGGCCGACCCGTCTCTTGCCGCCAGGGCGGCGGTCCCGGAGATGTCCCCATGCCGTCGTACGTCCGTCCCCGATGAAACTCCGGCTCCCCCTCGTCTCCGTCTCCGCCGTGCCCACCCTGACCTGGAACTCCACGCCGGTGGTGATCGCCGAAGTGCCCGCGGGCGACGCGACCGGGACCGGCTGGACGTACGGCCCGACGGCGGTCGGGGGCTTCCTGCGCAACCATCTCGCCCCGCTGGTGGAGGGCCGCGGCGCCCTGGACATCCCGGCCGCGCACGACGCGATGTGCCGCGCGGTGCGCAACGCCGGCAGGCCGGGTGTCGCCGCGTGCGCGATCTCGGCGCTGGACATCGCCCATGGCACGCCAAGTGATCGGCGCCGAGGCCGAGTTGATACGTGGACGCCGCGGCGCCTACACCCGCAAGCAGGCGGTCCGCGTGCGCCGGGTCATGCCCGGTGGTGCGGCTGATCGGGGTCGATGGCGTCAGGCCGCGGTGTACGCGTCCCGGTCGTGTCCGGCGGGCCGGGCGGCATCGGCGGGTACGGCATGCCGCGCCCGCTCGGCGGGGTGCCGGAGGTGCCCTCCTGCGCGGCCCCGGTTGCCGGTCCCTTCCGCGTCGGCCGTGCCGCGCCGCGCAGCAGGTATGCCAGCACGCCGAGGATCACCGCGGTGATCAGCGCGGCGGCCCAGTCCGGCAGCCCGGCGGCGAGGCCGAGCCCGAGGGCGAGCGCGAGGGCCGCGCCCGCGTACAGGGCGACGGCGCCGGACCCGGCGTAGAGCATGGCCCGGCGGCGCTGCCTGCGCGTCTGCTCGCGCAGTTCGTCGCGCACGGTCTCCCGCGCCACCTGCGCCAGCTCGTCGACCAGTTGCTTGTCCAGATGCTCAAGATGATCCAGGCGATCCATGGGCGCCGGGTACCCGTACGGGCATGCGCGTAACGGGGAGTGAGGGGATCGCGTGAAACGATCTCCCCGACCCGCCGGTCCCAACTAGGCTTTCCGCATGGACATTCTGGGAGCCACGCTGCGCGTATGCGTCGACGACCTGGAGACCGCGGTCCCCTTCTACGAACGCCTCGCGGGCGGCAGAGCGCTCCGCTTCGAACGCGGCGGTGTCCAGGTCGCCGCGGTCGGCTGCTTCCTGCTCATGAGCGGCCCCGAGGCCGAGCTGGAGGTGCTGCGCAAGGTCGCCGCGACGATCGCCGTCAAGGACGTCGACGAAGCCCACCAGGTGCTCAGCGAGCTGGGCGCGCGCATCATCGCCGGCCCGGTGCCGACACCCGTGGGCCGCAACCTGATCGCGATGCACCCGGACGGGGCGATCTACGAGTACGTGGACCGTCAGGCGTAGGGGGCGAGGGCCGCCACGTAGGAGTGGGAGCGTCGCGCGCGGCAATATTCCGGATGCGCGCCGTCCTCGCCGACGTAGGGTCGACCCTCCAGGCCGATGCGGGGAGCAGGAACATGAGTGAGCAGCACACCTACCGGGTGATCGTCCGTGGCACCTGGGACGGGCTCGCCGACGAGGCCCGGGCACGGCTGCTCGCGCAGGCCCCCGCGCACGGTCTGACCAGCATGCGGTTCACCGAGGAGGGGTCGCTGTCCTACGAGCCGTCCCCGCTCAAGCACTTCTCGATGCGCTATGTCGTGGTCTCCGACGCGGCGGACGGCGAGGAGATGGCCGGCGCGATCGCCGAGGACCGGGCCGAGAGCGCGCTGCGGGAGCTGGGCTACGGCTTCAGGGATCTGAGGTCGACGGTCACGGACCTCGACACGATGAAGATCAACCGGAAGCCCGCATCTCGGCGGTGATCGCCCACCGTTCGTGATCGCGCCAAGCCCCGTCGATGTAGAGCATGTTCGGCGAGAAGCCCTCAAGCCGGAAGCCGCAGGCGCGGGCGAGGGCGATGGAGGCGGTGTTGGCGGGCTGGACGTTGATCTCCAGCCGGTGCAGCCGCAGCGCGCCGAAGGCGTGTCCGACCACCAGGTCGAGGCCCTGGCGCATCAGGCCGCGGCCGGCCGCATGGGCGAAGGCGCCGTAGCCGAGGGCGCCACTCTTGAAGGCGCCCTCGACGATGTTGTTGATGTTGACGAACCCGGCGATCCCCCCGCCGTCGTCCTTCGCGCAGACCAGGAACCCCGCCTTGGTCGGATCCTCGATCAGCCGCCCGGCATAGCCGGCGTACGCGGCGCTGCCGTCCGGCGGGAAGAGCCACGGATGGTGCAGGTCCTTGCTCTCCCGGGCACGCCGGGTGAACTCGGCGGCGTCGTCGTGGCTGAAGTGACGTATGCCCACTCGGGGGCCTTCGGCGAGGTAGCGGGACGCTGGATGCGGCATTGCGCCAGCGTACGACCCGCTATCGGCGCCGTCGCATGAAATACGCCCCGAACAGCGCACCGATGAGGGCCATGGCCAGCAGCGCCAGCCACAGCGGTATCGTCACCAGGGGGATCAGCAGCCGGATCTCGGTCTCGTCGGTGTTCTCGAAGATGAAGATCAGGGCAAGGACGGCGAGCACCAGCATGGTGATCCGGCCAGGGGTCATCGCCCCGGCCAGGCCACCCCGCTTCCCGCCGGCCTTCGTGCCACTCTCCGACGTCTTCGCGGTCATACACCAAGGATGCTCCCGAGGACGCGATCACGCACGGTGAGCGGCCCGCCGGGAGGCGCTACCCGATCACCGGCAGCTGGAGCACCCCGGTGTCCTGGGATGCGCTGACCACCGTCACCGGCTTGATCCCCCGGTTCCCGAAGTACGCGTCGTCACTCGCCGCGATCACGAACCGCAGCCGGTGCCCCTTCTCGTACCGGTGCACGATCCCCGGCAGCGTCACGGTGAAGCTCCTGGTGACGTCGGGCACCCGCACCGGTGCGACGAGCCGGTGCACCAGCGTCCGCGTGCCGTCGGGGGCGATGTCGTACAGCTTGGCGAACAGGACGAGCTTGTCGGCGGCGTGCCCGGAGTGCTGGGTCCGCTCGGCCCTCGGGGAGACCACCTTCAGCGTGGCCCGGGGTGCGCCGACGACGTCGGTGGTGCGGGCGAGCGGCTCGCTGGTCCAGCCGAGGTAGGTGCCCGCGGTGTCGTACGGCGCCGGGTCCGGAAGGCCGATGAGTCCGGCGAGCGAGCTCTCCGAGTGGCTGGTGGGCACGAGCCAGTTGGTGTACGTACGACTGCCGCGCGCCACCTTGCGGCGGTTGTCGACGAGCTTGCCGTCGCCTGAGAGGTAGAGCGTCCGGCTGAGCGCGGGCACGCGGTCGGCGGTGGCGTAGGTGTGGTCCGGGTCGGTGATCCAGTCGCGGTAGTAGGCGAAGGCCGGTCCGGTGTCGACGTGGTGGCCGAGCAGATAGCGGTCGAACCAGGCGAGGATGCGCCGGCCGACGTAGCTGGTCTCCAGGTTGCCCTGGCCGAGGTTGAGTTCGCCGGAGGCCGGGTCGGTGAGGCCGCCGCTGTGGCCCCAGGACTGCCAGATCATCTTGGTCGGGGTGCCTTGGGACTTGAGCGTCCGGTACGTCGCCGTCGCCTCGTTGAGGTTGAAGAGGCTGTCGGCCTGGCCCTGGACGAGGAGGGTGGGTGCCTTGACGCGGTTCAGGTAGGACACCGGGGAGACGCTACGGGCGTAGGCGAGCAGCTCGGCGGTCTGCTTCGCCGGGTAGCGGCCGGAGTTGAGGGTGCGGATGGTGTCACAGGCCTTGGTGACGAAGTGCAGGCAGGCCATGGAGTTGATGCGGGAGGGGTCGAGGTTCGCCTCCAGCAGGGGCTGGCCCTCGCCGATGAGGTAGAAACCGTTGGCCCACTGCCATTTGAAGGCGCCGGGGACGTCGGCGGTGCCGACGGCGTTGTTCGGGTCGAGGGAGTAGGCGAGGTCGTTCCAGGTGATCATCGGCACCAGGGCGTCGAGGCGCCGGTCGACGGCGGCCGTGGCCAGCTGGACGGCGCCGCCGTAGGAGCCGCCGACCATGCCGACGCTCGGGTCGCCGGGGGCGTCGAGGGTGACGAAGTCGGCCTTGGTGCCGTCGTCGGCGGCGCGCCCGCCGCCCAGGAAGTCGATAAGACCGGAGGCGGCGACGCCGTCGATGGTGGGGTCGTCGAGCGAGATCAGACAGCCGGACCTGCCGAAGCCGAGCCCGGAGTAGACGAGGGAGACGTATCCGCGCTGGGCGAAGGCCTCGCCGACGACGTTGGTCGAGCCGTCGGACTTGCTGCCGCCGAAGCCGTTGGTGGCGAGGACGGCGGGTGCGCGGTGGGCGCGGTCCACACCCGCGGGCCGGTACAGATCGGCGTCGACGGTGCAGGTGCGGCCGCCCGCCTGGACGGTGAACTTCAGGGCGGTGACGGTGAACTGGCCGGTCGCGGCGGCGGCCGGAGCGGTGAGCGCGAGGGGGGCGGTGAGTGTGGCGCCGAGAACGAGAGCGAGTGGGGCCCGGAATCTGGGCACGCGACGGGACACGGAGACCTCCACACTGAGGCACGCTGGACAGCCCTGCATACCGACCAGTAAGTACTGGCCGGTTGTCATGGTGTGACACGTGTCAGGCGAGGTCAATCGCCGTGACGGAGGTTTCTTGACGGATATTCAGTGAACCCTGCTCAGCGCAGCGCGGGCTCGTCGAGGGTCAACGTCCCCGCCTCGGCGTCGAGTTCGGCACCCGCCCCGAACGGAATCGTCAACGCACCCTCACAGTGCCCGAACCCGAACTCCTCCACAACCGGCACACCGAGGCCACCCAGTCGGTCCACAAGCAGCGCACGCACCCGCTCGTACGGCTCGCACTCCTGCCACGACCCGAGCAGCACCCCGCGCACGCCGTCGAACAGACCTGCGCGCAGCAGCTGGGTGAGGTAGCGGTCGAGCCGGTACGTCTCCTCGCCCACGTCCTCCAGGCACAACAGACCGCCGCGTCCGGACGTCCGGGCATGCGGGGTGCCCATCTCCGCGGCGAGCAGGCAGAGACAGCCGCCGAGCGTGACGCCCCGCGCCCGGCCCGGGACCAGTGCGGAGCCGGCGGAGGTGATCGTGCGCACCGACTCCGGCTCGAACAGCGTGGCCCTCAAGTGCTCCTGCGCCCGCGCGTTCTTGATGAAGTCGACGCCCGCCGCCATCGGTCCGTACAGCGTGGCGAGGCCCAGCCGGGTGGCGAAGGCCTCGTGCAGCACGGTGATGTCGCTGAAGCCGACGAAGACCTTCGGCCCGGCCGCGGCCATCGCGTCCCAGTCGAGCAGGTCGATCATCCGCTGCACGCCGTAGCCGCCCCGGGCGCACAGCACGGCGTCCACGGACGGGTCGCACCAGGCCCGCTGGAGGTCGGCGGCGCGGTCGGCGTCCGTGCCCGCGAGGTAGTCGAACTCGCCGTGCCGGTCCAGCACATGGGGCGCCACCACCGGGTCGAGGTCCCAGCCGCGCAGCACGTCGAGCCCGGACTCCAGCCGGTCCTCGGGCACCGGTCCGCTGGGGGCGACGACGGCCACGCGGGCCCCGGGGGCGAGTCGGGACGGCCGCAGCAACGGCCGTACGGGCTCGGTCACTTGGCGAGCTCCAGCTTCGGGATCCCGGGCGGGTTGAGCCCGAAGACCTGGGCGTACAGGGAGAGTTCGGACTCCAGGACGCGGATCATCGTCTCCGCGCGCCGGAATCCGTGGCCCTCCCCCTCGAAGGCGATGTAGGCGTGCGGCACCCGGCGCCCCTCCATGCGGGCGAGGAACCGCTCGCACTGGGCGGGCGGGCAGATCACGTCGTCCAGGCCCTGAAGCAGCAGGAACGGCACCGTGAGGTGCTCGGCGTGCTCGGCGGGCGAGCGCTCCAGGTACCGTCCGGGCACCTCGGCGAGGGGTCCGACCAGGGACTCCAGGTACTGGGACTCGAAGTCGTGGGTCTCGCCCGTGCCCCAGCCGGCCAGGTCGAGAATCGGGTACAGGATCGTGCCGCACGCGTAGACGCCGGTCGTGGTGAGGGAGGCGGCCGTGGTCCAGCCACCCGCGCTGCCGCCCCGGACGGCGAGCCGGTCGCGGTCGGCGGTGCCCTCGTCGGCGAGGGCGAGCGCGACGGCCGCGCAGTCCTCGACGTCGGTCACGCCCCACTGCTCGCGCAGCCGGTTGCGGTACTCCCTGCCGTAGCCGCTGGAGCCGCCGTAGTCGACCTCCGCGACGCCGATGCCCCGGGAGGTGAAGTAGGCGATGGCCAGGTCGAGCACGAGGGGCGCCCGCGAGGTGGGGCCGCCGTGCGCCCAGACGACGTACGGCGGCGGGACGTCGCCGGGAGCCACGCAACCGGGGTTGTGCGGCGGGTAGATGTGCGCGTGGATGTCCTGTCCGGCGGGGCCGGTGAAGGTGCGGATCTGCGGCTCGGGGTAGTAGGCGGGGTCCACGGCGTCGTCGTGCGCGGCTCCGATCACCCGGGACCGGCCGGTCGTGGCGTCCAGCTCGACCACCTCGTAGGCGCTGCGCGGACTGGCGCCGACGGCGACGATCCGCTCGCCGTACGCCGTGAGGGTGGGCGCGAACTCGGTCCAGGGGCCGGCCGCGTCGACGATCTCGCCGCTCTCCGGGTCGAGCACGCCCAGGGCCGTCGCCCCGCGGCCGTGCACGACCGCCACGAGCCCGCTCTCCAGCGGGGCGAACCAGCGCAGGCCGAGCTGCCACAGCGGTCCGCCGAACTCCTCCTCGCGCGGGCACAGGGGTTCGCCGTCGCGGTAGAGGTTCCACCAGCCGCTGCGGTCGCTGACGTACAGCAGCCGGCCGTCGGCCGACCAGTCGGCCTGGGCGATCGACTCCTCGGGGCCGCCCGCCACGGTCCGCGGGCTGCCGAGCGTGCCGTCGGCCCCGACGTCGGCGACCAGCAGTTCCGTGCCGTCCCACGGCATGTGCGGATGGTCCCAGGCGAGCCACGCCGCCCGCCGCCCGTCGGGCGAGATCCGCGCTCCGGTGACGAACCGGCGCCGGTCGTCGGTCAGTTCGCGTACGGCGCCCCGGTCCCCGGCCGCCGAGCCGTCCAGCGGGACGGCGGCCAGGACACGCCGCACATCGGTGGGTCCGGAGCCGGTGAACTCCTCCAGCACGCACCACACCTCACCGAGGTCGAGCCGCAGCCGCGGCTCCACCCAGCGCAGTCCACCGCCCACGTCGGACACGGGGGTGAGCGGACGCGGCTCGCCGCCCTCCTCGTAGCGGTAGAGCCGCTGGTCGGCGAAGTTGACGAAGACGACGAGCGGCCGGCCGTCGGCCACGGCGCCGGCCCACGGCTGTCCGCCGTACTCGATGACCCGGCTGCGCACGTTCCACGGAGCGGGCAGCACCGACTCCTCGTGGCCGTCGGCCCGTCTGCGAACCAGCGTGCGCCGTCCGCCTTCCGTGGGCCGGGCTTCGGTCCACCACGCCTCCTCCCCCACGAACCCCACGAAGTCCGGCCGCCCCTCGTGCGCCGCGGCGACGGCCGCGTCGATGGGCGAGGGCCAGGAACCGTACGCCAGCGTCCGCACTGTCTCCCCCAAGTCGCCTAGGCCGTACGCAGAAAACGGTCGAGCACACGGACGCCGAAGTGCAGCGCCTCGACGGGCACGCGTTCGTCGACGCCGTGGAACATGGCCCCGTAGTCGTAGCCCTCCGGCAGCTTCAGCGGCGAGAAGCCGTAGCCGGTGATGCCGAGCCGGGAGAACTGCTTGGCGTCGGTGCCGCCGGGCATGCAGTACGGCACGACGTGTCCCTCGGGCGCGAACTCCTCGACGGCCGCGCGCATACGGGCGTACGTCGGCGAGTCCACCGGCGACTGCAGGGCCACCTCGTGATGGTGGAACTCCCAGTCCACGTCGGGCCCGGTGAGCTCGTCGAGGGTGGTCCGGAACTCGTCCTCGAAGCCCGGGAGATAGCGGCCGTCGACGTAGGCCACGGCCTGCCCCGGGATGACGTTGACCTTGTAACCGGCCTCCAGCATCGTCGGGTTGGCGCTGTTGCGGACGGTCGCCTCGACCAGCCTGGCCGCCGGGCCGAGCTTCTGGAGCAGGCCGTCCACGTCGTCCAGGTCGGCGTCGAGGCCGTACAGCGCGGCGAGTTCGACGAGGGCGGCGCGGACGGTCGGGGTGAGCCGGAGCGGCCACTCGTGGGCGCCGATCCGGGTGACGGCCGCGGCGAGGCGGGTGACCGCGTTCTCCCGGTTGGGCCGGGAGCCGTGCGCGGCCCGCCCGCGTGCCGTGAGCTTCAGCCAGCCGGTACCGCGCTCCCCGGCCGCGAGGGGGTAGATCTGCCGGCCGCTGCCGTCGTGGACGGTGAACGCGCCGGACTCGCCGATGCCCTCGGTGCAGCCCTCGAACAGTGCGGCGTGCCGGTCCGCGAGGAAGCCGGAGCCGTCCTCGGCGCTCGCCTCCTCGTCGGCGGTGAACGCGATCACCACGTCCCGGCGGGGCCGTACGCCCTCGCGGGCCCAGGACCGCACGACGGCGAGGATCATCGCGTCCATGTTCTTCATGTCGACGGCGCCCCGGCCCCAGACGACGCCGTCGCGGATCTCCCCGGAGAAGGGGTGCACGCTCCACTCGTCGGCCTGCGCGGGCACCACGTCCAGATGACCGTGGACGAGCAGCGCGTCCGCCGACGGGTCGCTGCCCTCGATACGGGCGACGACGTTCGTACGGCCCTCGGCGCGCTCCAGCAGCGTCGGTTCCAGACCCGCCTCGGTCAGCCGCGCGGCGGCGTACTCGGCGGCGGGGCGCTCCCGGCAGTCGCCGCCGCCGCGGTTGGTCGTATCGATACGGATGAGGTCGGAGGTGAACGTGACGACCTCGTCCAGTGCCTGCCCGTCAGCCATACTGCTCCTCCACCGCGGCCGAGGCGATCGTGGTGACCGCCTTGAAGGTACGGATTCCCTCGTACATTCGCTCGCTGGTGTACGCCACCTTGCGCTCGCCGATACGTTCGACGCCGGGGACGACGGTGACGGCCATCGCGAGGTGCTCGGCGTCGAACTCGACCGCGACGGTGAACGGGCCGCCGTGCACGGGTTCGTGACGGACCGCCAGCCCGGCGGCCTGACCGGCCGCGGCGCGGATGTCGGCGGCGGTCCTGGCCGGCGTACGGCACACGGCGGCGTACCGCGAGACATGGTCCTTCACGGCGACTTTCAGCGCCTCGGGCGCGTAGCCGAGCGCGTCCTCGCAGGCCAGGTCGTCGCCGGTGACGAGCACCACCGGTACGCCGTACTCGGCGACGACATGCGCGTTCAGCAGGCCCTCACTGGCCCGTACGTCGTTCAGCCACACCCCGGTGATGGAGTTCGGGAGGTAGGTGTGTGCGAAGACGCCCTCCATGCCGGCGCCCGTGTGGTAGCCGACGAAGGCGACGCCGTCGATGTCGCCGTGCTGCACGCCCTCCACCATGGAGAGCTCCTTGTGCCGGCCGGTGAGCATCTGGGCGCGCTCGTCGAGCCGTTCGAGCAGCAGATTGCGCATGGACCAGTGCGCCTCGTTGATGACGACGGCGTCGGCACCGCCGTCGAAGAAACCCAGCACGGCGGCATCGACGTCCGAGGTGAACATCCCCCGGCACCTTTCCCACTGCGGCGTCCCGGGAAGCACGTCGCCCGGCCAGGTCACCCCGGTGGCGCCCTCCATGTCGGCGCTGATGAGGATCTTCATGGTCCGTCACGTTACGCGCCCGCGCGTGAACCCGCCACGAAGCGGACGAACGCCGCTTTCACGCCCCCTGGGCGCGCTTGTCAGTCACCGTGTGCGGGCACTACTGTCACCACGCCTTGGTGAACGGGAAATCCGGTGTGATGCCGGTGCGGCCCTCGCCACTGTGAATCGGGAAGTCCGGCTCCGGCCCTCACGGGCAGCCACTGGGTTCTTCGGGACCCGGGAAGGCGGAGCACGGGCGGTGTCACCCGTCAGCCAGGAGACCGGCCAAGGCGCGTCAACCATCCACGAGGTGCTGGAGAGGGTCTGCTGAGCCATGCACATAGCCGAGGGTTTCCTCCCGCCGGCGCACGCGGTCGCCTGGTGCGTCGCGTCCGCACCGTTCGTCGTCCACGGAGTCCGGTCACTCACCCGTGAGGTCAGGGAGAATCCCGAGAGCACACTGCTGCTCGGCGCCTCCGGGGCCTTCACGTTCGTCCTGTCCGCGCTGAAGCTGCCCTCGGTGACCGGCAGCTGCTCCCATCCCACCGGCACGGGCCTGGGCGCCATCCTGTTCCGGCCGCCGATCATGGCGGTCCTGGGCACGATCACGCTGCTCTTCCAGGCGCTGCTGCTCGCGCACGGCGGCCTGACCACGCTCGGCGCCAACGTCTTCTCGATGGCGATCGTCGGGCCCTGGGCCGGGTACGCGATCTACAAGCTGCTGCGGCGCTATGACGTGCCGCTGATGGTCGCCGTCTTCTTCGGCGCGTTCGTCGCCGACCTGTCCACCTACTGCGTGACCAGCGTCCAGCTGGCGCTCGCCTTCCCCGACCCGAGCAGCGGATTCCTGGGCGCGCTCGGGAAGTTCGGTTCCATCTTCGCCATCACCCAGATCCCGCTCGCCGTGAGCGAGGGCCTGCTGACGGTGCTCGTGATGCGGCTGCTGGTGCAGTCCAGCAAGGGCGAACTGACCCGGCTGGGCGTACTCCTCGCCAAGAAGCAGTCCCGGACCGAGACGGAGGCGGTGGCCCGATGAGCAGGAACACGAAGATCAACATTCTGCTGCTGGCCGTCGTGGCCGCGCTCGCCGTGCTGCCGCTGGCCCTCGGCCTCGGTGACCACAAGGAGGAGCCGTTCACCGGCGCGGACGGCGAGGCGGAGACGGCGATCACCGAGATCGAGCCGGACTACGAGCCGTGGTTCTCGCCGCTGTACGAGCCGCCGTCCGGCGAGATCGAGTCGGCGCTCTTCTCCCTCCAGGCGGCCCTCGGCGCAGGTGTCCTCGCCTACTACTTCGGCCTGCACCGGGGACGGAAGCAGGGTGAGCAGCGGGCGCTGGAGCGGGAGAGCGCCATCGAGGAGTCCCCGGCAGAGAGGGCCTGAGCCCGCGTGCTGCCGATCGACGCGGCGGCGCACAGCAGTCGCTGGCGCCGCCGTCATCCCGTGGACAAGGCCGTGCTCGGGCTCGGCCTCACCCTGCTCGCGATCTCCCTGCCGCCCTGGCCGGGTGCCGCGCTGGTCCTGGTCACCGCCCTCGCCGTGCTGCTGGGGCCGGCCGGTGTGCCGGGGCGGCGGCTGTGGCGCGCCTATCGTGTGCCGCTCGGCTTCTGTGTGACCGGTGCGGCCACGCTGCTCGTCCAGGTCGGCGGGCCTCAGGGCTTGGTGTCCCTCGCCGACGACGGTCCGCTGCGGGCCGGTGAGCTGCTGCTGCGTACGTCGGCCGCCTCCCTCGGGGTGCTGTTGTTCGCGTTCACCACACCGATGTCGGACCTGCTGCCCCGGCTGGTGAAGGCCGGGGTGCCCGCGCCCGTCGTGGACGTCGCGCTGGTGACGTACCGGATGAGCTTTCTGCTGCTCGACTCGGTGCGCCGGATCCGGGACGCGCAGGCCGCACGGCTCGGGCACACCAGCCGGGCCGCGGAGTGGCGTTCGCTGGCCGGGCTCGGCGCCACCGCGTTCGTGCGGTCCTTCGACCGGGCCACCCGACTCCAGGCCGGGCTCGCCGGGCGCGGCTACGACGGCACCCTGCGCGTCCTGGTGCCCGAGGCGAAGGTCTCCGTCCGCTTCACCGCCGGGAGTTGCGCGCTCCTCGTCACGCTGGCCGCCCTCACCCTCGTACTGGAAAGGGCCCTGCCATGAGCGAGCCCACCGCTCTCGTCGCCCTGCGCGGCGCGTCCTACGCCTACGAGGACGGCCCCGTCGTGCTCAGCGGCCTCGACTTCGACGTGCGCGAGGGGCGCGCGCTCGCGCTGCTGGGCCGTAACGGCAGCGGCAAGACCACGCTGATGCGGATGCTCAGCGGCGGACTCAAGCCGCACGACGGCCGGCTGACGGTGGACGGCGCGCCGGTCACGTACGACCGCAAGGGGCTGACCCGGCTGCGGACGACGGTCCAGTTGGTGGTGCAGGACCCCGACGACCAGCTGTTCGCCGCGTCCGTCGCCCAGGACGTCTCCTTCGGCCCGCTGAACCTCGGCCTGCCCGACCCCGAGGTGCGGGCACGGGTCGACGAGGCGCTCGCCGCCCTCGACATCACCGCGCTGGCCGACCGGCCGACGCATCTGCTGTCGTACGGGCAGCGCAAGCGCACCGCCATCGCCGGCGCGGTCGCGATGCGGCCCCGTGTGCTGATCCTCGACGAGCCGACGGCCGGGCTCGACCCGGACGGCCAGGAGCGTCTGCTCGCCACCCTCGACGGGCTCCGCGCGAGCGGCACGACGGTCGTCATGGCCACCCACGACGTCGACCTCGCCCTGCGCTGGGCCGACGACGCGGCGCTGCTGACCCCGTCCGGCGTACGGACCGGCCCGGCACCAGAGATGCTGGCCCGCACCGACCTGCTCCGGCAGGCCGGTCTGCGGCTGCCCTGGGGTGTCGCGGCGACCCGGCTGCTGCGCGCGCAGGGGCTGCTGGACGACACGGCACCCGGGCCGCGTGACGCGGCGGAGCTGGCCGCGCTGGCTCCGGCGCCCGCCAACCCCACGATTGCGGCCGACGGCTGACGCGTCCCTGCGCTGGGCACACGGGTGATACATCCGCCGACCGGACACCAAAGCCCCGGCAGGCCCCACGCTTCCCTGTTTCATGAGGTCACGCGCGACCGAAGTGAGGCAGCATGGCCGAAGGCACCATGGACACCCGCCCGCCCGAGGGGCTGAAGGCGGATGCGATCGGGTTCGTCGACGCACTCGTCATCGGCCTCAACGCCACCTCGCCCGCGTACTCGCTGGCCGCGGCCATCGGCCCGGTCGTGGCCCTCGTGGGCGTCTACGCCCCCGGCGTCATGCTCGCGTCGTTCGTGCCGATGCTGCTGATCGCCTCGGCGTTCTACTACCTCAACAAGGTCGACCAGGACTGCGGGACGACCTTCTCGTGGGTCACCCGGGCGATGGGCCCGTGGGCCGGCTGGCTCGGCGGCTGGGCCATCACGATGACCGGCGTCCTGGTGATCGGCTCGCTCGCGGACGTCGCGGTGACGTTCGCGCTGCTGGCCTTCGGGCTCGACAGCTGGGCCGACAACGAGTTCGTACGCCAGCTGCTCACGGTGCTGCTCATCATCGTGATGACGGCGGTGTGCGTCATCGGCACCGAGGTGTCGGCCCGGGTGCAGAACGTCCTCATCCTCGCCCAGGTCGCCTGCCTGCTCGCCTTCGCCGTGGTGGCCCTCTACCGGGTCTACGCCGACACCGGCACGCTCGACTCCGTCGATCCGGCGTTCAGCTGGCTGAATCCCTTCGGTGCGGGAGGCGCCGATCTGACGGCGGCTCTGCTGCTGGGCGTGTTCATCTACTGGGGGTGGGAGTCGGCGGTCAACCTCACCGAGGAGGTCGAGAACTCCGCCACCGCTCCCGGCGAGGCGGGCGTGTGGTCGACGGTCATCCTGCTGGTGACGTACGTCTCGGTCGCCTACGCGGTGGTGGCCTACGCCGGGCCGGCGTTCCTGTCCGAGAACGCGGCGGAGGAGGAGTTCATCTTCGCCCTGCTCGCCGACGAGGCGATGGGCGGCTGGGACTGGGTCGTGCTGCTGGCGGTCTCGACCTCGGGGCTGGCGTCGACACAGACGACGATCATCCCCGCCTCACGCACGGCGCTGTCCATGGCACGCCGGCAAGCGCTGCCGGCCCCCTTCGGGCACATCAGCCCACGGTTCCGCACGCCCGACGTGAGCACCTGGTGGGTCGCGGGCATCGCCATCGCCTGGTACCTCGTCGTCCGCCAGATCAGCGAGAACGCCCTGTTCGACTCGCTCACCGCGCTGTCCCTGCTCATCGCGTTCTACTACGCGCTCACCGGCATCGCCTGCGCGGTCTACTACCGCCGTCACCTGACGGAGAGCCTGCACAACTTCCTGCTCATCGGCCTCGGCCCGCTGGTCGGCGCCGGACTGCTGGTCTGGCTGCTGGTCGAGTCGATCAGCGACATGTCCGATCCCGCCAACTCCTACAGCGGCGTCTCGTGGTTCGGGCTCGGCCCGCCGCTGGTCATCGGCATCGGCATCACCCTCGCCGGGGTGGTCCTCATGGTCGTGTGGCGGCTGATGGCCCCCGCCTTCTGGTCGGAGCGCCCGGAGGTCGCCGACCCGGAACTCGTGCACGGCGACAAGGAGTCCTGAGATGACGGTCGTTCTCGGATACGACGAGTCCCCGGGCGCGGTCCGCGCGCTGCACGTCGCCGTCGAGGTGTCGGCCGCGTTCGACGAACCGCTCGTGCTGGTCTACGGCGCGGCGGCGCCCGGCGCCCTCGGCGAGGAGTACGCCGCTCACCGCGACGCCGTCCAGGAGGTCGGGCGCACCACGCTCTCGCACGCCGTCCAGGTGGCCGACGAGGCCGGGGTGCGCACCACGGTGGAGGTCATCGACCGGAAGCCTGCGGAGGCTCTGATCGACGCCGCGACCCGCCATGCGGCGCGGGTCATCGTGGTCGGCAGCTGGGGTGAGAGCCCGCTGCGCGGGGCCCTGTTGGGCTCCACACCCCACAAACTGCTGCATCTGGCGCGCACTCCGGTGCTGTGCGTGCCCACCGAACCGTGAGGCCCCCGCGGCTGCGGTCCGCGGCTCAGCTCGCGGTCGCCGCTGCCGCCGCCCGCCCCGCCGCGCGGCCGGAGAAGAGGCAGCCGCCGAGGAAGGTGCCCTCCAGCGAGCGGTAGCCATGGACGCCGCCTCCGCCGAAGCCGGCGACCTCACCGGCCGCGTACAGCCCGGAAACCGGGGTGCCGGAGGCGTCCAGGACACGGCCGGAGAGGTCGGTCTGGAGGCCGCCGAGGGTCTTGCGGGTGAGGATGTTGAGGCGTACGGCGATGAGGGGTCCGGCGCTCGTGTCCAGGATCTGACCGTGTCCGACGACGATGGCCTCCGCGTCCGACGCGGCAGGGGGCGACGAGTTCTCCTCATGTCTGGTGGATGCGATCCACCAGGATGTCGATCACCAACGGCGTTCGGGGCCCGTACCCGAGGAGGACCCCGTCCTCCATGTCCACCACCCGGCGGTTCATCCCGGCCGGCGTCTGGCCGACGCCGGGAATCTGGACCAGGCCGTCGATGCCGCCGACGGAGTCCAGGCCCTTGGTCATCATGAGGATGACGTCCGGCTGGGCCCGCACCAGGGCCTCGCTGGTGATCGGCGTGAACGGCTTGTCCAGGCCGGCGTCCTTGCCCGCGTCCACCGCCCCGGCGGCCTCGATCAGGGAGTCGGCGCCGGAGCCCTTGCCGCCGATGAGGTAGACGGCCGCGCTGCCGCGCATGTACAGGAAGGCGACCTTGGGCTTGCTGCCGTCGGGCACCGCGGCCCGGGCGGCGGCGAGTTCGTCGCTCATGCGCCGGTTGAGGGCCTTGCCCGCCGCGGGGACACCGAGAGCCTCGGCGATCCGGGCGGTCCGGGCGGTGACGTCGGCCAGTTCCGTGGCGGGGTCGAGGACGACGACGGGGACGCCGGCGTCGCGGATCTGGTCGATGGCCTCCTGCGGGCCGGTGTCGGTGTCGGCCAGCACGACCGTCGGCCGCAGTGAGAGCACGCTCTCCGCACTCACGTCGTGCGCCTTGGTGACCTGCGGAAGCTTCTTCGCCTCGGCGAAGGTGGCGGTGATGTCCCGGCCGACGACGCGATCGCCGAGACCGAGCGTGAACACGATCTCCGCGACACCGCCGTTGAGCGGCAGGATGCGCGAGGCGTCCTCGACGGTCACCTTGCGCCCGTCCGAGGAGTCGACGGTGACCGGCAACCGCGGGGTGGGCGGCTCGCCTTCGAGCGGGACGAGGGTGTTCTTCGCGAGTTGCCGCTCGGCCGCCGCGGCCCGCTCGCTCGCGGAGGCCGGTGACGCGTCCGCCGTCGAGGAACCGCCACTCCCGCCCCCGCAGGCGCCCGTCAGCAACACCAGCGCCAGCGCGAGGGGCACGAGGCCCCGGCGCCCCGCGGGTCGCACCCTCCCCGTCGCCGGTCGGGGCATTCCGGCCAGTCGGCGGGGTCTTCCGGTCATTCGCATCGCGCGGCCCTCCGGCCTCTCGTCTCGCACCCTGTTGATCAATAGCTTAGGTTAGGTTTACCTTATTAATTCCTGGTGGGGGTGCGACGTGAAATCGCCATGTGGCCTGCGTGACAGGCGAGTTGGCCGTACGACCGCACCGGTGGCCGCGGCCGCCGGCGTCCTCCTGACGCTTTGCACCGCCGCCCCGGCGGTCGCGGCGGGCGGTTCGGCGACCGGTCCGGAAGGCCAGAAACTCACGGTCTCCCAGGCCTCCGGCCTCGCCCCGGACGGCGAGACGGTGACGGTGACCGGGTCCGGCTACAACACCGAGAAGGGCATCTACGTCGCCTTCTGCGTGAACAACGGCGCGGGCAGGACCCCGACGCCCTGCGTGGGCGGAGTGGACATGTCCGGCGAGTCCGGGGCGTCCGCGTGGATCTCCTCCAACCCCCCGTCGTACGGCGAGGGACTGGCGAAACCGTACGAGGGCAGCGGCCACAAGGGCTCGTTCAGCGTGCGGCTCAAGGTGCGGGCCAAGGACGCGAACACCGACTGCGCCAAGTCCGGCGTGAAATGCGCCGTCATCACCCGCAACGACCACACCCGGGGCGGCGACCAGAGCCAGACGGTCCGAGTCCCGGTGACCTTCGGCGGCAGCGGCAGCGGCGCGGGCGACGGCGCCTCGGCGGCCCCGACCGCTGCGGCCGGCGCGAGCACGACCGGCGGCGGTACGGGCGGTTCGGCCGGCGGCGGCGAGAAGGCGTCCGACGGTCCGCTCGCGAGCACCGGTTCCGTCGCCCTGACGGCGGGGGCGACAGCGGCGGGCCTCGTCGCGGCCGGCACCGGGGTGTGGTTCTGGGCGCGCAGGCGCCGTGCGTCGAACGCGGGCTGACCCCGCACCCGACCTCATATCCCAGAGGGAGACTTGAAGATGACGAAGAGACCCGGCGCCGCCGCCGTGACGGGCGGCGCCCTGCTGGCACTGCTGTGCCCGGCCGCGGGGTCGGCGGTCGCCCAGGACACGGAGACATTCCCGCGCGCGGTGTCCGACGGGTACGCGACCTGGAACACGGCCGACGCCGAGCCGGCCGACCACGGCCTGTCGGTCGACGTCACCGAACCCGCCGTACGGGGATCCGCGGACCGCGCCTCGTTCCCGGCCACGAGCGGCAGCACGGACCTCGAAACCGGCGCCGTGGACGTCGAGTTGGGAGGTGCGGCCCGGTTCGTCCCGGAGGCCGGCCCGGTTCAGCCGTTGACGCTCGGCGGCCTGCGGCTGCGGTTGACCGACGGCGACGACGGCACCCTCCACGCCCGTACGGTCGTCGACGGACGGGCACGGGAGCTGACGCTGGCGGACGTGACGGCGAGTGGCGGCGGACCTGCCCTACGCGCGGGCGGAGTGACGTGGACCGGTCTGCGGGCGTCACTCACGGACGAGGGCGCGAAACTGCTGTCGACGTGGAGCGGGGCCCCCTTCGCGCGGGGTGACGCACTGGGCCGGCTCGACGTGACGGTCGGCACCGCGAGCGCGACCCCGGCGGAGCCCGCCGACTCGGCAACACCGTCGCCGAGCACCACGGCCCCGCAGCAACCGAAACAGACCGTCCCCGACGCATCGCCCTCGGCCCGCGTGACGGTCCAGGAGCTGACCGCGGGTGGCCAACAGACCGTCGACGGCACGGGATTCGAACCGGGCGAGATCATCCTCGTGGCGATCGACGGCGACACCCGCTACCAGGCGGTGGCCGACGAACAGGGCCGCGCCGCACGGACGTTCCCGGTGTACGACACCGCCGCCGAGGGCGCGCACACCGTCGAGCTGTACACGGTGACCGGCGGCCGCAGTGCCGTCGCGGAGTTCGCCGTGCGCCTCAACTCCGGTTCCTGAAGAGGTCGTTGGCGCCTCTTTGTCTTCCATTGACAAACACCACTGATCAATACTTAGGTTAGCCTTACCTAAGTCAACCGAACTTGGGTTCCCTGCAGAGAGGTCCCGCTCCCCATGAGAGCCATCCCCGCCGCCCGCGCGGCCCTCACCGTCGTCGCCGCCGGTGCCCTGACCCTGGGCCTGGCCACGTCGGCGTCCGCCGCGACCTCGACCCGCACGGTCACCGACGGCGCCGCGACGTACAACCTGCTCCTCACCGCCCCCGCCACGGCCACGGCCGCGGGCCAGGTCATCACGGTCTCCGGCTCCGGCTACAACACGAGCCAGGGCATCTACGTCAGCCTGTGCGTGGTCGACGGGGCGCAGGGCGCGAACAAGCCCACCCCGTGCCTGGGCGGCCAGGACGAGAGCGGCTCCACCGGTGCCTCGCACTGGGTCAACAACACCTTCGGCGGCATGTTCGCCAACAGCTCCAAGTTCGCCGCCGGCGGCACCTTCAGCGTGCAGATCTACGTCAAGGCCACCCTCGACGACGGCAGCGTCTGCGGCGAGGACGTCGAGTGCGCGGTCGTGACGCGCGCGGACCACTTCGACAGCGGGGACCGCAAGTACGACGTCCACGTGCCGATCACCTTCCAGTGACCGGAGGAACCCCCATGCAGTACAGACGACCGGCGGCGCTCCTGGGCGCCGCCGCGCTCGTGGCCGCGGCCGTCACGTTCGGCTCCGCCGCACAGGCCTCCGACACACCGAAGACGGCCCTCGGCAAGGACGGCCAGAAACTCACCGTCTCCGCCTCCGCGAACCTCGACCCCGACGGCGAGACACTCCGCGTCACCGGCTCCGGTTACGACGCCACGAAGGCCGTCTACGTCGCCCTGTGCAAGGACAACGGCGACAACCGCGTCCCCACTCCGTGCCTCGGCGGCGCCGACCAGAGCGGCACCGGGAGCTCCTCGCAGTGGATCGTCCCCGAGGGCGACGAGTACGCGGGCGACCTGGCCGTGAACTGGGGCACGGGCGGCACCTTCGACGTCGAGATCGCGGTCAGGGCCAAGGACGCGAGCCTCGACTGCGCCAAGGTCACCTGCTCGGTCGTCACCCGCGTCGACCACCGCAATCCCGGCGACCGCTCCCAGGACGTCCGCATCCCCGTCGGCTTCGAGGGCCAAGGCCCCGGCGACGGCGGTGACGGTGTGGACGTGCCCGCCGGCACGGTCAGCTATGTCAGGGCGGCCGAGTTCACGGCGGCCGGCGAGGTGAAGGACCTGCTGCTGCACCCCGACTCGGGGAAGCTGTACGCCGGTTCGGAGGACTACGTCGACACCGGCGACGTCAACGAGCGCGGCCTGTACGCCCTCGACGCCAAGGACGGCAAGGTCCTCACCCACGTCAGCCAGGCCCCCGGCACGGGCGGCGCCATGGCGGCCCGCAACGTCGCCCTGATCGCCGCGCCGCTCCCCGGTGACGGCGTCGTCTTCCACTACCCGCTGCGCGGCATCGGCACCGCCAAGGACGGCGACACGACAGCGGCCGGCGTATGGCTGACGGGCGCCAGGGTCACCGGAGCCGGTCCCGGCGCCGAGCCCGGCACCACCTTGGTCGCACAGGGCGCAGCGCTCTCCGAGATCGCGACGGCCACGGGCACCGCAGGCCGGACCCTCACCCTCGACGGCGGCTCCCAGCTCGGCGTCGACACCGCGCACGACGCGGCCTGGGTCGCATCGGCCGCGGGCGGACAGCTGCGCCGCGTCGACACGAAGACCTTCACGGTCACCGCCGACATCGAACTGCCCGCCGCCTCCGTCGGGTTCGTCGAGGCCGATCCGACCACGGGCAACGTGTGGGTGGGCAGCGGCAGCTCCGTGCTCGTGTACGACAAGGATGCGAAGCTCCTGACGACACTGAGCGGGCCGGACGAGACGACCGACGTGGCCTTCGACACGGGCACCGGGCGTGCCTTCGTCGTCCGTCAGGACAACGGCGACAGCGGCAACGGCGACGACATCAGCTCGCTGGCGGTGTACGACACCAACACCTTCGAGGAGGCCGCGAAGCCGACCGAGCTCGTGGGCAATCACTCCCAGTTCGGCGAGGCCGCGGTCGCCGTCGCCCCCGGCGGCACCTCCGTCTACGTCAGCAGCCCGGTCGAAGGCAAGATCGTCAAGCTGGACCGGCGGATGTCCCCGAAGGTCGTCCAGTCCCCCACGGACCAGTCGGCCGCGCCGGGCGACGAGGTCACCTTCGTCGCGGCGGCCGAGGGCGCTCCGCAGCCCACGGTCCGCTGGCAGGTGAGCGCCGACGCCGGCCAGACGTGGTCGGCCGTCGAGGGGGCGAGCGGCACCACGTACGCCTTCACCGCGAAGGCCGCGCACGACGGCCACCGCTATCGCGCCGAGTTCACCAACTCGGCGGGCACGACCCGCACTTCGCCGATCACCCTCACGGTCACCGAGCCCGGTGACGGCGGCAACGGCGGTGGAGGCGACGGCGAGGACACCGAACCGTCGGGCACCAGGACGGTCACCGGCCCGGGCGGCCAGAAACTCACCGTCACCCCGGTCAACAACCTCGCCACCGAGGACCAGACCCTGAAGATCACCGGCTCCGGCTACGACACGAGGAAGGGCATCTACGTCGCCCTGTGCGTCGACAACGGCGACGGCGAACTGCCCACCCCGTGCGTCGGCGGCGTCGACATGACCGGCGGCTCGCACTCCTCGGCGTGGATCTCCTCCAACCCGCCGGACTACGGCGAGGAGTTGGCGGTCCCGTACGGCGCGGGCGGCACGTTCAAGGTGGAGCTGACGGTGGCCGCCAAGGACGAGTACACCGACTGCTTCAAGGCCACGTGCGTCCTTGCGACACGGGGCGACCACACCCTCTCCGGCGACCGCTCCCAGGACGTCAAGGTCCCGGTCAGCTTCGTCGGGCAGGACCCGGTGGACACGGACGACGACAGCGGCACCGGTGGCACGGGCGGCGACGACGGCTCGGGGACCGGCACGACGGGCGGCGGCGCGAGCGGCACGGGTGCGGCTTCCGCAGCGGGTGGATCCGCCGGCGCCGGCACCTCCACCGCGGGCGGCAGTCTCGCCTCGACCGGCGTGACCGTGCTTTCCGTCGCGGCACTGGCGGCCGCGCTGCTCGCCGCGGGCTGGGTGGCGTACCGCAAGGGCCGTACCGTGAACTGATAGGCGGATACGGTGAGTTGGCCCTCCGGGTGGCACGGACCACCGGGAGGGCCGTCGCCGCCTACGCCGTCCGGCCCGCCACCGCCCACTTCGACGGCAGTTCGATCCGGGTGCCGTCGGGCGCGTACTCCGTGGTGATCAGCGGCAGTTCACCGCTCGCGATGACCGAGAGACCGGCCGCGCGCAGATACTCGGGCACTGAGGCGTCGGCGACCTCGCCGGGCGCGATGCCGTGCCGGAAGATCGGCGCGAGCTTCGGCGGAGGTCCCGAAGGGCTCTGCGCGAGACCGACGAGGATCGGCTTGGCCGACTCGGAGAGTTCGACGAGGAAGACCCGGCCGCGCTCACCGACCAGCGTGGCGATCCCGTTCACCATCAGCTGCCGGTCGTCCGGCTCGGCCTGGTGCAGCACGCCCCGCATATAGATGTTGGCGTCACCGAACTCGGCGTGCAGCGTCTCCGCCTCGGCCTTCTCCACGGCGTCGAACAACCGGTACGTCGCCTGCCCGGCGGGGTCGGCCAGCCGGGCGTGGTCGAGGGCGGCGGCGGACAGTTCGGCGCCGATCACGCGCGGGAAGCGGTCGGCGAGGAAACGGGTCTGGGTGCCGTTGCCGCAGCCCAGGTCGACCATCGGCAGGCCCGGATCGGTCAGGTGCGGCTCGAAGAGGGCCACATGGCGTCCGGCGGTCAGGGACGGCTCCGCGTCCCAGAACACCGCCCCCTGTTCAGCCGGGGCTTCACGCCAGAACCCCTCCCAGGCCTCCCGGTACCGACTCGTCACGCTCATGACCGACTCCCCAGGTAGCGACGGCGACCCGTCGTGAAGGCACGGGCGAGTACGGTCTATCGCGGCGTGGTTTCGGCCACAAGCGCGCGGCGCATACCTTCACCCGGCATTCGATACCGGTACGCCGTCGTACACCGGTACGCCGTCGTACGCCCCCCCCGGGCGCGGGCGGTCAGCGGCGCGGGATCGTGAGTTCGAACCAGACGGTCTTGCCGGCGTTCGTCCGGCTCGCGCCCCACTCGCGCGCGAGGGTGCTCACCACCCGAAGCCCCCGCCCGTGGTCGTCGCAGGAGCCGGCGTGGAGCAGGGTCGGCAGCTCGTGATCGTCGTCGTCCACCTCGCACAGCAGCGTGTCGCCGCGCACGAGACGCAGTTCGACGGGGCGGCCGTGGGAGTGCCGTACGGCATTGGTGACCAGCTCGCTGACCAGCTGCTCGGCAGTGGACGCGAGGCGGGACAGGCCCCAGTCGTGCAACTGCTCGCGGACGACGGCGCGGGCCCGGCCGACCTCCACCGGGTCCAGGGCGATGCGCCATGCGGCGACGTCCTCGGAACCGATGCCGTTCAGGCGGGCCAGCAGCAGGGCCACGTCGTCCTTGCGGCCGCCGCGGGTGTTGAGAGCGCGGATGATGGTGTCGCAGGCGTCGTCCATGGACGCGGCCGGGTGGGCGGCGGACTCGGAGAGGGTCGCGAGCCCGACACCGATGTCCTCGCCGCGCACCTCGACCAGGCCGTCGGTGCACATCACGAGCCGGTCGCCGGGCTCCACGCGCACGCGTACCGCCTCGAAGGGCACCCCGCCGACGCCGATCGGGGCACCCGTGGGCAGGTCGAGCAGCTCACTGCGCCCGTCGTCGGCTCGGACCAGGACGGGCGGGATGTGACCGGCGTTGGCGATGTGCAGTTCGCCCGCGATGGGGTCGTAGACGGCGTACAGGCAGGTCGCGAGGTAGGTGTCGCCGAGGCGCTGGGCGAGGTCGTCGAGATTGCGCAGGAGCTGGGCGGGCGGCAGGTCCAGGGCGGCCATGGTCTGCACGGCCGTGCGCAACTGGCCCATCATGGCGGCGGAGTTGAGGCCGTGGCCCATGACGTCGCCGACGACGAGGGCGGTGCGGGCGCCGGGCAGTTTGACGGAGTCGAACCAGTCGCCGCCGATGCGGCCGAGCAGCGTGCCGGGGAGGTAGCGGGTGGCGATGTCGCAGCCCGCCATGCGCGGCGGGATGTGCGGCAGCATGCTGTCCTGGAGGGTCTCGGCGACGCTCTCCTGGTAGGTGTACATGCGCGCGTTGTCGAGCACGAGGCCCGCGCGGGCGGCGAGTTCGGCGCCGGTGACACGGTCCATGTCGTTGAACTCGACGCGCTCGGGGTGGCGCAGCAGGATCATGAAGCCGAGCACGACGGTGCGTGCCTTCAGCGGCACGACCAGCATGGAACGGCCGGTGATGAGCGGCCGGATGTCCCGCTTCTCGAACTGCGAGGCGATGGCGTGGCCCATCTCCTCGCTGATCCGCGGCACGAGCACCGGTTCACCGCTGGTCATGCACTGGAAGAACGGGGTGTGCGCCGGAAAGGGCATGGCCTCGCCGACCGGCACGACGTCGTCCCAGCGGCCCGGTTCGTCGGTGTGCTCGACGGCGACCCGGTGCCACATGGTGGTCGTGTCCGGCGCGCCGTCGGGGAATCCCTCGCCGGCGACGACCTGTTCGCGCAGATAGGTGCCGGCGACGTCGGTGAAGCGGGGCACGACGGCTCTGCTGACCTCGATGATGGTCCGGGACAGATCGAGGGAGGTGCCGATGCGGCCGCTGACCTCGTTCAGGAACTCCAAGCGTTCACGGACGGCGACGTACTCGAGGTCCTCGCCCTCCTCGGAGTACTCCTGTGGGAGGGGTAAGCCCTGGGCGGCGGCCCGGGCGGCGCGCTCGCGGCGGGCCCTGCGCTCGACCCGCCGGGGCACGCCCCAGTCGGGGGTGACGGGCACGCGGTCGTTCTGGCTGAACTCCAGGACGGGGTAGCCCAGTTCGAGGATCTGCCCGACGATGCGGGCGCTCTCCTCGACGCTCATGCTGGGGAGGATCTCGGGGAGCTTGTGCGCGAGTTCCTCGGCGCCGGGGAAGTCGGTGTGCAGGGCGAAGGCGGGCGCGACGCGCTCGAAGCCGGGGTCGTCGTCCGGGTCCTCCTGCCGGAGCCGGCCCACGTCGGCGCCGAGCACGAGGAGCCGCTCCGGTCCGGGGCCCACCAGCGGGTAGGCCCACCACAGCACGTCGACACGGTCCCGCTCGGGCACGGTGAGGCGGGCGCGGCCCGCGGCCGGGTAGTACAGGCGCCCGTCGAGGGAGGTTTCGAGATCGTGGCCGAGACCGTCGTACGCCCCGTAGGCGCCGTACGGGGAAGGGTCGTCGTCATCCGGCAGGGCGCCGGAGACCGGCAGCAGATCGACGGCGGGGCGGCCGAGTGCCTCCTCCTTGGCGGCGCCGAACAGACGGCGTGCGCCGGAGCTCCAGTGGGAGACCAGGCCTTCGCGGTCCACCACGACCACGGCCAGTGGGATGCGTCCGGACGCGGCGTGTTCCGTCACCGCGCCGTCCCTCTCGGTGCCACGGTCCATGGCCCAGGCCCTCTCTCCCCAAGGCTTCGCAAGATCTGCGCGCCCCCACCACCGTACGGCTCCGGCGCTCGGCGGTGTGCGGCAATACGGGAATTGGTGCGCCGGGATCGCCACGGCGACACGGGGTGGCGAGGTGTCCGCCCGTGCCGCGTCCGCGCAGGACAGGCCGGGTGCGGGGCTCCTGGCTCAGTCCTCGTGTCCGAGCTGAAGATCGCGTTCCGTTCGGCCTCCTCCGGCGATCTGGAGCACGGTGGCGACCGGCGGGTAACCCGCGGCGATGACGGTGTACTCGCCCGTGGACAGGTCGACGAACCGGAACGTGCCGTCGGGGCCCGTGGTGAGGGTGTCCACGACATTGCCGGCCGCGTCCAGGAGCGTCACGCGCGCGTCCTCGACGGGCCTGCCCCACCCTTCGGCCGGGGGGACCCCCATCGCGCTTCGCTCGCCGCCCGCCCGCACGGTGCCGCGCAGCAGGGCGCCGCCGGCGAGTTCGATGTCCTGGCGGGTCTCGCGGGCCGCCTTGACGGTGACGGGGACGGCGGCCGGGCTGAAGGCGGGGGCGCTCGCGGCGAGGGTGTACTCGCCGGCGACCAGCTCGGTGATGACGTAGCCGCCCTCGCGCCCGGAGCGGGTGGTGGCGACGACCTCGCCCCGGACGTTGGTGAGGGTGACGGTGGCGTCCACGGTGGTGCCGTCCGGGGTGATCACGGTCCCGGCGAGACGTCCGGCGCCGCCCAGGACGATGTCCACTTCGACGGGGAGCTCGCCGACGGTCACGGTGACGGCCTGCGGCTGGTGGCCGCCGGCCGCGGCGATCATGACGTAGGCCCCCGCGCCCGGTGCCACCAGCGCGTACCGCCCGTCCTGTCCGCTCGCGCCGCGTCCGACCTGCTGCCCGGCGACATCGATGAGCGTGAGCGCCGCGTGCGGTACGACGGTCCCGTCGGGGTGCTGCACGCCGCCGCACACGGGGATCACCAACGTCCGGGGCGAGGTCGTCGCCACCACCCGCTCCGGGCGCGAGGGCGGCTACGTCATCACCGAGCTGGTCGCCGGCGAGTACACCCTCGCCGCGAGCGCCCCCGCCTTCAGCCCGGCCGCCGTCCCCGTCACCGTCAAGGCGGCCCGCGAGACCTCGGGGGCGGGGGCGTCGTGGGACGCTGCGCTGTTCACGAGGGGGGTCTCCTTGAGGAAACAGGCGATGAGCAGACCGAGCACGAGCACCGGCACGAGGTAGAGGAAGATCCTCGGCATGGCGTCGGCGTAGGCCTGGATGTAGGCGTCGCGCAGCGCCGGGGGCAGGGCGTGGACGAGCTGCGGGGTGATGGACTCCGGGTCGGGCAGGCCGGCGCCCGCGTGTGCGGGGAGTCGTTCGGCGAGGGCGTCGGCGAGCCGGCCGGCGAACAGGGTGCCGAAGATCGCCGCGCCGACACTGCCGCCGATCTGCCGGAAGTAGTTGTTGGCGCTGGTGGCGGTGCCGAGGTCGGCGGGGCGCACGGAGTTCTGCACGGCGAGGATCAGGACGGGCATCACCATGCCGATGCCGGCGCCGAGCACGGCCATCCAGATGCTGTAGTGCAGCCGGGGTGTGTCGATCTCCAGGCGGGACAGCAGCCACATGCCGAGGACCGACAGGGCGCTGCCGAGCACGGGGTAGATCCGGTAGTGCCCGGTGTGGCTGATGAGTTGGCCGCAGACGATCGAGGCGCCGACGATGCCGCCCATCATCGGCAGCATCAGCAGGCCCGACTCGGTGGCGGTGGCGCCGTCGACCATCTGCAGGAAGGTCGGCAGATAGCTGGCGGCGCCGAACAGGGCGACGSCGATCACGAGGCCCACCAGGCCGGTGATGTTGAAGACGGAGTCCCTGAACAGCCTCAGTGGGATGAGGGGTTCGGCGGCGAAGTGCTCGGCGATGAGGAAGAGCACGGTGGCGACGGCGGCGCCCGCGCCGAGGCCGAGGATGACCCGTGAGTTCCAGGCGTACTCGGTGCCGCCCCAGCTGGTCAGCAGGACCAGGCAGGTGGAGGCGGCGGCGAGCAGCAGGGAGCCGAGGATGTCGAGCCGTGCCTTGGCCTCGGGCTTCGGCAGCTTCAGCACGACGGCGACGACGGCGAGGGTGAGCAGGCCGAAGGGGACGTTGATGTAGAAGCACCAGCGCCAGGTGAGGTGGTCGGTGAAGTAGCCGCCCAGAAGGGGCCCGGCGACGGAGGCAAGGCCGAACGCGGCGCCGATCAGGCCCATGAAGCGGCCTCGGTCGCGGGGCGGCACGATGTCCGCGATGATCGCCTGGACGCCGATCATGAGCCCGCCCGCGCCGACGCCCTGCACGGCGCGGTAGGCGATCAGCTGGTCCATCGTCTCGGCCCGGCCGGCGAGCGCGGAGCCGACGACAAAGACGACGATCGCGAACTGGAAGACGCCCTTGCGGCCGAGGAGGTCGCCGAGCTTGCCGTAGACCGGCAGGCCGATGGTCGCGGTGAGCAGGTAGGCGGTGATCGCCCAGGACATCCTGTCCAGGCCGTGCAGCTCGCCGACGATCTTCGGCAGCGCGGTGGCGACGATCATCTGCTCCAGCGCGGCCAGCAGCAGCGCGAGCATCAGCCCGATGAAGACCAACCGCACCCGGCGCGGGCTCAGTTGGGTCTCGACGCCTCGGGGCGGGGCCTGCGGAGGTGGTGCGGTGACGATTTCATCCTGCACCAAGGTCGTGCCGCCCACGTACCGCTCCCCTCGCCGTACCTGCTCACATTTCCCGCATTAGGCGACAACTACGAGCAAGCACGGCGAGTTACGGCGGCGCCCCGGACACGGCGGAGATCCACTCGATCCGGTGAGGAGGCCAAGGGCCCCCAGGCACCCGGGACTTAACTCTCGACCTCGGTGGCGAGCCTGGCGAGCTGCGCGTCGTAGATCCGGCCGAGCCCCTTGGGCGCGAAGGTCTTCTCGAAGAAGCCGCCGATGCCGCCGGCGCCCTGCCAGGTGGTGGTGACGACGACCCGGGACTTGCCCTCGCCGGCCGGGGTGACCCGCCAGGTGGTGACCATGGAGGAGTTGCGGTCCTTCTCGACGAGCTCGCCGTCGGTGGGCTCGCTGACCTCCAGGAGGCAGTCGCGCACGCGCTTGCTGGTGGCCTGGAGCTTCCAGTGGACGAGGGTGCCCTCGCCGTCGCCGCCCTCACGCACCTCGTACTCGCTGAAGTGCTCCGTCAGCAGATTCTGCCGGGTGCCGGTGTAGTCGGCGAGGGCGTCGAACACCTTCTCCGCGTCCGCCGCGACGACCCGCTCAGTAGTGGCCTCGACCTGCGCCATTGACTTCCTCCAGGACCAGAATTCTCGGGGGTTGGAGCAAGCCAACCACCCCGCTCCCGGACCGCCCAAATCGGGGTCCCGAACTCGTCCCCGAAGCGGTCGCACAGTGATCGAAAACGAAGCCAGGGTATAGGTCGCACGATCAAGGGAACATGTGTTCTATTCTGTGGGCAGTGCTACCGAGGAGGCCTCATGCGCTGGGAGAACCTCACCCTGGAGTCCGACCACAGCCGTGCCGACTCCGCGCTGTTCGGCGCGGACGCGGTGGTCACCCGTACCTTCGACACGCCCGAGTTCGCCGGGATCACGTTCCATGAGATCCGGGCCCGCTCGATCCTCAACCGGGTGCCGGGCGCCTCGCGCATGCCCTTCGAGTGGACGGTCAACCCCTATCGGGGCTGCTCGCACGCGTGCGTGTACTGCTTCGCCCGCAAGACCCACAGCTATCTGGACCTGGACACGGGCCTCGGCTTCGACTCCCAGATCGTGGTCAAGGTGAACGCGCCCGAACTGCTGCGCCGCCAGCTCGGCTCGCGCCGCTGGCAGGGCGATCACATAGCGATGGGCACGAACGTCGACTGCTACCAGCGCGCGGAGGGCCGCTACCGCCTGATGCCGGGGATCCTCGCCGCCCTGCGCGACCACGCCAACCCGTACTCGATCCTCACCAAGGGCACGCTGATCCTGCGCGACCTGGAGCTGCTGAAGCAGTCCGCGCAGGTGACGGACGTCGGCGTCTGCGTGTCGGTCGGCTTCACCGACCCCGAGCTGTGGCGCACCGTGGAGCCGGGCACACCCGCCCCGGAGCGGCGCCTGGACGTCGTACGGACCCTGACCGAGCACGGGCTCGGATGCGGGGTGCTGATGGCGCCGGTGATTCCGTTCCTGAGCGACCACCCGGCCCAACTGCGGGCCACCGTGCGGGCGATCGCGGCCTCCGGGGCCACCTCCGTCACGCCCCTGGTGCTGCATCTGCGGCCCGGGGCGCGCGAGTGGTTCATGGCCTGGCTGGCCCGGGAGCACCCGTATCTGGTGCGCCGCTACGAGCGGCTGTACGCGGACGGTGCGTACGCGCCGAAGTGGTACCAGCGCCGGATCACCCGTCAGGTGCACGACCTGGCGCAGGAGTACGGCATCGGGCCCGCACGGACGGGGATGCCCCGGCGGATCCACGAGCCCGAGCCCGCGATCACCGAGCCGACCCAACTCTCGCTCATCTGAGAGCATTGGAGGGCATCCCTCGACCCAATCGGGTCAAGTCTTGCCAGAACGAGTTCTTTCGGGCGCCCTCGCCGGGACGATGCGGCCAGGACCGTGACACCCGCGGTCCGCGACCCTCCGCCCCGGGAGGACCCCATGGGAACACGCGCAGCCGTGCTGTGCGCCGCCGCCGTCCTCCTGGCCGCGGCCGTGACGGCCGTCCCCGCCCAGGCGCAGGCCGCGCCGCTGACCTGGAAGAAGTGCGGCACCGAGAAGTACCCGACGCTCCAGTGCGCGTCCCTGGAGGTACCGCTCGATCACGCCGCTCCGCACGGGCGCCGGATCACCCTCGCGCTGTCCCGCGTCCCGCACACGGCGAAGACGTACCAGGGCCCCCTGCTCGTCAACCCCGGCGGCCCCGGAGGCAGCGGGCTCGCCCTCGCCGCCTTCGTCGCCTCCGCCCTGCCCAAAGCGGTCGCGGCCCAGTACGACGTCATCGGCTTCGACCCGCGCGGGGTCGGCAGGAGCAGGCCCGCCCTCGACTGCAAGCCGGGCCACTTCGCCCCGGTACGCGCCGACTCCGTGCCGAGCACCCCGCAGACAGAGCATGCGAACCTCCTGCGCGCTCAGTCCTTCGCGCGGGCCTGCGCCAAGAAGTACGGCGACGTGCTCCCGTACATCGACACCGTCAGCGCCGTGCGCGACATGGACCGGATCCGTACGGCACTGRGCGCGAAGCAGATCAACTACTTCGGTTACTCGTACGGCACCTACCTCGGCGCGGTCTACGCCAAGCTCTTCCCGGAGCGGGTGCGCCGGGCGGCCCTGGACTCGGTCGTCGACCCGACCGGTGTCTGGTACGACGACAACCTCGCGCAGGACGTCGCCTTCGACGACCGCCACCGCGCCTTCCTGGCCTGGGTCGCCAAGCACCACGCGAGGTACCGGCTCGGCACCGACCCGGCGCGGGTCGAGGCCAAGTGGTACGCGATGCGGGCGGCGCTGGCCAAGAAGCCGGCCGGCGCCAAGGTGGGCGCCACCGAACTGGAGGACACCTTCGTCCCGGGCGGCTACTACAACGGCTACTGGCCCTACCTCGCCGAGGCGTTCGCGGCGTACGTGAACGACAGGAACGCCGACCCGCTGGTCGATGCGTACAAGAAATTCGGCGCGTCCGGCGCCTCCACCGACAACAGCTACAGCGTCTACGCCGCGGTGCAGTGCCGGGACGCGTCCTGGCCGCGTGACTGGCAGCGGTGGCGGGCCGACAACCGGGCCGTGCACGCGAAGGCGCCGTTCATGACCTGGAACAACGCCTGGTACAACGCGCCGTGCGCGTTCTGGCCGACGAGCTCGCTGCGCGCGGTGGACATCGCCAACAAGAAGCTGCCGCCGATGCTGCTGTTCCAGGCGACCGGCGACGCCGCCACTCCGTACCAGGGCGCCGTCACGGTCCACGAGCGGCTGGCCCGTTCCAGCCTCGTGGTCGAGCGGGGCGGCGGCAACCACGGCATCACGCTGGGCGGGAACGCCTGCCTGGACAAGCACCTCGCGGCCTATCTGACCGACGGCACGGTGCCGCGCGGCAAGGGCACGGTCGACGCGGTGTGCAAGGCGCAGCCCGACCCGAAGCCGCTGCGCGCCAAGGCCGAGGCGTCGGCGTCGCGCGGCGCCGAACTGCACGGGCTGCTCGGGTTCCGGCACTGAGCAACGGAGGTCCGTCGGGGGTGTTGTCAGACCCGTGGTCCAGGATGGACGCATGAGTGAGCTGACCAGGATTCCCGCCCCGGACGGGGTCGCCCCCGCCGCCCAGTACTCGCATGTCGTGCTCGGCAGGGGCCGTTTCGTCGCCGTCTCCGGCCAGCTCGCCCTGGACGAGGACGGCCGGATCGTCGGCGAGGGCGACCCGGCGGCACAGGCCCGCCAGGTCTTCGAGAACCTGCGGCGCTGCCTTGCCGCGGCCGGGGCGGGTTTCGACGACGTCGTCAAACTCACCTACTTCGTCACGGACATGGCCCATATGCCCGCCATCCGTGCGGCCCGCGCCGAGCACATACCCGACGACCGGTTGCCGGCCGCGTCGGCGGTGCAGGTCGCCGGGCTGGTGCGTCCGGAGTTCCTGATGGAGGTGGAGGCGTTCGCGGTGCTCCCGGGCTAGCGGTGCTCCCGAGCTAGCGGTGCTCCCGGGTTAGCGGTGTCCCCGGGGCAATGGAGCGCCGACGCGGCGGGCGGCATCTAGGGTCCCCTCATGGACGACGACGGCATACGGATCCGCCCCATGACCCCGGCCGACTGCGACCGCGTCGCCGCGATCCGGATCGGCGGCTGGCGGAGCGCCTACCGGGGCCTGATACCGCAGTCGTACCTGGACGCCCTGGACGTGACACAGGACGCCGAACGCCGCCGCGGATACTTCGCGCAGGCCGACGGCAGCGTGGTCGACCTGGTCGCCGAGCGGCACGGGGAGATCGTGGGCTGGGCCTGCCACGGGCCGTACCGCGACGGCGAAGTGCGCACCGAGGACGCCGAGTTGTACGCCATCTATGTCGACCCGGGTCGGTACGGCACGGGCGTGGGCCGCGCCCTGCTCCAGGAGTCGGTGCGGCTGTGCACGGCCGCCGGCCACACGCGGATGCTCCTGTGGGTACTCAAGGACAACACCCGGGCCCGCCGCTTCTACGAGCGGGCGGGCTTCCGGGCGGACGGCGCCGAGGAGCCCTTCGAGGCGGACGGGGTGGCGGTGCCGGAGGTGCGGTATGCGCGGGAGCTGGCGGCGCCCCGTTGAGCGACGCACCGTGGGCGGCTCAGCGCTGATGCGGGATCCGTGCCAGCGCGCGTACCGCCGCCTCCGCCAGGGTCGGGTGGGCCAGGGCCTCGTTCAGTACCTGTCTGGCCCGGGTGTCGCCCAGCTCGCCGAGGCCCTCCACGCAGGCGAGGGCCACGCGGCGGTAGGGGTCGTGCGGGCGCAGGCGTCGTTCGAGGGTGGTGATCAGGGCGGGGACGGCTTCGGGGGCGCGCAGTTCGACCAGGAGCCGGACGGGATGCAGGGCGTAGGCGACGCGGAGTTCGTTGGTGGCGAGGGCGGCAGCGGCGCGGGCCGTGCGCGGGTCGCCGAGGCGGGCGAGGGCGTGGGCGGCGCAGACACAGCGCTCCGGGTCGCGGTGGTTCAGCAACAGGACGAGCGACTCGAAGGCCCGCGGGTCCCGGGCGAGGCCCAGCCGGAACGCGGCCAACTCCCGTGCCCACAACGGCTGTCCGGGCGCGGTGAGCACACCGGCCAGTTCGTCGAGGTCCTCGGTCGCCACGAGGCGGTCGTACGCGGCCGTCGCTCCGGACTCCTGCCGTAAGCGCTCCGTGAGTGATCGCAACTCTTCGTCCATGAAGCCGAGCGTATGCAAGCGGCCCGCCGCGCGGGACCTACATCACAAACACGGGGGCTGGCGTGCTCGTTACCCACCGGTTAAGCTCATACGAGCGAGTCACCCACTCGCATTTCTGCTTGCAGCGGCCTGGTGACGCAGCCGCCGCGAGTGCTGGTCGGTTCGGTACCTCGTGTACCTCAGTACGACTCGGCCCCGGGACAGGGCCGGTCGGATCCCGTTCCCTCAGGGCGTGTGCGCGCCCTGGGCGACGGCACCGGGCGTGTGCGCCAGTAGCCCGGCAAAACACCCGCACTCACTCCTTTCCGCACCCGGTGCGCTCACAGTTCGGCCTCAGTTGAGCCGGGCTCCGGCGCACCCGGGCGCGCTCCCAGTCGTCACCCTCATTCCTGGAGTCCCGCGATGGCCACTCCCCTGTCCGACACCCCTCAGTCCCCGCTCAAGACCGTTGCCGTCGTCGGCCTCGGCACCATGGGCACCGGCATCGCCGAGGTCCTGGCCAAGGCCGGTCGCGAGGTCATCGGCATCGACATCAGCGAGGCCGCGACCGCCAAGGCCGTCGCCGCCCTGGAGTCCTCGACCGCCCGTGCCGTCGCACGCGGCAAGCTCACCGAGGACGAGCGCGCGGACGCCCTCGCCCGCGTCCGCACCTTCACCGACCTGCGGGCCGCGGCCGACGCGGACCTGGTCATCGAGGTGGCTCCGGAGTCGTACGAGATCAAGCAGCAGATCTTCCGTGAGCTGGACGGGATCGTGCGCCCCGAGACGATCCTCGCGACCGGCACCAACGCCCTGTCGGTGACCCGGCTGGCAGCCGACTCGTCCCGCCCCGAGCGGGTGCTCGGTCTGCACTTCTTCAACCCGGCGCCGGCGATGCGGCTGGTCGAGGTCGTCTCCTCGGTGCTGACCGCGCCCACGGCCGTCTCCGCGGTCACCAACCTCGCACTGGACCTCGGCAAGGAGCCCGTCGCGGTCGGCGACCGGCCCGGTTTCGTCGCCGACGGGCTGCTGTTCGGCTACCTGAACCAGGCGGCCGCGATGTACGAGGCGAAGTACGCCTCCCGTGAGGACATCGACGCCGCGATGCGGCTGGGCTGCGGGCTGCCCATGGGCCCGCTGGCGCTGCTCGACCTGATCGGCATCGACACCGCGCGCCGGGTCCTGGAGGCCATGTACGCCGAGTCCCGCGACCGGCTGCACGCCCCCGCGCCGATCCTCAAGCAGCTCAGCGAGGCGGGCCTGACGGGCCGTAAGTCGGGCCGCGGCTTCTACACGTACGAGGCTCCCGGCAGCGCCGTCGTCGTGCGGGACGCGCTGACGCCGCTGGAGGGCGCCGACACGGCCCCCGGCCGGACGGTCCGCTCCGTCGGTGTCGCGGGCTCCGGCACCATGGCGTCCGGCATCGCGGAGGTCTTCGCCAAGGCCGGGTACGAGGTCGTGCTGGCCGCCCGCAGCGAGGAGAAGGCGCAGGTCGCGAAGGCCCGTATCGGCAAGTCGCTCGCCCGCTCCGTCGACAAGGGCCGGATGACCGCCGAGGCCGCCGCGCAGACCCTGGACCGGATCACCGCGGCGGGTACCTACGAGGCGTTCGCCGACGTCGATCTGGCCGTCGAGGCCGTCGCCGAGGACCTGGAGATCAAGCAGCAGCTGTTCGCGACGCTGGACAAGGTCTGCAAGCCGGGCGCGGTGCTGGCCACCACCACCTCCTCGCTGCCCGTCGTCGCCTGTGCCCGCGCCACCTCGCGTCCGCAGGACGTGATCGGCATGCACTTCTTCAACCCGGCGCCGGCGATGAAGCTGGTCGAGGTCGTCCGCACGGTGCTGACCGGTGACGACGTCCACGCGACGGTCCGCGAGGTCTGCGGCAGAATCAAGAAGCACGCCGTGGACTGCGGTGACCGGGCCGGATTCATCGTGAACGCGCTCCTGTTCCCGTACCTGAACAACGCGATCAAGATGGTGCAGGAGCACTACGCGACGCTGGACGACATCGACGCGGCGATGAAGCTGGGCGGCGGCTACCCGATGGGCCCGTTCGAGCTCCTGGACGTCGTCGGGCTGGACGTGTCCCTCGCGATCGAGAAGGTCCTGCACCGCGAGTTCCGCGACCCGGGCCTGGCTCCGGCGCCGCTCCTGGAGCACCTGGTGGCCGCGGGCTGCCTCGGCCGCAAGACGGGCCGCGGCTTCCGCGAATATGCCCGGCGCTAAGGGGCGTCCCGGCGACTGGTTCAGAGACGGTCAGGAGTGGGGCGGGCTGCTGGACCCCGGCAGCCCTCCTCCGGCCGTCCGGCGCGGCCCGACCGCACCCGCCGAACCCGGCACTCCCCCGCCCTCCGTGGGCGGGGGAAACCCTGTACATGCGCATCAAGCTGCGCACATGCAGTACGTTCGGGTCATGTCCCAGCCCGCCAAGTCCTCACGTACACCAGCCACGCCCGACGCGCCGGAAAGTGCCGCAGGCAGTCGCGCGGCCGCCCAGCGGCTCAAGATGCGCCGCGAACTGGCGGCCGCGGCGATGGAGCTGTTCGCGACCAAGGGGTACGAGGCGACCACCGTCGACGAGATCGCGGCCGCGGCCGGGGTCGCGCGCCGCACGTTCTTCCGCCACTTCCGTTCCAAGGAAGAGGCGATCTTCCCGGACCACGACGACACGCTGATCCGCGCCGAGGCGGTCCTCAACGCCGCCCCCGCCCACGAGCACCCGCTCGACACGGTGTGCCGTGGCATCAAGGAGGTCATGCGGATGTACGCGGCACGGCCGGAGATCTCGGTCGCCCGCTACAAGCTCACGCGCGAGGTGCCCACCCTGCGTGAGGCGGAAATCGCGTCGGTGGCCCGCTACGAGCGCCTGTTCACCCGCTATCTCCTCGGCCACTTCGACGAGCACGCACACGACGACGACGCCAACGACGACCCGCTGCTGGCGGAGGTCGCCGCGTCGGCCGTGGTCACGGCGCACAACCACGTCCTGCGGCGCTGGCTGCGCGCGGGCGGCCAGGGCGATGTGGAGACGCAGCTCGACCATGCCTTCGCGATCGTGCGCAGGACGTTCGGGTCGGGGATCGGTGCGGGCCGTGAGACCGCGCCGCGTACGGCGCCGGCGTCCGTGGCCGCGCAGGGCGAGGTACTGGTGACGGTGGCCAGGACGGACGCGCCGCTGGACGAGGTGATGCGGACGATCGAGCAGGCCCTGAAGGAGCGGGCCTGAACCTCGCCGCGGGAAACGTCGCCCGGGAAGCGTCGCCTTGGGACTTTCCGCGGGAACCTTCGCGTTGAGTGATCCGTCTTTCATTTCGAAGCCGGATCTTCAGCAGTGCGCGACGGAAGCGAGTTGCCATGCAGGCGAACGACCCGACCAAGCTCGAAGCCACGCTGGCCGACGGGCGGCGCATGACCCTCTCTCTCCCGGCGACTGACGCCGCGTGGGCCGCCGACGGCATAAAGGGCCTGCGCGCCGTCCCGCCCACCCACACGGGCCGCGGCGAGGAGCCTCCGGCGCTGCCCGAGCAGCCCACGCTGCAACTGGAAGTGGCGCTGCTGGGACTGGGGCTCTAGCGGACCGGGGACCTCACGGTCGGAGGGCCCGGCCCCGACGCCGTACCGACCGACCCGGGGCGAACCTCGCCGCCGGCCCCGGGTCCGCGTCCCCCGTGAGCAGCCCCGCCACCAGCCGTCCCGTCACCGGGGCCAGCATCAGGCCCAGCATGTTGTGGCCGGTGGCGAGCAGGACGCGGGGGCGGCCCGGCACCGGGCCGATCAGCGGCAGTCCGTCGGGGGCCATCGGGCGCGGGCCCATCCACTCCTGCTCCCGGCGCTCCCAGTCGGCCCGGGGCAGATACGGCCGCGCGGCCGCCACGAGCGCCTCCACGCGGCCCTGCCGGAACCGGTCAGGATCCCGGTCGAACTCCGTCGTCCCGGCGACCCGCACCCCCTTGCCCATCGGCGCCGGCACCGCCTTCGCCGAGCCCAGGAGGACCAGGCGTTTCGGCAGCGGCTCGGCCGGCACCGAGAAGCTGTAGCCCTTCCCGGCGGCCACCTCCACGCGTACGCCGAGCGAGGCGCACACCTCCCGGGACCAGATGCCCGCAGCGACCACGACGGCGTCCGCCTGGTAGGTCCCCGCGGTCGTACGGACCTCGACACGGTCCGCGCCCTCCCGCACCGCAGTCACCGGGGCGCCCTCCACCAGCTCGGCCCCGTCCCGCCGCAGCCGCTCGGCCGGCGTGTCCACGAACTGCCCGGGATCCACGGCTCATTGACGCTCCATCAGGAACCCGGCTCGTGCGGCGGGCCCGAGCGCGGGTTCCGCCTCGGCCGGCGCCGCGCCCCGCAGCACCCCCTCGGGCGCGAGCGGCGCGCCGAGCCGGCCGAAGCCCGCCAGCCCGTGCGCGGCGTCCTCGTACGAGGGGTACGCGAACACGCGGGCCGGGATCGGCGAGCCGGGCAGGGGCGTCGCCGGGATGCACGACTCGTATCGGGACGCGGCGCCGGCACTGCGTGCCGGGACGCGGCTGGAGCCGGACGGCCGTGTCTTCGCCGTGGCCGGCCTGCGCGTGCCGCAGCTCGTGGCCTCGGTCGACCGGCATCCGGCATCTGGCATCCGGCATCTGGCATCTGGCATCTGGCATCTGGCATCTGGCATCCGGCCAGGCGATCAGCGTTTCCCGCAGCACGGGCCAGTCCTCCCGCTGGGCGGCTTCCAGCTCGTGCGGACGGCGGAGCGGCTCGCCGTGCGCCGGAACACGCTGCTCTACCGGCTGACGAAGATCGAGGAGCTGAGCGGGCGCGGGGTGCGCGAACCCCGTACCGCGATGGCCATGTACCTGGCGTGTCCGGCCGATGCCCTGTAGGCGACCGGTGGGTGACCGATAGCGCCCGATTAGCACCTACTCACGGGTAGCTTTGATCGATCATCGCTCATTTGTTACGTAAAGATTTCATCTGAGAGCAAGTTCTGGCACCCAGTGCCTTGCCGGATGACACGCGGTGCCATACGTTGAAGGAGTCCGGGCGGCCGGCGTGCAGAGACCTTTCGTACGCCGGCTGTCCCCGCAAGTCCCTCCCGGGGCCTGCGCGCCCGGCGCCTGCGTCACAGGCAACCTCCCGCGCCACAAAGCGCTGCCGAACAGCACAACCGCCGAACCGACGGCAATCACCAAAAAACCCTCAGCAGCACCGACGTAACCCTCAGCACCCCTCCCTCAGGGTGCGCATCGCCGGAGGCAACACCGTGACCGTCAAGGACATTCTGGACGCGATCCAGTCGCCGGACTCCACGTCCGCCGACTTCGCCGCTCTGCCGCTCCCCGAGTCGTACCGCGCGATCACCGTGCACAAGGACGAGACGGAGATGTTCGCGGGCCTGGAAACCCGCGACAAGGACCCGCGCAAGTCGATCCACCTCGACGACGTCGCTCTGCCCGAGCTCGGCCCGGGCGAGGCCCTGGTGGCCGTCATGGCCTCCTCGGTCAACTACAACTCCGTGTGGACCTCGATCTTCGAGCCGCTGTCGACGTTCGGCTTCCTGGAGCGCTACGGCCGGCTCAGCGAGCTCACCAAGCGCCACGACCTGCCGTACCACATCATCGGCTCCGACCTCGCGGGCGTCGTCCTGCGCACCGGCCCGGGCGTCAACTCCTGGAAGCCCGGTGACGAGGTCGTCGCGCACTGCCTGTCCGTCGAGCTGGAGTCCTCCGACGGCCACAACGACACGATGCTCGACCCCGAGCAGCGCATCTGGGGCTTCGAGACCAACTTCGGCGGCCTCGCCGAGATCGCCCTGGTCAAGTCCAACCAGCTGATGCCGAAGCCCGGCCACCTGAGCTGGGAGGAGGCCGCCGCTCCTGGTCTGGTCAACTCCACCGCCTACCGCCAGCTGGTGTCCCGCAACGGCGCCGGCATGAAGCAGGGCGACAACGTCCTGATCTGGGGCGCGAGCGGTGGACTCGGGTCGTACGCCACGCAGTTCGCGCTGGCCGGTGGCGCCAACCCGATCTGTGTCGTGTCCAGTCCTCAGAAGGCGGACATCTGCCGGGCGATGGGCGCCGAGGCGATCATCGACCGCAACGCCGAGGGCTACCAGTTCTGGAAGGACGAGCACAACCAGGACCCCAAGGAGTGGAAGCGCTTCGGCAAGCGCATCCGCGAGCTCACCGGCGGCGAGGACGTCGACATCGTCTTCGAGCACCCCGGCCGCGAGACCTTCGGCGCCTCCGTCTACGTCACGCGCAAGGGCGGCACGATCGTCACCTGTGCGTCCACCTCGGGCTACAACCACGAGTACGACAACCGCTACCTGTGGATGTCGCTGAAGCGGATCATCGGTTCGCACTTCGCCAACTACCGCGAGGCCTGGGAGGCCAACCGGCTCATCGCGAAGGGCAAGATCCACCCCACCCTGTCGAGGGTCTACTCCCTGGAGGAGACCGGCCAGGCCGCGTTCGACGTGCACCGCAACCTCCACCAGGGCAAGGTCGGCGTCCTGTGCCTCGCCCCCGAGGAAGGTCTCGGCGTGCGCGACGAGGAGATGCGCGCCAAGCACGTCGACGCCATCAACCGCTTCCGCAACATCTGAGACACCCGAGGTCATTGATGACTGAGCGTCAGAACGCCGACGGGGCAAGGGAGAAGGACCGGCCGTGGCTCATGCGCACGTATGCCGGTCACTCCACGGCCGAGGCGTCCAACGAGCTGTACCGGCGCAACCTCGCCAAGGGCCAGACCGGCCTGTCGGTCGCGTTCGACCTGCCGACGCAGACCGGCTACGACTCCGACCACATCCTCGCCCGCGGCGAGGTCGGCCGGGTCGGCGTGCCGATCGCGCATCTCGGTGACATGCGCCGGCTGTTCCAGGACATCCCCCTGGAGCAGATGAACACCTCGATGACGATCAACGCCACCGCCATGTGGCTGCTGGCGCTCTATCAGGTCGTCGCCGAGGAGCAGGGCGCGGACATCACCAAGCTCCAGGGCACGACCCAGAACGACATCGTCAAGGAGTACCTGTCGCGGGGGACCCATGTCTTCCCGCCGGGGCCCTCACTCCGGCTGACGACGGACATGATCGCGTACACGGTCTCCCACATCCCGAAGTGGAACCCGATCAACATCTGCAGCTACCACCTGCAGGAGGCGGGCGCCACGCCGGTCCAGGAGATCGCGTACGCGATGTCCACCGCGATCGCGGTTCTCGATGCCGTACGCGACTCCGGGCAGGTCCCCGCCGAGAAGTTCGGGGACGTCGTGGCCCGTATCTCCTTCTTCGTGAACGCGGGCGTCCGCTTCATCGAGGAGATGTGCAAGATGCGGGCGTTCGGGCGGATCTGGGACAAGGTCACGCGCGAGCGGTACGGCATCGAGAACCCCAAGCAGCGCCGCTTCCGGTACGGCGTCCAGGTCAACTCCCTCGGTCTGACCGAGGCGCAGCCGGAGAACAACGTCCAGCGGATCGTGCTGGAGATGCTGGCCGTGACGCTGTCGAAGGACGCACGCGCGCGTGCCGTGCAGCTGCCCGCCTGGAACGAGGCCCTGGGCCTGCCCCGGCCGTGGGACCAGCAGTGGTMGCTGCGCATCCAGCAGGTGCTCGCCCATGAGAGCGATCTGCTGGAGTACGAGGACATCTTCGAGGGCTCGCACGTCATCGAGGCGAAGGTCGCGAAGCTCGTCGAGGAGTCGCTCACCGAGATCGACCGGATCCAGGAGATGGGCGGTGCGATGGCCGCCGTCGAGTCGGGCTACCTCAAGTCGCAGCTCGTCTCCTCGCACGCGGAGCGCCGCGGTCGTATCGAGTCCGGTCAAGAGAAGATCATCGGCGTCAACATCTTCGAGACGACCGAGCCGAACCCCCTCACCGCCGACCTCGACACGGCGATCCAGACGGTCGACCCGGCCGTCGAGGCCCGTGTCATCGCCTCGCTCCAGCACTGGCGGGACACCCGCTACCAGCCGCCCTTCAACCACCCTCGCCCGTGCAAGGCGCTGGAGCGGCTGAAGGAGGCCGCGAAGGGCACCGGCAACCTCATGGAGGCCACCTTGGAGTGCGCCCGCGCCGGCGTCACGACCGGCGAGTGGTCCGGGGCGCTGCGCGAGGTGTTCGGCGAGTTCCGGGCGCCGACGGGGGTCTCGTCCGCGCCGGTGGCGGTGCCGGCGGAGGAGGGCTCGGCGATGGCCGACGTCCGCCGCAAGGTCGACCTCACCGCGAAGGACCTCGGCGTCGGCAAGCTGCGCTTCCTGGTGGGCAAGCCGGGCCTGGACGGGCACTCCAACGGCGCCGAGCAGATCGCCGTGCGGGCGCGTGACGCCGGGTTCGAGGTGGTCTACCAGGGCATCCGGCTGACGCCGGAACAGATCGTGGACGCGGCCATCGCCGAGGACGTGCACGCGGTCGGCCTGTCGATCCTGTCCGGTTCGCACGCCCAGCTGGTGCCGGACGTGCTGGAGCGGCTCCGTGTGGCCGGTGCCACAGATATACCCGTGATCGCCGGTGGCATCATCCCGAATGGTGACGCCGAGCAGCTCAGGGCCGCCGGTGTCGCCGCCGTCTTCACCCCGAAGGACTTCGACATCACCGGAATCATCGGCCGCATCGTCGACGAGATCCGGAAAGCGAACAAGCTCGACCCCCTGGAGGTCCCCGCATGACGACCGTCAACCGCCTTCGCCCGCGGCGCTCCTGCCTGGCTGTACCGGGCTCGAACCCGCGCTTCCTCGAAAAGGCGCAGGGTCTCCCGGCTGACCAGGTCTTCCTCGACCTTGAGGACGCGTGCGCCCCGCTCGCCAAGCCCGAGGCGCGGCACACCATCGTCAAGTTCCTCAACGAGGGCGACTGGACGGGCAAGACGAGGGTCGTGCGCGTCAACGACTGGACGACCGAGTGGACGTACCGCGACGTCGTCACGGTCGTCGAGGGCGCCGGCCAGAACCTCGACTGCATCATGCTGCCGAAGGTGCAGACGGCCCAGCAGGTCGTCGCCCTCGACCTGCTGCTGACCCAGATCGAGAAGACGATGGGCTTCGAGGTCGGCAAGATCGGCATCGAGGCGCAGATCGAGAACGCGCAGGGCCTGAACAACGTCAACGAGATCGCGACGGCGTCCCAGCGCGTCGAGACGATCATCTTCGGCCCGGCCGACTTCATGGCGTCCATCAACATGAAGTCGCTGGTCGTGGGCGAGCAGCCGCCCGGCTACCCGGCGGACGCCTACCACTACATCCTGATGAAGATCCTGATGGCCGCCCGCGCCAACAACCTCCAGGCGATCGACGGCCCCTACCTCCAGATCCGCAACATCGACGGCTACCGCGAGGTCGCCCAGCGCGCCGCGGCCCTCGGCTTCGACGGCAAGTGGGTGCTGCACCCGGGCCAGGTCGAGGCGTCCAACGAGATCTTCTCGCCGTCGCAGGAGGACTACGACCACGCCGAGCTGATCCTGGACGCGTACGACTACTACACGTCCGAGGCGGGCGGCAAGAAGGGCTCGGCGATGCTCGGCGACGAGATGATCGACGAGGCCAGCCGCAAGATGGCGCTGGTCATCTCCGGCAAGGGACGCGCCGCCGGTATGCAGCGCACGTCGAAGTTCGAGACCCCCGACAACTAAGGAGCCCTGAGCGCGATGCAGTTCGGACGCACCTACGAGGAGTTCGAGGTCGGGGCGACGTACAAGCACTGGCCGGGCAAGACGGTCACGGAGTACGACGACCACCTGTTCTGTCTCCTCACCATGAACCACCACCCGCTCCACATGGACACGAACTATGCGGAGAAGACGACGGACTTCGGCAAGAACGTCGTCGTCGGGAACTACATCTACTCCCTGCTGCTCGGCATGAGCGTGCCGGACATCTCCGGCAAGGCGATCGSCAACCTGGAGATCGAGTCGCTCAAGCACGTGGCGCCGACCTTCCACGGCGACACGATCTACGGCCAGACGACCGTGCTGGACAAGTGGCCGTCGAAGTCGAAGAACGACCGCGGGATCGTCTACGTCGAGACCAAGGGCTACAAGCAGGACGGCACGCTGGTCTGCGTCTTCCGCCGCAAGGTGATGGTGCCGACCGAGACGTACATCAAGGAGCGCGGCGGCGAGCAGCCGGGCCGCCCCGAGCTCAAGGAGCAGGAGAAGTAGCCATGGCGCGACTCGCCCAGACCGCCGGTCTGACCGACATCCAGCAGGAGATCCTCTCCACCGTCCGCGACTTCGTGGACAAGGAGATCATCCCGGTCGCGACCGAGCTGGAACACCGCGACGAATACCCGCAGCAGATCGTCGACGGCCTCAAGGAACTGGGCCTGTTCGGCCTGATGATCCCCGAGGAGTACGGCGGCCTGGGCGAGTCCCTCCTGACGTACGCCCTGTGCGTCGAGGAGATCGCGCGCGGCTGGATGTCGGTGTCCGGCATCATCAACACCCACTTCATCGTGGCGTACATGCTCAAGCAGCACGGCACGCAGGAGCAGAAGGACCACTTCCTGCCGCGCATGGCGGCCGGCGACATCCGCGGCGCCTTCTCGATGTCGGAGCCGGGCCTGGGTTCCGATGTGTCGGCCATCACGTCGAAGGCGGTGAAGGACGGCGAGGAGTACGTCCTGAACGGCCAGAAGATGTGGCTGACGAACGGCGGAACGTCAAGTCTGGTCGCCGTGCTCGTCCGAAGTGACGAAGGACACCCCGAGGGCACCGCGCCCCATAAGTCGATGACGACCTTCCTCGTCGAGAAGGAGCCCGGCTTCGGAGAGGTCCGCCCCGGCCTCACCATCCCCGGCAAGATCGACAAGATGGGCTACAAGGGCGTCGACACGACCGAGCTCATCATGGACGGCCTGCGGATTCCGGCCAATCGGGTGCTCGGCGGCGTCACCGGGCGCGGCTTCTACCAGATGATGGACGGCGTCGAGGTCGGCCGCGTCAATGTGGCGGCGCGTGGCTGTGGCGTCGCTCAGCGTGCGTTCGAGCTCGGCGTCCGGTACGCCCAGCAGCGACACACCTTCGGCAAGCCGATCGCCCAGCACCAGGCCATCCAGTTCAAGCTGGCCGAGATGGCTACCAAGGTCGAGGCCGCGCATGCCATGATGGTGAACGCGGCACGCAAAAAGGACTCCGGGGAACGAAACGACCTTGAGGCTGGGATGGCGAAGTACCTCGCCTCCGAGTACTGCAAGGAGGTCGTGGAGGATGCATTCCGGATCCACGGCGGCTACGGCTTCTCCAAGGAGTACGAGATCGAGCGCCTCTACCGCGAGGCTCCGATGCTGCTGATCGGTGAAGGTACTGCCGAGATCCAAAAAATGATCATCGGTCGCAGGCTGCTCGAGGAGTATCGCTTCCAGGGCTGATTGTCCGGATACGGGGTGTTTTCTTGGAGAAGAAGATCACACCCTGTCAACACTCTTCGGCCGCCGACTCGGCTTCCTGGCTTGCCCAGTTGTRGCCACCGACCGGTACCATCCCGGGAAAGCCGCCGTCCCCTGATACCGCGCGGCATCATCCGCTACGAAGGTCATCCATGCCCCACAGCCAAACCTCTGCACCACGCGACAGCCAGGTCGGCGGCGTACGCCTCGCGCGCGGAGCATCGCCGTGGCTTCTCCCGACCGTCGCCACCGCAGCCGTCAGCCTGCTGCGCGCACGCCGCTCCGGCGTCGCCAAGGCCGTCGCCGTGCCCGCCACCGCTCTCGCGGCGGGCATGCTGTGGTTCTTCCGCGACCCCGAGCGCGAGATCGCCCAGGGCCGGGTCATTTCGCCCGCCGACGGTGTGGTGCAGAGCATCATGCCGTGGAAGGACGGCCGCACCCGCGTCGCGATCTTCATGAGCCCGCTGAACGTCCACGTCAACCGTGCGCCGCTCTCCGGCACGGTCACCTCCGTGGAGCACATCCCGGGCGGGTTCGTTCCGGCGTTCAACAAGGAGAGCGAGAACAACGAGCGCGTAGTCTGGCATTTCGACACCGAACTCGGCGACATCGAGATGATCCAGATCGCCGGCGCGGTGGCCCGCCGTATCGTCCCCTACATCCCGCAGGGAACGAAGGTCGAGCAGGGCGACCGTATCGGTCTGATCCGCTTCGGCTCGCGTGTCGACATCTACCTGCCCGAGGGCGTGGAGGTCGCGGTCGAGGTCGGGCAGAAGACCGTGGCTGGGGTGACTCGCATTGACCGTGATTGATCCTGAGACTCAGCCGGGCTGGGTGCCCGAGGCGGACGAGGTGGACGAAGAGGAGGAGATGCCTCTTTCTCTCCGCCTGTCGATAGCGGACACCCTCACTCTCGGTAACGCCACGTGCGGGTTCATGGCGGTGTACTTCACCACCACCGGGATCCTCATCCCGCACCTCACCGGTGACCAGGAGACCGGCATGGCCCGCCACAGCGCGGCCACCGCGGTCATCCTGATGCTGTGCGCGGCGGTCTTCGACCTGTTCGACGGCCTCGTCGCGCGCAAGCTGCGTTCCTCCCCCATGGGCGCGGAGCTGGACAACCTGTCCGACCTGATCAGCTTCGGTCTGGCGCCGGCGTACTTCGTCCTCGTCTACGGCATGGTCGCCGACGACGCCCACCAGCGGGTGGCTGCGGTCGGCGCGATCGTGGTTCTGCTGGCGGTGGTGCTGAGACTCGCGCGCTTCTCGTGCGTGACGCCGCCGAACGGAATGTTCCAGGGCATGCCCTCGCCGTTCGGTGCGCTGACCGTGGTGTCGATCGTCCTGCTGGAGCTGCCCTTCGTGGCGACGCTGCTGGCGATCCTCGGTACGGCGTGGCTCATGGTCAGCCGGGTCGAGTACCCGAAGCCGCGAGGACGCCTCGCGGTGGCGATGCTCGCCTGGATCGTGGTCAGCATGGGACTGCTCGCCGCCTGGGCCTTCGACGCCCCGAGTGGCCAGCTGCTGCTCCAGACCGGGTGCGCGCTGCAGCTGGTGATGGGCGCGGTGATCCCGCTGTTCGCCACGGCTCGCCGGGTGAACAACTTCCGCGACAACCGGCGTGAGGCGCGGGCTGCGCAGCTGCCCTGACCCTCACGTCAGCGCCTACGGGTGTGGCCCGAACCTTCGAGGTTCGGGCCACACCCGTTTCGCGTTCAAGGGCTGCGCCCGCATCCCTTTTGAGCAGTCAATTATCTTCGCTGCGGGCCGAGTTGCAGTGGGGCACATCAGGGCAGACGGTGGAAGTGATGGCAATAAACGCCATTCATCTCATTTCATCCACCGGGAGACAACCATGGCCACCGTGCCCCCTCCGAAGGATCACCTGGTCCCGCACGTCTCGAAGATCCCGGCCAACTATGGCGACACCGTGCAACTTTTCGTACGGGAGTACAACGGCGCCCCGAACCCGGCCGAGCGCGAGCCGGTCCTGATGCTGCACGGGAGAAGCGTGCCGGCGCTCGTGGGGTTCGACCCGCACATCACGGGCGAGGGACTCGCCAACCGGTACAGCTGGGCGCAGTACCTGGCGAAGGAGAAGTACGACGTATTCATCATGGACCTGCAGGGCTCGGGGCGGTCGCCACGACCGAAGATGGACGAGCCCAGCAACGCCAACCCGGCACAGCAGCGCGCGCTCCTGGTGCCGAACCCTCTCGCGGCCGAGCACGATCCTCTGTACCCCTTCCAGCTGGGCAACGCCAGGAGTGAATGGGCGGAGGTAGAGACGGTTGTCCGCTTCATCCAGGACGAGATCGGGCAAGCCAAGAAGATCCGCTTCGTCGGCTGGTCCGCGGCCTCGTTCGTCATGGGTCCCTATGCCCTCCAGCACCCTGGCGAGGTCGAAAGCCTGCTCCTGCTCGCCCCGATGTTCCCGCCGAGGGGACGGTGGTCGAAGCAGACGGCACTTCCCTTCGACCCTCCTCCCAACGTGAACCTGCCCGTGAACAGCCCGGCACCAGTGTTCGGCTTCCCGATGCACCTCACGAGCAAGATCGGCTTCGCGGCCAGCACGGGCGGCAACCCCGTCCTCTGGGAGCCCGGCATCGGGGACAAACTGTGGCAGGTCGTCATGGAGAACGATGCCACGGGCAGCAAGTGGGGTCCGGACACCTCCCCGGGTGTCCCCGCGGGCGTCATGCGGTACCGGAACACCTACTGGTGGGGCTGGAACGCGCAGACCGTGCCGCACGAGAACCCGGCCGGTGAGCACGTACTCGGCGAGCAGGTCCCCGTGTTCATCGTCTACGGGGAGCTGGACCGTACCGCCAACACCGCGTCGACCAGCCCGGACGACCTGTACTTCTCCGTCCCGGCGCTCTACGCGGCGATAGGAGGAACGGAGAAGCTGATGTTCTGCCTGGAGGGTTCGGGCCACAACCCGGTCTGGGAGCGGCCCACGGCCGAGGCCCTGCACCACATGTCGAAGCAGTGGTTCAAGAACGGCAAGGTACAGGGCCGCTCCAGCGGCAGTTACTTCAGGGAGATCGACGGGAACATCACCGGCATACCCTGACCGGTCAGACCAGGAAGTCCTGAGCGATCCGCTCCGCCACCCGCTCCAGGATCGGCCCCGCTTCCGCGATGCACTTCGCCACGTCCGGCTCGACGTCCGTCAGCGGGTACGCGCGCCGGATGCCGGCCCGCCCCAACGCCTCCGGCGCCAGCGCGAGGCGGCCGCACACCGCGACGACCTCCTTGCCCGCCGCGCGGGCAGCCGCGGCGACGCCGGCCGGTGCCTTGCCGTGCAGGGTCTGCTCGTCGAGGGAGCCCTCGCCGGTGATGACGAGGTCCGCCCGCTCCAGCGCGGGCGCGAAGCCGAGGACGTCGAGCATGACCTCGATGCCGGGGCGGAAGCGGGCACCGAGGAGGAGGGCGCCGTAGCCGATGCCGCCCGCGGCACCGGCGCCGGGTGCGGCGGCATGCTCGGCGGCCTTGGAGCCGGCCGACTCCTCCAGCACCTTCGCGAAGTGCGCGAGCGTGCCGTCCAGCGTCCGCACGTCGTCCGGGGAGGCCCCCTTCTGCGGGCCGTACACCGCCGGCGCACCCTTCGGGCCGGTCAGCGGGTTGTCGACGTCGCTGGCGAGCACCAGGTCCACGGAGGTCAGTCTCGGGTCCAGGCCCGACAGGTCGGCCGTGGCCAGGTCACCCAGGCCGCCGCCGCCCGGCGCCACCGGCTCGCCGTCCGCGTCGAGGAAGCGCGCGCCCAGCGCGGTCAGCATTCCGGCGCCGCCGTCCGTGGTGGCGCTGCCGCCGACGCCGAACACGATGGTGCGGGCGCCCGCGTCCAGCGCGGCCCGCAGCAGCTCGCCCGAGCCGTACGTGGACGCCGTGAGCGGCGCGAAGACACCCGCGGGCAGCCTCTGGAGTCCGCTCGCCTCGGCCATCTCCACGACCGCCGTGTCGCCGCGCAGCGCGAACGCCGCGCTCACCTCGTGCCCGAGGGGCCCGGCGACCCGTACCTCCCGCCGCTCGAAGCCGGCCGCGACCGCCGCGTCCACGGTCCCGTCGCCGCCGTCGGCCACGGGCATGGCCTCCACCTCGACGCCCGGCACGACCCGGCGCAGACCGGCCGTCACACGCTCGGCGACCTGCACGGCCGTCAGCGACCCCTTGAACTTGTCCGCGGCGATGAGCACGCGCTGTGTCACCAGTTTTCCCCTTGCTCTTCCGGGCCTCGCGCATGTCAAGGCCAGTCGCGCCGCTGCGACCATAACCGGAGGAGGCCTGCGGCGTCATGCGCTGACCGGACGTTGAGAACCTGCTGCGCCCTCCCTGTGCGGGCGCCCGGAATCGGGTAAACCGGTCCTATGACCCCTGTGGGCACTGAGCCAGAGCTCGCCGACCGCGTTCTCGGGGGCTGGCTCGGCCGGATCGCGGGCAACATGCTCGGCAAGCCGGTCGAGCAGGGCGACCTGTGGACGCGGGACCGTATCGACCGCTATCTGCGGCAGGCCGCCGCCCTGCCCCTCACCGACTATCTCCCCGAGCCGGCCAGCGAGGACGACGGCTTCGAGCTGCGTCCCGAGTGGCGCCAGTGCGTGCGCGGCCGGATCCACGGCAGCTGCCGGGACGACGACGTCGACTACGCGATCCTCGGCCTCGACCTGCTGGAGACCCACGGCTTCGGGTTCAGCACCGAGCAGGTCGGTGACCTGTGGCTGCTGCGGCTGCCGTATCTGCAGACCTTCACGGCGGAGCGGGCCGCGTACCGCAACCTCGCGAACGGTCTGAAACCGCCGCTCACCGCGACGTACGACAACCCCTACCAGGAGTGGATCGGCGCGCTCATCCGCGCCGACATCTACGGCTGGACCTGCCCCGGCGACCCGCGCCGCGCCGCCGCCCTCGCCCGCCGGGACGCCGTGCTGTCGCACACCGGCAACGGGGTGTACGGCGCGATGTGGGCGGCGGCGCTGGTCGCGGCGGCGTTCACGGCGTCCACGATCCGCGGAGCGGTCGACCAGGCGCTGACGGTGATCCCGGCGAGCAGTCGCCTCGCGCGCACCGTACGCCGTGTCGTCTCGCTCCACGACACCCGGATGACCTGGGAGGACACGCTCACCACGGTCGCCGAGGAGACCGCCGGGCTCGGCTGGATCCACACCATCCCGAACGCGGCCGTGCTCACCGCCGGGCTGCTGTACGGCGACGGCGACTTCACCCGCAGCATCACCCTCACCGTGCGCGGCGGCCTGGACACCGACTCCAACGGGGCGACGGCCGGTTCGGTGGCCGGTGTGCTGACCGGGGCCGAGGCGATTCCGGAGCAGTGGACCGTGCCGCTTCAGGACACGGTCCGCAGCGCGGTGTTCGGGTTCGACAGGGCGCGGATCAGCGAGCTGGCGGAGCGCACGGTACGGCTCGCGCAGGCGCAGGAGGAGGACTAGGGGGCGCGCTCGCGGTGGCCGAGCTCTGGGCAGAGGGCGTGGTTGCACGGGCTGGTTACGCTTCCCCAATGACCACCTCGCAAGACTTCGCCACGTACATCGCGGGTCTCCCCCGCGTACTCGCCGGTGCCGCCGCGCTGTTCCGGGACGCCGAGGGCCGGGTGCTGCTCGTGGAGCCCAACTACCGGGAGGGCTGGGCGCTTCCGGGCGGCACGATCGAGTCCGACGACGGCGAGACACCCCGCCAGGGCGCGCGCCGGGAGACGGTCGAGGAGATCGGCCTGGACCGGGAGCTGGGCGCGCTGCTCGCGGTGGACTGGGTGCACGGGCCGGGGCTGCCGCCGCTGGTGGCGTATCTGTACGACGGCGGGGTCCTCGGCGAGGACGACTTCAAGGCGATCCGGTTGCAGGAGGAGGAGCTGCTGTCCTGGCGGCTGGTCGCGCGCGAGGAGATCGTCGCGCATCTGCCGGACGCCCTGGGCCGGCGTGTCCTGGCAGCGCTGGACGTCCTCGCGGACGGCGGCGGGACGGTGGAGCTGGAGAACGGGCACCGGGTGAACTCCGGCGCCGTGTGAGCACGGATGGGCGTGCCGGGCGCCGTGGTGTTTCCGCTACGGGCGGGAGTGGCCGAAAGAAGCCGAGGAATGGCGGCCTCGACCGCCCGTGCGCCAAAAATGAATCCTTTCTCTTGACGCCTGCACAGCGGGGTTTAATATAGCCGTCACTGGCTTACGAAGAGGCGTTCTGCTTTTTTCGGAACGCACGGAGGCGGCGGACGGATCACGGCAAAATACGTGCACCGGTCAACGCCGCGCTCGCTCGTACCCCTGCTCCGGTCGGAGCATTTCGACACACGCCCTAGGAGGCGTTGTGACGTCATCGGACATGGAAGTCCAGGCAAAGCAGCGGATCGCGGACTCCCTTTCATTCATCGACAATCTGGAAATCACCGTTCCCGAACTGCGCTACGTGCCGCCGGGAATGGCTCTCCAGGAAGAGGAGTCGGCGGCCGTGGTGGCCGGCAGCGTGGTGGCCTTCACCGACGGGCTGAACGGGCGGCAGAAATCCGACGTCCTCAACTCCACGCTGCTGGCGCAGCTCGCGGCGAACAAGAAGTTCGACCGCGACGAGGACCCGATCAACTGGTACAAGTTCTACCGCTCGGTGCTCGAACAGGTCGGCTGGGTCGTGCCCTCCTTCTCATTCGCCCGGCTGTCGGTGGCCGGCTCCCGGTTCACCGTGGACCGTGCGGTGATCGCCCTGCTCCAGGTCATCGCGACGCCCGGTGAGATCGGCGTGGCCAAGGCCGCCATCGAGGCGCTGCGCAAGCTGCCGGAACGCGACCGCCGTGTCGTGCTGTTCGAGAGCAACGCGCACAGCGACACCTTCGGCAACTTCCAGATCTCGACCTGCGGAGTCTCGCAGGGCGACACCGTGGTCATGAAGATCGGCGCCTTCCACTTCAAGACCACGGAGCGCGTGACCCGTGTGCTGTTCTTCAGCTTCCCGCGGTCGAGTACGCAGATGCAGCAGGCCCGTCAGACGCTGACGCTCAACGAGGACGTGTACGACCAGGTCCGCGAGGCCGTCATCCGGAAGCTCGGCGACGCCGCGAACAAGTCCATCGACGAGCTGGAGATCTAGCGCCGGCAGCGCCGGGAGGGCCGAGATGAACGAATCCGAGCGCCCGGGCCGGGTGAACCTGGCCGGCTGGGACCTGGGGCCCGAGCCGGGCGGTGCGCCGACGCCGCCCGTCCTGCGCGGTGACGGCGGCGCCGTCGACGCCGGAAGCCTCGTCGTCTTCACCGCTGCCGTGTCCGAGGAACATCGCACGGACGTCGTTCACTCGGCTCTTCTGGCGCAGTTGGTGGCCGACCGCAAACACGACCGGCACAAGGATGCCGAGGCCTGGTATCCGGTGTACGGGGACACGCTCGAAAGAATCGGCTGGGTCGTGAAGGAGCATTCCGGGTTCGGTGTCTACCGGCCGCGCCGGATTCCCTGTCCGGTGGAAACGGTGGTGCTGGACACGCTCGGACCGGCGTCCGACGAGAAAAGCAGGGAACTGGTCGCCGCGGTGTGGAAATCCCTGGCTGCCCTGCCGGACGACGATCGGGCGGCCGTGATATTCGAGGAGAACGGAAAGGCGCGTACCGCCGGGAATTTCCAGGTCATCGTCGTGGACGAGACGGCGGGCGATGTAGTCGTACGCCTCGGACGATTTCGTTTCCGCTCCGACCGTGATGTCCCGGCGCTGAGAAAAGCGAAATTCTCGGCCCGCAGCACGGTCCAGCGCGGCACCCAGATACTGCATCTCAATGAGCAGGTGTACGCACCGCTGCGCGACGACATCACCGCGAAACTTGCCTCACGGGTGGACGCCTTTGTCCGGCCGGTTCACATACAGGGGGAATCATGCGAGTAATGGTTCAGTTGCGGCCCGAGCGCGATGTCGTCGCGGCCGTAGTCGATCCCGGGACCCCCACCCCGCGGGCCGCCGAGGTGGCCGGCGAGGTTCCCGGGCTGGTGCTGGATCCGGCGTTCGTACCGGTTGCGATGCCCCGGCCGCGCCCCGCGGAGCCCGGCGGCGATCCGCTGTCGCTGGACCAGCCCCTCGTGTTCTCCCTGGCCCCCGAGGATGCGAGTGTGCTGGTCCGCGGCGAGATCCAGGACCGTGACCTGGCCGGCCGGCTGGCCCTGCTCGCCGCCGCGCGGCCCGACATCGTGGGCATCTCCTCCGATCCGGTGATCGCGACGAACCCCGTCTGCGGCGGCACTCCCCCCGTGGGCGACTCCGACGACGTCCGTCGCACGCTCACCGACCCGCTCACCCAAGAGGGCCTCGACGGGCGGGGCGTCGCGCTCGCCGTCGTCGACACCGGCATCAACGCCGCGCACGTCAGCAGCGCGCTGGGCGGCGCGGACGTCTCGGTCAAGGAGGAGCTCAGCTGGAAACCCGCCGGCGTCGACGGTGACTTCGGGCGGTTCCCGGTGCATCACGGCACGATGTGCGCCTACGACGCGCTGATCGTCGCCGAGCGGGCGGACCTGCTGGACCTGCCCGTGCTGCTGTCCCGGCGGCCGGGCGCGACGGCCCTGGAGGGCCTGCTGTCCGACGCGGTCGCCGCCTTCGCGCATCTGCGGTCCCTGCTGGAGGCCGTTCCGCGTGCGCAACGCGCGGCGCTCGTCGTCAGCAACAGCTGGGGTTCGTTCAGCCCGGCCTGGGACTTCCCGCCCGGGCATCCCGGCAACTACTCCGACAACCGCGCCCACCCCTTCAACCTGGCCGTGTCCGCGCTGGAGGAGGCCGGCGCCGACATCCTGTTCGCCGCGGGGAACTGCGGACGGGACTGTCCCGACGGCCGGTGCGCCTTCCCGAACCGGCCCATCACCGGGGCCAACTCGCATCCCCGGGTGCTCTCGGTGGCCGGCGTCGACGTGCACGGGAAGCGGGTCGGCTACTCCTCCCAGGGCCCGGGCCGGCTCACCTCGCGCAAGCCCGACCTGGCCGCCTGCACCCACTTCTCCGGCTCGGAGGCGTTCGGCGCGGGCAGCCCCGACTCGGGGACGTCGGCCGCCTGCCCGGTCGCGGCGGGCGTCGTCGCGGCGGTGCGCACCCGGCTGACGCCCCGGCAGCTCTCCCCCGCCGGGATGCGCACCCTGCTGCGGCGTACCGCCAATGACGCGGGAGTGGCCGGGTTCGACCACGACTACGGGTACGGCATCATCAGCACCACGTCGATCGTGGACGCACTGCGCCGACGCGCCAAGAACGGCGCCCGCGTCTAGGAGACCCATGGCTGCCGAGAGCCCCACCGTCCTTGTCAGCGTGACGCTCTGGCCGGGCGCCACGCTGCGGGACGCCGTGCGTCGGCTGCGGCTGGCGGACGACGAGGTGGACGCGGCGTACGGACTGGTCTGCGTGGATCCGGCGCGCCAGGTGTATGTCCTGCTGGTCACGGAGAGCGCCGGGGAACGGATCAGGGGGACTCCCGGGGGCGGCGGACCGTACGCCAATCCCCGTATCGAGACCTTCGGCCCGCCGCAGCCGGACGACGACGAAGGCTGACCGGGGCCGATGAGGGTGCCGTGGTGGCGGAGGCCGCTCGGATATCCGTTCGCCGCCGCCACCGCGGCCGTCCTACGCTCGGTGCCATGACCAAGCCGCCCCTCGTCGCCCTCCTCAGCGGCGCCGGTATCAGCACGGACTCCGGGATCCCCGACTACCGCGGGCCGAACGGGCTGTGGCGCCGGGACCCGGAGGCCGAGAAGCTCGTGACGTACGAGTACTACATGGGCGATCCGGAGATCCGGCGCCGCTCGTGGCAGATGCGGCGGGGGAACCGCGCGCTCAGGGCCGAGCCGAACTCCGCGCACCGGGCGGTGGCCGAGCTGGAGCGGTCCGGGGTGCCTGTGCGGGTGATCACGCAGAACGTGGACGGGCTGCACCAGCTCGCCGGGTTGCCCGCCCGCAAGGTGCTCGAACTGCACGGCAGCGCACGCAGTGTGGTGTGCACGAAGTGCCATGCGCGCGGCCCGATGGAGGACGCCCTGGCCCGGGTCGAGGCCGGTGAGCCGGATCCGCCGTGCCTGGAGTGCGGCGGGATCCTGAAGTCGGCGACGGTCATGTTCGGCGAGCGGCTCGACCCGGTGGTCCTCGGCGAGGCGGTCGCCATCACCAAGGCCTGCCAGGTGTTCATCGCCGTCGGCACCAGCCTCCAGGTGCAGCCCGCCGCCGGCCTCGCGGGCATCGCCGCCGACCACGGCGCCCGGCTCGTCATCGTCAACGCGGAGCCGACACCGTACGACGAACTCGCCGACGAGGTGGTGCGCGAGCCCATCGGTTCGGCGCTGCCGAAGCTGTTGAGCGAGCTCGGCACGAAGAGCGGCCAGGTGGAGCGCGGTTAGGGGCGGATCCCGTCGCAACCGATGTGCAGATGCCGGGGCCCGCGCAGCACGGCGTTCTGCCGGTACGGCGGCGGGTCCTGAAGCAGTCGTGGGTTCTCCAGCCTGCGGGCCAGCTCCGCCAGGGCGAACTGGGCCTCCAGCCGGGCGAGCGGTGCGCCGAAGCAGCTGTGGATGCCGCTGCCGAGGCCGAGGTGCTGGATGTCGGGGCGGTCGGGGTCGAAGCGGTCCGGGTCCGTGAAGCGCCGGGGGTCGCGGTTGCCCGACGCGAGGACCAGCCAGATGGGGGCGCCCTTGGGGATGGTGACCCCGCGGACCTCGATGTCGGCGAGGGGGATGCGCTGCGGCAGCAGTTGCACCGGCGGCTCGAAACGCAGCAGTTCCTCGACGATGGGCACGGCCAGCCGTGGATCGCTGCGCAGCCGCTGCAGGACGTCGGGATTGCGCAGCAGGGTCAGCATGCCGTTGGTGATGAGGTTGACCGTGGTCTCGTGACCCGCGATCAGCAGCAGCGCCGCGGTGCTCAGCAGTTCCATCGTCGACATCGGGCCGTCCTCGCCCTTGGCCGTCGCCAGCTGGGAGAGCATGTCGTCGCCGGGGTTCTTGCGGCGCTCCTCGATCAGGCCGGCCAGGTACATGCCGAGCTGCATTCGGGCGTCGTGGGCGCCCTTGCTGCGCGCGGCTGAATCCGCGTCCGGGTTGGGATCCAGGCTCGCGGCGAGGGTGTCCGCCCAGATGTGGAAGCGCGCCTCGTCGTCGCGCGGCACGCCGAGCAGCCGGCAGATCACCGTCACCGGGAACGGGTACGAGAACTGGTCCACCAGGTCGATCCGGGCCGGGTCGCCGATGCCGTCGATGAGGCCGGCGACGATGTCGTGGAGTTCCGGGCGCATCCCGTCGACGCGGTGGGGGGAGTGCGGCGGGCCGAAGGGCCGGTTCGTCATCCGGCGCAGCCGGTCGTGTTCCGGCGGGTCGAGCTTCAGGAAGCCCGGCGGCAGGGCGCCCTCCTCATGGGGCGCCTCGGCCAGCGGGTCGGCGGTGTTCGAGGCCAGGTTGCGGGCGTCGGAGCTGATCCGGGGATCGTGCAGCAGGCTGCGGATCTCGTAGTAGGTGCCGACGATGTACGGGCCGTCGGCCTCGTGGTGGACCGGCGTCCTGCGCAGCTCTTCGTAGATCGGGTACGGGTCGGCCCGGTTGGCGGGGTCCAGGATGCGGTGCAGCAGGGATTGCGTCATGGCAGGTCCTCGTGGCCGTGCGGGTCAGTGCGCGGGGATGAACGTCGTCCGGCGGTCGGCCGGCGAGTATCCGCTGAGGGTCACGGTGGGCCCGTGGGTGGGTACCGAGGGGTCGGGGAAGTCCGCGTCGACCGGCCGCTGTCCGTCCTGGTGCCGGTCGACCGTGGCGAACGGCGGCGGGAACGGCGCGTTGGTCTGGATCAGCTCCTGGTAGAACGGCAGCCACCGGCCGTGGTCGAAGGCGACGGCGCCGATGACGCGCCCCTGGTACCCGTAGACGCCGATGAACCGGCGGCTGGCGAGTGAGCCCTGGGAGATGAGGATCTCGGTCCCCATCGACGGCACTCCCACCGACTTGATGTTGACTCCGAACTGCGCGGACCAGAAGGCCGGCACTTCCATGTGGGGTACGCGGTCGATGCTCTCGCTGACCATGTTGTGCGCGGCGATCCCGGCCTGGGCGACGGCGTTGCCCCAGTGCTCCAGGGCCAGGAACTGGTAGCCGAACAGGGGGTGCGGGCAGCGGGCGACGTCGCCCGCCGCGTAGATGTCGTCGGTGACGATTCCGCGGATGTCGAAGGCGCGGCAGCCGGCGTCGCAGGCGATGCCGCGGGGGCCGGCCCCGAGTCCGGACCCGGCGAGCCATCCGGTGTTGCGGGTGGAGCCGAGCGAGACGATCACCACGTCGGTCTCCACGGTGGAGCCGTCGGACAGCTGCGCGGCGCGCACCCGTCCCGAGGCGTCGCCCTCCAGGGCGGTCACCATGACCCCGCACCGCAGGTCCACCCCGTGCTCGCGCTGCATCTCGGCCGAGACCGCTCCGACGACGCCGCCGAGGGCGCCGGCCAGGGGCGCCGCGGCGCGCTCGGCGACGGTGACGCGCAGTCCGCGTTCGCGGCAGGCGGAGGCGATCTCGGAGCCGGTGAACCCGGCCCCGATGACGAGGACCCGCTTGGGCCGTGCGTCGAGCCGCCGGGCGAGCGCGGCGCTGTCGTCGCGGGTCCGCAGGCCGAAGACGCCGTCGAGTTCGGCCTCGGCCTCGTGCGGCCACGGTCGCGCGCTGACCCCGGTGGCGATCAGCAGCCGGTCGTACGGCACCTCGTCGCCGTCGGCCAGCCGTACCCGCCGGGCGGCCATGTCCAGGCCGGTGGCCGCGACGCCGAGCCGCCAGGTCGCGTCGACGGACCGGAGCCTGGGCAGTGCGGTGCGCTCGGCGCTCGCCCTGCCGAGCAGCACCTGCTTGGACAGCGGGGGTCGGTCGTACGGTTCGTGGGGCTCGTCGCCGATCATGGTCAGTGACCCGGCGAAGCCCTTGGCCCGCAGGGTCTCGGCGGCCCGCAGTCCGGCCAGCGAGGCGCCGACGACGACGATGCGGCCCTCGCCCCGGAGCCGTTCCAGGGATCCGTCACGGGGCACCGGACACCGCCTCGGCCGGTACGTCCACGGCATCGACGAGGATGGCCTGGACGGGGCAGGCCGCGGCGGCCCGGGCCAGCTGCTCGCGCTGTGTCTCGTCGACCTCGGGGTCGTACAGCAGGGCCTCCTCGCCGTGCATGGCGAAGACCTCGGGGGCGAGGAACGCGCACTGCGCATACCCCTGGCATCGGTTCAGATCGACGGCAATCCTTACCACGGGATCGGTCCTCTCCGACGGCCCGGTGAGCCCTCTGCGACCACTCTCGGCGGCAGGAGGGGTCGCGGCGACGAGGGGGAGACCGTTCGAGTGAGCGCGACGGCCGTATCAGGCCGAAGCCGCGGGCCGCCGACCCCACAGGATGTTCACGCTGATGACCAGCGCCCAGGCCGGGAAGACCAGTTCGGACCAGGGCACGTCCGATCCGACCACGAGCAGTGTCAGGCCGGCCAGATAGCCGAGGACGACGAGCGGGCGCGGGAGGGCGCCGAGCCGGCGGCCGATCGTGGAGGTCGTGATGATGAACACCGCCGCCATCCGCATGGCGTACGTGGTCAGCAGGGCGTAGGCGAAGTCGCGGCCGAAATCGGAGGTCTGCCGGCTCTCGCCGAGCACGGTCCCGGCCGCCGCGGCAGCGCCGAACAGAGTGGCCACGAAGACCAGGCCGCTGCCCAGGAACACGGTGGAGACGAACCGGTCCTCGCCCTCGCCGGCCTGCTCGCGCAGGGCGCCCATGAACCACAGGAACGCGATCCCCGCGAACGGGAGGAGCTCCAGCGCCGCCTGCACGGCACTGCGCTGTCCGGAGTCGAGTGTGTCGTCGCCGCCGGCGCCGCTGGGCAGAGCGATGCGCACCAGGACGATCGCCGCGGCCATCAGGATCGCGAACACCACCCCGGCCACCCCGGCGGCCCGGGGTGTCGACAGGCCCTTGCGCTCTCGCTCCATGGTCTCCCGCTCTCTGCCTGGTCCTCCTTCGTACAGACACCGGCGATCGCGTGGCGCGCGCCACCGGGGTCAGTCACTCGGGAGGAAGACGGCGGTGCGCCATCCGGAGGCGGGTGCAGGCTGATGGCGTACGAGTATGGGTGCGCAAGCTGCTGCGCGGGCGCGGCGCGTGGCACAGAATGTGATCATGACCTCTGCGATACGCCATGTGACGATCGACTCCGCCGACGCCTACCGCCTGGCCGTCTTCTGGTCCCAGGTGCTCGGTCTGCACGTGCACGAGGACGACGAGCCGGGGGCCGAGGATGTGCTGATCGAGGGGGCGGGGCTGTTGTTCGTCACCGTCCCCGAGCCCAAGACCGTCAAGAACCGCGTGCACCTGGACCTTCAGCCGCAGGACCGCACCCGGGACGAGGAGGTCGAGCGGGTCCTCGCCCTCGGCGCCACCCTGGTCGACGACCGCCGCAACCCGGACGGCACGGGCTGGGCGGTGCTCGCCGACCCGGAGGGCAACGAGTTCTGTGTGGAGCGCGGTGCGGCGGAGCGGGCCGGCGGGCCGGGGGCCTAGAACAGGGCGGTCCCGCTCTCGAAGTCCAGCAGCCGCTGCTTGCGGTCCAGGCCGCCGCCGTAGCCGGTGAGGCCGCCGCCCGCGCCGACGACGCGGTGGCAGGGGACGATGATGCCGATCGGGTTCTTGCCGTTGGCGAGGCCGACCGCGCGGGAGGCGCCGGAGTTGCCGAGGGCGTCGGCGAGTTGGCCGTAGGAGCGGGTCTCGCCGTACGGGATCCGGCGCAGCTGGTCCCAGACCCGGCGCTGGAACTCGCTGCCGTTCAGCCGCAGTTCGAGGGTGAACTCCTTCAACTCGCCCGCGAAGTACGCCTCCAGCTCGTCGATCGCCGCGCCGAACGGCGTCTCGTCCCGCTCGCCGAAGTTCTCCTCGGGTGGGCGGTGGCGTTGGCCGGTCATGTAGAGGCCGCACAGGACGCCGTCCTCGGCGACCAGGGTGAGCGGGCCGTACGGGCTGTCGATCACGGTGTGCTGTTTCACTGGTTTTCCTTACACGGGGAGGAAGTTGATCGGGTGGCTGTCCGTCGCCCACAGGTACTGGACGGCGTACGCCCGCCAGGGGCGCCAGGCGGCCGCCCGGGCCGTGAAGGCCGCGGGAGTGGACGGCAGGCCCAGCTCCTGTGCGGCACGGCGGATACCGAGGTCGGTGGGGAGGAAGGCGTCGGGGTCGCCGAGGGCGCGCATCGCGATGACGTCGACCGTCCAGGGTCCGAAGCCGGGGAGGGCGAGGAGCCTGGCCCGAGTCTGCGGCCAGTCGCTCTCGGGGCCCAAGTGCACGTCACCGTCGGCCAGTTGACGTACCAGCGTCGTGAACGTCGTACGGCGGGTCCGCGGCATCGCCAGTGACTCCGGGTCCACGCGGGCCAGCGCCTCGGGGGACGGGAAGAGGTGGGTGAGAGCGCCCTCGGGGTCGTCGACCCGCTCGCCGTGGGCGGTGACCAGGCGGGCCGCGTGGGTGCGGGCCGCCGCTGTGGAGACCTGCTGGCCGAGTACGGCCCGGACGGCGAACTCGGCCTCGTCGACCGTGCGCGGCACCCGGCGGCCGGGCGCCTTGTCGACCAGGGGCGCGAGCAGCGGGTCCGTGCGCAACTGGTCGTCGATCGCGACCGGATCGGCGTCCAGGTCGAGCATCCGGCGGCACCGGCTGATCGCCACGGTCAGATCGCGCAGGTCGCCGAGGGTGAGGCGGCAGGCGATGTGGTCCGGCTGCGGGGTCAGCGTCACGATGCCGTGGCCGTACGGCAGCCTGAGCGTGCGCCGGTAGGCGCCGTCCCGCCACTCCTCGACGCCGGGTACGGCGGTCGCCGCGAGGTGCCCGAAGAGGTTGTCGGGGTTGAGGGGGGCGCGGAACGGCAGGCGCAGGGTGAGGGCGCCGGTGGTGGTCCCCGGGTTGGCGCGGGGTGCGCGGGTGCGCAGGTCGCTCGGTGAGAGGGCGAAGACCTCGCGGACGGTGTCGTTGAAGGTGCGGATGGAGGCGAACCCGGCCGCGAAGGCGACGTCCGCCATGGGCAGCGGCGTCGTCTCGATGAGGAGGCGGGCCGCCTGGGCGCGCTGGGCGCGGGCCAGGGCCAGCGGGCCTGCGCCCAGTTCGGCGAGGAGCTGGCGTTCGATCTGCCGGGTGCTGTAGCCGAGCCGGGCGGCGAGGCCGGGCACGCCCTCGCGGTCCACGACGCCATCGGCGATCAGCCGCATCGCGCGGGCCACGAGGTCGGCGCGCTGGTTCCACTCCGGGGAACCGGGGCTGGTGTCCGGGCGGCAGCGCTTGCAGGCCCGGAACCCGGCCTGCTGGCAGGCGGCAGCGCTCGGGAAGAACCGCATGTTCTCCGGCTTGGGCGGGACCACCGGGCAGCTGGGCCGGCAGTAGATCCCGGTCGTGACGACCGCCGTGAAGAACCATCCGTCGAAGCGGGCATCCTTGGACTGAACGGCGCGCACGCAGCGCTCCGTGTCGATGTGCATCCCCTTCTGCATACGTCCAGCATCGGCCACCGGGGCGGCGAGGGCTGGCGAGAATCCGACATCGACCTCGCCTGTCCTGGGAGGTGCCGGATCACATCAGGGGAAGCGCGCCAGGAGGAGCACACCAGGACGCATGAAGAATCATTCATACGTTCCTGTGCGGTGGGTAAGATACCCCTCATGGGTCATGGAGCCGTCACCGCCGCGCAGGACGCCCCCGAGCGCGTACGCCTGGACGCGGCCAACGCGGCCAAGGTGGCCACCACCCTCCAGGCCCTGTCCACCCCCTCCCGCCTGCTGATCCTGGCGCGGCTGCGCGAGGGGCCGCTGCCGGCCACGGAGTTGGCGGCCGAGGTGGGCATGGAGCAGTCCGCCTGCTCGCACCAGCTGCGGCTGCTGCGCAATCTGGGCCTGGTGGTCGGCGAGCGGCGCGGCCGGTCGGTGGTGTACGCCCTGCACGACCACCATGTCGCCGAGCTGCTCGATCAGGCCGTGTACCACGTGGAGCATCTGCGGCTGGGCATCAGCGACACGGCCGAGTGAGCCCGCGTCACGACGCGCTCGGGCCCGGAGCCGGACCCACGCCCCGCAACTGCTGGATGTTTCCGCCCAGTTGGGGACGGAGCTGCTCCAGCAGCCCCGGTTTGGCGCTGACCACCCAGCGGGTGCCGACGAGGTATTTGCCGCCGTAGACGGCCGCCGCGTCCAGCCAGGTCAGCTTGTACTTCTCCGCAGGGAACGTCGTGATCAGGTAGTCGCCCTTCTTCGTGTGGCAGACCCCCTCGCGCAGCTCGTCCGCCTCGGTGCGGATCTTGACCTTGCACCCGGTCAGGTCGGCGATCACCTCGACCTTCGCAGGTGCCACGACCCCGGCCACGCTGGCGGCGACGTTCGACGGGCTGCTCTGCGCGGAGGTCCCCTCCTGATCGCCGGCGCCGCACGCGGTGGCGGTGAGCAGGAGAATCAGGACACCGGCCGCCGCGACGCGACCGGTGCCCCCGCCGCCGCCTCTGTTTCCTCGCTGAAACTGCACGAAGAGTGGTACGGATCAACGCCCGCGGCCGTTCACCGCGCGCCTCACGTGGGCTCGGCCGGCAGCCAGCGCTCGACGTAGGCGCGCAGCCCGCCCAGTTCGGCGCCGCGCGTGACGTAGCCGACGTGGCCGTCGGGTCGCAGAAGTCCCTGGGCGACGTCCGGCCAGGGGCTCCGGTCGCCCAGGCGGTGCACGGTGATCAGGTCGGCCCGGCCCGCCAGCACCGGGGCGAGTCGCTCGTCCGGCCACAGGTGCGCCGGGCCGGTCAGGAGCAGATGCCAGCCGGGGGCGGCGACCTGGGCCTGGAGCCCGCGGGGCAGGTCGGGCAGCCGGTCCCCGGCACGGGGGCCGCGGCGGGGTGATCGTGTGCCCGTGGTCGAGGCGGGACTGCGGCGGTAGTGGATGCCCAGCTCGGAGACGGTACGGAAGACCCAGCGCCGGGGCGCCGTCGCATGCCTGACCAGCGGGGCGAGGTGGGGCACCAGCCGGGCGCGGGCGAAGCGCAGGACGGGGTTCGGGCTGGTGCCGATGACGAAGGCACGGTCGGTGAACCGCCGTACGTCACGACCGACCGGCGCCCGCTCGGCTCCGTACGTCTCCAGCAGCTCCTCGGGCGCGGCGCCCCGGCACACCAGGGCCAGCTTCCAGCCCAGGTTGAGGGCGTCCTGGATGCCGGTGTTCATGCCCTGGGCCCCGGCCGGGCTGTGGATGTGGGCGGCGTCGCCGGCCAGGAAGAAGGGGCCGCAGCGGTAGTGGGCGGCGCCGCGGTTGTGGAGGCGGAAGTCCGTCATCCAGACGGGGTCCCGCAGGACCAGCCCGCGCGCGCCGTACCGTTCGGCGATCCCCTGCAGCAGCGGCAGGGTCACCTTGCTGTCGGGGACGTCGGACGGCCGCATCGCGAGCATGCGCCAAGGGGCGGGCGACCCGAGCGGGAAGAAGAACAGCATCCCGGCCCCGGTCATGTACGAGTGCACGGCGCCCGGCTCCAGCCCGTCCACCTCCAGGTCGGCGAGCAGGTACGTCTGCGGATAGGCGTACCCCTCGAAGCCGATGCCCGCCCGGGCGCGCACCGTGCTGTGGGCGCCGTCGCAGCCCACGACGTAGCGTGCCGTCACGGTCTCCTCGGCGCCGTCCCGGCCGCGCAGCCGGCATACGACGAGCGGACCCTGACGCTCCAGCCCGACGACCTCGGTGCCGCGCTCGATCGCCACGTCCCGAGCGGCCAGGTGCTCACCGAGCACGCGCTCCGTCTCGGCCTGGGCGAGGAACAGCAGGAAGGGGTACGGCGTGTCGGTCGCCCCGATGTCGAAGAGCGGCACCGACACCGTGCGCCGGGCCAGGTGCAGCCGCAGCCGCATCGCTGTGTTGCCCCGGTCCACGAGCTCCTCGGTCACCCCGAACCCCGCGAGCGCCTCCAGGGTGCGGGGCTGGATGCCGAGGGCCCGGGACTCGCGTACGCGGTCCAGGGAGCGGTCGACGATACGGAACCGGGTTCCGTAGGTACGCAGTTGAGCGGCGAGCGCGAGCCCGGTGGGCCCGGCGCCCACGACCAGCACGTCCAGCGGTGGCGTCATGGGTCAACGGTAGACAGCCCCGCCCGGCTGCCCTGCTCCTGTCACCGCACGCTCACGTCGATCAGCAGATGGGCCCGGGCGGTGGCGAGCAGTTGCTTCTGGGCCGCCAGCCTCTCGCGGGTGGCGACGGTGTCGAAGAGCAGCTGGTAGACCTGGCCGGCCTTGCCCGCGACGAACACCTCGACGCGTTTGCGGGGTGCGGACTGGTCGGTGTAGTGGTAGTCGATCTCCAGCAGGAGGGCTTCCTTGCCGTTCTGCCGGGTGGGGTGGGTGGCGACTTTCAGGTCCGCCATCGAGGACTTCTGCGGGTCGCGGTACCACTGAAGCTGTCCGGCGACGGCGGCCTTCGGCGTCGGCCCGTACGAGGAGTCCCGCTTGAGGCTCATGGCGTGCTCCTCGTCCGGGGAGCTCCAGTTGCTCTGGATGGCGCTGTCGATGTCCTTGGTCCAGTCGTCGGGGAGTGCGAAGGAAGCCCTGAGATCCGGTGCACCGACGCGACGCCAGCCGCTCGGGACCGCGATGGACGGGGACACCTCCGGTGTGGCCGACGCGGCAGGTGTGGCCGAGGTGGCCGGTGCCGCCGCTGCGCCGTCGGGCACGGGCCGGCCCGGCGACGATCCCCCGATGAGCGGCACCCCGAACAACGCCAGCAGGAGGCCGACGACCGCAGTGGCCGCCGAGACCAACGCGGCGATCTCCCCCGCACTCAACCGCCGTCTCGACCGCGTCCCGTCCCCCGCACCGCTCACGCCGTTCTCCTCCCCCGTGTCGCCTGCCGCGCTCGGCCGAGGAGCGCGACAACGCCTCGCTGCCGCCGGGCACCCGACCGTGTCTCGGGAGTTTTCCCAGGAATCAGCCCAACTCGCGTCGATAGTCGGCCAGTTGTCGTGGCTTCCGCCGCCGTGAACCTGCCCGGTTGCCCGGACATCACGGCACGTACGCTCGTCCCCATGGTTGAGCATCGGATGGTTGACGTGAACGGCGTTCGGCTGCACATCGCCGAACAGGGCGACGGACCCCTGGTGGTGCTCCTGCACGGCTTCCCCGAGTCATGGCACTCCTGGCACCACCAGTTCGGCCCGCTGGCCGACGCGGGGTTCCGGGTGGTCGCCCCCGACCAGCGCGGATACGGACGCAGCGACCGCCCCGACGCCGTCGACGCGTACACGATCCTGCATCTGGTCGGTGACGTCGTCGGCCTCATCCAGGCCCTGGGCGAGCAGAAGGCGTACGTCGTCGGCCACGACTGGGGCGCGCCGGTCGCCTGGCACACGGCCCTGCTGCGGCCGGACGTGGTGCGCGGTGTGGCCGGGCTGAGCGTGCCGCCGCCGCTGCGGGGTATCCATCCGCCGCTGGCCTCCATGGAGGAGCGGTTCGGCGGCCGGTTCTACTGGAACTACTTCGCCCGCCCGGGTGTCGCGGACGCCGAGTTCGCGAAGGACACGCGCACCACGCTGCGGAAGTTCTTCTACTCGGCCTCGGGCGACGCTCCCCACGCGGGCGAGCTCAGGCAGCCGTTGGTCGACCCCGAGCGCGGCTGGCTCGCGGACATGCCGGACCCCGAGGTGCTGCCGGACTGGTTCACCGAGGCCGACCTCGACGCGCTCACCGAGAGCTTCTCCCAGGGCTTCACCGGCGCCCTCAACTGGTACCGCAACCTCGACCGCAACTGGGAGCTGACCGCGCCCTGGCACGGCGCCGTCGTCACCCCGCCCGCCCTGTACATCTACGGCGACCGCGACCTGGTCCCGGCGTTCCCCGGCACGCCCGAGTTCATCGAGCGGCTCCCCGCCCTGATGCCCAACCTGTGGCGCGAGCCGGTCAAGTTGGCGGGCTGCGGACACTGGACCCAGCAGGAACGGCCCGCCGAGGTGAACGCGGCGCTCGTCGATTTCCTCACCCGGAGCCCGTCCTAGCCGAAGCGGCCCTCCACGTAGTCCGCGGTGCGGGGGTCCGACGGGGTCGAGAACATCGCCGGGGTGGGGCCGTGCTCGACGATGGCGCCGGGGGTGTTCTGCTCGGCCAGGAAGAAGGCGCACTGGTCGGAGACGCGGGCGGCCTGCTGCATGTTGTGGGTGACGATCACGATGGTGACCTCGTGCGCCAGCTCGCGGATCGTCTCCTCGATCCGGCGGGTGGAGGTGGGGTCGAGCGCCGAGCAGGGCTCGTCCATGAGCAGGACCTTGGGGCGTACCGCGAGCGAACGGGCGATGCACAGGCGCTGCTGCTGGCCGCCCGAGAGCGCGCCGCCGGGCTGGCGCAGCCGGTCGCGGACCTCCCGCCACAGGCCCGCCTTGGTCAGGCACTCCTCCACCAGGTCGTCCCTCGCGTCCCCGTTCATACGGGTGCCGGTGAGCTTCAGGCCGGACGTGACGTTGTCGTAGATCGACATCGCCGGGAAGGGGTTCGGCTTCTGGAACACCATGCCGATCGTCCGTCGCGCATCGGTCAGCCGCTGCCCGGCGGCGTAGACGTCCTGGCCGTCGACGAGGACCTCACCGGCCAGTGAGGCGGTCGGGACGAGTTCGTGCATGCGGTTGAGGATGCGCAGGAACGTCGACTTTCCGCAGCCGGACGGGCCGATGAGGGCCGTGACCCGGCCGGCCGGCATGGTCAGGGACACACGGTCGAGGACCTTGTGGTCGCCGAACCAGGCCGAGATCCGGCGGGCCTGGAGCGTCGCGCCGCTCCCGTCGGTCGCCCGGACCGGCGGGAGGGTCAGCGTGGTGTCGGTCTGGGTGCTCTGGTCGGTCACGGCTAGTCCTTCATCGACGTCGATCGGCTTCGGCAACGGGTGGTCACAGCAGATTCGGCAGGAGCAGCAGCGTCTGGTCGGCGACCGCGAGGCCGAGCGCGCCGAGCAGCGGGACGCCGACGACCCAGGTGTGCCGCCTGCCCCAGCGGGCGCGCGCCCAGGCGAGGGCCGCGGCGGCCAGGGTGAGTCCCTGTCCCCACAGCACCAGCGGCAGCCAGGCCGACTGCTGGGTGGCCATCGGCTTCTCCTCCTGCGGCAGCGCGCCGGGGGCGACGGAGGAGGCGGGCGTGGGCTGGGCGGCCGACACCAGGTCGGCGTCCACGCGCAGGATGCCCCGGGGCATGAAGGGCGTGCCGTCGGCGGTGATCAGCGTCAGCCGCCCCTTGCCCTGCGCGGGCACCGCCGGCTGGGGGTCGCCCGCCCGGCGCGGTCCGATGACCCGGTAGGTGTGCTTGCCCTGCCCGGTGGTCACGGTGATGGTGTCGCCCGTGCTGAGCTCGCCCAGCCGCCGGAAGGGTCCGCCGTAGGTCGCCTGGCGGCCCATGACGACGCTGACTCCCCACTGGCCGGGCAGGGGCGTGTCCCTGCGGTGGCCGGGTCCGTGGGACAGGTCGGCGGCGGTGGTGCCCTCGCGGACCACCTCGCGCACCCCGAGCTCGGGGATCGCCAGGATCGCCACGGGCTCACCGGCCTCGGCCGCCCGGCCGCCGCCCACGGACTGCCCGACCGGGGCGGTCCCGTTGGCGAGGGCGGCACGGAAGGCGGCGTAGTCGACCTGCCGGTCCCGGGCTTGGCGCAGGTCGCTGACCAGTCCTGCGTCGGCGACGAAGCCGAGGAGCAGCGCGGCCAGGATGCTCAACGCGGCGCTGGTGATACGCAGTCCGGGACCGGCGGTCGGGCGTGCGGGCCGCGCCCGGCCGGGCCCGGGAGCCGACACGGGGTCGGCTGCCACGGGCCCGGCAGGGGCGATGACGGGTGCCGTCATCCGATCCTCACCGCGGCGGAGGTGGCGGTGCCGTTGGCGAACCCGGCGCGCTTGGCCGTGACGGTCAGCGAGAGCAGGTGGCCGCGGTCGGCGCGGGTGGGGGTGTACGTCGAGCGGGTGGCGCCGGTGATCGTCCGGCCGTCGCGCTTCCAGACGTAGCTGTACGACTGGGCGGCGGGGGTCCAGGTGCCGGGCTTGGCGGTCTGCTTGTAGCCGACCTTGCGGGTGCCGGTGAACGACGGCTTGGTGCCGTTCTTCAGGGCGGGGCCGAGCGCCACGGTCACGGACGGGCTGGTCGAGGTCGTGCTGCCGGTGCTGTTGGTGGCCTTCGCCCGGCAGGCGATCTTGTGGGCGTGGTCGGCGGCGCCGAGTGCGCGGGTGCGCCCGGTCGCGCCGCTGAGCACCGCGCCGTCCCGCAGCCAGGAGTACGCCACGGAGCTCGCGCCGCTGAACGACACCGAGCAGGTCACCGTGGAGCCGACCCGGACGGTGCCGGTCACCTTCGCCGCCGAGACGATCGCCGGGGGCTTGATCTTGACCGTGTAGGAGAGCGACGCGGAGGTCGAGCCGCCGTACACCGCCGGGTCGGCCGGGGTGAACTGGGCCCCCAGCGCGTGGGTGCCGACGGCCAGGGCGCTGGTGGTCAGTGTGGCCACGCCGCCGGAGACGGTGACGGGGCTGCCGAGCTGGGTCGTGCCGTCGAGGAAGCGGACCGTGCCGGTCGCGGCGGCCGGGGAGACGGTCGCCGTCAGCTTCACGGACGTGCCCTGGACGACGGGGCTCACCGGGCTCGCCGCGAGCTTCGTGGTCGTGGCGGTGACGGGCGCGGTGTTCTGGTAGGCGGTGTTGGAGGTGAACCAGATCGGCGCGGTGAAGTCGCCGTGGACGGCAGAGCCGAACGCGCCGCGGCAGGTGAGCGTGAAGTCGTAGCGGCCCTGGAGGGTGGTGAACCCGGCGGTGCTCGCGTAGTTGCGCATCGTGTCGGACAGCGGCACGACGATGCCGCCGTTCGGGGCGGTCGCGTACGTGCTGATCGGCGAGTTGCCCACGACGATCTGGCCGTCGGCCGGGAAGCCCGCGCCCTTCACGCCGACGATGAGGTTGGTCGCGGGCTCCGGGCACGGCGCGGCCGTGGTCAGGGTGATGCCGCTGGTGTCCGTGCCGGTGGCCGGGGACACCTCCATCGAACCGAGGACGTCGGCCTCGGCGCCGGCGCCGGCGAGGACGAGTGCCCCGGCGGCCAGCGCGGTGACGAGGGTGGCCGCCAGGGGGCGGCGTACGGCCTTGACCTGCATGGTGTGTCGTCTCTTCCTGTGGTGTCCGGGCACGGATCAGGCGTTCGGGGTGTCGAGGGTGGGGAAGTCCTCGCGCGGGCGGGCCCGGCGGACGACGACGATGCCCGCGAGCACCAGCGCGGCGGACAGGGCACCGAGCACGCCCGCGTTGACGCCGGTGGCCGCCATGGAGCCGCCGCCGCTGCCCGAACCTCCGCCGGACGCACCGCCGTTGACCTCGGTGGCGATGTCCTGCGAGCCACCGCCCGTGGTGCCGCCGTCGGTGGTGCCGCCGTCGGCTGCCGCGGTGTCCGTCGGGGCGGCGGTGTCCGTGGGCAGTGCGGTGTCGGTGGGAAGGGCCGTGTCGGTCGGCGACCCGGTGTCCGTGGGTGTGTCGGTCGGCGTGGCCGTGTCCGTCGGGGTGCCCGTGTCGGTCGGGGTCGCGGTGGTGGTGTCCGTGGGCGTCGGGGTGTTGCCGGGTCCGGCCGGGTCGGTGTTCTGGTAGGCGGTGTTGGAGGTGAACCAGATCGACGCGGTGAAGTCGCGCAGGCTCGTGCCGTTGAAGGCGGTGCGGCAGGTGAGGGTGAATTCGTAGCGGCCCTGGAGGGTGGTGAACCCGGCGGTGCTCGCGTAGTTGCGCATCGTGTCGGACAGCGGCACGACGATGCCGCCCTCCGGCGTGGTGCCGTAGGTCGCGATCGGGGAGTTGCCGACGACGTTCTGGCCGTCGGCCGGGAAGCCCGCGCCCTTCACGTCCATGATCACGTTCGTCGCCTCGGCCGGGCAGGCCGCCGAGGTGGTCAGGCTCATGCCTTCGGTGTCCGTGCCGGTCGCGGGGGTCACGGACATGGCGGCGGGGGCCTCGGCGGCCGACGCCTGCACGACGGTGGCGGCGGTGACGAGCAGCCCGGCCGTGCCGCAGGCGGCGACGACCGAACCGACGCGGACCGCGGCCGTCCTGGACATCCGGAGTGTGCGGGGTGTGTGGGACACGGGGTTTCTCTCCCTGGGCAGTTGATTCGGTCGGTACGTGGTGTGGAGCGCGGTCACTCGCTCCGGGCCCGGCGGCCGCGCACCCAGAGGGCGACGCCCGTCGCGAGGGCCAGCAGGCAGACGCCGAATCCGGTCACGGACCAGGCGGTGAGCGCGGAGTCGGTCTCCTGGGCGACGGCTGCCTGAGCTCCGTTCGCCGGTACGGGTACGGCGTCGGGCGCGCCGGTGCCGCCCTGTTCGGTCGGCGCCTGTACGGGAAGTCCCTGCGAGGACTGCCCGGACTGTCCCGGTGCCGTCGGTGCGGTCCCGCCCGCAGTCACCGGGCTCGATGCGGCCGCCTTGGGCAGTGCGACCTCGGTGCCGTCCCGGTAGGCGCTCTTCTGCACGAACCGCAGCGATCCCCTGAAGTCCCGCAGACCGGTCGCCTCGAAGGGCCCCTTGAGGCAGCTGACCGTGAAGGTGTAGGTGCCGCTCAGGCTGGTGAATCCGGCGGTGCTGGCGTAGTCCCGCATGGTGTACGTCAGCGGGATGCTCGGCCCGGCTCCCGGCACCTTCCCGTACGTGGTGAGCGGCGCGTTGCCGACGACGATCTGGCCGCCGCGCGGGAAGCCCGCCCCGGTGACCCGGGCGATGACGTTGGTGGTCTTCGCGGGGCAGGGCGCTTCGGCGGTGAGGGTGATGGGCTGGGTGTCGCTGCCCTTCGCCGGGGTGACCGCGAGCTTCCCCGTGTCCGCCGCCCGCGCGTCCACCGGCGTGCCCCCGACGACGGCTCCGGCGGCGAGCAGCGTCGCCGCCGCCAGGCCGACGGCCTGCTTCGGGCGGGACGCGGAACGCACGGGCACGCTGTCGGTCCTACGGCGCCTACGACGACGTATCAGAACGAAGGTGACGGCCGCGGCGAGCACGAGCAGCAGGGTCAGGAACGCCCAGGGCACGGCGGTGAACGCCTCGGTGCGGGTGACGCGGGGCAAGAGGCGGTGCTGGACGTCGCCGCGGACCGGCTCGGGGTCGATGGTGACGGACGTCGTGCCCCGGAAGGCGGGCAGGACGCCGGTGGCCTTCGCCGTGACGGCCACGGAGTCGCCCGGCAGCAGTTCGGGGAGGTCCCGGAGCTTCGCCACCTCGGCGGTGCCGCCCAACCCGTCGCGGACGCCGACCGTCTGATGGGCCGCCAGCCGGACGTTGCCGGTGTTGCGGACGGTGTACGTCACGGTCGCGGTGCCCGTGCCGAAGGGGTTGGCGGTGCCGTCGTAGACGGTGCGCAGGTCCTCGACGGCGAGGCGGGGCGTGAAGGCGCCGGCCACCCGGAGGTAGACGCGTGCGCCGACCCGCTGGTCGAGGGCGACCTTGTTGCCCTTCTTGTCGGCGCCTGCGGCCGAGAGCGAGGCGACGATGCCGCCGGTGTGGTCGCCGGGGGTCGCCTTCGCCGGGACGGTCAGGGTGAAGGGGACGATGGCGCGGGAGCGGGCGGGGACCTTGACCTCGTTCTTGCGGAGCTTGATCCAGGAGCCGACGTCGGTCGGCCTGTGCTTGGCCGCGAACAGGTCGAAGCCGCCGTCGGCGGTGGTGAGGGCGTCCTGTGCGTACACCCTCAACGTCAGTGGCTTCTTGCCGTAGTTGAAGACGGCGATGTGGTCCTTGACGACGGCGCCCGGGGTGGCGCCGTAGGAGAAGTTCGGCCGGGCGTCGGGCTTCTTCGCGGCTGAGGGCTGGACACCGAACGTCGTGCGCCCGGAGCTCCCCCGTCCCCCGTCGGCCGACGCGTTCGTGGCCGGGAGGACGGCGAGGAGGCAGGCGGCCAGGACGGCGGCGATGCGGCGGGCCGATGTCGTGATCATGTCGGGGTCGTCCGTTCGGGCGCGGTACCGGTGCACGGGTCGATCGGGGGTTGGCCGGGACGGGCAGGAGGGCTGCCCGTCCCGGCCCGGGGCGGATCCGAGGGGGATGTTCAGGTCCGCCCCGTCAGCCATCCGCCCGGGTCAGATGGCCGTCAGGGTGAGAGTGGCGGTGTAGGTGCCGGCCACGGTCGAGGTCGGCACGTTCAGGGCCAGGTCGGCGCCGAGGTGGGCGGTGCCCAGACCGGTGCCGCCCGCGAGCGAGCGGGAGGACTTCAGGCCGGCCGAGCCCGCGTCGCCGGGTGCGACACCGGAGGCCGCGGCGACCGCCGCACCCGCGGTGACCGTCTGGGACGCGCCCTTGTCGATCACCTTCGGGTTCCAGCCCAGGTTCTGGCCGTTGATCTGGTGCGAGCCGCCGTCGGCGAAGTCCGTCACCTGGCCGCTGACGGTCCAGCCGGGGTTGCCGGCGCGGGTGTCGGTCAGCGTGACCGGGTTGATCGCGCCCGCGGTGGTGAGCAGGTCACCGTTGGCGTTCAGCTGCGGGGAGGGCAGCGTGACGTGCGGGTTGTCGACGCTGATGACCAGGGCGCCGGACTCGACGGTGGTGGTGATGTCCTGGGAGGCCGTCACGCCCTCGAAGGCGCCGATCACATACGGGACGTTGCCGGAGGACGAGCCGGTGTACGCACCGGAGTCCGCCGGGACGAACACGGCCGTGAACGAGTGATCGCCCTCGGCCAGGCTGCTGGTGCTGAAGGCCGCCTGACCGCCCGCGACCTGCACCGTGCCGAGCGTGGTCGTGGTGCCGCCCACGGTGTCCTGGAACTTCACGGAACCGGCCGCCGAGGCGGGCGACACCGACGCGGTCATGCCGACCGGGCTGAACTTGTCCGCAGTACCGGCCGGGGAGACGGCCAGCGCGGTGGTGGTCGGGGTCGCCGGGGCGGCCGCGACGGTCACCGCGACCGCGCTGGACGTGGAGCCGTTGTAGGCGGCGCTCGACGGGGTGAACACCGCGGTCAGCGAGTGGTTGCCGGCGCCGAGGCTGCTGGTGCTGAGCTGCGCCTGGCCTCCGGTGACCGCCACCGGGGCGCCGAGCGGGCCTCCGTTGTCGCGGAACTGGACCTCACCGGCCGCGCCCGCCGGGGCGACGGTCGCGGTCAGCGTCACCGGGCTGCCCGCGGTGACCGGGGAGGCCGGGGACACCGCGAGGGACGTGGTGGTGTCGGTCTTCACGGCCGGGTCGGTGTTCTGGTACGCCGTGTTGGACGTGAACCAGACCGAGGCCGGGAAGTCACCGAGGCTGGTGCCGTTGAACGCGGTCCGGCAGGTGAGGGTGAAGGTGTACTTGCCGGTCAGCGTGGTGAAGCCGGCCGTCTGGGCGTAGCTGCGCATGGTGTCGGTCAGCGGGACGATCAGCCCTCCGCCGCCCGTCGTGCCGTAGGAGCTGATCGGCGAGTTGCCGACCACGATCTGGCCGCCGGCCGGGAAGCCGGAGCCGGTCACCGAGGCGATGATGTTGGTGGCGTTCGCCGGGCAGGCACCCGAAGTGGTCAGCGCCATCGGGGAGGTGTCGGCGCCCGTCGCCGGGGTGACCTCGGCCGTGCCGATCTCGGCGGCCTGCGCGGCCGGAGCCACGGCGATACCGCCGGCCAGGACGGCGACCAGGCCCGCGACCGAGCCGGCCAGGGCCCGCAGATGAGTCTTCTTCAGCACTGTCGTGCTCTCCTTCTGGAGGAAGTTTTTCCGAAGATCCGGGAAGGGCGTCAGGGGGTCTGCTTGCTGGTGTCGCCGCAGTTCGGGTTCGTGGCGAAGCCATAGGTGTTGATCACCGAGGACTGCTGGCAGATCAGGGAGTTGCCGCCGACGAAGACGGTGCTCCAGGGCGCGGTGGCGACCTTGCTGGTCGGGATGACGTTGTAAACGTCGCGCTTCACACCGAAGTTGCTGTTCAGGACCGTCGGCGCGAGACCGTCGACGGTGCCGAGGATCGCGCGGCCGCGGAGGTCGGCGATGGTCTGCGAGGCCTGCGAGTTGTACTGCGCGATGGAGAACGGGACGATCGACTTGTCGTCGAGGACGCGGCCGTCGTGCTCCTGGACCGGGCTGCCGTTCTTGTTGTCCTTGATGCACGGGTAGACACCGGCGACCACGTCGGCGTCGGTGATGCCCATCTGGGACTCCCAGAAGCTGCGGGTGCCCGAGCCGGCCTGCGGCAGGTACACCGTCAGGCTGTAGTTGGGGCCGGCGCCCACGTAGTTGGGGTCGCAGTGGTAGATGGCCTTGAGATCGGCCAGCGTGAGCTTGCGCGGCACCGTGCTGGTGGGCGTGATCGAGTAGCTGACGGCGTCCACGGCGAACGGGACGTAGGTCAGACCGGGGTTCGCGGCGGCCAGGTTGAGGCTGGAGGACCGGGAGAAGTCCAGGCAGCCGTTGCCCGCCTGCAGCGAGTTCGTCAGGGCGGTGCGGCCGGCGCCGGAGCCGTTCGGGCGGCTGATGGTGCAACCGGGCGTGGCGGCCGGGTCCTTGGTGGTGATCTGCGCCGAACCGGTGGCGTCGTAGGAGCCGATGACCTTCTGCCCGTTGATGGTGACGGCCTGCGCGAGGCCGTTCATCACGTCCTGCGTGGTGTCGGAACCCACGCCGGAGAGCGGACGGAAGGTGGGCGGGCCGGACGGGTCGGCGGCGGCCTGGGTGGCGCTGAGGGTGCCGGTGACGAGTCCGGCGAGACCCACGGCGGCGACGGCGGCCATTCTCTTGTTCACGTGCTGTACCTCTCGATTAGGCTGACGCCCGGGCGGTGGTGCCCGGCGCGGTGATTCGGACAGTTCGTTGGCGCGGACCTGTCGGTGTGTCGGGTGCGGGCATCACCTCCCTTGGCCGGTGGATGACTTGTCCCTGGCCCGCCGATCGGCGACCACGGCGGCCAGTCGCGGCACGGCCCTCGGCAGGAGGGGGCCGCAGACGGCGGCGGCGAGACCGGTGACCAGGGCGATCAGCAGGGCGTAGCGCACGGCGCCGAGCGCCCAGTCCGGGGTACGCAGCAGCGGGCTGTCGGAGGCGGAGGCGGCGGCCGGTGCGGTGGACGGGGAGCCCGAGGGGGCGGCGCCACTCGCGGCGGCCGACGGGGAAGCCCCGGTGCCCCCGGCATCACCCGCACCGGCCTGTCCTGCGGACGCCCCGGCACCGCCGCTCAGGGCGGTACCGTCCGAGCCCCCGGCCAGGAGGCCGCCCGCGTCACCGGAGCCACCGGCTCCCGTGCCCGAGCCTCCCACCGAGCCCCCGCCGGCAGCCGAGCCCCCGGTCGTCGTACCCGGTGCCGGAGCACCGGCGCGGGCGGCGATGGCCTCGGCGGCGGCACGGGTACGGCCCCGCACATCGGCCGGCAGCGGGGCGTAGCCCTCGGGCAGCGTGCCCGCCGCCACACCGGGCCGCTGGCCGTCGCCCGCCGCGTACTTCAGCAGGGCCGCGTAGTCCTGGCCCTCCTGCGCGGTGAGCTTCTCCGGGACGGTGGCGGCATAGGTCATGAGGGTCAGCGGATAGGCGTCCCGGCTCCTGGTGGCCGGGTCGGCGATCACCACCCCGCTGACACCGCTCGCCTTCATGGCCGCCTGCCCGGCGAGCAGCCCCCGGGTGTCGGGGGAGACGAAACGGCCGGCGGCGTTCTGGAGTCTGGCCGTCACGAGCCCGTACCGCGCCGCGGTCGCCGTGTCGGTGAGGGCGAGGACGGCCCGCTTGCCGGCCGGCTGCGGCGGGTTCTTCTTGTAGCCGGGGGGAGTTGCGGTGTTGTCCCAGTTGGTGCGGGCCAGGGTGTCGCCGCGCGCCGCGGCGCGGGCGGCGGCATGCAGGTCGGTGGCGAACGGGTGCTTGTCCTGGATGCACAGCGGGTGGTCGGGATGGTCCTGGAACTGCTGGCAGAACGGGTCGCTCTTCGGGAACTCCTCCCGCGGCAGCTCCATGTCCTTGTAGTGCGGGTTGACCTTCATCCCGGAGAAGGCGGCATCCCCGTACCGCCCCGCGTTGTCGGCCGTGCCGCTCAGGAACTCACGGGCGGCCGGGTCCTGGCGCACCCAGTTCCACAGCTCCCACGTGGCGTCGGCCAGCGCCTCCGGCACGAGCGCGTCACCGAGGCTGCCGCCGAAGCTGAGGTCCTTGTAGCCGGGGTTGTACTTGAGGAACTCGGGGTCGGTGCCCAGGTTGAACGGGTTGGCCTCGGTGCTCGGCGCGAGACGTGAATTGCCGTCCTGGTACGACTCGGTGAGCAGCTTGGCGACGAGACGCGGGGTCAGGTCGAGCGAGGTGAGACGTGCTCCGTCACGCGCCTTGACGGCAGCGGGCGCGTTGAACGCGGCCTGGCTCTCGATGAAGAACCCGAGGGTCAGACCCGACAGGGCGACCGGCGCGTAGACGGGCCGCTGCCCGGCCGGGACCTGGTCGTCGGTGGCCGGACGGCCGAGGAAGACCATGCCGGGCGAGCCGGAGACCAGCTTGGCGCGGGCGGTGTCGTCGGTGACCTGGGCATACCCGTAGATCGTCTTGCCGCCGGACTGGCACAGGGCGGGCTGCCACCGGGTGACGACCTCGGCGACGATCTCGTTCCCGAGCGTGCCCCGCTCGTCGGCACCGATCGGACAGAACCGCCCCATCGGCTCGAAGCCGAGCGGCACGACCAGCCGGTGCTTCCAGTTGCTCGCGCTCAGCGGCGAGGACTCCAACAGCCCACTGGAGCGCGCGGTGTACGGGGTTGCGTCGACCTCGCTCTCCCCGCGCGGCACGACGACCAGCCAGCACTTGCGCCCGGCCGTGGCCCCGGAGGCCCCGGCGGGCACCTCGCCACAGCCGAGGCCGGGCGCCTCAAGACCGGTCTGCGCCTCGAAGTACACCTCGCCGGTGCCATCGGGGCCGGTCCGGGCGTAGGGCACCTCGTTGGAGGTGTTCACGTCGTAGAACTCGTTCCAGTTCCCCTTCGTGATCACATCCCCGGTCACGGACCGGAACGGCACGTAGGAGATGCCGGTCCCGGACGCCGGCGGCAGCTCCTGCGCCGGGTCCTTCAGCCCGCCGTAGCTGAGCTGCCGGGTGTTGGTGTAGGCACCCGCAGCCTGACTACCGGCGCCGGCGCCCAGCGCGGAGGACCCGCCGAACTGGCACTGCTCGGGATCGGGCCCACCGCGCTCGTCGCCCCAACACTGCATGATCTGCAGGTAGTTGGCGGCGTAGGTGGTGTCGGAGACGGTGGGGGCGCCGCCCTTCCAGGAGACCTTGACGACCTGGTTGACGAGGTTATGGGTCTGACTGACCGTCACCTTGAGGTCCGAGAAGGGCCCATCGCCGGAGACGGTGACATCGGACGACGAGTCGGCGGCCGAGGCGCTCTGGACGAGCACTCCGACGCCGATGACGGAGAGCAGGGCGAGGGCAACGGACAGGGAGGTGCAAAGGAACCTCCGCACAACGCCCTCAAGGGGCGCGGGGAACTGCGCGACCAGCCGCCACCGGGCGGCAGACGAACGACGACCCATCACAGCGAAGCGCCCCGCTTGAGTCGCCGGCTTATCAGCGGAGGCCCCACGGTGATCGCAAGCAACAGCACCCCGGCCAAGGCCATCAGCGCCGTCCGCGTACCCCCACTGATCCCCCGTGACGTACTGACGGGCTGAGCGAACGCATCCACCCCGGTCCCGCCGCCCGCAGGGCTCCCCGCTCCGATGACCTGCCCGGTATCCGGATCGACCGACGCACCCCCGGTCGCCGCAGGCGTCCCGGAGGCACCCCCGGTGGGATCGACCTCCTGCGCCGCGCCCTGCGCATCGCGGCCGACCTCGGCTCGCCCACCGTCCACCTGTGCAGCGGCCCCGCCCCGAAGGGGCTGGACGAGCAGGACGCCTGGAAGCGGCTCGCGGCGGGCATCGAGGCTGTGCTGGAGAGCGCCGAGAAGTACGGGGTGGCGCTGGCCTTCGAGCCGGCGCCGAATTCGAGGTGCTGGTGGACGCCGCGCCGCATGTCCTCGATCTGCACGTTACGCACGAGCGAGGCGGCCCGGCGCACACAGTCGAGCACGGGGCGCTCCTCCACGCAGTGCGCGTGACCGACGTCCAGAGTGATCCCGAACAGAGCGTGCCCGTCGACGAGTCGAGCGAGCTGCAGGCACCGCTCCACGGTGTCGACGAACATGTACGGCTCCGGCTCGAAGGCCAGCGCCACCCCGTACTTCTCGGCGCTCTCCAGCACAGCCTCGATGCCCGCCGCGAGCCGCTTCCAGGCGTCCTGCTCGTCCAGCCCCTTCGGGGCGGGGCCGCTGCACAGGTGGACGGTGGGCGAGCCGAGGTCGGCCGCGATGCGCAGGGCGCGGCGCAGGAGGTCGATCCTGCGCTCGGAGCCGTCCGACATCAGCGTGGGCAGGTGCTTGCCCCAGGGGTCGAGGAAGTAGGGGGCGCCGGTCTCCACCGTGATGTCCAGACCGTGCCGCCCGAGTTGCCGGGCGAGGGCGGTGACGCGGCGGGGCAGGTCCTCGGCGTACGGGTCGAGGTGGTTGTGGTCCAGGGTGAGCGCGACGCCGTCGTAGCCGAGGTCGGCGAGGACGGTGAGGACGTCGGTCAGCCGGTGGTGGGTGAAGCCGTTGGTGCCGTAGCCGAATCTGAGAGGCGTGGGGGGAGGTCTCATGGTGCCGCTTCCTCACACGGAGGTGGGTGGGTCTCAGGTGGGCGATATGCGCCGGGCCAGCCGTCGCGCGAGGGGGTGAACGAGGCCGAGCGCGGCGGCGACGACCGGGGCCCCGCCACGCGCGGTCAACGCAGCCTGAAGAGGCACCAGCCCAACGATCCCGGCCCCGACGGCCCGCCGCACGTTCGCCCCGGAGGGCTCTCGCACGGCCCGGGCTTGAGCGGTTCCGTACGTCCCCAGGTAGGTGAGAGCGGCGCCGACGGTGACAGCGAAACGAAGCCTTGCAGAGGAGGCGGCGCGAAGCCCTTCGGAGGAGGCGGCGCGAAGCGCTTCGGAGGAGGCGGCGCGGAGCCCTTCGGAGGAGGCGGCGCAGAGTTCCCTGAAGCGGGCGGCGACACCAACGCCCTCAAGGGGCGCGGGGAACTGCGCGACCAGCCCCGACGGCGCGGCAGACGACAGACGCCCCGTCACGGCACGCCCCGTCACGGCACGTCCGTGGTCGGCCCGGACAACCGGAACGGCCGCAGCAAACGCCGTCGCCACCGACACAGCCAGCGTCCGAACCGGAACCCGCACCGGCGCACCGCCGATCTCATGACGGCTGAGCGCCATCAACGTGCCGGTGTGGACACCGACCAGCGCGGCGGGCACTGCCGCATGTCGCAGCGCGGTACCGACAGAGCCGGCGCCGGGCCCCGGCACGACCGCCCCGGCCAGCACATCCAGCATCCGCGCCCCCGCCATGGCGAAGCCTCCCGCCGCGGTGGACTTCAGCTTCAGGTCATACGCCCAGACCAGCCCGGCCAACGGCAACGCGGCGCCGACGCTACGGCGTCCGCCCGCCACCGCCGCGAGTCCGATCCCCGCCGCCGTGAGCCCCCCGGCCACGGCCAGCGCGGTACGCCGCGGAACCCGCCCCGACGGCACCGGTCGTTCGGGCCGCTCGACGGAGTCAACCGCCGCGTCGGCGTAGTCGTTGAGGGCCATACCGGCCCAGTAGAGGCAGACGGAGGAACCGATCACTCCGAGGGTACGGGCGCCCAGCGGCCGTCCGGCGGCGGCCGCTCCCGCGATCACGTCACCGGGAACACTCAGCGCGGCCGGCGCCCTGACGAGCAGGGCGAGGTCGGCGAGGCGCACGGCAGACCGGGATCCGCAGCGGGCAACCGCTTTCCGATCTTTCATGGCGGCACCCTACTCGCGGCGGTTGAGCATCCAGCCACCTACCCCTCGGTAAGCGGAGTGACAAAGAAGACACAGGTTTTCCTTACCCTGCGGCCTCAACTACCGGTAAAAGTGGGTCGTTTGAGCAGCGGCCGTGCGGCAGGCTTCACGGCTCCTGGCGCAGCCGCCGCCACACCGCCTTGGCCGCGTTGTGCCCCGACATGCCGTGCACTCCCGGTCCGGGCGGGGTCGCCGACGAGCAGATGAAGACCGCAGGGTGCGGGGTGGTGTAGGGGAACAGCGACAGCTTGGGACGCAGCAGGAGTTGGAGTCCGGAGGCGGCGCCGGAGCCGATGTCCCCGCCGACGTAGTTGGCGTTGCGGACGGCGAGTTCGGGCGGGCCGGCCGTCGCCCGGGCGAGGACGCGGTCGCGGAAACCCGGGGCGAAGCGCTCCAGTTGGCGTTCGAGGGCGTCCGTGAGGTCTCCGGTCCAGCCGTTCGGGACATGGCCGTAGGCCCAGAAGACGTGCTTGCCCTCGGGTGCCCGGGAGGGGTCGACGACACTGGGCTGCACCGTGATCATGAACGGCTTGGCGGGCGCCCGGCCCTCCCGGGACACGGCGCGCAGTGCGGCGTCGATCTCCGCGCTGTTCCCGCCGATCTGCACGGTGCCGGCCCGGCGGGCGTCCGGCGCGGTCCACGGCACCGGGCCGTCCAGCGCGTAGTCGATCTTGAAGACGCCCGGGCCGTAGCGATAGCCCTCGTAGTAGTTGCCGAAGCCGGCGATGCGGGCCAGGGCGGTGGGTGAGGTGTCGAAGACGTAGGCGCGCGCGGGCGGCAGGTCGTCGAGCCGCTTGACCACGTAGTCGGTGTGGACGGTGCCGCCGAGGTCCTTGAGATACGCGGTGAGGGCGTCCGAGATGGACTGCGAGCCGCCACGGGCCAGGGGCCAGCCGCGGGCGTGGGCGGCGAGGGCGAAGACCAGGCCGATGGCGCCGGTGGCGAAGCCGCCCAGCGGGGCCATGATGTGCGCGACGAGGCCGGAGAACAGGGTCCTGGCCTGCTCGTCCCGGAAGCGCCGCATCAGCCAGGTGGACGGCGGCAGCCCGACCAGGCCGAACCGGGCGAGCGTGACCGGGTCGCGGGGCAGCGCGGTGAGGGGCAGGGACATGAAGTCCCGGGCCAGGGTGTCCCACTTGGCCAGGAACGGCTCGACCAGCCTGCGGTACGTCCCCGCGTCGCGCGGCCCGAACGAGGCGGCGGTCTCGGCGACGGACCGGGACAGCACGGCGGCGGTGCCGTCGGTGAAGGGGTGCGCCATCGGCAGGCCGGCGTGCAGCCACTCCAGGCCGTAGCGGTCGAGCGGCATGGCGCGGAACGCGGGTGAGTTGATGCCGAGGGGGTGTGCGGCGGCGCACGGGTCGTGCCGGAAGCCGGGGAGGGTCAGCTCCTCGGTGCGGGCTCCCCCGCCGACGGTGTCGCGTGCCTCGAACACGGCCACGGAGAAGCCGCGGCGGGCCAGCTCCACGGCAGCGGTCAGTCCGTTCGGCCCTGCACCCACCACGACGGCATCGAGCATCGACGGCACGTTCGGACTCCTTCGTCAGCCGATGGCCTTTGAAGGATCAGGATATGCCGGGCCACTGACACCATCAGTGAGGGAGCTGCACCTGGGTGTGCGATCACGCACCGTCGGCCAGCAGACCCACCACCCGCCGAGCCGTCGCCCCGTCCCGTGCCGTCGTGAACGGCAGCGCATTGCCGCCGGTGATACGAAACGGCTCGCCCGTGTGGGTCAGGTGCGTGCCGCCCGCCTCCTCGACCAGGAGGATGCCCGCGGCGTGATCCCAGGCGGCCTCCCAGCTGAACGCCGTCGCGTCCAACTCGCCCCGGGCGACGGCGAGATACTCAAGGCCCGCCGAACCGCAGGCGCGGGGCCGTACGCCCTCGCTCCACAGGCCGAGCAGCGCCTGCTTCTGCTCGTCGGTCGTGTAGTCGGGGTGGGATGTGGCCACGCGCAGGTCGGCGCCGGGCTCCGGCGCGCCCGAGCGCAGCCGTACGCCGTCGAGGTGGGCGCCCTGGCCCCGTATCGCCGTGGCCAGTTGGTCGCGGGCCGGGGCGTAGGTCCAGGAGGCGAGCAGGGTGCCTCGCTGGGCGAGCGCGACCAGGGTGCAGAAGCCGGTGTCGCCGTGCACGAACTGGCGGGTGCCGTCGACGGGGTCGACGATCCAGACCGGGGCGTCGCCGCGAATCGCGTCGTACGACGCCGGGTCTGCGTGCACCGCCTCCTCGCCGACCACGACCGAGCCGGGCAGGAGCGCGCGGAGCGCCTCGGTGAGGTACTGCTCGGCGAGCCGGTCGGCGTCGGTCACCAGGTCGTGCGGTCCGCTCTTCTGGTCGACCTCGTGCTCGGCGAGCTGCTGAAAGCGCGGCATGATCTCGGCCGCGGCCGCCTTGCGGACCGCTTCCTCCACGTCGGCCGAGTGCCGTGCGAGAAACTCTTCGATGGTTTCGTTGTATTCGATCACGCGTCAATAAGAACACGCCCCACTGACAAACCCCGCCCGCCGGGTAGCCGCCGGATGGCATCGGCGTGAACATGAGGGGCGCGTATCGGCAGGTCAGGAGCCTGTCGTCAGAGAATCGTCAGCGGCCGACCGCGTATCCCTGCATCCCGCGCGGGTTCGCCGCGGCCGACAGGACGCCCGTCTGCGGGTCCCTCGCCACCGCGCACAGCCGGCCCTCCGACCAGGCGTCACCGACGGTCACGTCGTGACCACGCCGCCGCAGCTCCTCGACCACCGCGGCGTCCATGCGGGACTCCACGGTCACGCTCCCCGGCCGCATCCCGCGCGGATAGAAGGAGCCGGGGAAGCTGTCGTTGTGCCAGTTCGGGGCGTCGATCGCGCCCTGGAGGTCGAGTCCGCCGCGGACCGGGCCGCGCAGGGCGACCGCGAGGAGGAAGTGCAGCTGCCACTGGTCCTGCTGGTCCCCGCCGGGCGTGCCGAAGGCCAGGACGGGCACGCCGTCGCGCAGGGCGATGGAGGGCGTCAGGGTGGTGCGGGGCCGTCGGCCCGGCGTCAGGGAGTTCGGCAGGCCCTCCTCCAGCCAGCTCATCTGAAGCCGGGTGCCGAGCGGGAAGCCCAGCTCGGGCACGACGGGGTTGGACTGGAGCCAGCCGCCGCTGGGGGTGGCCGCGATCATGTTGCCCCAGCGGTCGACGATGTCGAGGTGGCAGGTGTCGCCCCGGGTCCCGCCGTCGGCGGCGACATCCGGCTCGCCGGGCACCGGGGACGTCGGGCGCTTCGCGACGGTCGGCTCTCCGGCGCCCAGCGCGTCGGAGCCGGGCCTGGCGGTGGCCGCCACGCGCGCGTGGGCGCACAGTCGCGGGGTGCGCCCGCCGGGGCTGCCGGGCCGCAGCTCGTGCGAGGCCTTCTCGCCGACCAGCTCCCGCCGGGCGGCGTTGTACTCGTCCGACAGCAGGTCGGCCAGCGGCACGTCGGCCGCGTCGCCGTACCAGGCCTCCCGGTCGGCCATCGCCAGCTTGCAGCCCTCGATCAGCAGATGGACGTACTCGGCGGACCCGTACCGGGGCAGCTCGGGCGGGAGCAGCGCGAGCTGCTGGAGGTGGACGGGGCCCTGGCTCCAGGGGCCCGCCTTGCACACGGTCCAGCCGTTCCAGTCGTACGTCGCCGGCGCCTCGTAGGTCGCGGACCAGCCGGCGAGGTCGGCGGCCGTGAGCGTGCCGGAGTGCCGCTCGCCGCTGGTGTCCATGGTGGGCCGCTGAGCCTGCCGTACGAGGGCCTCGGCTATGAAGCCGGACCGCCACACCTCCCGCGCGGCCTCGATCTGCGCGACCCGGTCCCCGGCGCCCGAGACCTCGTCGAGCAGTCGCCTCCAGGTGGCGGCCAGGGCGGGATTGCGGAACAGCTCACCGGGGCGGGGCGCCCTGCCGCCCGGCAGATACACCTCGGCCGACGAGGTCCACTCCGTCTCGAACAGTTCCCACACGGTCTCGACGGTCTCGCCGACACGTTCCACGGGCGCGTGCCCGTGCTCGGCGTACCCGATGGCGTATTCGAGCACCTCGGCGAGCGTCCGGGTCCCGTGGTCCCGCAGCAGCAGCATCCAGGCGTCGAAGGCGCCGGGCACGGCGGCGGCGAGCGGTCCCGTCCCGGGCACGAGGTCCAGCCCGAGCCCCCGGTAGTGCGCGACGCTCGCCCCGCCCGGGGCCACGCCCTGCCCGCACAGCACCCGCACCTCGCCGCCCGCCGGGGCGATGAGGATCGGCACCTCGCCGGCCGGGCCGTTGAGATGCGGCTCGACCACATGCAGCACGAACGCGCCCGCCACGGCGGCGTCGTACGCGTTGCCGCCACGCTCCAGCACGGCCATCGCGGACTGCGAGGCGAGCCAGTGGGTGGACGACACCATGCCGAAGGTGCCGCTCAGGGTCGGGCGAGTCGTGAATTGCATATCTGACCTCGGTGTTCGTGTAAGGGCGGATGATGCCGTACCCGTAGTCCTCATCCAGTGTCGTCGTGACGTCACGACGACATGATCGAGGAATGTGGCCGATTTGATCAGCTGGTTGATGACCTGACCACCGCTGCCAGGGAGACAGAGGCCCTACGGAGGCCAATGACCGCCGGTGAACCGTGCTCAGGCGGCCGGTTCGCCTGCCTCAAGGACGGCCTCGATGTCCACCACGACATCGACCATGGAGCTGACGACGACTCCGCCCCGGTCGACCAGGTCGTTCCAACTCACCCCGAAGTCATGGCGATTGATGCGGGTGGTGGCCGTGAACCCGGCGCGCCTCCTGGGGCCCCGGTCTCGACCGTCCTCCCACCAGGGGGTATCCCATTGTCCCAAGTAGGTGACGTCGAAGACCACGGGACGCGTGACGCCCCGCACGGTGAGATCTCCCGTGACCTCGAACTCGGTTGCGCTGAGCTGGTGCACGGACGACCCGACGAATGTCCACGTCGGGTGGTGCTCGACGTCGAAGAAGTCGGCACTGCGCAGATGGGCGTCACGATCGGGCTGACCGGTGTACACCTGGGTCGCGTCGATGGTTGCGTTCACGCGGGCCTTCTCCGGCTCGTCGGGATCGACGTGCAGCCGGCCGTGCACGTTCTTGAGCTGCCCGCGCACGTAGGTGACCATCATGTGCCTGGCGCGGAACTCCGCGCCGGTGTGGCCGGGCTCGAAGAACCATCTCGTCCAAGCCATCTCGGCTCCCCTGGTGTCATTCCCCTGGGGCGGTGGCCTGATCAGCGTCGCGGCATGCGGCGCCAAGGGCAGAGGGCGGTGGTCGCGGGTCCCCGGTGTCCGGTCAGGCCCTCGGCGATGAGGGAGATGCCGATGCCCAGCATCCATACGTCCTTGGCCAGCACGGTTCCCTGCTCGGTGGGGCGCAGACTGCCTTCCTGACGCATGCCCGGCGTCCGCAGGTACAGCCCGAGAGTGGCGCACGAGAATGCGGTGAGCGCAGCCCCGGCGACGGCGGCAGGGACGACCGGCAGGAGCAGCGCGGCGCCAAGGGCGATCTCCTCGGTGGAGAGCCGCCGGGTGAACGTCTGGGCGTCGAGTTTGCCCAGCCAGGGGTAGGTGGCGCCGGCGAACTGCTGGAGTCGCTCAGCGGTGGCCTGGTCCGCGTCGCGTTTCGACAGTCCGGAGTTGAGGAAGAACGCGCCGACGGTGAGCCTGAGTGGCAGTTGCCGCGCTGCGGAACGCCATGCCGAACCGGATGCCACGCCGAGCCTCCCAACCCTCACCCCCGCCTACCACCATGCCACCGGTCCGAACCATGTCAAACGGGGAGTGGTCGCTGTCTGTGACGTGTATCCGGGCAGGTGGCACTTGGGGAATGGGGCCGACAACAACGCCGGCGTCCGAATCACCGGATCCGTCACCGGATCAGCCATGCCGACCGACCGAAGTGATGAGTTGTCGCGCCCGCACGCGTCACACCTACGACGGGACACGACGAGACGGAAGGATGACGTGATGAGTGCGGACACGCGGCTGGAGGAGCTGGGCGTGAGCGGTCTGGGCGAGGTGGACGAGCCGGCGTTCTCGGGGCTGGCGGAGCGGCACCGGCGGGAGCTGCACGTGCACTGCTACCGGATGCTCGGGTCGTTCGAGGACGCCGAGGACACCGTGCAGGAGACGTTCCTGCGTGCCTGGCGGCGGCGGGAGACGTTCGAGGGGCGGTCGACGTTCCGGGCCTGGCTGTACCGGATCGCCACCAACGCCTGCCTGGACCTGCTGGCCAAGCGCCGCCCGGAGCCCGCGACCGGCGGCGAGGTGCTGTGGCTGCAGCCCTACCCGGACCGGCTGCTCGACGAGCTGCCCGCGGGCGAGGCCGACGAGCCGGAGACCGTCGCCGTCGCGCGGGAGACGATCGAGCTGGCGTACCTGGTCGCAGTCCAGCACCTCGCGCCGCGCCCGCGGGCCGTGCTGATCCTGCGGGACGTGCTCGGCTGGCCGGCGAAGGACGTCGCGGAGGCCCTCGGGGACTCCGTCAACTCCGTGAACAGCGCGTTGCAGCGGGCCCGCGCCGGCATGCGGGAGCACCTGCCCGCCGAGCGGCAGGACTGGACCGGCGGCGAGGAGGGCACCGGGACGCGCGAGCTGGTGCGCCGCTATACCGAGGCCAGCCTGGCCACGGATGTCAGCGAGCTCGCAGCGATGCTGCGGGACGACGTCCGCTGCTCGATGCCGCCCACGCCGGGCCTGTACATCGGCCGCGACGCGGTGGTGAAGGACTGGGTCGAGAGCGGCTTCGAGGGCATGAAGGGCCTGCACGCCGTCCCCACCACCGTGAACCGGCAGCCCGCCGTCGCCTTCTACCTCTGGCAGCAGCGGGAGGGCGCGTACCTGCCGCTGACGATCGACGTCCTGCGTGTCACCGGCGGCGCGATCACCGAGATCATCACGTTCCACGACGACCAGTTCCCGCGGCTCGGGCTGCCGGAGCGCCTGCCGGCGGACGGCACGGAGTAGTCCCGGTGCGGACGCTCATGGAGGAACGACATGAACAGCATGGATGACAACGGGCTCGTCGCAGGCCCGGCATCGGGCCGGACCGGCCACACCCGCCGACTCCGCAGGCTCGCCGGCACCGGCTCCATGGCCACGCTCGCAGCGATCGTGGCCACCACCCTCGCCGCTGCGTCTGCCCAGGCCGTCGGTGTCGACTTCGAGGTCCCCGATGGTGGCGAGGCGATCCCGTTGTCCGGGTTCGCCGTGGTGACCGGCTTCTTCTCGGTCGTGGGCATGGTCATAGCCGCCGCTCTTCTACGGTGGAGCGCTCGCCCCGCCGAGCGATTCGTGTGGACGGCAGTGTCACTGACCGCGATCTCGTTGGTCCCGCCCCTCCTGTCCGGGGCAGACACCGCCACCACCACCGCCCTCATCGGGCTCCACCTCGTCCCTGCGACGGTGATGATTCCCACCCTGGCGCGGAGCCTGCGCACCCGGACCGATTGACGATCCCGCACCCGGACAACGCATTCGGGCTTCAGCCATCCAGCCCCGGCCGCTTCGGCGCGCTCAGCCTGGGCGGCGTGAAGGTGTAGAGGTCGAGCACGTCGGGACAGGGTGCGACGCCGGGCCCGCCGGCCCGTACCCAGTCGATGATGTCCTCGGTCGCGTCGGGGTCGTTGACGAGGCCGAGCCAGACCGGGCGGGCACCGGCCCTACGGGCTGCGGCGCTGGGCTGAACGACGATCACGTTGGCGTGTTCGCACACGTCGAGGCAGTCGGAGATGCGCACGGGCACCTGCTCGGCGAGGCGCGCGGTCTGCTGCGCGTGATCGACACCGGTCACCTTGGGGCTGCCGCAGCAGCAGTCCCGGCACACGACTACGCGACAGGGTGCCGGTTCGGCGGACGGGCGCGCGGCGGGCCCCTCGGGCCGTTGGTGGGACATCATGCCTCGGTTGGTCGGGGCTCGTACGCGGAGCCGGCCTACGGACGTCCTCCCCGCCGGGGCGGCGCGGAGGTGCCAGCAGGTCTTCGGACTCGGGTTCGTCCGGTCGGGGCGCCTTCCCGGTCTCCCAGTGGCGTTCTGTGCCCCGCCCGTCCCCCTCACCGCTGCGCGTCAGTTCCGGATTCGCACCGGATTCCCTGGCCTCGGATGTGGCTCGACTGGCCCGAGGAGGCTATCAACTCCGTACGGCTGTCAGGTCGTGCGCCCGGTCACGGGGTACGGCACGAACGTGCTGGTGTTCTGGTCGATGCGCAGGGTCCGCCCGAGGGGCGGTGCGGCCCGCTGGGGGCAGTCGAGCCGTTCGCAGACCCGGCAGCCCATGCCGATCGGGGTGGCGGCGGAGGGGCTGGTGAGGTCGAGGCCGTCGGAGTAGACGAGGCGGTGGGCGTGGCGGATCTCGCAGCCCAGCCCGATGGCGAAGGTCTTTCCGGGCTCGCCCCAGCCGCCGCGGTGCCGGGTGACCGCGCGGGCCGTCCACAAGTACCGCTGCCCGTCCGGCATTTCGGCGATCTGCACATGGATCCTGCCGGGCGCGGCGAACGCCTCGTAGACGTTCCACAGCGGGCAGGTGCCGCCGGCCCGGGAGAAGTGGAACCCGGTCGCGGACTGCCGCTTGGACATGTTGCCGGCGCGGTCGACCCGCACGAAGGAGAAGGGCACTCCGCGCAGGCGGGGCCGTTGGAGAGTGCTGAGGCGGTGGCAGACGGTCTCGTAGCCGAGGCCGTAGCGGTCGGTGAGCCGCTCGATGTCGTAGCGGACCTCTTCGGCCGCCGCGTGGAAGGCGGTGTACGGCAGCACCAGCGCGGCGGCGAAGTAGTTGGCGACGCCGATGCGGGCCAGGGTGTGGGCGGGCGAGTCGGCGGGGAAGTCCTCGGCGGCCTGCCGGTCCAGTTCGTCCGCGTACTCCAGCAGGGCGAGTTGCGTCGCCATGCGGAAGGCGCGCTGGCCGGGGCGCAGGCGGGTCGACAGGTGGAGGGTGCGGGTCGGCTCGTCGTAGTGGTGCAGGTGGTCGCCGGAGCCGGTGGACAGGTGCTCCTCGGATCCGGTGGACAGGCGGATGCCGTGGGCGTCGGCGAGGCGTGCGGTCAGGGCCCGCAGGACCTCGCCGGGCCGGATGCCGATCTCCTCGGCCAGCTGCTCGGCGGCGAGGTCGGTGTCGTGGAGGTAGTTCTGGCGGCGGTAGAAGAAGTCGCGGATCTCCTCGTGCGGGGAGCGGGGCGAGGGGGGCATCTCGTCGGCCGTGTCACGGCCGTCCGCCGCTCCCGCCAGCCGCTCGGACAGGAGTTGGTTGCGACGGCCCAGGTCGAGCAGGACCTGGGCGACCGCGGGCATCCGTGCGGCCAGTTCGCCCAGGTCGGTCGCCGAGACCCGGGCGGCGGCGATCTCGCCGGTCAGCGCCTCACGTAGATCGGCCACGAGCCGGGCGGTGTCGCGCTCGGAGAAGAAGCCCGGGTCCACGCCGAAGGTCTCGGTGAGCCGGAGCAGGACGGGCACGGTGAGCGGGCGGGAGTCGTGCTCCATCTGGTTCAGGTAACTCGGGGAGATACCCAGGACGCGGGCGAGTTCCGCCTGGCTCATCCGGCGTTCGTCGCGCAGCCGCCGCAGCCGCGCGCCCGCGTAGGTCTTGCTCACCTGGGCTCCTGTCGGATCCGGGACGGGACCCGGTCAGCGTATGCGAACCGGCGTCGTTCGCACCCTTCGCAAGCTTGGCAATCGGCGACGAAAAGATTCGCAGAACTTGGCAGACAGCCCTCCTTGTTGGCACTCAGTGCCAGTGTCAGAGTTTCTCTGCAGCCCGCCGGAAAGGCGACATTGCTCAGATTCGCCCTGCGGATCGCGGGCCGCATTTCCTTCAACGACACGCAGTGCCATTGCTTGCTGTGAGCGGCACAGGCTTGGCAGACGCAACAGACCCCCTACCGAGGAGACGGTGACAGTCATGGCAGAGGCGAGCACGCAGGCGGCCGGGGAACTCGCGCGGCGCTGGGCCACCGACCCGAGGTGGCAGGGCATCGAGCGCACCTACACCGCCGAGGACGTCGTACGGCTCTCCGGCAGTGTCCGCGAGGAGCACACCCTGGCCCGGCGCGGCGCCGAGCGGCTGTGGCGCCAACTGCACGAGCGGGACTACGTCCATGCACTCGGCGCGCTCACCGGCGGCCAGGCCGTGCAGCAGGTCAAGGCAGGGCTCCAGGCCATCTACCTGTCCGGCTGGCAGGTCGCCGCCGACGCCAACCAGGCCGGGCACACCTACCCCGACCAGAGCCTGTACCCGGCCAACTCCGTTCCCCAGGTGGTCCGTCGGATCAACAACGCGCTGCTGCGCGCCGACCAGATCGCCACCGCGGAGGGTGGCGAGGACCGCACCGACTGGCTCGCGCCGATCGTCGCCGACGCGGAGGCCGGGTTCGGCGGCCCGCTGAACGCCTTCGAGCTGACCAAGGCGATGATCGCGGCGGGCGCGGCCGGCATCCACTACGAGGACCAGCTCGCCTCCGAGAAGAAGTGCGGCCACCTCGGCGGCAAGGTCCTGGTGCCGACCTCGCAGCACATCCGCACCCTCAACGCGGCCCGCCTCGCGGCCGACATCGCCGACGTGCCGACCGTCGTCATCGCCCGCACCGACGCCCTCGCCGCCAACCTCCTCACCACGGACGTCGACGAGCGTGACGCCGAGTTCGTCACGGGCGAGCGCACGGCGGAGGGCTTCTACCGGGTCCGCAACGGCATGGCGCCGGTCATCGCACGCGGGCTCGCCTACGCCCCGTACGCCGACCTGATCTGGGTGGAGACCGGTACGCCCGATCTCGCGCAGGCGCGGGAGTTCGCGGAGGCGATCCACGCCCGGTACCCGGATCAGATGCTCGCCTACAACTGCTCGCCGTCCTTCAACTGGAAGGCCGCGCTGGACGACGACCAGATCGCCAAGTTCCAGCGGGAGTTGGGGGCGATGGGCTATCGGTTCCAGTTCATCACGCTGGCCGGGTTCCACTCGCTGAACCACGGGATGTTCGACCTTGCGCGGGGTTATGCCGAGCACGGCATGACCGCCTACGTCGACCTTCAGGAGCGGGAGTTCGCTGCCCAGCAGTACGGCTTCACCGCCGTCAAGCACCAGCGTGAGGTCGGGACGGGGTACTTCGACCTGGTGTCGACCGCCGTCAATCCCGCGTCTTCCACGACCGCGCTTGCCGGTTCCACGGAGGAAGAGCAGTTCCACTAGGTCCGGTTTGTTGTCTGCGGGTGCGTGGGGGCTGGTCGACACAGCCCCCGCGCCCCTGGAGGGCGACGCCCTGAACGCTTCCTGTCAGGAGAACCCGATGTTCACCGCTGCACTTACCCACCATGTCCGCGTTCTCGGCGCCCCGGGCCACCGGCACGACGAGATCCTCACCCCCTCCGCCCTGGACTTCCTCGGCCACCTTGCCGCGGCTTTCGGCTCGCGCCACCAGGACCTGATGAAGGAGCGTCGGCGACATGCCCTGCGGCTCGCCAGCGGCTCCCCGCTCGACTTCCCCATGGTCACCTCCGCCGTCCGCGCCGACCCGACCTGGCGTGTCGCGCCGCCCGCCCCCGGACTGACCGACCGGCGCGTGGAGATCACCGGGCCGCCCGACCGGCGTATGGCCGTCAACGCGCTCAACTCCGGTGCCCAGGTGTGGATGGCCGACTTCGAGGACGCCACCTCCCCGACCTGGGACAACGTCATCGGCGGGCAGATCGACCTGCTCGACGCCATCGAGCGCCGTATCGACTTCACCACGCCCGAGGGCAAGGAGTACCGCCTCGGCGACCGGCTCGCCACCATCGTCGTACGGCCCCGCGGCTGGCATCTCGACGAGGAGCACCTGGAATACGACGGCCGGCCCGTGCCCGCCGCCCTCGTCGACTTCGGCCTGTACTTCTTCCACTGCGCCCAGCGCCAGATCGACGCGGGCCAGGGCCCGTACTTCTATCTCCCGAAGCTGGAGAACCGGTACGAGGCCCGCCTCTGGAACGACGTCTTCGTCCTCGCCCAGGACCTGCTCGGAATCCCCCGCGGCACGATCCGCGCCACCGTGCTCATCGAGACGATCACCGCCGCGTTCGAGATGGAGGAGATCCTCTACGAGCTGCGCGAGCACAGCTCCGGCCTCAACGCGGGCCGCTGGGACTACCTGTTCAGCCTGATCAAGACCTTCGGCCACCGGACGGACTTCCTGCTGCCGGACCGGGCGCAGGTGACGATGACGGCCCCGTTCATGCGCGCCTACACCGAACTCCTCGTACGCACCTGCCACCGGCGCGGTGCCCACGCCATCGGCGGTATGGCCGCCCAGGTGCCCGGCAAGGACCCGGCCGCGAAGGACGCCGCGCCGGCCAAGGTCCGGCTGGACAAGGAGCGGGAGGCGGAGGACGGGTTCGACGGGTCATGGGTGGCCCATCCCGGACTCGTGCCGGTGTGCCGTGAGGTGTTCGACGGTGTCCTCGGCGAACGGCCGCACCAGATCGACCGTACGCGCGACGACGTGGAGGTCACCGCCGGCGACCTGCTGTCGGTGCGCCGGATCAGCGGCCCGCCGACCTCCGAGGGGGTGCGCACCAACATCGCTGTCGCCCTCAGGTACTTCGCGGCCTGGCTGCGCGGTCAGGGTGCGGTGGCGCTGGACGGCCTGATGGAGGACGCGGCCACCGCGGAGATCGCCCGGGTGCAGATCTGGCAGTGGCTGCGGCACCGGGTGATCGACCGGGAGACGGTGCTGGCGCTGCTCGACGACGAGGTCGTGGCGCTGGGCGCCGAGTACCCGTGGGCGCCGGTCGAGGAGATCCGCGCGCTGTTCGAACGGACGGCGCTGGCGGGCGAGTTGCCGCTGTTCTTCACCCCGGACGCCTACTCCCGTCATCTCGTGCGCCGGACGGAGGCGGGGGCATGAGC
>NZ_RDBN01000033.1:187508-288122 GCF_008042075.1 Streptomyces sp. UW30 | reverse complement strand
CGGGTGGAGCGATGATGCCGCGAGCTCGCCCGCGAGGGCTAGGAGTTGAGCGCGGGGATGACCGACGTGCCGTACGCGTCGATCACGGCTTCCTGCGCGTCGTGCATGTCGTAGACGGCGAACTGGTCGACGCCCAGCTCACGCAGGGCGTTCAGCTTCTCGATGTGCTTCTCGACCGGGCCGATGAGACAGAACCGGTCGACGATCTCGTCGGGCACGAACGCGGTGTCGGGGTTGTCGGCGCGTCCGTGGTGGGAGTAGTCGTACCCCTCACGGGCCTTGATGTATTCGGTGAGTTCGTCCGGTACGGCGGCGGAGTGCTGGCCGTACTTGCTGACCAGGTCGGCCACGTGGTTGCCGACCATCCCGCCGAACCACCGGCACTGCTCGCGCGCGTGGGCGAGCGCTTCGGGTGAGTCGTCCTCGGTGACGTACGCCGGGGCGGCCACGCAGATCTTCACCTCGGACGGGTCACGGCCGGCCGCGACCGCCGCGTCCTTCACGGCCTTGACCATGTACTCGGTCAGATAGAGGTCCGCGAGCTGAAGGATGAACCCGTCGGCCTCCTCGCCGGTCATCTTCAGGGCCTTCGGACCGTACGCCGCCATCCACACGGGGAGTTCGGCGCCTTCCTTGATCCAGGGGAACCTGACGACCGTTCCCCCGCCCAGGTCGGCCTCCCGGCCGCTGCCGAGGGCCCGGATGACCTTCATGGCCTCGCTGATCCGGGCCAGGGTGTTGGGCTTGCGGCCGGCGACGCGCATGGCCGAGTCACCGCGTCCGATGCCGCAGACCGTGCGGTTGCCGAACATGTCGTTGAGGGTGGCGAACGTGGAGGCGGTGACCTCCCAGGTTCGGGTGCCCGGGTTGGTCACCATCGGGCCGACCGTCAGCTTCTGCGTGTTGGCCAGGATCTGGCTGTAGATGACGAACGGCTCCTGCCACAGCACGGCCGAGTCGAAGGTCCAGCCGTAGCTGAACCCGCTGCGCTCGGCGCGTTTCATCAGGCTGACGACCCGCGAGGCCGGCGGGTCGGTCTGCAGGACGAGTCCGAAGTCCATGTGCTCCGCTCCTAGTTGAGGTACTGACAGGTGGAGCGGGGCGTGTAGACACCGTGCCCGGCGTGACCGGTGTACTCCCGCTCGGTGATGACGAGTTCGCCGCGCGAGAGGACCGTCTCGACCCGGCCGGTGGTCTGCTTGCCCTCGTAGGCCGAGTAGTCGACGTTCATGTGGTGCGTGTCGGCCGACATGACCTGCTGGGCCCCCGGGTCGTAGATCACGACGTCGGCGTCGGCGCCCGGAGCGATGGTGCCCTTCTTCGGGTACATGCCGAACATCCGGGCCGGGGTCGCGCAGGCGATCTCGATCCAGCGGCGGCGCGTGATGTGCCCGTCGACGACGGCCTGGTGGAGCAGGTCCATGCGGTTCTCGACGCCCGGCAGACCGTTGGGGATCTTGGAGAAGTCGCCCCGGCCGAGCTCTTTCTGGCCCACGAAACAGAACGGGCAGTGGTCGGTGGAGACGACCTGGAGGTCGTTCGTCCTGAGGCCCTTCCACAGCTGCGCCTGGTGCTCGCGCGGTCGAAGCGGCGTCGAGCACACGTACTTCGAGCCCTCGAAGTCCGGCTCGGCGAGGTTGTCGGTGGACAGGAACAGGTACTGCGGGCAGGTCTCGCCGAACACGTTCAGACCCTCGTCGCGCGCCCGTGTCAGCTCGGCCACCGCCTCCATGGCCGAGACGTGCACGACGTACAGGGGCGCGCCCGCGACCTGGGCCAGCCGGATGGCCCGGTGGGTGGCCTCGGCTTCGAGGAGCGCCTTGCGTACCTCACCGTGGAAGCGGGGGTCGGTCTCCCCCCTTGCCAGCGCCTGCTCCACCAGAACGTCGATCGCGATGCCGTTCTCGGCGTGCATCATGATCAGACCGCCGTTCTCGGCGGAGCGCTGCATGGCGCGCAGGATCTGGCCGTCGTCGGAGTAGAAGACGCCGGGGTAGGCCATGAACTGCTTGAAGGAGGTGACGCCTTCCTCGACGAGGTGGTCCATCTCCTTGAGCGTCCCCTCGTTCACATCGGAGACGATCATGTGGAAGCCGTAGTCGATGGCGCAGTTGCCCTCGGCCTTGGAGTGCCAGGCATCGAGGCCCTCGCGCAGTGAGTGGCCCACGCTCTGCACCGCGAAGTCGACGATCGTGGTGGTACCGCCCCAGGCGGCGGCCCGGGTGCCGGTCTCGAAGGTGTCGGAGGCGAAGGTGCCGCCGAACGGCAGCTCCATATGGGTATGGACGTCGACGCCGCCCGGGATGACGTACTTCCCGGTGGCCTCGATGGTCCGCTCGGCCGTCCAGGCCTCGGCGGCCGGGGTGCCGCTGGCGGCGAGGGCGGCGATACGGCCGTCCTCGATCAGGACGTCGGCGTGCATCTCGTCGGACGCGGTGATGACGAGACCGCCGCGGATGACGGTACGGCTGGTCATGGTCCCTCTTCTCGCAGTGTGACTCGCGATGTGAACGGTGCGGTCGATGCGATCAGGGTGCCGTCAGCGGCGTGTAGGCCCCCGGCGCCCGGTCGCGGTAGAACTGCCAGCGGTCGCGGACCTCGCGGAGCTTGGCCAGGTCCAGGTCGCGCACGACGAGTTCGGTCTCCTTGTCGCTCGCCACCTCCCCGACGAACTGGGCCTCCGGGTCCACGAAGTAGGTGGTGCCGTAGAAGTCGTTGTCGCCGAGGTCCTCCACACCGACCCGGTTGATCGCGCCCACGAAGTACTCGTTGGCGACGGCCGCCGCCGGCTGCTCCAGCTGCCACAGGTAGCGGGAGAGCCCGCGCGAGGTGGCCGAGGGGTTGAACACGATCTCGGCGCCGCCCAGGCCCAGTGCCCGCCAGCCCTCCGGGAAGTGACGGTCGTAGCAGATGTAGACGCCGATCTTCCCGACGGCCGTCTCGAAGATCGGCCAGCCGCTGTTCCCCGGACGGAAGTAGAACTTCTCCCAGAATCCCTCGACCTGGGGGATGTGGGTCTTGCGGTACTTGCCCAGGTAGGAGCCGTCCGCGTCGATCACGGCCGCGGTGTTGTACAGGACGCCCGGCTGCTCCTCCTCGTACATCGGCAGCACGAGGACGATGCCCAGTTCCTTGGCGAGCGCCTGGAAGCGGCGGACGGTCGGGCCCTCGGGGATCTGTTCGGCGTACTCGTAGAACGCCTTGTCCTGCACTTGGCAGAAGTAGGGCCCGTAGAACAGCTCCTGGAAGCACAGCACTTGAGCACCTTGCGCGGCCGCGTCGCGGGCCGCCTGCTCGTGTACCTGGATCATCGATTCCTTGTCGCCCGTCCACGCGGTCTGGAAAAGGGCGGCACGGATCACTCGGCTCATCGGGACCTCCGGTCGCTCGGTGTTCGAGGAGCCTAAGAAGTCCGTGGCGGCGGATTGAGTGGCACGGTGTCACGTCTGAGGGCGTGCGGCGTGCCACGGTGTCACCCTGTCGTGGTCCCATGTTTCACCGCCGTTTTCCCAGGTCGTGGCAGGTTTCAGCTCTGTTGCGCGTCGTGCGCGAGGAGTGCGATGTGCACGGATGCGGCCTGTTCGAAGTCGTCGAGGTCGACGCCGAGCCGCGTCTGTATCGCCTCCAGGCGGCGGTAGAGCGCGGGCCGCGAGACATGGTGGAGCTGGGCGGTGCGGGACTTGTTCCGGCCGGTCGCGAGGTAGGTGCGCAGCACGGACAGCATGTCCTCGTCGGCCGCGCACAGCAGCCCGTCCAACTCCCGCTCCGCGAACGACTGGACATGCGGGTCGTCGCGCAACAGCCGGATCAGGCCGCGCAGATGGACGTCCCTGAGGCGTACGACGGCCGGGAGGTCGAGCACGGCCGAGGAGTCGGCGACGGCGTCGGCGACATGCCGGGCCTCGCGCAGTCCGGTGGGCACGTCGTCCCAGGCGGTACGGGGGTCGGCGGCGGCCACGACGGTGCGGGCGGCCTCCGAGTGCACCCGGGCCGCGAAGTTCGCCGTCAGCACCGAGGCGTCCTGGTCCCGGGCGAGGCTCAGCAGCACCGCCACGGCCCCTTCGGCCAGCTCGGCGACGAGCCCGGACAGCCCCACCATCCGCAGTACGCGGTCGAGTTGGTCGGGTTCGACGTCCCGCACGACCAGCGGGACGAACGTCCGCCGGTTGACGGGCAGCCCGGCCGCCCGCGCCCGCGGCAGCAGTTGCCGTGCCGGTACGACCCCGCTGACGAGGTCGGTCAGCAGGCTCTGCGCGGACTGCTCCTCCCAGGTGTGCGCGGAGTTCCCGCCGAGCATGCGGTGCAGGACGAGGGCTTCGGCGGCGCGGTCGGCCAGCAGCCGCCCGGTGGCGGTGTCGCCGCGGTACCCGCACAGCACGATCTGGCCCCAGCGCTCCCCGCGCCCGTCGAGTTCGGCGCGGATCCAGCCGTCGCCCTCGCTGCCGCCGGCCTGCCGGGAGATGCGCTCCCAGTCGCGCAGCACGTCGTCCACCGCCGGCCGCTCGCCGGCAGTGGCGAGGACGCGGTGGGCGAGGTTGGTGACGACGACGGGGCAGGCGCTGTGCGAGGCGACCTCGTCGAGCAGCCGTTGCAGCGGGGCGCCGGCGGTGATGAGTCCGGTCAGCGCGGTCCGTACCGCCTCCGAGAGGCTGACGGCGGCGAACTTGCGGCGCACGAGCCGGCACTGGACCTCTTCGGTCAGTTCGGCGAAGGGGAAGGGCCGGTGCAGGACGACCATGGGCAGCCCGCACCGCTCGGCCGCCCGGCGCATCACGTCCGGCGGGGTGGGGAACGCCCGGCCGAGTCCGAGCACGACGGCCGCCGCCTCGGCCCGGTGCAGGGAGCGGATGTACTCGGCCTGCTTGTCCTCGTCCCCGGCGAGCAGCACCCCGGTGGTGAGCACCATCTCGCCGCCAGTGAGCATCACGCCGACGTCCGGCGCCTCGGCGACGTGCACCCAGCGCACCGGCCGGTCGAGCTGACCGGCGCCGGCCACCACCTCGGGCTCCCCGGCCAGCACCCGCTCCAGGGTGAGGACCTGCCGGACCGACAGAGCGGGTTCCAGGGTGTGCGTGGGCTCCGAGGTGGTGGTCATGGCGGCGTTCCTTACTCAGGCACCAGGTACTCAGGTGGTCCCTGCTAGATGCTCCTCAGAGCGTTCTCGAGGATCGCGGCGCCTTCCTCGGCCTCCGCGACGGTGAGGGACAGGGGCGGGGCGATACGCAGGGACGTGGTGTTGTGGCCGCCGCCCTTGCCGATGAGGAGGCCGCCCTCGCGGGCCGCCTCCAGGACGGCGGACGCGGCGGCGGGGTCGGCCTCGTCGGTGCCGGGGCGGGTCAGCTCGATGCCCAGCATCAGGCCCCGGCCGCGCACCTCCCGTACGTGCGGCACCTGCGCGGCGACGGCCCGCAGTCGCTCCAGGAGCAGCCCGCCGACGCGCCGGGCGTTGCCCTGGAGGTCGTGTTCCAGCAGGTAGGAGAGGTTGGCGAGGCCGGCCGCCATGGTGATCTGGGTGCCGCCGAAGGTCGAGATGCTGTTGGAGTCGAGGCAGTTCATGATCTCGGCGCGGGCGACGACGCCGCCGATGGACATGCCGTTTCCGATGCCCTTGGCGAAGGTCAGTATGTCCGGCGGGCCGGAGCGCGCGTGCGCCTGCCAGCCCCAGAAGTGGTCGCCGGTGCGGCCCCAGCCGGTCTGCACCTCGTCGGCGATCCACAGGATGCCGCGCTCGGCGAGCACGTCACGGAAGGCGGCGTACAGCCCGTCCGGACCGGAGGTGAAGCCGCCGACGCCCTGGATGGGCTCGGCGATCAGCGCGGCCGGCGGGCGGGTGTGGCCGAGGAGGTCCACCAGGTCGTCGACGCAGGCGGCGATGAAGTCGTCGTCGGAGAGATGGGCGTAGGGGCCCCGGGTGCGGACGCCGCCGTGGACGTACAGCGTCTGGAGCGGCGACAGCGAGGTCGGCGACCAGCCGCGGTTGCCGGTGATACCGACGGCGCTGAAGGAGCGGCCGTGGTAGCTGTTGCGCATCGCGAGGATCGAGTTGCTCTGCCGGTGGGTCGTCGCGAGCAGCAGGGCGGTGTCGTTGGCCTCGGTGCCGGAGGTGGTGAAGAAGACGCGGGCATCCGGGATGCCGCTCAACTGGGCGATGCGCTCGGCGAGTTCGACCATGGGCCGGTTGAGGTACAGGGTCGAGGAGTGGATGATCCGTCCGGCCTGCTCGCTCACCGCCTTGGTGACCTCGGGCAGCGCGTGCGCGGTCATCGTGGTGAGGATGCCGCCGAAGAAGTCGAGGTAGCGGTTGCCGGCGGCGTCCCAGACGTGGCGGCCCTCGCCGTGGGTGATCTCCAGCGGCTCCTCGTAGTACAGGGCGAGCCAGTCCGGCATGACGGCTCGGTGGCGTCCCATCAGGTCCTTGGTCACGGCTGCACCAGTCCTTCGTACGCGTCGGGGCGGCGGTCGCGGTAGAAGGCCCACTGCTGCCGCACCTCGTCGATCAGGTCGAAGTCGAGGTCGCGCACGACGAGCTCCTCGCTCTTGTCGCTGGCGATCTCCCCGACAACCTGCCCACGCGGATCGACGAAATAGCTCGTCCCGTAGAAGTCGTTGTCGCCGTACGGCTCCTGTCCCACCCGGTTGATCGCGGCGATGAAGTACTCGTTGGCGACGGCCGCCGCGGGCTGCTCCAGCTGCCACAGGTAGGAGGACAGGCCGCGCGAGGTGGCCGACGGGTTGTACACCAACTGGGCGCCGTTCAGACCGAGTTGCCGCCAGCCCTCCGGGAAGTGACGGTCGTAGCAGATATAGACACCCACCTTCCCGACGGCGGTGTCGAAGACGGGCCAGCCGATGTTTCCCGGCTTGAAGTAGTACTTCTCCCAGAAGCCCTTGACCTGCGGGATGTGGTGCTTGCGGTACTTGCCGAGGAAGGTGCCGTCGGAGTCGATGACGGCGGCGGTGTTGTAGTAGAAGCCGGCCCCCTCGACTTCGAACACCGGTACGACGATGACCATCCCGGTCTCGCGGGCCAGCTCCTGCATACGACGCACGGTCGGCCCGTCGGGGACGGGCTCGGCCCAGCTGTAGTGCTCGGGTTCCTGGACCTGGCAGAAGTACGGGGCGTTGAAGACTTCCTGGAAGCCAATGATCTTGGCGCCCTGCCGGGCCGCCTCGCGTGCGTGCTCCTCGTGTTTCGCCACCATGGACTCGGTGTCGCCGGTCCAGGTGGCCTGGACCAGAGCGGCGCGTACGACGTTGGCCATGAGCTGCTCCTTCGACGGGACGTCAGAGCCTCTACGCCCGTAGAGGGGGGCCGTAGAGGCTCGAAAGTAAGCCCCCGGGAGAGCCTTGCCAAGACCATCGTCGTTAACCCGCTGAGTCGATCAGGTTTCACCCTCCTGTGGGTGATGGATGGGGCCGGTGGGAGGGGTGTGACGCCGTGACACAAGGGGTCACGCGGTGAAGCCGGCCACCCTCAGGGCGTGCACGAGATCCCACTGGCACTCGTCGGAGACCCCCTGGGCGGCCTCCAGCAGGAGGGGTACGAGCGTCCTCGGGTCGGGCGCGACGCTGCGGGCCGCCTCCTCCGGGGTGCGCACGCGGACGTACGCGTCGAGCAGCGCGCGGACCTCGCGGCGGCGCCCCTCGCCGGCCAGCCCCAGCACGGCCTGCCCGATCTCGGGCGCGGGCCGCGACACGCCCTGCCGCAGGATCTGCTCCCCGTCCTCGGCCCGCCCCGCCGCGGTCAGCGCGTCGGCGGCGGCGACCAGCCGCTCGGCGGGCAGCGAGGCGGCCTCCCACAGCAGCGTCGCCCAGTCGGCCCCGAGCCCGGCGCGCTGCATCTCCGCGGCGAGCAGCGGAAAGCGCGCGGCGGGCCAGTACGCGGCCTCGACGAGCAGCACATGCGCCTCGCCACTGCGCCCCTCGCCCCGCAGTCGTACCAGCGCCCCCACGGTGGCGGCGACCTCCTGCCGGGCGACCGGGTCCAGGGGTTCGGCCCACGACTGCGCCGACGCCGCGCTCCCCCCGTCCTCGGCCCCGGCGAACCGGGCCCCACGCGGGGTGCGTCCCGTACGGTCGGCCTGCGCAGGCAGGGTAGGCAGCACGGGCGCCTCGGTCGGGGGTACGACGACGGGGGCGGACTCCTCCTCGACCATCCCGGCGAACCGGGCACCGCCTCGACGGCGTTTGCGCTGCTTGGGGGTGGGGGCGCTGGTACGACTGCGGGGCGAGGGGCGCAGTGGCGAGGCGCATGTGCTGCTCGTCGAGGCCGCGTACTGGCCGCCCTCGCCGCGTACGACGCCCGTCCCGGCGCGCGCGAGGCCCTCGGTGACCGCCTCGACGGCATGCTCCGCGAACAGCGCTACGCCACCGAACGGCAGACGGAACTGGGCCGGTTGCTCGCCTCCGCCATGAGCTCGGAAGCCGTCCCCATCCCCCACCCGATCCCGCAGTACCGCCTGCCCCCGTGCCCTCGCTGCCCGGTGGTCCAGGTCGGCCGCGCGGGTTCGGAGTTCGGCGCAGCGGGACGTCGCGCGTTCGTGGTCGTCGCGAGCCCAGGCGAGGTCGAGGCGGATGGCGTCGGCCTCCTCCCTGCTGGTGGCGGAGGCGAGCAACCGGCCCAGTTCCGTCTGCCGTTCGGTGGCGTAGCGCTGTTCGCGGAGCATGCCGTCGAGGCGGTCACCGAGGGCCTCGCGCGCGCCGGGACGGGCGTCGTACGCGGCGAGGGCGGCGGCGTGCAGAGCGCGGGCGCGTTCCGTCTCGGGGTCGGCGCCGCCGGGGCCGTACTGGGCGGCGAGGTCGTGCAGCAGGGACTCGACCACGTCCCAGGGCGGCATCTCGCGGCCGTCGAGGCAGGCCCGCATGCCTTCCGGGTCACGCTGCCAGAACACCCCGCACCAGCCGTCGCCCTGATCCAGGCGCGCCATCAGGCCGTCCAGGTAGTTCACGAACTCCCGAACCCGTGCCGGAAGTTGATCCACTGACATGCCAACTCCCACCAGACCGGAGCACTCCGGTCCGTTAGGCAACACCAGCCGTGTTACGGGCGCGCTACGGGAAGTTTTCCGACTGAACGCAGAGTACGCCGCAGCTGCCGGAACGTGACGTGCGTGCCGCTCAGGCGGCGGCCTCGACAACCGGCGCACACCGGCTGTGGAGTTCGTCCATCGACAGCCCGAGGGCGTCCGCCAGCGCGGCGACGGTGAAGAAGGCGGGTGTCGGCGCCCGGCCGGTCTCGATCTTGCGCAGCGTCTCGGCGGAGACGCCGGCGCTCGCCGCGACGTCCGTCATGCTGCGGCCGCCGCGGGCCTCGCGGAGCAGCCGGCCGAGCCGCTCGCCGCGTTCACGTTCTTCGGGAGTGAGAGGGGTGCGCACCATGGCGCCCATTCTAATACCGGTATAGTAATTGGCATGGTGGAGCTGAAGACGGACACGTCGATCAAGGCGATGTACGCGGCCGGGCAGGTCGTGGGCCAGGCCCTCACGGCCGTACGCAAGGCGGCTGACGTGGGGGTTTCCCTGCAAGAGCTGGACGAGGTGGCGCGCGAGGTGCTGCGCGGGGCCGGTGCGACGTCCCCGTTCCTCGGCTATCGCCCCTCCTTCGCGCCCGTCCCGTTCCCCGCCGTCATCTGCGCCTCGGTGAACGACGCGATCGTGCACGGCATCCCCACCGGCTACCGCCTGCGCGACGGCGACCTGGTCTCCATCGACTGCGGCGCCGAACTGGACGGCTGGGTGGGCGACTCGGCGATCAGTTTCACCGTGGGCAGGGCCCGCCCGGCCGACGTACGCCTCATCGAGACGGCGGAGCGGGCGCTGGCCGCGGGCATCGGGGCGGCCGTCGTCGGCAACCGCATCGGCGACATCGCGCATGCGATCGGCTCGGTGTGCCGCACGGCCGGTTACGGCATCCCGGACGGTTTCGGCGGGCACGGCGTGGGCCGCAAGATGCACGAGGACCCCTCGGTGCCCAACGAGGGCCGCCCGGGCCGGGGCCTGCCACTGCGGCACGGCATGGTCCTCGCCATCGAGCCGATGCTCGTGGCGAGCGGCAAGGACGGCTACCACGCGGCCTCCGACGGCTGGACCCTGCGCACGAACGACGGTTCCCGCGCGGCCCACACCGAGCACACGGTGGCGATCACCCGGGCGGGGCCGCGGATCCTGACGGCCCGCTGAGCCCGGGGCGCGGTGGGGCTGCGTCCCTCGTCCCCGGCCGTCGTGACGTCGGGACGGCATCGCGACGGAGGCGACGTCGGCAGCCGCGTGCCGCATGCCTCGGCCCGGCTGCCGGTGCCCGCATCCATGTCCGGCGCGCCGTCCGCCTGTCCGCAACGACGCTCCCGCGGACCGCCCTGCTCGACGACCGCTGATCGAGCAGGAGCGGCGCGGTCGTCCCCCGGCGTTCCTTGAGGTGCCCCCGGCCACCGTTCGTGCGAAGGTGTTTTACGAACGCGGCCAGGTGTAACCGGCTTCCGCCCGGGTTACCCGACTCCGGCACGTCGATCAGCGAGGGTGACCCTGCCCGCGCAGGGACGCCGGATGGGAACGCCATGACCAGCGGCTTCACTGGTGGTCCGGAGGACTACGACCCCTTCGGAGAATTCCTCGCCCGCTTCTTCGGCGGCCCGCGCCCCGGCCCCCGGCAGATCGACATCGGCCGCCTGCTCAGTCAGCCGGCCCGGGAACTGGTGCGGGGCGCCGCGCAGTACGCCGCCGAGCACGGCAGCCGCGACCTGGACACCCAGCACCTGCTGCGCGCCGCGCTGTCCGCCGAGCCGACCCGGAGTCTGCTCACCCGGGCGGGTGCGGACCCGGACTCGCTGGCGACGGAGATCGACGAGCGTTCGGGCCCGGTCCAGCACCCGCCGGGCGAGGCCCCGCCGCCGACCTCGCTGTCCCTGACCCCGGCCGCCAAGCGGGCCCTGCTGGACGCGCACGACCTGGCCAGGACGCGGGGAGCCGGTTACATCGGCCCGGAGCACGTGCTCAGCGCCCTCGCCGCAAACCCCGACTCGGCGGCCGGGCACATCCTGAACGCGGCCCGGTTCGCCTCCTCGGGCATGCCGCCCGAGGCCCCGGACGCGGCCCAGCCCAGGCCGGGCGTCGATCAGCGGCCACGCGTCGACAGCGGTACGCCCACCCTCGACAAGTACGGCCGCGACCTCACCGAACTGGCCCGCCAGGGCCGTATCGACCCGGTGATCGGCCGTGACGAGGAGATCGAGCAGACCATCGAGGTGCTCTCCCGGCGCGGCAAGAACAACCCGGTGCTGATCGGCGACGCGGGCGTCGGCAAGACCGCGATCGTGGAGGGCCTGGCCCAGCGGATCACCGACGGCGACGTGCCCGACGTGCTCAGCGGCCGCCGGGTCATCGCGCTGGACCTGACGGGCGTGGTCGCAGGCACCCGCTACCGGGGTGACTTCGAGGAGCGGCTCACCAACATCGTGGACGAGATCCGCGCGCACTCCGACCGGCTGATCGTCTTCATCGACGAGTTGCACACCGTCGTGGGCGCCGGAGGCGGCGGCGAGGGCGGGTCCATGGACGCCGGGAACATCCTCAAGCCGGCCCTCGCGCGCGGCGAACTGCACGTCGTGGGCGCGACCACGCTGGAGGAGTACCGCCGCATCGAGAAGGACGCGGCGCTCTCCCGCCGCTTCCAGCCGATCCTGGTTCCCGAGCCGACGACCGCCGACACGATCGAGATCCTGCGCGGCCTGCGCGACCGCTACGAGGCCCACCACCAGGTCCGCTACAGCGACGAGGCGCTCGTCGCCGCCGTGGAGCTGTCCGACCGCTACCTCACCGACCGGCGTCTGCCGGACAAGGCCATCGACCTGATCGACCAGGCGGGCGCCAGGGTACGACTGGGCGCCCGCTCCAAGGGCACGGACGTACGGGCCATGGAGCGCGAGGTCGAGCAGCTGACCCGGGACAAGGACCAGGCGGTCGCCGACGAGAGCTACGAGCAGGCGACCCAACTGCGTGACCGGATCGTCGATCTGAAGCAGCGCATCGCGGACGCCTCCGGCGACGAGGAGGTCGACGAGGGCATCGACCTGACGGTCACCGCCGAGGCCATCGCGGAGGTCGTGTCCCGGCAGACCGGCATCCCGGTGAGCAGCCTCACCGAGGAGGAGAAGGACCGGCTGCTCGGCCTGGAGGAGCATCTGCACGAGCGGGTCGTCGGGCAGGAGGAGGCGGTGCGCGTGGTCTCCGACGCGGTGCTGCGCTCCCGGGCCGGACTCGCCAGCCCCGACCGGCCGATCGGCAGTTTCCTGTTCCTCGGCCCGACCGGGGTCGGCAAGACCGAGCTGGCCCGGGCGCTCGCCGAGGCGCTGTTCGGCAGCGAGGAGCGCATGGTCCGCCTCGACATGAGCGAGTACCAGGAGCGCCACACGGTCAGCCGGCTGATCGGCGCCCCGCCCGGCTACGTCGGCCACGAGGAGGCCGGCCAGCTCACCGAGGTGGTGCGCCGGCACCCGTACTCGCTGCTCCTGCTCGACGAGATCGAGAAGGCCCACCCGGACGTCTTCAACATCCTGCTCCAGGTGCTGGACGACGGGCGACTGACCGACTCACAGGGCCGCACCGTGGACTTCACCAACGCGGTCGTCGTGATGACCAGCAACCTCGGCTCGGAGGCGATCGGCCGCGGCGGCACCGGCATCGGGTTCGGCTCGGGCGACGAGGTGGCCGAGGAGGAGGCTCGCAGCGAGCGGATCCTGCGGCCGCTGCGCCAGCAGTTCCGGCCCGAGTTCCTCAACCGCATCGACGAGATCGTCGTCTTCCGCCGGCTGACTCCCGACCAGTTGGAGCGGATCACGAACCTGCTGCTGGACAGGACCCGCCGTCTGCTGCACGCCCAGGGCGTCGCGGTCGAGTTCACCGGCGCGGCCGTCGACTGGCTCTCCGAGCGCGGCTACCAGCCCGAGTACGGCGCCCGCCCGCTGCGCCGCACCATTCAGCGGGAGGTCGACAACCAGCTGTCCCGGCTGCTCCTGGACGGCCGGATCGGCGAGGGCGGCCGGGTCACGGTGGACGTGGCGGACGGGCGGCTCGCCTTCCGCACGGAAGACCTGCCGCCCGCCCCCGAGTTGTGAACCAGGTGGGCCCAGGCGCTACGACGCCGGGCGCACCACCATCGCCGAGCCGCCGCCGCGCCGTACCTTCTCGGCGGCGGCGAGCCACTGGCCGTTCGGAAGTCGCTGCACGCCGGTGGCCGCGCCGATCTCGGGGTTGAGCCGGAAGCCGTGCCCGATGGCCTCCAGCTGAGCCCTCAACGGACTGTTGTACAGGCCCGGTTCGAGCTCGGTGGTGGTCTGGTTGCGCTGGCTGGCGCGCGGCGCGGCGATCGCGTCGACCAGCGGCAGCCCCCGGTCGAGGAATCCGGTCAGCGACTGGAGCACGGTGGTGATGATCGTGGCCCCGCCGGGCGAACCGAGCGCCACCACAGGCCTGTTGTGCTGGTCCAGGACGATCGTCGGGGACATCGAGGAGCGCGGACGCTTGCCCGGACCCGGCAGGTTCGGGTCGTGGACGGCCGGGCTGGCGGGGGTGAAGGAGAAGTCCGTCAGCTCGTTGTTGAGGAGGAAGCCGCGGCCCGGCACGGTGATGCCGCTGCCGCCGGTCTGCTCGATGGTGAGGGTGTACGAGACGACGTTGCCCCACTTGTCGGCCACGGTGAGGTGGGTGGTGCTGTCGCCCTCGTAGGTGGTCGGGGCCGCCGTACCGCTCGCGTCACAGGCCGCCGGATCGCGCGGGTCGCCCGGCGCGACCGGGCTCGTCAGCACCGCGTCGTCCTTGATCAGGCACGTCCGGGAGTCGGCGTAGCGCTGCGACAGCAGCTCCTTGGTCGGTACGTCCTCGAAGGCGGGGTCGCCGACCCAGCGCCCGCGGTCGGCGAACGCGATGCGGCTGGCCTCGATGTAGCGGTGCAGGTACTGGGCCTCGCTCGCCTTCGAGAGGTCGGTACTCTCCAGGATGTTGAGGGCCTCGCCGACGGTCGTGCCGCCGGAGGAGGAGGGCGCCATGGAGTAGACGCCGAGACCGTGGTACGAGGTCTTGGAGGGTGCCTGGGACTTGACCCGGTAGGCGGCCAGGTCCTTGGCGGTCACATCGCCGCGGCGGGCGTTCCAGCCGGAGGCCGGGTCCACGGGCGGGTTGTCGACCGTGTCGACGATGTCGTCGGCGATGTCGCCCCGGTAGAGCGCGCCGACGCCCTCGCGTGCCAGCTCGGCGTAGGTGCGGGCGAGGTCGGGGTTCTTGAAGGTGGAGCCGACGACCGGGAGCGATCCGCCCGGCAGGAACAGCTTCGCGGTGTCCGGGAAGTAGCGGAACCGGGTCTCGTTGGCCGCGGTCTGCGAGCGGAAGGTGTCGTCGACGGTGAAGCCGTCGCGGGCGAGGCGCTCGGCGGGCTTCAGCACCGACCCGAGGCTCCTGCTCCCCCACTTGTCGAGCGCCTGCTGCCAGGTGGCGGGCGTGCCCGGGGTCCCGACGCTCAGACCGCTGCTGACGGCCTCGGCGAACGGAATCGCCGTGCCGTTCTCCAGGAACAGGTCGGCGTCGGCGCTCAGCGGCGCGGTCTCCCGGCCGTCGAGGGTGCGCACCGTACGGGACTTGGCGGCGTAGTAGACGAAGTAGCCGCCACCGCCGACGCCGGCGGAGTAGGGCTCGGTGACGCCGAGCGCGGCGGCCGTGGCGACGGCGGCGTCGACGGCGTTGCCGCCCTTGCGCAGGACCTCGATGCCGGCGGCGGAGGCGTCCGCGTCGACGCTGGAGACGGCGCCGCCGTATCCGACGGCCACGGGAACCTTTTCGACGGGGCTGCCGTGCGCCGTGGGCGGCGCCGCTCCCACCGACACCACAGCAGCCGAGATCGCCAGGATCGACAGTTTCCGCGCGACAGGGCGACGCATCCGCACCTCCAGCCAGGGACCGTCCGCGCAGCCTATTCGATCGGCATGCCCCCGTCAGCCCGCCCTCGGCAAGCTCTCATCGAACGCGGGTTTGCGTTGGCCCGCTAGCATGCGCGCCCATGAATGACGACGTGCGCAACATAGTCCTGGGCGTGGTCGCGGCGGCCATCAGCGCCGGACTGGGCTGGCTCGCCCGTACCTATCTGTGGAAGCGCAAGCTGCGGCGCAAGCAGGCGTTCTTCGGGCTGCCCGACAATGCCGAGTCCTTGCTGGTGGTCAACCGCGGGGCGGGCGGGCCCGAGTTGACGGTGATGCGCTACGACGTGTTCGCGCTGCTGGAGCTCGCCGCTCTGATCAAGGACTGCAACGCCCACGCGCAGATCATCCCGCACGACGCGGCGCGCCAGGGCTTCGGTGAGCGCACCGAGTTCTGCGTGGGCGGCCCGGCGTCGAACCGCCGCATGATGGCGCACCTGGCGTCCCTGCTGCCCGGGGTCGGAGTGAACGTCGACGCCGACCCCGGCCCCGACCGGGGCGCCCTCCAGATCGGCTCCGAGCGCTATCGGGTGGAGGTCGGCAAGGAGGAGTACGCGCTCCTCGCCCGGCTCACCGTCGGCGAGAGCCAGGGCCCGCGCCCCGTCTTCCTCTTCTGCGGGCAGACCGCGATCACCAACCAGGCCGCCACCCGCTACCTCGCCCGCAACCACGAGCGGCTGACCCGCAAGCACGGCACCGGCTCCTTCGTGCTGTTGCTGAAGGTGGTCAACTCGCAGGCGTACGGCCCGGATGTGGTGGAGCTGGTCGCGGACGTGACACGGGCGGCGCAGGCACCCCTGCCGACACCGGCGGCTCCGCGCAACGCACACCGAGCCTCCTGAGGTCCGTTACATTCCGGTAATCGTTACTGCCACGTAACTTACCGACGGGTTACTTGCGGTAAGGAGCCGAGGTTACCGTCGGGTCACTTTGCATTGACACGAGTGAGGAGTGACCCGTGGGACTCCATCGCAAGGCCCTGCGTACGACCGCCGTGGGCGCCGTCTCCGCGACTCTGGTCGCCGGTAGCGCCCTCGGGCTCGCCCCCGCCGCCCAAGCCGCCCCGAACAGCGTGCGCTTCGTCGACATCACCGGCGACGGCGGCACGACCCTCAAGGCGAACGTCGTCACGCCGGCCGGCGCCGACGGCAAGCGCAGCTACCCGCTGCTCGTCATGCCCACGAGCTGGGGCCTGCCCCAGGTCGAGTATTTCGCGCAGGCCCAGAAGCTCGCGAACTCGGGCTATGTCGTGGTCAGTTACAACGTGCGCGGCTTCTGGCAGTCGGGCGGCGAGATAGAAGTGGCCGGACCGCCCGACATAGCCGACGCGTCCAAGGTCATCGACTGGGCGCTCGCCAACACCCCGGCCGACGCGCGGCACATCGGCATGGCGGGCGTCTCGTACGGCGCCGGCATCAGCCTGCTGACCGCCGCGCACGACAAGCGGGTCAGGGCGGTCGCCTCGCTCAGCGGCTGGGCCGACCTGATCGACTCGATCTACTCCGGCCGCACCCAGCACGTCCAGGCGGCCGCACTGCTCGACGGCGCGGGCCTCGTCACCGGCCGCCAGAGCGCCGAACTCCGGCAGATCTTCAACGACCTCTACGCCTCCAACCTGTCCAAGGAACAGGACATGATCAATTGGGGGAAGAAACGTTCGGTCGCTACATACCTGGACCAACTCAACGACAGTGGCTCCGCGGTCATGATGGCCAACGCCTGGGGCGACACGATCTTCCCGCCCAACCAGTACGCGGACTTCTACGAGAAGCTCACCGGCCCCAAGCGGCTGGAGTTCCGCCCCGGCGACCACGCCACCGCCGAACTGACCGGGCTGTTCGGCCTGCCCAACGACGTGTGGACGGACACCGAACGCTGGTTCGACCACTACCTCAAGGGCGAGGACAACGGCATCAACCGCGAGCTGCCGGTCCAGCTCAAGTCCCGGGCCGGCGGCGGCTACGAGGGCTACCCGGACTGGAAGTCGGTCGGCGCGGCGAACCGGAAGATCGACCTCGCGGGCACGACCACGATCCGCACGAACGTCGACTCGGGCGCGAACGGCGGGGTCGTCTTCCTGTCCAGCATCCTCGACCAGGTGGCCCAACTGCCCCCGATGGCCTCGATCCCGCTGATCCCCCGGATCTGGGCGGGCGTCTGGCAGTCGGAGAAGTACGCCACGGCCCAGCACGTACGCGGCACCGCGAAGTTGCACACCACCGTCACCCCGACCAAGGAGAGCGGCACCCTCGTCGCCTATCTCTACGACGTGGGCCCGCTCGGCCTCGGCAAGCTGGTCAGCAACGCGCCGTACACCTTCCACGGACGCACGCCCGGACAGCCGTTCGGCGTCGACCTGGAGCTGTACTCCACGGCCTACGACGTCCCGGCAGGGCACCGTCTCGCCCTGGTCGTCGACACGGTCGACCCGCTCTACATCGAGCACAACCCGTCCGGCGCGCGGCTGACCTTCTCCTCGCCGGCGAACGACCCGTCGTACGTGTCGATTCCACTGCGCGAACAGTGATCTCCGGCCGGCGCCGGACGGGTATGGCTCTGTGACTGCTGCCCCCTGCTGCCCCTGTCCCCAGGGGCCGTGGGGGGATCCCCACCCGGCAGCAGCGTCCCTGGGGACGGACGGAACATCGTAGTCGAGGTCGGACACGGCGAGGATTTCGGCGTAGCGATGGCCGCAAGCTACCCAGGCGAGAGCGGACTTAATACGCGACACGCACTTTTCGGACATAAGCCGTATTTACTCGGTTCTTATGTCATTCCATACGCCAGGAGCTCAGGCTTCCGAGACCTCCGCGTACAGCTGCGACAGCTCCGGCACCCCGCTCGCGGCCCACTCCCGCCCCGAGGTCACGACGTCGAACTCCCGTCCGGAGGCGAGCCGGACGACCGGCTGACCGTCCGGCCAGATCTCCCAGGCGGCTCCGGGTACGGTGCGCACGATGACGGTGCCGAGGTACAGCCCGGCGTCGTTGCCCAGCCAGGGCAGGCTCTCCTCGTCGTCCCGCCAGCGCGGCAGCAGCTGGTCGAGGGCCTCCAACGAGGCCACGGTGTCATCGAGTTGGATCCCCGCCCGGGACGCGTGTGAGCGCAGGAGTTCGCACTCGGCGAGCAGATCGGCGATGCCCTCGGCGTCGGGGGCCCCGCGCTTCTCGGGCCGGTGGCCCAGAAAAGGGATCTTCATACCCACAGCGTGTCATTCGCACGGCCGAACGCACCACAGGCGCGCTGGCCGTCGATTCCGGTCGAGTTCACGCCGACTTGTGGCATGGCTCGTTGACGGGTCACGGGTGCCTCTCTACGTTCGCGGTGCGTCCTGCGTCTCGTCTGAACGGCTCATCTCACCCGAACTTGTCATGCGCGGTCATACGCAGTCCTGAACGGTCGTGAACGGGAGGAGTCGGCCGTGCGCCGATGTGTGTGGATTTCAGCGGTCGTCCTTGCCCTTTTCGCGGCCCTGGTGCCGGCGGCCTCCGCACACGCGGCCGGCGAGCGCAGAGCCACGCCGCTCCCGCTGGAGCGGCTCTTCGACAACACGGCCGTCAGCGACGACGCCCGGCCGGCCGAGGCGGACTTCGACGGGGCGGGCGCCTCTCTGTCGGCGCAGGACCTCGCGGCCGCCGGGTGGACGCCCGGCCGTGCGCTGACCGTGCAGGGCGCCCGGCTGACCTGGCCGAACCGGCAGTCCGGCGAGCCGGACAACGTCCTGGCCGCCGGGCAGGACGTGCGGGTGCGCGGCCGCGGCGACGCGCTGGCCTTCCTGGTGGCGGGCACGGCCGACATCGACGTCGGCGCGGCGGGGACGGTGCTGTACGCCGACGGCACCCGGTCCGCCTACCGGCTGACCGCCCCCGACTGGCGTACCGGCCCGCTCGCCACCAAGGCGGTCGCCCTGCCACACCTCAACACACCCGGCGGCCAACTCGCCGAGCGAGCGCGGCTGTACGTCGTGACCGTGCCGATCGTGGCGGGCCGCGCGGTCGCCTCCGTACGGCTGCCGCAGGCGGCCGGACTGCATGTGTTCGCGGTGACGGTACGGGCCGCGACCACGGGCTGGACGGGGAGTTGGGCGACGGCGACGGGCGGCTATCCGACCGTGGGGCCGTGGACCGACCGGACGCTGCGCCTGGTGGTGCACACCTCGGCGGGCGGGCCGCGGGTGCGGCTGCGGTTCGACAACACCTTCGCGGCGGGGCCGGTGCGGATCGGGAGCGCCACGGTGGCCGTGCAGCAGTCGGGCGCGGCGGCGAAGGCGACGCCGGTCCGGGTCTCCTTCCGGGGTGCGGCCGGCGTCGAGATCCCGGCGGGAGCGCAGGCGTACAGCGATCCGCTCGGCTTCGCCGTGCCGGCTGACGCCAACCTGCTGGTGAGCTTCCACCTGCCGGGGACCGTGCCGGCGGCGCCCGTGCACCGGCTCGCGCAGCAGCGTTCGTACGTGAGCGGGCCGGGCGACCATACGGCGGACGCCTCCGCGACACCGTACGGCACCATCCTGACCAGCTGGCCGCTGCTGACGGGCGTCGACGTGGGCGGTGGGCCGGGGTCCGTGGTGCTGCTGGGGGACTCGATCACCGACGGCGACAAGTCCACGACGGACGCGAACCGGCGGTGGCCCAACGTGCTGGCCACCCGGCTGCTGAACCAGAGTGCGGTCCCGCGCTACGGGGTGCTCAACCAGGGGATCTCCGGCAACCGTGTGGTCTCCGACCGCTATCCCGGGGACGGCGTCTCCACGGACACGGCCGGGGTGAGCGCCCTGTACCGGTTCGACCGGGATGTCGTGGCCCAGACGTCGGTGCGGACGGCGGTGGTGTTCGAGGGCATCAACGATGTGCGGGCGGGCACGACCGCAGAGCAGGTGATCGCCGGGCTGCGCGCGATCGCGGACCGTGGGCATGCCCGGGGGCTGCGGATGCTGGCGGCGACGGTACTGCCGTGTGAGGGGGAGGTGCGGTGCACGGCGGCCGTGGACGTGGAGCGGGCCGAGATCAATGCCTGGATCCGCGGTGCCGGGGTGTACGACGGGGTGCTCGACTTCGATGCCGTGGTGCGGGACCCGGCGCGGCCGTCCCGGATGCTGCCCGCGTACGACAGCGGGGACCACCTGCATCCGGGCGACACGGGACTCGCGGCGCTGGCCGAGTCGGTGGACCTGCGGCTGCTCGGCAGCTGAGCGGACCGGTGACTACACGTCGAGATCCACGACCACCGGCGCATGGTCCGACGCGCCCTTGCCCTTGCGCTCCTCGCGGTCCACGTAGGCGTCGGTGACCGCCTTCGCGAACGGCTCGTTGCCGTAGACCAGGTCGATGCGCATGCCACGGTTCTTGGGGAAGGCGAGCTGGCGGTAGTCCCAGTACGTGTACGGGTGGTCGTACTTCAAGGGGCGCGGAACCACGTCGGACAGGCCGGACTCGCGCAGGGACGTGAGGGCGGCGCGCTCGGCGGGGGTGACGTGGGTGAGGCCCTCGAAGGCGGCCACGTCGTAGACGTCGTCGTCGGTCGGGGCCACGTTGTAGTCCCCCATCACCGCGAAGGGGCGGCTGCCGCCCGCGTCGCCGGCGACGGCCGCCTTGAGGGCCTCGAACCACTGGAGCTTGTAGGCGTAGTGGGGGTGGTCCACCTCGCGGCCGTTCGGCACGTACACCGACCAGACGCGGACCGGGCCGCAGGTCGCGGAGATGGCGCGGGGCTCCTCGGCGCCGTCGTAGCCGGGGTCGCCCGGCAGGCCCTTGACGACGTCCTTGAGGCCGACGCGGGAGAGCACCGCCACGCCGTTCCACCGGCCGGTCGCGTTGACCGCCGCCTCGTAGCCGAGGTCGCGCAGCGGGTCGAACGGGAAAGCGTCCTCGGCGACCTTGGCCTCCTGGAGGCAGAGCACGTCGGTGCCACTGCTCTCCAGCCAGGCAAGGAGCCTCGGCAGGCGGGCGGTGATCGAGTTCACGTTCCAGGTCGCGATGCGCATGCCTGACAACCTACCGGGCGGGACTGACAACCCGGCCCCGCCCGGGGTGGGACCGGTCACAGCTCCGCGGAGTCCCCCGGCGTCAGACGCAGGTGCTCCGAGCCGCCCAGGCCGCCGATCTGGCGGTCGTAGATCGGCCGGGCCAGGTCGGTGAGGAGGGCGTCGTGGATGTCGTAGGCGCGCTGCGGCTTGACCTCGCGGACGTAGTCGATGACTTCCGCGATCTTGTTCCACGGCGCCATCACGGGGAGCATCAGCGTCTCGACGGGGCGGTCCGGCACGGTGAATGCGTCGCCGGGGTGGAAGACGCGCCCGCGGTCGATGAGGTAGCCGACGTTGGTGATGCGCGGGATGTCCGGGTGGATGACGGCGTGCAGTTCCCCGTGGACCTGGACGTCGAAGCCGGCGGCGGTGAAGGTGTCGCCGTGGCCGACGGTGTGCACACGGCCCGGGAACGCCGCCGAGATCTTCTCGGCGACGGACTTCAGCGTCCAGATCCGCGCGGCCGGGTTGGCCTCCATGGCCGCCCGCAGCCGGGCCTCGTCGAAGTGGTCGGGGTGCTCGTGTGTGACGAGGATCGCGTCCGCGCCGAGGGCGGCGTCCTCCTCGCTGAACCCGCCGGGATCGAGAACGAGCGTCTGTCCGTCCTTTTCGAGCCGGACGCAGGCGTGCGACTTCTTCGTGAGCTTCATGGCTCCATCCTGGCGCGCACCCACTGCGGATGCTCCCCCACCCCGGATGCTCACTCCTGCGGAGTGGTCTCCTCGCGTATGACCTGCTGGGCGACCTTGAACGCGCTGTTGGCCGCCGGTACACCGCAGTAGACGGCCGCCTGGAGCAGCACTTCCTTGATCTCGTCCGGGGTGAGGCCGTTGCGCAGGGCGGCGCGGGTGTGGAAGGCGAGTTCGTCGAGGTGACCGCCCGCGACCAGGGCGGTGAGGGTGACACAGCTGCGGGCGCGCCGGTCGAGGCCGGGTCTGTCCCAGATCTCGCCCCACGCGTAGCGGGTGATGAACTCCTGGAAGTCGCCGGAGAACTCGTCCGCCTGCGCCAGCGCCCGGTCGACGTGCGCGTCGCCGAGTACCTCGCGACGGACCTTGATGCCGGCGTCGTACGGGTCCGGCCGTCCGGTGGTCCGCGGCGACACGACAGCCGGGGCGATCTCGGCGATGGGCGTGGGCTGGGGCGGTGCGGCAGCCAGGACCGGCTTGGCGGGGGCGGCGACGATGGCCATCTGGCCGGTGGTGGAGTCGTAGGCGGGCTGCCAGGCGGTGGAGAAGTGCCGGACCAGCAGGTCGGTGACGGCGGCGGGCTGCTCGACCGGGACGAGGTGGGAGGCGCCGGGGACGACGGCGAGGCGGGCGTCCGGTATGCCCGCGACCAGGGTGCGGGCCTCTGCGGGGCCGGTGACCTGGTCGTCCGAGCCGACGAGGACGAGCGTCGGCACGGCGACGCCGGAGAGCTGCGACCGTACGTCGAAGGAGGCGAGGGCCTCGCAGGCGGCGATGTAGCAGCCGGGGTCGGTGGTGCGCACCATCTGCACGGCCCACTCGGTGATGGCGGGCTGGGCGGCGGCGAAGCCGGTGGTGAACCAACGGTCGGGCGAGGTGCGGGCGATGGGGTCGAGGCCGTTCGTGCGCACGATCACGCCCCGCTGGCGGAACTCGTCGGCCGTGCCGAAGCGGGGCGACGCGGCGATCAGCGCCAGCGAGGCGATGCGCTCGGGGTGGCGCAGCGCGAGTTCGATGCCGAGGGCACCGCCGAACGCGCAGCCCGCGTAGCCGAAGCGCTGCACGCCGAGGCTGTCGAGGGTGGCGAGCAGCCGTGCGGCGAGGTCGCTGACGGAGCCGGCCGGGTAGGCGGGCGCGCCGCCGTGTCCGGGCAGGTCGAACCGGAAGACACGCCACTGCTGGGTCAGCTCGGGGACCTGGCGGTCCCACATGTGCCAGGTGGTACCCAGGGAGGGGCCCAGGATCAGGACGGGAGCCTCTTCTGGCCCGTCAAAGCGGTATTGCAAGGTGTTCGGGGGCGTCTCACTCACCCGTCAGACCCTCTCATCTCTCACGGGATCTCACATGGCCGGTCCTTAACCTAACGGCTCTTGTCCCTGTCGCTGCGACAGGCCCGGCATGGCCGGAATCCTCGAGGGTCCAAATATGTGTTCTCCGGCGTGTACGCGTGGCCGTGCCGACAGTAGGTCCTCTGGGCGCGCGCCCGCTTCCAGTCCCTGCGCCCAAGAGCTTCCTCCCTCCTCACCGCTTCCAAGTGGACCGGGTTGCAGCATCGCGTGTGGTGAGGCCGGCGAGACTCGGCACGACTCACCTGGAAACCTTCCGGAATCTCGCCCACCAGCAGCCTGAACACCACACGATGAACCAGGTCGGTCTTCCCCTCGTAAGAGACTAGGCAAATCGCTCGGCTGATAGGCCGCCGCGCTCACGCTTGCCCCTCCATGGCGTCTTCCGAAGATCCGCGCAATCCGTCCCACGTTGTGGCGGCTTCGCGAAGATTCTCGACATCCGGCTTCACATACCACTTCTTCGTGGTCTTCACGTTCGTGTGCCCGGCCCACCGCGCAAGGATGTGATCTGGCACACCATTGTTTGCCAGGTACGTGAGGCACGACGAACGAGCGTCGTAGAGACGAACGCGGCGAAGACCGAGGATTTCCATGAGCCGGTACGCACGTCGCCGGAGCTGCTTGATCGTGAAGGCTTCTCCGGTCTCGTGCACCAGGACATAGCCGGAGTCCGCGTAAGCCTCACCCAGAGCCAGCTTCTCCTTGGCCTGGACAGCCTTGAACGACTTGAGAGCAGCCAGCACCGGAGCCGGCAACGGGAGCACCGGCTGCCCATCATGGTGCGCGTGTTGGCAATGGTGATCGTGGCGTTGTCCGGGTCGACGTCTTCCCACCGGAGTCCGCAGACTTCAGCCGGACGCAGACCCATGAGGGACAGCAGAAGCGGAGCGTAGAGCCGTTTATCGCTGACGCCACGGACGAACGTCTGAACCTCCAGGACGTTCCAGGGCTTCACCTCCTGCTTGTTCTTCCGCTCTGCCTTGCGTGCCCTACGCGGAATGGTCACGTGCTGGGCCACGTTCATGGGCACCAACCGACGCGTCACGGCTCGGTTCAGAGCGTCCTTCAGCCGAGCCAGGCTCATGTCCACACTGGTCACTCCGAGCGGAGTGCCGGCCTTACCACCCTGTACGCGCCCGTGCTTCAGAGCCCAGTGCATCCACTCTTCTACGTCCTCTTCAGTGAGTTCCTGAAGACGGATATTGCCCAGCCTCCCCCGCACCCGGTCCAGGGTGTTCTGGTAGTTGTAGATGGTGGTCTCTTCCAGGTCCTCCGCCTTCATGGCTAGCCACTGCTCGAGCCACTTATTCACGGTGCCCTTATTCGGCGATACCAACGTCCCTTCCTGGCGACGGTTGGTGATGCGCGCGGTATTCGGCCTTCGCTTCCTTCAGCGTGCCGAACGTACGGGTTAGCTGCTTTCGCTTCCCGGTGGTGGGGTCAATGCCCACATCGACCACGAACCGGTACCGGACTTGCCCCTTTGCGTGGGGTGGCAACTTCTTGATCGGGTCGGGCAGGATTACTCACTCTCCTTCAGGACGTGAAAACGTCAAATCCGACGGGCGGCGCTCGCGGCGCGGGCGATCCCGGATACGGTGACCTCCGCATCGCCTCGCAGGGCAGGGCAGCATCGAAATCTTGGAGGACGCGTTCGCGACCGCGTCGGGGGGCGGCTGGTAGAACCGACGCCACCACTGGTCCAGGGCCCTTCACACCGGAGGGCCCTGCACCATGCCCGCAGCGGACAACGGACAGAACAAAACCCCATCCATAATTTCGGCTCACCCGCCCATCCCGGCAGCAGAGCCGGGTCGGACACAGGGGCGGCGAGCATCGGTTCCGGCAGCGCCCGCGTCACAGCCCCATGCCTTCCACCCAGCCCGCCCGTCGGCAAAGCGAGCGTACGCACCCGACTATCGGCCCGACCATGGCAGGTCAGCGCACTACAACACCTCGCCGGGGACTGTGTGTTGAGCTCCTGGAGCACGTCCAGGTAGCAGTGCAGCCGGACACCGGGCTGTCCCGGATCCCGTGTCGTACGGCCTAAGTCGCGGTTGCCCACCATCCGCACGGATCTCACCGAACCCGGCGGTGCCGCCGGTACGGCCGAAAGATCTGAGCCAATACCGGGAATCAGGCCGCGACGAGCTCCTGCTCGCGGGCCGGCGTTTTGACCTTGGGCTTCCTGTTCGGCAGCGAGAGCCGGAAGACCTTGTGCCACGCGGAGAACACCTGCTTGGGCAGCGGGCCGGTGACGTACTCCAGCTCGTACTTTTCGAACAGCGCGCGCACCTTCACCGCGACCTCGGCGTACCGGTTGCTCGGCAGGTCCGGGAACAGGTGGTGCTCGATCTGGTGCGACAGGTTGCCGGTCATGAAGTGCATGGCTCTGCTGCCGCTGATGTTCGCCGAGCCCATCATCTGGCGCAGGTACCACTGGCCGCGCGTCTCGCCCTTGATCGACCGGCGCTCGAAGACCTGCACGCCCTCGGGGAAGTGCCCGCACATGATCACCGAGTGGGACCAGATGTTGCGGACCAGGTTCGCGGTAAACGTGGCGGCGAGCGTGGTGAGGAACGACGGGCCTGCCAGCAGCGGGTGGATCACGTAGTCCTTGAGCACCTGCTTGCGGATCTTGCGGCCCACGGCCTTGGCCCGCGCGCGGAACTCCGGGTTCTTGCGGCGGCGTTTGTGCAGGTTCTTGCCGAGCTCCAGGTCGTACGCTGCGATGCCGTACTCGAAGAAGCAGGCGTTGATGAAGTTCCACAGGGGCTGGCCGAGGTGGATCGGGTGCCACTTCTGGTCCTCGTCGACGCGCATGATGCCGTAGCCGAGGTCGTTGTCCTTGCCGATCACGTTGGTGTACGTGTGGTGCAGCTCGTTGTGCGAGTGCTTCCACTGGTCGGACGGCGAGACGTGATCCCATTCCCACGTGGTGGAGTGAATCTTCGGGTCTCGCATCCAGTCCCACTGGCCGTGCAGGACGTTGTGACCGATCTCCATGTTGTCCATGATCTTCGCCACGGACAGCCCGGCGGTGCCGAGCAGCCACGCGGGCGGGAAGAACGAGAACAGCAGCACGCCCCTGCTGACCAACTCGAGCTTGCGCTGCGCCGAGATGACCTTGCGGATGTAGGCGGCGTCCTTCTCGCCACGGCTGGCGATCACCTCGTCGCGGATCGCGTCCAGCTCTCGGCCGAGCTCCTCGATCTGCTCCGCTGTCAGGTGGGCGGTGCGGACGGCTCGGCGGATGGTGGCGCCCATGTGGCCCGAGAGGGCGTTGGCGTAGGGAGGGACGCCCTGCTGGACAAGGAGATGCCGCAGTCCCTCGCCGAGTGTGGCGTGCCACTGTTGCCGGGACCGGGCGACCTGGAGTCGACGGTCCGGGGTGAGGGCGTCGGTGGCCCGCACGCCCGCCAGGGGCGCCGGCTCCTGTTCCTGTGCGGCACGGGCCGCGCGGGCGGCGCTCAGGCGGGACAGCGAGTCGAGCAACTCGCGCTCACCGCGGCCGCGCAGCAGAAGCAGGACGAAGGGGTCGGCGTCCAGCAGGCGTGCGGTCTGATAGCAGAGGGCGGCGGCGTGTTTGCAGGGGTGGCCGCGGTCGGGGCAGCTGCAACGGGGCTCCAGGTCGCCCGGTCCCGGCAACAGTGGCACGCCACACTCGGCGAGGGACTGCGGCATCTCCTTGTCCAGCAGGGCCGCGATGTGCCCCGGCCGCTCCGCGACGGCGTCGAGGAACCGCGCCCAGTCCGCGTCGTCCAGCGTCCGCAGCCGCACCTGCACGCGATACGGCCGCGGCCGGCTGCCGCGCACATACGCCAGCACGAGGCCCGGCGTCACGGTGATGGCATCGACATGCCCCTCCTGCGCGTAACCTCGGCCCCGCACAAGCCGCTTGGCATCGAGGGCGCCCTCCTCCAACGCGGTCACCCAGGCGTCGCCCCACCAACTCTCGGCGATGCGGTCGTCGTCGGACGGGCGGGGCGCGAAGGCGGGGAAGGTACGCCGGAGTTCACCGTCTCGGGCGGGGACGGCCATGGAGCGGGGTACTTGGGGTGCCGCAGGAGCGGGTGAGTGATCGCTGCCGGCCCATGAGGACGGCGCCGTGGGAGGCGTAACGGCCGAAGACGCGGCGTCGGTGGGTGCCGGGTGCCGGTCGGTCGGATCGGGCGGCCCCGAGTCGTCCCCCTGGGGCGCGTCCGACGGCGAGTCCGACGACGGCATCCGGAAGGCACCGGCGAGCAGGCTCTGTACGTCACGGACACGCATGCTCTCGGCACGACCACGCAGGCTGTCGGTACGCCCCTCCCCTCCACGTCGGCCATCGGAACCGGTCGTCACCGCGGGCCGACGCACCCGTCGCGCGCCCTGAGCACCCCGGTCGGGTTCCTCCGCCTCGGCCCGTCGCCGGTCCTCCATGGCAGCGCGCAACGCCTCTCGGGCGACATCCGCGGGGCGCGCCCCTCGCCGGTCGGACGCGGGGTCGGGTACGTCGGCGGCCGAACCCGCCCCCGCACCGGGCCGGTCCGAGTCCTCGCCCCCGCCGGCGGTGCGGGGTACCGCGGGCCGTGTCACGCCACGGTCGCCCTCCGCATCGTCCTCGTCCGCAGCACTCCGCGCCGCGACGGAACCACCCTCGGAAACGGCCTTCTCACCGTCCGAGGCAGCCCCCGGCTCAGCTCCCTTGCTGTCCTCCCCGGCCTCCTCCTCGGCGCCCTCACTCCCACCCCGCCTGGCAACTACCGCCCGCCGCAGTGCCGCACGTGCGGCGTCACCCGGCCGGGCTCCCCGGCGCTCGTACTCACCCGCCGCCAACTCCTCACTCGCAGGCGCCCCTCGCTCCGAATCCCGCCCGTCGGAGGGCTCCGCCAGGCCCTGGTCCCCCGCTGCGCCCGGAGCCGCCTCCCGCCGCTCCCGGGCAGCCCGCAGCGCTCGGCGTACCGCGTCGGCCGGGCTGGGCTCAGGCTCGCCGCCCGCCGCACGCCCCGGCTCGGCCGGCCCCGTCACGACTCCCTCCTCAGCGACACGAGGTCGGACAGCTCACGGTCCGTCAGTTCCGTGAGGGCCGACTCGCCGGAGCCGAGGATCGCGTCGGCCAGGGCCCGCTTGGATTCGAGCATCTCGGCGATGCGGTCCTCGACCGTGCCCTCGGTGATGAGGCGGTGGACCTGGACGGGCTGGGTCTGGCCGATGCGGTAGGCGCGGTCGGTGGCCTGCTCCTCGACGGCCGGGTTCCACCAGCGGTCGAAGTGGACGACATGGCCCGCGCGGGTCAGGTTCAGACCGGTGCCGGCGGCCTTCAGGGACAGGACCAGGACTGGCGTCGCGCCCGCCTGGAAGCGGTCCACCATCCGCTCGCGCTCCGGGACGGGCGTACCGCCGTGGAGCAGCTCCACCGGGACCGCCCGGGCCTCGAGGTGCGCGGCGATCATGCGGGCCATGCCCACGTACTGCGTGAACACCAGCGCCGAACCGTCCTCGGCCAGCAAGGTGTCCAGCAGTTCGTCGAGCAGGGTCAACTTCCCTGAGCGGACGGCGAGTCGCTCGGTCGCCGCTGTCTCCTCCTTCAGGTAGAGCGCAGGGTGGTCGCAGACCTGTTTCAGGGACGTGAGGAGCTTCAGGACCAGGCCCCGGCGGGCCATGCCGTCCGCCGTCTCGATGGCGTACATCGACTCGCGCACCACCGCCTCGTAGAGCGCCGCCTGTTCACGGGTGAGCGGGACCGGGTGGTCCGTCTCGGTCTTGGGCGGCAGCTCCGGGACGATGCCGGGGTCGGACTTCTTGCGGCGCAGGAGGAAGGGGCGCACGAGGCGGGCCAGCCGGGTCACCGCTTCCTCGTCCTCGCCGTTCTCCACGGCGCGCGCGTGCCGGGCGCGGAAGGACTTCAGGGGGCCGAGCAGACCCGGGGTCGTCCAGTCGAGCAGGGCCCACAGCTCGGAGAGGTTGTTCTCCACCGGTGTGCCGGTCAGCGCCACGCGCGCGGGCGTCGGGATCGTGCGCAGGGCCTTCGCGGTCGCCGAGTACGGGTTCTTGACGTGCTGTGCCTCGTCGGCGACGACCATGCCCCAGGTGTGCTGGGCCAGCGTCGGCGCCGTCGACCGCATGGTGCCGTACGTCGTGAGGACGAAGCCGTCGTCCGGGTCCTCCAGGGTGCGGTCCGGGCCGTGGAAGCGGCGGACGGGGACGCCGGGCGCGAAACGGGTGATCTCCCGCTGCCAGTTGCCGAGCAGCGAGGCCGGGCAGACCACCAGGGTCGGGGCCGTGCGGGCGCGCTTGAGGTGCAGGGCGATGACCGTGATCGTCTTGCCCAGTCCCATGTCGTCGGCAAGGCAGCCGCCGAGTCCCAGGGACGTCATGAGCTCCAGCCAGGCCAGGCCGCGCAGTTGGTAGTCCCGCAGGGTCGCCCGCAGTCCCGGTGGCGGCTGTGCCGGTCCTACGCCCACCGTCAGCCGGTCGCGCAGGGTGGCCAGGGCGCCGACCGGCACCGCCTCGACCGTCTCGCCGTCGACCTCCGCGGTGCCGGTGAGGGCGACGGACAGCGCGTCGACCGGGTCGAGCAGGCCCAGTTCGCGCTTGCGGGCCTTGCGGACCAGGGCCGGGTCGACCAGGACCCAGCGGTCCCGCAGCCGGACGACCGGGCGGTGCGCCTCGGCGAGCGCGTCCATCTCACCCTCGCTGAGCGGGTCGCCGCCGATCGCCAACTGCCAGCAGAACTGCAGCAGTTCCTCGCTCTCGAAGAACCCGGTGCCGTCGGTCGCCGAGCCCGGCGCGGGCCGTACGACCGCCGCCGCGCTGAGGTCCTGCGCCAGGTCGCGGGGCCAGTGCACCGCCACCCCGGCCGCCGCGAGCCGGGTCGTGGCCACCCCCAGCAGGTCGCCCAACTCCTCGTCGGACAGGGCCAGCACATCGGGCACGTCCTGCTCGGCCAGCCGGTCGAGCGGCCCCCACACCCGGGCCGCGCGCCGCACGGCCAGCGCCGCGTCGACCCGCGCGCGGGGCCCGAAGGCCGCGTCCGCCTCACCGGACCACAGGGCGGCCGCGTCGGCCACCAGGGTGGGGTCGGCGAGGCTGTGCACCTGGACGATGGCCGCTCCCGCGCTGCGTGCGCCGTCGTCGCGGTCGTCGAAGAGGTCGTACGCCGACAGGTCCAGGCGCAGCGAGATCCGCACGCCCGCGTCCATGCCGGCGGCGACCTCGGCCGCCCAGTCCTGGGCGTCGGGCAGGCGCTGGGCCTCGCGCGCGGCGAAGGGCTTTCCCGAGACGTGCGGTGCGGCGGGGGTGCGGGGCAGGGTGTCGGCGACCGCGTCCAGGAAGGCGCGCATCAGCGCCTCCGGCTCGGGCAGCCGCAGGGGCCCCGGACCGGGCAGGGGGACCGCATGGCCCTCGTACGGCAGGGCCGCGGCGACCGCGCGCAGATGCGCGATGTCGTCCGGGTCGAGAGGGCCGGCCCGCCAGGCGTCGTGGCCGGTGGGGGTCAGGCCGGGCAGCAGCCGGCCGCGCGCGGTGAGCCGCAGGGCGTGCAGCGCGGCCGCGCCCCAGCAGGCGGTGGCGGGATGGGCGGCCGGGTCGCGCCGGGCCCGCACGAGCAGCGGCAGCGCCTCGCCGACCGGCAGGGACAGCGCGGGGGCGGTCCTGCGGCGCACTCCCGCTCCATGGCGTCGTACGACAGTGAGCTCCGTGTCCTCGGCGGGCAGCGGGCCGCCCTCCGGGTCCCAGAAGGCGATCCGGCCTTCGCGCGGGAGGGGCGCGGGCAGGAAGACGGCCGCGAGCCGCACGGGGACGCTCTCCCCCGCTCGCTCGGCCACCGCGGCCCTGTCGCTCATACGCCCTGTCACCTCCCGCCCTCGAATCGGATCAACCGTCTTCGACTCTACGGGCGGGGTCTGACAATCGGTCGCGGCGACCGGCGTGGGCCGCGGCACCTCATGGAGTCGTCAAGGGGTCGTGCGCGAGACGACGTAGACGAACGGGTGGTCCGGGTCGGAAAGGTTGACCACGACGTCCTTCGTGGGCGCCGGGTCCTTCTGCTTGTGGACGAGGCCGTACCACGGACCGGATCCGGTGAAGTCCCAGCCGGTGATCTTCTGGTCGCGGGCGTTGATGGTGATGTCGTCCTTCTTCAGGCCGTCCCGGTGGACGCCCATGGACTTCAGGAAGGGGTCCAGGTTCTCGCCGGTCGTCTCGAACTGGACGTAGAGACGGCTGGTGCGCCAGTTGTTCGTCTCGTAGTACGCGACCTTGTACGACGGCACCGGGATCGGGATCTGGTAGATCCGGCGCTGGACCCTGGACGGCCAGCCCTCGGACAGGCCGGTCGCGGAGTACTTCTCCTCCTTGTCCTTGCCGCTGTTGCGGCTCTGGTTGGCGGAGATCACCAGGTAGCCGGCGGGGACGCCGATGAGCAGCACGATGATGAGCAGGGTGAGCGCCCTGCGCCGGATCTTGTGGCGACGGTCCTCGCCCGGCTGGGACTGCTCGCCCGGGGAGTCGGTCTGGCGGGGTACGGACACGGTCACGCCGACCCCTGGGACGTCCGGCGGGCTTCTGCGAAGCGCGCGTAGCGCTCGTAGCGCTCCACCCGGCGCCGGTTGGCGCGCCGGAAGCGGCGGGCGACCAGGCGGGCCAGGTCGGCGGCGCCGACCATGCCGGCCTCGGGGCCGAGCTGGGCGCGGGTGATGCGGGCCTCGGGACGGTAGCCGCGGCCGGTGAGGTGGCGCTTGAAGGCGTCCCGCGCGGGGACGATCAGCAGGTCGTCGGCGGCCGACACACCGCCGCCGATCACGAAGCAGGACGGGTCCAGGGCGGCCGCGAGGTTGGCGATGCCGACGCCGAGCCACTGGCCGATGTCCTGCAGCAGCTCGATGCACATGGCGTCGCCGTCGCGGGCCAGTTCGGTGATCATCGGGCCGGTGATGTCGGAGATCTGTCCCTTGACGTGCTCGATGATCCCGTACGCCACCGGCGAGTCGGCGGCGGCCAGCTCGCGTGCCTCCCTGACCAGCGCGTTGCCCGAGCTGTACTGCTCCCAGCAGCCGCGGTTGCCGCACGGGCAGCGGTGGCCGCCGGGCACGACCTGCATATGGCCGAACTCACCGGCGACGCCGTACTTGCCGCGCTTGACCTGGCCGTCCTCCAGGATCGCGCCGCCGATGCCGGTGCCCAGCGTGATCATGACGAGGTGGTCCTCGCCGCGGCCGGCGCCGAAGCGCCACTCGGCCCAGGCGGCGGTGTTGGCGTCGTTGTCGACCAGGACGGGGACCGCGAGGCGGCCGGCGATGCGGTCCCGCAGGGGCTCGTTGCGCCAGGACAGGTGGGGCGCGAACAGGACGCGGTTGCGATCGGCGTCGACCCAGCCGGCCGCGCCGATGCCGACGGCGTGCACGTCGTGGCGGTCGGACAGGTCCAGGACCAGTTCGACGATGGTGTCCTCGACGACCTTGGGGCTCTTGGACTTGTCCGGGGTCTCGGTGCGGACCTTCTCGAGGATGTTGCCGTCGGCGTCCACGACGCCCGCCATCACCTTGGTGCCGCCGATGTCGATGCCCACGGTGGGGACTCTGGGCGCCGACAGGTGTGACCGGCGCTCCCGGGGGCCGACCGTTCGGAGCACGGGGGCTCGGCGGGAGCCGATGGGGGCGGTGAGGTCGCGGTAGGTGCTCATCAGGCCCGATTCTGCCGCACGCTCACGCTGGGTGCCGAACGGGGCGACAAATGGGGGTGCGCGTCACACGCCGGGTGCCGGTTCGCCGTGGCGGGTCGGGCCCAGACGGCGGAGCCGCGCATCGATACGGCCCCGCACCCCTGCGGCACGTTGCGGTTCAGGGCGTTACTTTGTCCTGACATTGCAACCTACCGGCCGGTCCGTCGGTGTCCTCACGACCGTACGAGCAGCTGGAACTCGAACGAGTAGCGCGTCGGGCGATATGTATGCGTGCCGTACTCCACCGCCCGGCCCGTGTCGTCGAACGTCACGCGCTGCATCGTGAGCAGCGGGGCGCCCTCCTCCTCGGCCAGGCGCTCGGCCTCGGCGGCGGACGCGGCGCGGGCGCCGATGGTCTGGCGGGCGCTGTGCAGGGTGATGCCGGCGGCGCGCATCAGCCGGTACAGGCCGGTGGACTCCAGTTGCGCGGTGTCCAGACCCAGCAGGCCGGGCGGCAGGAAGTTGCACAGGTACGCCATCGGCTCGCCGTGCGCGAGGCGCAGCCGCTCGATGCGGTGCACGTCGCTGTCCTCGGCCACCCCGAGCGCCGCCGCGACCTCGGCGGACGCCGGGACGACGGTGTTGACGATCACCCTGGTCGCCGGGCGCTGGCCGGCCGACTCCAGGTCGTCGTAGAGGCTGCTGAGTTCCAGCGGGCGCTTGACCTGGCTGTGCACGACCTGGGTGCCGACGCCCCGGCGGCGCACCAGCAGGCCCTTGTCCACCAGCGACTGAATGGCCTGGCGGACGGTAGGCCGGGACAGGCCGAGGCGTGCGGCGAGTTCGATCTCGTTGCCCAGCAGGCTGCCGGGCGTGAGCGCCCCGTGCTCGATCGCGGCTTCGAGCTGTTGGGACAGCTGGAAGTACAAGGGCACCGGACTGCTCCGGTCCACGCTGAGCTCGAGTTCCACGGTCGGGTCCACTTCTGGTTTCGGCACGGGCCGACTGTAGCTCTACGCGTTGTTGACGGGAAGTCGTGTAGTTTGATTGTCCGGACATTTGCATTGACAGCTTACGCACTGAACCCGCACTTTGTTTCCATGCGCATCGGGGTCATCGGTACGGGCCGCATCGGCACCATCCACGCCAACACACTCAGCCGCCATCGCGACGTCGGCTCCTTGATCCTCACGGACGCGGACGTCTCGCGTGCCCAGGAGCTGGCCAACCGGCTGGGCGAGACGGCCGCGCCCGGGGTGGACGAGATCTTCAGGTGGGGCGTGGACGCCGTGGTGATCACGACGGCGACATCGGCCCACGCCGAACTGATCGGTCGGGCAGCACGGGCGGGGCTTCCGGTGTTCTGCGAGAAGCCCATAGCGCTCGACCTGCCGGGCACGCTGCACGCGATCGGGGAGGTGGAGACCGCCGGGACGATCCTCCAGATGGGCTTCCAGCGGCGCTTCGACGCGGGCTACGAGGGCGCGCGCGAGGCAGTGCGCTCCGGCCGGCTCGGGCGGCTGCACACGGTGCGGGCGCTGACCAGCGACCAGGCACCGCCGCCGGTCGCCTGGCTGCCGCTGTCCGGCGGGCTGTACCGGGACACGCTGATCCACGACTTCGACATGCTGCGCTGGGTGACCGGGCGCGAGGTCGTCGACGTCTACGCGGCCGGGTCGGACGCCGGGCCCGCGATGTTCCGTGAGGCCGGTGACGTGGACACGGCCGCTGTGGTGCTCACCCTGGACGACGGCATGCTCGCCACGGCCACGGCGACACGGCTGAACGGCGCCGGGTACGACGTACGCATGGAGCTGGCCGGGGAGTTGGACCAGGTCGTGGTGGGCCTGGACGACCGGACGCCGATCGCGTCCACGGAGCCGACCGGGCCGCCCGCGGCGGACAAGCCCTGGGCCGGGTTCCTGGAGCGGTTCGGACCCGCGTACGAGGCGGAGCTGAACGCGTTCGTGGAGGTCGTGCGGGGCGAGCGGGCCAACCCCTGTGACGGCCGGGAGGCCTTGCAGGCGCTGCGGATCTCGGAGGCGTGCGAGCTGTCGAGACGCGACCGAAGACCGGTCGCGATCGCCGAACTGCTGGGCGGGACCCAGAACGCGGCGCTGTGAGGAGGGCGCCCGAAGGGCCTCGGCACTTACGCCGCTACCAGCGCACCGGCAGACTCCGCATCCCGCGTATCAGCATCCCCGGCAGCCACTCCCCCGGTGGGCCGTCCAGCGCCAGGCCGGGAGCGCGTTCCAGGAGGGAGCGCAGGGCCGTGCGGGCCTCCAGGCGGGCCAAGGGAGCGCCCAGGCAGTAGTGGATGCCGTGGCCGAAGGCGAGGTGGCCCCGGGTGTCGCGGTGGATGTCGAAGGTGTCCGGCGCGGCATAGCGGCCGGCGTCCCGGTTGGCCGCCGTGAGACCGACCATCACCGCTTCGCCCTTCTCGATGTGATTGCCCGCGATCTCCAGGGGCTCGGCGGCATACCGGAACGTCGCCGTCTCCACCGGGCCCTCGTGGCGCAGCATCTCCTCGACGGCGCCGTCCACAAGGGTCATGTCGGCTCGCAGGGCGGCGAGTTGGTCCGGGTGGGTGAGCAGGGCGTGGACGCCGCTGGTGATGAGGTTGACCGTCGTCTCGTGACCGGCGATCAGCAGGATGAAGGCCATGCCCCGCAGTTCGTCCGGGGAGAGCCTGTCGCCGTCCTCGGCCGTGGTGCGGATCAGGTCGCTGAGCAGGTCACCGGTGGGCCCGGCGCACCTCTTGTCCTCGATCAGGTCGGTGAAGTACGCACCGAGGCTGGTGAAAGCCTCGACCTCACTGCCCGGGCTGGTCGGTGCGATCGCCTCCGTCGACATCCTGCGGAACTGGCCGCGGTCCATCTCGGGCACCCCGAGCAGTTCGCAGATGACGGTGAGCGGCAGCGGGTAGGCGAGCGACTCCACGAGGTCGGCGTGGCCCCGCGGCAGCATGGCGTCGAGCAGGTCGTCGGTGATCTGCTGGATTCTCGGTCGCAGCTCCTCCACGCGGCGCATGGTGAAGGCGCGTGAGATCAGCCCGCGCAGTCGGGTGTGCTGGGGCGGATCGGTGGCCAGCAGGCTCTTCCCGATCATCCCCTCTTCGAGCGACTTCAGGCCGATCTTGGATCCGTCCTTGGACAGCCGCTGATCGGCGAGCGCCGCGCGTGCCTCGTCATGCCCGACGACGAGCCAGACCTCGGACTGCCAGTCGGGCAGCAGGACCCGGTGGACCGGGCCCCGTTCGCGCAGGCGCGCGTACACAGGATGCGGGTTGACCCGGAACCCGTCTCCGAACTCCCCCAGGTCGATGACTTCCACCATGACGCTCCCCCTTCCGTCACACCGACAACGCGCGGGCATCCCGACTAGTGCCCGCCGTCCTCCAGTTCCTCCAGGAGTCCCGCGTCGTACGCCAACAGGGCGATCTGCACCCGGTTGTTGAGGTCGAGCTTGGCCAGGACGCGGGAGACGTGGGTCTTGACGGTGGCGACGCTCATGAACAGTCCGGCGGCGATGTCGGCGTTGGACAGGCCACGGCCCACCGCGACGGCGACCTCGCGCTCGCGGTCGTTCAGGGCGGTGAGCCGCGCGCGTGCGCGCGTGCGGCGGGTGTCGGCGGCGGAGCCGGCCGCGTGGTCCATCAACTGCCGTGTGACGGTGGGCGACAGGACCGGGTCGCCGGCCGCGACGCGGCAGACCGCGGCGACGATCTCGGCGGGCGGGGTGTCCTTGAGCACGAACCCGGCGGCTCCGGCGCGCAGGGCCCGCAGCACCTGGTCGTCGGCGTGGAAGGTGGTCAGCAGCACGACCTGCGGGGCGTCCTTCCTGGCGCGCAGCCGCTCCGTGGCGGTGAGGCCGTCGACCGACGGCATCCGGATGTCCATCAGGACCACGTCCGGCCGGGTGCGGTCGACCAGCGCCTCGACCTCCGCGCCGTCCGCCGCCTCGCCGACGATCTCGATGTCGTCGGCGCCGCCCAGCATGAAGGACAGACCGGCCCTGACCAACGGGTCGTCGTCGACGAGGAGGAGTCTGATCGCAGTCATGTGCCTCACGTAATCACGGTTGCACGGCGTTCAGGTGCCGGACGGCGTGGAGTGCCCGATCTCCGCGGCGCACAACAGGGCGCATCGGGGCGGCCGTTGGGTGCCATGGCGCCGACCCGGCGGGCGTCACCCCCACGGCAGCCGGCCCCGTACCTCGAACCCCCCGTCCGCCGCGGGCCCGTGCTCCAGGGTTCCGCCCGTCAGCGTCGCCCGTTCCGTCAGGCCGATCAGGCCCTGTCCCGAGCCGGGAACGTGCGGTACCGGGCCCTCGGGCGCGGGGTTGCGCACCGACACGGACAGGCCCTCGCCCGGCGCCCCGGTCACCGTCACCGTGACCTCGGTGCCGGGGGCGTGCTTGCGGGCGTTGGTGAGGCCCTCCTGGGCGATGCGGTAGGCGGTGCGGCCGACGGAGGCGGGCACGGCGCCCGGGTCGGTGACGCGCTGGTCGAGAGTGACCTTCATGCCGGCCTCCCGGGACTCGGTGACCAGCGCCTCCAGCCCGCCGAGGGTCGGCTGCGGTCGGCCGCCGTCATCGGGCTCGCCCGCCCGCAGTACGCCGATGATCTCCCGCAGGTCCTGGAGGGCCTCGTGGGCGCTCTCCCGGATCACGCCCGCCGCCCGCTGGATCTCCTCGCGGGGTGCGTCGGGCCGGAACTCCAGTGCGCCCGCATGCACGCTGAGCAGCGTCAGCCGGTGGGCGAGGACGTCGTGCATCTCCCGGGCGATGGCCTCGCGGGCGAGCCGCTGCGCCTGCTCGGCCCGCAGCTGCGCCTCCGTCTCGGCGCGCCGGGCCCGGTCGCGCAGGCTCACCATGAGCTGGCGCTTGGACCGTGCGAGCATGCCCCAGCCGACCACCGCGGCGGTCAGCAGCGTGGCCAGGAAGACCGACCAGCCGTAGGACATGTCGGGCTCGGGGCGGACCAGGAAGTACAGCGGATTCAGCACCGCGTACGTCCCGGCCATCCAGGCCACGTACCGGAAGGGCCGGTGCACGGCCAGCGTGAACAGGGCGACCAGGCTCGCGCCGCCCGCGGTGTTGGACACGAGGGCGGCCGGGACCATCGCTGCGGCGAGCCCGACCGGCCAGCGGCGGCGCAGCCACACCGCGGCGCAGGAGAGGGCGCCGACCAGCTGGTCGAAGACGGCGTAGCCGTCGGGGAGGTTCTCGTCCTGCAGCGTGTCGGCGGCCAGCAGGCCGATGAACACGGCCACCAGGAAGCAGGAGAAGTCGACCACCCAGTCGCGCGCGGTGCGCCGGGGCCGTCCGGAACGCTCGGGGTCGAGCTCGAACTCCTTCACCAGGGCGGAGGGCAGCAGCCAGCGCCGCCCCTCGAACGCCGGCTGTGCGAACTCCGGCTTGTCACCACTCACGGTCGACAAATCTACGCAGGGACGGGCGCCGATGCGCTTCCTTGGGCGCGATCGCCGACCAAAGTCGCGCCACCATCGACTTTGGACGTACCGGCCCGCACGGAATTTGGACTTCCGTCGGCCATGGCTCGCCCCGCGGCCGATGGGCGTGGGGGGTCCGCGGGGCGAGAGTCATGGCATGAAGCAGTTCCTGGAGATCCTCGGATTCATCGCCCTCGTACAGGGCATCGCCGGCCTGGTGCACGAGTTCACCGACTGGGACTGGGGTCTCGTACAGCGGATCGGGTTCCTCGACGGCTTCGAGATCTACGCGAGCATCGCCTTGATCGTGCTGGCGATCGCGCTGTTCGCCGCCGCCGAGAGCCGGAAGTCCGGCTGAGCGCGGACCGGACTCCCGGCTGGTCGCACCGTTCCTGGGCGTCAACCTCGGCCGGCAGGCTCAGCAGCCGTAGTCGACCAGGTCGAACGACGCGTAGTGGTCGGCCGTGTAGTAGTCCTCCTGGTTCTCCTCACCGGTGACGATCCGGCGCGCGCCTCGCGTGGGGGAACCAGGCGTGATGACCGTGTACTCGTGGTAATCCGACCGCACCCCTCTGACCTGGACTCATGGAGGCCGAAACGGCTGTGACCTGCTAGGACGGGTTGCAGAGGCGATCCCTCTGCGACTTGCCTCTGCGCGACCTGAGTTGGCAGGTGTCGATCAGGAGCGGCGACCTCGATGGCTCTCTGGTCCCGCCTTGGTCGAGTTGCGATGGGGACGCCTGCCTCCGGATGGGAGCCAGGCATACGAGAGCCTCCGGGACGGCAATCCTGGAAGCTTCGCTGGCACCGATTGGAGGTCGGTTCCGGGCATCACCCGTGGTTTTAGCGGGCCTGGGTGGCGCCCTTGACCTTGCGAGACGACCCCACGGTGCCACACCACAGCCACCAGGCAGAACCACAGCGTCAGACCCCTCACACGTTCGGCCGACTGGGCCTTCACCAGCTTCACCCGGCTGCGGCCGAGCTCGTCCTACTCGGCGACCTCACCGGCCGGTATGCGACGGGCAGTTACAGCAGGCTCGGCTCCGACGGCCGCACCGTAACCCTGCGCCAGGACCGGCAGGGCGCGGCCGAGCACGGGCACCGCATCACTGCGGCCATCTCCTGCCACGTCGCTCGGGCCGGCGGCTCCGGCGACGAGCTGACCCGGCTACTACTGCACCCCGACCACGAGGGCGGTCGGCACGCCCGGCACATCGCGCTGCGCTCGGGGCAGGCGCGCGCCCTGGACTACATCCGACGGGTGTGGGACAGCGCCTCAGCGGCGGTCGCCGGATCGCGGGTGCTGGAGTCGCGTCCCCACGCGTACGAGGTCCTTGCCGCGCTTCGGGACCGTATCGAGACCACGCCCTGGCGCGGTGAGCGGGGGCGGACCGCGCTGCGGGTGCTACGGGCGCATCTCAACTTCGCCGAGACAGCGGGCGGCCCTTTGCACCACGCCAGCGAGCGGCAGACCGCGGAGGAAGCCGGTGTCTCGCGGACAACGCTGCGGGTGGTCTACGCGACCGTCCTCAAGCCACAGGGCTGGCTGCGTCGGCTGCGGGTCGGTCACGGCCGGGAGGGCTCCACCTGGTACCTCGACCACGGCAGCTCCTGCGGCCGTCCTGCCCCGGCTTCGCTGTCCCGTTTCCGGACCACTCAGTACCCCCCCGACCTGGCACTTGAGGAGTGGGCCACGTCTGAGACAGGCATGACGGCCGACATCGACTCCACCGGCATCGGCCGGTTGATGGGCCAGGATGCCTTCGCCCACCGCGGCCTCGGCAGCTCCGCCCTCATGATCATCGGAGCGCTGCACGTCCGGCCTGCCCAGACGGTCAGCGAGCTCGTCGGTACGGCCTCGGTGTCCCGGGCCAGTGCTTATCGGACCTTGGGGCGTCTGGCCGACCACGGTCTCGTCCACCAYGACGGCGAGACCTGGAGCCTCGCTGCTCGTGCGGTGGATGGCTTCGGTGACAGCCTGCTGGATGCCGTTCCCGAACCGGACACACGGCTTGCCCAGGGCTGGGACGACATAGCCCAGCTATACGGGACGGTCGGCGTCGTGGTTCGGCGCAAGACCCGGCACGCGGCCGAGCGGGCGGTGTACCGGGAAGCACTGGACCGGCGTGCGGAGCACCGCAGCAAGGCCGTGGTGATCGTCCGCGACGGCCGCCGGGTCCTGGTCCCTGCCCCCCGCCCCGATGAGATCCCGTGCGGTTGGCAAGCCCCTGGCGGGAGCGTCCTTGACCCGGTCGCTGGCCGTCCTGCCACCGACTGGCGTATCGCCACCGACGGCCGGCTCATCCTCATCACCCCTGCCGACCAGCGCAGTTACGACGAGCTGGCCGCCGCCCATGCCGAAGCCCTCAACGAATGGAACTCCGCCGCATGAATCCAGAACCGCCAGTTACCTCCGACGCGAGTGCGGTGACCCCCGAGGCCCTGCGCAAGCGGTCTGATGCAGGAGCCGGTAGACCGTGGCGAGGGAGTAATTGCACTCCTTGGCGAGCTCTTGTCGGTCTGGCGGTCCACGTCATCTGCAACAACCTCTCCGCCCACAAGGCGCCCGTGGTGCACAAGTGGCTGCTCGCGCACCCCCGCTTCCAGCTCCACTTCACCCCGACCTACTCGTCCTGGATAAACCAGGTCGAACGGTGGTTCGCCGAGCTGGAACGACGCTGCCTCACACGCGGGGTGTTCTGCTCACTCGACGACTTCAAGACCGCACTCGAAGAGTGGATCAAGACCTGGAACGAACAGGCTCGGCCCTTCAAATGGACCAAGACCGCCGACCAGATCCTCGACCGCATCTGCCGCTACTGCGACAGGATCTCCGAACCAGATCACTAGCTGGTGACATGCGTCAGCGCGTCGCCAACTGGGCTCCGCGCGAGCGGAGGTGAACCGGACCGGACGCGGGGGGATCTGAGCAGTACGCACGTGAGCGTGGACTCTACTGTGTGCCGTGCTCACCAGCACGCTGCTGGCGCACGCAAGCAGGCGCCGCGCAATGTTGGGAAGCGCGCCCAGCCCGCCCAGCACCGTTCAGATGAAGCCCTTGGCCGCTCACGCGGTGGGCTGACGACGAAGATCCACCTGGCCGGTGAGGGCGGGTTACGACCGTTGGCCATGCTGATCACGCCCGGACAATGGGGCGACGCCCCGCAGATGATCCCGGTCCTGGAGCGCATTCGTGTGGCCCGTCCGGCTAGCGGCCGTCCTCGCACCCGGCCGGACCACCTGAGCGGAGACAAGGCGTACTCATCACGCCGAAATCGCCGGTACCTGCGGCGTCGACAGATCAAACACACCATCCCCGAACGCCGTGATCAACAGGCTCACCGCCAACGCCGTGGCAGCTGCGGTGGCAGGCCCATCGGCTTTGACCCGGCACGCTATGCCCGCAGGAACGAGGTCGAGCGCCCGATCAACCGCTTGAAGATCTACCGGGCCGTCGCCACACGCTTTGACAAGAGGGCGTACGTCTTTCACGGCACCGTGACCGTCGCCGCCGTACGTCTCTGGCTCCGCTCCTGACTCGCTGCAACTCCAGCAGCACTTYCGTATCTGCCCGTCAGAGGCGTCGTCGGGAGTGACGCTCGTTGATGGTGCGTCAGGGGCGATCCTGCGGAAACGCCCCGCTAGCGGTGAGGGCGTAGTGGTCGCTGAGGTCGGTGGTGTCGGTTTGGCGCCCGCCGGCTGTGAGCCTGATCGGCTGACTGCCGCGGGGACGGACAACCTGGCTCGCCCAGCCGGTCAGCCTGGTGTGGCTGGTGCGCTGGAGGGCGAAGTCGAGATCCTCGGCTGCATCGGTGGAGTAGCGCAGTCGTGCGATGTCATTGTTGTGCGTGTCAAAGGAGTATCGCTCGCCGCTGCGGCTGCCGTCGCCAGCCTGGAGGAGCCGGAGCATGTCCTCGTATTCRGCGGTACTGCGGTCGACGTTCATGTCGCCGAGCAGGAGGACCGGTTCGTCCTGGGAGATCTGGTTCTTCCTTTCTTTGTAGGTGAGGAATTCGTCGATCTCACGGAACTGCTTGGCGCGGATGTCGGCTGCGTCCTTGCTGCTTCCACAGCCGGAGTCGGTGGACTGCGGGTGCGTGCCGATGATGCTGAACTGCCGCCCGTTCTTGTTGATTTTTGTATAGGCAAAGCCGGCAGCGTGTTTGTCTGAGCCACAGCCGTCCTTGAACACTGTCTGTTCCGCGACCTGGATCGGGTACCTGCTGACGATGGCCACGCCGCCGTTATCCGGCTCGGTCCCGGTGCTGTGCCAGTGCTCTGCGTCCCAGTCCTCTGCATAGGTTCCGCCCCACTCAGAGGCACCGACCACCCTGGTCTGGTAGATGTAGCCGAGGTCGTGAAGGCCATTCAGGAGCTGCTTGGAGGAATCGATGTGGAACAAACCCTCCAAGACGATGACGTCGACGTCCTCGTCCCGGAGGAAGTCCTGGCTGAGCATTTCCTTGACCCGCGCGGTGTTCATGGAGTTGGTCCCGGTGCCCATCTGCATCAGATTTGACAGCAGCATCGTGTCGTAGTTGACAGCCTTGAAACTGTCGGCTGAAGCATGTGCGGGTTCCGAGACTGCGACGGCGTGTTGGGGGGCAGCCGCCATACCCGTCATCAGGGCGACTGCGGCGATACCAGTACGTACGAGCATGGGTTCCTCCTGCTGCGCAGAGATGTCTGTCCTGAGCATGGGCCGCAGGAGGATCATGAAAACCACCCTCACAGGGGCGCAGGAGGCGCACGCAGTGTCCGGTCGTGATCCCCGCGCGGCTTTCCTGGCACGAACGCGTCCTATCAGACACGTCCTAGAGGGCACGGCATCGATCTGCCCGGACCAGACGGTTACGTACGAACCCGCTCCCTGAGACCGCCATCGCTCAGAGCCGAAATCATCAGAGGGAGGGGAACAGAGCGGCCCTGACGTAGCTCGGCRGCTGTGGGGAGAGGGCGGCCGCGATGTCTGGCGGTCCAGAAGGCTGCCGCCGACCGCGGTGGCGGCGTGCGGCTTCCTGAGCGCCGCGTCCCGCAGGACAACGTAGGGAGCCTTTTCCATCCTCACTCTGAGCTGGTCAGATGAAGGGTCAGGACGGCCTGGACGAGTTCGGTGATCCGGGTGGTCGAGAACCGTGGTTTGCGGAGGAGTCGCCAAGACTTGAGGGTGGCGATTGCCTGCTCGACGAGGGCCCGGATCTTTGCGTGGGACCGGTTCACCGCCTTCTGGCCTGGGGACAGGGTCTCCCACCGTCCCCAGCGAGGCGGCGGCCCAGCTCGGTGACGTGCGGGGCGTACGGAGGCTTGACGGGGCGGCGGCGTCATGCCGGCTCGGCCGACGCTATGAAGCTTTCCGTCCGGTCCGGTCGCGAAGGTTCGCGCGGGACTCGTGCATGAGCTCGCGGGCACGCCCGGCGATGGCCCCCGTGAGCATGCCGTCGGCTTTGACGACCTGTCCGCCGACGACGACCATCTCGATATCCGCGGTGCCCGCCCCCATCACGAGTGTGGTGACCGGGTCACCGAAACCGTCGAGATGCGGCGGCCGCATGTCGACCACGGCCACATCTGCCCGCTTGCCGGGCGTGAGACTGCCGACCTCGTCCTCCAGATGCCACACGCGTGCCGCGTCGAGCGTCGCCAGTCTGAGCATGTCGCGCTGGTTCAGTTCGACTGACTCGACTGCCTCGTTGCGGCTCACCGCGCTGGCGTTGGCGCGAGACCGCTCGGCCGCCAGTGCCAGGCGCATCTCTGTGAACAGGTCGGTTCCGCTGCCGGTCGTCGTGTCGACGCTCAAACCGGCAGGAATGCCTCGGGCGAGCGCATGGCCCGTGGCCGGGTAGGTGCCCAGCGCCATCAGCATGTCCACCGACGGGCTCAGAGAGATGGAACCGCCGCTGTCCGCGATCAGGCCGAACTCGCGGTCACTGAGCTGCGCGGCGTGGGCATGATTGACGTCCGGCCCGAGCAGGCCGAGCTTGTCCAGGGCCACTACCGCACCGGGGAATCCGGCCATACCCACGTGAACAGAGATCGGGAGCCCGAGGTCGCGGGCGAACGCAAAGTCGTCCCTGGTGGCCTCGGGCGTGGTGAACGAGGGGCCGCGCAGCGCCAGTCCCATGCGCAGCCGGCCGTTGATCCCGCGGGGGAAGTGCTCTGCCTGCAGGCGCCGGGCGTCGGCGGGGTGCCGCGGCGCGGGGGCACCGAAGAACCCCAGGCCGTCAGGGCCCGGTCCGCCATAGAGGAATACAGCGCGGATCCCGGAGTCATGGAGTGCGCGCACGTTCGCGTCGGCGTGCTCGGGTGTGGACAGGTTGTGTGCCCAGTCCGCGACGGTCGTGATCCCGGCGTTGAGTGCCTGCAGCGCGCCCCACAGCGTTCCCGCGTAGAGGTCTTCGGGCGTGTAGCGGGGCGCCAGGTCTGCGATCACCGCACCGGAGTACCCGGTAAGTGAGACCTGGCCGGTGTGGCCACCGAGCGCTCCCTGCCAGAGGTGGCGGTGCGTGTCGACCAGGCCGGGGATCACCAGGCGCCCGCGCGCGTCCACCACACGCGTGCCCGGCACCTGGGGCGCGAGAGCGGGACCGACCGCCGTGATGATGCCGTCGCGGATGAGTACGTCGCCCTGCGGGAGGTCGCCGATCCCGGGGTCGAGCGTCACGACGTGCCCGCCACTGATCAGAAGGTCGTGCCCGTGCATGTGGATGTCGCTTTCATCAGACCCACGCCGAACCAACCGACGCAAGAAGCCTCTAGGTATACGATGAATACCGCCGATTTCATGGTCGACCGGTGGCTCGGCATCGGCAAGGAGGCACTTTCAACTGCCCACGTTCCCTGGAGGGAACCGGTGACAACCTCGACAAACGCTGACAACGGCGCACTGCTGCGGGACGTGCTCGCCCGGATCGGTGACAAGTGGTCGGTGATCGTGATCTGCCGCCTGCACGGCCAGCCTCGTCGCTTCAACGAGCTCCGTCGCCTGACCGAGGCCATCACACAGCGCATGCTGAGCGCCACCCTGCGCAACCTTGAACGTGACGGCCTGGTGACGCGAACCGTCTACCCGACTGTCCCGCCACAGGTCGAATACGCCCTCACCGAGCGCGGCGGCAGTCTCCATGCCGTCCTGTACCAGCTGGTCGACTGGACCGATGCCCACCTACCCGGCATCCAAGCTTCGCGTGCCGACTACGACTCGACTCACGCGACCGTGCCGGCCGGCCCGGCAGCAAGTGGGCCGGACGGCCGCTAGGTGTATTGATCACAAGCGCTGTTGACGCCGGCTGGGCTTGATCATGGCGAAGACCTCCGGTGCGGTGGAGGCGCCAAAGCGTGTAGCAGAAGGCCCGGACGCTCTCTCACGTGCCCGTATCGAGCACTCCGAAGCAACTTCCCCATCGAAAGAAGCGGCCACACAGCAGGGCCGTTGACCCGACCGTCAGTGAGTTGACTTCAGCCTGAACGTGCAGGYCACGGGGGTGGCGTGGGCGGGTGATGTCGTACGCGTGCTGCCCGTCGGGGATTGTCTGCGGTGAAGATCGTCGGCCACCGGGCGATTCGGTGCTGGTTGAGGATCATCAGCGCGCGTATGAGCCGGGCGGCCCACTTCACATCGAGACCTAGCTCGGCTGGCACCCGCCAGCTCTTCACTGTGCGAACGCGTGCTCGCCCGTATGTTCCGCCACGATCAGCTGGTTGACCAGCCTCTTCGCAAGTGGGAGCTCCTTGCCAGTCAGGAGTAACGGCGCAGAAGAGACGGAGCCCGACGCGGAGTTCTGCAGTTACCCCGCGATCGGAGAGGATACGAGGTCGTGRCGGAACATGCAGTAGACCCCTGGTGGACGGTGCTTGCCCAGTCAGTGTCTCTGGCAACGGCTCCTGTGATTCAGGTTGCCGCCGACGGCAGGTGGGAGACGGCGGAAGTGGTCAGCCCGGTGAAGCATCGGGCCCACGCTCTGGGCGTGGTCGAGCAGGCCGCTCGAACGGCTCGGCATGACGTCGCCGTAGAAGTACTGTGGCCGGCTAACGCCTTCTGCGGCGTGCGCTGGGGTGTCGATCAGTGGGACGAGGCCGTCGCCGGTACTGCCCGGGCGTATGACGCACTGGCCGGGGGGAACGCCGCGGTGACACTGGTGTCCGCATTGCTAGGCGATGCACCGAGTTCGGTTGTGGAGTTCGCTGAACTGGGCGCGGTAAACGCCTGGACGTCAGTCGGTTCGGAGGTTCTGTGGCGTCACGGGGAGGGGTTCACGCAGGAGGCGCTCGACGCCACGTTGCTTCGGCGCCCTGAGCTCACGGTGTGTGAACATCCGCTGGCGGTCGAACTTGCGGTGACCATACCTCGCCCCTGCTGGGTCGGTATCTACGTCTCATCGCAACGTGGCTCGCTGCACCACCTCGACCCACGAGCCATCACCAGCCTCCTCGGCCAGGTCGTCCGGTGAGGCACTAGCAATACCGCTGAGATCGCCCGCTGACGGACAATCTTCACGACAGACAAACSCCGACGACCAGCACGAGCACGGCATCACCCATCCCACGCCACCCCGTGRCCTGCACGTTCAGGTCGAACAACACAACTCAGTGGCCAGACCCAAGCGTGATCACCGTTCCGCGACACGCTTCAGGCTCAGGAAAGCCGGGGGCCGCCTTTCAGATCTCCCTGCCGTTGCGGCGAGCCAGCCGATCCCACCTCCCTGCCACCCTGACGAGCACCGCCCGCAGTGGAATGGAACCTTCACCTACGCCGGAGGGTCCACGCCAAGGCGGACGGGTCCTCGGGTGATCTCCGCAGGCCAGTAGCCACCCATCCGCTACGCTGAACGATCTGTTCAATAAATAGTTGATTGCGTGCAACGGGGAGCACTCATGGGCATGGCAGGCGAGCGAGACGAGACAGTCGGCGGCACTCCCGTGCGCCCGGGACGCCCCCGCAGCGAGAAACGACGTGCCGCGATCCTGGCGGCCGCCGGCGACCTCATGATCGAGGGTGGCCTGCGGGCGGCCACCATGGAGGCGATCGCCTCCCGAGCAGGGGTGGGCAAGGCCACGGTCTACAAGTGGTGGCCTTCGCGCGGGGCGGTCGCCCTGGAGGGGTTCATGCTCCGGGCGGCCAGCTCCTGGTCCCTTCCTGAAGGCGCCTCTGCGCCGGAGGCGTTGCGGATTCTCGCGGTCGCCGCGGTGCATCTGTTTACCCGCTCACCCGCGGGCCCCCTCATGCGCGCGTTGGCCGCGGACGCCCAGTCGGACCCCGAGATCGCCCAGGCACTGCGCGAGCAGTGGTTCGGGCCGCGTCGCGCCGTGGCCGCCGAGATCATCCGCGAGGGCATCGAACGCGGCGAACTGCGCGCGAACCTGGACCTGGCCGCCACCTTGGACCTGGTCTTCGCCCCCGTCTACTACCGACTGCTGTTCAGCCACGAGCCTCTGGACGAGGCCTTCGCCGAACACTGCATCGATCAGGTACTGACGGGGATCGCCCTGAGCGGGAATACCCGGGCACAGTAGCCGCCTTATTCTGAACGCAATGTTCAGTAACTAGCTGCGGAGTGCTCATATGCGGCCTCACACCACGCCTGGCACCGCGRCGACCGACACCGAGCCGCCGGGCGGACCGGTGCGACTTCGCTCGCTGCGATGGATCACGATCACCCTGGCGTTCGCCTGCGGGGCGAGCGTGGCCAATCTCTACTACGCCCAGCCCCTGCTCAGTCTCATCGGCCGCGCCTTCGATGTCGGTCAGGGCACGGCGACCATGGTCGTCACGGCAACCCAGGTCGGATACGCACTGGGCTTGGCCCTCCTGCTGCCCCTGGGTGACTTGCTGGAGAACCGGCGGCTTGCCTCGCGCACGCTTGTGCTGACCGCGGCCGCCTTGGCGGTGGCCGCTTTCGCGCCCACCTTCTGGGTCTTCCTCGCCATGTCAGCCATGATCGGCGTGACCTCGGTGGTCGCGCAGATCCTGATCCCCCTCGCTGCGCACCTGGCGCCGCCGAAGGAACGCGGGAAGCTCGTCGGGCAGGTCACCAGCGGACTATTGCTGGGCATCATGCTCGCCCGATCGGTGTCCAGCTTCGCCGCAGCGGCCTGGGGCTGGCGCAGCATCTATGCCATCTCCGCAGTCGCCATGCTGATCACTTCCTTCGCGCTGGCCAAGATGCTGCCGGTCCGCGAACCTGCCCACACCGCCCGCTACGGGGCGCTTCTGGCGTCGGTCATCGAGCTGGCCCGCACGGAACGGGTCCTCAGGCGGCGGGCGCTCACTCAGGCGTGCCTGTTCGGGGCCTTCACCGCGTACTGGACCGGCGTCTCCTACGAACTGGTCGGACGCCACCATCTGTCCCAGACAGGCGTCGCCGTCTTCGCGCTCGTCGGCGCGGCAGGAGCCGCCGCAGCCCCGATCGCCGGACGCCTGGGGGACGCCGGACACGGAACGGGGGCCCGCGCAACTGCCCTCGTCCTGGGCCTGGCGTCCATGCTCGTGGCCGGCTTGGGCGCATCAAGCCTGATTGCGCTGGCCCTGGGCGGAGTGCTGCTGGACTTCGCCGTGCAGAGCCACCAGGTCCTCAGCCAGCGGGACATCTACGCCCTGCGCCCGGACGCGCGCGCACGGATCAACTCGGTCTACATGACCAGCGTCTTCCTCGGCGGAGCCGTCTCCTCGGCAGTAACCGGAGCCGTCCTGACGCTCTGGGGCTGGAGCGGCGTCACCGTCATGGCGGCCGCACTGATCGCCGTGGGCCTGGTGATCTGGGTCTGGGAGCGACGAACTGCACGACAGACGACGAACTCCCCCGCTCGGAGTGTGGCCGAGGTCAGCCCAGAAGCCGCCACCGGCGTCGGCGCCGCCGAGGACGCGACCTACGTCAGCTCGCCAAGGTAGTCGGGGAGGTGATCATCCGGGCGTTGCGCTGTCCACGTGCCCGCAGCCGGTACCGGGATCCGGAACAGCGGCTGTGAGCGTGACGCCTTCGCGTACCCGCTTTTGAGGCATGACCCAGATACGCCAGAGCGTGTCGGCGAGAGTGGTGATGAGCGGCTCGTCGACGTTGTCAAAGAGGACGACGGGCTCGACGGCCAGTTGGCCATCGGTTCGGCGCATGCCGTCAACGGGGGTAGCCCAGCCGACGATTGGCACCACCAGATTCAGGCCGTCGTCGGGGGCATTTGATCGCCACTCGCCACCCGTCCGGGGCAGCAGCAAAGGGGAACGGGAACGCGGTCATGACGGCAGACTCTCGCCCCGCGGTTCGGGCATCTGCCCGGGCGTGACGGGCACGATGTCCACGCCGCTGCACCCGTCGGCCTCGATCTTCTCCTCACGCAGCCAACTGACCGCGCCGCAGTTGCTCCGCTGGGCAGCGGAGCAACTGCCTCAATCGAGCGCGGCCGTGGCACCAATGTCATGAGATGGCACAGCTAGCACGGTGAACACGATGCCGGAGGGATCATGCGAGCCCTTCAGCTCCCCGGTGAGGAACTCCAGGCCGCCGTCGCTCGCTTTCAGTTCCTCTGCGAGCACGGCTAGTTCGATGCCGCGGCCGAGCCATTTGTGTTGGGTGCGGCAACTCGCAGCGTCGACATGGCGCAAGTATGGACTTGCGAGTCCAATTTTGTCGGCGCACAGTGGCACTCCGTCCTGGCCGTCCAGGGCCCCGCTCGGCCGAAACGTCGCATGTGGCTCGGTCCTGCGGGTTCGCAGCAGAGAACCAAACAACGGAGTGGACCATGTCGAGGCGCCTAGAGGGCAAGACCGCCCTGGTGACTGGAGCAACCAGCAACATCGGGTGGGCCATCGCGGAGGCGTTCGCAGCCGAGGGAGCGCATGTCGTCGTCACAGGCCGCAGCGCCGGGCGCGGCCTGGAGGTCGTCGAAGGCATCCGCACGCGCGGCGGCCACGCCGACTTTGTACAGGCGGCCCTGGACGGGAGTGCAACCGCCTCGCAGGCACTGGCTCAGGAGGCGACGCGGATCCTCGGCGGCCGTATCGACGTCCTGGTCAACAATGCGGGGATCTACCCCGGAGACACCACGGCAGCCACCGATGAGAAGACCTTTGACCAGGTATACGCAGTCAACGTGAAGGCGCCGTTCTTCCTCACCGCTGCGGTCGCCCCCGCCATGGCGCAGGCCGGCAGCGGAGCGATCATCAACCTGGGCTCGTGGATCGCGCGTCTGGGCATTCCGGTCGGTGCCCTCTACAGCTCCACCAAGGGAGCCGTCGAAACCCTGACCCGGGCCTGGGCGGCAGAGTTCGGGCCGCAGGGCGTACGCGTGAACGCGATCTCCCCGGGTGTCGTGCAGACACCTGTCCCCGGTGAAACCCATCCCGGCGAGGTCATGATGAAGGGCACCCCCGCAGGCCGGATGGGCACCCCCGACGCCATCGCGAACGCCGCGGTGTACCTCGCCAGCGACGAGTCGGTTTTTGTGCACGGCATCGTGCTCGACGTCGACGGGGGTCGCACCACCGCTGCCGTCATCGCCGGCTGAATCGCTCAGGAGGGTCACGGCACCGCGCTGCCCACGCGGCGCAGGTCCGTGATCCCTTGGTCGAGAGCCGCGCGCAGGTGGGTGGTCTGCCCCGTCGACAGAAGGATCGACACGCCCCCTTGAGTCGCGGCCAACAGCGCGGCAGCCCTGGCATCGACATCGAGGTCGGCGGGAAGCCGGCCAGCCGCCTGTAGCGACCGGATGCCCACCGCCAGGCTCTCCTGCCAACGGCGCATCAACTCGATCACGATCGCGCGCGCTCCTGGCGTCGAGCGCCCGATCTGCAGAAACAGCGACCCGAGCGGACATTCGTCCCCTTGGGCTTCGTAACGAGTGATCACCACATCCCGCCACTGCTCCCAGGCTTCCCAGGAGTCCAGGCGCCCCAGATAGGGCTGTTGGTCCTCCAGCACCTGATCCGCCTCGAACTGGGCGACCGCGAGCAGCAGTTCATCCTTGCCGGCCGGGAAGTAGTGGAACAGCTGGCTCTTGCTGGTGCTCGTCCGCGCCATGACGTCGTCCAGGGTTACCGAATTGACCCCCTTCTCCCGCAGTACTGCCGCAGCACCCTCGATGATCCGGCTCCGCGTCGCCTTCCCCTTCGCCGTCAGTTCCCCGCGCACGACCCGCCTCCTCAAAATGGACTACTGAGTCCACTGTACTTGGGGCCCCTGTCGCGATCGTTCACAGTGGGCGCCGGCAGAGAACCAGCTCAGGTGCACCCGCGGCGGCCACCACGCCCCAAGCGCACCCGGAGCCCCCTGACGACTCCGGATGACCTTCTCCGCTCTCCAGAGATCGGCCTGCCGTGCCTGCTGCCTCCGCGCGCCCCGTCGTCCCGACCGCCACGGAACGGCACCGGCTGAAGGACGCCGCCTGGGGGCACAGGACCGAGCACCAGGCCAGGGTGCGTGCGCGGATCCTGCTCCTGGCGGCCCAGGGCAGGTCCAACGCTCGGATCGCCGTCGAGCGAACGGTGAGCGGGGGCCGTCACTGTCTCTTCGTCGCTGCGTGCGACCCGCCGGCGAAACCGTCAAGGAATCGTCAGGTTGAGCGGGGCTGGACCGTCAAGCCGCCGAGGTCCGATGGGGCTTCGTTGCTGTCGTTGACGGAAGTGGGCTGGGAATCATGGCTGTGCTGTTGCATCGATGGGGGGTGTTCGCGGTACGCCGCCGCCGTACGGTCGTGACGGTTTGGCTGTTCATCGTCGCCGTGATCGCCGCTGTGGGAGTCACCTTCGCGGGGAGCTTCGACTCCAAGTCGGACATCCCCGGATCCGCTGCCCAGAGCGCCCTGACCAAGATGGACCATCACTTCGGATCGTCCGACCACCAGAGCGCAGAAATCGTCTTCGAGGCGCCGGCGGGCACCTCGTTCAAGGACCCGGCCAAGGCCACCGCGCTGAAGGAGTCGCTGACCGCTGCGGCCACCGTGCCCGGGGTCACGTCGGTCAGTGACCCGATGCGCAGCCGCACCGTGTCGCCGGACGGAAAGACGGCGCTCGCCCAGGTCGAGTTCTCCACGGCCAAGGACCAGGACGTTCCCCAAGCCGGCCTGGACGCCCTCAAGGACACCGGCGCCAGCAGCCGCGCCGCGGGCATCGACGTGCTCTTCGGCGGTGACGCCTACAAGGCGTCCAAGCCGCCGGTCGGTCCGATGGAAGGGATCGGCGTGCTGGTGGCTCTCGCGGTCCTGGCCATCACCTTCGGCTCCCTGCTCTCCGCCGGAATGCCCCTGCTCACGGCCCTGATCGCGGTGGTGACGAGCATGGCCGCCCTGATGGGCCTGTCGTCCGCCGTCGGCATTTCCGACAAGGCGCCGACCCTCGCCATCATGCTGGGCCTTGCGGTCGGCATCGACTACGCCCTGTTCATCGTCTCGCGGCACCGCGCCGAGCTGGCGCAGGGCCGCAGCGTGAAGGAGGCGGCTGCGCGAGCGGCCGCGACCGCAGGGAGCGCCGTGGCGTTCGCCGGGCTGACCGTGATCATTGCGCTGGCCGGACTGACGGTCGCCGGAGTCCCTGTCCTCACCTCTATGGGGCTGAGCGCGGCAGGCGCCGTCGCTGTCGCGGTGGCCATGTCCCTGGGCCTGCTGCCGGCACTGCTGGCCATGGCCGGCGAACGGCTGCGCCCCAGGCCCGGCACACGCGCGGCGCGCCGGGCGCAGCATGCGGACGACCCTGCCGCCAAGCCGTCGATGGGAGCGCGGTGGGTCGGGGCCGTGGTGCGCCGTCCGTGGCGGGCGGTCATCACCGTCACTCTGGCTCTGGCCGCGCTCGCCCTTCCCGCCAGCCAGCTCCAGCTCGCGCTGAGCGACGACGGCAGCGAACCCACGTCGACCGCTGTGCGGCAGGTCTACGACAAGATCGGTGACGCCTTCGGCCCCGGCGCCAACGGCCCGCTGGTCGTCCTGGTCACCGGCGCGCCGGAGGGCACCCTCAAGACCACCAGCCAGGATGTCGCCAAGGATCTGTCCGGGGTCAGCGGCATCGGGCGCATCAGCCCTGTCGACTACTCCCCGGACGGAGCCGCCGCCCGGGTACAGGTGATCCCGACGACGGGGCCCCGCGATCCGGCGACCAGCACCCTGGTCACCCAGCTGCAGGACCGTGTGGCGCCCCTGGCCCAGGACAGCGGCAGCGACATCGCCGTCACCGGCCAGACCGCCGTCAGCATCGAGGTCTCCAACAAGCTCAGTGCCTCCCTGCTGCCTTTCGCCCTCGTCGTGGTCGGACTCTCTCTCCTGCTGCTGATGGCCGCATTCCGCTCCATCGCCGTCCCCATCAAGGCCACCGTCGGCTTCCTGCTGTCGGTCGGCGCGTCGTTCGGCGCGATCGTCGCCGTCTTCCAGTGGGGCTGGCTCGCCGGAGCGCTCGGTGTGCCCTCCACCGGGCCGGTCGCCAGCTTCGTGCCCATCATCGTGATGGCCGTCCTGTTCGGCCTGGCCATGGACTACGAGGTGTTCATGGTCTCGGCCATGCGCGAGGAGTACGTGAAGACCGGGCGGCCCCACACTTCGATCATCGGCGGCGCCCGGCACGCCGCCCGGGTCGTCACCGCCGCCGCACTGATCATGGTGGCCGTGTTCGCGAGTTTCCTGTTCAGCCACGATCCGGCGATCATGCCGATCGCCCTTGCCCTGGCGGTCGGTGTCCTCATCGACGCGTTCGCGGTCCGGATGACACTGGTCCCGGCCGTCATGTCGCTGCTGGGCCATCGCGCGTGGTGGCTGCCGCGCCGGCTGGACAAGTGGCTGCCCGACATGGATGTTGAAGGGGCACGCCTGGACACGAATGAACCGGCACCCGCCCCCATGGCATACCACCACAGTCCCCGGCAGGACGTCTCCTCATGAACCCCCCGGACACGGTCCTCGTCGTCGAAGACGACGCCGGCATCCGCGACCTGATGGCCTCAGCCCTCAACTTCGCCGGATTCGACGTCCAGCTCGCCGAAGACGTGCCCCAGGCCCTCACCCGTCTCGCGCAGCACACTCCGGACGTCATCGTCCTGGACGTGGGCCTGCCCGGAGGCGACGGCTTCGAGGTCCTGCAGCTGATCCGCTCGCGCGGCGTCACCGTGCCGGTGCTGTTCCTGACCTCCAGGGATGCCATCGAGGACCGTGTCCGGGGATTCAAGCTCGGCGGCGACGACTACGTCACCAAGCCCTTCAGCGTCGYCGAAGTCGCCGCCCGCCTCCAGGCCCTGATCCGCCGCTCCCGCGGCAGCGYCGGCCCCGCGGCCGACGAGGGCATCCTGCGCTACGCCGACCTGGAACTCGACGACAAACGCCACACCGTCACCCGCGCCGGCGACCCGGTCGACCTGTCACCCACCGAATTCCGGCTCCTGCGCTTCCTGCTCTCCCACCCCGGCCACGTGATGACCCGCTCCCAGATCCTGGAGGCGGTCTGGCAGTACGACTTCGGCGGTGACTCCGTCGTCGTGGAACGCTTCGTGTCCAACCTGCGCCGCAAACTCGACCACGGCCGCGAACCCCTCATCCACACCGTCCGCGGCATCGGCTACAGCCTCCGCCGCCCCACCTCATGAACCGGCCCCGCCTGTCCGCCCTCCGGCCTCGCCTGCTCGCCACCATCCGCGGGCGGATCCTCATCGGCGTCCTCGTACTGCTGGCCGCCGGGCTCATCGGCAACTCCGTCGCCAGCGCCATCACCCTGCGCCACTACCTCGACCACCGGGCAGAGGCGTCCCTGCGCGAATCCGGCGACCGCGTCCACCAGATGCTCGCCACCGGCCCCCAGACGGTCAACGGAAGCCAACTGGCGGCCCTGATCTCGCCCATCCTCGGCATGACCGTGATCAGCCCCGACGGCACGGTCGCCGACCAGGCAGGCAACGGCGTTCCCGAGGCGATCAACGGCCTGACCGCCGACCGACTCGACCAGGTCGTCACCATCAAGGACGACCCAGCGGTGCCCGACCTGATCGCACTGCGCATCCCCACCAACGGCCTGACCGTGAAGACCTCCGAAGGGGAGATGACCGCCTCCGCTGTCATCCTCACCGTGCGCACCGACCTCGACCGGGTCACCGTCACCGACTTCGTCTCCAGCCAGGCCACCATCGTCGGCGTCACCCTCGTCCTGGCTTTCGCCACCGCGCTGCTGATACTCAAGTTCGGTCTGCGGCCGCTGGGGCGTATGGCCAATGCCGCCGCCGCCATCGCCTCCGGCGCCCGTAAGGAGCGCCTGCCCACCTACGGGGACCACAGTGAGACCGACCGTCTGGCCACAGCCGTCAACGACGCCTTCGACGCCCAGTCCCGCGCGGAGGACAACATCCGCGCATTCGCGGCCGACGCCTCCCACGAACTGCGCACGCCCCTTGCGACCATCTCCGGCTGGCTCGACCTCTACCACCAGGGCGGCCTCACCACCCCCGCCGAGCTCGACCGGGCCCTGGAACGGGTCGACGGCGAGGTCGGCCGCATGCGACTGCTCGTCGAGGAACTCTCCCTGCTCGCCCGCCTGGACGCCGGACGCCCCCTGGAAGCACAACCCGTCGACCTGCGGCGCCTGGCCACCGATGTGGTCGACGACGCCGGAGTCGTCGCCGCGGACCGCACCATCCGCCTGCACGCCGACGCGCCCGTCCACGTACGCGGAGACGCCCCACGGCTCCAGCAGATCCTCAACAACCTCGTCGGCAACGCCATCCAGCACACTCCGGCCGGCACCCCGATCGACGTCTCCCTCGAGGCGTCCGGCGGTATGGCCGTCATCCGGGTGGCCGACCAGGGGCCCGGGATCGCACAGCAAGACCTCTCCCGCGTGTTCGACCGGTTCTGGCGGGCCGAGGCCAGCCGCAACCGGGCCCGCGGCGGCTCCGGACTCGGCCTGGCCATCGTCCAGGCGGTCGTCCACGCGCACCACGGCACCGTGCGCATCACCTCGCACACCGGCTCAGGGACCACCGTCACCGTTACGCTCCCCGCCCTGCCGCCGGCACGCTAACCACGTGAAGCCGTGGTGACCAGGGAGGAGTCGCGGCACCCTCCCGGAGAAAGGAATCAGCGATGAACCCATTGACTGTTTGCTATAGCAGGAGTCAGTCTTGGCAACATGACCAAGGACACCCTCGGCCCCATGGAGACGACCTCGCTGGCCGACCAGGCTTACCGGCGGCTGCGCGACGCGATCCGCGGGGGCGCCCTGCGGCCTGGCGAGAAGATCACCGAGCGGGATCTCGCGGCTCGTCTGGGAGTGAGCCCCACCCCGATCCGGGAGGCGCTGCGCCAGCTGGTCCACGAGAAGGTCGTCGAGCGGGTCGGCCCGCGCTCGCTGCGGATCGCCGACCACTCCGCCGCCGCCCGCAGCGAGATCGTCGAGGCCGAGGTCCGCCTGTCCGCCCTGATGGCCAGGCTCGCGGCCCGCAACGCCACGGCCGCCCAGCTGACCGAGCTCGTCGGCCTGCTGGACCACGCCGACCACCTGGTCGCGGGGATCGAGCAGACACTGGCCGACCAGGGGATCGACGCTCCGGTGGCCGACCAGGTCACCGCCGTGTTCCGGCTGCTGCGCGAATTCCACCACCAGGTCGAGGCATGCGTGGCCAATCCGGTGCTGGAGGGCCTGCTGGCCCAGGCCCGCGCCTTCAGCGACGAGGAGCGCCTCGACCTGACCATGAAACTCGCCGCTGATCGGGCCGAGAGTTTCCGCAGCCGCTATCGCGAGCACCGCGCGCTACTGGACGCCCTTCTGGAGCGCGACGAGGACCGCGCCGAACAGCTCGCCGCCGCCCACCACCGCGCAGCACTCGTCCAGCTGTCCACCGCCTAACCCCTTCCTTCAGCTGTCTGCGCGTCGGCCCCTCGGGAGGTCGCCGGCACGCAGACGCCACAATGTTGCTATAGCATATGGCATAGGAGCCGCCATGCTGCACGACGAACCACCCCAGCCCCCCGCCTCGGCGGCTGCACCGGCCGCGCTCGAGGCCGCCCCCGCGGCCGAACGGCCAGAGCGCATGAGCGGAAGCGCCGTCCTGTGGGTCGCCCTCGCGATCTTCGCCCAGGAATCGGTGTGGAACTTCTACGACGCCCAAGTCCCCGCCCAGCTGCGTCACTTCATGTCCTCCGCCACTGTCATCGGCCTGATCATGGGCCTGGACACCGGGCTCGGCGTCATCATCCAGCCCTGGATGGGCCTGATCTCCGACCGGCTGGCCATGCGCCGCACCGGACGCTGGCCCATCGTGGTAGCCGGGGCGTGCGTGGCGGCCGTGCCCTTCGCGCTGATCCCGTGGGCCACCAGCCTGCCGATGCTCATGCTCTGCATCTTCGCGTTCGGCCTGACTGCCAACTCCTTCAAGGGCGTCACCGAAACCCTGGTCTCCGACTATGTCGCACCCCAACAGCGCGGCAAGGCCCAGGGGTTCATCAAGGCCGGCGTCAGCCTCACCATCATCGTCTCGGCCCTCATCAGCCTGCTGGTGGTGGACCACAGCCTCAAGGCCGCCTTCGCCATCCCACCGGTCCTGATGATCGTCATGGTGGCCCTGTCCTACCGCTTCCTGGGTCGCCGCCACCCCACAGCGCWGCGCCGCGAGGACACTGCCGACGAACAGGCCGACCCGTTCTCCTCACCGTGGGCGATCCTCAAGGACCTCGCACTGGAACCGAGCCGAGCCCGCCTGCTGCTCATGGCCGGCATCTTCTGCTTCGCCGGCATGTGGGCGGCGCTGCGCTCGCTGACCACCCCGTACGGCACCGAGGTCCTCGGCATGACCCGGGGCGCGGCGGGCGGCATCGCCCTGCCCGGCGCGATCGCCTTCCTCATCTGCGTCGTCCCACTCGCCTACCTCTCGCACCGCCTCGGCGAGCTCCGCATGATCCGCTACGGCATCGCCCTGTTCGTCGCGGGCCTGCTCGTCGGCTTCGCCGAACCCACCCCAGCCTTCACCGCCGCCTCCGTGGCCATCGCCTCGATCGGCTACGCCGTCTTTTCCGTCAACGGCCTGATCGCCCTGTGGAGCCTGGCGCCCAACAACCGTGTCCTGGGCGCCTACACCGGCCTCTACACGGTGGCCTCCGCCTCCGGCATGGCGCTCGGCCCCGCCCTGCTCGGCGCCACCGTCGACCTCACCGGCTGGCGCTACATGCTCCTGAACGCCGCCGTGTTCGGCGCGGTCACCTTCGCCGTCTTCACCCTCGTGGGCCGCCGCGCCGAGCGGCCGCTCGAAACCGCTTCCTGACCCTCACCCGCACAACAGAAGGCCGCCCTCATGGACCTGCGTATCCTCGCCCCGACCGGAGCCCTCGGCGCCGGTTTCGAGACCGATGCCCTCGGCCGCGGAGTCGCCGCCCGCCCACACGTGATCGCCTGCGACGCCGGCTCCACCGACTCCGGTCCCGCAGCGCTCGGCTCCGGCACCCCCAAACTCTCCGCCCAGGCCGTCACACGTGACCTGCGCCTGCTCCTCCAGGCCCGCGAAACCCTCCAAGTGCCGCTGATCATCGGCTCCTGCGGCACCAGCGGACGCGACGACGGCGTCGACCTGGTCGCCGACCTGGCCCGTGCCATCGCGGCCGAGGACAACCTGCACTTCAAGCTCGGCCTCATCTACAGCGACCAACCGGCAGAACGCCTCCAACACCTGTACGACCAGGGCCGCATCAGGGCGCTCACCAACGCCCCCGTCATCGAGCGGGAGTTGTTCCAGCGCAGCCACACCGTCGCCATGATGGGCGTGGAACCCATCCAGGAAGCCCTGCGCGACGGCTGCGACGTCATCCTTGCCGGACGGGCCAGCGACACCGCTCTGTTCGCCGCCCTGCCCCACCTGAACGGCGCCGACCCCGGCCTGACCTGGCACATGGCCAAGACCATCGAATGCGGCGCCGCCTGCGCGATCCCGCCGGACGCCAACGGCCTCCTGGTAACCCTGCGAGACGACCACTTCGACGTCACCACGCTCGCCGAGGGCAGCCGCCTCACCCCGCGCTCGGTCGCCGCCCACACGCTGTACGAGAACGCCGACCCATTCCACATCACCGAGCCCTCCGGCATCCTCGACACCACCCACGCCACCTACGAGGCCGTCGACGAACGGACCGTCCGCGTCCAAGGCTCCCGCTACATCGAGGCCGACGGCTACACCAACAAGCTCGAAGGCGCCGAACTCGTCGGCTACCAGACCGTCATCGTCGGCGGCGTCCGCGACAAGGTCGTCATCAAACGCCTCCCCGAGCTCCTGCCCATGGCCAAGAAATACTTCGACGCCAAGATCCTCGACGTGTTCGACGGCCGGGTCGACCCGGACACCATCGACATCAACTACCGCCTCTACGGCACCGGGACGGTCCTGGCCGGCATCGAACCCACCCCCCTGCAGCCCCAGGAACTCGGCGTGCTGATCACCATCACCGCACCCGACCAGGACACCGCCCACGCCATCTCCACGTTCGTCGCCCACGCCTCCTCGCACCTGCCCATCCCCGAGTACGACGGCCTGGTCTCCACCCTCGCCTACCCCTACTCGCCTCCCGAAATGGACCGCGGCCCGCTCTACCGCTTCACCCTCAACCACGTCGCCACCGGCATCACCCCCACCGAACKGTTCCGCACCACCACCGAAGAGGTCTGACCATGGCCACCCTGCTCGACTACTGCTCCCTCGTCCGCTCCAAGAACGCCGGACCCTTCACCCTCACCTTCGACTTCATGTGCCGCGACCAGCACACCTACGAGGCGCTCACCAACACCGGAATCCTCAACCGGACCCTGTTCGCCACACTGTTCAACGCCAGCGAGAACGAGATCCTCGTGGTCAACCACCCCCGCGCCCTCGCGGTCAAAGTCTCCCTGCCACGCCCCTCCATACAAGGCGACCAGCACGACGCCGACTGCTACGCCGGCCAGCAGTACGCCCCCCTGATGGAACTCCAACTGCCCGAACTCCCATGAGCCTGTTCATCGTGCGATCAGGCGCACACCGAGCGAGGTCGCCGAAGCTTGGCTCTGGACCAGCCGACGGGCGTCGTGCCGGCCCAAACCCTCGTCGTGAGACCTGGCGTTCGGAGCCATCGGCCGGTGCGGAATTGACACCGGTCTGACACTGGTGCGCACCGGCAACCGCAGGGTGGAGATCCTCGTTGGGGGGTGATCCGACGTACGAGCGCATTCCAGCCTCGGAGGAGCTGTTCCTTGTGCTGGAGCACGCGCAGACGGGATCAAGCATCGGGAACCGTTCAGGCCATTCGCCCCGGCGGTCCTCGCCGACCACACCGACGCCTGGTTCGATCTGGACGTGCCCAGCCCGTTGATGCTGCTCGCCCCGCCTGTCCGCCCCGACCACGCCGACAAGATCGCCGGAGTCGTGCACATCGACGGCACCGCCCGCGTCCAGACCGTCGACCCCGCCGTGGCACGCGCGTACGGGGCGCTCATCGAGCACTTCCACCAGCTCACCGGCCTGCCCGTCATCCTGAACACCAGCTACAACGACCGCGAGTCCATCGTCGAGACGCCCGCCCACGCACTCGCCACGCCCCAGGCCTGCGACCTGGACGCGGCATGCATAGGCGAATACCTCGTCGAACGGTCCTGACCACCTCCGGGGGCTGCCACACTGGGAACATGCCGACCGCCACTCCGCCGCTGCGGGAACTCGCCGTCGACCCGCCCAGGCCCGGCTCAGCATCCTCGGCCTGCGGCCCGCCGTGGGGCGTCCAGCGAGGGCTGTGGTGAACCACGTCTTGAGGTGACGTCGTGACCATGGCCTGGTGTTACCTGCTGCGCCTCCGCCGCCGGGAGGAGACCCCAGCACCGGAGACGAATCGCAGCTCGTAAGCGCTGTCCGACAAATGATCTTCGGCGGGCTGGGTGACCTAGCCGTTTACCTGTTGTCCCAATGAGCAAGGGACATTGCCGAGCGCCGGGAGACAGTCGAGGCCCAAGGAACCGGTCAGACCTTGGAGGTTGACAGGGATCAGGCCACTTAGCAGGTTGCTCGCAGGGGCTGAGGCACCCGAGGATCCGTCGCCGACGGCGGCTCCTGCGCTGGTCGCGCCCCCGAGGGCCGCTGTGGCGGCAAGGGCGATGGCGGCGAGAAGGGTGCGTACGCGCATAGCGCACTCCTTTGCGTTAAAGGGATCAGACGCATCAGGAGCTGTCCACCAGGCAGTCTGGAAAAACTGACCGGGGTTGAAGATCACTCGATGGGTATTGCACGCGCACCGCACGGGCGGCGGTCCTACGGGCCCGCGCCTGCTCCGGCGTCCGGGAGGGTCGCAGCCCGGCCCTGGTTGGAGCACGAGTATCGCCGTCGCAGGCCCGTGTGCCGGCGTCGCGGTCGTTCGATTCATCAATCTGCGCCAGTGCCTCCCGAAGTCGTGAACAAACGCTGCTCCTGCTCGTGAACAAAGCCAGGGTGTCGGTAAGAGCCGTGTCACCAGCCGTAAATGGTGACTGACCGACCCCGTGAGCTGCGGGTCAGGTGAAGGTGCGAGCGCGTCCATCCGGGGTGTACCGCCACTCGCGGCTCGGAGTGGCGCCACAATCTCGCCGCGGCTTCCCCTAGGCAGGAAGTGTGATGATTGCGCTCCATCAGCGGCGGGCCCAGGCACGTCGCATGCGGCGACTGAGCCGGATTGGGACCTGGGTGCTCGCTCTGGGGGGTGCCCTAGTGCTCGCGGTCGGTTTGCCCTGGCTGGTGTGGCGAGGTCCGTACCTGCTCGATAAGGGGTACATCAACACGGCCACGCTGGGTGAAGCCAGCGGTTCGGCCACGCTGATCACTGGCCTGCGCACCGCCCTCGTGGCGTGCGCGGCCGCGATCGGGGCCGGAGTAGCCCTGGTGTACACGATCCGTAACTACCGGCTGACTCGGCGCGGGCAGGTCACCGACCGGTTTACCAAAGCCCTGGAGCGCCTCGGGTCCGACCACAGGTATGTGCGGATCGGCGGAGTGTTGGCGCTAGAGCAGATCGTCCAGGATGCCCCCGAGCAGGCCACCCACGCTGCCCAAGTACTGGGCCACTTCGTGCGCGACCGCGCTCCGGCCCGCCCAGGCTCACCGAATGGCCCGGACGGCCCGCCAACTACGACGGACACTTCGCTCCCCATGCTTCTGGAGGCAGACGTCCAGGTGGCCTTGACTGCTCTAACGCGTCCCCAATCGCGCACGCACGTCGACGATTTCGAAAGGCTCTACCTCGAAACCCTTCACCTTCCCCGCGCTCTCCTGGACGGGGCCGACCTCACCGGCGCCAAGCTGGTCGGGACGAACCTCACCGACGCCAGACTGTTCACGGCGAACCTCATGGGCGCCGACCTGAGCCAGGCGGACCTTACCCGCGCCTACATGTCCGGGGTGAACCTCACCAGCGACCCCACCAATCCCGAACTGTTCACGGCGAACCTCACCGGCCCCAACCTGAGCCAGGCGGACCTCACCCGCGCTTACCGGTCCGGGGTGAACATCACCGGCGACCTCACCAGGGACATGGCCAGGGCAAAGCTGGTCGGGACGAACCTCACTGGCGCCGACCTGAGCCAGGCGGACCTCACTGGCGCCGACCTGAGCCAGGCAGACCTCACCGACGCCAACCTGAGGCAGGCAGACCTCACCGACGCCAACCTGCGCGAGGCTAACCTCACCCACGCCAACCTGGGCGACGCTATCCTCACCCGCGCCAAGCTGGTGGGGGCGCACCTCACCGACGCCCACCTGGCCCAGGCGAACCTCACCGGCGCGGACCTGAGCCAGGCAGACCTCACCCGCGCCGACTTGCTCCATGCGAACCTCACCGGTACCTCCCTGCCCGGGGCGAATCTCACCGGTGCCTCCCTGCTCGGGGCGAATCTCGTCGGGGTGTACCTCGGAAATGTCGTGGGATTGACAACGGAGCAAGTCAGGTATGCGTATGTCAGTGCGGAGACGGTGCTGCCGCCCGGCCTCAGGATGGATGGGGGGCCGTCCACCACCTGAGGAGCAGATCCCGGCGCCTCCGGGCAGTCCCACACGTGGACGACGATTCCGCCAGGCGGCCGCCGACGTCGACGCGCTGCACCCTTCACGCCCACCGATCGGAGTTGTCCGCCGTCGGCGCCTCCCGCTTCAGCGGCGTCGTGGGCACCTGGTCGTAGTTGACGCCCGGGATGGGGTGCGCCTGGTCCGGCGTCAGCCATACCCGGTACTCGCGGGGTTCGACGGTCTCCGTCTCCGGGACGTCGGCCCACATCGGCAGCCCGACTCAATACGTCCACCCGGCCCGGGGGAACTGCGCCCGGGCGTGGAGGAGGCCGCGGAGCTCCTGGCCGTCCGGGAGCACTACGCGCACCGGGGGCGGGGCGGGACGGCGGAGGGCACGCACGCCACCGTACGAGACGGCTCCCGGGTGCCGGCGCCTGCCCGGGCTGTACGTCAWCGCGWTGACGTACAGCGGCCGCCAATGACGTACGCGGCGGCCCCGGCCGGGACCGCGCTCGAGGTACCGCCGCCGTGGCGCTCGGCAGGGTGGGGCCAGAATCTCCGTCATGTCAGAGACCTTCTGGACCGCCGTCGGCTCGATCGGCACGGCGCTCGCCCTGGGCTTCGTCGCGTGGCAGGCGTACCTCACCCGCGCCGCGCTCAGGGTCAGCCAGCTCATGACTGCGGGCGCGATCCGCAGTCGGCTCGACTCCCAGGCCCCGGGCGTCACCCTCAAGCTGACCGCCCCGCGTTGGGAGCCGCTGGCCGCGGTCCCCGCCAGCTTTGTGAAGTGAGCGGTCCAGCAGCCCCGACCGCGTTGCCGAGCCCGAGCCACTGGCACGGGTCAGGAACTGTGAAACAGGCACTTAAAGGTGGTTTCAGAAAGGCGGATCGTCGGCAAAGCCTTCAGCGTGCGCGCGGACGTCAGCGGGTGTGTGCCTGTGCTGCTGGAAGGGCGTGATGTCCTCGCCCCATCTGGCGAGTGTGTCGATCGCGCGCTGCCGGTAAGGGGCGCTGTTGGCGGCGAGAGCCCACACGTCATCACGCAGGCCTTCAGCCTGGTGGGCGAGCTCTGGTGAGGTAAGCAACGGAAGTACAGCGGCTAGGGCGGCATCGCGGATCTTTAGCTCTTCGGCTGTGAGGAAGGGCTGGATGGCGTCGTAGAGGGTCGGCCGAAGGGCGTGGAACGCTTCAATGTCGGCGTCGTACCCGTCAGRTGCCTCTTCGTTGGCGTCCCAGGCAGTGCTGCCGAGCCAGTTCAGGAGACCGACACGAAGGAGAAGTCGTGGTTCCTCACCGAAGTCAGCGGCCTCCCATGGCCTCTGGTCAGTGACTTCGGCGAGAGTCCGCGGGTGCCCGAGAATGGCCGCCACGAACGATGCCGCAGGGGCCGTGGCACTGTAGAAGGTGTTCGAATGCGTGACAGCTTGTTGCAGGTCGCGGAGAGCAGCGCCCTGCTTGCCCGCGTCGTTGTCGAGAAGTTGTCGCAAGATCTCAGGCGTCGCTGGCGCAACGTTCGGGCAGCAGTGCTCCACCGAGCCCCAGTCTGTCCGCAGCAGCAGCTCTTCCGGATCAGCGGAATGACCTTGCTGACTGTTCATGCTCATCGGGCGAGTGTGACAGCTGGCCAGTGCATCACTGCACTCAGGTCCGGACAGCCTGCTCATGGGGCAGGTGCTTGGACAGTTGGAGCAGGCAGATGACGCAGCACGCAAGTTGCAGAAGTCCTAGATGCAAGTCAGCGCGGCGCTCGTAGCGCGTTCGCAGTCGCTTGAACTGATGGAGCCAGGCAAAAGTGCGCTCGACCACCCACCGGGTCTTGCCCAGGCCTGAACCGTGGGCGACACCGCGCCGGGCGATGAGGGGCTTGATGCCACGCTTCCACAGCAGGCGGCGGTACTTGTCGTAGTCGTATCCGCGGTCGGCGTACAACCGCTTTGGCTTGTTCCGGGGTCGGCCTCGCAGTCCTCGTATGCGGGGAACCGCATCGAGAAGAGGGATCAGCTGGGTGACGTCGTGCCGGTTCCCACCGGTCAGCAAGACAGCGAGTGGGGTGCCGCGGCGATCGACGAGCACATGGTGCTTGGAGCCGGGACGGCCTCGGTCGACCGGCGACGGTCCAACATGGTCCCCCCTTTGAGAGACCTGACATGGGAGCCGTCGACCGCGCAGTCGTCCATCTCCGCAGCGAAGTACAGCAACCTCGCCGACCAGCCCTGCCTCTCACCGTTCGTCTGACCAGCCCGGCGGACCTCAGCAACCGCCCCGCCCGTAGTTCGCATCGAGGGGCAGTTCGACGCAAGGTCTGCCAGGGGAGCCGTTCTTAGCTCATGGACGGCGCCCCGCCGGCTTGACTCGGTCGTCGAGACTCCGTCGACCTCATGCGGCATCCGCGCGCGAACCACGGCGCCACTGTCAGTGCCAGTCATTAGCATGCCGCCATGAGCGAGCGACCTGCCATCCCGCGTGAGCTACGACGCCGTGTCCTCCTTGAGGCTGGCCATCGTTGCGCAATTCCCACATGCCGAACCACGCCAGTGGAAGTCGCACACATAATCCCTTGGTCCAAAGTGAAGAAGCATGAATTCAAGAATTTGATTGCCTTATGCCCTACATGCCACACGCGATTCGATGATCCGCACAACCCGCTGGATCGCAAGGCCATGCGGCAATACAAGGCAAACCTGAACCCCCTTCTTTCGCTCAGTGTCAGCAAAAAGGGCGACCAGATCATGCGGATCGCTGCATACCAAGATTTTCGCATGAAGGTCGGCACGTGGCTGCGCAGCGCTCAGGCGCTCGGTTTGGTGAAGTCTAAGCGCCGCTCCACTGCACAGGGAATTGCAAGCGCCGAGAAAGAAGTCAACGAAAGGTTTGCCGATGCGCTAATTTCGGGACTGGATTTCAACTCCAGCTGGAAAGGGACCTACGCCGAAGCAATCGCGGGCGCAATCTTCTATCACATAGCAGATTGGGTTGACGAACTCTTCGATAGCGAGTTCCCTGCACCCCGGAAGCTGGCCAAACGGGACGTCGTTGATGAGCTTTCGGAGGCGTCGATCAATTTGCATCTTGCAGTGTGTGAAGAGGTTGGCATCCTGGAAGCGGAAGACACTGATGCAGCGGCGAGGTAGAGCGGGCGACGAGACCCCTCCTGTGATCGAACTCCCAAGGCTGTGGTCGGCACACCGTGGACTATCTGTGGACGGAACCGCCCTAAACAAAGTACCCATAAGGCCCTGACCAGCTGCCTTTCCTGGGAGTGAAAGGCCCTCCGGATCCGTTTCGCTACCTCGGAAAAACTCGACCACCTAGTGGTAAAGCGTGAGATCATGCCTATCAGGAATTCTGCCATATAGCCAAGGAGCAGCACGTGCATAATTCCGGGGGAACGCCACAGGAAGAAGCAGCGGCGACTGAGAGTCGAGAGGGTCCGTTGGATTCGCGTGAGAGGTTCCTGGCGCGAGTGCAGGCCGTGGAAGACTTTCTTGAGCTCGCCGATCGCCTGATCGTGGTGGGCGAGCTCAAGTGGTCGAATGTTGACGCCGACTATCGACTGCTTGCAGTGAATTCATGCCTGCGGCGGCAGATTGAGAGCATGAAGGCGGCCACTCTTCTCGCACGGCAGGACCTTGGACATCTGGCGGTTTCCTTTGTTCGCGCCTCGCTTGAGGACGTCTTGTACCTTGGTTTCTTTGGGTCACTGCCGCTTGAGGAATCGCAGGAACTTTTCCTGCTGCTCAGTAACTGGGATACCGTGCGGTCCCTGCTCGCTCAGCGTGCCTATGTTGGCGACGACGTGATGAGGAATCTCTGGTACCCGGCGGGGTTCCTTGACGCAGTGGAGATCAAGCGAGATGAGGTGCGATCCGCCCTGATGGATCTCCAAAAGAAGTACAGGTGGCCAGGAGGTGTCATTCCGTCCGCCGATTGGATTGCAGAGAGGGCAGGAAAGGGAGAGCTGTACCGATATCTTCACGCTGCTACGAGTCGAGCATTGCACTTTTCTGCCGGCGAAATTATGCGCCGAGGCTGGGGGCACCCGGCCGGAAAGATGGTCACGGACAAGGCGGAGTTCAGAGACCACCTAGCATCTTTCGCGCTTGACCAACTTTGGCGACTCCACGTGGAGTCTTGGGAAGTTACATCGCCTTTTTGGGAAGGTGCAGCCGTTAGCGGTGACGACACGTTGAGCTTTGCCGATACGGAACCTGTACTGAATCGGCTGCTGGCTCTAGGGAAAGTTCCACTCGTACATGCTCATGAGTGGAACCTGACTCCCAACGGGCCCCTGCGCTGAGGTCTCTGACTCAACAGTGACCAAGACAAGCTGCGTAGTAGCCATGAGTATCTAACTGCGTGACAACGCCCACGAACAGCGGGGGACGAGCGCGGACGCCTGCGGACCATCAGCGCAGGTGGGAGCCACACCAGCCCAGAGCACCGCCCCCACCCAGGTTGCTTCGGGACGAAGAGGTCCAACCGTGTTTGTCCGCACGGACGTGCCAGACTTCCGCGCAGGGAACGAGGCAACCAGCCCATCGGGGGACGACCATGTCGACATCGTTTGCGGGTCTCCTGCTGCCGCCACTGATTCTGGTCGGGACCCTCTGGCTCGCGTGTGTTGTTCTCGGCCTGCATGGCCTGCTGCTCGGACGTATGCCGGGCCGATGGCTGCAGCGCCACGTTCGACAGCCGAGACTCTGGGGAGCGGACGCTCTACTCGTTGCAGGCGGCGGGTTTGAGCATCCATCAGTGACAGCGGTCGGAATCGGCCTTGTCGCCTTGGGCCATGCAGTGAAACCATCGTGATCAAGCCCGTGCAGATGCGTGCCAGGTCGTCCGGGGAACCACAGGGAACACCCGGGAACCAATCGACCATCCACCAGGCGTCTGTGCCTCTCCGTCGCAGGTCAGGCCCAGAGCAAGGGCCAGATGCCCTTAGCTTCCCAAGCTCAGGGCTCGTCTACGTGACCGTTCAGATGGAAGAGAAGCCACTCAAGCCAGTCCGCGGTGACTTCCAGAGACGAGGCCCAGCGGTGCATGGAACTGACGTAGGTGGCGTATCGGGCGGGCCAATGACGAGTGCCGGCCGCCTTCCAACTGGACCACCCGAGGGCGTTCAGTGAACGAAAGACCCGGTCGTCGAGGATCAAGGCCCGGTCGCACGTGGCGTTTTCTCAGCAACTGCTGGTCATTGAGGTCAGCGAGAGCAGCCAGGTACGCAGCGGGCTTGCTTCCAAGATCGAAAATGCTGTTGTAGTCAGCGAAGAGCGCGCGAACATCTGTGGTGCTCCTGACCTGCAACGATGTGACTTGTCTAGGGTCCTGTTGGCTGCACGGAAAGAAGCACTTTGCGTCGAGGGCGGTAGCAGCGGGGTGGTCTCGCAGGCCGGGGCGGTGCTGCTGGTCGAGACGGTCCGCAAGTCCGGTCTGGATACCGCGATATCGACGGCACTAGCGCCGTGGCGCAAGCGGCGGCTGTGCACGATCCGGGCAAGACCCTGCTGGATGTGGCGCTGTCCGTTGCGCTCGGCGGCGACTGTCTGGCCGACGTCGGCATGCTGCGTGCTGCCTGGTTCGGGTGAAGCCCAACAGACCTGCCACTTACGGGGCGAATGCCAGACCGTGGTGAGTGCAGCTAGCCGGGCTGCCTCATTGTTGCCTTGTTCCCTGACGAAGGGGCAGCCCGCCGGCGCGATAGATGTCGTCGAGGATCCCCATGGTCACCACGGCGTCCGCCGCCGACGTGATCACCGGTCCGTGGTCGAGGACCGCGTCCGTGAACGCCGACAGTTGCGCGGCATAGCTCGACGGGTGCCCGGACATCCGCTCGCGACGCACGACACGGCCATCAGCACCGCGGATCGTCAGGCGGTGGAAGAGCTGGGGCATCACGAAGTTGGTCACGTGCATCTCGCCGGCCGTGCCCACCGCCCCGGCCCGGATCGATAGCAGGCGGCGTGACCACATCGAGGCGCGGACCCTGCCGGTGGCCCCGCCCGGGAAGAGGAGTTGAGCGCTCATCGCGCGGTCGATCCGACGGTCCCTGCGCAGGGTCTGCAGTTCTGCTTCCGTTACCGCGGGGATCGAACCACCGAGCAGGCGGGCGACGTGCACGGCGTAGCATCCGGCGTCCGCTGTCCCCGATGCGCCATCGGCGGTCCCTGGACCGCATCGGCGCGTGGCCGACCGATCGCCGCACTGGGCCCGGCCCGAAAACCCGGCGGGCGGTGGAGGTGGACGGCAAGAGCCTGCGCGGCGCCGCCAGAGCCGACACACCATGGTCGTCACGGGGGTGGGTGAGTCGGCGATGTCGTGCCTGTGGAGCCGGAAAACCTGAGGTCAGCTGCTACGGATCAAGGTGACGGGCACTGGTGCGGCACGGTCATGGTCCGGTCACATTCGCCGCACGGAACGGTCATGGGCCTCTGTGAGCCTCCTGTGTGGCCCCGCGACAGGTCGGGGGAGAAGGAAAGGCTCAGACTGTGTCAGCGCTGCTCGTTCTGCCCCTGCCACGTGCGCCATGCAGGGAACCGGGGTGTGGTCCTGCGAACTATCACCGCGGAGACGCACCGCGCCTTCCTCGCGTTCCCCGACGGCGCCGCCCTCGGCGCCATTTGGTATGCGTAGCTGCGAGGGTCCAGCCGTTAATGATCAACATCTGGGGGATTCCATGCTGAAGTCAATTCGCCTGTTGCTGCTCACTTCACTGGCAGTGGGCACGCTGATGACCACCTCCGTCGGGCCGGCCAGCGCCGCGCCGGAGAAGATCAACCGGGATCAGGTGCTTTCGATCTCGGACAAAAAGACGGCCGAGTGGACGTCGATCGGCGGGTTCCAGGTTCAGCTGCGCTATGGCACCTACGACGGTTCCCAGTACGGCTGGGCCAAGTTGGACAGCTTCCCGGCGGACCGGCAGGGTGGCATCTGGCTGGAGACCAGTTCCGACGGCGGCGCGAACTGGGTCACCCGGTCCATCTACAGCACGACGGTGAGTGTGTTTACCGAAGGAGTCCAAACCAGGTCGGACAGCAGCTTCGTGATGCGTGCCTGCTACCGGGGCCCGGAAACGAACAAGTGGTGCACCGACAAGTGGTGACCGGCTAGCCTCGATCGTTCATGAGGGGCCGTCAGCTTGCTGACGGCCCTTTGTGGTGGGTGTTGTTGGGGATTTCGGGCTCTGGCACAGATCTTGGGCTCTGTCGCTGATTTGGGGGTGCGTGACGATCAAGAGCAGGTGGGCATCACCTCTGCGTGGGGGATGTGGTTCGCCTCGCCGACCTTCTTCTTCCGGGGGTTGGGGTGGCGGTAGAAGGAGTGGTTCTCGGGGACGCTGAGGTTCGTCTTACTGTGCGGTCCACTGTGGGGTCGGCCGCCTGCCCGGGATGCGGATGGAGATCCTCGCGTGTGCACTGCTACTACCAGCGGTCTCTGGCGGACCGTCCCGTCGCCGGCCGACAGGTGCGACTCGATGTGGGCACGCCGTCTTGTGTGCGGCACGGCAGTTGCGGGCGTCGGACGTTCGGCGAGCAGGTACCGGACCTGACGCGTCGACACGCACGCCGCACGAATTCCCTCACCGCCTTGCTCACGGACATCGCACTGTTCCTGGGCGGACGTGCCGGAGCCAATCTGTGCGGACGCACGGCCGTCACCACCGGCAAGGACACCCTGCTCCGCCTCCTTCGCGCACTGCCCGTCCCCGCAGCGAGCACCTGGCCCTCGACGTCTGGCTCGCCGACGTCCGCCTTGACGGGCAACGAGCAATCCGCACCCTGGCTGCCGGCATGCGGCGCGATCACGCAGCAGTACTCGCCGCCCTGACCACCACGTTCACCTCGGGAGCGGTCGAGGGCAACGTCACCAGAATCAAGCTGCTGAAGAGACAGATGTACGGCCGGGCCAACTTCGACCTCCTGTGACGCCGCATCCTCCTGTCACCTTGATCAACCGGCTGACACCCCCAAATCAGCGACAGAGCCCAAGATCTGTGCCAGAACCCACGACTCGTGAATACAGCCACTCCTCCTATCTGCGCTGGCGCTTGGTCCGTCACGACGGGGGAATGAGCGACGGCCCAAGCCGCTCCACATTGCCGCATCCACCCCCAGGCGGCGCTGTCCCTGGCGAGTAGGGAGGCCGCGCTACTCTCGCTGCGTGGCTGAATTCTCCTCTGGTGGCTCGACTTCCAACGTTCCTCCCCTGCGACTGATTGTCACGGGCGGTGGTACCGGCGGGCATACGTATCCGGCGCTCACGGCGGTCCGGACGCTTCAGAACCGGCTGGCTGCCGAGGGCAGGGCCCTTGATGTGCTGTGGATCGGCACGGCCGAAGGCCTGGAAGCACGTGTCGCGCCGGCCGAGGGCATCGCTTTCGCCACGGTGGCCACGGGGAAGATCCGCCGCTCGGCCAACCCGCTGAAGATGATGTCGGTGGCGAACATGCGGGACATGGCGCGGGTGCCGCTCGGCGTGGCCCAGGCACGCAAGCTGGTCGCGGACTTCCGGCCGGACGTGGTCCTCGCCACCGGCGGCTATGTTGCCGTTCCCGCGGGGCTGGCCGCGCGTATGTGCCGGGTGCCGCTGGTGCTGCACGAGCAGACCGTGCGTCTCGGCCTGGCCAACCGGAAACTGGCCGGCTCGGCGACTCGGATCGCAGAGTCCTCCGAGTCGACGGTGCCCCTTCTCCCGCAGGAAGTGCGGGGCGCGGCGGTGGTCACCGGCAACCCGATCCGGCCGGAGGTGCTGGCCGGGCACGCGGACAAGGCGGTGCAGGCTCTCGGGCTTCACGGCTTCGACCGTCGGCTGCCGACCGTGTACGTCACCGGCGGCGCGCAAGGGTCTCAGCAGATCAACGGCGTCGTACGGGATGCGCTGCCCTGGCTGTTGGAGCGTGCGAACGTGATCCACCAGTGCGGCCCGGACAATGTCGGGGAGCTGCGGCAGCACGCAGCGGCACTGCCCGCCGGATCGGCAGGCCGGTACTACCTCGCCGGGTTCGTCGGCCCGGAGCTGCCCGACGTCCTCGCGCTCGCGGACATCGTCGTGTCCAGGAGCGGGGCCGGAACCCTGGCCGAGCTCACCGCGCTCGGTAAACCGGCCGTGTTCATCCCGCTCGCCTCTTCGGCGGGCAACGAACAAGCGCACAACGCCCGCCACTTGGAGGAGGCCGGGGCCGCCGTGGCTCTGCTCGGTGACGTCACCGCAGACCGGCTCCAGCATGCGGTAGGCCCGCTCCTCGCCGATCCCGCACGGCGGGAAGAGATGGCGCAGCGGGCCCGGGCGCACGGAAGGCCCGATGCGGCAGACCGGCTCGTGGACGTGATCCTTTCCGCCGCATCCGGCTGACCCGCCTTCGGCTACCGGTGGCTGCGTTAGTGGACGCCCACGCCGATGCCCGCGGCCCGTGGCCCGGACGAGGGACGAGGTTCCCCGAATCGCGTACGGCGACTTGTTTCTCCTCGCTTCGGCACGGGCGTGGGCGTGCCAGGGAGGACTCCCGATGACCCGTGACCGCCGTCGCAAACAAGACGTCCGCTCCCTCCGTGACGACAATGATCCTCGGTACACCCGTGCACGCCGCGGGACGGCCAGCGCCCCGGGTGCGGGTATCCGCGACTACCCCGGTGAGATCTACATCTGCACGAGCTGCGGACAGCTGGCATACGCCAGCTGACCTGGGCCCCCTGATTGCATCGGCCGACACAGGGGGCTGACGTCGGCGTTTGGGGACGCTGGCTTCCCGACCCGGAGCAGTGTTGGCTGATCAGGCGTGTTCGGAGTCTGCTGCGCTGAACCTGATGTGTCGGCTATGGGGGATGCGGGTGCGCGTCGGGAGGGTGTTGCGGGTGCGGCGGTGAAAGGCGGCGAGGCTGATGAGTGCGGCGGCGGTGAACCAGAGCATCTGGATGCCGAGGTAGCTGGGCAGGGCGGTGGTGGAGAAGCCGGCGGCGGTGCTGGCCTGCATGGACCCGTAGGAGGGCAATAGGCGTACGACGGGGCTGTCGGAGCCGGAGTTCGCGATCGGGTTCTGTAGGGCGAGGTCGATGACGCTGATCATGACGATGGTGAACATGCCCTCGACTTCCTTCCTCAGAAGTGAACCCAGGGCGACACCGATGGCGCCGTAGGTCATGGCGGCGCTGAACAGGGCGGCGGCGAGGAAGAGGGGCTGCTCGGGGGTCCAGAGCAGGTAGGTGAGAGCGGTGGCGTAGCCGGTGACGGCACCAGAGGCGAGGGTGAGAGAGGTGATTTTGGCGAGGAGGAGGTGGGCGCGGGGGTAGCCGGCCAGTGCGAGGCGTCGGTCGAAGCTGCCGCCGGCAAAGGCGGAGGCGAACATCATGAAGCCGATGATCAGGGTGACCGCGTTCAGGGCGCCGGTGATTTCGGTGAGCTGGTTGCCCGCCGGGGTCAGGATGTCCTTGGTGGCGCTGAGCTGGAATCTAGTCCGGGTGCTGGGGATCGAAAGGTAGGCGAGGGTGGTCCACAGCGGGATGAAGCCAGCGACGAGAACCATCGCGAAGCGGTTGCGCAGATGCTCGGCCAGCGCGTACCGGGTCGCGGTGACAAACAGCCCTGTGTGGCCGTGCCCCCTCATGAGACCAACGCCTCCTGCACAGGCTGCAGGAGGCCGTCTTCCAAGCGCCACAGCTCGTCCAGGCGGGCGGTGTCGTAGGCCAGGTGGGAGACGACCAGGACGGAGCGACCTTCCTGGCGCAGCAGCGCGGCCAGGTCCCAGAAGCGTTGGTAGGTCTCCCAGTCGAAGCCCTGGTAGGGCTCGTCCAGCAGCAGCACCTGCGGGTCGTGTATCAGAGCGAGGGTGAGGTTGAGTTTCTGGCGGGTGCCGCCGCTGAGCGTTTTGGCCTGCTGCTGGTCGTACTTACGAAAGTGCAGCCGGTCCATCACTTCTTCGGCGCGGTGCAGGTCGGGGAGTGCGTAGGCGGCCCTGAAAAACTCGAGGTGCTGACGGACGGTGAGCGCGTCGTTGAGGACGGCCGCCTGCGGACAGTAGCCGAACCTGCCGTTGTGGCGGACCGTGCCGTGGTCCGCGCGCAGCTCACCGGAGAGGATCTTCAGCAGAGTGGTCTTGCCCGCCCCGTTCTCCCCGACGATCCCAGCCAGTACCCCGCCGCGCASCCGCAGGTCCACCCCGCGCAGCACCTCGCGCCGACGGCGGTAGGCGTGGCGCACACCTCTGACCTCCACCGGGCCCCCTTCCGAAGTCTTCGCTGTTGCCGGCCGGGTGCCCAACGCCACGACGGCGGCGAGGTCACGGGGTATGCGGCAGGCCGGCCCATGAACCATCCGTACGGTGAGAACCCTGGCTCGTAGGGCAGCGGCTGGTCACGAGCGCCCTAGGTTTTGTCCGTGACCCACGACACCCGCTCCGCTCCCGCGGTGCCGCTGCCCGCACCTCGCGCCGATGCTGCCACCGCACCGTTCGGCACGCCGCACCCTGAGGCCGACATGGAGGCATGGTGTCTCAGCGGTGATCTTCACAGCGAGAGCGGCGGTGCTTACCGTTGGGCAGCCGCCCTCTTCCGGGAGGGCCACGGCTGCGGGTCGGGCACCGGCCCCGGTTATGGGCTGCTCTTCACGTGCAGCGGCCCGGAGGGATCGGTGTGCGGCAGCTGGTTGAGTCCTGATCTTGTGGAAACCATCCGTGCCTCGGTCCGCGGGGACGAGGCGATGGATCCTCGGGTCCGCAATGCCCTGACGGACGTTCTGGCCGAGGGAGTTCCCCTGCCCGACCGCCTGCTCGAGGGGGAGGTCGCCGACTGTGCCGAGCGGCTGGATCTTATGCTGGGCGAACAGGCCGCGCTGCGTGTCGAGGACGACGGGGGTTTCCTCTTCACCGTCCGGGGCGAGGTGGAACTGGAACTGCGTCTGACGCCACAGAAGCCGGCCGTCCCACAGTTCGACGTCCATGGCCACTACCCCGGGCCTCGCCCCGACGGGAGCGATGCGACGACTTCGTACTTCATCCCCCGCCTACGTACCAGCGGTCGTTTGCGCACCCAAGGCAGCACCTGGGAATGCGTCGAGGGGCGTTCCTGGTTGGAAAACGACTGGGGCGGTAGGGTCCGCCGCTCCAGTCGGGCGCAGGGTATTGCCGACCGCTCCTGGCTGTGGAGTGGTATGCAGTTCGACAACGGCTGGGACATCGCCGTCATCCGAGCCCAGCACACCGATCCCGTCACCGCAGAAAGCACGTCGTTGTTCACCAGGGCGACCGCCGTCGCCCCCGACGGCTCGGTCAGCTATCACCACGACCTTACCTGGCAGGCCACCCAGCACTGGACTTCCCTGGCCAGCCTGGAGAGTTACCCCACCACCGCCGTGCTCGGCATTCCCGGCCTCGGCCTGGACGTTGTGGTCGCGGGCCCTGCTGCCGGTCATGAGACCCGCACCGTTCTGACCGGCCGCGCCTTCTGCGAGTCCCCCGCCACCGTCAGCGGCACCATGAACGGCACGCGCGTCTCTGGAAACGCTTTCGTGGAAACCCTGCGCTCCGGCACGGTCGGCGACGTGGAACGCTACATGCGTCGGATCTCCCAGATTTCCATCTCCGAGGCCGCCGCCGTCTATCCGGCGAGCCCCGACGTTGCTTCCGTCTATGCGCTCACCGGCGCCGACAGTAGCCCCCCGCTCGACCATGACACCCTCGACCGACTGCACCAGTCCCTTATCGCCCCGCTGCGCCATCTCTTGGACAACCCGGGACGCTCCTGGCGCCCCTACATCACCGGCGCCGTCTTCTGCCTCCTGGGCGTCGACCCAGAGCCCTACCGGCCGCTGACCGCTGTGTCCGAACTCCTCCACACCGCCTCCGCCGTCATCGACGACATCGAAGACGCCTCCCTGCTGCGCCGCGGGCGGCCCGCCGTCCACCACCGCTTCGGTATCCCCACCGCTATCAATGCCGGCACTCTCGCCTACCTCACCTTCGATCCCATCCTGCAGCGCATCCCTCAGCACGACGGGGCCACGATGCTGCGCGTTTACCGCCTCTGCCTCCAGGCCCTACGCACCGGACACACAGGGCAGGCCCTCGATCTGACCGGACCCCGCAGCGCCTTCGAACACGCTGTGGCCACCGGCAACCACCACCTTCTCCTCTCCCAGGTCCACACCGCCCACCGGCTCAAGACCGGCGTCCCTGTCCGGTGCATGGCCGAAGCCACCGCGACACTGGCCGGTGCCACCGAGGAACAGATCACGGCGCTGGGCCGGTACTTCGAAGCTGTCGGCACCGCCTACCAGATCAGCGACGACGTCGCAGACCTCGACGGTGTCACCAGCGCGGAAGACCGAAAGCAGGGCCGATCTTCCAAGACACCCGCCGAGGACCTCCTCAACGGTCGCATCACCTACCCTGTCGCACACGCCACCGGCCTCCTCGATCACGACGACCGCCACCGCCTGCGCGACAGCCTCTACCAGCAAAGTCCCGACGGCGCCGCCCACGCCGCGGAACTCCTCACCCGCAGCGGCGCCTTGGAAGCCTGCCTGGACGACGGCCGGACACTCGTCAACGAGGCGTGGAAACCCCTCAATGACCTTCTCCCGTCCAGTCAGCACAAAGCCCTCATCCGAGCCCTGGGCTGGTACGCAGCCCAACGCCAAACCGACCCCGCCACCAAGAGGCCGGGCACGGTGGCTGTCAGAGTGCGGTAGGCAGGGTAATGCCCGTTTCGGGCTTGGAGTTGGGTGAGGGTCGGTGGGGTGAGCCGGTGGTCAGGTGCGGGGCTGCTCGTGTCTCACAGCGTCGCGCCATGCGTGCCGCCCGTACTCTCAACAACACCCGTGCCTTGTCGACCAGTACAGGTACGAGTTCGCGCACGGGCCGGTCCGCGAAGGCCCCGTGAACCTTGGCTACGGCAAGCCTCGACCTCGGCTGGACTGCGCGTCGCGCTGAAAGAGTCCGTCAGGCGCTCCACCACCCCACGGATGGCTTCGTCCTCGCGTACCTTGTCAGCCACAACTCCACCTGCCTGAAAGGTGCTTCTCAGCCTCCGCCGAGATTCTCACGCGGACCGACCGCGCTGCGGTGATCATTGCATTCCGCTCGCGGAACGTCGTCTGGAACCGGCCACGCATGATGCGTCTGGAGGGCGAGGCTGACCAGGGTCATGAGCAGATGGACGTCCGCGGTCACGTCGAGGCGCAGCGTCACCCACTGCGAGCCGGGCACTAGCTGGACGGCAGGCGCTGCCGTGAGGTGTTCTTCGAACCGTCCGATGGCCCGGGCCGTGAGGTAGACGTCGACGTGGTCGTCGGAGTGGAAATGGGCGATCTCGCCGTGAGCCGTACGGAGAGCTCGACCAATACCGCAGCTCGGCTCCGCCTCGGCGAGATCGGACCAGGTCGCCAGTTGCGCGAGGGCACTCGCTGCCAACGTCATGCGCCCATCATGACCAGCTCACCCCCCGGCCACCAGAAAGTGAGGGATCCGTAACCGATCCGCAGCGCCGGAAAGGCCAGATACCGCCTCGATATACACGGCTGGCCAGCTGCGATGACCGATAGTCAACTATCTCTGGACGTGTGGCTGAGCACCTTCAGTTGGCCGCTATGAGCGTGGGAGTCGGCCAGGAAGTCCACCCGGCCAAAGGCTCTTGGCACGGCAGGGGAGCCGACAGTGACGCCCGGGAAAACTTCCGGTGACGCGATGGTGGGCCACCGCAACCGGCCTGGAGTTACAGCGGTCACACAGGTAACACAATGGGCCCCGCATCCGAGGTGTGGTCATGAATAGCCGTCCGCCGCTACTCGTCACCGCCGCCGTGTTGCTCACGGCGGCGGTGTTAACCGGCACCACCGCACATGCCGCCGACACGCCGACGCCCACGGATCCGATCACGTCCGGCGCGCCCTTCTCGTCCGCGTCCGCTCCCGAAGCCGCCCCTCCGGTACAGCCGCCGTCGCCGACCACGTCCGTACCGGCGTCCACGCCGCAGATTGCCTCTCCCTCCACATTCCCGCCGCGGTGGACCGAGGAGGACTGTGACCGGCATTGGCCGTCGTATAGGGACCACGGCCTGAAGCTCACACTCTCCGGCCTGCCTGCGGACATCACGGCAGGCAGCGGCTGGCACGATTTCGCCATGCGCGTCGAAAACCTCACGGACACAACCTTCGAGGACCTGTTCTTCATCGTCCTCAGGAACGCGACCGATCGCATGGACGACCCGGACGAGATGTACTCATCAGCCCAGATGGTCGGCCAGTACCTCGACCTTCAGCGCCAGGATCCGACGACGCATGTCTGGGTCGACCTCACCTTCAGACCGACCCTGGGGAAGAGCGACCACGACCGACTCCCCAGGACCGGCATCGCCCAGCGTGAGACGCTCACGTTCCAGCTCCGCCTACGCATCAGCAACGCCATACCCCTCAGGGAGACATCCAACGGCAGCATCGTCGTGCACATGCTGCGCCCGGAAGCGGACGGCAGGTGCAAGCTGACGGTCGGCAGGGACTCGTTCCGCATCCACAAGCCCCGCACGTCCGCCGGGAACGGGATCGCGTCCACGCCCGGCTCCTCCTCCGCGTTTCCCTGGCTCGCCCTCGCCGGCGGCGCGGCCGTCACGGTCGGCGGCGGCGCGGTGTACGCGGTACGGCGCCGCAGGTCGGACCAGCAAAGCTGACCAGGTCGCCTGACCGGGACCCCACCTCCTCACACCACCACCATGCAAAAGCCTGCACCCGAGCGCGCTGGCCGCCCCGGCAAGGTCTCAGGGCTGATGACCATGTGACACAGCCGGTCCCCACGTCTCGCCCGGTCGTGAGCCATGGACCCGGTGGCCGTCGAGGGCGACCCCAACCGGGATTCGATGCAAGATCCGGTTCCGCTCAGGACAGTCATTGCACCCGGCTGCTGCGGACGACATGCCTTAAACCGGCTCTGAGCACAGAGCGGCCAACCGAGGCACCCGACCACAGGACGTCACATACGCGTTGTGACTCGCAGCAATGGTTGGCCAGAGGCGGCGGGAACGCCGCTGACGAGCGGACCGCGCTCACGGACGGTTGGCCAGTTTGCCCAGAGATAGTTGGCCACCGAGGTCTCGTCCCATAGCGGACTACCCTCACGGAGGCGCCGCCGCAGGCGCCCTTCGACGAGCGATGCCGACAGCGGTGGCGGCGAAAGATTGGTCGTTTGCTGGTCTGCTGCTGTCGGTTCTCTGGGCTTGCTCTCGACGGCGTGTTCCTAGGGTCGTTGACGTTCCCCCGGAAGTCCGGCCCGCCCGGACTCCGCACCCCGTACCGCTCTGGAGACACCTGATGCGTGCAATGCCCCGTCGTGCCCTGGCCGCCGTTCCCTCCGCTGTGCTGATGTTCGCGCTCGTCGCGTGCGGCGGCGGATCCGACTCCGGTGATTCCGCCGCCAGTGGTACGCAGGCCGCTGCTCCCGCCCAGGACGGAGCTGCGGCGGGAGGCGGTGACCCGGTGGAGACGCCGCTGACCGGCGAGGCGAAGGAGAAGGCCGAGGCGGCGGCGCTGGCCGCCTACCCGGGCACGGTGGTCAAGTCCGAGGAGGACGCGGAGAACCCCGGCCTGTACGCGGTGGAGGTCAAGAAGGCCGATGGCAGTGAGGTCGAGGTGTACCTCGACCCGAAGACGTACAAGGTCGTCAAGACCAAGGACGAGGCGGCTGACGACGACGGCAGCTGATCCCTGGCCGGTCCGAAGGAAAGAGCGCGATGCCCACCGACCCCGCACGCCCCGCGCCCGCCCAGCAGTCGGATCCCGATGCCACGGCGGTGCTCCCCGCCGGTGCCTTCGACCCGGCTGAGGGCGGGTACGGAGACCGCTACGCGGAGGACTCCTTCGACTACCCCGTCCACCCCTCGCCCGGGCCGGCGCAGTCCTGGTCGCAGGGTGGACCGCCGCCCGACTTCACGCCGACTGCGGGTCCCGCCGCGGAGTCGGACGGCGCAGACGTGGGGCAGCGGCGCGCGGACCAAGACCGCTCGCGCCCGGCGGGCCGGGGGCAGCAGGTGGCCGCCCGACGCAGGCCGGCTCTGATGGCGGCTGCCGCGCTGGTGGCGATGGGTGGCTTCGGTGCCGCTCTGTCGATGGTGAGTGACACGCTCTCCTCCGACGCGGTGCCCAGCGGCTCCGGCGGTACCGCGCAGGTTTCCGCGCCGAAGCCGCCCATCGAGCCGTCTCCTGCGCCGGATGCCACGGCCTCCGCCTCGCCCCCGGCCGCTGGTGGAGCTGGCGGAGCCGGTACGTCTGCTGCGCCGAGCCCGACCGGTCTCCTGCCCAGCGCTCGTGAGCAGCACGGCGACGAGCACGGGGAAGGTGGACGGGAGGAACACGACCGCGAGGACGGCGACCGCGCCGACGACGACTGACTCCCCTCGGCGTCCGGCATTGTCGCTGCCCCGCTTTCGCCGCCCGGCCGGTCCCTCACTCCCGCTCGACCGGCCGGGCGGTTCCCCTTGGCATTGCTGTCACCGTCGCGTCGCATCATCCGTTTCCCCAGGTCCCAGGCGGGTTCTCATGAACACCCCAACCCCCATGGCACAGCTGTGCGAGCCTTTCGGCATGCGGCTGCTGCTGATAGAAGACGACGACCGGATCGCCGGGCCACTCACCGAGGGGCTGGGCCGCTACGGCTTCACCGTGGACCGGGCGCGCACCGGCGCCGCCGGACTCGCGGACTCCGCCGACACCGCGGACCTGGTCCTGCTCGACCTCGGGCTGCCGGACATGGACGGCCTGGACGTGTGCCGCAGCCTGCGGGCCCGCTCGCCCATCCCGATCATCATGATCACTGCCCGGGGCGAGGAAGCCGACCGGGTGGCGGGGCTGGAACTCGGCGCGGACGACTACATGGCCAAGCCGTTCGGCGTACGGGAGTTGGTGGCCCGTATCCGCGCGGTCACCCGCCGCACCGGCGCCCTGCCCGCTGCCCCGGCGGGACCGGACCCGACCGCGATACCCGCGGCGGCGCCCGCACCGCAGCAGCTCGGCCCGTTGCAGATCGACCGGCGCAGCCGCCAGGTCCGTGTCGGCGGACGCGAAGTGGCCCTGTCCCCGAGGGAATTCGACCTGCTCGGCTACCTCGCCCAGGATCCCGGAGCCGTGCACTCCCGTCAGCAGATCATGGACGCGGTGTGGGACCCGCACTTCTTCGGCCCCACCAAGACCCTCGACGCCCATGTCGCCGCCCTGCGCCGCAAGCTCGGCGATCCCGGCTGGGTCACGACCGCGCGCGGTGTCGGCTTCCGCCTGACCCTGCCCGGGGATCCGCCGCCCGAGGCCGCCCGATGACCCGGCGCCTGCTGTACAGCTATCTCGGCCTGGCCCTGCTGGTGCTGGCCGGCCTGGAGATCCCGCTCGGCTACCTCTACGCCCGTGGCGAGACCGACCGCTTCGCCCAGAGCGTCGAGCGGGACGCGACGATGCTCGCCGAGGTCACCGAGGAGAACATCGAAGAGGGCAACACCGCCGAACTGCCCACTCTGATTGGCGACTACACCACCCGCACCGGCGGCCAGGTCATCGTGGTCGACCGCACAGGTGTCGTGCTGGCCGCCTCCGGCTCCGCCGTCCCCGCCGGCACGAACCTGTCCGCCGAGCCGGACATCGCCACCGCCCTGAACAACCAGCCCACCACCGGCACCCGCACCGGCACCGACGGTGCAGAGGCGCTCTACGCCACCCAGCCCGGCGCCTCCGGCACCACGATCCGCGGCGCGCTGCGGCTGACGTACCCGATGACGATGGTCACCGACCGCATCCACACCATCTGGCTCGCCCTCGCACTGGCCGGGGCCTGCGTCCTGGCCGTGGTCGCCCTGGTCGCCTTCACCCTCGCCCGCTGGATCACCCGCCCGCTGCGCACCCTGCACCGTGCCACCACCCAGCTCGCCGACGGCCGCCTGACCAACCCGCCCGATGTCACCAACGGCCCGCCCGAACTGCGCGAACTGGCCGCAGCCTTCACGCACACCGCCACCCGCCTGCAACAACTGCTGGACGCCCAGCAGGCGTTCGCCGGCGAAGCCTCCCACCAGCTCAAGACCCCGCTGACCGCGCTGCGCCTGCGACTGGAGAACTTCGAGCCCTACCTCGACCCGCGCGCCCACGACAGCCTCGACGAAACCATCGGGGAGGTCGAGCGGCTCGGCCGGATGGTGCACGGGCTGCTGGCCCTGGCGCGCCTGGAGAACTCGGCCACCACCCCGGAGCCGACCGACCTGGACGCCGTGCTCGCAGAGCGCGCCGCGATGTGGGAGTCGCTGGCCGCCGAACAGTACGTCGCCGTCACGGTCACCGGCACGACGGCGGGCAGGGTCTGGGCGATCCCGGGGGCACTGGAGCAGGTCATCGACAACCTCGTCGCCAACGCGCTCCGCGTCTCCCCGCCCGGCACCACCCTCACCCTCACCCGAACCCCCGGCGCCGAACTCCACGTCATCGACCAGGGCCCCGGCATGCCGCCGGCCGACCGGGAACGGGCCTTCGACCGGTTCTGGCGCGCCTCGGACTCCCACCACGACGGCACCGGCCTCGGCCTGCCCATCGTCCGCCACCTGGTTCGCGCCTCCGGCGGAGAGATCACCCTGCACGCCTCCCCCGGCGGCGGCCTGGACGCCCGAGTCCGCCTCCACCCCGCCCCACCCACAAACGGATCCCGGGGGAAGCGACGCCTCGCCAGCGCCTCGCCTCCATCAGCACGGTCAGCAACGACAGCGCGGTGACAGCCCGATCCACAGGGGGCCGACCCTGCGCGCGCACTCCGCGCCCGGCGGGGACGGGTTCGAGGACATCACCGTCGACGTGTCCACCAACGGCGATGACCGGTCGGGTCCTGGTCGCGTGGGGCAGCTCGTAGGGATCAGCATCGCCTGTCGCCAGGCGCGAGCAGACTGGTGGCTTCGGCGATCGCCTCCGCCGAGGGATGGAAGTACTTCCGCACGTTCTCCGGCTTCTTGTCCCGGGACTTCGCCATCAGCATCAGCAGACTCGCCCCGCCCTCGCCGAGGTGCGTGAGCCCTGAATGCCGCCATTCGTGCAGGTCCCAGCCGGTGCCGCTCGCCGCCGATCATGGTGTGCTCGTCCAGCAGCATGCGGGCCTGCCCGTACGACAGCCGGACCAGCCCGGTGTCCGGGCACACGTCACGCGGGCTGACGACCTTTCCCGGGCCCGGCCTGCGGGGGGTGACGAACACCGGGCCTCGCGTACGGCCCTTGAGCAGGCGGGACAGCAGCCGGGCGGTGCCCGCGTACCAGTACACGGTCTCCAGCACGAAGTCCTCGCGCACCGTGCCGCGGCGGCGGGTGCGCGGCCGGGCTCCCTTCGCCTTCACCCGGGCCCGGCGGCCGGCGAGGTCCAGCTCCTCGATGTTGATGCCGAGGATCTCCTCCGACCGCGCCACGGTCTCGTAGAGCATCCGCCACAGCGTCTTCTCCCGAGGATGGATATCGCGGCGGGCGATCAGCCGATCGATGGCCATCTTCGAGCGGGCCGGGGTCTCGGAGTCCGGTGGGCGTTCCAGGTGTTGACCGCCGCCTCACCCCACAGCTGTTCCAGGGCGCCGCCGATCTCGTCGTCCGCGACCGTGGCGAGCGGGCGGCCTTCGCCGAGCTGTTCGGCGGTCTTGCCGACCCCGATCCCGTAGTTGCGGACCGTGTTCGCATTGCCGAGCGAGTCGAGGAACGCGTCCGCCGCGCTCCGTATGGTCAACGCCTTCCCGGCGGGCAGTCGTACGAGCCTTGGCACCGCTTCCCCTCCTGCCGCAGATAATAGGACGTTATCTACGGAACGACTTCAGACGGGTCCCGCCGTCGACGCTCCGTCAGCCGCCCACCAGGACCGATCGAGGCTTAGCGCCGGTTTCGTTCCGATGTTCTTCAACCCCCGACAGCGCGCCAATTGGAGGAGCAACGACGACTGGTGGGAGAGCGATATCGCCGATGAGGACTCCTCCTGGGCCAACCATGGCATCTCCGGCCCGGGCATCAAGGACCACATGAAGGTCTACTCCCGGCCCCGTCGGGGCGGGCACGTGTGCATCTGCCTCGCCCCCGGCCAGGAGGTCCGCTACAACGGCGCTGCCAGCGACAACGGCCGGCAAACTCATCGCCCCGGCGCGCCGGCCCTGCTGCCGGGCCGAAGCCGCTTCCTGAAGCGGGCGGCCGACTTATCTGGTGGCATCCGTCGCACGCTCCCCGGCGAGGGCTTCGGTACCGCCGATGATGATCTCGACGCTCACGTCGAGCTGGGTGCGCGCTGAGACGTCGGGCAGGTCAGCGGCGATGCGCGCCAGGTGCGGGAAGCCGTCGGCATCGCGTTCGGCCAGCGCCTGGCGCAGCGCGGTAAGGAGCGGACCCTGTTTCCTGGCCGAGGCCGCGATGTGGTCGTGGGCGTACTGCAGGCAGACGTTGTTGAGGAGGGCCAGCATGCGGATCGCGGTGTCGCTGTCGATGCCGCCGTCGACCATCGCGCCGAGCATGGCCTCGGCTGCGTGCAGGACCGTGCCTTGGAATGGAGCACCGCTCACGAGATGCTGCGCGAGCGGGCCGGTCGCGATCACACTGTCGGCGAATCCGCGTGCGTACTGACGGCAGACGTCTTGCCAGCTACGGTGTGCACCGATCCGGACGGTAGCGAAGGACTCCGCGAAGACGTCCAGGGCAACGTCCCGGAGCAACGCGTCCTTGTTCGCGACGTGGTTGTTGATCGCTGAACGGTCAACGCCCAGCACGTCGGCGACCGCTTGCATGGTAATTGCGCCCGGTTCCAGCGACCGGGCGGCCGCGACGATGCGCGCCCGGTCCAGGCCCGCGCTCTGCCCGCGTGTGCGTCGCGCGCGGCCGCCGCGGGATGGGTCGACCTCGGTCGGGTGGTCCGTCGGCAGTCCTTGCGTAATCACGTCCGTGATTCTACATTGCCCCGAGAGAATCACGCTCGTGATTTAGGAGGCTTGATCATGGTCCAGGACGGACGAGAGCACGTCGCCGATACTGCGGTCATCACCAAGGAACAGGTCCTGGGGACGGAGCGCCGCTGGCGCCGCTTCGGCGAACCGGCACCGGCCGGCTCGTCGATCACGGCCGACGGCTCGCCCGACTACGGGCTGTTCGGACCCGGCAGCGTTGCGTGGGAAGTGCTGCTGCATCCGGCTACGACGGTGTTCCTCAACACCGCGCAGGTGCTGATGCAGACGCGCGGCTACAAGGGAACGGCCGCGGGCCTGCGAGATCGTGACCCGGTTTCGCGCAAGGGCCGAGCAGGGACCGCGACGTTCTTCGACTTCTTCGAGCGAATCTCACGCAACCTGGGCATGCACGCGCCCATGTGGTTCGGCGATACGCCGACGGCGCAGCTGATGGCCAAGCACCTGGATCGCTTCCACCGGAAGGTCACCGGCGACGTCATCGACATCGGTCGGCCGGAGCTCGGTGGGTACTCCGCCACCAGTCCACGCGAGACCATGTGGGCCGCCCTGACCGAGCTTCACCCCGCCCTTTGGATGTATGAGAGCTTCGCCTTCCGTGACGGCCGCCTCCCGCACCGGCTGAGGCCCGAGCAGCGTGACCAGTTCGTCGCCGAGGCCGGTGCTTACCTGCGACTCGTCGGCGCCGACGAGGACGAGATCCCGACCACCATGGCCGAGCTGCGAGCCCTCTATGCGAAGTACGAGGCGCTGTTTGCGCCGAGCAAGACGTTCGACATCAGCCCCGAGACAGGACAGCTGAACTACCGGACCGGCCTCACCACCATGTTCAAGAACATGAACCTGTCCCAGCGGCACGCCTTCATCCCTGTGTTCGTCGAAGTGATGCTGCTGGAGCTCCCCGTCCTGGGCGCGATGCCCGGCAAGGCGCGATGGTCCATGGGCATCGGCCCCGTGCGCTCCTGCCTGTCCGTCATGGCCCGGCGAGTCGCGATGCCGCTGATGTGGCTGATGCAACAGCCCTCGATCGAGCGCAAGTTCCTGCGCCTGATGTGGGGACCCGACGGCACCAACCTCATCGAGTCCGCACGTGCACTGCATCGCCAGGCGCTGGCCGAGCGGGCGGTCGGTGAGCGCACCCCATGAGCACGGGAGATCGGGCCAGAGGAGCCTGGTCATGAGCGAGTCGTCGGGAGGCAGCCGTGCGACCAACCACGAAGGAAACTCGATGCGCGCAGCGATGTACGACCGTTACGGATCGGCGAATGTGTTGACGATCGTTGAGCGACCCGAACCGGCGATGCAGGACCTGATGGTCGAAGTCGTCGCGTCCAGCGTGAATCCCAAGGACACGTTCGTACGTAAGGGTCGATTCAAGCACCAGGCAGGAGCTCGGTTTCCCAAGGGCACCGGTTACGACTTCGCCGGGATCGTGATCGACAGTCGCGTCGATGACATGCCGGTCGGCACCCCCGTTTACGGCATGCTGAGAGGGTGGGAAGGGCGGGCAGCAGCGGACCTGGTGTCGTGCCGTCGTCAGGAGGCGGCGCCGGCCCCCCGGTCTCTGCCACTGGTTGACTCGGCGGCGATGCCGCTCGCCGGCCTGACCGCCCTGCAAGCCCTTCGCGACAACGCATCACTTAAGCCGGGCCAGTCCGTGCTCATCAACGGAGCCAGTGGCGGGGTTGGCACATACGCGATTCAGATCGCCAAAGCCCTCGGCGCAGAAGTGACCTCCGTGTCGAGCTCGGCCAGCCAGGAACACTGCCGACGACTTGGTGCTGACCACACTCACGACTACGGACGCGGACGACTCCCCCCGGGGCAACGGTACGACGCAGTCTTCGATGTATTCGGCAACCTGTCGCGCCGCGAGGTGAGCGCTGTTCTCAAGCGGACTGGTCGCCACATCACGACCGTGCCGTCGGCTGCCAATATGGCTGCGACAGCGCTTACGCGGTTCCTGCCGCAGAGGACGTCACTCGTTGTCGTGCGCTCCAACCACGACGACCTGCGTGAGCTCAGCCGGTTCGTGCAAGATGGCGTACTGGTTCCGGAGGTCCAACGGCGCTATCCCTTGACCGAAGTCGCGGCGGCCCATGCGCACGTCGAGAGCAAGCACACCCGAGGAAAGGTTCTTCTCGTCAACTAAGGGCCGTCCCGTAAGTGATCTTGATGTGCGATGGTCTTGGACTGTGGCTGGTGTAATCACGGCGTCAGAGCCGTCTTGGATAGCCCCGTTCACCGGGCTGAGCCCACGCACCTTCGGCAAGTTGGTGACTCAACTGCGCCACGAGGGCGCCGGCGCGCCGGGCCGTGGCAGGCCTTGGAAGCTCCCGCTTCAGGACCGGGTGCTGCTGGTGGCCGCGTACTGGCGCACCAACCTGACGCTGAGGCAACTGGCGCCCCTGTTCGGGGTGTCGAAGTCGGCGGCGGACCGGGTCATTGACCACCTCGGACCGAAGCTCGCGCTCCCGCCGCGGCGCCGCTTCCGCAAGGACGCCGTGCTGATCGTGGACGGCACCCTGGTGCCGACCCGCGATCGCACCGTGGCTGAGCAGTCGAAGAACTATCGGTACTCGACGAACCATCAGGTGGTCGTCGACTCCGACACCCGGCTGGTGGTCGTGCTCAGCCAGCCACTGCCGGGCAACCGCAATGACTGCCGGGCCTGGGCCGAGTCCGGCGCGAAGGAAGCCGTCGGGAAGACCATAACGATCGCCGACGGCGGCTACCGCGGAACCGGACTGGTCATCCCTCACCGCCGTCGCAGCGCGGACGAAGAACTCCCCGACTGGAAGCAGGCGTACGACAAGAGCCACAGGCAGGTCCGGGCCCGTGTCGAGCACGTCTTTGCCCGCATGAAGACCTGGAAGATCTTGCGCGACTGCCGCCTCCGCGGCGACGGCGTGCACCACGCGATGCGCGGCATAGCCCGCCTGCACAACCTCAACCTCGCCGGACAGGCGAACCGGCCACCCTGCGGCCGCTGACATGAGCTGCCGGTGAACGAGCCGACCCACGCCAGTCCCGAAGTCATTTCGTCTGCCGGCGGGCCTGCTTCACCTCGCGGTCGACAGCCCAGGCGTCAGCGACCGGCCCGAGGTGGCCGAGCTTGTCGGGGTTGATCACCGAGCGGATGGTCTGGATCTGCCCATCGAGCACCTCGAGGGCCAAGATGTGGAGCACCTTGGCGTCCCGGTCGCGGAAGATCGCTCCGGGCTGGCCGTTGACCTCGTGCGGCTCGAAGGACACGTCGATCCGGGCCATCCGGGGGAAGACGGAGGCGAGCAGCCGGGCCACGTTCTCGGCACCGATGACGGCCCTGGCCAACTGCGGGGCCTTGCCGCCGCCGTCCCCGACCATCGACACGTCGGCGGCGAGCAGATCCCGCAGGCCGACGACATCGCCTTCGCGGAGGGCGTCCAAGAATCGCGTCGCCAACTCCTGCCGCTCCTGACGGTCCGCTTCGAACCGTGGCCGTCCGGCCTGCATGTGCCGCCGCGCCCGCACCAGCAGCTGTCGGCACGCCGCCTCCGACCGCTCCACCGCCGACGCGACCTCGTCGAAGCCGAAGCCGAACACCTCCCGCAGCACGAACACCGACCGCTCCAGCGGGCTGAGCCGCTCCATGAGCAGCAGCGCCGCCATCGACACAGAGTCGGCCAGTTCCGCTGAGCGTGCCGGATCCTGATAGGGATCGGTGAGCAGCGGCTCGGGGAACCACGGCCCCACGTACTCCTCCCGCCTCACCCGTGCGGAGCGCAGCACGTCGATCGAGATCCGCGTCACCGTGGCGGACAAGAAGGCCTTGGTCGACGTGGGCCGGGTCGCCGAGCCGTCGAAGCGCAGCCAGGTCTCCTGTACCGCGTCCTCGGCCTCACCCACGCCGCCCAGAATCCGGTAGGCGATCGAGAACAGCAGCGGCCGCAGCTCCTCGAACTCCTCGACCTTGCTCACACCGACTCCCCCTTGCAGTCCTCCCGTCCGCCGTACTCGTCGGCGCGGGCATCTTCTGGTGATCATCCGGTCCACCGGCGGCGCAGAACAAGGCCCCATGGGCCCGGAGCCCGCGGCCCSGGGCCGCGGGCTCCGGGCCGGTTGCCGACGACCGCTTTCAGTGGAACTGCCCGACCTCGTAGTCGCCGGCCGGCTGCTGGGTGATGATGTTCAGCCGGTTCACCGCGTTCATGAAGGACACCAACATCACCAGGGCCGTGAGCTGCTCCTCGTCGTAGTGCTCGGCGGCACGCGCCCAGACCTCGTCGCCGACCCCGCCGGCCGCGTCCGCGACCCGGGTCCCCTGCTCCGCCAGCTCCAGCGCGACGCGTTCGGCCTCGGTGAAGACCGTGGCCTCCCGCCACGCCGCAACCAGGTTCAGCCGCACCGGGGCCTCCCCGGCAGCAGCGGCCTCCTTTGTGTGCATGTCGATGCAGACGGCGCAGCCGTTGATCTGGCTCACGCGCAGCGCCACCAACTCCTGCGTCGCGGCCGGCAGCGGAGCTTCCTTGAGCGCCTTGCCCGCCGACATGAAGTACTTGAGGGCCTTGCCGGGGTTCGGGCCGGCGAAGTAGTTCAGTCGCGCGTCCATCGTGTGCTCCTCCGTGGTCGTCAGTGGCTACACCCCCTGAGACGAGGTAGCCCGGCGCCCTGTGACACGGACGCGTGTGACCCACATCTCCCTGCTGCCGGGGTGTTCGGAGATGCACAGGGGTCGAGGACTCCAGCCCCGGCGCCCTCTAGGCCATTGGCGCTTGAACTCCTGGCTACGGCAGGCCTGGTCCTGCCCGCCATGCCAGACATCGCACCGGTTCTGGTGCCGCTGGCCGCCACCAGCCTGGTGTTGCTGTTCGTTGGCGCCGTGATCACGCGCCTCCGCCATGCCGAGAAGCTGACGATCGCGGGCGACCTGGTCTATCTCGCCCTGGCCGCCTTCGTAGCATGGGCCGCTTCGGCCCAGATCCCTTCACCGCGCTGGGCCACCAAGGAACGGCCGATCCAGCCAGGCCGGCGAGGCGACGACCAGGATCTCGGAGTCCAGGAGCCGGTCGTGCACTCGGGCCATTCGTCGCCCTCCCCCGCGTCCGTGACCACACACGGGACTGCACCAGCCAGACCAGTTATGCATCCCGTACTCCGGCAGGTGTTGGGCAGGCCCGCCGCCATTGGGCGGACTCGCCTGTGTGCCGCGAGTGAGCGGCCGCACGCCAGCGCGGGGTGTGCGCACCGTTGCGGGGCTGGAGAACGAGCAGCTCCGTCGGTGCGACACAGGCGGCAGCCTGTGTGTGGGCGGCGTGGTGGTGTTCGATCGCAAGTTAACTCTCCGAAAACTCATCGGACTYGAWGGGAAAATCTGCGGAGTTGTCATTGACATGCCACTGTCTACGCGCGTCATCATGAAGGCATGAGATTCCCCCCACGAATCACTCGCATCGGCGCTTCAGCCGCCGTCCTGTCCGCCCTCCTCGTCGGCGGCACCGTCACCGCCACTCCGGCCGCCGCGGCGGTGGGCAGCATCTGCTACGGCGACCTGCCCTCCCAGGCCCACGACACGCTCGACCTGATCGAGCAGGGCGGTCCCTTCCCCTACGACCAGGACGGCACCGTCTTCCAGAACCGGGAAGGCGTCCTGCCGAGCCAGTCGAGCGGGTACTACCACGAGTAAAGACCCGTGGCCTCCGCCGCACCCCATCTTCCCTGGTCAGAGCGCTGATCTGCTCTGCCGGTACTCACGGAGTCGAATCGGGGTCGAATCGACGGCACCGGTCGTTCCACGGACCGGTACCCCCTCGCGCTGCGATGGGTAGCCTCGAACTGACAGTGAGTCTTGCACAACAAGGTCGGGTCGGGTCAAGCCCCCACAAGGGTGGCCGGCCGGGCCCCGACGGTCGTGATCATGTTGCGGCGAACAGGGAGCCGAATGTCCTGACCTTGACGCCCTGGACCGCAAGCGGGGGATGAGCGTACGTGTCCCACGTCTCGGAGAACTCCGCGTGACGCGACAGCGCTTGGACCGTCTTCGGATCGAATTCGCCTGAAGAGCCGAGCCGAGTCGTGTAACAAGTACCCCAACATCGTCCCGTTCGCGGGGGAGTCTCGGGACTTCCTGCACGTGCCACCACGTTCCTGGTAAGGGAAGCCGGGATCCGGCAATTCATCGACCTGGGTGCCGGGTTGCCCACGAGCAACAACACCCATGAAGTCGCACAGCGGATCTCCCCCGACTGCCGTGTCGTCTACTTAGATCACGACCCGATCGTGCTGCTCCACGTTCATGCACTGCTCACCAGTACCCCCGAGGGTGCAACGGCCTATGTGCAGGCAGATATGCGTGACACGGGCGCCGTCTTGGCCGGCGCAGCACGCTGGTGAGGCGATGCACTACGGCCTCACCCGCCAAGCCCGCTACAGCCCACAGAAGTTGACGAACTGCGGGGGAGGGCGCCGTCGGCCGCGCGAGGCGACCGTGACGGACTCCCCAGAGATTCCGCGGCGACTGTCGGCGCCGTATCAGGGAGGAGGAACTGGCCAGTCGGTGGGGACACGCTGCCCCCTTGTTGTAAACACGCTCACGTCAACTGCGGATGGCAAGCGACGGTCCGCCTGCACCGTTCGGGCTGGGACGACGCATCGCACCGTGACCACGGCACCCATCATCACCCCGACGCCGTGAGGCGCCGACGACGGCGAGGAGTCCGCCGCATTCGCCATCGGGAGGTCTGGATGGTTCGCGCCGTCAGCGGCCGGCAGCTCTGCGAGCACCTGTGCGACGGCATCTTGTTGCAGATCTTTCTGGCCCCGCTCCAGTTGAACGGCAAACTTGGCCGTCGCCGCTTCAAGTTCCTGTCTTGCTCCGCAGTCTGTGGCGAAGGGGAATATGCGGGGCAAGGAGCTCTGCGGCCAGGAACTCGGTCGACGCCTATCCGCGCCGTTGTCGCACAGAGGTGGCGAACAGCGAGGCTGCGGGTTCGGCGAGCGACGGGCCAGTTTCACCTGTCGGGTGCCACATGCACCTGCGCTGATGCAGACCACTTGCTAGTGGTAGCTGGAGGCCCGGTTGCACGCAGAGCCGGACCTCCAGCGCGTTGCGCCATCCCTCTGGCTGAGTCGTGGGGGGTACTCAGCAGCCGTAGTTGATCAGGTCGAAGGACTCGTAGTGGTCGGCCGTGTAGTAGTCCTCCTGGTTCTCCTCACCGGTGACGATGCGGCGCGCGCCTCGCGTGGGGGAACCAGGCGTGATGACCGTGTACTCGTGGTAGTACCCGCTCGACTGGCTCGGCAGGACGCCTTCCCGGTTCTGGAAGACGGTGCCGTCCTGGTCGTAGGGGAAGGGACCGCCCTGCTCGATCAGGTCGAGCGTGTCGTGGGCCTGGGAGGGCAGGTCGCCGTAGCAGATGCTGCCCACCGCCGCGGCGGCCGGAGTGGCGGTGACGGTGCCGCCGACGAGGAGGGCGGACAGGACGGCGGCTGAAGCGCCGATGCGAGTGATTCGTGGGGGGAATCTCATGCCTTCATGATGACGCGCGTAGACASTGGCATGTCAATGTCAAGGTGGGAGATTTTCCCTTCGAGTCCGATGAGTTTTCGGGAAGTTAACGTGCGCCCCAGCGCTCTCACCCGATCTCCATGAAGGCCGTGCGAGAGCGCCGCGCAGGGATGCCTCACGCGTTCTCGGGGAGCTCGTACGTGCCGTACTCGGGGCGGCCCGCCAGGTCGTAGGAGTTGATGGCGACACCGGTGCTCGTGCTGCTGCCTCCGGCGTGCTTGAAGGCGGTGGGCACGGCCCCCTCCGTGAACAGCCGGTGACCCGAGCCGAGCACGACCGGGAAGGTCAGCAGGTGGAGGGTGTCCACGAGGCCGAGGGCCAGCAGCGACCTGACGAGGGCGCCGCTGCCGTGCACCTGGAGCTCACCGTCGGTGCGCTCCTTGAGGGCGGTGACCTCCTTGCCGAGATCGCCGCTGACGACGGTGGTGCCGGCCCACTCGGGGTCGGTCAGCGTCGAGGAGGCGACGTACTTCGGGAGCGCGTTGAGCTTGGAGGCGACCGGGTCGGCGGGGTCGGTCACCTTCGGCCAGAAGGACGCGAAGATGTCGTACGTACGGCGTCCCAGGAGGAAGGCGGCCGGGCGCTGGAAGACGCCGTTCATGAACTGCCCGAAGTCGTCGTCGGCGTACGGAAAGCTCCAGCCGCCGTGCTCGAAGCCGCCGCGGGTGTCCTCCTCCCGGCCACCGGGCGCCTGGTAGACGCCGTCGAGCGTGACGAAGAGGGTGGAAACGAGCTTGCCCATGGGAGTGCCTCTTTTCCGGGGTGGGGCCTGCTGTCATCAGCTCAGACCCCACCGGCACCCGCAACTCATCGGTGATGACCTCGGTGTCCGTTCGCCGCCAGCGCCCCGGCACGCGCGGCGCTGGGATGGACGCATGACAACCACTACGACAACGACTCACGGATCCCTGCAGGACAAGGTGGCCCTGGTCACGGGCGGCAGCCGCGGCATCGGCGCGGCCACGGCCCTGCGGCTGGCTCGGGAGGGCGCGGACGTCGCCGTGACGTACGTGCACGGCAAGGAGGCGGCCGAGGAGGTCGTACGGGCCGTTCAGGCACTGGGCCGGCGGGCCGTGGCCCTGCGGGCGGACGCCGGCGACGCGGCGGAGGCGCAGGGCGCGGTGGGGCGTACGGCCGAGGCGCTCGGGGGCCTGGACGTGCTGGTGAACAACGCCGGCGTCGGTGTGCTGGGCCCGCTGGAGGGCCTGTCGCTCGCCGATGTGGACCGGGTCCTCGCGGTGAACGTCCGGGGCGTCCTCCTGGCGTCCCGTGCCGCGGCCGCCCGCATGGGCGCCGGAGGCAGGATCATCACGATCGGCAGCTGCATGGCACAGCGCGTGCCGGGCCCCGGCGGAACGCTCTACGCGACCAGCAAGTCGGCCCTGATCGGCCTGACGAAAGCACTGGCGCGCGAGCTCGGCCCGCGCGGGATCACGGCGAACATCGTCCACCCCGGCCCGATCGACACGGACATGAACCCTGCGCAGGGCCCGTACGCGTCCGACCAGGCAGCCATGACCGCACTGGGACGCTTCGGCACGGCCGACGAGGTGGCGCCGACCGTCGCCTACCTGGCCGCGGCGGACTACGTCACCGGCACGGAGTTCGCCGTGGACGGCGGCCACGCCGCATGACTGACGTGGGGCGCACCGGTGCTGTCGGGCCGGTACGCCCCACGGGTTCAGCCGCCCAGCTCCTGGTGGCGTGCCGCCAGGGCTGCCGTGCCCTGCTCCGTCAGCGAGCCGTGCAGGCGCAGGCGGGAGATGCCGCCGTCCGGGAAGATGTCCACGCGTGCGTGCGTGCCGACGGCCGGGGTCGGCAGGACGAAGCGGTGGTTGGTGTCGGGCTGGAGGCGGGTACGGGGAAGGATCTCCGTCCACTCGCCGTCCTCGCCGTCCTTCACCGACACCGACGCCCAGCCCGCGCTGTTGCCCTTCAGGTAGGCCGTGTCGATCTCGACCGCCCTGATCACGGACTGCGCCACCAGCTGGTAGCGGATCCAGTCGTTGCCCCGGTCGCGGCGCCGGCGGGTCTCCCAGCCGTCGTCCATCTTGCGCGAGCGGCCCGGCTGGATGGTGTTCGTGGCCGGCGAGTAGAAGAGGTCGGAGGCGTCCTCGACCTGGCCGCCGTTCTCCAGGGCGACCACGTCGAAGGTGCCGAGCACCGACAGCCACTCGGGGTCGGGTACGACCTCGCCGTGCACGCGCAGGCGCGCGATGCCGCCGTCGGGGTGCTGGCTGACCCGCAGATGGGTGAAGCGCTGCTCGACCGAGACGGCGAAACCGTTCGCCGCGTGACCGCCGATCGACGTGCGCGGGACCAGCGTCGTCCACTTGACGTCGTCGCCGAGCAGTTCCTCCGGGGACGGCGAACCCGCTACCGACGTGCCCTCGACGGACACCGCCTGCGGGTAGTTGCCGCGGAAGTGGGCCGTGTCGACGACGATGCCGCGGATCACGCCGGGCGCGCCGAGACGCACCAGCGCCCAGTCGTGGTCCTCGGCCGTCGGCCACGGGTGCCCGGCGGACGCGCCGCGCCGGCGCCGGGTCTCCCAGCCGTCCATGATCTTGCCCTTGTGCCCGAAGTGCTCGGGGTCGAACTCGGCACGCTCGGGCACCAGCAGGTTCTCGCGCTGGGCGAAGAACTCGTCGTTGGCGGCGATGACTCCGGCACCCAGCCGGCGGTCGGCGAGGTTGGCGTACTGGGTGAACGGGAAGTCGGCGGTGCGGTAGTCCGCGTAAGGGTCGCCGCCGCCGTAGGGGTTCGCGTCGCCGGTGAAGCTCGGTATCGCCGTCACGGTGATCAGGTCTGCCTTTCGAGATCGATGGGTGGGATTCAGCTGGTCCGGGTGAGGAGTCGCCCCTTCGGGTCGGTGAACTCGCCGTCCGCGACGATGCGTTCGCCGCGCAGCCAGGTGGACTTCACGACGCCGTACAGGGTCTTGCCGGCGTACGCCGTCACGCGGTTGCGGTGCTGGAGGGCGGCCGGGTCCACGGTGAAGGTCTCGTCGGGCGCGAGGACGGCGAAGTCGGCGTCACGGCCGGCCTCGATGGCGCCCTTCTGATCCAGTCCGACGAGCTGCGCCGTCCGCGCGGACATCCAGCGGACCACGTCCTCCAGGCCGTGCCCGCGCCTGCGGGCCTCGGTCCAGACGGCCGCCAGGCTCAGCTGAAGTCCGGAGATGCCGCCCCAGGCGGTGGCGAAGTCGCCGGTCTTCAGGTCGGCCGTGGAGGGCGAGTGGTCGGTCACCACGCAGTCGATCGTGCCGTCGGCCAGCGCCTGCCACAGCAGGTCCTGGTTGGCGGACTCGCGGATCGGCGGGCAGCACTTGAACTCGCTCGCGCCGTCCGGGACTTCCTCGGCGGTCAGCGTGAGGTAGTGCGGGCAGGTCTCGACGGTGAGCCGTACGCCCTCCCGCTTGGCCTCGGCGATCAGCGGCAGGGCGTCGCTGGAGGACAGGTGAAGCACGTGCACGCGCGCGTGGAGCCGCTTCGCCTGGGCGATCAGCTGGGCGATCGCCGTGTCCTCCGCGTCGCGCGGGCGCGAGGCGAGGAAGTCGGCGTACTTGGGGCCGCCGTGCTGCGGGGCGGCGTCGAGGTGGTGCGGGTCCTCGGCGTGCACGATCAGCAGGCCGCCGAAGGAGGCGATCTCGGCCAGGGACTGGGCGAGTTGTTCCTGGTTCAGGTGCGGGAACTCGTCCACGCCGGAAGGCGACAGGAACGCCTTGAAGCCGAAGACGCCGGCCTCGTGCAGCGGGCGCAGGTCCTTGACGTTGTCGGGCAGGGCGCCGCCCCAGAAGCCGACGTCGATGTGCGCCTTGTCGGCGGCGACCTCCTGCTTGGTGCGGAGGTTGTCGACCGTCGTGGTCGGCGGGAGGGAGTTGAGCGGCATGTCGACGAGGGTGGTGATGCCGCCGGCGGCCGCGGCGCGGGTGGCGGTCCAAAAGCCCTCCCACTCGGTGCGGCCGGGGTCGTTGACGTGCACGTGCGTGTCGACCAGGCCGGGCAGCAGGACGTCGTCGCCGAGGTCCACCAGCCGGGCGCCGGACGGGACTTCGGCGTCGTGGCCGAGTACGGCCGTGATCTTGCCGGCGGCGACGGCGACCGAGGCGGCGCGCGTCCCTTCCGGAGTGATGACGCGCGTCGAGCGCAGCACCAGTTCAGCGTCGGACACCCGGACCCCTCTCTGCCGCACCTCCGTGTCACGGAGACTTCCGCGAAACGGAATTCAACTTTCTGTTGAAGGAGTCTTCACTCCCGTTCCGGCGCCGTCAAGGGCACACTTCTCCACAGTGCACCCGTGCGACACTCTCTGGACGTTTCCACAAAGCGGAATTACAATTCCATCAAGCAGAACGTAGCTATACACAAACAGGGAGTCAACCGACCCACGGGTAGGCTTCTGCCCTCCCACCGGTCCCGAAAGGAACGCGCCGTGCCGACGTCCAGCGCCAGCACCACCGACTCCGCCAAGTCCAACGGTGGCGGAGTCCAGTCCCTCGAGCGCGCCTTCGACCTGCTGGAGCGGATGGCCGATGCGGGCGGCGAGGTCGGCCTGAGCGAGCTCTCCGCGAGCAGCGGGCTGCCGCTGCCCACCATCCACCGCCTCATGCGGACGCTGGTGGCCTGCGGATACGTACGCCAGCAGCCCAACCGCCGCTACGCCCTCGGCCCGCGCCTGATCCGCCTCGGCGAGTCCTCCGCCCGGCTGCTGGGCACCTGGGCCCGCCCCTACCTCGCCCGGCTGGTCGAGGAGACCGGCGAGACGGCGAACATGGCACTGCTCGACGGCGACGAGATCGTCTACGTCGCCCAGGTGCCGTCCAAGCACTCGATGCGCATGTTCACCGAGGTCGGCCGCCGGGTGCTGCCGCACTCCACCGGCGTCGGCAAGGCGCTGCTCGCCTCCTTCCCGCCGGAGGAGGTACGCGCGCTGCTGTCCCGCACCGGGATGCCCGCCGCCACGGAGAAGACGATCACCACCGCGGACGGCTTCCTCGCGGCACTGGAGGACGTGCGCGAGCAGGGTTACGCCATCGACGACAACGAGCAGGAGATCGGCGTCCGCTGCCTCGCGGTCCCGGTGCCCGACTCCCCGACCGCGGCGGCCATCTCGATCTCCGGCCCGGCCGGCCGGGTCACCGAGGCGGCCACGGACAAGATCGTGCCGGTGCTCCAGCAGGTCGCGCTGGAACTGTCGCAGGCACTGGCCAGCTCGGGGCCGGCCGCCTGAATCCCACCCGCGAGGACACGCAGAGCGGCGGCCACGAAGCGGCCGTCCAGATCTGGGCGACCTCCGTCCTGAGCGGGCTCAGCGGCGCGGGTGTTCCCCGAACAGCTCCACCGCGTCCCGCACTTGGGACAGCCCTCGGGCCAGCGCGCTGACGGATCCGATCGCGCCGGCGACCAGCAGTAACGAGCGGCGCAGGCGCGGGATTTCGGGGCGGCCGCTGACCGTCATCGCGGCCAGCGCGGCCAGTTCGTCCTCAGCGATCGCCCGGTCCCGGAACTCGCCCGGGTGCGCGGCGAGTTCGCGGCGCAGACGGGACACCGCCGTCCGCAGTTCCGCCACCCTAGGGTCCTCGTCGCTGCCCGTCACCGACCTCTGCCCCAAGCTCCGCAACAAAGCTCTCCCCCCTCGCACGCCGTTGTGCGCCAGTGGTCTCGCATCCCCCGTCGAGCCCCCCTGGCGGTGGTCGGGCGCCGGGGACGCGGGTCAGTAAACGCCACCCCTGCCGGGGGCGCCACCGTACGGACCGAAATTCAGCCCAACGAAGCCCGGCGCGCCCGCGGGCGTCAGGTATGCAGGACGCATGACTGAGAAAGAAGCCTCGCCGGTCGCCGGACTCCTCCTCGCCGCCGGCGGTGGGCGCAGGCTCGGGGGACGGCCCAAGGCCCTGCTCCGGCACCGCGGCCGGCCACTCGTGGAGTACGCGGCCTGGGTGCTGCGCGCGGCCGGCTGTGCCCGCGTCCACGTGGTGCTGGGCGCCGGCGCCGATGCCGTACGGGAGCAGGCGGAACTCGGCACGTGCGTCCTGGTGGAGAACCCGGACTGGGCCGACGGAATGGGCTCGTCGCTGCGTGCCGGGCTCGACTCGCTCGCCGGGACGCAGGCGCGGGCGGCGCTCGTATCGCTCGTCGACCAGCCCGGCATCGGGCCGGAGGCGGTCGCGCGCGTGCTGGCCGCCTACGAGGACGAGACCTCGCTCGCCTCGGCCGCCTACGCCGGGGTACGCGGGCATCCCGTCCTGTTCGGCGCCGCCCACTGGACGGGCATCGCGGCGTCCGCGACCGGCGACCGGGGCGCACGCGCCTACCTGAAGCAGCACGAGGAGGCGGTGCGGCTCGTCGAGTGCGGGGATGTGGCACAGCCCTACGACATCGACACGGTGGCCGATCTCGCCCACCTTGAGTGAAAGTGGTGGCACCCAGAGCCACCTTCCCTCGACTCAGAGAATCTCGACATCAACAAACCATTGAACTTCCACCATGAGGAAACTAGTATCCACTGTTCAGAAGCGCCCGACCGCTCCACGGGCGCCGCTCGCCGTATCCGGGAAGACTGGCACCCGGTGCCAGAAGCTCGACAGCTCGTCCACGTAGCTCGCTGAAGGAAGTGACAGCTCATGTCCGCACCAGCGCCGTCCCCGCTGGCCATCGTCGACGCCGAGCCCCTGCCCCGGCAGGAGGAGGTCCTCACGGACGCGGCCCTCGCCTTCGTGGCCGAGCTGCACCGCCGGTTCACGCCCAGGCGTGACGAACTCCTCGCCCGTCGGGCCGAGCGCCGCGCCGAGATCGCCCGCACCTCCACGCTCGACTTCCTCCCGGAGACCGCCGCGATCCGCGCGGACGACTCCTGGCAGGTGGCCCCGTGTCCGCCCGCGCTTCAGGACCGCCGCGTCGAGATCACCGGCCCCACCGACCGCAAGATGACCATCAACGCCCTCAATTCGGGCGCGCGCATCTGGCTCGCCGACTTCGAGGACGCCTCGGCGCCCACCTGGGAGAACGTGATTCTCGGCCAGGTGAACATGGCCGCCGCGTACACCCGGAACATCGACTTCACGGACGAGCGCACCGGCAAGTCCTACGCCCTGCGGCCGAGCGAGGAGCTGGCGACGGTCGTCATGCGCCCCCGCGGCTGGCACCTGAACGAGCGCCACCTCCTCGACGCGGACGGCACCCCGGTCCCCGGCGCGCTGGTCGACTTCGGCCTGTACTTCTTCCACAACGCCCAGCGCCTCATCGACCTCGGCAAGGGCCCGTACTTCTACCTCCCGAAGACGGAGTCGCACCTGGAGGCCCGCCTCTGGAACGAGGTGTTCGTCTTCGCGCAGGACTACGTCGGCATCCCGCAGGGCACCGTCCGCGCGACCGTCCTGATCGAGACGATCACGGCGGCGTACGAGATGGAGGAGATCCTCTACGAACTGCGCGACCACGCCTCCGGGTTGAACGCCGGCCGCTGGGACTACCTGTTCTCCATCGTGAAGAACTTCCGTGACGGCGGCGCCAAGTTCGTCCTGCCGGACCGCAACGCGGTCACGATGACGGCCCCCTTCATGCGCGCGTACACCGAACTCCTCGTCCGCAGCTGCCACAAGCGCGGCGCGCACGCGATCGGCGGCATGGCGGCGTTCATCCCGTCCCGCCGCGACGCCGAGGTCAACAAGGTCGCCTTCGAGAAGGTCCGCGCCGACAAGGACCGCGAGGCCGGCGACGGCTTCGACGGCTCCTGGGTGGCCCACCCCGACCTGGTCCCGATCGCCATGGAGTCCTTCGACAAGGTCCTCGGCGACAAGCCCAACCAGAAGGACCGGCTGCGCGAGGACGTCCACGTCGAGGCGGCCGACCTGATCGCCGTCGACTCCCTGCACGCCAAGCCGACGTACCCGGGCCTGGTGAACGCCGTCCAGGTCGGCATCCGCTACATCGAGGCCTGGCTGCGCGGCCTCGGCGCGGTCGCCATCTTCAACCTCATGGAGGACGCGGCCACCGCCGAGATCTCCCGCTCCCAGATCTGGCAGTGGATCAACGCGGGCGTCGAGTTCGAGAACGGCGAGAAGGCCACGCCCGAGCTGGCCCGCAAGGTCGCCGCCGAGGA
>NZ_RDBN01000033.1:157561-187408 GCF_008042075.1 Streptomyces sp. UW30 | reverse complement strand
GACCGGCTGCGCGAGGACGTCCACGTCGAGGCGGCCGACCTGATCGCCGTCGACTCCCTGCACGCCAAGCCGACGTACCCGGGCCTGGTGAACGCCGTCCAGGTCGGCATCCGCTACATCGAGGCCTGGCTGCGCGGCCTCGGCGCGGTCGCCATCTTCAACCTCATGGAGGACGCGGCCACCGCCGAGATCTCCCGCTCCCAGATCTGGCAGTGGATCAACGCGGGCGTCGAGTTCGAGAACGGCGAGAAGGCCACGCCCGAGCTGGCCCGCAAGGTCGCCGCCGAGGAACTGGCGAACATCCGCGCCGAGATCGGCGAGGAGGCCTTCGCGGCCGGCCACTGGCAGCAGGCCCACGACCTGCTCCTGGAGGTCTCCCTCGACGAGGACTACGCCGACTTCCTGACCCTGCCGGCGTACGAGCAGCTCAGGGGCTGACCTACTCCTGCGCAGGCTTGTCCGAGTGGCCCAGGGACTTCCCCGGGGCCACTCGGTCGCGTACGGCCTGCTTCACCGCCGTCGGCTCCGGGAAGCCCTGGTCGCGGCGGTCCCAGACCACCTCGTCGTCGACGCGGACGACGAAGACGCCGCCCTTGCCCGGCTTCAGCGCCAGCTCGGACAGCTCCGCCTCGAAGGTGGTGAGCAGTTCCTGCGCCAGCCAGGCCGCGCGGGGCAGCCACCTGCACTGGGTGCAGTACTCGATCTCGACACGGCCACTCATCCGAGGTGCACCGACCAATCCTGTTCCGCGGCCGGTTTGCCGTGCAGGTCGGGGACCTGCTTCAGCCACTTCGGCCGGCCCTGCTGTGACTTCGCCGCCCTCTGGGCCTCCTCGGCGGCGAGTTCCTCCCGGGTGGGGAAGTCGGTGGGGAGCCAGGACGCCGAGGCCCGCACGCGCGCGTGGAGGTAGCCGACGTACGCCTGACGGGCCTGCTCGGCGGTGGCGAAGCCGGGCTCGTCCAGCAGCCAGGCGTCCGGTACCTCGGCCGTGATCGCGCGCAGCAGCTCTTCGGTGACCTTGGGCGCGAGTTCCGCGTCCGCGGCGCGCACGTCGGGGCCGTAGTGGCCGAGGGCGTGATGGCGGAAGTCGTAGGCCTTCGCGGGGTCGGAGGTGTCCCAGCGGTGGTGGAAGACAAGGGCGGCGCCGTGGTCGATCAGCCACAGCCGCGGGGGCACGGTGCCGAAGGTGGGCCAGACCATCAGGTTCGAGCTGTGCACCGTGCGGTCGACGTTGACGGTGAGCGCGTCGAGCCAGATGATCCGGCCCGCTTCCAGCGGATCGACCGTGAGGTGCTGGGCGACCTCGGGCGTGAAGTCCTTGGCGCCCGGCAGGTAGTCCATGCCGAGGTTGACCCCCGCACTGGCGTTGTGCAGCTCCCGCACTTCCTGGTGGGGCTCGTCCGAGGCGACCGCCGGGTCGAAGTGCACCAGCACCAGCTCGGGGAAGCGCAGCCCGAGCGCGCGCGCCAGCTCCCCGACGATCACCTCGGCGACCAGCGCTTTGCGTCCCTGCGCGGAACCGGTGAACTTCACGACGTACGTGCCGAGGTCGTCGGCCTCGACGACTCCGGGCACGGAGCCGCCGGACCGCAGCGGGGTCACGTATCGAACAGCAGTCACATCGCGCAGCACACCCGCCAGGGTAAGTCAGCGCTCACCCGGCCAGCGGGTTCGGGAGGGGCAGGTACCGGGCGTCGGCGCCGTCCGCGCCCGTCCAGCGCAGCAGCAGGTTGGTCTTGCCGGGGAGGGTGGGGGACGCCAGGAGGGCCGGGATCTCAGGCAGGTCGTGCCGGGTCAGCTCGTGGCGTACGGCGGGCCAGGGGTCCAGTGTCGGGTGCCGTGCGGCAAGGGCACCGGCGATCTCGACGAGGTTGTTGACGACCAGGCAGTACACCAGCCGCTCCCAGCCCGCCGCCCGCGACACGTCCGGCAGCAGCTTCACGCCCTCGGCGTCCCGGAACAGGGCCTGCACCGGGATGCCGTCGCTGTCGACGGCGACCAGCGTGTTCTGCAGGTGCGCTTCGAGTACGACTCCGTGGTCTTCGAAGGCCGCGAGTGCGGGTGGGACGACCTGGGCCAGATACGCCTCCCACCAGGCCACCGGGTCCTGGGCACCCGGGAGCGGGCTGCCTTCGAAGCCCTCGACGAGCCCCGCGGCGAGCAGCAGCGTCGCGCCCGGCAGGACGCTGCCGCGCAGCCCGTCGCGGACCAGGACCGCCAGTTCCTCGAAGGCGAATTCGGCGGTGCGGTATCCGCGGTCGCCGAGCCAGGCGGCGGGCCCGTCGAGCGCGGCGAAGGCGGCGGCCGTCGCCGTGTCCGTGCGGCGCAGCCCGAGCAGGTCGTGGCGCCACAGCCGACGGATGTCGTTGGTGATGCGCACGTCCAGGCTGAACTTGAGGAACAGATCGCGCTCGGGGGCGTACAGCGTGCGGATCGCGGCCGTCGGCCAGGCGTCGAAGCCGGTCGTGCCCAGCCGCACCAGCCTGCCGTCCGCGAAGGCGTCCGCGAGCTCCCGGCCGACCAGGTCGAGCTGCCAGGGGTGCGCGGGCAGCAGCCGGTAGCCGGGCGGGGCCTCGCCGAGGGCGTCCAGGGCGCGGGTGTCGCCCTCCTCGACGACGGTGTCCTCGCGCACGCCGAGCAGCGTCAGCGGGAAGCGGGCGTGCGCCTCGGGGGCGTACGGCAGCCAGGCCGCGACCGGGCCGCCGCCGCGTGCCTTGGGGGCGGGGTGGTAGGGGTGGCCGGTGAGGAGGGACTGCTCGGAGCGCAGATAGAGGTCGGCCGGCGCCGTAGCACGCGCGCGTGCCGTGAGGAGCGCGGCCAGCGTGTCGCGGCTGTCGATCATCTCGGCGGGCAGCTCGTGGTTCGACAGACCGGTGTGGCGGCGCAGCTCGTCGGCGACGAGTTTGACGAGTTCGCCGTGCCCGACGCGCTGCCAGCCGCCGGCCGCGTACATCTCGGGTTCCGCGGGCCGCCGCTCGCCGAGGACCCGTAGCAGTCGCCCCGAGCCGGGCAGCCGGTACACCAGGCGCTCGCCGGAGGCGGGCTGCGGTTCGGCCACCTCGCGCAGCAGGCAGTTGAGCAGGGGCGCGACCGAGAGGGCGTCGGCGCGTTCCGCGACGTCGGCGGCGGGCGGAGGGTTGAGATGCACGCGATCCACTCGTTCTCTACGGTCCGTTCAGGCGGGGAGACGATCAGTATGTCTGTCGTCGGTGCCTGTCCCGACGCCCTACTCGTACCCGAGGAGACCGCCCGTGCACCGTCCCCCCAGCGCAGAGTCCGAGGTCGCCGCCGAACTGGCCGATGTGCGCCCCGGACTCGTCTCGCGCCACGCGGCCGAACTCCCCGGAGCCCGCGCGGCCGTACTGAGCCGGCTGTGGCGCGCGCTCGTGTACGAGCCGCTGCCCTGGGTGGCCGGCCGTGAGCGCGACGGGGAGGGCCTCACCCTGCGCCTTTCGGACGGGCGCCGGCTGCACGGCCCGCATGCCGACCCCTACGCCACCGCCTCGTACGTCACCGCCGTACGACTCGACGAGACCTCGTACGACGATCCGGCCCGGCTGCTGACCGACCTCGGTGTGCCGCACGGTACGTCCTTCGCCGCCGAACTCGGCCACAGCGTCGCCTCGTTGGCGCTGTCGCGGGCCGGGCAGGGTGCTCACTCCAAGGAGTGGCCGTCGCTGGACCGGGAGTGGGAGCAGCGGGTGGTCGACGGGCATCCGTTCCATCCCAACTGCCGTTCCCGGCCCGGGTTCTCGGTCGCGGAGCAGCTGGCGTACGGGCCCGAGCACCGGCCGGTGGTGACGCTGGGGCTGGTGCCGGTGCGGGCGCAGGAGTGCCTGGTGACCGGCGAGTGGCCGCAGGGCATGCGGGACGGGGGGCGACTGCTGATCCCGGTGCATCCGTGGCAGGCCGAGCATGTGCTCAAGCGTCCCTGCGATCCCTACGACGAGGGGATGGCCGCGCATCCGCTGATGTCCCTGCGCACGCTCGCCCTCCCCGAAGGACCACACGTCAAGACCGCGTTGAGCGCCAGGCTGACGTCCTCGGTGCGGGACATCTCGGTGTACTCCATCGGTCTGTCGGCCACCCTGTCGGCGTTCGCGCAGACCCTGGCGGCCCGCATGGACGGGCTGCTGCACGTCACGCGCACACTGGGGGCGGCCACGGCCGACTCCCCCGACCTGGCGGCGGTGGTGCGCGAGTCGCCGCAGGTGTACGCCGGGCCCGGCGAGCACGTCGTGCCGGTGGCCGCGCTGGCGACGACCGGGCTGCCCGGATCCCCGGCGTGGCTGGCCGAGTTCACGCGGCTCGCGCTCACCGTGGGGCTGCGGTTGCTGGAGCTGGGCGTGGCTCTGGAGGCGCACGGGCAGAACCTGCTCGTGGTGCTGTCGGCGGACGGTTCCCCGGTGCGGCTGGTCTACCGCGACCTCGCCGACATCCGGATCAGCCCCGCACGGCTGGCCCGCCACGGCATCCCGATGCCGGAACTGACGGGCCGGATCGTCACGGACGAGGTGACGGCCCTGCGCCGCAAGCTGTTCGGGTCCCTGGTGGCGGGGGCCCTCGCGGGTACGGCGGGCTCGGGTACGGCGCTGCGCGGGGCGCTGGAGGCGGTCGTACGGGAGCTGCCGGACACCGTGGATCTGGCGGCGCTGCGCGAGGCGCCGCTGCCCACGAAGGCGCTGACGCTGATGCGGCTGTCGCCGGCGACGCCGGGGGATCAGTGGGCCGAACTGCCGAATCCGCTGGTCACCGAGGTGTTCTGATCCCCGTTCCGACCTCGTTTGAAGCGGGACACCTCTGATCAATAAGATCCGCCGATGATCACAAGAACACGGCTGGCGACCGGGGCCTGCGCCCTGCTCGCCGCGCTCGCGGCCGGGATGGCGTTCCCGGCCGGGGCGGTAGCCGATGAGACCAGCGCGCTGGCGCCCAAGGTCGATCTCGTCCTCGACGTGAGCGGCTCGATGCGAGCGCGGGACATCGACGGCCAGTCACGGATGGCGGCGGCGAAGCAGGCGTTCAACGAGGTGCTCGACGCGACGCCCGAGGAGGTCCAGCTCGGCATCCGCACGCTGGGCGCCGACTACCCGGGCGACGACCGCAAGACAGGCTGCAAGGACACCGCGCAGCTCTACCCGGTCGGCCCGCTGGACCGCACCGAGGCGAAGGCGGCGGTGGCGACCCTGGCGCCCACCGGCTGGACGCCGATCGGTCCGGCGCTGCTGAAGGCGGCCGACGATCTCGACGGCGGTGAGGGCTCCAAGCGGATCGTGCTGATCAGCGACGGCGAGGACACCTGCGCCCCGCTCGACCCGTGCGAGGTAGCGCGGGAGATCGCCGCCAAGGGCATCGGCCTGACCATCGACACGCTCGGCCTGGTCCCGAACACCAAGATGCGGCAGCAGCTCAGCTGTATCGCCGAGGCGACCGGCGGCACGTTCACCTCCGTCGAGCACACCGAGGAACTCACCGACAAGGTCAACCAGTTGGTGGACCGGGCGGCCGATCCGGTGGTGACGCCGGTCGCGACGACGGGCGCGGACCAGTGCGCGAAGGCGCCCGCGCTGAAGTCCGGCCTGTACACCGACCGCGAGGAGTTCGGGCAGCAGCGCTGGTACCGCGTGGACGTCGAGCCCGGCCAGGAGCTGCGGGCGTCCGTGAGCGTGTCGGCCGACCGTGCGGTGAACCCCTCCTACGGGGTCCTGCTGCGGGCGGTGACCGAGCGCGGCCGGGAGATCGTGCGCGGCGAGGCGGCGGGCAACGGCCGTACGGACGTCATGTCCACCGGCCTGCGCTACCCGAAGGCGGAGGCGGACGGCGACGACGAGGACACCGCGCCCGCCGAGACCGTGTGCCTTCAGGTCACTCAGTCCTTCTCGGCGGGCTCCGGCGTGCAGACCACGCCCGGACTGCCGCTGGAGCTGACGATCGACGTCGTGGACGGGCCGTCGCAGTCGAGCGACGTGGCCGCCTTCGGCCTCGGGCGCGGCTGGTGGCTGCTCGGCGCGCTGATCCTGACCGGCTTCCTCGCCGGTCTCGTCTGGGGCTGGCTGTCGCGCTGGCGCGTCGCGGTCTGGAGGACCAACTGATGCGGATCACACGTGTGTTGAGCGCTTCCCTGCTCATGCTGGGACTGGCGGTCACCCCGGCCGCCGCCGACACCTCGCCGTCCCCGAGCGCATCTCAGGACGGCGGCGGCGCGCCGTCCGTGGCGGGCACCTCCTTCCGTACGGCGACCGAGGTCGAGCAGGGGCAGACGGCCACGGCGAGCGCCTCCACCGGCGACTACCTGTACTGGTCGTTCCCCGCGGACGCCGGCCTGCGCCCCACCGTGAAGGCCACGGTGAAGCTGCCGGACACGCATGCCGCCGAGACCTGGCAGATCGACGTGTACGACGGTCTGCGCCGCCGCCAGGCCTGCCAGTACGGGGCGCAGACGCGCACCGCCGCCGCGGGCACCTCCTCGGTCGAGCTGACCTGCGTCCTGCGTACCGTTCGCGCCTGGTCGGAGCAGTGGGCCGATGACCCGCTGCCGGGTACGTACTACATCCGTCTGACGGTCGTGGACGTGCCCACCTCCGACCTCGGTCTGCCGGTCGGCGCCGAGGTCCGGGTCGACTCCAAGGACATCGGCGGTGCGGCCGCGGTGGACGGGGCGCTGGCGCAGCCCCTCGTGCCGGGCGCAGCCGTGAAGTCGCAGGCGGACGAGGAGAGTTCGTCGGCCTCGGCGGTGCTGTCCGACATCGAGCCCGAGGACGGCTGGGCCTCCGGCTGGTGGTCCGACCGCTGGGTGTGGACGGCGATCGGCGGCGCGCTGGCCGCGCTCGCGGGGATCGGCGGTTACGCGCTGACCCGTGGACCCGGACGGCCGTCGCGGGTGCCGCCGGGCGCCTGATCCGTCGCCAAAAGGGCCTGCCGTACTCGACGGCGGGCCCTTTTGGCCGGGCTCATCCCTCGCGCAGGGCCTTGGCCAACGTCCCGTCCCCGCTCACCTCGACAAGCCCGCCCCGTACGGCGTCCGCCACGCTCAGCTCCCCCCGCGCGACCGCCTGGCACGTCCCGGAGTCCAGGACCAGCCGCGCGTCGGGCTCCCCGGGTGCGGGCCCGTCGCCGTAGACCGGCCCGTCCTCGGCGCCGACGTGCAGATGGAAGTCCCCCTCCTCCCCCTCGACTTCGACCAGGCCCTCCCCCGCCCCGCCTTCCCGCAGGGCTCGCAGCAGCGGCAGCGCGAACCAGTGCGCGCGCACGGCGTCGGTGGGCCGCAGCTCGCCGAGCTCGGCCTGCCCCCACTGCCCCAGCGCCTGGAGCACGGGCAGCAACTCCCGCCCGCGCGGGGTGAGTTCGTAGACGTATGCCGCACCGGGCGGGGGCAGTTTGCGTCGCGTGCTGATGCCGTCGCGCTCCATGTCCTTCAGCCGCGAGGCGAGTACGTCCGTGCTGACGCCCGGCAGGTCGGCGTGCAGATCGGTGTAGCGCCGCGGGCCGGCCAGCAGCTCCCGGACGATCAGCAGGGTCCAGCGGTCGCCGACGACGTCGAGCGCGCGGGCGGCGGAACAGTACTGGTCGTAGCTTCGGCGAGGTGACATGCGACGCAGTCTAGACATGTTGTTGGACTTTCCAAGCTCGAACTTGGTAAAACCAAGCAACACACGAAACCGGAGGGGCGAGCGCGCATGGAGTTCCGGCAGTCGAGCAAGCTGAGCGAGGTCTGTTACGAGATCCGCGGCCCGGTGATCGAGCACGCGAACGCGCTGGAAGAGGCGGGCCACAGCGTCCTGCGGCTGAACACCGGCAACCCCGCGCTCTTCGGATTCGAGGCGCCGGAGGAGATCCTCCAGGACATGATCCGGATGCTGCCCCAGGCGCACGGCTACACCGACTCGCGCGGCATCCTCTCCGCCCGCCGGGCCGTGGCCCAGCGCTACCAGACGCTCGGTCTGGAGGTCGGCGTCGACGACGTCTTCCTCGGCAACGGCGTGTCCGAGCTGGTCTCCATGGCGGTACAGGCACTCCTCGAGGACGGCGACGAGATCCTCATCCCCGCCCCGGACTTCCCGCTCTGGACGGCCGTGACGACCCTCGCCGGCGGCAAGGCCGTGCACTACCTGTGCGACGAGCAGTCCGAGTGGTACCCGGACCTGGACGACATGGCGTCGAAGATCACGGACCGCACGCGGGCGGTGGTCATCATCAACCCGAACAACCCCACCGGCGCGGTGTACCCCAAGGAGATCCTGGAGGGCATCCTCGACCTCGCCCGCCGCCACGGCCTGATGGTCTTCGCCGACGAGATCTACGACCAGATCCTCTACGACGACGCCGTGCACCACTCGGTCGCGACCCTCGCCCCCGACCTGGTCGTCCTGACCTTCTGCGGGCTGTCGAAGACCTACCGGGTGGCGGGCTTCCGCTCCGGCTGGCTCGTCGTCACCGGCCCGAGGCAGCACGCGAAGAATTATCTGGAGGGCCTGACGATGCTGGCCTCCATGCGGCTGTGCGCCAACGCGCCCGCCCAGTACGCCATCCAGGCGGCCCTCGGCGGCCGCCAGTCGATCCGGGAGCTGACCACGCCGGGCGGCCGTCTGCACGAACAGCGCGACGTGGCCTGGGAGAAGCTCAACGAGATCCCCGGCGTGTCGTGTGTGAAGCCGAAGGGCGCGCTGTACGCCTTCCCGCGCATCGACCCCAAGGTGCACAAGATCCACGACGACGAGAAGTTCGTCCTGGACCTGCTGCTCCGGGAGAAGATCCAGGTCGTCCAGGGCACGGGCTTCAACTGGCCGACCCCCGACCACTTCCGCATTCTGACCCTGCCCTACGCGGAGGACCTGGAGGCGGCGATCGGGCGGATCGGGCGGTTCCTGAGCGGTTATCGGCAGACGTGACCCTCCGGGTGGGTAGGAACCGTCCATGAGCATCCGCCCCCTCCTGCTCCTCGACGTGGACGGCCCCCTCAACCCCTTCCGCGCCCCGTTCCTGCGCCATCGCGGCTATGTGACCCGCCGGCTGCACCCCGCCAACTGGTCGGCCCGGCAGCGTCCGGGATCCCGGCGGCTGCGCCGCGGCCTCAGGGTGCGGCTGCATCCGGGGCACGGGGCGCGGCTGCTGGCGCTGCCGTACGAGCTGGCGTGGGCGACCACCTGGCAGCACCAGGCGAACGAGATGATCGCGCCGGTGATCGGGCTGCCCGGCGACCTGCCGGTCATCGAGTGGCCCGAGCTGTTCGCCGCGGACCCCGACGGGCTGTACTGGAAAACCCGGCACGTGGTGGCGTGGGCGGCGGGGCGGCCCTTCGTCTGGGTCGACGACATGATCACCGACCTCGACGTACGGCATGTCGCGGCCCACCACGGCGGCGCCGCCCTGCTGCTCTCGGTCGACGCGCGCAGAGGGCTGCGCGAGCACGACTTCGCCGAGTTGGAGCGCTGGGCTCTTAGCCTGTGACCATGAGTGATCTCTTCCTCGTCCGGCACGGCCAGACCGAGTGGTCCCGCTCCGGACGGCACACCGGCTGGACCGACGTACCGCTCACCGAACACGGGCGGGAGGAGGCGCGTCGGCTCGTGCCGATGATCCGCTCGCACCGGATCGGGGCGGCGTTCGTCAGCCCGTCGCAGCGGGCGCGGGAGACGGCCGAGCTGATCGGGCTGCACGACATGCGGGTCGACGCCGATCTGCGGGAGTGGGACTACGGCGGATACGAGGGCATCACGACCGTCGAGATCCAGCGCGAGCGGCCCGGGTGGTTCCTGTTCAGGGACGGTGTCGCGCCGGGGCCGCCCGACCATCCCGGGGAGAGCCCGGAACAGGTCGGGGAGCGCGCCGACCGGATGCTGGCCAAGGTGGACGCCGCGTTCGCCAACACCGAAGGATGCGTGGTGCTCGTGGCCCACGGGCACTTCCTGCGGGTGCTCACCGCCCGGCGGCTCGGGCTGCCGCCCGCGGACGGGGCGCTGTTCCAACTGGCCACGGGGACGCTGTGCCGGCTGGGCACGGAGCACGGGCGGCCGGTGATCTCGGGGTGGAATGTCAGACCCGGGTCGTAGCCTTCCCAGCAGATGGAGCCGGTGCCGTGCCATGAGGCCGGGCCGGCATCCGAACGCCCGGGGAGGAGCACGCCGTGACCAGAGCACCGACCGCGGCCCAGCGGCGTGTCATCGACGCCGCCGATCCCGACACCGGACGGCTCAGGGGTACGGAGGCACAGCTCGCGGCACTGGTGAAGCGGGGGCTCGCCTTCCGGCACCCGCGCCCGCCGCACGCTCACTTTCTGACCCCGGCGGGGCATCGGATACGGGAGTCCGAGCCTGCGGTGCCCGAAGAGGCCGAGGCCACCGAGGCGCGCGGTGTGTTCGCCGCCCGGATCGGCGGTGCCGAGGGCGCCCCGGCGTCGGGCCCGGCCCGGCTGCGTGAGGTGCGCGGCGCCTGGCAGGGGCTGCTGGAGCTGCGCCGGATGACCAACCCGGACGGCGCCGTGGACCGGCCGTGCGGCTGGGAGCGTACGCATCTGGTGCAGGCCGCCGCGCTCGCGCTGGAGGCGGCCGGGCATCCCCCGGCCGGGCCGGACTCCGAGGAGGGGTACCGGGTGCGGGCGACCCCCCAGCCGGAGGCGGTTGCCGTGCACGAGGTCGACGGCGCGCGGCTGCGGGCCTGCGCGACCACACTGGAAGAGGCGGGCTGGCAGGTGGGCGAGCACACCGAGTCCCGCACAGGAGTGCGGTATTTGCTGGCATCTCCGCGACGGATGTAGAGGGCACATGTCAGGATCGGACCGACAAGAAGCGTGGCACGTGAAGGGGAAGTCGTGACCGAGCAGTTCTCCGTTCCGGTGACCGTCCGTGGGTACGAGACGGATGTGCAGGGACACCTCAACCAGGCGGTGTACCTGAACTACGCGGAACACGCCCGCTGGGCGCTGCTTCAGGCGGCCGGGATCAGCCAGAAGGGGCTCGCCTCCAAGGGCGTGGGACCGGTGTCCCTGGAGACGACCATCCGCTACAAGCGGGAGCTGCTCGCGGGCGACGAGGTCGAGGTGACGTGCGCCTTCGAGTGGGGCGGCGGCAAGACGTTCAGGGTCGAGCAGATCATCCGCAGGACCGACGGCACGGTGGCGGCCGAGATCACCGCGGTCGGCGGAGTCCTGAACCTGGAGGAGCGCAAGCTGGTCGCCCGCCCCGACGAGATCTTCAAGGAGCTGTCGTCGGACCCGAGCCTGTTCGGGCTCTAGGTCACACCGGCTCCGGCTCAGGTGCCGGTGTGACCGCCTCCTCGCCGAATCCGGTCACCCCTCCATGAACGCCGCCCTGTGGTCCAGCGCCCACTCCCGGAAGCTCCGTGCCGGTCGCCGCAGTACCTGCGGTACGTCATCGGTGACGACGGCGTTGCCGCCCTCCTCGATGAAGCGAGCACTCGCCACGAGGCTGTCCGCGTAGGCGGCCCCGAGGCCGGCACCCAGGAGTAGTTCGCGGCGCTGGTCCGCGGTCAATTGGAGGAGCTCCACCGGCCGGTCGAGGATCTCGCCGAGTACCGCGGCCTGGTCACTGGCGCGGATGGTCTCGGGTCCGGTCAGGGTGTAGGTGCGCCCCGCATGGCGTGGGTCGAGCAGTGCGCTCACGGCGACCTCGGACACGTCCCGCGGGTCGACGACGCCCTGTGCGCCGTCGCTCATCAGGTTGGGCGCCGCGGTGCCCGCGTAGACGGCCTCGGCCCAGGCGAGCGTGTTGGAGGCGAAGGACGAAGGACGCAGCACGGTCCACTCCAGGCCGCTCGCCCGGACGGCCTCCTCGCCGGGCAGGTGCCAATTGCCGAACTCGGCCAGCCGGGGGTCACCGGTGCCGATCGAGGAGAGCTTCACGATCCGCGGTACCCCGGCCGCCCGCGCCGCCTCGACCAGGCCCCGGTCGTGCTGGGCGTCGTCCGGGCCGAACACACCGACCAGGAAGGCGGCTTCGACGCCGGCCATCGCCGCCTGGACCGAGTCCCGGTCACGGTGGTGCCCGGGTACGGCCTCGACGCCCGAGGGCACCCGGGCCGCCGCCGGATCCCGGGTCAGCGCACGCACCTTCTGACCGCGCGCCGCAAGCTGTCGTACCACTTCACTGCCGATGGTGCCGGTGGCACCCGTCACTAGGATCATGACCACCACGATGGGCGGCGGGCGGCGCCGGACTCTTGGAAATTCCGGCACGGTTCACGGGCCCGGACGGCCAGGCACCGGGCATACGGTGGAGGCGTGACGAACACGATGTCCCCACAGATCCTGCCCACACCCCCGGCGCTGCGCCCATGGGTCGCGGGTATCGGGTCGGTGGGCGCCGACCCGGCGGAGCCGTATGTCCAACTCCCGGACACCGCCACGAAGCTGGTCTTCCGGGTCGACGAGAACGGCCACCGCAGCGCGCTGGTCGTCGGCCCGCGCACCCGCGCCTCGTACCACCTGGGCAAACGGTTCGCATCCTGCCTCGAGATACGGCTGGCGCCCGGCACCGTCCGTCCCCTGCTCGGCGTCCCGGCGGTCGATCTCGTGGGTGACGCGGCGCTTCTGGAGGAACTGCCCGGCGCGACGGCACGCCAACTGGGCCGCGAACTGCGGCACATGACGCCGGAGCAGGTGGTGCCGCATCTGGCGCAGACGCTCCCGGACCGTCTGTCCGCCGCCGCGGACCGCTCACGCACGGCCCTGCTGCAGGCCGGCGCGGACGCGTTGTCGATGCGCACCGGCCACGTTCCCGGGCAGGTGCGGGACGTGGCACGCGAACTCGCCGTCAGCGAGCGCCAGTTGCGCAACCTCTTCGCCGAGGGCGTCGGACTCTCCCCGAAGCACTACGCCCGGATCGACCGGGTCCACGCGGTGCTGGCCCGTGCCGACGACGTCCCCTGGGCGCAGCTCGCCGTCGCCTCCGGCTACTACGACCAGTCCCACATGACGTCCGACTTCCGCACCCTGATGGGCGTCCCGCCCCGCTCGTACTTCAGCGGCCGCCTCCCTGACGCCCAGCCGTGCCAGGTCGCCGCCCGCCACTGACGAGGCCGTAGCCGGCGCCCACGGTGGAAATGGGATGCGGGAGGCCCGGGGCGGCTGGGATGCTCCCGGTTCATGGCCGCACGACGCACCAGACCCAGCCTCTACATCTCCGTCGACATCGAGGCCGACGGCCCGATCCCCGGCCCGTACTCCATGCTGAGCTTCGGCGCGGCCGTCGCCGGAGTGCAGGACGCCGACGGTTTCACGCCGGCCGATCCGCAGGAGCGCACCTTCTACCGGGAGCTGCGGCCGATCAGTGAGGAGTTCGTGCCGGAGGCGCTGGCCGTGAGCGGGCTGGACCGGGAGCGGCTCGCGCGCGAGGGCAGTGAACCGGCGTCCGCGCTCGCCGAGTTCAGCGCATGGGTGCGTGAGGTGAGCGCCGGGGCGCAGCCGGTGATGTGCGGCTACCCGGCGTCGTACGACTGGACGTTCCTGTACTGGTACCTGATCCGCTTCACCGGCACGAGCCCGTTCGGGCACTCGGGCTGCCTCGACATGAAGACGCTGTACGCGACGAAGGCGGGGCTGCCGTTGCGGGCGGTGGCGAAGGGCACGATGCCGCGTGAACTGCTGTCGCGGCGTCGTCACACGCACCATGCGCTGGACGACGCCGTCGAGCAGGCCGAGCTCTTCGCCAACCTCATGGTGTGGCAGGGGCCCGGGTCGCCCCGGTGATCTCCTCTCCTGCCTCCATGGGATGAGTGACGTCCTGGGCGTCACGGCCCCTGCCCAGGTGGTTGAAGACGAGGTTCAGGGCCACCGCCGCCACACAGCCCGTCGAGATGCCCGAGTCCAGGACGATCCGGACCGTCTCCGGGAACGCGTGGTAGAACTCCGGCGCCGTGATCGGGATGATGCCGACGGCCAGCGAGACGGCGACGATCAGGATGTTGTTGTCCTTGTCCAGGCCGGCCCGGACGAGGGTCTGGATGCCGCTCGCGGCCACCGACCCGAAGAGGACCACGCCCGCGCCGCCCAGCACCGGGCGCGGTACGACGGCGATGAGCGACGCGGCCATCGGGCACAGGCCCATCAGCACCAGGAAGCCGCCGCCGGTGGCGACGACGTACCGGCTGCGGATCTTCGTCATCGCGACCAGGCCGATGTTCTGGGCGAAGGCGCTGCACATGAAGCCGTTGAAGAGCGGGCTGAGCGCCGAGCCGAGGGTGTCGGCGCGCAGCCCGGCCGCGATGGTCTTCTCGTCGGCCGGGCGCTCGACGATCTCGCCCAGCGCCAGCATGTCGGCCGTCGACTCGGTCATCGACACCACCATCACCACGCACAGCGAGATGATCGCGGCGAGCTGGAACTGCGGGGCGCCGAAGTGGAACGGGGTCGGGAAGCCGATCACGTCCGCGTCCGCCACCGGGCCGAAGTCCGTGACGCCGAACGGGATGGCGACGAGGGTGCCGATCACCAGGCCGAGCAGCACCGCGATCTGCTTGACGAAGCCCCGGGTGAAGCGGCGCAGGAGCAGGACGATCAGCAGGGTGACCGCCGCCAGCCCCAGGTTCGTGGCCGACCCGTAGTCGTCCGCCGCGGGGTTGGGGCCCTGGGCCCAGTTGAAGGCGACCGGGAGAAGGGATATGCCGATCAGGGTGATGACCGTACCCGTCACGACCGGCGGGAAGAAGCGGACCGCCTTGCTGAAGAAGGGTGCGGCCAGGAAGCCGAGGAGGCCGGCGACGATCACCGCGCCGAAGATGATCGGCAGGGCGTCGGACTTGTCCTCGGTGGAGGCGACGATCGCCGTCATCGGGGCGACGCCGGCGAAGGTGACGCCGTTGACGAAGGGCAGCCGGGCGCCGATCTTCCAGATACCGAGCGTCTGGAGGAAGGTCGCGATGCCTGCGGTGAACAGGCAGGCGCCGGTGAGGAAGGTCAGTTCGGCGGGGCTCAGGCCGATGGCCGCACCGACGATCAGGGGTGGGGCGACGACTCCCGCGTACATGGCGGCCACGTGCTGAAGGCCTGTGGTCGCCATTTTCAGGGCGGGGAGTTTCTCGTCGACGGGGTGGGTGGACACGGGCGGCTCCTCCGGTCGGTTGACAGCACGTCGGCTCTGACGTGGGTTTCAAGGAGGTGGTGCGCGGTCGTGCGGGACCGGGGGACGGAGCCCCACATAAAGGGCGCGGTGACCGTTCCGGGGCGCACACGTCCATGCGCGCGCCCCGGAGACGGCCGCCATGGACCCCGCTCGGGTCCACGGCTACCGGTCGAGGGCCGTCCCCCTCGACCGGAGATCTTCAACTGGTCAGCCCTGCGCGGCGATCTGCGCGAGCCGCCGGGCCTGGTCCCGCGTACTGCGGGCGATCGCGTCCTCGTCGGCGGTCAGCAGCCGTCCGTCCTGGACGATCTGCCGGCCGTTCACGAACGACGCCGTGACCGGGGCCGCCGCGCCGAAGACCAGCGCGGTCACCGGGTCGGCGATGGAGGCGTGGGCGAGCGTGTCGAGCTTCCACAGCACGAGGTCGGCGAGCTTGCCCGGCTCCAGGGAGCCGATCTCGGCGGCGCGGCCCAGGACCTGGGCGCCGCCGAACGTACCGAGCCGCAGGGCCTGCCGGGCGTTGAGGGCGGCCTCGCGGTGGGCGCCGAGGCGGTTGATGAGCAGGGCGTTGCGCAGCTCGGTGTGCAGTTCGCCGGACTCGTTGGACGCGGTGCCGTCGACGCCGAGGCCGACCGGGACGCCGGCCGCGAGCATGTCGGGGACGCGGGCGATGCCGGCGGCGAGGCGGGCGTTGGACGAGGGGCAGTGGGCGACGCCCGTCCTCGTGCGGGCGAAGGCGGCGATGTCGGAGTCGTTCATGTGGACGCAGTGCGCCATCCACACGTCCTCACCGAGCCAGCCGGTGGACTCGAAGTAGTCGGTCGGGCCCATGCCGAACAGCTCCTTGCAGAACTGCTCCTCCTCGACCGTCTCGGAGCCGTGCGTGTGCAGCCGTACGCCGAGACGGCGGGCCAACTCGGCGCCCTGACGCAGCAGTTCGGTGGAGACGGAGAACGGCGAGCAGGGGGCCACGGCGACCTGGGTCATCGCGTCGAAGGAGGCGTCGTGGTGCTGCTTGACGGTCTCCTCGGTCGCGGCGAGGGCGCCTTCGAGGGTCTCGACGGCGAAGTCCGGCGGCAGTCCGCCGTCCTTCTCGCTGCGGTCCATGGAGCCGCGGGCGAGGGTGAAGCGGACACCCATGTCGCGGGCGGCGCCGATGATCGCGCCGGACAGGTCGCCGGAGCCCTTCGGGAAGACGTAGTGGTGGTCCATGGCGGTGGTGACGCCACCGCGGGCCATCATCGCCAGCGAGCCCTGCGCGGCGGAGCGCACCATCCGCTCGTCGATGCGCGCCCAGGTCGGGTACAGGGCGACGAGCCAGTTGAAGAGGTTGTGGTCGGTGGCCAGGCCCCGGGTGATCCACTGGTAGAAGTGATGGTGGGTGTTGACCAGGCCGGGGGTCACCAGGTGCCCGGTGGCGTCGATGCGGCGTACGACGTTCTCCAGGCCCTCCGGGGCCGTGCCCGCGCCGAGCGACTCGATGCGGTTGTCCGCGATGACGAGGTGGCCGGTGGCGTGCTCGGTGTCGTTCGCGTCCACGGTCGCGATCGAACAGTTCTCGATGACGATGCGCTGGGCTGCTGCCATGATTCGTCCTTTGCGCTGATGTGGAGGGGGCACGGCAGGACCCTGGAGATTTGAGTACCGCGGCCGGGGGCTTTCCAAGCCCGGCCCGCCGGCCGCGGGTGCCGAAATGCAGTTGCCGGCTTACAGGTTGGTCAGATCCACCGGGATCTTCGGCTCACAGCCGTCCCGCAGGATGGTGGCCTCGATCAGGCCGTAGGGGCGGTCGGCGGCGAAGTACACCTCGTTGTCGTTCTTCAGCCCGAACGGCTCCAGGTCCACCAGGAAGTGGTGCTTGTTCGGGAGGGAGAAGCGGACCTCGTCGATCTCGCTGCGGTTGTTGATGATCCGCGAACCCATCTGGTAGAGGGTCTGCTGGAGCGACAGGGAGTAGGTCTCGGCGAAGGCGTGGAGCATGTGCTTCTTGGTCTGCTCGTAGGACTTCTCCCAGTTGGGCATCCGCTGCTCGTCGTCGGTCCAGTTGAACCGCCAGCGGCCGGAGACCTGGGTGGCCAGGATGCGGTCGTAGGCCTCCCGGAGCGTCGTGTACTTGTCCTTGACGTAGCCCCAGAACTCGGAGTTCGTCGAGTTCATCACGACGAGGTCCTTCAGCCCCGAGATGACCTCCCAGGACGAACCGTCGTAGGTGATCTGGGTGACCCGGGTCTCCTGGCCCTTGCGGACGAAGGAGTGCTTGACCTCGTCCGCGCCGATGAACTGGGAGTTGGCGTCGGAGGCGTCGATCCGCTCCCAGGCGTACTCCTCGATACGGATCCGGGCCGTCTTGATCGGCTCCTGACTCGTGACGAAGTGGCGCGCGAGGTGGATGCCGAACTGCTCGGCCGACTCGATGCCGTGCTCCTTGGCGAACGCGTACACCGTGTTCTTGGTGGTGTCGGTCGGCAGGCAGTGGGCGTTCGAGCCGGAGTAGTGGACCTCGTCCATGTCGCCGCTCAGCGCCACGGATACGTTCAGGTCCTTGATGTGGTGGGTGGCGCCGTCCCGCGTGATCTTTACGACTCGGTTCTCGGCCTTGCCGTACTGGTTCTGTCCCAGGATCGTGGGCATGTCTGCTAGCTCCCTCGGTAAACGGAGTAGCCGAACGGGTTGAGCAGCAGCGGTACGTGGTAATGCTCCCCGGGGTTCACGGCGAAGGTGATCGCCACCTCGGGGAAGAACACGGCACCGCTGTCCCGATTCGCGGGGGCGTCCTGCTGCGCATCGGCTTGCTTCTTCTCGAAATACGGCTCCACGGCGAAGTCGAGCCGTACGTGTGTGGTGCCTTCCGGCAGCGCCGGGAGGTCCTTGCACCGCCCGTCCGGGTCGGTCGCGGAGCCGCCGAGCGCCTGCCAGTCCGCCTCGCGCCCGGAGCGGGCGGAAAGGTGGATGGCGACGCCTTCGGCGGGGCGGCCGACGCTGGTGTCCAGGATGTGGGTGGACACGGAGGCGGTGGTACTGGTGCTCATGCTGCTGTCAGTCCTCTTCGACGATGCGGGCGAGCCGGATGCGGTTGATCTTGCCCAGCTCGGTGCGGACGATCTCCCGCTCCTGCTCCGGCGAGTTGCCGATCCGCTCCTTGACCGCGTCGCGCATCTCCTCGCCGGTCCGGCCGGTGGCGCAGATCAGGAAGACATGGCCGAACCGGTCCTGGTAGGCCAGGTTGAGTTCGAGCAGCTCCGCCTTGAGCTCCTCGGAGGCGCCGGCCATGCCGCGCTGCTCCCGGGCCGAGGTCGGGTCGCCCGGCTTGGGGCGGCCGATCGGCGGGTGCCCGGCCATGGCCTGCGCGAGGTCCTCGGTGCTCAGCGCGGCCATGGCGGCGTCACTGGCGGTGTAGAGGTCGCCGACGGTGGCGTAGGGGCGGGCGGCGAGCAGCCGCCGCACCCATGCCGTGGAGGCGCACGCCTCGTGGAGAGCGGCGTGGGCCGCGTGCTCCTCCAGGGCGTTGAACCGGGCCAGGCCCGGGGGCGTGGAATTCGACGTCACGGGAGCCTCCGTGGCCGCGAAGGGCCTTCGTACTGAACGGGCGTGCCGATAGCTAACGCCCTACGACGACGAGACGTCAACACTTTGTTGAAAATTCGCGGCAACGAAACCGGGCAAGCCGCCTCAGGCGTTCTTGTCACGGTTGAGATAGTTGTAGACCGTGAAGCGACTCACGCCGAGCGCGCTCGCCACGGTCTCCACGCCGTGCCGTACGGAGAAGGCACCGCGCGCTTCCAGTATCCGTACGACCTCCTGCTTGGCCTTGCGGTCCAGGTCGGCCAGCGGCTTGCCCTGCCGGCGCTCCATGGCGGCCAGGATGTGGTCGAGGGAGTCGGCCAGCTGGGGCAGGCGCACGGCGACGACGTCGACGCCCTCCCAGGAGAGCACGACGTCCTCGGGCCCGGCCTCGTCCGGCGGGAGTATCTCGCCGCCCATGGCGTCGACCAGCGGCTTCACGGCCGCGATGAAGGGCTCGTCCCCGGTGCCGGTCACTCCTCGCCCTCCCCGACCACGTTGACCTGGAGCGAGATCCGGGTGGCGCCGGCCTCCAGGGTCTTGCGCAGCAGGGCGTCCACGGCGGTGAGCACGGCGTCGGTGCCGCCCTCCGCCGTGTTCCCGAACGGGCCTACGTCCACTTCGTCGAGCTCGGCAGCCTCGATGACCTGGCGGGCGACCAGCGCGTGCGCGGGTGCCTCGTCGAGGTCGAAGGGCTCGGTCGTGAACTCCACTCTCAATCGCACGCGCTCAACCTAACGCGCGCGCGTTTGTTCGGGCAGCCCCTTCACCACCGGCGCGAGGTGTCCTGACAGGTCACAGGGCATGCCGGCCGGCTCAGCAGATCCGCGGCAGCTGCTCCCCGAGCGGCAGGTCGACCACGCGTGTGCCGCCCAGCCCGGTGCGGGCCACGACCATGCCGGGGTGTGCCTCGACGGCTTCCCCGATGATCGCGGAGTCCGCGCCCAGCGGGTGGGCCCGCATCGCCTCCAGCACGGCGTCGGCGTGCTCGCGCGGGACGAAGGCCACCAGCTTGCCCTCGTTGGCGATGTACATCGGGTCGAGGCCCAGGATGGCGCAGGCGTTCGCCACGGCGGCCGGGACGGGGACGTCGCGTTCCCTGACGACCACGCCCGTGCCGGAGGCGGCCGCGATCTCGTTGAGCGAGGCCGCGAGGCCGCCCCGGGTCGGGTCGCGCAGCACATGCAGATCCGGGGTGACGGCCAGCATGGCGTCGACCAGGCCGCCGAGCGCGGCGCAGTCGCTCTCGATCTCCACGCCGAACTCCAGGCCCTCCCGGACGCTCATGACCGCCACCCCGTGGACGCCGACGGCGCCGCTGACGATCACGACGTCGCCGGGGACGACCCGCTGCGGACGCAGGTCGACGCCCGCCGGGACGACGCCGATCCCGGCCGTGTTGAGGTAGATCCCGTCGCCGTGTCCGGCCTCCACCACCTTGGTGTCACCGGTCGCCACCTCCACGCCGGCGGTGCGCGCGGCCGCGCCCAGTGCCTCGGCGACCCGGGTGACCGTCTCCAGCTCGACGCCCTCTTCGAGGATGAATCCGCAGGAGAGGTAGGCGGCGCGGGCCCCGCTCATGGCGAGGTCGTTGACCGTGCCGTTGACCGCCAGGTCGCCGATGCTGCCGCCGGGGAAGAACAGCGGACGTACGACGTAGGAGTCCGTGGAGAAGGCCAGCCGTGCTCCGCCGAGGGAGAGGACCGCGGCGTCGCCCATCTGCGCGAGCACCTCGCCGCCGAAGGCGGGGGCGAAGATCTGCTGGACCAGTTCGGCGGAGAGGGCGCCCCCGCCGCCGTGTCCCATGACGACGCGGGGCCGGTCGCGCAGCGGGGCCGGGCACGTCCACCCCTCGACGTCCAGGGCCGGGGCGGGGAGATCGGTGGTGTCAGACAACGGGGCTCGCCTCCCGGGCCGTGGCGGCGGGCAGGTCCAGCCGCCGGTACAGGTAGTACGCCGCGCAGGCGCCCTCGCTGGAGACCATGGTGGCGCCCAGCGGTGTACGAGGGGTGCACAGGGTGCCGAAGGCGGCGCACTCGTGCGGCTTGAGCAGTCCCTGCAGGACCTCTCCGCTGCGGCACTCGGCCGGTTCCTCGGTCCGGATCCCCTCGACCGAGAAGCGGTGCTCGGCGTCGTGGTCGCGGTACTTCGGCGACAGCCGCCAGCCGCTGCCGGGGATCACCCCGATGCCCCGCCAGGCGCGGTCGGTGACCTCGAAGACGTCCTCCAGCATGGCCCGGGCGGCCGGGTTGCCCTCCGGGCGGACGGCGCGGGCGTAGCCGTTGTCGACGGTGTGCTCGCCGCGCTCCAGCTGCCGTACGGTCAGGCGTACGCCTTCGAGGATGTCCAGCGGCTCGAAGCCCGTCACCACGATCGGCACCCGGAAGCGCTCGGCCAGCTCCGGGTACTCCCCCATCCCCATCACACTGCACACGTGCCCGGCCGCGAGGAAGCCCTGCACCCGGCAGCTCGGCGACGACATGATCGCCTCGATGGCGGGCGGGACGCGGACATGGGACACCAGCATGCTGAAGTTGCGGACGCCCAGCCTGCGGGCCTGATGGACCGTCATGGCGTTGGGCGGCGCGGTCGTCTCGAAGCCGATGCCGAAGAACACCACCTCGCGGTCCGGGTTCTGCTGCGCGATCCGCAGGGCGTCGAGCGGCGAGTACACGACGCGTACGTCGCCGCCCTCGCCGCGCACCTGGAACAGGTCCCGGCCGGTGCCGGGCACCCGCAGCATGTCGCCGAACGAGCAGAAGATCACCTCGGGGCGGGAGGCGATCTCCAGCGCCTTGTCGATGACCTCCAGCGGGGTCACACAGACGGGACAGCCCGGTCCGTGGATCAACTCGACCTCGTCGGGCAGGAGCTGGTCGAGACCGTGCCGGATGATGCTGTGCGTCTGCCCTCCGCACACCTCCATCAGCGCCCACGGCCTGGTCACCGTGGCCCGGATGTCGTCGAGGAGCCGGCGGGCCAGCTCCGGGTCCTGGAACTCTTCGATGTACTTCACTGGTTGTGCACCTCTTCCGCCGGGGCCACGCCCGCCTCCGCCGCCGCCATCTCCCAGGCGTCGCCGAACTCCTCCTGGAGCATGCCGAGCTCGGCGAACAGCTCCAGCGTCTGCTTCGCCGACTCCTCGTCCAGTCGCTGGAGCGCGAACCCGACGTGGACGATGGCGTACTCGCCGACCTGGAGATCCGGCAGATACTCCAGGCACACCTCCTTGACCACGCCGCCGAAGTCGACGGTGGCCATCCGGGTGCCGTCCCGTTCCTCGATCTCCAGCACTCTGCCGGGTACCGCCAGGCACATGGGCATCTCCTGTGGGGTCGCGTGTTGCTCAGTCGTCGGTCGTCGTCCGGGCGGCCACCATCAGCTGGCCCAGCGCCAGGCCGCCGTCGCCCGGCGGCACCAGCCGGTGCCGCAGAACCGTGAAGCCGTCCGTGCGCAGGGCGGCCGAACAGGCCGAGGACAGCAGCGTGTTGGCGAACACGCCGCCGGTCAGGGCCACCGTGTCCAGCCCGTGCCGTTCCCGTGCCCGCCGGCACATGGCGTGCACGAGTGCGGCCACGCCTCGGTGGAACCTGGCCGCGACGGCCGCCGCTCCGGTGCCCGCCCGCAGGTCGCGGACGATCGCCGCGACGACGGGCGCGGCATCGGCCCGGACCGGGCCACCGTCGCCGTCGCCGTCGTGCAGCCCGAAGGCGTACGCGGTCGTGTCGTCGGCGGGCGCGCCGAGCGCGGCGGCCTCCAGCTCCACGGCGGCCTGTGCCTCGTAGCCGGCGCGGTGGCAGACACCGGCGAGCGAGGACACGGCGTCGAAGAGCCGGCCCATGCTGGAGGTGGGGACGCAGTTCAGGTCGCGCTCCAACTGCCGCTGGAGCAGCCGCAGTTCGTCGGGCGGGCAGGCGGCCGTGCAGGCGAGGTCGCCGGACCAGTCGAGGCCGGCCGCGCGCAGGTGGGCCAGCGCCATCCGGTACGGCCTGCGCACCGCCGTGTCCCCGCCGGGCAGGGGGACGTACGCGAGATGCCCGAAGCGGGTGAAGCCGGCGTAGTCCGCGAGCAGGAACTCCCCGCCCCACACCGCGCCGTCGTCGCCGTGACCGGTGCCGTCGAAGGCGACGCCGATCACCTGCCGGGTGCCGTCCAGCCCGTGCTCGGCCATCGCGGCGGCGACGTGGGCGTGGTGGTGCTGGACGCGTACGACGGCCCGGCCGGCCGCGTTCCGGTCGGCCCATTGCGCGCAGCGGTAGGCGGGGTGCCGGTCGCACGCCAGGCTCCTCGGCCGTACCCCCGTGATGGACTCCAGCTGCTCCACGGCGCGTTCGAAGGCCCACTGCGTCGCGACGTCGTCCATGTCGCCGATGTGCGCCGACAGCCAGGCCTGGCGCCCCTCGCCCAGACAGAAGGCGTTCTTCAGGTCCCCGCCGGCGGCCAGGGCGGGGCTGACCGGCAGCGGGAGGGTGACGGGCAGCGGGGCGTAGCCGCGGGAGCGCCGGAGCACCAGTTGCTCCTGGTCGCACACGCGGACCACGGAGTCGTCGCACGGCACGTGGATCGGCCGGTCGTGGGTGAGCCAGGCGTCGGCGAGGTGCGCGAGCCGCTCCAGGGCCTCGGCGTCGTCGGTGACGATCGGCTCGCCGGAGAGGTTGCCGCTGGTCATGACGAGCAGCCGGGGGCCGTCCGGGTCGCCGGGCAGCCCGAGCAGGAGATGGTGCACCGGGGTGTACGGCAGCATCACGCCGAGGTCGGGACTGCCGGGCGCGACGGCGTCGGCGGGCCGCACCGCCCCCTCGGCGTACGACGGGTCCGGGCGCCGCCGCAGCAGCACGACGGGCCGGACGGCGCCTTCGAGCAGGCGACGCTCCTCGGCGCCCAGCCGGACGAGGTGCTCGATGTCGCCCGCGCTCCTCGCCATGACGGCGAAGGGCTTGTCGCCCCGGGCCTTGCGGTGGCGCAGGAGCGAGACGGCGTCGGCGTTCGCGGCGTCGCAGGCGAGGTGGTAGCCGCCGAGTCCCTTCACGGCGAGGATCGCGCCACGGGCAAGCAGCGCGCGGGCCTCGGTGACCGGGTCCGCGCCCGCGGCGCCCTCGGCCCCCGGGACGATCAGGCGCAGACGGGGCCCGCAGGCCGGGCAGGCGACCGGCTGCGCGTGGAAGCGCCGGTCGGCCGGATCGCCGTACTCGCGCGCGCAGTCGGGGCACATCGGGAAGCCGGCCATCGTGGTGTTCGCCCGGTCGTACGGGACGTCCGTGACGATCGTGAAACGCGGGCCGCAGTGGGTGCAGTTGACGAACGGGTGGCGGTGGCGCCGGTCGGCCGGGTCGGCCAGTTCGGCGAGGCAGTCGGCGCAGGTGGCCGTGTCCGGGGAGACCAGCGTGCGGGCCGGGCCGCCGGTGCGGGAGGCGAGGATCGTGAACGCCTCGCCGCCGGTGACGGGAAGCTCCTGGTGGTGGACGGACTCCACCCGGGCCAGCGGAGGCGCCTGGACCGCGAGCCGGTCGCAGAAGCGGGCCACCGCCGAGACACTGCCCTCGACCTCGGCGACGACGCCCTCGGACGTGTTGGTCACATGCCCGACCAGGGCGAGTTCGGTGGCGAGGCCGTAGACGTACGGCCGGAAGCCCACGCCCTGCACCACTCCCCGGACGACGACCCGCCGCCGGTGCGGCGGGTCCGGGGCGACGGCGGCCGACCGCGGCGGAGCACTCACGAGCGGGCGGGGGCCGTGGCGGCGGCGTCAGCCGGGCCCGTGTGGGAGTGGGTGTGACCGTGGGCGTGGCCGTGTCCGTGGGCGGCGTCCGGGCGGCGGGCCATGACGGGCGAGTGGAGGGGCGCGCCTCCCGCCGCGGCGAGGGCGCGGTCGAGCAGCGTGCCGACGCCGTGTCCCCGGCGGGCCGAGGTCAGGAGCACCTCCACGCCCGGGTTGACGCGCTCCACGTTCGCCCGGAACGCGCCCTCGTCGAACTCCACCGCCTCGGCGATGTCGGTCTTGGTGACCACGACCAGGTGGGCCAGGCCGAACGCGGTCGGGTACTTGAGCGGCTTGTCCTCGCCCTCGGTCACGGAGGCGAGGACGACCCTGAGGGTCTCCCCCAGGTCGTAGGAGGCGGGGCAGACCAGGTTGCCGACGTTCTCCACGAACAGCAGCCGGGTGTCGTCGGGCAGCCATCCGTGCAGGTGCCCGGCGAGCATCGCCGCCTCCAGATGGCACAGCCCGTCGGTGAGCACCTGCTTGACCGGGACGCCGGAACGCGCGAGCCGTTCGGCGTCGTTCTCGGTGGCGAGGTCGGCGGTGAGCGCCGCGACGGCGACGGACCGCTCCCGCGCCAGCAGCAGTTCGCGTTCCAGCAGCGCGGTCTTGCCGCTGCCGGGGCTGGAGAGCAGGTTGACGACGGTGGTGCCACGGGAGTCGAGGTGCGTGCGCAGGAGGTGGGCGCTCGCGTCGTTCTTCGCGAGCACGGCCTGTTGCAGGTCGACGACACGGCACATGGTTCAGCACTCCTCGTGGATCGTTTCGCGGGTGGCCGCGTGCGGGGGATCGCCGTCCTCCCACCTCACCTCGGCGATCTGGAGCTCCCGGCCCGAGACCAGTTCGACCTCGGCGCCGCCGCACTCGGGGCAGCTCAGCCGGGGCGGCATGCCGACGGCCCACTCGTGCGCGCAGGGCGTGCAGCGGGCCCGTCCGGGCACCGGTTCGGTGACCAGTTCGGCGCCTTCCAGCAGGGTTCCGGCGCAGGCGAGTTCGAAGCAGAAGGCGAGGGAGTCGGGTACGACGCCGGCCAGCTCGCCCACGCGCAGCCGCACCGAGCGCACCGAGGTGACGTCCGAGGTCTGTGCGGCGGCCGTCTCCACCTGGTCGATCACGGCCAGCGCGACGGACATCTCGTGCATGGGTCCTCGTCCTCCCGGGGCGGGCCTTCATTAGAGGCGAGCGCCACAGGTGCGAGGGCCCGGCACGCCGTGGCCGGGCCCTCGGGTACACCGTTCGACGCAAGGCGGCGGCAGCCGCCGGTCGCCCGGCGGGCGTGGGTTCACATCCGGCGCATCCGGAAGTAGCGCCTGAGGTCGGGCAGCACCTGTGTCACGACGGCGGCCGCAGCGGCCAGCGCGGCTCCGGCGGCACCGGCAGCGATGATCTTCTTCATCCCGTCTCTCCTCTGGTGGAAGCTTCGGCGGTCTGGGCCTGTACCAAGGCCGGCGAGCCGCCCTGGAGCAACTCTTCGATCAGGCGAACGGCCCGGGGTACGGCCTCGGACACCGGCGGGCTGAGCCCGATGCCCTCGTCGGTCGAGGCCGGTTCGCATCCGACGACCAGGACGCGCCGGGGTGGCTGTCCGCCGGTGCCGGCGCAGAGGGTGCCCAGCAGCGCCAGGACGGTGTCGGGCGTCATGCGGTGGCCGTCGATCGCGGGAACGGCCTCGCCGGTGGAGCCGGCGCCGTCGTGCTCGATCACGTACAGCGTGCCGGGGGCCTCGCCGCGCGCCGTGGCGTCGACGAGGACGAGGGTGTCGTAGCCGTCCAGGAGCTGGTAGGCGAGGTGCACCCCGCGTACTCCGACGTCCAGGACCTCGACGTGTTCCGGCAGGTGCCGTCCGGTCAGGCGGCGGGCGGTCTCCACGCCGAAGCCGTCGTCACCGAGGAAGATGTTGCCGATGCCGGCGACGAGCGTCCGGGTCATCGGGGAGCCTCCAGCGGTGCGACCTCGTCCGGCTGGAAGTACAGGTAGCGGCCCTGTTCCCGGCGGATGTCGGCGCCGGGGTCGCCGTCGACCGTGACGGCGAGGTGGACCGTGCCGTCGACGTCGTGCAGCACCGCCTCGACGGTCGCGGCGCGGCCGTGGAGGAACAGGTCCTGTGCGTCGGTGTGCCGCAGGCCGGGGCGCAGCTCGACGCGGCTGCCCTTGCCGACCGAGTGGCCGTCGACCATGACCCTGTCCTGCTCGGGGTCGAAGCCCGCGTCGCTCGCCGGGTCCCACCAGGGGGTCTCGGGGCGCAGCACTCCCGACTCGTCGGGGAGGCCGGCGGTCTCACCGGTGACTTCGCGCAGGCCGCGTACCGCGCCGTGCAGGCGTTCCAGCACCTCGGCCGGCATCGAGTCCGCGAGGTCGATGACCGCGGCGGCCCGTGCGTCGGTGCCGCGGGCCTCGCGTTTCTCCTCGTCGGTGAGGGCGGCGGTGCGCAGGGCGAGGATCTCGTCGATCTCGGTGGCGTCGTAGAGGGCGCCAAGGCTCTCGGGGGCGATGGACGGGTGGTCCTCCAGGATGATCGGCGAGGAGAGCACGAGGTCGGTGCGGCCGGGTTCACCGGCGAGCACGGGCCAGGTGTGCAGATTGCGGCAGGCGGCGACCGCGCCCCTGGCCCACTCGGGGGGATCGGTCATCGACAGGAACGCGCCGGCGTCGAGGGCCATGAGGAGGTGGGTGGCCACCAGGGAGTGCGGCAGGGCCGCGTCCCGGTCGGCGGCGCGGCCCTCCGGGGGCGCCCAGGGGGTGGTGTTCTCGACGACGGCGGTGAGCCGCGACACCCGGTAGGGCCCGTCGAGTTCGCGCGCGCGGAGCCGCACCACCCCGCTGACCTCGGCGCTGCGCCGGACCAGCCGGCCGACCGTGCGCCCTGCCGAGTCCAGGACGGGCTCGGTTTCCTCCACGGCCGGCTTGCGGAAGGGGAACTCGGCCTCCGCGCCCAGCAGTTGCCCGACCGGCGCGACCAACTCGACGCGTTCCTCGGCTCCTTCGTCCCAGGGCACCAGCACCCGGTCGTCGAGAGGGAGTTCGGCCACGGTCTCGAAGCCGCCGTCGGGCAGGGCGCGTTGTACGGTGCGGCGCCGGGCGTGCAGGAAGCGGACCTCGACCGCGAGGGTCGCACCCGCTCTCGGCTCGATCAGGCACTCGGTGTGCTGGAAGTCGTGCTCCTCGCACTCGGCGCCCCAGGCGGGCGGCACCAGGACGCCGAACTGCCAGCGCAGCCGGTTCTTGGCGGCCGAGGCACGGTAGGGGTAGAGCACATACCCCTCGAAGAGCACGGCGTCGGCCACCTGCCGGGCGAGGGCGAGGCGCTCCTCGGTCGCGGGCGCGAACGCGGTGGCGGTCACGGCTCGGTCCTTCCGGTGGTGCCGGTGAGCGTGCGGAAAGGGTCGTTCGCCGGTGGCCGGGCACCGGCGAGCAGCGCCTTGACGGTCGCCTCCCAGGACGGCAGCGCGTGCCGGGACCGGTAGGCGAGCAGGGCGTCCATGGTGTCGCCGGGCAGCCGGATCCAGCCGCAGCCGGGGAAGTGCTGCTCGACCATCTCCCGCCAGGTGGCGACCGGCATCCTGAAGGACGCCTCGCGGTCCCACGGGACGGGCTCCACCCGGAAGCCCCCGGTGCCGGTGAACGCCGTGCCGGAGAACAGCATCAGCAGCGGGACCTCGCCGTCGGTGAGGGCGTCCAGATAGCGGGTCGCGGCGATGTCCATGTCGTAGGTGCAGGGCACGACGAGGTCGGTCTCGGTCTCCCCGGTGAACGCGGAGACCATCAGCGGGACCTGTGCGAACTGCACCGGCTGGAGCGTGCTGCCCCAGCGGGAGCGTTCGCCGAAGAGGTCGGTGAGCCCGTCGGCCTCGGCGGCCGCGTAGCCGCGGCGGGCGGGTTCGATGCGGATCTGGCAGCGCAGCGCGACGGCGTGCACGGGAGTGTCGCCGGACGCGGTGACGCGCAGCCGGAAGACGAGGGTGGGGCCGGCGGCGTACCGGTCGGCGCGCACGCCGACGCAGGCGAACGAGAACTCGGTCACGGCCGCTCCGCCTCGTCCAGGAGCCGGGCGCGGCGCCGGACGTCGTCGAAGAAGGCGTCCAGCGCGGCCCGCGCTTCCGCGCCGCCGTCGAAGCCCTGCCACAACAGGCGCATCCGGCCGACGAGTTCGTAGCAGACGTCGATCGGGACGAGGTGGCACTCGAAGGCGTCGCCGGTGCGGCGCAGCAGCAGTGCCTCCACGTCCGGTTCGAGGAGTCCGGCGAGCCGGCTGCCGCCGAGGACCTCGTCGAAGGCGGCCGGTTCGAGTTCGCTCTCGGTGGCGCCCGCCGGACTGGGGTAGAGGGCGACCAGCCGGTCGAGCGCCGCGTTGCGGAAGAAGAACGCGACGCCGACCGGGATCCGCAGCGCCTCCCACGCCCGCTCGTCGAGGCGGTGGCCGGGATCGGTGAGGTAGCGGGCCGGGACCGCGCGGAAGCGGCCCGCGGCGGCGCCGGGTTGCTCCATGAGCAGCGCGCAGGCGGCGCAGGCGCACGCGAGGGCGCGCTGTTCGACGTCGACCAGATGCCGGTGGTCCTCGGGCACCGGGGCCGCGCACAGCTCGCATCGCTCGGGCTGCGGCGGACGCTCGGTGAGGAACCTGCGCAGGCCGACCGTGGCCGCGGTCACCGGGCTTTCGTCCCGATCTGCAGCAAGGCGGGCGCCGACTCCAGCTCGACGGCCCTGACCTCGGGCGCGAAGCAGGCGAGCGCCGCCTCGACGGCCTCCCCGGCGCCGGTGCCCGAGCCGCAGCCGCAGCCGCCGCTCGCGGCCGCCCGCAGCCGCAGGGTGCCCGTCTCCTCGTCGAAGCCCACGACGTCCAGGTCTTGCTGGCGCGCACTGTCGAGGGCCCGGCCGATGCGGGTGTCGCGGTCCTCGGGGTGCAGGTCGTGCAGGACCAGCAGGCTCGCGACGAGCTCGTCGCCGAGGAGCCGGGGAAGCGGTTCGCCGGGGGCGGCCGACAGCAGTTGCAGGACGCGGGCCAGTCCGGAGCCGTAGAAGTCCATGAGGGACCGGACGAGTTCCTCGGCCGCGGCGGCGGTGGCCGGGTCGCCGCTCGCGGACAGCCGGTCGAGGATCTCCTCGATGCGGCGGCCGGTCTCCTCCGCGCTCGCCGGCCGCGCCGTCGTCGTCGCGCTCATCCGCCCAGTCCGCTCAGGCCGGTGGGCACGTGCAGGCTCTTCACGGTCTTGCCGCCGCCGACGTACATGTGGACGCCGCAGGGCAGACAGGGGTCGAAGCTGCGCACGGCGCGCATGATGTCGATGCCCTTGAAGTTCTCCGGGGAGTTCTCCTCGAAGATCGGGGTGTTCTGCACGGCGTCCTCGTACGGGCCCGGGGTGCCGTAGCTGTCGCGGACGCTGGCGTTCCAGGGGGTGCGCACGGCGTCCCGGTCGCCGAGCCAGATGTTGTCGCCCATGCCGATCTTGCCGATCT
>NZ_RDBN01000033.1:135183-157461 GCF_008042075.1 Streptomyces sp. UW30 | reverse complement strand
ACCATGTGGTGGGAGAGGACACCGCGGACCGCCTCGGTGAAGCCGACGCCGATGCTCTGGTCCGGGACCTCGAACTTCTCCCAGGTCTGGGTGCGTCCGGCCCGCACCTCCTCCAGGCCCTTCTCCGCGCTGTGCAGGGCGACAGCGGCGGCGTACGCCTGGAAGTAGGTGCGCGCGCGGTTGCGTTCCAGCGCGTTGCTCCACCGCGGGATCTTCCACTCGAAGGTGGTCTCCGGCTTGGTCATCGTGCGGGGCAGGTTGATGACCACGCTGTTGCCGGTGGCCTTGACGTACCCGATGTCGACGAGCCCGGACAGGGCGGTGGACCACAGTCGGGCGATGGGGCCGCCGCCGGTGTCCAGGGCGAGGTGGTCCTTGCCGTCGAACCAGCGCGGGGACATCACCCAGCTGTACTTGTCGTCGAAGTCCCGCTTCTGCGGGGCGGGGATGGTGTGCTGGTTCCACGGGTGGCGCGGGTCGACCGGGTTGCCGAGCGGGTCGTGGGTGACGAACTGCTCCTGGCCCTCCCAGTCCTCGTAGTAGGAGCTGCCGAGCAGGATCCGGATGCCGAGGTTGATCTCGGTGAGGTCGTTGGTGACCAGCTTGCCGTCGACGATGATGCCGGGCGTGACGAACATCCGCCGGCCCCAGTCCGTCATGTTGGCGTAGGTGAAGTCGCAGTACTCGGGGTCGTTGAGCGCGCCCCAGCAGCCGAGCAGGACGCGTCGGCGGCCGACCTCCTCGTAGCCGGGCAGGGCCTCGTAGAAGAAGTCGAACAGGTCGTCGTGCAGGGGCACGACCCGCTTCATGAACTCCACGTACCGCATCAGGCGGCTCATGTAGTCCGTGAAGAGCTGCACGGAGGCGACCGTGCCGACGCCGCCCGGGTAGAGCGTGGAGGGGTGCACATGGCGCCCCTCCATCAGGCAGAACATCTCCCGGGTGTAGCGGCTGACCTGGAGGGCCTCGCGGTAGAACTCGCCCTCCAGCGGGTTCAGCGAGCGCATGATGTCGGCGATCGTGCGGTAGCCGTGCTCGGCGGCGTGCGGGGCCTCGGTGCGCTCGGCGAGTTCGAGGACGCCGGGGTTGGTCTCCCTGACCATCTTCTCGCAGTAGTCGACCCCGACCAGGTTCTCCTGGAAGATGTTGTGGTCGAACATGTACTCGGCGGACTCGCCGAGGTTGATGATCCACTCACCGAGGTGCGGGGGCTTCACGCCGTACGCCATGTTCTGCGCGTACACCGAGCAGGTGGCGTGGTTGTCGCCGCAGATCCCGCAGATGCGGCTGGTGATGAAGTGGGCGTCGCGCGGGTCCTTGCCGCGCATGAAGACGCTGTAGCCGCGGAAGACCGACGAGGTGCTGTAGCACTCCGCGACCCGCTTCTGCTTGAAGTCGATCTTCGTGTGGATGCCGAGGCTGCCCACGATCCGGGTGATCGGATCCCAGGACATCTCCACCAGGCCGCTGCCGTCGCCGGCCGCCTTCGTCCTCGCTGCCATCGTCGTTTGCCGTGCCCTTCGTTGTGCGGGAGGTTCGGGTCGTGTGTCGGGGGTGCACGCACCAGGGGCGGATCACGGGTGGCGGGGCGTCACCACGGAGGCCGGTAGCCGGTGGTGATCCGCTCTCCGGTACGGCGCCACTTGGGCTCCTTGTCGACCGTCCTGGCCGTGATGTGCCGCAGCTTGCGGACCACGGCGCCGTAGGCGGAGCTGCCCGAGACGGACAGCCTGGCGCCGGGGGGTTCGTCCATGAACGGCATGAACTTGTCGGGGAAGCCGGGCATGGTGCAGGCGATGCAGATGCCGCCGACGTTCGGGCAGCCGCCGATGCCGTTCATCCAGCCGCGCTTGGGCACGTTGCACTTCACCACCGGGCCCCAGCAGCCGATCTTCACCAGGCACTTCGGCGAGTCGTACGTCTCCGCGAACTCACCCTGCTCGTAGTAGCCCGCCCGGTCGCAGCCCTCGTGCACGGTGGCCCCGAACAGCCAGGACGGACGCAGCTTGTCGTCCAGCGGGATCATCGGGGCGGCGCCGGTCGCCTGGTAGAGCAGGTAGGTCAGCGTCTCGGCGAAGTTATCGGGCTGGATCGGGCAGCCGGGGACGCAGACGATGGGGATGCCGGCCTGGGACTTCCAGTCCCAGCCGAGATAGTCCGGGACGCCCATCGCGCCGGTCGGGTTGCCGGCCATCGCGTGGATGCCGCCGTATGTGGCACAGGTGCCGATGGCGACCACGGCCAGGGCCTTCGGTGCGAGCCGGTCGATCCACTCGCTGGTGGTGATCGGCTGGCCGGTCTGCGGGTCGTCCCCGAAGCCGCACCAGTAGCCCTCGGGCTTGATCGCCTCGTTGGGGACCGAGCCCTCGACGACCAGCACGAACGGGTCGATCTCGCCCCGCTCGCCCTTGAAGAACCACTCGATGAACGTGTCCGCGCCGCCGACCGGACCGCACTCGAAGTCGATGAGCGGCCAGTGCACCTGGATCTTCGGCAGCCCCGGCAGCACGCCCAGGACGATCTCCTCGATGCTCGGCTGCATGGCCGCCGTCAGCGCGACCGAGTCCCCGTCGCAGCTCAGGCCCGCGTTGATCCAGAGGATATGGATCGTGGGTGACTCGTCGGCGGGCGCGCCTGTGGTGTCCGCAGCACCGACCGTGTCCGGCGTCGCCTCAGTCATGGGACCGCCTCCAAGGGAGGTAAGGGATGAAGGCCCGCATTTCGGGCCATCGGACTCTTCGTATCAGCGGTTCGGCCGGGGTGAAACACACGGTGGGCCATTCGTGTGACAACGGCGGCACAGGTGGTGGAGCCGGTTCACGCAACCGGGGGCGACGTGAGGTGGGGCGGGGTGCACGAGGGGCGCCGCTTGTGGACGAAGGCGCGGCGCAGGGCGTGGTAGGGGGCGTCCGGGTCGTCGAAGGTCCGGCGCATGCGGGCCAGCTCCTGTGCACGGAAGGCGGCGAGCGGGGTCGTGGCCTCCCGCCGGTCCGCTTCCGCCTTCTTGGCGGCGATGCGGGAGGCCGTCGCCGGCAGCGCCGCGAGCCGCGCCGCCAGGGTGCCGGCCTGCTGTGCGAAGTCGCCGGGGCCGCAGTCGATCACCCGGTCGGCGAGTCCGAGGCGCAGGGCGCCCGCCGCACTCACGGGCAGCGCCTCCCGCATGAGCCGTTCGGCCACGGCCGGGCCCACCCTGCGGGGAAGCGTGTAGGTCCAGTACTCCGAGCCGTACAGGCCCATCAGCCGGTAGTGCGGGTTCAGTACGACCCCGGAGCGGCACCACACCTCGTCCGCGGCCAGGGCGAGCATCACCGCGCCGGCCGCGGCGTTGCCCGCGACGGCCGCGACGACGATCCGGTCGGTGGTGGTGAGGACCGCCTCCACGAGGTCGTCGATGGCGTTGATGTTCGCCCAGGACTCGGCGGCGGGGTCGGCGGCGGCCTCGATGACGCCCAGGTGGATCCCGTTGCCGAAGAAGTCCCGCTGTCCGCCGAGGACCAGCACCGACGTGGGGCGGGCGCACGCCTCCCGGTAGGCGGCCAGGAGGCGCCGGCACTGCTCGGTGCTCATGGCGCCGCCCGGGAAGGAGAACGACAGGAAGCCGACGCCGCCGTCCTCCCGGTAGCGGATGTCCGTCCAGGTGCGCTCGCGCGCGTCGGGCAGCGGGGGCGGCGCGAGCTCCGGCAGGGGCGGCAGCCGGTCGCCCAGGGCCCGTACGGCGGGGAGTTTGAAGGTGGGCGGCCGACCAGGCAGGCGTCGGGGCCGCAGTTCGGGGATCCACACGGCGCCGTCGGCGGTGGCCCGGCAGATCGCTCCGGCCCGGGTGGCCAGGAGCTCGCCGGGGCGGCCGCGCAGGTCGCTTTCGGGGTGGCCGCCGTGCAGGTACCACTCACTGCCGAGCAGCACGTCCAGCACCCCGGGCTGGGAGTCCGCCGCCCGCAGCTTGCGCACGACGCTCTCGGTGGGGTCCGCGGCCCAGTCGATCCGCCGGACGCTCTGGTCGAGGTAGGGCCGCACGCGCACGGGTGCGCCGACGAGGCCCGCCTCGTCCTGTGCGGTCGGGACGTGGGTGCCGCCAGCGAAGCGCTCCACGGCGAGAAGGACGGCCGTGAGCGCGGCGTCGGCGACCTCGCCCCGGTACAGGTCGCTCTTGGCCACCGGAGGAACCCGGCACGGCACCGAGGCCCACACGTCGCCCGCGTCCATCTCCGCGCCGGCTTGCAGGACCGTGACACCCCAGTGCTCGGCGCCTTCGGTCAGCGCCCAGTCCAGGGAGGACGGTCCACGATCGCCGAGCGGCCCGGGATGGACGACGAGGCAGGTGTGTGCCGCCCACACCTCCTCGGGAATCGCCGTCTTCAGCATCGGCGCCACGATGAGCTGCGGTCGGTGCCGTCGTACGGCGTCCGCGAGCGGGCGCTCCGGCAGGGCGAGCTCCACCGCCACCTTGTGGCCGCGGTCGCGCAGCTCCGCGTGGACGCGCTGGGTGAGGCTGTTGAACGCGCTGGCCACGAGCAGGATCTGCACGGCTGCCTCCGGGCGGACGGAAGGCGGCCGGGGGTGACCGCCGACCGCGATCCTCGGTCACACCGGGCCCACGTCCGCGGCGGCGGACGGTGAGGTCATCCGAATGACAGACGGTGGCATCGTCCGAACGCGCGGAGCGGGCCGCCGATCGGTCTCACCAGGCGCGGTTCATGCGCTGCCAGAAAGAGCGCGTCGCGCCGAAGCCCGTCTCGTGGCTCCAGACATGGCTGCACGAACGGCACTGGAGGTGGAGCAGGCTGCCGGTGTTGGAGAGCAGATAGCGCCAGTGCCGGGAGCAGGTGCGCTGCTGCTCGCAGTCGCCGCACCCCTGGCGGTCGTCGCAGTTCGGGCAGGCCACCCAGGCGCGGCGCCCGACGTCGGCCTGTGGGTCACGAGGCAGCATGCCCGCCTCCTCGCGGAGGGAGCACACCTGCCGAGACCAGTTCGTCGTACACACGCTGCTGCTCCGCGTCGAGGCCGGAGTACAGCAGCTCGTACGCCTCCTCCTCACCGCGCAGGGCGGCGCCCGGGTCCCAGTCGGGGCCGAGCGCGTCCAGGACGTGGGCCCGCCGGAGCATCTCGTGCGCGCTCAGGTCGACGGAGAACTCGGCAGGTGCGGGGCCGTGGGAGGACATGCAATCGAACGTAGGTAAGCGTTCCCCGCCCGGGCAAGGGCGGGTGGGCGAAGTCACAGCAGGTCAGCGCTCGACGCCGGCGTTTTTGCCTGGGCCTCCTCTTGACAAGTCACGACCCAGAACGGCAATCTTCCATTAAGCAGAAACGAACTTCCGCAATACGGAATATCAAAACGGAAGGGAGCGCCGACCCCATGGGATTCACAGAGCAGCGCTTCAACGTCAACCTGTCGATCCTCTTCACGGAACTCCCGCTCCTGGAGCGCCCCGCGGCCGCCGCCGCGGCGGGCTTCACCGCGGTCGAGCTGTGGTGGCCCTGGGTCGACTCCCCCACCCCCGAGCGGGCCGAGCTCGACGCCCTGAAGAAGGCGATCGAGGACGCGGGCGTCCAGCTCACGGGCCTGAACTTCTACGCCGGTCAGCTGCCCGGCCCCGACCGTGGCGCCCTGTCGATCCCGGGCGAGGAGTCGGAGAGGTTCCGCGCCAACATCGACGTGGCGGCCGACTTCGCCGCCTCGCTCGGCTGCAAGGCGCTCAACGCCCTGTACGGCAACCGCGTCGAGGGCGTGGACCCGGCCGAGCAGGACGCGCTCGCGCTGGAGAACCTGGTCCTGGCGGCCCGCGCCGCCGACCGGATCGGCGCGATCCTGCTGATCGAGGCCCTGAACAAGCCCGAGTCGCCGCTGTACCCGCTGGTCAGCGCACCGGCAGCGGTGGGCGTCGTGGACAAGGTCAACGAGGCGACGGGGCTGGGCAACGCCCGCTTCCTCATGGACCTCTACCACCTGTCCATGAACGGCGAGGACCTGCCGGCGGTGATCGAGGAGTACACGGCGAAGACCGGCCACGTGCAGATCGCCGACAACCCGGGCCGCGGCGCGCCGGGCACGGGGACGCTGCCGCTGGAGGAGCTGCTCGACCAGCTCAAGAAGGCCGGTTACGAGGGCTGGGTCGGCCTGGAGTACAAGCCGGGCGACCGCCCCAGCGCGGAGGCCTTCGGCTGGCTGCCCCGCGAAGCGCGCGCCGCCCGCTGAACACACCCCTGCATTTGAGAGGCACCCCCATCATGAGCAACCTTCCCAAGATCGCCTGGATCGGCCTCGGCATCATGGGCTCCCCCATGTCCGAGAACCTGATCAAGGCGGGTTACTCCGTCACCGGCTTCACGCTGGAGCAGGACAAGCTGGACCGCCTCGCAGCGGCGGGCGGCACCGCCGCCGGCTCGATCGCCGAAGCCGTCAAGGACGCCGACGTCGTCATCACGATGGTCCCGGCCTCCCCGCACGTCGAGGCCATCGCCTACGGCCCCGACGGCATCCTGGAGAACGCGAAGTCCGGCGCGCTGCTGGTCGACATGTCCTCGATCACCCCACAGACCTCGGTCGACCTGGCGAAGGCGGCCAAGGACAAGGGCATCCGCGTTCTGGACGCTCCCGTGTCCGGCGGTGAGGCCGGCGCCATCGAGGCCGTACTGTCGATCATGGTCGGCGGCGAGCAGGCCGACTTCGAGGCCGCGAAGCCCATCCTCGACGCCCTCGGCAAGACCATCGTGCTGTGCGGTCCGCACGGCTCGGGTCAGACCGTGAAGGCGGCCAACCAGCTGATCGTCGCTGTGAACATCCAGGCGTGCGCCGAGGCCGTGGTCTTCCTGGAGAAGTCCGGCGTGGACCTGACGGCGGCGCTGGACGTCCTCAACGGCGGCCTGGCGGGCTCGACCGTGCTGACGCGGAAGAAGGACAACTTCCTGAACCGCGACTTCAAGCCGGGCTTCCGGATCGACCTGCACCACAAGGACATGGGCATCGTCACGGACGCCGCCCGCAACGTCGGCGCGGCGCTCCCCGTCGGCGCCGTGGTCGCCCAGCTGGTCGCGTCCCTGCGCGCGCAGGGCGACGGCGGCCTGGACCACTCGGCCCTGCTGCGCGCCGTGGAGCGCCTGTCCGGCGCCCAGGTCTGAGCCGGACCCTTCCCCAGATTTCCGGGCCGTGGCGCCGCTGACACCTGTCCTGTCGCGCCCAGGCGTCGCCGCGGCCCGGAATCCTCTTCAACAAATCGTTGATTTGATTCAACAAACTGTTGACGCCCAGATCGCCCACTTCTAGGCTCCACAAAGCGGAAACAGTATTCCGCTGACACTCGCACGGAAGGTCCACGATGTCGAAGCGCGTGCTCACCACCGAGTCCGGCGCCCCGGTCGCCGACAACCAGAACTCCGCCTCCGCCGGCGTCGGCGGCCCGCTCCTGCTCCAGGACCAGCACCTGCTGGAGAAGCTCGCGCGCTTCAACCGTGAGCGCATTCCGGAGCGCGTGGTGCACGCCCGGGGCTCCGGCGCGTACGGCCACTTCGAGGTGACCGACGACGTCACCGGCTTCACCCACGCCGACTTCCTGAGCGAGGTGGGCAAGCGGACCGAGGTGTTCCTGCGCTTCTCGACCGTGGCCGACAGCCTCGGCGGGGCGGACGCGGTCCGCGACCCGCGCGGCTTCGCCCTCAAGTTCTATACGGCGGAGGGCAATTACGACCTCGTCGGGAACAACACGCCGGTGTTCTTCATCAAGGACCCGATCAAGTTCCCCGACTTCATCCACTCGCAAAAGCGCGACCCGTTCACCGGCAAGCAGGAGCCGGACAACGTCTGGGACTTCTGGGCGCACGCCCCCGAGGCCACGCACCAGGTGACCTGGCTGATGGGCGACCGCGGCATCCCGGCGTCGTACCGCCACATGAACGGCTACGGCTCGCACACCTACCAGTGGACGAACGCCGAGGGCGAGGCCTTCTTCGTCAAGTACCACTTCAAGACCAACCAGGGTGTGCGCTCCCTGAGCAGTGAGCAGGGCGCGGAGCTCGCGGGCAAGGACGCCAACTCGCACCAGACGGACCTGCTCCAGGCCATCGAGCGGGGCGTGCACCCGTCGTGGACCCTCTACGTGCAGCTCATGCCGGCGGCCGAGGCGGCCGACTACCGCTTCAACCCCTTCGACCTCACCAAGGTGTGGCCGCACAAGGACTACCCGCTGCAGCGGGTGGGCCGCCTGGTCCTGGACCGCAACCCGGACAACGTCTTCGCCGAGGTCGAGCAGGCCGCGTTCTCCCCGAACAACTTCGTGCCCGGCATCGGCCCCTCCCCCGACAAGATGCTCCAGGGCCGGCTGTTCGCCTACGCGGACGCCCACCGCTACCGCCTGGGCGTCAACCACACCCTGCTGGCGGTGAACGCCCCCAAGGCCACGACGGCGCAGAACTACGGCCGGGACGGCTTCATGGCGACCAACTCCCAGGGCCGCGGGGCGAAGAACTACGAGCCGAACTCCCACGACGGCCCGGTGGAGACCGGCCGCCCGCTGTCGGCGCCGCTCGCGGTGACCGGCCACACGGGCACCCACGAGGCCCCGCTGCACACCAAGGACGACCACTTCTTCCAGGCCGGCGAGCTGTACCGGCTCATGTCGGCCGAGGAGAAGTCCCGTCTGATCGCGAACATCGCCGGTGGCCTGGCCCAGGTCTCCCGCGACGACGTGATCGAGAAGAACCTGGCCCACTTCCACGCCGCCGACCCGGAGTACGGCAAGCGCGTGGAGGAGGCGGTCCGCGCCCTGCGCGAGGACTGAACACCCAAGCTGCGTCCGTCTCCTGACGGGAGGTCATGAGCCGGACGCATCGCCTGCGCACGACACCGAGCGACCCGGATGAGGGGTGGTCGCCGGGAACGGGCGCGGGCAACGCGAGGACCGCGGCGGCGTGCGAGCCAGTGCGGTGGTGAAGGTCCGGCCTCCTTCTTCGACCAGAGGGAAGGAGCCCCCGGTTCCGTCGCTGCCGCCGCGGTCCCAAGCCCCACAGACCCCGTCCGGCGGCGCGAATGTCCTGTCGCGCCCAGCCTCGCACCGTCGGACGGCCACAACCGAAGATGCCTCACCGGCCGAGAAGCGCCGGGTACGGACGGTCCCGTACCCGGCGCTTCTCGGCGTCGCCGGGTACGGCCGCACGGGATGACGTGGCGTCCGAGCCGGCTGCACAGCAGCTGCGGGCCGTCGGCGTGCGGAATTCCCCGCGGCGCAGGAGGCTGAGGGCATGGCACATCCAACGGAGCATCCGCATGTCGTGGTGCATCCGCCGGCGCTGGACGGGTCCCGGCGGGTCACGGAGGGCGACGAGACACTGGGGATCGCCACGCATGTGGACGACGTGAGCGAGATCCTGCGGCTCGCCGATCTGTATGTCACGGACATCTCGGAGAGCGACTTCATCGACTGGCAGGGCGGTGGCCCCGACGACTGGCCCGGGCTGTCGGAGCACCACGAGCAGTAGGCGACCGCAGAGAACTACCTCTGCATGCGAAAGGGGCGGCCCGACCTTTCGGTCGGACCGCCCCTCACTGATCTGTCGTGTCAGACCTTCAGGGTCTTGATCGACGTCGGCGCGTGGCCGGGCTCAGTGGCGATCTCCTCGAACTCGACGACATTGCTGATGTCGTTGGTCGTCGACATGGAGATGTTGGTGATGCGCTCCAGGATCGCCTCGACGACCACCGGGACCTGGAACTCCTGAGCGAGCTTCTTGGCCTGCTCGAAGGCCGCGCCCAGTTCGGCCGGGTCGGTCACCCGGATCGCCTTGCAGCCGAGGCCCTCGGCGACCTTGACGTGGTCGACGCCGTAGACGCCCAGCTCGGGCGAGTTGATGTTCTCGAACTCCAGGTTGACCTGGAAGTCGATCTCGAAGGCCCGCTGCGCCTGGCGGATCAGGCCCAGGTAGGAGTTGTTCACCAGGACATGGACGTACGGGATCCGGTGCTGGGCACCGACCGCCAGCTCCTCGATCATGAACTGGAAGTCGTAGTCACCGGACAGGGCGACGACCTGCGCCTCGGGGTCGGCCTTCGCCACGCCCAGCGCGGCCGGGATGGTCCAGCCGAGCGGGCCCGCCTGGCCGCAGTTGATCCAGTGCCGCGGCTTGAAGACGTGCAGCATCTGGGCGCCGGCGATCTGCGAGAGGCCGATCGTGGAGACGTACCGGGTCTCGGGACCGAAGGCCTTGTTCATCTCCTCGTAGACGCGCTGCGGCTTGATCGGGATGTCGTCGAAGTGCGTACGGCGCTGGAGCGTCGCCTTCTTCTCCTGGGCCGAGGCCGCCCATGCCGAGCGGTCGGGGAGCTTGCCCTGCGCCTTCAGCTCCCGTGCCACCTCGACGAACAGCTCCAGGGCCGCCTTCGCGTCGGACGCGATGCCGTAGTCCGCGGCGAAGATCTTGCCGATCTGGGTGGGCTCGACGTCGACGTGGACGAACTTGCGGCCGGCCGTGTAGACGTCCAGCTTGCCGGTGTGGCGGTTGGCCCAGCGGTTGCCGATGCCGAGGACGAAGTCGGACTCCAGGAAGGTCGCGTTGCCGTAGCGGTGCGAGGTCTGCAGGCCCACCATGCCGGCGTTCAGCTCGTGGTCGTCGGGGAGCAGGCCCCAGCCCATCAGGGTCGGGACGACCGGGGTACCCGTCAACTCCGCCAATTCCACCAGCAGTTCGGCGGCATCCGCGTTGATGACACCGCCGCCCGCGACGATCAGCGGTCGCTCGGCGGCGTTCAGCATCCCGATCGCCTTCTCGATCTGGGCGCGGGTCGCGGCCGGCTTGTACACCGGGAGCGGCTCGTAGGTGTCCGGGTCGAACTCGATCTCGGTGAGCTGGACGTCGATCGGCAGGTCGATGAGGACCGGGCCCGGACGGCCCGAGCGCATCAGGTGGAACGCCTGCTGGAAGACGCCGGGGACCTGCGCGGCCTCCAGGACGGTCACCGCCATCTTCGTGACCGGCTTGGCGATCGAGGCGATGTCGACGGCCTGGAAGTCCTCTTTGTGGATCACGGCGGTCGGGGCCTGGCCCGTGATGCACAGGATCGGGATCGAGTCACCGATCGCGGAGTACAGACCGGTGATCATGTCGGTGCCGGCCGGGCCGGACGTGCCGATGCAGACGCCGATGTTGCCGGGGTGCGTGCGGGTGTAGCCCTCCGCCATGTGCGAGGCGCCCTCCACATGGCGGGCGAGGGTGTGGTTGATGCCGCCGGAGGCCTTGAGCGCCGCGTAGAAGGGGTTGATCGCCGCGCCCGGCACGCCGAACGCGTTGCTGACGCCCTCGCGCTTGAGGATCTCGACTGCCGCTCGGGCAGCGGTCATACGTGCCATTGAGTACTCCTGCTTCGGCTGTCGGATTCGCACTCCCGTCGCGCCCCGCGGTGAGCAATTCCGTGACGATGTCGGTTCCGCCCGCGAACCCTCTTGGATTCCACATAGCGGAAACTCTTTTCTACTATCTGGAAGCAATGTAGGCGGGCGGGTGAAGACCGTCAAGAGGGGGACAACCGGGCACCACCTGGTGGACGATGGGTGCGCTGTCCCGTTGCGAGGTCGTCCTGGAGTGGGCCATGTCCGAGAGCGTGTCGGTGCGCTGCCCGGCCTGCCGGCGCGAGCATCTGTACGCGGCACCTTCCTATCCCTGCACCTGCGGGGCGCCCGTGGTGCCCCCGCTCGACCCGGCCGGGACCGCGACGGCCGTCACCCATCGCGCCTGGGACGACGAATGGGTCAGCGTCCGCTGTACGGCGTGCGGCCGCGAGGGCGAGTGGCCCCGCCCGGAGCTGGGCTGCGCCTGCGGGACGCTGCTGCGAGTACCGGTGGCGCGGGCGGCCTCGCAAGAGGCGGAGCCTGCGCAGGCTCCCGCCCCGCGCCGCGCCTTCCAGCCCATCACGATCCGCACCGCCCGCGACGCGGTCACGGCGGCCGCCGTGTATCTGCGCTGGCTCGGCTACCGGGACATCCGCCGCGCAGACCAGCGCCCCACTTCCGGCATCGGCATCGCCGCGCACGGCCTGCTCGCCCAGGTCGACCCGACCGTGGCACCGACGTCCCTGCGCGACGTGGAGTGCCTGTGGCTGACGGCCATGACGGAGTCGGCGGCCTGCGTCTACTTCTCCCTGTCCGGCTACGCCCCCGACGCCCGCTCCCGCGCCGACACCCTGGGCGTCCCCCTCTTCGTCCTCGACCTCACGGGCACGCCCCAGCCGGTCAACAGCCTCGCCGACGAGCTGGACGCGACGGGCGCCCACTGACCGGCCGGCCCCCCGGCCGGTAATCCGTTCGCCCCCGACGGGGCCACCGGCGGACACTCGGCCCATGCGCATCCGCCCCGTCACGCCCGACGAACTCCCGGTCCTCCAGGACATCGAACGCGCCGCGGGCGCCGCCTTCCGCGACCTCGGCATGGCCGCTGTCGCCGACGACGAGCCGCCCGCCCTGGACGTCCTGGAGCGCTACCGCCGGGCGGGCCGGGCGTGGGCCGCCTGCGAGGGCGGTGGCCGCCCGGTCGCCTACTTGATCGGCGAGCCGGTCGACGGCGCCCTGCACATCGAGCAGGTCTCGGTGCACCCCGACTCCGCGCGCCGGGGCGTGGGCCGGGCCCTCCTCGCGTACGCCGCCGACCGCGCACGCGAGGAGGGCCTGACCGGTCTCACCCTGACCACCTTCACCGAGGTCCCGTGGAACGCGCCGTACTACGCACGCCTCGGCTTCCGCGCCCTGGAAGAGGCCGAGCTCACCCCGGGGCTGCGCACGATCCGCGCCCACGAGGCGGAACTCGGCCTCGACCGGTGGCCGCGGGTGTGCATGCGCAGCGCTCCGCCGGAGGAGCCGTGACATGCCGTCGTTCGTCCGCAGCGCCGTCGTGGCCGGCCGCGCAGTTCCCCCCGCCTCTTCAGGGCGTTGACGAACCGGCCGCGAACCGCTCACGCAGCTCCACCTTGCGCACCTTCCCCGACACCGTCATCGGGAAGGAGCCGAGAATCCGCAGCACGCTCGGGATCTTGTAGTGCGCGAGCTGCCCCTCGCAGAAGGCTCGGAGCTCCTCCAGCGTCAGCGGGTCGGTGGCGTCGCGCGGGATGACGCACGCCAGTACCTCCTCGCCGTACCGCTCGTGCGGCACCCCGACGACCTGGACGTCCGCGATCTTGGGGTGGGCGTACAGGAACTCCTCGATCTCGCGCGGGTAGATGTTCTCGCCACCCCGGATGATCATGTCCTTGATGCGGCCGACGATCTCGACGTAGCCGTCCTCCCGCATCGTCGCGAGGTCACCGGTGTGCATCCAGCGCCCCGCGTCGACGGCCTCGGCGGTCTTCTCGGGCTCGTTCCAGTAGCCGAGCATCACGCTGTAGCCGCGGGTGCAGAGCTCGCCCGCCGTGCCGCGCGGCCGGGTCGCGCCGGTCGCCGGGTCGACGATCTTCACCTCGATGTGCGGCAGGACCCGGCCGACCGTGCCGGTGCGGTGTTCCAGGTCGTCGTCCATCCGGGTCTGGAGCGAGACGGGGGACGTCTCGGTCATGCCGTAGCAGATGGAGACCTCCGCCATGTGCATCTCGGCGACCACCCGCTTCATCACCTCCACCGGGCAGGGCGAGCCCGCCATGATGCCGGTGCGCAGGGACGACAGGTCGTAGGAGGCGAAGTCGGGGAGGTTGAGCTCCGCGATGAACATCGTCGGGACGCCGTACAGCGAGGTGCAGCGCTCCTGCTGGACGGCCGAAAGCGTGGCCGTCGGGTCGAAGGAGGGGGCGGGGATGACCATGCAGGCGCCGTGGGAGGTGGCCGCCAGATTGCCCATGACCATGCCGAAGCAGTGGTAGAAGGGCACGGGGATGCAGATCCGGTCCTGCTCGTCGTAGGCGATCGACTCCCCCACGAAGTAACCGTTGTTGAGGATGTTGTGGTGGGAGAGGGTGGCCCCCTTCGGGAAGCCCGTGGTGCCCGACGTGTACTGGATGTTGATCGGCTCGTCGCAGGACAGCTCCTCGAACGCAGCCGGCGTCCCGCGCGCGATCAGCGCCTCCCAGCTCGGGTCTCCGATGAACACGCTCTCGCGCAGCCGCGGACACTTGCCCCGCACCTGCTCGACCATCGCCCGGTAGTCGCTCGTCTTGTGACTGAGGGAGGCGAACAGCAGCGAGATCCCGGCCTGGTTGAGGACGTACTCCACCTCGTGGGTGCGGTAGGCCGGGTTGATGTTGACCATGATCGCGCCGATGCGGGCCGTGGCGTACTGGACCAGGACCCACTCGGGACAGTTGACCGCCCAGATGCCCACCCGGTCGCCCTTGGCAATCCCGCTCGCGAGCAGGGCGTAGGCCAGCTCGTCGACGTCGGCGGCGAACCGGGCGTAGGTCCAGCGCCGCCCGGACGGAACGTCGACCAGCGCCTCCCGGTCCGGCCAGGCAGCGACGGCCCGGTCCAGGTTGGCCCCGATCGTGTCGCCGAGCAGGGCGGTGTCGCTCGTCCCGTGGGTGTACGACAGCTGTGAGCTCACCGGAAGTCCTCCTCGCGGTACTCGGCGTCCGAACCGGCGGCCGTGGCCTCGCGCAGCTCGATGCGGCGGATCTTGCCGGAGACGGTCTTGGGCAGCGGCGCGAACTCCAGGCGGCGCACGCGCTTGTACGGCGCGAGAACCTCCCGCGAGTGCTCGAAGAGCACCTTGGCCGTGTCGGGGCCCGGCTCCCAGCCCTCCGCGAGGACGACGTACGCCTTCGGCACCGCGAGCCGCAGCTCGTCCGGCGCGGGCACGACGGCCGCCTCGGCCACCGCCTCGTGCTCCAGCAGGGCGCTTTCCAGCTCGAACGGGGAGATCTTGTAGTCGGACGCCTTGAAGACGTCGTCGGCCCGGCCGACGTAGGTGATGTATCCGTCGCCGTCGCGGGAGCCGATGTCGCCGGTGCGGTAGTAGCCGCCGGCCATCGCCTCCGCCGTACGGTCGGCGTCGCCGTGGTAGCCGGTCATCACGCCGACGGGTCGTTCGGAGAGGTCGAGCGCGATCTCGCCCTCGTCGGCGCCGGGTGCACCGGAGACCGGGTCGAGGAGTTCGACGCGGAAGCCGGGGCTGGGGCGGCCCATCGAGCCGGTCTTCAGGGGCTGACCGGGGCTGTTGGAGACCTGGACGGCGGTCTCGGTCTGCCCGAAGCCGTCCCGGATGGTCACACCCCAGGCGCGCCGGACCTGCTCGATGACCTCCGGGTTCAGGGGCTCGCCCGCCGCCACGACCTCACGGGGCGGGGTGCGCAGGGCGCTCAGGTCGGCCTGGATGAGCATGCGCCAGACCGTCGGCGGGGCGCAGAAGGTGGTGACGCCGGCGCGGTCCATCTCGGCCATCAGCCGGGCCGCGTCGAAGCGCGTGTAGTTGACGATGAAGACGGTCGCCTCCGCGTTCCAGGGCGCGAAGAGGTTGGACCAGGCGTGCTTGGCCCAGCCGGGCGAGGAGATGTTCAGATGCACGTCGCCGGGTTCGAGGCCGATCCAGTACATGGTGGCCAGATGCCCGATCGGGTACGAGGTGTGGGTGTGCTCGACCAGCTTGGGGCGGGCGGTGGTGCCGGAGGTGAAGTAGAGCATCAGCGGGTCGTCGGCCGCGGTCGGCCCGTCGGGGGTGAACTCGGCGGAGGCGTCGTAGGCGTCCTCGTACGTCAGCCACCCCTCCCGCTCCCCGCCGACGCTGATGCGCGTGTAGTCGCCGGGCACGTCGTCGAACTTGGCGGTGTCCTCGGCCCGTACCAGGACATGCCGGACGCGGCCGCGGTCCACCCGGTCGCGCAGGTCGGCCGGGCCGAGCAGCGGGGTGGCCGGGATGACGACGGCGCCCAGCTTCATGGCGGCGAGGGCGGTCTCCCACAGCTCGGTCTGGTTGCCGAGCATGACGAGGACGCGGTCCTCGGGCCGCACGCCCCGGGTCCGCAGCCAGTTGGCGACCCGGGCCGACCGCTCGGCCATCTCCGCGAAAGACAGCCGGACCTCGGCGCCGTCCTCCTCGACGATGTGCAGCGCGGTGCGGTCGTTCCCGTCCGCGATGACGTCGAACCAGTCGAGCGCCCAGTTGAACCGCTCGGGCCGGGGCCAGGAGAAGCCCCGGTAGGCGGTGGCGTAATCCTCGCGATGTGCCAGCAGGAAGTCCCGCGCGCTGCGGAACAGCTCCGTCCCCGTCGTCATCTGTCCTCCTCGTTACCGGACCTTGCCGGGCGGCTCTCTGCCATCGTGTAATCCGTGACGTGGGTCTCACTACCCCCGATCGGGGGTGTGCGCTCCGCGAACGCCGCAGTGAAAGGGCGAGTACGTGGCAGTGGACGCGGCCGAAACGGTGGAGATACGGAGCGCGCTGGTGCGCCTGCGCCGCTCGACGGGGCTACCGGTCGCCTTCGGCGGCCTGGTGGAGCCCGGGCGCCCGAGGATCCGCATCAGCGAACTGACCGGCACGGCCACCGACTCCCTGCGCAGGCTCGCGGTGACCGCGGGCAACGGCCTGGGCGGCAAGGCCGTCGCCCTGGCCCGCCCGTGCGCCGTCACGGACTACTCCGCCTCCCGGCAGATCACCCATGAGTACGACGCCGCCGTCGCCATGGAGGGGCTGTGCTCGGTGATGGCGGTCCCGGTCGTCGTACGGCGCCGGGTGCGCGGTGTCCTGTACGGCGCCCTGCGCACGGCCCAGCCGCTGGGCGACCGCACCCTGACGGCGGCGGTGGAGGCGGCCCGGGACGTCGAGCAGGCGCTGGTGGTGCACGACGAGGTGCGGGGACTGCTGGAGGCGGCCCGGCCACAGCCGGCGCCGCCCGACCGCAGTGCCGTGTGGGAGCAGGTCCGCGAGGCCCACGCGACCCTGCGCGCCCTGGCCCCACGCATCGGCGACCCGACCCTGCGCGCGGAACTGCTGGACGCCTGCGGCCTGCTGACGGAGGGGCCCGCGCCGAGCACCGTGCAGCTGGCTCCTCGCGAACTGGACGTACTGACACTCGTGGCCGCCGGCGCCACGAACGCGGCCACCGGCGAGCGGCTGGGGCTGCGCGCCGAGACCGTCAAGGGCTATTTGCGGTCAGCCATGCGGAAGCTGGGTACCCACACGCGGGGTGAGACGGTGGCGGCGGCGCGCAGGGCGGGGCTGCTGCCGTAGCCCCACGGGTCCGGTGCTGGTCCGGACCAGCACCGCGGTGGTCCGGACCACCGTGACAACCCCTCATTCATTCATCCGTGCTTTGAATTTCCCCATGCTCCACGGCTGTTATTTGCCTCACCATGTCGGCGGTCCGAATTTCAAAGACCTATTGCCTAATATTGGCCCGGACACGACACACGGAGGGGAGCGGTGACCGTGCGACGGGACTTCAAGGAGCCTGCCAGATGCCGCCCCGACCAGGTCATCGGCAGGGAGGAGCTGTTCACGGCGGCGCGTGAGCAGCTCGGGCGGGGCGGCAGCGTGCTGCTTCACGGACCTGCCGGAATTGGGAAGTCGACGGTCCTGCGGGCATTGGCCGCCGAATGCGGCGGCACGGCGCGCACGGTGTTGCGCTGCTCGCCCACGGAGTCCGAATCCCACCTCCCGTTCCTGGCCCTCGCCGACCTCCTCGGCCTGGTCCTGGACGAGGTGTCCGACCGGCTCCCCGCCGCCCAGCTCACCGCCCTGGAGTCGGCGCTCACCGGCCGCGGCGAGTCCAACCTCCAGCGCGACGGCCTCGCCCTGCGCCTGGCCGTGCTGTCCACGCTGCGCGCCCTCGCCGACAGCGGCCCCGTCCTCCTGGTCGCCGACGACCTCCAGTGGCTGGATCCGGCCAGCGCCGAACTCCTCGGCTTCGCGGCCCGCCGCCTCGGCGACACCCCGGTACGGATGCTTTTCGCGGTGCGGACCGAGGGCGAGGAGTACGACCGCCATCTACGCGCGTCTCCGCCGGACACCCTCGCGGTACGCCTGGGCCCGCTCTCCCGCGCCCAGATGTCCACCCTGCTCGACCACCGCGGCTATACCGGCCTGCCCCGCTCCACGGTCCGCGACATCCACCGCACCAGCGGCGGCAACGCCCTGTTCGCCCTCGAACTGGGCCGCGCCCTCGCCGAGAACGTCACCCCGCCCCGCCCCGGCGAGCCGCTGCCGGTGCCCACCTCGCTGCGCGCCCTGGTGCTGAACCGGCTGGAGATGCTGTCGGACGAGGCCCGGCGCACCCTCCTGGTGGCCAGCGCCGGCGCCCGCCCCACACTGGCCCTGCTGCACGCGGCCGGCCGTGACAACGCCGAGGCCGAGACCGCCCAGGCCGCCGAACTCGGCCTGCTGGCGACCGAGCCCGAGGGTCCCGCCGTACGGTTCGCGCACCCGATGATCTCCGCCGCGCTGTACGCGGAGGCACCCGCACAGGAGCGCCGGGCCGCGCACGCGGCGCTGTCCACGGCCGCCTCCGACCCGATCGAACGCGCCCGGCATCTGGCCCTCGCGACCACCGGCACCGACCCGGAGGTCGCCGCACGCCTCGCCGAGGCCGCCGCGCAGGCCCGGGACCGGGGCGCGCCGTCGGTGGCCGCGCAGCTCTCCCTGCTCGCCGCCCGGCACACCCCGGCGCACGGCACGCCGAGCCCGGACGGCCTGCGGCTGGCGGCCGCCGACGACGCGATCACCGCCGGCGAGCTGGACCTGGCCCGGGACATCGCCCGTGAGGCGCTCGCCCGCACGACCGTGCCGGCGGAGCGGGTGCGGGCCTGGATCGCGGTGATCGAGACGGCGGGCCACGCCATGACCGAGGTCGACTCGATCTTCCCGCAGGCCCTGGCCGACGCGGGCGACGACCCGAAGCTGCTCGCGCTGGTCCACTACCAACTGACCTGGCGCGCCCTGCTCGTGGAGGGCGACTTCGACGAGGCCCGCGAGGAGGCCGGGTACGCGGCGGAGCTGGCCGCGCGGGCCGGTGACCGCTACACCGAGCTGCTGGCGCTCGCTCTCAAGGCGCAGATCGAGACCCTGATGGGCCACCCGGACGCCCCCGCGACCATCCGGCGCGCCCTGGAGGAGCCCCAGGACCCAAGGGTGGCCTGCCACCACAACGGGGCCGGCTACTCCCGCTTCCGCTGGCTGATCATGAGCGACCAGCTCCCCGAGGCCCGCGCGACGGTCACCGCGCTGCTGCGCGAGGTGCGCCGGCACGGATGGGTCGAGAGCGAGGTGCACTTCCTGCGCGGGGTCGCCGAGACCGAACTGCACTCCGGCCACTGCGGACGTGCCCTGGACCTCGCCCGCGAGAGCCTGCGCCTCGCCCGGGACACCGGGATCGGCGAGGTCGCCTCCGCCGTGCTGACCTCGCTCGCGGAGGCGGCGGGCGGTGAGGTGGACCGGGCGCTGACGCTGGCCCGGGAGGCGATGGAGCACGCCGAGGAGGACGGCGACCAGATGTACGTCTCACGCGCCCTGGCCGCCCTAGGGCACGCCCAGCTGGTGGCCGGGGACACGGAGGCGGCGGTGCGTTCGCTGCGCCGGGTGCGCGAGGTCGAGCAGGGCCTCGGCATCACCGATCCCGCGCGCGGACGCTGGCACGGCGACCTCGCCGAGGCCCTGGTGCGCGGCGGCGAGATCGCGGAGGCGCAGGACGTCATCGACGTCACCCGCGAGCAGGCGTTGCGGCTGGACCGGGAGAGCGTGCTGGCCGTGCTGGACCGGGCCGAGGCGCTGGTGCGCGCGGCAAGCGGCCAACCGGAGGCCGCCCTGGCCCAGTTGACGTCGGCCCAGGACCGGCTCGGCAAACTGGGCTACGGCCTGGAGGAGGCCCGGGCCGCCTTCGCACTGGCACAACTGCGTTCCGGTGCCTCGGGACGGACGTCGTACGACGAGCCCGCCCGGCTGTTCCGCCGGTGCCGGGCGCTGCCCTGGCTGCGGCGGGTCGAGGCCGCGGCAGAGGTGGGCACCGTGGAGCCGGCGCCCGCGCCCGCGCCCGTCACCACGCCGGACGGCCTCGACAGCCTGGACGGGCTCGCCTCGATGGAGCGTCAGGTCGCGGCGCTGGTCATGGAGGGCGCCACGAACCGGGAGATCGCCGGGCGCCTGTTCATCAGCGTCAAAACGGTCGAAGCGACCCTTACCCGGGTCTATCGCAAGCTCGGGATCCGATCGCGGGTCGACATCGTCAGACTCGCGGCGGGGCGCCGGACGCCGTAAGTTCACCCGTCTTTGTCGGTCCTGGGTGTTTACCCGGCACGACCGAGGGTTTTCCCTGCCCAACTCCCTTAGGGGGTTCCCTCATTGGGAAGGGGAACGTCCGGGACCTACCTTGTGGATGTGCCGCTCGCCGGGCACACGGAGGTCGGTCCCGCGACTCCCGTGCATACCCCCCACACCCGCGCGACCCCCCACCGGCAATCCCAATGAGGAGTCTCATGTTCGGGCTCACCCGTGCCAGAAAGACGGCCGCCGTGGCGGCCACCGTCGCCGCCGCCGCGGCGGCCCTGCTCAGCGCCCCCACCGCTGAGGCCGCCGACTCGCGCATCGTGGGCGGTTCGACGACCACGACGACCTCGTACCCGTTCATGATGCAGATCACCGACGCCTCGCAGGACCAGTTCTGCGGCGGCACGCTGGTCTCGGCCACCAAGGTCGTCACCGCGGCCCACTGCATGGTCGGCGAGAGCACGAGCAGCGTCCGGGTGGTCGGCGGCCGCACCTACCTCAACGGCACGAACGGCACCGTGAGCCGGGTCAGCGACATCTGGATCCACCCGGACTACCAGGACGTCACCGAGGGCAACGACGTGGCCGTGCTGACCCTGTCCACGTCGATGTCGTACACCCCGGCCTCGTACGTCGACTCCTCGGACACCGGCGTGTACGCCACGGGCACCACCGCGCGCATCCTCGGCTGGGGCACCACCTCCTCGGGAGGCAGCTCCTCCAACCAGCTGCGCACGGCGACCGTCCCGACCGTGTCCAACTCCAGCTGTTCCAGCTCCTACGGTTCGGACTTCATCGCGTCCGACATGGTTTGCGCCGGATACACCTCCGGCGGCACCGACACCTGCCAGGGCGACAGCGGCGGTCCCCTGCTCATCGGGGGCGTCCTGGCAGGGATCACTTCCTGGGGCGAGGGCTGCGCCCAGGCCGGTTACCCGGGTATCTACACCCGGCTGACCACCTTTTCGGACGAGGTGACGGAACAGGTCGAGTCCTGACCACGATCGTCGTCCAACAGGTCTCCTGAGCCCCACCTCAGGTGAAGACCAGGGGGCGTTGCGGGCCTCCACGAGCGGCCCGCAACGCCCCCTATCCATGTCCGTCCGCCCCGGGGTTGAATGGCCGGGATCGTACGGAGGTGAGGGACATGGTGTCCGCCGACCGACTGCTGGCCTTCGCGGCGATGTCGCTGCTGGTGGTCCTGATCCCGGGGCCGAGCGTGCTGTTCGTCATCGGACGGGCACTGGCCCACGGCCGCCGCACCGCGGTGGCGACGGCCATCGGCAATGTCTTCGGCTCGTATGCGCTGGTGATCGCGGTCGCGGTGGGCATCGGCTCGCTGGTGGAGCGGTCCGCGGCGATCTACCTCGCGGTGAAGCTGGCGGGCGCGGCCTACCTCGTGTTCCTGGGCGTCCAGGCGTTCCGGCACCGCAGGGAACTGCGGGTGACGGCGACCGATCCCGCCTCGGCGCCCGCGGCCCGCGGCGACCTGCGGACGGTCCTCGACGGCGCCCTGGTCGGCGTCACCAATCCCAAGGGGATCGTGTTCTTCGCCGCCGTACTCCCCCAGTTCGTGGACCAGTCGGCAGGTCAAGTACCCCTCCAGATGCTGGTGCTGGGCCTGATCCCGATCATGATCGGCCTGGTCACGGACACCCTGTGGGGCCTGACCGCGTCCGCCACCCGCACCTGGTTCGCCCGCTCGGACCGACGGCTGTCGCTGATCGGCGGGGCCGGCGGATTCACCATGATCGGGCTCGGCGTGACGGTGGCGGTGACGGGCCGGGCGGACTGACGGCCGCCGCCCGGCTACGGGATGACGGTCCCGAACCGGATGTCGTACGACTCCTGCGGGTGCATGACCTGAAGCATGCGCGCCGCCTCCTCGGTCACCTCCGCGCGCCGCGCCTCGGTGAGGTCGCCGAACGGCTCGATGACGAGGGCGTCGCCGATGATGCGCCACACGCCGGCGAGGAAGCCGTCGACGAGGAACGGGCAGTAGAGCATGTTCGCGTGCCAGGTGCGGCCACGGTTCGCGGGCGGGATGACCCGGGTGCGGTCGGCGTGGGCGAGCAGCAGGTTGTCGAACTCCGGCAGGAAGCGGGGCGGGGCCGGGGTGTCCGGGTC
>NZ_RDBN01000033.1:65011-135083 GCF_008042075.1 Streptomyces sp. UW30 | reverse complement strand
CCCTGGCCCCCCTGGCCCCGCCCCACCTCCCGGCCACCTGGTCCATGGCGCTCCTCGTCCTCCTCCACGCCACGCTCACCCTCGCCTGGCTGGCGGGCTACGTGGTTCTCCTGGCAAAGGCCGGCCCAGCCCTGCTCAGGCCACGGGTTCACCGTGCATTGGAGAGGACCACGGGTGTCGTACTGATCGGGTTCGGCCTCGCGGTCGCGACGTCCTCGGGCTGAGCCGCGCCGAAGTGGCAGGCACCTGTTCGGGCGTCAGCGCGTCGACGCCGCTTCCCGCTCAGGATCACCCCCTACGGAATCTCCTGTTCGGCCCAGATGATCTTTCCGTCGGCCGTGTAGCGGGCGCCCCAGCGGTGGGCGAGTTGGGCCACCAGGAACAGGCCGCGTCCGCCCTCGTCCATGCTTCGGGCGTGGCGCAGGCGTGGGGCGGTGCTGCTTGCGTCGGCGACCTCGCAGGTGAGCCGGGAGTCGCGCAGGAGCCGTAGGCGGATGGGGGGTTCGGCGTAGCGGATGGCGTTGGTGACCAGCTCGCTCACGATCAGTTCGGTCGTCATGGCCAGTTCGCCGTAGCCCCACGCGTGAACCTGACGGGTCGCCCGGGACCGGATGTCGGCGACAGCGGCGGGGTCCACCGGCACCTCCCAGGAGACGACGTGTTCGGTGCCCAGGGAGTGGGTGCGCGTCAGCAGGAGCGCGATGTCGTCGGGCTGTGGGACGGGTACCAGCTGGCGGACCGCGGACGAGCACAGCATGTCGAGGTCGAGGTCCCGTCGGGACAGGATGTCGCCGAGTCGGGTCATGCCCCACTCGATGTCGCGGCCGGCCGCCTCGACGAGGCCGTCGGTGTAGAGGCCGAACAGGCTGTTGTCGGCGAGTTCGATCTCGCCGGCCTCGAACCCCATCCCGCCCAGTCCGAGCGGCGGTCCGGGCGGGGGTTCCGGGAAGGAGACCTGGCCGTCGGGGGTGACGACGACCGGGGGCGGGTGGCCYGCGCGGGCCATCGTGCAGCGTCTGGTGACCGGGTCGTAGACGGCGTACAGACAGGTCGCGCCGAGGAAGCCGGCCGTGCCCCGGTGGGCCGCCTCGGCGCCGTCGTCGGAGCGCTCCTCACTGAGCCGCAGCACGAGGTCGTCGAGGTGGGCCAGCAGTTCGTCGGGCGGCATCTCCATGTCGGCGAGGGTCTGTACGGCGGTGCGCAGCCGGCCCATGGTCGCCGCGGCGGTGATGCCGTGCCCGACGACGTCACCGACGACGAGGCCCACCCGGGCGCCCGACAGCGGGATCACGTCGAACCAGTCGCCGCCCACGCCACCCGTCGCGTCGGCCGGCAGGTAGGAGGACGCGACCTCCAGCGCCGTACCGCCCGACAGGGCCTGGGGCAGCAGACTGCGCTGGAGGGTGACCGCCGCCGTGTGCTCCCGGGTGAAGCGGCGCGCGTTGTCGACGCACAGCGCCGCCCGCGCCACCAGCTCCTGCGCGACCAGGACGTCGTCGGGCTGGAACGAGACGGGGTTCAGCGACCGGATGAACGTGGCCAGGCCGAGCGCGGTGTTGCGGGCGCGCATCGGCACGGAGATGAGGGAGTGCAGGCCGAACTCGCGCATGCTGGCGGCTCGCGCGGGCTGCTCGGTGGCCCACAGGTCGTCGGCCGGGTCGAGGACCGGGATGAGGATCGGGTCGCCGTCGATGAGCAGATGCGCGTCGTGCGGCGGGGGCACGAAGTCCACCCGTTCACCGACCCGCACCACGGCCTCCGYGCAGCCCTCGCGCACCGAGCTCATGCCGGCCCGGCGCATCACCGGCTTGGCGCGGGCCGGGCCCGCGTCGGTCAGCCACGCTCCGTGCCCCTCGTTGCTGAGCACCGGCTCCAGCAGGTCCACGACGACGAAGTCCGCGAAGCGCGGCACCGCGAAGTCGGCCAGTTCCTGGGCCGTCCACAGCACGTCCAGCGTGGTGCCGATGCGCGTCCCCGCCTCGTTGACCAGCGTCAGCAACTGGCGGGCGTTCCACCGCTCGGTGACGTCCGAGACCATGTAGCAGACCCCGGTGATCGTGCCGTCGGTGTCCACGAGGGGGAAGAACGACGTGGAGTAGGCGCGCTGGCGGTGTGGATCGGCCCAGCTCCAGCCGACGTACTCGTAGTCGGTGACCGGCACGCCCGTCTCCAGGACCTTGCGCATCAGGCCCTCGATGGTCTCCGCCTGGAGCCCGGGCAGCAGTTCGCTCAGTCGGCGGCCGAGCCGCTGCTCACGGGGCACTCCGCCGAAGCGCTCCAGGGTGTCGTTGAGCCAGACGTAGCGCAGCTGGGTGTCCATCACGGCCATGCCGACCGGGGCGCGGGCCAGGAAGCCGTCGAGGACGGACTGGCCGGCGGCCCACTGCCGCAGCGGCTCGCGCGCCGAGATCAGGAAGCACTCGTCGCCGCCGATGCCGAAGGACGCCGAGACCCGCAGATCCACGTCGATGGGGTGCCCGTCACGGTGGCGCAGGCGAATGCGGCCGCTCCACCCCATGCCGGCCCGGCAGCGCTCGGCGACACCGGCGACCCGGACCGGGTCGCCGGGCATGGCCAGCAGAAGCGCGGCGGAGGTGCCGACGACCTGTGCCGCCGGACGGCCGAGGAGTTCCTCCGCGGCCCGGGTCCAGCCGAGCACGACACCGTGCCCGGACACCACCGCCGCCGCGTCGGTGGACACGTCGAAGAGGGCGCGCGGTCCTGCCGACGCGGCCGCGTCGGGCCTTTCTCGCGGAGCTTCCATGGGTCCTCACGCAGCGTCCCTGGGGGTCCCGTCCTCTACACGACCATGTTCCTGCTTGTCCGCCCGATGTGCACGGGCCGACGACGCCCGGATCCGCTCCGCCCGGCGCCGCGGAGCGCCCGGACTGGGCAAGCGGCGAGGGCGGAGAGAGCATGGAGGTGCCGGTCGTCGCAAGCGTGGTACCCGGTGAGGGCCGGAGTCGGTGCCGGTGCTCTGCCGGCCGGTGGCGGAGGTGCTGGGATGGCAGCCGAGACCTTCGAGTCCGACGGTGGTGGGTACGCCCCGCCGCCCCGGCCGACCGGGCTGCTCGATGTGCTGAGCGTGGCCGCGGTGGTCGTGGACGCGGCCGGGCGCGTGGTGTTCTGGACCCCGCAGGCGGAGGAGCTCTTCGGGTACACCGCGGAGGAGGCGCTCGGCACGCCCGCGACGCGGCTGTTCATCCACCCCGAGCATCTGCCGGCCGTGGTGCAACTGTTCACGGAGGTGCTGGAGACGGGCCGGAGCTGGGCCGGCACCTTCCCCGTGCGGCACAAGGACGGCAGCACCCGGCTGACGGAGTTCCGCAACATGCGGCTGCTGGACGATCTCGGGGACGTCTACGCGCTGGGTATCGCGGCCGACCACTCGCTGCTCCAGCGCGTCGAGACGGACCTGGCGCTGTGCGAGCGGCTGATCAACCAGTCCCCGATCGGTATCGCCCTGGTCGACCCCGAGCTGCGTTTCCTGCTGGTCAACCCGGCTCTGGCGCGTATCGACGGCACCCCCGCCGAGGACCATCTCGGCCGCCTGCTCAGGGAGACCCTGCCGCTGCCCGACATCGACACGATCGTGTCCTGCCTGCGCCAGGTGCTCACCACCGGCACGCCGCTGCTGGACCAGTACCACGTGGGCCGTCCGCCGGCCGATCCGGAGCAGGAGCGCGCCTGGTCGCTGTCCTTCTACCGGCTGGAGGATCCCGGCGGGCGGGTCCTCGGCGCGGCCATCTCGTTCGTCGACGTCACCGAGCGGCACCGGGCCGCCGCCGAGGCCGACCGGGCGCGCAGACGTCTCGCCCTGATCGCCGACGCCTCGACCCGGGTCGGCACCACGCTGGAGGTGGACCGGACCGCGCACGAGCTGGCGGAGGTCGCCACGCCCGAGCTGGCCGATGTGGTCGCCGTGGACGTGCTGGACTCGGCGCTCGCGTGCCGGCGCGTGCGGCGACCGGACAACGGCCCGGAGCTGTTCCGCGCGCTGGCCCTGAAGGCGGCGTACCCGAGTGTGGCCCTGCGTGCCGCCGACCCGCCCGGTGACCTCGCCGCCTACGACGGGGACCGGCTGGTGACGCTGTGCGTCCACACCGGCCGGCCGGTCCTGGTGCGGCACGTCGGCGACGACGATCTGCGGCGCATCGCCCGGGACGCCGAGGCGACGAGCCTGCTGTCGCGGGCGGGCGTGCACTCCTATCTCGCGGTGCCGTTGATCGCGCACGGCGAGGTGCTGGGCGCCCTCGACCTCAAGCGGACCCGCAATCCGGTGCCGTTCGACGAGGACGACGTCGTCCTCGCCGGCGAGCTGGCCAGCCGGGCCGCCGTGGCCATCGACAACGCCCGCTGGTTCCAGAGCGTGCGCAACACCGCCCTCACCCTGCAGCGCAGCCTTCTGCCGGACCACCCGCCGCACCACACCGGCCTCGAGATCGCCTACCGCTACCAGCCCGCGCAGGCCACCAGCGAGGTCGGCGGCGACTGGTACGACGTCATTCCGCTGGAGGACGACAAGACCACGCTGGTCGTCGGCGACGTCATGGGCAACGGCATCGACGCCGCCGCGACCATGGGCCGGCTGCGCACCGCGACCTGCGCCTATGCCGACCTCGACCTCGACCCGGGCGCCGTGCTGCGGCACCTGGACAAGATCACCTGCGATCTGGAGCACTACATCGTCACCTGTCTGTACGCGGTGTTCGACCCGCGCACCCGGCGCTGCCACATCGCCAACGCCGGGCACATGCCGCCCGCGCTGGCCCGCCCGGGCCGGGCGCCGGAGCTGCTCGAACTGCCCGCCGGAGCCCCGCTCGGCGTCGGCGGCATCACGTTCAGCGCCACGACCGTCGAGCTGGGCCCCGGCGATCTGCTGGTCCTCTACACCGACGGCCTCGTCGAGACCCGGCACCACTCCATCGACGACCGGCTGAACGCCCTGCTGGGCTTCCTCGACGAACCCCGCAGGCCCCTGGAGGAGACCTGCGACCTCCTCCTGTACGGCCTACGCCACCCCGACGACCACGACGACGTCGCCCTGCTGGTGGCACGGGTGCTTTAGCGCGCGCTTGTCGCAGGGGGACGGTGGACGCCCGCTCATCGCACCGGCGCGGTGGACGCTGGCGTCGCACCGGGGGCTGTAGATGCCCGCCCCTCGCACGCGGGCAGTGAACACCCGCCCTGGCACAGGGGCAGTGGACGCCCGCTGGTCGCACGGGTGCTGCAGCACGCGCTCGTCGCACGGGCACGGTGAACACCCGCTCATCGCACCGGCGCGGTGGACGCCGGCGTCGCACCGGGGGCGGTAGATGCCCGCCCTTCGCACGCGGGCGGTGAACACCCGCCCTGGCACGGGGCGGTGGACGCCCGCTGGTCGCACGGGTGCTGCAGCGCGCGCTCGTCGCATGGGCACGGTGAACACCCGCTCATCGCACCGGCGCGGTGAACACCCGCCGTCGCACGGGTGCCGTAGACGCCCGCCCCACGCACGGGGGCGATGGACACCCGCCCTGGCACAGGAGCAGTGGACGCCTGCTGGTCGCACGGGTGCTGCAGCGCGTGCTCGTCGCAGGGGGGGCGGTGGACGCCGACTCGTCGCACCGGCGCGGTGGACACCCGCCGTCACACGGGGCCGTAGACGCCCACCCCACGCACGGGGGCTGTGGACACCCGCCCTGTCACGGGGGCAGTGGACGCCTGCTAGTCGCACGGGTGCTGCAGCGCGCTCGTCGCACGGACACGGTGGACACCCGCTCATCCCACCGGCGCCGCAGACACCCGCTCATCGCACAGACACCACGGACACTCACCCATCGCACAGGCACGGTAGCCACCCGCTCGTCACACGGGTGCCCCCGGACACCCGCCCGTCACACAGGCACCGCAGACACCCCCCACCAGACCCGCCTTGCCCGCGCCCGGCACCCGGCGCACGCTGTTCCTATGGGTGGTGGTGAGGGCCCTACGCTCATCGGCTCGGTGCAGCGCGCCTTCCGTCTGCTGGAGGCGATGAGCGCGCACGAGAACGGCGCGCCGGCGAAGCAGCTGGCGCGGGAGACCGGCCTGCCCCTGGCCACGGCGTACCACCTGCTGCGGACGCTGGTGCACGACGGATACGTACGCAAGCTCGACGACGGCGGGTTCATCCTGGGCGAGCGGCTTCAGACGCTGCACACGACGGGCCGGGGGCAGGCGCTGCTCAGCCGGATCCGGCCCACGCTCGCCGCGCTGCGGGACGAGCTGTCCAGCGCCGCGTACCTCACCTTCTACGAGGAGGGGGAGATCCGGGTGGCCGAGATCGTCGACGGGCCGCGCGCGCCCCGGGTCGACCTCTGGGTGGGGTTCGAGGACGCGGGGCATGCCACGGCCCTCGGCAAGTCCGTGCTGCGCGAGCTGGACGAGGAGGCGCGCAAGGACTACCTGTCCCGGCATCAGCTCGCCGACCTCACGCCCAGGACCATCACCGATCGCCCGGAGCTGCTCAGACGCCTCGAATCCGCGCCGCTGGCCCCGGCGGTCACGGACATGGAGGAGTACGCCCTCGGCACGGTGTGTGTCGCGGTGCCCGTCTACAGCGGCAACACCCTCGGCTCGCTGGGCGTCTCGCTGCGTGCCGACCGGCGCTCGCGGCTGGAGGAGGTCACGGCGCGGCTGATCCCGACCGCGAACCGCGTGACCAGGGGCCTGTCGCTCACTATCTGAAATCCCAGTCCTTGTCCCACCCCGGGTCGAACCCGTTTCCTGAATAAAGCAGACATTTCCCCGGGTGCATGCCCCCACGCACAGGTGAGGACAGCGGACAAGCAATGAGCAAGGCCCTCGATCACGACCCCGACCACTGGCCGAGGCGATTGGTCGCCGTCACGCCCGTACTGCCCATGCTGCCGATCCTGATCGTCTGCGCTCTCGTGCTCGTCGGTCTCGTCGACGGTTCGGGGGTGACCTGGGTGCCGCTGCTCGCCACCGCGCCCGCGCTCGCCGCCACCACCGGCGGGCCGCGCGGCGTCCTGTGCGTGGGGCTGCTGTCCGCCGTCCTCGGGGTGAGCCTCGGCATCCGGGGCGACGCCGCGGACGGCGTGCTCGCGGTCGCGCTGGCCTCCCTGCTGGTGGTCACCCTGGCGTGCGCCGCGACCAGCGCGCTGCGCGGCCGGCGCGAGCGGGTGCTGGCGGCGGTGCGCTCCGTCGCCGAGGCCGCCCAGCAGGCCCTGCTCCAGCCGATACCGGCGACGGTCGGGCCGTTCCAAGTGGCCGTGCGCTACAGCGCGGCCGCGGCCGAGGCCCGTATCGGCGGCGATCTGTACGCCCTGGTGTCGACGCCGCACGGGGTCCGGCTGATCGTCGGTGACGTGCGCGGCAAGGGCCTGCCGGCCGTGGGGACCGCCGCTCTGGTGCTCGGTGTGTTCCGCGAGGCCGCCCATGACGAGCCCGATCTCCTGGACGTCGTCGCGCGGATCGAGCGGAGTCTGGCGCGCAACCTGGGCACCGACGACTTCGTCACCGCCGTGGTCGCCGGGTACCCGCGGGACGGGCAGCTGGAGGTGGTCAACTGCGGTCACGCGCCGCCGCTGCTGGTACGGGACTCCGTCGTCGTACCGGTCGAGCCGGTCCGTCCGGCCCCGCCGCTCGGTCTGCGCACCCTGTCGGGCGAGACGCCCGATCTGCAGGTGCTGCCGTTCGCCGACGGGGACCAGCTGCTGCTGTACACCGACGGTGTCACGGAGGCCCGCAACCACGACCGCGAGTTCTATCCGCTCGCCGAGGGGCTGGCGCGGCACACCGGCGACGAGCCGGTGGACACCGTCACCGCGCTGCACGGCGAACTGCTGGCCCACGTCGGCGGCCGTCTCCACGACGACGCGGCCCTGCTCCTGCTCCGCATGCCGGCCAGGACCGAAGCGCCCGCCCCCCGCGAGCCGTCCGGCACCGTCCGGGTCGAGTCGTGCTCGCCGTAGCTCCGCCGGAACAGCGGCCCGCCGGCGTCGCGGACCCGGCACCTCCCGTGGCCCGCACCGTGCTCCCCGCGGGGAACGGTGTTAGAAATGAGGCATGGCCGGATTCCTCGGCCGCCTGCGCTCGCTGTTGAGCGCACGTACCGTGGCCCGGCAGGTCTTCGTGCTGCAGGCGGCCATCGTCGTGCTCCTCGTCGCCGCCGCCGTGGTGGCCCTGGTACTCCAGGTGCGCACCGACACCAGGCGTGAGGCCGGTAACCGATCCCTCGCCGTGGCGGAGTCCTTCGCGAAGTCGCCCGGCATCGTCGATGCCCTGGCGAGCCCGGATCCGAGCGCGGCACTCCAGGCCGGCGCCGAGGCCGCGCGCAAGGACACCGACGTGGACTTCATCGTCGTGATGACCAAGGACGGGATCCGCTACACCCACCCCAACCCGGACCGGATCGGCAAGCACTTCGTCGGCACCATCGCACCGGCCGCGGCGGGCGGGGTCGTACGGGAGACGTACACCGGCACCCTGGGGCCGTCCGTGCGGGCCGTGGTCCCGGTCACGGACGAGCGGGGCGAGGTCGTCGGACTGGTGGCCGCCGGGGTGACGCTCGCAAGCGTCGGCGGGCTCGTGGACCACCAGCTGCCGACGCTGTTCGCAGCGGCGGCCGCCGCGCTCATCCTCGCCACCGGCGGGACCGCGCTGGTCAGCCGCCGGCTGCTGCGCCAGACGCACGGGCTGGGGCCCGAAGAGATGACGCGGATGTACGAGCATCACGACGCCGTCCTGCACTCCGTGCGGGAAGGTGTGCTGATCATGGACGAGCGGCGTCGGCTCGCGCTGGCGAACGACGAGGCGCGCCGGCTGCTCGGGCTGTCCGCGGACGCGGAGGGGCGGCCCTGCGTCGCCCTCGGCATCGGCAGCGACCTGGCCCGGCTGTTCTCCTCCGGCCGGGACGCCACCGACGAGGTGCATCTGTCGCAGGGGCGGCTGCTGGCGGTCAGCCAGCGCTCGACCGACCGGGACGGCGGGCCGCCCGGCAGTGTGGCGACGCTGCGGGACACCACCGAGCTGCGGACGCTGACCGGCCGGGCGGACGTCGCGCAGGAGCGGCTGAAGCTGCTGTACGACGCCGGGCTGGAGATCGGCACCACCCTCGACGTCACACGCACCTCGCAGGAACTGGCCGACTTCGCGGTGCCGCGGTTCGCCGACTTCGTCTCCGTCGATCTCGCGGATCCGGTGCTGCGCGGCGAGGAACCCAAGGAGGGCCGCACCGACATGCGCCGGGTCGCCTTCCAGGGCGTACGGGACGACAGCCCGCTGTACCCCCTCGGCAAGCTGATCCACTTCGCCCCGGCCACCCCGCAGGCCTTCGGCTTCGGCACGGGCAAGACGGTGCTGGAGACGGACATGCCCGCCCTCTCCGGCTGGCAGGAGCAGGATCCGGACAACGCCCGCAGAATCGTGCGGTACGGGTTCCACTCGATGCTCACGGTCCCGCTGCGGGCCCGTGGCGTCATCATGGGCATGGCCACCTTCTGGCGCGCCGAGCGGCCCGATCCCTTCGAGCGCGACGACATCTCCCTCGCCGAGGAGCTGGTGGCGCGGGCCGCCGTCAGCATCGACAACGCCCGCCGCTACACCCGCGAGCACACCCTGTCGGTCACGCTCCAGCGCAGCCTGCTGCCGCGGGCCCTGCCCGAGCAGAGCGCCCTCGACGTCGCCTACCGCTATCTGCCCGCGCAGGCGGCGCAGGGCGGGGTGGGCGGAGACTGGTTCGACGTCATCCCGCTGCCGGGCGCACGGGTGGCCCTGGTGGTGGGGGACGTCGTGGGACACGGACTGCACGCGGCGGCGACGATGGGACGGCTGCGCACCGCGGTCAACAACTTCTCCACGCTGGACCTGCCGCCCGACGAACTCCTCGGCCATCTGGACGAGTTGGTGGCCCGCATCGACCAGGACGAAGGCGAGGGCGAGGGCGAGGCAGCGCCGATCACCGGGGCGACCTGCCTGTACGCGGTGTACGACCCGTCCTCCGGGCTGTGTTCCCTCTCCCGCGCCGGCCACCTCGAACCGGCCCTCGTGCACCCCGACGGCGAGGTGGAGTTCCTGACCGTGCCCGGCGGGGCGCCGCTGGGCCTGGGCGGCAGCCTGCCCTTCGAGGCGACCGAGGTGCGACTGCCCGAGGGCAGCGGGCTGGTGCTGTACACGGACGGGCTGGTGGAGGACCAGGGCCGGGACATCGACGAGGGGCTGGAGCGGCTGCGCGGCGCGCTCGCCGCGACGCCTCCGACGCACGGCCGGACGCCGGAGGAGACGTGCAAGGCGGTGCTGGAGACCATGCTGCCCGAGCGTCCGCGCGACGACGTCGCCCTCGTGGTCGCCCGGACCCGGCTGCTCCCCTCCGACCGCACGGCGTCCTGGGACGTCCCGGACGACCCCTCCGCGGTGGCCCGGGTGCGAGCGGCGGCGGCCCGGACACTGACCGACTGGGGCCTGGCGGAGGAGGCGTTCACGACCGAGCTGATCCTCAGCGAGCTGGTCACCAACGCCCTGCGGCACGCCACCGGCCCGATCCGGGTCCGTCTGATCCGCGACCTCGCCCTGATCTGCGAGGTCTCCGACGGCAGCAGCACCGCCCCGCACCTGCGCACCGCGGCCACCACGGACGAGGGCGGCCGGGGCCTGTTCCTGGTGGCCCAGTTCGCCGACCGCTGGGGCACGCGCTACACGGCGGACGGCAAGGTGATCTGGACGGAACAGCCACTGGCGCCGGGTCCGGCGAACGGCCTGTAACGGCCGATACGAGGGACCCGCACCGAACCGCTCCCGTCACGTTCCCCGCGCGGGCCTCGTCCAGGGTGGTGAGGGCGAGGACGAGGGCGTCGGCGACGACCAGGCCGGTCAGGGCCTCGTTGGTGTTACCGGTCGGGGTGTGGGGGGCCGTGAGGACGGCGTCGATCCGGTCCTCGAAGACCTCGCCGAGCTCGTCGATGACGAAGACGCCCCTCGCCCCGCCCGCGCGCCCGGCGGTGGGACGGCCACGTGCCGCAGGCTCGCCGACCTGCCCGAGGAGTCCCCAGCGCCGCCGCTCACCACCGTCCTCGCCAAGAAGAGCCCCGCATGACCGCGATCGAAGCCCGGCCGCAGTCTCCCCTGCTGGTGCTGGACGAAGCGGTCGCCGCGCCGGACGTGTCGATCCAGGCGCAGATCCTCCAACGCCTCGCCGAGATCCGGCGGGACACGGGCGTGGTCCTGGTCTTCGTCAGCCATGACCTGGCGGTCGTCCGGCACATCACCGAGGAGACGGTGGTGATGCGGCGCGGCCGGGTGGTCGAGCAGGGCCCGACGGACCGGCTCCTCTGCGCGCCCGAGGATCCGTACACCCGCCTCCTGCCGGCCTCCGTACCGCGCCGGGGCTGGGATCCGGCCGACGCGGTACGGGCCAGGGCGGAGACGGACGCCGCCTAATCACACGGGGGGCTCAGCCCCCGTGCGCCTCCAGCGCTGCCCGCACGCCCGACTCCAGGGCGCCCTCGATCCAGGACGGCTTCACCGAGGTGTGGTCCCCGGCGAAGTGCAGTGGGCCTTCAGGGGTGCGGATGGCTTCCAGCAGCTCCGTGTGCTGGCCGGGGAGGAGCACGGACGCCTCGCCGTACGCGTACGGGTCGCGCAGCCAGCTCTGGGTGCGCCCGGCACCCGTGTAGAAGACCTCGACGCGCTGGCCGTAGACCTGTTGCAGGCCGCGCAGCGCGTGCGGGTAGCGGGCGTCCTCGTCGAGGGAGTCCCAGCGGGAGGCGTCGTCGGCCCAGCTGTAGGAGGCGAGGACGACGCCGCCCTTGCTGCCCTCGATCGGGTGCGAGGGGTTGATCATGAAGCGGTTGGAGTTGTCGGAGACCGAGCCGCCGCCGACGATGTGCGCCGCCTCGGGCTGGTCGCGGGTGGCCCAGCGGTTGGCGGCGTGGTGCGCCCGCTGGGCGTCGCTGATGTGGCCGGCCGGGACGGAGGGGTGGGCGCCGAGGAGGCTGCCGTCGGCCGGCGCATTGCCCTTGCGGTAGTCGTCGTAGAGCCCGGGCCGTACGGCGTCGAGCTCCCGCTTCCAGTCGGCCTCGGTGAACTCCCACCAGCGCAGGCCGAATTCGAGCAGCACCTTGGTCGCGCTGTCGTAGTGCAGCTCGGCCACCGCCCGCCGCTTCTTGTACGACATCAGCGGGCTGACCTGCACCTGCCTCAGCCCCGAGAACGGCACCGTGACGACCGCGAGGTCCCCGGTGAACTGCTCGCGCACGACCTTGCCGTCGCGGCCCTCGGAGACGGTGTCGATCCAGACGTGCGGGCCCTTGGCGTGGACGTGGGAGGTGTCGTCGGCGCCGGYCCGGCCGGGGGCCCAGTACTCGATGTGGGTCGCGCGTCGGTCGAGGCGCAGGACGTCGGCGACCTGCTTGAGCAGCGCGTCCGGCAGGGTCGCCGTGCCGCCGACCAGCTCCCAGAACGCGGTGTCGGGGCTGATCAGCGACTGGCTGATGAAGCTGTGGATGAAGGAGAGCGGCAGCCGTGAGGTGAGGTTCTCCAGGGTGCCGATCAGGTCCACGGTGCGTTCGTCGAAGCCGGCCTCCTCGGTCAGGAAGCGGTACATCGACCAGTCGCCGTACTTCTGCACGACCCGCGCCCAGCCCTTGACCCGCTCGGGCATCGGCTTGTCGACGCGCTTGCCGTCCGGGCCGACGGTGCTGAACTCGTCGCGTACGGGGTCCAGGGCGCGGCGCAGGATGGTGCCGGACGGCGTGTCCCAGTGCTCGCGCGGGACGCCGAAGGAGCGGTTGACCTTGCGGGGTGCCTTCGCGTACTCGGAGCGGCGTACGCGGACGCCGTTGACGTGCAGCCAGGCGTTGTTGACGGGCTTGCCGTCCGTGTCCACGTCGACGAGGTGGAACGGGCGGCGTTTGACGCCGAGTTGGTCGATCAGCTGCATCACCAGCGGATGGCTGCCGGGGATGCGCATGGCGCCGGCCTCCGCGTACTGGGCCGGGTCGGCGAACGCCTGTGCCGCCTGCTCGTGCCCGCCGGTGCGGAAGGTCTTGATGCGGCCGCCGACCCGGTTGCCGTTGGCCTCGACGAGCGTGACGTGGTGCCCGGCCCGCTTCAGCAGCCAGGCGGCGACCAGGCCGGCCGGTCCGGCGCCGACGACGAGGATCTTCCTGGCGGTCTTCGTCGTCGCGCGCGGCAGCCCGGAGTCGAGGATCTTCCGGTACGCCGGTGCGAGCGGCCGGTCGTGGTCGTCGACCAGCAGCAGGGCGCGGGCGACGGCCAGGCAGGTGTCCCAGTCGGTGGTGGCCTTCGGCCGGTGAGGGGCGGCGGGTGCTGCGGTCGCCGCCGATGCGGGCGTCAACGCGGCCAGGGCGGCCGTCGCGGCGGAAGCGGTCGTGAACTGCCGCCGGGAGAAGGGAGTTGAGCCGTCAGACGCGCGGTGATTGTCCATGTGCCCTGGATACTGCGGCAGTTGGCGACCCAGCGGTCGATCCGGCCGATCATCACCTGAACGGGCAAGCGCACCATCGCGCCGGGCCGCGCCGGGTGTGCGTCCGCACGCGGGTTTGCCGAGCGCGCGGACGAAACCGGAGCACGCATGTCGAAACCGTTGACGGGGACATGCCCGACTTTTATCTTCTGACTCCATCACGATCGGAATCACGAACTTCGTTCGAAATTACGGACAGGGACGGTCTCGTATGCCCCGGATGTCTCACCCACCGCTCAGGAAACGCCGCAGATCGCTGATCCTCTGTGTACTCGCCGCGCTCCTGGCCCTGGTGGCGACCACACAGCCGGCGTCCGCGGCCGACGGCCGCCCGTACACCAACCCGCTGAAGTCGTTCAAGGGCGCCGACCCGTGGCTCCAGTACCACGACGGCAACTACTACCTGATCACGACGACGTTCACCGGCATCCTCGGCATCCGCAAGTCGCCGACGCTCGCGGGCCTGGCCACCGCGCCCAGCGTTCAGGTGTGGTCGGACACCACGTCGACCCGCAACACCAACATCTGGGCGCCGGAGATGCATCTGTTCAACGGCCATTGGTACGTGTACTACTCGGCCGGCCAGAGCGGCGTCGCCTGCTGCGACTCCCAGCGCACGCACGTCCTGGAGAGCGCCGGCACCGACCCGATGGGGCCGTACACCTACAAGGGTTCGCTCACCGGCTCCAACCTCACGCCGGGCGGCTGGCTGATCGACGCGAGCGTGCTCCAGGCGAACAACAAGCTGTACCTGGTCGGCAGCGGGTTCATCAACGGCAGCACGCAGAGCCTGGTCATCGCCCCGCTGAGCAATCCGTACACCCTGGCGAGCAGCTCCTTCACGATCATCTCCAGTCCGACGCTGGACTGGGAGCGCTCCGGCAGCCCCGTCAACGAAGGCCCGGAGCCGCTGTACCACAACGGCCGCACCTTCCTGACGTACTCCGCGAGCTCCTGCCAGACCGCCGACTACAAGCTCGGCCGGCTGGAGTTGACCGGCTCCGACCCGCTGAGCCCGGCGTCCTGGACCAAGAAGCAGACCCCGGTCTTCCAGCGCAGTGACGCGAACGGCGTCTACGGCCCCGGCCACAACGGCTTCTTCACCTCCCCCGACGGCACCGAGAACTGGATCGTCTACCACGCCAACTCCGCATCGAACGGCGGCTGCGGCAACGGCCGCACCACCCGCGCCCAGGAGTTCGGCTGGAACGCCGACGGCACCCCGGACTTCGGCACCCCGGTCACCCTCGGCAGCACGCTCCCCGGCCCGTCCGGCGAAACGGCCGCGACGCCGACGTCGTACACCCTCGTCAACCGCAACAGCGGCAAGTGCCTGGACGTGAACGGCGGCAACAGTGCCGACGGCACGAACATCTTCCAGTGGACCTGCACCGGCGGGACCAACCAGAAGTGGCGGGTCGAGGACCTCGGCGACGACACCAACCGGCTGGTCAACATCGCCACCGGCAAGGTGATGGACACCGCCGACTGCTCCGCGGCCGACGGCGCCGACATCCGGCAGTGGTCCTGGCTCGACAACAAGTGCCAGCGCTACCGCCTCGTGTTCACCGCGACCGGCGACCACGTCCGCATCGTCAACGAGTCCACCGGCAAGGTCGCCGACGTCGCCGACTGCTCCACCGCGAACGGCGCCGACGTACGGCAGTGGACCTGGCTGAACAACACCTGCCAGCAGTGGCGCCTCGTCCCCACGACCTGACGTGAACCGGATCTGGAGAACTCCCTTGAGACGCAACGCCGTGTCCCTGCTCCTCGCGCTGCTGGTCGCATGCGCGGCCTGCCTCGTCGCGCCGGGCTCCCCCGCCCAGGCCGCCGTCCCCGACTCCCCCGCCGTGACCTACACCAACCCGATCGCCGAGAAGCGGGCCGACCCGCACATCTTCAAACACACCGACGGCTACTACTACTTCACCGCGACCGTCCCCGAGTACGACCGCATCGTGCTGCGCCGGGCGACCACCATCCAGGGCCTGTCCACGGCCCAGGAGGTCACGATCTGGACCAAGCACGCCGGCGGGGTCATGGGCGCGCACATCTGGGCGCCGGAGATCCACTTCATCGACGGCAAGTGGTACGTCTACTTCGCCGCCGGCGCCACCAACGACGTGTGGGCGATCCGGATGTACGTCCTGGAGGGCACCGGCGCCAACCCGCTGACCGCCACCTGGACGGAGAAGGGCCAGATCAAGACCCAGTGGGAGAGCTTCTCCCTGGACGCCACGACGTTCGTCGTGGGCGGCGTGCGCTACCTCGCCTGGGCCCAGCGCGACCCGTCCGTGAACAACAACACGGACATCTACCTCGCCAGGATGGCCAACCCCTGGACCATCACCGGCACTCCGGTGATGCTGTCGCGGCCCATCTACTCCTGGGAGACCGTCGGCTACAAGGTCAACGAGGGCCCGGCGGTGATCCAGCACGGCGGCAAGGTCTTCATGTCGTACTCGGCGAGCGCCACCGACAGCAACTACTGCCTGGGGCTGCTGTCCGCCTCGGCGAGCGCCGATCTGCTCAACGCGGCGAACTGGAGCAAGAGTTCCACGCCGGTGTTCACCAGCAACGCCGCCACCAGCCAGTACGGGCCGGGCCACAACTCCTTCACCGTCTCCGAGGACGGCAAGAGCGACGTTCTCGTCTACCACGACCGCAGCTACAAGGACATCACCGGCGACCCCCTCAACGACCCCAACCGCCGCACCCGCGTCCAGAAGCTGTACTGGAAGGCCGACGGCACCCCCGACTTCGGCATCCCGGTGGCCGACGGCGTCACCCCGCAGCGCTTCTCGTCGTACAACTTCGCCGACCGCTTCATCCGGCACTGGGAGTACCGGGCACGTATCGAGGCCGGTGTCTCCCCGCTCGCGGACTCACAGTTCCGCGTGGTCACCGGCCTGACCGGCAGCGGCACGGTGTCGCTGGAGTCGGCCAACTTCCCCGGCTTCTACCTGCGGCACAAGAACTTCGAGGTGTGGCTGGAGAAGAACGACGGCACGACACAGTTCGCGTCCGACGCGAGCTTCTTCAAGCGGGCCGGGCAGGCCGACTCGGCGGGCGTCTCCTACGAGTCGTACAACTACGCCGGGCGCTACATCAGGCACTACGAATACCTGCTCCAGGTCCAGACGCCCGGCACGGCGACGGATCGGGCGGACGCCACGTTCTACGCCCAGTAAAACCGCTGGAAGACGCAGGTCAGACGCTATGAACACCCACTATACATGGCGAGTATACTCGCCATGTATAGTCGCGATATGTCTTTTCCGATCAAGAAGATGAAAAAATCGTGGGCCTGGTTGTGTGCCGCCGCCGTACTGGTGGCGGCCGCTGCCTTGCTGGCCTTCCAGCAGTACATGCACATGGACACCACCTCACCCAGCGACGCCCGGGCCCAGGCCACGTCCACCACCAAGGCCGGCCTCGGCGGCGTCGACTGCCGCAAGGCCAAGTGCGTCGCGCTGACCTTCGACGCCGGGCCCAGCGAGCACTCCGCGCGACTGCTCGACATCCTGAAGGAGGAGAAGGTCCCGGCAACCTTCTTCCTGCTCGGCAAGCGGCACATCGAGAAGTACCCGGAACTGGTCGAGCGGATGGCCGACGAGGGCCATGAGGTGGCCAACCACACCTGGGACCACAAGAGACTCACGGAGCTGGAGCCCGACGAGATACGCGAGGAGATAGAGCGGCCCAACAAGGAGATAGAGCGCATCATCGGGCGGCGCCCCACGCTGATGCGCCCGCCGCAGGGCCGGACGAACGACACGGTGCACGACATCTGCCGCGAGCTGGGGATGTCGGAGGTCCTGTGGAGCGTGACGGCCAAGGACTACACGACCAATGACTCCGAGCTCATAGAGCAGCGTGTCCTCGATCAGACCGAACGGGACGGAATCATCCTGCTGCACGACCTCTACGACGGAACCGTGCCGGCGGTGCCGGGGATCATCGACACGCTGAAGGAGCGGGGGTTCGTCTTCGTGACCGTGCCGCAGCTGCTCGCGCCGGGGAAGGCCGAGCCGGGGACGGTGTACCGGTGAGCCGTCTCACCAGGTGAGGTGGAGGCGGTACGGGGAGCGGTGGATCATCGTCGGACGCATCTCGACCGGATGCTCCTCGGCACACCGCAGGCCCGGCAGGCGCCGGGTCAACTCCTGGATGGTGAGCCGGAGTTGTTCACGGGCGAGCTGTGCGCCGGGGCAGCCGTGCGCACCGAGGCCGAAGGCCAGGTGACGGACCGGGGCGCGGGTGATGTCGAACGTGTCGGGTTCCGGGTGCCGGGCGGGGTCCCGGTTGGCGCCGCCGAAGGCCACGAACAGCGTTGCCCCGGCGGGGAGTTCGGTACCGGCGAGGGTGAGCGGCCGGGTCGTGAGCCGGCGGAAGCCCTGGAGGGCGGTGTCGTGCCGGGCGGCCTCCTCGACCGCCACCGGGATCCTGTCGGGCTCGGCACACAGCAGCTCCCACTGGGCGCGATGCCGGAGCAGGTGCAGGACCGTCGTACCGATCAGGGCCGTGGTGGTCAGATGCCCCGCGAGCAGCAGGTTCTGGAGGTGGCCGACCGCCTCGTGCCGCTGCTCCAGCGTGAGTTCGCCGTCGGTGAGCGACGCCACGATCTCCGAGGCCAGGTCCTCGCGGGGACGGGCGTGCCTCTCCCGTACATACCGGTCCAGGACGTGCTGCATCGCGACCACGTCCTCGGCGGCGGCGATCTGCTCGGCCTGCGCCAGGGGCCGGAACAGCAACTCCTCGGCACGGTGTCCGCCGTGCACCACGGCCGGTACGTCGGCGGGGTCGAGTCCGACGATCCTGCCGATGACGTCGCCGGGGAGGCGCCGGGCGTAGGCGGACATCAGCTCGACCCGGCCGTCCTTGACGAAGGAGTCGACCAGGACCGCCGTCCGTTCGGCGGCGTACGGAAGAGCGGCGGCGACCCGGGCCGGGGACAGCCCGCGGACGATGGGCGCGCGCAACTGCTGGTGCACGGCGCCGTCGGTGGTGACGACGACGGGCCGTCCGCCGAATCCGCCGCCGAGGACGGCGAGCGCGGCGGGAGCCGGCAGCACGTCCGGCCGCAGGCTGTTCGCCGACGAGAAGTCCTCGGGGTGGCGCAGCACTTCGCGCACGTCGGCGTCCCGGGCGACCAGCCAGGCATCGAGCTCGGGCACGTGGACGAGCCCGTCCGCGCGACGGGCTCGCTCGTAGTGCGGATACGGATCGCGCTGCAACTCGTCGAGCACGTCGTGCGGTTGACGGTCCACGGGACGCCCTCCCGAGTGTGGTCCGGGTCGCGCTCATCGTGCCGTACGGGTATACGGGGGCGGTAGACGGCGTGCTTCGGCCGCGCGCCCGGGTCAGAAGACGACCGACCAGCCTTCCCGGCCGGCCTGCTCGGCGGTGTAGGACACGCCGTCGACCTTGATCAGCCGGGCGTCGAGGAGGCTGATCTCACCGCCGTGGTTGCCCAGTTGCGCGCCGCCGCCGAGCGGTACGGTGCGGCCGGCACCCGCCGCGAGCGGGCCGGGCGGCACGTCGGAGCGCCGGCCCAGCCGGTCCTGGAGCTGCCAGCCGGTCAGGTCGACGGGGTCGGGCGAGGCGTTCAGGAGGGTCACGGTCTCGGCCTCGGGGGCGGGGCCGCGCGGGTTGACGAGCGCGGCGACGATACGGACGGGCCGGGTGCCGGGCACCGGGCGCGAACCGTCGACGTCCTCGATGGTGTGGCCGGTGGCGTCGTCCGTCTTCCAGGACTGGCTCTGGAAGGCGAGGAAGACGGCGACCCAGCGGGACTGTGCCGGGAAGTGGATCAGCAGTCCGCCGTCCTGCCAGACACCGTCGTCGCCGCGGAAGCGGCCGCTGTTGCCCTGGTTCATATGGATGTCGTGGACGCCGTTGCCGGGCAGGAAGCCGAAGATCTTGTCCTTGACCCTGACCTCGGGCCCCCAGCGCTCGCCGAACAGATACACGCGGGCCTGCGCGTCGGTGACCGCGCGGCGCACGGAGTGGTCGAGGAGGTCGGCGAGGTCGTTGTCGGGGCCTTCGAGGTCCGGGGGCAGCTTGCGCATCAGGGCCGGGTCGAAGAGGTTGCCGCGCACGAAGTCGAGGTTCGGGCCGCCGGGGCCGGGCGGCAGCGTGTTCCAGCCGCTCGTCAGTCCCTCCAGACGGGCCGTGATCGGGTGCCGGAAGTCCTCGCTGACGAAGTACAGCAGCTCGGAGGGCTGCTGCGCGGACAGGACGTTGACGGCGGCGCGGTAGTCGGTGCCGTGGTCGTCGGTGATGTGGATCTGGTAGTGCGGCGAGTCGCTTCCGCCCTCGCGCCGGGTGTCGACGGCTCGTCCGATCAGTACGCCGTAGGTCTTCAGCGGCATGACGATCAACTCCCCCTGGCGGCGGGCGGATTGCCCGCTCTTGGGAGGAAGCGTACGGGGTGGGCGGGGCGGCCGAAGGGGAGTTCACCTCACGTACGCCTCCCCGCCGACAGCCGGCTGGACCGCCTGCACGACCCGTATACGACCGGGCTGTGACCAGCCCTGATCCCACAGAACCGTTCCGTAGGATCACCCCGTGGCGAACTTCCTCCTCGAACGTACGGTTCCACTGCCCCTGACCGAGGCGTGGCGCCGCCTGACGGAGTGGCCCCGCCACGCCGAGGTCGTCCCCCTGACCCGCGTCCGCGTCACGACGCCCGCGCCGACGCACGAGGGCACCCGCTTCGTCGCCCGCTCCGGCCTCGGCCCCCTCTCCTTCGACGACCCGATGGAGGTGACGGTGTGGCAGCCGCCGGGCGACGACGACTCACCGGGCCTGTGCCGGTTGGACAAGCGCGGCCGCGTCATCACGGGCTGGGCCGAGATCGAGGTACGGCCCGGTCCGGGCGGGCGTACCCGGGTGGTGTGGCGGGAGGAGCTGCGGGTGCGGTTCGTGCCGGGGGCCCTGGACGGGGTGGTGGAGCGGGTGGGTCGGTATGTGTTCGGGCGGGCGGTGAACCGGTTGCTGCGCAGGTCCTGACACCGGTGGATGTCAGTGCCCTCTCGTAGGGTCGCGGCGATCTCACGGATCCCGCACGGGGGGGGCGATGTCATGGGTGGCAGCGGCTGGGAGTACGTCACCGCGTACAAGAGCAGTGTCGAGGAGTCTCTGGCTGCACTGCACGAGCAGGTGTTCGCGGAGCTCTACGGCAACGACGACGAGTACGGGTCGATCGAGGAACTGTGGGCGGACGAGGAGTTCATGGGTGAGGAGGGCACCCATTCCATCCTCGACATCCAGCGGGTCGTGCACACGACGGCCGCGCCGTCGGAGCAGGCCATCGAGGACTACGGGACCCTGCGCCCCCTGCCGACCGGCCGGATCGCCCACCACTTCGGCGGCAACAGGCCGACGCCCGAGCGATTCCAGGAACTGCTCGACGAGTCGTACGAGGCCATGCGCCGTCGCCGGCCGCACGAGCAGGGGCAGACGCTCATCGACGAGTGCCGGATGCGGTGGACCGGTGTGTTCGTTGTCCTGTACACCGACGAAGAGGCAAGCCACGTAGGGATCTTCGGATACTCGGGCGACTGAGCAGGCGACGACGCGGAAGCGGGGCAAGGGACATGGCACTGAACGAGGTCGAGCCACCGACCGCCGACGAGGTCGAGGCGCTGGCGGTGGACGGGATGCGGTGGCTGCTGGCCGTCGCGCGGGACACCGGGGACGACGGCGGACTCGGCTGGCCCGTCAAGCCCTCCGACCACGAGATCGACCCCATGTTCTACAACGGCACCGCCGGAGTCGTCCCCGTCCTCCTGGAAGCCTGGCGGCACTTCGGCGACGACTCCTACGCGGACGCGGCCCTGCGCGCGGCCCGCGCACTGGCGGCATCCGTCGAGAGCTGGGAGGACGACTCCCTCTACTTCGGCCGCACCGGAATCGCCCTCGCGCTGCGTGCCGTTCACGACGAGCTGGGCGACCCGGCCGCCGAGGCCGCCGCCGACCGGGCCCTGGAGCTGGTGCGGGCGGGCTTCGACGGGGAGCGTTGGGGCGAGCTGTACGAGCTGATGGGCGGCAACGCGGGGATCGGCCTCGGAGCTCTGTCGGCCGGGGCGCAGGACCTCGCCGTGCGTGCGGTGGAGCCGTATGCCCGTACGGCCGAGCGGACCGCGGCAGGTGTGCAGTGGCAGCATCGGCCCCACGTGACCGGGCGCATGCACCACATCTCGCACGGCACCCTCGGCATCGTGTACGCGCTGGCCGCGGTCGGCCGTGCGACGGGCCGCACCGACCTGGTCGAACTGGCCCTCGCCGGCGCGGCGGACGTCGTATCTCGCGACGAAGCCGGTCCCGACGGCTTCCTCGTGCCCCACTCCGACCCTCGGCACGGCGGTGAGAAGACCGCACGCCACAACTACGGCTGGTGCCACGGCCCCACCGGCGACGCCCAGGTCTTCCGTCTGCTGCGGAACCTGACCGCCGACCCCGCCTGGCCGTCCCTCGCCGACCGCTGCTGGCACACCGTCACACACTCGGGCCTGCCGAACCGGCCGCACCCCGGGTTCTGGGACAACAACGGCCGCTGCTGCGGCACGGCGGGCGTCCTGGCCCTCGCCTGCGACCGGATCGCCGAGCAGGGCGACTCCCCCGACTTCGCCCGGATCCTCGTCGCCGACATCGCCGCCCACGCCACCCGCGACGCCGACGGCGCCCGCTGGTCCAACGTGGAGCACCGGGCCGACCCGAGCGACCTGGAACCGCAGACCGGGTGGGCGATGGGCAACGCGGGGATCGTGCGCGAACTGCTGCGCTTCGTCCGGATCAGCCGGGGCGGCGACCCGGCCTACGCCTTCGCCTGGCCCGACCAGCCCGCGCCGAGCGCTCAGGCCACCGACCCGATCCGCCCCGCCGGCGAGGGCGTGGACGTCGCGTCGTGATGGATCGGCGTGTGCGCGCCGGTCAGTGAGACCCCGCTGCCGCCACGCAGACCCGCGACGATCTCCGAGGCGATCGACAACGCCGTCTCCTCGGGCGTACGGGCGCCCAGGTCCAGGCCGATCGGGGAGCGGAGCCGGGCCAGCTCCAGTTCGGTGACGCCGACTTCCCGGAGCCGCTCGTTGCGGTCGAGGTGCGTGCGGCGCGAGCCCATCGCGCCCACGTACGCCACCGGCAGCCGCAGCGCCAGCTGGAGCAGCGGGATGTCGAACTTCGCGTCGTGGGTGAGCACGCACAGGACCGTCCGGGCGTCCACCTCGGTGCGCTCCAGGTACTTGTGCGGCCACTCCACGACGATTTCGTCGGCCTCCGGGAAGCGGGCCTTGGTCGCGAAGACCGGGCGGGCGTCGCACAGGGTCACGCGGTAGTTGAGGAACTTGCCGATCCGCACCAGCGCCGACGCGAAGTCGATCGCGCCGAAGACGATCATCCGGGGGGCGGGGACGGAGGACTCGATCAGGACCGTGACCGGGGCTCCGCAGCGCGAGCCCTGTTCGCCGATCTCCAGCGTGCCCGTGCGGCCCGCGTCCAGGAACGCGCCCGCCTCCGCCGCGACCGTGCGGTCCAGTTCGGGGTGGGCGCCGTAGCCGCCGTCGTACGTGCCGTCGGGGCGGACCAGCAGCGCGCGGCCCATCAGGTCGGCGGGGCCCGACACGATCCGGGCCATCGCCGCCGCCTCCCTGCCCGCGGCCGCCCGCAGCGCGGTCGCGAGCACGGGGCGGGCCTGGTCCGTGGCACGTACCGGCGTGACCAGGATGTCGATGACGCCCCCGCACATCAGACCGACCGCGAAGGCGTCATCGTCGCTGTAGCCGAAGCGCTCCAGGACCGTTTCGCCGTCCTCGAGCGCCTGTTGGCACAGTTCGTAGACCGCGCCCTCCACACAACCGCCGGAGACCGAGCCGATGGCCGTGCCGTCGGCGTCCACCGCGAGCGCGGCACCCGGCAGGCGGGGTGCGCTGCCGCCGACGGCCACCACGGTGGCCACGGCGAAGTCGCGTCCCTGCTCGACCCACCGGTGCAGCTCTTCGGCGATGTCCAGCATCCGTCGGTCTCCTTCACAGCGTTGTGTGGAAGGCGATTCAACCAGTCCCTAGTGCACGCCCATCCAGCTCTCAATGGGATTGAGGGCGAAATAGACCAGGAAGATGCCTGTCAGGGCCCACATGAACGCCCCGATCTCCCGTGCCTTGCCCTGGGCGACCTTGATCGCGACGTACGAGATGACGCCGGCCGCGACACCGGCCGTGATCGAGTACGTGAACGGCATGATCACGACGGTGAGGAACACCGGGATCGCGGTGGCCCGGTCGGCCCAGTCCACGTGCCGCGCGTTCATCATCATCATGGCGCCGATCACCACAAGGGCAGCGGCCGCGACCTCGCCCGGCGCGATCGCGGTGAGCGGGGTGAAGAAGAGACAGGCCGCGAAGAACAGACCGGTGACGACCGAGGAGAGACCCGTACGGGCACCCTCGCCCACACCCGTCGCCGACTCGACGAACACCGTCTGCCCGGACGCGCCGGCCACACCGCCGATCGCACCGCCGGCGCCGTCGATGAACAGCGCCTTGGACAGGCCCGGCATCCGGCCCTGGTCGTCGGCGAGCTTGGCCTCGGTGCCGACGCCGATGATGGTGGCCATCGCGTCGAAGAACCCGGCGAGCACGAGCGTGAAGACGATCATGCCGACGGTCATCGCGCCGACCTCGCCCCAGCCGCCGAACTCGACGTTGCCGAAGATCGAGAAGTCCGGCATGGACACCGCGCTGCCGTGCAGTTCGGGAGCGCCGCTGGCCCACTGCTTGGGGTTGATCACGTCGAAGGCGTTGAGGACGACGGCGAGCACGGTGCCGCCGACGATGCCGATCAGGATCGCGCCGGGTACGCCGCGTGCCTGGAGCATGAAGATCGCGAGCAGAGTGATCGCGAAGAGCAGGACCGGCCAGCCGGCCAGCTCGCCGGTCGGGCCGAGGCTGAGCGGGGTCGCCTTGCCCTGGTGCACGAAACCGGCCTTCACCAGGCCGATCAGGGCGACGAACAGGCCGATGCCCATGGTGATCGCGTGCTTCAGCGCGAGCGGGATCGCGTTCATGATCATCTCGCGCAGGCCGGTGACGACCAGCAGCATGATGATCACGCCGTACATCACACACATCCCCATGGCCTGCGGCCAGGACATCTGCGGGGCGACCTGCGAGGCGAGCACGCCGGAGACGGAGAGGCCGGCGGCGAGGGCGAGCGGCACCTTGCCGAAGAAGCCCATCAGCAGCGTGGTGAAGGCCGCCGCGAACGCGGTCGCGGTGATGAGGGCCTTCTGCCCGAGGGTGTCACCTGCCGCGTCCTTGCCGGACAGGATCAGTGGGTTGAGCAGGAGGATGTACGCCATCGCCATGAAGGTGGTGACGCCGCCGCGCACCTCGCGCGCGACCGTGGATCCTCGGTGGGATATGTGGAAGTACCGGTCGAGCCAGGACCGTCCAGCCGAGACGCGGGTGCCTTCTCCCGCGTCGTCGGCTGTGGTCGCCGGCTCCAGTGACTGCTGGGTCATGTGGGCCTACTCCCAAGGTTCAAAGGGGCACCCGCGCGGCCGCCCTGACGGCTACGGGATTTGGGAAGGTGCTTCGGCCGCACGACCCGGGGGACGGCCCGAGACGAACGAACAGGATCTTTGGTGCTGGTACTTGCTGGGTTCCCGAGTGCCGTGAGCGGTACGGCAGCCGGAGTACTCCGGGCGGCGCGGCGGAGTGTGTGACGTTCCCACACGCCGCCCGGAGGGTCTTTCGGGATTCCTTACGCCGTGCCGGTGAGGTGTTCCGGCCGTACAGGCGTTCGGTTGAGCTCCAGCCCGGTCGCGTCCCGGATCGCCGCGAGGACGGCCGGGGTCGACGACAGGGTGGGCGCCTCGCCGACGCCCCGCAGCCCGTACGGGGCGTGGTCGTCGGCGAGTTCGAGCACATCGACGGGGATGATCGGCGTGTCGAGAATCGTGGGGAGCAGGTAGTCCGTGAAGGACGGGTTCCTGACCTTCGCGGTCTTGGGATCGACGATGATCTCCTCCATCACGGCGATGCCCATGCCCTGCAGCGTGCCGCCCTGGATCTGCCCCAGGACCGACAGCGGGTTGAGCGCCTTGCCGACGTCCTGGGCGCAGGCCAGCTCGATCACCTTCACCAGGCCGAGCTCGGTGTCGACCTCGACGACGGCGCGGTGCGCGGCGAAGGAGTACTGGACGTGCCCGTTGCCCTGGCCGGTGCGCAGGTCGAAGGCCTCGGTCGGACGGTGCCGCCACTCGGCCTCGATCTCGACGGCCTCGCCCTCAAGGACGTCCACCAGATCGGCGAGCACTTCGCCGGCGTGGGTGACGACCTTGCCGCCCTCCAGGAGCAGCTCGGCGGTGGCCCAGGCGGGGTGGTAGGAGCCGAACTTGCGGCGCCCGATCTCCAGGACCTTGTCGCGCACCAGCTCGCAGGAGTTCTTGACGGCGCCGCCGGTGACGTACGTCTGCCGGGAGGCCGAGGTCGAACCGGCGCTGCCCACCTGCGTGTTCGCGGGGCGGATCGTCACCTGCGTGACGCCCAGCTCGGTGCGGGCGATCTGCGCGTGGACGGTGACGCCGCCCTGGCCGACCTCCGCCATGGCGGTGTGCACGGTGGCAACCGGCTCACCGCCGACGACCTCCATACGCACCTTGGCCGTCGAGTAGTCGTCGAAGCCCTCGGAGAAGCCGACGTTCTTGATGCCGACCGCGTAGCCGACGCCGCGTACGACGCCTTCACCGTGGGTGGTGTTGGACAGACCGCCGGGCAGCTGCCGTACGTCGGCGCCCTCGCTGGACTCCCACTGGCGCTCCGGCGGCATCGGCATCGCCTTGACGCGGCGCAGGAGTTCGGCGACCGGCGCCGGGGAGTCGACCGGCTGCCCGGTCGGCATGATCGTGCCCTGCTCCATCGCGTTCAGCTGCCGGAACGTGACCGGGTCCATGCCGAGTTCCTTGGCCACCTTGTCCATCTGCGCCTCGTAGGCGAAGCACGCCTGGACCGCTCCGAAGCCGCGCATGGCGCCACAGGGCGGGTTGTTGGTGTAGAGGGCGAGGGCCTCGATGTCGACGTCCTCGACGACGTACGGGCCGATGCTGAGCGAGGAGGCGTTGCCGACGACCGCCGGGGAGGCGGAGGCGTACGCGCCGCCGTCCAGCACGATCCGGCACTTCACGTGGGTGAGCTTGCCGTCCTTCGTGGCCCCGTGCTCGTAGTGGAGCTTGGCCGGGTGACGGTGAACGTGCCCGAAGAAGGACTCGAAGCGGTTGTAGACGATCTTGACCGGCTTGCCGGTGCGCATCGCCAGCAGGCAGGCGTGGATCTGCATCGACAGGTCCTCGCGGCCGCCGAAGGCACCGCCGACGCCGGCCAGCGTCATGCGGACCTTGCTCTCGGGCAGGCCGAGGACCGGGGCGATCTGCCTCAGGTCGCTGTGCAGCCACTGGGTGGCGATGTAGAGGTGGACGCCGCCGTCCTCGTCCGGCACGGCGAGGCCGGACTCCGGGCCGAGGAAGGCCTGGTCCTGCATGCCGAAGGTGTACTCGCCCTTGACGACGACGTCGGCCCGCCGGGCGGCCGCCGCGGCGTCACCGCGCAGGATCGGCTGGCGGTGCACGATGTTCGGGTGCGGGACGTGACCGATGTGGTGGTCGTCGCGGCCCTCGTGGATGAGGATCGCGTCCGGCGCGGTCGCGGAGGCCTCGTCGGTGATGACGGGCAGCTCGCGGTACTCGACGTGGATCTTGGCGGCSGCKCGGCGGGCCGTCTCCGGGTGGTCGGCGGCGACGATGGCCACCGGCTCGCCGTGGTGGCGTACCTTGCCGTGCGCGAGGACCGGGGTGTCCTGGATCTCCAGGCCGTAGTTCTTCACGTCGGTCGGCAGGTCGTCGTACGTCATGACGGCGTACACACCCGCCGTCGCCAGGGCCTCGCCCGTGTCGATGGACACGATCTCGGCGTGCGCGACGGTGGACCGGAGGATCTGCCCCCAGAGCATGTCCTCGTGCCACATGTCGGACGAGTACGCGAACTCGCCGGTGACCTTGAGGGTTCCGTCGGGGCGGAGCGTGGACTCACCGATGCCGCCCTTGGTCCGGGAACCCTGGGTCATCTTCGTGGGAGCGCCGGCGGGGGTACCGCCCTGCTCGATCCTGGTTGCGTGCTTGGGGGAGGGCATGCTGCTCAGACCGCCTCTCCCTGCCGGGCGGCCGCGAGGCGGACCGCGTCCATGATCTTCTCGTAGCCCGTGCAGCGGCACAGGTTGCCCGACAGGGCCTCGCGGATGTCCGCGTCGCTCGGGTTCGGGTTGTTCTCCAGCATCTCGTCGGCGGCGACCAGCAGACCCGGGGTGCAGAACCCGCACTGGACGGCGCCGGCGTCGATGAACGCCTGCTGGACCGGGGAGAGCTCGGTGCCCTCACCTGTCTGCGAGTCCTGCCCCTTGGCCGCCCATGCCCGGGCGTCCTGGAGCGAGGTACCGCAGGCACCGGTGGCGCACCCGCCGTGCTCCGCGCGCTGCTTGGCGTAGTCCGCGAGCCCCTCGACGGTCACGACCTCACGGCCCTCGACCTGCCCGGCGGCGACGAGACACGAACACACGGACACGCCGTCGAGCCGGACCGTGCAGGACCCGCACTCGCCCTGCTCACAGGCGTTCTTGGACCCGGGAAGCCCCATCCGCTCCCGCAGCACGTACAGCAGGGACTCGCCCTCCCACACGTCGTCGGCTTCCTGCGGACGTCCGTTGACAGTGAAGTTGACACGCATCACGCGGCTCCTTCAGTGGGGCGGCGCTCGCCGCGGTACGACTCCCAGGTCCAGGTGAGCGTCCGGCGGGCCATGACGCCGACCGCGTGCCGGCGGTAGCTCGCCGTGCCCCGGACGTCGTCGATCGGGTTGCAGGCGCCGGAGCACAGATCCGCGAACTGCTTGGCGACCGACGGGGTGACGATCTTGCCGTTGTCCCAGAAGCCGCCCTCTTCGAGTGCCGCGTTCAGGAACTCCTCGGCGGCCTTGGCCCGAACGGGTGTGGGCGCGGCCGAGCCGATGCCGGTCCGCACGGTCCGCGCCCCGGGGTGCAGCGCGAGCCCGAAGGCGCACACCGCGATGACCATGGCGTTCCTGGTCCCCACCTTGGAGTACTGCTGCGGCCCGTCGGCCTTCTTGATGTGCACGGCCCGGATGAGTTCGTCGGCGGCGAGCGCGTTGCGCTTCACGCCGGTGTAGAACTCGTCGATCGGGATACGGCGGCTGCCGCGCACCGACTCGACCTCGACCTCGGCGCCGGCCGCGAGGAGGGCGGGGTGGGCGTCGCCGGCCGGGGAGGCGGTGCCGAGGTTGCCGCCGACGCCGCCGCGGTTGCGGATCTGCGGGGAGGCGACCGTGTGCGAGGCGAGGGCGAGACCCGGCAGCTCTGCGCGCAGGTGCTCCATGATCTTGGCGTAGGGCACCGAGGCACCCAGTCGCACGCTCTCCTCGCCGACCTCCCACTCTTCGAGGTCGCGGATGCGGTTGAGGTCGAGGAGGTACTCGGGCCGGCGGTGGTCGAAGTTGATCTCGACCATCACATCGGTGCCACCCGCAATCGGCACAGCGGTGGGGTGCTCGGCCTTCGCGGCGAGCGCCTCCTCCCAGCTGGCGGGGCGAAGGAAGTCCATGACCGGCTCCTTCCTCGTCTCATGGGGTCGTACGGTTTGAGCCAGATCAGGTCCGGCGAACCCGGCTCGTTCACGTGCTGTTAACGCGCATTGACGTCAGTACACAGCGCCGTACTCCACCAGGGTCAGTCACGGAAACCATGAAGGAGTTGGCTGGCCAGGGTGGTCATCTTGTAGATTCGTATGAACAGAGGTCACCAGAAACCTCCACGTCTTTCTCCGGAAACAACCGGCACGGCCCTGTGACCTGGGACACCGTCCGAAAGACGACGAGCACCGCCGCCCGGCGCCGCTCATCGGCCCGCCGTACGGGCCGCCCCGACAGACCCTTCACCCTTCATCGTAGATTTCGAGACAAAGAACGGCGGCGACGAAATGCGGCTGCGCGCACTGCTGGAAACGGACGCGCTGGGCCTCAAGCTGCTCGGCGGCGAGGACGAGCTGGATCGCACCGTGCGCGGCGTGATGACCACCGACCTCAGGGACCCCAGCCGCTACCTCTCCGGCGGTGAGCTGGTGCTCACCGGGCTGGCGTGGCGTCGCGACGCGGCGGACTCCGACCCTTTCGTGCACCTTCTGGTGCAGGCCGGCGTGGTGGCCCTGGCGGCCGGTGAGGCCGAGCTCGGCGACATACCCGACGACCTGGTGGTGGCCTGCGCCCGCCACCGCCTCCCGCTCTTCGCCGTGCACGAGTCGGTGGCGTTCGCGACGGTCACCGAGCACGTCGTACGGCAGGTGAGCGGCGAGCGGGCCGGGGACCTCGCGGCCGTCGTCGACCGGCACCGCCGGATGATGACCTCGGGCCCGGCGGGCGGCGGCCCGGACGTGGTCCTGGACCTCCTCGGCTCGGACCTGGACCTGCGGGCGTGGGTGCTGTCGCCGACGGGCCGGCTCATCGCGGGTTCGGAGGTCGGGGGCCCCGCCCTGCCCGCCGAGCTGTGCGCGCGGCTGGCGGCGGAGCATCTGACGGCCGCCCGCACGGGCCGCCGCGGCCCGCACCGGATCACCCTCGGCGCCGCGACGTACTCCCTGTTCCCGATCCGCAGCAGCGGCCGCTCAGCGCCGGGCTCGCGGGACTTGCGCGAGACGCTGCTGTCGGACTGGCTGCTGGCCGTGGAGGCGGACGCGAGCGACTGGCCCGAGGAGCGGCTCGACCTCCTGCAGGGCGTCACCCAGCTGATCGCGGTCGAACGGGACCGCCGGGACGCGGCGCGCACGGTCCGCCGCCGTCTTGCGCAGGAGGTCCTCGAACTGGTCCAGACGGGCGCGGCACCCGCGGAGATAGCCGCACGCCTGAGGGTCGCGGCACCGGTCCTGCTGCCGGGTCTCGGTGCGGCCCCGCACTGGCAGGTGGTGGTCGCCCGGGCCGAGTGGGAGGACGGTGACATCGAGGCGGGCCCGATCGCGCAGTCCCTGCTGGAGGAGATCCTCGTGGACCCGCTCGCCACGGGCCCCGAACCCTCCGACCGCATCGCGGTGGCCCACACGGGCGACGAGGCCATCGCGCTGGTCCCCCTCCCCGCGGTCTCCTCGGAACACGACGGCTCGGAGACCGGCATCCTCGCCGACGCGCTCCTGGAGTCGGTGCGGGCCCCGCTCTCCGCGGGCCTGGACGGCGACGGCCGCGTCACGCTCGGCGTCAGCGCGGCGGTGCACTCGGCGGAGGGCCTGCGCGGCGCCCTGGAGGAGGCCCGGCATGCCCGCAGGGTGGCGGCGGCGCGCCCCGGGCGGGTCTGCGCGGCGGGCCACCAGGAGCTGGCCTCGCACGTCCTCCTCCTGCCCTTCGTCCCGGACGACGTACGACGGGCCTTCACCGCCCGCCTCCTGGACCCCCTGCGCGACTACGACCGCCGCCACCGCGCGGAACTGATCCCGACGCTCGAAGCCTTCCTGGACTGCGACGGCTCGTGGACCCGCTGCGCGACCCGTCTTCACCTGCACGTCAACACACTGCGCTACCGAGTGGGCAGGATCGAGCAGTTGACGAGCCGGGACCTGTCCCGGCTGGAGGACAAGCTGGATTTCTTCTTGGCATTGCGCATGAGTTGACCTCGTCCGGCCCGCCGCCGGGATGACACGAAGTGCCGCCGCTGTCCCACGACTTTGTGAAATCCTTCACCCACCCTCTTGGCCGAGCCCGGAGATTCGTGCTGAGATGCCGCAACCACTCAACAGCTCGATGGCGTGCTCGGGGAGGGCAGGTGGCGTATACCGCCATGTCTGGTAACGGAACGACCGCTGGTGACGATCCACTCCAGACCGCGGTATGGCGGCTGCGCTCACGCGCCTGCTGGGCGGACGCGGCGGCCCTGCTGCAGCCGGTGACCGCACCGGCCGCGCTCCAGCGGGCGTCGCTGCTGGTGGAGCGCTGTCTCTACACCGAGCAGGGCTGGGAGGAGGCCGAGGACGCGCTCCGTACGGCCGAGGCGCTCGCCCACAGTGACGACGAGCGGGGTGCGGCCGCTTGTGAACGAGGGCAACTTGCGTACGCCGCCACGCTGCACTCAGTGCGCGACCGGGCCGACGAGGCGCGCGCCGCGCTGGGGCGTGCGGCGGCGCTGATCGCTCCCGGGGCGCAGGGCCGCGCCCTCCTGGACTTCCGCCGCGGTCTCCTCGCGGAGAACCTGGCGCACTCGCCGCAGGCCGCGCGAGCCGCGTACCGCAGGGCCCATGCCGGTGCGACGGCGCATGCCGACCCGCTCCTGCTGTCCTTCACCTGGCGTCATCTGGCCGGACTGGCCCTGCGGGACGGCGAGTTGGCGGAGGCCCGGCACGGCTTCGCCGAGTCCCTCCGCATCCGGGAGGAGCTCGGCTATCTCGTGGGCACGGCGCCCGCGTTGGCGTCCCTGGCGGACGCGGAGAGCGAACCGGAGGCCTCCCGGCTGCGCGAGGAGGCGGGCCGCCTGTTCCGCCTCCTGGGCGGCGTCCCGACGTGGCTGTCCCGCCAACTGACGCCACCGGCGGCCCGCCTCCTCCGCCTCCTCGCGCAGCCGGGAGGCCTCCGGTTCGCTCTCCGCGTCCGCCAGGGACGCCAACGCACCACCCCCCTGCTGTCCCTGACCGCGAGCGCCCCCGAGCCGGACGAGATCCGGCCCCTGCTGGCGGCACTGTGCACGGACCTCGACCTCACGGCGGGCCCGGTGGGGATCTCCTTCACGGTGGACACGCCCCTGGGGGCGGTGACCTTCGAGTGAGGTGAGCCGGCAAGGACGCGAGCGCGCAGGTGGTGTCCGATTCCTTCAAGACCGGCCGGCCGGTCCCTGCCTACGGTGGCCGCATGACTCCACGATTCGATGCCATCGGCCTCGTCGTCACCGACATGGCCGCCTCCGTCGCCTTCTACCGTCGCCTCGGCTTCGCGTTCCCCGCCGGCGCCGAGAGCGAGCCGCACGCCGAGGCCGAACTGCCCGGCGGGCTGCGCCTGTTGCTCGACACCGAGGAGACCGTGCGGTCCTTCCACCCGGGGTGGCGAGCGCCCACGGGCGGCAGCCGCGCCGGGCTGGCACTGCGGTGCGCGGATCCGGCCGAGGTGGACGCGGTGTACGAGGAACTGCTGGAAGCCGGCCACCACGGCGAACTCAAGCCGTGGGACGCCTTCTGGGGCCAGCGGTACGCCACCGTGCACGACCCGGACGGCAACGGCGTCGACCTGTTCGCGCCGCTAGCCGCCGCGCCGGCCGAGTAGCTCACCGAGCGGCAGACCCGCCAACTCCTTGACGTCCCGCGCCAGATGGGCCTGATCGGCGAACCCGGCCCGCACGGCCGTGTCCGCGAGGCCCACTCCGCCCCGCGCCAGCGCGAGCGCCCGCTGCAGCCGCAGAATCCGGGCCAGCGTCTTGGGACCGTAGCCGAAGGCGCTCAGACACCGGCGGTGCAACTGCCGGGCGCCGAGCCCGAGCTCATCGGCGGTGACGGCGACGGGCCGACCCGCGTCGAGGGCGGTCACGACGGCTCGCAGGAGCGGATCGGGCGGCTCGGCATCGGCGGCGCGCTCCAGCGCAACGTCTTCGAGGGCGGTCACCGGGTCGGCGGCGGCACCGATACGGCCGCACAGCCGTCGTACGTCCCCTGCCGGCCACAGGTCCGCGAGATCGACCCGCCGGTCGCGCAGCTCGTGAGCCGGTACGCCCAGGACGGCGGGAGCGGTGCCGGGAGAGAAGCGGACGCCCGCCCAGCTGCTCGACTCCCCCGCGGTGACGTACGCACGCGTGTCGGGCCCGGCGACGAGCAGCCGCCCGTCGTGCCAGAGCAGATCCATGCACCCGTCGGGCAGCACCCGTCCGGCGCCGCCGACCGGCGGCGTATTGGTCCAGACGACGGCATCCAGGACCCGGGACGCCCGCTCCTCATACACATACGCCAGCGTAAGCGCCCCTCCAGGGGAGCGGGGCTACAACGAAACCCGCCCCCGGTGCTCCTGCGGACTCACCCCATAGACCCTCTTGAACGCACTGGACAGGGCAAACGCGCTCCCGTAGCCGACGTGCCGGGCAATGGCATCCAACGTGTCGTCGGTATCACGCAGCGCATCCGCCGCGAGCGCCATCCGCCACCCCGTGAGGTACGTCATCGGCGGCTCCCCCACCAGCTCGGTGAACCGACGGGCCAGCGCGGCCCGCGACACCCCCGCCTTGGCGGCGAGCGACGCAACGGTCCAGGGCAGGGCCGGGTCGTCCTGGACGAGCCGCAGCACACGGCCGACGACCGGGTCGGCCATCGCCTGGTACCAAGCCGGGGCCGCCGCCTCCGGCCGGGAGAACCAGGCCCTGAGCGCGGCGATGACCAGCAGGTCGAGCAGCCGGTCCAGGACGACCTCCTGACCGGGTTCGTCGCGGACGATCTCGTCCATGAGGTAGGGGGTGAGCGGGCAGTTCCACACGTCGGCCGTGAGGGACAGCAGCGGCGGCAACGCCTTCAGCAGCCGCCCGCTGATCTCGCCGTCCCACAGATACGTACCGATCAGCATCACGGCCGAGCCGTCGAGCCGGTCGCCCCAGGTGCGCACGCCGAGGTCCATGGAGCCGCTGAGGGAGCGCCCGTCGGGGTAGTGGCACTCGGCGCCCGGCAGGATCAGGGCCTGTGGCGCGGTGCCGGGGTCGTCGGCGCAGGTGTAGGGGTCCGGGCCGCGGGCGATGGCGAGGTCGCCGGGGCGCAGCCGGATCCGCTCGCCCCGGTCCGGGAGCACCCAGGCCTCCCCGCGAACCATGACCATGACGGTGAGCGGGGCCCGGTCCTCGATGCGGATGGACCACGGCGGCTCGAAACACGCGCGGATCATGAAGGCGCCACGGGCACGTGGACCCTCCAACAGTCCTGCAAGGGCGTCCATGTCGTCAGCGTAGACGCCCGCGCATGGGAGTGAGCCGTTCAGCGATGGGCTGTTGGCGCGCGCGGCCGTTGACTTGAGGCATGACGGAAAACGCAGCCGACAAGGCGAACACGCAAGCGATGACAGTGGTGGTGACCGGTGCCTCGGGTCGTGCCGGGAGCCGGGTGGCTCGGGCGGCGAGCGCGGCGGGGCTGACGGTGCGGGAGGCGTCCCGGGCGCGGGGCTTCGACTGGGAGGACCCGACGACCTGGGCGGAGACCCTGCGGGACGCGGACGCGGCGTATCTGATGTACCCGTCCGACATCGGCGCCCCGGCGGCGGCCGAGGGCATTGACGCGCTCGCGCGGGAGGCGGTCGGGCTCGGGGTGCGGCGGCTGGTGCTGCTGTCGGCACGCGGCGAGGACCAGGCGCTGCCGGCCGAGGAGGCGCTGAGGTCGTCGGGCGCGCACTGGACGGTCGTACGGGCCGCGTGGTTCGCGCAGAACCTCAGCGAGGGGCCGCTGGTGGAGGGGATGGTCCACGGGGAGCTGGTCTTCCCGGCGGGCGAGGTGACGGAGCCGTTCATCGACGTGCGGGACATCGCGGACGTGGTGACGGCCGTGCTGACGTCCGGCGACGGCTATGCGGGGCGGACGCTGGAGCTGACCGGGCCGCGGCTGCTGTCGTGGCGGGAGGCGGTCGCGGAGATCTCCGCGGCGACGGGCAGCACGATCACGTACACGCCGGTCCCGACCCGTGCCTACGGCGAGGCGCTGGCCGGATTCGGGGTCCCGCCGGAGGAGGTCGAGCTGCTGGTGGACGTCTTCGAGACCCTCATGGACGGCCGCAACGCCCATGTCACGGACGGTGTCCGCGAGGTGCTGGGCCGTGCGCCGCGCGACTTCACCGACTTCGCGCGGGAGGCCGCGGCGGCGGGGGCCTGGAAGGGCTGAGCGGCCACGCCGCCGCATGAGCCGCTAGGAATCCTCCGGCTTGTGCGGCGGGTGGTGCGGGTGGTGCGGGCTCTTCACATGGGTCCGCAGCCTCGACGTCAGGTCCTCCGGTGGCAGGAAGCGGGACCAGCGCTCGGGGAACTCCGACGGCATGTCCGGGTCGTCCGGATCGTCCGGGGCGGACTCGCGGCTCGCGGCGGCGCGGGCCACGTACTCGGCGACCTGGGCCTCACGCATCCGCTCGTTCGCGGCGCGGGCCGCGGCCGTCGCGGCGGCCGGCCAGACCCGGTCGATCGCGGCGTTGACCGCGGCCCCGACGAGCACGGCGAACGCGGACACACCGATCCACAGCATCACGGCGACGGCGGCTGCGAGGGAGCCGTAGATCGACGCGCCCTCGATCGTGTTCGTCAGGTAGATGCGCAGCAGGAAGCTGCCCAGCACCCACATGCCGAGGGCGACCAGCGCGCCGGGCACGTCCTCGATCCAGGGTGAGCGGACCGGCACGGACACGTGGTACAGCGTCGTCAGGAACGCGATCGACAGGATGATCACGACCGGCCAGTACAGGACCTGCACCAGGGTCTCCGACCAGGGCACGATCCGTACCACCGCGTCCGGCCCCGCCACCATCAGCGGCAGCGCCACCGAGCCGATCAGCAGCGCCGCGATGAACAGCAGGAACGCCACCAGGCGCGTCCTGACGATGCCGCGGACGCCGTCGAGGCCGTACATCACGGTGATGGTGTCTATGAAGACGTTCACCGCCCGCGACCCCGACCACAGGGCGAACAGGAAGCCGACGGAGATCACGTCGGGGCGCCCGCCGTTCATCACGTCGTCCAGGATCGGCTGCGCGATCTGCCGCACGCCCTTGTCGGACAGGACGGTGCGGGAGGCCTCCAGGAGGTTGGTCTCCAGGCTCGAGATGCTGTCGGTGCCGGTCCAGTCGTCGACGTATCCGAGGAGGCCGATGAGGCTGAGCAGGAGCGGCGGCACGGACAGCAGCGTGAAGAACGCGGCCTCGGCCGCGAGACCGAGGATGCGGTACTCGATGCAGGAGTTGACGGTGTCCTTGAGCAACAGCCAGGCGGTCCTGCGCTTGGAGACGTTCCGGTAGAGGACACGCGCCCGGTGGAGACGACCGGAGGAGCGCTGGGGGGACGATTCACTTGCTGGCTGCACGACCTAAAGGTATCCGCCGTGCGGCGCGCCACTCGTCGCGGCGCCGGATCCCCCGCCAAGGGATAGGTTCGCAGTCATGGCAGGCAGCACGCACTCGGTGACCAACCAGCCTCCGCCCCTGGTCGGCCACGACGTCTACAGCTGCGACCGGGCCCTGTCCGAGGCCGTCGAGCGTCACGTCGTGCCCGAGCTCCTGGACGAGGTCCGCGGGGAACTGACCTCCTTCGGACGGACCTGTGGGTCGGCGCAGGTGCAGGAGTGGGGGGTCCAGGCGAACGAGCACCCGCCACGGCTGCGGACGCACGACCGCTACGGCCACCGTGTCGACGAGGTCGACTTCCATCCGTCCTGGCACCGGCTGCTCGGCAAGGGTGTCTCTGTGGGGCTCACCGCGGCCTGGGGGCGGCCCGGCGGGCATGTGCGCCGGGCGGCGGCCTTCCTGCTCTGGACGCAGGTCGAGGCGGGCAACGGCTGCCCCCTGTCCATGACCCACGCGGCGATTCCCGCCCTGCGCACCGACCCCGGCCTGGCCGCCGAGTGGGAGCCGAGACTGACGTCGACGGTCTACGACCGTGATCTGCGCCCGGCGGGGCAGAAGGCCGGGGCCCTGTTCGGTATGGGCATGACGGAGAAGCAGGGCGGCAGCGACGTGCGCGCGGGCACGACGGCCGCCACTGCCCTCGCGGAGGCCGGGACGTACGCGCTGACCGGGCACAAGTGGTTCTGCTCGGCTCCCATGTCGGACGGGTTCCTGGTGCTCGCCCAGGCGCCGGAGGGTCTGACCTGCTTCCTCGTGCCGCGCGTGCTGGAGGACGGCAGCCGCAACGTGTTCCTGATCCAGCGGCTGAAGGACAAGCTGGGCAACCGGTCGAACGCGTCCGCCGAGGTCGAGTTCGACGGGACGTGGGCGCGCCGGGTCGGTGACGAGGGGCGCGGGGTGCGCACCATCATCGAGATGGTGGCGGCGACCCGGCTCGACTGTGTGCTCGGCTCGGCGGGGCTGATGCGGCAGGCCGTCGCGCAGGCGATCCATCACTGCACCCACCGCGCCGCGTTCGGCGCGAAGCTCGTCGACCAGCCGCTCATGCGCAACGTCCTGGCCGACCTGGCCGTCGAGTCCGAGGCGGCGACCACCCTCGCGCTGCGGCTCGCGGCCGCCTACGACGACGGCGGCGAACAGGAGCGGGCGCTGCTGCGAATCGCGGTGCCGGCCGCCAAGTACTGGGTGACCAAGCGGTGTACGCCGGTCACGGTCGAGGCCGCCGAGTGCCTGGGCGGCAACGGGTACGTCGAGGAGTCCGGGATGCCGCGGCTGGTGCGCGAGTCACCGCTGAACTCGATCTGGGAGGGCGCGGGCAACGTCCAGGCGCTGGACGTGCTGCGGGCGTTGCAGCGGGAGCCGGCGGCGCTCGACGCCTATCTGCGGGAGGTCGGCAAGGCACGCGGCGCCGATCACCGCCTGGACGGGGCGATCAAGGGGCTGTTGACGGAACTGGCCGACCTGGAGGGCATCGAGGCACGCGCCCGGCGCCTGACGGAACGCCTCGCGCTGGTCCTGCAGGGTTCGCTTCTGGTCAGGTTCGCGCCACCGGAGGTGGCCGACGCGTTCTGCGCGTCCCGCTTGGGCAACGACGGAGGCGCGGCGTTCGGCACCCTGCCGCACACCGTGAATCTGCCCTCGATCGTGGCCCGGTCAAGGCCGCAGGCCTGACGGCGGCCGGGGGCGCGGGGCTGTATCGATATGCGGCTCCGCCGCGATGGGGGTCCCCCCTGCTCGAGCGAAGCCGAGAGCTTGGGGGAGCGACCAGCCACAACGCGCCCGCAGCCGCCGACGCACGTCAACCAGCACCCTCTGAAGCGCAACGCCGCCCAACCGCCGGAGGCAAGGGGTGGTGCTGCGCCGACACGGCACCACCCCCGCCATGGCCCGTTCGAGGCCGCGAACGCCGCTCGAAACGGCGTCGCTCAAGTTTCAATCAAGCCAGGGCGGTCCACCAGGGTTGCAAGGGGTTGCAACTTGTCGGCGACTGTGTGCGGACTGTGTCCCTCCGCGCTCGGCGGGGCGGCACTATGAGACGCACGGTCAGGATGAGAACGCTTCTCCCGGGAGGACCCTTGGACGCGGCACGGGCGGCGCGAGTACTGAGCGAGGTCCGCGCCGCCGCACTCGCCGGACAGCGCACGCCCGTCGCGCCGCGCCCGGTGATCGAGCAGTCCTGGGAGCGCATGCTGCGCGGCGGGGTCGATCCGGACCACGACTTCCGGTCCGGGGTGCTGCCCCGCGAGGAGGTGCAGCGGCGTCGGGAGTCCACCGCGCTCAGACATGTGCTGCCGGTGCTGCGCGAGGGGCTGCTTTCGGTCGCCGACATCGCCCACCACATCATGGTCGTCGCCGACGGCGAGGGCCGGGTGCTGTGGCGGGAGGGCAACTCCTCGGTGCTGCGCAGGGCCGACGGCCTCGGCTTCGAACTCGGCGCCGACTGGCGGGAAGACGTCGTCGGTACGAACGGCATCGGCACCCCGGTCGTGGTGCGCCGCCCCGTACAGGTCTTCGCCTCCGAGCACTTCCACCGCTCGCAGACCTCCTGGACCTGCACGGGCGCCCCCATCACGGATCCACGCGACGGCCGGCTGCTCGGCGTGGTCGATGTCAGCGGCCCGCTGGAGACCATGCACCCGGCGACGCTCGCCTGGGTCGACTCGGTGGCCAAGCTCGCCGAGGCCCGGCTGCGGGAGCTGCATGTGACCTCGCTGGAGCGGCTGCGCGCGGTGGCGGCGCCGGTGCTGGCGCGGCTGACCGGGCGGGCCCTGGTGGTGGACCGGGACGGCTGGACGGCCGCGGTGACCGGGATGCCGTACACGAGCCGGATCTCGCTGCCCAAGGCGCTGTCGCCGGGCCTGCGGTGGCTGTTGCCGCTGGGGCTGTGCGCGGTGGAACCGCTCGCGGGCGGCTGGCTCCTGCGGCCCGCGGACGAGCCGGCGCCGCCCGGGGCGACGCGGATCGCGCTGGATCTGACGCAGCCGCGCCGCTGGTCGATGACGGTGTCCGCCGGCGCGGGCACCTGGAGTCATGAACTGAGCCCCCGGCACGCCGAGTTGCTGTATCTGCTGGCCCTGCACCGGGGTGGCCGCAGTGCCGCCGGGCTGGCCGATGACATGTTCGGGGACCCGGGCCGTACCGTGACGGTGCGGGCCGAGCTGTCGCGGGTACGGCGCTATCTCGGGGGACTTCTGGAGCACCGGCCGTACCGCTTCTGCGAGGACGCGGACGTCGAGGTGCTGTTGCCGGACGATCCGCGCGAGCTGCTGCCGCACTCGACGGCGCCCGCGGTGGTGCGTGGGCGGATCTCGGCCGACATGCCCTGAGTACGGATCCTTCTTCCGCATATTTGCAGGGTCTTACTCCGCAAGCGTGCTCAACTGCCGTAGCATCCCTGTACGGGCCACCCCACCTGCTTCTTTGGTCAACACTCGGACCAATAGCCGCAGTTGGCTCGCCTCGGGAGGTTTGATGAAGCACCGCGGCAGACACCGTCGACGCAAGCAGGGACGTGCGGTGCGCGCGTTCCTCGCCGGAACCGCCCTGGCACTCACCGCCGCCGCCACGATGATCAGCGCCTCGCAGGCCACGGTCGGCGACAACCCCGGGGCGCTGACGCCTCTCACCAGGGCCGCCGACACCGGCGCGCTGCGACTTCAGGAGCAGTCGGTCCCGCAGGCCACGCTCGACGGACTCTCCTCCGGGATGGGCAAGCCGGTCGGTGTGAGCGCCGTCCTGGAGACCGCCGACCGGAGTCTGCGCGACGCGGCCGGCTGTACGGCCACCGAGCGCTCGGCGCTGCCGGTCGCGCCGACGGCCACGCGCGCGTACTGCTGGGACGCCGCCGACACCCGGACCTGGCGGGCGGGTGCCGTCACCACCTCGGGCGACGCCGACGACGACGGCTGGTGGAACGACAATCGGGTGATCCTCTCCGGCTGGAACGAGGGCACCGCCGACCGAGGGCTCGCCCGGGTCTCGTTCGTCGACGCGAACGACCTGGCCCACCTGAGGTACGCCTCCGCCCTCCTGGTCGTCCCGGTGGACGGCGGACGCGACTACCGCGCGCTGACCTCCCGTCTCTCCGGCATGGTCTGGTACCAGGACAAGCTGCTGGTCACCGCCGCCGACGGCCTGTACGTGTACGACATGAACCGCGTCCAGCGCACCACGGTCGACAGCGCCGCGGTGGGCCGGGTGGCGGCGGGCTGGTCGGCCCACGGCCACCGCTTCGTGCTGCCGGCCGTCGGCTCGTACCGCCTGACCGGCGCGAGCGCCGCGCCGCACCTCGGCGGCATCTCCCTCGACCGCAGCACGGCACCCGACAGCCTGGTCGCGAGCGAGCGCACGGCGGCCGACAGCGACCGGCCCGCCCGCCTGTGGCGCTACGACTTCGACAAGGACCCGGCCCGCCCCGGCCTGCTGGCCACCGACGCCACCGGATCCGCGTCCGCGGTCGAGGCGTACGAGACGGACGCGTCCGGCATCGAGGGCGTCCTGTCTCACCGGGCGAGCGGGGCGCAGGACCCGGCCTGGTACGTCGGCCGGGCTCCGGGCAGCACCGACCGGCACGGCAGCTTGTGGCGCCAGGACGCCGAGGGCGCCGAGGCGACCCGCTGCGGCGAGCAGAACGCCCCCAGGTGCTGGGGCCTGCAGGCCGGCCCCCTGTCGTACTGGGAGGCCACCGGCGAGGTCTGGTCCCAGTCGGGCCGGATGCTGTTCGCGATGCCGCTGGAGTCGATCGACGGGGCGCTCGGCTAGCCGTCCGCGGCCGACCGCCGAGGGAGCCCCCGGGTGGACACCGATCGACAGATCGGCCACTCGGGTGATTCCCTGGCGGTCATGACCAACATCCCCGTGACCACCTGGTCCCTGGAGCAGACCTCCCCCGACGACCTCCTCCCGGCCGCCGCCCCGCAGGGTGACGTCAGGATCGTCCGCGCCGAGGTGCCCTCCCCCGAGTTCAGCCGCTACCTGTACGCCTCGGTCGGCGGGGACATCCTGTGGATCGACCGGCTCGGCTGGACGTACGCGCGGTGGCGGGAGCACCTGGAGCGTCCGGGGGTCGAGACGTGGGTGGCCTACGACCGGGGAACGCCCGCGGGGTATGTGGAGCTGGGCCCGCAGGACGACGGGGTCGTGGAGATCGAGTACTTCGGCCTGATCCCGGCCTTCCGCGGCCGCCGTATCGGTGGGCATCTGCTGGCGTACGGCGCCGCGCGCGCCTGGGACCTGGCGGATCGCTGGCCGGGGCTGGGGCCGACGAAGCGGGTATGGCTGCACACCTGCAGCAAGGACGGCGAGCATGCCATGGCCAACTATCAGCGCCGCGGCTTCACGCTCTTCGACACCAAGGTCGAGGCGGAGGCCGAGGCGGCCACGCCCGGACCGTGGCCCGGGGCCTACCCAGCCTGACCTGGGCAGAAACGGCCCAATACGGCCATGTGACCGACGACACCCTTGTCTCGCTCTACGAGACAAGGGTGTCCGCATGATGGACGAAGCTGGACTGTGTCCAGATCGCCATGCCACGCTTCCGTCATGTCTGGAACTGGGATTGCCTTGGTGAGTCGGCGGCACGTCGACCTCGGCCGCATGTCCAGCGCCATCTGTCCGGCGCGCTGACAGCCTCGCTGCGCCCGACATCTCCCTCTTTTCCGCTTCATTCCCGCGCAACGACGCGCACCTATACCCATGCGCCCGTATGCGCAGGTCAGAGCCGCTTTCCCGCCTGTCCCGAAGGACGTATCAACCATGGCCGCCACCCCGCAGAAGCCTGCCGCCGCGACTCCCCGCCGCAAGGTGAGCCGTCACCGCGGTGAGGGTCAGTGGGCCGCGGGGCACTTCACCCCGCTCAACGGCAACGAACAGTTCAAGAAGGACGATGACGGTCTCAATGTGCGGACACGCATTGAGACGATCTACTCCAAGCGCGGCTTCGACTCCATCGACCCGAACGATCTTCGCGGCCGGATGCGCTGGTGGGGGCTCTACACCCAGCGCAAGCCCGGGATCGACGGCGGCAAGACCGCGATCCTGGAGCCGGAGGAGCTGGACGACAAGTACTTCATGCTGCGGGTGCGGATCGACGGCGGTCGGCTGACCACCGAGCAGCTGCGCGTCATCGGCGAGATCTCGCAGGAGTTCGCGCGCGGCACCGCCGACATCACCGACCGGCAGAACGTGCAGTACCACTGGATCCGGATCGAGGACGTGCCCGAGATCTGGGACCGTCTGGAGGCCGTCGGCCTGTCCACCACCGAGGCCTGCGGTGACACGCCCCGCGTGATCCTCGGCTCGCCCGTCGCCGGCATCGCCGCGGACGAGATCATCGACGGCACCCCGGCCATCGAGGAGATCAACCGCCGGATCATCGGCAACAAGGACTTCTCGAACCTGCCCCGCAAGTTCAAGTCCGCGATCTCCGGCTCGCCGCTGCTCGACGTGGCGCACGAGATCAACGACATCGCCTTCGTCGGCGTGAACCACCCCGAGCACGGCCCCGGCTTCGACCTTTGGGTCGGCGGCGGCCTGTCCACCAACCCCAAGATCGGCGTCCGGCTCGGCGCCTGGGTGCCGCTGGACGAGGTCGCGGACGTCTACGAGGGCGTCATCTCGATCTTCCGCGACTACGGCTACCGGCGGCTGCGCACCCGCGCCCGCCTGAAGTTCCTGGTCGCCGACTGGGGCACGGAGAAGTTCCGGCAGGTCCTGGAGGACGAGTACCTCAAGCGGAAGCTCGTCGACGGCCCCGCGCCCGCCCAGCCCGTGGAGCGCTGGCGCGACCACGTCGGTGTGCACCGGCAGAACGACGGCCTCTTCTACGTCGGTTTCGCCCCGCGCGTCGGCCGCGTCGACGGCGCCACGCTCACGAAGATCGCCGAGCTGGCCGAGGCGCACGGCTCGGGCCGGGTCCGTACCACCGTCGAGCAGAAGATGATCGTGCTCGACGTCGAGGAGACGCAGGTCGAGTCGCTGGTCGAGGCCCTGGAGGCGCTGGACCTGACCGCCAAGCCGTCCCCGTTCCGGCGCGGCACCATGGCCTGCACCGGCATCGAGTACTGCAAGCTCGCCATCGTCGAGACCAAGGCGCGCGGCTCCTCCCTGATCGACGAGCTGGAGCGCCGGATCCCGGACTTCGACGAGCCGATCACCATCAACATCAACGGCTGCCCGAACGCCTGCGCCCGTATCCAGGTCGCGGACATCGGTCTCAAGGGCCAGCTGGTCGTCAACGACCAGGGCGAGCAGGTCGAGGGCTTCCAGGTGCACCTGGGCGGCGCGCTCGGCCTGGAGGCCGGGTTCGGACGCAAGGTGCGTGGCCTGAAGGTCACGTCCGACGAGCTGCCCGACTATGTCGAGCGGGTCCTCAAGCGGTTCCAGGACGAGCGTGAGGACGGCGAGCGGTTCGCGACCTGGGCCGCACGCGCCTCCGAGGAGGCCCTCTCATGAGCGAGCGGGCCGCCCCCTTCTACTGCCCCTACTGCGGCGACGAGGACCTGCGTCCCAGCGAGCAGGGCCACGGCGCATGGGAATGCGCGGCGTGCAACCGCGCATTCCAGTTGAAGTTCCTCGGGCTGCTCGCCCGTGGCCTTCAGCCCAACGACGCAGGGGGAGACGAGACATGACCGCGGTTCAGGAAGAGCGCACGACCGAGGATCTCAAGGCGCTCGCCGAGCAGGCGGGCCGTGACCTGGAGGACGCCTCCGCGCTGGAGATCCTCCAGTGGGCGACGGACACCTTCGGCAAGCGCTTCTGCGTGACCTCGTCGATGGAGGACGCGGTGGTCGCCCACCTCGCCTCCCGCGCGATGCCCGGCGTCGACGTGGTGTTCCTCGACACCGGCTACCACTTCGAGGAGACCATCGGCACCCGCGACGCGGTCGAGGCCGTGATGGACGTCAACGTCATCACGCTGACGCCGCGTCAGACGGTCGCCGAGCAGGACGCCGAGTACGGCCCCAAGCTGCACGACCGCGACCCCGACCTGTGCTGCAAGCTGCGCAAGGTCGAGCCGCTGGAGCGGGGCCTCAAGGGCTACGTGGCCTGGGCGACCGGACTGCGCCGCGACGAGTCCCCGACCCGGGCGAACACCCCGGTCGTGGGCTGGGACGACAAGCGCCAGAAGGTGAAGATCTCCCCGATCGCCCGCTGGACCCAGGACGACGTGGACGCCTACGTCACCGAGCACGGCGTCCTGACGAACCCCCTCCTGATGGACGGCTACGCCTCCGTCGGCTGCGCCCCCTGCACCCGCCGGGTGCTGGCGGGCGAGGACGCGCGCGCCGGCCGCTGGGCGGGCAACGCCAAGACCGAGTGCGGGCTGCACGGCTGACCATGACCGAGCTTGCTACGAATTTGGAGAACCACGTGACGAGCGGAGCCACCGTCTGGCTCACGGGTCTGCCGAGCGCCGGCAAGACCACCATCGCCTACGAGCTGGCCGGCCGGCTCCGCGAGGAGGGCCACCGCGTCGAGGTGCTCGACGGCGACGAGATCCGCGAGTTCATCTCGGCGGGCCTCGGCTTCAGCCGCGAGGACCGGCACACCAACGTGCAGCGCATCGGCTTCCTCGCCGAACTGCTCGCCCGCAACGGCGTCAAGGCGCTCGTCCCGGTGATCGCGCCCTACGCCGACAGCCGTGACGCGGTACGCAAGCGTCACCAGGGCAGCGGGGCGGCGTACCTGGAGATCCACGTGGCCACGCCGGTCGAGGTGTGCTCCGTACGCGATGTGAAGGGTCTGTACGCCAAGCAGGCCGCGGGCGAGCTGACCGGGCTGACGGGGGTCGACGACCCGTACGAGACGCCCGAGTCGCCCGATCTGCGCATCGAGTCCCAGGACCAGACCGTGCAGGAGTCCGCGGCGTCGGTGTACGCCCTGCTCACCGAAAGGGGACTGGCATGACGACGACCGTCGCCACGCTGGAGGAGGGTACGGCCAGCCCGTACGCCCTCTCGCACCTGGACGCGTTGGAGTCCGAGGCGGTGCACATCTTCCGTGAGGTCGCGGGTGAGTTCGAGCGGCCGGTGATCCTGTTCTCCGGCGGCAAGGACTCCATCGTCATGCTGCACCTGGCGCTGAAGGCGTTCGCCCCCGCGGCGATCCCCTTCTCCCTGCTGCATGTGGACACCGGACACAACTTCCCCGAGGTCCTCGACTACCGCGACCGTGTGGTGGCCGCACATGGGCTCCGCCTCCATGTGGCCTCCGTACAGGACTACATCGACCGCGGTGTGCTCCGCGAACGCCCCGACGGCACCCGCAACCCCCTCCAGACCCTGCCCCTCACCGAGAAGATCCAGGCCGAGAAGTTCGACGCCGTCTTCGGCGGCGGACGCCGGGACGAGGAGAAGGCGCGGGCCAAGGAGCGGGTGTTCAGCCTGCGGGACGAGTTCTCGCAGTGGGACCCGCGCCGGCAGCGCCCCGAACTGTGGAACCTCTACAACGGCCGCCACGCCCCCGGCGAACACGTCCGCGTGTTCCCGCTGTCCAACTGGACCGAACTGGACGTCTGGCAGTACATCGCCCGTGAGGGCATCGAGCTGCCGGAGATCTACTTCGCGCACGAGCGTGAGGTGTTCAAGCGGGCCGGCATGTGGCTGACCGCCGGCGAGTGGGGCGGCCCGAAGGACGGCGAGACCGTGGAGAAGCGGCTCGTGCGCTACCGGACCGTGGGCGACATGTCCTGCACCGGTGCCGTCGACTCGGACGCCCTGACGCTGGAGCAGGTCATCACCGAGATCGCCGCGTCCCGGCTCACCGAGCGCGGCGCGACCCGTGCCGACGACAAGATGTCCGAGGCCGCGATGGAAGACCGCAAGCGCGAGGGGTACTTCTAAGCATGAGCACGACCACGACCGAGGAGCTCTCGGCCACCACGCTGCTGCGGTTCGCCACCGCCGGCTCCGTCGACGACGGCAAGTCCACCCTGGTGGGCCGGCTGCTGCACGACTCCAAGTCGATCCTCACCGACCAGCTGGAGGCCGTCGAGCGCGCCTCCGCGAGCCGCGGCCAGGACGCCCCCGACCTCGCCCTGCTCACCGACGGCCTGCGGGCCGAGCGCGAACAGGGCATCACGATCGACGTGGCGTACCGTTACTTCGCCACGCCCCGGCGCCGGTTCATCCTCGCCGACACCCCCGGCCATGTGCAGTACACCCGCAACATGGTCACCGGCGCCTCGACGGCCGAGCTGACGGTGATCCTGGTCGACGCCCGCAACGGCGTCGTCGAGCAGACCCGCCGGCACGCGGCGATCGCGGCTCTGCTGCGCGTCCCCCACGTCGTCCTCGCCGTCAACAAGATGGACCTGGTCGACTACCAGGAGTCCGTGTTCGCCGCCATCGCCGAGGAGTTCACGGCGTACGCACTCGAACTGGGCGTCCCGGAGATCACCGCGATCCCGATCTCTGCGCTGGCCGGCGACAACGTGGTGGACCCGTCCTCGAACATGGACTGGTACGGCGGACCGACCTTCCTGGAGCACCTGGAGACGGTCCCGGTCACCCACGACCTGAGCCACTGCCACGCCCGGCTGCCCGTGCAGTACGTGATCCGCCCGCAGACCGCCGAGCACCCCGACTACCGGGGCTACGCCGGTCAGATCGCCGCCGGTTCGTTCCGCGTCGGCGAGTCGGTGACCGTGCTGCCGTCGGGCCGTACGTCGAAGATCTCCGGCATCGACCTGCTGGGCGAGCCGGTCGACATCGCCTGGACCACCCAGTCGGTGACCGTCCTCCTGGAGGACGACATCGACATCTCGCGCGGCGACCTGCTCGTGCCGACCAAGGACGCGCCCGCGACCACGCAGGACATCGAGGCCACCGTCTGCCATGTCGCCGACGCCCCGCTGACCGTCGGGCACCGTGTGCTGCTCAAGCACGGCACCCGCACGGTCAAGGCCATCGTCAAGGACATCCCGTCGCGGCTCACGCTCGACGACCTGTCCCTGCACCCGCACCCGGGGCACCTCGTCGCCAACGACATCGGCCGGGTGAAGATCCGTACCGCCGAGCCGCTGCCGGTCGACTCCTACGCCGACTCGCGCCGCACAGGATCGTTCATCCTGATCGACCCCAGCGACGGCACCACGCTCACCGCGGGCATGGTCGGCGAGTCGTTCGCCTCGCCGGAGCCGGTCAAGGACGAGGCCGACGACGACGGGTGGGACTTCTGACATGAAGCCCTACGACGTCTACTCCACGTTCGCGAAGGAGGGCGGCCGCGTCGGCAGCGGCCGGCTCGGCAGCGGGCAGGGCGGAGTGGCGCGATGTGTGCGCTGACCCGCGCGCACCTCATGCGCGCCGCTCCGGACGAACCCGCCGACCTCCCGGCCACGACCTGCTGAGGGCGTGAGCGCCGGGCCACCGAGAGGAACCCCTCCGTGCCTGCCACCCCCGCCCTGCGACGGACGTTCGCCGTCCTGGCCGCGCTGCCGCTGCTCGCCCTCGCGGCGTGCGGCTACGGCTCGCAGGCCAAGGAGAACACCGAGCAGGCCGTCGCCGGGGCGGCCAAGGTCGACGGCCTGGACTCGGTGAAGATCGGCTACTTCGGGAACCTCACCCACGCCACCGCGCTGGTCGGCCGGCACGAGGGGCTGTTCCAGAAGGAGCTGGGCGGCACCACGGCGCAGTACTCGACGTTCAACGCCGGTCCCTCCGAGATCGAGGCGCTGAACTCCGGCTCCATCGACATCGGCTGGATCGGTCCCTCCCCCGCGATCAACGGCTACATCAAGTCGGGCGGCAAGAACCTGCGGATCGTCTCCGGTTCGGCCTCGGGCGGCGTGAAGCTGGTCGTGAACCCTAAGAAGATCAAGTCCCTGAAGGACGTCAAGGGCAAGAAGATCGCCACACCGCAGCTCGGCAACACCCAGGACGTGGCGTTCCTCAACTGGATCTCCGAGCAGGGCTGGAAGGTCGACGCCGAGAGCGGCCAGGGTGACGTGTCGGTGGTCCGTACGGACAACAAGATCACGCCGGACGCGTACAGGTCCGGCTCGATCGACGGTGCCTGGGTGCCCGAGCCGACCGCGTCCAAGCTGGTCGCCGAGGGCGGGAAGGTGCTGCTGGACGAGGCCGGCCTGTGGCCCGACAAGAAGTTCGTGATCACCAACGTGATCGTGTCGCAGAGCTTCCTGAAGGATCACCCGCAGGCCGTGGAGGCCGTCCTGCGCGCCTCGGTGAAGGCCAACAAGTGGATCGGCGCCAACCCGGACCGGGCGAAGGCCGCGGCGAACGCCCAGCTGAAGGCCGACACCGGCAAGCCGCTCCCGGCCGGTGTGCTCGACCCGGCGTGGCAGTCCATCCAGGTCATCGACGACCCGCTGGCGGCCACGCTGAACACCGAGGCCGAGCACGCGGTCAAGGCGGGGCTGCTGCAGCAGCCGGACCTGACCGGCATCTACGACCTGGCCCCGCTGAACAAGGTCCTCAAGGCCGAGGGCAGGCCCGAAGTCGACGACGCCGGTCTCGGCGTCAAGTAACCACCGCACCCGATGAGTTCACAGGAGGTGACGACCATGGCAACCGCCCTCGCCAAGGCCGCCGACACGGCTGCGTCCGTGGAGCACGCCGCGCGCATCGACCACGTCTCGAAGTCCTTCGCCGGCCCCGCCGGACAGCAGCTCGTCCTCGACGACATCACGCTCGACGTCGCGCCCGGCGAGTTCGTCACCCTCCTCGGCGCGTCCGGCTGCGGCAAGTCGACGCTGCTGAACCTGGTGGCCGGGCTGGACCGGCCCAGCGCGGGCAGCATCACGACCGACGGCCGCCCGGCGCTGATGTTCCAGGAGCACGCCCTGTTCCCGTGGCTGACCGCGGGCAAGAACATCGAACTCGCCCTGAAGCTGCGCGGGGTCGCCAAGGCGGAGCGGCGCGAGCGCTCCGAGGAGCTCCTCGAACTGGTCCGCCTGAAGGGCGCGTACGGCAAGCGGGTGCACGAGCTGTCCGGCGGTATGCGCCAGCGCGTCGCCATGGCGCGGGCGCTCGCCCAGGACAGCAAGCTGCTGCTGATGGACGAGCCGTTCGCGGCGCTGGACGCGATCACGCGCGATGTACTGCACGACGAGCTGACCCGTATCTGGCGCGAGACGCAGCTGTCCGTCCTGTTCGTCACGCACAACGTGCGTGAGGCAGTGCGCCTCGCCCAGCGCGTCGTCCTGCTGTCCTCCCGCCCGGGCCGGGTCGCCCGGCAGTGGACGGTCGGCATCCCGCAGCCGCGCCGCATCGAGGACGCCGAGGTGGCCGAACTGTCCCGGGAGATCACCGAAGAACTGCGTGGGGAGATCCGCCGCCATGGCCAGCACTGAGACGACCGCCAAGGACGGCGGCAACGATCTCGCCGGGCTCGAAGCCGGCCTGGACGCCCTGGAGACGGTCCAGACGAGCCGTACGCCGTTCCGCAGGACCCTGACGCAGAAGATCCTCCCGCCGATCGTCGCCGTCGCGCTGGTGCTGGGCATCTGGCAGCTCCTGGTGTCGACGGGTGTCGCCGACGACCCGACGAAGCTGCCCGCGCCGTCCGACGTGTGGGGGGAGCTGCGCGAGGCCTGGCTGCAGGGCACCCTGCACGAGTACATCTGGACGTCCGTCTCGCGCGGTCTGCTCGGTTTCCTGCTGGCGCTGGTCATCGGCACGCCGCTGGGCCTGCTGGTGGCGCGTGTGCGGTTCGTGCGCGCGGCGATCGGGCCGATCCTGTCCGGCCTGCAGTCCCTGCCGTCCGTGGCGTGGGTGCCGCCGGCCGTGATCTGGCTGGGCCTGAACGACCGGATGATGTTCGCGGTGATCCTGCTGGGCGCGGTCCCCTCTATCGCCAACGGGCTGGTGTCCGGCGTCGACCAGGTGCCGCCGCTGTTCCTGCGGGCCGGCCGCACGCTGGGCGCGACGGGTCTGAAGGGCACCTGGCACATCGTGATGCCGGCCGCGCTGCCCGGCTATCTCGCGGGTCTGAAGCAGGGCTGGGCGTTCTCCTGGCGTTCGCTGATGGCCGCGGAGATCATCGCGTCCTCCCCCGACCTCGGCGTGGGCCTCGGCCAGTTGCTGGAGAACGGCCGCAACACCAGTTCCATGTCGATGGTGTTCTTCGCCATCCTGCTCATCCTGATCGTCGGCATCGCCATCGACCTGCTGATCTTCAGCCCGCTGGAGCGGTGGGTGCTGCGCAGCCGCGGTCTGCTGGCAAGGAGCTGAAGCCCGATGTCCATGAAGCCGGTTCTCCTCGTCATCGCCCACGGCAGCCGCGACCCGCGGCATGCCGCGACCGTGCACGCCCTCGTACGGCGGGTTCGGTCGCTGCGCCCGGACGTACGGGTGGAGACCGGCTTCCTGGACTTCAACATCCCGTCCGTGCAGGGCGTGCTGGAGTCGCTTGCGGCTCAGGGCGTGCGGGACGTCGTGGCGCTGCCGTTGCTCCTGACCCGCGCCTTCCACGCGAAGGCCGACATCCCGGCGGTCCTGAAGGACGCGCCGCCGCAGCTGCGGATCCGGCAGGCGGAGGTCCTCGGCCCGTCGCCGCTGCTGTTGTCGGCCCTGGAGCGGCGCCTGTACGAGGCGGGGCTGACGCCCGCCGACAAGTCCTCGACCGGGGTCGTGCTGGCCTCGGCGGGGTCCACCGACCCGGAGGCGATCGCAGTGATCGCAGAAATCGCGCGGGAGTGGCGGCACACCGGTTGGTGCGCCGTGCGGCCTGCGTTCGCCTCCGCATCTCTTCCTCGCACCGAGGACGCCGTGAGTGAGCTGCGCGCACTCGGCTGCGAGCGGGTGGCCGTGGCGCCGTACGTCCTGGCGCCCGGCTTCCTCCCGGACCGCATCGCCCGGGGCGCGGCCGACGCGGACGTCCTGGCGGACGTGCTCGGGGCCGCGCCCGAGGTGGCGCGGGTCCTGCTGGATCGGTACGAAGCGGCGCGGGTACCGGTGTTGACGGCCGTCGGCGCCTGAGCGCCTGACACCCGGGGCAGCCCGAGGGCGCCGGTGCGCGGCGCCCTGCGTCACCCCTCACACGTCCAGTACGCGGCCGATCTCCTGCACCAGGATCAGGCAGCCGCCGCCCGCCGCGACGCCGATGCCGATCGCCTCCAGGGCGAAGCGGATCCGGCCGCGGTTGGCGGGCAGGCCGTCCTGCGCGGCGTACAGCAGCTCGTTGAGGATGATCTCCCCCTGCGGGACGAGCACCGGCTTCTCTATGCGCAGCCGCTCGACGAGACGCTCGGCGAGACGCAGCACCGCGGCGGGGTCGGACCCGTCGTGGGCCGAGCCGTCGAAGTCGCGCATGTTGTAGCTGCTCACTGTCCCGCCTCCTGTGGCTTGCACGGCCGAGCGCACGGGCGGCGTGCCGCCGCCCCTGGTGGGACGGGTTCAGGCGCACCGCCCACCGCGGTGACCTGCCCTTCCCGCCGTCCTGCCGCGGATCACCCTAGGGACAACGGCAGCCGTTTGTCCCGTGGTTGGACCGAGCCGCGGTCAGATGATCAGCGTGTGTTGACGACCGCCTCGTGAGCCAGCCGCACCAGCTCGCCCACCGGCATCGATCCCGGGGCCCGCCGTTCGCGCGCGAAGGTGTTGGCGAGGTGCTGGAACAGTTCGTTCAGCGGGGTCGGTACGCCGTGCAGACGGCCCAGCAGGGCGATCTCGCCGTTGAGGTAGTCGGCCTCGATGGTGCCGGTGCCGCGGTTGAGGGACTGCCAGGAGGAGCCGCCGCCGCGCGGGGCGCCGTCGAGGGGGACGAGGGTGACCTTGTCGCCCCGTACCTTCTGCTGTTCCTCGGTGCTCACGTACGCGATCCCGGCGGCGTCCAGCACGGCCACGCCCTCGGCCCGCACCTGCCGCAGCAGCGCCGCCGCCTCCTCGCTGTCGACCGGCCCGGTCACCGCCTCCAGGGCGTTGCCGAGGTTGGACAGCAGCTTGGCGTACTGCCAGCGCGCGATGTCCGCCACGACCGGCGCCTCGAAGTGCGACTTCTCCAGGTCGGCGGCCACGAGGCGGGTGGTCTCGTCGGTGCCGTGCGGGTGGCGGCCGAGGTGCAGGATGCCGGTGAGGGGGCTGCCGGCCGCGGAGACGACGCCGGGTTCGACGTACGTCGACGGCAGCCAGACGCAGACGCCGTGGACCCGGCGGAACAGGCGCAGGGCGAGCCGCTTGCCCTCGACGCCGTTCTGCGCGCAGAACAGGGGCAGCCTCTCGGCGGCCGTGCCGCCGCCCCTGACGGGGACCGGACCCCAGGTCCGCAGCGCGGCCACGCTGTCCTGTGTCTTCACGGCGAGGAGGAGGACGTCGTCGGGGCGCAGTTCCCCGAGCGCGGCCGGTCCGTCGACGACGGGCAGCCGGTGGGTCAGCTCGCCCTGGGGCACCCTGAGCCGCAGCCCGTGGTCCCGTAGGGCCTCGTGGTGCGCGCCCCGGGCGACGAGGACGACCTCGTGTCCCGAGCCCGCGAGCCGTCCGCCGATGACGCCGCCGACGGCTCCGGCCCCGATGACGATGTAGCGCAAGGTCAGTTCCCCTCGGTGCTGAACGGTGTCCCCTGATGGAAGTACATCTGCCAGCCGTCGTCCGTCCGCCGCCAGAGCGAACTGCGGTGTGCGTGGCCGCCGTTGTACACCGTGTCGAAGGTGAGGTGGACGACGTCCGGGGCGAGCCGGACGCCCTCGATCCCGGAGGTGACGACGTACCGGTCCGCCGGGTCGGTGTCCGCGGGCAGGCGGGCCAGGGTCGACTCCCGGTCCCAGCGCCGTCCCGACGAACCGAACTCGTGGAACTCGGGGTGCAGCAGCGCCCCGAGCTGTTCGGGCGAGCGGCGGACCTCGGGGTCGAGCAGCCTCAGCTCGCCCTCGATGGCGGCCCGTACAGCGCAATCGTGTTCAGTCACCTGTCATCTCCACAAGCTTCACGACGGTGTTCCAGTTACGGCTTGTGGCGATCAAACCCTTGTTGAGGCGGGGGCGCGACAGCATTTCGGCGAGCTTGGAGCGGCCCAGGCCATTCGGGGCGTACAGGTACAGCGCGCGGTCGCCGAGCCGGAACTCCTCCGGGAGGAAGGCGGCCTGGTCGATCTCCGCGAAACGCTCGGCGTCGACCGGGGCGGAGAAGTAGGTGACATGGAGCTGCTTGGGCTCCAACTCGGCTGCGGGGAAGGGGCAGTTGTCGGCGATCGCCCTGAGGTAGGCATGGTCGCGCACGATGACGTCCACGGCGAAGCCGAAGTGCTTCTCGATCGCCGACGCGAGCTCGGCGGCCAGCGAGTCCTCGTCGCCGTGGTCGGAGGCGAAGACCGCCTGGCCGCTCTGGAGATAGGTGCGTACGCCGTCGTGACCGAGGTCGGTCATCAGGGTGCGCAACTCGGCCATCGGGACTTTTCTGCTGCCGCCCACGTTGATCCCGCGCAGCAGCGCCGCATACGTCGTCGTCATCCGGCCACCTTATGGCGCTGTGACCGGCTGGGTCCGGCCGTCGTGCCCCGTGGGGGTGGGCACGACGGCCGGACCCCGTAAGTTACTTACCGGTCAGCATGAAGCACAACCTCTTCCGCCTGATCCGCCACACCGTTCCCCCTGATCCGCTCCCCCGACCCGACCGGATAGATGTAAGGGACCCCCATCCTCCCCAGTGGGGAGAGCCCGGGGTTCGAGCGGATGATTTCCGGCCGCCGGACATCACCGGGCAGCACGACGAGATGGCTTTATCCGGCCCATACCTTCGAAACGTAAGGAGGCGGCAGGGGGCCGCCACCGCAAGACGAGGGGGCAAGCCCATCATGGGGAACGGAGAAACGCGGGTACGGGGCCTCGCCGCCCGCGCCGGCGGCTGGAGCGCCCGCCATCGATGGGCTGCCGTCGGCATCTGGGTGCTGTTCGTCGTCCTGGCGATGGGGCTCGGTTCGGCGGCCGGCCGGGTCGACGTCAAGGACAGCGACCAGCTGAAGGGCGAGACGCACACCGCCGCCAAGATCATCGAAGACGCCGGGATCGAGGAGCCGGCCAGTGAGACCGTCCTGATCCAGGCGAAGGACGGTTCGCTGAAGGCCACCGACAGCGAGTTCCGGGCCGCCGTCACCGCGGTCGTCGGCGCGGTCGAGGGCACCGGCAAGGTCACGGACGTGACGTCGCCGTACGACACACAGACGATCTCCAAGGACGGCCGCAGCGCGCTGGTGCAGTTCGACATACGCGGTGACTCCGAAACCGCGGGCGAGCGCGTCGAGCCGGTGCTGAAGGCGGTCGAGGACGTCCAGAAGGACCATCAGTCGCTGCGGATCGAGGAGATCGGCGGCGCGAGCATGATGAAGACGTTCGACGACGCGTTCGGGGACGACTTCCAGAAGGCCGAGTACTCCGCGGTGCCCGTGGCCCTCGGCATTCTGCTCATCGCCTTCGGCGCGCTGGTGGCGGCCCTGCTGCCGGTGCTGCTGGCGGTCACCGCGATCATGGCGACGATGGGCCTGATGGGCATCGTCAGCCATGTCATGCCGATGAGCGACACGGCGAACTCCGTGATGCTGCTGGTCGGTCTCGCCGTCGGCGTCGACTACTGCCTGTTCTATCTGCGCCGTGAGCGCGAGGAACGCCAGGCCGGCCGGGACGCGCAGACCGCGCTCCAGGTCGCCGCCGCCACCAGCGGCCGGGCGATCATCGTCTCCGGCGTCACGGTGTGCGTGGCGATGGCGGGCATGCTGTTCACCGGGCTCGCCGAGTTCGAGGCGATGGGTCTGGCCTCGCTGATGGTCGTGGCGGTCGCCATGGTCGGGTCGGTGACGGTCCTGCCGGCACTGCTGTCGCTGCTGGGCGAGCGGGTCGAGAAGGGCAAGATCCCCTTCCTGCACCCGGACAGCAAGCTGCGTCGCAACCGGGGCCAGGGCAACCGCGAAAGCCGGTTCTGGACGGCCGTACTGAAGGGCGTCCTCGCCCGGCCGGTCATCTCGGTGGTGGTCGCCGCCGGTGCGCTGCTGGCCATCGCGGCTCCCGCGGTCGGCATGAAGACGCAGAACCTCACACTGGACCAGGAGTTCGGCGACTCGCTGCCGATCGTGCAGACGTACAACCGGGTCAACGAGGCCTTCCCGGGCGGCTCGGAGCCGGCCGAGGTGGTCGTCAAGGCGAACGACATCAACGCTCCCGAGGTGAAGTCCGCGCTCGCCGACTTCCGTGAGCGGGCGATCAGTTCGGGTGCCTCGCGCGGCCCGGTCGAGATCAAGCTGCACGACCAGCAGAACGTCGCCTTCGTGTACGTCCCGCTGGTCGGCGGCTCCGACCTCGACAAGGCGGGCGCGAGCCTGGACAAGCTGCGCGACGACGTACGCCCGGCCACGCTCGGCAAGGTGGACGGGGTCGAGGCGCCGATCACCGGGCAGGTCGCCGGCTCGAAGGACTTCAACGACCAGCTGGCCGGAGCGGTCATCCCGGTCTTCGCCTTCGTCGTGGTCTTCGCCTTCGGCCTGATGCTGCTGTCCTTCCGCTCGCTGACGATCGCCGTCACGTCGATCGTGCTGAACCTGCTGTCGGTGGGCGCGGCGTACGGCATCCTCGTCGCCGTCTTCCAGCACGGCTGGGGCGCGTCCCTGGTGGGCGCGGAGGGCGTCGGCGCCATCATCACCTGGCTGCCGCTGTTCCTCTTCGTGATCCTGTTCGGCCTGTCGATGGACTACCACGTGTTCGTGGTCTCCCGGATCCGCGAGGCACGTATGCGGGGCCGCAGCACGAAGGACGCGATCCAGCACGGCGTGGTCACCACGGCCGGCGTCGTCACCAGCGCCGCGGTCATCATGGTCGCCGTGTTCGCGATCTTCGGCACGCTGTCCATGCAGTCCATGAAGCAGATGGGCGTGGGCCTCGCGGCCGCGGTCCTCATCGACGCGACGATCATCCGGGGCGTGTTGCTCCCGGCGGTCATGGCGCTGCTGGGCGAGCGCAACTGGTACCTGCCGAAGTGGCTGAACCGCCTGCCCGACCTGACCCACGACGAGGCCCCCGAGGCCGTGACGCGTGACAAGGCCCGGGACGACGAGGGCGAGCGCGTTCCGGTCTGACCCGACCCGCCATGGCCGAGGGCCCGTTGACTCCGGGGGAGTCAACGGGCCCTCGACGCGTGCCTCCTCAGTCCGTGAGGCGACGCACCTCCAGCACGGCCTCGTCGCAGCGCACAATCTCCAACTCCCGCTCCGGGCGGACTCCTTCGAAGGTCAACAGGACATGACCGTCCGTCACCAGCCGCCAGTGACCGGGTACGGCCGCGGGAGCGTCGCCGCGTCCGAGGGGATGGTCGACGAAGGCGCCGTCGGGTGCGAACTCCATGCCGCGGCGTCCGCGGGCCGGCGGGAACGGGTAGTCGTCGGGCCGGTAGACCCGCACGTCACCGTGATCCTCCTCGTAGGAGTGGATCCAGGACCGGAACAGGTCCGCAGGGGGCTCTCGCATGACCCGGCCACCTCGCTCACTTCCGTGCCGCAAAAATTGCCGGTCTTCTCCACCAATGCCTAGGATTATCAGTGTATGGGTACAGGGGGAGCGGGCAACCGAGCATGCCGACCGGCGCCCGGCCCCCACAGCGCGTGTCCGACGCGCAGTTCCGCAGCCGAGCGCGCGGCAAGTCCAACACCTTTCTAGGGACGTAGCCATGTCCGATGCGCAGTCCTATCTCCGCGCCACTTCCGCCGACTACAGCCGCTGGTGCGGCGCCATGGAAGTGCACCGCCGACTCCTCACCGTGAATCCCGAATACGCCGACAACCGTGCTCTGATCGAGAACACCGCGTTCGGCTACGAGACGAAGCGGCGGGAGGCCGCCCGGCAGGGCGTCATCGACGTTCCCGTCGTCGTGCACGTGGTGCACAACACCCCCGAACAGAACATCGACGACGCCCAGATCCTCAGTCAGATCGACGTCCTCAACCAGGACTTCCGCGCGGCCAACCCCGACGTCAACCAGGTGCCGCCGGTGTGGCGGGACCTGGTGGCCGACGTGCGCATCCAGTTCCATCTCGCCCAGACCGATCCGCTGGGCCGGACCACGAACGGCATCACGCGGTCCCAGACCTCGAACGCGGACTGGGACACGGACGATCTGGTCAAGTTCAGCCTGAGCGGAGGACGCGACGCCTGGCCCGCGGACGTCTACCTGAACGTCTGGGTCTGCCGGCTGCGCCGCGGGCTGCTGGGTTACGCCCAGTTCCCGGGTGGCGCCGCATCCACGGACGGCGTCGTCATCACGCACACCGCCTTCGGTACGCGCGGCACCGCCGCCGCGCCGTTCCACGGCGGCCGCACGGCCGTGCACGAGATCGGCCACTGGCTCAATCTGCGCCACATCTGGGGTGACGACGACGAGGGGTGCAGCGGCAGCGACTTCGTGGCGGACACGCCCAACCAGGCCGGGCCGAACCTCGGTTCACCGAACTTCCCCAGTACCACCTGCGGCAACGCCCCGAACGGCGACATGTTCATGAACTACATGGACTACACCGACGACGCCGCGATGTTCATGTTCACCAAGGGCCAGGCTGCCCGGATGGACGCCACTCTCGACAACGCGCGTCGGACCCTCAGCCAACAGGCCGTCACGGTGTGACGGACCTCCGCCGCCGATGTGATGGCCGCCCCTGAAGTGGGACGGCCATCACGGCGATGAGCTCGGCGAGCCGCCCCGGACTAGCCGCGCGGAGCGAGCAGTTCGGCCTCGATGAGGTCCGCGGCGCGCTTCGTGCCGCCCTCCTGGGCCATCTCGGCCTGGATGGCCTTCAGGCGCCGGGCGACCTCCGGGTCGTCGGCGAGGGTGAGGGCGGCAGCGCGCAGGGTCTCGGCGGTGGCCTCCTCCGTGGGGATGTGGCGGGCGACGCCGAGGGACTGGAGCATGTCGGCGTTGCCGAACTGGTCCACGGCCTGCGGTACGGCGATCATCGGGGTGGCCGTGGCCAGGCCCTCCTGGCTGCCGCCGGCGCCCGCGTGGGTGACGAACAGGTCGGCCTGCTTCAGGATCGCCAACTGCGGGACCCAGGTGCGCACTTCGACGTTCGGCGGGATGTCGCCGAGCTCGGCGGGGTCGACGTGCCTGCCGACCTGGAGCACCAGGTGCCAGCCCGGCAGGCCGGCGAAGGCGCGCACGCACTCCCGGTAGAAGGCGGGCTGCTTGGTGAAGCTCGACCCGAGAGAGACCAGCGCGACCTTCTCGGCGCCCTCCGGACGCTGCCAGTCGCCCTCTGCGGTGCGGTCGCCCTGGCAGGCGCCGACGAACGTGTACGCCTTCTCGTCGACGCGGTCGGCGTTGGGCTGAAGGGCCCGCGGGATGAGGACGAGCGAGCGGTCGGGCCGGCCGGCGAAGGGGTCGGGGTGCTGGGTGATGCCGTTCTCCTCCAGCCACGTCCCGAAGCGCCGGTAGTACGCCTGCCCGCGCTCGGACTTCTTCGGCTCCGCCCACATCGGCTCGGCGACCTCCTCCTCGTAGCCCTCCCAGGCCACGAGGTTCGGCGAGAGCGAGATCGCGGGCACGCCCCAGCGGTGGGCCAGGACGCGGGCGGGGTACGAGGTGATGTCGTGCAGGACGAGATCCGGCTCGTCCCCCTCGTACGCCTCGATCAGCTGCGGCAGGGCCTGGATCGCGTCGGCCAGGAACGGCTCGACGTTGTCCAGCAGGGTGCTCCCCCAGGCCTCCGGGTCGGCGTCGGGCCCGGGCAGCGTGGAGTTCCACAGCTTCGGCTCGGCGCCACTGCCGGCGACCTTCTCGGCGAAGGCCGGCGGGATCGCGTACGTGACCCGGTGCCCGCGTGCCACGAGCTCCCGGATCACTTCGAGGCTGGGGTTCACGTGACCGTGGGCGGCGATGGAGAACATGGCGATGTGAGCGGGACTGGTCATGACTCCGACACCAATCGAGACGATACGTCTCGTGCAACATACCTTCATCGCGCCAGCACCTCGTGCAGCCTCAGCCACGCCCCCGGCGGCACCTCGCCGACGAGGACCCTCGCATCGAGGCCGGCCGCGCGGAACGCCGCGTCGACCCGCCGCCTCGGATGCGCCCGGCACAGCGACGCCTGCAAGGAGCCGCCGACGCCGGAGAAACCGAGCTCGACCAGGCGCCGCCAGCTGTCCCCCGCGCGGGCGTCGAGCAGAGGCGTGCGGCGCCGCGAGATCCGTACGATCCCGGCGTCCACGCGCGGCACCGGCCGGAAGCTGTGCCGCCCGACCCGCCCGACCAGCCGCCACTCGTGGCAGGGCCAGGTCAGGATCGTCAGCCGGGTCCAACTGCCGTAGTCGCCCGTGCGTTTGCGGGCGTACTCGAGCTGGGTGAGGAGCGTGGCGTCTGTGAGGGCGGGCGCCCGCAGACACCACTCGACGATGGCGGCGGTGCGGGAGAAGGGCACGTTCCCCGCGACGGAGAACGGCGTGCCCGGAGGGCGTGCGGTGAGGAAGTCCTCACCCACGACACGGACTCGGGGGGTGTCCGAGAAGCGCGAGCGCAGGGCGGGGACGAGCCGTGGGTCGATCTCGTAGGCGAGCAGGCGCCGGCAGCGCGGGGCGAGCAGCTCGGTCAACGCGCCCTTCCCGGCGCCGACTTCGAGCAAGAGGGGTGCCTCGCGTCCGTGCGGTACGGCGAGCCGGGCGAGTCGTCCGGCGGCGGCGCGGTCGGCGAGGAAGTTCTGGGAGAGCGCGCGGGATGCGCGGGTGGGGCGGGCCATGGCCTGCGGTCCTTGTCTTCCGTGGAGTGGGAAAAGGGCAGACGAAGGCCCTGACCGGAAGACAGGAGGCGGGAAGCAGCAGGCGGGACGCTGGAAGCGCAAGCTCAGAGCTGAAGCTGAGGAAAACGGATCCGCCGTGGATCAGCGCGCGTGACTCCCCGGGCCGGTCAGGGCTCCGGGGCCGCGGCGCATCCGTGGGGAGTGCGCGTAGCCCCGGCCGTGACCGGAGAAGAGGATCGCGTTGTTCGCTGCCACGGACGGCACGTTAGGCGGGGCCGGGTGACGCGGACAACCGAATTACGGCGGCCCGGCGTCAGCGCTGGTAGCGGGCCAGTACGAGGTTCCCGTCCTCCTCCAGCCGCGCGCGCAGTTCGGCGAGGCCGATGGCCCCGCTGTAGTACTCCTGGAAGGCGGGCGTGGCGATCTTGTCCTTCCACTCGGGGTAGCCCCGCACCGACTGAGCGGGCGCCGAGCGCAGGTGGGCGGCGAGGGCGGTGCCGGTGGCCCAGTCGTGCTCGGTGGTGTGCAGGGCGGGGTCCTTCAGGGCTTCGGTCCCGGTGGGCAGCATCCAGTCACCCAGGGCCAGCCGCACCATGTTGTCGGGGCGCAGCAGGAAGTCGATGAACTCGGCCGCCTCCCGCTGGTGCGGGCTGTCCTCGGCGATGGACAGGGTCTGCGGGCTGACGCCCTGGCTGAGCCCGTCGGCGCCGGCCGGGGCGGGCAGCACCTGCCAGTCGAAGCCCTTCGGGGCCTGCTGCACGATCTGCTGGCGGTACGAGAAGCCGAGCGGGACCATCGCGTACCTGCCGCCGAAGAAGCCGGGCAGGGTGTCCGAGCCGCCGCTGCCCAGGGTCGTCGGCGAGGCGCTGCGGTCGGCGTTGACCTGGTCGTGGACGGTGCGTGGCATGACCTGGTCGGCCGCCTCGAAGCGGACGGTCACCTTGCCGTCGGGGCCCCGGTGGAAGAGCTGTCCGCCGGACGACAGCGAGAGGTTGAGGGTGGCGGAGACGGGCTCCTTGAGCGGCCAGGCGACGCCGTACTTGCCGTCCCCGCCGAGCTGTTCGGTGATCGTCCGGAACTCGGCCCAGCTCCACGGCCGTTCGGGGGTGGGGATGCGTACGCCGGCGCCCTTCAGCCACTTCGCGTTGGCGACCAGCACCCGCGGCTCCTGGAGGAACGGCACGCCGTAGATCCCGTCCCCGAAGGTCGCCGTGTCCCAACTGCGCTGCGGGACGTCGGACTTGAGCCGCTCGGGCAGCAGGTCGGTCAGATCGGCGAGATAGCCGCCGTACGCGAAGTCCGCGAGGTCGTCCGAGGCGTCGTGGATGATGTCCGGCGCCTCACCGCCCTCGAAGGAGGTCAGCAGCTGGTCGTGAACGCCGTCCCAACTGCCCTGGACGTACTCGACGTTGACGTCCGGATGGGCTGCGTTCCACTCCTCCACCAGCTCCTTGTTGACCTGGACGGACTCCTCCTGCCAGGCCAGGGACTGGAAGCGCAGGGTGATCCGGCCGCCCGCGCTGTCGCCGTCGTCGCCGCTGCACCCGGCGAGCAGCAGCATCAGGGCCAGGCAGCCGGGCAGCAGTCTCCTGCGCATCAGTTCTTCACCGCCCCGGTGAGCATGCCGCCCGTGATCCGTCGTTGGATGAGCGCGAACACGACCAGTGAGGGCAGCGTCGCGAGGAACGCGGCGGCGGCCAGCGGGCCGAGGTCGGCCACGCCCTCCGCGCCGATGAAGTGCGTGAGGACGACCGGCAGGGTCTGTTTCTCGGGGGTCTTCAGCAGCACCAGCGCGAAGAAGAACTCGTTCCACGCCGTGACGAACGCGAACATCGCCGTCGCCACGATTCCGGGTGCCAGCAGCGGCGCGGTCACCGAGACCAGGGTCCTGAGGCGCCCGGCCCCGTCGACCGCCGCCGCCTCCTCCAGCTCCGGCGGCACCGCGCGGACGTACCCGACGAGCATCCACAGCGCGAACGGCAGCGCCCACACCACGTACACCATGATCAGCCCCGGCATCGAGTTGATCAGCCGCAGGTTCTTCAGCACCAGGAACAGCGGGATGATCACCAGCACCAGCGGGAACGCCTGGCTGACGACCACCCAGCCGGTCGCCGCCCGGGCGAGCGGGGTGCGGTGGCGGGCCATGACGTACGCCATCGGGGTCGCGAGCACCACGGCGACGAGAGCGGCGCCGAGCGCGGCGATCAGGGAGTTGAGCGCGGCGTGCAGCAGGGGCTGTTCGTCGAAGGCCTGGCGGAAGTTGGCGAGGGTGGGGTCCTTCGGGATCCAGGTGGGGTGCAGACTGCCCACCTCGCGCGGGGGTTTGAAGGCCGTGGAGATCAGCCAGAGGAAGGGGAGGGCGAGGAAGAGGAGATAGGCGAGCAGGGCGACGTACTGTCCGGCGCGGGCGCTTCGGCTGGTCCTCATGCCTCGTCGCCTCCCTTGAGCCGGCCGGCCAGGAAGAGGGCGAGGAGGATCGAGATCACCGCGACCATCACGCATCCCATCGCCGCCGCGTAGCCGAACTGCCCGTAGCGGAAGGCCTCTTCGTAGGCGAAGAGCATGGGCAGGCGGGTGCGGCCGCCGGGGCCGCCGCTGGTGAGCACGTAGACCAGGGCGAAGGAGTTGAAGTTCCAGATGAGATTGAGCGCCGTGATGGAGAGGGCGACGGGCCGCAGGGCGGGCCAGGTGACCGTGCGGAAGCGGCGCCAGGCGCCGGCGCCGTCCACGGCCGCCGCCTCGTGCAACTCGCGCGGGGTGTTCTGGAGGCCGGCGAGCAGGGCGACCGTCGTGGTCGGCATGCCCGCCCAGATGCCGACGACGATGACGGCGGGCAGGGCGGTGCCGAGTCCGCTGAGCCAGTCCCGGCCGTCGCCGAGGCCCAGGTCGCGGATCGTCTCGTTGAGGATGCCCGCGTCGGGGTTGTAGACCAGCCGCCACATGACGCCGACGACGACCTCGGGCATGGCCCACGGGACGATCGCGAGGGCGCGGGCCAGCCAGCGCAGTCGCAGGTCCTCGTTGAGGAGGAGGGCGAGGCCGAGCGCCAGCAGGAACTGCGGGACGGTGACACCGACCGCCCAGACCAGACCGATCCGGAACGACTCCCAGAACAGCGTGTCGTGCAGCAGATCCCGGAAGTTGAGCGCGCCGATCCACTGGGTGGGCTGGGTCCGTCCGGACTGGGCGTCGGTGAAGGAGAGCAGGATGCCGTAGAGCAGCGGACCGACGCTCAGGACGAGGATGGGGATCAGCGCGGGCAGTACGAGGAACCAGGCGCCGTGGTCCATGACGCGCCGTCGCCCCTTGCCGCCCGGCGCGCGTCTCACCGGCCTCTCCGCCTCGGTCACCAATGTCACGGAATCAGCCCCTTTGCGCGGCTCGAGTGGGCCCCGTCATGGTCGTGAAGGCGCCGTACCCCGTCAAGGCCGCGCGCACGCGGTCCGACCTGTGGAAATGCGAGACTGGGCGCGGATGGCGGGAATCCGACGCCGTCCCTGGAACAGGCGACCCCACGGAGGCGGACGATGGACGAGGCACGGGCGCGGGACGTACTGGCCGCGGCGGACGTACTGTCCGTTCCGGCGCGGGACGCCCGGCTGCTCGCCCTGGGGGAGAACGCGGTGTTCGCCGCCGGTGACCTGGTCGTCAAGGTGGCCCGTGACGCCGAACTCCTCGACCGGGCGCGGCGCGAGCTCGACATCGCGGTGTGGCTGGAAGAGGCGGGCGTGCCGGCGGTGCGCGCGGCCGAGCCGAAGGCACTGCTGGTGGAGGGTCATCCGGTGACCGTGTGGCACCGGCTGCCGGATCCGGTACGGCCCGCCGAGCCACGGGATTTGGCCGAACTGCTACGGGTGGTGCACGCCCTGCCCTCGCCCTCCTTCGATCTGCCGCCGCGGGAGTTGCTGGGCGGGGTGGAGCGGTGGCTGCGGCTGGCCGGCGGCGCGATCGATCCGGCGGACGCGGCGTACCTGCGGGAGCGGCGGGACGGTTTCGCCGCCGCGGCGGCGGGGTTGACGCCTCATGTGACGCCGGGCCCGATCCATGGGGACGCGTTGCCGCGCAATGTGCATGTGGGGGCGGACGGGCCGGTGCTGGTCGACCTGGAGACCTTCGCCTTCGATCTGCGTGAGCACGACCTGGTGGTCATGGCTCTCTCGCGGGACCGGTACGGGTTGGCCGCGGCGGCATACGAGTCGTTTGTCGAGACCTATGGCTGGGACGTGCGGGAGTGGGAGGGCTGTTCGGTGCTGCGCGGCGCGCGGGAGACGGCGAGTTGTGCGTGGGTCGCTCAGCACGCGTCGAGCAACCCGAAGGCGTTGGTGGAGTTCGAGCGGCGGGTGGCGTCGTTGCGGGACGGGGACGAGACCGTGCGGTGGCATTCGTTCTGAGCGCCCGACCGCCCGCCGAGCCGAGGATCGAGGGCTTCGGCGCGTCTCTTCGCCGTCGCCCTCACTGTTCTGGATGCTCCGCGTACTGGATGCCGCGCGCGGCTCGGCGCAGCTCGGTCAGGACGGTGCGGACCGCTGTGCGGGCCGTGCGTTCGGGGCGGTAGAGGGCATCGATGTGGCGTCTTGCCTGGACGCCGCTCAGGGGTCTCAGGGCCAGCGCGGGATGCGGTCGCATCGTCCAGCGTGGCATCAGGGCGATGCCGCCGCCGGCCGCCACCACCTCGGCGACCACCGCGAACTCGTTGATGCGATGGGCCAGTTGGAGGCGCCGCCCGGCCGCGGCGGCGATCGCTTCGATGACCGCCAGCACCGGGAAGCCGTCGTGCACCGTGATCCACGGCTCGTCCGCCAGGTCGCGCGGAGTGACCCGGCGCTTGGCGGCCAGGGGGTGGCCGGCGGGCATGGCCACGTCCAGCGGCTCACGCAGCAGCGTCGTCGCGGCCACCGTGTCCGGCCAGGGCGGGGCGTGGTCGAGGCGGTGCGCGAGGACGATGTCGTACTCCCGGGTGAGCCGGGGGAAGTCCTCCTGCGGCACGTCCTCGTCGGCGAGCCGCGGCACGGGCTTGCCCGGTCCGGCCAGTGCGCGCACCAGCAGCGGGAAGAACGCGGTGCCCGCGCTGTGGAACGCCGCCACCGACACGTCCCCGTCCGGCCGCCCGACGAAGTCCTCGACGGTGTGCCGCGCCCGCGCGAGCGCCGTCTCCACCTCGACGGCCGCGCCCGCCAGCGCCTGCCCGGCCTCGGTGAGCACCAGGCGCCGCCCCTGCCGCTCGGTGAGCGGCACCGGGATCGCCCGCTGGAGCAGCCGTAGCTGCTGGGAGATCGCCGACGGCGTCACCAGCAGTGCCTCGGCGACCGCCGTGACACTGCCCAGTTCGCCCAGCTCCCGCAGGATCCGCAGCTGCCGTTCGTCCATCGCCTCAGTGTAGGGCGACGATGTAGGTCTGCTAAATGATCGTTTTAGAAAGTGGTACTGGGCTTCAAGGACACACCTGGTGCACCGTGGGCAGGTGTCCGACGTCCGCCGTACCGATGCGGTACTTCTCCTTGTCGCGCTCGTCTGGGGTTCGAGCTACCTGTCCGCCCAGACGGCCACCGCCGCGCTCCCCGTCCTGCTCGTGCTGTTCGCCCGCTACGCCCTGTCCGCGCTCGCCTGCCTCGGTCTGCTCGCCTCCCGGCGGCGCGAGGCACGCGGCTGGACGCGTGACGAGATCCGTACCGGGCTGCCTCTGGGCTTGACCCAGGCGGCGGTCCTGGTCGTGGAGACGTACGGTGTCGCGCACACCAGCGCCGCGAACGCCGGCCTCATCATCAGCCTGACCATCGTCCTCACCCCGCTCCTCGACCGCGGCGGCCACCGCGGCGCGCTGCCTCCCGCCTTCTTCGCCGCGACCGGCGTCTGCGTCCTGGCCGTCGGACTGCTGATGTCCGGCAACGGCTTCCACGAGCCCCGCCTCGGCGACCTGCTGATGCTCGGCGCCGCGCTGATCCGGGCCGGGCATGTCGCGCTCGTCGGCCGCATGACCGTGGGGCGGGCGATCCGTCCGTTGCAGCTGACGACCGTGCAGACGCTCGTCGGCACCGCCCTGTTCCTGCCGGCCACGGCCCACGACCTGCCGACGCTGTTCCACGCCGACCCGGCGATCTGGGCCCAGCTCGGCTATCTCGCCCTGCTGTGCAGCGTGTTCGCCTTCCTCGCCCAGACCTGGGCCGTGCAGCGCACCTCCGCCAGCCGGGCCAGCCTGCTGCTGGGCACCGAGCCGGTCTGGGCCGTCGCGATCGGCGTGGCCCTCGGCGGCGAACACCTCACCCCCCTCACCGGCCTCGGGGCGGCCCTCATGGTCGCCGGCACCTATTGGGGGCAGTCGGTGGAGCGGGCGCATCGACAGGTGCCCGAAGACCGGCCACCCCCGGCCCACGACTCGCCCCATGCCTGTGACCAGGACCACGACAAGGACTCCGCATGCCCGAGCACACCGGCCACGACGTCCCCCACCACGACACTTACGACCACCTGATCTCCCTGCTCGACTCCGCCGGCGCCGACCATCGCGTCATCGACCACGAGCCCGAGGGCKGCKCCGAGGCCGTCTGCGCACTGCGCGGGCACCCGGCGTCGCAAGCCGCGAAGTGCATCGTGCTGCGGGTCAAGGTGGACCGCCGCACCACCCGTCACGTCCTCGCGGTCGTCCCCGGAGACCGGCGGGTCGACCTGGACGCCGTCCGGGCGCTGTTCGACGCCCGCTACGTCGGCTTCAGCGACCCGGAGACCGCCGAGCGGCTGGCCCACGCCGTGCCCGGCACCGTCCTGCCGTTCAGCTTCGATCCCGACCTCGAAGTCGTCGCCGACCCGGACGTCGTCGCGCAGCCGAAGCTGTACTTCAACGCGGCCAGGCTCGACCGCTCGCTGCTCATCTCCGGCGCGGACTACGAGCGGCTGGCCAAGCCACGCATCGAGCGCATCGCGGCGGCGGCGTCGGCACAAGCACCGGCACCGGCACCGGCACCGGCGGTCACACCCCGATGAAGCTCACGGTCTCCGTCATGTCCGCCCGCCCCGTGCGCAGCGGTGGCACGCCGTCCTTCTCGAATCCCACCGCGACACCGCACAACAGCACGAGCCCGTCACCGGCTCCGACCGTCTGACCGACGGTCCTGCGGTACATCGTCCACATCACCTGGGGGCAGCTGTGCAACCCCTCCGCCCTCAGCAACAGCATGACCGTCTGGAGGTACATCCCCGCGTCCGCCCACTGTCCGGGCCCCATCGTCCGGTCGAGGTAGCAGAACAGGACGACCGGCGCCCCGAACGCCTCCGAGTTCAGGGCGGCGATCTTCATGGGTCTGTCGATGTCGTCACGCTCGATGCCCAGCGCTTCGTACCGCTGGGCGGCCGCGGCGGAGAAGCGGTCGAGATACGGCGAGGTCAGTGCGGCCGGGTACATCGGGTACTCCCGCTCGTCGCCGGGGTCTCCCGCCCGTGCCCTGGCCGTGGCACGCCTCTTCAGTTCGGCCAGGGGTTCGCCGGTGACGACGTACACATGCCATGGCTGGAGGTTCCCGCTCGACGGGGCACGTGTCGCCGCGGCCAGCACTCGGTCGAGTATCTCCTTGGACACCGGTTCATCGCTGAACGCCCGCACGGCCCGGCGACTGTCCACGGCCTCGTACACGTCCACGTCTCGTCGTCCTCTCGCTCGGCACGCCGGCAAGGCAGTTGACGCAGACGGTCACGGTCGCTCAGACCGTCTCGCCCGCCACCGTCTCCCCCGCCGGCTCCCTCAGCGGCCAGGTGCCGTCGACCACCGCGGTCGGGTCGCCCTTGCGGCGCAGGAAGTCCTGGAAGTCCGCCGCCCACTCGGCGTACCACTCGATCTGGCTGCGGTGCAGTTGCGCCGGGCCGAGGGCCGCGATCTTGGGGTGGCGGGTGGCTATCGCGCAGGCGAGCCGGGCCGCGGCGAGGGCGTCGGCGCCGGCGTCGTGGGCGGAGTCGAGTGCGATGCCGTACTCGCGGCAGACCGCTTCGAGGTTGCGCTTGCCGCGGCGGTAGCGGTCGGCCCAGCGGTCGATCGTGTACGGGTCGATGACCGGGGCGGGGTCCTGGCCGCCGAGGCGGTCGCGCAGGGACGGCAGTCCGTACCGCCGCAGTTCGGCGGAGAGCAGGCTCAGATCGAAGGCGGCGTTGTACGCGACGACCGGCACGCCCGTCTTCCAGTAGGTGACCAGGACGTCCGCTATGGCGTTCGCCACCTGGTCGGCCGGGCGGCCCTCGGCGGCCGCGCGTTCGTTGCTGATGCCGTGTACCGCGACCGCGTCCGCCGGGATCTCCACGCCCGGATCCGCGAGCCACTCCCGGTGCCCGACCGGCTGCCCGTCCCTGACCTCGATCACGGCGCCGGTGACGATGCGCGCCTCGCGCGGATCCGTACCGGTCGTCTCCAGGTCGAAGCCGATCAGCAGCTCACGGTGCCAGCCCATGGGCGGTCCCCCTTCTTGGTGGTGCGTTCCCCCAGTGGTCTCCACCTTCGCATGCGCCACTGACAATCAGAGGACCGCATTCCGCTTCCCCGCTCCGCGGCCTCATGCCGGTTCGGGACAGTTCAGGACACCGGTCGCGAATCCGCCCACATGAGTTCGAACTCCTCGCGATAGGTGGGGAAGAGACCGCCTTCGTCGATCTCGTCCGTCTTGACCACCCTGTTGCCGTTGCGCAGCACCAGGGCCGGCGCCTCCAGCCCCCGGGTCTGCCGCAGATAGGTCTGCACGACCGCGACGCCGTCGGAGCCGTCGCCGTCCACGAGGTACGCCGTGAAGCGGGGCGTCTCGTCGAAGACCTGGATCTCGAAGGCGCCCGGGTCGCGCAGCCGGGACCGCACCCGGCGCATGTGCAGGATGTTCATCTCGACCGCGCGGCTCAGCTCGCCGCGCTTGATGCCGAGTTCGCGTTCACGCCGCTTGACCGCGCTGGAGGCCGGGTTCAGGAAAAGCAGCCGCATCCGGCAGCCGGACTCGGCAAGGCGCACCAGGCGGCGCCCCGAGAAGTTCTGCACAAGGAGGTTGAGGCCGATGCCGATGGCGTCGAGCCGGCGTGCGCCGCCGAAGATGTCCTCGGCGGGGAACTGACGCAGCAGCCGCACCCGGTCGGGATGCACGGCGACGACGTCGGCATAGCGGTCGCCGACCAGGTCCTCGACCGCGTCGATGGGCAGCCGGCGGGCCGAGGGCACATCGCCGCTCTGGCCGAGAACCTCCAGCAGCCGGGCCGAGGCGCGCTCGGCCTGGTTGAGGACCGCCTCGGACAGGGCCCGGTTGCGCGAGACGACGTTGCGGGTCACCTCGAGCTCGTCCAGGGCGAGTTCGACATCCCGGCGGTCGTCGACGTACGGCTCGAAGCACGGCCAGTGCTGCACCATCAGCTCACGCAGCTGCGGCAGTGTCAGGAAGCTGAGGACGTTGTCGTCGGCGGGGTCCAGCAGATAGCCCTTGCGGCGGCTGACCTCGCGTACGGCGACCGCGCGCTGCACCCACTCCTGGCCGGCCGGTCCGGCGGCCGCGACCACCCACTCGTCGCCGTGGACGGGTTCGTAGATGGGGCGCAGCACAGCGGCCACGACCGCCCGCAGCCGCTGTTCGACGAGGTTCAGCCAGATGTAGGCCCGGCCGGCTCGTTGCGCGCGCGTACGTACCTCGCGCCAGGCGTCGGTGTCCCAGTCCAGCTCCGGGCCGATGGAGTTGGTCTCCATCGGCCGGGCCAGGGACACCGTGCCGGGTGGGACGTCTGTGGAGTTCCCCTCGTGACCCTCGTCACCAGGYGGCAACTCCAGCCCTCC
>NZ_RDBN01000033.1:0-64965 GCF_008042075.1 Streptomyces sp. UW30 | reverse complement strand
AAAAAAAAAAGACGCCGTGGTCCGGCATCCGGTGACCGTGACCTGACCGGGCCTGGGCAGAGAGGTCAACAGTGTGAGCCGGGCTGCGGTCACAACGGCGCGAGAGAGTACGGCTGTTGACGGAATTCCACTGCCGACTCGCTCGGTCAGAGAACCTTCGAGAGGAAGGCGCGGGTCCGCTCCTGGCGCGGGTTGTCCAGGACGGCGGCCGGCGGCCCCTGTTCCACGACGACACCGTCGTCCATGAACACCACCGTGTCGGCGACTTCGCGCGCGAAGCCGATCTCATGGGTCACGACGATCATGGTGGTGCCCGTGCCGGCCAAGTCCTTGATGACATCGAGGACTTCACCGACCAGCTCCGGGTCCAGCGCCGAGGTGGGCTCGTCGAAGAGCAGCACCTTCGGTGCCAGGGCGAGCGCGCGGGCGATGGCCACGCGCTGCTGCTGGCCGCCGGAGAGCTGCCGTGGGTAGGCGTCGGCCTTGTCGGCGAGGCCGACCCGGTCGAGGAGCCGGCGGGCCGTCTCCTCCGCCTCCCTGCGCGGTTGGCGCAGCGCGGAGACGGGGGCCTCGACGAGGTTGTCCAGCACGGTCAGATGCGGGAAGAGGTTGAAGTTCTGGAAGACGAACCCGATGTGGGTGCGCTGCCGCAGAACCTCCTTCTCCTTCAGCTCGTGCAGCTTGTTCCCCACGCGGCGGTAGCCGATGAGCTCGCCGTCGATGCTGATCCAGCCGCGGTTGACCTTCTCCAGGTGGTTGATGGTGCGCAGCAGCGTGGACTTCCCGGAGCCGGAGGGGCCGAGGATCACGGTGACCTCTCCGGCCCGGACCTGCAGGTCGACGCCGCGCAGCACCTCCAGCGGGCCGAAGCTCTTGTGGACGTCGTGGACGTCGACCATGACGTCGCTCATGTGTGCTCGGGCGGGTTGATCCGCGACGCGTCGATCGCGGAGGGGTCGGTGCCCCACTTCTTCAGGATCCGGGCGTAGGTGCCGTCCTCGATCAGCTCGTTGACAGCCGTCTGGAACGCCTTGGTGAGCGGCGAGCCCTTCTTGAAGGCGAAGCCGACGTCGAGGCGGTGGAACTCGCCGAGGAACGCGGTCTGGGAGGCGGGCTGTGCGGCCTGGTAGCGCAGGCCGTTGATGGTCGACATGATCACGTCGATACGGCCCTGCTGGAGCGCGGTGAGGGTGGCCGCGTTCTCCGAGTAGACCTTCACGTCGTACGGCTTCTTGCCCGCCTTCGCGCACACGCCCTTCTGCGCGCTGAGGGTCGCCTCGAAGGTGGTGCCGGCGCCGGTGCCGATGGTCAGCCCGCACAGCTGGGTGAGGTCGGTGACCTTCGTCCTGAGGGCGGTGTTGCCCTTCTTCACCGCGAAGCCCTGGCCGTCGTTGATGTAGGTGACGAAGTCGATGGTCTTGAGGCGCTCGCTCGTGACGCCGAAGTTGCCGGTGCCGAAGTCGTACTTGCCGCTGCCGAGCGCGGGCAGGATCGTCTCGAAGGAGGCGTCCTGGCGCTCCAGCTTCACTCCGAGCACCTTGGCCACGGCGTCGGCGAGGTCGATGTCCTGTCCGGCGGGCGCCTTGTCCGTGCCGCCCGGGTAGTACGCCCCGGGCGGGAACCCGATCGAACTGCCGACGCGCAGCGTGCCCGCCTTGCGTACGTCGGCGGGGAGCAGGGCGGCGGCGGAGTCGACCTTGCGCACGGCGGCGACTGGGTCGTCGGTCGGTGCGGGTGAGGCCTGGGCGCCCACCGCCGCCGTGCCGTCGGTGTCGCCGGAGCCGCAGGCGGTCAGGGCCAGCAACGGGAGCAGCGCGAGGGCGGCGGTGGCGCGCAGACGGGTTCTGATCGTGCGGATGTTCACTGGTCGGGGGCCTTTCCCGTGTGTCCCCGCGCTGCGAGGTGCTTCTCGAAGGGCAGCGGGCCGATCGTCTCCGGGTCGGCCTCCGTGTCGAACAGCGCCGTGTAGCCGGTGGCTAGGTACAGGCCGCGGGCCTCGGGCTGGCGCGGCCCGGTGGTCAGGTAGATGCGCCGGTATCCGCGTGTTCCCGCCTCGCGCTCCAGCTCGGCCACGACACGGCGGGCGAGGCCGCGGCGGCGGTGGGCGGAGTGGGTCCAGATCCGCTTCAGTTCGGCCGTGTCAGCGTCGTAGCGACGGAAGGCGCCGCCCGCCACGGGCTCGCCGCGCTCCAGCAGCAGCAGGAGCAGACCGCCATGCGCTTCGGTGAACTCCTCGTCGGGGTAGCGGGAGATCTCGGCGTGCGCGTCCTTGCCGTAGCGCGTGGAGTACTCGTGGACCAGTTCGCTCAGCAGGGGTCTGACCCGTGGGTCGGCGACGGGGACGTGAATGACCGTCAACTCGGGGGCGGAGGTCATCCGTTCACCGCCTCGAGCGTCTGCGTCCCGCGTGCGGCCCGCTCGGCATCGCGCTTGGCGACCTCCCCGCGGACGATCGGGATCACGTACCGGCCGAAGTCGACGGCGTCGTCCAGCAGGTCGTAGCCGCGCGCGGAGAGGATGTCGACGCCGAGGTCGTAGTAGTCGAGGAGCGCCTGGGCGACCGTCTCCGGGGTGCCGACCAGGGCGTTGGAGTTGCCCGCGCCACCGGTCGCGGCGGCGGTCGGGGTCCACAGGGCACGGTCGTAGCGTTCGCCGGCCTCGGCGATGGCGAGCAGCCGCTGCGAACCGGTGTTCTGCGGCTGGGCGTGCCCGTTGTGGCGCTTGGTGATCGCCTCGCCCCGCTCCCTGCGGGCCTTGATCGCGCCGACCGTGCGGTGGGCCTTCTCCCAGGCCAGTTCCTCGGTCGGGGCGATGATCGGGCGGAAGGCGACCTGGATGCGGGGCACGTCGGTGCGGCCCGCGGCCTTCGCGGCGGCCTTCACGTTCTCGATCTGCTCGGCGGTCTTCGCGAGCGGCTCGCCCCACAGGCAGTAGATGTCGGCCTCGGCGCCTCCGGCGGCGTACGCGGCGGGCGAGGAGCCGCCGAACGACACGCCGGGGCGGGGCTGCTGGACGGGGAAGACGTCGCTGACGAAGTCGTGGAAGCGGTAGTGCTCGCCCTCGTGGTCGAAGGGCTCGTGGGTGGTCCAGATCTTCTTGACGATGCGGATGTACTCGAGGGTGCGGGCGTAGCGCTCGTCCTTGGTGAGGGTGTCGCCCTCGCGGCCCTGCTCGTGGTCGTTGCCGCCGGTGATGAAGTGCACCGTCAGCCGGCCCTCGCTGATCTGGTCGAGGGTGGCGAAGGTCTTGGCGGCGAAGGTGGGGTAGGAGACGTTGGGCCGGTGGGCGAGCAGGATCTGGAGGTGCTCCAGCCTGCTCGCGATGTACGCGGCGGCCGGTGCGGGGTCCGGCGATCCGGAGCCGTAGGCGAACAGCACCCGGTCCCAGCCGTGGTCCTCGTGCGCCCGGGCGAGCCGGAGCGTGTAGTCCTTGTCGAAGGCGGCGCCGGAACGCGGCGTGGTTTCGGAGCCGTCGTTGGTGGCGGCGATGCCGAGGAACTCCACGGGCATGGAGGTGACCTTTCGGGCAGTGCGGCGCGTGGGCGGGCATGACTCAACCGCCCTGCACGCAGGCAGGAATGATGGTCCATCAGATGCGTGATGACGCCAGGCGTCGGAAGACGGTGCTACGGCAGCGCACGAAGGGAGGACTCGGCCCGCGACGGGGTCACCGAGGGAGGGAAGGGCCGGTCAGAGGGCCCGCTGCCGAGTCAGGCGCAACACGCGGCGGAGCACACTCGACAGAAGTCGATGTGATCGCGCGTGACCAAGCGCTGCTGGGCATTCATGGGACCAATTGAGCAGGACATCACGCGTCCCGTCAAGCAGCGCCCGGATCCCGGACCGGCCCGAACAGGGCCGCGCAGCGCGCTGTTGACACGTGGATGCCATGGGCACATACGATCGACGGCGGATCGGCTCCGCGTTGTGCGGCTGCCTCTCCGGCCGCGTTGAGGGACGCGGCGAGCGTGACGACGCCGAACCCCGGCCGCACCGAGTGCCACCGGGTCACCCACGCCTGCGTTCCCTCCCCCGGAGAGCCTCCCCATGGTCACGTCACCCGATCTCACGTCCGGTCCTGCAACGAAGAGTCCCCCCGTACGCGCCACCGACCCACCGCGGATCGTGCCGCGCCGGCACGCCGGACGGTGGCTGACCGCCGCCGTCGCCCTGCTGGTCTTCGCGATGGTGCTCAACTCGGTGATCCGCAACGACGCCTTCCAGTGGGATGTGGTGGGCCGGTACTTCACCACCTCCGCCGTGCTCGACGGACTGCTGCTCTCCCTGTGGCTGACCGCCGTGGTGATGGTGCTCGGCTTTCTGCTCGGCACCCTGCTCGCGGTCATGCGGCTGTCCGCCAACCCGGTGCTGCGCACGCTGAGTTGGGGCTATGTGTGGATCTTCCGCTCCACTCCGCTGCTGGTGCAGCTGCTGTTCTGGTTCAACATCGGCGCCCTGTATCCGACGCTCGGCCTCGGCATCCCCTTCGGCCCGCAGTTCCTCACCGTCAAGACGGTCAACCTGCTCGGTCCGACCCTCACCGCCGTCATCGGCCTGACCCTGCACGAGTCCGCCTACGCCGCCGAGGTGGTGCGCGGCGGCATCCTCTCCGTGGACTCCGGGCAGACCGAGGCGGCCCAGGCACTGGGCCTGAGCAGACGCCGCACCCTCCGCCGGATCGTGGTCCCCCAGGCGATGCGCTCCATCGTGCCGACGGCCGGGAACATGCTGATCGGCACCCTCAAGGGCACCAGCATCGTCAGCGTGCTGGCCGTGCACGACCTGCTGTACTCGGTGCAGCTGATCTACAACCAGACCTACCAGATCATCCCGCTGCTGATGGTCGCCACCCTGTGGTACATCGCGGTCACCACGGTGCTGAGCGCCGGCCAGTTCTACGTCGAGCGGTACTACGCGCGCGGCAACTCCCGTGCTCTGCCGCCCACTCCGCTCCAGCGGCTGCGCGGCCACCTCACCGCCGTACGCCTCCGGCTGAGCGCGGCGACGGCGTCCGACGCCCGCCCGGCGATCGGCGGCGACCGGTGAGCGGCACCCCTGACACGGCCGTCCTGGTCGTCGTCGGCGCGGGCCCGCGTGCCACGGGTCTCCTGGAGCGCATCGCCGCCAACGCACCCGAACTGTGGGACGGAGCAAGGGAGTTGCGGATCCATCTGGTCGACCCGCACCCGCCCGGCCCGGGACGGATCTGGCGCCAGGAGCAGTCGGCGCTGCTGCGGATGAACTCCATGGCCGAGGACGTCACGATGTTCACCGACGAGTCGTCCACCATCGACGGTCCGGTACGGCCGGGACCCTCGCTCGCCGAGTGGGCCGCGCAGTTCTCCGGCACGGGCCCGCGCCATGCCCCGTACGCCGAACCCGCCGACCCGGACGTGCTCGCCGAGCTGCGCTCGCTGGCCGGGAGCGACTTCCCCACCCGCCGCGCCCAGAGCGCCTATCTGGACTGGGTGTTCCGCCGGGCGCTGGCCGAGCTGCCGCCCACCGTCACGGTCGAGTGGCACCGCACCACCGCGACCGCGGTCACCGGTCCGCCGGACGGCCCGCAACAGGTGCACCTCGCCGACCGCGCCACCCCGCTCACCGCGGACCTGGTGGTGCTCGCCCAGGGGCACCTCGGCTCCACCCCCGCCGCCGAGCACCGTGAGCACGCCGCCTTCGCCCGCCGGCACGGCCGCTTCCACCTCCCGCCGGAGTTCTCGGCGGACGCAGACCTGTCGGCGCTGCGCCCCGGCGAGCCGGTCGTCCTGCGCGGATTCGGGCTCGCCTTCATCGACCTGATGGCGATGCTCACCGAGGGCCGCGGCGGCGCCTTCCGCACCGAGGCCGACGGCACCCTGACCTACCTCCCGTCCGGCCGCGAGCCCGTCCTGCACGTCGGATCGCGGCGGGGTGTGCCGTACCACTCCAAGACCCGCTACCAGCTCCAGGGCCCCCGGCCAGCGTTGCCGCGCCACTTCGGGCCCGAGGCGGTCGACGCGCTGCTCGCCGAGGGGCGCGCGCTGGATCTGCGGCGCGACGTGTGGCCGCTGATGGCGAAGGAGATCGGGTTCGGGCACTACCACGAGCTCTTCCATGCCCATCCCGAGCGCACCGCCCTCCCCTGGCCGGACTTCGTGGCCGCGTACGACCGTCTCGACTGGTACGCCGAGGAGATGGCCGGGCTCGTCGGCACGGCCGTACCGGACCCGGCGGACCGTCTGGACTTCGAGGCCCTGGACCATCCGCTGGACGGCCTCGCCTTCCCGACGCCGGAGGCGTTCCAGGATCACCTGCGGGAGCACATCGCCCAGGATGTCGCCCGCCGTGAGGACCCGGAGTTCAGCGCCGACCTGGGGGCGTTCCTCGCCCTGCTCTCCGTCTACGGGCAGCTGCCCCGGCTGGTCGCGGCGGGCCGGCTGACCGCGCGGTCCGTCGCCGAGCAGCTCGACGGCTGGTGGCACGGGTTCTTCAGCTTCCTGGCCTCCGGCCCGCCCGGCTTCCGGCTGCGCCAGCTGCTGGCCCTGTCCCGGGCCGGGATCGTCCACTTCCTGGGCGCCGGTGTCCGGATCGGCACCGACGAGGACACCGGCACCTTCACCGCGACCGGTCCCACGGTGCCCGGCCACACCGTCCACGCCACCGCCCTGATCGAGGCGTATCTGCCCGGCGCCTCCCTCGACCGCACGGAGGATCCGCTCCTGCGTGACCTGCACCGGGCCGGCGCTCTCACCGAGGAGATCATCGCCGACCCCACCCACACGCACCGCTCCGGTCTGCTCGCCGTCTCCCCCACCGACGGCCACGTCGTCGACCCGTCCCTCGGCGGCACCCATCCCCGCCGCATCGCCCTCGGCGCCCCGACCAACAGCCGGGCCGTCGCCGCCTTCGCGCGCCCGCGGACCAACGCCCCCGCCTTCCGGCAGAACGACGCGGTGGCGCGTGCACTGCTGCATGCCCTGACCTCGGGCGTCCCAAATAATAAGATGACAGTGTCCACTATGTGATCAACCCCTTGGGGTTGGCGCAACCTTCTGCCACGATCCCCATCAACCAGGTAGGAAAACTAGGAATCTGTGGGGTGGGGTGGCCATGAGAACGCGCGACCACGCAGATCTGTCGCTGCCTCTTCTGACGTCACGCCGCCACATCGACCTCGGCCGTACGTCCAGCGCCATCTGTCGCCTCGTCTGAGACTCTGCGCGCAAGCCCCCCACGCGTCCCCCCACACCGCTGCGCTCCCTGCCGCCCCATCCCGGACGGCGGGCGAGTGGTGTGCCGGTGCACACCGACGGGCTCCACGCTCCGTTGCCGCATCTCCCTGATCACCTTCCCTGAGAGGACACCTCCGTGTCTGCCGCAAGACCGCTCACCGCCCTGCGTACCTTCGCCGTCGTAGCGGCGCTCCCCCTGCTGCTGACCGCCTGCGGCTACGGCGCCGAGTCCACCGACGACGGCAAGCAGGCCGAGGTCGCGGCGGACGCCAAGAAGCTGTCCGCCGACGAGGTGAAGATCGGCTACTTCCCCAACCTCACCCACGCCACCGCGCTGGTGGGCGTTCAGGAGGGCCTGCTCCAGAAGGAGCTCGGCGGCACCAAGATCAAGCCCTCCACCTTCAACGCGGGTCCGTCGGAGATCGAGGCGCTGAACTCGGGCTCCARCGACATCGGCTGGATCGGCCCGTCCCCCTCGATCAACGGCTACACCAAGGCGGCCGGCAAGAACCTGCGCATCATCTCCGGCTCGGCCTCGGGCGGTGTGAAGCTCGTCGTCAACCCGGAGAAGATCAAGTCCGTCAAGGACGTCAAGGGCAAGAAGATCGCCACACCGCAGCTCGGCAACACCCAGGACGTGGCGCTGCTCAACTGGATCTCCGAGCAGGGCTGGAAGGTCGACGCCGAGAGCGGCAAGGGTGACGTGTCCGTCGTCCGCACCGACAACAAGATCACGCCGGACGCCTACAAGTCCGGCTCGATCGACGGTGCCTGGGTGCCCGAGCCGACCGCCTCCAAGCTGGTCGCAGAGGGCGGCAAGGTACTGCTCGACGAGGCCGACCTGTGGCCGGACAAGAAGTTCGTGATCACGAACATCATCGTGTCGCAGAGCTTCCTGAAGGATCACCCGGACATCGTCGAGGCCGTGCTGCGCGGTTCGGTGAAGACCAACGCCTGGATCAACGCCAACCCGGACAAGGCCAAGGCCTCCGCGAACAAGGCCCTTGAGGCGCTCTCCGGCAAGGCCCTGCCCGCCGAGGTCATCGACCCGGCCTGGAAGTCGATCACCTTCCTGGACGACCCGCTGGCCGCCACCCTCGGCACCGAGGCGGAGCACGCGGTGAAGGCCGGGCTGCTGGAGGAGCCCGACCTGAAGGGCATCTACGACCTCGCGCCGCTGAACAAGGTCCTCAAGGCCGAGGGCAAGGACGAGGTCGACGACGCCGGTCTCGGCGTCAAGTAACGGATCCACCGCACCCGTTGAGTTCCCAGGAGGTGACGACCATGGCCACCACGACGGCCACGACCACCGAGGTCGCCAAGGACGCCACGGCGGTGCCCTACGCCGCCCGTATCGAGCACGTCTCGAAGTCCTTCGCCGGCCCCGCCGGGCAGCAGCTCGTCCTCGACGACATCACGCTCGATGTCGCACCGGGCGAGTTCGTCACCCTCCTGGGGGCCTCGGGCTGCGGCAAGTCCACCCTGCTCAACCTGGTCGCGGGGCTGGACCTGCCGTCCGCCGGCTCGATCGGCACGGACGGCCGGCCCGCCCTGATGTTCCAGGAGCACGCGCTGTTCCCGTGGCTGACCGCGGGCAAGAACATCGAACTCGCGCTGAAACTGCGCGGGGTCGCGAAGGCGGAGCGCCGCCAGGAGGCGGAGCGGCTGCTCGAACTCGTGCGGCTGAAGGGCTCGTACGGCAAGCGGGTGCACGAACTGTCGGGCGGTATGCGCCAGCGGGTCGCGCTGGCGCGGGCGCTCGCCCAGGACAGCCGACTGCTGCTGATGGACGAGCCGTTCGCCGCGCTGGACGCGATCACCCGTGACGTGCTGCACGACGAACTCACGCGTATCTGGCGGGAGACGGGCGTGTCGGTGCTGTTCGTGACGCACAACGTGCGCGAGGCGGTACGGCTGGCGCAGCGCGTCGTCCTGCTGTCCTCGCGCCCGGGCCGTATCGCCCGGGAATGGACGGTCGGCATTCCGCAGCCGCGTCGCATCGAGGACGCGGCGGTCGCCGAACTGTCCGCCGAGATCACCGAAGAACTGCGTGGGGAGATCCGCCGCCATGGCCGGCACTGACAACGGCGCCGACGTCGAGAACGACGTCAAGGTCGCCATCAAGAAGAACGGCGCCGAAGACCTCGCCGGACTGGAGGCCGGCCTCGACGCGCTGGACTCCGTACAGGTCCGCCGTACGTCACTGCGCGAGACCCTGACCCGCAAGGTGCTCCCGCCCGTCACGGCAGTCGCGCTGGTGCTGGTGGTCTGGCAGCTGCTGGTGTGGGCCGAGGTCGTCCCCGAGTACAAGCTGCCCTCGCCGTCCGACGTCTGGGGCGAAGTGCGCGAGGCCTGGCTCCAGGGCACGCTGCTCGACTACATCTGGACATCCGTCTCACGCGGGCTGCTCGGCTTCCTGCTGGCGCTGGCCATCGGTACGCCGCTGGGCCTGCTGGTGGCCCGGGTGAGGTTCGTGCGCGCGGCGATCGGACCGATCCTGTCCGGTCTCCAGTCCCTGCCTTCGGTGGCCTGGGTGCCGCCCGCCGTGCTCTGGCTGGGCCTGAACAACTCGATGATGTACGCGGTGATCCTGCTCGGCGCGGTCCCGTCCATCGCCAACGGCCTCGTCGCGGGCATCGACCAGATCCCGCCGCTGTTCCTGCGCGCCGGGCGCACCCTGGGCGCGAGGGGTCTGAGCGAGGCGCGGCACGTGGTGATGCCGGCGGCGCTTCCCGGCTACCTGGCGGGTCTGAAGCAGGGCTGGGCTTTCTCCTGGCGTTCACTGATGGCGGCGGAGATCATCGCCTCCTCGCCCGATCTCGGCGTCGGTCTCGGCCAGTTGCTGGAGAACGGCCGCAACAACAGCAGCATGGCCCAGGTCTTCCTGGCCATCTTCCTGATCCTGCTCGTCGGCATCGCCATCGACCTGCTGATCTTCAGCCCGTTGGAGCGGCGGGTGCTGCGCGGGCGGGGGCTGCTGGTCACGCGCTGAGGTACGGGACCACGACCGGCCGGGGGCCGGGCACCCAGCGGGTCTGCGGTCGGCGGCAGACCCGCTGGGCACAACCGTCGGGACGACAGGATGTGAACCGGGGCCGGCGGGTCACGGCCGCTTCGGTGGCTGGATCCACCCCAGCGACCGCTCGACGGCCCGCTGCCAGCACTCGTACTCCCAGTCCCGCCGTTCGGGATCCATGTCGGGCAGCCACTGAGCGGCCCGGTGCCAGTTGCGCCGCAGGACCTGGAGGTCCGGCCAGTAGCCGGCCGCGAGGCCCGCGGCGTAGGCGGCGCCCAGGGACACGGTCTCGGCGACGAGGGGTCGTACGACGGGTACGTCGAGCACGTCGGCCAGGATCTGCATCAGCAGGTGGTCGGACGTCATGCCGCCGTCCACCTTGAGCTGCTTCAGGGCGAGCGCGGAGTCGGCGTTCATGGCGTCGACGACCTCCCGGGTCTGCCAGCCCGTGGCCTCCAGGACGGCCCGGGCGAGGTGGCCCTTGGTGATGTACGACGTGAGGCCGACGATCACACCGCGGGCGTCGCTGCGCCAGTGCGGTGCGAACAGGCCGGAGAACGCGGGGACGATGTAGCAGCCGCCGTTGTCCTCGACGGTGCGGGCCAGCGTCTCGATCTCGGGGGCGCTGTGGATCAGGCCCAGCCGGTCGCGGAACCACTGCACCAGCGACCCGGTGACGGCGATCGGGCCCTCCAGCGCGTAGATGGTGGGCTGGTCCCCGATCTTGTACGCGACCGTCGTCAGCAGCCCGTGTTCGGAGCGTACGAGGTCGGTGCCGGTGTTCATCACCAGGAAGCTGCCGGTGCCGTAGGTGCACTTCGCCTCGCCCGGCGAGAAGCACGTCTGGCCGAACAGGGCCGCCTGCTGGTCGCCGAGGGCCGCCGTGATGCGCACGCCGGGGAGCAGGGCACGTGCCTCGCCGTAGTTCTCCGCCGAGGAGCGGATCTCCGGCAGCATCGCGTGTGGCACGCCGAAGAAGTCCATGAGCTCCGCGTCCCAGGTCAGCGTGCGGATGTCCATGAGCATGGTGCGGCTGGCGTTGGTGGCGTCGGTGATGTGCAGGCCGCCGTCGGTGCCTCCGGTGAGGTTCCAGATCAGCCAGCTCTCGATGGTGCCGAACAGCACCTCGCCGCTCTGTGCGCGCTGCTCCAGCCCGTCGACGTTGTCGAACAGCCAGCGGATCCGGGGCGCGGAGAAGTACGTCGACGGGGGCAGGCGGCAGCGGTCGAGGAAGAAGTCCTCCCCGGGGTCTCTCCTGAGCTCGTCGACGAGCGGGGCGGTGCGGGTGTCCTGCCAGACGATCGCCCGGACCAGCGGGACCCCGGTCCGCGGGTCCCAGAGCACGGTCGTCTCACGCTGGTTGGCGATCCCGATGGCCGAGATCTGGCTCGCGTCGATCCCGGCGTTCGACAGCGCCTCGGGGACGACGCGCTGGAGGTTGCGCCAGATCTCGACGGCGTCGTGCTCCACCCAGCCGGGCCGCGGGAAGAACTGCTGATGTTCCCGCTGGGCGACCGACACCAGCCGCCCGCCGTGGTCGAACAGGATGCAGCGGGTGGACGTGGTGCCCTGGTCGATGGACATCACATACCGTTCAACCATGATCGGCCCTGCCTTCCGATGTGTCGCGGAGGTGCTGGGGGCCTACCAGCGAGCCGCGCCCAGGTCTCTGGAGATCGCGCGTGCCGCCTCCCGCAACACGGTGATCAGGGCCGGTTGAGGCCGGCCTTTGGTGTCGCAGATCCGCTCGACGGCGCCGGACACTCCGATCGCGCCCACCACGAGTCCGCCCTGTCCCCGGATCGGCGCGGCGATTCCGGCTTCGCCCATGCTCATCTCCTGCACCTCGGCGCCCCACCCGAGATCCCGTATCTCGCCGAGCGCCCGGTTCAGCTCGCTCGGGTGGACCAGGGTGTGCCGGGTGTACGACTCCGGTTCGTGCTCCAGCAGCGGCTCTACGGGCGTCGCTCCGTAGGCCAGCAGGACCTTGCCGAGCGAGGAGGCGTGCAGGGGCAGCAGGGCGCCGACGTCCAGGGTCTGGAGGGTGTCGTCCGGCCGGAAGACGTGGTGGATGACGAGCACCCTGCCCTCCAGGGGTGTGCCGAGCCGGACGGCCTCCCCGCTGCGGGCGGCCAGGGCGTCGGCCCAGTTGATGGAGCGCGAACGCAGTTCGTTGACGTCGAGGTAGCTGGTGCCCAGATGCAGCAGGGCGGCCCCGAGCTGGTACTTTCCGGTCGCCGGATCCTGCTCGACGAAGTCCACGTGTTGCAGGGTGCGTAGGATTCCGTGGGCGGTGCCCTTGGCGAGCCCCAGCGATGAGGCCACTTCCCCGAGTCCCAGCCGACGGGATCCACCGGCGAGCAGTCGCAGGATCGCCGCCGCCCGCTCGATGGACTGGACTGGGCCGGCCATGATGCGATGGTAGTCCCGGTTTTTCCGCTTTGGGACCCTCGTTCGGTAATGCCGACCCATGTTCGTTGACCGATGGTATTTCCGTCTTTAACGTTCCTTCGTCGGCAGCCGGTAAGCAGGGCTTCCCCAAGGAGGAGGACGGATGACAACAGCGCAGCTCGACGCGGCGCCTCGCGGGGAGGTCGAACACGTCTTTTCCCTGCCGCACGTCCCGGGGGCCGTCGCCGGCGTACGTCGACGGGTACGTACGGCCCTGTCCGACTGGAACCTGACGGCGGACTGCGCGGCGGACGTCCTGCTCGTGGTCTCGGAGCTGCTCACCAACGCCATCGTGCACGCCTTGCCCCCGGCCACGCTGACGCTCTCGCGGAGCCGGCTGGACGGATGCGGAACGGTACGCGTCGAGGTGACCGACCTCGGACCCTCGGCGCCGGCCGGGCCGGCGGATCCCACGGTCGACCCGGACGAGCACGGCCGCGGCCTCGACATCGTCGACGCGCTGGCGGCACAGTGCGGTGTCCATGTGCACTCGGGCGAGACCTGCCACTGGGCGGAACTCCCGCTCGGCCGGGACTGAGTCCGCCACCCTCCGGAAGTCCAGTTCAAGCGCGCACTTGACAATGAAGTCAAGCAGTCGCTTGAGTTCTCTCGTGAAGCCAGAGAAAACGGACCTTCGCCGCGAGGCCGGTCAGCGCACGCGGGACGATCTGCTGGCGGCCGCTCTCGAACTGCTCGCACAGCGAGGGCAGGAGGGGGTGACCCTCCGCGAGATCACCCAGAACGCCGGAGCCAACGTAGCCGCAGTGAGCTACCACTTCGGATCACTGAAGGCACTGTGCGAGGTGGCGATCGAGCACGCGCTGGAGCGCTACCTGGACGCGCAGATCCGGGAGCTCGACGCTCTGCCCGGGAGCGCGACGCTGAGCGAGCTGGCCGAGGCGTTCGCCCGGCCGATGCTGACCGCACTCACGGCCGGGGGGCGGGATCTGGCCGTGATACGAACCGTGGCGCGGGTCGGAATCGATCCGCCCGAGGGGTGGGAGAGGCTGGCCGGGAAGTTCGAGCAGGCCCGACGGCAGGCCGTGCGGGTACTTGCGGCGAACCTTCCCGAGGCCGACGAGCCGGAGCTCGTCTTCCGTGTCCGCTGTGCGGCCGGGATGCTGAACTGGCTCGCACTGGCACCCATCGGGGCCGAGCTTGCCGCCGAACCCGCAGAACAGGTGGAGCGGATGCTCATCCCCGTGGTGGCCGGCGCGCTTCAGGGAGTCCGGTAAGCGAGTCCGGAAGGCGCCTGACATCGGCGAATGAGCCGCGCCTGCCGACATCACAATGAATTCAATCATTAGCTTGACATGGCGCCCACCCCTTGCCCATAATTTCAATCAAAAGATTGAATGGATTCTCTGCAACTGCTACGTCGGCGTCAGCGTCATGCTCGCCCAGCTCGGCGTGCAGCCGGACTTCGCCGCCGCCGTCGCCTCATCGGCCGCCGTGCCGAGTTGACCGAACCGCTGCGGGCAACCCCCGCACGACGCTGCACCACGAAGAGGCAGGCCAACCATGCCCACCATCGGCATCATCCTCGGCAGCACCCGGCCCAACCGCGTCGGAGACCAGGTGGCGCGCTGGGTCCTCGACCACGCCTCACGCAGGACCGACGCCGGCTTCGAGCTACTCGACCTGCGCGACCACCCCCTCCCCCACCTCGACGAGCCCATGCCGCCCTCCCTCGGCCAGTACCAGAACGAGCACACCCGACGCTGGGCCGAGACCATCGCCGCGTACGACGGATTCGTCATCGTGACCCCCGAGTACAACCACGGCGTCCCCGGTGTTCTGAAGAACGCCCTGGACTACCTCTACGCCGAGTGGAACAACAAGGCCCTCGGCCTGGTCTCCTACGGCGTCGCGGGCGGCGCACGCTCCACCGAACAGCTGCGCCTGGTCGCCGCCGAGCTCCAAATGGCCGACGTACGCCAGCAAGTCACGCTCTCCCTGTTCCACGACTTCCAGGACTTCAGCGTCTTCGAACCCGGCGACCACAGCCTGCACGCGCTGCACACCATGCTCGACCAGGTCATCGCCTGGACCTCGGCTCTCGCTCCGCTGCGCACAGCCCCGGCCGTCGTGACCTGACCCACTCGGCCGCGCGGACCGGTGCACCCCCGCCACCGCGACCGACCATCCCAGCCGAACGGACTCACCATGACCGAATCCCCCGCCGCCCTGATGCGAGTCAACCTGCTCATGGTGTTCAACGAACCCGACCCGGACCGCCGAGCCGCGGTCATCGCCGAGAACTACGCCGAAGACGTGGTGTGGCACGAACCGGACCGCGTCATCCACGGGCGCACGGAACTCGCGCGCCGCGCCACGGAGTTGCGCGCCGAGAACCCGGACTGGGTCTTCCGCCCCGCAGGCGCCGCGTCCGAGCTCGACGACATCGGCCACCTCGGTTTCGAGTACGGCCCGGCCGACGGTCAACCCCCGACGGTCAGGGGCATGGACATCGCCCGCACCAAGGGCGGCGTCATCATCGAGCTCTACACGATCGTCACGGAGATCCACCAGCCGTCCTAGGCGGAGCACGTCAGTGGCCGGGGCCGGCGGCGATCATCCCCTCGGAGAGCGTCCATAGGCGCCGGGCCCCGGCCGGGTCGACGGCGTAGCGGGCCACGCCGATCCTCTGCTCGGGCAGATGGATGAACAGGGTTCCCGGCTGGTGCCTGCTAGAACCAGCCGCCCACCGAGGCGGCGACGGGGTCGGCCCCCGGCTCGCGCAGGGCGTAGATCGTCTTCGCGCCGATCCACAGGAGGGTCCTGCCGTAGGGGAGATCGGGGTGGCGGTCGACCATCGTGTGGAAGAACTCGGTCGCGGAGGAGCACTCCTCCAGTGCCGCCTCGGCGTCGTCGAGGTACTGGCGGGACTCGGCGATGACGCGGGGGGCGTCGTCGTCGAGGTCCTTGTTCTTGTGGCCGGCGACGATGTAGCGGGGCGCCAGGGCCTCGACGGTGCTGATGGCGCCGCGCCAGGCGTCCAGGCCGCCTCCGGCCGACTCGCCGATGTACATGTGGGCGCCGTTGTAGAGCGCGTCGCCGGCGACCACGAGGCCGAGGTCGGGGACGTGCAGGACGCTCGTCTGCTCGGTGTCGGTGTGGCCGACCTCGACGAGGTGCAGGTCATGCCCTTCGAGGGTGAGGGTGTTGTCGGGGACGGTGACGGCGGTGACCGGGGCGTCGGGGATCAGCCCGGGCCAGAGTTTGTCCCAGGCGAACGGCCGGGCTTCCACGTTGCCGTGCATGACGGCGATGGTGCCGGCGGTGGCCACGACAGGCGCATCGAACCGCTCGGCGAACTCGTTGTCGCCGAACCAGTGATCGCCGTGCCCGTGGGTGGCGATGATGGCGATGATGTTCTTCCCGCCGGCGGCCACCCATGCGGCGACCTCCTCGATCTGGCCCGCGGTGAACGGCGGGTCGATGAGGACGGCGTCCCGCTCGCCGTGGACGAGGGTGGTCGAGATCGGCTGGAAGGTGCGCTCTTCGCCGTTGGGCAGGGGTTCGGTGACGCTGATCGGCATGGGGTCGGAGACGTGTACGGCGTAGCCGAGGGACTGCGTAACAGGCACCCCGGTGAACGCCGCCTTCCTTCGGGGCGGGGCCGCCTCGGCCGGCGAGAGCGAGTCGGACTGTCTGCGCGAACGTCGAGCGGAAGCAGCCTCCTTCGCACGGTGAACCGTGACGAGACGGCAGCGACGCGCAGGTAACCTCTCCAGCTCCACCATGGCTCCGGACGCACGCAAGGCCGTCCTCTCACTCAGGAGAGAACGGCCTCCGACCTGCATTTCCGCATGGTCGGGACGACAGGATTTGAACCTGCGACCCCTTGACCCCCAGTCAAGTGCGCTACCAAGCTGCGCCACGTCCCGGTGCCTCTCACGCGGTGAACCGCGTGATCACGCAGGTCAACACTACCCCATTGATGCACCCACCCCGACGCGTCCTGCCTCTTGACCCATAATTGTCGCTACCTATAATTGCCTAAGTCAATAGAGTCTCGCGTGGGCAGGCCCACGGCGACCAGGCCGCGACCGATCGGAGCCGTATGTCTCTCCTGGCCCGGCCCCCGGTGGCCGCCCGTGTCGCCAAGGTGATGCAGCGCGTGACCGTGATGGCGGAACGCCGCGCCGCCGGGCGCGGGTCCGCCTCTTCCTGGCACTCCCGGTTTCCCGAATACCCGCGCAAGGTACGCGAGTTGACGATCCCCACGTCGATCGCGCCCGCCCGGGCCACGGTGTATCTGCCGCCGAACGACGAGGCCGCTGCGCCGGTGCACGTCAACTTCCACGGCGGCGGCTACGTCATGACGCTGACCGAGACCGACGACCCGCTGTGCCGGCTCATCGCCGTCGAGGCCGGGGCAGTCGTGATCAACGTGGACTACGCCGTCGCCCCACAGCATCCGTTCCCGGCGCCGCCCCGGCAGGCGTACGAGGTCGTGCGGTGGGTCGCGGAGCACGGCGCCGAGGAGGGCTGGGACGGCGAGCGGCTCACCGTGGGCGGGCAGAGCGCCGGCGGTGGGCTCGCGGCGGCCGTGGCCCGGCAGGCGCTCGAAGAAGGCGGGCCCTCGATCGCGCTCCAGGCGCTGCACTATCCCCCGCTCGACCTGGCGACGGACGCCCGGGACAAGCGCGCCGCCATCGCCAAGCCGATGCTGCGGCCCTGGATGGCCGACGTCTTCGACACCTCGTACGTCCCGGACGTGCGCCAGCGTGCGGACCGTCTCGTCTCCCCGGCGCACCCCTCGGACACCGCCGATCTGAAGGGCATCGCACCGGCGCTGCTGATCACCGCCGAGTACGACCTGCTGCGGGCCGAGGGCGAGCGGTACGCCGAGCGGCTGCGCGGAGCGGGAGCCCTGGTCGAGCACCATGATGTGGCCGGCGTCGATCACGGGTACGACGGCACCGACGACGCGAAGGCACGCGAGGTCTACACGCTCATCGCCCGGCACGTACGGGAGGCCACGGGCGGGCGCCTCACCTGAGGGCCCGGTCCGCGCCCGCGGTCGGCGCGGGGGCGTCCCACTCGTCCGGGCCCGCGCCGCCCACGTTCGCCGAGACCGGCGGGACGGGCACGCCCCTGTCGTCCGGAGGCACGGTCGGCTGCACCGCCGGGCCGGACATCGTGGTGCTTCTGGCCCCTCGGCTAGGGCTCCCCGACACCCCCGCGGCGAATCCCGCCGTCAGCAGGGCCACGGTCGCGACCACCCACCACGGCAGGCCGGCCTTGGCCATGTATCCGACGACGGCCACCACTGCGAGAAGTGCCACCACGTCCCCCGTCCCCCTTCAAGTTTCAACTCACTTGCCCCCGACGTCCCGAGAGCCGCCACGCGTCACAGCGGGCATATGACGCAACAATACGCGAGAGCGTCGTATAACCCAGTTCGGACCATCAGTACATATGACGGGCCAGTTGATATGACGGACGGCGCTCGCCGCGTATGCCGCGGCGAGCGGCGCCTCCGGCTCTCCCCCTGAGGTCGGCGCCCGTCGGTCAGTGCGCGCCGATCAGTTGCTGTTCGCTGCCGCTGGAGGCCGTCCGTTTCGAGCCCCGCAGCGCGGCGATCCCGATGAAGACCATGGACGACAGGCCCGCCAGGGCGAAGGCCGTGAAGCCCCAGTCGCCCTTGTTCGCGGCGAGCAACTGGCCGCCGAGCCACGGCCCGAAGACGGCACCGAAGCGGCCCATGCCCGAGGTCCAGCCGACGGCGGTGGCCCGGTTCTCGGGGCGGGAGCGGATCGAGACCGTCGCGTAGATCATGGTCTGCGCGCTGTTGAGGAACACCCCGGTCAGGAACACCACCGTAAAGGTGACCGCCAGTGGCATGTGGACGCTGAGCAGGAAGACTCCGACGGCGGTCAGCGCGAACCAGATCGCCGAGATCCGCGGCGCCCCGAACCGGTCGGAGGCACGTCCGGCGACCAGCATGCCGACGATGCCGCCGAGGTTGAACAGGACCACGAAGGTCAGCGCCGAGCCGAGGTCGTAGCCCTCGCTGCGCATCAGGGTGGGCAGCCAGGTGGCGACGCCGTAGACGAGCAGCAGTCCGCCGAAGGAGGCCAGCCAGTACAGGACGGTCTGGGTCCACTCGCCGCCCCGGAAGAGGCCTGCCAGGGCGTTCCACCGGTCGCCGGCGGCCTGCTTGTCGGCCGGGGCGGCGGGCAGTTCGACCTCGTAGCGGCCGGCGAGCTCACGCGCCTGGTCGGCGCGGCCCTTGGCGACCAGGAAGCTCAGCGACTCGGGCAGGAACCGGACGAGCACCGGCACGAAGAGCAGCGGGAGCACACAGAACCAGAACGCGGCCCGCCAGCCGAGGGGTTCGACGACCCACAGGGCGACGTAGGCGGAGAGTATGCCGCCCGCGTGATGGGCGGTCATCAGCATGCCGATGGTGAGGGCGCCACGGCCGCGCGGGGCGTAGTCGCAGACCATGCTGATCGCGGTCGGCAGCAGGCCGCCGAGCCCGATGCCGGCGAGGGTGCGGCCGAGGCCGAACACCGCAACGCTTCCCGCCATCGCGCACAGCCCGGAGGCCAGCGAGAAGAGTGCGACGCAGGCCACCATCAGCTTCCTGCGGCCGATCCGGTCGGCGACCGTGCCCGCGGTCAGGGCGCCGACCAGCATCCCGAAGGTGGCGTAACTGCCCAGGTCACCGGCCTGGTCGGGAGTGAGGCCGAGGGCCTTCTCGGCCAGCATGTGGGGCAGTACCGAGCCGTAGATGAACATGTCCAGGCCGTCGAAGAGGACGGCCAGCCAGCACAGGCCGACGGCGACCACGGCCAGTCTGCCGACGCGAGCGGTCGGGGAGGGGGAGGAGGACATCCTTGTTTTCCTCTCGTGCGTTGTGCGCCAGACGCTAAGCAGCCACCCCAAGACAGTCAACTATTTTGTCAACAATCTCAGCGACAATTCAGTGCCGCCAGTGAGTTCAGTGCCGCCGGTGAGTGACGTCTGACAGGGGGCCCAGCCTCAGGCGACCGGCGGTGTCCCGTGGGTGTGGAAGGACTCGATCGTCTTCAGGCCCCACGCCTGCCCCTTGGCCCGCTCGGCCTCGGTCCAGGTGACCAGCGGCCAGTCCGGGGCCAGCACCAGCCGGGTGAGCGGGTTGCACAGCTCGATGCGGTTGCCGCCGGGCTCGTAGACGTACAGGAAGAACGTCTGCTGGATGGCGTGCTTGTGCGGGCCCGTCTCGATGAACACGCCGGTGTCGATCGCGAGGTCGGCGGCGCGCAGGACGTCCTCGCGAGTGTCGGTCGCGAAGGCGATGTGGTGAAGCCGGCCGGTGGAGCCGGTCCAGTCCGAGGTGTAGACGACGTCGTACGACTTGTTCGTGTACGTCAGCCAACGCGCTGCGATGCGGCCGGAGTCGAGCCGGATCTGCTCCGTGGGCCGGGCGCCCAGCACCCGTTCCTGGAACTCGGCGTTGGCGAGCACGTCGGCGGCCAGGAAGTTGACGTGGTCCAGGCGCCGTACGCCGACGCCCCGGTTGGGCTTGGCCTGGGGCTGGTTCTTCAGGGCCGGCCGCAGTTCCTCTGGCGCCCGGTAGTACTCGCTCTCCCAGTACAGGGCGTGTTCGTGCCCGTCGGGGTCGGTGGTGAGGTACAGCCTGCCGAGGCCGGGCTCGTCCTCGACCCACTTGCCGCTGCCGCCCGCCGCCTCGACGGCCTCGATACGGCGGTGCAGTGCCTCCTCGCCGGAGGTGCGCAGGGCGAGGCGGCCGAGACCGGGCTGTTCGCGGGCGGTGAGGACCAGGCTGTGGTGCTCGTAGTCGTCGTAGGTCCGCAGGTAGACGGTGTCGCCCTGCTGTCCGTTGACGGTGAGTCCCAGATAGTCGGTGAAGAAGGCGACGCTGGCGTCCAGGTCCGGGGTGAAGAGCTGGGCGTGGCCGATGTGGGCGATGTCGCCGAGCGGCGGGGTCATCGGGGGCCTCCTTGGGGTGGTGCGGCAGGCCTGGGGAAGACGGTGCCGTCGAAGATCTTGCGTGCCGTGCGCACCACGGCGGTGCGGCGGGCGGTGGGCAGACCTTGGGGCGTGGTGCCGAGGGTGCTTTCGATGTCCAGGAATCCGGTGGGGTGTTCGATGCGGACACGGTCGCTGTCGGGGGGCAGTTCGGCGAGCTCCGCGCCCACGCCGCCGTCGATCCGCAGCCCGGCGGCCACGCTCGCGGCGCCGAACACACCGATCGAGGTGTGACAGCGCACCGGTATGAAGGTGCGGGTGCTGACCGCGCCGCCCTCGCGGGGCGGGGCGAGCAGAGTGAGCTTGGGGACGGTCGTGTCGGACACGTCGCCGAGCCCCATCAGGCGCCCCGCCGCCAGGCGGATCCCCTGCAGGCGGTCGGCGAGCGCGACGTCCTCCTCCAGGTCCTTGGGTGTCTCGTACCCGGTGACCAACAGGTCGGTGGCGGCGATCAGCACGGTCGGCATGCCGTTGTCCACGCAGGTCACCCGGACCCCGTCGACGACGTCACGGACCTTGCCGGTGGGCAGCAACTCCCCGGCACCCGGCGGGAATTCGATCACGACGGGAGCGGCCGTGCCCGGCACGCCGGAGATCTCGGCGTCACCGGTGTAGTCGACCCGCCGGCCCGGCGTGCGGAAGGTGGCGGTGGCGAGGTCGCCCGAGTTGACCATGCGGATGCGAACGCGGGTGCGCTCCTCCCCCGCCGGGACCAGTCCGCGCTCGACGGCGAAGGGGCCGACGCCCGCGAGGATGTTCCCGCAGTTCTGACAGTCGGTCACTTCAGGTCTGTCGACGACGACTTGGAGGAACAGGTAGTCGACGTCGGCGTCCGGGTGGGACGAGGGCGACACCACGGCCACCTTGCTGGTGAGCGGATGGGCGCCGCCCAGGCCGTCGATCTGGCGTTCGTCGGGGCTGCCCATGATGCGCAGGAGCAGCTCGTCGCGGGTGCCCGGGTCGGCGGGGAGGTCGTCGGCCAGGAAGTAGGCGCCCTTGGAGGTGCCGCCGCGCATGAGCAGACAGCGGACCTGAGTGGGCACGGTGGTCACGACGACTCCCCCGCGTACTCCTCGTGGGTCTTGTATTGGACGCCGAGGTTCTTGAGGGTCTCCCGCAACCCGTAGCGGTCCAGGCCGAGTTGGCCGTCGAGGAAGGCGGCCCGGGTGGCGGCCTCCTTGGCCTCACGGGCCTCGGACTTCTCGGCCGTCTCCCGGGCGCGTTCGCGCGGGACGACCACGACTCCGTCGTCGTCGGCGAGGATCACGTCGCCGGGGCGGATCACCTGGCCGTCGATGGCGATCGGCACGTTGACCGACCCGCCGGTGGCCTTGACGGTGCCCTGCGAGGAGACCGCGCGGGACCAGGCGGCGAAGCCCATCTCCCGCAGCTCCTGGGTGTCACGGATGCCGGTGCTGAGGACGACGCCGCGCACGCCGCGCTGCTTCAGGGCGGTCGCGAACAGCTCGCCGAACAGGCCGTCGGTGCAGGGCGAGGTGGTGGTGACGACGAGGATGTCGCCCTCGCCGCACTGCTCGACGGCGGCATGGATCATGAGGTTGTCGCCGGGCCAGCTCAGCACGGTGACGGCCGTTCCGGCGACCCGTACGCCCTGCTGGACCGGGCGAATGTCCGTACCCAGCAGGCCCGTTCGCCCCATGGCCTCGCTCACCGTCGCCACTCCGAAGCCGGCCAGCGCGTCGACGTCCCTGAGCTCCGCCTTCGGCGGGTCGATGACGATCACGCCGCTCACGCCAGCTCCTTCGTGATCTGCGGGTAGGGGCGCATGTACGCCTCGGCCATCGTCTGGTGGGCCAGGCCCAGGTTGGGGCCCGCGTTGCGCTTGAGCTGGACGCCGCGGCGGACGGCGAGGTCGGTGTAGTAGTCCCACAGGTGCTGCTGGGCGCCGAGGCACTCCATGGCGGCCCGCTTCGTCTCCCACACCTCGGTGATGTCGAGCAGGACCTCGGGCCTGAAGCCGCTCATCTCGGGCTGGTGCGGCTCGAAGTAGAAGACGGGCGGTGCGCCGATGATGTCGCCGTCGCCGGGGTAGCCGACGGCCTGGGCGAGAATGCGGGCCTCGACGGCCATGCGGTTGGCTGCCGGGTGGTCGCCGTTGTACGGGTCCTCGGCCGGGTGGGTGAGGATGACGTCGGGCTGGGTCTCGCGGTGGACGGCGACGAGTCGGTCGGTCAGCTCGGGGGTCGGGATCAGCGGATAGTCGCCGGCGTCGAAGAAGCGGACCTCGGCTCCGAGGGTGGCGGCGGCACGCTCGGCCTCGTCGCGGCGTATCGCCTTGATCTCCTCCAGCTTCCTCCCCTCGCGCCAGGCCCTGGCGGACTCGCCGCGCTCACCGAAGGTCAGGCAGGCGACGGTGACCCGCTCGTGCCGGGAGGCGGCCAGGGCGATGGCTCCGCCGGCCCGCCACACGAAGTCGCCGGCGTGCGCGGTGATGACGAGGGTCGAGCGTGGCGGCGATGAGGCTCCCCCCTGCTCGGGCGAGGTCGGGGGCTGGGGGGAGGGCGCATCGGCGTGCGTCATGGCTGCTTCTCCTTGAGTGACAGGTGTGCGCCCGCCTCCGACGCAGCGTCACGCGGCCGACCGAGACATACGGCTACTTGCCTGGCCGTATGTCATGCGGCTCACTCGCGCAGCGCCTCGATCACGCTGGTGAGGTGGGCGCGGACGGCCGCCTCGGCCGCCTGCGGGTCCCTGGCCCGGATCGCCTCGATCATGGCCAGGTGCTCGTTCAGGGAGTGCTGCGGACGACCGGGCCTGAGCGCCAACTGGAAGCGGTGGCGCACCAGTTGTGCGTTGAGCCGCTCCAGCAGCTCCACGGCCGTCTGCTGGCCGGAGAACTCCCGGATCCTGGCGTGCAGTTCCTGGTTCAGCTCCGAGTAGGTCATCGGCTCGCCGTCGGTCACGGCCTTGGTCATGGCCGTACCCAGATCCGTCAGCTGCGTCAGCTGCTCGTCACTGGCGGCGACGGCCGCCTTGGCCGCGCAGAGCCCTTCCAGCACCATGCGGCACTCGGTGATGGCGACCGCTTCCTCCACGGTCACCACCCGCACCCGTGAGCCACGGTTGCGGATCCGCTCGACCAGTCCCTGAGCCTCCAGGTCGATGAGCGCCGCGCGGATGCTGGCCCGTGTCACACCGAACTGCTCGGCGAGTTCGTTCTCCACCAGCCGCTGGGCCGGTGCCATCTCGCCGTGCAGGATCGCCTGCCGCAGCTGCGCGAGCGCAAGCTGTTTGGCCTGCTCCCCGGTGCCCGGCCGGGCTTCGTTCGGCATGTGCCCTCCCTGAGTGAGTGCCTGTCGAACGTAAATCTAGCCAAACAGAATTGTCAACAATTTTGTCCGCCGTATTGGGCTCAGGTGATCGGGCGGCATGGATGGGGCGCCCATGGTCACGACGGAGTGTCCGCCCGCCCCCGCCGACACCCCACACTCTGTCGAGGCCGCTCCCCCGCTCACCCCGGCTAGGGTCGCCGCATGACGCACAGCTTCGTACTGCACATCCCCGACGCCGAACTCGAACCCGAGCCCCTCGCCCGGGAGCAGATCGTCTCCGGGACACCCGAGGTGACCGGCAAAGTCGTCTGGGAGTCGGAGGACGGGCGTCAGGTGCGGGGCATCTGGCAGATCACACCCGGCGTGGTCACCGACACCGAGGCGGACGAACTGTTCGTCGTGATCAGTGGGTCGGCCACGATCGAGGTCGAGGGCGGAGCGACACTGCGGGTCGGGCCCGGCGACATGGCCGTTCTGCGCGAGGGCGACCGCACGACGTGGACGGTGCACGAGACGCTGCGCAAGGCGTACGCGATCAATCTGTGAGCGCTGCGACGGCCACGGTCGCGAGGGTGATCCGTGTGATGTCGGCGAGGTAGTCGTAGTCGAGCGTCGCCGGAGTGTCGGACGTCCGGTGGTAGTGCGGGTTCCCCTCGCCCTCGTAGGCGCCGATGGTCACATCGCTGTGCGCCTCGAACGGCATGTAGTCGCTGGCGTAGATCGGACCGAGCATGACCGGCAGTGCGGTGTGGTCGGCGGCCGCCTGTGCCATGACCGCGCCGAGGGCCTGCGAGGCGGCGTCGTTACCCGGTACGGCGTTTCCCAGATCGCGCTCCACCGTCACGGAGCCGTCCGCCGGCGGTCTCCCCACCATGTCCAGGTTCAGCACTCGGTAGGCCTCGGTTCCCGTCGCGTGGAGCGCCGCGGCATACGCAGCGGATCCCCACAGTCCCTGTTCCTCGCCGGAGAACGCCACGAACTGCACCGTGGACGACAGCGCGACCGGGGCCAGTACCCGGGCGGCCTCCAGTATCGCGGCCACCCCGCTGGCGTTGTCGTCGGCGCCCGGGGCACGCGCCGTGGCGTTGTTCGCGTCCTCCATGCGGCTGTCGTAGTGGGCACACAGGATGATGACGGGCTTGTCGGCGGACGTACCGGGTTTGGTGCAGATCACGTTGTCGGCGCTGTGACCGCCGTTGGCCCAGCCGCGTCTGACCACGTCCGGGTACCCCGCCGCGGCCAGCCGGGTGACGATCTCCTCGGCGGCCGGACCGATCAGGGGCGAGAAAGTGTGCCGGGTGTGAAAGGCCGACAGCGCCTCGACCGTGCTCCGCAGGGAGTCGGCCGACACCGACTCGACGAGTGCGGCGGCGAGTTCGTCCGGCGGTGTACGCCTCTCCTCACGCTTCTTCGTCGCGACCCGGGTTGCCGGGCTGGGCGGGTGCCGCTTGTCGGGGTGAGTGAGGGGCTGGTCCTCGAGCGGGGTGTCGTAGGGCATCACGGGCCGCCTTCAGCCTGTGTTCAGGGCAGGTTGGCAGTATGCGCAGCCGTTGTATCCGCGGGCCAGCGCATCCTCCGCCCGCAGGAACGGCACCTTGCTGTCGGCGCCGAGCCTCGACCAGTACGGGCATGTGGAGACGTGCAGTTCACCGCTGTGCGGGTTGCCGAAGAAGAAGTCCTCCAGTTCCCTCACCGCGGTGATCTGGATCGTCAGACGCCCGGCGATGACACCGTCCTGATACTGCGTCGCCACGAAGGGATACAGGCGCAGGTGCTCGGCGTTGTGGGAGAAGTCGATGGTGATGTCGGCCGCCACCTGTTCGTTCGGGTCCAGTTGGAACCCCTCCACGACCGCCTTGTCGCCACCGTGCATTTCCAGGGTGCTGCGCACCGGACCGGACTCGGTCACCGCGATGTCGGTCAGCGCGGTATCCCGGGCGAGGCGGCTCAGCGTACGGATCGAGATCCGCGTGTCCTCGGGCAGCGCGGTCGCGTCCAGGTGCCAGGCACCCTGCGTGGTGGTCAGCGCGCCCCGCAGGTTGATCGTCATGTGCGTCTTGCCGCCCGGCGTGGCCATCTGCGGAGCGACGTTGCGCTGCCCCACGTTGTTGTCGAACCGGACGATCCGGTCGTGCTGCACCGGTCCGTTGAGCGTGGCGGTGATGGCGGGGTCGGGTGCCCCGTGCACGACGGCGACCAGACATTCGTGATCCACGATCTGCGGGGTCCAGACGAACGGTCCGACCCGCACCGCGCCGCCCGCAGGAACCGCCTCGTTGATCACGAGCGTGCCCAGGGACTGGAAGTGCGTCGGCCAGATCATGCCCGTGCCCGGGTCGCAGCGGAACGCCTCGACCTGGAACGCCCCGCTCGTGGCCGCTTGGGTCCCCCGGTTGTGCACACGGACGTAGAGATAGTTGGGCGTGTTGTTGATGGGCGGCTCGTGACCGAGTTCGGGGTTGTCGCCGGTGCTGATGTCGTTGTTGCGCACCCAGAGGTCGGGGGATGTCCAGTAGGGCAGGCCGCTCGGCTGCGCGCCGAGGTCGGTGGGGTTGTCCGCGATGTACAGGTCCACCGCCCGCGGCGCCCACAGCCCCTGGTTCACGAAGGCCTCGTCCATCACCTTGCTGTAGAGACCGCCGGTGAGCGCCGAGTCCGCCGTGATGCAGCCCTGGGCCATGCTCACCGCATGCGCGGCGCCGATGGAGGTGTCGTCCGGGGTGACGATCAGCATCTCGAGGAGCGTCCTGATCATCGCGTCGGCCGCCGCGATCCGCACACCGGGATCGGTCGAGTCGCCGCCCATGCCGAGGTAACACCGCCACAGCGCCGTGCCGAGCATCGAGTTGCGCAGGTCGCTGCCGTAGCCGCCGAAGCCCGCGTCGTCGAACCGCTGGAGAAGGTCCAGCCGGCGCACGGTGCTCCACTGGTCGGTGGTGTTGTTGTCGAAGGGGAACGTCTCGGTACGCCGGTGCCCGCCGGGGTTGAACCGGTCACGGAAGATCGCGGGGACGGCGTCGCAGACGCTGTGCTCGTACGACAACGATCCGCCGTGGCTGGCCTCGAGCCAGTCGAACACGCCATGGACGTACTCGTGGATGATGACTCCGAGATCGCCGGCGTCGGGCGCGCCGCCCTCCCCGAACCGGATCCGCGGAGGCGTCAGCGTTCCGTGCCATTCGCTCTGGTCGGCGTTGTCGTACGCCTGCGCGTCGACCTCGACCTTGACCATGTTGGCGTTGAGCGTCGTGTTTCCGAGGGTGCGCAGGTATCGCGCGAAGGTGTCGAGCCAGTAGTAGACGTTCGCGCTCAGGAAGGCGCGGTTCGCCGGGTAGCTGGCGTAGGAGAAGACCGGTGACGGCTCCACGGGCTGTGCGAACGCGGGCGGGTCCCAGTCGAGGCATCGGAACCAGTCCCCGTCGAGCCGGAACGTGCCCCCGCCGTCGGCGGGAGCGACCTCGGCCGTGACGTCGTGGCGGAAGGCGTTGAGAGTGGCCACGCTGGAACCACCGTGGATGGTGGGGTCGTTCGACTCGGTCACCGGATCGGGCATGAAGGCCTTGAGCGTGGCCGTCACATATTTTCCGGCGAGTGCGATCCAGAGCAGTTTTCCGGAGACGGCGTCCACGACGACACGGAAATGCTCGAATGGCCCGCCGGTCTCGACGAGCAGATCGCGTACGAGGTGCAGCGCGCCGTCAGGCACGCTCCCCTTGTTCAGCAACTRGATCGTGGCGGTGGGGTAGTTGCTGCCCGGCAAGGTGGGCCGGTCCGTGAACCGCACATAGGCGAGTTCGTCCTTGATGATTTCGGTGGTTTGGAAATCATCCCGGAACGGCGTCAGGGCAGCCTTGTCGAGTTCCTCCCGGGCGCGGGCGGCATCGGGGGCGGGAGCGTCCGAGACGTCGACCTCCGCGGAGTGATCGACCTGGATGACGGCGGCCTGTTTGACGTCGGCGACCGCCTGAATGGTGGCGCCCCTGATCGGGAGGTCGTTGTGGAACTGCTGGTAGCGCACCCTCAGCGTGGCCGCACCCTCGACCGAATCCACCTCGCGCAGGTCGACCTGGCCCGCTTTGAGCTCATCGGCGCGCGCCCTCATGAAGCCGTCGATGGCCTTGCGTGCGGTCGGCGCACGAGAAAGCGTCGCACCGGGATCCACGTACTTGCGCAACACCCCGTCGGAATCCTTGCGTTCACCGACCTGCGGGACCATCCGCAACGGTTTGTCGACCTCCGGGCCCGGCATGTTCCTCTGCTGGTCGCCATAACCCTGAACCATGATGGCCTCCTCCAACAGGAGTGGAGGGTAAGAAAGAACGCTCGATCGGAGCGGATGGATCCCCGGGCCCACACAGGAATGCTCAGAAAAAGTCTAACGCCGTGCGCAGAACCCTGCTACACGAAAAGTCCTTGAGAGCTGACAGGTTGAGGATTCGACGGTATTCATCAACCCCGCGACGGAAGCTTCCTGAGGTTGTTTCACTCACCATCACCGGGCGGGCCGGTCGTCCCCCGGATCTCCAGCGTCGGGGCCGCCAGATGGATCTCGCCCGCTCCCCGGATGCCCTCGAACCGGTCGAGCAGGCAGCGGGCCGCGCGGCGGCCCACCTCGTGGCTGGCGTTGTCGACGGTGGTGAGCCAGACGTGGCGCAGGCGGGCGATGCTCGTGTTGTCGTAGCCGACGACGGAGAGGTCGCGCGGGACCCGCAGCCCCGACTCCTCGGCCGCCGACAGCGCACCGATCGCGGCGATGTCGTTGACCGCGAAGACGGCCGTCGGCCGGTCCGTGCGGCTCAGCAGCCGGACCGTCGTGCGGTAGCCGCCCTCCTCGGTCATGTCGCTGGCCTCGACGACCGCCTCGTCCGCGAGGCCGTGCGCCCGCATCGTCGCCTCGAAGCTGCGCCGGCGCAGCTCGCCGACGGCCCCGTAGCCGGCGATGTGCGCGATGCGCCGGTGACCGAGGCCGATGAGGTGCTCGGTGACCAGGCGGGCGCCCCGCTCGTCGTCGTTGGCGACGATGTGGACGCCGGGCAGCGCCGGCTCACGCGCGCCCGCGACCACCACCGGGAGCCGCTCGGCCACCGTCCCGAGGGCGGCCGGGTCCGGCAGTGTGCCGACCACGATCAGGCCGTCGACCCGCAGGTCGAGGAAGGGGCCGGCGGGATCCTGGCCGGTGCGGCGGTTGAGGCGGGCGTCGGCCAGGAGCATGTGCAGGCCGTTGTCGTGGAGGAGGGAGTTGAGGCCCTCCAGCATGTCCACGAACCACGGGTTGCGCAGGTCGTTCAGGAGGACGCCGACGGTGCGGGTGCGCTGTTCGCTGAGGCTGCGCGCGGCGGCGTTGGGGCGGTAGCCGAGTTCACGGACGGCCCGCAGGACGGCTTCCCGCTTCTCCGGGCGCACCTGCTCCGAGCCGCGCAGCACGAGCGAGACCAGCGACTTGGAGACGCCGGCCCGGTCGGCCACGTCACGGATCGTCGGCGGTCTCATGGACATGGACCGTTCCATGAGCTGCGTCGTCTTGTCAAAGGGAGAGGAAGGCCGGGGAAAGGGTTGACACCGGTCACGGCGGAGTCCCAAGGTGGCCTGGACAGAAAATGGACCGGTCCAAAGAGGGGCTGCAATGGTGGACACGCTCGGCGTCGCCGTCGTCGGATTCGGCTGGATGGGGCGGGTGCACACCCAGTCGTACGCCCGTATCCCGCACCACTTCCCGCAACTGTCCCTGCGCCCGCAGCTCGTGACCGTCGCCGAGGAGGTGCCCGGCCGGGCCGAGGAGGCCGCCGCGCAGTTCGGGTTCGCCTCGACGACCCGGGACTGGCGTGACGTCGCCGCCGACCCGCGCGTCCAGGCCGTCAGCATCACCGCCCCGAACTTCCTGCACCGCGAGATCGGTGTGGCGATGGCCGAGGCCGGCAAGCACATCTGGATCGAGAAGCCGGTCGGCCTGACCGCCGAGGACGCCCGCGCGGTGGCCGACGCGGCGGCCAAGGCGGGCGTGCAGAGCGCCGTCGGCTTCAACTACCGCAACGCGCCCGCCGTCGAGGCCGCCCGCGAGCTGATCGCCTCCGGTGAGATCGGCACCGTCACACATGTCCGCGTCCGCCTCTTCAGCGACTACGCCGCCCACCCCCAGGGCGCCCTGACCTGGCGCTACGAGCGTGAGCGCGGCGGCAGCGGGGTACTCGGCGACCTCGCCTCGCACGGCGCCGACCTGGCCCGCTTCCTGCTCGGTGACATCGCCTCGCTGACCGCCGACACCGCGATCTTCGTACCCGAGCGGGCCCGCCCCACCGGCGCCACCGCCGGGCACACCCTCGCCACCGGCGAGCTCGGCCCGGTCGAGAACGAGGACTACGTCAGCTGCCTGCTGCGCTTCGCCTCCGGCGCCCGCGGGGTGCTGGAGGCCTGCCGGGTCTCGGTCGGCGAGCAGAACAACTACGGCTTCGAGGTGCACGGCACCAAGGGCGCGGTCTTCTGGGACTTCCGCCGCATGGGCGAGCTCGGCATCAGCCGGGGCACCACGTATCAGGACCAGCCGGTCAGCACGCTGTACGTGGGCCCCGCGCAGGGTGAGTACGGTGCGTTCCAGCCGGGCGCCGCGACGAGCATGGGCTACGACGACCTGAAGGTGATCGAGGCCTACCGCTTCCTGCGCTCGGTCGCCGAGGGCACCCCGCACGGCGCCACCCTCGCGGACGCCGTGCACAGCGCCACCGTGCTGGACGCCATGTCCCGCTCCGCCGAGAGCGGTTCCTGGGTGGACGTGGAGGTGCCGGCATGACGGTGCGGGTGGGTGTGATCGGCGCCGGGGTGATGGGCGCGGACCATGTGCGGCTGCTGCACGGTCACGTCTCGGACGCCGAGGTCGTGGCGGTGGCGGACGTCGACGGGGCACGGGCGAAGGCCGTGGCGGACGCCGTGCCGGGGGCGCGGGTCGGCACGGACGCGCTCGCGCTGATCGCGGATCCCGCGGTGGACGCCGTGGTCGTCGCCTCGCACGACTCGACACACGCCGAGCTGACCGTGGCCGCCGTGCGCGCCGGGAAGCCGGTGCTGTGCGAGAAGCCGCTCGCGCCGACCGTCGCCGAGTGCGTCGAGGTCGTGCGCGAGGACGACATGGCGGGCGGCGGGCTCGTCTCCGTCGGTTTCATGCGCCGCTTCGACCCGGCGCACGTCGCGCTGAAGGCGGCCCTCGGTGAGGGCGCCGAGGGCCGGGTGCGGGTGGTGCACTGCGTCAGCCGGGGCGTGACCTCGGCGCCGGGCGCGGTGAGCGAGTTCAGCGTCACCGGTTCGGCGATCCACGAGCTCGACACCGTGCCGTGGCTGCTGGAGTCGCCGGTCACGGCGGTCTCCTGGCACGCGCCCGAGGGCGAGTCCTCGCCCGGCCTGCGCGACCCCCAGGTGATGCTGCTGCACACCGCGGACGGCACGCTCACCACCGTCGAGACCTTCCTCAACGCCCGCTACGGCTACGAGGTCCGCTGCGAGGTCGTCCTTGAGCGCGGCGCGCTGCAACTGGCCGACCCGGCGCCCGTCGTGCGCCACGCCGATCGGACGCGGTCCACCGGTTACCCGGCGGACTGGCGGCCCCGGTTCGCCGACGCCTACCGGCTGGAGCTGAAGGCGTGGATCGATGCGGTCGTCGCCGGGCGGCCCTCCCCGCTGGCCTCCGCCCGGGAGGGCCTGACCGCCTCCGCGGTCGCCGAGGCGGTGATCGCCTCGATGCGGGACGGCGGCCGGACCGTCCCCGTCACCGCCTCGGCCCCATGACTCCCGGGAGCGCCGCCGTGTCCGCACTCCGCTGCCCGCGCACCCCGGACCCGAGGTCCGCTCCCGCGCTCAACTGGGGCGTCCTCGGCACCGGTTGGATCGCCGAACGTTCACCGACGCGGTCCGGCGGCACACCCGCCGGCGCTTCGTCGCCGTCGCCTCGCGCGACGCCGCCCGCTCCGCGAAGTTCGCCGCCCGCCATGGCGTCACGCGCGCGTACGGCTCCTACGAGGAGCTGGTGGCCGACGACGAGGTCGACGTCGTCCATGTCGCCACCGGGCACACCGCCCATCTCGCCTGTGCCCGGCCGGCGTTGGAGGCCGGCAAGCACGTCCTCGTCGAGAAGCCGCTCGGGCTGAAGGCGGCGCAGGCCACCGAGATCGCCGAACTCGCCGCCGAGCGCGGCCTGTTCTGCGCGGAGGCACTGTGGACGTTTCTTCCTGCCGCGCTTCGACGTCGTACGCCAGGTACTCGACTCCGGGCTGCTGGGCGAGGTCCGTTCCGTCCTGGCCGGCATGGGCGAGTCCGTCGACCCGGCCGGCGGTCACCGCATCCTGCGGGCCGATCTCGCGGGCGGCCCGCTGCTCGATCTCGGTACGTATCCGGTGTCGCCGGCGACGTGGGTGCTGGGCCCTGCGGAGAGCGTCCAGGCTTCGGGCCGGGCTCATCCGGCGGGCGTCAACGGACAGATCGGCGCCGTGCTGAGCACCGGACGCGGTGAGCAGGCCGTCGTCCACACCACACTGTTCAGCGACACGCCGACCACGGCGGTCATCGCGGGCACCGAGGTGACGCTCCGGTTGCCCGGGCCCTTCTACCACCCCGGTGACGTGGTCTTCACTCCGGCGGGAGGCCGTACGCCACTGACGTACACCGAACCGCGCATCGCCCACGAGGGGCTGCACTTCGAGGCCGCCGAGGTGGCCCGGTGCATCAAGAACGGGCACTTGGAGACCCCCTGCGCCCCCTGGCCGACTCGATCGCCACCCTGCGGGTGCTGGACGAGATCCGGCATCGGTGCGGCATCGACTTCCCCGGCGAGTAGCGCCCCCCAAAGGGCGCGGGGCTGTGCTCGCGATGCGGCTCCGCCGCGATGAGGTCCCCCCTGCTCGAGCGAAGCCGAGAGCTCGGGGGGAGCGACCAGCCACAACGGACCCGCAGCCGCCGGACTGCCTAAGAGGGCATCCGGACTGCCTAAGAGGGCATGTTGTACGGCGTCACCACCTGGATCGCCGAAGGCCCCGTCGCTCCCGCCGGCGGCAGGGCCCCGTGGGCCCGCATCACGACGTGGCACGCCTCCCGCATGTCGTGGCGCAGGTCGTGATGCAGGACGGCGGACAGGCGGTGCTCGCGCAGCAGGCGGGTGTTGTCGTGGTCGAGGTCGTGCGCGACGAACACGGCGCATGCGCGGCCCGCGTCCTCGAAGGCCCGCAGCGTGGCGATGTTGCCGCCGCCGATCGAGTAGACGGCACGGATGTCCGGATCGCGTTCCAGCGCGGCCCGGACAAGGTCGTACTGCGTGGCGTCCAGGCCCTGCCCCTCGGCGATCTCGACGAGCGTGCGGTCGGGGTGGAGGGTTCGCATGGCGCTGCGGAAGCCCATCTCGCGCTCCTCCTCGTTGCGGAAGAAGCCGCTGCTGAGGCTGGTCAGCACATTGCCGGGACGCTCGCCCAGCCACTGGCCCATGAGGTAGGCGGCGGTGGCGCCCGCGGCCCGGTTGTCGATGCCGACGTAGGCGAGGCGCGCGGTGGAGGGCAGGTCGGTCACCAGGGTCACCACCGGGATGCCGGCCTCCGCGAGCCGGGCGACGGCCGCGGTGACCTCGGGGACGTCCGGTGCCTTGAGGATCACGCCCTGCGAGCCGCGCCGCGCGATGCGGTCCAGCGTCCGGGTCAGCTCGTCCACCGGCCCGGTCTCCCGGAAGTGGAAGCGGGAGCGCACGACCGCCGGGTGCAGGGACGGCAGCTCCGCCTCCAGGGCGGCGCGTACGGCGGTGGTGAACCGCTCGGGTGCCTGCACCACCACGTCGATCATGAAGGTACGGCCCAGCAGCCGCACCTGGGTGCGCTGCCGGTCCAGGTCGGCTATCGCCTGCTGGACCTCCCGCGCGGTGCTCTCGCGGACCCCTCCCCTGCCGTTGAGGACCCGGTCGACCGTCGCCTCGCTCAGGCCCGCCTGACGTGCGATCTCCCGGATCGGGAAGGGGTGGCCCACGCGACGGCTCCTTGAGGGGTTTTTGATGGTCGCCTGCTGGTTGTTCGAGGGGATTGTCATGACAAGAATGGCACCGCTGAGTCGCCCCTGTCACCGAGAGGACGCCGATGTCCTTCACGTCCGTACACCGCCGGTCCTGGCTGTCCGAGGCCGACTGCGATCTCGTGGAGTTCCGTGAGCTCGTGGAGCGGACCACCGACCTGGCGGACTATCCGTACGCCTCCGCCGTGGAGCGCAATGTCCTGGTCTACGACAGCGACCGCCTCCGCAGGGCCGAGGACGACCGTGCGGTGCGGGCCGAACTGGTCCGTGCCCTCGCCGACGGGCCGGGCATCGTGGTCCTCCAAGGCGCCTTCACGGACCCGGGGGTCGTCGACCGGCTCAGTGCCGTGTTCGACGCCCTGATCGCCGAGCAGCGCGCCTCGGGCGCGAACGCCGGGGACCACTTCGCCAGGCCCGGCGCCAACGACCGCGTCTGGAACGCGCTGGAAAAGGCGGCCCTCTACGACCCCGAGGCCTTCGCCGACTACTACGCCAACGACATCCTGGCCCTGATCTCGTCCGCGTGGCTCGGGCCCGGCTACCAGGTGACCTCGCAGGTCAACGTGGTCAACCCGGGCGGCGCGGCGCAGAGCGTGCACCGCGACTACCACCTGGGCTTCCTCTCCAACGAGGTCGCGGCGGCCTACCCCGCCCACGTCCACCGCCTCTCCCCCGTGCTCACCCTCCAGGGCGCCGTCGCGCACTGCGACATGCCGGTGGAGTCCGGGCCGACGATGTACCTGCCGTACTCGCAGACGTTCGAGCCGGGCTACCTCGCGTGGCGGCTGCCCGAGTTCCAGGAGTACTTCGAGGCCCACCACGTCCAACTGCCCCTCGCCAAGGGCGACGCGGCCTTCTTCAACCCGGCGCTGTTCCACGCGGCGGGCACCAACCGGTCGGCGGACATCCGGCGCATGGCGAACCTCCTCCAGGTGTCCTCCGCGTTCGGGCGGGCGATGGAGACGGTGGACCGCGAGGCCGTCGCGAACGCCGTGTTCCCCGTGCTGCTGAACCGCGCGAGCGAGGGCGCGGACGAGGCGTGGACGGCGAACGTGATCGCCGCGAGCGCCGAGGGCTACCCCTTCCCCACCAACCTCGACAGCGACCCGCCGGTCGACGGCCTCGCCCCGCCCTCGCAGGCGGACGTCGTACGCCGCGCACTGCGCGAGGCATGGACTCCCGAGGCTCTGCGGGACGAGCTACGGGCCGGCGCCGAGCGGCGCCAGAGCTGAAAGGACCCGGAAAGACATGGGACTTCTCGACGACAAGGTCGTCCTCGTCAACGGCGGCAGCCAGGGCGTCGGTGCCGCCATCGCGCGGGCTGCCGTGCGCGAGGGGGCGGTCGTGGCCGTCACCGGGCGCCGCCCGGAACCCGGTGAGGCCCTGGTGGCCGAGCTGGCCGCCGACGGGGGCAAGGCCATGTTCGTGCAGGCCGACCTGTCGGACGCCGAGCAAGCGAAGGCGTCCGTCGCCGAGGTCGTCGACGCGTACGGGCGGATCGACTGCCTGGTCAACTCGGCGGGGCTCACGTCCCGGGGCACGCTCCTTGACACCACCCCCGAGCTGTTCGACCAGCACATCGCGATCAACCTCAAGGCGCCGTTCTTCGCGATGCAGGCCGCCGTCACGGACATGGTCGCGCGCAAGGCACCCGGCACGATCGTCAACATCATCACGTCCTCGGCGCACGGCGGGCAGCCCTTCCTCGCGCCGTACGTCTCCGCCAAGGCCGGCCTCATCGGGCTGACCCGCAACGCCGCGCACGCCCACCGCTGGGACCGGGTCCGGATCAACGGCCTGAACATCGGCTGGACGGCGACGGAGGGCGAGGACGCGACCCAGAAGGCCTTCCACGGTGCCGACGACGGCTGGCGCGAGTCGGCTGCCGCCGGGCTGCCGATGGGGAAGCTCGGGCAACCGGACGAGATCGCCGACTTCGTGGTCTTCCTGCTGTCGGAGCGGTCCGGGGTCGTGACGGGATCGGTGATCGACTGGGACCAGAACGTTCTGGGCGGCCTGGACTGATTCCGCCCGTCTGGGGGTCCCCCCTCTGGGGGAGATTGAGGACGAGCCCGAAGGGCGACCGGGGTCCGGGGCGGAGCCCCGGCAACGAACAGCAACCACACACCAGGAAAGCAGCGGAGCTCATGCGTATCGGAATCCTCGGCCTCGGCCGCATCGGCGCCTTCCACGCCGAGACCCTCTCCGGACTCGACGCGGTCGACTCCCTCGTCGTCACCGACCCGTTCGCGGGCGCCGCCAAGGCCGCCGCCGAGCGCTTCGGCGCCGAGGTCGTCGACTCGCCGGAGGCCCTGCTGGCGGCCGGCGTGGACGGCATCGTCGTCGCGGCGGCGACCGACGCCCACCCCGCGCTGATCCTGGCGGGAGTCGAGGCCGGCGTCCCCGTCTTCTGCGAGAAGCCCGTCGCCAAGACCATGGCCGAGGGCGTCGAGGTACTGAAGGCCGTCCAGGGCTCGGACGTGCCGATCCAGATCGGCTACAACCGTCGCTTCGACACCGGTTTCGCGGGCGCCCGCGCCGCTGTGCAGAGCGGCGAGCTCGGCAAGCTGCACACGGTGCGCTCGACCACGCTGGACCCGGCGCCGCCGCCCGCCGCGTACATCGCCGCCTCCGGCGGCATCTTCCGGGACTGCTCGGTGCACGACTTCGACATCATCCGCTGGGTGACCGGCCGCGAGGTGACCGAGGTGTACGCCGTCGGCGGCAACAGGGGCGCCGACTACATCAAGGAGGCGGGCGACGCCGACACCACCGGCGCCATCCTCACCCTGGACGACGGCACGATCGCGGTGGTCTCCAACTCCCGCCACAACGCCCGGGGTTACGACGTCCGCATGGAGATCCACGGCTTCACGGACTCCATCGCGGTCGGCCTGGAGGACAAGCTGCCGCTGCGTTCGGTCGAGCCCGGCGTGACCTTCCCTGCGGGCACCCCGCACGACTTCTTCATGGACCGGTTCACCGAGGCCTACCGCGCCGAACTCACCGCGTTCACCGAGGTCGTGGCGGGCACCCGGCCCTCGCCCTGCACGATCGAGGACGCCCTGGAGGCGGGCTGGATCGCCGACGCCTGCACACGGTCGCTGCACGAGCACCGTCCGGTGACGATCGAGGAGGTACGGCAGGGATGAACGACTCGGGCGGGGAACCGCTGCGCATCGGAGTACTGGGCGCGGCACGCATCACCGAGCTCTCCCTCGTCGGTCCGGCCCGCACGACCGGCCACCGCCTCGTGGCGGTGGCTGCGCGCGACCGGTCCCGTGCCGAGGCGTTCGCCGACGAGCACGATGTGGAGCGGGTGGTGGACTCCTACGCCGACCTGCTCGCCGACCCCGAGGTCGAGGTCGTCTACAACCCGCTCGCCAACGGGCTGCACGGGCCGTGGAACCTCGCCGCGCTCGCGGCCGGCAAGCACGTCCTGTCGGAGAAGCCGTCGGCGAGCAACGCCCAGGAGGCGGCCGAGGTGCGGGAGGCGGTCGCCAAGTCCGGCAGCGTCTTCATGGAGGCCTTCCACTACCTCTTCCACCCGGTCACCCGGCGCCTGCACGAGATCCTGGCGAGCGGTGAACTCGGCGAGCTGCAACGGGTGGAGACGCTGGTCGCGATACCGGCACCCGGCGACAGCGACCCGCGCTGGTCGCTGCCGCTCGCGGGCGGCGCGGTGATGGACCTCGGCTGTTACAGCCTGCACGCGGTGCGGATGCTCGCCCCCTGGGCGGGCGGTGCGCCACGGCTGGTCTCGGCGCGCGGCGGGGAGCGGGCGGGCGCGCCGGGAGTCGACGAGTGGCTCGACGCCGACCTGGAGTTCCCGGGCGGCGCGACCGCCTCCGCACGCTGCCACATGGCGTACGGCGAGGTGGAGATGAGCTGCCGGGTCGTCGGCTCGCGGGGCGAGGCGCTGGCGCCGAACTTCGTGCTGCCGCACCTGGACGACCGGATCGTGGTGCGTGGGGCCGAGGGTGAGCGCACCGAGCGGCTCGGCACGCGCTCGTCGTACACCTACCAACTGGAGGCGTTCGCCGCGCACATACGCCGGGACGCGCCGCTCGCGCTCGACGCGGAGGACGCGCTGGCGACGATGGCGCTGATCGACGAGACCTATCGGGCGGCGGGGTTCGAGCCGCGGCCGCGCACGACAGTGGGTTGACGCCCGAACCGCGGAATCCCACGTGCCCGGACGGGCCGGCTTCCGAAGCATGCGCTCGGCAGCCGTCCCGTCCGCCGCCGTTTCCGGCAAGCCTGGCAGAGTGCGAGGAGGACGGCTGTCGGACCGTCCTGGCTCCTCCTCCCGAGCGCGGGAACGGTGCGGGGCTGGGAAGGTTGAGCGGGCGACGGCCCTCGGAACGCGGCGTCGGCCGGGACCACGGTCACGGCACCGTGGCCGGTGCCCGCTCACGCACGAACGAGCACGACAGCTCAGCTCTCCCGCTCATGCGGGATCGAACGCACGATATGGGCGAGCGGTTAAGGTGCCGCAAACGCCGGATAAAGCAGACGCGGTGCGGGGCCGGACATGGCGAGCACGTCATGGCCGGTCGGCGGTTCGGCCCGGCACCGCGGGACGTCGCCGACCGGACAGCCCTGACGGTCAGTGGACGGACGGGGTCATCCCGGAGGCCTGGAGCCGCTCGGGGTCGGCCCGCAGGATGGCCTCCTGGGCGAGCCGCAGTGCCGGCCCCGGTTCGACCCCGAGTTCCTCCTTGAGCACCCGGCGCGCGCGGCGGTACATCTGCAGCGCGTCTCCCTGGCGGCCCGCCCGGTACAGGGCGACCATCAGCTGACGGTAGAAGGGCTCCCGCAGGGGATGCTGCACGAGCAGGCCCTTCAGCTGCTCGCACACCTCATGATGCCGGTCGAGTGCCAGCGAGGAGTCGATGCTCAGCTCGGTGCAGTTCAGCCGCTTCTCCTCCTGCACGGCCGCGAACGATTCGATGTCCAGCGACCCCGGAATGCCCTCCAGAACAGGCCCTCGCCACAGGGACAGTGCCCTGTGCAGGAGGTCGGATGCGTGCTGGAAATCGGCCGCGAAGTACTGTTCCCGGCCTCGACTGTAGAGCGTTTCGAATTCATGAGAATCGGTCACCGCCCCGCTTACATTGAGAATGTACCCGGGCGGGGTCGTGACGATCGGGGAGGCTTGCTGATCGCCATTCAGCAATTTTCGCAGCTGTGAGACGTACACGCGCAGGCTCGTAGACGCGCAGCGCGGCGGCTCCCGCTCCCACAGTTCCGCCATCAGCTTTTCCCCCGGCACCGTCTCACCCGCCCTGACCAGCAGAAGGGCGAGGAGTTTGGCGAGCTTGGGCGGCTCGGGTGTGAGATCGGCGCCGCCGCGGGACACCCGCAGCCGCCCCAGTAGCGCATAGTGCAGAGTTTGGTCAGCCACTAAAGGGGACAGGGACACGACAACCCCCCGAATGCATGGAACGCATTCAACTAAATTTCGGATCCCCCGTCCGCCCCTGGTCTGGGGGCGACAAATGATAAGCGATTTCCTCGCTATGACGTGCAGCATATGCGAGCTTGTTCTTCGATACCAGTCTCGCTCGTTACACGGCCATTAAGGAGAATGAAATTCGGCGGTTCGTGGGAGGCAGCCGGAAAGAAATCGGCCGCCTCCCGCGAACCGCCGGGTGGCTCTGAGCCGAGCAGCCCGGCCCGCGGGGAGCGGGCCGGGCTGCTTCGGCCTGGATGTGCCGCGTACCGGCCGCCGCCGGTCAGGCCGCCGCGGGCCGGTCCGCCCCGAGAGTCTCCAGCAGCCATGAGAAGAGCCGGTCGTGGAACAGGCGCATGGCACCGGAGTGGCAGTGCGCCCCGCCGCCCTCGTCGGCCGTGAAGACGTGCAGCGTCTTGGGCGAGTTCAGGCCCGTGTACACCTTCTTCGCGTGCTCCAGCCCGGTGAAGAACAGGTCTTCCTCCGCGTCGAGGACGAGCACGGGACAGCGCACCTGGCCGATCACGTCGGACAGGGTGAACGCCGGTAACCGGCGCAGCAGTTGGGCCGGGGTGTCGGCGTCGAAGGTCCACAGCGCCTGCCGCAGCAGCCAGCGGGTGAAGGTCTGCTGCGCGGCGATTCCCCACATCACCGGGTTGGCGAAGTCGTCGTGGCCCTGCTCGACCCACTCCAGCACGAACGGCGGCAGCGCCACGACATCGCCCAGCTGCCAGACCGCGTCGTGGGCGACAACGCCGGCCAGCCGGTGCTCGAACGCGGCGGCCCGCACGGCGAGCAGGCCGCCCAGGCTGGTCCCGACCAGCACCAGGCGGTCGGGGTCCACACCCGGCAGGGACAGCGCGTGGTCCACGACCGGCGTGACCACGTTCTCCCAGTCGGGCCTGAAGGCCAGCCCTTGATCGCGAAGGACCGAGCCCTGACCCGGCCCTTCGAAGCACAGACAGTCGTAGCCGTGGGCGATGGCCGCGGCCGCCACGAAGAAGTACCCCTCCTCGAGGGTGGAGTCGAGGCCTCCGTGGTGGATGACCATCGGCCGCGGCTCGTCGGAGTCATCCGCCCGGTACAGGTAGCCGGGCAGTGAGGTGTCCTCATAGGGGATGCGCACGAACTCCGGGGGCCGGTACATGAGTTCGGCGGCGTCGGCGAAGGTCTCCCGGGACAGCCGCATCAGCCGCTGGGCCTCCGTGCCCCGTGGGTCGTCGCGCTGGAAGAACTCGGCGGTCCGGTAGTAGTTGTGTGCCCGCAGCAGTGCGGCGCGCGCGTCGTCGCGGCGGCCCTCGCCCCGGGCGGCCGTGCCCAGCCGGTGGGCCCGTTCGGCGAGGGAGGCCCATTGGTTCCGCCAGGCTTCGGTGTCGCCGTTCGGGATGCGCGAGGCCAGCGCGACGACCTCGCCCAGCTGCGCACCGCCGTAATCGGCGTAGCCGGCGGTGCGCAGCGCCTGGTAGTCGAAGGCGGGGTCGTCGAAGAGGAATTTCATGGCTGCGGCTCCTGTGATGGTGGGGAGTGCTCCGGTGCTGTGCCGGGTCCCGCTCCGGCACAGGTCGTGCGGGTTCCGTTCAGGAACGTGTCGACGATCGACTCGGCGAACGCACTGGATTCCACAGCGCGTTGACGCAGGATCAGACGGGCGGCCATCGGTCCGGTCAGGATCTCGACCGCATCCTCCAGATCGAGGTCGGCGCGCAGCTCACCGCTGTCGACGCCGTCGCGCAGCGTCGCCAGCAGGGCCTCGTGCCGGGCGGCGGTGACGGTCTGCTCGAATCGCTCGACCAGGTGCGGGCGGCGCACCGCCTCACCGAGCAGGCTTCCGATCAGCCGGTGCAGCGGGGTGTCCTGGCCACGGTGGCGCAGCTGGTCCACGAGGGTCACCAGTTTGTCCCGCAGGCTGAGCCCGGTCAGCGGCGGCACGGGAAGGTCAAGGGTGCTCAGCGCGGCGAGCACCAGTTCCTCCTTGTTGCGCCAGCGGCGGTAGATGGTGGCGCGGGCCACCCCGGCTCGCTGCGCGACCAGGTCCATGGACAGGTCGCCGAAGCTGCACCCTTCGCTGAGCAGGGCGAGGGTGCCGTTCAGGATCGCCCGGTCGGCGGCGGGATCGCGCTGGCGGCCGCCCCGGGCCGTGCGTCCCGGGGCGGCTGCCGATCGGTCGAGGTGTGGCGGCATACGGGTTCAGACCTCCGCGGTGTGGGGTTCTTCGGCGGTCGCCTCCTCGGCGCCGGGCGTGCCGACGGCCGTACGGGAGGGCAGGAGCAGCAGGGCGGCGAGGGCACCGAGGAAGGTGACGCCCATGGCGACGAGGGACGTGAGGTGCATCGCCGAGACGAACGCGTCGACCGCGCGGTCCTCGATCGCGGCGCCGCCCGGGCCCAGTTCCCGCGCGGCGGTGAGGGTGGCGGCGACGGACTCCTGCGCCCGGTCGCTCATCGCGGCGGGCAGCGGCGCCAGGTGGTCCTCGATCCGGGAGCGGTAAGCCACGGAGAGCACCGAGCCCAGGACTGCGACGCCGAGGGCGCCGCCCACCTGTCGAAAGGTGGTGCTGACCGCCGCTCCGGTGCCGGACCGGCCCGGGCCGACGGCGGACATGGCGGCGGAGGTCGCCGGGGGCATCACACAGGCGATGCCGACGCCCATCACGAACAGGACGGACTCCAGGACCCAGACCTCGGTCCGCTCGTCGACGGTGGCCACCGCGAGGAAGCCGAGCGAGGTGAGCAGCATCCCGCCGGCGCACACCGGCCGGACCCCGATCCGCTTGGCGGCGAGCGTCGCGGCCGGTGCGAACGTCAGCTGGGCCACCGCCAAGGGCAGCAGCAGGAGGCCGGCCTCCAGCGGGGTCCAGCCGCGCACGCTCTGGAGGTAGAAGACCAGGAAGAAGGTGGCGCCGAGCAGGCTGAAGAAGACCAGCCCGATGACGGCCACGGCGGCGCTGAAGCGACGGTCGGTGAACAGGGCGAGGTCCAGCGCGGGACACCGGCTGTGGTGTTCCCAGACGGCGAACAGGCCCAGGACGGCGAGGCCGCCGAGCATCGGCCCCCAGACGGCGGTGTCCGCCCAGTCGTCGGACTCGCCCCCCTTGATCACGCCGTACACCAGGGCGGTCAGGCCGGCGACGGACAGGGCGACGCCGAGCGGGTCGAGGCCGCCGCGCCCGGGGTCGCGGGACTCGGGTACGACGAACAGCGCGGCTACGGCGCCGATCAGCACGATGGGCAGGTTGATCAGGAACACCGAGCCCCACCAGAAGTGCTCCAGCAGCACGCCACCGGTGACGGGGCCCAGCGCCACGGCGAGTCCGGCGGCGCCTGCCCAGACACCGATGGCCTTGGCCCGTTCGGCGGGTGGGAAGACGGCCATGATGATCGCCAGAGTGGCGGGCAGCACGAGCGCGCCGCCGACGCCCAGCCCCGCCCGGGCGACGACGAGTTCTCCGGCACTGTGCGCGTGGGCGGACCACAGGGAACAGCCACCGAAGACGACGAGCCCGGCCAGCAGCGTCCGCTTGCGTCCCCAGCGGTCGGCGAGCACACCGGTGGTGAAGAGCAGGGCGGCGAAGACGAGCGTGTAGGAGTCGATCGACCACTGCAACTCGCTCTGCGTGGCCCCCAGGCCGACGGGTGCCGGCTCGGCGAGGGTCTTCAGGGCCACGTTCAGGATCGAGGTGTCCAGGACGACTAGCAGGAGGCCGACCAGCAGGACCGCGAGCACGCGCCACCTGTGCGGGTGCGCGGCCGACGGGGTTTGCTCGGCAAGCCTGAGGTGAGGCTGAGAAGTCACGGATTCCGCTCCTCGGAAAGAGGGGGGTCGTGAGCTGAGTGCCGTTCTCGTGCCGTGTACGGCCGACGCTAGACCTGTCGACCAATCGAGTCAACGGTGTATCGAAACAACCTTGACTCGGTTCCCGGTTGCTCCACACCCACCCGAACTCGGCTTGACGAAAGGGCGGTTACAGACCGTCAGGACCCAGCGCCCCGGCGACGAGGAACCGCCCCGCCACACGGTCGCAGCGCAGTCGCCAGCCCGGCGCCGCCTCAAGAGACCACCAGCCGTCGCCGTGCGGTCCGGGGCGGGGGCGCAGTCGCGCGAAGTCCCGCGCCAGCCCGGCGCCTTGCGCCTTCGTATGAGCCTCCTTGAGCGTCCACAGACGCACCAGCCTCTGATTCCGCTCGGCCGCCGGCAGCCCGGACAGCTCCACCAGCTCCCGCGGATGACAGAACCTCTCGGCCAGTCCGGGCGTCAGCAGCGGGCGGTCCGACGCCTCCACGTCCACTCCGATCAGGCGGCCGCGGGCGGCCCCGACCACCAGCATTCCGGCCGTGTGGCTGATGGCCACGTCCAGCCCGGGCGGCTCGTGGAGGACCGGCCGCCCACGGCCGTCGCGGCCCAGCACGACCCGGTCCGGCTCCGCCCCGGCCACAGCGGCCACGGTGTGGCGCAGCAGCAGTCGCGAGCCCAGCAGCCGCGCCCGCACGAGGGGGTCGCGTGCCGCGCAGTACCGCGACCAGTCAGGCCCGAGCAGTTCGCGCGCGCCGGGGCCGGGCTGTCGCCCCCAGTCCACCGGCCGGCCGTGGCAGACCGCGTAGCCGTGCCGCCGCGCGGCCTCCTGGACCGCACGCCACCCCACCGCGGGCAGCGGACCGACAGGGAGGGGTTCGTCTCCCACGAGAAGAGCATCCGGTTCGACCATGACAACCCCTTCTGCGACCGTTGACCGGCACCCCGTGCCAGCACCGACTGTGCCGATCCGCGCACACACCGTTGTACCGGCTCCCGCGAGCGCCGTCCGCTGAACCGCAAACCCATGACGTGCACCCCAATTTCGGCTTTACGCCGCCTTTTCACGGCACATCGAGGCTGAGAGGCACCGGATGGCACTCGGTGCCTCCCGGACGTTCCACACCGCACCGGTCACCGACCGCGGAAAGGACAGCCCGTGGCGCACCAGCTTCAGCACCGAACCTTGACGGACGCCGTACGCACCGGCGTGGACCGCCATCCCGAACGTGCCGCGTTCGTGTATCTGCACGAAGACAGCCCGGCCATGCGACCCGAGGAGATCGGCTACGCGGAACTGGACCGGCGGGCGCGCCGCGTCGCCATCCGGCTGCTCCACGAGTCCAAGGGCGATCCCTCGCGCCCGGTCCTGTTGCTCTATCCGCCGACCCTGGACTTCGTGACGGCCTTCCTCGGCTGCTTCTACGCCGGGCGTACGGCGATTCCCGCGCCCCTGCCCGACGAGCCGGGCGAGCGGCTGGCCCGGGTCAGCGGCATCCTGCGGGACGCCGGGGTCGGGGCGGTGCTGACGCTCCCCGAGTACCGGCAGGCCATCGGGGCCTGGCTGGCCGCCGCCGGAGAGCGGGACGTGGTGTGCCTGTCGACCGGCCCGGACGACCAGGACGGAGCCGATCCCGACCTGTGGGTACCGCCCGTCGTGCGCGACACCGACGTGGCCTTCCTCCAGTACAGCTCGGGCTCCACCAGCGAACCCAAGGGCGTCATGGTCACGCACGCCAACCTGGCCGCCAACGAGGAGGCCATCCGCACCGCGATGCGGACCCGGGAGGGTGTCGTGGCGGGCAGCTGGCTGCCGCTCTATCACGACATGGGGCTCATCGGGATGACCCTCCAGCCACTGTGGGTGGGCGGCACCAGCGTGCAGATGTCACCGGTCTCCTTCATCAAGCAACCGCACCGTTGGCTTCGCATGATCCACGACTACCGAGTCGAGGGCACCGCCTCGCCCAACTTCGGCTACGACCTGTGCGTCCGGCGCGTCACCGAGGAGCAGTCGGCGGGGCTGGACCTGTCCAGCCTGCGGGTGGCGCTGAACGGGGCCGAGCCGGTGCGCGCCGACACCCTGCGCGCCTTCGTTCGGCGCTTCGCCGGCAACGGACTGCGCGCCGAGTCCCTGCTGCCCTGCTACGGCCTGGCCGAGAACACCCTGCTGGTCTCCGGCAGCGACACCGAGGCGCCGCACCTCGAACTCACCGTCGACGCCGTCGCGTTGGAGCAGGACGAGCTGCGGCCCGTGCGCAGCGACCGCCCGGCCCGGACCCTCGTGGGCTGCGGCCGGCCGAAGGACACCGAGGTCCTGATCGTGGACCCGATGACCCGTCAGGAGCTGCCCGGCGGCCGGATCGGCGAGATCTGGCTGCGCGGCCCCTCGGTGGCCGCCGGCTACTGGAACCGGCGCGAGCTCACCACCGAGACGTTCCAGGCGGTCACGGCCGACGAGCGGGCCGGTTACTTCCGCACCGGCGACCTCGGCGCTCTGCTCGACGAGGAACTCTACGTCACCGGCCGGATCAAGGAGATGCTCATCCAGCACGGCCGCAATCTCTACCCGCAGGACATCGAGCAGGCTGTCCAGGAGTCCGGGGAGGCGTTCCGGCGCGGCGGCGGTGCGGTGTTCACCGTCGCCGACGAGGCGTCCGACCGCTCGCACGTGGTCGTGGTGCAGGAGCTCAAGGCCCCCGCGGGCTGCGGCGAGGAGCACCTGGCCCGCCTCACAGCCGACGTCCAGGCGCTGCTCAGCCGGCAGTTCCAGCTGCCCGGCGTAAGCGTGGTGCTCGTTCGCCCCGGGGTGATCCGCAAGACGACCAGCGGGAAGACGCAGCGCACGCTCATGCGGCAGTTGTTCCTCGACGGCGGCCTGCCCGTGCTGCACCAGCGCCTCCAGGAACCGGTCACCGCCCTGCTCCCCGCCCCGGACCCGGCGTCCGAGCCCACCGCAGCCGTGTCCTCCCGCAGCTGAGATCCGGAAGAGAGAAGCACGCCATGAGCATCACCGACCAGTCCGCCGCCCCCGTCGGCACCGCCCCCGTCGACCAGCCGTCGCCGCACCCCGGCGGGTCGGACATCGAAGGGTGGCTGACCGAGCGGGTGGCCTTCCATCTGCGCCGGACCCCCGGGGAGATCGACCCGGACACCCCGCTCGCCGACTACGGCATCGACTCGGTCGCGGCGATCAGCATCTGCGGCGAGATCGAGGCGCACGTCCGGCTCGCGGTCTCCCCCACCATCGCCTACGACTTCCCGACCGTCCACGCGATCAGTGAGCACCTCGCCGAACGCCTGGCCTGCGGGGACCCGTCATGACCGAGCGCGAACCGATCGCCGTCGTCGGCCTGGACTGCCGCTTCCCCGGCGCCCGCGACGCCCGGGAGTACTGGTCGCTCCTCATGGACGGACGCGACGGCACCGAACGGGTTCCCAGCCAGCGCTGGGACGCCGACCGCTACCACGCCGCCTCGTCGACCGCGCCGCAGAGCGCCTCCGAAGCCCGGCCGCCGGGCCGCAGCAACACCGTGCGCGGCGGGTTCATCCAGGACCCCGACGCGTTCGACCCGGGCTTCTTCGGGATCTCTCCGCGGGAGGCCGCCGCCATGGACCCGCAGCAGCGGCTGCTGCTGCAGTGCTCGTGGCGGGCCATCGAGGACGCAGCCGTCGCCCCGCAGGACCTGGCCGGCACCGACACCGGCGTGTTCGTCGGGGTGATGGCCAACGAGTGGGCGTATCTCCAGCTCGCCGACTACGACAGGATCACCGCCCGGTACGGCTCCGGCAACGGCTACTTCATGGGCGCGAACCGGGTCTCGTACCACCTCGACCTCAAGGGCCCCAGTCTGGCCGTCGACACCGCCTGCTCCTCCTCGCTCTTCGCCGTTCACCTCGCGATGGGCTCACTGCGCTCCGGTGAGTGCGACTACGCGCTGGCGGCCGGGACCAACCTGATCATGACGCCGGTCATCAACATCTTCTACACCCAGGCCGGCCTCTCGGCACCCGACGGTCGCTGCAAGCCGTTCAGCGCCTCGGCCGACGGCATCGGACGGGCCGAGGGCGTGGCGGTGCTGATGCTGCGCAGGCTCAGCGACGCCCTGGCGGACCGTCAGCCGGTGTACGCCGTGCTGAAGGAAACCGGGATCAACCAGGACGGGCGCAGCAACGGCATCACCGCGCCCAACCGCTGGGCGCAGCAGCGGCTGATCGAGTCCGTCTGGCAGCGGGCCGGCGTCACCGCCGACGACATCCGGTTCGTCGAGGCGCACGGCACCGGCACCCTGCTGGGCGACTTCATCGAGGCGCAGGCGCTCGGCGAGCTGACCAGCGGCCGCAGCGGCGGCAGCGTCGGACTGGGCTCGGTCAAGAGCAACTTCGGGCACGCCGAGGGCGCGGCCGGGATCGCCGGGCTGATCAAGACCGTGCTGGCGCTCCACCACCGCACGGTGCCGCCCAGCCGGTTCGCGGCCGACGCGAACCCCAGGCTGGACCTGCCCGGGCGCCGGCTCTCCCTGCTCAAGGCGCCGCTCAGGCTGCCGTCCGGCACCGTGCACGCCGCGGTCAGCAGCTTCGGTATGGGCGGCAGCAACGCCCACGCGGTGCTCGCCTCCGCCCCCCGAGCGGTGCACCGCGGCCGCGACCGGGCGCCCGGAGTGTTCACGGTCTCCGCCCGCTCCCCCGATCGGCTGCGCGCCAATCTGCTGGCGCAGGCCGACGCCCTGTCCCGCCGCCCGGAGAACCAGTTGGCGCAGCTGTGCTGGACCAGCAATCGCGTCAAGTCCCGCCTTCCGTACCGGGCGGCCGTCACCGCCGCCGATCTGCCCACGCTGGCAGCCGAGTTGCGCAGGGCAGCGGAGCACGCCGAGGAGGCCGCCCGGGTGGACGGCGGGCGGCGCGCGGCGGCGTCGGTGGCGTTCGCCTTCACCGGGCAGGGCGCCCAGCACCCCCGCATGGCCGCGTCCTGGTACCGGTCGTGCCCCGCCTACGCACGGCATTTCGACGAGATCGACGAAGTGCTCGCCCCGCACACCGGACGGTCGGTGCGCGACCTGGTCCTCGACGGCGATCCGGAGGTCCACCGGGCACGCTCGGCCCAGCCGGCGCTGTTCGCCGTGGGGTACGCGATGGCCGCCGCCCTCGTCGAGTGCGGGATCGCGCCGTCGTACGTCCTCGGGCACAGCATCGGCGAGTTCGCCGCCGCCTGCCTGGCCGGTGCGCTGGACGTGGCGGACGCCGCCCGGCTGGTCGCCCGGCGCGGGGCGCTGATGGAGGCGCTGCCCGGGAACGGCGGGATGCTCGCGGTGAGCACGGGTGCCGCGGAGGTCGAGCCGCTGCTGGTGGGGCGGGAGCGGCTCGGCCTGGCCGCCGTCAACGGACCGCGCAGCACGGTGGTCGCCGGCGACATCGGTGAACTGGCCGCACTGGAAGAGCAGTTGGCCGAGCGTGGAGTGGCCGCCCGGCGGCTCACCGTCTCCCACGCCTTCCACTCGCCGCTGATGGAACCCGTGGTCGAGGAGTTCCGCCGGGAGTGCGCGGACGTGCCCGCCCGCGGACCACGAATTCCGGTGTTCTCCACGGTGCACGGCCAGGAACTCACCGGCGGGGCAACCATGGACGCCGGCTACTGGGCACGGCAGATCACCGCGCCGGTGCGGTTCGCCGATGCCGCGAGCGCGCTGCTGGCCGCGGGCGTGACCCACGTGGTGGAGATCGGCCCGCGGGCGGTCCTGACCCCGCTGTTGTCCCGGCTCAAGCCGGACGCCGGTCACCCGGTGAGCCTGCACGCCGCCCACCCGGGCGAGCACGCCCCGGACCACCGGCCCCAGCAGCTGTTCGGCGAGCTGTGGTGCGCCGGGCTCGCACCGGAGTGGGACGTGCTGTACGACGAGGCCGACCGGGTGCCCCGCCGACTGCCACCGTACGTGTTCGACGACTCGTTCCGCGCCTGGCGCACCGGCACCGCCCCGGGCCTCCCGGAACTGTCCGCGCCGCCCATCCCCCCTGGCGCGGACACCACGGTCCGTAGGGGTGCGGACCGCGGGGAATCGTGCCCGCCGGCCCCGGCGGGTGACCTGCCGGACACTCTCGCCGTCCTGACACGCCAACTGGTGTGCCGGGTCGGCGGGCACGACCCCGAGCACGTGCACGACCACGACCGGCTGCAGGAGGACCTGGGTTTCGACTCGATCCGGGTGATGGAGCTCAAGGCCCGGATCGAGGACGCGCTCCCGCGACTCGGCACGCTCCCGATCGAGGAACTGCTGGCCGGCCTGCGCACCGTGGGTGACCTGGTCGGATTCCTGCGCGAGAGGCACGTCGCAGACGGCGCCGCGGCTCCTGTACCCACAACCCCGGAAGGAACCCGCTGATGACCGCACCCACCGTCCATCTGGCCTCGGTCGGCACCTGTCTGCCCGGTGACCCCGTGGACAACGCGACCCTGGCCAAACTCGTCGGCGTCGACGAGACCTGGGCCGAGATGTTCATCGGCAACGCCACCCGGCACTTCACCGTCGACCTGCCGACCGGTGAGGTACGGCACACGCTGGCCGACATCGCCGCGACCGCCGCCGACCGGGCGCTGGCTCAGGCCGGTCTGGAGCCGTACGACATCGACTGCGTCGTCATGGGCACGGCCACGCCGGACCAGCTGATGCCCGCCACGGTGAACCTGGTGGCGGACCGGCTCGGCATCGACAACGTCCCCACCTATCAGCTGCAGTCCGGCTGCGCCGGCGCCGTGCAGGCTCTCGACGTGGCCCGCACGATGCTGCTCGCCGAGCGCTGCGGCACGGCACTGGTGATCGGCGGCGACGTGTGCGCCAAGCACCTGGAAACGGACTTCGACCCGGGGTCGCGCACATCGGCCGAGCTGGTCAACTACGTGCTCTTCGGCGACGGCGCCGGCGCGGCCGTGCTCAGCAGTGAGGCGCTCGGGCACCGCGTCGTGATCCGCCAGGTGCTCAACCGGCTGGTGGGACTGGGCCGGGAGCCTGGCCAGGTCATCGACTGGTTCGGGCTCGGCGACCGGCACACCGACCGCACCGCCCTCTTCGAGGACTACAAGGCGATCGAGGAGGCGGTGCCCGCGCTGGCCCAGCAGACGTTCTGGGAACTCATGGAGGACCTGGGCTGGGGCACGGACGAGCTGGACTTCCTGCTGCCCCCGCAGTTGTCCGGCCGGATGAGCGACCGTATCTCCGACGGCATGCCCGCCCCGGACGCCCGCCGCGTCAACGTGGTGCGCCACGTCGGCAACAACGGCAACGCGCTGCCGTTCCTCCAGCTGGAGGAACTGCTGCGCCAGTGGGACGGCCCCGGGCGCGCCCTCGCCGTCGCCATCGAGTCCAGCAAGTGGATCAAGTCCGGTGTCGCGCTGGAGCGTTCATGACGGCGACCAGGAACCGAAGCGCACCGGACCCGGCGGCCACCTGGCACGACCCCGAGGCGTTGAGCGCCCTGCGCGCCCTTCACCGCGCGGGCAGGCTCCCGGTGGAGTACGGCTCGGTACGGTCCCTGCTGTCGCGCATGCCGGCGGCCGACCTTCCGGCCGCAGGCCAGCTGCTGGCCCGGCTCGATCCCCAGGAGGTGTGCCGCCACGCGGAGGTGCCGGTGGTCACCGTCACCGTCACCGGCCACTCGACGGTGGCCGGGTTGGTGGCTCCCCTCACCGCCGAACTGGCCCGGCACGGGCTGCTGCTGGAGGCGAAGGTCTCGCCGTACGGCGCCTACCTCCAGGATCTGATGCGTCCGGCCACGGCCGGCGAGGAACAGACACAGCTCACGCTCTGCCTGCTCGACGCGCACACCGTCTTCGACGACGTCACGGTGCCGTGGCGAGCCGAAGACGTGGAGGCCGCCGCACGGGCCAGGCTCTCGCTCCTGACCGGCGCCGTGCGCACCCACCAGCAGGCCGGCCGGGGCCTGCTCGTTCTGAACACCGTGCCGCTGCACCGCCGTTACACCCACCAGCTGGTCGACCTGCGCTCGCGGGCCCGGCTCGGCGCGGTGTGGCGGGAGTTCAACAGCGGGCTGCTGTCCCTGGCCGAGCAGTACCCGGGCGTGGTCACCGTGGACCTCGATCCGCTGGTCGCCGAGGGTGTACCGGCGTGCGAGCCGCGCACCGCGCAGTACGCCCGGGCCCGGATCTCCGACGCGCTGCTGGCCGCCTACGCCCGGGAGACCGCCCACGTCGTACGCGCCCGCCTCGGCCGCACCCGCAAGTGCCTGGTGCTGGACCTGGACGGCACGCTGTGGGGCGGGGTGCTCGGCGAGGCCGGGCCCGGTGGCATCGAGCTCGGCGCGGGGCTGCGCGGTGAGGCCTTCCAGGAGTTCCAGCGGACGGTGCGACAGCTCGGCGCGCAGGGCGTGCTCCTCGCGGTCAGCAGCAAGAACGACACCGAGCTGGTCCGCTCGACGCTGCGCACCCACCCGGGCATGCTGCTGCGCGAGGACGACTTCGTCCGCGTCAACGCCAACTGGAAGGCCAAGCACGACAATCTCCGCGACATCGCGGACAGGCTCGGGCTCGGCCTGGACAGCTTCGTCTTCGTCGATGACAGCACCTTCGAGTGCGGGCTGGTCGGCGAGCAGCTGCCCGAGGTCGCCGTGGTCCGGGTCGACGAGGAGCCCGCGCTGCATCCCGCGGCGCTGCTGGCCGACGGCTGGTTCGACCTGTTCGAGCTGACCGAGGCCGACCTGGAGCGGGCCGGCCGCTACCGCACCGAGACGCTGCGGCAGGAGTTCCGTGAGGACGTCGGCTCCTACGAGGACTATCTCGACGGGCTCGGCCTGGAGGTCGAGCTGCGGCCGCCGGACGAGTCCGAGATCGCCCGGGTCTCCCAGCTCACGCTGCGCACCAACCAGTTCCACCTGGCCACCGAACGACTGCAGGCGGCCCAGGTGTCGGCGCAGGTGGACCGCCCGGGGCACCACGTGCTCGCCGTACGCGCACGCGACCGGTTCGGCGACCACGGCCTGGTCGGCGCGCTGTTCCTGCGGCGTGAGGGAGAGGTACTGCGCATCGACAACTTCGTCCTGAGCTGCCGGGTGTTCTCCCGGGGCATCGAGAGCGCCTGTGTGGCGGCGGTGCTGCGGTTCGCCCGGGACACCGGAGCGAGCACCGTGACGGGCCGCCATCTTCCCTCGCCCCGCAACGCGGCCTTCGCCTCCTTCTACGCCGGCCACGGCTTCGCCCCGGTCGGCACCGACCCGGACGATCCCGAGGCCGTCTTCTTCCGGCACGACCTGACCGACATCGCCCCCGCCCCCGCCCATCTGCGGCTGCACGCCGCGTTCGGGCCGTTCGACGGAGACCCGACATGACCACCGCCCTCTCCGACATCGCGGAGTTCCGCCTGCTCCTGGAGGAGGAACTCGGCCTGCACGTCCGGGCCGACGACCTCGATCGCCCGCTGGACGACTTCCCCGACTGGGACTCGGTGCTGCTGCTCAGGCTCGTGACCGTCGTGGAGGACGTCGTCGGTCGGCCCGTCCCGGTGGCCGACGTGCTCCAGGCACGCACGTTCCGCCAGATGTACGAGGTGGTGGCGGGCCCGTGACCATCCCTCGGCCCGACGCCGCGCCCGACGTCCCCGACGCCTGCCTGCACTTCCACGCCTTGTTCCTCGACACCCAGCTCGACGTGTTCCTCTCCCCCGGCCTCGGCAGGCGGGTGCGGGCCGCTCTCGCCCGCCTCGTCACCGGCCGCGGGAACGGCCGGGCGGCCGACGGCACGCCCGATGCCCCGGAACGGATCCCGGAAGAGAAAGGAGCGGCCCGATGATCCCCCTCGCGGAGCTGCGGAGGTTCGCCCTCCCCCACGCGCACGCCCAGGGCATCCCCGCGGATGTCATCCACCGGGTGATGCGGACCCTCGGCACGGACGTCAAGGACGAGGACCCCGGTGCCTGGGTGCACGAGTGGTCGTCGCTCGGCACGGCGGCCGAGGCACGCGGCCGCGACCTGGACGCCGTCCGCTGCTACGCGATGGCCCGATTCCCCTACGTCGACGGGCCGTTCCGGCAGGCGGCGCAGAGCGCCTGCGTCGAGGCCTTCGACCGCTGGCGCAAACGCGTCCGCGGCATCTCCCGGCTCGATCTGCCGTACGGGGAGAACGGCTTCGCCTGCTGGGCCGCCGGCCTGTCCACCCGGAACAGGCTCCCGCTCGTCATCGTCCTGGGCGGCATCACAGGCACCAAGGAGCAGTGGGCCCCGGTGCTCGCGGGAGCCGACCGGCTCGGCGCGGCCGTCGTGGTCACGGAACTGCCCGGCGTCGGCGAGAACACCCTCACCTACGGAACGGACAGCACAGGCATGCTCACCTACCTCCTCGACCTGCTGGGCCGCGCCGCCGACGCCTCCCGCACCTGTGTCGTGGGCCTGAGCTTCGGCGGGCATCTCGCGCTGCGCCAAGCCTTGGAGGACGACCGCATCCGGGGGCTGGCCACCGTCGGGGCGCCGGTACGCGAGTTCTTCGTCCGCGCCGCGGACCACAAGCCGCTGCCGCGCCTGGTGGACCTGACCCTCTCCCACGTCATGCGCACACCGGTGGACCGGCTTCCGGCCGCCCTGGCGGACTGGGTGCTGGACGAGGAGCGGCTCACCCGGCTGCGCACGCCGGTCGCCTACGCGGCGAGCCGCGACGACGAGATCGCGCCCCCCTCGGACGTCGAGCTGCTGGAGCGGACCGTGCCGCACCTGCGGCTGGTGGAGAACGATGTCCTCGGCGGCCGGCCCGACCGGGCGGCCGAGACCCGGCTGTGGCTGCTGTCGCAGGTGCTGCGTATGACCGGCACGGCGGGTACCGTACGCCGGGCCGCCTCGGCCCGCGCCCGCGTCCTGCGCGCCCGCCACCGCCTCGCCCGTGCGTCGGCCGGGGACCCCGCATGACGACGAGTGCCCCGGCCTCCTGCCTGAGCCGGGCGCCCCGTCCGGACGCCCGGCTGCGGCTGTTCTGCTTTCACCACGCCGGCGGCGGGGCCTCGTTCTTCAGTTCGTGGGCCCGGCGCGTGCCGTCGGACGTCGACGTCCTGCCGGTGCAGCTGCCGGGCCGCGAGGCGCGCTACCGCGAGCCGCGGTTCCAGGACGCCGGGGAGGTGGTCGCGGCCCTCGGGCGCGACCTCGCTCCCTGGCTCGATGAGGGACCGTGGGCCGCGTACGGGCACAGCATGGGCGCCCTGCTGTCCTTCGCGCTGGCGGCGGCCCGGCTGCGCGCCGGCGGCCGCGGTCCCGAGGCGCTGTTCCTGGGGGCTTACGCGGCCCCGCACCGTACGCCCACGCTGCCGCCGCCCGACCGGTACCCGGACGGTGAACTTGCCCGCCTGCTCGTGGACTTCGGCGGGCTGGACCCGCGGTTCCTGGGGCGGGAGGACTGGCTGCGGGTGCTGCTGCCGATCCTCCGCGACGACCTGCGGATCTGCGCGAGCCACCAGCGGGCGGGGCTGCCGGACCCGGACGACGAGCGGGCCCGGCTGCCGCTGACCGTCGAGGCGTTCGCCGGCACCGACGACCCGCTCGTCGACCTGGCAGGGGTGCGGGCCTGGGGGCAGTATGTGCGCCGCTTCCGCCTGACTCCGGTCCCCGGCGGCCACTTCTTCCCGCGTGAGGCGCCCGACGCGTTCTTCGATCTGCTCAACCGTTCGCTGGCCCGGCTTCTCGCGGAGCAGGGGGCACCACCCGCGGCACCCGGCTGATCCGCCGCCGGATGTCCTCGGCGTTCTTCTCGTACAGCGTGCGCTGCTCCTGGATGCCGGGCATGACCCACAGCGGCCGCGCCGAGGCGTCGGCGAAGGTCAGGCCGTGGTCGTCGGGCCGCAGTCCGGTCAGGGTGAGCTCGAACGGCTCCAGGTAGTCGATGTCGCCGGCCGCGGTGAGCCGGAACGGCCGGTCGTGGCCCGGATAGATCAGATCGGACACCGTCAGGACCCGCTCGATGCTGTGGGCGGCCTGGTCGGCGTCCCAGAACACCAGGGGGTTGCGCCTGGTGCGGGCGACGTACGCGAAGTGCAGGGCGTCACCGGTGATGGCGGCGCGGCCGTGCTCGGTCTGCACGATCACGCCGATGCTGCCGGGCGAGTGGCCGGGCAGGCCGATGACGCCGACCCCCGGGATGATCTCCTCCCCGTCCGTGACCTCGCGGACGGGGAGCTGTTCCAGCAGCAGCCCCGTCCAGGCGGGCGTGGCCCAGTCGTTGGCGTGCGGGAGGTGCGCGTACCGGCGTTCGTCGGGGTGCAGGACGAGGGTGGCCCGTGGGAAGAGGTCGATGTTCTGGACGTGGTCCCAGTGGGCGTGGGTGAGGACGACGGTGTCGATGTCCACGGCGGTGAGGCCGTGCCGGGCGAGCGCGTCCCGGAGGAAGGGGCGGCGGCCGACGTGGGCGGCGTCGACGATGATGTTCCTCTCCCGTCCGGCCGCGTCCGGACCGCGGACCAGGAACACCCCGCAGAAGGCGGGATAGCCCTGGTCCGTGTCGATGGCGAAGCCGGGCAGGAGGATGTCGATCGTCGGCATGGAACTCCCTTGTGTGGTGGGCGTGTTGGGGCTGTGGATGTCTCGTCCGCATGCATGGGTGCCGGGGCGGGTCGCCCGCCTGCACGGGTCCTGTCCTCACTGCTCGTGCAGGGCGGCACGGATCGCGTCGAGGCAGGCCGGGTTGACGAGCGTGGACAGGTCACCGGGTGCCTCGCCGGTGACGAGATCGCGGACGAGCCGCCGCATCACCTTGCCGTTGCGGGTCCGGGGCAGCTCCGGCACGGCGACCACCCGGGCGGGGCGGAACGCGGCGCCGAGCGATCCGGCCACCCGCCCACGGATCCGCTCGGCCTCCGTCTCGCCCAGCGACCGGCCGTCGGCCGGGACCGCGAAGCACCACAGGGCCTCCCCCTTGACGGGGTGCGGGATGCCGACCGCGGCCGCCTCGGCGACAGCCGGATCGCCGACGACGGCGTCCTCGACCTCGGTGGGCCCGAGCCGTTTGCCTGCCAGCTTGATGACATCGTCGAGCCGCCCGTGGACGAACCACTCGTCGCCGGTGCGTGAGACGAGGTCGCCGTGGGACCAACGGCCCGGCCTGCGGACGAAGTAGGTCTGGGCGAAGCGTTCGCGCGCCCGCCACAGCCCCCGGGTCATGCCCGGCCAGGAGCGCTTGACGACCAGCTCGCCGAGCTGCCCCTCGGGCGGCTGCGCGCCGGAGTCGTCCTCGACGACCGCGGCGATGCCCAGGCAGGGGCCGGCGAAGCCGCACGGCGACTGGGGCAGGGTGGGCGCGGAGGCGAGCAGGGACCCGCCGACCTCGGTGCCGCCGCAGATGTTGATCACCGGGCAGCGTTTGCCGCCGAACTCGGCGAAGTACCAACGCCAGGCGTCCTCGGTCCACGGCTCCCCGGTCGAGCCGAGCACCCGTAGCCGGGAGGGCACGACCGGGTCGCGCGGCTCACAGCCCATCAGCATGCGGGACAGACTGGGTGAACTGCCGAAGACGGTGACCTCGTGGTCGTCGAGCAGGCGCCACAGGCGGGTGACGTCCGGGTGGTCGATCGCGCCCTCGTACGCCAGGACACAGGCGCCTGCGAGAGTGCCGCCCACGGCGATGAGCGGGAACATGATCCAGCCGGGGTCGGTCACCCAGAAGACCACGTCGTCCGGCCGCAGGTCGAGGTTGTACCGGGTCTCGCTGCCCACCTGTGCCGGGAAGCCGCCGTGGGTGTGGACCGCCCCTTTCGGGCGGCCGGTGGTGCCGGAGGTGTGCAGCAGGAGGAAGGGGGCGGTGACGGGCACCGAGACGACCGGGACGGGTTCGGAGGCGGCCAGTCGGTGCCAGTCCGTGGCCGCGAGCCCGACGCGTTCGTGGCCGCCGGTCCCTGAAGGCACCGTTCGTCCCTTCGGCCCGCCGCCTGCCGAAGGAGGCTCAGCGGCGCGGGCCCGTCCGTCGGGCCCACCGTTCCCGGACGGCACGCCAGGCCCAGCCGGGAAGGCGGGCGGACAAGGTGAGTCGGAGGAGTGCCGTGGCGCGCTCGGCTCCCGGACGACGACGAGATGGCGTACGCACGTGGCGCTCTCCAGTGACGTGCGGGCCACCGCCTCCATGTCCTGTCGACGCCCCCGCCGGACGGCGCACGCGGCGGTCACCAGGACCCGGACGCCGGCATCGACGAGCCGGACGGCGATGGCCTCGGCGCCGAACCCCGAGAACAGCGGCACCAGTACGGCACCGATGCGCGCGCAGGCGAAGAGCAGGACGAACGCCTCGGGACCGGGGGGCAGGTAGCCGGCCACGCGGTCCCCGGACACGACACCGAGCTCGCGCAGCCCGCCCGCCACCCGGGCGCTGTACGCGGCCGCTTCGCCGTAGGTCAGCACCCCGCGCGTGCCGTCCTCCCGCTCCCAGCGCAGTGCCGGAGCCTGCCCGCTCCCCTGGCGCACCCGGCGCTCCAGGCAGGAGTCCACGAGGTTGGTGTACGCGCCCGGGAACCAGCGCGTGAACGCGATGCCTCCGGAGTCGTCGCAGACGCGCAGCGGCGGCTGGTGCCAGACGATGCCGATGTCCTGCACGGCCCGCTCCCAGAACCATTCGGGGTCGGCCGCGGACCTGGCCTGGAGCGTGCGGTAGCCGCCGTCGACGCCGTGCCTGCGGCAGAACGCCGTGATGTTGCTCCGCTCGGTGAACTCCCGCGTCGGATACCAGGCGTACGCGCTCATCGGGCCGCGCTCGGATTCTCGATCAGTGCGGCGATGCCCTGGCCGCCGCCGATGCACAGCGCGACCACGGCCAGCCGGCCGCCGGTGCGGCGCAGTTCGTGCGCCGCCTTGAGCAGTAGGACGCATCCGGTGGCGCCGATGGGATGGCCCAGGGCGATCGCCCCACCGTTCGGGTTGACCCGGTCCGGTTCGAGCTTGAGGTGGTCCATGACGGCCAGGACCTGGGCTGCGAACGCCTCGTTGAGTTCGATCACGTCGATCTCGTCCAGGGTGAGGTCGTTGCGGCGCAGCAGGGTGCGGATCGCCTCCGCGGGGGCGACGCCCATGATCTCCGGCTCCAGCGCCGTGACGGCGGCGTCACGCAGTCGGCACAGCGGTGTGGTGCCGGAGTCGAGGTCGGCCGCGCGCATCAGGAGCACGGCGGCGGCACCGTCGTTGATACCGGCGGAGTTCCCGGCGGTGATCGTGCCGTTCTCCGCGAAGACGGGGCGCAGGCCCCCGAGTTTCTCCTCCGTCGTACCGGGCCGGGGGTGTTCGTCCCGCTCGACGATGCCGTGCGCGGTGGCCACGGACACGATCTGGTCCTGGAACCGTCCCTCCTCCACAGCGATGGCGGCGCGCCGCTGGCTCTCGGCGGCCCATCGGTCCTGGCGCCGCCGAGAGATGCCGTACCGGTCGGCCACCGCCTCGCCCGTCATGCCCATGGGGTAGTCCCCGAAGGGGTCGGTGACCAGGGAGACGGTGCCGTCGATGGTCGTTCCTTCGGCCAGTTCGTCGGGGGCCCGTTCGCCGTAGTCGAGCAGCGGCTGACGGGTCATCGACTCGTTGCCGCCCGCCACGACGACATCGGTCGCACCGAGGGTGAGGCTCTGCGCGGCCGACCAGACCGCCTGGAGGCCTGATCCGCACAGCCGGTTGACGTTGTACGCGGTGGTCCGCACGGGCAGCCCGGCACGCAATGCCGCGCGCCGGGCGTTGAACGCGTCGGGGCCGACCAGGCCGACACAGCCCAGGACGACTTCGTCCACGGCGTCGAGTTCCAGTCCGCCGCGGAGGACCGCCTCCCGGATCACGACGGCACCCAGCCGGTGTGCGGGCACCGCGCTCAGTGCGCCTTTGTACCGGCCGATCGGGGTGCGGGCCCCGTGGACGACGGCGATGTCTAGGGGCATCGGGCTCACTCCTTCGCTGAGGGCTCCGCATCCGGGCCGGACACGGGGGACGTCAGGGGGCGTTCGGGCAGCAGGGCGAGGGCGTCCCGGTCCGGACGGATCAGGAACGCCGAGAGGACGGCACCGGTGATCAGCAGGCCGGCGGTCAGGTCGAAGGCCCGGCCGTAGCCGACGGACTCGGTGGGCGCGGCGTCGATGATCCGCCCGGTGACGTAGGGGGCGAGCAGGCTGGAGAGGGCGGCGAGGGCGTAGGACACTCCCAGGGCCGCACTGCGTCGTCCGGGCGGGCAGATGTCCGCGATCGCCGCGTTGGTCAGCGGGGTCTGTCCGTTGCCGGCGGAGAACGCGAGTACGAGCAGCGGCAGCAGGACGGCGGGGCCGGCCCGGGTCGTCAGGAGCAGGCAGACGCCGGCGAGGAGCGGAAGTGATGCGCCCACCAGCCCCTGCGCGACCCGGGCGGTCACCCCTCGCCGCAGCAACCGGTGCGCGACGGCTCCCGCGGTGAGGACGAGGACGGCCATCGACAGGGCGGGCAGGCCGACGATCCCGCTCACCTCCGCGTCGCTGAACCCGGCCTGTTCCTCCAGGAACAGCGGGAGCCAGGCGAAGCCCAGGGCGAGCGTCCACATGACCGCGAACGCCGAGAACGTCGCCCCCAGCCAGGTGCCGGTGGTGACGACGCGCCAGAACGGCACGGACGGCTGCTCCCCTGCCGCCCTGGACGGTTCGTCCTGTGCGGGGCCGAGGCGTGCGGTGTACCGGCCGCTGCCGCCGAGCCTGAGCCAGACGACGGCCCACACCGCCCCGGCGGCTCCGAGCAGGCCGAACGCGGCTCGCCAGCCGAGGCTGTTACTGACCAGGACGACCAGCGGGGCGGCCAGGACGGTGCCGCCGGCGGCACCCGCGACCACGACGGCCGAGGGCAGGGCACGCCGCTTCTCCGGGAACCATGTGAAGGCCGTGTAGTTGGCCAGGGGGTACCCCGGCCCCTCACCCGCGCCGAGCACCACCCGGGTGGCGACGAGCGCTGCGAATCCTGTGGCGGGGAGGAGGATCGGCAGCTGGGCCGCTGCCCAGACCAGGGCGAGCACGGCGAGCAGGGGCCGGGGGCGGATGCGGTCGCCGAGGAAGCCGACGGAGACCGCCGAGAGGCTGAACAACAGGTAGAAGCTGCTGGCGATGGTGCCGAACTCGGTGGCTGTGAGATCGAGTTCGTCCTTGATGGGGCCCGCGGTCAGACCGAGCACGGCCTTGTCGGCAGCGTTGATCACGATGAACAGCGCGAGCAGGGTCAGCACGGTGCGACTGCGGCGCCGCGTGTCGTCCGCGGCGTCCGGCCGCGTGTCCGCGTCGACGGTCATGCCGGGGACAGCCGTTCGTCGAGCCAGTCGAACGCACGCTGGTGGAAGCGGAGCGCCGCACCTTCCTGGCAGTGTTCGCCGGCCCCTTCGGCGTCGGTGAACACCATCAGCTCCTTCGGGCAGCGCAGGGCGTCGTGCACGCGCCGGGCCTCACCGTGGCAGATCACGTCGTTCTCCGCGTCGAGGACCAGGGTCGGGCAGGTCAGGCGCTCGACCATGCCGTCGAGGTTGTACGGGGCGCAGGCGCGCAGCGCCTCGGGGGGCGTCTTGGCCCCGAAGACCCACATGCCGTGCCGCAGGAACCAGCGCACCCGCGTGCTCTGCACCATGCTGACGTCCAGCGCGGGCCCGGCCACGTCGTCGCGGCCCTCCGCCACCCACGCGGCGAGGTAGGGCGGGATGCCGCGGAGCGGGAGTTCGTAGAAGTCGTGGATCCCGTTGTGCAGGACGCACGCGGCGAGGCGGTCCTCGAACGCGGCCGCGCGGGCGGCCAGCAGTCCGCCGAAGCTGGTGCCCCACAACACGAGCTTCTCAGGGTCCACTTCCGGACGGGTCAGGGCGTGGTCGACCACAGGGCCGACCACGTGTTCCCAGTCCGGCCGGAAGACGAGTCCCTGCTCCCGGCGGACGGACTGCTGGCCGGGTCCTTCGAAGGCGAGCACGTGGTAGCCGCGGCGCAACGCGCCGCCCGCCACCATGAAGTACAGCTCCTCCAGGGTCGAGTCGTAGCCGCCGTGGTGGATCACGGTGGGCAGTCGGCGGGCCGCGTCGCCGGCTCCGTCGGCGCGGAACAGGTATCCCGGCAGGGTGGTGTTCTCGTAAGGGATCTCCAGGCGCAGCGCGGGTACGCCGAAGAGTTCGGCCGCCCGTGCGAAGGTCTGCCGCGAGCACCGGGCGAGCCGGTCCGACTCGGCGTCGGCGTCGCGGTTGTCGACGCGGAAGAAGTCCGCGGTCCGGTAGTAGTTCGAGGCCCGCAGCAGTGCCTCGCGGGCGCTGACCCGGTGGCCTGCGGCGAGCACCTCGTCGCCGATGCGGTGGAGTCGTTCGGCGAGAGCGGTCCACTCGCGGTACCAGGCCTGCTCGTCGCCGTCCGGGATGTTCCGGCAGGTGACGAGGACCTCGCCGAGGTCCGCGCCGGCGTATGCGGCGTGCCCGGCGGTGCGCAGAGCCTGGAAGGAGAACGCCACATCGTCGAAGAGGAACTTCATCGTGACCTCCTTTCCCGGACTTCTCCGGGGCGGAACGGAACGGACCCGTTCCGTCTCGTCGCGGAACGTACACCCGGCCTCGGCGGAACGCAACCGTTCCGTTCGGTGTTAATCTCGCGCGGTGGACTCCACCAGCAGGAACACGTTCGACCGCAGGCCCAGCGGCTCGGCGGTGCTACGGGAATCCGTGACCGAGACGATCAGGCGGGCGGTCTTCGAGGAACTGGCCGAGACCGGATACGCCCGGATGTCCATGGAGGCCGTGACCCGCCGGGCCCGTGTCGGCAAGGCGGCCCTCTACCGCCGCTGGCCCGCCAAGGAGGTCATGGTGGTGGAGCTGGTCTCGGAGGCCGCCGCCGCACATCTGCCCGCGACGGCCGACTCCGGGTCGCTGCACGACGACGTCGAGCGCTTCATCCGGCACACCATGGCCGACCTGCGGCATCCCCTGGCCGGCCGGATCATCCCCGACCTGGTGGCCGAGTCGGCCCGCAACCCTTCCCTGCGCGACGCGCTGTACCAGGCGGTCCTCGGTCCCCGGCGCGCGGCTGTGGCGACGCTCCTGCGCCAGGCGGTGGACCGCGGCGAGTTGCCCGGCGACATCGACATGGGCCTGGCCGTCGACATTTTCGGAGCCCCGCTGTACTTCAGGATGCTCGCGGTCGGCGGCCCCACCGACGACGCCTACGTCACCCGCCTCACCCACGCCGTCCTCGCGGCGCTCGCCGCCACCCGCTGAACGCTCGTGCGACGGCGGCTCGACGACAACCGGGCTGCACGGCCGGAGGACCGCCGAAGGAACGCCGCCCCGTCGACCGAAGTCGGCGAGCAGACCTGGAAGACCTTCGGACACAAGCACCGAGCGTCGGCCCGTCCGCTTACGGGGAGCGGACGGGCCGACGCTCGTGCAACGGTCACCCTGTCCTCAGCGCACGGGACGCTCGCCATACCTGCGGACGTGCCCGCGTCGGACGCTGCGCCCACACGGCGGCACGCAGGACGCCGTGGTCCGTCGCGGGCGGTGTTCGTGTGACACGTTCACCTCTCACCGGTACAGCGCGGGCCGCTCCACCAGCTCCACCGGAATCCGGCCGCCGTCCTCCAACGCCTGTACGCCCGCCTCGCACACCGCGGCCACGGCGTAGCCGTCCCACGCGCTCGGGCCGATGACCTCGCCGCGCCGGGTGGCGTCCACCCAGGCCTGGACCTCACGGTCGTAGGCGTCGGCGAACCGCTCGATGTAGTCCTGGGCGATGATGCCGCCCCAGCGGCCGGCGGCGTTGGTGACCATGGCGTGGCCGTCGCCGACGCGGGCGGTGCCGCGTTCGCAGACGACCTCGGCCTGGACCTGGTAGCCGAAGCCGCAGTTGACGTAGATCTCGACGTCGACGATGGCCCCGCCGTCCGTCTCGAACACGACGAACTGGGGGTCGCGGATGCCGTCCGGCGCATTGCCCGACGGCGTCGGGGCGAGCACGGTGACGGCCGTGATCTCGTGGCCGAGCAGCCAGCGGGTCACGTCCATCTCGTGCGTCACCGAGTCGTTGATGAGCATCTCGGACGTCCAGCCGGGCGGGCTGGCGACATTGCGGTGCCGGTTGTGCAGCATCAGCGGACGGCCCAGCTGGCCCGTCTCCAGGACGGCCTTGAGCTTCATGTACTCGGCGTCGTAGCGCCGCATGAAGCCCACCTGGACCCTGCGGTGCCCGAGCTTCTGCTCGGCCTCCAGCACGCGCAGCGCGGAGGCCGCGTCGGGAGTGAGCGGCTTCTCGCACAGCACCGGCAGATCATGCTCGAAGGCCGCGAGAAGCGCCGCCTCGTGGGCGGGGCCCGGCGAGGCGATGATCACCGCGTCGACGTCGGCCGACGCCATCGCGGCGGCCGGGTCGGTATGGACGGTGCAGCCGTCGACACGGGCGGCCACCGATTTGGCGCGTTCCGCGTCGACGTCCACGACGGCGGTCACCCGTGCCCCGCTGGTGACCTCCTGAATGCGGCGCACATGGTCTGCGCCCATTTTTCCGGTACCGATGACTGCGACTGCGAGCGTGTGCGGACGCTGAGTCATGGCGATCGGCCGTCCTTTCGGGTCGTCAGGCGCCGCAGGACCTCAGGAACTTGCGGGTACGGACCGCGATGGGCAGGGGCTTGTCCGGCTCGCAGGGGTACATGTCCTGCTCGACGATCGCGAACAGGTCCACGTTCAGCTTCTGCGCGGCCGTGAGGACGGGCCCCAACTCCGGTACGCCGGCCGGGGGTTCGCACATCACGCCGCGCTGGACGGCGGGCCCGAACGGGATCTCGTTCTTCACCACGTCCGCGAGGATCGCGGGGTCCACCTGCTTGAGGTGCAGATAGCCGATGCGCTCGCCGTAGGTCTCGATCAGCTTGACGCTGTCGCCGCCGCAGTAGGCGTAGTGACCGGTGTCCAGGCAGAGGTTGACCAGGTCGGAGTCGGTCGAGTCGAGGAAGCGCTCGACGTGGGCCTCGGTGTCGATGTGGGTGTCGGCGTGCGGGTGCACGACGATGTCGAGGCCGAACTGCTCCCGCACCTCGTGCCCGAGCCGCTCCATGCCCTTGGTCAGGTGGGCCCACTGCTCGCCGGTGAGCTCCGGCGGCTCCAGGATCTCGGCGGTCTTGTCGTCCCGCCAGAAGGACGGGATGACGACGAGGTGCTTCGCCCCCATGGCCTGGGTGAGCGCGGCGACCTCGCTGACGTGCTCCCAGGTGGACTCCCAGACGGACGGGCCACGGTGCAGTCCGGTGAAGATCGTGCCCGCCGAGACCTTGAGGTTGCGCTTGTTGATCTCGTCGGTCAGGCGCGCCGGGTCGGTCGGCAGATAGCCGTACGGGCCCAGCTCGATCCAGTCGTAGCCGGCCTCGGCGACCTCGTCGAGGAAGCGTTCCCAGGGCACCTGGACGGGGTCGTCGGGGAACCAGACGCCCCAGGAGTCGGGGGCCGAGCCGACCCGGATGCGGTCGAGCACAGGGGCCATGTCAGGACTTCCCTTCCGAGGATGCCACGGGTGCGGTGAGGTCTGCGGCTTCGGGGAGTTCTTCGACGTCGACGCCGCGGACCTGGGACAACTCGTGTTTGAGTGCGGCGAGTTCGGTGCCGCCGGCCATGTGGTTGGTGAGCTCTTCGAGGCTCACTTCGTCGCGGGAGGCGTTGAGTTCCATGGTGCCCAGGCGCAGGACGCTGAAGTGGTCGCCGACCATGTAGGCGTGGTGGGGGTTGTGGGTGATGAAGATGACGCCGAGGCCGCGGTCGCGGGCGGCGGCGATGTAC
>NZ_RDBN01000032.1:12857-25156 GCF_008042075.1 Streptomyces sp. UW30 | reverse complement strand
GCTGCTCGGGGTGTTCTGCCTGGCGCTGATGATCGTCCTCAGCTTCTTCTACACCGACCTGGGGACGCAGTACACGGCGGCCGCGATCATCGCGGTCACCTTGGCGGCCGCCTACGGCAGTCATGTCCGACTTCAGCGAGAGGAGATCCTCTTCCAGGTCSGGCTCGTCGTACGCGGCCTCCCTGAAGCAACTGATCACCGCCGAGGCGGCCCCCACTGCGGACAGGCCCTTGCCCCGTACGTCGCCTATGAGCAGCCGGACCCCGTGCGGCGTACCGATCGCCTCGAAGAAGTCGCCGCCGATCCGGGCCTGCTCCTGGGCGGCCAGATACAGCGACTCGATCTCGACGTCCTCGATGCGGCGCGGCAGCGGGCGCAGCAGCACCTTCTGGGCCGCGTCGGCGACGAGCCGGACCTGGAAGAGGATCTCCTCTCGCTGAAGTCGGACATGACTGCCGTAGGCGGCCGCCAAGGTGACCGCGATGATCGCGGCCGCCGTGTACTGCGTCCCCAGGTCGGTGTAGAAGAAGCTGAGGACGATCATCAGCGCCAGGCAGAACACCCCGAGCAGCATCGTGGGGAGTACGGACCACATCGCGCCGGCAAGGGCGGGGGCGGCCGGCAGCAGGCGGCTGACCGCGATCTCCCTGGGCGTGGAGAACGCGAGGGCGGCGATGAGGACGGTCAGGACCACGGGTGACAGCCGGGCAGCTTCCCATCGACCGCTGTAGGCGGGGCGACGGCGCCGCAGCCGTGCAGACATGATCACAAAATGCATCATATCGACCTAAACGGGCACTGCATCATGTCGGCCGGAGCGGGCATCCAGTGCGGGAAAACGATGCGCCGCACGCGAGAATCCGCGGCGGATGACCATGCCCGGAGGGGCCGAGGCCATGCGGCGTACGGCCCCTCAGACGCGCGAGGTCAGCCGAGTATGGATCGGGCGGACCCCTGGCCACTTGGGATCACCGATGTTAAAAAGGTCGCATGGCGAATCGTTTCGCCCGTTTTCCACATCTATCGGTCAGGCGCCTGATCAGCAGAAGCACGCGGAGCGTAGCCGGGCAGGTGCTGGTTTTCCAGGTGGCTCTCGTAGTGCTGCTCGTGGCCTGCGGCGTCTTCGCTCTCATCCTGCAGTCGGAGCGGGACAACAGCGCCGAGGCCAGGCGCCGCTCCACGGCCGTGGCGCAGACCTTCGCGCACGCGCCGGGCGTCCTGGCGGCATTGCAGACCCCGGATCCGAGCAAGATTCTCCAGCCGCTCACCGAGGCGGCACGCCGAGCCGCCGGTGTCGACTTCATCGTGGTCATGGACACCAAGGGCATCCGGTACACACACCCCCTGCCGGACCGCATCGGAAAGCGCTTCGTGGGCGAGATCGGGCCGTCGCTTGCGGGGAAGGTCTATGTGGAGAACGTCAACGGCCCGCTCGGTCGCGAGGTGCAGGCCACGGTCCCGATCGAGAACGCCGACAGCACGGTGGTGGCCCTCGTCTCGGCCGGGATGAAGGTCAAGAACGTCGAGAGTCAGCTGGCCCGGCAGCTACCGATCATCCTGGGCGCGGGGGCCGGAGCGCTCGTGTTGTCCACCGGTGTGACGGCACTGGTGGGCAGGCGGCTGCAACGGCAGACACACAGCCTGGGCCCGGACGAGATGACCCTGATGTACGAGCACCACGACACGGTGCTCCACTCCGTTCGGGAAGGTGTGCTGATCGTGGCCGCCGACGGGCGGCTGATGCTGGCGAACGACGAGGCCAGACGACTGCTGGAGCTGCCCCCGGACGTCGAAGGACGGCTGGTCACGGAGCTGCCGGGCCTCGATCCCGAGACGAGGGCGCTGCTCGCCTCCGGGCGCGAGGCCACCGACGAGGTGTACCTCGCGGGAGAGCGGCTCCTCGCGGTGAACCAGCGGCCCACGGACCGCGCGGGAGGCCCCAAGGGAATGGTGGTGACGCTGCGCGACTCCACCGAGCTGCAGGCGGTGACCGGCAGGGCGGAGGTGGCACGGGAGCGGCTCAGGCTGTTGTACGACGCGGGACTGCACATCGGTACCACCCTGGACGTGCTGCGCACCGCCGACGAGTTGGCCCAGGTCCCCATTCCCCGCTTCGCGGACTTCGTCACCGTGGACCTGGCAGACGCCGTCCTGCACGGCGAGGAGCCGGCCCCCACGGCCACGGACATGCGGCGCGCGGCCGTGTCCGGCATCCAGGACGACCATCCGCTCTCCGAACAGGGCCGGCTTTTCGCGTACCTTCCCTCCACGCCCCAGGCGCGCGGCTACGGCAGCGGCCGCTCCCAGTTGGTGAGCGATCTGCCGACCGCCACGAGCTGGCGCGTACAGGACCCGGGGCGCGCCAAGGCGATCATCGACTACGGCATCCATTCCCTGATCACCGCCCCCATCCAGGCCCGCGGCGTCGTGCTGGGCATGGCCAACTTCTGGCGTGCGCACGAGCATGATCGCTTCAACGAGGAGGACCTGTCGCTGGCGGAGGAGCTGGTGGCCCGTGCCGCGATAAGCATCGACAACGCCCGCCGCTACACCCGCGAGCACGCCCTGGCAGTCACCCTGCAGCGCAGCCTGCTGCCACAGGCCATGCCCGAGCAGAACGCCCTCGACATCGCCTACCGCTATCTCCCGGCCCAGTCGGGCGTGGGCGGAGACTGGTTCGACGTGATTCCCCTGCCGGGGAGCCGGGTGGCACTGGTCGTCGGCGATGTGGTCGGCCACGGCCTCCACGCCGCCGCCACGATGGGACGGCTGCGGACCGCGGTGCACAACTTCTCCGCCCTCGATCTGCCCCCCGACGAGCTGCTCAGCCATCTGGACGACCTGGTCGGGGGCATCGACCAGAACGAGGCGGCAGAGAGCGCGGCGGGCGTCGTGGGCGCCACCTGCCTGTACGGGATCTACGACCCCGTGACGCGCAGCTACGTCATGGCGCGTGCGGGGCATCTGGCGCCCGCGCTGGTCCAGCCGGACGGAACCGTCACCTTCCCGGACGTGCCGGCCGGTCCGCCCCTGGGGCTCGGCGGCATGCCGTTCCAGACGGCGGAGCTGCGCCTCGACGAGGGAACCCAGCTCGTCCTGTACACGGACGGCCTCATCGAGGACCGCAAGCGCGACCTGGATGTGGGCATGGAGCTGCTGCGCGACGCGCTGTCGGGCCACCCCGGCCGGTCGCCCGAGGAGACCTGCAAGGACGTGCTGGAGAGCCTGCTTCCCGGGCGCCCGAAGGACGATGTCGCCCTGCTCGTCGCCCACACGCGGGTACTGCCGCCCGACCGGATCGCCGACTGGGACGTACCACCGGACCCGGCGGCCGTCGCGGGGATGCGCGACGCCGTGTCCGAGAAGCTCGAAGAGTGGGACCTGTCGGAGTTCGGCTTCACCATGGAGCTCATCCTGAGCGAGCTGATCACCAACGCCATCCGCTACGGCGCCGGGCCGATCCATGTGCGGCTGATCCGCGACCGGACGCTGATCTGCGAGGTGGCCGACTGCAGCAGCACCTCGCCGCATCTGCGGTACGCCGCGACGACGGACGAGGGAGGCCGGGGCCTGTTCCTGGTGTCGCAGATGGCCGAGCGCTGGGGCACCCGGTACACCCCGCAGGGCAAGGTGATCTGGGCCGAACAGGCCCTGCCCGACGCCGGCCGGCAGCCCGACCCGACACCGGCCGACGCGGACACGTCGCCGGWCGCGGAGGCAGCCGAGCCGTCAACGCCGAACTGAACGCGGCGGCGATCAGCCGGGTTTCGTCGACGACATGCCGCCCGGTGAAGCCACGCCCACGCACTCGGCTCACGACCGGCCGACGGACCCCCGCGCCGGACTCCGGCCCGGCATCACCGGATCAGCGGTTCCCCACGACCCCGGCAACACCCCCCGCGACCCCGGCAGCCAGCACGGGCCGCAGGGCCATTTGCGCCTTCTCGATGAATGTGGCGACCTTCGACGCCCCGTCGGCATAGCTGACCGCACTGGCCAGCTGCGCCGCGTCGGCCGCCGCACCCGCGGTTCCCGCCACGTCCGCCACGGCCGCGGCCGCTCCCGCCGCTTCCGTCGCCTCCGCGGCACCCACGGCGAGGGGTACCGCAGCGGGCCAGGCCATCACCACGAGCGTGACGATCAGGGCCGCGCCCAGCCCGATGGCGAGCCACTTCTGCAGTTCCCTGCGGTCGGCGGCGTTGTCGTCCCAGTACTGCTGCATCGCGGGCAGCAGAACGAGCTGGTGCTGGTTCTCCAGTTCGCGCAGCCTCCGGGCGACTCTCTTCAGCACTTCGACGGGGACACCCTGGGGCAGCGGCGTCGAGTGGATCTCGTACAGCACCAGGCCGTCCTTGCCGATGCCGTCGGGACGGAACGTGGGCTTGTAGCAGATCCACTCGAACTTGACGCTCCCGGGAGCGCCGGTGGCGGGCTGGGTCGGGACGAGCGGGTAGTACAGCTCGTTCCAGTACGGTCGCCAGGTCGAGCGGCGTACGTCAATCTGTGTGGGGGCACCGATGCTGACCAGCCCACTGCGCTGTACGGCGAGCATTTCCTTCAGGGCCTCGCCGACGACGTATCGGTTCAGGGTGTCGATCTTGTGCTGGACGTCCTCGACCTCGGCGTCGGCGGCCTCACCGACCGTGGTCACCTCGACCAGTTCGAGGATCATGGTCGACCCCTCGATCCGGACACCGAGCATGTCCGAGCGCAGCCGCCCACCGGCCCGCTGCGACGTGATGTTCTTCTTGAGCGCCTTGCGACTGAGCACATTGCGGTACTCCGCCAGCATCCACTTGACGAGGATCGCCATCGCGCCGCGGAACCGCTTCGTGTCCAGGTAGCTGATCTCGCTGATCACCTCGGAGTCCGGGTAGCGCTGCTTGAAGTACCTGGTGAAGCACTCCACCATGTACCACTCCGCCGTACGCGCCTCCAGATCCATGCGCACCCGATCGATGCCCCCCTTGCCGTCGGCCCCGACTTTCCGGGTCGGCAACGAGCAGTAGCTGCCCAGCAGTTGGATGTCCGCCATGGCCGTCCCGCTATCCGTTGTCGCCGAAGTCGGAACCGACCTCGATGTCGAGGCCACTGCACGGGGTGTACTCGAACCAGGTCCCGACGAGATTTCCCTCCGCGTCGGTGGAGATGTCCCGCCCTTCGTCCGTGCCGCCCGCGGACGCGTCCGCTCCCTGGCTGGAGACCACGAACGGCGCGGTCCGCCCGGGGTTCTGGTAGAGGTACGGCTTGCCCCAGGGGTCGGTGACGGTGAGGTTCGGACGGGTGTCGAGCAGCACCCGCAGGCCCTGCCTGGTGGTCGGGTAGTACTCCGGTTCGATCGGCGCTCCGCGCCACGTCGGGTCGTCCCGCTGCTTCGCCTTCTCGGCGTACTTCTCCAGGGCGTCGACGATGACGCCGATCTCGCGCCACGCGCGCTGCTGGTTCACCGTCAGCAGCGGCCGGGCCCGGGCGGCGATGTCGGGATTCGCCGGCGGGATCCCCGGATAGTTGGTCCGCGCGTAGGCCTCGATCTCCTGGGCGATGCTCATGTACGGCGGGTCCTCGGGATCCGGCGATCCGTCGCCGTCCAGGCGGCCGGTGGACATCAGCCGGGAGAAGGCGCGCTCGAATCCCGGCCGGATGGGCAGCACCACACGTGCCGCGCCGGCCCGCAGGAATTCGCGACGCAGCGGGTCGGGGTGCCACAACAGCCGCTTCACCTCGGCGAGCTTCTCCGACCCSCAGAAGTACGGGTAGAGGAAGTAGAGAACGTTCTCCCATTCGACGGCCTGGTGCAGGAACTTGACGAACTCGCCGAACTTCCTGATCTTCAGCCACACATCAGGGCCGAAGGGAAGGGCGGACGGATCGATGTCGTCGGTCCAGGTCGGTGTGCCGTTGGTGCCCAGTGCCGCGAGCACGGTGTCGATCTCGTCGGGTGCCGTGTCGAAGTCGCTGCCGAAGAGCCACTGCAGGGACCGCTTCATCAGCTCCTCGCGCTCGGCACGGCGCAGCGTGAGGGTGTCGTCCCGGCTCAGCTCCGCCAGGAGTTGCTCACGGCGGTCCCGCAGCCGCTGCTGGAGTGTGTAGTACTGCTGCTCGGCGGCCTCCCGCAGCTTCTGCCAGGTGTCGAGCTGCCAGGCGAAGTACGCGTGCGCCGACAACCGCAAGGTGGCCGCGAGCCGGAAGCCGGCCCAGCTGACGTTGCGGTGGGTGTACTGGATCGAGATGTGGCCCGCCTTGCCGTTCAGGTGCGCCAGCGCGGACAGGTAGCGCCCCTTGAGTTCCGCTCCGACGGGGGTCGCCGTCACTTCCGGGGCCTCGTCGCCGAGCACGTCGAAGCGGGCCAGTTCGGCGSGCTGCCATCCGTAGTAGTTGACCTCGAAGAGGGTCGGGACGAGTTCGTAGCCTTCCGGCAGGTCGATCTGCCAGGACTGGTACCGGGTTTTCACGGCGTCCCCCTCTTCGATGATGGAGGGGAACTCGTAGGTGTAGTCGGGCGGATTGAGGTTTTCCGCCGGCGGCGCCGTGACAGGTGCCCCGTAACGTGCCGCGAGCGACATCCAGTTGTGGCGGGCGATCTGGTCGATGCCGAAGGGGAACTCGTAGGGGGTGGCGAGGGTCTTGTCGATCTCGGCGAGTTCCATCAGCTGCCGGCGCAGCGCGCCGCCCGGGTCGGGCACGACCAGGTCGTACGTCATGCGCAGGCCGTACCGCATGAGGTCCACGCGCCACTTGCGCATGATCCGGTAGTAGTCGATGCGCATCACCCGGGTCGTGTTGTTGGTGATCACGCGGGCCGCCTCGTCCTCCTCGCCGCGGCGTGTCTCGGTCCGGAAGGAGACCTTGTGCTCCTTGCGCGAGCGGGAGGACGCCTTGGAGGTGATCTCCGTGGCGTGCTTGGTGCTTGCCTGGCGCGACTCGTGGTCGGAGGTGGACACGCCGTAGTTCAGGGTGCTCGTGACCGACACCGTGCCGTAGCTGCCGCTGGCCGTGACCCCGAAGTTGAGGTTGGTGTCGCGCTTCGACTCGTTGGCGGTGGACATGGCCACGTCCGTCTTCTCGGCCACGCCCTTCTCGGCGTACGTCTCCAGTTCGTCCGTGACGATCCTGGACAGTTCCTCGCTCTGCGTCGACCACTCCTTGTGGCTCACTCGGGCGGTCTCGCCCGGAGCCATGGGGATGGTCGAGACGAGTTCGCCGCGTTCGAGGCCCACCGGCTGCATTTCGATCCGCTCAAGATGCAGCCAGCCGACCGGTTGGATACCGGCCTCCTCGACGAACCGGTCGACCAGGAGATCGACGTCAGATGCGTCGGGCTGTTCGGTACCCAACGGAGCCGGGGCCGTGCTCGGGGGCCCGGCATCGGTGGCCCGGCTGTCCGCCGCCGGATGGGCCGCCGTACTCTTCGGCTCGCGCAGGTCCGCGACGACCCGCCCCAAGGCGGCCAGCGTCCGGGGATCGATACCCCCGTACAGCCTGGCGGTGCTCGCGACGGCCGCCGGGCCCCGGTCGACCAGCGACGGCGCGATGGTCTCCAACGCCTCGGAGAGTTCGGCGTGTTCGCCCGGCAGCCGCTGCGCCATGGCCTCGATCTCCGGCCGGGTCAGGCGCAGGGATCTCATGAAGTTCAGCTTCGCGAACACTGACATCGCCGATCCCGGCCCGGTGTGCATACCGGGCTCGGCAGGCACGGCGGACGGGACGGGTTGGGTGTAGGTCGCTTTGAGGATCGCCCGGGTCGAGTTGGTGAGTCCGGTCATACCTGTTGTCCCCCTCAACATGTGCGCGGCGCAGCCGCGATGGTCAGCGCATGGCAGAGCGCCCGGCTTGGAGTGTCAGCGCGACGTGCGCCCGGCAGGTCGGTCGGGGCGAACTCGCGCTTCGGTGGGTCATCGGCTCCACCGCCCGTCGTGGTCAGCGACAGCCGGGAGGCGGAAGAGTGCTCGTAGCGGCAGGCGTCGGAACGTCCCCACGTTCCCCGCTTCGGTGGTCCTGACAGTCCTGTTGCAACGTCTCGTGGGGTCGGTTCGGCATGTCCCCGAGCCGGCCGCTTGACAGCGCCAGGCAAAGACAGTGGAGCGCACACAACTACTCAGCTCAATCAAAATTGAGCAGCCTTCACCCGATGGGATGACGTGGGCGACCAGGTCCGCGCGCCGCCTTGCGGCGACTGTTCGCCGACCGGCCGAAGACTCTTCACGGTGAGGCGAACCATTCGAACCTGCGTGCGCGTGTAGCACAATGCTGCTCCTGGAAGGCCTGGGAAGCGGCGGGCGCTACAGCCGCGACGCCTAGGCGCGAGGAACTCTCCCAGAGGGACGGCGCGTTCACTGGGAGTACAGGCGGGGGTCATGACGACCGGCGGGGCGCGTGCGACATCATGTGTCCGCGCCGAGTCGGTGATCGCCGGCCACGACGCTGGACGCCGCCCGCGGGGTGGCGGGCTCGCTGTCGGGCGCTGTATACGGGGAAACGGGGCTGCTGCACGAGGGCGACATCGGCAATCGCCCCGGCCGCCGCACGAGGAGAGGGAGAGCCGTCCGGATGCACAACAAGGAGGCCGTACAGGTGCCACCGGACCAGGAGCGGAGGATCGCGGGCCGCTACCTGCTGCTGTCGCGCCTCGGCGAGGGCGGTATGGGGACGGTGTGGCGGGCGCGCGACGAGACGCTGCACCGCGACGTCGCCGTCAAGGAGGTGCGTGCCCCCGCCGGACTGTCGGCCGCGCACATCGAGAGGATGTACACCCGGCTGGAGCGCGAGGCCTGGGCCGCCGCCCGCATCCCCAACCGCAACGTGGTGACCGTCTACGACGTGGCCACCGACGACGGCCGCCCCTGGATCGTCATGGAGCTCGTGCGGGGCCGCTCGCTCGGAGACCTGCTGCGCGCCGACGGACCACTGACCCCGAAGCGGGCGGCGCAGATCGGCGCCGAGGTCCTGTCGGCCCTGCGCGCCGCCCACGGCGAGGGGGTGCTGCACCGCGATGTGAAGCCCGCCAACGTGCTGCTCGGCGACGACGGCAGCGTCGTACTCACCGACTTCGGCATCGCCATGGTCGAGGGCGACTCCTCGCTGACCATGACCGGCGAGGTCGTGGGCTCCCCCGAGTACCTCCCGCCCGAGCGGGCCCTCGGCCGCACTCCGGGTCCCGAGTCCGACCTGTGGTCGCTCGGCGTTCTGCTCTACGCGGCCGTGGAGGGCCTCTCTCCGTTCCGTCAGGACACCCCGCTCAGCACCCTGCGCGCGATAGTCGACGAGGAACCCCCGACGCCGCGCCGGTGCGGGCCGCTCACCCCGGTCATCGAGGGGCTTCTGCGCAAGGAGCCCGCCGAGCGCATGCCTGCCGAGCAGGCCGAGCGGGAGTTGCGGATGATCGCGGCGGGCGGTACGGCCGCGACGCCCCCGACGGCTGCCGAGGAAGCGCCCACGAGTACGGCCCTGGAAGCCCCCACCGCCGGCGCCTCGGAGGTCCCTACGGACGGCGGAGCTCTCACGGTCGGTGACACTCCTACGGTCGGTGACACGCCGACTGCCGGGGACTCTCCCACGGTTGGTGAGACACCGACTGCCGGTGACGCTCCGACCGCCGGTGCCGGTACGACGACGGCGGCGGCGCACGCCGTGACCGGGACATCGGTTGCCCAGCCCGTTCAGTCCCCTCAGTCCACTCATTCCACTCAGCCCACTCAGCCCGCTCAATCCGCGCCCGGACCCACGCCCGCCGCGACCGCGGCGCGCCAACCCGCGGCCGCCGCACCGCCCGTCGCTGCGGCACCGCCTACCGCCACCGCTCCACCCGGCGCCTTCGGCCCACCCATCCCCTACGAGCCGCAGCCCGCCGAAGTCCCGCGCCGCCGCCGACGCACCGCGGCCCTGATCGCCGGAGCGGTGGCGTGTGCCGTGCTCATCGCAGGGCTGAGCTACGCGCTGGTCAATCGCGGCGATGACGAGGGAGGGAACGACAAGGCCGACTCCACCTCGCAGCAGGTCCGTGCGACGGTGACAGGCGCGAACACGACCTACGTAGGTCAGTGTTCGCCGCCGGCCGACCAGGCCCCCACCTTCACGGCGACGTTCGCCGTGGACGAGGCACCGGCCAGGATCACCTATCGGTGGGTGTCCAAGGACGGTTCGGTGGTCGATCACGAGTGGCGCTCCCTCTCCTTCCCGAGCGGCGGGGACCGTACGGGCCAGGACGTCGTGCGGCTGACGGCCTACTCCAAGGCCGGAACCTTCACCAGCGAGATCGGCGTGGAGGTCAAGGGCTCCCAGGGGACGACCTCGAACACGGTGCCCTTCTCGGTGACGTGCGAATAGACGGTGACGGAGCGGCCGGATACGGTCGCCCCGGCTCAGAGAAGCAAGATCGGTTGAACCGGGGCGGGTCATACTGACGTGTATGTCGCGGGGGAGTTCACCCTCGCCGTGTCGAATGCCGTTCCCAAGGAGTACGCAGGTGCCGTCGATCATCGTGGGACGTACAGGCCCCTTCACCGGTCAGAGTGTGGTTCTGGAAGGTGCACCGCTGACCCTGGGGCGTAAGGGCGACAACGACATCGTGCTCGTGAGCGCCAACGCCTCCCGCCTGCACGCCGAGATCGTCACGGAGGACGCCGGGTTCGTCCTGTACGACCGGGACAGCCGCAACGGCACGTATGTCAACGACGAACGCATCACGCGGCACGTTCTGCGCCCCAACGACTGCATACGGATCGGCGACGAGACCTTCCTCTACGAGGCGCAGGAAGCGATGGAGACGGTCATGGACCTCTCCCTGCTCAACTCTCCGCGCCTCGACCCGACCGCCGACCCCGGCACCCTGCGCGTGACGGTCACAGGCGGCGGTCCGGTCGGCCTCGCCTTCGCCCTGGCGCTGGACGAGCAACTCCCGGGGCGTGCGCAGATCACCGTGTACGACGCCCGGTGGCGCAAGGAAGGCTCCACGATCGTCTGGAAGGACCAGAGCCACGGCAACGTACGGCGCCAGCAGGTGGTGACCGTGCAGAGCCGGCAGTACCTGGCGCTGTCCGAGGAGGTCCGCTCGGCGCTGTTCGACAACACAAGTGACTTCTCGGAGATGTGGCCCGTCGGACCGGACTCCGTGGACGGCCGTCCGCCGCGCAACATCCGCATCGCCTACGTCGAGGACCAGTTGCTGGAGCTGGCCAACAAGCGTGCGGCCATCAGGTTGGTCCCCAAGCGCTTCGACGTGGAGGAGCAGGAGAACCGGCTCGCCCAGGAGCACGTCCTCGTCATCGCCGAGGGCGGGCGCTCCCGCACCCGCGAACACTTCGCCGACCGCTTCGGGGCGGCCGACGCCTCGATCTACTCCCTCGACGGCGAGCACCTGCGGGACATCGTGCTGGGGCTGCGGGTGAAGTCGACACTGCCGGACCCGATGAGTGTCCTGCTCACCGTGTCGCAGAACCGATTCCTGCTCAACTCGCTGCGCGGCGAAGGCTTTTTGAACATGCGGCTCACCCGCGAGGAGGCCGAGGACGTGATCGGCATCGATCCGGTCCGCAAGGTCTTCGAGGAGTGCATCGCCGCCCGTCCCTGTGTCATGGCCCGGGGCGAGCACAACGAGTTCACGTGCCCCACGCACGGAACCCTGTTCCTGCCGGCCCTGCTTCAGGGTTCGCCGCTGTGGAAGCGGATCCTGGAGGGGCTGAAGATGTTCGCGGTGCCCGAGGAGGACCTGTCGGCGGTCACCTCGTTCCGCCTGGACATGGTGCAGCGCCCGCGCTTCACGGCCCAGCTCAGCCGGCCCACCGCGAAGACCCCGGGAACCTTCGGCTTCCTGCTGGGCGACGCGGCGAACGCGATCCACTTCTGGCCCGGCCGCGGCCTCAACAGCGGTCTGGCGTCGGCCACTTCACTCGCCCGTTCGCTCAGCCGCGTCTGGCAGGGCCGGCCGCTGCGCGACGCCGACTTCATCCGGCACGAGGCGGCGATGTCGATGCTTCAGTACCGGCACAAGTCCCGGGCCTGGAACGCGATGGTGGCCACAGACGACGAGGGGGTCACCCGCGCCATCAAGGACATCGTCGCCCGCAGCATGGAGCCGGACGACGGCTCCGCGGCGCGCCGCTCCGACCTCGACCTGCTGCTCGACCGCATGATCGCCATCCGCGAGCGCCTGTCGTCCCGCCTCCCGGGCATGCCCACCGACGAGGTCCTGCGTGCCCACCTGGCCACACTCGCCCCTCAGACGCTGCGCACGCTTCAGGAGAGCGGGGCGTGGGACACCCTGATCGTCAGCGGTGAGGAGGCCGACATCGACATCTTCTACC
>NZ_RDBN01000032.1:0-12757 GCF_008042075.1 Streptomyces sp. UW30 | reverse complement strand
ATCCTGACCATGGTGCCGAGTGACATATTCGTCACCCATACCGCCCCTTCGTGGACTTTCATGCCGTTCGCGCCCGAGCAAGAAGGACTGAATGGAATAGGGCCGCTCGCGCACCCAGTGGCGAAGCACGGCGAAACAGTGCCTACCGCCGCCGACGATTCGGCGAGATGGAAGAACACGCGCTCCCCCGAGAAGCACCCGCCCACATGGCCATTGCCCGTTCACGCCGGACATTCACCTGCCATCCGGCGCACGGCCAAGATGAACCAAACATGCCGATGGCGCCATCCTGCGCCCACGTCCAAAGTGGCGCCAGCAGGGCCGACACAGGAAGTCGCAGCGCTGCTGTTTCGGAAGGCCCGCAAGGATCTGAAAGCGCCTCGGCCGGTGCGTTCACCAACTAAGGAGTGACCCTCATGAGCCTCAATCGCGCCGCCAAGCTCGTGGGCATAGCCCTGAGCGCCGCGGTTCTCTCGCAGACCACCCCAGCGGTCGCCGACACCCCAACCAACCCGTACATCAAGGCACGGATCGCCTACCATTTCGATCTTGCCGCCGGCCAGCAGCCGGAGAACATCGCGCTCGGACCCCACGGCGCCATCTACCTCAACCAGGCCGTCGCGCGCCAAGTGGTCCGGCTCCATCCCAACGGCCGCCAGCAGGTATTGGCGACCCTGCCGGCCCCCACCGACGGTGGTGTCCACACGCCGATGCTCGGTTTCGCGCTCCTCACCGGGCTCGTGCGAGTCGACGACGGCACCCTGTACTTCCTGTACGTGGCAGGGACCAGCGATCTGACCGGGCTCTGGCGGTTGAAGCCGGGCGGCGTGCCCGAGCGCATCACCCCACTGCCGGCCGACAGCCTGCCCAACGGGCTCGGGCTGGATTCGGCCACCGGCGAGTTCTACGCCGCCGACTCGGCGCTGAGCACCGTCTGGCGGATGCCGATCGGCGGCGGCGCGGCCACTGCGTGGGCCACCGGCCCAGAGCTGGCTCCCCATGGCACCCTGGGCGCGAACGGCATGAAAGTCCACGAAGGGGCGGTATGGGTGACGAATATGTCACTCGGCACCATGGTCAGGATCCCGATCCGCTGCGACGGATCCGCCGGGGCGTTCGAGACCAAAGCGACCGGGCTGGCCGGCATCGACGACTTCGAGTTCATCGGCGACAGCGATCGGATCGTCGCGGCGCTCGACGTGCAGAACGAGGTCGCAATCATCGAGCCCGACGGTAGCCACTCCATCGCACTCACCGGCAAGGACGGTCTTGAGAATCCGACGTCGGTCGCCGTACGCGGTCACACCGTCTACATCGCGTCCGCCACATGGGTCGTGCGCAAGGACCCGAACCTGATCATCGCCCACCTGCGCTGAGAGTAACGGCCCGTTGTCCGCCGGTTTCGGGCTGCCGGCCCGGATGGGCCTGGGCWGCCCAGGCCCATCCGGGCCGGGGAGGTACAGGGACGCGGCTGGGCAGTCCGGCCGCTCAACGCCGACATGACGGGGCATCGACAGCTTCACGGTCAAGAACGCGCCGTACTTCCGCCTTCTCTTCTCCGCCCATGTGCCTGCGTACTTCGTCGCCATGGGCCAGATGCTGGAGTACGACCTCGACACCGTCGTCTGCGGCCGCATGTCCCTGTACGGTGCTTCCGAAGATGYACAGCTCAATCGCGAGTACATGGACGACCCGCGAACCTCTGCCCCCGAGGCGCTGAGCACAGTGGACCTGAGGGAGGCCACGATCGGCGTGCTGCACGTGAACACGCAGGCACGGCTTGAGGTCTGGATGCACGCCGTCGTCGCTTGCGCGGCCGAGCTGATGCCGGGGGCGTGGGAGAGGCGCATCGCAGGAAACGACGTCTTCCTCGCCGAGAACCGCACAGAGCGTCGCACCAGATCGGGAGAGAGAATTGACCGCCAAATTCCCGTCCGTGACCGGGTCGCAGCCGCAACCAGTGCTCAGCCCGCTGACCAGTGCCGCGATCTTCCTGGTGGTCACCATCGCTTCAGGGGGTGAGGAGAAGACGCGGCAGCTGCTGACCGACCTCCGCTCGCTGGAGCGAGCCCTGGGCTTCGGTGTGCCCGAAGCCGCCTTGAGCTGTGTGGCAGGCATCGGCTCCGAGGCCTGGGACCGGCTCTTCGACTACCCGCGCCCGATCGGCCTGCATCCCTTCCAGCCCTTGAAAGGATCGCGGCACAGTGCGGTGTCCACCCCCGGAGACCTGCTCTTCCACTTGCGTGCCACCCGGCCGGATCTGTGCTTCGGGCTCGCCACCGAGATCATGAACCGCCTGCGCGGCGCGGTGACCGTCGAGGACGAGGCGCAGGGCTTCAAGTACCTGGACGCGCGCGACCTGCTGGGCTTCGTGGACGGCACCGAGAACCCGGTCGGTGTCGCCGCCCGCGAGGCCGTACTGATCGGCGAGGAGGACCCCGGCCACGCCGGAGGCAGCTACGTGATCGTGCAGAAGTACCTGCACGACATGGACGCGTGGAACGCTTTGCCCGTCGAAGCGCAGGAGCGGATCATCGGCCGTACCAAGGCGACCAACCTTGAACTGGACGAGGCCGCCTCCCACGCGGAGTTGAACACCGTCACAGGGCCGGACGGAGAAGAGCGGAAGATCCTGCGCGACAACATGCCCTTCGGTAGCCCTGGTCGCGGCGAGTTCGGCACCTACTTCATCGGCTACGCGCGCACACCGGAAGTAACCGAGCTGATGCTGCGCAATATGTTCCTCGGCACACCGGACGTCACCCACGACCGCATTCTCGACTTCTCCACAGCGGTCACCGGCACGCTCTTCTACGCACCGTCCGCGGACTTCCTCGACCACCTGCCCGCGCGCCCGACGTCTGATGCGAAGACGATCACGCCATCGTGAACCGGTCGAGCCTCGCGCCGCCGGGAAGCAGGGCAGCGCGGCCGCCCGGCTTGGGCGTTACTTTTGTGGACAACGGTGATGCGCCTGGGGAGCGCCGTTCGTTTCCGGTCGACCCCCTATGAGCGCTGTGCTGGATGTAGTCGGGGACCAGAACCGCTCGGCAGCCGCGTAGTCCCGCTTGTCGTAATTTTCGGGACGCCTCCGGTCGGGTCGGCCGGCCGGCCTCACGTCGCCGGATGCTCGGGTTTCCCGTCCGCCCGGACCGGCGGCGCTGTGCCGTCCGACGGCTGGAAGGCCCGACGATAGGCAGACGGCGTGGTATCGAGGGCGTCGCGAAATCGGGCGCGAAGGTTGGTGCTGGTTCCAAGCCCGCTCTGGGCGGCGATCTGCTCGATGCCGAGATCGGTGGATTCCAGGAGTTCGCGGGCGTGGTTGATACGGGCGGTGAGCAGCCATTGGTGCGGCGTGATACCGGCTTCCTGGCGCCACATGCGGACCAGGGTGCGGGCGGAGACGCGCGCCCGCCGGGCCAGGACGTCCAGTGTGAGCGTTTCGTTGAGGTGCCTCAAGGCCCAGTCGCGGGTGTCGGCCAGAGTGTGGTCGGTGGGGGAGGGCAGAGTCCGATCGATGTACTGGGCCTGGCCGCCGTCGCGGTGCGGTGCGGCGACCAGTTCGCGGGCGATGCTGTTGGCGACCACAGCACCCAGGTCCTTGCGCACGATGTAGAGACACAGGTCGATGCCGGCGGTCATGCCCGCTGAGGTCAGCAGAGGATCGTCGTCGATGTAGAGGACGCTGCGGTCCACCCGGACCGCGGGGTAGAGGCGTTCGAGTTCGTCGGCCGTGGACCAGTGCGTGGTGACCGTACGGCCGTTGAGCAGTCCGGCTGCGGCGAGTGCGAAGGCTCCGGTGCAGATCGAGGCGATGCGGGCGCCACGGTCGTGGGCGAGCTTCAGGGCCGCGATGACCTCGGGCGCCGGTGGCCGCTGATATTCCCAGTAGCCCGGCACGATGATCGTGTCGGCCTGGGCCAGGGCCGGCAGCCCGGCTGTGCATCCAACCGTGAACCCCGTGCTGGTCGTGACGTCGCCGCGGGCACCGCTGCACACGGTGAGCTCGTACGGCGTATAAGAGCGCGCGTTGAAGATCTGGGTGGGGATACCGAGATCGATGGGGATCACGAACGGCAGCGCCAGAACCGCGACACGATGAGGAGCCATGGCTGCAATATTACGACCGTAACTATCCTGACAAGGTGCGGGTTCGGCCGCGCTGGGCATTCGCGCGGGAGAGGCCCTGCTCCGGTGGCGCCGCTTGCTCCTTGTTCGGTGAGTCGGCCTTCAGCCCAGCGTGTCCCGAAAATTGCGGAGGGTGGCAGACCGGCTTGTGGTTGATCGAGAAGGGCTGGACGACGATCGAGCCATGAGCGGCACGGCCCGACGGCCGGGCTCACGTCGGCAGCGACCGCGGCAGAGCGGCTCGGCGCCGGCCCAGGCAAGGACACCCGACTGCTGTGACCACGTACACCCCGATCGGGCGGTACTTCGCCGTGAAGGACGGGCGGCTCTACGGCCACGTCCGCGAGGGCGACGGGCCGGCCTTGGTCTTCCTGCACTACTGGGGCGGCTCTCACCGCACCTGGCGGCCGGTCATCGAGCGACTGAGTCCCGTCCAGGGGTTCGTCTCCTACGACAGCCGTGGCTGGGGTGAGTCCACCGATGCGCCAGGCCCGTACGGGATCGAGCAGCTCGCCGACGACGCTCAGCGCGTCATCGGAGAGCTCGGATACGGCGAGTATGTCGTGGTCGGGCACTCGATGGGGGGCAAGGTGACCCAGGTGCTCGCTTCTCGCCGCCCGGCGGGGCTGAGGGGTGTGGTGCTCGTCGCGCCCGCTCCGCCGGCTCCGGTCGGTGTGACGCCCGAGTTCCAGGAAGCGTTGTCCCACGCCTACGACAACGCGGAAACCATCGACCAGAGCATTGACCAGGTGCTGACCAACGGGGGCCTGTCGGCCGAGGCGCGCCGGCAGGTGCACGAGGACAGCTCCCGGGCAGGCGAGGCAGCACGCATGGCGTGGCCGCGACAGGCTCTGGTCGAGGACTTCGCGCATCGGGTCGGTGCGATCGACGTGCCCGTGCTCGTGATCGCCGGTAGCGACGACAAGGTGGACCCGCCTCCCGTGCTCCGGGAACACCTGCTGCCCCTCGTCCCCACCGCCACCCTCACCGAAGTCGACGGAACCGGCCACCTCTCGCCGCTGGAGGTGCCCGACCAAATCGCCTCTCGCATCAGTGCGTTCATCGCCCGCCTCTAGTGACCACGAGTCACGTCCAGGGGCGGCGGCACCCGCGCGGTGAGGACCGAACCCTTTCCGGCGCATCGCACAACATGTCGGGGTCGTGCTTTCCGGGGAGATCCCCTGATTGTCCCCTGATTACGTGCCGGGTGGCACGGGTGCTTCGCAGCAGGTCAGGTGGTCTAAAGTTCCCGTACGGCTTGGTCGATGGGTGTGTCCCCGCTGACCAGCTCCAGGGTGCGATGTGACACATCGGCCGTCAGCAGCGAGGCGATCACCGCGGCAACGTCGGCGCGCGGTACGGAGCCCGGATCGGCGACCTTGTCCATCAGCGTGACGCGGCCGAGTCCGGGATCGTTGGTGAGTCCGCCCGGCCGCAGGATCACCCAGTCCAGGTCCCGACCGCGCAGGTCGTCCTCGGCAGCAGCCTTGGCGGAGAAGTAGGCAGGCCAGTCCCCACCACTGAGTTGTGCCGGGGGAGCGTCCACGCCCATCCCGCTGATCTGCAAGAACCGACGTACGCCGGCACGTTCGGCGGCCTCGGCCAGCAGGACCGAGGTGCCACGGTCCACCGTGTCCTTGCGAAGCGCACCGCTGTTCGGCCCGGCACCGGCGGCGAAAACGGCCGCGTCGGCACCCACCAGCACCTGCGCTACGGAGTCGAGGTCGGCCGACTCCAAATCGAGGACCACTGCCTCCGCACCCGTCGCCGTCACCTCCGGCACCTGCTCGGGCTTGCGAATCAGGCCTACAGCTGTGTGGCCGGCGGCGCTCAGATCCCGCTCCAGAAGGAGAGCGATCTGCCCATGGCCGCCTGCGATCACGATTCGCATATGTCCATCCTCGTTGACGAGCTCTCCAGCCCCGTCTCTGCCACGCCGGCGAGACGGACGTGCCCCCTCGAGCCTGGTGACCTGGTGGACGCGATGGGTGTCGTCTCTTCTCGTCCAGGCTTTTCCGCCGACGGGCAGTCGAGTGCTCTGGGGCGGTCAGCGACACGATCTCGTATGACGGGGGACCACCACATCACCTGAATAGGTGATCTCCGAACCACCAGGTCCCGGGACGGGATACTCCGCGGCAGCGCCACGAGCATGCTCACCGCCACAAGGCAACAACTCGTAAGGTCGTTGCTCATGGACAGCACCTTGCGCCAGCTCGCCGCCTACGCGGCGGTTGCCCGGGCGGCCAGCTTCACGGCGGCCGCAGCTCGCCTTCAAGTGTCTCAGTCCTCCCTGAGCCGTGCCGTCGCTGACTTGGAGCGACACGTAGGGGCCCAATTGCTGGAGCGGGACACGCGAAACGTGCAGTTGACGCCTGCGGGTGTGGAGGCGCTGCGGATCGCGGAGCAGATCGTGGACGCTCATCACTCGGGCATGAAAGAACTGGCACGGTTCCTCGAGGGGGAGTCGGGTTCCGTGGCCGTGGCGACGCTGCCGTCGGTGGCTGCGCTGCTTCTGCCACGGGTGATCTCCGACTTTCGGGCTCGGTGGCCCGCAGTCGGTTTCCAGATCATGGACGGCCTCGAAGCAGCGGTGCTCGGACGGGTGCTGTCAGGTGAGGCCGACTTCGCCATCACCACTGGGGAACAGTCGGCCCGGCTTGAGCACCGGCCTTTGGTACGCGACCGGTTCGTCGCGGTAGTTCCAAGAGAGCATGCGCTGGCCCAGCGGGAGGGCCTCACGTGGGAGGACCTCGCCCGCGAGCCCTTTCTCGCCATTGGTCGTGAGTCGAGCGTGCGGCGACTGACCGATGCCGCGTTCGCGCAGGTTGAGGCGCGAGCGACGCCTGCGGCCGAAGCGGGGAACGTAGCGACGGTGGGCGGTCTCGTGGCGGCCGGGCTCGGAGTCACGGCACTGCCCGCCCTAGTCCTGCCGCTACTTGGCGCCGGCCCCGTCGTACATGTCCCGCTCAGCGGCCCCGTGGTGAACCGGCGTCTGAACATTGCGCAGCGGGCGGGACGGCCCGTGCCAATGGCGGCTCGACGATTTCTGGAGACGCTGAGTGAGCACCGCGCCCGGGGCGCGGAGCTGCCGTCGGGCGTCTCCTGGGCTGACTGACGCCTATTAATGCATAGATCGCATGAATATATTCCTTTCTCTTGCTGGACGCGCATATACCGAAGCGGCAGGCTGAGGTCAGGCGGGGCCCAGGGGCCGTGAAAATTCAGCCAGGGAGAGAGTGGTGTCAGGCGAGCAGTCGGACATGCACGGGCGCGGCCAGTWGAGCGACCTGAGAGTGGTCGAGTTCGCCCACGTTGTGGCTGGTCCACTGGCGGGCGCTCWACTGGCCGATCAGGGCGCGGATGTCGTGCACGTGGAACCGCCGGGGACCGGTGACGCGGCTCGCGCGATGGGTCCGCGCAAGGACGGCCACCCCCTGTGGTTCAAGGTCGCCGGCCGTAACAAACGTTCGGTCACGCTGGACCTGCGTCAGGAGGAAGGGCGCGTACTCGCCCACCGGCTGGTCGCCTGGGCGGACGTCGTCATCGTCACACTGCGCAACAGTCGGCTGAGGGAGTGGGGTCTGGACTGGGAGACCGTGCACCGCCTCAACCCAAAGGCCGTGCTCCTGCAGATCTCGGGCTACGGCGCCACCTCGTCACTCGCTGACGCACCCGGCTTCGGAAAAGTCGGTGAGGCACTCAGCGGCGTGGTCGGACTGACCGGTTTTCCCGACGGGCCACCGGTGCACACCGGGTTTTCGCACGGCGATGCCGTGACCGGCCTCATGGGCGCCTACGCGGTGCTCGCCGCCTTGCATCGCCGCGGCCACGACGCTGATTTCGACGGTGAATGGATCGACTTGGCCCTGTTCGAGCCACTCTTCAGGCTCGTGGAATGGCASGTGATCGTCCATGACCAGCTGGGCCAGGTGCCCGAGCGGGCGGGCAACCAACTGGCCGTCGCCCCCGCTGCCGTGATCAACACGTACCGGTCTCGCGATGATGAGTGGATCACCGTGACGTCGGCGACCCTGCGTTCTGTCCTGAACATCGCGGAGCTTCTCGGCTTCGAGGCGGAGCTATTCGCCACCGGCAAGCAGCAATTGGCGCAGCGCCACCGCCTTGACGATGCCCTGCGCGCCTGGGTGGGGGAACGCAGCGCGAGCGAGTGCCTGAAGGCTTTTGAGGATGCGGAAGTCGTGGCGTCACGCGTGTTCAGCATGGCAGACATCGCCGACGACCCGATTTACCGCGAGCGCGAGGACATCGTCACGGTCGATGACGCCGATCTCGGGCCCGTCCGCATGCAGGCAGTCCTTCCGCACTTCCGACAACGGCCCGGGCGGGTCTGGCGTACCGGTCCGGCGCTCGGCCAGGACAACGACCTGGTCTATCGCGACTGGCTGGGACTCGATGAGAGCGAACTCGCGGAATTGGAGAAACGCAATGTCGTGTGACCGCCCCCGCCTGCGCTCGCTGCTGTTCGTGCCGGGCACGCGAACCGATCTCCTTCCCAAGGCCGTTGCCTCCGGTGCGGACGCCGTGATCCTCGATCTGGAGGACGCGGTAACGGCCGCCGGCAGACCGTCGGCGCTCGCTCAGGTGGCTCACGCGGTCGAGCAACGCACGGCGCATGATCACCCCGCGCTCTTCGTCCGGGTCAAGCCGCTGAAGGGGTGGGCAGCGGTGGAGGATCTGCGCGCAGTCGTCGGTCCCGGCCTCGCAGGTCTCATGCTCCCCAAGATCGCATCCCCCGACGACGTTCGGTTCGCGGACCAGATGCTCACGTGGTGCGAGCGGGAACAGGGCCTGCGGGAAGGGCATCTCGCCCTCGTGCCACTTCTGGAGAGTGCATCCGCCCTTCATGCCGCGTACGCCTGTGCGGCCGCATCGCCGCGCGTCGCCTACACAGGCGCTGTGGCCGGCGCCGGCGGCGACGTCGAGCGCGCCCTCGGCTATCGCTGGAGCACGGAGGGCACTGAGACCCAGGCGCTACGGTCACGAGTACTGCTCGATGTACGCGCTGCCGGCGCTCCGCATCCGGTTGCGGGTCTGTGGACACGCATCGGCGACCTTGACGGGCTGCGTGCCTTTGCGACCGGCAGCCGCGCCCTCGGGTACACCGGCATGCTGGCAATTCACCCCTCGCATGTCCCTGTGATCAACGAGGCATTCTCGGCCACCGCCGATGAGTTTGCCCGCGCTCGCCGGCTGCTGGACGCCTTTGACCAGGCTCGCCGCGACGGAGTTGGTGCGCTTGACTTCGAGGGCGACATGGTCGATGAAGCGATGGTCACGACAGCGCGCCAACTGTTGGAACGGGGCTGATGCCCCAGTGCGGCGCGTACTCGCGGCCATGTGGTCTCCCGAACATCGGTGATCGGCTGGTGCGAGCGAGGGCATTGTGCCCCACACCGGACCGCGAAATGGGCGCTTCGCACCCTGTCGAGCGATCTGGCAGCTCCGAGAGTGCGGGACACGGACTCTTACGCACGGACGTGTCCCTGTGCGGCAGACGCACTGCGACGAAACCGTCCGTCCGTCGAGCGCTCCCCACCATCTACTCGATCGCCTCGCCGTATCCGGTTCTGGATCCGGGGTGAGGTTTCTGACGCGGAAGGATCAATGATGATCGACGCAGCAGCCACCGCAGTCGCTGTCCCGCGCCCTGGCCATGGACCGATCCGGCTTCGTCGGATCGGTCCCTTCCTTCTGCTAGGACAGCTGGCCTGGGCCGTGCCCGGTACGGCAGGTGCGACGCTGCTGCGTCGATCATCATTGATCCTTCCGCGTCAGAAACCTCACCCCGGATCCAGAACCGGATACGGCGAGGCGATCGAGTAGATGGTGGGGAGCGCTCGACGGACGGACGGTTTCGTCGCAGAATCTTGCGCGGTGGTACAGAATAGTCGCAGCTTGGTCAGCGGTTGGGTTGACCGTGTCTTTTGCGCCATTATTGTATGTATCCCGCCATGTTTCCAATAGCGGTCCGCTATCGGTAGTCAAGTGGACTTTGGCGGTCACGTTGATGCTGTCGCTGGTGACTTTTGTCCTGTATTCTCATTGGCGGCTGTCTCTGGCGGTTGCTGAACGCCGGATGGCCACTCTGCGCCGACTCAACAGCGCCATGCCTCGCCGTCCTCCGGGCCGCCCTCAGCAGTTCGACGAGGAGACTCAACGAGTTTACGAACTTTTCAAAGAAGTCAGCGGGAGTCCACTCGGCATGGTGAACAGTCAAACAGTGGCGTCTGTGACTCTATCCATCCTGACTGGCATCGTTCCTGTTGCCATTGCACTGCTTGTTCGTTGAGCTGTCTCGTGGCGGGGACCCTCCAACTCGGGCCGGTTCCCATACCCGAAGTCGACTCTGTCCTCCCGTGCTATACCGAGCACCCTTATAAGAGCTGTCCCGCTCCGGCGTGCCTCCGGAGGGCGCTCAGCATGCACGTCCAGTTGTGCTGCTGACCTGCAATCTTTGGCCTCAAGTCGGCCCGGATGGACACTCTCACTCGCCGCTCACTCGGTTTGACGGGAGCTGAGGGCTGTCCCGCAAACTGCCTGCTCGGTGGCCTGATGGCATGATCGGTGCGTGATCGGTGAACCTGCTCAGCCTGGGGCCAAGAGGTACGTTCTGTTTGATGTCGACGGCACATTGATCGATGCCGTGGACAACCAACGCCGGGTCTGGAGCGTGTGGGCGGAGCGATACGGGCTGGGTCCCGCCGAGGTCTACCAAGTGGCGCTGCGGACGAGGCCGATGGAGACCTTCGCGCAGGTCGTTCCGGACCACGACCCGCGGGAGTGCCTGGCCGTGCTGCATGAGCTGGAGGACGAGGATGTGCGGTCCGGCGTGTATGCGGCCTTCGACGGTGCGTCTGAGTTGCTGGACGCTCTGCCCTCCGGGTCGTGGGCGTTGGTGACGTCGAATTACGAGCACCGGGTCCGTGGCCGCTTCGCCCGGACCGGCTTGCCGGTGCCGGATGTCATCGTGGATGCTGCCTCCGTCGAGGAAGGCAAGCCCTCGCCGGTCCCTTATCTGCTGGCTGCCAAGCAGCTCGGTGCCGAGCCGGAGGACTGTCTGGTGATCGAGGACGCCCCCTCCGGGGTGCAGTCCGGGCTGCGTGCCGGCATGACGGTGTGGGGGGTCAACGCTCCCGTTGCGGTGGACGGCGTGCACCGTCACTTCAAGAGCCTGCGTGCAGCAGTCCTCGACGTTCTCGCCTTCGCGTCCAGAACTCACCCTCACCAGCTGGAGGGCTCAACGCCAGTGGAATGATCTTGCTGTGGCTGGTGTGATCACGGCGTCGGAGCCGTCTTGGATAGCCCCGTTCACCGGACTGAGCCGGCGCAGTTCGTAAAGCTGGTGATGGTGCTGCGTCGCGCCGGTGTCGATACCGACCACCGAGGTCGGCCGTGGGGATTGTCCCTGGACGACCGCACGCTGTTGGTCACGGCCTGCTGGCGCACAAACTTGACGATGCGCCAGCTCGCCCCACTGTTCGGCATCTCGAAGTCCGCGGTCGACCGCATCATCGATCACCTCGGTCCGCTGCCGGCGCTGCAGCCTCGGCGCCGCTTCGCGAAAGGCGGCGTACTCATCGTGGACGGCACCTTGATCCCGACCCGCGACCACGCCATCGCCGAACAGTCGAAAAACTACCGGTACTCCACCTACCACCAGGTCGTCATCGACGCCGACACCCGGTCTGATCGTCGTGGTCGGACAGCCGCTGCCGGGCAACCGCAACGACTGCATGGCGTGGGGAGAGTCCGGCGCAAAGTCCGCCGTCGGCCACAGCCGGTATGTCGCCAGATGGCTGCGGCTGATGTTCGTCCATGCCGCCGCTCCTCAGTCGCCTCGCCTCAGACCCTCTGCTGGCGAGGCTTCAACCTCAACCGCAGCGCTCCGAATGGGCGACAGTGTCGACAACCGCAGACGCGAGAGCGCAGTGCTGTATCTGCGCCCGATAGAGGTGGTGGACCTCGCCTCTGGAAGTCCGTCAAGGCTCTCACCCGCAGTGTGTGCGTTGGGCAGGAGTGTGTCGGAGGTGTCGCAAACACTGAGAGATAACAAGAGAGGGCGGGAGTCAGTSWSACTGACTCCCGCCCTCTTCTGTCGGCATCCGCCCTGGCCAGGTACCAAATTGGTAGGTGCTTAGGCGAGTGCCCCCGGCAGGATTCGAACCTGCGCACACGGCTCCGGAGGCCGCTTCAGGCCCGTGCATCCGTGCAGGTTACGAGCATCTGACCGATTGAATTGCCCTTCCCTGTCCACAGATGGTCCGTGAGTGGAGGCAGCGGGGGGGCGTCAACCGAAGAAGCGCCTAGCGCTGAACGTGGACATGAGACGGCATGCCGACGGCTTCAGGGGAGGCGCCAAGGGTAACTGTCTCAGGAGCCGTTCTCTCCGTGGCACCTTTGCCCTGAAGGGTGAGAACTTAGTGGTTTAAGTGTAAAGATGTTGTAGAATCCACACGCCCGTCAGCGGGAGGCATCTTCGATGACGGTGCTGAGGGACGTTCTCTTGGTGGGGGCTGGGAGCGGTGGCAAGAGGCAAGACGTCGCTCCGTGGCGCGTTCACGCTGGCCGACGGCAAGTGGCGGAGGCTGCCTGAGTGGGCGGAATG
>NZ_RDBN01000031.1:19152-26639 GCF_008042075.1 Streptomyces sp. UW30 | reverse complement strand
GGCCGGGATCCACCGGGGCGGGCGAGCGGGAGCATCGCTGCTCCCGTCGCCCGCCCCGGTGGATCCCGGCCGGTGGCTTGGAACTCGGCTAGCGCTGACCGGCCTTGCTGCCGTGGTTGGCCTTCTTCTTGCGACGGGCCCTCTTCTTGCGGGCGCGCTTCGACACGCGGTTCAACTCCCTTGCGATGGAACGAAGTTCAAGTGGTCCGGCCGACCAGGAGGTCGGCGAGCTTGTTGAGGCGCTTCACCGTGCGGTCCTCGGTGGCGGCGGGGGCCGGGGCGACGGGCTCGGCGCGGTCGTAGTAGGCGCCGTTGACGATCTCGACCGCCGGGTCGCAGAGCCGGACCACGTGCCCGGCGCCCTCGGCCGGGGTGACGCCCTCGTGGGCGTACAGCGACAGCAGCGCGGTGTCGCAGACGCCGGGGTGGACGGAGACGGCGGTGACGCGGGAGTCGGCCGCGAAGACCGTCAGGGCCAGCTGGGACTGGGCGTAGGCGGCGAGCCGGGAGTAGCGGCGGGCTCGGTTGGGGTCGGCCCAGGAGATGGACGCCGTGCGGTGCAGCGACGAGGACACGTTGACCACGCGGCCGCCCGGGTCGCTGGTGAGGGCCGGCTCCAGCAGACACGTCAGCAGGTAGTGGGCGAGGAAGTTGACCTGGAAGGCGATCTCGTTGCCGTCGGCGGTGACGGTGTGCCGCTCGGGCGCGGCCATGCCCGCGTTGTTGACGAGGACGTCCAGGTGCGGGTGCTCGGCGACCACCTTGTGGGCGAGGGCCGCGACCTCGTCGAGGCGGGTGAAGTCGGCGGCGAAGGTGCACAGTTGGTCGGCGTTGACACCGGCTGTGGCGATGAGGCTGTCGGCAGCCGCGAGCACGTCCTCGGCGGTACGGCCGTGCAGCAGCACGGTGGCACCGCGCTCCGCCAGCCGGCGGGCGGTCTCGTAGCCGATGCCCGAAGTGGCGCCGGTGACAAGGACGGTACGGGAGGAAAGGGTGGAGTCGGACATGATCCAATCCATGGATACGGCACGCCACGCGTCCCCCGGCGAGGGGGCGGTGCACGTGCGGGATGAAGGGAAGCCCGAGGGGCGCCGGACACATTCACGGCGCCCCTCGGGTCACGGAAAACGCGTCAGCGGGACGACGGCAGCGTTTCCGGGCAGCGCGGCGCACGACGAGGCGGCCGAACGGGACTCGGCGGCCGGTCGAAAAGGAGCCAGGCGCTGTTCACGGTGTCCATGCAAGCCGTTCCGCACGCCCCTGACAAGCTCGGGAACTGTTCCCTGACGGGCCTCTGACGTGCGCATACGTGTCCTTGACGGCCGGCGGGCCAGGGCGCCGGCCGGGGCTCAGCCAAGGCCGGGCACCCCGGAGATCAGCAGGTCGATGAGCTTGATGCCCAGGAAGGGCAGCACGAGTCCGCCGAGGCCGTACAGCAGCAGGTTGCGGCGCAGCAGATCGTGCGCCGACGACGGCGTGTACCGCACACCGCGCAGGGCGAGCGGGATCAGCGCCACGATGATCAGGGCGTTGAAGATGATCGCCGAGGCGATCGCCGAGGTCGGGCTGTGCAGGCCCATGATGTTGAGCGCGTCCAGGCCGGGGTAGGCGCCGGCGAACATCGCCGGGATGATCGCGAAGTACTTGGCGACGTCGTTCGTGATCGAGAACGTCGTCAACGCACCTCGCGTGATGAGGAGTTGCTTGCCGATCTCGACGATGTCGATGAGTTTGGTCGGGTTGGAGTCGAGGTCGATCATGTTGCCGGCCTCCTTGGCGGCCGACGTGCCGGTGTTCATGGCCACGCCGACGTCCGCCTGAGCCAGAGCGGGCGCGTCGTTCGTACCGTCTCCGGTCATCGCGACGAGTTTGCCGCCCGCCTGCTCCCGCTGGATGAGCGCGAGCTTGTCCTCGGGCGTCGCCTCGGCCAAGTAGTCGTCCACGCCCGCCTCCTGGGCGATCGCGCGGGCGGTGAGCGGGTTGTCGCCGGTGATCATCACCGTGCGGATGCCCATGCGGCGCAGCTCCGCGAAGCGCTCGCGGATGCCTTGCTTGACCACGTCCTTGAGGTGGATCAGGCCGAGCACCCGGGGGCCGTTCCAGTCGTGCACGGCCACCAGCAGCGGGGTGCCGCCCGAGGCGGCGACCGAGTCGGCGTAGTGCCGTGCCTCGGACGGGACCGTGCCGCCGTACATCTGCACCCACTCGATGACCTGCTGGGCGGCGCCCTTGCGGATCGCGCACACGGCGCCGTTGTCCCACCGCAGGTCGACGCCGCTCATCCGGGTCTGCGCGCTGAAGGGCACCCAGCGGGTGTTCGCCGGCTCGCCCTCGGCGGGTTCGCGCAGGCCGTAGCGCTTCTTGGCCAGTACGACGACGGAGCGGCCCTCGGGCGTCTCGTCCGCCAGCGACGACAGCTGGGCGGCTTCCGCGAGTTGCCGCTCGTCCATGCCCGGCAGCGGGACGAAGCCGGCGGCCTCACGGTTGCCGAGGGTGATGGTGCCGGTCTTGTCGAGCAGCAACGTGCCCACGTCGCCGGCCGCCTCGACGGCGCGGCCGGACATGGCCAGGACGTTGCGCTGCACCAGGCGGTCCATGCCCGCGATGCCGATCGCGGAGAGCAGGGCGCCGATCGTGGTCGGGATGAGCGTGACCAGCAGCGCCACCAGCACGGTCGTCGACTGGGCGGCGCCCGCGTAGGCGGCCATCGGCTGGAGGGTCACCACGACGAGGAGGAAGATGATCGTCAGCGACGCCAGCAGGATGTTCAGGGCTATCTCGTWYGSCGTCTTCTGCCGGTTCGCGCCCTCGACCAGGGCGATCATCCGGTCCAGGAAGCTGTGGCCGGGGCGGGCGCTGACGCGCACGACGATCCGGTCGGACAGGACCGTCGTACCGCCCGTGACGCCGCTGCGGTCGCCGCCCGACTCACGGATGACGGGCGCGGATTCGCCGGTGACCGCGGACTCGTCGACCGCCGCCACGCCGTCGATGACGTCGCCGTCCGCCGGGATCAGCTCGCCCGCCTCTACCAGCACGACGTCCAGCGGCTTGAGGTCGGTGGCGGCGACGGCCTCCGTGCGGGCGGTGCGCACGTTCGTACCCCATCGCCAGTCCAGCAGGCGCAGCGCCACCGTGTCCGTACGGGCCCTGCGCAGCGACTCCGCCTGCGCCTTGCCGCGGCCCTCGGCGACGGCCTCCGCCAGGTTGGCGAAGATCACCGTCAGCCACAGCCAGGCGCTGATGACCCAGGTGAAGACCGCCGGGTGGATCAGGGCCGACAGGGTGGTCAGGCCCGCGCCGACGGACACCACGAACAGCACGGGGTTGCGCACCAGGGACCTGGGGTGCAGCTTGCGCAGCGCTTCCGGGAAGGACCGGACGAGCTGGGCGGGTTCGAAGAGTCCGCTCGGGGCCCGCCGCCGGGTGCTCGGTCTTCCTCCGGGCCCTGCGCCGGGCTGCGAGGTGCGCTGGGGGCGGTTCGGCGGGGCCTGCTCGGGAGCGGCGGGAAACATGGGGACCTTCGGGTCTCGGCGACGACAGGACAGGGGACGCGGAGGGCCGTGCGGGGCCGGGGCCCCGGCCCCGCACGGGTGGCGCACGGACGTCGGCGGTGGGAAGGCGGTACGCCGTGCGCCGGTGCGTGCCCCTCGCACGCACCCCGCCGCCTCGGCCGGGCCGGACGGCGGTCCGGTCCCGTGAGGCCACTGGCGCCAGTGGCCTTCTCGACGGCCGACAGCGAATCTAGTCGCGCTCCGTGCCCGGACGATCCTGCTCAGCAAGGAATTTGCGGCTTCCATACGGCCCGATCGCGTGTCGCGTATGGGGCACGTCAAAGCCGAATGACGGCACGTCAGGAGGTCGTCAACGAAGGCCGTGCGGTCTGCCGGCGGCCGCCCTGCTGCTCACCGTCCTCGGGCTGCGGCCGAGGCTCGCCGAGTTCCGCTGAAGCGGCGCGGAGATCAGGCGTCGGTGAGTCGGGCGTCCTGCGAGCGGCGCTGAGGGCGGGTGTCGGTGAGTCGGGCGTCCTGCGAGCGGCGCTGAGGGCGGGTGTCGGTGAGTCGGGCGTCCTGCGAGCGGCGCTGAGGGCGGGTGTCGGTGAGTCGGGCGTCCTGCGAGCGGCGCTGAGGGCGGGTGTCGGTGAGTCGGGCGTCCTGCGAGCGGCGCTGAGATCAGGCGTCGGTGAGCCGGGCGTCCAGCGAGCGGCGCTGAGGACAGGTGTCGGTGAGTCGGGCGTCCTGCGAGCGGCGCTGAGGGCGGGTGTCGGTGAGCCGGGCGTCCTGCGAGCGGCCCCGAGATCAGGCGTCCGCCAGCCGCGCGTCCTCCAGGTCCAGCGAGCGCTGCAGGCGGCGGCGGGTCGTGTCGCTGATGAGGTGGTCGTCGTAGAGGCGCTGGAGTTGCGCCGTCTCCACGGCTATCAGGTTCCGGCGCAGCTGGCGGTAGATCACGTCGGCGGACTCGGCGGGGGCCTCGCCGGCGGACTCGGCGAGGCGGTCGCGGGCGTCTTCGAGGCGGGCGCTGAGGCCGCGCCGGAGCCGGTCGACCACGACGTCCGGCACGGCCTCCAGTTCGGCGAGCTCCTCCAGCCGCTGCATGCCCGCGCCGGCCAGGCTGCAACGGGCGTTCGCCTCCTCGCGCTCCGTGTGGTCGGGCTCCAGGGCGATGCCGGAGCGGCGGACCACGGGTGCGAGGGTGAATCCCTGGACGACGAGGGTCACGACCACCACCGAGGTGGTGAGGACCAGGACCAGCGGGCGGTCCGCGAGATCCGTGCCCGACTCCGTCGCCACCGGGATCGACAGGGCCGCCGCCAGCGGCACGACACCCCGCGTGCCCGCCCACGTCAGCACCACCGGCACCCGCCAGTTCATGCGGGTGATTCCGCCCTTGCGCCCTGCCTTGTCAAGACAGTGTCAACGTCCACATGAGAGGCGCCAGGGATGCGTCAAGATCCCTGCCCGCAGGCGCGCGGAGCGGTTCCCTGAGACCTGATGAACGAAGTACCGCGCGGACGGCTGAAGGTCTACCTCGGGGCGGCCCCAGGGGTGGGCAAGACGTACCGCATGCTCGATGAGGGGCGGCGCCGGGCGGGCCGCGGGGCCGATGTCGTGGTGGCGTTCGCCGAGTGCCACGCACGCCCCCGGACCGAGGCGATGCTCGACGGCCTCGAGGCCGTGCCGCGTGCCCGATGCCACTACCGGGGCGGGGAGTTCGAGGAGATGGACCTCGCCGCGGTGCTCGACCGCCGGCCGCAGGTCGCGATCGTCGACGAGTTCGCCCACAGCAACGTCCCCGGCGGCGGGCGCAACGCCAAGCGCTGGCAGGACATCGAGGAACTGCTCGCCGCGGGCATCGATGTCATCACGGCCGTCAACGTCCAGCACCTGGAGTCCCTCAAGGACGTGGTCGAGAAGATCACCGGCGTGCCGCAGCACGAGACCGTGCCCGACGAGGTCGTACGCCGCGCCCAGCAGGTCGAGCTCGTGGACATCCCGCCCGAGGGGCTGCGCCGCCGCATGGCGCACGGCAACATCTACGCGCCGGAGAAGGTCGACGCGGCCCTCGCCAACTACTTCCGGCCCGGAAACCTCACCGCGCTGCGGCAGCTGGCGCTGCTGTGGGTGGCCGACCGGGTCGACGCGGCCCTCAACAGCTACCGGGCCGAGCACGCGATCGGCGGGGTGTGGGAGACCCGGGAGCGGGTCGTGGTCGCGCTGACCGGCGGTCCGGAGGGCGACACGATCATCCGGCGGGCGGCCCGTATCGCCGCCCGGTCGGCCGGCGGTGACCTGCTCGCCGTGCACGTGACCCGCAGCGACGGCCTCGCCGCCGGCGCCTCGCACGCCTCGCTCGCCCGTCAGCGCCGGCTCGTGGAGGACCTCGGCGGCAGCTATCACCAAGTCGTCGGCGACGACGTCGCGACCACGCTCGTGGAGTTCGCCCGCGCCGAGAACGCCACCCAGCTCGTCCTCGGTGCCAGCAGGCGCGGCCGTCTGGAACGGTTCGTGACGGGGCTCGGGACGGGGGAGACCGTCGTCGCGCTCTCGGGCGACATCGACGTCCATCGCGTCACCCACGAGCGGGCCGGCCGCGGCACGCTGCTGCCGTCCCGCCGCCGTACGCTCTCCAAAGCCCGGCTCATCGCCGGACCCGTCGCGGGACTGGTGCTGCCGGTGCTGCTCACCCTCGTCCTCACACAGCTGCGCGGCACCCTGAACCTGACCAGCGAGGCTCTGCTGTTCCTGCTCGCGGTGGTGGGTGTGGCCTGCATAGGCGGCGTGACGTCGGCGGTGATCGCCTCGGTCACCGCGTCCCTGCTGCTCAACTACTGGTTCATCCCGCCCATAGGCGCCTTCACTCTCGACGACCCCAACGCCCTGCTGGCGCTGGCGGTGTTCGCGGTGGTGGCCGCCACGGTGGCCGTCGTCGTCGACCGCTCCCTGCGGCTGTCGCGCCGGGCCGCCCGGGCCACCGCCGAGGCGGAGACCATGTCGTCCCTCGCGGGCAGCATCGTGCGCGGCGGCCAGACGATCCCGGCGCTGCTGGAACGCACCCGGGAGACCTTCGGCATGGAGTCGGTGGACCTGCTCGACGAGCCGCCGGACACCAACGGTGTCACCGCCGTGCCGGCGGGCCCGGGCTCCTACCTGGTGCTGCACGGGCGTGACATGTCGTCCTCCGAACGGCGGGTGCTGGCCGCCTTCGCCGCGCACGTCGGGGCGGCGGTGGAGCGGGGCCGGCTCGCCGAAGCCGCCGCCGAGGTCGAGCCGGTGAAGGCCGCCGACCGGATGCGTACGGCGCTGCTGCGCGCCGTCGGCCACGATCTGCGCACTCCGCTCGCCGCGGGCTGGGCCGCCGTAACGTCCCTGCGCAGCCGGGACGTCGAGTTCTCCGCAGAGGACCGGGACGAGCTCCTCGCCACCGCCGACGAGTCCATGGCCAAGCTGAACCGCCTGGTGGAGAACCTGCTCGACCTCAGCCGTCTGGAGGCGGGCGTGCTGAAGCTGAACCTGCGGCCCACCGCCCTGGAGGAGGTGCTGCCGGCCGCGCTGGTCGACATCCCGGGCGTCCAGGTCGCAGACGTGGAGGGGATCCCCGCGGTGCTCGTCGACCCGCCGCTCCTGGAGCGGGTGATCGCCAACCTGGTCGCCAACGCGGCCCGGCACAGCCCGGCCGGCGCCAAGGTCCTGGTGACCGCGAGCGCCCTGGCGGGCCGGGCCGAACTCCGGGTCGTCGACCGCGGGCCCGGGCTTCCGCCGACGGGCCGGGAGCACCTCTTCGAACCCTTCCAGCGCCTCGGCGACACCGACAACAACACCGGGCTCGGGCTGGGGCTCGCCCTGGCCAGGGGACTCACCGAGGCGATGAGCGGCACGATCACGCCGGAGGACACGCCGGGGGGCGGTTTGACGATGGTGGTGTCGCTGCCGCTGGCGGAGCAGGCCGTGCTCGCCGAGCAGGGGCGGGGCGGGGCCGGCGGGGTCGTG
>NZ_RDBN01000031.1:0-19052 GCF_008042075.1 Streptomyces sp. UW30 | reverse complement strand
GTTCGTGAGCCGTCCGAAACTGCACAGTGCACCATGCCCGCTGAATGTSCCMCCGGCTCCCGCGCCCGCACTTCGCTCCGTCCTCACCGCCCTCGGCTCACCCACCGCCGTCCGCGAGGCCCGAACGCCCTCCCTGCGCGCCGCCCAGGGGCCCGCCACACCCGAACTGCCGTTGCCCGTCCACGTCCTGGACGAGATCACCCCGGCGGGCGTGTCCGCGACGCGGCTGGCCGGCTGGCGCTTCCTGATCCGGTGCGGCGACCGCGCGGTGGCCGCGGCCGAGACCCGGCTGACCCCCGACGGCTGGGCGTTCTCGCACTTCTTCGAGGGCCCCTACATCGCCTCGACCGAGCGGGCCCTGCGCCAGGCGGAGAGCATCGCGCAGCCCTACCAGCCCCGGCTGCTGTCACTCCCGAGCCTCTACATGCTCGCGCTCTGGCTGCACGGCGACTGCACCGCGGACGGCGCCACCGGCCATCCCGACGCCGCGGACATGCTCGTACCGCTGGCCCCGGCCCCGCCCGGCATCGCGGCCCACGTGCCGCACCGGGTCGCCGAACTGCTCCCGGTGCTCACCCACCGGGCGACCCCGGCCCCGCTGCCGCCCCTGCCTCCGCTACTCGGCTCCCCCGCCTGACGGCACCACGGCGCGAACGCACGCGTACCCCGCCACCCGGAATGGGCGGCGGGGTACGCCTGTGTTCGACGATGGAATTGGGGGTGCAGGGGATTAGGCTCGTATCGGACAACAGGAAACTCGCTCGCACGAGCCATAAAGCTCTCGTACGAGCAATTGAACGCTCGCCTGAGCATCAAAAGGCGCTACGGCGAGGAAAGCATCGCTCGCACGAGCGGGAATGCGCTCGAACGAGCCCCTCCGCACCCCCGGCCCGCATGGACTAGCCCCATCCGACCACTGCGAACCATCCGAAGTGACAGTGCAGTTGGGATGAACCGTCCGCGCGGGTGATGCGTCATCAACCTGTGAGAAAGCGGTGCTGCGAAATCCCTGCGGATTGACGCCCGTGGGGCAACACTGGGTTCCGACCGACTTATCACAACGGGGGAGCGGCCATGAACGAGGCTTCACGCCGCGAGACAGACAAGACAGCCACCTCACAGATCACAACAGAGCGAAAGATCCCATCCATGTGCCAGCACCAGCAACCGTGCCCTTCAGCCGACTCCGCCGACCGGGAATCCGCCCGTCTCCTGGCGCACCACCCGGAGCAGGGATGGAGCCTGCTGTGCAACGGCGTTCTGCTGTTCGAGGACACCGGTGAGCTCCTGCCCGACGGCCAGATCATCGCCCCGCACCGTCCGCTGGGCACCGGCAAGGTGATGACCGCCGCGTAGCGCTTCGCCGGCGGACAACGCCGGTAGGGCCCTGCACCACCGGGCGGCTCGACGGACGCCCGGCGTACTCCGAGGGGCCGGTCGCAGACTCTTACTGCGAGCCGGCCCCGATGTGTGTCCGGCGGTGGTCACTCACCGTAGTTCTCCATGCGCCGGGGGACAGTGGCGACCTACTTCAGTGCCTGCACGCCTCGGTCGGATCCGGAGGTTGTCCTCCAGCGTGGTCAACCCTTGGTCGCGCCGGCGGTGAGGCCGCCGACGAGCTGGCGCTCGGCGACCGAGTAGAACGCGAGGGCGGGGACCATGGCCAGCACCAGGTAGGCGAAGACGCGGGCGTAGTCCGCGGAGTACTGGCCCTGGAACTGCTGGACGCCGATGGGGATGGTCCACCACGTGGAGTCGGTGAACACCAGCAGCGGCAGGAAGAAGTTGTTCCAGCTGGTGACGACGGCGAGGACCGATACTGTGCCGAGCGCAGGCCGCGCCATGGGCAGCAGCACCCGCCAGAAGAACCCGAAGGAGCTGCATCCGTCGAGCGTGGCCGCCTCCTCCAACTCGCCCGGGATGTCCCGGAAGAAGCCGCGCAGGATGATGATGGTCATCGGCAGCCCGAAGGCGGCCTGCGGGAGGATCACGCCGAGCGGGTTGTCCAGCAGTYCCATGGAGCGCAGCAGCAGGAACAGGGGCAGGGCCGCCACCGCGAAGGGGAACATCAGCCCCATCGTGAACAGGGTGAACAGGGTCTCGCGTCCCCGGAAGGCGAATCGCGCGAAGGAGAACGCCGAGAGCGCGGAGACCGCCACGACGAGGACGGTCGTACCGATCGCGATCAGGGTGCTGTTGCCGATCAGCCGCCAGAAGTCCCCCGAGCCGAGGATGTCCGTGTAGTTGCCGGTCACCCAGGACTCCGGCAGCCCGACCGGGTTGCGGGAGAGTTCGTCGGTGGATTTGAAGCCGGACAGCACGGCGTACAGCAGCGGCACGACCATCACCGCGCCGACCACGACGAGGATCACGTGCAGCGGCAGGCTCTTCCTGCCGGACCTGGCCGTCACTTGACGCCTCCCCGCATCGTCGTGGTGGCTCCTTCGAGGTCGCGGCGGAGCACGAACCGCTGGTAGGCGAGGGCGAAGACGAGGCTGATGCCGAACATGGCCACGCTGATCGCGCTGGCGTAGCCGACCTGGYAGCGCTTGAAGCCGTACTGGAACATGGTCACGGCCATCGTCTCGGAGTGGTGGTCGGGGCCGCCCGCGGTGGTCACCCAGACCAGGTCGAAGAGCTGGATGGACCCGATCACGGACAGGAACACGCTGATCCGCAGGGTGGGCGCGAGCAGGGGCAGGGTGACGCTGCGCAAGCGCTGCCAGGCGTTCGCACCGTCGATGAGCGCGGCCTCGGTCAACTCGGCCGGGACGGCCTGGAGTCCGGCCAGGTAGAGCATCATGTGGAAGCCGAAGTACTTCCAGGTCATGACCAGGAACAGGGTGGCCATGACGGTCGACGGGTCGGCGAACCACTCGCCGCCGAGCCCGTCGAGGCCGATCCCGCCCAGGATCCGGTCGGCGAGGCCGTCGTCGGGGGCGAAGATCATGCCGAACAGGACGCCGGTGATGGCCTCGGACAGGACGTACGGCCCGAAGAACAGCATCCGGTAGAAGGCCCGGCCGCGCAGTTTCTGGTTGAGCAGGACGGCCATGGCGAGCGCGAACGGCAGCTGGATCGCGAGCGACAGCAGGACCAGGACCAGGCAGCGCCACAGGTCGCCGAGGAAGACGGGGTCCTGGAAGAGCCGGGTGAAGTTGTCGGCGCCGATGTAGTCGGACGGCATCCCGAAGCCGCCCCAGCGGAAGAAGGCCGCGTACAGCGCGAACAGCATCGGCAGCAGCACCAGGACCAGGAAGAGCAGCAGGGCCGGCACCTGGAAGCCGACCGCGGTGAGCCAGTGCAGCGCGCGCCGCCGGGCCCGCCCCCGGGCCGTGCCGGCGGGCGGGGGCGGGAGTTCGACGCCGGGGCCGGTCCGCTTGTCCGGCAGGAACGTGGAGGTCATCGCCGGCTACTGCTCTTCCTTCGCGGTCTTCGTGATCGACTCGGCGACCTGCTGCGGGGACTTGGACCCGGCGATGAGCGCGCCGACGCTGTCGTTGACCTCCTGGCCGACGGCGGGAGCGTAAGCCTGGTCCAGATAGAGCTGGAAGCCGGTGGCGGCCTTCAACTGTGCCTGAACGGCCTTGATGTTGGGGTCGGTGATGGCGCTCTCGGCGGCCGGGACGACCGGGAGGGCGCCGGTCTTCTTGACCAGTTCCACGTCCGTGGCCTCGGAGGCGAAGAACTTCAGGAAGTCGACGGCGGCTTGCGGGGCTCCGCTGCGCAGGGCGTGTCCGCCGCCCCCGCCGAAGACCTCGGTGATCGTGCCCTTGCCGCCCTCGACCGCGGGGAACGGGAAGAAGCCGAGGTCGTCGCCGAGGCCCTTGCCGGCGTCGGCCTGGACGACCGGGGCCCACTGGCCCATGAGCTCCATCGCCGCCTTGCCGTTACCGACGCTCGCGGCCTGGCCGGTGGGGCTGGAGTAGGCGGCGCCGAGGAAGCCCTTCTGGAACGGCTGGAGGTCGACGAGCTCCTGGAGGTGCTGTCCGGCCTGGACGAAGGGGTCGCCGGTGAAGTCCTTGTCGTCGTACGCCTTCTGGAGGGCCGAGGCGCCGGCGGTGCGCATCGAGAGGTAGGCCCAGTAGTACATGCCGGGCCACTTCTCCTTGCCCGCGAGGGCGAGCGGCGTGGTGCCCTTCGCCTTCAACTTCCGTACGGCGTCGAGGAAGGCGCCCCAGGTGGTCGGCGGCTCGGTGATGCCCGCGTCCTGGAAGAGCGCCTTGTTGTACCAGAAGCCGATCATGCCGATGTCGAACGGGATGCCGTACACCTTCTCGTCGAGGAGGTACGGCTCCTTCGCGACCGGCAGCAGGCCGTCGGCGAAGTCCTTGGTCCGGTCGGTGAGGTCATCGACGAGTCCGGCGTCGACCTGCTGCTTCAGGACGCCACCGCCCCAGGTGTGGAAGATGTCGGGCAGCTTCCCGGAGGCGGTCAGGGCCGTCATCTTCGATTTGTAGGCGTCGTTCTCCAACTGGACGATCTTCACCTTGACCTTGGGGTTCTGGGCCTCGAACTTCTTGGCCAGCGCAGCCCAGACGCCCTTGGTCGGCTCGGTGGTGGAGATGTTCCACCACTCGATGGTGGTCGTGCCGTCCGACGACCCTCCACCCGAGTCTCCGCCGCAGCCGCTCAGTGCCGTCATGCCCACACCGGCCGCGGCGGAGACCGCCAGGAAGCCGCGGCGGGACAGTCCCGGGTAGCCCATCATGCGCTCCTTGGGTACGGGACGGTTCGTCCATGACCGCCCATCAGTTTCGAAACTTTCGAAGACGATTCAGAAAGGTTCGTTGCTGCCGCACCCTAGAGACAGCTTCCAAACGGTGACAACCCCTTGTACGCGGTGAATCTCCCGTCGGTGCAATACCTTCTGATGTCACCGAGGATGCAGGCGAAACATTCGGCCTGCCTGGCGAACATTACGGAGTGGACGGTGAGGGGTGAGAAGGGCCCGGAAACGCCGCACCTCCGGACGAGGGCCGGGCCGTGCCTCGTCCGGAGGTGGTTCGGATCGCGGCGTCGGCTACAGGCCCACGTCGCGGCTGCGGATGTCGTCCAAGGACTCGCGGCGGACCAGGAGGCGGGCGAGGCCGTCGTGCACAGCGACCAGGGGCGGGCGGCCGACCAGGTTGTAGCCGGAGGCCATGGACAGGTGGTAGGCGCCGGCCGCCGGAATGGCGAGCAGGTCTCCGGGGCGGATGTCGTCGGGGAGTTCGACGTCGGCGGCGAGGATGTCGCCCGCCTCGCAGTGCCGGCCCACCACGGTCACCGGGGCCGGGGCGGCGGTGCTGTGCCTGCCGACCAGGCGGGGCGCATAGCGCACCCCGTACAGCGCGGGCCGGGGGTTGTCGCTCATGCCGCCGTCCACAGCGATGTAGGTGTGCGCGCCGGTCTGCTTCACGGACAGGACGTGGTAGAGCGCGATGCCCGCCGGACCTGCGATGGCACGGCCCGGCTCGATGATGAGGCGGGGCACGGTGAGCCCGGCGGCCGTGCAGGCCTCGGCCAGTTCGGCACGCACCTTGCGGGCGAGCGCGGTCAGGTCCAGGGCGGGTTCGCCCGGGCGGTAGGCGATGCCGTGGCCGCCGCCCAGGTCGAGTTCGCGCAGCACCAGTCCGTGCTGCTCGTACAGCCGGGCCATCAGGCCGACCATGCGGCGTACGGCGGAGAGGTAGGGCTTGACGCTGGTGATCTGCGAGCCCAAGTGGCAATGCAGGCCGGTCAGTTCGAGCTGCGGCTGGTCCAGTATCCGGGCGATGGCGTGCTGCGCGTAGCCGTCCGAGATGGACAGGCCGAACTTCTGGTCCTCGGTGCCGGTGCGGATCTTCTCGTGGCCGCCGGCGCTGACGCCGGGCACGACGCGGACCATCACCTTCTGATGTCCGTCGGGGCCGACCGCGGCGGCCAGCCGGGCGATCTCGGAGGGGCTGTCGATCACGATGCGGCCGACCCCGAGGCGCAGCGCGGTATCGAGGTCGCGCGGGGACTTGGCGTTGCCGTGCAGCACGATCCTGTCCGGCGGGAAGCCGGTGGTGACCGCGAGCTCCAGCTCGCCGGCCGAGCAGACGTCCAGGCCCAGGCCCTCCTCGTCCACCCAGTGGATCATCGCCCGGCACAGGAACGCCTTGGCCGCGTACAGGACTTCGGCCTCGGGGAAGGCGTGCCGGTAGGTGCGGCAGCGCTCGCGGACCTCGTCCTCGTCGATGACGTAGACGGGGGTGCCGAAGCGGTCGGCGATCTCGGCGAGCGGCACACCGGCGACGGTGATCTCGCCCCCGCGCGGCTCGACGGCCGAGGCCGGCCACACGGACAGAGCACCGGCCGCGTTGGTCACCGCGGGTTCGTGAACGGTGGTCATCGTGCGATCCCCCTCAGCCGATCCACATCGCGAGCACGGAGACGAGCGCCGCCGCGCCTGTCACGCGCAGCGCTCCCACGGCCTGGGGATCCCAGGCACCTTCACGGAAACGGGGACCGGAGTGCGGTCGGCCGTGGTCCGCCGCGGACGGCCCGGTCGGGGACGTCGGGGCCGGAGCCGGGGCGCAGAACTGGGGGTCCACCGTGACGGTGGTGACGCCGAGCGGCGCGGTCAGGGAGCGCAGGGCCGGCTCGGCGAGGCGGATCCAGGGCTGGTCGGCACCGAGGGTCGCGGTCAGCTTCCGCCGGGAGGTGAACCCCACGGCCGTGCGGTCACCGATGGGCGTACGGAAGAGGCGGGCCGCGCAGGAGGACTGTCCCGGCCGGACCGGAACGTACAGGGGGCCGGCCGGGAACCGTTCAGAGGGCTCCGGGTCTTCGTCGGACAGGATCTTTGCCATGGGGGCCTCCGGAAGGATTCCGAGGTGGATCGTCGGGTCGCTTGTCGGCCCCGGACGCGGGGAGGCGGACCGGGGCTTGCCATCGACGCTATGCCCGGTGCCCCGGGGTTCCGCATCGCTCATGACGCGATGCTGACGTGAATCGGCCGGACGCTGACGGGATGCTGACACCGGGCCCGGCGGTCCGGGACGAGCGCCGTCAGAGGTGCGCCAAGAAGTGCCGTCCGGGCTGGCTGCGGGGCTGTGGCGGGAGTGTCATGGAAAGGCCCGTCGAGGGTCTCCCCGCGGGAGGAAGAACCCGCGAAAGAATGACGCGAAAGCAGAACGGTGGAGTCATGTCTGGTTCCGACGGCCGCGTGAGCCCACGGGTCGTGGTGGGCGTGAGCGGCTCGCTGGGCAGCCTCACCGCGCTCGCCCGGGGCGCCGAGGAGGCGCGGCGGCGCGGYGCCGAGCTCTGGCCGGTGCTGGCGTGGCAGCCGCCGGGCGGSGASSTCSCCGCCCGSCGGGGTCCGGGGGCGAGCCTGCTGACCGACGAATGGCAGCGGCTGGCGCGGGAGCGGCTGGTCGGCGTCCTGAAGGACGCCCTGGGCGACACCGGCCCCGGAGTATGGATGTACGCCCTGGTCGCGCAGGGTAGTCCGGGCCTGGCCCTGGTGGAGGTCGCCGACCGCGAGGACGACATCCTCGTCGTCGGCGCCGGCCGCCGCAGCCTCTGGCACCGCGCCTGCTGCCGCTCGGTGACCCGCTACTGCCTCGCCCACGCGACCTGCCCGGTTCTGGCGGTACCGCCGTCCCCGCTGGAGTCGGAGCTGGCCGCCGTGCACCGCCGCAACGTCTGGCGACTGGGGCTGGACACCAGGGAGTTGGCGGGCCGGACGGTGCCGCCGGAGGGGGCGTGACGAGCGAGCGCCACCGCCAGGACCGGTTGACGACCTGTCACGACATGGCCGCGGCCGGCACCTCCGGCTCGCCGGGATCGTCCGACTCCCCCGGCCTGCGCTCCTGCGCCATCCGCAGGCTCAGCACCATCGTGAGACCGCCGCCGGGTGTGTCCTCCGCGGTGATCGTGCCGCCCATCGCGTCGGCGAAGCCGCGGGCGACGGCCAGGCCGAGTCCGACTCCCGCGCCGCGCGGGGCGTCGCCGTAGCGCTGGAAGGGCTCGAAGATGCGTTCCTTGGCCTCGTCGGGCACACCCCGCCCGCGGTCGACCACCCGGACCTCGACCCGGTCGCGGATGGCGCTCGCGGAGACCAGCACGGGCTCGTCCTGGGGGCTGTACTTGACGGCGTTCTCGACGACGTTGGCAACGACCCGCTCCAGCAGGCCCTTGTCCACGCTGACCATCGGCAGCGTCTCAGGGATGTCCAGCTCCACGCTTCCCTCCGGCACCCCGCCCAGCGCCATCGGCACCACCTCGTCCAGGTCGACCTCCCGGATCAGCGGCGTGACCGTGCCGGTCTGGAGGCGCGACATGTCGAGCAGGTTGCCGACGAGGAGGTCGAGCCGGTCGGCGCCCTCCTCGATGGCCTGGAGGAGCTCGGCCTCGTCCTCCTCCGACCAGGCCACGTCGTCGGACCGCAGCGAGGAGACGGATGCCTTTATCCCCGCGAGGGGCGTGCGCAGATCGTGGCTGACGGCGGCCAGCAGCGCCGTACGGATGCGGTTGCCCTCGGCCAGCTCCTTGGCCCGGTCCGCCTCGCGCCGCAGCCGCTGGCGGTCCAGGACGACCGCGGACTGCGCGGCGAACGCGGCCAGCACCCGGCGGTCCTCGGCGGGCAGCACCCGGCCGGTCAGCGCGAGCGCCATGTGGTCGCCGACCGGCACGTCCACGTCGGCGTCGTCGGGGTCCTGGCAGGGCCGGGAGCCCACACTGCCGGCGCAGGTCCRCGGGTCGACGTCGCTCTCGCGCTCCAGCAGCGCCACGGAGTCCATGCCGAAGGTCTCGCGGACCCGCTCCAGCAGTGCCTCCAGGCTGGTCTCGCCGCGCAGCACGTTCCCGGCGAGGAAGGACAGGATCTCCGACTCGGCGCGCAGGCGGTTGGCCTGGTGGGTGCGGCGGGCGGCGAGGTCCACCACGGAGGCCACGGACACCGCAACCCCGACGAAGATCGCGATGGCGACGATGTTCTTCGGGTCGGCGATGGTCAGCGTGTGGACAGGCGGGGTGAAGAACCAGTTCAGCAGCAGTGAGCCCACCACCGCGGAGGCCAGCGCCGGCAGCAGGCCGCCGAGGAGCGCCGAGGCCACCGTCAGCGACAGGTACAGCAACATGTCGTTGGCGAGGCCGACTTCGGGCGCGACATGCGTCAGCAGCGCGGTGAGGACGGCCGGGCCGAGCACACCGACCAGCCAGCCCCAGATGATCCGCGACCGGCCGAGGCGCGCGCTGCGGGGCACGGGAAGTCCGCGCCCCTTGCCCGCCTCGTCGTGGGTGATGAGGTGGACGTCGAGGTCGGGTCCCGAGTCCCGGGCGACCGTGGCGCCGACGCCGGGTCCGAAGACGTACTGCCAGCTCTTGCGGCGCGAGACGCCGAGCACGATCTGGGTGGCGTTCACGCCGCGTGCGAAGTCCAGCAGGGCCACGGGGATGTCGTCGCCGACGACGTGGTGGAAGGTGCCGCCGAGGTCCTCCACCAGCCCGCGCTGCACGGCGAGTTCCTTCGGCGACGAGGACGTCAGACCGTCGCTGCGGGCGATGTACACGGCGAGCACCTCACCGCCGGCGCCCTTCTCCGCGAGCCGCGCGGCCCGGCGGATCAGGGTGCGCCCCTCCGGACCGCCGGTCAGGCCGACGACGATGCGCTCGCGCGAGCCCCAGATCGTCGAGACCTCGTGCTCGCTGCGGTAGGCGTTGAGGTATTCGTCGACCCGGTCGGCCACCCACAGCAGCGCCAACTCCCGTAGCGCGGTGAGGTTTCCGGGCCGGAAGTAGTTGGACAGGGCCGCGTCGACCTTGTCCGACTTGTAGATGTTGCCGTGCGCCATCCGCCGCCGTAGCGCCTGGGGCGACATGTCGACCAGCTCCACCTGGTCGRCGCGGCGTACGACCTCGTCGGGGACGGTCTCCTGCTGCCGTACCCCGGTGATGGACTCGACGACATCGCCCAGCGACTCCAGGTGCTGGATGTTGACCGTCGATATGACGTCGATGCCGGCGGCGAGGAGTTCCTCGACGTCCTGCCAGCGCTTGGCGTTGCGGGAGCCGGGGATGTTGGTGTGGGCCAGCTCGTCCACCAGCGCCACCTTGGGGCGCCGGGCCAGGACGGCGTCGATGTCCATCTCCGTGAAGGAGGTGTCCCGGTACTCCAGGTCCCTCCGCCGTATCTGCTCCAGGCCGTGCAGCATCACCTCGGTGCGCGGCCGGTCGTGGTGCTCCACGAAGGCGACGACGCAGTCGGTGCCGCGCTCCACCCGCCGGTGCGCCTCGGACAGCATCGCGTACGTCTTGCCGACGCCCGGTGCCGCACCGAGGTAGATCCGAAGTTTGCCGCGTGCCATGTTCACCCTTCGAAGCGGTAACCCATGCCGGGTTCGGTGATCAGATAGCGGGGGTGCGAGGGGTCGGCTTCCAGCTTGCGGCGCAACTGCGCCATGTAGACCCTCAGGTAGTTGGTCTTGCTGCTCTGGGAGACCCCCCAGACCTCCTGGAGCAGGTACTTCTGGGTGACGAGCCGGCCGGGACTGGTGACCAGGATCTCCAGCAGATGCCATTCCGTCGGTGTGAGCCGTACGTCCCGGCCGCCGCGGGCGACCTTCTTCGCCCGCAGGTCGATGGTGAACTCGTCCGTCTCCACGAGCGTCGTCTCTGGGGCGAGCGGAGTGTCCTCGCTGCGTCGGACGGCGGCCCGCAGCCGCGCCATCAGCTCGTCCATGCTGAACGGCTTGGTGACGTAGTCGTCGGCCCCGGCGTCGAGGGCGACGACCTTCTCGTCGGACGCCTGACGTGCCGACAGCACCAGGATCGGTACGCGGGTCCAGCCGCGCAGGGCCTTGATGACGTCGACGCCGTCCATGTCGGGGAGACCGAGGTCGAGCATGACGACGTCGGGCTGGCGTGCGGCCGCGATTCTGAGCGCTGTGGCACCGTCGGGGGCCGCGTCCACGCCGTACTTGCGTGCCTGCATGTTGATCACGAGGGCCCGCACCAGCTGCGGGTCGTCCTCCACCACCAGCACCCGGGTCATGGGTGTACGCCTTCCTGTCCTGCACGTCGGCAACCGGCTTCACGGCGGCGGGAGTCGGCGGAACCGGAGGTGCCCGGCCGCCGACTCCCGCTCGGGTCGCGTAACGCCATCAGCTCTTGGCCACGAGTTCCTTGAGCGCGATGTTGAGCTCCAGGACGTTCACGCGCGGCTCGCCCATGAAGCCGAGGGTGCGGCCGTCGGTGTGCTCGTCGACCAGCTTCTGCACCTGGCCGGCGGACAGGCCGTTCTTCTCGGCGACCCGGTGGACCTGGATGTCCGCGTAACTCGGGGAGATGTTCGGGTCCAGGCCGGAACCGGAGGACGTCACCGCGTCGGCGGGCACCTGGGACGGCTTGACCTTGTAGCCGGCGGTCGAGTTGTCCTTGACCACGGCGGCCTTGGCGTCCTTCACCCACTGGATGAGCTCTTCGTTGTCGCCGGACCGGTTGGTCGCGCCGGACAGGATGAGCTTGTACTGGGTGTTGACGCTGTTGGCGCCGAGGCCGTTCTGCGGGCGGCCCTGGAACCACTTCAGGTCGGGCGCCGGGGTCTCCTCGCCCTTCTTCAGCGGCAGGTTGTAGGCCTGGCCGATCAGGGAGGAGCCGACGACCTTGCCGTCCGCCTTGATCTCGGAGCCGTTCGCCTTGTTGCTGAACAGCCCCTGCGCGATGCCGGTGACGACCAGCGGGTAGATGACACCGGTCACCAGGGTCAGCACGAGGAGGGCACGCAGGCCCGCCCCGAGCAACCGGGCCGTGTTCGATACGGAGTTGTTCATGATGGATCAACCGATCCCGGGGATGAGAGAGATGAGCAGGTCGATGATCTTGATGCCGATGAAGGGCGCGATCAGGCCGCCCAGACCGTAGATGGTCAGGTTGCGGCGCAGCATCTTGTCGGCGCTGACCGGCCGGTACTGCACGCCCTTCAGGGACAGCGGCACCAGCGCGATGATGATCAGCGCGTTGAAGATGACCGCGGACAGGATCGCGGAGTCCGGCGAGGACAGGTTCATGACGTTGAGCTTGTCCAGGCCCGGGTAGACGACCGCGAACAGCGCCGGGATGATCGCGAAGTACTTCGCGACGTCGTTGGCGATGGAGAACGTGGTCAGCGCACCGCGCGTGATCAGCAACTGCTTGCCGAYCTCGACGATCTCGATCAGCTTGGTCGGGTTGGAGTCGAGGTCGACCATGTTGCCGGCCTCCTTGGCGGCCGACGTACCGGTGTTCATGGCCACGCCGACGTCGGCCTGCGCGAGCGCGGGCGCGTCGTTCGTACCGTCGCCGGTCATCGCGACGAGCTTGCCGCCCGCCTGCTCCCGCTKGATGAGTGCCATCTTGTCCTCGGGAGTCGCCTCCGCGAGGAAGTCGTCGACGCCCGCCTCGTCGGCGATCGCCTTGGCGGTCAGCGGGTTGTCACCCGTGATCATGACGGTCTTGATGCCCATGCGGCGCAGTTCCTCGAACCGCTCCCGCATGCCGTCCTTGACGACGTCCTTGAGGTGGATGACGCCCAGGATGCGAGCGCCCTCGGCGTCCTCCACGGCGACCAGCAGCGGGGTGCCGCCGGCTTCCGAGATGCGGTTGGCGATCGTGTCCGCGTCGTCGGCGACGGTGCCGCCGCGCTCCTGCACCCAGGCGATGACCGAACCGGCCGCGCCCTTGCGGATCTTGCGCCCGTCGACGTCCACGCCGGACATCCGGGTCTGCGCGGTGAACGCGATCCACTCGGCGCCCGCCAACTCACCCTGGTGACGCTCGCGCAGCCCGTACTTCTCCTTCGCCAGGACGACGATGGAGCGGCCCTCGGGCGTCTCGTCGGCCAACGACGACAGCTGGGCGGCGTCCGCGACCTCGGCCTCGGTGGCACCCGCGACCGGGGCGAACTCCGCGGCCTGGCGGTTGCCGAGCGTGATGGTGCCGGTCTTGTCGAGCAGCAGCGTGGAGACGTCACCGGCGGCCTCGACCGCGCGGCCGGACATCGCCAGGACGTTGCGCTGGACCAGGCGGTCCATGCCCGCGATGCCGATCGCGGAGAGCAGGGCGCCGATCGTGGTCGGGATCAGACAGACCAGCAGGGCGACCAGCACGACCATCGTCAGGTGCGTGCCCGCGTAGTCCGCCAGCGGCGGCAGCGTGGCGCAGGCCAGCAGGAAGACGATCGTCAGCGAGGCCAGCAGGATGTTCAGCGCGATCTCGTTCGGCGTCTTCTGCCGGGCCGCGCCCTCGACCAGGTTGATCATCCGGTCGATGAAGGTCTCGCCGGGCTTCGTCGTGATCTTGATGACGATGCGGTCGGAGAGGACCTTCGTACCGCCGGTGACCGCCGAGCGGTCGCCGCCGGACTCGCGGATGACCGGGGCCGACTCACCGGTGATGGCCGACTCGTCGACGGAGGCCACGCCTTCGACGACGTCGCCGTCACCGGGGATGATGTCGCCGGCCTCGCAGACGACCAGGTCGCCGATCTTCAGCTCGGTGCCCGGCACACGCTCCTCGACGGAACCGTTGAGCCTGCGGGCCACCGTGTCGGTCTTGGCTTTGCGCAGGGTGTCGGCCTGGGCCTTGCCGCGGCCCTCGGCGACGGCCTCCGCCAGGTTGGCGAAGATCACCGTCAGCCACAGCCAGGCGCTGATCGTCCAGCCGAACCAGTCGCCCGGSTCCTTGAAGGAGAAGGCCGTCGTCAGCACGGAGCCGACSRRSACCACGAACAKSACGGGSGACTTGACCATCACCCGSGGGTCGAGCTTGCGGAAGGCGTCCGGCAGCGACYTGAGCAGCTGCTTCGGGTCGAAGAGGCCCGCGCCCACACGGCCCTCGGGGGTCTTGTGACCGGTGGGCACGTCGCTGTGCGGCGCCCGGGTCGGGGTGGCTGWGGACATGGAGTCCTCTTGCTTCTCGATGCGAGTGGTCATCACGCCAGCCCCTCGGCCAGCGGCCCGAGCGCGAGGGCCGGGAAGTACGTCAGACCGGTGATGATGATGATCGTGCCGACGAGCAGACCCGTGTACAGGGGCTTGTCGGTGCGCAGGGTGCCCGCGGTCGCCGGCACCGGCTTCTGCTCGGCGAGCGAGCCGGCCAGCGCCAGCACGAACACCATCGGCACGAAGCGGCCGAGCAGCATGCACAGGCCCAGCGTGCTGTTGAACCACTGCGTGTCCGCGTTCAGACCGGCGAAGGCCGAGCCGTTGTTGTTGGAGGCGGACGTGTAGGCGTACAGGATCTCGGAGAATCCGTGCGCCCCGCTGTTGGTCATCGAGTTGACCGGGGTGGGCAGGGCCATCGCGAAGGCGGTGAAGACGAGCACCAGCGCCGGCGTGACCAGGATGTAGCAGGCGGCCAGCTTGATCTCGCGGGAGCCGATCTTCTTGCCCAGGTACTCGGGCGTACGGCCGACCATCAGACCGGCGATGAACACCGCGATGATCGCCATGATCAGCATGCCGTAGAGGCCGGAGCCGGTACCGCCGGGCGCGATCTCGCCCAGCATCATGCCGAGCATGGTGATGCCGCCGCCGAGGYCGGTGAAGGACGAGTGGAAGGAGTCCACCGCACCGGTCGAGGTGAGGGTGGTCGCCGTCGCGAAGATCGACGAGCCGCCGACGCCGAAGCGGACCTCCTTGCCCTCGTACGCCCCGCCCGCGATCTCGAACGCCGGGCCGTGGTGGGCGAACTCGGTCCACATCATCAGGGCGGTGAAGCCGAGCCAGATGGTGGCCATCGTGGCGAGGATCGCGTAGCCCTGCTTGACCGAGCCGACCATGATGCCGAAGGTGCGGGTCAGCGCGAACGGGATGACGAGGATCAGGAAGATCTCGAAGAGGTTCGAGAACGGGGTGGGGTTCTCGAAGGGGTGGGCGCTGTTGGCGTTGAAGTAGCCGCCACCGTTGGTGCCCAGCTCCTTGATGGCCTCCTGCGAGGCGACCGYGCCGCCGTTCCACTGCTGCTGGCCGCCCATGAACTGCCCGACCTCGTGGATACCGGAGAAGTTCTGGATGGCGCCGCACGCGACCAGGACGACCGCGGCGACGGCCGCGATCGGGACCAGGATGCGGATGGTGCCGCGCACCAGGTCGGCCCAGAAGTTGCCCAGCTCACCGGTGCGCGAGCGCGAGAACCCGCGCACCAGCGCCACGGCGACGGCGATGCCGACGGCCGCGGAGACGAAGTTCTGCACGGCCAGACCGGCGGTCTGCACGACGTGGCCCATGGCCTGCTCGCCGTAGTACGACTGCCAGTTGGTGTTGCTCACGAAGGACGCGGCGGTGTTGAACGCCTGGTCCGGGTCGATGGCGGAGAAGCCGAGCGAACCGGGCAGCACGCCCTGGAACCGCTGGAGCAGGTAGAGGAACAGGACACCGACGGCGGAGAAGGCGAGGACGCCGCGCAGGTAGGCGGTCCAGCGCATCTCGGTGTCGGGGTTGGCACCGATGCCCTTGTAGATCCACTTCTCGACACGCCAGTGCTTGTCGGAGGAGTAGACCTTGGCCATGTAGTTGCCAAGCGGGATGTAGGCGAGCGCCAGTGCTGCGATCAGGGCGAGCAACTGGAGCACGCCGGCAAGTACGGGACCCATTTCTTGTCTCAGAACCTCTCCGGGAAGATCAGGGCGAGGACGAGATAGCCCAGCAGGGCGACGGCCACGACGAGGCCGACGATGTTCTCGGCGGTCACAGCTTGGTCACCCCCTTGGCGACGAGAGCCACCAGTGCGAAGCACGCGATCGTGGTGACGACGAAGGCCAGATCGGCCATCGTGAACTCCTGGAGTGAGGTTCGTTGGACAGGGACGCTTCGAGGAAACAGCCTTCGTGGCCGGATTCGAGCGCCGTTGACGGCTCCCTTACGGCCCACTGCGCGCCTTTGACGGAACTCTTACGGCGACACGATCGCCGCAGGTCAAAGGCGCGCCGGGATCAGGACAAGCGGAACCGCAGCCGGCAGATCACCGCGTCGGTCTCCTTGCGGACGGCGTGCGCGACGACCGCGCCCCGCTGGTTCTGCAGCAGCCGCTGCCACAGCCGCTCCGGCTCGGTCTCCGGGATCAGCACGGTGACCCGGGTGGCGGGCTCGGCGGCCATGACGTCACGGACGTAGGCGGCGATGGGGCGCCCCAGACTGCGCCGCTCGCAGGTCAGCCGGATCAGTGGCACCCCCGGGTCCCAGTCGGCCCAGGAGCGCTCCAGGGAGTGCAGAGCGGCCCGGTCCTCGGGGTCGGGGTAGCAGACGGTGACGGCCCGGACCTCGTCGCCCAGGGACGCGGCGGCGGTCAGCGCCTCCGAGGTGAGCCGGGAGAGGGTGGACACGGGGACGATCACGACCGAGCGGTCGCGATGCGGGTGCTCGGGGATACGGCCGAGGCCGAGACGCTCGCCGATGCGGGTGTAGGCGCGGTGCACGGTCTCGAAGGCCATGACGAGCACGGGGAGGGCGATCACGATCAGCCAGGCGCCCTCCCCGAACTTGCTCGCGGTGACGACGACGGCCGAGACGCCGGTCAGCAGCCCGCCGAAGCCGTTGAGCAGCGCCTTGCCGCGCCACCCCGCCCCGCGCTCGATGAGCCAGTGCCGGACCATGCCGACCTGCGCGATGGTGAAGCCGACGAAGACGCCGATGGCGAAGAGCGGCACGAGGGTGTTGGTGTCGCCGCCCGAGAAGACGATCAGCGCGGCGGAGACTGCGGTCAGCGCCAGCACGCCGTGCCGGTGCACCTGCCGGTCGGCCTTCAGGGCGAACACGTGCGGCAGGTAGTTGTCGCGGGCGAGCAGCTTCAGCAGCACGGGCAGGCCGCCGAAGGAGGTGTTCGCGGAGAGGGCCAGCAGGACCATGGTCGCGAACTGGATGACGTAGAACGCCCAGTTGTGGCCGAGCGAGGCATCCGCGAGCTGGGCGAGGACGGTGACGCCCTCGACCGGCTGGAGATGGAAGCGGGAGATCAGCACCGACAGGCCGATCAGCATCACGCCGAGCACGGCGCCGAGCGCGATCTCCGCGCGCTGGGCACGCTTGGCGCGCGGGACGCGGAAGGAGGGGACGGCGTTGGCGATGGCCTCGACGCCGGTCAGGGCGGCACACCCGGAGGCGAAGGCCTTCAGCAGGAGCAGGGCGCCGATGCTGGTGGCGTTGTCGGAGAGGACCGAGGCGTGCCCGGCCGCGGTCGCGGTACTGACCGGCTCGGACCGGAACAGACCCACGGCTATCAGCACGAAGATCGAGCCGACAAACACGACCGTCGGCACGATGAACGCCTTCGCCGACTCCACGATGCCCCGCAGGTTGACGGCCGTGACCAGCGCGAGCACGGCCAGGCACAGCCACAGCCGGTCGTCGTAGAGCGCCGGGAAGGCGGAGGTCAGGGCGGCCACACCGGCGGTGACGGCGACGGCGACGTTGAGGACGTAGTCCAGGACGAGCGAGGCCGCCGCCACCAGGCTCGTGCGCTTGCCCAGGTGCGTCTTGGCCACGGCGTAGGAGCCGCCGCCGTCCGGGAAGGCCGCGATCACCTGCCGGTACGAGGCGACCAGCACCGCCAGCAGCGCGGCGATGGCGAGGGTGACCGGGAGCGTGAAGCCGAGGCCGTGGGCGCCGGCCGCGGCCAGCACCAGGACGATCGCCTCGGGCCCGTAGGCCACGGACGCCATGGCGTCGAGGGACAGGGCGGCCAGGCCCGTGACGGCGGTGAGCCGGTGCCGTTCGCCGGTATCCGGCGGTTCCTCGTCGGCGGGGGTCGCCCCGGGCGCGGTGGTCAGGACGGACATGGGATGCGTGCTCCTTCGTACGGACGAGCCGTCACACGCGAGGGGCGCGGATGACTGACCAAGGTTCTGTCCGCAACCGGCCGTTCCCGACCGCTCCTTGCGCTTTCTTCGCGCCGAAGCGGCCGTCCTTGACACCACCTTGACGCGCGTGTGACGCGCACAACGGCACGGGTCGCTGCGACGGCGTCAAGAACCGTCCGGCGTCCGTCAGAGTCCCATCAAGGTGCGTTGTTCCGGCTCGCGCGATCCCTAGCGTCGGTCGTATGGAACACCGCAACGACGCGCGCGACGACGACCTGATCGGGCAACCGGCCGCCGGTCCGCTGGAAGAGGCGGCGTACGACCGCCGCTGGGCACGCGATCTGTTCGACTCGGTCCGCTGCGCCGCCGTGCTGCTGGGGCTGCTGTTCCTGATCGACTGGGGCGCGGGCTCCCTCACCGACCAGCGGGCCGCGCTGTGGCTCACGCTGGCGGTCCTGCTCTTCGTGGTGCTCTGTCCGGCACAGGTCTCGGCCGGCGAGGGCTGGCTGGCCTCCCGCCGGCTACTGCGTATCCGGCGCGTGCGCACCGACCTTCTGGTGTCGGTGCGCTGCCTGGACGGTGTCGCCCAACGGCTGGTGCTCCGGGACGTCTTCGGCCACCGCGTCGAGATCGACCCCCAGGTCCTCGTCGGCAACCCGGACCTGTGGCACCGCCTCTACGAGGACGCCCACACGTCTCTGGACCGCGGAACCCTGACCTGCGGGGAGACCGTGCTGCGGCGCGTGGCGGAGCGGATCGACCGCGAGAACGCGGCGACGGTGTTCAAGGTCTCCGGGCTGGAGTAGCCGACGGCCCGCGGCCATCGGCGCCTTGAGGTACGCAGGCTCGCCGGGCGCGGCTGCATCCCGGCGATCAGTATGTCCAGGCCGCCCCGACGGCCGGCACCCGCCACTCGTTCGTCCGGAACGCCGCGTGCACCGAGCGCCCGTCCAGCAGATCACCATGCGCTGCGAACGTCGGCCAAGTTCCGTGCGGAAAAGCGGAGTTGACGTCACGTCACCACACTGAACGACTCGATGGGCGGACCGGTTCCGGTATGCGCGGGACCGCGCGTCGGGACCCCGTGAGGAGCATCGGACACGCGCGCCGCCGTACGCTCTCCAAAGCCCGGCTCATCGCCGGACCCGTCGCGGGACTGGTGCTGCCGGTGCTGCTCACCCTCGTCCTCACACAGCTGCGCGGCACCCTGAACCTGACCAGCGAGGCTCTGCTGTTCCTGCTCGCGGTGGTGGGTGTGGCCTGCATAGGC
>NZ_RDBN01000030.1:19404-57580 GCF_008042075.1 Streptomyces sp. UW30 | reverse complement strand
CCTCAGCGAAGGCGGCCTGCCCTTCTCCTGGGAGGGCGTACGCCTGCACGCCACCGGCGGCACGACCCTGCGCACCCGCATCGCCCGCCTGGACGACGACACCGTCACCCTCACGGCCACGGATCCCGCGGGCAACACGGTCCTGACGGTGGACGCGCTGGTCACCCGCCCCGCGGCGTGGACGGTCCACAGGGCACCGGGGTCGGCGGTGTCGGGGCGGGAGTGGACGCTGACGGGGCGGCGGCCGTCAGCCGTGGGTGGGCCGACCCGCACCTGGAGTTGGACGGCTTCGCGTTCGGCGATCTCCAGCGGGGCCGTGAGGGTGAGGTCGTGGACGCGGTCGCAGCCCACCTCGTCGCCGGCCCGCAGGGCGAGTTCCAGGAAGGCGGTGCCGGGCAGCAGGACGCGGCCGTGGACGACGTGGTCGGCGAGCCAGGGTTGCCGGGCGGGGGTCAGCCGTCCGGTGAGGACGACGCCCTCGCCGTCGGCCAGGTCGAGGGTGGCGGCCAGCAGCGGGTGGCCGGACGCGCCGACGCCGAGTCCTGCGGCGTCCCGGGTGCGGCCGGTGCCGGTGGGCCAGTAGGGCTGCCGTTCGAAGGCGGTGGTGGGCAGGTCGACGCGGCGGGCACCGGTGTCCCGGTAGAGGGCGGCCCAGTCGACGGTTCCGGCGGCGCTGGCGGTGTGCAGCCGGGCGAGGCCGGTGACCAGGGACAGTTCCTCGGGGCGGCCCGAGCGCAGGACCGGTACGGCGATGGTCTCCGGGTCGGCGAGGGTCTCGTCGACGAGCGGGCTGAGCACACCGTCGGGGCCCAACTCCAGGTGGGCGCGCACGCCCTGGGCGGCGAGGCTGCGTAGGGCGTCGGCGAACCGTACGGTGTCGACGGTGTGCCGGGTCCAGTGCTCGGGGTCGCGCAGTTCCCGGCCGGTGGCGGTGCGGCCGGTGACGGTCGAGACGACGGGCAGCCGCGGGTCGTTGAAGGTGAGGCCGGCGACGACGGCACGGAATTCGTCGAGGACCGGCGTCATCAACGGTGAGTGGAAGGCGTGCGAGACCGCCAGCCGGTGGGTGCGGTGCCCGGCGTTGCGGAGCCGCTCGGCGGCGCCGAGTACGGCGTCCTCAGCACCGGACAGGACCACGGAGTCCGGGCCGTTGACGGCGGCGAGCGCGACGTCGTCACCGAGCAGCGGGCGCACCGCGTCCTCGGACGCCGCGACGGCGACCATGGCGCCGCCCTCGGGCAGGGCCTGCATGAGGCGGCCGCGGGCGGTGACGAGGGCGCAGGCGTCCTCGGCCGAGAGCACGCCGGCGACGTGGGCGGCGGTGATCTCGCCGATGGAGTGCCCGGCGACGAAGCCGGGGCGCACACCCAGCGATTCGGCGAGCCGGTAGAGGGCTGCCTCGACTGCGAAGATGGCGGGCTGGGCATGTTCGGTGCGGTTGAGCGCGGCCTCGTCGTCGCCCCACATCACGTCGCGCAGGGCTGGGTCCAGGTGGGCGAGCAACTCGTCGAGCGCTTCGGCGAACGCGGGGAAGCGGTCGTACAACTCGCGTCCCATGCCGAGGCGTTGGCTGCCCTGTCCGGTGAAGAGGACCGCGAGGCCGCCCTCTCCGGCCGTGCCGCGCGCCACCTCGCGCGGGCCGTCCTCGTGCGGCAGGAGCACGGCGCGGTGTTCCAGGTGGCCGCGTCCTGCGGCGAGGGAGTGGCCGACGTCCATGGCGGGCAGGCCAAAGGCGGCGGCCGTGACCCGGTGGATCTGGGTGTCGAGGGCGGTGGCGGTGCGGGCGGACACCGGCCAGGGCGTCAGGGCCGGGGGGAAGCGGGGCTGAGGTTCCTCGGCGGGCGGGGCCTGTTCGAGGACGACGTCGATGACGACGTGGGCGTTCGTGCCGCTGATGCCGAAGGACGACACACCGGCCCGACGGGGGCGCTCGCCCTGCGGCCAGGCCCGGACGTGGGCGTTCGTGCCGCTGATGCCGAAGGACGACACACCGGCCCGACGGGGGCGCTCGCCCTGCGGCCAGGCCCGTTCCTCGGTCAGCAGCCGCACCGCGCCCGACTCCCACTCCACGTGGGAGGACGGCCGGTCGGCGTGCAGGGTGCGCGGCAGGCACTCCGCGCCCAGCGCCATCACCATCTTCATCACGCCGGCCACACCCGCGGCGGCCTGCGTGTGCCCGAGGTTGGACTTGACCGATCCCAGCCACACCGGCTCGCCGTCGCCGTCGCGTGCCTGCCCGTAGGTGGCGAGGAGGGCCTGGGCCTCGATGGGGTCGCCGAGCCGGGTGCCGGTGCCGTGCGCCTCGACCACGTCCACCTCGGCCGGAGACAGACCGGCGTTCGCGAGGGCCTGGCGGATCACCCGCTGCTGGGAGGGCCCGTTGGGCGCGGTGAGCCCGTTCGAGGCGCCGTCCTGGTTGACGGCCGTACCCCGCACGACAGCCAGCACCGGCCGCCCCTGCCGACGCGCCTCGCTGAGCCGCATCAGCACCAGCACACCAGCGCCCTCGGACCAGCCCGTGCCGTCCGCCGACTCCGCGAACGCCTTGCAGCGGCCGTCGGACGCCAGCCCACCCTGCCGGGAGAACTCGACAAAGGTCGCCGGGGTCGCCATGACGGTGACACCGGCGGCGAGGGCCGTGTCGCACTCCCCCGACCTGAGCGACTGGCACGCCAGATGCAGCGCCACCAGGGACGACGAACACGCCGTGTCCACCGTCACCGCCGGGCCCTCGAACCCGAACACGTACGCCACGCGCCCCGAGAAGACGCTGCCCGCGTTGCCGTTGGCGAGCAGGCCCTCGACCTCGTCCGGCGTGGCCGGCAGACGCGAGGCGTAGTCGTGGTACATCAGCCCCGCGAACACGCCCGTGCGCGAGCCGCGCAGTGACAGCGGGTCGACCCCGGCCCGTTCCAGGGCCTCCCACGAGGTCTCCAGCAGCAGCCGCTGCTGCGGGTCCATCGCCAGCGCCTCACGCGGGGAGATCCCGAACAGCTCCGCGTCGAACTCGGCGCCGTCGTGCAGGAATCCGCCCTGCCGCGACGACGACTGGCCCGGTCCGTCCCCGAACAGGCCCGTCAGGTCCCAGCCGCGATCCACCGGGAACCCCGACACACCCTCGCCGCCGGACGCCACGAGGTCCCACAGCGCATCCGGCGAGTCCACCCCGCCGGGAAAGCGGCACCCCATCCCCACGATCGCGATCGGCTCGTGGTCCCTGGCCTCGACCTCGCGCAGCCGCTGACGGGTCTGGCGAAGGTCGGTGGTGAGCCGCTTGAGATACGTCAGAGTCTTCTCGTCAGTGGGCACGCGAATCCTGTCCCTTTGTCACAGAGGGGCACGCCAAGGCCCGGCGTCAGCCCTCGAGTTCCCGATCGATGATCGCGAACATCGAGTCCAGCGAGGCGGAGTCGATGTCGTCGTTGTCCTGCTCGGTTGCTGCTGTGCTCGGTTCGTCGTCGAGGCGCGCCGTCATGGCCCGCAGTCGGTCGCGCAGCTCCTTGCGCACCGTTCCGTCCTGTTCGGCCATGGCGAGGACGGCCGCCTCCAGCCGGTCCAGATCGGACAGGCTCGGCGCGGCGCCGCCCTCGGCGCGGTCGAACTCGGTGCGCAGATGGGCGGCGAGGTCCGCCACGGTGGGGTGGTCGAAGATGAGGGTGGCGGGCAGCTGCAACCCGGTCACGGTCTTCAGCCGGTTACGGAGATCCACGGCCGTGAGCGAGTCGAAGCCCAACTCCTTGAACGCCCGTGACGCGTCGACGGATCCGGCCGAGGCATGCCCCAGCACGCCGGCCACCTCGGCCAGCACCGCGTCCAGCAGCACACGGTCCCGCTCCACCGAGCCGAGCCCGCGCAGCCGCTCCACGAGGCCACCACCGCCGACGGCTCCGCCCGACGCGGCCGTCTCCCAGCGCCGCCCTGTCGTCGGCACCAAGTCCCGCAGTACAAACGGCACTTGAGCGCCCGAGAGCGCCGAGGTGCGCAGGGCTACGGGGACGGCGTTCGGCTCGTTCACGACGAGCGCAGCATCCAGCAACGCCAAACCCTCCGCCGTCTCCAGGGGCGGGAAGCCCTGCCGCGCGAGCCGCGCCACGTCGGCCTCGGCCAGCGTGCCGCCCATGCCGTGGGCGTTCGCCCACATGCCCCAGGCCAGTGACACGGCGGGGAGTCCCTGGGCTCGGCGGGTGATGGCGAGGGCGTCGAGGATGTTGTTCGCGGCGGAGTAGGCGGCCTGACCGGCGTTGCCCACGACACCTGCGAACGAGGAGAAGAGAACGAAGGCGGACAGGTCACGATCCGCCGTCAACTCATGCAGATGCAGCGCCGATTCGACCTTCGCGGCCATCACACCCGCCAACCGCTCCGGAGTCAGGCCCGCGACCAGGCCGTCGTCTAGAACACCGGCCGCATGCACCACGGCACCGAGCTGGACCCCGTCCAGTACGGCGGCCAGCGCCGCACGGTCAGCCACATCGCACGCCCGCACCTGAACGCGAGCAGCACCCAACTCCTCCAGCTCAGCGGCGAGTTCAAGGGCGCCCGGAGCCTCGGGACCACGCCGGGACACGAGAAGCAGATCCCGTACCCCATGCTCGATCACCAGATGCCGAGCGACCTCCGCACCCAGACCACCGGTCCCGCCCGTGATCAGCACCGTCCCGTCGGAGCCCCACGGCGACGGCACCCGCAGCACGACCTTGCCGACATGCTTGGCCTGACCCAGCAGCCGTAGCGCCTCCGGGGCCCTGGAGATGTCGTACGAGGTCACCTTCACCGGCCGCAGAGCGCCCCGCTCGAACAACCCCAGCAGCCCAGCCCACATCTCGGCGATCCGGTCCGGCCCCGCGTCCATGACGTCGAAGGCGGTGTAGTCGATGCCGTGCTCGGCCCGCACCTTCTCCGCGTCACGGATGTCGGCCTTGCCCATCTCGACGAACCGGCCACCGGACCGCACCAGCCGCAGCGACGCATCCACGAACTCACCCGCGAGCGCGTCCAGTACGACATCGACACCCGGCTGGAACCGCTTCTCGAACTCGGTCGTGCGCGAGGAAGCGATCCGCTCCTCCGCCACACCCAGCTCGCGCAGCACCGGCCACTTCGGCTCACTCGCCGTCGCATACACATCAGCGCCCAGATGCTGGGCCAGCTGCACCGCAGCCATACCCACACCACCGGCCGCGGCATGGACCAGCACCGACTCGCTCTCCTTGAGCCCGGCCAGCTCCACCAACGCGTAATAGGCGGTCAGGAACACGATCGGCACGCTCGCCGCCTGCTCGAACGACCATCCCTCCGGCACCCGCGCCAGCAACCGCGCATCGGTGGCAGCCATCGGGCCGAACGCCCCGTCCAGCAGGCCCATCACCCGGTCACCGACGGCGAGTCCAGTCACGTCCGGCGCGACCTCGACCACCACACCCGCACCCTCATGCCCCAGCCGACCCGCATCCCCGGGATAGGTGCCCAACACATTCAGCACATCCCGGAAGTTCACACCCGCGGCCCGCACAGCAACCCGCACCTCACCGGACCGCAGCGCCCGCGAGTCCTCGGTGATCACCGCCACACCGTCCAGGCGGCCCTGCCCGTCGACCTCCACGCGCCACGGCATCTCCGGGTCCAGGGCCCGTGGCACCAGGAGACCGTCGGCGGCCATCGGCGTCAGGCCGGGGAGCCAGATCCGCCCTTCGCGGACGGCGAGTTGGGGTTCCTCGCCGTGAGCGAGGTGGTGGGCCAGGGTCCGGTGGGAGGCGGGGTCGCCGTCCAGGTCGGCGAGGAGGAAGCGGTCGGGGTGCTCGCTGATCGCGGACCGGACCAGGCCCCAGGCACCGGCGCCGGTCAGGTCGGTGCCGTCCGGGCTGGGAGCAGCTCCGGCCGGGACCGCGTCGTGGGTCGTGACGACCAGACGCGTTCCGGTCAGGCGCTCGTCCGCCAGGCAGGTCCGCATGGTCCCCAGGAGATCAGCGATCGGACTTAGGACTTCACCAGAGTTGGCGGTGATCCCCGGCCGGGACGCGATGCCGTTGGGCTGGATGCCCGGTATGGGCAGGATCACCACGTCGGGCACTTCGGTGCCCGTGTCGAGGGCCGTGATGAGGGCGTCGAGGTCACGGTGACGGGTGATCGGGACGCCGGCCGCGGCCCACGGTTCCTCGGCGCGTGCGTCCGACGAGAGCAGCACCCGGCGTTGGCCATGGGTGAGTTCGTCGCTGTCCGGCGTGGGGACGGCGGGCGCCCATGACAGGCGGTACAGGTGGTCGACGCCCGCCGACGTTCGCAGGCCGGCGGCGGACACCGGGCGCAGCAGCAGCGACTGTACGGCGGCCACGGGGGCGCCGACGGCGTCGGCCACGCGCAGGGAGACTTCACCGTCGCCGACCGGGTGGAGGTGGGCGCGCAGGGTCGTGGCCCCGGCGGCCGCGACGGACACCCCCGACCAGAGGAACGGCAGCAGAGCCTCACCGTCGTCCTGGCCGGGCAGGGCGAGCGCGTGCAGGACGCTGTCCAGCAACGCCGGGTGCACCGCGTAGGCGGCGGCCTCGGTGGCGCCGGGCTCGGGCAGTGCGGCCTCGACGTAGAGGTCGTCGCCGTGCCGCCAGGCGCGGCTCAGTCCGCGGAAGGTGGGGCCGTAGTCGAGTCCGGCCGCGGCGAGTCGCTCGTGGAGGCCGTCCAGCGGGAGGGGTTCGGCGTCGGCCGGCGGCCACGCGCGCAGGTCCCAGTCGGGTTCGGCCGAGCGTGTGGCGAGGGTCGCGGTGGCGTGCAGGGTCCAGGGCGCGTCGGCGGGTGCTCCCTCGGGACGGGCGTGGACGCGCAGGGCGTGGGTCTCGGCGTCGGGCGCTTCCACGGAGATCTGCACCTGTGCGGCGCCGCCGTCGGCAAGAACGAGCGGCGCGTGCAGGGTGAGGTCGGCGACGTGGTCGCGGCCGACCTGGTCTGCGGCCTGGACGGCGAGTTCGAGCAGCGCCGTGCCGGGGACGACGACGCGTCCGGCGACCACGTGCTCGGCCAGCCAGGGGTGGCTGTCGGTGGACAGTCGTGAGGTGAGCAGCAGGGTGTCCGACCCGGCGACGGGCAGCGCCGCGCCGAGCAGCGGGTGCCCGGGGTTGCCGAGGCCGAGGCTGCCGGCGGCGGCGGCGTTGGAGCGACTGGGCCGCAGCCAGTACCGCTGCCGCTGGAAGGCGTACGTCGGCAGCGGGACGTTGCGGGCTCCGGACCCGGCGAGGACGGCAGCCCAGTCGACGTCGGTGCCCCGGACGTACAGTTCGGCCACGGCACCGAGGAACGTCTCGGCCTCGGGCCTGCCTTTGCGCAGCACGGACACCGCGGTGCGCTCGGCGCCGTCGTCGACGAGGCCGCTCAGCACCGGGTCGGGGCCGATCTCCAGCAGCCGGACGGCGCCTTGTGCGGTGACCGCCTCGGTGGCGGCCTCGTGGAAGCGGACCGGCTGCCGGATCTGCCGCACCCAGTAGTCGGCGCAGGTCCAGTCGCCGTCGCCGAGCTGGGCGCCGCTGACGGTGCTGAGGGCCGTGCACTGAGGAGCGCCGTAGTCGATCCGCTCGGCAATGGCGGCGAACTCGTCGAGCATCGGTTCCATGAGCGGGGAGTGGAAGGCGTGGGACACGCGCAGGCGGGTGACCCGGCGACCGCGTTCACGCACGGCCGCCATGACCCGCTCGACGCCGTCCTCGCTCCCCGAGATCACCACGGCGGCCGGACCGTTGACGACGGCGATCGACACGTCGCCGGTGGTCAGCAGGTCGGCGAGCTCAGCCTCGTCCGCCTCAACGGCGGCCATCGCACCGCCCTCCGGCAGGGCCTGCATCAACCGCGCCCGGGCCGCCACCAGCCGTACCGCGTCCGGCAGTTGGAGGACTCCGGCCGTGTACGCGGCGGCGAACTCACCGACGGAGTGCCCCAACACCACATCCGGCGCGACGCCCCATGAACGCAGCAGCTCAACCGACGCGACCTGGACCGTGAACAGGGCTGCCTGTGCATAGCCGGTGCGGTCGAGGAGGGCGGCGGCTTCGGAGCCGTCCTCCGCAAACAGCACATCGCGCAGCGCAAGCGGGAACCCGTCCGCACCGGCCAGCTCGACCTCCAGCAACCCAGCAGTCTCGTCGAAGGCACGGGCGAACTGCGGATAGACGGCATGCAGTTCGCGCCCCATACCGAGCCGCTGGCTGCCCTGCCCCGTGAACATCCACGCCGTACGGCCCTCCGTGACGACACCCGTCACCGCAGGCCCGGCGAGCCCCGACCGCAACTCGTCAGCCTCACGCCCCAGGACCACCGCCCGGTGCTCCAGGGCCGCACGCGTCGTCGCCAGGGACAACCCGACGTCCACCGGGTCGAGGTCGCGTGCGTCGAGGTCCTGCGAGAGGCGTGCGAGCTGGGCGTGCAGAGCCTCCGTGCCACGGCCGGACACGGGCCATGCGACGACCGGCGGAGGCGTCACCGTGCCGTGCTGCTCCGGCTGTTGGACGTCGGGGGCCTCTTCGAGGATGACGTGGGCGTTCGTGCCGCTGATGCCGAAGGACGACACACCCGCTCGACGTTGCCGTGGACCGCGCGGCCAGTCCCGCTGCTCGGTCAGCAGCCGTACGGCCCCGGAGTCCCAGTCGACATGTGTCGAGGGCTCCTCGGCGTGCAGGGTGCGCGGCAGGGTCTCCGCGCGCAGCGCCATCACCATCTTCACCACGCTCGCCACGCCGGCCGCGGCTTGCGGGTGGCTGATGTTCGACTTGATCGAGCCGAGCCACAGCGGATCCTCGTCGGTGCGCGCCTGACCGTACGTCGCGAGCAGCGCCTGCGCCTCGATCGGGTCACCGAGCCGGGTGCCGGTGCCGTGTGCCTCGACGGCGTCGACCTCGTCGGGGTCGAGGCCCGCTGCGGCCAGGGCCTGCCGGATCACCCGCTGCTGGGACGGGCCGTTCGGCGCGGTGAGCCCGTTGGACGCGCCGTCCTGATTGATCGCGCTGCCGCGTACCACGGCGAGGACCGGGTGGCCGAGCCGCTGGGCGTCGGAGAGGCGTTCGACGACGATGATGCCCGCGCCCTCGGACCAGCCGGTGCCGTCGGCGTCGTCCGCGAAGGACTTGCAGCGCCCGTCCCCGGCCAGCCCGCCCTGACGGGCGAACTCCAGGAACATGCCCGGGTTGGCCATGACGGTGGCGCCGCCCGCGAGGGCCATGTCGCACTCGCCGGAACGCAGCGCCTGGCAGGCCAGGTGCAGGGCGACGAGCGCCGAGGAGCAGGCGGTGTCCACGGAGACGGCCGGACCCTCCAGGCCGAGCAGATACGACAGGCGGCCGGAGGCGACGCTGGGGGTGCTGCCGGTGAGCAGGTAGCCCTCGGTCTCGGCGGTCGTCTCGTGGAGGTGGCCGCCGTAGCCGTTGGCGGAGACGCCCGCGTACACGCCGGTCGCCGTGCCGCGCAGCGACGTCGGGTCGATGCCCGCGCGCTCCAGCGCCTCCCACGCCGTCTCCAGCAGCAGCCGCTGCTGCGGGTCCATCGCGAGCGCCTCGCGCGGGGAGATACCGAACAGCTCGGCGTCGAAGTCACCGGCGTCCGCGACGAATCCGCCGACGGCCGCGATGCCGTCGAGCGCGCGGGTGTCCCAGCCCCGGTCCGACGGGATCGGAGTGATCGCGTCCTTGCCCGTGACGACCAGGTCCCACAGAGCTTCGGGCGAGTCCGCGCCGCCCGGGAAGCGGCAGCCGAGTCCCACGATCGCGATCGGGTCGTCGGCGTGGGAGTGCGTGGTGGCGCGGGGGGTGCCGGCCGCGTCGGTCGTGTCGGTCGTGTCGTCGTCGCCCAGTAGGTGGGTGCGGAGGTGGGCCACGAGGGCGCTGGGCGTGGGGTGGTCGAAGACGAGGGTGGCGGACAGGGCGATGCCGGTGGCGGTGCGCAGCCGGTTGCGCAGGTCGACGGCGGTGAGCGAGTCGAAGCCGAGGTCCTTGAAGGCGCGGTCCGGCTCGACGACGGCCGGAGAGGCGTGTCCGAGGACCGCCGCGACTTGGGCGCGCACCGTGTCGAGCAGCAGTCTCTCCTGCTCGTCGGGGCGCAACCCGCGCAGCCGGTCGGCGAGTTCGCCGCCTCCGGTGCCGAGCTGCCGACGGGCACCGCGTCGGCGCCGGGCGGCGGGAACGAGGTCGTGCAGGACCCCGGGCAGGGTGTCGTGACCGGCCTCGGCGAGCGCGGCGACGCGCAGGGCCACGGGGACAGCGGTCGGCTCGTCGAGCAGCTGCGCGGCATCGAGCAGGGCGAGGCCGTGGCCCGTTTCCAGCGCGGGGTAGCCATGCCGGGCCATGCGATCCAGTTCGGCCGCGTCCAGCGTGCCGCCCATGCCGCTTGCGGTCGCCCACATACCCCAGGCCAGCGACACCGCGGGCAGCCCCTCGGCGCGGCGGGCGGCCGCGAGGGCGTCCAGGGCGTTGTTCGCGGCGGCGTAGGCCGCCTGGCCCGGGTTGCCGACCACGCCGGCGAACGAGGAGAACAGCACGAACGCGGAGAGCCGCTGACCGCGCGTCAGCTCGTGCAGATGCCGGGCCGAGTCGGCCTTGGCGGCCAGAACGCGGGCCAGCCGTTCCGGAGTGAGGTCGGTGACCAGCGCGTCATCGAGCACACCGGCCGTGTGCACCACACCGCTCAGCTCGACACCGTCGATCACGGCGGCCAGCGCCTCACGGTCGGATACATCACACGCCCGCACATCGACGCGCGCACCCAACTCAGCGAGCTCGGCCTGGAGTTCGGCCGCACCGGGAGCGCCGGGCCCACGCCGGGAGACGAGCAGCAGATCCCGTACCCCGTGCTCGGTGACCAGGTGCCGGGCGACCTCCGCACCCAGGCCGCCGGTCCCGCCCGTGATCAGCACGGTCCCCTCGCCACTCCACGGCGACGGCACCCGCAGCACCACCTTGCCGACATGCTTGGCCTGCCCCAGCAGGCGCAGGGCCTCCGGCGCCCGGGAGATCCCGTAGGCGGTGACCGGCGCGGGCCGCAGGGCGCCCTGCTCGAACAGCTCCAGCAGAGCCGCGAACATCTCGGCGATGCGGTCGGGGCCGGCGTCCATCAGGTCGAACGAGCGGTACGACACGCCGTACTCGGCCTGCACCTCGTCGGCATCGCGGATGTCGGTCTTGCCCATCTCCACGAACCGACCACCCGGACGCACGAGCCGCAGCGACGCATCCACGAACTCACCGGCCAGCGAGTCCAGCACCACATCCACGCCCGGCTGGAACCGCTCCTCGAACTCCGTCGTCCGCGACGAAGCAATCCGCTCCTCCGCAACCCCCAGCTCACGCACAACCGGCCACTTCGGCTCACTCACCGTTCCGTACACCTCACCACCCAAGTGCTGGGCGAGTTGTACGGCCGCCATCCCCACGCCACCAGCAGCGGAGTGGATCAGCACCGACTCCCCCGCCTCCAGACCAGCAAGGTCCACCAAGGCGTAGTAAGCCGTCAGGAACACAATCGGCACAGACGCCGCCTGCTCGAACGACCACCCCTCCGGCACCCGCGCCAGCAACCGCGCATCGGTGACGGCCAGTGGCCCGAACGCCCCGTCCAGCAGACCCATCACCCGGTCACCGACGGCGAGACCGGTCACGTCCGGCGCGACCTCGACCACCACACCCGCACCCTCGTGCCCGAGCCGGCCGGCGTCACCCGGATACATCCCGAGGACATTCAGCACGTCACGGAAGTTGACCCCGGCGGCCCGCACCGCGACCCGCACCTCGCCGGATTCCAGAGGCCGTTGTGTTTCCGGGACGAGCGCGACGCCGTTGAGGCGGCCTTGGGCGACGACGTCCATCCGCCACCCGTCGCCCGATCCGGCGGGCGGCAGCAGCACGTCTTCGGTGACCGCACGGACGAGGCGCGGGACGCGCACGGCGCCCTGACGGATGAGCAGTTCGGCTAGGTCGGGGCAGCCGGCGAGGGCCCGGTAGGACTCCGCCGAGCCGTCTAGGTCGGCCAGCCGGAAGCGGCCCGGGTGCTCGCCTGCTGCCGAGCGCACCAGGCCCCAGACGGTCGCGCCGGCGAGGTCCGTGACGTCGTCGCCGACGGCTCGGGAGGTGACGAACACCAGGCGGGAGCCCGCGAGGCGGGGTTCGGCGAGCCAGCCCTGCACGAGCTCCAGGGTGGCGGAGGCCACCTCTGTGAGGGAGCGGTCGTTCGTGGCGACGGCTGCGTGGACGGTTCGCGGCGGCGCGTCCCCGGCGTCGAGTGCCGAGGTGAGGGCGGCGAGGTCGGCGTGGACGTGGGCGGGGGTGTCGGGCAGCGGCTCGGGGTTGCCGAGCACAGTCCAGGCCGCGGTCGTGGCGGGAGCGGTGTCGGGCAGGGGCTGCCAGTCGAGGCGGAACAGGCTGTCGCGGAAGGCGTTGTCGGTGGTGGTGAGCGCGCCGGGCGTCAGGGGGCGCAGGGTCAAGGCGTCGGCGCCGGCGACCGGTTCGCCGGTCGAGTCGGCCACGTGCAGTGCGACGGTGTCGTCGCCGCGACGCGAGATCCGGACGCGGAGCGCGCCGGCGCCGACGGCCGTCAGTTCGACACCGGACCACAGGAACGGCAGCAGGGCGCCCGAGTCCTCGCGCTCCCACAGCCCCAGCGTGTGCAGGACGGCGTCCAGCAGGGCGGGGTGGATCCCGTACCCGTCGGCGCCGCCCGCCACGGACTGCGGCAGCGCAGCCTGGACGAACCAGTCGTCGCCGGCGCGCCAGACCTGTTCCAGGCCGCGGAAGGCCGGGCCGTACGCCAGTCCGGCCGTTCCCAACGTCTCGTACAGGCCGTCCAGTTCCACGGGTTCGGCGCCCGGTGGGGGCCAGGCCCGCAGGTCCCACTCCTCGTCCGAAGGCTCGCCCGCCGCCAGGGCACCGGAGGCGTGCACCGTCCAGGGGTCGTCGGTGGCGGTCTCGGGGCGGCCGTAGACGTACAGCTGTCGACGGCCGTCGGGTCCGGGCGCCTCGACGCCGAGCTGGAGCTGTATCGCGCCCGTGTCGGGGAGGACGAGGGGGGCGTGGAGGGTGAGTTCGTCGACGCGGTCGAGGCCGACGCGTTCGCCTGCGGCCAGCGCCAGTTCGAGTACGGCCGTGCCCGGCAGGATCACCGAGCCCGCCACGGCGTGGTCGGCGAGCCATGGCTGGTCGGCCACGGAGAGCCGGGCCGTGAGCAGGACGGCATCCGATCCGGCGACGGGCACGGCGGCGCCGAGCAGCGGGTGCCCGGTGGTGCCGAGGCCGAGGTCACCGGCGGCCACGGTGGAGCGCGGTGCGTCGAGCCAGTAGCGGCTGCGCTGGAAGGCGTACGTCGGCAGGGGCACCTCACGCGCGCCGGTGCCCGCGAAGACGGCCGCCCAGTCGACCGGGGTGCCGCGTACGAAGAGTTCGGCGACGGCCTGCAGCAGGGTCTCCGCTTCGGGGCGGTCCCTGCGCAGCGTGGCCGCGGCGGGTACGTCACCGGCGAGTGCGGTCAGGACGGGGTCGGGGCCGATCTCCAGGAAGCGGCCGGCGCCCTGGGTGCGGGCTGCGGTGAAGGCGTCGTGGAAGCGGACGGGGCGGACGATCTGGTCGGCCCAGTAGCCGGGGGTGGTCCAGTCGTCGTCGAGCGGGGCGCCGGTCACGCTGCTGACGGCGGCGACCTGCGGTGTGCGGTAGGTGATCCGGGCGGCGACTTCGGTGAACTCGGCGAGGACAGGCTCCATCAGCGGCGAGTGGAAGGCGTGCGACACGCGCAGACGGGTCGCGCGGCGGCCTTCGTCGCGGGCCCGCTCGACCACCGCGTCGACGGCGGTCTCGGTGCCCGAAACGACCACCGACGTGGGCCCGTTGACGGCGGCGAGCACCGCGCCGTCCGGGAGCCGGCCGCAGATGTCCGCCTCGGTCGCCTCCACGGCCGCCATCGCGCCGCCTTCGGGCAGCGCCTGCATCAGGCGGGCACGCGCGGCCACCAGCCGTGCGGCGTCCGGCAGTTCGAGGACTCCGGCTGTGTGCGCGGCGGCGAACTCGCCCACCGAGTGGCCCAGTACGGCCTGCGGGGCCATCTCCCACGACCGCAGCAGGGCGACCAGCGCCACCTGCACCGCGAACAGCGCCGGCTGCGCGTATCCGGTGCTGTCCAGCAGGCCGGCGTCGTCTGCGAACATCGCGTCCTTGAGGGGCCGGTCGTAGCCGAGTTGCGCGTCGAGCAGCCCGCACACTTCGTCCAGCGCGGCGGCAAAGGCCGGGTGGGTGTCGTACAACTCCCTTCCCATGCCCGCTCGTTGGCTGCCCTGGCCGGTGAACATCCACGCTGTGCTGCCGTCGGTGACGGAGCCGGTGATGCCGGGCTCGGCGAGCTGCGCGCGCAGGGCGTCCAGGTCGGGGCCCAGCAGGACGGCACGGTGTTCCAGTTCCGCCCGTGTCGTGGCGAGGGACAGGCCGGTGTCCAGCGGGTCCGCGTCCACGTCGGCCAGCCGCGCGAGTTGGGCGCGCAGTGCCTCGGCCGAGCGTGCCGAGACGACCCACGGCACCGTCGGCAGCCGGTGCTCCGGCTCGGCGGAGGGTGCGGGGCGCGGGGTGGGGGCCTCCTCGATGACGACGTGGGCGTTCGTGCCGCTGATGCCGAAGGACGACACACCGGCCCGACGGGGACGTTCGCCCTGCGGCCAGGCGCGCTCCTCGTGCAGCAGCCGTACCGCGCCGGACTCCCAGTCCACGTGGGAGGACGGCCGGTCGGCGTGCAGGGTGCGCGGCAGGCGTTCGGCACGCAGCGCCATCACCATCTTGATGACCCCGGCGGCGCCTGCGGCGGCCTGCGTGTGTCCGATGTTGGACTTCACGGCGCCCAGCCAGAGCGGCTCGTCGCGGTCCTGTCCGTAGGTGGCGAGGAGGGCCTGCGCCTCGATGGGGTCGCCGAGCCGGGTGCCGGTGCCGTGCGCCTCGACCGCGTCCACGTCGGCCGCTGCCAAGCCGGCGTTCGTGAGGGCCTGGTGGATCACCCGCTGCTGGGACGGCCCGTTGGGCGCGGTGAGCCCGTTGGACGCGCCGTCCTGGTTGACGGCGCTGCCCCGTACGACGGCGAGCACCGGGCGGCCGAGGCGGCGTGCCTCGCTCAGCCGCATCAGCACGAGCACACCCGCGCCCTCGGCCCAGCCCGTGCCGTCCGCCGTGTCGGCGAAGGCCTTGCAGCGGCCGTCGGCGGCGAGTCCGCCCTGCCGGGAGAACTCCACGAACGTGGCCGGCGACGCCATGACGGTGACGCCGCCGGCGAGGGCCGTGTCGCACTCCCCGGATCTGAGCGACTGGCACGCCAGGTGCAGTGCCACCAGGGACGACGAGCAGGCCGTGTCCACCGTCACCGCGGGGCCCTCGAAGCCGAAGACGTAGGACACGCGACCGGAGAAGACGCTGCCCGCGTTGCCGTTGGCGAGCAGGCCCTCGACCTCGCTGGGCACGGTGTGCAGGCGGGCGTGGTAGTCGTGGTACATCAGGCCCGCGAACACGCCCGTGCGTGACCCGCGCAGCGACAGCGGGTCGACTCCCGCCCGCTCCAGTGCCTCCCACGAGGTCTCCAGCAGCAGCCTTTGCTGCGGGTCCATCGCGAGCGCTTCACGCGGGGAGATCCCGAACAGCTCCGCGTCGAACTCGGCCGCGTCGTGCAGGAAGCCGCCCTCTCGGGTGGCGGAACTGCCGGGGCCCTCGCCGTGCAGGGCCGTCAGGTCCCAGCCGCGGTCGGCCGGGAAGTCCGACACTCCGTCGGCGCCGGACGCCACGAGGTCCCAGAGCGTCTCCGGTGAGTCCACGCCGCCGGGGAATCGGCATCCCATCCCCACGATCGCGATCGGCTCGTCGGTGCCGACGGTGGTGCGGGCGGCCGTGGCCGGGAGGTCGGCCGCGCCGAGGAGTTCCGTGCGGAGGTGGGCGGTGAGGGCGAGCGGGCTGGGGTGGTCGAAGACGAGGGTGGCGGGGAGTTGGAGGCCGGTGACGGTCTTGAGGCGGTTGCGCAGGTCTACTGCGGTCAGGGAGTCGAAGCCGATGTCCTTGAAGGCGCGGGCGGGTTCGACGGCCGCCGTGCCGGTGTGGCCGAGGACTGCGGCGACCGCGCTCTGGACGAGGTCGAGCAGCAGCCGGTGCTGTTGGTCGCCGGGCAGGGTGAGCAGGCGGCGGACCAGGGCGTTGCCGGTGTCGGTGCCGACGGCGGCCTGGCGGCGGGCCGTGGGCAGCAGGCCGTGCAGGACGGCGGGGGCGCTCTCGCGGTGTGCGGCGAGGGCCGTGGTGTCGAGTGCGAAGGGCAGCGCGAGGGGGTGTTCGGTGCGCAGTGCGGCGTCGAAGAGGGCGAGGGCCTCGTCGGTGGGCAGCGGCGGGAAGCCGTGGCGGCGCAGGCGTGCGACGTCTGCCTCGGAGGTGCGGCCGCCCATGCCGTCGGCCGTCTCCCACATGGCCCACGCCAGGGACAGTGCGGGCAGTCCCTGGGCGTGGCGGGCGGTGGCGAGGGTGTCCAGCACGGTGTTGGCGGCGGCGTAGGCGGCCTGGCCGGGGTTGCCGAAGACGCCGGCGACGGAGGAGAACAGCACGAAGGCGTGCAGGTTCTGATCAGCCGTCAGTTCGTGCAGGTTGAGGGCGGCGGTGGCCTTGGCGTCGAGGACGCGGGTGAGCCGGTCGGGAGTGAGGTCGGTGAGCAGGCCGTCGTCGAGCACGCCGGCCGCGTGGATCACTCCGCTGAGCCGTACGTCGTCCAGGGCGGCGGCCAGCGCGGTCCGGTCGGCGGCGTCGCAGGCGACGGCCCGGGCGCGGGCACCGGCCGCGGTGAGTTCGGCGACGAGGGCCTCGGCTCCCGGTGCCGCTGGGCCGCGGCGGGACATGAGCAGCAGGTCGCGCACGCCGTGCTCGGCGACCAGGTGCCGGGCGAGGAGCGCGCCCAGACCGCCGGTGCCGCCGGTGACGAGGACGGTCCCGGTCTCCGGCCAGGGGGTGGGCGCGGTGGCGGCCGGTTCGGCGGTGCGGGTGACGCGCGGCAGCAGGACCTGCTCGCCGCGCACGACGAGTTGGTCGGTGTCGAGGGCGGTCAGCGCGGCGCGGAGGGTGCGCAGGGCCTCGGGGGTGCCGTCGGTGTCGGCGACGGCGAAGCGGCCGGGGTGTTCGCTCGCGGCAGTGCGCAGCAGGCCCCATACGGCGGCGGCCGCGGGGTCGGTGGCGTCGTCACCGGCCGCTCGGGTGGTGACGGGCACCAGGCGGGCGTGCGCGAAGCGGTCGTCGGCGAGCCAGGCGTGCACGACGGCCAGGACGTCGGCGGCCGTCGCCGAGCCGACCGGGAGGAGGACCGTCGCCGGGTTGGCCGCGGCGAGGACGTCGAGGGTCGTGCCGTGGACGATCGCCGGGTCGGCGGCGGTCCACGGTGCCGGGGCGTCGGTCAGTACGGCCAGGGCGGGTTCGGTGTCCTCCCCGTTGCCGGACGACGGGAGGGCGACCGGTGTCCACTCCAGCCGGAAGAGGCTGCCCGCGCGCGGGGTGTCGGCGCTCAGGGCGGACAGGGGCCGCAGGACGAGGCCCTCGACGTCGGCGACGGGTGCGCCGGTCTCGTCGGCGGCGTACAGGGCGACGGTGTCGTCGGTGTGCCGGGTGATCCGGACGCGAAGGGTGGCGGCGCCCACGGCGTGCAGGCGGACGCCGCTCCACAGGAACGGCAGCCGGGCCCCGTCGGGGGCGTCCTGCGGCAGTGCGAGGGCGTGGAGGGCCGCGTCGAGCAGCGCCGGGTGCAGGCCGAAGGCCGTGGCGTCGCCGGCGCCGTCCGGCAGGGCGGCCTCCACGAGGAGGTCGTCGCCGTCGCGCCATGCGGCGGTGAGGCCGCGGAACGCGGGGCCGTAGTCGAGCCCGGCCGCGGCCAGCCGGTCGTGCAGGCCCTCCAGTGGGAGCGGTTCGGCTCCGGCGGGCGGCCAGGCCCGCAGGTCCCAGGAAGGGGAAGGACCTGCGGGGGCGAGGGCGCCGGCGGCGTGCAGCGTCCAGGACGCGTCGGCGGGCGCGCCGCCCTGGCGGGCGTGGACGCGCACGGCGCGGGTGCCGTCGGCGTCGGCGTCGGCGGGCTCGACGGCGATCTGGAGGTGTGCGGTGCCGTGCTCGGGCAGCACGAGCGGGCTGTGCAGGGCGAGTTCGGTGAGGGTGCCGCAGCCCGCCTGGTCGCCTGCCTGCACGGCGAGTTCGACGAGGGCGGTGCCTGGGACGACGACGCGTCCGGCGACCGTGTGGTCGGCGAGCCAGGGGTGGGCGTCCGCCGACAGGGCGGCGGTGAGCAGGACGGTGTCGGTGCCGGCGGGGCGCAGGGTCGCGCCGAGCAGGGGGTGACCGACGCTGCCGAGGCCAAGGCCGCCGGCGTCGGTGACGGTGCGGGTGGGCCGTAGCCAGAAACGCCGGTGGTGGAAGGCGTACGTCGGCAGATCGACGCGGCGGGCGCCGGTGCCGTCGAACAGGGCGGCCCAGCCGACGGCCGCACCGTGGACGTACATTTCGGCCAGCGCGGTGAGCAGCGACTCGGGCTCCGGTGTGCCCTTGCGCAGGACGGACGCGGCGGGCGTGTCGCCGGCCGTGCGGGCGAGGCCGGTGAGGACCGGATCGGGGCCGATCTCCATCAGGCGGCGGGCGGACTGGCGGCCGGTGGCGGTGGTGAGGGCGTCGTGGAAGCGGACGGGGCGGACGATCTGGTCGGCCCAGTAGCCGGGAGTGGACCAGTCGGCGGCGGTGACCGGGGCCCCGGTGACGGTGCTGACGGCGGCGAGCGTCGGCGGGCGGAAGGTCACGGTCTCGGCGACGCGGGTGAACTCGGCGACGGCGGGCGCCATGTGGGGCGAGTGGAAGGCGTGCGAGACGCGCAGCCGGGTGACGCGCCGTCCCTGCTCGCGTGCGGCGGCCATGACCCGCTCGACGGCGTCCTCGGCGCCGGAGACGACAACTGCCCGGGGCCCGTTGACGGCGGCGATCCAGACCTGGGCGGCGTCGAGCAGCTCCGCGACCTCGGTCTCGTCGGCCTCCACGGCGGCCATGGCGCCGCCCTCGGGCAGGGCCTGCATGACGCGGGCGCGGGCGGCGACCAGGCGTGCCGCGTCGGCGAGGTCGAACACGCCGGCGACGTAGGCGGCGGCGTACTCGCCGATGGAGTGGCCGAGGACGACGTCGGGCCGGGTGTCCCAGGAGCGGAGCAGCTCGGCGGTGGCGCTCTGCAGGGCGAACAGGGCACTCTGGGCGTAGCCGGTGCGGTCGAGGAGGGCCGCCTCGGGGCTTCCCTCGGCGGCGAACATCACGTCGCGGACGGGGAGTTCGAATCCGGGTGCGCCCGCGAGGGCGGCGTCGAGCGATTCGCAGACGACGTCGAGGACTGCCGCGAACACCGGGTGGGCGTCGTACAACTCCCGGCCCATTCCCGGCCGTTGGCTGCCCTGGCCGGTGAACATCCATGCCGTACGGCCGTCGATGACCGTACCCGTGATGGTGCCCGGGGTGCCGTCGGCGAGGGCCGCGGTGCGCTCGCGCAGGACGTCGGGGCCGGTGCCGAGGACGACGGCGCGGTGGTCGAGGCGGGCGCGGCTGGTGACGAGCGACAGGCCGGTCTCGGTGTGGTCGGCGTGGTGTGCCGCGAGGCGCGCGGCTTGAGCGGTCAGCGCGTCGTGGCTGCGGGCCGACAGTACCCAGGGCACGACCAGCGGGGCGGTGACGGCGCGCTCCTCGGGCTCTTCGGCGGCCGGGGCTTCCTCGACGATGACGTGGGCGTTCGTGCCGCTGATGCCGAAGGCGGAGACGCCGGCCCGGCGGGGGCGCTCGCCGCGCGGCCAGGGGCGGGACTCGGTGAGCAGGCGGACGTCGCCCTCGGTCCAGTCGACCCGGGTGGAGCGGGTCTCGGAGTGCAGGGAGCGGGGCAGCAGTTCGGCGCGCAGCGACAGGACGGTCTTGATGAGGCCGGCGACGCCCGCGGCGGACTGGGTGTGGCCGATGTTGGACTTCACGGAGCCGAGCCACAGGGGTTCGGTGCGGTCCTGGCCGTAGGTGGCCATGAGGGCCTGGGCCTCGATGGGGTCGCCGAGCCGGGTGCCGGTGCCGTGTGCCTCGACGGCGTCGACGTCGGCAGGAGTGAGGGCGGCGGCGTCGAGGGCGGCTCGGATGACGCGTTGCTGTGAGGGGCCGTTGGGGGCGGTGAGCCCGTTGGAGGCACCGTCCTGGTTGACGGCGCTGCCGCGGATCACGGCGAGGACCGGGTGGCCGAGTCGCTGGGCGTCGGAGAGGCGTTCGAGGACGAGGATGCCGGCGCCCTCGGACCAGCCGGTGCCGTCGGCGTCGTCGGCGAAGGACTTGCAGCGCCCGTCCCCGGCGAGGCCGCCCTGGCGGGCGAACTCCAGGAACATGCCCGGGTTCGCCATGACGGTGGCGCCGCCGGCGAGGGCCGTGTCGCACTCGCCGGAACGCAGCGCCTGGCAGGCCAGGTGCAGGGCGACCAGGGCGGAGGAGCAGGCGGTGTCGACGGTGACGGCGGGGCCTTCGAGGCCGAGGGTGTAGGCGATGCGGCCGGAGGCGACGCTGGGGATGCTGCCGGTGAGGAGGTAGCCCTCGGTCTCGGGAGTGGCTTCGTGGAGGTGGCCGCCGTAGCCGTTGCCGGAGACTCCGGTGAACACGCCGGTGCGGGAGCCGCGCAGCGAGGTGGGGTCGAGGCCCGCCCGCTCCAGGGCCTCCCAGGACGTCTCCAGGAGCAGCCGCTGCTGCGGGTCCATCGCGAGGGCCTCGCGCGGGCTGATGCCGAAGAGGTCCGGGTCGAACAGGGGCGCGTCGTGGAGGAATCCGCCGCCCACGGTGGTGTCGCCGAGGGCGCTCAGGTCCCAGCCGCGGTCCTCGGGGACGGGCGTGATGCCGTCCCCCTCGGCGGCGACGAGCTCCCACAGGGCCTCCGGCGTGGTGGCGCCGCCGGGGAAGCGGCAGCCCATGCCGATGACGGCGACGGGCTCCCGGGACGCGGTGACGAGGTCCTGGTAGCGCTGCCAGAGCCGGTCGTTCTCCTTGAGGGACTCGCGCAGGGCTTCGACGAGCTCTTCGGAGGATGCAGTCATGTCCTTCTCCACGGTCGCGGTGAGCAAGCTGGGCGTGAACGCCGGTGCCGGCCGGCACCGGCGTTCACGCCGGTCGCTGCACTCGCTTCAGGGCCAGCTGGACGAGGCTGTCGGCGCCCATCGCGTCCAGGGATTCGGGCTGTCGGGGCTGTTCGGCGGGAGCGGCGGGCCGCGCGTCGTCGGAGCCCGTGGTGGCGGGCCGGTCGGCGAGCCGGCGCAGCATGTCGAGCACGCCGGACTCGCGGAGCCGGGCCATCGGGATCGTGGTCAGCAGGTCACGTACCTGCGGGTCGATGCCGTCGTCGGCCGAGGCGTCCGGCGCGGGTGCGGCCGTGTCGGCGAGGAGCCGGTCGCGCAGCAGCCGTACCAGGTCCTCCGGGGTGGGGTGGTCGAAGACGAGCGTGGCCGGGAGGGCGAGCGCGGTGGCGGCGCCGATCCGGTTGCGCAGGTCGACGGCGGTGAGGGAGTCGAAGCCGATGTCCTTGAAGGCGCGGGTGGGTTCGACGGAGGCGGGCGAGGAGTGGCCGAGCACGGCGGCCACCTGGGCGCGGACGAGGTCCAGCAGCAGCTGGTCCTGTTCGGGAGCGGTCAGGGCGGCGAGCCGCGCGGTGAGGTTCTCGGCGGTGCCGGACGCGTCGCGTGCGGCGGCCCTGCGCCTGCGGGCGGCGGGGACGAGGTCGCGCAGGACGCCGGCCAGGTGGTCGGCGTGTTCGGCGAGGGCGGCCGGGCGCAACGCGACGGGGACCGCGACGGGTTCATTGACGCGCAGGGCGGCGTCGAGCAGGGCGAGGGCCTGGTCGCCGGGCAGGGCGGGGAAGCCCTGGCGGCGCATGCGGGCGAGTTCGGCCCGCGACAGGGTGCCGCCCATGCCCGCCTCGGTCTCCCACATGCCCCAGGCGAGGGACACCGCGGGCAGTCCCTGGGCGCGGCGGGCGGTGGCCAGCGCGTCGAGGGCGGCGTTGGCGGCGGCGTACGCGGCCTGTCCGGCGGAGCCGATGACTCCGGCGATGGACGAGTACAGCACGAAGGCGTCCAGGTGGTGACCGGCGGTCAGCTCGTGCAGATGCCGGGCCGCGTCGGTCTTGGCGGCCAGGACGCGGGTGAGCCGCTCACCGGTGAGGCCGGTGAGGATGCCGTCGTCGAGGATGCCGGCCGTGTGCACGACCGCGCTCAGCGGGACGCCGTCGAGGACGGCGGCGAGTTGCTCGCGGTCGCTCACGTCGCAGGCGACGACGTCGGCCCGTGCTCCCGACTCGGCGAGCGCGGCGCGCAGTTCGGCGGCGCCGGGTGCCTCGGGTCCGCGCCGGGACAGCAGCAACAGGTCGCGCACGCCGTGCCGCTCGACGAGGTGCCGGGCGAGCAGCGCGCCGAGGCCGCCGGTGCCCCCGGTGATCAGCACGGTGCCCGGCCGGGACCAGGGCGCGGGCACGGTCAGGACGACCTTGCCGACGTGCTTGGCCTGCTGGAGCAGCCGCAGTGCTTCGGGTGCGCGGGCGATGTCGAAGGCGGTCACCGGGATCGGTCGCAGCGCGCCCTGCTCGAACAGGTCCAGCAGAGCAGCGAGCATCTCGCCGATGCGGTCGGGTCCGGCCTCCACCAGGTCGAAGGCCTGATACGACACCCCGTGCTCGGCGGCGACCACGCCCGCGTCGCGGATGTCGGTCTTGCCCATCTCGACGAACCGTCCGCCGGGCCGCAGAAGCCGCAGCGAGGCGTCCACGAACTCCCCGGCGAGCGAGTCGAGGACGACGTCGACGCCGTCCGCCCGGAAGCGGTCCTCGAACTCGGTCGTACGGGAGGAGGCGACGCGGTCGGCGGGGACGCCGAGTTCCCGCACGTCGGGCCATTTGGCCTCGCTCGCCGTCGCGTACACCTCGGCACCGAGATGCCGGGCGAGCTGCACGGCGGCCATACCGACACCACCCGCGGCGGCGTGGATCAGCACGGACTCGCCCGACTTGAGCCCGGCGAGGTCGACCAGGGCGTAGTAGGCGGTGAGGAACACGATCGGCACGGACGCGGCCTGTTCGTACGTCCAGCCCTGCGGGATCGGCGCGAGCTGTCGGGCGTCGGCCACGGCGGTGGGGCCGAAGGCGGCGTCGAGCATGCCCATCACGCGGTCCCCGACGGCCAGGCGGTCCACGCCGGGCCCGGTCTCGACGACGACGCCCGCGCCTTCCAGGCCCATCCGCCCGGCGTCCCCGGGGTACATGCCCAGGACGTTCAGCACATCGCGGAAGTTGACACCGGCCGCGCGCATCGCGACGCGGACCTCGCCGGGGCCGAGCGGGCGCCGCTCCTCGGGGACGAGGGCGATGCCGTCGAGGCGGCCCTGATCGACGATGTCCATGCGCCATGCGTCACCGGCGCCGGCCGGCGGGGCGAGTACCCCGTCGGCGGCCATCCGGACGAGACGCGGCAGCCACACCCGGCCCGCGCGTACCGCGAACTGCGTCTCGTCGGTGGCGCGCAGGACCTTGGCGAGCGCGTCCAGGGAGGCAGGGTCGTCATCGGTGTCGGCGAGGGCGAACCGGCCGGGGTTCTCGCTGATCGCGCTGCGCACCAGCCCCCACACACCGGCCGCGGCAACATCCGGCGCCCCGTCCCCGGCGCTCTCGACCCGTACGGCTCCGGTCGTCAGCACGACGAGGCGGGACGCGGTGAATCGCTCGTCGGCCAGCCACTCCTGCAGCCGGGTCAGGACGCCCGCCACCGTGTCGGCGACGTCCGCTCCGTCGGCTCGGCCGACCGGCAGCAGCACTGTGCCGGGCACGTCGCCGGCCGCGGCCAGCGCGTCGAGGGCGGCGTTGGCGGCGGCGTACGCGGCCTGTCCGGCGGAGCCCTCTTCACCGGACAGGGCAGCCAACGCCTCGGCATGGGACGCGAGTTGTACGACCGCTTCCCCGCGTTCGCCGAAGCGCTCGACGAGTTGCTCGCCCACCTGGACCCAGCCCTGCGCGACGTGATGTGGGGCGACGACGAGGCCGCGCTCAACCGCACCGAACCCGCTGTCCAGTCGACGTCGGGTGTCGGCTGCTCGGCGTGCAGGCTGCGCGGGAGCAGGCCGGCCCGCAGCGCCATGACGGTCTTGATGATGCCGGCGACTCCGGCGGCGCCCTGGGTGTGGCCGATGTTGGACTTCACCGAGCCCAGCAGCAGCGGCCGTTCGCGGTCCTGGCCGTAGGCGGCGAGCAGGGCCTGGGCCTCGATGGGGTCGCCGAGGGTCGTGCCGGTGCCGTGTGCCTCCACGGCGTCGATCTGGTCGGCGGTGAGGCCGGCGCTGTCGAGGGCGGCGCGGATGACGCGTTGCTGCGCGGGTCCGTTGGGGGCGCTGATGCCGTTGGAGGCGCCGTCCTGGTTGAGGGCGGTGCCACGGATCACGGCGAGCACGGGGTGACCGCCCCGCTGGGCGTCGCTGAGGCGTTCCAGTACGAGGACTCCGGCGCCCTCGCTCCAGCCGACGCCGTCGGCGGCGGCCGAGAAGGGCTTGCAGCGGCCGTCGGCGGCGAGGCCGCCCTGCGCGGTGAAGGAGACAAAGGTGCCCGGGGTGCACATGACGGTGGCGCCGCAGGCGAGGGCGAGCGTGGACTCGCCGGTGCGCAGCGACTGCACGGCCCAGTGCAGGGCGACGAGGGAGGAGGAGCAGCCGGTGTCGACGGTGACGGCGGGCCCCTCCAGGCCGAGGACGTAGGAGATGCGTCCGGAGATCACGCCGGCGGCGTGGCCGGTGGTGGCGTAGACGTCCATGTCCTCGCGGGCTTCGGCGACGACCTTGCCGTAGTCCTGGATGGTGGTGCCCGCGAAGACGCCGGTGCGGCTGCCGCGCAGTGCGGTGGGGGCGATTCCGGCGCGTTCGAGGGCCTCCCAGGCGGTCTCCAGGAGCAGCCGCTGCTGGGGGTCCATGGCGAGGGCCTCGCGTGGGGCGATGCCGAAGAACGCCGGGTCGAACTCGGTCATCGCGTCGAGAAAGCCGCCTTCGCGTGTGCGGCTGCGGCCGGGGCCGTCGCCGGTGAGGCGGGCCAGGTCCCAGCCGCGGTCGGCGGGGAACGGGCCGATGGCGTCCCGTCCGCCGGCGACGAGCTCCCACAGGTCCTCCGGGGAGGCGACGCCGCCGGGGTAGCGGCAGCCCATGCCGACGACGGCGATCGGCTCGACGGACGCCGAGATCAGCTGCTGGTTGTGCCGTCGCAGCCGCTCGTTCTCCTTCAGGGAGGTCCGCAGCGCCTCGACGTAGGGGTTGGGTGTGTTCAAGGCGGGCTCTCTCAAGTCGGGCGGGGCGTCAGTCCGAGGTGGTCTCGGCCGCGAGCCGCAGCAGGCTCTCGCCGTCGAGGGCGTCCAGGTCGTGCTGTGCGTGCGGGCCGCCGTCGCCGGTCGGAGTGCCGGTGGTGACGGGGTCGCCGTCGGCGAGTTGCAGGATCAGGTCCAGCAGTCCGGCCTTGCGTAGCCGCGCAGGCGGGATCGCGGCGAGGGCTGCCCGGACCGCGGCGTCCGGGTCGTCGCCGTCGGTGGTGCCCGGGGCGTCCGGGAAGAGCTCGGTGCGCAGGTGGGCGGCGACGGCCGCCGCGTTGGGGTGGTCGAAGACGAGGGAGGCGGGCAGGGCGAGGCCGGTGACGGCCTTGAGCCGGTTACGCAGGTCGACGGCGCTGACGGAGTCGAAGCCGAGGTCGCGCAGGGCGCGTTCGGCGGGCACGGCGTCGGCGCCGGAGTGGCCCAGGGTGGCTGCGGCCTCGGTGCGGACGAGGTCGAGGAGCAGCCGGGTGCGTTCGACGTCCGGCAGATCGGCGAGCCGGTCGCGCAGGCCGCCGGGGCTGTCCTCGGGCTCGGCGTCGTCGGCGGGCCCGGGTTCGGCGGCCCGCGCCAGTTCGGTCAGCAGCGGGCTGGGCCGGGCGGCGGTGAAGGCGGGCAGGAACGCCGCCCAGTCCGTGGCCGTGACGGTCAGGCCGGTCACGTCCTCGTCGAGGGCGCGCTGCAGGGCGGCGAGCGCGGTGTCGGGGTCCATGGGGTGGACGCCGCGGCGCGCGAGTTCGGCGGCCAGGCCGGGTTCGGTGGCCATGCCGGTCTCGCCCCAGGCGCCCCAGGCGACGGACGTGGCGGGCAGGCCGGTGGCGTGGCGGTGGGCGGCGAGCGCGTCGAGGTAGGCGTTGGCGGCGGCGTAGGCGGGCTGGCCTCCGCTGCCCCAGGAGGCGGCGCCGGAGGAGAACAGGACGAACGCGTCGAGGTCGTGGTCCGCGGTGAGTTCGTGGAGGTGGCGGGCGCCGAGCAGTTTGGCGCCGAGCAGCGTCTGCAGGGTGTCCGGGGTGAGGGCGGTGGTCTCGCTGTCTCCGTCGGAGACGCCGGCGGCGTGGATGACGGTGGTGAGCGGCTGGTCGGCGGGCAGGGCGTCGAGGTGGGCGGCGAGCGCGGCACGGTCGGCGGTGTCGCAGGCGGCGACGGTGACGCGGGCGCCGAGTTCGGTGAGCTGCTCGGTGAGGGTGTCGGCGCCGGGGGCGTCCGCGCCGCGCCGGCTCAGGAGCAGGACGTGGGCGGCGCCCCGGGAGACGGCCCAGTGGGCGAGGCGGCTGCCGAGGGCGCCGGTGCCGCCCGTGACGAGGGCGGTGCCGCCGGTGCGCCAGGGCTGCTTCGCGGTCGGCTCCCCGGCCGGGACGAGGCGGCGGGCGTGGGCTCCGGAGGGGCGCAGGGCCAGCTGGTCCTCGGTGGCGTCGGCGGTGAGCAGCGCGGCGAGCAGGGCACCGGAGCGGGGGTCGAGGGTGTCCGGCAGGTCGGCCAGGCCGCCCCACAGCGCGGGGTGTTCCAGGGCGGCGACGCGGCCGAGTCCCCACAGGGTGCCCTGGACCGGGTGGCGGACGAGGTCTCCGGGCACGGCGGCGACGGCCTCACGGGTCAGGCACCACAGCCGGGCCCCGGTGGGCCGGTCGGCGAGCGTCTGGAGCAGGGCGACGGTGGCGGCGAGGCCGGCGGGCACCGCCGGGTGGCGGGCGTCGCCCGGTTCCTCGGCGAGGCCCAACAGGGATATCACGAGCGGGAGTTGGGCGGGCAGCGCCGCGGCGAGGGTGGTGCGGTCGGCGGTGGCGGGGTCGATGTCCAGGCGGGCGGTGCCGGGTCCCAGGGCGGTGACGACGGCGGCCACCCAGGGGTCGTCGGTGTGCGTGGCCGGGATGACGACGAGCCGCTCGGCGGGAGCCGGCGCGGCGGGAGTGCGCAGCGGCTGCCACACCTCGCGGTAGCTCCAGGACGCGGCGAGCGCCCGGCGCCGGGATCGCTGCCTCCAGTCGGCGAGGGCGGGCAGGACGGCGGCCAGCTCGGGCTCACCGGCTCCGGTCTCGGCCGCGAGCCGGGCGGTGTCGGCGTCGTCGACGAGGTCCCAGAAGGCGCTGTCCTGCCCGGCGTCGGCGGCCACCGGGTCGGCTGCGGCGGTGGGCCAGTACCGACGGCGCTGGAAGGGGTAGGTGGGCAGTTCGAGCGGGGGTGCGGTGCGGGCGGCGGAGGGGAAGCAGGACCGCCAGTCGACGGGGAGGCCCGCCGCCCAGCCGGCCGCCGCCGACAGCAGGAAGGCGCGGGCGTCGCCGGCCTGACGGCGCACCGATCCGAGGACGACGGCGTCCTCGGCGCCCGCCGCCTCACAGGTCTCACCGATCGCGCCGGCCAGGACCGGGTGCGGGCTGCTCTCGACGAACACTCGGTGCCCGGCCGCCAGCAGGGCGCGGGTGGCCGCCTCCATGCGCACGGTCCGGCGCAGGTTGCGGTACCAGTAGCCGGCGTCCAGCTCGGTGGTGTCGAGGCGGCCGCCGGTCACCGTGGAGTAGAACGGGACGCGGGCCGGGCGCGGGCTCAACGGCCCCAGGGCGGCGAGGAGTTGGTGCTTGACGGCCTCGGTCTGGGGGCCGTGCCCGGCGATGTCGGACTTGACGTCCTTGGTGCGCAGGTTCCTGCGGGCGCACAGGTCGCGGAGCTCGTCGAGGGCGCCGGTCTCTCCGGAGACGACGACCGTGGAGGGGCCGTTGAGCACGGCCACGCCGAGCCGTCCGGGCCACGCGTCGAGCAGCGGCTCGACCCGGTCGACGGGCGCGAACACCGTCATCAGCCCGCCCAGTCCGCCGAGTTCGAGCATGGTCCGGCCGCGCAGCGCCACCAGCCGGGCCGCCTCTTCCAGGGTGAAGGCGCCGGCCACGTGGGCGGCGGCGATCTCGCCCTGCGAGTGGCCGACGACGGCGCCGGGTTCGACGCCGAGGGAGCGCCACAGGGCGGCGAGCGCGACCATCGTCGAGAACAGCGCGGGCTGCACGACATCGGCCCTGTGCAGCACGTCGGGGTCGTCGCCCTCGCCGCGCAGCAGGTCGACGGGCGAGAAGTCGACGTAGGGGGCGAGGGCGTCGGCGCAGTCGTCGACGCGGGCTCGGAACACCGGTGAGGTGTCGTACAGTTCGCGGCCCATGCCCCACCACTGGGAGCCCTGGCCGGGGAAGACGAACACCGGCCCGGTGGCGCTGTCGGCGCTCGTGCCGCGCACGACGGCGGGGTCCGCGTTGCCTGCGGCCAGGGCGTCCAGCGAGTCGAGGAGCCGGGTGCGGTCGTGGCCGACGACGACGGCACGGTGCTCGTGGGCGGCCCGGGTGGTGGCGAGCGACCAGCCGGCCGCCGCGGGCTCGGTCTCGGGCCGCGAACGCAGGAACGCGCCGGTGCGGGCGGCCTGTTCGGCCAGCGCGGGAGCGGTCCGGGCGGACAGGAGGAGGGGCACGTCGCGGGTGTCGAGCGGCGGTGTCACACCAGCGGCTGCCTCTTCGGCGGGCTGCGCGGACGTGGGGTCGGTCGCCGCGGCGGCAATGCTCGCCTGCTCCAGTACGAGGTGGGCGTTGGTGCCGCTGATGCCGAACGCGGACACGGCGGCGCGGCGCGGGCGTCCGGTGTCGGGCCAGTCCTCGGCGGATCGCAGGAGTCGTACGGCGCCCGTGGTCCAGTCGACGCGGGTGGAGGGCGTGTCGGCGTGCAGGGTGCGCGGCAGGGTGCCGTGTTCGAGAGCCAGCACCGTCTTGATGACGCCGACCGCGCCGGCCGCTGCCTGGGTGTGGCCGAGGTTGGACTTCACCGACCCCAGCAGCAGCGGGTAGCCGCGGCTTTGGCCGTAGGCGGCGAGGAGGGCCTCGGCCTCGATGGGGTCGCCGAGCCGGGTGCCGGTGCCGTGCGCCTCGACGGCGTCCACGTCGGCCGGGGTGAGCCCGGCGTCGGCCAAGGCCTCGCGGATGACGCGCTGCTGGGCGGGGCCGTTGGGGGCGGTGAGCCCGTTGGAGGCGCCGTCCTGGTTCACGGCCGACCCGCGGATCACGGCCCGTACCCGATGGCCCCGGCGGCGGGCCTCGCTGAGGCGCTCGACGACGAGGAGGGCGACTCCCTCGGAGTAGCCGGTGCCGTCGGCGTCCTCGGAGAACGCCTTGGAGCGGCCGTCGCGGGCGATGGCGCCCAGCCGCTGGATGCGGGCGAAGCTCGCCGAGTCGGTCATCACGGTGACGCCGCCGGCGAGGGCGAGCGCGCATTCGCCCGCACGGACCGCGCGCACCGCCTGGTGCAGGGCTACCAGGGAGGAGGAGCAGGCGGTGTCGACGGTGACCGCGGGGCCGTTCAGGCCGAGCGTGTAGGAGACACGGCCGGACAGGGCGCTGGCGGCGAGGCCGGTGGCGGCGAGGCTCTCGGTGCGCTCGGCGGAGCCGGTGACGACATGGGCGTAGTCCTGGCCGTTGCTGCCGACGAACACGCCGGTGCGGGTGCCGCGCAGGGTGTGCGGATCGATGCCGGCCCGCTCCACGGCCTCCCACGCGGTCTCCAGCAGCAGCCGCTGCTGCGGGTCCATGGTGACAGCCTCGCGCGGGGAGATCCCGAAGAAGGCGGCGTCGAAGTCATGGGCGTCGTAAAGGAATCCGCCTTCCAGCCGCCCTCCGTCCGCGAACTCCGTCAGGTCCCAGCCGCGGTCCCCGGGGAAGGGCCCGATGGCGTCCCGTTCCTCGGCGAGGAGGTCCCACAGGAGCTGCGGGGAGTCGGCGCCGCCGGGCAGTCGGCAGGCCATGCCGACGATGACGACCGGGTCGTCGGCGTCGCTCCGGAGTCCGGGCGCCGCTTCGCGCAGGTCCCCGGCGGTGCCGGTCAGGGCGGCCAGCACGTGGTCGGCGAGTGCGCGTGGCGTCGGGTGGTCGAAGACGACTGCGGCGGTGAGCGGCAGGCCGGTCGCCGCGACGAGCCGGTTGCGCAGTTCGACGGCGGTGAGCGAGTCGAAGCCGGAGGCCCGGAACGCCCGGTCCGGCGGGACGTCGGCGGCCCGACGGTGACCGAGGGCGGCGGCGGCCTCGGCGCGCACCGTGTCCAGGACGAGCGTGGCGTGTTCGGCGGGTGGTGCCGTGCGCAGCCGGTCGGCCAGGGGCGTCGTGGCGGCATCGGGTGTGCGGGAGGCGTCCGGGGCCGGTACGGCGGGGTGGCCGTCGAGGACCGGGCTGCGGCGCGGGCCCGCTCGCAGTGCGGCGGCCAGCGGGGCGATGTCGGCGACCAGGAGGGTGGCGTGGGGCTCGGTGGTGGCCTCCAGCAGGGCGGTCAGGGCCAGTTCGGGGTCGAGGCCGCCCAGGCCCGACCGTCGGCCCTGCGCGTCGTCGAGACCGGCGGCCATACCGGCGCCCCGCCAGGCAGCCCAGGCGATCGACACGGCGGGCAGCCCCTCGGCGCGGCGGCGGGCGGCGAGGGCATCCAGCACGGTGTTGGCCGCCGCGTAGTTGGCCTGGCCCGGGTTGCCGAGGGCTCCGGACACCGACGAGAACAGCACGAACGCCGACAGGTCGTGGCCTCGGGTCAGTTCGTCGAGGTGCAGCGCGGCGGTGGTCTTGGCGCGGAACACGGCGGCGAACCTGGCCGGGGTGAGCCGGTCCAGGACGCCGTCGTCGAGGACTCCGGCGGCGTGCACGACGGCGGTCAGCGGCCGCTCGGCGGGGATCGCGGCGAGGAGGGCGGCGAGCGCGTCCCGGTCGGCGACGTCGCAGGCGGCGATCTCCACCTCGCAGCCGTCTTGGGCCAGTTCACGTCTCAGGTCGTCCGCGCCCGGCGCTTCGGGGCCGCGACGCGAGACCAGCAGCAGACGCTCGGCACCCTCCGCGGCCAGACGGCGCGCGACGTGCGCGCCGAGACCGCCGGTGCCGCCCGTGACGAGGGTGGTGCCGGCCGGACGCCAACCGGTGGGCGCCTCGGGCTCCCGCCGAGGCGCCGGCACGAGCCGCCTCACGAGGGCTCCGGTGGCGCGTACGGCAATCTCGTCCTCGCCGTGCGGGGCCGTGAGGGCGGCCAGCGCGAGGGCGACGGTGTGCGGCAACGGGTCGTCGGCGGGCAGGTCGAGGAGGCCGCCCCAGCGGTCGGGGATCTCACGGGCGGCGACCCGGCCGAGCCCCCGGACGGCGGACTGTGCGAGGCCCAGGACCCGGTCGCCCTCGGCGGCGGCCACGGCATCGCGGGTCGCACACCACACGGGTGCCCGCAGCCCCGCGTCGCCGGTGGCCTGAAGGGCCGTCAGCGCGCCGAGGAGCCCGGCCGGCACGTCTGCGGCGTCGGAGTCCCCGAGCGCGGTGAGGCACAGGACGCCTGCCGGCTCGGTGTCACGCGCCGCGTCCCGCAGCAGGGTGGCGAGCGTGGCGCGGTCGGTGCCGGCGGGGCATCGGACCGGCACGGCCGCCGTGCCGAGGGCGGCGGCCAGTGCGCCGGCCCAGGGGTCGTCGTACTCGGGAAGCAGGAGCAGCCAGGGGCCCCTCGCCTCACCGGGCGGCGCGAACGTGTGGGGCTGCCAGTGCTCGCGGTGGCGCAGGGCGTCCAGGGCGGCCCGGCTGCGGTGCCGGGACCGCCAGGACAGCAAGGCGGGCACGACGGACCGGACGGCGTCCTCCGTGACGCCGAGGCGGCCCGCGAGCGCGGCCGGTTCGGTGCGGCCGAGCGCCGACCACAGGTCCGTGCCGTCCGTGTCCCGGGCGGTGTGGCGGAAGGGGAAGCGGTCGCGGCGGAACGGATAGGTGGGCAACGCGACCCGTTCGGCCCCGGTCCCGGCGAACAGGGCCGTCCAGTCGACGGGGACGCCGTGGACGTACAGCCTGGACAGGGCCGTGACGGCGGAGTGCTCCTCGTCCCGGCCGCCGTGCAGCAGGGGTGTGACGACGGCGCCGGGCGGCAGGGTCTCCTGCGCGAGGGCCGCGAGGACACCGCCGGGCCCCACCTCCAGCCAGGCGCCGACACCGTGGTCCGCCAGGGTGCGCACACCGTCGGCGAAGCGGACGGTCTCGCGCAGATGGCGTACCCAGTAGTCGGGGGTGGTCAGTTCGCCGGGCGCCGCGAGCCGTCCGGTGACGTTGGAGACGACGGGCAGGGCGGGTTCGGCGAAGGACAGCTCCGCGACGGCGGTACGGAACGGGTCGAGGGCGGGATCCATCAGCGGTGAGTGGAAGGCGTGCGAGACCCGCAGGCGTGCGGTGCGGTGCCCGGCCTCGGCCAGCCGGGCCGCGACGGCGTCCACCGCCTCCTCGGGTCCGGACAGGACCACGGACCGCGGCCCGTTGACCGCACCGAGGACGACACCGTCGGTGAGCAGCGGGCGGACCTCGTCCTCGTCGGCGGCCACGGCGACCATCGCGCCGCCGGCCGGCAGGTCCTGCATCAGGCGGGCCCGTGCGGACACCAGGCGGCAGGCGTCGGGCAGGGACAGCACGCCGGCGACGTGGGCGGCGGCTATCTCGCCGACGGAGTGGCCCATGACGTACTCGGGGCGTACGCCCCAGGAGAGCACGAGCCGGTACAGGGCGACCTCGACGGCGAACAGCGCGGGCTGCGCGAACTCCGTGCGGTGCAGGGTCTCCTCGTCCTCGCCCCACATCGCCGACCGCACGCGGGGATCGAACTCGGCGAGGACCTCGTCCAGAGCAGCGGCGAACACCGGGAAACGTGCGGCGAGTTCGCGTCCCATGCCGGGGCGCTGGCTGCCCTGCCCGGAGAACAGTACGGCGACGGGCGGCTCCACGCCCTCGCCCGCGACCCCCTCGGCGAGCGGCAGGGCGCCCTCGCCGGAGCCGAGCAGGACGGCCCGGTGCGCGAACGAGGACCGTCCGGCGGCGAGCGAGTGGCCGACGTCGAGCGGGTCCCGCCCGGCGGCTGCCTCGCGCACGCGAGCCACCTGGTCCGCGAGGGCGTCGGCGTCGCGGGCGGACAGCGGCCAGGGAACCGCGCCCATGGGCAACGGGGTGTCCTGGCCTGCCGGTTGCGATTCGAGGGCGTCGGCCGCTTCCAGGACGACGTGGGCGTTGGTGCCGCTGATGCCGAACGCGGACACGGCGGCCCGTCGAGGCCGGCCGGTGCGCGGCCAGTCGGCCGGCTCCCGCAGCAGTTCGACGCGGCCGGCGGTCCACTCGACGGCGCCGGTCGGCTCGTCGGCGTGCAGGGTGCGCGGCAGCCTGCCGTGCCGCATCGCCAGCACCGTCTTGATGACCCCGGCGACGCCCGCGGCGGCCTGGGTGTGCCCGATGTTGGACTTCAACGAGCCGAGCAGCAGGGGCCGTTCGCGGTCCTGGCCGTAGGCGGCGAGCAGTGCGGACGCCTCGACGGGGTCGCCGAGCCGGGTGCCGGTGCCGTGCGCCTCGACGGCGTCCACGTCGGCCGGGGTGAGGCCGGCGTCGGCGAGGGCCTGCCGGATGACCTGCTGCTGGGCCCGGCCGCTGGGCGCGGTCAGGCCGTTGGAGGCGCCGTCGGAGTTGACGGCGGTGCCCCGTACGAGCGCCAGGACCGGGTGCCCGTGGCGGCGGGCGTCGGACAGGCGCTCCACGACGAGGACGGCGACGCCCTCGGACCAGCCGGTGCCGTCGGCGTCCGCGGAGAACGCCTTGCAGCGGCCGTCGGGAGCGAGTCCGCCCTGCCTGCTGAACTCGGTGAACACGGCCGGGTCGGACAGCACGGTGACACCGCCGACGACCGCCAGCTCGGTCTCTGCCGTCCGCAGGGCCTGCACGGCGGTGTGCAGGGCGACCAGCGAGGAGGAACAGGCCGTGTCGACGGTCAGGGCCGGGCCTTCGAGGCCGAGGACGTAGGCGAGTCGGCCGGACAGGACGCTCGCGGCGGTGCCGGTCATGACATGGCCCGCGCCGTCACCGGGGCCGGGCCGGCCCGAGTCCCACTGATAGGTGCCCGCGTACACGCCGGTGCGGCTGCCGCGCAGGGACTGCGGGTCGATGCCGGCGTTCTCCAGGGCCTCCCAGGCGACTTCGAGGAACAGCCGCTGCTGCGGGTCCATCGTGGCCGCCTCGCGGGGCGAGATGCCGAAGAACTCCGCGTCGAAGGCGTCGGCCCCGCCGAGGAACCCGCCGCCGCGCGCGGCGGACTCGGCGAGCAGCGCCGTCAGGTCCCAGCCGCGGTCGGCGGGGAAGCCGGTGACGGCGTCCGCGCCGGCGTCGACGAGCCGCCACAGGTCGTCCGGCGAGGTGATGTCCCCGGGCAGGCGGCAGCCCATGCCGACCACGGCGACGGGGTCGTCGGCGGGTGCGCCGGGGGCGCGGTCGGTCTCGAGTTCCTCGATGCGCCGGTGGGCACGGCGCAGCTCGGCCGTGACCCGTCGGAGGTAGTCGACGACCGTGTCCTGCTGCTCTTCCTGCACGGGATGTCCCATCGCGTCGGCGGGCGTTCGTGGCCTGCGGTGAGGGGGTGGGCGCCGGTCAGCGGACCGGGAACTCCTTGTCGATGAGGTCCAGGAGCCGGTCGACGGGGGCGGCGGCGATGTCGGTGGCGTCCGTCGTGCCGTTGGTGCCATGGGTGCCGTTCACGTGGCGTCCCCGTACGTCACCGAGGTCGGCCAGCAGTGCCTGAAGGCGGTGGACCGCCCGGCGCCTGGCGGGGTGGTCGTCGGGCAGTTCGCGCAGGGCCTGTTCGAAGCCGGTGGGCCACTCGGGCAGGGCGCGCGGCGTCTCGTCCAGGTGCTCGGCGAGCCGGGCGGCGAGCGCGGCCGGGGTGGGCTGGTCGTAGAACAGGGTGGCGGGCAGGTCGAGGCCGGTGGCGCGGCCGAGGCGGATCCGCAGCTCGGTCTCGGCGTAGGAGTCGAGGCCCAGGGAGCGCAGGGCGGCGCGGGGTTCGACGCGGCCGGGGTCGGCGTGCCCGAGGACGGCGGCGGCCTCGGCGCGCACCAGGGTGAGCAGCGCGCGGACCCGGCGCGGGCCGGTGAGGGTCCGCAGCGCGGCCGGTTCGGCGGCGCGCCGGTCGTCGGCCCCGGCCGGGGCGGGCGGGTACGGCGCCGGGTCCGCCGGGGTGGGCCAGTGACGTTCGCGCTGGAAGGGGTACGTGGGCAGTTCGGTGCGGCGGGCTCCGGTGCCCGTGAACAGGGCGGGCCAGTGCACGTCGCTGCCGGTGACGTGAAGCCGGGCGAGCGCGGTGAGCAGGGCCGTCTCCGGGTCGGTGCCGGAGCGCTGGGCGGCGACGGTCACCACGCCGGTCCACGCGAGCAGTTCGACGGTGCTCGCGGTGAGGGTGGCGTCGGTGCCCACTTCGAGGAACGTGTGGACGCCCGCGTCGCGCAGCGCGGTGACGGCGTCGGCGAACCGTACGGTGTCGCTGACGTGCCCGCTCCAGTGGGCGGGCGAGGCTAGGTCGGTGCCGGTGACGCGGGCGCCGGTGAGGGCGGACACGACCGGGATGCGCAGGGTGCGCGGTTCCAGGCCGGCCAGTTCGCTCCGGAACTCCTCCAGGGCGTCGGCCACGAGCGGGGAGTGCAGTCCGTGCGGGGCGGGGAGCGCGGTGGTGGCGCGGCCCTCGACCGCGAAGGCGTCGGCGATGCGGGCGACTTCGTCCGCTTCGCCCGAGAGCACGATGCGGTCGGGGCCGTCCACGGCGGCGACGGCGACGTGCGCGGTGAGCAGCGGTGCCACTTCGGCCTCGGTGGCGCGTACGGCGACGGTGGCGGCGGGCTTGAGCCGCTCGGCCAGCCGAACCCGGGCGGCCACGACACGACAGGCCTCGGTGAGGGACAGCGCGCCCGCGACATGGGCGGCGGCCACCTCGCCGAGCCCGTGTCCGGCGACGTAGGCGGGAGTCCGGCCGACGGACTCCAGGAGCCGGAAAAGGGCGATCTCGTGGGCGAACAGCAGGGGTTCGGCGCTCGGGCCCGGCTCCGTCATGTCGCCGGTGAGGTCGGGCAGCAGTCCGTCGAAGGCGTCACGTACGGCGTCGAAGGCGCGCGCGAACACCGGGAACCGCTCGGCGAGGGCGCGGGTCCGTGCGGCGTGCGGGCCGCTCCGTCCGGCGAACAGCACGGCGGACAGGCCGGGTTCGGCGACGCAGCGGGCCGCGGTAGGTGTGCCGTCGGCGGAGGCCAGCAGGACGGTGCGGTGCGGCAGCGCGGTGGCGCGGCCGGTGGCCAGCGAGTGGGCGATGTCGGCCCGCGCCCGGTCGTCGGCGGGCTCCAGACGGCGCAGCCGGTCGACCGCCGCGTCCAGGGCGTTCGCGGACCGCGCGGAGACCACCCAGGGCACGATGTGCGGACTGCCGGCGGGTTCCTCGGCCGGGGCGGGGGCGGGCGGTGCCTGTTCGAGGACGACGTGGGCGTTGCTGCCGCCGATGCCGAAGGAGGAGACGGCGGCGCGGCGCGGCCTGCCGGTGGCGGGCCAGTCGGTGGTCTCGCGCAGCAGCCGCGCCGAGCCGGCGGACCAGTCGACGGCCGGGGTGGGCTCGGACAGGTGCGGGGTGGCGGGCAGGACTGCGTGGCGCAGTGCGAGAACGGTCTTGATGAGGCCGGCGATGCCGGCGGCGGCCTGGGCGTGCCCGATGTTGGCCTTCACGGAGCCGATGAGCAGCGGGTGTTCACGCTCACGCCCGTAGGTGGCGAGGAGGGCTTCGGCCTCGACGGGGTCGCCGACGCGGGTTCCGGTGCCGTGTGCCTCCACGGCGTCGATGTCGCCGGGGCCGAGCCCCGCGTCGCCCAGGGCCAGGGTGATCAGCTCGCGCTGGGCGGCGCCGCTCGGCGCGGTCAGCCGGTCGGTGGCGCCGTCGGCGTTGACGGCTGTGCCGCGGATGAGGGCGAGGACGGGGTGGCCGTTCAGCCTGGCGTCGGAGAGGCGCTCCAGGACGAGGACGCCGACGCCCTCGGCCCAGGCGGTGCCGTCGGCGTCGGCGGAGAACGGCTTGCAGCGGCCGTCGGGGGCGAGGCCGCCCTGCCGGGCGTAGCCGACGAGGCTGCGCGGTGTGGACAGCACGTTGGCCCCGCCGGCCAGGGCGAGCGTGCACTCCCCCGCGCGCAGGGCACGGACCGCGCAGTGCAGCGCGGTCAGCGAGGAGGAGGACGCGGTGTCGAGGGTGAGTGCGGGGCCGCGCAGCCCGAGGACGTGGGCGAGGCGGCCGGAGGCGACGCCGGGGGCGGTGCCGGTGACGGCGTTCGCGGCGGCGTCCTCGGCGGCGCGTGCGGTGACCAGGGCGTAGTCCTCGCCGCTGACGCCGACGTAGACGCCGGTGCGGGTGCCGTGCAGCGTCAGCGGGTCGATCCCGGCCCGCTCCACGGCCTCCCAGGCGGTCTCCAGGAGCAGCCGCTGCTGGGGGTCGGTGGCGACGGCCTCGCGGGGCGAGAGTCCGAAGAAGCCGGCGTCGAAGTCGGCGACGCCGTCGAGGAATCCGCCGCGCCGGGGCACGGCGGCCCGGTCGGGGCCGTCGAGGGCGTCCGGGTCCCAGCCCCGGTCGGCGGGCAGCGGGCCGGTGGCGTCCTCGGCCCCGAGGAGCAGCTCCCACAGCCCCTCGGGGTCGGTGATCCCGCCGGGCAGTCGGCAGGCCATGGCGACGACCGCGACCGGCTCGGCGGCGACCGGGTCGTGCAGGTCGAAGAACTCCAGTCCGGACAGGATGGTCATGCCGCACCGCCTCCGATGGTCCAAAACACTCAACGAGACTGTTGTGGAAGGTAGGTCGGGGCGGTCTCGGTTTTCCTTAGACCTGCCCCGCCCCGGGTGCGCCGACGTTCAGTGCCCCTCGGACTCCAGGGTCCGCAGCCACTCGTCCATGAGCCGGGCGGTCTCGTGGGACCGCTCGGCGATGAGGGTCTGGTGGGTGGCGTCGATCATGCGGGTGGTGTGGGCG
>NZ_RDBN01000030.1:0-19304 GCF_008042075.1 Streptomyces sp. UW30 | reverse complement strand
GGGCCGGCCTCCAGGAAGGCGCCGGCGCCCGCCGCGCGCAGGGCGTCCACCGCGTCGGCGAACCGCACGGTCTCGCGGGCGTGGCGCACCCAGTACTCCGTCGAGCACAGCTCCTCGGGCCCGGCGATCCGGCCGGTGAGGGCCGATGCGACCGTGAGCCGGGGCGGGTGGAACTCCAGTCCGGCCAGGGCCTGTCGGAAGTCGTCCAGCATCGGCTCCATGAGCGGCGAGTGGAAGGCGTGGCTGACGGCGAGGCGGGTGTGCCGCCGCTCGCCGAGGGCGGCCACGACGGCCGTGACCTCATCCTCGACGCCCGAGACGACCACGGCGGTGGGGCCGTTGACGGCCGCCAGGGACACACCCTCGGTGAGCAGCGGCCGTACCTCGTCCTCGGTCGCCTCGACGGCGACCATCACGCCGCCGGGCGGCAGCGCGGCCATCAGCCGGCCCCGGGCCGCCACCAGCGCGCAGGCGTCCGCGAGGGAGAGGACACCCGCGACGTGGGCGGCGGCCACCTCGCCGACGGAGTGCCCGGTGACGTGTCCTGCGGTGACGCCCCACGACTCCAGCAGCCGGAACAGCGCGACTTCTACGGCGAACACCGCGCACTGCGCGTGGTCGGTACGGCCCAGCAGTGCCTCGTCGGTGCCCCACATGGCGTCCCGGACGGCGGCGTCGAAGTGGCCGAGGACCTCGTCGAGGGCGGCGGCGAACTCCGGGAAGCGTGCGTGCATTTCACGGCCCATGCCGGGCCGCTGGCTGCCCTGGCCGGGGAAGACGACGGCGAGGGGGCGGTCGGCGGCCAGGCCGCGGGCGAGCTCCGCCGTGCCGTCGGCGCGCAGGACGGCGCGGTGTTCGAGGGCGGCGCGGCCGGCCAGCGTCCAGGCGATGTCGCGCGCGTCGAGGCCGTCGGCGGCCGACCGGATCCGCTCGATCTGCGCGTCGAGGGCGGTCTCGGTGCGGGCAGAGATCACCCACGGCAGCAGGACGGTGCCCGCGGCGCGGTCGGGTCCCGGTGTGGTGACATCGCCGGACGGGGAGCGGTCGGGGACCGCAGTGGTGACATCGCCGGACGGGGAGCGGTCGGGGACCGCAGCGGTGACATCGCCGGACGGGGAGCGGTCGGGGCCTGGTGTGGTGACGTCGCCGACCGACACACGGGTCGCCCCCGGCGCGATGACCGAGGCCTGGTCCGACCCCGGCGCGATGACCGTGGCGCGCTCCGACCCCGGCGCCCCGAGCGGCGTACGGTGCGACCCCGGCGCCCCGAGCGGCGTACGGTGCCGCCCCGGCGGGCTGGGCGGCTGTTCGAGCAGGACGTGGGCGTTGGTGCCGCTGATGCCGAACGAGGACACGCCGGCCCGGCGGGGGCGGCCTGTGTCCGGCCAGGGGAGGTTCTCGGTGAGCAGCCGCACGGCCCCGCTTCCCCAGTCGACGTGCCGGGAGGGCGGGTCGGCGTGCAGGGTGCGGGGCAGGACGCCGTGCCGCATCGCCATCACGGTCTTGATGAGCCCGGCGGCGCCCGCGGCGGCCTGGGTGTGGCCGAGGTTGGACTTCACCGAGCCGAGCAGCAGCGGGTGTTCGCGGTCCTGGCCGTAGGTGGCGAGCAGGGCCTGTGCCTCGATCGGGTCGCCGAGCGAGGTGCCGGTGCCGTGCGCTTCGACGACGTCCACGTCGGTCGGCGTGAGCCCGGCGTTGGCCAGGGCCTGGCGGATGACCTGCTGCTGGGAGGGGCCGTTGGGCGCGGTGAGCCCGTTGGAGGCGCCGTCCTGGTTCACGGCCGAGCCCCGGACCACGGCGAGGACCTCGTGCCCGTTGCGTACCGCGTCCGACAGCCGCTCCACGACGAGGACGGCGACGCCCTCGGACCACCCGGTCCCGTCGGCGCCGTCACCGAAGGCCTTGCAGCGGCCGTCGGTGGCGAGGCCGCCCATGCGGGAGAACCCGGCGAAGCCCACCGGCGTGGACATGACGGTGACCGCTCCGACCAGGGCGAGCCCGCACTCGCCGCCGCGCAGCGCCTGTCCGGCGAGGTGCAGGGCGACGAGGGAGGAGGAGCAGGCGGTGTCGACGGTCAGGGCCGGGCCCTGAAGACCGAACACATACGCCAGCCGGCCGGAGGCGACACTGGTGTTCAGGCCGGTGGTGGCGTGGGCCTCCACGTCGACGGAGGACTGCATGACGAGGGTGCCGTAGTCCTGGCCGCTGAGGCCGACGAAGACGCCGGTGCGGCTGCCGCGCAGGCTGTGCGGGTCCAGGTCGGCCCGTTCGAGGGCCTCCCAGGCGGTCTCGAGGAGCAGCCGCTGCTGCGGGTCCGTCGCCACGGCCTCGCGCGGGGAGATCTCGAAGAACGCGGCATCGAACTCGCTCGCGCCGCGCAGGAATCCGCCCGCGATCCCGTCGGCCGAGGCGACGCCGGTGTGCTTCTCCCAGCCCCGGTCGTCGGGCATACCGGAGATGGCGTCCCCGCCGGCCGCCACGAACTCCCACAGCTCTTCGGGCGAGGTGATGCCGCCGGGGTAGCGGCAGGCCATGCCGACCAGGGCAAGGGGTTCGTCCGAGGCGCCGGCGCCGGACGCGGTCGGCGTCACGGGGGCGTCGCCGACGACGCCCTCCTCGATCAGTTCGCCGAGCAGATGGATGGCGAGGCTTCGTGGTGTGGGGTAGTCGAAGACCAGGGTGGCGGGCAGTTGGAGGCCGGTCGCGCCGGCCAGCCGGTTGCGGAGCTCGATCGCGGTCAGTGAGTCCACGCCGAGCCGGCGGAACTCGTGGTCGGCGTCGACCGCCTCGCTCGTACCGTGGCCCAGCACGCCCGCGGCCTCGGCCCGCACCAGCTCGACGAGGTGGCGGCGCCGCTCGTCGGGCCGCAGTCCCGCGAGCCGGTCGACGAGCGCGCCGCGCGTGACGGTCCCGCTGCCTGCGGTACGTCGTCCGGCGCGCACCAGGCCACGCAGCAGAGCGGGGACGGGGACGCCCGCGACATGGAGCGTGGCCAGGGCGCCGATCACGGTCTCCTCCTCGCCCCGGTCGCGGCGCAGCAGCGGGGCGGCGACGCCGTCCCGTGGCCCGTTGGCCAGGACCATGCCGCTGAGCACGCCGGTCGGGCCGGCCTCCAGGAAGGCGCCGGCGCCCGCCGCGCGCAGGGCGTCCACCGCGTCGGCGAACCGCACGGTCTCGCGGGCGTGGCGCACCCAGTACTCCGTCGAGCACAGCTCCTCGGGCCCGGCGATCCGGCCGGTGAGGGCCGATGCGACCGTGAGCCGGGGCGGGTGGAACTCCAGTCCGGCCAGGGCCTGTCGGAAGTCGTCCAGCATCGGCTCCATGAGCGGCGAGTGGAAGGCGTGGCTGACGGCGAGGCGGGTGTGCCGCCGCTCGCCGAGGGCGGCCACGACGGCCGTGAAGTGCGCCGGGTAGGGACGGCGTTCGTCGCGGGTGCGGCGGCGTCGGGCTCGGCTCCGGGGGCGCCGACCGCCGCGAGTTCCTTGACGGGGGGCTGCGGTTCGGGCGATCGGGTGGCCTCGGGCTCCGGCTCGGCCGGCTCCTCCGGTGGGCCGACGGGTTCGGGCTTGAGGCTGAGGTAGACGTCCTCCAGCGTGGGCCGGGCGAAGCGGAAGTCGTCGACGCGGGTCACGCCGACGTCGGTGACGAGGACCTCCAGCAGGGGCTGGATCCGGTCGGGCGGCGCCGTGACGAGGTAGCTGCCGTTGCGGTCGCCGGGTGTGACGACGCCGATCCGGCCGAGCCGGGCGGCCTCCGCCTCGGTGAGGCTGCCGCCGTCGCGGACGAACAGCTCCAGGCGCGCCTGGGCGCCGGTCTGTTCCTTGAGTTCGCCCGGGGTGCCCATGGCGGTGATACGGCCGCCGTGCATGACGGCGACACGGTGGACCGCCTTCTCCGCCTCCAGCACGTTGTGGGTGACCAGGACGATCGTGGTGCCGTCGTCGGCGGCGCGGCGCTGCACGATGTCCCAGATCAACCGCCGGTTGTGCGGGTCGAGTTCGTTGGTGGGCTCGTCCAGCACGATGAGCTCGGGCCGGCCCATCAGGGTCATCCCGAAGTTCACCAGCCGCATCAGACCGCCGCTGAGCCGTTCCACCTGCCGGTCCGCGTACGGCCCGAGACCCAGCTCCTCGATCAGTTCGTCGGTCTGACGCCGGGCGTCCGCCTCGCTCTGGCCGCGCAGCCGGCCCGTGTAGTGCAGGGCCCGGCGGGCCTCGATCAACCGCATCGACAGACCGCGCTGCGGCAGGAAGCCGACGGTGGACTTCACCAGCTCGGGGTGGCGCACCACATCGATGCCGTTGACGGTGATGGAGCCGGATGTGGGGCGCACCAGCCCCAGCATCTGCAGGACCAGTGTCGTCTTGCCGGCGCCGTTGGCGCCGAACAGGCCGAACACCTGCCCACGCGGCACGTTGAAGGTCAACCCGTCGTTGGCCTTGATGAGTTCACCGCCCCGGCCGCGATAGGCGCGTACCAGATCACGCACCTCGATGGCCGGACCGTCGTCCGTCTTGACCATGCCCACGTCTCATCGCCTCTTAGGCTCAGGGACCCGGCCGCGCCGCTGGTCCGCCGTTCGTGTACCGGTTCGCCCACGCTAGGCGGGGCGCGGCAGGGGACATCAGTGGAAGCTCTCCACCCCTCGGTCACCCGTTGCCGAGTTCGTCGTCGAGGAAGGCGAACATCTCGTCGTCCGACAGGTTGTCCACGTCGAACTCCGCCTCCTTCTCGGGGTCGTGCACGTCCGCGTCCGGTGCGGCGGTCGCCGATGCGGCGAGCTCCGACCAGCGCGTGCGCAGGACGTCGAGCCGTCCCGCGATCTGCCGGTGCGCCGCGCCGTCGGCGGCGGGCTCCGGCAGTGCCGCGATCATCTGCTCGACGCGCTCCAAGGCGGCCAGCAGGCCGTCCGCCCCGGTCCGCTCGGTCTCGGGGGCGAGCAGCGTGTACAGGTGCCCGGCGACCGCCTCCGGTGTCGGGTGGTCCAGGGCCAGCGTGGCGGGCAGCCGCAGACCGGTGGCGGTGCTCAGCGCGTTGCGCAGCTCCACCGACATCAGCGAGTCGAATCCGAGGTCGCGGAAGGCCCGGGCCGGTCCCACCTCCGTCGTGCCGTCGGGCCGGTGGCCGAGGACACGGGCGGCCTGCTCGCGCACCAATTCCAGTACGGCCGTGCGCCCTTCGGCCGCGTCCAGTGTCGCGAGCCGCGCCACCAGTTCCGGGTCGGTGGACCTGGCCGCAGACCTGCGGACCGGGACGAGGCCGTGCAGCAGCGCGGGTACGTCGTCGCGGGCGCGCAGTGCTGCCGCGTCGATCCGCACCGGCAGCAGGACGGGTTCGGCGAGGGAAGCGGTCCGGTCGAAGAGGGCCAGGCCCTCGTCGGTGCGCAGTGGCGGGAACCCGGCCGCACGCATCCGCTCGACGTCACGCGCGCTCAGCGCGCCTGCCATGCCCTCCGACTGCTGCCACGGTCCCCAGGCCAGGGACCGGCCCGGCAGACCGATCCGGTGACGGTGCCGTACGAGCGCGTCGAGGAAGGCGTTCGCGGCGGCGTACGCGCCCTGTCCGGCGTTGCCGAAGGTGCCGGCCGCCGAGGAGAACACCGTGAACGAGCGGACCTCCGGCAGCAGTTCGTGCAGATGCCACGCGGCGTCGGCCTTGGGCCGCAGGACGGCGGCGACCCGCTCGGGCGTCAGGTGCGCGACTGTGGCGTCGTCGAGGACGCCTGCCGCGTGCACGACATGGCCGACGTGGTGTCCGGCGAGGGCGGCACCGAGCGCGTCCCGGTCCGAGACGTCGCAGGCCACGGCCTCGACGCGGGCCCCCTGCCCGGTCAGCTCGGCGACGAGGTCCGCGGCGCCGGGCGCGTCGGCCCCGCGCCGCGACAGCAGGAGCAGGTCCCGTACGCCGTGCCGCGTGACGAGGTGCCGGGCGAGAACGGCACCGAGTCCTCCGGTGCCGCCGGTGACGAGTACGGCTCCCCCGTCGCCGAAGGGGACGCTCTCGCCGGAGTCGGTGGCCGGCTGCGGCGGTCCGTCGCCGCTCACGCGCTCCAGCCGCGGCACCAGTGACTCGCCTCCCACCAGGGCCACTTCGGGTTCGGTCACTCCCAACGCGCCGGCCAGGCCACGGGGTTCACCGGGCACGTCGAGCAGAGCGATACGGCCGGGGTGCTCGCTCTGCGCCGAGCGCAGCAGCCCCCAGGCGGCCGCGGCACCGGGATCCGCCCCGGTCGTGGCCCCACGGCCCAGGACGACGAGCCGCGCCCCCGCGAACCGTTCATCGGCCAGCCAGGTCCGGGCGAGGGAGAGCGCCGCACGGGCGTGGGCATGGGCGCAGGCGGAGGGGTCCGGTTCGGCCACGGTCTCCGGCAGCGGCGCCAGCACCAGGCGGTGGTGTCCGGCCACGGCGGCAAGTCCGTCGTACGCCACGGCCTTGACGCCGGTCGAGATCAGCTCCCCGGCGAGATCCTCGGGCAGCTCTCCGAGTACGGCGATCTCGGCGGGCGCGTCGGCCGGGAGGTCGCCGAGGGGCAGCCACGCGGTCCGCAACAACGCGTCCGGAGCGGCGCCGGACCCGGCACCGGCCAACTGGTCGTCGTCGACGGGTCGTACGGTGAGCCCGCCGACGGTGAGGACGGCCCCGCCCTCGGTGTCGGCGATCGCGATGCGCACGCTCCGCTCGCCCGTCCGCTCCAGCCGGGCCCGCACGGTCCTGGCACCCGAGGCGAAGAGGGACACGTCCTCCCACGAGAAGGGCAGCGCCGTCCCGCCGTCGCCGCCCGCCCCCGTGAAACCGGCCGCGTGCAGCACCGCGTCGAGGAGGGCCGGGTGGACGCCGTATCCGTCGGTGTCCGTGGCTGCGTCCAAGGACACCTCCGCGAACACCTCGTCGCCCCGCCGCCAGGCGCGCCGCAGTGCGCGCAAGGACGGGCCGTAGTCGAAGCCGGCGTCCGCCAACGTGTCGTAGTGCGCGTCGAGTTCGATGACCTCGGCGCCCGCGGGAGGCCACACGTCCGCGTCGGGAACCGCCGCCTCGGCAGGGGCGTGGGTGAGGACGCCGTGCGCGTACGCCGTCCAGGAAGCGTCGGTGCCGTCCCGCTCGGGCCGTCCGTGCAGTGCGAAGGTGCGCCGCCCGTCGTCGGCGTCTCCGATCCGCAACTGGAGTCCGACGGCTCCGCCGTCGTCGGGCAGTACGAGCGGGGCGACCGTGGTCAGTTCCTCGACATGTCCGACGCCGACTTCGTCACCGGCCCGGATCACCAGCTCGACCAGGGCCGCGCCGGGGACCAGGGTCCGGCCGAGCACCGTGTGGTCGGCGAGCCAGGGCTGTGCCTGGGGCGAGAGCAGGCCCGTGAACACCGCGCCGCCGGCGTCCGCGAGGAGCATCGCCGCGCCGAGCACAGGATGCCCGGCCGGCCCGAGCCCGACGGAACGCATGCCACCGGCGCCTGGGCCGATACGGGGCTCCGGCCAGTAGCGCTGCCGCTGGAAGGGGTAGGTGGGGAGGGTGTCGGTGAGTCGGGCGCCGGTACCGGCGAAGTAGGCCGCCCAGTCGACAGGCACGCCGTGCACGAAGAGTTGGCCCAGTGCGCCGGCCAACGCCTCTTCCTCGGAACGGTTCTTGCGGAGCGCGGCGACCGCGACGGCGTCCTCGGGGGCGAGCTGCTCGATGAGAGCGGTGAGGGTGCTGTCGGGGCCGAGTTCCAGGAAGCGGGTGACGCCTTGGTCGGTGAGGGCGCGGATGCCGTCGGCGAAGCGAACGGTGCCGCGGACATGTTGGACCCAGTGGTCGGGCGTGCGGGGGGCGCCCGCGGTGAGATTCGAGATGAGGGGGATGCGGGGCTCGGCGAAGTGGAGGTCGCAGATCGCGGTGTGGAAGTCCTCCAGCATCGGGTTCATGAGGGGGGAGTGGAAGGCGTGCGAGACCCGTAGCCGGGTCGTACGGCGGCCGGGCAGGGTGGCGGCCACCGCGAGAACGGCCTCTTCCGTGCCGGAGAGCACCAGGGAGGTGGGGCCATTGATCGCCGCGATGCTCACCTCGTCGGTGAGGTGCGGGGTGACCTCGGCTTCCGTGGCCTCGACCGCGAGCATCAGTCCGCCCTCGGGCAGGGCCTGCATCAGCCGGGCCCGCGCCGACACCAGCGTGCACGCGTCCGCGAGGGAGAGCACGCCGGCAACATGGGCGGCGGCTATCTCCCCGACGGAGTGACCGGCCACGAAATCCGGCCGCACGCCGAAGGATTCGGCGAGCCGGAACAGCGCCACCTCGATGGCGAAGAGCGCGGGCTGGGCGAACTCCGTACGGTTCAGGACGGTTTCCTCGTCGCCCCGGATCACATCGCGCAGACATGGGTCCAGTTCGGCCAGGGTCTCGTCGAGGGCTTGGGCGAACACCGGGAAACGGTCGTACAGTTCGCGGCCCATGCCGAGGCGCTGAGCACCCTGGCCGGAGAACACGAACGCCGTCGGCCCCTCGGCCGCCACTCCCCTGGCCGCCTCCACCACCCCTGCCGCGGACGCCGACAGAACCGCACGGTGGGCGAAGGTGGCCCGGCCGGTCGCCGCGGTGAAGCCGACGTGCACCGATGGCTCGGACGGCTGGAGTTGCCGTATCCGCGCGTCCAGGGCCTGCTCCGAACGTGCCGTGACGATCAGGGGGACGATGCGCCCGCCGTTGTCGGTGAGTGGCTCTTCCTCGGGGCCCGCTTCGAGGATGACATGGGCGTTGGTGCCGCTGAGGCCGAAGGAGGAGACGGCGGCCCGGCGGGGGCGGTCGCTGTCCGGCCATGGCATCGGTTCTCGGACCAGCTCCACGGCACCCGCCGACCAGTCCACGTGGGAGGACGGCGCGTCGACGTGCAGGGTTCGCGGGACGGTGCCGTGCCGCATCGCCAGCACGCTCTTGATGACACCGGCCACGCCTGCGGCGGCCTGGGTGTGGCCGAGGTTGGACTTCACCGAGCCCAGGAGGAGCGGCCGTTCACGGTCCTGGCCGTAGGTGGCGAGTAGCGCCTGTGCCTCGATCGGATCGCCGAGTGTGGTGCCGGTGCCGTGTGCCTCGACGGCATCCACCTCGGCGGCCGACAGCCCCGCCGACGCGAGCGCCTGCCGGATCACCCGCTGCTGCGAGGGACCGTTCGGAGCCGTCAGGCCGTTCGAGGCGCCGTCCTGGTTCACGGCGCTGCCGCGGACGACCGCCAGAATCCGGTGGCCGTTGCGCACCGCGTCCGACTGCCGCTCCAGCAGCAGCACGCCGACGCCCTCGGCCCAGCCGACCCCATCGGCCGCGTCCGAGAACGCCTTGCAGCGACCGTCCGGCGCCAGCCCGCCCTGCCGGGAGAACTCCACAAACGTCGTAGGCGTCGACATCACCGTCACACCACCGGCCAACGCCAACGAACACTCCCCCGACCGCAGCGCCTGCGCAGCCAGGTGGAGCGCCACGAGGGACGACGAGCAAGCGGTGTCGATCGTCACCGTCGGGCCTTCGAGGCCCAGTGCGTAGGCGACGCGGCCCGAAGCGATGCTCGGGGCACTGCCGTTGCCGCGGAACGCCTCGAACTCCTCCCCCGGCAACAACTCCCGATAGTCGTTGTACATCACACCGGCGAAGACGCCGGTCTGACTGCCGCGCAGCGACGTCGGGTCGATACCGGCCCGTTCTACCGCCTCCCACACCGACTCCAACAGCAACCGCTGCTGCGCATCCGTCGCCAACGCCTCACGCGGACTCATCCCGAAGAACTCGGGATCGAACCCGGCGACGTCGGCGAGGAAGCCACCGGCCCGGGTCGAGGAAGTGCCGCTGTGGTTCGGATCGGGGTGATAGAGCCGCTCCACGTCCCAGCCGCGGTCGGTCGGGAACTCGCCCACCGCGTCCACGCCCTCGGACACCAGCCGCCACAGATCCTCCGGCGACCGGACCCCACCCGGGTAGCGGCACGCCATGCCCACGATCACCACGGGATCGTCCGTCAGGGGCATCGCGGTCGGTGGCGCCTCCGGTACCGTCGCCGTGCCGGCCAGCCGATCCCGCAGGTGGGCCGCCAGCGTCTCGGCCGACGGGTGGTCGAAGACCAGGGTGGCGGGCAGGCGGATCCCCGTCTCCGCGGCGAGCGCGTTGCGCAGTTCCACGGCCGTCAGCGAGTCGAAGCCCAGGTCCCGGAAGGGACGTCGGGGTTCGACGGCCACGGCATCGTCGTGGCCGAGGACGGCTGCGGCGCGGGCGCGCACCATGTCGAGGAGCAGGGCTCGCTGTTCCTCCGCGGTCTTCCCGGCGAGGCGGCGCGGGAGGTCGGCCGCGCCGGCAGTGGTCGTACGGCTCCGGAACAGGCCCCGGAGCAGTGGCGGAACCTCGGTCCGCGAGCGCAACGCCGCATGGTCGAGCCGGACGGGCACGAGGACCGGGGCTTCATCGGCCGTTGCCGTGTCGAACAGGGCCAGGGCCTCCTCGACGGTGAGGGGGCGGAAGCCGGAGCGCGCCAGGCGTTCACGGTCGGTGCGGTCGAGTTCGCCGGTCATGCCGTCGTTCATCGCCCACGGACCGTAGGCGAGGGAGGTCGCGGGGCGACCGAGGGCGTGGCGGTGTGCGGCGAGGCCGTCGAGGTAGGCGTTGGCGGCGGCGTAGTTCGCCTGGCCGGTGCCTCCGAAGGTGCCGGCGGCGGAGGAGAGCAGGACGAACGCCCGGACGTCCGGGAGGAGTTCGTGCAGATGCCGCGCGGCGTCCGCCTTGGGGGCAAGGACTGCCCAGAGGCGTTCGGCAGTGAGGGCGGTGAGGACGCCGTCGTCGAGGACGCCGGCCGTGTGGACGACGGCGCCGATGGTGCGGCCGGTGAGCAGCTCCGCCAGTGCGTCGCGGTCGGCCACGTCGCACGCGGCGACCTCCACTTGGGCGCCGAACTCCGTGAGTGCGGTGCGTAGTTCGGCCGCCCCGGGGGCGTCCGTCCCGCGCCGGGACACGAGCAGGAGGTCGCGTGCGCCGTGCCGGGTGACGAGGTGGCGTGCCAAGGCCGCGCCGATGCCACCCGTGCCACCCGTGATGAGCACGCTGCCCGGGCCCGTCCAGATGTCTCGGGTGTCGTCCGGCGTGCCGGGCTCGTGACGGGTCAGGCGGGGCGCGAGCAGGTCCGTGCCGCGTACGGCGATCTCCGTCTCGCCCGACTCGTAGGCGCCGAAAAGCTGGGCCGGGGAGGGGAGTTGAGGTGTGTTCGGGTCGCGGGTGAGCAGGGCAAGGCGGCCGGGGTGTTCATTCGCCGCCGAGCGGACCAGGCCCCGTACGGCCTCAAGGACCGGGGTGTCCTCGTCGGACGTCACGACGACCAGGCGGGACGTCGCGTACGGCGTGGCGGCGAGCCATGAGTGCAGGAGGTCCAGGGTGTCGCGGAGCGTGGAGTGAAGTTCCTCGGCGGCGATCTCGGTGAGGACGAGGTCTGGTGCGGGTGTGGTGGCGTCGAGGGCGTCGAAGCCGGCCAGGATCTCGGCGTCCTGTGGTGCCCAGGCCGGGACGGACGTGGTGGTGAGTACGGCCGGACGAGGGGTCGGCGACGCTTCGGGGTGCGCCACCGGCGCCCAGGTGCGCCGGAACAGTGCGTTGGGGACCGTCGTACGGGGCTCGGAGGGCGGCCTGGTGACGAGGGAGCCCACGGAGGCCACCGGTGTGCCTGAGGGGTCCGTGACGGTGAGGCGCACGGCGCCCCCACCCGCACCCGTGTCCGCGTCCGCGTTCCGCACGATGTGGGCACGCAGCGCCCGTGCGCCTGTGCCGCCGTGCAGCGCCAGGTCCTGCCAGGCGAAGGGCAGGCCCGGCGCGGCGCCCGTGAAGGCGGCGGCGTGCAGCAGGGAGTCGAACAGGGCGGGGTGCAGGGCGAAGCCGTCGGTGTCCGTGTCGTCCGGGAGGGCGGCCTCGGCGAACACCTCGGCACCGCGCCGCCAGACGGCGGTGAGCGCCCCGAACGGTGGGCCGTAGGAGAGGCCCGTGTCGGCCAGTTCGGCGTAGAAGGTGTCGAGGTCGACCGGCTCCGCGTCGGCCGGCGGCCACGAGTCGGTCGGCGCGGACCCGGGCCGGGCGGTGTCGGCGGCGAGGAGGCCGACGGCGTGGCGCAGCCAGGGCTCGTCGGGGTCGCCGTCGTGGCGGGAGGAGACGGTGACGGGGCGCAGGCCGGCGTCGTCGGGTTCGGCGACGGACACCTGAAGGGTCAGGGCGTCGCTGTCGGGCAGGACGAGCGGCTGCGCGAGGGTCAGTTCGGTGACGTGTCCGTGGCCGAGTTCGGCGCCGGCCCGGGCGACGAGGTCGGCGAGCGCGGAGCCCGGCAGGACGAGCCGGCCGGCGACGCGATGGCCCGTCGTCCAGGGGTGGGTCGTCGTCGAGACGCGGCCGGTGAACAGGGCGGCGTCGGTGTCGGCGAGGCGTACCGCCGCTCCCAGCAGCGGATGGTGCACGGCCGTCAGTCCGCAGCCGCGGACGTCGGCGCGAGCGGCTCCGGCGGGCGGCCAGTAGCGGCGGTGCTGGAACGGGTAGCCGGGCAGCCGCGTACGGCGGGCTCCGGTTCCCGTGAACAGCGCGGGCCAGTCCACGGGCACGCCGGTCGTGAACAGCCGGGCCAGCGCGGTGACCAGCGTGCTCTCCTCGGGGCGCCCCGACCGCAGTACCGGCACGGCGACGGCGTCCGGGTGGGCGTCCTTGGGCAGGATCGACTCGACGAGTGCCGAGAGGGCGGCGGTGGGGCCGACCTCGACATAGGACCGCACCCCGGTGTCGGCCATGGCGCGCACGGCGTCGGCGAAGCGGACGGTCTCGCGCACCTGCCGTACCCAGTGGGCGGGGTCGGTCACCTCGCCTTCCCCTACGGCGGTTCCGGTCAGGGTGGACACGACCGGCAGGCGCGGCTCCCGGAACTCCAGGGTGTCCAGCACGGCACGGAAGTCGGACAGCATCGGGTCCATGTGCGCGCAGTGGAAGGCGTGGCTGACCGGGAGGCGGGTGGTGCGCCGGCCGGGGAGGGCGGCGAGGGTGGCCTCGACGGCGTCGGCGTCGCCGGAGACGACCACGGCGGCGGGCCCGTTGACGGCGGCGAGGGACGCTCCGGCGGCGAGGTGGGGCCGTACGTCGTCCTCGTCGGCCTCGACGGCGACCATGACGCCGCCCTCCGGCAGTGCGTCCATCAGGGTGGCCCGGGCCGTGACCAGGCGGCACGCGTCGGGCAGGGTCAGGACTCCGGCGACGTGCGCGGCGGCGATCTCCCCGACGGAGTGCCCGGCCACGACGTCGGGGCGCAGTCCGAGAGACTCCAGCAGCCGGTAGAGGGCGACCTCGACGGCGAAGAGGGCGGGCTGGGCAGCGCCGGTGCGGTTCAGGGCCGGCTCGTCGGTGCCCCACAGCACGTCGCGCAGGCCGGGGTCGAGCAGTGCCAGCGTCTCGTCGAGGGCGGCACGGAAGACGGGGAAGCGCTCGTACAACTCGCGTCCCGCGCCGAGGCGTTGAGCACCCTGGCCGGAGAAGAGGAAGGCCGTCGGGCCGGGTTCGGCGGCGACTGCCCGGGCGATCTCGACGGGGCTGCCGGTGTCCGTCGCAAGGGCCACGGCACGGTACGGGAAGGCCGTGCGGGCGGTGTCCGCAAGGGTGAGGCCGACGTCGAGCATGTCGTCGCGGTGGACGAGCCCGGCCGTACGGGCGTCGAGGGCGGCGGCGGTGCGGGCCGACACGACCCACGGCACCACGGCCGGTGTCACTGCGGCGGGCTCCCGCTCGCGCATCTGCTGCTGGGGCGGGGCGGCTTCGAGGATGAGGTGGGCGTTGGTGCCGCTCACGCCGAAGGAGGAGACGGCGGCCCGGCGCGGCCGGTCCGTCGGCGGCCACACCGTGTCCTCACGCACCGGGCGTACCGCGCCCGACTCCCAGTCCACGTGCGTGGACGGCGTGTCGGCGTGCAGGGTGCGCGGCACGATGCCGTGTCGCATGGCCAGCACCGTCTTGATGACGCCGGCGACTCCGGCTGCGGCCTGGGTGTGCCCGATGTTGGACTTCACCGACCCCAGGAGCAGCGGCTGCGCGCGGCCTTGTCCGTACGTCGCGAGCAGGGCCTGCGCCTCGATGGGGTCGCCGAGCCGGGTACCGGTGCCGTGGCCCTCGACCGCGTCCACGTCGGCCGGGGAGAGCCCCGCGACCGCCAGCGCCTGGCGGATGACGCGCTGCTGGGCGGGTCCGTTGGGGGCGGTCAGGCCGTTGGAGGCGCCGTCCTGGTTGACGGCGGAGCCGCGCAGGACCGCCAGCACGCGGTGCCCGCTCCGGCGGGCGTCGGACAGCCGCTCCAGCACGACCAGGCCGACGCCCTCGCCCCATCCGACGCCGTCGGCCGCATCGGAGTACGCCTTGCAGCGGCCGTCGGCGGCGAGGCCGCCCTGGCGGTCGAACTCGGCGTAGGTCGAGGGGGTCGCCATCACCGTCACTCCGCCGGCCAGGGCAAGGGTGCACTCGCCGCCGCGCAGCGCCTGGGCGGCAAGGTGCATCGCCACGAGCGAGGAGGAGCAGGCGGTGTCGACGGTGACGGCCGGTCCTTCCAGGCCGAGGGTGTACGCCACCCGGCCGGAGGCCACGCTGTGGGCACTGCCGGCGCCGCGCAGGCCCGCGTACCGCTCGTCGGTGAGGAGAGTGCCGTAGTCGCCGTACATGACACCGGCGAAGACTCCGGTGCGGCTGCCGCGCAGCGTCACCGGATCGATGCCCGCGTCCTCGACCGCCTGCCAGGAGACCTCCAGGAGCAGCCGCTGCTGTGCGTCCGTGGCGAGTGCCTCGCGTGGGCTCATCCCGAAGAAGTCGGCGTCGAAGTCGCCCGCGCGGCCCAGGAATCCGCCGCGCCTGGCCTCCTCCCAGCCGCGCTCGGAGGGAACGTCGCCGATGGCGTCGACGCCGTCCGTCACCAGTCGCCACAGGTCGTCGGGGGTCCCGACATCGCCGGGGAAGCGGCAGGCCATGCCCACGATCGCCACCAGATCGTCATCGGTGGAGGTGGAGGTGGACGTGGCGCTCCGGCGGTCGTCCGCTTCGGCGGCGTCCGGGGCCGGGCCGCCGGTCAACCGCTCGTGCAGATGCGCGGCGAGGTCGGCGGCGGTCGGGTGGTCGAAGACGAGGGTCGCGGACAGTCGTAGGCCGGTGGTGGCGGCGAGACCGTTGCGCAGCTCGATGGCGGTGAGCGAGTCGAATCCCAGCTCGCGCAGCGGCCGTCGGGGATCCACGGCATCGGCGCGGCGGTGCCCGAGCACGCGGGCGACCTCACCGCGCACCAGGCCGAGCAGCTCACGCCGCTGCTCCTCGGGCCCGAGCCGGCCCAGTGCCGCCGCGAGCCCCGCGTCACCGGACTCGGACGGCGCTGCGGTACGGCGCCGTTCCCGGTCACGGTGCCGGTCGCGGACGAGGCCGCGCAGTACGGCCGGTGCGGCGGGCCCGGCGGCGCCGAGTGCCTGGGTGTCGAGGCTCAGGGGCAGCACGACCGGTTCGTCGTGGGCCAGGGCGGCGTCGAAGAGGGCGAGCGCGGTCGCCGTGGGCAGCGGCAGCAGTCCGGTGCGCGCCATACGCGCCCGGTCGGCGTCGGTGAGCTGCCGGGTCATTCCGGCGGCGGCCTCCCAGGGGCCCCAGGCCAGCGACAGCCCCGGCAGTCCCGCGGCACGCCGCTCGCGCATCAGCGCGTCCAGACCGGCGTTGGCGGCGGCGTAGTTGCCCTGCCCGGCGCTTCCGAGTACTCCGGCGGCCGACGAGAACACCACGAACGGCACATCGGCGTCGACGAGTTCCTGCAGATGTCGTGCGGCCTCCGTCTTCGGGCGCAGTACGGCCGCCACCCGGTCCTCGGTCAGCGCGGTGACCACGCCGTCGTCGAGGATCCCGGCCGTGTGCACGACACCGCCGACGGTCCGCCCGGCCAGCACCCCCGCCAGTGCGTCACGGTCGGCCACGTCACAGGCCGCGACCTCGGCATGGGCGCCGGCCTCCGCCAGCTCGGCGACCAGTTCGGCGGCACCCGGCGCGTCCGGACCTCGGCGCGAGACCAGCAGCAGATCCCGCACGCCGTGTCGCGCGACGAGATGCCGTGCCACGGCAGCACCGAGGCCTCCCGTGCCACCGGTGACCAGGACACTCCCCCGGTCCCACGCCGGTGCCCGGCCTTCGCCGTCCGGCCCTCGCAGCCGCCCCAGCCGGGGCACCAGAACCTCCCCGCTCCGCACGGCGACCTCGGGCTCGGCGCCGTGCAGCAGCAGCCCAAGTGCGGCGCGCAGCGCCCGCGGCGCCGGATCGGTGAGGGCGAGGACGGCCAGTCGGCCGGAATGCTCGGCGGCGGCGGACCTGAGCAGCCCGCGCACGGCGGCCCCCGTGGGACCGTCACCGTCCCGCGTGACCAGGACCAGTCGGCGCTCGGGCTCCTCGGCCAGGGCATCCTGCAACACCGCCAAGGCGTCCGCCACGGCGGACCGCACGTCCGACGCGGGCGGCGGCAGGACCAGGACCTCCGCCTCCGCACCGCCTTCGACCAGTACGAGGCCCGCCTCCCGCAACGCCGCGGTGAGTGTGCCGTCGCCGTCCCCGGAGACGTTCAGCGTGCCGGGGTTACGGGCCACGTCTGCGGCCGGCACCCACTCGACGCGGTACAGCGGTCCGGCCGCGCCCGCCGCCTCCAACTGCCCCGCAGTGATGGCACGGACGGCCAGCGCGTCGGCACCGGCCACGGGCCGTCCCGTCGGGTCGGCGAGGGCCACCCGGACGCGGTCCGGCGCGACGAGCGACAGCCGGGCCCGTACCGCCGAGACCCCTTCGGCGTACAGCGCGACACCCTCCCAGGAGAAGGGCACCACACCGTCCCCCACCAGCAGCGAAGTACCTTGCAGAGCCGCGTCGAACAGGGCGGGGTGCAGAACGAAACCCCCCGGCTCGGTGCCTTCGGGCAACTCCGCCTCGACGAAGACCTCGTCACCACGCCGCCACGCGGCACGCAGCCCCTGGAAGGCCGGGCCGTACCCGAACCCGGTCGAGGCCCGGTCGGCGTAGAAGCTGTCGAGTGCGACGGGCTCGGCATCGACCGGCGGCCAGAGCGCCAACTCCGGCTCAGCAGCGGGCGTTTGCTCCCCACCCTCCAACAGACCGGACGCGTTGACGGTCCACGGCGCTTCCGCATCCCCTTCCGGACGGGACTGCACGGTCACCGTCCGCCGCCGGTCCGCGTCAGCCGGGCCGACGGTGACCTGAAGACGTACGCCACCCTCATCGGGCGCCACCAGCGGCGTGTCGAGGATCAGTTCGGCGAGGCGCCGGCAGCCGTACGCCTCGCCGGCACGCAGGGCCAGTTCGGCCAGTGCGGCGCCGGGCAGCAGGGAACGGCCGTGCACCCTGTGGTCGCCGAGCCAGGGGTGCGAGGCGAGTGACAGCCGACCGGTCAGGACGGTCCCGTCGGACCCGGCCAGGGGTACGGCCGCGCCGAGGAGCGGATGCCCGACGGCGTCCACGCCCATGGCCACGGCGTCCTTCACGGACAGGGACGGTTCCGGCCAGAAGCGCCGACGTTGGAAGGGATACGTCGGCACCTCGACGGGGCGAACCGCGGGGCCGGTGAAGAGGGCCGGCCAGGCGACGGGGACGCCGTGTACGAAGAGCTGGGCGAGGGCTGTGAGTGCGGCTGTCTCCTCGGGACGGTTCCTGCGCAGTGCAGGGACTACCACGGCGTCTTCGGGGGCGGTCTGCTCGATGAGCGCGGTGAGGGTGCCGTCGGGGCCCAGCTCCAGGAAGCGGGTGACGCCCTGGTCGCCAAGGGTGCGGATGCCGTCGGCGAAACGGACTGTCCCGCGGACGTGCTCGACCCAGTAGTCCGGGGTGGCGACATCCCCGGGGAGGTTCGAGACGAGCCGGATGTCCGGCTCGTGGAAATGCAGACCGGCGATCGCCGCGCGGAACTCGTCCAGCATCGGCTCCATCAGCGGCGAGTGGAAGGCGTGCGAGACGCGGAGGCGGGTGGTACGGCGGCCCGGCAGGGCGGCGGCGACCGCGAGGACGGCCTCCTCCACCCCGGACAGCACCAGTGAGGTGGGTCCGTTGACCGCCGCGATGGACACCTCGTCGGTGAGGTGCGGGGTGGCTTCGTCCTCGGTGGCCTCGATCGCCAGCATCAGCCCGCCTTCGGGCAGTGCCTGCATCAGCCGTGCTCGCGCCGACACCAACGCACACGCGTCCGCCGGCGACAGGACTCCCGCGACATGAGCGGCAGCGATCTCGCCGACGGAGTGACCGGCCAGGAAGTCCGGCCGCACGCCCAGCGATTCGACCAGCCGGAACAGCGCCACCTCGATCGCGAACAGGGCGGGCTGGGTGAACTCGGTCCGGTTCAGGGCCTCCTCGTCCTCGCCCCAGACGACGTCACGCAGGCGCGGATCGAGTCCGGCCAGGATCTCGTCCAGGGCTTGGGCGAATGCCGGGAATCTTCCGTACAACTCCCGCCCCATGCCGAGCCGTTGAGCGCCCTGTCCGGAGAACACGAACGCCAGCGGCCCCTGGACGGCCACTCCCCGGACCACTTCGCCGCCCACCAGCACCGCCCGGTGCGGGAACCGGGCCCGGCCGGTCGCGAGCGCGTGGCCGACGTCCTGAGCCGAGCCTTCGATGCCTGCGCGAAGGCGGTCGAGTTGCGCGTCGAGGGCGGACGCCGTCTTGCCGGACACCACCCAGGGGACGTCCCCGGACGGCTCCGCCGGCTGCTCGGACTCCAGCTCCACAGGACCTTGTTCAAGGATCACGTGTGCGTTCGTGCCGCTCACGCCGAAGGAGGACACGCCGACGCGGCGCGGACGATCGTAGTCCGGCCACGGAACCGGCTCCTGGACCAGTTCCACCGCGCCGGCCGACCAGTCCACGTGGGAGGACGGCGCGTCGACATGCAGGGTGCGCGGGACGACGCCGTGCCGCATCGCCAGCACGCTCTTGATGACACCGGCCACGCCTGCGGCGGCCTGGGTGTGGCCGAGGTTGGACTTCACCGAGCCCAGCAGCAGCGGCCGTTCACGATCCTGACCGTAGGTCGCCAGCAGTGCCTGCGCCTCGATCGGATCACCGAGAGTCGTACCCGTGCCGTGCGCCTCCACCGCATCGACATCAGCCGTCGACAGCCCGGCGGCCGCCAGTGCCTGCCGGATCACCCGCTGCTGCGAGGGCCCGTTCGGAGCCGTCAGGCCGTTCGAAGCACCGTCCTGATTGACGGCACTGCCCCGCACGACCGCCAGAATCCGATGCCCGTTCCGCACCGCATCCGACTGCCGCTCCAGCAGCAGCAC
>NZ_RDBN01000003.1:22858-37841 GCF_008042075.1 Streptomyces sp. UW30 | reverse complement strand
CCCCTCGCGCATGACATCCCGGCTACTTCAGCCGCTACTTGAACCTCGTGGGCACCAAGAGACGTACTACTGGCCGTCCGTGACACCTGACCGATAGATCACCATTTGTTGCCTCGTGTCCCAGCATGCGAAGCACGGTCAATCTAGACCATCGGGGCCCGCCTGAAGAGAGGGGTGTGTGGAAAATGTGCTCAAGATTTGAAGCCGGATCCACGGACCGGTGACCGTCTGTGGGTGCCCGATCACGGGGACGTGCCTTGTGACCTGTGATGACGGGAGTTCTCCGGGCTACCGAAACCGGAATCTCCGAGGCGTCCTGGCACTGCCGACTGGGCCGCGCTCAGGCCTTCTTCGGCTGGATATTGCCGGTGAGGACGTGGCGATGGATGCGGGTGTGGGCGATCGACGGCACGTGGGAACGGATCTTCCCCGCTCTGCTCGCGCAGGCAGACGCCGAGGGGGCCTCGACCGGGTCGTTCCAAACAGGCCGGGGCCCAGTGTGGGAGAGGACTGGGGCGGCTGCCACCACGGTCACGCTGGCGATCCACAGGAGGCTTGCGGCATGGGCGAGTTCGGCACTAGCGCGGCCCAACCGGCCTGAGCGTAAAGGGAAATCAGAGAGCCGCAGCGCTCTGACGCAGGGAGCCGTCGCAGCTGCCCGGGCCTGCCGGTGCGGGCCTGGGGGCCGGTATTGCTGACGCGGACCGTGACCGACGCGGCGTGCACGGTCGTGTCGACCGTGACGGTTCCACCGGGCATGTTGTSGCGGACGKCGWTCTGCAGCAGGTTGTCAAAGAGTTGGCGGATCAGGACGGGGTCGGCGCGCACCGTGCGGTCCTGGGCGAGTGCTGTTCGTCGAGCATGCCCAGATCGACGTCCGCGACAACGAGCGTCCCCCCACCCGTCACGAACTCCTCGGCGAGGCCCCGGTCGATCCACCGGCTGCCGTCCTTGCCCGTGAACAACCCCTGCTCCAGCACCACGACGGTCGGAGCGAACGGCAGGAACTCCGTCTCGGAGAGAACGTCCCGCCGCACGGCGGGAACCGTCCCCGCCTACGGATCCGCCACGAGATACGCGCCGACCTCCGCCAAGGACTCCTCGAACTCGCCTGCAGCATCATCTGCTTGAGACGGCTACGCACCGCAGTCTGAACGATCAGTAATGCGTGTCCGACAGATCGCGCGGCTGAGTTGCCCTGCTGCCGTTACGGCTGGCGTGGGGCTCGGCATGCGCGACTGCCGTCCCAGTCGAGCGTGGGGTCGCCCGGCTGAAGGTGTGGCGGATCTTCCGCCGCTCCCGCTGCAGCCCGAATCGCACGTCGTCAATGGCTGAGGCCGGGGTCCTCACCCTGGACAGGTAACGCTGACGTTGCTGATTGGTATGCCTCTGCCATGGCGTGGAATGAGCGTTTCGGTGCAAGGCTGCCGTCGGGCATCAGCTTGCATACCCCGTAGGAGGCCATGTCGAGGTCGAAGCGCGGGTCGGCGTGGTGCGGGTACTCGTAGCCGGCGAAGGTGAACCAGAAGGCGGTGTCCACGCCTTCCTCGTCGAAGACGGCGAGCATCTCGCGCAGATAGTGGGCCTGTTCTTCCTCGTCGCGGACGTAATCGCCGTTGATGCGGGGCGGATCGGCGTCGTGATCGACGACATCTACCCAGCCCATCCCGCCGCGCTCGGCTGCGCCCCGGTACGTGCAGCAGCCGAACTCGGTCGCCGCGAGCGGCTTTCCGTGCCGGAAATACTCACGCAGGCCCTGACGGAAGGCGTCACTGGCATCGCCGTAGGCGTCCGCACTGACGATGTCGAAGGGCGCCCAATCGACCTGTTCCCACGTTCCGGAAGCGTAGGTGATCTTTCCGCGGAACCGTGAGCGCACCGTCTTTGCGATGTTGGCCAGCAAGGAGTTCAGCCGGGCAGGAATCTCGGCGAGCCCGGCCAATGCCTCGGGGGCACCGCTGGTCAGGGCTTCGATTCTGGCGAGGCTGTCGTCTCCGGGGAGAATGTCGGCGGCAAACAGGCTCAGCTCGCAGCCGGCGACGAAGACGTCCGCTCCCACCTCCTGGGCTCGGTCGGCACAGGTGGCGAAGTAGGGCAGCAGCTCTGCGGCGGATAATTCGCAAGGGAATGGGGAGAACCAGACCTCAAGCCCGGCATCGGCGGCGTGCCGGGCCGCAAGGGCCAGTCGCCCGGGGTCGCCGCCGGTGATCCGCACGGCATCGCAGTGCAGGTCGTCCGCGATGACGCGGATCTCGCGTCGTACCGCGTCGGCGTCGAATGCGGGCCGCGAACTCTTTCCGCCTGGAGTGAAGCCCGTGTCGTAGGTGATGCCTTTGGCTCGCATGGGATGCTCCTGACAATTGATCGACTTGATCGACATCTGTTGCTGCGTTCGGCCGGGCGTCGATGGGAATCGGTCCGGCGGACGGATCTCATGGACGACTTGGGGATGCTTCTGGAGATCAGCTCGACGGCGACCTTGGCCGTGCTCCCACCTCGCTTTTTCCTGGGAGCCCACCTGGGACCACCTGACACCCGTGTTCGGCGATCGGAGCCGAACATTAGGTACCAGTCGAARTTCCAGTCAACGGCGATCTCCTCGGGACCGGGCTATTTACGCTGGTCAGCTACGCACCTGTCGATGCAATGACAGTGATGGTCAATGCACGGTGAAAGAGAGGGTGTTGCAACGATCGGCGACCAGTGCACACACTGTGTGCCGAGACGACCGAATCAGAGGAACCGACCCCGATGCCAGGACGCAGGCTGACCAGAGCCGACCGGCAACAGATCGCTGCGGGGTTGGCGCAGCGCCTGAGCTACGCCGACATCGCCAGACGCCTGAACCGTCCCGCGTCGACAGTGAGCCGCGAGGTCGCGCGCAACGGAGGACCTGGCCGCTACCCATCGAGCATCTGGGCCCCGCCCCCGACGCAACGGCCGCGTTCGTCACCGACCTCACCACAGCACTTGTCGAAACCGGCCTGCCGCGCACCGCCGCCCGCGTGATGGCCTGCCTGTTCGCCTCCGAGACCGGCAGTCGCACCGCCATCGAGATGGCGCAGGACCTGCAAGTCAGCGCGGCGACCATCTCGCACGCGGTCCGCCTGCTGGAACGGCAGGATCTGATCCGCCGCGGCCGCGATGAGCGTGGCCGCCGCCACCGGTATTTCCTCGACGACAAGGCGGGCTTGCGGACCGTCGCGGCCAGCGTCGCCGCCAACCAGCGGTTCGCCGCCACCGCGCTGCGCGGCGCCGCACTCTTCGGAGCCGAGACCGCTACCGGATCCCGGCTCGCCCTGGCAGGCCGATTCTTCGAACGTCTAGGCGACGACCTCATGCGCTCCGCTGAAAAGCACTGGCGTGACATGGTTGGTGACAGGGGCGACGAATACACGCTGACGAGCCACGCGGAGTAGTACGCGGCCTCACTCGCCCTGGCGATCGACCAGGCTGCCGAGAGGCCCGGAGCCTGAAGATCGCCCGCCGCCGCACCCCGCACGGCTCCGCACTCGGCGAATGTGGCGTAGCGGCCCATCCACGCTCGGAGCGCGACGTCGGCGGGGTGCTGTTCGAGCAGGGTGGGGACGCTCGCGGTGACGCTGTCGAGCTCGGCGGCATAGACGGCATCAACGAGGCTCTCGCGGGTGGGGAAGTGCCGGGAATGAGTCGACGCGTCACTGCTCATCGAGGGATGCCTGCCGGGCAAGGAACTCCTCGAACGCCGCCTTCTGCTTCGGATCCATGAAACCCTGGCGGACATTGCGGGCATTCTCCTGGAGCCAGTGCGCCTCGTCGGGGTCCAGTAGCTCGGCGACCACCACGCCTTCGCGAGCAACCGCCGTACGCCCTCCTACGCGCCGACGAAAAAGCGTGAACGCGCCGAATTCCGCTGGGTGGGCCAGTTCCTGCTCCTCCGCCACCTCCCGGTTCTCGTCCCGAGCGCCACTCGTCGGGTAGGCGGTGGGGGCCCAATGCTCCCAGAGCGCCAGCGTGGCCGCCGGCACCAGCACCGCGCGTTCCGCCTCTTCACGCTCCTCCCACATGAACGTGACAGTGACAGGCTCGCCGACCGCCTCGGCCAACCCGAGCACCCTCTCCATCTCATCGTTGATCGGGTAACCCACCACTACATCGACCTCAATACCCATGGCGCCTGAGGCTACTGGCCGCCTCCGACACACCAGACCCATAGCTCCTCCGCCGCGTCGACCACAGCGCACCAGACCAGAGCCGGCGTGCTCTTCACCAACGAGGGTGGCCGGCGCGCAGCAACCCTGACGCCGAGACTAGGGGGTCCGACTCGTCGATCTGCCACAGTGCCGCATCGTCAGAGCAGCACAGGGCTTCATGGTCAGTTGATCGTTGCGCAGCGTGAGACACACCCGGCAGCGCCCGGGTGACGCACGCCGAACCCTGCCCTCACCTGCAGGGTTCGGCGCGTGGCAGACGGCATGGTCCGGCCCGTGGACCTGCGCGCGGAACCGGACTTCCGCCCCTGACGAGCCGGCCGGAGTTGCGGTCGTTTCCGCGCCGCCCTACGGGTGGTAGAGCTCCTGGGCGCGAGCGGAGTCCACAGGCCCGCCCTGGTCCAGGTGCAGGTAGTGCTCCAGTTGCCACGCCTGAGTACTGCCCGCCTGACGGCTGGCGGTGGTCACCCAGGGCGGGTAGACGCGGAAGGCACGTTTCCCACCGGCACCGTCTACTGACACGACACCGCGTCGGCGGAGCACGTCCACGGGAAAGACGAACTGTCCGAAGTGATCACCGTCACGGCTGCTGATGACGAAGAGGTCGACGGGATCCGATACGTCGAAGGGCTGAATGGGCCCACCCGGTGACCTCTTCCACACGGTGACGAACTGGCCGACCTTGGTGGGGGTCGTCTTCGCTGCGCGGAACCGGACGGGGCGGCCGTCAAGGGTGAATGCGTGGGCGGCGTACTCGGCACTCTCGGATTCGGGAACCGGCTGCGAGCAGCTGAATCCGCACGGATCGTAGACGAGCTCTTTCGCCGCCAGCAGATCGTTGTGCGTCGGCGTGCTGTCCGACCACGGTTCGCGTCCCATGGGCTGCGGAACGGATGAGTACTCGCGGTTCGCCATCATTCGTCCACCCTGTCACATGGACTTGTACGGGCGTTGACCCAGAACATTTGAGGAACGCCACCGAAGCCAACCAGTTCGCCCGCGAACACGGCGTCGCCTACCAGCCGACACCAATGTCCACGCACGCCCCGAACACGCCACACCACTCCGCCAAGCCGAAACCGACCAGGCCCGGCCCGCCGCGCCTCGCCTGCGGCACGTCGTCTCCGGCGAGGTCAATGGACGGTAGGCCGGTAGATGAGCTCCTGAATGTGACCGTCGAGCGTCCGGCTCTCGACCAGCTCCAGGTCGAAGTCGGCCGCGCCCCGGAAGATCGGGTCCAGCCCGGTCTGACCGTTGATGACGGGGAAGAGCGTCACCTGCAAGCGGTCGACCAGGCCGGCGGCCATCAGCGCCCGATTCATCGACAGGCTGCCGTGCGAGCGCAACGGCACGTCGGACTCCTCCTTGAGCCGGGCGACGACCTCAACGGCGTCACCGCTGGCGACGGTCGCGTCCGGCCAGTCGAGGGGGCCTTCCAGCGTCGTCGACACCACCGTTGCCGGCAGGCTCCTCATGCGAGTGACCCAACGGTCACGCACGTCGGACTCCTCGGTGCTCGAGGCCAGCATCCGCGCGAATGCGCGATACGTGTTGGCCCCGAAGACCATCCGCTGCTCCGCGTCGTACAAGGCAAGGCGGTGCTCAAGCAACTCGGGGCCCTGCTTGCCCCAGTAGCCGGTCCAGTCGCCGCCGGCGGCGCCAAAGCCGTCGAGGCTGGAAAAGACGTCGAAGGTGTAGCTGACGGTCATGGCGTTCTCCTTGAGTGCGGTTGACCGGTGTGGGCGGAGAGGTGGCGTTCTTCTCCGGGTGGGCTTCGGCGGCCGTCACACCCATTGACCCCAGAACGCATCCGAAATCATCGCTACGCCAATCACAAAGTGGCCCTGGCCACCCGAATACCACGGCCAAACGACCAATCGCAGGCGACAAGGGCTTCTCCATAGAGAAGTCACCTACGGCTCACTGAATGGCGTCACCGAATGACGTGCCCGCCCGGCGGACCGCCAGGAGCGCCACGCGGATGTCCGCCGCCGCTCTCGGATCGGACAGGGAGCGGTCCGTCAGATCCTCGACGCGGCGCAGCCGGTAGCGGACGGTGTTGGGGTGGACGAAGAGGCTGCGCGCCGCGTCCGTGGCGGAGCCGGCGGCGGCGTACCAGTGCTCCAGGGTCTCCAGGAGGCGGGCACGCTCCGCGGCCGGGAGGTCGAGCAGGGGCTGGAGGACCACCTCCACCAGGTGTGCCGCCTCGGCCGGGGCCGCTGCGACGACCATGGCCAGCGGGTCGTCGTCGAACCGTGCGACGCCGGGTCCGGTGCCTGGGAGGCCGTCCAGGGCCAGACGGGCGAAGCGCAGGGCCTGGGGGGTGTCCCGCAGTGAGTGAAAGCAGGGGCTGACACCGACGCGGGCGTCCGCGCGGCGCAGGATGCGCAGGCAGGTGCTCTCCGACGTCGTCGTGGGCAGGGCGGCCAGACCGATCTGCTGGTCGGGCAGCAGCCGCCAGGCGAAGTGGACCTGGGCCTGACGCAGCGCCGCTTCCGTCCCCGCCAGGGGCTCCTCGCCGGGAGCGTCGGTAGCCGCCGCGGCGACCACGTAGGGCCCGCGGTCGGGCAGACCCAGCTCGCGGGCGGCCTCCCACAGGGTGCGGTCGGCGATGACGCCGGTGAACAGCGCCTCCACGAGTGCCGAGCGGCGGGCCTGACGCCGCGAGGTCAGCTCGGCGGTCGTCTCCCGGTAGGCGGCCGCCACCGCCTCCGCGTAGCGGCCGAACAGGGCCCAGATCTCCGCGGACTGGGACACCAGTTGGGCGTCGGTGACCTCGGGATGGGTGCGTGCCTCGGCGAGGATGTCCGTCCACAGGAGCTCGAAGCCGATCCGGTACGCGTGCAGGGTGTCCGCCAGCGGCACGCCCTGCTCGGCGCGCAGGCGCCCGGTCTCCCGGGCCGGGCTCGGGTCCTGCGCGCCCGCGCGGCCGAGCTGCTCCAGGAGCAGGTCCGCGTTGGCGGTGCAGGAGCGGCGCAGCGAGTCGAAGGGGATCAGCGACTCGTCCTTGTAGGCATCGACGTCCGAGCGAATACGCTGCGCCATCCGCTCGCCGAGTTCCGGCAGCCTTGCGTGCAGCGCCGAAACCACTCCTGAGAGGTCCATTACCGCAGCGTAACGCCCCTGTTTTGTTCTCGGGAACAATCCGGGAGGGCAGACGCTGTCAGACCGCACATAGGCCGTCGCCACGGACATCTGCACGATGTCGTCAGCGTGAACAGCGGATTTCGACGGTGACGTTCGTGGAGGCGGTCATGGCCAATCTGGCTCAGTTCCTGGTGGAGACGGCACGGCGGCAGCCGGACCGCCCCGCGCTGCGGCTGGGGGGCCAGGTCACCAGCTACGCGGAGCTCGACGAGCGCAGCGCCCGCGCCGCCGCGCTGCTGCGGGCCGAGGGGGTGCAGCCCGGCGACCGGGTCGCCCTGATGCTGCCCAACGTTCCCGAGTTCGTCGTCCTGTACTACGGCGTGCTGCGCGCCGGAGCGGTCGTCGTGCCGATGAACCCGCTGCTGAAGACCCGGGAGACCGAATACCACCTGCGCGACTCGGGCGCCAAGATGCTCTTCGAGTGGCACCAGGCGCCGGGCGAGGGCGCGCATGGCGCGGCCGCCGCCGAAGTGCGGCACATGGCCGTCGAGCCCGCCGCCTTCGCGGGCCTGCTGGCCGGTCACGACCCATTGCCGGAGGTGAGCGAGCCGGACGACGAGGACGTGGCCGTCCTGCTGTACACCTCCGGCACCACCGGCCGCCCCAAGGGCGCCACGCTCACCCACACCGGGCTGCGGCACAACACCGAGGTCAACGCGGTCGAAGTGCAGCGGATGACGGCGCAGGACGTGGTCGTGGGCTGTCTGCCGCTGTTCCACATCTTCGGCCAGATCTGCACGATGAGCGTGACCGTCCGCACCGGTGCCACACTCACCCTGATCCCCCGCTTCGACCCGCAGACCGTGCTCGACGCCATCGCCCGCGACCGGGCGACGATCTTCGAGGGCGTGCCGACCATGTACGCGGCGCTGCTCCAGCACCCGTCTGAGGCCGACGTGTCCACGCTGCGGATGTGCGTCTCCGGCGGGGCCTCGCTGCCGGTGGAGATCCTGCACGGCTTCGAGCGGCGCTTCGGCTGCATGATCCTGGAAGGCTTCGGCATGTCCGAGACCAGTCCGGTGGTCACCTTCAACCACCCCGACCGGCCCCGCAAGGCCGGGTCCATCGGCACCCCGATCAAGGACGTGGAGGTGCGGCTCCTCGACGACAAGGGCCAGGACGTGGCCCCCGGTGAGATCGGCGAACTGGCCGTGCGCGGGCCGAACGTGATGAAGGGGTACTGGAACCGCCCGGAAGAGACGGCGGCCACCATCCCGGACGGCTGGCTGCTCAGCGGCGACCTCGCGCGCCAGGACGAGGACGGCTACCTGTACATCGTCGACCGCAAGAAGGACATGATCATCCGCGGCGGCTACAACGTCTACCCGCGTGAGATCGAGGAGGTGCTCCACGAGCACCCGGCCGTCGCGCTGGCCGCGGTGGTGGGCGTGGCCGACGCGCATCTGGGCGAGGAGATCGCGGCCGCGGTGGTGCTGCGCCCGAAGGCGCAGGCCACTCCCGACGAGCTGCGGCAGTTCGTGAAGGAGCGAGTGGCGGTGTACAAGTACCCGCGCGAGGTGTGGCTCGTGGACACCCTGCCGACCGGCCCCAGCGGCAAGATCCTCAAGAGGGAGATCAGCGCCCCGGCGGGGTGAGTCGGCAGCGACGCCGGGCCCTGCGGGACGCGGGGCCCGCGTCCCGCTCATGGTCCAGGTCCGCCGCCACCGCTGCACCGACCGGACGCTGAGACAGCTGAGATACCTGAGACACCGCAGCGGACAACCAGCCGTCAGTCGCCCCACCCCCGGAGTCGCTGATCACAGGCCGGCGCTACCCGAGCCACGCCTTCACCTCGTCGGGGTGTGCCGCGACCCACTTCTTCGCCGCCGCCTGCGGTGTCATCTTGTCGAGCGCGATGTACTTGGCGACGGTGTTCTGGTCGTCGTTGGTCCAAGTGAAGTTCTTCACCAGGTCGTAGGCCGGGCTGCCGGATTTCGCGAAACGGGTGCTGACGATCTTGTCGAGGTCGAACACGGGGTAGTCGCAGGCGACCTTCGCGGGATCGGTGTCGCAGCCCGCCGTGTGCTGGGGCAGATCGATATGGACCAGCGGCACCTCCGAGAAGAGCCACTGTGGCTCGTAGAAGTAGCCGATCACCCACTTCTTGTTCTTCTCGGCATCCCGGAAAGCCTGGATCAGAGCGGTCTCGCTGCCCGCGTACACCACCTTGAAGTCCAGTTTCAGGTTCTTCACCAGGGCTTCGTCGTTGGTCTGGTACGACGGGTCGCCGTCAAGGAGTTGGCCCTTGCTGCCGGACTCGGAGGTCTTGAACTTCGCGGCGTACTTGTCGAGGTTCTGCCAGTCGGTGATGTCCGGGTACGTTTTCGCGATCCACGGGGGGATGTACCACCCGATGATTCCCTTGTTGCCGGTCGGGCCGAGGTTGACGGCTGTCTTCTGCTCGGTGATGTATTTCTTCTTCAGGTCGTCGTGGCCCCAGTTCTCCACGATGGCGTCGACCTCGCCCGTCTCGAAGCCCTGCCAGCCGATTTCCGCCTTCAGATCCTTCTGGACGACGTTGCAGCCGAGTTCCTTTTCCGCGACGTGGGCGATGACCGCCGCGTTGGCCTCATAGCCAACCCACGGGCTGACCGCGAGGTTGAGGGTGCCGCACTCGCCCGGACCACCGCCCGCTGCGGAGGTGCCCTCGCCGACCTTCGCCCCGCTGCACGCGCTCAGGGTGAGACCGAGTACGGCCGTCGCCGCGACGCCGGGGCGCCACCTTCTTGCTCGTTGTGCCATGGTCCTGCTCCTTGTGCGCCGGGCGCCTCGCGCCGTGCGGATGGTGGGGTGAGGAGGGGTCAGTTCATGTCCAGGGCGCAGCGGAACCCCACGTTGCCGGTCGTCGAGTCCGGAAAGAGGCCCTGTCTCGCGGCTACCCGGTAGCGGCGGCAGTAGGAGGCGTGGCAGAGGTAGGAGCCGCCCTTGGTGACGCGCCGTCGTCCGCCGCGGGAGGGGGAGAACGGGTCCTCGCACCACTCCCAGACGTTGCCGGTGGCGTTGTACAGGCCGAAGCCGTTGGGCTCGAAGGCGTGGACGGGGCAGGTGCCGTACCAGCCGTCGGCGGTGGGGTGCCGGTTCGGGAAGTCGCCCTGCCACACGTTCATCCGGGGGCGACCACCGGGCTCGAACTCGTCGCCCCAGGGGAACACCTTCGCGTGCAGGCCCCCTCGGGCGGCGCGTTCCCACTCCGTCTCGGTGGGCAGGCGTTTGCCGGCCCAGGCGCAGTAGGCGCGGGCGTCGTCCCAGTCGACATGGATGACGGGATGATCCGGCCGGGTCTCCCAGGCGGAGTGCGGTCCGTCGGGACGGCGCCAGTCGGCGCCCTCGACCTGGCGCCACCAGGGGGCGGCCGCCACCGCCCGGGTGGGCGGGAAGTCGTCCGGGAGCAGCCCGGCGAAGACGAACGACCAGCCGATGCGCTCGGCGCAGGTGCGGTATCCGGTTTCGGCGGCGAACTGCGCGAACTGTGCGTTGGACACCGTGCAGGCGTCGATCCAGAAGGCGTCGACGTGCACCGTGCGCACCGGGCCTTCGCCGTCGGCCGGATAGGCGAATCCGTCCTGGCTGCCCATGAGGAACGGGCCGGCGGGGACCGCCACCATGCCCTCGGGCGTGGCCTGCCGGGCGGAGGACGGCGGGGGCTGCGCCCGGTCCGCGGCCCGGCCGCCGGACGGCGTGCAGCAGCTCACTGCGCCCCCATCACACGCCGGTGCAGTCCCCCGTCGAAGTCGGACGACGCGGCGCCCCGGTCGTCCAGGTCGATGCGCACGGTGTGAATGGTGCCGGTGAACTCGTTGTCGAGGACGGGGTAGTCGTCGGTCACCGGGGTGCTCAGGTCGACTCCGACGTCGAGTGTCTCGTCGAAGGAGAAGTAGTACGGGATGGTCCGCGCGACCCGTCCGCTCGCGTGCTTCTCGCCGTCCACCAGGAGCACGGCGGTTCCTCCCTTGCCGAGCCCTGCGCCGTCGTAGCCGAATTCGAGCCGGATCTCGTGCCGTCCGGGCGCCAGGGGCTCTTCGCCGCGCACGGTGTACAGGTTCATGCCGAAGTAGTTGTAGGCGTAGGCCGGCCTGCCGTCGGTGACGTACAGGCTCCAGCCGCCGAATCGGCCACCCTGCGAGATGATCACGCCGCCGGCGTCCGTGGCCGGCAGGTCGACGTCCGCGGTGATGCTGTGCGAGCGGTTCTTGACGTTGAGGGTGGTCTCCTCCGTGAACCGCCGCATCCCCGCGCGGTAGGTGATGGACGTCCGCTCGCCGAGCAGATCGATACGGCCCGCCACGGCGGGGTTCTCCCGTTCCGTGACCCGGTCGTCGAGGGGGAAGACCTGGTACTTCGCCGCCTCGATCAGGAACAGGTCCTGCAACCGCCGCAGCTTCTCGGGGTGTTCGGCGGCGAGGTCGCGCGCCTGGCTCCAGTCGTGGTCGACGTCGTAGAGCTCCCAGACGTCGTCGGTGAACCGCCGGCTCTTGTCCGGCACCATCTCCCAGGGGATGCCGTGCCGGGTGACCGCCATCCAGCCGTTGTGGTAGATGCCCCGGTTGCCGCACATCTCGAAGTACTGGGTCCGGCGGTGCTCGGTCGCGGCCGGGTCGGTGAGCGTGCGCCCCATGCTCGTGCCCTCGATGGGCTGCTGGGGCACCCCGTCCACACTGAACGGCGCCGGGATTCCCGCGCAGTCCAGGATCGTCGGCAGGATGTCGATCACGTGCGAGAACTGGTGACGCAGCCCGCCGCGCTCGGGGACCCCTCGCGGCCAGTGCAGGATCATGCCGTCGCGGGTGCCGCCGAAGTGCGAGGCCACCTGCTTGGTCCACTGGTAGGGGGTGTTCAGGGCCAGCGCCCACCCCGCCGGCGCGATCGGGTAGCTGAGGGGTCCGCCGATCTCGTCCAGGTGGTCGATCATCTCGTCGGGGTCGTCGACCACGCCGTGCCCGAGCCGGTGCTCGACGATCGTCCCCTCGATGCCGCCCTCGCCCGAGGCACCGTTGTCGCCCAGGATGTAGAGGACGATGGTGTTGTCCAGCTCGCCGAGCTCCTCCAGTGCGTCGAGGAACCTGCCTACCTGGACATCGGCGTGCTCGGTGAATCCGGCGAACGTCTCCATGAAACGGGCCGACAACCGCCGCTGGTTGTCGCTCAGTTCGTCCCAGTGGGGAACGCCCTGCGCCCAGGGCGCGAGCTCCGTCTGAGGGGGTACGACGCCGAGTTCCTTCTGCCGCCCGAGGGTCATCTCCCGCTGCCGGTCCCAGCCGTGGTCGAAGCGGCCGCGGTACTTCTCCTGCCATGCCCGTCCGACGTGCAGCGGCGCGTGCGCGGCGCCCAGCGCGAGGTAGGTGAAGAACGGCCGGTCCGGAGTCAGCGTGCGCTGGGTGCGCACCCAGTCGATGGCGTGGTCGACGAGGTCCTCCGAGAGGTGGTAGCCGTCCTCGGGGCGGCGATCCGGCTCGACGGGGGTGGTGCCCCGGTACAGCAGCGGGTACCAGTGGTTCATTTCGGCGCCCATGAAGCCGTAGAAGGTGTCGAACCCCTCCCCCGTCGGCCAGCGGTCGAACGGGCCGACCGGACTGATCTCGCGTGGCGGGGTCTGGTGCCACTTGCCGAAGGCGGCCGTGCTGTATCCGTTGCCCTGCAGGATCTGGGCCATGGTCGCCGCGCTGCGCGGCCGGAATCCGTTGTATCCGGGGGCCGCCGTGGTCATCTCGGTGGTGCCGCCCATGCCGACCGAGTGGTGGTTGCGTCCGGTCAGCAGGGCCTGGCGGGTGGGCGAGCACAGGGCCGTCACATGGAAGCGGGTGTAGCGCAGGCCGTTGTCCGCGAGTCGCTCCGCGGCCGGCATCTCGCAAGGTCCGCCGAACGCGCTGGAGGTGCCGAACCCGAGGTCGTCGACGAGCACGATCACCACGTTCGGGGCGCCCTCGGGCGCAGGGACCGGACCGATGGGGGTGAAGTCGGTGTCCTGGTCGTGTACGTCCATCGCGGCCGTCAGCGGCCGGCGGGTATCCGGCCGCGGAAGTATGTGCCGTCCCGCGTCGAACTCAGTCATTCAATTCTCCGATTCGGTGGCCCGGCGGGGAAAATCACACCCTCTTTTCGCAGCCTGAGTACCGGCGTTGCAGGGCATTAATGGGTCCTCTGAAATGCCCCGACCTGCGATGCAGTCAAGGTGTCAGTCACTGCCTGAGCCGGTCAACGAGGTCGCTCGGATTCACGTGAACCGGTTTTGAATGAAGGCGGTAGAGATTCTCTATACCTACTGGATATGTCCGTCCCGGGTGGATGAGGACGCCAGGTCCACGAATGCCTGGGCTGCCGGGGACAGTTGACCCGACCGCCAGACCAGTCGGCCTTGGCGCAGCAGCCGCGGACGATGGGACAGCATCCGGGCACCGCGCAGTGCGGCGTCCCGGGCCATGGAAGCGGGCAGTACGGCGGCGCCGACGCCGGAGAGGACGAGCGGCACGATCATCGCGCGGTGCGCGGTCTCCACCGCGATGCGTGGTGCGACACCCAGTGCGGTGCACACGTCGTCGACCGCCGCCCGGGTCTCGGTGCCCGGCGGTGTCACGATCAGGTCCAGGGCCGTCAGTTGACGTGAGGTGATGGTGTCGCCCGACGGATGCGGGTGGTCGGCGGGCAGCACCACATGCATCTCCTGCTCCGGCAGATCGATCCCGCTGAGGTCCGCCGTGGGCACCGAGGCGTCCACCAGACCGAGTTCGCACTGCCCGGCCCCGACCATCTGCGCCACGGCAGGCCCCCGCTCCGGATCGACCACGCGTACGCTGACCTTCGGATACGCGCGATGGAAGCGGCCCAGCATGTCGGCCAGAGGGTCGACGGAAAGGGTCGTCTGCGAAACGATGTCGAGCCGACCGCCGCTGAGCCCGAGGACCTCCCGCACCAGGGAACCCGCCGTGAACAAGTCACGCAGGACCTGCCGGGCCGGCCGCACCAGCGCCTCACCGGCCGGGGTGAGAGAGACACCCTGCGCGAGCCGGTGAAACAGCTTCCCGCCGCATTCGCGCTCCAGAGTGCGGATGGCATGCGACAGCGAAGGCTGCGCTACATGGAGCGCGTTGGCCGCGGCCGTGAAACCGCCGTGCTCGACGACCGCGATGAAGTACTCCAGCTGACGTCGTTCCATCGGATCTCCGTCGAATCTGCGCGCGTCCAAGGGCGCCAACGCGCCTACCGCCCACCGCACGCGCCGGCGGGCGAACGGCAGACACAGTCTGCATCGGCCGACCGTCCGGTGCAGGACCGGGCCACCGATCGGACTTTGAACCGACTGATGACAAAGTATGGACGCGCTCGGCAAAAGTCCCCTACGGTATCGGCGCGACCGCACGAGTACCACCTCTGCGCGCTCCCCGCGCAGTGGTATCTCGACCGGAGTGCAATCCGGCGGCCTCCGGTCCGTTCTGGAGGACCGATGCATCCACGGTTGTTCCGCCGCGCCCGACGACGGCTCACCCCCCTGCTTGTCGGAAGCTTCCTTGTCGTGGTTGGGGGTCTGGCCCGGCTTGAGCGTGCACAGCTTGCTGAGCGGAACCTGGGTGTCGAACACCCGCAGAGTCACTCCCGGTTCCTGCGGTGGGATGTCATCGGGGGCGGCGACGGACGGGGGTGCTGCCCACACG
>NZ_RDBN01000003.1:0-22758 GCF_008042075.1 Streptomyces sp. UW30 | reverse complement strand
GGCGGGGGACGGGGGCATCGCGGTCTCCCTTGACCGGGGGAAGGACACCGCGAAAGTAGGCTCTGTGGTGACTGCCGTCAAGAAAGTGCACAACATTGACGAGGGTCGACCCGGCCCGGTTCGTCACTCCCCAGGTATGGGGCGGACGTTTCTCCCTGGTCGTCGCCGACCTGCCCGCGTACGAGGCGTTCCTCAGCGGTCGGGGTCATGACGATCCCCCGGATCAAGAACGTCGCCTCGCACTTCACGATGAAGACCGTCAAGCCTGCCCCGTAGTGGGCTCACGGCGCCGACTCCCGCGGGCGCGTGGTGGCGAAACGTCTGCGGTACTCCGTCGGGGTGGTGCCCAGATGGCGGGCGAAAGCGCGCCGCAGGGTCTCGTCGCTGCCGAGCCCGCTGCGCCGTGCCGCCGAGGTCACGCTGTGCCCGTCGAGCAGGAGTTGCTGCGCTCGGTCGAGACGGACGCGCTCGACCCAACGGGCGGGCGTAGTGTTCAGCTCGCTCTGGAACAGCCGCGTCAAGTGCCGGGTACTGACGGCGGCGGACGCGGCCATCGCGGGCAGACTGTGGTCGGCGCCCGGATCCGCGAGCACGGACGCGGTGAGCGAGCCCAGCAGGTCGCTGCGGGCCGGCGGGGTCGCCAGAGCGGTGGAGAACTGCGACTGTCCGCCCGGGCGTTGCATGAAGACGACCAGTTCGCGGGCGGCCTCCCGGGCCACGTCCGCTCCGTGGTCGTCCTCGACCAGCGCGAGCGTCAGATCGATGCCCGCGCTGATGCCGGCGGAGGTGAGATACCGGCCGTCCCGGACGTGGAGCGCGTCCGGCTCGACCCGTACCCGGGGATGGCGGCGGGCGAGTGTCTTGGCGTGCCGCCAGTGCGTGGTCGCCCTGCGGCCGTCGAGCAGGCCCAGCTCGGCGAGCACGAAGGCGCCGCTGCACACGGACGCGACCCGCTCGGCCCGCCCGGCGAGCAGGGCGGCCGCCGTCAGCAGGTCCGCGCCGGGGGAGCGCTCGGCGAGTGCGTCGGCCCCGGCGACCACGAGCGTGTCGACCGGCCCCACGTCGGCCGCGGTCACGGTCCGGGCCAGCGCCACGCCCGACGACGTCGTGACGTCGCCGCCGTAAGGGGAGGCCAGCACCGGTGCGTAGGGGTGGCCGAGCCGCCCCGCCTGGTGCAGCACCTCCAGGGGGCCGCTGGCGTCGAGCAGGGTCACCCCGTCGAACACCAGGAGGGCCACGCGATGGGTCATGTCCGGATCTGTGGGTCGTGTGGCAGGAAGGACATGGCGCCAGGATAGGCCACCGGACGACATTGAAGGAGGTCACCGACCGGGCGGACCGGTCGGGCGAGAAGAGGAAGGCCGTCATCATGGGTGAAACGATCGCGGGCGTGCGGATCCCGGACAGCGCACTGGCACGGGAGGCGACCGAGCTCGTACGGGACGTCGCCGCGCCGCTGCTGTTCGACCACTCCCGGCGGGTCTTCCTGTTCGGGTCGCTGCGTGGACTGGAGGCGGGGCTGCAGTTCGACCCCGAACTGCTCTACGTGGGCGCGATGTTCCACGACCTCGGCCTGACCGAGCGCTACCGGCGCACCGACCAGCGGTTCGAGATCGACGGCGCCGACGAGGCCCGCCGATTCCTGCACGCCCACGGCGTCACCGGCGAGCCGGCCGACCGGGTCTGGACAGCCGTCGCCCTGCACACCACCCCGGAGATCCCCCTGCACATGGCACCCGAGGTCGCGCTGGTCACCCGCGGTGTGGAACTGGACGTCCTCGGCATCGGCTACCAGGCCGTCTCCGACGAGCAGCGTGCCGCCGTCGTCGCGGCCCACCCTCGCCCGGACTTCAAGAACCGGATCCTCGCCGCGTTCACCGAGGGCATCCAGGACCGCCCCGAGACGACCTTCGGCAACGTCAAGGCGGACGTGCTGGCCCACTTCGTGCCCGGCTTCGTACCGGGTGACTTCGTGGAGGTCATCAAGAACTCCGGCTGGCCCGAGTAGCGGGTGGGGCGCGGGGTCGCCGGTGGTGCCGACCGGGCTGCGCGTCCACGCGAAAGAACCGTGCGCCGACGCGAAAGACGCTGCGGCCGGGCCTTGGCAGAGTCGTCCTCGCGTCGAACCACGCCGGTTCACCGCACGGCGCGAGTACGCCTCACACCACACCCGGCCGCCCCTTTTCGGGGGTCGGTCCGGGCGAGCACCGAAGGATCCGCATGACCTCGACCCCGCAGGTACAGACCGTCCGTGGCCCCGTGGCGGCAAGCGACCTCGGCACCGTCCTGATGCACGAGCACGTCTTCGTCCTCAGCGAGGAGTTCCGGCAGAGCCTGCCCGGGACCTGGGACGAGCGGGAGCGCGTCGGTGACGCCGTGACGCGGCTGAAGGCCCTCGCCGCGACCGGCGTCACCACCATCGTCGACCCCACGGTCATCGGGCTCGGCCGTGACGTCGCCCGCGTCGCCGCGGTGAACGAGCAGGTCGACCTCAATATCGTCGCGGCCACCGGCATCTACACGCTGGCCGACGTCCCCGACTACTTCCGCTACCACGGCCCGGGCACCCTGCTCGGGGGCCCCGAGGGCATGACCGAGCTGTTCGTCCGCGAACTCACCGAGGGCATCGCGGACACCGGCATCAGGGCAGCGTTCCTCAAGTGCGCCATCGAGGACGAACTCACCCCGGGCGTGGAGCGGGTGATGCGCGCCGTCGCCCAGGCACATCTGCGGACGGGCGCCCCGATCACCGTGCACACCAGCGCGAGTGCCCGCACCGGACTCGTCGCGCAGGACGTCCTGCGCAGCGAGGGCGTGGATCTCGGCGCGGTCGTCATCGGCCACAGCGGCGACACCACCGACCTCGACTACCTGCACCGGATCATCGACAACGGCTCTTACGCCGGCATGGACCGCTTCGGCCTCGATGTCCTCCTGCCCACCGACCAGCGCGTGGCGACCGTGGCCGCGCTCGCGGGCGAGGGGTACGCGCAGCGGATGGTCCTGTCCCACGACGCGTCCTGCCACATCGACTGGTTCCCGCCCGGCGTTCGCGAGCAGATCGCGCCGAACTGGCACCACACGCACCTGCACGACGAGGTCCTCCCGGCGCTGCGCGCCGCGGGCGTGACGGAGGAACAGCTCACCACCATGCTCGTCGACAACCCGCGCAGGTACTTCACCCCGTCCCAGGGCTAGTCGGCGCCCCGGTCCCCGGCCTCCGCGTCGTTCCCCGCCTCGGGCCGCCTCGCCTCACGCGGTGTCATGCCGAACTCCGCCCGGAACGCGGTGGCGAACGACGCGTGGCTGCCGAACCCGCAGGAGTGGGCGATCTCCGCGATGGAGTACGGCGCCCAACTCGCGTCGGCCAGACGGGTGCGGGCGATGTTCAGCCGTTCGCGGCGGATCAGGTCGCGGGCCGTCGTACCGGCCGACCGCAGTACCTGCTGCACATGGCGCACGGACCAGCCGAGTGCCCGCGCGATGCCGGTGACGTCCAGGTCCGCGTCGCAGGCGTGCCGGCGGACATGGCGGCGAATCGCTGCCTCGACCGTGGCTCGCTGACCCGTGGGCACCGTGTCGCCGCCGCCCTCCGCGGTCAGACACACCAGGTCCAGCAGCCGGTCACAGGCGATGTCGAAGGCGGGCTCGGTCAGTTGCTCGCGCTCCTCGTGCAGCGTGGCCGTCAACTGCCGTACGACCCGGCCCAGTCCACGCGTGCCGTCGAGCACCTGGGGTCCGGCCGCCGCGAGCGGGCTGCGCACGGCGACATCCTGGCCGGCCACGATGAAGGCGACCGACAGGAAGCCGGCGTCGTGCGCGAACGCCATCGGGCGGTCCACGTCGCACAGCACCATGCTGCCGGGCCGGATCCCGACGGACGACGGCCCCTGCTCCACGCGGGCGGTACCGGCGAGCGGCACCAGGAGTTCGTACACACCCCGGGGGTCGGACCGGATGTGCCGGGCGTCCCGCTCGACCACTTCCCGTCCGCCCGAGCACCGGGCGAGGCCGTAGGCATGGGATCGCTGCCACGCCAGGCGTCCGGTCCACGGGGCGTCGCGGTCCGGCACGCTGATCCGGCTCGCGCCGTGCAGGCCGGTGAACGCCTCGTCCCAGGCGCCCGCCGAGGAGAAGGTGAGGGACTGGCTCCAGGAGTACATGGCTCATCCCGGTGGAGGAACGGACGTATGGATCGTGCGGATCGCGAAGACCCCGGCCCACCGGCGGAGGGGGAGTCCGCGGCGGGCCGGGGTCGATGAGGGGCCGTTGCGCCCGCCTCCCGGGCAGGGCGCGGGTTCAGGCGGCCGTGGCCCGCTTGATCAGGTCGACGACCGCGTCGGGCTGCGACACGTAGACGGAGTGGCTGCCCGGTGTCTCCACGACCGTGGCACCCGCACGCTGGGCCATCGACCGCTGGGCCGGCGGCGGGATCATGCGGTCGTCGGCGGCGACCAGGTACCAGCTCGGCCTGGTCCGCCACGCGGGTTCGGTGACGGCGCCCTGGAGGGCCTCGATGCCCCACGGGACCTGGGAGTCGGCCATGAACCGCGCCTGTGCCGCGGGCAGGTCGGCGCCGAAGGAGGCGTGGAAGCGTTCGCGGTCGAGGAAGAGGTAACCGTCCTTCGGCGGCAGGATCGGCGGCACCGGAGCACCCGGCGGCGGGTCCGCGATCAGGGAGTTCACGGACTCGTCCTTGTCCGGTGCGAAGGCCGCGATGTAGACGAGGGCGGAGACCTTGGGGTCGCGGCCGGCTTCGGTGATCACGACTCCGCCATAGGAGTGGCCCACCAGGACGACCGGCCCGTCCTGCTCGGCGACGACCTGGAGCGTCGCGGCGACGTCCCCGGCGAGGGACTGGGTGGGATTCTGCACGACGCTGACGTGATAGCCCGCGTCCACGAGCCGCTCGTGGACACCCTGCCAGCCCGATCCGTCCACGAAGCCACCGTGGACGAGCACCACGTTGCGCAAGGCGATGTCGGTTGCCATGCCCGGCCTCCGTTCTCTGCTGTCTGCCGTGGGTCCGGAATTCCCGGTTGCCCTCACCCTAGGAAGACGCTGTTCGTGCCGCTTCGGCCAGATGACCTAATGCCCCGGGACCTGCGGTGACCGGGCGGCCGGTGTGACGCACGGGCAGCGCTCGGACCCGGAAACGTGACACAGGACACTCCTCAGATTTCGAACTTTCCGTCTCTCCACTCGTCGTGTCGGTGTTCCTGCCCCACCACCATGGGAGGCTTCATGGCCACTCTCATCGGACGATCAGCGGAGCTGGCGATCGTCGACGGGATCTTCGGCACGGCCGTCGCGCGGGGCGCGGCGCTGCTGCTGACCGGAGAGCCCGGCGTGGGCAAGAGCGCGCTGCTGGACGCCGCAGCGTCGCGCGCGGCCGACAGGGGAATGAGGGTGCTGCGGGTCGCCGGCTCGCAGTTCGAGGAGAGCGTCAGCTTCGCGGCGCTGAACCAGATACTCCAGCCGCTGGCTGACGGGATCCCCGCGCTGCCCGCACGGCAGGCCGACATACTCCAGGCCGTGCGCGGACTGGCCGAAGGACAGCCCACCGAATTACTCGCCATAGCCAACGCCGTGCACGTCCTGCTCACCCATGCCGCCGGCGAGAGCGGGCCGCTCGCCCTGATCATCGACGACGTGGCCTGGCTGGACCGGCCCAGCGCAGCCGTGCTGGGCACCATCGCCCGCTACGTCAGCACCGCTTCCCTCGCGCTGCTGGCGGCGTCCCGGACCGGCGACGAGTCGTTCCTGAGCAGCACCGGCATCCCCCTGCACGAGGTGCAGCCGCTGGACGACGCCGCGGCCGACGAGCTGGTGGCCGAGCGGTTCCCCGCCATGGCGGCCAGGGTCCGCCGGCGCCTGGTCGCGGAGGCCCGTGGAAATCCGCTGGCGCTGCTGGAGCTGCCCGTCGCGCTCAACGACGCCCAGCACACGGAGTGCGGAAGCCTGCCCTCGGTGCTGCCGCTGACCGAGCGTCTCAAGCGGGTCTTCACCTCCCGGGTCGGCGCCCTCCCGGACACCACCCGGAGCCTGCTCCTGCTCGCCGTCCTGGACGGCTCGGGCGAACTGCACCTCCCGCAGCGGGCCATGGGCGGCCTCGACGTCCTGGCCGAGCTGTCGCCCGCCGAGCGGGCCGGCCTCGTGCGGGTGGACAGCCTCACGGGTCGCCTGGTCTTCCGGCACCCGCTGACGCGGTCCGCCGTCATGGAACTGTCGACCGGCGCCGAGCGCCAGTGGGGCCATCTGGCGCTCGCCTCGCAACTGCCCCACGGATCCGAACGCCGGGCCCGGCACCTCGCGAGCGCCGCCATCGGCCCCGACGACGAGGTCGCCGCCCTCCTGCGCGAGGTGGCCTACCGCACCCTGCACCGCGGCGACGCCGTCGGCGCCATCACCACCCTGCTGCGCGCCTCGGAGCTGAGCAGCACCGGTGCGGCCAAGGGCCGCAGGCTGGCCGAGGCCGCCTGCCTGGGCGCCAACATCACCGGCGATCTGCGCAACGTCCGCGCCCTGCTGGACAACGCCGGACGCGCCGACCCGGCCGGCACCGACTCCCTCGCGGCCGCCACCGCCGCGGCCAGCCAACTCCTCAACGGCGAGGGCGACGTGGACACCGCGCACCGGCTCCTCGTCGGCGCCATCGACAACCACGCCCTTGCCGGCGGGGTGGACGACAACATCCTCCGCGAAGCGCTGAACACCCTGCTCATGGTGTGCTTCTTCAGCGGCCGGCCGGAGCTGTGGAGCTCCTTCGACAACGTCGTACGGCACTGCCGGCCCCGTACCTCGGGTCGGCTGCTCCCGGTGATCCTGGGTGCCTTCGGCGATCCGGCGTACTCGGCGCTGTCCGTGCTCGACCGGCTCGACGAAGTCATCTCCGAACTGCACCAGGAGTCCGACCCCGTACGGATCTTCGGGACCGCGCTCTCGGCCGCCTACGTCGACCGCCTGGCGGGCTGCCGCAGCGCGCTGCGGCGCGTCGTCGACGACGGCCGCGACGGAGGGGCCGTCGCGCTGGCGATCCAGGCGCAGTTCCTGCTGGCCAACGACGCCTACGCCGGCGGACAGTGGGACGACCTCCTGGAGATCACCGACGAGGGCCTCGGGTGGTGCGCGACGTACAACTACCGGCTTTCGGCGTGCTCGGGCCGCTTCCTGCGCGGGCTGGTGGCCTCCGCACGCGGCGAGCGCAGCACCGCCCGCGAGATCGCCGACCGCCTCGTCTCCTGGGGAAATCCCCGGGGACTGGGCGCACTTCGCGTCTACGCCTCCCACATCCGGGCCCTGTCGGCGCTCGGCGCCGCGGACTTCGACGCCGCCCACCGGCTCCTGAGGGCCATCGTCACACCGGGCGAGGTGCAGCCGCACATGCCCCATCTCCTGTGGCTCCTGCTGGACTTCACCGAGGCAGCGGCACGCACCGACCACCACGACGAGGCCGCCGCGCACATCGCCGCGGTCCGCAAGACCGACATCCCGTCCGTCTCACCGCGCCTGGCCATGGCCACCGACGCGGCCGAGGCGATGGCCACGGCGGACTTCATCGACCACGACCGGTTCGAGGCCGCCATCGCCACACCCGACGCCGAGCGCTGGCCGTTCGACTGGGCCCGGATCTGCCTGGCCTACGGCGAGAGACTGCGCCGGGCCAAGGGGGGCTCCGCGGCACGCCCGCACCTGGAGGCCGCGCTCAGCACCTTCGAACGCCTCGGGGCCGCGCCCTGGAGCGCACGGGCGGCGAACGAACTGCGGGCCAGCGGGATCCCCGTGAACCACGCCGGACCCGGCCACGAACGCCGATCACTGCTGACCCCGCAGGAACGGCAGGCCGCGCAACTGGCCGCCACGGGACTGACCAACAAGCAGATCGCCGCGCAGCTCTACCTTTCGCCCCGCACCGTGGCCGCCCATCTGCGGGGCGTCTTCCGGAAGTTGAACGTCACCTCACGGGCCGGCCTGCGCGACGCGCTGACCGGCCCGACTCCGTGACGCGCACTTTCGGGGAGGAAGCGAACAGCCCGCCTCACGGGAGGCGGGCTGTCGCGTATGTGGGGGGGCGGGCGATTAGCGGGTGCCGCGGTCCGCCCTCTCGATGATCTTGGTGACCGCACCGGGGTGGCTGATCATGACGGAGTGGGAGGCACCCGAAACCTCCGCAGTGCCACGGGCGTTCGCGCGCTTGTACTCGAAGTGCTGGAGCGCCGGCGGGATGGCGTTGTCCGACGCCGCGACCAGACCCCAGGAGGGGATGTCGTGCCAGGCCGCGTCCTTGGTGACGTCGGTCAGGGACGAGGCGCTGAACGGGCGCTGCGCCGCCTGCATCACGTTGGTGACCGACACCGGCAGGTCCCCGGCGAACGCACCGCGGAACTTGTCGGCCTTGAGGTACAGGTCCGTCCCCGTGCTGCCGTCGGGGTTCGGGAACGGCACCGGGTCGATGGCGTCCGGGATCTTGCTGCCGGGGAACTTCTCGAGGAGCCCGCCGACCTGCTCGCCCTTGTCGGGCACGAACGCGGCGATGTAGACGAGGGCCTTGACGTTGGGGTTGCCGGCCGCGGCGTTGGTGATGACCGCGCCGCCGTAGGAGTGCCCGGCGAGGATGATCGGACCCTTGACGGACTTCAGCACACTGGCCAGGTAGGGCGCGTCGGTGGGCAGTCCACGCAGCGGGTTGGCGGGCGCGACGACCGGATAGCCGTCCTTCTGCAACCGTCTGATCACGTCGTTCCAGCTCGCGGACGCGTCGGCGAAGCCACCGTGCACGAGCACGACGGTCGGCTTGGCGCCGTCCGTCGGGGTGGATGCCGGCGTCGCCTCGGCCGTCGTCGCCAGCAGTGCCGCGGCGAGTGCGCTCGCGGCGGTCGCGGCGACGATTCCGTTTCTCATGACCTTCTTGTTCATGTTCTGTGTTCCTCTGGCTTCGTCGCGGTCACGCCTGGTGGGCGGCGGCGGCCTGCTTGATCAGCTCGGCCACGGCCTCGGGACGGGAGACGTAGAAGGCGTGGCTTCCGGCGGACTCGCTGACCGTGGCGCCGGCCCGCTCGGCCATCGCGCGCTGCGCGGGCGGGGGGATCATGCGGTCGTCGGTGGCGACGAGGTACCAGCTGGGCTTGGCACGCCAAGCGGCCTCGGTGACCGTCCCGCCCAGCGCGTCCACACCCCAGGGGACCTGCGAGTCGGCCATGAACTGGGCGTCCTCGGCCGGGAGATCACCCGCGAACGAGGCGGCGAACTTCTCCCGGTCCAGGAGCAGGAAGCCGTCCTGGGGCGGGAGGATCGGCGGAACGGGCGCGCCGGGAACCGGGTCGGCGATGAGGGTGGCGACGGACTCGTCCTTGTCCGGGGCGAAGGCCGCGACGTAGACGAGCGCGGCCACCTTGTCGTGCCGGCCGGCCTCGGTGATGACGGCCCCGCCGTAGGAGTGGCCGACCAGCACGGTCGGCCCGTCCTGCGCGTCGAGGACCCGGTGAGTGACCGTCACGTCGTCCTGCAGGGAGAGGGTCGGGTTCTGCACGATGCTGACGTTGAAGCCGTCGCGGGTGAGAAGGCGGTGCACCGGCTGCCAGCCGGATCCGTCGACGAATCCGCCATGCACGAGAACGATGTTCCTGACAGTACTCACGTCACTGCTCCTTGATGGCCGAAAAAGTACTCTGACCAGCAACAAGCTAGGTCGCGCCATTCGCTGTGGCTTCGACCAAATGACCTAGTTCCCCGCGGAGTTCGAGGCCGTCACACGGGAAGGAGAGGACCACGTCGTCGACGTCCGGCCCCGGGCCGGGCATGCTCAGCGCGACGGTGCGCATTCCCGCCCCGGGCCGTTCCAGCAGCAGTCCCGGGGCGGTGACGTCACCCGTCTGCGTGGCCCGTGTGAGCGCAACTGGGCCGTCGGCGATTGACGGTTGAGGGCCCGGACGGCTGCGGGGCCCCGCGGCCCGAGCCGCTCATCCTCGTCCGATGTGGCGCAGCAGGGCGGTCACCGCGGGGTGCGTGTCCCCGCGCGGGTGGACGACCCCCATCATCCATGTCGGTGCGCGCGCCGCGAAGGGACGTACGGGGAGTTCGGGGAAGCGGGCGGCGAGCGACGGCGGCATGATGCACACGCCGAGGCCGTGCCGGACCAGGTCGGCCGCGGCCAGGAGGTCGTTCACCTCGAAGGTGACGGCGCGATCGAGGGAGGCCGCGCGAAACGCCTTGTCGACCGCGTGCCGGACCGCCCAGCCGGGGGAGAAGTCCACCAGCGGCAGCTCCACGGCCTCGGCCAGGGTCACCGGACCCTCGGGCGGCAGCAGATCCGTCGTCGGGGCGGTCACCAGGACCATCTCCTCCCGCGACAGCAACCGGGTCGCCAGACCACGCGGCGACGGGGGGTCCAGGGCTGCCACGGCCAGGTCGAGGCTTCCGTCGCGCACGGCCCGCGGGATGTCCTCGGCCGGCGCCTGCCGCAGTCGGAGCACCACGCCCGGGTGCTCCGCGTGGAACACGGCCAGAGCCGTCGGCAGGCCGGCGTACAGGCCCTGCATCACGCCGATCGTGATCTCCCCGCGCAGCTCGCCCCGGGCGAGATCGACCGCGGTCCTGGCCTCTTGCGCGGCGCGCAGGGTGGCGCGGGCGGCGGGCAGGAAGGCCTGCCCCGCGGGGGTCAGGGACACCCGGTGCGTGGTGCGCCGGAACAGCGCGGCGCCCAACTCCCGCTCCAGGGCACGGACCGTGCCGGAGACCGCGGACTGCACGACGTGCAGCCGCCTGGCCGCGGCACTGAACCCGCCCTCCTCGGCGACCGCGACGACGACCTCCATCTGACGCAGATCCATGGCCCTCCCTCCGGCTCGCGCTGTCGGCTATCTCTCATACAGATAACCATCATCTTCGATCATCTCCACCGGATGGGAAACAGCGACCCCGCGCATGCGTTGGAACCGACATGTCCACCCCTCCGGACGGGAGCACTCCGATGTCGCTGATCACAGCCGTCGACCCGCATACGCGCACGCAGGCCACCCACCGGTACGGCGCCGGGTTCTGGACGGTCGCCGCGGTGTTCGTGACGGCCATGGCGTTCTCCACCGTCCCCACGCCGCTGTACCCGCTGTACCAGGCACACGACGGGTTCTCCACGTTCACGGTCACCGTCGTGTTCGCCGTTTACGCCGTCGGCGTGCTGACCAGCCTGCTTCTCGCCGGGCATGTCTCGGACTGGCTGGGCCGCAAGAAGGTCATGACGGCGGCGCTGGTCCTGGAACTGATCGCCGCCGCGCTGTTCCTGTCCGAGCCGTCGCTGCCGGTACTGATCCTCGCCCGGCTCGTCACCGGTCTCGGTGTCGGGATGCTGACGGCCACCGCCACCGCGTATCTGCACGAACTGCACACCGCCCACCGGCCCGGCGCCTCCACACGACGCTTCGAGATCGTGTCGACCGTCGCCAACATCGGCGGCCTCGGCCTCGGTCCCATAGCCGCCGGGCTGCTCGCCCAGTACCTGACCGCGCCGCTCCTGCTGCCGTACGCCGTCTTCGTCGTCCTGCTGCTGATCGGCGTGGCCGCCGTCGCACTGACCCCCGAGACCGTCCGGGCGCCCGAGGTGCGGCCGGCCTACCGTCCGCAACGGGTCGGCGCCACCCGCGGTGACCGCGGATATCTCACGGCCGGCGCCGCCGGATTCACGTCCATGGCCGTGTTCGGGCTGTTCACCTCCGTGGTCCCCGGCTTCGTCGGCGGCACCCTGCACCACCCCTCCCGCGCGCTGGCCGGACTGGTCGTGTTCGCCGTGTTCGGCGCCGCCGCGGTGGCCCAGACGGTCACCGGCCGGCTCGGCGCCCGCACGCGCTGGTACCTCGGACTGCTCGCCCAGGCCGCCGGCATGGCCATCCTCGCCCTCGGCGTGCGCCTGGCCAGCCTGCCCGTGTTCCTGCTGGCGGGGATCGTCGCCGGAGTCGGCGCCGGGGTCCTGTTCAAGTCCGCCGTCGGGCAGGTGGCCGGCGCCGCCGCACCGGCGCAGCGCGGCGAAGCCCTCGCCGGACTGTTCCTCGTCTCCTACCTGGGCCTGGCCCTGCTGCCCGTTGGCCTCGGCGTAGCCAGCCGCGCGATGAGCCTGACCGACGCGACGACATGGTTCACGGTCGTCGTCCTCGCGCTGCTCGCCGCGGTCGCCGTACGGACCCGCAGGGACGGCGCGAAGGCACGCTGATCGCGCCGGTCACCCATGCGGGTGTGTGGCCGTGCCGCGGCACGGCACGGCAGCTGATCAGGTGCCTGCGTGAGCCGAAGGCGGCGCGGCATCGAGGGAGGGTGGCTGTACGGCCTCGGCGACGTCAGCCACCGCGCGCTGCTCACCCACCGGGGCAAGTACCAGGGCCGCACCGCGGACGACGCCATCGCGGCGTCACCTTCGTCGGTCCCGGCGTCAGGGAGCTTCTGCACTCGGCCACTGTGGCGGTCGTGGGCGAGATCCCGCTCAATCGCCTGCGTCACGCGATCGCCTGCTTTCCCGCGGTCGGCGAGATCTGGCTCTTCCTCCTCGTCGCCTACCGACGCGAAGTCGACTGACTCGGGTCGTCCGGGGGCGCATCTCCCCTTCGTGGCGTGGGCATTCGCCTCATATCCGTACGTTCTGTCGCTCTCAGCCGCCCAATGTGACGTTGCCCATTGCGCGGTCGGACGGGCCTCACGAGGCTCTCGGGGAACAAGCGTCCGAAGAACCGTCCGAAGAACTGTTATCCGCGGCCCACCGAGCGATCTCCCAGGTATCGGACAGCATCGCCCGGCGTCGAGGACAGGGAAGTTTTTGATGAGTACAGAGCGCACGAGGGAACTCGCGGCACTGGTGAGCGCCGCCCGCAGCGGCGACCCGGAGGCTCAGGACGCCCTGGTCGGTGCGTACCTCCCGCTGGTCTACAACATTGTGGGGAGGGCTCTGAACGGCTCCGTCGACGTCGACGACGTGGTCCAGGAGACGATGCTCCGCGCTCTCGACTCGCTCGGCGGACTGCGCACTCCCGAGAGCTTCCGCTCCTGGCTGGTGGCCATCGCGATGAACCAGGTCCGGGCGCACTGGCACGACCGGCAGTCCGCCCCGGGCGGCGTCGAGGAGGCCGAGGACCTCGCGGACCCGGGCGCCGACTTCGTGGACCTGACGATGGTGCAGCTCCAGCTGTCCGGCCAGCGCCAGGAGACGGCACGCGCCACCCGCTGGCTGGAGCCCGACGACCGGGGGCTGCTGTCGCTGTGGTGGCTGGAGTGCGCCGGCGAGCTGACCCGGACCGAGGTCGCCGCGGCCCTGGAGCTGTCCGCGCAGCACACGGCGGTACGGGTGCAGCGGATGAAGGCGCAGCTGGAGGCGGCCCGGGTGGTGGTACGGGCGCTCGACGCGCGGCCGCGCTGCCCCGAGCTGCACGCTGTGCTCGGGTCCTGGGACGGCCGGCCCTCGGCCCTGTGGCGCAAGCGAATAGCCAGGCATGCCCGGGATTGCATGCATTGTTCCGGTCTGTGGAGCGGGTTGATGCCGGCCGAAGGGCTGCTGGCCGGCCTCGCGCTGGTGGTCGCCACGCCCGCGCTGCTGGAGAGGGTGCTCGACGCCTCCGGCGGGATGGCCCCGGTCGGCTCGGCCTCGGCGGTGAACGCGTCATCGGGGCACGGCGGATCGGGCGGGGGAGCGGGGCACCGCGCCTCGGGTGGCCGGACCGTGTCCCGTGGAGAGGCCCGCCGACGTCGCCGTAACAAGCGCCGGGCCGTTGGAGGCGCCGTCGTGGCGGCCTGCGTCGCCGGTGGCGGATTCTGGTACTTCGACTCCGACCCCGGCACCGGAACCGAGGAGCCGACCGCCGCGCGAACCGCCGGAGCCCCCGTGGCCGACCTGTCGCAGCGCCCCCTCGAGACGACCTCGTCGCCCTCCAAGTCCCCGTCGCCGTCCGCCTCGCCGTCGAAGAAGGCAACCCCCTCCAAATCCCCCAAACCGACCAAGAAGGCCACGCCGACGCCCCGGCCGACCCCACGGCCGACGCGGACCGCGTCCAGCACGCCCCAGGCGCAGTCGGCCCCGACCGACACCGTCGGGCAGGTCGTCGCGCTGGTGAACAAGGAGCGGGCGAACGCCGGCTGCGGTCCGCTCGCCGAGGACTCCCTGCTGAACAAGGCCGCGCAGGGTCACTCCGAGGACATGGCCGCCCGCGACTTCTTCGACCACACCAACCCGGACGGTGCCGACCCCGGCCAGCGCATCACCGCGGCCGGCTACAGCTGGTCCACGTACGGCGAGAACATAGCGATGGGCCAGCAGACCCCGGCGGCCGTGATGGAATCCTGGATGAACAGCCCCGGCCACCGCGCCAACATCCTCAACTGCTCGTTCAAGGACATCGGCGTCGGCATCCACGACGGCGCGGGCGGCCCCTGGTGGACGCAGGCCTTCGGCGCCAAGCTCTGAGCCGCGAAACGGATCGCACCCGTCACAGCATGACGTGCTTGACCTGCGTGTAGTCGAGCAGACCGGTGAGGGAGAGGTCGCTGCCGTACCCGGAGTGGCGTACGCCGCCGTGCGGCATCTCCGACACCGTCGTGCCATGGGTGTTGACCCAGACGATGCCGGTCCGCAGCTCCCGGGCGGCCCGCATGGCGCGGTCGTGGTCCCGGGTCCAGACGCTCGCGGCGAGGCCCTGGGGTACGTCGTTGGCCAGCCGGATGGCCTCGGACTCGTCGGTGAACGGCTGGACGGTGACGACCGGGCCGAACACCTCGCTCTGCACGATCTCGTCCTCCTGCCGCACCCCGGCGACCAGTGTGGCCTGGTGGAAGTAGCCGGGCCGGTCCAGCGCCGCGCCGCCCGTGACGACCTCGGCGTGCCCCGGTAGCCGCTCCAACAGGCCGGTCACAGAGGCGAGTTGGGCGGAATTCGCCAGCGGGCCGAACGCGGCGTGCGCGTCGTCCGGCGCTCCGGGCCGCTGCTCGGCTGCCCGGTCCGCGAAGAGCGCGAGGAAGCGGTCGTGGATCCGCCGGTCCACCAGGATCCTGGTCGCCGCGGTGCAGTCCTGCCCCGCGTTGTAGAAGGACAGCGACGACAACTGCTCGACCGCGTCGTCGAGATCGGCGTCCGCGTGGACCAACACCGGTGCGTTGCCGCCGAGTTCGAGGTGCAGCCGCTTGAGGTCGGCGGCCGCCGCCGCGGCGATCTCCTGTCCGGCGCGGACACTCCCGGTGACGGCCACCAGCCGCACGAGCGGATGGGCGACGAGGGCACGCCCGGTCTCACGGTCGCCGCACACCACGTTCAGCACGCCGGGCGGAAGGTGCTCGGCGGCCAGCCGGGCCAGCAGCACCGCCGACGACGGCGTCGTGTCGGACGGCTTCAGGACCACGGTGTTGCCGGCCGCGAGCGCCGGGGCGATCTTCCATACGGCCATCATCAGCGGGTAGTTCCACGGCGTGATCTGGGCACACACGCCGACCGGCTCGCGCCGCAGCACGGAGGTGCGGCCCGGCGTGTACTCGGCGGCCGCCGCGCCCGGCAGGTTCCGGGCGGCACCGGCGAAGTACCGCAACACGTCCACGATCGCGGGCAGTTCGTCCGCGAGGAACAGGGCTCGGGGCTTGCCCGTGTCGGTGACTTCGGCGCGGGCCACCGCCTCGGCCTGCCGCTCCAGGGCGTCGGCGATGCGCAACAGCGCCGTCTGCCGTTCGGCCGGAGTCGTCGACGACCAGGCAGGGAAGGCCTCTTCGGCCGCCCGGCAGGCCGCGTCCACGTCCTCGGGGCCGCAGAGCGGAGCCGTGCCGTGGGGGAGTCCGGTGGCGGGGTCGATCAACGCCAAGGTGGCACCGGACGCGGCCGGAACCTCCTTGCCGCCGATGTGGTTGAGCCGGTCGTTGCCGGCCATGGCCCGGTTCGGCCCGTCGGTGTCAGCCACGGTGCAGCGCCTCCTCGGCGGCGGCGCGGCCGGTGCGGACGGCGCCCTCCATGTATCCGGCGACCCACTGGTCGGAGCCGCAGACGTAGAACGGCGGTTCATGCGTGCCGTGCAGCGGGCCGACGGCCATGACCTCACCCGGCGGCCACTGGGTGACGTACCCCTGCGTCCACGGGTCGCTTCCCCACAGCCGCAGATGGCAGGCGCTCGGCCGCAGTGCCTCGTCGCCGAACATGCCGGCCATCTCGGCGAGCAGCTCGGGGGTGCGCAGCTGGGGCGGGGTGCCGAGCAGGACGCCGTAGCGCTCGGGCGGGATCAGCGCCGACAGGACGCCCTCGTTCTGCGGCCAGGTGCTGCCCAGCACTCCCTCCGCCTCGGACAGGCCGTTCAGATCGGCGTCCCGCCAGAACGGACGGTCGTAGACGGCGGCGAACTTCGCGGCCGTGGCGTGGCGTTGCCGGTGCAGCGAGGCGAGCCGTGCCTCGCTCACACCGCTGACGGCGACATCCCGCAGCGGGCCCACCGGCAGGGCGCTCACCACGGCGCCGGCGGTGAGGACCTCGCCGGAGACCAGACGCACGGCGCACCGGCCGGGGCGGATGTCCAGCGCGGCGACGGGCGAGCCGAGCCGGATCCGCGGACCCAGCTCGCGGCCCAGGACCTCGGCGAGCGTCGCCGAGCCCTCCGCGAGCCGCAGGCCCTCCCAGTCGTCGTAGTCGTAGTCGCCGGTGCCCGAACCGGGGACCGCCGCGCTCTTGCGCAGCGCGGCCAGCAGGGAGATCCGCTCGTACGAGCCGCCCGCCAGGGCGAGTTGGCCGATGTCCCACAGGCGTACGACGGCCGCGGTGGCCTGACGCGAGCGCAGCCAGTCGGCCACCGAGAGGTGGTCCAGGGCGGTGGCGTCCGGATGCGACCAGGGGTCGTCGGGGGCGACGGTGGCGGTGAGGGCGGTGAACTCGGCACTCAGGCGCTCGTGCAGGGCTGTGTCACCGGGGCCGAACCAGTGCGGTGGATCACCGGCCGAGCGCCCCTCCGGGGTGGCGCGGGTGATCCGGCCGGGCTCGTCGACATAGCTGGGGACCAGGTCGAGGCCCAGTTCCTTGACGAGTTGGAGATAGGCGGTGTGCCCGCGGCCGACGACCTCACCGCCCAGCTGGACGGTGCGGCCGTCGGGTGTGCGGGTCTGCTCGACCCGGCCGCCGACGCGGTCCCGGGCCTCCAGGACCAGCACGTCGGTGCCGGCGGCGGCCAGGTCCCGGGCGGCGGCGAGCCCGGCGAGACCGGCGCCGAGCACGATCACGTCGTGATGCATGGGTTTCGCTTTCGTCAGGGGGTGGGTCAGGCCAGGACCAGGCAGTGCTCGGGCCGCCATCCGAACTCCACCGTCTCGCCGCCGCTCCAGCGGTCCTCCATGCGGGCGCGGGCCGTGTTCTGCTCCAGCACCGACAGCGTGACGCCCGGGGCGAGTTCGATCAGATAAGTGGTGGTCGGGCCGCTGTAGACGGTCTCGCGGATCACCCCGCTCTGCATCGACATGCCCGGCTCGAAGTCCGACAGCCAGATCTTCTCGGGGCGCACGGACACGCTGACGGCGGTGCCGTCCGCGATACCGGAACGCGCGCCGACGGCCAGGGCGGGCCCCTTCTCCAGCGTCACCTCGCCACCCCGGTACGTGCCGGTCATCAGGTTGGAGGTGCCCATGAAGGAGGCGACGAAGCGGGTGCCGGGGTGCTCGTAGATGTCCTCCGGCGTGCCGCACTGCTCGATGCGGCCCTCGTTCATCACCGCGATCCGGTCGGACATCGTCAGCGCCTCGTCCTGGTCATGGGTGACGAAGACGAAGGTGATGCCGACCTCGCGCTGGATCTGCTTCAGCTCCACCTGCATCTGCCGGCGCAGCTTCAGGTCGAGGGCGGCCAGCGGTTCGTCGAGCAGTAGCACGGCCGGGCGGTTGACCAGCGCACGGGCCAGGGCGACGCGCTGGCGCTGGCCACCCGAGAGGGTACGGGGCCCCCGGTCGGCGAGGCCCGTGAGCTGGACCAGCTCCAGCATCTCGCCGACACGCCGGCGTATCTCGGCCTTGGCGACGCCCCGGCGCTTGAGGCCGAAGCCGACGTTGTCGGCGACGCTCAGATGGTCGAACAGGGCATAGCTCTGGAAGACGGTGTTGACGTTGCGCTTGTTCGGCGGCAGGTCGGTCACGTTCTCACCCGCCAGCACCACCGCACCCTCGGTGGGATCGCTGAACCCGCCGATCATGCGCAGGGTCGTGGTCTTGCCGCAGCCCGACGGGCCCAGCAGGGAGAAGAAGTGGCCGGCCTCGATGTCGAGGTCCAGGCGGTGGACGGCGTAGGAGTCCGCGAACTGCTTGGAGACACCGTCGAGCCGGACGGCGGGGGTCACGTCCATGGGGATCACTCTCCGGAGAGGATGTCGAGGCCGCCGCGGCGGCCGAAGAGGCGCGGGATGAACAGGGCCAGGGCGATCAGCGCGATCGATCCCGCGAGCATCAGCGTGCCGAGCGCGTTGATGGTGGGCTGCACGCCGAACCGGATCGCCGAGTAGATCCGCACCGACAGGGGCTGCGGGTCGACGCCGGTGGTGAAGTAGGCGAGCACGAAGTCGTCGAAGACCAGCGCGAAGATCAGTACGGCGGAGGCGAGCACCGCGGGCAGCAGCGCCGGCAGGGTCACCAGCCGGACCGCCTGCCACCGCGTGGCGCCGAGATCCATCGCGGCCTCCTCCACCTCCGGGTTCAGCGCGGCGACCCGGGAGCGCAGGATGACGGTGACGTACGAGATGGAGAAGGTGATCTCGGCGAGCATCACCGTGCCGGTGGACAAAGGCACGCCCAGGCCCTTGAACAGCAGCATCGAGGCCACGCCCGTGACGATCTCCGGCGTGATCAGCGGCACCAGCATGATCAGTCCGGCCAGTGAGCCGAGCCGGGTTCGGCAGCGGACCAGACCGAGCGCCAGCGCCGCCCCGAGGAGCACCGAACCGACCATCGCCACCAGGGAGATGCGCAGGCTGGTACCCAGGGAGGCGATCAGGACGTCGTCGTGGACGAAGGCGCGGTACCAGCGCAGGCTGAAACCGTCGAACACGGTCAGGGACTTCTGCGAGTTGAAGGAGAAGAGGGCGACGACGGCGATGGGCAGGTAGAGCAGGGCGAAGAACAGCCCGGTGATCGCGATGAGAACGCGGGGCTTGCGGTGGGCGCGTCGGCGGATGCGCGTGCGGGCGGAGGGACGGGCCGGGGCGGTGGCGGACAAGTTCTTCCAGGGCCAGAACTGGCCGCTCGGCTCGGCGCTCACCATGCTGCTGATGCTGGTCCTGCTGGTCGGGATGCTCGGCTATCTGCGGCGCACCCGCAAGGACGAGGCGGTGGCGGAGGGGGTGCGGACCAGAGTCATCGCAGGGCCTCCGCCTCGTCCTTGCGGGTGCGCCGCAGATAGCCGAGCATCCCGACCAGCAGGACCAGCATCAGCAGCATGGTGAGCGCCGAGCCGAGCGGCCAGTTCTGGCCCTGGAAGAACTTGTCCTGGATGAGGTTGCCGATCATGATCTGGTCCGGGCCTCCCATGAGCTGTGCGCTGACGAAGTCACCCATGGCGGGCAGGAACACCAGGACGAGCCCGGCCGCCGCGCCCTGCCTCGTCGCGGGCAGGGTGACGAAGAAGAAGGTGCGGACCGGGCCGCCGTACAGGTCGCGGCCGGCCTCGATGAGGGAGACGTCCAGCCGTTCCAGGGCCGCGTACAGCGGGATGATCATGAAGACGACGAAGCCGTAGACCAGTCCCGCGACCACGCCGAAGCCGCTGTTGAGGATCTTCGTGCCCGAGTCGGCCAGACCGACCGCGCGCAGGGCGCGCAGCACGGGCCCGTCGTCGGACAGGACCACCGACCAGCCGTACATGCGCACCAGGTAGTTGGCGAAGAACGGCACCACGATCGCGGCGATCAGCGCGTGCTTGTACCGGCCGCCGTACAGGGCGATCGTGTACGCCACCGGATAGGCGATCAGCAGACAGATCACACAGGTCAGCAGGGCATAGCCGAGGGAGCGGGCCAGGACCTCGGTGTAGGCGGGGTCGGCGAGGGCGCGCACACCGGCCAGGTCGAAGCCGAAGCGCGGGTTGCCGAGCTCGTCGGTGGTGCCGACCGCGAGGACGGCGACGAGGGCCAGCGAGGCGATCAGGAAGCCGGTCATCCACAGGGTGCCCGGCAGCATGAACCAGAGCCACATCCGGTTCCCGGAGGTGTCCCGGCGGCGGGAGCGGGAGGGGCGGAGCAGTGCCATGTCTCAGCCCGCCTTCACATGGGTCCAGGCGGCGTCGCGGGCGTCCTCCGCCGCGCGGTCGCCGTTGCGGAAGAACACGTCGGCCTTGAGGTCGTCCTGGGTGACCAGGCACTCGGGGAACGGCTCGACGAGATCGGCGTAGACCTTCTCGGTGCCCGCGACCGGCATCGGGTAGCCGATGTACTCGATGTTCTTCTTCACGTTCTCCGGCCGCAGCATGTAGTCGATGAACAGCATCGCGGTGCCGGGGTGGGGCGCGTTCCAGGGGATGGCGTAGCAGTCGGAGTTGATCGGCGTGCCCTCCTTGGGGGCCTGGAACCCGAACACGGACGGGTCGTCGGCCTGGTTGAGCATGGCGGCCATGTCGCCGCTCCACGCCTGCTGGATCAGCGCGTTGCCGTTGAGGAGGTTGTTGTAGCTGTCGCTGGAGAAGCCGCGCAGCCGCGGCCGCAGGGTGCCCAGCAGGGAGGTGATGCGGTCGAGGTCGCCGGTGTCACCGGTGCTGACGTCGAGCCCGAGCGAGAGGGCACCCATACCGAGGACTTCGTCGCGGTCGTCCAGCAGGAACACCTTGCCCCTGGCCCGATCGCTCCACAGGTCCCGCCAGGAATCGGTGAGCTCACCGATCTTGTCGCGCCGCCAGCCGATACCGGTCTTGTACGCGGTGAAGGGGACGGTGTGCGCGGAACCGGGGTCGTACCACGGGTCGGCGAAGTAGTCGTACGTCCCGAATATGGCCTGGGAGTGGGCGAGCCGGGAGTGGTCGATACGGCGCAGCCGGCCGCCGCGCGCCAGCCGCTGGGCCCATTTGGCCGTGGGAAAGATGATGTCGTAGCGGTTGCCCGCGTTGAGCTTGGCGACCATGCCTTCCATCGAGTCGAAGTTCGACTGGATGACCTTGACGCCGTACTCCTTCTCGAAGCCCTTGAACACGGACGGGTCGACGAAGTCGGCCCAGTTGAAGTAGACGAGATCGCCGTCGACGCGCGCCTCGACCGGGGCGAGCTGGTCGGCGTCGGGTTTCTTGGCGGGCATGAACCCGCAGCCGCCGGCCGCTGCGGCCAGCAGGCCGCAGGCGCCCGCCCGCAACACGGCGCGTCGGGTCGGCGGTGGTACCTCGGGGGACATGGAACGTCCTCTCCGTCGAGGAACGGCACAAGTCCAGGGCGGACCGGCTGGTCGGCTCACTTCAGGCCCTGATTCCGCAGTGATGACCGGTCTGGGGAGGGTGCGTGCGCGGCTCAGAAGGCGGGCGATAAGGCCATCAGGCGACCTACGTCGGTACGCGAGCGCGGCGAAAGAGGTGCGGCCGGGGGCGTCACGGCGTGTCCCCGTCCAGGTCGTCCCTGACCCGGCGCGCGAACCAGCCGACGGCGGCCTCGCGCTGCGACAGCGGACCCGGCTCGAAGCCGGGCGTCCGCATACCGGCCTGGACGCGCTCCACCAGCTCGGCGTCCTCGTCGTTGGTGACCCAGCCGATGTGGATGTTGAGCCGCCGGGCCAGCCGGGTGCGCAGGCCCTCGCCGGTCTTGGTGTAGAAGGCACCGGGAATCGCCGCCCGGTCCTGGGCGGTGGGCAGGGCGGTCCACGCGAGCACGTGGTCAGGGTAGAAGTCGATGAGCGTGTTCGGGTAGATCACGGCGTACCGCCACACCCGCCGGTCCGCCTCGACCAGCCCCGGCATCGGCATCGCAAGCCGCTGGTAGAGCCGCTCGGTCCAGTTCGAGGAGGGCTTGTCGCGCAGCGGCGACTCGAACAGGACGTAGTTCTCCTGCACGTCCACCGTGTACGCGGCGTAGTCGAGCAGTCGCATCAGCGAGGGGTGGGCGACCGGGACGTGGTAGCCCTCCAGATAGTTGTCGACGATCACCTTCCAGTTGGCGTTCTGCTCCTCGCCGCCCGACAGGTCGTGGATACGGTGCTTGCCGACGGGCACCAGATCGGCCCCGGCGTAGTGGCCGACGGCCTCGGCCAGCCCCTTGCAGCTCTCCGCGAGCGGGGTCGCCTCCATGTCCAGGTTGACGAAGACGAAGCCCAGGAAGGACTCCACGTTGACCGGGTGGAGACCGAGCTTCGGCTTGTCCAGGCAGGGGATCCTGCGTGCCTCGGGGGCCCCGACCAGGCGGCCGTCCAGTTTGTAGGTCCAGCCGTGGTACGGGCAGCGGATCGCCTTGCCCGACGGCTCCGGGTCGGTGACCAGGCGGGTGCCGCGGTGCCGGCACACATTGAGGTGGGCGGCGAGGCCACCGTCCTCGGTGCGGACCACCAGCACCTCCCGGCCCGCTGCGGTGGCGGCCAGCCGCGCGCCGGGGCCGGGAAGGTCGGACTCGTGACAGACGAGCTGCCAGGACTTGGCGAAGATACGGTCGGTCTCCGCCTGTGCGATGGCCGGATCCGTGTAGTAGCGGGCCGGTAGGGCCTCCCCGGGGAGGGTCAGGGACGACCTGGACGGGGACACGCCGTGACGCCCCCGGCCGCACCTCTTTCGCCGCGCTCGCGTACCGACGTAGGTCGCCTGATGGCCTTATCGCCCGCCTTCTGAGC
>NZ_RDBN01000029.1 GCF_008042075.1 Streptomyces sp. UW30 | reverse complement strand
CCCCTCCGACAGGTCGACGATCGGGTCCGGGTAGCCGAGCGCGGCGCGCTCGTCGTCCGGCAGCCACCAGGGCTCGTGCACCGCYCGCCCCCACCTCTACACATAAGGAAAAAATAAGCGCAGAATGGATCGAGGCGGCGCTTACCGCACACCGCACCAGACGCGGTCAGGCCTGCGAGTCAAAGGAGACGAGTCATGACCAACGTCTCGCCCACCAGAGGTGACATAAGCAGTCACCCCGATGTATCCGAGATGCGGGAGCGCTACGCCCGCATGCTCGGCGGTCGTGATGTGACGCTCTTGGACGGGCCGGTGTTCCTGCTCGGTCTGTACTGCGCCGTATCCCCCTGGATACTCCACTACACGGCGAGCCAGCCCGCGCTGGTGACCCACAACCTGATCGTGGGGATCGCGATCGGCCTGCTGGCCCTCGGGTTCACCCGGGCTCCGGAACGCATGTACGGCCTCAGCTGGGCGTTCTGCGCGATCGGCGTCTGGATGATCATCGCGCCGTGGGTGGTCGGGGACAGCCCGGACGCCGGTGTCGTCGTGAACAACATCGTCATCGGCGCGCTGGCCGTACTCCTGGGCCTGATGTGCGCCGGTACGGCGGCGAGGAGCGCCCCTACGCCGTAGCGACACACGGGAGAGCAAGACACGAGGGCCGGTCCGCACCCGCGGACCGGCCCTCTCGCGTTCGCACGCACCGCGGCGGCGCGTGTCAGTGGGCGGGCACGAGCCACGGCTCCTGCGGCAGCACATGCCCGGTCTCCAGCAGCGACTTGAGGTTGGACAGCACCGCCGCCCAGCCGGAGGCCGCGTCGGCACGCTCGCTCTCGTCCGCCAGGTCCTCGTGGGTCACGGTCAGCCGGACGATCTCGGCGTGCTGCCGGATGTCGAAGGTGACCCTGGAGTGCTTGTCCTCCTGCCCCTCGTCGTCCGGCGCCACCCAGGTGGTGACCAGCCGGGTCGGGCGCTCGCTCTCCACGACGGTGCCGACGACGTCGGCGACGCCCGAACCGTCCGTGCGGACGTGTTCCCAGCGGGAACCGGGCCGCCAGTCGGAGACGTTGCTGTGGCCCCAGTAGGCGGCGGTCAGGTCGGCGTCGGTGAGGGCGTCCCAGACCTTCTCGGGCGTGCTCTCGATGTAGGTGACGTAGACGAATGTGGGCTTGTCGGTCATGGCTTCCTCGGCTCGTCGTTTCACGGCCCCGAGCACGCGCAGGCGCGGGCTCTCGAACTTGTCGATCCACCGCTCCTGGATCTCGTGGAGCGGGACCGGATTGAGGTAGTGCAGCTTCTCCCGCCCCCGCCACACCGTGCTGACCAGATGGGCGGCCTCCAGGACACCCAGGTGCTGGGTCACCGACTGACGCTTCATGTCGATGCGCGCGCACAGCTCACCCAGCGTCTGCCCGTTGTCCTCGTGCAGGCGGTCCAGGAGCCGTCTGCGCGTGTCGTCGGCCAGCGCCTTGAAGACCTTGTCCATCGCGGGGTCGCTCTCTGATCGCACACTCAACGTTATGCAGGTAATCGCCTGCATGTCAATCGAGGCGTTTTATCCGTTCTGAGCGGCATGCGTCGAATGACTGTTACACGACGTACGGGAAGCCTTGATGGACGGTCCGTAGCTTCGAGGAGGTCGGAACGAACCCCCACCGAAGGAACGACTCACTGATGCGTGCCCCTCGCACCCTGCGCACCGCCCTGATCGCCGCCGGTGTCACCACCGCGCTGGGCGTCTCGGCCGCCGGCGCCTTCGCCGCCCACACGCCCGCCACCGCGAACGTGCCGACCATGGCCCAGCACGCCAAGGCCAAGCGCGTCTACGTGAAGACGGTGAAGCTCGCGGACCAGGTCAGCCGTGCGAAGGTCTACAAGACCGGCGAGAACCGCTACGAGGCGGAGATCTGGGCCAAGGACGCGAAGTACGGGACGTTGTACACCCAGGGCATGCCCACGAACGCCCAGCACAACGGGCTGCACTTCACGCTCCGGCCGAACGGCCAGGTCTCCTCCTGGGTCGAGCGGGCCGAGCCGAAGCCGGAGCAGGCCGTCGAGCGCGTCCTGATCGGCACGTCGACGCTGGCGGACGGCTCGACGACGGCGAAGATCTTCCGGCTCACGGCCGATCACTACGAGGCCGACGTCTTCGCCGACGGCAAGCGGCTCGACACACTCGTCGCCGACGGCCGTGCCGCCTACGGCGAGAACAACGGGCTGCACGTCGCGCTCCACCCGGACGGAAAGCTGGCGTCATGGGTCGACGAAGCCCGATGAACCCGGGTCGACCTGCCCGGCGTCAGAGCAGCAACGCCCCCAGCTCACGCCGGTGTTCGGCCGTCCACGCATAGGCGTCGCGCACCTCGGCCGCGGCCCCGCGCTCCCGCAGCCCCACCATGGCCGGCTCACCGCGCGCCGCGCCCGCCTCGATGCCCCGCCGGCAGCGGTCCTGCCACCACAGGATCACGTCGACGATCTCCTCGCCGCCGGCGCACGGACCGTACGCCTCGCGGACGAGCGCGATCCGCCGGGCCGCCTCGCGCACGTCGGGGACGCCCGGGCCCAGATCCAGGTACTGCCAGCACACGTGCGCGAGGTCGTGCACGCGCTCGCCGGGTGCGGCGAGGTCCCAGTCGACGAAGGCCGTCGGCCACCAGTCGGCGCCCTCCACCGCGTAGACCGTGTTCTTCGGGGCGAGATCGTTGTGGCACACGACGTCCCGGTCGCCGGCCGACGGGGTTCCGTGCGTCATGTCATGGACGGCGCGGACGAGTTGGGCCACCCGCACGAGCGCCGCATCCGTGCACGCCGCAGCCCGCTCCCGGGGAGTGACGGCCGCCCGCCCCTCCAGGTAGCGCCGATGTACTGCACCATCTCCTCGACGGTTTTGAAGCCGAAGTGAAGGGGCCTGAGCGGGATGGGGTGGACGTGTGACGGGTGGCCCGGGTGCCTGACACGGCGGTGCGGCCGGCCTAGGCGTCGAGCCCTCCCCGCTTCACCAGCTGGCTCGCGATGACGTTGCGCTGGATCTCGTTGGTGCCCTCTCCGACGATCATCAGGGGCGCGWCCCGGAAGTAGCGCTCGACGTCGAACTCGGTCGAGTAGCCGTAGCCGCCGTGGATGCGGACGGCGTTGAGGGCGATCTGCATGGCCGTCTCGGAGGCGAAGAGCTTCGCCATCCCGGCCTCCATGTCCACCCGGCGTCCGGCGTCCGCCTCACGGGCCGCGTACAGGGTGAGTTGACGCGCGGCGGTGAGGGAAGTCGCCATGTCGGCCAGGTAGTTGCCGATGGACTGGTGCTGCCAGATCGGCTTGCCGAACGACTCGCGTTGCTGCGCGTAGGCGAGCGAGTCCTCCAGGGCGGCCCGGCCCACGCCGAGGGCGCGGGCGGCGACTTGGAGGCGGCCGGTCTCCAGACCCTTCATCATCTGGGCGAACCCTTGCCCCTCCACTCCCCCGAGCAGTGCGTCCGCCGGCGCACGGTGGTCCTCGAAGGACAGCTCGCAGCTCTCCACGCCCTTGTAGCCGAGCTTGGGCAGGTCGCGGGAGACCGTCAGACCCGGCCCGTGTTCGACCAGGAGGACGGACATGCCGCTGTGCGGCGGGCTGGCGTCCGGGTCGGTCTTGCACAGCAGGGCGATGAGCTGGGAGCGGCGGGAGTTGGTGATCCACGTCTTCGCGCCGTTCACCAGATAGCCGTCGGCTTCCTTACGCGCGACGGTACGCATCGCCTGGAGGTCGGAGCCGCCGCCCGGCTCGGTCAGCGCCAACGCCGCCCGGACCTCGCCGGTGGCCATCCGGGGCAGATGGCGCCGCCGCTGCTCCTCGGTACCGAAGTGCAGGAGCAGCTTGGTGACGACGGTGTGCCCGCCCATCGCACCGGCCAGGCTCATCCAGCCCCGGGCCAGCTCCTCGGTGACCAGCACATAGCAGGGCGTGGAGACGGGCGTGCCGCCGTACTCCTGCGGGACGGCGAGGCCGAAGACGCCGAGTTCCTTCATCCGCTCGATGAGGGCTTCGGGGTAGGTGTTGGCGTGCTCCAGCTCCTGGACGACGGGCCTGACGTCCTTGTCCACGAAGTCGCGCACCGTGTGGACGACGAACTGCTCGTCCTCGGACAGGATGTCGAGGGTGCTCATGCTTCTCCTTGGGGTGTACCCGCTGGATCTTCATCATGGTCGCTCATGACATCATGCGTGAAATAACAAACGCTGATGCCAGCATGCCCGGTGCGGATGGCGGTGGAACAGGCATGGACGTCAGACAACTCAAGGCGCTCGTCACGGTGGCCGAGGTCGGCAGCGTCACCCGGGCCGCGGAGTTGCTGCATCTGGTGCAGCCGGCCGTGACCCGGCAGATCCGCACCCTGGAGCAGGAACTCGGCGTCCCGCTCTTCGAACGCACCCGGCAGGGCATGCGGCCCACCGAGGCCGGGACGATCATGGCGGACCGCGCGAGGCGCGCCCTGAACGAGCTGGAGCGGGCCCGCGCCGAGGTGCAGCCCACGCCGGGGACGGTCACCGGCATCGTCACCGTCGGTCTGCTGGAGAGCAAGGTCGACCTGCTGGCCGCGCCCCTCGTCTCGGCCGTCGCGCAGAACCACCCCGGCATCGAACTGCGACTGATGACCGCCTACTCCGGGCATCTCCAGCAGTGGCTCGACGACGGCGACCTGGATCTGACCCTGCTGTACAACCTGGACAGCACGCCGTCGCTGAACGCCCGTCCGCTGGTACGGGAGCAGTTGTGGGCGGTCGCTCCGGGCTCGGCAGGCCTGCGGGCCGATCGTCCGGTCCCCTTCGTCGAGGCGGCGGCTCATCCGCTCGTCATGCCGGCGCCGGGCCATGCCCTGCGCGCACTGATCGACGCCGCCGCTGCGCGGGCCGGGGCCGCCATGGACATCGTCGTGCAGACCAACTCCATGCGGGTGCAGAAGCAGCTCGTCCTGGCCGGGCACGGCTGGACGATCCTGCCGGGCATCGGCATCGCCGAGGACGTCGCGAACGGGACACTGAGCGCCGCGCCGCTGTGCGAGCCCGACGTGTGGCGCTCGATCGTGCTCGCCACACCACGCTCCGGCCGGACGCCGCCCGCCGTGGAGGTGGTCGCGCGCGAACTCGTACGGCAGATCAACACGGCGGTGAGTGAGGGCAGATGGCCTTCTGCACAGCCACAGCCCCAGTCCCAGTCCCAGCCGGACGCGTAGCCATACGGGCGGGGCATACCGGGATCACTCATTTCTATTTCTCAACGCCATCCATCAGTGCCCATGATGAGCGGCATGACCGTCACACCCCCAGCACCCGCACCACCCACCTGGCAGCAGGACATCCTCGTCGCCCTCAAGAAGCGCGACGTCCGGCAGATCGCCTACGTGCCCGACGCCGGGCACTCCTACGTGATCCGTGAGGCCCAGCTGGACCCCGACATCCACGACGTCGTCCTGACCACCGAGGAAGAGGGCGTGGGCGTCGTCAGCGGGGCCTGGCTCGGCGGGCAGCGGGCGGTGCTGCTGATGCAGAGCAGCGGGGTCGGCAACTGCGTCAACATGTTCTCGCTGCTGGAGGCGTGCCGGTTCCCGTTCCTGACACTGGTGACCATGCGGGGCGAGTACGCCGAGTTCAACCCGTGGCAGGGGCACATGGGCCGCACGACACGGCAGGCGCTGGAACTGATGGGCATCAACGTCCTGCGCGCCGACAGCCCCGACGAGGTCGGGGAGACCGTCGAGGCCGCCCTGGACTCGGCGTTCGGGGCAGGCGAACGGGTCGCCGTGCTCCTCGGGCAGAAGCTGATCGGCCGAAAGAAGTGGGAGCGCGACTGATGCCCACCACCGCTGACGTACGACTGGACCGGCGCCGCTTCGTCGCCGACCTGATCGGCCGCCTGCCCGAGGACACCCTGATCGTGTCCGGGCTCGGTTCGCCCAGTTACGACGTGTTCGCCGCCGGCGACCGGCCGGCGAACTTCTACCTGTGGGGCGCGATGGGCGCCGCGGCCCCGATCGCCCTGGGTCTCGCCCTCGCCCGGCCGGAGCACCCCGTCGTGGCCGTCACCGGCGACGGCGAACATCTCATGGGCATCGGTACGTTGGCCACGGTCGGCGCCCAACTCCCGCCCAACCTCACGCTCGTTGTGCTCGACAACGCCCACTTCGGCGAGACCGGGATGCAGCCCAGCCACACCGGCCTCGGCACCGATCTGGTCGCCGTCGCCCGGGGCTTCGGCATCCGTGACACCGTCCGGATCACCGACCCGGCCCGGACCGAGGACCTCGCGGCCCGGATCAAGGCTCGCGCGGGCACGACGTACGCCCAAGTCCTCATCGCCACCGACGAGCCACCGCGCGCCTTGCCGCCCCGGGACGGCGTCGCGAACAAGAACGCCTTCCGCGCCGCACTCGGCCTGAGCACGTTCTGACGTACGGCGGGCCGCCCGTCACGCCGACGGGCACTCCCCCGGCCCGACCACTCCCCCACTCAGGAGGAAGCCAGCGCATGCCCGCCCCCCTCGCCTCCTACGTGGAGTCCTGGAATCCGCAGCCGGTCGCCGACGAGGACGCCCTGCCGCCCGGTCCGGTGGCCGCCCTGTCGGCGCTGCTGGACCTGCCCTCCGCGGCCGCGGAGTCCGGTGATCCGCTGCCGCCGCTGTGGCAGTGGCTGTACTTCCTGCACTGGCCATCCCAGCGCGCCCTCGGCCCCGACGGACATCTGCGCGACGCCCGCTTCCTGCCGCCGATCCCCGAACGGCGACGGATGTTCGCCGGCGGCCGCTGCGAGATCACCGCGCCCCTGCGGCTGGGCGAGCCCGCCGAGCGGGTCAGCGCTCTGGCCGCGGTCACGCCCAAGCAGGGGCGCAGCGGGGAGCTGCTGTTCGTCACCGAGCGGCAGGAGTTCCGTCAGCGCGGACGTGTCTGTCTGGTCGAGGAGCAGGACATCGTGTACCGCTCGGGCGACGGCGCCGCCGCGCGGCACCCTGCCACGCTCGACGACACGGTCGCCGCGCGGCCAGAGGGCCCGTGGCAGCTGCGCCTACGGCCGGACGAGACCTTCCTCTTCCGATTCAGCGCGCTGACCGCGAACGCCCATCGCATCCACTACGACACCCCGTATGTGCGCGAGGTGGAGAGCTATCCCGGGCTCGTCGTCCACGGCCCGCTGCTGGCCCTGCTCATGCTGGAACTGGTCCGCAGGAACGCGCCGGAGCGACCGATCCGTTCCCTCACCTACCGGCTGCACCACCCGGCATTCCTCGGCGAGCGCCTCCTCGCGGACGGCGTGCCCGCCGACGGCCACGCCCGGCTCCGGATCGCCACCCACCGCGAGGCCCGGCACGCCACCGCCGAGGTGTCCTTCGCCTGAGCGGCCCGGGCCGCGAGAGCGGGCGCGTGGTGCGCCCGCTCTGCTCGGCCGACGGGGTCGGGTCAGCCCTCTGAAGCAGTCCGGGCTTCCTCCTCGGGGTTGGCTTCCTGGGCCGCGTCCGGCTTGGGCGGTGCCGTGAACAGGCCGCACAGGACGGTCGCAGCGACGAGGACGGCGGCCGAGACCAGGAAGGTGGTGTGCATCGCGTTGGTGAAACTCGTCGAGAAGGCTTCGTCGCCCAGGCGCTGGAAGAGGGCGGTCTCACTGCCGCTGAGGCCCGAAGGTGGGCTGGGCGGGCTGAAGTTCTCGGCGCTGTCGGCAGCGGCCAGGAACCTGTCGCGCAGCTCGGAGGGCAGCCGAGTGGCCTGCTCCTGGGCCGCGTTCGGGAGACCGGCGTTGATCCGGGCGGACAAGAGCGCGCCGATTACGGCGGTGCCGAGGACGCCGCCCATCTGGCGGGTCGTGTTGGAGACGCCGGAGGCGGCGCCGGCCAACTGAGGGTTCACGCCGTCCATGGTGGCCTGTTGCAGCGGCGCGAACGTGGCGCCACTGGCGATGCCGATGATGATCAGGCCGGGAAGCAGGCTCCAGGCGTTGCTGTCGGCGTCGGTGGACCCGACCAGGACCAGCAGGCCGACCGTGAGCAGCGCGAGCCCGGCCATGAGGACGTACTTGCCGCCGAACTTGTCGGACAGCCGGCCGGCGTAGGTGGAACCGACCGCGGTCAGGATGGCGTTGGGCAGCATGACCGCGGCGGTTTCCAGCGCGCTGTAACCGCGAGCCGTCTGGAGATACAGCACGAGGACGAAGGCGATGGCGATCATCCCGAGCTGGAAGATGAATCCGACGCCGTTGCCGACGGAGAAGTTACGGGCGTTGAACAGCGCAAGCGGCATCAGGGAGTCGGTCTTGCGGCGGTGCTGCCACAGGACGAACAGCACCAGCAGCACGACGCCGGCGATGATGACCGAGCTGATGCTGATCGGCCCGCTGATGGTTCCCCAGTCGTAGCGCTCGCCCTCGATGAGGCCGAAGACGATGCCGGTGAGGCCGGCGGTGGCCAGGGCGACACCGGTCAGGTCGAGGCTGCTGCTGCGGCCGGGCCGCATGACGGGGACGTATCGCACGGCCAGCAGGGCGGTGACGATGCCGATCGGCACGTTGATGAAGAAGATCCAGCGCCAGCTGAGGTGGGCGAGGAGGAAACCGCCGACGACCGGGCCGACGATGGGGGCGAAGCCGACGATCGCGCCGAAGAGCCCGAACGCTCGGCCGCGCAGCCGGGGCGGGAAGATCGTCAGGATCGACGAGATCACCTGGGGGAACAGCAGCGCCCCGCCCAGCCCTTGGAGCACACGCGCGGCAAGCAGCCGGTCGGGGGTGTCGGCGAGCCCGCACAGGGCCGAGGCCACGGTGAAGAGGGTGGTGCCGATCAGGAACAGCCGCCGGTACCCGTAGATGTCGCCGAGACGCCCGGTGGTGATCAGCAGCACGGAGAAGACCAGCATGTATCCGTCGATGATCCACAACACCTGGTCGTACGAGGCGTCCAGGCCGTTGATCAACGTCGGGATGGCGATGTTGACGATGCTTCCGTCCAGCAGCGCCATGAAAAAGCCGATGCACATAATGGCCAGGACCAGCCATGGCCGTTGCGTGACTGGGGCTTCGGCCGTTTTGACTTCCGTCACTCCGATGACCTCCATGAACTCGGAGCACCGGCCATGGCTTCGAGGACGTGGCTCAGCACCGGACGTCCGCACTCGACGAGCATGAGCGGAGCGCTGATTTCACGCGTCGCGGAGCTCGAGGACCGTGGCCGAAGGGCACTCTGCGGGCGGAGGCACGTCGGGAAAAACGGCACCGAAGAACCGGCGCCGGACAATGCACCACTGCCCCGACGAAAGAACGGCCCCGTTGGCCGAACTGCCACCACCAACACGGAGAAACCCTTTTGTGTGGTGTGACTCCCACCTTCTCCACGGTCATCGGGACCCGAAGAAGCTGGTTGGCGAGGCATGAGCCCAACGGTGAGAAGCCGAATCGGACCCTAACAAGGGCAGCGAGGCCCTCGCAACGAGGCCGATCTCGCCGCGGGCGCGGTCAGTCCGGCAGTACCGGCAGCCCCAATTGCCGGAAGCAGCCCAGGTCGGCGCGCCATTCGCGGTGATGCCAGATACGGCCGTCCATGACCTGAGCGGCTCCCGGCGCCGGTCTCCGAGGAGCCGCGCGGTTCGCTGATCGCCGGACTGAGCGGCGACGACGGCTCGTTGGTGATCGAGACTCCGGTGCGCTTCGTGACGGCTCGCGTCGGCTCCGGACGGGGCGCGCTGCAAGTCCCCCCCAGAGCTCGACGGGGAGGGCCGGCGGCCACGCCCGGACGTGCCGCACACCCGACGTGCCAGGGACGTTCACGCCATCTGCGGCACGACCGCCACGGGGCAGTGCGCGTGGTGCAGCAGAGTGTGACCGACGCGGCCGAGTTGCAGGCCGAAGTGGCCGTGCCGGTGGCGTGCTCCGACGACGAGGAGGTCGGCGGTGGCCGAGCGGTCCACGAGGATCCGAGGGGCCGGGCCCTCGACGGTGGTACGGCGTACCCGGACGCCGGGGTGTTCGGCCACGGCCTCGCCCAGCAGTTCGTCGAGCCGGGCCGCCGCTCGTTCCTCGTGCTCGTGTGCGGGGTTCTCGGCGAGCGTGGTCCGGCGCCAGGCGCGTACGGCGTCCAGGGCGCAGCCGCGTTCCTCGGCCTCGCGGAGGGCGAAGCGCACGGCCTGCGCGCCGGTGGCCGGGTCCCCGGCGCCGAACAGGATCTGCTCGTGCAGGCCGACCAGTCCTGTCTCGTCGCCCCGGACCACTATCACCGGGCAGTGCGCGCGGGCGGCGACGCCGAGGCTCACCGACCCGAGGAGCAGTCCCTTCAGCTCGCCGCGGCCGCGCTCGCCCGTCACCAGGGCGAAGGCGTTGTTGCCTTCGCGCAGTAGGGCGTCGACCGGGTCCGCGGGGACGATACCGGTCGTCACCTGCACATCCGGCCGTCGCAGTGCGGCGCGTTCGGCGGCCGAGGCGACGATGTGCTCGGCCGGCACGCGCTCGGAGGGGCGTTCACGTCCGGTCGACGGTACGGCGCCCTCGTAGCGCTCCCACAGGGAGGCGTACACCAGGCGCAGCGGCCGATCACCGCGGGCGGCTTCGTCTGCTGCCCAGTCGACGGCCAGGAGGCTCGCGTCCGATCCGTCGACGCCCACGACCAGGGGGAGTGTCATCGTCCTCACCACCTTTTGCCGGGCTGCCCTGTCGGACAGCCGGGGCTCTGATCTCACCGTCGCACCCGGCGAGGGCGGCAACGAGAGGCACATGGGCCACAGCGGAGGACGTTCGGCCCATCCGGCCGGTCCCGACCGGGGCACGCCACGGCCCCCGGTCGTAGGCCTACTCGGCCGGTACCGGCACCCACCACACCAACGTGGTGCCTCCGCCCTCCGGACTGCTCAGTTCCAGTTCGCCGCCCAAGTGGCGTGCCCGCTCGGCCATGTTGCGCAGCCCGCTGCGGCGGCCGCCGTCCGGGATGCCGACGCCGTTGTCGCCGACGGTGAGGCGGACCTGGTGGGAGCCGGCGGTCAGGGCAACGTCGGCGCGGTCGGCGTGGGCGTGGCGGGCGATGTTGGTGAGGGCTTCGGAGAGCACGGCGACGACGTGGTCGGCGATCTCGCGCGGCACCTGCGTGTCCACCAGGCCCTCCATCCGCACGCTGGGCGCGAACCCCAGCACCGGCGCCGCCTCGCCGGCGAGCCGCACCACACGCGCCCGCAGTCCCGCGCCCGCGACGCCCTCGCGTGAGCGCYGGCCGAAGATCGTCGACCTGATGATCTTGATGGTCTCGTCGAGGTCGTCGACGGCACGCACCACGCGCTCGGAGGCCTCCGGGTGCTCGATGAAGCGGCCCGCGCTCTGGAGGGTCATTCCGGTGGCGAACAGCCGCTGGATCGCAAGGTCGTGCAGGTCGCGGGCGATGCGGTCGCGGTCCTTGAGCACGGCGACCTCGGCCGCGTCCTGCCGGCGTTCCGCGAGTTCCATGGCGACGGCGGCCTGCGCGGCGAAGCCCTGGAGCGGTTCGATCTCCTTGCCGGTGAACACGGTCTGCCCCGCTCCGCGGACGAGCAGGACGACGCCTCGTACGCCGTCCTCCCCTGTTCCGACGGGGACGGCGACGGCGGGGCCGAGGCCGGTGAGGCTCGG
>NZ_RDBN01000028.1 GCF_008042075.1 Streptomyces sp. UW30 | reverse complement strand
ACTTCAGTCCCTGGGATCGACAGGCATCCGCGAGCTGCTTCAGGGGGTCCCGGCCGTACGGGGTGGCGTCGACGACGTCGTAGTTCGTAGTCCCGGTGTCGAACATGGAGAAGCCATCGTGATGCTTGCTGGTGATCACGACATAGCGCATGCCGGCTTCCTTGGCCAGCGAGCAGATCTGCTCGGGGTCGAAGCGATCGGGCTGGAAGCGCTTGGCCACCTCGAGGTACTGGGCCTCGGGGATGTTCGCCCACATCTGGATCTGTTCGCTGTATCCGGATGTGACCGGCTGGCCCTGCCATACCCCGCCCAGCTCCGAGTACAGACCCCAGTGGATGAACAGCCCGAACTGCAGGCGCTGCCAAGCCGCCACATTGTCATCGCCGCTCGGCTCGACCTCACCGGGTATGCCTCGCACAGCGGCGGGGTGCAGATTCGCCGGCTCATGGGCCGCTGCCTCATAGCCGGGACTCAGAAGTAGTCCCGCCGCGACGAGCAGTGCGGCTGCGAGTTTCCAGAATGATCTCCACATCTCGGCACTCATCCGATCTATTCAGATGCCAGAACCGCATCAGCGGGCTAGAGCGCGGTTTGTCTTGCCTATCCTCCTTACATACATCGGACCTTAGGGGCCTAGTGGTCCCGCGGGAATAGTCATGCACCGATCAATTCGTGCTGGGGATGGGCTTGCCCCTCCAGCCCGGCAGGCCGTGGGGTGCCGTGGCGACCGCTTCGTGGGGCGGGTTCGATTGGCGGTGGGCTCACTTGTAGTCCGCTACCGGCTTTCAGTCATGCCCGTCACCCCTGCTGCGAGGGATGGTCGMGCCGAGACGAGGCCAGCCAGTCAGGCGGCGAACGTGCGTCGGTATCTCGACGGGCTGGTCCTGGTCATCGCGGTGAAGTGGATGCGCAGTGACTCCGCGGAGCCGAAGCCGCATTGGTGGGCGATGTCATCAATGCCGAGGCGAGTGGTCTCGAGGAGTTTGCGGGCGCAGGCTACGCGTTGCGTGGCCACCCACTTCATGACGCTCGTTCCGGTTACGGCCCGGAATCTGCGGCCCAGGGTTCGTGCGCTCATGTGGCTGTGCCGGCTGACCGACTCCAGGGTGAGTGGCTCGTCGAGGTGTTCCAGGATCCAGGTGATCACCTCGGTGATCTCAGGGTCGCCGCCGGGTGCGATGTGCTCGATGAACTGGGCCTGGCCTCCATCGCGGCGAGGCGGGGTGACCAGGAAGCGGGCCATGGTGTTCGCGGCGGCCTGGCCATGGTCGAGCCGCAGTAGATGCAGGCACAGGTCTGCTCCGGCGAGGACGSCCGCAGAGGTGAAGACGCCGGTGTCCTCGACGTAGAGCTCTTCTTCACGGAGTGTGACCGACGGATGGCGATCCCGCAGCAGTCTGGCCCAATGCCAGTGGGTGGTGGCGCTGCGGCCGTCCAGGATCCCGGCTGCAGCCAGGGCGAAGGCGCCTGTGCAGATCGACACCATTCGGCTGCCCCGGTTGTATGCCTCACGGAGGCGTTCCACCAACTCGGCGTCCGGAGGCTCGGTGGGGTCATGCACTCCGGCGACGATCACGGTGTCCGCCGTGTCCAGCCGGTCCAGCGGCTCGACCTCGCGGGGCACGAGCGAACTTTCAGCGGGGACGGGACTCACCAAGGTCAACTCGTAGGGGTCACCGCCGGGCCAGTAGGCGGTCACGTAGTTCGGCCAGTGGCCGAACACCTGCTGGGGAACGGCTACATCCAAGAGGACGTAGCCCGGCTGCACCACCACCGCGATCTTGGCTGGATCCTTGGGATTACTGTCCATCTGGCCATCGTAACCATGGGCTCGGTGTTTCTAGGCTGATCGCATCACGCCGATAGCGATTAGTGAGGAGATGGCCAACATGCACATTGTGGTCGAGACGTGGACCCCGAAACCGGCGTTCTACGCCGCCGACGAGGAGACGCTGACCAACCTGTTCGCCGGGATACAGGAAGCCATGAAGCAGCTCGCGGAGATCGGCGTCGTGACACTCGGCTGGGGCAGGGTGGAACCGGCCCCGCTTTCCACGTCCTACGAATGGTTCGCGGTCTGGCAGGCCCCTTCGAGGGAACTTGCCGACGGGTTTCTCAGCGGGGTCGAGAGTTCCGGCTGGTACGACTACTTCGAGCAGACCAACCTCGTGGGTGAGCTGCGATCGGGTGAGGCTGTCATGGCCGAGCACCTGGCACTGGAGGGTGAGGCCAAGTGAGCGCGCTCGAGAATCTGCCGGAAGAGATCGGAACGTGGCCGCGTACGGCGGCAGCGGAGGCCGCTGTTGCCTTCACCGCCGAGCACGCTCCGGACTGGCTGTTCAACCATAGTGTTCGCAGCTACTTCTATGCTCGCAGTATCGCCACCGCCAAGGACCTCGTTGCCGGTGAGGATTACGACGATGAGACGCTCTTTCTCGCCACGGTGCTGCACGACATCGGMCTGACCGAAGTGGGGCAGGGCCCGAACCGGTTCGAGGTGGACAGCGCGTTCACGGCTGCTCGCTTTGCTCGGGAGCATGGCCTGTCCGATGCCGCCGCCGACCAGATTTGGGATGCGGTGGCACTGCACACCTCGTCGGGTATCGCGCCCCACAAGCATGTGATCTGCGCCCTCGCGCACTTCGGTATTGGTGCCGACATATTTGCCTTCGGAGTGGAAGAGGTGGATCGGGCGGTACTGGACGCGGCGCATGCGGCGTTCCCGTATCTGGATCTGCGGGAGAACATCCATGCGCAGGTGGTCCATCAGATCGACGAGCAGCCGTCGAAGTGGGTGCCGCTGTCGTTCGTCGACACCGTGTATCGCAAGTACCGGCCCGACAATCCATTTCCTGGGCTGGATGAGCTCGTCGCCGGCCCGGTACGTCCGGACTGACGACATCTCGTGGTGGCTGAGGTCGGCGCAGAGGCCATTTGCCGACGGGCGGCTGTGACGAGTACGAGGCGGACCGGGAGACGCCCGCTTCGCGGGCAACGGCCTCGAAGGTGATCGCGGTGCCGATGGTGTCCATCCGCCGCGTGCGACGACGGCCCGTCGGCGAGTCGCAGTGGGCCGGCGACGGGCCGCCGCGACGATCAGGTGAGAGTTGTCAGCCAGCATCCGCAGTCTCCTCGCCTTCGTCCTGGCCGTCATCCAACTCGCCGATCATGCGGTCGAGGTTGTCAGCGACCTGCTGGTTCATCTCGGCGACGCGGGTGCGTCCGCAGCTGGTTGCGTTGTCGATCAACGTCAGGGTGCGGGTGCGCTGTTCGCGAAGCTCCCGTCCAAGCAGGAAGTGTTCGCCCGCATTCGCGGGGACAGCTGACGACTGAGGCTTCAATCCGGGCGTCGGCGCGGGCCTGCGGCGTGCATCGATGCGTGGTACCGGGGCGTTGACCTCGGTGGTGCTGCCGAGCAGCCGAACCTGTGTAGATACAGCCGACCAAAGAGCCGGTCGAGGAGTCGCCGCGTGCGACGCCCATGCACTCGCCATGACGCGGTGCTGTGCCGTATTCGTCCCGGCAGCCCTCAACAACACAAATCTGAGGAGTAGGGAATGGGCAAGACCCTGTTCATTAACGGTACTTGGCAATCGGCCGCCTCCGGTGCTGAATTCGACACCCTCGACCCGGCGACCGGTGTAGCACATGACCGCTGCGCGGACGCTGACCGACAAGATGTCAATGAGGCGGTATCGTCGGCACTGCCCGGCCCGATCCTCATCTGGGCGGTCGCTTTGGCACATCGCTCGGCGAATTCGTCGGCCAGCGACCGGTGGACGAGGGATCGTCACGGTGATCGCCGCGATCGGCGCTGTCACCAGCGCGATCGGAACGGTGGCGGGCGGACTGCTCTCGGACCGTACGCGCAGTCGGATCGGCCGTCGGTCGCCGTGGCTGCTCGGGTCCTCGATTCTGGCGACACTGGCACTGGCCGGCTGTGGCATGACCTCGTCGCTGGTCACCATCGCCCTGCTGTTCGCGGCGTTCCAACTGGGCATCGGTACGTGGACGGCTGCCTTGTCCGCCCTGGTCCCCGATCATGTCGCGTCTCGCGACGTGGGCCGTGCTTCATCGTTCGCGGGACTGGGCTTCCTGTTGGGTCAGACTCTCGGCGGGGTACTGGCGGGAGTGTTCATAACCCATCCCGTTCGGGGATTGACGCTCGTGCCCTGGGTGATGGTCGTCGGAGCGATCCTCATCGCCATCTGCGTGCCGACCGAGGACAACCGCTCCATGCCCCGACCCGCCCGAAGCACAGGCCGAGTTCGGGCCTGGATTCCCTCGGCCTCCAGGGACTTCTGGCTGGCGTTCACGGGACGGTTTCTCTTCATCCTCGCCATCGTGATGATCACGCACTTCAAGCTGTACCTGTTCACCGACCACCTGGGACTCAGCAAGAAGGACGCAGGCGCGGCAGTTGCGGTCGCCATCACCATCGTGGGTGCGCTGTCGGCCGTGACGACTGTCGCCGGCGGGGTTCTCAGCGACCACCTCGGCCGTAAGAAGATCTTCGTTGGTGGGGCTCCGCTGGTGCTCGCCGCAGGTATGGCGCCAGTGCTGGCGGCACCAAGTCTGGCGACGGTGTTCCTCTTCTGCGCGGCCATCGGCCTGACGCTGGGCACCTATCTTGCCGTCGACCAAGCGCTGATGGTGGCCGTTCTGCCCGACACCGCCACCGCGGCGCGCGATCTCGGGGTGCTGGGTATCGGCTCGACGTTGCCCGGCGTCGTCGCCCCTGTCGTGGGCGGGTTGCTCATCAACACGGTCGGCTATACGGCTCTCTTCCTCGTTTCCCTTGCGCTGGCCGTCGCCGCGGCCGCCGTGATCATCCTCATCAGGAGCGTACGTTGAACAAAGAACTGTCCGCTTCCACCTTCCCTCCCCGCTTCCTGTGGGGCACGGCCATCGGCGCGCATCAGTCCGAAGGCAACAACACGGCCAGCGATTGGTGGTACCGCGAGAACCTGCCCGACTCCCCGATCCCCGAGCGGTGCGGCGACGCGATCGACAGCTATCATCGCTGGCCCGAGGACCTCGACCTGGCCGCCGGAGCCGGGTTCAAGGACTACCGCTTCGGCATCGAGTGGTCACGGATCGAGCCCGCCGACGGTGCGATCTCCCGCGCGGCTCTGGATCACTACCGGCGCATCGTCGAGGGGGCCGTCAAACGCGGACTGCGCCCCACGGTGACGCTCCATCACTTCACCTTGCCGCTGTGGTTCGCGGCGCGTGGCGGCTGGCTTGCCGAGGACGCCGTTCAGCGTTTCCTCGGCTACGTCGACGCACTCGCACCCGTCCTGGAGGCGGGTGTTGTGCGCGTCATGACCATCAACGAACCCAATGTCGTGGCCGTGTTGCCGAAGCTGGCCTCGTCCAGCGGCGATGCGGACCTCACTCAGGGTCTCCCGGTGCCCGACGAGGCTCTTACTCGGGTCATGATCGCTGTGCACCGCGCGGCGGTCGAGCGGCTGCGGGCTCGTCATCCCCACCTGGAGGTGGGCTGGGGCGTATCAGTGCARGACTACCAGGCCGACCCAGGTGCCGAGGCCGCTGCCGACGCCTACTGCGAGCCCCGCGATCAGGTGTTCCTGCGGGCCTCGAAGGGTGACGACTACGTCGGCGTACAGACCTATACGCGTGGCCTGATCTCGGCGGACGGCACGCCGCGGCTCGGACCGAACCCCGAACTGACGCAGACCGGCTGGGAGTTCTACCCGTCGGCCCTGGGTGGCACCGTGCGTCGCGTGGCCCGCATCGTCGGCGACGTACCTCTGATCGTGACCGAGAACGGCGTGGCCACCAGCGACGACGCCCAGCGCATCGAGTACATCATCGGTGCCCTCCAGGCACTGCGCGGCGCGATGGACGACGATGTGGACGTGCGGGGCTATTTCCATTGGAGCTTGCTCGACAACTGGGAGTGGGGGCACTGGGGTCCCACCTTCGGCCTGGTCGCCGTGGACCGCGAGACCTTCACCCGCACCCCCAAGCCGTCACTGACCTGGCTCGGTTCCCTTGCCCCCGGTAAGTCATAGGGCCACGAACGACACCCCGACTCAATCCATCGCCCTCATCGGGACGGTCCATGAATACTTCACGAGTTCCCGGTCTGGAGCAGGCCGCACCCGAGGACGTCGGCCTGTCTACCGCCGGTCTTGAGCGTATCGACGACGCCGTCCAGCAGAAGATCGACGAAAAGGTCATCGCCGGCGCGGTCACCCTCGTGGCCCGTCACGGCAAGATCGTCCGTACCAGTGTCCTGGGCACGGGCGAGCACCGCAAAGGCGGCCGGTACACGCGGGACACGATCTTTCGCATCTTCTCCATGACCAAGCCTGTCACCGGTGTGGCGATGGGAATCCTCGCCGACCGTGGACTGTGGTCGCCCGAGGATCCCGTCGCCAAGCATCTTCCCGAGCTGGCCGAGATGAGGGTGTGCACCGGATTCGACCGCCGCGGAAACCCTCTCCTCGAAGAGGCGGAGCACTCGCCCACCCTGGCCGAACTCCTCACCCACACTGCCGGGTTCGTCTACGGAGGMAGGAGGACTGACCGCGTCGCGCGCATGTACGCCAAGCAGAAGCTCCTGCACGCTTCGTCTTCAGGAGAGTTCCTCGAGCGGCTGGGGCGACTGCCGCTGGCCTACCAGCCGGGCACCCAGTGGCGCTACAGCATCTCGATGGAAATCCAAGGCGTGATCATCGAACGACTCAGCGGGCAGAACCTGGCGGACTTCTTCCAGGACCACATCTTCGCCCCGCTGGGGATGACCGACACCGCCTTCCACACCCCACCCGAGAAGCTCTCCCGACGTGCGCGGCTGTACTACACAGCCGGCCCACTGCGACTGGTGCCCGGCCCGAACCTGCTGAACAAGGACTACACGCAGCCGCCGCCCTTCGCGCGGGGCGGGGGTGGCCTGCTGTCGACCATCGACGACTATGCGCGCTTCGCCCAACTACTTCTGAACCGCGGCGAGTTCGCCGGGCAACGTATCGTCAGCGCTGACAGCCTGGCGGCCCAGATGACGAATCATCTCCCCGATTCCCTGCTCGACCACGGGTTTCGGGCAGGACACATGCATCTTCGGCCCGGTTTCGGATTCGGCTGGAACGGCGTCGTGGTGTATGACCCACAGCAAGCTGGTCTACCGGTCGGTCGCGGTACCTACATGTGGGACGGCGCCGCAGGTACCTGGTTCTGGGTGGACCCTGAACACGACCTGCAGTACATCGGCCTGATCCAGCTCTTGTCGTACAGCGCGCCGCCGCTGCAGGCGATGACCCAGCGGCTGATGGCCGACGCGATCATCGGGTGAGCAGTTGTTGTCGACCTTGCTGGTGTCTACTTCGTGCTGGGGCTTCCGAGCTCGTCGACGCTCGGTGATTCGGATTGGTGCCCTGCCAAACTGGCGGCGATCGAGAAGCGACGGGGCTCACCTCCAACGCCGTCAGCCTGCGGCTGCACCGGGTGAAAGGAAACTCGCCTCACAGCTGGGGCCGACGCGAAAGAACGCCGACCGCGCCGGACACAAGCCGGATGAAGGAAGGAGCAGTCAGTGAATGACGACGAGCTGCTGGCCCGACTAAGGGGGCCGTCGCCTCTCCTCACGCTCGCGGCAGCCACCGCAATGCTTCTCCTCGGAGGCGGCGTAGCCGGAGGAATCATGCTGAACGACGAGAGCGGTCGCTCGTCCGCGTCCGGTCCGCTGGATCTGACCATCGCGAGCAATGCGACCGGAGGCAAGTGCATGGCACCCACCCCGGACCGACTGCGCGAGTATCCGACGCTCTTCGAGGGAACCGTCACCGCTGTTGAGGGATCCTCCGTCTTCTTCCAGGTCGAACTCTGGTTGCGCGGTGGCGACTCGGAAACGGTACGGCTTCACAACAGCGACCCGAACAATTCGGAGACGCTGACGTTCCTGACAGGAGAGCACTACATCGTGGCCGCCACCAAGGACGGCACCGTCCCGGTTTGCGGCGCGAACATGGCCTCGGACGAAACCATGAAGCAGTTTCGTCAGGCATTCAGGAAGTGACGACCCGGCGTCGGCCGTCGGCCGTCGGCCGCGGCGTTCGTGGGTTCCCCGCTGTATTGGTCAAGGACGAGGCCAAGACCTGGCCATCACGCGCCCTCGACGCCGACCGCGCCCCAAGGMCAGGCCAACCAGTCCACCGCCGTCCCCGACCCGTGGTGGCGGAGCCGGAGCGTAGCCATGCCGGTCAGGCCGGGCGTGAATCTCACTGATTTCGGGGGTGGTCGGTGATCTGCGTTGTCGTTTCGTCGTGTGTTCGGGTGTGTGTGGCTGGTGCGTAGGGGTGTTGTGGTGTGGTGGTTGTCTGGATCTGTGGGTTGGCTGTCCTTGTGGCCCTTTCGTTTCCTGGTGAGACTTGCGGTTGTGGCTGATGAGGACCGGCATGATGTCGTGGTTGTGGTGGGCGAGGGCGTGGTGTTGCTCGATCTCGCCGGGCCGGTGCAGGTCCTGAGCAGTGCGGGCGGATATCGGGTGCGGCTGGCCTCGCTCGATGGTCGTGCGGTGCGTTCGGATACGGGGGTGGTGTTGAGTGTCGACTGTGCGTTGTCCGATGTGGTGGAGCGGGTGGGCACGGTTGTCGTCCCCGGGCCTGCGCCGGGTCTGCTCGGCCGGTTTCCGTCCGGGCTGATCGCCGAGATCCGTCGGCTTGGTGGTGCCGCGCGTCGTATCACGTCCGTGTGTACTGGTGCGTTCCTGCTGGCGGAGGCCGGGTTGCTGGCTGGTCGGCAGGCCACGACGCACTGGTCGATGTGCGTGGATCTTGCCGCGCGGTTCCCGGATGTGGCGGTGCGGCCGGACGCAATTTTTGTGCGGGATGGCCAGGTGGTGACCTCGGCGGGAGTGACCGCCGGTATCGATTTGGCTCTGGCTCTGGTGGAGGAGGACTGGGGTGCGGATGTCGCCCGGTCCGTCGCGCGGCACCTGGTGGTGTTCCTGCGGCGTCCGGGTGGGCAGTCCCAGTTCAGTGTGTGGGGTGATGTTCCTGCGCCTCGCAGTCCCGCTCTGCGTACCGTGCTCGACACGGTCGCGGCCGAGCCGGGGGCCGATCACTCGCTGGCCGGGATGGCTGCTCGTGCGATGGTCAGCGAGCGTCATCTGACTCGTCTGTTCCGGCGCGAGCTCGGGATCACACCGGGCCAGTACGTCACCCGGGTCCGCGTCGAGGCGGCCCGCACGCTGCTTGAGTCATGTGACGTCGGTGTGGAGGCCGTGGCCCGTCGTTGCGGCCTGGGTTCCGACGAGACCATGCGCCGTGCGTTCCTCCAGGTCCTCGGCACCACTCCCACCGCATACCGGCAACGTTTCGCCGATCCGTAGAGGAGACCTGATGTCCCGTCCCGTTGCCCGCCGTGCCGTGCTGGGCGGTGCCGTGGCCGGCGCCGCCGGCGTCGTGATCGGCGCGCCAGCCGCCAACGCGAGCCAGACCGACCTCATCGTCGGTCCAGCCGCGGGCGGGAGCCGGGGTGACCTCTCTTTTCCGACTACGCGGGTGGCTCGGCAGGCCCACAAGCTGGTGACTGACACACAGCAACCGTTCCTGCGCAACCACAGCCTGCGCAGTTTCCTGTTCGCTCGCGCGGCAGCAGGCCAGCAGGGCAAGCGACCCTCCCAGCAAATGTACGAGTCACCAGTGTTCCGACGCCGCCGTCCCGCCGAGATCAACATCGCGCTGACCGGAGTCGGCATCGACGCGCGCGAACCCGGTGGTTCCGCCCTGCTCCCGCCCGGGTTCGCAGACCGTGTCCACGCCCGGTACCCCCGCCTCGGAGGCAGCCGTGCCCTCATCGAGGCCATCCACGAACAGGCCCTCGCCAACCCCCGCAAAGCACCTCCGCAGACTCTGCCCGGTGAACTCCTCCATCAGCGTCACCCCTCTCTGCCCTACGTGACCGTGGACATGTTCCTGGACGTGAACCCCTGGGGGGACTGACCACGTCGCGTGGTCCACGGCCCGCCGTCCGGACACACCTACTCGCGGCCCCGAACGCAATTTCGAAGAGGCTTCAGCGAGTACCCCTACTGCTCGTCTCAACCAGCCCTCCTCTCGCGTAAGTGAATGAGAACCGTTCCCAACGTCTGAGGCGTACCGAGGGCTGATCACATGTTCAGGTGATGTCGCGGTCCGCTGCCTCAGGACAACATGTTGTGTCCACCGACACAGCCATCAGCTACGACGTGTTCGTCGCCGACCCGCTGAGCATCGTGGACGTTGGGCACGCCAACAGCGACGACTGCAGTGTGCTGCACGTGCCGGACCTCGACCTGGTGGTCGTCGGTGACGCACATGGCAGATACGCAGTAGCGCTCCGTGGGGCGCATCTCGCAGCGCGCTGCACCGGGCATCGGGTACCACACAAACCCCGGCCTGCCTGATCTGCCATCTGGATCAACAGACCGTACGCAACCGGCAGCAAGAATGGACAGCGTCTCATGAGCGACCTGACAGAGCTCGTTCTCAAGGCACACGGCGGCCTCCCACGGTGGCAACAAGCGACAACCATCCATGCCAAAGGCACGATCGGAGGGGACCTGTGGGCCACTGTGGGTCAGGAAGGAATCCTGGCAAGCGCCGACCTGACCGTCGATGTACAGCGGCAGCGGACGGTCTTCGCAGAATTCACCAGTCCGGAACTGCGCGGACTATTCACGCCCGATCGTGTTGCATTGCTCGGGAAGAACGACGTGATAGTCACGGAGCGGACGGCTCCGCGTGAATCTTTCACCGGACTCAGTCAGAGTGCCTCCTGGGATGAGCTTCATGCTCTGTACTTCGCCGGGTACGCGATGTGGAACTACCTGACGACGCCGTACCTGTTGACGCGCCCTGGAGTGGTGTTGGAGGAGTTGGCCCCGTGGCCTGAACCGCACGAGGACTGGCGACGGCTGCGAGCCACATTTCCTGGGGACATAGCCACGCACTGCGTCGACCAGACCTTCTACTTCGACTCCGCTGGACTGTTGCGCCGTCACGACTACGCACCTGACGTGCTGGGCGGGACGCCAGCCGCGCATTTCACGGAGAARCACCTCACGACGTCGGGGCTGGTCTTCCCCACACATCGGTACGTCGTGCCCGCTCAGGAGGATGGCCGCGCATTGCGGGAGCCGATCCTCATCTCCATCGAACTCTCCGAGCTTTCCGTAACCTGACGGCGACGTGGGTCGCAATGGCCGGCTCGGGCAAGCCAGATGACGCATTCACACGTACGGCCCAACTCATGGCCGTGCCGAGGCTGCTGAACGAGCTGAAGATCCCCTTCAGCGATCGGCGCCGTACATGAGGCAAGGTGGGCGCCATGCGCGTGCTGGTGATGGACGACGACGTCAGACTTGTGGAGCTGCTCCAACAGGGGCTTCGTGCTGCGGGTTTCGCGGTCGACTCCGCGAGTGACAGCCTGGACGGTATCGCCATGGCGGCGTCCGACAACTACGACGTGATCATCGTCGATGTCATGATGCCTGGCCTGAACGGCTACAAGGTCTGCGCCCACCTGCGCTCGGTCGGCGACAACACACCGATCCTGATGCTGACGGCGAAGGACGGTGAGTACGACGAAGCAGAGGGGCTGGAGACCGGCGCCGATGACTACCTGACCAAGCCCTTCTCGTTCGTCGTCCTCAACGCCCGGCTGCGCGCTCTGATACGCCGGACACGCCCCGAACGGCAAGTCGTCCAGCACTTCGGTGACCTCGAGATCGACACAGGCGCCCGCCGCTGCCGCCGGGGAGGCCAGGACATCGCACTGACTCCCCGCGAGTTCGATGTTCTGGCGCTACTCGCGGCGACTCCGGACGTCGCCATCAGCAAGGCCGCCATCCTCGAACAGGTCTGGGACAGCGCATACGAGGGGGGTGCGAACATCGTGGAGGTGAACGTCAGTGCTCTTCGGCGGAAAATCGACCGGCCCTTCCGTCGGGCCAGCATCGAAACGGTGCCCGGTGGGGCCTACCGGCTCCGTTCCGATGGAGCCTGACCGCGGACGCCGTCGGTGGCTGCGGCTGCTGCCGCGGACGGTACGGGGCCGTGCCACTGTTGCCGTCGCTGCGGTCGCCAGCCTTGCCCTCATTGCCTGTTCGGCGGTTCTGCTCTACGCCGTCCGCACCAATCTGGTCAACTCCGCCCACAAAGATGCTCGCGACCAGGTCGAGCAGGCAGCCCACCAGCTCGCTTCCGGCATGCCTGTGGCGGAGGTACAGGCCGAGCTGCCCGAAGTCAGCACCTCCGTCCCTCGGACCTCGACGACCGAAACGCCGATCACAGGTGACCAACCCGCAGACGGCGGTGTCGGCGGGAGCGAAGTTGGGAAAGGCCTGCACCACCACCAGCCCCGAAGCGGTGTCGACCTCGGCACTGACACCGCCGTCTGCGGGTTGGTCACCTGTGATCGGCGTTTCGGTCGTCGAGGTCCGAGGGACGGAGGTGCTGACTTCGGGCAGCTCGGCCTGTACCTCCGCCACAGGCATGCCGGAAGCGAGCTGGTGGGCTGCCTGCTCGACCTGGTC
>NZ_RDBN01000027.1 GCF_008042075.1 Streptomyces sp. UW30 | reverse complement strand
CCCAAAGCCCGCCCCCCAAAGCCCGCCTCCCTGAGCGAACCCGTGGTCCGCACACTCCGCACACCCGCATCCTATTCGGGTTGCCGAATAGAAGTGCCCGGCCATACTATTCGTACAGGCGAATAGGTGCACAGGCGAATAGGCGAATAGGCGCACAGGCACACAGGGAGAGGCCCCACCGATGAAGTCCACCGCCACACCGCCCCCACCGCCCACAGCACCCGAGGCAGCCGCCTGCACTCACCTGGACACCACGGCCCGCTTCTTCCGCGCACTGTCCGACCCGACCCGGCTCAAGCTGCTGGAGTTCATCCTGCGCGGCGAGCGCACCGCAGCCGACTGTGTCGCGCACGCCGGGATCTCCCAGCCACGTGTCTCCATCCACCTGTCCTGCCTCGCCGACTGCGGTTACGTCACCGCCCGCCGCGACGGCAGGAAGCTGCGCTACACCGTGGGCGACCCCCGCGTCGCGGACCTCGTCCTGCTGGCCCGTTCTCTGGCCGCGGACAACGCGACGGCGCTGGACTGCTGCCCCCGCATCCCGTCGGCCGCCGATGCCTGAGCAAGGAGCCGATCATGCGGATCACCGTGCTGACCGTGCCCGACTGCCCCAACGCCCCGGTCGTCGGCGACCGGCTGGACGCCGCACTGGGCGGCCTGGAAGCCGTGATCGAGTGGATCGAGGTCACCGACGACGCACAGGCCGCCCGCCTCGGCATGACCGGCTCACCCACCGTCCTGGTGGACGGCGTGGACCCGTTCGCCACGGCGGACGCTCCGGCCTCCGTCTCGTGCCGCCTGTACCGGAGACCGGACGGGGCGACGGACGGAGCGCCGAGTGTCGCTGACCTTCGCAATGCGTTGATCAGTGCCGTCGCGACCGAAGACGGGCTCGCCCTCGACGCGGTGGGCCGGGCGGGACGCGGCAGACTCACCCCGGTCACCGGCGGCCTGCGCGGCATGCAGCAGGCGATACTCCGTCACTTCGCGGCAACCGGGCAGGCGCCCGCGACGCCGGACCTGGCGGCGGTGGCCGCGGCGCACGGCCGAACCGCGCCGGAGGTACTCGCCGAGCTCGCGGTCGAGGACTTCCTCACCCTCGACGACGAGGGCCATGTCCGCGCGGCCTATCCGTTCTCGGCGGTACCCACCCACCATCGCGTCCGCCTCACCGACGGCACCCAGATCTGGTCCATGTGCGCGATCGACGCACTCGGCATCCCGGACATGCTCGACACCGACGCGGTGATCACCTCCGCCGATCCGATCAGCGGCGAGACCATCTCCATCACCTCCACCGACGGACACATGACCTGGCAGCCCGCCACCGCCGTGGTCTACGTCGGTCGGCGCTGCTGCACCGGCCCGGCTGCCGACGTCGCCTGCAGCGCCCTGAACTTCTTCACCAGCCGCCGCCACGCCCGCACTTGGGCCGAACAGCACCCCGACCACACCGGCAGGGCCGTCGACCAGGCCCGCGCCGAGGCCCTCGGCCGAGCCATCTTCGGGCACTTGCTGACGCAGCCACGTCCGGGACGCGAGGAGACCTGACCATGCAGACCACACCCCTACGAGTCGGCCTGGCCACACGATGACAGCCGCCCTGCGCATCCGCATCGACGCCGTCGACCTGCCCGGTCCGACCTGCCCTCCCGGAGTCCCCGCCGACGGCTCCGTCCCGGCCTACCGCAACATCCACGTCGCCGTACAGCGCCGCGACCGCCCGGCCGAACTCCTCGACCCCCAACCCGGTGATGCTCCGTCGGCGACCTGGACCCTGGAGTGCACCACGACCGCCACACCGACCGGCATCGACGTGAAGGGCCCGTACGTACAAGGCCGTCCGGGCGGCCGGTTCATCTACCTGTCGTGGGGCACGGTCGACGACGCCGGCGCTTTCACCATGTTCCGGCGAGCCAAACTCATGCTCGACGCCGTCCCCGCCGAGGTACTCGACGCCTGGACACGAAGCGGCCTACTGGTCGGCACACTCGGCCTGACCGACGCCTGCGGCACCCCCCTGTGCGCACGGGTCGTACCGCCACGCATCGACTGGACCGCCGAGCCTGCGGACTGAGAACGACCGCTCACACGGCCGCGGATGCACGCTGCGGCTCCGCCGGCGTCGGTGCACGGCGGCGAGGCGGCGGCCACGACCGGCGTGCGATCGGTCGGTCCGCCCATCACGGTCTGGCGGGGCCCTGGTGCGCAGGGCATGCGATCCCGATGCCGCAGTGACACAAAGCCCGCATTAGAAATGGAATCCATTTTCATGTAGCGTCTGCGTCGCGCCGCCCAGAGAGGACCCGAACCATGGCTGTACCCAAGCGGAAGATGTCCCGCAGCAACACCCGTCACCGCCGCGCTCAGTGGAAGGCGATCACGCCGCAGCTCGTGCCGATCACGGTCGACGGCGTCGCCCACCTGGTGCCGCAGCGGCTGGCCAAGGCGTACGAGCGCGGTCTGCTGCGCCCCGAAGGCTGACGGGCATGGCCGAACGACTGCCCGTCACCGTCCTGTCCGGCTTCCTCGGAGCGGGCAAGACCACCTTGCTCAACCATGTTCTGAGCAACCGCGAGGGCCTGCGCGTCGCGGTCATCGTCAACGACATGAGCGAGATCAACATCGACGCCGCACTCGTGCGCGGCGGCGAGGCCGCCCTGTCGCGGACCGAGGAGCGTCTGGTCGAGATGACCAATGGGTGCATCTGCTGCACCCTGCGCGACGACCTGCTCGAGGAGGTCGACCGCCTCGCCCGCGAGGACCGCTTCGACTACCTCCTCATCGAGTCCAGCGGCATCTCCGAACCGATGCCCGTCGCAGCGACCTTCGCCTTCCTCCGCGACGACGGCGCCACCCTCGGCGACCTCGCCCGCCTCGACACCATGGTCACGGTCGTCGACGCCGCGGGCTTCCTGCCGGAATTGGAACGCGGCGACGGACTCGCCGAACGCGGACTCGACCAGTACGAGGACGACGAACGCACCGTCAGCGACCTGCTGATGGACCAGATCGAGTTCGCCGACGTCATCGTGCTCAACAAGCTCGACCTCGTCGATGCGCAGAGCGCCGACCGGCTGCGCGCGGCACTGACCCGCCTCAACCCGGTGGCCCGGATCGTGGCCGCCACCCGCGCTCGCGTGGAACTCGGCGACGTGCTCGGGACCGGGCTGTTCGACCTGGAGCGGGCCCAGCAGGCCCCGGGCTGGGTCATGGAACTCAACGGCGATCACGTGCCGGAGACCGAGGAGTACGGCATCTCCAGCACGGTCTTCCGCTCCCAGGTGCCATTCCACCCGGGGCGCCTGTGGACGCTCGTCACCGAGGAACTCGACAGCGGCCGCTTCGGACAGGTCCTGCGCTCCAAGGGGTTCTTCTGGCTCGCCAGCCGTCCGGGCGTGACCGGCTTGTGGTCACAGGCCGGCTCCGTCGCCCGCTTCGAACCCTCCGGTGCCCGGGACGCGGACAGCTCATGGGGCCAGGAACTGGTCTTCATCGGAACCGGCCTGCGCACCGAGGCTCTTCAGGCCGCCGTTGCCGACTGCCTCATGAACGATGGCGAAATCCTTCTGGCCGCCGATCCGTTCCCCGCGTGGGACACCTACGGCATCGACGACGCCTGCGAGCACGAGCACCCCGAACTCGTACCGCAGATGTGAAGTCTCCGGGTTGGGCAGTGGTCGCAGCCACGGCACTGCCCAACCCGGTAGGCACAAGCCCCACGCGGGCTCAACGCACTGCCCCGCAGGGGCAGGCACCGTGCGGTGCCCGCCCCTGCCCCCCGCCCGATGGCTCAGGCGGCCACGGGCTGTGGCCCTGGCGTCGGGGTCGCCAGGCGGCCGGTACGGTGCAGGCCGTACAGGGCGGCGGCGCAGGCCAGACCGAGCGCTACCAGCGAGATCCACGGAAGTGCGGGCATCCCGGCCTCGCGGGCAGCGTCGAGTGAGGCGCCGGTGAGCAGGTTCCCCAGGGTGATGCCGATTCCGCAGATGGTGTTGTACAGGCCGTAGTGCGTGGCGACGAGGCGGTCACCCGAGAGGCGGACGATGGTGTCCATCTCGAAGGGGTACGCGATCATCGTGCCGACCGCCAGCAGCAGCGCGGCGAGCGTAGGCGGTACCGCCGCAAGCAGCCACAGTCCCCCGCCGGCCTCCGGGACGGGCATCGCGGTGGCCGGCAGTAGGGGCACGAAGGCCAGGCCCATGCAGACCAGCCCCCGGGTCAGCGCCTGGCCGGGCTCGTAGCGGGCCTTGCACCAGGCGGTCACCCGGGTCTGGCCGACGATCGTGCTCAGCCCGGAAACGGCGAACAGCGCCGCCACCGCAGCCGTGCCGAACTCGCCTTCCCCGCCAAGGCGCCGTACCTCCAGCGGAAGCGCCAGATAGACCTGGAAGGACAGGACGTACGAGCCGATCATCGCGCCGGAGAAGAGCAGAAACGGCCGGTTGGCGAGAATGCCGCGCCACTGGGTCAATACGCCGTCCCGGCCCCGGCCCTCCTTGGGCGCGGCGTCCTCGGCCCGGCGGGCAGGCAGAGCGCGGATCTGCACGACGGACAGCAACGCGAAGATCCCGGCGGCCACCAGGCACGTGATGCGGAAGTCCACCCCGGTCAACACCATCCCCACAAGCGGGCCCAGCAGGATCCCGGCCTGGTAGAAGATGTTGAACAGCGCGAACGCCTCGACCCTGCGCTCCCCCGCGTCGGCGGCGAGATACGCCCGGACCGCGGGATTGAACAGCGCCCCCGCGAGCCCGGTCGCCGCAGAGGCGGCGATCAGCGCGGCCAGCGAGTCGACCAGTCCGAGCGTCGCGAAGCCGGCCGTGCGCAGCACGCATCCGGCCACGATCATCGGCTTGTAGCCGAGCCGGTCGGCGAGCGTCCCGCCGACGAGGAACATGCCCTGTTGGCTGAAGTTCCTTACGCCGAGGACGAGTCCGACGACCCAGCCGGCCAGACCGAGGGTGCCGGACAGGTGGGCGGCCAGGTAGGGCATCAGCATGTAGAAGCCGAGATTGATGGTGAACTGATTGACCATCAGCAGCTGGACGCTGCGTTCGTAGGTGCGGACCTGTGCGAGGGTGCCCTTCACCGGCCCTCCTCCGTCGCGTCGGTCTCCTCCATCGCGTCGGTCTCCTCCGACGGCTCGGCCGACGTGAGCGGGTCGGTCACGGTGGTGCACCGGGTCCAGCGGGTGACCTCCTTCTCGTCGGCGCGGCCGATGACCTCCGGCTCGGGCGCGGGCGGGGCGTCGAGCAGGCCGTGGGCGGCGCAGTAGTCGTCGTCGAACACCGTGCCGAGGTAGCGCTGCGGGCCGTCGGGGAAGATCGCCGCGATCCGGGTGTCCGCGGGCAGGCTGCGGGCCAGCCATCCCGCGGCCAGGGCGACGGCACCGACGCTCCACCCGCCGGTGGCGTAGTGCGAGGCGGCCAGTTGGCGGCAGGTCCATACCGCCTCGGCCGGGGCCACCCAGTGGACTTCGGAGAAGTTCTCGTAGGCGACGTTGCGGGGATAGATGCTCGATCCCAGGCCCCGCATCAGCCGTGGCCGGGTCGGCTGGCCGAAGATCGTGGAACCGATGGTGTCGACCCCGACGACCTTCAGCCCAGGGTAGAGCTGCCTCAGCACGCGGGAGACTCCGGCGGAGTGCCCGCCGGTGCCCACGCTGCACACCAGGACGTCAATATGGCCCAGCTCGGTGGCCAGTTCCAGGGCGAGCGGGATGTAGGCGGTGGTGTTGTCGGGGTTGTTGTACTGGTCCGGGCACCAGGAGCCGGGGTGCTGGGCCATCAGCTGCTGGACCCGTTCGCGGCGGGCCTGCTGCCAGCCGCCGGTGGGGTGCGGTTCGGAGACGACATTGACCTGGGCACCATAGGCGGTCAGCAGCCGGGTCATGGACAACTCCAACCCGGGGTCGGTGACCACGGTGACCGGGTGGCCGTACACCATGCCGGCCAGGGCGAGGCCCAGGCCGAGCGTGCCGCTGGTGGACTCGATGATCCGGGCGCCGGGCTGCAACTCGCCCCGGGCGCGGGCCCGTTCCACCATGTGCAGACCGGGCCTGTCCTTGATCCCGCCAGGGTTGAAGCCCTCCAGCTTCGCCCAGAAGCCACGGTCCGCCGGTGCCAGCGGCTCCGACACCCGCAGCAGCGGCGTGTTGCCCACCAGCGCCGACAGGGCTGAACGGTCGGGCGTGACGGCGGTGTTCGTCAGCGACTTGTTCGTCAGTGACTGCAGTGACTGCATCTCTTTCGCTCTCGCTCGATGAATGCGCGGATGAATGCGCGGTGCGTGCTCATCTCGCGCCACGGCCGCACGGCGGACGATCGGTCCGGGCGTGGTGGCCGTCACGCGGCAGCCGGTGCGGGGCCGGCTGCGGGCGAGAGGTCTAGATGCGCCACCGGGACGTGCGGACGAGGGCGGTCCTGCCCGTACGTCTGCCGCGGCGCCGGTGCGGACGGCGGCGTGCGGGCGGCCCTCCCAGGACCGCCGGGGCACCGACGAGCGCCGCCGCCCCGGCGTCGACGGGCGGCTGCTGAACCGCCTGGGTGGTCGTACGGACGGCCTCGTCCACGGCGCACTCCGCGTCCCCCTGGTGGCGGTGCGGTCCGTGGGGCAACGCTTCGCCCGCCGGCGGCGCCCACGCCGCGGTGACGGCAGGTGTCGGTCGCCCCGGCTCCTCGGACGGCCCGTGTGCGAGCACGCACAGGCCGATGACCGCCAGCAGGGCAGCGTGCAGCAGAGCGGAGAGTGGGCGCGGCCGGCGCGGGTCGGCCACGGCCCGCGGGGCATACGTCGGCGTACGGGAGTGGGTCGGCACAGGTCCTCCGTGCACCCGCCGTCTCCTCGGCCACGGCGGCAACCATGGCGAAGGGAAGCGGCAGGCATGGGTGGGGGCAGGACGGCATCGACGAGGCAGAGCCGGGTCCCGGGCATGTGTGCGGGATCCGGTGGGTGTCGCGCGGGAGCGGCGAACCGTTCTCATCGCCCGTCGAGCCGGGCCGGCTGGAACAGCCAGGAGGGGAGGACGCGGCTTCTAGACCTGCTGAACCACGGACAATCTCAGGGACGTCGGCGGCCCGGCAACGAGCACGGGCTCACCCCAGCGCAGTGTGACCGACGCACGGTGGGCAACGGTCGATGCGCCAACCGAAGCTGCGGAGCAGGGCGGCGCCACCACCGGTCCCTGCGGCGGCTGGCCGGATACACAGTGCTCACTCGGATGCGCCGGGCCGTGGCCTTCATGCGGCTCGCCCATCGCGGCGGGCCGGGACAGAACCTGCGTCTCCGTTGCACCGAGGGCCTCTTCGGGCACCACCTGCGCGGGCGCTGCGGCGCTGGTCACCACATGCCCCTTGACGCTCTCGACGTCCAGTCCGTGCGTGAACACGACGCCGAACAGCACGGCCATGGCCAGCACACACAGCGACGGACCCGCAGACAAACGGGCCCGCACCATGCGCGGGACTGACCAAGCCGTAATCACGCCGTGATACTAACGGCCCGCTGACCTTGATCCACCAACTCCCGCACAACAGCGCGTTAACGAGCCAGGCAATGACCGATTCGCTTCGTCGAGCACCCGGCGCGCCACGCAGCATCGCCCCGGGGGCACCGGCACCACCCCAGGCGCCGGCCTGACGGTGAGCACTCCCCACTCCCGGTTCGTTCGTACTAAGCGGCGGCGCGGCACACCTGACTGCCCATCAGAACGGGCGTCACGAGCGTCACTTCAGCGTCGAGATATCGGCCTTAACGCCCACAGCGCTCATCCTGCACACCGCACGAACCAGCAGGTCAGACACCCTTTGCCGCAGGCTCCAGAATCGCGACGCACTCCACATGATGCGTCATCGGAAAGGTGTCGGCCTGAGTGAGATGTGGAAAAGACCAGGTCAGAGCATCTTTCTCAGCTCGCCGAGGAGCGTGAGGGCACCCAGAGCGTCAAATGAGCGCCACGACTGGCCGGACCAGCTTACTCAACCAGCCGCTTCGATCAGGTCCGCCAACAGGACGCCGGCCACCAGTTCCTCGACCACGGCGGTACCGTGTTCGGCCATGGCACGGGTCAGCTCTGGGTCCCAGGGAGCCTCGGTGAGTCGGCCGGGCTCAGGTCCGTGCGGTGTGCGGGCGACCGCGGCCCGGTAGTCCGCCGCCGTCATGCGCCAGGGTCGAGCTGGCGTCTTGTCCAGAAGATAGGCGGCGATACGGATGCCTTCGCCATCGAAGTCGCCGTGGTAGCGGAGGAGAGCGCCCTGATCCGCGAGAAGGCGGAGGACGTGGATGGCCGCGCTGTTGGGCCAGCCGGATGTGCACACGAGCGGCGGACAGTCCGGACCGAAGCGGCGTACGGCCAGAGCCAGGATGCTGGGGTTTTCAACGGAGTGGACGATGGGTGCGGGATCGGAGGCGAGGGTGAACTCGCCCGGGGACCGCAGTTGGGCGAGGGTCAGGCTGGCGGCCTGACCGGCCTCGGTACAGACACGGGCCACACGGGCGAGCGGACCGTCACCGGCCGGGCGTAGTCCAGCGACGAGAACGGCGGACGACAGGTCGTCGTCGGCGATGCCGGCGCGAGTCCACAGGGCGCGCCGGTCCGCCGCGGACTCCGGCGCGGCGGTGTCGTGAAGAGTCGCCAGAGCACGAAGGACGAGTGTGGACAGGCGGGTACCGTCGTCGAGTGCGTGGGAGTCGCCCCTCAGGACCCGGGCAGCGAAGACGGGCAGGGGCTCGGCCTGGGCCGGGAGTTCCGCGAGCACCGTCAACGCGTCTGCCAGCAGGTTTCGGGTCAGTTCCGGTGAGCCACCGACCATGCCGGTGGCTCGGCACGACGCGGTCCAGTCGGCAAGCGCGGGCTGGGCCCGTACGGTGGCATGACCGTTCAACCATGCCCACAGCTCGGCACGTTCGTCTTCCTTACGGCGTCGATCTGTCGCGCGATCGTCGAGGGGACCTACGAGTTCGGTGACGGTTTCACGCACCGAGAAGCCGGACAGCTCGGTGACGGCCTCTTCCAGGCGGGCCAGCGAGACGGAAGGGTGAGGATCCGGCAGGCGGTCCAGCCCCAGAAGGTCGGCAAGAGCCTCGCGCTGAGCTTCGTCAAGCGGTCCGAGGCGCACCCGTGTGACGGGGCGGCCGGAGGACAGTCGGCTGTGGACCGTCTGCCAGAGCGAGCGGAGCTCGGGACGGCGCAGAGTGCTTTCACCTAGGGCCGGTTCCGTGTGGGTCATCCCGCCTCCAAACCGGTGCCGTTCCAGACGAAGCGAGCGCTGGTGACAGCGTCGTCGTCCCCGTCGGTGAGGAGTTGGTGGACAGCGATGCCGGGTAGTTCGCCGTAGGTGCACCACTCGTGGTCGGAGGTGACCATGAGATCAAGGTCGAGCGCGGTGAGCAGGGCGAAGACCTGCCCGCGGTTGACGGCGTCGACGCCGACGAAGACCTCGTCGAGCAGGATGGGACGGGGTGCCAGCGGCACGGCCTCGTAGTGAGCGGCGACGGCGGCAAACAGCGGCAGGTGAAGAGCGATGGCCTTCTCTCCGCCGGAGAGCGCGCCATGCAGCTTCTTGGTCAGCGGCTGCCAGCCGGTTCCGTTCGCCCGATCGAGGCGCACGGTGAAGCGGTGCCAAGCGGTGTAGTCGAGCACCTCGCCGAGCTGCTCCTCCCAGCTCGCGGCCGTGTCGCTGCCCTTGGCCTCCTCGATACGGGCCCGGAAGAACGCGTGAAGGGCTTCCCGGTCGGTCTCGTTGACCCGGCCGGGGTCCTTGAGCAGCAGCTGACGGGCGGTGCGGGTATCCTCCGGGAGATCCGGACGGACGTCCCAGACAAGCTGGACGGCGACGTTAGAGGCGGTACGAACCCCCTCCAGGTGCCCGTTCATGCGGTCGACGAGTTCCGCGGCCTGACGGATGCGGGCGGCGAGGTGACGACGGATGTCGCCGGTGAGGATCTGGTCGAAGAGGCTCCGCTCGGCGGTGGTGATGTCGTAACTACTGCGATCGCGCTCCTGGGTGAGCGTGGTGAGGAGGCCCGTCGCACCCACCCGCATACCGTCCAGGGTGGCGGTGAACAGCTGGATCTCGTCGTCGGGCTCCAGATCCAGGTCGGCACGGGCACCGAGGCGCTGGCGGGCTTCGTGGACCGCTTCGGAAAGGCGGGTCGCGGCATCGCCCAGGTTGCGTGGGGCGTGCGGGATGCCGGACCACTTCGCCGCTGTGGCACGGGCGGCCTCCAGAGTGGCCTTCGCGCCGTCTCCGGATTCGAGTTCCGGTGCGATACCCGCATCCTCCGCGAGCCCCACCAGACACAGATGCCGGAACCGGTGCGCCGCGCGGTCCCGGGTGGCGACGGCTTGTTCCCGTCGTTCGGCGTCCTGGCCACTGGTTGCCCGCAGCCCTCCGATACGGCCTTCGAGGCGCAGGAGGAGATCGGCCGCACGGCTCACCTCCTCACGGCAGCGCCGCAGTTCGGCGCGCGCCTCGGCGACGCGTGCGACGATCTGCCGGTAGTCCTCGCCGACGGTGGCCTCCACCGCCTCCAGGCGCGCCGTCAGTCCCGTCGCCTCGGCTTCGGCGGCAGCGGCGGTCTCGGCCTGTTCCTCGGCGGCTCGGCGCGAGCGGTCTGCCTGCGCGGTGGTCTGACAAGCCCTGTCGGCGGCAGCGGTCGCGGTGAGACGGGCGTCCACCCAACTGTCGGCGAGGTCCCTGAACCTGTCGATGTCGGAGGAGAGCTTATGCAACCGGTCACGATCGGTGGGAAGTCCGTGTTCCGCGGCCCGACGGCTGAGCGTGCCCAGGTCACCTGCCACCTTGGTCTCGCACCGGGCCAAATGGGCTGCCGCGTCGCGCACGGCATCGTCCCGGGCAGCCACCTTCTCCTCGGCTCGGTCCCAGTCGCGCCGACGGGCGTCAAGTTCCCGGTGGTCGGGTCGCGCCGCGCGGTCTGCATCCAGCCGGGCGCGGCGAGCGCCGAGGCCGCGCAGTTGGTCGTCGAGCGTGGCGAGGGAGGCGTTCGTCTCGCTGATGTGCTCGGTCAGTTCACCGATCCTGCGCTGCCGGGCCCGTTGCCGCGCGAGGGCACCGATGTAAGCGGGTTCCGGCTTGCTCCACGTTCCGGTGGCCAGCGCGAGACGCCAGGCACCGTCGGCGGAGACGGCCGCGGGGTGACCGCCGGGCAGTGAAGTGCCGTACGCGACACCGGCGAGGATACGGGTCACGGTGTCGACCGGGACGGGGATGTCCTCCTCGAGTTTCAGCACCTCCAGCAGACTGGGCCCCGAGGCGGTCGCGGCCAAGGCCGCCTCGGCTCGGGTGTCGTGCCCCGGCAGCGTGATCCCGTCGTAGGGGCTGACCCACGCATCCAGGAGGCCCGATGCCTCCAGTGCCGCCTCCACCGCAGCCTGAACGGGAACCGGAACACCTTCGTGGAAGGCGACCAGTCGCCACAAAGGTGCGCCCGCCGTCGCAGTGCGGATGGCGGTGCGGGTAGGAGGGGGCAAAGGCGGCAGGTCGGTCTCGTGGCTCAGCCGTCGAACTTCCGCCTCAAGTCGACTCCGCTCGTCCCGCAGCTCCCTACATGCCGCTCGCGCAGTGGCCTCCGCTGTGGCGATCTCTTGTTCCAGCGGGCGTGCGGCGGCTTCGACCAGTGCCGTCACCTCGGCCTCGGACGCGGCTCTGTCCGCCAGTTCCCCAACCTCGGCTATGCACAGTTCCGCGCAGTCGCCGGCCCAGCCGAGCAGCCGTTCCGCCTGTACGGCAAGGGCACCGTCCCAGGCTTCGGACGCCTCGTCCCGCTGGGCGATCGCCTCCGCAAGCCGGGTACGGGCTTCGTCCAGCAGACTCTCGGCGGCGCCCCGGTCGCGTACCGCTCGGTCGTGCTCGTCCATCGCTTCGGTGATGAGGGCGACCTGCTGGCGGCGGGCGGTGACCGCACCCCGCAGCAGCCCGCGGGCCTGTCGTGCCCCGTTCTCGCCCGGCGTGCGTGAACCGGCGGAGCCCAAGGGCCGACGCCCACCGGCCTCGTGGTCCGGGCTGTCTGCGAGGTTTCGTACGGAATCCGTGTCTAGAAGCGTCTTCACCTCATGATGGATCGACTCCATACCCGCCGCCCGGGCCGACCGGCGTGCTTCCTCGGCGGCTTCGCGCGCGTGCTCGTCGAAGGTGCGGGCCTGGGCCGCCGCCTCGTCGGCGTAGCTCTGGTCCTGCTCCGCGCTGATCTGAGTGGCCTGCGCAGTGGCACGCTGTCGTCCGGCGACGGCTGCCGCTTCTTGCGTACGCCGGCGGAGCCGGTCGAGTTCCTCGCCCTGCTTGTACGCGTCGCTCTCGCGCAGCCCCTCGACGGTCTCCTCCAGGGCGTGCGCGCGCAGTTCCTGTTCCTCGCGCCGGGCCTGAGCGGAGTCCCGTTCTGTCAGAGCCTGTTCGAGTTCCTCGGCGCTCTGGCGGGCGGCGCGGGTGAGGTCGTCCATCTCCGTGGTCGCCGAGATCAGCGCGGCCGAGCCAGCACGCAGGACACGTCGTGCGTAGGCGCGCTGCCGGGATGCGACGGTCTGTGCCGCTGTCACCTCGTCGTCGAGCCGTTTGAGGTGTTCGCGCTGGCGGTCCAGCCGCTCGAATCCTTCGGCGAGTTCAGCGATCTCGCCTTCGTCCAGTGGGGGAAGGGCGCGGGACAACAGGATGGAGAGCAGGGACGGATCGAGCCGTTCGGACAGTTTGGGCTGGCGCAACTGGAGCAGGGCGGACAACAACGACTCATAACGTTGCTCCCCCATACAGGCGAACAATTCACGTCGTACAGCCGTGCGGTAGTCGGTGGCCGAGGCATGGACGTCGCCGCGGTCGCGCAGTACCTCGACCAGAGCTGCGCGTGTCAGCGGCTGTCCCGCCTCGTTGACGAGGAGGACGCCGGTGGGGTGGGCGATCCTGGAGCCGGTGGTGAAGTAGTCAGCGTGTGCCCCGCTGGTGTGCACGCTCGCCTGCAGACGCGCACCACAGCCGAACCACCGCTCGGCGCCATCGTCGCCGACGCGGCGGAACTCCATCCACACATACCCGACACGGGTCTTGCCGACGGCGCCTTCGCCAAGCAGGTTCCAGTGCATGGTGCGTTCCGAACCACCGAACGTGGACAGGCGGTTGGGACGCAGGCTGGCGTCGAAGAGGAAGGGCAGAAGAAGCTCAAGCGCCTTGGACTTGCCCGAACCGTTCTGGCCGCGGAGCAGCAGGCGGCCCTGATGGAAAGTGAAGGTCTCGTCGTAGTAGCGCCAAACGTTGAGGATGCCCGCGCGGTGCGGCTGCCAGCGGCTGCGGGCCGCATCTACCGCCGTCGCCGGTGTCGCAGGCGACTCGGCAGACTCGGGCCGCCGCGGGACCGGAAGCTCTGTCACACTCACTGCTGGTCCCCTTCTGCCGTAACGCCACCAGAAACCACGGCGCCTGCCCTCTCGCGCTCGCTCACGTCCCACCCCGGTCCGAGCTTGTCATCCGGATCCGGACTCGTCGTCTCCGTCAAGCGATAGCGGTACGCGGCCGGGTATGCGACGACACGCCTCCCGGCCGCGCGGACGAGCCCGACATCACGCAGGACGCGTATCGCGTCCTCGGAAAGCCGGACCGCGCCGTCCTCGGACTGATACGCCTTGGCCCAGCGCGGGAAGCGCCGCAGCAGACCCGCTCCAGCCTCGGTGAGCTGTTCGGGCAGCATTCCGGCGGGCGTGGCGCAGAGCGGCTCCAGAAGGAGCAGTGCGGCCACCCTGGCAGTGGAAGTGCCGTCGGGGAAGCGGACATCGGTGGCGATCCCATCCGGGTCCACGAGCAGGAAGCCCTCCGCACGTTCCTCCAAGAGGAAGCCTGCCTGTTCGACCGATCGACGCAGGATCTGACGTCCAGTCAGAGACGAGATGTAGGCCAGCTCGTCCTCGGCGAGGTCGGCCCGGTGCAGCACGGGGTCGTCGAAGAGGCGGCGCAGCACCGAGTGGCGCAGCCTCAGATTGCGTTGTGCATCAGTGGCGGCGCTCTCGCTGTGCGTCTCGTCGGCCGTCCCGTCGACGACCGCGCCGCCGTAGCGGCGTTCCCCCACCAGGCCGGTGAGGAGTTCCTCGAACCGCGCGGGCACCTCGTCCGGGGGTACGGCGAGTCGGGAGGCGCCGACGGGCGCGGCGGGCAACCGCATCAGCAGGGTGGTGTCCACGCGGTAGAGGACCTTGGCTTCCGCGGACTCGACGTACGCCTCGGTCGTACCATCCACCGCGCGCAGCACGTCGTACGACTCCAGCAACTTCAGGACATCGACGAATGCCATCCGCTCCGGCTTGTGGACCGGGGCGAACGCGGCCAGTGCCCGGTCGGCCGCCGTGGCCTGCACGACACGGTCGGCGAGCATGCCAATAGTTGTCATCGGCATCGACAGCAACTCGGCCGCGGTCACGCACAGCAGCACGTACCGCAGACGGTCGAACGGGGCCCTGCCGGAACGCGCTCTACGAGCCGGGCGGGAGCCGTCCGGGTTGGCGCGCACCTTGGTGAGGCGGGCGTAGCCTCGGCGAGGCTCCACCACCAGGCTCCAGCCGCAGGTGTAGTCGAACCACTGGGCCAGCGGCTCGCGACGGCGTCGTACCAGTTCGAAGCCAGTCGGGTCGGCAGTCTCGGTGAGAAGGGGGCGGGCCAGGAGGAGACGGATGGCGCGGGCGACCTCCTCCCGTTCCGCGGCGGCCAGCTGGTTGGCGAGGGTGCTCATCCTGCGGCCTCCTGCGCCGTGGCACGGAGGGCCGAGGAGACGCTCGCTCCACCCGCCGCTGTGATGTGGACGACGTAGTCCGGTCCGGTCAGTGAGCCCTTCGCGGTGTGCAGTACGGCGGTGCGCTCATCGGAAGGCGGTGCCAGAGCGATCTCAACCCGGCCGMCTCCCGTCGTGGCGCGCCTCAAACCGCTCGCGTCCGGCCGGGCGGCCAGGGCACGGCCAAACAGGTCGAGCAAACGGTCGAAGACAGCGGGATCCAACGTGCCGAAGGTGGAAAGACGAACAGGTCCCACTGTCTCCAGCACCTGCCAGGCGCGTGCGAGTTCCGCTCGCTCCGCGCGAGCCCGCTCGGCACGCTCCGCCCTGACAGCCGCAACGTCCCGCACCTTGGCCGTGCGAGTGAACCGCTCCGTCCGTCCACTGGTCCGCAGCAGCGCCGACACCTCCACCGGTGGGGCCTCGGACCAGGAATGGGACGACGGGATCAGCTCAGGGTCGGAGTGGGCGAGATGAGCATGGCGGGCCGAACCGAGCCCGAAGGCCGCCGACCACAGCCGGTGCAGGTCCTCTTCCGCGGGGGCCGCCGCGAACCAGCGTGCCAGTTCCCGGAAGTCCTGCACGGCGCTGGATGAGCGGCGCCGCGACTCGTTGATCCGCTCCAGAACCTGCAAGAGCGAGACGATGGCCCGCCGGGCTATGTCGTGCAGCTGCTCGATCCGAGGTCGGGCACCGTCGTCCGCCAGGAACCACGCACGCAGGCCCGCCCAGCGCGCCCGCCTGCTCTCCAGCCAGCCGGCCGCGGGATCCCCACCGGCCACCGGCGGGAGCTCTGCCCCGCGCAGGGCCCGCTCGCGCAGTACGGCGGTCCCCCGCTCCTCCACTCGAGCCACGGCAGCGGCGACCGCCTGCCCGCGCCGGTCGAGGTTTACCAGGAACTCCTGCAGATACGCGACCGTGGCAGCCTTGACCTCACGGAACACCTCCAGATCCGCGCCCTCGGCGCGCAAGAGGCGCTGCAGTTCGCCGTTGAACGCCTTGGTGTTCTCCACCAGAGCGTCCAGATGCCCCTCCAGCTCCCGCAGCGTGCTGAAGATCCGTCGATCAGCCGACGCGGGTTCACCGGAGAGCAGGCACAGCTCGTCGAGCCGATCGGCGATCGCCTCCAGCACGGCCGTCTGCAGCGCGCCCGTGGAAGCCAGAACCTCAAGCGCGTGCCGCACTCCGGCAAGAGCAGCCTCGCCCCGGCGGGTCAGCGAATACTGCAGGTTGCGCCGTTCATATTCCTCGGCCGTGCGGTAGTTCTCCGCGTGGTTGTGCACCACATCCAAGAGCTCCCACTGCACAAGTCTCCTGAGCGCCTCATGTAGATCCTCATTCTCAACCGCCGCCACCCAGCCGACCCCGCGCAGCCGCTCTCGCACCACGTCGAGCCCGAGCGCCGTCTCCAGGTGCTCGCCGGCCATGCCGAAGACATCCAGCACTGCCCCGTACAGATCGGATCTCTCCACCGTCGTGAACCGGAACATCTCCGGTGGCACCCTGCGCACGCCTGTCGCCCTTCCCCCGCTGCCTCGGCGGCATCCGGATCTCCACCGTAGAGGGCGGTGCTGACATTCAAGGGCGAGTCACGGATCAGCGGTTTCAACCGGCGAGAATCGGGCGGTCTCATGGCCGATGCCCTTTCAGGCTCGACGGCGAAGGCGTTCCGCTCCTCGTCTCCGTGCAGGAGCAGGAGCAGGGTCCAGTCCGTGAGCAGACGCGTCACCGTCATCAAGAGCTCTACGGATCTTGTCGCTTTCTACGGGACGACTGCGTGGCGCCGGAATTCCTGCTCCTCCGTGGCCGCGTGGGAGCGCCGGCCGAAGAACTCCCTTCTGCGGTGAGTGGCCTTACGGCGTGCGGCTCGCGCGCCTCGATTCCCTCGGTGCCGGGGATGAGGTCGGTCTGTAGCGGTGCGGGCGCGGAACGACGGGCGGTGTCCGGGACCGGCAGGACGTTCCGGCGTTGCAACTCGGCAACGCTGACCAGTGGTGCCATGAGAACACGGTCGAGCAGCTCGTTCTGAGCCGACTGCAGCTCGACCAGATGCCACAGGACGGCCAGCACATACTGGAGTTCTTCGCTCCAGGCAGGCAGCCACCGCTCGGGCCGGATGCGGTCCAGCTCGCTGACGGCCCTGCGAGACGGCGGTCCCGTCCTGCGTTTCAGCCAGCCGTCGAGAACGTTCTGTCCACTGACCTGGTAATCCCGCATTTGTTGAGTCAAGGGCCCGAAAACACCTTGGCCGAAATGGAGTTCCAGACGGTCGGGGTCGTATACAAAACTCTCGGGTAGTTCGTCCCTGCCGACCTGTCTCTGGTACGTGATCGCCGGCTGTGCGGTCGTCCAGACCTCCTGGGGTCCGCCGGGCCTCCCCACCACCGGGTCCACGAGCCTCTCTCCGAAGGTGGAGGCCCAGATCACCTTCCGCCCGATGTGCAGCGCCTCCGACCACAGGGCGGCGTCGCCTGTGAGGGGTACGCGGACGCCGTTGGTTATGAGTTCGTCGTCAAAGCGGGACCGGAATCCGGGGTGAGCCGTGATCGCGGCGATGTACGCGGCCAAGTCCTCAGCGGTGACAAGCACCCCACCGAAGGAGTTGCGAAGGTGCTGGAGAAGGCCGGGGGTCACATTGGGGGTACCGTCTCTCTGCAGAAGGGGAATCACTCTGCCGCCTCCCCAGCCGGCGAAGTGATCCATATCCGGCATAAGCGCCGTGAACAGCGTGGCGGGGCCGTCGCCGAAACGATCGGAGTGCTGCTCCACGATGTGGATCTGTCCCTCGGCCCGGCTCTCCCACAGTTGTGGCGAGCATCTGTCGAGGACCCTGTTGTCCGGGATGATCCAGTGCCGGTCAAAGGGGCGGAAGGCGAAAAGCACCGGCTCCGGACACTCGGGGCCCGCCTCCAGCATCGGCTGGTGTGGCTGTGCCGAGCCTGGGAGCGGTTTGACCTGCCGGTCGATGGTACGGCTGTGGGTTTCCCTGAACAGGGCGCGCTTCTCGGCGATATCCGTCTCGGCGGTCAGTCTCCGCCACCGGGAACGCAGCGTGTCAGGGTCCGGGGAGTAGACCCATGTGCGCTTCGGCAGTATGCCAGGCACTTTCCATGGCAGCAGATCGTCCAACGCGGGATATGTGTCCCAGGCTCCCTGTGCCGCGGGCATGAACGGGGCCCGGGCGGCCTGGCGCACCGACCGCCACTGGTCGCTGTCCGGCCCAAGGGCTTCGAGCTGTGTGTACTTCTCCTCGCGAGTGCTGCCGTCGAGGGCGAAGTACCTGATGTGGGCGGGTGTGGTCTCGGCCCTGCTGCGGACGAACACGGCGATCGCCAAGGGCTGCTGCACACCTTCGAAGAGGCGTGTCCGCACCGGCGGCTGGATGCCCTCCGGGCTGAGGTCGATGATCCAGCCCTCCGAACAAGTCTCACGCAGATACTTCCTCATCCCTTCGAAACCAGGCCCGCTGAGGAAGCCCGCGGTACTGATGAAGGCGATGATTCCGCGGTCCGACTCGGAACGGTGCTGCTCAAAGACCTTGAAGGCGGCCCAGCGCCAGAAGTAGACGTACAGGTTCTTGAGCTTGTTCTCGTGCACTCCGTTCCTGCCCCCGAGGCGGAAGGCATTAAGCAGAGGTGCTCTGTCATCCCCCTCGCGGCCTCTCTCCACCCAGCCGCCCTCCCCCTCGGCTCTCTCCCGGTCCGGCGGATTGCTGATCATGACGGTGACCTTCTGCTCGCGCTTGATCCAGTCCGCCTTGCGGGTGTTCTCGACCAGAGGATCGCCATCGGGCAGGAACGTGAAGAGCGTGGCCCTCTCATACGGATCCGCGAGGGTGTCGGCGAGATGGAGTCGCAGATCGCCGAGTTGAGTGTCGGTGACTTGCTTGCGGAGGGTCTGGGTGATCCTCATCTGGGCGACCGCAAAGGCAGCCATCTGACGCTCGAAGCCGATCAGCCGGCCCGCCAGCTGTTCCACCGCTTCGCCGCGAAAGCCTTCCCCTCGACGGGAGCGTTCTTCAGCGACCCTGTCGATAATCTCGCTGAGGAATGTGCCGGTGCCCATGGCGGGGTCGACGATCGTCACCTGCTCGTCCGCGAAGCCCTCCGCACAGCCCAGGCGGGTGCGCAGGACGGCGTCGGTGAAGCGAACCATCTCCTTCACCAGACGGGGCGGGGTGTAGTACGTGCCGGAGCGTTTACGCAGCTCGCGGTCGTATTCCTGGAGGAAATCCTCGTAGAGATGAACGTGGGCATCGGGCGTCCGGGCTCGGATCGCCTCCCAGTCGACAGCATCGATGACCTGCACGAGCGTGTCGATTCGGCGGGCGAACTCGGCGTCCACCGTCTCCGTCAGCAACTGCAGGGCTCGACCCATGACCGTGTTCTCGGCCTTCAACTCACGTGCAAGGTCGCTGAAGTTGCGGTCGGCGAGCGGTACGTTCTCGATACGGGCCAGCAGCAGGGCGAAGGCGATCGTCTGGGTGTAACGGTCGGCGAAGAGGTGGTCGGGGTCTTGCCCATCGGTTGAGGGGAAGAGCACCTTGCTCCAGTGGTGCGCCAAGGCGGTGAAGGGCTTGGGATCCCGCCGCCGGCTGCGAGGACCGTCTGGCGCTCTGCGTTCGAGAGCGAGCTGCTCCAGCACCTCCTCTCGCAGGTACTGGCACAGCGGAGCAATAGACGACACCAACTGGCTGACACTGGTGATGCGCTGGGGCTGCCACCCGAGAAATTCCCGCAGGAGATCCCGAAACGCCGCTCCGTCGACCTCGCTGGTACGCAACCGGTTGCCGGACCGGTACAGATCACCTTCGAGCCGAACCGTGCGGAGAGGCCGCGAACCGCCCCGATAAAGGCACCAGGTGTGACCGTTGCTGTACAGCACGTTGGGCAGCCGACGCATCAGCTCCCACTGCTCCCGGTCCCGCTTCGTGAAGCCGTCAGGCGTGACGTCGTGCCCGGGGGCTTTCAGCTCGAGGAAGCCGGTGATGCGCCCCGATGTCTCCACCGCGTAGTCCGGACGCACCCGAGCCTCGGGCAAGGGATACTCAGGATGAAGGCGAGGACTCAGCTTCCAGCGCGCCCCGAAAGTCTCCACGAGCTTCGCCACCGGCAGGCTGATGGACGCCTCCGTGTCGCTGACCCTCAGCCGCTCCCTGCACTCGGATCCAAAGTCCGCAACGAGAGCCCGTATCCACTCCTCTGGCATCTTGTCCCCCTCCAAGTTGCGGACGCGGACGATGGATCACCGCAGACACAGCTTGTTGGAGGCGAAAGGACCGGCTCAGTGCGCACGGGGGGCGCGCGAGGGGCACGGACGGCGCGTTCCGCGACCGCTGGGAAAAGAGGGGCGGGTGCTGGTTGGGAAGAGACCGCCGTAGCCGATGTGGACCTTGCCTGCCGCCCAAACGGGAAGGCTCTCTCGGGACGCCATTTCCGCGCCGAGCGGACCCGCTGTCTCGCGAAAGCATACGAATCAACCTGCTGAACGAACGGGTCCCACAAGAACGGGATCAGTCCGCCCGGCGGACTGCCAGGAGCCAGCACCGCTCACGGAACCTCATTCCGTTCCGTACCTCACGACGTCGAACGTCAGGAAACGGGGAACCAGGCCGACAGGCGCTTGGCAATGGCCGGTACATCGATGTTGTCCTGCGCGACTTCCTCGACGAACGGGCCGGCAATGGAGACGGGTGGCGGGACGGTACTGGCGCTGACGCCGTTGAGCCGCAGGAAGACACGCATGGCAAGCCAGGCGGTGCGCTTGTTGCCATCGATCAGCGCGTGATTGCGGGCAACGGAGTGCAGCAGTGCCGCCGCCTTCTCGTGCAGCGTGGGATACAGCTCGGCCCCGAACACGTTCGTCCGTGGCCGTTCGATCGCCGACACCAAAAGTCCCATGTCACGCACGCTGTGCTCGGTATCGTTGACCGTGCGAGCGATGGCCAGGATCTCGTCGATCTGGATGTAGCGCACTTCGGTCACTTCAGGTAATCCAGGATCTCCGCATCGCTGTCCATGAGCTCGGCCAGGACGTCATCGACCTTCAGCTCGGCCCGATTCTGGGCGTCACGGATGGCCTCGATGGCAAGTTCCTGCTTGCTGCGGCGCTCCCGACGAGCCCGCTCGGTGAGCTTCGCGTCAAGGTCGTCGGGGAGTCGGAGTGTCATCGCCATACGGCGATGATACCGGACTGGTATCTAGGTGGCGAGGTGATACCAGCCACTCAAGACCTCGGACCACGGCGCCGTCCATTGTGGCCCGGTCGGGCCGCGCTCTCGGTTCCAGGGCGCGTGCGACGAGGTAGCAGCACGCGCCGCCGCTGGCGAGGTGCAGTCGGACCCCCGAACCGGAGTCCTTGCCCCATGCCGACGGCCCCGGTCCGCGCGGCCCGGGGCCAGAGAGTTCCGCGAGGTTGAGGCTTCCGATATTCGAGCGTCATCCGAGCGTCAAAATTCTGCATTCAGCATCGACACGTCGCCCGCGAGACCCGCGCCAGCCCTTGAAGTTGCAGCTCAGACCGTTCTCAGTCGACGCATTCCGCGAGCGAAAACAAGTCGAACTGACCACCTGGAATACAAAACAGCAGGTCAGAGGCCCTTCGCGGCAGGCTCCAAAATCGCCACACACTCCACATGATGCGTCATCGGAAACAGATCGAACGCCCGCAACGTCCGCACCCGATACCCCCCATCCCGGAAGTACCCCAAATCCCGAGCCAACGCAGCCGGATCGCAAGCCACATACGCGATCCGCCGGGCCCCCAGCGACGCCGGTCTGCGCCGGCACCACGCGGGGGCGGACGCGTCCACGACGACGCCCCCGACACCCGTTCCGACTTCGCCCGCCTTGCCGCTCTGCCCCACGGGCCCGAGCGAGAGGCGCTGCGCGACCAACTGGCCAAGGCCTGGCTGCCCATGGCCCACCGCATCGCCGGCCGCTTCCGCAACCGCGGCGAGTCCCTGGAGGACCTGCGCCAGGTCGCGGCCCTGGGACTGGTCAAGGCGATAGACCGCTACGAGCCCGGCCGAGGGGCCTTCGAAAGCTACGCCGTGCCCACCATCACGGGTGAGATCAAACGGCACTTCCGCGACCGGATGTGGGCCCTCAGGGTCCCCCGTCGCGTCCAGGACCTGCGCAACAAGGTCCGCGTCGCACGCCGCGACCTGACCGACGCCGCGGGCGGCTCCCCTGCGTCGGTCGCTCGGATCGCCGCCCACGCGGGGCTCACCGAGGACGAGGTCAACACGGGGCTGGAGGCGCTGGACAGCTTCAGCACGCTGTCCCTGGACGCCGAGATGTCGTCGGGCGACGACGGATTCAGCCTCGCCGACACCATCGGCGCGTGCGACGAGGCGTACGACGTCGTCGTCGACCGGGAGGCGGCGAAGGAGGGGCTGCGGCGTCTGCCCGAGCGCGAGCGCACGATCCTGTACCTGCGCTTCMTCGAGGACATGACGCAAAGTCGCATCGCCAACCACCTCGGCYTCTCCCAGATGCATGTCTCKCGSCTCATCAGCCGGTGCTGCGCACAGGTGCGCGACGACGCGCTCGGTGGCAGGAGCGACGATCAGTCCCAGGAGGGACGACCCGACCGGCCCGGCGCAGCGGGAAGCAGCAACGACACCGAGAAGGAGGCGATGTGAGCACGGACAGAATCTGGTCGTACCGTCCCGCCAGTGGTCATCAGGAGGGTCGGACGCTCACGGGGTACACCGTCGAGGCGGCCGACGGGACCATCGGCCATGTGGACCGCCAGGCCGACGACACCCCCCTGCAGCACCTGATCGTGGACACGGGCGCATGGGTGTTCGGCAGGAGTCTGCTGATCCCGGCCGGCCTGGTCACCGGCATCGACACACAGGCCCGGGTGGTCACCGTGCGCTGCACCCGCGCGGAGGCCAAGGAGGCTCCCCGTTTCGGCACCGACCGCGAGACCCGCGATCCCGAGTACCTGTCCGCCGTTGGTGCCTATTACGCCACGCTGCCCCATGATTCGGACGCGCCCGGGTAACCGAGCCCCAGGGGCAGCCACGCAGAGCGAGGAGAGCTGAAGTGACGGGAACCGCAGTCAACCTGGTGCGCGCCCGCGATGCCCGGCAGCTCACGGGCGTCCCGCGGGCTGCGAACGAGCGGCCGTGAAGCCGGCGGAGCGCCATCCGGACGGGGACACCGGTACGGCGGGCACCCGGTCGGTCGCGATCACCAGCGCGGCGGCAGCGCGCAGTTACGTACGGTCGGTCGTCGGTGAGGCGTGGCGCCCTGCGACGCACCGGGCCGGGGAGACGGCCGTCATGGATCTCCTGCTGGTCGTGTCGGAGCTGGTCGCCAACGCGATCCGGCACGGCGGCGGCCTGGCGGGCTTCGAGGTGACCCTGCTGTCCGAGGGGGTGCGGCTGAGCGTGCACGACTACAGCGACGCCGTCCCCTCGGCCGCCTACGGCCCCGGAACCCTTCCGCACCCGCACGAGGGCAGCGGATACGGGTGGCCGCTGATCATCCGCCTGTCCCGTGAGATCCACATCGAGCGCCGCCGGGAGGGCGGCAAGACCGTCACCGTGTTCGTGCCGCTCATGTGAGCGGTCCGTTCGTCGGGCCGTCGGCTCACCAGGGCAGGAACGCGTGCACGTCCTTGCCGTCCGCACGCACCACCACGCTGACCTCGTCGCACAGCGTCTGGACGAGATACCAGCCGATGCCGCCGCCACGGCCGGTGCCGGAGTGGAAGGGGCGCGGCGCCGGTGCGGTCGTACTCGTGTCGCTGAGCGTCACGTGGACTCCGTCGAACGCCCGCCGCAGGGTCAGTCCGATCGGCCCCGGGGCGTACTGGACGGCGTTGGCGGCGAGCTCGGTGACGACGAGCACGATGTCGTCCCGGTACTCGGGTGTGGCCGGTGGTGAGGACCGCTCCAGCCCTGTCAGGAACCGCTCCGCGCTCAGGCGGGCTCTCGTCACGTCGCCGACTCCCCCGTCGAACGTGACCTGCCAGTTCTGCGTCTCCTCGGGCGACGGTTCGCCGCCGCCACGCGATTCGGTCGCCATCACACCCTCTTCGGCCTCCCTGCGCTCCGGCCGCGGTGACTCGTTGCTGCCCCCACCGCTGCTGGTTCCCAGGCAGAGCACGCCTACGCGTCCGAAACCGGTGCGATCCGGCGGGACGAGACGGAAGAGTGGGGCGACCGGTGCTGGCGTGGCCGCGTGCCGGGGGTGCTGTCCCGGCTCAGATCTCGATCGGTGCGAGGTCCGGGTAGATGCGCTGCCAGCGGTAGCGGCTGCTGCGGAAGTGCCAGTGGATGAAGGCGGTCATGTAGCGGTCGAGATGCGGGCGCTGTTCCTCGGTGGCCAGGTCGAGGATGCGGCGGTAGGACGCCATGCCGCTGTCGAGGATCTCGCGGTAGACGGTGAGGTAGGGCAGGCCGGCCTGGACCGAGCGGCGATAGATCCGGCCGGCGACGAAGTCTGCGCCGTGCACCGCCTCCTTGTAGAAGGAGAGCACGTCGTTCATGTCGTTCAGGAATGCGACGCACGGGCTCAGCACCGCCGACCAGAAGGCCCGGTGCGAGCGTGCGCTCAGACAGGAGTCGCTGAACTGAAGTGAGGTGAACCAGAATTGGGAGAAGCCGTTGAAGCCGCGGACGTAGTCGCTGTCGATCCCGTCCGTTGCCTCCGGCGTGAACTCCGCCTCCATGAGGACGCCCGTGATCGCATCGTGGAAGAAGTTCTTGTAGACGGCGAGGAATGTCGGGTCACTGAACCGCGCGATCTCCTGGAACATGAATTCGATGTACCGGGTGTGCGGAGTTGATCCGGACGGGGAGGTGCGCAGGCCGGACCGGAGGATCGCTTCGGCCTCGGCACTGTCGTGGCAGCACACGTCGTCGGTGTACGTCGTGAACACCCAGATTCGATCGAGCGCGAGAGCGAGTGCGTCGTCGTCGATGGGCGCCATCAGGGCCCTCATCAGCGTGATGTGGCGGGTGGTGGCGGCGGGAACCGTGACGCCGAATGCCGCGAACTCCGCCGCGAGCAGATCGGCGTCTCTGCGGGCCTGGGCGAGGTCGACAGGCGGATCGAAGGATTCCGTGAAGGCGATCATTTTGTCGACCGAACCGGACTCCAGGACGGCTGCAACCATTCCCCGGTGGAGCGGGTCCGGGATCGCGTCGAGGCCGCTGCGCGGGGTGTATCTCAGGGTGTCGATTCCGGGCGGCCTGGAATGCCTGGTCACGAGGCGGGCTGTCGGATTCATACCGTGTCCTCCCCTGCACGATTCTCTTCCCCAAGCATGTCCTCGGCCCCCGCTCCACATGCGGGGCGTGCTGATTCACTTCGACCCGCGCTTTACCACCTGCCACTTGCCGCAGGGGCATCCCCGGCACCGCCGCAGGAGGGCAGTCTCGCCCCGCACCAGCGCGGCGCCGCACCTCGCTAACCTGCTCCACATGCCCGACACCCCACCGCCCGCACAGCGCGACGACCGACCCGAGGAGGCCCGGCGGGCGCGACTGAGCCGGACGTTCGACGAGGACGCGGAGCTGTACGACCGGGCCAGGCCCGGATATCCGCCCGAGTTGTACGACGACCTCGCGGAACTCGCCGGCGTCGGCCCCGGCACTCGCGTGCTGGAGGTGGGCTGCGGGACCGGCCAGGCGACGGTGCCCCTGGCCGGGCGGGGTTGTCGCATCACGGCCGTCGAGGCGGGGGCGCAGATGGCCGCGCTCGCCCGCCGCAATCTGGCCGGGTACCCGGCGGCGGACGTGGTGACGGCCCGGTTCGAGGACTGGCCGCTGCCGCAGGAGCCGTACGACGCGGTCGTGTCGGCGACGGCGTTCCACTGGATCGACCTGGCCGTGCGGATGGCGAAGGCCGCCGACGCGCTGCGTCCCGCTGGGGCGCTCGCGGTGGTGCGTACCCAGCATGTGAACGGCGGCACCGAGGAGTTCTTCGTCGAGGTGCAACGCTGCTACGAGCGGTTCGATCCGGCGACAACACCCGGACTGCGGCCTCCCGCGGCCGTCGACATAGTCGGCTCGGACCATGCGCAGGAGGTGGCGCGCAGCGGACGGTTCGGTCCTGCGGTCTTCCGCCGCCACGAGCGGGACCTCACGTACACGACGTCCGAGTACCTGGAGGTGCTGCGGACGTACTCCGGCCATCGGGCGCTTGCGGACGAGGCCAGGGCCGGGCTGCTGGAGTGCGTCGCGGGGCTGATCGACGGGCGGTACGGCGGGCGGATCACCAAGCGCTACCTCATCGAGCTGGCAGTGTCCCGCCGGCGGTGACGGCGCCCCCGAAACATCGTGTTCACGACAAGGGAAACTCGGTGGTAACAACACCTTTCTAGCGTGACCGGCTGTGGGATCACCGTCGTATACAGGCCGCCGTACCCCCTCATGACGGTCCGTCGACTCCCCCGTCCTGCCGATGACGCCATGCCGGGCCGCCCACGTCACCGCAGCACCCGCACCCAGCCCCACCGGGAGGCGTGATGAGCACGACCGAGTCACGAGTGACGACGTCAGAACCGGCCGACCCGGCGAAGACCGGGGCCGACCAGGCGGTCAAGGAGACGCTGGAGGACTACACCCTCCGTTTCGCGCCCCGCAGTTACCGCCGCTGGAGCCCCATGGTCGTGGCCACCACCGCCCTCGGCGGGATCGCCTACATGGCCGACTTCTCCATCGGCGCCGGCATCGGCCTGGCACACGGCACCGGCAACGCGCTCGTCGCGATCGCCGTCGCCGCCGTCGTCATCTTCGTCACCGGCTTCCCGCTGGCCTACTACGGCGCCCGCTACAACATCGACCTCGACCTGATCACCCGCGGCTCCGGCTTCGGCTACTACGGCTCCGTCCTGACCAGCGTCATCTTCGCCAGCTTCACCTTCATCTTCTTCGCCCTCGAAGGCTCGATCATGGCCCAGGGCCTCAAGCTCGGCCTCGGGCTCCCGCTGTGGCTGGGCTACCTGGTGTCCACCCTCATGGTCATCCCGCTGGTCATCTACGGCATGAAGGCGCTCAGCAAGCTCCAGGTGTGGACCACGCCGGTCTGGCTGATCCTGATGGTCGCCCCGCTGGTCTACCTGATCGCCAACGACCCCGGCACCGTCGACCGCTTCCTCTCCTACGCCGGTACCGACGGCGAAGGCGGCGTCAACACGGCGTCCGTACTCCTCGGCGCGGGCGTGTGCCTCTCCCTCATCGCGCAGATCGGCGAGCAGATCGACTACCTGCGCTTCATGCCGCCCAAGACCGAGCAGAACAAGCGCAGTTGGTGGACGGCCGTGGTGATGGCCGGGCCCGGCTGGGTGGTGCTCGGGGCGCTGAAGCAGGCCATCGGCGTCTTCCTCGCCGTCTACATCCTCGCCGAGGTCGGGCCGGCCGCCGCGCCCGAGCCGATCCAGCAGTTCCGCAGCGCCTTCGACGCGATGATGCCGTCCTGGATGGTCGTCCCGCTCGCGGTGGCCCTGGTGGTCATCAGCCAGATCAAGATCAACGTGACGAACGCGTACTCCGGTTCGCTGGCCTGGACGAACTCCTTCACCCGCGTCACCGGGCACTACCCGGGCCGCATGATCTTCGTCCTGGTCAACCTGGCCTTCGCGCTCGCGCTGATGGAGGCCGACATGTTCAGCTTCCTCAACAGCATCCTCGGCTTCTACTCGAACTGCGCCATCGCCTGGGTCGTCACCGTCGCCACCGACATCGGCGTCAACAAGTACGTGCTGAAGCTGTCCCCGCTCCAGCCGGAGTTCCGGCGCGGCATGCTCCATGCCGTCAACCCGGTCGGCGTCGTGTCGTTCGTCGCCGCCTCCGGCCTGTCCATCGCGATGTACTTCCACCTTCTCGGCGACTCGCTCCAGCCGTACTCCCCCGTCGCCGCCGCGGTGATCGCCTTCGTCCTGACGCCGCTCATTGCCGTCGTGACCAAGGGCAGGTACTACCTCCGCCGCACCGACGACGGCATCGCCGAGCCCCTCCTGGACGCCGACGGCAACCCCAGCGCGCTCACCCTGGACTGCCACGTCTGCCACCAGGCGTACGAGCGCCCCGACCTCACCGCCTGCGTCACCCATGACGCGGTGGTCTGTTCGCTGTGCCTGAGCACGGACAAGGTGGGCGATCACGTGCTGCCGGCCGCCACGGCCTGACGCGCGGTTCCTCCGGCGGCCCTCCCTCTCGGGCGGGCCGCCGGAACTTCGTCCAAGACAGCACGCCCGAAGTCGGCGACCGTAGAGGCATGCGCACACACCAATCGGGCCCGGCCCGCACGGGTCGCGATGCCGACAACGGCTGGGAGGTCGCCCAGCCCGTCGGCGGCACGGCCCTCGAAGGCGTCCGGATGGCGGGCTTCCGGGACCGCATGGCCGCCGGGCTGGACATGCGGGTGCTCCCCCAGCCTGCCGTGATCGTCGTCATCGGGCTCCGGGGCACCTCGCTGGAGGTGGACGCTTCCGCCGGGCACCGGCCCCTGACCGGCCTCGTCGCCTCGATGCGGCCCGGTCCGGCCCGCATCCGTGGCGAACGGGTCGAGTGCGTCGAGGTCCGCCTGTCACCCCGGGCCGCACACGCCGTGCGTGGCGTGGCCCCGCACGAGCTGCACGGGGCCGTGACGAGCCTCGACGACCTCTGGGGGCCGCAGGCGCGACGCATCGGCGAACGGCTGACCGCGGGTCAGTCCCCTGCGGGCCGCACGTCCGTCACCTTGCCCTTGGTGTCCGCCTCCAGGTAGCCGGCCTGCCCGTACTCGTCCGTGAGGTAGACGGCGAGGCCGGCCGGGGTGTCGAAGGTGTCGTTGGGCTGTCTCACCATGAGGTAACGGGCGTCCGGGTTCTCGACGTTGAGCTTCTTGTCCGCCTCGGCGAGCAGCGCGGGAACGGCGTCCCAGTTGAAGCCGTCGAGGGTGACGGGCTGATCGCCGCCGGACAGGGAGCCCTTGATGATGCCCTGCTCCACGCCTCGTCCGGGGCGGTAGGTGTAGGAGTCGTACTTGGTGTCGCTGCCGTCGACCATCACCTCGGCCGACACGTAGTCCTCGTAGACGGTGAAGTCGCCGAACCTGTCCCGGCCGGTCTCCTCCTCCAGGGCCTTGATGGCGGTGCGGATGCCGTCCGGGGTGAGCAGGCCGGCGGTCTGCGCGTCGGGAGAGCGCTGCGCGGCCGGGGCCTCGGCCGTCGACGACGCGCCCGACGAAGCGGTGGACGACCGGGTCGAGTTCGGGGCCGAGGTCGTCGACGGGGTGCGCCCGCCCGAATCGCCCGAGCCGCCGCCGAAGGGCACCAGCCACCACACCAGCACGAGCGCGCCGGCCAGGGAGGTCCCCGTGACGCTCAGCAGGACGGGCAGGTTGGGGGTACGACGACGTGCCGGGCGCACCGGCGAGGTGACCGGCTGGGGCGTGCCGTACAGGGCGCTGGGGTGGACCGGCGGCCCGAATCCGGTCGGAGCGGCCGTCGGCGCGGGGGTGGCGAACGGGACGGACGTGGTCGACGAGGGGGAAGTCCCCGGGTAGGAGGGCGAGATGGTGGAGGAGGAGAGGGGCGGCGGGTTCAGCGGATAGGACGTGGGCTCCTTCCACGCGTCCACCCGACCGGTCGGCCCCGACTCGATGTCGGCCAGCCGGCGGTCCAGTTCGGCGGCGGACGGCCGGGCCGCCGGGTCCCGCACGAGCACGCTCATCAGGGCATCGCCCAGGGCGCCGGCCCGTACCGGTGGCGGCACGGGATCGCTGAGGACCGCGGCGAGGGTGGCCAGGGTGCTGCCCCGGCGCAGCGGATGGTTCCCCTCCACCGCGGTGTACAGCATCATTGCCAGCGACCACAGGTCGGAGGCGGCGCCGCCCTCGTGCCCCGAGATGCGTTCGGGGGCCATGAAGTCGGGCGTACCGATGATGGAGCCGGTGGCGGTGAGGTTGGTCGTCGTCTCGCGGATCGCGGCGATGCCGAAGTCGGTGAGGACGGGACGGCCGTCGGGTCGCAGCAGGACGTTGGCGGGTTTGACGTCCCGGTGCTGGATGCCGGTGTCGTGCGCGGCGGCCAGCGCGGCCAGCACCCCCCGGCCGATCCGCGCGGCCTCGGCGGGCGGCATCGGCCCCTGCGCCAGCCGGTCGGCCAGCGAGCCACCGCTGACCAACTCCATGACGATCCACGGGTAGGTGCCGTCGCCGCCGTCGACTATGTGGTGGATGGTGACGACGTTCGGATGGTCGATCCGGGCCAGCGCCCTGGCCTCGCGCAGGACACGCTCGCGCAGCATCCGCGCGCCCTCGGGGTCGTATTCGGCCAGGTCCCGGTCGGGCGGCCGGACCTCCTTGACCGCCACCAGCCTGTGCAGCACCAGGTCCCTGGCCCGCCAGACCGTCCCCATCCCGCCGCCGCCGAGACGGGCCTCCAACTCGAAGCGCCCGTCGACCACGCGTCTGCCGGGACCTCTGTCTGCCTCACTCATGGGCGGGAGCTTAGTTGCCGCCACCGACACCGTTCACCGGCCCCGGACCGGGGCACTTGGCGCGAGGTGACGAGGGCGGGCACCGGGCGGTGTGCCGCCCCCGCCCACTGGTCGGGAGGTGACCGAGCCCGGAGGTCAGCGCCCCAGTGCCAGTGCGCCCGCCTGCGCGAACTTCTCGTCCAGCGCGCCGGACGGGGCGCCCGCGACGCCGATGCCGGCGATGGGGGCGTTGCCGGCGGTGACGGGGACGCCGCCCGCGAGGAACAGGGTGCCGGGGATGTCCTTCAGGTTCGGGGTCTGCTGGAGGCGCTCGGTCAGCTGGGACGTGGGGGCGTTCCAGGAGACCGCGGTGAACGCCTTGCGCTCGGCGGACTCGTAGGACTGCGGGCCGGCGCCGTCGCCGCGCAGGGTGACGACGGTGTTGCCGTTGCGGTCGACGACGGCGACCGTGACGCGCTGGTTCTCCTTCTCGGCGGCGTCGAGCGCGGCCCGCGCGGCCTCGGTGGCGGCATCGATCGTCAGGTGGGTGGAGGTCGTGGTGGCCGGGGCCGCGGCCGAGGTGGCGGCCGAAGGCGTCGTGGCGGGCGACGAGGCGTTCGCGGACACCGCGCCGAAGCCCGCCAGGGCGACGACGGCGAGCACGGCACCGCCGGTGGCGACGCGGGCACGGCGGGAGAACTTCTTGTGCACGGGGTTCATGGGTCGGTCGACTCCTTCGGTGGGCGGGCGGCCCGGTTGCCGCCCCGCTTCGTCCGCTCTCCACCCTCGGCCCGCGAACGGCCCCGGACCGTCGACGTTCCGGCTGCCCCGGGGACATGGGACGGACGACACGGGGGTCATCCGATCGGTTGACCCACCCGTGGCCACACCGGGCCACAATGGAGGTGTTTGCCCAGTTCAGCGCCTACAGGCAGGGAAGGAGGCGGCCCCGGATGGGGAACCGGTCGCACGAACCGAGCACCGTGGACACCAGGTGGCTCGGCGCCGTGATGCACGCGGCGTTCTTCCTGCTGCTCGGCGGGGCGCTCGCCCGTTTCCTGCTGCGCCATCCCGGCGAACCGCGTACGCCGTGGATCATCGCGCTGTGCGTCGTGCTGACGGTGCTGCACCTGCTGGGTCCCAAGGCCGGCGACACGGGTCTGCGGCCCACCCGGCGGCACGCGGTGTGGCTGGCGCTGACCGTGGTGGTGTGGATGGTCCTGGTCGTGCTCGCGCCCAGCTTCGCGTGGTGCGCCGTGCCTCTGTTCTACACGGGCCTGCGCACGCTGCCACCGCGCGCGGCCCTCGCTCTCGTGGCGGTCCTGACCGTGTTCGTGGTCGCCGCGCAGGTGCAGCTCTCGGGCCGGTTCGACCCGAACCTGGTCCTCGCGCCGCCGGCCGTCGCCGCTCTGGCCACCGCCGTCTTCCTCCAGATGGAACGGCACACCGCACGCCAGCGCGTCCTGATCGACGACCTGATCCGCACCCGCCACGAGCTCGCCGCCTCGGAACGCCGCGAGGGCACCCTCGCCGAACGCCAGCGGCTCTCCATGGAGATCCACGACACGCTCGCCCAGGGCCTGTCCAGCCAGCGGATGCTGCTCCAGGCGGCGGACCGGGTGTGGGACACCGAACCGGACAAGGCCCGCGCCCATGTACGCACCGCCGCGTCCGTCGCCGAGCACAACCTCGCCGAGGCCCGGCGCTTCGTGCACGACCTGGCGCCCGCCGACCTCGCCCGCGGGGAGGGCCTCGACGAGGCGCTGCGTGCCCTGGCCGCCCGGGAGTCCGGCGCGCAGTTCACCGTACGGGTCCACATCGACGACGACGGCCGTCTCCCCGAGCTGCCCGACCGGYTCCGGTCGGCCCTGCTGCGGATCGCCCAGGGCGCCCTGGCCAACGTCCGCGAGCACGCCGCCGCCGGCAACGCCGCCCTCACCCTCACCGTCCTCGACGACACGGCCGTCCTGGACGTCTCCGACGACGGCCACGGCTTCGACCCCGCCGCCCTGCCCGGCTCCCCCGACGACGGGCGTGGCCACGGACTGCCCGCCATGCGGGCCCGGCTGCGCGCGCTCGGCGGCACGCTGACCGTCGAGTCCACGCCCGGCGAAGGCACCGTCCTGTCCGCGGCCGTCCCCCTGGAGGCGCCCCGATGACCCCTGACCGCGCTCCCGTGCGCATCCTGGTCTGCGACGACCATGCCGTCGTACGGGCCGGGCTGCTCGCCCTGCTCGACAGCGCCCCGGACATCGATGTCGTCGGTGAGGCCGGCACCGGTGAGGAGGCGCTCGCGCTGGCCGCGAAGCTCGTCCCGGACGTGGTGCTGATGGACCTGCAGCTGGGCGAGGGCATCGACGGCGTGGAGACGACCCGCCGTCTCACGTCCTCCCCCGGCGCCCGCTCCCACGTCCTGGTGCTGACCACCTACGACACGGACGCCGACATCACCCGTGCCATCGAGGCGGGGGCGACGGGCTATCTGCTCAAGGCCGAGCGCCCCGACGAGCTGTTCGCCGCGATCCACGCCGCCGCCCAGGGTCGGACCGCCCTGTCCGCCCCGGTCGCGGGCCGCGTCATGGCGAGCCTGCGCCGGCCCCGCCCCACGCTCACGGACCGCGAACGCGACATCCTCGCCCAGCTCGCCCGAGGCATCGGCAACCGCGACATCGCCCGCGCCCTGTTCATCAGCGAGGCCACGGTCAAGACACATCTGCGCCGCATCTACGACAAACTCGGTGTCGACACCCGCGCGGGCGCGGTGGCCGTCGCGAAGGAACGGCGGCTGTTGCCCTGACGGACGGCTCCCGTCGGCGGGCCCCGAAATACGTCGGTGCGCCTGCCGTATCCGCCGGGCCGCCGATCGTCTTCTTGGTGACAGGGCATTCCGCTCTGCGCAGGAGCCGCACAAGGAGGCGAACCCATGTCACCGACAGCCACGCCGAATCCGATTCCCGACACCTACCGCCGGGTCACCCCGTGCCTGGTCGTCCAGGGCGCTGCCAAGGCGCTCGAGTTCTACCGCGAGGTGTTCGCAGCCACCGAGCGGACGCGTGTCCCGGGTCCGGGAGGGACCATCCTGCACTCCGAGATCGAGATCGGGGACTCGGTCGTGATCGTCGAGGACGCCACGCGCCTGATGGGCACCGAGGCGCCGCCCGCCGGCGGTCTGCCCGGCAGTCCGACGTTCCTGTTCGTCTACGTCGAGGACGTGGACGCGGTCGTCGCCCGTGCCGTGGAGCTGGGCGCGACGCTCAAGCGGGCACCGCAGGACCAGCTGTACGGGGACCGGGACGGGTCCGTCGTGGACCCGTACGGGCACTGGTGGACCGTGGCCACGCATGTGGAGGACGTGCCGCCCGAGGAGCTGGAGCGACGGATGGCCGCCGTGCTGGGGCAGGGAGGCGACGCCTGACGTACGTGCTGCTGTTCGTGGACTAAGTGGACGGCCTGGCCCCGGAGCTCGACCGCTACTACCTGCTCCACGCCACCCGAGCCGATCTGCTGTGCGCCCTGGAGCGCCCCGACGAGGCCCGCACCGCGGACCGGCCGGCACTCGGCCTGACGACCGACCCGGCCGAACGCACCCTGCTCAAGGAACGCGCGGCCTTCTGGCCGCCGATGGCTCACCAGGGGGCGGGGCTGCCCTTGAGCTGCTGCCAGTACCGTCGATGGGCATGCCGGGCCCGGTCGCTCGTCATCCCGGCGGGCAGTTCCCCGTCGAGCGGATCGGCCAGTTCGGCGATGTCGCGCAGCACCGCGGCCTGGCAGGCCCGCTTGGTGAAGGCGTACTGCTCGATGCAGTCCTCCGGCGTTGTCCCGGCGACCTCGACGGCACGGTTCAACACCTCCTCGGCCGATGCCAGTTCGTGCACCATCCCCAGCGCGTGCGCCTGCTCCGGGCCGAAGATCTCGCCGCGCAGGCAGGTGCGGGCAGCCACCGGCTCGCCCCACGCGTACGCGAGCATGCGCACGTACACCGCCGGCATCGGAATCCCGATCGGCACCTCGTTCAGCCCGAACCTGGCCCCTTCCGCCACCGCGACCCGGTGGTCGCACACCGCCGCTGTGATCAGGCCCCCGGCGAACGCGTGCCCGTTCAGCGCCGCCACGGTCGGACGCGGGTACGTGAACAGCCGCACGTTGGTGGCCCGGTAGTCCGCGAACCACTCCCCCACGGCTGCCCGGTCACCCGCGAAGAGGGGGAAGTGCTCGCCCAGGTCCAGGCCCGCGGAGAAGCGGCCGCCCGTGCCGGTCAGCACCACGGGCGACTCGGCGTGGTCGCGCTCCAGCCGGTCGAACGCGTCATGCAGGTCGGCGAAGAACGCCCGCCCCTGCGCGTTCACCGGATTGGTCGTCATGGTCACCACGGCGACCCGGCCGCGTCGCTCGATCGTCCAGCTCATTCCTCAACCTCCGCTGGTTTCCGGGGAGTTCGGGACGGTGGGTGGTGCGTGGCCCGCGGTCCGGGCCTCCAGAGCATGGAGTACGGCCACCATGTCCTCGCCGCCGTGTCCCTGGTCGACGGTCTCGCCGAACAGCGTGTGACAGACGTCGAGCAGAGGGGACGCCAGGTCGGCCTTGCGGGCTGCTTCGGCGATCAGCCGGTTGTTCTTCAGGACGTCGGCGGCCGCCGCCTGCACGGCGAAGTCCCGGCCCAGCAGTTTGGGCGCCTTCCCCCGGGAGACCGCGCTGGCCATGGGGCCGGCGTCGAGGACGTCCCGGAGCAGACGCTGGTCGAGGCCGTGCCGGCCGGCGAAGTGGAACGCCTCGGTCAGTCCGGTGACCAGGGTGATCAGGAACAGGTTGACCGAGAACTTCATCAGCAGGGCGCCCGGTACGCCACCGCAGTCGAACGTCTCGCGGCACATGGGGGCCAGGAGTGGGCGTACGGCCGCGACGGCGTCGTCGTCGCCCGCGAGCATCGCCACGAGTTCGCCCTGTTCGGCGGGGACTCGGGAGCCGGAGACCGGGGCCTCGACGTAGCGACCGCCCACTGCCCGTACGGCGTCCTGGAGCGCGGCCGAGTACTCCGGCGCTGTCGTGCCCATGTGGACGAGGGTGTGGCCGGCGACGTGCGCGGCGAAGTCCGGGGTGCCGCGCCCGAGGACCGTGTCGAGGGCGGCTTCGTCGGCCAGCATGAGGATCACGGTCTGCGCCCGCTCGAAGACGCCGGCGGGGCTCCGGGCGATCTCGGCTCCGGCGGCGCGCAGGGGATCACTGCGGTCGAGGCTGCGGTTCCACACGACGAGGGGCGTTCCCGCACGAGCCAGGTTGAGCGCCATGGGCTGTCCCATGACGCCGAGGCCGATGAAACCCACGTACACGATGCACCGCCGCTTCTCATCCACGCTCGCGCGCCAGGATCGGGCCGTTGCCGCCGGCCGCTATGACAGCGGTCATAGTACTCGGACTCTATGACGGCGGTCATAGGATGGGGCTGCGCAGCTTGCGCAGAACGGGGATGGAGGTCGGGATGGCGGTGTCCGAACGAGGGCCGCGCGAGCGGATGGTCTTCAGCGCGGCCCAGCTCATCCGGCGGGACGGGGTCGCCGCCACGGGGATGCGGGAGGTCGCCGCGCATGCGTCGGCGCCGCGCGGCTCGCTCCAGCACTACTTCCCGGGCGGCAAGGAGCAGTTGGTCAACGAGGCGGTGGGCTGGGCGGGCCGGTACGCCGGCAACCGGGTCGCCCGGTTCCTCGCCGCGCTGGACGAGCCGACGCCCGGTGGGCTGTTCGCGCAGATGGTGCGTCAGTGGACCGACGAGTACGAGGCCATCGGGTTCGCGGGCGGCTGCCCGGTCGCGGCCGCCACGGTGGACTGCGCGCAGTCCACGCAGTCCACGCGGGAGGCGGCGTCCGACGCGTTCGCCGCCTGGACCGGGCCGGTGACCCGCGCCCTGGTGGACATGGGGGTGCCGCGGGAGCGGGCCGGGGGGCTCGCCACGCTGATGATCAGCGCGCTGGAGGGCGCGATCCTGATGGCACGGGCGGAGCGGGACGTACGGGCGTTGGCGACCGTGGCCCGGGAGCTCGGCCCCATGCTCGACGCGGCGGTGACCCGGGCGGGTTGACGACCTTCGGAGGCGGCGCGCCGCCGACAGAGGGCCCACCGCACGGAAGTGACGGTCCGTCTGTCCGCGCCGCGTCACCATCGACGTACGGCGGACCGACGCCCACTCGTCGCCGCGACGTCCGCGCACCGCTGGTGATGCGGCCTCGACCGGCCTGGCGCAGACTGGACGGGTGAGTGACACGTCCCCGGGACGTGGCGAGACCGCGTCCGTACCCCGGTCGGCACCACGACAGACCTTGGCGCTCGCGGCGATGATGTTCGCCGTGGCGATGACGTTCATCGATCAGACCATCGTCTCCATCGCCGCCCCCGACATCGTTCGCGAACTCGGCCTGTCGGCTTCCGGCATGCAGTGGGTGGTGAACGCCTACCTGTTGTCCCTGGCCGCGTTCTTCGCACTGGGCGGCCGCCTCGCGGACCTCTACGGGCCGCGCCGGGTGGTCGTGATCGGCACGCTGGTGTTCGTCATCTCGTCGGTGCTGTGCGGCTGTGTCCCCGAGGGTGACGCGGCCCAGGGCTGGTTGATCGCCTTCCGCGCGACTCAGGGATTCGGCGCGGCACTGCTCTTCCCCGCCGCGCTGGCCGTGGTGGTGGCGGTGTTCCCGCGCGAGCGGCGCGGCCGTGCCCTGGCGCTGTTCTTCGGGCTGTCCGGCGCGTTGACCGCCCTCGGCCCCCTGCTGGGCGGCTGGCTGACGGCCTGGACCTGGCGCGCGGTGTTCTGGGTCAACGTGCCCGTGGCCGTCGTGGCCCTCGCCCTCACCGCCTGGGCCCGGATCGCGGACCGCAGACGGGCCGGCACCCTCGACGTGCCCGGTGCCGTGCTGATCGCCGTCGGGATGGGCAGTTGCGTCCTGGGCTTGCAGCAGGCGTGGGCATGGGGCTGGGACAGCGCCGCGACCTGGGGCTGCATCGCGGGTGGGCTGGTGGTTCTCTACGCCTTCGTCCGGTACGAGCGAGGCGTGCGGGACCCGTTGATCGATCTGCGCGTCTTCCGGGACAAGGCGTTCACCGTGGACGTCGTGGTGCTGTTCTTCTCGATGCTCGCGTTCGTACCGCTGTTCTTCTTCGCCTCCGTGTACGCCCAGGTGTCCCTGAGCGCCTCCCCCAACCAGGCGGCGCTGTTCCTGCTGTACTTCTTCGCGGGGTTCGCCATCGCCTCGCAGTGGGGCGGCCGCATCCTCGACAAGCAGGGCGCGCGCCCGGCGCTGAAGATGGGCACGGTGGTGGGCGCCGTCGGATTCGCCCTGTGGGCCGGCAAGCTCACCGACCTGTCCATGCACGACCAGTGGCCTTACGCGGCCCTGGCCGGCGCCGGCATCGGCTTCATCCTGGCCCCCGCCTCCACGGACGCCGTGAACCGGGCCATCGGCCCCTCCTACGGCGAGGTCACCGGGGTCACCCAGACCGTGCGCAACTTCGCGGCGAGCGTGGGTCTGGCCGTCTTCGGCACGATCCTGACCCATGTCACCAACACCAACGTCGTGAAGACCCTGGAATCCCGCGGCCTGCCCTCGAACGTCGCTGACAACGTGGCCCACAACATCACTGAGTCCATCACGGGCAACGGCGATTCCAATACACCCACGGGGACGGGGCCCGCCGCTACGGCGACGCGCAACGCGATGGACGCGATCCGCATGGACTTCGCCGAGGCCAACCAGTGGGTGTTCTACGGCATGGCCATCGCTCTGGGCATCGGCTTCCTGTGCGCCCTGCGCCATCCGGGCGGCCGCGCGGTGACGCCCAAGGAGGCGCAGGAGACGGGGACGTACGCGGGGCGCTCGTAGCGGGCCGTAGCGGTCCACTGCGTCGAACGAGGCCCTGGACCTCGGGCTTCGGGCTTCGGGCTTCAGGCGGATCGGACTGCCATTCCGGGGGGTATCACCCGCGCTCGTGACCACCCCCACGCGGACTGTCACCTGCTGTCTCCGCTCCCGTACAGTCCGTGGCACCGGCACGCGCCGTCGCGGCCGACTCCAGTGGCTCACCCAGGAGATGGAACATGGACACCGAAGCCGGCCCCGGCTCCCTCCCGCACCAGCCCGGCACGGCCCGGCCGGTGCCCGAAGCCGAACCGGAGCTCGTGGAGCGGTGGCGTTCGCAGAGCGGCGAACTGGTCGAGTTGCTGGCTCAGGTGCGCGAGCGCGTCGGCGGTGTCGCGGCGTTCCGCATCGGGCCCGCCCGCACCGTTCTCGTCACGGAGCCGCGGGCCGTCCAGCACGTGCTCGCCCGCCACCCGGAGCAGTACGTCAAGCGCTCCCACCGCGCCCGGCTGCTGGTCGGCGACGGTGTCCTGTCCGCCGAGGGCGAGGCGTGGAAGCGGCAACGCCGTCTGCTCCAGTCCCAGTTCACCGGTACCGGGATGCGCCGCTACGACCGGCGGATCACCGAGGCGGCCCGGACGACCGCCGAGCGCTGGGCCGAGTACGCCCGTACCGGCAAGACCTTGGATGTCGGGCGGGAGATGCATCGCTTCGCCCTGGACGCCATCTGGCGCTCCCTCACCGGTCACCCTCTCGACGACGAGACCCAGCGCGAGCTGGAGGCCATCGAGGCCGTGGGGGCAACTCTGCCGACGCTGCCCGCCGACACGGAGGACGCCCGGGCGGCCGTCGCCACCGATCTCGCCCGGATCGACGCGGTGGCCCGGCACGCGATCGAGGCCGCCCGCGCCGGGGAGGTCGGCCCCGACGGGCCGGGCCTGCTTCACGTACTCACGGAAGCCGGCGCCGAGCGGCCCGAGTACACCGACCGGCTGATCCGCGACGAGCTGGTGACGCTGCTCGCCGCGGGGCACGAGACCACGGCCAGCACCCTGACCTGGCTGTATCTGCTTCTCGATCAGCACCCCGCCGCCCGCGAGCAAGCGCTCGCCGCCGGGGACGACAACTCCGAGGAACGCCGCCAGGCCATCCAGGCACTACTCCACGAGACGCTCCGGCTGTACCCGTCCGCGTGGCTCATGCCCCGCCACGCCGCCGAAGACGACACCCTCGACGGGTACCGGGTCGAGGCGGGCACCGATCTCCTGGTCTGCCCGTATCTCACCCACCGCGATCCCGAACTGTGGCCGGATCCGGAGCACTTCGACCCTCGGCGCTTCCTCTCCCCCGGCGGCCGCCCCACCGACACCGGCGCCTACTTCCCCTTCGGCATCGGCCCCCGTGCCTGCCTGGGCATGCAGTTCGCGCTCCGCGAGTCGACCGTCCTGCTCGAACATCTGCTGCCGGCCCACGTCGTGGCGTTTTCCGCCACCCCCGCGAAGGCGAAGTACGGCTTCACGGTCCGCCCTGACGGCCCCACGCCCGCGACACTGCTACCGTCGCCGGCCTGAAGCCCTCAGCGGCGCCCGCCGAACTCCCAGTCATGGACCTCGACATCGGCGTACAGGTCCGCTTTCAGTACGGTGCGCGCCGTCTCCGCGTCCGGCGCGCGCACCAGCGCCGCCGTACCGAGCCAGGCGGTGCCGTCATCGGACAGCAGCGGTCCGTACGCGACGAGTTCGTCGTTCTCCGGCGGTTCGGCCGGGTCGGCCGCCCGGTCCGGGCCGAGGCCCAGCACCAGGTACCGGTTTCCTTCGCTGCGGCCACCGGGGAAGTCCCACATCGTGCGTCCCAGCATGTTGCGCCACCGGCGCAGCAGCACGTCCCGGTATGCGCCGGCCTGGTAGTTGGGCTCGTCGAAGGCGAACGCGCGGGCCGCGGCGGGATCGGGCAGGTCGACGATGTGCACGCTGCCGGTCGGCGTCTCCCCGTCCGACGCGAACGTCGGCCCGCGCGCGATCAACTGCTCGGCGAACGGGTCCATGTACGACCAGTGCTCCTCCTGCAACTGCTCGCGCAGTGCCAGGGAGCCGGGCCGGTCACGGTGGTAGCAGAAGAACTCCATTTCCCCATTCTGGGCCATTACCTCACGCTCTGTGGCATGATCCGCTGTCATGCCCTCGTCTACCGCCTGGACGCCAAGAACCGTTGCCCGTCTGCTGGTTGTCCTGCTCGCGCTGCTCGCGGCGCAGGGCGGCGCCGGGTCCGAGGCCCTCACGGCGCCCAGGCCGCAGACCGTCGCCGGCACCGAGGCGGCGACCCCCGATCGGCCGCGCTACGACGTGACGCTGCGCGCGAACGCGGACGGCTCCCGCTGGACCGGCCGGCAGCGGGTGTCCTTCCGCAACTCCTCCGCTCGTCCGCTGAGCGAGGTGTACGTCCGCCTGTGGGGCAACGGCGTCGACAAGTGCGGCACCACCGGCACACCGCCCGCCGTCGAGGTGTCCAAGGTGCGCGGCGGCACCGCGGGCCGGCCCAGCGTGAACTGCACGGCACTGCGGATCGCCCTGCCGAAGCCGCTCGCGCGCGGCGAACGCGCCACCGTCTCCTTCGACGTGTCCATCACCGTCCCCGAACACAACGACCGCTTCGGCCGCGAGGGCGCCTTCCGCTTCCTCGGCAACGCGCTGCCGGTGCTCGCCGTGCACGACGCGAAGGGCTGGCACCTCGATCCGTATGTGTCGACGGGTGAGAGCTTCTACACCCTGGCGGGCGACTTCCGTGTGGCGCTCGACCACCCCTCGAACCTCAAGATCCCCGCGACCGGCCGCACTCGGACCCTCCCCGGCGAGACCGGTCGCAGCGTCACCGTCAGCGTCGCGCAGCGTGTCCGGGACTTCGCCTGGGCCGCGGGCCCGTTCCGTACCGCCGTCGCGACCACGCCCGGGGGCGTGCGGGTGAAGTCGTACTGGGCGCCGGAGACGTCCGCGACGGGGGTGCGCCTCACGCGTGCGGACGGCGCCGCCGCCGTGGACCGGTTCGGCAAGGAGTTCGGCCGCTACCCGTACGGCGAGATCGACCTGGTGATGACCAGCGAGTTCGGCGGCGGCATGGAGTACCCGGGACTGGTCCTCCTGGGCACCACCGACGAGGGCGGTGCCGTCGTCCACGAGGTGGCCCACCAGTGGTGGTACGGCATCGTCGGCAACGACGAGTACGGCGCGCCCTGGCTGGACGAGAGCTTCGCCCAGTACGCCAACGCGCGCTTCTACGGCTGGGACACCCGCGGCTGCTGGTCGGAGGTCGACTGGCCGGGGGAGCGTACGGCGCTGACCAACTCGATGGCGTACTGGGCCGCGCACCGGGGCGAGTACCACCTGGTCTACACGGCCGGCTCCTGCGCGCTTGCGGACCTGGAGCGCACGCTCGGCGCCGGCACCATGGCCCGCCTCCTCAAGCGGTACGCCCACGACCACTGGTACGGCGTCTCCACCACCGCCGACTTCAAGAAGGCCGCGCAGTCCGCGACGACCAAGGACCTCGGCCCCTTCTGGAAGCGGCACCGCATCCGGTGACCGGTTGAGGCGGGGCCCGGCCGCCCCGCGCCGAAGGGCAGGCCGCCCTGCGTCACTCCGGCGAGAAGCGGCGTCGCACGTCGGGCCGGGACTTGAGCCGTTCCGGATAGCCGGGGCCCATCCGGGCGACGGTGTCGTCGGCGTGCATCGGATCGCCGCAGGCGGAGCAGACCACCTCGGCGTGTCCGTCGTGGCCGCATGCCTCGTGGTGCAGGGTGATCGGCGGTCCCTCGGGGCCGGCGAGCCACCGGTCGCCCCAGTGGGCCATCGCGGCCAGGACCGGGAAGAGGTCCCTGCCCTGCTCCGTCAGCAGATACTCGTGGCGCGGCGGCTCGCTCTCGTAGAGCCGTCTCTCCAGCAGTCCCGCCTCGACCAGGCGCCGCAGCCGGTCGGTGAGCGTGTTCCGGGCGATCCTCAACTCGCCCTGGAACTCGTCGAAGCGGCGGCTTCCGTAGAACGCCTCTCTGAGGACCAGGGGCGTCCAGGCGTCGCCGACGATGTCCAGGGTCCGCGCGATGGAGCACGGCCAGTTCGCGAAGGACGTACGCGCGCTCACGCCCGCCCTCCGACCTCGTGGACCAGCTCGATCGCGCGGCCCAGGGTGTCGAGGCGGGCGGCCAGGTCCGCACCCGCCGGATACAGGCGGACGGTGTCCACGCCGGCGTCGCGCCAGACGCGCAGCCGTGTCCGGACCATGCTCTCGGTGCCGATCAGTGTCGTCGCGAGCACCATCTCGTCGCTGACCAGCGCGGCGGCTCCTTCCCGGTCCCCGGCCTGCCAGCGCTGCCGTACCTCCGCGGCGACCTCGGCCCAGCCCTGGCGGCTGTAGGCACGGTTGTAGAAGTTGGTGGACGCCGAGCCCATGCCGCCGAGGCTGAAGGCCAGTTCCTTCTTGCGGTCGGCCACCATGGCGCCCAGTGCTTCCTCGTCGGGGGCGAAGGCGACCTCCGCGCCCTGGCAGATGTCCAGGTCGGTGCGGGCGCGTCCGCCGCGCGCCAGGCCCTCGTCGATCGGGGCGAAGTAGGCGTCGGCCGCTCCCTCGGGCACGAAGCTGGTGCCGAGCCAGCCGTCGGCGACCTCGCCGGTCAGCCGGAGCATGGCCGGTGACAGGGCGGCCAGGTAGATCGGCACGGGGTGTTCGGCCCGCATCGACAGCCTCATGGGGACGGCGTCCCCGCCGGGCAGCGGGATGCGGTACTCGTCGCCGGAGTAGTCGATCTTGTCGCCGCCCATGGCCTGCCGCACGATCTCCACCGTCTCGCGGACGCGGGCCAGCGGGCGGGCGAACGGGACGCCGTGCAGCCCCTCCATCACCTGGGGGCCCGAGGGGCCGAGGCCCAGCAGGAAGCGCCCCTGGGACAGGTTGGAGAGGGTGATCGCCGTCTGCGCGAGCGCCACCGGCGTGCGTGTGCCGACCTGCATGACGCCGGAGCCCAGCAGCATGCGGTCGGTGCGGGCGGCGTAGTAGCCGAGCGCGGAGGGCGCGTCGGAGCCCCAGGCCTCGGCCACCCAGCAGATGTCCAGGCCGAGCTTCTCCGCCTCGACGACGAAGTCCGCCTGCTGCCGCCAGGTACCGAGACCGGACGCCTCGATCGTCGTCGCGGTCCTCATCGCTCCTCCGCCAGCTTCTTGACGTGCCCGAGGGTGACGGTCATGTTGCGCTCGAACTCACGCATCCGCACGAACACGATCTTCTGCTCCTTGTCCGGCATCTCGTCGATGGCGAAGGACAGACCGGACCGGCCGGGTCCCATCTGCATCCACTCCGACAGCTCGGTTCCGCCGTCCTTGCCGTCGAGCCGGAAGCGCCAGACGGCGGAGGGCCGGGACGGGTCGTCGACGGCCCAGGCGAGAACGCGCGGGTACTGGCACTCGATGACGTGCGAGGTGGTCTCCCACTCCCCGAGGGCCTCGTGCCTGCTCCGGCCGACGAAGCGAGCGCCCACGGCGGGGCGGGACGCGCCGTCGAGCCAGTGGACCGACTGGAGCTCGTCGCTCATGCCCGGCATCAGCGTCACGTCGGAGACGATCTGCCACACCCGGTCCGGCGGAGCGTCGATCCACGCCCGCACCTCGACCGTGGGTGTGTCCGCGTAGCGTGCGCCCGTCCACTCCACCCCGCACCAACCCCTTCCCCGATGAAGGCCCTTGACCTTCAGAGTTGCGTAACGAGACTGACTGCGTCAAGAGGAACGCCGACACCGGGGGCCGGCTCCCCTATGCCCCGGTGCCGCCGCTCTCCGTGGGCCAGACCGCCTTGCGCACCTGCTCCTCGACGTCGCTGCGCGTCTCGCCCCGTGACCTGGCGTACTCGGCCAGCGCGAGCTGCACCTCCCGGGCCAGGTCCCGCCAGGCCCGCAGCGCGGTGTTGTATGTCTCGGTCTGCCGCGGGCTCCAGCCGCCGTGCTGCGTCGGCGGTCCGTACATGCCGCGCAGCTCCTCCACGCGGCCGTGTGCCTGCTCGGCCGCGCGCTCTTTCGCCACCAGCTCTTGGAAGAGAGTCGTCACACAAATGGAGCATAGGCGGGCAAATACTCTGCCGCGCATCGAGCACCGGTGAGGCTCAGGCCGACGGCTGCACGACCGCCCTCTGCGCCCACTCCCGCGTCGACAGGGCGAGCAGTGCCTGAATCTCCCCCGGGGCGGGCAACGGGCCGTGGTCTCCCGTCACTTGGAGGGCGGAAGCGGCGGTGATGTGGCCCAGCCGCAGGGCGTCGGTCATGGTCGCGCCCCGCAGCAGGCCCGCGAGGAAACCGGCCGCGAAGGCGTCGCCGGCGCCCACGGCCTCGACCACCGTCGTGCGCGGCGTCGGCACGGTGACGGCGCCCTCGCCGGTGAACGCGGTCGCGGCGTTCGCCCCGTCCTTGACGACGAGGACGCGCGGATGCGGGAGCCGTTCCCGTACGGCCCGCGCGGTCAGGTGCTCGCCCCACAGCGCCTGTGCCTCGTCCAGGCCGACGAAGGCGATGTCGGCCCGGTCGGCCAGGTCGCGCAGCACCGCCGGAGCCACGCCGTCCGGCCAGAGGGCGGCACGGTGGTTGACGTCGAAGCTCACCGCGTACGGGCGGGTGCCGGGCTCGTCGGTCAGCGCCCGGGCCACCAGGTCGCGGCAGGACGCGGACAGTGCCGGAGTGATGCCGGTCAGGTGCAGCAGGGCTGCCGCACGCACGGGTGGGCCGTCCAGCAGGTCGGGGCCGAGTGCGGAGGCGGCCGAGCCGCGGCGGTAGTAGTGCACCCGCGTCCCGGCGGGGCCGGGGTCCTTGACCAGCAGGCCGGTCGGGCGGTGGGGGTCGCTGCGCACGTACGAGACATCGACGCCGGGCGCGGCGACCGTGGCGCGGACGCGGTGGCCCAGGGGGTCGTCGCCGAGGGCCGACAGCCAGGCGACCGGGATGCCGTGGTCGGCCAGGTACATGGCGACGTTCGACTCGGCTCCCGCCACCGACAGCCGCAGCCGGGGCGCGGTCAGCAGGGGGCTCGGCGGGTCGGGGGCCAGGGCCGCCATCGTCTCGCCGACGCAGACGACCGGGCCGGGAGCGGGGCGCCAGGGAGCGGTCATGCCGGATCCCCGAGGGTCGAGGGGTGGCGGACGCTGTCGAGCCGGCAGGCGGGCGTCGGCGTGCCGGGCACGTCCACGCGTGCGGTGAACAGGGCGCCGTCCTCGTCGCCGGGTACGCCCAGGCCCACGCGGGCGGTCGTGATGTGCAGGACGTCGTGGGCGAGGCACACGCCGGCCGGTTGCCGTGCGGGCAGCCGCAGTGTGCGGTCGAGCGTGCCGTCCGGCAGGTGGCGGCGCACGGTGCCGGTGCCCCAGACGGCGATCCACACGGCGCCTTCGACGTCGACCGCCATGCCGTCGGGGCTGCCGCCGCGGATCGTCACGAACTCCTCGGGTGCGCCGAGGTCGCCCGTCACCGGGTCCACCGCATGGCGCCGGACCACGCCCCGGGCGCTGTCGGCCAGGTACATGAGGCCGCCGTCGGGCGTGAACGCAGGCCCGTTGGGCACGGTGATGCCGTCCAGGACCCGCACGACCGTGCCGTCCCGGTCGAGGCGGTACAGGGAACCGGCGCCGTCGTCGGCGTCGTAGGCCATGCTGCCGGCCCAGAACCGGCCGAACGGGTCGGCGACGGCGTCGTTCATGCGCATGCGGGTCGGGGCGTCGTCCTCCGGCCGGGCCAGCCAGTCGAGGGTGCCGTCGGCGTGCAACAGGCAGATGCCGGTGCCGGCGGCGGCGATCCAGGTGCCGGAGTGCCCGGCGACCGGGGCCACGGCGCCCAGGGGGACGGGGAGTTGGGCCAGTGTGCGCAGGGGTGCCGTCGGTTCGTGCGGAGCGGACAGCAGCCGCCCGGCGAGGATGTCGACGAGGACGACGTCCGTGCCGGTCCAGCGGATGCCCTCGCCGAGTTCGAGGCGGTCGGGGCGCGCGGCGCGCAGGTCCGCCGTCATGGCGTCGCCTCCGCCACGATCGTGCGGAACAGGCGGGCGCGCTCCCTGAGGGCGGTGATGCTGCCGCCGTCGGCGGCGTCGCCGACCAGGGGTGAGCCGACACCGACCGCGAGGGCACCGGCCGCGAGGCAGGCGCGGGCGGCCGCCTCGTCGATGCCGCCGACGGGGACGAACGGCGTGTCGGGGAACGGGCCGCGCAGGGCCTTGAGATAGGCCGCTCCCCCGGACTGGGCTGCGGGGAAGATCTTCAGCGCGGCCACGCGCAGGGCGCGGGCGGCGATGATCTCGGTCGGGGTCAGCACGCCGGCGAGGACCGGCATGCCCAACTCCTGTGCCGTGGCGACGCCGTCGCCCAGTCCCGGGGTGACCGCGAAGTCGGCTCCGGCGCGGTGGGCGGCGCGGGCGTCGTCGGCGGTCAGGACGGTGCCGGCGCCGAGGGGGCGCTCCGGTCCGAGGGTGCGGCGGGCGCGTTCGATGACGGTGAGGGCGTCCTTGCCGGACAGCGAGACCTCGATCAGTTCGACGCCCTCCTCGGCCAGGGCCAGCACGGTGCGCAGCGCGGCGTCGGCGTCGTCGCCGCGCACGATCGCGACCAGGCGGTGGGTGGCCAGCGCGGCTGTCAGGTCCACGGACGGTGCTCCTTCGGTGCGGAGGTCGCCGGACAGCGGCAGGCCCCGGTGATCGTGAGTCGCCAGCGGACCTCGCCCGACGGCGGGACGCGCGCGGCGTCGGCGTCGTCGCCGCGGACGATCGCGACCAGGCGGTGGGTGGCCAGCGCGGCTGTCAGGTCCACGGACGGTGCTCCTTCGGTGCGGAGGTCGCGGGGCAGCGGCAGTCCCCGGTGATCGTGAGGTGCCAGCGGACCTCGCCCGACGGCGGGACACACGCGGCGTCGTCGGGGCCCGCGTCGGCGAGGTCGAAGACGCGGCCGAGCATGGGCTCCACGCCGATGCTCCGGTAGGGGTGCGGCCGGGGGTAGCCGGCGAGGTTGCGCCACAGGGCGATCGACACGGGCTGTCCGTCCGCCTGTACTTCCAGGGCGAGCCGGTCGTGGTCGTCGTGGACGCAGCACAGCGGCGTGTCGACGACGGCCCCGACCGCGGTGCCGTCGTCGGGGCCGAGTCGATGGAGCGGCAGCCCGTGGGGGGTGGGCCAGCGGCCGGTGATCCAGGGTGCTCCGGTGGGCCAGGGCTCAACGAGGAGTGGGGCGGCCTCGGGGAACAGGCGGGTGGCGGCGCCGTCCGGCATGCGCGCGATCGCGTTCCCGGACAGGTCCAGCAGGGCGTGGGCCGCCCAGACGAAGCGGAAGCCGGGCTGTGCGGTGAGGGTGTAGTCGGCCCGGACGCCGTCGACGGTGGGGCGGATGGTCCGGGCGAGGGTGAAGGAGTCCCCCTGTACCCGTTCGGTGTCGCCGGTCCGGGTCCAGGGGCGCGACCAGGCGTCTCCGTGGTCGGGGAGGCCGCGGACGGTGGGGACGCACTCCTCCAGCCCGCCCGCGTCCACGAACGCGTCGCCGGGTGCGGCCTTGTCCCGTTCCGGCGCCGGGCGGTGCCACAGCCATTCGCGCCGGGGTGAGCGCAGGGAGGTCCAGCGGCCGCCGTGCGCGGGGTCGGTGGTGATCTCCAGCACCGTCGTCACCACTCGGCGAAGGAGTCGTCGGAGTGCCGCCAGACCGGGTTGCGCCAGGCGTGTCCGGCGCGGTCGGCCGCGCGTACGGCCGCGTCGTCGATGGTGATGCCCAGGCCGGGGGCGTCGTTGCGGGGCGCGTGGCCGTCCACGAACCGGAAGGGGGCGGGGTCGGCGAGGTAGGACAGCAGGTCGGCGTCCTTGTTGTAGTGGATGCCGCGGCTCTGTTCCTGGATGAGGAAGTTCGGGGTGGCGAACGCCACTTGGAGGCTGGCGGCCAGCGCGATGGGGCCGAGCGGGCAGTGCGGGGCGAGCTGGGCGCCGTAGGTGTCGGCGAGGGAGGCGATGCGGTGGACCTCGGAGATGCCGCCGGCGTGGGACAGGTCGGGCTGGGCGACGGCGATGCCGGCGGTGAGGGCGGGCAGGAACTCGCCGCGCGAGTAGAGGCGTTCGCCGGTGGCGAGGGGGATCGGGGTCGAGGCGACCAGGCCGGGCAGCAGGTGGCCGTGTTCGGGGACGACGGGTTCCTCGACGAACAGCGGGTGCAGCGGGGCGAGTTCGGCCAGTACGCGGCGGGCGCTCGCGGCGGTGAAGCGGCCGTGGAAGTCGACGGCGACATCGCGGTCGGGGCCGAGGACGTCGCGGGCGGCGGCGACGCGGGCGACGACCGCGGCGGTCTCGGCCGGGGTGGTGATCGGCGAGGTCGCGCCTGCCGCGTTCATCTTGACCGCGGTGAAACCCGCTTCGACCTGGGCGGATATCTGGTCGGTGAGCTCGGCGGGTTCGTCGCCGCCGACCCAGGCGTAGACGCGGACGCGTTCGCGCACGGGTCCGCCCAGCAGGGCGTGCACGGGGGCGCCGTAGGTCTTGCCCGCGATGTCCCACAGGGCCTGGTCGAGGCCGGCGACGGCGCTGGACAGGACGGGGCCGCCGCGGTAGAAGCCGCCCTTGGTCAGCACCTGCCAGTGGTCCTGGATACGCAGCGGATCCTGGCCGACGAGGTATTCGGCGAGGACGTCCACGGCTGCGCGGACGACTTCGGCCCTGCCCTCGACGACGGGTTCGCCCCAGCCGACCACGCCGTCGTCGGTCTCGATGCGGCAGAACAGCCACCGCGGCGGGACCAGGAAGGTTTCTATGCGCGTGATCTTCACTTGCCGCCGGTGCCTTTCGTGTCGTCGGGGCCCCCGTCGGCGGGGCCGTCGATCCGGTCCAGGTCGCGTCCGGCCTGGGCGAGCAGGGCCCGCATCGCCGTCTCGGCGGCCTGGGCGTCCTGGTCGCGTACGGCGTCCAGGACGGCCTGGTGGGCCGGTACGGGGTCCTCGCTGTGGGGGTGGCTGTGCACGATGCGGTCGCGGTGGGCGAGACCCGGCTCGATGACCATCTCCATGCGCTGCAGCAGTTCGTTGTGCGTGGCGGTCAGCAGGGCCCGGTGGAAGGCGAGGTCGGCGTCCACGGCCTGCGCGGGGTCGGTGCCCTGCGCCCCCATCGCCTCCAGCGCCGCTTCAAGGGCCGCGAGGTCGGCGTCGGTGCGGCGTTCGGCGGCCAGGCGCACGGCGGCCGGTTCGACGATGGCGCGCACCTCGGCGAGGTTGCGCAGCAGTGTCCGGTCGGCGTCGGTGGCCTCGTCGGCGCCCTCGAACTGCCAGCGCAGTACGTCGGCGTCGAGGAGGTTCCAGTCGGCGCGGGCCCGGACGAACGTGCCGCGTTTTTGTCGGGCGTCGACCATGCCCTTGGCGGCGAGCACCTTCAGGGACTCGCGCAGGGCGGTGAGACTGACGTCCAACTCGCTCTGCAGCGCCACCAGGTCGAGCGTGGCTCCCTCGGGGATCCGACCGCCCAGGATGCGGCGGGCGAGGGCCTCCACGGTCTGGCCGTGCACGCCGCGGCGGGCGTAGGGCGTCATGTCGTACAGCCTTTCTGCTGAAGGGTGCGGACGGGGGTGCTGGTCATGCCGAGGCCTTCACGACGCTCCAGCCCCCGTCCACGACGAGGCTCGTGCCGGTGATGTAGGAGGCTTCGTCGGCGCTGAGGAAGGCGATGGCCGCGGCCACCTCCTCGGGGGTGCCGAAGCGACGGGCCGCCGTCTCGGCGACGCTGCGCTCCCGCTCCTCGGGCGGCACCCGGTCCCAGGCGGCGGTCAGGATCGGCCCGGGCAGGACGGCGTTGACGCGGACCTCGGGCCCGTACTCGGCGGCGAGCTGGCCGCACAGGGACAGCAGGGCCCCCTTGGACGCGGCGTAGGCGGGGTGTCCGGGGATGCCGACGCGCGCGTGGACGGACGAGGTCAGCACTGTCGCGCCGCGCCGCTCCCGCAGGTCGGGCAGGACCGCCCGGAAGCCGAGGAAGCTCGCGGTGAGGTTGATGGAGAGCTGGCGCTGCCACGACTCCAGGGTCATCTCATGGGCGGGGGCCACGTCGACGGTGTAGGCGTTGCTGACGAGGACGTCCACGGGCCCGAAGTCGTGGGCGGCGGCCACGATCCGGCGCCAGTCGTCCTCGGCCGCCACGTCGGCCCGCACGAACCGGGCCCGGCCGCCGTCCTTGGCGATCCGCTCGGCGAGCGCCGCGCCGCGCTCCTGCGCCACGTCGGCGAGCACCACCGCGGCGCCCTCCTCGGCCAGGCGGACGGCGGTGGCGGCGCCGATGCCGGAGGCCGCGCCGGTGACCACGGCCGTGCGGCCGGTGAAGCGGTCACCGGGCCGGCGTGGGGACTGGTCCATCGTGGGGTCGACTCCTTTGTGAGCGTCCGTCGTGAGCTGGGTGAGCGGGGCGGGCCGTCCGGGAAACCTATGCGGCTCACTGGCGTGTCAGTACCACCAGGTCGGCGTCGTGATCGCGGCTCCAGGCGAAAGGCAGCCCGTAGTGCAGCAGATGGGCTCCGCTGTACGTCGTCCCGGTCGCCGTGTCCCGATAGTTCGCCGCCGGCTCCAACGCCCGCAGCCGCAGCCGGTCGGGGCGTCCGGGCACCAGAGGGGCACCGTCGAGACGTCCGGTGCTCAGCGCGGCGACGACCGTGCGGTCGCCGGAGTCGAACTGCACACCGCAGGTGCTGTCCGCCGGGGAGCCCAGCAGCCGGACGTCCCCGTGGTGCAGGACCTCGCGCACGTCTTTGTAGCGGGCGATCCACCGCGCGGCCTCGGCCCGTTGCTCCGCGCTCCAGGCGCGCAGGTCGGCGCCGATTCCCAGCACTCCGCACATGGCGTTGACGAAGCGGAACGCGAGGGTGCGCGGGCGCGGGTCGAAGACGCCGGGCGCGTCGGTGACCCAGGAGCTCATGACGTGCGGCGCGTGGGCGTGCAGGAAGCCGTACTGGACCCTGAGCCGGTCCAGCGGGGCGGTGTTGTCGCTGGGCCAGACGACGTCGGTGCGGGCCAGCGTCGCATGGTCGATGCGAGCGCCGCCGCCCGCGCAGCCCTCGACGGTGACGTCGGGGTGGGCGGTGCGCAGGTGGTCCAGGACGCGCAGGTATCCGGCGACGTGCTCGCCGTCGAGGTCGGCGTGCCCGGCGCCGGGGCGGCCGCGTTCGGTGGGCGGCCGGTTCATGTCCCACTTGAGGTAGCCGATGTCGTAGGTGCCCAGGAGCCGGTCCAGGGTCCCGATCACGAAGTCCTGGACGTCGGTGCGGCCGAGGTCGAGCAGGAGCTGGTTGCGCACCAGCCGGGCGGGCCGGTCGTCGATGCGGTAGACCCAGTCGGGGTGTTCGGCGTGGAGTCGGCTGCCGGGGCTGACGGCCTCGGGCTCGACCCACAGGCCGAAGTCGAGGCCGAGGCCGCGCACTTCCTCGACGAACCGGTCGAAGCCCTGCGGGAAGGCCGCCGGGTCCGGATACCAGTCGCCGAGTCCCCCGGTGTCGTCTTCGCGGCCGGTGAACCAGCCGTCGTCCACGACGAACAGCTCGGCGCCGAGGTCCGCGGCCGTCTTGGCGAGTTCGAGCTGGCCGGCGGCGTCGACGTCGAAGCCGGTGGCCTCCCAGGAGTTGTAGAGGACCTTGCGGGTGCGGTGCAGGCGCTCGCCGGTGAGGTGGCGGTCGTAGCGGTGCCAGACGCGGGACAGGCCGTCGAGTCCGTCGGGGCTGAACGCGCAGGCGAGGCGGGGCGTGGTCAGGGTCGCGCCGGGGGCCAGGGCCACGGCTCCCTCGTGCGGGACCCGTCCGGCCCGCACCCGGATCGCGCCGCCGGGCTCTGCCTCGGCGGTGATGTGCCAGTTGCCGGGCCACTCCAGGGCTACACCGTAGGCGGGGGCGTCGTCCGTCGTCGCGTCCTGCACCGCGAGCCAGGGCGCGTAGGCGTGGCCGGGCACGCCCTGGGTGCTGCCCATGGTGAACGTGCCTCTGGTCAGGTCGAGTTGGGTGCGCTGGAACTCCTGGGACCACTGGCCGGTGAGGTAGGTCAGACGGGCCCCGTTGGTGACGGGCACGTTCACGGCCGCCGAGTCGAGGCGTTCCAGGCGCAGTTCCCGCGACGCGGTGTGCTCGGTCCAGCGCAGGATCACATCGGTGCCCGGCACGGTCTCGTAGCACAGGACGGTACGCAGTCCCAGGGTCTCGTCGGTGAACGCGAGCCGCAGCTTTCCCGCAGTCTCCTGCGCCCCTTCGAAGGCCCACCACACGCCTCGCTCGCCGTCCGCGCGCTCGGCCACGAGTTCCGCTCCGGTGAACGGCCTGAGTCCGTACGGCAGATACTCGGCGGGGGCGGCGTCGGCGGGCGTGACGAAGTGGGTGCGGTGCGACCAGTCGAGTGCCGACGGTCCGATCTCGACGCTGTGCGGTCCCCAGGCGTCCAGCTCGGCCCACGGGCCGTCCGGGGACAGGCGCACCGTGTAGCTCGTGTGTTCGGTGCGCAGGGTCCAGCGCTGGTACGGCGTCACTTGACTGCTCCGAGGTTCAGTCCGGCCACGAAGTGGCGCTGGAAGCGCAGGAAGACGGCCACGGTGGGGGCGGCGGCGATGACGGAGCCGGCGGCGATCACGTTCCACATGGACACGTACTGGCCCTGGAGGCCGATGAGGGCCGCGGTGATCGGCATCTTGGTGTCGCTGCGCAGCACGGTGATCGCCCACAGCAGGTCGTTGAAGATCCAGGTGAACGACAGGGCGCTGAGCGCGGCGAGGGCGGGCCGGGTCAGCGGCAGGATGATCCGCCAGAAGATCTGCCAGGGTCCGGCGCCGTCGACGACGGCCGCCTGCTGGATCTCGGCGGGGATGGCCCGCATGAACCCGTGCAGGACGAAGACGTAGAACCCGACGCCGAAGCCGATCTGCACGCCGATCAGCGCGGGCAGGGTGTCGTAGACGCCCATCAGCTCGCTGAGCTTGGAGACGGGGATGAGCAGGATCTGCGGCGGGAGCAGGTTGCCGCCGAGCATGAGCAGCAACAGGACGCGGCGCAGGGGCAGTTCGTAGCGGCTGAGGGCGAAGGCGGCCATGGCCGCGAGGGCCAGTGTCACCAGGACGCTGGGGACGGTGACGATCAGGCTGTTGATCAGGGCGCGCTGCTGGCCGCCGTCGACCCAGGCCAGCCGGAAGTTGTCCAGGGTGAAGGAGTGCGGCAGGCTGCCCAGCCCGTTCGCGGCGATGTCGTCGAAGGAGCGCAGGCTGGTGACGATGACCAGGGCGATGGGCAGCAGCCACAGGACGGCCAGAGCGCCGGCGCTCAGATGGAATCCGGCCGTCGCGGCCCGCTTGCGGCGCACCGCCGTGGAGTTGGCGGACATCAGTCGGCCTCCCGGAACGCACGGATGAGATAGGAGGCGATGACGCCGAACGCCAGCAGGAAGATGACGACGGCCAGGGCGGAGCCGTAGCCGAGCCGCAGGGACTGGAAGGCGGTCGAGTACATGTAGGTGCTCAGCAGTTCGGACGAGTGGTAGGGGCCGCCGCGGGTCAGCGACCACACGACGTCGAAGGAGCGCAGCGAGTCGATGATGATGACCGACACAACGACCGCGTTGACGCTGCGCAGTTGGGGCAGGGTGATGTGGCGCAGGCGCTGCCAGGCGCTCGCGCCGTCGACCTTCGCCGCCTCGTACAGGGCCGGGTCGATGCCCTTGAGGCCGGCGAGGTACAGGACCATCACATAGCCGATCTGCCGCCACAGCGCGGGCACGATGACCGCGTACAGGGCGGTGTCCTGATCGGCCAGCCAGGCGTGCCGCAGGCTGCCGAGGCCGACGGACTCCAGGAGCTGGTTGAGGACGCCGTCCGGCTGGTAGATGGCCTGCCAGACCAGGGCGGTGGCGACCAGCGAGAAGACGACGGGCAGGAAGAGGGCGGCGCGGTAGAGGCCGACGCCGCGGCGCTCCTGCTGGAGCAGCAGTGCCGCGGCGAGGCCGAGCAGGGCGGACAGGCCGCCGAACAGGACCAGCCACAGGACGGTGTGGCCGACGGCGCCGCGGAAGGTGTCGTCGCTCGCCATCTCGCGGAAGTTGTCCAGGCCGACGAACTTGGGCGCCGAGACCCCGTCCCAGCTGGTCAGGGCGAGGTAGAAGCCCTGGAGCGCGGGCCAGAACACCCACACGGCCTCGACGAGCAGCGGGACGAGGACGAAGGCGAGCACCAGCGGCGGGGTGCGCCGGGGTCCCCGGCCCCGGCCGCCACGGGACGGCGTCGGGACCGGGGCCTTGCGGTGGGGGGCGGTCAGGACGGCCATGTCAGGCCTTCCAGATCTTCTCGGCCTCGCGCTGCCAGTCGGTGAGGATGCTGCCGATCTCCTTGGGTCTGGCGAGGAACTTGGTCAGGGCGGTGTCGGCGGTGGGCTGGAGGGCGTCGCTGGAGTCGCGGTTGAAGAACTGGGTGATCTCGGCCGCCTCCTCGATGTGCGCGCGGCCCTTCTTCACCAGCGGGGTGCCGGCGTCCTTGGCGTCGGGGTGGCAGGGCAGGACGGTGCCGGAGGAGCCCTTGATGTAGATCTCCTGGGCCTCGGCGGTGGCGAGGTAGCCGAGCAGATCGAGCACGCCGTCGCGGCGTCCGGTGCGGGCGCTGGCGAAGTAGCCGTCGGTGGGGGCCTCTTCGGCGAGCGGGACCTTGGGGTCGATGACCGGGAAGCGGAAGAAGTCGATGTCGTCGAGGGCGTCCTTGGGGGCCGCGTCGGCGAAGAACGTCCCGATCAGCATCATGCCGCTGCGGCCGTTGAGCAGGGCGGTCGTGGCGTCCTGGAAGGCGCCCGCGGTGCCGTTCGGGTCGAAGTACGGCAGCACTTCCTGCCAGCGGTCGAAGACCTTGCGCACCTCGGGGTCGTCGAAGCGGTGCTTGCCGGCCAGCAGTTCACGGTGGTACCCGGCGCCGTTGATGCGGATGTCGAGGTAGTCGAACCAGGCCGACGCCACCCAGGCGGTGTTGCCGCCGGCGCCCAGGCCGATCGGGGCGACGCCCTTGCTCTTGAGCTTGTCGCACAGGTCGAGGAAGTCGTCCCAGCTCTTCGGCTCGCTCACGCCCCACTTGGCGAAGTTGGACTTCCGGTAGAACATGCCCCACCAGTAGTAGGTGGCCGGGACGAAGACCTTCTTGCCGGAGCTCGACGTGCACAGCGAGTTCAGCGCCTTGGAGTAGCGCTTGAGGTCGGCGGAGCCCCAGAGGTCGTCGAGGCCGAGCAGCAGGTCCTTCTTGGCGTAGGCGTCCGCCACCGATCCGGGGTACCAGGTGTAGACGTCCGGCGGGTTGGCGGAGGTCAGGTACGTCGGCAGCTGGGTGCGGAACGTCTCGGCGGCGACCGTGTTGAGGCTGACGTCGCCGGCGTCCTTCTTGCCGTAGGCGGCGACCAGGTCCTCCATCGCCGCCTTGGCCTGCGGCGCGGACAGGTTGGACTGAAGGGTGACCGCGCCTTCGGAGGAGGACTTCGCGGACGAGGTCGAGGTGACGCAGCCGCTGAGCAGCGCGGCCGTCCCGGCGGCGCCGGCTCCGGCGAGGAAGCGCCGACGGCTTGGGTGAGGGTTCGTCATGGAGGGCTCCCTGTGGATCCGCGCGGCGGATCCAGGTTCGCGTGGCGCTTCCACCACGTCAAGATTAATTACTAATTTATTTGAACTGGGTCCGGTGGACGACCCCGTCGACCCCGCGGAACACGGCGTCGACCACGCCGCCCGGCCCCGCGACCGCCCCGAGCGCACCGTCGAAGGCGGCACTGGGGAACTCCTGCCGCTTCGTCCAGCCCTGCCAGGCGCCGCCTTCGTAGCGCTGCTGCCAGAGCGTGTAGTCACCGGCTCGCGCGTACAGGACCACCGCGTCCCCCCCGGTCACGAGGGTCGGGCTGCCGCTCACGGTCCCGCCGAGCGAGGTCCACCCCGACCACTCCCCCGAGGCGTCCCGTGACCGCGTCCACACGTCGTCGGCCGAGGTGCGCACGGCGACATGAACACGCCCCTGCGCATCGACGACGGCGGACGGCCTGCCGTAGACCGGCCGGTCCCCCGGGGCACCCAGCGACGACCAGTCGGACTCCGGGCCGCGCTGCACGACCCGACCGTCCGCGCCGCGCGCGACGAGGGTCCAGTGCGCCGGGTCGGTGAACGCCACCGACGGCGCATCGGTGACCGGCCCGCCCAGGTTCTGCCAGGCACCCCAGCCGCCACCGGCGAACACCCGGCGGTACACACGGGAGTCGGTGCCGCGCACGAAGACATCGATCCGGCCGCCCGAGGAGGCATAGGCGGCCGGCTGGCCGAGGATCCTGCCGCCCGCCGGTCCTCCGAGGTCCCTCGTACGCGGCGTGCCGTCACCCTCCGGGGCCGCCGTGTGCTGGACGAGGTTCCCGCGCGGCCCGCGGAAGAACGTGCTGAGCGAGTCGCCGTCGCGCACCACGGCCGGGCTCGCGGTGGCCTTCTCGCCCAGGCTCGCGCCGGGCAGGGCGTCCTCGCCGGTGAGCTTCAGGAAGGCGGTGCCGTGCGCGGGGACCTCCACCGTGTACGACCCGGTGTGCGTGCCGCGGTCTGCGCGGGCCCGCAGGTCGCGCACCTTGACGGCCCCGCCCAGCGCGGCGTCGGCGAAGTTCACCGTGCGCTGGGCCGGCTTGTCGGAGCGGTTGAGCAGCACGACCGCGCGCCGCCCGTGTCCTTCGAGGACCTTGCTGTAGACGTCACCGACGGAGTCGGTGGCCACCCGGACGCCCTGGACGGCGAGCGGGTCCTGGTTCACGGCGATGATCTCCGGGTTGCGCAGCACCTTGATCATGGACGCGGACAAGGTACGGGGATCGGAGCCGAGGACCAGCGGCGAGGCCATCTGGGCCCACATCACGAACTGCGTGGTGGACTCCTCCTCGGTCAGCTCCAAAGAGCCGTCGGCCATGCGGCGCGTGGGGATGAGGTAGTCCGGGTCGTTGTAGTGGCCGGGCCCCTGCGCCTCGGGGTGCCAGGCGTTGGCGTCCATGTTGCGCAGCACGTTGGGCCACTGGCCCGGGCTCGGCGTGCCCCAGGCGATATCGGTCCCGGTGCGCCAGGAGTCGGCGATCGTGGGGGCGTAGGCGTACGTGTTGTGCGCGTCCTGTTCGGGCGTGTGCGGCAGGCCCCAGTCGTCGGTGAGTGGGTTGCAGAGGTTGAGCAGCATCCTGCGCCCGGACTTGGCCACGGCGTCGCTGAACTCCTTGAACGCGGGCCCCGGATCGAGCTTGGCGCCGATGCCGCACAGGAAGTCGACCTTGATGGCGTCGATCTTCCAGTCGGCGAACTGCCGGGCGTCCTCGGTGTAGTGGCCGCGGCTGCCGAGCCCGCAGGTCTTACCGCCGTCGTAGGCGCCGGCGTCGGTGTAGATGCCGGCCTTCAGTCCGCGTCGGTGCAGGTAGGAGACCAGGTCCGGGATGCCGGAGGGGAAGCGGTCCGGGTGGGCCGCGAGCCGCCCCTGCGCGTCACGGGGGTTGTCGGCCTGCCAGCCGCCGTCCAGCCACACGATGTCGTAGCCGCTGTCGCGCAGGCCGCTGCTGACGAGCTTGTCGGCGACCGCGCGGACCTCCTTCTCGGTGGGCGCGCCGAGCCCGTAGTAGGTGTTCCAGCCCATGTACGGCGTCGGCGCGAGACCGCTGTCGTAGTAGGCGGGCGCTCCTTGGTCCGCGGTGGTGCCCGCGGTGGCGGCAGGGGCCGCGGAAGCGGTGAGGACCACGGAGATCGCGGTCGCGAGGGCGAGTGAAGTCACGTGCCTCTCCCGGAGGTTGGGAAGCAGGAGGAGGTGTGACGCGGGCCGCGCGGGGGCCGGGGCCTTCGGCGTCACGGCGAAGACTGTGGCGCGCGGCCGGAACCCTGTCAATATTAATTACTAATTTACAGAAACAAGAGGCTGGGGATGTCGGAGGTCTTGACGGGCTCACGTCGGCGATGCAGGGTTTGGCAACGTTGTCAGAGGTCATGCAAGGCAACGTTGTCAGCTGTTGGTCCCAGGTCTCCTCGTTCACCGGACATCCCTGATCGGAGCCGTTGTCCCATGCCGGATCAGCCTTCTGTGCCGTCCCGCCGCACCGTACTCGCCGCCGGGTCCACTCTCCTCGCGGGCTTCGGGATCGGCATGAGCCTGCCACCCGGCGCCGCCGCGGCCGGAATCGGCCATCCGCGCCAGGCTCCCACCCGTGGCGAACTCGCCGCCTACCGGCCGGTCACGGTCTCCTCCACCGACTACGCCCCGACACCGGCCGAGTTCGCCGTGGACGGCCTCGACACCGTGGGCGTACGCGGGACGGGCTGGCGTGCCGCCGCCGGCGATCCGCAGTGGATCAGCGTCGACCTGCAGGCGCTGTGCGAGGTGGAGTCGCTGCGGCTCACCTTCGAGGCGACCGTGGACGACCCGCCCTACGTCGACGCTCCCGGCGGCAATCCGCGGGACAACACCACGGGGCAGGAGATCCTGTCCAGTTGCGCGGTCGGCTTCGTGATCGAGACCTCCCGCGACCAGAAGTCATGGACGTCCGTGTACCGCACGGACTCCGGCCGGGGCGGGGTGGTCGAGATCGCGCTGCCGCGGCCCGTCGCCGCGCGCTGGGTGCGCATGAGCGTCCACGAGCGTTCCAACGCCAACCCGCTGGGCCTCGGCGGCCTTCAGGTGTACGGCACTTGCGCCGCCGGCCGCCCGGCTGTCACCGGCTGGACGGACTGGGGCGTGCGGCACCGCACTCCCCCGGCGCTGAAGGTCGCCGCGGACGGCACCGTGCCGCTGGAGTCCGGCTGGGACCTGACGATGGACGACTGGGCCGGCGGGGAGGGAGCCGAGCTGTCCAAGCCGTCGCTGGACACCAGCCGTTGGCTCCCGGCCACCGTGCCCGGCACCGTGCTCACCTCCCTGGTGGACCAGGGGCACCTGCCCGACCCGGTCGCCGGCTTCAACAACCTGCATGTGCCGGAGGCCCTCTCCCGCCACTCCTGGTGGTACAGACGCCGGTTCAGTGTGCCCAAGGGCCTGCGCACCGGGGCCGGGCGCCGCGTCTGGCTGGAGTTCGACGGCGTCAACCATGAGGCGGAGGTCTGGCTCAACGGCAGCCGGGTCGGCACGCTCACCTTCCCCTTCGCCCGTGCCGCCTTCGACGTGACGAAGCTCCTCACCGGCACGGGCGATCAGGCCCTGGCCGTGCGGATCACGCCGATGCCGTACCCGGGCAGCCCGGGCGACAAGGGCCCGGCCGGCCTGGCCTTCGTGGATGCCGGGGCGAACATGATGAACCGCAACTCGCCGACGTATCTGGCCGCTTCGGGCTGGGACTGGATGCCGGCGGTGCGCGACCGGGCGGCCGGCATCTGGAACCACGTCCGGCTCCGCTCCACGGGCGCCGCCGTCCTCGGCGATCCCCGCGTGGACACCCGGCTGCCCGACCTGCCCGACACCGGCACGGCCGAGCTGACCCTCGTGGTCCCGGTGCGCAACGCCGACTCCGACAGCCGGAGCATCACCGCCTCCGCCGCCTTCGACGACGTACGGCTGACCCGGACGGTCACAGTGCCCGGTGGCGAGACGGCCGACGTCACCTTCACCCCGGCCGATCATCCGCAACTGCGGCTGCGCAACCCGAAGTTGTGGTGGCCGAACGGCTACGGAGACCCCGCGCTGCACCCGCTGACGCTCACCGCGTCGGTCGCGGGCGAGGAGAGCGACCGGCGCACGACCCGGTTCGGCATCCGGCAGTTCGGCTACGAGTACGACGTCCCGCTCACCTTCCAGTCGGGCAGCGACGCCTACGCGCAGACCGTCGACTTCGCCCGGCAGAAGGCCCGGCACATACGCATCCTGTGCCGCACCCGGGCCACGGAATGGGGCTCGTCCATGTGGGGTCTGTCGGTGGTCGACAGCTCCTCGCCCGGCAGCGACCTGGCGCTGGGCAGGGACGCCACGTCGTCGTCCGTCGACGACCCCGCCCACCGGCCCGGCAACGCCACGGACGGCGATCCGAAGACCCGCTGGTCCWCGGCGTTCGAGGACGAGCAGTGGATCCAGGTCGACCTCGGCGCCGAGGTGTCCTTCGACCGTGTGGTGGTCACCTGGGAGCAGGCGTACGCGAAGACGTACGCCATCCAGGTCTCCGACGACGGCACCGAGTGGCGTCAGGCCGCCTCGGTCGACAACTCGGCGGCTCCGCTGCCCTTCCGTACCTCGGGTGCGGCGGCTCTTCAGAACGTGGAGTTCGAGGCGCGGACGGCGCGCCACATCCGGGTGCTCTGCCACAGCCGTGCGACGAGCTGGGGCGCGTCGATGTGGAGCATGTCGGTCGTCGACAGCTCCTCCCCCGGCACCGATCTGGCCCTGCGCAAGGCGGCCACCGCGTCCTCGGAGGAGGGCTCGGGGAGCAAGGCCGCCAACGCCGTGGACGGTGACCCGGGCACCCGCTGGTCCTCGGCCTACGAGGACGAGCAGTGGCTCCACGTCGACCTCGGCGACCGCGTGACCTTCGACCGGGTCGTCATCGTCTGGGAACAGGCGTACGCGAAGACGTACACCATTCAGGTCTCCGACGACGGCGAGGACTGGACGGACGTGAAGTCCGTCGACAACTCCACCGTGCCGCTGAAGATCAGCGTCAACGGTGTCCGCGTGTTCTGCCGGGGCGGCAACTGGGGCTGGGACGAACTGCTGCGGCGCATGCCCGCCGAGCGGATCGACGCGGCCGTACGCATGCACCGCGACATGAACTTCACCATGATCCGGAACTGGCTGGGGAGCAGCAACCGCGAGGAGTTCTACGCCAGTTGCGACGAGCACGGGCTGCTGGTCTGGAACGACTTCCCCAACGCGTGGGCCATGGACCCGCCGCACCACGAGGCGTTCCTGAGCCTGGCCGAGGACACCGTGCGCCGCTACCGCAGCCACCCCAGCATCGTCGTGTGGTGCGGCGCCAACGAGGGTAACCCGCCGGGCCCGGTCGACGACGGCATGCGCGCGGCGGTCCGGGCTCAGGCGCCCGATCTGCTGTACCAGAACAACTCCGCGGGCGGCATCGTCTCCGGCGGCGGCCCGTACGGCTGGGTCGAACCGCAGCGCTACTCCTCCGCGAGCACCTACGGCAGCGGCAGCTTCGGCTTCCACACCGAGATCGGCATGCCGGTGCTGCCGACGGCACAGACCATGCGCAGGCTCGTCGGCGACGAGCCCGAGTGGCCCGTCAAGGGCGCCTGGTACTACCACGACTGGAGCACGCGCGGGAACCAGGCACCGCAGAACTACCGGGCGGCGATCGAGGCGAGGCTCGGCGAGGCGAAGGACCTCGACGACTTCTGCCGCAAGGCGCAGTTCGTCAACTACGAGAACTTCCGCGCCATGTTCGAGGCGTGGAACGCCCGTCTGTGGGACGACGCGAGCGGGCTGCTGCTGTGGATGTCCCACCCCGCCTGGTACAGCACCGTGTGGCAGACGTACGACTACGACTTCGACGTCAACGGCGCCTACTACGGCTCCCGCAAGGCGAGCGAGCCCGTCCATGTGCAGGCCGATCCCGTGAGCGGGCAGGTCATCGCGGTCAACCACACGCCCCGGCGCGTCGTTGGCGCCACGCTCACCGCGCACCGCTACGACCTCTCCGGGCGCCGGCTCGGATCCGAGCAGCGCGCGAGGGTGGACATCGCCACGTCGTCGACCACGCCGGCCTTCACCGCGGGCAGGACGGACGATCTGCCTGACTTCCATCTGCTGCGGCTGCGGCTGGTGGACGCGGACGGCGAGCTGCTGGCCGAGAACACGTACTGGCGGTACCGGGAGGCCGGCCACATGCGTGCCCTGAACGAGGTCGCGCGGACCAGGGTGTCGGTGGAGATCACCGACACGGACCGCGCGGGTGCCCGCCATGGACTCACGGCGCGCCTGCGCAACCGTGGCACGACCGTGGCGGCCATGGTGCGCGTCTCGCTCCTGGACGGCGAGAAGGGTCACCGGGTGCTGCCCACGCTGTACAGCGACAACTACCTGTGGCTGCTGCCCGGCGAGTCTCGGACCCTCACGCTGTCCTGGCCTGCCGCTTCCCTCGCGTCCGGCAGGCCGGCCGTGCGGGTGGAGGGCCACAACGTGCCCACCGCGACGGTGGGCCGGTCCTGAGGAGGAGCGGCACCGGCATTCAGAAACGGTGTCGCTGAATCCGATGAAAAGGATGCGTTGGACGTCAGAATCAGGCTGGAGCACAGTGAGCAGGTCCTCACCCGGACCGAACCACCCCGACTGCACCTTGCGGAGAACACTCGATGAACCACGTCGCTGATCCCGAGCGCTACAACGGCACCATGCGGTACCGGCGCACCGGTCGCTCAGGACTCGACCTGCCCGTGCTGTCCCTGGGGTACTGGCACAACTTCGGTGACGACAAGCCCTTCGAGACCCAGCGCGAGATCGCCCTGCGCGCCTTCGACCTCGGCATCACCCACCACGACCTCGCCAACAACTACGGCCCGCCCTACGGCGCCGCCGAGATCAACTTCGGCCGCCTCATGAAGCAGGACCTCGCGCCCTACCGGGACGAACTGGTGGTCTCCACCAAGGCCGGCTGGGACATGTGGCCCGGCCCCTACGGCCAGGGCGGCGGCTCCCGCAAGTACGTGCTCGCCTCCCTGGACCAGTCGCTGCGCAGGACGGGGCTGGACTACGTCGACATCTTCTACTCCCACCGGCTCGACGCGAGCACCCCGCTGGAGGAGACGATGGGCGCGCTCGACACGGCCGTCCGCCAGGGCAAGGCCCTGTACGTCGGCATCTCCTCCTACGACGCCGAGCGCTCCCGGCAGGCGGCCGCCATCCTGCGCGAGCTGGGGACGCCGCTGCTCATCCACCAGCCGTCGTACAGCATGCTCAACCGCTGGATCGAGACCGACGGTCTGCTGGACGCCGCCGAGCAGGAGGGCTTCGGGGTCATCGGGTTCACCGCGCTCGCCCAGGGGCTGCTGACCGGGCGCTACCTCGACGGCGTGCCCGCCGGTTCCCGGGCCACGCAGGGCAAGTCGTTCGACGAGACCTGGCTGACGGACGACATGCTGCGCAGGCTGCGCGCGCTCAACGACATCGCGGCCCGGCGCGGGCAGAGCCTCGCCCAGATGGCGCTGGCCTGGGCCCTGCGCGACCGGCGCGTGACCTCGCTGGTGATGGGCGCCTCCCGCACCGAGCAGCTCGAACAGAACGTGGCCGCTCTGGAGAACGCCGACTTCAGCGACGAGGAACTCGCCGAGATCGACAAGTACGCCACCGACGGCGGCGTCGACCTGTGGCGGGATGCCCGGACGGGCCAACTCGGCTGAGGCCCGAGCCGCACAGTTCCTTCGCGCACCCCGGACGCCCGACGGCGTCCGGGGTGCGCTGCGTCTCGGCGGGCCGTTCGGCCGGAATATCCGACGGACTTTTGGTATGGACCTGACACACCACCCTGGCTATGCTCTGGCCGACCCCGATTGAGAGCGCTCTCAGCTTGCGGTTGTTCCACCCCACCTTGTTGGAACGACGAAGGGCAACTCCCTTGAGACGCAGCAGACTCAAGTACGCCGGCCTGGCCGCACTCCTGCTGTTCGGCGGCTTGACCGCGGGCGGCACCGGGCAGGCCGCGGCGGACGACTCCCCCACGACGGCCGATGCCGCGCCGGCCTCCGCCGGACTGCTCCAGGCCATGCAGCGCGACTTCGGCCTGTCGAAGGAGCAGGCCGAGACGCGCCTCGCGGCGGAACGCACCGCCATGGACCTCACACCGAGGGCGCGCAAGGCGGCCGGATCCGCCTACGGCGGCTCGTGGTTCGACCCGAAGAGCGAACGGCTCACGGTGGCCGTGACTTCGGACGCCCCCGCCACGACCGCACGGGAGGTCCGGGCCACCGGAGCGACCGTGCGCACCGTCACGCACAGCGCGCGGGAACTCGACGCGACCAAGGCACGCATCGACCGTCTCTCCGCGCCTTCGGGTGTCAGCGGCTGGCATGTCGACCCTGTGGCGAACACCGTCGTCGTGAACGTCGTTGACGGCAAGCGTGCTGACAACGATGTCCGCGGCTTCGTCTCCCGTGCTCGCGCGACCGGCCCCGTCACCGTCGAGACGGTCCCCGCCGCCCCGCGCACCTTCGCCGCGGGCACGGTCGGCGGCGACCCCTACTACACCGGCAACGTCCGCTGCTCCATAGGCTTCTCGGTGCGCGGCGGCTTCATCACCGCGGGGCACTGCGGGCAGGCGGGCGCCGGCGTCCGGGGCTGGGACGGCAGCTACATAGGGAACTTCCAGGGCTCCTCGTTCCCTGACAACGACTACGCCTGGGTGAACGTCGGCAGCGGCTGGTGGACCGTACCGGTCGTGCTGGGCTGGGGCACGATCCCGGACCAGCTCGTGCGGGGCTCGGCGGAGGCACCCGTCGGCACCTCCATCTGCCGGTCCGGCTCCACGACGCACTGGCACTGCGGCGCCGTCCTGGCCAAGAACGAGACCGTCAACTACAGCCAGGGCGCGGTGCACCAGATGACGAAGACCAGCGTCTGCGCCGAACCCGGTGACTCCGGCGGCTCCTTCATCAGCGGCGACCAGGCGCAAGGGGTCACCTCGGGAGGCTGGGGCAACTGCTCCGGCGGCGGGGAGACCTGGTTCCAGCCCGTCAACGAGATCCTCGGCCGCTACGGCTTGACCCTGCACACGGCCTGATCCGGAGTGGGGAGGGGCGGTTCGCGGCGATCCCCGGCCCGACCGTTCCTCCCTGCCGGGTGTCCGGTGCCGTGACGCACGAGCCGCCGCACGTCGGCCGACGGCCGTGCGGCAGGATGAGCACCATGAGCGTAGTCAAGATCAACGTACTGACCGTCCCGGACGAGCAGCMCGAGACGCTGGAGAAGCGCTTCGCCTCCCGTGCCCACGCCGTGGAGAACTCCGACGGGTTCGAGTGGTTCGAACTCCTGCGGCCGGTCGAGGGCACCGACACCTACCTCGTGTACACGCGCTGGCGGGACGAGGAGTCCTTCCAGGCCTGGATGGAGGGGCCCATGAAGGCGGCCCACCAAGGCGGCGCCAAGGAGGGCGAGCGGCCCAAGCCGGCGGCGAGCGGGTCCACGCTGTGGTCCTTCGAGGTCGTGCAGCAGGCGGGGCCGAAGAGCGAGTAGCGAAGAGCGATCGGCGGCGGGGGCAGGGTCCGGCCGGYCCCTGCCCCCGCCGTCACTCCTTCCCGGGCGCCCGGCGCGATCGGGCGACGGCGGCCAGTACGAAGGTGACGCTGATCAGCAGGGACCAGGCGCCGATCTTCTCCACTCCCACGGGCTGCCAGCCGTCGAGCTGGTAGGGGTAGCGCCAGGCGCCGACGTAGGTGGCGAGGTTCTCCGCGACCCACAGGAAGAAGCCGATCAGGACGAACGACAGCGCGAGCGGCATCCGGCGTCGTACGCCGCGCACGGTGTAGCGCACGGAGGTGCCGGCGGTGACGGCCAGCAGAGTTACGGCCAGGAGCCAGCGGACGTCGGGCAGCCAGTGGTGGCTGAAGAAGTTCACGTAGATGGCCGCGGCGACCAGGGCCGTCGAGCGGGGGCGGTAGCGGACCAGCTCCAGGTCGAACAGCTGCCAGGCACGGCAGACGTAGCTGCCAACAGCGGCGTACAGGAATCCTCCGTACAGCGGGACGCCCGCGAACTTCAGCACGGCCGGCTCGGGATAGCTCCACGAGCCCAGGGACACCTTCACCAGCTCGAACGCCAGGCCGATCACATGGCAGACGGCGATCACAGCGACGTCCCGCCCGTGCTCCCAGCCGCGCAGCCAGAACAGCAGCGTCAGCAGCACCCCGTAGACGACCAGCAGGTCGTAGCGGGCCACGGGCAGGCCGGGGAGCAGGGTGGACGCTGCCACGCCGGACATCAGGGCGATGGCGAAGGCGCAGGACCGGGTCTGTATCCACGCGAACTCGAAGAGCTGGCGCAGCGAGGTGCCCAAGGGGCCGGTGTTGCTTGCGGTGAACATGACTCATAGGACGAGCACCGGGCGTGAGCAGTTCACGCACAGATCATCCCGGGCGGAAATCACACGCCCCCTGCTGCTCGTGCCGGTCGAACCGGCACGAGCGGCAGGGGCGGCCAAGTCGCATTACGCGACGGCGGTTCCCTCGAGTTCCACCATCTGGCCGGGGATCGCCAGTCGCGTCACCCCGAGCATCGTGGTGGTCGGCGACACTCCGGCGGCACCCAACCGCGCCGCCAGCACGCCGTAGTGCTGGAAGAGAAGGTCGACGTCGGTCGTGTAGACGTTGAGCCGGACGAGGTTCGCGAGCGACATGCCGCCCTCACTGAGCACGGCCTCCAGGTTGTCGATGCTCAGCGTCAACTGCCCCGCCATGTCCTCCTCGTGCTGGGGCTTGCCGTCCGCGTTCATCGCGGTCTGCCCCGAGATGTACAGGGTCCGGGTGTGTCCGGAGACGACCTCACCCTGGTTGAACCCCATCTCCACCGACCACGGCACCGGGTTGACCGCCGTTCGTTCCACTGCCACGCCTACTCCATTCGATTCATTGGGAGTACGTACGTCCGCCGGCTCGCCAGCCGCCGACGTCGACGTCGTGTCAGTGAGCCTTCCAAAGAATCACGACATCCTTAGTCATGTATTTCGTTAGAGTTCTTGCATGCGCGCCGACCGGTTGGTCTCGCTGGTGCTCCTGCTGCGCCAGCGCGGTCGGCTGACCGCGGACACGCTGGCCCGCGAGCTGGAGGTGTCCACCCGCACCGTGCTGCGCGACATCGAGGCGCTGGCGGCGGCCGGCGTCCCGGTCTACGCCGAGCGTGGCCGGCACGGCGGTTTCGCGTTGCTGCCCGGTTTCCGGACCGAGCTCACCGGACTGAACCACGACGAGGCCCTCGCCTTGCTGACCGCCGGATCCGGGCGCGGCGAGCAGGTGTTCGGTCTCGGCTCGGCGCTCGCCTCGGCCATGCGGAAGGTCGTCGACGCGCTGCCCGAAGGCCACCGGGCCACCGCGAGCGACGCGGCCCAGCGTTTTCTCGTCGACCCGCAGACCGACCTGCTCTCACGCCGGCTGGTCGCCGATGAGGTACCCGACACCACCATGATCGAGGTCCGGCGTGCGGTGCTCGCCGGACACAAGCTGCGCATCCACTACGCGGCCACGGGCCAGACAGCGCAGTGGCGCACGGTGGACCCGATCGGACTCGTCACCGTGCGCGACCGGGGCTACTTGCTGGCCACGAGATCCGGCTCGGACCGCACCTACCGCCTGTCGCGGGTGTTGGCAGCCGAGGAACTCCCCGAACCTGCACAGCGGCCGGACCGGGTCGACCTGGACCGGATCTGGCAGGAGCGCTCCGCGCAGTTCCTCTCCGGCGGCGAGCACATCGCCGTGCTGGTACGGGTGAACCCGGCGCGGCGGGAGGACCTGCTGGACACCGCGCTGGCCGTCCGCGCGGAGGAACCCGACGCGGACGGCTGGCTGCGGCTGGAGGTGACCTTCCAGGATTCACGACACGCCGAATGGGCGCTCTGGCAGCTCGGCATGGACGCGGAAGCCCTGGCCCCGCAGTCGCTGCGCACCTCCCTGCGCAACCGCGCCGCCGCGATCGCCGCCCGCTACGGGGACTCGTCCTGACCGTGGAGGGCGTCCCGGCGCGGGCCGGTCGGGGCGCCGGTGCCCGACCGCGGCACGGCTTGGCGGTCAGTACCAGTTCGTGTTCGTCAGGACGTGGCCGTCGCAGGTCAGCAGGGCGCGTGAGACGCGGCCGCTGAGGTTGTTGCCGATCTTCGTGTAGGCGTAGTTGATGCCCGCGTCGACGGTCTCCGAGACCCAGCCGTCGGCGCGCCCCGCCCCGGAGTTCGAGCGCTCGATGAGGGCGGCGCAGTTGGCGCGGGAGTTGTCGATGCGGGCGTAGGAACCGCACCTGTCGGAGTAGAAGTACTTCAGGGACATGCCCGAGGCGGTCTTGGTCGGCCCGACCTGCCTGAAGCTGCCGGTGCAGCCGCCGACGGTCGGGTACTGGCCCTCGAATCCGTAGGCCCCGTAGTTGCCGCCCGAGAACGGCTCGGCGTCGGCGGTGACCGGGGTGAGCGCCAGCATCACGGCGGCGCCCGATGTGGCCAGCAGGGTCTGGAGCGATCGGCGGCGCATGCGGTCCTCTTTCATGGTTCGGTGGTGTCCTCATCGAGCTGTGCTGCCTGCCGTCATCCGGTTTGGCACCACTTGTCGCCAGGACCGTACGGGCCGCCGCGCGCCTGCGGTACCTGACAAGAGTCAGGGTCCCTTTGACCTGGCGTCTCCCTAGGGTTGCGAGTGTCGGCCCCGTGCCGCACAAGTGACCCGTTCACCACAGGGGGAACCTCTCATGCCCACTCGCACTTTCGCCCGGGCCGCGCTCGTCGGCGCCGGCGCGCTCGCGCTGCTCGGTCCGCTCACCGCGGCGACCGCCGTCGCCGCCTCCGACACGGACCAGGGCGGCGCCCGCATCATGGCCGCACCGTACGTGGTCGTGTCGTACGAGACGGTCAACGTCCGCTCCGGCCCGGCGCGTTCCTTCGACAAGGTCGGCAGCGTCACGGCGAACCAGCCGCGCGGCGCGTACTGCTGGGTGCACGGCGAGACCATCAGGGACCACGGCTACACCAACGACGTGTGGGTCAAGCTCGTCGAGGGCTATGTGAGCGCCGTCTACCTCAAGGGCAACGAGTACGGCGACCTGCCCGCTTCCGCGACCTGCTGACCACCATCACCTTTCACGAGTACGGGGGACACACATGAAGACACAGCTGCGTCGCTACGCCACCGTCCTGGCGGTGGCCGCACTCTCCGTCGGCACCCTCGCCGCCACGGCCGCCGAGGCCGCGCCCGGGGCCGACAGCTCCGCCGTCGCGGCCGCGAACAACGGCGACCCGACCCTGACCGACGTCTACATCTGGGCGACCGACGTCAATCTGCGCAGTCAGCCGTCCAAGGACTCGCCGCGGCTCGCGGTCCGTTCGCAGTACTGGCTGGACGCCGTGTGCCAGACCCAGGGGCAGTACGTGTATGACCCCGCCGTCGGCGGCAACAGCTGGTGGACGGCCGTGCAGGAGTTCGCCGGCAGCGACATCGCGTGGGTGAACAACCTCTACATCCGGGGCGGCGAGAAGATCGAGGGCGTGCCCGACTGCTGACGGCAGGCAGGTCGGGGGAGGGCGGGGCTGCCGTCGAAAATCCGTTGCGGCCGCCGCGCACTCCCCCGGACCCTGTGGTCATGCCTTACGCCCTTCGTCCGGCCGGCCTCGCCGACGCGGCCGCCGTCACCGAGCTCCTCAACGAAGTCGACCGGATCGAGATCGGCCGGCCCGAGACCGACCTGCACACCGTCGAGGCCGATCTGAAGCGGCCCGACATCGCCCTGGAACGCGACTCGTGGCTGGCCTTCGACGGCGAACAGCTGGTGGCGTACGGCCTGTTGTGGGACGACTCGGGGGGCGAGCGCGTCGACGTCGACCACTATGTACTCCCCGACCACCAGCGCGCCGGTGAGCTGATCCTGGACGCGATGGAGGCCCGAGCCCTGGAGAAGGCCCGCGAGAACGGCGCCGCCAGGGCGGTGGTGCATCTGCACCTCAACACGGAGCCGACCCTCGACACGGACCTGATCACGGGCCGCGGCTGGTCCGTCGTACGGCGCTATCACGTGCTGCAACGGCCGCTGGACGCCGCCGAGGACCTCGTGCCGCAACTTCCCTCCGGCGTACGGCTGCGGGCATGCGCCGACGAGGAAGACCGTGCACGCGTCCACGCGTTGTACCAGTCGACTTTCGCCGAGCACTTCGACTTCCAGCCGCGCACGTACGACCAGTGGCTGCACGACGTCGACGGGGACGCCCTCGACTGGTCCATGGTGTGGATCGCCGGCACCGACGACCTGGGCGACGCCGGGTTCCTCATGTCGCGCGACGACCGTGAGGCCATGGGCTGGATCCGGAGCATAGGCGTGCTGCGTGAAGCGCGGGGCTCCGGTCTCGGCGGCCTGCTGCTGAGGCACGCGTTCGCCGCCTTCGCCGGGCGCGGGCGGGAGACGGTGGGGCTCGGCGTGGACACCTCCAACGCCACGGGAGCGCCCGCGCTGTACGCCCGGCACGGGATGTCCGTGCACTTTGCCGTGGACACCTGGGAGACCGTCCTGAAGTGACGGGCCGGGACCCGGGCGCTAGGTGACCGGGCCCGCCTGCGCACCCTGGGCGCGTGCGCCCCGTTGCTCGTAGCGGAGCGTGGCTCCCGTGACGAGCGCGCCGATGCCCTCCCACAGCCCCACGCCGAGGAAGCCGGACGGGGCCCGGCCGCCGATCACCGCGAGCGTGAAGACCGCGCAGGTGAGCAGGCGGAAGGGGACCGTCCAGCGGAAGAAGGCCTTCCAGTCGGCGAGCGCGGCCAGCACGTAGTAGACGCCCATGTTGAGCGCCGCCATGGAAGAGGCCGTCACGAAGACCGTCGTGTGGTCCCCTTCGGCACGCCGGGAGTCCGCGACGGGCGTGAAGCCCATGAGCGTGAGCAGGGCGTCCGGGGCGATGAGGCCCACCACGCCCAGTCCGGCGGCGAGGACGCCGAAGACGGCCATGGTCCAGCCGGACGGCGAGCGGGGCATGAGTGGCACGAAGTCCTCCACGGGCCAGGGGAGTTGAGTCTCGGGTACCCCCTGCATACCGTGCGGCCCCGGCCCGCGGCACACCGGGGCATGGCCGTGAGCCGACCGTCAGCGGTCACGGACGCCTTGTCGGGCGCCGCTTCTTCGGGCGTTGTTGTACAGGCGCAGCAGGTGCTTCGCGACCGCGCAGTGCGCGTTGTCGGCATAGCACTGCCGGCAGGTCCGCATGTGCTGTTCGTAGTCGGTGTGTGCCTGCTGAAGGGCATCGCCTTGAGACGACATGGAAGTCCTCGGAGTGGTCGACAAGAAGAGGGCGCGGCTGAGCGGGCGCCGAGGTGACCGGGAAGTGCACCTGAGAGAAAAGTGGATCATGTTACTTGTGGTACAGGGAAGTCGCGGCTCCGGCTGAGCCGTACGCCCCCCATGCGCTCCCATCGGCCCGGAAAACGCTTGGACTGCGCCGCCGCCCTCGCGGGACACTGCGTATCCGAATCGAGACTCCACGTAATCATTGCGGCGATGCCCCCTGCCCGCGGGAGCGCGTAGCGGGCAGCCGCGGAACATCACAGGGGTGGGATGGGAAAGCCAGAAGCACGCAGGGTTCTGCCGGGCAAACGGTCGGTGCTTCTCGCACTTCGCTACTACGGACGGGAGTTGGCCCGTCTGCGCCGGCTGGCGCTGCCGGCGATGCTGCTGTCGGCCACGGGCAACATCGGAATCAACTACGTCGCGCCGCTGATCGTCGCCAAGCTCGTCGGCGACATCGCCGACGACACGGGCGTCACCGTCGCCTCGGCGCTCCCGTACGTGCTCGGTTTCGTCGGGGTGCTCCTGCTGTCGGAGGCACTGTGGCGCGTCGCGCTGCACTGCCTGAACCGCCTGGACGCGCTGGGCATCGAGCATCTGTACGTGGTCGGAATGGACGAGTTGTTCGCCAAGGACGCCTCGTTCTTCCACGACAACTTCGCCGGGTCACTCACCAAACGAGTCCTCAGCTTCGCCGCCCGCTTCGAGCAGTTCGTGGACACGCTGACGTTCCAGATCGTGGGCATGTTCGTGCCGCTGGCATTCGGAGCGGTGGTGCTGTGGCGCTACGAACCGCTGCTGGTCGTCGGGCTCCTGGCGATGATCACGGTGACGGCGGTGTGCGTGGTGCCGCTCATCCGGCGCCGGCAGGCGCTGGTCGACCAGCGTGAGGAGGCGATCGCCCGGGTGTCGGGGCATGTCGCCGACAGCCTGATGAACATGGACACGGTGCGGGCGTTCGCCGCCGAAAGGCGCGAGGCCGCCGAGCACCGCTCCCGTGTCGCCACGTCCCGGCGGCTCACGCTGCAGTCGTGGGACTACGGCAATCTGCGCATCGACACCCTGGTCGCGCCGATGTCGGTGCTGACCAACGCGCTGGGCCTGCTGCTCGCGGTCACGCTCGGCGGCGGCAAGCTCGGCGTGGAGGCGATAGTGGTCGCCTTCACCTACTACAGCAACGCGACGCGGATCCTGTTCGAGTTCAACCAGATCTACCGTCGGCTGGAGAGCTCGATGACGGAGGCCGCGCAGTTCACCGAGCTGCTGCTGAACCCGCCGACCGTGCTCGACCCGCCGTCACCGGAACCGCTGCTGCCGGGGGCCCGCGACGTCCGCTTCGAGAAGGTGACCTTCGCCCACGCCGGGGGCCGGCCCCTGTTCGACGGGCTCGACCTGGAGGTGCCTGCCGGGGCGAGGATCGGCCTGGTGGGCCGGTCGGGCGGCGGCAAGACCACGCTCACCCGGCTGCTGCTGCGGATGACCGACATCGACGCCGGACGGATCCTGATCGGCGGTCAGGACATCAGCCGGCTGCGCCAGGCCGACCTGCGCGGCCTGATGGCCTATGTGCCGCAGGACCCGGCGATGTTCCACCGCTCGCTGCGGGACAACATCGCGTTCGGCCGACCGGACGCGGACGACGCCGAGGTCCGCCGCGCGGCCGAGGCGGCGCACGTCACGGAGTTCGCCGACGCGCTGCCGCTCGGCTTCGACACCATGGTGGGCGAGCGCGGCATCAAACTGTCCGGCGGTCAGCGCCAGCGGGTCGCCCTCGCCCGGGCGATCCTGCGCGACGCGCCGATCCTGCTGCTCGACGAGGCCACCAGTGCCCTGGACTCGGAGAGCGAGATCCTCGTCCAGGAGGCGCTGTGGCGGCTCATGGAGGGGCGGACGGCGCTCGTGGTGGCGCATCGGCTGAGCACGGTCGCCACCATGGACCGGCTCGTCGTGCTCGACCGCGGCCAGATCGTCGAGCAGGGCAGCCACGACGAGCTTCTGGCGTCGGACGGTGCCTACGCGAAGCTGTGGCAGCACCAGTCGGGTGGCTTCCTCGACGACAGCCCGGCCCGGGCCGAGCTGCCCTGAACTCGGCACGACCCCGCGCGGGGCGCTGCGCCACCGTACTGGCGGAGCAGCGCCCGCGCCCGGGCCGAGTGGCTGCCCGCTCAGACTTCGCCTTGCACCACGTGTCCGCGCGGCACCGTGAGACGCACCAGCGCCTCGGCGACGCGGGCGGCGAGGGCCGCATGCGAGGTGCGGCCCTCCAGGGCCTGCGCACCGGTGAGTCCGGCCCGGCCGAGGCCGCTCCGCGAGGCGCCCGAGCGGTGGCCAGGACCGCGCGGCGCGCGCATCGCCCGGCGTTTCGCCCCTGCGATGCGAGCTCAACTCTCCTAGGATGACCCGGTCTTGGCGATTCCAGATGGTTCGTGAGGTGGCCGAACATGTCCCATACGCCGTCCCGACGTAACGTTCTGCGCGGACTCACGGCCACCGGCGTGGCCGTGATCGGCTTCGCTCCCGCCACCCGCGGCTGGGCCACGACCGCGGACGCCGACGTACCGGACCTGGTGGGGATTCCCCCGCTGGACGGGACGCTGAGCACGGACGAGGCGTCGCTCGCGGCCGCGTCCGACGACTTCGGGCACATCGTGCACCGCCGCCCGGTCGCCGTGCTGCGCCCGGGGTCCGTCCGCGACGTCGTGACCATGGTCCGGTTCTGCAACACGCACCGTCTGCCGGTCGCACCGCGCGGCCAGGGACACGCCACCCACGGACAGGCGCAGGTCGCGGGCGGCCTCGTCATCGAGACGGCACCCCTCGCGCACATCGGCCCGCTCGGGCCGGACTGCACCACCGTGACCGTCGGCGCCGGCATCAGATGGAGCGAGCTCGCGAAGGCCACGATCGCCCACGGCCTCACCCCGCCCGTGTTCACCGACTATCTCGAACTGTCCGTCGGCGGCACCCTCTGCGTCGGCGGCCTCGGCGGCCAGACCCACCGGCACGGCGCCCAGGTCGACAACGTCACCGAGCTCCAGGTCGTCACCGGAGCCGGCGAGTTCGTGCGCTGCTCCCGGTCCCGGCGCGCCGACCTCTTCCACGCGGTCCTCGCCGGACTCGGCCAGTGCGCCGTCATCGTCGGCGCCACCGTCCGCCTGGTCCGAGCGCCGCAGACCGTACGCCATTACCTGCTGCCCTACGACGATCTGGAGACCTTCCTCGAAGACCAGCGCACCCTGGTGCGCGAGGGACGCTTCGACTACGTCGAGGGCCAGATCTCGCCGGACTCCGAAGGCTCCTTCCGCGTCCACACCCTGGAGGCGGTGGCCTACGGCCCGCCGGCCGGCCCCGCACCGGACGACACGGACCTGCTGCGCGGTCTGCGCCACAACACCTCCGGCGTCCAGCGCGCCGACCTCGCCTACTACGACTTCCTCGACCGGCTGGCCCCCGCGGTCGCCGCGCTGAAGGAGGCCGGCCTCTGGGCGTACGCCCACCCCTGGCTCAACCTGCTCCTCCCCGGGAAGTCGACGCCCGCCCTCGCCGCGCGGATGCTGGACGCCCTCACCCCGGCCGACCTCGGCCCCGGCGTCGTGCTGCTCTACCCGGTCCGGCGCGACCGCCTCACCACCCCGCTCCTGCGCGCCCCCGACGACGCGACGCCCTACCTCTTCGCCGTGCTGCGCGCCACCCCGCCCGACGACACCGCCACCGTCGAGCGGCTCCTGGCCGCCAACCGTGCCGCCTACGAGGTCACCGCGTCGGCGGGCGGCACCCAGTACCCGGTCGGGAGCGTCCCCTTCACGCGCGCGGACTGGCGCACCCACTTCGGCCCGGTGTGGCCACGGCTGGAGCGGGCGAAGCGCACGTACGACCCGCGGGGCATCTTGGTCCCGGGTCAGGGCATCTTCTGAGCCCTTCCACCCGGCCCCCCCCCCGCACATGACGTGGATGTTCGCCGTGTGTTGTTTCAGGGCTAAGATTTCTCCGGGGTTGCGCAGGGCCAGGAGCCCGCGTTTCACGACACGACCAGCCGTGAAGGGACGACATGGCTCAGCGCAGGGCGAAGCGGCCGGACGCCGTGGCGCGCATCGTGGAGGACTGGGCGCGTGAGCGCCCCGGGCTGGACACCTCGCCGCTGGAGGTGCTCGCCCGGCTGCATCGCGCCTATCTCCAGTACCAGTCGCGGCTCACCGCGCAGATAGAGAAGCACGGCCTGTCCGTCGCGGGTTTCGACGTTCTCACGGCGCTGCGCCGGGCCGGGGCGCCCTACCGGCTCACGGCCGGCCAACTGGCCGCCTCCGGACTGATCTCGTCGGCCGGAGTGACGCTGCGTCTCGACCGACTGGAGAACGACGGGCTCCTGGTGCGCGAGCGCGACGCGGTCGACCGTCGCGTCGTCTACTCGCGGCTCACGGACGCCGGACTGGAGAAGGTGGACGAGGTGTTCGCCGAGCACCTGGCGAACGAGCGGCGGATGCTCGGCGGGCTCTCCCTCACCGAGCGCCGTCAGCTCGCCCGGCTGCTGTCCGGGCTGGAGCACTCCATCGTCGAGTCCGACACGGCGGAGGAGGACGCGGCGGGCTGACAGGCGGCCCGCCCCTCCCCTCCCCCGGCGTCAGACCGTCGCAACCGCCCTGGACTGCTCCGTCGCCTGGGCCTGGTACAGGCGCCGAAGGCGGACCACACCCAGGTCGTGCTGGTACAGGTTCTCCCGCTGGTCGGCGTCGTCGGGCATGGCCTCCAGCATGACGCGGTCCTGTTCGAGGACCTGCCAGTGGCGTTCCTCGATGAGGGTCCTGTAGAGGAAGCGCCAGGTGTCCCGCTGCCAGCCGGCCACCCTGCGGTAGCGCCAGAAGAAGACGCCGGTGCGTTCGGCGTCCACCGGGCAGGCCATTCCGACGATGCCGAACGGGCCGCCCGGTCCGGCCGACGGCGGGTACGGGATGGAGAGGTCCACCCAGTCGACGCCGGTCCGGCACAGCTCCACCCAGTCGAAGTTGACGCCCCGCTGGTCGGTCTTCTCGAAGAAGTAGCCGCGCTCGGTCTCCCGGATGCGGAACTTGGCCCGGGTGTCGCCGTCGTACATGGTGTGCGACTCGTGGTGCAGGAACGCGCCGTGCATCGGGTCGAGCAGGTTCTCCATGGCGTACCGCCACGGGACGTTCCACTCGGCGTAGCAGAGGAAGGCGGAGACGGCAGGGTCGGTGAGCGGTTCCGGGAGGGTCAGATCGACCGGCTCCGGGTGCTCCTCGTCGCCGAAGTAGGCGAGGATCGCGCCGCCGACCTCGCGGACCGGCAGGGAGGTGACGAGTGTCTTGCCCTCCAGGTTGCAGCCGGGCAGGCCGGGCACGGAGGTGACGGTGCCGGAGCCGTCGACCTCGACGCCGTGGTACCAGCAGGCCACCCGGTCGCCGAGGTGTTTGCCCAGGGAGAGGGGTGCGCCGCGGTGCGGGCAGCGGTCGGCGAGCATCGACAGGGTGCCGTCGGCCTTGCGGAACAGGAGCCAGTTCTCGCCGAGGGCGGTGACCTTGCGCAGTCCGCCGGGCGCGACGAAGTCGGACGGGACGACCGGGTGCCACTGGTTGCGCAGGCCGTGGGCGTAGCTGTGGGCCGCGGTGTCGGATACGGAAAGTGGCATCTCAGGCTCCCAGGCGGTGCATCTCGGTGCGGAAGGTCTCCTCGGTCCAGGGCTCCCCGGACGGCGTGCGGACCTGGCGGGCGTTGAGCCCGGCGACGACGTCGGCCAGGTCGTGGCCGTCGTGGGTGAAGATCTCCTCAAGGGTCCGGGCGAGTTTCAGCTCGTAGGGGGTGGGCTCGTTCTCGCGGGTCTGGTGCGGGGCGAGGTAGGGCCAAGTGGTGGTGGCTTCGGTGGTCATGCAGGTCTCCGTACGGTTCACAGGTCCAGGACGAGACGGTCGGAGGCGCAGCGGGAGACGCAGAGCATCATCGTCTCGCCGGTGGCGCGTTCGGCCTCGCTGAGCAGGAAGTCACGGTGGTCGGGGGTGCCGGCGAGCACGCGGGTCTCGCAGGAGCCGCAGATGCCGTCCCGGCAGGAGGAGGCGACGGACAGGCCCGCGTTCTCGGCGGCCTCCAGGACGGAGGTGGTGGCGTCGACGGTCAGGGTCACGCCGGATCTGCGGCACTCGACCTCGAAAGCGGTGTCGTCGCCGTCGCGTTCGACGACGGGCGCGGCGAACCGCTCGACCCTCAACTGCCCTGCGGGGCAGGCCTCTTCGACCGCGTTGAGCAGAGGTTCCGGTCCGCAGCAGTAGACCAGCGCGTCGGCCGGCAGGTCGCGCAGAGCAGCCGCGAGGTCGGGGTGGCCGCGCTCGTCCTGCGGCACGAAGGTCACGTCGCCTGTGAGGGCGGACAGCTCGGCGCCGAAGGCCATCGAGGCCCGGGTCCGGCCGCCGTGGACCAGGCGGTACGGGACGCCGTCACGGTCGGCCTGGCGGGCCATCGTGAGGATCGGGGTGATGCCGATGCCGCCCGCGAGGAAGACGTACGAGGCGGCGGGCTCCAGCGCGAAGTGGTTGCGCGGGCCGACCGCGCGGACCGTCTGACCGGGACGCAGCTTGGTGTGCACATGGCGTGAACCGCCACGCGAGGACGGCTCGTCGAGCACGCCTATGCGGTAGGTCGTCGGGTCGACCGGGTCGCCGCACAGGCTGTACTGGCGGACGAACCCGCCCACGTGCAGGTCCAGATGGGCGCCCGGGGTCCAGCCGGGCAGCGGCTTGCCGTCCGGCCGGGCCAGTTCGACGGAGAGGACACCGTCCGCCTCCCAGGTCATCCGGCGGACGAGGAGGTCGAGTTCGTGCTCGTCGGCAGTGGTCATGGCGGCGGCCTCCCTACGCGGTGGGGATCTTGACGGGCGGGGTGAAGGGGTTCTTCATCGGGCCGAGCGCGGCGAGGTCGACCTCGACGAGGGTGGGGCCGTCGGAGGCGAGGGCCGCTTCCAGGACGGGTGCGGCCTCTTCCGGGGCGGCGACGCGGGCGTACGGCAGGGCGCAGGCCGCGGCGAGCGAGCCGAAGTCAGGGGTGAACAGGTCGACGCCTGAGCGCCGTTCGCCGTACTTGTCCTGCATGTTGCGCAGCACGCCGTAGCCGCCGTCGTTGAAGACGATCACGGTCAGGCGGGGGCGTTCCTGTGCCACGGTGAGCAGTTCGCCGAAGTGCACGGCGAGGCCGCCGTCGCCCGCGATCACCACGGTCGGCTCGTCGGGGCGGGCGAGTGCCGCGCCGATGCCCATGCCGAGGCCCTGTCCGATGCCGCCGCCGCGTGGGAAGACGTTGGCGCGCGGGTCGTGGATCGGCAGGAGCCGGTTGCCCCAGGAGGACGACGGGATGGTGACGTCACGGGCGACCACCGCGCCGCGCGGCAGGGCAGTGGCGAGGGCGTCGCAGAGGGCGGCCTGCGGTCCGATGTCGTCGTGGAGGGCGGCCCGGACCTCGTCGCGCACGGCGGTGACCCGGGCCGACCAGTCGGCGTCGGCGCGGACTGCGGCCCGGGTCAGCGCGGGAAGGACGGCGGCCGCCTCGCCGTGCAGGGCGTGGCGCGCCGGGTGGACCCGGCCGAGCGCGGCCGCGTCGGCGTCGATCTGGATGTGCGCGTCGGGGAGTTTCAGGTTGTAGTCGGCGGTCTCGTTGGAGCGGAAGTGGGTGCCGATCGTGACGAGGACGTCGGCGTCGGCGAGCAGGGCGCGCACGGCGGGGGTGGTGGCGAAGTTGCCGATCACGAGGGGGTGGTCCTCGGGCACGGAGCCGCGCCCGGAGTTGGAACTGAGCAGTCCGGCGCCGGTCGCCTCCAGCAGCGCGGCGACCTCCGGGCGGGCGTGGCAGGCGCCGCCGCCGGCCCAGATCAGCGGGCGCCGAGCGGTGCCCAGCAGCCCCTGGGCTGCGGCGAGTTCGGCGGCGTCCGGGGAGGGAGCCTCGCGAACTTGGGCCGCCTCGCCGGCGTCTTCCTGTGCCGCGTACTGGAGGTCGATGGGCCACTCGACGCTGGCGGGCCCGCCGGGCGTGGCGAGTGCCGCCGCGCTCGCCTCGCGCAGGACGCGTCCCGCGTCACGGGCGGACGTGACGGTGTCGGCGTACGCCGATACCGCGTCCAGCATGCCGAGTTGGTCCTTGGTCTCGTGGATGAACCCGCGCCCGCTGCCCAGGTACCGCGACTCGACCTGCCCGGTGACGTGCAGGACAGCCGTCCCGGACGACAGGGCCTCGATCAGCGAACCGGCCGCGTTGCCGGCGCCCGTGCCGGTGGAGGTGAGGGCGCAGCCGATCGAGCCGCGGGCACGTCCGTAGCCGTCGGCCGCGTTGACGGCGGTCGCCTCGTGCCGGACGGGCACGAAGCGCAGGTGCCGGTCGACGGCCTCCACGAGCGGCAGGTTGTGCACCGACACGATGCCGAAGACGGTGTCGATGCCGAGGGATTTCAGATGGGCGACGAGGAGCTCGCCCCCGTTGTCGTACCGCATGGGCAGACTCCTCACAGGATGCCGCGGCCGACTCCGCCGCAGACGTCGATGCTGGTTCCGGTGATGTACGAGGCGCGCTGCGAGAGCAGCGCGACGATCGCGTAGGCGACCTCCTCGGGACGGCCGAGCCGCCCCAGCGCGATGCCGCGGTCGGCGGCGAGTTCGGCCTGCCACTCCTCGTAGGTCAGTTGGCTGTCCGCGGCGGCGTGGCGCCGGGTCCACTGGCCGGTGTCGACGAGGCCGAGGCACACGGAGTTGACACGGATGCCCTCGGGGGCCAGTTCGGTGGCGAGGGACTTGGAGAGGTTGAGGATGCCGGCGCGGGCGGCGCTGGTGGTGATCAGGCGGGTCTCGGGCTGCTTGGCGAGGACCGCGTTGACGTTGACGACGGCGGCGGTGTCCGAGGCGCGCAGGTGACTCCGGGCGGCGGACAGCGGGTTGAGGACCCCCGCGAACTTCAGCTCCAGCTCGTCGCGCCAGTCCTCGGCGGTGGTGTCGTCGAGGCGCTTCATACGGGACTGGCCGGCGTTGTTGACCAGACCGTCGAGCCCGTCGCCGAAATGCTGGGCGGCTGCCTCCGTGAAGTGCCGTACGGCATCCGCGTCGCGGACGTCGCAGGTGCCCGTGTACAGCCGGTCGGGGCCGACCCCCAGGCGGGCGGCGGCCTTGGCGAGCCGTTCCGGGTCGCGTCCGCAGGTGGCGACGCGGGCACCCTCGTCGAGCAGGGCGCGGACCGTGGCCAGGCCGACGCCCGAACTGCCGCCGGTGACCAGGACGGTGCGGCCGGCGAGGCCGAGATCCATGACGTACTCCTTGCAGATGGGGTGGTTCAGTGCATGGTGAAGCCGCCGTTGACGGCGATCACTTGGCCGGTGAGATAGCGGGACTCCTCGCCGAGCAGGAAGGAGACGAGGCCGGTGAGGTCGCCGGGCTGCTGCGGCCGGGAGATGGCGCGGCGCTCGGCGTAGAGCGCGTGCCGCTCGGGCGGGACGCTCTCGGTGGCCTCGACCTCGGTGAGGCCGGGGGCGAGGGCGTTGACGGTGATGCCGCGCTCCCCCAGTTCGCGGGCCATGGCCCGGGTGAGGGAGATGACCGCGCCCTTGGACGCGATGTAGTGGGCGAGGCGCGGGGAGCCGTGAAGGGCCGCGTCCGAGGCGATGTTGACGATCCGGCCGGGGTCGGTCATCAGCGGCAGCACATGCTTGGCGACGAGCCAGGGCCCGCGTGCGTTGACCGCCATGAGCCGGTCCCAGGTCTCGATGTCGATGTCCTGGAACTCCTTGCCGCCCACGCCGTTGGCGAGGGCCGCGTTGTTGACCAGGCCGTAGACGGGGCCGGTCGCGGCCAGCCGGTCCGCGAGCGCGGTGACCGACTCCGGGTCGGCGACGTCGAGCGGTACGAACTCCGCCGTGCCGCCTTCCTGTTGGATCCGGCCGGCGGTGCGCTCGCCCCATTCCTGGTTGAGCTCGGCGACCACGACCCGGAATCCGTCGGCGGCCGCCCGGCGGGCCATGGCCTCCCCCAGGCCACGGCCCCCGCCGGTGACGACGACAGTGCCCGGCTGCTCAGTCACGGGTGACGCCGTACAGCGGCGAGTACTCGGGGTAGGTCGGCACCTGCGGCTTCTGGGTGCCGATGATCACGCAGAACAGCGCGTCCGTGTCGCCCTCGTTCTTCAGGGAGCGGGTGACGCCCGCCGGCACCACGATCATGTCGCGGTAGCCGAGGGTGCGGTACTCGACCTCGTCGGGGCCGCGGTGGATACCGACGCGGACCTGGCCCTCCAGGACGAAGAAGGCCTCCTCGACGTCGTGGTGGGTGTGGGCCGGGCCCTCCGCGCCGGGCGGCAGCAGCATGTTGGAGAAGGTGAAGCCGCCGGACGGGAGGATGCGGTTGTCGTTCTCGTGGTTGCCGGTGGCGCCGGAGCCGACGTAGCGGATCTGTGCGCGCTTGAACTGCGGGCCGGCCTTCTCCTGGAAGGACAGGGTGCCCCAGTCGGGGTCGCGGGAGTCCTTGGTGGCGATCAGGGAGTCGGTGTACTTGGCGAGGTCGCCGTTGTTGTCGTACTCGGTGCTGGTCAGAGGCATGGGAGGGGCCCTTCTAGCGGTGGGTGGCGATGTGCAGATGGGAGGCGAGCCAGGCGTTCACGTGCTCGGGCTGCTCCTGGTTGGCCAGGTGACCGGCGTCCTTGACGATCACGTACGCGGTCCGGTGCAGACCGCCGGCCAGGACCTGTGAGGCGTCGGGACCGGTGATCCGGTCCTGGTCGCCGCACAGGACGAGGGTGGGCGCGGTGACGCGGTGCAGTTCGCCGCGCAGGTCCGTGCCGGCCATGGCGTCGGCGGCGTGGCCGTAGCCGGGCAGCCGAACGGAGGCGGCCATGGTGGCGGTGACGCGTTCCACGAGGTCCGCGGGTGCTTCGGGGGACAGCAGGCGTGGGGCACGGGCGGCGGCGAAAGCGTCCGGGCCCAGCCGGGCGAGTTCGCCGGTGCGGGCCCGCATCGCGGCCGCCTTGTCGGGGTCGGTTCCGGAGCCGGGTGTCGAGGCGACGACCATCAGCGAGTCGACGAGGTCGGGGTGCCGGGTCGCCAGCCGCAGCGCGATCACGCCGCCCCAGGAGACGCCGAGGACGTGGGCGCCGTCGCCCCGGGCGCGGATCACGTCCGCCGCCAGGTCGGCGTAGTCGTCCATCGTCAACGGGCCGGTCGGGTCGGCCGACTTGGCGTATCCGGGCGCGTCCCAGGCGAGCATGCGGTACGACCCGCTCAGCGCCGCGAACTGCGGTGCGAAGGCCGCCGAGGACGAGCCTATGCCGTGCAGGCACAGCACCAGCGGGCCGTTGTCGCCGGCCTCCTCCAGGTGGAGCCCGGCCGGGTCGTACGCGGTCACAGGATCTGCCCCGTGCGTCCGGCGAGGGCGGCCAGTGAGCGCAGCACCGCGTACGGGACGACCTGGCTGGTGGCCGGGTTGGCGGTGTCGGGCAGGTGCCGCATCTCGAAGCGGTACGAGCCGTGGGTGCCGCTCGCCTCGATCACATGGGAGGTGTGCCGGGCCGCGGGGTCGGCGACGACGCTGACCCGTACGGCGTCCGGGTCGCCGACGGCGAGGGCCACGGACGCGGCGACGTTGGTGGACTTCGGGAACTTCACGGGTACGTCCCGCGCGGTGCCGGCCATCACCTCCACCGGCGCTGTGGCCGACCGCATCCGGTCGAGCAACTCTGCGTCCATCCACGGCTGTTCGAGGGTGGACGGCAGCTTGGTGGTGGTCAGTTGCACCTCGTGCAGGCGGCCCATGGCGCGTACGGCCTGGAGCAGGTCCAGTCCGCCGACGGCGCCGCCGGTGAAGTACACCCGGCCCGGCCCCGCGTCGAGGAGTTCCTTCGCCAACTGCTCGTCCGTGAGCGCCCCGGTGGAGGCGACGAGCAGGTCCGTGCCGGAGGCGAGGATCGTCGCGCCGCATTCGCGTACGACGCCCTGCCCGGCGGCCTCGACGATCAGGTCGCAGGATTCCAGGGCCTGTTCGAGGGTGCGCTGCGGGGCCGGGACCGAGTCGCCGAGCGGCCGGTTGTCGACCACGCAGACCAGTTCGGCGCCGGGTATCCGGCCCGTGGCAAGGGCGCCGCCGACGACGCGGCCGATGGCGCCCCAGCCGATGAGGCCGACTCGGCGGGTGGTGGAGCGGGTCATGCGGGGACTCCTTCGGCAGCGGCTTCGGCGTCGACGGGCGCGGCGACGGGGCTGCCGTCGGGCGTGCCCGCCATGTGGGCGCGGATGCGTGTCGAGGGCGGGCCGGCGGTGCCCCAGACGTCGGAGAGTTCGGGGGTGCGCCGCCACACCTTGCAGATCCAGGCGTCCTCGACGACCTGGGCGACCTCGGAGGTGTACTCGCAGACGAGGCCGGTGGGGTCGGTGAAGTACGAGAAGGTGTTGTTGCCCGGCCCGTGCCGCCCTGGGCCCCACTCGGGGGTGACGCCGTGGTGCCGGAGCCGGCCGAGGCCGCGCATGAAGTGGTCGACGGAACTCATCTCGTAGGCCACGTGGTTGAGGGACACCCACGGCGCCTGGTTGAAGGCGATGCAGTGGTGGTCGGGGTTGCAGCGCAGGAAGGCCATCTGGTGCTCGGACCAGTCCGAGACGCGCATGCCGAGGACGTCCCGGTAGAAGGCGACCGAGGCGTCGATGTCGGGGGTGTTGAGGACGGCATGGGTGACACCGACCGGTACGGCGGCGTCGCGTCCGCGGGCGGTCACGGCCCAGGTGTCGGCGGAGAGTTCGACGAGCCGTCCGTCGAGGTCGTGGAAGCGCAGGCCGTACCCGCCGCCGACCTGGTCGAGGGGCCCCGGCCCGGTGACCGGCGTGATGCCGCGCGCTTCGAGTCGCCGGGCGGCTTCGTCGATCTCGGCGGGGGCGGCCACGGCGAAGGCGAGGCGGCCCAGGCCGATCCGGTCGGCGCGGGTGAGCTGGAGGGCGTGGTGCTCCTCGCCGGTGCCGCGCAGCCAGCTCGTGCCGGGCTCGGCCTCGACGACCTCCAGTCCCCAGACCTCCTCGTAGAAGTCGGTGGCCTGCGTGAACTCGGGGGTGAGCAGCTCGACCGAGCGCAGTGCGCGCAGCCTGGCTATCGGGGGGTGCGTCATGGTGAGGGTCTCCGGGGTGTGCGTCAGTGGGCCCAGGGCAGGGGCGTGGAGTCGGTGCCCCAGTACAGGGACTTCTGCCGCTGGTAGGAGCGGATGAGGTCGCGGCCCTTCTCGGTGCCGAGGCCGCTGTCCTTCATCCCGCCGAAGGGGGTGGAGATGGAGAACTGCTTGTAGGTGTTGATCCAGACGGTCCCCGCGTCGATGCGCCGGGCGAGCCGCCAGGCGGCGCGTGCGTCGCGGGTCCAGATGCCGCAGGCGAGGCCGTACACGCTGTCGTTGGCCTGCCGGACCAGGTCGTCCTCGTCGTCGTAGGGCAGCGCGACGAGGACGGGTCCGAAGATCTCCTCCTGGCAGGTGCGTGCCGAGTTCGGCAGGCCGTCGATGACGGTCGGCAGGTAGTAGGCGCCGGCGGCGTACTCCTCCTCCGCCGGGATCGCGCCGCCGCACAGCACGCGCCCGCCTTCCTCTCGCGCTAGGTCCACGTACGCGGCGACCGCGTCCCGGTGCCGGTGATGGACGAGCGGGGCGACCTGGGTGTCGGGGTCGGTGCCCGGGCCCACGCGCAGCTTGCGCACGCGCTCGACGAGCTCGCCGACGAAGGAGTCGTACAGCGACCGGTGCACGAAGAGCCGGGAGCCGGCGATGCAGGACTGCCCGCTGGAGGAGAAGACCCCGAACATCACGCCCGCGAGGGCCTGCTCGACGTCGGCGTCCTCCCGGACGATCGTCGGCGACTTGCCGCCGAGCTCCAGCGAGGCCGGGACGAGCTTGTCGGCGGCACTGCGGGCGATGGCGCGGCCGGTGGCGGTGCCGCCCGTGAAGCCGATGCGCCGCACGAGCGGGTGGTGGACGATCGCGTCCCCGACGACGCGCCCCTTGCCGGGCAGCACGGACAGCAGCGCGGTCGGCAGCCCCTCCTCGCTGAGCACCCGGTGAACCAGGCGTCCGAAGGCGAGGGAGACGAGCGGGGTCCACTCGGCGGGCTTGAGCAGGACCGCGTTGCCACCGGCGAGGGCCGGGGCGACCTTCTGCGCGTCGGAGGCGATCGGCGAGTTCCACGGGTTGATCGCGCCGACGACGCCGATCGGCTCGTGGACGCTCATCGTGACGTACGGCCCCCGTGCGGGGGTGATCGAGTCCTCGGCGGTCTCCAGCGCTGCCGCCGTATAGCGGAAGGTGCCGGCCGCGCTCAGTGCTAGGGCGTGGGTCTCGGCGAGGGTCTTGCCGGTGTCGGCGCTCTGGAGGGCGGACAGCTCGGCGGCGTGCTCCTCGATCAGGTCGCCGATCCGGTGCAGGACTCGGGCGCGCCGGTGCGGGAGCAGGTCCCGCCACCCGGGTGCCGCGACGGCCTCGGCGGCGGTGCGGGCCGCCTCGTCGACATCGGCGGGCGAGGCGGCATGGACGGTGGTGATGGGGCGGCCGTCGGCCGGGTTCACGGTCACGATCGGCGCGCCCGTGCCGCGTCTGAAGCACCCCGCGATGAGGATCTCGTCGACTGGTGTGCGCGACATGGCAGAACCTCCGGATGGACGTGTATCGAAGTGCTCAATATCTAAGGGCTTAAATATTTCTGCCGCAAGAGGACCCGGCAAAGTTTTTTTGACCGACGTGAGGACGAACCCTTGACTGCCCGCTTCGCAGAGGGGATAAAGCTTGAGCGCTGAGAGATTTAGCGCTTAGCCAGCTGGCCTCGTCCCCCTCTGCCGCCCAGCCGGCGTGCGGCCCTGCGGCCGTCGCCGACCGGCCCGAACCCTCCCGTGCGTATCCTGTGCCTTTCACAGCACCAGTGCGCGGGTCCGGAGGACCCCTCCATGACCACCGACACTCCCCATGCCACCGCGGGCCGCCCCGCGGACACGGCGACACTCGTCGCCGCGATCGGCGCCCGCTTCGAACGGCTGCCCCTGTGCCGCTGGCACGTCACCGTCCGGCTCATCATCGGCGCGGTGACCTTCTTCGAGGCCTTCGACCAGTTGCTCATCGCCTACGCCCTGCCCGCGCTGCGCGCCGAGTGGCAGCTGACCACCGGGCAGACCACCTCCCTGATCACGGTCGGGTCGGTGGGCATGCTCGTCGGCGCGCTGCTGTCCGGCCGGCTGGCCGACCGCATCGGCCGGGTCAAGGTGATCGCGCTGTGCATCGCCCTGTCCGGCGTGTGCAGCCTGCTGCTCACGCTGTGCACGTCACCGGGGCCGTTCATGGCGCTGCGCTTCGTGCAGGGTCTCGCGATCGGCGGCGAGGTGCCGGTCGCCGCCACCTTCATCGCCGAGATCACCCGCGCCCACAAACGGGGCCGGTTCGTCCTGCTGTACGAGCTGGTCTTCCCGGCGGGTCTGACCGCGTGCGCCGTGCTGGCCTGGTGGCTGATGCCGCTGCTGGGCTGGCGCTGGATGTTCGGCCTCGCCGCGATCCCCGGCGTGCTGTGCGTCCTGGTCGCCCGCCGTGTGCCCGAGTCGCCGCGCTGGCTCGCGGACCACGGCCGGCACGAGGAGGCGCTCGCGACGATGGCGTCCATCGAGGCGAAGGTGGAGAAGATCACCGGCGAGCCCCTGCCGCAGCCGGCACCCGCGGCGCCCGTCACCCGCAAGCCCGCCGCCAGGGGCGGGCTGCGCGAGCTGCTCTCCGGCCGCTACCGCAAGCGCACGCTGGTGGTCTGCGCCCTGTGGTTCAGCGGCTACTTCGTCAACTACGGCATCTCGTCCTGGCTGCCCACCATCTACGGCACCCGCTTCCTCCTGGACCTGTCCGACGCGCTGCTGTACTCGACCGTGACGTCCTGCGCGGGCTTCCTCGGCTGCCTCGCCGTGGCCCTGACCGTGGACCGCGTCGGCCGCCGCCACACCGTCACCTGGTGCCTGGGCGGCGCCGCCCTGAGCCTGCTGCTCCTCGGCCTCTTCGCCGGTGACTCGGCGAGCAGCGTGCTGATCTGGACGTCCCTGTCGGCGGTGTTCTTCTTCGGCGCCAACATCTGCCTGTACCTGTACACGCCCGAGCTCTTCCCGACCCGGATGCGCGCCCTCGGCACGAGCCTCGGCGGCGCGGTGAACCGCCTCGGCGTCATCCTCGGCCCGATCGTCGTCGGCGCGGTGTACGCGGGCGGCGCGCTCGGCACCGTCTTCGTGACGCTCGCCGCGGTCGCCCTGCTCGGGGCGGTCACGGCGGCGGTGGCCGCGGAGGAGACGACCGGACGACAGCTGGAGGACGTGGCACCGTAGGCGACGGTCCCGCCGGGATCCAGGGGATCCCGGCGGCGGACCGAGGGCAAGGTCCGGCATTATGGTCATGTCCGTATGGACAGGGTCACATCTATAGGAAATCCAAGAAATAGACCATAATGCCTCCGAGGAGAATCCTTGTGAGCAACCCCGCCGACGAGCTCGACTACGGAGCCCTACGGCTCGACCGCACAGGTCAGGCCGCGGCCTTCGACGCGATCGGCGACCGCTACGACGAGGCCTTCCCGCACAAGGAGGGCCAGGTCGCGGCCGCCGAATGGCTCATCGGATCCCTGCCGGCCGGAGCCCGGGTCATGGACCTGGGCTGCGGCACCGGGCTGCCGACCGCGCGCCAGCTGGCTCGGGCGGGCTTCGAGGTCGTCGGTGTGGATCTGTCGGACCGCATGATCGAGCTGGCCCGCGGCCATGTGCCGGGCGCGGTGTTCCATCAGGCGGACATCGCGGATCTGCGGCCCGCGGGCTCCCTGGACCTCGGCCGCTTCGACGCGGTGACCGCCTTCTTCTCGCTGCTCATGCTGCCGCGCGCCGAGATCCCCCTCGCCCTACGGACCGTCCGCCACCTGCTGGTTCCGGGGGGTCTGTTCGCGCTGTCGATGGTGGAGGCAGATGTGGACGACTTCGCGATCCCGTTCATCGGAAGGACCATCCGCGTCTCCGGCTATCTGGGGGACGAGCTGCGCGAGGTCGTCGACAAAGCGGGCTTCGAGATCGTCGGGGAGTCCTCGTACACCTACGCGCCGGCGGCCGCCGACATCCAGCCCGAGGTGCAGATCTTCCTGCGGTGCGGACGGCGGACCTGAGCGACTTCTGATCCGCGCGCTCCGACGCGGGCCGCACAGCCGGAAAGGCAGGCACGAGGACGGGCATGGCCGAACAGCTCGGAGGTGGTGACGGCATCCGGGAGCACACACCCGGCATGCGTGAACGTGCTGCTCCGGCGCAACGCCCGCAGCACCCCGACCCGTCTCCCCCGTCCGCACAGGCTCCTCCCGCGGCCCCGCCCGGCGACGGGCCGCACCTCGCCCAGCCGCTCACCGACCGGCTCCGCTACCTCGACGCCGCCACCCGCCGCATCGCCCGCGGCATGAACCTCGACGAGACCCTGTGGGAACTGTGCCGAGCGGCCGTCCCGGCGTTCGCCGACCGGGCGTTCGTCCACCTCTACGCCCCGCTGCCGGTCGGCGACGAGACGGTCACCGACCCTGGTGTCCTGCGGCTGCACTGCTCGGACCGCTCCGTACGTCCGGCGCCCGGTGCAGCCCCGGCCACCGAACCGCCCTCGACGGGCCCGCCCGCCACCGCGGCCGCGGAGGTCCTGCGCCCGGCCCCCGGCAGCCCGCTCGCCGGTCTGCTCCAAGAGGGGCGGCCGGTGCTCGGCGACACCCAGCGCGTCGCCGCCGCCGCGGCCGAGCTGCTCGGGACGCCGCAGCAGCGTCCCGGGCGGCGGCTGATCATCGCCCCGCTGCACGGTCGCCGCCACGTCCTGGGCAGCGTCGTGGTCGTCCGTGAACCCGGCCGGGCGGACTTCACCGCCGATGACCTGATCGTGGCCTCCCAGCTCGCCACCCACACCGCGCTCGGGCTGGAGAAGGCGAGTCTGTACGAGCGTGAGGCCTCCATCGCGAACACCCTGCAACGCACGATGCTCCCGCCGTCGCTCCCGGAGACGCCCGGCGTCCGGATGGCCAGCCGCTATCTGCCGTCCTCGCGCACCGCCCAGGTCGGCGGCGACTGGTACGACGCGATCCCGCTGCCCGGCAACCGTGTCGCCCTGGTCATCGGCGACGTGATGGGCCACTCCATGACCTCGGCCGCGATCATGGGCCAGCTGCGCACCAGCGTGCAGACCCTCGCCGGGCTCGATCTGCCCCCGGACGAGGTGCTGCACCACCTCGACGACCAGGCGGGCCGGCTGGGCAGCGAGCACACGGCGACCTGCCTGTACGCCATGTACGACCCCGTGCTGCACCGGCTGCTGGTGTCCAACGCCGGCCATCTGCCGCCGGTGCTGCTGCGTCCCGACGGCAGCGTGGAGGTGCTCGACGTCCCGCCCGGAGCGCCGATCGGTGTCGGCAACGGCGGCTTCGAGTCCGTCGAGACGCACGCGCCCGCCGGGGCGACGCTGCTGCTGTACACCGACGGCCTGGTCGAGTCCCGCGACTCGGACGTCCTGGACGGGGTGGAGCGGCTGTGCGCACGGCTGCGTGCGGCCGCCCGCGGATCCGCTCCCCCGTCGCTGGAGGAACTGTGCGACGCGGCCCTCGGCACACTGGGGTCGGGTGGGCGCGACGACGACATCGCGCTGCTGGCCGCCCGGTTCGAGGGCATCCTTCCGGAGACCGTCGCGTACTGGTACATGGCGCCGCGTCCGCAGACCGCGGGACAGGCCCGTCGGCTGACCCGCAGGACACTCGGCGAGTGGGGGCTCGACGCCCTGGTGGAGACCACCGAGCTGCTGGTCAGCGAGATCGTGGCGAACGCGGTGCGCTTCGCCTCCCGGCCGATCACCCTGCGGCTGCTCCACACGGACGTGCTGCGCTGCGAGGTCGGCGACGACTCGCCGGTGGTCCCGAGGATGCGGCACGCCCAGCTGAGCGACGAGGGCGGCCGCGGACTGTTCCTGGTCGACCAGCTCGCTCAGCGCTGGGGCGCGACCAGGGTGAGCACGGGCAAGGTGGTCTGGTTCGAGCAGCCCCTGCCCGGCACGCCCGGCGACCGCTGACCGGACGCACCGCTCAGTCGGCGCAGCAGCCGCCCTCAGCGGCCCCTTGGGCGGTCGTGTCGAGCCGGCAGAAGCACGAGGCCTCGATCGGTACGTCCGCGAGCGCGGCGGCGAGACGCAGCTGCTGGGCCACCAGCTGCGCCTCCCCGGTCCGGCCCAGACGCATCAGGCACTCATGGAGGCCGTGCAGGGACCAGACGTTGCCGGGGTGCTGGAGGGCGCGCGGGAGGCTGCCGTCCAGGCCGAGGTCGGCGCGGTACACCGCCTCGGCCTCCTCGACGCACCCCTGTTCGAGCAGGAGGGCGCCGTAGGCGTGCCGGGTGGGCTGCATCCAGCCCCACGGTTCGTCGTAGGGAAGGTTGTCGTCCAGGTCGATGGAGCGTTCCAGTGCGGCGAAGGCGGCGGCGTGGTCGCCCTTGCGGTACTCCAGTTCGCCGTCGAGCATCGCCGAGGCGATGGCGAGGATGTCGGCGCAGGTGTTGTTGAAGAGCATGCGGGTCTCAGGGACCCGGGCGACGGCCGCGAGGAAGAGCCGGCGTTCCGCCTCCGCCTCCGGGACGCGGTGGGTCGCGGAGAGGGCGACGCCGCGGGCGTAGTGCAGCATCGCCGTCGTGACGCAGTACAGCTCCGGGTCGGCGGGCAGCGGCAGGTCCAGGATGTCGTCCCAGCGGCCGAAGCGGATCAGCACGTGGACGCGCATGGCGAGGAAGCCCTCCAGCCAGTCGGCCATGGGCGGGCTCGGCACCCGCAGCAGGTCCTCGGGGATGGACGCCTCCAGCTGCGCCGCGGTCTCCAGGGCGACGTCGGAGCGGCCGAGGAACATCGCGCCGTAGATCCTGAAGTGGTAGTTGTGCGAGCGGTACAGGGTGTAGAAGTTCATCGCCCCGGCCCGCGCGTGGTACTTCTCGTCGGCCACGATCGCCGCCGTGTTGTCGGACACCACCCGCCGGTAGTCGCCGCAGAGCACCTCCAGGTGCGAGGGCATGTGGTTGAGGTGCCCGGCGTCCGGCACCAGTCCCCGCAGCCGGTCGGCGACGGACAGGGCCGCCTCCGGGGTCGGGGACATCTCCATGAGGTGGATGTACAGGTGGACCACCCCCGGGTGATCGCGCCCGGCGCGGCGGGCGAGGGCCCGGTCGAGGACGGCCTTGGCCTCCGGCGTGCGGGCACCCTCGGCCGGTTCGCCGGTCCTGAGGTCCCACAGCTGCCAGGGCGTGAGGTTCATCAGGGCGTCCGCGTACAGGGTGGCGACGTCGAGGTCGTCAGGGGCGAGCTCGTAGACCGCGCGCATGCCTTCGGCGTAGGGGGCGTTCCAGACCGAGCAGTCCTCCACCGCCTTGGCCTGCGGGTAGCGGGCGCGCAGTGCGGCGATCAGGGCCTGCTCGACGGGCGTGGCGTGCGCCGCCTTCTCGTGGGCCAGCTCCACGGCGGCGTGGGTGCGGTCGACGGTGCGGGCGAGGTCCTGGTCGTCGAAGAACTCCCAGGGTTTGTTGTAGTTCGGCCCGAGCGCGTAGGCGATGCCCCAGTAGGCCATGGCGCAGTCGGGGTCGGCCGCGGCGGCGGCCTCGAAGCAGGCGACGGCCTCCTCGTGGTGGAAGGCGTACGTCCACACCAGGCCGCGGTCGAACCAGAGCTGGGCCTGTGCGCAGGATGTGGTGACGGAGCGGGTGTGGGTGCCGAGGTCGTAGTACTCCATGCGACTGCTCTCCTGCCTGTGCCGGACCGGCCGGGTTGCTTCCGAGTGTTCCGCAGAGACAACGGGGAGGGGACGGGCCGGTTGCGGGTACTCGCGGGTGGACGAGGCTTGGTGGAACGGCGACCGCGGTACCCCTGGCCATGACGTCCGGTTTTCGCCTGTGGTGCATGCCGGGCCGCAGTGGGTGGATGCCCGGGATCCACCGGGCTTCTCCCCCGTGATGACCGGGGCTCCGGCGGCTCGGCGGCACCCTGGGCGCCGTCGGACTTTCGCCGCCCAGGTGCGGGCGAGGTGCGTCGTGGCGCATTCTTGCTGTGTCGCGCGCGTGACGGCGTACTGACGAGGTAGGGCCGATGACTGGGAGCGCCGAGGGCGCAGAGCGGACGCCCGGCAGGCTGGCGGCGCTGCTGATCGATGCCTCGGCAGAGGCGATCAGCGCAGCCGGCGGCCACGCGGGAGGGGTCTACCTGCGCTCCAGCACGCCCGGACTGCTCCGTCTGGCGGTGCTGGAAGGGCTGCCGGGGCCGTTGTTCCGGCCGTGGTGGCGGTTGCATGTGGACCGGCCGTTCCCCGTCGCGGACGCCTACCGGCTGGGCGTCGAGGTGGTGCTGCCGAACGCGACGGAGACGATGCGCCGCTACCCGCAGTTCGCCGCCGGTCTGCCGTTCCAGTTCGGATCCCTGTACGTCCCCGTGACCGGCGGATCGTCGATCTTCGGTGTGCTGACCGTGCTGCGGCCGTCGGCGCAGGACGCCACGGAGCTGCTGCCCGTGCGCGAGCGGATGGCCCAGCTGGCGAAGGAACTGGGGTCGGCGCTGCGGCCCCTGGAGGACGAGGGCGCATCGGCGGTGTCCTGGGACGGCGGGCCGCTGTGCGTAAGGCCGCCGGCCAGGCGTCGGCCCTCCGGCTACCTGGGCCGGTTCGCCTGGGACCCGGCGACGAACGTCGTCACCGCCGAGGAGCGGCTGAACGTCGTCCTGGGTGCCGTCCCGGGCGAGGCCCACGCCACCGTGGAGGAGTTCGTGCGGGCCGTCGCCCCGGGTGACACGGACCGGATTCTGGCCGCGCTGCGGGAGGCGGCGGGCGGGCGGCCACCGGCCCTGCCGCTGTATGTGCGCGCGGCCAACGGCGCGCCGCGACTGGTCGAGGTCTGGGGGCCGTACGACGAATCGGCTCCCTTCGGTGCGGCGCACGTACGCGGTGTCGTGCTCGACCCGGGGGCGGGCGCGGTGGCGGAGGTCGCGGCGGATCTGCTGCCGGACGGGGTGTTCTGCCTGGACCGGCTGGGGGCGGTCGTCTACGCGAATCCGCACGCGGCGCAGCTGCTGCGCGTGCCGCGCGGCGAGCTGCTGGGCCGGACTCTGTGGGAGAGCGTGCCCTGGCTGAACCAGCCCGCCGTCGAGGACCATCTGCGGGTGGCCCTGCTGTCCCCGGAGCCGGTGCACTTCCACGTCCGCAAACCGTCCGACGACCAGCACGAATCCGCCACCCGCACGTTCGGGGACGAGTTGCTCTCCCTGTCCGCGTATCCCGGCCCCGACCTGCTCACCATCACGATCCGCCCGGGGCACGGGGTCACGGACACCCCCGCCGATCTCCCGGACGCGCCCGGCACGCCGGAGCCCGCCGGAGCGCAGTCGCTCGCTCCCCTGTACCGCCCCATAGTCCTCGCCATCGCACTGACGGAGGCGGTCACGCCCCGGCAGGTGTCCGCCGTGGTGATGCGGGAGCTGCTCCCCGTGTTCGGCGGCCGCCGGCTGGCCATCTACCTGCTCCAGGAGCGGCATCTGTTCCTGGCCTGGGAGACGGGCTTCCCCAAGGGATTCCTCGCCCCGTTCGACGGTGTGGGACTGGACGAGGGGCTGCCGGGCGTGGAGACGCTCACCACCGGGCGCCCACTGTTCTTCGACGACATGCAGCAGCTCGCCGACGCCTACCCGGGCATCGCGCTGGACGCGACGGAGGGCGCCCGCGCCTTCCTGCCGCTGATCGCCTCCGGCCGCCCCGTCGGTTCCTGCATCCTCGGCTTCGACCGGCCGCGCAGCTTCAGCGGCGAGGAGCGCGCGGTGCTCACCGCCATGGCCGGACTGATCGCACACGCCCTGGAGAAGGCCCAGCGCTACGAGAGCGAGGCCGCGCTCGCCCGCGGGCTCCAGCAGGCGCTGCTCCCCCGACGGCTGTCGGAGCACCCGCTGCTGGAGACCGCGGGGCGCTATCTGCCGGGCACCCAGGGCATGGAGGTGGGCGGCGACTGGTACGACGTCGTGCCCGCCGGGGACGCTCTCGCGCTGGTCATCGGTGATGTGCAGGGGCACGGCGTGCAGGCGGCGGCCACCATGGGCCAGCTGCGCAGCGCCGTCCGTGCCTTCGCCCTCGGCGACCGGCCCCCGGACGAGGTCATGAGCGGCACCAACCACCTGCTCATCGACCTCGACCCCGGTCTGTTCGCGAGCTGCTGCTACATCCGGCTGGACCCCGCGACCGGCGTCGCGCAGGCGGTCGTGGCCGGGCACCCGCGCCCGCTGCTGCGCCGCCCGGACGGCCGTACGCAACTCGTGGACCTGCCGGGCGGAGTGGTGCTCGGTGTGGACCCGCAGGCGCAGTACCCGGTGGAGGAGCTGCGGATGGAGCCCGGTGCCGTGCTGGCGCTGTACACGGACGGGCTGGTCGAGCGGCCCGGTGTCGACATCGACGACGGCATCAGCGCGCTGCGGGTGGCGCTCGCGAGGGCCGGTGGACCCGGTGCCCGCCCGGGCGGCCGCTCGCTGGCGAGCCTCGCGGACCGGCTGACCGCGACGGCCCGGCACATGGCGGACCGCCCCGACGACATCGCGCTGCTGCTCGCCACCCGGCGCGCCACACCGCTGCGCCGGAAGTGAGGGGCCGGTGCCCGGCGCCTTCGGTGTCGTACTGCCGTGACGGGGACGGGAGTTGCCCGGTTTCGGTGGATCACGGCGGTGATCGTCGTGTGGATCGGGAAACAGCTCCTGTCACGGTCCGTGACGTCCCTCGCCTCCGGCGGCGCAGCAGTGTAGACATGGGCACATGGTCCGACTATCGGGTCGATCCGGGGCCCGGTCGGCACGTCGTCCCAGCGGTCCGCGCACCCGGCGTGCGCCCGACCGCGGCACTGTGGTGCCCGAGCGGGGAATGCCGTTCGATCCCGGCGACGAGGGGTCGCGCAAGGGCCCGCTCGGCTGGCTGCGGGCGACCGTCGGCGGGCGCAGCGTCGCCGGTCAGGTGTTCCTGCTCCAGGTCGTGATCGTGCTGCTGCTGGTCGTCGCCGCGGTGGTCGCGCTGGTGCTTCAGGTGCGGTACGACAGCACGCAGGAGGCGCGCAACCGCTCGGTCGCGGTGGCCGAGTCGTTCGCGAACGCGCCGGGCACCCGGGAGGCGCTGCAGAGCCCGGATCCCACCGCCGTGCTCCAGCCGCGGGCCGAGGCGGCGCGCGAGGCCACCGGCGTGGACTTCATCGTCGTCATGAACACCGACGGCATCCGCTACACCCACCCCAAGCCCGACCGCATCGGCAAGCACTTCGTCGGGAACCTGGAGCCCGCGCTCGAGGGCAAGGTGGTGACCGAGCAGATCACGGGAACCATCGGCCCGCTCGTGCAGGCCGTCGTCCCGATCGAGGATCCGGACGGGAAGGTCGTCGGCCTCGTGTCGGCCGGGATCACGACGGACACCGTGGGCGGCACCGCGGACCGGCAGCTGCCGCTCGTCCTGAGCGCCGCCGCTGTCGCGCTCGCCCTGTCCACGGGCGGCACCGCACTGGTCAGCAGACGGCTGCTGCGCCAGACGCACGGCCTCGGGCCGGACGAGATGACCAGGATGTACGAGCACCACGACGCCGTCCTGCACGCCGTGCGGGAGGGCGTCATCATCGTCGGCGACGAGGGCAGGCTGCTCCTCGCCAACGACGAGGCACACCGCCTCCTCGACCTGCCCGAGGACGCCGAGGGACGCAAGGTGCTCCAGCTCGGCCTCGCCGCCGACACCGCCGAGCTGCTGGACTCCGGCCGGATGGCCACCGACGAGGTGCACCTGGTCAAGGACCGGCTCCTCGCCGTCAACCAGCGCCCCACCCATCTCAGGGGCCGCCCCTCCGGCAGCGTGGCCACCCTGCGCGACTCGACCGAGCTGCGGGCCCTGTCCGGTCGCGCCGAGGAGGCCCGCGAGCGCCTCAACATGCTGTACGACGCCGGGGTGGGCATCGGCACCAGCCTGGACGTCACCCGCACCGCCGAGGAACTGGCGGAGCTGGCGGTGCCCCGCTTCGCGGACTTCGCCACCGTCGACCTCTTCGACGCCGTGCTGGGCGGCGGGCAGCCGGAGGCGACGACCCGGCTGCGGCGTACGGCGTTCAGCGGGATACGCAAGGCCGCGCCGCTGTATCCGGTGGGCGAGCACATCCGGTTCGTCGACTCCTCACCGCAGGCCCGGGCGCTGAGCGACGGGCATGCCGTCATCGAGCCGCGGCTGCTGGAGGCGCCGGGCTGGCGGGCGCAGGATCTGGAGCGCTCGGCGCAGGTGGTGGACTTCGGCATCCACTCGCTGATCGCGGTGCCGCTGAGGGCGGGGTCGCTGCTGCTGGGCGTGGTGAGTTTCTGGCGGTCGCAGAAGGGCGAGCCGTTCGACGCCGACGAGGTGGCGCTCGCCGAGGAGCTGGTCGCCCGGGCGGCGGTGTCCATCGACAACGCCCGCCGGTACACGCGCGAGCACAGCATGGCGGTCACGCTCCAGCGCAGCCTGCTGCCGCGCAGCCTCCCCGAGCAGAACGCCCTCGACATCGCCTACCGGTATCTGCCGGCGCAGGCCGGAGTGGGCGGTGACTGGTTCGACGTGCTGCCGCTGTCCGGTACCCGGGTCGCACTGGTGGTGGGGGACGTCGTGGGCCACGGGCTGCACGCGGCGGCCACGATGGGGCGGCTGCGTACGGCCGTGCACAACTTCTCCGCCCTGGACCTGCCGCCCGACGAGTTGCTCGGGCTGCTGGACGAGCTGGTGGCCCGGATCGACCAGGACGAGGCCCAGGAGGGCGACAGCGCCCCGGTGACCGGCGCGACCTGTCTGTATGCGGTCTACGACCCGGTCTCCCGGCGGTGCACGATCTCCCGCGCCGGCCATCCGCCGCCGGCCCTGGTCCGGCCGGACGGCACCGTCGAGTTTCCCGAGGTGCCCGCCGGTCCCCCGCTGGGCCTGGGCGGGCTGCCGTTCGAGTCGGCCGAGCTGGAGCTCGCGCAGGACAGCCGGCTCGTGCTGTACACGGACGGCCTGGTGGAGGACCGGGACCACGACATCGACGAGGGCCTGGCGCAGTTGCGCGAGGCGCTGACCGGGGCGGACCGCTCGCCGGAGGAGACCTGCCAGGCGGTCCTCGAGGCACGGCTGCCGGCCCGGCCGAGCGACGACATCGCGCTGCTCGTGGCGCGGACGCGGGCGCTCGGGGCCGACCACGTGGCCGAATGGGATGTGCCGTCCGACCCGGCGGCCGTGGCCGAGTTGCGCTCCGCGGTGACGCGGACACTTGAGGCATGGGGGCTGGACGAGCTGTCGTTCGCCACGGAGCTGATGCTCAGCGAGCTGGTCACCAACGCAATCCGGTACGGCGGTGACCCGATCCGCGTGCGCATGCTGCGCGACCGGAGTCTGATCTGCGAGGTCTTCGACGCCAGCAGCACCTCGCCGCATCTGCGCTACGCCGCCATGACGGACGAGGGCGGGCGCGGTCTGTTCCTGGTCGCGCAGCTGGCCGAGCGCTGGGGCACGCGGTATCTCCCGGCGGGCAAGGTGATCTGGGCGGAGCAGCCGCTGCCGTAGCCGCGGCCGGCTTGTAGGTAGGTACGAACCTTTGACGCGACCGGTGCCCCTCACGCGCGGCGTCTGATAGGAAACCTTCCTATCAGTGTCGTACGGCCAACTCCCCACCCCCCACCTCCACTTGGAGCCGCCGTGAAGCACCCCTCGCACACCTCACGCCGCACCCTTCTCGCCCTCATCGGCGCGTCGGTGGTATCGGCCCCCCTCCTCAACTCCCCGCACGCCGCCGCACTCTGCGCCGCGTTGGGGCTCGACGACCCGGCGAAGAAGGAGATCGCCATGAAGCTGGTGTCGAGCGCGGAGAACTCCTCGCTCGACTGGAAGGCCCAGTACAAGTACATCGAGGACATCGGCGACGGCCGCGGCTACACCGCCGGCATCATCGGCTTCTGCTCCGGCACGGGCGACATGCTCGACCTGGTCGAGCTGTACGCCGACCGCAGCCCCGGCAACATCCTCGCCCCGTACCTGCCGGCGCTGCGCCGGGTGGACGGCACCGACTCGCACGACGGACTCGACCCGAACTACCCCCGCGACTGGGCCCGGGCCGCACAGGACCAGGCGTTCAAGCAGGCGCAGAACGACGAGCGCGACCGGGTGTACTTCAACCCGGCCGTACAACAGGGCAAGACCGACGGGCTGCGCGTCCTCGGCCAGTTCGCCTACTACGACGCCATCGTCATGCACGGCGACGGCAGCGACCCCACCAGCTTCCGCAACATCCGGGGGCGCGCCCTGGACCGGGCCCGGCCGCCGGCGCAGGGCGGTGACGAGGTCACGTACCTCAACGCCTTCCTGGACGCGCGGGTGTGGGCCATGAAGCAGGAGGAGGCCCACAGCGACACCAGCCGGGTCGACACGGCCCAGCGGGTGTTCCTGCGCAACGGCAACCTCGACCTCAATACGCCGCTCGACTGGAAGGTGTACGGGGACAGCTTCCACATCGACTGACACAGAGCCGGGGTCGTCGCCTCGCGCGGGCGCGAGGCGACGACCCCGGTCCCCTTCCCCTCCTCCAGCCCATAGAATTGATTTATGAGCTCATAGGTTGGACCCGCGTACCGACTTAGGCTTGCCTTAGTTTAGGCTTCCCGTTCGAGTCGATCTATCGCCTCTCGAAGGGAACCTGATCATGCCCCGCCCCCTGCGGGTAGCCATCGTCGGAGCCGGCCCCGCCGGAATCTACGCCGCCGACGCGTTGCTCAAGTCCGAGGTGGCCGCCGAGCCCGGCGTGTCCATCGACCTGTTCGAGCGCATGCCCGCGCCGTTCGGACTGATCCGTTACGGCGTCGCCCCCGACCACCCCCGCATCAAGGGCATCATCACGGCCCTGCACCAGGTCCTCGACAAGCCGCAGATCCGTCTCTTCGGGAACGTCGACTACCCGGCCGACCTCAGCCTGGACGACCTGCGCGCGTTCTACGACGCCGTGATCTTCTCGACGGGCGCCACGGCCGACCGTGCGCTGTCGATCCCGGGCATCGACCTCGACGGGTCGTACGGCGCGGCGGACTTCGTCTCCTGGTACGACGGCCACCCGGACGTGCCGCGCACCTGGCCGCTGGAGGCGGAGAAGGTCGCCGTGCTCGGTGTCGGCAACGTCGCGCTGGACGTGGCCCGCATCCTGGCCAAGACGGCGGACGAGCTGCTGCCGACGGAGATCCCGCCGAACGTCCACGAGGGCCTGAAGGCCAACAAGGCGCTGGAGATACACGTGTTCGGCCGCCGTGGCCCGGCGCAGGCGAAGTTCTCCCCGATGGAGCTGCGGGAGCTGGACCACTCCCCCAACATCGAGGTCATCGTCGACCCCGAGGACATCGACTACGACGAGGGCTCGATCGAGACCCGGCGCGGCAACAAGCAGGCCGACATGGTCGCCAAGACCCTGGAGAACTGGGCGATCCGCGACGTCGGCGACCGGCCGCACAAGCTGTTCCTGCACTTCTTCGAGTCGCCCGCCGAGGTTCTCGGCGAGGACGGCAAGGTCGTCGGCCTGCGCACCGAGCGCACCGCCCTCGACGGCACCGGCAACGTCAAGGGCASCGGCGAGTTCAAGGACTGGGACCTCACCGCGATCTACCGCGCCGTCGGCTACCTGTCCGACAAACTCCCCAAGCTGCCCTGGGACATCGACTCGGGCACGGTCCCGGACGAGGGCGGCCGGGTCGTCCAGGAGTCCGGCGAGCGCCTCCAGTCGACGTACGTCACCGGCTGGATCCGGCGTGGTCCGGTGGGTCTGATCGGCCACACCAAGGGCGACGCCAACGAGACGGTGGCGAACCTGCTGGACGACTTCGCGAACGACCGTCTGCAGACGCCCGTCTCGCCCGAGCCGGAGGCCGTGGACGCCTTCCTCGCCGAGCGGGGCGTCCGGTTCACCACGTGGGACGGCTGGTACAAGCTCGACGCCGCCGAGAAGGCGCTGGGCGAGCCGCAGGGCCGTGAGCGCGTGAAGATCGTCGAGCGCGAGAACATGCTCCGCGAGAGCGGCGCGTAACACGCCGACCGACGCCGACCTGGAGGGCCGGGGGTTCATTCCCCGGCCCTCCGGGTTTTTTCCCTCTCCCCGGTGATCGCGGCCTGTTAGCGTCCCCCGGTGTTCTCACTCCTTGAGCCCCCTTTTCTCACCCGCCTGCGCGACGCGCGGCGGGTCCTCGTCGCCGGCGCGGGCGGCGGTTTCGACGTGTACGCCGGGCTACCGCTCGCCCTCGCGCTGCGGGCAGCCGGCAAGGAGGTCCACCTGGCGAACCTGTCGTTCTCGGACCTGTACGGGCTGGACCTCGACGTGTGGGTGGACCACGACATAGCGGCGATACGCCCGGACACCGCGGCGCGCGGTGACTACTTCCCCGAGCGCACCCTCGCGCGGTGGCTCGCCGAGCAGGACCTGCCCGACACGGTGTACGCGTTTGCCCGCACGGGCGTGCAGCCGCTCAGGGCCGCCTACCGTGCCCTCCTGACGCATCTGGGCGGCGTGGACGCCGTCGTGCTGGTGGACGGCGGGACCGACATCCTGATGCGCGGGGACGAGGACGGGCTGGGCACGCCGGAGGAGGACATGGCCAGCCTGGGCGCCGTGGCCGGGCTGGACGAGGTCGCCGTGCGACTGGTGGCGTGCCTCGGGTTCGGGGTGGACGCGTATCACGGCGTCAACCACTCCCTGGTGCTGGAGAATCTCGCCGCACTGGATCGCGAGGGCGGCTACCTGGGCGCGTTCTCGCTGCCGCGCGACAGCCGCGAGGGGCGCCTCTATCTCGACGCGGTGGCGCACGCGCAGTCATGCACGCCGGACCATCCGAGCATCGTGCAGGGTTCCGTCGCCGCCGCCGTACGCGGCGACTTCGGCGACGTCAGGTTCACCGAGCGGACCAAGGGCGGCGAACTGTTCGTGAACCCGCTCATGGCGCTCTACTTCTGCGTCGACGCCCCCGCCCTCGCCCGGCACAACCTCTATCTCGAACGGCTCGAGAACACCGCCCTGATGCGTCAGATCAGCTCGGTCATCTCGGACTTCCGCGACGAGCTCACCCGTCGACGGCCACCTCGGGCCTACCCGCACTGACGCACCCGCGTCTCGCATTTCGGTGAAGTCGGCACAGCTGCCGTTTCACGTGGATACACTCCTGATCTTCACAGAAGCACCACACAGGGGGGATGTTTCTCCATGCGTATACGCATTCTCGCCACAATCACCGTCGCCGCCGGCACGCTCGGCGCGCTCGCCGCCGCGCCCGCCCAGGCCACCGAGTACTCGTCCGCGCTGAAGATCCGCGGCATCCAGTACGACGCGCCGGGCCGCGACTCCAACAACTGCCGCACCGGCAACACCGACGAGGAATACTTGACGATCAAGAACTACTCGTCCGGTACCACGGTCAACCTCAAGGGCTACGTCGTGAAGGACAAGACCGGCAACCGGTTCACCTTCACCGCCAACCACAACCTCGAGCCCGGCGACTACGTGAAGCTGCGCGGCGGCAACGGCACCGACTCGGACCGCAGCAACGTCGTGTACCGCGACAACTGCAACTTCATGTGGAACAACGACAAGGACACGATCTACTTCTACAAGCCCTCGGGCGCCGGGGCGGACTCGCACGCCTACACCAAGACCCAGAACGACCGGGACGGCAACGGCTACATCGGGTACCACAACTGAGCGGACGCGCGCCGATGAGCAGGACCCGCCCCAATGCGGATGGTGGGCGGGTCCTGCTCACCGAGTCATTGTCATGACGGGACAGGGCGCGGGCCACGGGTGAGCGTCCATCGTCCGGTGCGGATCGAGCACACCCCGTGTGCGGACCCCGGTCCGTGGGCATCCATATGCGGCGACGATACTTGTACGAGCACGTGCCCCCGCCCACAGATGGACCCATGCCCAGCTCCTCCAGCACCCGCCCCACGACTCCTCCGACAGTGTGGTCGGCCCGCGGCCGCCACCCAGGTCCGGCTCCGCAGGACGCGGTCCGGACCGGCCTGCGACGGCTCAAGGACAGCCTGACCATCGACGACTTCCTGGAAGTGCCCGAGGACGAGGCCGCCCAGGAGTGGATCTTCGAGGCCCGCTGGCGGGTCGCCCGGTCGGTGACCGTACGCGCCCGGCTGACCGTCGAGCGCGGCGCCGACAGCGGCCAGGAGTGGGTGCTGGTCGCGGAGGCCGAGGCGCCGTGGGATCCCCGGTGGCCGTCGCCGGCCGCGATGTTCTGGCCGCAGGAGCCGGAGTCGACCTGGGACCATGACGCGGTCACGGGTCTGCGCCTGCGGGACATCAACCCCCTCCCCTCGGACGACAAGGCCGTACGGCGCGTGCTGCGGGACTCCGCACGGGACACGTGGAGCATCCATGTCGTCGTCCACGAGGCCATGACCACCGACCAGCGCGGGCGCGTCCCGCTCGCCGGGATGCTGCCGCAGAGCCTGCGGCACCGGGTGGTCGAGCATCGCGCCGCACCCAGCCAACTGCGCGTCGTGAACTGGGCCCTGCGGGACGTCGGCGTACAGGTGCCGCGCGGCGGCGCAGTGGTGCTGCCCGGCGCTCCGGCGCCGGCCGACTACGACGCCGACGGGTTCGCCGTACGCAGTGTCTTTCTCGACGGCTCGGAGCCGGCCGAACTCATCCACGCCGTGACGCGCTTCGCCGCTCTGCCGCGGCCGGTGCCCGAGGGCGGCGGGGAGGCACTGACCGCCCTGCGGGAGGACTGGCGGCTGCTGACCCTGGAGGAGGAGCTCGCACGCGAGCGCAAGCTCGTGGCGATGTACGCGGACGCCCTGGAGGCGATGACCAAGTCCCGCGACCTGTACCGCGAGGCCGCCGAACAGGCACACGCGGCCCTGGCCGCCTACCGGGAGTCCGCCGACGCCGAACCCGAGCGGCAGCCCCAGCCGGCCACCACCGCGGCACCGTCCCCCCTCCAGCACCTGACCCGCACCTTCGAACGCCTCAAGAGCTCGACCCGGCCCCGTAAGGCCTCGCCCGACACCGGTGACGAGCGGACGCCCGAGGCCGTCGGGGCCGTCGAGGTCCGGCGGGAGACGTCGGACCGGTAGTGCCGGCGCGGCGCGGGAGCCGGGCGGCTGCAGGCGGGGCGCGTACTGCGGATGCGATGGTTTCGTGGGGGCGGACTACTGCGTCGGGCGGGTGCCGTTCGGTGCGTCGGTGGGGCGGGGCGAGCAGGTGACCGGGCCGTTTGTGCGTCTTCCGTCCTGACGGGTGACGTGATGCCGCCGGGTGACCGTCGTCATGCAACATGCACGACCTGAGCGGGCATCCGACTAACAGTGCGTGTGACACGCGACACCGGCAGGAGGAGGGTCAGTGGAGTCCACCACCGCCGTGATCATCGCCGTCGCGGCCCTCGCGGCCGTCGTGCTCGCCGTGGCCGTCGGCGTGCTGGCGCGGCTCGTGCGGACGCGCCGGCTGCTGCGCCGCTCCGGGCTGCCGACCGGGCCGCGATGGGTGTTCTGGGGCGCCGTCCTGTACTTCGTGCTGCCGACCGATCTGCTGCCCGATCCGGTGTATCTGGACGACATCGGCGTGCTCTTGCTGGCACTGCGTACCTTGCGCCGCTCTCCCGAGGCGGAACCGCCGGACGCCATTGATTACGGAAAGTAACGAAACCAATCACTCGTTCGATTCGTTTAAGTAAGTGGAAACCAAACGGCGTCGGTGACCGAGGGCCGCCGCCGGGTGACCAGGCTCGATCGGAGCTGCACCTGTAAGGGAGAGACGATGCAACCGTTCGCGCTCAACTATGCACGGCCGGCAGCGGAGTTGGAGTTCACCGCTCCGTACGTCTACGACTCCGGTATGCAGTTGAACGTGCTCCGTGACGGCCGCATAGCCGCCTGTGATCACGCGTTGATGCGGGAGTTGGGCACCACGACGTCCACAGCGGGCTCCAAGACTCACTTCGACGACTGAACGCAGGCGGCCGACAATGACCGTCTTGATTCTGACGAGCGAAGAAGACGTGACGGCGGACATGGTGGTGGTGCACCTCAACGCGTCCGGCGTTCCGGTGTTCCGACTCGACCCCGCCGACCTGACCGACGGGGTGTCCCTGTCGGGCGAATATGTGCACGGAGCGTTCCGCGGCCATCTGTCGTCCGCGGGACGCCTGGTGAGCATCGCCGGGCTGCGCTCGGTCTGGCTGCGCAGGCCGGGAACCGCGGCCGAGCGGGCGGCCAGCCCCTCTACCTGGTTGACGGAAGAGGCCGGGCAGGCGCTGTACGGCATGCTGCGCGGCAGCGAGGCCCGCTGGATGAACCACCCCGACGCCGCCCGCCGGGCCCGGCACAAACCCTGGCAGCTGCGGCTGGCCCAGCGCTGCGGACTGCCCGTCCCGGCCACGCTGATCACGACTTTCCCGCAGGCCGCCCGCGAGTTCGCCGAGCGCTACCCGGATCTGGTGGTCAAACCGGTGTCCGGCGCGCATCCCCAGAACCCGCCCCGCGCGGTGCCGACCAGCAGGGTCGCCCCGGACACGGACTTCTCCGCCGTCGCGTACGGACCCACCCTGCTGCAACGACGCGTCGCCAAGCGGGCCGACATCCGTCTCACCGCGGTCGGCGACCGGTTGCTGGCCGCTCGCAAGGCGACCGGTACGGAGGTCGAGGTGGACGTCCGCTTCGCGACGTCCGACGCGCTGTGGGAGCCCGTCGACGTCGCGCCGCGCGTCGCGGAGGCCGTCCGCGCGTACCTGCGGGACGCCGAACTGTCCTACGGCGCCTTCGACTTCGTCGAGGACGCCGACGGCATGTGGTGGTTCCTGGAGTGCAACCAGTCGGGCCAGTTCGGCTTCGTCGAGGTGGAGACGGGCCAGCCGATAGCACGCACCATCGCCGAGTGGCTCGCCCGGCCCGTCGCCGGGCAGGAGTCCCACGTCAACGGCGCGAGCGCGAGGGTGGTCTGACCGTGCTCAGCCGGCGTGCGGACCGGGCGGCAGAGCGCTGCGCTGCCAGGTCGGAGGGGGAGGCGTCGGACGTACCGGAGCCGGCGCGTGGCCGAGCGGCGGCCCCGGCTGCATCACGAACTCCAGGTCCCGGCTGACGCGTTCGGCCTCCCTGCGCACCTGAGTGGGGATGTCGCCGCGTTCCGCGATCAGCCGGTCGTAAATGGGGGAATCCTGAAACACCCGTCAACGCGCCTTTCATGTCGTGGCCCCTGTGTGCATATGGGCACGGCTGTCGAGTCTAGGCGCCGACGCACACTGAAGTACGAATTCTGCCAGAGCGCTTCACGGGCGACGAACGGGTGCTATGACGGCCCCGAAGCGTGGTCGCGGGCCGCCGACCTGCCCGCCTTCAGGCTCCGGTCGTCGAACCGGGCCGGACGATCATCAGGATGGTGACGGTCGCCCACAGCAGGTTGAAGATGCCGGTGGCCATGGCGAGTTGCACGGTGGCGGAGCGCTCCACGGGCTGTTCGGCGCCCAGTTGCTCCAGGACTTCCTCCTGGCGGGGCAGGACGAACGCGATCAGCATGCCGGCGGCCGCGGCGGTCAGGGCGATGGACGTGATGAGCCATCCGCTGCCCAGGACCCCCATCGCCAGGGCGGTGGCCAGACCGAGGACGGGGACCGACACGCCGATGGCCGCGTAGATGCGGCAGATGCGGTGCAGGAGCCGGACGGTGCCGACGGCGACGGCGCCGTCCGTCGCCGGGACGCGGCGCGCGGCCGGCGGGAACATGCTGGACGCGACGGTGACGGGGCCGACGGCGACGATGGCGGCAAGGACGTGAAGGATGAGAAGGATCTTGGTCATCGGGGGGTGTCGGTCTCCGGGTCGGCGTGGCATCGGGGCCGCGGCCCGGCTCGTGCGGGGCGGCGGCCTCGCCCACGTTAGGGATCTTCCGGCCGATCGCACAGGGGCTGAAATGACAGGATCCAACGGATTCCCGCCACCATCCCTGTCCGGCCCCACGCCAAAGCCCACTCCTGCGACCTGGGCTTCTGATGATGGCGGGAACCCGCCTAAGGTGGCACTCATGCACACCGTGGCGATCCTGGTTCTCGACAACGTGGTGCCGTTCGACATGGCGGCGCCCTTCCAGATGTTCGGGTGGACGCGACTGCCGGACGGCCGCCGGCCCTACCGGGTCCGGCTGTGCGCCGAGACTCCCGAGGTGCGCACGGAGGGCTTCGCCCTGCGCATCGACCGGGGGCTCGACGGGCTGGCGGACGCGGACACGATCATCGTGCCGGGCTGCGACGAGACCGGACCGCCCTCCGCCCGCGTGGCGACGGCCCTGCGTGAGGCAGCGCAGGCCGGCACACGGATCGCGTCCGTGTGCGTCGGCGCGTTCGTCCTGGCTGAGGCCGGACTGCTGGACGGGCTGCGCGCCACCACCCACTGGATGGCGGCCGACGAATTGGCCCGGCGCTTCCCGGACGTCCACGTGGAGCCGGACGTGCTGTACGTCGACAACGGGCAGATCCTCACCTCCGCCGGAGCCGCCGCGGGACTGGACATGTGCCTGCACATGATCCGGCGCGACCTCGGCTCGGCCGTGGCCGCGCACACCGCCCGCATGTCGGTCGTACCGCTGGAACGGGAGGGCGGGCAGGCGCAGTTCATCGTGCACGAGCACCCGCCCGTGCCACGCGGCTCGGCGCTGGAACCCCTGCTGGAGTGGATCGAGGACAACCTGGCCGGCGAGGTCACCCTGGGGGCGATGGCGGAGCGGTCCGGGATGAGTGAGCGGACCTTCAGCCGCCGGTTCCGTGAGCAGACCGGCACGACTCCGTTGCAGTGGCTGCTGCGGGCAAGGGTGCGGCGAGCCCAGTATCTGCTGGAGAACAGCGACCATCCGATCGAGCGAATCGCACGCCAGGCGGGGTTCGGTTCACCGACGGCGTTCCGTGAGCGCTTCCGCCGGGTGGTGGGCACGACGCCGCACTCCTATCGGTCCGCTTTCCAGGGGAAGGCCACGGTCGACGCCGCCCCGTCGTCGGCGGCGGACCGCCTCCAGTCAGTCACGGTGGGATAATTCACCCGAATCCCCGAGGGCGGTGAGCAGTTGGACAGGGCGATTCGATCCGCCCCAAAGGACGGTGTACGCCCATGAACTGCTCCAGCCGCCTGCTGTGTGTCCTCTACGTCGCCACGAGCGCGGGGCTCGCCTGGACCTCGATCCTCGAAGTCCGCTACGGCCCGGTCTGGGCCGCCTGTCTGTTCGCGGCCGCCAGTCTCGTGCCGGTCATCGCCGTCGTACGGGAGACGGTGATCGGCGAACAGCGGCAGATTCTGCTGGACTTGATCGCGCGGGCCTCACGCAGCAGCGGCGACGCCGCCGACGCGATCGTGCGGGCGGAGCTCGACTCCGCGTGCTGCGAGCGCTGGTGGACGAGCCTCGGCACCGAGCACGAGCTGACGTGCCGGCACTGGATGCCGCGCAGCAGCAGCGCGGCGTGAGCGTCCGCGACGCCGTCCCGCGCGACGCGCCGGCATCGGCGCGCCTCAGGGCGGCGTCGCGGGCGGGGTTCAACTCCGCGACGCCCGGTCGGCCTCCTCACGCAGCAGGGCGACGTAGTCGCGGGTCCAGCCCTCGATCGTGGCGTGGTCCCACAGGTCGGACGAGTACTCCACGAAGCCGCGCAGTTCGTCCCCGGCCGGGACCAGTCCGAAGGTGAGCTCGGCCCGGGCAGCGGCGGGCGCCAGGTCCTCGATGGCCGTGGTCAGCCCCGGCAGTTCGACCTCCGCCTCCAGCGAGCTCTGGTAGGCGAAGCCGACGTCCAGCCGGTCCGGTACGTCGACGCCGCCCCGCTCCCGCATCGCCGGGGCGATCCGGCGCACCGGCATGGCCCGGTCCATGCACTCCACCGCGGTCCGGGCGACCTGGTCGGTCAGAGCGGCGAAGGAACCGGTGGCGCTGCCCCGCACCGGCAGCGCGAAGCCGGTGATCGTGCAGGCCAGCAGGGACTCGAACGCGCGTCGCTCCCGGTTGGCGTAGGAGACGTTGAACACCACGTCGGGCTGTCCGGACTTCTGCGCGAGCATCCGCCCGAGGGCCGCGGCCGTGACCACGAAGGGCGTCGTCGCCCGCTGTCTCGCCAACCGCTCGATGCCGGACCTCACTTCGGCCGGCACGCCGAATACCAGGGCCCCGCCGCGCCCGCTCGGGCTCTCGGGCCGGGGCCGGTCCAGCGGCAGGTCGACGGTGAACGGGACCCCGTCGAGTTCGCGCAGCCAGAACTCCAGCTTCCGCTCGTCGGCGGCCTCGTCGGCCTGCTCCAGCTGCCACCGGGCGTAGGCCACGGGCTGGCACCCCACGGGCGGGAGGGTGTCGGGTTCGCCCTGCGCGGCGGACCCGTAGAGCGCGGCCAGTTCCTTCAGCAGGAGGCTGACGGACCAGCCGTCGCACGCGGAGTGGTGCAGGACGAGGAGCAGGACCCAGGTGCTCTCGCCGGTCCGCAGGAGGCGCAGCGCCATCGGCGTGCCCTCGGTGGGATCGAGGGGCGTCTCGGCAGCCTCGGCGCTGACCCTTTCCACGGCGGCGTGCCGCTCCTCCTCGGGCCGCGCGGTGAGGTCCTCGACCGGCAGCTGCACCGCGCCGGGCCGCAGTACCTGCTGCTCCCAGCCGTCGCCGCTGCGGGCCAGGCGCGTCCGCAGGCCCTCGTGCCGTTCGACCAGCCGGGTCAGGGCGGTCCGCAGCGCCGCCACGTCCAGGTCACCGGAGAGGGTGATCCGCAGGGCGACGTTGAAGACCTGCGGCAGGAGGTGGTCGGCGTGGACCGTGGCGAAGCGGGACTGCTGTGCGGTGGCGGGCGCGCGGCATTCCACGCTGCCCGGTCCGTCATCGGCCTCGGTCGGCCGACTCGGCTCGGCACCGCCCGCCAGCTGGTCCGTCATGGCCCTCGGCGTGGGGTCCTGATAGAAGGTCAGCATCGGGTACTCGGTGCCGAACTCCTCACGGACCCGGTTCACCAGCCGCATCGCGGTGATCGAGTGCCCGCCCAGGTCGAAGAACGAGGCGTCCCCCGCGATGCCGTCGGCGTCGATGCCGAKCTCGTCCGCCCACAGCTCCCGGACCCGTCGCTCGATGCCGGTTCGGTGACCGGCCTCCGCCTCGCCGCCGCCGCTCGGCCTGCGGCCGGGTGCCGTGGAGACGAGGTCGGGTGCCGGCAGCGCGGTCCGGTCGAGCTTGCCGGTGCCCGACACGGGCAGGGCGGGCAGGATGCGCCAGGCGCGCGGCACGAGGTACTCCGGCAGCCGGGCCGCCAACTCCTCGGTCAGGAGGTCGGCGTGGGCCTGCCGGTCGTCGGCCGACGCGCCGATCGGGTCGGCGGGGACGGCGTAGGCGGCGAGGTATGCCTCGCCGCGGTCGTTGCGCCGGGCCAGTACCGCCGCCTCGCGCACGCCGTCGAGGGCGTTGAGTACGCGGGAGACCTCCTCCGGCTCGACCCGGAAACCCCGGACCTTGACCTGGTCGTCTGCCCGGCCGCAGAACTCCAGTTTCCCGTCGCCGGTCCAGCGGACGAGATCGCCGGTGCGGTATCTGCGGGCGTGCTCGCCGACTCCCGGGTCCGGCAGGAACCGCTCCGCGCCCAGCTCGGGGCGGTGCAGATAGCCGAGGGCCACACCGGGGCCGCCGACGTACAACTCCCCCACCGTGCCCACGGGGGCCGGGCTGCCCGACTCGTCGAGCACGCTCAGCCGGACGTTGTCGACGGGACGTCCGATCGCGATCGGTGCGGCGGAGTCCTGGCTGTGCGGGGCAACTGTCTCCACGGTGCACAGGACGGTGGTCTCGGTGGGCCCGTACACGTTGACGGTCTCGTACGGAGCCTCGGGGCGCGGCCGGGTGCGCAGTACGTCGCCGCCCAGCAGCAGATGACGCAGCGGCGGCTGGTCGCGCGCAGGCAGCTTCAGCAGCTGCTCGCCCAGGGCCGTGGGCAGGATGGAGAAGGTGACGCCCTGCTCGGCGTACCACCGGGCCAGGGCGAGCGGGTCCCTGCGGACCTCCTCGTCGGCGATCGTGACCGATGCTCCGGCGGTCAGCGCCGGCCAGATCTCCAGGAGCGAGGCGTCGAAACTCTGGCTGCACACCACCGCGCTGCGGTCGGCCGAGGTGAAGGCGAAGCGCCGGTGCTGCCACAGGCACAGGTCGGCGACGCCACGGTGGGCCACGACGACCCCCTTGGGCGTGCCGGTGCTGCCCGAGGTGTAGAGGACGCAGCACGACGCGTGGCGGTCATGGGCGGACGTGGCGCGCGGCGGGTGCTGCGCGGTCGCGTCGGGCGCTACGACGGTCACGCCCGCCGGCAGTTCGAGGGAGGCGGCCTGCTCACGCGTCGACACCACGACGCGGGCCCCGCACTCGGCGATGACCTGCTGGGCACGCGCCCGCCCGAGGGACGGGTCGAGAGGCACGTAGGCGCAGCCCGCCTTGAGCACGGCGAGCATGGCGACGACGAGGTCGGCGGAGCGTGGCAGCCACAGGGCCACCTCGGCGCCGCCGTCGGGGTGCCGTTCCCGCAGGGCGCCCGCCAGCTGCTCCGCCCTGCCGTCGAGTTGACGATACGTCAGTCGCGTGTCGCCGCTGATCACGGCCGTGGCGCTCGGCGTCTCGGCCGCCCGCCGGGCGACGAGTTCGTGGACGGTCGTGTCCGGGACCGGTCGGGACGGGCCGCGCTGCCAGGCGAGCGGCACGGGCTCGCCGTCGACGGCTGCACGGGCGAGCCGGGACAGCGGCGCTTCGGGGGTCTCGACCGCGGCAGCGAGCAGGTCGCGGAGGGTGACGAAGAACCGGTCGACGGTGTCCGGGTCGAACAGGTCGGTGTTGTACTCCAGATGGCAGCGAACGCCTTGCGGCTGGTCGGTGAAGTAGACCGTCAGATCCGTCAGGGACTTGTCCGGTCCGGCGTCCAGGGGTGTGGCGTCGATGCCGGGCAGTTCGAAGCGGAACGGTTCGGCACGCTGGAATTCGGCGAAGGCCTGGAACACCGGCGTCCGGTCGACCGCCCTGGGCGGGGCGAGCTCGCGCACCACCCTTTCGAAGGGGACGCGGGCGTGGTCGTACGCGTCGAGCGCGACCGTCCGCACACGGTCGAGCAGGGTGCCGAACGAGGGGTCGCCGGACAGGTCGAGGCGCAGCGCCAGGGTGTTCACGAAGAACCCCAGCACATGGTCGGCCCGCTCGGGCCGGTCCGAGATCGGGGTGCCCACGACGAGGTCCGTCTGCCCGGTGACCCGGTGCAGCATCGCCGCGTACCCGGCGAGCAGGGTCATGAACAGGGTGTTGCGGCGGGTGCGGCTCAACTCGCGCAGCCGTCGGGAGAGTTCGGGGTCGAGGGTGTGGAAGACGGCACGGCCGTTGGACGTCATCGTCGCCGGGCGCGGCCGGTCGGCGGGCAGGGCGAGGACGGGCAGCTCTCCGCCGAGGGTGTTGCGCCAGTAGGCCAGGTCCTCGTCGGCCTCGGGGCCGTGCGCGGAGGCGGCCAGTTCCCTGGCGTGGTCGGCGTAGGTCCAGTTCGGCGTGGGGAGGTCGGGGGTGGCCGCGTCGCGTTCGGCCCGGTAGAGGGCCGAGAGGTCGCGGGCGAGGACGGTGGCGGAGGCCGCGTCGACCACGATGTGGTGCAGGGACAGCACGAGGACGTGCTCGGCTGCGGCGAGCCTGACCAGCCTGGTGACGAACAGCGGGCCGTCGGCCAGGTCGAAGCGGCGGGCGCTCTCGGCCGCGAGGACGTCCTGGACCGTGGTGCTGCCGGTCCCGTCGACGACCTCGAAGTCCGGGTCGGCGGACGGCCGTACGACCTGGCGCGGCTCGCCCCCGATCTCCCGGAAGACGGTGCGCAGGCCCTCGTGACGGGCGACGAGGCCGCGCAGTGCCGCATGCAGGGCGGGCACGTCGAGCGGGCCGTCGAGGCGGATCGCCTTGACTTCGTTGTAGGCCGTACGGCCCGGGAGCAGGCGCTCCAGGAACCAGATCCGTTCCTGGCCGGGTGACAAGGGCGCTTCGGCGGGGGCGACTTCGGCGGCGACGGCAGCGGGTTCGGCGACGGCGGGTTCGGCGACAGCGGGTTCGGCGACGGCGGACGGTGGCGGGTCGGCCGCGTCCGGTCGGCGGTAGTGGCGCCGCAGGGCGTCCAGGTGGGGCAGGCCCCCGCGCAGCGCGTCCTGAGCGACTCCGAAGTCGACGAGGGCCACGATCTCGTCGGCGCCTGCCGAGGTCACCGCGTCCACGACCGGCCGGACGCTGTCCACCGTGCCGATCAGGGCCCGCTGGTCGCAGTAGCGGCCGTAGGCGCGGCGGAACACCGCGTCCAGGTCGTCCTCGCTCAGTTCGGCCAGGTCGATGCTGTGACCGAGGCTGTTGGTGACGCCGCTGAAGACGGACAGGGACGCGCGCATGTAGCGGGACAGCGGTTCGTACGCCTCGGTCCTCGCGATGTCGTGGTCGACTCCGAGGTAGGTGTGCAGCAGCACGGCCACGCGACCCGCGTCCGGGTCCAGGCCGTGCCGGGCGCGAGTGCGCCGGTAGAGGGCGATGTTCTCGCGCAGCTGCTCCACGCTCTGCGTCATCAGGTTGGTGACGACGCCCAGGTCGTGGCGGGCGGCGAGTTCGTACGAGGCGGGGTTGCCGACCACCGCCGTGTACAGGGGCGGGGTGTCCTGCACCGGCCGTGGGAAGAGCCGTACCTCGACCTCGCCGTCCCCGCCGGTGCGGCGCAGGGCGTCTCCGCGCCAGAACTTCCGTACCTCTTCGAGCTGTTCGTACATCTGCTCCTTGTGCCGGCCGAAGCGGTCGGGGAAGAAGACGAAGTCGTTGGCGCTCCAGCCGCCGGCGACACCGATACCGACGCGCCCGCCGGAGAGGTTGTCGACCATCGACCACTCCTCGGCGACCCTGATGGGGTCGTGGAGCGGCAGGACGACGGAGCCCGCGTTGAGCCGGATCCGCTCGGTCTCGCGGGACAGCGCGGCGGCGAGCACCGCCGGGTTGGGGAAGAGGCCGCCGAAGGAGTGGAAGTGGCGCTCGGGCATCCACAGCGCGTGGAAGTCGTGCCGGTCGGCGAACCGGGCCACGTCCATGAGGAGTTCGTACCGGCCGTGCCCGGGTTCTGAGGCGTCCTGCGGGTAGTCGCCGAAGAAGTAGACGCTGAAGTCGGCGGTGCGGGAGGCCTCTTCTCTCACGGGTGTCGTACGGGATCGGGATCCGGTGACGGCCGCGGCGTTCCAGGCCATGGAGGCCACCGGGGCGGGCGCGGGCGATGCCGGTTCCGGTGGCGGCGTGGCCTTCGGCGCCACGAGCGGACCGCCCGGGAAGAAGCCCGCCGACCGCAGCTCGCGCAGCGAATCGCGTACGGCGTCCGCCACGAACTCGATGTCGCCGTCGGAGTGGGCGGTGGACAGGAAGAAGTTGCGCCACTCCCAGACGTGCACGCCGCGCAGCATCAGGTGGTGGTAGAGGAGTTCCAGGTCGGCTCGGTGCTCGAAGCGGAACTGGGAGCCGAAGTGGGTCATGCGCAGCGGGTACTCCTCGGCCTCGAAGAAGCCGTTGAGCGTCGCGGCCAGTTCGGCGGTGCGCGCGTTGAGCCGCTCCTGGAGACTCGGGCTGTGCTCCTTGAGGTGGGTGAGCACGGCGCGCGCGGCGACCATGGAGACCGGGTGCTGGATGTAGGTACCGCCGAAGAAGGTGGTGTCGGCGGGCGGGTAGCTGTCGTCGCCGTAGGACCAGTGGCCGCCGTCGACGCCGTCCATGATGTCGGCGCGGCCGGCGATGGCCCCGATGGGGAAGCCGCCGCCGAGCAGCTTGCCGTACGTGGCGAGGTCCGGTGTGACGCCGTACAGCTCCTGTGCGCCGCGCAGGGCGGGGCGGAAGCCGGTCAGCATCTCGTCGAAGAGCAGGACGATGCCGTGGCGGCGGGTCACCTCCCGCAGCCTGCGCACGAACTCGACGGGCTGGAGCGCGGGGTGTCTGCTCTGCACCGGCTCCACGACGACGGCGGCGATCTCGCCGGCGTTCCGTTCGATGGCTTCCAGGGCGCTGTCGCTGCCGTAGTCGAGGACCAGCAGGTCGGCGACGGCGGACTGCGGGATGCCGCGGGAGACCGGCACGGTGACCTGGTCGGTGCCGCTGCCGGAGGGGCGGCCGAGGACGTTGTCGGCGTGGCCGTGGTACGCGCCCAGGAAGGTGACGATCTTGTCGCGGCCGGTGGCGGCGCGGGCCAGACGGATGGCCGCCGAGTTGGCCTCCGTACCGGAGTTGGCGAAGGCGACGCGCTCCAGGCCGGTCAGTTCGGCGAGGAGTTCCGCGGCCTCGCCGGTCTCGACGCCCCGCGGGCCGAGTTGGATGCCGCGGGACAGGTGCTCGCGGACAGCCTCCGTCACGAAGTGCGGCTCATGGCCGAAGAGGAGGACGCCGAAGCCCATCGTGATGTCGACGTACTCGTTGCCGTCGACATCCTCCAGCCGTGCCCCGCTCGCCCGGCGGCCCGCGATGGGGTACAGCATCTCCTTCGTGCCGCTGCGGAATCCGACGACCGCGCGGCTGTCGGCCAGGACGCGGCGATGGCGCTGGGCGATCGCCTTGGAGGTCGGGGTCTTCGCCGTGTAGCGGCGTACCAGGTCGGCGAGATGCTCCTGCTGGGTCTGCGGGGAGGCGTCCCGCACCATGCCGGCGCTCCGTGCGACCGTGATCCGGGGGCCGTGCACGCGCGGCGGCTCGGGGGACGTCTGCTCCGGTGCGGCGGGGCCTGCGCCCATCTGCTGGGCGATGCGCTGTGAGAGTTCCGTCATCGCCGCCAGATCGCGGTCGAGTGCGGCGGATATGCCGTTCAGCCCGGTCACTTGGCCACCGTGCCGTTGAGCCGGTCGGACACGGAGGCGGTCTGGAGAGCCAGCAGTTGGGAGAGCTGGGACATCATCTGGAGCTGGATCTGCGACATCTGCTGGATCTTGTGGGCGAGGTCCTCCAGTTCCTCGCGGGTGGCGTACTCGGGAGCAGGCGCGGGAGCGGCGCGGGTGGGCTCGGGAGGGAGTACGGGCGCGGGCGCGGCGAGCGTCGGCACGGACACGGGCTCCGGTTCGGCTGCGGCCGGTGGCTCAGGGCGCTCCTGATGGGCCGGCGCCGGCATCCGCGCGACCATGAACTCCGCGAGCCGCCGCGGCGTGCCCGTCTCCTCGAACAGCTGCCGCATCGTCACCTTGACCCGGTGTTCCTGCTCCAGTTCCCGCAGCACGCTGATCATCTGGAGCGAGTCGGCGCCGAGGTCGAAGAAGGACGCGTCACCGACGATCGCCGACGGCTCCTCGCCGAGGTGCCGCGCGGTCGTCCGGACGATGCTCTGGAGTACGCGCGCGACCGCTGCGTCTTGCTGAACCACTTCGGCTCCCTGTCTCGCTGTTGTTCCCGTGCTCAGGGTCGTCAAGCTCGGCCCCGTCCAGTGGTCCTTGTGCTGGAACCGGTATCCGGGCAGGGGGACGCGTCGGCCCCCGCTGCCGGCCAGGAGCACCCGCCAGTCGACGTCCGCGCCCGCGCAGTGCAGCCCCGCGGCCGCACCCCAGAGGGCGCCGAGCCCTGCGCCGCGGCGCAGGGACGGCACAGACGCCACGGCGGGCAGTGCCCTGCGGGCCAGTCCGCTGAGGGTGGTGTGCGGTCCGATCTCCAGCAGTACGTCGGGCTGTTGTGCCCCGATGCCGCGCAACGCCAGGTCGAAGCGGACGGGCTCACGGGTGTGCCGGATGAGATGGTCGGCGTCCGGGATCCAGCCGGGCGGGTGGGTCACCCCGTCCAGCGCGCTGACGAACGGGATGTCCACCGGTCGCAGGGCCACGTCGGCGAGGACCTTCCGGAACTCCTCCAGCATCGGTTCCATCAGGGCGGTGTGGAAGGCGCGGGTCACCGGCAGCCGCTGCCCCGGTGTGCCGCGCCGCTCCAGCAGGGCGCACGCCCGGTCCACGGCCGCCACCGTCCCCGCGAGCACCTGGGCGCGGTCCCCGTTGGTCACGGCCACTTCCAGTCCGGGCACCTCGGCGGCCAGCGCGAGGGCGGCCTCCCGGTCGAGCGGCGCGGCCACCATCGCGCCGGGGTCGCAGCGCTGCTGCATCAGCCTGCCGCGCTCGACGGTGAGGCGCAGACCGTCGTCGAGGGAGAGGGCTCCGGCCGCGTACAGGGCGGCGTACTCGCCGACGCTGTGTCCGGTGACGGAGTGCGGTGCGATGCCGGTGGCGCGCCACAGCCGGACGAGGGCGCACTGCAGGGCGAACAGCGCGGGTTGCGCGATGTCGGTGTCCTGGAGTGTCTCGTCCCCCGCTGCCCCGTCGGTGAGCAGTGGCTCCCCGGTGAGGTCGCGGTAGTGGTCCTCGCAGGCGTCGAGCACTTCGCGTACGACGGGGACGCGCTCGTGGAGGGCACGGGCCATCCCCGGGTACCGGCTGCCCTGCCCGGTGAACTGGAAGGCCACGCGCGCCTGCCCTTCGTGCGGCGCCCTCCCCGTGTGCACCGCCGCTCCCGCGGCCCCTGCGAGCCAGCCGTCCAGGGCGTCGGCGAGGGCGGCCGGCGTGGCGCCGCGGACCGCGAGCCGGTGGCGGCCGTGGACGCGGCCGAGTGCGGCGGTGGTGACGAGGTCCGCCAGCTGCGGTGCGGGCGGCCGCCGTAACCGCTCGCTCAGGGCGCGGGCGTTGTCCGCGAGGGCGTCCTCGCAGCTCGCGGAGACCAGGAGTACGTCCGGGGGGTCGGCGGCGTCGGTCCGGGGCGTGGGCTGCGGGGCCTGTTCCAGGATCAGGTGGACGTTGGTGCCGCCGACGCCCAGTGAGGTGAGGCCCGCGCGGCGGGGCACGTCGCTGCTGGGCCACGGCCGGGCGGTGCGGGGGATGTAGAAGGGGCTGTGGTCGAGGTCGATGGCGGGGTTGGGCTCGTCGAAGTTCGCCATCGGCGGGATGACGCCGTGCTTCAGCACCAGCAGGGTCTTGACGAGCCCGGCCAGGCCCGAGGCCACGTCGAGATGGCCGATGTTGGCCTTGGTCGAGCCGAGGGCGCAGTAGCCGGTGCGGTCGGTGTCCTCGCGGTAGGCACGGCCGGCCCCGTCGAACTCGATCGGGTCCCCCTTGAGGGTGCCGGTGCCGTGGGTCTCCAGGTAACCGATGGTGTCCGCGCCGACGCCGGCCCGCCGCAGTGCCTGCCGGATGGCGAGGCGCTGTCCCTGAGCACTGGGGGCGGTGAACGCCGTCTTGCCGGCGCCGTCGTTGCTGATGCCCCAGCCGCGGATGACGCCGTGGATCGTGTCGCCGTCGGTGACGGCCCGGGCCAGCCGCTTCAGTACGACGGCCAGGACGCCGGTCCCTCCGACGGTGCCGTCGGCGCCCGCGTCGAATGCCCTCAGGCGGCCCGACTTGGAGAGGATCGAGCCCTTGACGTACCGGTAGCCGAGGACCTGCGGCACATGGACGGCGGTGGCACCGACGAGGGCGATGTCGCAGTCGCCCATGAGCAGGGACTGGGCCGCGCACTGCACGCCGACCAGCGAACTGGAGCAGCCGGTCTGGACGTTGACGGCCGGCCCGGTCAGGCCCAGCCGGTAGGCGACGCGGGTGGCCGTGAAGTCGGCGTAGTTGCCGACCGTGATCTGGATGCCCGCCATCCAGTCGGTGACGGGCTCGTTGGGCAGCACGTTGTTGAGGAGGTAGTTCTGGAGCGTGTACAGGTGGTAGCCGGTGCTGGCGTACACGCCGACGCGGGTGCCGTCGCGTTCGTCCGGGTACCCGGCGTCCTCCAGGGCGTGCTGGGCGCACTCCAGGAACATGCGGTGCTGGGGGTCGGTGATCCGGGCCTCGCGGGCGCTCATCCCGAAGTGCTGGGCGTCGAAGCCGGCGATGTCGTCCAGCACGCCGGAGGCGCCGACGAAGTCCGGCGCCCGGTACTCCTCTTCGGGGACACCGGCGGCGGCCAGTTCCTCCTGCGTGAACCGGGTGATGCGGTCCGTGCCGTCGTGGACGACGCGCCAGAGTTCGTCGGGCGTGTCGGCGCCGGGCAGCCGGAAGGCCATGCCGATGACGGCCATCCGGGGGTCGGGATCGTCCGTCGCCATCAGCCGCGTCCCTCCGTCACCGTCGACGCGTCACGGCCGCCCGTGTCACGGGTAGCAGCGTCACGGTCGCCGTTGTCACGGGTGGCAGCGTCACGGTCGCCCGTGTCATGGGCGGCCGTCTTCCCCTCGTCGCCGGGATCGCGCTTGCCGCCCCGCCTGACGAGCACCAGCAGCAGCGCCACGCACAGCGCGATCGCGAGGCCCTGGAACGCGGCCACCACCTGGAGCGGCGAGAACGTCTCCAGCAGCGCGCCGCTCACGAGCATGCCGAGGCCGAAGCCGGTGTTCTCGGCCGAGGCGGAGAGCCCGAAGAGGCGGCCGCGCTGCTCGTCGGGGGCGGTCTGGAGCCTCGACACGTAGACGATCTCGGTGAATCCGTCGGCGGCCCCGGCGACGAGCGCGGCGATGACGGCGGGCACGGTCGGCAGGCCGCAGAACACCACGATGAACCCGGCCGACATCACGCAGGCGCCGAGCGCGAAGGCCCGCTCCCCCGGTGTCCGCCCGCTCTTCTTCGTGACCCGGCCGATGACCTGCTGGGCGACGATGTTGCCGATCGCCCAGGTGGCCCAGAACTGGCTGATGAACGTGGCCGGATGGTCCGGGTCCAATGCGCTGGAGTAGATGGGCAGAGCGACGTTGTGGGACGAGGAGCCGAGCCCGTCCACCGCCCGGATGGCGATCATCGCCATCAGCACCGGCGCCGTACCGAGGAGCATGCGGGCGGTCCAGCGAGCGGCGTCCGAGGACTGCGCGGAGCCGGCCGCGGCGGCCTTGGTCCGCACGGGCAGCAGGAACAGCACCGTCGCGGAGACCAGGAAGGTCGCGGCGTCCAGGGCGAAGGCGGCGGAGTACCCGAATTCCGCCACGACCAGGCCCGACGAGGCGAACCCGGCGATCATGGCGAGCGAACGCCCCGTCACCAGCAGCCCGTTGGCCCGCACCCGGTGCTCGGCCCCGACGATCTCGGGGATGCTGCTGCGCAGGGCGACCTGGGACAGCGTCGAGCAGCCGCCGGTGACCACGGCGAGGGCGTAGAGCAGTCCGACGCGCGTGCCGTCGGGGGCGAGCAGCAGCGTCAGCAGCGCCACGGCCTGGCACAGGTCGGCGCCGACCATCAGCCGCTTGCGGTCGTGGGCCGTCACGAGCCGGCCGCTCACCCAACCCGACACGACGTTCGTCGCCAGGCGGACGGCCATGAAGAGTCCGGCGGCCAGCGCGCTGCCGGTGGCGTCGTAGACGAAGACGTTCAGCGCCACCATGTTCAGGTAACTGCCGTACGCCGAGATGCCGTTGCCCAGGACGAGCAGACGGAAGTACCTCATGCACCTTCCCCTGGTCTGCATGAAGGGTGTGAATGATGTGTGGCCGGAATACCGTGCCCCGCCCGCTCAGTCGCGAGTCGGAGTCCAGGCGGACGGCAGGCGCCGATACGGCGTCGCCCACCGCTGTCGCACGGCGTGTTCATGCCCCTCTTGCCGGCCCAGCACAGAAACCATTCCCCCAGTACGCCACCGGACGGTGGCCATTGATCAGTCACACAAGCAGACCCGGACAGGCGGGTTCAAGACTCCAGGGAGGTCTAGACGACTTCCGGTCCGGATTTGGCGATTTTCGACCCGCTCCACGGACCTGTTCCGGTCACCGGCACCGACGCTTCCGGTCGGAGTCCCTCAGCCATCTCCGCGGTGCTGTGCGACGACGCGGCAGGCCACGGCGAAGTTGCCGACCCGGCGCTCCACTTCGCCCCTCGCGGCGGCCGGCGTCGAGGCCCCCAGCGTCACGGTCACCGTCACCGACCCGGAGTCGGCGTCGGCGGTGATCCCCTGCACGTCGTCGATGTCGCCGAGGACGTCACTCAGTACCCGGCGGGCGGCGTCGGCGCGCAGCGCGAGCTTGTACGGCTTGCCGACCGCGGTGACGGGGAGCGCGTCGAGGACGCGGACGGCCTTCGGTGCGGCGGCCGCCTCGCTGATGTGCGCGGCGGCCCAGGACCGCAGGTCGTCCTCGCCGACCGTGCCGTCGGCGAGCGTCACGTACGCCACCGGCACCTCGCCCGCCCGCTCGTCCGGCTGCCCGACGGCCTGGGCCCCGGTGACCGCGGGGTGCGAGAGCAGGGCGTCCTCGATGGTCCGGGGGTCGATGTTGTGGCCGCCGCGGATGATGAGGTCCTTCGCGCGTCCGGTGAGATGGAGGAAGCCGTCGCCGTCGAGGTAGCCGAGGTCGCCGGTGTCCAGCCAGCCGTCGGTCACCTTGCCCTGAGCGCTGATCAGATGGCCGTCCGCGGCACGGCCCTGGACGTAGCCGGGGAAGACGGTCGGGCCGCTGATGAGGATGGCGCCGGCCTGCCCTGCCGGCCGCTCGGCGCCGGTGTCCGCGTCGACGATCCTGATGTTCTGGTACGGCAGCCGCTGCCCCACCGAGCCGGGTCGGCGGACATCCAGGAAGCCGCGGACGCTGGCGCAGGTCGCCTCGGTCAGGCCGTACCCCTCCAGGAGCGGAATCCCGGTCGCCGTCTCGAAGGTGGTGCGCACCCCGTCGGGCAGCGCGGAGGCGCCGACCATCGCGCACCGCATCGAGCCGATGTCCGTCCCGTCGACCGGACACGCGGCCAGGACGGCGTACACCGTGGGCACGGCGCTCATCGCGGCGATCCGGTAGTGCTCGACGATGCGCCAGAACTCCGCGTACAGCGATACGTCACGGTAGCCCAACGGCCCTGCCCACACGACGCGTTGGCCTCGCAGCAGCGGTGCGAGCAGTGTCACGACGAGCGCGTTGACGTGGAACAGCGGCAGCGCGGCGAACACGACCGAGTCGTCGTCCAGTACGGAGTTGGCCGCGATCATCCACGCGTCGGAGATCTCGTTGGCGTGCGTGTGGGCGGCGAGTTTCGGGGCTCCGGTCGTGCCGCCCGTGTGGAAGAACGCGGCGAGGTCGCCGCTGGTGGGCGGCTCGCCGAGGAAGCGGTCGTGCGGGCAGTCGGCCGCCGCGTCGGCGAGGTGGGCCACGGTGGCGTTCGGGACCGACGGCAAGGCCGTGGTCCCGCCGCTGGTGGGGCTCAGCACGAGCACGTGGTCCACCAGGCCCTGTCGGGCCAGTTCGGCGGCGGTGGCGAACGCCTCGGGGTCCAGTTCCGGGGAGGCGGTGACGATCACACGGGCGCCCGCGCGGCGGACCAGCTCGGCGACATGGTCACGGGCGAGCGCCGGGTTGACGGGGGTGACGATGCCGGCGAGCTGGGCGGCGAGGAGTGCGGTGATGAGTCCGTCGCAGTTCGGGGAGAGCAGGGCGACGCTGTCGTGGCGGCGGACGCCGAGGCGGTGCAGGGCGTTGGCCGCGCGGTGCACGTCGGCGAGGAGATCGGCGTGGGCGCGGTTCCTGGGCGTGCGCCACGAGACGGCGTCGGGCAGGACGGTGAGCGCGGTCCGCTCGGGCCACTGAGCGGCCGCCCGGCGCAACAGGTCGTACGAGGTGCCGGGCAGTCCGCGTGCGGCGAGCGGGGTGGCCTCGATGGCTGCCAGGTCGTCGGGGTGGTCGTAGCGCGGCCACGCCATGGGGGTCTCGGTGGTCACGCGTACCTCACCTTGCTCTGCTGGGTGCCGAGGTCGATGGAGCCGTCGGGGGTGCGGATGGACAGCTCCAGCACATCGCCGTCATGGAGGTACTTCTCGTTCTTCGCCTGGGAGTTGAAGAACGCCTTCCACTTCAGGGACGGCGGCAGGAGCGCGCCGATGATCTCCACCGGCTTGGGCGGCGCCTTGAGGGCCGTACCGCCGGGCGTGCCGGTGAGGATCAGGTCGCCGGGTGCGAGGGCCTGGAAGCGGGAGAGTTCCTGGAGGGCCTGGAGCGGGCTGTAGATCATGTCGGTGAGGTCGCTGTTCTGGCGGATCTCACCGTTGACCTTGAGGACGAGCCTGAGTTCGGAAAGGCGGTCCAGCTCGTCGGCGTCCAGCAGGACCAGGGCGGGGCCGACGGGGGTGAAGGTCGGGTAGGACTTGGCCTCGTAGAACTGTGTCTTCGGCAGCTGTACGTCCCGTGCCGAGACGTCGTTGGTGACGACCAGGCCGGCGATGTGGTCCCTCCAGTTGGCGGCGGTCACCGCGGTGCCGACGTCGAGCGGGCGCCCGACGACCAGGCCGAGTTCGATCTCGTAGTCGAGGAAGCGGACGTGGGGCGGCTTCACTATCTCGTCGAAGGGGCCGCCGATGGAGCCCGAGGCCTTGCGGAAGAACGTCAGCGGGACGGTCTTCGGGTTCATGCCCGAGTCGCGCACGTGGGAGACGTAGTTGGTCATCTGCGCGACCACCCGGCACGGCGCGGTGACCGGGGAGACGAGCGGGAGTTCGGCGATGCGGCGGGGCTGCGCCGACGAGGTGCCCGCGCGGGCCTCGGCCAGGGCCATGTGGGCCGTGACGACGTCGTCGAGGAGCTCGGCGGTCGTCGTGGCCGACGTCTCGACCGGCACGGCACGGTGCTCGTCGAGCGCGACCCACCATGCGTCGGAGGTGCGGAGGACGGAGAGGGTCATGAGGTTGCCACTTTCATCATGCCGCGCAGGCGTTCGAGGTCGAACTCGTTGTCGTCGGACCGGAGGGCGGTGATGATCGAGCGCAGCTCGGCCAGCGACTCGCGTCCGGGGGCGATGCCCAGGAAGTCCTTGGTGGCCGGCGGGCCCCACTGCGCCAGGCCGGAGGCCGTCATCGGCGCCCAGCCGGGTTCCAGGGTGGAGTCGAACATGTCGCTGTCGGCGAAGTGCTCGACCAGGAAGCCGTCGGGGTCGCGCCAGTAGTCGAAGATCTGGCTGCCCTGGATGTGCCGGCCGATCCCCCAGGACCGCCGGTAGCCCTCCTCCAGCAGGTGCTGGCCACCGGCGGCCAGCGCGTCGAGGTCGGTGACCTCGTACGCCGAGTGCACATACCGGTTGGAGGGGCCGAGGGTCAGGGCCAGGGTGTGGTGGTCGGTCAGGGACCGGCCTCGGTCGCAGCGGATGAAGCTCATGGTGGGGCCTCGCTCGCGCTGGCCCTCGTAGTAGAGGAAGTCGCTGACGATCAGGCCGAGTTGCTCCAGATACCAGTTCAACGTGCGCAGGTAGGTGGTCGTCTGGAGGACGACATGCCCGAGGCGCCGCACCCCGGCCGGTTCCCGTGGCGGCCGTTGGGTGGCGTTGGCCCGGTCCAGACCGCCGCCGAAGTTGAACGTCTGCGAGCCCTGTGCGGCCAGCGCGGGCAGCTCGTCGGTGTCGGCGACGACGCGCACCCGAAGTCCGCTCGGGTCGAGCAGCTCCACCACCGACCCGCCCAGGTGCCCCGGCAGCGGATGCACCCGCGTGCCGGCGGCCTCGGCCAGCCGGAGCAGGTCGCGGGTGTCCCCGGCACGGAAGGCGGGGCCCAGGAACCGCGACTTCCGCCCCTTGCGGAGGATCGCGCACGGCGCGCCGGCCCGCGTTCCCCGCAGGTGCAGTTCGCTGCCGTCGCGGTACGACGTGACGAAGCCGAAGGCCTGGGCGAAGGCCTCGGCCCGGTCCAGATCGGGCTTGACGAACTCCAGCCACGCGATGTCGTGGACCTTGATCACCGGGTTCGTCGCCCGGCCCGGATGCTCTCCGGGGAGTGAGCCCTGCTCGGAGTGCAGGTCGTTGTGCGTGCCACCCACGGTCACCACCTCCTGAAGAAATATTCACTTCCGAATCCGACGTCAGTCAAGAGAACTGAAGAAATCTTCAGGAAACAGGTCGAGGCAGCTAAAGTGCGGGGTGGAGCCCGTACGGGCGGGATGGAGGATTGCGTGATGGGCGAGCGGACCGCACCCGGGCGAGTCGACCGGCGAAGGGCGCGCACGCGCACCGCCCTGGTGGACGCGGCCCAGCGACTGCTGGCCGAGGGGCGGACGGACGTACCCATCCTGGAGATCACCGAGCTCGCCGACATCGGCGTCGGCTCGTTCTACAACCACTTCGACAGCAAGGAAGAGCTCTTCCGCGTCGCGGTGGAGGAAGCGCTGGAGTGGTGGGGCTCGCTGATGGACCGCCTCACCGCGGACATCGACGACCCGGCGGTCGCCTTCGCGCAGAGCTTCCGCATGACCGGCCGGCTGCACCGCCGCCACCCCGAGCTGAGCCGCGTCCTGCTCGGCCAGGGACTGGAACTGACCCGCTCCGAGAGCGGCCTGGCGCCCCGGGCGTTCCAGGACATCCGCACGGCGGTGGACGCGGGGCGGTTCGAGGTGGAGGACCTGGACCTCGCCCTCGTGATGACGGCGGCGGCCGTGCTGGCGCTGGGCTCACTGTTGCACGCCCAGCCCGACCGTGACGACGCACAGTCCGCTGACCTGGTCGCCCGCAGTCTGCTGCGGCAGTTCGGTCTCCCGGCCGACGAGGCCGCGCGGATCTGCTCGCTCGACCTGCCGGACCTCGACCTGGTCGACACCCTCGTCGGCTGAGCGCCGTCACGGCGGGACACCGCCCCTGCTGTAGGGGGTGCTCCAATTAGAGTGGACGCTTCAGACTGTGATCGTTCACCAGAGATCGACGGCCCGGTACGACGACCAGGGGTCGACGACCCTGCCGGCCGGGGAGGCACCCCATGACCAGTGCGCAGACCACGCGCAAGAAGCGCGCGAACGGGGTGGAGTCACGTCAGCGCATCCTCGACGCCGCCGTGGAGATCGCCGGTGAGCGCGGCTACGACGGCACCTCGATCGCGGCCGTCAGCGCCAAGTGCGGGCTGCCCGCCAGCTCCATCTACTGGCACTTCAAGGACAAGGACGACCTGATCGCCGCGGTCATCGAGCGCAGCTTCGAGGCGTGGCTCACGGCCGTCGAGCTGCCCGGCGAGGAGACCGGTACGCCCCTGGAGCGGGTCACCGTCATGGCCGCGAACGTGGCGAAGTCGCTCGTCGACGCCCCCGACTTCCTGCGCCTGGGCCTCATGCTCGCCCTGGAGCGGCGGCCCACCGAACCCCGGGGCCGCACGGTGTTCCTCCAGGTCCGCGACATCACCCACCGGAAGATCGCCGAGGTGGCCGCCGTCCTGTTCCCGGACCTGGACGAGGCCGCCGTGGACACCCTCACGACCTACGCCATCGCCGGCGCCGACGGCCTGTTCGTGCAGCGCGAGGTCAAGGGCGATGCCGTCGACCTGGTGGCGCTGTTCGAGCTGCACGCACGGGTCGTCCACGACGCGGCGACACGGTTGGCGCAGGAGCGGTAGAGGTATCCACGGCGACAGGGCTAGCCCGCCCTGAACACGTCCGCGTGCTCCGTGGCCCACTGGCCGAAGGTGCGGGCCGGCTGCCCGGTGACCTTCACGACGGTGTCGAGGACCGTACGGCCGACCTCCGGCGTATTGCCGTACGCCTCCAGCAGGAAGCCGATCACGTCCTGCGAGTGACCGGCCGCCCGCCACTGCGCGACGGCCTGCTCCTCGGTCAGCTCGACCAGGGCGATCTCCCGGCCGCGGGCGGCGGCGAGGTGCGCCACCTTGTCGCCCACGGTGAGCAGTTCGGGTCCGGTGATCACGTACTCCTGGCCCCCGTGCCCCTCCTCGGTGAGCGCGACCGCGGCGACGGCACCGATGTCGCCCTCGTGGACCATGGCACTCAGCCGGGAGACGAACGGCTCGCGCACCTCGCCCGAGGCCACGATGCCGTCCGCCCACTCCAGGGCGTTGCCCATGAACTCGACCGGCATGAGCACCGTCCAGTCGACACCGCCGTCCGCCCGCACCGCCTCCTCCAGCGGTGTCGCCTCACCACCGTGCAGCACGGTGACCCGGCGCACACCGGCCGCCCGGGCCACCTCCAGGATGCGCGGGCCTGTCTCCAGCGGGGCGAAGTAGGCCCCGCCGAAGGTGATCAGGTGGACGCCGGTGACGCCCTCCAGGGCCGGGATCAGGCTGTCCGGGTCGGTCAGGTCGCCCTGGACCACCTCGACCCCGGCCGGGAGGTCGGCCTTGGCCGCGTCCCGGGTGAGTGCGCGGACCGCGTGACCGCGGGCGAGCAGTTCGGCGACGACCTGGCGGCCGACGGTTCCGGTGGCCCCTGTGACAAGAATCTTCTGCGTCTGCGTCATGGAACCACCGTAGGAAGGCTTGCGGTCAGGTTCTGTCCGCAAGTACGGAGAGGTCGTTGTCGACCGTGTAATAGGGGCGCACGACCGCGCCGCCGATCACGGCCGCCGGAAGGACGAAGATCTCCTTGCGGTCCGCGACGTCGTCGAAGAGACGGCCGATCCGGATGGACGTCTCCTCCCCGGTCGATGCGGATACGGCCCGGACGAACAGGTCCCACACACGGTCCCCGGTGTCGTCGTCGCCGACCAGTTCGCCGTAGTCCACGGTGAAGGAGAAGCCCCGCCCGTCGTCCTCGGCCCGCGGCACGACGGTCCGTTCGGTGCCGCCACCGCCCCGCAGGCGCAGCCGGACCGCGGCTCCCTGGGCGAGCGTGGCGCCGTGGAGCCGCGCTCTGACCGTCATCGACCGGTCCGTGACATCGATGCCCTCGACCTCCGCATGGGCCGTGCGCAGCCATGCCCGCACCGCGAGGTAACCGTCCTTCGTGACATACGGGACCCGCACGGCGACCGACGACTGCCAGTCACGCAGGTGGCCGCCGAGGAGGGCCCGAAGGTCGCGCAGGCCGGGGCGCAGGCGCCGGCGTGGTGCGTCCGGCTCGGGGAGGAGGTAGACGTCCCACCGGCCCTCGGCGAGAAGGGGCTGCTGCTCAAGGACGGCTCGCAACCGGCCGTCCTCACCCGGTTCCGGATCGAGCAAGTGGAGGATCTTCTCGGGCTGCCCCTTCTTGGGGCGAAGTCGAAGGAGCAGACGCCCCGTTGCCGACGGCGCCCGGAGGGCGAAGGTGATGCGGCCGTCCGCGTCGGCCGTGCAGTCGGTGCGCAGGTCGGCCGCGCTCGCGGCGGCGGGATCGGTGGTCATCGGGGTCCCCTCCGTACCGTGCGCAGCGCGCCGGAGGCCACGGTGTGCGCGGCGTCGCGGGCGGCGAAGCCCTGGCTGACCAGGGCGCGTTGTATGCGTCCGCGTTCCGCGGCGGCCGGTCGCCCGGTCCTGCGCGCGGCCAGCACCTCGTCGATCAGGCGCTCGGCCTGTTCCACGACAGGGACGGGGGCGAAGCGTCGCGCGTTCTCCAGGGCCGTGCGTCCCATCCGCCGGCGCCGTTCGTCGTCGCGGACGAGTTCCAGCAGGGCGGCGCTCATCGCCTCGCGGTCGCCGACGGGGACGAGCCGGCCGTCGGTACCGTCGTCGATGATCTCACCGGGCCCGTACGGGCAGTCGGTGCTGACGACCGGCAGTCCGCAGCGCATCGCCTCCACGATGGTCATGCCGAACGGCTCGAAGTTGGCCGCGGTCGCGCCGATCGAGCCCTTGACCCACTCCGCCTCCATCGGGGCGGCCGCACCCATCAGGAAGGCGTGGTCGCTCAGGCCGAGGTCGTGGATGAGCTGCCGTAGCCGCGCCTGTTCCTCGCCCTTGCCGTAGATGCGCAGTTGCCAGTCCGGGTGGGCGGCGGCGACCGGGGCGAAGGCCTCGATGAGGAGGTCGTAGCGCTTCACCGGGACCAGCCGGCCGGCCGCGACCACCACCTTCGCGGTGCCGTCCGCCGCGGGCAGCATCGGATCGGGAACGCTGTTCGGGAGGGCCGCCACCCGGACCCCGGGCAGTCGCATCTTGCGCCGGTAGACGGCGGCGTCCGCCTCCGTGACGGTGGTGAGCGCGTCGAGCCGGCGATAGGCCCGGCGCAGTGCGGTGCGCAGCTGGGGCGAGTGGTTGTCGAGGGTGAGATGTTCCTGTCCGATGCGGACGACGCGCTGCGGGGCCTGACGCGCGAGGTGCACGTTGAGGCCCGGCCGGGTGCCGATGACGACGTCGGCGTCGGTGGCCGCCAGGCACTCGCCGATCCGCCGGTCGGTCAGTTCGCTGTACTGCCCGTAGCGGTACTCGGCGGCGGGGAACACCCGCGCCGGTCTGAGATGCAGGGGATGTTCCTTCTCGTGCCGCAGGTCCACCAGTGGCCTCAGGGAGACTCTCGGGTCCAGGGCGAAGTTCGGGTGTTCCCGGTGCCGAAGGGCGGAGACGATCTCCACCTCGTGCCGCTCGGCGAATGCCTGGGCCAGGTTGAACGTGGTGGTGATCGTGCCTCCGATCCCGTAGGCGTTGTGCAGCAGGAAAGAGATCTTCATGGCGGACTAGACCCCACTGGACCTCTTTGAGTTGCCTCCTGTTACCCCTCCGTTGCCTTGCGGGTCATGCACTCGACAGACGGACCAGCAGCACACCGGGCGTGCGGGGCAGCGTCACCCGCAGTGCGTCGCCGTCCCAGAGCGCCGAACCGGCCGACGCGGAGGCCGGGTGGAGGATCTCCGCGCGGACGTCCAGGTGCGCCAAGTGGTCGATGGGCAGCCGCAGTTCGGGCGTGCCGCCGCGGCGCCAGACCGATACGTACGTCGTCCGGTCGTCCGGCGACCGCATGCCGAGCGCCAGCCACTCGTCCGTCCACCCGGGCAGTCCCAGCGGCCAGAACGGCACGGCACGGGCCAGGTCCCGGCGGATCGTCCGGTACGTCGTCAGCGCGTCGCGCACGAGGCCGAGTTGACGTGGCGTCATACGGTCCAGGTGTCCCGAGAGGTGGATCCGGCCCAGCAGGGCTCCGCCCAGGGTGAAGGCGATCAGGTCGTCGTCGAAGCCGGGCTGCGGGTAGGCCCAGACGGCCCCCTGTTCGGGCGGTACGGCGCTCGGTGCGGCGGCGGCGATCGGCGGGTAGCGCAGCGGGTTCTGCTGGTCGCTGGTGGACTGGAGTTGAGTGACGGCCAGCGTGGCTCCGTCCATGCGCATGCCGCCCGAGGCACAGTTCTCGATCACCAGCTGCGGATACCGGTCCAGCAGTTCGGAGAGCCAGCCCAGGTAGGCGCGGGCGTGACCGAGCAGTCCGGCGCCGGGCGCGAGGTCCCGGGGGGCGGCGGTTCCGGGGTCGATCACGATGTTGTGGTCCAGCTTGAGATAGCCCACGCCCCACTCGCCGACGATCCGGTCGATCACGCCGTCGAGGTGCGCACGGGCGGCGGGATGGCGCAGGTCGAGCTGGTGGCGGCCCTGTTCGGTGAGGCGTATCCCGTCGCGCTGGAAGAAGGCGTCCGGCGGCAGGGCGGCGCCGATCGGGCTGCGCACGCCGACGACCTCGGGCTCCAGCCACAGCCCGGGCACCATGCCGCGCTCGCGGATCCGGTCCAGGACCGCTCGGATCCCGCCGTCGGGGAAGCGGCGCTTCGAGGGCAGCCACTCGCCGACGCCGTCCCACCAGCCGCCGTCCGCAGTGTCGTCGTACCAGCCGGCGTCGATGCAGAAGTACTCCGCGCCCGCCTGCGCCGCCGCGTCGATCAGGGGCAGCAGCTTCTCGGTGGTGGGGTCGCCCATGAGCGTGTTCATGTAGTCGTTGAAGACGACGGGGAGCGCGGTGTGGTCGGGGTGCGGGCGGCGCACGGCCCGGCGGTACGAGGTGAGCGCGCCCATGGCCTCGTCGAGCCCAGAGCCGAGCGCCAGTACACCCGGCACCGTGGTGAACTCCTCGCCCGCGTCGAGCCGGACCCGCCACTGGTGCTCCGCGTCGGTGGGCCCGTTCAGCGCGAGGTACGTGCCGCGCGCGCTCTCGCCCAGGTCCCAGCGCCAGCCGGCCGGGGACTCGACCTGCCACAGCCAGGTCCGCCCGCTCCCCCGCTCGGTCAGCGCCCCCATGGGCAGATGACCGTCGGTGGGCCAGCTGCCGCGTCCGGCAAGGACGAGGGCGGCGCGGCTGTCGTGCTGATGGACGTCGCAGTCGATGTCGACGACGGTGTCGCGCAGTGGCTCGGTGTACCAACGGCACTCCGCGAGCCAGTCGTTGCGGGCCCGCAGCACATCGAGGGCGGCCGGTGCGGGCAGTTGGCCGAGCAGCAGGCTGCTGACGGACTGGACGACGAGGGGCTCGGCGCCGTCGCCCCGCAGGCGGACGCGGGAGCGGAGCACCGGGAGTCCGTCGGGGGACGTCAGCTCGACGAACGCGGTCAACCCCGTGGCCGGGTCGTGGAGTTCGACATGCAGCCACCTCCAGTCGCCGCGCCTGCCGGTGCGGTGGTCCCGGTACTTCAGCCGCGTACCGAGGGCCGTACCGGTGAAGCGCGGGCCGGACCAGCCGCTGCCGTGCCCGAGTGCGGTCAACTCGACGAGGGGGAGGGCGGATTCGGGCTCGACGGGACGCGGTCCGCCCGGACGGTCGAGACCCACGAGTCGCGGAGTTCCGTCAGCGGCGACGGCGAACTCGGCCCGCAATGCCGAATGGCCCCAACTGAACCTGTCACACGCACTGATACCCGTACCTGACAAGGTGCCCCCTCTTGACGACCCCCATGTGACCGGTCACAATCCTGGCATGAATGTGACCGGTCACACAAGACGCCCTGCGAGCATCCGGGACGTCGCGACCGCCGCCGGCGTCTCGTACCAGACCGTCTCCCGGGTGATCAACAGCCACCCCAGCGTCAAGCCCGCCACCCGGGACCGCGTGCTCGCCGCCATCGACGAGCTGGGCTTCCGCCGCAACGCCACCGCGCTCGCCCTGGCCAGCGGGCGCAACCGGTCCGTGACCGTGCTCACCGCGAACACCACCCACCACGGCTACGCCTCCATCCTCCAGGGCGTCGAGGAGGCGGCCCGCGCGGCGTCGTACGCGGTCGGGATCGGCGTTCTGGAATCGGCGCAGGAGGCGGCCGTCGCCGCCCAGGTGCAGCGGGCGGCGGACGCGGGCGGCGGGATCGTCGTGATCGCCTACGACCCTGCGGGAGTGCGGGCCCTCGGTGCCGTCCCCGCCGAACTCCCGGTCGTCGGCGTGGTCGAGACCCCGGCGAGCCCGCCGCGCGGCGACCGTCCGTGGGTGTGGACCGACGACCGCGAGGCCGCCTACGAGGCGACCCGCCATCTGCTCGCCCTGGGTCACGAGACGGTGCACTACGTCGCCATCCCGTCCGGCACCCGCCGCACGAGCGCCCGCACCAGCGGATGGCGACGGGCGCTGAAGGAGGCGGGCGCACCCGAACCCCGCCCCGTACAGGGCAGTTGGGGCCCCGCGGGCGGTCACGCGGCAGGCCTGGAGCTGGCCCGGGACCCCGCCGTCACCGCGATCCTGTGCGGCAACGACGACCTCGCGCTCGGCGTGCTGCGCGCGCTGCACGAGTGCGGTCGCCGCGTCCCCGGCGAGGTCAGCGTGGCCGGGTTCGACGACGCCCCGCACTCCGCCTATCTGACTCCGTCGCTGACCACCGTACGTCTGGACTTCACCGGGCTGGGAAGGGCCGCGTTCGCCCTGCTGCACGGGGTTCTGGAGGAGGCCGCGCAGATCGCGCCGCATCCGGTCTCGGTGCCGGAGCTGGTGGTCCGGGAGAGTTCGGGGCCGCCGCCCGCCACGGCCTGAGCACCGCAGTTCCGAGTCCCGCTTCCTGAACCACCCGTTCTCGAAAGGCACGTGATGAAGACGAGAGCTCTCGCCGTCCTGACGCCCACCCCGCAGCGCCTCACCGTCGACCTCGCCGCCTCCGAGGGTCCGGTGCTGCTCGGCGCCAACGGGGCGCTGTACGGGCTCAGTGACGACGGGGTGCCCGGCGACGCCGTGCTGGAGCCGCTGAAGATCACCAGCGTCACGCAGAAGCCCGAGGGCGGCGCCCAGCATCCCAACGGCGACGCGCTGACCGTCTCCAGGTCGTTCTTCCGAAACGGCGGCGGCGAGATCCTGGTGATGATGCAGGACGTCCACGCCGAGTGGCCGTACGAGGACCTCGGCATCGACGACTACCTCACCAAGGTCGACAAGGTCGTCGAGGAGGTGTCGGCGCACCCCGACAGCGATCGCTTCGTCTACATCCCGTTCAACGAGCCCGACCAGATCTGGTACCAGCTCGAAGCCGCCGACCAGGCACGGTACGAGGCCAACCGCGACCGGTTCCTCCAGGACTGGAAGACGGTGTACCGGCGCATCCGCGCGATCGACCCGGACGCGAGGATCGCCGGCCCCAACGAGGCCGGCTACCACCCCCGCCTGATGCGGGACTTCCTCGCCTTCGCCCGGCGCGAGAACGTCCTGCCCCAGGTCATCACCTGGCACGAGCTGAGCTCCGACTCGCTGCGGGACTTCCAGGCGCACTACGACGACTACCGCTCGCTGGAGCGCGAGGCGGGAATTGCCCCGCTGAGGATCAACATCGACGAGTACGGCAACCGTCGGGACCTGTCCGTGCCCGGGCAACTCGTGCAGTGGGTCTCGATGTTCGAGAGGAACAAGGTCTACGCCAACACGGCCTACTGGGACGCGGCGGGCAACCTCAACGGCCATGTGGTCCGCACCGGCATCCCCAACGGCGGCTGGTGGTTCTTCCGTTGGTACGCGGGGCTGACCGGCGACACCGTCAAGGTGAGCCCGCCGCGGGCCGACGCCGTCGACACCCTCCAGGGCCTCGCCTCCCTCGACACCACCCGCCGCCAGGCCCAGGTGCTGCTCGGCGGGTGCGAGGGCGACTGCGACGTCGTGGTCCGCGACGTCCCCGGGTCCGCCTTCGGCCGTACGGTCGACGTGACCGTCGCCGAGGCGGCCTGGTCCGGCTACGAAGGTCAGCACGCGACGCCCCTTGTCCTGGCGCGGACGAAGGTGCCGGTGGCCGAGGACGGTTCGATGACCGTGCCGCTGCGCGGCATGCACAGGATGTCCGCCTACCGGATCGTCCTCACCCCCGGCGGCCGCGGCACCCCGTCCACGCCGTCGGTGCCCTGGACGGCGTCGTACGAGGCGCAGGCGGCGGCCGTCACCGACGGCGAGGTCCGTACCCAGGGCACGGTCGAGAACGCGGGCGGCTACGCCGCCTCCGGCGCACAGGACGTCGGCGCCCTCGACCGGCCGACCAGCAAGGTCGACTTCACGGTGACGGTGCCGCGCGACGGGACGTACGACCTCGCGGTCCTCTACGGCAACCAGTCCGGCGGCCCCGCCACCCAGCGGCTCTCGGTGGACGGTGGCGACCCGGTCACCGTCACCTACCCGTCCACCGAGAACTGGACCTACCGCGCCAGGAAAGAGCTTCCGATCCACCTGTCGGCCGGCAACCACGTACTGACGCTCGCCAAGGGCTCCGCCGAGGTCACCCTCGACCGCGTCGACCTGACCGCCCGCACCGGCGAACCCTCCGCCTCGTACGAGGCCACACTGGCGGACATCGACGGCAGCCCGTCGTACGACTACTCCTCGTCGACCGGGGTCGGCACGGGCGCGCTGGTCCTGGGGCCGGGCGACAGGGCCGTCTTCGACGTCTACGCCCCGCGCGACGGCTATTACACGGTCGTGCCGCGGGCTTCGGCGACGGTGGAGCTCGCCCTGCACGGGGAAACGGTGACGGCGGCGCCCGGAGCTCCGCTGCGCCTCTACCTGGCGGCGGGCAACAACCGCCTCACGGTCACCGCGCAGCACTGCGCGCTCCGTTCCCTCGACGTCTCGGGCGACGGCTCGACCGCCGGCACCCTCGGCCACGAGGCTGCCTCGGCCGTCCTCGCGGGCGGGGCCGAACTCGTCGACTCGCCGTACGCCTCCACCGGCTCCTGCATCGGCCGGCTCGGCAACAGCCCTTCCAGCACGGCCGAGTTCACGGTCGAGGCGCCCAGCTCCGGCCGCTATCTGCTGGTCGTCCACTACGCGCACAACGACCGGCGCGACAACGGCCACGCCTACAACACGGACATCACCTCCCGAACGGCCGACATCACGGTGGGCGACGCCGCGCCGGTGCGGGTCACCTTCAAGAACACCTGGAGCCCGGACGACTACTGGACGGTGAGCGTCCCGGTCGAGCTGAGGCAGGGCCCCAACAAGGTGACGTTCGGCAACGCGACCGCCTGGGCGCCGAACATCGACCGGATCGAGCTGGGCCGAGTCGTCGCCCGGCCGTAGCCGCCGGCCGGCAGTCGCACACGCGTCAGGCGACCTGACCGCTGTGCAGTGCCGCGTACGCTCCGCCCCGGCGCAGGAGTTCCTCGTGGGTGCCAATCTCCTCGATGCGGCCGTCCCCCAGCACCACGATCCGGTCCGCGCCGCGCACCGTGGACAGACGGTGGGCCACCACGAAGGTGGTGCGGCCGTGCAGGAGCCGGGCCAGGGCCTGCTGGACGAGCGCCTCCGACCGGGTGTCCAGGGCCGAGGTCGCCTCGTCCAGGACCAGCACTCTGGGGTCCCGGATGAGGGCCCGGGCGATGGCCAGGCGCTGTCGCTGCCCGCCGGACAGCCGCGCCCCGCGCTCGCCGACGAGGGTGTCCAGACCCTGCGGCAGCCGGTCGACGAACTCCAGCGCGTTGGCGTCGCGCAGCGCGGCGCGCACTGTCTCCTCGTCGGCGTCGTCCATGCCGTAGGCGACGTTCTCCCGGATAGTGCCGTCGAACAGGATCGACTCCTGCGGCACGACCGACAGGAAGCGGCGGTACGTGCGCAGGTCGAGGGTGTTCATGTCCGTGCCGTCGAGCAGCAGTTGGCCGCAGGTCGGGCGGATGAAGCCGATGACGAGGTTCAGCACGGTGGACTTGCCCGCGCCGGACGCGCCGACGAGGGCGACCGTCTCCCCCGGCGACACGGACAGGGTGAAGTCACGCACCGCGGGGCGACCGCTGTCGTAGGCGTACCCGACCCCCTCGAAGGTCACGGCGCCGCGCWGCGCGGCGAGTTCGGCCTTGCCCTCGTTGTCCTCCAGCTCGGGGGCCTGGAGCACCTCGCCCACGGAACGGACGGACTCCAGGCCCTTGGTGATGACCGGGGCCAGACCGGCCAGCGTGGTCGTGGAGTTGGTGAGGGTCGTCAGGAACGCGCTCAGCATGACGACGTCGCCGGCGGTGACGCCCCACACACCGTGGTACGAGATCAGCGCCGCGCCGGCGAGGACCAGTACGCCGACCACGTTCAGCACGACCCAGGCGAGCGAGCCGAAGCGGCCGTTGACGAGGTCGAGGCGCATGCCGGAGGTCAGCAGCCGGTGCAGGGTGCCGTCCATGCGCCGCAGTGCCTTGCCCTCCAGCCCGTGGGCGCGGGTGACCGGTATGAGGCGGGTCATCTCCGTGACGCGGGACGACAGGGTCTCGACCTCGTGGCGGAAGCTCTCGTTGTGGGTGCGCAGCCGCGCGCGGAGGCGGGCGACGACCAGTGCGGCGGCGGGCACGACGACGAGGAAGACCGGCACGAACTCCGGGGTGCGTACGGCGATGATGGCCAGGCCGCCGATGAGGACGGTGATCGCGCCGAGTCCCGTCTCCGCGGTCTGCTGCACCATCTGCTCGACGGTCTCGACGTCACGCACGACCTTGGCCTGGAGCACACCGGCGCTGACCCGCGAGTGGTAGCCGATGGAGAGTTGCTGCATGCGGGTGCACAGCGCGGAGCGCAGGCTGGTGCCCATGCGGCGCACGCTGCCGTAGAGCAGGCGTACGTAGAGCACGTGCAGGGGGTAGTTGACCAGCAGGATGAACATGATCACGCCGGTGCTCAGCCAGAGCCTGCTGATCGGCTGGTGCTGGACGACGGTGTCGATGATGGACGCGGTGATCAGCGGAAGCAGCCAGACCGGACTGTGCTTGACCGTGAAGACGCCGACCGCCGCCGCGAGGCGGTGACGGTCGGCGCGGAACAGATAGGCGAGCGTGCGGACCGGGTGTTCGTCCCGGTAGCGGTGGTCGAGCGGTCTCTCGTGTGACGACGCCATCGGCGTTGTCCTTCCCAAGGTGCCGGATGAAGAGCGAGCCTGCGGACAGCAAGCGCTTACCCATCCCGCACCGGCAGGATGTACACGCGATTCCTCAGACGGCGTCCAACTCCGCGATCTCCTCGTCGGTGAGCACGAGGTCGCGCGCGCCGAGCGAGTCCAGGATCGTCTCCGGCCGGCTCGACCCCGGGATCGGGACGACGACCGGCGACTTGGCCAGCATCCAGGCCAGGCACACCTGCTGCGGGCTCACCCCGTGCGCCTCGGCGACGCGCGCGAACGGGGCGTAGGCGGAGCCCAGTTCACCGGCCCGGGAGATACCGCCGAGCGGGCTCCAGGGCAGGAACGCGATGCCGAGCTCGTCGCACAGACGCAACTCGGGCTCGCTGGAGCGGAACGCCGGGGAGAACTGGTTCTGTACGGAGACCAGCCGGCCGCCGAGGATGTCGTTCGCCTGCCTGATGCGTTCGGGGTTCGCGTTGGAGATACCGGCCATGCGGATCTTGCCCTCGTCGAGCAGGTCGCGGATCGCGCCGACGGACTCGGCGTAGGGCACCCTCGGGTCGGGGCGGTGGAACTGGTAGAGCCCGATGGCCTCCACGCCGAGCCTGCGCAGGGACGCCTCGCACGCCTCCTTGAGGTGGCGGGGGCTGCCGTCGAGCGTCCAGCTTCCGTCGCCGGGGCGCAGATGGCCGCCCTTCGTGGCGACGAGGACGTCCTTGCCGAGGTCGTGGGAGGCGAGGGCCTTGGCGATCAGGGTCTCGTTGTGACCGACCTCGTGGGCGTCGCGGTGATAGGAGTCGGCGGTGTCGATCAGGGTCACGCCGGCGTCGAGCGCGGCGTGGATCGTGGCGAGGGAACGCGCCTCGTCCGGGCGGCCCTCGATGGACATGGGCATCCCGCCCAGGCCGATCGCGCTGACCTGGACATCCCCGATGCGGCGGGTGTGCATGGGCTCGTGACCTCTTTCGGCTGTCGCTCGGGCAACGTTGTCGTCCAGCGTGGCCGTCCGCACGCGAGAGGTCCAATAGAAGAAAGAGAACGCATTCAGCGACGACGCCACTGAATCCGTGGCGGCGGGATCGGCCGCCCGGGTCCGCCCCTCCGCTTGCGAGGTCTCCCGGTCGGTGTGACACGCTCACCCTCGATTGACGAGTCGATTTCGGCACAGTTGAGAGGCGGCGGCATGCGCATAGGACTGCTCGGCACCGGCCCGTGGGCCCGGATGGCCCATGCTCCCGCCCTCAGCGGGCACGGGGAACTGGACTTCGTCGGGGTGTGGGGCCGGCGTACGGCCCCCACGAAGGAGCTGGCCGACAGCCACGGCGTGCGGGCCTACGACGAGGTCGACGCGCTGCTCGCCGACGTGGACGCGGTGGCCGTCGCCCTGCCCCCGGCGATCCAGGCGGACCTCGCGGTACGAGCCGCGCGGGCGGGCTGCCATCTGCTGCTCGACAAGCCGCTCGCGCCGACGGTGGAGCAGGCGCGGGCGGTCGTCGAGGCCGTCGAGACGGCCGGTGTGGCCTCGGTCGTCTTCTTCACCACCCGTTTCCAGCCGGAGACCGAGGCGTGGGTCACCGAACAGGCGGCTGCGGAAGGCTGGTTCACCGGGCGGGCGCAGTGGCTCGGGGCGGTGTTCAGCGGTGACGACAGCCCGTTCGCGGACTCGCCGTGGCGGCGCGAGAAGGGCGCACTGTGGGACGTGGGCCCGCACGCACTGTCGGTGCTACTGCCCGTCCTGGGCGACGCGAGGCGGGTGACCGCGGCCGCGCCCGGACCCGGCGACACCGTCCACCTCGTCCTCGACCACGTCAGCGGCGCGTCCAGCACACTGACCCTGAGCCTCACGGCACCGCCGGCCGCCGCGGGGGCCGCTGTGGAACTGCGGGGTACGGCCGGGGTGACGCTGCTGCCGGAGAGCTCCGAGAGCGCGGTGTCCGCCTTCGGCCGTGCCGGGGACGCTCTGCTGACCGCGGCCCGCACCGGGCAGGCGCACGCGTGCGACGCGGGGTTCGGGCTGCGGGTCAGCGAGATTCTGGCCGAGGCAGAGGCGCTGTTCAACGGCGGCTGACCGGCCCTAGAGGTTGTAGCCGCCGGAGACCTCGATGTTCTGGGCGGTGACCCAGCGGCTCTCTTCGGAGACGAGCGTGGCGATCATCGCGCCGATGTCGTCGGGTTCGCCGACCCGGCCGAAGGCAGACTTCGCGGCGATGGCCGGGACCACCTCGGGGAACCGGGTGAAGGCGTCGTCGCCGAGGCGGGTGCGGGTCGCCCCCGGCGAGACGGCGTTGACCCGGATGCCGCGGCCACTGAACTCCTTGGCCATGTAGCGGGTCAGTACGTCCAGGCCGCCCTTCATGGTGGCGTAGGCCGAGTAGCCGGGCTCCAGGCCGGTGGTGGTGCCCGCCGAGTTGCTGCTGGTGTTGACGACGGCGCCGCCGTCCGCCATCAGCGGCAGCAGCTTCTGCGTCAGGAAGTACGGCCCCTTGAGCAGGACCCGCGTCAGCCGGTCGAACATGTCCTCCGTCATGTCCTCGATCAGCGCCGTCTGTGCGATCCCCGCGTTGTTGACCAGGTGGTCGAACGTGTCGCGCCCCCACGTCTCCTTGAGCACGCCGGCCACCGTGTCGCGGAAGGCGTCGAAGGTGTCGCTCGCACCGACGTCCAGCGGCAGCGCCACGGCGGTGCCGCCCGCCTCCTCGATGGCGGCGACCGTCTCCATACCGCCGCGCGCGTTCTTGCCGTAGGTCAGGATCACCCCGACCCCGCGCTTGGCGATCTCGATGGCGGCACTCTGCCCGATGCCGGAGCTGGCGCCGGTGACGATGGCGATCTTCATGGTCTCTCCTCTGAGTGAACGGAACCGGTGAACTGATTCCATTCAACCCTTCTGACCTGCACAAACGTTAGAACGATGCTCGCCCGCACTTGCACGATCCTCTCGCGTTCGAGAGCCGTCGGGCGCAACCGTGCTGCAATGGCCGTATGCCTCTGGAAGAGCTCCGCGTGCTGCTGGCCCGGCACGCGCGTCCCGACTGGACCACCCCCATCGACGGTGTCCTCATCTCGAAGGTCGACCGGTCGGATCCGCCCGCGCCCTCGATGTCCGGCACTGTTCTCGCTGTCATCGCCCAGGGCGCCAAACGCCTCGCTCTGGGCGACCGCGTCTTCGAGTACGGCGCCGGGCAGTATCTGGTGGCGTCGGTCGATCTGCCGGTCACCGGCCAGTTCACCGGGGCCGATCCCGAGCACCCCGCCCTGGGCTTCGGGCTCACGCTGGACCCGGCCGCCGTGGCCGAGCTGCTGCTCCAGGCCGGCCCGGGGGTCACTCCCCGCCTCGGCGGCGGCCCGCCGTCGGGGATCGCCGTGAGCGACGCCCCGGACGCGTTGCTCGACGCGGTGGTGCGGTTGCTGCGCCTGCTCGACGAGCCCCGCGACCGGGCCGTGCTCGCGCCGCTGGTCAAGCGGGAGATCCTGTGGCGCGTGATCACCGGGGACCAGGGGGCGACGGTACGGCAGCTCGGCCTGGCCGACAGCGGTCTCAGCCATGTGTCCCGGGCCGTGCGCTGGATTCGCGAGAACTACGCGGATCCCTTCCGGGTCGAGGACGTCGCCCGGATGTCCGGCATGAGTGTCTCCGCCTTCTACCGCAACTTCCAGGCGGTGACCGCGATGAGCCCCATCCAGTTCCAGAAGCAGATCCGGCTCCAGGAGGCGCGTCTGCTGCTCGCCACCCACCCGGGCGACGTCACGGGAGTGGGCCAACGCGTGGGCTATGACAACCCGTCACAGTTCAGCCGGGAGTACCGCCGCCGGTTCGGCGCGCCTCCCAGCAAGGACGCCGCCCGCCTGCGGGACGCCGCGCGCAGCCCCGCGGGTGTCCTGACCTGAGCGGGCCCGGGCGCGGCTGCGGGCTACTCGTCGAAGGGCTCCTCGCTCCATCGGAACCACGCCCTGTCCCCCTCGATGTGCAGCAGAAACTCGGCGACGGGGCCGTCCGGCGAGGACAGCGAGAGGCGGCTTCGGATCTCCTCGTAGGCCGCCTCCCACGCCGTGAGGGCCTCGTCGTCGTCCCGCTCCAACAGGGCGAGTTCACGGGCGAACAGGTCGCGCACCGCGTCGTACCCCGGGCCGGGCGTGAAACGGCCCGCCAGCCAGGGGAAGTCGGCCTCGTCGATCTGGATCTCCCCCACCGGCTCGTCGCCACCGCTCACCCGCCACACCCCGCCGTCGAAGCCCATGCCCGCCTCCGTCGCCCGCCGTCGATCACGCCGTCGGCCAGCATGCCACCCGGCACTGACAGACGGCCCGGACCCGCGGTCGGGGTCCGGGCCGTCCGTCATTCACCGGTCCGGGGTGCTACTCCTCGGCTACGCCGGTGTCTTCGCCTGGAAGTTGATCCGCTCCTTGACCACCGGGTAGCCCGCCTTGGCGAAGTTCGCGGCCATGGGGAAGTTGCCCTGGTCCGTCGCGCCGGTGACGAACTCCGCGCCCTGCTCGACGAGGAAGTGGGTGCACTCCGCGAGGAGGTCGTAGGCGTAGCCGTTGCCCCGCTGTTCGGGGACGACCCCGATGAAGCCGACGGTCGGGCCGGACGGGTTGTGAGCCGGGATGTGGATGCCGGCCAGTTCGCCCTCCGGCGTGTGCGCGACCTGCCACCACTCCCGTGGGGACGGGCACCAGTGGAAGAAGTCGAGCTCCTCCTGGGCGGCCTTGTCGATCCCGCCCTCCTCGATGGCCCGCAGGGAGTGCGCGTCCAGGGTGACGGAGTGGATGCGCCGCAGCGCGTCGAAGAAGACCGCGTCATCGGGCTCGGCGCTGAACCGCAGCCGTCCTGGCCGCTCGGGCAGGCCGAGCTCCGGCGTCCAGCGGTACAGGAAGCGCTCCACGAGGAGCTCGTAGCCGGCCGCACGCGCGGCGTTGAAACGGGCTTCGGCGGCGGCCTTCAGGGCGGGATCGTCCCGCCAGCCGCCGAGCAGGTTGATTTCGAGCTCGACCTGCCAGGGGGCGGAGCGCAGGAGTTCGGCGCCCGCCTCCTCCTCGCCCTCGGCCACGTCGAACCAGTTGATGTTGATGGGCTCCGAGTCGTCGGGGCCGCCCCACCATGCGCCACGGGCGACGACCGTGCCGTCGCGCAGAGCCACCCGCTTCCACTCGGGGCGGAACGTGGTGCGCAGGTGACCCTCGCGGGCACCCAGGGGGTCGGGGTGTGCGTCGAAAAGATGGGCGTCGCTCGTGGAGAGCGTACGGATGACCAGATCGGTCACGGAATTCCTCCGGGATAAGGCTGCTTGGAGCGCTCCCGGTCAGATCGCGACACGCACGCCGGGGCAGCGGAAAAGGGAGCGCTGGGAAGATGTGAACTGCACGGCACTCGCCTCCTTCCGTCCGTCTCAGGGCGTGGAGCCACACAGTACGTGATCTTCGGCAGGGTCGTCCATGGGTTTTCTCCCGCTTCTTGGAGCAAACCTCCGTCACGATCCGGGAGCGCTCTCAATGGCGTCTCCAGACTTAAGGCGGTCTTAGGCGAGGATTAAGCGGTTGTGGTCATTCCGTGGTCTTTCAAGTTCCCGCAGTTCAGCGGCATTTGGCATGGGTGCAGACCCATTGGCCGAGGCGGGGGTCGTGCGTAGCATCGGGGCTCATCGGTGGCGGCCATGGTTCGTTCGGCTCGCTTCGAGAGCGCTCTCAAGCGGTCTCGACGGCTCGCTGCCACCGCTCAAGTACCCCCACAAGCACTCCGGGAGATCCCCCACATGACTTCCCGTCATCAGCGCCCACTCGGTCGTCGCAGGCTCCTGTTCGCCCTCGGCGGCGCGGCGGTGGCCGTCCCTGTCGCCGCCACCGTGGCCCCGTACGCACTCGCGGGTACGCCCGCGGGCGGTGACGCGCCTGCCGCTGCGGGCCCGCTGCCGCTGACGATCGCCAATGACAGCGGTTCCTTCGCCAACGCGAGCGTCCACCTCTACATCGTCGGCAACCAGGACGGCAGGCAGGTCCGGGTCACGCCCGACGGCACCCTCGCGCCGATCGCGCTGTCGGACAACGGCCCCGACGGCTTCACCGACTACGCCATCCCCCTGGCCGGCGGCGGCGAGACCCGGCTCTCCCTCCCCTACATGTCCGGCCGTATCTATGTGTCGCTCGGCGAGAAGCTCAAGTTCAAGGCCGTCGCGGACGGCAACGGCAACGCCGCGCTCCAGTACCCGGCCGGCTGGGTGACCTCGGACCCCAACTACCCGGTGCTGCACGACTGCGCCGAGTTCACGTACAACGCGTCGGGGATGTTCTGCAACACCACCATGGTCGACATGTTCAGCGTGCCGATGAGCATCCGGCTGACCGGCGCCAAGGACCAGACCGCGGGCAGGCTGCGCGCCGGTGGGCGTGCGGCGGCGTTCGCCGCGGTGCGCGAGGCCGAGGCGTTCGCGCGGCTGGTCGTGGACGACACCCGTGTCATCGCCCCGGGCCACGGCCTGGACGCCGGGCTGTTCGCCAAGGACTACTTCGCCCCGTACATCGACGAGGTGTGGAGCACGTACACCGGGCGGGACCTGACCGTCACCACCAACGCGGGGACGTTCACCGGGCGGGTGCGCGGTGACCGGTTCACCTTCGACGGGCCCGCCCAGGTGTCCTTCGGCAAGCCGTCGACCCGGGACGTGCTGTTCTGCGACGGCAACCTCGCCGCCCCGAACGACGGCACGACCGGCCCGGTCGCCGCCGTCCTCGGCGCCGGCTTCAACCGCTCGACGCTCCTCAGCCACCCCGCGCAGCCGACGACCGACCCCGCCACCTTCTACCGCACCGACCTCACCAACCACTACGCCGGGGCGATGCACGCCGCGGCCGGGGACGGCAAGGCGTACGGCTTCGCCTTCGACGACGTGGCCGACTTCGCCTCGTACATCCAGGACACGGCACCGACGGGGATCACGCTGACCCTCACGTCCTTCGAGGGCTGACGCGGGCCCGGACGCGGCGGGCTGCCGGCGGCTCCGGATGCAGGGTTAGCTCGGGCGTTGAATGGTGTTAACAGACCCGATGACCGCACCGGGCCCGAAGAAGTCACCCGGATCCGAGGAGCAGAGATGATGCCGACGTCCCAGCCCGAAGCGTCCGGGCCGTCCGGGGAGCGCGTCACCCCGGACGACCTGCTCCACGCCCGCACCGGCACCGAAGTGTCCCCCGAGGACATTGTCCTTGCCTCAGGCAAGGACATCACCCCCCGCAACCTGGAATGGGCCAAGCGCAAGCTGGCGGCCGAGGGGCCGTCCGCCCTCGACAAGCTGCTGCCGTAGCCGTACCCGCCACCATGCGCGCGGGTCGCCCCGGGGTGCGGGTCGGCACCCGGGGCGGCCTGGTGCGCCCGCCGCGCCGGGCTGCCCTCGGGGTCAGCGGCCCAGGTCCGGCTCGGGTCCGCCGGCCCGGGTCCCGTTCTCGCCGATCCCGCCCTCGCTGTCGTCCAGGCACAGCACCGGCACCCGCTGGACGAGGTTGTTGGCGAAGCCCCCGCGGTTCCAGGGCTGGTCCAGGGGCTGGCTCTGGCCCTCGGCATCGGTGGCCCGTGCGCTCAGCACATGCTCCCCCGGGGTCGCCGTCCACGTGTACCGCCAGCGACGCCACGCCCACCGCTGCCCGTCGTGCGGCGCCGCCTCGGCGTCCTGCCAGGTGCGTCCCGCGTCCGCGCTGACCTCGACGCGCGTCACCGGTGCACGCCCGGACCAGGCCCGCCCCTCCAGCGCCACCGGACCGGGCCGGACCACGCGGGCCCGGGACATGAAGTCCGGGAAGCCGGGTGGGACGATCAGCGCGCGCGGGGCGATCCGCGTGACCGGCTCCCCCACGTCACCGGGGTCCCGGCGCAGCCGGTAGGCCACGGCCTGCTGGAACCCCGTGAACGGCTCGTCGACGACGGTGATCCCACACAGCCACTTCACGTGCGCCATGCCGTACCAGCCGGGCACGATCAGCCGCAGCGGGCGGCCGTGCTGCGGCGGCAGCGGTGCGCCGTTCATCGCGTACGCCACCAGCACCTCGGGATCGCTGCCCGTGGCCACCTCGACGGTCAGGGCACGCCGGTAGTCCTGCTCTACGCCCCGTTCGACGCCGTGGTCGGCGCCGGTGAAGACCACGTCGACCGCGTCCGGGCGGACCCCGGCCTCGGCGAGCAGCAGACGCAGCGGTACGCCGGTCCAGTCGGCGGTGCCGACCGCCTCGACGAGCCAGGGCTGGCTCACCGGCCGCGGGGTCAGCAGGGCGCGGCCGTTCCCGGCGCACTCCAGCGTGACGCGGGTGGTGACCTGCGGGAAGCTCCGCAGGTCGGTCAGGTCGAGGCGCAGGGGGCGGCGGACGCGGCCGTCCAGGGTCAAGGGCCAGGGGGTGCCGTCGGGGACGTACGGGATGTCGTAGTGGGTCAGGACGTAGTGCAGGCCGGGCGGGGTGATGTCGTAGCGCAGTGCTTCGAGGGGCAGGCCGTGGTTGCGGGTCGCGAGCGCCAGTTCGTCCCGGCCGATGCCCTCCTGCGGGGCGGCCAGCCGGGCCGGCGTGCTCGCGTCGGCGAGTCGGTGACCCATACCCGCATTATCGACCCGCACGCGCGTCATGGCGCCGGTGGAGCGGGCTGATCCGGGGTGTGTGCGGGGCGCAGACGCAACCTGCGTTCCGTGCCCGTCACTTCACCCGGGCAATGGTTCACGGCTCACCCTTTCGAAAGGGGTCTCGCGGCTGACAGACTCCGGAGGGTGCCCGACTTCGACATGCTCGTCATCGGATCCGGCCCGGGTGGCCAGAAGGCCGCCATCGCCGCGGCCAAGCTGGGTCGCCGCGTCGCCGTGGTCGACCGCCCCGACATGGTCGGCGGTGTCTCCATCCACACCGGGACCATCCCCTCCAAGACCCTGCGCGAGGCGGTGCTGTACCTGACCGGTCTCACCCAGCGCGATCTGTACGGCCAGAGCTACCGGCTCAAGGACGACATCACCGTCTCCGACCTCACCGCGCGCACCCAGCACGTGGTCGGCCGTGAGGTGGACGTCATCCGCAGCCAGCTGTCCCGCAACCACGTCGCCCTGTACGCCGGGACCGGGCGCTTCGTCGACCCGCACACCATCGCCCTGCGCGAGGTCACCGGCCAGGAGCGGCTGCTGACCGCCGAGCACATCGTCATCGCGACCGGCACCCGGCCCGCGCGGCCCGGCAGCGTCGAGTTCGACGGCCGGACGATCATGGACTCGGACAACGTCCTCGCACTGGAGCGGGTGCCGCGCTCCATGGTGATCGTGGGCGCCGGGGTGATCGGCATGGAGTACGCGTCGATGTTCGCCGCGCTCGGCAGCAAGATCACCGTGGTGGAGAAGCGTGCCGGGATGCTCGACATGTGCGACGTCGAGGTGATCGAGTCGCTCAAGTACCACCTGCGGGACCTCGCCGTGACATTCCGCTTCGGGGAGACGGTCGCCGCGGTCGAGCGGCATGCCCGCGGGACGCTGACCATCCTGGAGAGCGGCAAGAAGATCCCCGCCGACGCGGTGATGTACTCGGCGGGCCGGCAGGGGCTCACCGACGAGCTGGACCTGGACAAGGCGGGGCTGAGCGCGGACCCGCGCGGCCGGATCACCGTCGACGAGCACTACCGCACCGAGGTGCCGCACATATACGCCGTCGGCGATGTCATCGGTTTCCCGGCGCTGGCCGCGACGTCGATGGAGCAGGGGCGTTCGGCGGCCTACCACGCCTGTGGGGAGCCCGTCGGCCGGATGCACAACCTCCAGCCGATCGGGATCTACACCATCCCGGAGATCAGTTTCGTGGGCCGGACCGAGGACCAGCTCACCGAGGACCGGGTGCCGTTCGAGGTCGGCATCTCCCGCTACCGCGAGCTGGCCCGCGGGCAGATCATCGGCGACTCGCACGGCATGCTGAAGCTGCTGGTCTCCCCCGAGGACCGCACACTGCTCGGTGTGCACTGCTTCGGTACGGGGGCGACGGAGCTCATCCACATCGGGCAGTCGGTGATGGGCTGCGGCGGAACGGTCGACTATCTCGTCGACGCGGTGTTCAACTACCCCACCCTCGCGGAGTCCTACAAGGTCGCCGCCCTGGACGCCACGAACAGGCTCCGCCAGATCGACCACATCGGGGACTGAGCCACCGAGATCAGGGACCCCCGGGCGAGCCGTTCGTCCGGGGGTCCCGTCGTCGTGCTGTTCGACGGACGTATCGACGGGAGATCTCTTGGCTCTTGAAGCCTCAAAGAGTGTGGCTATCATCACTCGCACACACGGCGTGACTGCATCGCGACGCAACGGCGTACAGTGTCCGCCACCCCATTTTTGCCGCCCCTGACCCGAGGTCATCCCTCTCCGGTTCGTGGCGTTGTTCCATCACACCCCCCTCTACGCCGTCGGGGCCGGTTCGGCTCGGTGGTGTGCAAGACGGAAAGCAGCGCGCATGAGCAACAACAGGGGCAGAGGGCTGCAAGCCAATGCCCTCGGTACGTTCGACACGGTCGTGATGGCGGTCGCGGGCAGCGCCCCTGCGTACTCGATCGCCGCGACCACAGCGGTTCTCGTCGGCGCGGTGGGTCTGGCCAGCCCGGCCGCGCTGCTGTACTGCGCGATACCGATGCTGGGCATCGCGCTGGCGTTCAGCCGTCTCGGCCGGATCGATGTGAACGCGGGCGCCAGTTACTCCTGGGTCGGACGGACACTGCACCCCTTTCTCGGCTTCCTCAGCGGATGGGCGCTGGTGGTCTCGACGACCATCTTCATGGTGGCGGGTTCGCTGCCCGCCGGATCGATGACCCTGGCCCTGTTCGACGAGGAACTCGCGGAGAACACCGCGCTGTCGACGCTGGTCGGGGCCTGCTGGTTCCTGGTCATGCTGCTGGTGGTGCTGGGCGGGGCACGGCTCACCGTGCGGGCGCAGATCGTGATGTCCGGCGTCGAGTTGGCGATACTGGCGCTCTTCGCGGTACTCGCCCTCTTCCACTCCGGAAATGCCCGCGCGTTCGACTGGTCCTGGCTCGGCTTCGGGCACTTCGACGGGGCGGCGGGATTCGCGTCGGGGGCGCTGATCGCCGCGTTCTACTACTGGGGCTGGGACGTGACCAGCAATCTCAGCGAGGAGACCCGCAACAGCCGCCGTACGACAGGACTCGCGGGACTCATCGGAGTGGGTGTCGTCTTCCTGCTGTTCGAGGTCTTCACGATCGCGGTGAACGTCATCCTCTCCTCACGGCAGATCCAGGAGAACGACGCCAACGTGCTGGCGGTGCTCGGCGAGGAGGTGTGGCCGGGCTGGGGCGGCAAGTTGCTGATCGTGGCGGTGATGCTGTCCACCATCGCCACCTTGGAGACCACGCTCATCCAGGTCACGCGCTCGCTGTTCGCCATGGGCCGGGACCACACGATGCCGTCGGCACTGGGGCGTGTGCACCGCCGCTGGAACACGCCGTGGGTGGCGGTCGCGGTGGTCGGCGTGGTGGCGCTGGCGATGTTCGTCGCCGCCAACTCCCTGGGCACGGTGGGCGACATCCTCTCCGACGCGATCTCGGCGATCGGGTTGCAGATCGCCGTGTACTACGGGCTGGCGGGTCTCGCGGCGGTGGTCGCCTACCGCAAGATGCTGCTGACGTCGGTGGGCGACTTCGTACTCGGCGGTCTGTGGCCGCTGTTCGGTGCCCTGTTCATGTTCTGGATCTTCTTCGAGTCGCTGGGCGAGCTGAGCGGTTCGGCGATCGTGATCGGCCTCGGCGGTATCGCGGCCGGTCTGGTCCCGATGCTCTGGTACTGGCGGCAGGGCAGCGACTACTACCGGCCGGCGAAACTGGACGCCACGAGGACCGTCGAGGCGGAGTATGTCCCTGCCGGCGGCGACGGTAACGACTCCCTCGTCCATGAGGGTCTTCCGACCGACTTCTGAGGGAGACCCCGATGGCGCGAGGCAACTTCAATCCGGACTTCGACCCCGACTGCGGGGACGCGGCCCTGACGTCTGCCCGCCAGGACATCGTCATCGGCCGCTGGCAGGGGTTGCGGGAACTGCTGCGCGCCACCGGCCCGAACTGGCTGGTGCGGGGCCACCGGGTGCGGCTGCTCGCCCAGGCCTGCGCGAGCAGTTCCACGGTGGAGTCGTGGCTGGCAGCCGAGCCGCACAGCGGCAACGCGCTGGTGCTGCGGGCGGCCACGGAGACGGCCCGGGCGTTCAACCTGGCCATCGCCGCGGGCCGGGGCGTGCCGATCGACACACGGCGCGTCGACACCGCGGTGCTGTCGTGCCTCAGGGCCGCCGACTCCTACCCGGACGATCCGACGCCCTGGATCTCGCTGATCTCCGTGGCACGGCTGTATCCGAACGGTGTACGGCGCCAGGAACTGGGGCGCTGGTGGGACGAGTTGCACGGGCGCGACCCGTACAGCGTGGAGGGGCATCTGCAGGTGCTGCACTACTACTCCTCGCGCTGGCACGGAACCCACGGTCTGATGTACGACTTCGCCCGCGACGCGGCCGGCGTGGCTCCGTCCGGCTGCCCGCTGCCGGTGCTCGTGCAGTACGCCCGGGTCGAGGAGTTCCGCTACGCGCTGGACGCGGCCAAGGGACAGCACGCCTCCATGGGGATCGGCCAGCACTGGAACAACGACGGCGCCGTCAGCGACGTACGCCGGACCTGGGAGCGCTGGATCATGGGCCGCGCCGACCAGGAGGTGGCCCCCGGCGAGCTGCGCGACGTCAACTACCTGGCGCACGCGGCCTGTCAAGCGGGCGTCCATGACATCGCCGCGGCCCTGTTCCGCATGCTGGGCCACCGGGCGACCCGCGCACCGTGGGCGTACACCGGCGACCCCGAGAAGCAGCTGGTGAAGTGGCACAGGGAGGTGGGGGTGCAGGCCTGACCCCCGGCCCCGGTGGGGCCGCTCGGTGTCAGGACTCCTCGGACCGCGGGCCCGTCGTCCACCTCTCCTCGATCCGGCCGATCCTCCACACCGCGAGGGCCACGGCCCAGGTCACGGCGAACAGGCCCACCACGGCGAAGCCTGCGGTGTTGAGGTCGAGGCCGGTGATCCAGTCCCAGAAGCGGCCGTGCAGGGACAGGCGGTCGGCGAGGAGGGTGAGGAGTTCGACGGTGCCGATCAGGAGGGCGACCGCCACGGACAGGCCGGTGACGGTGAGGTTGTAGTAGACCTTGCGGACCGGCTGCGAGAAGGCCCAGCCGTAGGCGAAGTTCATGAACGTGCCGTCGATGGTGTCCAGCAGGGACATGCCGGCGGCGAAGAGGACGGGCAGGCACAGGATCGCGTACCAGGGCAGCCCGGAGGCGGCGCCGGAGCCGGCCAGGACGAGCAGGGCGACCTCGGTCGCGGTGTCGAAGCCGAGGCCGAAGAGCAGACCGAGCGGGTACATGTGCCAGGGCTTGGTGATCGATCTCGTGGCGCGGCCGAGGATGCGGTTCATGAAGCCGCGGTTGTTCAGCTGCTGTTCGAGGGCCGCCTCGTCGTAGTGGCCCGAGCGCATGCGGCGGAACACCTTCCAGATGCCTGCGAGGGCGACCAGGTTGATCGCCGCGATCAGGTAGAGGAAGGCGCCGGAGACCGTCGTACCGATCAAGCCGGTGATGTCGTGCAGGCGGGAGCCGTCGTCGCGGACCGGTCCGGCCAGCGTCTTCACGCCGAAGGAGAGCAGCAGTGCCAGCGCGAACACGACGCTGGAGTGGCCGAGCGAGAACCAGAAGCCGACCGACAGCGGCCGCTGCCCCTCCCCCATCAGCTTGCGGGTGGTGTTGTCGATCGCCGCTATGTGGTCGGCGTCGAAGGCGTGGCGCATCCCGAGCGTGTACGCGGTGACGCCGATACCGATCCCGAAGGACTGCGTGCCCACGCTGTAGTGCTCGGGGCCGACGACCGCGACGAGGGTGCCCCAGCCGGCGACGTGCAGAGCCAGCACGAACGCGGCCATGCCGCCGACCCTGCTCCACTCCTGCCGCGTCATGGAGGTGCGGACGCGGTGCCACGCGGTGGCGGTGGCGGGGAGGGTCGGAGTGGAGTCAGGGGCAGCCGTCATCGGGGAGGGAGTGTCTTTCTTGTGGCGGCGGCTGCGTTGTACAGCCTGCGGCCATCTTCCAGCACTTGCAAACCATGTGCAGTAAAGGCCGTGGCAGTTCTTCGCCATGGAAGCCACAGCTTCTGGCCATGCGCACCAAAAGCGCGGCGCCGGTTCAGGGCGCGGCGTCCGGCCCGTCGGGTCGGCTGCGGCGCTGTTCGACCAGCTCGCAGCGCCGGCCAGTGGCGCCGGGCCAGCGGGGCCGCGGCCACCAGGACGGCTCGCGCGAGGACCGTGTGTCAGTGGACCCGTGTGCGCCCGGCCGTGGGGAGGGTCTCCTGCGACGTCATGCCGAGTCGCCGGCGACCGGGGCCGGGGCGATGCGGACGTCCAGGCCGTCGAGGCGGTGAAGCTCCCAGTCACGGGCGTGGCGGGGCGGTTTGCGGCCGGGCGCGGTGAGGGCGCCGACCGGGAGACGGCGGGCGGTCCGCAGGAGTTCGGCCCTGGTGGTGTTGACGTTGTGGCCGCGCATCGCGGCGGAGCCGCAGCCGGCGTAGTAGGCGACGGGGACGGCCTCGTGCCCGGTGAGCAGGCAGGGCGGGCGCACGCCGAGGGTGTGCAGTTCGGCGGCGGAGCGGGCCCAGGCGAGGCGGGAGGCGCTCGTGCGCTCGACGGTGCGGTCCAGGACGACGTACTGCACGGCCAGATGTCCGGCCAGTGCGAGCCCGACCACGGTCGCGACCGCCGGGCGCCACCGACCGTTCGGCGCGGTGACCAGGTTCCACAGCGCGTCCGCGACCGGGATGGCGAGAAGTGCGTAGGCGGGCAGGAGGAAGCGGGGCGCCGCGTACCCGATCAGGAACAGGTACGGGAAGGCGGCCGTCGTGGCGCAGGCCAGCGGGACCAGGGTGCGGGTGGTGCGTCCGGCGCGGACCGCGACCGCCAGTGCGTAGGCGGCGAGCAGCGGGAGCACGAACCACCAGGCGAACACGGCCGGGTGGGGCGTCGCCACGTCGCAGGGCCGGCACAGGATAATGCCGACCAGGCTGCGCAGCTGGTCGTCGACCGCAAGGTTCCAGCCGAGGTCGCCCTGGATGCGGGAGGCCTCGTTGAGCCGCTCGCGCAGGCCGCCGTAGCTGACGTACGCCTCGATCACCCACTGGACACCGCCTGCCACTAGCCCGGCCGCGAGGGCGGCCCCGAGCCGCCGGTGCCGTGCCACCGCCGCGAGGACGAGCAGCGGCAGCGTGACCCAGACGGCGTCGGTGGGCCGCATCCACGCCATCAGCACGGCGCCGGCCAGGACGCCCCGCAGGGCCCACTCGTCGAGACGGTCGGCGCGGGCCCGCAGGAAGCAGCCGACGCAGAGCAGGGCGCCGAACGCGACCCAGAGGTTGGGCATCGCCTGGGGGCCGTAGAAGAGGGTCATCCACAGGGTGACGAAAAAGGCGCCGGCGCCGGCCAGGACGCGGGCCGGGAACAGGTGACGCCAGGCACGCAGGGACAGATACAGAGCGAGTCCGGACAGGACGGCGAGGTAGACACGCAGCAGGGTCGTGGAGGACGACCAAGAGGCGATGGGCCACACCAGCAGCGGGACGCCACGGGCGCGGGGTGCGCTGAAGAACGCGGCCGGCGCGTCGCCGGCGACCTGGCTGACGTACACCACCTCGTCCCAGCCGAGGCCCATCGAGGGCCGCACGAGGAGGAGTTGGGCGAGGGTGAAGGCGACGGCCACCGCAGCGAGCAGGCCGTCGCCGCGGGCCCGCCAGGGCCTGCCGGACACGTGCGCCTCGTCGCGCCGCCCCGCACCGACGAGCATGGGCTTCGTGCCCTGGGCCATCGTCCACCCCTCACTCATACGAGAACACCGAGAACACCGAGAACGGGCAAAACACGGACAAACTACCCAGCCGGGCAGGGGCGTGAAGCGCGCGGTTGCGCCAGGCGAATGACACGGAGGTGCCACACTCAGCTGTGTGGCCCTGACCTTCGACGACCTCCTCGCCCGCGCCCGGTCACTCCCCCGGGGCGGCCGACGCGCCGTCCTCGGCATCGCGGGCAGCCCCGGCGCGGGCAAGACGACGCTCGCCGAACGCCTGGTGCGGGAGCTGAACGGCGCCGCGGAGCCATGGGTCGCGCATGTGCCCATGGACGGCTTCCATCTCGCCGATGTCGAGTTGGAGCGGCTCGGGCGCCGGGACCGCAAGGGCGCGCCCGACACGTTCGACGCGGCGGGGTACGCGGCGCTGCTGCGTCGCCTGCACGAGGACACCGACGGCGAGACCGTGTACGCGCCCGGCTTCGAACGGGTGCTGGAGCAGCCGATCGCCGGGGCCGTCCCGGTGGAGCCGACGGCCCGGCTGGTCGTGACCGAGGGCAACTACCTGCTGTTGGGCACAGGAGCGTGGGTCCAGGTTCGGACGCAGCTGGACGAGGTGTGGTTCTGCGAGCTGGATGAGCCGGAGCGGCTGCGGCGGCTCATCGCCCGGCACGAGGAGTTCGGCAAGCCGCACGACGAGGCCGTGGCGTGGGTGCTGCGTTCGGACCAGCGCAACGCGGAGCTGGTCGCGACGACCCGGGACCGGGCCGACCTGGTGGTGCCGGTCGCGGCTCTGCCCACCCCGCACGAGCCGCCGACGGCCCGTGCGGGGGCGTGAGTGGCTCGGCCTACACGGCCCTCAGCGTCAGCTCAGGGTCTCCGTGTGCGTCGCCCGCAGGCTCGCCGATCACTGCGGTGAAGGCCTCGGTACGGACCGTCAGCTCTGAACCGTCGGCTGCGAAGGCGGGCGCGAACGGACCCTCCGGCCCGTAGCGCACGGCGAAGACGTGCAGGTCGTCCGGGGCGCCGGGCGCCGGTCCGGCCTCCAGGGCCGTCGAGCCGACCAGATGGCTCCAGCCCAGGTCGGGGTTGCCGTAGCCGCGCGGATCGGCGGCCAGGGCGAAGGCGGCCTCCTCCTGGGTCCGCTCCGCACGGGCGTCGAAGTGGTCCACACCGTCCGACTCCGGGTGGGTCAGCCGCAGTTCCCCTGCCGCCGTGACCTCGCCGTCCGCGGTGCGGCGCACCCGGTCGCCGTCGTCGGTGGCGTACGGCAGGCCGGCCAGCAGGTACGGCGTGCCGGGGAGCCGTTCCACCGCGACCGTCATCCACAGGCCCCTGCCGTCGGTGACGTACAGGGACCGCACATGCCGCAGGACGTGGTCGCGGCCGACGACGGGCTTGGTGACCAGCTTGGCCGTGAGGCCGTCGGCGTGGACGTCCCGGACGCGGACCTCGCCCATCGGGCGGCAGTGCAGGAAGCCGTCCGTCACCGGGCCGAAGCCGTGCTGCCGGTTCACCGCGGCGGGGAGGTAGTAGGTGCCGGCCGCCTCGACCAGCGACGGGGTCATACGGTCGTCGAAGGCCACCGAGACGGTGCCCGAGCGCAGTTGGTGGCGGGCCGGGGTGGTGGACGGGGTGCGGTGCCAGCGCGTGGTGTCCTGGATCTGCCAGACCAGCATCCAGGCGAAGTGCCCGTCGATGCCGCCGTCCGGCTTGACCGCGTGCCGGCCCCAGCGGGTGTCGCCCCGGTAGCGGCCGAGGTCGGAGCCGATCCGGGCGCCGAAGTAGCGCAGGCCCAGGACCGACTCGAAGCCGCTGTGCTGCTCGCTGTAGCGCGGGCCGCCATTGTCGAAGCCGCCGCCGGGCAGGCGGGCGTCGATGTAGCGGGCGAGCGCGTCGCCGTCCTCGGCGAAGATCTCCGCGCCGCTGATCCGGTGGGCCTGGGCGAGGAAGGACAGGGAGATCGGTCCGTAGTTGTTGTCGTACGCGCCGCCGTGCTCGGGCGGCAGCAGAGCGCCCCGGTCGTTCACCCGGTGGGCGCGGATCTCCTCCTCGTACAGGCGCAGGGCGCGCTCGCGGACGGCGTGGCCGTCCGGGGCGGGCAGGTGGCGGGCCAGCATCAGGCCGCCGACCACGCAGCCGATGGCCTGGTTGCCGGCCTCCTGCGGGTTGAAGAAGGTCGCCTCGGTCAGCCAGCGCCAGTAGCCGTGCGCCACCTGGACGAGTTCGGCGCGCCGCTCGTCCTCGACGAGTCCGTCGGCCAGGTCCAGCATGTTGACGGCCTGCAGCAGCGCCCACACCGTGCTGGGCCAGTCCCCGATGGGGTGCGCGCCCGCGGCCAGGGTGTAACGGGCGTACGGCAGACCGCAGGCGCGCGCCTTCAGGTTCGGGTATCCGGGGTTGTCCTCCGTGTACACCCGCTCGCGCAGATGGAAGGCGAGGCTGCGGCGCACCGCCTCCGGCAGGCGCGGGTCCTTGCCCCGCTGCCAGGCGAGGGCGAGGAGCGAGGTGACGCCGAGCGAGGTGTCGCCGATGTCGTCGCCGCCGTCCGGGTGTTCCAGGTTGCCCTCCGGCGTGAGCCGGGCCAGTGCCTGTTCGACGACACCGGCGAGGACGGCGTCGTACGCCTCCGGGGTGTCGGGGAGGTCGTGCAGGGCGCCGAGCTGGCGAGGGAGATGCACGGGTGGTCAGCCCTTCATGCCAGAGGTGGCCATGCCTTCCACCAGCCTCTTCTGGAAGATCAGGAAGCAGATGAGCGTGGGCAGGAGCGCGAGCGTCGACATGGCGAACATCGCGCCGTAGGAGGAGCCGCTGGTCTGGTCGAGGAACAGGGTGAGGCCGAGCGGGACGGTGAACTTGTCGTTCTGCTGAAGGTAGACGAGCTGGTGGAGGAAGTCGTCGTAGGTCCAGATGAAGGTGAAGATCGTGGTGGTGATGAGCGCCGGCTTCATCAGCGGAAGGATGATCTTCCAGTAGATCTTCCACGGGTTGGCGCCGTCCACCATGGCCGCCTGGTCCAGCTCGCGCGGGATGGAGCGGATGAACTGGACCATCAGGAAGATGAAGAAGGCGTCCACCGCGAGGAACTTCGGCACGATCAGCGGCAGGAACGTGTTGATCCAGGTCAGGTTGTAGAAGATCGTGTACTGCGGGATCAGCACCGCCTGCGTGGGCAGCATCAGCGTGCCGAGCATCAGGCCGAACCAGATCTTCTTGCCGCGGAACTCGAAGCGCGCGAAGGCGTAGGCGGCCAGCGAGCAGGAGATGACGTTGCCGATCACCGCGCCGATCGTGACGATCAGCGAGTTGGTGATGTACAGGGAGAAGGAGTTGCCGGAGCCGCTCCAGCCCTCGGAGTAGTTCTCGGGGCGCAGCTCGTTCGGGATGAGCCCGGGTTGGGTGAAGATCTCGGTGTCGGGCTTGAGGGAGCTGCTCAGCATCCACATCAGCGGATAGAGCATGACGACGGCGACGCCGATGAGCAGGGTGWGGGCGAAGATGCGGCGCGGGCCGGTCAGCGAGCGGAACTTGTGCAGCGGTGACTTCGACGGCTGGGCCGAGGTGATGGCGGACATGGTGAAGAACTCCTCGCTCAGTCGTCAGTCGTCGTAGTGGACCCAGTAGCGGCTGGCGATGAAGTTGACCGCCGTGAACAGCGCGATGACCAGGAACAGCACCCAGGCCAGCGCCGAGGCGTACCCCATCTGAAGGTCCGTGAAGCCCTTCTTGTACAGGTACAGGGAGTACAGCATGGTCGAGTTGAGCGGCCCGCCCGAGCCGTTGCTGATCACGAACGCCGGGGTGAAGGTCTTGAACGCGTCGATGATCTGCAGCACCACGTTGAAGAAGACGATCGGTGTGAGCAGCGGCAGCGTGATCTTGAAGAAGCGGGTGACGGGTCCGGCGCCGTCGATCGCGGCCGCCTCGAACACGTCCTTCGGCAGCTGCTTGAGACCGGCGAGGAAGATGACCATCGGGGTGCCGAACTGCCAGACCGCCAGCAGGACGAGCGTGTAGAGCGCGGTGTCGGGGCTGGAGATCCAGTCCTGTCCGGTGTTGAGGCCGAACCAGCCGAGGAAGTCGTTGAACAGGCCGTCCCCGCCGAAGACCTGCCGCCACACGATGGCGATGGCCACCGCACCGCCGAGCAGCGACGGCAGATAGAAGGCGGCCCGGTACAGGCCGATGCCCTTCAGGTCCCGGTTGAGCAGCATCGCCACGGCGAGGGCCAGGGCCAGCTTCAGGGGCACGGAGACCACGACGTACACGAGGGTGGCGTGCACCGAGTCCCAGAAGACCGGGTCGTCGGTGAACATCCGGTCGTAGTTGTCCATGCCGACCCACTGCGCGGGCGTCAGCAGGTCGAAGTTGGTGAAGGACAGATACAGCGAGTCGAGCATCGGGTAGATCGTCAGCCCGAACAGGCCGACGAACCAGGGGGCCAGGAAGAGATACGGCCACCAGCCCCCGCCCCGGCGTCTGGCGAGGCGGCGCCGCATACGGTCGCGCTCCCGCTGATCGGACGGGGTCGCGGAGGCCGACGCCTCCTTCACGACCGCGTCGGTCTGCGCGGTGGTCATACTCATCTCTCCCTGGCCCTCTCCCACTACTTCACGCCGTGCTCTGCAGCGACCCGTCAGGGGCGCGGGGAACTCTGCGCGACCAGCCACGACGAAGCCCGCAGACGCGAGACCACACATCGCGGCACTTCCCGTCGCGCACTACCCCCCGAGAATCCCGGCGGCCTGGTCGAAGAACTCACCCAGCTGCGCCTTGATCGACTTCTTGCCGAAGGCCACCGCAAGGTTCGACTCGAACAGCAGATCCCAGATCTGGTCGGCCCCCTGCGGCGGCGGCACCGGCGCCGGCAGCGCATTGGCCGCCTTGGAGACCCGCTGGGAGATGTAGTCCGCGTTCGCCATGTTCAGCTTGTCCGTCTCGGTCAGCCCCGAGGCGATCAGGTCGCGGGCCTTCTCGGTCGGCGGGATGCCACGGAACAGCTGCATGTCCTTGATCGCGGTGTCGTCCTGGGCGAAGAAGTTCATGATCTTCACCGAGTCGGCGACCTTCTTGCTGGCCTTGGTGGCGCACAGCAGCACACCGCCGTTGACGAAGTTGCCCTCGCGGGCCCCGGAGAAGTCGCCCTGCGGGGTCGGCAGGAAGTCGAGCTGCGCGTCGGTGATGGAGCCGCCCGCGCCGTAGACGCCGGAGTCGAAGGTGAACAGGGCCTTGCCGATGACGACCGCGTTCTTGGTGAGGTCGTTGTGCGCGGCGGAGGTGACGGCCGGCGGCGGGGAGGCGTTCGTCCGCCGCATCTCGGCCCAGTACTCCCACCACTCCTGCAGGGTGTCGGAGGTGAAGCCGAGCTTCTTGCCGTCGTCGGAGAAGAAGGTCTGCCCCTTCTCGCGGGCGAAGACCTCGAAGCACTGGAGGGTGGAGCCGCCGCCGTCGTCGACGCCGTAGGTCTTGCCGCCGCTCTTCTTGTAGACGTCCTGGGCGATCTTCTTCAGTTCGGCCCAGGTCCACTCGCGGTCCGGCAGCTTCAGGCCGAGCTTCTCCAGGCCGCTGCGGTTGACGGTGAGCTGGTTGACGCCGATGCCGGACGGCACGCCGTAGAGCTTGCCGTCGACGGTGCCGGCGGCGAGGAGCGTCTTGGAGAAGCCGGTGAGGTCCAGGGACTTGCCGACGTAGGAGTCGAGCGGGGCGAGGACGCCCTTGCGGGCGTACTGCGCGACCAGGGCGGTGTCCATCTGGAGCAGGTCGGGGGCGCTGCCTCCGGCGATGTTGGTGTTGAACTTGTCGAAGTACCCGTCGTAGCCCTGGTAGGTCTCGCGGATCTTTATCTTCGGGTTCTTCTCCTGGAAGTACGTCAGCGACTTCTTGTAGGCGTTGTGCCGGTCGTCGCTGCCCCACCAGGTCATGGTCAGGTCGCTGCTGGTGCTGCCGGCGCCGGTGCCGCCGGCGCAGGCGCTGAGCGAGCTGCCGAGCGCGCCGGCGACGGCCAGTCCGCTCGCGGTGCGGAAGAGGGTTCTGCGCGAGATCTGGTGACCCACCGGGTCCTCCCTGGATGTGCGTGACGGATCGCCCGGCCTCTGCGGCGACTCGGATCCTTGTGTGGATGGCGTTTCCCGGCCCGCGACCTCGCCCGGTCGCACCGCCGTGTCGGACGGGGGTCCACGGCCGTCGTCCGGGCCGTGACCGTGCGAGCACGCCCTCGCACGGCTCGCCGTACGCGTCGTACGGCGGAGTACCTCGTCCCGAGCCGGGTCCCGCCGGCTCAGAAAGCGCTTGTCCGGACATTGGCAGAAGCGGATGGAGTCCGTCAATGCTTCGCTTGGAGAGCCCCGGTCACGGTTTGGATTCCACGGGCCACGGCCAGCCGGGCCGCTCCCACGACGGTGCCGCTGTCGGCGAGCGCGGCGCTGACCACCTCGGTGGGCCAGCTCAGCCGGGCGAGTTCGGCCCGGACTCCCGGCACGAGCTGCGGGTTCGAGCCGACGGCGCCGCCCAGCACGATCAGTCCGGGATCCAGCACGGCGGCCACCGCGGCGGCCAGCCGGCCGATGTCGGCGGCGTGCCGGCCGACCAGGGCACCGGTCGCGGCATGGCCCTGTCCGGCGAGGGCGAAGAGCCGCTCGGCGGTGTCGGGGCACGGCCCGTCGGCGTCCTGCCACACCTCGGCCGTCCGGCGCAGCAGGGAACGTACGCCGATGTGCTCCTCCAGGGCCTCGTGGCGCGGTTCGCGGTTCTCGTCCCACGGATACGGCAGCCGGGCCACCTCACCGGCCGCGCCGTTCGCCCCGCGCAGCACCTGGCCGCCGACGACGATGCCGAGGCCGATGCCCACGCCGATCCGCAGATAGCCGAAGGTCTGACGGCCGCGTGCCGCGCCCTCGTGCAGCTCGGCGAGGGCGGCGCAGTTGACGTTGTTCTCCAGGTGGACGGGGACGCCCGGCGGCAGGGCGACGGCCATGGCGTCGAAGACCGGGCCCGCCTTGGCGGTCGCGGGCCGCATCCCGGAGCCGTCCCGGTCCCGGGTGGTGACGTCACCGACGGCCACGACGACGGCGCGCAGCGGGGCGTTCACCGGCAGCGCGTCGAGCACCTTGCGCACGGTGTCGGCGGCCTCGGCGCGGGTGCCGGTGCCCGTGGCGAGCAGGGCGCCGTCCAGGGCGCAGCCGCGCACCTGCGTCTGGGCGGGACCGAGGTCGACGGCGAGCACGGCGCCGGAGGCGGGCCCGAGCCGGTAGACGGCGGCGGACCGGCCGGTGGCGCCCGAGGCGGTGCCGGAGTGGGCGGCGAGGTCGGCGGCCTCCAGCTCGGCCACGGCGGTGGAGACGGTCGGCTTGGACAGGCCGGCACCGGCCGCCAGCTGGGGGCGGGTGGCGGTGCCCGCCGCGGCCAGCACCGCGAACACCGCACGCGCGCTCTCGCTCAGGTCCATGGTCTCCCCAGGTCGTGCTGCGGCGACATTACGCGCCGCAATGATCGATCGGCACCGGCAATTCCGCGCCTCTTGACTCACCCTACTTCGTTAGTTAACTTCCTAACGAACTAAGGCGGTGCTCGCCTGCCGCACTCATCCCGAAGCCCGTCCCGGGGCTTCCCGACGCCCGCTGGTGCGGGTCCTGCGAAGTCGACCGCTGTTCGGCCGCGCCCCGAAGGGGCGCGGGGAACTGCGCGACCAGCCACAACGGACTCGCGGATGACCAACGGCCCATCGCGGCACATCCCGCGAAGCTCCCCGCACGGTTCGCCCGCCGTCGCAGCCTCGGTGCACCGACGAAAGAGGATCCGTGCAGGACACCCCCCACTCGTCCCCCCTCGTGGTCGGCATCGACGTGGGCGGCACCAAGACGCACCTTCGCGCCCACGCGGGGGACGTCCTTGTCGCCGATCACGTCCGCACGAGCAGCGGCTGGCGGCCGCACGACCCGGTGGCCGCCGCAGGATGGCTGGCCTCGCTGGTCGCCGACTGCCTGCCGAGGGGGGTGCGTCCGTCCGCCCTCGCGGTGGGCGGGCACGCCTGTGAGACGCCCCGCCAGTGCGCCCAGTTGCGCACCGCGCTCCAACTCCACTTCGACGCGCCCGCGTCGGTGGTCGGCGACGCCGAACTGCTCGTCCCCGCCGCCGGGTTGGACAAGGGCGTCGGCCTGGTCGCCGGCACCGGTTCCGTCGCGGTCGGCCGTCTCGCCGACGGCAGCCCGGTCCAGGTCGGCGGCTGGGGCGCGGTCCTCGGCGACGAGGGCGGTTCGGCCGGTCTCGTCCGCGAGGCCGCACGGGCCGTATGGGCGGCGCACGATCTCGGCGACGAGCCCGACGCACTGGCGCGCGGACTCGTCGACGCGTTCGGGGTCGCCGAAGTGCCCGCGCTCGGCGCGGCGTTGGAGAGCGCCAGCAACCCCTCGGCAGACTGGGGCCGGCACGCACCGGTGGTGTTCGCCGCCGCCGAGGCCGGTTCGCCGCTCGCGCGGGCGGTGATCGACGAGGGCGGCCGGTCGCTGGCCGCGCTGGTCGAGCAACTCGCCGCGCGTGGAGTGCCGGTGGACGACGTGGTGGTCGCCGGCAGCACGATTCTCGCCCAGCCCGTGCTGTACGAGTCCTTCGCCGCCGCGCTCTGCGACAGCGTGCCCGGGGCCCGGCCTCGGCCGCTGGAAGTGCCGCCGGTCGAGGGCGCCGTGGCACTCGCGCGTTCACTCGTGTGACATCCGCCGGACGCCGGGCCATCCCGAGTCCGACACAACTCGCCCGTAGATCTTCGCTCGTAGGACTCGATCCCCGGCGCCTCGTGGGCCGCACGCATGTCTGTTGCGTGCCTGCCGGTCGAGTCGATCGTTTCGATCTCTTCCCGGCCGTACGGCCGAAGAATCCGAGAGAGGCACTCATGCCGTCACCCTCCGGGGGCCACGCCACCCCTTCCCTGAACAGAAGGCGCTTTCTCCTGACCTCCGTCGGAGGCGGTGCGGCGCTGGTGGTCGTGCCCGCCTTCGCCGGCCGGCTTCCCACAGCGGACGCCAGGACCGCCGTGCAGGCGGCCGCGTTCGTCGACGACTACAAGACCAACGTCGTCGCGAACCTGACGCCGGAGACCAACGCGGTGGTCCGGATCCTCGGCGGCTTCGCGCAGGTGTGGAAGACCGGCGACGCCTGGAACACGGGCGCGCCGCTCAGGCCCGAGGTGCTGCGGGCCAACATGCGCTACTGCGCCCGGATCACCGCCGCCCGCACGGACGCCCAGGCGAAGGAATCGTTCCTCATCGACCGTCAGCACCAGAGCTACTCGGTGATCGCCGGGCTCGGTCCGCTGGCCGGGCTGTACAGGTCGGGTGCCAAGGCGGTCACGTCGATCACCAGCGCTCCCGACGGCACCCCCGCCGGGAAGATCAGCGACGCGCTGCCCGCCGACGCCCCCGCCGGTTCCGCGATCGGCGCGGGGTCCTACGACTCGGACCTCGGCAAGGTGGCCAGGCTGGTCGACGCCGTGCGCGGCCCGTTCGCCTCCGGCAACCCGGCCAAGTTCGCCTTCCAGTACCCGCGGCCATGGCGGATGAACGAGGACAGCGAGGTCGTCGACACCGGCGAGAAGGACGCCTTCGGCTTCCCCGTCTACGAGTCCGAGGTGGTCGTCGCCCCGCAGCTGCTGCGCCAGCGCGGCGAGACCCCGGCCGAGGACGGCGGCTTCCCCAGCGGGCACACCAACGCCCTGCACCTGGCCGCCCTGGCGTACGCCTACGCCGTGCCCGAGCGCTTCCAGGAGCTGGTGACCCGGGCCTTCGAGCTCAGCCACACCCGCATCGTGGCGGGCATGCACTCCACGGTCGACGTCCTCGGCGGCCGCGTGATGGCCACGGCCCTGGCCGCCGCCGCCCTCACCGACCCGGCCAACGCCGAGCTGAAGGCGGCCGCCCGCGCCCAGGCCCTGGCGTACTTCGAGGAGCGCACCGGCACCACGGCCGACACGCTGTACTCCTACGCCCACTCCGCCGGCACCGACACCGACCCGTACGCCGACCGGGAGGCCAACGCCCGTACGGTCGGGCCCAAGCTGACGTACGTCCTGACCCGGCAGGGCCGCGACGTGCCGCTGACTGTGCCGAAGGGCGCCGAGGTCCTGCTGGAGACGCGCCAGCCGTATCTGACCGCGGCCCAGCGCAGTGAGGTACTGCGCACGACCGCGCTGCCGGCCGGGTACGTCCTGCTGGACGGCTTCGAGCAGTGGGGACGGCTCGACCTGTTCACCGCGGCGGACGGCTACGGTGCCTTCGACTCCGACGTGACCGTCACGCTCGACGCGGCGGCCGGCGGGTTCGGCGCAGCGGACAGCTGGCGCAATGACATCCGCGGCGAGGGCGGTCTGACCAAGCGCGGCACCGGCACGCTCACCCTGACGGGGCACAACCGGTACCACGGCGGCACGGTCGTCGAGGCCGGCGTGCTGGTCGCCGGGTCCGCCCATGCGCTCGGGCAGGGCGACGTGCGGGTGACGGGCGGCACGCTGCGCGGCGACAAGGTACTGCGGGTGCGCGGTTCGTACGTCCAGGAGGGTGACACGCGCCTGGAGCTGCTGCTGCGCAAGAACCACGGTCCGGCGCTGGAGGTGGCCGGCCGCGTCGTGCTGGGCCGGGGCAGTGTGCTGTCGCTGCGCCTGGACGCCGAGCGCCCGCCGGTCGCGGGGACCACGCTCGCCGTCATCGAGGCGCAGCGCCTGCGCGGCCAGTTCGACCGGGTGGAGCTGAACTCGGACACGCTGCGAGCCGTACCCGTCTACACGACGGAAGGTCTGTCGGTACGACTCCTGAGGCGGTGACGGCGTCCCCGGCGGGAGCTGGTGCAGAGTAGGCCCATGGGCCGCCTCCGGATCAGCTRCCGCCACCGCGGGGTCGACGGTGCCGCGGAGCGGATGATGGCGCTCGAAGAGCAAACGGCCCCGGCCCCGGCCCCGGCCACCGTCCCGGACACGCTCTGCGACGCGCGGCCCGTCAGGCGCCTGCTCGTCCCGCTCCTCGTGGTCCTGCTGCTCGGCCAGATGGCCGTCGCGATGGTGACGACCGCCGTGCGGCAGACTCCGACGATCGACGAGCCCGTCTACGTGGGCACGGCGGCCGAGTATCTGCACGAGCACCGCGTGGTCCACAACCCGGAGCATCCTCCGCTCGGCAAGCTGGTCATCGGCGTCGGGGTGGCGCTCGCCGATCCGCGGGTCGATCCCTCCTTCACCGGCGATCAGGGCCGGCTGGGGCGGCATCTGCTGTACGAGTCCGGGAACGACCCGTGGCGTCTGATGCTGTTCGCCAGGCTGCCGGTGATCGCCCTGACGCTCGCGTTCGGGCTGGTCGTGTTCGCCTTCGCCCGTGAACTCGCCGGTGCGGCGGGCGGTTTGACGGCGCTCGGCCTGTACGCCTTCTCCCCGGACCTCATCACGCACGGCTCGCTCGCCACGCTGGACGTGCCGGCGGCCGGGTTCGTGCTGACGTCGGTCTGGCTGCTGTGGCGGGCCCGGCGCCGGCCCCGGCTCCATGTGGCGCCGGCCGGGGTGGCGCTCGGGGCGGCCCTGGCGACGAAGATGAGCATGCTCGCCGCGGTCCCGGTGCTGATGGCGCTCGCGGCGCTGTCGGTGTGGTGCGCGAGGACGCCATCGCAGTCCCGCCGACGGACGCTCGGGCGGGCTGCCGTGGGCGCCGGTGTCCTGGCTCTGGTCGCGATCGCGGTCGTATGGGCGTCGTATCTGGTGGTCGATCCGCGGCTGCGCTGGGCGCCGGAGCAGCCCGTGCCCGCGGTGCGGGGCCTGCGGGGGCTGGTCGTGGACCTGTTGCCGTTCCCGGAGGCGTTCCGGGACGGCATGCGCGTGCAGTTCGAATTCGAGGACTACCCGTGGCAGGGCTTCCTGTTCGGCAGGCTCTACACGGGCTCGCTCTGGTACTACCTGCCGGCCGCGCTGCTGGTGAAGACGCCGCTGGGCATGCTCGCCCTGTGGGCGGCGGGCGCCGTCACCCTGGTGGCCGTACGCCGGCTGCGGCCGGTGGCGCCGTATCTGCTGGCGCCGAGCGCCGTGCTGCTCGGCGCGGCCATGCTCGGGTCGCGGGACTTCGGCACGCGGTACGCCGTCTTCGTGCCGATGTTCCTGGCGGTGGCGGCGGGTTGTGTGCTCGCGGTGCGACGGCGGTGGATGCCGGTCGCGGTCGGCACGTTGGTGCTGTTCGTCGCGGTCAGCTCGCTGCGGACGTTCCCCTACTATCTGCCGTACTCCAACGAGGCGTTCGGCGGTCCGGCGAAGACACATCTGCGGCTGCACGACTCGAACGTCGACTGGGGCCAGGACCTCGGCCGGCTGGCCGACCGGCTGCGGGAGCGGTACCGGGGCGAGCGGATCTGGCTGGTGTACAAGGGCAGCGGGGTGCCGTCGTACTACGGCATCCGCGCCGCCGATCCCCGCAAGGTGCCCGCCCGTGAGGTGCGCGGACTGCTGGTGGTGTCGGACTCGTCGGTGGCCAAGGCGACCGGGCGGCTGGCCGAACTGATCGACAGCAGTCGGCCGATCGACACGGTCGGTCATTCGATCACGATCTATCGCCGCTGAGTACGGGCGCATGAGCAGCCCGGATCGACACGGTGTGTGAGCTATGTTGAGGCACTGTGGGAGACAAAAGAGGCGCACCGGTGCCATCGCCCCAGCAGGCACGCGCACAGGCATCCGCCATCACCTCTGGAAAGTCGGTGCCGGAGGCCGGGGTGTCCCCGAGTTCCCAGCTCAGGGCGCTCTTCGACCAGCCTCGGCTCTCCCCCGGCCAGCGGCGCATCGCCCAGTACCTGATCGAGCACATCACCGAGGCCGCGTTCCTTTCGATCACCGATCTCGCCGAGCGGGTCGGTGTCAGCCAGCCGTCCGTGACCCGGTTCGCGGGCGCGGTGGGCTTCAGTGGTTACCCGGCGCTACGGGAGAAGCTCCAGTCGATCGCCCTGGGGGCCCTCGCCGGCGGCCCGGTGGCGGCCGAGGAGAACGGCGCCAACGAACTCCAGTCGGCCGTGGACGCCGAGATCGAGAACCTGGAGAACCTGCGGCGCGACTTCGCCGACCCCGACCAGGTGATCGACATCGGCCGCAAGCTGTCGGAGTCGACCCCGCTGACCCTCCTCGGCCTGCGCATCTCGGCTTCCCTCGCCGAGTATTTCGCCTACGCCGCACGCCGTATCCACCCCGACGTCCGCCTGGTGACCCGGGGCGGAAGCGTCGCCTACGACGCGCTGCTCCAGTCGCGCGAGGCGGGCGGCACCTGGGTGCTGGCGTTCTCCATGCCGCGGCACGCGCAGGAGACGCTCACCGCGGTGCGGGTCGCGCGCAGCGCGGGGCTGAAGGTCGCCCTGATCACCGACCTGGCACTCGGGCCGATCGCCGACACGGCAGACGTCGTCTTCGCCACCGGAACCGGATCGCGGCTGGTCTTCGACTCCTACGCCGCGCCGGGTGTGATGGCCGCCGCGCTGCTGCAGGCCATGACCGACGCCGACCCGGAGCGGACGCAGGCGCGGCTCGAGGACTACGAGCACATCTCCGACCAGCACCAGTTCTTCCTGCGCGACTGACCCCTTCGCATCGCCCGCCGCACGGGCACCCCCACCCACTCCGGTGGATACCGGATCACAGGGGAACCATCCGCATCAAATCGCGCATGAATGTTTTCATACGTCTTGCAAACCAGACGGCATATATAAATACTGCACACCGCACCATCCGCCCGCAGAAAGCAGCCGGTCCGCTCATGCGCACGTCACCCCATCCGTCGTGCGACAGCCGTCTGCCTTCCGGGCTCCCATGCGAACAGCCGTGGCCGCCGTCTCCTACCCGCGTCGGCGCTCGGGCTGTTCGGTCGGGCCTCGCTTGCGCGAGCGCCCGTGGCGGCGGCCCCGGTCATCCCCTAGACCGGGGCCGCGCCGACCCGTCGGATACCCCGGACGACACCGCACACCCGGAAGCGATGACCATGCCACTGACGACCACGCGCATCACCCCCGACTGGCCGTGCCAGGTCAAGAACCCCGGTTCCTACGACTGGGAACGCTCCGCCGCCAAGTGGCTGCGCGAGCTGGTCCCGGCCCGCTACGCCAGCTACCCGGCGCTGATCCGTCACCCCGTCCTGCTCGCCCGGCACGCGCAGATCCAGGTCCAGAACGAGATCCGCGTCGCGCGCACGGCACTGCAGACCGCACGGGCCGACCTGCCCGCGCTGGGGATGCCCGAGTCGGTCATCGAGCACACCATCAAGCTGTACGCGGCGGAGGTCATGCAGTTGCAGCACATCGCCCGCAGCGTGCGCGCGGTGTCCCAGGCGCTGGTCGACCACGGGCGCTGATCCGTCGCCCGCACCCGCTCGCCTCGCGTCAGGAGGCGCCGGCGCTCGCCGCACAGGTGACGGTCGCCGACGGCTGTCCGGCCGAGCTCGAGGTCGCGGCGAGGAACCCGAAGGTGACGCTCGCGCCGGGTGCCAGGGAGCCGTTCCACGACGCGTTGGAGACCGTCGTCCTGCCGTCGGGGCTCGTGGCGAGGGTGCCGTCCCAGACCTGGGTGACGCGCGCGCCGTCGGGCGGTACGAGCGTCGCGGTCCAGCCGGAGGCCGAGGACGCGGGCGCGTTGGTCACCGTCACCTCGCCCTGGAAGCCGCCCTGCCAGCTGCTGACGGTCCGGAAGGACGCCTTGCAGGCGGGAGTTGCACCCGGCTCACCGACGCCGGGTGCGCCCGACGCGGTGGGGTCACCCGGCGCCGGCTCGGCCGACGCGGTGGCTTCCGGAGTCGGCTCGCGGGCCTCCGTGTCGCTCTGCATGGCCGGAAGCAGGAGAGCGCCGCCGAAGCCGACGACCGCCGCCGCCGTCACGGCGACCGCGATGGCGGTGCGGCGAAATCCGGGGCCCGACGCGGCCGAACGGGAGCGAGCGCCGCGGCGCCGTGCGCTCCCGATGTCCCCGGCGACGGCGGGCAGTTCCTGTGTCGCGTCCTCGGCGCCGGGCAGGGCCGCGGGCACGGCCACGGTCTCGTAGCCGGCCTGGTCCTCCTCCCACTCCCGGAACAGTTCCGCGAGGGCGTCGGTGCGGCGTGGGCGCAGGACGCGGATCGGTTCCAGGACCGAGCTCTCGTCCGGCTCCGCGGGGTCGGGCCGTGTGGACACACCGCTCTCCTTCCGTCCCCGTCTGCACGGGGCTTCGCCAATCCCCGGGGATTGATACGGGGCCGGCGTCCCGCCGGTTCAGCCCGCAGCGGTGAGCGCGTGGCCGCGGTCAGGCGGGCGCGGTGAGGAAGCGGTGCAGGGACGTCTTCATCGCCGCGACGAAGGCGTCCCGGCGTGCGTCGTCCAGGGCGTCGAGGGACAGGTAGGGGTTGAGGTCCTCCAACTCGACCAGCAGGAGCTCCCCGCCCGGCGCGCGGCAGGCGTCCACGCGCTGGATGCCGTGGCCGAGGCCGTTCCACTCGATGAAGCGCCGGGCGAACTCCAGGTCGCCGTCGGTGGGTTCGTACGGCTCCAGCTGCCAGCGCCGGTCGGTGTGGGGCGCGTACAGGGCGTACTGGAAGTCGTGGTCGACGAAGTAGAAGGAGACCTCGTAGGCGAAGTCGACGCAGGGCTGGACCAGGACGTCCCCGTCGGCCGACTCGCTCACCTCCTGCGCCGGCACGATCCGCAGCCCCATCGAGTCGGCGCCGAGCTTGGGCTTGACGACATAGCGGTCGGCCTCGGGCAGACGGTGCAGGTCCTCGGCGCGGTCGACGGTGGGGATGACCGGGTACCCGGCGGCGGTCAGGTCGAGCAGGTACTGCTTGCCGGCCATGTCCGCCTTGCCGGAGAGCGGGTTGTAGACCCGCGTCCCGTCGACGCTCGCGCGCCGGCGGAAGGCGTCGTACGCGTCCTGGTAGGTCAGGACGGGACCGCTGTTGCGGACGACGACCGCGTCGAAGGCGCCCATGAGGGAGGCCGCGTCCCGGGGGTGGCACAGGGCGAGGTCGAAGTCGTCGCGCAGGCGGGAGGTGAGGAAGATGTCCTCGTCGCAGTAGCGGCGCCCGCGGGCCGGGTAGGCCAGGTCGGTGACGTACAGGATGCGGGGGCGGGCGCCGCTACTG
>NZ_RDBN01000026.1:23152-34693 GCF_008042075.1 Streptomyces sp. UW30 | reverse complement strand
CTCTTATGTGCCGGCCTGCATCCTCACGCCGCAACACGGTGATCGGCTGGATCAACTGACACAGACTCGGCCCCCAAAAAAGGGCTGTCCAGAGCGACATCGACGCCGTGTGCCACTGGCCACAGCGATGAACCTCCCCCGCCAATGATCCTTCCGAGATACTCGTACCTCATCGCCGGCCTTCTGCCGAACGCAACCGTCAAGATCTACGAGGACGCGGCACACGGTTTCTTGTTCCAGTACTACGAGGAGTTCGCATCCGACGTCATCTCGTTCCTCGACCGCGAATGAACACGGCGCTTGGGCACCGCCATCGCTGACTGGACTGCCGCGTCTCAAGGCATCGCCCGCGAGGTGTCCGGCACATTGGCGGGGGAGGTTCATCGCTGTGGCCAGTGGCACACGGCGTCGATGTCGCTCTGGACAGCCCTTTTTTGGGGGCCGAGTCTGTGTCAGTTGATCCAGCCGATCACCGTGTTGCGGCGTGAGGATGCAGGCCGGCACATAAGAGCCCACCATGGAGCCTGCCGGGGGGAGGACTAGGTACTGCTAGTAGCAGCGTCTTGGTGTACCAACTCGGCGCTGCGAGAGCACGCGAGAGCGCTGAGGTGGCCGATGTGCCCCTCACTCTTCGCCCACGGGCGCCGCTGTTTCGGCTGTCGAAGTCGGCTGCCGWCGGATCCATCGTGACCGCCACCGGCAAGACGACACTTCCGCTCGTTGTCCCCCGTCGCGGGAGTAGCTCTCCCCGGCACTCGTTCACGAAATGAGCCGTGCTTCTCGCCGCTGCACGCCCGAGCTAAAGCAAGTACCCCCTGGCGGGAATCGCCTACCTCTCACCCGACCACAGAAGCCGCAGGTCGGCACCCGTGCGGTCACACATGCACCGCCGGTGGCAGCACCTCACGGAGGCCGCACCTCGGACAACACTCGGCTCATCTGTCCACCGGGCAGATTGTTGAACTTTCACGCTTCACCCAGGTAGGCTGAAGCGCGCTTGAAAGTTCAAGCACTTTGTTCGGGACAGGAGACCCTCTATGACGTCCACGTTCAATTCCCTGCGTTCCACCGCCCAGTCCGAGGCCGTCGCCCCACCGCTGCACGCCTATGACATCGGCCTGCTGATCGTGCGTCTGACGCTCGGCATCACTGCCGCAGCGCACGGCACTCAGAAGTTGTTCGGCTGGTTCAACGGTGGAGGACTGGATGGCACCGGACAGTTCTTCACCATGAGTGGCTACCCCTCGGGGAAGACCATGGCCGTGATCGCAGGGCTCAGTGAAACCCTGGGCGGCCTGGGTCTTGCCCTTGGCCTCCTCACACCGCTGGCGGGGGCCGCCCTGCTCGGTACGATGATCAATGTCATCGCCGTGAAGTGGGGTGGTGGCTTCTTCATACCCACCGGCATCGAATACGAGCTCCTCTTCGCAGCCACCGCCGCCGGTCTGGCGTTGACAGGTCCCGGCCGTCTCGCCGTTGACCGCCACCTGCCCGTCCTGCGCGCCCATCGCCTCGGGTACGGCATCGCGGCGGTCATCCTCGGTGTGGTGATCGCTGGCCTCGTCCTGCTCGTCAGGAACTGAACCGCGTCCAAAGACCACCAGGACCCGCGGTTCGGCCCACCGGGTCACCGCGGGTCGTGAGGCCTCTGTCCGTCCCATGCCCACTCCGCCACCCCTCTTCCGAGGGAGTGACCTCCTCGCGCTTCCGAGGCAGAGGTCGCCTCGTGGCCACGTGTCGTGACGAGCGGATTTCACATCCTCCGTCTCGTGGCGGCGTCTGCGGAGAGCAACGACTGACGTGGCGCTGCGATCGGAATGACCCAAGCACGAGAAGACTTGCCGGCGAACCCTCTCGACGACTTCCTCGTTGGGCTCGCCGCGCATCAAGGTCGCCCGTTCAACTCGTGTCAGCCGACGCTGGATTGGCGATCAGGTGTGGCGTCGCAAGCGCCCCCACAGTCTCATGGTGACTGGATGCTCAGCTGAACTCGCGATCGCTCCTGAAGCTTGGCGAACATGGATCGGACCTGAGTGCCGACTGCATTCGGGGAAACTCCTAGCTTGGCGGCGATCTGCTTGTTCGAGCCTCCCAAGCCCAACTCCGCGACCGCCTCAGACTGCTCCCGCTCGAGAAGCAAATGCTTGCCCAGGTCCTCCCGTGCGCCAGCAAAAAGAAGCGGAGGGTCCCGTCGCCAGGACGTCAACTGCGCAGCGGAGCAGGGCATCGTCTCGCGGCTCAGACCCTTGATATGCCAGCAACCAGCCCGGCTTCCAAGGCCAAGATCCCGTTCGGTGAGAGCGGTGCGCATCAGGGGCGACAGCAACCGGATCYTCGCCAGGCTGCCCATGGGTTTGCCCCTCGCGGGACCTACCTACCACGGTGTCGAACTGCGCCTGATGCTCCAGATACTCCAGCCGTAGTTGTAGATCTTGGTGGGCTGCCAACGACAAGCAGCCGAGTACGGGAAAATGAGCGGAGTGAGTACTCACTCATTGACGGAGTGAGCCCTCACTCCGTACTCTCGCGATCATGACAGCACCTAAGGAGAACCAGACCACCCGCCGACGCGCCCCCGCCATGTCGCCGGAGCAGCGGCGCGCGATGATCATCCAGACCGCGATCCCGCTGATCGCCGAGTACGGCGCCGCGGTGACGACCGCGAAGATCGCCCGCGCCGCGGGCATCGGCGAGGGCACGATCTTCCGGGTCTTCGCCGACAAGGACGAGCTGCTGCAGGCATGCATCGCCGAGGCGCTCTCCCCCGAGCACGCGGTCCGCGAGCTCGACGCGATCGACGTATCCCAGCCGCTGCCCGACCGGCTCGCGGAGGCGGCCGAGGCGCTGCAGGCGCACATGGACAGGATGGGCGCGATCCTCGGCTCGCTGGGCCAGCGCGGCGGCAAGCACCCCGGCACGGTGCGCGGCGCGGGCCGCGCCGAGTCGACGACCCGTATCCGCGCGGCCCTCGCGGAGCTACTGGAGCCTGACAAGGCCACCCTGCGCCGGCCGCCGGAGCAGATCGCGGCCCTCTTCTTCGGGCTGCTGTTCACCCAGCCGCGCACGGAGGACGAGCCCGACCTGACCCCGCAGGAGCTGGTGGAGGTCTTCCTGCACGGGGCGCTCTCGGGGGACGCCAAGTGAGCGCGCGGAGAAGGCGCCTGGGGGTTACGGCCCTGGCCGTCCTGGCCCCGGTCCTGGTGTGGCTGGTCGCGGACCCAGTGCTGGGGCACCGGCTGCGGATCGCCGACGGCGAGCAGACGCTCGACATCGGCGCCGTGCCCGTGGCGGTCGTCGCACTGCTCGCGTCGCTCTCCGGCTGGGGACTGCTGGCCGCCCTGGAGCGGTTCGGGGCGCGGCGCGCCCGCGCCATCTGGACCGGGGTGGCCGGCGCCGTACTGGCCGTTTCCTTCCTGCCRTTCACCGGCGACGGCATGGACGGCGGCACCCGGGTCTCCCTCGCTCTGATGCACCTGGCGGTGGCGGCGGTGCTGATCCCGGGGCTGAGCGGCAGGTCCCCCGGGGCGGGAGCCGCTGCCGCTAGGGGGTGACCGCCAGCACCAAGTACGCCGCGAACAGCACCAGATGGAGGCGGCCCTGCTAGAGCGTCGCGCGGCCGGGATGACCGTCAGAGTGCCCACCACGATCGAGATGAAGAGCGATACCTGGTGGGTCGGGCCGAGGCCCAGCAAGAGCGGACTCTTACGCCAGATCGCTGCGATGGCCACCACCGGGATGGTCAGGCCGATGTTGGCGATATCGGAGCCGTAGGGGACGCGCGTGCCGAACCCCGCCGTCGGGGCCGTACTTCGAGTCAGGAAGCCGCATTCGCACGCGCCTTGATGAGGTGTTAGGGCCGACGATCACTGCCGCGCGTTGACAGCTAGCTCGACCTCGCTGTCTGGCCTACGAGCGAGCGGCACGGCTGTTCAGGTGGTCAGAACCGGATCCCTGCAACTCGGCCGGCCGAGGCATGGTCAGTCGCCGGCGTGACCGATCGAGCAGTTCACCCTTCCCACGGAGAGGAGGCAGCGGCCAGTTCCATCCTCGTCACACCATTGGTCTGCCTCTCCAGCAGCAGTTCACCACCGACGGAATACCGAGGTGCGGCAGCAGCTGAACGAGCAGCTCGCTCAACGATCGCGTCGACCAGCGAGCGAACCATGTCAAGGCGTGGATAAGCGGCGTGGATCTGCTTCTCCCAGGTGCGGGCGATCTCCGCGTTGCGCCCGAAATCGAGCCCCACGCCCTCGCGGGTCAGGTAGCTCAGCAAACCCCTTCGTTCGGCGATCCCAGGAGAGGTGTGCAAAGCGATTGCTTCCCACACGCGGTCGATGTCCGGCTCGGGAACCTCGTACCGCCGCAGCAAGTCAGCCGCCAGGTCGGCACCGTGGTAGGTAGGTCCCGCGAGGGGCAAACCCATGGGCAGCCTGGCGAAGATCCGGTTGCTGTCGCCCCTGATGCGCACCGCTCTCACCGAACGGGATCTTGGCCCCCTTACGGAGACATGCGGGCCATCCGGTGACTCACGCCAGCGATTCCCGCTCCATGCACGCCACGAAGAGGCGCCGTGCCGCAGGAGTTGGGACACCGAACGGGCCGCGAACTCCGGAGTACGCAGCCACCACACACCCGCAGGGAAGTGCGCACGGGAAGCGGCGATCCGGTCCGCCGCGCGAAAGACAGGCCGTACGGGGTGCAGCACATGCGGCAGGTACTCCATCATCAGCATGCCGCCGTGCGTGTGGACGCGGACGAACACTGTCGCCACGCAGTCCTGCGCCTCTCCCGGAATCTGAATCGACAAGTAATGCCGGCGCCGACGGGCTCCTTCCTCCACGGCGGCGGTCCGGTGAGAGTCGAACGCCTCGGAGCCGCTGGGCCACGCGTCTCGGCGCCGCAGCCCCTCCACCGGCAGGAACACGTGCTCGTCCACGACCAGCCGTGCCAACGCATGCCGCGGCGAAGTCGCTTGCTGCGTCCGCAGCCTCTCGGCCTGGGCGATGATCCCGCCGAGGAGGTCCCGGTTACTCAGCGGCCGAGGAGACCCGCTCGAGTGAGGGACGGCGTCCAGTTCTACTGCGGCGGTCCAGGGCTTATAGGGGCTGCCGAAGCCCAGGAAAGGGGCGTTTGGTCCGTAGCCTACGAGGGGCGAATGCTGTTCGCGTGCGATGAGCCGCGCCGTCGCCCTAAGCCGTGGGAACGCGCCGTGCTCCGCGCCGCGGGCGGTCCTCCAGGCCCAGCCGACGAGGCACCGGATCGTTCCGCTCGCCGGCCAGGGCTGCGGAGATCGCCAGAATGACGACCGGGGCAAGGTAGTAGGCGAAGAAGGCGCCCGCCACCAGGAAGCCCACCGCCCACAGGGCTATGACGATCCACGCCCAGGCGCTCTGGATGCGTCGGGCCCGTAAGGCATGGACAAGGACCGGAACGGCGTCGAACCCAACGGATGGGGCGACAGTACGTTCCGGGTGCACATAGAGCTCTTCGATGACAGCATCGCGGAAACCGTCGTCCAGGTAGGTACCTGCGGCCAGTTTGCGTGTTGCGTCAGCCTCCGCACCGCCGCCCATCGGTGTCGTCATTTCGCCCCCTACGCGTGACTGCCCCGAAGCGAGCCCCAAAGCCCGGGACGCGTCGCCAACTGATCATCTCGAGCACTCGGTGCGGCTGGCGCTGTGCTCCAGCCCCCTAAGTTCCCCATGCGGTCTTCCCTGTGTGCACTTCGACAAGCCTTCGCCACGCTTGTGCTATTTGCCCCGGCGCGCCCGGCAGCTGTCGGCCCGTGCAGGGCTCCACGACTGCCGCCTTCTACGTCTTAATTGGCCCCCAGCGGGACCGAGATTTACGGCGTAGTGCAGAGTGACGCTTACGCGCGCCAACGTGGACCCGTGGAAATCACGCCGGCCTGAAGCGGCGAATGGCTGCTGATCTGGACCTGCTCACTCCGCGGGCGAAGCGCCACAAGGGGGCCGCTTGAAGCGGCCCTACCTACAACGTCGTTGCGGTTGCCTCCGGTGAGGATGACCGCGAGCGGAGTGCCGCGCCCGTCGGTGATCAGATGGTGTTTGGAGCCGGCCCGGCCCCGGTCGACCGGCGACGGGCCTGTGCGGATCCCCCTTTCAGCGCTCGCACGTGGCTGGAGTCGACAACGCAGCGCGACCAGTCGAGCCGCGATGCGGCCTTGAGCTCGGCAAGTAGTGCCTCATGCAGTCGTTGCCAGACTCCGGCCTCATTCCAGTCACGTAGTCGTCTCCAACAGGTCATGTCCGACCCGAAGCCCATCTCGGTGGGCAGGTACTCCCACTGAATGCCGGTGTGCAGCACCTACAAGATGCCGCAGAGAACCTCACGATCCGGCACGGGATTGCGCCGTGGAAACCGGAACCGCCATTGCTTGCACGGGAGCAGCGGTCCGATCCGCTCCCACAACTCATCCGACACGATCCACGGTGAAGCCCTCATGTGATCAGAATGCTCAATCCCCTGCGGCCACCACAGCTAGGGCCAAGGCACCTCACTGCGTTGGCCGTTGTTAGCCGGAATGCGACATCACCCGTGAAGGGCAAGGGTGCAGTCGCAGATCTGCCAGCTACTTCTCGATGAGAGCTGCTGAACTGATCACGAAATGCGCTGCCTTTTCACAGGACGGAACGCCATGCCGGCTACCACCTCAGCTTCAGTCAACGGCAAACTCTTACCCCCTCGGTCCCCGCTGATGGGGTGGCTGGCCGTGGTCTCGGTGATGCTGGGAATCTTCGCCATCGTCACCATAGAGATCCTGCCGATCGGTCTGCTGACCTCGATCGGATCCAGTTTCACCGTCTCGGACGGGATGGCTGGACTGGTGATGACCATGCCGGGCTTTCTGGCGGCGATCGCCGCTCCACTGGTCACCGTGGCCACGGCACGCTTCGACCGCCGACTGATGCTGTGCGTCTTCATGCTCTTGCTGGCACTGGCGAATTTTCTTGCAGCCGCGGCACCCGACTACTGGCTCGTACTGACCTCCCGGATCATGGTCGGGATCACGATTGGCGGCTTCTGGTCGATCGGAGCCGGGTTGGCGGAACGACTGGTGCCGCCGGCCTCGGTCGGCAGGGCAACTGCTGTGATCTTCTCTGCCGTCCCGCTGGGATCCGTCCTGGGCGTGCCGGCGGGCACACTCATCGGAGATCTCGCTGGATGGCGTACGGCCTTCACCGTCATGGGAGCCCTGACGGTCGGCGTACTGATCATGCTGCTTTTGTTCGTCCCGCCGCTTCCTCCGGTCCAGGCCACTCGGCTGGGCGTCCTGGGCGGCATGCTCCGCAGCGTCAATACTCGCTTCGCACTCCTGCTGACGTTTCTTGTTGTGCTGGCTCACTTCGGCACATACACCTACGTGACACCATTTCTGGAACAGGTCACCCACGCCAGCGGTGGTCTGATCACTACATTCTTGCTGCTCTATGGTGCCGCTGGCATCCTCGGCAACTTCCTGGGCGGCGCCTGGGTGGCCCGGTATCCGCGGAGCGTCTTCGGGCTCGCGGCCGCCCTGATCGCCACGGTGACTCTCCTGCTTCCAGCGTTGGGCCGCTGGGAGACCGGCGCAGTGATGCTGCTGATTGTGTGGGGCATCGCGTATGGCGCCGTACCAGTCGCGTCGCAGACCTGGTTCTCCAAGGCGGCACCGCACGCCCCGGAAGCGGCGTCGGTCCTGTTCACCGCTTCTTTTCAGGCAACGATCTCGATTGGTGCACTCGTAGGGYGAGTCATCCTGGACCGCACCTCTCCGTCCGCGGTCATGGTGCTAGGTGGTTTCACAGCAGTGCTTATGGTCCTGGCGGTAGGGGCACGCCTCGTCGGGCCGGACTGCAATGAGCAGTCCTGAACACACAGAGATTCGCCCACAGATGCTTCTGTCGAACATTCGGCCGAGCTTGACTTTGGCACCTGTGCCAGGGGCCACCAGGCGCTCGTGACCGCGACGTGTGCGGAGCACTCGCTCGCGTTGAGCCTCCAGCGCGGGATCAGCGCGTCGTGGGTATAGGTACGCTCCGCGCCCGAGAGGGCGGCGAGGACGCCGAAGAGGATCGCGCCCTGGCCGTGGCGGTCGCCGGGGTCGTACAGGCCGGTGACGGGACCGGTCAGGAACTCCAGGGCGATTCCGGCCTTGCGTAGGTCCTCAACGGTGACGAGGAGGTCGGTGCCGCGGCCGAGGCGGCGGATCTCGTGGACTCTGTTACGGCCGGAGCCGACCTCGGCATCGAGTACCCCGATCAGACAGGCCGGCCAGAACAGGCCGCTGTCACTGTGCCCGCCGGACGCTGGAGTGTCCGCGCGTTCCACCAGACAGGCGACTTTCCGTGGGTGGGCGTCGTTCAGCTCCTCCCGGCGCCATGACGCCAGCAGCGAGCCTGAGCGGCGGGCCAGTCCGCCAGCGCGGGCGTTCCTGACGGCACCCGGCGCCCTTCCGTCGGGCCGATACCGCTCAGGCCTCAGGCACTGCGGGGCCGTCGCCCCGATGTCTTCTTCGCCGCGGTCTTCTTCTTGGCCGGCGTCTTCTTCACGGTCTTCTTCTTCGGCAGGTCGTGCACGTCCGCGTGTTCACCGCGGCCGGCCTTGGCCTTGGCCGCCGACTCCTGCAAGGCGGCCATCAGGTCGAGGGGACCTGCCCCGGCGCCTCGGGCTCCGACACCTGCGGCAGCGGCTTGTCATCCCGTTTGGCCTCGATCACCTTCGCCGGCGCGTCCGTGTAGGTGTCGTCGAACTCCGGCCCGTCCAGGTCATTGCGGGTCATCGAATCCATCAGCGCCAGCACGCCGTCAATCTCGTCCTCGGTCAGTTCCACGGGCTCGGGCGGCAGCTCGGCGGGGTCGCGGATCTCGTCCGGCCAGCGCATCGCATGCAGCTTATGAGCTCGTAACACGATCACGATCCGGGCTTCTTGAGGCGTGTCCACGCACGCGCGGGTCGTTGGCGGTGCGCGCCCCGAAGACAGGATTTCCTTCGGGGCGCGCGGCAGGGGTTCCGGTTCAGGCGTTGTAGCCACCGTGGGCGTCCAGCACCGCGCCCGTGACGTACGACGCGGCGGGGCTCGCCAGAAAGGCGATCGCCGCGGCGATTTCGTCGGGGTGCCCCACGCGCTGCAGGGACAGCGTGCTGACCAGGGCCTTGAGGGTCTCGGGGTCCGGCGGTTGCATGCCGCCCTCCATCAGTCCGGCTTCCACGACGTTGGCCGTGATGTCCCGGGGCCCGAGGTCCCGTGCGACCCCCATGGTGTACCTCTCGATCCCTGACTTGGTCGCCGAGTAGTCGGCAAGGCCCGGGACACCGACCCGGGAGCCCAGTCCGGAACTCACTGTGATGATGCGGCCGCCCGCGCGCAGCACTCGGGAGGCGGCCCGGATGACGGCGATCACGCCGAGGTAGTTGGTGGCGTGCATCCGGTCCAGTGCGGCGGTGTCGGCGTCCGGGTCGTCCACCGTGCGGCCCTGCTCCACCGAGATCGCCGCGTTGTTGACGAGGATGTCCAGGCCGCCGAAGTGCGCGACCACGTCGTCGATCAGCGCCGGCGCCTGACTTATGTCTGCCTGGTCGGACTTGAAGGCGATGGCCTTCGCTCCCTTGAGGCGCACGTCGTCGACGACGGCCTGCGCCTGCTTCTCGGAGCTGGCATAGGTGAAGGCGACGTCGGCGCCCTGCTCGGCCAGCAGTCGTACGGTCGCGGCTCCCAGTCCGCGCGACCCCCCGGTGACCAGGGCGACCTTGCCTGTGAGTGGCTTGCTCATTCTTCTCACCTCGTTGATTGACCCTTCCCGATAGTCGTAACGCTAATTGTTACGACACTCGGTTGCAACTATCGCTGTTACGACTGCGCTGTCGTAACATAAAGCGTTGCGGCCGAGAGGAGGGGTTCATGAGTGCCAACAGCAGGTTGACCCTTGCCGCCCACGCGCTGGCCTGGATCGGTCTCTACCAGCGCCAGGGCCATGAGGTCGCCACCTCCGAGCAGATCGCGACCAGCGCGAACACCAACCCCGTGGTGATCAGGCGGCTGCTCGGCGAGCTGCGCAGGGCCGGGCTCGTTGAGTCCCGGAGGGGCGTGGGCGCGGGCTGGTCGCTGACGCGCGAGCTGGAGTCGATGACCCTGCTCGACGTGTACGAGGCAGTGGAACCCGGCCCGCTGTTCGCAATGCACCGCACCACSCCGGACCAGGGATGCGTGGTGGGTTACGGCATCCAGCCGGCGATGCAGGGCATCTACGAGGGCATCGAGGAGAGCCTGAGACACGAGCTGGCCCGCGTCACGCTCGAGAGCGTACTCCGGGACGTACTCGCGGCACCTCGCTAGCCTCCCCGTTACGCCCTGACATCACCAAGATCCACATCCATGCCCAGGTCGGCGAACAGCCTGGCAACCAGTCACTCCAAAGACGGTTGCAGTATCAGACCGTGTCCCACGAGCTAGTAACTTGATCTTGTTGAAGTGCCTGGTCCGGCGTGGTGCGACGGACGCGGCACCCCGTTCAAGGTCGTCACCCGCGGCCAACGTCAACGACGTCACCCAGACCCTCGCCCTGGTCGATGGCATCCCGCCCGTGGCCGGACGACCCGGCCGCCCGCGCCGTCGCCCCGACTCACTCCTCGGTGACAAGGGCTACGACTCCAATCCCAACCGGCGGGAGCTGCGCAAGCGGCGGATCTTGCCGGTCATCTCCCGCAAGGGCGCCCTGAACATCAAGGGCCTGGGCAAACTCCGCCACGTCATGGAGCAGACCTTCGCCCTGCTTCACCAGTTCAAACGCCTTGCCGTCCGTTGGGAACGCCGAACCGAACTCCACGATGCCTTCGTCCCGTTGGCCTGCAGTCTCGTCTGCTGGAGACGCCTCAAGAAGGCCCGCCCATGATCGTGTTACGAGCTCTATGGACAGGGTTTGACGTTGTCCGTTGTCCGGCGGGCTCAGCCGAGGAGTGTGCGCGTCACTGAGTGGCCTGGGCGGGGACTGGCAGGCGGCTTCCTCGGCGGTGGACGTTGGTCCGGTGATCGACTAAGGCGGTTATCCGCCCCATGCGGAGCCCCATGAGCAGGCGCGACGCGCCATGACGGCTCGTTAGGTCACGGCCTCCGTGCACCGTTGGCAGGAATTACTGTTTCCGTCGACCGGGTACCGGGGCAGCAGGTAGATGGCGTTCGCCATCGTCGTGTCCAGTCCGGCCGGATCCTACCCAGGGCGTCCGAGGAGGCGTTGAGCCGGCCCGAGCATCGCGTGCCCGGTTCGGTTCAAGAGACGGTGAAGCCGACACGCTGCAGCCATGCTGCGATGTCTCCCTCGGCTTCGCCGACTTCCTCGCCCTTGACCGCCAGGCCCTCGGCAAGGGTCGCGCCGGTGCAGGATGCGGTGTAGTCGCGCTCGGTGGTGCCCAGGCCGCTCATGGCGTGCGTGGTGAAGGGGACGACGGTCTTGCCGGTGAAGTCGAGCCGCTCGGTGAACGTCGTCATGATCATGGGGGCACGGACGTTCCAGATCGGGCTGCCGAGCAGCACGGTGTCATATC
>NZ_RDBN01000026.1:0-23052 GCF_008042075.1 Streptomyces sp. UW30 | reverse complement strand
GATGGGCGGCCAGGCGGTGGCCGGTCCGCTCGACGTGGCTGAAACCCCCCTGGCTGCCCGTGTCCTCACGATGGGCGGCCAGGCGGTGGCCGGTCCGCTCGACGTGGCTGAAACCCCCCTGGCTGCCCGTGTCCTCACCTACGACGCCGGCGGCTCCGCGGAGTTCAGGAGCGCCGTCGACCGGGGCGCGGCGATCTGGAACGAGAGCGTCGACTCCGTCGAGCTGCGGCCGGCCAACACCGGGCAGCGCGCGAACATACGGGTCCTCGCGGACAACGGCTGGCCTCGCGCCCTGCCCACCCCCGCAGAGCCACGAACCGGACGGACCGCCTCGGCGATTTGAGCCCGCCCGGTGCGCGCAGGGCACCGGGCGGGCTCGTCTTCCTCATGCATGGTGCGGCATGCGTCAGTCCACGATCAGCTCAGGATCCGCCGCCGGGGCCCGCCCGACGAGCTCGCCGCCGAAGTTCCCCTCGACCTCCGCCTTCTCCGCCGTGTCCGGGTACGGGTTCGTGCATGCGGTGCCCGCAGTGGAACCGGACATCAGGCTCGAGCACGGTCCGGGCTTGCGGTCGGGCAGGCCCAGGATGTGCCCGAGCTCGTGGGCGGAGATGCGGATCGTGTCGTAGCCCTGATCGACGGCCTGGCGCCCGATGTAGACCGTTCCGTTGCCCAGAGTGGTGGGCAGGGCGCGAGGCCAGCCGTTGTCCGCGAGGACCCGTATGTTCGCGCGCTGCCCGGTGTTGGCCGGCCGCAGCTCGACGGAGTCGACGCTCTCGTTCCAGATCGCCGCGCCCCGGTCGACGGCGCTCCTGAACTCCGCGGAGCCGCCGGCGTCGTAGGTGAGGACACGGGCAGCCAGGGGGGTTTCAGCCACGTCGAGCGGACCGGCCACCGCCTGGCCGCCCATCAGGGACAGGGACACCACACAGACAGCGGCCAGGCCGCCGGTCAGCCTACGTACGTGCATGATTCGACCTCCTTGTGGGGGGAAGGTTAGTCGTGCTCATGACATTCACTGCCTCAATGCCCAGCGGGAGGGAACCTGAATCCGCCGATCCGAGGCGGTCCGGAACCTGAGGCGGTCCGCCCGCAACGCCGCTCGCCGGGGCCCGGACAGCCCCGGATCCGGCCTCGGTCTGACCCTGGTCGCCCAGCAGGTCGCCCTGCACCGCGGCCGGATCACCGTGCTGGACCGCCCCGACGGGCGACCCGGCACTCGTTTCGAACTGCGCCTGCCGGCCATCGGTGTCCAGGACGTGCGGGACACCCTGACGCTGCTGCCACGCGACTGGCTGACCGGCACGACCGGCCGCTGAAGCCCCGCGTCAGTCCTCAGTGGACGCGTAAGGCGGGGGGAGCTTCGGCGGGTCGGTCACCGTGCAGCATGCCCCAGGCCCAAGCCCCGGTCGGGTTTCTCTGCCAGTGCTCAGTACACCTGCACCCCGAAGGCGTTGAGGGCCTCGGTGACCGGCTGGAAGAACGTCGTGCTGGGCGGAGTGGTGCAGTTGCCACTGCCGCCGGAGGTGAGGCCCAGCGCCTGACTGCCGGCGTAGAGGGGGCCGCCGCTGTCCCCCGGCTCGGCGCAGATGTTGGTGCGGATCATGCCGGTCACCACGCCGTCCGGATAGCGCACACTCCAGTTCACGCCGGTGACCCGGCCGCAGTGGGTGCCGGTGGTGGAGCCGCGGCGGCAGGCGGACTGGCCGCGCTGGGCGTTGCCGGCGCTGGTGATTTCCTGGTTGCCGACGGTGCCGGGCGGGACGGGCTGGCCGGCGTCGTAGGCCACGAGGCCGTAGTCGTTGCCGGGGTAGCTGGACCCTGCGGTGGTGCCGATGTGTGTGACGAGCCGGTCCGAGTACCAGTCGGTGGTTCCGTTGGTGCAGTGGCCGGCGGTGAGGAAGTAGTGGTTTCCGCCGCCGTCCCGGGTGTTGAAGCCCAGCGAGCAGCGGAACGCGCCGGCGGCGTCGGCGCTGTGGACGGCGTCCCCTCCGGAGAGGTACCTGGAGAGCTTGCCCGGCAGGCGCTCGACGCGCAGCGCCCCGGCGTTGGCGCCCGCGCCTCGCTCGATGGCGTCGATCGCGGCGGCGGACACGGTGCTGTCGGCGGCGAGCAGCACCCTGCCGGACGTGTCGTCCACGCTCCAGGCGGTGCCGACCACATCGGCGCTCGCCACCGCCTCCTCGACCGCGGCGAGCTGCGCGACGCTGTACGTGGTGGGGCTGGGGTCGACAGCGCCGGCGTGGGCCGCGGTTGCGGCCAGGGCGGTCGCCGCCAGGGCGGTCAGTCCGGACGCCAGGACGACCAGGCGGGTACGGCGTCTCGCGGGCCGGGGCGACGGGCGGCTGATCCACATACTGGCCTCCAGCAAGGTTCGGGCCGCCACGGGACCGGAACGGCCGCTCGGTGATCCTCTCCGGACGCTAACCGCGCCTCCAAGACCCGAGCGACCTGGGCACCGCGTACGGGTGACGGCCCGATAGATCACCGCGTGCGAGTCACGGGGCCAGGCCCCACGCTTCCCCTACCGGCGACGGCAGCCCGGCCACGGCACCGCATGCGGGCAACGGGGAGGCCAGTGCGGCGAGCGCGGCTCACCCCGACCGCACGGGCGTTTCGGTCGGATCAGCCACGGCACCGGGGACCGGGTGACGCCTCGCCGGTCCGCCTGTGCGTGCGCTCCCGGTGCGACGTACGCAGGAGTAAGAGGGCCTGCCCATTGCGTCCGGCTACCGCTTCGGCGGATCGGTGATCGGGCGGGCGATCTCCTCCAGCCAGTCGCGCAGCACCAGCAGCCGGATGACGTAGTACGACAGCTGTCGCGACTCGCTGTGCTTCGGCTCGAAGTCGACGACGCGGGCGACCTCATCCGGCTGGACCGGCCCCTTCTTCTGCTGCGCCAGCCGCTCGGCCGCCTTCACACTCAGCGGGGCGACGGCCACCTGCGCCCGGTCGTGGGCCATGAACAGCAGCTTGTCCGGGTCGACCGGCTGACGAACCAGGGCTCCGTTCCGCTCCACTACAACGATCAGTTCCTCGCCTGCCTGCAGCCGGGAGAGGAACTCGTCGAACTGAGCGGCGACGCCCTGGAGGGCGGCGGGCATCTTCAGTTCCAGGGGCAGCAGGGCCCGCCGGCCCTCACGGTTGGTGGCGAGGAACCCTGCGTCGGTGAAGGCCCGCTCAATGCCGTCCCCTCCGACCAGGCGGAATTCGATGACCTTCTCCGGTTCCCCGAACGTGGGTGAGGCTCGCCTCGGCTTGCCGCGAGCGTCCACCAGGGCGCGGCGGGATGCGGCGAGTTCGGCGTTGACCTGCTTGACGAGATCCTTGGCGAGTCCGCGGAAGAACGCGTCGAGCCTGGGGTGGTACTTGACCAGCCGTTCGAAGAGGATGCGGCCGACGAGGTTGCGGCGCCAGCCATCGATCCCGGCCACGAAATCCGCAGGGGACGCGGCGCTCGTCTCCATCATGAACAACACTTCGCCGATGTACTGCACCATCTCCTCGACGGTTTTGAAGCCGAAGTGAAGGGGCCTGAGCGGGATGCGAGCCATCACGGCCCGCAGCTCGCCGTGCAGGACGTCCATCAGCTCGAGGATGCGGGCCATGCGGACCGGCGGGTCGCCGGTGACCAGATCGAACAACCGCGACAGCCTGACGGCACGGGGCTCCGGGCGGAGCGCCAGAGACTGTTCGATCGAAGCGTGCGGCGCGTGGGCCGCCACCTTCTTGCTCAGTTCCTTGCTGACCTTGCTCGTGGCCGCGTCGGCCCCGGCGGACAGTGCTGCCCTGCTGATGCCCATGGTCACGTCCCGATGAGGGTTTCGAGGTCGAGGTAGACGCCCCGGATGTGCAGGAGATGGCGGAACATGGGCAAGGCGCCCGCCGCGACCATCAGGCAGTGGTGGGCGTCCGCAGGTTGCGCGGCCCGGGACCACAAGCCCTGGCCTTGAGCGGCGGGCGTGGCGCAGGCCGGTGGACGCGGGGCGGACCGACGTCCCAGCGCTCGGCCTCGAGCCGGGCCGAGCACGTGGTGGTGCAGCCGGGCCACGTTCCATTGGACGTAGCCGTTCCCCACGAGGTGTTCGGCCACTGGCCGGACTACGTGACCGCCTACTGGCCCGGCGGTGCCCCCTACGAGTTGGCCTTGGTGAGTCCGGTTCCCGCTGAAAGCTCGCTGGTACCCCGCGAGGTCGAAGTCGATCGGATTCCGGAGATCAATCTCCGATTTCCGCTTCCCCTTCCGTAAGAGACGACGGAGGGGGCGTCAGACCGAAGCGGGCTGTCGCCCCGTGTCCCGCCGCGGCCTCAGGGAGTGAGCACGAACCGGATCGGGTCTCCGGTCTTGTTCTCCAGCCGGGCGACGGCATCGGCCGCCTCGGCGAGCGGGACGCGGCTCGTGATGGACGGCGCCAGGTCGATCCGGCCGGCGGAGGTGAGGCCGATGAGCTGTTCCACGTGCTGGGGTCCGGAGCCGTAGTGGCCGCGGATCTGATTGCCCTTGAAGCAGAAGCCCATGCTTGCGTCGACGGTGATCGGCTCCGGAGTCAGCCCTGCCAGCACCAGCACACCGTCCGGTGCCAGCACGCTCAGGGCCTGGGACCGGGCGGCGCCCACGCCCGCGAAGTCGAACGCCACGTCTATTCCGCGCCCGCCCGTAGCCTCGTCCACCGCCTCGGCGAACCCGGCCGCGGCCGGGTCGAGCGCGATGTCCGCACCGAAGGCGAGGGCGCGCTCCCGGGCCGTGGCCAGCGGGTCGACGACGACGATCGGCGCCGCGCCGACCATGCGGGCGATGCGGATTCCGTGTGCGCCGAGTCCGCCCGCGCCCCAGATCCCGACCGCCTGCGCCGGTCGGACCGCACCCGTCTCGACGATCGCGGCGTACGGGGTGGAGACCGCGTCGGGAATGATCGCGGCCTGCTCGAAGGGCAGGTCGTCCGGGATCGGGACCAGCGTGTCCTCGCGGGCGACGGCGTACTGGGCCCACCCGCCGTCGTAGTCCACGCCCCGGGTCTGCGGTCGCCCGCACGGCATGCGGCGCAGGCAGTCCCCGCACTCCCCGCACGCCTGTCCAGCCTGCAGCACCACCCGCTGCCCCGGGTTCCAGAGCCCCTGAACGTCAGACCCGAGGGCATGGACGACGCCCGCGACCTCGTGCCCGAGAGTGAGCGCGCGTGACTTCGCGACCGCCTCGACGGGGAAGAACGGGCTGATGCTGCCGTCGATCAGGTGGACGTCGGACAGGCAGACTCCCGCGGCACGGACCTCGACCAGTACTTCCCCGGGTCCGGGCATGGGGACGGGCACCTCCTCGACGACGAAGGCCCGACTGTCGAGATGGAGCCGTCCGGCAAGCATGGTGTTCGGTGCGTTCATGACAGGTTCCTCACTTCGATGACTACTGCGGTCGCATGACGTGGTCGATGGACAACGTCATTTGCCCAGTTGACGTGGCACCGCCCATAGAAGTTCCGTCGACCGACCGTGTCAAGCAACACAATCAATCGACACGGTCACCTGACAATGTTGCCGCTAGGGTGATCGGCAAGCGACCGATGGTGCGAACGAAAGGCACGCTCATGAGCAAGCCGAACCTTGTCCCGGCCGAGACGATCCCGGAGCGCCCGGCTCTTCCTCTGATCGGTCACGCCCTCGGTATCCCGAGGGGGGCGGAAGGGCTCATCCACTTGATGAAGGAGGTCAAGGAACTGGGCCCGGTGTTCCGGGTCCGGGTCTTCGGGACCGAGACCGTGCTCGTCGGGGGCCTGGACCTGGTGACCGAGTTGTCGGACGAGACCCGGTTCCGTAAGAACGTCCACCCGGATCTGGTTGAGATCCGTCAGATCGCCGGTGACGGCCTGTTCACGGCCTTCCACCACGAGCCGAACTGGCAGAAGGCGCACGACATCCTGATGCCGGCGTRCTCGCTCGGCGCGATGCGCGGCTACCACACGACGATGCTGCGCGTGGCCCGCTCGCTGATCGCCAAGTGGGACGAGGCCGCGGGTGAGCGATCCGTGGACGTGCCCGAGGACATGACCCGGCTGACCTTCGACACCATCGGACTGTGCGGCTTCGACTACGACTTCGAGTCCTTCCGGCGAGACGAGCCGCACCCGTTCGTCGAGGCGATGTCCCGGGCGCTGGCCTTCACCCAGGTCAAGGGCGAGGCGATCCCGGGCACGGAGGTGTTCCGGTGGAAGCAGGCCGACCAGTTCCGCGAGGACGCCGAGCTGATGACCGACCTGGTCGACGAGGTGATACGGCAGCGCAGGGCATCGGCCGACACCGGCACCGACGACCTGCTCGGCCGGATGCTGAACACCCCCGACCCGGCCACGGGCGCACCGCTGGACGACGTGAACATCCGCCACCAGGTGATCACGTTCCTGATCGCCGGCCACGAGACCACCAGCGGCGCCCTGTCCTTCGCCCTGTACTACCTCACCAAGCACCCCGAGGTACTGGCCCGCGCCCAGGCCGAGGTGGACGCCTTGTGGGGTGACACGGATGCCCCCGAGCCCGAGTACGGGGACATCGGCAAGCTGACGTACATCCGTCAGGTACTCAGCGAGAGCCTGCGGCTGTGGCCGACCGCTCCCGCCTTCGCTGTGGAACCCGTCGAGGACACAGTCATCGGCGGCAGGTACCCGGTGCGCGAGGGTGAGACGCTGATGGTGCTCACCCCCGCCCTGCACCGTGACCCCGCCTGGGGCGAGAACGTCGAGCTGTTCGACCCCGACCGCTTCACCCCGGAGCGGGAGGCGGCCCGCCCCGTCCACCTCTTCAAACCGTTCGGCAGCGGCGAACGCGCCTGCATCGGACGGCAGTTCGCCCTGCATGAGGCCACCCTGCTGCTCGGTCTGCTGGTGCACCGCTACCGTCTGATCGACCACGCCGACTACCAGCTGACGATCAAGCAGTCCCTCACCATCAAGCCCGACGCGTTCTCCCTCGCGCTCGCCCGTCGCACCACCGGCGAGCGACGGCTGCCCCATGCCGCCGCGAGCAGCGCGCCCGACACACATGACCGGCCCTCGCCCCGGCGCGTCACCGGCACGGCACTGACCCTGCTGCACGGTTCCAACCTCGGCACCTGTGCCGGTATCGCGCGGGATCTGGCGGTGGACGGTGACGCGCACGGGTTCGCCCCCTCAGTCGCCCCGCTCGACGACTACGCCGGCGAGCTGGCCGCCACCGAGGGCCCGGTAGTGATCGTCGCCGCTTCCTACAACGGCCGCCCCACCGACGACGCCGCCCGGTTCGTCGCCTGGCTGGACGGTCTTGAGCCCGGCTCGCTCGACGGCGTCCGCTACGCCGTGCTGGGCGTCGGCGATCGCAACTGGGCCGCCACCTACCAGCGCATCCCCACCTTCATCGACGAAAGCCTCAAGGCGGCCGGCGCCACCCCCCTGCTGGAGCGTGCCGCTGCGGACGCCTCCGGCGACTTCGCGGGAACCGTGGACCGCTGGACGGCCGAGCTGTGGACCACCCTGCTGGAACGGTACGGCGACTCAGGGACCACGGGCGCGGCGCAGACCGAGCCGGAGCAGGGCGCGGACCAGTGCCTGTACCAGCTGGAGGAGACGACCGACTCGGTGGTCGGCGCACTCGCCGCCCGGCACGGTGTCCAGCCGATGGAGGTAGTCGAGGCCCGCGAACTGGTCGACATGGAACACGAGTTGGGCCGCTCCAAGCGCTTCCTCCGGCTGCGGCTGCCCGAGGGCATCACCTACCGCACCGGCGACCATCTGGCCGTCCTGCCGAACAACCCCGACGCCCTCGTCCAGCGGGCCGCCGACCGGTTCGGTCTCGACCTGGACCGCACGGTCCGGCTGCGCGCCCGTCGCCGCAGCCGCAGTGCCCTGCCCGTGGACCGACCGCTGACCCTGCGCCGGCTGCTGACCGACTTCGTGGAACTGCAGGACCCCGCGACGCCGGAACAGGTCGCCGTGCTCGCCGAGCACACCGCCTGCCCGCCCGAGAAGCTCCCCCTGACGCAGCTCGCCATGGCAGCCCCGGCGACCTTCCGCGAGCAGGTGACCGCCACCGGCCGCAGTCTCCTGGACCTGCTGGAGCGCTACCGCGCCTGCGAGCTACCGTTCGAACTCTTCCTGGAACTGCTGCCGGTGCTCCGCCCGCGCCACTACTCAATCTCCTCCTCCGCCCAGGCGGCACCCGGCGAAATCGACCTGATGGTGTCACTGCTCGCCGCACCCCATCGCGCCGGCGAGGGCACCTTCCACGGCATCGCCTCGCACTACGCCCAAACCCTCAAGCCCGGCGACACCGTCCAGGCCCGGGTGCTCCCGTGCAGCGAGTCCTTCCGCCTGCCCGGCGACGACGCCGTTCCGGTCATCGCGGTCAGCGCCGGGACCGGCCTGGCCCCCTTCCGGGGTGCCGTCCTCGACCGCCACCACACCCGCTCCACCGGAACGCTGCTGTGCTACTTCGGCTGCGACCACCCGGACGTCGACTACCTGCACCGCGAGGAGTTCGAGCAGGCCGAGGCCGCCGGGTCCGTCAGTATGCGCCCCACCTTCGCCTGCGCGCCCGAGGACGGCGCCCGCTTCGTCCAGGACCGCATCGCGCGGGAGAGCGACGAGGTCTGGGCAGTGCTGCAAGCCGGTGGCCGCATCCACGTCTGCGGCGACGGCCGCCGTATGGCCCCGGCGGTGCGGGAGGCGTTCATGACGATCTACCGCACGTACACCGGCGCGGGCGACGAGGAGGCGACCACCTGGCTGGCCGCTCTCATCGAGTCCGGCTGCTACGTCGAGGACGTGTGGGCCGGCTGACCACGGCCGCCCGCTCTGCGAGCCACGAGCCCGACGCGCCCGTGGCTGCCGTAGGGCGAATCCCCAGCATGCCCCCTACCAGTGAGGTCCTGATGGTTGTTGCACGCTCGGCGATCCGCCGAGGATTCGCGGACGTCCCCCACAGCACGCAGTGGCGGTGCCCGTGAACGCGCGGAAGGGATCCGTCCTGACCTTCGGTGTCGCGGTTGCCCTCGTCGCCGGGGTGACCCTGGGCAACGGTGGAGCGAACGTGATGCCCGTGTTCGTCGATGACTTCGCCTCGCGCTTCAGGTTGTCGGACTCCGGCGCCGGACTCGTTGCCGCGACCCAGCTGCTGGCGACCGCTGTCGTCACCCTGCTCCTGGCCGAGCGGGCCGCCCGGCCCGGCCGCGTGCGGATGACCCGTCTCGGTCTCGCCCTCGCGGGCGCCGGCTTCCTCGGGGCGACCGCGGCGACCGACGTCGTGACGTTGACCCTGGCGAACCTGGTCGTCGGCGCCGGACTCGGTGCGGTCTACGCGGCGGCCACGGCCGCGCTCGCCGCCACCGACGACGCCGACAAGGCGTCCGCAGTCACCATCTCCGGCGTGGTCGGTGTGACAGCCCTGCTGATCATGGCGGTGCCCGCGGCCAACCACGACGTGGCGGAGGGCACCGGATTCCTGCTCATGGCCCTGTGCTGTCTCGCCGCCTGGCCGCTGGTCCGCCGACTGCCGGACGGTCCGGCGACACCGGGAACCGCGCCCACCGGCCCGGAGACCAAGGCCGCGGCCAGACCCTCCGTGATCCTGCTGGCCGGGACCGCGCTGCTGTGGGCCGTCACCCAGGGCGCCTGGTCGTACGCCTCGGTGCTGGGGCGCCAGCACACCGGCATGTCCCACACGGCTGTGTCGGCCGTCCTTGCGATCTCCAGTGTCGTGGCACTCGTCGGGGCCGTCGCGGGTCCCGCCGCGGCACAGCGCTTCGGCCGTATGCGCTCGATGGCCGTCTTCGTCACCGCACAGGCCCTCGCGATGGCCGTCCTGATCTTCACCCACGACCCGGTGCTGTTCATCGTCGCGGCCGTCCTCTGGCAGGCCTGCCAACTGGCCGTGCTGGTACAGACCCTCGCCGCCGCAGCGCTGCTTGATCCGACCGGACGCCTGGTGGCCTCCCTCAGCGGGGCGGGCGCGCTGGGCACCGGCATGGGACCGCTGGCCGTGGGCGCCGTCCTTGACGGCGCGGGGGCTGTAGCCCTCGGCATCCTCTTGGCGCTCGGCACCTTCGCAGCCTCGCTGCCTCTGCTGAAGATGACGGTTGCCAGCTCGGCGGTCTCCGAGGAGCACCGAACCGCCCCCTCGCCGGTGGCCGAATCCGGGTGAGAACCTCTGCCCGGGGGAAGTCGTTGCATCCGGCACCGGGTGAGGCGTCCGTACACCCCACCAGTGCGGAGCGACGTCAGGCGCCGGGCACGGCAACGCGGTTCAGTCGGCCATCGGCCAGTGCCATGACACTGCCGACCAGGGCCTGCAGACTGGGGAGTTCAGCTTCTTCGTCCGGCAGGGTCAGGTGCTGGAGGACCAGCCCGTCGAACCCGGCCAGGAAGAACCGGGCGATGACCGACGCGGGCTGAACGAGCCTGTGGCCGGTGCGCTCGGCCGCCTCCGTCACCAGTTTCGCCGTCACGTCCGTCACCTCGCGGTACTGGCTCTGCAGCGTCTCGCGCAGGCTCGGTGTCCGCAGCGCGAACATGGTCAGCTCGCTGAGCAGTTGGTGGCTGGCCGGCTGCTCACGCACGGTGCGCCACAGGGCACCGGCCAGTGCCGCGAGCGTCTCCTCAAAACCGGCGTCCGCGGGTGCCGCCGCCTCGACCTGAGAGACCAGGTCCTGGGTGAGCCGCTCCACGACCGCCCGGTACAGGTCCTCTTTCGTACCGAAGGTGTAATGCACAGTCGCCTGGGCCACGCCGAGTTCCGCGGCGATGGCACGGGTGCTTCCGGCGGCGATGCCCTCTCTGGCCATGAGGGCGATGGCCGCGTTGATCAGCTGGGGGCGGCGCTCCGCCACGGAAACATGAGCCATAGGAACATGATAGCGACCTAGTCCATCGAACAAGTCGACCGATCAAGATTCTGCAAACGTGTGTGCCGCCGGGCGGCCGGACGGGTGGACCGGCCCACGGCGACATATTGGTCAGCCGTCCAAGACAATGCGATAGCATCGTCAGTACACGTATTTCTTCCGAAGGAGAAGCGGATCAGATGTCCCGTATGGCAGCGAAGGACCGCCGGGAGGAGCTGATCGCGGCAGCTCTACGGGTCATGGTTCGCGACGGCGTCGCCAAGGCGACGACCCGCGCGATCGTCGGCGAAGCCGACATGCCGCTGGGCGTCTTCCACTACTGCTTCGACTCACGGGAGCAACTGCTCCAGGAAGTCATCACCCGCTTCACGGACAGCAGTGTCACAGCAGCCCGGAAAGCGTTCGAGGGGAACGGCGACCTGGCCTCACGCATCACCAAGAGCCTGAGCGCCTTCTGGGCGGGCGTGGAGCTGAATCCCGGTGAGCACCAGGTGAGTTACGAACTCACTCACTACGCCTTGCGTCAGGCCGGGTTCGAGGAACTGGCTCGCCGGCAGTACCAGCACTATCTGGAGGTCCACGAGGAGCTCCTCACGGAAGCCGCCGAAAGCGCCGGGGTCCGGTGGACGGTGCCCACTCCGGTCCTGGCCCGCTACCTCAACTCGGTGCTGGACGGCGTCACCCTGTGCTGGCTGGTCGACCGCGACAGCGAGCAGACGCACGAGGTCCTCCGGCTGACCGGGGAGCACCTCATGTCCCTGGCCGGCAAGCGGACCTAGACAACCGGGAAGCCGCCGGTGGGCCCGCGCCGCGCATCGCGGGCCCGTGTCCGCGTCGTCAGTCGCCCAGCACCCCGCGCAGATACGGGTTGGCGAAGCGCCGGTCAGGGTCGAGCCGGTCGCGCAGAGCGGTGAACTCGGCGAAGCGTGGATAGGCGTCGGCGAAGTAGTCGGCGTCGCGGGTGTGGAGCTTCCCCCAGTGCGGGCGCCCGTCGTGCGCTGCGAAGATGCGTTCCGCTTCCGTGAAGTACCGCCGGTAGGGCATGCCTCGGTACACATGGACGGCGATGTAGGCGCTGTCGCGCTCCGACGCGGTGGACAGAGTGATGTCGTCCGCGGGGACGGCCCGGACCTCGACGGGGAAGCTGATGCGCAGATCGGAACGGTCGACCATGGCCTTGAGCTCGCGGAGGGTGTCGACGGCTGCTTCGCGCGGGACCGCGTACTCCATCTCGATCATCCGCACACGACGCGGACTGGTGAAGACCTTGTAGGGGATGTCCGTATAGGTCCGGCCCGCGAGGCTTCGGCTGGCGAGCCGCGCGATCGCCGGTACGGCCGAGGGAACGGCCCTGCCCACGGAGTTGAGTGCCTGGAAGACCCCGTTGGCGAGGAACTCGTCCTCGAACCACCCTCTGAGCCGGCCCAGCGGGGCGTGGGGGCCGACGGTTCGGTTGTTGCGCAGGGTGATGCAGTTGTCGGTGTGGGGGAACCAGTAGAACTCGAAGTGGTCGTTGTCCGCGTGGAGTTCGTCGAAGGTCGCGGTGACACGGTCGAAGGTCATCGGTTCCTCGCGCGCGCTGAGCAGAAAGAGCGGTTCGACGGCGAAGGTAATGGCGGTGATCACGCCCAGCGCGCCGAGCCCGATGCGCGCGGCGGCGAACACCTCCGGGTTCTCGGTCCGGGAGCAGGTGAGCAGTGATCCGTCGGCAGTCACCAGTTCCAGGCCCCGGATCTGGGCCGAGAGCGCGCCCGAGTCGCGGCCCGTGCCATGGGTGCCCGTGCTGGTCGCGCCCGCGACGGTCTGCTCCATGATGTCGCCCATGTTGGTGAGGGACAGCCCCTCCTGGGCCAGGGCCATGTTCAGCGTCCTGAGCCGGGTGCCCGCCTCCACGGTGACGGTGCCGGCCGCCCGGTCGATCGCGCGGATGCCGGTGAGCCGGTCCGGCCGAATCAGCACTCCGTCGGTGACGGCAGCGGCGGAGAAGGAGTGGCCGCTGCCCACCGCCTTGACCGCCAGGCCGTCCTCGGCCGCCTGGCGGACGACGGCCCGAAGCTCCTCGACGGAGGCGGGGCGGGCGTCCCGGGCCGAGCGGGCGGTGACGTTGCCGGCCCAGTTCTGCCAGCTGCCGACGTTCTCGCCTTGTCCGTACCGCTGGGAGCTGTGGCGCATCGTTTCCATGGTCTTCCTTCTGCGCTGAGGGGCACTGCGGGGGCGCAGCGCCGCTATCTGACACACCGCACGCGGTAGACGAGCAGGGCCCCGACGGCCGCGGTCGCGCCGACGAGGGCGAAGAGGACGGGATAGCCGCGATCGGAGGTGATGATGAGGCTGGCGATCAGGGGGGCGAGCGCGGGCGGGATCACCGAGCCGATGTTCATGATGCCGAGGTCCTGGGCTCGGCTCGCGGCGTCCGGCAGTACCTGGGTGATCAGGGCCTGGTCGACGGACATGTACGCCCCGAAGCCGGCGCCCATGAGTGCCGATGTCACCAGAGTGACTGTGAGGTTCGGAAAGCTCGCCAGGAGAAACCCGGCGGCGGCCTGGAGCAGGGCGGCCAGCGCGACGAAGATCCGTCTTCTGCCCAGCCGGTCGGACAGGACACCGGCGACCGCTGTGGCCAGGATGCCGGCCAAGAGGTACACGGTGGTGCAGGCGAGCAGGCTGCCGGCCGGGTCGGCGACCTTCAGGTCGTCGGTCAGGAAGTACAGGGTGTAGCAGACACCGAGAGAGTTCGCCAGGTTGACCAGCAGTCGGCCGCCGAAGGCCCAGGCGAAGTCGCGGTTGCGCAGCGAACGGCCCATGGAGGCGAGAAGCGCGCGCAGGCGCAGCGGGGGTTCGGAGCTGTCCGCGGGGTCGCGGTAGCGTGCGAGGAACGGCACGGCGCAGCCGACCAACACGACCGCGATGACGGCGTAGCTGCTCCCGGGAGAAAGCGCGAAGGCCGAGACGACGGCTATGCCGGTCACCACACCTAGGGCCTGGGGGCCGTAGATCGCGCTGGACACGACGCCCCGCTGGCTGATCGGGACACGGTCGGCGATGACAGCGGTCAGCCCGGCCGTGGCGGCGCTGAGTCCGAGCATGGCGGCTGCCCAGGCAACGGTCACTCCCGTCACGGTCGTCTGTTGTCCGGTGACGGTCAGCCCCGCCGCGAGCACCAGGGTGCCGGCCCCGAGCCAGAGCCGTCTGCGTCCGAAGCGGCTGCGGGAGCGGTCGCACAGCGCCCCGCACACCGGGAGGGCCGCCAGTGCGACGACTCCGGAGACCGCGTTGACGACGGCGAAGTCGTGCACCTTGGAGACCGGGTCGATCGCCTCCAACTGCTGGGGAAGCAGCAGCTGGAGGGGGACGAGGTTCGCCATCCAGTACCCGAACCAGACCAGGCCGAACAGGGCGGTCCAGGTCCTCGTGACGGGTTCGCTCGGCCCGTCGCCGGCCTCCAGTCGGGCGGCGCCCGCCGGCGCCGGAGGCGTGCTGTGGAAATCTGTGGGCATCGGGCCTCCGGAGTCGGAAACGGGCCTGGTCGGAGTCGGGGCAGGGCAGAGTCCGGGCGGGTCAGAGGAATGCGTGGCCTTCGCCGCGGTAGGTGGGGACCTTGGCGACGACGTCCGCACCTGACACCAGGTGGAGGGTGTTGACGCGCTCGCAGAGTTCGCCCGCCTTGGCGTGCCGGAACCAGACGTGGTCGCCGAGCCGCAGCCCGTGGGCGGCGGCGCCCAGGACCGGGGTCTGGACCTCTCCGGCCCCTTCCCGGGGGTTCATGCGCAGGCCGCGCGGCCAGCTCAGGGTCGGCTGGCGGTCGAGACCCGGTGAGCCGGAAGCGATCCAGCCGCCGCCGAGGACGGTGGCGATCCTGGCGTTCGGGCGGCGTACGACGGACATGACGAAGTAGGCGGCCGGGCGGGGCCGGAAGCGCCGGTAGAAGTCGAACAGCCCGGGCCCGTACAGACCCGATCCGGCGCCGATCTCGGTGATGACGTGTTCGGCTGCCGTCTGCTCGACGGAGCCCGTGCCACCGCCGTTGACGAACTCCAGCGGTGCCACGGCCTCGACGGCCGCGATCGCCTCGGCGCGCCGTTCAGCCAGTTCGCCCGCGGAGATCCGCTGCATGGCGCGGATCGCGGCCCGCTTGAGCAGTGACCCGGGTTGGTTGTCGCCGAGTCCGGCGATTTGGCCCTCGTACGACATGACACCTGCGAGGCGGAATCCGGCTCGGTCCGTGATGGCTCGGGCGAGCGTGCCGGCTTGCCGCGCGGAGTGCACCGGGGAGCGGTACGGGCCCAGGTGGAGGCGGCCGCCGGCCAGTTCGAGCGAGGCATCCAGATCGATGCAGACGCGGATGTCGGGGCGGGAGGTGCCCACCATCTCGTCGACGAAGTCCAGTTGGCGGATGGAGTCGATCATGAGGGTGACGCGTGAGGCCGCCTGCTCGTCGGCCGCGAGCTGCTTCAGCGCGGTGCGGTCCGTCGTCGGATATCCGATGACGACGTCCGTGTGTTCCTCGGCCAACCACAGGGCCTCGGGCAGGGTGAAGGCGAGAATGCCCCGGTATCCCGGCCGCCCGGCGGCGCGCCGGATCAGGTCGCGGCTGCGGACGGACTTGCTGGCCAGCCGGATGGTCGCCTGACCGTACGTGCGGCGCACCAGGTCCGCGGCATTGGCGTCGAACGCGTCGAGGTCCACCACGGCGAACGGCGGATCCAGGTGCTCGGTCGCCTTGGCCAGCTGGGCCATCCTGGCGTCGCCCGTATCGGCGCCGGGGGAGCCGGCTCTTGTCAGGTCCGGACCGGACATCATGTGCGTACTCACATCGGCACCCTTTCTGGGAGTTCGCGTCGCCGGCCGGGTCAGAGACGGCAGGGGCGTCGCGGAGGGTCTTCAGGAACAAACAAAGTGGGGTGGGTTCTCCGGAGGGGGTGAGGAGGGCGGATCCGCCGGGGCTCGGAGCCGTTCCGGCCGGGGCTCAGAGCCGTTCCGGCCGGGGCTCAGAACCGTTCCGGCCGGGTCGCCGCCGGCGCGGACAGCAGCCCCGCCCGCTGCCGCCGCCCGCGCGCCTCGGCCAGCGGGATGACGCGGCGCATCAGCCTCGGGAACACCCCGGCGATCCGCTGGACGCGGCCCGCGAGCGGCGGGAAGACCACCTCGACCGGTTTGGTGGTGATCGCGTCGACGACGGCCTCGGCGATCTGCTCGGGTGCGTACGACTTCTCCGCGAAGGAGATGGCGCAGGCGGGGTCGGCCATCTCCTGGTCGAGCATGCCCGTACGGGTGGACGGCGGATGGACGATCGTGAAGTCCAGCGGACCGTCGCGTTCCTCGATGGCCACGCTGTGGTGGAAGGCCCGCAGACCGTGCTTCGTACCGCAGTAGGTGGCGTATCCGGGCAGCGGCAGGAACGACGTCATGCTGCACACGTTGACGATGTGGCCGTGGCCCTGCGCGGTCATGCGCTCGACCGCCGTACAGACCCCGGTGATGGTTCCGAGCAGGTTGACCTCGACGATGTCGCGGTGCTGCCGCGGGCCCAGGTCCCGTGCGTGTCCGGTGTGGGTGATGCCGGCGTTGTTGACCAGCACGTCGACGGTCCCGAAGGCGGCTTCCGTCGCCTCGAACGCATTGCTCCAGCCCTCGGCGCTCCGGATGTCCAGTCGGCAGGCGGCGGCCCGGGGGCCCAGCTCACCGGCGCAGACCAGGACAGCCTCCTCGTCGACGTCCGTCAGCATCACTCGATGGCCCCGGTCGATCGCGAGCCGCGCAATGGCGGCCCCGATGCCGTTGGCCGCACCGGTCACCACGATGACCTGGCTCTTCTCAGGTATGGGACGCATAGCCACAGATTCCTCTTGGTCGGCCGTCCAAGTCAAGTGTTCAAAATGAATTGCCGGAATCTTCATCGGGGAGCCGCAGCATCTCGATCCGGCCGCCGTCGAGTTCGGCGGCGCGGACCGGGTCGTCCGTCGGGACGGTGGCGGCGAAGAGGGTGCGCCCGTCGTGTCCGGCCACGAGGCAGCTCAGCGTGTTCTGGCTGGTCGCGACCCGGTCGAGGACGCGGCCGCCGAGGGCGACCCGTACGCATTCACCGCGGAGGGCGTTGGCGACCCAGACCGTCTCGCCGTCGCTGTGCCAGGCGATCCCGTCCGGGGCGATCGGTGACGCGGAACGCTTCGCCAGGGCGGGACGATCCAGGAGCGCCGAGACCTGACGGGTGACGCGACCGGGGAGTCCGGGATGGTTCAGGAGGCGCCACAGGACCGGCGGGACCAGTGGGGCCCAGGGCCGCGGAGTCCCGAGTGTTCCGTCGGGGCTCCTGGGAAGGGCGGTGAGCCGCATGGCCAGGGTCTCGGCCACCACCACGGTGGCGCCGTCGGCGGTGAGGAGGGTGCCGTTGGGGAAGAGCAGCGGCTCCGTCAGACCGACCAGGCCCCCGTCCGGAGCAAGGACGGCGATCGAGGTGCTCGGCGGGCCGGGCGGCGCGTAGAGCATGGAGTTCGGATGCTCGCGCGAGAAGGCGTGGTAGTCGAAGCCGAAGTTGCCGACGTAGGCCCGCCCCTGCGGGTCGACGAGCATGTCGTTGACCGGGCCGCCGACGACGCGGCGCAGGTCGGCGTGTTCCACCAACTCGCCGTTCGCTTCGAGGCGGTGGACGCGCCCCCCATCCATGGATACGACCAGCAGGCGGCCGTCCGGGAGCCAGCCGAGCCCGCCGGCCCGGCCGGGGACCTTGAGCACCGTCTCCGGTTCTCCGGTGCCGCCCCAGCGGTGCACCGTGCCGTGGGCGAGATCGGAGAACCACAGGGCTCCGTCGTGCCAGCGCAGGGACTCGGGCACACCCAAGCCACTCAGCGCCACTACTGCCGTCCGCTTCATCCGACCGCTCCTTCGTGGCGCGGATCGAGAGCACACTCTTTCCAGCACCCGACTTGGACATCCGTACAAGACGCTTGACTTGTACGAACGACCGTCTCATTCTGGATGAAGAGAAGTCAACGTTCCGTCGGGAGTTTCCGTGGCTCAGACTCGATCCCTCATGACAGACGGCGCCCCCGCGGGCGCCCGTATCGCAGTGGACAATCCGGCCACAGGAGAAGTGGTCGGCCATGTCCCCGACACGTCCGCGGACGAGGTGGCGGGGGCGGTCGCGCGAGCCCGGCGGGCGCAGCGGGACTGGGCGGAGCTGGACGCCCGCTCGCGTGCGGAGTTCTTCGCGCGGGGCCGCCGCTGGCTGATGGCCCACCGGCAGGAGATCGTGGACTCCCTCGTCGAGGAGAACGGCAAGGCGCAGGAGGACGCGATCGTCGAGATCGTCTACTGTGCGAGCGCCTTCGCGTACTGGGCCAAGCAGGCTCCGAGGCTCCTCGCCAGGACGAGGATGCGTACCCTCTCCCCGTTCGTGCTCGGCCGCGCCATGTACACCCGCCGAGTGCCCATCGGCGTCGTCGGCGTCATCGGCCCGTGGAACAACCCCCTGCTCAACTCCTTCGGCGACGCCATCCCCGCCCTCGCCGCCGGCAACACGGTCGTCCTGAAGCCCTCCGAACACACGCCGCTGACCGCGCTGTTGATGGAACGGATGGCCCGCGAGTGCGGCTGGCCCAAGGACGTCTTCCAGGTCGTCACCGGCGCGGGAGCCACCGGCCGGGCACTGGTGGACACCGCGGACTTCGTGATGTTCACGGGGTCGACGAGGACCGGCCGGCTGGTCGCGGCTCGCGCGGGCGAGCGGCTCATCCCCTGTTCACTCGAACTCGGCGGCAAGGACGCCCTGCTCGTCCTGTCCGATGCCTCCCTGGAACGAGCCGTGAACGTCACGATCCAGGGTGCCCTGTCCAACGGTGGCCAGATGTGCACCTCGGTGGAGCGGGTATACGTCGAGGAGGCCGTGTACGACGCCTACCTCGACCTTCTCCACGAACGGTTCCGGCAGGTCACCTCCGGCCGGCCGGCCGGGCTCGGCAGCACCGACGTGGGCGCCGTGACCTTCCCGCCCCAACTGGCCGTCATCGAGGACCACGTCCAGGACGCGCTGAGCAAGGGTGCCCGGGTCCTCGTGGGAGGCCACGCCGCCCCCGGCCCCGGCCGCTTCTTCGAGCCCACGCTGCTCGTCGACGTCGACCACACCATGAAGTGCATGCGGGAGGAGACCTTCGGTCCCACCCTGCCGGTGATGAAGGTCGCCGACGCCGAGGAGGCCGTCCGCCTGGTCAACGACAGCGACTACGGACTGCAGGCCACCATCGTCGGATCGGACACGCGGCGCGCCCGCCGGCTGGCCGAGCGGATCGAGGCCGGCTGCGTCACGATCAACGACGCCCAGACCAACTACATGGCCCTCGGCCTGCCGATGGGCGGCTGGAAGGACTCGGGCCTCGGCGTCCGCCACGGCGCCGAAGGCATCCGCAAGTACACCCGGCTCCAGTCCGTCAGCACCAACCGGTTCCCGATGCGGCGGGACCCGCACATGATCCCGTACGAACCCTCGGGCTACCGCCTCATGCTCCGCCTGGCCGACGTCCTGTACGGAGCGGGCCTGCGCGGCCGTACCAAGTGACCCCCGCCACCCCCTGTTCAGTTCACCGATCCGTTCACCGTCCAGTTCACCGTTCAGTTCACGAGAGGCCAGACCCATGACCGTGACATCCGAGGCTGCCCCGCACGCCTCCGTCGGTGCCATGCCCGAGGGCGTGCACCTCCCGTTGCCCGACCCGAACCTGAGCGTCGAGGAGGAACGCCAGGTCCGTAAGCAGGAACTCGCCGCCGCCTTCCGCCTGTTCGCTCGCTTCGGCTTCTCCGAGGGCGTGGCCGGCCACATCACCGCCCGCGACCCCGAGAACCCCCACGCCTTCTGGGTGAACCCCTTCGGTATGTCCTTCAGCCAGATCCGCGTCTCGGATCTGATCCTCGTCGACCACGACGGCACGCTCCTGGAGGGCAGGCGCCCGGTCAACAACGCCGCGTTCTGCATCCACTCCGAGGTCCACCGGGCCAGGCCGGACGTGGTCGCCGCCGCGCACACCCATTCCCTGCACGGCAAGGCCTTCTCCAGCCTCGGCGTCCCGCTGGAGCCGATCACCCAGGACGCCTGCGCCTTCTTCGAGGACCACGGCGTCTACGCGGACTACCAAGGCGTGGTCAACGACACCGAGGAGGGACGCCGGATCGGAGCGGCGCTGGGCGACGGCAAGGCGGTCGTCCTGCAGAACCACGGGCTGCTCACAGTCGGGGCGTCCGTCGCCGAGGCGGCCTGGTACTTCATCACCATGGAACGCTCATGCCAGGCCCAACTGCTGGCCATGGCCGCGGGAAAGCCGAGGGTCATCGACCCGGAGACGGCACGGCAGGTCCGGGCGCAGATCTCCGGCGCGCTTGCGGGCTGGTTCCAGTTCCGTCCGCTGTGGGACCAGATCACCGCGGAACAGCCCGACCTCTTCGACTGAAGGCACGCGCACAGCAGTCCCTGACGACGCTCACCTTCCGGCACAGCGTCGTCAGGGATGCGGGGGCGGGCGGACACCGATCAGGTAGGCGCGGGTCGAGGGCCCCTCGCACTGAGCGTGACGGCGAGTCGTGAGTCATCCGCCAAGACCGGCCGGTCGCCCCGCCGGCTGACGAACGGCTTCGCTCCGTCCGGCGTGCGGCGGAGTTGCTGACGTACATCTCCCTCAGGTTGATGTCGCGACCGGCCACCACGTGGCGAAGGTGCCGAGTCACTCCTTTTCACGGTTCCGCCGCATGGCCGGGATGGGACGGCTGCGCGGCGTGCCGAGGACACCCGCCGGTTCGGTCTCCGCCGACCGCAACTCCAGGATCGCCCTGGGTAGATGGCCATTCCGACCTGGTGTTCTGCTGAATTGACGGCATGCTCGGCCGCTTCTCGTCTCCGCGTCGGGTCAGCAGTAGGCGCAGCTTCCGGAGAAGTGACTCGAGCATCAGCTCGTACCGACTGGTCTGCGTCTCCGGCTCGCTGGTGACCATGTCCGCCGGCCCGCCGCGAAGTCCACGCCGTCACCTGAAGCTGCTCGCAGCGCGCTCGCGCCGGGCGCTGGGACCCACCGCGTGAGCGAGGGCCTCCTCGATCAGCGCGTCCCGAGAAGCGAAGTGGTGCACCAGAAGGCCGTGGGTGACACCCGGGGGCGATGTGGGCGCCATGCGGCGTGGCTGTCGCCGGTGCTCGCGGTCATTGTTCCCGGGCATTCTCGATGACGCGGCTGCGTCCGCGTTACTCGGCGATGACGGTCGCACCCCGTAGGACGGTCACGTCGTAGATTCCGCCGCGGCCGAATCGGGTGCGTTCTTGGGCGGATGCTGTCAGGATGTCGCCCTCATTGAGTCGGGCGGTGAGCACGATGTCGGCGCCTGCCGCGACGGTGACGGGACCGCCGCGGGCGACACCGTGGCCGTTGATCATGGTCGCTGCGGACATACGCACGAGGACCGATCCTTCTCCCGCCGCGTACTCCACCGCGCTCTAGCCGCTGCGGCCTCGCGGGATCGGACATGATCCGGGACGGATCGCCACCGACCTGGCGGTGATGCTCGCTGACGGCGGCGAGGCCCTTGCGGACCTGGCCGTGCTGCGGGACCAGACCGAAGTGTTCGGCTTCGTCGCCTCGSCGCCGAGGGTCTGGCGGCTGCTCTGCCGACGTTGACAAGCGGGCACTGACCTTTTTTCTGCGCTCGGCCGCGCCTCGGCTCGGGAAGTTGCCTGGCTGCAGGCCACTGAGGCGGGAGAGCGTATCCGACGCCCGGACCGCGGGGCGCATACTGCCCGGCCTCGTCCTGGACCCCGACGCCACGCCGGTGCCACTTCGAGGAGAAGGCGGCCGCACCCACCTACAACAGCGGTTTCGGGTTCCACCCGCTGGTGTGCTCCCTGGCCAACAGCGGCCAGGCGTTCGCGTGGCCGCAAGCGGCTGGACGACCGGGTGACCTCAGGAGATCGAATGGAGGTTGCCGGGCCGGGGTGGGCCAGCCGGCAAAGATTCATCTGGCCTACGACGCCGTCGGTCGCCCGCTCGCGCTGCTACGCCGTTGGAGCGAAGCCGCAAGCCGACGGGATTCCGGGTTCGGCCCGCAGGGGGAGACCCAGCATTGTGACAGGTCATGTAGCAGGACAGGTAATTCCGTATGAGGTACAGGGCAAAGGTCCGGAACGGGTCCTCGCACTCCACCATTGGCTCAGCGACAGGTCGAGTTTCGGCCATCTGCGGAAGTACCGGGACGAGAACGCGTTCAGTTACGCGTTCGTGGACTGCCGTGGGTACGGCGAGGCGATGGACACCCCCGGCGCGTACACGATGGAGGAGGTCGCGGCGGACACCCTCGCCGTGGCCGACGAGCTGGGCTGGGACACCTTCTCGGTGATCGGTCACTCCATGGGCGGCAAGGCGGCCCAGCTGATGTTGCTGGACGCCCCCTCGCGGATCCGCTCGATCGTCGGCATCTCGCCAGTACCCGCGTCCGGGTTCCCGCTCGAAGGGGAGATGTGGGAGCTGTTCGCCGGAGCCGTGAACGATTCCGGCAACCGCAGGACGATCTTTGACGTCACCACCGGCAGTCTGCACGACGATGCGTGGCTCGATGCCAGGGTGAGCGGCTCGGAACGCTCCTCGTCGGCGGCTCTGCGCCCCTACCTCGAATCTTGGACTCGCGGCTCCGACATCCACGAGCGGCTCGAGGGAAATCCGACCCCGGTACTTGTCGTGGCTGGTGCGAACGACCCGGCGATGGGCCCTGACACCATGCGGTCCACCTGGCTGCGGTGGTATCCGAACGCTGAGCTCGAGGTCTTCAACGACGCCGGCCACTTCGCCCCGGATGAGAGCCCAGAGACTCTGGCGACAGTGGTCGAGAGATTCCTGGGCCGCTAAAGCGTGTTGCGCAAGGCCGTGATCAGGCAGCCTGAGCTGGCTTGTCGGGGTGTCTGGTCACGCGGCCAGGGCGAGGTTGTGCATGCGGGCGACGGCCTGGACCGCGTTGTGGAGACCGTCGCCGTGCTGCCGGCAGTCACGAAGGATCTTGTAGTTCTTCAGCCGGCCGATCACATGCTCGACGCGAGCGCGGACCTTGCGGTGCGCGGCATTGTCTTCTTCCTGGCCCTTCAGCAGCGGCCGCCCCGGCCGTTTGCGGTGCGGGACGACGAGCCCGGTGTTGATGTAGGCGCCGTCGCCCGCATGCACAACCTCGCCCTG
>NZ_RDBN01000025.1 GCF_008042075.1 Streptomyces sp. UW30 | reverse complement strand
GAGTGCGAGGCCTCCGGGAATTCGCCGAGCAGGGACAGTTCGCCGGCCACCAGCAGGGGCGAGAGCGGATGGGCGACCGAGGATGCAGGTGCTCGATGAGCGTGAGCTAAAGTAAGACTCGATCTACGTAAGAATCCATCTACGTTACTCACCCTGGGGGTGTGTCGTGGAGTTCCGAGGCCGGGCCGGAGATCTTGAGCTGCTGGCCGAGCAGTACCGGGCGGTGGCAGAGGGGACCGGGGCCACTCGCGGGCGGGCCGTGATCATGACGGGCCGGCGTCGAGTGGGGAAGTCGCGGCTGGTCCAGGAGTTCTGCGACCGCACCGAAGCGCCGTACGTGGTGTTCCAGGCCACCCGGGGGCGCAACCCTGTGACGGAGCGCGCCGAATTCGCCGCGACCCTCGCGCAGTCGCCGCTGCCGGGGGCGGAGCTGGTCGCCGGCCTCCAGGCGCAGGACTGGAACCAGGCCCTGCGCTCGCTGGCGCTCGCGGTCCCCGATGACTCACCCAGCATCGCGGTGATCGACGAGGTGCCCTGGCTGGTCGAGCAGGACACCGAATTCGAGGGCGCACTCCAAACGGTCTGGGACCGTCACCTGTCCTCCAAGCCCGTGCTTCTGCTACTGGTCGGCAGCGACACGTCGGTGATGGAGGCACTTCAGTCGTACGGGCGCCCGTTCTTCGGCCGGGCAGCGAAGATGACCGTCCGTCCCCTCAATCTGGCCGATGTGCAGGCCATGACCGAACTCGACGCCGCCGGAGCCGTCGACGCCCAGTTGATCACTGGCGGATTCCCCGAAATCGTGCAGTCCTGGCGGCCCGGTATGGGACGTACGGCATTCCTGGAGGCCTCGGTCGCCCATCCGCTCTCGCCCCTGCTGGTGGCCGGCGAACTGTCCCTGCTCGGCGAATTCCCGGAGGCCTCGCACTCACGGGCCGTACTGGAAGCCGTCGGCAGCGGTGAACGCACCTTCAGTGCCATCGCGACCCGGGCCGGCGGCGCCGGCGCGCTGCCGTCCGGCACGCTCTCCCCGCTGCTGGCCGCGCTGCAGGCCAAGCGGGTCCTGGCCGCCGATCTCCCGCTGTCCGCCAAGCCGGACAGCAAGAACAAGCGCTACCGGATCGCGGACCCGTATCTGCGGTTCTGGCTGGCCTTCCTGGCACGCGCGATCCCGCTCATCGAGCGTGGCCGCGGTGACCTGGCACTCGAACGCATCGAGCGGTCGTGGACCACTTGGCGCGGGCGGGCGGTCGAGCCACTGATCCGCGAGTCCTTGCTGCGTCTCATGCCCGGTGACGAGTGGCCCGAGACCGAGGCCGTCGGTGGGTGGTGGAACCGTCAGAACAACCCCGAGATCGACCTCGTCGGTGCGGACCGCGAGCCGGTGGCCCGGCAGGTGCACTTCGTCGGCTCGGTCAAGTGGCGGGAGACCCAGCCCTTCGGCCGTCATGAGTACGACGCCCTGGTACGCGACATGCTCGCCGTCCCCGGAACCGGCCCGCGGACTCCGCTGGTCGCGGTCTCCCGCTGCGGGGTCGCGGACGATCTGCCGCTGACCGCGCACTGGGGACCGGAGGACCTCGTACGGGCGTGGCAGCCCCGGTAGCCGCGACGCCGACGTCCGCCTTCGTCAGGCCGGTGTGGAGCGCCCCGCCGTGTTCTGTTCGGGGACGCCGTCGGGGTGCTGGGCGGTGTGCCAGGCGGATCTGCGGAGGTGGCGTTCGGGGTCGCGCAGGCCCGCGATCTCGCCGAGGCCGATGATGTACGGGCGCAGATTGTGCTGGAGTTCGCGCAGGGCCCGGCGGAACTCCGCGTTGTCGGGCCAGGCCGTCTCGTCCTCGTCGGGGTGGGCCTCCTCGAAGGCGCGCAGCCGGGGATGCCAGGTGGCGAGGAACGGCGCCAGCTCGAAGTTGAGGATGTCCAGGACGAGTTCGTGGACGGAGTCGCCCTCGGTGGGCGGAGGCGGGGAGCCCTCGGACTCCAGGGGCTCGCGGTACATGTCGAACAGCGTCTTGAGGGACGTGAGGGTCTCGCGCAGATTGCCGCTTCCGTCCTCCAGTGGACGCGTCGCCACGCGCGTCGCGGCCTGGAAGAACATGCGCAGCGCGGCCTGCCGCATGTCTGTGGTCGTCCTGAACGTCATCTCGCTGCCGGGTAGGACGAGCCGCACCTCGGTCAGCTGGACCGACCTGCGGTAGACATCGGCGCCGAGCACCAGGGCGATGCCGACCACGCCGCCGACCACGACGGAGAGCAGCTGACCTCCCGTCTGGCTGATCGAGTACGCGGCGACACCGACGACGCCGCCCACCGCCGCGGCCAGCACCGCCCGCCCGGCCGTACGGCCCACCGCAGCGGCGGTCCACCTCCCACGTACCGTCACCTTTCGCGCCCCTTCCCCAACTCGCAGCGCCACACGGACAGTTCATCCGTGCTGGTGGGGAACCTACCTGGTCAGGTGCTCCGGCGCAGTCCCAGCCGCGCCAGACCGCGACTCGCCAGGTCGGCGATTTCTCGGGGGGACCGGGAGCCGGCCAGCCGCTGGTTCTCCTCGGCGGTCAGGCCGTTGCGCAGGCCCGTCCAGGCGGGAGCGTCGGTGAACTGCCGTAGCCGATCAAGGCCGTTGAGGAGGCGGGGGTCAGGGGGAGTGGCGTCCGACGGCTCGGGGACCTCGGGTGCGCCGACGACGCCCAGCGCCTTCGCGATCTCGGCGGTCACCCCTCCGTAGCCGGCGGCCAGGTAGACGGGGAGGTCTGCCTCCAGGGCCAGCAGCGCTTCCTCCAGGAGCCCGGGCAGCGTTCCCAGGAAGCCGCCGCGCCTGCCGCCGAGGATCAGGTGCGCGTCGACCTGGCGCATCAGGTAGCGGCGCATGCCGGTGAGCGCGCGCCGCGCGGTCTCGGGGTCGGACTCGGGTACGGGGTCCTCGCCCCGGCCCTCGGCGGGGTCGACCGGCTCGCCGTCGACGCTCAGGAAGACGATCTCGGCGTAGCGGCCGAACCGCTGCCGCTGGTCGGCGAGTTCCGACAGGGGCAGCTTGCGGTGTTCGGTCCAGGCGAGGGTGTTGAGCAGGGGGCGGGAGGGCGGCGCGTACTCCCGCATCCGCTCGATCAGGAAGGGGGTGTAGCCGTCCCGGCGCAGGCTGCCTCCGTACACCGGCGTGCCGCCCGCCGCGACGACGAGGCGCACGAGTTCACCGAGCAGCGAGCGGAACTCGGCCTCGGCCAGGCCCAGTCGGTCCAGATCCGCGCTCGTCCCGACCGAGACACCGATCCGCAGCCCCTTCAGGGAGTCACCCGCAAGGGCATCGGTCGGCAGGCCATCGGGCATTTTCGTCTCTCCGTTCCTCCACATCGGCCCCTTCCAGTGGGACGCCCAGGTGACGCCCCGGGTGGCGAACTGCCGCGTGTGGATGTCGATTCGTCGATGCACCGGCGTGGAGGCACGGCCCGGCGTCGGCCCCAGAGCGTACGGCAGACACACCGGAGGCGAGACCGCGAGTGGCCGACTCGCCTGGGCCTACCTGGTGTTCACCGGCGACAAGGGCGAGCTCCGGCTTGTGGGTTCGTGGACTCGTCGGGTCCCTCCGCGTGCAGTTCCAGGCTCATCGTCAAGTGGATCTGCGCTTCCACCCATGCCGGGACGGCCGCCGTCGCCCCGTCGCGCTGGAAGGCGGTGTCGAGGTCGCGGATGAGGCGGGCCGCGGTGTGCAGGCCGGTGCGTTGCAGGGTCGCCGCGCTGTCGGCGAGGCGGGTGCGGGCCGGGGCGGACAGATGACGCAGGCCCTGGTGGGCCGCTTGGGCGAGGGCGGTGAGGGCCGTGGCCAGGGCCGAGGTGATCGGGTCGGCCCGGCGGGGCTCGGCCACGGTGAGCGCGGTGTCGCCGTCGCCCGGGGCGAGGTCGGGGACGGTGACGCCCCGGGAGGTCAGTACGGCCAGCGGGTCCAGCACGATCCGGCCGTGGGCGCGGTGCAGCATGCCGCTGACGCAGTGCACCTCCTCCTCGCCGAGCGCGGCGGCGAGCGCGTCCAGACCGCCGGGGCACAGAGGGTTGTACGCGGCGCTGACCAGGACGTCGTTGCCCGCAAGATCGCGGACGACCGCCTCCAGGTGCTGCGCGGCGGGGTCGTAGCCGATCGACTCCACGGCCGCCACCTCCACCACCCGCACCGAATCCGCCGCGACGCGCGGGCGGATCAGCCGGGGCGGCCGTTCGCCCGCCGCCCGCAGATGGGCGGCGGCGTCCCGGACCAGCAGGCTGCCGGGCAGGTCCCGCCAGGCGGAGCCGAGCGGGGTGACGCTGGTGGCGGCGATACGGCCCCGGGAGATGGAGACGGTCCGGTCGGCGGCGCGTGAGGTGTGCTCGCTGACGACGTTCGCCGTGGCGAGGGTGCGCAGCGGGGAGCCGAGCACGCGGCGGGCGGACAGCTCGTGTCCGGTGAGGGACTGGCCCTCCGTCAGATCCCAGCGCTTGCGCAGCACCAGTGCGATCCCGGCCTCGGCGTGGGCGAAGTACGTCTCGGCGCCACGCTCGCCCGCCGTGCCCGCGACCCGGCAGCCGAGCGCCACCAGCCGCACCCGGCGCAGCGGGGTCTGAGGCGCCTCCTTGGTGCCCAGCACCCCGACCGGGTCGTGGGCCGCGGCGCGGTGCCGGGCGTGGAGCTCGGCCAGCAGCGCGGCGAACCGCTCCGCCTCGTAGTGGGTGCCGCGCGCGGCGTACGCGTCGATCTGCTCGCGCAGTTCGGCCACCGCACCGGCGGGCCAGTGCAGACTGGCGGCGGTCAGCGACTCCTGGGCCCGCACGAGCGACCCGGCGAACACCGGCCCCGCCTGCTGTACGCCGTCCAGGAGCAGGTCGTCGGCGAGCGCGAGGGCGGTGCGCAGGGTTTCGCCGGAGCGCTCGGTGGTGGCGGTACGGCCGCCGACGCTCACCTCCGTGGCGGGCCGGGGTCTGCTCGGGTGGTCGTCCGCGGGTTCCCCAGGCCGGTCGTCCGCGGCTCGGAACGCCCACACCGCCAGCACCACGACCTCGCCGCGCAGGGCGGCCGACGCGTCGGTGAGGGCGTAGCCCAGCTCGTGCGGGACCGGGAAACGGACGGTGCAGGTGGGCAGTTCGACGCGGGGCTCCGGGGCGTCGGCGGTGGGGAAGTGCAGCCGGGCGAGGTAGCCGCGGTCTCTGACCCGGCGGGCCGCGACCAGGGCCGGGCGGCCCAGCGCCGCGGCCAGCGCGTCGTCGTCGAACTCCGCCGGTGACCAGTCGACGTGGGTGTCCTTGGCGACCGGCGTGTCCTCTGCCTCGGCGTGCTGCCCCGTGTCCGGCCCGGCGCCCTGGTCGCCGGGGGCGCCGCGTTGGTAGGCGAGCACCAGGCCGATGCGGTGCCGGCACACGCCCTTGGCGCCGCAGCCGCAGTCCGCCGCGTCCAGGCCGAGGCCCGGCGGGAGGGCCGTATCCGTCCCGTCCGGGAAGCGGCCGCGTACGGTGCCGTCGTCGGCGACCGTCACCTGTGGGCCGGAGCCCGCCGTGAGGTCCTTCTCGGCGCGCTTGACCAGGCCCTTGTTGGCGAGGGAGGCCAGCGTCCGGGGCGTCAGTGCCAGCAGATCGGCGCGTACGGTCACCGTCCCTGCCCTCCCCGGCCGACCTTCTCGGCGACGAACTCGGCGAGACTGCCCGGCGTCATCGCGCCCACCGGGGCGCCCACCTGCGCAAGCCGCCCGGCCAGGTCACGGTCGTAGACGGGATCGGCGTCCTCGTCGAGGGCGGCCAGACACAGCACGGTCGTGCCCTGCTCGACCAGTTGGCGCACCGTGCGCACCAGCCGGTACGGGTCGCCGCCCTCGTAGAAGTCGGAGATCAGGGCGACGATCGTGCGCCTGGGGTTGTCGACCAGCGAGGCGCCGTAGTCGACGGCACGGGCGATGTCGGTGCCGCCGCCGAGCTGGACGCCCATCAACAGCTCCACGGGGTCGGTCACTTGGGAGGTCAGGTCGACCACCTCGGTGTCGAAGACGACCAGGTGTGTCTTCAGGCCCGGCAGGCTCCACAGACAGGCGGCCGTGACGGCGGAGTGGATCACCGAGCCGGCCATGGAGCCCGACTGGTCCACCAGCAGCACGAGTTGCCACTGCTCCAGGTGGCGGCGGGTGCGTGAGTGGAAATGCGGGCGCTGGATGAGGATGCGGCGTTCCTCGGGCTGGTAGTGGGCGAGGTTGGCGCGGATCGTGCTCCGGAAGTCGAAGTCGCGGCCCAGCGGCAGCCGGCTGGGGCGGCGGGAACGGGAGCCGGTGAAGGCACGCCGGACCTCCGGCTGTAGCCGCTCCATCAGCTGCCGGACGACGGTCTCGACGATCCGCCGGGCGGCGGCGAGCACTTGAGGGTTCATCAGGTGCTTGGTGCGCAGCACGGCGCGCAGGAGGGTCTGACTGGGTTCGACGCGGGCGAGGACGTCCGGGTCGGTGACGATCTCGTCGATCCCGTACTGCTCGACGGCGTCCCGCTCCAGCCGCTCCACCGTCTCCTTGGGGAACAGCCGGTGGATGTCGTCGAGCCAGTCGATGGCGGTGAGCTGGGAGGGGCCGCTGCCGCCCTCGCGGGAGTCGGCCGACCCGCCCCGGCGCACCCCGCGGCGGCGCAGGTCCTCGTCACGGCCGTAGAGCCAGTCGAGCGCGGCGTCACGGGCGGCGGCGGAGGCGGCGAGGGGGCCGGTGCAGCGCTCGGCGGGGGAGCCGAGGATGAGGCGCCAGCGCTCCAGGGAGGGGTCCGGTGACGCCGGTGTCGGTCCGGATACCGGGGTGTTCATCGCGCCGCCCCCAGGCCGTGTCGGTCGAGCAGTCGGGCCACGTTCTCCTCCAGGGCTCGGGCGCGGGCGAGCAGCAACGGGTCGGCGGTCGTGCGCAGCAGGGAACGGGCCGAGCCGTGCTTGCCGCGTCGCTGAAGCAGGCGCTGCGCGATGCGTTCGCGCTCGCGGGGCGGGAAGAAGGCGAAGGCCTGGCGCAGCGCGGGCAGACCGGTGAGGAAGTCGTCCTCGGCCAACGCGGAGACGATGCCGTCCAGTACGTCGATCAGGGGCTCCCCGTCGCCCGTCGCACCGGCGGTGACCTCCTCGCGGGCCAGCGCGAACAGGCCGGCGAGCCAGTCGCCGAGGGTGTCGGCGGCGCGGGACGCGAGTGCCTGTACGGCCGTCGCGGGGTCGTCGGGCACGCCCAGCGCCCAGCGCAGACCTACGGCGGCGCCGCGCAGGTCGGCGGGGGCGCGCGGGTCGCGGCCGATGCGTGCGGCGGCCTCAGCGGCGGCCTCCCGGGTGACCGACAGGAGCTCCGGCGCGTGCAGGAGCGCGTCCCGCGCGGCGGCCAGTGCGCGCAGGCGGGCGAAGTCCACGCCGGTGCCGCCGTGCAGCCCCTCGGCCAGCCAGAACACCCGGTCGGCGGCGCCCGCGACGACGCTGCCCAGCAGTCGGCCGCGGGCCACGCCGAACACCCGGTCGTGCCGCCACAGCCCCAGCGCCGCCGTCAACACCTCGCCCAGCGGGCCGAGTTCGGGGACCTGGCCGACCTGGGCCGCGAGTGCCTCCAGCAGTTCGTCGCAGAGGGGCCCGACGCCGCACAGCACCGCGTCGAACAGCAGCCCGGCCAGCGCCCCGGCCTCCGTGCCCGACGCCCGCGCCCGCTGACCGAGCACCACCGACGCCGCCTCGTCCAGCCGGGCCCCGTACGCCCCCGCCTCGATGAGCGCCGCCTCGCGTCCGCCGGCCCGGCCGGGCTCCCAGCGCTCGGTGAACACCGGGTCGGAGCCGTCGGCCGGGCCAAAGACACGGGTGAACCCGGGGATGCCCAGCACACGCAGGCGATGCAGGACCTGGCTGCGCGTCAGGCCGGCCGCGTCGGTGAGGTCGATGGTGAACGGTCCCTCCGGGGCGGGGTCGGCCAGCCCCAGCCGGGCGAGCTGCTCGGCCACGTCGTGCACGAGCGGGGGCAGGGGAGTGTCGGGGTGCAGCTGCCCCTCGCTCTCACCGGCGCAGGCGGCGACCATCTCCACGACGACGGGATGAGTGCCGGCGCTGAGCGTGCCCCGGCCGGTCCAGGGCAGCGGCCGATCCAGATCGTCGCTGATCAGCGCCCCGGCGAGGCCGTCCAGGACGTCCACCCTGGTCTCGTGCGCGTGCCCGCGCATCAGCGCGAGCCCCTGGGTCAGACCGCGCGCGGCGATCAGATCGGCCGTGGACACCGGGATCCTGCGGGCCCGCAGCCGTTCGGCGACGGAACGCAACAGTCCCTGCGCGGCGGCCTGCGGCCCGGCCTCCCACAGCTGCTGGTAGTAACCCGGCGAGGGCATACCGGACTGGTAACCGGCGAAGGCATCCAACTGCCGGAAGGAGTACGGCACGAGGAAGCTGCCGCCGAGGGCGCCGGGGGGTGGGGTGGGGACTTCGGGCCAGGTGGCCGGGGGCGGAGCTGGTCGCCGGCCTCCAGGCGCAGGACTGGAACCAGGCCCTGCGCTCGCTGGCGCTCGCGGTCCCCGATGACTCACCCAGCATCGCGGTGATCAAGAACTACGACTCCGCATTGGTTTACGACTGAACGGTCGGAGAATCAAACACCGGCACCATCTGCATTTATGTCGCTTGACAGGGGCCAGTTTCGGACGGTTATATGACTGCCATCAAGGGGACAGGATGGCAAACGGGGGATCAATAGGACCGTGCTCGCCAGCAGACGGAATTCGGGATTCCGTCTGAGAGCGGGCTGCCCGGGGGACCAACCCGCCAGGAGACGGAATTCTGTATTCCGTTGAAGAGCGGGCCCGGGGGTCCGACGCCGCAGATGCGTTGCATTTACCTGGTTGCCATCTCCAGTATGGGGGAGATGCCATGAGGAGAATCAAGCGCGCGCTGCCGATCGTCAGCATAGCGATGGCGTTGACAGCCGGGAGCTTCGTCGGCGCGGCAGCCATTTCCGCCCAGGCCAAGACGGCGAATGCAGCGCCGGCCGCGCACACATCAACCACCACCACGACCGCGGCGGATGCCCTCGGAACGCGGGCCGCCCCCAAGACCCCTGCCGAGTTGCTGCAGCTCTTGGGCGAGAGGATTGTGGCCAAGGACGTCGACGGAATCATCGCCCTCCAGGAGCCCGAAGCGGCGATCGTCAATTACGACGGATCGGTCATCAGGGGCCACAAGGCGATCCGCGCGTTCTACGTCGACTGGTTCAAGTCGGATCCGGTACTCAAAGTCAACCCCCTCCAAACCGTGATGGCGGGAGGGAAGCGCACAGGTGACAAGGTACGCAACCGCACCGCGGCCATCATGGGCAAATACACGCTGGAGCAGACGGCGCCGGATGGTACCCGCGAGACCTTCAGTGGGAATTTCTGCGACACCGTGCAAGAGCAGCCGAATGGTACGTGGCTGTACGTCCAGGACAACCCGTACCCGCCGCACGGCGACGCAGCGTCGGCCCATCACTGATCGGGCCGGCTCAGCGGTCTCGTCCGCACTCGGCCGACTGATCGGCGAGCCGGCTCCACAAATGTGAGTTCAATCCGCCGTACCCAAGATCAAGCATTTCGGGGCAACCCCTGCCGCCTTATTGGACCCGCCTTAATGGACCTCGTAATGGGCCATTGGTGGCGGGCCATCGGTCAATGCACGGATAGCGAGTTGCCGACATGTTCGAGGTCTGGAGAAAGCTTGAACGTCACCTCGCTCGAAGTTTCACAGGCCCCGGTTGCGCGGCAGCAGCCTCAGTGGGGTGACCCGACACAGGTCAAGCAGGTCAGGGATGTACTGGCGGCCCTTCCCCCACTCGTGGAGACCGAATCGCTGAACAGGCTCCGGGGGCTGCTCGCCGGCGTCGCCGCCGGGCAGGCGCAGGTGGTGCAGGCGGGTGACTGCGCGGAGGACCCCGCGGAATGCACCGCAATTGACGTGGAGCGCAAGACGGGACTCCTCAACGTGCTCGCCGGCGTCATGAACGCGATCACTCATCAGCCGGTGGTACAGGTGGGCCGGATCGGAGGCCAGTACGCCAAGCCCCGGTCGGCGCCCACCGAGTGGGTCGGTGGCGTCGAAATCCCGGTGTACCGGGGGCACATGGTCAACGGTCCGGAGCCGGACCCGGGGGCACGGCGGCCCGATCCCCGGCGCCTGTTATCGGGCTACCGGGCGGCGAGCCAGGTCATGGCCAACCTCGGCCCGACGCCGCGGGCGCGCATCGAGCCGGCCGTGTGGACCAGCCACGAGGCTCTGCTGCTCGACTACGAGATCCCGATGCTGCGCCGGGATCGGGAGGGCCGGCTCGCGCTCACCTCCACCCACTGGCCGTGGATCGGCGAGCGAACCCGCGAGGTCGAGGGGGCTCATGTCTCGCTGCTGGCGGATGTGGTCAACCCGGTTGCGTGCAAGGTCGGGCCGCGTATGACGGCCGCCGATCTGCTCGGGCTGTGCGCGCGGCTCGACCCCGAACAGGAGCCGGGCCGCCTCACCTTGATCGCCCGGATGGGTGCCGACGCGACCATGGATCTGCTGCCGCCGTTGGTTCGGGCCGTGCGCGCCGCCGGACACCCGGTGATCTGGCTGGTCGACCCCATGCACGCCAACACGGTGACCACCGCTGAGGGACGCAAGACCCGGGTCGTGGAAACGATCGTCCAGGAGGTCACGGCGTTCCAGTTCGCCGTCCGCACCGCCGGCGGAATACCGGGCGGAATACACCTGGAGACCACTCCCGATGACGTGACCGAATGCGTCGACGCCCGATACGGCACCGACCGCATCGGTGACCACTACACGACCTTGTGCGACCCGCGACTCAACCCCCGCCAGGCGGTGTCGGTGGTCTCGGCCTGGCAGACGCAGATGATGATGAACCGAGCCGAGGAAGAACCGTGCCGGGTATAGCGCCGATCCCAGCCTACGCACTGCCGACGACGGGCGAACTGCCCGCCAGTACCGCTCAGTGGACCCTCGACCCGAGCCGGGCCGTGCTGCTCGTGCACGACATGCAACGCTATTTCCTCGCGCCGTTCGACTCGTCGGTGCGTGACCCGCTGGTGCGCCACTGCGTGCAGTTGCGGGAGCGCTGCGCCGCGCTCGGGGTACCGGTGTTCTACACCGCGCAGCCCGGTGGCATGACGGAGCAGGAACGCGGCCTGCTGAAGGACTTCTGGGGCCCGGGCATGAGGGTGGACCCCCTCGATCGTCTGATCGTCGAGGAGCTCGCGCCCCGGCCCACGGATCGGGTGCTCACCAAGTGGCGCTACAGCGCGTTCTTCCGCTCGGACCTGCTGGAGCAGATGCGCGACCAGAACCGCGACCAGCTGATCGTCTGCGGGGTGTACGCGCACGTCGGTGTCCTGGTGACGGCCGTCGAGGCGTTCACCAACGACATCCAGCCGTTCCTGGTCGCCGACGCCGTTGGCGACTTCTCCGCCGAGCACCACCGGCTGGCCCTCGACTACGCGGCCGCTCGCTGCTCGGTGGTCRYGACCACCGAGGAGGTCTTCCGATGAACTCGCGGCAGTTGCTCGAACACGTGCTGGGACCCAATCCGGGCCCCTTCGCCCTGCTGCACCGCCCCGAGACCCTGGGCCTGGACCGGATGGAGATCCTGCTGGGCCAGGTCAGCACCCCGGCCCGGCTGGCCGACATCCCGCTGGCCGACATCCCGCCGGCCGGGCGGCCCGGCGAGGTCCGGCAGG
>NZ_RDBN01000024.1:36720-62408 GCF_008042075.1 Streptomyces sp. UW30 | reverse complement strand
CAGGAGCACGACCGCTGTGGCGGCGACCTTCCCGCGCAGGGCGCCGGCGGATCTGCTGAATCTCATGCTGCTTCCTCCGTCAGGGCACCCAGTAGTTGCCGGATGCGACGATCATGGACTGGAGCTGGACGCTGCCGCCGTAGTAGAGCTGGGGGTCGATGGGGGTGGCGGTCAGCTTGTTCCACAGGGCGTCGAGCCATGCCTGTGAGCCGGGGTCGGTCAGCGCGGTGACGGCGAACGGGGCCGTGAAGGCCATGTCGTGGCCGCTGTCCAGCGCGGACCCGCCCAGGCGGTAGCCGGTGGTGATGTTGTCGGGGTTGGACCCGGTCTTGGCCTTGATCCAGGAGTTGATCTTGCGCGCGGAGGCCAGGGACGCCGAGTCGCCGCTGGTGACCGCGTCGGCGCCCAGGCGCCAGGGGTCGCGACAGGCGTTCCAGGAGTAGTCGCCGTCGTTGGGGCCTTCGAGGACCTCGCCGGGCGCGGGCTTGGGGGTGGTGTTGGTGTTGACGACGAAGTCGGCGAGGAGGCCGGTGTTGGGGGCGTAGGTGTTCTGTTGGGAGGTGATGAGGTTCTGGTGGGCGGTGCGGATGGTGTCCCAGGCGCTGTCGCCGGTGGCCTTCTTGAAGGCGCGGAAGTGGTCGACGGTCCAGTCCGAGGAGCGGGTGATCCAGTAGTGGGGTTCGCCGGGGGTGGACCAGTCGCCGAGCCGCATCAGATGGGTGGTCGGATTGACCTCGCTCGCCTTGATGGCATTGATGTGCTTGATCGCCAGGTCCTTGTAGTTGTACGTCCCCGAAGAGCCCCACTGCTTGTCGGCGAGCAGCAGCCCGTAGGCGACGTCGAGGTCACCGTCGGTGGCGGAGTCCGAGCCGTTGACGCTGCGGCAGGAGGCGTCCTGCTCGGCGGCGAGAAGGCCCGCATTGTTCACCGAGGGGTGGGCGAGCATGTACTTGGTGAGGCCGTCGAAGACGGTCCTGGCCTCCGGGTCGGCGCCCGCCATGATCGCGGTGATGACCATGCCGTAGCCCTGGGCCTCGGCGACGTAGGGATGGTCGGCGTCGGGTGAGATGACCTGGTACCAGCCGTTGCCGCAGTTGTGCCGGACGAAGGCCGACTTCCAGGCGTTGTACTTGCTCACGACCGCCTGGTCGATGGTCGACTGCGCGCCGGTGGGCTTCAACGTGCCGGGCGCGTAGGGGAATTGGTGACTGCCGAAGGGCACGGCCGGGCCGCCGCCGGAGGGTGCGCCGAGGTCGAGGTAGTCGACGTTGGGGCCGCCGCCCGCGGTGGTCGCGGTCAGCCGGATCCTGTTGCTGCCCGCGTTCAGGTTCGCGTTGACGGACTTGCCGGCCCAGGTGTCCCAGCTGCCGGTGCCGTTGAAGGACAGACCCGACGCCGCCACGGTCCCATTCACCGTGAGGTCCATGGGGCGGTTGGTGGTGGTGCCGTTGGCGTAGCGCAGCGACAGCGCCATGCTGCCCGCCGCCGGGGCGTCGACGGTGAACTCCACGTACGAGCCCGCGACGTTGGTGTAGTCGACGAAGCCGGTGCCGGAGTAGCCGGTGTGGTTGCCGGCGACCGTGCCCTGCGAAATGGTCGCGGACTCCGCCTCGTAGCGGACGGGGGCCGCGGCCGAGGGGGCCGCCGCCAGTGTGCCGAGCAGTCCGGCGGCCAGGGTCGTCGCCGCGCACCAGGGCAGGATTCTTCTGAGTCGTGTGAACCGCACGTTCGTCCTCTCGTGGGCCGGAGATCAGGTGGGCGGGCCCCAGGCCGCGCCCGCTTGGGCGACGGGCACCGGAGCGATGGTGAGCGGGGACGGGGAGCCGGCGGCAGTCGTCGTCATCGGCATCACCCCGCGTACCGGGCGAAGACCTTGAGGAAGTCGTACGGCTGCTGCGGGACACCACTGCAGGAATCGCCGTCGCTGCCTGAGCCGCAGGCCCGGTCGCGGTTGACCGACCAGTAGGTGAGGCGGGCGATGCGGTGCTGCTGCGCGTACGCGAGCATCGTCTGGAAGTCCTGGATGCGGACCAGTTCCCCGGCGACGTCGGTCTTGCCGTTCATCGACGACAGGCCGATGTGCGCGTACGTTGCCGCGTCGCTGTAGCCGTAGGCCGCCTTCACCTTCGCCTTCAGGCCCTCCATGGCCTGAGTGGTGAGCGTGCCCATGTTGGTGCTACCGCCGCCGAAGTCGAACGGCATGATGCACCAGATGTCGTTGGCCAGACCGGAGCCCGCGGCCCGGTTGATCATGTCGACGCCGGTGGAGTCCGGACCCGAGGTAGTGGTGCCGAAGGTGACGATGGTCTTGATGCCCGGGTTGTTCTGCTTGACGATCTTCAGTGCGTCGACCACCCGCTGGCGCACGGTGGCGTTTTCCCACTCGGTGTTCTCGATGTCGATGTCGATGACCTTCAGCCGATAGGCGTTGATCACCTTCTGGTACGCGCCGGCCAGGGCGGAGGCGCTGGTGCACTTCTCGCCGAGCTTGGCGCCGCTCCAGCCGCCGAACGAGATGATGATGTCGCCGCCGGCCGACCGGATCGCGTTGATCTTCGCCTGGTCGTCGCCGCCGGTGAGCGGCCGTGAGCCGTCCCAGGCGGGGTTGCAGCCACCGTCGGAGAGGATGAAGGCGAGGGTGAACCACTTCACGCCGGTGGCCGCCATGACCGCGGTCGGACTGGGCGGATTGCCCCAGCCGAAGTACTCGTACGGGGCGACGGCCATGCCCGGGGTCACCGGGACCGAGGTGCCGGTCTCCAAGTAGTCCAGGTTGGGGGCGCCACCAGCGGTGGTGGCGGTGACGCGGACCGTGTTGCTGCCCGCCTTCAGCGTGGCGGTGATGTTCTTGGTGGCCCAGGTGTCCCAGTTGGCGGTGGCCGCGAAGGCCGTGCCCGTGCCGAGGGTGCTCCCGTTGACTGTGATGGTCACYGGCCGGTCCGCGGTGGTGCCGTTGGAGTAGCGGATCCCGAGGGTGGCCGTGCCCGCGTCATCGGCGTTGACGGTCCACTCGACCCAGGCGCCGCTCGCGTTGGGCGTGTTGACGAACCCTGTGCCCGAGTAGCCGGTGTGGTTGGTGTCGACAGTGCTGCCGGATATGGAGGCGGCGCTTTCCGCCTCGTACCGGGTGGCGGCGGCCCGGGCCGTCGGCATCGACGTGATGATCAGCGGCAGGAGCAGCCCGCAGACGGCGACGAGTATCGCCCAGGTGCGGCGTGGAGGCGCGGCAGCGTGCACGGGGGATCACCCTCCGGAGGACGGAAGTTGGACGAGGACGGGGATGAGGCGGGGACGGGAACGCGCGAAGCGGGTTAGGAAAGGTTCCTAACCAACACTGAATAGCAGTGCCTCAAAGGCGTCTTGTCAATGGCACCGACAGGGGTCAATTCCGGTTTGCCGGCGGGCTGTTCAGCCGGAATTGGACAGCCTTATCAGGGGCGACGGGAATTCCCGCCGCCCCTCTCCGAAGGGCCCTCGAAAGGCCCTCGAAAAGCCTGGTTCTACCCCCTGTCGAGATAATCCAGGTTGGGACCCCCATTCGCTGTGGTGGCCGTGACGCGAACGGTGTYGCTGCCCGCGTTCAGCGGCACGGTGAGCGTAGAAGTGGCCCAGGTGTCCCAATTGCCCGTGCCGCCGAAGGCGCGGGCCGCCGACACGACCGTGCCGTTCACGCTCACGTCCATCGCGCGGTTCGCCGTGGTGCCGTTCGCGAACCGGATGCCCACCGACGCATCGCGCGCGCTCGCCGAGTCCACCGTCCACTCCACGTACGAGCCCGTCGCGTTGGCGGTGTTCACGAACCCGGTGCCGCTGTAGCCCGTGTGATCGCTGTCCACCGTCGAACCCGCCGAGTACGCGGCGCTCTCCGCCTCGTGGCGCACCGCCGTCCCACCGGTCGGCGTGGCCCGGATGAGCCGGGTCTCGCCGGGGCGCAGGCTCGCGCTGTAGGAGCCGGTGACGGTGCCACCGCCCTGCCCCGACCACAGGTCGGTGACCTGGGCACTGCCGGAGAACCCGACCTGCGACCAGTTCACGGCGACGGTCTGGCTGCCGGAGGTGTTCGTGTTGAACAGGGCGACGATGTAGTCGCCGTTCGCCTCGCGCTTGCTCCACACCTGGCGGCCCTCGGTGTTGCTGACGCGCTTGGCGGCCACCCCGTCCTGGTTGACGGCGATCAGCCGGTCATTGGTGAGCATCGCCTTGTCGGTGGCGGTGAGTGCCGTCAGGTCGGTGCCGAGGAGCAGCGGGGAGGCGGCCATGGCCCACAGGGTCAGGTGCGAGCGGCGCTGGTCGGCGTTGAGGCCGACCTGGTCGCCGTTGCCGATCTCGAGGGAGTCGAGGTCGTTCCAGCCGCCGGGCCCGGCGTGGGACTGCCAGTTGGCGGCGGAGGTGAAGCGGGAGGTGATGTGCGACCAGTCGGTGAGCGGGAATCCGCTGCCGTTGGGTCCCGGCCCGCAGTAGCACTCCACATCACCCTGGGTGCGCCAGCTGTTGGCCAGGCGCCGCCAGGTCGGGGCGTCCGCGATGGCCAGGTTGTTGGACAGGGCGTAGTTGATGGGTCGGCCGCTGGCGCGCAGTGCCTTGTCCCAGGCCTCGACGTCGGGGATGTCGTGGCTGCCCACCCCGTCGATCTTGAGGTAGTCGACTCCCCAGGAGGCGAATTGCCGGGCCCAGGAGTTGATGAATTCCTGGGCGCCCGGCTTGGCGTAGTCGATGTAGTACATGTTCTTGCAGTTGTAGTTCTTCTCCAGGCGTGAAGTGTCCGCGATGTCCTTGGCGTGGTAACTGGTGCCCTCGATGGGCGTGTTCTTGTCGACCGCGTTCTTGGCGATGCCCGGAGTGACGTAGAACCCGAATTTCAGGCCCTTGGCGTGCACATACTCCGCGAGCGCCTTGATCCCCGAGGGGAATTTGGCGGAGTCGACGGCCCAGCGGCCGTAGGAGTCCACGACGAAGCCGTTGGCATCGCACTTCTGGTAGAAGTCGTCGAGGTTGATGTACACGTAGCCGTGGTCGCCCAAGCCGCTGGCCACCAGCGCGTCGGCCTGGGCCTTGAGCTTGTCCTCCGTGGGCCAGCGCCGCACAAAGCTCCAGCTCGACCAGCCCATGGCGGGCCGCGCCGACAGCCCGTTGTCGGAGGCGGCGGCAGGCGGAGCGGGGGCCGCGAGCAGTCCGGCGCCGGCCAGCGCACCGCAAGTGACGGCCGGCAGCAGCCCCCTGAGGCGCCTCCCGAATCCTGTACGTCGACCGGTCAAGGCCGCACCTCCAGATAGTCGAGGTTCGGGGCGCCGCCCGCCGAAGTGGCGGCGAGGCGGACGGTGTTGGGGCCGGCGTTCAGTGGGACCGTGAGCGTGAAATCGGCCCAGGTGTCCCAGCTGCCGGTGCCCGCGAAGGAGCGTCCGGCGGCCACGGTGGTCCCGTTGACGATCACGTCGGCGGGACGGTCCGTGGTGGTGCCATTGGCGTAGCGGAAGGTGATCGGCGCGCTGCGGGCGCTCGCCGAGTCGACCCTCCACTCCACGTAGGCGCCCGCGGCATTGGGGGTGTTGACGAACCCGGTGCCGCTGTAGCCCGTGTGGTCGGTGTCGACGGTCGATCCGGCCGAGGAGGCTGCGCTCTCCGCCTCGTACCGCACTGGCGCCGGCGTCGATCCGCCGCCCGCGTACGCGGTGCCGAGCCATGCCTCGTCGATCCGAAGCCGCTGGTAGCGGGTCGTATCGGTGGACGCCGCATGGGTGGTGACGACTTCGAGCCGTACTTGGCGGGTGGTGGTCGCCGGCAGATCGACGATCGCCACGCCACGGTGGCTGGGCAGCGTGCCAGTCTTCACCGGGCTGCCCCAGTTCGTGCCGTCGCTGCTGACGTACACCCGATAGTCCTTGATCCGCGCCGACTGCTCGGTGCCGGAGCGTGCGTAACTGACCGAGTCCTCGCGCTGGTTGACCGCGAGGTACTGCACGCGCTTGGCCGAGCCGAGGTCGAAGCGGAGCGAGACGGGAGTGGTCTTGTTGCTGTCCCAGTAGGTCTGGTAGTCGCCGTCCGTGGCGGCCGCGGCGCCGTGCCCGCTCGCCGAGGCGCTGGCGCTCATCGTGTACGAGGAGGGGTCGATGATCCCCTCGCGGTCGGCGGTGGTGACCTTGAGGACGGTGTCGTACGCGTCCCAGTCGCCCAGGCCCGTCAGGGTCAGCGTGCCGCCGGACTGGGAGAAGGAGATCGCCGCCCCGGTGCGCAGGTCGGTGACACCGGTGACCTTGTAGCCGTTGTCCCGCACTTTCAGCGTGGAGGTGTTGGGCGGGGTGAGCACATGCACGTAGTGCCGGTTGGGATCGCTCTTGCTGACGGTCGTCACGCCGTGCGCGCCGTCGTTCCAGAACCCCGGTTTGAGGCCGCCATGCAGATAGCCGCCACCTTCGACCCCGTTCAGGGACTCCCGGATCGGGCCGAGGTAGCCGCTCGCGAAGTCGTTGAACGCGGCCTGGTTGGCCGGGAACTTGCCGTTGACCTGGGCTGTCTCCGCCATGAGGGCCTTGACGGACGAGCCGGCATTGCTGACGAGCCGCCCCAGGGTGAGCTTGCGGTCGACGCTCGGATTGGAACCGTCGTACCACCAGGCGCCGGTAGAGGGCAGTTTGAAGTCCGCCTCGATCAGGCGCGGGGCCGAGGTGTAGACGGCCTGCGGGTAGTCGTAGGCCGGGGACATGCCGGTCTTCTGCTCATTGCTGACCATGTCCATGATCGGCGTGTCTTCGTTGTTGTTGCTGAGGGTGTAGTTGGGCCGCTTCTCGTAGATCTTCGAGTAGAGGTTGTTCCGCTCCCAGTAGGCGTTGTCGTTGTCGATCCAGAACCCGCCGAGGTCGGGGTAGCGGTCCATGGCCTCGAAGAACAGGTCGTACGAGTACTCGCCGAAGCCGTCCCGTGTGGTGAGGTCGATGTCGCGGCCCTTGTAGGCGGAGTACGCCGCGGAGTCGAGCCACTCGTGGCCGCCCTCGTCGTGCCACTGGGGGTCGTCGGTCATGTAGAGGATCGTCTTGAGGCCCTTGGCCCTGGCCGCGGCGATCAGCTCGCCGAGGAAGTCCCGCTTGGTCGCACAGCTGCCGGGGATCTTGGAGGGCCAGGGGCGGGCATAGCCGAGCCGGGAGTGGAAGGTGGCCAGGACCAGGTACTGGGAGTGCAGCTTCTGGGCTTCCTGCACCCAGTAGTCCGCGCTCCAGCCGCCGCTGGTCACATCGCTCTCCCAGCCGCTGCAGCTGGTGTGGGCCGGTGCGGTGCGCTGCCCCCAGTGCAGGAAGAGGCCGGAGGTGGAGCCCCGCAGGAAGTCCTGGCGGGGGTGGATCACATCGGCGCGGGCGGCGGGCCCTGGCAGAGCGATCACGGCTCCGAGGAGCAGCGCCAGGACGGCCAGAACGCTCAGGTACAGGCGTCGTCTCCGTCTCATGCCGGGCCGTCCAGGTAGTCGAGGTTGGGACAGCCGGCGGCCCCGGTCGCGGTGACCTTGACCTTGTTGGCGCCCGCCGCCAGCAGAACGGGGACGGTCACCGTGCGCCAAGTGGTCCAGGCCCCGGTGGGGGCGAAGGAGGCGCCGGCGCGTACGACGGTGCCGTTGACGGCGAGGTCCATGGGCCGGTCGGTGGTGGTGCCGTTCGCGTAGCCGATGACCAGGATCGCGGTGCCGGCCTGCGCGGCGTTCACGGTCCACTCCACATGGGCGCCCGCCGCGTTGGGCGTGTTCACGAAGCCGGTGCCGCTGTAGCCGGCGTGGTTGGAGTCGATGGTGGAGCCCGCCGGATAAGCGGCGCTCTCCGCCTCGTACCGCCGCGGCGCGGGCCCGCAGTTCTGCGTCGACCCCGACTGGGTGATCCGCAGAGTGCCACCACTCGTGTTGTGACTGTCGGCGACGCAATAGCCGGTCACCGTCTGGAAGTTGAGGTCGGCCGGGCTGTTGCTGCCGCGCTGCGCGGTGAAGCGGTCGAAGCGCAGGTTCGTGGAGTTGTTCGCGATGACCGCGGGCCGGCCGTCGTCGGCGGCGAAGCGGACCTCGCTGTCGGTCCAGCGGATGTTGTCGGCGTTGCGGACGTACCAGCCGTACGCGGGCCGGGTGCCGATCGAGTTGGGGTTGTAGTTGGTCGGGTCATTGCTGGGTGGGGTCGTGGACATGGTGCCGTTGCCGCCGGGCACCGTGATGTCGACGTTGTCGAAGGTGATGTCGTGGATGCGGCCGCCGCCGGACTCGCCCCACAGGGTGGGCGAGAAGGACGGGCTTGAGCCGGTGGCTTTGATGTCGGTGTAGGTGATGTTGCTGATGGAGCCGACGCCCGGGCTGTTGCCGCAGCGTCTTCTTGTGCCGACCTTCTGCATGATCGGCGAGTGGACGTCGGTCATGGTGATGTCCCGGTAGTGGACGTCGGTGATCTTCGCGCCGTCCATGGAGACCAGGCCGAGCCCGGACTTGTCCGAGCCGCGGATGGTGATGCGGTCGAACCGGTAGTCGGTGAAGTCGCCGCAGGTCTCCGAGCCGAACATGAGCGCGTTGCAGCAGTCTGCGGAGAGGAACGAATCACTCACCCGCACATGGCCGTTGGCCAGTTTGGCGCCGAGTGCGTAGTCGCTCTTGAAGGCGAGGGCGTCGTCGTTCGCCTCGAAGTGGGCATTTGTGACGGTGACGTTGGTGGTGGAGATGATGTTCCAGCCGTCGCGGTCCATCGCGGTGTCGATGGTGAGCCGGTCGGAGACCACGTTGTCGCAGCCGTTGATGAGCGCCGCGAAGTGGCCGCCCTCGCGCAGCGTGAGCCCGTCGCCGATGCGCAGCCCGGAGCACCGAGTCAGCGAGATGATCTTGTCGGCTTCGCCGGCGGCCGGGTTGCCGGTGATCAGCGCGCCGTCGCCGTCGATGACGCCGCCGCCCACGAAGCCGATGTCGGTGAGCCGGTCGCCGTAGATCATGGCGTTGTGGAAGTGGCTGTGCCCGTAGTCCTGATAGTCGTCCCACTGGTTGGGCTCGGGCGGGTCGTAGGTGTCGGCGCCGTTGCCGGAGAGGGTGGCGCCGGTGTCGACCTGGAGCGTCACATGGCTCTTCATGTGCAGGGTGTTCTTCGACTCGTACGTCGCGCTGCCGGACGTCGCCGGGAAGCGTACGGCGCCGCCGCCAGCCGCATGGGCCGCGTCGATGGCCTTTTGGATGGCGCCGCTGTCGTTGGTGGTGCCGTCGCCCTTGGCGCCGTAGTCGCGGACGTTGAACTCCGCGAGCGGCTCGGCCGGTTGGACGACGGGCAGTGCGACCGGTGCGGGCGCGGCGGACACGGCCGAGGGGCGGTCGATGCCCAACAGGCCGAGCAGGGCGAAGAGCGTGAGGACAACGGTGCATCTCGTGCGGGACATTCTCGTGCGGCTCATGTCGTCGCCTCCTCAGACGAGTTGATAGGCGCGCAGATTCGTCAGGAGCGTGCGGTAGTCCTGCAGGGAGCCGGGGGTGTCGCCCAGGGAGCGGTGGATGCCCCACTTGGGGGCGCACCTGGCCGATTACCTGCCTCTGAGCTGCTCGTTCATGATCAGGAAGGCGCCGAGACCGTGGAAGTCGTTGGTCGCCCTGGTGCGGGCCACGTAGTAGGCGTAGTCGCCGACGTTCGTGCCGATGGAGATGTCGGTGAGGTTGGTCCGGCCGTCGCCGCCGACCGCGATCTTCGCCAGGACGCCCTGGTAGCCGCGCTGGGCCACGTCCGTGTAATGGGCGTCCAGATAGCCCTGTTGGGCGCCGCGCGAGAGGGCGTAGGTGAACATGCTGGAGCACGAGGTCTCGGTCCAGTTGTCGCTGCGCCCGCCCTTGTCGATCACCTGGAACCAGCGGCCGGTGGCCGGGTCCTGGTAGCGCTCCAGGCCGGCGGCGAGCTTGGTGAGGAGGGCAAGGAGCCGGGTGCGGCGCGGATGGTCGGCGGGAATCGCGTCCAGGACGTTGACCAGGGCCATCGAGTACCAGCCGACGGCCCGGCACCAGTGCTCGGGCGCGAGCCCGGTCTGAGGATCGGCCCAGCTCACGGTCTTGGACTCGTCCCAGGCGTGGCGCAGCAGACCGTTTCCGACCTGCAGATGGCTGCCGTAGACGTAGAGCTGCTTGGCCGCCTCGTCATGTGCATACGTGGCGTCGGCGAACTCCTTGCCGTACTCGACGAGGAACGGGTTGACCATGTAGACGCCGTCCGCCCACAGCTGATGCGCGCGACTGTCGGAGGTGGCGTGCCAGAAGCCGCCCTCGGTGGTGCGCGGGTAGGTGTTCAACCGGTCGCGGATCTTGCGGGCGGCGATGCGGTAGCGGTCCTGGCCGGTCTCGTGGTGCAGGATCGTCAGCAGCCGGCCGGCCTGCATGCTGTCGAGGTTGTTGAAGCTCTGCCCGATCGAGCCGTCGGCGGCGACGAAGCGGTCCACATAGCTCTTGATGTACGTCAGGTAGCGGGCGTCGTGCGTGCGTTGATAGGTGAGGTACTGCCCGTACAGGTACAGGCCGACCGGGTAGGACCAGCCGCCGATGGTGGTGGGGGTGTAGCGCGCCATCGTGGAGTCGATCATGGCGGTGGACCAGTCGATGGCGCCCGTGTCGTCGTCCCCGAGGAGCAGGGAGTCGAGGTTGGGGCCGCCGCCTGTGGCGGTCGCGGTCGCGCGGATGGTGTTGCTGCCCTGTCTCAGCGGGACGGTCAGGGACTGGGTGCGCCAGCTGGACCAGCCGCCGGTGGGCGCGAAGGCCGAGGTGGCGGCGGGGGTCCCGTTGACGGTGAGGGCCAGCGGCCGGTCGGTGGTGGTTCCGTTCGCGTAGCGCAGGGTGACGGCGGTGGCGGCGGCCTGGTCGGAGGTGACCGTGAACTCGACGTAACTACCGGTGGTGTTGGCGTAGTTGACGAATCCCGCGCCGGTGAATCCGGGGTGGTTGGATTCGACTGCGCCCTGGGAGATCTGGGCGTTCTCGGCCTCGTACGGCGGAGCCTGTACGTCGGCGCGGCGGGCGTCGGCCGCTGCCGGTGGGGCGGCGCCGGGTGGTGCGGTCAGCACGCAGCCGGCCAGTACCAGGCCCGCTGTCAGCAGCGCATACGGTCTTTTCACGGTCCCTCCGTGCGGTAGATGTAGGGCGGGCCGCCGGCGGTGGAATGTGCCTGGTCGGCCCGCTCGACGAGGCCGCGGACCAGGTGGTGATCGGGCGAGAGCCGGCAGGCCGGGTCGGTGCGAGCCGCGTCGCCGGTCAGCGCGTACGCCTGGCAGCGGCAGCCGCCGAAATCGCGCTCGCGCTGCGGGCAGGTGCGGCACTGCTCGCCCATCCAGGACGTGCCGCGGAAACGGTTGAAGGCCTTCGACTCCCGCCAGATCCAGGCCAGTTCATGCTCGGTGACCCGGGGCGGATCCAGGTCGGGCAGCATGGCCGCGGCCGGGCAGGGCAGCACGGAGCCGTCCGGTGCGACGGTGAGCGAGCGGGCACCCCAGCCGCCCATGCAGGGCTTGGCGACGCCGTCCACATAGTCGGGGGCCACCCAGACCAGCTCCATGCGACCGGCGAGCCGCGTCCGCCAGGCCTCCAGGACGTCGCGGGCGCGGGCCACCTGATCCGGGCCGGGCAGCAGGGCGTCGCGGTTGCGCAGAGCCCAGCCGTAGAACTGGGTGTTGGCCAGCTCCAGGCGGTCCGCGCCCCAGGACAGGGCGAGGCGGATCAGGTCGTCGAGAGCGTCCAGGTTGGCCCGGTGCAGCACCACATTCACGCCGAACGGCAGCCCTGCGGCGCGGACCAGGCGGGCCGCCTTCTCCTTGGCGGCCGACGCCCGCGCACCCGCGATGCGCTGGGCGGCCCGGGCGTCGGAGTGCTGCACGGACAACTGGACACTGTGCAGGCCGGCCGCTGTCAGCCCCTCTAGGCGGGCCTCGTGAAGGCCGACGCCGCTGGTGACGAGCTGGGTGTGGATGCCCGCCTCCACCGCGGCCGCCACGATGGCCGTCAGATCGCGCCGCAACAGCGGCTCGCCGCCCGACAGATGGGTCTGTACGACACCCAGCGCGGCCGCCTGGCGCAGCACGTCGGCCCACTGCTGCGTGGTCAACTCTACTGACCGGCCAACCAGTTGGTCGGGGTTCGAGCAATAGGCGCAGCGCAGCGGACAGCCGTGGGTGAGTTCGGCGAGCAGGGCCCAGGGCGGCTCGGGCACGGGGACGGAATCCTGCGCGGCTGCGGGGTGGGGCAGGGCGGAGGTCATCGCAGCCAGCCCTCCTCGCGCAGTCGCGCCAGGAACGCGGGCACCTCCGATGCCACGGGGGCGGCGGGGTGGCGCTCCGTCAGGACGGCGACGATCGCGCCGAGGTCGCGTACGCCGTCGCAGAGGCGCAGGATCTGCCCACCGGCGCCGTGCAGCACGACCACCCGCTCCGGCAGGAGCAGCAGGTCGCAGCCGCGTATCCGGTCGTGGCGGAGCATGACCGAGCGACGGAGCGCGGGCCGCCAGCTCATGACAGGTTCGGCCTCTCGCACCCCGGCTGCGGCCGGCGTATCGCCCGTCATGCCACGCCTCCCTCGTCTCGGTCCACCGCGTCGAGCAGCGACCAGAGCACCTCGCACTTGAAGGTGAGGGCGGCCATGGCGCGCTCCTGCTGCTCGCGGGTGCGGGCCCAGGCGAGCACCAGCGCGAGCGCTTCCTGACTGTCGCGTCGGCCCTGCCCGATCCGCCCGCGGAAGTAGCCGAGCCCCGCCTCGTCGATCCACCGGTAGTGGCGCTCGAATGCGGCGATGCGGGTGCGCATGATGGCGGGGGCGGTCAGTTCGGTCAGGGAGGCGGCGACGGCGTCCAGTGCGGGGCGCAGCCGGCAGAAGTTCACATAGCCGTCCACTGCCAGTCGCACACCCGCCAGCACCTCCCGCCCGTCGAGCAGCAGCGACCGCTCGAGGCCGGCGGCCTCGCCGAGGCGCAGCCAGCGCTCGATGCCGCCCTCGCCGTCGGTGGTGCCGTCGTGGTCCTGGATCCGCCGTAGCCAGCTGCGGCGCAGTGCCGCGCTGTCGAACTTGGCCAGGATCAGCGCGTCCTTGATGGGGATGTGCCGCTGGTAGTGGAACCGGTTGGTGATCCATCGGCGCAGTTCGCCGGGGGTGAGATCGCCTGCGTGCATCCGTACGTTGAAGGGGTGGCGGTCGTGATAGGACTCGGCGCCGACGGTGCGTAACCGCTCCTCGAACTCCACGGCGCTCCATGCGGGCGCAACCTCAGGAAGCGGGGCGCGGGGTGCTACCGGGGCCGGCGCGGGCAGCGGTAAGGCGGCGTCCGGCTGGGCGTTGGTGGTCAAAGCTCTATCACCATCCGGTCGGTGGCGGCCTCGAGTCCCCAGGCGGCGAGCTGTTCGTGCTCGGCGGCGCCGGGGTCCCCGAGGGGATTGGTGTTGTTCAGATGCGTGTAGAGACAGCGGGCTCGCAGGGCCGACAGCCGGTGCGCGGTGCCGCCCGGTCCCGCGATCGGCAGATGTCCCATGCCGGTCGCGGTGCGGGTGGAGAATCCGGCGCGCAGTGGTTCGTCGTCGTCCCAGAAGGTGCCGTCGACCAGGACGCAGTCGGCGCCCTCGCAGGCCTCCTGGAACTCCTCGCTCCACACCGCGAGCGCGGGAGCGTACAGCAGCGTCTTGCGCGCGGTGGGATCGTGCAGCCGTAGTGCCACCGACCACATCGGCTCGTCCGTGCCGGTGCCGGCCGCATAGCGGGGGCGCTTGGCCGACACCGGGACGGCGCTGACCGTCAGCTCGCCCAGCGGTCTCGGGAGGGTGGTCAACTCCCCCCATTCGATGCCGGTATAGGGGCCGAGGACCTCGCCCAGGCTCAGCCGGTCGAGGAGCGCGGTGAGCACCGGGGCTGTCGCCAGGACCTCGACGCTGCGCGCCTCGCGCAACCGGGCCAGGCCGAGGGTGTGGTCGAGCTCCGCATCGGTCAGCAGGACTCCGGCCACCGGGGTCTGGCGCGGGCCTGGGCCCGGGTGCAGCTCGGGGCTGTCCTCGATCTGGTCGCCGAGGTCAGGGGTGGCGTTGACGAGGTACCACCGGCCGGCCTCGGTGCGTACGGCGAGACTGGCGTGCCGACGGCGCCGCTGCGGGTGTGCGCGCGCCCCGGCACAGCCGGGACACGCGCAGTTCCACTGGGGCAGTCCGCCGCCCGCCGCGGTGCCGAGCACCCGCAGCAGCATGGCGGAGCGGCTACCGGTCGGCGAGGGCGTAGGCGGTGACCTCGAGCGCGGTCTCGACGACCGCGTACCCGGGGCTCTGCCAGGCGCTCTCCTCCGATGTTTCCTGTGCTTCCTCCATGACGTCCAGGACAGGATTCATGGGTGGGGCCTGCCTTCCTGAGGTGGGGGGTTCAGGAGTGAACGAGGTGCACGCCGTGATGCGGCGCGAGGAAACAGAACGCGATCAGTGGGTTCATTGGGGTTCATATAACTGATCTGCATTCAGCTACATGCATCAGAGTGGCGACTTGGCCGTACCCGGTCAATGGTCTGGACGAAGAAGGTCGGAGCAATACGCCGGGGCGGCAAATGAGCTGCCTGCCACGCCCAAGTCTCGGGCTCGCCTTGCCCTGGCGGTCGCGCCCCGCTGGTCAGGGGACTGTCGGCCAGGGCGATGACGCGACGGGCTCCGCCCTCTCCAGTGGTTCATCGGGCGGTGAGCACGGTTCCGCAGATCCGGCCCCGAGTCCACCAGTGCGCCTGGCCCGTCGGTGTCGGTGGTGCCGGTGGTGCCGAGGCGGCCGACGTTGAACAAGGTCACGGCCCGGGCGGCGTCGGCCCGCTTGGAGGCGTCTAGGGGCACGGAGACAGTGGTGGTGAGGGCGAAGGCGCATGCGCTGTCGGTGGGGTGGCGAGCGGCCGGACCTACCGGTGAGGCTGATCCACCCGGGCGCGGTGAGCGAGTCGTCCACCGCCGCACCGCGTGAGCCGTGTCTCATCCGGGCATGGCCCCTTGGCTATGCAACGAGTTGCATATGAGGATCGAGGAATGGCGCTCGAGCACGCGATTCTCGTCTCCCTCCTGGAGAAGCCGGGCTCCGGCTATGAGCTGGCCCGGCGGTTCGACCGGTCCATCGGATACTTCTGGACCGCCACGCACCAGCAGATCTACCGCGTTCTCAAGCGCATGGAGAGCGACGGCCTGCTCACCGTCCGCGGGTTGCCGCAGCAGAGTCGGCCGGACAAGAAGGAGTACTCCGTCGTAGGCCCCGGCCGCGCCGCCCTCGCTCAGTGGCTGCACGAACCGATCGAACCCGAGAGCATCCGGCACGACCTCGCCGTGAAGATCCGCGGCGCGGCCTTCGACGACCCGGCCGTGCTGATCCGTGAGGTCGAACGACACCGCCAGGTGCACGGCGACCGGCTCGCGCACTATCTCGCCGGGGAACTGCGCGACTTCACCGGCCCGACGGCCCCCACCTCGCTCGACGCCGGTCAGGAGCTCCAGCATGTCGTGCTGCGCGGCGGCATTGCGTACGAGCGGATGACGATCGCCTGGCTCGACGACGTACTCGCCACCCTCCACCGACTCGGCACGCCCCACCCGCATCCCTGAGCCGCCGGCCGCCGCCGCCCGCGCTCCGCGACGTTCATTCCCACACCCTCACCCTCAACCCACGGAAGGCGGACCTCCATGGCCGACTCCCTCCTCTTCAATCCGCGCACGTACGACCCGGCGCAGTTCGACCCGGAGACCCGCAGGTTGCTGCGTGCCACCGTCGACTGGTTCGAGGACCGCGGCAAGCGCAGGCTCATCGAGGACTACCGTTCCCGCGCCTGGCTGGCCGACTTCCTCGCGTTCTCCGCCAAGGAAGGGCTGTTCGCCACCTTCCTCACCCCGGCGGCAGCCGCCGGCGACAAGGACCAGCGCTGGGACACGGCCCGGATCGCCGCCCTCAACGAGATCTTCGGCTTCTACGGTCTCGACTACTGGTACGCATGGCAGGTCACCATCCTCGGTCTCGGACCGGTCTGGCAGAGCGACAACACCGCCGCTCGCACCCGCGCGGCGGAACTCCTCACCCAGGGCGAGGTGTTCGCCTTCGGCCTCTCCGAGAAGACCCATGGCGCCGACATCTACTCCACCGACATGCTGCTGACGCCGGACGGCAACGGCGGCTTCAGGGCGTCGGGTTCCAAGTACTACATCGGCAACGGCAATGCCGCCGGGCTCGTCTCGGTCTTCGGCCGACGCACCGACATCGAGGGCCCGGACGGCTACGTCTTCTTCGCCGCCGACAGCCGCCACCCGGCCTATCACCTTGTGAAGAACGTCGTCGACTCCTCGAAGTACGTCAGCGAGTTCCGCCTCGAGGACTACCCGGTGGGCCCGGAGGACGTTCTGCACACGGGCCGCGCCGCCTTCGACGCCGCCCTGAACACCGTCAACGTCGGCAAGTTCAATCTCTGCACCGCCTCGATCGGYATCTGCGAACACGCGATGTACGAGGCCGTCACCCACGCGCACAACCGCATCCTGTACGGCCGCCCCGTCACCGCCTTTCCGCACGTGCGCCGCGAGCTGGCCGACGCGTACGTCCGCCTCGTCGGCATGAAGCTGTTCAGCGACCGCGCGGTCGACTACTTCCGCTCCGCCTCGCCGGACGACCGCCGCTACCTGCTCTTCAACCCGATGACGAAGATGAAGGTGACCACGGAGGGCGAGAAGGTCATCGACCTGATGTGGGACGTGATCGCCGCCAAGGGCTTCGAGAAGGACACCTACTTCGCACAGGCCGCCGTCGAGATCCGGGGGCTGCCCAAGCTCGAGGGCACGGTCCACGTCAACCTCGCGCTGATCCTCAAGTTCCTGCGCAACCACCTCCTCAACCCGGCCGAGTTCACGCCCGTCCCGACCCGCCTCGACGCGGCCGACGACACGTTCCTCTTCGAGCAGGGGCCGGCCCGTGGCCTTGGCTCCGTACGCTTCCACGACTGGCGCCCCGCCTACGACGCGTACGCCGGTGTCCCGAACGTCGCCCGCTTCCGGGAGCAGGCCGATGCCCTGTGCGAGTTCGTCGCCACCGCGGCCCCCGACGAGGAGCAGAGCCGCGACCTCGATCTTCTTCTCGCCGTCGGCCAGTTGTTCGCGCTGGTGGTGCACGGCCAGCTGATCCTGGAGCAGGCCCGCTTGACGGACCTTGACGAGGACGTGCTCGACGAGCTGTTCTCCGTCCTCGTCCGCGACTTCTCCGCCTTCGCCGTCGAGCTGCACGGCAAGGACTCCGCCACTGCCGATCAGCAGAGCTGGGCGCTCGGTGCGGTCCGGCGTCCGGTCGTCGACGAAGCGCGTTCGCAGCGCGTCTGGGAGCGTGTCGAGGCACTGTCCGGGGCGTACGAGATGGCGCCCTGACGGCGTGCCCAGGGGGCTCGTCGACACGTGACGGTCAGGCTCCCCGAGAGCAGTGACGCCCGTACCGTGGCCTCCGCACGACCTGCCGCGCGGAGGCTACGACGGTATGGGGTGCCGACTTCGCCATGTGCCCGCCGTAGCCTCGCCACGGCGGGTGCCGGACGGGTCACGCCCGTCGGTTCGGCAGCGCACGCCAGATTCGGCACCGCCCGCGCCGTGCCCGTCGGGACTGACGGTTCAGGACTGGCCCGAGGCGACGGGCACCTCGAAGGCCCCGCGGCCGGCGATCATGGCTGGACGCCATCGTGCCGCGGCCTGCCCTGCGCGCGACACCGGCTCCCACACGGGTCAAGCCCTGCCCGGCAGCGATCCGGTGTGGGTTGCCGCAGTCTGCTCGCCCTCGTACGACGGGGACTGGTGCTCGGCGCGGGAGACGAAGTAATCGGCATCCTTCGGCCGCTCGGCCCCGGGGCGTGGACGCGGCGCCGGCTCGAGATGGGGGATGTGCTTCGAGCAGTGCACATACGCCTCCTCCACCGTGATGTGCACCCAGAATTCGGACCTGCGTCCCGGAGCGGTGTCCACAGGAAGGTGGGGGTAGGCCCGCCGCTGCTCCTCGTCCCGATGGAGCCGAGCCGCGCCATTGACGTGCAGGCCGATGTGGTCATGGGCGAAGTCGRCGAAGAGCAGGCCGATATGAGGGTTTTCAGTGATGTTTCCCGCACTGGCGAGGACGCCGTTGCCACGGTACTCGGGGTAGGTGAGGGTGCCGTCGTCCAGCACAGTGACGAAGCCCGGGGGGCCGGCACGGAACGTGACGTCACAGGCTCCGCCGGCGTCCGACGTGGACAGGAACGCCATGGTCTGCCGTCCTATGAAGTCCGTCATCTGTGGGGTCAGACGGGTCTGCACCTGCCGGTCGTAGAAGGTGGCGGCCTGGTCGGCCGTGCCGAGAACGTGCTGCAGGCGGCGCTCGCCGACGGAGCCGGTGGACTCGTGGGGGTGGGTCACGGAATGCGCTGCCTTCCTTTGGCCTTCAGCTGGGCGTGGGGAGCGACGGCACTCTAACGCCGGATGGAGCACGGTGTCGTGGGCGGTACAGCCAGGCGACTCGCGATCCCTTCGGGGGGATGGGCAGAAACAGGGCGCGACGGACAATCGTGCGGACCGAAGCCGCGGACGGGACGGCGTGCGCCGCGTACTCGGTGACCAGCGGCGGCAGCAGCTCGGGCGCGTACCGCGGGTCCGCCACCAAATCTTCGAGGTACACCATGCAGGTCCGGCCCCGGTCGGCCGCGATGGTCGTGGACCGCCCTGGGGCTGCGGTCGTGTCGTGGAGGGATGCCCTGACGACAGAGGGCTATCGTCGCTTGAGGGTCGGCCGTGCTCGTCACTCCCGAGTGTGAGGACCGCTGAGGCACAGGGCGTACGGCTCCTGGGCCACAGCCAACTCCGCAGGCAGGTCCACACAGCGCAGGACCGTGTCCCCATGGGAGTTCGATGACCTCAGCGGATTCCGGACAGCAGCCGTCGCTCGCACGCGCCTTTGTCGTCGCGCGCCACGGCAGGCTCTGGCTGGTGCCGACCATCCTGTCCGCGCTGGTGGCCCTGTGCCTGACGCTGCTCTACATGGGCGGCATCCTCAACCCGAACGGGAACCTGCGCGATCTGCCGATCGCCCTGGTCAACGCGGACCAGGGCCCGCCGCTGCCAGGACAACAACAGACCTTGGGCGCGCAGGTGAGCCGATCGGTCATCGCAGCGACCCCGGCAGGCACCGTGCAGTGGCGCCGGCTCAGCCAGGCCCAGATGCAGGACCAACTGGCGTCGGGCAAGGTCTACGGCGCCTTGGTCATCCCAGCCGACTTCACCGCGTCGGTAGCGGCGCTGACGACCCCGCAGGCCACGGCACAGCCCGCCCTCACYGTCCTGACCAACCCCGGTCTGGGCAGCCTCGGCTCCTCCTTGGCCAGTCAGATCACCCAGCGCGCGGCTCACCAGGCATCCCTGTCGATCGGCCGACAGCTGACGACCCGGTCTTCCGCCCAGGGCGCCAACGCCACGACCCGCGTGCTCCTCGGCGACCCGATCACCGTCACCACCCGGGTGGGCCACCCCCTCGGCAAGCACAGCGGCCTGGGCCTGACCGCCTTCTACTTCAGTCTGCTCCTGGTGCTCACCGGATTCGTGGGCGGAAACATCATCAACAACGGCGTCGACGCAGGCCTGGGCTACGCCGACAACGAGATCGGGCCCTGGCACACCCGGCGCCCTACGGTGCCCATCAGTCGCACGCAGACGCTGCTGCTGAAGATGCTCATGACCGCGGGCATCACCCTGCTCACCACCAGCCTGCTGATGATCGCCGCGATCGGGATCCTGGGCATGGACGCATCGCACCTGCCACTGCTGTGGATCTTCTCCTACTGCGCGAGCCTGGCCGTGGGCCTGGGAGTGCAGGCCATCAACGCGGCCTTCGGCGGAATCGGCCAGGTGGTGTCCATGTTCGCGTTCATCGCCCTGGCCCTGCCGTCCTCGGGGGCAACGATTCCCCTCCATGCCGTTCCGGGCTTCTACCGCTTCCTGGCGCTGTTCGAACCGATGCGGCAACTGAGCGACGGCGTGCGGGCCATCCTCTACTTCGACGCCCGGGCTGACGCTGGGCTGACCCGCGGTTGGGTGATGATCGCCATCGGCGTTGCCCTCGCCCTGCTGTTCGGGTTCGGCATGACCCTCTATTACGACCGCAAGGGGCTGCACCGCCTGACTGCGCGGTCTGCCACAGCAGATGCCGAGCACTGAAGATCATTCCTCAGCTGCTGGGGCCGTTCCCGTTGTGGTAGCCGAGTTCGAGGTAGCGGGTGCGGGTGTTCCAGGAGCCGAGGTCGGGCGTGTTGGCCAGGATGTCGTGCCAGGGCCGGGCGCCGGTAGCGGCCGCCTTGCCGGAACGGTCCCCCTCACCGTGCGCTTGCAGCGGATGGCCGGGGCGCTCGGCCCAGAGCCGCACTCCCGACCGGGCCTCGGACTCGCGGACCGGCTCCCACCAGCCCACCGAGAACATGCCGGCGAGCTGGTGCATGGCGATGAAGCTGAGCACGCCCTCCTCGGGGTCCGTGCGGTCCGGGCGCTCGGTGAGGGCGTGCCAGAGGATGTACATGTTCGGTAGCCGTACCTCGGGCTGGAAGCGGTACACGAGCCGCTCCAGCCTGATCGAGCCGATGCGCGGCAGCTGTACCCGGGTGAGCGGTACGACTTCGCGGTCGCCGCCGGTCCAGGTCAGTCGCTGGTTGCGGCCCCTGTAGCCGGGCTCGCTGAAGACCGTGACGTGGAGGTGCTCCCTGCGATCAGGCCGGCGGTTGTGTAGCAGGCCCGCCCCGGCGACGGCGCCGCCCACGGAGGCCAGGCCCGCCAGGAGGATTCTGGTCTTGCGGTTCATCGGGACGCGCCACCTCGCTTCTGACGGGACGGGCGCCTCCATGATGCGCCACCGACGGCCCGCTGATCTACCGTCAGATCCTGGGCCGAGGTGGACTTTTGTGAGCCCGGATGCAGGCGGGCAGCAGGGCTCCCCGGTGCGAACCGGCTGAGCCCTGCTGCCCGCACGAACGCCTAGTTGTTCGGGACGGTGTCCTCGAACGTGGTGCCCGCGGTGCGGTAGGTGCTGATCTTGGCGGCTACCTCAGCGGGGCTCAAGACCTGGTCCTTGACGTGCAGGACGTAATCGACCTGCTCGTCGTAGGCACGCGCGGTGGTGCTGGTCTGGCCCGCGAGGTCGATCAGCCACTGGTTGAAGTTGATGGACATGGGGCGCTCGGGCAGATAGGCGGCGTCGTGGGTGCCGAAGAGCCGGCCGTCGACGTAGTACTTGATGGTGCTGTTGTCGATGGTGAGCACCAGGTCGTGCCAGCCCGCCCAGCTCTGCCGTGACTCGGTGTGCTGGTTGACGGCCTGCCAGGGATCGGGGTTGTAGGTCTCCCAGGACGTCGTGTACAGGATGTTGGCCGGCTCGCCCCAGCCGCCGTTGGGCAGGTACTCGAAGTCGTACTCCGCGTAGTCGTCGGCCATGGGTGCCTTGAGGTCGTTGATGGTGAAGAACGTCTGGACGAGGCGGTCACCGTCCGGTCCGGACACCGGCGCGTCGGAGAACTTGACCCGGGCCGCGTAGGTGCCGTTCTTGAACTTCATCGCCTTGGTGAGGACTTCGGTCTGCTTGGTGCTCTCGGGTGTTCCCGCGGTCGAGGTCCGCAGGTTCATCACCGAGTTGCCGCCGGAACTGGCGAAGGTGACGTTCTCCGGGGACCACGTGGCACCGGGCACTCCCGGCCCGCCGGAGTTCGAGCGTACGCTCCAGCCGTTCGCCGAGATCTTCGGGTCACTGGAGCCGGTGTAGTTGAAGTCGTCGAACAGGCTCTGCCCGCCTGCCGGAGGGTCGGTGGGCGGGTCGGTCGGGGGATCGGTCGGCTCGTTGCCCTCGGGGGCAGTGCCCCACACGCCTGTTCACCAGCGACGCCGGCAGCCTCACCGCATCCCAGCTCGCCCAGCACCTCCAGGTCAGCACCCGGGCCGTCATCTTGGGCAGGCCCGAGGCCATGAGGACGGTGGTGAGCGTCTCCTCGTACGCGGTCACGGCCTCGGCGTCACGCCCGTGCGGCGCGGGTGCCGACTGCGGCCCGCGGGGGGCGGTGGGCCTGCGCCGGCGGGCGCGGTGTTCGGTGGCGCGGTGGGCGAGGTCGGCACGGTAGGCGGTGGGGCCGCCGTTGCGCATCACCTCACGCGTGATGGTCGAGGTCGGACGCTCCAGGCGCCGCGCGATCTCGGCGTAGGGGAGGTTGTCGGCCAGCCCCAGCGCGATCTGCCGGCGTTCGGACTGGGTGAGCCTGCCTCCCGGCATCGCGATCTCCTCGGTTCTCCTGCGTGGTGGTCCCTGACTCCTCCCACCATAGCGTTCACCTCCATTCCATTGCAATGATCGGAACGACTGTCGTTGCGTTACTTTCGACTTCGTTGCAATGAAATCAACTACCTGAGCTGCGAAAATCATGTTTCCTTGCAACGAATAAGTTGTCGCCACATGGAAAGCAACGTAGCGTTTCCTGCATCAGAAACGACCAGCGAGTGCAGGAGAACACGATGCAGAAGTTCGACACCCCCGCCCCAATCTCCGCCGTCCTGAACATCTCCGCCGGACGTATCCAGGTCATCGCCGCCGACCGCAACGACACCACCGTCGAGGTCCTGCCCGCCAACCCCGCCAAGAGCCGCGACGTCAAGACCGCCGAGCAGACCACCGTCGCCTACACCGACGGCATCCTGCGGATCCACACCCCCGAGCCCGACAACCAGCTTTTCGGCCCCTCCGGATCCGTCGAGATCACACTCCAACTCCCCACCGGCTCCCGCATCGAGGCCCAGACCGCCAGTGCCGAACTCCGCGGCGTCGGCCGCCTCGGCGACATCGCCTTCGAGGGCGCCTACCGTCAGATCAAGATCGACGAGGCCGCGGGCGTCCGTCTCACCGCGACCGACGGCGACGTCGAGATCGGCCGCCTCACCGGCTCCTCGCAGATCAGCACCGCACGCGGTGACATCCGGATCACCGAAGCCGTACGCGGCACGCTCGAACTGAGCACCCAGTCCGGTGACATCACTGTCGGCGCCGCAGCCGGCGTCTCGGCCACCCTGGACGCCGGCACCGGCTACGGCCGTGTCAGCAACGCGCTGAAGAACGACGGCACCACCGAACTCGACATCCGCGCCACCACCTCTCACGGGGACATCACCGCCCGCAGCCTCTGACAGCGCAGCGCCAGAGGGGAAGCCGGATCCGGATCCGGATCCGGAGCTGAGGTGAAGGCGCGCCTACAGCGTCGTAGGCGCGCCTCAGCTCCCCCCGTTCTTCGCGGCTCTGGTGAATTCAGTTCAGCGGTTCCACCCAGATATTGCGGTAGCGCACCTTGTTGCCGTGGTCCTGGAGGCGGATGGCTCCGGCTGACGGTCCCTCCGGGCGGCCGCCGCCGGTCGGGCCGTCGATCGCGATGTCACCGTGGATCTTCTCGCCGTTCCAGACGACGGTGACCCGTGCGTCGGCCGTCTTGGCGCCGTCGGCGTCGAAGCGGGCCGCCCGGAAGGTGATGTCGTAGGTCTGCCAGGTCTCCGGCGCTGTGGCCGCGTTGCTGTCCGGAGCCTTCTTCAAGTAGATCGCTCCGGCTTCGTTCGTGTCGAGCGTCGTGTCACCGAAGGAGTCGAGGATCTGCAGCTCGTATCGGTCCTGGAAGTAGACGCCGCTGTTGCCGCGGTCCTGACCGGTCACGTCGTCCGGCAGGAGCGGGACGCGGAACTCCACGTGCAGCTTGAAGTCCTGGTAGGCGTCCTTGGTGCGGATGTCGCCGCAGCACACCTCCATCGACTGCTCGTCGGCCAGCGGCCATTGCACGGTGCGTCCGTCCGTGTGCTGCCACTGGCTGCGGGATGTCGCGGTGCCGTCGAAGAGGCTGACCCGGGCGCCGTGCGGGCGGACGGTGATCAGGTCCAGATTGACGTGACCGGAGTCGCCGGAGTCGAAGCGGTAGGCGATGGTGTTCCGGCCTTCGCGGAGAGCGACCCGTTCGGTCTGCGTCGACCAGGTGTCCCAGTTCCCGGTCGAGGCGAGCTTGGTCTGTCGCAGCTTCTGCCCGCCCACGTACAAGGAGAGGGACTTGGTGCCCTGGAAAGGGTTGGGCCCGTTGGAGTAGCGCAGGTTCACGTCGTAGTCGCCGGCCTCCGGGACGGTCACGTCGAAGGTGGTGGCGGCCTTGCCCTCGGTGCCGTAGCGATCGACGAAGCCGCTGCCCGAGTAGCCGGTGTGGTCGGTGTTGATGCCGGCCGTCCCGGTCAGCCGCGCCTCCTCGGCCTCGTACAGCGTCGCGGGTGGCGGCTGCTTCCCCGGCAGGGCGTTGAGCGTGTACCAGGCCTCCGTGCTCCACAGCGCCTCACCGGACGCGGACGCGAAGGGGCGTGGTGAACGGACGTGCACGACGCGGCCCGGCTTGAGACCGTCAAGGCGTAGGGAGACCGTGCGCCCGTCGTCGGCGAGGGTCGCCGAGCGGACGTTCAGCCGCTCCTCGGCGATCTTCGGACCTCCGTAGTCCGTTGTGGGGGTGTAGCGCCACTGTTCGGCCTGGTAGCTGGAGGCCAGTTTCTCGGCGGTGGCAGGGGACAGCGGCTGGGTGTACTCCAGGTCGAAGCCACCGGGGACGGCGCGCATCTCCTTGATGTCGAAGGTGTTGCCGCCGTTGGGTGTCAGTTTCTGGAGGCCGAACTTCAGCTTTCCTTCCTGGCCCCAGTTGCCGTCGGCGCCGAGCCCGCCCGCGTAGWCGGCGCCGTCGGGGCCCATGGTGATGCGGTTGACGCCGGCTTCCAGTCCCTGCGTATAGCGGAACACGGCGCCCTGGTACTGGCCCTTCACCTTCTCCAGATAGGCACGCTGGAGCCCGCCGTAGGTGACGTCACCGAGGAGCATCTGCCCGGCGAAGCGGCCCTCGGTCAAGTACAGCGGTGTGCTGGGGGAGTTGGCGATCTCGTTCTGTGGCAGCCACAGCACCGGTTCGGTCACCGACCGGTCGTCGAAGGGGCCCGAGGGCTCGGTGTAGTGGTTGAAGAAGCGGTCCTGCTTGATGTGGACCAGCTTGGACGCGGGCAGCCAGCCGCCTTGGTTGTCGGTCGTGAAGATGTCGCCGCCGGGGCCCCAGCCGATGCCGTTGGGGGTACGCAGGCCGCCTGCGATCGGCTGGATCCTCCCTGTCTCCTTGCTGATCTTGTACGTGGTCCCACGGCCGGGTGCCGGCTGCGGAGTCGTGGTCGCGCCGCCGTAGTTGATGGCGACGGACAGGTTCACGTAGAAGTAGCCGTCGCGGTAGAGCAGGCCGAAGGCGAACTCGTGGAAGTTGCCGCCGTAGGGCCATGTGGCGACGGTGCGGTACTCGTCGGCGACGAAGTCCCGGTCGCTGTCGACCAGTTGGGTCAGCTCGTGCTTCTGCGACACGTACAGGGAGCCGTCGACGTACTTGATACCCATGGGCTCGCGCAGCCCGCTCGCCACCTTCTTCACGGTCACCTTGTCGCGACTCGTGCTGCCGGTGACGTTGTCGAGGAGGTACACCTCGCCCGTCGTGGTCTGCGAGCCGCCCCAGGTGGTGATGGCCAGGCGGCCGTCGGGAAGCCAGTCCATGCCGGTGACCTGGGGCTCGAAGCCGTCCGGGCGGAGGTCGGTGAGGGTGAGGTCGGGGCGTACGTCGGTCAGCGGCAGACCGTCGCCCGGGCTGTCCGCTCCCGACTCGCACTCTTTGCGTCCGGGG
>NZ_RDBN01000024.1:1617-36620 GCF_008042075.1 Streptomyces sp. UW30 | reverse complement strand
CCTACTCTCGGCCCGTGGGACAACCCGAGCAACGCGCCGAGGGCGCAGGACCGTTCACCACCCGGCTCACCTGGCACCTTCCCGTCGCCGTCGCCGCCCGCCCCGCCACCGCCGGCGCCACCGCCGGCGCGACCGCCACGTCCGCCGGCCGACAGCCCTCGATGTCAGAGTCAGCTGCTAGCTTCCGCCGTCCGAGAGAAGACCGGGAAGGGGATGAGGGCTGGTGGGGGCTTCGGAGTGGGACTACTACGTGCCGTATCAGGAGGACCTGAACGCCGCGCTTCAGCAGCTGCGGCGTGCGGTGTTCGAAGCCGGGGACTACTACTGGGTCAACGGCGCCGACTGGCGGCCGCAGGAGGAGCGGGAACCTCGGCCGCAGTCGCTGGAGGCGCTGTGGGAGGACGAGTTGGTCCAGGAGGCCGGCACGCACTCGATCCTGGACGTCTTCCACGTCGTGGGGCCGGACGACACCCCGGACTACAACACCGTCGAACCCGTGACGGCCGAGGAGGCGCGCGAACTGCTCGGTGTCGACAGGCTGACACGTGCCCACGTCAAGGACTTCGACGTCTTCCCCCGATCACGATGGATCGCGCGGTGCGCGGTGTTGCACGATGACGAGGGCAAGCCCCAAGAGATCCGTTTCTGGGGCCACTCGGGCGACTGAGCCGTGGTGGACGATCGGAGAACCCGCTGGTGATGGACGAGGAAATCCCCCCGGCCCTGACCGTGGTCCTGCGCGATCTGCACGCGCAGTGTGTCGTACGACCGCGGCTGGAGCAGCACCCCGAGTTGGGGCTGCTGCTGTATGCGCCCGACGGCAGCGGCCAGGGCGTCGACCTGTCGATGGGCGCCACCCCCGAGGAATGTCTGGCGGGCATCGCCGACCAGGTTCAGGACTGGGCGGTGGAGGCGTTGTGGTCCGAGGGGGAGTCGGCGGTGTGGCCGCAGTGTCCCGCCCATCCGGACGCCCATCCGCTGACGGCGACGGTCACCGACGGTACGGCGATGTGGGTGTGCCCGAAGAGCGGGACCGCCTTCGCTCGGATCGGCAGGCTGGAGGCGGGACCGGGAGGCTTGACGGCTCCTGGGCCGTGAGAGGCCCGACCGTCGCGGGAGAGTTTCACGGGTTTCATGACTCCTGGGCCGTGAGTCGCTCGACGATCGCGGGAGAGTTCACGGCTCCTGGGCCGTGAGTTGCTCGACGATCGCCGCGGCGGCGTCCGACCGCCGCCTCGCCTCGCGGAGCAGACGGTCCGCGGTGCGGGCGTGGTCGCGTGCCGTCTCCTCCGCGGACCGTGCCTGCCGTTGCTCCTCCCTGGCGCGCTGGAGTTCGGCGGTCATGTCGCTGACCCGCTGCTGAGCCTCGTCCCAGCGCTTCTTGGCCGCGAAGGCCTCGCGGCTCGCGGTCGCCGCCTCGTCCTGACGGGTTCGCAGTTCCCGGGCGGCCTTGTCGGCGTCCTTGCGGGCCTGGGTGAGCCGTCGGCGCCGCTGCGCGGTGGCTTTGGCGTCAGGGGGAGGCGGCCGCGGGGTTTCGGTCGCAGGCGTACCCGTGGGGGCGCGACGGGCGGCCGCGTTCTCGGCCATGGCCGGGAATCCGGTGCCGGCCGGGAATCCGGTGCCGGCGGTGAGCGGCTTCACCAGTCTGCCGCTCGCCCACTCCCGTGCCGCCTCGGGGTCCGCCAGGACGGCGCGCAAGGTGTTCTCGACCTCGTGGCGGGCTGCTTCGGTGATCGGGTGGCCCGCCTGCGCGGCCAGTTGTCCGGCCTGCCGGGACAGCGCGCTGATCAGGACCCGCTGCTGCCGGCTCAGCTCGCGCAGCTGCTCTCCGTCCAGGTCGTGGTGGGCCTGCCGCAGGCCCTCGCCGAGGCGCAGGAGCGGTTCGACCTCGCTGTGCCGTTCACGGACCAGGAGATTGCTGGCCCAGGCCGACAGGCTCGGGCGTCGCAGCTTGCCGATACGGTCCGCGAGGGCACGGTCGCCGGCCGTGCGGGCCGCGGCGATGCGGGCGGCGCGGGTGGTGGTGAACTCCTCCGGCCGCAGCCTGTACAGCTCGTCGGCGACAGTGTCCAGGTCCATCGGCGTTCCCTCTCCGCGACAGCCTCACCGAGGTCCCCGCGCCACGGAGGTCCACGTCGATTTTCGCACCTTTCGCGCGGGGCGCGCAGGCCCGGCTACTTCCAGGCGCGGTCGAGGAAGTCGGCGATCAGCGCAGCGACCTGCGACAGGTGGGTCTCCAGGGCGAAGTGGCCGGTGTCGAGGAGGTGGAGTTCGGCGTCGGGCAGGTCGCGCAGGTAGGCACGCGCGCCGGGCTCGGTGAAGAAGGGGTCGTTGCGGCCCCAGGTGATGAGGGTGGGCGGGGTGTGGCGGCGCAGCCACGCCTGCCAGTCGGGGTACCGCTCGAAGTTGGAGCGGTAGTCGAGGATCAGTGATCGCTGGGCTTGCTTGCGGCCCGGCAGGTCGAGGAAGTGCTGGTCGAGGGTCCAGCCGTCCGGGGCGATCAGGCCGGGGTCGGCGACGCCGGTCTCGTACTGGCTGCGGGTGCCGTCGAGCGTGAGTACGCCGTCGATGGTGTCGTCGGCGCCGGGGGTCTCGGGGGTGAGGCCGATCAGGGTCAGGGCCATGTCCGAGAGGCCCTCCTCGTAGGCGTTGCCGTTCTGGACGACCAGTCCGGCGATCCACTCGGGGTGGCGTTCGGCGACACGGAAGCCGATGGGGGCGCCGAAGTCGAAGACGTACATCACGAAGCGGTCGAGGCCCAGGCCCTGGACGAAGCCCTCGGTGATGTCGGCGAGCCGGTCGAACGTGTACGTGAAGCCGTCCGGGGCCTCGGTGTGGCCGAAGCCGGCGTGGTCCGGGGCGATCAGCCGGTACTGCGAGCCGAGCGTGTCGATGAGGGCGCGGAACTGGTGGGAGCCGGACGGGAAGCCGTGCAGGAGCAGCAGTACGGGCGCGTCGGGGCGGTCGGGGAGGGACTCCCGGTAGAAGACGCGGACGCCGTCGACGTCCAGGTGGCGGTGAACGGTGCGGGCTGTCGGAGCGAGCATGACCGGTCTCCTTCTGATGGAGCTGTCCAATGGAGCCCTCTAACGGAGCCCTCTAATGGGTTGCGGACTTGGTTGCACATTAGGTCTACGCCGACACGGGCTAACGTGTCAACCCATGCATGTACCATTAGCCCATGAGTGATCCCGCACCTCTGACCGGGGAACCCCTGGCCCTGGACCTGGTCAACACCCGGCCGGCCACCGGCGACCTGCTCACCACGACCGACAGCCTGCGGGCCTGGTGGATTCTGGAAGCCGACCGGCTCGCGGAGGGCATGCCCGGTGAGGTCGGCGCCGACGATCTGGCCGCGGTGCTCGCCGTGCGGGAGCACATCGCGCGCGCCCTCGACCACGTCCGCCGGGGTGAGCGGCCCCCGGCGCAGGACATCGAGGCGCTCAACCGGACGCAGCGTGCCGCGCCGGCGATCAGTGAGGTGGTGTGGGACGGGTCGGCGGTGGCCGTCGCGCGGCGGCGCGAGGGCTCACCCGGTGTGCGGCTGGCCGCCGGTCTCGCTCAGGCCGCGGCCGAGCTGCTGGCCGATCCGGCGGTCACCGGGATCCGCAAGTGCGAGGCGGACGACTGCGTGATGCTCTTCCTGCCGACCAACCCGCGCCGCCGCTGGTGCTCGACCGCCCGCTGCGGCAACCGGATGCGGGTCGCCCGGCACTACCAGCGCCGCAAGGCCGGGTAGCCGCGACCTCGGCGTCGACGCAGGGCGCGTCACTGGTCCAGATACGCCAGTACCGCCAGCACCCGCCGATTGTCGCCGTCCCCCGGCAGCAGGCCCAGCTTGGTGAAGATGTTGCTGATGTGCTTGGCGACGGCCTTCTCCGAGATGAACAGGCCTTGTGCGATACCGGCGTTGGAGCGCCCCTGCGCCACCCACTCCAGGACCTCGCGCTCGCGTTCGGAGAGGCTGCCCACGGCCTCGTCGCGCTCCTTGCGGACCAGGAGCTTGGAGATGACCTCGGGGTCCATCGCGGTGCCGCCCTCGGCCACCCGGCGGATGGAGTCCAGGAACTGGCCGCCGTTGGTGACACGGTCCTTCAGCATGTAGCCGACCCCGCGGCCGCCGCTGGTCAGCAACTCCCGTGCGTAGAGCGGCTCGACGTACTGGGACAGGAGCAGCACCGGCAGGTCCGGCATCCGCTCGCGGGCCGCCAGCACCGCGCGCAGCCCCTCGTCGGTGAACGTCGGCGGCAGCCGGACGTCGACGACCGCGACGTCCGGCTGCTCCCTGATGAGCGCGTCCAGCAGTTCCGTGCCGTTGTCCACCGCGGCGACGACCTCGTGGCCGTGGGCGCCGAGCAGGCGGATGAGTCCGTCCCTCAGGAGGAAGTGGTCTTCGGCGAGGGCAATACGCACGGAAGCTCCATCGTCACCATGGTCGGACCGTTCACGGGGCTGTTCACGGCCAGCACCCCGTCGAAGGTGGCGAGCCGGCGTTCGATGCCCCGCAGACCGCTGCCGCGCGAGGCGTCCGCACCGCCGTGGCCGTCGTCGGTGACGGTGAGGCGGAGCATCCCGCGATCGTAACGGATGTCGATCCAGGCCCGGTCGGCGCCGGAGTGCTTGGCGACGTTGGTGAGGATCTCCGAGATCGCGAAGTAGGCCGCCGATTCGACCGGCATCTCCGGGCGGCCCGGAAGGTCCACCTGGACCTCGGTGCGGACCGGGCAGACCATGGCCAACGCCCTTACGGCGTCCGCGAGTCCGCGGTCGGCGAGGACCGGCGGGTGGATGCCGCGGACCAGGTTGCGCAGTTCCTCCAGCGCCTTGGAGGAGGACTCGCGCGCCTCGATGAGCAGGGCGCGCACGGCCTCCGGGTTGGTCTCCAGGAGGTGTTCGGCGGCGTCCAGGGTCATGCCCATCGCGACCAGGCGGGCCTGGGCTCCGTCGTGCAGGTCGCGTTCGATGCGGCGGATCTCCGCCATCTGCGTGTCGACGGCGTCGGAGCGGGTGGTGGCCAGGTGTTGGATGCGGCTGGCCATCAGCTCGCTCTCGCTCGGCGCGAGCATCGAGCGGGTGTACAGGGCGTGCCGGCGCACGGCGCGCGGCGCCGACCACAGGGCCAGCGGCAGCTGCAGGACACCGAGGACACCGGCGAGGACGGCGGTGGCCTGGCCCTCGATCGGGATGAACTGGTACCACAGGCCGTCCCATTCGACGGACAGCGGAACCCCGAAGAAGGCGAGGAAGATGCCCCACACGCCGCTGAGGATCAGGGCGAGCGGGAAGAACGCGAAGAACGCGCCGGCCAGCGGGTCGACGAGCACCCAGACCCACTCCCGCCGGGTCTGCGGGTCGCTCATGATCCACCGGTAGCGGGCGGCGGCCCCGGAGGCGCCCGCGGGCACCGGCGGCAGCGGGCCGGGCGGGCCGGGGATCTCCACCCCCGACCAGCGCAGCGCCAGTTGACGCTGCTGGGCGGCGAGGTTGCGCACGCCCTCCATGGCGCGCGGCACCACGCCGAGGCCGGGTCCCACCAGCCAGATCGCGCCGGAGACCGCCAGGGACCGGCCGAAGGCCGCCATGGACATCCAGCACAGGGTCATCGCCCGCCGCAGTCCCACTATCCCGGCCGCGACCGAGAATCCCCTGATCCCGTCCGGCGGGCGGTTCACCCCGAGCTGCATCGTGCGGTCCATACGACTCGCTCCTCTCTGCTACCTGTGCGGTACGTGGGCCGAAGCGCCCGTGCCCTCATTGTTGCGACGGTCGGGGTGCTGACGCGGTGGGAAAAACTCCCCTCTTGGGCGGCCGAAAAGGGGTGGTTCTACTACCCCTCGGCCGGTGCGGGGCCGATGAACAGCGACAAGGTGTCCGCCACGCAGGCCGACTGCGGCTGTCCGTCGATCTCCACCTCCACCGTCATACGTACGGCGGCGAGGTGGCCGGCGGGGGTCTCGCGCACGCCGGTGAGCTTGGCGCCGCCGCGGACGCGGGCGCCGACCGGTACGGGGCGCGGGAAACGCACCTTGTCCAGGCCGAAGTTGACGCCCATCTCGATCCTGTCGATGTCGAAGATCGCGCGCATCATCTCCGGCAGCAGCGCCAGGGTCATGTAGCCGTGCAGGATGGTCCCGCCGAACGGGCCGCTCGCCGCCCGCTCCGGGTCCACGTGGATCCACTGGAGGTCGCCGGTGGCCTCGGCGAACTGGTCCACCCTGTGCTGGGTGATCTCCAGCCAATCGCTGTAGCCCAGGTGTTCACCGGTGGCGGCGGAGAAATCGGCCAGACTGGCGAAAGATCTCATGGCTCCGATTCTGTTCGGGGGTGGGAGAGCAGGACAAGGCGCGCCTCGGCCACGGGTCCGTGGCGTCAGCGCGCCGTCAGTGAGGTGTCAGCCGTACCGCTTCATCTCGTGGAAGAAGCCGGGCACGGTGTGCAGTTCGCCGTCCTGCGCGACCCGGTCGTACACGTACTTGGCCACCGCCATGTCGAGGACGCCCAGGCCGAACGGCGAGAAGATCACCGGCCGGTCGGCCGGCGGGGTGACGGCCCCGGTGAGCACGTCGTACAGCGTGCCGGCGACGAAGTCCCGGTGGCCGACGCGCTGTTCGGCCAGGTGCGGTGAGGTGCCCGCCTTCATGCAGTGCTCGATGTCGTCGACGGCGTTCCACGAGTCGAGGACGATCTCCGGGGACAGGTCGCGCAGCGAGACGTGCAGCACCAGCGGGTTGTGCGTGAACCACTGCGGGTCGGTGACATGCGGTTCGCCCGCGACGGTGGCGAAGACGACCAGGTCGCAGGCGCGGATCAGGTCCTCGGCCTTGTCGTGGACGGTGATCTCCACGTCGTCGCCCGCGGCGCGCCGCAGATAGCCGGTGAAGCCCTCGGCGTGCTCGGCGGACAGGTCGTGCACGCCGATCGCCTCGAAGTCGAAGCCGCTCGCCGCGAGGTAGGTGTGCAGATAGCGGGCGATCAGGCCGACGCCGATGAAGCCGACCCGGGTGGGCCGCGTGCCGCGCGCCGCGCTGAGCCGGTCGGCCGCGAGGGCCGCCGAGGCCGCGGTGCGGGCGGCGCTGATGATGGAGCTCTCCAGGCAGGCGAAGGGGTAGCCGGTCTCGGCGTCGTTGAGGATCAGCACCGCCGAGGCGCGCGGGATGCCCGCGGCCACGTTCTCCGGGAAGCTGGAGATCCACTTGATGCCGTGCACGCCGACCTCGCCCTTGACCGAGGCGGGCAGCGCGATGATCCGGGACGAGGGGCGGTCCGGGAAGCGCAGGAAGTACGAGTCCGGGTTGACCGTCTGTCCCTCGCCGTGCAGCCGGTAGGCGGCCTCGACCGCCGCGACGACCTCGCTCTCGTGCCCGTCGAGCACCTCGTGCACCTGGGCGCCGGAGACCACGGCGAAGGGCGGGACCTGATTCATGGGAATGCTGCTCCTGAGAAGAGTGGGAAGGTCGTACGGAGGAGGGGCCGGGGTCAGCCGATGCGCGCGAGCCCCTTCGCGCCCTGCCGAGCCCGACCGCGGGACACCAGCAACGGGTCCCAGTCCGAGTCCCGTTCGGGCAGTCGCGCCGGATCGCCGAGGACGGTTCCGGCGTACACCTCGGCCAGCAGCGGGCGGCCCAGGATCTGGGAGGCCACGGCCATGCCGCCGGTGGCGACGCCGCCGACCCCGCTGCCGTAGCGGACGTTCTGGCCGACGACGTAGAGGCCCTCGACGTCGGTGCGCACGTCGGGGCGCCGGCCGTCGGAGCCCCAGCTGGCCATGCCGTACGGGGTGCCGCCGCTGGCGCGGATGTAGCGCTCGTTGGTGAGCGGGGTCGCCGTCTCGACGTGGGTGATGCGGTCCCGGATCGGGCCGAGGACCCTCTCGGCGGCGTCCAGGATCAGCTCGGTGACCTCGCGTTTGCGTGCCAGGTAGGCGGGGTTGCGGCGGTAGGGCTCGCCGTCCACGGGGCCGCCGCGTACACCCCAGAAGTCGTAGCCGGGCGGGCAGCCCGTCATCAGCTGGAAGTTGCTGTGGCCGGGCGGGCACACGGCCGCGGAGCCGGAGTCCTTCAAGGAGGCGAAGGAGAAGGCGAGTTGGGGCACGCGGTCGAAGACGCCGTCGCGTTCGTAGCGGTCGAGCACGGACGCGTGGGCGCGTTCCATGTCGTCGCTGTCGTGCCACCAGATGTTGGCGTTGGGCAGGTCGTCCAGCTCGGTGTCGAGGGCGACGTACACGGCGACGACCGCGCTGCGCATGGTCGCCTCGCGGGTGCGGGCGACCAGGTCGGCGGGGAAGGTCTCCTCGCCGCCGCACAGGTCGAGGACGGTGCGCCGGTAGTCGGCGTTGGAGACGACGAGCGGCGCGAACACCCGCTGTCCGTCGGCGAGTTCGACGCCGGTGGCACGCCCGTCGTCGGTCAGGATGCGGCGTACCTCGCAGCGGGTGCGCAGCTCGCCGCCGTGGGACTCCAGGGCCTCGACGAACGCGGCGACGAGGGTCTGTCCGCCGCCCTCGGGGTAGTACGCGCCGCGCAGGTAGTGGTCCATGATGTTGACGTGCTCGGCGAAGCCGATCCCGTCGGGCATGGCGCCGTAGTTGCCGGCCTGGGCGGCCAGCAGGGTGCGGCCCTTCGGGGACAGCTCGCAGTGGTCGAGCGCCTGGCCGAGGGTGCGGCGGGTCCAGCGCATCGTCTGCGGCGACCTGCGGAACAGCTCGACCATCGACTCGCCCATGAGCCCGGCCCGGCTGGCGCCGGCCACGGCGGTGGCGAGGTCGATGAACCGGTCGATCCGGTCGGCCTCGGCGGGCAGGGCCCCCTTCAGGCGGGCGCGGTACTGCTCCCAGCCGGCGGGGACGTCCACGGTGGCCGTGGGCGTGATGATCCGGTCGAAGCCGCCCTCGTTGTCCATGGGCCGAAACCGCACCCGGTCGCGTACGCCGAGCCCGGACAGGACCGCGGGGAGCAGTCCGTCCTCGCCGCAGTCGCCGAGGTAGTGGGTGCCGACGTCGAACTCGTACTTGCGGCGCCGGCGGAACACATGCGCGTTGCCGCCCGCCACGTCGTGCTGTTCGAGGACGAGGACCCGGCGGCCGTCGGCGGCCAGATACCCGGCGCCGACGAGTCCGCCGATGCCGCTGCCGACGACGATCGCGTCGTAGTGCCGGCCGTCGAGGTCGTGTCCGCCCCGCTGCTGTGGTCGCGCTGCGCCGCTCATCAGAAGGTGCCGCCGCCGTGGATCTCGAAGACCGAGCCGGTGATGTACGCGGCCCGCTCGGAGACCAGGAAGGAGACCAGGTCGGCCACCTCCTCGGGCCGTCCGAGGCGGCCCAGCGCCACGTTCTTCAGCTGCTTGTGCAGGGCCGCCTCGGGCATGTCGCCGACCATGTCGGTCTCGATGAGGCCCGGCGCGACCACGTTGGCACGGATGCCGCGCGGCCCGCACTCCTTGGCCAGGGACTTGGTGAAGCCGATGATCCCGGCCTTGGAGGCGGCGTAGTTGGCCTGGCCCGTGTTGCCGTGGATCCCGGCCACCGACGACAGGTTGACGATGGCGCCGGTCCTGCGCTTGCTCATGGAGAACGCGGCGGCCCGGCACACGTGGTAGACGCCGTCGAGGTTGGTGCGCAGCACCTGGTTCCAGTCGTCCTCCGGCATCAGCACCAGCGGCCGGTCCCGGGTGATGCCGGCCGAGGTGACGGCCGCGTCGACGGGGCCGAGCTCGCGTTCGGTGCGGGCGTACCAGTCGCGTACGTCGTCCGCGTCGGCGACGTCGCAGCGGGTGGCCGTGACGCGGGTGCCGGACTCGGCCGCTTCCTTGGCGAGTTGCTCGGCGGCGTCGGTGTTGGAGCGGTAGCAGAAGGCGACGTCGTAGCCGTCCCGCGCCAGGCGCAGCACTGTCGCCCGCCCGATGCCCCGGGAGCCGCCGCTGACCAGCGCGATCATCGCTGCTCCCCCATCAGTCGCAGAACCGCCACGGCCACGGCGCCGTCCCGGTCGACGGCGGAGACGAGAGCTGTACGGCCCCGGGAGTCCGGGTCGGCCTCGGCGACCGAGAGCACCGCGGCGATCTGGAAGGACGCGGAGGCGGCGCTGGTGTCGCCGAGCAGTTCCATGGACGGCACGCGGGAGAGCGCGTCGGCGGGGACGAGGCCGGCGAGGGCCTCGTGCTCGGCGCGTCCGGCGGCGGTGGGCGCGGCGCACGGCACGGCCGCCCACACCTCGCCGGCGTCGACGCCGGCCCGCTGAAGGGCACGGCGGGCGCAGGCGGTGACGGCCGCGCCGGGGTCGTCGTCGATGTCGACGCGGGTCTCGACGCTCAGCACGGCGGCCAGCGGCGGGCGTTCGGCGGTGTCCGCGTGCTCGATGAGGAAGAGCCCGCAGCCCTCGCCGAGCAGCGGCGCGGGATCGCCGGACGCGGCGGCGGTGTGCTCGAACCAGGCGTGCGCGGCGGAGAACTCCTCGGCGGAGCCCACCAGGTACTTCGTCGCCCGGCCCTGACTCATCAGGCGGCGCGCGTAGTTGAGGGCGAGCAGTGCGCTGACCCGGCCGCCGGCGACCGTGGTGTTGGGGCCCTTCAGGTCGTGCCGGATGGCGGTGGCGCCGGCCGCGTGGTTGAGGCTGCCGAAGGGGATGCGGCCCGCGTCGACGTAGAAGGGGCGGGCGTTGGTGTACGACTGGCGCAGGAAGTCGGTGACGTTCTCCAGGCTGCCCATGGTGATGCCGAGGACGACGCCGGTCAGGTCGTCGGTCTGCACGGCCCGGTTGCCGTCGGCGTCCAGGAGCAGTCCGTCGGAGGCGACCAGGGCCAGCGCGGTGAGCCGGTCCATCTTGGCGGTGCCGCGCGGGCCGAGCAGCCCCTGGATGTCGAAGCCGGGCACCGTGCACACGTCGGACGACGGCAGCGGCCCGAGGCCCGCGTCCGCCTTCACGGCCGTCTTGGCTCCGGCGCGCACCCCGGCGGCGAACTCCTCACGGCCGATGCCGTACGGCGAGACCGCCGACCAGCCGGTGATGACGGGTGTGCCGGGCGGCAGCGTGGCCTCCGGTCTGGCTGTTGCGGTGCTCATGGTCGTCACTCACTCCCCGTACGTGCCGAGTATCAGAACGGCGTTGTTGCCGGCGAAGGCGCTGGAGTTGTTCTGCACGATCCGCACGTCCGCCTCGACGGCCTGGTTGGGCACGACGTCGAGCGGGCAGTCCGGGTCGGTCTCGCGGTGGTTGATGGTGGGCGGGATGAACCCGTGCTCGATGGCGAGCCCGCAGGCGATGGCGCCGAGCGCGCTGGCCGCGCCCATCGAGTGGCCGAGCATCGACTTCACGGCGACGGTGCGCGGCGCCGCGTCGCCGTACACGTCGACGATGGCGGCCGACTCCGTCTTGTCGTTGGCCTTGGTGCCGGTGCCGTGCGCGGAGATGAAGTCGACCTCCTCCCGCTTGACGCCGGCGTCGTCCAGGGCGAGCCGGATGCCGCGGGCGATGCCGTCGCGGTTGGGCGCGGTGGGGTGCGCGGCGTCGCAGCTGAGGCCGTAGCCGAGGACCTCGGCGTAGATCCGGGCGCCGCGCGCGAGGGCGGACTCCAGGCTCTCCAGGACGAGGATGCCGGCGCCCTCGCCGGTGAGGATGCCCTGGCGGTCCTTGTCGAAGGGCCGCACCACGTCCGGGGTGAGCGCCCCGAACCGCTTGAACAGGGCGAACGCCTTGCGGCACACGGCGTCCGCGCCGCCGCACAGCGCGATGTCGACCTCGCCGGAGCGGATCGCGTCCAGGCCGTAGCCGATGGAGTAGTTGCCGGCCGCGCAGGCCGTGGTGACGGTGGTGGCCTCCACGTTCGGCATGCGCAGCTCGCGGGCGATGACGGTGGACAGGCGGCCCGCGTTGATACGGCGGGACAGCACCGGGTCCATCGCCTCCGGGTCCCCGGCGGCCAGCTCCTGCTCCAGCAGCACGGCGATGTCGTGGGACTCCCCGTCGGTGGTACCGACGGTGATGACGGCCTGCCGCTCGCCGAGGTCGTCCTCGCTGAGCCCGGCGTCGTCGACGGCCATGCGCGCGGCGGCGACCGCGTACTGGCCGGCGCGGCCCATGTCGTCCAGGGGGACGTGGTGGATCCAGCGCTCGGGCTCGAAGTCGGGGACCTCGCAGGCGGTGTTCTGGCCGAAGCCCTCGGTGTCGAACCGGGTGATGGGCCGCGCCCCGGAGCGGCCGGCCCGCAGCCCCGCCGTGTACTCCTCGACGCCCGTGCCGATGCTGGAGATCACCCCGAAGCCGGTCAGGACGACCCGGCGGCGTGCGGTTGCGGTGGACATGTGGGTTCTCCTCACCAACCGGCGGCCACGGAGGTCACCTGGTAGGTGGCCTCCACGTTGATCATCTTGGGCAGTTCGTTCATGTCGATGACGATGGAGTACTCCATCTCCAGCGCGCTGAGGACGTCGATCAACTTCAGCGAGTCGGCGCCGAGTTCGTCGATGAACAGGGCCGTGTCGGAAAGGCCGTCGAGGTCGACGTCGATGTTCTCGGCGATGATTTCCCGGATACGGGTGAGGCGCTCGGGCGCGACCGTGGTCATTGCTTTGTCCCTCCGTTGAGAAAAAGGCGTGAGTGTGCCGGTGATCCGTCTTTCGCACGAAAGTAGTCAGCGCCGGTGACTGCCCGCTGACGTCCAACTGATGGACCGCTGACGGGGGTCGGCCGCCGGGTCCGGCTCAGCGGCCGACGGCCCGCCGAAAGCCCCGTACGCTGCCCACAACCGCCACGACCAGCAGCGCGGACAGGGTGATGGCGGTGACGAGGCCGGGGTGCTGGGCGGGGAATCCGCTGCCCGCGGCGCCGGCCGGGTCATTGCCCCACAGGCGCCGGCAGGTGGTGATGACGGACGTCACCGGATTCCATTCGGCGACCGGGCGCAGCCAGCCGGGCAGGCCGCTCACCGAGACGTACGCGTTGGAAAGGAAACTGAACACGACGAGGACCAGCGCGCCGGTGCCGTCGATGGCCTCGATGTTCTTCTGGGTGGTGCCGAGCAGAATTCCGACCCAGAGCATCACGTAGACGAACGCGAGCAGGACCCCGAATCCGGCGGCGGTGCGCAGCACGCCCTCGTGCGGGCGCCAGCCGACGGCGAGGCCGACCAGGGAGACCGCGGTGAGGCTGACCGCGCCGACGAACAGGTCGGACAGGGTGCGCCCGACGAGCACCGACACCGGGGAGATCGGCAGCGAACGGAACCGGTCCACCAGGCCGTGCCGCAGGTCGAGCGCGACACCGATGGCGGTCGGGCCGACGCTGGTCAGGCCGACCTGGATGGCGATGCCGGCCATGATGAAGTCCTCGTAGGCGACGTTCCCCGGCACCTGCATGGAGTTGCGGAAGAGGTAGCCGACGGCGATCAGCATCACCAGCGGGTTCATGGTGACGAGGATCAGCCGGCCGGGCGAGCGCCGCAGATGCGTGAGGTGCCGGCCGGCTAGGGCGAGGGTGTCACCGAGGTGCCCGGCGAACACGCCGCGCGGTTGCAGGGGACGCGTGGTCGTTGCCGTGGCCATCAGTGGGTGCCCTCTTTCCGGCCCGTGCCCGTGAGGTCGAAGAAGACGTCGTCGAGCGTGGGCCTGCGCAGTTCGAAGTCGGCCGTGGGGACGCCCTTCTCGCGTAGAGCGAGGGCGGCGCGGGCCACGTCGTCGAGGCCGTCGGGGCCCAGCTGGACCGTGACGCGGCGGGCGCTCTCGTCGACGGTCGGGGGACGGCCGCCGAGCGTGGCCAGGGCGGCCACCGCGTCGCCGAGGCTCTCCGGGCGGGCCACGGTGACCTCCAGCCGCTCGCTGCCGACCTGCCGCTTGAGGGACTGCGGGGTGCCCTCGGCGATGACGCGGCCCGCGTCGATCACGGCGATACGGTCGGCGAGTTCGTCGGCCTCCTCCAGGTACTGGGTGGTGAGCAGGATGGTCACCCCGTCGGCGACCAGGTCGCGCACCACGTCCCACAGCACGACCCGGCTCGTCGGATCGAGCCCCGTGGTCGGCTCGTCGAGGAACAGCACCTCGGGCTCCCCGATGACACAGGTGGCCAGGTCGAGCCGGCGGCGCATACCGCCGGAGTAGGTGCCGACGGGACGGTCGGCGGCCTCGGTCAGCTCGAAGCGCTCCAGCAGTTCGGTGGCGCGCCGGGCGGCCCCGCGCCGCCCGAACCGCAGCAGCCGGGCGAGCAGCACGATGTTCTCGCGGCCCGTCAGCAGCTCGTCGACGGCCGCGTACTGCCCGGCAAGGCCGATACGCCGGCGCACCTCGCGGCTGTCGCGCACCACGTCGTGCCCGGCGACCGTGGCCCGCCCGGTGGACGGCTGCACGAGGGTGGCCAGGATCCGGACGGTGGTCGTCTTGCCCGCGCCGTTGGGCCCGAGGACGCCGAGGACGGTGCCGGCCGGCACCGACAGGTCGATGCCGTGCAGCGCCGTGTGCGAGCGGTACGTCTTGCCGAGCCCCTCGGCGAGGATGGCGATGTCGGACGAGGACACCTCAGCCCGCCAGCCGCTGGAGGCTGAGCGGACGCATGTCGGTCCAGTTGCTCTCCACATAGGCGACGGCCGTCGCACGGTCGCTCGCGTCGAGCGCCACCCGCCAGCCCTCGGGCACGGCGGCGAAGGACGGCCACAGGGAGTGCTGCCCTTCGTCGTTGACGAGGACGAGGAAGGTGCCGTCTTCGTTGTCGAAGGGGTTGGCCATGACGGTTCTCCAGATCTGTGCGGATGGGTCGGACATTCGGGTACGGCGGATACGGCGGATACGGCGGCTCAGTGGGCGGCCGTCAGCGCGGCGAGGTGGCTCTCGACGGTGCGGCCGATGACCGCCGCCGGGCCGGGGCCGAGCATCTGCTGATGGCCGCAGTCGACGTCGTGCACGTCGAGGGCCCCGGCGAGATGCGGCTCCCAGCTCTTGGTCCTCAGGGCGCGCTCCTCCCGGCCGAGGCCGCCGCCGGTCGCCAGGAACAGCGTCATGGGGCAGCCGTCGAACCGGCCGGGCGTGAACCGCTGGAACAGGGCGAGGTTGTTGCGCATGACGCCCAGCAGCCGCTCCAGGGTGGCCTCACCGAGCCCGGCGAGCGGGCCGCCGGCGCGCGCGAGGTGCGCGGCGACGCCGGAGGGGGACAGCCGGTCGAGCCCGGTCGGGTCGACGCCCGCCTCGGTCAGGAAGTCCGCGAGGAACTCCTCGTCGGTCGGCGCCGCGCCCGTCGCGTCGTCGGGGAAGGCGTCCAGGTTGGCCAGATAGGCCACCTCCTCGCCGGCCGCGCGCAGCCGCCGCGCCATCTCGTGCGCGACGACTCCGCCGTAGGACCAGCCGAGCAGGTGGTACGGCCCACTGGGCTGCACGCCCCGGATGCGGGCCACGTACTCCTCGGCGACCTCGCCGAGGTCCCGCGGCAACGGCTCGTCGGCGGCGAGGCCGCGGGCCTGGAGGGCGAACACGGGCTGCTCGGCGTCGAGGTGTTCGGCGAGCGCGGCGAAGGGGATCCCGAAGCCGAGCCCGCCGTGGACGCAGAACAGCGGCGGCCGGTTGCCGGTGGGTCGTATGGGCAGCATGGGTCCAAGGGCGCCGGTAGCGCCCTGAAGGGGCGCGGGGCTGTGACTTATGCGGCTCCGCCGCGATGGGGGTCCCCCCTGTTCGAGCGAAGTCGAGAAGCTTGGGGGAGCGACCGGCCCCCACGGCGCCGCACCCGAACCGCCACCCGTCTCGGCACTACCGGCCAAGGCCGCCAGCGTCCGGTGCTCGAACACCGCAGCAAGACTGATCCGCAGCCCGGCCCGGCCGGCGGCGCTGACCAGCAGGATCGCCCTGAGACTGTCCCCACCCAGCGCGAAGAACCCGTCGTCGGGCCCGACCGGCCCCCCGCCGAGCACCTCGGCGACGGCCGCGCACAGCACCCGCTCCGCGTCGGTGCGCGGTGGCCGTACGACACGGTCGGCGGGGGCGGCCTCGGCGGCCGGCAAGGCCCTGACGTCGAGCTTCCCGTTCGGGGTGAGGGGCAGCTCGGCCAGCGGGACGAACACGCCGGGCACCATGTAACCGGGCAGCGTGCGGGCCAAGTGGGCGCGCAGATCGTCCGGTTCGGGCCCCGGACGGCCGGCCGCGGGGACGACGTAGGCGACCAGCTGCCGCTGTCCCCCCGGCCCGGCGGGCGCGAGGACGGCGGCCCGCGCGACGCCCGGGTGGGCCGCCAAGTGCCGCTCGATCTCCCCGGGTTCGATACGGAAGCCGCGGATCTTCACCTGCTGGTCGGCCCGGCCGACGTAGTCGATGCGGCCCCGGGCGTCCCAGCGCACCAGGTCGCCCGTGCGGTACATGCGCTCGCCGGGCTCCCCGAACGGGCAGGCCACGAACCGCTCCGCGCTCGCTCCCGGCCGCCCCAGATACCCGAGGGCGAGGCCCGGCCCCGCAAGATACAGCTCGCCGACGACACCGCGCGGCACCGGGCGCAGCGCCTCGTCCAGGACGTAGGCCGAGGTGTCGCCGATGGGCAGCCCGATGGGGACGGTCGCCGGGGCGTCCTCGGCGTGGGCCACGTCCTGGAGGGTGGCGAAGGTGGTGGTCTCGGTCGGGCCGTACACGTTGAACACGCGGGTCTGCGGCAGGGCGGCCCGCAGCCGTTCGAGGTGGTCGCGGGAGTGTGCCTCGCCGCCGGTGAGCAGCACCCGCAGCGGGGCGAGCGCGCCGGGCCGGGTGTCGGCGACCGCGTTGACGAACTGGGTGGTGAGGAAGGCGACGCTCACCCCCGCCCGGCCGCAGAACTCCCCCAGCGCCTCGGGGTCGGCGGGCCCCGGCGGGCAGATCGCGAGCCGGGCGCCCTGGGTCAGCGGACCCCAGATCTCGAAGGTGGACGCATCGAAGGCGACCGGCGCGAAGTAGAGGAACGTGTCGTCCGGGGTGAACTCCAACTCGGGCAGGCCCTGGACGAGCCGTACGGCGGCGCGGTGCGTGACGGCGACGCCCTTGGGCCGGCCGGTGGAGCCGGAGGTGTAGATGACGTAGAGCAGGTCGTCCGGGGTCGGTGGGGTGACGGTGGGCGGGGTCACGGGGAGGTGGACCAGGCTGCCCCGGATGCCGGGGTCGTCGAGAACGACGACTTCGGTTCGGGACAGCTCCGCGACCGTCGGCGACAGCGACTCCTGCGTCAGCAGCAGCCGTGCCCCGCTGTCGGCGAGCATGCCCCGCATCCGCTCCGCCGGGTAGGCGGGGTCCAGCGGCAGATATGCCGCGCCGGTCCTGGCTATGGCCAGCAGGGCCGTCACCGTGGCCGGCCCGCGTTCCAGGCACAGCGCCACCAGGTCGCCGCGGCCGATGCCGCGTCCGGCGAGGAGGTGCGCGAGCCGGTTGGCGGCCGCGTCGAGGTCGCCGTACGTCGTGCTGACCAGCCCTGCGTCGACCTCGGCGTGGACCAGGGCCACCGCGTCCGGGGTGGCGGCGACCCGGCGGGCCACCAGCTCGGTGAGGGTGGTCCGGTCGGTGCCGGTGCGGCGGGTGCCGCGCTCCAGCAGGTCGGCGCGCTCGGCGGGATCGATGAGGTCCAGCCGGGACAGGGGCAGGGCGGGCTCGGCGAGCGCGGCGGCCAGCAGACGGAGGTAGGCGTCGGCGATACGGCGGGCCGTGGCGGGCTCGAAGAGGTCGGTGCGGTACTCCAGGGCGAGCGAGAGTCGGTCGGCGCCCTCCTCGGTGAGCTGGAAGAACAGGTCCCACTTGGCGGTGGCTCCGGGCACGTCCTGCGGCCGCAGCGCCAGGCCGCCGCTCCTGGCGCCCTGCGGCAGGTCGGCCTCCTGCTGGTGGCCCACCATCACCTGGAACAGGGGGTGCCGGGACATCGACCGCTCGGGGTTGATCACCTCGACGAGTTTCTCGAAGGGCACGTCCTGGTTGCGGTAGGCGGCGAGGTCGAACTCCCTCACCCGCTCGACCAGTTGGCGGAAGGCCGGGTCGCCGTCGGTGTCGGTGCGCAGCACGAGCGTGTTGACGAACATGCCGACCAGGTCGTCGAGCCGCTCGTCGGCGCGGCCCGCCACGGGGGTGCCGAGCGGGATGTCGGTGCCGGCGCCGAGGCGGGTGAGCAGGGCGGCGAGGGCGGCCTGCAGCACCATGAACGTGCTGACGCCCCACTCGGCCGCGAGTCGCCGCAGCGCCGCGACCAGCTCTCGGGGGGCGTCGGTCCTGACGAGGCCGCCGTGGTGGCCGGAGCGGGTGCCTCGCGGGAGGTCGAAGGGGAGCTGGAGCTCCTCGGGCAGGCCGTCGAGGGCCTTGGTCCAGTGCGCGAGTTGGCGGGCGAGTTCGCTGTCGGGGTCGTTCTCGTCGCCGAGCAGGTCCCGCTGCCAGAGGGTGTAGTCGGCGTACTGCACGGTGAGCGGCGGCAGTTCGGGGGTGCGGCCGGTGCGGCGGGACTCGTAGGCGGTGGTGAGATCGCGGGTGAGGGGGGCGAGGGACCAGCGGTCCGCGGTGATGTGGTGCAGGACGAGGAGGAGGACGTGGTCGTTCGGGGCGAGCGTGAACAGGTGGGCGCGTAGCGGGATCTCTCGCTCCAGGTCGAAGCCGCGGGCTGCCTCGGTGGCCAGTGCGTCGGGCAGTGCGGCCTCGTCGAGGGCGATCACCGGTAGGGGTACTGGGGCTTCGGCCGGCGTGAGCACGCGTTGTTCGGCGGGGCCGATGGCGTGTGAGGAAGTGCCGTGTTGTGTGGTCTGGCGGCTGGGGGTCCGTCGTGGCTGGTCGCTCCCCCRAGCTTCTCGACTTCGCTCGAACAGGGGGGACCCCCATCGCGGCGGAGCCGCATATGTCACGGCCCCGCGCCCCTTTGGGGCGCTGTCGTGCGCGTCGGTCTCGCCGTGCCCCGGAAGGGCGCTGCTGTCCAGGTCGGACGCCGTCTCCGGCCGCGCCGGGAACACCGTCCGCAGTGACTCGTGGCGGGCCACCACGTCGCCCAGCGCCGCCTCCAGCGCCGGCACGTCCAGTGGGCCGGACAGGCGTACCGCGAGGGGGATGTTGTAGAGGCCGTCGGGGGCGCCGAGGTGTTCGATGAACCACAGGCGTTGCTGGGCGTACGACAGGGGCAGCGTGTCGGGGCGCGGGCGGGCTGTGAGTGGCGCCCTGCCGGGGGCCGCGGTCGGGACGCGGGTGGCGAGCGCGGCGACGGACGGGGCCTCGAAGAGGTCGCGTACGCCCAGCTCGGCGCCGAGTTCGGCGCGGACGCGGTTGATGATGCGGGTCGCGAGCAGGGAGTGTCCGCCGAGCGCGAAGAAGTCGTCGTCGACGCCGACACGTTCGAGCCCGAGCACCTCGGCGAAGATCGCGCTCAGCGCCTCTTCCTCGCGGGTGCGCGGGGCGCGGTCCGACGTGGCGTACTCCGGCGCCGGCAGGGCGCGGCGGTCGAGCTTGCCGTTGGCGGTCAGGGGGAGCGCCGGCAGCCGTACGACTGCCGACGGGACCATGTAGTCGGGCAGCTGACGGCTCGCGAACTCTCTGAGCTCGAGGCCGAGTTCGGCGTCGGACACCACGTACGCCACCAGCCGCTGGTCCCCCGGCCGGTCCTCCCGCGCCACCACCGCCGCCTCGGCGACGCCCGGATGACGGCCGAGGACCGTGGCGATCTCGCCGAGCTCGATGCGGAAGCCGCGCAGCTGGATCTGCTGGTCGGCGCGGCCCAGGTATTCGAGGGTGCCGTCGGCCCGCCACCGTCCGAGGTCGCCGGTGCGGTACATGCGCGCGCCGGCCGGGCCGAACGGGCAGGCCACGAAGCGGTCGGCGGTCAGGTCGGGGCGCCCCAGGTAGCCGCGGGCGAGGCCCGGACCGGCGACGTACAGCTCGCCGGGCACGCCGGCCGGGACGGGGCGCAGGGCCGGGTCGAGGACGTACACCCGCAGGTCGGGGATGCCGCGCCCGATCACGCTGCCCCCGCCGGCGGCGGCCGTGGTGGCGTCCAGCTCCTGGTAGGAGACGTGGACCGTGGTCTCGGTGATGCCGTACATGTTGACCAGGCGCGGGGCGTCGTCGGCGTGCCGTGCGTACCAGTCGCCGAGGCGGCCGATGTCGAGCGCCTCGCCGCCGAACACCACGTGGCGCAGGGCGAGTTCGCTCCACGCCTCGGCGTCGGCGCGCATCAGCTGGTAGAAGGCGGACGGGGTCTGGTTGAGGACGGTGACCCGTTCGCGGGCGAGCAGCTCGCGGAAGGCGTCGGGCGAGCGGGAGACGTCGTACGGCACGACGACGAGACGGCCGCCGTACAGCAGGGCGCCCCACAGCTCCCAGACGGTGAAGTCGAAGGCGATGGAGTGGAACAGCGTCCACACGTCGTCGGGCCCGAACCCGAACCAGGCCTCGGTGCGGTCGAGCAGGCGCACGACGTTCTGGTGCGGGATCACCACGCCCTTGGGGCGGCCGGTGGAGCCGGAGGTGTAGATGACGTAGGCCGCGTGCTCGGGGGACACGGCGGCCCGGAAGTCGGTGGCCGGGTGGGCGGCGAGTTCGGCTCGGGTCCCGTCGGCGTCGAGGTCGAGTCGCGCCAGGCCGGGGGCGGCGGGCAGGTCGGCGTCGCTGCTGGTCAGCAGGAGCACGGGGCGGGCGTCGCGCAGGGTGTGGGCGACGCGGTCGGCGGGGTGGGCCGGTTCGAGGGGCAGATAGGCGGCGCCCGCCTTGAGCACGGCGAGGACGGCGACGATCAGGTCGGCGCCGCGCGGCAGTGCGACCGCCACGAACGCCTCGGGCCCGGCGCCCCGGGCCGCGAGGAGGTGCGCGAGCCGGTTGGCGCGCTCGTCGAGCTGCCGGTAGGTGAGGCGGTCGGCGCCGGCGGTCACCGCCACGGCGTCCGGGGTGCGCGCGGCCTGCGCGGCGAACAGCTCCGGGACGGTCGTACGGCGGGAGGGCGCCGGTACGGCTTGTGGGGCGCCGCTCCACTCCGTGAGGATCCGCCGCTCCTCCTGCGGGTCGAGCCCGCCGAGGTGGGCGAGGAGGACGTCCGGGTCGGCGGCGACCTCGCGCAGGACCTGCACGAGCCGGCCGAGGACGCCGTCGGCGCCCGGCACGGTTTTCCGGTACGCCAGTTGCAGTTCAAGCCGCTCCCCCGGCAGCACCGTGAGGTGGAGCGGGTAGTGCGTCGCGGAGTGCACGTGGGCCGCGCTCACCGCGCCGCCGGTCTCCCGGCGCAGACCCTCCTCGTCCAGCGGGTAGCTTTGGAAGGCGAGGACGGTGTCGAAGAGTTCGCCCTGGATGCCGCTGGCGGACTGGACCTCGGCGAGCGGCAGGTGCTCGTGCGGCATCATCGCCAGCTGCTGCCGGGCCAGTTCCTCGATCAGGTCGCCGGCCCGCCGCCCGGGGCGCACGTCGGCGCGCACCGGCAGGGTGTTGGCGAACAGCCCGATCATCGACTCGACGCCCGGCACTTCGGCGGGCCGCCCGGAGGTGACGGCGCCGAGGACGACGTCCTCGCGGCCGGTGAGCCGGCCCAGCAGCACCGCCCAGCAGCCCTGCACCACGGAGTTGAGCGTCAGTCCCCGCCGGCGCGCCCAGGCCGTGAGGGCGGCCGTCTCCCGCTCGGGCAGGAAGTCCCTTGCGGATTCCAGGAGTTCGGCGTCCGTGGCGGTCGCTTCCGGCGCGACCCGCACGGGCCCGTCGAGGCCGTCCAGCAGTCCCGCCCAGGCCGCGCGGTCCGCGGCACGGTCACGGGTGCTGAGCCAGGTCAGGAAGGAGCGGTAGGCGGCGGGCTCGGGCAGCCCGGCCGCGCCCCGCTCGTCCGCGAGGAGGGTCAGCTCGCGCACGGCCAGCGGCAGCGACCAGCCGTCGACCAGGATGTGGTGCACGGACCACACCAGCCGGCAGCGGCGCTCGCCCAGCCGCAGCAGCGCGAACCGCATCAGCGGCGGGCGGGCCGGGTCGATCCGTCGCAGCCGGTCCTCCCGGGCCAGCCGGAGGGCCTCGGGCTCCCGCTGCGCCTCGGGCAGCACGGTGAGGTCGTGCACCGTCCACCGCGGCTGCACCTCGTCCTCGTGCGGGACGACCTGGACGGGCTCGCCGTTCTTCCGGTTGCGGAAGCAGGCCCGCAGGTTGGGGTGGCGGCGCAGCAGCGCGGCGGAGGCGGAGCGCAGCCGTTGCTCCAGTTCCGCCACGTCGCCGTCGATGTCCGCGACGAACTGGAGGGTGTAGTGGTCGGGGGCGGTGCGGTCGTACGAGGACAGGAAGAGCAGGCCCTGCTGGAGCGGGGAGAGCGGGAGTACTTCGCTGATCCTCGATCTGGCCCTGCTCTTCGACCCGGTTGTGGGCTCGGTCACGACAGATCCTCACTCAACTCGAATTCCAGATCGGCGAGTTCCTCGTCGGTCAGCTCGATCAGGTCGCCCTCGGGCTCCGGGGCGGGCTCCGCCCCGACCGCGCCCGCGGCCCGGGCGAGCGCGGCGGCGCTGCGGTGCGTGAACACGTCCCGCGTGGTCAGCGCGAGGCCGGCAGTGCGGGCGCGGCTGACGACCTGGATGGAGCGGATGCTGTCGCCGCCGAGGGCGAAGAAGTCCTCGTCGATGCCGACGGCCGGCATGCCGAGCACCTCGGCGAGGATCCCGCAGAGGATCTCCTCGCGCTCGTCACGCGGGGCGCGCGCCTGCTGCGTCTCGTCCGTCCGCTCCGGCAGGGGCAGGGCCTTGCGGTCGAGCTTGCCGTTCGGGGTGAGCGGCATGGCGCCCAGGACCAGCCAGGAGGACGGGATCATGTAGGCGGGCAGCAACTGGGCCACCTCGTCGCGCACCTGCCCGGCGTCCACCCCCGGCCCGGTCAGATAGCCGACCAGACGCGGGTTGCCGGAGGCGTCAGGTACGACGGCCACAGCGGCGTCGGTGACCTGGTCGAGCCCGCGGACGGCGGCCTCGATCTCGCCGAGCTCGACGCGCCGGCCCCGGATCTTGACCTGGTGGTCCCGGCGCTCGATGAACTCCAGCTGCCCGTCCGGGCGTTGGACCACGCGGTCACCGGTCCGGTACATCCGCGTACCGGGCCCCGCGAACGGATCCGCCATGAAGGTGCCTGCCGTACGCGCGGGATCGTCCAGATAGCCGCGTCCGACGCCGGCGCCACCGACGTAGAGCTCACCGGGTACGCCCATCGGCACCGGCTGGAGTTCGTCGCTGAGGACGTAGAGCCGCGTGTTGCGGACCGCGCCGCCGATGGGTACTCGGCCGGCGAGCGTGTCCCCGGCCCGGATCACCGCGTGCGTCACGTCGTCCGAGCACTCGGTCGGACCGTAGGCGTTCATCAGCGGCACCCGGGGATAGCGGGCATGCCACCGCTCACAGAGATCGGCGGGCAGCGCCTCGCCGGTCACCATCAGCCAGCGAAGAGCGTGTAGTTCAGGCGCCCGGCCGTCGAGATCCCACGCGTCCAGGGCGGCCCGCAGCAGGGAAGGAACGACCTCCAGTACGGCCACCCGCTCCTCGCGCACCATGGCAAACAGCCCCGCCGGATCCGCCGCCATCTCCGTACCCGACACCCGCACCCGACCGCCCACCAGCAGCGGCGCCAGCATCTGCCACACCGACACGTCGAAGGTCAGCGGCGCGTTCTGCACCACCGCCTCACCCGCGACCAAGTCCAGGTCCCCCACCTTCGCCCACAGGTGATTGACCATCCCCGATCGCTGCACCATCGCCCCCTTCGGGCGACCCGTCGACCCCGACGTGAACATCACATACGCCAGGTCGAGGCCACCGCCGACGGTGGGCGGCACGGCGCGGTCGGTGAGGGTGTCCTCCAGGACGAGGACGGTGACGTCACCGGCGATCTCGCGGGCCTGTGCCTCGTACGCGCCGCCCACCAGCAGGTACCCGGCGCCGCTGTCCCGCAGCAGGCCGGCGTTGCGGGCGGCAGGGGCGGCCGGGTCCAGCGGCAGGTAGGCGCCACCGGCACCCAGGACGCCCAGCACGCCCGCCACGAACGGCACCCCGGGGTCCGCGAGCATCGCGATCACGGAGCCGGTCGTCACCCCGGCCGCGGTGAGGCGTACGGACAGGCCGCCGGACGTCTCGACCAGTTCCCGGTAGGTGAGGGAGGTCGTGCCGTCCGTCACCGCGGGCTCGTCGGGGATGCGGTCGGCCACCGCGCGTACCCGCTCCACGACGCCCAGGCTCTCCTCGGGGATCGAGGGGTCCCAGGTGCCGAGCAGGCCGCCGAGTTCGCCGGGGGTGCCGGATCCGGCGAGGGTCGCCGGGGCCGTCACGTCGATCCGGGCGAGCGGGAGGGCCGGGGTGTCGGCGACGGTGTGCAGCAGGTGGCGGAACATCAGGGCGATGCGTTCGACGTCGGCACGGGTGAACTGGTCCGGTGCGTAGTCGAGCCGCAGGGTCAGGGCGTCGCCGGGGAAGACCGCCATGCTCAGCGGGTGGTGGCGTGCGTCCCTGGCCTCGGTGCGCAGCACGCGGGTGCCGTCGGCGCCCTGGTCGGGGCCGGCCGCGTCCAGCGGGAAGTTCTCGAAGAGGACCACCGTGTCGAAGACCTCGCCCGCAAGACCGGCCGCCTTGTGGATCTCGGCGAGGCCCAGGTGCTCGTGCGGCATGAGCGCGGTCTGCCGGTCCTGGACGGTGTGCAGGAGCTCGGTGAGCGTGGCGGCGGGATGCAGGCGGACGCGGACCGGCACGGTGGTGAGGAACATGCCGATCATCGACTCGACTTCGGGCACCTCGGCCGGGCGGCCGGAGGTGACGGCGCCGAAGACGACGTCCTGGCGTCCGGTGAGCCGGCCAAGGAGCAGCGCCCAGCAGCCCTGGACGACGGTGTTGAGGGTGAGGCCCCGGGCGCGGGCCCAGCCGGACAGGGCGGCGGTCAGCTCGCGCGGGACCTCGGCGCGCACGGCCTCGGGCAGCACCGGCGCCCGGTCGGGGTCGGCCGGGACGAGCAGGGTCGGCTCGTCGACGCCGTCCAGTGCCGTACGCCAGGCCGCCCGGGCCGCCTCGCGGTCCTGGTCGGCGAGCCAGGCGAGGTAGGCGCGGTAGGGGGCCGGGTCGGGCAGCAGCGTGGCGTCCGCGTCCGTGCGGCACAGGGCGAACAGCTCCCGCACGAGCAGCGGCATCGACCAGCCGTCGACGAGGATGTGGTGGCTGGTCCAGATGAAGCGGTGCCGTCCCTCGCCGTGGGTGACCAGCGCGAACCGCAGCAGCGGCGGGGCGGTCAGGTCGAAGCGGCGGGTGCGCTCGGCCTCGGTGATCCGGTCGAGCTCGGCGGTGCGCTGCGGCTCCGGCAGATCGCGCAGGTCGGTCTCCTGCCACGGCAGTTCGGCGTGGTCGGGGACGAGCTGCACGGGGTCGCCGGTGGCGCGGGCGCGGAAGGCGGCGCGCAGGTTCGGGTGCCGGTCGAGGAGCGCCTGGCCGGCGGCGCGCAGGACGGCCGGGTCGATGTCGCCCTCCAGTTCGGCGACGATCTGGAGGGTGTAGACGTCCGTCGCGTCCTGGTCGTAGTCGGCGTGGAAGAGCAGGCCCTGCTGGAGCGGGGTGAGCGGCAGGACGTCGGTCAGGGTCGTGCCGGCGCCCGCGAGTTCCGCCTCGTACGTCTCGATCTCGTCCTGCGTGAGGTCCACCAGCGGCAGGTCGGACGGTGTACGGCCGCCCGCGCCGGGCGTCGCGGTGTGCCGGACCAGCAGCTCCAGGGCACGGAACCAGGTCTCGGCGATGTCCCGGGCGTCGTCCTCGGCGACCGCCTGCCCGGCCCACGCCCAGTTGGCGATCAGGTGCGGGCCGTCGTGGCGGTCCTCGGTGGCCGGGGTGACGTCGAGGAGATGCGGCAGCGGCATGGCGGGGTGGGCGCCGGTGCCGACGACGCCGTCGCCGCCCGCGGGTTCCCACAGCCGGTCCTCGCGGGCGTCGAAGCGGCCCATGTAGTTGAAGCCGAGCTGCGGGCGCTCGTACGGGGCGAGGACGCGGGCGGCGTGCGGGTTGAGGTAGCGCAGCAGGCCGTGGCCGACGCCCCGGTCGGGCAGGGCGCGCAGTTGTTCCTTGACCCGCTTCAGGGCGGCGGCCAGGGCGGGGCCGCCCGCCCACACCTCGTCCCAGTCCAGGGCGCCGGGGTCGAGGCGCAGCGGGAAGGCGCTGGTGAACCAGCCGACGGTGCGGGACAGGTCCAGGCCCTCGGCGAGCTGCTCGCGGCCGTGGCCCTCCAGCTCGATCAGGGTCTGCGCGAAGTGGGTGTGCCCGTGCCTTCGGCGCCAGTCGGCGACGGCCAGGGCGAGCCCGGTCAGCAGGACGTCGTTGACCTCCGCGTGGAAGGCTGCGGGGACGTCGGTGAGCAGCGGTCCGGTGACCTCAGGGCCGAGTTCGAGGCGCAGCGTGCGCCGGGTGCCGTACACGTCCTTGGCGAGGTCGAGGCGCCGGGTGCCGACCAGCGGGTCGGGGCCGTCCAGGATTCGCTGCCACAGGGCGAGTTCGGCGCCGCGCACCTCGGTGCGGGCCTGCTCGGCGAGCAGCCGCGACCAGGCGCGGTACGAGGTGCCGACGGGGTCGGGTGCGGGGGCACGGCCCTCGGCGAGCGCCGCGCAGGCGGCGGCCAGGTCGGGCAGCAGGATCCGCCAGGACACGCCGTCCACGACGAGGTGGTGGCCGCACAGCACGAGGACGGCGGTGTCGCCGGCGGGTGAGGAGAGTTCGGGTCCGTCGGCGGCTGCCGGTCCGTGGGGGCTGGTCGCGCAGTTCCCCGCGCCCCTGAAGGTCGGCCCAGTGCCCGTCGGCCCAGGGGTGCAGTCGGCTGCGGCGGGAGCGATCAGCACTGCCTGGAGCATCACCGCCGCGCCCGGGTCCAGCCGCGCACGCGCCGCCGCGGCCTGCCGCTCGGCGAACGCGAGCAGGTCCTTGCCCCGCGCACCGCCCGCGTCCGCGCTCGCCACCAGCCGTACGCCGGCCAGCGCGCCGCGCTCCAGCACCTCCGTGTGCCACAGCCCGGGTGCCGGTTCGGTGGCACGGGTGCGCAGGGCGTCGTGGTGGTCGACCAGTGCGTGCAGGGCGGCGTCGAGCAGCTCGGCGTCGAGCCCGGCCGGCACATGCACGACGACATGCTGGCTGTACTTGACGACGGGCCCGGTCAGGGAACTGGTGTCCTCGTGCAACTGCCCCATGATCGGTGTGAGTTCGTACGGCCCCACGCCGCCCGCGTCGTCCTCCGGCTCGCGCGTCGCGTCGGCGTCGAGGCTGCCCGCGGCGCGGGCAAGGGCGGCGACGGTCTTGTGCTCGAAGACGTCCCGCGTGGTCAGGGCGAGGCCGGCGCTCCGGGCGCGGCTGACGACCTGGATGGAGCGGATGCTGTCGCCGCCGAGGGCGAAGAAGTCCTCGTCGATGCCGACGTCCCGGGTGCCGAGCACCTCCGCGTAGATCCCGCACAGCACTCGCTCGCGCTCGGTACGCGGCCCGCGCACCGACTCCTGCCCACCCAGCGCGGGCTGCGGCAGGGCCTTGCGGTCGAGCTTGCCGTTCGGCGTGAGCGGCATGGCGTCCAGGACCAGCCAGGAGGACGGGATCATGTACGCGGGCAGCAACTGGGCCAGCTCGTCGCGCACCTGCCCGGCGTCCACGCCCGGCCCGGTCAGATAGCCGACCAGACGCGGATTGCCGGACGCGTCGGGCAGTACGGCGACGGCGGCGTCGACCACGCTCTCCAGGGAGCGGATGACGGCCTCGATCTCGCCGGTCTCGACCCGGCGGCCCCGGATCTTGACCTGGTGGTCACGTCGCTCGATGAACTCCAGCTGTCCGTCCGGGCGTTGGATCACCCGGTCACCGGTCCGGTACATACGGGAACCCGAGGGCCCGAAGGGGTCGGCCATGAACGTGCCAGCGGTGCGGGACGGGTCGTGCAGATAGCCGCGTCCGACGCCGGCGCCACCGACGTAGAGCTCACCGGGGACGCCCACCGGCACCGGCTGGAGTTCGTCGCTGAGGACGTAGAGCCGCGTGTTGCGGACCGCGCCGCCGATCGGCACCCGGCCACCGAGGTCGTCCTCGGCGCGGATGACCGCGTGCGTCACGTCGTCCGAGCACTCCGTCGGACCGTAGGCATTCATCAGCGGGATGCGCGGGTAGCGGGCGTGCCACCGCTCGCACAGGTCGGCGGGCAGCGCCTCGCCGGTCACCATCAGCCAGCGCAGATCCGGCAGCTCAGAAGCACGCCCGTCCAGGTCCCAGGCGTCCAGGGCGGCCCGCAGCAAGGAGGGAACGACCTCCAGTACGGCCACCCGCTCCTCGCGCACCATCGCGAACAGCCCCGCCGGATCCGCCGCCATCTCCGTACCCGACACCCGCACCCGACCGCCCACCAGCAGCGGCGCCAGCATCTGCCACACCGACACGTCGAACGTCAGCGGCGCGTTCTGCACCACCGCCTCACCCGCGACCAAGTCCAGGTCCCCCACCTTCGCCCACAGGTGGTTCACCATCCCGGAGCGCTGCACCATCGCCCCCTTCGGGCGACCCGTCGACCCCGACGTGAACATCACATACGCCAGGTCCAACCCGTCCCCGATGGCGGGGAGTTCGGTCGTGCAGGTGGCGTCGGAGGGGTCGGTGAGCTGGAGGGCGGTGACGTCCGGGGCCGGGGTGTCGTGGCCGGCGCCGGTCAGGAGGTGGCGGGCGCCGCTGTCCTGGAGGAGGCCCGCGTTGCGGGCGGCGGGGGCGGCCGGGTCCAACGGCAGATACGCGCCGCCCGCGCCCAGCACCCCCAGCACACCCGCCACGAACGGCACCCCGGGGTCGGCGAGCATGGCGACCACCGCGCCGGGTTCCATGCCCGAGGCGCGCAGGCGGGCGGCCACACCGGCGGCGCGGGTCAGCAGCTCGCGGTAGGTGAGACTCTCCGTGCCGTCGGACACGGCGACGGCGTCGGGCGAGGTCGCCGCGACGGCGCGTACGCACTCCACGAGCCCCTCGTACGTGGCTCGTTCGGCGTCGCGGTCCCAGGAACCGAGCAGGCCGCGGGGCTCGCCGGGGGCGCCCAGGCCGATACGGCCGACGGGGTGGTCGGCGGGCAGGGCGGCGAGGGAGGTGAGGAAGGCCTCGAAGCGGGCCAGGTGGGTGGCGAGTTCGGCCGACGTGTACAGCTCCGGGTTGCCGTCGAGGTGGATCTCCATCGTGCCGTCGGCGGTGTTGAGGACGGTGATGATGAGGTCGTTGACGATGCCCGTGGACAGGTTGACGATCGTGCCGTCGCAGGCGTCGGCGAAGGCGAGCGCCGGGTCCTGGTTGAGGACGTTGATGAACGGTCCGAAGGGGCGCCGGTCGTCGGTGCGCAGGCCGATGTCGCGGCGGATGCGGTCACCGCGGTAGCGCTGGTGCTTCAGGGCGCCCGACACCTCGATCCAGGCCCGGCGCAGCAGCTGGGTGCGGGTGGTGTCGGGGCGTACCGGCACCGCGAGCGGCAGGTAGTTGGCGAGCATGCCGGGGATCTCGCGGCTGGCGGCGCCGACCCGGCCGGTCACCGGCAGGGTGAGCAGCGGGCGGTCGACGCCGGTGGCGCGCTGGGTGTAGGCGGCGGCCGCGGCGACCATGACGACGGGCATGGTGACCTTGCCGTCCCGGGCGAGGGCGCGCAGGGCGTCGGTGGCCTCGACGGAGAGGCGGGCGGTGTGGCGCAGGGCGCTGCGGCCGGGGGCGGGCTGCCGGGCCGACAGCGAGACGAGTTCGGGTGCGGGGCCGTGGGCGCCGGCGGTGAGGCGTGCGGTCCAGTGTGCGCGGTCGCGCTCGACGTGCCCCGAGTCGAGGTAGTCGCGCTCGGCGTCCAGCAGGCGGTGGAAGGGCGGCATGGCGTCGGCGTCGAGGGCGTGCTCGTCCTCGCCGGCCGCAAGCCGGGTGTAGAGCGCGGCGAGCTTCGGGTAGAGCAGGGCGCGGCTGAATCCGTCGGCCAGGATGTGGTGCATGCACAGGTAGAGCAGGTGGTGCTCGGGGCCGAGGTGGATCAGGGCGCCGCGGAACAGCGGGAAGTCGGTGACCTTCAGGGGGTCGGCGTGGTCGGCGCGCATCCATGCCTCGGCGGCGGCGAGCGGCTCGGGCTCGTCGCCGAAGTCGAGCCGCCTCAGCGGGAGTTGCGCGAGCGGCCGGATGATCTGGCCGGGGGTGCCGTCCTCGTCCACGAACTGCACACGCAGTCCCTCGGCCTCATGGCCCAGGCGGCCCAGTGCCCGGCCGAGCAGGTCCGGGTCGAGCGGTCCGCGCAGGTCGATGTAGTCGGCCATGTTGTAGCCGAGCGGACCGGTGGCGAACTGTTCGTCGAACCAGATCTCGGCCTGCGCCGCGGTGAGCGGGAGGACGGCGCCTCGGTTTGTCGTCATCGCTTTGCTCTCCGTCATTCTCAGCGCCTCAACCAAATCGTCCGCTTGTGCCGTTCAGCCGGAAACCGTCTCGAGGCCGGCCGTTGATTCCGTCCCCGCCCAGGCCCCTTCGGCGTTCGCCGTGAGGGATTCGGGGCCGAGGGAATGGGTGACCCATTCGTCGTGGTAAACGGTCTCCATATAGCGCTCGCCCAGATCCGGGGAAATGGTCACCGCGGTCACCTGCTCGCGAATACCGGAGGCGGCGTCGCCGTATTGCTCGGAGAGCCAGCTCAGCGCTCCGGTGACGGCGGTTCCGGTGGAGCCGCCGAAGGAGAATCCGTGCCGCATCAGTTCCCGGCAGGTGCGCACCGTGGCCGCCTCCGGGACATGGACGACGGCGTCGACCAGGGACTCGTCGAGCAACGCCGGCCGCACGCTGGTGCCGAGGCCGGGGATGTGCCGGGTGGCCGCGGGTCGGCCGAAGGTGACCGAGCCGACGCTGTCGACGGCGACCACCCGCACCGAGGGCCGCCGCTCGCGGAAGTAGCGGGCGCAGCCCATCAGGGTGCCCGTGGTGCCCGCCCCGACGAACAGCACGTTCAGGTCGGGGAACTGGCGGGCGATGGCGGGCGCGGTGGTGCGGTAGTGGGCCATCCAGTTGCCGGGGCTGAGGTACTGGTTGAGCCAGACCTTCTTGTCGTCGGCGGCCAGCAGCGCCTTGACGTGGCGGATCCGGGCGCCGAGGAAGCCCTCGGTCTCGTGCGGCTCGGTGATGACGTGCACCTCGGCGCCGAGCGACTCCATGGTGCGCCGGGTCACGGCGTTGCAGCGGGAGTCGGTGACGCACAGGAACCTGAATCCGCGGCTCGCGGCGAGCAGGGCCAGGGCGACGCCCATGTTGCCGGACGAGGACTCCACCAGGGTCGAGCCGGGGCGGAGCGCGCCCGCGGCCTCGGCCTGCGCGACCATCTCCCGGGCCGCCTTCAGCTTGATGGAGCCGGCGAAGTTGAATCCCTCGACCTTGAGAAAGAGACGGCGCCCGAAGAACGGTTGCAGATTCACGAAGAGGTCGCTGACATCGAATTCATGCGACGCGGATATAACCGGCACTGGCACTCCTGGCCTTCGGCGACGAATGAGCCTCGCCGCCAAGCCTGTCGCCGGACGCTGACGAGGTGCTGACGGGCTGCTGACAGCGCCAGTGGGGGCGTCCTACGGGCTCGGCAACGTGCTTCGGAGGTGGCGGGTGCCGTGGCGGACGGCCGGTGAATGCATGGCGGGCGCCCGGTGAATGCGTCAGCGGGGCGTCAGTTACCGGTCAGTTCAGCGTCAGCGCGATCGGAAATCGTCGAGCGGTCGGAAATGTTCCCGACTTCCGCCCACCCAGCTCTTCCGTGAGGAGCACGGCTTGAATCGGCCATCCGCCATCAGTGAAGTCCTTCCGCTCACGCCCCTGCAACAGGGGCTGCTGTTCCTCGCGGAATACGATCGTGAGGGAACGGACCTCTACACCCTTCAGCTGGTGGTCGACTTCGAGGACCTGACCGACGCCGATGCCGGGGCGCTGCGCGAGGCGGCGGCCATGCTCCTGGAACGTCACCCGAACCTCAAGGCCTGCTTCCGCACCCGCCGCACCGGCGAGGCGGTCCAGGTCGTCCCGAAGTCGGTGGAACTGCCGTGGCAGGAGCGGGAGTTGCCGGACGCGGACGCAGGGACCCTGGACCGTCTGGCGCGCGAGGACCGCCTCCACCGCTTCGACCTCAGCCGCCCGCCCCTGCACCGCTTCACCCTGATCAGGGGCGCACAGGGCCGCAGCCGGCTGCTGTGGACGGTGCACCACATCCTGGTCGACGGCTGGTCGATGGCGATGCTGACGCGGGAACTGGCCGAGAGCGCGGCCGAGTTCGGCACGGGAACCGCGGCCGAGTTCGGCAAGGGAACCGCGGCCGAGTTCGGCAAGGGAACCGCGGCCGCACGGCCCACGGTCACGCACTACCGCACGCACCTCTCCTGGCTCGGCGCGCAGGACAAGGAGGCGGCGCGGGAGGCCTGGGCGCGGGCGCTCGCCGGGGTGTCGGAGCCGACGCGGCTGGTGGGGGACGCGGGCGGCGGGGCCGTGGGCGACGTGGACGCGCTGCCGGCCCAGGTCCCCGTCGAGCTCGCCCCGGACGTCACCGCCGGCCTCACCCGCCTGGCCCGCGCCCGCGGCCTGACCGTCAACTCGGTCGTCCAGGGCTGCTGGGCCCTTCTCCTGTCGCGGCTGACCGGCCAGGACACGGTGCTGTTCGGTGCGGTCTCCTCGGGCCGCCCGGCCGAACTGCCCGGCGTCGAGGAGATGGTGGGCCTGTTCGCCAACACGCTGCCCGTGCGGGTCGACGTGGACCCGCGGCGCACTCCGGCCGAGCTGTTCGCCGCGGTGCAGGCCGGCCAGGCCGAGCTGCTGCCACACGAGCACCTGACCCTCGCGGAGGTGCAGCAGCTGACGCCGGTGCGCGGGGAGCTCTTCGACACGGCCCTGATGTTCCAGAACTACCCGATGGGCGACGTGCCCCTGACACCGCCGACGGCGGGCCCCCGGGTGACGTCGGTGGACATCCGTTCCGCGACCCACTACCCCCTGACTCTCACGGTCTTCCCCGGCACGCCCTTCGGCCTCGCGGTCAACCACCTGCCGTCCCGCGTCCCGCACGCGGTGGCCCACGCCCTGGGCCACCGTTTCGCCCGCCTCCTCGAAGCGGCCGTGACCAGCCCCGACGCCCCTTCCGGCCGCCTGGACGTACTCCTCGACGAAGCCGAGCGCACCCGCCTCCTCGCCACCCGCAACAGCACCGCCACCGCTCTGCCGGGCGGCCTGCTGGCACCGGTCCTGGAGCAGTGGGCCGAGCGCACCCCGGACGCGCCGGCCGTGCGCTGCGGCGAGGAGCGTCTGACCTACGCCGAACTGCACACCCGAGCAGACCACTTGGCCTCGGCCCTACGCGCGGCGGGCGCGGCCCCCGAACGCGTGGTGGCCCTGGCCCTGGACCGCTCGGTCGACCTGGCGGTGSCAGCACTGGCCGTCCTGAAGACGGGCGCGGCGTACCTCCCCCTGGACCCCGACTACCCCCCGGACCGCCTGCGCTACATGCTGAACGACGCGGCCCCGGTGGTGACGCTGACGCACAGCAGGGTGGAGCCGCTCCTGAGGACGGAGGGCACGCTCACGGGCCCCGTCTGGACGTTGGACACAGAGAGCCCCACATCCGCGGCCGCCGACGGCGCTCAGCCCCCACAGGGGCCACCCGCACCCGACGACGAAAGCAGCACGGGCGGTGCGGGTGGGAACCCAGACGCGGCCGAAGGCCGCGCGCCCACCCACACACCCGCACCGGAACCCGCACCGGAACCCGCACCGGAACTCGCCCCCGCATACGTCATCTACACCTCAGGCTCCACCGGCCACCCCAAGGGCGTGGTCGTCCCCCACGAAGCCCTCCTGAACCTGATCCACGACATGGCCACCCGCTTCCACGTGACCAACACGGACCGCTTCCTCGCCGTCACCACCTTCGGTTTCGACATAGCCAACCTGGAACTCTTCGTGCCGTTGGCAACCGGCGCCGAACTCCTCCTCGCCGACCGCGAAACGGTCCGCGACCCCGCCGCCCTCGCGGCAGCCATCACCACCACCGACGCCACACTGATGCAGGCCACCCCCAGCCTGTGGCAGACCCTCGCCACCGACCACGCCCCGGCGCTGAAGAACCTGCACGCCCTGGTCGGYGGCGAGGCACTCCCCGACCCCCTGGCCCACACCCTCGCCACGCACTGCGCCTCGGTCACGAACGTCTACGGCCCCACAGAGACGACGATCTGGTCCACAGCCGCCCGTCTCGCCCCACCCCTCCAAGGCGGCCCACCCCCCATAGGCCACCCCATCGCCAACACCGCCGTATACGTCCTGGACTCCACCCTCCACCCCACCCCCGACGGCTCCTACGGCGAGCTCTACATCACCGGCTCCGGCCTCGCCCGCGGCTACCTGGGCCGCCCGGCCCTCACGGCCGACCGCTTCGTGGCCGACCCGTACGGCCCACCCGGCACCCGCATGTACCGCACGGGCGACATCGTCCGCTGGACGACAGATGCGGCAGGCGACACCGCCCTGGAGTACGCGGGCCGCAGCGACCACCAGATCAAGATCCGAGGCCACCGCATCGAGCTCGGTGAGATCGAATCCGTGCTGGGCGCACAGCCCGGCGTCGAGCGGGCCGTCGTCACGGCCCGCACCGACCACGGCGGGGAACCCCGCCTGGTCGCCTATGTCGTACCGGCAGGGACCGACCGCGACCGGCTGCGGGAGCGCGCGTCCGCGGTGCTGCCCAAGCACATGGTCCCTGCCGTGTACGTCCCCTTGGACACCCTCCCCCTGACCCCGAACGGCAAGGTCGACCGCAAGGCGCTGCCCGCCCCGCCGGACGCCCGCACGGGCACGGGCCGCCCGCCCGCGACCCCGTACGAGGAACTGCTCTGCACGGTCTTCGCGGAGGTGCTCGGCCTCGAACGGATCGGCGCCGACGACGACTTCTTCGCACTCGGCGGCCACTCCCTGTCCGCGATCCGCGTCGCCAACCGCCTGCGCGCGGACCTCGGCACGGACGTCCCGGTCCGCACCCTGTTCGACACCCGCACCGCTGCCGGGCCCGGCGCAGGACTCCTCGCCCACCTTCCGGCTGCGTCCCCTGCCCGAGC
>NZ_RDBN01000024.1:0-1517 GCF_008042075.1 Streptomyces sp. UW30 | reverse complement strand
CTCCGCCCCCCTCTCCTACGCCCAGGAACGCCTGTGGTTCCTCAGCCGTATGGGCACGGTCCCCGGGACCTACAACATCCCCCTGGCCGTCCGCCTGACCGGCCCCCTCGACGCCCCCGCCCTCACGGCGGCGCTCGCCGATGTGGTGGCCCGGCACGCGAGCCTGCGGACCGTGTTCGCGGAGGCCGACGGGCTGCCGTCGCAGCTGGTGCTGTCCCCCGAGGAGGCTGCGGAGGCGGGCGCCCGTATGGAGGTCGTACGGCTGCCCGGCGAGGACGCTCTCACCGGCGCGCTCGCCGCGCAGGCCGCGCACCCCTTCGACCTGTCCGTCGAAGTACCGCTGCGCGCCCGCCTGTTCGCGCTCGGCGCCGACACCCACGTTCTCGCGCTGACCGTGCACCACATCGCCGCCGACGGCTGGTCGCTGGAGCCGCTGGCACGGGACGTCGCGGCCGCCTACCGGGCGCGGCTGGCGGGCGGTGCGCCGGACTGGAAGCCGCTGCCGGTGCAGTACGCCGACTACGCGCGCTGGCAGCGGGAGCTGCTGGGCGCCAAGGGTGACCCGGACAGTCTGATCGCGACCGAACTCGCCCACTGGCGCGAGGCGTTGGCGGGGCTGCCGGAGGAGCTGGAACTGCCCGCCGACTTCCCGCGCCCGGCCCGGGCCGGCGGGCGCGGCGGAAGCGTGGCGCGTGCCGTGCCCGCCGGGACCCACGCTCGCCTGGCCGAGCTGGCGCAACGCTCGGGCGCGAGCCTGTTCATGACGGTGCAGGCAGGTCTCGCGGCGCTGCTGACGCGGCTCGGCGCGGGCAGCGACATCCCGCTGGGCAGCCCGGTCGCGGGCCGCACCGACGACGCGGTGCGCGATCTGGTCGGCTGCTTCGTCAACACGCTGGTGCTGCGCACCGACACCGCCGGCGACCCCACCTTCACCGAGCTGCTGGCCCGGGTGCGGGAGACGGACCTGACCGCCTACGCCCATGCCGAGCTGCCGTTCGAGCACCTCGTCGACGAGCTGAAGCCGGCACGTTCGCTGGCCAGGCAGCCCCTCGTGCAGGTCGTGCTGGCGTTCCAGAACGCGGCCGATCCGCTGCCGGGGCTGGAGGGTGTCACGGCCTCCGTGGAGCCCGTCCCGTCCACCACGGCGAAGTTCGACCTCTCCTTCGAGGTGACCGAGCGCGCGGCGGCGGACGGCGGTCCGGGCGGCCTGGAGATCCTGCTGGAGTACAGCGAGGACCTGTTCACCGAGGCCACGGCGGACCGAGTCGCGCAAGCCCTCGCCACCCTCCTCATCTCCTCCCACGTCATGGACGAGGCCGAGCGCTGCCACCGCCTGCTCCTCATGCGCGAGGGCGAGATCCTCGCCGACGGCACCCCGGAGGCCCTGCGCACCCGCACGGGGTCCGAGACCGTCGAGGCCGCCTTCCTGCACCTGGTCGACGAGGCGGTCGCGGCCGCCCGCGCGAAGGAGACCACGCGATGACCACCACCACGAGCCCGACCACCACGCTCCGGCC
>NZ_RDBN01000023.1:53685-90672 GCF_008042075.1 Streptomyces sp. UW30 | reverse complement strand
GAGTCCTGGGGCGTGCGCGCCGATTTCGTCGCCGGGCACTCGGTCGGCGAGATCGCCGCCGTCCATGCCGCGGGCTTGCTGTCCCTTGAAGATGCCTGCGCGCTGGTGGTGGCGCGTGGCCGGCTGATGGCGGCCCTCCCGGCGGGCGGCGCCATGGTCGCCGTCGAGGCGAGCGAGGACGTGGGTGTTGGTGCCGGTCACGCCGAAGGAGGAGACGCCCGCGCGGCGCGGGTGGCCGCTGTCGGGCCAGGGCCGCTCGGTGCCGAGGACCTCGACCGCACCGGACGTCCAGTCGACGAGGCGGGTGGGGGTGTCGGCGTGCAGGGTGCGGGGAGCGATGCCGTGCCGGATCGCCATGACGGTCTTGATGACGCCGGCGACACCGGAGGCGGCCTGCGCGTGGCCGAAGTTGGACTTCACCGACCCCAACAGCAGGGGCCGTTCGCGGTCCTGGCCGTAGGTGGCGAGGAGGCTCTGCGCCTCGATGGGGTCGCCGAGCGGGGTGCCGGTGCCGTGGGCCTCGACGACGTCGACGTCGGCCGGGATGAGGCGGGCGGCGGCGAGGGCGGCGCGGATGACGCGCTGCTGGGACGGGCCGTTGGGGGCGGTGAAGCCGTTGGAGGCGCCGTCCTGGTTGACGGCGGAGCCGCGGACGACGGCCAGCACCTCGTGGCCGTGCCGTTCGGCGTCGGAGAGCCGCTCCAGCAGCAGCACCCCGGCGCCCTCGGCCCACCCGGTGCCGTCGGCGCCGTCGCCGAAGGCCTTGCAGCGGCCGTCCCGGGCGAGCCCGCCCTGCCGGCTGAACTCGACGAGCGGTCCCGGGGTCGCCATCACGTTGACACCGCCGGCCAGCGCCAGGGTGCTCTCGCCGCCCCGCAGCGACTGGCAGGCCAGGTGCAGGGCGACCAGGGACGAGGAGCACGCCGTGTCGACGGTCAGCGCGGGCCCTTCCAGGCCCAGGATGTAGGAGAGCCGCCCGGACAGGGCGCCGGCGCCGATGCCGCTGCCGACCTCGCCGTCGGCGTCGGCCAGGGAGCGCAGCACGAGGTGGGCGTAGTCCTGGCCGTTGGTGCCCATGAAGACGCCGGTGCGGCTGGCGCGCAGGGCGGTGGCGTCGAGGCCGGCGCGTTCGATCGCCTCCCAGGAGATCTCCAGCAGCAGGCGCTGCTGGGGGTCCATGCGCTGTGCCTCGCGCGGGGAGATGCCGAAGAAGGCGGCGTCGAAGTCGGTGACGCCGTCGAGGAAGCCGCCGCGGGTGCTGAGTTCGTGTCCGTGCTCGTCGACTCCGGCGGAGCCGAGCGCGCCGAGGTCCCAGCCGCGGTCGGCGGGCAGCGCGGACATCGCGTCGGTGCCGTCGGCGACGAGCCGCCACAGGTCCTCGGCCGAGCGCACGCCGCCCGGGTAGCGGCAGCCGATGCCGACGACGGCGATCGGCTCCGCTGCGGCGGCGGCCAGTTGCCGGTTCTTCCTGCGCAGACGGTCGACGTCCTTCATGGCGGCCCGCAGGGCCTGGACGACCTGCTCGCTGGGCATCGTGGTCATGGCTGGCTCCGTCACTCGGCGGACTCGTCGGCCGGGCCGGACGAGTCATCGGGTTCGGTGGGGTCGTCGGGGCCGGCTCCATGCCCCGTGAGTGCGGCGCGAACGAGGTCGTCGAGCGCCATGGCGTCGATGTCGGCGTCGGGTTCGGGGTCCGCCGGGGGCGCGGTGGCGCCGTTGTCGGTGCCCAGCGCGAGGAGTTCGTCGAGCAGGCCGCTCTCGCGCAGCCGGTCCAGGGGCAGCCGGGCGAGCGCCGAGCGGATCCTGGCGTCCTCGGGGGTCCCGTCGGGCGAGACGGGTGTGTCGGGTGCCTCGGGGGCGAGGTGTTCGGTCAGGTGCTGGGCGAGCGCCAGCGGCGTGGGGTGGTCGAAGGCGAGGGTGGCGGCCAGGGGCAGACCGGTGGCGGCGGTGAGCTGGTTGCGCAGTTCGACCGCGCCGAGGGAGTCGACGCCGAGGTCGCGGAAGAGGCGTTCGGCGCCGATGGCGGAGGGGTCGCGGTGGCCGAGGACGGCCGCGGACCGGGCCAGCACCAGGTCGAGGACGGTGTCGGTGCGGCGGGCCGGGGGCAGCTTGGCGAGCCTGTCCCGCAGGGCCGCGGCCGGTTCGACCGACCGCTCGGCGGTGTCTTGCGGCCGGTCGTGGCCGGGCAGGCCGCGCAGCAGGGCGCGGGGACGTCCGGCGGCGGGTCCGGCGAACGCACCTGACGCCAGGCCCGCGACGAGGGCGGTCGGGTGGGGCTGCGCGACGAGCCGGCACAGCATCTCGGCGGCGAGCTCGGGGTCCATGGGCTCGATGCCGACCCGCCGCATGGCTTCCTCGGCGGCGGCGCCCCCGGCCATGCCGCCGCCTCCCCAGACGCCCCAGGCGATGGAGGTGGCGGGCAGGCCCTCGGCGCGGCGTCGTTCGGCGAGCGCGTCGAGGACGGCGTTGGCGGCGGCGTAGTTGGCCTGGCCGGGATTGCCGACGAGGGCGGTCGCCGAGGAGAACAGGGCGAACACCTCCAGGCCGCTGTCGCGGGTGAGTTCGTCGAGGAGCAGGGCGGACGCCGCCTTGGCCCGGAAGACCCTGCCGAACCGCTCGGGGGTGAGCCGGTCCAGGACGCCGTCGTCGACGACGCCCGCGGTGTGCACGACGGCTGTCAGCGGCAGGTCCTGCGGTATCCCGGCGAGGAGTTCGGTCAGCTGCCCCCGGTCGGCGACGTCGCATGCGGCGAGGGTGACGCGGGCGCCGAGGCCGGTCAGCTCGTCGCGCAGCGCGGCGGCTCCCGGCGCGTCGGGGCCGCGCCGCCCGGCGAGTACGAGGTGCGGGGCGCCGGCCTTGGCGAGGTGCCGGGCCACGTGGGCGGCCAGGGCTCCCGTGCCGCCGGTGATCAGGGTGGTGCCGGAGGGCTGCCAGGCGGCCGGGTCGGCGTCACGGCCATCGGCGGGTGCCGGGACGATACGGCCCGCGAAGGCGGTGCCGCCGCGGACGGCGACCTGGTCCTCGCCGTCGTGTCCGGCCAGGGCGGCGCCGAGGGCGTCGAGTTCGCGGGCGCCGGGGACGGCGGACGGGAGGTCGACGAGGCCGCCCCAGCGGTCGGGGTACTCCAGCGCGGCGACCCGGCCGAGGCCCCAGACGGCGGCCTGCCGCGGAGCCGGGGCCGCGTCCGCCGCCCCGACCGCCACCGCGCCGCGCGTGAGGCACCACAGGGGCGCGGTCAGCCCCGCGTCGCCGAGCGCCTGGACGAGGGCGGCCGTGCCGACGGTGCCCGCCGGCGCCGCGTGGTCGTCCGTACGGTCGTCGAGTGCGAGCAGCGACAGCACGCCGTCGAATCCGCTGCCGAACGTCCGTATGCGGGCGGCGAGTTCGGCCCGCTCCGTGCTCTCGGCGCGCATCCGCACGACGCTCGTACCAAGCCCGTCCAGGACCGCGTCGGTCCAGGCGTCGTCGGCGCCGGACGCGGGCAGCACCGCGAGCCAGGTGCCGGTGGCGCGGCGGGCCGGGAGGCCGGACAGCGGCTGCCACGCCACGCGGTACCGCCAGCCGTCCATCCGGGTCTCGGTGTCCCTGCCGCGCCGCCAGTCGAGCAGCGCGGGCAGCACCTTGGCCAGTGCGTCGTCGTCGACGTCGAGGCGGGCGCCGAGCTCGGCGAAGTCCTCCTTCTCGACGGCCGTCCAGAAGTCGCCGTCCCCGCCCTGCGCGGCCCTGCGGGCGGTGTGCTCGGGCCAGAACCGCTCGTGCTGGAAGGGGTACGTCGGCACTTCGACGTGGCGCGCGCCCGTGCCGGCGAAGTAGGCGTCCCAGTCCACGCCGAGCCCGGCGAGCCGCAACCGTGCCACGGCCGTGGTCACCGACTCGGCCTCCGCGTGGTCCCGGCGCAGCATGGGCACGGCGAGCGCGGACGCGGCCTGACCGGCGCCGGCCATGCCGAGCAGCACGCCGCCCGGTCCGACCTCCACGAGCACCGACACCTGACGCTCACGCAGAGCGCGGACGCCGTCGGCGAACCGGACCGCCTCGCGCACCTGCCGCACCCAGTACTCGGGCGAGCCGAAGCCGTCGTCGGCACCGGCGAGGCGTCCGGTCACGTCGGAGACGACCGGGACGGCGGGCGCCGTGACGGTGAGACCGGTGAGCTCCGCGCGGAAGTCGGCCAGCATCGGTTCCATGTGCGGGGAGTGGAAGGCGTGGCTGACGCGGAGGCGGCGGGTGCGGCGGCCCAGGTCGGCGAAGTGCCCGGCGATGCGCAGCACTTCGTCCTCGTCGCCGGAGACGACCACCGCGTCGGGCCCGTTGACGGCCGCCAGTGACACCCGGTCGGTGAGCAGCGCACGGACCTCGTCCTCGGTGGCCTGCACCGCGCTCATGGCGCCGCCCTCGGGCAGCCGGCCCATCAGCCGGGCCCGGGCGGCGACGAGCCGGCAGGCGTCGGCGAGCGTGAGCGCGCCCGCGGCGTGGGCTGCGGCGATCTCGCCGACGGAGTGGCCGACGACGTAGTCCGGGGTGATCCCCCAGTGCTCCAGGAGCCGGAACAGCGCGACCTCGACGGCGAACAGCGCGGGCTGCGCCGTGCCGGTGTGGTCGAGGGCGGCCTCGTCCTCGCCCCACATCACGCCTCGCACGGCCGGGTCGAAGTGGCCGAGCACCTCGTCCAGCGCGGCACGGAAGGCCGGGTGGGTGTCGTACAGCTCCCGGCCCATGCCGAGGCGCTGGCTGCCCTGGCCGGGGAAGAGGAAGGCGACCCGGCCGGGGCGGGGTGCGTCCGCGCGCAGGACGCCCGGGGCGTCGGCGGTGCCGGTCGGGTCGGCGAGGGCTGCGAGGCCCGCGGTGAGGCCGTCGTGGCCGGTGACGGTGAGCGCGGCACGGTGCTCGAACAGGGCGCGGCCGGTGGCCAGCGTGTACACCAGGTCGGCGACGGCCGGGCGCGGTTCGGCGGTGACCCGGTCGAGCAGTCGGCGGGCCTGGTCGCGCAGGGCTGCCGGGGTGCGGGCGGAGAGGACGACCGGCAGCGGGTGCCGTACGTCCCGTGTGGCCTCGTCACTCGGCACCGCGGGTGCCTGCTCCAGGACCACGTGGGCGTTGGTGCCGCTCGCGCCGAAGGAGGACACGCCCGCGCGGCGCGGCCGGCCGGTCTGCGGCCAGTCGGTCGCCTCGGTCAGCAGCCGTACGGCGCCGGAGGCCCAGTCGATGTGCGGGGAGGGTGTGTCGGCGTGCAGGGTGCGCGGCAGCAGACCGCTGTGCATGGCCTGCACCATCTTGATCACGCCGGCGACACCGGAGGCGGCCTGGGTGTGCCCGATGTTGGACTTCACCGAGCCGAGCAGCAGCGGGTGTTCGCGGTCCTGGCCGTAGGTGGCGAGCAGGGCCTGTGCCTCGATCGGGTCGCCGAGGCTGGTGCCGGTGCCGTGCGCCTCGACGACGTCGACGCCGGCCGGGGTCAGTCCTGCGTTGGCCAGGGCCCGGCGGATGACGCGCTGCTGTGCGGGCCCGTTGGGTGCGGTGAGGCCGTTGGAGGCGCCGTCCTGGTTGATGGCCGTTCCGCGGACGACGGCGAGCACGGGGTGCCCGAGCCGCTCGGCGTCCGACAGCCGTTCCACCACCAGCATGCCGACGCCCTCCGCCCAGCCGGTACCGTCCGCGTCGGCGGAGAAGGCCTTGCAGCGGCCGTCGGCGGACAGCGCGCCCTGCGCGGTGAACTCGACGAAGCCGACCGGCGTCGACATCACGGTCACACCGCCGGCCAGCGCCACGGTGCACTCCCCCGCACGTAGCGCCTGCACGGCGAGGTGCAGCGCCACCAGCGAGGAGGAACAGGCCGTGTCGACGGAGACCGTGGGGCCTTGCAGCCCCAGGGTGTAGGCGACGCGGCCGGAGAGCAGGGCGCCGGACTGCGCGGTCTCCCAGCGGCCGAGGTTGTCCGGGAGCCGGTAGTCGCCGCTGGTTCCGCCGACGAACACGCCCGCGTCGCCGCCGCGCAGCCCCGTCGGGTCGATGCCTGCCCGCTCCAGCGCCTCCCAGGCGGCCTCCAGGACGAGCCGCTGCTGCGGGTCCATCACGAGGGCCTCGTTGGGCGAGATGCCGAAGAAGCCGGGGTCGAAGTCGGCGGCGTCGGCGAGGAATCCGCCGCACCGGGTGACGCTGCCGCCGGGGCCCCCGGACAGCAGCCGGTCGAAGTCCCAGCCGCGGTCGAGCGGCATGTCGCCGGTGGCGTCGACTCCGGCGACGACGAGGTCCCACAGATCCTGCGGGGACCGTACGCCGCCGGGGTAGCGGCAGCTCATGCCGACGATGACGATCGGGTCGTCGGTCGCCCCGGCGGGGACGGTCGTCTGCTCGACCGCCGACTGACCGGTGGTGCCCAGGAGTTCGGTGAGCAGGTGGTGGGCGAGTTCGTCCAGGGTGGGGTGGTCGAACACGGCCGTGGCGGGCACCGTCAGACCGGTGGCGCGGGCCAGCTGGTCGCGCAGATCGACGGCGGCCAGCGAGTCGAAGCCGAGGTCGCGGAAGGGGCGGTCGGGTTCGATGGCGTCGGCTGCCGCCGTGCCGTGCCCGTGCCCGAGGACGAGGGCGCTCTTCTCCCGCACGAGACGCAGGAGTCGGTCGGCGCGTTCCGTCCCGGGAAGGGCGCGGAGCTCTTCGCGCAGGCGCGCGGCCGGGCCGTCGCCGGGCTCGGTGCCGGTCGCGGCGGACAGCGCGTCGCGGGCCTCGGGCAGGGCGGCGAACAGGGCGGTGGAGGCGCCGCTCGCGGTGTGCGCGGGCGCGAACGTCGTCCAGTCGACACCGGCGACGGTGACGGCGGGCAGGCCGAGCCCGACGGCCCGGTCGAGGGCGGCGAGTGCGGTGTCCGGGTCGAGGGCCGGGATCCCGCTGAGCCTCAAGTGCCCGGCGAGGGACGGTTCGACGGTGCCGGCCCAGGCGTTCCAGGCGATGGCCACGGCGGCCCGGCCCTGCTCCCGGGCGCGTTCGGCCAGGGCGTCCAGGGCGGCGCCGACACGGGCCTCAGCGGCCCGGCCGCGGGCACCCCAGGTGGCGGCGACGGAGCCGAACAGCACGAAGGCGTCCAGGTCGCGGTCGGCGAGGAGGTCGTCCAGGGCGAGTACGCCGGCGAGCGCGTCGTCGAGGGTGGTCTCCGGGGGCTGCTGGGCAGGCACGACGGCGGGGGCGCTCGGCCCCTCGTCGCGACCGAGTCCTGCGGCACGGGCATCGTCGAGGGTGGTCTCCGGGGGCTGCTGGGCAGGCACGACGGCGGGGGCGCTCGGCCCCTCGTCGCGACCGAGTCCTGCGGCACGGGCATCGTCGAGGGTGGTCCCCGGGGGCTGCTGGGCAGGCACGACGGCGGGGGCGTTCGACCCCTCGTCGCGACCGAGTCCTGCGGCACGGGCATCGTCGAGGGTGGTCCCCGGGAACTCCTCGGCATGCACGACGGCGGTGAGCGCGGCGGCGTCCGGGCCGTCGAGCAGTGCGGTCAGGGCGGTGCGGTCGGCGATGTCGCAGGTGTGGACCGTGAGCGGGGCCGCCGCTTCGGTGCCGGCGAGGACGCGGTCGGCGGTGTCGGGGGCGGGCTCGCGGCCGACGAGCAGCACGCGGTCGGCGCCACCGAGGGCTGCCCGGCGGGCGACGGCCCTGCCCATGGGGCCGGTGCCGACGACGAGCACGGTGCCGCGCGGCGTCCAGTCGGCACCGCCGCCGTCGGCGCGGGCGCGGACGATACGGCGGGCCCGCACACCGTCGGCGCGCAGGGCCAGTTCGCGTTCGGCGGATGCCAGGGCGAGGAGGGCTCCGAGCCGCTCGTCGGGGGCGGTGTCCAGGTCGAGGAGTCCGCCCCACCGCTGGGCGCTCTCCAGGGCGGCGACGCGTCCGGCACCCCAGGCCGCCGCGGACTCCAGGTCCGGAGCGGGGTCGGCGGGGCCGGTCCTGACGCCCTGGCGGGTGACGACCCACAGCCGTGCCGTGATGCCCACCCGCTCCACCCGGAGCAGCAGCCCGTCCGCGCCGTGGGCGCGCACCGCGCCGGGCAGGGCCAGCACGCCGACCGCCTCGGCGACGTCATCGGCGGGCGCCCCCAGGTCGGCCCGCCGCAGCCGGTCGGCTCCCAGGGCCGCGACCGCGGCATCGGCCCACGCCTCGTCCCCGTCCCCGGTCAGCAGCAACCAGGGTCCGCTGCCGTCGGACGCGTCGGGCAGCGGGACCGGCACCCACTCGGCCCGGTAGAGGAGTTCGTCCGCGGCCGCCCGCGCCCGGCGCCCACGCCGCCACGTCGCCAGAGCGGCCGTCGCCTCGGAGCCGAGGTCGGTGCCCAGGGCGGCGGCGAGCGCCGCGGGGTCGGACGCCTCGACGGCCTGCCAGAACTCGGCCTCCACGGGGTCGACCTGGGCCGTCGGCGCGGTCTCGGGCCAGTAGCGGCGGTGCTGGAAGGCGTAGGTGGGCAGGTCGACGAGGCGGGCGCCGGTTCCGGCGAAGAAGCTCGCCCAGTCCACCGGGACGCCGTCGGCGTGCAGCCGGGCGAGGGCGGTCAGCGCGGCGGTCGCCTCGTCGCCGTCCCGGCGCAGCAGCGGCACCACGGGCGTGGCGTCGTCGAGTTGGGACCGCACGGCGCCGCAAAGCACGGCGTCCGGACCGGCCTCGACGAACGCACCGACGCCGGCGTCCCGCAGCGCGGCGACGCAGTCGGCGAACCGCACGGTCTCGCGGACGTGCCGCACCCAGTAGTCGGGGTTGCCGAGTTCGCCGTCCGTAGCGGGGCGGCCGGTGAGGTTGGAGACGACGGTGAGCGTCGGCGGGTGGAATTCGAGCCGGTTCAGCGCGGCCCGGAACTCGTCGAGCATGGGCTCCATCAGCGGCGAATGGAAGGCGTGGCTGACCCGCAGCCGGGTGACCTGCGCGGCGTCGAGCCGGTCGAGGACAGCGTTCAGCGCGCTCTCCTCGCCGGACAGCACCACCGCGTCGGGCGCGTTGACGGCAGCGACGGCGACGCTGTCGGCGTCGGTGTCGCCGAGCAGCTGCCGTACGTCCTCCTCGCGGGCGCGTACGGCGGCCATCGCGCCGCCGGGCGGCAGGGCGTCCATCAGCCGGGCCCGGGCCGCGACCAGGGCACAGGCGTCGTCGAGGGTCAGGACGCCGGCGACATGGGCGGCCGCGATCTCGCCGACGGAGTGCCCGGCGACGTACTCGGGCGCGACACCCCAGGACTCCAGCAGGCGGTACAGGGCGACCTCGAGGGCGAACAGGGCGGGCTGGGCCGTGCCGGTGCGGTCGAGGGTGGTCGTGTCGTCGCCCCACATCAGCGGCCGCAGCGGTCGGCCGAGTTCCAGGTCGAGGCGGGCCAGTACGGCGTCGAGGGCGTCGGCGAACACCGGGAAGCGGGCGTGCAGTTCGCGCCCCATGCCGAGGCGCTGGCTGCCCTGTCCGGAGAACAGGACGGCGAGCGGGCCGCGGCTGCCGCGGGCCCGGCCGCGTGCGGCCTCGGTCGTGCCGTCGGGTCCGGCGAGCAGCACCGCGCGGTGCGGGAGGGCGGCGCGGGCGGTGGCCAGGGTGAGGGCCACGTCGGCGGCGGTCCCGGTCAGGTCGGCGGTCCGCAGCCGGTCGAGCTGGGCGTCGAGGGCGGCGGCGGTGCGGGCGGAGACGACCCACGGCCACGGGGCCTCGGTGTCGGCGCCGGTTCGGGTGCCGGCCCCGGTCGCCCGTGTCTCGGCCGGTTCCCCGGCCGGCTGCGTCGCGGCCCGTTCCTCGGGCGCCTGTTCCACGATGACGTGCGCGTTGGTGCCGCTCATGCCGAACGCGGAGACACCGGCGCGCAGCGGGCCGTGATCGGCAAGCCATTCGGTCGGCTCGGTGAGCAGGGTGAGGCCGCCGGGAGTCCAGCCGATGTGCGGGGAGGGCTCCACGGCGTGCAGGGTGCGCGGCAGGACGCCGTGGCCCATGGCGAGGAGCATCTTGATCACGCCGGCGACACCGGCGGCGGCCTGGGTGTGGCCGAGGTTGGACTTCACCGTGCCGAGCAGCAGGGGCCGTTCGCGCTCCCGTCCGTAGGCGGCGAGCAGCGCCTCGGCCTCGATCGGGTCGCCGAGGGGCGTGCCGGTGCCGTGCGCCTCGATCGCCTGGACGTCGGCGGGCCGCAGTCCGGCGTCGGCGAGGGCGTGGCGGATGACGCGCTGCTGGGAGGGGCCGTTGGGGGCGGTGAGCCCGTTGGAGGCGCCGTCCTGGTTGACGGCGGAACCGCGGATCAGACCGAGGACGTGGTGTCCGTTGCGGTGGGCGTCGGAGAGCCGTTCGAGGACGAGCATGCCGACGCCCTCGGACCAGGAGGTGCCGTCCGCGGCGGCCGAGAACGCCTTGCAGCGGCCGTCGGAGGCGAGTCCGCCCTGGGCGCTGAACTCGACGAAGGCGTCCGGCGCCGACATCACCGACACGCCGCCGGCCAGGGCGAGTCCGCAGTCGCCGTCGCGCAGCGCCCGCACGGCCCAGTGCAGGGCGACGAGCGAGGCGGAGCAGGCGGTGTCGACGGTGACGGCCGGCCCCTCCAGGCCGAGGACGTAGGACAGCCGGCCGGAGAGCACGCTGGCCGTGTTGCCGGTGGCGGCGTAGCCCTGGACGTCGGAGGTGCCGCGCCGCAGGACGGTGGCGTAGTCCTGGCCGTTGGTGCCGACGAACACGCCGGTGGGGGTGGCGCGCAGGCCGGTCGGGTCGATACCGGCGCGTTCCAGGGCCTCCCAGGACGTTTCGAGCAGGAGCCGCTGCTGCGGGTCCATGGCGAGGGCCTCGCGCGGGGAGATGCCGAAGAAGTCGGCGTCGAAGTCGGCGACACCGTCGAGGAATCCGCCCTCGCGGGTGGTGGAGGCGCCGTCGGCGAGCGCGGCCAGGTCCCAGCCGCGGTCGTCGGGGAACGGGCCGATGGCGTCGCGGCCGTCGGCGAGCAGCCGCCACAGGTCGTCGGGGCCGGTGACGCCGCCGGGGAAGCGGCAGCCGATGCCGACGACGGCGATGGGGTCGTCGGCGACGGCACGGGCCTGCGGCGCCACGGCGTCGGGTGTGGGCTCCCGAAGGTCCCCGAGGAGTTCGCCGAGCAGGAAGTCGGCCAGGTGCTGCGGGGTGGGGTGGTCGTAGATCAGGGAGGCGGGCAGCGTGAGGCCCGTGGCCGCGGCGATGCCGTTGCGCAGTTCGAGGGTGGTCAGCGAGTCGAAGCCGAGGTCGCGGAAGGTCCAGTCGGCCTCGACGGTCCGCTGGTCGGCGTGGCCGAGGACGGCGGCGATGCGGTTGCGCAGCAGGTCGAGCAGGGTCCGGCCGCGTTCGGCGGGTGCCAGCGCGGCCAGTCGGGACCGCAGGTCGTCCTCGCCGGAGTCGGCCGACGCGTCGTCGGCCGGTACGGGCCCGGCGAGTTCGGTGAGGAGTGCGGCCGAGGCGGGTTGCAGGGCGGCGAGGCGTGACCAGTCGATGTCGGCGACGGTGACCGCCGTCTCGCCGTGGGCGACCGCGTCCAGCAGGGCGTCGACGCCGAGTTCGGGGTCGAGCGGGGTGAGTCCGGCGCGGCGCAGCCGGCGGTCGATGTCCTCCCCGGCCGCCATGCCGGAGCCGGCCCAGGGGCCCCAGGCGATGGCGGTGGCGGGCAGTCCGTCGGCGCGCCGACGGGCGGCGAGCGCGTCGAGCCGGGCGTTGGCGGCGGCGTAGTTTCCCTGTCCGGCGGCGCCGAGGACTCCGGCGGTCGAGCTGTACAGCACGAACGCGGTCAGCGGCAGGTCGCGGGTGAGCGCGTCGAGGTTCTCCGCGGCGGTGACCTTGGCACGCAGTACGGCCGTGAAGTCGTCCGGGGTGAGGGCGTCGAGGACGCGGTCCTCGACGATGCCGGCCGTGTGCAGTACGGCGGTGAGCGGCGCGTCGGCGGGCAGGTCGGCGAGGACGGCGGCGAGCGCGTCGCGGTCGGCCGCGTCGCAGGCGGCCAGGGTGACGCGGGCGCCCAGCGCGGTCAGTTCGTCCCGCAGCTCGGCGGCGCCGGGCGCGTCGGGGCCGCGGCGGCTGAGCAGCAGCAGGTGCCCGGCGCCCTCGCGGGCGAGGCGGCGGGCGGCGTGGGCGCCTAGGGCGCCGGTGCCGCCCGTGATGAGGACGGTGCCGTCCGGGTCGGCGAGGCCATGGGCCGGCGTCTGCGGGGTCTCGCGGTGCGGTGCCCGGACGAGCCTGCGGACGTACACGCCGGAGTCCCGTACGGCGGTCTCGGCGTCGCCGCCGGCCAGTACGGCCCGCAGCCGGCGTGCGGCGGCGGCGTCGACCCGGTCGGGCAGGTCCACCAATCCGCCCAGGAGGCCGGGGTGTTCGAGGGCGACGACCCGGCCCAGTCCCCACACCCCGGCCTGGGCGGGGTCGCGCACGGGCTCGCCGGCGCCGAGGACGGAGACGGCGCCACGGGTGACGCACCACAGGGGCGCGTCGAGTTCGGCGTCGCCGAGTGCCTGACAGGCGGTGGCGGTGAGCGCGGGGGCATCCTCGGCGGCGAGCGCGAGCAAGGACAGTACGCCGGTGAACGGACCGTCGAGGTCGCGGAGTTGGGCAGCCGTACGCTCGCGGTCGCCACCGACGGTGACGCATGTGACGGGCGTGCCGAGCGCGGCGAGGATGTCCTCTGCCCACTCGGGGTCGCCCAGGCCCTCGGGCAGCAGCGCCAGCCAGGTGCCGGTGAGAGCGGCCGTGGTGGGCTGGGCGGGCCGCCAGACGACGTGGTGGCGCAGGGCGTCGAGGCGGGCCCGGTCGTGGCGGCGCCGACGCCAGGCGGCGAGGGCGGGCGTGAACGACCGGGCGGCGTCCGTGTCGAGGCCGAGCTGTGCGGCGAGGGCGGTGGTGTCCTCGCGTTCGACGGCGGACCAGAAGGCGGCGTCGGCGGGGTCGGCGGCGAGGGCCGGTGCGCCGGCGCCGGGCTCGGGCCAGTAGCGCTGGCGCTGGAAGGCGTAGGTGGGCAGGTCGAGGTGATCGTCGGTCACGTCCGCGGCGGCGAGGAAGGCGGCCCAGTCCACGGTGACGCCGTGCACATGGGCGCCCGCGATGGCGGTGGTCAGCTGCGGGATCTCGGCGCGGTCGCGGCGCAGCAGCGGTACGACGGCGGCCGACGCGCCCGTGGCGGGGTCGTCGTCGAGGACGGCCCGGGTCATGCCGCTGAGGACGGCGTCGGGGCCGATCTCCAGGAACGTCCGCACACCACGGCCGGTGAGGGTCGCCACGGCGTCGGCGAACCGCACGGTGTCGCGCAGGTGCCGGACCCAGTGGCCGGGGGTGGCGAGCTCGTCGTCGGTGATGACGTCGCCGGTGCGGGTGGAGACGAGCGGGCGCACGGCGGGTGCCGGCCGGATGCCGGCGGCGGCCTCGGCGAACCCGTCGAGTACGGCGTCCATGCGGGGCGAGTGGAAGGCGTGGCTGACGCGCAGCCGCCGGGTGCGGTGGCCGCGTGCGGCGAGGGTGGCGGCGACGGCCTCGACGGCGTCCTCGTCGCCGGACAGGACCAGCGAGGCGGGGCCGTTGACGGCGGCCACGGAGACCCGCTCGTCGAGCAGCGGGGTCACCTCGTCCTCGGTCGCGGCCACGGACACCATCGCGCCGCCCTCGGGCAGCTGGGCCATGAGCCGGGCGCGGGCGGCCACCAGGGCGCAGGCGTCGGCCAGTTCGAGCACTCCGGCCGCGTGGGCCGCGGCGATTTCGCCGACGGAGTGCCCGGCGACGTAGTCGGGTGCGATGCCCCAGGACTCGACGAGGCGGTACAGCGCGACCTCGAAGGCGAAGAGGGCGGGCTGGGTGTAGCCGGTGTGGTCCAGCAGCGCGGCCTCGGGGGTGCCCTCGGGCGCGAACATCACGTCCCTCAGGGGCACGTCGAGCCCGGTGTCGAGGTGGGCGAGCGCGGCGTCGAGGGCGTCGGCGAACACCGGGTGGCGGTCGTAGAGTTCCCGGCCCATGCCGAGGCGCTGGCCGCCCTGTCCGGTGAAGAGGAACGCGACGCGTCCGCGTCCGGCGCCGGGCGCGGCCGGCTGGACCACGGCCGGGTCGGGCTCTCCGTCGCGCAGGGCGCGCAGGCCCCGCAGCAGCTCGTCCCGGTCGTGCGCGACCACTGCGGCCCGGCGCTCGAAGGGCGAGCGGTGCAGGGCAAGAGCGGCGGCGAGGCGGTCGAGCGGGAGGTCGGGGCCCTCCTCGACGAAGGCGAGGAGGCGGGCGGCCTGGGTGCGCAGGGCGTCGTCACCGCGGCCGGAGACGAGCATCGGCAGCGGACCTGCGTGCTCCAAGTCCTCGGTCGTGGCGGGAGGTTCGCCCTCGGGGGCCTGTTCCAGGACGGTGTGCACGTTGGTCCCGCTGATCCCGAAGGAGGACACGGCGGCTCGGCGCGGCCGTCCCGTCTCGGGCCAGTCGGTGGCCTCGGTCAGCAGCCGCACCTCACCCGCGGTCCAGTCGACGTGCGAGGAAGGAGTGTCGGCGTGCAGGGTCGGCGGCAGCATCCCCTGCCGCAGCGCGGTGACCATCTTGATGACACCGGCGATGCCCGACGCGGCCTGGCTGTGCCCGATGTTGGACTTCACCGAGCCGAGCAGCAGCGGGCGTTCGCGGTCCTGGCCGTAGGTGGCGAGCAGGGCCTGTGCCTCGATCGGGTCGCCGAGGGCGGTGCCGGTGCCGTGGCCCTCCACGGCGTCGACGTCGCCCGGCTCCAGGCGGGCCCCGGCGAGGGCGGCGCGGATGACGCGCTGCTGGGCGGGCCCGTTGGGCGCGGTGAGGCCGTTGGAGGCGCCGTCCTGGTTGACGGCGGAACCGCGGACCACGGCGAGCACCGGGTGCCCGTTGCGTACGGCGTCGGAGAGCCGTTCGACGAGGACCATGCCGACGCCCTCGGCGAGCGCCATACCGTCGGCGTCGTCGCCGTACGCCTTGCAGCGGCCGTCGGGAGCGAGGGCGCGCTGGCTGCTGAAGCCGATGAAGGTGTTCGGGGTGGCCATGAGGCTGACGCCGCCCGCGAGCGCGAGGTCGCTCTCGCCGCCCCGCAGCGACTGGCACGCCAGATGCAGGGCGGTCAGGGAGGAGGAGCAGGCGGTGTCGAGGGTGACGGCCGGGCCCTCCAGGCCGAGCAGGTAGGCGACACGGCCGGACAGGACGCTGGTGAGCGAGCCGGTCACGGCATGCCCGTCGGCGCTCTCGCCGTGGGCGGCCGGGTAGTCGTGGTAACTGGCGCCGATGAAGGCGCCGGTACGGCTGCCGCGGATCGTCTCGGGCACGATCCCGGCCCGCTCGAAGGCCTCCCAGGACGTCTCCAGGAGCAGGCGCTGCTGCGGGTCCATGGTCAGGGCCTCGCGGGGCGAGATACCGAAGAACACCGGGTCGAAGTCGGCGGCGGCGCGCAGGAATCCGCCCTGGACGGCGTAGGTGCGGCCGGGGGTGTCGGGGTCGGGGTCGTACAGCGCGTCGACGGGCCAGCCTCGGTCGGTGGGGAAGCCGCTGATGGCGTCGGTGCCGGACATGACGAGGTCCCACAGGGCCTCGGGCGAGTCGACGCCGCCGGGGTAGCGGCAGCTCATGCCGACGATGGCGATCGGTTCGTCGGCGGTGACGGCGACGGGCGCGGCGGGTCCGGCTGCCGCGGTGCCGGTGTCGTCGAGGAGGGTGCGCAGGAACGCGGCGAGCGCGGCGGGTGTCGGGTGGTCGAAGACGAGGGTGGCGGGCAGGGTGAGCCCGGTGGCCGAGGCGATGCGGTTGCGCAGGTCGACGGCGGTGATCGAGTCGAAGCCGGCGTCGCGGAAGGCCCGGCGCTCGGACAGGTCGTCGGGTCCGGCGAGGCCGAGGACGGCGGCGGCCTGCCCGCGCACGGTGTCCAGCAGCAGCCGGTCGCGTTCGGCGGCGGGCAGTGCGGCCAGCCGGGCCGCGAACTCGCTGTCGGCGGACGCCTGTTGCCGGTCGGCGCTCTCGACGGCCCGCCGGGTCTCGGGCACGTCGTCGAACAGCCGGGTCTCGCGGACGGACGTGAAGACGGGGTAGTAGCGGTCCCAGTCGACGTCGGCGACGGCGAGGACCGCCTCGTCGTCGTCCAGGGCTCGGCGCATCCCGGCGAGTGCGAGGTCGGCGTTCATGAACACCAGGCCGGTGCGGCGCACTTGGTCGGGGGCGACCCGGCCGACGCCGAGTTCGTTGGCCCAGATGCCCCAGTGCACGGAGGTCGCCTTCAGGCCCCGGGCCCGGCGCTCGGCGGCGATCGCGCCGAGGTGGGCGTTGCCCGCGACGTACGCGGCATGCTGGCCGCTGCCCCACAGTCCGGCGACGGAGGAGAACAGCACGAACGCGTCGAGGTCGTCGTCGCCGAGCAGCGCGTCGAGGTTGCGGGCGCCGTCGACCTTGGCGTGCAGGACGCGGGAGACGGCGGCGAGGTCAGTGTCGGCGAGGGTGTGCAGCTCGATGACGGCGGCGGCGTGGATCACCGTGCGCAGGGTGTGCCCGTCGGCGCGCAGCCGCTCCAGGAGTGCGGCGAGGGCTGCGCGGTCGGTGATGTCGCAGGCGGCGACGGTGACCTCGGTGCCCGACTCGGCCAGTTCGGCGACGAGTTCGCCGGCGCCGGGCGCGTCTGGGCCGCGGCGGCTGACCAGGACGATCCGTTCGGCGCCCTGGGCGCAGAGCCAGCGGGCCACGTGCGGGCCGAGGGTGCCGGTGCCGCCGGTGACGAGGACGGTGCCGCGCGGCTTCCATCCGTCGCCCGCCGGGCGCTCGCCGATGCGGTCCCGGACGACGCGGCGGGCGAACACCCCGGAGGAACGCAGCGCGAGTTGGTCCTCGGCCGTGTGCGCGCCGCCCGCGAGGAGCGCGGCGAGCCTGCGTGCGGCCCGCTCGTCGAGGGTGTCGGGCAGATCGACGGTGCCGCCCCAGAAGCGGGGGTGTTCCAGTGCCGCGGTCCAGCCGATGCCCGCCGACTGTGCCTGCACGGGCCGGGTGACCCGGTCGGCGCGCCCGGTGGCGGCGGCGCCCCGCGTCAGCAGCCACAGCGGGCAGTCGGCTTCGAGGTCGCCGAGGGCCTGGACGAGGACGACGTTGAGGGCGGTGCCGAGGACGGCGCCCGGATGGCCGGGGCAGTCCTGTTCGGCTTCGGCGAGCAGGGAGACGATGCCTGCGATCGGGGTCGTATCGCCGTCGGACTCCCCGTGGCCCGCGTCCCGCAGCAGTTCGGCGAGGGCCTCGCGGTCGAGGTGGGTGTCGTCGAGCGCGAGCCGCACCGGCTCGCCGCCGTGCGCGGCGAGCGCCGCCGTGACGTCCGCGCCGTCGTGGCCGTCGGCGGTGACGACGAGCCAACGCCCGGTGGCCGCACCGGAGGGCACGGACAGCGGCACCCAGCGCACCTTGTACCGCCAGTCGTCCAGCGTGGACCGCTCGCTGCGGCGCCTGCGCCAGGCGGTGAGGCCGGGCAGTACGGCGGCCAGCGCGTCCTCGGTGACGTCGAGGTCGCGGGCGAGCCCCGGCAGGTCGGACTCCTCGACGGCGTCCCAGAAGGCGGCGTCCTCCGTGCCGGCCCCGTCCGGGCGCGCGCCGGGGGTCACGGGCGGCACCCAGAGCCGCTGGTGCTGGAAGCGGTAGGTGGGCAGGTTCACCCGGCGCCGGGCGCCGCCGCCGTACGCGGCGCTCCAGTCGACGTGCACACCCCGCACGAACGCCTCGGCGAGCGAGGCCAGTACGCGTCGCGCGTCGTCCTCGCCGCGCCGCAGCGTGCCGCCCACGTACGCGGCGACGCCCGCCTCGTCGACGGAGCCCTGGATCCCGAGGGTGAGCACGGGGTGGGCGCTGATCTCGATGAACGCCCGGTGCTGGGCGGCGAGGAGCCGTTCCACGGCGGGCCCGAAACGGACGGTCTGGCGCAGGTTGCGGTACCAGTACGCGGCATCCGTGCCGCCGTCCGCGCCCGGGTCGCCGAGCCACTCCCCGGTCACCGTGGACAGCATCGGGATGCGGGGCTCGCGCGGGGTCACGGGGGCGAGCACGTCGAGGAGTTCGTCGTGCAGGTCGGTCACGTGCGCGGAGTGCGAGGCGTAGTCCACGGGGATCTTGCGGGCCCGTACCCCGTCGGCGGTGAGCGCGTCGTGCAGGGCGTCCAGCGCCTCGGGGTCACCGCAGACCACGACCGCGCCGGGCCCGTTGACCGCGGCGACGGTCAGCCGGTCCTCCCACGGCTCCATGCGGGCGGTGGCCTCGGCGACGGGGAGCGGCACCGACATCATGCCGCCGCGTCCGGCGAGGGTGCGGCCGATGGCCTGGCTGCGCAGCGCCACGACACGGGCGCCGTCCTCCAGGGAGAGCGCCCCCGCGACGACGGCCGCGGCGATCTCACCCTGCGAGTGGCCGATCACGGCGTCGGCGCGGACGCCGTACGCCTCCCACACGGCCGCCAGGGACACCATCACGGCCCAGGTGACGGGCTGGACGACGTCCACCCGGTCGAGTCCGGGCGCGCCGGGTTCCTGGCGGAGTACGGCGGTCAGCGACCAGTCGACGAACGGGTCGAGGGCGAGGGCGCAGGAGGCGATGCGCTCGGCGAACACCGGCGACAGGTCGAGCAGGCGCGCGCCCATGCCGTCCCACTGGGTGCCCTGGCCGGGGAAGACGAACACGGTACGGCCGTCGACGTCGGCCTCGCCGTGCACGACGGGCGCGGCGGGTTCCTGCCCGGCGAACGCGCCCAGCGCGGCGGCGAGTTCGGCGGCGTCGGTGCCGAGGGCGACGGCACGGTGGTCGAGGAGCGAGCGGGTGGTGAGGAGGGCGTGGCCGGTGTCGGCCGGGTCGTCGGCGGGCCGTGCCGTGACCTGCGCGGCGAGCGCGGTGGCCTGGTCGCGCAGGGCGCCGCGGGCGCGGGCGGACAGCACCCAGGGGAGGGCGCCGGATACGGGAGGCGCGGTGGTCATCGGAGGCTCGGCAGCCGTCGGCAGTCCGTCCGGTGCCTCCTCCAGGACCGCGTGCGCGTTGGTGCCACTGATGCCGAAGGAGGATACGGCGCAGCGGCGGGGACGCCCGTTCGCGGGCCACTGCCGCTCCTCGTCGAGCAGCCGCAGCACACCGGACGACCAGTCGATGTGCCGGGACGGCGTGTCGACGTGCAGGGTGGGCGGCAGGACGCCGTGCCGCAGCGCCAGCACCATCTTCATGATGCCGGCGACACCGGCGGCGGACTGGGCGTGCCCGATGTTGGACTTCACCGAGCCGAGCCACACCGGCCGCTCCGGGTCCCGGTCCCTGCCGTACGTCGCGACCAGCGCCTGCGCCTCGATCGGGTCGCCGAGCGCGGTGCCGGTGCCGTGCGCCTCCACGGCGTCGATGTCGTCCGGGGTGACATGCGCGTTGGCGAGGGCCTGCCGGATGACGCGCTGCTGGGAGGGCCCGTTGGGCGCGGTCAGGCCGTTGGAGGCGCCGTCCTGGTTGACGGCGGAGCCGCGGATCACGGCGAGCACCGGGTGCCCGCCCCGCACGGCGTCGGAGAGCCGCTCCACGAGCAGCAGCCCGACGCCCTCGCCGAGGGTCATGCCGTCGGCACCGTCCCCGAACGCCTTGCAGCGTCCGTCGGCGGCGAGMGCMCGCTGCCTGCTGAACGCCACGAACGAGTCCGGCGTCGTCATGACCGTCGCACCACCGGCCAGCGCCAGCGTGCTCTCGCCGCTCCGCAGCGACTGGCAGGCCAGGTGCAGGGCGACGAGGGAGGAGGAGCAGGCGGTGTCGACGGTCACGGCAGGACCCTCCAGCCCGAGGACATACGACAGCCGGCCCGACAGCACGCTCGGGCTGGACCCGGTGACCATGTGCCCCTCGCTGCCCTCCCCTGCGCCGCGCCCGTAGTCCTGGTAGCTGGAGCCGACGAACGCCCCGGTGCGGCTGGCGCGCAGCGTGCCCGGGTCGATACCGGCGCGCTCGACGGCCTCCCACGCGGTCTCCAGCAGCAACCGCTGCTGCGGATCCATCACCAGCGCCTCACGCGGCGAGATCCCGAAGAACGCGGGGTCGAACTCGCCCGCCCCGTCGAGGAATCCGCCCTGTGTCGAGTACGTCGTCCCGCTGCGGTCGGAGTCCGGGTCGTACAGCCCGGAGGCGTCCCACCCGCGGTCGGCGGGGAACTCCCCGATGGCGTCCGTACCGGAGGCGATCAGCTCCCAGAAGGCTTCCGGGGAATCGACGCCGCCGGGGAAGCGGCAGCTCATGCCGATGATGGCGATCGGCTCGTCGGACACGTCGGCGGCGGTGGCGACGACGTCGACCCCGTCGCCCTCGGCAAGTATCTCCCCGAGCAGGTGCCGGGCCAGGGCGAGCGGCGTCGGATGGTCGAAGACCATGGTGGCCGGCAGCGGCAGGCCGACGGCCGCAGTGAGCCGCTTGCGCAGTTCGACGGCCATGAGCGAGTCGAAGCCGTGCTCCTGGAAGGCCCGTTCGGGCTTGACGGCGTCCGGCCCGGGATGCCCGAGCACGGCCGCCGCGTGGGTGCGGACGACGTCGAGCACATACGGCAACCGGTCGCCCTCACGGCCCGCCAGCAGCCGCGTGCGCAACTCGGCCGCGGCACCGGCGCGTTCCTGCCGCGCCTGCTGGGCGGCGGCCGCGATCTGCCGGGCGCCGGGCAGCGAGGTGAGGGACGCGGTGTGCCGCAGCGCGAGCATGCCTTCCAGCAGCTCGGCGTCGGAGAGATCGGCGACGACCGTGTCCGGCGCGCTCTGCGCGACCAGTTCGGCCATGGCGGTCAGCGCGAGCTCCGGTTCCAGGGAACGACCGGAGGCGTGCCGCCCGAGCCGTCCCTCGGCGGCCATCCCGGCCCCGCTCCACGCGCCCCAGGCGAGGGAGGTGGCCGGGAGCCCGGCCGCGACTCGTCGGCGGGCCAGCGCGTCCAACGCGGCGTTCGCGGCGGCGTAGTTGGCCTGGCCCGGGTTGCCGACGGCACCCGCGAGAGACGAGAACAGCACGAAGGCGTCCAGTTCCCGTTCCCGGGTCAGCTCGTCGAGGACCTCGGCGGCGGTCACCTTGGCCCGGAACACCGCGTCGAACCGCTCCGGAGTCAGGCTGTGCAGCACGCCGTCGTCCAGGACCCCGGCCGTGTGTACGACGGCGGTGAGCGGCGCTTCGTCCGGGATGGCGGCCAGCAGCTCGCCGAGCCCTGCCCTGTCGGCGATGTCGCACGCGGCGAGGGTGACGTCGACGCCGAGTGCCGTCAGCTCCTCCTCCAGCGCCGCCGCACCGGGCGCCTGCGGTCCACGCCGGCTCACCAGCAGCAGCCGCTCGGCCCCGCTCCCGGCGAGCCGGCGGGCGACATGAGCGCCGAGGGCGCCGGTGCCGCCGGTCACGAGGACGGTGCCGGAGGGCCGCCAGGAGGTGGGGTGCTCGTCGGACCGCTCAGGGGCTGACGCGGCGACGAGCCGTCGCCCGTACGTTCCCGACTCCCGTACGGCGACCTGGTCCTCGCCGTCGGTGCGCGCGAGCACGCTCAGGAACCGGCCCAGCGACTGCTCGCTCGGCTCCTGCGGCAGATCGACGAGCCCGCCCCAACGCTCGGGATGCTCCAGCGCGATGACCCGGCCGAGTCCCCACACGGCGGCGGCCGCCGGTTCGGGCAGTCCGGGTGCGGCGTCGTCCGCGGCCGGCACCGTCACGGCACCACAGGTCACCGCCCACACCCGGGCGTCGAGGCCGGCCTCCTCCAGGGCCTGCACGAGCGTGGCCGTACCGGTCACCGACACCGGGACTCCGGAGTCCCGTACGTCGGTGGCGGCGGCGAGCAGCGACACCACGCCGGCGACAGCGGCACCCTCGTCGAGACTGGCCACGGTCTCCCGCACCCGACCCGCGAGGTCGTCCCGCTCGTCGTCGGCCCCGACTTCGAGCAGCACGGTCTGTTCGCCGAGCGCCGCCACGATCGACCGCACCCAGGCGCCCTCGCCATGCCCCTCCGGCACGACGGCCAGCCAGGGCCCACCGTCACGCACTCCCACCGCGACGGCGTCCCCGAGCGCCTGCCACGTCTCCCGGAACCGCAGCGCGTCCATGGCCGACCGCATCCGCCGACGGCCACGCCAGGCCGACAGCGCGGGCACCACGTCACTCAACGCCTCGATGTCGACACGCAGTTGAGTCGCGAGACCATCCACGTCGGCGTCGTCCACGGCCGCCCAGAACTCCGCCTCGGCGGGATCGGTGAGGCTGCCGACGGTGGCGGACAGTGCGGTGGCTGCTCCGGACTCGGGCCAGTAGTTCTGGCGTTGGAAGGGGTAGGTGGGGGCGTCGGTGAGGCGGGCGCCGGTGAAGACTGAGGGCCAGTCGACGCTCACGCCATGGGTGAAGAGGCGGGCGAGGGCCGTGAGGGCGGCGGCTTCTTCCGCGCGGTTCTTGCGCAGGAGGGGGGCTACGAGGGTGTCCTCGGGCGCCGTTTGCTCGATCAGGGCGGTGAGAGTGCCGTCCGGGCCGATCTCCAGGAACCGGGTGACGCCCTGATCGGTGAGGGCGCGGATGCCGTCGGCGAACCGGACGGTCTCGCGGACGTGGCGGACCCAGTAGTCGGCCGTGTCCGGAGTGGCCAAGGTGCCGGTGAGGTTGGAGACGAGCGGGATACGCGGCGCGTGGAAGCGCAGAGCCGAGATCGTCGCGCGGAACTCGTCGAGCATCGGCTCCATCAACGGCGAGTGGAAGGCATGCGAGACCCGCAGACGGGTCGTGCGGCGGCCGTCGGGCAGCGCGCCGGCGACCGCGAGCACCGCCTCCTCCACACCGGAGAGCACGATCGAGGACAGGCCGTTGACCGCCGCGACGGACACCTCGTCGGTGAGGTGGGGCGTGATGTCATCCTCGGTGGCCTCGACCGCCAGCATCAGCCCGCCCTCGGGCAGCGCCTGCATCAGACGCGCCCGCGCCGACACCAACGCACACGCATCCGTCAGCGACAGCACGCCCGCGACATGCGCGGCCGCGATCTCCCCGACGGAGTGACCCGCGAGGTACTTCGGAGTGACGCCGAGGGAGGTCACCAACCGGAACAGCGCCACCTCGATCGCGAAGAGCGCCGGCTGGGTGAACTCCGTGCGATTCAGCGCGAGTTCGTCGTCGCCCCAGATCACGTCACGCAAGGCAGGGTCGAGCCCGGCCAGGACCTCGTCCAGAGCTTGGGCGAACACCGGGAAGCGGGCATACAACTCCCGCCCCATACCGAGACGTTGAGCACCCTGGCCCGAGAACACGAACGCCAGCGGCCCCTCGACCGCCACTCCCCTACCGGCCTCGGCGACACCCTCCGCAGACGCCAACAGCACCGCCCGGTGCGCGAACCGTGCACGACCGCCCGCCAGCGTGTACGCGACGTCCACCGACGGCTCAACCGTCCGCAGCTGCTCGATCTGCGCGTCCAGCGCCTGCTCCGACCGCGCCGACACCACCAACGGCAGTACGGGCGGAGCCGGCACGTCAGTCGCCGGCTCCGCGTCCCGCCACTGCTCCAGGATGACGTGGGCGTTGGTGCCGCTGAGCCCGAAGGACGACACACCGACGCGGCGCGGGCGGTCGCTGTCCGGCCACGGAACCGGCTCCCGGACCAGCTCCACCGCACCCACCGACCAGTCCACATGGGACGACGGCGCATCCACGTGCAGGGTCGGCGCGACTGTGCCGTGCTGCATCGAGAGGATCGACTTGATCAGACCAGCGGCACCGGCGGCTGCCTGGGTGTGGCCGAGGTTGGACTTCACCGAGCCCAGCAACAGGGGCCGTTCACGGTCCTGGCCGTAGGTCGCCAGCAGGGCCTGCGCCTCGATCGGATCACCGAGAGTCGTACCGGTGCCGTGCGCCTCCACCACATCGACGTCGCCGGCGTTCAGCGCCGCCGACGCGAGCGCCTGCCGGATCACGCGCTGCTGCGAGGGACCGTTCGGCGCGGTCAGCCCGTTCGACGCACCGTCCTGGTTCACCGCGCTGCCCCGCACCACGGCGAGAATGCGGTGACCGTTGCGCACGGCATCCGACTGCCGCTCCAGCAGCAGCACGCCGACACCCTCGGCCCAGCCGACACCGTCAGCGGATTCGGAGAACGCCTTGCAGCGCCCGTCCGGTGCCAGCCCGCCCTGTCGCGAGAACTCCACGAAGGTCGTCGGCGTCGACATGACCGTCACACCACCGGCGACCGCCAACGAGCACTCACCACCACGCAACGCCTGCGCAGCCAAGTGCACCGCCACCAGCGACGACGAACACGCCGTGTCGATCGAGACGGACGGGCCCTCCAGGCCGAGGGTGTACGCGACGCGCCCGGAAACGACGCTCGGGGAACTGGCGTTGCCGCGGAAGCCCTCGAATTCCGGGCCGGCGAGCAGGTGGGCGTAGTCGCTGTACATGACGCCCGCGAAGACGCCGGTCTGGCTGCCACGCAGCGACGTCGGGTCGATACCGGCCCGTTCTATCGCCTCCCACACCGACTCCAGCAGCAACCGCTGCTGCGCGTCCGTCGCCAACGCCTCCCGCGGACTCATCCCGAAGAACTCGGGGTCGAACCCGCCGACGCCGTTCAGGAAGCCGCCCTCGCGGGCGGAGGAGGTGCCGCTGTGCTCCGGGTCCGGGTGGTAGAGCCGTTCCAGGTCCCAGCCACGGTCCTCCGGGAAGCCGGAGACCGCGTCCCCGCCCTGGGCCACCAGCCGCCACAGATCCTCCGGAGACGACACGTCGCCCGGGAACCGGCAGGCCATGCCCACGACCACCACCGGGTCATCGGCCACAGCCGCCACCGCCGACGCCACCGGAGGCGCCGCACGCGACCCGAGCACCTCGTCCAGCAGGAATCCGGCGAGCACGCTCACCGTCGGATAGTCGAACACCAGCGTCGCCGGCAGCCGTAGCCCGGTCACCGACTGCAAACCATTGCGCAGTTCGACGGCCAGCAGCGAGTCGAAGCCCAGGTCGCGGAAGGACCGCGCGTCGTCGAGACCGGCCGGGCTCTCGTGGCCCAGGACCAGCGCCACCTGCCCCCGCACGAGGTCCAGCAGCACTTCACGCCGCTCCACCTCGTCCAGGCCGGTGAGCCGCTGAAGCAGACCGCCCGCCGCGACCACCCGACGGCGCGACCGCACCAGCCCACGCAGCATGGCGGGTACGTCACCGCGGTCGCGGATCGTGCGCAGGTCGAGCGGGATGGGGAGGACGACGGCCGCGTCATGGGCCATGGCTGCGTCGAAGAGCGCGAGCCCCTGCTCGGGCGTCACTGCGGGGAAGCCGGTGCGGGCGAGGCGTTCGCGTTCGGCGGGGGCGAGGTCGCCCGTCATGCCGCTGCCGTCGAGGTCCCACGGTCCCCACACGAGGGACGTGGCGGGCAGGCCGAGGGTGCGTCGGTGCTCGGCGAGATCGTCGAGGAAGGCGTTGGCGGCGGCGTAGTTGGCCTGTCCGGTGCCGCCGAAGGTGCCGGCGGCGGAGGAGACGAGGACGAAGGCCCGGACGTCGGGCAGGAGTTCGTGCAGGTGCCAGGCCGCGTCGGCCTTGGGACGCAGGACGCAGTGCAGTCGCTCGGGGGTCAGCCCGCCGACGAGCCCGTCGTCGAGTACGCCCGCGGCGTGGACGACGGCCGAGACACGCCGCCCGGCCAGGGCGTCGGCCAGCGCGGCACGATCCGAGACGTCGCAGGCCAAGGCGTCGACCTGGTCCGCCCCCAACTCCCGCAGTTCGGCGGCGAGTTCGGCGGCGCCCGGCGCGTCCGCTCCCCGCCGGGACAGCAGCACCAGCTCGCGCACGCCGTGCGAGCGCACGAGGTGCCGGGCCAGGACCGCGCCGAGACCTCCGGTACCGCCGGTCACCAGGACGGGGCCGCTGTCCGTCCAAGGGCCGGTCGAGTCGGGGGGCGCGGTGGCCCGTACGACCCTGGGGGCTTCCAATCGGCCTTCGCGTACGGCTACTTCGGGCTCGTCGAGGGCGAGGGCGCGGCGCAGCAGGTCAGCGTCGGCCTCGTCTCCGGCCGGCAAGGACAACAGGCCGACACGCCCGGGGTGCTCGTTCTGCACCGTGCGCAGCAGACCGCGTACGGCACCGAGGACCGGTTCGGGCACGCCTGTGGTGGTCACGACGAGGCGGGCGTCGGGGTGCCTTTCCTCATCGAGCCACTCCTGAACGAGCCGCAGGACATGGGCCGTTGTGTCGTGCAGGGCCGTGACGACGTCGGCAGCCGTGGTCTCGGTGTCGGCCGGGACAAGGGCGACGACGGCACCGGGGAACGAATCGGCGAGGGAGGCGAGATCGGCGTATGCGGTGGCGCCCGATGTCTCGGCGGCGAGCCGTTCGGCTTCCTCGCCGCCCAGGACGGCGAGAGGGCCGTCGTAGGGCTCGGTCGTGGAGACCTGCGTCCATGCGATCCGGTACAGGTCACTGCTCGCCCGGCCCGCCGAGAGACGCTCGTCGGCCGGGCGGACGGCCAGCCGGCTCACCGACGCGACGGGGTTGCCGTCCTCGTCGGCCACGGTCACGGCGATGCTGCCGGTTCCGGTGCGCATGAGTCTGGCCCGCACGGCGGAGGCGCCGGTCGCGTGCAGGGACACGCCCTCCCAGGCGAACGGCAGCAGGCTGCCCGCCTCCTCGGCCTCCCCTCCGGCGAAGGCGGCGGCGTGGAGCACGGCGTCCAGGAGAGCCGGGTGCAACCCGAATCCGCCGGTCGGAACGTGCTCGGGCAACTCGGCCTCGACGAACACCTCGTCGCCACGGCGCCATACGGCGCGCAGGCCCTGGAACACCGGCCCGTACGCGAACCCGTCCTCCGCCCGCGTCTCGTAGAAGCCGTCGAGTTCCACGGGGCGCGCTGCGGCGGGCGGCCACGCCGACACGTCGAGGGTGTGCGGGGCGTCCTCCTGCGCGGCAAGGGTGCCGGAGGCGTGCTGGGTCCAGGGCAGGTCCTCGTCGGCCGTGTCGGGGCGGGAGTGAACGCCGACGGAGCGACGGCCGTCCTCGTCCGGTGCACCCACGGCGATCTGAATCCGTACGGCCGCACGCGGGCCGAGGACCAGGGGCACACCGAGGGACAGTTCCTCGACCCGGCCGCATCCGRCCTCGTCACCCGCGCGCAGCACCAGGTCCAGGAAGGCGGTGGCCGGCAGCAGGACGTTGCCGTGCACTTCGTGGTCGGCGAGCCAGGTCTGCGTACCCGCCGACAGACGTCCGGCGAGAACCACCCCGTCGGACTCCACCAACGGCACGACCGCCCCGAGCAGGGGGTGCCCGACGGGTTCCAGACCCAGGGCCACGGCGTCCTGGAGCGATGCGGTGACGGCGGGCCAGTAGTTCTGGCGTTGGAAGGGGTAGGTGGGGGCGTCGGTGAGGCGGGCGCCGGTGAAGAGCGAGGGCCAGTCGACGCTCACGCCATGGGTGAAGAGGTGGGCGAGGGCCGTGAGGGCGGCGGCTTCTTCGGGGCGGTTCTTGCGCAGGAGGGGGGCTACCAGGGTGTCCTCGGGCGCCGTTTGCTCGATCAGGGCGGTGAGAGTGCCGTCCGGGCCGATCTCCAGGAACCGGGTGACGCCCTGCTCGGTGAGGGCGCGGATGCCGTCGGCGAAACGGACGGTCTCGCGGACATGGCGGACCCAGTAGTCGGCCGTATCGGGAGCGACGAGGCTGCCGGTGCGGTTGGAGACGAGCGGGATGCGCGGCGCGTGGAAGCGCAGAGCCGAGATCGCCGCGCGGAACTCGTCGAGCATCGGCTCCATCAACGGCGAGTGGAAGGCGTGCGAAACCCGCAGGCGGGTCGTGCGGCGGCCGTCGGGCAGCGCGGCAGCGACCGCGAGAACGGCCTCCTCCACACCGGAGAGCACGATCGAGGACGGGCCGTTGACCGCCGCGACGGACACCTCGTCGGTGAGATGCGGGACGACCTCGGCTTCCGTGGCCTCGACCGCGAGCATCAACCCGCCCTCGGGCAGCGCCTGCATCAGACGCGCCCGCGCCGACACCAACGCACACGCATCCGTCAGCGACAGCACCCCCGCGACATGCGCGGCCGCGATCTCCCCGACGGAATGGCCGGCCACGAAGTCCGGCCGTACTCCAAGGAACTCGGCCAGGCGGAAGAGGGCGACCTCGATCGCGAAAAGGGCGGGCTGGGTGAACTCCGTGCGGTTCAGGGCCTCCTCGTCCTCGCCCCAGATCACGTCACGCAAGGCAGGGTCGAGCCCTGCCAGGACCTCGTCCAGGGCTTGGGCGAACACCGGGAAGCGGGCATACACCTCCCGCCCCATACCGAGACGTTGAGCACCCTGGCCCGAGAACACGAACGCCAGCGGCCCCTCGACCGCCACTCCCCTACCGGCCTCGGCGACCCCCTCCGCAGACGCCAACAGCACCGCTCGGTGCCGGAACCGCGTACGCCCGGCGGCCAGCGTGTACGCGACATCCACCGACGACTCGCCCGCGTTCAGCTGCTCGATCTGCGCGTCCAGCGCCAGTTCCGACCGAGCCGACACCACCAACGGCACCACGGGCGGACGATGGACGGTGCTGGGCGCCGACACATCCGCGGGCAGTTCGAGAATCACGTGGGCGTTGGTGCCGCTCAGGCCGAAGGAAGAGACGGCGGCTCGGCGCGGACGGTCGCTGTCCGGCCATGGCACCGGCTCACGCACCAGCTCCACGGCACCCGCAGACCAGTCGACATGGGACGACGGCTCATCGACGTGCAGGGTTCGCGGGACGGTGCCGTTGCGCATCGCCAGCACGCTCTTGATCACACCGGCGACACCGGCGGCGGCCTGCGTGTGGCCGAGGTTGGACTTCACCGAGCCCAGCAACAGGGGCCGTTCACGATCCTGGCCGTACGTCGTGAGCAGGGCCTGCGCCTCGATCGGATCACCGAGAGTCGTACCGGTGCCGTGCGCCTCGACCACATCGACATCAAGGGCCGACAGCCCGGCGGACGCCAGCGCCTGCCGGATCACCCGCTGCTGCGAGGGACCGTTCGGCGCGGTCAGCCCGTTCGACGCACCGTCCTGATTCACCGCACTACCGCGCACCACGGCGAGAATGCGGTGACCGTTGCGCACGGCATCCGACTGCCGCTCCAGCAGCAGCACACCGACACCCTCGGCCCAGCCGACACCATCGGCGGCGTCCGCGAACGCCTTGCAGCGCCCGTCCGGTGCCAGCCCACCCTGCCGCGAGAACTCCACAAACGTCGTCGGCGTCGACATCACCGTCACACCACCGGCCAACGCCAACGAACACTCACCGCCACGCAACGCCTGCGCAGCCAGATGCAGGGCCACCAGCGACGACGAACACGCGGTATCGATCGTCACCGTCGGCCCCTCAAGGCCCAACGCATAGGCGACACGACCGGACGCGATGCTCGGGGAGCTGCCGCTCCCTCGGAAGCCCTCGAACTCATCGCCGGAGAGCAGGACGCCGTAGTCGTTGTACATGAGGCCGGCGAAGACGCCGGTCTGGCTGCCGCGCAGGGACGTCGGGTCGATACCGGCTCGTTCTATCGCCTCCCACGCGGACTCCAGCAGCAACCGCTGCTGTGCGTCCGTCGCCAACGCCTCGCGCGGACTCATGCCGAAGAACTCGGGGTCGAACCCGCCGACTTCGGCAAGGAACCCGCCGGCACGAGCGGACGACGTACCGGTGTGCTCCGGGTCCGGGTGGTAGAGCCGCTCCAGGTCCCAGCCCCGGTCCTCCGGGAAGCCGGAGGTCGCGTCCACACCGTCGCTCACCAGCCGCCACAGATCCTCCGGCGACGACACACCACCCGGGTACCGGCAGGCCATGCCCACGATCACGACGGGGTCGTCGGCGACCGCCGCCACCGGAGCGACCGGGGCCACGGCATGCGATCCGAGCACCTCGTCCAGCAGGAAACCGGCGAGCACGCTCACCGTCGGATAGTCGAACACCAGCGTCGCGGGCAGGCGCAGCCCGGTGACCGACTGCAACCCATTGCGCAGTTCAACAGCCAGCAGCGAATCGAAGCCCAGATCGCGGAAGGACCGCGCGTCGTCAACCCCCGAGGCGCTCTCATGGCCCAGCACCAGCGCCACCTGCCCCCGCACGAGGTCCAGCAGCACCTCACGCCGCTCCACCTCGTCCAGACCGGTGAGCCGCTGCAGCAGACCACCTGCCGCGACCAGCCGCCGACGCGACCGCACCAACTCACGGAAGACGGGCGGAACTTCGCCAAGGCCGCGCACGGCACGCAGGTCGAGCGGCACGGGCAGGACGACCCGCTCGCCCGTCCGCAGCGCCGCGTCGAACAGTGCCAGGCCCTGGTCGACCGTGATCGCGGGGATGCCCGTACGGGCCATCCGCTGCGGGTCGGCCGTCATGCCTCCGGCGTGCTGCTCCCAGGGGCCCCATACGAGGGACACCGCCGGCAGGCCCAGGTCCCGGCGCAGGGTCACCAGGGCGTCGAGGAAGGCGTTGGCCGACGCGTAGGCCGCTTGGCCGACGCTGCCGAGCACACCGGCGATGGAGGAGAAGACGATGAACGGCGTGTCGTCGGGGAGGAGTTCGTGCAGGTGCCAGGCGGCGTCGACCTTCGGGCGCAGGACGGACTCCAGGCGGGCCGGAGTCAGAGTCCCGACGAGACCGTCGTCGAGAACACCCGCGGCATGCACCACACCCCGCACCGACCGACCCGCCAGCACACCCGCCAACGCGTCCCGATCCGCCACATCACACGCGACAGCATCGACCTGAGCGCCCAACTCCCCCAGCTCGGCAACGAGTTCACGCGCACCCGGCGCATCCAGGCCACGCCGCGACAGCAGCACCAGCTCACGCACCCCGTGCACCCGCACCAGATGCCGAGCCACCACCGCACCCAGACCACCCGTACCACCGGTCACCACCACAGCACCCGGACCGGCCCACTCCACCCCCATCTCACCCGACCGACCGGCACGCGCGAGACGAGGGGCGACGACGGCGTCACCGCGCACGGCGGCATCGACCTCGTCGACGGCCACCGCACGCAGGGCGGCGCCGAGTTGATCCGGTCCGGCGTCCGTGGCGTCCAGTGCCGCGAACCGGCCCGGATACTCGGCCGCAGCCGACCGCACGAGCCCGCGTACAGCGGCGGAGACCACCGCCGAGCACTGTGTCAGCACGACCAGCCGCGCACCGCGGAACCGTTCCTCGGCGACCCACGTCTGCACCAGGTCCAGCACCCGCGCCACGACGGCGTGGGTCTGACCGGCCACGTCCACCGCCGTGTCTGCGCCGACTCCTACGGCGGCCACGACCAGCCCCGGAACCGGGCGGTCGGCGTCGGCGGCCAGCTCATCCAGGTCGGGGTGGCTCCGGACGTCGGCCACCGCGTCCCGCACCAAGCCACCGAGCGCCTCGTCGGCGCCGATCAGCGCCACGGCGGAGAGCTCGGCCGCCGTCTCCGGCACCTCGGTCCAGTCGACCCGGTACAGCGCCGCGTCCGCTGCCGCACTCGCCCCGCCGAGCTGTTCGCTCGTGACCGGCCGAGCCACCAGCGCGGCCACATGCGCCACCGGGCGTCCCTCGGCGTCGGCGAGATCGACGGCGACGGCATCCCGGTCGTCCCGCCGGACCAGCCGGGCCCGCACCTCGGTCGCGCCGGACGCCAGCAGCGAGACGCCCTCCCAGGCGAAGGGCAGGGCGGGGTCACCGGATCCGTCGGCAGCGGCGAGGGCGTGCAGGGTGGCGTCGAGCAATGCCGGGTGCAGGCCGAACCCGCCGGCATCGGTGCCGGTCGGCAGTGCGACCTCGGCGAACACCTCGCCGCCGCGCCGCCAGACACCCCGCAACCCCTGGAAGAGCGGGCCGTAGGTGAGTCCGGCGTCGGCCAGGTCGTCGTACAGCTCACCCGTCTCCACGGGCTGCGCACCGGCCGGCGGCCACTGGGCGGCATCGGACCACTCGGTCCGCGTCGGTGCGTCGGAGAGGACACCTACGGCGTGCTGCGTCCAGGGAGCGTCTGCGACCGCGTGGTCGGGACGCGCGTACACCGTCACCGGGCGGCGACCGGCTTCGTCGGTCTCCGCGACCCGCACCTGAATCTGCACGGCGCTCGTGTCCGGGACCACGAGAGGGTTGGACAGGGTGAGCTCGTCGAGGGCGCCGAAGCCGACCTCGTCGCCGGCCCGCACCGCCAGTTCGACGAAGGCCGTGCCCGGAACGACCACCCGCCCGAAGACGACATGATCGGCCAGCCACGGGTGTGTGGCCATCGACAGCCGCCCGGACAGCACCACGTCGTCGGAGTCGGCGAGCGATACCGCGGCCCTGAGCAGCGGATGGTCGGCGGCCGCCAGACCCGCGGCCCGCACGTCCCCGGAACCGGTGACGTACCCGCCGACCGGCCAGTAGTCCTGGCGCTGGAAGGGATAGGTCGGGACGTCGACGAGTCGTGCGCCGCTGAAGAGGGCGGACCAGTCCACCGGCACGCCGTGCGTGAAGAGTTGCGCGAGGGCCGTGAGCGCCGCGCCCTCCTCGGGCCGGTCCTTGCGCAGCACGGGTACGACGACCGTTTCGTCCACGACGGACTGCCGTACCAGCGCGGACAGCACGGCGTCCGGACCGATCTCCAGGAAGCGGGTGACGCCCAGGTCGGTGAGGGTGCGGATGCCATCGGCGAACCGGACGGTCTCGCGGACGTGGCGGACCCAGTAGTCGGCCGTGTCCGGGGCGTCGAGGGTGCCGGTGAGGTTGGAGACGAGCGGGATGCGCGGCGCGTGGAAGGTGATGCCGGACAGGGCCTGCTCAAAGTCCGCCAGCATCGGGTCCATCAACGGCGAGTGGAAGGCGTGCGAGACCCGCAGCCGTGTCGTGCGCCGGTCCGGCACGGCGGCGGCCACCGCGAGAACGGCCTCCTCGGTCCCCGAGAGCACCACGGAGGAGGGCCCGTTGACCGCCGCGAGGGACACGTCGTCGGTGAGGTGCGGCGTGATTTCATCCTCGGCGGCCTCGACCGCGAGCATCAAGCCGCCCTCTGGCAACGCCTGCATCAGCCGAGCCCGCGCCGACACCAGCGTGCACGCGTCCGCCAGTGACAGCACCCCCGCGACATGCGCGGCAGCAATCTCCCCGACGGAGTGACCCGCGAGGAACTTCGGAGTGACCCCGAGCGAGGTCACCAGTCGATACAGCGCCACCTCTATCGCGAAGAGCGCGGGCTGGGCGAACTCCGTACGGTTCAGGGCGAGTTCGTCGTCGCCCCAGATCACGTCACGCAGGGCCGGGTCGAGCCCGGCCAGAACCTCGTCCAGGGCCCCGGCGAACACGGGGAAGCGGGCGTACAACTCCCGCCCCATCCCCAGACGTTGAGCACCCTGACCGGGGAACACGAACGCAAGCGGCCCCTCGACCGCCACTCCCCGGGCCGCCTCGGTGACGCCCTCCGCAGACGTCAGCAACACCGCGCGATGCTCGAACCGGGCCCGGCCCGCTGCCAACGTGTAGGCGACGTCCACCGAGGGCTCTGCCGCCCGCAGTTGCTCGATCTGCGCGTCCAGCGCCTGCTCCGACCGAGCCGACACCACCAGCGGCAGTGCCTCGAACTCGCCTGCCATCGGCGTCGGTTCGGCATCCGGCCCTGCCTCCAGGATGACGTGGGCGTTGGTGCCGCTGAGCCCGAAGGAGGAGACACCTACGCGCCGGGGCCGGTCGGTGTCCGGCCAGGCCATGGGCTCACGCACCAGCTCCACCGCACCCGCAGACCAGTCCACATGTGAGGACGGCGCATCCACATGCAGGGTGCGCGGGACGACGCCGTGTCGCATCGCGAGGATCGACTTGATGACACCGGCGACACCGGCGGCTGCCTGGGTGTGGCCGAGGTTGGACTTCACCGAGCCCAGCAGCAGGGGCCGTTCGCGGTCCTGACCGTAGGTCGCCAGCAGGGCCTGTGCCTCGATCGGATCGCCGAGAGTCGTACCCGTTCCGTGTGCCTCGACGGCATCCACATCGGAGGCCGACAACCCCGCGGACGCAAGCGCCTGCCGGATCACCCGCTGCTGCGAGGGACCGTTCGGCGCGGTCAGGCCGTTCGAAGCACCGTCCTGATTGACTGCACTGCCCCGGACGACCGCCAGAATCCGATGCCCGTTCCGCACCGCATCCGACTGCCGCTCCAGCAGCAGCACACCCACACCCTCGGCCCAGCCCACCCCATCGGCCGCATCCGAGAACGCCTTGCAGCGCCCGTCGGGGGATAGCCCTCCCTGCCGGGAGAACTCCACGAATGTCGTCGGCGTCGACATCACCGTCACACCACCGGCCAACGCCAACGAACACTCCCCCGACCGCAACGCCTGCGCGGCCAGGTGCACGGCCACCAGCGATGACGAACACGCCGTATCGATGGACACCGTCGGCCCCTCGAAGCCGAACGTGTACGCAACACGGCCGGAGGCGATGCTCATCGCGCTCCCGTTGCCGCGCAGGCCCTCGAACTCGCGGCCGTCGAGGAGGAGTCCGTAGTCGTTGTACATGACGCCCGCGAAGACGCCGGTCTGGCTGCCGCGCAGCGACGTCGGGTCGATGCCCGCCCGCTCGATGGCCTCCCACGCGGACTCCAGCAGCAACCGCTGCTGCGCGTCCGTCGCCAACGCCTCCCGAGGACTCATCCCGAAGAAGTCCGCATCGAAGCCACTGGCATCCCGAAGGAAGCCGCCGGCGCGGGTGGACGAGGTGCCGACGTGCTCCGGGTCCGGGTGGTAGAGCCGCTCCAGGTCCCAGCCACGGTCGGGCGGGAACTCGCCGACCGCGTCCACGCCGTCCGACACCAGCCGCCACAGGTCCTCCGGCGACGACACACCACCCGGGTACCGGCACGCCATCCCGACGACCACCACCGGATCGTCGTCGGCCACCGCACCCAACGGCACCACCGGGGCCGCGTCCTGCGCCCCCAGCACCTCACCCAGCAGGAATCCGGCGAGCACGCTCACGGTCGGATAGTCGAACACCAGCGTCGCCGGCAGCCGCAACCCCGTCACCGACTGCAGCCCATTGCGCAGCTCAACAGCCAGCAGGGAATCGAAGCCCAGATCGCGGAACGACCGCGACGCATCGACGCCCAACGCACCCTCGTGCCCCAGGACCAGCGCCACCTGTCCCCGCACCAGATCGACCAGTACCTCGCGCCGCTCCACCTCGTCGAGGGGGGCGAGCCTGCGGACCAGGTCGGGTGTGCCGGTGCCGCTGCTCGCGGTGCGACGGCGGGGGCGTACGAGTCCGCGCAGGAGTGCCGGGATCTCGGTGCGGGCCCGTGCTGCCCGCAGGTCCAGCGGGACAGGGAGGACTACCTCGGCACCGGTTGCGAGGGCCGCGTCGAAGAGGTTCAGTCCCTCGTCGGCGGACACGGGGCGGATGAGCGAGGTCTCGTCGTGCGCCTGCGTGGGCTGCCCGACCGCCATGCCCGCGCCGTCGAGCAGCCACGGTCCCCAGGCCAGGGAGACCGCGTGCAACCCCTGGGCACGGCGGTGGGCGGCGAGTGCGTCGAGGTAGGCGTTGGCGGCGGCGTAGGCGGTCTGGCCCACGGGGCCGAAGGTGCCGGCGGCGGACGAGATGAGGACGAAGGCCTGGACGTCGGGGAGGAGTTCGTGCAGGTGCCAGGCGGCGTCGGCTTTCGGGCGCAGGACGGACTTCAGGCGGGCCGGAGTCAGAGTCCCGACGAGACCGTCGTCCAGGACTCCCGCGGCATGCACCACACCCCGTACCGACCGCCCCGCCAGCACACCCGCCAGCGCGTCCCGATCCGCCACATCACACGCGACAGCATCGACCTGTGCGCCCAACTCCCCCAGCTCGGCGACGAGTTCACGCGCACCCGGCGCATCCACCCCCCGCCGCGACAGCAACACCAACTCCCGCACCCCGTGCACCCGCACCAGATGCCGAGCCACCACCGCACCCAAACCACCCGTACCACCGGTCACCACCACAGCACCCGGACCGGCCCACTCCACCCCCGGCTCGCCCGACCGACCGGCACGCGCGAGACGGGGAACGGTGACGCGGCCGTCCGCGAGAGCGGTCTCCCGTTCGTCTGTGGCGAGGGCCCGGCGCAGCAGCGTCCCGTCCACGGGGTCGGTACCGAGGATCAACAGGCCGATGCCGCCGGGGTGTTCGGACTCGGCGGCGCGCAGCAGGCCGCGGACGGCGGCCGTCGCGGGGCGGTCGTCGCGCAGGGCGATGACCAGGCGGGTGGCGCGCAGGCGCTCGTCGTGCTGCCACTGGCGGACCAGGTCGAGGGCCCGGGTGGTGAGGGTGTGGAGTTCGGTGACGGGGTCGCCCCCGGCGGGGTCGGCCACGAGGGGGGCGAGGATCACGTCGGGCAGGGGTGCCGCGTCCGCGAGTTCGGTGAGGTCGGCGTGGACGGGTACGCGGGCGCCACCGAGAGCGTCAGCGAACTCCTCGGCGATCGAGGCGTCGGCAGGGTCGGCGAGCAGGGCGAGGGGTCCCTCGTAGGAGGCCGGCGCGGCTGCGTGCTCGGTCGGTATCCAGTCGACTCGGTACAGGGCGTCCGCAGCCGTCCCGGCGCTAGGGCGAGCGGCGTCGAGCGGGCGCGTGGTGAGGGCGTCCACGGTCAGGACGGGTGCCCCCATGGTGTCCACGACGTGGATCTCGACGGTGTCCTCGCCCTGCGCCGCGATGCGGGCGCGCACCTTGGTGGCACCGGTGGCGTGCAGGCCGACGCCTTCCCAGGCGAACGGCACACCGAGGCGGCCGTCGCCGGCGTGGGCGAGGGCGTGCAGGAGGGTGTCCAGCAGGACGGGGTGGAGGGCGAAGCCGGCGGTGCGGTTGCCGGCGGGGAGTTCGGCCTCGACGTACAGGTCACCGCCGCGGCGCCACAGAGAGCGCAGGCCGCGGAAGGCGGCGCCGTAGGCGAAGCCGTGGTCGGCGAGGGCGTCGTAGGCCCCGTCGAGGGGGACGGGTTCGGCGCCGGCCGGGGGCCATTGGGTGGTGTCCAGGGCCGCGGGTGCGTCGGTTTCCGTGCCGGGGCTGAGGCGGCCGGTGGCGTGGGCGGTCCAGGGGTGGTCG
>NZ_RDBN01000023.1:20443-53585 GCF_008042075.1 Streptomyces sp. UW30 | reverse complement strand
ACTCGTCCATGAGCCGGGCGGTCTCGTGGGACCGCTCGGCGATGAGGGTCTGGTGGGTGGCGTCGATCATGCGGGTGGTGTGGGCGGGCACGGGCGGGGCCTCGTCGCCGCGGTCGACCGCGGGCATGGAGGCCGTGCAGCGGATCAGCAGGCTCGGCACGCCGGTCTTGTAGCGTTCCGCGCCGCCCGTCGTCATCCGCAGGAACCACTGGGCCATCGCGGACAGCCGGGCGCTGTCGACCTTGACCGCCGGCTTGTCCATGTCGGCGAGGTAGTTCTCGTGGAACAGGTCCCAGTCGACGCCCTCGCCCGCCTTGTATTCGAGGCTGAGCGTGTCGAGCATGATCACGCCCTCGGGCCGGATGCCCCAGGTCTCCTCCAGTACGCCCGCCGCGCGGTAGGCGAAGGTGCCGCCCATGGAGTAGCCGACGAGGACGAACGGCTCACCCTCGCTGGCCAGCAGGGCACTCTCGGCGATGAGCCGTACGGCTGCCTCGCTGTCCGCGGGCAGTGCCTCGCCCTCGGCGAAGCCGAGCAGGGGCAGGGCGCTGACGTGCCGGCTGCCGCGGAAGGGGGCCGCCATACGGGCGTACTGGTGCACGCCGCCGGTGGCGCCGGGCGCGCTGACGCAGATCAGCCGGGGCAACGCGGGTCCTTCGGCCAGGGCGACGGGCTGCGGCAGCTCCGGCACTTCGGCGGTAAGTCCGACCTGGGGTCGGGTCGCCGCGACGGCCATCAGCAGCCGCATGGCCTCCAGGGTCTTGCCGTTCCTGACGGTGTCGAAGAACAGGTTGACCACCGAGTCGGGGGCGCCCTCGCGGGTGTTCGCGGTGAGCGTGCCGGGGCCGGTCGCCGCGCGGTTGCCGAGGGCGGCCAACTGGCCCTGGAGCCACTGGGCGAGCCGGGCGGGGGTGCGGTGGTCGAAGACGGCGGACGTCGGCACCCGCAGGCCGAGGGCCTCGCCGAGCTGGTTGCGCAGTTCCAGGGCGATGAGCGAGTCGAAGCCCAGGGTGAGGAATTCGCGGTTCGGGTCCAGGGGCCCTTCCTCGCGCCGGCCGAGCAGCACGGCGGAGGTCTCCACGATCAGGTCGGTCAGCGCCTTGTGCTGTTCGGCGGGGTCGAGCCGGGCGAGCCGGTCGCGGAGCGTGGCGAAGGACCGGGTCGCGGTGGCGGCGGTGCGCCGGGCTCCGCCGAGCAGGCCGCGCAGCAGGGGCGGTACGTCGCCGCCGGCGCGCGTGCGGTCGATCCGCAGCGGCACGAGGTGGGCGTCGTCGCGGGTGAGCGCGGCGTCGAACAGGGCGAGTCCGAGGTCGAGGCCGAGCGGTGGGGTGCCGGAGCGTTCCATGCGCTGGATGTCGGTCTCGGTCAGCTGCGCGGTCATGCCGGTGCGGCGGGCCCAGAATCCCCAGGACAGGGAGGTGGCGGGCAGGCCGTGTGCGCGGCGGTGGACGGCGAGGGCGTCGAGGTAGGCGTTGGCGGCGCAGTAGCCGGCCTGGGCCTGGCTGCCGAGGACGCCGGAGACCGAGGAGTACAGGACGAACGCGGCGAGGCTCCTGTCGCGGGTGGCGCGATGCAGGTACCAGGCGCCGTCGGCCTTGGGGCGCAGGACGGCGGAGACCCGCTCGGGGGTGAGGGAGGGCAGGACGCCGTCGTCGAGGGCGCCGGCGGTGTGCACGACGGCGGTCAGCGGGTGCTCCGCGGGCACGGCGGCGAGCAGCGCGTCGACGGCGTCGGCGTCGGCGACGTCGCAGGCCGCGACGGTCACCGAGGCGCCGGCGGCGGTGAGTTCGGCGCGCAGGGCGTCGGCGTCGGGCGCGGCCTTGCCGGTGCGGGACGCCAGCAGCAGGTGGCGTATGCCGTGCCGGGTCACCAGGTGCCGGGCGAGTTCGCCGCCGAGGCCGCCGGTGCCGCCGGTGATGAGGACGGTGCCGTCCGGGTTCCAGTCGGCGATACCGCGGGTGCCGGCGGCGGTTTTGTCCGCGGCGGCCCGGGCGAGCCTGGGCACGCGTGGCCGGCTGTCGCGGACCGCCCACTGTTCCTCCTCGGCCACGAGCAGGGCGGGCAGGGCCGTGGCGGACGTCTCTGCCTCGTCGAGGTCGACCAGGACGAAGCGGCCCGGGTTCTCCGACTGGGCGGAGCGGACGAGGCCCCAGACGGCGGCCGCGGCCGGGTCGGTCACGTCGCCGCCGTCGGGGGCGACGGCGCCGCGGGTCACGAGGAGGAGCCGCGAGCGGTCGAGGCGTTCGTCGTCGAGCCATTCCTGCAGCAGCGTCAGGGTCCGGGCGACGGTGTCGTGCACCGCCTCGGGTGCTTCGCCGCCGGTGACGCTGACGAGGAAGCCGTGCGGGACGGGGCCGTTGTCGCCGTCCTCGCCGATGGCGGCGGCGAAGGTCTCGGCGTAGGCGACGACGCTCTCCCCCGCCAGGGCCAGGGCCTGGCCGAGGCCGTGGGAGTCGTCGCCGACGACGGCCCAGCGGGCGCCCGCGGGTGCGGCCAGGTCGGCCGGCGCGGGTTCCCAAGCGAGGTGCAGCAGGGCGTCGTGCGGGTCGTCGGCCGGGCCGGCAGTGGGCCGGTCGGTGCCGGCGCGCAGGGTGAGGGTGCCGACGGTGACGACGGGGTCGCCCTCGACGTCCGTCGCGGCGAGGGTGAGGGTGTCGGGTCCGGTGCGGACGATGCGGGCGCGCAGCACGGTGGCACCGGAGGCGTGCAGGGTGACGTCCTGCCAGCTGAACGGCAGCGTCCGCTCGTGGTTCTCCTCGCCCGCATGGACACCGGCGTGCAGTACGGCGTCCAGGAGCGCCGGGTGCAGCCCGAGGCCCGGGGTGGCGCCGGCCGGGTCGGGCAGGACGACCTCGGCGTAGGCGTCGTCGTCGAGCCGCCACACGCCGCGCAGCCCCTGGAAGGCGGGCCCGTAGTCGAGTCCGGCGCGGGCGTAACGCTCGTAGATGTCGCTCACGTCGATCTCGGTGGCGCCGGCGGGCGGCCATTCGGTGGTGTCGAGCGGGGCCGGGGTGGCCGGGTCGCGGGAGAGGGCGCCGGTGGCGTGCAGCTGCCAGGGTGCGTCGCCGCGGGCCGGCCGGGAGTGGAACCGTAGGCCGCGCCGGCCCTCCTCGTCGGCCGCGTCGACCCGGACCTGCACCTGGACGGCTCCGCGTTCGGGCAGGACGAGCGGGGCGGCGATGGTGAGTTCGTCGACCCGGCCGCAGCCGGCGGCGTCGCCGGCGCGGACGGCGAGTTCGAGGAATCCGGTGCCGGGGAAGAACACGGCGCCGGACACGCGGTGTTGTCCGAGCCAGGGTTGTGCGGACAGGGACAGGCTGCCGGTGAGGACCAGGTCGCCGGAGTCGGCGACGGTGACGGCGGCGCCGAGCAGCGGGTGCCCGGTCGCGTCGAGGCCGGCGCCCGACACGTCGGTGCTCATGGCCGCGGCGGTGGGCCAGTACCGCTGCCGCTGGAAGGCGTACGTGGGCAGGTCCACGGCCCGGGAACGGCCGGTACCGGTCGCCGCCGTCCAGTTCACGGGGACGCCGCGCACGAAGGCCTCGGCGAGGGAGGTGAGCACCCGGTCCGTGCCGTCCTCGCCGCGCCGCAGGGTGCCGACGGCGACGGCGTCGGCGTCGGCCGACTCGGCGCAGGACTGGACGGCGCCGGTCAGCACGGGGTGCGGTCCGGACTCGACGAACCGTGTGAAGCCCTGGTCGAGCAGCGTGTGCACCGCGTCCGCGAACCGCACGGTCCGGCGCAGGTTGCGGTACCAGTACTCGGCGTCCATGGCGGCGGTGTCGAGGCGTTCGCCGGTGACCGTGGACAGCAGCGGGATCCGCGGGGCGCGGGGGGTGAGGGGCGCGAGGTCGGTGAGCAGGTCGGCGTGCAGGTCCGTGACGTGGGCGGAGTGCGAGGCGTAGTCGACGGCTATGCGCTTGACGCGGATGCCTTCGTCGGTGAGCCGGCCGAAGAACTCGTCGAGCGATGCGGCGTCGCCGCTGACGACGACGGCGTCGGGGGCGTTGACCGCGGCGAGGGACAGCCGCCCGTCCCAGGCGGTGAGGCGGGGTTCGACGTCGGCGGCGGGCAGCGGGACCGCGATCATGCCGCCGCGTCCGGCGAGCCGGCGGGCGATGGCCCGGCTGCGCAGGGCCACGACGCGGGCGCCGTCGGACAGGGACAGGGCCCCGGCGACGACGGCCGCGGCGATCTCGCCCTGGGAGTGTCCGAGGACCGCGTCGGGGGTGACGCCGTGCGCTTCCCAGAGCGCGGCGAGCGCGACCATGACCGCCCAGGTGGCGGGCTGGACGACGTCCACGCGCTCCAGTGCGGGGGCGCCGTCGGCGCCGCGCAGGACGTCGGTGAGGGACCAGTCGGTGAACTCGGCGAGGGCGGCGGCGCATTCGGCGATGCGCGCGGCGAACACCGGGGACTCCTCCAGCAGCCGGGCGCCCATGCCGGCCCACTGGGCGCCCTGCCCGGGGAAGACGAGGACGGTACGGCCCTCGCCGTCGGCGGTGCCGCGCACCACTGGGGCGGTCACCGTGTCGCCCGCGGCGAGCGCGCCCAGTCCGGCGAGGAGGGCGTCACGGCCGGTGCCGACGACGACCGCGCGGTGCTCGAAGACGGCCCGGGTGGCGGCGAGGGCGTGGGCCATGTCCGTGAGGTCCGCGGCGGGGTGCTGGGCGATGCCGTCGGCGAGCGCGGCGGCCTGGCCGCGCAGTGCGGCGGGGGTACGGGCGGACAGCACCCACGGCAGCGGCCGGTCGGCAGGTGCGACGGCGCCGATGTCGTCCGTGGTCGACGGGGCGGGGTCGGCGGCCTGTTCGAGGACGACGTGCGCGTTGGTGCCGCTGATACCGAAGGAGGACACGCCGGCCCGGCGGGGCCGACCCGTGACCGGCCAGGGCAGGGCGCGATCGAGCAGCGCCACCGGGCCCGTCGACCAGTCGACGTGCGACGACGGCGTTTCGACGTGCAGGGTGGGCGCCAGGGTGCCGTGGCGCAGGGCCATGACGGTCTTGATGACGCCGGCGACTCCGGCGGCGGCCTGGGTGTGGCCGATGTTGGACTTCACCGAGCCGAGCAGCAGCGGGTGCGGGCGCTCGTGCCCGCCGAACACCGCCATCAGGGCCTCGGCCTCGATGGGGTCGCCGAGCGTCGTGCCGGTGCCGTGTGCCTCGACGGCGTCGATGTCGGCGGGCGTGAGTCCGGCGGCGCCCAGGGCCTGGCGGATGACGCGCTGCTGGGAGGGGCCGTTGGGGGCGCTGAGTCCGTTGGAGGCGCCGTCCTGGTTGACGGCGGAGCCGCGGACCACGGCGAGGACACGGTGCCCGTGCCGTTCGGCGTCGGAGAGCCGCTCCACGACGAGGACACCGACGCCCTCGGACCAGCCGGTGCCGTCGGCCGCGTCGGAGAACGCCTTGCAGCGGCCGTCCCCGGCGAGGCCGCCCATGGCGGTGAAGCCGGAGAAGCTGGAGGAGCTGGTCATCACGGTGACGCCGCCGGCCAGGGCGAGTTCGCACTCGCCGCCGCGCAGCGCCTGCGCGGCCAGGTGCAGGGAGACCAGGGAGGAGGAGCAGGCGGTGTCGACGGTGGCCGCGGGTCCCTCCAGGCCGAACACGTAGGCGATGCGGCCGGACATGACGCTCGCCGCGAGGCCGGTGCCGAGGTGGGTCTCCATGTTCTCGGCGGACCGGGCGACGAGTTCGGCGTAGTCCTGGCCGTTGGTGCCGACGAAGACGCCGGTGCGGCTGCCGCGCAGCGTGTGCGGGTCGATGCCGGCCCGTTCGAAGGCCTCCCAGGTCGTCTCCAGCAGGACGCGCTGCTGCGGGTCCATCGCGAGGGCCTCGCGGGGGCTGATGCCGAAGAACTCGGGGTCGAAGTCGGCGACGTCGCGCAGGAATCCGCCCTCGGTGGTGGCGCTGTGCCCGCGGCCCGCCCCGGCGAGGACGTCGAGGTCCCAGCCTCGGTCGGTGGGGAAGGCGCCGATGGCGTCCCGGCCACCCGCGACCAGCTCCCACAGGTCCTCCGGGGACCGGACGTCGCCGGGGAAGCGGCAGGCCATGCCGACGATGGCGAGGGGTTCGTCGGTGGCGGTCCGCCCGGCCGGCGGCGGCGCGGGCGCGGGGACCGGCTCGCCGAGCAGCGTGTCGAGGAGGTGCTCGGCGAGGGTGCGGGGCCGTGGGTGGTCGAAGAGCAGGCCGGCGGGAAGCGGCAGGCCGGTGACGCGGGCCAGCCGGGTGCGCAGCTCCATCGACGTCAGCGAGTCGAAGCCGAGGTCCTGGAAGGGCTTGTCGGGTCGGATCGCGGCGGGGTCGGGGTGGGCGAGTACGGCGGCGGCCTGGGTGCGCACCAGGTCGAGCAGGAGCGGCAGCCGCTCGCCGGGGATGGTCGCGTGCACCCGGTCCCGCAGCGCCCGGCGGGCCTCTTCTCCGGCGGAGCGGGAGGTGCGGGCCGTGCGCAGCGCCTCCCGGCCGGCGGGGAGCGCGGCCAGGGCGGGCGACGGGCGGAGGCTGAACAGCGCCTGGAGGAACGGGGGGTGCTGGAGGTCGGCGATCACGGTGACGGGGTGCGGTTCGGCGACGAGTTCGGCGAGCGCGGTGAGCGCGGCGGCGGGGTCGAGGAGCGCGGCCCCCAAGGCGCGTTCCGTGTCCTGGACTCCGGCGGCCATGCCACGGCCGTCCCAGGCGCCCCAGGCGACGGAGGTGGCGGGCAGGTGCTCGGCGCGACGGCGTTGCGCGAGCGCGTCGATGGCCGTGTTCGCCGCCGCGTAGTTGCCCTGCCCCGGGTTGCCGACCGCGCCGGCCACGGAGGAGAACAGCACGAACGCCGACAGGTCGTGTCCGCGGGTCAACTCGTCGAGCAGCAGCGCGGGTTGGACCTTCGCGTGGAACACGTCCGTGAACCTGTCGGGCGTGAGCCCGTCCAGCACTGCGTCGTCGAGGACACCGGCGGCATGCACCACGGCGGTCAGCGGGGCGTCCGCCGGGATCGCCTCCAGGGCCGCCGTGAGCTCCGCGCGGTCGGCCGTGTCACACGCGGCGACGGTGACCCGCGCGCCCAGCCCGGCCAGCTCGGCGGCCAACTCCTCGGCCCCGGGTGCCTGTCGGCCACGCCGGCTGAGCAGCAGCACATGCTCGGCACCGTGCTGCGCCGCCCACCGGGCCACATGGCCGCCCAACGCACCCGTACCACCCGTGATCAGCACCGTGCCGGACGGCTCCCACACCTGGGCCCCTTCCACACCCGGCACCGGCACGAATCGGCGACCGAGGACGCCGGAGCCCCGCACGGCGACCTCGTCCTCGTCACCGGGAGCGGCGAGGAAGGCGGTGAACCGGCGCAGTGCGGCGTCGTCCAAGTCCCCGGGCAGGTCGATCAGGCCGCCCCACCGGTCCGAGTACTCCAGAGCGGCGACCCGGCCCAGACCCCACAGGGCCGCCTGCGCCGGATCGGCGGGGGCCTCACCGGGGCCGGTGGCGACGGCGCCGCTGGTCACGGACCACACCGGTGCCGTGAGACCGGCGTCGTCGAGGGCTTGGAGGAGCAGGGCCGTCGCGGGCGCGCCGGCAGGGACGTCGCCGGGGAGCACGGTGGTGTCGGCGGCCAGCAGGGAGACGACGCGGGTGACGTACGGCTCGGCGGCGTCGCCCGGCACGAACTGCCGTAGCCGCTCCGCGAGTTCGGCCCGGTCGGACGTGTCCACGACGAGCAACGCGCTGTCCGTGCCGAACGCGTCGGAGACGGCGCGGGCCCAGGGCGCGGCGGCCGACTCGGCGGGCACGACCACGAGCCGGACGCCTTCGCGGCGGCCGGATGCCGTGGCGGTCAGCGGCTGCCAGGTCTCGCGGTGACGCCAGGAGTCGACGGTCGTCCGGACCCGGCTGCGGCTTCGCCAGGAGGACAGCGCGGGGACGATCCGGTCGAGCGCGTCCGGGGCCACGTCGAGGCGCCCGGCGAGGGCGTGGATGTCCGCGCGCTCCACGGCGGCCCAGAACTCGGCGTCCGCGCCGGAGTGCTGCGGTGCCGCTTCGGCGGCCTCGGGCCAGTAGCGGGCCCGCTGGAAGGCGTAGGTGGGCAGGTCGACGCGGCGGGCACCGGTGCCGGCGAAGAAGGCGGGCCAGTCGACGGGGACGCCGCCGGCATGGAGCCGGGCGAGCGCGGTCACGGCGGCCGTCTCCTCGTCCTGATCCCGGCGCAGCAGCGGCACGGCATGCTCGACCAGGGGCGTGAGGACAGCGTCCGGTCCGATCTCCAGGAGGTGCCGCACACCGGCGTCGGCAAGGGCACTCAGACCGTCGGCGAACCGCACGGTCTCCCGCACGTGCCGCACCCAGTGCTCGACGGAACGCCCGTCACCGCCGGACAGGTTGGAGACCAGACGCAGGGTGGGCTCGCCGAACGTCAGACCGGCCAGTGCGGCACGGAAGTCGTCCAGCATCGGGTCCATCAGCGGCGAGTGGAACGCATGGCTGACGGAGAGACGCGTGTGCCGCCGCTCCCCCAGCGCCGCCAGCACCCGCTCGACACCGTCCTCGGTGCCCGAAAGCACGACGGCACGCGGCCCGTTGACCGCAGCCAACGCCACGTCATCGCCGAGATACGCACGCACCTCGTCCTCAGCGGCCTCCACAGCCACCATTGCACCACCTTGCGGCAGCGCCTCCATCAACCGCGCCCGCGCCGACACCAGCACACACGCATCACGCAGCGACAACACCCCAGCCACATGTGCGGCCGCAATCTCACCCACCGAATGACCGGCAACGTACTTGGGCACGACCCCCAGCGACTCCACCAGTCGGTACAGCGCGACCTCGACCGCGAACAACGCCGGCTGCGCCACACCCGTACGCTCCAGCGCGGCCGGGTCCTCCCCCCACATCACCTCCCGCACTCCGGGATCGAGTTCGTCGAGTACGGCGTCCAGGGCGTCGGCGAACACCTCGAAGCGGCCGTACAACTCCCGTCCCATGCCCAGCCGTTGGGCTCCCTGGCCGGAGAACAGGACGGCGAGCGGGCCGGGCTCGGCGACCGTTCTCGCGGCCTCGGTGAGTCCGTCGGGGGTGGCGAGCAGGACGGCCCGGTGGGGGAAGGCGGAGCGGCCGACGGCCAGGGAGTGGCCGACGGCCAGGGAGTGGCCGACGTCCACGGGCGCCCGGTCCTCGGCGTGGGCGCGGAGCCGGTCGAGCTGGGCGTCCAGCGCGGCCTCGCCGGTGGCGGTGACGGGCCACGGCACCACGCGCGGGGTGACGGTGACCGTCTCCGACTCCTCGGCCTCGACCTGCGGGGCCTGTTCCAGGAGGACGTGGGCGTTGGTGCCGCTGATGCCGAAGGACGACACGCCCATGCGGCGCGGGCGGCCGGTGTCGGGCCAGTCGGTGGTGGCGGTGGCGAGTTCGACGGCCCCCACGGACCAGTCGACGTGGGACGAGGGCACGTCGGCGTGCAGGGTGCGCGGGACGACGCCGTTTCGCAGCGCCATGACGGCCTTGATGAGTCCGGCGGCTCCGGCGGCGGCCTGGGTGTGCCCGATGTTGGACTTCACCGAGCCCAGCAGCAGAGGCCGTTCACGATCCTGACCATAGGTCGCCAGCAGCGCCTGCGCCTCGATCGGGTCCCCGAGTCGAGTGCCGGTGCCATGCGCCTCCACCGCGTCCACCTCGGCGGGCTTCAGCCCCGCCGACGCCAACGCCTGCCGGATCACCCGCTGCTGCGACGGCCCGTTCGGCGCCGTCAACCCGTTCGACGCACCGTCCTGGTTGACCGCCGAGCCGCGCACGGTGGCGAGGACCGGATGCCCGTGGCGCACCGCGTCCGACAGCCGTTCCAGTACGACCATGCCGACGCCCTCGGACCAGCCGGTGCCGTCGGCGTCGTCGCCGAAGGCCTTGCAGCGGCCGTCCTCGGCGAGGCCGCCGTGGTGGCGGAAGCCCGCGAAGGCGGCGGAGGTGGTCATCACGGTGACGCCGCCGGCCAGGGCGAGGGAGCACTCGCCGCTGCGCAGCGCCTGCGCCGCCAGATGCAGCGACACCAGCGACGACGAGCACGCCGTGTCCACGGTGACCGCCGGGCCCTCCAGGCCGAAGACGTAGGCGAGCCGGCCGGAGATGACGCTGGCCGCCAGCATGACGCCTCGGCCCTCCATGTCCTTGGCGCGGGCGATGAGGTGGTGGTAGTCGACGCCGTTGCTGCCGACGAACACACCGGTGCGGCTGCCGCGCAGGCTCTGCGGATCGATACCGGCCCGTTCGAACGCCTCCCAGCCTGTCTCCAGCAGCAGCCGCTGCTGCGGATCCATGGCGACCGCCTCGCGCGGGCTGATGCCGAAGAACTCGGGGTCGAAGTCGGCGGCGTCGTGCAGGAAGCCGCCCTGGCCCTGGATCTCCCAGCCGCGGTCGGTGGGGAAGGCGGTGATGGCGTCGCCGCCGGAGGCGACCAGCTCCCACAGCTGTTCCGGGGTGTGCACCCCGCCGGGGAAACGGCAGGCCATGCCGACCACGACGACCGGGTCCTCGGTGGTGTCGGCGGGCTCCGCGGCGAGCAGCGGGCCGTCCGACTCGTCCTGGCTGCCGAGGAGTTCGGCGGCGAGGTGCTCGGCGAGGGTGCGGGGCCGGGTGAAGTCGAAGAGCAGGCTGGCGGGCAGGGCGAGGCCGGTGGCGCGGGCGAGCTGGTTGCGCAGCTCCATCGACGTCAGCGAGTCGAAGCCGATGTCGTGGAAGGCGCGTTCGGCGTCCACGGCCTGAGGTGCGGCATGGCCGAGGACGCCGGCGGCGTGTGTGCGGACGAGTTCGAGCAGGAGCGGGACGCGCTCGTCCTCGGGGGCGGCGTACACCTTGCGGCGCAGCACGGAGGCGGCGGAGCGGGTGTCGTCGCGCAGCCTGCGGGCCGCGCTGCGGGCCTCCTCGGCGTCTGGCAGGGCGCTGAGGGCGGCGCAGGGGCGGATACTGAACAGCATCCGCAGGGTGTCCTGCTGCTGGAGGTCGGCGACGACGGTCACGGGGGCGGTGTCGACGGCGAGTTCGGCGAGCACGCCGAGGGCGAGCCCGGGTTCGAGGGCGGTGGTGCCGGTTTCGCGCAGCGCCTCGGTGAGCGCGGCGGCCATACCTCCGCCGTCCCAGGCACCCCAGGCGACGGAGGTGGCGGGCAGGCCCTCGGCCCGGCGCCGCTGGGCGAGTGCGTCCAACACGGTGTTGGCGGCAGCGTAGTTGCCCTGTCCCGGGTTGCCGACCGCGCCGGCCACTGAGGAGAACAGCACGAAGGCGGACAGGTCGTGGTCGCGGGTGAGCTCGTCCAGCAGCAGCGCGGGGCTGACCTTGGCGCGGAACACGGCGCCGAAGCGCTGCGGGGTGAGGCCGTTGAGCACGGCGTCGTCGAGGACACCGGCGGCATGTACTACGGCGGTGAGGGGGGCGTCGGCCGGGATCGCGTCCAGCGCGGCCGTGAGTTCGGCGCGGATCGCCGTGTCACATGCGGCGATGGTGACCCGCGCGCCGAGCGCGGTCAGCTCGGCCTCCAGCTCCTCGGCCCCGGGCGTCTGCCGGCCTCGGCGGCTGAGCAGCAGCAGATGCCCGGCACCTTGCTGCGCGGCCCACCGGGCCACATGGCCGCCCAGCGCACCGGTCCCGCCGGTGATCAGCACCGTGCCGGACGGCTCCCACACCGGGGCCCCTTCCGCGCCCGGCGCCGGCACGAGACGCCGTCCGAAGACACCGGCGCCGCGTACGGCGACCTCGTCCTCCTCGCCTGCGCCGGACAGGTGAGCGGTGAGCCGGCGCAGTGCGGCGGCGTCCGGCTCTCCCGGCAGGTCGATCAACCCGCCCCAGCGGTCCGGGTACTCCAGCGCGGCGACCCGGCCCAGACCCCACAGGGCGGCCTGGAGGGGCTGGACGGTGTCGTCGGGCGAGACGGCGACCGCGCCACGGGTCGCTGCCCAGATCCGGGTGCGGATCCCGGCGTCGTCCATGGCCTGGAGCAGTACGGCGGTGTCGACGAGGCCGACCGGGACGCTGGTCCAGCGGGTGGCGTCGGTGCCGGCGAGCAGGGAGAGGACCCCCGTGAACCGGGTGCCGTCGGCGGTGAGCCGGGACAGTTCCTCGGCGAGTTCACCGCGCGCGGGCCGCTTGCCGAGCCGGACGGACACGGTGTCCGGGCCGAGGGCACCGGTCACGGCGTCGAGCCAGGCGCTGTCGGTGTCGGGCCCTTCGGCGGGCAGCACGACCAGCCAGGTGCCGGACGATGCGGCCACGGATGCCGCAGGCAGCGGCTGCCAGGTCTCGCGGAAGCGCAGCGCGTCGGACTGCGACCGGGCGCGCCGTCGGCTGCGCCAGGCCGACAGCGCGGGGACGACGCCGCCGAGCGCCTCGGTACCGATGTCCAGACGTGCGGCGAGCGCCGCCAGGTCCTCGCGTTCGACGGCGGCCCAGAAGTCGCCGTCCACACCGTCACCGGACGTGGCCACGGCCACGGCGTCGGCGGGCTCGGGCCAGTAACGCTCGTGCTGGAAGGGGTAGGTGGGCAGGTCGACCGTGCGGGCGCCGGTGCCCGCGAGGAGGGCGGGCCAGTCGACGGGGACGCCGGAGGCATAAAGCCTGGCGAGCGCGGTCACGGCGGCCGTCTCCTCGTCCCGGTCCCGGCGCAGCAGCGGCACGGCATGCTCGACCAGGGGCGTGAGGACGGCGTCCGGTCCGATCTCCAGGAAGTGCCGCACACCGGCGTCGGCCAGGGCACTCAGACCGTCGGCGAACCGTACGGTCTCCCGGACATGCCGCACCCAGTGCTCGACGGAACGCCCGTCACCGCCGGACAGATGAGAGACGAAACGCAAGCCGGGCTCGCCGAAGGCGACCCCGGCGAGTGCAGTGCGGAAGTCGTCCAGCATCGGCTCCATCAGCGGCGAGTGGAACGCATGGCTGACGGAGAGACGCGTGTGCCGCCGCTCCCCCAGCGCCGCCAGCACCCGCTCGACACCGTCCTCGGTGCCGGAAAGCACCACGGCACGCGGCCCGTTGACCGCAGCCAACGCCACGTCATCGCCGAGATACACACGCACCTCGTCCTCGGCCGCCTCCACAGCCACCATCGCACCGCCCTGCGGCAACGCCTCCATCAACCGCGCCCGCGCCGACACCAGCACACACGCATCCCGCAGCGACAACACCCCCGCCACATGCGCGGCCGCAATCTCACCCACCGAATGACCGGCAACGTATTCGGGCGCGACCCCCAGCGACTCCACCAGTCGGAACAGCGCGACCTCGACCGCGAACAACGCCGGCTGCGCCACACCCGTACGCTCCAGCGCGGCCGGGTCCTCCCCCCACATCACCTCCCGCACTCCGGGATCGAGTTCGTCGAGTACCTCGTCGAGGGCCTGCGTGAACGCCGGGAAGCGGCCGTACAACTCTCGCCCCATGCCCAGCCGTTGGGCCCCCTGGCCGGAGAACAGCACCGCCAGGGGCCCGCTGCGGGCCTCGCCCCGGGCCACTTCGACCGGCTGCTCCCCCGTGGCGAGCAGCACCGCGCGGTGGTCGAAGGTCGAGCGGGCGGCGGCCAGGGAGTAGCCGACGTCCACCGCCGGGCGGCCCGCCGCCTGCGCGCGGATCCGGTCGAGCTGTTCGTCCAGCGCGGCCTCGGTGCGGGCGGAGACCGGCCAGCCGACGACACCGGGGGTGACCGCAGGCGGTTCCGGTGCGTCGGGGGCGGCCGGGGTGTGCTGCTCGACGATGACGTGGGCGTTGGTGCCGCTGATGCCGAAGGACGACACACCGACGCGGCGCGGGTGCCCGGTGTCGGGCCAGTCGGTGCTTGAGGTGAGGAGTTCGACGGCGCCCTCGGTCCAGTCGACATGGCCGGAGGGGTGGGTGACGTGCCCCTCCACCCCGACCTCGACGCGCTGGCCGCGGCCGGCGACGTGCCCGGCACAGTGCTGCTGCCGGTCGGCCGAGCCGACGGAGCGGACGTCGCCGACACGGTGGCGGGGACACCGGCCGGCGGGGTGGGGCCGACGACCGTCCACACCGCGAGCTCCGGTTCGCCGCCCACCTCCTGCGCCGGGGTCCAGTGCGGCCGGTACAGGTCGTCCGGTCCGCTGGTGGCGGCGAGGCGGCCCGGGGACAGGGTGCGCAGGACGAGCGAGTCGATCTCGGCGACCGGTTCGCCCGTCGCGTCCGCGATGCGCAGGGCGATGTCCCCGGCGCCGCGCGGGGTGAGGCAGGCCCGGACGGTACCGGCGCCCACGGCGGTCAGGCGGACGCCGGACCACAGGAAGGGCAGCGAGCCGTCGGTGGTCTCCTCGTGCAGGCCGAGGCCGTGCAGGACGGTGTCCAGCAGCGCTGGGTGCAGGCCGTAGGACGGGGCGTCCCCGGCCACGGGCTCGGGCAGTTCGGCCTCCGCGTACAGCCGGCCCTCGTGCCGCCAGACCTGACGCAGGCCGCGGAAGGCGGGGCCGTATCCGAGGCCGGCCGCGGTGAGCCGGTCGTACAGATCGCCGAACTCCACGGGCTCGGCGCCGGCGGGCGGCCACACCTTCAAGTCCCAGTCGGGGGCGGGTGGTTCGGCCGTGTCCAGGGTGCCCGAGGCGTGCAGCGTCCAGGGCTCGTCGGGTCCGGCCTCCTGCGGACGGGCGTAGACGTGCAGCGTGCGGCCACCGTCCGGCGCGTCCTCGGCCTCCTCGGTTCCCTCGGCCCCCACGGCGATCTGGAGCTGTAGGGCGCCGCGCTCGGGCAGCACGATCGGGGCGCGCAGAGCCAGTTCGGCCACCTGCCCGGCGCCCACTCGCTCTCCGGCCTGAAGCGCGAGCTCCACGAGGACCGTACCCGGCACCACGACGGAACCGGCCACGGCGTGATCGGCCAGCCAGGGGTGCGTCCGCACCGACAGGCTCGACGTGAGCAGCACGGTGTCCGAACCGGCCACCGGCAGGGCGGCACCCAGCAGCGGGTGGTCCGTCCGGGCCAGGCCCAGCCCGTCGGCGTCCGTGGCGGCGGGCGGGGCGTCGAGCCAGTACCGCTGGCGTTGGAAGGGGTAGGTGGGCAGGTCGACGCGGCGGGCGCCGGTTCCCTCGAACAGGGCCGACCAGTCGATGTCGGCGCCTCGGACGAAGAGTTCGGCACAGGCAGAGAGCAGGGTCTCCGGTTCGGGGCGGTCCTTGCGCAAGGTCGACACGGCGGATACGTCACCGGCGAGCGCGGTCAGCACCGGGTCGGGGCCGATCTCCAGGAAGCGCGCGGCGCCCTGGGCACGGGCCGAGTCCAACGCGTCATGGAACAGGACCGGCTTGACGATCTGCTCCGCCCAGTAGGCGGCGCTCGTCCAGTCACCGTCGGCGACCGGGGAGCCCGTGCGCGTGCTGACGGCCGCCACGGTCGGCCGGTCGAAGCCGACCTGCTCGGCCACAGCCGTGAACTCCGCCAGCATCGGCTCCATCAACGGCGAGTGGAAGGCGTGGGACACCCGCAGTCGCCTGGCCCGCCGTCCCTCGTCCCGTGCCCGCTCGGCAACCGCCTGGACGGCAGCCTCGGTACCCGACACCACCACAGCCGTCGGTGAGTTGACGGCCGCGATCACCGCACCGTCCACCAGCCACCCGGCGACCTCGACTTCGGAGGCCTCGATCGCTGCCATGGCGCCGCCCTCGGGCAGCGCCTGCATCAGCCGGGCACGAGCGCCCACCAGCCGTACGGCGTCGGAGAGCGTGAACACCCCTGCCGCGTAGGCGGCGGCGAACTCGCCCACCGAATGCCCCAGCACCACACCCGGCGCCATCCCCCACGACCGCAGCAGCTCAACCAGCGCCACCTGCAACGCGAACAACGCCGACTGCGCATACCCAGTACCGTCCTCCGCCTCCTCGGAGAACAGCACGTCCCTCAACGGCCGTTCAAAGCCAAGCACGGCATCCAGCAGCCCGCACACCTCGTCCAGCGCGGCCGCGAACACCGGGAACGCCTCATACAACTCCCGGCCCATACCGGGACGCTGACTCCCCTGCCCCGTGAACATCCACGCCGTACGGCCCTCGATGACCGATCCCTTGATCGGCGTCTCGGTCACACCGAGTACCGCCCGGTGTTCGAGCCTCGCCCGGGTCGTGGCCAGGGAGAGGCCGATGTCGAGGGGGTCGCCGGGCGCGGACGACAGGCGCTCGGTCTGGGCGCGCAGGGCGTCGGCCGTGCGGGCGGAGACGATCCAGGGGATGAGCGGGAGCCGGACCGCCGGGGTGGTGTCGGGGGCCCTGCCCGCGGCCGGGGGCTCCTCGACGACGACATGGGCGTTGGTACCGCTGATGCCGAACGAGGACACGCCGGCCCGGCGCGGGCGTTCGCCGCGTGGCCAGTCGTGCTCGTCGGTGAGGAGACGTACCGCACCGGCCTCCCAGTCGACGTGCGAGGACGGCTCGTCCACGTGCAGGGTGCGCGGCAGGCGCTCGGCGTGCAGCGCCATCACCATCTTGATGACACCGGCGACACCGGCCGCGGCCTGCGTGTGCCCGATGTTGGACTTGATCGACCCGAGGTACAGGGGCTCGTCGCGGCCCTGACCGTAGGCCGCGAGCAGGGCCTGCGCCTCGATCGGGTCGCCGAGGCGGGTGCCTGTGCCGTGTGCCTCCACCGCGTCCACGTCGCCGGGAGTGAGCCCGGCGGCGCTCAGGGCCTGGTGGATCACGCGCTGCTGGGAGGGCCCGTTGGGAGCGGTCAGACCGTTCGAGGCGCCGTCCTGGTTGACGGCGGTGCCGCGGATCACGCCGAGCACCCGGTGTCCCCGGCGGCGGGCCTCGGACAGGCGCATGAGCACCAGGACGCCGGCGCCCTCGGCCCAGCCCGTGCCGTCGGCGCCGTCGGCGAACGACTTGCAGCGGCCGTCGGCGGCCAGACCGCGCTGGCGTGAGAACTCCACGAAGGTCTGCGGGGTCGCCATCACCGTCACGCCACCGGCCAGTGCCGTACCGCACTCGCCGGAGCGCAGGGCCTGGCAGGCCAGGTGCAGGGCGACGAGGGAGGACGAGCAGGCGGTGTCGACGGTGACGGCGGGTCCTTCGAAGCCGAACACGTAGGCGATGCGGCCGGAGAAGACGCTGCCCGCGTTGCCGTTGCCGAGGTAGCCCTCGACCTCGTCGGGCACGGTGTGCAGACGGGCCGCGTAGTCGTGGTACATGAGGCCCGCGTAGACGCCGGTGTCGGTGCCGCGCAGGGAGGTCGGGTCGATGCCCGCGCGCTCCAGCGCCTCCCACGCCGTCTCCAGCAGCAGCCGCTGCTGCGGGTCCATCGCGAGCGCCTCGCGCGGGGAGATGCCGAACAGCTCGGCGTCGAACTCGGCGGCATCGTGCAGGAATCCGCCTTCGCGGACGTACGCGGTGCCGGGCCGGTCGGGGTCCGGGTCGTAGAGCCCGTCGAGGTCCCAGCCGCGGTCGGTCGGGAAGCCGGTGATGCCGTCGCCGCCGTCGGCGACCAGGCGCCACAGGTCCTCGGGAGAGGTGATGCCGCCGGGGTAGCGGCAGCCCATGCCGACGATCGCGACGGGTTCGTCGCTACCGGACGGCCGTGCGGTCGCGGCGACCGGCTCGTGCGCCGGGTCCTCGCCGAGGAGTTCGCGGTGCACGAACGCGGCGAGGGCGCTCGGGCTGGGGTGGTCGAAGACCAGGGTCGCCGGGAGGCGCAGCCCGGTCGCGGTGCCGAGGTGGTTGCGCAGGTCCACGGCGGTGAGGGAGTCGAAGCCGATGTCCTTGAAGGCCCGGGAGGGGTCCACGGCGGCGGCGTCGACATGGCCGAGCACGGCGGCGACCTGTGTCTGCACCAGGTCGAGCAGGGCACGGTCCTGCTCGGCGCGGGGCAGGCCGCGCAGTCGGGCGGCGAGCGGGGCGTCCGCGCCGCCCGCGGTCCGGTTGGCCGAGCGCCTGCGGCGGGCTGCGGGCACCAGGCCCTTCAGTACGGCGGGCAGGGCGTCGCCTCGTGCGGCCAGCGCGGCGGTGTCGAGGGCGGCGGGCACGAGGGCCGGTTCGCCGGTGCGTAGCGCGTCGTCGAGGAGGGCGAGCGCGTCGTCGGTGGCCAGCGCCGGGTAGCCGAGGCGGCGCATACGGGCCACGTCGGCGTCGGTGAGCCGGCCGCCCATGCCTGCGGCGTGCTCCCACATGCCCCAGGCCAGGGACGTGGCCGGCAGGCCGCGCGCGTGGCGGCGGGCGGCGAGGGCGTCGAGCGCGGCGTTGGCGGCGGCGTAGGCACCCTGCCCGGCGGAGCCGACGACTCCGGCGACGGCGGAGAACAGCACGAACGCGCTCAGCTCGCGGTCGGCCGTCAACTCCTCCAGAAGCAGGGCGGATTCGGTCTTTGCCGCGAGGACCCGCGCCAGTCGTTCGGGGGTGAGGTCGGTGAGTACACCGTCGTCGAGCACACCCGCCGTGTGCACCACGGCACTCAGCGGCACACCGGACAGGGCCGATTCGAGCGCGGCTCGGTCGGCGACGTCGCAGGCGGCGACGGCGACCCTGGCCCCGTGGGCGGTGAGCTCGCGGACCAGTTCGTCGGCGCCGGGAGCTTCCGGGCCGCTGCGCGAGAGCAGCAGCAGATCGCGTACGCCGTGGGCGGTCACGAGATGCCGCGCGACCAGGGCGCCCAGCCCGCCGGTGCCACCGGTGATCAGGACGGTGCCGTCGCCCGGCAGGCCCGGGTCGCCGGTCGCCGCGTCCGTCACCCGGGTGAGGCGGGGCTGGAGCACCTGGCCGTCGTGGAAGGCGAGTTGGGTCGCTCCCCCGTCGACCAGGGCGGCGAGCTGTTCGGTCAGCGTCCGCCACGACTCGGGCGCCCCGTCGGTGTCGGCCAGCGCGAACCGGTCGGGGTGCTCGCTGATCGCCGTGCGGACGAGACCCCATACGGCGGCGGCTGCCGGATCGGTGCGGACTCCGGTGGTGACCACGACCAAACGGCCGGTGGCCGGGCCGGGTTCGGCCAGCCGGCCCTGGAGCACGGTGAGTACACCGGACGCCGCCTCGGCCGGGGCCTGCCCCGCGGGTACGGTCAGCAGGACGGTCGTAGGAGCCGTCTCGGCTGCCGAGAGCGCCGCGAGGTCGGGGAAGACGGTGACCCCGGAATCGGCCGGGAGGGACGCGGCATCGCCGAGCACGGCGAGACCCGTGGCCGTCCCTGCTGACGGCGCGGGCACCGGCATCCACTGCATCCGGTACAAATGCCGGGCACTACTGGCACCGACCTCGCCGGCCGCCACCGGACGCAGCACCAACTGGCCGATCTCGGCGACCGGTTCACCCGCGGCGTCGGCGATCCGCAGAGCGACCTCGCCGGGCGCTCGGACGGTCAGCCGGGCCCGGACGGCTGAGGCTCCGACGGCCGACGGGTGAACGCCGGACCACAGGAAGGGCAGCAGCGCCTTCCGACGCCCCTCACCCGCCTCCGCGTCGGCCTCGGTGTCATCGATGCCGAGCGCGTGCAGCACGGCGTCGAGCAGAGCGGGGTGCAGGGCGAAACCGGGAGCGTCATCGGCCGTGTGCTCGGGCAGCTCGGCCTCGACGAACAGCTCGCCGCCCGCACGCCACAGGGAACGCAGCCCCTGGAACGCCGGGCCGTACACCATGCCCGTCTCGGCAAGACGCGGGTACAGGTCGTCGACCGCGACGGGCTCGGCACCGGCGGGCGGCCAGACCCGCAGGTCCCAGTCGGGCACGGCGGACCGGGCCGCGCCAAGGGTGCCCGTGGCGTGCAGCGTCCAGGGCTCGTCGTCGGGCGCGCCGTCCGGTCGGGCGTGGATGCGCACGGTACGGCTTCCGTCGCCCTCGGCCGGGTCGACCGACGTCTGCACCTGTACGGCACTGTCGTGCGCCAGCACCAGCGGGGCGCGCAGCGTCAGGTCGTCCACGCCGTACAGGCCGACGTGATCGGCTGCCTGTACGGCGAGTTCGAGCAGCGCGGTGCCGGGGACGACGACCGTGCCGTCGACCGTGTGGTCCCCGAGCCACGGATGGGTGCGCACGGAAAGCCGCGACGTGAGGACAGCGGTGTCGGAACCGGCCAGCCGTACGGCCGCACCGAGCATCGGATGCCGCGTGACATCGAGTCCGAGCCCGCCGGCGTCGAGGACGGGGCGGGTGGGTTCGAGCCAGTACCGCCGGCGTTGGAAGGGGTAGGTGGGCAGGTCGACTCGGCGGGCGCCGGTGCCGTCGAAGAGGGCGGACCAGTCGATGTCGGCGCCACGGACAAAGAGTTCGGCGACGGCCGTGAGCAGGGTCTCCGGTTCGGGGCGGTCCTTGCGCAAGGTCGCGGCGGCCGATACGTCACCGGCCAGCGCGGTCAGCACCGGATCCGGGCCGATCTCCAGGAAGTGCGCGGCACCGTGCGCGCGGGCCGAGTCCAACGCGTCGTAGAAGCGCACGGGCTTGACGATCTGCTCGCCCCAGTAGGCAGCGCTCGTCCAGTCTCCGTCGGACAGCGGGGCGCCCGTGAGGGTGCTGATCGCCGCGACGGTCGGCCGGTGGTAGGTCACCTGCTCGGCCACCGTCGTGAACTCCGCCAGCACCGGTTCCATCAGCGGCGAGTGGAACGCATGCGAGACCTTCAGACGGCTCGTCCGCCGCCCCGCATCCCGCGCCCGCTCAGCGACTGCCTCGACCGCGGCCTCGGTACCGGACACCACCACAGCCGAAGACGAGTTGACGGCCGCGATCACCGCACCGTCCACCAACCACCCGGCAACCTCGCCCTCAGAAGCCTCCACGGCCGCCATCGCGCCACCCTCGGGCAACGCCTGCATCAGCCGGGCACGAGCCCCCACCAGCCGCACCGCATCAGCCAGTTCGAACACACCAGCCGCATACGCGGCGGCGAACTCACCCACCGAATGCCCCAGCACCACACCCGGCGCCATCCCCCACGACCGCAGCAACGCCACCAGCGCCACCTGCAACGCGAACAACGCCGACTGCGCATACCCAGTACCGTCCTCCGCCCCCTCGGAGAACAACACCTCCCGCAACGACCGATCAAAGCCAAGCTCGCCATCCAACAGCCCGCACACCTCATCCAGCGCGGCCGCGAACACCGGGAACGCCTCGTACAACTCCCGGCCCATACCGGGACGCTGACTCCCCTGCCCCGTGAACATCCACGCCGTACGGCCCTCGATGACCGATCCCTTGATCGCCGTCTCGGTCACACCGAGCACCGCCCGGTGCTCGAGCGTGGCGCGGCCGGTGGCCAGGGACAGGCCGATGTGGAGCGGGTCGGCGTCGAGCTGGGTCAGTCGTTCGAGCTGGGCCTGGAGGGCGGTGGCCGTGCGTGCGGACGCGATCCACGGCACCACGGGCGGTGTGCCGTGCCCTTCCTCCGCCTCCGTCACCGCGGCGGTCGGGGCCTCTTCGAGGATGACGTGGGCGTTCGTGCCGCTGATGCCGAACGACGACACACCCGCGCGGCGCGGGCGTTCGCCGCGTGGCCAGTCGTGCTCGTCGGTGAGGAGACGTACCGCGCCGGCGGTCCAGTCGACGTGGGAGGACGGGGCGTCGACATGCAGGGTGCGCGGCAGGCGCTCGGCGGCCAGGGCCATGACCATTTTGATGATGCCGGCGACACCGGCGGCGGACTGGGTGTGTCCGATGTTGGACTTGATGGACCCGAGGTACAGGGGCTCGTCGCGGTCCTGACCGTAGGCCGCGAGCAGGGCCTGCGCCTCGATCGGGTCGCCCAGACGGGTGCCCGTGCCGTGCGCCTCGACCGCGTCCACGTCGCCGGGACGAAGAGCGGCCGCAGCCAGCGCCTGGCGGATGACGCGTTGCTGGGAGGGACCGTTGGGAGCGGTCAGACCGTTCGAGGCGCCGTCCTGGTTGACGGCCGACCCTCGTACGAGGGCCAGCACCCGGTGGCCGCGCCGTTCGGCCTCGGAGCGGCGCATGAGGACCAGGACGCCGGCGCCCTCGGACCAGCCCGTGCCGTCGGCCGCCTCGGCGAACGGCTTGCAGTGGCCGTCGGGGGCGAGGCCGCGCTGGCGGGAGAACTCCACGAAGGCCGTGGGGTTGGCCATGACGGTGGCGCCGCACGCGAGGGCGGTGTCGCACTCGCCGGAGCGCAGGGCCTGGCAGGCGAGGTGCAGGGCGACCAGGGCGGAGGAGCAGGCGGTGTCGACGGAGACGGCCGGGCCTTCGAGGCCGAGGACGTAGGAGAGGCGGCCGGAGGCGACGCTGGGGGTGCTGCCGGTGAGCAGGTAGCCGGCGGAGTCGCCGTCGGCCTCGTGCACGGAGCCGCCGTAGCCGTTGGCGGAGACGCCCGCGTATACGCCCGTCGCCGTGCCGCGCAGGGAGGTCGGGGCGATGCCCGCGCGCTCCAGCGCCTCCCACGCCGTCTCCAGCAGCAGCCGCTGCTGCGGGTCCATCGCGAGCGCCTCGCGCGGGGAGATGCCGAACAGCTCGGCGTCGAAGCCGGCGACGTCCGGGATGAAGCCGCCGCGTCCGGCGAAGGGAGTGCCGAGGGCCGCCGAGGTGGACTCCAGCAGGCCGGGGATGTCCCAGCCGCGGTCGTCCGGGAACGGCGACATGCGGTGCTCGCCGGCTGTCAGGACGTCCCAGAGGTCTTCCGGGGACTGGATGCCGCCGGGGAAGCGGCAGCCCATGCCGATGACGGCGATGGGCTCGTCGTCGGCCACGCGGGCGACCGCGGCCACGGCTTCCACGGCGCCGCTGAGGAGGCGGTCGCGCAGGTGGGTGGTGAGGGCGGCAGGGGTCGGGTGGTCGAAGACGAGCGTGGTCGGCAGGGCGAGTTCGGTGCTCGCGGCGAGCCGGTTGCGCAGGTCGACGGCCGTGAGGGAGTCGAACCCGAGGTCCTTGAAGGCGCGTTCCGGGTCGATGACGGCCGGGGAGGCGTGGCCGAGGACGGCGGCGACCTGGGACTGTACGACGTCCAGGAGCGTGCGGTCCTGTTCGGCCGACGGCAACGCGCGCAGGGTGCGGGCGAGTTCGCCCTCGGGGGCGTCGGATGCGTCGTGTGCGTCGGTCGTGGCGGCCTGGGCGGCGATGACGTCCGGCAGGTCGGCGATGAGCGGGCTGGGGCGGGTGAAGGTGAAGGTGGGGGCGAAGCGTTCCCAGTCCACGTCCGCGACGGTCACACAGGTGCGGTCGGCGAGGAGCGCCTGCTCCAGCGCGGTGAGGGCGCTGTCCGGCGTGAGGAGGGCGAGGCCCCGGCCGGTGAGATGCTCGGCGACTCCCTCGTCGGCGGCCATTCCGCCGCCGCCCCACGGGCCCCAGGCGACGGAGGTCGCGGGCAGGCCGGTGGCGCGGCGGTGCTGGGCGAGCGCGTCGAGGTAGGCGTTGCCGGCGGCGTAGGCGGCCTGTCCTCCGCTGCCCCAGACGGCGGCGACGGACGAGAACAGCACGAACAGGTCGAGGTCGAGGCCGGCCGTCAGCTCGTGGAGGTACCTCGCCCCGCTGGCCTTGGCGGCGACCACCTGGGCGAGGCTGTTCGGGGTGGTGTCGGTGAGCGGGGTGTTCTGGGGGAGCCCGGCCGTGTGGACGACGCCGGTCAGGGGTGCCTCGGCCGGGATCGCGGCGATCAGTGCGGCCAGTGCGTCGCGGTCGCCCACGTCGCAGGCGGCGAGGGTGACGTGGGCGCCGCAGACGGTCAGTTCGTCGCGCAGTGCGTCGGCGCCGGGTGCGTGGGCGCCGCTGCGGGAGACCAGCAGCAGGTGTTCGGCGCCGAGGTCGGCGAGGCGTCGGGCGACGTGGGCGCCGAGTGCGCCCGTGCCGCCGGTGATCAGTACGGTGCCGCGCGGGGCAGGCAGTGCCGGGGCAGCGGTGGCGCTGGGGACGTCGTGGGCGAGGCGGGCGGCGTGGACGCCGGAGCCGCGGACGGCCAGCTGGTCCTCCGGGCCGGGGGCGGCGAGGACTGCGGCGAGGCGCTGCCAGGCGTCGGGGCCGGCGTCGTCCGGGAGGTCGACGAGGCCGCCCCAGCGGAGCGGCTGTTCGAGGGCGGCCGTGCGGCCGAAGCCCCAGATCTGCGCCTGGTCGGGGTGGGTGAGGGCTTCCCCGGCCGTGACGGCGACGGCGGACCGGGTCACGGCCCACACGGGGGTCTCCAGTCCGGCGGCGGCCAGGGCGTGGAGGAGGTTCAGGTGGGGCGTCGGGAGGGCATCGCCACTGTCCGGAAGGACGACGATGCCGTCCGGGCCGTATGCGCGGATGTGTGCGGCGAGTTCCTCGGTGTCCGGCGCCACGGGCAGGGCGAGGAGTTCGGCGTCGGCGCCCGCCGCGCGCAGCGCGTCGAGGCAGGCGTCGGTGTCCTGTGCGCCGGCCGGGGCGGCGATCAGCCAGCGGCCGGTGAGGCGGGCGGTGCGCGGTATCGGCACCGGCTTCCACACCACGCGGTAGCGGCGGCGGTCCTGCGCGGTGCGTTCCTCGTGCCGTCGCCGCCACTGGGTGAGGGCCGGGAGCAGCGCGTCCAGCGAGGTGCGCTCGGGCAGGCCCAGTTCCTGGGCCACCGCGGCGGGGTCGGCGGTGTCGACCAGCTGCCAGAACTCGTCCTCGGAGCCGTCGCCGGCGGGCTGGTGGGCTGCGCGGTCCGGGAGCCAGAAGCGCTCGCGCTGGAAGGCGTAGGTGGGCAGGTCGGTCAGCCGGGCGTCCGTGTCGCGCAGGACCTCCGCCCAGTCGACTCGGGTGCCGCGTACGAACAGTTCGGCCACGGCGGTGAGCAGGGCGGCGGGCTCTGCACGGCCGGCGCGCAGGGCGGCGACCGCCACGGTCAGGTCGGGGGCGGTGCGCTGGGCGAGGGCGGCGAGGACCGGGTCGGGGCCGAGTTCCAGCAGACGGGTGGCGCCGAGTTCGGCGGTGACCGTGCGGACGGCGTCGTGGAAGAGGACGGGCCGGCGCACCTGGCGTACCCAGTAGTCGGCGCTCGCCCAGTCGTCGGCGGCGAGGGGCCGACCGGTGACGGTGCTGACGGCCGGTATTCGGGGCCGCCGGTAGGTGAGGTCGCCCGCGACGGCGGCGAACTCGGCCAGCATGGGTTCCATCAGTGGCGAGTGGAAGGCGTGCGACACCTTGAGCCGGGTGACGCGCCGGCCCTGCTCGCGCGCGATGGTCAGCACGGCGTCGACGGCGGCCTCCGTGCCGGAGACCACCACGGCGGCGGGTCCGTTGACCGCGGCGACGACCGCGCCGTCGGTCAGCCAGGGCGCGACCTCCTCGGGGTCCGCCTCGACCGCCGCCATCGCTCCGCCCTCGGGCAGGGCCTGCATCAGCCGAGCGCGGGCGGCCACCAGCCGTACAGCGTCGGGGAGTTCGAGGGCGCCCGCGGTGTGGGCGGCGGCCAGCTCGCCGATGGAGTGGCCGACGAGCGCGTCGGGGGCGAGTCCCCAGGAGCGCAGCAGTTCGGCGAGTGCGACCTGGAGGGCGAACAGTGCGGCCTGTGCGTAGCCGGTGCGGCCCAGGAGGGCGGCCTCGGCGCTGTCCGACGCGGCGAAGAGCGCGGTGCGCAGCGGTGTGTCGAAGCCGGGCTCGGCGTCCAGCAGTGCGCACACCTCGTCCAGCGCGGCGGCGAACGCCGGGAACGCCTCGTACAACTCGCGGCCCATTCCCGGCCGTTGGCTGCCCTGCCCGGTGAAGGCCCACACCGTGCGGCCCTCGCCCGCCACCGAGGTGACCGGCGTGGTCGTGTCGCCGTCGGCGAGCGCGGCGGCGGCCGCGGTCAGGGTGTCGGTGTCGTCACCGATCAGGACGGCGCGGTGGTCGAGGGCGGCGCGGGCGGTGGCCAGGGTGCGGCCGACGTCCGCCGGGGCGAGGCCGGGCCGGTCGGCGAGGTGGGCGACCAGGCGGGCGGCCTGGTCGCGCAGGGCCCCGCGGGTCCGGCCGGAGAGGATCCAGGGCAGGGTGCCGGCCGCGCGAGCCGGGGCCGCGGCCGCCGCGGCGGGCGGCTCCTCCAGGATGATGTGGGCGTTGGTGCCGCTGATGCCGAAGGCGGAGACACCGGCCCGGCGCGGTTGTTCCCCGCGCGGCCAGGGCTGTGCCTCGGTGAGCAGGCGTACGGCACCGGAGTCCCAGTCGACGCGGCTGGAGGGGGCGTCGACGTGCAGGGTGGGCGGAAGCTGCCCGGCGCGCAGGGCCAGCACCATCTTCATGACGCCGGCCGCTCCGGCCGCGGCCTGGGTGTGGCCGATGTTGGACTTCACCGAGCCCAGCCACAGGGGCTCGTCGCGGTCCTGGCCGTAGGTGGCGAGCAGGGCCTGTGCCTCGATCGGGTCCCCGAGGCCGGTGCCGGTGCCGTGCGCCTCGACCGCGTCGACGTCGCCGGGTCGAAGTCCGGCCGCCGTCAGCGCCTGCCGGATCACCCGCTGCTGCGAGGGCCCGTTGGGAGCGGTCAGACCGTTGGAGGCGCCGTCCTGGTTGACGGCGGAGCCGCGCAGCACGGCGAGCACGGGGTGGCCGGCGCGACGCGCGTCGGAGAGGCGTTCCAGTACGAGGACCGCGGCGCCCTCGGACCAGCCGGTGCCGTCGGCGCCCTCGGCGAAGGCCTTGCAGCGGCCGTCGGCGGACAGGGCGCGCTGACGGGAGAACTCGACGAAGATGCCCGGCGTCGCCATCACGGTGACACCGCCGGCGAGGGCGGTGCGGCACTCGCCCTGGCGGATGGCCTGCGCGGCGAGGTGGAGCGCGACCAGCGCGGAGGAGCAGGCGGTGTCGACGGTGAGGGCAGGGCCCTCCAGGCCGAGGGTGTAGCTGAGGCGGCCGGACAGGACGCTGGCGGCGGAGCCGGTGGCGACGTAGCCCTCGACGTCCTCGCCCCGGGTGTGGGCGGTCTCGCGGTAGTCCTGGCCGTTGGTGCCGGCGAACACGCCGGTGGCCGACCCGCGCAGGGACAGCGGGTCGATGCCCGCGCGCTCCAGCGCCTCCCACGCCGTCTCCAGCAGCAGCCGCTGCTGCGGGTCCATCGCGAGGGCCTCGCGCGGGCTGATGCCGAACAGCTCGGCGTCGAAGTCGGCGGCGTCGTGCAGGAATCCGCCGACGCGCGCGTAGGTGGTGCCGGAGTGGCCGGGGTCCGGGTGATAGAGGCGCTCGACGTCCCAGCCGCGGTCCGCGGGGAACGGCGTGAGGCCGTCCGAGCCGGAGGCGAGCAGGTCCCACAGCTGGTCGGGGGTGGTCACACCGCCCGGGAAGCGGCAGCCCATGCCGACGATGACGACCGGGTCGTCGTCGGCGCCGACGGGTGCGAGGGCGGGACCGCCGCGCTCGATCTCGTCCGTGGTGACGCCGAGGACCTGCGTGCGCAGGAACGCGGCGAGCACGGTCGGGGTGGGGTGGTCGAAGACGAGGGTGGCGGGCAGGGACAGCCCGGTGGCGGCGGCGAGCCGGTGGCGCAGCGCGACGCCGGTCAGCGAGTCGAAGCCGAGGTCCTTGAACGCGCGGCCGGCGTCGACGGCGGTCCGGTCGGCGTGCCCGAGGACGGCGGCGACCTGGTCGAGGACGAGGTCGAGCAGCAGACGGTCCTGCTCCGCGGGCGTACGGCCCGCCAGTTCGGCGCCGAGGGTGCCCGCGGCCGGTGCGGCCGGTACGCCATCGGCGGCGGTCGGCGCGGCTTCGGGCAGGTCGGCGAGCAGCGGGCGCGGGGTGTACGCGGCGGCGGCGAACCGCTGCCAGTCGATGTCGACGAGGGTCGTGCAGGTGACGTCCTCGTCGAGGGCGCGCCGCAGTGCGTCGAGGGCGCGGGACGGCTGCAGGGGCCGTATGCCCTGGCGGCGGAAGTGTTCGGCGACGGTCTCGTCGGCCGCCATGCCGCCACCGCCCCACGGCCCCCAGGCGACGGAGGTCGCGGGCAGGCCGGTGGCGCGGCGGTGCTGGGCGAGCGCGTCGAGGCGGGCGTTGGCGGCGGCGTAGGCGGCCTGTCCGGCGTTGCCCAGCACTCCGGTGATGGACGAGAACAGGACGAAGGCGTCCAGCTCCCGCTCCCGCGTCAGCTCGTGCAGGTGCTGGGCGGCCTCGGCCTTCACCGCGAGGACGCGGGCCAGGCGCTCGGGGGTGAGGTCGGCGGCGAGCCCGTCATCAAGGATGCCCGCGGCGTGCACGACGGCCGTCGGCGCGTAGGTGTCCAGGACGGATGCCACGGTCTCACGGTCGGCGACGTCGCCCGCGACGAAGGTGACGGCGACGCCCGACTCACCGAGTTCCGCGGCGAGTTCGGCGGCATCGGGGGCGTCGGCTCCGCGCCGCGACACGAGTACGAGGTGCTCCGCGCCGCCGGTCGCCAGCCATCGGGTGATGTGCCCGCCCAGGGCACCGGTCGCGCCCGTGACCAGGACGGTGCCGCTCGGCTGCCAGGACCGCGCGGGCCGTGCCGAGCGGTCGCGCACCAGCCGGGCGGCGTGCAGGCCCGTCGCGCGCACGGCGAGCTGGTCCTCCCCCGCTCCCCCGGCGGCGAGCACGGCCACGACCCGCTGCCAGAGCCGGGGTTGTGGATCGTCCGGCAGGTCGAGCAGCCCGCCCCACCGGTCGGGCTGCTCCAGCGCCACGACCCGGCCCAGCCCCCACACGGCGGCCTGTTCGGGACGCGGGGGGCCCTCGCCGGCGGACACGGCCACGGCCCCGAAGGTCACGTACCACAGCCGGCTCTCCGGGTACGCCTGCGTCAGCGCCAGCACGTGCCCGGGGTCGGCCAGCAGGGACAGCACGCCCGTGTACGACGTCTCCGGGTCGGCGGCCGTTCCGGTCCCGACCGTCACCTCGGCGCCGGCGGCCCGCAGCGCGCCGGCGGCCCCGTCGACCAGCTCGGCCGGAGTGTCCTCGTCGACGGCGAGCAGCCAGGCACCGTCGAGGCCGCGCGGGGCCGGCGTCCGGACGGGCCGCCAGGTGATCCGGTACCGCAGCCCGGCCAGCAGCGACTCCTCCCGGCGCTTGCGACGCCAGTCGGCGAGCACCGGCAGGACGGCGTCCAGCGGGGCACCGCTGTCCACGCCGAGCTCTCCGGCGAGCGAGTCGGCGTCTCCCTGGTCGACGAGGTCCCAGAAGCCCCCGTCGGCGACACCGTCCTGGGCCTCGGCCGGGCGCGCGGGACGGGCGTGGTCGGGCAGCCAGTACCGCTGGCGTTGGAAGGGGTAGGTGGGCAGGTCGACGCGGCGGGCGCCGGTTCCCTCGAAGAGGGCCGACCAGTCGATGTCGGCGCCTAGGACGAAGAGTTCGGCGACGGCCGTGAGCAGCGTTTCGGGTTCGGGGCGGTCCTTGCGCAAGGTCGACACGGCGGATACGTCACCGGCCAGCGCGGTCAGCACCGGATCCGGGCCGATCTCCAGGAAACGTACGGCACCCTGGGCGCGGGCCGAGTCCAACGCGTCACGGAACAGGACCGGCTTGACGATCTGCTCGGCCCAGTAGGCAGCGCTCGTCCAGCCACCATCCGCGACCGCGGCGCCCGTGAGCGTACTGACAGCCGCGACAGTCGGACGGTTGAAGCCAACCTGCTCGGCCACAGCCGTGAAGTCCGCCAGCACCGGTTCCATCAGCGGCGAGTGGAACGCGTGCGAGACCTTCAGACGGGTCGTCCGCCGTCCCGCATCCCGCGCCCGCTCGGCAACCGCCTCGACCGCGGCCTCGGTACCCGACACCACCACAGCCGAAGACGAGTTGACGGCCGCGATCACCGCACCGTCCACCAACCACCCGGCAACCTCGCCCTCAGAAGCCTCCACGGCCGCCATCGCGCCACCCTCGGGCAACGCCTGCATCAGCCGGGCACGAGCGCCCACCAGCCGCACCGCATCAGCCAGTTCGAACACACCAGCCGCATACGCGGCGGCGAACTCACCCACCGAATGCCCCAACACCACACCCGGCGCCATCCCCCACGACCGCAGCAGCTCAACCAGCGCCACCTGCAACGCGAACAACGCCGACTGCGCATACCCAGTACCGTCCTCCGCCCCCTCGGAGAACAACACCTCCCGCAACGACCGATCAAAGCCAAGCTCGCCATCCAACAGCCCGCACACCTCATCCAGCGCGGCCGCGAACACCGGGAACACCTCATACAACTCCCGGCCCATACCGGGACGCTGACTCCCCTGCCCCGTGAACATCCACGCCGTACGCCCCTCCGACACCGGGCCGGTGACGACAGGCCCGGGGTGAAGGGCGACAGCGCGGTGTTCGAGGACGGCGCGGGTGGTGGCCAGGGACAGGCCGATGTCGAGCGGGTTCGCGTCGAGTGCGGTCAGGCGGTCCAGCTGGTCCCGCAGTGCCTGCTCACCGCGCGCCGACACGGCCCACGGCACCACGGGCAGAGGTGTGACCGGTTCCCCGGCCGCCTCGTCGGTGGCGGGGGCCTCTTCGAGGACGAGGTGGGCGTTCGTACCGCTGATGCCGAACGACGACACACCCGCCCGGCGCGGGCGCTGTCCGCGCGGCCAGGGGCGTTCCTCCTGGAGCAGTCGCAGCGTGCCGTACGACCAGTCGACGTGGGAGGACGGCTCGTCGGCGTGCAGGGTGCGCGGCAGGCGTTCCTCACGCAGGGCCATGACCATCTTGATGACGCCGGCGACTCCGGCGGCGGCCTGCGTGTGGCCGATGTTGGACTTCACCGAGCCCAGCCACAGGGGTTCCTCGCGCTCCTGGCCGTAGGCGGCGGTGAGGGCGTGTGCCTCGATGGGGTCGCCGAGCCGGGTGCCCGTGCCGTGGGCCTCGACGGCGTCCACGTCGGCGGGCTGCAGGCCGGCGTCGGCGAGGGCCTGGCGGACGACGCGCTGCTGGGCGGGGCCGCTGGGGGCCGTCAGGCCGTTGGAGGCGCCGTCCTGGTTGATGGCGCTGCCGCGGATCACCGCGAGGACCTCGCGGCCCTGGCGCCGGGCCTCGGACAGCGGCATCAGGACGAGCATGCCGGCGCCCTCGCTGAGCGAGAACCCGTCGGCCCGCGCGGAGAAGGCCTTGCAGCGGCCGTCGGGGGCGAGGGCCCGCTGGCGGGAGAACTCGGCGAACATCTCCAGGCTCGGCAGGACGGTCGCGCCGCCGGCGAGGGCCGTGGTCGCGGCGCCGGAGCGCAGGGCCTGGCAGGCGAGGTGGAGGGCGACCAGGGAGGAGGAGCAGGCGGTGTCGACGGTGAGGGCGGGGCCCTCAAGGCCGAGGGTGTACGAGATGCGGCCGGAGGCGACGCTGACGGCGTTGCCGGTCAGGACGTGGCCGGCGACGTCGGTGGAGGCGTTGGCGGCGGCGCGGTCGTAGTCGACCGTCATGAGGCCGAGGTAGACGCCGGTGGCCGACCCGCGCAGGGACAGCGGGTCGATGCCCGCCCGCTCCAGCGCCTCCCAGGTCGTCTCCAGCAGCAGCCGCTGCTGCGGGTCCATCGCGAGGGCCTCGCGCGGGCTGATACCGAAGAAGGCGGCGTCGAAGTCGGCGGCGGCGCGCAGGAATCCGCCCTCGCGCTGGAGGAAGCCGCCGGGTGCGGTGCCGCTGGGGTCGTAGCGTCCCTCGATGTCCCAGCCGCGGTCGTCCGGCAGGGGGGTGACGGCGTCGGTGCCGTCCAGGAGGAGCTGCCACAGGGCCTCGGGCGAGTCGGCGTCGCCTGCGAAGCGGCAGGCCATGCCGACGACGGCGACGGGTTCGTCGGAGTGCGCGTGCCGGGTGGTGGTGGCCGGGGTGGGGGCGGTGGCGCCGTAGAGCTGCTCGTGCAGGTGGTGGCCGAGGGCCGCAGGGGTCGGGTAGTCGAAGGCGGCGGTCGGGGCGAGGGGCAGTCCGGTCGCGGCGCGCAGGCGGTCGCGCAGGGCGACGGCGGTGGCCGACTCGACGCCCTGGTCGCGGAACGAGACGTGCGCGGGTGCGCCGCCGGGCAGTTCGAGCAGGTCGGCGACCTGGGTGCGGACGAGGTCGACGAGGGCGCTGCGCCGGTCGGGTTCGGGCAGATCGGCGAGGCGGTCGCGGAGCGCGGCGGCCTGGACGCCGAGGGGCGTGCCGCTGGTGTCGGGGTCCTCGACGGCGGCCGCGTCGGCGAGTTCGGCGGGCAGGTCGGCCGGGGCGGTGGCGGGGTCGTGCAGGGCGGCCCAGTCGGGGTCGCCGCCGGTGGTCCAGTACTCGGCGACTGCGCGCTGGAAGCGGTCGGCGCCTCCGGCGCCGCGGCGCAGGGTGGTGTGGACGGTGCCGGTGACGCCGGCCCGGGTGAGGACGGTCTCCAGGCCGGGGGTGAGCAGCGGGTGCGGGCTGATCTCCAGGAAGTGGCGGTGGCCGGCGTCGAGTGCGGTGCCGACGGCGGCGACGAACTCGACTCTGTCGCGCAGCGCGGCGGTCCAGTGGCCGGCGTCGAGGGTCACACCGTCGAGGGCCGTGCCGGCCGAGGACGCGTAGAGGGGGACGCGGGCCGCGCGGGGGGTGAGGGCGGCGAGGTCGGCGCGGATGCGGTCGGCGATGTCGTCGATGTGCGGTGAGTGGGCGGCGACGCCGTAGTCGACGGTGCGGGCGCGGACGCCTTCGGCGGTGAGCTCGGCGAGGAGTTCGGCCGCGGCGTCGGCGTCGCCGGAGACGACGCCGTTGTCGGGGCCGTTGACGGCCGCGAGGTGGAGGCTGCCGTGCCAGGGCGCGAGGCGTTCCCGCAGCCGCTCGACGGGCATCAGCACGGACACCATCTCGCCACGGCCGTGCAGGGTGCGCTGTGCGGTGCCCCAGCTCGCGGCGACGCGGGCCGCGTCGTCGAGGGTGAGGGCGCCGGCGACGCAGGCCGCGGCGATCTCGCCGAGGCTGTGACCGACGACCGCCGCGGGGTGTACGCCGACGCTCTCCCAGAGGGCGGCCAGCGACACCATGACGGCGAAGAGGGCGGGCTGGGCGACGTCGGGCGTGGTCAGCGGGTGCGCGCCGCGCAGGATGTCGACCGGGTTGTGGTCCAGGTGCGGGGCGAGCGCGTCGGCGCAATCCGCCATGCGGCGGGCGAACACCGGGGAGGTGTCGAGGAGTTCGCGGGTCATGCCGGGCCAGTGCGAACCGTGGCCGGGGAAGACGAAGACGGGTCCGCTGTCGCGGGCGGTGGGCCGGCCCTCCGTGACGTGTTCGGTGGGGGTGCCGTCGGCCAGCGCGTCCAGGGCAGCGGCGAGGTCGTCGCCACCCCCGCCGACCTCGCCGCTGCCCTGGCCGCGCTGGCCGACGGCACCCCCACCGAACACGTCACGGAGGGCCGGCCCACCGCCCGCGACAGCGGACCCG
>NZ_RDBN01000023.1:0-20343 GCF_008042075.1 Streptomyces sp. UW30 | reverse complement strand
GCACCACCGCCAGCACCGGATGGTTGTTGCGGCGGGCGTCGGACAGCCGCTCCAGGACGAGCATGCCGCCGCCCTCGGCCCAACCCGTCCCATCAGCACCCTCGGCGAACGACTTGCACCGCCCGTCACCCGCCAACCCACCCTGCCGCGCAAACTCCAAGAAGATGCCCGGCGTCGCCATGACAGTGGCACCGCCCGCCAGGGCCATGTCGCACTCACCCGASCGCAYCGCCTGYCAGGCCAYATGAAGGGCGACCAGGGCCGACGAGCAAGCCGTGTCCACCGACACCGCGGGCCCCTCCAGCCCGAACACGTACGACAGACGCCCCGACGCCACACTCGGCGTACTGCCGGTCAGCAGATAGCCACCGGTCTCGCCCTGCGGGCTCTGCATGTTCCCGCCGTAGCCGCTCCCGGAGACGCCGGCGTAGACACCCGTCGGCGTGCCGCGCAACGACMCCGGATCGATCCCCGCGTCCTCCAACGCCTCCCACGCCGTCTCCAACAACAACCGCTGCTGCGGATCCATCGCCAACGCCTCACGCGGCGAAATCCCGAACAACTCCGCATCGAACAACGCCGCACCATCCACGAAGCCACCYACCGCAGCCAACCCCTCCAACAACACAGGGTCCCAACCKCGATCCGTCGGCAACCCGGACAACCCATCCCGGCCCTCCGCCACCAGCTCCCACAACCCCTGAGCCGAATCCGCACCACCCGGGAAACGACACCCCATCCCCACGATCGCAACCGGCTCGTCAACAGCCGTGCGCGTGCGGCCGCCAGCGGCCTCAGTGCCGGACGTGGTGTCCGCCATGCCCAGCAGTTGCGTCTTGAGGAAGCCGGTGAGGGCGGTGGGCGTCGGGTGGTCGAAGACGAGGGTGGCCGGGAGTGCGATGCCGGTCGCGGAGCCGAGGCGGTTGCGCAGGTCGACGGCGGTCAGCGAGTCGAACCCGAGGTCCTTGAAGGCGCGGGAGGCATCGATCGACCCCGCGGACGCATGCCCGAGCACCGCGGCGACCTGGCTCTGCACCAGGTCCAGCAACTGGCGATCCTGCTCCGCCGGCTGGAGCTCGGCCAGCTTGCGAGCGAGGCCTGTGGCAGCCGCTGCCCCCACTTGCCCGGCGGCACGGCGTCGGCGGTCGGCGGCGGGCACGAGACCTTGCAGGATGCCGGGCAGGCTGTCGCGTACGGCCGCCAGGGCGGAGGTGCGCAGGGCGACGGGGACGGTGATCGGCTCGTTCACCAGCAGAGCGGCGTCGAGCAGGGCCAGCCCCTCGCCCGTCTCCAACGCCGGGAAACCCTGCCGAGCCATCCGCTCCAGCTCCGCCTCACCCAGCGTGCCGCCCATACCATCGGCGTTCGCCCACATACCCCACGCCAACGACACAGCGGGGAGTCCCTGGGCTCGGCGGGTGGCGGCGAGGGCGTCGAGGATGTTGTTCGCCGCGGAGTAGGCAGCCTGCCCCGCGTTGCCCACGACACCCGCGAACGACGAGAACAACACGAAGCCGGACAGGTCACGATCCGCCGTCAACTTATGGAGAAGAAGGGCTGATTCGGCCTTGGCCGCCACCACCCTGCCCACCCGCTCAACCGACAGATCGGCGATCAGACCGTCATCAAGAACACCGGCCGCATGCACCACGGCACCGAGCCGAACCCCGTCCAGCACGGCAGCCAGCGCCGCACGGTCGGTCACATCACACGCCCGCACATCGACGCGCGCACCCAACTCCTCAAGTTCGGCAGCGAGTTCGAGGGCGCCCGGAGCCTCGGGACCACGCCGGGAGACGAGAAGCAAGTCCCGTACCCCATGCTCGATCACCAGATGGCGAGCCACCTCCGCACCCAGACCGCCGGTCCCGCCCGTGATCAGTACCGTCCCGTCGGAGCCCCACGGCGACGGCACCCGCAGCACGACCTTGCCGACATGCTTTGCCTGCCCCAGCAGACGCAACGCCTCCGGGGCCCTGGAGATGTCGTACGACGTCACCTTCACCGGCCGCAGAGCGCCCCGCTCGAACAGCTCCAGCAGTGCGGTCCACATCTCGGCGATGCGGTCCGGACCGGCATCCATCAGGTCGAACGAGCGGTACGACACCCCATGTTCGGCCCGCACCTCGTCGGCATCGCGGATGTCGGTCTTGCCCATCTCCACGAACCGACCACCCGGCCGCACGAGCCGCAACGAGGCATCCACGAACTCACCCGCAAGCGAGTCCAGCACCACATCCACACCCGACCGGAACCGCTCCTCGAACTCGGTCGTCCGCGACGAAGCGATCCGCTCCCCTGGAACCCCCAGCTCACGCACCACCGGCCACTTCGGCTCACTCGCCGTGCCATACACCTCTCCGCCCAAGTGCTGGGCGAGTTGTACGGCCGCCATGCCCACACCACCAGCAGCGGAGTGGATCAGCACCGACTCCCCCGCCTCCAGACCAGCCAGGTCGATCAGGGCGTAGTAGGCCGTCAGGAACACGATCGGGACGGACGCCGCCTGCTCGAACGACCATCCCTCCGGCACCCGCGCCAGCAACCGCGCATCGGTGGCAGCCATCGGGCCGAACGCCCCGTCCAGCAGACCCATCACCCGGTCACCGACGGCAAGTCCCGTCACGTCCGGCGCGACCTCGACCACCACACCCGCACCCTCGTGCCCGAGCCGGCCGGCGTCTCCCGGATACATCCCGAGGACGTTCAGTACGTCACGGAAGTTGACCCCGGCGGCCCGCACCGCGACCCGCACCTCACCGGCCCGCAACGCACGCGGCTCCTCAGGAACCAACGCCACACCATCCAGCCGGCCCTGAGCCACCACATCCATACGCCAATCGACGCCCACACCCACCGGCGGCACCAACACCCCGCCCGACGCCATCCGCACCATCCGCGGAACCCACACCCGGCCGTCCCGGAGGGCGACTTGGTCCGTGTCGTCGGTGAGCTGGGCGGCGGTGGCCAGCTGGTCGTCGTCGATGTCGACGAGGGTGAAGCGGCCCGGGTTCTCGTTCATGGCGGAGCGGAGCAGGCCCCAGACGCCGGCGGCGGTCGGGGCGGGGGTCTCCTGCGGTGTCACGGCGACGCCGCCCGCGGTCATGATCACCAGGCGGGAGTCGGCGAACTTCGGCTCGGCGAGCCACTGTTGCACCACGGTCAGCGTCCCGGCGAGAACGTCCGCGACGGGTCCGTCGGCGATGGGCAGCAGGACTCGGCGCGGGGTGTCGACCCCGGCGTCGAGGGCGGTGAGCAGGGCGTCCAGGTCGGGGTGGATCGCAGCGGCGTCGAGACCGTGCCGCGAGTCGCCGATGACAGCGATGTCGGCGATGTCGGCGATGTCGGTCGTCCGGCCATCAGCGGTGATCGTGTCGCCGGCGGACCACTCCACGCGGTACAGGTGCTCGGGGCCCTGCGGCGTCCGCTGGGCGGCGAGTTCCGTGGTCGAGACAGGGCGCAGCAGGAGGGAGTCGACCGTGGCGACGGGCTCGCCGGCAGCGTCGGCGATCCGCAGGCCGATCTCGCCCTCGCCGCGCATGCGCAGCCGGGCCCGGACCGACGAGGCGCCGACCGCTGTGAGCGTGACGCCGGACCACAGGAACGGCAGGAGTGCGGTCCGGTCGTCGTCGCCGCCGCGCAGGGCGAGGGCGTGCAGGACGGTGTCGAGGAGGGCGGGGTGGAGGCCGAAGGAGGCGGCGTCGTCGGCGACGGGTTCGGGGAGGGTGGCCTCGACGAACCAGTCGTCGGTGGCCCGCCAGACTCGGGTGATGCCGCGGAAGGCGGGGCCGTACTGGAGGCCGACGTCGGTGAGGCGGTCGTAGAGGGCGGCGAGGTCGGCGGGTTCGGCGTCGGCGGGCGGCCAGGCGCGCAGGTTCCAGGGGCCGTCGGTCGTGGCGCGGGCGCTGTCGCTGACCGTGCCGGTGGCGTGCAGGGTCCAGGCCTGTTCGACGTCGGCGTCCTCGGCGCGGGAGTAGAGGCGCACGGTGCGGCGGTCGTCATCGGTGGCGGCGTCGATGACGACCTGGACCTGGGCGGCGCCCTGCTCGGGGAGGACCAGCGGGGCCTGGAGGGTGAGTTCGTCGAGGCGGTCGCAGTTGACGCGCAGGCCTGCCTGGACGGCGAGTTCGACGAGGGCGGTGCCGGGGACGACGGCGAGTCCGCCGACCAGGTGGTCGGCCAGCCAAGGCGTCGTGGCGACGGACAGGCGTGCGGTGAGCAGGACGTTGTCCGAGCCGGCCACGGCGACGGCGGCACCCAGCAGCGGGTGCCCGGCGACACCGAGGCCGAGGCCGCGGGCGTCGGTCGCGGGCCGGGTGGCGTCGAGCCAGTAGCGGTGGTGCTGGAAGGCGTAGGTGGGCAGGTCGGTGCGGCGGGCGCCGGTGCCGGTGAACACCGCGGCCCAGTCTGCGGCGGCGCCCCGTACGAACATCTCGGCGATGGCGGTCAGCACCGAGGCGCTCTCGTCGCGGCCCTCGCGCAGGGTGGCCACGGCGGTGGTGTCGGGGTCGGCGCTCTGGACCAGGCCGGTGAGGACGGGGTCCGCGCCGATCTCCAGGAAGCGGGTGACGCCGAGTTCGGTGGTGGCGGTGCGGACGGCGGCGTGGAAGCGTACGGCGTCGCGGACCTGTCGTACCCAGTAGCCGGGGCTCGCCCAGTCGTCGCCGTCGGCGGCCCGTCCGGTGAGGGTGCTGACGGCGGGGACGATCGGGCGGCGGTGGCCGATGTCCGCGACGGTCTCGGCGAACTCGTCGGTCATGGGGGCCATGAGCGGGGAGTGGAAGGCGTGGCTGACGCGCAGGCGGTTGACGCGCAGTTCGCGTTCGCGGGCGGCTTCCATGACCCGCACGACGGCCTGCTCGGTGCCGGAGACGACGACGGCGCGCGGTCCGTTGACGGCGGCGATGACGGCGCCCGGCGCGAGGAGTGCGGTGGCCTCGGTCTCGTCGGCCTCGATCGCGGCCATCGCGCCGCCGTCCGGGAGCGCCTGCATCAGCCGGGCGCGGGCCGCCACCAGCCGTACGGCGTCGGGGAGTTCGAGGGCGCCTGCGGCGTGGGCGGCGACGATCTCGCCGATGGAGTGGCCGATGACGACGTCGGGTTCGGCGCCCCAGCTTCGCAGCAGGGCGACGAGGGCGGCTTCGACGGCGAAGATGGCCGTCTGGGCGTAGCCGGTGCGGTCCAGGAGCGCGGCCTTGGGTGTGCCGGGCTCGGCGAGGCACACGTCGCGCACGGGCACGTCGAAGCCGGGGGCGTCGGCGAGTTCGGCGTCCAGCAGGGCGCAGATCTCGTCGAAGGCGCGGGCGTACGCGGGATGCGCGGCGTGCAGTTCGCGGCCCATGCCGGGGCGCTGGCTGCCCTGGCCGGTGAACAGCCAGGCGGTACGGCCCTCGGTGACCGTGCCCTTGACGGCGGTCGCGGTGCCGGCGATGGCGGTGACGTCGTCGAGGGCGGCGCGCAGGGCGTCGCGGTCGGGGCCGAGGACGACGGCCCGGTGGTCGAGGACGGCGCGGCCGGTGGCCAGGCTGTGGCCGATGTCGAGGGCCGAGGCGTCGGTTCCGGTGACATGGGCGGCGAGGCGTTCGGCCTGGGCGTCCAGGGCGGTGGCGCTGCGCGCGGTCAGGACCCAGGGGATGTGGGGCAGGCCGTGGGGCGCCTGGACGGCGTCGCCGGTGCGGGCTTCGGAGGGGCTTTCGAGAACTTCGGGGCCTTCGAGGGCTTCGGCGACTTCTTCGAGGACGACGTGGGCGTTGGTGCCGCTGATGCCGAAGGAGGACACGGCGGCCCTGCGGGGGCGCTCGGTGTCGGGCCAGGGGCGGGACTCGGAGAGGAGGCGTACGGCGCCTGCCGACCAGTCGACTTGGGAGCTGGGCCGGTCCGCGTGCAGGGTCGGCGGCAGATGGCGGGCGCGCATTGCCATGACCATCTTGATGATCCCGGCCACGCCGGCCGCCGCCTGGGTGTGCCCGATGTTGGACTTCACGGAGCCGAGCCAGACGGGATTCTTCTCGTCCCGTCCCTTGCCGTAGGTGGCGAGCAGGGCCTGCGCCTCGATGGGGTCGCCGAGCCTGGTGCCGGTGCCGTGCGCCTCGACGGCGTCCACGTCGGCGGTGGTGAGCCGGGCGGCTTCCAGGGCGCGGCGGATGACGCGCTGCTGTGCGGGGCCGTTGGGCGCGCTGAGGCCGTTGGACGCGCCGTCCTGGTTGACGGCGCTGCCCCGGATCACGGCGAGGACCGGGTGGCCGAGGCGCCGGGCGTCGGAGAGGCGCTCCAGGACGAGGACGCCGGCGCCCTCCGCCCAGCCGGTGCCGTCGGCGTCGTCGGCGAATGCCTTGCACCTGCCGTCCCCGGCGAGTCCGCCCTGCCGGGAGAACTCGACGAACGTCGTCGGCGCGGCCATCACCGTCACACCGCCCGCGAGCGCGGTCGCGCACTCTCCGGAGCGCAGCGACTGGCAGGCGAGGTGCAGGGCGACGAGGGACGAGGAGCAGGCGGTGTCGATGGTGACGGCGGGGCCCTCGAAGCCGAAGACGTAGGCGATGCGCCCGGAGAAGACGCTGCCGGCGTTGCCGTTGGCGAGGAACCCGGCGACGTCCTTCGGCACCTCCTGAAGGCGGGAGGCGTAGTCGTGGTACATCAGCCCGGCGAAGACGCCGGTCGCCGAGCCGCGCAGGGACAGTGGGTCGATGCCGGCGCGCTCCAGGGCCTCCCACGAGGTCTCCAGCAGCAGCCGCTGCTGCGGGTCCATCGCCAGCGCCTCGCGCGGGGAGATCCCGAACGCCTCCGCGTCGAACTCCGCGGCCTCGTGCAGGAAGCCGCCCTCCCGGGTGGCGGAGGTACCGGCCGCGCGCTCCGCGTCGGCGGCGAACAGGGCGTCCAGGTCCCAGCCGCGGTCGGTGGGGAACTGCGTGATGCCGTCCCCGCCGCCGCTCACCAGGCCCCACAGGTCCTCCGGCGAGGCGACTGCGCCGGGGTAGCGGCAGCCCATCCCGACGATGGCGATCGGCTCGTGGTCCTTCGCCTCGGCCTCACGCAGGCGAAGGTGGGCGTCCTGGGCGTCGGCGATCGCACGCTTGAGGTATTCGCGGAGCTTTTCCTCGTTCGCCATCTGTTCCTTGTCCTTCGAAAGAGCGCGGAGAGCCGAATCAGGGGGCTTGGAGCGGCGGTGGGTCAGGGGCTTGGAGTGGTGCCACGTCAGGGGACTTGGACGTGGACTTGGACTTGGACTTGGACTTGGCATGGCGCCAGGTCAGGCGGCTCGGCGTGGCACCTGGTCGCCTGGACGGGGCCGTCATTCGGCAACCCAGGGCTTGTCGTCGAGCAGCGCGAAGAGCTCGTCGTCGGTGGCGTCGTCGATTGCGACGCGGTTGCCCTGGTCCGCGTCCTCTCCGCCGCCTCCGACAGCGCCCGCCGACCACGTGGCGAGCAGTTGCTGGAGCCGGTCGCCGATCGCCGCGCGCACATCGTCGTCCGCGGCCGGCGCGGTCTCGACGAGCACCGTGCGGAGCTTGTCCAGCTCGCCCATGAGGAATGCGGTGTCACCGTCGTCCGCGGGGGCGAGTTCCGCGCCGAGGTGGTCGCGCAGGGACAGGATGGTGGGGTGGTCGAAGATGAGGGTGGCGGGCAGCTGCAACCCGGTCACGCCGTTAAGCCGGTTGCGGAGATCCACGGCCGTGAGCGAGTCGAAGCCCAGCTCCTTGAACGCCCGTGACGCGTCGACGGATCCGGCCGAGGCATGCCCCAGCACGCCGGCCACCTCGGCCAGCACCGCGTCCAGCAGCACACGGTCCCGCTCCACCGAGCCGAGCCCACGCAGCCGCTCCACGAGGCCACCACCAGCGGCAGCCGCGCCCGACGCGGCCGTCTCCCAGCGCCGTCCGGTCGTCGGCACCAAGTCCCGCAGTACAAACGGCACTTGAGTGCCCGAGAGCGCCGAGGTGCGCAGGGCGACGGGGACGGCGTTCGGCTCGTTCACGACGAGCGCGGCATCCAGCAACGCCAACGCCTCACCCGCGGCCAACGGCGGCAGTCCACCACGCCGCAACCGCGCCACGTCCGCCTGCGGCAACCGGCCACCCATACCGGCCTCCCACATACCCCAGGCCAGCGACACGGCCGGAAGTCCCTGGGTACGGCGGGTGATGGCGAGGGCGTCGAGGACGTTGTTCGCGGCGGAGTAGGCGGCCTGACCGGCGTTGCCCACGACACCCGCGAACGAGGAGAAGAGAACGAAGGCCGACAGGTCACGATCCGCCGTCAACTCATGCAGATGCAGCGCCGATTCGACCTTCGCCGCCATCACACCGGCCAACCGCTCCGGAGTCAGGCCCGCGACCAGGCCGTCGTCCAGGACACCCGCCGCGTGCACCACGCCGGACAGGTCGACTCCGTCGAGCACGGCGGCCAGCGCCGCACGGTCGGCCACATCACACGCCCGCACCTGAACACGAGCAGCACCCAACTCCTGCAGCTCAGCCGCGAGTTCGAGAGCGCCCGGAGCCTCGGGACCACGCCGGGAGACGAGAAGCAAGTCCCGTACCCCATGCTCGATCACCAGATGCCGGGCAACTTCCGCACCCAGCCCACCGGTCCCACCGGTGATCAGCACCGCACCCTCGCCACTCCACGGCGACGGCACCCGCAGCACCACCTTGCCCACATGCTTGGCCTGCCCCAGCAGACGCAACGCCTCCGGCGCCCTGGAGATGTCGTACGACGTCACCGTCACCGGCCGCAGCGCGCCCCGCTCGAACAACCCCAGCAGCGCAGCCCACATCTCCGCGATCAGGTCCGGCCCCGCGTCGAACGTATCGAATGCCCGATAACTGAGCCCCGGGTGAGCAGCCGCCACCTTCTCCGGATCGCGTACGTCGGTCTTGCCCATCTCGACGAACCGGCCACCGGACCGCACCAGCCGCAGCGACGCATCGACAAACTCACCCGCGAGCGCGTCCAGTACGACATCGACACCCGGCTGGAACCGCTTCTCGAACTCGGTCGTGCGCGAGGAAGCGATCCGCTCATCGGGGATCCCGAGGCCCCGCAAGACGGGCCACTTGGGCTCACTCGCCGTGGCATACACATCAGCGCCCAGATGCTGGGCCAACTGCACCGCAGCCATACCCACACCACCAGCCGCGGCATGGACCAGCACCGACTCACACTCCCTGAGCCCCGCAAGCTCCACCAACGCGTAATAGGCAGTCAGGAACACGATCGGCACCGACGCCGCCTGCTCGAACGACCACCCCTCCGGAATCCGGGCAACCAACCGGGCATCAGTGGCAGCCAGCGGACCGAACGACCCGTCCAACAGGCCCATCACCCGATCACCGACCACCAGACCGGCAACCTCAGAGCCCACCTCCACCACCACACCCGCACCCTCATGCCCCAGCCGACCCGCATCCCCGGGATAAGTCCCCAACACATTCAGCACATCCCGGAAATTCACACCCGCGGCCCGCACAGCAACCCGCACCTCACCGGGCCGCAGCGCCCGCGAGTCCTCGGTGATCACCGCCACACCGTCCAGGCGGCCCTGCCCGTCGACCTCCACGCGCCACGTCGTGCCCGGCGCCACGGCCGGCGGTACGAGGACGTCTCCGGAGGCCATCCGTGCCAGGCGCGGTACCCAAGCATCGCCCTGGCGGAGGGCGAGTTGGGGCTCGTCGAGGGGGGAGAGCCGTGCGGCGAGGGTGCGGTAAGAGGCCGCGGTGCCGTCCACGTCGGCGACGGCGAGGCGGCCCGGGTGCTCGCTGATCGCGGACCGGACCAGGCCCCAGGCGCCGGCGCCGGACAGGTCCGGGGTGCCGGTGCCGGAAGCAGGGTGCACGGCGACCGCACCGGTGGTCAGTGCCACCAGGGGCGTGTCCGCCCATCGCTCTTGTGCGAGCCAGGTCCGCATGGCACCCAGGAGATCAGCGATCGGACTTAGGACTTCACCAGAGTTGGCCGCGACGGCCAGTCCGACGGCCGACGGTGCGGGCTCGCCCGCTTCCATGGCGCCGATGAGGGCGTCCAGGTCGGCGTAGTGCCTCGTGGGCACGCCGGACTCGCGCCATTCGGCCGTGTCGCGGTCGCCGACGACGGCCCAGTGCCCGGTGCGGGCGGCCTCGGTGCGGTCGGCGGGCGCCGGTACCCAGTCGAGGCGGAACAGGTCGTCCGGGCCGGTGGCCGCCCGAGCCAGGTCGGCCGCGGAGACGGGACGCAGTACCAGCGAGTCGACCACGGCGACGGGGGCGCCCGCCGCGTCGGCGACATGCAGCGTGTACGTGTCGGGTGCGCGCTGGGTGAGCCGGGCCCGTACGACGCTCGTGCCGACGGTGTGGAAGGACGCGCCCGACCACAGGAACGGCAGCAGTGCCCCCTGCTCCTCGCCTGCGCGCAGGGCGAGGGCGTGCAGCACGGTGTCGAGGAGCGCCGGGTGGAGCCCGAAGGCCGTCGCCTCGCCGGTGGCCGGCCCGGGCAGGGCCGCTTCGACGAGCAGGTCGTCGCCGGAGGCCCAGGCGCGGGCCAGGCCGCGGAAGGTGGGCCCGTAGGAGAGGCCGGCCTCGTGGAGCCGCTCGTAGAGGCCGTCGAGGGCGAGTTCCCGGGCCCCGGCGGGCGGCCAGGTGCGCAGTTCGGGTGCCGCCGAAGGGGTGACGGCCGCGTCGTCGACGACGCCGGTGGCGTGCAGGGTCCACGGCTGGTCGGGACCCGCGTCGTCGGGCCGGGCGTACACGTGCAGGGCCCTGGCTTCCCCGCCGTCCATCGCCGGGAGCTCGACGGTGATCTGGACCGTGACGGCTCCGTCGGGCGGCAGGACGAGCGGCGCCTGAAGGGTGAGTTCGGCCAGACGTCCGCAGTCGGCGCGGTCGCCGGCCTGGAGGGCGAGTTCGACGAACGCCGTGCCCGGTACGACGACAGTGCCGGCCACGACATGATCGGCGAGCCACGGATGCGTACGGACCGACAGGCGGGACGTGAGCAGCAGCGTCTCGGAACCGGCCACGGTGACGGCCGCGCCGAGCAGCGGATGTTCGGCGGCGACGAGACCGAGCCCGCGCGCATCAGCGGCGGAGCGGGCCGGCTCCAGCCAGTACCGCTGCCGCTGGAAGGCGTACGTCGGCAGCGGCACACGGCGCGCACCGCTGCCCTCGAACAGGGCCGCCCAGTCGACACGAGTACCCCGGACGAACAGCTCGGCCACTGCCGTGAGCAGCGTCTCGGCCTCCGGGCGCCCCTTGCGCAGCACGGAGAAGGACGGCGCGGCCGCCGGGTCGACCAGCCCGCTCAGCACCGGGTCGGGACCGATCTCCAGCAACCGTCCGGCGGACAGCGATCCGGTGGCGGTGGCCAGGGCGTCGCGGAAGAGGACGGGACGGCGCACCTGCTGGACCCAGTAGGAGGGGGTGGTCCAGTCGGACTCGCCGACGGTCTCACCGGTGACCGACGAAGCCGCCGCGACTACGGGGGGACGGTAGGTGATCTGCTCGGCGACCGCGGTGAACTCGTCGAGCATCGGCTCCATGAGCGGGGAGTGGAAGGCGTGCGACACGCGCAGGCGGGTGACCCGGCGACCGCGTTCACGCACGGCCGCCATGACCCACTCGACGCCGTCCTCTGTGCCGGAAACGACCACGGCGGCCGGTCCATTGACGGCGGCGATCGACACGTCGTCGGTGGTCAGCAGGTCGGCGAGCTCAGCCTCGTCCGCCTCCACGGCGGCCATCGCACCGCCCTCCGGCAGGGCCTGCATCAGCCGCGCCCGGGCCGCCACCAGCCGTACCGCGTCGGGGAGTTCGAAGACACCGGCCGTGAAGGCAGCCGCGTATTCGCCGATGGAATGACCCAGCACGACGTCCGGCAGCGTGCCCCATGAACGCAGCAACTCCACCGACGCGACCTGGACCGCGAACAGGGCTGCCTGTGCATAGCCGGTGCGGTCGAGGAGGGCGGCGGCTTCGGAGCCGTCCTCCGCGAACAGCACATCGCGCAGCGGAAGCGGGAACCCGTCCGCACCGGCCAGCTCGGCCTCCAGCAACCCAGCAGTCTCGTCGAAGGCACGGGCGAACTGCGGATAGACGGCATGCAGTTCACGCCCCATACCGAGCCGCTGGCTGCCCTGCCCCGTGAACATCCACGCCGTACGACCCTCCGTGACGACACCCGTCACCGCAGGCCCGGCGAGCCCCGACCGCAACGCGTCAGCCTCACGCCCCAGAACCACCGCCCGGTGCTCCAGAGCCGCACGCGTCGTCGCCAGGGACAACCCGACCGCCACCGGGTCGAGGTCAACGGCCTCAACGTGCGCCGCCAGCCGTCCCGTTGCGGCGCGCAGGGCATCAGCCGTGCGGGCCGATACGACCCACGGAGTCACCGGAAGGTCGGCTGCAGATTCGGGCTTGCGGGGAGAAGGGGTCGTCGGGGCTTCTTCGAGGATGACGTGGGCGTTCGTGCCGCTGATGCCGAAGGACGACACACCCGCACGGCGCGGACGCTCACCCTGCGGCCAGGACCGCTCCTCCCGCAGCAACTCCACCGCACCCGCCGACCAGTCCACGTGCGAGGACGGCTCATCGACGTGCAACGTGCGGGGCAAGGTCTCCTCCCGCAGCGCCATCACCATCTTCACCACGCTCGCCACACCGGCCGCCGCCTGGGCATGCCCGATGTTCGACTTGATCGAGCCGAGCCACAACGGCTCCTCGTCGGCACGCGCCTGGCCATACGTCGCCAGCAACGCCTGCGCCTCGATCGGATCACCCAGCCGGGTGCCCGTGCCATGCGCCTCGACCGCATCCACCTCAGAGGCGTCGACTCCCGCGGCGGTCAACGCCTGCCGGATCACCCGCTGCTGCGAGGGGCCGTTCGGAGCGGTCAGCCCATTGGACGCACCGTCCTGATTGACCGCACTGCCCCGCACYACCGCCAGCACCGGATGGTTGTTGCGCCGGGCATCAGACAACCGCTCCGAACGGCCCCTCGCAGCAGCGCGTCATCCGGCAGGCGTTGGCCGCCGCGGCAGTCGACGCCTCCGAGGTGGATGCGGTCGAGGCGCATGGCACGGGCACCCGGCTGGGTGACCCGATCGAGGCGCAGGCGCTGCTCGCGACGTACGGTCAGGCGCGCACCGACGAGGATCCGTTGTGGCTCGGCTCGATCAAGTCGAACATCGGGCATGCGCAGGCGGCGGCCGGTGTGGCGAGCGTGGTGAAGATGGTCATGGCGCTGCGGGAGGAGACTTTGCCCCGCACGTTGCACGTCGATGAGCCGTCCTCGCACGTGGACTGGTCGACGGGTGCGGTGGAGTTGCTGCGGGAGGAGCGGTCCTGGCCGCAGGGGGGTGGGCGGCAGGACTCCGTGCCGTAGGGCCATGACGGCCTTGATGAGTCCGGCGGCTCCGGCGGCGGCCTGGGTGTGCCCGATGTTGGACTTCACCGAGCCCAGCAGCAGGGGCCGTTCACGGTCCTGACCATAGGTCGCCAGCAGCGCCTGCGCCTCGATCGGGTCCCCGAGTCGAGTGCCGGTGCCATGCGCCTCGACCGCGTCCACCTCGGCGGGCTTCAGCCCCGCCGACGCCAACGCCTGCCGGATCACCCGCTGCTGCGACGGACCGTTCGGCGCCGTCAACCCATTGGACGCACCGTCCTGGTTGACCGCGGAGCCCTTCACGACGGCCAGGATGCGGCGGCCGTTGCGTATCGCGTCGGAGAGTTTCTCCAGTACGACGACGCCGATGCCCTCCGACCAGGTGGTGCCGTCGGCGTCGTCGGAGAACGCCTTGCAGCGGCCGTCGGACGCGAGGCCGCCCTGGACGTCGAAGCCGGCGAAGGCGGCCGGGGTCGTCATCACGGTGACGCCGCCGGCCAGGGCGAGGGAGCACTCGCCGCTGCGCAGCGCCTGCGCCGCCAGATGCAGCGACACCAGCGACGACGAGCACGCCGTGTCCACGGTGACCGCCGGGCCGACCAGACCGAGGACGTAGGCGACGCGGCCGGAGATCACGCTGGCGGCGAGGCCCGTTCCGGCGTGCCCGGACAGGTCGTCCTTCGCGGTGTGCACGAGGCGGACGTAGTCCTGGCCGTTGGTGCCGACGAAGACGCCGGTCCGGCTGCCGCGCAGGCTCTGCGGGTCGATGCCGGTCCGCTCGAACGCCTCCCACGTCGTCTCCAGCAGCAGCCGCTGCTGCGGGTCCATCGCGAGGGCCTCACGCGGGCTGATGCCGAAGAAGCCCGCGTCGAAGCCACCGGCGTCGTCCAGGAAACCGCCGCGGCCCTGGAGGTCCCAGCCGCGGTCCCCGGGGAACGCGGTGATGGCGTCGGTGCCGGAGGCGACCAGCTCCCACAGCTGCTCCGGCGTCCGCACCCCGCCGGGGAAACGGCAGGCCATGCCGACCACGGCGACCGGCTCGTGGCGCCCCGACTCGGCCTCGTCGAGACGCCGCCGGGTCTCGTGCAGGTCGGCGGTGACGTACCTGAGGTACTCGACGAGTTTTGCTTCGTCCGGCATGGTCAATGCCCTTTCCTCGGTGGGAGACCGGTGGGAGATGTGACCGGTTCAGCGGTCGGTGGGTCGGCCGATCTCGCTGTCGATGAAGGCGATGAGGTCGTCGGCGCCGGCGGCGTCGAGGCGCTTGCGCACGTCGTCGTCCGGGCCCTGCCGTTCGCCGCCGTCGTCGGTGATCCGGGCGAGCAGGGCCCGCAGTCGGGCGGCGGTGCCGGTCCGGGCGGCGGGGTCGAGGCCGTCGGCGTCGAGCGCGCCCGCCAGGGCCGTGTCCAAGCGGTCGAGTTCGGCGTGCAGTGCGTCGGCCGGTGCTGTCGGGCCGCGGCCGAGTCGCCGGGCGAGGTGCTCGGCGACGGCCAGCGGGGTGGGGTGGTCGAAGACGAGGGTGGCGGGGATGCGCAGGCCGGTGACGGTGCCGAGCCGGTTGCGCATCTCCACGGAGGTCAGGGAGTCGAAGCCGAGGGCGGCGAACTCGTCCTCGGCGCCGATCTGTTCGGGTGTGTCGTGGCCGAGCACGGTCGCGGCCTCGGTGCGCACCAGGTCGGTGAGGTGCCGGGCGCGGTCCTGGGGGCGCAGTCCGTCGAGGCGGGCGGCGAGTTCGGCGGCGCGATTGCGGCCGGCGGCGGTGCGTCGTCCGCCGATCAGCCCGCGCAGGACGGGGGGCACCGGTCCGGCGAAGGGCAGCGCCGCGCCGGTGCGGGCGGCGGTGCGCATCAGCACGGGGCGGGCGTCGGCGCGGGCGGTGGCCGCGTCGAACAGGGCGAGTCCCAGTTCGGGTTCGAGGGGCGGGGTGCCGGAGCGGTTCATGCGCCGGATGTGGTCCTCGCTGAGCCCGCCCGTCATGCCGGAGCTGTGCGCCCAGGGGCCCCAGGCCAGCGAGTGGCCGGGCCGTCCGGTCGCGGCGCGGTGCTGGGCGAGGGCGTCGAGGAAGGCGTTGGCGGCGGCATAGTTGGCCTGGCCGGGGCTGCCGACGACACCTGCGGTGGACGAGTAGGTGACGAACGCGTCCAGGTCCAGATGGCCCGTGGCCCGGTGCAGATGCCAGGCGGCGTCGGCCTTGGGGCGCAGGACGGCGTCGAAGCGGTCGGGGGTGAGGGCGTCCAGGACGCCGTCGTCGAGGATGCCGGCGGTGTGCACGACGGCGGTGAGCGGGTGCTCGGACGGGATGCCGGCGACCAGGGCGGCCACGTCGTCCGGGTCGGCGACGTCGGCGGCGGCCAATGTGACGCGGGCGCCGTGGGCTTCGAGCTCCGCGCGCAGTTCGGCGGCGCCGGGGGCGTCGGGGCCGCGCCGGCCGGCCAGCAGCAGGTGGCGCATGCCGTGGGCGGTGACCAGGTGCCGGGCGAGGATGCGGGCCAGGCCGCCGGTGCCGCCGGTGATGAGCACGGTGCCGTCGGTGCGCCAGCGGGCCGGACCGGCGTCGGTCGTGGCGGCGGCGTCGGGCACGCGGGCGAGCCGCGCCACGCGCAGGCATCCGTCGCGCACCATGAACTGCTCCTCGTCCGTGTCCGGCAGGGCGGGCAGCACGGCCGCCGAGGACGTGCCGCCGTCGACGTCGACGAGGAGGAACCGGCCGGGGTGTTCCATCTGGGCGGACCGCACCAGGCCCCAGACCGCCGCGGCGGCCGGGTCGGTGACGTCGCCGCCGTGCGGTGCGACCGCGCCGCGGGTGACGAACACCGCGCGGGTGCGGGCGAACCGGTCCTCGGCGAGGAACTCCTGCATCAGCGTCAGTGCGCGGTGCGTCAGTTCGTGGACCGCTCCGGCGGTGTCGTCGGGGTGGCCCGTGAGCGGGACGGCGAGCAGCCGCACCGGCGCGTCGTCACTTTCTCGCAGTTCGGCTAGGGACTTCACTGGTTCCGCGAGCGCGCCGAGGCCGAGGGCCGGGTCGGTGCCGTCGGTCGCGAGGACGTACCAGGGGGCCGGCTCGGTGGGGGTGGCCGCGGCGGGCCGCTCCTCCCAGTCCAGGCGGAACAGGGAGGTGCGCAGGTCGGGTCCGGCGGCGGGGGCGTCGGCTCGGCGCTGCGCCGGGCGCAGGACGATGGCGCGGGCGGTGAGGACGGGCGCGCCGGAGGGGTCGGCGGCGACGAGGTCGCGGGTGTCGCCGCTGCCGGTCAGCCGTATCCGCAGCTCGGTGGCGGACACGGCGTGCAGGGAGACCTCGCGCCACTCGGCGGCGAGCAGCCGCTCGGGCTCGGCCTGATCGGCCGCGGTGACGAGGTGCGCGGCATGCAGGGCGGCGTCGAGGAGCACCGGGTGGAGTCCGAACCCGGCGTGTTCGCCGGTCTCCTTGGGCAGCGCGATCTCGGCGTACAGGTGGTCGCCGTGCCGCCAGGCGGCGCGCAGGGCGCGGGCGGCGTGGCCGTAGGTCACACCGGCGTCGGCGAGTCGGTCGTACAGGTCGTCCAGGGCGAGTTCGGTGGCGTCGGGCGGGGGCCACTGGCAGGAGGCGAACCGGGTGGTGTCGGGTGCCGGGGCCGGTGGCTCGGCGGTGAGCCGGCCGTGGGCGTGCCCGGTCCAGTCGGCGTCGGGTTCGTGGGCGGGCCGGGTGTGGCACCACACCGGCCGGCCGCCGTCGTCGCCGGGGGCGCCGATACGGAGCTGGAGTTGAAGGGCGCCCTGGTCGGGCACGGTCACCGGCTCGGTGAGGGCGAGTTCGGCGACGTGGGGCGTGTCGACCTGGTCTCCGGCGCGTACGGCTGCCTCCACCAGGGCGGCGCCGGGTAGCCGGACCGCGCCGTCCACGGCCGAGCCGTCCAGCCAGGGGTGCAGGGTGCGCGACAGGGTGCCGGTGAGCACCAGGTCCCCGGCCCCGGCGACCCGCAGTGCGGCGCCCAGCAGGGGGTGGTCGGTGGCGGCGAGGCCGAGTCCGGTCGCGTCGGCGGAGCGCAGGGAGGCGGTGGGCCACAGCCGGCGGCGCTGGAACGGATAGGTCGGCAGGTCGGGCAGGCGCCGGGCGCCCGTGCCCGTGTACAGGGCGGTCCAATCGACCGTGACGCCTTCGACGTGCAGGGCGGCGAGCGCGGTCACCGCCGACGCCTCCTCGGGGCGGTCGCGGCGCAGCAGCGGTGCGGCGACGGCGGCGTCCGGCGCGAGGTCGGCGACGAGGGAGGTGAGGCCGCCGTCGGGGCCGATCTCCAGGAACGCGTCGGCGCCGGTGCCTGTGAGCGTGCGGACGGCGTCGGCGAAGCGAACCGGTTCGCGCAGGTGGCGGACCCAGTATGCGGGCGTGGCGAGGTCGTCGCCGGCTGTGGCGCCGGTTGTCGCGGACACGAACGGGATGCGGGGCCGGTGGTGGGTCAGGGTGGCGGTGACGGCCCGGAAGTCGTCGAGCATCGGGTCCATCAGCGGGGAGTGGAAGGCGTGGGACACCTCCAGCTTGCGGGTGCGGCGGTCGCCGAGCCGGGCGAGGACGGCCTCGACGGCGGGCTCGGCACCGGACAGCACCAGCGCGGCGGGGCCGTTGACGGCGCCGATGGCGACCTCGCCGGTGAGGAGGGGCAGCACCTCGTCCTCGGCGGCGGCGACGGCCACCATGACGCCGCCGGGCGGCAGTTCGCCCATCAACCGGGCGCGGGCGGCGACCAGGGCGCAGGCGTCGTCGAGGGTGAGGATGCCCGCGACATGGGCGGCGGCGATCTCGCCGACCGAGTGTCCGGTGACGTACTGCGGCGTGACGCCCAGGGACACGACGAGGCGGTACAGGGCGACCTGGAGGGCGAACAGGGCGGGCTGGGCGTGCTCGGTGCGGCGCAGTGCGTCGGGGTCGTCGCCCCAGACGATGTCCCGCAGTCCGGGCGGGAGGTGGCCGAGCACCTCGTCGAAGGCGTCGGCGAACACCGGGAAACGGCCGTACAACTCCCTGCCCATGCCCAGGCGTTGTGCGCCCTGCCCGGAGAACACCAGGGCCGGGCGGCGTTCGGCGGCGGTGCCGCGCACGGCCTCGCCGTCGGCGAGGAGCACCGAGCGGTGGGCGAAGTGCGAGCGGGCGGCGAGAGAACGGCCCACGTCGCGCGGGTCGCGGCCGCGCGCCCAGTCGGTCAGCGCGCCGATCCGGGCGTCGAGGGCTTCCTCGGTGCGGGCGGACACCGGCCACGGCGCGAGGGCGGGTGTCACAGGGGGCGTGTCCGGCTCCGGCGCGGGCGGGCCCTCGATGATGACGTGCGCGTTGGTGCCGCTGATCCCGAACGCGGACACGGCGATGCGGGGCGGCCTGCCCGTCTCGGGCCACTCGGTGGTGTCGGTGAGGAGGGACAGCGCGCCCGAGGACCAGTCGATACGGCTGGAGGGGGTGTCGGCGTGCAGGGTGCGGGGCAGCCGGCCGTGGCGCAGCGCGAGCACCGACTTGATGACGCCGGCGACTCCGGCGGCGGCCTGGGTGTGACCGATGTTGGTCTTCACCGAGCCGAGCAGCAGGGGCCGTTCGCGGTCGCGGCCGTAGGTGGCGAGCAGCGCCTGGGCCTCGATCGGGTCGCCGAGCCGGGTGCCGGTGCCGTGTGCCTCCACGGCGTCGACGTCGGCCGGGGTGAGGCGGGCGCTCGCGAGGGCCTGGCGGATGACGCGCTGCTGGGAGGGGCCGTTGGGGGCGCTGAGCCCGTTGGAGGCGCCATCCTGGTTGACGGCCGAGCCCCGGAGGACCGCGAGGACCTCGTGCCCCTTGCGTTCGGCGTCCGACAGCCGCTCGACGACCAGCATGCCGATGCCTTCGGACCACACGGTGCCGTCGGCGTCGTCGGAGAACGCCTTGCAGCGGCCGTCCGTCGCCAGGCCGCCCTGGATGCTGAAGCCGACGAAGCTGACCGAGGTCGTCATCACGGTGACGCCGCCGGCCAGGGCGAGTTCGCACTCGCCGCCCCGCAGCGCCTGGGCGGCGAGGTGCAGCGACACGAGGGAGGAGGAGCAGGCCGTGTCCACGGTCATGGCCGGGCCCTCCAGGCCGAACACGTACGCCAGCCGGCCGGAGATCACGCTGGCGGCGAGGCCGGTGCCGAGGTGGCCGCCGATGTCCTCGCGGGCGCGGGTGGCGAGGTGGACGTAGTCCTGGCCGTTGGTGCCGACGAAGACGCCGGTACGGCTGCCGCGCAGGGACTCGGGGTCGAGACCGGCGCGCTCGAACGCCTCCCACGACGTCTCCAGCAGCAGCCGCTGCTGCGGGTCCATCGCGAGGGCCTCGCGCGGGCTGATGCCGAAGAAGCCCGGGTCGAAGTCGGCGACGTCGTACAGGAATCCGCCGCGGGTGGTGGCGCTGGCGCCGGGGCCGCCGCCGTGCAGAGTGTCGAGGTCCCAGCCGCGGTCGTCCGGGAAGGGCCCGGTGCCGTCACGGCCGGACAGCATCAGCTCCCAGAACTCCTCGGGGGTGCTGACGTCGCCGGGGAAGCGGCAGGCCATGCCGACGATGGCCAGCGGCTCGTCCTGGGCGACCGGGCGCGTGGACGGTTCGGCGATCCCGTCGGCCGCGCCGTCGTCGAGCAGTTCGGTGAGGAGGTGGGCGGCGAGCCGGCGGGGGCTCGGGTAGTCGTAGACCAGGGTGGCCGGCAGCTGGAGTCCGGTGCCGGCGGACAGGCGTCTGCCCAGCTCGACGGCGGTGAGCGAGTCCATGCCGAGCCTGCCGAACTCGTGGTCGGGGTCGATCTCGTCGCCGCGGCGATGGCCGAGCACGACGGCCGTCTCGGTGCGCACCAGCTCCAGCAGATGCCGTTTGCGCTCGTCCGGGCCGAGGGCGGTGAGCCGCGCGACGAGATCGACCCCGACCACGAGTTCGGCAGGCTCGGCATGGACTCGCTCACCGCCGTCGAGCTGGGCAGACGCCTGTCCGCCGGCACCGGACTCCAGCTGCCGGCCACCCTGGTCTACGAC
>NZ_RDBN01000022.1:7589-42411 GCF_008042075.1 Streptomyces sp. UW30 | reverse complement strand
GGGCATGGGCGGGCAGCCCTTGTATCTCGAACCGCGGCTGGAATCACGGCTGCGTTCCTTGCTGGACTCCCCGGAGCTGCTGCACACCCTCACCGACGCCCTCGGGTCGCCGCTGAACGTGCTCGTCCCCGACCAACTCGCCGACAATCTCCGGCGGTTCCGCTCGGTGTACGGCACCCACCACCTCTCCGGCCAGGTGTACCTCGCCCACAAGGCCAACCGATCCAGCGCCCTGCTGCGCAGGCTCGCCGCCACGGACGCCGGCGTGGACGTCGCCTCACTGGGGGAGTTGCAGCACGCCCTGGGCGCCGGCCTCACCCCCGACCGGATCACGGCGACCGGACCGAAGAACCCGGAGTTCCTGTGGCTGGCGGCCCGCACCTCGGTCACCGTCAGCCTCGACACGCGAGGCGAACTGGAACAACTCGCCACGCTGGTGCGCACACACGCCCTGCCAAGGGCTCGTGTCCTGCTCCGCCTGTCGGGCTTCGAGGCTTCCGGCGTACGGGTGCTGACCCGGCGCAGCCGGTTCGGCACCGCCGCGGGGGAGACGGCCCCGCTGCTGGAGGCCGTCGGGCGGCACGGCGATGTGCTCGACCTGGTCGGTGTGGCGTACCACCTCGACACGACGAGCGTGACCGAGAAGGCGTTGGCGCTGGAGGGCTGCCTGCGGGTGCTGGAGGAGTGCCGGAGCCTTGGGCTCAGGCCCCGGGCCGTGGACATCGGCGGCGGATTCGGCGTGAACTACCTTGCCGACGGCGGCCAGTGGGAGCGGTACACCACCGCACTGACCGAGGCCGTCCTGGGCATCCGCCCGCCCCTGACCTACGGCGGCCATGGCTACGGGCTGCGCAACGAAGCGGGCACCCTGCGCGGCACGCTCGGCCTCTACCCCGCCCACCGACCGGTCGCCGCGGCCCGCTACCTCGACGAACTGCTCTCCCAGCCGGCCGCCTCCCTCGGCGGCCGCCCCCTGGCCGCCCTGCTCCTGGAACACCTCTACGACCTGCACACCGAACCCGGCCGGGCGCTGCTCGACCAGTGCGGAGTGACTCTGACGAAGGTGCTTCAGGTGCGCGACCAGGAGGTGGGCGGCCCCCTTCACATACGGCTGGCGGCGAAGGCCGACGACGTGGCGCTGGAGGACCACGGGGTGCTGATGGACCCCGTCGTCGTCCCACGGGACCCGGCGATCACCGACGCCGATGCCGGGGCGGAGCCGGTCGCCGCSCACCTCTTCGGCAGCCTGTGCCTGGAGTCCGACCTGATCACCCGCCGCACGGTCYTCCTGCCCCGCCGCCCCGCCCCCGGCGACCTGTTGGCCTTCGCCAACACGGCCGGCTACTGCATGGACTTCCACACCACCCGTGCCCAGCACCAGCCCGCAGCACGCAAGGTCGCCGCCTGGCAGGAGGGCGACAGATGGCGCTGGTGCCTGGACGACCAGTACTGGCCGACCACACCCGTGGGGGGAGCTCAGTGAGGTACGACAGCATCACCGACGCCATCGGCAACACACCGCTGGTGCGCATCGCCCCGGCCGTGCACGGCCTCAGGCACATCGACCTGTACGCCAAGCTGGAGCTGCTCAACCCCTTCGGGTCGGTGAAGGACCGGGCCGCCTGGAACATGGCACGACCGCATCTGACCGCCGCCGCGTCCGAGCAGGGCGGCCAGGTCGTGGAGCTGTCGAGCGGCAATACCGCCAAGGCCCTGGCCGTCCTCGCGGGCATGCACGGCCTGACCTTCAGAAGCGTCACCAACCGGATGCGGATCCCGGAGATCAAGGACCTGCTCCTGCTGCTGGGCGCGGAGATCGAGGAACTGCCCGGCCAGAGCGAGTGCCTGGACCCGACCGCCACCGACGATCCGCTCACCCGGTTCCACCGGGCCCTCTCCGAGCCCGGCGGCACCTTCCTGCACACCGACCAGTACTTCAACCCGCGTAACACCGAAGCCCACTTCACCGGCACCGGACCGGAGATCGTCAAGGACCTCGACGGCCGGGCGCCGGACTGGTTCATCGCCTGCGTGGGCACCGCCGGCTCGTCCACCGGCGTCGCCCGCGCCCTGCGCGAACACGACCCCGCCGTACGGGTCGTCGGCCTGGTCGCCGCCAAGTCCGACTTCGTGCCCGGCATCCGCACCATCGACGAGGCGCACGAGGTGGGCCTGTTCGACCCCGGCACCTACGACACGATCGAGCCGGTTGCCGCCGACGAGGCGATCGAGGGCATGCTGACCCTCAACCGCCGCTGCGGCATCCTGGCCGGACCCACCGGAGGCGCCGCCTACTTCGGTGCGACACGCCGACTGCGCGCCATCGACGAGGAACTGACGGAGCGGCAGTCGGCCGTCTTCATCGTCTGCGACCGCGTCGAGAGCTATCTCAGCTACGTCCGCCATCGGCGCCCCGACCTCTTCGGCCGCCCGCGCCGCGGCAACTCCCCGGCCGACCTGACGGACGCCGAGGTCCGCACGGCACCGGCCGTCGGCGTCGCGGACGCCCGGGCGTGGATCGCCACCGGGGACCCGCTGGTCGTGGACCTGCGCGGACCGCACGCCTTCGCCGCCCTGCACATCGACGGTTCGGTCAACATCGTCGACGAGCTCTTCGAGGAACTCCTGCACGGCGGGCTGCCGTTCAGCCGCAACCGCCCGGTCCTGCTGGCCTGCCCGGTCGGCGAGAAGTCCGCCCGCTACGCCGCCCTGCTGACCCGGATGGGCCACCCGGACGTGCGCAGCCTCACCGGCGGCATCATCGCCTGGCGCGACGCGGGCGCACCCCTGGTACGGGACTGACCCGTGACCGTATCCAGGATGGACAGCCAACTCCCCGCCACTGTCGATGAATTGGGTCAGTGGCAGCAAGCCCTGCGCGCCCAGTTCCCGATCATCACCGCACACCCGGAACTGGCCTATCTGGACAGCGCGGCCACCGCCCAGAAACCGCAGGCCGTGCTGGACGCCGTCCACACCTACCTCACCACGACCAACGCCAACGCCGGACGCGGCACCTACACCTGGGCCAACCGGACCACCGCCCTGGTCGAGGAGGCCCGCGACCGGGTCAAGCGATTCCTCGACGACCCGGCACCGCAGCGCTCGGTCGTGCACTTCACGAGCGGGACCACCGAGGGCCTGGCCACCGTCGCCCGCGACTGGCTGCCCCGGCTGCTCACCGACGGGGACGAGATCGTCGTCCCGGTCGCCGACCACGAGGCCAACATCGCGCCCTGGCTTCAGACCCAGCGGGAGCTGGCCGGGCAGGGCGTGCGCGTCCGCGTGCGGCCGATGCCGTACCAGCGGACGTCCGGCGACTACGACCACACCGAGCTCGCCGAACTGGCCGGACCGCGCACCCGCTTCGTCGCCGCCAGCCACATCCACCACGTGTACGGCGGTGACATGTCCGTCCAGCGGATCCGCCGCGCGGTCGGCCCGGACGCGGTGATCTGCCTGGACGCCGCCCAGAGCGTCGGTCATGTGCCGGTGTCGGTGGCCGGTCTCGACGTCGACTTCGTCGTCTTCTCCGGGCACAAGGCCATGGCCCTGCCCGGCACGGGGGCTGTCTGGGCCCGCCAGGCCCGTGGACCCGAGTTCGCACCGGCCGGCTGGGCGGGCACCCCCAACACCGTCGGCATCGCCTCCCTGACCGCCGCCCTGGACTGGCTGGACGCGGCGGGCGCCGACCGCATCGAGCGCTGGACGGTCGCCCTCGCGGCCCGGCTCACCGAGGGCCTGCGCCACCTCGACGCCTACGAGATCCTCGGCTGCCAGGCCAGCCTCGCCGCCGATTCGCCCGTGCAGCGGCGCCGGGGCATCGTCACCCTGCGCCACCACGCCATCGACTCCTCCGACCTCGGCTTCATCCTCTTCAGCCACGGCTTCATGGTCCGCTGCGACCAGCACTGTCAGGGCGGCGCGGGGGAGCGGACCGGCTCGGTGCGGGTGAGCCTGCACGTCCACAACACCGTCGAGGAGGTGGACCGGCTGCTGACCGTCCTTGCCACCCTCGGGTGACGCACCGCCGTCCGGCGGAATGGGAACCGTTTCCACCTGTAGGGTCGCGCCGGAAGGGTGAGTCGGTGCGAGACGGCGAGGTGGCACGACCGGATGGGGCTGAGCCTGGCGACGGCGGAACGATGGGTGCGGCGCTGGGAACTCCAGCAGCAGCGGTACGCCGTGGACCGTGAGGAGCGCTTCACAGTGATCGCCGACGTCGTCGAGCAGGCCGTCGGGGGCCACCCGGCCAGGCCCCTCGTCGTCGACCTCGGCTGCGGCCCCGGCTCGCTGGCGGCCCGGCTGGCGCGGCGGCTGCCGTACGCCGACATCGTGGGTGTGGACATGGACCCGTTGCTCCTTGAACTGGCCCGCACCCACCACGCGGACGCGGCCCGCTACGTCGACGCGGTGATCGGCGAGAAGGGCTGGACGCACGCCCTGGGCCTCGACCGCCCGTTGGACGCGGCCGTGTCGACGACGGCACTGCACTACCTCGGCCCCGACGCCCTGCACCGCACCTACCGGCAGCTCGCGGCCCTGCTGCGACCCGGCGGCGTCCTCGTCAACGGCGACCATTTCCCGCACGACGACACCGCGCTCGCCGCCCTCGCCGGATGCGTCGGCCGACGCCACGCCGAGCGCCGGCGCGCCCTGGCGCACGAGGACTGGGAGTCCTGGTGGTCGGCCGTCGCGGCCGACCCCGAGCTGGCCGACCTGCTCGCCGAGCGCCGGAGCAGTAGGCCGTCCACCGGGGCCGGCTGCGCGGCGCACCTGTCGCTGTCCGCCCATGAACGGCTGCTGCGGCGAGCGGGGTTCAGGCACGCGGGCCCGGTCTGGCAGTACGGCGACAGTCACGTCGTCGTCGCGATCCGCTGACCGGGGCGGCGGCCCCCTGGTCGCCAAGCGCTGCTAAAGGATTCAGCAGGCACCTTGACAGCGTGCGTACTGTTTCGCGACGTTTGAGCCTCGCCACAAAGTTCGACATGGGGGGACACAGTGGCGACGCGCTGAAAAGCGCGTCTTGGGGGGCATTTGGGGGGAGCGGTCGCCATGCGATCCACGAGCGCCATCACGATTCACAGACCCGAGGAGCTGAGCGAGTCGCTACGCCGGGCGTGGCACCGGGCGATGGAGGAATCGCCCGACTACGCCAACCCTTTCCTGGCACCGGAGTTCGCGCTCGGGGTCGGCAGGCACCGCAAAGGGGCGCACGTGGCGGTCCTGCACGAGGGCGGCGAGGCCGTCGGCTTCTTGCCGTACGAGCGCAACGCGTACGGCGTCGGCCGGGCCATAGGCCTGGGCCTGTCCGACTGCCAGGCACTGGTGCACCGGCCCGGAGTCACCTGGGACACCCGTGAACTGCTGAAGGTGTGCGGGCTGTCCGTCTTCGAGTTCGATCACCTCGTCGAGGAACAGCAGCCGTTCGGCCCGTACGTCACGGGCACGTTCGCCTCTCCCGTCCTCGACCTGAAACCCGGCGAGGGCGGCTATCCCGAGTGGCTGCGCGCCACCTACCCGGGGCTGGCCAAGACGACGCTGAAGAAGGAACGCCGCCTGGGCCGCGACAAGGGCGAGGTGCGGTTCGTGTACGACGAACGCGACCCGCGCGTGCTGCGCACCCTCATGCGGTGGAAGTCCGCCCAGTACCGCAGAACCGGGCGGATGGACCGGTTCTCCAGACCCTGGATAGTCGACCTCGTCGACCACCTCTTCCAGGTCAGGGAAGAACACTTCACCGGCATCCTGTCCGTGGTGTACGCCGGGGACCGGCCGGTCGCCGCGCACTTCGGGCCACGGTCGCGCTCGGTGTTCGCGGCCTGGTTCACGGCGTACGACCCCGAGTTCGGCTACTACTCGCCCGGGCTGATGATGCACCTGCGGCTGGCTCAGGCCGCGGGCCGGGACGGCGTGACACTCATGGACTTCGGGCGCGGGGAGAAGGAGTACAAGGACTGGCTCAAGACCCGTGAGCTGCGGGTGGGGGAAGGGTTCGCGGTGCGTCCGCACCCGGTGGCGACGGCCCACCGGATGTGGCGCAGACCGGTGCGCGGTCTGCGGAACACCGTCCTGGCCCACCCCCGGCTGCGCGAGCCCGCCGACCGGCTGCTGAAGACCGTCGGCACGCTGCGCACCTCCGGCCCGGCCCACCCGCCGGGCGCGGAAGCCCGCGCCCGCTGAACGCGAACCCGCTCTCGTCACGTGTACACGCCGGCGCTGTCTCGGCCCGGCGGTCCCAGGCCCCTGGCGGTCCCACATCGCCCGCACGGCGGCCTCGTACGACGTTCGTGAGCGCACACCGCCCGCTCCGGGCGACCCTTCGTCGGACCCTTCCACGGAAGAGGTGACCATGCCGTACGGATCGCGGCTCGCCGCGATGATGACACGGCGCATCGGACGCGAATGCGTCTACACGCCCTCGGCCCGACTGGCCCTCTACCTGGCGCTGCGGCGCTGGTGCCGGCCGGGCGGACGGGTGCTGATGTCCCCGGTGAACGACGACGTGATCCTCTTCGTCGTCCTCGCCGCCGGACTGCGCCCGGTCCAAGCCCCCGTGTCCCGGTGGGACGGCAACATCGACCCGGCCGCCGTACCGGACGCCACCTGGCGCGACATCGACGCCGTCCTGACCACCAACCTGTACGGCCTGCCGGACCGGGTCGTCGAACTGCGCCGCCGCTGCGACCAGTTGGGGATCCCCCTCATCGAGGACGCGGCGCACGCGATCGGCACACACGTGGACGGGCAGCCGATCGGCACCTTCGGGACGGCCGCCGCGTTCAGCCTGTCCAAGCACGTCGCCGGGATGGCAGGCGGCTTCCTCGCCGTCGAGGACGCCCGCGCCCGACGCGAACTGGAGCTGCTGCGCGACGACCTGCTCACCCCGCGTCGGCTGCGCGACGACCTGGCCACCACGCTGCGCCCGCTGGCGCGCTCCGCCGTACGCACGCTCCACCTGGTGCGGCCCGCCTGGCGCACGATGCAGCGCCTCGGACTGCTGGAACGCGACGACTTCCGCATGGCCCTGCACGCGCCCCGCCTCGCCGGCAGCGCCCGCCACGCACCCAGCCTGACCGCGTACGAGCCCTGGGTACGGGTCGACCTGCACGGCTTCCGCTCCCGCCACGGGGCCCTGGTCCGCGGGCAGCTGGAGCTGCGGATGGCGCTGCTCGACGGTGACCTGGCCCGGCGCAGGGCCGGCGTCTCGCTGCTGTCCGGCACCACCTGGGCCAGCCCGGCCCTGCGCGACGGGCCCACGCACGAGGGCCCGCCCTCCCTGTTCCGGGTCCCGCTGCTCGTCCACGACCGCGACGCCCTCGTGGACCGTCTGGTCAGCCATGGCGTGGTCGCGGGCTACATCTACGACCCGCCGCTCGACGACTACGCGGGCGCCGAGTTCGTCGAACCGTCCCCGGCTCCCGCGGCCGCCCGCTGGTTCGCCTCCCACACCCTGCCGGCCGACCCCCTGGTGGCCCGCAGGATCATCAACGCGCTGACCAAGGAACACGCGACCCCGGCCCACCCGYCGATGTCGGCCCAGGTACCCGAACCCGACCCCGACCCCACGACCACTCCGCCCACACACCTGGGCCAATAGCGCGGCGACACGGTCGGCCCGGCCGGGCTCGTCCGGCCGGCCCTCCCGTGCCTACCCTGGAGGCGTGGCACGGTCCAACGACGAGGTCGCCGCACTGCTGCAGGAGTACGCGGATCTGATCTCCATCACCGGAGGAGACGCGTTCAAGGTACGTGTCTACGAGAAGGCCGCCCGGGCGATCGGCGGTCACCACGCGGATGTGTCCACGCTCGACGTCAAGGGCCTGAAAGAGATCCCCAACGTCGGCAAGTCGATCGCCGAGAAGGTCGTCGAGTACTTCTCCACCGGCAGCGTGTCCGCCGTCGAACAACTGCGCGCGAAGATCCCCGCCGGTGTCCGGCAGCTCACCGCGATCCCCACGCTCGGCCCGAAGAAGGCCCTCGTCCTCTACGAGGAGCTGGGCATCTCCACCACCGAGGAACTCGCGGACGCCATCCACGAGGAGCGGCTGCGCGACCTGAAGGGCTTCGGGCCGAAGACGGAGGAGAACATCCTGCACGGCATCGGCCTGCTGCAGTCCTCCGGCGACCGGGTCCTGATCGATGTCGCGATGAGCCTCGCCGAGGACATCGTCGCCGAGATGTCGCGGGTGAAGGGCTGCGAGCGGTGCTCCTACGCCGGATCGCTGCGCCGCGTCCGCGAGACGATCGGCGACATCGACATCCTCGTCGCGGCGAAGAAGGCCGCGCCCGTCATGCGGGCCTTCACCGAACTGCCGTACGTCGCCGAGGTCATCGCGCACGGCGAGAAGAAGACGTCGATCCGCACCGACAAAGGACTCCAGGTCGACCTGCGTGTCGTACCGCCGGACTCCTGGGGCGCGGCCATGCAGTACTTCACCGGGTCCAAGGCGCACAACATCCGCACCCGGGAGATGGCCGTCCACAAGAAGCTCAAGCTCTCCGAGTACGGGCTCTTCGACACCGAGACCGGGGAGAAGATCGTCTCCGAGACCGAGGAGGAGGTCTACGCCCGCCTCGGATTGCCGTGGATCGCACCCACCCTGCGCGAGGACCGCGGCGAGATCGAGGCCGGGCTGCGCGGCGAGCTGCCCGACCTGATCCAGGAGCAGGACATCCGCGGCGATCTGCACACCCACACCGACCTCACCGACGGGCTCGCCCCGCTGGAGGAGATGGTCGCCGCGGCCGCCGAGCGCGGCTACGCCTATTACGCGGTCACCGACCACGGCCCGGACATGGCCATGCAGCGGATGACCGACGAACGGATCCTCGCCCAGCGCGAACGTGTCCGCGAGCTCGACCGGGAGTACGGCAAAGGCGGCAGGCGCGGCGGCATGCGGGTGCTGCACGGCGTGGAGCTGAACATCGGCCCCGACGGCGAGGTGGACTGGCCGGGGGAGTTCCTCGCCGGCTTCGACCTGTGCGTGGCCTCGGTGCACTCGCACTTCAACCAGGGGCGCGAGGCGCTGACCCGGCGGATCGTCAAGGCCTGCGAGAACCCGCACGTCCACATCATCGGCCACCCCACCACCCGCCTCATCGGCAAGCGCCCCGCCATCGACGTCGACCTCGACGCGGTGTTCGCGGCCTGTGCGCGCACCGGCACCGCCCTGGAGATCAACTCCCACCCGGACCGGCTCGACCTGCGCGACGAGGACATCCTGCGGGCCGGACGGCACGGCGTGAAGTTCGCCGTCGACAGCGACGCCCACGCCGTGATCCACCTGGCCAACCTGCGCTACGGCGTGGGCACGGCGCAGCGCGGCTGGCTCACCAAGGACGACGTGATCAACACCTGGCCGCTGACCCGGCTGCGGCGCTTCCTCGCCAAGGGGTGACGCCGGCCGGGGCTACACGAACGGCGTGCCCGGGTCGAGTCCGGACAGGACCCGGCCGTGGATCTCCAGGTTGGTGGCGGGATTCACGAACGAGTGCAGACACAGCGCCCCCGCGTCGCGCACGGTCCGCTGGATCGGCGTGTCCCGGTGCAAGGACGACGCCCCGGAGGCCGAGCCGAGCAGATCGACGGCCTCCTTGCACAGCCGCGCCACATAGCCGCTCTGGGCCCGGATCCGCGTCCGCTCCTCGGGCGTGTACGGCTCGCCGGACTCCGCCCGCGCCTCGATCAGGGAGACGAAATCGGCGGTCAGCAGCTCGGCGCAGGAGATCTTCATGGCCGCCTCGGCCGCCTGGAGATGGGTGACCGTGGCCTCGTGCTGCCGCTGGTGGAAGGTGTACGTGATGCCCCGCCGGTGGCTGCGCTCGGTGAACTCCGTGAGCGCGGAGCGGGCCAGTCCGAGCGCGGGGGGCGCCGTCCAGACACAGAACAGCAGCAGCACCGGCATCCGGTAGAACGGGTCGTCGGCGTTGGACTTCGACGGGAACCCGCCCGCCAGCAGGGGCCCGACCGGCAGGACGCGGTGCGCGGGGACGAACACGTCCCGTGCGACGACGCTGTTGCTGCCGGTGCCCGCCAGCCCCGAGACGTACCAGTCGTCGAGAATCTCCAGCTCGGCCATGGGCACGGCCGTCCACAGCAGCTCGGGCGGCCCCTCCCCGGACTCCGACTCCACCCGGACCGTCAGCAGATGCCAGTCGGCGTCATGGCAGCCGGTGGCGAAGCCCGAGGTGCCGTTGACGACATAACCGCCGTTCGACCGGACCGCCGTCGCGTCCGGGACGAGCGTGCCACCGACCCTGACGTCCGGGCCGGTGAAGATCTCGTCCTGCGCCTCGTCGGGGAAGAGGGCCGCGATGAAGGAGCAGCCGGCCTGGATCACCGTCTTGAACGCGGTCGAGCCGCATCCCGCGGCGATCTCGGCCACCGCGTCGACCTGGGTGCGCAGCCGGCTCTGGTAGCCGCCGTACCGCCGGGGGACGTTCATCCGGTGGATCCCGGCGTCCTTGAGCGCCTCCGCGACCTTGGGCACGACCCGTCGCTGTTGCTCGGCCCCGGGCGCGTGCTCGCGGACGAGTGGCCGCAGCGCACGTACACGTGTGACGAGATCGGTGTCGGTACCAACTGCTGCCATGGGTGGCCTCCCGGGCACGACGAGTCATCACCGTGACGCGGATGCCGCACGCTGTCAACGCCCCCTTGTCGAAGGTGAGTTGATGCCTGGCGCGACCCTTGGCCTTCGACGATCTTCGTCCGTTTGAGCGAGGGGCGAAGAGGGGAGCGTGCGGAACGTGGGCCGGGCCGAACGGGTCGGGCTTTGCTCATGTCGCCGCAGAGGGGTTGTCCTTACATTCCGTCCCTGCCTAGGGTCGCCCTCGAAGTGCAAGCGCTTTCTGAGCGGGCTGTCCGCCGTCCGAGGAGAACTGCATGTCCCCAAGCCCCGCCCGCCGCCGCGTCGCCGTCATCGGCACCGGCGCCATCGTCAGCGGCAGTCACCTCCCGGCGTTGAGACACCACGCGGACCGGGTGGAGCTGGTCGCCGCCGTCGATGTGGACCAGGCCCGGCTGGACGCCTTCCGGCAGCTCGCGGGCGAGGACGTCGCCGGGTACACCTCGACGGGCGAGATGCTGGACGCCGTACGCCCCGACCTGGTCCTGATCGGCACCCCGCCGTCGCTGCACCGGGAGCAGACGATCGCCGCGCTCAAGGCGGGCGCCTGGGTGCTGTGCGAGAAGCCGCTGTGTCTGTCGCTCGCCGAGTACGACGACATCGCCGCGGCCGAGGAGGCGTCGGGCGCGTACGCGTCGGTGGTCTTCCAGCACCGCTACGGCTCGGGCGCCGTCCACGCCCGGGAGCTGATCGCGAGCGGTGAGCTGGGCACCCCGCTGGTCGCGCACTGCCAGACGACCTGGCACCGCGACGCCGCGTACTACGCGGTGCCGTGGCGTGGGCGCTGGGCCACCGAGGGCGGCGGGCCGACGATGGGGCACGGCATCCACCAGTTCGACCTGCTGCTGCATCTGCTCGGCCCGTGGACGGAGATACGGGCCATGGCCGCGCGCCTGGTGCACGACACCGAGAGCGAGGACGTCTCGACGGCCCTCGTGCGCTTCGAGAACGGCGCCCTAGCCACCGTCGTCAACAGCGTCCTGTCCCCGCACGAGGTCAGCCGCATCCGCGTGGACTGCGCCGACGCGACGGTCGAGCTCACCCACCTGTACGGCCACCGCAACGACGACTGGATCTACACCCCCGCCCCGCACGTCCCCTCCGAGCGCGCCACCGCCTGGCGCACCCCGGCGGCGGACGTGCCCAGCTCGCACACGGCACAGCTCGGCGGCCTCCTGGACGCCTACGACAACGGTGTCCGGCCGCCCGGCAGCGGTCCGGGGGCGCGCGTCACCCTCGACTTCGCGGCCGCCCTCTACAAGGCCGCGTTCACGGGACAGCCGGTGCACGCGGGCGAGATCGCGCCCGGCGACCCCTTCTACCCGGCCATGCACGGAGACCACCCCCACTGGGCCCCCAAGGAGCGCGCATGAGCATCCGCGTCACCCACGCGCACGGCGACCACATCGCGGTCACGGCAGCGAACGGCACCGAGATCCTTCGCTACGTCTACCGCCCCGACCCGGAGGCCTTCGAGTCCCGCAAGCCCTACGCCCACCCGGTGCGCACCCTCGCCGGGCACACCGTGACCGGGTACCGGCCCAGCGACCACCGCTGGCACAAGGGTCTGCAGATGACGGCGAGTCACCTGTCCGGGCAGAACTTCTGGGGCGGCAACTGCTATGTGCACGGCCAGGGCTATCTCGCCCTGCCCGAGCGGGTCGGCTCCATGCGGCACGACGGTTTCCCCGAGTTCACGGTCGAGGACGACCGGCTCGTCCTCACCGAGGAGCTCACCTGGGTCGAGAACGGCGGTGCGCAGTGGGCGCGTGAAGTGCGCGGGCTGACCGTCCACTCGGTGGACGAGGAGGCCGGCGCCTGGGCCCTGGACTGGTCGATCCGCCTCACCAACCTGCGCGAGGCGGCCCTGCGGTTCGGTTCTCCGACCACCGAGGGCCGCGAGATGGCGGGCTACACCGGCCTTCAGTGGCGCGGCCCCCGCGACTTCACCGGCGGCACCGCCTTCGGACCCGACCTCGACGGGGGAGCGGGCGCCGACGCCGGCAAGCTGATGGGCACGCAGGGCCCGTGGCTCGCCTACACCACCGAGCACGACGACATCGACGGGCACTCCACGCTCGTCTTCGCGCACGCGCCGGAGAACCTCGACGAGAAGTCCGCGATCCACGAGTCGCACTGGTTCGTGCGCTCCGAGCCGATCCCGACGGTGGCGTTCTCCTGGGCGTTCTTCGAGGAGTTCGAGCTGCCGCCGGGCGAGTCCTTCACCTACCGCTACCGGGTCGTGTTCGCCGACGGGGCCTGGGACCGGGAGCGCGTGGCCTCCCACCTGGAGGGAATGCCGTGGTGAAGCCGAACCTGCCGCACCCGCTGCCCGGCGCCGTCGGCCTGTCCCACCTCAGCGCCTACGACTGGGAGGCCGCCGACGGCGTGTGCGGCGGCAGCCCGCATCTGCATCTGGTGTGCACCGAGGCGTACGTCGTCACCGGCGGCCGGGGCGCCGTACAGACGCTGAGCCCCGACGGCTACCGGGACATCCCCCTGGAGCCGGGCTCCGTCGCCTGGTTCACGCCGGGGACCGTGCACCGTATGGTCCAGGGCGGCGATCTGCGCATCACCGTGCTGATGCAGAACAGCGGTCTGCCCGAGGCAGGGGACGCCGTCTTCACCTTTCCGCCCGAGGTGCTCGCGGATCCGGAGCGGTACGCGGCCGCCTCCGTACTCCCGCCCGGCACGGGCCCGGAGACCGCCGCGGCCGCCCGGCGCCGCAGGGACCTCGCCGTCGAGGGCTACCTCGCCCTGCGCGAGGCACTTGTCGCCGGGGACAACGGCCCCTGCGTCGAGTTCCAGCGGTCCGCCGCCCGGCTCGTGCGCGCCAAGGTGCCGAACTGGCGGGAGCTGTGGCGGGCCGGCGCGCTCGCCACGGCCCAGCGCACGGGCGCCCAGCTCGACGCGCTGGAGGCGGGGGAGCCGGCCTACCTCGGCGAGGCGACCGCGCACGAGGCCGGGCCCACCCGGCTCGGCGGGTTCGGGATGTGCGGTCGCCGCGACGAGTACAACCTGCCGGGGATCACGCTGCCGTACCAAGGCGAGTAGCAGGCTCAGGGGGGCCGGAGGGGGGCCGACGGAAAGACCGAGGAGAGGAGAGGTGACCTCGGCATGCCCGGACACAGGACAAAGAGGTTCTGCGCTTCGGCCGCCGCACTCGCGCTCTGCGCGATGCCGGCGGGCTGCTCAGGATCCGGAGAGTCGGTCGGCGGCGGCAAGGTCGTGCTGCGCTACACGTGGTGGGGCAACCCCGACCGCGCGGAGCGCACCGAGCAGGCCCTCGCCCAGTTCGAGAAACAGCACCCGGACATCCAGGTGCAGACGTCGTTCTCGGCGTACGACGCCTACAAGCAGAAGCTCGCCACCCAGGCCGCGGGCGGCGACGCCCCCGACGTGATGCAGCTCGACTACCGCCAGATCGACCAGTACGCCTCCGGCGGCGTCCTGCTCGACCTCGGCGAGCAGCAGGCCGTACTGCGCACCGACGAGATCGACGCCGGACTGCTCGCCACCGGCCGACTGGACGGCACGCAGTACGCGATCCCGCAAGGACGCGGCACCGAGACCGTCGCGTACGACGTCAAGGCGTGGAAAGCGTCCGGAGTGCCGCTCCCGGACAGCAGCTGGACCTGGAGCCAGTGGGCCGACACCATGCGCGCGCTGGCCGAGAAGACCGGCAAGCCCGGCGCCACCGACCCCGGCCAGAGCGAGGACTGCTTCGAGGTCTGGCTGCGCGGCCAGGGCAAGTCCCTCTACACGAAGGACGGCGGGCTCGGCTTCACCGCCGACGACCTGACGCGCTGGTGGACCTTCACCGACGAACTCAGGCGCGAGGGCGTCGTCTCGCCCGCCGAGCAGACCACCCAGCTCGACGGCTCCGTCGAGAACACCCCGCTCGGGCGCGGCGAGGCCACGGCCGACGCCAACTGGGACGCACCGGCGAGCGGTTACCTCGCTCTCATACCCAGCGGTGTCGCGCTCGCGCCGATGCCGTCCGGCGAGGACGGCACCCCCGGTCAGTACTTCAAGCCGTCCATGTTCCTCGGCGTCGGCGCCAACACGAGCCACGCCAAGGAGGCGGCGCAGCTCGTCGACTTCCTCATCAACGACGAGCAGGCGGCGAAGGTCCTCGGCGCCACTCGCGGCATCCCCGTCAACGACTTGGTCCGTAAGGAGATCGAGCCGCAGCTCAAGGACTTCGACAAGACGATCGCCGGCTACCAGACCTCCCTGGAGGGCACGCTCAACGCCCCGCCGCAGGCCCCGCCCTCGGGCGACAACGCCCTCCAGACCACCTTCCAGCGCGACTACGACCAGGTGTCGTACGCGCGCATGTCGCCCCGCGAGGCGGCCGAGAACTACGTCACCGAGGCGAAGGCGGAGCTGAGGTCATGACCACCACCACGATCCCCCCACGCGCACAGCGCGCCACCGCCACCGCCGCCAAGCGCCGGCCCAAGCGCGAACGCCAGGGCCCCGCCTGGGTGTTCCTGTCCCCGTGGGTGCTCGGCGCGGCCGTGCTGACCCTGCTGCCGATGGCCGTGTCGCTGTACCTGTCCTTCACCGACTACGACCTGTTCAACCCGCCGCGCTGGGTGGGGCTGCGCAACTACGTCCAGATGTTCACGGAGGACCCGCGCTACTGGCGTTCGGTGCTGACGACTCTGACGTACGTCGTCATCGCCGTGCCCCTGCAACTCGCGCTCGCCCTCGTCGTCGCGCTGGCGCTGAAGTCCATGAAGCGCGGCAAGGGTTTCTACCGGTCGGCGTTCTACGCCCCCTCCCTGCTCGGCGCGTCGATGTCCATCGCGCTCGTCTGGCGGGCGATCTTCAACGACGGCGGCACCGTGGACAACCTGTTCGGCACCGGCGGCTGGGTCAACAAGCCCGGCTGGGCTCTGCTCGCCGTGGCGCTGCTGACGGTGTGGCAGTTCGGGGCGCCGATGGTCATCTTCCTCGCCGGTCTCCAGCAGATCCCGAGCGAGCTGTACGAGGCGGCGGCCGTGGACGGGGCCGGGAAATGGCGGCAGTTCCTGTCCGTCACCGTGCCCATGCTGTCTCCGGTCCTGTTCTTCAACCTCGTGCTGCAGACCATCCAGGCCTTCCAGGTCTTCACGCCCGCCTTCGCGATCGGCGCCGGCAAGGGCGGACCCGCCGACTCGACCCTCGTCTACACCCTCTACCTCTACGACCGCGGCTTCGTCGCCTCCCACATGGGCTACGCCTCCGCCATGGCCTGGGTGCTGCTGATCGTGATCGGCGCCGTCACGGCGGTGCTGTTCCGTACCTCGCGCTCCTGGGTCTTCTACACCTCCGAGGGGGACCGATGACCTCATCAACTGCCCTTTTCCATAAGCCAGTTCGGTGGAGCCGGGTCGCCCTGCACCTCGGCTGTCTGGCCGCCCTGCTCGTGATGCTCTATCCGCTGGCCTGGCTGCTGGCCACCTCGCTCAAGCCGGCCGACGAGGTCATCGCGAGCCTGAACCTGCTGCCCGGTCACCTGGAGTGGTCGAACTACTCCACGGCCCTGGACGGCGTGAACGACGTGTCGATCTGGCGGCTGCTGTCCAACTCGCTGCTGATCGCGGGCGGCGCGGTCCTCGGCAATGTCATCAGCTGCTCGCTCGCCGCCTACGCCTTCGCGCGGCTGCGCTTCCGCTTGCGCGGGCCGCTGTTCGCGTTCATGATCGCCACGATCATGCTGCCGCACCACGCGGTGCTGATCCCGCAGTACATCATCTTCAACCAGCTCGGCCTGGTGAACACCTACTGGCCGCTGATCCTGCCGAAGTTCCTGGCGACGGAAGCCTTCTTCGTGTTCCTCATCGTGCAGTTCATGCGCGGTCTGCCCCGCGAACTGGAGGAGGCGGCCCGGATCGACGGCTGCGGCCCGTTCCGCAGCTTCTTCCTGGTGGTGCTGCCGCTGACCCGCCCGGCGCTGATCACCACGGCGATCTTTACCTTCATCTGGACGTGGAACGACTTCTTCACCCAGCTCATCTATCTCTTCGACCCGGACAAGTTCACGCTCACGCTCGCCCTGCGGTCGTTCGTGGACGCCTCCAGCATCTCGGCGTTCGGCCCGATGTTCGCGCTGTCCGTGATCGCGCTGCTGCCGATCGTGCTCTTCTTCCTCGCCTTCCAGCGCTTCCTGGTGGAGGGCATGGCCAGCTCCGGACTGAAGGGGTGAGCGGGATGCCGGCACGCGAGGCGGGCGAGGTGTTCGGCCCGCGGATGACTCTGTTCGCCGATGTGCTCAGCGTCGGCCTGGCCACGGCCGTGGCCTGTCTGCCCGTGCTGACCGCCCCGGCCGCCATGTCGACGGCGTGTGCGGTGCTGCGGGGCGCGCGGGAGGACCAACCGGCCACCGCCGGGCGGTACTTCGCGTTGCTACGGCGACGGCTGCGGACCGGCGACCTGGCGGCGGGCGCCCTCGCGCTGACGGGTGTCCTGCTGCTGGTCGCCGATCTGGCGCTGGCCCGGGCGGGGCTGCCGGGCGGGGCGGCCTTCGCGGTGATCGCCGCCGGAATCGGGGCGGGTGGCGTGGTGGCCGGCCTGCGGGCCTGCGCCCGCCCCGAGTCGCTCACCGACTGGCGGACCGCGCTGCGGGAGGCCGCCGGGGACTGTGTGCGGGACGCGGGCGGCAGCGGCCTGGTGCTGCTCGCGGTGGCGACCGCCGCCGTGTGCGGCTGGATGCTGGTGCCGCTTGCCTTCCTCGCCCCGGGGCCGCTTGCGCTGGCGCTGACTGCCGTGGACCTGCGGAGGGAGGATGCGGTCGGGGGCCCGCCGGGTCAGCGCGAGGCCGGTCGCGCCGACGTCGAATTCATCCCCTGATCTCCTCGCATGTCCAAGAGTTAATGGGCAATTGAGTCGCATGCGGTGTGAAAGAGCCGTTCAGGTGTCAATCATCTTGTCATGAACCTGCGGCCCGACGGGCGGGTCGCAGCCTCATGGAGGTGTGGAATGCACCGCACACTCGCCACCGGTTTTGCCGCCTCAGCCCTCTCCCTCGCAGCCGTCTTCGCCACCGCCTCGGCCGCCGGCGCCGCTCCCGCCGACAAGCCCCAGGTTCTGTCCGGCTGGACCCAGACCAGCGCGTCCAGCTACAACGCCTGGGTCGCCGCCCGCAACAACCAGTCCGCCTGGTCCGCGTACGGGTTCGACTGGTCGACGGACTACTGCTCCTCCTCGCCCGACAACCCCTTCGGCTTCCCCTTCGCCACGTCCTGCGCCCGCCACGACTTCGGTTACCGCAACTACAAGGCGATCGGCGCCTTCGACGCGAACAAGTCGCGTGTGGACAGCGCCTTCTACGAGGACCTCAAGCGCGTGTGCGCGAACTACAGCGGTGCGTCGAAGACCGCCTGCAACAGCACGGCCTGGACCTACTACCAGGCCGTGAAGGCCTTCGGCTGACGAACGAAACAAAGAGGGCGCCGCTGGTGCGGCGCCCTCTTGTCTTCGCGAGGAGTCGTCAGTCCGCTGCCCGGAACGAGCGCAGCCGCAGGGAGTTGCCGACCACGAACACCGAGGAGAAGGCCATGGCCGCCCCGGCGATCATCGGGTTGAGCAGGCCGGCAGCGGCGAGCGGCAGCGCCGCCACGTTGTAGGCGAAGGCCCAGAACAGGTTCGAGCGTATGGTGCCGAGCGTCCTGCGGGCGAGCCGGATCGCGTCCGCCGCGACGCGCAGGTCGCCCCGCACCAGAGTGAGGTCGCCGGCCTCGATGGCGGCGTCCGTGCCGGTGCCCATCGCCAGCCCCAGGTCGGCCTGGGCGAGGGCGGCCGCGTCGTTGACGCCGTCACCGACCATCGCGACCGAACGGCCCTCGTCCTGAAGGCGCTTGACGACATCGGCCTTGTCCTGCGGCAGCACCTCGGCAATCACCTGCTCGGGGGCGATGCCGACTTCGTGGGCGACGGCCCGCGCGACGGCCCGGTTGTCACCGGTCAGCAGGATCGGGGTGAGGCCGAGGGCGCGCAGTCGCCGGATCGCCTCCGGGCTGGTCTCCTTCACCGCGTCGGCGACCTCCAGCACGGCACGCGCCGCACCGTCCCAGGCGACCGCGATGGCGCTGCGACCGGCCGCCTCGGCTTCGGACTTGGCCTGCCGCAGGTCATCCGGCAGCTCCATGGCCCAGTCCGCGAGCAGCCGTTCCCGTCCCACGAGCACGGCGTGCCCCTCGACGATGCCCTGCACCCCGAGACCGGGCACGTTCGCGAAGTCCTCGGGCGTGGGCAGTGAACCCAGCTTCTCCAGTGCTCCGTCGGCCACTGCGCGGGCGATCGGGTGCTCGGAGGCGTGCTCCAACGCGCCCGCGAGGCGCAGGACTTCGGCCTCGTCGGTGTTGTCGGAGGTGTGGACGGCCAGGAGGGTCATCCGGCCGGTGGTCACGGTGCCGGTCTTGTCCAGGACGATCGTGTCGACCTTGCGCGTGGACTCCAGCACTTCCGGGCCCTTGATCAGGATCCCGAGCTGCGCGCCCCGCCCGGTGCCCACCATCAGCGCGGTAGGCGTGGCCAGCCCCAGCGCGCACGGGCAGGCGATGATCAGTACGGCGACCGCGGCGGTGAAGGATGCGGCCGCTCCGGCGCCGTTGCCGAGCCAGAAGCCGAGGGTGCCGAGCGCCAGGGCGATCACGATCGGCACGAACACGGCGGAGATCCGGTCCGCGAGCCGCTGCGCCGACGCCTTGCCGTTCTGCGCGTCCTCCACCAGCCGTGCCATCCGGGCGAGTTGGGTGTCGGCGCCCACCCGGGTGGCCTCGACCACGAGACGGCCGCCCGCGTTGATCGTCGCGCCGGTGACCGGGTCGCCCTGAGCGACCTCGACCGGGACGGACTCGCCGGTCAGCATCGAGGCGTCCACCGCGGACGAGCCCTCGACGACGGTGCCGTCGGCGGCGATCTTCTCGCCGGGACGGACGAGGAAACGGTCGCCGACCGTCAACTCCGAGACGGGGACCGTCCGTTCGCCGCCTCCCGCGTCCAGGACGGTGACGTCCTTGGCGCCGAGCTCCAGCAGCGCCTTGAGCGCCGCGCCGGCCTTGCGCTTGCTGCGGGCCTCGAAGTAGCGCCCGGCCAGGATGAAGGCGGTGACACCGGCGGCCGCCTCCAGATAGATGTTCCCGGAGCCGTCACCGCGGGAGATGGTCAGCTCGAAGGGGTGCGTCATGCCCGGCTCGCCCGCCGTGCCGAGGAACAGCGCCCACAGGGACCACAGGAACGCGGCCGACGTGCCGACCGAGATCAGCGTGTCCATGGTGGCCGCGCCGTGCCGCAGATTGGTGAACGCCGCCTTGTGGAAGGGCCACGCGGCATACGTCACGACGGGCGCCGCCAGCGTGAGCGACAGCCACTGCCAGTACTCGAACTGCAGGGCCGGGATCATGGCCATCGCGACGACCGGCACCGAGAGCGTCACTGCGGTGATCAACCGCTCCCGGAGCGAGTGCAGTTCGTCGTGCCCGTCGCCGCTCCCGGCCTCGTCGCGAACGGGCGGCGCGGGCTCCTGCGCGGTGTATCCGGTCGCCTCGACGGTGGCGATCAGGTCCTGCACGCGGACGTCACCGCCGTAGCTGACCTTGGCCTTCTCGGTGGCGTAGTTGACCGTGGCCGTCACGCCGTCCATGCGGTTGAGCTTCTTCTCGACGCGCGCCGCGCACGAGGCGCAGGTCATGCCGCCGATGGCGAGCTCTACCTCGGTCGTGGGATCGGACGCGGTGGTGGTCATCGCTGCTCCTCGTGCGGGGTGCGGAGGGAGCCCGGTGCGGCCGGGCCCCGCGGTCGGGGTGCGGGTCAGGCCGTGCGGCCGGTCAGCTCGTAGCCGGCGTCGTCGACCACCTCGCCCAGCAGGGCGTCGTCGGGCTCGGTGGTGCTGGTGACGGTGACCTGCCCGGCCGCGAGATCGACGTCGACCCCGGTGACGCCGTCCAGCTCGCCGATGACCTTGGTGAGCGTGGCCTTGCAGTGGGCGCAGCTCATACCGGAGACGGCGTAGGTGGTGGTGGACATGGGTTCCTCCTGGGATGCGCGGTCTCGGTCGACCTCTATACGGGGTGGGGGTATCCTTGCCGGTGTCCATGTATACCCCTAGGGGGTAGGCAACGCAAGCGTCGATGCGGGTTGACTTGGTACCCCCCAGGGGTATGGTGAGGTGCATCGAAGGACCGTATCCAAGGATCAGACCCGCAGGAGACCGCCATGCATGCCGGACTGAGGATCACAGCGTTCGCCGCCGCACTGGCCGCGACCTTCGGCACCGCCTACGGCGTGGGCAAAGGTGTCGACCCCGTCGTGGAGGACCCCGCTCCCGCCCGCCACGAGAGCCACGGCGAGGCGTCGCCGGATCCGGCGGGAGGCGGGGACCATGGCGGGCACGAGACGGCGCCGGCCGGCGGGCTCCAGATCTCCGAGGGCGGGTACACGCTCGACCTGAGGACCACGACCGTCACCGCCGGGAAGCGATCCGACCTGAGCTTCGCCATCCGCGACAGCGCGGGCCGCGCGGTCACCGCCTACCAGCGCGAACACGAGAAGGAACTGCACCTCATCGTGGCCTCACGCGACCTGGCCACCTACCGCCATGTGCACCCCACCCGCGCCGCCGACGGCACCTGGAGCATCCCCGTCGAGCTGCCCCGCGCGGGCGGATACCGCGTCTTCGCCGACTTCACCCCGGCGAAGAAGGGTGCCGAGAACCTCACCCTCGGCGCGGACCTCGCCGCCTCGGGCACCTACGAGCCGCGGCAACTGCCCGCCCCGAAGGCCACCGCGAAGGTCAACGGCTACGAGGTCCGTCTGGACGGCGCCCTGCGCCCGGGCAAGGAGACCGAGCTGCGGCTGAAGGTCTCCCGGGGCGGCAGCCCGGTGACCGACCTCCAGCCCTACCTCGGCGCCTACGGCCACCTGGTCGCCCTGCGCTCCGGCGACCTCGCCTACCTCCACGTCCACCCGGGCGGCGAACCCGGCGACGGCAGGACGAAGCCCGGCCCGGAGATCTCGTTCACGGCCACGGCACCGAGCAGCGGCACCTACCGGCTGTTCCTCGACTTCAAGCACCAGGGGCAGGTGCACACCGCGGAGTTCACGGTCCGGGCGGGCACGGCAGCGGCCGGCTCACCGGCCCCCGCGCACGAGGACGGGGCCGAGGAGCACGGGCACTGAGGCGCTCAGATCCGCCCGGCCCGCCGCTGCCTGCGCAGCAGCAACCCCAGATACACCCCGCCGACCACCGCGGTGACCACGCCGACCGGCAGCTGGGCCGTCTCGTGGATGCGCCCGGAGGCGAAGTCCGCGCTCACCACGAGCAGGGCGCCGGTGCAGGTGGCGGCCAGGAGACCCGGGCCGGGGGTCCGGGTGAGGCGGCGGGCCAGCTGCGGGGCGATGAGAGCGACGAACGGGATCGGGCCGGCGGCCGCGGTCGCCACCGCGCAGGCCGCCGTGGCGAGCACCAGCAACTGCAGCCGCGTCCGCTGGACCGGGACGCCGAGCCCGCCCGCCACGTCGTCGCCCATCTCCAGGATCCTCAGCCGGCTCGCGGCGAGCCCCACCAGGGGCAGCACGACCAGCAGGCCGAGAGCGGCCGGGCGTACGTCCGCCCAGCTCCGGCCGTTCAGACTGCCGTTGAGCCACACCATGGCCTGCGCGGCCTGGGTGAAGCGGGCCTTGGCGAGGAGATAGGCGTTCACGCCCTGCAGCAGCGCGCTCACCCCGATGCCGACCAGCACCAGCCGATAGCCGTGGACGCCCTGCCGCCACGCCAGCAGATACACGAGGACGGCCGTCGCGAGGCCGCCGCCCACCGCCCCGAGGGCGATCTGCCCGCCGGTCCCGCCGACGAGCAGGACGACCAGCAGACCCCCGGTGGCCGAGCCGTAGGTGAAGCCGACGATGTCGGGGCTGCCCAGCGGATTGCGGGTCAGACTCTGGAAGAGGGCACCGCTCAGCCCGAGCGCCGCGCCGACCAGGATGCCGGTCAGCAGACGGGGCAGCCTGAGGTCGTTGACGACGAAGTCGGTGCGCGGGCTGCCGTTGCCGAGCAGCGTGCGGACCACGTCCGCCGGGGAGATCGTGTACTCGCCGGTGCCGAGCGCGAGGACGCCGACCGCGGCGGTGGCGGCCAGCACCAGCACGCAGACCGTCACCGCGCGCACGTCCACCCGTAGCGAGAGACCGTGCGAGCGGCTGCGTACGACATGGGTACGGGCGCGTGGCGGGGCCTGCGTCGTCATGCCGACACCGCCTTTCGGTAGCGGACCAGCGCGATGAACACCGGGGCGCCGACCACCGCGGTGACCACCCCCGCGTCCAGTTCGTCCGGGCGTACGGCGACCCGGCCGAGGACGTCCGCGAACAGCAGCAGGGCCGGCGCCAGCAGCATCGACATCGGCAGCGTCCAGCGCTGGTCGGCMCCGGCGATCAGGCGGGCGATGTGCGGCACCGCGAGACCGACGAAGACCAGCGGTCCCACGGCCGAGGTCGCGGCCCCGCACAGCAGTGTCACGGCCACCAGGCCGACAAAGCGCGTCCGGTCCACATGGGCGCCCAGCGCCCGCGCGCCGTCGTCACCCAGCGCGAGCGCGTTGAGCGGCCGGACCAGCGCCAACGCCGTCACCAGGCCCACCACCACGAACGGCGTGATCGTCGTCAGCGTCTCGCTGTCGGCCCGCGCGAGCGAGCCCACGCTCCAGAACCGCAGCTGGTCCAGGGCCTGCGCGTCGAGCAGCATCAGCGTCTGGCCGATACCGGTGAACACCGCGGCGATCACCGCACCGCCGAGCGCGAGCCGCTCCGGAGTGGCGCCGCCGCGCCCTCCCGAGGCGAGCGAGTACACCAGCAGCCCCGCCACCACCGCCCCCGCCATGGCGAACCACACCGACGCCCACAGGCTCGTGATGCCGAGCGCGGTGATGGACAGCACGACTCCGGTGGCGGCGCCCGCGTTGATGCCGAGCAGCCCCGGATCGGCCAGCGGGTTGCGGGTGAGCGCCTGGATCAGCGCACCCGCGACGCCGAGCGCCGCACCGGCCGCGATGCCCGCGAGGGTGCGCGGCACGCGGACGTCCCAGATCACCGACGCCGCGGTCGATCCGTCGTCATGGAGCAGCGCGTCGAACACGACGGACGGCGACAGCGCGCGCGAGCCGACCGCGAGGCTCAGCACGGCCGCGACGACCAGCAGGACCAGGGCAGCGAACACGGCCAGTGTGCGGGTCGAGTTGCGGCGCCTGCGCGGTTGCTTGTCCGTCCGTACAACAGGGGCCGTTTTGGCCTCAGTCGCCACCGATGCCCTCCGCGCGCAGGCGTTCGGCGATCAGCCGGCCGAGCGCCTTCTTGTCGATCTTGCCCACCGAGGTCCGGGGGAAGACCTCGATGGTCTCCACCCGGTCGGGGAGCTTATAGGCGGCGACCCCTCGTTCGGTGAGAAACACCGCCAACTCCCTTTGTCCCGGGGCCTGTCCGCGCGGGACGAGGTAGGCGCAGGTGCGCTCGCCCATCGTCGCGTCGGGCATGCCGACCACGGCCGCGTCGTGCACGCCGGGGTGGGCGAGGATGTGGTTCTCCAGCTCCTCGGCGGAGATCTTGTCGCCGCCGCGGTTGATCTGGTCCTTGGCCCGGCCCTCGACCACCAGATGACCCGAGGGCAGGATCCGCACCAGGTCGCCGGTGCGGTAGTAGCCGTCGGTGGTGAAGGCGCGGGAGTTGTGCTCGGCGGCGCGGTAGTAGCCGCGCAGGGTGTAGGGGCCGCGGGTGAGCAACTCGCCGCGCTCGCCGGGCGGTACGTCACGGTCGTCCTCGTCGACCACGCGGACCTCGTCGGCGGGGGACAGCGGGCGGCCCTGGGTGCCGATCACCAGCTCGGGCGGATCGTCGAGCCGGGTGTAGTTGAGCAGTCCCTCGGCCATGCCGAACACCTGCTGGAGTGTGCAGTCGAGGGCCGGTCCGACCCGGGCGGCGGGCTCGGCGCCCAGCTTGGAGCCGCCGACCTGGAGCAGGGCGAGGGAGGACACGTCGGCCTCCTCCCACTCCACCGCGTCCATCCAGAGCAGCGCGATCGGCGGGACCACGGCGGTGGCGGTGACCCTCTCCCGCTCGATCAGCTCGAAGGCGTCCTCGGGGCTCGGCGTGGGAGCGAGCACGACGGTGCCGCCCGCCATCAGCGTGCCCAGCAGTCCGGGGCAGGCCAGCGCGAAGTTGTGCGCGGTCGGCAGCACCACCAGGTAGACGGTGTCGCGGTCGAAACCGCAGACCTCGGCGCTCGCGCGGACGTTGTAGGTGTAGTCGTCGTGGGTGCGCGGGATCAGCTTCGGCTTGCCGGTCGTGCCGCCCGACAGCAGCAGTACGGCGACATCGGCCGGGTCGGGCTCGGGCAGTGCGGCCGGTTCGGCGTCGACGTCGGCGAGCGCGGTGAACTCCGCGGCGTCGCCCGCCACCAGCACGTGCTCTACGCCGGGCACGGCCTTGCGCAGTGATCGGGCGAGCGTGCGGTGGTCGAAGCCGTCGTGCAGGTCGGGGATCGCGTACGCCGTGGCGCCGGACACCTCGGCGACATGCACGATCTCGCTCTCGCGATGCGCGGGCAGGGTGAGCACCGGTATCGCGCCCGCCCTCAGCAGGGCGAAGAAGAGCACCACGAACGCGTCCGTGTTGGGCAGTTGGACGACCACGCGGTCGCCGTCCCCGATGCCGAGCCGCATCAGTCCGGCCGCCAAGCGGTCGGCGCGCAGTTCCAGTTCGGCGTACGTCCAGCGGTTTCCGTCGGCGTCCACGAGCGCGGTCCGCCGCGGTGTGCGTTCGGCGCTCTCGCTCAGCAGCCGGTCGAGCGGCCGCCCCTCCCAGTAGCCCTGCGCGCGGTACTTCTCGGCCAACGGGTCCGGCCAGGTCACCCAACCGTCGAGCATGCTCAACTCCCGCCTGCTGTTTAGGAAAGGCTTGCCTAATGAGTCGGCGGGGTCAAGCCTGGCGTGTGATCTGGACGGCACCGCGCCGCGGAGGCTAGGGTCGTTGTGAATTAGGTTAGGTTAACCTAACTCCAGGGAGGTAGGTCCTTGCTGCGTTATCGGAGCGCGGAGACGGAACTGCCGGGAGACCCCGTCCAGTTGGCGGCGAAACTGGCGGAGTCGGGCTTGTTCGACCAGTACGTGATCTACGAACAGAACGGCGACGTCTGGTTCGCCGGCGGGGCGCTCGGCGAGATCCTGGTCGGCCGCTCGGAGATCCGCCGCCGATGGTTCGACGAGGAGACGGTGGCCCCGATCGGGTCGCATCCCCTGCGTCAGGTCCGCGAGGAACTCGACCGGATGGCGGTCGAAGGCTGGAACGCCTACGGCTGGATGGCCTTCGAGTTCTCCCACCTCCACGCCGGCCGCCCCGACCGGGCCGGCGACGACGACGTGCTCCATCTGGTCGTCCCGCACACCGAAGTGAGGCTCGGTCACAAAAGTGCGCTCGTGCGCAGCGCCGACGAGGAGACACTGACGGCGTTGCTCCGGTTGTTCGACCGCGCCGCCGMGCGCCCCGCCGCCGTACCCCGGCCCATCGACGTGTCCGACACCGAGGGCCGTTACCCCGATCTGGTGGCCCGGGCCATCGAGGAGATACGGACCACCGACCTCCAGAAGGTCATCCTCTCCCGGTCCGTGGACGTGCCCTTCCCGGTCGACCTCGTCGCCACCTACGTCCACGGCCGCTCGCACAACACCCCGGCCCGCTCCTTCCTGTTGAGCCTCGGCGGACGCCGGATCGCCGGATTCAGCCCCGAGACCGTCGCCGAGGTCAGCGCCGACGGCGAGGTCGTGACCATGCCGCTCGCCGGCACCCGTGCCCGCGGCCTGGGCGAGCAGGAGGACGAGCGGCTGCGCGTCGAACTCCTCGCCGACCCCAAGGAGATCTCCGAACACGTGCTGTCGGTCAAACTGGCCGAGGAGGAGATGGCCACCGTCTGCCGGCCGGGCACGGTCTCGGTGCGGGACCTGCTCAGCGTCCGCCGGCGCGGCAGTGTGCAGCACCTCGGCTCCAGCGTGCACGGCCTGCTGGCCGAGTCCGCCACCGCCTGGGACGTCCTGCGCGCGGTGTTCCCCGCGGTGACCGCCTCCGGCATCCCCAAGACCGCGGCCTACGACTGCATCGCCCGTCTCGAGAAGGAACCGCGCGGCGTCTACAGCGGTGCGGTGCTCCGGGCCGGCAGCGACGGCTCCCTCGACGCGGCGCTCGTGCTGCGCAGCATCTTCGAGGAGGACGGGCGCACCTGGCTGCGGGCCGGCGCCGGCATACTCGCCGGCTCGACGCCGGCCCGGGAACTGGAGGAGACCTGCGAGAAACTGCGCAGCGTCGCTCCCTATGTTGTCCCGGCACAGGGTCAGGGGCGCGCGTGAAGCTGGGTGAAGTCGTCGTGGACGTAACGCCGTTGCGCTCCAGCGCAGACTTCAGGCTGGTGTTCGCCACCCAGGCGATCTCCATGGTGGGCACCCACCTCACCTCGGTGGCCGCGAGCCTGCAGATCTACACGCTGACCGGATCGTCGGTCCAAGTCGGCCTGATGAGCCTGGTGTTGGGCCTGGCGCTGCTGGTCGGTCTGGTCACCGGCGGGCTGATCGCCGACCGGGCCGACCGGCGCCGGGTCATGCTGGTCACCCGGGCCGTGACCGCGGTGGTGATCGCCGGGCTCGCGGTGAACGCGGCGCTGCCCGACCCGCAGGTGTGGTTCGTCTTCGTGGCGGCCGTACTGGCGGGCTTCACCGCCGGGTTGGGTGGCCCGGCTCTCATGGCCGCCACCCCCGCCCTGGTGACCCCCGGCCAGCTGGCCGCCGCCGGCGCGCTGACCACGCTCACCGCCCAACTGGGCGGCATGATCGGCCCGTCCCTCGCGGGCGTGATCGCGGCCGGGCCCGGCATCGCCTGGTGCTTCGGGATCGACGCGGCCATATACGTCGTGGGACTCGCCCTGCTCGCACCGCTGCCGAAGCTTCCCCCCGAGGGGTCGGCCGAGGCCCAGCATCCGCTGAAGGCGATGGGGGAGGGGCTGCGCTTCCTGCGCGGCAACCAGGTCGTCGCCGGGCTGCTGCTGATCGACGTGTGCGCGGTGGTCTTCGCGATGCCGTACGCGCTGTTCCCCGAACTCGGCACCGAGCACTTCGGCGGCGGCCCGTCCACCGTCGGGCTGCTCTACACCGCCCCCGCCGTCGGCTCCTTCTTCGGCGCGCTGACCAGTGGCTGGACCGGCCGGGTGCACCACACCGGGCGGGCCCTGATCGGCGCGGTGGCGGTGTGGGGTGTGGCGATCACCTGCTTCGGCCTCAGTACCGACCTGTGGTTCGCGCTGTTCTTCCTGGGCCTGGCCGGCCTCGGCGACACCGCGTCGGAGATCCTGCGCCGGGCCCTGCTCCAGCACTACACGCCGGACCGGCTCCAGGGCCGGGTCGGCAGCCTGTGGCTCGCGCAGGCCACCGCCGGGCCGTCCGTCGGCAACGTCGAGGCGGGCCTGGTCGCCAGGGCGCTCGGCTCGACGAGCGGCGCCGTGGTGCTCGGTGGCGTGATCTGTCTGGCGGGTGTGGGCGCGCTGGCCCTGGCCATGCCGGGGCTGCGAAAGGCCACGCTCAGCCGGCCTCCGGACGCCGAAGGGGACGACCGGGCGGCGCCCGCGAAGGCGTCCCCGGCGGCCGACTGACCGAGCCTCAAGGACGACAGGGCGGAGAACCATGCCGAGCGCGCGGATCAACGGGATCCGGCTCCACTACGAGGACGTCGGCGACGGCGAGCCGGTGGTTCTGGTGATGGGCCAGGGCGCCGGGGGCCGGGCCTGGCATCTCCATCAGGTGCCGGCGCTGGTCGAGGCCGGACACCGGGTCGTCACCTTCGACAACCGGGGCATCCCGCCCACGGACGAGTGCCCGGAGGGCTTCACCGTCGACGACCTGGTGGCCGACACGGCGGGCCTGGCCGAGCACCTCGGTCTCGCGCCCTGCCGTTTCGTCGGCGTCTCGATGGGGGCGTACGTCGTCCAGGAGCTGATGCTGGCCCGGCCCGGACTCGTGCGGCAGGGCGTGCTGCTGGCCACCCAGGGCCGTACGGACGTCCTGCGTGCGGCGATGGCCCGGGCCGAACGCGCCCTGTACGACAGCGGATCGGAGCTGCCGACCGCCTACGGCGCCTGGATCCGCGCGCTGGAGAACCTGTCACCGGCCACCCTGGACGACGAGGGGCAGATTCGGGACTGGCTGGAGCTCTTCGAGTTCTCACCGCAGGTCAAGGGGCCCGGAGTGCGCGCCCAGTTGGACCTGGAGGTCCCCGAGGGCCGACTGGCGGCCTACCGGGCGATCGACGTGCCCTGCCTGGTCGTCGGCTTCGCGGACGACGTCGTCCTGCCGCCGCACCTCGGGCGCGAGGTCGCCGACGCCATCCCCGGCGCCGTGCACCAGGAGATCAAGGGCTGCGGCCACTACGGCTATCTGGAGCGACCGGACGAAGTGAACCGGCTGCTCCTGGAGTTCTTCCACGACCGTCCTTCCCCACCCGGCCTTGTTGAATTAGGTGAGCCTCACCTAAGTAGTCTCCTCAGGGGGTCATGGTGCACCGCACCTTGCTGAACGGCAAGATCCACCGAGCCACCGTCACCCAGGCAGATCTGCACTACGTGGGATCCCTGACGATCGATCAGGACCTCATGGAGGCCGCCGACATCGTCGAGGGCGAAGCGGTCCAGGTCGTCGACATCGACAACGGCGCCCGACTGACCACCTACGCCATCACCGGCGAAGGCGGCAGCGGCGTCATCGGGATCAACGGCGCCGCCGCCCATCTCGTCCACCCCGGTCACCTGGTGATCATCATGTCCTTCGCCGCGCTCGACGAGTCCGAGCGTGCCACCCATCGGCCCCGGGTCGTCCACGTCGACAAGGCCAACCGGATCGTCGCGCTCGGCGCCGACCCCGCCGAACCGGTGCCCGGCGCGGACGACCAGTTCTCCGGCACCTTCACCGACCGTGCGCCACGTCCGTCCCGCGAGCAGGAGAGGAACTGAGCCATGGCCAACCCCTTCGACGACGACAGCGGCGTCTTCCGCGTCCTGGTCAACGACGAGGGCCAGCACTCCCTGTGGCCGGACTTCGCGCCCGTACCCGACGGATGGACGACCGTGCACGGGCCCGCCGACCGGGCCGCCTGTCTGGACTACGTCGAGCGGCACTGGACGGACATGCGCCCGCGCAGCCTGGCCGAGGCCATGCGCCGGGCCGAGGGCTGATGGCCGGCCGCCCGGCCGTGGAGGACGTCCTCCCCCTGTCGCCCATGCAGGAGGGGATGGTCTTCCACGCCCTGTACGACGAGCAGGGTCACGACGTCTACACCGGCCAGATGACCCTGCGCCTCGAAGGACCGGTGGACGAGCTGCTCATGAGCGCGGCGGTGGCGAAGCTGCTCGCCCGCCACGCCAACCTGCGGGCCGCGTTCCGCACCCGGCGCTCCGGACGCCCGGTCCAGGTGATCGCCAGCGCGGTGCGGACTCCCTGGCAGGTCACGGACCTGTCCTGGCTGCCGCAGAAGGAACGCGAACCGGCCTTCGAACGGCTACTGGCCGAGGACCGGGACGAACGGTTCGACCTGGCCCGGCCACCGCTGGTGCGCTTCCGCCTGGTCACCTTCGACGCGCTGAGCCACCGCCTGGTGATCTCCTCCCACCACCTGCTCTGGGACGGCTGGTCCGCCCCCGTCCTCGTACGGGAGCTGTTCCAGCTGTACGCCCCGGGCGGCGACCTCGACACCCTGCCCCGCGTCCGCCCCTACCGCGACTACCTCGCCTGGCTGGCCCGACAGGACCGTGCCGCGGCCGAGCGGTCATGGCAGGCTGCCCTGACGGGACTTGACGAACCGTCACTCATCGCACCCGAGGCCCGGGATCTCCCGGCCGAGGACCCCGCCCGGCTGGCGTGGGAACTCTCCGAGCAGGACACCGCGGCGCTCACCGCCACCGCCCGAGCCCACGGTCTGACGGTCAGCACCGTGCTCCAGGGCCTGTGGGCCGTCCTCCTGTGCCGGCTGACCGGCCGCACGGACGTCGTCCTCGGCGCCACCGTCTCCGGTCGCGACGCCGACGTCCCCGGCATCGAGTCCATGGTCGGCCTGTTCATCAACACCCTGCCGGTACGCGTACGGCTTCGCCCCGGCGAGCSGCTCGCCGACCTGCTCACCCGGCTCCAGTCCGAGCAGTCCGCGCTCCTCGACCACCGCCACCTCGGCCTCGCCGACATCCAGCGCGCCGCCGGGCACACCGTCCTCTTCGACACGCTGCTGGTCTTCGAGAGCTATCCCATCGACCACGAGGGCATCACCCGAGCGCTCGGCACCGACGGCCTGCGCATGACCGGAGTCTCGGTCCACGACGCCACCCACTACCCGCTGACACTCACCGCTCTGCCGGGCCCCCGAATGACCTTGACACTCGGCCACCGGCCCGCAGTGGTGGACGGTCCGGCCGCGACCCGTGTCGCATCCCAACTCGACGCCCTGTTAAGGGAGTTCATCGAGCGCCCCGCAACCCCCGTGGCACGGCTCCGCCCTCCTCCGGAGCCCGAGCCCCACCCACCGAACGACCAACCGCTCCCGCATCCCACGGTCCGCGAACTGTTCGAGGACCAGGCGGACCGCACCCCCGACGCGCCCGCCGTCCTCCACGGCGACGACACCCCCCTCACCTTCGCCGAACTCGACGCCCGGGCCGACCGGTTGGCAGCGGCTCTCCTCGCGCGCGGCGCCGGGCCGGAGTCCGTGGTCGGCGTGGCCGTGCCCCGCAGCCCAGCCCTGGTCACCGCACTCCTCGCGGTACTGAAGGCCGGAGCCGCCTGTATGCCGATCGACCCGGGCTACCCACCCGACCGCATCGCGCTGATGCTCGACGACGCCCGACCCCGGCTGGTCATCTGCGACGCGCCGACGGCCCAACAACTCGGCATCGAGCGAGAGTCGGTGTGCCCCCCGGACGCGGAGGCCACCGTACGCCGACGACCGCCGCTGTCGCCCGAGAACCCCGCCTACCTCATCTTCACCTCGGGCTCCACCGGCCGCCCCAAGGGCGTGATCGGAACCCAGCGGGCCCTTGCCAACAGGCTCGCCTGGGGCAGGGAGCTGGGGGCCGACTCCGTCGGCGTCCGCGTCTCCAAGAGCCCCCTGAGCTTCATCGACGGCCTGACAGAACTGCTGGGCGCCCTCGTCGCGGGCGAGGCCGTCGCACTCGCCGACGACGCGGCCACCGGCGACCCGACGGCCCTCGCCGCCCTGGCCGACCGCCACCGGGCCACCCTCCTCACAGCGGTCCCCAGCCTCTACACCACCCTCGTCGAATCCGCCCCGCCCGGCGCCTTCTCCACCGTCCGCACCTGGATCTCCAGCGGCGAAACGCTCCCCGGCGAACTGGCCGAGTCCATCACCCGGCGCTGGCCGGACGCGCGGCTTGTCAACCTCTACGGCTGCTCCGAGGCGGCCGGCGACAGCCTGATCCACGTCCACGAGCGCGGCGAGGGCGCGGTGCCACTCGGCCGACCCATCGCCCACACCTGCGTCCACGTCCTCGACCCGTTCCTGCGACCGTCGCCCGTCGGCGCCGTCGGCGAGCTGTACCTCTCCGGAGCGGGCCTGGCCCGCGGCTACCTCAACGAACCCGGCCGCACCGCGGAACGCTTCGTCGCCGACCCCTTCGGCGCACCGGGCAGCCGCCTCTACCGCACCGGCGACCTGGCACGGCTGCGGCCCGACGGCACCGTGGAGTTCCTCGGCCGGGCCGACGACCAAGTGAAGATCAGGGGCTTCAGGGTCGAACCCGGTGAGATCGAGGCGGCGATCCGCGCACTGCCGGATGTCGGCAGGGCCGCGGTCGTGGCCAGGGAGGACGGATCGGCGCCACGACGCCTGGTGGCCTACGTCGTGGCGGCCTCCGGCGCCCTCCTCGAACCCCTCGCCCTGCGCCGCGCCCTCGCCGAGCGGCTCCCCGGTCATCTCGTCCCGTCCGCACTGGTGGTACTGGACGACCTGCCCCTCACCCCCAGCGGCAAGCTCGACCGACGCGCCCTGCCCGCCCCCGACTTCACGGAGACGTCCGCCTTCGAACCGCCGCGCACCGAACCGGAGAAGGTGCTGTGCGGGCTGTTCGCCGAGGTGCTCGGGCTGGAACGGGTGGGCGTCCACGACGACTTCTTCGAACGCGGCGGCGACAGCATCGTCTCGGTCCGACTGGCCGACCGCGCCCGCAGAGCGGGACTCGCGCTGTCCCCCCGGGACGTCTTCACCCACCGCACCCCGGCCGGGCTCGCCCGATCCCTGCCCGACGACACCGAAGCCGCGCCCTCGGCGTTCACTCCGACCGGCGCACCACTGGTGTCCCTCAGCCAGTCGCAGCTCGACAACGTCAAGGCGAGGTGGAGGACTCGATGAGCAAGGCACCCGGGGACGACGGCTCCCTGGTCGAGGACGTGCTGCCGCTCTCCCCGCTTCAGCAGGGCCTGCTGTTCCACGCCCTGTTCGACGAGGGCGCCCAGGACGTCTACACCATGCAGTCCCTGGTGGAGATCGAGGGCCCCCTGCGCCCCGCCCTGCTGCGCACGGCCGCCGAGGAACTCTTCGCCCGGCACGCCAACCTGCGCAGTGCCTTCCTGCACGAGGACCTCGACGAACCGGTGCAGGTGGTGCTCAAGCAGGTGCCGGTGAACTGGGCCGAGGGGGAGGGCGAGGCGGCCCGGCTGATCGCCGAGGACGCCGTCGCCCGCTTCGACCTCACCGACCCCCCACTGCTGCGCCTGACCCTCGTGCGCCGTGCCGCCGACCGCTGGCTGCTGATCCTCACCAACCACCACCTCCTGCTGGACGGTTGGTCCATCCCTCTCCTCGTCCGCGAACTCCTCCAGCTCTACGCCGCCCACCTCGCCCCCGGCGCCACGGCCCCGCTGCCCGCCGTACGGCCTTACCGGGACTTCCTCGCCTGGCTCGCCTCCCGCGACCGGGAGGCCTCCGCCGACGCATGGCGCGAGGCGCTGGTGGGGGCGGCACCGACGGTCCTGGCACCGAGGTCCGCCGGGCTGGTCCCGGTGCCGCCCGAGCTGCACACACTGCGGCTGACCGAGGAACTGACCGGCCGAGTACAGGAGTTCGCGAGGAGCCGGGGCGTCACGGTCAACACGGTCGTGCAAGGTCTGTGGGCGCTGTTGCTGGCGCGGCTGACCGGCCGGGACGACGTGGTCTTCGGGGCGACCGTGGCGGGACGGCCCGCCGAACTCCCCGGTGTGGAGTCCATGATCGGCCTGTTCATCAACACGGTGCCGGTCCGGGTGACCGTGCCGCCGGGGGAGTCGGCAGGTGTCTTCCTGCGCCGACTCCAGGACGAGCAGGCCCGGCTGATGGACCATCAGCACCTGGGCCTGACGGAGATCCAGCGCCTCGCCGGCGCGGGCGACCTCTTCGACACCCTGCTCGTCTTCGAGAACTACCCGATCGACGAGGCGGCGGTGGCCGAGGCCGAGGCGTCCGCAGGACTGCGGATCGTCGAGGTCAAGGGTTCGGGAGCCACCCACTATCCACTGACGCTGGCCGTGCTCGCCGAGCAACGACTGGGCGTCGTCTTCGAGTTCCGCCCCGACTGCTACGAGCGCCCCGCGGTGGTGGAGCTGGCCGGGCGCTTCGAGCGCCTGGTACTGGCCGTACTGGCAGACCCGGACACCCCCTTGGCCGCGTTGGACGTCCTCGCCCCGCAGGAGCGGACCGCGCTGCTGGCCGGCGGGGTGGGGGAGCGGCTGCCGGTGCGGTACCGCACGATGCCGGAGGCGTTCGAAGCACAGGTGGCGCGTACCCCGGATGCGGTGGCGGTGGTCGGAGACGGGCAGAGCCTGACGTTCCGGCAGTTGAACACGGCGGCCAACCAACTGGCCCGGCACCTGGTCGAGTTGGGCGCCGGCCCGGAGCGGCTCGTGGCGTTCGCCCTGCCTCCTACCGCGGACACCATCACGGCTCTGCTGGCGATCCAGAAGGCGGGCGCGGCCTATCTGCCCCTGGATCCGGCATGGCCGCAGGAGCGGATCGCGGGGATGTTGGCGGATGCGAGCCCGGTGGCCCTGATCAGTACGACCGCTGAGACGCCCCTCAAGGGGCGCGGGGCGTTCCCACCCACCCCGTGCGTACTCCTCGACGCCCCCGACACCCGTCAACGC
>NZ_RDBN01000022.1:0-7489 GCF_008042075.1 Streptomyces sp. UW30 | reverse complement strand
GATCATGGCCCCGTAAGCTTCCGGCGCGTCGGGCAGTCTGTGGACCTGCCCGTTAAAGCACGACGTGGGGGCCATGATCTTCGAGGCTCGCGCCAAAGTGGCTGGCTAAAGTCGTGGAGCCGACCGCCCCAGCCACGACGGGGTTTCTCTCACGTCATGCCCGCGTCCGCCGTCCGGCGGGTGGCCCGGTGCGGGATCAGCGGGCCGTACGAACGCCCACGCATCAGGCAGCGTTGGCCCRCATGYCACCGCCRCCACGATCCGGCCTCTTTCGGTGGCACAAAGCGTCTTTGGCCTGCACCGTTGGGGATCATCGTTCGTCCCCGTGCCCGTGTTGGAATGTGGCCGCTGCGTGTGGCGACGGGCGGGCGGCGACGTGCGGCCGGTGGCGAAGACATGGAGGCGGCGCGGCGGCGACCGGCCGTCGCCGCCGCGCTTGCCCGGCCCTCGGTTGATCCGACCTAACGGTGTTAGGCAACCGGGTGGAAAGGGGTGCGGCGTGGCCCTGGAAGCGGGGCGTTGAGGTCTAGCTGCGGTTGATCTTTCCCCTCCCGAGGCCGGATCGTGGCGGCGGTGGCATGTGGGCCGTAAGCGGCCTTTGATGCGCATGGGCGGAGTCTGCGGCGGTCGGGTTGGCGATGATCGACAAGCGCCGTCGGCCGCCGGACGAGCGAGCGCAGCGAGCCTTGATGAAGTAGGGAAACTCTGTCCGCGTCGCCGCACGTGGCGTATGTCTTGTCTCGGTTGATGCTTGACGTTGTGGCCTCACCTAATGCTTGACACCGCTTGCCTCGGCTTGGCTGTGCTTGACACCGCTTGCCTCGGCTTGGCTGTGCGCCTGGATATGGCGCATGGGGAGGGCCGAGGCCGACGAGGCGTACAGAGAGGCCGGATCGTGGCGGCGGTGGCATGTGGGCCGTAAGCGGCCTTTGATGCGCATGGGCGGAGTCTGCGGCGGTCGGGTTGGCGATGATCGACAAGCGCCGTCGGCCGCCGGACGAGCGAGCGCAGCGAGCCTTGATGAAGTAGGGAAACTCTGTCCGCGTCGCCGCACGTGGCGTATGTCTTGTCTCGGTTGATGCTTGACGTTGTGGCCTCACCTAATGCTTGACACCGCTTGCCTCGGCTTGGCTGTGCGCCTGGATATGGCGCATGGGGAGGGCCGAGGCCGACGAGGCGTACATCGTCTAGGTCGCCAAGGTGCGACCCAGGAAGTCCGGGGTGGACACTCTTAGCAAGACACCAGTGTTTCTCGAAGTCGATCAGAGGAGTGATCGCCATGACCGAGGAACTGGTCCCTCCGCTCACGGTCGTCCGCCCCGGCGAGGGCGCCGAGGGCTTCCTCGGTTCCATCGGGGTGGTCTTCAAGCTCTGGGGTGCCGATACCAACGGCGCCTTGTCGGTCGTCGAGCACCCGTTCCCGGTCGGCGCGATGGTGCCGCCGCACCTGCACACCCGCGAGGACGAGTACTCGATCGTCACCGAAGGCGAGATCGGCTTCCGCTCAGGCGACCGCGAAGCCGTGCTGGGCCCCGGCGGCTACATCACCAAGCCGCGCGGCGAGCTGCACGCCATGTGGAACGCCGGTTCGGTCCCTGCCCGCATGATCGAGATCATTAGCCCGGCCGGTTTCGAGAACTGCTTCCGCGAGATGGCCGAGATGCTCGCCGACGGCCCGCCGCCGTCCGCGGACGCGATCCCGGCACTCGTGGCCAAGTACGGGCTCGAATTCGGCCAGCCGGAGTGGCTGCCGGACGTCATCGCGCGGTTCGGGCTGACGCCGCCGCCGGGAGCGTAAACTCACAACCCGCTGACCAGCCAGAACACTGCCCCAGGCCGCTGAGTTACGCGGAACGCGGGCTTCGCCAAAGCTGACTATCTGACCCACAGTTGCCTACTGCCGCGGCGCACGATCTGCTGCAGCTTCTGCCCCACCTGGTCGGTCAGTCTGTGCACACGAACAGGCTCAGCCACCCGTGGCTCCAGAGGTCGGATCGACGGTCACCGCAAATTCAACGCCACGACAACCAACCCAGCGAACCTTTGCGGTCACAGCACTAGATCACGGCGCTTCGCTCGGCCAAGTTGCGCAGCGACTCGGGGACACGAGGGTCTGAGAGTTGGATCAAGTCCCGGATGACCTCGCGGGCCAAGTGGTGATCGTGGATCTGTTCGGGCGCCAGGGTCTCGGCCTCCATGAGTGCGGCTGTGGCCTCGCCGACGTGTCGCCGCTGCGCGTGTGCCCGCGCCACGTCAAGCAGGAAACGGGACTGCCGTTCGGGCGAAAGACCCGATGCGTCAACGTGCTTGGCTACCTCCAGGGCAAGCCCCGCGTCCCCCAATTCCACTGCCGTGCTTACGGCGTGGATCTCGACGTTCGTCGGCCCGAACTCCGTGTCGAAGTCGTTGCGGTCCTCGCCCAACCGCGCCGCAACTCCGCGCGCTCGTTCGATGTGCTCATGGGTCCGCCCTCGGTTGCCCTCCCTCGCATTGATCACCGCAAGGACGAGGTTCATGGCGCCGAACAGCGACAGCTCTTCCGGCGGGCAGGCCGGGGTCTCTGTCCTTGGGCCCATGACGGCCGCAGCTGATTGCGCTGCCTGCTCGGCCTGGTCCATATGCTGCTGCCGCATGAAGGCGTGGGCCATTCGGAACAGACTCGCGACGACTTCCAACGGCTGTCCTGCGAGTTCGGCCGCCTGTAGTGCTCGGTCGGCCGCGACCCATGCTGCGTCTGCCTGGTCTTGCCGGGTGAAGCTCGCTGCGGCCACTTGGTACGCCTTGGCGCGTAGGGCATGAAGTTCCATGCGGTCGCCTGCCGGCGCGTGGCGTACTGCCGTCTCAATGCTCGGGAGGAGCTTGGCGATATGATCGCTCAGTGCCGCGTAGCTCGATGCGTGCACGAGGGTCCACGCCTCATCTACTTGATGACGGAAGTCGGCAAGTGAAGGCGTTGGTTCGGTCAGGGGCTGCTGGAAGAGGCTGCCCAGGGCGGGGTGACCGGTAAGGGCTACCCGTAGACCGTCGAGGTCGTTGCTCTTCGTCTGCTCCTCTGGCTCGGCTTCCTCGACTGGGGCGGCGGCGTCCGGCCGGAGGTCGCGCACGGGCACGTTGAGTGCGTCTGCGAGAGCCTGAAGGACCGACAGTCGCTCAACGGGCTGTACGCCTCTTTCGACCTGGGAGACCCAGCTCTCGGAGCGTCCCATGGCGGCGGCAAGGTCGCTCTGCGACATGCCGGCGGTGCGGCGCAGCTCCTTCACCCTCTGGCCGACGGTCTTGGTGTCGGAAGCCGTCACTTCTCTGCTCCGGTGGGGTACTTGCCGGCGTACGGCTGGAGGCGGTCAACCTCGGTCTTCTCGACGTACTTGGAGCGCTCGGCCAGGAAGTGACGCGTGTGCGGCTGGCGCTCGTGCTCTTCGAAAGCGTCGTGATCGGCGTACAGCTCGAAGAAGATCCGCTCATTGGGTGCGCCCTCAACCTCGTGGCAGGCATAGACCAGCGTGCCGGGCTCGTGCGCCCGGATTCCTGCCGTCGTCTCTCGCATAAGCGCATCGAAGTCATCGCCAGCACCATCACGCAGCGTGAAGCGAACAAAAAGCCCGAAGTTGGCCATTTCTTCCTCCCTATCGTCGCACTCAGTGTCGCAGACTCGGAGAACTCCTACTAGTCGCAGTTTTTCTGTTGACTCGCAGTTTTTCTGCGAGTAGCTTCGGTGGTGTAGCAACACCAAGCCGCCCCGGACTGCGTGCCATCCGCCAAGATCACGACGCAGTCCGGGGCTCATCCCAAAAGGGAGTTCCATCATGCAGCAGATCCCCGTGGACACCGCCAGCGCGACGTTGATGGTGGCTCAGCCGCCTCAGCCGAAGTACGCGAACCAGAAGACTCAGGAGCGGGCTGCGGACCGGCAGACCGGTGAGTTCCTGGTGACGCTGGACGTGCTGTTCGTGATGAACGGCAACGCCGAGGTCGTGAAGGTCACGGTGGGGGAGTCGGCCATCTCCGGTGAGCTGGCGATGGGTACCCAGGTGGCGTTGACCGGTCTGGTGGCGCGGCCGTGGGAGAACGAGTTCAACGGTCAGAAGCGGCACGGCATCAGCTTCCGTGCGGTTGCGGTGACCGCCGTGGACGCCGGCGGCGCGAACAACCTGAAGGCGGCCTGACCGTGAAGTGGTTAATGATCGCCGTCGTCCTGGACGTTGCCGGGTTGGCGCTGCTGCTTCGGTGGCGCTTCCTCGCCTGGTTCTGGATGACCTTCGGTGTCGTCTACGCCACGGCTAAAGTCCGTATCCGCTACGCGTCGGTCATGGACGCCTGTGACCTGACGGTTCCGGCCTCCCGGTTCCGGCTGTGGCTGGCCCGGCTCTTCAAGTGGCAGACCCCGCGCCAGCGTGTCCCTCGGCTGATGTGGATCAAGCCGACCTGGACGGGTCTGCGGCTGCGGATCCGGATGATGCCGGGACAGGACACCTTCGACTACTCGGCCGCCGTCGACCGGCTGCGGCACGCCTTCGGTGTCCACCAGGTCACCTCCCGCGAGATCAAGCCCGGAGTGGTCGAGATCGCGACGACCGGCTACGACGTGCTCAAGCGGGTGCAGATGCCGGCTCGGATCGAGCGGAGTGAGCTGCGTATCCCGGTCGCGCTGTGTGAGGACGGCTCGGTCCATTACCGCGACTACAGGGAGGTGCCGCACTCGGTCACCCTCGGCGCGGTCGGTTCCGGGAAGTCCGTCACGCAACGCCGGGTGATCAAGGAACTCGCCGCGCAGCATGTCGCGTTGGTCGGCATCGACTGCAAGAGCGGCGTGGAACTCTCCCCTCTGGCTCGCCGGTTCTCCGCGCTCGCGGACAACCCGGATGATGCGGCCGACCTGCTGGAAGCGCTGGTGGCGCGGATGGAGGCGACGTATCAGGTGATCCGCCGGGAACAGCGGATCAGCGCCGACACCCCAGATGCGGAGATCACCGCGAACATCTGGGGCCTGCCCGAGTACTTGCGACCGGTGCCGGTGGTGCTCACCATCGACGAGATCGCCGAACTCGCCCTGTTCACCACCACGGCGGAGAAGAAGCGCCGCGAGCGCATCATCGTCGCCCTGGTCCGCCTGGCCCAGCTCGGCCGCGCCGCCGGCATCTTCCTCGACATCTACGGCCAGCGCTTCGGCTCCGAACTCGGCGACGGCATCACCATGCTGCGCGCCCAGCTCACCGGCCGGATGGCGCACCGGGTCAACGACGAATCGTCGGCGAAGATGGCGTTCGGCGACGTGTCTCCGCATGCGGTGTTCGCGGCCACGCAGATCCGAAACGACCGGCCCGGCATGGCCGTGGTCGGCCACTCCAACGGTGACTGGACGCGCATCCGGGCCCCGCACACGTCGATGCGGGAAGCCGTGACTGCCTGCAACAGGCACGCCGGCCTCACCCCGGACATCCCGGAGCTGGCCCGCTTCCGACCCGTGCTCGACCTCGACTCGGTTGAGGCGCCCGCGACGGTCGAACCGTTCGCCGAAGCCGCCTGATCCCTCCTCGCCCCATTCGGTCGGCGTGACCGTCTCACGCCAGGTCCCTACCCGTCCCATGCCCGATACAGGAGGCGTTATGAGCAACCGCGAGAGCTTCGCCGATGACCGGTCCCGCCTCTCGAAGTTCAGCAACGACATCCGCAAGTACGAGAGCAGCCAGGGTGCGGACGACTTCTCGAAGGTCGTCGGTGGCGCTTTGCATGCCCAGCACACCAGTGACCGTGCTGAGCAGGGCTCCGGCTACCCCCGCCGCTACTCGAAGTAGGAGGACGCCGGCCATGTGCCCCAACTGCGAGGACTTCGCCCGCACCGTCGTCATGCTCGGCCAACTCGCCCTCTACGCCGACACCTTCGGAGCCGACCAGGACTTCGTGGAGGTCGTGGGCCCGTGCCTGGCAGCGTCGCTGCCCGAGCCGCCGCCCGGGACCTTCCCGCCCGGCTACGACCCGAACGAGGGCCCCGAGTACCCCGGCCAGGGGTGGTGACCGTGCCCGCCGCGAGGAAGTCGACCGCCCGCCGCAAGGCCGCCGTGCCACAGCCGGAGAAGTGCAAGCCGTGCAACGGCACCGGAGAGGTCTCCCGCACCGTCCACGTCGGCCGCAAGCGCCGCCCCGCCGGGCAACAAACCGGCATCTGCCTCGCCTGCCTCGGCTCCGGCAAAGCCGCCACCGACTGAACCCCGCTGGGGCTGGGCGGCTGGACTCGATCCCCGCCCCGCCCCTGGCCCAACCCCGCAAGGGAGGTGACGACATGAGCCGCACGATCCGCCCGGACGCCGTCCTTGTACAGGCCGTGATCGCCGGTGCCCTGTCTTTCGCCCACCTGCACGACCTCGCCGCCGCTGCCGGACAGACCGGCTGGAAAGCCTGGGCCTACCCCGTCTCCGTCGACCTGCTCTTGGTCGCTGCGTGGCGCCGGCTGCGCTCGGACGGCCCGTCCCGGCTGGCCTGGTGCTGGTTCCTGGTCGCCCTGGTCGCCTCGCTTGGCGCCAACGTCGCCACGGCTGGCTTCCTCGACATGGAACACCCGCCCGCCCTGCTCCGCCTCGGCGTCGCCGGCTGGCCCGCGCTCGCCTTCCTCGGCGGCACCCTGCTCGCCCACAGCCCCACACCCCACCCGGCATCCGGCGACCACACCTCCGTCTCTGTTGCCCCTGAGTCGGCCACGGCGACGCCTGCCTCGGAGCCGGTTGCCGAACCCGAGCCGATTCCGGCCGCCGAACCGGCCTCGGCGCTGCCGGAAGCCCCCGCGGCTCCCGCTGTGCAGCCCCCGTCGGCGCTCGTGGCTCACGCCCGTCGGCTCGCCGATGACCACCAGGCGCGCACCGGCTCGCCGATTGACCTCGACACCCTGCGCGCCCGCCTCAACGTCCCGCCCGCCATGGCTGACGCCATTGCCGCCCAACTTGCCTGACTCAGAAAGGACTTGAAGCTATGGGTTTCCTCTTCCAGCGCCTCGTGCGCTACGGCCCCGTCGAGATCGGCCGCGCTCTCACGCGGGACGGCGAGAAGGGCTACGTCGCCTCCTGCACCGCCGATCAGTGCGGCTGGTCGGCCGAGTACTCCAGCTACGGCGCCGTCTGCATCGCGGCCAAGGGCCACCACTGCCGGATCAAGATCAAGTACGAGAACCGAGGGAGCTAGCGCCATGTCCGTGCCGCTGTGGTTCTTCATCGCCTGCCTGGCCGTGGTCGGCGTCAAGCTCGTCCGCCCGCCGCTGTGGCTCGTCCTCGTCCTGCTGATCGGCGGTGCAGGAGGCGACGTAGCCCTTCTCGCCGTCCCGCGTGAGAGCGCGGCCGATCTCGACGGGGCCGTAGCGCACGAGGCGCTGGAAGAGGAAACCCATAGCTTCAAGTCCTTTCTGAGTCAGGCAAGTTGGGCGGCAATGGCGTCAGCCATGGCGGGCGGGACGTTGAGGCGGGCGCGCAGGGTGTCGAGGTCAATCGGCGAGCCGGTGCGCGCC
>NZ_RDBN01000021.1:606083-621096 GCF_008042075.1 Streptomyces sp. UW30 | reverse complement strand
GGGCGGAGCGGCTGCTGCGGGAGTTTCTGGAGACGGGGCACGCCCTCGTGCCGAAACGGTTCGGCAGGGCAGAGCGCACCTACTCGCCCCGCAGCGTGCTGGCCACCGTCGTGCTGGTCGCCGCCATGGCTGTGGCGGGGGTGTCGGCGGCGACCAGCACGACGGTGGCCAGCACGCTGCGGGGCGAGTAGGTGCGCTCTGCCCTGCCGAACCGTTTCGGCACGAGGGCGTGCCCCGTCTCCAGAAACTCCCGCAGCAGCCGCTCCGCCCCCGGGGCGTCCAGTCGCAGCCCCGGATCCCGCTCCAGCAGCCCCTGCACGACGGGCAGGATCGGCGCCGCCTGCGCGGGCGGACGTATCTCGTCGGACACCACGGCGAGCACCACACCGCTCAACGAGTCGCGCCGGAACGGCGACTCACCGCTCAGCGCCGCGCACAGCAGCGCGCCCACCGACCACAGATCGGAGGCGGGGCCGGTCCCGGCGCCGGACATCCGCTCGGGCGCGGTGTACTCGGGCGAGCCGACGAAGGACCCGGACTCGGTGAGCGTGGAGGCGCCCGGCACCTGCGCGATGCCGAAGTCGGTGAGGACGACGCGGTCGGTGCCGTTCTCGATGAGCACATTGGCCGGTTTGATGTCCCGGTGCAGCACGCCGGCCTCGTGTGCCGTGCGCAGTGCGCTCAGCAGGTCGGCGCCGATCCGGGCGGCCTCGTGTGCGTCGACGGGCCCGTGGGCCGCGATCCGGTCGGCGAGGGAGTCGCCGTCGATCAACTCCATGACGATGTAAGGGCGTTCGTCGTCCTCGACCACGTCATGGACGACCATGACATGCGGGTGACTGAGCTGCGCCACCGCCTGGGCCTCGCGCAATGTCCGTTCCCGCTGGTGCCGGGCCTCGGCCGCGGAGAGCGTCTCGTCGAGAGGGAGCTCCTTGACGGCCACCCTGCGCCCGAGCAACTGGTCGGTCGCCCGCCATACGACGCCCATGCCGCCGCGACCGAGCCTCGCCTCAAGACGGTAACGCCCCGCGATCACACGGAAGTTGGCCCCCTCGGTCCCCATGAGCCCCATCATGCCGCACCGGACGGACCGACTCCGGGGTGCCGATCGGCCAACTATGCAAAGGAGCAAACGACTTCAAAAGCCGCCCGACGCTCTGTCCGGCGGCCGGCAGACGCACGCGACGGCCCGGCCGGCCGGGCGCCTCAGGACCCGCCGGTCCGCCACCCCTTGAGCACCGCCGTGTACTGCTCGCGCGTGGTCGTCCAGTCCTTCTCCGGCGTGGACATGTAGATCGCGTACTCCGTGCCGTCCCGGTCCACGTACGCCTGGTCGATAGCGTGGCGCGGCCCGGGGAAGGACGTGTCCTTGGCGAGCGCGGTCCAGGTGTACTCCCACAGGGCGGCGTCGCGGTCGCGATAGAGGTTCCGCTTCAGGGAAACGGTCTCGAAGTCGACCAGCTTCTGCCCCACCTGCTCCTCCAGGTCGCGCAGATGGTCGTAGGAGTTGGCGAAGTCGGGCGTTGGGTCCAGGGAGATACGTACGAAATGCTCGCCGCCGTCCGGCGAGTAGTCGACCTGCTCGAGGCCCTCGATCTCCTTGCCGACCACCTCCCGCGACCAGCCCTCGGGCAGATACAGGCTGAACCCCAGGGGGTCGTCGTAAAGCTTCCAGGAAGCCGGTACGCCGGCCTGCCGGGCCGGGTCCTCCGTCGTCGAAGCGCTCGGGTCCGTGGGCTCGGTCGACGTCGAGGCGGACGTGCCGCCGCCCTGCGGCCCCCACTTCTGGAGCACGACCGCGGTCCCGCCGCCGATGATCGCGGCGAGCGCGACGACGAGAGCGAGCGTGCGCAGCCGCCGGCGTTTGCGCGACGGCGCGGTGCCGGTGGCCCGGCTACCCGTGCCGTCGTACGGCCCGCCGAGCGCCGTCGGGCCGTTCATGGGCGGGTACGGGGTGCCGGTCACCGGCGGGTACGGGGTGCTGCTCCCCGACGCGTACGGGTTGTTGCTCGCCGGCGGGTAGGGCGTGTGGTTCGCCGCTGTCTCCGACCCGGGGGGCGCGGAGCCGGGGTGCGAGGGCCCGGTGTGCGCCTCCGGCTCGTAACGGTTGTGCTGCGTCGGCACATACACCTGCGCCGCGCTCGGCCGCCGCCCCTCGGCCGCCTCGGCCAGCATCTGCTCGGCCTCGGACGCGTCGGGCCGGGTGGCCGGATCCTTGCACAGCAGGGCGGTGATCACGGGCGCGAGCGGGCCGGCGTGCTGCGCCTCGGTGGCCTCTTCCTCGACGACCGCCTGCATGGTGCCCAGCGGCGAGGTGCGGCGGAAGGGCGAGCGGCCCTCCACTGCCGTGTACAGCGTCGCGCCGAGCGCCCACAAGTCGGAGGCGGGGCCCGGGTCGTGGCCGCGGACGCGCTCGGGGGCGAGATAGTCGACCGAGCCGACGACCTCTCCGGTGCGGGTGATGGTGTTGTCGCCCTCGATCTGGGCGATGCCGAAGTCGGTCAGCAGGACCCGGCCGTCCTCGGAGAGCAGGACGTTGCCGGGCTTGACGTCGCGGTGCAGGACCCCGGCGGAGTGCGCCGCGCGAAGCGCCCGCAGCACCCACAGACCGATCCTGGCGGCCTCGGCCGGTTCGACGCGCCCGCGCTCCTTGACCGCGTCGGCCAGCGAGTGCCCCTCGACCAGCTCCATCACGATCCACGGCCGGCCGTCGTGCTCCAGCACGTCGTGCACCGTGACGACCGCCGAGTGGTTGATGCGCGCGGCGGCCCGCGCCTCGGCCCGGGTGCGGGCGAGCAGCCGCTCCTGGTCGCTCTCGGAGACGTAGAGCGCGGCGGTCAACTCCTTGATCGCCACGGCCCGATGCAGCACCTCATCGTGCGCACGCCAGACACGGCCCATGCCGCCGCTGCCGATCGCGTCGACGAGCCGGTAGCGACCCGAAACGAGCTGGCCCTGCATCTGATTCACGTTGCCCCGCAATGTTCTTGACAGGGTCAGGTTAAGGACCGGCCGACGCGACCGGAACCACGGGGGTGCCATGGAGACCGCACTGTGATGGTTGTCGCTTTCGCCATCGGGAAGCAACCATCACACAGGGTCCGCGGGCACAATCATCCGGTGACCTGGTACGTCGCCGACGCCTGCTCGAACAGCCGCGTCACCTCGTCCCGCTCGGCCTCGGGCCCGCGCACCTGCACCACGTGGTACCGCCCGTCGATCAGGATCGCGACATTGCGCACGAACAGCTCCCGCCCCTCGTCGTCGGTCCAGGTGAACTGCCCCTCGGCCATGGTCCGCTCGCCGACCTGAATGGTCTTCAGTCCGCCGGACGACGCCCAGCTGGAGTCGCGGTAGGGCTGCAACTCCCGCTCGTGCTCCCGCTGGTAGACCATCGGGTCGCTGCCGTACTGGTCCGCGGTGTCCCGGCCCGGCACGACGAAGAGGTCGAAGTCGCCGTGGGAGTACACGACCTGCCCGCGCCCGTTCTTCGGCGTACGGTCCCACCCGTTGGCCACGGCGACCTGGAAACCGGCGTCGTCCTTGCGCAGCGTGAAGCCGTCAGGGACCTCGGGGTCGTTGCTCTGCGTCTCGGTGGAACCTGCCGACTCCGAAGGGCCGTTGCCGGACTCCGGGGAGGTCTGGTCGGGCCGCGGCTCGCTGCTCGCCTCGGCGGACTGGTCGGTGTCCGCGTCACCGGCCTGGCCGGCGGCGCCGGTGCGATCCCCGCCCGCCGTACCGGCGTTGCCCTCGCCGGTCTTCGGCATGAACAGCATGGCGTACGCGATCGCCGCGGCCATGCCGAGCAGGACCAGCAGCAGCAACGTACGCCCCAGCCTGCGCGGCGAAGCCGACTCCTGCTTGGCCCGCTTGTGCCGCCCGTGATGCGCGGGCAGCCCGGCCCGGCGCCGGCGCACCAGCTCGCCCCGGCGCCGCACGATCGGCAGCCGGTTCGGGTCGACGGGCGGGGCGGCGACGACATGCGCACCGGCCTCCGGCTCGGGCGCGGACCGCACCAGCGAGCGCAGCCAGCCGCGTAGTTCCTCGTAGTCGAGGCGCTCGGTGGGGTCCTGACGCAGCAGCGACTCCACGACGGGCCTGAGCGGACCGCACTCCTCGGCGAAGGCGGGCGGCTCCGCGCACACCATCTGCACCAGCTCGGCCGTCGACTCCTCCGGATACGGCGCGTGCCCCTGCACGGCCCGGAAGAGCAGCGCCCCCAGGGCCCACAGGTCGGTCGAGGGACCGATCGGCGCGGCCAGCCGCCAGTTCTCGTGCACGGGCCCGGCCTGCTCCGGCGCCCACCGCTCGGTCACGGGCCCGACCACGGCCATCCGCGCCTGCCGGGCCCGCTCCGCGGCGAGCGCGGTGGTGGGGCCTCGGTGAGCGGCCACCGATGCCGGTGCACTGTCATGCGCGCYTGGCCGCCGGCGCACCGGCATCTCCCTGCGTCGGCCCGTAACACCACTCGCTTCTCGAACGGCCCGCGACCGCTCAAGAGCCTGGAGTCCGGGCGCCGCGCGAATGGCGTCCGGACTCTGGCCCGCGCAACCCTGGATCCCTGACCGTCAGGCTCAGCGGCGGGGAGGCGCACGCGGAGGTCACGGGGGCTGGCCAGTAGCTACACCGTTATTCGGCGATAGTCATGGCGCGCCTGCCGTGACCCCTGGCTGGGGAACGGGATGCGGTCGTCCGCTGTACCGTCTCCCCAGCACCGGGTCGGGTCCCCCGTGACCCGGCCCCTAGCGCAGCGTTCAGTACTGCTCGGTCTCCACGAAGCCCGCGTCCGTGTCATTGCCTGCACCAAAGGCGTCGGCAGCAGCGGTCGGGTCGAATCCGGGCGGGCTGTCCTTCAGGGCCAGGCCCATGCCGGCCAGCTTCGCCTTGACCTCGTCGATGGACTTCGCACCGAAGTTACGAATGTCCAGGAGGTCGGCCTCGGAGCGGGCGACGAGCTCACCCACGGAGTGGACGCCCTCACGCTTGAGGCAGTTGTAGGAGCGGACCGTGAGCTCCAGCTCCTCGATCGGCAGTACCAGATCAGCGGCAAGGGCGGCGTCCGTGGGGGACGGGCCCATGTCGATGCCCTCGGCGTCGATGTTGAGCTCACGGGCAAGCCCGAAGAGCTCGACCAGCGTCTTACCGGCGGAGGCCATGGCGTCACGCGGACGCATCGCCTGCTTGGTCTCGACGTCGACGATCAGCTTGTCGAAGTCGGTGCGCTGCTCGACACGCGTGGCCTCGACCTTGTACGTGACCTTCAGGACCGGCGAGTAGATCGAGTCGACCGGGATACGGCCGATCTCCTGGCCGACCTGCTTGTTCTGAACAGCCGAGACGTAACCGCGGCCACGCTCGACCGTGAGCTCCATCTCCAGCTTGCCCTTGCCGTTGAGCGTGGCGAGGACCAGGTCGGGGTTGTGCACCTCGACACCGGCCGGCGGCGCGATGTCGGCGGCGGTGACCAGACCCGGGCCCTGCTTGCGCAGGTACATCACGACCGGCTCGTCGTGCTCCGAGGAGACGACCAGCTGCTTGATGTTGAGGATCAGGTCGGTGACGTCCTCCTTGACGCCCGGCACGGTGGTGAACTCGTGCAGGACCCCGTCGACGCGGATGGACGTGACCGCCGCACCCGGAATCGAGGAGAGGAGAGTGCGACGCAGGGAGTTGCCGAGGGTGTAACCGAAGCCCGGCTCCAGCGGCTCGATCACGAACCGGGAGCGGAACTCGTCGACGACCTCTTCGGTCAGGGACGGACGCTGAGCAATCAGCACGAGGTGTTGCCTCCAGTGGTTTGGCGCCCGCTATGTGACGCCGTTGACACCATGAAGGGTACGGGCAGTTCGGGCGATACGGCCTCCGAGGGGGCCGAACCGCCCGACTCCAGCCCGCCGAGGAGGCTTCTGGCCTCCCTTCCGACCGCAGTGCAGGCCGTTTGCGCTCCGCGTGTGTCCGGCCCTCGGGCGCGCAGGACGCCCAGGCAGGCACGCGCGGCAGTGGCCAGGGTGATGATGTCGTGATCATGGTGTTGGCCGGGGACAGCCGGCAATCCGCCCGCGGGTGCGAGCGACGGAATCGGCCAGGTAGCGCTCCGCGATCAGCGCATTCACCGTCACCGGCGCTGAGTCCGAACCGCCGGCCCCGACCGCCGGTGACGCCCGGCATCGGCGCGAGGGCCCGGGCTCACGTCATCGGCATGAATGCGGGCAGGGTGAGGGCCGAATGGGCCGGTCGTCCCTCCGCGGAGGGAATGGCGCTGAGATTGCGCAGCATGTCGTTGCGCTGCTCCAGGGCCCGAGCGGTGGTCGGGAAAAGGGTGGCATCGCCCTCGCCGACCTGATCCTGGTTGACGGTCACAAACTCACGGGTGTCGTGCTCGTAAGCGGCGAAGCCCGCGGCGTGGTCCCGGTCGGCAAGGGAAGCGGCGAGCATGTACGCGCCGACGAGTGCGAGGCTGGTGCCCTGTCCGGTGAGGAACGAGGGCGCGTACGCGGCGTCGCCCACCAGCGCGACCCTGCCGCTGGACCAGCGGGGCATGCGGATCTGGCTGACCCCGTCGAAGRACAGGTCATCCGCGTCGCGCATGGCGGCAAGCATGCCCGGGACCTCCCATCCCGCGTCGGCGAAGACCGCGGCGACCAGGTCCCGTTGGGCTTGTGGGTTCCGGAACGCGTCGAACGGCAGTTCCGGGTGGGCGAAGTTCAGCAAGGCGTGTACATCGTCGTTGTCCCCCACGGCGTAGAGTGCCGCGGCCCTGCCCGGGGTGGTCCACATCACGGTCTCGCGGGTGAGCCCGAAGGTGTTGCGCAGGGTGAACCCGGCGAAGCAGTAGCCGAGATACCGGTGGAACTGCTCTTCGGGGCCGAACAGGAACTCGCGGGTACGTGAATGCAGACCGTCCGCACCGAACACCATGTCGAACGTACGCCTGCTGCCCCCGCGGAAGGTGACGTCGACCCCGTGGCCGGACTGGTCGAGGGTGTCGATGGAGTCGGCGAACAAGAACTCCACGTCGTCACGGACCGCCGCGTAGAGAGCGCTGGTCAGATCCCCGCGCCGCACCTCCAGGTCCCGTCCCGCGACACCGCCCGTGACGGCGTGCGGGTTGAGCGAGGCCACCTCGCTGCCGTCCCCGGCGAGGAAGGTCAGCCGACGCAGGTCGATGTGCGCGGCCCGCAGCCGCGGCAGGATTCCCATCCTCCGGACGACCTCGAGTGCGGTGCCGCGTACGTCGACGGGGTATCCACCGTCACGAAGTGCGCCCGCCTTTTCGACCACCGTGACCGCGAATCCGTAGCGGTTCAGCCAGAACGCGAGGGCGGGTCCCGCGACGCTGGCCCCGGATATGAGGACCTTGCGGCTAGGCGTCGTACGGATATCCCTCGACCGATCAGTGCGGGTCATTCCTCGACTCCCTTGCTCATGGAACGGGCGACAAGCAGGCACAGCGCCGTGACGACGCCGGCTATGACGAAGCCGGTGACGAAGGCCGATTCGGCCGGGACATCCGACCCGGAAGGCGTTGCGGCGGTGAGGATCGCGCCACTGACCTGCACACCCACGGCGAAGCCGATCACGCGAGTCACCAGGACCAGGCTGGTGGCGATGCCGGTGTCGCTCTGATCGACGGATGTGGCGGTGCTGGTCACCATCGCGGTAACGCACAGGCCGTTGGCCAGCGCGATCAGCATCTTGCCGATGACGAGGTGCCAGACCTCGGTGTGCACGGCCGCCAAGGCGATCAGGGCGGCGGCCATGAGGACGATCCCGGCGGTGACCACGGCGCGCGAGCCGAAAAGCCGGGCCCCGATCCCGCTGATCGGCCCCGCCAGCGACGCGGCCACGGCGCCGGGCAGCAGATAGAAGCCGATCTCGGTGGCGCCGGCCCCGAAGCCGTACTCGTCGGCGGGCACCGCGAACAGCTGCGGGACGAGATAGACCGGCACCGCGGTGCCGACGCAGATGGCGAAGGTCAGCACGCACGACTTCCACACCGCGGGCCGTGCCAGCATGCGCAGGTCGACCATCGGCGAGGCCGCACGGCGCTCGACGACAATCCATCCGGTCACGAAGGCGGCAAGGACCACGATGAGGGCGCCGAGCACGAGTGGCTGCGAGGCGATGTCGGGCGCGAGCGCGAGTACGAGCATGAGCGTGACCAGCGTCCCGCTCAGGAGAACCAGGCCGGGCCAGTCGATCCCGGCGCCGTCCGAACGGCCCGGAGGATCATGCGGCATCAGCCTGTTCACCAGCGTGGTAGCCCCGATGACCGCGATCGTCGGCAGCGCGAACATCCAGTGGCGGGACAGCCCTTCCGCCACGGGTCCGGCCGACAGTGTCCCCGCCATCCCGCCGCCCACGAACAGCCCGCTGACCGTCCCGATGGCCACCTTCGACTCTCCCGCGGGGAGGTGTTTGCGCACCAGGATGAACGACAGGGGCAGCGCGCCCACCATCGCTCCCTGCAGTACCTGGCCGAGCAGCAGCACGGGCAGGTTCGGCGCCAGGGCGGACACCAGACCGCCGGCCGAGACCACCGCCATCAGTCGGATCAGGACCCGTTTTCCGCCGTAGCGGTCGCCTAACTTGCCTGCGACCGGTGTGACGAGCGCGCCGGTGATGAGCAGCATGATGCTGAGTAACGCCCCTTCGGCGGGACTCATGTCCAGCTCGCGTTGCAGGAGCGGGAGCGTCGGCGTCACCACCGACTCCAAGGCACCTGTGGCGACTGCCAGCATGCCGAGAGCCCCGACAGCGGCCCTACCGATGCGGACCGGGGGAGCCTGAGTTGCGGTCATGGACGTCCTTCCGTCATTGCCGGCGGTGCTTTGTGGACAGGTCCGAGGCCGTGCCGTGGGGTGAACCCGAGGAATCGCCAACCGAGTTTGCGCAGGCACGGCTCCGCCGGGCGGAGTGGCACGCGTGCGGCACCCGCCGAGCCAGTATTACACTACACCGTGCAGTGTAGGACGGTTAGGATGTGCCCATGCCGACCACGAAGACGCCGACCACGAAGACACTGCGCGAGGGATCCACGCGGAAGCGGGCCGCCATCCTCTCGGCGGCCCGGGAACTGTTCCTCGCCGACGGCTTCGACCGGTCCAGCGTCGACGCGGTCGCCGCCCGGGCCGAGGTGTCCAAGCGGACGGTCTACGACTACTTCGGCGACAAGCAGACGCTGCTGAAAGCAGTCGTCGACTCCGTCGGCCAGTCACTGATCACCACGATCCGGCGCACCCTCGACGACACCCTCACCGACGTCACCGAGGACGTCGACCTCGAGGACGCCCTGGTCACGTTCTCGATGCGCATCGCGACCGACATGCTCGGCTCGGCGGAGTACGCAACCCTGCAACGACTGGTCCGGGCGGAATCCGGCCACCTGCCGCATCGGGGCTACAACTCCATGGCCGACACTCCCGACGAGGCACTCGCCGAGCGGTTCGCCGCCCTCGCCGCGGCCGGGCTCCTCGACGTCCCCGACCCCCGACTCGCGGCCGACCAGTTCATCGCGCTGACCTTCGGCGTCGCGCTGGACAGGCTCGGCTCCGCGAACGCGGCGGAGGACATCCGCGTCCGACCACTCGTCGTCGAAGGAGTGCGGACCTTTCTGCGGGCATACCGAACCAGGTAGGGCTGGGGCGGCACGAAGGAACAGCGTGTCGTCAGCCCCCGTCATGGCGGCATCGCCCGGCGCCTGTTCTCGTACTGCGCGGTCGCCCGGGACGCGGGGCCGGTCAGGTTTCGGTGCCCTGACGAGACAAGGCATGTGCTCGCACAGGCTTCGAAAACGTCCACCAGAACCGGGCGGGGCGTGCGCAGCTGGAGGGCTGAGCAGATCGGCTTCCCAGCGTGCTGTTCGGCCCTCGGCCGGATCCATGCCGAGCCGGTCACCGGCCGCTCGACCCGGCCGGTGACCTCGACGTCGTATGGGCAACCACCCGCGAGCACTCCGCCTCATGGCGGGAGCGGTCGCTTCAACCGGTCACAGACCGGCGATTTTGCCGGCCGCGTCACGTACGGAGTCGAGCGCGTCCACGACGGAGTTGTGGCGTCCTGCGCGCGCCGCTCGGTCCGATGGCACCAGCCGCGCGGCGGTCTGCACGGCGTAGGCATCCGGGTCGCCGAAGGCGCTTCGCGGGTGCTCTCCTGTCTCGGCGCAGTGCGTCGTGACCTCCTTGACCGCCTGGAGCACGACGGTCCGGTCCACGCCCGGCTGCATGGCCAGCCGTACCTGGAAGCGCGCCATCCACTTCTCGCGGTCCTTCTCCTTCGCCGCGTCCGTCGTCTGGTCCTTCTTCGCCACGTGCTCTCCCGGGTGATCGACAGTCGTCTGTCGTGGAGTTGGACGCGGAGACATCGGAGCGGGTTGCGCAAGCGGACAGCCTGATCTGTTCCCCCCCAACGGGGGGCGTGATCCTCACACTCCGGCATGACTTTCTGTCAGCACAGTGAACGCACAGGCGCCTCTTTCATCTCTTGCACGGTGCACCCCCCGAACTGAGGAGGAACGCGCTGTGCGCTCACACCGACGTATACGGACGAACCCTGCTGGGCCCGTGGTTCTCGCGCTCGCCGCGGTCGGAACCGCCCTGGCTGCGCCGATTTCACCAGCCTCGGCCGCGGAGCCGGCCGCACGGGCCGATCTCCGTGCCGATGTGAACCGAGATGGACGGGTCGATGTCACCGGCGCCACCGACACGACCGGTGAGGACACCTGGACCTTGGGCCGCGGAGCGGTCTACCTGCCCAACATCGACGATGACACCAAACGCTGCCCGGTCACCGGACCCGATGGCAGACCGCTGTCCGACGCCAAACTGGCCGCGTGCAACGACGCCTCCGACACCCGGGTCAACGGCTCGGCCGACGCCGCCGACCTCGCCCGTGTCCGCACGATGCCGATGCGGGACCTGCCAACAGGAGCCAAGGGCAGCGTCAAGGTCACCACGGGAGCCGACCACACCCGCGTCTACCTCAAGCGTGCGGGCAACTGGGTCATGATCACACCGCAGACCAGCTTGTCGGCCGCGGAGTTGCGCGCCGGCGTGGAGTTCGGGGTCGAAGCCACCGACGTCATCCGGGACGCCGGCAAGTGGGACGGCAGGACGGTCATCCGCCTGAGTGTGGCCGCGGGCGGCCAGAGCACATCCGACTCGGTCACCCTGCGCGTCGCCCCACTCCTCACCCACCACCATCTCCAGAAGACCCAGCAGGTCATGGTCACCAAACTGGGCCCCGACGCCGACTGGAGCGGGCTACAGGGCAAGTTCGTCACCGACCTGAAGCGCGAAGCGGAGAAGGCCGGCATCACCCGGCCGCTGGTGACATTCGACAAGTACCAGGACTCCTGGGCGCAAGACTTCGTCGAACCGGCCTATGTCAGCATGACCGGAACCGACGGGCGCCGGCACGTGATCCGTGTGATGCTCCGCTCTGCGCAACCGGACCGCAAGGCCGGCCGGGAACTGTTCGAGAAGGTCCGCGGACGGGACATCGGCGTCGTACAGGCCTTCGACAGATCGGCACCGGCGGACTGGTCGCTCAACTCCATGGGGAACCTGGAGACCATCCCGCCGTACGCCCTGGGCAGCCGTTCGTTCCCGGCCGGACGGATCATCATGGGGTGGCGCAAGGACAGCGGCAAGCGGCCCTCGGCGACGATGCGCACGCTGCTGAAGTCCCAGGGACTCCAGGACCCGTTGCTCCTGGACACCTCCTGGCTGGAAGTCGGCCACGTCGACGAGTTCGTGCAGTTCCTGCCCGCCGACACCCCGCGCGGCTGGCGGATCGGCGTTGCCGACCCCGAAGCGGGGCTGCAGTTGCTGCGCGAAGCCAAGCGCGCCGGCCATGGCAGCACCAAGATGTTCTCCGTCCCGGGCCTCGGGGGCTCCCCTCCGCTTCCGGACACCATCGACCAGGCCCTCGCGTCTCGACACCTGGTGGCCGACAACACCATGGCGGCTCAGCGGATCGCGGCCAATCTGGAGATCCTCAAGCGTGAGACCGGCGTGACCGACGACGAGATCGTGCGCGTGCCGGCCCTCTACACCCGCGGCTCGATGGCCCGTACGGAGGGCGGGGAGGACGTCCGATTGCCGCGACTGACGCGCATGGGCGGGAACACGCCTGTGCCGGACGCGGTGAAGAAGCACGGCCAGCAGCGGTGGCTGGCCGGGGACGGAAACGACTCCGCCGCGGCTCCACCGGCAACCGTCGAGACGAGCGCATACGTCCCGGGCGCGGTCAACGGCATCCTCCTCAGCCGCGACCGTTACCTTGCTCCTCGCCAATGGGGTCCTGTCATCGGCGGCAAGGACATCTTCACCCAAGCCGTCACAGCGGCCTACGTGCGGGCGGGCCTGAAGGTGTCGTACATCGACGACTGGTACACGTACCACCTCGGCATGGGCGAGGTGCACTGCGGCACCAACACCCTGCGCGATGCCTCCGCCGCCTGGTGGAAGCCGGCAGGACTGACGACGCCGTAGCAACCACGAGACCCCGGTGCACAGCCACCAAGGGTGAGGGCCGGGCCGCCCGGCGCGTGATGCGCCGGGCGGCCCGCCTCGTCTCGGAGCACGGGCGGATGCCTAGGAGATCGTGATCCGGAAGATCTTGTCGGATCCGTCCGGCTCTCCTCCGTTGTTGTCGCTGTTCGTCGTGGACAGCCACAGCTCGYCCTTGCCGGGCACCTCGGTGACGGTGCGCAGGCGTCCGTAGCTGCCGACGTAGTAGGCGGTGGCCGTGCCCACGTTCTCGGTGTCGCCGGAGATCGGGATCCGCCACAGGCGTTCGCCGCGCAGGGACGCCATGTAGATGACGTTGCGGACGATTGAGATGCCGCTGGGCGAGGCCGTCGAGACGGACCAGGTCTTCTTCGGGTTGGTCATGCCCGAGGTGGAGCAGGAGCCCTCACAGATCGGCCAGCCGTAGTTGGCGCCCGGCTTGATCAGGTTGAGCTCGTCCTGCGAGCTGTTGCCCAGCTCGGATTCCCACAGCCGTCCATTGCGGTCGAAGGCCAGGCCCTGCGGATTGCGGTGGCCGTAGCTGTAGATGAGGGTGCCGAAGGGGTTGCCGGGGGCGGGTTTGCCCTCGGTGGTCATGCGCAGGATCTTGCCGTTGAGGGAGTTCTTGTCCTGCGCGAGGTCGGGGGTCTGGGCCTCGCCGGTGGTGGCGTACAGGTAGCCGTCGGGGCCGAAGAGGAGCCGGCCGCCGTTGTGGTAGCGGTTCTTCTTGATGCCCCGCACCAGGGTCGTGTAGTCGCTGAGCGAGGTGCCGTTGTACGTCATGCGGGCGATGCGGTTGCCTTCACCGGCGGTGTGCATGAAGTAGACGTAGTGGTTGCTCGACCAGTTGGGATCGACGGCGACGCCCATCAGGCCGCCCTCGCCGTCGGTGGTCACCACGTTCGGCACGCTGCCGACCTGGGTCTTGGTGCCGGACCCGGTCAGCTTGAACACCTTGAAGCTGTCCCGTTCGGTGATCAGCGCATGGCTGCCGTCGGGCATCCAGTACGTGCCCCAGGGAATGGACCAGCCGCTGGAGAGCGTGGTCGGGGTGCCGGGGATGCCACCGTCGGATGGGCAGTCGGCGGTGGAGAAGGCCACCGGGTCGGACGGCGTGGAAGAGCCGCCGACTGTGTCCTTGGCGACCACGGTCAGGCTGAAGGAGGCACGGCAGGCCAGCCCGCTGACCGTGGTGGAGGTGGCCGGCGGGGTGCCGGTGACGGTCTTCAGTACGGTGCCGCCGCTGCGGATCTCGTACGCCGTCACGCCCTTGTCGTCCGTGGCGGCGCCCCAGGTGAGATGGGCGCTGGTGGCGGTGATCCCGGAGACGGTCGGTGTGCCCGGCTTGCTGGGCGGCGGGTCGGTGGAGACGAGCGTCTTGCAGTCGAGGGCGATGCTCGCCGGGGAGGCGTTGCCCGCGRCGTCGCGGGCGATCACGGTCAGGTTGTAGGTCGTGTTGGGGGTGAGCCCGATCAGGGCTTTGGAGGTGGCGCTGCCGGCGGCCTCGCCCAGCTTGTTGCCGTGTTCGTAGAGGTCGTATGCCGTGACGGCGACGTTGTCCGTGGAGGCGCCCCAGTTGAGGGTGAGGCCGGTCTCGCCGATGTCGGTGCAACTGAGCCGGTCGGGGCGGCTGGGTGCCTCGGTGTCGGCGGGCTCCCCGACGGTGAGCTTGTCGAGGTTGGGGCCGCCGCCCGCGGTGGTCGCGGTCAACCGGATCTTGTTGCTGCCCGCGTTCAGGTTCGCGTTGACGGACTTGGTGGCCCAGGTGTCCCAGTTGGTGGTGCCGGCGAAGGAGACCGCCGAAGCGACGACCGTGCCGTTGACGGAGATGTCCAGGGGCCGGTCGGTGGTCGTCCCATTGGCATGGCGCGGGGTGATCGAGGCGCTGCCCGCCGTTGCGGCGCTGACGGTGAACTCCACGTACGACCCTGCGACGTTGGTGTAGTCGACGAAGCCCGTGCCGGTGTAGCCGGTGTGGTTGGTGGCCACGACGCCTTGGGAGATGGTGGCGCTCTCGGCCTGGTAGTCGGTGCCGGCCGCGGTGACCTCGGTCTCGAGGTAGTCGAGGTTGGGCAGCCCGGCCGCGGTGGTCGAGGTGAGGCGCACCTTGTTGGTGCCCGCGGTGAGTTGGGCGGTCAGCGTCGAAGTTGCCCAGGTGTCCCAGGTTCCGGTGCCGTTGAAGGCGCGTCCGGCGGAGACCACGCTGCCGTTGACGGCGATGTCGGCCGGGCGGTTGGTGGTGGTGCCGTTGGCGTAGCGCAGGGCGATGGTTGCGCWGCCGGCGGTGGCGGCGTTCACGGCGAACCCCACTACTGGATCACCCGCTCCTCGGACTGGACCGTCGACCACTTCCGCGCCTTCAAGAAGGCCACCGGCGACAGCGCCTGGGACACCATCCGCACCGCCCACCAGAACCTCATCACCTCCCAACAGAACACCTACGCCCCCAACACCGGCCTCCTCGCCGACTTCGTCGTCAACACCAACACCACCCCCAAGCC
>NZ_RDBN01000021.1:494601-605983 GCF_008042075.1 Streptomyces sp. UW30 | reverse complement strand
GCCCTTGACGCCGTACCGGGCGGCCGAGGTCGCCTCCGATGTCCTCATGGCGCTGCGGGTGCTGCACGCGCATGGCTGGGTCCACCGGAACATCACCGCCCGCACGGTGCTCGTCTGCGACGACGGCCGGGTCATGCTGACCGGGCTCGCGGTCGGGGCCGCGGAGGAGGCGCTGTGCGGGTACGACCCGGTGCCGTGCCGTGGACGGGGGCGGTGCCGTATGCAGATGTGGCGGTGCCGGGCGATGGGCCGAGGCCGGGCTCGACGCCTTGGCCCGCCGGGGGCAGCGCCGCACGCTCGCGGCCCGCCTCCGTCGGTGTGCCGGCGGCCCCGCCACGAGGTGCGGCGCCAGGCCAGGGCGTGGTCTGCACGCCGTACGGGTCGGCGATCTGTCCCGAGGGAGTCGTGGCGCCGTCGCCGACGTACGGCTGTGGCGCCGCGCCGTTGGCGTGGGACGCGGGGCCGCCTTCGGGCGCCGGACGGGCACCCGGCAGCGCGACACGTCCGTTCTGCCCGCCTTCCTGCACCCGGGCCGCGGCACGGGCGCCCGCCCGATACGCGGCGATCGCCCCGGCCCGCGCGGCCCTGATGTCCCCGCCGGTCTCCAGAGCACCGCGCGGTGCCGCTCCCGGTGCCCCTGTGCCATGGCCGGCGTCGGCCGCGGGCACCGGCAGCCCACCTGCTGCTCGTGCCTCTATGGCGGCGCGCCGAGCAGCCTCGGGATCCGTACCACCGTCGCCGGGGCCACCGGCCGACCCAGGGCCACCCGCAAGCTGTCCGGGAGCTCCGAGGCCCCCCGTACCACCGGCACCGCCATCCGGAGTCGTCCCGCCACCGAAGCCGCCACTCGGAGTCGACGGCCCACCGCCGAACGTCGCCAGCCCACCGCCCCCGTCACCGTCCTCGGCCGGCACCGGGTCGTACCCGCACAGCGCCTCCTCCGCGGCCCCGACCGCGAGCCCGGTCAGCATGACCCGGCCGTCGTCGCAGACGAGCACCGTGCGGGCGGTGATGTTCCGGTGGACCCAGCCATGCGCGTGCAGCACCCGCAGCGCCATGAGGACATCGGAGGCGACCTCGGCCGCCCGGTACGGCGTCAAGGGCTGCTCGGCGAGCAGCGCGGCGAGCGGGCGCGCGGCCACGAACTCGCTCACTATCCACAACGAGCCGCCCTCGGCGAACACGTCGAAGACCTGGTCCAGCCGCGGATGGTCGGGGATCCGCGCCGCGGCCTGCGCCGCCTCGACCGCCCGTCGCACGGCGGGGTCACTGGGCCGGCGGGTACTCGAACGCGCCGACGCCCGGCGCCCCGCCCCGCGCTCGTCCCGCGCGGTGAAACCGTCGGGCAGCCCCTCGGCGTCGAGCACCTCCGCCTCGACGACCTCCGGCAACGGCACCTGCCGGACGAGGACTTCCTGCCCGCTGTAGGTGTCGAAGGCCCGGGTCTCGGTGAGTTCGTACTCGTCGGAGGGTGGCAGCGGCAGGCGGTAGCGGTCGGCGAGCACCCGACCCGCGTAGTCGTCCACGTTGCGCCTCCCCCAGCCGCCCGGTTGGTCAATTCCGCTCGCCTTGCGTTGCGTTCCGGACGCACGACTGGATGCGCACGGTCCGCAAGCTTTCACGATACGTGCCGGAGGCAACCCGCAAAGAGGGGTTGCCGTATCTCACGGCTCAAACCCGGTCTTCGCGAACCCTTGCCGAGAGCCGCTCACCTCATGACTTCGGCTGGAACGAACCGGTCAATGTCTTCCAGGTGTCCTTACGGAGATCACCGTCCCAATCGGCGGCCTTCGCGGTGTACATCAGCGCATAGCCGCGACGGTCGTCCAAGACGAACCCACGGTCGATCGTCCGGTACTTCGTCCCGCCCTCGGTATAGGTGAACTCCCAGTCGGCCGCGTTCCATCCGCGGTAGTCGACCTTCTCTATGCGGATCCGGTCGTACTGAGAGCGGCCCATGTACTGCTCCTGGTTCTCCCAGTCCGCCACCGGGTCGTCCTGCGGCGTCGAGGTCCAGGCGACGAGCAGCTTCTGCCCGTCGGGCCCGGCGAACCGGTCCCCCGCCGACCCCGTGGACTGGAACTTCCACCCCTTGGGCAGCCCGATCGAATACCCCTGGCTCCCCTTGTGAGTCGTGGCGGCCCCACTGCCGCTGCCGGACCCCGCCTCGGCGTCACTCCCACCGGTCGCGCTCGCCCCGGCACCCGGCGTCTCCCAGGTCTCCCCTGCGGAACCCGAACCCGACCCGTCCGTCCCGGACGACTTCTCACCGTCCGTACGAGTCCCCTTGTCCCCGTCCCGCTTGGTGTCGGCGCTCGCGCTCGCCTCGGCGGAGGCCTTGGCCCCGCCACCGCTCGCCGCGTCGTCCGAGTCACCGCCGCCGCGGAGCACCACCGCCAGCACCACGCCGAGCACGGCGAGCGCCACGACCACCGCGATGATCACCAACGTCCGCTTGGGCACCACATCGGTGAGCGGCGCCCTCGGCGCGGGCCGCGACGGCAGATCCGGCGGCGGCATGACCGGCCACCCCGAACTCCGGCCCCCGCTCTGCCCGTTCCCGCCCGCTGCCTCCCGCTCACCGGCACCGGCCTTGGCCTCCGCCTCGGCACCGGCACTCGCTCCGGACCCGGCAGCCACGCCACCGCCCGCCGAAGCGGAACCCCGACCCGAACTCCCGGCCTCCGACGAAGCCCCGGCTCCACTCACCACCGTGGCCGACCCACCGGCCGCCGCAGCGCCGGAACCGGAACCGGAATCGGCCTTCTCGCCGGCGGACTTGCCACGCGTGGCAGCCCCGGCCGCCCCCGCGCTCACGGCGGCCTTCCGCACGGAACGCAACGCCCCGCGCAACCGCTCCCCGGCCTCCTCGCCCCGCTTGCCCCCGGTCCTGGCACCCGAACGCCCCTTGCCCTCCGGCGCGTCGGGCTGCGGCGGCAGGGGCACGACCTTGGTCGCGTCGGCCGGCTCCGGGTCGTCCTTGGGCGCGGGCGCGTGGATGACGGCGTTGAGCAGCGCCCGCGCACCGGCGTCGTCGAGCCGCTTCTCGGGGTCCTTCGTGAGCAGGCCGTAGATGACGTCCTTCAGCGGCCCCGCGTTCTTCGGCTCCTCCATCGGCTCGGTCATCACCGCTGTGAGCGTGGCGATCGCGGAGCCCTTGTCGTACGGCGGCACACCCTCGACCGAGGCGTACAACAGCCCGCCCAGCGACCACAGGTCGGCCGCGGGGCCCGGCTTGTGGCCGCGGGCGCGCTCCGGGGAGATGTAGGAGGGCGCGCCGACGAGCATGCCGGTCGAGGTGATGGACGGGTCGCCCTCGACCTGGGCGATGCCGAAGTCGGTGAGCACGACCCGGTCGGTGTCGGACTCCAGCAGGACGTTCGACGGCTTCACGTCGCGGTGCAGGATGCCCTCGCGGTGCGCGGACCGCAGCACGTCGAGCACCGCGAGTCCCACCTCGGCCGCCCGCTTGGGCTCCAGCAGGCCGTCCTCCCGGATGACCTCGGCGAGCGACTTGCCCTCGACGAGCTCCATCACGATCCAGGGGCGGTCGTCCTCTTCGACCACGTCGAACACCGTCACCGCGCTGTTGTTGCGGATCCGCGCGATCGCCTTGGCCTCACGCAGGGTGCGCGTGATCAGGCGCCGCTTCTCCTCCTCGTCGATGTTCGACGGGAACCTCAGCTCCTTGACGGCGACGGTGCGCCCCAGCGTCTCGTCGACGGCACGCCACACCGTGCCCATGCCGCCCCGGCCGAGGACTCCGCCCAGCCGGTATCGCCCCGCGAGGAGACGCTCACGGTCGTCCTGACGAGTGTCCTGACGAGATGTCCCCGCCCGCTCCGCCTCCGACATGCGTCCCCTCATACAACCCGCCCTGAAAGAGCCTCCATTGTCTCTCACCCGACAAGTGCCCAACGCCCAGGGTGCCCGTCGCACCACCATCCGGCCGCGCGGCGCGGGCGTCCGGGTCCCTTCTCGGCCAAGGCCCCGTGAACCATGCGCTCTGCTGCCCGGCATGATGAGCCGCGGTGAGGAGGACCTCGTATGGCGCGACCGGCGATGCCACTGCTTCGGACACTACTGGCCTTCCCCGTGCTTGTGACCCTCCTCGGCCTCGTGTCCCCGGCGTTCCTCGGCCTGTATCCCGCCGGCCTGCCGGCTCTCACCGTCTCGTCGACATCCCGGGCACCGGCGACGGACGCCCTCCTCGCACGGCTGGTCACCCGGGGCAAGGCCCCCGCAGCGGCCCTGCTGGCCCGCGAGGAGACCGGCGTCCGTTACACCCTGGCCGGCCAGGGCATCTCCCGCACCGACCACTTCCGCGCCGGCAGCATGACGAAGAGCCTCATCGCGACGGTCGTCCTGCAACTGGCCGCCGAGCGACGGCTGTCCCTGTCCAACACGGTGGAGCGGCACCTGCCGGGTCTGGTGCGCGGAGCGGGCAACGACGGGCGCGCGCTGACCCTTCGTTCCCTGCTGACCCACACCAGCGGCCTGTACGACTTCACCGCCGCGACCGGGGGCGCCGTCCCCGTGACACCGCTTCAGGCCGTCCGCATCTCACTCACCCACCCCCCTGCCGCCCGCGGCGGCTTCGCCTACTCGAACACCAACTACGTGTTGCTCGGCCTGGTCGTCGAACAGGTCACCGGCCGCTCCTACGCCGCCGAGGCCGAGCGGCGCATCATCGCTCCGCTGGCTCTGACCGGCACCTCCTTCCCCGGATCCCGCACCTCGCTGCCCTCCCCGCACGGCCGTGCCTACGCCACCGACGGGACCGATGTCACCGAACTCGACCCACAGGTCGCAGGCGCCGCCGGTGAGCTGGTGACCACGCTCGCCGACCTCGACCGCTTCTACGCCGCGCTGCTCGGCGGCCGTCTGCTGCCCCCGCGCTGGCTGCGCGAGATGCTCGACACCCGTGCCGCACACGGCTCGTACGGCATGGGGCTCTTCCCCGTGAAACTGCGCTGCGGCACCGTCGTATGGGGGCACAGCGGGCGCATCTCCGGCAGCTACGTGCGCTCCGCGGCCACCATCGACGGGCGTCGTGTCATGACATTCCGGGTGAACACGACGGCGATGGCAGAACCCCGCCTCGAATCCCGGCTGCTCGCTGCCGAGTTCTGCCCTCGCACCAGTTAGAACGGCCGAGATTCGAGCAGAGATCCCGACTCCGATCGCCCATTCGAGTGACGTTCTCCCGGGTCGGCGCGGTCTGCGACCACGGCGACCACGGCGGCCGGCCGGGCGACAGCAGCGACGAGAGCAGCACCGTGCAGCGGCAGCCCGGCGCAGGCGCCGCCGCAGACCACCGCAGACTCTGTGTAGTCCCGACCCGGCAGACCACCGCAGACTCCGTGCAGCCCCGACCCGGCAGACCACCGCAGACTCCGCGCAGCCCCGACCCGGCAGACCACCGCAGACTCCGTGCGGCCCCAACCCGGCAGACCACCGCACACTCCGTGCAGCCCCCACCCGGCAGACCACCGCACACTCCGCGCAGCCGCAGCCGCAGCCGCAGCCGCAGCCGCAGCCGCAGCCCGGCATGCCCGCCGGCCCGGCATGCCCGCCGCAGACCGCACGCAAGCAGCGTCCGACCGACGTGCCGGCCCCGGCCCCCTCCACACACAAACCGTCGCCCGACAGACCTACAACGGCACGATGTCCGGCGCCCCCAACCGCGCCGCGTCCGCCGTCAGGTCGTCCGGCTGGCGCTGCGACTCCCGTTCGGCCTCCACCCGCTTCTGATAGTGCTCGATCTCGCGGTCGATGTGGTCCTTGTCCCAGCCCAGCACCGGCGCCATCAGCTCGGCCGCCTCACGCGCGCACCGCGTGCCCCGGTCGAACGTCTCGATGGAGATGCGGGTACGCCGCGTCAGCGCGTCGTCCAGGTGGCGTGCCGCCTCGTGCGAGGCGGCGTACACGATCTCGGCGCGCAGATAGTCGTCGGCGGACTGCAGGGGCTCGCCCAGTGTGGAGTCCGCGGCGATGAGTTCGAGGACCTCCTCCGCGAGCGACCCGTACCGGTTCAACAGGTGCTCCACGCGGACCACGTGAATCCCCGTGCGCGCCGCGATCCGCGCCCGCGCGTTCCACAGCGCCCGGTACCCCTCCGCGCCCAGCAGTGGAATGTCCTCCGTGACGCACTCGGCGACCCGCATCTCGAGCCCGTGCACCGCCGCGTCCACCGCGTCCTTGGCCATCACCCGGTACGTCGTGTACTTGCCGCCGGCCACCACGACGAGCCCGGGCACGGGGTGCGCCACGGTGTGCTCGCGCGAGAGCTTGCTTGTGGCATCGGACTCGCCGGCGAGCAGGGGCCTCAGCCCTGCGAACACGCCCTCCACGTCGTCCCTGGTCAGCGGCACGGCCAGTACCGAGTTCACGTGTTCCAGCAGGTAGTCGATGTCCGCGCTGGACGCCGCCGGGTGGGCCTTGTCGAGGTCCCAGTCGGTGTCGGTGGTGCCGACGATCCAGTGCCGGCCCCAGGGGATGACGAACAGCACGGACTTCTCGGTGCGCAGGATCAGCCCCGTCGAGGAGTGGATGCGGTCCTTGGGCACGACCAGGTGGATGCCCTTGGAGGCACGGACGTGGAACTGTCCGCGCTCGCCCACCATCGACTGGGTGTCGTCGGTCCAGACGCCGGTCGCGTTGACGACCTGCTTGGCGCGGACCTCGTACTCCCCGCCCCCCTCGACGTCCTGCACCCGGGCCCCGACGACGCGCTCGCCCTCGCGCAGGAACGAGGTCACCCGCGCGCGGTTGGCGACCTTGGCACCGTAGGCCGCCGCCGTGCGCACGAGGGTGGCGACATAGCGGGCGTCGTCCATCTGGGCGTCGTAGTACTGCAGGGCACCGACCAGTGCGTCCTTCCGCAGCGCGGGGGCGACACGAAGGGCGTGACGACGGCTCAGGTGGCGGTGCAGGGGCAGGCCGCGCCCGTGGCCACGGGCCATCGACATGGCGTCGTAGAGCGCGACGCCCGAGCCGGCGTACAGGCGCTCCCAGCCCTTGTGCTGGAGCGGATACAGGAACGGCACCGGCTTCACCAGATGCGGTGCGAGCCGCTCCAACAGCAGCCCGCGCTCCTTGAGAGCTTCCCTTACGAGCACGAAGTCGAGCATTTCCAGATAGCGCAATCCGCCATGGATCAGCTTGCTGGACCTGCTGGAGGTGCCCGACGCCCAGTCGCGGGCCTCGACCAGTCCGGTGGACAGTCCGCGGGTCACCGCGTCGAGCGCTGTGCCCGCGCCCACGACGCCACCGCCCACGACCAGTAGGTCCAGCTCGCGCTCGGCCATTGCCGCCAGTGACTCGGCGCGCTCGGCCGGCCCCAGTGTCGCTGTCCTCACCGCTGCCTCCCGCTCATCGGTCGCGTAGGCCGCACCCGTCGGGCGAAGCCCGCTTCGTACCCCCTATGCCCAAAATTCTGACCGGGTTGCCCGACTTCAGCCACCACTCGCCCCCAGCCTGTGGACAACACTCACGGAAACGCGATCATTCAATGCCGCATATCGGTCATATTTACTCCTAGTCTGACATTGCGCTCCCTCGTCCTGTCCACAGGGGTTGCGCACCTGCCCTGCTTCGGTTATCGGGAAGGACGGCCCACGCCATGCCCGCAGATCTCGCCGTCATCGGACTAGGCCCGTACGGCCTGCCCCTGGCCAAGGCCGCCGTCGCCGCCGGCATCGCCACGCTCGGTTACCGGACCGGGCCCGAGTCCGGCTCCCTCAGTCCCGCCGAGCTGCGTCGGATGCTCTCGGGCGGCTTCCGGCACGCCACCAACCCCGCCGAGCTCGGCCGCGTACGCACCGCCGTGATCTGCCCGCCCACCCCACGCGGCGCGGACGGCGGGCTCGACCTCAGCCAGCTGGAGGCGGCCGCCCGCACCCTGGCCGCAGAGCTGCGCCAGCACACCACCGTCATCCTGGAGTCGCCCGTCCCCCCGGGCACCACCGAGAACGTCCTGCGCCCCCTCCTCGAAGAGGGCTCCGGAATGCGCGCCGGCCGCGACTTCCACCTGGCCTACTCCCCGAGCCGCGTCGACCCCGGCAACCGCCACTTCACGCCCGCCAACACCCCCAAGGTGATCGGCGGCCTCACCCCCGCGTGCACCGAGTCGGCGGCCGCCTTCTACGGCCGTCTCACCGACAAGGTGGTACGCGCGCGTGGACTGCGCGAGGCGGAGACCGTGCAGGTCCTCGAGACCAACTTCCGGCACGTCAACATCGCCCTCGTCAACGAAATGGCCGTCCTCTGCCACGACTTGGGCGTCGACCTGTGGGACGTCATCCGCTGCGCGGAGACCAAGCCGTTCGGCTTCCAGGCCTTCCGCCCCGGCCCCGGCGTCGGCGGCCACGCCGTCCCCCAGGACCTCACCGGCCCCGCGGGGCGCACCCTGCGTATGGTCGAGCTCGCCCAGCAGGTCAACGGCCAGATGCCCCGATACGTCGTCCAGCGCGCCGCCGCCCTTCTCAACGAGCACGGCAAATCCGCGCGCGGCGCCCGCATCCTCCTGCTCGGCGTCACCTACAAGCCCGACCTCGCCGACCAGCAGTCCACCCCCGCCCATGAGGTCGCGATCCGCCTGCTGGAACTGGGCGCCTCCATCAGCTTCCACGACCCCTACGTCGCCTCCTGGAACGTCCTGGACCGCCCGGTACCGCGCGCGGACGCCCTGTACGAGGCGGTCGCGGAGGCCGACCTCACGATCCTGCTTCAGCAGCATCGGACGTACGACCTTCAGGGGCTGTCGGTGAAGGCGCAGCTGTTGCTGGACACGCGGGGGGCGGCGCCTACGGGGGCGGCGCATCGGTTGTGAAGGGGGGCGCGTGGGGTGCGTGAGCCTCAGGGGTTGGTGGCGTGGGGCAATCGGCGCCGGTACCGTATGGAGCAGGTGGAGCCCACCGCAGCGGTCACTGCAGCGGGCTCCTAGCTGATTTACGGGTGTCCGCCCCTATTGTCTGGAGGGGCGGCCGCTCACCAGCTGTTAAGCCACAAGACACACCTCCTCCGGAACTTCACCAGCCGAAGCCAAGTGCGATCCCAGCGGGTGGGCTTGCGGTGACGGCCCATGGGCGCGCCCCCTTCCACGATGCCGCCCATTGACCCGGTAGGCGGTCCGTCTGGAGCTCGGGCCGGGCCCCGAGGGCCGGGGTCCGGAACATCTCCTTGGAAGGGGGCGCCCCCAGACAACTGGGACGCCGATCACCGGCACTACCGCCCCCCTTCGCCCGTTCAGCCCACATTCGCCCCAAACGCAACCACGCGCCCCCTGCCCCACAACACGCCCCCGCTAAGCCCCACTTGGGCACGCAAAAGGGCCGATCACCCCACCCGGAGTGACCGGCCCTTCCCTGACGTGGACGCCGCATACGGAGCGGCGTAACCGCGTGACGGCTACCGCATGTGCTGCGAGTCCGCGACCGTCACCTCGACGCGCTGGAACTCCTTCAGCTCGCTGTACCCGGTCGTGGCCATCGCCCGCCGCAGCGCACCGAAGAAGTTCATCGAGCCGTCGGGAGTGTGCGACGGACCCGTCAGCACCTCCTCGATCGTGCCGACGGTGCCCAGGTCGACCTTCTTGCCGCGCGGCAGCTCCTCGTTCACGGCCTCCATGCCCCAGTGGTGGCCCTTGCCCGGCGCGTCCGTGGCGCGGGCGAGCGGGGAGCCCATCATCACGGCGTCCGCGCCGCAGGCGACCGCCTTGGGCAGGTCGCCGGACCAGCCGACGCCGCCGTCCGCGATCACGTGCACGTACCGGCCGCCGGACTCGTCCATGTAGTCCCGGCGGGCCGCCGCCACGTCCGCGACCGCCGTGGCCATGGGGACGCGGATGCCCAGCACGTTGCGCGTGGTGTGCGCCGCGCCGCCGCCGAAGCCGACCAGGACGCCCGCCGCGCCGGTGCGCATCAGGTGCAGGGCCGCGGTGTACGTGGCGCAGCCGCCGACGATCACCGGGACGTCGAGCTCGTAGATGAACTGCTTCAGGTTCAGCGGCTCGTGCGAGGACGAGACGTGCTCCGCCGAGACCGTCGTGCCGCGGATGACGAAGATGTCCACGCCCGCGTCGACGACCGCCTTGGAGAACTGGGCCGTGCGCTGCGGGGAGAGCGCGGCGGCCGTGACCACGCCCGAGTCGCGCACCTCCTTGATGCGCTGCCCGATCAGCTCCTCCTTGATGGGAGCGGCGTAGATCTCCTGGAGGCGGCGCGTGGCGGCCTCGGTGGGCAGCCCGGCGATCTCGTCGAGCAGCGGCTGCGGGTCCTCGTAGCGCGTCCACAGGCCCTCGAGGTTCAGCACGCCGAGGCCGCCGAGCTCGCCGATGCGGATCGCGGTGGCCGGGGAGACGACCGAGTCCATGGGGGCGGCCAGGAAGGGCAGCTCGAAGCGGTAGGCGTCGATCTGCCAGGCGATCGAGACCTCCTTCGGGTCCCGCGTACGGCGGCTGGGGACGACGGCGATGTCGTCGAAGGCGTACGCCCTGCGCCCGCGCTTGCCGCGCCCGATCTCGATCTCAGTCACGTCTGTGGCCTTTCCCTGATGCGTTCAGCGTCTTCCAGTATCGCCGACGGGTACGACAAGGGCGGCCCCGGTGCTTCCGGAGCCGCCCCTGTCGATGCCTGGTGACTACTTGTTACGGCTGTAGTTCGGTGCCTCGACCGTCATCTGGATGTCGTGCGGGTGGCTCTCCTTGAGGCCCGCCGAGGTGATCCGCACGAACTGGCCCTTGTCCTGCAGATCGGAGACCGTCCGGCCGCCGACGTAGAACATCGACTGGCGCAGACCGCCGACCAGCTGGTGGACGACGGAGGACAGCGGGCCGCGGTAGGGCACCTGACCCTCGATGCCCTCGGGGACCAGCTGCTCGTCGGAGGCGACGCCCTCCTGGAAGTAGCGGTCCTTGGAGAACGACTTGCGGTCGCCGCGGGTCTGCATGGCGCCGAGCGAGCCCATGCCGCGGTACGACTTGAACTGCTTGCCGTTGATGAACAGCAGCTCGCCCGGGGACTCCTCGCAGCCCGCGAGCAGCGAGCCCAGCATCACGGTGTCGGCGCCCGCGACCAGGGCCTTGGCGATGTCGCCGGAGTACTGCAGGCCACCGTCGCCGATGACCGGGATCCCGGCCTCCTTGGCGGCCAGCGCGGCCTCGTAGATCGCGGTGACCTGCGGGACGCCGATGCCGGCGACGACACGGGTCGTACAGATGGAGCCGGGGCCGACGCCGACCTTGATGCCGTCCACGCCGGAGTCGATGAGGGCCTGGGCGCCGTCCCTGGTGGCGATGTTGCCGCCGATGACGTCGACACCCGACGAGTTCGACTTGATCTTGGCGACCATGTCGCCGACCAGGCGGGAGTGGCCGTGCGCGGTGTCCACGACGATGAAGTCGACGCCTGCCTCGATGAGCGCCTGGGCGCGCTCGAAGGAGTCGCCGGCGACGCCCACCGCGGCGCCGACGAGCAGCCGGCCCGTGGCGTCCTTGGCGGCGTGCGGGTACTTCTCCGCCTTGACGAAGTCCTTGACCGTGATCAGGCCCTTGAGGACGCCCTGGTCGTCGACCAGCGGCAGCTTCTCGATCTTGTGGCGGCGCAGCAGCTCCATGGCGTCGGTCCCGGAGATGCCGACCTTGCCGGTGACCAGCGGCATCGGCGTCATGACCTCGCGCACCCGGCGGGCGCGGTCGCTCTCGAAGGCCATGTCGCGGTTGGTGACGATGCCGAGCAGCTTGCCGGCGGGGTCGGTGACCGGGATGCCGCTGATGCGGAACTTGCCGCACATGGCATCGGCCTCGGCGAGCGTGGCGTCCGGGTGGATGGTGATGGGGTTGGCCACCATGCCGGACTCGGAGCGCTTCACCAGGTCGACCTGGTTGGCCTGGTCCTCGATGGAGAGATTGCGGTGCAGTACGCCGACGCCGCCCTGGCGGGCCATCGCGATCGCCATGCGCGACTCGGTGACCTTGTCCATGGCGGCGGACAGGAGCGGGATGTTGACCCGTACGTTCTTGGAGACGTACGAGGCGGTGTCGATCTCGTCGGGTGCCATGTCGGACGCGCCAGGCAGCAGCAGCACGTCGTCGTAGGTCAGCCCGAGGGTTGCGAATTTGCCGGGCACTCCGTCGACGTTGGCAGTCATGACACCTTCCCCAAATGGCCTTGATCGGTGCGGATGTCCATGCTAACGGGAAGCATGGGCTGCAAATTCCACGGTTACGGCCGACCCCGGGCTTCGTATGTTCGTACGGAACCGGAGAGAAGCCTGTTCATTTGGGGGCGCACTCAAGGGAGCACTGACGGAGCACTACTGCTCGGCCAGCGCGCGCAGCCTGCTCAGCGCCCTGTGCTGGGCCACTCGGACGGCGCCGGGTGACATTCCCAACATCTGACCCGTCTCCTCCGCGGTCAACCCCACCGCGATCCTCAGCAGCAACAGCTCCCGCTGGTTCTCGGGCAGGTTGGCCAGCAGCTTCTTGGCCCACTCGGCGTCGCTGCTGAGCAGCGCGCGCTCCTCCGGGCCGAGGGAGTCGTCCGGGCGCTCGGGCATCTCGTCCGAGGGCACCGCGGTGGAACCCGGGTGCCGCATCGCCGCCCGCTGGAGGTCCGCGACCTTGTGCGCGGCGATGGCGAAGACGAACGCCTCGAAGGGGCGGCCGGTGTCCTTGTAGCGCGGCAGCGCGAGGAGGACGGCGACGCAGACCTCCTGGGCGAGGTCCTCGACGAAGTGCCGGGCGTCGCCCGGCAGGCGGGACAGCCTGGTGCGGCAGTAGCGCAGCGCCAGGGGGTGGACATGCGCGAGCAGATCGTGCGTGGCCTGCTCGTCCCCGTCCACGGCGCGATGGACGAGTGCACCGATCGCCCCTGCGGCTTTGGCCGCCTCGTCGTCGCGCATCGGTCCATGGTGCCTTGCGGCCGAAGTGTCCGTTGCATCGCGTCCGATGTTGTGCACCGAAGCGTTATGAGCAGGTGCGCCGGCACTCATCTCCTGCGCCCTTCCCTTCCGCTCGACCGACTCGTCCCCGAGAGACTCCACATCTCAAGGATGCGGCATCCGCCGCGAAACGAGCAGCGGGCACCGAAAGGACCGGTTGACCGACCCCGCAGCCGCGCCCCCGAAGGGGCGCGGGACTGCACCGCCGCGCGGGCGCGACCAGCCACGACGAACCCGCGGCCGCCGGACGACACAACGCGGCACCCACGGTGGGGCGCCTAACGAACCAGGCCCCACCGGAAGCCGAGCGCCACCGCGTGCGCGCGGTCCGAGGCGCCGAGCTTCTTGAACAGCCGCCGAGCATGTGTCTTGACGGTGTCCTCCGAGAGAAACAGCTCACGACCGATCTCGGCGTTGGAGCGGCCGTGACTCATGCCTTCCAGCACCTGGATCTCACGTGCGGTGAGAGTCGGCGCCGCACCCATCTCGGCGGAGCGCAGTCGACGCGGGGCAAGACGCCAGGTCGGGTCTGCCAGCGCCTGCGTCACCGTGGCGCGCAACTCGGCGCGCGAGGCGTCCTTGTGCAGATAGCCGCGCGCACCGGCGGCGACCGCGAGGGCCACGCCGTCCAGGTCCTCGGCGACGGTGAGCATGATGATGCGCGCTCCGGGGTCGGCGGACAGCAGCCGCCGAACGGTCTCTACGCCGCCCAGACCGGGCATGCGTACGTCCATCAGAATCAGGTCCGAGCGGTCGGCGCCCCAGCGGCGGAGGACTTCCTCGCCGTTGGCCGCCGTCGTCACGCGCTCGACGCCGGGCACGGTCGCGACCGCGCGGCGGAGCGCCTCTCGGGCAAGCGGGGAGTCGTCGCAGACGAGGACGGATGTCATGGCCGCCCTCCGCAGCTGATGCACGTCACCTTGAGCCTCCAGGCTGGTACGAAATCGTCACCTGTGCGGTCGACCGTCTCGGACGCTTGCCCGAGCGCTTGTTCCTTCAACCGCCTCCGCCCTCTCAACGACGGTCACTCGAAAGAGTTACGGGGGCATGTGCCGTCTTCGGCACTCTACGTGAGGGGACGGACACGGGGCAGACATGCACGACGGACCCTCAATCTTTCATCACAACCCATGCCCCATTCAGCCCTTTTTCTTCCCGTTTCTTGGCGTTTGGGGCTAGATTCGCAATGAGTCATATTTTCATCTCCTTAGATCGTAGATGTACGGTCGTAGACACCGTATCCGCCCAGAACGGCTACAAGGGGTCACGCAATGGCAGATTTCTCCCGCCTTCCCGGACCGAACGCGGACCTGTGGGACTGGCAGCTGCTGGCTGCATGTCGCGGGGTGGACAGCTCGCTCTTCTTTCATCCGGAGGGCGAACGCGGTGCGGCTCGGAGCGCTCGAGAGAACTCGGCCAAAGAGGTCTGCATGAGGTGCCCGGTACGCGCGCAGTGCGCGGCGCACGCGCTGGCGGTGCGCGAGCCGTACGGCGTCTGGGGCGGCTTGACCGAGGACGAGCGCGAAGAGCTCATGGGGCGGGCGCGCAACCGGCTGGTGTCGGCATCGACGACCAGTGGTGAGACCGGTCCGAACACCTGAAGGAACGTTTCTGCAACCGGGGCACGCGCAGGCGTGCCCTTCCTTCTGTTCGCTTCGCTAACGGGCGGCGGCCCAGGTCAGCTGCTCCAGCGTCGCGGCCACGGCCGGCACCTGCGCGAGGTCGCTCAGCGTGAGCGCGACGATCTCCCGGCGGACGGCCGGTTCCAGCGTCAGCATGCGCGCACCTCGTGGCCGTACCGACTCCACGGCCAGCTGAGGCAGGACGGCCACTCCGAGGCCTGCGCCCACCAGGCCGACGACCGCCGGGTAGTCGTCGGTGGCGAAGTCGATGCGGGGCGTGAACCCGGCGCTCTCGCACACCTCGATCAACTGCCCTCGGCAGCGCGGGCACCCGGCGATCCAGGGCTCGGCCGCGAGTTCGCCGATGCCGACGGAGCCCGAGCGCGCCAGCCGGTGCCGTTCCGGTACGAGGCCGACGAGACGGTCCGTCAGCAGGGGACGTACGACGAGGTCGTCCCACTCCCCTTCCTGGGGCGCGCCCTCGTAGCGGAACGCGAGGGCCACGTCGCAGTCGCCCTCGCGCAGCAACTCGACGGACTTCGGCGGCTCGGCCTCCTCCAGGGAGACGCGGGTGCCGGGGTGCGCGGCGCGCAGGGCGGCGAGGGCGGTGGGGACGAGGGTGGAGCTGCCGCTGGGGAAGGAGACGAGGCGTACGCGCCCGGCGCGCAGTCCGGCGATCGCCGCGACCTCCTCCTCGGCCGCGGTGAGGCCCGCGAGGATCCCCGCGGCGTGCCGGACGAGGGCCTCCCCCGCCTGGGTCAGGCGCATCTCGCGTCCGCTGCGGACCAGCAGGGGCGTGCCCACGGACGACTCCAGCGCCTTCATCTGCTGGCTGACGGCGGGCTGGGTGCAGCCCAGTTCACGCCCCGCCGCGGAGAAGGAACCGGTGGCGGCGACGGCGCGCAGCACACGGAGATGACGAGCCTCGATCACAGGTATGAGCATAAGCGAACCTTGGATACCGTGCCGAATAGTGCGTGGACGCTTTGACTGCCGGTCGCTTAATGTGCCGTTATGAAGCTTCTGTCTGTGAACCTGGGCCGCCGGCAGTACGTGTCGTACACGGATCACCCGGAGGGTGTGACCGGGATCGACAAGCAGCCGGTGGAGGGGCCGGTGCGGGTGGCGGCGCCCGGGCCCAAGGGGGTCGCGGGCAGCGGCGTGGCCGGGGACGAGGTGTGCAGCCTGCGCTACCACGGCGGCGACGAACAGGCCGTGTACGCGGTGGCGCGTGAGGACCTCGACGACTGGGAGCGCGAACTGGGGCGCCCGCTGGCGAACGGCGGCTTCGGCGAGAACCTCACGACGTCGGGCCTGGACGTGTCCGGCGCGCTGATCGGCGAGCGCTGGCGGATCGGGTCCGAGGTGGTGGTGGAGGTGACGTCCGGCCGGATTCCGTGCCGGACCTTCCAGAGCCATGTGGGTGAGAAGCAGTGGGTGAAGCGGTTCACGGCGAAGGGTGCGCCGGGCGCGTATCTGAGGGTGATCGAGCCGGGCGAGATCCGGGCGGGCGACACGATGGAGATCATTCACCGGCCGGACCATGACGTGACGGTGGCGCTTCAGTTCCGCGCGGTGACCACGGACCGGACGCTGCTGCCGCGACTGCTCGCCGCGGGCGAGGCGCTGCACTCGGAGTCGCTGGAGGCCGCGCGTAAGTACGTGGAGCGGCAAGGGTCCTGACGAGCTGTCATGGCCGGCGTCGCGACACCGGTCGGCGAACGCGCGCAGGGCGAGTGCCGGCGGGCTCTCACGGCCGCGGTCTTCGCCCGGGCTTCACCGATCGGGAGGGCCTGTGCAGTAAACGGATGCACCCGGTCCGGGTCACTAATCTTGGGCCATGACAACGGCATTGATTACGGGATCGACCGCGGGTATCGGCGCCGCGTTCGCACGGCGGCTGGCCGCTGACGGGCACGACCTCGTCCTGGTGGCCCGGGACACCAAGCGGCTGCGGGAGCAGGCGACCGAGCTGCACGACCGGCACGGCATCGAGGCGGAGGTGCTGACCGCCGACCTCGCCGAGGCCACCGGCATCGAGGCGGTCGCCGCCCGCCTCGGCGACCGCAGGAACCCGGTCGACCTGCTGATCAACAACGCCGGCTTCGGCAACAAGGGCCGCTACCTCGACGTCTCCATGGCCGACGAGCTGACGATGCTCAAGGTGCACTGCGAGGCCGTACTGCGGCTGACGTCGGCGGCTGCGGAGGCGATGCGGGAGCGGGGGCGCGGCGGCGTCGTCAACGTCGCGTCGGTCGCGGCCTTCGTGCCGCGGGGGACGTACGGCGCGTCCAAGGCGTGGGTCGTGCAGTTCACGCAGGGGGCGGCGCGGGATCTGGCCGGGAGCGGGGTGCGGCTGATGGCGCTGTGCCCGGGGTTCGTGCGGACCGAGTTCCATGAGCGGGCCGGAATGGGGACGGACAACATCCCGGGGTGGATGTGGCTGGACGCGGACAAGCTGGTGGCGGCGGCGCTCAACGATCTGGCACGGGGGAAGTCGCTGTCGATTCCGGACCCTCGGTACAAGGCGATGATGGGGGCGGTGAAGCTGCTGCCTCGGGGGATGCTCGGGGCGGTCAGTTCGAGGACGGGGCGGAAGTACGGGCCGCAGTAGGCAGATGCCGCAGGGCCGCTACGAGGACCGGCATGGCGGCGGTGTTCCGCGACTCGACAGGCACACCGCTCCTGCGGCGAGGACAATGGTGGTGTTCGGCCGCACCCAGCGCCACCGGGAGGCGACGGCGCCATGACCTTCGTGCAGCTCATCGATTGCAGGACCAGCCGCTTCGACGAGATGAACCGGCTGATGGACAGGTGGGTCGAGCAGACCGAGGGGAAACGGACGGCGACCCACGACATCATCGGCAAGGACCGGTCCGACTCGGGGCACTTCATCGAGATCGTGGAGTTCGCGTCGTACGAGGACGCGATGCGCAACTCCAACCTTCCCGAGACCGATCGGATCTTCCGGGAGATGGTCGCGCTCTGCGACGAGACGCCGACGTTCACCGATCTGGACGTCGTCCGGGACGAGCAGCTGAACGTCCTGGCCGCGCGGGCCTTCTTCGAGAACATGGGGAAGATGGCGCCGGAAGACATCGGCGAGCACCTCACCGACGACTACGTGGATCACGATCCGTCGTATCCGCAGCCCGTGCAGGGTGTCGACGGCATACGTGAGCAGTACGCGGGGTGGCGGGCCGCGTTCGACTTCACCTTCCGGATCGACGACCAGATGGCACAGGACGACCAGGTGTGCACTCGGTGGATGTGGACGGCGCGGCACAAGGGTGACTTCCTGGGGATCCCGCCGACCGGGCAGGACGTGACCATGCGGGGCGTGACCTGGCAACGGTTCCGGGACGGCAGGATCTGCGAGAGCCACTGGCTGTACGACCGGGCCGGGCTGCTGGAGCAGCTGGGGGTACTCGGTCGGTGAAGCCCGCGAAGGGGAAGGCCCCGGTCCCGCACGTGAGTGCGGGACCGGGGCCTTTTACGAGCGTTCGAGCGACTGGGCTCAGTGCGCGTGGCCGTGGCCACCGGCGGCAGCCGGCTCTTCCTCTTCCTTCTTCTCGACGACCAGGGTCTCGGTCGTCAGGAGGAGGGAGGCGATGGAGGCGGCGTTCTCCAGGGCGGAGCGGGTGACCTTGACCGGGTCGATGACGCCGGCCTTGACCAGGTCGCCGTACTCGCCGGTCGCGGCGTTGAAGCCCTGGCCCTTGTCGAGCTCGGCGACCTTGGAGGTGATGACGTAGCCCTCCAGGCCGGCGTTCTCGGCGATCCAGCGCAGCGGCTCGACGACCGCGCGGCGGACGACGGCGACACCGGTGGCCTCGTCGCCGGTCTTGCCCAGACCGCCTTCGAGCACCTTCGCGGCGTGGACCAGCGCGGAGCCACCACCGGAGACGATGCCCTCCTCGACCGCGGCGCGGGTCGCGGAGATGGCGTCCTCCAGACGGTGCTTCTTCTCCTTCAGCTCCACCTCGGTGGCGGCGCCGACCTTGATCACGCACACGCCGCCGGCCAGCTTCGCGAGGCGCTCCTGGAGCTTCTCGCGGTCCCAGTCGGAGTCGGTGTTCTCGATCTCGGCCTTGATCTGGGCGACGCGGCCCGTGACGTCCGCGGAGTCGCCGGCGCCGTCGACGACCGTGGTGTCGTCCTTGGTGACGGTGACGCGGCGGGCGCTGCCCAGCACGTCCAGGTCGGCCTGGTCGAGCTTGAGGCCGACCTCCTCGGAGATGACCGTGGCGCCGGTGAGGACCGCGAGGTCCTGCAGCATCGCCTTGCGGCGGTCACCGAAGCCGGGGGCCTTGACCGCGACCGCGTTGAAGGTGCCGCGGATCTTGTTGACGACCAGGGTCGACAGGGCCTCGCCGTCGACGTCCTCGGCGATGATCAGCAGCGGCTTGGAGGCACCCGACTGGATGACCTTCTCGAGCAGCGGCAGCAGGTCCTGGATGGAGGAGATCTTGCCCTGGTTGATGAGGATGTAGGGGTCCTCCAGGACGGCCTCCATGCGCTCCTGGTCCGTCACGAAGTACGGCGACAGGTAGCCCTTGTCGAAGGCCATGCCCTCGGTGAAGTCCAGCTCCAGACCGAAGGTGTTGGACTCCTCGACGGTGATGACACCGTCCTTGCCGACCTTGTCCATCGCCTCGGCGATGAGCTCGCCGACCTGGCTGTCCTGGGCGGACAGACCGGCGACGGCCGCGATGTCGGACTTCTCGTCGATCGGGCGCGCGGTCGCGAGGAGCTCGTCGGAGATGGCCTTGACCGCGGCGTCGATGCCCTTCTTCAGGGCAGCCGGGGAAGCACCCGCGGCGACGTTGCGCAGGCCCTCGCGCACGAGCGCCTGGGCCAGCACGGTGGCGGTGGTGGTGCCGTCACCAGCGATGTCGTTGGTCTTGGTCGCCACCTCCTTCACCAGCTGGGCGCCGAGGTTCTCGTACGGGTCCTCGATCTCGACCTCACGGGCGATCGTGACACCGTCGTTGGTGATGGTGGGCGCGCCGAACTTCTTGTCGATGACGACGTTGCGGCCCTTGGGGCCGATCGTCACCTTGACCGTGTCGGCCAGCTTGTTGACGCCGCGCTCGAGGGCGCGACGGGCGTCCTCGTCGAACTTCAGGATCTTCGCCATGGGAGCGGTTCAGCCCTCTCGGAAAACGTGGGTGAAACGAACCGCGCCCCTGACGCCCGGCTTCATAAGGTCGCGGGGGCCAGGGGCGCAGCTCAAAGCAGATGCTTCGGGTGAACTACTTCTCGATGATCGCGAGCACGTCGCGAGCCGAGAGGACGAGGTACTCCTCGCCGTTGTACTTCACCTCGGTGCCGCCGTACTTGCTGTACAGCACGATGTCGCCGGTCTTGACGTCGAGCGGGAGACGCTCGCCGTTCTCGAAGCGGCCCGGGCCCACGGCCAGGACGACGCCCTCCTGGGGCTTCTCCTTGGCGGTGTCCGGGATGACCAGGCCAGAGGCGGTGGTCTGCTCGGCGTCGAGCGGCTGGACCACAATGCGGTCCTCAAGCGGCTTGATGGCAACCTTGGAGCTGGTGGTCGTCACGATCCGACCTCCCCCTTCGGAGATCTCACGGGGTTAACTGTCTGAGGTGGCGACCAGGTGGATCCGTCGTCGCGGGTGCCGGACCTGCCCGTCGCGTTGTTGGCACTCTCCAGTGGGGAGTGCCAGACCTGAGACTATGACCGCGATTAGCACTCGGTCAAGCGGAGTGCCAATCACGTCGGCGGGACCCGGGCTGTATGGCCTACAGGTAGTCCTCCAGGCGGCCCACCGTCAGCCCCCGCTGCCGGACCTCCCGCAGCAGCCTCGTCGTGCGCTCCCGCAGGGACAGGCCGGCCGGCTCACCCGAAGGGACCGACACGATGTCGCCGGCCCGCAGCCGTTCGGGGCCGTGCGCGTACGTCAGTTCGCCGTCACCCTCCAGCGCCGCACGCCACAGCACGACCGCCGTCACTCCGCAGTCGGCCGCCGCGCGCAGTGTGGTGGTGTCGTACGTGCCGTAGGGCGGGCGGAAGAGGCGGGGGCGGATGCCGAAGCGGGCGCGGAGCTTGTTCTGCTGGCCGCAGATCTCGGCACGCTGGCCGGCGTACGGCAGACCGCGCAGGGCGGCGTGGTCGAGGGTGTGGTTCTGGATCGACGCGCCGACCGAGCGCAGGCGGGCGAAGTGGCCGTAGCCCGGGCCGACCACGCTGTCGGTGAGGAACATGCTGACGGGCAGCCGCAGTTCGCGGACCATGTCGACGAAGCGGGGGTCCTTCTCGGCACCGTCGTCGTAGGTGAGGAAGACGACCTTGTCGCGGGTGCGGACGCGGTGCACGACGGGCAGCGCGTCGCCGGCCGGGTGCGGGAGCCGCCGGGCGGGCGGGGGCGGCGGCGCGGGCAGCGGGGCGCTCAGGCCCCAGCGGCGGTACGGCTGGGCCGTGTGCGCCGGGTTCTTCGCCGACCGTGCCGCCCGCTCGCCGGGTTCTCCGCGCGGGTCGGCAGGACCGGCCGACCCGGCGCAGCCGGCGAGCAGGGCGGACGTCAGGACCAGGGCGGCGAGGGCCCGCGCCCCGGAGACCGACCTCACAGGTAGTCCTCCAGCCGGGCCACCGCGTATCCCTCGGCCGTCACCTTGTTCAGGAACCGGCGGATCATGTCGGGCATTGTGCCCTTCCAGTCCTCCCGGCCCCGGAAATGACTGAGCACGATGTCACCCGGACGGATCTTCCGGTCCCACTCGCGGTACTCCCAGTGGTCGACGAACACCTCCTCGTTCCACAGGGGGACGTACCTGACGCCGCAGGACTTCGCCGCGCGCAGCGTGTTGCGGTTGTAGTTGCCGAAGGGCGGTCGGAAGAGCAGCGGGCGCTTGCCGTAGCGCTCCTCGATGACGTCCTGCATGCTGCAGATCTCGTGCTGCTGACGGCGATAGGAAAGGGACGGCAGGTAGAGGTGGTGGAGGGTGTGGTTGTTCAGGACCACGCCCCTGCGCTGCATTTTCCTGAAGTAGCCGTAGTCGTCCTCGATCAGGTAGTCGCTGAGGAAGGCGGTGTACGGCACCTTCAGATCGCTCATCATCCGCAGGAAAACCGGGTCCTTCTCGGCGCCGTCGTCGATGGTGAGGAAGACGACCCGCTCTGTGGTCGGGACGGTCGTGAAGACCGGCGGGAGGCCGAGCTCCTCGTGCCCGTCGACCTCGAAGCCGTCACGGGTGGTGATCTCCGGCTTCTTGGCCGGGGGCGCCGGGGGCGTGAGCGGGACTCGTTCCAGGCGCCAGCGTCTGGCGGCGGCGACACGGGCGGCGTGCGCGGACCGGGCGGACCGGAACTTCTTGGGGTGCGGGGTCGATGTCGCGGCCGGGGGCGGCGCCTTGTGCGGTTGCCCCCGGCCGGCGGTGGCGTCCGGGGCCTCGATCCCGCTGCCACGTCCACCGCCCACGCCGCCGCCCTGCGCGCAGCCGGACGCGATGGCGGCGACGGCGAGCACGGCGACGACTCCCCGGACACGTGCACGCCGGGCCGCCTTCGCCGCCCTGGCCCCACGACGACGACCTGCGGCGATCCCTTTTCGGAGCCTTTTGTCATTTTGTACTACTAGTCGCATGGAGCCGGATCCTGGCAGGCGCCCGCCCCGAAGCCGGGCCGACACCGCCGCAGGCGGCGGACCATCCACCGACTGGCCCACAGCGAACCGGCGATGCGCGGGCGGTACGCCGCCTGGCCGACAATGACCCGGTGAACGACCACCTCGCCTCCTTCGACTCCCTCCTCACCCCCGAGGGCCGCGCCCTCCTCGACACCGTCCGCGACACCGACCCCGCCGACGAACTCGCCGTCGCCACCAGGCTGCGCCGCGAGCACCCCGCCGAGCTTGTGTCGGCGGCGCTCGGGCAGGCGCGGCTGCGGCAGCGGGCGGTGGCGAAGTTCGGGGCGGCGGACGCGGGCCGGATGTTCTTCACGCCGAACGGGGTCGAGCAGTCGACGCGCGCGAGCGTGGCGGCGTACCGGGCCGGACGGATGAAGGAGCTGGGCATCGGCTCGGTCGCCGACCTGTGCTGCGGGATCGGGGGCGACGCCATCGCGTGGGCGCGGGCCGGGATCCGGGTGCTGGCGGTGGACCGGGATCCGGTGACGGCGGCGGCGGCACGGGCGAACATGGCGGCGCTGGGGCTCGGGGACCTGGTCGAGGTGCGCGAGGCGGACGTCACCGAGGTGGACACCACCGGCTTTGACGCCGTGTTCGTCGATCCGGCGCGGCGCGGGGGCCGCGGGAGGATCTTCGACCCCGAGGCGTACTCGCCGCCCCTGTCCTGGGCCGTCGAGGCGGCACGCAGGGCGCCGCGCGCCGCACTGAAGATCGCGCCCGGCATCCCCCACGAGGCGATCCCCGACGACGCCGAGGCCGAGTGGATCTCGGACGGCGGAGATGTGAAGGAGGCGGTGCTGTGGTTCGGCACCGACCCCGGGGCGGTGCGCGCCACCCTGCTGCCGGGCCCGCGCTCGCTGCTCGCCCGCGGCCTCCCCGACCCCGAAGTCCGGCCCGTCGGACGGTACTTGTACGAGCCCGACGGCGCCGTCATCCGCGCCCATCTGGTCGCCGACGTCGCCGACGAGCTGGACGGCGGACTGGTCGACGCGACCATCGCGTACATCACGGCGGACGAACTGCGGCCGACGCCGTATGCGACGGCGTACGAGATCACCGACCAACTTCCCTTCAACGTAAAGAAGTTGAAGGCGCTGCTGCGGGATCGAGGGGTGGGCGTCCTCACCGTCAAGAAGCGCGGCTCCGCGGTCGAGCCGGAGGAACTGCGCAAGAAGGTCAAACCGCAGGGGCCGAACTCGGCGACTGTGTTCCTGACCCGGGTGGCGGGGGCGCCGACGATGCTGGTCGGACGGCCGGCGTAGTCACGACTCGTCGCCGGCGGCCCGCTTCAGCAGCATCTCCCGCTCCCGCTCGTTGCGCGTGAGCGCCGCCGCGCGCTCGAACTCCGCCCGTGCCTGAGCCGTACGGCCGAGCCGCCGCAGCAGGTCGCCGCGCACGCTCGGCAGCAAGTGGTACTCCCGCAGGGCCGGTTCGGCGGCGATGGCGTCGACGATCTCCAGAGCAGGCTCCGGGCCGTCGGCCATCGACACGGCGACCGCACGGTTCAACTCGACCACCGGGGAGGGGGATCGGGCGGCCAGGAGGCCGTAGAGGGTGGCGATGGTCCGCCAGTCGGTCTCCTCGTACGAGTACGCGTGCGCGTGGCATGCCGCGATGGCCGCCTGGAGGGCGTACGGGCCGGGAGCGCCGGTGGCCGTGGCGTCCGCGCGGGACAGGGCCGTGATGCCGCGGGCGACGAGCATGCGGTTCCAGCGGCGGCGGTTCTGGTCCTTGAGGAGGATCGGCTCGCCGGACGGGCCGGTGCGGGCCGCCGCCCGCGACGCCTGGAACTCCAGCAGCGACGTCAGGGCGTGCACCTCCGGCTCCTTCGGCATCAGCCCCGACAGCACACGGGCCAGCCGCAGCGCGTCCTCGCACAGCGCCGGGCGCAGCCAGTCGTCGCCGGCCGTGGCGGCGTACCCCTCGTTGAAGATCAGGTAGATGACGTCGAGGACCGAGCCGAGGCGGGCCTCGCGGTCGGGGCCGTACGGGACCTCGAAGCCGACGTTCTTGGTGGCGAGCGTGCGCTTGGCGCGGACGATGCGCTGGGCGACCGTGGGTTCCGGGACCAGGAAGGCTCTGGCGATCTCCGGGGTGGTCAGGCCGCCGAGGAGGCGCAGGGTGAGGGCGATGCGGGCCTCCGGCGACAGGACCGGGTGGCAGGTGGTGAAGACGAGGCGGAGCAGGTCGTCGTCGATGTCGTCGGGGTCGGAGGGCTCCTCGGGAGGTGCCGTCGTCTCCAGGGTGCGGCCGATCTCGGCGAGCTTGCGGGCGTAGTTCTCGCGGCGGCGGATCAGGTCCACGGCGCGGTGCTTGGCGGCGGCCGTCAGCCAGGCGCCGGGGTTGTCCGGCACGCCGTCGCGCGGCCACTGCTCCAGCGCGGCGACCAGCGCGTCCTGCGCGAGTTCCTCGGCGATGCCGACGTCGCGGACTATGCGGGTGACGGCGGCGATGACGCGCGGGGACTCGATGCGGAAGACGGTCTCGACGGTCGCGGCCGGGTCGGCGGGGGCACGGCCGGTGGCTGCGGTGGGCTGGGGCTGTGATTCCACAGCCCACCATCAGACACCCGTACGGCTACGGAGCCAAGGAACCGGCTCAGCCCTCGGCGATCTCCCGCACCTCGCAGGTCACCGTCCACTCCTCGCCGTGCACCTTGACGAACCGCTTGGTCCACTCCAGGGCCTCGGCCATGTCCTTGCACTGCATGAGCGCGTAACCGCCGATGACCTCCTTGGACTCGGTGAAGGGCCCGTCGGTGACGGAGATGCTGCCGCCCTCCCAGTGCACGCGGCTGCCCTGCGCGGACGGCGTCAGTCCGGCCGTGTCGAGCATGACGCCGGCCTTGGTGATCTCTTCCAGCAGCTCGCCCATCCGCTGCATCATCTCGGGGCTCGGGCCCTCGGCGGGGGCGGTGGACTCGTCGACCTTCACGAGCGACAGGTAGCGGGGCATGGTGGCTCCTCGGTGCGGGGCCGGGTCCTTCCCGGCCTCTCACCCCTGCGTCGAACGGCGGACCGCCCGATCGACACGCTCCCCGGATTTCTTCGAGGATTCTTTTTTCTTCGAGGATTCCTTCTCACCGCCCCCGCCTCCCCTCACCGCAGCGACTCCCACAGCTCCCCCGCCTCCGGCTCCCGGGCCACCACCCGGTTGCGGTCCGACGGCGCCGGGACGACCGGCATCGTCACCGTCCGCACCGCGTCCGAGGACAGGCCGCTCAGGCTGCGGCCGAGGCTCGTCAGCTCGGTCAGGGAGTCCAGGCCGGTGTCGGTGGTCAGGCCGGCCGTCATCGCGTCGGCGACCCGGTAGAGCCGGGCCGGGTCGGTGAGGAGGGAGGTGGCGGAGATCTGGTCCACAAGGGCCTTCACCAGCTTCTGCTGGAGGCCGATGCGGCCGAGGTCGCTGCCGTCGCCTATGCCGTGCCGGGTGCGGGCCAGAGCCAACGCCTGTTCGCCGTCCAGGTGATGCGTGCCCGCCGCCAGGGTCAGGTGGCTGTCCTCGTCGTCGATGTCCTCGTCCGTCGTGACCGTGACGCCGCCCAGCGCGTCCACCAGCTTCGCGAAGCCCGAGAAGTCGATCTCGATGTAGTGGTCCATGCGGATGTTCGTGATCGACTCGACGGTCTTGACGGCGCAGACGGGGCCGCCGACCGCGTACGCGCTGTTGAACATGGAGTTGTACGCCACCTCGGTCGAACCGCCCGACGGCAGCGGGCAGGACGGCCGGGTGACCAGGGTGTCGCGCGGGATGCTGACGACCGTCGCCGCGGTGCGTCCGGCGTCGATGTGGACCACCATCGCCGTGTCCGAGCGGGCGCCGGCACTGCTGCCGCCGCCGAGCTCCTGATTCTCCTCGCCGCTGCGCGAATCCGAGCCCAGGACAAGGATGTTGAGGGATCCCGTGGGCACGGCCGAGGCCGACGGCGCCGGAGTCGTCATGCCGCTCATCGGCCGGTTGTCGCCGAGCGCGCTGTCGATGTCGACGCTCTTGATGTTGTCGTTGAGGTGCCAGTAGACCCAGCCCGCGGCCGCGGCGGCCAGGGCCAGGGTGCCCGCCAGGAGAAGGCCGGCGGCCTTGAGCACGGTCGACCGCCGGCCCCGTCCTCTACCGTCGTCCCCGTTCGTTTCCCGCCCGTTCGCGCCAAGTCCCGTCACAGGCAGGAACGTACGTCCGAATTATTACGGGCAGGGACGGCAGACCGGCTTTTCTTCGGAAATTCTCAGACTTCCCGGCGGACGGTGAAGGCCCGAAAGTTTCGCTTGGACGACCGATTGGCTTCGCAGCGCCCCGCCTTCGCCGCTAATCCGCCGTGGGCGCCCCCGTACTGCTGCGCACCACCAGGCTGGTGGCCAGCTCCACCCGCGTCGCCACCGGCGTCCCCTCCTCCCGCGCGAGGTCGAGGACCAGCTTCGCCGCCGCCTCCGCCATCTCCGTCAGCGGCTGCCGTACGGTCGTCAGCGGCGGCCCCACCCAGCGCGCGATGGGCAGATCGTCGAAGCCGACGACGCTGAGGTCCTCCGGGATGCGCAGCCCCAACTCGCGCGCGGCCTCGTACAGTCCGAGCGCCTGGAGGTCGTTGCCGGCGAAGACGGCGGTCGGCCGGTCCGGGCGGCGCAGCAGCTCAAGGCCCTGGCGGTAACCGGTCTCGTGGTGGAAGTCGCCGGGCCGGATGAGGTCCTGGTCGACGGGGAGCCCGGCCGTCTCCAGGGCGGCGCGGTAGCCGTCGACGCGGGCGCGGCTGCACATCATGCGGGACGGCCCGGTGATCGCGCCGATCCTGCGGTGCCCGAGCTCGACCAGATGCCGGGTGGCGGCGAGGCCGCCCTGCCAGTTGGTGGCCCCGATGGACGGCACGTCGGCGCCCGGGTCGCCGGCCGGGTCCATCACCACGAACGGGATCGACCGGCTGGTGAGCAGGGCGCGCTGGGACTCGTCGAGGCCGGAGAGGACGAGGATCACGCCGTGCGGGCGGCGGGCGGCGACCTGGTCGGCCCAGGTGCGGCCCGGGGTGAGCCGCCCCGCGCTCTCGCTCAGCACGACACTCAGCCCGGCGTCGCGGGCGACGTTCTCCACGCCCCGGATGACCTCCATCGCCCAGGCGCTCTCCAACTCGTGGAAGACCAGGTCGATCAGGGGCGAACGGCTCGCCTCGGCCCGCCGTCGGCGATAGCCGTGGGCGCGCAGGAGTTCCTCGACGCGGGCGCGGGTGGCCGGGGCGACGTCGGCGCGTCCGTTGAGGACCTTCGAAACAGTCGGCGCGGACACGCCGGCCTCGCGGGCGATCTCGGCGAGCGTCGCGGTCTGGGTGGACCGGCCGGTCGACGGTGGTGTCGTCCGGGTTTCACGCGTTGTGGTCCGGCTTTCGGCGGGCTCCGAGGGTGTCATGGCGGCGATCGTATCCCTGCGCGACCTCTTGACGAACCCTTCTCACCGCGCCTAGGTTCCCGGAACATTCGAGGTGAATAACGAAACATTCGCGAGAGGCTCATCCCGCGGCCGCCCCGACAGGGGTTTCCAGCCATCGCCCGGACAGGAGTTTCATGACCACCGCCCCCTGGCGCGACCCCGCCCTGCCCGCCGCCGCTCGCGTCGACGACCTCCTCTCCCGGATGACCCTGCAGGAGAAGACCGCCCAGCTGTACGGCGTGTGGGTGGGCGCCGCCACGGACGGCGAGGCACGGGCCGAGGGAGTTGCCCCGCACCAGCACGACATGACCGCCGACTACGACTGGGCCGAACTGATCACCCAGGGCCTCGGCCAGCTCACCCGCTCCTTCGGCACGGCCCCCGTCGACCCGGCGCTGGGCGCGCAGGCCCTGGCCCGCGCCCAGCGCCGCATCGCAGCCGCCGGCCGCTTCGGCATCCCCGCGGTCGCGCACGAGGAGTGCCTGGCGGGCTTCACGGCCTGGCGGGCCACGGCATACCCGGTACCGCTGGCGTGGGGAGCCACCTTCGACCCCCCGCTCATCGAGGAGATGGCCCGGCGCATCGGCGAGGACCTGCGCTCGGCCGGTGTCCACCAGGGTCTGGCGCCGGTCCTGGACGTCGTACGCGATCCGCGCTGGGGCCGGGTCGAGGAGACGATCGGCGAGGACCCGTACCTGACCGGCACGATCGGCACGGCGTACGTCCGGGGCCTGGAGTCGGCCGGCGTCATCGCGACGCTCAAGCACTTCGCCGGGTACGCGTCGTCGGCGGGCGCACGGAACCTGGCACCGGTACGGGCAGGCGTCCGGGAGTTCGCGGACATCACCCTCCCACCCTTCGAGATGGCGCTGCGCGAGGGTGGGGCGCGGTCGGTGATGGCGGCGTACAACGAGACGGACGGGGTGCCCGCGTCGGCGGACCGGGCGCTGCTGACCGAACTCCTGCGCGAGCAATGGGACTTCACGGGCACAGTGGTCGCCGACTACTTCGGCATCGGCTTCCTTCAGACCCTGCACCGGGTGGCGGGCACCCCGGCGCAGGCGGCACACGTGGCGCTGGCGGCGGGGATCGACGTGGAGCTGCCCACGCTGAAGTGCTACGGGAAGCCGCTGGTGGAGGCGGTGCGGGCGGGCGAGGTGCCGGAGGAACTGGTGGACCGCGCCGCTCGCCGCGTCCTGCTCCAGAAGTGCGAGTTGGGCCTCCTGGACGAGGACTGGACCCCGGAGCCGCGCGCGTCACACCTCGACCTGGACTCCCCCGCGAACCGGGCGCTGGCCCGCCGGGTGGCCGAGGAGTCGGTGGTCCTGCTGGACAACCCGGACGGGGTGTTGCCGCTCCCCCCGGACGCCCGGGTCGCGGTGGTGGGCCCGCGCGCCGCGGACGCCCTGGCGATGCTGGGCTGCTACTCCTTCCCCTCCCACGTCCTCACGCACCACCCCGAGGTACCGATGGGCATCGAGATCCCGACGGTCCTGGAGTCTCTCCGCGCCGAACTCCCGGACGCCAAGGTGACGTTCGCCGAAGGCTGCGGCGTGTCCGATCCGGATCCGACCGGCTTCGAGGAGGCGGTGGCCCGGGCGTCGGAGGCGGACGTGTGCCTGGCGGTGCTGGGCGATCGGGCGGGGCTGTTCGGACGGGGGACGTCGGGCGAGGGCTGCGATGCGACGGACCTGCGGCTGCCCGGGGTACAGGCCGAGCTGCTGGACGCTCTGGTGGCGACGGGCGTCCCGGTGGTGCTGGTCCTGCTGACGGGCCGTCCGTATGCGCTGGGCCGCTGGGAGGGCCGGCTGGGGGCGGTCGTCCAGGCCTTCTTCCCGGGGGAGGAGGGCGGCCCGGCGGTGGCCGGCGTGCTGTCCGGACGGGTGAATCCGTCGGGCCGGTTGCCGGTGAGTGTGCCCCGGGAGCCGGGTGGCCAGCCGTGGACGTATCTCCAGCCGCCGTTGGGGCTGGCGGGAGAGGTCAGCAATCTGGATCCGACGCCGTTGTACGCGTTCGGGCACGGGCGGTCGTACACGTCGTTCGCGTGGGAGGACTTCCAGGGCACGGCCTCGGAGATCCCGACGGACGGCACGTACGACCTCTCGCTCACCGTCCGCAACACGGGGGACCGGGCCGGCACGGAGGTCGTCCAGCTGTACCTGCACGATCCGGTGGCGTCGGTCACGCGGCCGGATGTGCGGTTGATCGGGTATCGGCGGGTGGAGCTGGAGGCGGGGGAGGCCGGCCGGATGACCTTCCGCTTCCACACCGATCTGTCGTCCTTCACGGACCGCTCGGGGCGCAGAGTGGTCGAGCCGGGGGTGCTGGAGCTACGGCTGGGGGCGTCCAGTGCGGACGTGCGGCATACGGCGCGGGTGACGCTCAACGGTGCGATACGGGAGGTGGGGTCCGACCGGAAGGTGCTGTGCGAGGTGGGAGTGTCGGCGCCGGCCCCACCAGTGGATCAGGATTCGAGCCCCACGGACTCGAACCGCCACCGATGCACAGCCCGGGCCACCAACTCCGCATCCGGCTCGGGCAGTTCGGGAAGCTCGGCATCGTAGGGCGCGTCCCACCAGGTAACAACCAACACCCGATCCCCCGCCGCCCGAAACGTCTCCCGCCGCACCGGCCGTACGGCGGGCTCCTGGGCCCGGGCCCACGCGAGCAGCTCCTCCCCCCGCCCCGAAGCCGCCCGCGCCTCCCACATCAACGCAACCGTCACGAGTACAGGTTCTCCTTGCTGACCTCGTGCACATGGTCGTGCGAGTGGGCGGTGCCCGGTACATGAGGTTCCGTCACCGGGAGTGAGGAGTCCGCCGACAGGTCCCAGCTGGACGTGGGCCGGTTGCGTGCCACCATCTCCGCGCCCAGCGCCGCCACCATCGCGCCGTTGTCCGTGCACAACTTCGGCCGTGGCACCCGGAGTTGAATGCCGGCCGCCTCGCACCGCTGCTGCGCCAGTGCCCGCAGCCGGGAGTTGGCGGCCACGCCGCCGCCGATCATCAGGTGGTCGACGCCCTCGTCCTTGCAGGCCCGTACGGCCTTGCGGGTCAGCACGTCGACGACCGCCTCCTGGAAGGAGGCCGACACGTCACGCACCGGCACCTCCTCCCCCGCCGCCCGCTTGGCCTCGATCCAGCGGGCGACCGACGTCTTGAGGCCGGAGAAGGAGAAGTCGTACGCCGCATCGCGCGGGCCGGTCAGGCCGCGCGGGAAGGCGATGGCGTTCGGGTCGCCCTCGCGGGCGTAGCGGTCGATGACCGGCCCGCCGGGGAAGCCGAGGTTGAGCACCCGGGCGATCTTGTCGAAGGCCTCGCCGGCCGCGTCGTCGATGGTCGCGCCGAGCGGCCGTACGTCCGAGGTGATGTCGGTCGACAGCAGGAGCGACGAGTGGCCGCCGGACACCAGCAGCGCCATCGTCGGCTCCGGCAGCGCGCCGTGCTCCAGCTGGTCCACGCAGATGTGGGAGGCGAGGTGGTTGACGCCGTAGAGCGGCTTGCCCAGCGCGTAGGCGTACGCCTTCGCCGCCGACACACCGACCAGCAGCGCGCCCGCCAGTCCCGGACCGGCCGTCACCGCGATGCCGTCCAGGTCACGGGCGCTCACGCCCGCCTCCTTCAGCGCACGGTCGATGGTCGGGACCATCGCCTCCAGGTGCGCCCGGGAGGCGACCTCCGGCACCACGCCGCCGAAGCGGGCGTGCTCGTCGACACTGGAGGCGACGGCGTCGGCGAGCAGAGTGGTGCCGCGGACGATGCCGACGCCGGTCTCGTCACAGGAGGTCTCGATACCGAGGACGAGGGGAACGTCACGCGAGTCAGCCATTGATCTCGGTTCCTTGTACGGAGTTTTCAGGGGCGGTCAGTCGCATCACCAGGGCGTCCACGTTCCCCGGCTGGTAGTAGCCGCGCCGAAAGCCGATGGCCTCGAAGCCGAAGCGCTCGTACAGCTTCTGCGCGCGGACGTTGTCGACACGGCACTCCAGCATCACTTCGGCGCACTCGAAGTCGGACGCGGCGCGCAGCAGTTCGGTGAGCAGACGCCCGCCGAGCCCGGTGCCCCAGTGGTCCCGGGCGACGGCGATGGTCTGGATGTCGGCGAGGTCCCCGGCGGAGGCGAGGCCGGCGTAGCCCACGACCCGGTCGGGTCCCTCGGCGACGACATAGCGCCGCGTGGCCTCGGGTCCGCGCGCATGGGCCAGCTCGGACCAGAACATGCCCCGGGACCAGGCGTCCTCGGGGAAGAGGGCCTTCTCCAGCTCCAGCACGGAGTCGATGTCCCACCAGCGCATCTCGCGCAGCGGGGGACCGCCGGGAGCGGCGGAAGGAGTCACGGGTTCGGTCACTTGGGGGTGACCACCTTGTAGTTCTTGGGGACCTGGGCGTCGGGCCGGCGCAGATACAGCGGCCGCGGCGCGGGGAGTTCCTCGCCCGCGGCCAGCTTCTCGGCGGCCAGCGCCGCGAGCGCCGCCGCCGACACGTGCTCGGGCTCGTGGGCGCTGGGGAAGGTGTCGGGGTACAGCAGCGCGCCCGCGCCTACGGCCGGCAGCCCGGCGACCTGGTCGGCGATGTCGGCGGGCCGGTCGACGGCCGGGTCGGTCAGGCGCGTACGCGAGTCGGCGTACCGCGCCCAGTAGACCTCCTTGCGCCGGGCGTCGGTCGCGACGACGAACGGGCCCTTGTCGATGTCGGCGGCGTAGGCGAGGCCGTCCAACGTGCACAGGCCGTGCACGGGGACGCCGAGGGCGAGCCCGAAGGTGTCGGCGGTCATCAGGCCGACGCGCAGCCCGGTGTACGGGCCGGGTCCGATGCCTACGACGATGCCGGTGACGGCGTCGAGTCTTTCGCCGGCCTCGGCGAGGACCCGGTCGACGGCCGGCAGCAGCAGCTCGCCGTGCCGGCGCGCGTCCACCTGGCTCGACGAGGCGATGACGTCCGTGCCGTCGTGCAGCGCGACGGTGACGGCGGGGGTGGCGGTATCCAGAGCGAGCAAGAGCACGCAAACAGCCTACGGCGCCCGCGCCCCGGGAAGCGCCGCCCCGGTCGGGCGCTTGACGGCTGCTACGGTCGGCCTGGATCACGAGGTACGACGCGAACGCTGAGGTGGGCGACGGTGGCAGGCAGCAGCTCCGGATTTGTTGCGGGGCTCACCGCGGCTGCCCTGGCGACCGTGGGCTTCCTCGCCTTCCAGGCCTCGGCGACCGTCCCGGCCGGCCTGGCCAAGCCTCGGACGGGTGACGCGCCCGGGGTGAGCACGTCCAAGGCGCCGCGCGACCGCAAGGAACCCGACGCGCTGCCCGACGGATCCGGCACCGGGCAGCGGGTCGTGTACTCGGTGGACGACGACCGGGTGTGGCTGGTCGGCGAGAGCAGCAAGGTCAAGCGCACGTTCCGCGTCACCCCCGGATCGGTCGACCCTCTCCCGGGCGTGTACACGGTCACCTCCCGCTCCAACGCGACCACCGGCACCGACGGCTCAGCCATCGAGCACGTGGTCCGCTTCGCCACCGTGGACAGCGTCACCATCGGCTTCAGCACGGTCGTCCGGGCCGCTTCGGCACCACCCGACCCGGCCCTGAAGACGGGCGGTATCCGCGAGTCGAGGGCGGAAGGCGACGCGATGTGGGACTTCGCGACGATCGGCCGACCGGTCGTCGTGATCCCTTAGGCGGCTGCTGGACGGCTGCTGGACAGCTTCTTACGCGGCTTCGCGATGCCCGTGACCGGCCGCGGCTGCCCGGGTCGTCTCCGGGTCGGGGACCCGCGGCGGGGTGGAGATCACGTTCGCGGCGGCGCCGGCCGCCAGAAGATCACGCATGGAGACGCCTGCCATCACCTGGGGCCGCGGCTGGACCTTGTTCTCCGAAGCCGGCATGGACGCCTCCTGAGGCCGGGGGCGGACGTAGTTAGGTACACCTAACTACGGACTGGATACCATGTGACCACGCACAAGACCGCGAACGCAATATCTTGCCGACGTCTTGTCGGAATGTTCATGAGCCTCAGCGGACCCACCGCCGACCCGCGACCGCTCAGGCGGTCAGGCGGACAGCACGCTCAGATCCGTCGACGCCCAGCGCTCCCCGAGCCCGGTCACCGTCACATGCCGCACCTCGTCCGTCGTGTCACCGACGGCACGGTGGATGACGACCTGGAGCCGCTCCTCGGTCAGCTCCTCGACCTTGCCCTCGCCCCACTCCACGACGATCACCGACTCGGGCAGCGAGACGTCGAGGTCGAGGTCCTCCATCTCGTCCAGGCCGCCGGACAGCCGGTAGGCGTCGACGTGGACGAGCGGCGGCCCGTCGCCGAGGGACGGGTGGACGCGGGCGATCACGAAGGTCGGGGACGTGACGGCTCCCCTGACCCCGAGCCCCTCGCCGAGCCCGCGTGTCAGCGTCGTCTTGCCCGCGCCGAGCTCCCCGCTGAGCATCACGAGGTCGCCGGCGCGCAGCAGCTTGGCGAGGCGGCGGCCCAGCTCCCGCATCTGGTCGGGAGCGGTCACGGTCAGCTCTAGGTCACCCGCGTTGTGCGGTGCTGCTGGTGCTTCCATAGCCACTAACCGTAGCCCCTGCCGGCACGGCACCCGCCCGGGTGAGCAGGTCGGCCAGACGGTCGGTGACCACTTCCGGGTGCTCCAGCATCACCAGGTGCCCGGCGTCCGGCACGAGCACCAGCTCGGCCTCCGGCAGATGGTCGGCGATGGCCTCGCTGTGCTCACTGGGCGTGACGAGATCGCCCACGCCGGCCAGGACGAGCACCGGCATGTCCGTGAAGAGGGCGAGCGACTCGGTCTTGTCGTGGTCGGCGAAGGCCGGGTAGAACTCCGCGACCACGTCGATCGGCGTGCCCTCGATCATCCGCTCGGCGAACCGGGCGACGGCCGGGTCGACGTCCCGGGACGAGAACGAGTACCGCTTGATGATCCCGGCGAACAGGTCGGCGGTGGCCCGCCGTCCCCGCTCCACCAGCTCGGCCCGCTGGCCCAGCGCCTTGAGCACGCCCGGCAGCACCCGACGCACCGCGTTCACTCCCGCGACGGGCAGCCCGAAGTTGACCTCGCCGAGCTTCCCGGACGACGTACCGACGAATGCGGTGGCGACGACGCGGTCCTGGATCAGCTCCGGATACCGGTCGGCCAGCGCCATGATCGTCATCCCGCCCATGGAGTGCCCGACCAGCACGAGCGGCCCCTGCGGCGCGGCCGCGTCGATGACGGCCTTCAGGTCGCGCCCGAGCTGCTCGATGTCGACGTGCTTGCCCTCCTGCGTCTGGGCGACGCCGCGCCCCGAGCGGCCGTGGCTGCGCTGGTCCCAGTGCACGGTGCGCACCACGCCCCTGAGCGCGGCGCGCTGGAAGTGCCAGGAGTCCTGGCTCAGGCAGTAGCCGTGGCTGAAGACGACGGTGACGGGGGCGGGTGCCTTGCGCCCGAAGAGCCGTCGGCGGCGCGGGGTGAGGGCGGGGGCTGCCTCGGGGTCGATGTCGTCGACCTCGTAGTACAGCTCGGTGCCGTCGTCGGCCTGTGCCTTGCCGGGTGTGCCGCGCAGCGAGCCGTAGGGTCCCGCCGAGTCGAGGGCGAGTCTGGCCTTCTGTCGCATGCCGCGGCCCACGGTCATCCGCTCTATGGCGACGCCGGCGGCCGCGCCGGCCGCGATCACGCCTATCGCCGCACCGGCGATGCCGGTCGCCCTGCGCCAGTTCGCGGCCGCCCCCGTGGCGGAGGCGACGGCCGCGACGGCCTCCGCACTGCTCTCGCTCACGTACCGCTCCTCTTCGCTGGGTCTGGTGGTGCCGTTGTGACGTGGGTGGTGGATGGTGCCGATGTTTCGGTCGTGCGTCCCGCTACGGGGTTACCCGTCTCGTTCCACATTCACTTAGCCGCATGCAGATGGACGCATCACATAGCCCGCATCACAGCGCCGCATCACGTGGACGCATTCCTATAGACGCGTGGAACGCGCGTTCCGATCCGGGTGACGATTTCGTATGCGATGGTGCCCGCCGCCTGGGCCCAGTCCTCGGCGGTGGGCTCACCGCGGTCGCCGGGCCCGAACAGCACGGCCTGCGCACCCGGATCGGGCTCGTCCCCGCCCAGGTCGACGACGAACTGGTCCATCGCGATCCGCCCCGCGACCGTGCGCCACTTACCGGCGACCAGCACCGGCCCGGCGCCGGAGGCGTGCCGCGGGATGCCGTCGGCGTAGCCCAGGGGGACGAGGCCGAGGGTGGTCTCGCCCGGGGTGACGTAGCGATGGCCGTAGCTGACGCCATGGCCGCCCGGCACGTGCTTGACCAGCGCGAGGGACGCCGACAGCGTCATCACGGGCCGCAGCCCGAAGTCGGCGGGGCTGCCCAGCTCGGGGCTGGGCGAGATGCCGTAGGTCGCGATGCCCGTGCGCACCAGGTCGAAGTGGCTCTCGGGGAGGGTGAGCGTGGCCGGCGAGTTCGCGATGTGCCGCACCTCGGGCCGGGCGCCCCGCTCCTCGGCGTACGCCACCATCTCCCGGAAGCGGGAGAGCTGGGCGGCGATGGAGGGATGCCCGGGCTCGTCGGCGCAGGCGAAGTGCGACCACAGCCCGGTGATGCGCAGCAGCCCGTCGGCCTCGGCCTTCAGGGCCTCGCGGACCAGCTCGGCCCAGTCGTCACCCGGTTGGCAGCCGCCCCGCCCGAGCCCGGTGTCGGCCTTGAGCTGCACCCGCGCGGGGGCGCCGACCTGCCGGGCGGCCTCGGTGACCTCCTTCAGGGCCCACATCCCGCTGACCGAGACGTCGACGTCGGCCTCGATGGCTTCCTGCCAGGGCCCGCCCGGCGTCCACAGCCAGCACATCATCCGCATGCCGCGCAGCCCGGCGGCCCGCAGCACGAGGGCCTCCTCGGGTGTCGCCGTACCCAGCCAGGTGGCGCCCGCCTCGACGGCCGCGCGGGCACACTGCTGCGCCCCGTGGCCGTACGCGTCCGACTTCACGACGGCCATCAGGGCCGCGCCCGGCGCGAGGGCGCGCAAAGTCCGCACGTTGGCCCGCAGCGCGGCCAGATCGATCTCGGCGCGGGCTCGCAGGGGCGCGGTCCGCAGGGCTGTTGTCTCTGTCATCGCGCCCCCAGTGTCTCAGAGGGGTCCGACATCGCCGCCGAGCCGGGACCCCGTCGGCCGCCGACAGGCCCTAGCCCTCGGGCCGGTGCCCCCACACGTACACCCGGTCGCCCTTCTTCAGCAGGCCCCACAGCTTGCGGGCCTCGTCGATGCGGAGGTTGACGCAGCCCATGGAGCCGACGGCGCTGAAGATGTTGCCGTAGACGCCGTGCAGGGCCTGGCCCCCGCTGAAGAACTGGGAGTAGGGCATGGGGCTGTTGTACAGCGTCGACACGTGGTTCTTGTGCCGCCAGTAGATCCGGTGCATGCCGCCCCGCGTGCCGTATCCCTCCCGCCCGCTGCGCACGTGCACGGGCCCGTACACGACCTTCTTGCCGTTCTGTACCCAGGCCAGCTGCCGGTCGAGATCGACGCAGGCCACGAGGTACGACCGCTCCGGGCACTTCTTGGCGGCGTTGGGGTTCTTCTTGGCGGAGGTGAGCTGCATGGTGGCCCATGTCACAGGACCGGCGTACCCGATGGCGGGCTTGATCCGGTGCTTCTTCTGGAAGGCGCGGATGGCCCGGCAGTCCGCCTCCGACTGCTCCCCGTCCACCTTCACCTTCAGCCATCCCTCGACCTGCCGCTGGCGGGGCCCCTCCCACTCACTGCACTCCACGTCGCCGAGGGCGTCCATGGGATGGACCTCCTCCACGAGGTCGTACATCCCGACGGCCGCTTCCCGCGGCTCGACGGCCTCTTCCTCGGGACTGGGTGTGTACACCTTCGGGGGCATGGCCTGGTCGGGTGTGTCGATCGGCTGCTGCCAGAGCGAGAGCGCGTTCAAAGGGATGCCGGGCACGAGTTCCGTCTGCGACCCGGAGGCCGGGGGCACGGGGTCCTCGGGGTCGGCCGAGGCACTGCCGATGGGCAACAGGGCGGCCCCTGCGAGCAGCACGGCGATGCTCCGGCCTGCGATACGTCCGCTGATCATGGGCACAGGGAAGCGTGGGGGCCCGCCCCTTCGGGAGGCGCCGCGCTGCGGGGTCACTCTTTCGAGGGCCCATTTTCGAGGACCCATAAGGTGCTCGGCATGAGCATCATCGGGGTCGGTATCGACGTGGCCGAGATCGACAGGTTCGAAGCGGCACTGGAGCGCACACCCGGGCTGGCCGAACGGCTGTTCCTGGAGAGCGAGTTGCTGCTGCCCAGCGGGGACCGCCGGGGCGTCGCCTCGCTCGCGGCCCGCTTCGCCGCCAAGGAGGCCCTCGCCAAGGCGCTGGGCGCACCGGCGGGCCTGCTCTGGACGGACGCCGAGGTCTACGTCGAGGACAGCGGCCGGCCCCGCCTGCGGGTGACGGGGACGGTGGCGGCCCGCGCGGCCGAACTCGGCGTGCGGTCCTGGCATGTGTCGCTGAGCCATGACGCCGGGGTGGCGTCGGCGGTGGTCGTGGCGGAGGCCTGAGCCGAAAGCCACGGCAAAGCATCAATGGATGCGACGTGCCTCGCCCCGTGCGCGAGACTCGATCGCATGCGGACTGCGTACGGCGTGGAGACGGTAAGGGCGGCCGAACGGGAGCTGATGGCACGGCTCCCGGACGGGACGCTGATGCAGCGGGCGGCGGCCGGACTCGCCGCGGCCTGCGCGGATCTGCTGGGCCGGGTGTACGGCAGCCGGGTCGTGCTGCTGATCGGCAGCGGCGACAACGGCGGCGACGCCCTGTACGCCGGCGCCCGGCTGGCGAGGCGCGGAGCGGGAGTGTCGGCGGTGCTGCTGTCGCCGGACCGGGCGCATGCCGAGGGCCTGGCGGCGCTGCGGCGGGCAGGCGGCCGCCCGGTCGGCATCGACGCGGCCGAGGAACTGCTCGACCGCGCGGACCTGATCCTGGACGGCATCGTCGGCATCGGCGGCAAGGGCGGCCTGCGACCGGAGGCGGTACCACTGGCGGACGCGGCAGCGCGGTCGAGGGCCGCGGTCGTCGCCGTGGATCTGCCGAGCGGCGTGGACGTCGACACGGGCGAGGTACGCGGCGCGGCGATGCGGGCCGACCTCACCGTCACCTTCGGCACGCACAAGCCGGGCCTGCTGATCGATCCGGCGCGGGAGTACGCCGGTGTGGTGCGGTTGGTGGACATCGGACTGGCGCTGCCGGCGGACGCGGTGGAGCTGGAGGCACTCCAACACGCGGACGTGGCAAGGCTGTTGCCGCTCCCCGCGGCGGAGTCGGACAAGTACCGGCGAGGCGTCGTCGGCATCGCGGCCGGCTCGCCGCGCTACCCGGGCGCGGCCGTACTGGCCGTGGCGGGCGCGCTGCGGGGCGGGGCGGGGGCCGTACGGTACGTCGGCCCGGCCGGGGACGCGGTGATCTCCCGGTTCCCCGAGACGCTGGTGTCGGACCGGGGACCGAAGAAGGCGGGGCGTGTGCAGGCCTGGGTCGTCGGCCCGGGCGCCGGGGACGACGCGGCGACCGTGGCGGAGGTGCTGGCGACGGACGTACCGGTGCTGCTCGACGCGGACGGGCTGCGGCTGGCGGACGCGGAGGCGGTACGGGGCCGTTCGGCACCGACCCTGATGACCCCGCACGCCGGGGAGGCGGCGGCGCTGCTCGGTGTCTCCCGGGAGGAGGTCGAGGGGGCCCGGCTGGCTTCGGTACGGGAGTTGGCGGCGCGGTATGCGGCGACCGTGCTGTTGAAGGGTTCGACGACGCTGGTGGCGGACGCGGGCGGCACCGGAGCCGTCCGGGTGAACCCGACGGGAACGTCATGGCTGGCGACGGCCGGCAGCGGCGATGTGCTGTCGGGATTGGCGGGATCACTGCTGGCGACGGGGCTCCCGGCATTCGATGCTGCGAGCGTGGCGGCGTACCTCCACGGCCTGTCGGCGAGATTCACGTCGGACGGGGCGCCGTTGGGGGCGCACGACGTGGCTGAGGGGATTCCGGATGCCTGGCGGGATGTACGAGGTTGAGGGGAACGCGTCAGCACACCGGGGAGGGACGTTTCCACGCCGGGTTCCTGGCGGGACGTACGGGGTTGAGCCGAGCGCGTCGGAACGCCGGGGACCGGCGAAACTGACGTACGGGATTGAGGCCGGCGCGTCGGGACGCCGGGGACCGGCGCTTCTCTGCCGGATGCCCGGTGAGACGTACGGGATCGACGCCAGCGCATCGGGACGCCAGGGACCGGCGAATCTGCACCGGATGCCCGGTGGGACCTACAGGGCTGAGACCAGCGCGTCAGGACGCCAGGGACCGGCGAATCTCTGCCGGATGCCCGGCCGGACGTACGGGATTGAGGCCGGCGCATCGGGACGCCAGGGACCGGCGAATCTCTGCCGGATGCCCGGCCGGACGTACGGGATTGAGGCCGGCGCATCGGGACGCCGGGGACCGGCGAATCTGCACCGATTGCCCGGCGAGACCTACAGGGCTGAGACCAGCGCGTCAGGACGCCAGGGACCGGCGGTTCTCTGCCGGATGCCGGCGGGACGTACGAGATCGAGGCGAGCGCGTTAGGACGCCGGGGACCGGCGAATCCGGACCGGATGCCCGGCGAGACCTACAGGGCTGAGGCCGGTGCGTCGGGGCGCCGGCGGCCGGTGATTGTGTGCCGGGCACCCGGCCGGGCCGTCGTATGAGGGCGGTCGTCGTGGGGGCGGGTATCGGTGGACTGGCCGCGACGCTGAGTCTGCGCCGGGCGGGTTGGGAGGTCGTGCTCGTCGAGCAGACACCCCGCTTCGCCGAGGTCGGCGCCGGCATCCAGCTCGCGCCGAACGCCACGCGGGTGCTGCGCCGGCTGGACGTGCTCGACGCGGTCGCCGCGCAGGCCTCCCACCCCTCCCACGTCAGCTTCCGCACCTGGTCCGACGGGTCGGAGATCTGCCGCTACACGACGGGCCGCGAGGCCGAGGAGGAGTTCGGGGGACCGTACCTGCTGCTCCACCGCGCCGATCTGCACCAGGCCCTGGCCGCCGCGGTACCGCCCGAGTCCGTGCGCCTGGACACGACGGTCGTCGACATCACCCAGGACGACGACTGCGCGCACGTCACGACGGCGACCGATGAACGCCTGCGCGCGGACCTGGTGGTGGCCGCGGACGGCATCCGCTCCGCCGCCCGCCAGTGGCTCTTCGGCAAGGACGAGGCGGTCTTCTCGGGAACCGCCGCGTACCGGGCCCTGCTCCCGTCCGCCGAGGTGGCCGACCTGGGTCTCCCCCCGCTCGGCGTCTGGCTCGGCCCGGACCGCCACTTCGTCCACTACTGGGTACGCCGCGGCGAACTGCTCAACATCGTGGGCGTGTTCGCCACGAAGGCGGCGGCACAGGAGTCCTGGACCGCTCGGGCGGAACCCGGAGAGCAGCTGCGCGAGTTCGCGGGCTGGGACTCCCGGGTCCTGAGCGTCCTCGAACGCGCAGGCCAGGTGCTCCGCTACGGCATCTACACCCGGGCCCCGCTGGCCCGTTGGAACGTGGGCCGGGTGACCCTCCTCGGCGACAGCGCCCATGCGATGACCCCGTTCCAGGCCCAGGGCGCGGCCCAGGCGATCCTGGACGCGGCGGCCCTGGGAGACGCCGTCACGGGCACGACGTCGGCCGAAGTCCCCTGCGCCCTCGACCGCTACGTCGGCCGCCGGCTCCCGACCGCCACGAGCACGCAGGCCGGCTCGACCCAGGCGGGCAGGGACTTCCACCTGCCGGACGGCCCGGAGGCCGAGGCGAGAAACGCGCGCATGGTGGCGCACGCGGCGGAGAACAGGTTCATGCCGCAGGCGGCGGCGTGGAGGAGGGACGGACCGGACGACGGGCCGAGGCGCTGAGTCCGCTCACTCCACCGTCACGGACTTCGCGAGGTTCCGAGGCTGATCCACCTCGTTGCCCCGGGCGGTGGCCAGCTCGCATGCGAAGACCTGCAACGGCACCGTCGCCACCATCGGCTGAAGCAACGTCGGTGTGGCCGGAATCCGGATCAGGTGATCCGCGTACGGCACCACCGCCTCGTCCCGCTCCTCCGCGATGACGATCGTCCGCGCACCCCGGGCCCGAATCTCCTGGATGTTGGACACGATCTTGTCGTGCAGAACCGACCGTCCCCGAGGCGAAGGCACCACGACAACCACCGGCAGATCGTCCTCGATCAGAGCGATCGGCCCATGCTTCAACTCCCCCGCCGCAAACCCCTCGGCATGCATATAGGCGAGCTCCTTCAGCTTCAGCGCCCCCTCCAGCGCCACCGGATATCCCACATGCCGCCCGAGGAACAGCACCGTCTTCTTCGCGGCCAGCGACCGCGCCAGCTCCCGCACCGGCTCCATGGTCTCCAGCACCCGCTCCACCTCACCGGAGATGTGCGACAGATCCCGGATGACGGCCCCGATCTCGTCACCCCACTTGGTGCCCCGCACCTGCCCCAGATACAGCGCGACGAGATAACAGGCCACCAACTGCGTCAGAAAGGCCTTCGTCGAGGCAACGGCGACCTCGGGCCCGGCATGCGTGTACAGCACCGCATCCGACTCACGCGGAATCGTCGACCCGTTGGTGTTGCAGATCGCCAGCACCCTGGCGCCCTGCTCGCGGGCGTGCCGTAGCGCCATGAGGGTGTCCATGGTTTCGCCGGACTGGGAGATGGCGATGACGAGGGTCTGCTGATCGAGGATCGGATCCCGGTACCGGAACTCACTGGCCAGCTCCACCTCGCACGGAACCCGGGTCCAGTGCTCGATGGCGTACTTGGCGATCAACCCGGCGTGAAAGGCCGTACCGCAGGCGACGATGACGACCTTGTCGACTTCCCGCAGCTCGGAGGCGCTGATCCGCACCTCGTCCAGCGTCAGCGAACCGGACGCGTCGATGCGCCCCAGCAACGTATCGGCGACCGCCTTGGGCTGCTCGGCGATCTCCTTGAGCATGAAGTAGTCATAGCCCCCCTTTTCCGCGGCGGCGGCGTCCCAGTCGATGCGATACGACCGCACCTGCGCCGGACGCCCGTCGAACCCGGTGACGGTCACCCCGTCCCGCCGCAGCTCCACGACCTGGTCCTGCCCCAGCTCGATCGCCGACCGCGTGTGGTCGATGAACGCGGCGACGTCCGAGGCGAGAAAGGCCTCACCCTCCCCAACGCCCACCACGAGCGGCGAGTTCCGTCGCGCCCCGACGACCACATCCGGGTCATCGGCGTGCACCGCGACGAGCGTGAACGCACCGTCCAGCCGCCGGCACACCAGCCGCATGGCCTCGGCGAGATCGGCACAGACGGAGAACTCCTCGGCCAGCAGATGCGCGACGACCTCGGTGTCGGTCTCGGAGGCCAGCTCGTGCCCCCGCTCCTCCAACTCGGCGCGCAGAGAGGCGAAGTTCTCGATGATCCCGTTGTGCACGACGGCCACCCGTCCGGCATTGTCGAGATGCGGATGCGCATTCGCGTCGGTCGGCCCCCCGTGCGTGGCCCACCGTGTATGCCCGATCCCCGTGGTCCCGGTCGCCAACGGCCGCTGCGTCAACTCCTTCTCCAGATTGACCAGCTTGCCCGCCTTCTTCGCGGCAGCCAGCCCCCCGTCCGCGAGCACGGCAACCCCCGCCGAGTCGTACCCCCGGTACTCCAGCCGCCTCAGCCCGGCCGTCACAACCTCAAGCGCCGACTGCGACCCCACGTATCCCACGATTCCGCACATGCGCGGCAGCCTACGACCAAATCAGCGCCCGAAAGGGCAACAGCGTGCCCGAAATCGGAAATCCACACCGCAGTACGAACGCCCCGACAGCCCTTACGTCTTGGCCCGATAGGCCCGCATGGCCAACGGATAGAACACCACCGCGATCCCGGCCGCCCAGACCAACGACCACAAAACCGGCTCAGCCACAGGCCCGCCCAGCAACAACCCCCGGAACGCGTCCGAAAGATGCGTCACCGGATTCACGTCGCTCCACGCCTGCAACCATCCCGGCATGGTGTCCACCATCACGAACGCGCTGCTCGTGAACGTGATCGGGAAGATGATCGTGAAGGCGAAGGCCTGCACCTTCTCCGCGTCCCCGGCGAGCATCCCGATCAGCACCGCGCCCCAGGACACCGCCGCGGCGAACACGATCACCAGCAGGGTCCCGAGCAGGAACCCGTCCAGTCCCCCGGTGATCCGGAAACCGAGCAGCAGGCCGAGGCCGATCATCAGCAGCAGGGCCCAGAGGTGCTTGGCGAGGTCCGCGGTGATACGGCCGATGAGCGGGGCGGAGCGGGCGATCGGGAGGCTGCGCAGACGGTCGAAGACGCCCTTGGTGAGGTCGGTGTTCAAGGCCATCGCCGTGTACATCGTCATGAACAACGTGTTCTGGACGATGATCCCCGGCAGCGCGTACTTCAGATACGCCTCGGGCGACCCGGCCATCTGCCCGCCCAGCACGTAGGTGAAGAGGAACACGAACATGATGGGCGTGATGCTGTAGTCGACCAGCTCCAGCGGGTTGTGCTTGACCGCGACCAGACTCCGCCAGGCCATCGTGAAGGTCTGCCGCAGCCCGTCCGTCGGCCGCACGCGCCCCGACTTGGTCAGGGGCGCCGTGACGGTCGTGGCGGTCATGACCGGCTCACCGCCTTCTCCAGCTCACTCTCCTCGTCGTCCCGAACGGCCGCCCCGCCGTGTCCCTCCGCCTCGCCCGGCTCGGCCCGGTGCCCGGTCAGCGCCAGGAACACCTCGTCCAGCGACGAGCGCCGCAGCGCCAGCTCCCCCACCGCGATGCCCTCCCGGTCCAGCGTGCGCACGACGGCCGGCATCAGCTCGGGGTCCTTCACCGGCGCGGTGATCATCTCGCCCTCGATCCGGGCCTGCGGACCGGCCGCCCCGGCCACCAGCACATGCGCCCGCGCGAGGTCCTGCCCCAGCACCGGCCTCAGCTCCAGCACCTGCCCGCCGACCTGCGACTTCAGCTCGTCGGGCGTGCCCTTGGCGATCACCCGCCCCTTGTCGATCACCACGATGTCGTCGGCGAGCACATCGGCCTCGTTCAGATACTGCGTGGTCAGCAGGGCCGTCGCACCGTCCGCGACCAGTCCACGCAGCAGGTCCCACAGCTCACCGCGACTGTGCGGGTCCAGGCCGGTCGTCGGCTCGTCGAGGAAGAGGATGCTGGGCCGGCCCACCAGGCTGGCCGCGAGGTCCAGGCGCCTGCGCATCCCGCCCGAGTACGTCTTCGCGGCCCGCCCAGCCGCGTCCGACAGCTGGAAACGCTCCAGCAGCTCGGCCGCCCGAGCCCGCGCCTCCCGGCGCGCCATCCCCAGCAGACGCCCGATGAGCAGCAGGTTCTCCGTGCCGGTCAGGTTCTCGTCCACCGCCGCGTACTGCCCGGTCAGCCCCACCATGGCCCGGACGACGCCGGCCTCCCGGACCACGTCGTGACCGGCCACGTGTGCCCTGCCCCCGTCGGGCCGAAGGAGCGTCGCGAAGATCCGCACCGCGGTCGTCTTCCCCGCGCCGTTGGGCCCCAGCAGCCCGAGCACCGAGCCCCTGCGGGCCGCCAGGTCGACCCCGGCCAGCGCTTCGGTCTCCTTGAACCGCTTGACCAGGCCTTCCGCCTCTATCGCATACGTCGCCATGGGTCACCCCTCGGGGTTCGTGGACCCGTGGACCCCGGCCCGGGCCCACCTCTCCCACAACTGTGACGCACGCCACTGACATTCCGCGCCTTGTCCGGATTTCCCCCAAAAGCCACTGCGTGACGGATCCCACCCCGCCGTCCGTTCGTACTCCCGTAACAATGGACTGTGATCTCTCCGGTCTCCTCGATACCCCGGAGCGCCCACCGGCAGCGGCCGGAGGCGACTCCCTACGTCGACCTCACCCGCTCGGAGTGGAGCGCGCTGCGGGACAAGACCCCGCTGCCGCTCACCGCGGAGGAGGTCGAGAAGCTGCGCGGCCTCGGCGATGTCATCGACCTCGACGAGGTGCGGGACATCTACCTCCCGCTCTCCCGCCTGCTCAACCTCTATGTCGGCGCCACCGACGGCCTCAGAGGCGCGCTGAACACCTTCCTCGGCGAACAGGGCTCCCAGTCCGGCACCCCGTTCGTCATCGGGGTCGCCGGCTCGGTCGCCGTGGGCAAGTCCACGGTCGCCCGCCTCCTACAGGCCCTGCTCTCCCGATGGCCCGAGCACCCGCGCGTGGAGCTGGTCACCACCGACGGCTTCCTGCTGCCCACGAAGGAGCTCCAGGCTCGCGGCCTGATGTCGCGGAAGGGTTTCCCGGAGTCCTTCGACCGCCGCGCCCTCACCCGCTTCGTCGCCGACATCAAGGCGGGCAAGGACGAGGTCACGGCCCCCGTCTACTCCCACCTGATCTACGACATCGTCCCGGACCAGCGCCTCACCGTCCGCCGCCCCGACATCCTGATCGTCGAGGGCCTGAACGTCCTGCAGCCCGCCCTCCCCGGCAAGGACGGCCGCACCCGGGTCGGCCTCGCCGACTACTTCGACTTCAGCGTGTACGTCGACGCCCGCACCGAGGACATCGAGCACTGGTACCTCAACCGCTTCAAACGACTGCGCGAGACCGCCTTCCAGAAGCCCTCCTCGTACTTCCGCAAGTACACCCAGGTGTCCGAGGAGGAGGCCCTCGACTACGCCCGCACGATGTGGCGCACGATCAACAAACCCAACCTGGTCGAGAACATCGCCCCCACCCGCGGCCGAGCCACCCTGGTCGTCCGCAAGGGCCCCGACCACAAGGTGCAGCGGCTGAGCCTGCGCAAGCTGTGACGGCTAACCTGCCCCCATGCTGCACCTGCGCCTGATCACACCGGCCGACAAGACCGACGCGGTGGTCCGCCTGATCGAGGGGACGGTGGGGACGACCCACCTCGCCGTCCTGCCGGGCACCGCCCGCAACCCCGCGGGGGACATGGTCCTGTGTGACGTGGCGCGCGAGGCGGGCGACGAACTCCTCACCAGCCTCCAGCAGTTGGGCGTCGACACAGACGGGTCCATCGCCGTCGAGAACATCGACCTGTCGCTGTCCAAGCGGGCCGACAAGGCCGAGGCGGAGGCCCCCGGCGAGGGCGCGGACGCGGTCCTGTGGGAGCACCTCGCGGACGCGACGCACGAGGAGTCGACGCTGTCGATCACCTACGTCGCCTTCATCACGCTCGCCACGATGATCGCGGCCTGCGGTGTCGTGCTCGACAACGCGGTCCTGATCGTGGGCGCTATGGCGGTCGGCCCGGAGTTCGGCCCCCTGGCCGGCCTCAGCACGGCCATCGTCCAGCGCCATCCGCGCCTCGCCCTGCGCTCGCTGATCGCGCTCGTCGCCGGTTTCGCCGTCGCCATGGCGGTGACGGTCGGCTTCAGCTGGTTCATGGACGCGCTGGACCTGTTCTCGAAGGAACAGCTGGCCGGCGAGCGCCCCAACACCGCCTTCGTCTACGCCCCCGACGCCTTCTCGTTCATCGTGGCGGTCCTGGCGGGCATCGCGGGCACGCTCTCCCTCACCTCGGCCAAGTCCGGCGCCCTGGTCGGCGTGGCCATCTCGGTCACGACGGTCCCGGCCGCCGCCAACGCGGCCGTGGCCCTCAGCTACGGCGACACGAAGCAGACCTGGGGCTCCACGGAGCAGCTCCTGCTGAACCTGCTCGGCATCGTCCTGGCCGGCACGCTCACACTGCTGGCCCAGAAATGGCTGTGGACCAGGCAGCGCGAGCGTACGGCGAAGGCGGGCGGCGTCTAGAAGAGACGCTCGCAGTCCGCGGCGATGCTGTCACCGGCGTCGCGGAACACCACGTCGGAGCCGCCGTTGCAGCTCACCGTGTCACCGGGCATGCCGTCGTTCACGCCGATCGTGTCGCCGCCGCTGCCGGTCGCCACGGTGTCGACGCCCGGGCCCGCATCGACGGTGGTCCGGATCGTGACCATCCCCTGGAAGCTGTCGTTCCCGTCGCCCAGTCCGATCGCGAGCCGCCCGACGGTGGCGGCGCTGCCGCAGTCGGCGCTCGTGGCCGACAGCCGGGTGCACCCCGGTCCCAGCGCGACGCCCGTGGTGTCCATGAGGACCAGACGACCGCTGACGACACTGGCCGTCATGTGGTTGGCCACTCCGGCCCGCGCATTGAGGAAGGCAGTGCCGAATACCCGGAACGCGGTGGAGCCGGGGGTCTGGGCCGCCGCCGGGGTGGCGAGCGCGGTCACGACGAGACCGGCGGCCAGGGCCGGACCGACCCCTCGCTTCAGGGTGCTGCTCACGATCTTCATGCTGTGTGTTCCTCTTTCGTCCGGGCAGCCCCCTCAACGAAAGTGAAACAATCAGTCACCGGTTGCGCACTCTTTGTTGCGCCGCCGGGGCAGCAGAGCCGATCCGCCCCGGACGGCGTCCCTGGAACTAGCCCAGAGCCGACTTCACGGCATCGGCCAGCCGCCCCGCCACCGACCGGGCCTGATCGATGTCCGCGGCCTCGACCATCACGCGCACCAACGGCTCGGTGCCCGACGACCGGAGCAACACCCGCCCGGTGGACCCGAGTTCCCGCTCGGCCTCCGTGACCGCCGACGCGAGCTCCGCCGACGTCTTCACCCGCGACTTGTCCACGTCGGGCACATTGATCAGCACCTGCGGCAGCCGCTCCATGACGGCCGCGAGGTCCTTGAGCGTACGGCCGGTCTGCGCGACCCGCGCCGCCAGCAGAAGCCCGGTCAGCGTGCCGTCGCCGGTGGTGGCGTGATCGAGGATGATGACGTGCCCGGACTGCTCGCCGCCCAGGGCGAACCCGTGCTCCTTCATCTCCTCCAGCACATACCGGTCGCCGACCGCGGTCTGCACCAGGGCGATGCCCTCACGCTCCATGGCGAGCTTGAACCCGAGGTTGGACATCACGGTCGCCACGACGGTCCCGGCCCGCAGTTCGGACCGCTCCCGCATCGCGAGCGCGAGCACGGCGAGGATCTGGTCGCCGTCCACTTCCTCACCGGTGTGGTCGACGGCGAGGCAACGGTCGGCGTCACCGTCGTGCGCGATGCCGAGGTCGGCACCGTGCTCCGCCACCGCGGCCTTCAGCTTGTCCAGATGCGTGGAACCGCAGCCGTCGTTGATGTTGAGCCCGTCCGGCTCGGCCCCGATGGTGACGATCTCGGCCCCGGCCCGCGTGAACGCCTCGGGAGAGACCCCCGCGGCCGCGCCGTGCGCCTCGTCGAGGACGACCTTCAGCCCGTCCAGCGGGTTGGGCAGCACGCCCAGGAGGTGGGCGACGTACTCTTCGAACCCCTGGTCATAGGACCGCACACGCCCGACGGCCGCACCCGTGGGCCGCTCCCACGGCTCACCGTGCCGATGCTCGTCGTAGACGGTCTCGATGCGGTCCTCCAGCTCGTCGGCGAGCTTGTGGCCGCCGCGGGCGAAGAACTTGATGCCGTTGTCGGGCATGGCGTTGTGGCTGGCGGAGAGCATGACGCCGAGGTCGGCGCCGAGCGAGCCGGTGAGATGCGCCACCGCCGGCGTGGGCAGCACACCGACGAGCAGGACGTCCACGCCGGCACTCGCGAGGCCCGCGACCACGGCGGCCTCCAGGAACTCCCCGGACGCGCGCGGGTCTCTTCCGACCACCGCAGTCGGCCGGTGGCCCTCGAAGGTGCCCGCCTCGGCCAGTACGTGCGCCGCCGCCACGGACAGACCGAGCGCCATCTCGGCCGTCAGATCCGCGTTGGCGACACCACGCACGCCGTCCGTGCCGAAGAGTCGTCCCACTTGTCCTCCTGAGGAAACATCAGTTCCGGATGCGGAGCCGGCGCACGCTGTAGCGCACATCGCCGAGGGCTGCCGCTTCCAGGCATTCCATGCCTGGGCATCGGATCACACAAGCCTTTGAACGCCTTGTGCCGTTATACGCCCGAGCCCGGGGATAAGACGAACGCCCCGGCGGCACTGTGGCGTGCCGCCGGGGCGTTCGGAGTACCGGAGTACGAGCAGAGGCAGCTTGCGCTTAGCGCTTGCTGTACTGCGGGGCCTTGCGGGCCTTCTTCAGACCGGCCTTCTTGCGCTCGACCGCACGGTCGTCGCGGCGGAGGAAGCCGGCCTTCTTGAGCGCGCCGCGGTTGTTGTCCACGTCGGCCTCGTTCAGGGCACGGGCCACGCCGAGGCGCAGGGCGCCGGCCTGACCGGAGACACCGCCACCCGCGATGCGGGCGATGACGTCGTAGCGACCCTCGAGCTCGAGCACCTTGAAGGGCTCGTTGACTTCCTGCTGGTGCACCTTGTTGGGGAAGTAGTCCTCAAGGGTGCGACCGTTGATCTTCCACTTGCCGGTGCCCGGAACGATCCGGACACGAGCAATGGCGTTCTTACGACGGCCCAGGCCCGCGGCGGGCTGGGGCTCACCGAAGCGCGAGGCGAGGGACTCGGAGGTGTACTCACCCTCCACCGGAACCTCGGACTCGGTGGTGTAGCTGTCGATGTCGATGTTCTCGACGTTCTCGTCGAGCGGCTGCTCGGCAGTGGTCTCGGCCACGATTCTCCTCAGATTCTGTTCAGTCTTAGGGGGTGGCCGGACTTACTGCGCGACCTGGGTGATCTCGTACGGCTGCGGCTGCTGCGCGCCGTGCGGGTGCTGGTCACCCTTGTAGACCTTCAGCTTCGAGAGCATCTGACGGCCCAGCGTGTTCTTGGGGAGCATGCCCTTGACGGCCTTCTCGATGGCCTTCTCGGGGTTCTTGTCGAGCAGCTCGTCGTAACGGACGGAGCGCAGACCACCCGGGTAGCCGGAGTGGCGGTACGCCATCTTCTGGGTGCGCTTGTTGCCGGAGAGGTGCACCTTGTCGGCGTTGATGATGACGACGAAGTCACCGGTGTCGACGTGAGGGGCGTAGATCGGCTTGTGCTTGCCCCGCAGAAGGGACGCGGCGGTGGTGGCGAGACGACCCAGGACAACGTCCTGGGCGTCGATGACGTGCCACTGGCGCGTCACATCGCCGGGCTTGGGGCTGTACGTACGCACGGTTCGTAGCCTTCGCTTCGATTGAATGGACCTGAACAGGTCACCGAAACGATCACGACAGCCTGAGCCACTGCGGCGACGCATACCGCGTACGTGGGATTGCTGGTCATCGGCCCGGTGGACCGGTGTAAGGGCCCGTCCCGTGAGAATGAGCAAGCCAATACACAACGAACATGCAGGATACCTGCGGCGCCGCGGCCGGGTCAAAACGGGTTGCCCACGGACACCCCTGCCTGTCTACCCCCAGCGTAACCGCCCGGCCCCCCGAAACACCCGTCCAGCAATGAACGGCCACCGTCACCGCCGCACCACACAACGTCACCGCATCCAGAAAAGGCCTGCGCTGCACCGCGCAGCACGCTCAGCACACCCCGCGGAGGAAGTGGGGGTCGTCATACGGAGAACCACCGGCCGGCCACACCCGCGCCGCCGCACGACGATCGCGTGATCCATCCCTTCGTCCGAGGTCACCCGCACCGTGCGCGCCACGAGAGCCCCCAGCGCGGCCCCGAGCGCCACCCACAGATGCCACGAGGCGCGTCGTACCAACCACCCGGAGATGTCGCTTTTGTGGTCGCTCGTCGACTGAACGATAGGGGCCTGTGCGCCTCTTGGGGCGGACCGGCACACCCCAGCTCCGTCTAAGATGCGCCCCATGAGCTATGGGCAGCAGGGGGGACCCCAGTCCCAGTGGGACCCCTGGACACCGCAATCCCAGCAGCCGTGGAACAGCGGCGCCGATCAGACCCCGGACTGGGCCGCGCTCGCCGAGGCCTCCGAGACCCGCAACAAGCGTCGCCGGCTGCTGTTCGTCGGCGGCGGCGCGCTGGCCACCGTCGCCATCGGTGCCGCCGTCGCCGTGGCCGTGGTGTCCGCGAACGACGGCAACTCCGCCTCGAACAAACCGTCTTCGCAGCTGCCCCGGACCGCGGACCTGCCGAGCGAGTCGGGCGCCGCCCCGTCGTTCGCGTCGACGAGCGCTCCGCCGCCGCTGGACCCGAAGGACTTCATCTCCAGCAAGAGCAAGGACACCGCTCCGCTCGGCGTTCAGATCCTCTTCCCGGGCACCCAGCTGACGGTGGGCGGCGCGGTGTACAAGAAGGGCGCGACGGACGACACCAAGAGCTGCTCCGCGGTCACCAAGGGCGGGCTCCCGAAGATCGTCACCAACAGCGACTGCACCCGCTTCATGCGCGTGTCGTACGTGAAGGACGGCATCGCGGTGACGGTCGGCGTGGCCGTCTTCGACACCGCGGCGCAGGCCACCAAGGTCAAGGGCCAGGTGAACACCAAGAAGGACATCATCAGGTCGCTGTCCGGCAAGGGCATCAAGGACTTCTGCACCTCGTCCGTCTGCCTGTCGACGTCCAACTCCTACGGCCGCTACGCCTACTTCACCATCACGGGCTTCACCAGCGGCAAGGACATGACGGACAAGGACACCGCGGCCTTCCAGGTGAGCGACGAGCTGGAGGAGTTCACCTTCCGCCAGATCCTCAGGCGGGGTCAGGCACAGGCGTCGGCGGCGGCCAACGAGTAGGCGGCCGCCGCCCCACGGGCCCGCCTACAGGCGCTTCGCGCTGCGCAGCGTCTTCGCGTAGTAGCCGTTGCCGTCGAGCCGGGACACACCGCCGACGTCGCCGATGGTGGGCCCGTTGACCTCCTCGCGGCTCGACACGAAGATCAGGTGCCCTTCGGTGTCATGGCCGAGGACCATGCCGACGTGGTCGAGTCGCTGGGCGGTGCGAGTGTCGAGCTTGAAGAAGACGAGGTCGCCCGGCTGGAGCTGGTCGATGGCGGAAGGCCGGTCCCCCGCCGAGAGACCGGCGAGCGGCAGGATGTCGACGCCCACCTTGGAGCGGGCCATGCCGTTGGCGGTGCGGGGCAGGCCGTCGCCGGAGGTGTCCGAGGACATCAGGGGGAAGCGGGCCCGGTAGCCGAGCACCATGCGCATGAAGCCCGAGCAGTCGATGGAGCGGGCCCGCACGCTCTCCGGCTGCCCGACGACGCCGTCCCGGAACGGGTACGGCACACCGAGGTAGTCGTAGAAGTCGGACTGCTCCAGACGCAGGTCGCCGCCCTCGGCCCCGGTCGTGTTCAGCGGGCCGAAGTTCGCGTCACCGGCGTAGGCGGTGCCCTCCGCGTCCTTCTTCACCGGTGCGCCCGCCACGTACTGGAAGGCGAAGGCGAAGATGTCGTCCTTCTTGCTGTCCTTGAACTCGGCGTACCAGTCCTTGAACCACTTCTTCTGCTCCGCGCCCTTGGCCCAGGGCTCCGGCATCAGCCGCACCCAGTCCGTGGTGCTGACCTTGGACGCGGTCGAGGTCGGCTCCTGGAAGGTGCGGGCCGGCCCCGTCAGCGTCGCGGTGCGCGCGCCGTCCGTGAAGACGGCCTTGATCTGGCCGTCGCCCCCGCGCAGCACGGACCGCGCCGGGTTCTCCAGCCGCGACCAGGTCTCCTTGCCGGTGTCGGAGGTGGCGCCGGTGCTGCGGCCGCCCTCCAGCACGCCGACGTTGCGCACCTCGGTGACGCCCTGTTCGTCCTGCTTGCGCAGCTCCACCGTGAGGTAGCCGGAGGTGCCGACGAGCGCCAGCAGCACCAGGCCCGTGACGACGGGCCGCGATTTCTTCTTCCCTGCCATCGTTAGCTCCTGGATTCTCAGACGGTCGGCATGACGCCGAGCAGCAGGCCGGCGGCGACGACGATGTAGGCCATGAGGGAGACGGTGCCGGTGGCCAGCAGCGTGGCCCCCTTGGGCTGGCGCACCATCTGGTAGGCGATCAGGCCCGGCACGATGAAGCCGAGCGTCTGGTTGCCGTACAGCAGCGGGAACTCGAGCGAGAGCACGATCATCACCGTGGCCTGCAACAGCACGCCCAGCAGCACCACGGCGGCGAACAGCCGCTTGCCGTAAAGGATCACCAGCCGCTGCATGATCTTGGTGCCGCCGTAGGTCAGGGCGGTGACGCCCACCACCATGGCCGCGCGCTGCAGGTCCTCGATGAGGGTGAGCGCGATCCAGCCGGGTGTGATCATGCCGCCGGGCGACAGGTTGGTCGTGAGATAGCAGAGCAGCGAGAAGAACAGGCCTATGGCGATGCCGAGGGCAGCCATCTCTGGGGTCAGGGCGGCGGTGGTCAACGGGGTCTCCGGACGAAGGGGTGCGGGTTCAGGGGCGGAGCGGGCGGCGGCCTGCGGACAAGGGCCGCCCACCCCGCGGATGCCGGGCACGCAACGGGCGCCGGGCGCGGGACGGGTGTCATGCGCGCGACGGGTCGCCACCTCCGTCGTCCGTCGGCCGCCGGGGTGGCCGGCCGAAGGAATCGTCGCCGTAGGGCTGCTCCTGACCGGGCCCGTGCGACGGCTGACGCGCGGTGCGGAACCACGCCGAGAGCTCCGCGTTCCCGCCCTCGTACGGCTCCTGCCCCGAGCCCTGCGGCCCACCGGACGCGTACGACGGCCCTGAGTCGTGCGGCCGGCCCTGGCCGTACTGCCCGCTCTCCCCGTGGTACTGGCCCTGGCCGTACGGCTGCGCCCTGTGCTCCCCGCCCGGCGCGGCCGCGGCATACGCGCCCGGCGCCTCGGCATACCGTCCCGACGGCTGCGGGATGGTGATCACCGGGATCTCCTGGGTCTGCGAGGCCTGGTACCGCTCCTCGTAGGCCGTGGGGTACGAGGCGTACGGGTCCAGGCGCTGCGGCTGGTGCGGTGCGGCGGCGGCCGGCTGCCCGGGCTCGTCCGCGTCGCTCTCGTCCGCCGGGAGCTCGGCCAGGTACTCCAGGAGTTCCTCGCCCTGCCCGTGGATGTTGCCGATGGCGACCAGGGAGGAGCCGTCGGACATCCGGCCGAGCAGCGTCGGCATGAACTCGTCCGCCGCGCGACGCTCGCCGCCCAGGTCGACCGCGCGGTCGCGCCACTCGGCGGGGATGGCGTCGATGGCGCTCTTGGAGGGGTGCCCGATGACGAAGACGTTGTCCGGCTCCAGGTCGGGGATGATCTCGCCCATCTGCCCGTTGCGCTCCACCCGGTCCGGGCGGCAGTTGATCACGACGTTCAGGGGGCGGCGGATCGCGCCGAGGTCGAGCAGCTGGTTGATGTTCATCAGCGTCGACTCGGGGTCGTTCGCCGCGAACACGTTGGCGAAGGCGAGCCGCTTGCCGTCGGGAGCGACGTACTTCTCCACCGACAGCACACCCGGGTCCGGCGGAGCGTCGTACATGCCCTGCAGCGCGACGCTGCGCTCGATGCCGAGCAGGTCCGCCACGACCAGCGCGATGGCGACGTTCTCCTTGAAGGTGAACCAGCTGAAGCCGCGCAGCTCCTCGTCGGTGACCGTCTCCGGATCGGCGTAGATCAACTTGCAGTTACGGGCGTCCGCCTCCTCCTGGAGGATGTGGAACCGCTCCTTCTCGGCGGTGACGCAGATGCCGTCCTCCGGCATGGAGCGGCACAGCGAGCGCGCCACGTCGTCCAAGGTCGGGCCCATCTCGGCGAGGTGGTCCTCACGGACGTTGCACAGCACGCCGATCGTCGAGCGGATCAGCTTGCTCTGGTTGACCTCCTGCAGGGCCGGCATGACCGCCATGCACTCGATGACGAGGGCGTCCGGACGGTAGGTGGCGGCCCGGCGGACGATGCCGATCTGCTCCACCACGTTGGCGATGCCGAACTTGCGGTAGACCGGCTCCTCGGTGGCGTCCGGGTGGATGAAGCGCGCGGCGGTGCCCGTCGTCTTGGCCACGGTGACCAGGTCACCGCCGCGCAGGGCACCCGCGCACAGCCGGGTGATGGAGGACTTGCCGCGGATGCCGTTGACGAGCACCCGGGACGGGATGGTGTGCAGGGCGGCGTAATGCCTGCGCTGCTCGATGATGCCCGCGATCAGCAGGAACACGCCGCCGATCAGCAGCACGAAGTAGAGGTAGAGCACGGCCGGTCACCTTCCTCCGGCGCCGAGCCGGGGCTCGGCACTGCGGCGCGCCTGGTTCTGCCTGCGGGCCTGCAACTGCTGACGGACCAGTTCGAGGCTGCGGACAACGGCCCCCACCTCGTCGTGATAGCGGGGGTACAGCACGGTCTTGAGGTCGCCGTCGGCCAGCTTCTCGGCGCCGCTCGCGAGGGCGCGAAGCGGCCGGACCACGACCAGGTGGATCCAGCCCAGGCAGACCACGATCAGGGCGAGCCCGAGCATCCCGGCGAGCACGCTGCGGTCCTCGCGCTCGTACGGGGCGATCTCGAAGTGCTTGGCGTTCTGCCAGCTGACCACGGTCCAGCCGACGTCGGCCGCGACACCACCGCCGGAGAAGGGCGCGGCGGCGGCGACGGTGACGGAGCGACCCTCGCGGATCAGCAGCCCGTTCTCCACGGGGCCCGCGCCGACCTTGACGCCGCCGGCCCGCACGAGGTCGGTGAGCGACTGGCGCGGCAGGTCCTCGAAGGCGAGGAAGCCGTCGCTGGCGGCGATGGTCCTGGTCTTGGCGTCGACCACGCGGACCTCGCCGAGACCGGGCCGGGCCAGCAGCGAGTTCAGGAACTCGACCCGGATCTCGCCGACCAGGGTCAGGCCCTTCTCGTCCGGTACGGCGGCCGCGGCCTGGATCACCGGCTTCTTGCCGCCCTCGCCCGCCACCCGGATGAGCGAGGCGTCCTTGGCTCCCTCGTCCTCAGCCCACTCGGCGCTCGGCTCCTCCCCGGCGCGGGCGACGACGTCGCCGCCCTTGTCGACGACGTACAGGGAGCCGTAGCGCGTGTGCTTGCGCAGGGCGTCGTCGAGCACACCCGTGGTGGCGTCGGGGTCGTCCACGTCGATCAGCCGGGTGATGGAGACGAGGTCGGCCTGGGCCTCGTTGAGGGCCCTGCGGACCCGGTCGGCGACAAGGTCGGTGCGGTCGCGCTGGTCGCTGACCATGCTGCTCGGCACGCTCACGGAGGCGTCCGTGCGGTTCAGCAGCAGCCCGACCGGCACGCACCACAGCAACAGCAGGACGGCGGTCAGCGCCAGCGGCACCCGCAGTCCGAGCCGTCCCCTGCGGCCGACGCCGACGCCGTCGCCGGAGCCGGGCTCGGCCGCCCCGCCGGACAGCTGCACCCGCAGCCGCTCCAGGGCGGCACCGACGCGTGCGGTCTCGCCCCAGCGGGGCACCTCGACGGGGCGGGTCAGATCGCCGCGGGCCAGCCGGCGGGACTCCAGGAAGAGCCCCAGCAGGGGCCGCTGCACGGCCACCCACAGCAGGGCCGCCGCCACCAGCCCGAACAGCACCAGGATGCCGGCCGCGACCAGCCCGTACAGCTCGCGTTCCTGCCCGACGGCGTGCTCCTGCACCACGGGCAGCATGGCCACGACCGTCAGTCCGAGGCCCGCGCCGACGCTCCCCCGCTGCGCGGGGTCGGCGGAGGCGAGGGAGGCGTATCCGGCGGTGGCGATACGGCCGTTGTAGGAGTCGCCGAGCAGGGTTCCGCTGACGCCCGGGTAGCCGCGGGAGCCGGGCTCCCGTGCGCTGACGGGGTCCTCCTCGGTCTCCTTGGCCGACCGATCGGACAGCCGGCTCATCTGCTTCTGCAGGAAGTTGAGCTCGCTGCGCTCCGCGTCCGAGTTGAGCGCCTCGGCCTGCTCGAAGCCGGCCGTGGCGAGGACCTCGCCGCCGCGGGCCACGACCGCCATCGCGCGGAAGGGGCCCAGGTTGATGGCGGGCACGGAGAGGCTGTTGGAAGCGATCAGCAGCTGCTGCGGACGGTCCTTCCAGTCGAGGAGGGCCATCGTCATCAGCCGGACGTCGCCGGTCTTCAGGCGCACCATGCGGGGCGTCAGGGCGTTCTCGCCGGTCAGGACGTCCTTGTCCAGCCAGGCAAGGGGAATCGTTTCACCCCGCGCGGCGAGCACCTTGCCGCTCTCCAGGTCCAGCACCGTGGTGCCGGTCCACTTCTGGTACGTGTTGCTCAGGTCCGACAGCACCCGCTCCGGGTCCGCCGGCTTGCCCGCGTTCAGCGCGGCCGCGGTGCGGTCCAGGTCGGTGACCCGCTCGTCGATCGACGCGCGTAGGGCGATCGCGCCGTCCTCGGCGAAGTGCTGCTGCGAGCCCAGCACCGCCTTCGGTACGACCGGGTCGCCGGCCGGGCCCAGCACCTTGGCGGTCAGCCCGGCCAGGGCGAGGATCAGCAGGCACAGCAGCGCGATGGGCGGTCGTATACCGCCCAGGAGCGGCATGTCCGCGCGTCTGCGCATGCGGCGCCGCCCGCCCCGTGCGGGACGCCGTGCACCTCGGGTTGAAGTCACCGGTGGTTTCCTTCGCCTCTTCACTACTCAGGCGCTCGCAGGAGCCACCGCTGACGCGGGCATGAGACGCCGTCCCTTTAAAAGACTGTTAACTCGCGCCGGGGTTGGGTCCCGGGACGCAACAGCTGCGTGTGTCGCTCGTCACGTTCCGAGAGAGAGCTGCTCAAGGCCGTCTCCGCCCGGGGCGCCCCGGTTGTAGAGGAAGCCGCGGGTGCGGTCGGCCGCCAGCTGGTAGCGGGCGAGCCGGTCCTCGGACAGTTCGCCCGGGTGGTCGAGCACTTCCTGCACGTCCACCATCCGGTGATCCGCGACCGCGCCCTCGGGCGCCTTCTCGCCTTCCTCCAGCTCCGGCGGGATGTCGACCAGCGTGGTGCGGTAGCGGGCACTGACGTCCCAGCCGTCGGTCGTCTCCTTGAACTCGAACCAGCCGATCGCGCCCTCCTCGGTGAGGCCGCTCGGCGAGGAGTGACGGGCCACCTGGTTGCCGAGGCTGTAGGCGACCCAGGTGCCGTTGAGCTTCTGGATGGGCTGCACCACGTGGGCGTGGTGCCCGATCACCAGGTTGATCCCGGTGTCCTTGGTGATCCGCTCCGCCAGCTGCAGCTGCGGGACGCTCGGCTCGTTGTAGTGCTCCAGGCCCCAGTGCAGCGAGAGGATCACCACCTCGGCGCCCTTCTTGCGGGCCGTCGCCTCGGCCTTCTTGATGGCGTCGAAGCCGATCCGGTTGAAGGCCCAACGCTCCTTCTCGGGCGTGGGGTTGAGGAAGGACTCCCAGGAGTAGGCGAGATGGGCGACCTTGACGCCGTTGACGTCCCGGATGTTGATCTGCTCTGCTTCCTCGGGCGTACGCGCGGAACCGGTGTGGCCGAGGCCCGCCTTGTCCATCGCGTCCAGGGTGCGCTTCACGGCCTTGAGACCGTGGTCGTAGGTGTGATTGGAGGCCGTCGAGCAGGTGTCGTACCCCACGTCCTTGAGCGTCGTGAGGATCTGCGGTGGAACCAGGAACTCCGGGTACCCCTCGAAGGGGCCCTTGGGTGAGCCGACGGGCGTCTCCATGTGACAGATGGCCAGATCGGCCTTGCTGATGACCGGCTTCACCCCGGCCATGAGTGGTCCGAAGTCCAGCCCGGCCTGCCCCTCACCGGTCTTCTTGGCATCCTTGGCCGCCTGTTCGACCAGCTCGGGGTGGATGAGCACATCACCCGCGGCGGCGACGGTGAACGAGCGCCCACCCGGCTTCACCTGCGATCCGGCCGACTCGGAGGTACAGGCGGCGACGAGGCCGGCCAGAGCCCCCAGAATCGCCAGTGAGCGACCTATACGGAGAGACTTACGAAATGTCACCGCGACATATTCACACGCGCCCCACAACCCAACCGGTCTCTCACGTCACAAGACAGTCACGTTTTGCTCGCATTCTTGCTCAAACGGTTTTGATCCTGGCCTTGGCCGGTTGTCATACGAGTTCGCCCGAAGCGTCGGAACATTCCGTTCCGCAGGCGCGCGAACTCGTGGACCTGCGCAGCCGGATCCTCACGTACACGGCCGACTTCGCACCCGAAGACCCGTACACCGCGCCCGGCGAGTCCCAACTCGACCAGCTGGCAGACGGCGTGGGGCACCTCCTGGACGGCGACGCGGCCGAGGCGGAGCGACAGCTGGCCCCCCTCGGCCTCGGCGTCACCCGCCTCACCGACACCGACTCGGGCCGGCGCTACGACGAGATCGCCGCCCTACGGCCGAACGGCGAGGCCGCACGCTGGGGCCGCCTCTACCTGACCGCGGACTCCGACCTGCGCTGGAACGTCCAGGTGCCGCACCCCGTGTCCGACCGCGACACCGAGGCACTGGGCATCCGGCTGCTGGAGAGCACCGCGTCGGGCTCCCTGGTCGTCGCCGGGGCGCATCGCGACGCCGGCCGATCGGACGCCGCGGACGTCGCCCACCGCGAGGACAGCGTCTTCCACACCATCGTCGTGGAACTCCAGAAGCGCGGGGTGCCCGGTCTCCAACTGCACGGCTTCGCCGAGTCGTCCGAGCGCCCCTACGAGGCCGTCGTCTCCGGCGGCTCCGCCCAGAGCACGTCCCGCGAGGCCTCGGCACTGGCCGACCGCCTGGAGGGGGACGGTCTGCGGGTCTGCCGGGGCTGGTCCGCGCGCTGCCCGCTGGAGGGCACCACGAACGTCCAGGGCAGGTCGGCCGAGCACCGGCACGCCCCGTTCCTGCACGTGGAACTGGCCCCCGACGCCCGCGACGACGGCCACGACGCCGACGAGACCGAGGAGGCCCTCGGCGACCTCCTGCAGACCTGGTCGAACGACTGAGGACCAGGCCTCCCCCCTCAGCAGCAGCCCGCCGCCCCCGGCAACGACCGCTTGTTCCGCGCCTCTTTGTTCCGCGCCGCCAGCAACTCGTCGGCGGGGTAGCCGACCTCTTCCAGCGTCAGCCCGTGCGGCCGTACGACATGCACGGCGGAGTCCCGGACACCGGCGGCCAGCACCTTGCCCGGCCAGTCGGCGGGCCGGTGCCCGTCCCCCACGAACAGCAGCGCCCCGATGAGCGAGCGCACCATGTTGTGGCAGAAGGCGTCGGCCCGCACAGTGGCGGTGACGATCCCGTCGTCCCCCCGCACCAGGCTCAGCTCCTGAAGCGTACGGATGGTGGTGGCACCCTCCCGCTTCTTGCAGTAGGCGGCGAAGTCGTGCTCCCCGAGCAGCCGTCGCGCCGCCTCGTTCATGGCGTCGACGTCAAGCGGCCAGTCGTGCCAGAGCACATGACCCCGCAGCAGCGGATCGACACCGCCGGGGTTGTCGGTGACGCGATAGGCGTACCGCCGCCAGATCGCCGAGAACCGCGCGTTGAACCCGCTGGGCGCCTCCCGCAGCGCCCACACCCTCACGTCCTTGGGCAGCCGCCCGGCAAGCCGCTTCAGCAGCTTCTCGTGATGCTCACGCCACACCTGCTCGGGCAGATCGACATGCGCGACCTGCCCCCGCGCATGCACCCCGGCGTCGGTGCGCCCGGCGACGGTCAGCTCGTACGTCGTCCCGCCCGACCGCGTGACGGTCCGCAGGGCATCCTCGATCTCCCCCTGCACGGTCCGCCGCCCACCGGCCTGCTTGGCCCACCCGGAGAACTCGGAACCGTCGTACGACAGATCAAGGCGAACACGGACGTACCCGGGTGCTACTTCATCACTCACGCACAGATCCTCTCAGCAACACAAGAGCGGGCCCGCTCCTCGAAAGGAACGGGCCCGCAATCGCCCTGAAGGGGCGCGGGGAACTGCGCGACCAGCCGCGACGGCGCCGCAGCCGCAAACCGAACAGCCCCCGGCAGACGCCTAGGCGTCCTTGGACTCCTCGGCGGCAGCCTCGTCGGCCTTGGTCGTGTCGACCTTGGCCTCGGCAACCTCGGCAACCTCGGCGTCCTTGGCGGCACGCTTGGTGGCAGCCTCGGCCTCGCCCGTGGCCTCCTGAGCGACCGTCAGCGCCTCGACCAGCTCGATGACAGCCATGGGCGCGTTGTCGCCACGGCGGTTACCGATCTTGGTGATACGGGTGTAGCCACCCGGACGGTTCTCGTAGCGCGGGCCGATCTCGGTGAAGAGCGTGTGCACGATGCTCTTGTCCGTGATGACCTGCAGCACCTGGCGGCGGTTGTGAAGGTCGCCCTTCTTCGCCTTGGTGACCAGACGCTCGGCGTAGGGCCGCAGACGGCGGGCCTTCGCCTCGGTGGTGGTGATACGGCCGTGCTCGAAGAGGCTCTTCGCCAGGTTCGCGAGGAGGAGCTTCTCGTGCGCGGCACCGCCGCCCAGACGGGCACCCTTGGTGGGCTTCGGCATTTCGTTTCTCCTGTGTGTCTGCCCCGGCCGTATCAGGTACCGAGGTCAGTATCCGAGCAGACGGTTGTCTGTCGGAGATCCGGGGTCCGCTCGCGCGAACCCCGGAGGTGGAGACCGATCAGTACTGCTCGGTCTCCACGAAACCCGCGTCCGCGTCGTCGTCGGCGCCGAAGGCGTCGGCAGCGGCCGTGGGGTCGAATCCGGGCGGGCTGTCCTTCAGGGCCAGGCCCATGCCGGCCAGCTTCGCCTTGACCTCGTCGATGGACTTCGCACCGAAGTTACGAATGTCGAGGAGGTCGGCCTCGGAGCGGGCGACGAGCTCACCCACGGAGTGGATGCCCTCACGCTTGAGGCAGTTGTACGACCGAACGGTGAGCTCCAGCTCCTCGATCGGCAGCGCCAGATCAGCGGCAAGGGCGGCGTCCGTGGGGGACGGGCCCATGTCGATGCCCTCGGCGTCGATGTTGAGCTCGCGGGCGAGCCCGAACAGCTCGACCAGCGTCTTACCGGCGGAGGCCATGGCGTCACGCGGACGCATCGCCTGCTTGGTCTCGACGTCGACGATCAGCTTGTCGAAGTCGGTGCGCTGCTCGACACGCGTGGCCTCGACCTTGTACGTGACCTTCAGCACCGGCGAGTAGATCGAGTCGACCGGGATGCGCCCGATCTCCTGACCGACCTGCTTGTTCTGAACGGCGGAGACGTAGCCGCGACCGCGCTCGACGGTCAGCTCCATCTCCAGCTTGCCCTTGCCGTTGAGCGTGGCGAGGACCAGGTCGGGGTTGTGCACCTCGACACCGGCCGGCGGCGCGATGTCGGCGGCGGTGACCAGACCCGGGCCCTGCTTGCGCAGGTACATCACGACCGGCTCGTCGTGCTCCGAGGAGACGACCAGCTGCTTGATGTTGAGGATCAGGTCGGTGACGTCCTCCTTGACGCCCGGCACGGTGGTGAACTCGTGCAGCACGCCGTCGATACGGATGGACGTGACCGCCGCACCCGGAATCGAGGAGAGGAGGGTCCGGCGCAGGGAGTTGCCGAGGGTGTAACCGAAGCCCGGCTCCAGCGGCTCGATCACGAACCGGGAGCGGAACTCGTCGACGACCTCTTCGGTCAACGAGGGACGCTGAGCGATCAGCATGTGTGGATCAGATCCTTCTTTCGTGGACGCCCGCTATTTGACGTCCGACGGAACCGTCCCCGGCAAAAGGGACGGGTACTGCAAGGGTACGGGCGGCACGACCCGAAGGAGCCGTACCGCCCGGAACCAAGCCTGCGTGAAGCAGCCGTGCGTCAGACGCGACGACGCTTCGGCGGACGGCAGCCGTTGTGCGGGGTCGGGGTGACGTCCTGGATGGAGCCGACCTCGAGACCGGTCGCCTGAAGCGAACGGATCGCGGTCTCACGACCGGAACCCGGACCCTTCACGAACACGTCGACCTTGCGCATGCCGTGCTCCTGGGCGCGGCGGGCAGCCGACTCGGCAGCCATCTGCGCGGCGAACGGCGTGGACTTCCGGGAACCCTTGAAGCCGACGTGGCCGGCGGAGGCCCAGGAGATCACGTTGCCGGACGGGTCCGTGATGGAGACGATCGTGTTGTTGAACGTGCTCTTGATGTGCGCGTGGCCGTGAGCGACGTTCTTCTTTTCCTTGCGGCGCACCTTCTTGGCAGCGCCCTGACGACCCTTGGGGGGCATCTGTACTCCTACGGGAGGTGGTCGGTCCTACAGCGAAGACCGCTGGACGGCGAAGTCCGCTGTGGACTACTTCTTGCCCGGCTTCTTCTTGCCGGCGATGGCGCGACGCGGGCCCTTGCGGGTACGAGCGTTCGTGCTGGTGCGCTGACCGCGGACGGGCAGGCCGCGACGGTGACGAAGACCCTGGTAGCAGCCGATCTCCACCTTGCGGCGGATGTCGGCCTGGATCTCACGACGGAGGTCACCCTCGGTCTTGATGTTGTTGTCGACGTACTCGCGGATCGCGACGAGCTGCTCTTCGCTCAGGTCACGAACACGGGTGTTCGGGTCGATACCCGTCTCCGCCAGCGTCAGCTGCGAAAGAGTCCGGCCGATGCCGAACACGTAGGTGAGGGCAACCTCCACGCGCTTTTCGCGCGGGATGTCAACACCGGAAACGCGTGCCATTCAATGGCTCCAGTTGTCGTTCGGAGGTCTTCCGCAGAACCGGATCCCAGCCGCCGTATCAGGTACGAACTGGGTCCCCGGCCTCCGAGCCGGGGGTGTCGGGCGATGGCTCACCCGGGTTCTGCGTATGAACATATTTACTTGCGTCGCGCGAATCTCTGCGATGGATGCAGAGGGATCGGTCGTGCGTCAGCCCTGGCGCTGCTTGTGGCGCGGGTTCTCGCAGATGACCATGACCCGACCGTGACGGCGGATCACCCTGCACTTGTCGCAGATCTTCTTGACGCTCGGCTTGACCTTCATGGGATTGAGGTTCTCCGGGTCAGTGCCACCACCCCGCCGAAGCGGAGTGCGGGCAAGATCTACTTGTAGCGGTAGACGATCCGGCCACGCGTCAGGTCGTACGGAGACAACTCCACCACGACCCGGTCGTCAGGGAGGATGCGGATGTAGTGCATACGCATCTTGCCGCTGATGTGTGCCAGGACCTGGTGGCCGTTCTGGAGCTCGACCTTGAACATGGCGTTCGGCAGAGACTCGACGACAGTGCCCTCGATCTCGATGGCACCTTGCTTCTTGGCCACGCTTCGCCCTTCGGAATCGACTACCTTGATCGACCCCTGCACTTTCCCTTGCGGGGTGCATGCGGACATGCGAGTGCACGAGAGCCGACGAGTCAGTCTACGTCAGCGCCCCCGGAAAGACGAATCGGGGAAGTCTGCCCTGACAGACAGATCATTAAGCGCCAGGCCTGCGGAAGGCGCTCAGGCCAGCGGATCCGGCGCGGCGACGATCCCGAACTCGGCCAGCTTGGCCTTGCCCGCGTCGGGAGCGGTCAGCACCAGCGGACCCTCCTCCGTGAGCGCGACGGAGTGCTCCCAGTGGGAGGACCAGGTGCCGTCGGTGGTGATGACCGTCCAGTCGTCCGAGAGGACCTCGGTCTTCGGGGTGCCCAGGGACACCATCGGCTCGATCGCCAGGCAGAACCCGGGGACCAGCTTCGGCCCCTTCCCCCGCCGGCGCTCCACGTAGTTCAGCAGGTGCGGGTCCATGTGCATCTCGGTGCCGATGCCGTGGCCGCCGTAGTCCTCGATGATTCCGTAGCGGCCACCACCGGGCTTCGGCTGCCGGCGGATGTACGTCTCGATGGCACGGGAGACGTCGACGAGACGGTTCCCCTGCTTCATCGCCGCGATGCCCGCCCACATCGACTCCTCGGTCACCCGGGAGAGCTCGACCAGCTCCGGAGCGTGACCGGAGCCCACGAAGGCGGTGTAGGCGGCGTCGCCGTGCCAGCCGTCGATGATGGCACCGCAGTCGATGGAGATGATGTCGCCGTCCTTGAGGACGACGTCCTCGGACGGGATGCCGTGGACGACGACGTCGTTCACGGACGTGCAGATCGTCGCGGGGAAGCCGCCGTAGCCGAGGAAGTTCGACTTGGCGCCGTGCTCGGCGAGCACCTTGCGGGCGACCTCGTCCAGATCCTTGGTGCTGGCCCCGGGCACCGCGACCTCGCGCGTGGCCGCATGAATGGCGGCGACGACCAGCCCCGCCTCACGCATCTTGGCGATCTGCRCGGGGCTCTTGATCTGCACCATGGGGACGGGGGCCTTTCCTGCGCCGAATAAAGGGGACTGCATCAACGATAAGGGCGGAGCCGGGGCGCCCCACCCCACGCAGCAGCCGCGGCCCCCTCAGTGGGAACCGCGGCCTGAGCTACGTACGAGCTGAGAACGCTCCTACTCGCCGTCCTCGTCACGCTTGAGCGCCTCCATGGCGCGCGCCGTGACCTCTTCGACCTTGCCGAGCGCGGAGATGGTGACCACCAGTCCCTGCGTCTTGTAGTAGTCGATGATCGGCTCGGTCTGCGTGTGGTAGACCTCGAGCCGCTTGCGGACGGTCTCCTCCGAGTCGTCGTCCCGCTGGTACAGCTCGCCGCCGCAGGCGTCGCAGACGCCTGCGTTCTTCGGCTGGCTGTACGTGACGTGGAAGACGTGGCTGGAGTCCTTGCGGCAGATCCGCCGACCGGCGATCCGCTTGACGACCTCTTCCTCGGGGACCTCGAGGTCCAGCACCGCGTCGAGCTTCATGCTCTCGGACTGGAGCATCTCGTCGAGCGCCTCGGCCTGGGACACATTGCGCGGGAAGCCGTCCAGCAGGAAGCCGTTCTCGGCGTCCGGCTTCTCCATGCGGTCCTTGGCCATCCCGATGGTGACCTCGTCCGGCACCAGGTTGCCCGCGTCCATGTAGGACTTCGCGAGTTTCCCGAGCTCCGTCTGCTGGCTGATGTTGGCGCGGAACAGGTCGCCCGTGGAGATGTGCGGGATCGACAGGTTCTTGGCGAGGAACGCAGCCTGCGTTCCCTTACCGGCGCCCGGCGGCCCGACGAGGACGATACGCATCAGCGGAGGAACCCTTCGTAATTGCGCTGCTGGAGCTGGCTCTCGATCTGCTTCACCGTTTCGAGACCGACACCCACGATGATCAGGATGCTGGTACCACCGAACGGGAAGTTCTGGTTTGCCCCGAAACCAGCCAACGCCATCGTCGGCACGAGAGCGATCAGACCCAAGTACAGCGAGCCCGGCCAGGTGATCCGGTTGAGCACGTACGAAAGGTACTCAGCGGTCGGTCGGCCAGCCCGGATGCCCGGGATGAAGCCACCATACTTCTTCATGTTGTCCGCGACTTCCTCGGGGTTGAACGAGATGGCCACGTAGAAGAACGCGAAGAACACAATCAGGAAGAAATAGAGGGTGACGTGCACGGGTGCCCCCGTGTCCGCCAGGTTCTTTGTGATCCAGGTCGCCCATCCGGACTGACTGGAGTTGGAGAACTGCACGATCAGCGCCGGAATGTAGAGCAGCGAAGACGCGAAGATGACGGGAATCACACCCGCCTGGTTCACCTTGAGCGGGATGTAAGTCGACGTACCGCCGTAGGAACGGCGGCCGATCATTCGCTTCGCGTACTGCACCGGAATTCGACGCTGCGCCTGCTCGACGAAGACCACGAGGCCCACCATGACCAGGCCCACGGCGATGACGGTGCCGAACTCGATCCAGCCGCCGGCCAGGTCGCCCTGCTGCTTGATGGCCCACAGCGCGGACGGGAAGGTCGCGGCGATCGAGATGAACATCAGGATCGACATGCCGTTGCCGATGCCGCGGTCGGTGATGAGCTCACCGAGCCACATGACGACGGCCGTACCGGCGGTCATGGTGACGACCATGGTGATGGTCGTGAAGATCGACTGGTCGGGGACGARCTGGCCGGCGACCGGGCAGCCCTGGAAGAGCGCGCCGCTGCGGGCGGTGGCGACCAGGCCGGTGCCCTGGAGGATGGCGAGGGCCACGGTCAGATAGCGGGTGTACTGCGTGATCTTCGCCGTACCCGACTGGCCCTCTTTCTTGAGGGCTTCCAGACGCGGGATCACAACGGTGAGCAACTGAAGGATGATGCTCGCCGTGATGTACGGCATGATGCCCAGCGCGAAGATCGTGATTTGAAGCAGTGCGCCGCCGCTGAACATGTTGACCAGGCCGAACAAGCCCGTGTTGGTGCTGGCCTGGTCGATACAGGCCTGGACGGCCGTGTAGTCGACGCCCGGGATCGGAACGTGTGTACCGACCCGGTACACGACGATGATGCCGAGCGTGAAGAGCAGCTTCTTGCGCAGGTCGGGCGTCTTGAACGCCCGGGCGAACGCGGTGAGCACGGTGCCTCCTGCGACCCCCGCGCTACTGCGTCAAGGGTGACGGTCTTGAGGTTCGACTAATAGGAACGACTTAGCTAACGGTCAGCTGCCGCTCAGAGTGCCCCACAAGAAGCACTCCGTAAAAGTGGGCAGTGCAGGCCACCTTACCCGCGGGACTGCCCCCCTTGGAACGACCAACCGGGGATACCCCATTTGTGGGGTATCCCCGGTCGGGATCGTTCAAGTCATCGAGACGTCCGATGTGTTCAGACGAGCTCGGTGACGGTGCCGCCGGCGGCGGTGATCTTCTCCTTGGCGGAGCCGGAAACGGCGTCAACCGTCACCTGCAGCGCCACGGAGATCTCGCCCTGGCCGAGGACCTTGACGAGGCTGTTCTTGCGAACGGCACCCTTGGCCACCAGACCCTCGACGGTGACTTCGCCACCCTCGGGGTAGAGCGCGGCCAGCTTGTCGAGGTTCACGACCTGGAACTCGGTCTTGAACGGGTTCTTGAAGCCCTTCAGCTTCGGAAGACGCATGTGGAGGGGCATCTGGCCACCCTCGAAGCGCTCCGGAACCTGGTAACGGGCCTTCGTACCCTTGGTACCACGACCAGCCGTCTTACCCTTCGACGCCTCACCACGACCGACACGGGTCTTGGCGGTCTTGGCGCCCGGGGCGGGACGGAGGTTGTGGATCTTGAGCGGGTTCTGCTCCGCCATGATCAGTCGACCTCCTCGACCGTCACGAGGTGGCGGACGGTGTGCACCATGCCGCGGAACTCGGGACGATCCTCCTTGACGACCTGCGTGTTGATCCCCTTGAGACCAAGGGAACGCAGGGTGTCACGGTGGTTCTGCTTGCTGCCGATGTACGACTTCGTCTGCGTGATCTTGAGCTGCGCCATTACGCACCAGCCCCGGCACGCGCACGCAGCAGAGCCGCGGGAGCGACGTCCTCGAGCGGCAGACCGCGGCGGGCCGCGACCTCCTCGGGACGCTGCAGGCCCTTGAGGGCCGCCACGGTCGCGTGCACGATGTTGATCGCGTTGTCGGAGCCGAGCGACTTCGACAGGATGTCGTGGATACCGGCGCACTCGAGCACGGCACGCACCGGACCACCGGCGATAACACCGGTACCGGGCGACGCGGGCTTGAGCAGCACGACGCCGGCAGCCTTCTCACCCTGGATCGGGTGCGGGATGGTGCCCTGGATACGGGGGACCTTGAAGAAGTGCTTCTTGGCCTCCTCAACACCCTTGGCGATGGCGGCCGGCACCTCCTTGGCCTTGCCGTAACCGACACCCACGGTGCCGTCACCATCGCCCACCACGACCAGCGCGGTGAAGCTGAAGCGACGACCACCCTTCACAACCTTGGCGACACGGTTGATCGCGACAACGCGCTCAACGTAAGCGGTCTTCTCGGCGGCAGCTGCGCCGCCGTCACGGCCCTTCCGGTCCCGCCGCTCGCCGCCACCGGCACCGCCACCGCGGCGCTGGGGTCCAGCCATTGGAATTACCTCTCTCTGTTTCCGCTAGCTACGGAACCGACTAGAACTTCAGGCCGGCTTCGCGGGCGGCGTCCGCCAGGGCGGCGATGCGCCCGGCGTACTGGTTGCCACCACGGTCGAATACGACAGCCTCGACGCCGGCGGCCTTGGCGCGCTCGGCGACCAGGGCTCCGACCTGCTTGGCCTGAGTGGACTTGTCGCCCTCGCCACCGCGGATCGAGGTGTCCAGGGTGGACGCCGACGCCAGGGTGTGACCCTTGATGTCGTCGATCACCTGGGCCACGATGTGGCGGTTCGAGCGGGTAACGACCAGACGCGGACGCTCCGCCGTTCCGTTGATGTGCTTACGGATCCGGATGTGGCGGCGCTTGATCGCGGCGCGCTTGTAGGCGTCGCCCTTGAGGATCTTCTGTCCGTATGCCATGGCTTACTTACCCGCCTTTCCGACCTTGCGGCGGATGACTTCGCCCTCGTACTTGACGCCCTTGGCCTTGTACGGGTCGGGCTTGCGCAGCTTGCGGATGTTGGCCGCAACCTCGCCGACCTTCTGCTTGTCGATGCCCTCGACCGAGAACCGGGTCGGGTTCTCCACCTTGAAGGAGATCCCCTCGGGGGCCTCGACGGTGATCGGGTGGCTGTAGCCCAGAGCGAACTCCAGGTTCGAACCCTTGGCGGTTACGCGGTAACCGACACCACTGATCTCGAGCTTCTTCACGTAACCCTGGGTCACGCCGGTGATCATGTTCGCCACCAGCGTGCGGGACAGGCCGTGCAGGGCCTTGTTCTGACGCTCGTCGTTGGGGCGGGTGACGTTGAGAACGCCGTCCTCACCCTTGGCGATGTCGATCGGCGCGGCAACGGTGTGGGTCAGCGAGCCCTTGGGGCCCTTGACCGAAACCGTACGGCCGTCGATGGTGACGTCCACGCCGGCGGGAACCGTGATGGGGAGCTTGCCAATACGCGACATAGCTGTTTCCTCCGTTCCCTTCCGCTACCAGACGTAGGCGAGGACTTCCCCACCCACGCCCTTCTTGCCGGCCTGCTTGTCGGTGAGGAGCCCGTGCGACGTGGAGATGATCGCCACGCCGAGGCCGCCGAGCACCTTCGGCAGGTTGGTGGACTTCGCGTAAACCCGGAGACCGGGCTTGGAGATCCGCTTGATGCCCGCGATGGAGCGCTCACGGTTCGGGCCGAACTTCAGCTCGAGGACGAGGTTCTTGCCCACCTCGGCGTCCTCGACGCGCCAGCCCGTGATGAAGCCCTCCTGCTGGAGGATCTCCGCGATGTGCGACTTGATCTTCGATGCCGGCATCGTCACGGAGTCGTGGTATGCCGAGTTCGCGTTCCGCAGACGCGTAAGCATGTCTGCGATCGGATCAGTCATGGTCATGAATTGGCCTTCGGCCTCTCTCGCCGTGGTTTCCTGGTGCGCCATCCCTCTCCCCGATCCGAGACGGGACGGGTGCGGCGCGGTGGACCTACGGCGTAGTAAGTCGTACGGGCGACCGTCAGGCGCCCAACCCTCCAAGCCTAAGCCATGGAGAGGAGGGCGCCTGACACGCCCATTGCTTACCGAGAGCCTCTGGAATCCCTAAAAGGGGGATTACCAGGAGCTCTTGGTCACGCCCGGCAGCTCGCCACGGTGAGCCATCTCACGAAGGCACACGCGGCACAGGCCGAACTTGCGGTACACGGAGTGGGGACGGCCGCAGCGCTGGCAGCGCGTGTAACCACGCACGCCGAACTTGGGCTTGCGAGCAGCCTTCGCGATCAGAGCCTTCTTCGCCATCTCGCTCACGCCTCCTTGAAGGGGAAGCCGAGGTGACGAAGGAGCGCGCGGCCCTCAGCGTCGTTGGTCGCCGTGGTCACCACGGTGATGTCCATACCCCGGGTGCGGTCGATCTTGTCCTGGTCGATCTCGTGGAACATGACCTGCTCCGTGAGACCGAAGGTGTAGTTGCCACGGCCGTCGAACTGCTTGGGGGACAGACCACGGAAGTCGCGGATGCGCGGCAGCGCGAGCGACAGGGTGCGGTCCAGGAACTCCCACATGCGGTCGCCACGGAGCGTGACGTGGGCACCGATCGGCTGACCCTCACGCAGCTTGAACTGCGCGATGGACTTACGGGCCTTGGTGACGGCCGGCTTCTGACCGGTGATGGTGGTCAGGTCGCGGATCGCGCCCTCGATCAGCTTCGAGTCACGGGCGGCGTCGCCGACACCCATGTTGACCACGATCTTGACGAGGCCGGGGATCTGCATGACGTTCTCGTACTTGAACTCGTCACGCAGCTTGCCCGCGATCTCCTCGCGGTACTTCGTCTTGAGACGCGGAGTGGTGGTGGTAGCCATCAGATGTCCTCACCCGTCCGCTTGGCAACGCGAACCTTGTTGCCCTCATCGTCGAAGCGGTAACCGACACGCGTGACGACCTTGTTGCCGTCCTTCTCAACGACCAGCTGGACGTTGGAGACGTGGATCGGCGCCTCGGTCGTGACGATGCCACCGGCCTGCGAACCCTTGGCGGTCGGGCCGGCCTTGGTGTGCTTCTTGACCCGGTTGACACCCTCGACCAGAACACGGTCCTCGCGGGGGTAGGCCGCGATGACCTTGCCCTGCTTGCCCTTGTCCTTACCGGTGATGACCTGGACCAGGTCGCCCTTCTTGATCTTCATGCTTACAGCACCTCCGGCGCGAGCGAGATGATCTTCATGAACTTCTTCTCGCGCAGCTCACGGCCGACGGGGCCGAAGATACGGGTGCCGCGAGGGTCGCCGTCGTTCTTCAGAATGACGGCGGCGTTCTCGTCGAAGCGGATGTACGAGCCGTCCGGACGGCGGCGCTCCTTGACGGTGCGAACGATGACCGCCTTGACGACGTCACCCTTCTTCACGTTGCCGCCGGGGATCGCGTCCTTGACGGTGGCGACGATGACGTCACCGATGCCCGCGTAGCGGCGACCGGAGCCACCGAGCACACGGATGCAAAGGATTTCCTTCGCACCAGTGTTGTCGGCGACGCGCAGTCGCGACTCCTGCTGGATCACGTCTATCTCCTGTTTGTCTGCCGGTTCCCGGCAGGGGCCGTTCTCTTACGAGACGAGCCCCTGCCGAGCCTGGCGGAACTGACCTGCGGGATTTGCCCCGCAGGAATTACTTGGCCTTCTCGAGGATCTCGACGATGCGCCAGCGCTTGGTCGCCGACAGCGGACGCGTCTCCATCAGGAGGACGCGGTCGCCGACGCCGGCAGCGTTCTGCTCGTCGTGCGCCTTGAGCTTGTTCGTACGGCGGATGACCTTGCCGTACAGCGCGTGCTTCACACGGTCCTCGACGGCGACGACGACGGTCTTGTCCATCTTGTCGCTGACGACCAGACCCTCACGGGTCTTACGGAAGCCACGGGCCTCTGCGTTCTCAGTCACGTTGCTCTCGCTCATCAGGCGCTCTCCACCGTCTCGATGCCCAGCTCGCGCTCACGCATCAGGGTGTAGATCCGCGCGATGTCCTTACGGACGGCCTTCAGCCGACCGTGGTTCTCGAGCTGACCCGTCGCCGCCTGGAAGCGGAGGTTGAACAGCTCTTCCTTGGCTTCGCGGAGCTTCGCGAGAAGCTCCTCGTCACCCAGTTCGCGCAGCTCGGACGCCTTGGTACCGGCCGACATCACGCTTCACCTGCCTCGCGCTTGACGATCCGGCACTTCATCGGCAGCTTGTGGGCCGCACGAGTCAGCGCCTCACGGGCGATCTTCTCGTTGGGGTACGACAGCTCGAACATCACGCGTCCGGGCTTGACGTTGGCGATCCACCACTCCGGAGAACCCTTACCGGAACCCATGCGGGTCTCGGCAGGCTTCTTGGTGAGGGGACGGTCCGGGTAGATGTTGATCCAGACCTTGCCACCACGCTTGATGTGACGCGTCATGGCGATACGAGCGGCCTCGATCTGACGGTTCGTCACATACGCCGGGGTCAGCGCCTGGATGCCGTACTCGCCGAACGCAACCTGCGTGCCGCCCTTGGCAGCGCCGCTGCGCTTGGGGTGGTGCTGCTTGCGGTGCTTGACCCTACGGGGGATCAGCATGTCGGTCAGGCCTCCGTTCCGGTGCTCTCAGCCGGAGCGGCGGGGGCCTCGGCCTTGGGGGCCTCGGCGCCGGCAGCCTGCTGCGGCTTGCGACCGCGCCGCTCGCCACCACGGCCACCACGGGCCGGGCGGTCGGAGCCGCCGCCACCGCGAGCCGGGCGGTTACCCGCACGGGCGGCAGCGTTCTCGGCGCGGACCTCGGCGATGTTCTTGACGTCGCCCTTGTAGATCCAGACCTTCACGCCGATGCGGCCGAAGGTCGTCTTGGCCTCGAAGAAGCCGTAGTCCACGTTCGCGCGGAGCGTGTGCAGGGGCACACGGCCCTCGCGGTAGAACTCCGAGCGGGACATCTCGGCGCCACCGAGGCGGCCACCGCACTGGATCTTGATGCCCTTGGCGCCGGCCTTCATGGCGGACTGCATGCTCTTGCGCATGGCCCGACGGAAGGAGACACGGGAGGAGAGCTGCTCGGCAACGGCCTGGGCAACCAGCTGAGCGTCGGTCTCGGGGTTCTTGACCTCGAGGATGTTCAGCTGGACCTGCTTGCCCGTGAGCTTCTCGAGGTCACCGCGGATGCGGTCGGCCTCGGCGCCACGGCGGCCGATGACGATGCCCGGACGAGCGGTGTGGATGTCCACACGCACGCGGTCACGGGTGCGCTCGATCTCAACCTTCGAGATACCGGCGCGCTCCATGCCGGACGTCATCATCCGACGGATGGCGACGTCTTCCTTGACGTAGTCCTTGTACAGCTTGTCGGCGTACCACCGGGACTTGAAGTCCGTGGTGACACCGAGCCGGAACCCGTGCGGGTTTACCTTCTGGCCCATTACCGGGTTCCTTCCTTGCTGCTGACGACCACAGTGATGTGGCTGGTCCGCTTGCGGATCCGGTAGGCACGGCCCTGGGCACGCGGACGGAACCGCTTCAGGGTCGGGCCCTCGTCGACGTACGCCTCGCTGATGACCAGCGAGGAGGCGTCCGGGTGGTCGTAGTTGTGCGCGGCGTTGGCGATGGCGCTGTCGAGCACCTTGCCGACCGGCACGGAGGCTGCCTGCGGAGCGAATCGCAGAACAGCCTGAGCCTCCGTGGCATCCATGCCACGGATAAGGTCCACCACGCGGCGGGCCTTCATGGGCGTAACGCGGATGTACCGCGCCTGGGCCCTGGCTTCCATGGTTGTCCCTCTCAGTTACTTACGTGTCTGAATGCGATCCGCTACTAGCGGCGCTTCGACTTCCGGTCGTCCTTGACGTGGCCCCGGAAGGTGCGCGTCGGCGAGAACTCGCCGAGCTTGTGGCCGACCATCGACTCGGTGACGAACACCGGGATGTGGGTCTTGCCGTTGTGCACCGCGAGCGTGTGGCCGAGCATGGCCGGCACGATCATGGAGCGACGGGACCAGGTCTTGATGACGTTCTTGGTGCCTGCTTCGTTCTGCGTTTCCACCTTCTTGATCAGGTGGTCGTCGACGAAGGGCCCCTTCTTGAGACTGCGCGGCATCTAAACCCGCTCCTAGCGCTTCTTGTTCGTCTTGCGGCGGCGGACGATGTACTTGTTCGACGCCTTCTTGGGCGAACGAGTACGACCTTCCTTCTGGCCCCAGGGGCTGACCGGGTGGCGACCACCGGAGGTCTTGCCCTCACCACCACCGTGGGGGTGGTCAACCGGGTTCATCGCCACACCGCGAACGGTCGGGCGGATGCCCAGCCAGCGCTTGCGGCCGGCCTTGCCCCAGTTGATGTTGCTCTGCTCGGCGTTGCCGACCTCGCCGACCGTGGCGCGGCAGCGCTGGTCGACCAGGCGGATCTCACCGGACGGCATGCGGAGGTGGGCCATCGAGCCCTCCTTCGCGAGCAGCTGCACGGAGGCACCGGCGGAGCGGGCGAACTTGGCGCCGCCACCGGGACGGAGCTCGATCGCGTGGATCGTGGTACCGACCGGGATGTTGCGCAGCGCCAGGTTGTTGCCCGGCTTGATGTCGGCCCCAGGACCGTTCTCGACGCGGTCGCCCTGGTTCAGGCCACGCGGCGCGACGATGTAGCGCTTCTCGCCGTCCGCGTAGTGCAGGAGCGCGATGCGCGCGGTGCGGTTGGGGTCGTACTCGATGTGCGCGACCTTCGCCGGCACGCCGTCCTTGTCGTGACGACGGAAGTCGATCACTCGGTAGGCGCGCTTGTGTCCGCCACCCTGGTGGCGAACGGTCACACGACCGGCGTTGTTACGGCCGCCCTTGCTGTGCAGCGGGCGGACCAGCGACTTCTCCGGCGTGGACCGCGTGACCTCGACGAAGTCGGCGACGCTGGAGCCACGACGGCCCGGCGTAGTCGGCTTGTACTTGCGGATTCCCATTTCTCAGTCCTCGTCCGATATCGGACGATCCGACCCGCTTATGCGGTCGGACCGCCGAAGATGTCGATACGGTCGCCCTCGGCGAGGGTCACGATCGCGCGCTTGGTGGCGGCACGCTGGCCGAACCCGGTGCGGGTCCGCTTGCGCTTGCCGGCGCGGTTGATCGTGTTGACCCCAGTGACCTTGACGTCGAAGACCGCCTGGACGGCCTCCTTGATCTGGGTCTTGTTGGCACGCGGGTCGACGACGAACGTGTACTTGTTCTCGTCGAGGAGCGCGTAGCTCTTCTCGGACACGACCGGCTTCAGCAGCACGTCACGGGGGTCCGTGTACGCCTTGCTGGCCGGGGTGACGACGGTGTTCTTGCCCTCGGCGGCGTGGCGACGCGCCTTGGCGACGCGCGCGGCCTTGGCGACCTTGGCCGCCTTGGAGGCAATGCTCGGGTGACGCGTAGCCATCAGGCCTCGCTCCCTTCGGTGTCAGTGGCCTTCGGGCCCGACACGAAGGACTCGAACGCGGCCTGGGTGAAGACCACGTCGTCCGAGACGAGAACGTCGTACGTGTTCAGCTGGCCCGGCTCCAGGATGTGGACCTGGGGCAGGTTGCGGGCGGACAGCCACGCGGCCTCGTCGGCGCGCTCGACGATCAGGAGCAGGTTCTTGCGCTCCGAGATCTTGCCGAACAGCGTCCTGGCGGCCTTGGTGCTGGGGTTCTCGCCCTCGATCACGCCGGAGACGACGTGGATGCGGTTGTTGCGGGCCCGGTCGGTGAGGGCGTGGCGCAGGGCCGCGGCCTTCATCTTCTTCGGGGTCCGCTGCGAGTAGTCACGCGGCACGGGACCGTGCACGACGCCACCACCGGCGAACTGCGGCGCGCGGGTCGAACCCTGACGGGCTCGGCCGGTGCCCTTCTGGCGGTACGGCTTCTTGCCGCCACCACGGACTTCGCCGCGGCGCTTGGTCTTGTGCGTGCCCTGACGGGCAGCGGCCAGCTGTGCGACGACGACCTGGTGGAGCAGCGGAACGCTGATCTTCTCTACGTCGAAGATCTCCGCGGGGAGCTCGACGGAACCGGCCTTGTCGCCCGCCGGCGAAAGGATGTCAACAGTGCTCATCGGTTACCTCAGGCCCCCTTGGCCGCGGTGCGGACCAGGACGAGGCCGCCGTTCGGACCGGGAACCGCGCCCTTGATGAGCAGCAGACCCTTCTCCGCGTCAACGGCGTGGACGGTCAGGTTCTGGGTGGTGACCCGCTCGTTGCCCATACGACCCGCCATGCGGAGGCCCTTGAACACACGGCCCGGGGTGGCGCAGCCACCGATGGAACCGGGAGAGCGGTGCTTGCGCTGGGTGCCGTGACCGGCGCCGAGGCCCTTGAAGTTGTGACGCTTCATGACACCGGCGAAGCCCTTGCCCTTGCTCTTGCCGGTCACGTCGACCTTGATGCCGGCCTCGAACACCTCGGCGGTGATCTCCTGGCCGAGGGTGTACTCGCTGGCGTCAGCGGTACGGATCTCGACGAGGTGGCGGCGGGGAGTGACGTCGGCCTTGGCGAAGTGGCCCTTGAGGGGCTTGTTCACCTTGCGCGGGTCGATCTCGCCGAAGGCGATCTGGACCGACTCGTAGCCGTCGCTGTCGTTCGTGCGGACCTGGGTGACGACGTTCGGGCCGGCCTTGACGACGGTGACGGGAACAACACGGTTGTTCTCGTCCCACACCTGCGTCATGCCGAGCTTCTCGCCCAGGATGCCCTTGATCTGCTTAGCCATTCTCAGATCACCGGCCCCTAGAGCTTGATCTCGATGTCGACACCGGCCGGGAGGTCGAGTCGCATCAGAGAGTCAACGGTCTTGGGCGTCGGGTCGAGGATGTCGATCAGGCGCTTGTGCGTGCGCATCTCGAAGTGCTCGCGCGAGTCCTTGTACTTGTGCGGCGACTTGATGACGCAGTACACGTTCTTCTCGGTGGGGAGCGGCACCGGGCCCGCGACCGACGCACCAGTGCGGGTCACCGTCTCGACGATCTTCTTCGCCGAGGAGTCGATGACCTCGTGGTCGTAGGCCTTGAGCCGGATGCGGATCTTCTGTCCCGCCATGGCTACTCAGTAGTCCTGTCTCTTTTAACGCTCTGGAACCCGGTGTTCCGTCTTCCCGCTTCCGACCCACGCGGTCGGGTGTGTCGCGCTCTCACCGACACAGATGCCCCTTGTTCGAGCATCCCCAGTCTGGGAGCACGGCCCTTCCGGAACCGCAGGCCGGGGGCGGAAGGCCCACCGGGTGCCTGGCCGGTATTGCACTGTCACTTCCCGAAAGATTCCCGTACGTCCGCCCCAGCGCTGCCTTACGGCAGTTAGGGCGACGAGTACTGTGGGACTCGCTTCCGGTCCTCCCGGCGGGAGGCGCGCAGCATCAACACTCGACCGAGCAACTCCGACAGTCTGCCATATGGGGCGGGGGCTCCGCCAATCGAGCCGGAGAGAATACCCCGAGGGTGACGCAGGTCAAACCCGGCCCGCGGCGTCCCTGGACCGACCGGGCACCCGGCGTCTGATCCGTACCGTCCCGTCCGAGTTGTCCTCGGCCAGCCCCCGGATCAGCCCATGGTCCGGCGAGAGCCCGCACGCGGGGTCCGTACGGGCGGCGTCCCCCGTGAGCGCGTAGGCCTGGCAGCGGCAGCCGCCGAAGTCCTCCTCGCGGCGGGAGCAGCTGCGGCAGGGGTCGGGCATCCAGTCGGTGCCGCGGTAGCGGGTGAACGCCCCCGAGTGGTCCCAGATCCAGTCCAGCGGGTGGTCCCGGACGTTCGGCGGGTCCAGGTCCGGCAGCGAGGCGGCGGCCGGGCAGGGCAGGACGGTGCCGTCCGGGGTGACGGTGAGCGAGACCGCTCCCCAGCCGCCCATGCAGGGCTTGGCGACGCCGTCGAAGTAGTCGGGGACGACCCAGACCAGCTCGGGCCCGTTCGGGAGCCGCCCGCGCCACCGCTGCACCGCCTCCCGCGCGCCGGCGAGCTGCTCACGGGTGGGCAGCAGCGCGGCGCGGTTGAGCAGGCCCCAGCCGTAGAACTGGACGTTGGCGAGCTCGATGCGGTCCACGCCCCAGGACACGCCCAGCTCGACGAGCGCGTCGAGGGCGTCAAGGTTCTCGCGGTGCAGGACGACGTTGAGGCCGAGAGGCAGGCCCGCGGCCCGCACCAGTTCGGCGGCCCGTTCCTTCTCGGCGAAGGAGCGGCGTCCGGCGATGCGGTCGGAGGCGCGCGGGTCGGCGTGCTGCACGGACAGCTGGACGCTCTTCAGTCCGGCGGCGGCGAGTGCGGCCAGGCGCAGCTCGCTCAGGCCCACGCCGCTGGTGACCAGCTGGGTGTAGATGCCGGCCGCCTCGGCCGCGGCGACGATCTCCACCAGGTCCCGGCGCAGCAGCGGCTCGCCGCCCGACAGATGCATCTGGACGACGCCGAGCTCGCCCGCCTGGCGCAGCACGTCCGCCCACTGTGCGGTGGTCAGTTCGCGTGAACGGCGCGTCAGCTCAAGGGGGTTGGAGCAGTACCCGCAGTGCAGCGGGCAGGCGTGGGTGAGCTCGGCGAGCAGGGCCCAGGGTCGGGCGGGGGCCGCGGCTGCCGGGCCCGGCGGCGGATCGGTCGGGGTCATCGCAGCCAGCCCTCCGTGCGCAGCCGTTCCAGGAACAGGGGAACGTCGGTGGCCACCGGGGCGTCGGGGAAGCGCGCGGCCAGTTCCTCGACGATGTCGCCGACCCTGCGTGTGCCGTCGCACAGGCCGACCACCGCGCCGGCCGAGCCCGTCAGGACGCCGACGCGCTCCGGGAGGAGCAGCAGGTCCGCGTCCCGTACGGGGTCGTGGCGCCGCACGATGGCGGGGGCCAGGGCGGGCCGCCAGTCGGTGCCGGGCGGCGCGTTCACTCCTGCTCCCCGCGGCTCGCCCCGTCCACGGTGTCCAGCAGCGACCACAGCACGTCGCACTTGAAGCGCAGCGCGGCCACGGCACGCTCCTGGTCGTCGCGGGTGCGGGCCCAGCCCATCACCAGGTCGAGCGCCTCGCGGCTGTCGCGGCGCCCCTGGGAGACACGGGTGCGGAAGTAGGCGAGGCCCTCGGCGTCGATCCACGGGTAGTGGCGCTCGAAGGCGTCGATACGGGTGCGCATCAGGTCAGGGGCGGACAGTTCGGTCAGTGAGGCGGCGACGGCCTCCAGGGGTGGACGCAGCCGGCAGAAGTTGACGTATCCGTCGACCGCCAGCCGTACGCCCGGCAGCACCGAGTCGGCGCGCAGCAGCATCTCGCGGTCCAGGCCGGCCGCCTCACCGAGCCGCAGCCAGCGCTCGATGCCGCCCTCGCCGGTCTGCGCCCCGTCGTGGTCCTGGATGCGACGCAGCCACATCCGGCGCAGCTCGGAGGTGGGCAGCTTGGCGGTGATCAGGGCGTCCTTGACGGGGATGTGGCGCTGGTAGTGGAAGCGGTTGACGATCCAGCGGCGCAGTTCCTCCGGGCTGAGGTCGCCGCTGTGCATCCGGAGGTTGAAGGGGTGCAGGTGGTGGTAGCGCTGCTCCCCCACCGCGCGCAGCCGTGCCTCGAACTCCGTGGGGCTCCAGGGCTGCGCCGGCGGGGCGAGGGTCGTGTTCGCAGCTGGCGTGTTCATGGCTCGATCACCATCCCGTCGTACGCCACCTCGATGCCCAGCCGGGCGAGCCGCTTGTGCTGGGGTGCGGCCGGGTCGACGAGGGGGTTGGTGTTGTTGAGGTGGGTGTACAGGCACCGGGCGGAGAGGCCGGCCAGCCGCTCGGCGGTGCCGTCCGGGCCGTCGATGGGCAGATGGCCCATGCCGGTGGAGGTGCGGGAGGAGATGCCGGTGCGACGAGGCTCCTCGTCGTCCCAGAAGGTGCCGTCGACGATGACGCAGTCGGCCTCGGCGGCGGCCTGCTGGAGCCGGTCGGGCCAGGCGGCCAGCGCCGGGGCGTACAGGACCGAGGCGCCGGAGGCGGGGTCGTACAGGCGCAGCGCGACGACCCAGGCGTCGTCGTCCGGGGCGTCGGCGGCGTATCGCGGGCGCTTGCCGGACACCGGGATGCCGGTGACCTGAAGGCCTCCTCCCGCGCCGTCCAGCGGCTCGGCGCCGCGCCCGGGCAGCTCCCGCCAGGTCACGTCGGTGTACGGCGCCAGCACCTCGCCGAGGCGCAGGCGGTCCAGCAGCGCCTGCCGGACCGGGGCCGTCGCCAGCACCTGGAGCCGCTCGGCCTCGCGCAGCCGGGCGATGCCCAGGGTGTGGTCGAGTTCGGCGTCGGTGAGGATCACTCCGGCAACCGGGGTCTGCCGGGGGCCGGGCCCCGGGTGGAGCTCGGGCCGGGCCTCGATCTGGTCGCCGATGTCGGGGGTCGCGTTGACGACGTACCAGCGGCCCTCGCCGGTGCGTACGGCGAGCGAGGCGTGCCGGCGGCGCCGGTGGGGGTGGGCGCGTGCCCCGGAGCAGCCGGGGCACGCGCAGTTCCACTGGGGGATGCCGCCGCCGGCGGCGGTGCCGAGTACCAGCAGCAGCATGGCAGCGGCTAGCGGGTGCTGAGCGAGTAGGCGGTGACTTCCAGCGCGGTGTCGACGACCTCGAAGGCGGGGGCCTGCCAGGTGGTGTCGTCCGTCGTCGCGGGGGTCTGCTCGACCGGCTTCAGCGGTTCCTTGGTCTCGTGCATCGGTCGTACGTCCCTTCTGGTGGGGTTACTTGACGGGTTACTCGGGGAAGGGGCCGGGTCACTTGATCGGGACGCGGAGGATCTTGTCGTTGCCGTATCCCAGGTCGCTGGTGCCGACCCACAGTTCGTCCGCGCCGGGCACCTTGGCGATGGCGCGCAGCCGGCCGTACGTTCCGGGGTAGAAGGCGCTCTTCGTGCCGAGGCGTTCGCTGTTGCCGTCGATCGGGACGCGCCACAGCCGCTGCCCGCGCAGCGACGACACGTACAGGACGTTGCGTACGACGGCGAGCTGGGCCGGCACGCCCTTGACGGGGCTGAAGGTGGCCTTCGGGCCGGTCATGCCCTTGACGGAGCAGGAGCCCTCGCAGCTGGGCCAGCCGTAGTTGGCGCCCCGCTTGATCAGGTTGAGCTCGTCGTGGGTCTGCTGGCCGATCTCCACCGACCACAGCCGGCCCTTGCGATCCCAGGCCAGGCCCTGCGGATTGCGGTGGCCGTAGCTGTAGACGTGGTTGCCGAAGGGGTTGCCGGGGGCCGGCTTCCCGCTCTTGGTGATCCGCAGGATCTTGCCGTTGATCGAGTTCTTGTTCTGCGCGAGCTTCGGCTGGAGTGCCTCGCCGGTGGTGACGTAGAGGTACTTGTCGGGGCCGAACGCGATCCGGCCGCCGTTGTGGTCGCCGCCCCGCCGGATGCCGGTGAGGATCGGCTTGTAGTTGCGCAGCGAGGAGCCGTCGTAGTCCATCCTGACGACGCGGGTCTCGTTCTTCGTGGTGTGCATGAAGAACACCTGCTTGTCCTTCTTGCCGTCCCAGGTCGGCGACGGAGCGACCCCGAGCAGCCCGCCGGCGCCCTCGTCGTACGGCTCCGGAACCGTGTACGGCACCTCGCCGACCCATTTCTTGTTGCCGGCCCGGTCGAGGCGGTAGACCTGGTAGGACAGCCGCTCGGTCACCAGGGCGGTCCGGCCGTTCGGCAGGAACGAGATGCCCCAGGGGGTGTGCCACCCCTTCGACAGCGTCTTGGCGCCGGCCGGGGCGCCGCCGTCGGCGGCGGTGGGGGCGGCAGTCACCGGCTGGGCCAGGCCGGTCGCCAGCAGCGCGACCGCGGTGGCGAGCGAGGCTATCCCGAACCGGGACGAATGCCGCATCGAGCGGCGTATGTCGGTCATGTGGACGTCCTTCGTCGTACTCGAATTGACGGTGGGCAGCGCTACTTGACGACGACGCGGAGGATCCGGTCGCCGTCCGGGTGCCTGGACGTGCCCATCCACAGCTCATTGCGGCCGGGGACCTTCGCGAGGGCACGCAGTGCGTACCCGGAGAAGACCTTGGTCTTCGCGCTGTCGCCCTTGCCCGCGAGAGCCGAGGCGATCGGGACGCGCCAGAGCTTCCAGCCGCGCAGCGACGACACATACAAGTGATCGCCCACGACAGCGACCTGGGCGGGGGCCGTGGTGTGATCCCAGGTGACCTTCGGATTGGTCATGCCCTTGACGGAGCAGTGGCCCTCACAGCTGGGCCAGCCGTAGTTGGCGCCCCGCTTGATCAGGTTGAGCTCGTCCTTCGCTTCCTGCCCTATTTCCGCCGACCACAGCCGGCCCTTGCGGTCCCACGCCAGGCCCTGCGGATTGCGGTGGCCGTAGCTGTAGACGTGGTTGCCGAAGGGGTTGCCGGGAGCCGGCTTCCCGCTCTTGGTGATCCGCAGGATCTTGCCGTTGACCGAGTTCTTGTCCTGCGCGAGCCTCGCGTGCGTGGCCTCGCCGGTCGCGACGTAGAGGTACTTGTCGGGGCCGAAGGCGATCTTGCCGCCGTGGTGGTTGGAGCCCCGCTTCAGCCCGCCGAGGATCACGGTGTAGCCGCTCAGCGACTTGCCGTCGTAGTTCATCCGCACCACCCGGCTCTCGGTCGCCGTGGTGTGCATGAAGAACACCTGCCTGTCCCTGCGGCCGTCCCAGGTCGGGGACGGGGCGACTCCCAGGAGCCCGCCCTTGGCGGCGTCACCGGGCTGGAAGACAGCCACCTTCGGCACCTTGCCGATCAGGGTCCTGCTGCCGTTGTCGCGCAGGCGGTAGACACGGGCGCTCTCGTTCTCCGTCACCAGTGCCGAGCGCCCGTCCGGCAGGAAGGAGATGGCCCACGGGTTCGACCAGCCCGTGGACAACTTCGTTACGTCGACGGCGGCTTGCGGGGCGAGATCCGTGGCCGCGGCGGTGGTGGACGGCACCGCACCGGCCAGCAGGGCGGCCGCAGCGGTGAGCGAGGTTATGCAGAACCGGGACGAATAACGCACCCAGTGGCCTGAATGTGCCATGCCGACACCTTTCTTGATTCCTCACAGCACTCTTTTCGAGGCGTGATCGGCATGCCACTCGGGGGGAGCCACGAGGGTGAGAAAACAGCGAAAGGGCCCGTACGACCGAAGTCGTACGGGCCCTCTCAGGTGCTCGCGCTGGAGCTACCAGGTCAAATCAACAAGCTTACTTGTTGATCTTGGTGACCTGGCCGGCGCCCACGGTCCGGCCACCCTCACGGATGGCGAACTTCAGGCCCTCTTCCATGGCGACGGGCTGGATGAGCTCAACGGTCATCTCAGTGTTGTCGCCCGGCATGACCATCTCGGTGCCCTCGGGGAGGGTCACGACGCCGGTCACGTCCGTCGTACGGAAGTAGAACTGCGGACGGTAGTTGTTGAAGAACGGCGTGTGGCGGCCGCCCTCGTCCTTGGACAGGATGTACGCCTGCGCCTCGAACGAGGTGTGCGGGGTGACCGAGCCGGGCTTGATGATGACCTGGCCGCGCTCGACGTCCTCGCGCTTGATGCCACGGAGCAGCAGACCGACGTTCTCACCGGCCTGGCCCTCGTCGAGCAGCTTGCGGAACATCTCGATGCCGGTGACCGTGGTGGTGGTCTTCTCGGTCTTGATGCCGACGATGTCGACGGTCTCGTTGACCTTGAGGACACCACGCTCGATACGGCCGGTGACGACCGTGCCACGACCGGTGATCGTGAAGACGTCCTCGATCGGCATCAGGAACGGCTTGTCGACGTCACGCTCGGGCTGCGGGATGTTCTCGTCGACGGCCTTCATCAGGTCGAGGACGGTCTTGCCCCACTCGGCGTCGCCCTCGAGGGCCTTGAGCGCCGAGACCTTGACGACCGGCAGGTCGTCGCCCGGGAACTCGTACTCGGAGAGCAGCTCACGAACCTCGAGCTCGACGAGCTCCAGGATCTCCTCGTCGTCCACCATGTCGGCCTTGTTCAGGGCGACAACGATGTAGGGAACGCCGACCTGGCGGGCCAGGAGCACGTGCTCCTTGGTCTGCGGCATCGGGCCGTCGGTGGCGGCAACCACGAGGATGGCGCCGTCCATCTGCGCCGCACCCGTGATCATGTTCTTGATGTAGTCCGCGTGACCGGGGCAGTCGACGTGGGCGTAGTGACGCGTCTCGGTCTGGTACTCGACGTGCGCGATGGAGATGGTGATACCGCGCTGGCGCTCCTCAGGAGCCTTGTCGATCTGGTCGAAGGCCGAGGCCTCGTTCAGGTCCGGGTACGCGTCGTGCAGCACCTTGGTAATGGCGGCCGTAAGGGTCGTCTTACCGTGGTCGATGTGACCGATGGTGCCGATGTTGACGTGGGGCTTAGTCCGCTCGAACTTCGCCTTCGCCACGGGGTCCTCCTGTGGAGTGGTTCTGAACGCCTTGCTTCATCGGCGCCAGGTGATCTTTGCTGGAAAGCCCGGGCCTCGGGGCAAACATCCACGTTTGCGGGTGTTTGCCCCTCAAGGCTCCGGAGTCAAGCCTAAAGCGTGTGAACGCGGAGCGTTACTCGCCCTTGGCCTTCGCGATGATCTCCTCGGCGACGTTCCGCGGAACCTCGGCGTAGGAGTCGAACTGCATGGAGTAGCTGGCCCGGCCGGACGTCTTGCTGCGCAGGTCGCCGACGTAACCGAACATCTCCGAGAGGGGCACGAGGCCCTTCACGACGCGGGCACCCGCCCGCTCCTCCATGGCCTGGATCTGGCCACGGCGGGAGTTGATGTCGCCGATGACCTCACCCATGTAGTCCTCGGGCGTGGTGACCTCGACGGCCATCATCGGCTCAAGGAGCACGGGGCTGGCCTTGCGCGCGGCCTCCTTGAAGGCCTGCGAACCGGCGATCTTGAAGGCGAGCTCCGAGGAGTCGACCTCGTGGTAGCCACCGTCGATGAGGGTGACGCGCACGCCGGTCATCTCGTAACCGGCGAGGATGCCGAACTGCATGGCCTCCTGCGCACCGGCGTCGACCGAAGGGATGTACTCCTTCGGGATACGACCACCGGTCACCTTGTTCACGAACTCGTACGAGGCGTCGCCGCCCTCGATCGGCTCGATCGCGATCTGCACCTTGGCGAACTGGCCGGTACCACCAGTCTGCTTCTTGTGCGTGTAGTCGACGCGCTCGACGGCCTTGCGGATCGTCTCGCGGTAGGCGACCTGCGGCTTGCCGACGTTGGCCTCGACCTTGAACTCACGGCGCATACGGTCGACCAGCACCTCGAGGTGCAGCTCGCCCATACCACCGATGATGGTCTGGCCGGTCTCCTCGTCCGAGTGGACCTGGAAGGACGGGTCCTCCTCGGCCAGGCGCTGGATCGCGACGCCCAGCTTCTCCTGGTCACCCTTCGACTTGGGCTCGATGGCGACCTGGATGACCGGCGCCGGGAAGTCCATGGACTCCAGGATGACCGGGTTCTTGTCGTCGCTCAGCGTCTCACCGGTGGTGGTCTGCTTGAGGCCCATGACGGCGATGATGTCGCCGGCGCCCACCGAGTCGATCTCCTCACGCTTGTTCGCGTGCATGCGGTAGATCTTGCCGATGCGCTCCTTCTTGCCCTTGACGGAGTTCAGCACGGCGGTGCCGGACTCCAGGCGGCCCGAGTAAACCCGGACGAAGGTGAGCTTGCCCAGGTGCGGGTCGCTCATGATCTTGAACGCCAGCGCGGACAGCGGCTCGTCGTCGGACGGCTTGCGCTTGACGACCAGCTCGGGGTCCTTCACGTCGTGGCCCTCGATGGCCTCGACGTCGAGCGGGGTCGGCAGGTAGCGCACGACCGCGTCGAGCAGGGGCTGGACGCCCTTGTTCTTGAACGCGGTGCCACAGAACACCGGGGTGACCGTGGTGTCGTTGGACTTGCCGGACGCGATGGTGATGCGACGGATCGCGGCGTACAGCTGCTCCTCGGTGGGCTCCTGGCCCTCCAGGTACAGCTCCATGATCTCTTCGTCGTTCTCCGCGACGGCCTCGATCAGCTTGCCGCGCCACTCTTCAGCGGCCTCGGTGTGCGTGGCCGGGATGTCGACGACGTCGTACATCTCGCCCTTGGCGGCCTCGGCGGACCACACGAGCGCCTTCATGCGGACCAGGTCCACAACGCCCTTGAAGTCCATCTCGGCGCCGATCGGCAGCTGCATGACGAGCGGCTGGGCGCCCAGGCGGTCCGAGATCATGTCCACGCAGCGGTGGAACTCGGCGCCGGTACGGTCCAGCTTGTTCACGAAGCAGATGCGCGGCACGCCGTAACGGTCGGCCTGACGCCACACCGTCTCGGACTGCGGCTCGACACCGGCGACACCGTCGAACACCGTCACGGCACCGTCGAGCACACGCAGGGAGCGCTCCACCTCAACGGTGAAGTCGACGTGCCCCGGGGTGTCGATGATGTTGATGGTGTAGTCGTTGTCCTCGAGCGGCCAGTGACAGGTGGTCGCAGCAGACGTGATCGTGATGCCACGCTCCTGCTCCTGCTCCATCCAGTCCATGGTGGCGGCGCCGTCGTGGACTTCACCGATCTTGTAGCTGACGCCGGTGTAGAAGAGGATCCGCTCGGTGGTGGTCGTCTTGCCCGCGTCGATGTGGGCCATGATCCCGATGTTGCGGACCTTGGCCAGGTCAAGTGAAGTGGTAGCCATAAGGCTTCAGTCTTCTCTCGGTCTCGATGGGGTCTGCGACTACCAGCGGTAGTGCGCGAAGGCCTTGTTGGACTCGGCCATCTTGTGGGTGTCCTCGCGCTTCTTCACGGCCGCACCGAGGCCGTTCGAGGCGTCGAGAAGCTCGTTGAGGAGACGCTCGGTCATGGTCTTCTCGCGACGGGCGCGGGAGTAACCGACCAGCCAGCGCAGCGCGAGCGTGTTGGCACGACCGGGCTTGACCTCGATCGGAACCTGGTACGTCGCACCACCGACACGGCGGGACTTGACTTCGAGGGTCGGCTTGATGTTCTCAAGCGCGCGCTTCAGCGTGATGATCGGGTCGTTGCCCGTCTTCTCACGCAGACCCTCCATGGCGCCGTAGACGATGCGCTCGGCGGTGGAGCGCTTGCCGTTCAGCAGCACCTTGTTGATGAGCGACGTGACAAGAGGAGAACCGTAGACCGGGTCGATGATGACCGGGCGCTTCGGGGCGGGGCCCTTACGAGGCATTCTTACTTCTCCTTCTTGGCGCCGTAGCGGCTGCGGGCCTGCTTGCGGTTCTTGACACCCTGGGTGTCAAGCGAACCTCGGATGATCTTGTAGCGAACACCCGGCAGGTCCTTCACACGGCCGCCGCGCACGAGCACGATGGAGTGCTCCTGCAGGTTGTGTCCCTCACCCGGAATGTAAGCGGTGACCTCGATCCCGCTGGTCAGACGCACACGCGCGACCTTACGCAGGGCCGAGTTCGGCTTCTTCGGGGTGGTCGTGAACACACGCGTGCAGACGCCACGACGCTGAGGGGAACCCTCGAGTGCGGGCGTCTTGTTCTTCTCGACCTTGTCCTGCCGGCCCTTACGGACCAGCTGCTGGATCGTAGGCACTACTTCTCCGGTTTCTGTGTGCCGAATGGTGAAGCTAACCTGGAACGTCGCCGACCCACGCGGTCGGGTGTGTCGAATCCAGCGAACTTCCGCCGCGAGGCGAAAAGAGCACAGATTACGGTGGCCGCTCACGGCTCGCTATGCGGTTGAAGGCACGCACAAGAGCCAGGGCACACCCCAGGCACAAGGTCTGAGCGTACCTACCTCATTCGCTGCGGTCAAAACAAATGGGCCCCGCCCGCATCGCCATACGGCCGATGTCAAGACCGCACGGCGGGTTTGATCTTCGAATCGCCGATCCGGACATGCCCGGGTCCCTCAGCCGGCCCCGGATTCGGACACGGCGGCGGCCACCATCAGCAGCGTCAGCAGCACCACCCAGCCCGCGGTCGACAGCCACCCGAGCACGAGCCCGGTCAGCGCCAGCGCGTCACCGCCCTGCCCGGTGCGGCGTATCTCGGTACGCGCCGCGTGCCCCAGGACCACGGCCGGAATGCCGGTCAGCCCGAAGCTCACGAGACAGAGCACCCCGCACACCGCCGACCCGACGGCCTTGCTGTTGGTCTGCGGACGCGGCGACGCCAGGAACGTCCCAGGTACGGGCGTGACGGGCGCCGGCTGCGGCATGGGGCCCTGCGGCAGGTCGGAGACGAGCAGAGCCAGCTCCCCCACCGTACGGGCCGTATAGGCCCGCGTGACCCGCTTCTCGAACTCGGGCTGCTCCAGCCGCCCTTCCCCGTAGCCGGCCCGGAGCACATCCACGGCCCGCTCACGGTCGGCGTGCGAGGCGAGCATCGACGGGGCGCTGGGCCCGGACCACGGCTGTGGCGCGCTGCTCCCCTGCCATGGAGGCCACGGCTGCCACGACGGATGCGTCATGGAACACCTCCCCCGTACTGGTCGGAGTCCTTCCATGATGCGCCGAACCGGCATAGCGGGCATCGGGGTCCACCCGGAGAAAACCCCGAGACGGCCCCGGGAACGCCGAAGGGCGGCCACCTCGAAAGGTGACCGCCCTCGACTGCGCCTGAGTCAGGCTGCTCGCTTACTGGTTGTACGGACCGTAGTCGTAGTCCTCCAGCGGAACGGCCTGGCCGGAGCCGGTGCCGAACGGCGAGTAGTCGATGTCGTCGTAGCCGACGGCCGAGTACATCGCGGCCTTGGCCTCCTCGGTCGGCTCGACCCGGATGTTGCGGTAGCGGGACAGACCCGTACCGGCCGGGATGAGCTTACCGATGATGACGTTCTCCTTGAGGCCGATGAGCGAGTCGGACTTGGCGTTGATCGCCGCGTCCGTGAGGACTCGCGTCGTCTCCTGGAAGGACGCCGCCGACAGCCAGGACTCCGTGGCCAGCGAGGCCTTGGTGATACCCATGAGCTGCGGACGACCGGAGGCCGGGTGACCGCTCTCCTGGACCACACGACGGTTCTCGGTCTCGAACTTCGAGCGCTCGACCAGCTCGCCGGGCAGCAGCTCGGCATCGCCGGACTCGATGATCGTCACACGGCGCAGCATCTGCCGGATGATGATCTCGATGTGCTTGTCGTGGATCGACACACCCTGCGAGTTGTAGACCTTCTGGACCTCGCCGACCAGGTGGACCTGGACGGCACGCTGACCCAGGATGCGCAGCACATCGTGCGGGTTGGTGGCACCCACGGTGAGCTTCTGGCCCACCTCGACGTGCTCGCCCTCGCTGACCAGGAGTCGGGCACGCTTCGAGATCGGGAACGCCGTCTCGTCGCTGCCGTCGTCCGGGGTGACGACGAGCTTCTTGGTCTTCTCGGTCTCCTCGATCCGGACGCGGCCGGTGGCCTCGGAGATCGGGGCGACACCCTTCGGGGTACGGGCCTCGAAGAGCTCGACGACACGCGGCAGACCCTGGGTGATGTCGTCACCGGCCACACCACCGGTGTGGAAGGTACGCATCGTCAGCTGGGTACCGGGCTCACCGATGGACTGGGCGGCGATGATGCCGACCGCCTCACCGATGTCGACCAGCTTGCCGGTGGCCAGCGAACGGCCGTAGCACATCGCGCAGGTGCCGACGGCGGACTCGCAGGTCAGGACCGAGCGGGTCTTGACCGTCTCGATGCCGGCCGCGACCAGCTGGTCGATGAGAACGTCACCGAGGTCGACGCCCGCCGGGGCGAGCACCTTGCCGTCCACGACGATGTCCTCGGCGAGGCAGCGTGCGTACACGGACGTCTCGGCGTTGTCCGCCTTGCGCAGGACGCCGTCGGCGCCACGCTCGGCGATGGCCAGCTTGAGACCACGGTCGGTGCCGCAGTCCTCCTCGCGGATGATGACGTCCTGGGAGACGTCGACCAGACGACGGGTGAGGTAACCCGAGTCGGCGGTACGCAGGGCGGTGTCCGCCAGACCCTTACGGGCACCGTGCGTGGAGATGAAGTACTCCAGCACGGACAGACCCTCACGGAACGAGGCCTTGATCGGACGCGGGATGGTCTCGTTCTTCGCGTTCGACACCAGACCACGCATACCGGCAATCTGACGCATCTGCATCATGTTGCCTCGTGCACCCGAGTTCACCATCATGAAGATCGGGTTGGTCTTCGGGAAGTTCTCGTTCATCGCCTCGGCAACCTCGTTGGTCGCCTTGGTCCAGATCGCGATGAGCTCCTGCGTGCGCTCGTCCTTGGTGATCAGACCGCGCTCGTACTGCTTCTGGACCTTCTCGTCCTGCGCCTCGTAGCCCTTGACGATCTCCTTCTTCGCGTCGGGAACGACGACGTCGGAGATGGCGACGGTGACGCCGGAACGGGTGGCCCAGTAGAAGCCGGCCGCCTTCAGGTTGTCGAGCGTCGCCGCCACGATGACCTTCGGGTAGCGCTCGGCGAGGTCGTTGACGATCTCGGAGAGCTGCTTCTTGCCGACCTCGTAGTCGACGAACGGGTAGTCCTCGGGCAGCAGCTCGTTGAAGAGCGCGCGGCCCAGGGTCGTCCGCAGACGGAACGAGTCACCCTGCTGCCACTCCGGCTCGCCCTCTTCCTGCYCCGGCGGCATCCAGCCGCGGGGCGGGATGGTGCCGACCGGGAAGCGGATGTCGATCTTCGACTGGAGCGAGAGCTCGCCCGCGTCGAAGGCCATGATCGCCTCGGCCACGGACGCGAAGGAGCGGTCCTCGCCCTTCACGTTCCGCATCTCGCTGTCGGTCGTCAGGAAGAACAGACCGAGGACCATGTCCTGGGTCGGCATCGTCACCGGACGGCCGTCGGCGGGCTTGAGGATGTTGTTCGAGGACAGCATCAGGATGCGGGCCTCGGCCTGCGCCTCCGCGGACAGCGGCAGGTGCACGGCCATCTGGTCACCGTCGAAGTCCGCGTTGAACGCGGTGCAGACGAGCGGGTGGATCTGGATGGCCTTGCCCTCGACCAGCTGCGGCTCGAAGGCCTGGATGCCGAGGCGGTGCAGGGTGGGCGCACGGTTCAGCAGAACCGGGTGCTCGGCGATGACCTCTTCGAGGACGTCGTACACGACCGTGCGGCCGCGCTCCACCATGCGCTTGGCGCTCTTGATGTTCTGCGCGTGGTTCAGGTCGACCAGGCGCTTCATCACGAACGGCTTGAAGAGCTCCAGCGCCATCGCCTTGGGCAGACCGCACTGGTGCAGCTTCAGCTGCGGACCGACGACGATCACGGAACGCGCGGAGTAGTCCACACGCTTGCCGAGCAGGTTCTGACGGAATCGACCCTGCTTACCCTTCAGCATGTCGCTGAGGGACTTCAGCGGACGGTTACCGGGGCCGGTCACCGGACGGCCGCGACGACCGTTGTCGAAGAGGGCGTCAACAGCCTCCTGAAGCATGCGCTTCTCGTTGTTGACGATGATCTCGGGCGCGCCGAGGTCGAGGAGCCTCTTCAGACGGTTGTTGCGGTTGATCACACGGCGGTACAGGTCGTTCAGGTCGGAGGTCGCGAAGCGGCCACCGTCCAGCTGCACCATCGGGCGAAGGTCCGGCGGGATGACCGGGACGCAGTCGAGGACCATGCCCTTGGGGCTGTTGGAGGTCTGCAGGAAGGCAGACACGACCTTCAGCCGCTTCAGCGCACGGGTCTTCTTCTGGCCCTTGCCGGTACGGATGATCTCGCGGAGCTTCTCGGCCTCCTCGTCGAGGTCGAAGGACTCCAGGCGCTTCTGCAGCGCCGCGGCACCCATCGAACCGTCGAAGTAGGTGCCGAAGCGGTCCCGCAGCTCGCGGTAGAGCAGCTCGTCGCCCTCGAGGTCCTGGACCTTGAGGTTCTTGAAGCGGGTCCACACCTCGTCGAGGCGGTCGATCTCGCGCTGCGCACGGTCACGCAGCTGCTTCATCTCGCGCTCGGCACCCTCGCGCACCTTGCGGCGCACGTCGGCCTTGGCACCCTCGGCCTCAAGCTCGGCGAGGTCCGTCTCGAGCTTCTTGGCGCGGGCCTCCAGGTCGGCGTCCCGGCGGTTCTCGACCTGCTGACGCTCCACGGAGACGTGCGCCTCCAGGGAGGGCAGGTCGCGGGTGCGGCGCTCCTCGTCGACGAACGTGATCATGTACGCCGCGAAGTAGATGACCTTCTCGAGGTCCTTCGGCGCCAGGTCCAGCAGGTAGCCGAGGCGCGAAGGAACACCCTTGAAGTACCAGATGTGCGTGACGGGCGCGGCCAGCTCGATGTGGCCCATCCGCTCACGGCGCACCTTGGCGCGAGTCACCTCGACGCCACAGCGCTCACAGATGATGCCCTTGAACCGGACACGCTTGTACTTGCCGCAGTAGCACTCCCAGTCCCGGGTCGGACCGAAGATCTTCTCGCAGAAGAGTCCGTCCTTTTCGGGCTTGAGGGTGCGGTAGTTGATGGTCTCGGGCTTCTTGACCTCGCCGTGGCTCCACTGACGGATGTCGTCAGCGGTGGCCAGACCGATCCGGAGCTCATCGAAGAAGTTGACGTCGAGCACTATGCGTCAATCCCTCTCAGGGTTGTAAGTCTTTGGTCTGATACGGGGGCCTGGGGGTCGGCGGGGCCCTGTGGGTGAGGGCCCCGCCGGACTCCCGTCAGACCTCTTCGACGCTGCTCGGCTCGCGCCGGGACAGGTCGATGCCGAGCTCCTCCGCCGCGCGGAAGACGTCCTCGTCGGTGTCACGCATCTCGATGGACATACCGTCGCTGGACAGCACCTCCACGTTCAGGCAGAGCGACTGCATCTCCTTGATGAGCACCTTGAAGGACTCGGGGATGCCGGGCTCGGGGATGTTCTCGCCCTTGACGATGGCCTCGTAGACCTTCACGCGGCCGGTGACGTCGTCGGACTTGATGGTCAGCAGCTCCTGGAGGGCGTAAGCGGCGCCGTATGCCTCCAGCGCCCACACCTCCATCTCACCGAAGCGCTGGCCACCGAACTGGGCCTTACCACCCAGCGGCTGCTGGGTGATCATGCTGTACGGACCGGTCGAGCGGSCGTGCAGCTTGTCGTCGACCAGGTGGTGCAGCTTCAGGATGTACATGTAGCCGACCGAGATCGGCTCCGGGAAGGGCTCACCCGAGCGGCCGTCGAACAGCGGCGCCTTACCGGTCGGGAGCACCATGCGCTCGCCGTCGCGGTTCGGGATCGTGTGCTCCAGCAGACCGGCGAGCTCGTCCTCACGCGCACCGTCGAAGACCGGGGTGGCGACGTTGGTGCCGGGCTCGACGCTGTCGGCGCCGATCGCCTGGAGGCGCTGCGCCCACTCCTCGCCGAGACCGGAGACGTCCCAGCCGCGGCTGGCGAGCCAGCCGAGGTGGATCTCCAGGACCTGTCCCGGGTTCATTCGGGACGGCACACCCAGCGGGTTGAGGATGATGTCGACCGGAGTTCCGTCCTCGAGGAACGGCATGTCCTCGATGGGCAGGATCTTCGAGATGACACCCTTGTTGCCGTGACGGCCGGCGAGCTTGTCACCGTCCGTGATCTTGCGCTTCTGCGCCACGTAGACACGAACCAGCTGGTTCACGCCCGGCGGCAGCTCGTCGCCCTCTTCACGGTCGAAGACGCGGACGCCGATGACCTTGCCGGTCTCGCCGTGCGGCACCTTCAGCGAGGTGTCACGGACCTCACGGGCCTTCTCACCGAAGATCGCGCGCAGCAGGCGCTCCTCGGGGGTCAGCTCGGTCTCACCCTTCGGGGTCACCTTGCCGACAAGGATGTCGCCGGCGATGACCTCGGCACCGATGCGGATGATGCCGCGCTCGTCGAGGTCGGCGAGGACCTCCTCGGAGACGTTCGGGATGTCCCGGGTGATCTCCTCGGGGCCGAGCTTGGTGTCACGGGCGTCGACCTCGTGCTCCTCGATGTGGATCGAGGAGAGGACGTCGTCCTGCACGAGGCGCTGCGACAGGATGATCGCGTCCTCGTAGTTGTGACCCTCCCACGGCATGAACGCCACGAGCAGGTTCTTGCCGAGCGCCATCTCACCGTTCTCGGTGGCCGGACCGTCGGCGAGGACCTGGCCCTCGACGATGCGGTCGCCCTCGAGGACGATGACCTTCTGGTTGACCGAGGTGCCCTGGTTGGACCGGGAGAACTTGGCCAGGCGGTACGTGATGTACGTGCCGTCGTCGTTGGCGGTGGTGATGTAGTCCGCGGAGACCTCCTGGACCACACCGTCCTTCTCGGCCTTGACCACGTCGCCGGCGTCGACCGCGGAGCGGTACTCCATGCCGGTGKCGACGAGCGGCGCCTCGGACTTAATCAGCGGCACGGCCTGACGCATCATGTTCGCGCCCATGAGGGCACGGTTGGCGTCGTCGTGCTCGAGGAAGGGGATCATGGCGGTCGCGACCGACACCATCTGGCGCGGCGAGACGTCCATGTAGTCCACGTCGTCACCGGCGACGTAGTCGACCTCGCCGCCACGACGGCGGACCAGGACGCGGTTCTCGGAGAAGCGCATGTCGTCGTTCAGGCCGGCGTTGGCCTGCGCGATGACGAAGCGGTCCTCCTCGTCGGCGGTCAGGTAGTCGACCTCGTCGGTGACCTGGCCGTCGATCACCTTGCGGTAGGGGGTCTCGACGAAACCGAACGCGTTGACCCGGCCGTACGACGCGAGCGAGCCGATCAGACCGATGTTCGGGCCTTCGGGCGTCTCGATCGGGCACATGCGGCCGTAGTGCGACGGGTGCACGTCACGGACCTCGAAGCCGGCCCGCTCACGGGAGAGACCACCCGGGCCAAGAGCCGACAGACGGCGCTTGTGGGTGAGACCCGACAGCGGGTTGTTCTGGTCCATGAACTGCGACAGCTGGCTGGTGCCGAAGAACTCCTTGATGGAGGCGACGACCGGCCGGATGTTGATCAGGGTCTGCGGCGTGATCGCCTCGACGTCCTGAGTCGTCATGCGCTCACGGACGACGCGCTCCATACGAGCCAGACCCGTGCGGACCTGGTTCTGGATGAGCTCGCCGACGCTGCGCAGACGACGGTTGCCGAAGTGGTCGATGTCGTCGGTCTCGACGACGATCGTCTGACCGCTGTCGGCGACCGTCTCGGTCTCACCCGCGTGCAGCTTGACCAGGTACTTGATCGTCGAGATGACGTCCTCGACGGTCAGGATGCCCGCGTCCAGCGGAGCGTCSGCACCCAGCTTCTTGTTGACCTTGTAGCGGCCGACCTTGGCGAGGTCGTAACGCTTCGGGTTGAAGTAGAGGTTCTCGAGCAGCGTCTGCGCGGCCTCACGGGTCGGGGGCTCGCCCGGACGCAGCTTGCGGTAGATGTCGAGCAGCGCGTCGTCCTGGCCCTGGGTGTGGTCCTTCTCCAGGGTGGCGCGCATCGACTCGTACTCGCCGAACTCCTCGAGGATCTGCTCGGTGGTCCAGCCGAGCGCCTTGAGCAGGACGGTGACGGACTGCTTGCGCTTGCGGTCGATACGGACACCGACCATGTCGCGCTTGTCGATCTCCATCTCCAGCCAGGCACCCCGGGACGGGATGATCTTGGCGGAGAAGATGTCCTTGTCGGACGTCTTGTCGATGGAGGAGTCGAAGTAGACACCGGGGGAACGGACCAGCTGCGACACCACGACACGCTCGGTGCCGTTGATGACGAACGTGCCCTTGTTCGTCATGAGCGGGAAGTCGCCCATGAAGACCGTCTGGGACTTGATCTCACCGGTCTCGTTGTTGGTGAACTCCGCCGTCACGAAGAGCGGGGCGGCGTAGGTGAAGTCGCGCTCCTTGCACTCGTCGATCGAGTTCTTCGGAGGCTCGAAGCGGTGGTCGCGGAACGTCAGCGACATCGACCCGGAGAAGTCCTCGATCGGAGAGATCTCCTCGAAGATCTCCTCCAGACCGGACTTGGTGGGGACGTCCTGACCGGACTCCAGAGCCGCCTCGACCCGACTCTGCCAGGCGGTGTTCCCGAGCAGCCAGTCAAAGCTCTCGGTCTGCAGCGCGAGCAGGTTGGGAACCTCGAGGGGCTCCTTGATCTTTGCAAAGGAGATGCGCAGCGGGGCAGTGCTGGCGCCGTTGTTCATATTCGCGGTCGAGGCGTTGCGCGAGGCGGCCAAGAGGGGGTCCTTCCGAGGGCTCGGACTCACTACGCGCGTACCGGCCCCTCACCGGCGCACAGAGACAGGGGGTCCTTCTCCGACCAAAGAATGGCCAGGTCAGGGATGGTCCGGTCATCGGTGCTCAAGCGAGGGCATGCCCCTGGTGACGGGCAGGGGACAGCTAACAGGCAGCGCAAAGGGTCAGTGTAGCCACTTGGCACACTGATGTCCAGTGCGGGTTTTTCGCGACCCTCGTTGTTCTCAACGCCCTCGGCATGCTCGCCCTCAATGCACGTTGATACTGCCCTCTTCGTCGCCGATCCATGCCTCGGATTCGGATCCTTGTGGCGACGCGTCCTGAGAATTGCGCGCTGCGTGCGGTTCGTCAAGGCCCCCATGCCCGAACCGAGGACGGCCCGGAGACACGATGAAGATCACCATACCCCCCGCCGTAGCGGGCGCAAGGTAACCGTGGCCGCGCCCCCAGGAACGCCGAAGAGCGACCACCCGAATGGATGATCGCTCTTCGGTGCGACTGCGTTACAGCCTCAGGAGGCCGGATTCAGCAAGCGCGACGGTCGTGCTCGACCGAAAGGTGTTACTTGACCTCGACGGAGGCGCCGGCGCCCTTGAGGGACTCGGCGGCCTTCTCGGCGGCGTCCTTGGCGACCTTCTCGAGAACGGGCTTCGGAGCGCCGTCCACGAGGTCCTTGGCCTCCTTCAGACCCAGGGAGGTCAGCTCACGCACGACCTTGATGACCTGGATCTTCTTGTCGCCGGCGCCGGTGAGGATGACGTCGAACTCGTCCTTCTCCTCGGCAGCCTCGACCGGGGCGCCGGGGACGGCGGGGCCCGCAACGGCGACCGCGGCGGCGGCGGTGACGTCGAACTTCTCCTCGAACGCCTTCACGAACTCGGAGAGCTGGATGAGGGTCATGCCCTCGAACTCGGCGAGCAGTTCGTCCTGGGTGAGAGCCACGATGGCTTTCCTTCCACTAATTTCGGCTGGTGCCGGGATGTACATGTCTGGCGGGCGTACGTTCGGCCCGCTACGACCTCTGCCTCAGGCGGAGCGCCTCAGGCGGCGGTCATTTCGCGAGCCGAGTTACTCGGCACCGCCCTGCTCGTCCTGCTTGGCGCGAAGCGCGTCCACGGTGCGGACGAGCTTCGACGGGAGCGCCTGGAAGACCTGAGCAGCCTGCGTCTGCTTGCCCTTCAGGGCGCCCGCCAGCTTGGCGAGCAGAACCTCGCGGGACTCAAGGTCCGCAAGCTTCTTGATCTCGTCGGCGGACAGCGCCTTGCCGTCAAGGACACCGCCCTTGATGACGAGGTTCGGGTTGTCCTTGGCGAAGTCACGAAGACCCTTCGCCGACTCCACCGGGTCACCGGTGACGAAGGCGACCGCCGTCGGACCGTTGAACAGGTCGTCGAGCGTGTCGATCCCGGCCTCGTTGGCCGCAATCTTGGTCAGCGTGTTCTTCACCACGGCGTACTGGGCGTTCTCACCGAGCGAACGACGCAGCGTCTTGAGCTGCGCCACGGTGAGACCCCGGTACTCGGTCAGCACAGCGGCGTTCGAGCTGCGGAACTGCTCCGTCAGCTCGGCTACCGCGGCAGCCTTGTCGGGCCTTGCCATAGAGCGTCGGCCTCCTTCCGGGTGATGGGACCGCTCAGAAGGGGCTGGGAAAACGAAACGCCCCGGCGCAGGCGCTCGGGGCGTAGCTCGACCGGGCATTCACAGCGTGAGCAGCGAACTCCGGGAGCACTTCCACAATCACCTGCGCGGGTCGTCCGCGGTTCAGCGGATCCTTCGGCCACCGCACTCTCTGACGAGCGCACGGCAACGACCAGCGGTCTTTGGCTTCTGTAGGAGAGTACGGGACTCGATCGCCGTCAGGCAAATCGGTCCCTACGGCCGTCAGCTCCCGTTCTTCTCCAGCGGCTTGCGCAGGTCCGCCGTGTCGTCGGGGCGGGGTGCGCGGACCGTCACGGACTTGCCGTAGTCGAGGAAGGTGATGGTGAGGTCGAGCTCACCGTGCCGGCCGAAGCCCTGGGTGCGCAGCCGCTTGACGCGGTCGTCGCCGTCGATCCAGACGTCCAGGGTGAGCTCGTCCACGCCCGCCTTGTCGTACTGGTCGAGACTGCGCTCGCGTCCCTCCCGGGTGGCCTTTTCCTCGATCTCCTTCAGCGAGGCACGGAGGTCGTCGATGGCGGCCGTGCCCGCGTAGTGCGTGCTGTCGGTGCCGTCGACCTTCTCGTCGCCGACCTTCTTCACGTCCTGCGCGGTGGCCAGGAACGCGGCCTCCCGGGCCGGGTTGCGGCCTACCTGGTCACGCAGGCTGCCGACGTCCATGCGCAGGCCGCTGTCCGTGGTGAAGTTCGCGGCCGGGCCGTAGCTGATCCAGTGCCGGCCGCCGATCCGCTCGACCATGTCGCTGGTCGCGCTGCCGTACAACACCCCGCCGACCAGGCGCAGCTCGGTCGTGCCCCGCTCCTCACCGCTCAGGTTGGTCGTCCTGAGGCCGGCCACCACCGGCTTCGTACGGACGGTCCCCTCGTCGGATATGCGCCCCCGCTCCGGGAACTGTCCGGTCACCCGGTAGTGCAGCGACGTGACGCTCTCGGTCTTCTCCACGGCCCGCGTGACGGCGTCGGCGGCCGATGAGCCCGCGGCGGGCTGCTCGGCGCCGGATCCCGTCCCGCAGCCGGCGAGGAGCAGCGCGGCGGCGGGCAGGGCGGCACGGGCAGCGGCGCGTACGGAAAGCCTCAATTGATTCCCCCCAAGGAACACATGGCCGGTGCGTGGTCGGCTCACGGCAAGATCGGGAGCGTAGCCCAGGAGTGCGGCGGCGGTCCTGCGAATACCTGTGCGCCGAGATCTACGAGGTGCCGCCGAGGGTCCCTTCCTTCAGCAGCTCCTCCAGGTCCGCTGTGTCCCCGGCCGGCGGCTTCTCGACCGTGGCCTGCACGCCGTAGTCGCTGTAGTACGCGGTCTGCGTCAGCTGCCCCGTGGCCGTGCGGCCCTTCTCGACCTTCTTGACCAGCAGGTCCCGGTCGTCGACCCATATGTCGACGGTCTGCGAGGTGGCGCCGGTCACCCGAACCGTGCCGGAGTAACGCGTGGTGCGCTCCCCGCTCACCTTCTCCTCACCGACCTTGCGCACGTCCGTGGAGGACAGCAGCAGCTTCACCGAGGTGTGCGGGGCGGTGCCGCGCATCTGGTCGGCGAGATCGGCTCCGGAGCTGCCGGCGAGGCGCTCCAGGTCGTCGTAGGCGTACTTGATCCAGTGCTTGCCGTCGGCCTTCTCGGCGAACGCCTCGCCCATGCGCGCGTAGTAGGCGTCGGGGAGATAGCGGGCCTGCATCGACGTGGTGCCGAGGCGGCGCATCGTCTCGGCCGTGGTGCCGCCCGTGTACGTGATCGTCAGGGCGCCGGTGAGGTCGTCGTGCCAGGCGAGGGTGCCGTGGGCCTTCATGGAAAGGGCCGAGCCGACCGTGGTCGTGGACCGCACGCGCGCGGAGTCGGCCCGGTCGGTGGACCGCTCGACGGTGCGCAGGGCGGCCGTCACGGCACGGGAGGGGGTCGGGCGGTCCCGCCCCTCGGAGCGGTCGGAGGAGGTGCAGGCGGCCAGGGCCGTCAGCGCGGTCAGCAGCGCTACCCAGAGCGCCGATCGGCGCGCCCTCGTGCTCGTCATCCGTCCCCCCTGAGCGAATCCCGTGAATGCACGTTAACCCAGGGCACTGACAAACGGAGGGAGAGAAAAGGGACGGACCCCGCACCCGGGAAGGGTGCGGGGCCCGTCGTCGAGCCTGGTGAGCCGTTGGCTCAGACCGCGGCCGGGTCCTCCTCGACGAGGAGGTTGCGGGTGCGGTTCGGGTCGACCGGAATGCCGGGGCCCATCGTGGTGGTGATGGCGGCCTTCTTGATGTAGCGACCCTTGGCGGCGGACGGCTTCAGACGGAGGATCTCCTCCAGCGCGGCGCCGTAGTTCTCCACCAGCTTGGTGTCGTCGAAGGACGCCTTGCCGATGATGAAGTGCAGGTTCGAGTGCTTGTCGACGCGGAACTCGATCTTGCCGCCCTTGATCTCGGTCACGGCCTTGGCCACGTCCGGGGTCACGGTGCCGGTCTTCGGGTTCGGCATCAGACCACGCGGGCCGAGGACGCGGCCGAGGCGGCCGACCTTGCCCATGAGGTCCGGGGTGGCGACGACGGCGTCGAAGTCCAGGCGGCCCTTCGAGACCTCGTCGATGAGCTCGTCGGAGCCGACGATGTCGGCGCCCGCGGCAGTCGCGGCCTCGGCACGGTCACCGGTCGCGAAGACCAGGACCCGGGCGGTCTTACCGGTGCCGTGCGGAAGGTTCACGGTGCCACGGACCATCTGGTCGGCCTTACGCGGGTCGACACCCAGACGGAAGGCGACCTCGACGGTGCCGTCGAACTTGGTCGCGGACGTCTCCTTGGCGAGACGGACGGCCTCGAGCGGGGCGTAGAGCTTCTCCCGGTCGACCTTGGCGTCCGCAGCGCGGAGAGTCTTGCTGCGCTTGCTCACTACTGCTCCTGTGGTTTCTTAGGAGTTGTGGTCCGGGCCGAGCAGGCCCCGCCACTCACTTCTGCTTCGGGGGGTGGGGATCAGCCCTCGACCGTGATGCCCATGGAACGGGCGGTGCCGGCGATGATCTTGGACGCGGCGTCCAGGTCATTGGCGTTGAGGTCGGGCATCTTGGTGGTGGCGATCTCGCGGACCTGCGCCTCGGTGATCTTGGCGACCTTGGTCTTGTGCGGCTCGCCAGAGCCCTTCTCCACGCCCGCGGCCTTGAGGATCATCTTGGCGGCCGGCGGCGTCTTGGTGATGAAGGTGAAGGAACGGTCCTCGTAGACCGTGATCTCCACCGGGATGACCCAACCGCGCTGCGACTCGGTCGCGGCGTTGTAGGCCTTGCAGAACTCCATGATGTTGACGCCGTGCTGGCCCAGCGCGGGGCCGACCGGCGGCGCCGGGTTGGCCGCACCGGCCTGGATCTGGAGCTTGATAAGCCCCGTGACCTTCTTCTTCTTGGGAGGCATGCTCTCTCCGGGTCCTTAGTGAGAGGTGTTCCGCCGCCATCCGTACCGCTTGGCCACCTGGAACGGTGGACGTCCGGATCATCCGGATGGAGGCATACCGCACAACGATAACGGGTAACGCGTCAGGGCCAAAACCGGCAGCTCAGACGCCCGGCCGTGCGGACCCCGGACAAGGGCGAGTCCCGGCCGCCGCGCGACGGCCGGGACTCAGGGGGCGGGACGAGGTCAGCAGCGCTTGGCCGTGGTGGCCTGGCCCGGCACCGGGTCGCCGGGGGCGCGCAGGGTACCGATGGCCGCCGTGCACTCGCTCACCGTGTCGGCGGGCAGGGACCAGAACTCCTGGCTGTTGGTGGCGTTCCACCAGTCCTGGCCCACGATCTCGTCACGGGCGTAGCTGTAGACGCCGGTGCTGACGTCGTAGTCCTTGATCTTGTCGCGGTAGCTCTGCCAGACCCAGACATAGCCGTAGTTGCTCTTGCACCTGGGCGAGTAGAACTGCTTCACCGAGGCCACGTGTGCGCCGCCTCGGTTGATGTAGGCGGTGGCGCCGATCTGGTAGGCGTCGGAACAGACGCCGGCCGCCTGCGCCCTGGTGCTCAGCGGGTTGCCCGCCTCTGACGGGGCGGCCGAACGGGCGGTCGGGTTCTGCTTGTTGGGCGACGGGGCGGGGCCTGTGCCGGCGACGGCGGAGGTCGTCGGCACGAGGACGCAGGCGGACGCGGCCGCCACGACCAGGATGGTGCGAGCACGCATGAGGAAGTTCCCCCTACTTCTTGGTGACTGACTCGACGGGTACCGATTGCTCACGCGGGCAGCGCGCAGCTCAGGGCGAATCGCCACAAAGAGCTTGAGAACACCATGAAGAACGCTGTCCACGCGTTTCGGTCATCAAGTCAGACCGGCGGAGGCGCCCGATGGTTGTGGTGCAGCACACATTTATTGGGGACAGCTGGCCGGATACGTTCGGCGCGAGCGACGACGTATACGACGAAAGGGCCTCCCACCAGCGGAAAACCGCCGGTCGGGAGGCCCTTCGTGAGAGCTGCTGTGCCGCTAGTTCTTCTGGATCTGGTCGAAGGAGAGCTCGACCGGCGTCTCGCGGCCGAAGATCTCCACCAGGCCCTTGACCTTCTTGGAGTCGGCGTTGATCTCGTTGATCGTGGCCTGCAGCGTGGCGAACGGGCCGTCCGTGACGGTGACCGAGTCGCCGACCTCGAAGTCCAGGACCTGGACCTCGACCTTGCGCTGCGGGGCGGGCTTGCCCTCGGCCTCGGCGGCCTCGCGGGCGGCCTTCTCCTCGGCCTCCGGGGCGAGCATCTTGACGATCTCGTCCAGGGTCAGCGGGTACGGGTCGTAGGCGTTGCCCACGAAGCCGGTGACGCCGGGGGTGTTGCGGACGACACCCCAGGACTCGTTGGTCAGGTCCATGCGGACCAGGACGTAACCCGGGAGCTTGTTCTGCTTGATCGTCTTGCGGTCGCCGTTCTTGATCTGGACGACCTCTTCCTGCGGCACCTCGGCCGCGAAGATGTAGTCCTCGACGTTCAGCGAGACGGCGCGCTGCTCCAGGTTCGTCTTCACGCGGTTCTCGTAACCGGCGTAGGTGTGGATGACGTACCACTCGCCGGGAAGCGTGCGCAGCTCCTCGCGCAGGGCCGCGACGGGGTCGACCGGCTCGGCCTCCTCCTCGGGGGCCTCTTCCTCGGCCGCCTCTTCCTCGGTGGCCTCGTCCGCGTCCTCGGCGTCCTCGACGTGCAGAGCGGCCTCTTCGGCCGGCTCGCCCGCCTCGGCATCGGCAGCCTCGACCTCGTCCAGGTCCTCGTCCGCGCCCTCGACGATGTCGAGCTCGTCTTCCACGGACTCGTCCGGCTCGACGGCGTGGTTCAGGTTCTGGTCAGACACGGTGGCTGCTTCTTCCTGGATACATAGGGGTGGAACATGCGAAAAGGGGCGCCGGTAACCACGGCGCCCTTCGCTCTCGGCTCAGCCGAACACGTACTTGGCGGCGTGGTCGAGCCCATAGTCAATCACGGTCACCAGGGCGATCATGATGGCGACGAAGAAGATCACCACGGTGGTGTACGACGTCAGCTGATTGCGCGTCGGCCAGACGACCTTGCGGAGCTCCGCAACGATCTGGCGGTAGAAGAGGGCAAGCCGCTTCAGCGGGCCCTTCTTCGCACGCTTGCCACCCTTGCGGGCCTTCTTCTTCTCCTGCGCCTCGTCCTGGGCGTCAGGCGTGTCGATGGAGCCCACGGCGTCCGCCATTCGTCCTCACCTGAATCCCGGGTCGTGGCCGTGCCGCGCCCGGACTGAGCCGCACGGCGTTGCAATACTGTACGTACATGCGCACACATCCTGGCGATGGTGTGTGTAGCAGGGCCGGAGGGACTTGAACCCCCAACCGCCGGTTTTGGAGACCGGTGCTCTACCAATTGAGCTACGACCCTTTGTGTGTCCCCCAACGTACCGCATCCGGGCGAGTGCACGCTGTGCACCGTTCGAGTGCGGCTGCTGAAGGCCAACGAGGTGAGAGTGTACGTGGTCCTGGGCGCGCCGTCGAACAGAAAGTGCCCGCCAGGGGCTTGATACACGAAAGATCGACGGGTGCCGAACCGGGCCTCGACGCAAGATCGCCCAGGCCGGGGGCCCGATCCGGACGGATGTTCAGTCGGTGTTCAGTCCGTGAAACCCGCGTGCCGCCCGCGTTTCCGGTCTGAAACGATGGGTCCCATGAGCGCTGCAACCCCTTCGACCGAGCGCCGGGTCTCCGCCCGAGTCGGCGCGATCTCCGAGTCCGCCACCCTCGCCGTGGACGCCAAGGCCAAGGCCCTCAAGGCCGCCGGGCGTCCGGTGATCGGCTTCGGCGCCGGTGAGCCCGACTTCCCGACCCCGGACTACATCGTCGAGGCCGCCATCGAGGCCTGCAAGAACCCGAAGTACCACCGCTACACCCCGGCCGGCGGTCTGCCCGAGCTGAAGGCCGCGATCGCCGCGAAGACGCTGCGCGACTCCGGCTACGAGCCGGACGTCTCGCAGATCCTCGTCACCAACGGCGGCAAGCAGGCCATCTACGAGGCCTTCGCCGCGATCCTCGACCCGGGCGACGAGGTCATCGTCCCGGCGCCGTACTGGACGACGTACCCGGAGTCGATCCGCCTGGCCGGCGGTGTCCCGGTCGATGTCGTCGCCGACGAGACCACTGGCTACCGCGTCTCCGTGGAGCAGCTGGAGGCGGCCCGTACGGAGAAGACGAAGGTCGTCCTCTTCGTGTCGCCGTCCAACCCGACCGGCGCCGTCTACAGCGAGGCCGAGACCGAGGCGATCGGGCGCTGGGCCCTCGAGCACGGCCTGTGGGTGCTGACGGACGAGATCTACGAGCACCTGGTCTACGGCAAGGCCGCCGCGGTCTCCCTGCCGGGCCTGTTCCCCGAGCTGCGCGACAAGTGCATCGTGGTCAACGGTGTCGCCAAGACGTACGCCATGACGGGCTGGCGGGTCGGCTGGGTCATCGGCCCGAAGGACGTGGTGAAGGCCGCGACCAACCTCCAGTCCCACGCGACGTCCAATGTCTCGAACGTGGCGCAGGTGGCCGCCCTCGCCGCCGTCTCCGGCGACCTGGACGCCGTCGCGAAGATGGGCGAGGCCTTCGACCGCCGCCGCAAGACGATCGTGCGGATGCTCAACGAGATCGACGGCGTGCTCTGCCCGGAGCCCGAGGGCGCCTTCTACGCGTACCCGTCGGTGAAGGCCGTGCTCGGCAAGCAGATCCGCGGCAAGCGCCCGCAGAGCAGCGTCGAGCTGGCCGAGCTGATCCTGGAGGAGGCCGAGGTCGCGGTCGTCCCGGGTGAGGCCTTCGGCACGCCGGGCTATCTGCGGCTGTCGTACGCGCTGGGTGACGAGGACCTCGTCGAGGGCGTGAGCCGGATCCAGAAGCTGCTGGCGGAGGCCAGGGACTGACGTCCGCCTCCTGCCATGGGGGCACCACRTCCGGATTTCCGGAAGTGGTGCCCCCATTTGTTTGTGCGAGCAAGACCACTAAAGGGGAAACCGCTACCGGGACGGTGCGGACGTACGGCAGGATCCTGGAATGGAGCGTGTACGTGATGTCTCTGAACTGCCGAAAGCCCATCTGCACCTGCACTTCACCGGCTCGATGCGGCCGGCGACCCTGCTGGAACTGGCCGACAAATACGGTGTGCGCCTGCCCGAGGCGCTGACCGACGCACTGACCAGTGGGGAACCGCCGAAGCTACGGGCGACGGACGAGCGCGGCTGGTTCCGCTTCCAGCGGCTGTACGACGCGGCGCGCTCGTGCCTGCAGCGGCCGGAGGACATCCAGCGGCTGGTCAGGGAGGCCGCGGAGGAGGACATCAAGGACGGCTCGGGCTGGCTGGAGATCCAGGTCGACCCGACGTCGTACGCTCCCCGGCTGGGCGGTCTGATCCCGGCGCTGGAGATCATCCTGGACGCGGTGGAGACGGCGTCGCGGGACACGGGCCTCGGGATGCGCGTCCTGGTCGCCGCGAACCGGATGAAGCACCCCCTGGACGCCCGCACGCTGGCGAGGCTCGCGGTGCGGTACGCCGAGCGGGGTGTGGTCGGCTTCGGGCTGTCGAACGACGAACGCCGGGGCATGGCAAGGGACTTCGACCGCGCCTTCCACATCGCCCGCGAGGGCGGCCTGCTGTCGGCCCCGCACGGCGGCGAGCTGACCGGCCCGTCCTCGGTCCGTGACTGCCTGGACGACCTGCACGCGAACCGGATCGGCCACGGGGTGCGGGCGGCCGAGAACCCGCGGCTGCTGGAGCGCCTCGCCGACAAGGGCGTGACCTGCGAGGTGTGCCCCGCCTCGAACGTCGCCCTCGGCGTCTACGAGAAGCCCGAGGACATCCCGCTGCGGACCCTGTACGAGGCCGGCGTCCCCATGGCCCTCGGCGCCGACGACCCCCTGCTCTTCGGCTCGCGTCTCGCCGCCCAGTACGACCTCGCGCGCCGCCACCACGCCTTCACGGACGAGGAGCTGGCGGAACTGGCCCGGCAGTCGGTGCGCGCGTCGGCGGCGCCGGAGGAGATGAAGGGCAAGCTGCTGGCGGGGGTGGACGACTGGCTCGCCCAGGCCACGTAGGTCGGCGACGCGGGCGAGTCGGCCGGCGGCGGCCAGGTCAGTCGGCGATCCCGGCGAGCAGTGTGCGGGCCAGCCGGGCGGCGAACTCGTCCACCGGCGGCCGCACCGCCTCCCTGGTCGCGTCATAGGCGAACGCCCGCTGCGCGCAGGCCCCCATCAGCAGCGACGCCGCCGCGAACGTGTCCGCGTCCGTACGGACCCGGCCCCTCTCCTGCTCGGCCCGAAGGTAGGTGTCGAGCTCCTGGATCGGCACGTGCGGGCCCGCCCCCATCTGTCGTACGGCCTCGTCGTGTCGCCGCTTGAGCTCGGTCTGCGCATACAGCGAGGCGGCAATCGGGAAGCTCTGCTCGTAGAACAGCGCGGCCTGGCGGGCGATCTCAGTGAGGTTCTCCTCCAGGGATTGCCGACCGGGCTCGGCCGCGAGGCCGCTGAGCAGCGGGCGGAGCGGGGGCAGCCGCTCGGTGAGCACCTGGATGAAGAGCTCCTCCTTGCTCGCGAAGTGCTTGTACAGCGCCGCCTCGGAGCACCCGGCCGCCCGCGCGATCTCCTTCGTCGTGGCACGTGCCAGCCCGACCGTGAGCATCAGGTCGTGGGCGGCGTCGAGCAGTCGAACGCGGGTGGGTCGGTTTTCCATGAATCGTCCAATCGCCCTTGACGGGTGGGTGAGTACTTACTCACTCTAGAGGAGAAGGGGTGAGTGAATACTCACCCACCAGTTCTCACTCCACCAGTTCTCACCCCATCAGTTCTGACCCATCAGCTCTCACCCACACGGGAGACCTCATGAAACTCACCGTCTTCGGTGCCACCGGAGGCACCGGCAAGGAGATCGTCCGCCAGGCGCTGGACGCCGGTCACGAGGTCACGGCCGTCGTACGGGACCCTGCCCGCTTCCCCTTCACCGGGGACCGTCTGGAGGTGTTCCGCGCAGATCTGACCGACCCGCAGGCCTTGCGCCCCGCCGTCGCAGGACGGGACGCGGTGCTGTCCGGGCTCGGCGCCCGCAGCCGCAAGGACGCCGGGATCGCGGCGCGGCTGACGCGTACGGTGCTCGGTGCCCTGGAGGCCGAAGGGGTGCGGCGGCTGGTCGTGGTGAGCGCGGCGCCGGTCGGCCCCGAGCCGGAGGGTGACGGGTTCGCCGACCGGGCGGTGCGCGGCATCGTCTCGGCCGTCCTCAAGGACATCTACGCCGATCTGCGCGAGATGGAGGCGGAGTTGGCCCGCAGCACCACGGACTGGACGGCCGTACGGCCGCCCCGCCTTCAGGACAAGCCGCTCACCGGCTCGTACCGGAAGGTCGTGGGCGGATTCCCGGTCCGGGGCCGCTTCTTGGCGCGCGCCGATGTGGCGCACGCCATGCTGGCGGCGGTCGGCGACCCGGCCACGGTGAAGCAGGGCGTGGGCGTCGCCTACTGAGGGCCGCCCGAAGGACCCGGTGAGACGGGGTTACAGGCTGACGCCGACCGTCACCGGCTCGTTGACCAGCGTGATGCCGAAGGCCTCACGCACACCGGCGACGACCTCGCGGGCGAGCGCGAGGAGGTCCTCGGTGGTCGCCTCACCGCGGTTGGTGAGGGCGAGGGTGTGCTTGGTGGAGATACGGGCGGGGCCCGTGCCGTAGCCCTTGGTGAAGCCGGCCTTGTCGATCAGCCAGGCCGCGGAGGTCTTGGTGTGCCCCTCCCCCGCCGGGTAGGCGGGCGGCTCGACGCCCTCGCCGAGGTGCTCACGCACGCACGCGTGGAACGCCGCGAACTGCTCGTCGGTGAGGATCGGGTTGGTGAAGAAGGATCCGGCCGACCAGGTGTCGTGGTCCTCGGGGTCCAGGACCATGCCCTTGCCGGTACGCAGCTTCAGCACCGTCTCGCGGGCGGTGGCCAGGGGCACGCGGTCGCCCACCTCGACGCCGAGGGCGCGGGCCGTCTCGGCGTACTTGACGGGGGCGGAGAGCCCGTCGGCGTCCTCCAGGCGGAAGCGGACGCGCAGGACGACGTAGCGCTCGGGGTCGGCCTTGAAGCGGCTGTGGCGGTAGGAGAAGCCACAGTCGGCGTTCGGGATGACGACCGTCTCGCCGGTCCGGCGGTCGTAGGCGATCACCTCGGTGATCGTCGAGGAGACTTCCTGGCCGTAGGCGCCGACGTTCTGGATCGGCGTGGCGCCTGCGGAGCCGGGGATTCCGGCGAGGCACTCGATCCCGGCGAGCCCGGCCTCGACGGTGCGGGCGACGGCTTCTGTCCACACCTCGCCGGCGGCCAGTTCGAGCGTGGTGCCGTCCAGCTCGAAGCCCTTCGTGGCGATGACGAGCGCGGTGCCCGCGAAGCCCTTGTCGCCGATGACCAGGTTCGATCCGCCGCCGATGAGCAGCAGCGGGGTCCCGGCGGCATCGGCCTCGCGCACCGCGTCGATCACCTCGGCGTCGGTGGTGGCGGTGACCAGGCGGGTGGCGGGGCCGCCCAGCCGGAAGGTGGTGAAGGGGGCGAGGGGGGCGTCGTGGAGTTCCTGCACGCGCTCAAGACTACGAGACGGCACCGACAGCCCCGGCACCCCTGGGGAGTACCGGGGCGAAGGCGCGCACCACGCGCGCGTGCCGTTCAGGTCAGCCGTCGGAACGCCTCCGTCCAGTCGAGCGGGAGCACGTCGCTCGACACCTGCCAGGTGGCGAACTTCGCGTCCCGCATCTGGGCCGACAGACCCCGCGAGGTCGGGGCATGGGTGCCCGAGCGGGCGAAGTCCTTCAGCGCCGCGGGCGACTCCCAGGCGGACAGCGTCCAGAAGGTCCGCTTGAAGGGCTCGGCCTTCAGGGAGGCCCCGTACGCGCCGGGCGCCCGGCTCACCTGCCGCCACACGCCCGGCGTGCGGGCGAGGAAGCGCAGCGCTCCCCAGAGGGTGTGGGTCTCGAAGCGGGAGGCGAAGACATGCACCTCGGTGCCGTGCGGTGCCGGGTTCGGGACGGTCCAGGGAAGGGTGGGCATGATTCCTCCTCATCGTTCGGGGGGGGTCGGCCGGCGGTCAGTGCGCGGCCGCCTCCAGCACGGGCTCCGGTACCTGCTCGGTCGGGCCCGCGGCCTTGCCGCCACGCCGCTGCGACGGGATCGCCAAGGCCGCGAGGCCGGCGACGGCGACGACGGCGGCGCCGGTGACCAGGGCGGGCTGCAAGCCGTCGACGAAGGTCTGGCCGGTCTCGTAGCCGCCCTGTGCGGAGAAGATCGACGCCATGACGGCGATGCCGAGCGCGCCGCCGACCTCGCGCAGGGCGTTGTTCGCGCCGGAGGCGATGCCCTGCTCCGAGGCGCGGACGCTGGACATGACCAGGTGGGCGGCCGGGGCGAAGAACAGGGCCATGCCGACGCCGCTGATGATCAGGCCGGGCAACTGGGCGGCGTAGGAGACGTCGACGGTGACCACGGACGCCAGGTAGGCGAGGCCGGCGGCCTGGAGGAACAGTCCGGTGGCGACGACGGGCCGGCCGCCGATGCGGTCGGCGAGGATCCCGGCGATCGGCGCGACGAGCATCGGCATGCCGGTCCACGGCAGCATCCGCAGCCCCGCCTCGGTCGGCGAGTAGCCGAGCACGCCCTGCATGTACTGGCTGAGCAGGAAGATCGACCCGAACATGCCGAGGAACATCAGCATGCTCGCGGCGTTGATCCCGGAGAAGGCCCGGGAGCGGAAGAGCCGCATCGGCAGCATCGGGTTCTTGGCGCGGGTGCTGTACAGGATGAACCCGACGAGCAGCGCGCCGCCGGCGAACAGGCCGGTCAGGACGAGACGTCCGGTCCAGCCGTCGGCCGGGCCGCGCACCAGGCCGTACACGATCCCGAACAGGCCACCGCTGGCGAGCAGGGTGCCGGAGATGTCGAGCGGGGCGCCGGTGCCGTGCGACTCGGCGAGGCGCAGGCGGGCGAGCGGCAGCAGGGCGAGGCCGAGCGGAACGTTCAGCCAGAAGATCCACTGCCAGGAGATGTGTTCGGTGAGGGCACCGCCGATGAGCGGCCCGGACGCGATCGCGAGACCGTTGACGGCGCCCCAGATGCCGTACGCCATCCCACGCTTGGCCACGGGCACGGCCGCGGTCAGCAGGGTCAGCGTCAGCGGCATCATGATCGCCGCGCCGGCGCCCTGCACCGCGCGGGCGGCGATCAGGGAGTCGATGCCGGGTGCGAGGGCCGCGGCGGCGGAGGCCACGGTGAAGATCGAGATGCCGACGAGGAAGAGCCGGCGGCGGCCGAAGCGGTCGCCGAGGGCCGCGCCGAACATCAGCAGGACGGCGAAGGTGAGTGTGTACGCACTCACAGTCCACTCCAGGTCATGCAGCGCTCCGCCCAGGTCCTTGCGGATGGAGGGCAGTGCGGTGGTGACGACGAGGTTGTCGAGCGCGGCCATGAACCCGGCGACGCTGGTGATGACGAGGGCCCATACTGCTCCGCCCGGGCGGGCTGTCCGCGCGGTAGGTGGCGACGGAGAGCGCGGCGGTGCGGCCCTCGGCCAGGTAGCGGGTGGTCACGACGAGGACGGGCGCCCCGGGGAGGCGGTCCAGCGCCTTGGCGTCGTCCGCCCGCGCGGAGCCCAGCTCGACGGCGCTCTCCTGACCCTCCAGCTCCAGGC
>NZ_RDBN01000021.1:409521-494501 GCF_008042075.1 Streptomyces sp. UW30 | reverse complement strand
CCGTCAACGGTCTCGCGATCGCGTCCGGGCCGCTCATCGGCGGTGCCCTCACCGAACACATCTCCTGGCAGTGGATCTTCTGGCTGAACGTTCCGCTCGGCCTCGCCCTACTCCCGCTCCTCGTCCCGCCCTGCCGGGTCCATCCCCGCCCAGACCCGGTGATCCGGCGGAAAACCCATGGCCACCAGGCAGTTGATGAGCATTCCGTACGCCATGAAGGTCGTCGTCTGACCGACGTCGGCCCCCAGCGGCAGATGGACGGTGTCCCACAGGCGGGTCCAGCCGGCCCGAACGGCCTCGCCGAACTCGTGGTCGCCCTCCTGCTCGGCGGCCGCCACGGCGAGGTACATCTGCATCTGCATCATCAGCCGCTCGGGCTGCTCCGAGACGACCCTCCGATAGGCGTCACCCATGGCGTGCAGGGCCTCTTCGCCCTCCACCCCTTCGGCGGCCTCCTCGAACATCCGGATGGTGTCCTCCAGGCAGCGTTCGGTGGCCGCGAGGAAGATCGCCTTCTTGCCCGGGAAGAGCCGGAAGAGATACGGCTGCGAGACACCGACCCGCTTGGCGATCGCCTCGGTGGACGTGCCGTAGTAGCCGCCGCGGGCGAACTCGGTCATCGCCGCACGGACGACGCTCTCGCGCCTCTCCTCTGCACTCATCCTGACCATGTGGCTAAGTTAGTACTCAATCACTAACTAAGTCAACAGGGCGCCGGCAGGAACACGTAAGGGGCGCCCCACCATGGAGAACGCCCCTTACCTCACGGCACGCGCGTGCCGTTCACGCGAGCTGAACGACCGCCCGCGACATGCCGAGCACCTTGCGCCCCTCGCTGACCACGGTCAGGTCCACGCGGACCTTGTTGTCGTCGAGCTTGGCCGCGACCTTGCCGCTGACCTCGATCGTGGCGCCCTGGTCGTCGTTCGGCACGACGACCGGCTTGGTGAAGCGGACGCCGTACTCGACGACCGCCGCCGGGTCGCCGGTCCAGTCGGTGACCACACGGATCGCCTCGGCCATGGTGAACATGCCGTGCGCGATGACGTCCGGCAGCCCGACCTCCTTGGCGAACTTCTCGTTCCAGTGGATCGGGTTGAAGTCCCCGGAGGCGCCCGCGTACTGCACGAGCGTGGCACGGGTCACGGGGAAGCTCCGGGCGGGCAGTTCGGTGCCCACCTCGACGTCGCCGTACGCAATGTTCGCCGTCATAGCCGCTCAGCCCTCCCCTTCTTCGGCGTCCGCCCCGCGGGCCACGAGCTTCGTCCAGGCGGTCACGACGTGCTCGCCCGCCTCGTCGTGGACCTCACCGCGGATGTCCACGATCTCGTTGCCCGCCATGGACTTGACGGCCTCGATGGTCGAGGTGACGGACAGCCGGTCGCCGGCGCGCACCGGCCGGGTGTAGGCGAACTTCTGGTCACCGTGCACGACCCGGCTGTAGTCCAGGCCCAGCTGAGGGTCCTCGACGACCTGTCCGGCTGCCTTGAAGGTGATCGAGAAGACAAAGGTCGGCGGGGCGATCACATCCGGGTGACCGAGCGCCTTGGCGGCCTCCGGGTCGGTGTACGCCGGGTTGGTGTCCCCCACGGCCTCCGCGAACTCACGGATCTTCTCCCGGCCCACCTCATAGGGCTCGGTGGGCGGATAGCTCCGCCCCACGAAGGACTGGTCGAGCGCCATGGCTCGGTACCTCCTGCTGTCTGCTGCGGTTGACCTGCTGGCTGCCGGGCGGAACCGACCGGTAACCGGGCCTGAAACGACGCGAGGCCGCCCCCACTGTGGGGGGCGGCCTCGCGTACGAGCCTGATTTATCGCGTTTCGCGGTGCGCGGTGTGCGCGTTGCAACGCGGGCAGTGCTTCTTCATCTCCAGTCGGTCCGGGTTGTTACGCCGGTTCTTCTTGGTGATGTAGTTCCGCTCCTTGCACTCCACGCAGGCCAGCGTGATCTTCGGGCGGACGTCGGTGGCAGCCACGTGAGTGCTCCTTGACGAACGGATGGGACGTATAACGCATAAAAGAGTAGCCGATCGAAGGACCGACCCCACAATCGGCTACTGTCAGTAGCGGTGACCGGACTTGAACCGGTGACACAGCGATTATGAGCCGCTTGCTCTACCGACTGAGCTACACCGCTGTGATGCGATCGGTCCCCGCCTAGCGACGGGAACCTCCCACACCAGAGCCCCAATACGGAATCGAACCGTAGACCTTCTCCTTACCATGGAGACGCTCTACCGACTGAGCTATTGGGGCGAGCGATGAAGACATTACACGCTCAGCCGCCGTTCACCCAAATCCGTTTCGCGGCCCCGGCCTGCGGCCGATCGGCGGACCACACAGCCGCCTCGCACGCCCCCGCGGTACCCCGGACACGGTCCCGTTCGGCGGACCACACCGGTACGACTATTGCGCTCCTGCGAGCCGACGCCCCCTCGCCACCCTAGGCTCGACTCACTCTGCGTGATCTTGCCTCTGGAGTGCGATGCCCGACAGCCACCCCCAGCCGCCCCACTCGTCGTCCTCGTCGGGCTCGTCCGGACCGGCCGACCCGGGTGCTCTGCTGCTGTGCGGGGCGCGCCTCACCGACGGCCGCACCGTGGACGTACGGCTGGACGGCGGGCGCATCGAGGCGGTCGGCACCGCCGGGAGCCTGGCGGGCGGCACGCGCGCGTGCGCCGCGCGCGTGGACCTCGGCGGCTATCTGCTCCTGCCGGCCCCGGCCGAGCCGCACGCCCACGGCGACACCGCGCTCTCCGCCGACGAGGGCGGGCCGGTCTCCTACGACCCCCATGACGTCCAGCGCCGGGCCACGGAGGCCGCCCTGCTCCAGCTCGGACACGGGGCGACGGCACTTCGGGCACACGTACGCGTGGACGAGATCCAGGAGCTGAACGCGCTCGGCGCCGTCCAGCAGGCACGGCGTTCGCTGCGCGGGCTCACCGAGTTGACGACAGTGGCGATGCCGCGGCTGCTGACCGGCGTGGCCGGAGCCGACGGGCTCGCGATGCTGCGGGACGCGTTGAAGATGGGCGCGTCGGTGGTCGGCGGCTGTCCCGACCTGGACCCGGATCCGACGGGCTATGTGGAGGCGGTCCTGGAGGTCGCCTCCGAGCACGGCTGCCCCGTCGACCTGCACACCGACGCCACCGACCCGGCGCGGCTGTCCCGCGTCGCCGCGATGGCCGGCGGTCTGCGCCCCGGAGTGACGCTCGGCCCGTGCGGCGGCCTGGGGCGCCTGCCCTCCCAGGTGGCCTCCCGGGCCGCGGACCAGCTCGCCGCGGCCGGGGTGACGGTGGTGTGCCTGCCACAGGGCGGCTGCGGGGGCGTGGAACGCCGGGCGACAGCGCCGGTACGGCTGCTGCGCTCCGCCGGTGTACGCGTCGCCGCCGGAAGCGGCGCCCTGCGGGACGTGTCGAACCCCGTCGGCCGCGGGGACCCGCTGGAGGCCGCGTACCTGCTGTCCTCCCGCCATGGGCTGCGCCCCGAGGACGCGTACGACTGTGTGAGCTCCTCGGCGCGTGCGGCCCTGGGGCTGCCCGAGGTGCGGGTGGAGGCGGGCTTCCCGGCCGAACTGCTGGCGGTGCGCGGGGACCGGTTGTCGGGCGCGTTGTCACTGGCGTACAGCCGCATCGTGGTGCACCGGGGGCGTGTGGTGGCGCGGACGAGCGCGGTGCGGGAGTACTGCAACTCGGCGGTGGCCGCGGAGTTGGGCTTGCCTCGGCAGGGGCGGGGGGAGTTGTCGTGAGGCTGTGTCGGCGGGTGCGGGCGGGGTGGCGTAGGCGGGCGGGCCGCGAAAGCGCACGCGGCTCGCACGCCCGGCGCTTACGCAATCGGGGCGCGCGCCTCGAAAGCCCTGAGGCGTGGCTGAAGTCGTGCGGCGGATGCGGCCGTCCGGGCGTACGGTCGGAATCATGCGCATTGTCATCGCTGGTGGTCATGGTCAGATCGCGCTGCGGCTGGAGAAGCTGCTCGCCGCGCGCGGAGACGAGGTCGCGGGAATCATCCGCAAGGCCGAACAGGGCGACGATCTGCGGGAGGCCGGTGCCGAACCCGTAGTGCTGGACCTGGAGTCTGCTTCGGTCGAGGAGGTCGCCTCCCATCTCCAGGGCGCGGACGCGGCGGTCTTCGCGGCCGGCGCAGGTCCGGGCAGCGGGACGAACCGCAAGGACACGGTCGACAAGGGCGCGGCGGTCCTGTTCGCTGACGCGGCGGTCCGGGCGGGCGTACGCCGCTTCGTGGTCGTGTCGTCGATGGGCGCGAACCCGCAGCACAAGGGCGACGAGATCTTCGACGTCTACCTTCGTGCCAAGGGCGCCGCCGACGAGTACGTCCGCGGCCTGGACGCGCTGGACTGGACGATTCTGCGCCCCGGAATGCTGACGAACGACGCCGGAACCGGCCAGGTGCGCCTGGAGGCCCACACCGGCCGCGGCCCGATCCCGCGCGACGACGTGGCCGCAGTACTGGCGGAGTTGCTCGACACCCCGGCGACGAACGGCCTGACACTGGAACTGATCAGCGGCTCGGCCCCGGTGGCGGTGGCGGTGAAGTCGGTGGCAGGGAACTGAAGATGGGCGCGCAGGGGATTCCCGCCGCGCGGGAGGCGCTGTTGCGCCGCATGTACGAGGTCTTCTCGACGGACGAGCGGGAGCCCTTCATGCAGCAGTGCCTCGCCCCCGACGTGAACTGGCCGAACGTCCTGGACGGAGTCCGACTGCACGGCTACGAGGCGGTACGGGCGTACTGGGCACGGCAGTTCGCCGCCGGGCACCCCCTCGTACGGCTGGAGGGGCTGCGCCCTGACGATGACGGCGAGGCCGTCGTGGCGACCGTACGACCCGGGGTGCGCGACGCCACGGGCGATCAATGGGCGCGCGAGACGATCGAGCATGTCTATCGGTTCGACGAGGACGGGCTTGTCACGCGGATGGACGTGCGGGCAGGCGGCTAGGGCGCGCCGGAGTGGCCTGAGAGCCACGCGGGTGGTGGGCTCAGAACAGCGGAAGCTGGCCGGGGAAATCGGGCACGACGTACCCGTCCAACGCGGGCTGCGCGGCGCCGAATTCCGCCAGCCGCCGTGATCCGGGACACGACACGAGCTCCGCACTCTCCCGAGCGCCCGGCGGGTCGTGCCGTGCGAACCGACCGGCGACGACGGCGATCTCCCGCCGGCACTCGGGGCAACTTCTGCGACGCGTGCTCATGGGGTCAGTGTGCCCCGAGCGTCGCCGTCGGACGCGTGGTGCGGGCCCGACCCCCAACGCGAAGCGGAGCAGAACCCCACCGCTGCCCCGTGCGCACGGAGAAGCCGCCCACGAGAAGTGAGCGGCTGCTCCGTGACGCGGACCGGCGGGCCGGCTGCGGTCGGCGACCCGGCCAGGTCAGTACCAGGCAGTGCAGATGGTCCGGTGACCGCTGGTGTCACCACATGCCCGCACCTTGTGCGGCGAGCCGTCGAACAGCAGGTTGTTCTGCGGCGTCTGCGTCGACCTCGACGAGCTGGTCGTGTACTGGCGCGCGGTCCAGCTGCGCCCGCCGTTGATCGAGTCGTCCATCCACACCCGCGCCCTGGAGGCGTTGGCGCTGCCGGAGATGATCCCCTTGGCGTAGTCGTGCCCGTCCGGGCACCGCCAGATCTGAAGGATGACCGAGTCCCCGCTGCCCGACGCCGTCCTCTGCTTCGAGTACGAGCAATCCCCGGTGCCGTATGCGTTCGCCGTACCGCTGGTGGCCACCAGGCCGCCGACGGCCACGGCGAAGGCTATGGCGATTCTGCCGACTGTCTTCTTCATCTCGTACCCCGTTCCTCAGTCACGCATCGCAGCGTGAACCCCTCTGGTCAAGTGAGGAGTTGCGCCCGATTGTAGTCCTCAAGATCATCGGGCCTCTTTCAGGCAGCGGTGCCGTCATGCGCGCTCAGTGAGTTCACCCCAAACCCCAGGAGCGACAGTCCTCGGGTCAACTGCCTCAGACCACTCCCTCGATGACGGATACGACGCCGCCAACGCCAAGATCTCCGCTCGGCTGGAGCAGCGCGGGTAACGGTGAAAGTCCCGTCCACGCTCCGTCCACACACATCGAGACGGGGTGAGACAGCCTGTCTCGTTCGGCAGCGCATGACAAAGGGTCCGTGACCTGCAATGAACGCAGGTCACGGACCCTTTGTTTCCGTGTGGCGGCGCCAGGATTCGAACCTGGGAAGGCTGAGCCGGCAGATTTACAGTCTGCTCCCTTTGGCCGCTCGGGCACACCGCCGGGGTTGCTGCCGTTCGAACCGCTCTTCGGCGGTGCTCGCTGGCAACGACGTAAACAATACCCGATGTGGAGGGGTGCTTCGCCACCCGATTGATCGCCTCCCGGGGGACGACGGGTGGCTAGGCTTGTCCGGATGCGGTCCGGGGCCTGCCCCGGGCTCGGCGGCCACCCCCACACCCGCCGATTCGCACCCCACACGCACCCCGATACAAGGAGCCACAGGACATGGCCGACTCCAGTTTCGACATCGTCTCGAAGGTCGAGCGGCAGGAGGTCGACAACGCCCTCAACCAGGCCGCCAAGGAGATCTCGCAGCGCTACGACTTCAAGGGCGTGGGTGCCTCGATCTCGTGGTCCGGTGAAAAGATCCTGATGGAGGCCAACTCCGAGGACCGGGTGAACGCCGTCCTCGACGTCTTCCAGTCCAAGCTGATCAAGCGTGGGATCTCCCTGAAGGCCCTGGACGCGGGCGAGCCCCAGCTCTCAGGCAAGGAGTACAAGATCTTCGCGTCGATCGAGGAGGGCATCTCCCAGGAGAACGCGAAGAAGGTGGCGAAGATCATTCGCGACGAGGGCCCGAAGGGCGTGAAGGCCCAGGTGCAGGGCGACGAACTGCGGGTGAGCTCAAAGAGCCGGGACGACCTCCAGACCGTGATCGCCCTGCTGAAGGGCCAGGACTTCGACTTCGCGGTGCAGTTCGTGAACTACCGGTAGGCGAGGGATCCGCCGAGCGGCTGATCCGCCGAGCGGCTGATTCGCCGGAGCGGCTGATCGTCGGCCTGGTCGTTCCGGCTGAGTCGGCCGGTCCGGTTGACTCGGATGTACGAGGAAGGGTGGGCACCCGTTGTGGATGCCCACCCTTCTCGCCTGCTGGCTGCGGTCCGGAGGTGTCGCTCTCAGGCTGTCCCGCTCAGCTGCGGGAATGGCCGAACAGGAGGCGGTAGGCGATCAGGAGCACGAGGGAACCGCCGATCGCCGAGACCCATGTCGTGCCGTCGTAGAAGTCCTTGGTGATCGGGTGGTCCAGCCAGCGGGCCGAGATCCAGCCGCCGATGAACGCGCCCGCGACGCCGATCAGCGTCGTGCCGATGAAGCCGCCCGGGTCGCGGCCCGGCAGCAGGAACTTGGCGATGGCCCCGGCCAACAGCCCCAGAATGATCCAGCTGATGATCGTCATGCCTTGAACCTGCCCTTCCGCGCTGTGCCTGCACTTTTCCGGCACTGTGATCTCGGGCGCGCTTGTTCGTGCTCTGTTGATGGACAGGACGACACGGTGGCATCCCTCGGTTGCAGCGATCAGTAGGGTTCCGGCCATGACGCAGCCCGGCTCCGCCTCGTCCGAGCTACGGCGCACCCTGGGGGTCGGGGACGCCGTGGTGATCGGGCTCGGCTCGATGATCGGAGCCGGGATCTTCGCCGCGCTGGGGCCGGCGGCGCGCGCAGCCGGGTCCGGGCTGCTGCTCGGGCTGGCGGTCGCGGCCGTGGTCGCCTACTGCAACGCCACGTCGTCGGCGCGCCTGGCCGCCTTGTATCCCGCCTCGGGTGGCACTTACGTCTATGGGCGCGAACGGCTCGGGCCGTTCTGGGGGTATCTCGCGGGCTGGTCGTTCGTGGTCGGCAAGACGGCCTCCTGTGCGGCGATGGCGCTCACCGTGGGCGCGTACGTCTGGCCGGAGCAGGCACACGCCGTGGCGGTCGCGGCCGTGGTGGCGCTGACCGCGGTGAACTACGGCGGCGTCCAGAAGTCCGCCTGGCTGACGCGGGCGATCGTGGCTGTAGTCCTCGCTGTCCTCGCTTGTGTCGTGGTCGTGTGTCTGGGGTCCGGGGAGTCCGATGCCGGGCGTCTGGACATCGGGGCCTCGGGCGGCGTCGGCGGAGTGCTTCAGGCGGCGGGGCTGCTGTTCTTCGCGTTCGCCGGATACGCGCGGATCGCGACCCTCAGCGAGGAGGTGCGGGACCCCGCGCGCACCATTCCGCGGGCGATTCCGCTGGCCCTCGGCATCGCGCTGGTGGTGTACGCGTGTGTGGCGGTGGCTGTCCTTTCTGTTCTGGGGTCGGAAGGTCTCGGGCAGGCGGGCGCACCGCTGGCCGAGGCGGTACGGGCGGCCGGGGTGCCGGGGCTGGCGCCGGTGGTACGGGTGGGCGCCGCCGTCGCTGCGCTCGGCTCGCTGCTCGCGCTGATCCTGGGTGTCTCCAGGACGACGCTGGCCATGGCCCGCGACCGGCATCTGCCCGGCGCCCTGGCGGTCGTGCATCCGCGTTTCCAGGTCCCCCACCGGGCCGAACTCGCCGTGGGCGCGGTGGTCGCGGTGCTGGCGGCCACGGTGGATGTGCGGGGCGCGATCGGGTTCTCGTCGTTCGGTGTGCTGGCCTATTACGCGGTGGCCAACGCGTCCGCCTGGACTCTCGACTCCGCCCTGGCCTCGCGCGTCGTCCCCGTAGTGGGGCTTCTCGGGTGCGTGGTTCTGGCGTTCTCCCTTCTGGGGGTCTCGGTGGTTGTCGGTGCGGGTGTGCTGGCGGTGGGCGTGGTCGCGTATGGCGTACGGCGGTGGGTGGCGGCGCGAGGGCGGTAGACCAGGAGGCGGCCGGGTAGGCAGGGCGAGGGTGGGAGCCGGGGCCGCATCGCGGCAGGGCCGGTCAGGACGCAGGTGCCGCCGTCGTGCGTATGCGGAAGTCGGCCCAAGGGGCCATCTCCAGCTCCTCGTTCATCTCCTCGTACCAGCCCGTGCCGTCGATCCAGGCGCGCAGCCAGTGTGTGAGGCTCGGGGCGTCCACGTACCACGCGTGGTCGGCGTCGTCGGCGTTCGGTTCGAAGAGCAGGACGGTGGGCTGAGGGCTGAGGCAGTCGACGCACGCGTACATCGCGCAGCCCCAGTGGGATATCGGCAGGACGCCCTCGGGCCAGGGCCAGTCGGGGTCCTTGCGGGCGCTGTCGCGGTTGGCGAGGTACTGCGTGACAGCGGCGGGCTCGCCGGCCGGAGGGCTGTCGAGCAGGGGCAACAGGCCGTACTCCGGGCCGAATCCGCCGTCTCCTATGCGCAGGTAGAGGTCGGCGAGCAGCGGCGGCAGACGGAAGCCGAGGGCAGCCTCGGCACGGGCCACGGTGGCCGCGTCCACGGGCTCGGGAAGTGAAGTCCAGCCCCACGGTCGGGTGTTGCGGGCCTTGTCCGCCACCCTCGTCAGCAACTGCTCGTGCTCGGTCATGCATTCATGATGCAAGCCGCCACTGACAATCGGTCCGGCCTGTGGATAACCGCCGGATTGTGGACAACCCTCACCCGTTTCCCCGCGTCGCGCCCGGCTACCAGCTCGATGCGAACGGCCTGTCCGTCGGCACGATTTCGCGGCCCAGCGGGAACAGCGACACCGGGATCAGCTTGAAGTTGGCGATGCCGAACGGGATGCCGATGATCGTGAGGCACAGCATCAGGCCGGTGACGATGTGGCCGATGGTGAGCCACCAGCCCGCCAGGACCAGCCACAGCACGTTGCCGATGCAGGAAGGGGCTCCGGCGTCGTGGCGTTCGACCGTCGTGTACCCGAAGGGCCACAGGGCGTAGACGCCGATGCGGAAGGCCGCGATGCCGAACGGGATGCCGATGATGGTGATGCACAGCAGCAGGCCCGCGACCACGTAGCCGAGGAACAGCCAGAAGCCGCTCAGGACGAGCCAGATGACGTTCAGGATGGTTTTCACCGGGGACCAGCCATCCTCTCGAGCCGGGAGATACGCTCCGCCATGGGCGGGTGGGTGGAGAACATCTTGGAGAACCCCTGACCTGGGCGGAACGGGTTCGCGATCATCATATGGCTGGCGGTCTCGATGCGCGGCTCGGGCGGCAGCGGAAGCTGCTTGGTGCCGGCGTCGAGCTTGCGCAGCGCGCTGGCCAGGGCGAGGGGGTCGCCGGTGAGCTGGGCGCCGGACGCGTCGGCCTCGTACTCTCTGGAGCGGCTGATCGCCAGCTGGATGAGGGAGGCGGCGAGCGGCCCGAGGATCATGATCAGCAGTAGGCCGAGGATGCCGGGGCCGTCGTCGTCATCGGAGCGGCCGATCGGGATCAGCCACGCGAAGTTGACCAGGAACATGATCACCGAGGCGAGGGCCCCGGCGACCGACGAGATCAGGATGTCGCGGTTGTAGACGTGGCTCAACTCGTGGCCGATGACACCGCGCAGTTCGCGCTCGTCGAGAATGCGCAGGATTCCCTCGGTGCAGCACACGGCGGCGTTGCGCGGGTTGCGGCCGGTCGCGAACGCGTTCGGCGCCTCCGTCGGTGAGATGTAGAGGCGCGGCATGGGCTGGCGGGCCTGGGTGGAGAGGTCGCGGACCATGCGGTACAGCCCCGGGGCCTCGAACTCGCTGACCGGGCGGGCGCGCATCGCGCGTAGCGCCAGCTTGTCGCTGTTCCAGTACGCGTACGCGTTCGTGCCGAGCGCGATGACCACCGCGATGACGAGCCCCATGCGGCCGAAGAAGCTGCCGATGACGATGATGATTGCGGACAGTCCCCCGAGGAGGACTGCGGTCCTGAGCCCGTTGTGCCGGCGGTGCACGGTACGCCCTCCAAGTGGTGCGGCAGGGGAACCCTTTGCTGGTCGATCTGCGATGCCACTGGTGGCGTGGTGTCACGTCCAGTGGACTCTTCTGTACTGGTCAACGCCAGGCGAGGGCCACGGGTTCCCTTGTGCGTACGGCGGCGGGCGTGGGCCGTACGGGTGAACGCGCCCGCGCGCGTGGGAGGCAGGTCGTCCCACGCGCGCGCGTGCGGAACGCCCCAGGGCTGGGCGCCAGGGCTCAGAAGAGTCCGGTGTCGGCGAACCGCAGGATCAGCTGGGGGGCCCCGGACAGGACGATGCCGACGACCCCGGTGACGGCCATCGCGGCCGTGAGCGGTGCGGGGGCGAGGTACCTGACGGGCTCGCCCTCGGGGGCGCGGAACAGCAGGGCCGTCCACTGGAGGTAGTAGAACAGCGCGATCACGACGTTGACGGCCATGACCACGGCCAGCCAGCCGAGCCCGGCGTCCACGGCGGCGGAGAAGACGGTGACCTTGGCGAAGAGGCCGATGATGCCCGGCGGGAGTCCGGCGAGGCAGAGCAGGAAGAAGGCCAGGATCAGGGCTGACAGGGGGTTGCGCGCGTACAGGCCGCGGTAGTCGCTGATGCGGTTGAGGGTCTTCGTGCGGCCGACGAGTGCGGCCACCGCGAAGGCGCCGAGGTTCACGGCGGCGTACATGAGGGCGTAGGCGACGGTGGAGCCGATGGAGCGCTCGGCGTCGTCCGAGTACGCGGCGGCGGCGATCGGCACCAGGAGGTAGCCGGCCTGGCCGACGGAGGACCAGGCGAGCAGGCGTACCGCGCTGTACGCGCGCGTGGCCTGCTGGCGCAGGGCGCCGACGTTGCCGACGGTCATGGTGAGGGCCGCGAGCGCCGCGAGGGCGGGGCCCCAGACGTCGGCGTACGACGGCAGCATGATGACGGTGACCAGGATCAGCCCGGTGAAGCCGACCGCCTTGCCGACGACCGACAGGTAGGCGGCGATCGGCAGCGGCGCCCCTACGTAGGTGTCCGGTACCCAGAAGTGGAAGGGCACGGCGGCCGTCTTGAAGGCGAAGCCGACCAGGGTGAGGACGACTCCGGTCTGGGTGAGGGTCTGGAGCTGTCCGTCGACGTTCTGGACGCGGTCGGCGATCTGTGTGAGGTAGAGGGTGCCCGTGGAGGCATACACGAAGCTGATGCCCATGAGGCTGACCGCGGTCGCGGTGACCGAGGACAGGAAGAACTTCAGGGCGGCTTCGGAGGACTTGCGGTCGCCGTGGCGCAGGCCGACGAGCGCGAAGGCGGGAAGCGAGGCGACTTCCAGGGCGACGATGAGGGTCGCCAGGTCCCGGGAGGCGGGCAGTAGGGCGGCTCCGGCGGCGGAGGAGAGCAGCAGGAACCAGAACTCCCCTTCGGGGAGTTGCTTGTTGGCGTCCTTGAGCGCGGTGACGGACAGGAGGGCCGCGAGGAGTGCGCCGCCGAGGACCAGGAACTGGATGACGAGGGTGAAGCGGTCGGCCGTGTAGCTGCACAGGCCGGCGTCGCCCGCCAGGCAGAACGTGGAGCGGTCCCCGTCCAGGAGGGGCAGCAGCAGGAGTACGGCGGCAGCCAGGCCAGCCACGGACGTCCAGCCGAGCACCGCCTTCTTGTGTTCCGCGATGAACAGGTCGGCGACGAGGACCACGAGTCCGACCGCCGCCGCGATGGTGGGCGGCGCGATGGCGAGCCAGTCGACGGACTGGACGAGGTTCGCGGCCATCGGCTGGGCCAGGGAGCTCATCGGGTGCCTCCTGCGAGGAGCTGCTGCACGGCCGGGTCGGTCAGGCCGAGGAGGGTCTTCGGCCACAGTCCGGCGACGACGGTGAGGACGACGAGCGGGGTCCAGGCCGCGAACTCGTAGCTCTGGACGTCGGCGAGTTTCGGGGCCTCCTGGGGCGCGGCGCCCATGCAGACGCGGCGGACCACGACCAGCAGGTACGCGGCCGTGAGCAGGGTGCCGAAGGCGCCGATCGCCATGAAGGTGAGGAAGGCCGGGCGGCTGAGCTCGGCCGCAGGGTCGAACGCTCCGAACAGCGCGAGCATCTCGCCCCAGAACCCGGCGAGCCCCGGCAGCCCGAGCGAGGCGACCGCGGCGAAGGCGAGCAGGCCGCCGAGGCGGGGTGTCTTGGCGTAGAGGGCCGCGCCGGTCTTGTCGGCGAGGGTGTCGAGGTCGGTGGTCCCCGTACGGTCCTTCAGCGCGCCGACCAGGAAGAAGAGGAGGCCGGTGATGAGGCCGTGGGCGATGTTGGCGAACAGGGCGCCGTTCACGCCGGTCGGGGTCATCGTGGCGATGCCGAGCAGGACGAAGCCCATGTGGCCGACCGAGGAGTAGGCGATGAGGCGTTTGAGGTCGCCCTTCGCACCCTGCTTGGCGAGGGCGAGGCAGGCCAGCGATCCGTAGATGATCCCGACGACGGCGAAGGCGGCGAGGTAGGGCGCGAAGTCGGCGAAGCCGTCGGGGGTGATCGGTAGCAGGATGCGGACGAATCCGTACGTACCCATCTTCAGCAGCACGCCGGCCAGCAGGACCGAGCCGACGGTCGGGGCGGCGGTGTGGGCGTCGGGCAGCCAGCTGTGCAACGGCCACATCGGCGTCTTGACCGCGAGCCCGAGCCCGATCGAAAGAACGGCGATGACCTGCACGGATGTGGTCAGTGACCGGCCGTTGTCAGTGGCGAGTGCCACCATGTCGAATGTGCCCGCCTTGATTCCGATCAGGAGCAGGCCGAGCAGCATGACCACGGATCCGAGCAGCGTGTAGAGGATGAACTTCCAGGCGGCCGCGGCGCGGCCCTCGCCGCCCCAGCGGGCGATGAGGAAGTACATCGGGATGAGGACCATCTCGAAGGCGAGGAAGAAGAGGAGCAGGTCGAGGACGGCAAAGGTGGCGAGGGTGCCGGACTCCAGGACGAGCACCAGCGCGACAAAGGCCTTCGGGGTCGGGCCCGACGGCATCTTGAAGTACGAGTAGAGCGCGCAGAGGAAGGTCAGCAGCGCGGTCAGGACGACAAGGGGGAGAGAAATGCCGTCGATGCCGAGGTGGATGCGCACGTCGAGTGCGGGGATCCAGCTGATGTCCGTGCTGGCCTGCATCTTCGACGGCTGGTCGTGGTCGAAGCCGAGCGCGAGGACGATCGCCGCGATGAGCACCGCGCCGGTGACGGTGACGCCGTGCCGGAGCACGGCCTGTTCGGGAGACTTCCCCTTCAGCCCGGGCGGGGCGGGCAGGAGAGCGGCGGCGGCGCCGAGGAGCGGGCCGACGACGACGAACGCCAGAAGGAACTGCATCACGGACTCGTTGATATCGATCACGCCTGCTCACGCTCCCGTGGCGACGAGGACGGCGGCGACCGCGAGGACGACGGTGCCGGCGAGCAGCGCGCTCACATAGGTCTGCACATTGCCGGTCTGGGCGCGCCGTACGGCGATGCCGAGCCAGCGGGGTAGGGCGCCCGCGCCGCGTACGTAGGTGTCGACGACCTCGCGGTCGAGGAACCGGACGAGACTCGCGCCGGCCTGGACCGGACGGACGAACAGCACCCGGTACACGGCGTCGAGGTGGAAGCCGACGGCGGCGTGGCGGTGCAGTGGGCCGAGCAGCAGCCGGCCGGGGTCCGCCGGGTCGGGTGCGTAGGCCACTCCCCCGTACACGGGTGCGTGGCTGGCGATGGCCTCGGCTTCGACCTGGCCGGCATCACCCTCGGGGTGGGCCGCGTCCGCACCCAGCGGGACGCGCGCCGCCACCGCCGTGGTGTGCCGCCAGGCCGCGTAGGTGACGATGCCGCCGACGAGGGCAACGCCCGTGCCGAGGACGGAGGTGGTGAGGGTCGGGGCGAGGTCGCGGCCGTCGAACCAGTCGGGCAGCACGCGGTAGGCAAGCCCGCCGACGGCGAGGGACGGCACGGCGAGTACCCACAGCACCACGGTCATCGTCAGCGGCTGCCTGCCGTGGTCGGGGGCCTCGGCGCCCCGGCCGCGGAAGGCCAGCAGCCACAGGCGCATCGCGTACGCGGCGGTGAGCAGGGCCGTGAGCAGGCCGGAGACGAGGACGAGCCAGCCCGTGGCGCCGGGGGCGTGCTCGGTGTGGCCGGTGGCGACGTGCTCGGCGGCGCCGAGGACGGACTCCTTGGAGAAGAAGCCGCTGAACGGCGGGATCGCGGCGAGCGCGAGGAGCGCCACGGTCATCGTCCAGTAGGCGTCCGGGACGCGGTCGCGCAGGTGGCCCATGCGGGACATGGCGGCCAGCGAGTTGGTGCCGGCGGCGTGGATGATCACGCCGGCCGCGAGGAACAGCAGCGCCTTGAAGGCGCCGTGGGACAGGAGGTGGAAGACGGCGGCACCGCGGTCGGCGACGGCGAGCGCACCGGTCATGTAGCCGAGCTGGCCGATCGTCGAGTAGGCGAGGACGCGCTTGATGTCGTCCTGGGCGAGCGCGGCGAGACCGGAGCCGATCATCGTGACGGCGGCCATCGCGGCGAGGACGATCATCGCGGCCTGGGATGCCTCGAAGACCGGAAGGAGTCGGGCGACGAAGTAGACACCGGCGGCGACCATCGTCGCGGCGTGGATCAGCGCGGAGACGGGCGTCGGGCCCGCCATCGCGTCGGGGAGCCAGGTGTGCAGCGGGAACTGCGCCGACTTGCCCGCCACGCCCGCGAGAAGCAGCAGGGCGACCAGCGTCGGGTTGTCGAGTCCGCCGCTCGCGACGGTGTCGAGGATCCTCGTGATGCGGAAGGACCCGGCGTCGGTGGCGAGTGCGAACAGACCGATGAGGAAGGGGACGTCACCGAGCTTGGTCACCAGGAAGGCCTTGATGGAGGCGGCACGGGCCTCCGGGGTCTCCCAGTAGTGGCCGACCAGGAAGTACGAGCAGATGCCCATGATCTCCCAGCCGACCAGCAGCACCATCAGGTCGCCGGAGTAGACGACGAGCAGCATCGCTGAGGTGAACAGGGAGACGAGCGCGGCGTAGGAGGGGTAGCGCGGGTCCTCGCGCAGGTAGCCCGTCGAGTAGATCTGCACGCAGGTGGCGACGACGCCGACGAGTACGGCGACCAGCGCGGCGAAGCCGTCGATGTACAGGGCGAGTTCGATCGGGACCGAGCCGGTGGGCGTGAGCTCGGTGGCGGCGTTGATCGCCTGGTCGCCGCCCTGGCGCACGGCGACGACCGCCGCCAGCACCAGGGACGCGAGCGTCGGCAGGACGGCGAGCGGACGGACGAAGCCGGGGGCGGTACGGCCCAGGAGCAGGCCGGCCGCGGCGCCGAGGAAAGGAAGGAGGGGGACGAGCGCGGCGAGGGTGGTCGTGGTCACGCGGTGGCCTCAGCCTTCTCGGCCTGCCCGGTGGTGAGGGCGTCGTGGTCGGGGCCGTCGGTCTCGTGGCCCTCGGCGGTGTCGCGGAGCTTGTCGATGTCGGCGGTGCCGCGGTTGCGGTGGACGGCGAGGACGATCGCCAGGCCGATGCCGATCTCGGCGGCGGCGACGGTGATGGTGAACAGGGTCAGGGCCTGGCCGGAGTGCAGGGTCTCCTCGGCGGCCTTGCTGAGCCAGACGTCGAAGGCGACCAGGTTGAGGTTGACGGCGTTGAGCATGAGCTCGACGGACATCAGGACCAGGATCGCGTTGCGGCGGGCGAGGACGCCGTACAGGCCGGTGCAGAAGAGGAGGGCGGAGAGTACGGCGGGATAGGCGAGATGCATCAGCTCGGCTCCTTCTCGCTCGGGGCGCCGGGCTCGGGGGCGGTCTCCTTCGCCTTACGGGACAGGACGATCGCGCCGACCAGAGCGGCGAGGAGGAGGACGGAGAGGGCCTCGAAGGGGAGGACCCAGTTCTGGAAGAGGCTCTCGCCGGTGGCCCGGGTGGAGCCGGCGGCGGGGCCGTCGAGGTCGATCCAGGTCGTGCGGAAGGCGTCGACGACCACCCAGACCAGGGTGGCCGCGGCGGCGACGGCCACGGTGAGGGCGACCCAGCGGTTGCCGGAGTCGGCGTCCGGAGAGCGGCCGATGGGGGCCCTCGTGAGCATCAGACCGAAGAGAAGGAGGACGACGACGGAACCGACGTAGATCAGGACCTGCACCCAGGCGATGAACTCGGCGGTGAGCAGGAGGTACTCGACGGCGAGCCCGCCGAGCGTGACCACCAGCCACAGGGCGGCGTGCACCAGCTGCCGGGTGGTGACGGTGACCAGGGCGGCGCCGAAGGTGACCAGGCCGACGAGGAGGAAGGCGATCTCGACGCCGGTCGGGGAGAGGAAGCCGTGCGTGTCCGCGGCCGTCGTCAGCGCGGCGGAGGTGGGGCTCACGACTCGCCCTCCTGCGGCTCGGTCGGCTCGGCCTGCGCGGCCGCCAGCTTCTCGGCGGTCTTGCGGGCGGCGGCGATCTCCTTGGGCTCCTCCGCGCCGGGGTCGAGAGCGGGTGGGGCCGGGACCGTCCACATCCAATCGCGGAGCTTGTCGCGCTCGTGGGTGAGCTCGCGGATGTCGGTCTCGGCGTACTCGAACTCCGGGGACCAGAACAGGGCGTCGAAAGGACAGACCTCGATGCAGATACCGCAGTACATGCACAGGGCGAAGTCGATGGCGAAGCGGTCGAGGACGTTGCGGCTGCGCTCGCGGCCACCCGGGGTGGCGGCCGGGACGGTCTCCTTGTGGGAGTCGATGTAGATGCACCAGTCGGGGCACTCGCGGGCGCAGAGCATGCAGACCGTGCAGTTCTCCTCGAACAGTCCGATCACACCGCGGGTGCGGGGCGGGAGGTCGGGCTGGGTGTCCGGGTACTGCGCGGTGACGGACTTCTTCGTCATCGTGCGGAGGGTGACGGCCAGGCCCTTGGCCAGGCCGCTTCCAGGAATGGGGGCCATGGTTACTGGATCACCACCTTGACGACGCCGGTGAGGGCGATCTGAGCGAGGGAGAGGGGGACGAGCAGGGTCCAGGAGAGCTTCTGGAGCTGGTCCTCGCGCAGTCGGGGGTAGGTGACGCGGAGCCAGATCACGATGAAGGCGAGGACTGCCGTCTTCAGCAGGGTCCAGACCCAGCCGAGGCCGTCGGCACCCCAGGGGCCGTGCCAGCCGCCCAGGAAGAGGACGGTGGTCAGGCCGCACAGGACGACGATTCCGGCGTACTCGGCAAGGAGGAAGAGGGCGAAGCGCAGGCCGGTGTACTCGGTGTAGGCGCCGAAGATGATCTCCGAGTCGGCGACCGGCATGTCGAAGGGCGGGCGCTGGAGTTCGGCCAGTCCGGCGACGAAGAAGACGATCGCGCCGACGATCTGCCAGGGCAGCCACCACCACTCGAAGGCGTCGAGGATGCCGGGGAGGGAGACGGTGCCGGCCGCCATCGCCACGGAGGCGGCGGTGAGCAGCATCGGGAGTTCGTAGGCGAGGAGCTGGGCGGCGGTGCGCAGGCCGCCGAGGAGGGAGAACTTGTTGGCGGACGCCCAGCCGGCCATGAGCGAGCCGAGGACGCCCACGCCCATCACGGCGAGGACGAAGAAGATGCCCGCGTCGATGACCTCGCCGACCGCGCCCTCGCTCGGGCCGATGGGGATGGCGAGGAGGACGAGCAGATAAGGCAGGAGCGCCACGGCGGGGGCGAGCTGGAAGATACGGCGATCGGCGCCGGCCGGGACGACGTCCTCCTTCTGCGCGAACTTCACGCCGTCGGCGACGAGTTGGGCCCAGCCGTGGAAGCCACCGGCGTACATCGGGCCGAGGCGGCCCTGCATGTGGGCCATCACCTTGTGCTCGGTCTGGCCGATGATCAGGGGGAAGGTGAGGAAGACGACGAAGACGATCAGGAGTCGCAGGGTGACGTCGAGCGCGTCGTTCACTGCGGGCCTCCTGCGGAGTCGTCGCGGTCTGCGGGGTCTGCGGGGTCTGCATCAGGGGCGGGCTCGGCGGTGGTCGCCGGCTCACCGCCGGCGGACTGCGCGGGTGCCGACTCCGGTTCCGGCTCGGACTCGGACGGGCGCTCGGGCTCCGGCTCCGGCTCGTCGAAGGCGGGACGGGCGTGGTGCCACGGGGCGTCCGGGCTGCGGGGCGCCTTGGGGGGCGCCGCCTCGGACGTGGCCGTGTCGGGCGCCGACTCGTCAGGTACGGCAGATTCGGGCGCCGACTTGTCAGGGGCGGCGGCTTCCGGTGCCGCGGCGTCCGGCGTGGTCCTCTGGCTCGCCGAGCCCTGCGAGGCGCTGCGCGAGCGGCGAGGGCCGGACGGAGGAGTGGTGCCCTCGGCCGCCCCGGCCTCCGGCACCGCCTGACTCGCCGAGCCCTCGGCCGCCGTACGAGCACGACGCGCAGGCGCAGCACCCTCCGCCGCCCCGGCCTCCGGCACCGCCTGACTCGCCGAACCCTCGGCCGCCGTACGAGCACGACGCGCAGGCGCAGCACCCTCCGCCGCCCCGGCCTCCGGCACCGCCTGACTCGCCGAACCCTCCGCCGCCGTACGAGCACGACGCGCAGGCGCAGCACCCTCCGCCGCCCCGGCCTCCGGCACCGCCTGACTCGCCGAACCCTCCGCCGCCGTACGAGCACGACGCACCGGTCGTTCGCCCGCTGCCCGTGCCGGCCGATCGCCGGCCGCTCGGGCCGGGCGGTCTCCCGCTGCGCGGCCCGCGGCACGGGCCGGGCGGGCCGGGGCAGGGGGAAGCTGGCCCTTCAGAGGGCCCCATTCGTTCGGGTCGGGGACGCCGGGCGGGAGCATCTGGCGGCGCTTGGGGCCGCCGTGCTCGGACTCGCCGGGTTCCTTGGCGCCGGGCCAGGCCTTGACGACGCGGGCCGCCAGGACGAAGTCCTTGCGCAGGGGGTGGCCCTCGAAGTTGTCCGGGAGGAGCAGGTGGTCAAGGGCCGGGTGGTCGGAGAACACCACGCCGAACATCTCGTGCGTCTCCCGCTCGTGCCAGGCCGCGCCCGCGTAGACGCCCACCGCCGAGGGCAGCGTCGGCGCCTCGTGCGGGACCGTCGTACGGACCAGCAGGCGCCGTACCGGAGAAAGGGCGGCGACGTGGGCCGCGACGCGGAAACCCGTGCCCGGTTCGTCGACCGCGCTCAGCCAGTCGAAGTAGGTGCAGCCCAACTCGTCGCGGGCCGCCTCAAGCGCAGCGATCCAGGAGGCCGGGGGTACGTCGACCGTCAGGACCTCGTACGACTCCTCGGCCGTCGCCTCCGGACCGAAGAGGTCCTCGACAGGGGCGGGCAGCCAGCCGATCGTCGTCATCGGGCGGCCTCCCCCGAGCCCGTGGCGCCCGTACCGGTCGCACCGGCACCACCGGCGTCACTCGAACCACCGGCACCATCCGCACCCGGCACCTGCGGCCCCCGCACCAACCCGCTCTGCAACGCCGCCGCCGACGGCCGCGCCGTCCCGCTGCCGTACCGCTCCCCCAGCGACTCCCGCGCGATCTTCTCCTGGAGCTTCAGGATGCCCTGGAGCAGCGCCTCGGGGCGCGGCGGGCAGCCGGGGACGTAGACGTCGACCGGGATGATCTGGTCGACGCCCTTGGTGACGGAGTAGGAGTCCCAGTACGGTCCGCCGCAGTTGGAGCACGCCCCGAAGGAGATGACGTACTTCGGCTCGGGCATCTGCTCGTACAGCCGCTTGACGGCCGGGGCCATCTTGTCCGTCACCGTGCCCGAGACGACCATGAGGTCGGCCTGGCGGGGGCCGGGCGCGAAGGGGATCACGCCGAGGCGGATGAAGTCGTGGCGGGCCATCGACGCGGCGATGAACTCGATCGCGCAGCAGGCGAGGCCGAAGTTGAAGACCCAGAGCGAATAGCGGCGGCCCCAGTTCAGGATCACCTTCATCGGCTCCGGCGCGAGACGGGCCAGTGCGCCCAGCCGCTTCGGCTCCGGCAGCAGTACCGGCTGCCCCTCGGTGTCTGGCGTCACGTCCATGCCAGGACGCCCTTCTTGTATGCGTAGAGCAGGCCCACGGCCAGGAAGCCCAGGAAGATGAACATCTCGACGAGCGTGGTCGCGCCGTAGCCCGGGTCGGCGAAGACCGTGGCCCAGGGGAACAGGAAGATCGAGTCGATGGCGAAGATCACGTAGAGGAAGGCGTAGACGTAGTACCGGACCTGCGTGTGCGCCCAGCCCTCGCCGACGGGGTCGACGCCGCACTCGTACGTCATGAGCTTCTCGGGCGTGGGGACCACGGGGCGCAGCAGGCGGCCCGCTCCGAACGCGACGGCGACGAACAGCACGCCGACGAGGGCGAGCAGTCCGACGACCGAGTAGGACTGGAAGTAGTCCGCCGCGACGACCATGTGGCGCCCGGCCTGCGCGTCCGCCGCGACGACGACGGTCTGGTCCGACACGTCCGCCCCTCGCTCCCTGACCTCGTGACCGATGCCCCAGGAAGAGGCCCTGGGACCAGTGTCCTGCGATATGTGATCGCGTGAACACCCTGTTCGACGATCTGTACGCACGGGAGTCTAGGCCCTGCTAAAGAGACCGTAAGCAGCCCGTCACGCGTTGAGATCTCGTCGAGACGCGGGGATGTGCTGCCCGGTCGGTCACGGGGTGGGGTTTTCCCCCGGAGATCTCGGCGGCCCGCTCCATGGCGCGGCGGCCCGCCGCGCGGCACGCTAGCCCATATGACCGAACGCCCCAGCCCTTCGTGGGACGCCTCACGGCGGTCCGAACGCGAGCAGCCACCGCTGCCACCGGCCCGTTTCGCCTACGACCGGCAGACCTGGAAGGAGATCGCGCACCTCCTGGCGAACCTTCCGCTGGCCCTGCTCGGCTTCACCTATGTCGCGGTGGTGCTGTTCACCGGTGCCTTGCTGACGTTGACGGTGATCGGCTTCCCGCTGCTGGCGGCGGGCCTGGTGGGCGCACGGCAGTTGGGCAAGATGGAGCGCGCACGCGCGCGTGCGCTGCTGAGCGTGGAGGTGGCCGAGCCGAGTCCGCTGCCGTTGCGCGGCGGCAAGGACGGCTTCTTCCCGCAGCTGTGGATGGCGCTGAAGGACCCGGTCGGCTGGCGCACGATCCTGTACGACTTCATCCGCCTGCCCTGGGGCATTCTCACCTTCGTCATCGCGCTGACCTCGTTGTTCGTACTGTGGCCGGTGCTGCCGTTCATCGCGCGGGGCCTGACGAACGCGGACCGGGCGATGGTGCGCGGCCTGCTGTCGCCCTCCGACGAGCTGGAGCGCCGTATCGCCGAACTGGAGTCAGACCGGGGGGTCGTCGTGGACACGGCGGCCGCCGACCTGAGGCGCATCGAGCGCGATCTGCACGACGGCGCGCAGGCCCGCCTGGTCAACCTCGCCATGGGGCTGGGCCTGGCCAAGGAGAAGCTCCTGGAGGACCCGGACGCCGCGGCCTCGATGGTCCAGGAGGCGCACGGCGAGGTGAAGCTCGCACTCCAGGAGCTGCGTGATCTGGCGCGCGGCATCCACCCGGCCGTCCTGACCGACCGCGGCCTGGACGCCGCCCTGTCGGCGGTCGCCTCGCGCTGCACGGTGCCCGTGAAGGTGACCGCCGACCTGCCGTCCAGACCGGCCGCTGCCATCGAGGGCATCGCCTACTTCACCGTCTCCGAGCTGCTTCAGAACGTCAGCAAGCACAGCGGGGCGAAGTCGGCGTCGGTCGACGTGTGGCGGTCGGACGACCGGCTGCTCATCCAGGTGTGGGACGACGGCCGGGGCGGCGCACGCCTCGACGGCGGCACGGGCATGCGCGGGCTCGCCGACCGGCTGGACGCCGTGGACGGACTGTTCGTCATCGAGTCGCCGCAGGGCGGCCCCACGACGGTGACGGCCGAGCTGCCCTGGCGGGACCGCACCGCAGGGCAGGGGTAGGGAAAACCCCCCGTTCAAGACGCCGACGGCCTCCATGTTCCGCGGACCTGTGGTCGAGGAGGGTGGAGGTACGACGGCACAGCCCCGGCGGGGCTGACGGGACGAGGAGAACGGACGACGCCGATGGCCACGGAGTACGGACAGGGTTACGGGCAAGGGCTCGGTTTCCCCGAGCGCGGCCTTCCCGAGCACGGCCTTCCCGAGCACGGCGGCGAGCGGCGGCACCGGCTGCCGGCCGGGCTGCGGGCGCCGTTCGAGGGGCGCAGCTGGCGCGAGTTCGGGTATGTGTTGCTGAGCCTGCCGATCAGCATCGTGCTGTTCGTGTACGCCATCACGATGGTGTCGCTGGGCGTGGGCCTGCTGGTGACGTTCCTCGGCATCCCGGTGCTGGCGGCGGGCCTGGCCGGCTGCCGCGGCTTCGGGGCGCTGGAGCGGGCACGCGCGCGTGCGCTGCTGGACCTGGAGGTCGCCGAGCCGGAGCCGCTGCGGATGCGCAAGCGCGGCTTCATGGGCTGGATGGGCGCCATCCTGAAGAGCGGGACGTCGTGGCGGGCCCTGCTGTACGCGGTGCTGCACTTCCCGTGGGCGGTCTTCTCGTTCGTCGTCGCCCTGAACGTGTGGGTGTACGGCTGGGCGCTGCTGACGTATCCGCTGTGGTTCTGGGTCTTCCCGATGTGGGCCGGCCAGGACGGTCTTCAGATCTACGGCGACGAGACGCACCGCTTCTACCTCGACAACCCCTTCGAGATCACCGTCACCGCGCTGGTGGGCCTGCTGTTCACGCTGGCCACGCCCTGGATCGTGCGGGCGCTGACGACGGTGGACCGGTTGCTGGTGCACGGCCTGCTCGGGCCGTCGCGGCTGGCCACGCGCGTGGTGGAGCTGGAGTCCGACCGCGGTGTGGTGGTCGATACGGCCGCTGCCGACCTGCGGCGCATCGAGCGCGACCTGCACGACGGCGCCCAGGCCCGGCTGGTTGCCCTGGCCATGGATCTGGGCCTGGCGAAGGAGAAGCTGACGGAGGACCCGCAGGCGGCGGCCCGGATGGTCGACGAGGCGCACGGCGAGGTGAAGACGGCGCTGCAGGAGCTGCGCGATCTGGCGCGTGGCATCCATCCCGCGGTCCTGACCGACCGCGGTCTGGACGCGGCCCTGTCGGCGGTCTCCTCGCGGTGCACGGTGCCGGTGGAGGTCCAGGTCGACCTGACGGAGCGGCCGGTGCCGGCGATCGAGGGGATCGCGTACTTCACGGTGTCGGAGCTGCTGCAGAACATCAGCAAGCATTCGCGGGCCACGTGGGCGGCCGTGGATGTGTGGCGGGTGGAGAACCGGCTGATGCTGCAGGTCGTGGACAACGGCGTCGGCGGCGCGGCGACCTCCGGGGGCTCGGGCCTGTCCGGGCTGGCGGAGCGGCTGGACTCGGTGGACGGAATTCTGGTGGTGGACTCGCCGGTCGGCGGGCCGACTCGGATAACGGCGGAGCTGCCCTGGCGGACCGTGTAGTTCCGGGTGTGCCGTTCGGCCCGCTCAGGTGCGGATCCGGCTCCGGTTGGTTCAGGGGCCGGATTTCCGTGTGCCGGATTCCGTGGGCCTGGTCCGTAGGCCGGATTCGGTATGCCGAATCCGTAGGCCGGGATTCCGTATGCCGGATCCGTATGCCGGGATTCCGTATACCGGGTTCCCCTTTGAAACCGTTCTCCGGTGTGGCCGGTGAAACCGTTCTCCGGTGTGGCCGGCCTTCCAAGCGCCGGGCTTTCAGGTGCCGGCGCCGACTCTCCTACTGCCGGACTTCCCAGCGCCGGCTTTCCGTTTGTTCGCAAGTACCCCCTGAGCTTGCGCCCCCAATTCGCCCCCTTCGTGCCCACGCGATCCGAACTGCGGCCGGCAGGTTATCCACAGGCCCGGTGCGGAAGAGCCGATCGCGGGATACTGAGGTCGCGAGGGACGACAGGGCCGGGGCGCGCTCGGCCGAACGCCAAGGCTCGGGGGGCCGGGGATCGTGGAGGACAGGGTGCGGGTGGTCATCGCCGAGGATTCGGTGCTGCTCAGGGAGGGACTGACCCGGCTGCTGACCGACCGTGGGCATGAGGTCGTGGCGGGGGTAGGGGACGGCGACGCGCTGGTGAAGACCATCACGGAGCTGGACGGGCAGGGCGAGCTGCCGGACGTGGTGGTCGCGGACGTGCGGATGCCGCCGACGCACACCGACGAGGGGGTGCGGGCGGCCGTGCTGCTGCGCAAGGTCCACCCAGGACTCGGAGTGCTCGTGCTGTCGCAGTACGTGGAGGAGCGGTACGCCACGGAGCTGCTGGCCGGCTCCAGCAGAGGGGTCGGCTATCTGCTCAAGGACCGGGTGGCCGAGGTCCGTGAGTTCGTGGACGCGGTGGTGCGGGTGGCCCAGGGGGGTACGGCGCTGGACCCGGAGGTCGTCGCCCAGCTGCTGGGCCGCAGCCGCAAGCAGGACGTCCTCGCGGGGCTCACCCCACGCGAGCGCGAGGTCCTGGGGCTGATGGCCGAGGGGCGGACCAACTCCGCCATCGCCCGGCAGCTGGTGGTGAGCGACGGCGCCGTCGAGAAGCACGTCAGCAACATCTTCCTCAAGCTCGGGCTGTCCCCGAGCGACGGGGATCACCGACGCGTACTCGCGGTCCTCACCTACCTGAAGTCCTGACGGGCCGCCTCCGTGTCAGTCAGGTGGGTGACCGCTCCGGCGTCCACCGGACGGATGCGAATACGGCAACCGAACAAACAACAGGGAGCGTCTTCAAAAGCAGCGCCGGGGGGCGTGTGAACCATGACAAGTCAGGGTGGCGAACCGCTTCACATCCATGTCCGTCATGCGAATGGCCCGGGGAGGGCGACCTTTACGGACGTAGGGTTGATCCTGGGAAGGCTTGCGGGAAGGCCATGCCCAGACAGCCGCCTCGAAGGAGGTCCAGTTCAGTGACCAGCCAGGTCAGTAGCCCATCCGAGCAGGCCGACGAAGCCGTCGTGGGAGAGCAGCGCAAACCGGCAGGGACGACGAAGGACGTTCGCCGGCTGGACCGAGTGATCATTCGATTCGCGGGGGACTCGGGCGACGGTATGCAGCTCACCGGCGACCGCTTCACCTCGGAAACGGCGTCCTTCGGCAACGACCTGTCGACGCTGCCGAACTTCCCCGCCGAGATCCGCGCTCCTGCCGGAACCCTGCCGGGCGTGTCCTCCTTCCAGCTGCACTTCGCCGACCACGACATCCTGACCCCGGGCGACGCGCCGAACGTGCTGGTGGCGATGAATCCGGCGGCCCTGAAGGCCAACCTCGGCGATGTGCCGCGCGGCGCGGAGATCATCGTCAACACGGACGAGTTCACCAAACGGGCGATGCAGAAGGTGGGCTACGACGTCTCTCCGCTGGAGGACGGCTCGCTCGACGGATACAGCCTCCACCCGGTGCCGCTGACGACTCTGACGGTCGAGGCGCTGAAGGAGTTCGACCTCACCCGCAAGGAGGCCGAGCGCAGCAAGAACATGTTCGCGCTGGGCCTGCTGAGCTGGATGTACCACCGCCCGACCGAGGGCACCGAGAAGTTCCTGAAGTCGAAGTTCGCCAAGAAGCCCGACATCGCGGCCGCCAACATCGCCGCCTTCCGCGCGGGCTGGAACTTCGGCGAGACGACCGAGGACTTCGCCGTCTCCTACGAGATCGCCCCGGCGACGACGGCCTTCCCGGTCGGCACGTACCGGAACATCTCCGGGAACCTGGCGCTGTCCTACGGGCTGATCGCCGCGTCCCGCCAGGCGGACCTGCCGCTTTATCTGGGCTCGTACCCGATCACCCCGGCCTCGGACATCCTGCACGAGCTGAGCCGGCACAAGAACTTCGGCGTACGGACCTTCCAGGCCGAGGACGAGATCGCGGGCATCGGCGCGGCGCTGGGGGCGGCCTTCGGCGGCTCGCTGGCGGTGACGACGACGTCCGGCCCGGGCGTGGCGCTGAAGTCGGAGACCATCGGCCTCGCGGTCTCCCTGGAGCTGCCGCTGCTGGTGATCGACATCCAGCGGGGCGGGCCGTCCACCGGCCTGCCGACCAAGACCGAGCAGGCGGACCTGCTCCAGGCGATGTTCGGGCGCAACGGCGAGGCACCCGTCCCGATCGTCGCCCCCTGCACTCCGGCCGACTGTTTCGACGCGGCTCTGGAGGCGGCGCGGATCGCGCTGACGTACCGCACTCCGGTGATGCTGCTGTCGGACGGCTATCTGGCCAATGGCTCCGAGCCCTGGCGGATCCCGGAGCTGGACGAGCTGCCGGATCTGACCGTGCAGTTCGCGCAGGGCCCGAACCACACCCTGGAGGACGGCAGCGAGGTCTTCTGGCCGTACAAGCGCGACCCGCAGACCCTCGCCCGGCCGTGGGCGATCCCGGGCACCCCGGGCCTGGAGCACCGGATCGGCGGCATCGAGAAGGAGGACGGCACGGGCAACATCTCGTACGCCCCGGCCAACCACGACTTCATGGTCCGCACCCGCCAGGCCAAGATCGACGGCATCGAGGTGCCGGACCTGGAGGTCGACGACCCGCACGAGGCGAAGACGCTGGTGCTGGGCTGGGGATCGACGTACGGCCCGATCACGGCCGCCGTACGCCGCCTGCGCACCGCGGGCGAGTCGATCGCGCAGGCGCATCTACGCCATCTGAACCCGTTCCCGCGCAACCTGGGCGCGGTACTCGGACGCTACGAGAAGGTGGTGATCCCCGAGATGAACCTCGGCCAGCTCGCCACTTTGGTCCGGGCGAAGTACCTGGTGGACGCCCACTCGTACAACCAGGTCAACGGTATGCCGTTCAAGGCGGAACAGCTTGCCAAGGCTCTCAAGGAGGCCATCGATGCCTGAGACGTCCACGGAAGGCACGGGCACGATCGAGGCACTCTCGCTCATCCCCAAGGCCGAGGCCCGCCAGTCCATGAAGGACTTCAAGTCCGACCAGGAAGTGCGCTGGTGCCCCGGCTGCGGTGACTACGCGATCCTGGCCGCGGTCCAGGGCTTCATGCCGGAGCTGGGGCTGGCCAAGGAGAACATCGTCTTCGTCTCGGGCATCGGCTGCTCGTCCCGCTTCCCGTACTACATGAACACGTACGGGATGCACTCCATCCACGGCCGCGCCCCGGCGATCGCCACCGGCCTGGCGACATCGCGCCGGGATCTGTCGGTGTGGGTGGTCACGGGTGACGGCGACGCGCTGTCGATCGGCGGCAACCACCTGATCCACGCCCTGCGGCGCAACGTCAACCTCAAGATCCTGCTGTTCAACAACCGGATCTACGGCCTGACGAAGGGCCAGTACTCCCCGACCTCCGAGGTCGGCAAGATCACCAAGTCGACGCCGATGGGGTCGCTGGACGCGCCCTTCAACCCGGTGTCCCTCGCGATCGGCGCGGAGGCGTCCTTCGTGGCCCGCACGGTCGACTCCGACCGCAAGCACCTCACCCAGGTGCTGCGCGAGGCGGCGGCCCATCGGGGTACGGCGTTGATCGAGATCTACCAGAACTGCAACATCTTCAACGACGGCGCCTTCGAGGTCCTGAAGGACAGGCAGCAGGCGGAGGAGGCGGTGATCCGCCTGGAGCACGGGCAGCCGATCCGCTTCGGCACCGACGGCGGACGCGGCGTGGTCCGCGACGCGCAGACCGGTGACCTGAAGGTCGTCACGGTGACGCCGGAGAACGAGTCGCAGATCGTGGTCCACGACGCCCACTCCGCGTCCCCGACCACGGCCTTCGCCCTGTCCCGCCTGGCCGACCCGGACACCCTGCACCACACCCCGATCGGCGTGTTCCGCGCGGTGGACCGCCCGGTGTACGACACACAGATGGCCGACCAGCTGGACTCGGCGATCGAGCAGAACGGCAAGGGGGACCTGGCAGCGCTGCTGGCGGGTGGGGACACCTGGACGGTGGTCGGCTGACCAGCGGCTGATCGACGGCATGACGAAAGGCCTGGGCGCACTACGGCGTCCAGGCCCTCTGCGTCAGGCGTCGGGGATGTCCCTCTTGGCGCGGATGAGGGTGTCACGCGTGATGACAACAATGCGCTCGTAGTCCGCCCGGGCCGCGTCCGAGGGAAGGTGAGGGTCGAGGTCGGCCGTGGCCTCGGTGCCGATGACTGCGAAATCGCCGTTGCTGAGTTCGAACAGGTCCGGACATGTCTCGCCGGTTCCACTCCCCCGCAAGGCAGGAGCGTCCCCAATCCGACGGATGATTCGGAACGGCGAGACTTCGTCGCGCACCTGAGCGCTCCCCTCTCGGGGCCGCGCAGCCCCACGTCTCAAGGGGCGCCACTCGATGAGTGACGCCCCTCGGGTTCACAGTGCTCTGGATCTTACATGGGACGCGCCCCTGAATGTGACCCCCCTCACACTCATTCCTGCGACTCCGGAACGGGGCCTACGACCCACCATTCATCCGGATCGTCCCGTAAGTCCTCCAACATCCCGTCCACGACCGACCCGACGCGGCTTTCGAGGGACTCGTCGGGGACGCTGCGCCGATGCTCGACCGTGGAGGCCCAGTACTCCGCGAACACTTCGTTGCGGCACAGGACACGCAGGTGCCCGACGAGCTCGTCCCAGTCGTAGACACCCACGCGGTGAGCCATCAGAAGCACCCCGTACTGACGGTTGGAGAAGAGCATCTGCCGGCGTCTGCGCTCGGAGAGCCCCGTCAGCGTGCTCATGGCCGCAGCCAGCGCCGGATCGTCGATCGCTCGATCCATCTGCTCCACGGAGAGGCGGTACTGCTGGATCAGATTCGCCCGGCGCACCTCCTCGGTCATCTGCGTCAGCTGGCGCAACAGTTCCAGCATGAGTTCCTCCTGACGCCGGCGACGGCCACGGCTGAACGGCGCACGCACGAAACCGAGTGCCAGCATTACCGCAGAACCGATCCTGCTGGGCCGGGCGGCCGGAGTCTGTGTGGCCATGTCAAGGCAACCCCCTGGGTCCAGTGAGCGTGCGCCATGCGGTGGCAGCGCGAGTCGGCACACGGGTGGGCGTAGCACTCCGCATCCACATTGCCCGCCCGTCAAAGGCGGCGTGGGAGGCGGAAAGGGGGCGCATGGAAGGACGTGTCTCGCATGTCGACCAACGCCCTGACATATGTGTGCCCCCAGGCGCCGTGGGCATTCCTGCCGACGAAGCCCGAGCGCCCGCGTCATCCCTGCTCAGAGCCGCCTTTTCGCGCGTCGTACACCTCGCGCGCCTTCTGCACCTCACCCATCCGCTGCTCGGTCCACAGCGCCAGCGCGCGCACCTGTTCCGCCGCCTCGCGGCCCAGATCGGTGAGGGAGTAGTCGACCCTCGGGGGGATCACCGGCTTGGCGTCGCGATGGACGAGGCCGTCGCGTTCCAGGATCTGGAGGGTCTGGGTCAGCATTTTCTCGCTCACCCGGCCGATCGCACGGCGCAGCTCGCTGAAGCGGAAGGGCCGCTCCTGGAGCTGGATCAGGACGAGGACGCCCCAGCGGCTGGTGACGTGCTCCAGGACCAGCCGGTGCGGACACATCTGCTCGCCGACGTAGTACTTGCTTGCCGTCGCGCTCTCCACGCCACTTACCGTCATGCCAGTACCTTACTTCAAAGTGGGTACTTTCGCTGAGTTAGTGCCGCTCCTAGGGTTAGTGACACCGCACCCCACAAGGAGTTCTGATCATGAGCATCGTCGTCACCGGAGCCACCGGACACCTGGGCCGCCACGTCGTGGAGCAGCTGCTGGAGAAGGTTCCGGCCGGCCAGGTGACCGCCATCGTCCGCACCCCCGAGAAGGCCGCCGACCTCGCCGAACGGGGCGTGAAGCTCGCCGTCGCGGACTACAACACCCCCGAGACCTTCGACGGACTGTTCGCGGCCGGCGACAAGGTGCTGCTCATATCCGGCAGCGAGGTCGGCAACGACCGGGTCGGCCAGCACAAGGTCGTCATCGACGCCGCCAAGTCCGCCGGCGTCGCCCTGCTCGCCTACACCAGCGCCCCCGGCAGCCTCACCGCCGCCCTCGCCGACGACCACCGCGGCACGGAGAAGGCGCTGCTGGAGTCGGGGCTGCCGTACGCGCTGCTGCGCAACGGCTGGTACCACGAGAACTACACCGAGAACCTCGCCCCGGTCCTGGAGCACAGCGCCGTCACCCACGCCGCCGGCACCGGCCGCGTCTCCTCCGCCTCGCGCGCCGACTACGCGGCCGCCGCCGTCGCCGTACTGACCGGCGAGGGGCACGAGAACAAGACGTACGAGCTGGGCGGCGACGTCGCCTGGAGCTTCGCCGAGTACGCCGCCGAGCTGAGCCGGCAGACCGGCCGGGAGATCGCCGAGAACCCCGTCTCCGGCGAGGTCCTCACCGGCATCCTGGCCGGCGCCGGACTGCCGGAGTCCCTGGCCGCGATCCTCGCCGGGGTGGACGCCTCCGTCGAGAAGGGCGAGCTGGTCGTCGACAGCGGGGACCTGTCCCGTCTGGCGGGGCGTCCGACCACGCCACTCGCCGAGGCGGTCTCGGCCGCACTGAAGGGCTGACCCGCGTTCCCCGGTGCGACCCGGGCGCCCCAGCCCCTGCCTGTCATGACCGTATGGCGATACGGGCATGACACGCGGGGGCTTTCGGCGTTACCTTCGTGCGGGCCGACGTAGGGACGCGGCACGTGAGGGCACGAAGGAGGGGCCGTGACCGGGAAGTCCAAGGGCGAGCGGCACATAGGTCTGCTGAACGGCTTCGCGGCGTACGGGATCTGGGGACTGTTCCCGCTGTTCTGGCCGCTGCTGGAACCCGCCGGGTCGGTCGAGATCCTCGCCCATCGGATGGCCTGGTCCCTCGTCTTCGTGACGGCCGCACTCCTCGTCGTACGGCGCTGGGCCTGGGCGGGTGAGCTGATACGGCAGCCGCGGCGCCTCGCGCTGGTCGCCGTGGCCTCGGCCGTGATCACCGTCAACTGGGGCGTCTACATCTGGTCCGTGAACTCGGGCCATGTCGTCGAGGCCTCGCTCGGGTACTTCATCAATCCGCTCGTCACCATCGCCATGGGCGTGCTGCTCCTGAAGGAACGGCTGCGGCCGGTGCAGTGGGCGGCGGTCGGCGTCGGCTTCAGCGCGGTGGTCGTGCTGACCGTCGGGTACGGCCGGCCGCCGTGGATCTCCCTCGTCCTCGCCTTCTCCTTCGCCACCTACGGGCTCGTGAAGAAGAAGGTCAATCTCGGCGGCGTGGAGTCGCTGGCCGCGGAGACCGCGATCCAGTTCCTGCCCGCGGTCGGGTATCTGGCCTGGCTGACGGCACAGGGGAAGTCGACCTTCACCACGGAGGGGCTCGGGCACGCGACGCTGCTCGCGGCCGCCGGCGCCGTCACCGCGCTGCCGCTGGTCCTGTTCGGCGCGGCGGCGATCCGGGTGCCGCTCTCGACACTGGGGCTGCTTCAGTACCTGGCGCCGGTCTTCCAGTTCCTGATCGGTGTCCTGTACTTCCACGAGGCCATGCCGACCGAGCGGTGGGCCGGGTTCGCGCTGGTCTGGCTGGCGTTGACGCTGCTCACGGCGGACGCGTGGCGCGCGGCGCGGCGGGCCAGGGTGGCCGCGATCAGCGTCCCGCAGGGGCTTTCGCAGCCGGGCGGCGACCGGGAGAAGCCGGCGTCCGCCGCCGTGGACGCCTGACACGCGAGCGCCGGTGGGCGACCCCGGTCCGCCGACCGGCGATTCCCATTGCGCCCCGGCTCCCGTACGGCCTATGAGTGGTCGCATGACTCAGGAATCCGGCGCCACCCCTACGCCCCTGCACTTCAAGCTCGTCATCGACTCCGCCAACCCCCAGTCCCAGGCCGACTTCTGGGCCGCCGCGCTGCACTACGAGGTCGAGGACAACAACGCCCTCATCGAGCGGCTGCTGGAGCTCGGCGCGCTGCCGCGGGACGCCGCCGTCGAGTTCCACGCCCGGCTCGCCTTCCGGGACCTGGTGGCCGTACGGCATCCGGACGACCCGTACGACAAGGACAGCGGCACCGGACTGGGACGGCGGCTGCGAGCAGCGTCGCGTGCCCGAGCCCCTCCGTGGTGAAGGTCGACTTCCCCTGTGCCGTCAGCCAGGCCAGATACCCGACCGCGGGCAGGAACTGGATCGCGGTCTCCGCGGCCAGCGACTCCACGCCGCCGAGATTGACCTTCTTCTTCACGAGCCCGTAGGTGGCGAAGGAGAAGGCGAGGACGAGGGAGATCCACGGCGGCCGGCCGTACCCGACGGTCGCCCCGCGGCTTCGACGCGGTCGCCGAAGCCGTCGTCCTCGGTGATGCGCCGCCCGGTGCCACCGCTGATACCTCCCCGTTCGCCGAGCCGATGGCGCGGATCAACGAAGCCGTGACGGCGGGGCGGACCGCGGAGGCGTCCATGCGTGGCGGTGGGCCGAACTCGCCCAGCGGTGGCGCGACCGTGCCGGGGGCGGCGTCCTGCACCGGCTCGGGCAGGGGACGCAGCCGGAAGGTGGGCGAGGAGTCCTGCGCCGGGCCCGGCAGCGGTCGTAGGACTTGGGTGAACCGGTCCCCGGGGGGCTCGGTGTCCGGCGCGGGGTCGCTCGCCGCAGGGGCGGGCGCCGCGGGGAGCGCGGGCCGTACGGCATGCCCGAGCGCCGGGGGCGGCGGCGGAGCCGTCCGGACGGGCTCGGCGGTGAAGCGGCTGGATCCGTCGGCCTCGACCAGCAGCGGGACGACGTAACCGATGCGCTCGTCGTGGACGGTGGCGTGCACGGCGTGGCCGGCGGCGAGGGCGATGCGCTGGAGGTGGGTCAGGACGACGTACTGGATCTCCTCGCCCGGGGCCGCGGCGACGGGGACGCCGCCGATCGACGCACCGCCCGCGCCCGGACCGGCGACGGGGACATGCACGTCGATCGGCGCGGTCACGGAGGCCGCGGTGTCGGCGCGTTTCTGTTCCCGCTTCTTCGCGCGGCTCAGTCGAGGCATCGCTTCCCTCACTCGCATGTGTCGGGGGAGTTCCAGGACGACGCGTTCGGGTTCCATGGTGCTCCCTCTCGCCGTCGGGTTCCGCTTCCCCGGCGTCCAGGTCCGGTTGTACAGGTCGGACACGTCGTACACGTAATCTCGAGTCTCTCCGGCCGCGCACGGTACCGGCGTCACCGTGGCGTCACAGACTCGTTCCAGGAGCTTGTGCCACGTCACAGCGTGTCCATGCCAGGCGCGAAGATCGATGGCGTGACGAGGGAGGAGTGCGGGCATGGGGACTGACATGCGCGTACAGCAGGAGCGGCCGCAGCCGGGGCCTGAGATCTGGATCCGCGGCCCGGTGGCCCTGCCGCAGGAGCCGGCGCCCTCCCCCACCGCCTTCACACGCGGGCGGTTCTCCTGGGTCGGCGTGCACGGCGGGGCCGGTGTCTCCACGCTCGCCTCGGTCTACGGCGGCCACGACTGCGGACGCGACTGGCCCGGACCCGCCGGTCCGCCGTAGGTGCTGCTGGTGGCCCGCACCCATGCGGCAGGGCTGGCGGCCGTCCTGAACGCCCTGGAGGTCTTCCGGCGCGGGGAGGCTCCGTACGGGCTCGATCTCGACGCCGTCGTGCTGGTCGCGGACGCGCCGGGACGCCTTCCGCGACCGCTCGCCGAGCACGTCAAGGTGATCGAGTCGGTGATCGACGTGTACCGGGTGCCGTGGGTGCCCGCTTGGCGGCTCGGCGATCTGAGCGGGCAGCCGCCCAGGGAGGCCGAGGCGCTGGCGCGGCTGACCGCGCGGGCTCGCTGACGCCCGTGCCACCCGCCTCCGCCCCCGCTGCCATGCCAGACGCCCTCTCGGCCGTGGAGATCGCGTCCGCCGTACGGTCACGGACCCTGCGGGCTGTCGACGTCGTCGCGCAGGCCCTCCACCGGATCGAGCAGGCCGACCCCGCCCTGTCCGCCTTCATCGAGGTGTGGCCCGAGGAGGCCCTTCGGCAGGCCGCCGAAGTGGACGCGCGAGTCGGTGGAGGCTCCTGCTCGAGCGGAGTCGAGAGCTTGGGGGAGGGTGAGCGGCTGCCGCTGGCCGGCGTACCGATCGCGGTCAAGGGGCGGCGGGGCCTGCGGACGGCGGGTCCCCTGCTCGCGGCGGGGTGTGTGGCGGTGGGGGCGACGTCCGTGCCGGGACCGGGAACCGTCTGGCAGACCTGGGGACTCGGGCGGTACGGCCGTACGGTCAACCCGTGGCGCCACGACCGTACGCCGGGCGGCTCCTCGGCCGGTTCCGCGGTGGCCGTGGCGGCGGGCCTGGTGCCGCTCGCGACCGGGAACGACGGGGCCGGGTCGGTACGGATCCCGGCGGCGTGGTGCGGGATCGTCGGCCTGAAGGTCGGCAACGGCCGGCTGCCGTCGAGCGACCCCACGGGGCTCATGGTGCCGGGGGTGCTGACGCGGTGCGTGGGGGATGCGGCGGCGTACTGGAGAGTGATGTCCGGCGCGGTGACAGGGGACGGCACGCAGACGGCCGACATGGCACGCGGCTCCGGCTCCGACTCCGGCTCCGGCTCCGGCTCCGGCTCCGACATGGCACGCGGCTCCAGCTCCGGCTCCGCCAAAGAACACAGCCTGGCCGTTCCCTACGACGCCCCGACCGCCGTATGGTCCCCCGACCTCGGCTTCGACTCCCCCGACCCGGATGTCGTCGCCGTCGCCCATGCCGTCGCCGTACGCCTCACCGAGGCCGGGGTGCTTCGGCCGGCGCGCCCGCGCACCGCGCTGCGCCTGCACGACCCGGCTCCGGCGTGGCTCGCCCTGCGGACCCCGGGCGCGGGGCCGACCCCCGAGGTCCACCGCATCCGGGCCGCGAACGACCGCCGCCTGGCCGACCTCTTCGCCGACGCCCAGCTGCTGATGACGCCGACCGCCCCCATCCCGCCGCACGGTCACGAAGGTCCCGGCGAGCGCTACTCCACCGCGCTCACCTGGGCGTTCAATCTGAGCGGGCATCCGGCGATCAGCATCCCGGCGGGGTTCGGGCCCGACGGCTGCCCGGTCGGGCTCCAGTTGGTGGCGGCGCACGGCGGGGAGTCGCTGCTGCTGAGCGTCGCGGGCGCGGCCGAGGGGCACATCGGGGCCTGGTGATCCCGGGGCCCTGGTGATCCCGGTGGCCCCGCCCGCCCCGCCCGCCCCGCCGGCTCCACGGGTTCCGCGGCAACCGGGGTACCCCCTGGACAGCTACATGCGTACGCATATAATGCACATGCGATTAGTTGTCGTACGCCGACCACCGGGCCGCTGCGCCGGCCCACTGTCTGGGGGAACCATGACCCGCCGTTTCCTGTTCGTCCTCGGCAGCAGCCGTTCCGACGGCAACACCGAGTTGCTGACCCGCAGGGCCGCCGAGCAGCTGCCCGAGGATGTCGAGCAGCAGTGGATCGATCTGTCCGCCCATCCGCTGCCCGACTTCGAGGACCTGCGGCACGACACCGACCATGTGCGCCCGACGCAGGGGAACGTGGCGCTGCTCCTCGACGCCACCCTCGCGGCGACGGACGTCGTGATCGCCTCGCCGCTGTACTGGTACTCGGTGTCCGCCCCCGTCAAGCGCTACCTCGACTACTGGTCGGGCTGGCTGCGCACACCCGGCATCGACTTCAAGGCGACCATGGCCGGGCGCACCCTGTGGGGCGTCACCGCGCTCGCGCACGAGGAGCAGGAGGTCGCCGACCCCCTGGTCGGGACGCTCAGCAACTCCGCCGCTTACCTGCGGATGCGCTTCGGCGGGGTGCTGCTCGGCAACGGCAGCAAGCCCGGTGACGTGCTCGCCGACGCCGAGGCGCTGACCCGGGCGAAGACGTTCTTCGCGCAGGAGGCGCCGCTCGCGCGCTTCCCGTACGAGAACGACTGAAGCCCTCTGGGGACTTACGCCGTGATGTCCTTCGCCATGAACCTCGCCCACGCCGCCGAGCCGAACACCGCCGCGTAGAGGGCCTGGATGCCGAGGTTCCTGACCAGGTCGTCCCAGTACACGGGTTCGCGCATGAGGTCGGCGAAGGACAGCCAGTAGTGGGAGAAGAAGTACGGCTGAATCGCGTGGAGTTGGGGGATCTGGTCGAGGATCTGGACCGTGATCAGCAGGCCGACCGTCGTCGCCATGGCCGCGATACCGCTGTTGGTCAGCGTCGAGACGAACAGGCCGAGCGCCGCCACGCCGATCAGTGACGCGGCGACGACCAGGGCGATCAGCAGGGCTCTGCCCAGCCCCTCCGCGAAACTGATCCGGGTGCCGGAGATGGTCGTCAGCTCGCCGAGCGGGAAGAGCAGCGCCCCGACCGTGAGCGCCGAGACCGCGACCACGAGGGTGGCCACCAGGCAGAACGTCATCGTGGTGGCGTACTTGGTGAGCAGCAGGCGGGTGCGTCCGGCGGGGGCCACGAGGAGGTAGCGGAGGGTGCCGGAATTCGCCTCGCCCGCGATCGCGTCTCCCGCGATGACGCCGATCGCCATCGGCAGGAAGAAGGGCAGCGTCGCGGCGAGTGCGGTGAAGACCAGGAACAGGCCGTTGTTGGTGATCTGCGAGATGAACGCCGGACCACCACCGCCCTGCGGGCCACCGCCGCCCGACGAGCCGTCGCCGGTCTCGATCTTCACGGCGATCCCGACCAGGATCGGCACGGCGGCCAGGACGGCGAGCAGCGCGAGGGTGCGCCAGCGTCGGAAGGTGGTGAGCAGTTCGCTGCGCAGGAGCCCGAAGGTCCACAACGGGTTCGGCCTGCGGACGGCGCCCGCCTGCGGGATCGCCTGAGCCTGCGGGACCGCTTCAGCCCGCGACATCGAACCCCTCCCCCGTGAGTGCCACGAACGCGTCCTCCAGGGAGGCCCGCTCGACGCCGAAGCCGCGGACGCGGACTCCGGCCTTCACCAACGCCGCGTTGACGTCGGCGAGTTCGCGCTCCGGGGGCTCGGCGGTCACCCGGTCGTCGGTGATGACGACGTCACCGGCACCCTGCTCCTTGAGCACCCGGGCCGCGTCCCCGGTGTCGGGCGTGGTCACCACGAGCCGGCCGCGCGCCCCGGCCGCCAGCTCCGCCACCGCGCCCTGGGTGATCAGCCGGCCCTGGGCCATCACGGCCGCGTGCGTACAGACCTGCTCGATCTCGTCGAGGAGGTGGGAGGAGAGGAACACGGTCGTGCCGTCGGAGGCCAGCTCGCGGATCAGCGACCGGATTTCGCGCATGCCCTGCGGGTCGAGACCGTTGGTCGGCTCGTCGAGGACGAGGAGCCTGCGCGGCTGGAGCAACGCGGCCGCGAGCCCCAGCCGCTGCTTCATGCCGAGCGAGTACGCCTTGGCCTTCTTGCCCCCGGCGGCCGTCAGGCCCACCCGGTCCAGCGCGGCCGTGACGCGGGCGCGACGGGTGCGCGGATCGGCGGTCGGGTCGGCGGCGTCGTACCTCAGGAGGTTGTCGCGGCCGGAGAGGAAGCCGTACAGCGCGGGCCCCTCGATGAGCGCGCCGACGTGCGGCAGTACGGCGCGCGCGGCCCGGGGCATGGGGTGCCCGAGCACGCGCGCGGTACCGGAGGTGGGCTCGATCAGGCCCATCAGCATGCGGATGGTGGTGGTCTTGCCCGAGCCGTTCGGACCGAGGAAGCCGAAGACGCTGCCCGCCGGGACGGTCAGGTCGAGACCGTCCACGGCGAGCTGCCCACCGCGGTAGCGCTTGGTGAGCCCGTGGGTGGCGATCACGGTGCCGGCCGCCTCGCCGGACGACGCGGTCCGAACGGAGTGCGCAGCCTCGCCGGACGACGCGGTCCGAACGGAGTGCGCAGCCTCGCCGGACGACGTGGTCCGAACGGAGTGCGGCGTCTCGCCGGACGACGTGGTCCGAACGGAGTGCGGCGCCGCTTCAGGTCGGCGGGCCTCGACGGCCCGCACACTCCGGTCGTCCGGGCCGGCCTCCTCCGCCCGCACGGCACCCTCCGCCCGCACGGCACCCTCCGCCCGGCCGGCCTCGTCGGTCCGGCCGGCCTCGTCGGTCTCCCCGGCGGGCGGTTCCTCCATCGGCGCCTCGGGCTCCTCGGTTCGTGGTGCGGGCAGGGCGGTCGGTGACGGGCTACTTGCCCGAGTCGGCCGCCTTCACGAGCGCGTCCTTGGTGACCGCGCCGACGTAGACCTTGCCGTCGTCCGTCACCAGGGCGTTGATCAGGCGGGTGCTGAAGACCGTGCCCGAGCCGAACTTACCGGTGGCCTTGTCGCCCAGGGAGTCCAGGAAGCCACCCATGTCGCCGCCGACCTCGGCGCCGGACGGGACGCCCTCGCCGCCGGTGTCGAAGACGGCCACGGAGTTCCAGCCCTCGCCGATGACCTCGGGACCGCCCTCGGCGCCCTGGCCCAGCGCGCCTGCGGACAGCGGACCGCCGAACTCCTTCTCCAGCTCCTTGCCCAGCTCGTCCTCGGACTTCGCGCCGCCGTGCTCCCGGGCCGCCTTGTCCGGGCCGCCCTCCTCGGTGACCGTCGCGCCCTTGGGCGGGGTGAAGTCGAAGGTGGAGGCGGCCGGCTTGGCGAAGCTGACCTGGGTGAAGCCCGCGTCGATCACGGCCGAGCCACCGCTCGACGGGGTCAGCGTGAACTTCAGCGGCATGCCGGTCTTGGCGTCCACCGCGACGGTGATCGCGCCGACCGTGCTGCCGGACTGCTTCGGCTTGATGAGCAGCCGGTAGGCGTCCCGGCCCGCGACCTGCGCGGTGCCGTCGACAGTGACGGACGTGGTGTCGTCGACCGCCTTGAGGGCCTCCTCGGTGAGCTCCTTGGGCGTGCCGGGGGCCTCTTCGGGCTTCCCCTTGTCCGCCTGCGCCTCCTCGCCGGTGCCGTGGTAGACCTCGTTCGACTTGCTGTCGTAGCCCCAGATGTCCTTGCCGTTGTGGATGAGGCTGTACTCGGAGGCGTTCTCCAGCAGGGAGAGCTTCTGCTTGTCATCGCCGTCGACGGCCAGGCGCAGCGTGTGCGTGCCGGACGCCAGCTCGGTCAGCTTGGCCGAGGGGTCGGCGGACGAGCCGTCACCCGAACCCGACGCCATCGCGCCGGAGGCGAAGCCGGCCCCCAGCCCGCCGAGGTCGGGCAGACCCAGGTCGGTGGTGATCTTGAAGGTGCCGGACAGCTGCTGCACGTCCGACTTCGCGATCTTCTCGATGAGTTGCTGCGCGGTGATCTCCGGCAGGTCGGGGTCGCCGGAGTCGGCGATCGCCGGGACGAGCCCGATGGTCGCCGCCGCGATTCCCACGACCGCGACCGGAACGACGTACCGCGCGGCCTTGCGCCGGCCCGCGCGCAGCTCGTCGGCCTCCTCGGCGTTCGAGCTGTCGTCCGATACGTACGGTGCCATGTGTGCCCTACCTCCGTCGTCGGCGGCGGCTGTTCTCGTTCCTCGCCCGCGAGTCTTACGACCCCGCACTCGCGCACCCCTGAGCCGCCATTCTCACCCGAATCGGTGAGGAGTGGTGTTTTCCGTGGTGTCCATCTGACCAAATCGGCCAGCGAGATTCGTCAGCCTTCGGAGCCAACTCCGCGTACACCTGCGGTATGACACAAGGAGGCGACGCCTCCCCCGACCCGTAGGGGTCGATGCGGGGAAGACGCCGCCGTGTGCCTCGAATCGGTCAGCCGTTGAGAAACACGTAGTCGGCCTGGTACGGCACGCCGACGATCGCGCCGGGCGTGCAGGAGCCGGTCGGGGCCACGCCGCCGACGGTGTTCAGCCGCAGGATCTCCGCGGTGTCGGCGAGCAGGCCGTGGTGCTTGCCGGACTGAGTGGCCTTCAGGTCGAGCTCCGGGATGTTCTTGTCGCCGTTCGGGGTCTTGGAGATGACGGCCCCGGTCACCGCGCTGCCGTCCCGCGCTATCCACTGCGGCGTACCGGAGTTGGGCGCCACGAAGGAGTGCGCGATACGGCCGCCGAGTACGGCGCTGACGTCCCGCTGGGCGAACGCGTACCCGCCGCCCTCGGCCGGCTTGCACTCGTAGATCTGCTTGCCCTTGATGACGGACGCCTGGAAGTTGTCGAGCGCGTCACGGAAGTCGAACTTGGCGACGGTGACCTTGTGGAGCTGCCCCCGCACGGCGCCGCCCGGGAACTGGGCGGTGTGGAGGTTGGCGTAGAAGGAACTCGGGTCGGTCTTCAGGGCGTTGAGCAGCGCGGGGTCCTTCACGGTGACGGTTCCCGTGACGCTGTGCCCCTTGCTCTTGCCGAGGAGGCCGCCGAAGTCGACCTTGATGCCGCCGTTGGTGCCCTTGGCGCCCTGGTGGATGTGGAGGGCGGTCGGCTTGCCGGTGGCGCGCCAGGTGACGGCGACGGACACCTTGTCGCCCTTGACCTTCACGAACTGCACGGCGGCACCGTCCTTGTCCCCGACGGCGGGCCCACCCGCCACGGGCACCTCGTTCGCCCCGCGCAGGCTGGCGGCGAGGACGGTGCCCCCGCTGCCGCCGGCGAGGGCCCCGCTCTGGCTCACGATCCCCTGTGCGTCGCCTCCGGCGTGCCCCGCGTGGTCGGCGCGGTCACCTCCGGCGGCGAAGGCGGGAATCACCGCGGCGGCGACACCACCCGCGGCAGCCACCGCGACAGCGGTGACGATCAGGCTCTTACGGCGCTTCGAAAACGTCGTCTTCATGCCCATGATGTTGTTTTCTCCCCGTAGTGCTGCTGACGCCCCCTGCGTCAGCTTCTGGGCATTCATACGGAGGGGATCTTAGTTTGGACTCAGTCCAACGATGTGACGTGCGTCACGGAACCTAGCCTGTCCGGCGTTTGAGGACGAGGCCCCTTCAGGGCCGTTGGGGGTCCAGGGGGCGGAGCCCCCTGGTGGGGTCCAAGGGGCGAAGCCCCTGAGGATGGGACGGGTAAGGGCGGCGGGGGCGAAAACCTAACCGGCCCGATGCACCACCGCGTCGCACAACTCCATCAACGCAGCCTTGGCATCATTATCCGGCAACGGCGCCAACGCGGCCCGCGCATCCTCCGCATACCGCACCGTGTCCCGCCGAGCCTGCTCCAACGCCGGATGCACCCGAAGCCGAGCCACCGCCTCCGCAAGCCGCGCGTCGTCATTCAGATCGGACTCCAGCAGCTCGCACAGCGCGACATCCTCCGCCAGCCCCAGCCGCTCGGCCCGCTCCCGCAACCGAAGCACGGGCAAGGTCGAGATCCCCTCCCGAAGATCCGTCCCCGGCGTCTTCCCGGACTCGCGCGAGTCGCTCGCGATGTCCAGCACGTCGTCCGCCAGCTGGAAGGCGATGCCCAGCCGCTCCCCGTACTGCGTGAGCACATCGACCACCGTCTCGTCGGCGCCCGACATCATCGCCCCGAACCGGCACGACACCGCCACCAGCGACCCGGTCTTGCCGCTGAGCACATCCAGATAGTGCTCCACGGGATCGCGACCGTCCTGCGGCCCCGCCGTCTCCAGGATCTGCCCGGTGACCAGCCGCTCGAACGCCTCGGCCTGCACCCGGACCGCCTCGGGCCCGAGGTCGGCGAGGATGTGCGAGGCCCGCGCGAAGAGGAAGTCGCCGGTCAGTACGGCAACCGAGTTCCCCCAGCGGGTGTTCGCACTGTCGACGCCCCGCCGTACGGCGGCCACGTCCATCACGTCGTCGTGGTACAGCGTCGCCAGATGGGTGAGCTCCACGACCACCGCCGACGGCACGACCCCCGGCGCATACGTGTCCCCGAACTGGGCAGCGAGCATCACGAGCAGCGGCCGGAACCGCTTTCCACCCGCCCGCACCAGATGCTGGGCAGCCTCGGTGATGAAGGGGACCTCACTCTTGGTGGCTTCGAGCAATCCCTCCTCGACAGCCGTCAATCCGGCCTGGACATCGGCTTCCAGAGCCTGGTCCCGCACGCTCAGCCCGAACGGCCCGACGACGGTCACGAGGGGTCTCCTGTCTGCTGGTGTCCACTGGCGGTTACACGGTTTGTCGATAGGTCGCTGCCATCACTCAAGTCAGCGTATCCGGTCAGGTTTCGATCACCGATGCCGCCCACCCGTCCACCACGGGCGGTATTGGATCACGACCGGTATGTTTTTGATCACGTGATAAGGCCGGATATCCATCGACTTATAGGGAAGTAGCGGGCCCTGTCCCGAATCGAAGTCGGCGTCGAGCCCGAGAGCGGTCCCCCACCCGGCGACGACCACGCCTTCTTCGGCAGACCCAAGGGCCTGCTCACCCTCTCCGGCCTGGAGGTCTGGGAACGCTTCTCGTTCCTCGGCATGCAGGCCATCCTCGTCCTGCACTGCGCCGACACGGTCGCCCACGGGGGTATGGGCATGTCGGCCGGAACCGCGGCCTCCGCGTCTCCGCCGCCTACGGCACCCTCGCCTACCTGGCCTCCGTCGCCGGCGGCCGGCTCGCCGACCGCATCCTCGGCTCGTACCGCGCGGTGCTGTGGGGCGGCATCCTGATCGCCTGCGGCCACTACGCCATGGCGGTGCCGACGACCGGCATGACCTGGGTCGGCCTCGGCCTGATCAGCGCCGGCACAGGGCTGCTGAAGCCCAACGTCGCCACCATGGCCGGCAAGCTCTACCGCACCGCCGACGAGCGCCGGGACGCCAGCTTCGCCCTGTCCTACATGGCGATCAACATCGGCGCCTTCGCGGGCCCGCTGATCACCGGCTGGCTCGGCGACCACAGGGGCTGGCACCGGGGCTGGCACCGGGGCTGGCACCGGGGCTTCTCGGCTGCCGCCATCGGCATGACGTTCGGCCTGCTCCAGTACGTCCTCGGCCGCCGCCACCTGGCCGGGCGGAAGCACGCCGCCGAGTTCGCGCCGGACCCCGACGCCATGCGCCGGGCGATCCGTCCGATCGTCACGGGCCTCGTCAGCACGGCCGCCAGCGCCGTCCTCCTCGCGACCACCGGCCGGCTCACCATGGACCGCTTCGTCGACCTGCTCACCCTCGTCCAGGTGATCGCGCCGGTCGTCTACTTCGCAGTGATGTTCGCCGGCCCGCGCGTGACCCCCGAGAAACGCGGGCGCCTGCGCCCGTACATCGTCCTCTTCCTCGCCTGGACGGTCTTCAACTTCATCCTCTTCCAGGCGTACTCGACGATGATCCTGCCGGCCTCGACGAACGCGGAGACGACCATCCGCGGCTTCTACTTCCCGGCCGGCTGCTACGCCTGAGCCCTCGGCGGCCTGCCCTTCCTGCTGATGGTGCCGCCGACCTCCGGCCACTCCTCCGACGCCTGCTTCGGCGTCAACGGCACGATCGCGGTGGCCGCGGGACTGGCCGTGATGGCCGCGTCGCGCCGACTGCGCCGCACGATGCACCCGGTGCACCGACCGGACGGGCGCCCTACTCATGCGCATCCGTACGTCCTTCCCCTACGAGACCCACCACGACCTCCGCACCCCTGCTCTACGCGCGCGTGGCGCCCTGGGTCACGGACGAGCACTCGGCGACGGAACTGCCCGACGGCGTCGAGGTCGTCAACTGGCTCGCGGCGCAACCCTGGTGCGACGGCAAGGTCGGCATGTTCGGCATGCTCGGCATCTCATGGGCGACTTCAACTCCCTCCAGATCGCGGCCCTCGCGCCCGAGCCGCTCAAGGCGAACGTCACGGTCTGCTCCACGGACGACCGCTATGACAACGACGTGCACCACACGGGAGGTTCCGTCCTCGCGGTCGACATGCACGCCTGGACGGCGACGATGCTCGCTTTCGTCTCCCGCCCGCCCGATCCGCAGTACGTCGGCGAGGCTGAAGGGCGCGGACACGGGCGTCATGGCCGAGCCCCTGCTGCGCTCGTACGTCAGCGACTCGCACCGCCCGGCCACGGTGTACGCCGCCCTGCCCGGCCGCTGGGTCGGCGAGCCGGCCTGGCCCTCTTCCCCACGTGCGCGGCGTGACGTACGCCCTCCAGGCCGCACCCGTCCTCGTACGCTCTCCCATGCACACCGGCCTGTAGGCCGGCCGCTTCTTCCCCTTCGGCAACGACGCCGACCTGCCACCCGACCAGCGTGAGGAGGACGCGCGCCCGGCGTGCTTCGACTTCGAAGTGGGCGAGGAAACCGGGGTGTTGGGACGCCCGAAGGTGCGGCTGCGGCTGCGACTGCGGCTGAAGTCGGAGGTGCCGCGCCGGCAGGTCGTCGCCCGGCTGTGCGATGTGGCGCCCGACGGCTCCTCGACGCTGGTCACACGCGGGGTGCTGAACCTGTCGGCGCGCCACGGCCGGGACCGGGTGGTGCCTGGGGAGCCGGGCGCCACCGAGGACGTGACCTTCGAGCTGAACGGCTTCGACAGGGAGCTCACGCCGAGCGGCGGCGCCTGCTCCGACTCCCCGAAGGTGATCTAGCCGCGAAAAGGGATATTTCGCCACCTCCAACGAGGCCATCCACCCGGAGGGCGAAGAGGTTCTTTTCCGCCAGACAAGGGAAAAACGGACTCCACGGACAGCCGGTTAAAGGCGAGTTGGAGGCATTGCCCGATTTGCCACTCTTGCGCTCACCAGTGAGTTGGGTCACTCGGGCCGGGTCGGGCACCCGACCCTGCGCGCCCCCTTCCCTCCCTGCGCCGAACGCAAGTTGAGGGTTGGCAACAGCAAAGGATCAAGCACCCCATTCGCACCAGACCATGGTCAAACGGCATGACAGCCACCCATGGCACTTGTTCCGGGCATGTGCTCTCGCATACGTTCCCGCTCGTCGGGCGGACGCCGAATCCTGCCGCCGCCCGAGTCATCCCCGACGAACACACACGCGCGGCAGGAGCGGGGGACCCAGGTAAGTCGCCGGACCGGACGCCTTGATGGCGCACCGGCACGGCTAGGGGTGAAGGCGCGCCGTCACAGGGCGGCGCGACCGGGCATCTCCCGCCCGAACCCGACAGCTCACCTCGCAGGCGCCGGAGAGGAACAGCGCCATGCCCCGAGGCAAACACCGCCGCCCCCGCACCAACCCGCTCACCCGCCGCGTCATCGTCGCCGGTACCGGCACCGCCGCCCTCGCCCTCCCCCTGATGAGCGCGACCACCGCCGGCGCCGCGGAGTCCTCCGCAGCCACGGTCGGGTCCGTCACGTACACCACCAAGAAGGGCGACTCGCTCTACGGCATCGCGGACCGGTACGACGCCCAGGGCGGCTGGAAGCAGCTCTACAAGGACAACCGCAAGGCCATCGGCGACAACCCCCGGCTCATCCACACGGGCGTCGAGCTGAAGGTCCGGGCGACCAAGAAGGTCAGCTCGCCGGCCAAGACGGCCGACCAGGCGTCCGCGCCCGCCAAGAAGTCCTCCGTCGCCCAGGCCACCCAGGCCTCCGTGAAGACGTTCCCGGACAACCTCGACGGCTGGATCCGCAACGCTCTGGACATCATGGGGCAGAACGGAATTCCCGGATCGTACGAGGGCATTCACCGCAACATCATGCGTGAGTCGTCCGGCAACCCGCTGGCCATCAACAACTGGGACTCCAACGCTATGGCGGGCACCCCCTCCAAGGGCCTCCTCCAGGTCATCGACCCCACCTTCGCGAGCTACCACGTGCCGGGGACCGTGTACGACCCCTTCAACCCGGTCGCGAACATCGTGGCCGCGTGCAACTACGCGGCCGCGCGTTACGGCTCGATCGACAACGTGAACGGGCCCTACTGAGCCGGACACAGACCAATTGGCCTATTTCACCTCTATTGGGCGAAATCGACCAGGCTGCCCGCGAACAGTCTCTCGAGGACGACGGCGATGCCGTCGTCCTCGTTCGAGAGGGTGATCTCGTCGGCGACCGCCTTGAGTTCGGGATGCGCGTTGGCCATCGCGACCCCGCGGGCGGCCCAGTCGAACATGGGGATGTCGTTGGGCATGTCCCCGAAGGCGATGGTCTCGCGCGGACCGAGCCCGAGATGCTCGGCGGCGAGCGCGAGACCGGTCGCCTTGGTGATGCCGCATGGCTGGAGTTCGACGGTGCCGGGCCCGGACATGGTGACCGTCGCGAGCGAACCGACCACCGAGCGCGCCGTCGCCGCCAACTCGTCGTCCGACAGGGTCGGATGGCGCAGCAGCACCTTGCTGATCGGCTCGCACCACAGGTCGTCGCGGCGCTTGACGCGTACGGCGGGCAGCGTGGGGTGCGGCATCAGATACCCGGGCTCGATGAGCGTGAGCCCGTCGACGCCGTCCTGGTCGACGGCCGCGTACACCTGTCCCGCCTCGGCCTCGATCTTGCCGAGCGCGGTCTCCGCCAGCTCCCGGTCCAGGGTGACGGACCACAGCAGACGGTCCGCTCCGGCGTCGTACAACTGCGCGCCCTGTCCGCACACCGCGAGCCCCCTGCTGCCCAGGTCGTCGAGCAGCGGCCGCACTCTGGGCGCCGGCCGTCCCGTGACGACGAGGTGCTGGGCACCGGCAGCCGCCACCCGCGCGAGCGCGTCGACGGTCCGGTCGGAGAGCGTGTCGTCACCTCGGAGCAGCGTCCCGTCCAGGTCAGTGGCGATGAGTGAATATGCGATGGGTGGGGCCATGATCAGAGAATACGGACAGGACGCCCCATCGACTCGACCTGAACCGGACGGCTGCTGTGTTCACATGTGTTGACACCTGTTCCGGTTCCCCTTCTGCCTCCGCATCCACAACTTCCTTCCGCCCATGGCGATTTCACTCCCACGTGGCCCCGAAGCACCCCCGAGCCCGCGCCGAGGGTGACGACCTGCTGTTTCGCCGGCCTCGGCGACGCGGGATCTCCGTACTGCCAAGGCAGGCGGCTCACCCGTAACGTGTGGCCCGACGACCACATGGCATACGGAGCGTATGAAAGTGAGGCAGCACCCCATGCCCCCCTTCGATCTCCCCGAGGGCGACCCCTTCGGCACGCACAACCTTCCGTACGGTGTCTTTTCCCTTCCCGGCTCGGACTCCGCACGACGGGTCGGCGTCCGGCTCGGCGACCACGTCCTCGACGCGGGCAAGGCGGCCCACACGCTCGGCTCGCCCTACGCCCCGCTGCTCGCGCAGGACTCCCTGAACCCGCTGCTCGCCGCCGGCCGCACCACCTGGTCCGACGTACGGCGCGCACTGACGGCATGGGTGACGGTCCCGGCGCACCAGGAGGCCATCCGCGACCTCTTCCACCCCCTGTCCTCGGTGACCCTGCACCTCCCCTTCGAGGTCGCCGACTACGTCGACTTCTACGCCTCCGAGAACCACGCCCGGAACGTCGGCCAGATCTTCCGCCCCGACGCCGCGGACTCCCTCACCCCCAACTGGAAGCATCTGCCGATCGGTTACCACGGCCGCTCCGGCACCGTGGTGGTGTCCGGCACCGACGTCGTACGCCCGTCGGGCCAGCGCAAGGCCCCCACCGACCCGGCGCCGGTCTTCGGCCCGTCGGTTCGCCTCGACATCGAGGCCGAGGTCGGCTTCGTGGTCGGGACGCCGTCGCGGATGGGCGAGCCCGTGGCACTGGGCGACTACCGGGAGCATGTCTTCGGCCTGTGCCTGCTCAACGACTGGTCGGCACGCGACATCCAGGCCTGGGAGTACGTCCCCCTCGGCCCCTTCCTCGGCAAGTCCTTCACCACGTCGGTGTCGGCGTGGATCACCCCGCTGGACGCCCTGGAGGAGGCGCGGGTGACACCGCCGGAGCGCACGCACCCCCTGCTGCCGTACCTGGACGACTCCGGCTCCGAGACGGAACCCGGCGGCTACGACCTGCGTATCTCGGTGGCCGTCAACGGCCACGTGATCTCCGAGCCACCCTTCTCCTCCATGTACTGGACCGCCGCCCAGCAGCTCGCCCATATGACCGTGAACGGCGCCTCGCTGCGCACCGGCGATCTGTACGGCTCCGGCACGGTCAGCGGCCCGACGGAACGCGAGCGCGGCTCACTGCTGGAGCTGACGTGGAACGGCCGGGACCCGCTCGAACTCCCCGACGGCAAGCGGACGTTCCTGGAGGACGGCGATGTGGTGACGCTGTCCGCCTGGGCGCCGGGSCCCGGCGGGATCCGGGTGGGGCTGGGGGAGGTCACGGGCCGCATCGCGGCGGGGTGACGCCGGGGTCCGGGCCAACTCGCCGGTCCCACAGGACGATTCGCGGCCCCGGCGTCGGCTCCGGACGGTCGGGCGACCGGCGCCGGCCGGGCATTCGGCGCGTCTTTCCTCCTGACTCCGCCGACGGTCACCGTCATACTGGCTGGCGGTGGGATGCGAGCCGCAAGCGGCGTTCGCGACCCGCCGCCCCGCACGGCCGCCCCCGCACTTTCCTGTTCAGGATCCGGAGACCTCGGCATGACCGTCTGCATGCTCCTGTTGAGCATTGTCGCCCTGACGGCCGCCGTGCCCGTCCCCCGAGCGCTGACCCGGGCCACCTGGCCCGAACGCGAACCCGTGGTCGCGCTCTGGGTGTGGCAGTGCCTGGTCGCCACGGTCCTGCTGTGCTGCCTGACGGCGCTGTCCCTGGGCACCGCCGCCGTCTTCGGCACGGTACGCACCCAGCTCTTCGCTCCGGCGCCGCCGTCGGTGACGGAGGCGTACGACCTCTCGGCCGCGCCGGCCTGGGCGGCTGCCCTCTCCCTGCTGCTGGCCTGCGGTGCGGCCTGGACGACCGCGATGCTGGCCCGCGAGGTCGTCGAGGCGCGCCGGCGACGCGGCCAGGCCAGGGCCCATCTGCGTGAGCGCGCTCCCGACCTGCCCGCGGGCCTGGGCTCGGCGCGCGGTCCGCTGCTGGTGCTGGAGGACGAGTATCCGGACGCCTGGTGGATGCCCGGCAGCCCGGCCCAGCTGATCGTCACCACGGGCGCCCTGCACCGCCTCACCGACCACCAGCTCGACGCCGTCCTCACCCACGAGCGCGGCCACGCCCGCGCCCGCCACGACTGGCTGCTGCACCTGTCCACCGCGCTTGCCACCGGATTCCCCCGCATCCCGTTGTTCGCCCACTTCTGCGACCAGACCCAGCGCCTGGTCGAACTGGCCGCCGACGACACGGCGTCCCGCCGCTGCGGTCACCTGACGACGGCCCTGGCCCTGATCGAGCTCAACCAGCACCGGGGCGTCCTGTCCTGCGCCTCCACTCACCGCCTCCTGGGCGAGCGCGTCGACCGTCTCCTGGAGCCGCCCCCACGCCTGGGGCGCCGCGACCGGGCGCTCACGACGACGCTGGCGGCGCTGGTACCGCTGCTCCCGCTGCTGATCACGTTCGCACCCGGGCTCAGCGCACTGACCTGAGCGTCACTCGGCCGGCGCTCGGCAGCTGCCCCTTCCCCGGCGCCAGGCCCCAGGCCCCATGCTCTAGGCCCCAGGTCCCATGTCCTAGGCCCAGTCCTCCGGCTCCGGCTCTGCCTCCATCTCGGGCCAGTCGTCCACCCCGTGATCGGCCCCGTCATCGGCCCCGTCATCGGCTCCGAGAGCCGCGTCGGGTGCCGCGTCGGCCGCCGCCCCGGCACCGGACTCCCCACGCGCCGCGGCCAGCACCTCCAGCACCCCTTCGCCATAGGTCGCCAGCTTCTTCTCACCGACCCCGCTGACGCCGCCGAGCTCCCGCACGGACGCGGGCCAGACGGTCACGATCTCCCGCAACGTCGCGTCGTGGAAGATGACATACGCCGGAACCCCATGCTCCCGAGCCTGCTCGGCACGCCAGGCCCGCAGCGCCTCGAAGGCCGGCGCCAGCTCCTCCGGCAGCTCGGCCACCGCGGCCTTCGCCTTGCGCTCCCCGCGCCCGGAACCCGAGCCCGACCGCGAGGTCGCCGGCTTCTTCGGTTCCTTGCGCAGCGGCACCTCCCGCTCGCGCCGCAGCACCGATCCGCTGGCCTCGGTCAGCACGAGCGTCCCGTACTCGCCCTCGACCGCGAGCAGCCCCTGGGCCAGCAACTGCCGGATGACGCCCCGCCATTCGCCCTCGATCAGGTCCTCGCCGATACCGAAGACGGACAGCTGGTCGTGATCGAACTGGATCACCTTGGCTGTGCGCCGCCCCATCAGGATGTCGACGATCTGCACCGCCCCGAACTTCTGCCCCCGCTCGCGCTGCAACCGCACCACCGTCGACAGCACCTTCTGCGCCGCGATCGTGCCGTCCCAGGTCTCCGGCGGCGTCAGGCAGGTGTCGCAGTTGCCGCAGCCCACCGGGTCGGGGTCCTGGCCGAAGTAGGCGAGCAGCTGACCGCGCCGGCACTGGGCCGTCTCGCACAGCGCCAGCATCGCGTCCAGGTGCGAGGCGGCCCGGCGCCGGAATGCCTCGTCGCCCTCGCCCGACTGGATCAGCTTGCGCTGCTGTATGACGTCGTTGAGGCCGTAGGCCATCCACGCCGTGGAGGAGAGGCCGTCACGGCCGGCGCGGCCCGTCTCCTGGTAGTAGCCCTCGACCGACTTGGGCAGGTCGAGGTGGGCGACGAAGCGCACATCCGGCTTGTCGATGCCCATCCCGAAGGCGATGGTCGCCACCACGACCAGGCCGTCCTCCCGCAGGAACCGGGACTGGTGCGCCGCGCGCGTGCCCGCGTCCAGCCCCGCGTGGTACGGCACCGCCTCGATGCCGTTGCGGGACAGGAACTCGGCCGTGGCCTCCACGGACTTGCGGGACAGGCAGTACACGATGCCCGCGTCGCCCGCGTGCTCCTCCCGGAGGAAGCTCAGCAGCTGCTTCTTGGGGTCCGCCTTCGGCACGATGCGGTACTGGATGTTCGGCCGGTCGAAGCTCGCCACGAAGTGCCGGGCCGTCGGCATGTTCAGCCGCTGGGTGATCTCCTGGTGCGTCGCATGCGTGGCCGTCGCCGTGAGCGCGATCCGCGGGACGTCCGGCCAGCGCTCGCCGAGCAGCGAGAGGGCCAGATAGTCGGGCCGGAAGTCGTGGCCCCACTGAGAGACACAGTGCGCCTCGTCGATCGCGAAGACGGCGATCTTTCCGCGCGAGAGCAGCTGCAACGTCGAGTCCAGCCGCAGTCGCTCCGGTGCGAGGTAGAGCAGGTCGAGCTCGCCCGCCAGGAACTCCGCCTCCACCACCCGTCGCTCGTCGAAGTCCTGCGTGGAGTTCATGAACCCGGCCCGCACGCCCAGCGCCCGCAGGGCGTCCACCTGGTCCTGCATCAGCGCGATGAGCGGCGAGACGACCACGCCCGTACCTGGTCTGACCAGGGACGGAATCTGGTAGCAGAGGGACTTTCCGCCGCCGGTCGGCATGAGCACGACGGCGTCGCCGCCGGCCACCACATGCTCGATGACCTCTTCCTGCTCACCTCGGAAGGCGTCGTAGCCGAAGACCCGGTGCAGCGCGGCCAGCGCCTCACTTCCACCCGCCTCTGCTGCCCCTGTCGCCTCGGTCACCCTTGGCATCTCCCTGATCCCACCCGTCACACCCATCGCCATGTCCCCCGTACGTCGTCCCTCGACCACTGCCTCCACGATAGGGGCCGCCACCGACAGCATCGGAGTTATCCACAGGCACCGCGGGCCGGGTTTCTCGCCGAGGACACGACAGTCGTTCACACGTGCGGAGGAGACCTGCCCGTTTCCGGCAGTTAGCCTGAATGCACCGGCGAGACTCCGTCCCATGGGAGCACTGATGCGCGTCGCACCGAAGGCGTCAGCGTCCGCTTGGCCGACCCCGCCGGAAGGCGGCTGGACCGCCGACGACCTGGACCGCCTCCCGAATCTTCCTCCGCACACGGAATTGATCGACGGGAGCCTGGTCTTCGTAAGTCCGCAGACCCTCTTTCACTCGCGCGCTGTGAGCTTCTTCGAGTGGCAGCTCCAGTCCTTGGCCCCAGCAGAGTTCGAGGTCATCAGCGAGTTCACCATCGACATCGACCGGCAGAACCGGCCCGAGCCGGACGTGGTCGTCGTGCGTGGGGATGTAGTGGAGGACTCGGAGCAGACGCGCTTCCCGGTCGAGGGGGTCCTTCTGGCAATCGAGGTCGTCTCAGCGGACTCCGTGTCCCGGGACCGTGAGACGAAGCCGCTGAAATACGCCCGCGCGAAAATTCCCCACTACTGGAGGGTGGAGAACGAGAAGGGCCTCGCAGCGGTGCACGCTTTCGAGTTGGAGCCGACCACCCGCGCCTACGCCAGTGTGGGCATCTTTCGTGAGCGGATGAAGTTGGCCGCCCCGTTTCCTGTGGACCTGGACCTCACCCAGATCAAGGCACGCCGGGACAAGGACCAGTAACCCGCCTCACCTGCGCGGCGGCCCGGCTCCCCCTGCGTGGGAAGCCGGGCCGCTGTCGTGGACGCGGGCGCTGTGTCAGCGCACGAACACCCCCGCCTGACCGGCCAGATCCAGGAAGTACTGCGGGGCCACACCCAGCACCAGCGTGACCGCCACACCTACCCCGATCGCCGTCATCGTCAGCGGTGACGGAACAGCGACCGTCGGGCCCTCGGGCCGTGGCTCGCTGAAGAACATCAGGACGATGACGCGGATGTAGAAGAACGCCGCGATCGCGGACGAGATCACACCGACCACGACCAGCGGGCCCGCCCCGCCCTCCGCCGCCGCCTTGAACACGGCGAACTTCCCGGCGAAGCCGGAGGTCAGCGGAATGCCCGCGAAGGCCAGCAGGAACACCGCGAACACGGCCGCGACCAGCGGCGAACGGCGGCCCAGACCGGCCCAGCTGGACAGGTGCGTCGCCTCACCGCCGGCGTCGCGCACCAGCGTCACCACCGCGAACGCCCCGATCGTCACGAACGAGTACGCGGCCAGGTAGAAGAGGACGGACGACACCCCGTCCGGCGTGGTCGCGATGACACCCGCGAGGATGAATCCGGCGTGCGCGATCGACGAGTACGCCAGCAGCCGCTTGATGTCGGTCTGCGTGATCGCGACGATCGCACCGCCCAGCATCGTGACGATCGCCACGCCCCACATGACCGGCCGCCAGTCCCAGCGCAGGCCCGGCAGCACGACGTACAGGATCCGCAGCAGCGCACCGAACGCCGCCACCTTGGTCGCCGCCGCCATGAACCCGGTCACCGGCGTCGGCGCGCCCTGGTAGACGTCCGGAGTCCACATGTGGAACGGGACCGCGCCCACCTTGAACAGCAGGCCCATGACGATCATCGCGGAGCCGACGAGCAGCAGCACGTCGTTGCCCATCGTGCCCGCGAGCGCCGGGGTGACATCCGGGACCGTGCCGTCGACGACCTGCGCGATCGTCGCGTACGACACGGAGCCCGCGTACCCGTACAGCATGGCGATGCCGAACAGCGTGAACGCGGAGGCGAAGGCACCCAGCAGGAAGTACTTGACCGCGGCCTCCTGCGACATCAGCCGCTTGCGCCGGGCCAGCGCGCACATCAGGTACAGCGGGAGCGAGAGGACTTCCAATGCGATGAACAGCGTCAGCAGGTCGTTGGCCGCCGGGAAGATCAGCATGCCCGCGACGGCGAACATCAGCAGCGGGAACACCTCGGTGGTGGTGAACCCGGCCTTCACCGCCGCCTTCTCGCTGTCGCTGCCCGGCACGGACGCGGCCTGTGCGGCGAAGGAGTCGACCCGGTTGCCGTGCGCCGCCGGATCGAGCCGCCGCTCGGCGAAGGTGAACAGGCCGACCAGGCCTGCCAGCAGGATGGTGCCCTGGAGGAACAGGGCGGGTCCGTCGACGGCGATCGCGCCCATGGCGGCGATGCCCGACTTGGTCGTGGCGTATCCGCCGGCCGCCAGCGCCACGACCGCGGCGAAGGCCGCGACGAGCGCCACGGCGGAGACGAACACCTGGGCGTAGTAACGCGCCTTGCGCGGAACGACCGCCTCGATCAGCACTCCGATGATCGCCGCGCCGATAATGATCAAGGTGGGCGACAACTGCCCGTACTCGATCTTCGGCGAGTCGATCTTCGAGATCGGGTCGGCCGCGGTTGTCCACAGGCTGTGGACAGCAGATGTGCTCACTTGGCCGCCTCCACCTCGGGCTGAGGATCCTTCTTGTGTACGTCGGACATGGTCTGCTGGACCGCCGGGTTGACGATGTCCGTCAGGGGCTTCGGGTAGACGCCCAGGAAGATCAGCAGTGCGACCAGCGGGGCGACGACGACGAGTTCGCGCACCCTGAGGTCGGGCATCGCCGAGACCTCCGGCTTCACCGGGCCCGTCATCGTCCGCTGGTAGAGGACGAGGACGTACAGCGCGGCGAGCACGATGCCGAAGGTGGCGATGATGCCGATCACCGGGTAGCGCGTGAACGTGCCGACCAGGACCAGGAATTCACTGACGAACGGTGCGAGTCCCGGCAGCGACAGTGTCGCCAGACCGCCGATCAGGAAGGTGCCGGCAAGCACCGGGGCGACCTTCTGTACACCGCCGTAGTCGGCGATGAGGCGCGAGCCGCGCCGCGAGATCAGGAAGCCTGCCACCAGCATCAACGCGGCTGTGGAGATGCCGTGGTTGACCATGTAGAGCGTCGCGCCGGACTGGCCCTGGCTGGTCATCGCGAAGATGCCCATGATGATGAAGCCGAAGTGCGAGATCGACGCGTAGGCGATCAGGCGCTTGATGTCCCGCTGGCCGACCGCGAGCAACGCCCCGTAGACGATGCTGATCAGCGCCAGGACCATGATGGCCGGCGTCGCCCACTTGCTGGCCTCCGGGAACAGCTGGAGGCAGAAGCGGAGCATCGCGAAGGTGCCCACCTTGTCGACGACCGCCGTGATGAGGACGGCGACCGGTGCGGTGGCCTCCCCCATCGCGTTGGGCAGCCAGGTGTGCAGCGGCCACAGCGGCGCCTTCACCGCGAAGGCGAAGAAGAAGCCGAGGAACAGCCAGCGTTCGGTGTTCGTCGCCATGTCGAGCGTGCCGTTGGCGCGGGCCTCGGCGATCGCCTGGAGGCTGAAGTTCCCGGCGACCACATAGAGGCCGATCACCGCGGCCAGCATGATCAGACCGCCGACCAGGTTGTAGAGCAGGAACTTCACGGCCGCGTACGACCGTTGCGTCGACGCCGCCTTCTCACCGTGCTCGTGGGCACGGTCCCCGAAGCCGCCGATGAGGAAGTACATCGGGATGAGCATGGCTTCGAAGAAGATGTAGAAGAGGAAGACGTCGGTGGCCTCGAAGGAGATGATCACCATCGCCTCGACGGCCAGGATCAGGGCGAAGAAGCCCTGCGTCGGCCGCCACCTCTTGCTGCCGGTCTCCAGCGGGTCGGCGTCGTGCCAGCCCGCGAGGACGATGAAGGGGATCAGCAGCGCCGTCAGCGCGATGAGGGCGACCGCGATGCCGTCCACACCGAGTTCGTAGCGGACCCCGAACTCCGCGATCCAGGAGTGGGATTCGGTGAGCTGGTAGCGGTCGCCGTCCGGGTCGAAGCGGACCAGGATGGTGATCGCGAGGGCGAGTGTGCCGAGCGAGACGAGCAGCGCCAGCCATTTGGCGGCGGTGCGCTGCGCGGCCGGTACGGCGGCCGTGGCGATCGCCCCGATCGCCGGGAGCACCGCCGTGGCTGTCAGCAGTGGAAAGGACATCGGTATCAGACCGCCCTCATCAGCAGGGTCGCGGCAATGAGGATCGCCACACCGCCGAACATCGAGACCGCGTACGACCGCGCGAAGCCGTTCTGCAGCTTGCGCATCCGTCCGGACAGGCCGCCGACCGAGGCCGCCGTGCCGTTGACGACACCGTCGACCAGGGTGTGGTCGACGTACACCAGGGAGCGCGTGAGGTGCTCGCCGCCGCGGACGAGGACGACGTGGTTGAAGTCGTCCTGGTACAGGTCGCGCCGGGCGGCCCGGGTGAGCAGCGACCCGCGCGGGGCGACGGCCGGGACCGGGCGGCGGCCGTACTGGCCGTAGGCGATGGCGACGCCGATGACCATGCACGCGACGGTCGCGCCGGTGATGGCTCCCGCGCTGATCGGCGCGTGGCCGTGGTCGTGCCCGGTGATGGGCTCCAGCCAGTGGATGAAGCGGTCACCGATGCTGAAGAACGCACCGGCGGCCACCGATCCGACGGCCAGGACGATCATGGGGATCGTCATGACCTTGGGCGACTCGTGCGGGTGCGGTTCGTTGCCCTTCTCGTCCGGCTGCCAGCGCTTCTCGCCGAAGAACGTCATCAGCATCACGCGCGTCATGTAGAACGCGGTGATCGCGGCGCCCAGCAGCGCGCAGCCGCCGAGGATCCAGCCCTCGGTGCCGCCCTTGGCGAACGCCGCCTCGATGATCTTGTCCTTGGAGAAGAAGCCGGACAGGCCGGGGAAGCCGATGATCGCGAGGTAGCCGAGGCCGAAGGTGACGAAGGTGACCGGCATGTACTTGCGCAGGCCGCCGTACTTGCGCATGTCGACCTCGTCGTTCATGCCGTGCATGACCGAACCGGCGCCGAGGAACAGTCCGGCCTTGAAGAAGCCGTGCGTCACCAGGTGCATGATCGCGAAGACGTAGCCGATGGGGCCGAGGCCCGCGGCGAGGACCATGTAGCCGATCTGCGACATGGTCGAGCCGGCCAGCGCCTTCTTGATGTCGTCCTTCGCGCAACCGACGATCGCACCGAACAGGAGCGTGACGGCGCCGACGATCGTGACGACCAACTGGGCGTCGGGCGCGGCGTTGAAGATGGCGCCGGAGCGGACGATCAGGTAGACGCCCGCGGTCACCATCGTCGCGGCGTGGATGAGGGCAGAGACCGGGGTCGGGCCCTCCATCGCGTCCCCGAGCCAGGACTGCAGCGGCACCTGGGCGGACTTGCCGCAGGCCGCGAGCAGCAGCATCAGGCCGATGGCGGTGAGCTTGCCCTCGCTCGCTTCCCCGACCAGGCCGGGCTCCCCCTCGCCGCCGAGCAGCGGCCCGAAGGCGAAGGTGCCGAACCAGAAGAACATCAGCATGATCGCGATCGACAGGCCCATGTCGCCGACGCGGTTGACCAGGAAGGCCTTCTTCGCGGCGGTGGCGGCGCTGGGCTTGTGCTGCCAGAAGCCGATGAGCAGGTACGACGCGAGACCGACGCCCTCCCAGCCGACGTACAGCAGCAGGTAGTTGTCGGCGAGGACCAGCAGCAGCATCGCTGCGAGGAACAGGTTCAGATAGCCGAAGAAGCGGCGGCGCCGCTCGTCGTGCTCCATGTACCCGATCGAGTACAGGTGGATCAGCGAGCCGACGCCGGTGATCAGCAGCACGAACGTCATCGACAGCTGGTCGAGGCGGAAGGCGACGTCCGCCTGGAAGCCCTCGACCTGGATCCAGCTGAACAGGTGCTGGGTCAGGGTCCGTTCTTCGGCGCCCTTGCCGAGCAGGTCGGCGAAGAGGACCACGCCGAAGGCGAAGGAGACGAAGGACAGGAGCGTGCCGATCCACTGGCCGACGGCGTCCAGGCGCCGGCCGCCGCACAGCAGTACGGCCGCTCCGAGCAGGGGCGCTGCGATCAGCAGCGCAATCAGATTCTCCACGTTTTCTTCCGACCCCTCAGAGCTTCATCAGGCTGGCGTCGTCGACCGAGGCCGAGTGGCGGGAACGGAACAGCGACACGATGATCGCCAGCCCGACGACGACCTCCGCGGCGGCGACGACCATCGTGAAGAAGGCGATGATCTGGCCGTCGAGATTGCCGTGCATCCGGGAGAAGGCGACGAGCGTGAGGTTGCAGGCGTTGAGCATCAGCTCGATGCACATGAACACGACGATCGCGTTGCGCCTGATCAGCACGCCGGTGGCACCGATCGTGAACAACAGGGCCGCGAGGTAGATGTAGTTGACCGGGTTCACTTCGACGCCTCCTCCGGCCGCTTGTAGGTCGACGGCTCGATGGCGGTCCGCTCCAGCCGCTCCTCCGCCCGCTGCTCCAGCGCCCGCAGGTCGTTGAGCGCCTCGGTGGACACGTCGCGGATCTGGCCGCGCTCACGCAGCGTCTTGCTGACCGTGAGGTCGGACGGGGTGCCGTCGGGCAGCAGGCCCGCGATGTCCACGGCGTTGTGCCGGGCGTACACGCCGGGGGCCGGCAGCGGCGGGACGTGCTTGCCCTCGCGGACGCGCTCTTCGGACAGCTCGCGCTGGGTCTTGGCGCGCTCGGTGCGCTCGCGGTGCGTGAGCACCATGGCGCCGATGGCTGCCGTGATCAGCAGGGCGCCGGTGATCTCGAAGGCGAAGACGTACTTGGTGAAGATGAGGGTGGCGAGTCCCTCCACGTTGCCGTTCGCGTTCGCCTGGGCGAGGCCGTTGAACTCCGTGATCGAGGCGTTGCCGATGCCTCCGATCAGCAGGGCGCCGAAGCCCAGGCCGCAGAGAAGGGCCAGCCAGCGCTGGCCCTTGATGGTCTCCTTCAGGGAGTCCGCGGCCGTGACGCCGACGAGCATCACCACGAACAGGAACAGCATCATGATCGCGCCGGTGTAGACGACGATCTGGACAATGCCCAGGAAGTAGGCGCCGTTGGCGAGGTAGAACACCGCCAGGATGATCATGGTTCCGGCCAGGCAGAGCGCGCTGTGCACGGCCTTCTTCATGAATACGGTGCACAGGGCGCCGATGACGGCGACGGTGCCGAGGATCCAGAACTGGACGGCCTCTCCGGTGGAGGTGGAGTAGGCGGCGAGCTGCGCGCTCATGCCTCCGCCTCCTGTTCTTCGGGCTTCTCGCCCTTGGAGACGGCGACCTGGGGCTCCGTACCGGGAGCGGCCTCGGTCACCAGGCCCCGGTAGTAGTCCTGCTCGTCGGTCCCCGGGTAGATGGCGTGGGGGCTGTCGACCATGCCGTCCTCAAGACCGGCGAGCAGCTGCTCCTTGGTGTAGATGAGGTTGGCGCGGCTGGAGTCGGCGAGCTCGAACTCGTTCGTCATCGTGAGCGCGCGCGTGGGGCACGCCTCGATGCACAGGCCGCACAGGATGCAGCGGGCGTAGTTGATCTGGTACACGCGCCCGTACCGCTCGCCCGGCGAGTAGCGCTCCTCGTCGGTGTTGTCGGCGCCCTCCACATAGATGGCGTCGGCGGGGCAGGCCCAGGCGCACAGCTCGCAGCCGACGCACTTCTCCAGGCCGTCCGGATGGCGGTTGAGCTGGTGCCGTCCGTGGAAGCGCGGAGCGGTGGTCTTCTGCTGCTCCGGGTACTGCTCGGTCAGCCGCTTCTTGAACATGGCCTTGAAGGTCACGCCGAAGCCGGCCACGGGGTTCTGGAAACCGGGCTTGGTCTCCTTGGGCTCCTCAGCCATCGGACGCCTCCTTTCCATCCAGAGATCCGTCACTCTGAGTATCGGGCCCACCACTGACAATCAGCTCCCGCTCGCGGTGCGAGCGGCGACGCGGCACCGGCGGCAACTCCTGTCCCGGCAACGGTGGTACGGGGAATCCGCCCGCCATCGCGTCGAACCCGGCCGGTTCCTCGGCGGCCCCCTCGCCGCCCTTCGCCTTCTCGCGGAACATGTCGGCGAGGAAGGAGAGCAGGAGCAGGGCGAGGACGCCGCCGCCGACGTAGAGGGCGATGTCGGCGAAGTCGTAGTTCTCGTTGCGCAGGGTCCGCACGGTCGCGACGAGCATCAGCCAGACGACGGAGACCGGGATGAGGACCTTCCAGCCGAGCTTCATCAGCTGGTCGTAGCGGACGCGAGGCAGCGTGCCGCGCAGCCAGATGAAGAAGAACAGCAGCACCTGGACCTTGATCACGAACCAGAGCATCGGCCACCAGCCGTGGTTCGCGCCCTCCCAGAAGGTGCTGATCGGATACGGGGCCCGCCAGCCGCCCAGGAAGAGCGTCACCGACACCGCCGACACCGTCACCATGTTCACGTACTCGGCGAGCATGAACAGCGCGAACTTGATCGACGAGTACTCGGTGTTGAAGCCGCCGACCAGGTCGCCCTCGGACTCCGGCATGTCGAACGGGGCGCGGTTGGTCTCCCCGACCATCGTGATGATGTAGATGATGAAGGAGACCGGCAGCAGGACGACGTACCAGCGGTCCTGCTGCGCCTCGACGATCGCCGAGGTCGACATCGAACCGGAGTAGAGGAACACCGAGGCGAAGGCGGCGCCCATCGCGATCTCGTAGGAGATCATCTGCGCGCAGGACCGCAGGCCGCCGAGCAGCGGATAGGTGGATCCGGAACTCCAACCCGCAAGGACGATGCCGTAGATGCCGACCGAGGCGACCGCGAGGATGTAGAGCATCGCGATCGGCAGGTCGGTGAGCTGCATCGTGGTGCGCTGGCCGAAGATCGAGATCTCGTTGCCGGCCGGGCCGAAGGGGATCACCGCGATCGCCATGAAGGCCGGGATGGCCGCGACGATCGGCGCGAGGACGTAGACCACCTTGTCCGCGCGTTTGACGATGACGTCTTCCTTCAGCATCAGCTTGATGCCGTCGGCGAGCGACTGGAGCATGCCCCAGGGGCCGTGCCGGTTGGGGCCGATGCGCAGCTGCATCCAGGCGACGACCTTGCGCTCCCAGACGATGGAGAACAGCACGGTCACCATCAGGAAGGCGAAGCAGAACACCGCCTTGATGACGACCAGCCACCAGGGGTCGCGGCCGAACATCGAGAGGTCTTCAGCGGCGAGGAAAGGGCTCATGCCTCCACCTCCTCGGGGGCCTCGGACGTCAGGGTCGCCGGGCCGATGCGGACGAGTGAGCCGGGCAGCACCCCGGCGTCGGAGGCGACGCCGGCGCCCACGGAGTTCAGCGGGAGCCAGACCACCCGGTCGGGCATCTGCGTGACCTGAAGCGGCAGTTCGACGACTCCGGCGGGGCCGGTCACGGCCAGGACGTCGCCGTCCTTCACGCCGGCCTCGGCGGCGGTGGCGGCCGACAAGCGCGCGTGGGCGGCGTGCCGAGTGCCGGCGAGCGCCTCGTCGCCCTCCTGGAGCAGGCCCTGGTCGAGCAGCAGCCGGTGCCCGGCCAGGACGGCCTCGCCGGCGGCCGGCCGCGGCAGCGTGGCGGCGACCTCAAGGGGTGCGGTGGCCCGCGGCCCGTCCCAGGCGCCGAGCCGGTCGATCTCCGCGCGTGTGGTGCGCAGATCCGGCAGGCCCAGGTGTACGTCCATGGCGTCGGCCAGCATCTGCAGCACGCGCGCGTCGGTCGGCGCCAGGCGGCGGGTCATCTGGTCGGGCTTGAGCGCGGCCTCGAAGAAGCGCACCCGGCCCTCCCAGTTGAGGAAGGTGCCGGCCTTCTCGGCGACCGCGGCGACCGGCAGCACGACGTCGGCGAGCTCGGTCACCTCACCGGGCCGCAGTTCCAGCGACACCACGAAGCCGACCTCACCGAGCGCCTCACGCGCGCGTGCCGGGTCGGGCAGGTCGGCGACCTCGACGCCCGCGACCAGCAGGGCCTGGAGTTCGCCGGTAGCGGCGGCCTCGACGATCTGGCCGGCGTCGCGGCCGTACCGGAGCGGGAGATCGGCCAGGCCCCAGACGGCGGCGACCTCCTCACGCGCGCGTGGGTCGGTCGCGGGACGTCCGCCCGGCAGCAGCGACGGCAGCGCACCCGCCTCGACGGCGCCGCGCTCCCCCGCCCTGCGGGGGATCCACACCAGGTCGGCGCCGGTCGCGGTCGCCGCGCGTACGGCGGCGGTGAGCCCGCCCTCCACGGCGGCCAGCCGCTCGCCGACGACGATCACCGCGCCCTCGGTGCGCAGCGCCTCGGACGCCTGCGCACCGCCTCCGTCCAGGCCGACGCCGCTCGCGAGCGCGTCCAGCCACTCGGTCTCGGTGCCGGGAGCGGCGGGCAGCAGCGTGCCGCCCGCCTTCTCCAGGCCGCGTGTCGCGTGCGTGGCGAGCGAGAAGACCTTCTGGCCGTGCCCGCGCCAGGCCTTGCGCAGCCGCAGGAAGACGCCGGGCGCCTCCTCCTCGGCCTCGAACCCGGCCAGCAGGACGGCCGGCGCCTTCTCCAAGGAGGTGTAGGTGACGCCCCTACCGTCCAGGTCGCGGCCGTGACCGGCGACCCGCGCGGCGAGGAAGTCGGCCTCCTCGCCGCTGTGTACGCGCGCGCGGAAGTCGATGTCGTTGGTGTCGAGCGCCACGCGCGCGAACTTGCTGTACGCGTAGGCGTCCTCGACGGTGAGCCGGCCGCCGGTCAGCACGCCGGTGCGGCCACGCGAGGCGAGCAGTCCCTGGGCGGCGATCTGGAGTGCCTCCGGCCAGGAGGCCGGCTCCAGCTCACCCTCCGCGTTGCGCACCAGCGGCGTCTGGAGCCGGTCGCGCTGCTGGGCGTACCGGAACCCGAACCGGCCCTTGTCGCACATCCACTCCTCGTTGACCTCGGGGTCGTTGGCCGCGAGGCGCCGCATGACCTTGCCGCGCCGGTGATCGGTGCGGGTGGCGCAGCCGCCGGAGCAGTGCTCGCACACCGACGGCGAGGAGACGAGGTCGAAGGGGCGGGAGCGGAACCGGTACGCCGCCGAGGTGAGCGCGCCGACCGGGCAGATCTGGATGGTGTTGCCGGAGAAGTACGACTCGAACGGGTCGCCCTCACCGGTGCCGACCTGCTGGAGCGCGCCCCGCTCCAGCAGCTCGATCATCGGGTCGCCCGCGACCTGGTTGGAGAACCGGGTGCAGCGGGCGCACAGCACGCACCGCTCGCGGTCGAGGAGCACCTGTGTGGAGATCGCCACGGGCTTCTCGTAGGTCCGCTTCTTTCCTTCGAAGCGGGAGTCGGACTGGCCGTGCGACATGGCCTGGTTCTGCAGCGGGCACTCGCCGCCCTTGTCGCAGACCGGGCAGTCCAGCGGGTGGTTGATGAGCAGGAGCTCCATCACACCCTTCTGGGCCTTCTCGGCGACCGGCGAGGTGAGGTGCGTCTTGACGACCATGCCGTCCGTGCACGTGATCGTGCAGGACGCCATCGGCTTGCGCTGACCCTCGACCTCGACGATGCACTGGCGGCAGGCGCCGGCCGGGTCGAGGAGGGGATGGTCGCAGAAGCGGGGGATCTCGATGCCGAGCTGCTCGGCGGCCCTGATGACCAGGGTGCCCTTCGGCACGCTGATCTCCACGCCGTCGATCGTCAGCGCCACGAGATCCTCCGGCGGGAGGGCCGCCTCTCCCCCTCCGGAGGGAGCGCTGGTGGTCACAGTCATGCGTTCACCTCCGTGCGGTGGTCGGCCCAGGCCGTCGACTTCGCCGGGTCGAAGGGGCAGCCGCGGCCCGTGATGTGCTGCTCGTACTCCTCGCGGAAGTACTTCAGCGAGGAGAAGATCGGCGAGGCGGCGCCGTCGCCGAGGGCGCAGAAGGACTTGCCGTTGATGTTGTCGGCGATGTCATTCAGCTTGTCGAGGTCGCTCATGACGCCCTTGCCGGCCTCGATGTCGCGCAGCAACTGCACGAGCCAGTACGTGCCTTCGCGGCAGGGTGTGCACTTGCCGCAGGACTCGTGGGCGTAGAACTCGGTCCAGCGGGTGACGGCGCGCACGACGCAGGTCGTCTCGTCGAAGCACTGCAGGGCCTTGGTGCCGAGCATGGAACCGGCGGCGCCGACTCCCTCGTAGTCGAGGGGGACGTCGAGGTGCTCGTCGGTGAACATCGGCGTCGAGGATCCGCCCGGCGTCCAGAACTTCAGGCGGTGCCCGGGCCGCATGCCGCCGCTCATTTCAAGGAGCTGGCGGAGCGTGATGCCGAGCGGGGCCTCGTACTGGCCGGGGCTGGCGACATGGCCGCTGAGCGAGTAGAGCGTGAAGCCCGGGGACTTCTCGCTGCCCATCGAGCGGAACCATTCTTTGCCCCGATGCAGAATCGCGGGAACCGACGCGATCGACTCGACGTTGTTCACAACAGTCGGGCAGGCGTAGAGACCTGCCACCGCAGGGAAGGGGGGACGGAGCCGCGGTTGACCACGGCGGCCTTCGAGCGAGTCGAGCAGTGCGGTCTCTTCACCGCAGATGTACGCGCCCGCGCCCGCGTGCACGGTGAGTTCGAGGTCGAGGCCACTGCCGAGGATGTTCTCGCCGAGGTAGCCGGCCGCACGGGCCTCACTCACGGCCTCGTGCAACCGCCGCAGAACCGGGACGACTTCACCACGCAGATAGATGAAGGCATGCGAAGACCTGATGGCATAACACGCGATGACAATGCCCTCGATGAGGCTGTGCGGGTTCGCGAAGAGGAGCGGAATGTCCTTGCAGGTTCCGGGCTCCGATTCGTCGGCGTTGACAACTAGATAGTGCGGCTTTCCATCTCCCTGCGGAATGAACTGCCATTTCATTCCGGTCGGGAATCCCGCACCGCCGCGCCCGCGCAGACCGGAGTCCTTGACGTACGCGATCAGGTCGTCCGGCGACATGGCGAGCGCCTTGCGGAGTCCCTCGTATCCTTCGTGCCTTCGGTAGACGTCGAGCGTCCAGGACCTGTCCTCGTCCCAGAAGGCCGACAGCACGGGTGCGAGCAGCTTCTCGGGGCTGTTTTCCTTCAGCTCTGGTGCCAACGTCATCACTCCCCCTCCTCGGCGACAGGCCCTGCCGGGTGGGCCGGGTCGGACGCGGACGATTCCTGCGGCGCGTCGTGCGAGCTGAGGTGTTCAGCCGACGACGGTTGGTGCGCTGCCTTGCCCTGCGGCTCGTCGTGCGGGCCGCCGTCCCGCGGATGGACCACGCGCGCGGGTGCGACCTCTCCCTTGGCCAGGCGGAGGCCCACCAGCGACGCCGGTCCCGCACTGCCGCCCTCCTCGACGGCCCCGGGCCGCTCGTCGGGGAAGCCGGCCAGGATCCGCGCGGTCTCCTTGAAGGTGCACAGCCGGGCCCCGCGCGTCGGCTCCACGGGCCGGTCCGCGCGCAGATCGTCGACGAGGCGCTTGGCGCTGGCCGGGGTCTGGTTGTCGAAGAACTCCCAGTTGACCATCACGACCGGCGCGAAGTCGCAGGCCGCGTTGCACTCGATGTGCTCCAGGGTGACCTTGCCGTCGCCCGTGGTCTCGCCGTTGCCGACGCCCAGGTGCTCCTGGAGTTCCTCGAAGATCGCGTCGCCGCCCATCACCGCGCACAGCGTGTTGGTGCAGACGCCCACCTGGTAGTCACCGCTCGGCTTGCGCCGGTACATGGAGTAGAAGGTGGCGACGGCGGTGACCTCGGCCGTGGTCAGCTCCAGTACGTCCGCGCAGAACCGCATCCCGGTGCGCGTGACATGGCCCTCCTCCGACTGCACCAGGTGCAGCAACGGCAGGAGGGCGGACCGGGAGTCCGGGTAGCGGGCGATGATCTCGCGCGCGTCGGCCTCCAGTCTGGCTCGAACGTCGTCCGGGTAGCCGGGCGCGGGCAGTTCGGGCATGCCCAGGCTGACGCCCCGCTCGGAAGAAGAGGTGGTCACCGGTCGACGCCTCCCATCACGGGGTCGATGGACGCGACGGCGACGATGACGTCGGCGACCTGGCCGCCCTCGCACATCGCCGCCATGGCCTGCAGGTTGGTGAAGGACGGGTCGCGGAAGTGGACCCGGAAGGGGCGTGTGCCGCCGTCGGACACGGCATGCACCCCGAGCTCGCCCTTGGGCGACTCGACGGCCGCGTACGCCTGTCCCGGCGGGACGCGGAAGCCCTCGGTGACCAGCTTGAAGTGGTGGATCAGGGCCTCCATGGAGGTGCCCATGATCTTCTTGATGTGGTCGAGGGAGTTGCCGAGCCCATCGGGTCCCAGGGCGAGCTGGGCGGGCCAGGCGATCTTCTTGTCGGCGACCATGACCGGGCCGGGCTGGAGCCGGTCCAGGCACTGCTCGACGATCCCGAGCGACTGGCGCATCTCCTCCAGGCGGATCAGGAAGCGCCCGTAGGAGTCGCAGGTGTCGGCGGTCGGGATCTCGAAGTCGTACGTCTCGTAGTCGCAGTACGGCTGCGTCTTGCGCAGGTCGTGCGGCAGGCCCGTGGAGCGCAGGATCGGGCCGGTGGCGCCGAGGGCCATGCAGCCGGCCAGGTCGAGATAGCCGACGTCCTGCATGCGGGCCTTGAAGATGGGGTTCCCGGTGGCGAGCTTGTCGTACTCCGGGAGGTTCTTCTTCATCTTCTTCACGAACTCGCGGATCTGGTCCACCGCGCCGGGCGGCAGGTCCTGGGCGAGTCCGCCGGGGCGGATGTACGCGTGGTTCATCCGGAGGCCCGTGATGAGCTCGTAGATGTCGAGAATCATTTCACGATCACGGAATCCGTAGATCATGATCGTGGTGGCGCCGAGCTCCATGCCGCCGGTGGCGATGCACACCAAGTGGGAGGAGAGTCGGTTCAGCTCCATCAGGAGCACCCGGATGATCTTGGCGCGCTCGGTGATCTGGTCCTCGATGCCGAGGAGCTTCTCGACGGCGAGACYGTAGGCGGTCTCGTTGAAGAAGGACGTCAGGTAGTCCATGCGCGTCACGAACGTGGTGCCTTGCGTCCAGGTCCGGTACTCGAGGTTCTTCTCGATACCGGTGTGGAGATAGCCGATGCCGCAGCGGGCTTCGGTGACCGTCTCGCCGTCGATCTCCAGGATCAGGCGGAGCACACCGTGGGTGGAGGGGTGCTGCGGACCCATGTTGAGGACGATGCGCTCGTCGTCGGCGCGGGCCGCGGCCTGGACGACCTCGTCCCAGTCGCCACCGGTGACCGTATATACGGTGCCCTCGGTGGTCTCACGGGCAGATGCTGACTGCGTGCTCACGAGTACGACCTCCGCTGGTCCGGAGCCGGGATCTGGGCGCCCTTGTACTCGACGGGGATGCCGCCGAGGGGGTAGTCCTTGCGCTGCGGGTGGCCCTGCCAGTCGTCCGGCATCATGATCCGCGTCAGGGCCGGGTGACCGTCGAAGACGATGCCGAAGAAGTCGTAGGTCTCGCGCTCGTGCCAGTCGTTCGTCGGATACACGGAGACGAGCGACGGGATGTGCGGGTCGCTGTCCGGGGCGCTGACTTCGAGGCGGATCAGCCGGTTGTGGGTGATCGAGCGCAGGTGGTAGACGGCGTGCAGTTCGCGGCCCTTGTCGCCGAGGTAGTGGACGCCGCTGACCCCGGTGCACAGCTCGAAGCGCAGGGCCGGGTCGTCGCGCAGGGTGCGGGCGACGCGGACCAGGTGCTCGCGCTCGATGTGGAAGGTGAGCTCGCCGCGGTCGACGACCGTCGCCTCGATGGCGTTGCCGGGCAGGAGTCCCTGCTCCTCCAGGGCGCCCTCGAGCTCGTCGGCGACCTCGTCGAACCAGCCGCCGTAGGGGCGGTTCGCCGGTCCCGGGAGCCGGACGGAACGGACGAGGCCGCCGTAGCCGGAGGTGTCGCCGCCGTTGGTGGCGCCGAACATGCCGCGCTGGACACGGATCTCCTCGCCGCCCTGGCCGCGCTGGCCGGGGAGGTTGGAGGCGGAGAGGTCCTTCTCGGGGTTGACCCCGTTGGACCCGTTCGCCCCGTTGGTTCCGTTTGCGTCGCTCACTGCAGCAGCCCCTTCATCTCGATCGTGGGCAGGGCCTTGAGCGCCGCTTCCTCCGCCTCGCGGGCCGCCTCCTCGGCGTTCACGCCGAGCTTGGAGGTCTGGATCTTCTGGTGCAGCTTGAGGATGGCGTCCAGCAGCATCTCGGGCCGTGGCGGGCAGCCCGGCAGATAGATGTCGACCGGGACGATGTGGTCGACGCCCTGCACGATCGCGTAGTTGTTGAACATGCCGCCCGAGGAGGCGCAGACCCCCATGGAGATCACCCACTTGGGGTTCGGCATCTGGTCATAGACCTGCCTGAGCACCGGCGCCATCTTCTGGCTGACCCGGCCGGCGACGATCATCAGGTCGGCCTGGCGCGGCGAGCCGCGGAAGACCTCCATGCCGAAGCGCGCCAGGTCGTATCGGCCGGCGCCGGTGGTCATCATCTCGATGGCACAGCAGGCGAGGCCGAAGGTCGCCGGGAAGACGGACGCCTTGCGCACCCAGCCCGCGGCCTGCTCGACGGTGGTCAGCAGGAATCCGCTCGGCAGCTTTTCTTCGAGTCCCATGTCGTTAAAGGCCCCTCAGTCCCATTCCAGGCCGCCGCGCCGCCATACGTACGCGTACGCGACGAAGACGGTGAGCACGAAGAGCAGCATCTCCACGAGCCCGAAAATCCCCAGGGAGTCGAAGGTGACGGCCCAGGGGTAGAGGAAGACGATCTCGATATCGAAGATGATGAAGAGCATCGCCGTCAGGTAGTACTTGATCGGGAAGCGCCCGCCGCCGGCCGGCGTGGGGGTCGGCTCGATTCCGCACTCGTAGGCCTCGAGCTTGGCCCGGTTGTACCGCTTCGGACCGATCAGCGTGGCCATGACCACGGAGAAGATCGCAAAGCCTGCCCCGAGGGCTCCCAGTACGAGGATGGGCGCATACGCGTTCACCGCTCCTCGCTCCTCTCAGTCGGCACTGACTGCTGGCGGTTGCACTGGGCTCACAGCCGCCCCACCGGTTCCACGAGCCCCGCTCGTCCCGGCGAAGATCGAGAACATGTGAAGCAGGTCACAAGCCCAACTGCCTCGCATCCTATGCCCGCCGCTCTGTGATCTGCGACACGGGGTATTACACAAGCTTTGTGATCTCCACCACCTGACGAAGGATCATGAACATGGATGAGCGGTGATCTTCACACGAGAAGCGTCCAGGTGATCACCAGAGGTGACATTTTCGCTCGTCGGCGCAGCTCGGAGGGGTCGTCTCAATATCAAGAGAGTTCTCTTGCATGCAAATTGGTGCTGGACGGGACGCCTTGATAGAGGACCCCGTTCACACATCAGAGGGAGAGTCGGGAGCGGATGTGGACGCGTGCACGCATTCACGAGCGACGCCGGGTGCGATCCGGGCACGGGACGCGCACACTGCCGTAACCGTTGCGTGACCTCTGCCACATCGATGAGAGACCTCTGAGAACCGGGCTTGGCCACCGGTCCCAACAAGTGGTAGGCGCTGGGCAATTCGGACTTAATGATGAAAGGCCGTGATCACGGGCAGGTTAGCGGGCGTCCGCAATGTCCGTTAGGGCGTCAATAAAGGGCGGTCGGACAGGAATTTGGAGCGCCGATTGAACAACTGTGGCGCAGCACACGTTCCTTGAAGGTATGGAGGAGCCCCTGATACCCGTTGTTCTCATGTCCCACACCGCTCACATACGTAGCCACCGGAAGCCCCGCCGCACCGCGTCGACGACCATCGCGATGCGCGCCGGAGTTGCCGGTGGCGTCCTCAGCATGGCAGCGGCAGGCGCTGCGGCCACGGCGCACGCCGCCGAGCCGGCTACGCAGACCATCGAACTGCCCACCCTCACGGGTGATCTGGCGGACCAGCTCGCCCAGTCCGCCGACGCCACCCAGTTGGCTGCGGCGAACTACGAGCTCGACGCCGAGCGTGACGCGGCCGCCGCCGCGGCGGCCAAGGAAGCCAAGAAGGACCTCGCAGAGGCCAAGAAGAAGGCCGAGGCGAAGAAGAAGGCGGAGGAGGCCCGCAGGGCCGCCGCCGAGGAGGCCGCCTCGCGCAGCGCGGAGCGGGCCACCCTGTCCGCTTCCGCGGACACGAACGTCGACGTGTCCGCTCCCGCCAGCGGCAGCGTCGGCACGGTCATCTCCTTCCTCCAGGCGCAGGTCGGCGACGCCTACGTCATGGGCGCCACCGGGCCCAACGCGTGGGACTGCTCCAGCCTGGTCCAGGCCGCCTTCAAGCAGGTCGGCGTCGACCTGCCGCGCGTCTCGCAGGACCAGTCGATGTCCGGCACCGACATCCCGCTGTCGCAGATCCAGGTCGGCGACATCCTCTACTGGGGCGGCAAGGGTTCCGCCTACCATGTGGGGGTCTACATCGGTAACGGCCAGTACCTGGACGCGGCCAACCCCTCCAAGGGCGTCGTCATCCAGGACCTGTCCGGCTACCCGGCGTCGGGCGCGGTGCGCGTCCTCTGACGCACAGGGATCACCGTAAGGGCCGCAGCCGCTCGGGGGCAGCGGCCCTTACGTCTCATCCGAGGTCGAAGGTGTTGGGCAGGCCGAGCTTGTAGCGCACCGCGTCGATCCGCTTGAGGGGCTCCATCTCCGGGGGCCGGTACAGCTCCCAGATCTCACAGCGCTCGGCGTCCGAATTGTCCGCCTCCAGGAGTGCGTTGACCGCGAGGCGGGCCGACTCATTGGCGCCCTCCATCGTCGCGAGGTCCACGTCCGTGCGGACGTAGTCGCCCGCGAGGAAGAAGTTCGGGACCCTCGTGCGGGCCGTGGGGCGGTTGTAGAGCGTGCCCGTGGGGTGGATGAGGAGCTGTTCGCGGTTCTGCGGGTCAGGGCCGCCCAGACCCGTCACCGCCGGGTCCATGAACCAGCCGAGACGGTCCTCGTCCCGCAGCACGGTCTTGCCGACGTCGTTGAGGCCGTCCTTCAGCTGGGCCCAGAGCTCGGCGACGACCTCCTCCTTGGTGCACTCCTTGGCCGTCTTGCCGTACAGGATGCCCGGCTTGTCCCACTCCGAGATGATGGCGGACAGGCAGTCGCGGGCGCGCCCGTCGCCGTAGTCGCGGGAGAAGTCCCGTCCGTCCCAGAACTGGGCCTGGCCGACGCCGGTCACCGACCAGGGCGAGTCGAGGCAGTTGATGTGGCCGTGCACGACCGGGGTGGGCGTGCGCAGATAGAACATCACGCCGGTCATCCAGTCGGCTTGGAGGGCGTCGCAGCGTGCGAGCTGCGGATCCGCGGCGCGCAGGGCCGGGCCCCACGTCCCGCGCGCGTGCTCGACGGGCAGCGCGCTGATGTAGTGGTCGGCGGTGATGGTGCGTTCGTCGCTGCCGTCCCGGGCCGAGACGCGGACGCCGCTCACGCGGCCGCCGTCGTAACGGACCTCGCGGACCTGGGCGCCGAGGGCGAAATCGACGCCGAGAGAGCGCAGGTGGGCCTCCCAGGGGTCGATCCAGGCCTCGCTGGTGGGGGCGTTAAGGACGCGGTCGATGTCGGCGTCGCCGTCCATGCCGCGGCCGAGCAGGCCCCACAGCAGCAGGGCCTCGATGATGACGCGGCCGACGGTCCGGGTGGAGGCCACCTCCGCGCGCGTGGCGACGAGGTTGCGGGTCTGGCCGATCCCGAGGAGCGTCCGGTACTCCGCGCTCATGTCCTCGGCGCGGATGAAGTCCCACCACGAGACCTTCTCCCACTGCTCCTCGCGGCGGGCGTCGCAGCTGGTGAGGTGGACCAGGAGCCGGTCGGCGAAGTAGGCCACCTCGTGGGCGGGCAGGCGGGTGCCGAGGTCCAGGACCGACAGGAGCTGGTCGCGGATCCAGCCGAGTGTGAGGTCGCCGGGGCGGGGCGGGGTGGTGGCGCGGCGCAGCGGGAAGTGCAGGTCGGGACGGCCGCCGGCGCGGGCGAACAGGGCCTCGGTGCCGCTGACGAGGTTGTCGTGGACGCCGTGCGCGTTGCCGGGGACGGGGATGCGGCGCATGGTGTCCGGCAGGTTCCGGTAGAAGCCGGGGAAGAAGCGGAAGCCGTGCTCGGCGGGGAGGTCGGCGCGGCCGCCGGCCGCCGTCCCCGGTACGGGCATCGAGCGGGCCTTGCCACCGAGGGCGTCGTAGTACTCGTAGACGGTGACGGCGTAACCGCGTTCGGCGAGTTCGTGGGCGGCGCTCAGGCCGGAGACTCCGCCGCCGAGGACGGCGACGCGTCTGCCGGAGGCCGCCTTCGCGGTTCCCGCGGGCCATAAGGCGACGGCGCCGGCCGCCGACCCGGCACCGGCCAGAAAGCGTCTGCGCGTGTGGCCGGATGGCGTGTGACCTGTCTTCTCCTGGGGCTCCTGCGTGTGTTCTGTTGTCATGAATCCCGGAGGGTAGGGAGGGTCCGCCGAGGTCGGAAGCCTGATTCCCGGCCGACCACAGCATCCTCACAACCCGCGACAGCACAAGGACAGAAGGGGAGAAATGCGATGCCCAGCGTTTTCGTGCAAGGCAGGCCCGTGGAGTCGTATCCGCCGCTCGCGCCCGAGGCCCGGCGTGGATCGGTGCGCAGGATCACCGAGGTGGGCGAGGAGGTGCTGCACAAGCCGTGCCGGGACGTGACCGAGTTCGGGCCCGATCTCGCCGCGCTCATCGACGACATGTTCCTGACGATGTACATCGCCGACGGGGCGGGGCTGGCGGCGAACCAAGTCGGGGTCGATTTGCGGCTGTTCGTGTACGACTGTCCGGACGACGACGGGGTCCGTCATGTCGGGTATGTCGTCAATCCGGTGCTGGAGCCGCTCGGCGCCTCGGGCAGGCGGCTCCTCGACGACTCGGAGGGCTGCCTGTCCGTGCCGGGCGCCGTGATGGACGTACCGCGTCCGGACCGGGCCGTGGTGCGCGGCGTCGACAAGGACGGCGAGCCGATCGTGATCGAGGGCACCGGGTACTTCGCCCGCTGCCTCGCGCACGAGGCCGATCACTGCGACGGACAGGTCTATCTGGACCGGCTCTCCAAGCGGGAGCGGAAGGAGGCGCTGCGGCAGGTGGCGGACCGGCGGGAGGAGGTGTTCGCGCGCCGGGCCGCCAACATCGAGGCGTTGAAGGGCTAGTTCACGCCTTCGGGGCCACCTTGCTGAGGCCGTTGATGATGCGGTCCATCGCGTCACCGCCGGTCGGGTCCGTGAGGTTCGCGAGCAGCTTCAGGGTGAACTTCATCAGCATGGGGTGCGTCAGGCCGCGCTGGGCCGCGATCTTCATGACCTTCGGGTTGCCGATGAGCTTCACGAAGGCGCGGCCCAGCGTGTAGTAGCCGCCGTAGGTGTCCTTCAGGACGCGCGGGTAGCGCTGGAGGGCCAGTTCGCGCCCCGCGGGGGTCGAGCGGGCGTGGGCCTGGACGATGACGTCGGCGGCGATCTGGCCGGACTCCATGGCGTAGGCGATGCCCTCGCCGTTGAAGGGGTTCACCAGGCCGCCGGCGTCGCCGACCAGCAGCAGGCCCTTGGTGTAGTGCGGCTGGCGGTTGAAGGCCATCGGGAGCGCGGCGCCGCGGATGGGCCCGGTCATGTTGTCCGGGGTGTAGCCCCAGTCCTCCGGCATGGAGGCGCACCAGGCCTTCAGGACCTCGCGCCAGTCCAGTTCCTTGAAGGAGTCGGAGGTGTTGAGCACGCCCAGGCCGACGTTGGACGTGCCGTCGCCCATGCCGAAGATCCAGCCGTAGCCGGGCAGGAGGCGGTCCTCGCCGGGGCCGCGGCGGTCCCACAGCTCCAGCCAGGACTCCAGGTAGTCGTCGTCGTGGCGGGGGCTCTCGAAGTACGTCCGCACGGCCACGCCCATCGGGCGGTCCTCGCGGCGGTGCAGGCCCATCGCCAGGGACAGCCGGGTGGAGTTGCCGTCGGCGGCGACCACCAGGGGCGCGTGGAAGGTGACCTCGCGCTTCTCCTCGCCGAGCTTGGCGTGGACGCCGGTGATGCGGCCGGTGCGGTCGTCGATGATCGGGGCGCCGACGTTGCAGCGCTCGTAGAGGCGGGCGCCGGCCTTCTGGGCCTGGCGGGCGAGCTGCTCGTCGAAGTCGTCGCGCTTGCGGACGAGGCCGTAGTCGGGGAAGGAGGCGAGATCCGGCCAGTCCAGCTGGAGGCGCACGCCGCCGCCGATGATCCTCAGGCCCTTGTTGCGCAGCCAGCCCGCTTCCTCGGAGATGTCGATGCCCATGGCCACGAGCTGTTTGGTCGCGCGCGGGGTCAGGCCGTCGCCGCAGACCTTCTCCCTGGGGAACTCGGTCTTCTCCAGCAGCAGGACGTCGAGGCCGGACTTGGCCAGGTGGTACGCCGTCGCGGAGCCGGCCGGCCCCGCGCCCACGACGATCACGTCGGCGGTGTTCTCGGAGAGGGGCGAGGAGTGGGGCTCGGTCACGACGGTCACGGCTGGATCTCCCCGGGTTCGAAATCTGCGTGCCGACCGGCACTGGACATGGGCAGTCTATTCAGCAGAATTGATCACCCGGCTGAAGGGCTGCCCTGTGAACCGAGCTCTCCCCGAAGTACGGCTGCGTGTGCCCACCGACGAGGACGCGGTCGCCTGGCACCGGGTCTTCGCCCACCCGGAAGTCATGGAGTTCCACGGCGGCACGGCCGCGGAGCTGTCCGTCTACGAGGAACTCACCGCGCGCCAGCGGCGGCACGACGCCGAGCGCGGGTACTGCCTGTGGACCATGCTCGACGAGAACGAGCAGGTCATCGGCTTCACCGGCGCCCAGCCCTGGGAACGTCAGTGGGGTCCCACCGGGGAGATCGAGATCGGCTGGCGGCTCGGACGTGAGCACTGGGGCAAGGGGTACGTCAGCGCGGCCGCCCGGATGACGCTGGAGCGGTTGCGGGCGGCCGGGGTTCCGGGTGTGGTGGCGATGGTCGACGCGCGCAACGAGCGGTCGATCGCGGTGACGCGGCGGCTGGGGATGCAGCTCGTCGAGGTGTTCACCACGCCCGAAGCGCGGCAGAAGGGGCACTGCTACAGGCTCGATCTGTGACACCGGCATCCGACATCCGAATGCCCCGGCCAACCGAATGACCTGGCTAACCGAATGACCCGGTCAACCGGATGCCCCGACTCCGGATTCGTGACCATACGTAATCGACTGTTACAGAAAGGTACTTGAAGCTTCCGGGCGACACCCCCGGGCGGTTACCCTGCCAGTACCGCTGGGGGTGACATCTGTGCGCATAACACCCAAAACGCCCGAGGTGCGAGTACCGAAACTCGTCGGACTGATGGCCATGGACGCGCGCAAGGAAGCGAAGTCGCACGGCCTGATCCTCAACGCACCGGACCGGCCGGACTTCCACCTCACCGTCGTCGACTACGTCGTACGCCAGTATCCCCAGCCCGGTGCCGAGGTGCCGCGGGACTCGATGGTCTACATCTGGTTCGACTTCGGCGAGGGCGAGGGCGGCGGAGGCGTGCGCGAGCCGCGCATACCGCGGCCGCCCTCGGGCGGAATGCAACGCGAACTCGACGAGCCCGGCGACCCGTACCCCGTGGTCAGCTCTGCTTGAACCCGCGGTGCAGGGCCACGACCCCGCCCGTCAGGTTCCGCCAGGCCACCTTCGACCAGCCCGCCTCGCGCAGGCGCTCCGCCAGGGCCGGCTGGTCGGGCCAGGCGCGGATGGACTCGGCGAGGTAGACGTACGCGTCCGGGTTCGAGGACACCTTGCGCGCAACCGGGGGCAGGGCGCGCATCAGGTATTCGGTGTAGACCGTGCGGAAGGGCGCCCAGGTCGGATGCGAGAACTCGCAGATCACGACCCTGCCGCCGGGCCGCGTCACCCGGTACATCTCGCGCAGCGCGGCGTCGAAGTCCTGGACGTTGCGCAGTCCGAAGGAGATCGTCACGGCGTCGAAGGTGTCGTCCTTGAACGGCAGCTTCGTCGCGTCGCCCGCCGTGAACGGCAGCCAGGTGTGCTTGCGCTTGCCGACCCGGAGCATCCCGAGGGAGAAGTCGCAGGGCACGACGTACGCGCCGGTCTGCGCGAACGGCAGCGAGGAGGTGGCCGTACCGGCGGCCAGGTCGAGGACCTTCTGCGCGGGGCGGGCATCGACGGCCTTCGCGACCTCCCCCCGCCATCTGCGGTCCTGGCCGAGCGACAGCACGTCGTTGGTCAGGTCGTACCGTTCCGCCACGTTGTCGAACATCGAAGCGACTTCGTGCGGCTGCTTGTCCAGGGATGCGCGGGTCACGGGCCCATTGTGGCAGTACMGCCGCAGGCACCATGTGGCAGTACGGCCACACGCCCCAGGTGGCAGTACTGCCTCAAGGGAGGAGCTTCGGCTTCTTCTTCCCGGCCACGTCCTCCACCCATCCGCACAGCAGCACGAAGACGGCGATCAGGATCCAGCCGACGCCGAACATGAACCACTGGCTCTCCAGCGGCAGGTACTTCTCGAACGCGGGCACCTTCCAGAACTGGTCGATCAGCGGGACGGCGAGGATCAGGGCGATCTCGTGCCAGAGGTAGATCGTCACGGCACGCGAGTTGAACACCGTGACGAGGCGGTCGGTGCGGCGAAAGCGGGTGAGCCAGGCGAAGTCGATGCGGAAGAACGCCTTCGCGTACATCAGCAGCGTCACGAAGCCCGCCGACCAGAAGGCCTGCGCGAGCGGGATGTCGTCCAGGTCGTAGGAGCCGGTCTCGGCCTGGTGGGTGAAGGCGTACCAGCCGCCGTAGCCGATCGCGGCGAGCGAGAGGACGACGACGGCGAACGGCCTCAGCCGCCGGAGCACGCCGTCGCGGTGTGCGAAGCCGAGGATCCAGCAGAAGAGGAAGGTCGCCAGGTCGGTGAGCGCGCTGCCGAAGCGGTCGTCCGGGGGCTCCCAGGCGAAGTGGAGAACCAGGATCGGCGACAAGGACAGGAGCAGCACCGGCACCGGGGCCAGGCGGAAGACCTTCAGCAGCAGCGGGGAGAGCAGGACGAACCACAGGTACGTCCGCAGGTACCAGAGGATCTCCCACGCCTGCTCGGCCCACGCGTTGCCCGGCGGGTCGCCGAGCGGCACGATCCAGTAGACGATCTGCCGGCCCGGCATCCAGTCGTGGATCAGCATCGCCACGACCACGAAGGAGCCCCAGAACCAGAACGGCGGCAGCAGCCGGCGCATCCGGCTGCGCACCACCTTCAGCGCGGGCCGCTCCAGGGACTTCGCCATGAGGGTGCCGGCCAGGGCGAACATGATCCCCATCGAGGGGAAGACCATGCCCGCCCAGGCCCAGCCGAAGGTGTGGTAGGTGACGACGCGGATGAGGGCGACGGCGCGCAAGGTGTCGAAGTAGCGGTCGCGGCCCGGGGGCCGAGGCGGAGGCTTCTCCTCCTCCGCCTCGGCGTCTGTGGGAGGTGCCGCAACCGCGAGCTCCGGCTCCGGTTCCGGCTCCCTCACCGGCGACGGGGCAGTCGCCTGTGCCGCTCCCTGTGCGTACTCCACATACTCCGGTGGATACGGCTCCGGCGCATACCCCGAGTACCCGTAACCCTGACCGTATCCCTCCTGGTGGCCCGGCTGCTGATACGGCTGGGAATAGCCCGTCTGCTGATACGGCTGCGGCTGGTACCCCTGCTGCTCCCAGCTCATCGGCTCACCCCTGCCGGCGTCCCGACCTCGCCGGTGCGCTTCAGCTTCTGCCAGCGCAGGCGGCCGCCCGTCATCGCGGTGATGCAGGAGTGGATGAGGACCAGGTACATCATCTGCCGGTAGGCGAGTTGCTGCAGGGGCATCATCAGCAGGTAGCGGTACTTCTCACGGTCGAGGCGGAAGGCGTACGCGGCGCAGAACAGCTGCACGGCGAGCACCGCCAGCCACGCGAACAGGGCCGCCTTGAAGTCGACGAAGATCATCGAGTAGACGGTGAACACGTCGATGAGGGGCGCGAAGACCGGCGTGACGATCTGGAAGATGACCACCAGAGGCATGCCGACCCGGCCGAAGCGGCCCGAGGGACCCTTGTCCGTCAGCGACTTGCGGTGCTTCCACAGCGCCTGCATGGTGCCGTACGACCATCGGTAGCGCTGCGACCACAGCTGCTTCAGCGAACCGGGCGCCTCCGTCCACGCGCGCGCGTGCTCCTGGTAGACGACCCGCCAGCCCGCCCGGTGCATCGCGATCGTGATGTCGGTGTCCTCGGCGAGGGTGTCCTCGCTCATGCCGCCGACCTCCAGGACCGCCTGGCGACGGAACGCGCCGATGGCGCCCGGGATGGTCGGCATGCAGCGCAGCAGGTCGTACATGCGCCGGTCGAGGTTGAAGCCCATCACGTACTCGATGTGCTGCCAGGCGCCGATGATCGTGTTGCGGTTGCCGACCTTGGCGTTGCCGGCGACCGCGCCGACCTCGGGGTCGGCAAAGGGCTGCACGAGCTGCCGTACGGTGTCCGGCTCGAAGACCGTGTCGCCGTCCATCATCACGACGATGTCGTAACTGGCGCTGCGCACACCGTTGTTCAGCGCGGCCGGCTTGCCCGCGTTCTCCTGGCGGATGACGCGGACGTTGGTCATGCCGAGTTCGTGGGCGGCGTTCCGGGCGATCTCGGAGGTGCCGTCGGTCGAGCCGTCGTCGACCACGATGACCTCGATCGGATGGGTGCTCTTGGACAGCGACTCAAGGGTGTTGGCGATGCACTCCTTCTCGTTGTACGCCGGGACGATCACACTCACCGGCTGGTGCACCGTCGGCCCCCAGCTGAACCGGCGTTTGTTGCGCTGCCGGTAGTGGCGCCGGGCGAGGAGCAGCATCATGCCGAAGCGGCCCATGACGGCGACACCGACGACGAGAAGGCCGACCGACAGCACCGGCACCGTCCACTCGGCGACGGCCACGGCACCGATCAGGGCCTTGCCCTCGTAGAGGGTCGCGCCGGTTGCCTCGCGGTGGGCGGCCTGGAGGTTCGAGGTCCCCGACGACCCCATGCCTGAGGCACCGGCCTGCCCGTTCGGACCACCCTGTTGGGCCTGAGCGCCGCCGGGCTGCTGACCCCCCACCTGAACGCCACCAGCCTGCGCGGCACCCGTCTGCTGACCGCCGCCCGCCGACTCCTCCTCCTGGATCGCGCCGCTGATCGTGGTGAAGGTGTACCCCTTCGCCTTCATCTTCTCGATGTACGTCGGCAGCGCCTTGATCGTCTGCGACCGCTCGCCGCCCGCGTCGTGGAAGAGAACGGACGCACCCTCGCCGTCCTCCGGAGTGGCCCACTTGATGATCTTCGAGACGCCCGGCCGCTTCCAGTCGTCGCTGTCGGTGTCGACGAAGACGCTGGTGTAGCCGTCCTCGCCGAGCTTCTTGTAGACGGGCCAGCTGTAGTTGTCGATGGCGTCCGTCTCCGAGGAGTACGGCGCCCGGAACAGGGTCGTCGTGATGCCGGCCGCGCCCGCGAGCGCGAGCTGGGTCTGCGTCATCTCACGCCTGATGCGGGCGTCGCTCTGGTACGACAGGTCGACGTGGGTGAAGGTGTGGATGCCCACCTCGTTGCCCTGCTCGACCATGTCGCCGACGATCGAGGGGTAGCGCGAGACCATCGAGCCGACCACGAAGAACGTGGCCGGGATGTCGTACTTCTTCAGGATCGCCAGGACCTGCGGCGTCCAGGTCGGGTTCGGGCCGTCGTCGAAGGTGAGCGCGATCGTCTTCTCCGGTACGGAGACGGTGGTGGCCTGACCGCCCCGGAAGGTGAGGATCGGACCGCCGTCGAGGACCTTGTCGGGGACGTCGCCGGCGCTGGCCCCGGTGCGCACGCGCTGGTCGCCGCCGACCTCGGCGCGCAGATAGCCGTCGAGCAGCATGACGCTGGTCAGCGCGAGCAGCAGCAGTCCGGCGAGGATGACCCGGGGTTTTTGCAGGGCCGCGGCCTTCCCCGCCACCCGCTCGATCCGGGTGGGGGCGCGGCGGCGGCGACGTGAGGGCGTCGTCGTGGTCATGAGTGGGGCTGCGCTCCGGTCAGTTGGCGGACGCGTCGGCGGACGCGGTCGGTGCGGGGGCGCCCGAGGGCGGCGCCGACGGGGTGCCGCTGGGCGGGGCGACCGGGTTGCCGCGGCCGCCCTGGGGCTCGCTGCCCGGGCCCGCGCCGCCGGGGCCGCCCTGGCCGTTTGCGAAGGGCAGCAGCTGGGACGGGCTCAGCGAGGTGCCGACGCCCATGAAGGCCATGCCCAGCACGACCGCGTAGCCGAGGCAGGCGACGCCGAGGAACAGGCCGAGGCGCCGCAGCAGCTTGGAGCGGCGTCCGGAGTTGTCAACGAACACGGGCCCGTCGGCGGACCCGTTGCCGCGTTTGCGGCGGCGACCGCGCACACGAGGTTCGGCGGCGCGGTTTTCGATGGCAGGCTCGGAATGCATTCCCCGGATGCTAGGGAGCCTTTATGTGCCCACGGCTCTCTTTTTATATGAGACGCCCATGAGAAACGCCTTAACCTGTACGTTCCCTGAGAATTCCTGCGAACGACAGCGCACTTCACAGCGATGTGAGAGGAGTTGGAGATCCGGCCCCAGCGGACTGTGAGACATTTGCGCCCCGGGCACGTTTGCCATTTCTCAGCCTGAGACAGAAATCACGAAAGCGGGTACCGACCCCATGCGGAGTTTCCTGACGGCGACGGCCGGACTCACCTGCATGTTTGCACTGGCCATCACGGGGTGCTCCGCGGGCTCCGACGACACGGCGGACGCGGCGGCCCCGACACCCCCGCGGACCGAGGCCTCGCCCTCCGAGTCCGCCGCGCCGAGCACCTCGTACGCCCCCTACGTCAGCGCCACCACCGCGTCCGGCAACGACTCCGCCGGCTCCCCTGCGACGTACAACCTGGCCTTCGTCATCTCGGACGGCAGCGACTGCACGCCCAAGTGGAACGGCACCACCGCCCTCTCGGACTCGGCCGTGAAGTCCCGTGTCTCCAAGCTCACTCAGGACGGCGCCACCGTCCGCGTCTCCTTCGGCGGGGCCTCCGGCAAGGAGCTGGCGGCGAGTTGCGACAGCGCGTCGGCGCTGGCGCAGGCGTACGGGAAGGCGCTGGACGCGGCGGGTTCCTCGCAGGCCGACTTCGACATCGAGGGCGACGAGTTGACCGACTCCGACTCGGTGGACCTGCGTTCGGAGGCGATCGCGCTGCTGCAGAAGGAGCGGAGCGACCTGGAGGTCTCCTTCACGCTGCCGGTGATGCCGTCCGGTCTGGACGACGACGGCGTGGCGCTGCTGGAGTCCGCCAACGAGCATGACGTTCAGGTCTCCACGGTGAACATCATGACGATGAACTACGGCGAGTCGTACACCGGTGACATGGGTGACTACGCGCTCACCTCGGCGAAGGCCACGCACACGCAGCTGAAGGAGGTCTTCGGTACGTCGGACGCGACCGCGTGGAAGGCGATGGCGTTGACGTCGATGCTCGGCACGAACGACGTCGACAACGAGACGTTCTCGCTCGATGACGCGGCTCAGGTGCGGGAGTTCGCCGACGAGAAGGGGATCGGGTGGGTGTCGATGTGGGCGACGTTCCGGGACCAGCAGTGTGGTGACGACGCAGAGGACGACGACGCCCTGAGCAATTGCAGTGGGGTGGACCAGGAGGACGGGGCGTTTGCCGAGGCGTTCTCGGGATGAGCTCGGGGGTTTTTGAAGGGGCGCCCCACTCACCGGCTCCGATACACCAACCGTCCCTCCACCACCGTCGCCACGCACGTCCCCGCGCCCCGCTCCGCCAGTTCCGTCTCGTCCCTCACGTCGAACACCGCGAAACGGGCCGCCGAGTTCCGCTCCCTCGGCTCCGCGAACTCCACCGGCCACCCGGCGGCGTAGGGATCGAGCGCAGGGGTTCCGCCGGGGCGGCCCAGCCTGCCCATGACCGCGAGGCCCGAGCGGTGCACGGCGTCGCGTACCGCGCGGTTGCGCAGTTCCTCGCAGGCCGCGCGGACCGTGCCGTGCGCCAGCATCCGCTGGACCCCGCGCCGGGCGCTCGCGCCCCAGCGGGCGTCGTCCATCGCGAGGGCCGCAAGCGCGTCGCCGGTCAGCGGCTCGGTGCCCAGTTCGTCGGCCTCGCGCGGATCGGGGTGGTAGGCCTCCTCCAGCAGCTCGTTGCCGTGGAGGTTGATCAGCCCGGGCGTGAGGATGCCCGGCCACTGCCGCACCCGCGCCCCCGGATGCGCGGCGACCAGATCCGGCAACTGCCCGGCGTCGGCGATCCACGCGCCCTTGACGGCGAGCGCCCGCCCCCTGGAGTCCGCGTGAATCGTCAGCACAGGCAGGTCAGTTGGAGGCGAGGATCTTCAGCTCGGGGTGCGCGGTCCCGCCCTCGATCGCCGTCGAGGAGATGTGGGAGGCGACCCGCTCGTCGACGGGGTCGTTCGCCGGGTCGTCGTGCACCACGATGTGCTCGTACGTCGTCGTCCGCTGCGCCGGCACCCGCCCCGACTTGCGGATCAGGTCGATGATCTCCATCCGGTTGGAGCGGTGCTTGGCACCGGCCGAGGAGACGACGTTCTCCTCCAGCATGATCGAGCCGAGGTCGTCCGCGCCGTAGTGCAGCGACAGCTGGCCGATCTCCTTGCCGGTGGTCAGCCAGGAGCCCTGGATGTGGGCGATGTTGTCCATGAAGAGACGCGCGATGGCGATCATCCGCAGGTACTCGAAGATCGTGGCCTGCGTACGGCCCTTCAGGTGGTTGTTCTCGGGCTGGTAGGTGTACGGGATGAAGGCCCGGAAGCCGCCCGTGCGGTCCTGGACCTCACGGATCATCCGCAGGTGCTCGATGCGCTCGGCGTTGGTCTCGCCCGTGCCCATCAGCATCGTCGACGTCGACTCCACGCCCAGCCCGTGCGCGATCTCCATGATCTCCAGCCAGCGCTCACCGCTCTCCTTCAGCGGGGCGATGGCCTTGCGCGGCCGCGCGGGCAGCAGTTCGGCGCCGGCGCCCGCGAAGGAGTCGAGGCCGGCCTGGTGGATCCGGGTGATGGCCTCCTCGACCGACACACCGGAGATCCGGGCCATGTGCTCGACCTCGCTCGCCCCCAGGCTGTGGATGACGAGCTGCGGGAACTCCTTCTTGATGGCCGCGAAGTGCTTCTCGTAGTACTCGACGCCGAAGTCCGGGTGGTGTCCGCCCTGGAACATGATCTGGGTGCCGCCGAGTTCGACGGTCTCCGCGCAGCGCCGCAGGATGTCGTCCAGGTCGCGGGTCCAGCCCTTGGCCGTGTCCTTGGGGGCGGCGTAGAAGGCGCAGAACTTGCACGCCGTGACGCACACGTTCGTGTAGTTGATGTTGCGCTCGATGATGTACGTCGCGATGTGCTCGGTACCCGCGTACCTGCGGCGGCGTACGGCGTCTGCGGCGGCGCCCAGCGCGTGCAGCGGGGCGTCGCGGTAGAGGTCGAGCGCTTCCTCGGGGCTGATCCGCCCGCCCGCAGCGGCACGGTCGAGCACAGACTGGAGGTCGGCCTTCTCGGTCACCGGGCGGCCCTTTCGAAGGGGGATGAGACGGACCAGACCAGCCTACGCCAGCGTTTTCGCGGACCCGAGGTCAGGCCGCGTACGCGCCGATCAGCAGTCCGGCGTACGCCCCCGCGATCATGAACGGCCCGAACGCGATCGCCGTCTTGCGTCCCGCCTTCCGCAAGGTGACGAGGACACCGCCGTAGAGCGCGCCGAACAGGAACCCGGCGAAGGTGCCGAGCATGACCGTCGCCCAGCCGTACCAGCCCAGCACCGCGCCCACCCCGAGCGCGAGCTTCACATCGCCGAATCCCATGCCGCCCGGGTTGATGAGGTGCAGGACGAGGTATCCGGCGCCCAGCGCGAGCGAGCCCCACACCGCCGTCGGCCAGTCACCCGCGTGCTCCGGCACCAGCGCGACCACCCCGAGCAGCACGAGCGCGGCAACCGCGAGCGGCAGGGTCAGCACGTCGGGGAGCCGCCGCACCCGGAGGTCGACGAGCGCGAGCAGCACGCCCACCGGAGTGAGCAGCAGCCAGACGGCCAGTTCGGGGCGGGTGTCGGTCGCGGCGGCGAGCGCGGCGCAGAGCAGCGCGGTGGTCAGGGCGACGGGCACGGTGCGGGGGCCGTACCTCGTGGCGCACTGCGGGCAACGTGCCCGCCCGAGCCATCCCGGGACGCGATGTCCGCCCGGACACAGCTCCCGCCACTCCTCCTCCGCCTCGACGGAGAACCGGTAGGCGGCCCGCGGCAGCAGGGCCCCCGCGGCCGCGCCCCACAGCAGGGCGACACCGATCACGACGAGCCCGACGAGCGTGTCCATCCCTACTCGGCCTTCGACAACCGCGCCTCGGGATTCCCCTCGTCGTCGCTCTCCGAGCGGTACACGAGCTCGTCGCCGGCCGGTGTGATCCGGACGGTGTGCGGTGTCGGGTTGCACCCGCCGTGATTGGTCTTGCGGCCCACGGACGTCACGACGAGCTCCTTGGCCGTCACCTGCTTCAGCGTCAGTACGTCGTTGCAGACGCCGCCGAGCAGGTCGGTCTGGCGCAGGGTGCCCACCTCGTCGCCCACGTCGGCCTTGTGCACGGTGAGCCGGAAGGTACCGGCCGACAGGGCGCCGTCCAGGACGGTGGCCTTGCCTTCCCAGGTGCCGAGGTAGCGGTCGGGGACGGAGCCCTCGGCCGGGCTGGAGGACGGCCGGGGTTCCTGGGACGAAGCGGCTCCGGAATCCCCGCTCGCGGAGTCCCGGTCACCGCCGGGCAACAGCTCGAACACGAACACCGACCCCACGGTCACCGCCGCCAACGCACCCGCGACGGCCAGCGCCACCGTGCAGCTCATCCGGCGCCCACGGCCGCCCTCCCCCGGCGTCGAGGACGCCGCGACGGAGACGGCGAGCTTGCCGGGCGGACGGCCGGAGCCCGGGACGGCGTCCTGCGGAGGCGTGGCATCACGCGGTTCGGGTKCGGCGACGGGCGGGGTGGGCGCCGGATGAGCTGCACGGTGGCGCTGGCCGTCGCGGGTGCGTTGGCGGCGGTGACCGTGGGGTCGGTGTTCGTGTTCGAGCTGTTGCCCGGCGGTGACCGGGACTCCGCGAGCGGGGATTCCGGAGCCGCTTCGTCCCAGGAACCCCGGCCGTCCTCCAGCCCGGCCGAGGGCTCCGTCCCCGACCGCTACC
>NZ_RDBN01000021.1:355463-409421 GCF_008042075.1 Streptomyces sp. UW30 | reverse complement strand
GGTGTGGGTGCGGGCGGCACAGGCGTAGGGGCCATCACCGGCGGCGGGCCGAACTCCCCGACCGTCGACCGGCCGGACGACTCACCCCCGGCCGTCGCGTCCACGACCCCGACCGAAGGCAGACTGAAGCGCACCGGCCCCGACGAGACGTCCTCCCCCGCCTCCAGGTTCAGCAGCCGCACAGCTCCCCGGCTGACCTGCTCCACCAGCGCCCCCGGCAGCCAGCCGCCCGCGACCAGCCGGGCCGCGCCCTGCGGAGCGAGCCGCCGGGCGACGTCCCCCGGAGTGGGCCGCGCGCCGGGCTCCTTGGCCAGGCAGGCCGCCGCCAGCTCCCGCAACTCACCGTCCAGCGCGTCGAGTTCGGGCTCCTCGTGGACGACCTTGTAGAGCAGCGCCGCCGACGAGTCCCCGGTGAACGGCGGCTCCCCGGTCGCCGCGTACGCCAGCACGGCGCCCAGCGAGAAGACGTCCGCCGCGCCCGTGGCCCCCTTGCCGAGGATCTGCTCGGGCGACATGTAGCCGGGGGAGCCGATCGAGACGCCGGTCGACGTCAGGGACGCCGTGCCGTCCATGGCCCTCGCGATGCCGAAGTCGATCAGCAGCGGGCCGTCCAGCGTCAGCAGGACGTTCGACGGCTTCACGTCCCGGTGCACAAGGCCCAGTTCGTGCACCGCCGCCAGCGCCTCCGCCAGCCCCGCCCCCAGCGCTCGTACCGAATGCGCGGGCAGCGCGCCCGAGTCCGCGACCGCGGACGTCAGGGACGGTCCCGCCGCGTAGGCGGTGGCCACCCAGGGCACCGCTGCCTCCGGGTCGGCGTCGAGGACGGGCGCCGTCCACGCGCCGCCCACCCGGCGTGCCGCGTCCACCTCGCGGCGGAAGCGGGCGCGGAACTCCTCGTCGAGGGCGAAGTGCGGGTGCACGATCTTGACCGCGACCGTACGGCCGCCCGCGCTGCGCCCCAGGTACACCCGCCCCATGCCGCCGGACCCGAGCCGGCCGAGCAGCCGGTACGGCCCGACGACCGTGGGCTCGTCAACTCCGAGCGGCTGCATCGACGTCCACCCTCCCCCGTAGGAACCGTCAGCAGATTAGTGCGGAAACACCCCGTGTCACCCCGCGCTTTGCGGCTGAAGCAGATCCACCTTCACATCCGCCGGAAATCCGGTGGTCGGCCCCACCCTTCGGGCGAACTCGGCGACCGCCGCCAGCTGCGGGCCGCCGAACCGGAAATCGAGCGTGGTGAAGTACCGCTCCAGGACCTGCTCGTCGAAGGCCTCCCAGCGGGCCGCCTGCTCGGCGACCTTGCCGACCTCTTCCAGGGAGAGGTTGCGGGAGTCCAGGAACGCCTCGTGGACCCGGCGGGTGATGACCGGCTCGCGCTCCAGATAGTCCCGGCGCGCCGCCCAGACCGCGAACACGAAGGGCAGACCGGTCCACTCCTTCCAGAGGGCGCCGAGGTCGTGCACGTCGAGGCCGTAGCGCGGCCCGTCCAGCAGGTTCGCCCGCAGCGCCGCGTCTCCGATGAGTACGGCCGCGTCCGCCTCCTGCATCATCAGGCTGAGGTCGGGCGGGCAGGTGTAGTACTCGGGCTGGACGCCGTAGCGCTCGGCGAGCAGCAGCTGGGCCAGGCGGACCGAGGTGCGCGAGGTCGAGCCGAGGGCGACGCGGGCGCCGTCCAGCCGGTCCAGCGGGACCTGCGAGACGATCACGCAGGACATCACCGGACCGTCGCAGCCGACAGCGATGTCAGGGAAGGCGACCAGGTCATCGGCGTTGCGGAGGAACTCGACGAGGGTGATCGGCCCGATGTCGAGGTCACCCCGCACCAGCCGCTCGCTGAGCTTCTCCGGCGTGTCCTTGGTCAACTCGAAGTCGAGCAAGGTGCCTGTTCTCGCGAGCCCCCAGTACAGGGGCAGGCAGTTCAGGAACTGGATGTGGCCTACGCGCGGCCGGGTGCGAGAATTGTCCACATCGCGACAGTAGACCCCATGGGGTAGCGTGCATCCTTCAGGGGCGTGACACCAGCGTCACAACATCTCGTCACCCTGGTGTCGGATCCACTCCGTCGTCCCGACACATATGACTCCCCCGTCAACCCGAAACGGGCCCTTCAAACGTCCGAGTGGCGTGATCTTGACCTCTATTGCTTTCGGCTGCCCACGTGCTAGGCTCGCCGCAAGTTGCAGTTTGGTTTCCCTTGCAGTACAGAGCCTGCGGAGCATGTAACCGCGGGCTCTCGTCGTTTTCAGACGTATGCAGTTGTGCAGCACTTGTTTTCACACTTGCAGGGTTCTGGAGCAGGGCAACCCTTTGGGCCCAAGGAGGGCTTATGGCTACCGGAACCGTGAAGTGGTTCAACGCCGAAAAGGGCTTTGGCTTCATCGCCCAAGAAGGCGGCGGCCCCGACGTCTTCGTTCACTACTCCGCGATCAACGCGAGCGGCTTCCGCTCGCTGGAGGAGAACCAGCAGGTCTCCTTCGACGTGACCCAGGGCCCGAAGGGCCCGCAGGCGGAGAACGTCACCCCTGTCTGATCAGTCCGATCAGTCTGATCATTCGGTCTCGGAGCCTGGTGCTTTGATCCGGAACGAATAGCAGTACCCAAGGAGCCCCGTGCCGCAAGGCAACGGGGCTCCTGCCTTTCCTCCGCTCGCGAGGGCTAGATGTGCTGCATGACGAGCACGAACGTCGTCCCGGGCGCGAGCGCCTCGTACGAGTGCGGCACATCCCCGCGATACGTCATGTAGTCGCCCGGCCCCAGCTCGGCCTCCTCATCCCGGGGCCCCGCCTTCACCCGCCCCGTGCTGACGATCAGATGCTCCACGGATCCCGGAATGTGTGGCTCCGACTCCCTGGCCGGGCCCGGTTCCACGCTCAGGTGATAGAGGTCCCGGCGGGCGCCGGGCGGGCTCGCGGACAACAGAGTGGCCACGAAGTCCGCCCGCTCCGACGCGACCGTGGGCCCTTCGCCGGCCCTGATCACCTGAACCGTCGTGGTCGGCGGCTCCACCAGCGCGCTGAACGGCACACCGAGCGCGACACCCAGCGCCCACAGCGTCTCCACGCTGGGGTTCCCGCTGCCCGCCTCCAGCTGCGACAGCGTGGACTTCGCGATCCCGGCCCGCTTGGCCAGCTCCGACAGCGACAGCCCGGCCCGGGTGCGCTCGCGGCGCAGGGCGGCGGCGATCCACGCGAGCGGCTCGCTCATCCTGGTTCACTCCCGTCGTTCGCTCTACAGGTACGTTCGTCCGCCTTGACGAACGGCTGTCTCTTGTTCATTCTGGAAAACATGCGTTCGCTACTCCGAACACCGATGATGGCACCCCTGATCCGCGACAGCGCACTGGTCTGGCTGGCCAGCGGTGTCGTCGGCATCTCCTTCGGCGCGATCTCGGTGGCCGGCGGGCTGCCCGTCTGGGTGCCGGTGGTGATGTCGCTGATCGTGTACGCGGGCTCGGCGCAGTTCAGCGCGGTCGGCGTGCTGCTGGCCGGGGGCGGGCCGCTCGCCGCGGCGGCAACCGGGCTGCTCCTGAACACCCGGACGGCGGCGTTCAGCCTGGCCGTGGCCGACGTCATCGGTGGCCGGGGCCGATGGGCCCGCTTCCTCGGCGCCCACCTCGTCACCGACGAGACGGTCGCCTTCACCCTCGCCCAGCCGGATCTTCCCCAGCGACGCCGGACGGCGTTCTGGGTGAACGGACTCGGCCTGTTCGCCGCCTGGAACATCGGCGTCCTCGCGGGCGCGCTCGCCGGATCCGCGCTCGGCGACACCGCGACGTACGGGCTGGACGCCGCCTTCCCTGCCGTACTGATGGCACTGGTCCTGCCGACTCTGCGCACGGACGCCCGAGTACGGCGGTGCGCACTGCTCGGCGCCGCACTGGCCCTGGCGATGACACCGGCCGTCCCGGCAGGGGTGCCCGTGCTGCTGGCGCTGGCGGGCCTTGTCCTGTACGGCCGTAAGGAGGTCTCGGCGTGAATGCCACGGTCGCCCTGATTCTGGCGCTGGCGGTGGGGACGTATGCCTTCCGGCTGGTCGGCCCGGCGCTGCACGGGCGGGTCGCACTTCCCGCGCGCGTCCAGGAACTGCTGGCCGCCGCCGCGTTGGTGCTGCTGGTCGCGCTGCTGGCGACGGGCGGGCTCACGGAGGGCGGCGGCTTCGCGGGGTGGGCGCGGCCGGCCGGGGTGCTGGTCGGGGGCGCACTGGCGTGGCGCGGGGCGCCGTTCCCGGTGGTGGTGCTGGGGGCGGCCGGGGCCACCGCGCTGCTGCGGGCGGCAGGGGTGGCGTGAGCCGCCCCATGGGAGAATGCCCAGGTGACAAGCAGTGACGAGAACAGCCACGGGGCGGAGGGCGGGACTCCCGCCGACAACGGTTTGGCGATGGGCCTGTCGGTCGGCCTTTCCGTCGGCACGAGCATCGGGCTCGTCTTCGGGTTGATCATCTTCGACAATCTGGCGCTCGGGCTCGCCCTGGGCATGACGCTGGGCATCGCCGTCGGGACGGCGATCGGGGTCGGCCGGACGCGGACGGGTGAGCCGGAGCAGAGCGGCGAATAGTCGCCGGCTTCGCTAGGGTCCCCGGCCATGACCGAAGCCGACTTCCTCTCCACCACCCGCTCCTTCTACGACGCCATCGCCGAGGACTACGCGACCCTCTTCCAGGACGAGCTGAAGAGCAGGCCCGTGGAGCGGGCGATCCTGGCGGTGTTCGCCGAACTCGTCGACGGGGACGGCCCGGTGGCCGACCTGGGATGCGGTCCGGGTCGCACGACCGCCCGGCTCGCCGCGCTGGGGCTGCCCGTGTTCGGAGTCGATCTGTCGGAGTCGATGCTCGCGATCGCCCGGCGCGAGAACCCGGGGCTGCGTTTCGAGCGGGGCTCGATGCTGGAGCTGGACCTGCCCGACGGCACGCTGGCCGGCGCCCTGTCCTTCTACTCGTCCATCCACACGCCCGTGGACCGGCTCCCGGACCTCTTCGCCGAGTTCCACCGCGTGCTGGCCCCGGGCTCGCCGCTGCTCGTCGCCTTCCAGGCCGGCGACCAGCACCGGCACCACGACCGGCCCTTCGGCCACCCGGTCGCGCTCACCTTCCTGCGTCGCCGGCCGGACCACATCGCCGAGCTGCTGACGGCGGCCGGCTTCGCGCTCGTCTCCCGTACGGTCCGCGAACCGGACCCGGCGCTCGACGAGACGTCTCAGCAGGCCTTCCTGATCGCACGGAAACCGGCGGCCTAAAGGACCCCCGCCAGGTCCTTCGCCGCGATGTACCCGAACGTCATCGCAGGACCGATCGTCGAGCCCGCGCCCGCGTAGCTGTGCCCCATGACGGCCGCGCTCGCATTGCCGGCGGCGTACAGCCCCCGGATCACCGAGCCGTCCTCCCGCAGCACCCGGGCGCGGGCGTCCGTGAGCAGGCCGCCCTTGGTGCCGAGGTCGCCGGGGACGATGCGGAAGGCGTGGTACGGGGGCAGCCAGAGCGGGGCCAGGCAGGAGTTCGGCAGCACGTACGGGTCCGTGTAGTAGTGGTCGTAGGCGCTGTCGCCGCGATGGAAGTCGGGGTCCTTGCCTTTCAGCGCCTGGGAGTTGAAGCGGTCCACCGTGGTCCGCAGCGCTGCCGCCGGGACGCCGATCGAGGCGGCGAGCGCGTCCAGGGTCCAGGCCTTGTGCGCGGCGCCCGAGTCGTACCAGGCACCGGGCAGGGGCAGGGTCGGCAGGACGTCCTTGAAGAGGTAGCGGTTGCGGTAGTGCTGGTCGACGATCAGCCAGGACGGGATGGCCGGGCTGGTGTCGCCCACGTCGTACATCGTGTGGACGACGTCGCTGTAGGGGGCGGCCTCGTTGACGAAGCGGGCGCCGGCGGCGTTGACCAGCAGGCCGCCGGGGAGGGTGCGTTCGGCCAGGCAGAAGTAAGGCTGGCCGGGGAGCGGGATCGCCGGGCCCCACCAGGCGTCGTCCATGAGGCCGAGGGCGGCGCCGAGCCGCTGCCCGGCCCGGATGCCGTCGCCGGTGTTCTCCTTCGCGCCGACCGTCCAGTCCGTGCCGATCGGCGCACGCTGATAGTGCTCGCGCATGGCCGCGTTGTGCTCGAAGCCCCCCGAGCCGACGATCACCCCGCGGCGGGCGCGCACCAGGGCGGGAGCGCCGTCCCGGGTGACGACCGCCCCGCTCACGGCGCCGCCCTCGACGTACAGGTCGGTCAGCGGCGTGTCGAGCCACACGGGCACCCCCGCCGAGCGCAGCCCCAGCCGCAGCCCGGCCGCCAGCGACTGGCCCATGGTCAGGGGTTTCTCCCCGCGCAGGGTGGCCGCCGTACCGCGTGCGAGGCACTGCGCCGCGACGGCGGCCCCCTTGGCGTTCACCGCGGCCAGGGCCAGCCACTTGTAGTCCGCGCTGAAGACGACCATCCCCGCGGGCACGTCCATGTACGGCGGGTTCAGGTTGGCCAGCTCGGCGCCCAGGAGGTTGCCGTCGAGCTGGTCGGGTTCGACGGAACGGCCGTTCGGGAGGCCGCCGGGCAGCTCGGGGTAGTAGTCGCTGTACCCCTCCATCCAGCGCAGGCGCAGCGGGCTGTGGGCCATGACGAAGGAGAGCATCGCCGGGCCGTGGGCGAGGAAGGCCTGCTGCCGGTCCGGGGGCACGTCCGGGCCCACGACGGCGGACAGATAGGCGGCGGCCTTCGCGGGGGTGTCCGGCACGCCCGCCGCGAGGAGCACGGAGTTGTTGGGGATCCAGATCCCGGCACCGGACCGGGCCGCGGATCCGCCGAAGGTGGGCGCCTTCTCCAGCACCACACAGCTCAGGCCCTGCCGGGCGGCGGTGAGTGCGGCGGTCATGCCGGCGGCGCCCGAGCCGATCACCACGACGTCGTACGTGCCGAGCAGGGGCAGGTCGGCCGCCCGGGCGGCCGGTTGGGAGGCCGCGGTGAGCCCGAGGGCCGTGGTGGCCGTGCCCGCGGCGCCGGTGGCGAGGACGTGTCTCCTGGAAGGGTGCGCGCTGGTGGTCATGGAGGCAGCTCCCGCCTGGACGGCTCCACATTTCTGAGGGTGTGTCAGAAATGCGAATGTGACGCGGATGCCCTGTGAAGTCAAGCGCCGGGCAAGGGAGTTGTAGTCCGAGTGGTACGTGTTTGGGTCGGCACCCGCTCCCTCCCCGCCATGGTCCGGACTCCGGCGGGGGCGAGGAGCGGGTTGCCGCCCGGGCCCGTCCAGGATCGTCGTACATCGGGCAAAGCCCAGTCAATCCTTGGGATTTGTCGCTGTACCCAAGTGTTTACTTGGGTCTCATGACCCTGGATGACCTGCGCGTGTTCGTGGCCGTGTGCCGGGCCGGGAGTCTCAGCTCGGTGGCGCGGGAGCTGGGATGCACACAGTCGGCCGTGAGCCAGCACGTGAAGCGGCTGGAGCGGGAGACCGGCGTCGCGCTGCTGGAGCGCCAGCCCCGGGGCGTCGTGCCGACGCAGGCGGGACGGGTGCTGGAGGCCGCGGCCGCGGAGGGCATATCCGGGCTGGACCTGGCGGTACGGCGGCTGCGGGATCTCGTCGACGGCGAGAGCGGGTACGTGCGGGTGGCGACGGGCGCGACGACCGTACGGCACTTCATGTCCGAGGCCGTCGTCGCGTACCGGCGCCGGCATCCCCGGGTCAACCTGGAGTTCCGGACAGTGAGTTCGGGCCGGGGCAGCTTCGACGCGCTGGCCGACGGCACGCTCGACCTGGCCTGGATCACCCTCGGCCCGCCGGTGCGCGGCATCGAGCAGCGGCCGGTGGTGGAGCTGCCGTGGGTGCTGGCGCTGCGGGCCGACGATCCGCTCGCCGAGCGGCCGTACGTCGACGCCGGCGCCGACCTGGACGGCGTACGGCTGATCCGGCTGCCGCCGAACTCCGCCTCCGCTGCTCATCTGGACGCCGCCTGCGCCGAGTTGGGCGTGCGGTTCGCGCACGACACCAGCGTCGCCGACTGGGACACGGCGCTGCTGCTGGCCGAGCTGGGGGTCGGGCGGGCGGTCGTGCCCGCGCTGCCGGGGCTGGCGGTCCCCGGCGACGGCGGCCTGCGCCTGATCCCCCTGCCCGCGCTGCGTCCGCTGCCCGTGGGCTGGGCCGTCCGCCGCTGGGACGCGCTCAGCCCGCCGGCCCGGGCGTTCGCGGATCTGGTGGAGAGTCACCGCGCCCCGGGCCGCCGGGGCTGACTACTTCAGGCCGAGCTGCTCGCAGTCCGCCTTGTACGCGGCGGTGCAGATCTGGTCGGCGGTGTAGACGCCGTCCTTGATCACCGTCTCCTCGATGTTGGCCTTCGTCAGGGCGATCACCGCCACCAGGTGTGCCGGGATGTCGTCCTCGGTGGGGCTGTCGACCGACTCCTGGGTCAGCGAGTCGAACTCCAGGTCGCGGCCCTGCACCTTGTACACGGCCATCTTCGCGGCGTTGGTCGCCTCCTGGAGGAACGGCTTGTACACCGTCATGAACTGCTCGCCCGCGATGATCCGCTGCACCGCGTCCAGGTTCGCGTCCTGCCCGGTCACCGGCGGGATCTCGCTCGCGCCCGCCTCCTTGAGCGCGTCGATGACCGCGCCGGCCATGCCGTCGTTCGCCGAGTAGACGGCGCCGATGTCGCCGACGCCGACGGCGGCTATCGCCTTCGCCATGTTGGCCTTGGCGACGTCGGGCGACCACTTCGTGGTGTCGTACTTCTTGACGATGTTCACCGCGCCGTCGAGCTCCGCGAGGGCGCCCTTCTTGAACCGGTCCGTGTTCGGGTCGGCGGGGTCGCCGTTCATCATGACGACCTTGCTGCTCGCCGCCTTGGTGCCGAGTTCCTCGACGAGCGAGCGGCCCTGGACCTCGCCGACGAGTTCGTTGTCGTGGGAGACGTACGCGTCGATGGGCCCCTCGGCGAGGCGGTCGTAGGCGATGACCGGGATGCCCGCGTCCTTCGCCTTCTGCACGCCCGAGGCGATGGCCTTGGCGTCCACGGCGTCGACCAGGACGACGTCCACCTGGTCGTCGATCATCTGCTGGAACTGCTCGCTCTGCTTCTCGGGGCTCGCCTCGGCGTTGGCGTAGACGACCTTGCCCTTGCCGTCGGTGAGGGTGCCGACTTCCTTCTTGATGAGCGGGTAGTCGAACTTCTCGAAGCGCGCGGTGTCCTTGTCGGGCAGCAGCAGGCCCACCGTGATGTCGTCACCCTTCTCCGGCGACGCCGAGCTGTCACCGCCCCCGATGCCGTCGATGACGCCGCACGCGGTGAGCGACATCGCCGAGGCGGAGGCGAGCAGGGCTGTGCCGACACGGCGTACGGCCGCGATGCGGGGGGTGCGAGCGTTCACTACTGGGCCTTCCGAGCTGAGGAGCGGCGTTGCTACCCGGGTGGCGGTAGCCAACGCGGGGAGGGCATGTCACGTCAAGCGGTTGTCGTAACGAGACTGCAACCGTTTGCTCCGTTCGCGATTCCGGGTCCCGTCGGCGACGCCCGCCGCTACTTGGCGTACAGCTCCTCCACCTCGGTCGCGAAGTCCCGCATGACCGCCTCTCGCCGCAGCTTCATCGACGGCGTCAGATGTCCCGCCATCTCCGTGAAGTCCGTCGGCAGGATCGCGAAACGGCGGATCGACTCCGGCCGGGAAACCAGCTTGTTCGCCTCGTCCACCGCCCGTTGCAGGATCGCCCTCAACTCGGGGTCGTCCACGAGGAGTTCGGCGGGTACGGAGTGCTTTCCGTTCATCCGGCGCCAGTGGGTGACGCCGTCCATGTCCAGGGTGATCAGCGCGCAGACGTAGGGGCGGCGGTCGCCCAGGACCATGCACTGGGAGATCAGGGGGTGCGAGCGCAGCCAGTTCTCCAGGGGTGCCGGGGCCACGCTCTTGCCGCCCGCCGTGATGAGGAGTTCCTTCTTTCGGCCGGTGATCGTCAGATAGCCCTCGTCGTCCAGGGCGCCGATGTCCCCGGTCGGCAGCCAGCCGTCCGCCGCCGCCGGGACGACGCCGCCCGCGGACGGGTCCCAGTAGCCGCGCAGCACCTGGTCGCCGGCGATGAGGATCTCGCCGTCGGCGGCGATGCGGACGCGGGTGCCGGGCAGCGGCCAGCCGACCGTGCCCAGGCGGGGCTTGAGCGGGGGCGTGACGGTGGCCGCGGCGGTCGTCTCCGTGAGGCCGTAGCCCTCGTAGATCTCGATGCCCGCTCCGGCGTAGAACGCGGCGAGGCGCCGGCCGAGCGGGGAGCCGCCGCAGATCGCGTACCTCACGCGGCCGCCCATCGCGTTGCGGATACGGCGGTAGACCAGCGGGTCGTAGAAGGCGCGGGCCGTCTTGAGCGCCGTGTTCGGGCCGCCTCCCGTCCCCGCCACCCGGGCCTCCAGCGCCTCGCCGTAGCGCTCGGCCACCGATGCCGCCCGGTCGAAGGACGAGACACGGCCGCCCGCCTCGGCCTTGGCGCGCGCGGAGTTGAAGATCTTCTCCAGCATGTAGGGGATGGTCAGCAGGCACGTCGGGCGGAAGGCCGCGAGGTCCGGCAGCAGGTCCTGCGCCTGCAGGCTCGGTGCATGGCCCAGACGGAGCCTGGCCCGTACGCAGGCCACGGCCACCATGCGGCCGAAGACGTGCGACATGGGCAGGAAGAGCAGGACCGACGCCTCTTCGCTGGTCCGCGCCTTGAAGATCGGGTAGAGCAGCTCGATCGCGTTGTCCACCTCGGCGAAGAAGTTGGCGTGCGTCAGCGCGCAGCCCTTGGGGCGCCCGGTCGTGCCCGAGGTGTAGATGAGCGTCGCCAGCGTGTCCGGCACCAGCATGCCGCGCCGCACGCCGACCTCCCCGTCCGGCTGCTGCGCGCCGAACTCCTCCAGCCGCTCCACATGGCCCTTGTCCATCACCCACATGTGACGCAGGTCGGGCACCCGGTCCAGCTCGGGGCCGAGGGCGGCGGCCTGGGCGGCGGTCTCGGTGACCAGGGCCACCGCGCCGGAGTCCTGGAGGATCCAGCGGGTCTGGAAGACGGAGGAGGTCGGGTAGACGGGGACGGTCACCAGCCCGGCCGCCCACGCGGCGAAGTCGAGGAGCGTCCACTCGTAGCGCGTGCGCGCCATGACGGCGATCCGGTCCCCGGGCACCAGCCCCTCGGCGATCAGCCCCTTCGCCACCGACTGCACCTGGTCGGCGAACTCCGCCGCCGTGACGTCCGCCCAGTGCCCGTCCGCGCCCTTGCGGCTGAGGACCACGGCGTCGGGGGCCGCGTCCGCGTTGTCGAAGGGCAGGTCCGCGAGGGAGCCGTGGGTGACCGGCGGCGCGAAGGGCGGTACGTACGCCTCTCTGACGACGCCGTCCAGCCGCCGCGTCTCGGGCTGTACCAGGTGCGGTCCGGGAGCGTCGTCGTAGGCCGCCGAGGGGGCGAAGGAGGGAAGCGAGGTGGACACGGGCGGCTCCTGCGACGGGCGTGCAGCGAGGGAACGCTTGCTGCATGGGTACGTACCTCGCGCACCGTGGCGTTCACCTGCGGAGGCCGGCGGAAAGGGGTTACCGCTGGTTAGGCAGGCGATCGTACGGCTCGCGCGTGTGGGGGTTGTGCGGGTTCGGCGGCGGTAACGAGCCGGGTATGTGCAACGTCGAGGGTTATGTGAGGGGCACTCAGCTTCGTCTCACCCCCTCCTTACCTTCGCTCCACGATCGCCGTCACACCCTGCCCGCCGGCCGCGCAGACCGAGATCAGCCCGCGCCCCGAACCGCCGTTCTGAGCGAGCGACTTGGCCAGTGTCGCCACGATTCGCGCGCCGGTCGCCGCGAAGGGGTGACCGGTCGCCAGGGACGAGCCCGTGACGTTCAGCCGGGCGCGGTCCACGGGGCCGAGCCCGCGCTTCTCCCACGCCGCCAGCGTGGCCAGCACCTGGGACGCGAAGGCCTCGTGGATCTCGACGAAGTCGAAGTCGGTGAGGGCGAGTCCGGTCCGCTCCAGCATGCGCGGCACGGCGTACGCCGGTGCCATCAGCAGCCCGTCCTCGCCGTCCGCCACATCGCCCCGTACGAAGTCCACGGCGGCCGTCTCGTAGGCGGTGAGGTAGGCCAGCGGCTCCAGTCCCCTGCTCCGCGCCCACTCCTCGCTCGCCAGCAGCACGAGCGCCGCCCCATCCGTCAGCGGCGTCGAATTGCCCGCCGTCATCGTCGGTTCGGGCCGGTCCAGGCCGAACACCGGCTTCAGCGCGGCGAGTTTCTCCGGTGTCGAGCCGGGGCGCAGGTTCTGGTCCCGGTCCAGCCCCCGGAAGGGCACCACCAGGTCCTGGAAGAAGCCGCGTTCGTACGCCGCCGCCAGCCGCTGGTGACTCGTCGCCGCCAGCTCGTCCTGGGCCGCGCGCGTGACGCCCCACGCCCGTGCCGTGACGGCGGCGTGCTCGCCCATGGAGAGCTCGGTGCGCGGCTCGGCGTTGCGCGGGATGTCCGGGACGAAGTGGGAGGGCCGTACGCGGGTGAGCGCTTTGAGGCGGCCGCCGAGCGACTTGGCCCGCCGCGCCTCCAACAGGACGCGTCGCAGCTCGTCGTTGACGCCGAGAGGCGCGTCGCTCGCCGTGTCCGCGCCACCGGCGATCGCCGACTCGGTCTGACCGAGCGCGATCTTGTTGGCGGCGGCGATGACGGCCTGCAGGCCCGTGCCGCAGGCCTGCTGGATGTCGTACGCGGGCGTGCGCGCGTCCAGCTTCGAGCCGAGGACGGTTTCGCGGGCGAGGTTGAAGTCGCGGCTGTGCTTGAGGACGGCCCCGGCGACGAGCTCCCCGACCGCGCCCGGATCGCCCAGCTCGTACCGCTCGACGAGGCCGTCGACCACGGCCGTGAGCATGTCCTGGTTGGAGGCGGTGGCGTACGGGCCGTCGGAGCGCGCGAAGGGGACGCGGGTACCGCCGATGATCGCGACGCGCCGGACCGCCGGCGCCAACAGGGAGCTCATCTCCACCCACTCCTCACGTCCAGCATGGGATTACCTCCGGTAACCTTACTCCGGAGTCAGTACTGGATCGCACTGGGAGTGGGACATGGCCGACCGCTATCTCAGCTTCACCGGCACGGCGCCCGGCCGCTTCCTCACCCGCCGCCTCGGGCTGCCTCAGCCGGCGGCCCTCAGACGCTGGTCGCCGCAGCGCCCCACCCTGGAGGGCGACCGGCTCCTCCTCACCGCCGCCAAGTCGGACCTCGACCTCGCCGGCACGGGCCTGGACCTGACGTCCGCCGCCGAGCAGCCGGCCGCCGTCCTGCTGGACGCCACCGGGGTCCGGGACGTCGAGTCGCTGGCGGAGGTGCACGCCGCCCTGCACCCGGTCGTGCGGTCGGTCGCGGACAGCGGCCGCGTCGTCGTCCTCGGCGCGCCCCTCGACCCCGCCGACCACCACCAGGCGGCCGTCCAGCAGGCCCTGGAGGGCTTCACGCGCTCGCTCGGCAAGGAGATCGGCCGCGGCCGTACGGTGAATCTGGTCCGGCTGACGGACGCGCGCGCCGCCCGGTCGACGCTGGACTTCCTTCTCTCGCCCAAGTCGGCGTACGTCAGCGGACAGGTCGTCGAGGTGGGTCCGGCACCGGTCACCGACGCCGCGTCCGACGATCCCGACCGGCCCCTGACCGGCCGCACCGCCCTGGTCACCGGCGCCGCGCGCGGCATCGGTGCGGCGGTCGCCGAGACGCTGGCCAGGGACGGTGCCCGGGTCGTCGTCCTGGACGTGCCGCAGGCCGAGCAGGACGCACGGCGCCTGGCCGACCGGCTCGGCGGCGCCGCCCTCGCGCTCGACATCACCGCCCCCGACGCGGGCGAGCGCATCGCGGCCGCGCTGCCCGACGGGCTTGACGTGCTGGTCCACAACGCCGGGATCACCCGCGACCGGCGGCTGGTCAACATGCCCGCCGAGCGCTGGAGTTCGGTACTGGACGTCAACCTCGCGAGCGTGCTGCGCACGACGGACGCGCTGCTGGCGAGCGGGGCCCTGAGGCGGGGCGGCCGGATCGTGGCGACGGCGTCGATCGCGGGGCTTGCGGGGAACGCCGGTCAGACGAACTACGGCGCGAGCAAGGCGGGCGTGGTCGGCCTGATCCGCTCTCTCGCGCCGCGTGCGCTCGCCGAGCACGGGGTGACGGTCAACGCGGTCGCGCCCGGCTTCATCGAGACGAAGATGACCGCCGCGATCCCGCTGTTCATCCGCGAGGCGGGCCGCCGGATGAACTCCCTCGCCCAGGGAGGACTGCCGGCCGACGTCGCCGAGACGACGGCGTGGCTGGCGCATCCCGGGTCCGGCGCGGTCAACGGGCAGGTCGTCCGGGTGTGCGGCCAGAGCCTGCTGGGGGCCTGATGACGACGACCGTCCTGACCGGCACCCCCTCCCTCGCGGCCCCGCTCGCCCGGGGCGCGGTGCTCTCCGCGTTCAAACGGCCGCGTCCCGACGCGGAGTTCCCCCGCACCCGGCTCGTGCTGCCCGGCGCGGGCGTCGACCTGGCGCGGCTGGCGGCGTACGAGCGGGTGTGCGGCTTCGCGACCGGCGACGACGCGCTGCCCGTCACCTATCCGCACGTCCTGGGCTTCCCGCTGGCCATGCGGCTGATGAGCGAGCGGGAGTTCCCGCTGCCGCTGCTCGGACTCGTCCACACGTCCATCGAGATCACCCGGCACACGGCGATGCCCGCGACCGACGCGTACGAGATCGGCGTGCACGTCGACGGGCTGGTGCCGCACCGCCGGGGCACTCAGGCCGTCGTGGTCACCGAGGTGCGGTCGGGCGAGAACGTCGTGTGGGAGTCGACGAGCAGGTATCTCGCCCGGCACCGTACGAACACCCCGGACACCGGTGCGCCGGCGCGGCCGGACGAGGAGCCGAAGCCGCTCCCGCCGGTCGCCGAGTGGCGCATCGCCGGGGACGTCGGACGCCGCTACGGCGCCGCCTCCGGTGACCGCAACCCCATCCACCTGTACGCCCTCACCGCCCGCCTGTTCGGCTTCCCGCGCGCCATCGCGCACGGCATGTGGACCGTGGCCCGCTGCCTCGCCGCCCACGGCACACCGGCCGCGGTGCGGGTACGGGCGGACTTCCGGGCGCCGGTGCTGCTGCCGGGGGCGGTGACGTACGCCGCTGAGGGCGCGCGGTTCGAGCTGCGCGGGCGCGAGGACCGCGTCCACCTGACCGGGGAGGTCTATCCGCTCGCCTCGTGAGCGGCTTCCGGCGGCGTCCAGGCTCTGCCGTCCATCAGGTTGCCCAGACCGGCCCACGCGAAGTTCATGAGGGTGGCCGCCGCCTGCCGCGCGCTCACACCCGGCGTGGTGTTGGCCCAGTCGGCGAGCGACTCGGCGGCACCCACCAGGGCTTCGGCGAGACCGGCGACCTCGCTCTCGGGGAGGTCGGGGTCACGGTGGGCCTGACGTGCGGCCACGAGGATCAGCTGCGTCACGAACGCGACGATCTCCGCACGCATCGCGGCGACTTCGGACGCGAACGGCTCGCCATGAGTGCGGGCCTGGAGGTGCAGGACGGACCAGGCGTCCGGGTAGTGCGAGGTGTGGGTGAAGAACGCCCGCAGCCCGTCCCAGAGCTGGCGGTCGGCGGGCAGCTCGGTCCGCACGCCGGAGCGTACGGCTGCGACGAGCGCGGCGGCCTCGCGCCGGATGCAGGCGGTGAAGAGGTCTTCCTTCGAGTTCAGGTAGAGGTACACCAACGGCTTGGAGACGCCCGCAAGTTCGGCTATCTCGTCCATCGACGCGGCCATGTACCCGCGCCTGCCGAAGGTCCGCACGGCGGCATCCAGCATCTGCTGCTCACGGACGGCCCGCGGCATCCGTTTGGTCTTCACGGCACCCATGGCCGTTAGCGTACGGGCCGGGAGGGAGATCCCACCCGGCCCGCCGTGAACACCTGCCCTACTTGTCGTCGCTCAGCTCGTCGGCGAACCGTGCCATCCGGTCCGTCAGCACCTGCCCGTCCCCGGACGGCAGGGCCGTCAGCCGGGGCAGCAACTGCGCGGCGAGCAGGGTGGACAGGGCCGAGGTGTCGGCGTTCGTGCCGTCGGTCCGTACGACGACCGGCTGCGGGGCCCTGCCGGCGAGCTTCGCGCCCACCTCCAGGCGACGCCGGGCGAGTTCGTACTGCAGGACGGCGCGGTTGTCGCGGTAGGCCTTGGCGAGGGCACGCTGTGCGCGGGCCTCGTTCTCGGCGGCGATCAGGCCGCTGCGGCCCCGCGTCTCGATCTCGAACCGCACGCGCTGGGCGTTGGTCTCCTGCTCCTCCAGCAGCTGCGCGACCTCCTCACGGGCCCGGTTCAGCGCGGCCCTGACCTCGACGATCCGGGCGTCCCGCACCTTCTTGGCCCGCTCGATGTCCATGCCCAGCTGGTCGATCCGGCGCTTGCGGATCAGGCCCCACTCCTGCTCGTACGCCGTGCGCTCCTTGGCGACCCGCTCCCGGGTGGCCAGGTGCTGCTGGTACTGCGCCGGCAGCTGCACGTCCGGGATGTTGCTGCCGGTGATGCGCACGCCGTAGCCGGACAGCTGACGGTTGAGCAGTTCCTGCATGTCGGCCACGTCCGAGCCGCGCAGGTCGTACGCCCGCTCGGTGCGCATCTTCCGCGCCCGCTGCCGGATCGCGTCCTGTACGGCGCTGGAGAGCACCAGGTCGAAGTTGCCCGCGCCGATCGTGCGGACGAACAGCACGGCGTCGGTGATGCGGAACTTCAGGAAGAACTCGATGGAGCGCAGCGGCACGTTCTCCTGCGTCGGGCAGGCCATCACCGGTGCGGAGTACGGGATCTCGGTGGCGGTGTCGACGACGAAGTCGACCCGGGACCACGGGTGCCACAGATAGTGGCGGCCGGCGTCCAGGGTGCGGGTGACGGCGCCGTAGCGGGTCAGCACGCCGTTGGTGCCCTGCTCGATCTCGACGATCGAGGAGCGCCACCACCACAGCGCGCCGATCACCAGCAGGACCACGCCGCCGACGTAGGAGAGGGTGGCCAGGGTGCCGTAGGCGAGGTCCCCGGCGACCGACTCGGAGTCCACCGCGCCCAGCGTCAGCATCAGGCCCATCAGCAGGGCGTAGACGCCGAGCCACAGCGGCAGCATCCACCACAGGCGGCGCCGGTGGCGCGGGATGATGACCGGGATCAGGGTGTCGGCCTCGCCGCCGCGCAGCAGCCGCGCGATGTCGCTCCAGGGGGCGACCTTCTCCGAGATGACCGACCGGCGGTGGGAGGAACGGGCGGTGCTCACTGGTCGGCCCCCTCGGACACGTCAGAGCTGATGGAGCTGTCGGAGCTGTCGGTCGAGTCGGGCTGTTCGGGCACCTGCGGCACCGTCGGCCGATCCGCCGCCAGCAGCACACCGATCTCCGTCTCGCGCGCGGCGATCCGCTCGGACACCTCGGCGAGACGCTCCCGTACGGCGGCCATGTCCGCGTCGGTGAAGAGTTCCGTGCCGCGCTCGCCGACCAACTCGCGGGCCAGCTCCAGGAAGTCGATGCCGGCGCCGCCGGCGTCCGTCGCGCCGCCGATGCGCACCAGCCGCGGCAGGTGGTCGGCGACCTGCTCCAGCGTGTCCAGCACCTGCTGCTGGTAGCGGTATTCGAGGATCTCCGGCGCCTGGGCCGTGGTCACCGCGCGGATGTCGAGGGCCTGCGCCTCCAGCAGGGCCGCGTTGGCCTTCGCCTCCGACTCGGCCTGTACGTAGCGCTGGCGGGCGAGCGCCTCGGCGCGGTTGGTCTCGCGCTCCACGGCCGTGTCCATCTGCGCCTGGTACTGGGCGATGTCGGCCTGGATCGCGGACAGCGTCTCGTGGCTGGAGGCGAGTTCGCGGGTGAGGTCACCCTCGTCCTGCTCCTTGCGGAGCTGGAGCGCGTACTCGTGCGTGTACGCCTCCTTGGCCACGCGCACCATCTCGGGCGCCGCCAGGTCCATGCGGTAGCGCTGGTCGGAGGGCTCGGCGTGGGTGATGTTGGCGTTGGTGAGCTCGACCGCCGGGCGGAACTGCTGGTTGAGCAGGTCCAGCAGGCGGCCGGTGTCCTCGCCGACCATGTCGTAGATGCCGGCGGCTTCCTGCTCGTAGACGAGGGTGCGGATCGTCTCGCTCACCGCGTTGCTCAGCTTCTCCTCGAAGCCGCGCACCGCGCCCAGCGTGTAGACGAACTCGGTCGGGTCGCTGATCCGGAACTGGATGAACAGGTCGATCGACGCCTTCACGCCGCCCTTGGTCGGTGCCTCGCGCACCGGCGCGTTGAACGGGTACTCGATCGTGGTGTTGACGATGTACGACACCCGCTTCCACGGGCTCAGCAGCACGATGCGGCCGGGGCCGACGACCTTCTCCAGCTTGCCGAAGCGGGTGATCATCGCCTGGCAGCCGTCGGGGACCATGACCATGCCCTGGCGCCACCACACGAAGGCGACGGCGCACACCGCGATGACCCAGTAGTGCACGCCGAACAGCGGGTTGGTCAGCACGTCCGCACCGGACGCCGCCACGATCCCCGCGCCGACCGCGCCCAGCAGGAGCAGCGTCAGCACCGGCAGCATGGAGAAGATCGAGCGGCCCTTGGGGATCACCATCGGGCAGATGGCGTGCACCGTCCCGGTGCCCTCGCGCACCTGCTCGCTGCGGCCGAGCGCCTCCCCGGCCTCGTCCAGCGGCACGGTCTTCTGCCGCATGACGGTCGCCGTGGAGCCGCCCTGTTCCCGGGCGGCCGGGAAGTCGGCCGGGTCGATGCCCTGGCCCGGGAGGTCGTACTCCTCGCCGCCGTCTCCCCGTGTCCCCCGTCCGCCGATCTGCCGCCGCAGTTCGTCCTGCGCGGCCGACCGCGGATCGGTTCCGGTCACGACGGCCTCGGCAACGCGTCGTGCGCTCTTATGTGCCTGCGCGCGCGCTCGTGCCACGGTTCCCCCTTACGTCACGAATGCCGGTGCGAACAGCCGTTCCACCGACGTGGATCCGGACAAGCGTAAGGGGCTGGCCTGCGCGGTTACCGACGGGTCTGGTCGCCGGTACGCGCCGGGGCGGCTTGCGGTGCGCTAGGAGGTCTGACCCTGCGCGCGGGCCGTGTCGTCGGCCACGTCCTCCTGGTTGCGGCTGGCGTCCAGGTTGGCCTTCATCCGGTCGACGCGCTGGACGATCCCGGCGGAGGCGCGGTCGCGTTCTCCCCGCAGGACGACGAAGCTGATCGGGGCCGAGAGCACCAGGGAGAGCAGGACGATCCACATGCCGTTGGAGTCACCGAGGCCGCGCGGGGCGACGCCGGAGTAGACAAGGCCCCAGACGACCACGAGGCAGCCCACGAAGATCCCGAGGCGCATCAGTGTGTAGCGGAGCATCTCAATCCACTCTTCCGATTCCAAAAAGGGCCACTGCCCAGTGAAGCACGGGGGGCCGTCGATCCCACAAGGGGGTCAGGACAGGGTCCGGTGGAGCGGCAGCAGCATGATCACGTCGTCGCGGTCGTCGCCCGGCGCGACCCGGATGGCGTCCGGGATCCGGCCGACCTCCTTGTAGCCGCAGGAGCCGTAGAAGCGCTCCAGGCCGAGGCCGGCCCGGCAGGTGAGCCGGATCGCGTCGATGCCGTCGAAGGTGCGGGCCGACTGCTCGGCGGCGGCCAGCAGGTCGCGGCCGTAGCCCTTGCCCTGGTGCCGGGGGTGCACCTGCACCGTGTACAGCCACACCCAGTGCTTCATCAGCCGGTGCGTGTTGAAGGTGAAGAACGCCGTCGCGGCGACCTCGCCGGCCTCGTCGTGCCCGACCAGCAGCCGGCAGCGCCCTTCGGCCATCGCCACGAAGTGCCGCACCAGCTCCGGCCGGATCTCCTCGCGCGCCACCGGCGGCACGAACCCGACGGCTCCGCCCGCGTTGGAGACATCCGTCCACAGATCGAGGATGCCGTCACGAAGGGCCGGGGTGACGGCAGGGTCGAGAGTGAAAGTAAGGGACACGGGGCCATCGTATGCCTTACGAGCCCCGCGTCCTCGGGTCGATCGGATCACAGCCGCATGGGCTGCGGGGACTCGCGGCGCAGCGGGTCCGGGGCGTCGTACTCGCGGATGATCTCGTAGCGCGTGTTGCGCTCGACCGGGCGGAAGCCCGCGTCCCGGATCAGGTCCAGGAGGTCCTCGCGGGTCAGCTTGTTCGGGGTGCCGAAGTTGTCCGCGTCGTGGGTGATCTTGTACTCGACGACCGAGCCGTCCATGTCGTCGGCGCCGTGCTGGAGGGCCAGTTGGGCGGTCTGGACGCCGTGCATGACCCAGAAGACCTTGACGTGCGGGACGTTGTCGAAGAGCAGACGGGAGACCGCGAAGGTCTTCAGGGCCTCGGCGCCGGTCGCCATCTGGGTGCGGGCCTGGAGGCGGTTGCGTACCTTGCCGTCCTTCATGTCGACGAAGTCGTGCTGGTAGCGCAGGGGGATGAAGACCTGGAAGCCGTTCGTCTCGTCCTGGAGCTCACGCAGGCGCAGGACGTGGTCGACGCGGTGACGCGGCTCCTCGATGTGGCCGTACAGCATGGTGCTCGGGGTCTTCAGACCCTTCTCGTGCGCCAGGCGGTGGATGCGGGACCAGTCCTCCCAGTGGGTGCGGTGGTCCACGATGTGCTGACGCACTTCCCAGTCGAAGATCTCCGCGCCGCCGCCGGTGAGGGATTCGAGCCCCGCGTCGATGAGCTCGTCGAGGATCTCGCTCGCGCTCAGCCCGCTGATCGTCTCGAAGTGGTGGATCTCGGTGGCGGTGAAGGCCTTCAACGACACATGCGGCAGGGCCGCCTTCAGCTCCCGCAGCGAGCGCGGGTAGTAGCGCCACGGCAGGTTCGGGTGCAGGCCGTTGACGATGTGGAGTTCCGTGAGGTTCTCCGCCTCCATCGACTTGGCCAGCTTCACGGCCTCCTCGATGCGCATCGTGTACGCGTCCTTCTCGCCCGGCTTGCGCTGGAAGGAGCAGTACGCGCAGGAGGCCGTACAGACGTTGGTCATGTTGAGGTGACGGTTGACGTTGAAGTGGACCACGTCGCCGTTCTTGCGGGTGCGCACCTCGTGGGCGAGACCGCCGAGCCATGCCAGGTCGTCCGACTCGTACAGCGCGATGCCGTCCTCGCGGGTCAGCCGCTCACCGGCGCGGACCTTCTCCTCCAGCTCGCGCTTGAGCCCGACGTCCATGCGTACACCTCTCTCAGACAGCCTTCGTAAACCGTACTTCCCCCACCCTCCGGGCGGGCGGTGCCCCCCGGACGGCGCTGCGCGCCTAGTACTCCTCGGGCAGCTCGCCCACCCGGTTCTCCCACTTCGTGGAGAGCACGATGGTGGTACGGGTCCGGGACACGCCCGTCGTCCCGCTGAGCCGTCGGATGATCTTCTCCAGGCCGTCCACGTCCGCCGCCCGCACCTTGAGCATGTAGGAGTCGTCGCCCGCGATGAACCAGCAGTCCTCGATCTCGCCCAGGTCCCGCAGGCGGTTCGCCACGTCCTCGTGGTCGGTGGCGTCGGACAGCGAGATGCCGATCAGCGCGGTGACGCCGAGACCGAGCGAGGCGGCGTCGACGGTGGCGCGGTAGCCGGTGATGACGCCGGCCGCCTCCAGCCGGTTGATGCGGTCGGTGACGCTGGGACCCGACAGTCCGACAAGGCGTCCCAGCTCCGCGTAGGAGGCCCGGCCGTTCTCCCTCAGGGCCTGGATGAGCTGCCTGTCCACCGCGTCCATGCGATTCGAAGCCTTCCACTGAAGAGGTCTGACGTACTTGCTGAACTGAGCCTTGAAGTGATGGATTCTGCTGGTACCGCGTGATGCGGTGGCGTGCCGGTCAGGTGGAACGGGCGCCGCCGCCCAGTTCGCCCTTCCAGCGGCGGTAGAGCCGGTGCTCGACGCCCGCCGCGTCCAGGACGCGTCCGGCGACGAAGTCCACCAGGTCCTGGATGTGCGTGGCCCCCGCGTAGAAGGCGGGCGAGGCGGGCACGACGGTCGCACCCGCGTCGTCCAGTGTCACCAGGTGGCGCAGCGTCTGCCCGTTCAGGGGCGTCTCCCGGACGGCGACGACGAGCCCGCGCCCCTCCTTCAGGGTCACGCTCGCCGCCCGCTGCAACAGGTCCTTGGACAGCCCGAGCGCGACCCCGGCGACGCAGGCGGTGGAGGCGGGCACGATCAGCATGCCCTTCGTGGCGTACGACCCCGAGGACGGTCCGGCGGCGAGGTCCCCGGCGTTCCAGTACCGGACGCGCTCGATGTCCGCGTCGAAGGTCCCGGGCTTGCCGTCGGCGCCGCGCGCGAGCCACTCCCGCAGGTCGTCCTGCCAATGGGCGTCCCGGAACGAGATCCCCGTCTCGTCGAGCAGGGTGAGCCGCGACGCCCGGCTGACGACCAGATCGACGCTTTCCCCGGCGGCGAGGAGCGCGCGCAGGACGGCCGCGGCGTATGGGGTGCCGGAAGCGCCGGACACCCCTACGATCCAAGGCGTACGCGCCGTCTCTCCTGGCTTGACTGGGTTCACGACACCGAGCCTATCCGGCGTGGCGGGGTGGGAACCGACCAAGGGGGGCCAGGCGTTCCCGTTTGGGGACGAGTTGGTCGGTGGGGGTTGCCATGCCGGGTGTGTGGAGTGCTGAGCGCGAGTGGTCGCGAGGTGAGCGGGCGCTGACCGCGGCCAAGCTGATGCTGGGCTGGGTGGCGCTGCTGTGGCTGCTGGAAGTGGCCGACGTGATCAGCGGACACGCGCTGGACGGCTTCGGCATCGTCCCGCGCACCCCGTCCGAGCTGGTGGACGTGGTCCCGGCCGCCTTCCTCCACTTCGGCTTCGCCCATGTCGCCGCGAACAGCGTGCCGCTGCTGGTCCTGGGGTTCCTCGCGGCGCTCGGGGGCATACGCCGGTTCGCCGCGCTGTGTGCGCTGATCATCGTCGCGGACGGGCTGGGCGTGTGGCTGATATCCCCGTCCGGCACGAACACCGCGGGCGCCTCCGGCCTGATCTTCGGCCTCTTCGGCTTCCTGCTGGTCACCGGCTTCGTCGAGCGGCGCCCGCTCGGCGTGCTGGCCGGCGTGCTGGTGGCCGCGGTCTGGGGCGGCTCGATCCTGGCGGGCCTCGCCCCGACCCAGTCCGGCGTCAGCTGGCAGGGGCATCTGGTGGGGCTGGTCGCGGGGGTGGCGGCGGCGTTCGTCCTCCGCCGCCGCGAGGCCGGCCCGCGTGCGGAGCTGCCCGTCTAGACGGACAGTCCGCGCACCAGCAGATCGAGCAGCGCGCACACGAACAGGGCGATCCCGATGAACCCGTTGACGCTGAAGAACGCCCTGTTGAGGCGGGACAGGTCATGGGGGCGGACGATCGAGTGCTCGTACAGGAACGCGCCGGCGACGATCAGCAGACCCAGCCAGAAGAAGGCACCCGCGTCGGTGGCTACGGCGTACCAGGCGAACAGCGCCGTGGTGACGGCGTGGCAGACCCGGGCACCCCAGATGGCCGCCGGGATGCCGAAGCGTGCCGGGACCGACATGACGCCGATCTCGCGGTCGGTCTCGACGTCCTGGCAGGCGTAGATCAGGTCGAAGCCGCCGATCCAGACGCCGACGGCGAGGCCGAGGATCACCGCGTCCCAGGACCAGGTGCCGGTGACGGCAAGCCAGCCGCCGACCGGGCCCATCGCCTGGGCGAGACCCAGGATGGCCTGCGGGAAGTTCGTGAAGCGTTTGCCGTAGGGGTAGACCACCATCGGGATCACCGCGATGGGGGCGAGGGCCAGGCACAGCGGGTTCAGCAGGGCCGCCGAGCCCAGGAAGATCACCAGGGCGATCAGGGCGCCGGTCCAGGCGTGCCGTACGGACATCGCGCCCGTCACCAGCTCGCGGTGCGCGGTGCGCGGATTGCGGGCGTCGATCTCGCGGTCGATGATCCGGTTCACGGCCATCGCGAAGGTGCGCAGGCCGACCATGCAGATCGTCACCAGGAGCAGCCGCCCCCAGTGGATGTTCCTGTCCCACTGGAACATCGCGGTGAGCGCGGCGATGTACGCGAAGGGGAGCGCGAAGACCGAGTGCTCGATCATGACGAGGCGCAGGAACGCCTTCGTCCGTCCTGGCTGCGGGATCGCGGCGGAGGCGCTGCTCACAGTCCGTACTCCTTCCAGCGGCGGTCGACCTTCGCCGCCGTCTCCGGGTCGGACTCCACCATGTCGGGCCACCCGCCGTCGCGGGTGTAGCCCTCCTCGGGCCACTTCTTCGTCGCGTCGATCCCCGCCTTGCCGCCCCAGAACTGCTGGTAGGAGGCGTGGTCGAGATGGTCGACGGGACCTTCGACCATCGTCAGGTCGCGGGCGTAGTCGGTGTTGCCGAGTGCCCGCCAGGCGACCTCGTGCAGATCGTGCACGTCACAGTCGGAGTCGACGACCACGATCAGCTTGGTCAGGGACATCATGTGCGCGCCCCAGATCGCGTGCATCGTCTTCTGGGCGTGCTTGGGGTACTTCTTGTCGATCGAGACGATCGCGCAGTTGTGGAAGCCGCCCGCTTCCGGCAGGTGGTAGTCCACGATGTCCGGGACGATGATCTTCAGCAGGGGGAGGAAGAAGCGTTCCGTCGCACGACCCAGGGGCCCGTCCTCCGTCGGAGGCCGGCCTACGACGATCGACTGGAGCAGGGGTCGGCGCCGCATGGTCACGCAGTCGATCTTCAGGGCCGGGAACGGCTCCTGCGGCGTGTAGAAGCCGGTGTGGTCGCCGAAGGGGCCCTCCGGCAGCATCTCCCCCGGCTCCAGCCACCCCTCCAGCACGACCTCGGCCTGCGCCGGTACCTGGAGCGGGACAGTCTTGCAGTCGACCATCTCGATCCGCTTGCCGGCGACGAAGCCGGCGAACAGGTACTCGTCGATGTCACCGGGGAGCGGGGCGGTGGACGCGTAGCTCACGGCGGGCGGACATCCGAAGGCGATGGCGACCGGCAGCCGCTCACCCCTCCTCGCCGCGACCTGGTAGTGGTTGCGGCTGTCCTTGTGGATCTGCCAGTGCATGCCGATCGTGCGCTTGTCGTGGCGCTGGAGGCGGTACAGACCGAGATTCCGTACGCCGGACTCCGGGTCCTTGGTGTGGGTGAGGCCCAGGTTGAAGAAGGAGCCGCCGTCCTTGGGCCAGGTGAACAGGGCCGGCAGCCGGTCGAGGTCGACCTCGTCGCCCTGCAGCACGACCTCCTGCACCGGCGCGTCGGACGACTTCACCTTCTTCGGCGGCACGTGCGTCATCGAGCCGAGCTTCCCGAAGGCCTCGCGCACCCCGACGAACCCGTGCGGCAGCTCGGGCTTGAGCAGCCCGCCGATCTTGTCGGAGATGTCGCCGTAGGACTTGAGCCCCAGGGCCTTCAGCAGTCGCCGGTCGGTGCCGAAGACGTTCATCGCGAGGGGCATCGAGGAGCCCTTCACGTTCTCGAAGAGCAGCGCGGGACCGCCGGACTTCTGCACCCGGTCGACGATCTCCCCGACCTCCAGATACGGATCGACCTCAGCCTTGATGCGCTTGAGGTCGCCCTCGCGCTCCAGCGCCCTGAGCAGGGAACGAAGATCGTCGTAAGCCATGGGGTCAAGTATCCCCGAGCGGCTACCCTGGCCATTGACCCGGGGGCCGTGCCCCCGGCCCGACAACCGTTTCGCTGGAGAGGGCCCATGCTCCGGGTGCTGATGTTCCTCGTGCCACTGGCGCTGAGCGTGTACGCGTTCATCGACTGCATCAGCACGAAGGAGGACGACATCCGCCACATGCCCAAGCCGCTGTGGGCGATCCTCGTGCTGGTGTTCCCGCTGGTCGGCTCGATCTCCTGGCTGATCGCGGGCAAGAAGCGCAGCCCCGCCGCGGAGGGCTGGTCCGGCGTGCGGGACCGCCGTCAGCAGCAGTGGGTCGCGCCGGACGACAACCCGGAGTTCCTGAAGTCGCTGGACGAGGACGACGACAGGAAGAAGGACGACAAGAGGGACGACGGGCAGTAGCCCACGCCCGTTCAGCTGTCATCGTCGGCCCACGGGTCGATCTCCTTCAGGCACAGCGAGATCGACTTGTTCCCGTCGTCGTCCGACCAACTGCGCACCGAACCGCCGTAACACTCGGGATCGTCCAGCACCTGGTACGTGTCGTCCCACGGCACGGGCAGGTTGCACGGCTCGACGTACGCGCTGCCTTGTCCGGAGTCCTCGATACGGACGCAGTCACCGGCCTTCGCCTCGAAGATGTCCTGCGAGTAGAGCGTGAGGTAGAGGACGAGCGCGATGGCCCCCAATCCCCCGAGCCATCCGCCGAGATCGCTGTTGTTCTTCTTGGGCTTCGGCTTGGGCTTCGGCGCGGGCTTGGGCTTCGGCTTCGGCTTCGGTGCGGGCTTGGGCGCCGGCTTCGGTTTCGGTTTCGGCTGTACCCGCGGCTTCTCCGGAGCGCTCCCCTCCGCCTTCGGCGCGACCCACTGCTGCTGACGGCGGTCCCGCACGCCGGACCAGCCCTCCGCGGCGGGGCTGCGCTTCTTGCCCGCGATCGGCGGCGTGTGGGTGCTCCTGGATGAAGGCGAGGTAGGCGCGCACGAGGGCGCGGACGCCGTCCTTGGCGGTGTCGGCGCCCTGCAGGGCCGTGATCCCGTCGCCCAGCAGCCGGCTCAGCCAGCGGTGCGAGAGTGCGAGGGTGAGGCCGTCGATGCTGCCGAAGTGGTGGTACAGGCTGCCCATGCTGACGCCGCTGGCCTTGGTGACGGCGCTGACGGTGAGGCCCGCACCGCCATCGCCCGCACCGTCGACGAGGCCCTGCGGACCGCCGGGTTCCTCCTGGTCACCGGCCACGGCGTGGACCCGTCCCTGCGCTCCCGCATCCGCGTGGCCGCGCGCACCTTCTTCACGCTCCCCGCCGAGGCCAAGCAGGCGTACGCGGTGAAGGTCGGCGGACGCGGCTGGCTCGGGCCGGGCGCGGAGGCCAACGGGTACTCGGAGGGCACCGAGACCCCGCCGGATCTGAAGGAGTCGCTGAGCTTCGCGACGCACGAACCCTTCGACGACCCGGCGGTCAACGCCGAGTGGTACGCGCCGAACGTCTGGCCGGCCGAGGTGCCCGGACTGCGGCCACTGTGCGAGGAGTACCTCGCACGGATGGGCGAGCTGGAGAACCGGCTCCTCTCCCTGCTCGGCGAGGCGCTCGGCGTCGAACCCGACTTCTTCACCCGACACATGGACCACCCGACGTACGGCTTCAACATCAACTGGTATCCGGCGCGGGAGGTGCTCGGTGAGCCGGAGCCCGGCCAGTTCCGCATCGGCCCGCACACCGACTTCGGCACGGTCACGATCCTCGACCGACAGGCGGGCAGGGGCGGCCTGCAGGTCTACACCGACGACGGCGGCTGGGAGGACGCTCCGTTCGACCCGGAGGCGTTCACCATCAACATCGGCGACCTGATGGCCCGTTGGACGGGCGACCGGTGGCGGTCGGGCCGGCACCGGGTGCTGCCGCCGCCCGCGGACGCGCCCGCCGAGGAGCTGATGTCGCTCGTGTACTTCGGCGAGTGCACGCCCGGCACGCTCGTGGAGTCCGTGCCGGCTCCGGTGGGCCGGGTGGCGTACGAGCCGTTCGACTCGCATGTGTACCTGCGTCGGCAACTGGACTCGATCACCGTCGACTGAGCCCCCCGCCGATCACCGAACCGTTTCTGAGGAAGGGTTGCCTCGTTGGGCGGGATACCACCCTTTCGGGTGTGTCCCCCGCCGCGAATGGAGCCGCCCGTGCGAATGACTGACATCCAGCGCTGCGAGGTCCGGCCCGGACGACTCGTCGAATGGACGTTCAGTCCGGCGGCTGTCGCGACGGCGTCAGGCCTGCCGGAGGACGCACGGCCACCGGCGTACATCCAGGAGTCGCACATCAGGACCGCCCGGTCCGTGCGCGAGGACGGCCTGTTCGTACCGACCTGGCTCGGTACCGCCTTCGACCTCCCGGGCCGGGCCGACCTCGACGCGCTGGAGGTGGCCCTGCGCGGCTGGACGCTCAGGCACGAGACGCTGCGCAGCGGGTTCCGCTGGTCCGGCGAATCCGGCGACGAGATGCGCCGGTTCACGCTCGACGCCGACGCCGTGTCCCTGCACCGCACGGTGGTCGGCGACTTCACCGACCCGGCCGCCCTCGTCCGCCACCTCCAGGACCGCTTCGACGTCACGGCGGACGCGCTGCGCTGGCCCAACTTCATCTACACGGCCGTCGTCCGGGACGACTCCACCAGCGTGTACATGGCCTTCGACCACAGCAACGTCGACGCCCACTCCATCCACCGCATCGCCGCCGAGATCCACGAGCTCTACGCGGCGCAGCTCGCGGGCGAGGCCCTGGAACCGGCGCCGGCCAGCAGTTACGTCGACTTCTGCGAGATCGAGCGGACGGACGCCGACCGGATCGACGACGGCCACGAGATCGTCGCGCGCTGGCGGGAGTTCATCCGCCGCTGCGACGGCAGGCTGCCGAACTTCCCCGTCGACCTCGGCCTCGACCCCGAGGCCGGCCTGCCCGCCCAGACGCTGCTGCGCGAGGAGCTCACCGACGCGGACACCGCCGCCGCGTTCGAGGCGTACTGCCGTCCCTACGGCGGCAGTTCGGTCGGCATCCTGGCCGCCACCGCCCTGATCGTCCACGACATCGGCGGACAGTCCGTCTACCGCACCGTCGTGCCGTTCCACACCCGGGCGAAGTCGCGCTGGTCCGACTCCGTGGGCTGGTACGTCGGCGGCGCACCCATCGAGATCCCCGTGGAGCAGGCGTACGACCTGCCCAGCGCCCTGCGGACGGTGCGCGCCGCCCTGCACGCCGGCCGGCCGCTGGCCCGCATGCCGCTCGCCCGGGTGCTCCACCTGCTCGGCGCGGACTTCCGCCCCACGTCACCCGACCTGTACTCGATCGTCTCCTACGTCGACACCCGGGGCATCGCCGGATCCGGACAATGGACCGAGCAGAAGGCGTACGGCCTGATCAGGGTGTCGTACGGCGACCAGGTGTGCGCCTGGGTGACCCGGCTGCACGAGGGCCTGTGGCTCGCCAGCCGCTACCCGGACACCGACGTCGCGCAGAAGAACATGCGGCTGTACGTGGAGCGGCTCCGGGACGTCATCGCCTCGACCGTCCGTTAGGCCGAGGGGCCCTTTCCGGAGCCGTCGTCCAGGACCTCGATCAGCCTCTCGAAGCGGGCCCGCCAGCGCTGCTCCGTCTCCGCCTCGCCCTGGAACTCGTGGGTGAAGCGGAGCGCGGCGCCCCGCTCGCCGTCCCGTTCCAGGTGGAACCGGATCCGGCCGCCGTCCACCGTGTACTCGGCGACCCGGTCCACGTCCCAGGCGGTGATCTGCCCGCTGCCGAAGTCGCGCAGGTCGACCTCGCCGCCGAGGCGCGGTTCGAGGGTGTCGACCGGAGTGCACCAGGACGTGAGCCCTTCCGGGGTCGCGAGGCAGGGCCAGACGGCGTCCATGGACCGGGGAAACCGCACCAGGAAGTGCAGGATGTGCGTGTTCCCGTGGGTCTGGCTGATGCCCTGTTCTATGGAACCGGTCATGACACCAGCCTGACCCCGCCGGGGCCCAAACGCACCTGTTACGGGCGCTGACCTGCGCGATCGACGATCGCCCGGTCCAGGATCGCGGTGTTGCCGGTGACCTGGCCCTTCTTGATGTCCGAGTAGTCGTCGGTGGCCACCGAGCGCTCGCCGAGGAACTCATGGGTCTTCGCGTCGAAGATCCACTCGTCCCGGGTCGGGTTGTCGGGGTCGTCCCGGGTGATCGCGACGCCGCGKCGGCCGGCCGCGTCCACGACGTTCTCGACCACCTTCACGCCGGGGATCCGCGCGACCGCACGGAAGAGCGCCGCCGCCTGCTCCGGCGGCACCAGCGCGTCCCGGATCAGGTCGCCGACCAGCACGAACATGGCCTGATGAAGCTCCTGGCCGCTGTTGCCGGGGCCCACCCTCTCCAGCCACTCGTACATCTCGTCCGGGTCGGTGGGGAGCGTGGCGAGGTGGCGGTAGTTGGTCGAGACGTCGTAGCCGGGCTTGCCCGGGGCCGGGTCGGGGTCGGTGGACCACTGCCCGCGTCCGGCCTCCCGGACCAGCCCCTTGCGGGTGCCGTCCACGGACGTCCACTGCTCCGAGCGGTGCAGCGGCTGGATCACCGTCTTCTTCCCCTCCTCGTACCCCGCGTACGACACCTTGCTGTCGACGTACACGAACTGGTCGTCACGGATCTCGCCGTACGCGCCACCCGCGTCCTCGGCCGCCAGCGCGATGTCCTCCAGCACCGACACGGCGGTCTTGCCGGGCCGCTGAGCGCTCGCACCGCCGCCGGAGCCGGACGACGGCAGGACGACGAACGTGACCGCGGCCGCGGTGACGACGGCGGCCGCGGCGAGCGCGGGGCGCAGCCACCTGGCGCCGGGGCGTGCGGGTTCTTCTTCGCGCCGGATCTCGGCCATCAGATGCTCCTTGAGGAGTCGGTGACGGCCCGGCGGAAGGTCGTGTTCAGGAAGCTGGCTCATCGGTTTCCCTCCTTCGTGGGCCCGACCGCGGTGCCGCGGTCACCGTTCATCTGTCCGCCCTGGTGAGGCGGTTCCATATATTTCGCCAGCTTTGTCCGCGCACGAGAAAGCCGTGATCGTACGGTCCCGACGGGCACCCCGAGCGCCTCCGCGGCCGCCCGGTAGTCCAGGCCCGACCACACGCACAGCGCCAGCACCTCGCGCTCGGCCCGCCTCAGCTCGGCCAGCGCGGTGCGTACGAGGGCCAGTTGCGCGGCGTCGTCGATGCGGTCCGCGACCTCGTCGGCGAAGTCCCGTACCGACTCGTCACGCGGCAGGCGGGCGACGGCGGCCACGTGTCTTCGGGTCGCGCGGCGGAGGTTGCGTGTGACGTTGGTGGCGATGCCCAGCAGCCAGGGGCGCGGCGAGCCGCCCTCCTCGTCGAGCCGCTCGCGCAGCCGCCAGGCCTCCAGGAAGGTCAGCGAGACGACGTCCTCGGCCGTCGACCACTCCCCGGTGAGCCGGAAGGCGTGGTTGTAGACGGAGCGTGCGTACGCGTCGAAGAGCTCAGCGAATGCGCCGTGATCCCCCGCGCGGATGCGTTTCCGCAGATTCGTATCCACTCCCCCTACCTGTCCGCACGACAAAGGCCGGTTCCCATGACACAGGTCACAGGAACCGGCCTTCGCGGCAAGGGACTTACACCCCGGCGTACGAGTGCTTGCCGGAGACGAAGATGTTCACGCCGTAGTAGTTGAACAGCCAGCAGCCGAAGGCGATGAGGGCCAGGTAGGCGGCCTTGCGGCCCTTCCAGCCGGCCGTGGCGCGGGCGTGCAGGTAGCAGGCGTAGGCGACCCAGGTGATGAAGGACCAGGTCTCCTTGGGGTCCCAGCCCCAGTACCGGCCCCAGGCGTCGCCCGCCCAGATGGCGCCCGCGATGATCGTGAACGTCCACAGCGGGAAGACGGCGGCGTTGACGCGGTAGGAGAACTTGTCGAGGGACGCCGCGGCGGGCAGCCGGTCGAGGACGGAGTTGGCGAAGCGGCCGGGGGTGCCGCCGCCGGCCAGCTTGTTCTCGTAGCTGTCCTTGAAGAGGTAGAGCAGCGTGGAGACGGCACCGACGTAGAAGACCGCGCCGCAGAAGATCGCCGTGGAGACGTGGATGTACAGCCAGTACGAGTGAAGGGCGGGAACCAACTGGTCGCTGGCGGTGTACAAGACAGTGACGGCGAGGCCGAGATCGAGGAGGACCGTGGTGATCAGGAACAGCCCGAGCCAGCGCACGTTCTTCTTCAGCGCGAGCAGCGCCAGGTACACCCCGACGGCGACCGTGGAGAAGGTGATGTTGAACTCGTACATGTTGCCCCACGGCGCCCGCTGCACCGACAGAGCCCGCGTGAGCACACCGCCGAACTCGATCAGGAAGGCGAGGACGGTGAGGGAGATGGCGATACGCCCGTAGAGGTCGCCCTGAGCGTCCCCGCCATGCGCGCCGGGCCCGTCCGGCACGTCCCGCTGCCCGGCCGTGGCCCGCACGACGACCTTCGGCCGCTCCAGTACGGCGGTGGAGCCGCCCTTCTTCACGGTGACGGCGGGCGCGGCGGCCTTGGCGGCCTTCGCCGGGGTGAGCGCGGCGGCCGTGCGGCCGACCTTGCTGCGGCTGCCGAGGAGCCATTCGGCGATGTAGGCGAAGAAGGCCAGGGTGTAGACGGCCATCGACGAGTAGATCAGCGTGTTGCTGATACTGGCGAGGTTCTCGTTGGTGGCGGCGGCCAGATCGGTTGCGGCGGCGAGAGTCACTTCTCAGCCCCTTCAGCGGGTACGACTTGGGGGTCGGGGGAAGCTTCGGAATCTGCGGGGTCGTCGTCGGGGTCGGGAGCCCCCGGCGCCTGCTCGTACAGGATCCCGGCGAGGTCGCCGAGTTCCTCGGGCACCTTGGCGGACTCGCTGCGACCGAGGCCGGCCATCTCGACGACCGTGATGCCGTCGGTGCCGGCGGTGGCCCGCACCCAGACGCGGCGGCGCTGGATGAAGAGGGAGGCGGCGAGGCCGAAGATCGCGGCGAGGGAGCCCGCGAGCGCCCACCCACTGGCGGGCTGGCGGGCGACCTGGAAGCCGGCCCACTCCTTGATGCCCTTCTCGAAGGTGATCGAGCCGGCGCCGTTCGGGAGCTTCATGGTCTCGCCCGGGTTCAGGTTCTCCCGGAGCTGCGCGCCCTTGGAGTCCTTGAAGCCCTTCAGGTTCTTCTTGTTGAGCTGGTACACGCTCTGTGGCAGCCCCGCGTTGACGCCGAGGTCGCCGTGGTAGGCCTCCAGGTTCAGGACCGGGTTCAGCAGCGCGGGGAACTGTGAGGAGAGTTCGTTGCCCTTGACATAGCTGGGCAGGAAGAAGGCCTGGAAGCCCAGCTGGTCCCACTTGCCCTTGGCGTCGCGGTAGTCGTCCATGACCTTGACCGCACCGGTGGAGGTGACGTTGCCGTCCAGCGGGAGGAGGGGCACGGCGTCGTGGAAGACGACCTTGCCCCTGCCGTCGCGGACCGTGATGACGGGGGCGTAGCCGTGGCTGACGAGGTAGACCTTCGAGTCGCCGATCTCCAGCGGCTCGTTGACCTTGACGGTGGTCTTCTCGTCCTTGCCCTCGGCGCCCACGCTGTAGGTGATGTCGGCCTGGTAGGTGCGCGGGGTGCCGCGGTTGGGGCCGGTCGCCTCGTAGGTGCCCTTGAAGTTCTTCAGGGTGAAGCTGAACGGGTCCAGGTCGTCCTGGGAGAAGAGGCTGCCGGACTTGAAGTCGTCGTACTGGGTGAGCGTGTTGGAGAACCCGTCGCCCTCGACGACCAGCTTGTTGCCCTCGGACTTGAACAGCTGGCCCCAGGCGAAGGCGATCAGCATCACGATCAGCGCGATGTGGAAGGCGAGGTTGCCGACCTCGCGCAGATAGCCCTTCTCGGCGGCGACGGCGTCACCCGTGAGATGGGCGCGGAAGCGGCGCTTCTTCAGCAGGGCGAGCGCGGCCTCGCGGATCTGCTCGGGCTCGGCCTCGGTGCGCCAGGTGGTGTAGGCGGGCAGCCGGGTCAAGCGCCTCGGGGCGCCCGGCGGACGGCCGCGCAGCTGGCCGACGAACTGCCAGGTGCGCGGGACGATGCAGCCGATGAGGGAGACGAACAGCAGGATGTAGATCGCGGAGAACCACACCGAGCTGTAGACGTTGAAGAGGCCGAGCTTGTCGTAGATCGGGGCGAGTGTCTCGTGCGCCTGGCGGAACTCGGCGACCTTCGTGTCGTCGATGCCGCTCTGCGGGATGAGCGAGCCGGGGATCGCACCGAGCGACAGCAGCAGGAGCAGCAGCAGCGCGACCCGCATCGAGGTGAGCTGCCGCCAGAACCAGCGGGCCCAGCCGATGACGCCCAGGGAGGGCAGGTTGGGTGCGTCCTCGGTGGGGGCGGTGGAGAGCTGGGAGCCGGCGGCGCCCAGGTCGTCCTGGCCCTCGGGGGCGGCCGGGGCGGCCTTGTCGGTCGTGTTGCTCATCGATCAGATCCCCACAGTGAAGCCGTTGGACCAGACCTGCATCTCCTGCACGATGCGGTCCCAGGCACCGGTCAGCAGCAGCACACCGGTCACGATCATCATGGTGCCGCCGATCCGCATGACCCAGACATAGTGGCGCTTGATCCAGGCGAAGGCGCCGAGCGCCTTGCGGAAGGCTACGGCAGTGACGACGAACGGAATGCCCAGACCGAGGCAGTAGGCGACGGTCAGTATGGCGCCGCGTCCGGCGCTGGCCTCGTTGATGGCGAGGGTCTGCACGGAGGACAGGGTCGGGCCGATGCACGGCGTCCAGCCGATGCCGAAGAAGGCACCGAGGAGGGGGGCGCCGGCGAGTCCGGTGGCGGGCCTGGTGTGGAAGCGGAACTCCCGCTGGGTCAGCCAGGGCATCATGCCCATGAAGAAGACGCCCATCAGGATCATGAGGACGCCGAGGATCTTGGTCAGGACGTCCCGGTTCTCCTGGAGGGTCGAGCCCCAGTAGCCGAACAGCGCCCCGCCGGAGACGAACACGACGGTGAAGCCGAGCACGAAGAGGGAGGCACCGGCGACCATCCGCCAGCGCCGGGTCTCGGCCAGGTCGGTGCCGCTGACTCCGGTGACGTAGGAGAGATAGCCCGGGACGAGCGGCAGGACGCACGGGGAGAAGAAGGAGACGAGGCCGCCGAGCACGGCGATCGGGAGCGCGAGCAGCAGGGCGCCGTGCATCACGGTGCCGTTGTAGCCCGCGCCCTCGGCGAGCGTGGTCAGTGCGCTCACGTCACTTCTCCGCGAGGACGGGCTTGATCATGCTGCGCAGGGTGTCCTCGCCGAGGGGCATCAGCGCGCGGGCCGCGATCCTGCCCTGCCGGTCGATGACGAGCGTGGAGGGGATCGCCTGCGGGTTCAGCGTGCCCTTGTCGAAGCGGAGCATCTGCTTGCCCGTGGGGTCGTACAGGCTCGGGTAGCTGACCCCGAACTCCTTCTCGAAGGCCTTCGCCGGGGTGGTGCTGGTGTCCCGGGTGTTGATGCCGACGAACTCGACGCCCTGGCCCTTGACGTCCTCGTAGACGGTCTGGAAGTTCTTCGCCTCCGCCCGGCAGGGTGGGCACCAGGATCCCCATACGTTGATGACGAGGACCTTGCCCTTGTAGTCGGCGGTGCTGAGCTGCTTGCCGTCGATGGTCTGGCCGGACAGCTCGGGCGCCGTGGCGCGCTTGCCGTGCGCGGCGGTGTCGATGCCGTTGCTGCCGGTGACGAAGTTGGTGTCGCCGCCGCCACCGGACGTACCGCCCGAACCGCACGCGGAAAGGGTCAGCGCGGCGACTGCGGCGCTGGTGACGGCGAGCAGGGCTGTACGGCTACGGGCGCGACGGGCACTCATGTGAAAAGTTTCGCATGCCCGTTCCGGGGATCTTGCGCACCCCCCTCCCGGGCGTAAACGCGCATTTCAGGCGGCGTTTTGGGTGTTGTCCGCGGAGTTCGTGGAGGAGCCCGTGGAGCCGCCCTTCATGAAGGCGTTCCAGCCGCCGGCCGGCGCCTGCCCGACCTCCAGAGTGCGCAGCTTGTCCAGAACGTCCGGCTTCTGTACGTCCATCCAGTCCACGAACTGCCGGAAGGAGACGAGCCGGACGTCGCCGCCCTTCTCCTTCTCCCGTGCGATGTGCTTGAGGGCCTCCTCGACGGCGTCCATGTAGATGCCGCCGTTCCACTGCTCGAAGTGGTTGCCTATGAAGAAGGGTGCGCGGTTTGTCTCATATGCCCGCTTGAATCCCTGGATGTACGCCTGCGCCGACTGCTCACGCCAGCCCGGGTAGTTGTGGCTGGGTGCGTTCGTGGAGTTGACCGACTGGTTGGCGAGCATGTTGTAGTCCATGGACAGGACCTCGAACGAACGTCCGGGGAAAGGTATCTGCTGCAACGGCAGATCCCACAGCCCCTGCTTCTTCGTCGGCCACACCTGACGGCCGCCGGGCGAGGAGGCGTCGTAGCGCCAGCCGAGCTCGCGGGCGGTGGGCAGCAGGTTGTCCTGGCCGAGGAGGCAGGGCGTGCGGCCGCCGACGAGCTCCTTGTCGTAGTCGAAGGGCAGGGACGGCAGATCGGTCCAGCCGGAGTTCGTCCGCCACTCCTTGACGAAGGACTTGGCCTGGTCGATCTCGCTGCGCCACTGCTTCGGGGTCCAGTTGCCGACGGTCCCGGTGCCGCCGCAGAAGTGGCCGTTGAAGTGGGTGCCTATCTCATGGCCGTCGAGCCAGGCCTGACGCACGCCCTTCAGGGTCGCCTTGATGTGGTCGTCGGTGAGGTAGCCGATGTCGGAGGCGCCGCGCGGGTTGTTCGGCGGGTCGTAGAGCCGCTTCTTGCTCTCGGGCAGCACATACAGCCCCGAGAGGAAGAAGGTCATGTGCGCCTCGTGCTCCTTGGCGAGCTCCAGGAAGCGCGGGAAGAGGCCGTTGCCGACCTCGCCGGCGCCGTCCCAGGAGAAGATCACGAACTGCGGCGGCTCCTGGCCGGGCTCCAACGGCTGCGGCTTGCCGGGCTGGCCCGGCTGCTTGCCGGTGTAGGAGGTGGAGCCGTCGCCTATGGGGCGGGCGCGGTTGGTCTGGGTGCCGGGCTTGTTTCCTGCGCCGTCCGCGGAACCTCCAGACCCGTTCGAGCCATCTGATGCGGTGAGGGTCCCGCACCCCGCGAGTCCGAGGCCGGCGGCCGCTCCGGCACCGAGTCCGATGGCTCCCCTTCGGCTGAAGTTGCGCATTGCTGCCCCGTCCGTCGTGCTTGCTCTGGTGGTCACCCAGTCAGAGGGCACGACGAACGAGGAGGTTCCTCCCGATCACGGAGGATTCGCAACAAATGTCACAAACGTGTCTTAGGCGCCGAAGGCCTTGTCCTTCCCCTTCACCGGCTTGGCGCCGGCGCGGAGGTGGGCGGGCACGAGATCGATGGCGGGCTCGGTGTAGCCGACGGACACGATCTTGTCGCCCTGGTACGTGAAGGTCGTCAGGGACGCCAGCGTGCACTGCCGCTTGCGCGGGTCGTGCCACAGCCGCCGCCGCTCGACGTAGCTGCGCACGATCCAGATCGGCAGCTGATGGCTGACCAGCACGGCCTCGTGCCCGCGCGCGGCGTCCTTGGCGGCGTCCAGCGCGCCCATCATGCGGATGACCTGGTCGACGTACGGCTCGCCCCAGGACGGCCTGAACGGGTTGACGAGATGCTTCCAGTTCGCCGGCTTCTTCAGGGCGCCGTCGCCGACGCCGAAGGTCTTGCCCTGGAAGACGTTGCCGGCCTCGATGAGTCGGCCGTCGGTCGCGAGGTCCAGCCCGTGCGCCTTGGCGATCGGCGTCGCGGTCTCCTGCGCCCGCTCCAGCGGGGAGGCGCAGACGTACGTGACGTCGCGGGGGGCGAGGTGCTCGGCGACCCGGTCGGCCATCTGCCGGCCGAGCTCGGACAGGTGGTAGCCCGCGAGACGGCCGTAGAGGATCCCGTCCGGGTTGGCCACCTCGCCGTGCCGCAGGACGTGGACGACGGTGATGTCGCCGTCGTCGGTCGGGGCGCCGTCGTTCATGGTGGTCTCGGTCATGGGGTTGTCGGTCATGCCGCCGTGGCCTCCGCCGCCGCTCGGGCCGCCGCCGGGAGGGCGTCGGCGATGCGCTGGACCGCCTGCTCGTCGTGTGCCGTGGACACGAACCAGGACTCGAAGGACGAGGGCGGCAGATAGACGCCCTGCGCCAGCATCGAGTGGAAGAAGGCGGTGAAGCGGAAGGATTCCTGCCGCTTGGCGTCCTCGTAGTTGCGGACCTCACGGTCGGTGAAGAAGACCGAGAACATGTTGGAGGCGTTCTGCAGCCGGTGCGCGACGCCTTCCTTGGTGAGAGCCTCGGTGACGAGGGTCTGGACGGTCTGCGACACCGCGTCGACCTTGTCGTAGGCGGCCTGGTCGAGGAGCCGCAGCTGGGCGAGTCCCGCGGCGGTGGCGATCGGGTTCCCGGACAGGGTGCCCGCCTGGTACACGGGGCCGGCCGGCGCGAGGTGGGCCATCACATCGGCGCGACCGCCGAAGGCCGCGGCCGGGAAGCCGCCTCCCATCACCTTGCCGAACGTCATGAGGTCGGGCTCGACCCCGTCGACGCCGTACCAGCCGGCGCGGCTGGTCCTGAAGCCGGTCATGACCTCGTCGGAGATGAACAGGGCGCCGTTCTTGTGGCAGGCGTCCTTCAGGCCCTGGTTGAAGCCGGGCAGCGGCGGGACGACGCCCATGTTGCCGGGCGAGGCCTCCGTGATGACGCAGGCGATCTCACCGGGGTGGCGGTGGAAGGCCTCGTGCACGGACTCCAGGTCGTTGTACGGCAGGACGATGGTGTCGCCGGCCTGGGCGCCGGTGACGCCGGGCGTGTCGGGAAGGGCGAAGGTGGCGACGCCCGACCCGGCGGCGGCGAGCAGCGAGTCGACGTGCCCGTGGTAGCAGCCGGCGAACTTGATCACCTTGGTCCGCCGGGTGAACCCGCGGGCGAGCCGGATGGCGGACATGGTGGCCTCGGTGCCGCTGGAGACGAGCCGCACCTGCTCCAGCGGGGCGATCCGGTCGGTCATCTCCTCGGCGAGCGCGACCTCGCCCTCACCGGGCGTACCGAAGGACGTACCGCGGGACACCGCGTCCTGGACGGCCGCGATCACGTCCGGCTGGGAGTGCCCGAGGATCATGGGTCCCCAGGAGCAGACGAGGTCGACGTACTCACGCCCGTCGGCGTCGGTCAGGTACGGACCGGTGCCGGACACCATGAACCGGGGCGTACCGCCCACGGCGCGGAAGGCGCGCACCGGGGAGTTCACGCCGCCCGGCGTGACGGCGGCCGCACGGTCGAACAGAGCCTGCGAGGCAGGCGCATCGTATGGATAGGGCGTTCCTGAAGAGGGCGCTTCGCTCATGGCCTGCGACTACTCCGACCTTCTCTGACCTACTCCGATGATCTCGGACTCCGGTTGCCAGTGACCTCCTCAGGGTAGGCCAGAGGGCGACGACGACAGCGGGGCGCTACCGCCCGGGGAACCGGTCACCCGGTCCTCCCCCGCCCCTGGCCCGCCGAAACCGTCACCTCTCCGTGAATCTGCGAGACTGGACGTGATACACACAGCTCATGCGGGGCGTGGTGGTCGGGGACTGAAAAGATCCCGCGGACAGGTGTTTCAGCGCACGTTTCGGCGGGCGGCCGTGGGGGAGGTCACTGACACGATGATCGGGTTGCGCGGCGGGGCCTGCGCGTCCTAGAAAAGCAGTCGGGTGGAGATATGCATCGCGGTGGCGGAGTGGGCGAGGGGACTGATGACCTGGGTCCTCGACGTGCCCGAGGGGGAAAGCACCGGCGCGACGCGGAGGATTCGAACGAAGCACGCCAGGGACACGTTGTACCAGGTATGCCAGATGCAACGGGTGTACCGAGCGAGCACGAGCCGATCGACCGGCGGATCGACAGCCGGGTCGACCGCCTGCGGGCGGGGWGCAGGAATGGTGGTCGGGTGGGGGTGACGTACAAGTACTTCGGCGCGCCGGACGGCGCCACCGCGGCCCGCGTCCCCATCTCGATGCGTCCCGAGGAACTGGGCGGCGACGAGCTCGGCATGAACGGCATGTTCACCAAGATCAAGCCGGAGACCATGGCCGCGATGGTGCTGACCGGCATCGAGGGCGTGCCCCTGCACAAGGTGCCCCCGCTGGAGCTTGTCGTCCTGCACCCCGACTACGCGGTCGTCAAGCTGCCGATGACGGTCGTCGACCCGCTGCGGGGCATAGGAGAAGAAGCGGTCGGCGCGGCCGCGTTCATCTGGTCGACGGTGCCGGATCGGGGTGGACCCCGGGACGCGTTCAATGTGTACCAACTGCTGCATGAGTGGCAGGACTTCAGCCATCGGTTGCATGAGGCGGGGCATCAGCCTTATTGCCTTGTCTGGCCCTGAGCTGGGGTTTCGTTTGGTGCGGGCGGGGCTTTCGGGTCCCGCCCTTTGTCATGTGTGCCGGGAGCGGCGGCCAGGAGGCAATGAGGGCAAGTAAGCATTGATCCCGCGCAACCACCGCCTCGGCGAAGGACATGCAGGGCGGCGCCCCCGGCACCGGCCCTGGAGACGCCGCCTCGCTGGCCTCCGGGTACGGGATGGCTTTGGCCTCGGCCAGGCTGGCGGCGAACCCGACAGCTCCCAGGTGTGCCCGTTCCAGCGCTCAATGGCGCGGAGCACATCCGGATTCAGATGCGATGCCCTGGGCCCGTCGCCGGGCACGGCTCGCAGGCGGCCAACCCTCGCGTCACGGCGTTCCGCCCAGTCCGTCAGCGGTTCGTCGTCCACCCTGGCGTTCCTCGCGTCGGTGGCGGCCGTCTCAGGAGGGTAGCGGCCACTGTGGGCCCTTCGGGTTCCCGAGCCAGACGACCTGCCGGTCGCGGGAGACGGTCACGCCGAAGCCATGGCACACCGCGCTCTGGCCAGGATCCCGACCACCTTCCGGCGCAACAGGGCCCTTGCGACCGCCCAACTCGCCCTCGCACAGCTCCACCAGAGAGAGGCCGAACAGGCCACGGCCTCAGCCACCGAAGTCTTCACGATCATGGATGGCGCCCCACTGCCCGGCCGTATGCGCACGCTCATGGGCGACTACCACCGGGGCCTGTTCGTCATGGCCCCCTCCGCCTCCTACGCACGAGACTGGGCAGACCGTATGCGAACCGAATGGAGCCGAGCGTGACCGACCTGCGTCACCTCCAGCACGGAAACCTCCCCGAAGGCTTCCAGCAGATACTCATCGACGTACACGCCGACGCCTACGCCGACCAGATGGACGACCCCTTCCACCAGCGATTCCCCTGGTTCGTCGACCACTGGACCGGCATGGACGGCTTCTCCTGCGTGGTGGCGTACGACGAAGACGAACCGGTCGGCTTCGCCTACGGCGCCCCACTCGCACCGGGCCGGGAATGGTGGCGCTCCACCACGTACGAGCCGAACAACGGCTACTCCTCCACCTACGCGGTCTCCGAGGTGATGGTGCGCCCAAGCTGGCGCAAGCAGGGAATCGCCGACCGCCTGCACGAGGCGTTACTCAAGGAACGTACGGAAGACCTCGCCGTGCTACTGGTCGACGTCACACACCCCAAGGTCAAGGCGCTCTACGAGACATGGGGATATGCCAGAGTCGGCGAGCAGCAGCCGTTCGCCGACTCACCGGTGTACGCGGTCATGGTCAAAAACCTTCGAGACTGAGTCCCCGTCAGCCAGTGACGAGACGGCTGTCGAACCCGGCCCGCACAAGTCGCTCGTAAGCGTCATACACATCCGCTGGCACTTCCTGCTCGACGGCGAAGCCGAGCTTCGGATACTCGATCACCCGTTGCAGATCGCCCACCAGCATGTCCACGACGAGCTTCTCGTCGCCGATGGACTTGATGTAATCGTCCAACTCCAGCGGCTCGGAGGCACACACGACGTCCACCTCGGGCCACAGCTTGCGGCAGGTCGCGTACGAGCGGCGCTCCATGTACGGCTTGGAGATCAGCAGCAGCGACTCGACCGCGATGCCGGCCTCGGCCAGCAGCTCGCGGGAGAAGGTGATGTTCTGGCCGGTGTTGGCCGCCTTCGGCTCGACCAGGATCGCCTCTTCCGGTACACCCAGGCCGAGGGCGTGCTCGCGGTAGTGGACGGCCTCGCCGCGCGGGAAGCGGGCCCGGGTGGTGGGGCTGTTGCCGCCGCTGAAGACCACAACCGGGAAGAGGCCGGTGCGGAAGAGGTCTACGGCCGTGGTGGCGACGCCGAGGTCGTGGCTGCCCAAGCCGATCGCCGCCGAGCAGGGCCGCTGCTCGTGGCCCATCTGGTGGTAGTTCCAGATCAGCGTCGCGTCGTGGAACTGCTCGTCGGTGATCTGGCGCTGCTCGTGCTCCGGCACTGGCACTCCCCGGCTCATCCCTGCTGGTCGTTTCGGATGCCCTCGATACTGCGCAGCTCGTGGCTCAGTCCCTACTGGCGGGCCATCTGTGCCGCCTGATCGAGGACGGACAGCCCATCCTTCCGGGTCGCCTCATACGACAGAAGGATGCGTACTCGTTGTTGCCCTCTTTGCTCAGCGCCGTACCCACCCAGAGTCGCGCCCTGGCACGGTCACGAGGGCTCAAGCGCTCGTCCAAGGCGAGGAGTTCGTACTGGCGGGCGGAGGATTCCAGCTGGCCCGACATCTCCCCGACGACGGCGAGTCGCCCCTGCCGGCGCAGGTGTTCCGCCGTGGCCGGCTGCGGCGCTACCGCAGGTAGTCACTGGTCTCGGCGCCAAGTACGTTCAGAAGTGCCAGCGCATCGGCGCCGGACGATCCCGGCGGCGCGGTGAAGAGCACGAGGTACTGGGTCGCGGTCGGTGAGGGTGAGCGTGTCGCAGTCGACGGTGACCTCGCCGACGGCCGGGTGGTGGAAGGTCTTCGTGAGCATCGGGGCGGCCTGTACATCGTGCCGTTCCCAGAGCCGGGCGAAGTCGGGGCTGGCGTCGTGGAGTTCGTCGACGAGGCCGGTCACTGCGGGATCGGTGGGGTAGCGGGCGAGGGTGGCGTGGAGCTGCATCACGACGCTCAGCCGGAACTCGGCGGCGTCGGAGATCCCGTAGAGCGTCGTATCGGCACGCTGCGGCCCGGGGAAGGCCCGGCGTGCGAGGTTGCGGTCCTTGGGGGCGAGCGGGGCGAAGTCCTCCATGAGCGCGGCGGCGAGGTCGTTCCAGGCGAGGACCTCGAACGCGGCGGACATCACGAAGCCGGCCGTCTGCGGCAGCCTCTCCAGGAGCGCGAGGATGCTGGGGCGGACGTCGCGCCGGTGCAGTCCGGTACGGTTCGGCGCGGTGCCGGCGAGGACGTGGAGGTGGTCGGACTCGATGTCTGTGAGCCGCAGCGCGCCCGTGATCGCGGCCAGGACGTCGCCCGAGGGGCGTGGGGCCCTGCCCTGTTCGAGGCGGATGTAGTACTCGGTGGAGATGTGCGCGAGGACCGCCACTTCCTCGCGGCGAAGACCTGGTGTGCGGCGGCGCGGTCCGGAGGGGAGGCCGACGTCCTGCGGGCGGAGCCGCTCGCGGCGGCTGCGGAGGAACGCCCCGAGTTCCTGCTTGTCCATACGCCCAGTGTGCGCGCGGCGCGGCGACGGATCCTGGTACAGCCTGTGCCTGTATCCGGCCCGGGGCCGGTCGGACGCTGGGTGTCATGACGAACCACACGCACACCACCGACAGCGCACCCATCGGCCTGCTCACCGGCAAGGTCCTGTTCATCACCGGCGCCAGCCGCGGCATCGGCGCGGCCGCCGCCCGGCTCTTCGCTGCCGAGGGCGCCGCCGTCGTGCTCGCCGCCCGCGGCACCGACGCCCTCGAGCGCATCGTGAAGGAGATCCGCGCCGAGGGCGGCGTCGCCGACGCCGTCACCCTGGACCTCGCCGACCCCGCGAGCATCCGGGCAGCGGTCGACCGCGTCGAGGAACTGCACGGACGCCTCGACGGCGCCTTCAACAACGGCGCGGTGATCCAGCAGCCCGGGCCGCTCGACACCACCAGCGACGAGGACATCGACGCGCAGTTCGGCGTCAACTTCCGCTCGCACTGGACCGCCATGACCGCCGAGGCCGCACTCATGCGCCGCACCGGCGGCGGGGCGATCGTCAACACCTCCAGCATCGGCAGCCGCCGCGCGAACCCCGTCCTGCCCGCCTACGCCGCCATGAAGCGCGCGCTCAACAGCATCACCGAGACCGCCGCCGTGACCTGGGGCCGTGAGGGCATCCGGGTCAACGGCATCACCCCCGGCGGCACCGCCACCGAGATGATCGACGAGTGGGAGGCGGCGACCCCGGGCATCGTCGAGGCCAACAACGCGGCGACCCCGCTCGGCCGCATGGCCCAGCCCCGCGAGGTCGCCGAGGTGGCCGCGTGGCTGCTCAGCGACCGCGCCTCGTACGTGACCGGCGCGATCGTCCCGGTCGACGGCGGCGCAGGCGCCTGAGAGAGCGGCCCGGGTTCCGGACCGCTTCTTCACGACCCTGTACATGCACGGCGACAGCACTCCGATCACCGGCGAGGCGACCAGTATTCGGTCCCGGACCCGCACGAAAGCTGCGGGACGCCGAAACCCAGGAAATCGGCGAACGAGAGGTCACCGTCAACGCAGTCATTCCGACCGCGACAGACGGCGCAGGCTACTTCACCGAAAGCAACGCCGACGACCCGCTCCGCCGGCTCGTGCAGAACGCCAGCCCCCTCGGCTCACGCATGGGAACGGTCGATGACGTCGCGGACGCGGTCGAGTTCTTCACCGGCGAGCTGGCCCGTTGGATCAGCGGACAGCAGTTGCTCGTCAGTGGCGGCGCGTTGAGCTGATCATGCGCCGGCCCATTCCTGGGAGTCATCTGACTGACGCCATTTCATGGTGTGCGGACAGGGCTTTCGGGCTCCGCCCTTGTCATCTGGGGATGCCGTCGGGTGCCGTCGTCGTCGTGGGGACTTTCACTGCGGCCTCGCCGGTCCGGGCCATACGGCGGAGGCGTCGTCGCGGTCGGGATCCGGTAGGCGGACGGGGCGGACGGGGATGGTGCGGGTGCGTCCTTCCGTCACCGCCGTCCAGCGGGCGAGGTGGCCCGAGTAGCACAGGGTGGTCAGGACGAAGACGCCGTCGGCGTAGACCTCGACGTACTCGCCGACGGTGAGAATCCGCAAGGTGGATGCCGGCTCGGTCAGGACGGTCTCGCCCAGCGGTACGCCGGCGGGGCCGGTGATCCAGAGGTTCTTGCCGTCGCAGCCGACGACGAGGGCGGGGCCGTCGTCCCCGGTTCGCAGGGTGATCTCGACGCGCCCGCAGACGCCGATGTCGCCGACCGCGTGCAGGACCGGCTCCTGCGTCTCCTCACCGAGCCAGGCGTTCAGGCCGGGCCACCATTGCAGACGGGGCGCCGAATCCTCCGGCACGACAAGGGACTTGGGCTGGGCGAGCATGCCGCGGCAGCGTTCACCGGAGTCAGTGAGATCGACGCGGCGCGGGGTGGTGTGCAGGACGACACGGGAGCCGTCGGGAGCGGCGATGACGCGCGGGGCGTAGGAGCCGGTCGGGCCCAGCGGACCACGGCGGGTCCACGGCCCCCTCAGCCTCGGCGCGGTCCATGCCTCGAAGCCACGTGTCGCACCGATCGATCCGATCAGCAGCCAGCTGCCGTCGTCGAGGCGTTCCAGGACCGGGCACTCCAACTCGTCCACGTCGCCCGGTGAGATGAGCGGCGGGTGCACGGTCCAGTGCTCCAGATCGTCCGAAGTCGCCCAGGCGACACAGCCGCTGTCCTCGACGGGCAGGGAGGCGTCGGCGGCGCAGACGACCATGACCCAGCCGTCCGACTCGTCGTCGCGCACGACGAACGGGTCCCGCCAGCCCATGCGTTCGCCCGTGCGGTACCAGCGGGCGTCCGCCTCGACGACGGGCCCGGTGCCGTGCCGGCGCCAGCCGGTGCCGTCGGTGCGGTCGGAATAGGCCAGTCCGACGGACTGGAGCGGCCAGCCGCCTGCCGTCAGTGCGCTCACTCCCGTGTAGAACATCGCCGTTCCGGCGTCGTGGCGTATGGGGTGCATGGTCCACACGGCCTGCTGGTCGAAGCGACCGGGCAGGCCGTTTCCGAAGGCAGTGCCTTCCGGCTTCCAGCGGACCAGGTCGGTGGAGGTGGCCCTGCCGTACGAGGTCTCCATCCTCAGGTGGTCGAACTCAGCCGTCCACGGGCCCTGCAGGTGCAGCACCGTGTAGGTGCCGTCGTCATCGCGGAGCAGGGCGAAGTCGTTCACGCAGAGGCCGGGCGGGGCGTATCGCATGCGCAGTTCCTGTCGGCTCGCAGCGCTCAAACGCGTGCGCTGACCATTGACCTCGAAGGTCTCGCTTAAGAATCGGCCCAAGTAAAACCGAACGCAAACGCTTGCGCAACAACGAAGCCGGGTTTACGGTCACGTCACCTCCAGCTCACACCGACGTGAAACCGACGGGAGAAGAACGCTGTGACCGTCAGCATCACCGATGTCGCGCGCGCCGCAGGAGTCTCGGCGTCCACCGTGTCCCGCGCCCTGCGCGGCCGGGCGGGCGTCTCCGACGAGGTGCGCGCTCAGATCACGGCCGTCGCCGCACAGCTCGGCTATACGGCATCCCGCTCGGCGTCCAGCCTGGCCAGCGGGCGCACCTTCACCATCGGGGTCGTGGTCCCGTACGTGGGCCGCTGGTTCTTCGGCACCGTGCTGGACGCCGCCGAGCACGTGTTCAGCGCCGCCGGGTACGACGTCCTGCTGTACAACCTGGGCTCGCCGGAGACACGCAAGCGCTTCTTCACCAACATGCCGGTCCGCAAGCGGGTGGACGCCGTGCTGTCGCTGCTCATCCCCGACGAGGAGGAGTCGGCCGCGCTGCGTTCGCTCGGCGTGCCCCTGGCCAGTACGGTCGGCGGCGCCCGGCCAGGCTTCACCGTGGTCGGCATCGACGACCGGGCCGGCGCGGAGAGCGCCGTACGGCATCTGGTGAACCTCGGCCACCGCCGGATCGGCATGATCAGCGGGTCCAGCGGGCCGCAGCACTGGACCACACCCGTCGCGCGCCGCCAGGCGTACCTGGACGTGCTGGCCGACGCCGGGATAGAGCACGACCCGGCCCTGGAGGCGGACGGCGACTACACGGTCGAGGGCGGCGAGCGGGCCATGACCGCACTGCTCGCCGCCTCCCGGCCTCCGACGGCCGTGTTCGCCCAGTCCGACGAGATGGCGATGGGCGCGCTGCGTGCCCTGCGGCGGCACCGGCTGAAGGTGCCGGACGACGTATCCGTGGTCGGCTTCGACGATCACGAACTCGCCGACGTGATCGGGCTGACCACCGTCGCCCAGCCGGTCGCAGGGCAGGGCGCCGAGGCCGCCCGGCTGCTGCTGCGGCAGCTCGACGAGCCGGGCACCGAGCGATCCGGGCACGTGCAGATGCCCATCCGTCTCGTCCTGCGCGAGACGACCGCCCCGCCACGCCCGCGCGGACCCCAGTAGCTCCTCTACGGCCGTCCAGGCCCCACGGCTCCACTCCCCACGCCGGAAAGCCCCAGCGCACCACGAACCCTCGCACCGCACGGAGGCATCAACCATGAGCTCGACCAAGAGAAGGCACCGCCGCACGGCCTGTACCGGACTGGCCCTCGTCCTGCCCCTCGCGGCCCTGGCCGCCTGTGGCGGCGGCAGCGGCGGCGACACCTCCGCCGCGGCGGGCAGCGGCAAGGGCACGATCAAGGTCTGGGCCCACCAGGGACAGAAGAGCGAGGACACCGCGCTGCAGAACGCGGTGAAGTCCTTCAACTCCTCCCAGGACAAGATCAAGGTCGAGCTGAAGCTCATACCGGGCAACGACTACACCAAGACCATCACCGCCACCGACGCCTCCCAGCTGCCGGACGTGATGGAGTTCGACGGCCCGACCATGGCGAGTTTCGTCTACAACAAGAAGCTCGCCGCGATCGACGGATACGTCTCGTCGAAGACGCTGGCCAACGCCACCGCCGCCGGCAAGGCGCAGGGCGAGATCAACGGCAAGCACTACGGCCTGGGCATGTACGACTCGGGCCTCGGCATCTACGGCAACAGGAAGCTGCTGGACGCGGCCGGCGTGAAGTACCCGACGGGCCTGTCCGACGACTGGACGGCGGAGCGGTTCACTGCCGCGCTCAAGGCGCTGGGGGCCAAGGACTCCGACGGCAGGACGCTCGACCTCCAGGAGAACAACGGCCTCGCCACCGAGTGGGGCACCTACGGCTTCTCCCCGGTCGTCTGGTCGGCCGGCGGCGCCCTGCTGAAGGACGGCAAGGCCGAGGGCGCCCTCGACTCCCCGGCCGTGGTGAAGGCGATGAAGACCGTCCAGTCCTGGAAGACGTACGTCGACCCCAACACCGACGGCAACGCCTTCGCCAAGGGCCGCGTCGCACTGAGCTGGGTCGGCCACTGGATGTACCCCGCCTACAGCAAGGCCCTCGGCAAGGACCTCGTGGTGCTGCCGCTGCCCGACTTCGGCAACGGGCCCAAGACCGGCCAGGGTTCATGGGCCTGGGGCATCGGCGCGGGCTCCGAGAACGGCAAGGCCGCCGGCGCGTTCCTCGACTACCTCCTCGACGACACCAACGTCACCGCGATGACGACGGCGAACGGCGCACCCCCGGCGACGAAGTCCGCGCTCGCCGCGAGCCCCCTGTACCAGCAGGGCGGCCCGCTGCAGCTCTACGCCGACCAGCTCGCCAAGCCGTGCGGCGACAGCGACATCACCAAGTCGTGCGTCGCCGTGACCCGCCCGGTCACCGCCGGATACCCCACGGTCACCGCCAAGTTCGGCGAGGCCCTGAACTCGATCTACGGCGGCGGCGACCCGAAGAGCGCCCTGGCGAAGGCCGCCCGCGCCATCGACCAGGACTTCTCCGACAACGCCGGTTACAAGATCCCGTAGGACCGTGTCGGCCGCGGCGGGCACGCGCAGACGCTGCCCGCCGCGCCGGGAACAGGACTCCCCCGTGAACATCGTGGAACCCGCGCACACCGCGGCCCCTGACCGGGAGCGGACCCCGTCCATGACCGCCGAGAAGACCGCTCGGCCGACGCGCCGCCGGCCCAGGAACCGCGACCGGCTGCACGGACTGCTGATGTCGGTGCCCGCCGTCGCCGGGCTCATCGCCTTCGTCGGCATTCCGTTCGGTTACGCCGTCGTCCTCTCCTTCTACAACGTGCGCCTCGGCTCCCCGCTCGCACCGACCTTCTTCGGCCTGGAGCAGTACCGGCGGCTGTTCACCGACCCGGACCTGTCCGGCCCGTTCCTGCGGGCGCTGCTCAACAACCTGACCTTCGCCGTGGTCGTCGTGCCGCTCCAGACGGGCCTGGCGCTGGCCCTGGCCATCCTGCTCAACCGCAAGCTGAAGGCCATCGGCCTGTTCCGCTCGCTCTTCTTCATGCCGGTCGTCTTCCCGATGACGCTCGTCGCCGTGATCTGGCGGCTCATCCTGGCCCGCAGCGACCAGGGTCTGCTCAACTCCGCGCTGCACGCGGTGAGTTTCGGCAACTGGGGGGCCTTCGACTGGCTCGGCGACGGCGCCACCGCGATGGCCTCGATCATCGTGCTGTCGGTGTGGCAGGGGGTGGGCTTCCAGATGGTCATCCTGCTGGCCGGCCTCCAGCAGATACCCGGCGAGCTCTACGAGGCCGCCGAGCTCGACCGGGCCACGCGTTGGCAGCAGTTCCGCCACGTCACCCTGCCCGGCATCCGCGGCACCCTCGTCTTCGTCGCGCTGCTCACCTCGGTGCTGTCCTTCCGGGTCTTCGACCAGGTCTACGTCCTCATCCACGGCGGCGGCCTCGACGAGGACGCCACCCGCACGGTCATGTACCAGGCCGTCACCACCGCCTTCGACCAGAACAACATCGGCCAGGCGTCCGCGATCACCGTCGTCTTCTTCCTGATCGTCGTCGCCCTGACCCTCATCCAGCGCCGCGTCGTCCGGCCCGACAACGAGGACTGACACCGACCATGGCCACGACCCGCGCCCCCCTGCGCCGCGCCGCCGACTACGCAGTCCTCAGCGTCCTGGCGTTCATCTTCGTGCTGCCCGTCCTGTATCTGCTCCTGGGCAGCCTCAAGCCCTCCGACGAGGTACTGAACGGCCTGACCGGCTTCCTCCCCGACCACCTGTCCTTCGACAACTACGCGCATGTCCTGGACGCCCTCAACTCCGACAGCACCGGCTACTTCTGGCGCTTCATGGGCATCTCGCTGCTCGTCGCGTTCGTCGTGGTGACCGGCGGCCTGTTCGTCAACTCGATGGCTGCGTACGGCATGTCACGGCTGAAGTGGCGCGGCCGGGAAGCCGTCTTCACCCTTGTCCTGCTCCTGATGCTGGTGCCGTTCGAGTCGGTGGCTGTGCCGCTCTTCTACATGTTCAACGACCAGCGCAACACCCTCTACATCCAGGCGGTCCCGTTCATCGCCAACGCCTTCTCGATATACCAGTTCCACACGTTCTTCCGCTCGATCCCGCCGAGCATCGAGGAGGCTGCCCGGCTGGACGGCGCGGGCCCCTGGCGCACCTTCTTCGCGATCATCGTCCCGATGTCCAAGCCGGCGTTCGCCTCGGTCGCGATCCTCACCTTCCTCACCCAGTGGGGCTCCTTCCTGTGGCCGGTCCTGATGGTCTCCGACCCCTCCGTGCGCCCCCTCCCCCTGGAGATGAGCGTCTTCCAGGGCCAACAGCCCCCGGACTGGGGCCAGATCCTCGCCTTCGGCGTCCTCCTCGTCCTGCCCGTCCTGATCGTCTTCGCGTTCTTCCAGAGGTGGTTCGTGCAGGGAGTGGCCAGCTCTGCGGTCAAGGGGTGAACGTGGCGGGCGGGGTTTCTCGAACCCCGCCCTTCGTGTTGCGCCGGCGTCCTGGACAGGCCGCATTTGAACGTGTTCAAATTGCGGGGTGCGGAGACGAGAGCCGTACCGGAGCCGGGGAGGACGCTTTGGGGTCGGGTGCGGGTTTCATCGTCTTCGCGGTGTTCTTCTTCTACCTGCTCCTCATGGGGCCGTTCTGCGTCCTCATCGGCTCGCGAACGTCCTCGCGCATGGGCTGGCTGATGTCGGCGCCCTTGATCTTTCTGCCCCTCGCCCTGCTGGTCGGCTTTCTGATTCCCTGAGCGGCCGGGAGCGCGTGCGGTCAGACCTCGGACCGTACGAACACCGGCTTCAGGTGCTTCTCCGGGAGTGCAGTCGGCAGGTCCTCCCAGTCGATGACGTGGGAGACCACCTTCTCCGGGGCGACCTTGCCGGACGCGGCCAGGGTCAGGGCGGAGGGGATGTGGGCTCGGACGTTGTCGCGGGCGATGCGCAGGGTGATGCCGGTGAGGTACATGTCGAGGAGGGGGAGTTCGCCGGGGCGGAAGTGGTTGCCGGCGCTCTCGCAGATGCCCTCCGGGGTCAGGCACTTGACGGTCAGGGCGAGTTGGTCGACGCGGCCGGTGGCCTCCACGGCGATGTCGAAGCCCTGGGGCAGCGGGTCGAGAGACTCGGTCGTGTCGGCGCCGTACCCGCGCGCGATCGTGCGGTGGTCGGGGTCGGGGTCGACGTAGAGGACGTCCGAGGCGCCCAGCGCGCGGGCGATGTCGCAGACGTACAGGCCGATGCTGCCCCGGGCGACGACCAGGACCCGGGCGCCGGGGCGGGACTCGAGGTGTGGGGCGACCAGACGCCAGGCCAGGGACCAGTTGTCGCTGGCCGAGGCCATGGCGACCGGGTCGAGACCGGCGGGCAGGGGGACGAGCATGGCGTCGGCGTAGGGGACCCGGACCAGGTCGGAGAAGAGTCCGCCCCAGGTGCCGCCGATCGGGGCGCCGTACATCGCCATGTAGGGCACGGTGGCGCAGTGCGCGGTCAGTCCGGCGCGGCAGCGGTCGCAGGTGCCGCAGTTGATGGACCAGGGGACGACGACCAGGTCGCCGGGGGCGACTGTGGTGACCGTGTCGCCGACGTCCACGACCCTTGCCACGCATTCGTGGCCCAGGGCGAACGGCGGGTCGACGAAGCCGTGTCCCGCCAGGATCGCCGAGTCCACGTCGCACGGGGTCGCGGCGACCGGCGCGACGATCGCCTCGGCGTCGGAGTCGAGCTTCGGGTCCGGTGCCTCGCGCCACTCGACGGTGCGCCGGGCCACGTAGGTGAGTTCACGCATCAGTCCGCTGCCCCTTCGCCAGGGCGACCAGGTCGGCGTGGCGGATGACGGAGCCGCCCGCGCCCCAGGTGCCGTCGGGCTGTTCATGCACCAGCACCCACACCCGCAGGGCCTCCTCGGCGGCAAGGCCGGCGGCCGACAGAACGGTCTTCGTCACCTCCTCGACCAGGCCCGCCCTGCGGCGCTCGGAGAGGGCACCCTGCGGCACGGTGACCTCCACCAGGAAGCGCGGCCTGTCGTCCTCGGCGGTGATCTGGGCACCGGGTGGCAGTTCGACGAGGTAGCTCCATGCCTGGGCGCGGAAGAACGCCGTGTCGGGCGCTCCCTCCCAGCGCAGCAGTACGGCGGCCAGGTCGCGCTGGACGCTTTCCAGGCCCTGGTCGGTCAGGGCACCGGCCGGAGCCGTGAGCCGGATCATCGGCATGGGCACACCTCTTCCTTCTTCGTCCCGTGCGCGGACGGCAACGGTCTATGACAGTCGTTATAGACGGCGGCCACGCTAGACTATGACGGTCGTTATAGCCAGTGGGTCAGAAGGGACCGCGTACGTGAGCAAGCCCAGCCCGACGGCCCGGGAGCGGATCGTGGCCGGCGCGGCCGACATGATCAGCCGGCGCGGTCTGAACGCGACGAGCATCCGCGAGATGGCCAAGCACGCGGGCGCGCCACTCGGCTCGACGTATCACTACTTCCCGGACGGCAAGCAGCAGTTGGCGACCGAGGCCGTGCGCCACACCGGCACCTGGGTCGCCCGGAGCCTGCGCAAGGAACTCGATGCCGGGCCGGTCGCCGGGTTGCGCGCGTTCCTCGGACTGTGGCGCAAGATCGTCGTCGACACGGACTTCCGGGCCGGCTGTCCCGTGCTCGCCGTATCCATCGAGGAACCGCCCTCCGACGAGACGCCCGCCGCCCTGCTGGCAGCCGCCGAGGTCTTCGACGAGTGGGAGGGACTGCTCGCCGGATCGCTGCGCGAGCACGGCGCCGAGCCCGAGCAGGCGGCGCAGCTGGCGACCCTCGTCGTCGCGGCCGTCGAGGGGACTGTGGCGATGTGCCGTGCCAAACGCAGCACCGAGCCCCTCGACCGGACCGCCGCGCAGTTGCAGGCGCTGATCCTGGCCGCGACCAGGGACGGATGAGGCTCGCTCGGGCGGGCGTTGCGGCAGACGGGTACCCGAGTGCCGTCCGCCCCCTGACCACGGGCCCGACATCCGACGGCTGCCACATCCACGGTCACGTCGATGTCCGGTGGACGACCGTGATGTGGCGCTCCGTGCCGGGGGTCTCGACTTCGTCGACCAGCGCCACCGCCAGGTCCTCCGCGCTGATCCACGACCGGCCGTCCGAGTCCGTGAGCAAGGTGTCGGTGCCCCGCCGGTAGCGGCCGGTCCGCTCGCCGGGTTCGAGCAGGGCGGGCGGGCTCAGGTAGACCCAGGCGGCGTCGGCGTGGGCCCGGCAGGTCCTCAGCTGGGCGATTCCGGCGAGCGCCACCGCCCGGTACTCGGCGGGCACATACGCCCGGTTGTCGGCCACCGGCAGGTCGGGGTCCTCGGGGCTGCGCAGGGCGCCGGCACCGCCGACCACCAGCACCCGCGTGCCGAGACGGGCGGCGGCGTCCAGCAGCGTGCGGGTGGCGTCGACCAGGAACTCGCTGTCGGGCGGGAAGGTCCGCACGGACAGGACGACGGCGTCCGGGGCGCCCGTCGGGGCGGAGGTGGAGAGTGCCTCGCGTACGGCGTCCGGGTCGCTCGCGTCGACCGCGAGCGGGGTCACGTTCGGGTCGCCGTCCCGGGGCTTTTCGGCATCCCCGGGTTTCCGGGACAGGGCGAGCACCCGGTGTCCCCGCGCGGCCGCCTCGGCGATCACCCGGCTGCCGACCATGCCGGTGGCGCCGAGCACGGCGATCGTCATGCGCGGCATCGTCGAAACCGCCGTCGTCGAAACCGGCGTGGCTGAAACTGCCGTCACCGAAACCGCCGTCACCGACGCCGTGACCGCCGCCTCCGTGGTCGCCGCCTCCGTGGCCGTCAAACCCGTGGCCACCTCCAACGCCATCGTCGAAACCGCCGTCGCCGAAGCCGTGGCCGTCGAACCCGTGGCCACCTCCAACGCCATCGTCGAATCGCCCAGCTGAGGACCTGCCGGGCCCACGCCGACGCCGCCTGGGTCTACCTGAGCCCGCCCGCCCTGCTCGAACCCGGCGAGCGGACCGGCCGCTACCGGCGGGGCACCGACACCTTGCTCACGGACTCGGACGGCCGGTCGTGGATC
>NZ_RDBN01000021.1:332724-355363 GCF_008042075.1 Streptomyces sp. UW30 | reverse complement strand
GCCCCTCAGCCCGAGCCCCCCACCGTGAACCCGATCGACGTGCCGCCGCCCTCCCGGCGGAGCGCGAACGGTGCTCCGCCGTGGGCGAGTGCCACCTCCCGCACGATCGACAGGCCCAGCCCGGACCCGGGCAGGGAACGCGCGGCGGCGGCGCGGTAGAAGCGGTCGAAGACGCGGATCAGGTCGTCCTCGGCGATGCCGGGCCCCCGGTCGAGGACCTCTACGCGGACCGTGCCCGGGCGGGCGGGGCCGGCGATGTTGATCTCGATCGGCGCGGTGCCGTCGCGGTCGAACTTCGCCGCGTTGTCGACCAGGTTGGTCACCGCCCGCTGGAGCATCCCGGGCCGTCCCTGCGTCGCCGTCTCCCCGCTCGCGCGCACGAGGATCCGGCGCCCGGTCCGCCGCCGTGCGACGACCGCGACGTCCTCGGCGATGTCGGCGAGGTCCACCCGCTGGGCCGGCTCCGTGTCGGACTGCCCGGCCGCCAGATCGACCAACTCGTTGACCAGGTCGGTCAGTTCGCGCGCCTCCTGGCCCAGGTCGGCCACCAGCTCGCCGCGCGTTTCGGGCGGCAGCTCGTCGATCCGGCGCAGCAGGGAGATGTTCGTACGCAGGGAGGTGAGCGGCGTACGCAGCTCGTGGCCCGCATCCTGCACGAGGCGCCGCTGGTCCTCCTCCGACTGGGCCAGCCGCCCCAGCATGCGGTCGAAGGCCCGGCCGAGGCGGCCGACCTCGTCGTAGCCCGTGACGGGTACCTGGATGCCGAGCTGCCGGGTGCGGGCGACGTCCTCGGCCGCGTCGGTGAGGACGACCAGGCGGCGCGTGATGCGCCGGGCCAGCCACCAGCCGAAGAGCCCCGCGAGTGTCACCACGGCCGCCATCAGCAGCAGCGTCCGCTGCTGGAGCGCCCGCAGCAGGTCCTCCGTGTCGCTGAACTCCTGCGCGATCTGCACCGCGCCCCGCCCACCGCCGAGCGCGACGGTGGCGACGCGGTAGACGTCGCTGCCGACGTCGACGTCCCGGTGCTGGACCATCCGCCCGGCCGTCCCGTCGGCCGCGATCCGCCGGTCGGCGCCCGTGACGGGCAGCCCCGGCCGCCCCGGGTCGACCACGGCACCGTCGGGGCCCAGCACCTGCACATCGGTACGGGCGGGCCGTACGAGATCGTGGCCCGGCGCCGAGGAGGAGAAGTCCTCCGGCCGCATCGGCCGCTGGCGCACCTCGCCGCGCAGGTCCTGCACGACCTCATCGAACACGGACTCCTGGTCCACCCGCACCAGCCGGGCGGCGGCGGTGTACGACAGCAGCCCGACCAAGACGGTGACCACGGCGGTCACGGCCGCGAAGGACACGGCGAAGGTGGAGCGCAGCGAGACCAGCCCGGTCCGCCGCCGCCCGGTCAGCAGCCGGGCGAGCCGACGGCGCGCGGGGCCGCCCACTCAGTCCTCCCGCAGCACGTAACCCACCCCGCGCACCGTGTGGATCAGCTGCGGCGCGCCGGGCTCGTCGAGCTTGCGGCGCAGATAGCCGACGTAGACGGCGAGGTTCTTGGAGCCGGGACCGAAGTCGTAGCCCCAGATCCGGTCGTAGATGGTGGAGTGGTCGAGGACGATGCCGGCGTTGCGCACCAACAGCTCGAGCAGCTCGAACTCGGTTCGCGTGAGCTCCAGCTCCCGCCCGCCCCGCCAGGCCCGCCGCGCCTGCGGGTCCATCCGCAGCCCGGCCGCCTCGATCAGCCGGCCGGTGGTCTCGGGGGCCTGCTTCGGTACGTCGACGGGGGCGGCGCCGTTCGTCTCGCTGGTGCGGCGCAGCAGGGCGCGCAGCCGGGCGAAGACCTCTTCCACGTCGAAGGGCTTCACCACGTAGTCGTCGGCGCCCGCGTCCAGGCCCGCGATGCGGTCCTGGGTCTCCACGAGCGCCGTCAGCATCAGGATCGGGGTGCGGTCGCCCTCGGCGCGCAGCACCCGGCAGACCTGGAGTCCGTCGATGCCGGGCATCATCACGTCCAGGACGAGCACGTCCGGCGGCGTGCGGTGGGCCTGCGCCAGCGCCTCGACGCCGTCGGCGACCGCGGTGACCTGATAGCCCTCCAGGGTCAGCGCGCGCTCCAGCGCGTGGCGGATGGCGCGGTCGTCTTCGGCGAGGAGAACAGTCTGGGACACGGGTTCAGTCTGCCAAGGCCTCCGGCGGTTCGGCCGGGTGGGCTGCGCCGCAGTTGCCCTTCTTACTGGGCTCACACCCTCACACGGCCGCCTCTGGGGGCTGCGCCCCCAGACCCCGCTTTCGGCCTGAACCGCCTCGTCCTCAATCGCCGGACAGGCTGGATAGGGCCGCCAGCTGCTCGGCGAACGGCACCACCTCGGGCTCGGCCCTTTTCTGGGCGGGCCGTCCGGCCATCAGCATGACCAGCTCCCCCGCCGCCTGCTCGACGCGCCTGTCCAAGCCCTCCGCACCCCAGTCCTCCGAGGCGCCGTACACGCCGGTCGGGACGACCACGGCCCGCAGGTGGGCGAAGAGCGGACGCAGCGCGTGCTCCAGGACCAGCGAGTGCCGGGCCGTACCGCCGGTCGCGGCGATCAGCACCGGGATGCCCGCCAGGGCGTCCTTCTCGATCACGTCGAAGAACGACTTGAACAGCCCGCTGTACGACGCCGAGAACACCGGCGTGACCACGATCAGCCCGTCCGCCGAGGTCACCGCGTCGATCGCGGCGGCCAGCCGCCGGCCGGGGAAGCCGTTGGTGAAGTTGTGCGCGATCTCCACGGCGAGGTCGCGCAGCTCGACGACCTCGACGTCCACCGGGTCGGCACTGCGCCCCACCACCGCCGCGGCCAGCCGGTCTCCCAGCAGCCGCGTGGAGGACGGGACGCTCAACCCCGCGGACACGACGACGAGCTTCATGCGACGGTCACCTCCTGCGACTCCTTCCCGGCCAGCAGGGAGGCGTGCGTGGGCGCGTCCGGCACCTCGGCCGGGCGCCGGGCGGCGAACTCCTTGCGCAGCACCGGTACGACCTCCTCGCCGAGCATGTCGATCTGCTCCAGGACGGTCTTCAGCGGCAGCCCGGCGTGGTCCATCAGGAACAGCTGGCGCTGGTAGTCACCGGCGTACTCGCGGAAGCCCAGCGTCTTCTCGATCACCTGCTGCGGGGAGCCGACCGTCAGCGGGGTCTGCTGGGTGAACTCCTCCAGCGACGGGCCGTGCCCGTAGACCGGGGCGACGTCGAAGTAGGGCCGGAACTCACGGATCGCGTCCTGGGAGTTCTTCCGCATGAAGACCTGACCGCCGAGCCCCACGATGGCCTGCTCGGGCGTGCCGTGGCCGTAGTGGGCGTACCGGGACCGGTACAGGTCGATCATCCGCTTGGTGTGGTCGGCCGGCCAGAAGATGTTGTTGTGGAAGAAGCCGTCGCCGTAGTACGCCGCCTGCTCGGCGATCTCCGGGGAGCGGATCGAGCCGTGCCAGACGAAGGGCGCGACCCCGTCCAGCGGCCGCGGCGTGGACGTGAAGCCCTGCAGCGGCGTACGGAACTTGCCCTCCCAGTTCACGACGTCCTCGCGCCACAGCCGGTGCAGCAGGGCGTAGTTCTCGATGGCGAGGTTGATGCCCTGGCGGATGTCCTGGCCGAACCAGGGGTAGACCGGGCCGGTGTTGCCGCGGCCCATCATCAGGTCCACCCGGCCGTCGGCCAGGTGCTGGAGCATCGCGAAGTCCTCGGCGATCTTCACCGGGTCGTTGGTGGTGATGAGGGTGGTGGAGGTGGAGAGGATCAGCCGCTCCGTCTGCGCCGCGATGTAGCCGAGCATCGTCGTCGGCGACGAGGGCACGAAGGGCGGGTTGTGGTGCTCACCCGTGGCGAAGACGTCAAGACCCACCTCCTCGGCCTTCAGCGCGATGGCGACCATGGCCTTGATGCGGTCGCGCTCGGTCGGCGTACGGCCCGTGGTGGGGTCCGGCGTCACGTCGCCGACGCTGAAGATCCCGAACTGCATGGTCGCTCATCCTCCAGATTGTTGACGGTTCAACTATACCCGGAGAACGGTGACCTGCCAGGGACTATTCCCGGCCCGCCATGACTACCACCAGTGCGGATCCCGGCCGGTCCGGGCGAGCAGCCGCTCGAACCGGGACGCGCCCTCGGGCTCCGCCACCGGCTCCCCGAACACCCCCATCTTCCTGGCCGTCGGCGCCAGCGTGTCCACCGCGCCGGCCAGCTCCGCCACGACCGCCTCGTCGGCACCCGGGTAGTCCTGGCCCGTGGCCTGCGCCAGGTCCCACACATGCACGGTCAGATCGAGCAGCGCCATCGAGCCGACCAGCCGCGCGGGCATGTCCATCGCGCCGGTCGTCCCGTCCTCGGCACCGGGCGCGGACCAGGCCGCCACCAGCCGGTCCGCCTCGTCGGCGAGCCGCTCGCGCCACTCGGGGCCGTCGGCGACCCGGTCGGGGGTGTCGCCGAAGTCCGACGCCTCCTTCGCGGCCAGCCGCTGGAACTGCACGATCACCTGGAAGAGGTGATTGACCAGGGCCTTCACGTCGTACTCCGCGCAGGGCGTGGGCGCGGCGAGCGTCTCGTCGGGAATGCCGCGCACCACCGGAACCGCCCGCTCGCGCGCCATCGCCAGCAGCTCACCGATGTCGTACGTCTTCACACCGTTCGTATCCATGCGTCGACCGTAGGAAATCCGACCCCGCTCCTTCTTGAAGAAACGCGACGCCCTGCTCGGCGAAATCCCGACGTACGATCCGGCCATGGAGGCACCCCGCCACGACACCCGCGGGATCGTCGACCCGTCCGGGCTGCTGAACCGCGTACGGTTCCGCCGGCACGAGCCCGCCGAGCCGCTGCGCCGGTACGTCGAGTGGTACTGGCTCATCGACTGGGACCTGCCCCTGCCCTACGCCTCCCACGTCGTCCCGCACCCGGCCGTCAATCTCACCTTCCAGTGGGACGAGGACGAGGGCCCGCCGTACGCCGAGGTCACCGGCGTCGCGCTGGGCCTGTACACCCGCAAGCTGACCGGACGGGGCCGGGTCTGCGGGGTGAAGTTCCGGCCCGGCGGATTCCGCCCGTACGCCCCCGAGGCCCCGGTGTCCCGCTGGACGGGCCGCGCGCTGCCCGCCCATGAGGTGTTCCCGCAGGCCACGGCCGACACCACCGGCACGATCGTCACCCCGGCCGACGACCGGGCCCGCGTGGCCGCCCTGAACACCTTCCTCCTGGCCCTCCCCTGCACCCCGGACCCCCAGGCCGACCAGGCCATGAGCCTCGTCCGGCACATCCGCGCCGACCGGACGGTCCGCCGCGTCGGCGACTTCGCCGAGGAACAGGGCCTGTCGGTACGGGCGCTCCAGCGGCTCTTCTCGACCTACGTCGGCGTCAGCCCCAAGTGGTGCATCCTGCGCTACCGCATCCACGAGGCCCTGGAACTCGCCGGCACCCGCAGCGACGTCGACTGGGCCGCCCTCGCCGCCGACCTCGGCTACGCCGACCAGGCCCACCTGGTCCGCGACTTCACGACAACGGTGGGGGTGCCGCCGACGACTTACGCACAGGGAGTGGAACCGACGTAGCCAGACCCAGACGCATCCACCTGGCTGCGGCCAGGCCCGCCCGCCGCCTGCCCAGCCGCGGGCAGTCGTGCCGCTGGGACGGCACGGGTGGGCGCAGCGGCACCCCGCCGGCGCGGGCGGGCGAACCCACCCCCACCGACCCTCACGGCACCAGCACCAAACGCCCCCGAACTCCGCCCTCAGCAAGCCGCGCATGCGCCTTCGCCGCGTCGTCGAGCGAGAACGTCTGCGCCACCCGAGTCGTCAACACCCCGTCCTCCACCAACCGCACCAGCTCCGCCAACCGCGCCCCATCGGCACTCACCTCGACCGCCCCGGTCCGCACCCCCCGCACCGACCCCGGCTCAGCATGCGGAATGACGCCCATGTAGGCACCCCCGTCCCGCACCCACTCCAGCGCCGGCTCCCCCAGAAACGCCGCGTCCAGCACCGCGTCGAAGCTCCCCGCCTCGATATCGCCCGCCGTGAACCCGACCGCCCCGAGTGACCGTACGAACTCCTCGTCCGTCTCCCGCGCCAGCGCGCTGACCGCTATCCCCCGGTGCGCGGCCAGCCGCACCGCGTACCCGCCGACCGCACCCGCCGCCCCCGTCACCAGCAGCGACTGCCCCGGTTCCAGCTCCAGCCGGTCCAGCGCCTGCGCGGCGGTCAGCGCGTTCAGCGGCAGCGTCGCCGCGTGCACGGCGTCCACCGTCGCCGGCGCCACCGCGACGGCGTCCGCGTCCACGACGACGTACTCCGCATGGGTGCCCAGCGGCTTGACCGGCCCGTAGTGGAGGGCCACCACCTGGTCGCCCACACTCCACGGTCCCCCCGGGGCCACCGCGTCCACCGTCCCGGCGACGTCCCAGCCGAACCCGATCCGCTGCCCCGCACCCCCGAAGCCACCGGACCGCACACCCGCGTCCACGGGGTTCAGCGCGGCCGCCGAGACCTTGATCCGTACCTGTCGCGCACCGGGCTCCGGCACGTCGGTCTCCACGACCTCCACGGCCTCCGGCCCGCCGAACGAATTCACCACTACAGCACGCACAGGGACTCTCCTCGGTTCGTCAGCATGTGGGCGGGACGCTCTCCCGACCACTGCGAACAACCCTAGGAAGAGTTACTATCTCTGGGTAAGTAGTTACCTGGGAGTGCGTACCTACCTCAGAGGTGAGCCATGGCGACCACGACGGCGGCCCAGCGACGCGAACAGGCCCGTTTCGAATACGACGCGTTCCTCAAGAGCTGCCCCACCAACCAGCTCCTGGACCGCATCAGCGACAAGTGGGTCAGCCTGGTCGTCGCCGCCCTCGCCGCCGGCCCCATGCGCTACAGCGACCTCGGACGCAAGATCGCGGGCGTCAGCCCCAAGATGCTGACCCAGACGCTGCGCTCACTCGAACGCGACGGCCTCCTCACCCGCACCGTCACCCCGTCCGTCCCGGTCCGCGTCGACTACGAGCTGACCGTGCTGGGCCAGAACCTGGCCCTGCTGCTGACGGCCGTGAAGGACTGGGCGGAGACTCACTTCGACGAGGTCCACCGGGCCCGCGAGCGCTACGACGCCGACGGCCCCGACGCATAGCGCCGGGCGGTGCCGGGCGGGCGTCAGAAGTAGTACGTGTCCCCGGTGTCCAGCACCAGCACCCGCTGCCGCTCGTCCACCCGGTCCTGGTCCACCGCCCCGTCGCTCGCCACCGTCTCGAACTCCAGCAGCACCTCCGACGGCGCGCCCTGCAGCCGTACCCGCAGACCGATCCGCTCGCCCACGGCGTCCGCGCCCAGCGCCCCGGTCCGGCACAGCACCGCCCGCTCCCCCTCCCGCGCACACCCCACGGGCAGCGTCTGCCCGTCCGCCAGCGGCTGCGACCAGCCGATCCGCACCATGGAGTCCGGCACCGCGCCCGGCCCGTGATTGTGCGGTGTGAACCGCACGTCGACCTGGCCCGCGACCATGTCGGCGGAGCCGTGATAGGCGAGATCCGCCTGGGGACGGCCCACCGCCCATGCGCCCGGAACCGCCCCGCCGACCGCCGTCGCCACGGCCGCACCGCACACCGCAGCAACCCGCATCCGCCGCATATCGCCACTCCTCACTCCATGTGGTCGTAGCGATGTATCCCACGCACGGCGCCCGGCAGGCGCCGTCCAACAGGTGACACCGGGACACAGGTGACACAGGTGACACAGGTGACACTGGGACACAGGTGACACTGGGACTCAGGTGCCCGATGGCCCTCGACGGCGGCATGCAAGGCTGATCACCATGCTGGTCCTGCGCTCCGTCGCCCTCTTCCTCGTCGCCGCCCTCTTCGAGATCGGCGGCGCGTGGCTGGTCTGGCAGGGCGTACGCGAACACCGCGGCTGGCTGTGGATCGGCGCCGGCGTCATGGCGCTCGGCGCGTACGGCTTCATCGCCACACTCCAGCCCGACGCGAACTTCGGCCGGATCCTCGCCGCGTACGGCGGCGTCTTCGTCGCCGGTTCACTGGCCTGGGGCATGGTCGCCGACGGTTACCGCCCGGACCGCTGGGACGTCACGGGCGCGCTGATCTGCCTCGCGGGCATGGCGGTGATCATGTACGCGCCGCGAGGGAACTGACACCGACCGGCGGCTGCGGCCGGGCTCAGGTCGGCTCGTCGGGCAGCAGCCCCAGCTGCCCCAGGAACTCCATCTCGTCGAAGTAGAGCCGGTAGTCGACGATCCGCCCGTCGGCGCCGACCGTGGCGAAATCGACCCCGCGGATCCTGATCTCCTTCTGCGTCGGGGGCAGCATCTCCCCCGTGGGCAACTGGATCGGCCCGGTGTTGCGGCCACTGAAGACGCCCTCGTCGATGGCGGTGTCGCCGATCTCGTACGAATGCACCGACTCGTAGGTGCCGTCCGGGACCGCCTGCGTCATCTGACGCCAGTACTCGGCGATGTCGTCCCGCCCGTGGAGCTCCCCGCCGTCCGGGGTGACGGCGACCGCGTCCTTCGCGTAGAGCTCGGCGATGGTCGTGGAGTCCGCCGTGGTGATCGCCGCGGTGAGCCGATCCATGACCTCACGTGCCTGTCCCATGATCCACCTCCTGGCCTGGGGATCACCCATCTCATTGTCCCACCGCACCGCCCGCCTATCCTGGCCGGACAGTCTCTCGACTCGAACCGCACGAGGAGCAGCCATGGCCACCGCCGCACCGTCCGCCGCCTCCCGCATCGCCGTCGTCACCGGTGCGAGCAGCGGAATCGGCGCCGCCACGGCACGGCAGCTCGCCGCGGCCGGCTACCGGGTCGTCCTGACCGCCCGCCGCAAGGACCGCATCGAGGCGCTCGCCGAGGAGATCAACGCGGCCGGCCACTCGGCGGCGGCGTACCAGCTGGACGTCACGGACCGCACGGCAGTGGACGAGTTCGCGACGGCCTTCAAGACGATCGGCGTCCTGGTCAACAACGCGGGCGGCGCACTCGGCGCCGACCCGGTCGCGACCGGCGACCCCGCCGACTGGCGCACGATGTACGAGACGAACGTCATCGGCACCCTGAACCTCACCCAGGCCCTGCTCCCCCAACTGGAGGCGAGCGGCGACGGCACGGTGGTGGTCGTCTCCTCGACGGCCGGCCACGGCACCTACGAGGGCGGCGGGGGTTATGTCGCCGCCAAGCACGGCGCCCATGTCCTCGCCGAGACCCTGCGACTGGAGATCGTCGGCCGCCCGGTCCGCGTCATCGAGGTCGCGCCCGGCATGGTCAGGACGGACGAGTTCGCCCTGACCCGCTTCGGCGGCGACGAGGCCAAGGCCGCCAAGGTCTACGCCGGCGTGGCGGATCCCCTGACGGCCGACGACGTGGCCGACACCATCACCTGGGCGGTCACCCGCCCCAGCCACGTCAACATCGACCTCCTCGTCGTCCGCCCCCGCGCCCAGGCGTCCAACACGAAGGTGCACAGGGACCTCGTGGAGGTCGTGGCGAAGCTGAAGCAGGTCCCAAGGACCCCCACAACGAACGCCAGATGTGGTGGTGGCTCGGCTACTTCCTGTTCGGCATCCACATCGTGGCGTTCGTGATGATCTACGCGGTGACACACGCGCCGAAGTAGGCGACCCGCGTCAGCCCTTGACGCACACGACCTGCTTCAGCTTCGCCACGACCTCCACGAGGTCCCGCTGCTGATCGATGACCTGCTCGATCGGCTTGTACGCGCCCGGGATCTCGTCCACGACACCGGAGTCCTTACGGCACTCCACGCCCCGCGTCTGCTCCTCCAGGTCCTTGGTCGTGTACCGCCGCTTCGCCGCGTTCCGGCTCATGCGCCGACCCGCGCCGTGCGACGCCGAGTTGAAGGCCTTCTCGTTGCCGAGGCCCTTCACGATGTACGAACCCGTCCCCATGGAGCCGGGGATGATCCCGTACTCGCCGGAGCCCGCCCGGATCGCGCCCTTCCGGGTGACGAGCAGGTCCATGCCGTCGTAGCGCTCCTCGGCCACGTAATTGTGGTGCGCGCTGATCTCGGACTCGAAGGTCGGCTTGGCCTTCTTGAACTCCTTGCGGATCACGTCCTTCAGGAGCGCCATCATGATCGTGCGGTTGTACTTGGCGTACTCCTGCGCCCAGAACAGGTCGTTGCGGTACGCCGCCATCTGCGGCGTGTCCGCCACGAAGACGGCGAGGTCACGGTCGACCAGGCCCTGGTTGTGCGGGAGCTTCTGGGCCACGCCGATGTGGAACTCGGCCAGTTCCTTGCCGATGTTCCGGGAACCGGAGTGCAGCATCAGCCATACAGAACCGGTCGTATCCGTGCAGACCTCGACAAAGTGGTTGCCGGATCCGAGCGTCCCCATCTGCTTGGTCGCCCGCTCCTCCCGGAACTTCACCGCCTCCGCGACCCCGTCGAACCGCCCCCAGAAGTCGTCCCACCCAGCCGTACCGAAGCCGTGCAGCCGCCCCGGATCCACGGGACTGTCATGCATCCCCCGCCCCACCGGAATCGCCTGCTCGATCTTCGACCGCAGCCGGGACAGATCCCCCGGCAGGTCGTTGGCCGTCAGGGACGTCTTGACCGCCGACATCCCGCAGCCGATGTCCACCCCGACCGCCGCCGGACACACGGCCCCGTGCATGGCGATGACGGACCCGACCGTCGCCCCCTTCCCGTAATGCACGTCCGGCATCACGGCGAGGCCCTTGATCCACGGCAGGGTCGCGACGTTCTGGAGCTGCTGCAGTGCGGAGCCCTCGATCGTCGCCGGGTCGGCCCACATACGGATGGGAACCTTCGCGCCCGGCATCTCCACGTACGACATATCGTCCTCAATCCCCCGGAAACAAAACACAAGCATGAAATCGCAAAACCGGCGCCAAGGTCGATGAAAAGGGACAACGGACCGGCGTCCACGGCAGTGCGTGCGATACACATTGTCTCCAGTGGGCGCCCCCGCGCGGCAAGCGATTAACCAGCGGGGACACTGAGAGACCGGCAGCGGACCGACCATCCAGTCACCGTCGAGAGGAGCCTGACCGTGCAGCGGAAGGCCTACGTATCCGGCGTCGCCGCGCTCCTCGCGGCGCTGCTGGCAGGCTGCACCGGCAGCTCCGACAGCGGCGGCACGGCCGACGACTCCAACCCCGGCGACTCCGGCACGGCGGCGGCGCCGGCCGAACCCGGCCGGTACCGCGTGCTGCCCGAACCGTGCGGCGTGGTCGGCGAGGACACGCTCGACTCGCTCCTGCCCGGCATCCAGGAGGTCACGGACGCCGACCAGCAGGAGAAGGCGTACGAGGGCACGCCGACGCTCACCTACGACACCGACCGCAAGGTCGGCTGCCGTTGGAAGGTGGAGTCGGCCGACGCCACCGACCACCTCACCGTCGACTTCGAGCGTGTGGTGTCCTACGACACCGCGGTCAGCGACGACAGCGAGGCGGAGCAGCTCTTCGCGACGCGGCAGGAGGCGGCGGACCTTCCCGAGCCGACGAGTTCGGACGGCGACACCGAGGGCGCGGAGGGCTCCGCGACCACCGACCCGTCGACCGGCCCGTCCACCGGCCCCGGCGGCAGCCCGAGCGGCTCACCGTCGTCCTCGGCCTCGAACTCCGCGTCCCCGTCCGTTTCGTCCTCCACCTCCCCTTCCGCGTCCGCGTCCACCGACGGCGCGGCCTCCGCCGAACTCCAGCCCCGTGTGCTGGACGACGTCGGCGACGAGGCGTTCCTCGACGACGAGCTCGCCAGCTCCGGTTCGACGGCTCAGCAGCGCACGGTGACTGTGGCGTTCCGCACGTCCAACGTGATCGTGACCATCGAGTACGAGGAGCAGCCGGCGACCGTCGGCACGGTCCCGGACAGCGAGGAAATGCAGGACAGGGCCCAGAAACTGGCCGCGCAACTGGCGGACGCGCTGTCGGACTAGCGCTCCTCGTTCACACCTCCACGCCCTTGTGCGACGTAACCGAAACGAGACCACACAGCTTCTTCACCGCGTACCGTGGCCCCTCGGACCCGATCCGAACGCAGGAACCACGAGTGTCAGTCATGAGTGAAGGAACCATGCAGCGAGTTGCAGAGCGAGACCAACATGACCGGCGTGACCAGCGCGAGCAGCGGGCGAGGGGCCTGCGCCGCGCCCTTGTGTGCGCGGGTGTCGTCCCCGTGATGCTGGTCGCCGCGGCCTGTTCCTCGGACTCCGGTTCGGACGACAAGGCGGCCGACAGCAGCACGAAGACGTCGGCGTCCGAGTCGGCGAGCCCGTCGCCGACGGTGCAGGCGGCCGTGTACAAGTCGCTTCCCGAGCCGTGCAAGGTGCTGGCGAAGAAGACGCTGGAGGACCTGGTCCCGCAGGCCAAGTCCGGCAAGCGGGGCACGTCCGACGAGGCTTCGACGCGCGCCTCCTGCTCCTGGAGCAGCCTGGACAACAACGGCGTGAAGGGCTCGCAGTTCCGCTGGCTCAACGTCTCCCTGCTGCGCTTCGAGTCCGACGTCACACGTGGCTCGGGCGACAAGCTGGCGCAGGCGTACTACGAGACTCAGGTGCAGGACGCGAAGTCGGCGTCCGGCGCGAAGAACCTGAAGTCGGAGCCGGTCGCCGGGGTGGGCGACGAGGCGACGGCGGTGCGCTACGACCTGAAGAAGAAGGAGGGTTCCTTCAAGCAGGAGACGGTCGTGGCGCGGGTCGAGAACGTCGTCGTGACGCTGGACTACAACGGCGCGGGTCTGGCCGGCGAGAAGACCCCGAGCGCGGACACCCTGAACAAGCTCGCCCAGAAGGCGGTCAAGGAGGTCGTGGCCGCGGTGGGCAGGGCGAACGACGGGGGCAGCGCGGGCACGCCGAGCAGCACCCCTTCGAAGTCGGCCTCGAAGTCCCCTTCGTCGAGCCCGTCGAAGGCGGCCTCCGCCTCCCCTTCCAAGTCAGCGGCGAAGAAGAGCTGACTGTCACACCCGGCTCACCGCTGGGTCACAACGCGCAGCTCAGCCAAGCCCTTTGTACGAGCCCGGCCCGTTCGTGGGCCGGGCTCGCGCCGTACCGGAGGAACGTACGCCGTACGGATGTGCCACCCTGTTGCGCGCAACAACACGCAAGGGGAGGGGAATACGAGTGGCCGCGCCACCGCAGCTGACTCGAACGCACCGCGTTCTCATAGGCGTGGTCGTGTTCGGCGCCGTGATCATCGCCGGCATCGGCTTCGCCGGCTCGTACGCGGCCGTCCGAGAGCTGGCCATCCAGAAGGGCTTCGGGAACTTCAGCTATGTGTTCCCGATCGGCATCGACGCAGGTATCTGTGTGCTGCTGGCCCTGGATCTGCTCCTGACCTGGATCCGCATCCCGTTCCCCCTGCTGCGTCAGACGGCCTGGCTGCTGACGGCCGCGACGATCGCTTTCAACGGCGCGGCGGCCTGGCCGGACCCGCTGGGCGTGGGCATGCACGGCGTGATCCCGATCCTGTTCGTGGTCTCCGTGGAGGCGGCCCGCCACGCGATCGGCCGCATAGCGGACATCACGGCCGACAAGCACATGGAGGGCGTGCGCCTGACGCGCTGGCTCCTCTCCCCGCTACCGACGTTCCTGCTGTGGCGCCGTATGAAGCTGTGGGAGCTGCGCTCCTACGAACAGGTCATCAAGCTGGAGCAGGAGCGTCTGGTGTACCAGGCCCGGCTGCGTTCCCGCTTCGGCCGGGCGTGGCGCAGGAAGGCGCCGGTGGAGTCGTTGATGCCGCTGCGTCTGGCGCGCTACGGGGTTCCGTTGGCGCAGACGGCTCCGGCGGGGCTGGCGGCGGCGGGCATCGAGCCCGCGCTGCTGCCGCCGGCGCCGCAGCCGGTCCTGGATGCCTATCCCGCGGCCGAGGCGGCGGCCCCGACGCCGGCCGCCACCGGGGCTGCGCCCGTCCCGCAGCAGCGGACGGCACCGGCCGGGGAGCAGCGCCCCGAGCTGGCGGGCCCGCCCGCCGTGGAGCAACAGGAGTACGTGCAGGACTGGTTCAACACTCCCCGGCAGGTCGATTACCAGGGCGGCTACAGCGCCACGTACGACCCTCAGGAGCACTACGAGGAGTGGTACCAGGAGCAGCTGCGGGCCGAGCAGTACCAGGACCAGTTCCAGCAGGAACCGCCCGCCCAGGAGCCCTCTCCGGAGGACACCGGCACCTTTCCGATCCCGGTGACCGCCAACCGCACGCGCCAGCTCGGCGAGGGCGGCGGTCCTCCGGAACGCCCTGACCCGACCGAGGAGGACTACTACCAGGTCTTCAAGAAGTCGATCGGTGGCACGGGCTACCCGACCCCGCGCGAGTTCAGCGAGAACGTGGAGGCGGAGTTCGGCGCCGCACTCCTGCCTGATGAGGCCAAGCGCATGGTCAACCGGTTCACGAAGCTCTACAACACGGAGCTGGAAGAGAACCACATCGCCTGACCCGAAGCACGAAAAAAGGGGCCCTCGGCTGAGGGCCCCTTTTTTTGTGCGGCTTACTCGCCGAGCAGGCGCCGTACCCGCTCCTGCCCCACCGCCAGCAGCAGCGTGGGCAGTCGTGGTCCGGTGTCCCGGCCGACGAGCAGGTGGTACAGCAGCGCGAAGAACGTCCGCTGAGCGGTCTTGATCTCGGCCGGCAGCTCCTTGGGCGTGGCGTCCGCGGAGAACCCGGCCTGCACCTTGGGCACGCCGTACACGAGGTGGGTCAGCCCGTCGAGCGACCAGTGCTCGGCGAGGCCGTCGAGCAGCAGCCGCAGCGACTGCTGGGACGCCTCGTCGAGGGACTTCAGCAGTTCGCCGTCGGGCTCCTCGCGCACGATGGTCCGCTGGTCGGCGGGCACCTGCGTGTTGATCCACGCCTCGGCCTTGTCGTACCGGGGGCGGGCCTCGTCCAGCGAGACCAGCGGGTTGTGCGGGTCCAGTTCGGAGAGGATCCGCAGCGCCTGGTCCTCGTGGCCGGCGGTGATGTCGGCGACGGAGGCGAGCGTCCGGTACGGCAGCGGGCGGCCCGTGCGCGGCAGCTCACCGGCGGCCGTGCGCACGGCACGCGAGTGCGCGGCGACGTCGGCGGGCAGCGCGGAGCCGTCCTCGACCTTGGCGTCCAGCTTGTCCCACTCGTCGTAGAGCCGCTGGATCTCCTGGTCGAAGGCGATCTTGAAGGACTGGTTGGGCCGGCGGCGAGCGTAGAGCCAGCGCAGCAGCTGCGGTTCCATGATCTTCAGCGCGTCGGCCGGGGTGGGTACCCCACCGCGCGAGGAGGACATCTTGGCCATGCCGCTGATGCCGACGAAGGCGTACATGGGGCCGATGGGCTGCTTGCCGCCGAAGATCCCGACGATCTGGCCGCCGACCTGGAAGSTCGAACCGGGTGAGGAGTGGTCGACGCCGCTGGGCTCGAAAATGACGCCCTCGTAGGCCCACCGCATGGGCCAGTCGACCTTCCAGACCAGCTTGCCGCGGTTGAACTCGTTGAGCCGGACGGTCTCGGAGAAGCCGCACTCGTTGCAGGTGTACGTCAGCTCGGTGGTGTCGTCGACGTAGGCGGTGACGGTGGTGAGGTCCTTCTCGCAGTTGCCGCAGTAGGGCTTGTACGGGAAGTACCCGGCGGAGCCGAGGCTGCCGTCGTCCTCGCTCGCCGCGCCGGAGCCCTCGGCGGCCTCCAGTTCGGCCTCGTCGAGGGGCTTCTGCGACTTCTTGGCGCCGCCCTTCGGCTTGGTGCGGTACTGGGCGAGCACGGCGTCGATGTCGCCGCGGTGCTTCATGGCGTGCAGGATCTGCTCCCGGTACACGCCCGAGGTGTACTGCGCGGTCTGGCTGATCCCGTCGAACTCCACGCCGAGCTCGGCGAGCGCCTCGACCATGGCCGCCTTGAAGTGCTCGGCCCAGTTCGGGTACGCCGAGCCCTGCGGCGCCGGCACGGAGGTCAGCGGCTTGCCGATGTGCTGGGTGTGGGTCTCCTTGGAGACGCCCGCGATGCCCTCGGGCACCTTGCGGTAGCGGTCGTAGTCGTCCCACGAGATCAGGTGCCGTACCTCGTGCCCCCGCCGCCGGATCTCGTCGGCGACCAGGTGCGGGGTCATGACCTCGCGCAGGTTGCCCAGATGGATGGGCCCGGAGGGAGAGAGTCCGGACGCGACGACGACCGGTTTGCCCGGGGCCCGACGCTCCGACTCCTCGATGACCTCATCCGCGAAACGGGAGACCCAGTCGGTGGTCTCGGTGCTCTGAGCCACGATCGGCACGTCCTTCTTTCTCCAGGGCAGCCAGTACGGTCAATTCAGCTGCGCACCCAGTTTAGGCGGCGCAGCCGCCTCGAAGGGGCGCGGGGAACTGCGCGGCCGGCCCGCACCGGCCCGCAGCCGCAAAAAACCCGTTTACCCCCCATGGGATACTGGCGACGTCTACCCATCCCACGAGGAGAACGGCTCCCACCCCATGGCTTCGGTCACGTCGCTCACCGATCAAGTCCAGCAGCGTCTCGCGAACGCCCTGTCGGCCACCCGGCCGGAGGCCGACGCGGACCCGCTCCTGCGACGTAGCGACCGGGCCGACTTCCAGGCCAACGGGATCCTGGCTCTCGCCAAGAAGGCCAAGTCGAACCCGAGGGAGCTGGCGACGCAGGTCGTCGGCAACATCGTCACCGGTGACGTGATCCAGGACGTCGAGGTCTCAGGGCCCGGCTTCCTCAACATCACGATCGCCGACAGGGCGATCACCGAGAACCTCGCCGCGCGGCACGCGGACGGCGAGCGTCTCGGCGTGCCGCTGAAGGAGAACGCGGGCATCACGGTCGTCGACTACGCCCAGCCGAACGTGGCGAAGGAGATGCACGTCGGTCACCTGCGGTCGGCGGTCATCGGCGACGCCCTGCGCGGCATGCTCGACTTCACCGGCGAGAAGACGATCGGCCGGCATCACATCGGCGACTGGGGCACCCAGTTCGGCATGCTCATCCAGTACCTGTTCGAGAACCCCGGCGAGCTGGCCCCCGCGGCCGACGTCGACGGCGAGCAGGCGATGAGCAACCTGAACCGGGTGTACAAGGCGTCGCGTGCGGTCTTCGACTCGGACGAGGAGTTCAAGGAGCGGGCCCGGGGGCGGGTTGTCGCCCTGCAGTCCGGTGACAAGGAGACCCTGGAGCTGTGGCAGCAGTTCGTGGACGAGTCGAAGGTCTACTTCTACTCGGTCTTCGAGAAGCTGGACATGGAGATCCGCGACGACGAGATCGTCGGCGAGTCCGCGTACAACGAGGGCATGCCCGAGACCGCCCGCCTCCTGGAGGAGATGGGTGTCGCGGTGCGCTCCGAGGGCGCGCTCGTGGTGTTCTTCGACGAGATCCGCGGCAAGGACGACCAGCCGGTCCCGCTGATCGTGCAGAAGGCGGACGGCGGTTTCGGCTACGCGGCCTCCGACCTGACGGCGATCCGCAACCGGGTCCAGGACCTGCACGCCACGTCCCTGCTCTACGTCGTGGACGTCCGTCAGTCCCTCCACTTCAAGATGGTCTTCGAGGCGGCCCGCCGCGCGGGCTGGCTGACCGACGAGGTCACCGCGCACAACATGGGCTACGGCACGGTGCTCGGCGCGGACGGCAAGCCGTTCAAGACGCGTGAGGGCGAGACCGTACGGCTTGAGGACCTGCTGGACGAGGCGGTGCAGCGGGCGGCCGAGGTCGTACGGGAGAAGGCGCAGGACCTCACCGAGGCCGAGATCCAGGAGCGGGCCGCGCAGGTCGGCATCGGCGCCGTGAAGTACGCGGACCTGTCGACGTCGCCGAACCGGGACTACAAGTTCGACCTGGACCAGATGGTGTCGCTGAACGGCGACACGTCCGTCTACCTCCAGTACGCGTACGCCCGTATCCAGTCGATCCTGCGCAAGGCGGGCGAGACGAAGCCGGCCGCGCACCCGGAGCTGGAACTGCACGCGGCGGAGCGGGCGCTCGGTCTGCACCTGGACGCGTTCGGCGACACGGTCTTCGAGGCGGCCGCGGAGTACGCCCCGCACAAGCTGGCCGCGTATCTGTACCAGCTGGCGTCGCTGTACACGTCGTTCTACGACAAGTGCCCGGTGCTGAAGGCCGAGACGCCCGAGCAGGTGCAGAACCGTCTGTTCCTGTGCGACGTGACGGCCCGGACCCTGCACCAGGGCATGGCCCTGCTGGGCATCCGGACGCCCGAGCGCCTCTGAGCACGCGAGGAAACGCGCGCGGCCCGTTCTCTCCCCCGCGGGGAGGACGGGCCGCGGCCATGTCGGGGCGACGACTCAGACCACTCAGACCACTCGGACGACTCAGCAGTACTGCCTGGAGTCGGCCGCGAAGTCCTTGAACGCGGCCTTGGTGCCCGATCCGGCGATGCCGTCGATCGCGCCGGTGTAGCCGTGGTGCGCCTTCAGGTCACGTTGCAGGGCCTTGATGGTGTTGGGGCCGACGATCCCGTCGATGTTGTCGTTGTAGCCCCAGTGCGCCTTGAGCCAGCGCTGCAACGCCTTCCAGCTGTTGGTGCCCAGCTGCCCGTCGAGGGCGCCGGTGTAGCCCCAGTAGTCCTGGATCCAGCACTGGACGTAGCGGGCCTCCGTGTTGCTGAGGCCGAGGTTGTTCACCGCGAGGACGCCGACGTCGGAGCGCACGGCCGGCCTCGCGTCCGACGCGGCGGAGCTGGTGCCCGCGGTCGCGAGGCCCGCGGCGGCAAGGCCCACGACGGCGCTGACGCTGACGAGGGTCCTCGTCCAGATGTTCGGTCGCATGTGTTTCCCTCTCGTTCCGGCTCGGGTGGCGGTGCCTGCCGCCGGCTGGCGAGACGAGAGTGCGCGGCGGGCGGCGGCGGTTGCCACAGTTGCCGCACAAGTGACGTCACCGCGGGATGTCCCACCCGCTGACCTGCACGGATACCTCCCGTCGGGACGGCACGGCGGGACGCCTGTGACGGGGCGGTGGCCGATTCCGTACCCGTGCCGGAACCAACTTCCGTGCGGCCCGTGGATGCTGATGCAGAATGCGGCGGGGGCACGGGGGCCGCTGACCACGGACCACGGACCACGGACCGCGGGCCCGGACCGTGAACGCGAATGGGGGGAACATGTCGCGTTGGGCAGCGCTGCCCGCGGAACTGGATCCGCGTGTGCGGCAGTTGGTGGTGCGGTTGCGCCGGCTGAAGGACCACAGCGGGCTGAGCCTGCGGCAGCTGGCGGCGCGGACGGGGTACAGCCAGAAGTCGTGGGAGCGGTATCTGGGCGGCCGTTCGCTGCCGCCCCGGGAGGCCGTCGACGCGCTGGCCCGGGCCGTGGACGAGGATCCGACGCGGTTACTGGCGCTGCATGAGGTGGCCGCGGAGGCGTGGGGGAACCGGCGGGCCGCGGCGGCCGTACCGGAAGTGACCGCCGCAGAGCCGGAGTTCCTCCCCGACGAAACCGCTGGGGCCGCCGGCACACGGCCCACCAGCCGTTCGCTGCGCGTCGCCCTGGTGGCGGGGGCCGTCGCGCTGGTCCTGGCCGTCTCCACGGCCGCCCTCCTCGTCGTACGACTGAGCGGCCGCGACGGCGACACGGCACACCCGACGGCTCCCCTCGCCGCGACCGCCAAGTCGGCGTCCCCGCCCGCCTCGCGGCCGCCCGCACCGACGTACACCTGCCACCTGGAACGGATCGACGACCGCTGGTACGCGGGCATCAGCCGCACCCGGGGCGCCATCCTCGCGAACGGCCACGCGGGGCCCGAGGTCGCCGAGGCGCAGTGTCTGCTGCGTCGGGCGGGCTTCTCGCCGGGCGGGATCGACGGGATCTTCGGTCCGGTGACGCAACGCGCGGTCGAGCAGGCGCAGCAGCGGGCGGGGCTGGTCGTGGACGGCATCATCGGGCCGCACACCTGGAAGGCCCTACGGCGATGACGGCGCCGTCGCCGGAACGGGCCCGACTTGCCGCCGCGCTGCTGGAGTTGAAGGGCCGCACCGGTCTGAGCCTGGCCGGGCTCGCGGCGAAGACCGCGTTCAGCAAGTCGTCCTGGGACCGCTATCTCAACGGCCACACGCTCCCTCCACGGGACGCGGTGCAGGAGCTGTGCCGGCTCGCCGGCGAGCCGGAGGGGCGCTGTGTGGCCCTGTGGGAGATCGCGGAGTCGGAGGGGAGCGGACGGGCGGCGCAGGGACCGCGCGTCCTGCCGTCTGCCCCACCCCCTCCTGAGGAGGCCCCGCCTGCCGGTGCCACCGCCGACAACAGGGACGTCCACCGCGGCGCGACGCTCGTCGCGGTGCTCGCGTCGGTGTCCGCCGTGGCCGTCGGGGGCGTTGCCGCGGTGGTGCTGCTGCTGCCGCACCGGGACGGCGAGCCGCGTGCGTCGCTGTCACCGCCCGCGTCCGCGGTCGAGCCGCGTTGCCGGTCAGAGGTCTGCGAGGGCAAGAGCCCGATGCGCATGAAGTGCGCCCCGGCGCCGGAGACCCTCGCCTCGTACCGGACCGCCACCGGCGCCTGGCTGGAGCTGCGCTACAGCCAGGAGTGCGGGACGAGTTGGGCCCGGATGTGGGGGACACGCGTCGGCGACCGGCTGGAGATGTCGGCACGCGGCGACGACGGCGAAAAGGCCCGTGCCGGAGGCGTCCGCTGCGCGGAGATCCGGGACGGCATCGACGCGGACTCCTACGTCTACACCCCGATGACCGCGGCCCGCCCCGGAACCGTGGTGCGGGCCTGCTTCCACCCGGCGGTGGGCGGCGGTACGGAGTGCTTCGACAGCACAGTGGTGAGGTGAAGTGAGTTGTCAGTGCCGCCCCCTAAAGTCACGGGCATGGCGACACTTCCGAACCCTCTGCCGAAGCTCACGAGCGACCCCTCCGGTGCCGCTCTCGGCCTCCGACTCCCGCCGGGAAGGCTCCTCGACGCGACCACGGAGGGCCCGTGGCACGAGCCGCTGCTGTGGCTCGCCGACGCACGGGCGACGCCGGGCGCCTGGTCCGCGCTGACCCCGGCCCGGCGGATTGCCGGCCTGTTGCCGGTCGTCGTCGACGCGGGCAGCCGCCATGGCGGCCCGCAGGACTGGGAGTTGATGCCCGGCGAGATGTCGTACCCGGGAGATCACGACGCCGACGAGGTCCTGGCGGAGCTCTGGGACGAATACGCGGCAGGGGAGACGCAGGAGGAGTGGCCCGGCCTGGCCGGCACCCCGGCTTCAGCCGCCGACTCCGTGGACCCGGAAGCGGTGGCCGCCGACATCGCGGACTCCCTGGTGGAGAGCGGAGGTCTGCTGGACGACCCCCGCCTCGCCCTCGTCCCGGCCCGCCGCAGCGCGGACCTTCCGGCGGCGATCGGCTGGACGGGCCCGGTGAACCACGAGGGCGACACCGCCCGCCTCTGCGCGGTGCTCCGCTCCTGGGAGGACCGCTTCGGCATACGGGTCGTCGCGCTCGGCTTCGACCACCTCCTGGTCTCCGTGGCGTTCCCGCCGGACACCCTGGCCGAGGCGGAGGCCGTCGCCGCCGAGCATTTCTCGTTCTGCCCGGACAACATCCTGCAGAGCAGCGATACCAGCATCCGCGCCTACGCCGAGAACCGCCTGCTCAACCAGCCGGCCTGGCACTTCTGGTGGGACTGACGGCCCGCCCTCACGCGGGCAGCAGCGTCATGCCCTCCGGGGCGTCGATCCCGAACTCCCGCGCCAGCAGCCGACGCGCCTCCACCTCCCGCGTCACCTCGCGCTCGACGACCGTGCCGTCCGCCCGCGTCTCGGTGAGGAGCCGGCCGTTGAGGAGCAGGTGGCGCTCGGCGGTGAGGCTCTGGACGTAGACGCGCTGGGTGAAGGGCGAGCGCGGGTTGGTGCCGATGTGCCAGTTGATGACCTCGAAGTCGGGCTTCTCGAACGGCTCCAGGGTGAAGGCGTACTGGTCGGCCCACTCGTCCTTCGCCCTGTCGTGCGCCTGTAGCAGCCACAGTTCGAGCGGCCCGTGGTGCGGGGCGTGGGCGAGCCGGTGCCGGCGCCCGGCGTCGCGGAACTCGACGCCGGCGGTCAGCGGCACCGGCTCCAGCAGCGCACCGATGGCGCCGAAGCCGACGTCCGCGAGATACGGCTGCGGGTCGCCGGGCGCCCGGACGAGCAGCGCCATGTGGGTGCGCGGCCGGCTCTCGATGCGGTCGGCTCCGACGACGACGCGTGCGCCCAGCCGGGTCACCTCGAAGCCCAGCGCCTCCAGGGCGTCCGCGAAGAGCGAGTTGTGCTCGTAGCAGTAGCCGCCGCGCCGGCTGTGCACCAGCTTGGCCATCAGGTCGGCCGGGTCGAGGGACGGGGCGATGCGCCTGAGGGCGTCCAGGTTCTCGAACGGGATGCCCCGCAGATGCGCCAGGTGCACTCCCCGCAGCGTCGCCACGTCGGCGCGCCGCTCCCCCTCCCAACCGATCCGCCGGAGATACGCGTCGAGATCGAACCGCAAGCTGTCGGACATGGCTTCACCTTAGGAACCCCGGCCGGTCCCCGTCTGCCGTCCACGGCCCGACCCGCCCTGGACCCTTCGCCCTAGGCCCGCGGGCTCCGGGTGTACGGCGTCGCGGACGGCCCCGTCGAGCGGGTCGGCATGGTGGGCCCCGGTCACTACCTGCGCATCACCCCCACGCTCTCGTGGAGCTGGAACCTGTCGGACCCGCCCCGCCCGGCCGG
>NZ_RDBN01000021.1:321054-332624 GCF_008042075.1 Streptomyces sp. UW30 | reverse complement strand
CCCCCAGCCGCCGCAGCCCCTCCCCGATCTCCCGCGGCGTCTGCGTCACGAAGCACAGCCGCAGCGTCGACCGGTCGGGCTCACCGGCGTAGAAGGGCGCGCCGGGAACGTAGGCCACGTCGTACCGCACGACCTGCGGCAGCAGGGCCGTCGTGTCGTACGACTGAGGCAGGCGGGCCCACAGGAACATGCCGCCCTCGGGACGGTTCCAGGCCGAGCCCTCCGGGAGGGCCCCGGGCAGGCCCGCGAGCATGGCGTCGCGGCGTTCGCGGTAGACGTCCCTGACGCGGGCCACGTGCGTGTCTAGGGCGCCGAGGTAGCGGGCGGCAGCGAGCTGGTTGACCGTCGGGGTGTGCAGGTCGGCGGCCTGCTTGGCGACCGCGCAGGCCCGCCGCAGGGCGGCCGGGGCGCGCAGCCAGCCCAGCCGGAGGCCGGGGGCCATCACCTTGGAGAAGGAGCCGAGCAGCACGGTCCGGTCCTCGGCGCCCGGGTACGAGGCGATCCAGGGCACGCGCTCGCCCTCGTACCGCAGCTCGCCGTACGGGTCGTCCTCGACGATCCACACCCCGCGCCGGGCGGCGGCCTGCGCGACGGCCGCCCTGCGCTCGGCGGGCAGGGTCCGGCCGGTCGGGTTCTGGAAGGTGGGCACGGTGTAGAAGAGCTTCGGCCGCTCCCGCGCCACCAGTTCCTCCAGCGCCCGCGGATCCACGCCGTCCGCGTCGCCGGGCACGGCCACGACCCGGGCGCCCGCGAGGCCGAACGCCTGAAGTGCCGCCAGGTAGCAGGGGTCTTCGACCAGGACCGTGTCACCGGGGTCCAGCAGCGCGGTGGCCAGGAGCGTCAGGCCCTGCTGGGAGCCGGTGGTGATGAGCAGGTCGTCGGCGTCGGTCGCGAGTCCGCGCGCCGACACGCGGGCGGCGAGCCCGGTGCGCAGACTCGGCTCGCCCTCCGTCGTGGAGTACTGAAGGGCCTGCGCCGGGGTCTCGGCGAGGACGTCCCGGAAGGCGGCCGCGATGCCGTCCCGGTCGAACAGCTCCGGCGCCGGCAGCCCGCCCGCGAAGTTGATGACCTCGGGCCGGGCGGTGACGGCGAGGATGTCCCGCACGGGCGATCCGCCGACGGCGCCGGTCCGCGCCGCGAGCGGCGGCAGGGCGGCCGGGGCGGGTCGGGGCGCGGGCTCGATGACGGTCATGACACGGCTCCTTGGGCTGCGGCGACGAGAGCGACGGCTCGTGCCGGGCAGCCTAGAGAACTGTGTGCCCTCTACAAGCGACTTTCCGGGATACGGACCCCACCGTCCCGTACACAGGGCCCGCCCACCGGTTCGCACGGCTTCCCGCGTCCCGCGCCGAGCCGTCGGGACCTGCCGTCCCCGCAGGTCAACGGCCGTCCCGCCGCTCGGGCGTCCCGAATTCACCGCCGACGGTGGCGGACGGGACGGATGATCACGCAGGCTGGGGTCCGACCCCAACCCCACCTATGGAGAGGGCCGCACCATGTCCGCGTCCGCACACCCCCCTCGCTCCCGCGCCCGGCTGCTCGCCGCCACGCTGGTGGCGGTCGCCGCGCTCACGCTCACCGCGTGCGAGGACGGCCAGGGCCTGCGCGACGAGGGCCCGTCGACCCCGACCAGCCCCTCGGAGCCGGCGCCCACGACGCCACCGGCGACGGACGGACGCTGACGCGACCCGCGTCGGCCCGCTACCGGATCAGGTGCGGCACCGGATCAGGTGCGGCCGAGCTTCTGCGCGGCCTCCGTCGCCCAGTAGGTGAGGATGTTGCGCGCACCAGCCCGCTTGATGCCGGTCAGCGCCTCGAAGATCGCCCGGTCGCGGTCGATCCACCCCTTCTCGGCGGCGGCCTCGACCATCGAGTACTCACCGGAGATCTGATAGGCCGCCACCGGCACGTCCACCGCGTCGGCGACCCGCGCCAGGATGTCGAGGTAGGGCCCGGCCGGCTTGACCATCACCATGTCGGCGCCCTCCTCCAGGTCGAGCGCGAGCTCGCGCAGCGCCTCCCGGGCGTTCGCCGGATCCTGCTGATAGGTCTTCCGGTCGCCCTTCAGGGAGGAGGCGACGGCCTCACGGAAGGGCCCGTAGAAGGCGGAGGCGTACTTGGCGGTGTAGGCGAGGATCGCGACGTCCTCGCGTCCGATCTGGTCGAGCGCGTCACGGACGACCCCGATCTGCCCGTCCATCATCCCGCTGGGCCCCACGACATGGGCTCCGGCGTCGGCCTGCACCTGCGCCATCTCGGCGTAGCGCTCCAGGGTGGCGTCGTTGTCGACACGCCCTTCGGCGTCCAGCACACCGCAGTGCCCGTGATCGGTGGTCTCGTCGAGGCACAGGTCGGACATGACGAGCAGGTCGTCGCCGACCTCGGCCCGTACGTCACGGAGGGCGACCTGCAAGATCCCGTCCGGATCCGTGCCCGGCGTCCCGAGGGCGTCCTTCTTGTCCTCCTCCGGCACGCCGAAGAGCATGATCCCGGAGACACCGGCCTCCACGGCCTCCAGCGCCGCCTTCTTCAGGCTGTCCCGCGTGTGCTGGACGACGCCCGGCATGGTGGCGATCGGCACCGGCTCGCTGACGCCCTCGCGCACGAAGGCCGGGAGGATGAAGTCGGCGGGGTGCAGCCGGGTCTCGGCGACCATGCGCCGCATGGCGGGAGTGGTCCGCAGACGCCGCGGCCGCGTGCCGGGGAAGGATCCGTACGTCGTCATGCCACCTACGCTACGCCCGCCCCGGCAGCACCTTTGCCGACGAGCCGTCGGGACGCCGAGGCGCCGACGACGGCCCGGCATGCGCCCCGCACGGCCCCGGGTCCATCCTGAAGACAAGCCCCTAACGGCCGCCCCAAGGGCCCCGAGCCCCCGCCCGCAAGGCCCCTCCGTACACGCGCCACGGAGGACGCGATGACCGCGACCCACCGCAACACGCCCGACCTGTTCGCCCTCTCCGAGATCCACGGCCCGGTGCTGCGCCCCGGCGACGACGGCTACGCCGACGAGGTCACCGGCTTCAACCTAGCCGCACTGCACACTCCCGAGGTGGTCGTGGGCGCGACGAGCGCCGACGACATCGTCACGGCCCTGCGCTGGGCGACGGCCACCGGTACGCCGGTCGCGGTCCAGGCGACGGGCCACGGAGCGAACTTCCCGATCTCCCACGGCCTGCTGATCAACACGGCCCGCATGACGGACGTACGCGTCGACCCGACGAAGCGCCTCGCGACGGTCGCGGCCGGAGCCAAGTGGCGGGACGTCCTGGAGGCGGCCGCACCCCACGGCCTGGCCGCGCTCGCCGGCACGTCCACGGACGCCGGCGCGGTCGGCTACACGCTGGGCGGCGGACTCCCCGTCCTCGGCCGGACCTACGGCTACGCCTCCGACCTGGTCCGCTCCTTCCAGGTGGCCACACCCGACGGCACCCTGCGCGAGTCCGACCCCGACCACGAGCCGGAACTGTTCTGGGCACTGCGCGGCGGCAAGGGCAACGTAGGCGTGGTCACGTCGATGACCTGCGACCTGCTCCCGCTCACCACGATCCTGGGCGGCGGCGTCTACTACCCCGGCGAACACGCCGAGGCCGTGCTGCGCACCTGGACCGACTGGACACGAACCCTGCCCGACGAGATGTGCAGCGCCTTCACCCTGCTGCGGCTGCCCCCCATCCCGGAGATCCCCGAACCGCTGCGCGGCGGCTTCTGGGCCCGTGTCGCCATCGCCTGGCCCGCGGACCCGGCGGAAGGAGAACGCCTACTGGCCCCGATCCGCGCGGCGGCGCCGGTGACGGTGGACACGGTGGAGGAGATGCCGTACACGGCCCTGGACCGCATCCACATGGAACCGCAGGACCCCCTCCCCGCCCGGGAGTCCTGCACCCTGCTGCGCGACCTCACGCCCGAGGCCCTGCGCACATTCCTGTCCCAGGCAGGCCCCGAGGTCCCCGACTACCCGATCCTCATGGTGGAGCTCCGCCACCTGGGCGGCGCCCTGGCCCGCCCCGCCCGCCAGGAGGACGCGATCTGCGCCCGAGACGCGAGCTACATCCTGGAAGCGGTGGGAGTCCTGGCCACCCCACCGGCAGCGGAAGCCATAGAACGGGCGACGACGTCGCTGCACGAAGCGATGTCCCCGTACGGCACAGGCCACACGATGATCAACCTGCACGGCACCCCGGGCAACACCGAGGACCGAGCCCGAGCCTGGACCCCGGAAACCCTGGACCGCCTACGCAAGGACAAATCGACCTACGACCCGGCCAACCTGCTCAGCTTCGGCCACACGGTCGGCAGCGACTGAGGGTAGGGGCGGGCTGCTGCCGTGGATGCCGGGGATCCGGTCACTCGGCCCAGTGAGCGGCGGCCGGGGGCTCGGCGGCGGCGGTCCACGACGTAGGTGTGGGTGACAGGGGGTGGGGGTGCGCGCAGGGTGTTTCGCCCCCGCCGCCCCGGCGGCGGGGGCGAAACACCCTGCGCGCACCCCCACCCCCTGTCACCCACACCTACGTCGTGGACCGCCGCCGCCGAGCCCCCGGCCGCCGCTCACTGGGCCGAGTGACCGGATCCCCGGCATCCACGGCAGCAGCCCGCCGCCGCAGCCCGAAGTCCGCCAACGCCTCGGCCAACTTGTGCACAGACGGCTCCGGAGCCATCACATCCACCCGAAGCCCATGCTCCTCAGCAGTCTTCGCAGTGGCAGGCCCGATACAGGCGATCACGGTCACGTTGTGCGGCTTCCCGGCGATCCCCACCAGATTGCGCACGGTGGAGGACGACGTGAAGAGAACGGCATCGAAGCCACCCCCCTTGATCGCCTCCCGGGTCTCCGCCGGCGGCGGCGAGGCCCGCACGGTCCGATAGGCCGTGACGTCATCGACCTCCCAGCCCAGCTCGATGAGCCCGGCGACCAGCGTCTCCGTGGCGATATCGGCCCGAGGCAGGAACACCCGGTCAATGGGGTCGAACACCGGGTCGTACGGCGGCCAGTCCTCCAGCAGCCCCGCAGCCGACTGCTCCCCGCTGGGCACCAGATCCGGCTTCACGCCAAACGCGATCAGCGCGTTCGCGGTCTGCTCCCCCACCGCGGCGACCTTGATCCCGGCAAACGCCCGGGCATCGAGCCCGTACTCCTCGAACTTCTCCCGCACGGCCTTGACGGCATTCACCGAGGTGAACGCGATCCACTCATAACGGCCCGTCACGAGCCCCTTGACGGCCCGCTCCATCTGCTGAGGCGTCCGCGGCGGCTCGACGGCGATCGTCGGCACCTCGTGCGGCACGGCCCCGTACGACCTCAACTGGTCGGAGAGCGAAGCCGCCTGCTCCTTCGTCCGCGGAACGAGCACCCGCCAGCCGAACAACGGCTTGGACTCGAACCACGACAACTGGTCGCGCTGTGCTGCGGCGGAACGCTCACCGACCACGGCTATCACCGGCCGCCCCCCCTCGGGCGACGGCAGCACCTTGGCCTGCTTCAGCGTCTGGGCGACGGTCCCGAGGGTCGCGGTCCAGGTCCGCTGCCGGGTGGTGGTACCGGCGACGGTCACCGTCATCGGCGTATCGGGCTTGCGCCCCGCCGACACCAGCTCACCGGCAGCCGCACCGACGCCGTCGAGCGTCGTGGAGACGACGACCGTCCCGTCCGACGCCCCGACCTCGGTCCAGCACCGGTCGGACGCGGTGCGCGCGTCCACGAACCGGACGTCCGCGCCCTGCGCGTCGCGCAGCGGCACGCCGGCATACGCGGGCACGCCCACGGCCGCGGCGACACCCGGCACGACCTCGAACGGCACGCCCGCCGCGGCGCACGCGAGCATCTCCTCGGTGGCGTACGTGTCCAGCCCGGGATCCCCGGACACCGCACGTACGACCCGCCTGCCGCCGCGTGCGGCCTCCATGACAAGATGTGCGGCATCCCGCACCGCGGGTAGCCCAGCGGTCGTTGACGCGCCGTCAACAACCGCTAGTTGAGGCGTGCCTGTGCCCGGGACGGCGTCCGCATCGGGACCCGTGTCCGTGTGCACTTCGGCTACGCCCGGTCTGGCGTGGCGGCGTACCACGTCGAGCACTTCGTGCTCGGCGACCAGTACATCGGCGTTCGCCAGCGCCTCGACGGCGCGCAGAGTCAGTAGCCCCGGATCCCCGGGTCCGGCACCGAGGAAGGTGACGTGCCCGTGTTCAAGGCCGGCGGGAAGAGTGGTGGGGCTCACTGTGCTCGCTCCCCCATCAGACCGGCCGCGCCCTGGGCAAGCATCTCGTCAGCGAGTTCGCGACCGAGCGCAAGCGCTTGGTCATGCGTCTCGGGCACGGGACCGGTGGTGGACAGCTGCACCATGCGAGTGCCGTCGGTCGTGCCGACAACTCCCCGCAGGCGCATTTCCTTGACAATCTGCCCGTCGGCCAAAAGGTCGGCCAGCGCGCCCACAGGGGCGGAGCAGCCGGCCTCCAGGGCGGCGAGCAGTGAGCGCTCGGCGGTCACGGCGACCCGCGTGAACGGGTCGTCGAGTTCCCCGAGCGCGGCGACGAGGTCCGCGTTGTCCGCGGTGCACTCGATCGCCAGTGCCCCCTGGCCGGGGGCGGGCAAAACCGTGTCGACCGACAGGAAGTCGGTCACCTCGTCGATACGGCCGATGCGCTGCAGCCCGGCCGCAGCAAGCACCACCGCATCCAGCTCACCGTCGCGCACGTACCCGATCCGGGTATCCACGTTCCCGCGGATCGCGACGGTCTCGATGTCCAGCCCATGGCTGCGCGCGTACGCGTTCAGCTGCGCCATCCGGCGCGGCGAACCCGTACCGATGCGCGCCCCGCGCGGCAGGTCGGTGAACTTGAGGGCGTCGCGCGCGACGATCACGTCGCGCGGGTCCTCGCGCTCGGGGACGGCCGCCAGGGCCAGCTCCTCGGGCTGCGCGGTCGGCAGGTCCTTCAGCGAGTGCACGGCGAAGTCCACCTCGCCTTTGAGCAGGGCGTCGCGCAGGGCGGTGACGAACACGCCGGTGCCGCCGATCTGCGCGAGGGCCTCGCGTGAGACATCGCCGTACGTGGTGATCTCGACCAGCTCGACGGGCCGTCCGGTCACCTGGCGCACGGCGTCCGCGACCTGCCCGGACTGGGCCATGGCGAGCCTGCTGCGCCTGGTGCCGAGCCGTAGTGCCTGCTGAGTCATCGTGGGCCTCGGTTCTTCTCGGTGCTGTCCTCGGCGCGGGAGACGGAGGCCACCGTCTCCTGATCGAGGTCGAACAGGGTCCGCAGGGCGTCCGCGTACCCGGCGCCGCCGGGCTCGGCCGCGAGCTGCTTGACCCGGACGGTCGGGGCGTGCAGCAGCTTGTCGACCACGCGCCGCACGGTCTGCGTGATCTCACTGCGGTGCTTGTCGTCGAGGGCCGGCAGACGGCCCTCCAGACGGGCGATCTCGTTCGCCACGACATCGGCGGCCATCGTGCGCAGCGCGACGACGGTGGGCGTGATGTGCGCGGCCCGCAGCGCCGCGCCGAAGGCCGCGACCTCGTCGGAGACGATATGGCGGACCTGGTCGACGTCGGCCGCCATCGGAGCCGCGGACGAAGTGTGCTGATCGGACCCGGTGGCGGAAGCTTCCGCCAGCGACTCGATGTCCACCAGCCGCACCCCGGCCAGCCGGTGCGCGGCGGCGTCGATGTCGCGCGGCATGGCGAGGTCGAGCAGCGACAGGACCGGCGCGGGACGCGGCACCTCGACGACGGGCTCGGGCTTGCGGCGCTCGGGGATCCGGCCGACCGTGGCCACCGTCGCGGCGAGCGCGGTGATCAGCTCGGCGTCGGCCTCGGGGCTGCGCCGGGCCGCCTCGCGGCGGTCGACGGCACTGCCCGCGGCCCACGCCGCGTGCTGCTCCAGGGTGGCCGCGTCCATACCGGCGACGGCGGCCTCCCCGTGCACAGAGAAACCTCCCTGCACGGCGGCGAGGTCCAGCGGACAGTTCTCGTCGGTGCCGACGCTCGTGGGCGGCAACGGGGTCTGCCGTACGTCGGCGGAGTCGGCGTTCGTCCGGGGGGCGGGCGCCTTGTCGGCCGTACGACCGCTGCCGCCCTCCTCGTCGAAGGCGACCGGCCGACCGGTACGGCCCTCGACCGCGGCGGCGATCTCCTCGGCCGTGAGGACGAGGCCGGTCGCGCCGGTGCAGGAGACGGCGACGTCGGCACGTGTCAGCTCGACCGGCACCGAATCCATCGGTACCGCGCGGGCCAGCACGTCCGTGTCGTCGGCCGTGTTCAGGATCTCGGCGAGGCGCTCGGCCCTGTCGTGGGTGCGGTTGGCGATCACGATCTCGGCGACCCCGGCCCGCGCGAGCGTGGCCGCGGCCAGGGAGGACATCGAACCGGCGCCGATGACCAGGGCCTTCTTGCCTCGGGCCCACGCCGTGACGTCCGTGCCCTCGGCCAGCTGCTCCAGGCCGAAGGTGACCAGGGACTGTCCGGCGCGGTCGATGCCGGTCTCGGAGTGGGCGCGCTTGCCGACGCGCAGGGCCTGCTGGAACAGGTCGTTCAGCAGCCGCCCGGCGCTGTGCAGCTCCTGCGCCTTGGCGAGGGAGTCCTTGATCTGGCCGAGGATCTGCCCCTCACCGACGACCATGGAGTCGAGCCCGCAGGCCACCGAGAACAGATGGTGGACGGCCCGGTCCTCGTAGTGGACGTACAGATAGGGCGTGAGCTCGTCGAGCCCCACCCCGCTGTGCTGGGTGAGCAGCGTGGACAGCTCGGCGACCCCGGCGTGGAACTTGTCCACGTCGGCGTACAGCTCGATGCGGTTGCAGGTGGCGAGCACCGCGGCCTCGGTGGCCGGCTCGGCTGCGACCGTGTCCTGCAGCAGCTTGATCTGGGCGTCCATGCTCAGCGCGGCCCGCTCCAGAACGCTGACCGGGGCGCTGCGGTGGCTCAGCCCCACGACGAGGAGACTCATGCCGGCATCACGGCGGGTACGTCCCCGTCGGGCCCCTGATCGGCGGATTCATCGGAGTCGCGGGTGACGGCGGCCGGTCCGGCGCCGTCGGTGTGGGCCTCTTCGCCCGCCTTGCGCTGCTCGTGGAAGGCGAGGATCTGCAGCTCGATCGACAGATCCACCTTGCGCACGTCGACGCCGTCCGGGACGGTCAGCACGGTCGGCGCGAAGTTCAGGATGGACGTGACACCGGCGGCCACGAGCCGGTCGCAGACCGGCTGGGCGGCGCCGGCGGGCGTCGCGATGACACCGATGGACACACCGTTGTCCTCGATGATCTTTTCGAGGTCGTCGCTGTGCTGCACGGGAATCCCCGCGACGGGCTTGCCGGCCATGGCCGGGTCGGCGTCGATGAGCGCGGCCACGCGGAAACCACGGGAGGCGAACCCGCCGTAGTTGGCCAGGGCGGCGCCGAGGTTACCGATACCGACGATGACAACCGGCCAGTCCTGGGTCAGCCCGAGCTCGCGGGAGATCTGGTAGACGAGATACTCGACGTCGTAGCCGACACCCCTCGTCCCGTACGACCCGAGGTACGAGAAGTCCTTGCGCAGCTTGGCGGAGTTGACCCCCGCGGCGGCCGCGAGCTCCTCGGAGGAGACCGTGGGTACCGAGCGCTCGGACAGTGCCGTCAGGGCTCGGAGGTACAGCGGAAGCCGGGCGACGGTGGCCTCGGGAATCCCTCGGCTACGGGTCGCCGGTCGGTGAGTTCGGCCAGTTGCCACGGTGCTCCTGCGGGTAGAGCGGGGCTGTAGGCGGTCACACGTCCCTACATGACCGCCCCGTCGAATGCAGGCTATGTCTTTGTGAACGCGTGCACAAAGATGGTGTCCGATTTGCCCGCCGAACGTGACCGGGCTCACGCACGCCCGGCGCACTGGTGTGGAACCGGCGCATACGCACCACCGTTCCTCAACTCTTGGGGGCAAAACCGCACACACTCCTCAACGATGCCCGCCCCCGAGACCAAGTCGCCATCGATCCTAAGCCGTTTCCGGAGGACTTTGGACTACTCGGTCAGTGCTTTGCGGAGGCGATCCTCGTTCACGCGCCAGAAGGTGTGCTGGGCGCCGTCGACGAGCACGACGGGGATCTGTTCCCAGTACTGGTCGTGGAGTTGGGGGTCCTGGTTGATGTCCTTCACCTCCCACCGAACCCCCAGCTCCGCACAGACCCGCTGCACGACGATCTGTGCGTCATCACACAGATGACAGTCGGGCTTGCTGATGAGAGTCACGAGCCGGTCCTGCGGAGGCTTGGCCGTGGCGCGACGAAAGAGGGGGCTCATGTCAGCCATTCTCGCGCGCCGGCGCGCGGATCACCGGCCGTCGCCCGACCACACTGTTTAACTGCGCGGTCGCGGAGAGTTCACAACCTTCAAACCTCTCGACTCCGGTAGCACCGAACAAACTGGCTATGCTCACGGTCATGGCCGCTCTTGGATGGCTCACTCCCCGTAGGCGCTCCGCCACGGCGCGGAGCGTGTTGGCTGGCGAGGCCTCGGCGGAGGCAGCGCGCAAGTCCTCGCAGGAGGCGACGGAGGTCTCGGAGGCCGAGCCGGACTTCCCGGTGCTCGGCGACGAGAAGGCCGCGGCCTTCTTCGACCTGGACAACACCGTGATGCAAGGTGCCGCGCTGTTCCACTTCGGTCGGGGCCTGTACAAACGGAAGTTCTTCGAGACACGCGACCTCGCCAGGTTCGCCTGGCAGCAGGCGTGGTTCCGGCTGGCCGGTGTCGAGGATCCGGAACACATGCAGGACGCGCGCGACTCGGCGCTGTCGATCGTCAAGGGCCACCGGGTCTCGGAGCTGATGTCGATCGGCGAGGAGATCTACGACGAGTACATGGCCGAGCGGATCTGGCCGGGCACGCGGGCCCTCGCCCAGGCGCACCTGGACGCGGGCCAGAGGGTCTGGCTGGTCACGGCGGCCCCGGTCGAGATCGCCCAGGTGATCGCCCGCCGCCTGGGCCTGACCGGCGCGCTGGGCACGGTCGCCGAGTCGGTGGACGGCGTCTACACGGGCAAGCTGGTCGGCGAGCCCCTCCACGGCCCGGCAAAGGCGGAGGCGGTCCGAGCCCTGGCCTCGGCGGAAGGCCTGGACCTCTCCCGCTGCGCGGCCTACAGCGACTCGCACAACGACATCCCGATGCTCTCCCTGGTCGGCCACCCCTACGCCATCAACCCCGACACCAAACTCCGCAAACACGCCCGCCGACTGGACTGGCGCCTACGCGACTACCGCACCGGCCGAAAGGCAGCGAAGGTAGGCATCCCGGCAGCGGCAGGCGTAGGCGCGGTAGCAGGCGGCACAGCAGCAGCAATCGCCCTGCACCGCCGACGCCGCTAGGACGAGCCCACCCCATCCGGCACCCCCAACAGCCACTCTCCAGTGCCCGCCCGGCCTTCAAGAACAAGGTCCCGCCGCTCCAAGCCCCCACCCACCCGCGGGGGCTTCACCTCTCGGCGCCGGCCGACGCATCCTTCAGCCCGTCTGGGGGTCCCCCCTGCTCGAAAGCTTGGGGGAGTTCGAGAACGAGGATCGCCTCCGCAAAGCACTGACCGAGTAGTCCAAAGTCCTCCGGAAACGGC
>NZ_RDBN01000021.1:309517-320954 GCF_008042075.1 Streptomyces sp. UW30 | reverse complement strand
CCCCCGGGGACGGGACGGGTAGGGGCGGCGGGGGCGAGAAAAGGTTCGGATACTGAGGCACGCCCGGGCCACCAAGCCAATCCGCACCCCATACCCCCGCAACTCCCTGTCCAGTCCCCTTGGCTGCACACGGCCACAACACGCCCCGGAGTAAGCCGGAACACGGAAGCATTCGATCAACAAACGGTCACTCTCCGGCACTTGATCGGGCGTCAATCGGTTACAGAAGAGACGCAATCGGTGATTTGAGCAACTGGGCGTAGCAGTGCCTGCACGAAGCGTTATTCTCCTCAGACGCAAACCGGTACCCCTCCGTCGCTACGACGGGTGAACGGTCCCGCACTGCACGTGATGGAAGCTCTGCCTCTGGGAGTCCCGTGTACCCACACGTCGGGGTTGACGCCTCGGGCCTGGCTACGCTGCGCGCAACGGTCAAAGACCTGTTGCGCGGCTTCGTCCCCACCGCGTACGCCGTCCCCGCCCTCGCCGTAACCACCGTGCCCGTAGGCCCGTGCTACGCGCTCGCCGACGGCGGCGCCGCCGTCGGCAGACGCGGACGCACGGCCGGCGCGGCAACCGCCCGCCGACCCGCCGCGGACAGCGACAGCGCTCGAATGATGGATCTCGTCGAACGCGCACAGGCCGGTGAGGCCGACGCCTTCGGCCGGCTCTACGACCAGTACAGCGACACCGTCTACCGCTACATCTACTACCGCGTCGGTGGGAAGGCCACCGCCGAAGACCTCACAAGCGAGACCTTTCTGCGCGCCCTGCGCCGCATCGGCACCTTCACCTGGCAGGGCCGGGACTTCGGTGCCTGGCTCGTCACCATCGCCCGCAACCTCGTCGCCGACCACTTCAAGTCCAGCCGCTTCCGGCTGGAAGTGACCACCGGCGAGATGCTCGACGCCAACGAGGTCGAGCGCTCCCCCGAGGACTCCGTCCTGGAGTCCCTCTCCAACGCCGCACTCCTCGACGCCGTACGGCGACTCAACCCCCAGCAGCAGGAGTGCGTCACCCTCCGCTTCCTCCAGGGCCTCTCCGTCGCCGAGACGGCCCGCGTCATGGGCAAGAACGAGGGCGCCATCAAGACCCTCCAGTACCGGGCCGTCCGCACCCTGGCCCGACTGCTGCCGGACGACGCGCGCTGAACGCGTCGCCGGTACCGACCCAACACTCTGAGCAACCTCCAACTCACCGTCGGTGAAAGTCCGTTGACTTCGCGGTCCGTTCATCCGCAGTCCGTAACCCAAGTGCCGCGCCACTCGTTGTGCGGGATGCAGGCTCCCTGTGGTCACTCCCTGGCCGACTTCGATCACTCGATCGTGTGCAAGTGGTCAGGGCGTGCAACCCTCAGGACCCCCTGGGGAGTCGACCGTCATCACGAGAGGAGGTGCCGCCAGTGATCGCGAACGTATCGGCACACCGGCGGGCGAACGCCTTCGCCCAGGCCCTGGACGAGCTGCCCGACCGGGATTCGGCGGCCGAGCAGCCCGATGCATCGGCACCGGCACCGGCTGCTTCGGAACACACCGAGCAGGGGCGCCTTTTGGCCCTCACCGCCGGCCTCGGCGATTTGCCGAAGCCCGAGCTCGACCCCGAGGTCAAGGTGGTCCAGCGGGCCCAGCTCGTGGCCGCGATGGAGGCCATGCTCCGGGAGGGCACCACGGGCGTCGAATCGGCGCCCGCCCTGCCGGGGCAGCGTTCCGATCGGGCACGAGGGGCTCACCGGGCGTCCCCGCTGGGGAAACTGCGGCCGCGTTCACGGCTCGCCAAGGGCCTCACCGCGGGCGGACTCAGCGTCGGTGTCGCCGCGGGAGCCTTCGGCGGAGTGGCCGCGGCGAGTTCCGACGCCCTGCCCGGCGACTCCCTCTACGGCCTCAAGCGCGGCATCGAGGACTTCAAGCTCAACATCCTGGCCGACGGCGACGACGAGCGCGGGCGCAGCTATCTCGACCAGGCCTCCACCCGGCTGAGCGAGGCGCGGCGGCTGATGGAGCGCGACCGTGGCGGACAGCTCGACCACGAGTCGATGGCGGAGATCCGCCGCGCCCTGTACGGCATGCGGCACGACGCCGCGGAGGGGCACCGTCTGCTGCGCGAGGCGTACGAGCGCGACCCGGGCTCCCTGGGCCCCATCCAGGCCCTCTCCACCTTCTCCCGCTCGCACCGCGCGGCCTGGGGCAGCCTCCGCGAGCGGCTCCCTCTCCAGCTCGGGGACGTCGGTGACGAGGTGTCGTCGGTCTTCGACGCCATAGACCAAGAGGTCGCCCCGCTTCAGTCCCTGCTTCCGGAGCAACCGGCTCAGAGCGGCGAGGGCAAGCGCCACGGCGGCTCCGGCTCGGCGTCCAGCGGTACGTCCGGTTCCGACCGGTCGGCCCGGCCCAGCGCCGGCGGCAGCGGCTCCTCCGAGGGCCACCGCTCCAGCCGCCCGAGCAACTCGGCGGAGAGCTCCGGCAGCGAGGGCGAGGGCCTGCTCGGCGGAAGCACCGGCGGCCTCCTCGACCCACCGAAGGACACCGGCAGCTCGGGCTCGTCGTCATCCACCCCGAGCCCCACCACCGAGCCCGAGCTGCCGGTGTCCTTCGGTGGGTCGAGGAGGCCGAGCCCGCCGTCACCCTCCCGCCCCTGCTCCCGGGCCTCCTGCCCGGCCTGGGCATCGACGGCGAGGACGCGAACTAGGCCGATCGGCCGTACGACGACGGGGGCGCCCCTCACACAAGGGGCGCCCCCGTCGTCGTACAAACGTTTCTCCGGCCGGAGAACTCGTCCCGACAACTCAGAAGTGGGACGGCGTCGAGCGGGCCGAGCCACGGGAAGGTCGGCGTCTCGCTGGCGCACCTGCTGGGCTTCCCGTACTTCCCGCTCCGCCCTCGCGCCGCTTCGCGGGCTTCGCACGGCCGCGCCGGACTCCGTCCGACGGCTCACCGCACCCGGCCACCACCCCCGCCGCCGAATCCGGCACGTCAGAAGAAGACCGACCGCCGCTGCACCAGCAGCTTGTACAGCGTGTGCTGGATCTGCTCCCTGACCTGGTCGGTCAGGTTGAACATCAGCATCGGATCCTCGGCAGCCTCCGGCGGATAGCCGTCCGTGAGGATCGGTTCGCCGAACTGGATCGTCCACTTCGTCGGCAGCGGGATCCCGCCGAGCGGGCCCAGCCACGGGAAGGTCGGCGTCAACGGGAAGTACGGGAAGCCCAGCACACGGGCCAGCGTCTTCGCGTTGCCGATCATCGGGTAGATCTCCTCGGCTCCGACGATCGAGCACGGGATGATCGGGGTGCGCTTGCGCAGGGCCGTGGAGACGAAGCCGCCGCGGCCGAAGCGCTGGAGCTTGTAGCGCTCGCCGAACGGCTTGCCGATGCCCTTGAAGCCCTCCGGCATCACACCGACCAACTCGCCCTTCCCCAGCAGCCGCTCGGCGTCCTCGGCGCAGGCCAGGGTGTGGCCGAGCTTGCGGGCGAGTTCGTTGACCACCGGCAGGACGAAGACCAGGTCGGCGGCGAGGAGGCGCAGGTGGCGGCCGGCCGGGTGGTGGTCGTGGACGGCGACCTGCATCATCAGGCCGTCCAGCGGCAGCGTGCCGGAGTGGTTGGCGACGATCAGCGCGCCGCCCTCGGACGGGATGTTCTCGACGCCCTTCACCTCGACCCGGAAGTACTTCTCGTACACCGGGCGCAGCAGGGACATCAGGACCTGGTCGGTGAGCTCCTCGTCGTATCCGAAGTCGTCGACCTCGTAGTCCCCGGTGAGGCGGCGGCGCAGGAAGGCCAGGCCGCTCGCGATGCGCCGTTCCAGGCCGCCGCCGTCGTCGTCCTGGGGCTTCACAGGGGGCGGCTCTTCCTCAGGTGTCACAGGAACATCATCCTGCGCGAAGGACCGTCCGGGGAGGGGCTGGACCTCGCGTACCAGCGCGGATTCACCGTTCTTGCGCCGGCTCCCCGTGCCCCGGCGCCGCGCCGGCCGCTGCACGGCGCCCCCGCGGGACCGGTCGTCGTCGAACGGAATGACCTTGGCGTCCGCCATCGTTGATGCGCTCCTCAGTTGGCGCTCTGCGTCGGGAGGTGGCCGCCGCCCAGCACGGGCAGCGTGGCGATCCGGTCGACGGCCCCCGCAAGGGCCTCCGGCGGCAGCAGACCCGGTCCGCGGCTGCGCGCGAACTCCGCGAAGGTCTCCGCCGTCGTGTACTTCGGCTTGAATCCGAGGGTCTCTCGCATCTGGTCCGTGGACACCACCCGGCCATGGGTCAGCAACCGGATCTGCTCCGGTGAGAAGTCCGACATGCCCAGCGTACGCACCAGGGAGCCCGCCCAGGTGACCGCGGGGAGCAGGAGCGGCACGGTGGGGCGGCCGAGCCGCCGCGAGCACTGCGAGAGCAGCAGGACGCCGTCGCCGGCGATGTTGAAAGTGCCGCTGTTCAGCGTGCCCCGCTCCGGATCGTGCGAGGCGATGCGGAGCACCTCGATCACGTCGTCCTCGTGGACGAACTGCAGCCGCGGGTCGTAGCCGAACACGGTCGGCAGCACCGGCAGCGAGAAGTACGAGGCGAGCGGGGTGTCCGCGGAGGGGCCGAGGATGTTGGCGAACCGCAGCACGCACACGGCGACGTCCGGCCGCCGCCGCGCGAACCCGCGCACATAGCCCTCGACCTCGACCGCGTCCTTGGCGAAGCCGCCGCTGGGCAGGGACTTGGGCGGGGTCGTCTCGGTGAAGACGGCCGGGTCGCGGGGCGCCGACCCATACACGTTCGTACTGGACTTGACCACGAGCCGCTTCACGGTGGGGGACTTCTGGCAGGCGCCGAGCAGCTGCATCGTCCCGATGACGTTGGTCTCCTTGACCGTGGTCCGGCTGCCGCTGCCCAGCGCGGTGCCGGTCACGTCCATGTGGACGACGGTGTCGGCGCCGCTCTCCGCCAGCACCCGCGCGATGGTGGGCTGCCGGATGTCGGCCTGGATGAAGTCCGCACCGCCCAGATGGTGCTCGGGCGGGACCGCGTCCACGGCGACCACCCGGTCCACCTGAGGGTCACGCTGGATCCGTCGTACGAAACGACCCCCCAGTTGACGGGCCACTCCGGTCACGAGCACGACCTTGCCCAAGATCAGCGCCTTCCTTCCAGCACTCGTACCCCTGCCGAGTTCCCCGTGTGCGGCCAACCTAGCGGGTTGATGTTGCGCTGTGATGACCGCCCAATGCACGAAGTGACGATAATTCCCTGCGTACGACCGGATGGGTCAGGCGCAGGTCCAGGCATACGCACAGAGTTCGGCCCTTCGCACACCGCCCTCGATACGCGTGTGGCCCCCCACCGGTGCGGTGGGGGGCCACAATCACGCTGCTTTCGCGGCGCCGCTTACTTCTTGTTGCGACGCTGAACGCGCGTGCGCTTGAGCAGCTTGCGGTGCTTCTTCTTAGCCATCCGCTTGCGCCGCTTCTTGATAACAGAGCCCACGACTACCCTCGCTCACTTCTCATCACTCGGCGTTGGGCGCCATGGGCCCATACGACCTACGAGGGGCTAGCCTACCCGCCCGAGCGCTGAGGTCGTAATCGAGGGGACGAGGGGGAATCCTGAACAGCCCTGAGGATCCCCTCTCGCCCTTTGCCGTCAGGCGGTTTCCACCCCCACGTAGCTCTCGCGGAGATATTCGTGAACCGCTTGCTCCGGGACGCGGAACGACCGTCCCACCCGGATCGCGGGCAGATGACCGCTGTGCACCAGCCGGTACACGGTCATCTTCGACACTCGCATCACCGAGGCGACTTCCGCCACGGTAAGGAACTGAACCTCGTTCAGAGGCCTCTCGCCAGCTGCAGCCATGACACACCTGAACCTTCCGCACTCGACGGCCACCGGCTTCCCCTTCCGGTGACTCTTCGTCGCTGCGTGCTCACTCCCCAATGTAGGTGCCAGTGATGCGAGTGGGGAAGAGGTGCAGCCATCGGCGACCTACTGTGACAGACACGCTCGATTGAGTACGTAGCGGGTAAGCGGCCGGTAGTAATCAGACCGCACAGCGTCATCAAGTGGAACGACGACGGACACGGACCCCTCGGCCTGCCCCACAAAGAGCGCGGGGTCATTCGTATCGGCCGGACCAATGGCCTCAAACCCCAGCTGACCTGCCCCGCAGACCCAGCCGTGATCCCCGATCACCAGCTCGGGCATGGGCCCGCCGGCCTCCGCCGCGGCCGCCAGCGCGGTACGAACCGGGAGGGGTGAGTGCGTGTGTGCGCCGGGCTCACAACCGGGGCACGAGGCGCCGGGTTCCCGCACCAGCGCGACTCCTCGTACGTAGGCAAGGTTGTACGTGCGTAGGCCGAACCGGGTCGTTATGTCGATACAGCGACCATGCGCGGGGGTGAGAACGGCACATCCCGCCGCCGACAACGCGTCCGCCAGGGCGGCGTAGAAGCCGAGCAGCCGATGGGGGTGCCCGGTGCCGAGCAGGACGGGTGCCCGGCGCTGGGCGACTGCCGCCAGGCGGTCCGCGAAGGCATCCAGAGCAGTCAGAGTCAGCTCGGGATCGATCACATCCTGGCCTGAAGTGTGGTCTGGATCGGCCGAAACACCACACTTCTCTGCCATTAACGCGATCAGTTCGCGCTGCCCCCAGATCCCTTCGGGATCGAGTCCGAGCAGCACCCGCGGGTCACGGGCGGCGAAGAGCCGGTAACTCCGCAGGCTCTCCTCACGCGAGGTGGCCACGGGCCCGGCGAGGTGCGCGGCGAGGAGATGGGCGCGGAGGGCGCCGGTGGTCAACACGTCAGCGATGGTGGCGGATAGGGCGGGCAAATGCCGCTGGAACGGGAAAACACCGCACAGTTGGCGTAACGGCCACGGTGCCCGCCCACGACCGTCCGACAGGCTTCCTGGTCTCACAACACGTGTGCGGCGAGCGCCAGTTGACCGACGTCGACATGTACGGCGACAGCGCGCAGGGCCTCTGCTCCTGGACCCCGGCCGCTGTTCCCGCAGCGCGCGGCGCCGCTAAGGCAGCAGCCCCCGCAGCGGGAACACCGCCCGCCGGGCCGCCAGTACGGCCTGATCAAGCCGGTCCGCGGGGTCGTACCCTGACTCCCAGTCCGCCCAGGACACCGGCCACCGTCCGTCGGTCATCCGCGCCGGCGCCAGCTGCCGCGTCCGCGCGAAGACCTCCTGCCGCCAGCTCTCCGGGATCATCGCCTCGGGCTCGATCGGCCGCCCCGCCGCGATGGCCACCAGATGGGTCCACGACCGCGGCACGACCTCGACCACGGCATAACCGCCGCCGCCCAGGGCGACCCACTTCCCGTCGGCGTACGCGTGCGCCAGGTCGTGACACGCCACCTGCACGGCCCGCTGCGCGTCCAGCGACACCGCAAGATGCGCGAGCGGGTCCTCGAAGTGCGTGTCGGCACCGTGCTGTGTCACCAACACCTGCGGCCGGAAGTCCGCGATCAGCTCCGGCACCACGGCATGGAACGCCCGCACCCACCCGGCGTCCCCGGTGCCCGCCGGCAGCGCCACGTTCACCGCCGACCCCTCGGCGCTCGGCGCGCCCGTCTCCTCCGGCCATCCGGTCTGCGGGAACAGCGTGCGCGGGTGCTCGTGCAGCGAGATCGTCAGTACCCGCGGATCGTCCCAGAACGCCGCCTGGACGCCATCCCCGTGATGCACGTCGACGTCGATGTACGCGACCCGCTCGGCCCCCAGCTCCAGCAGCCGGGCGATCGCGAGCGAGGCGTCGTTGTAGATGCAGAACCCGGACGCGCCGCCCGGCATCGCATGATGCAGCCCGCCCGCGAAGTTCACCGCGTGCAGCGCCTCCCCGCGCCACACGGCTTCCGCGGCCCCGACCGACTGCCCGGCGATCATCGCCGACACGTCGTGCATCCCGGCGAACGCGGGATCGTCCAGGGTGCCGAGCCCGTACGACTGGTCCGCCGCCCTCGGCTCGACGGAAGCCGCCTTCACGGCCTCGATGTAGTCCTCCCGGTGGACCAGCCGCAGCGTCGACTCCCCGGCCGGCTTGGCCGCGACGACCTCCACCTCCCGGTCGAGCCCGAAGGCGTCGACGAGTCTCCGGGTCAGGGCGAGCCGGACCGGATCCATCGGATGCTCCGGCCCGAAGTCATAGCCCGTTACTGCCTCATCCCACATCAACTGTGCGCGGCCGCTCATGCCCGTCACCGTATCGGTCCGGTTGAGCGGCGAACGACCGGGCGTACCCGAGCGTCACCAGCACCAACACCATCGGCACGAGCATGGCCCCGCGATAGCTCCACGCGTCCCCGAGCGCCCCCACCAACGGCGACCCGATCAAAAACCCCACGTAATTGAAGACATTGAGTCGCGCGACGGCCGCATCCGAAGCCCCGGGGAACAACCGCCCAGCCGCAGCGAAGGTCTGCGGCACCAGCACACACAGCCCCACCCCGACCAGCGTGAACCCTCCCCGCCCAGGCTCCAGGCGCCGACGCCACCACCGCGAACCCGGCCGCCGCCACCAGAGCCCCGCCCCGCACGACCACCACGGCCCCGAACCGCCGCACCCCGAAGTCCCCGAGGGCCCGCCCCACCAGCGTGGTCACCATGTAGACGTTGTACGGCACAGTCGCCATCTGCTCCGAACTGCCCAGCACGTCCTGGAGATACTTCGCGCTCCAGTTGGAGACGGTCGAGTCCCCGATGTACGCGAACGTCATCACCAGACACAGCGGCAACAGCCACTTGAAGACGACGGGCCCGCTCGCGTCCGCGCCCTCCGGCACGGCCTCCTTGCCGACGCCCCCGTCGACGTACCACCGACTCCCCACCAGAGCAGCCGGCAGCACCACCACAACGACCGGCAGATACGACACGAACAGCGCCAGATCCCAGTGCGCCCCCACCCACGCCAGCGAGGCCCCCACGATCCCGCCCAGGCTGTACGCGGCATGGAAGCTGAGCATGATGCTGCGCCCGTACGACCGCTGCAGGCTCACCCCGAGCATGTTCATCGAGGCGTCCAACGCCCCCACAGCCAGCCCGAACGCGGCCAGCGCCACCCCGAGCTCGACCATCCGCTCCCCCGCCCCGACCCCGAGCAGCGCCAGCAGCACGACGGGCTGGGACCAGCGCAGCACCCGGCTCGGCGGTATTCGCTTCACCAGCCGCTCGGTCGTGACACTGCCGACGCCGGCGAGGATCGGAACGGCGGCGAGGAAGGCCGGCAGCAGCGCGTCGGAGACGCCGTACCGGTCCTGGATGGCCGGAATCCGGGTCACCAGCAGGGCAAACGCAACACCCTGAGCGAAGAAGCTCAACGCCAACGAGGCCCTGCCGCGCCGCAGCACATGAGTCATGGCGGCGAGCGTAGGGCCCCGGCGTACCGGTGGGTAGATCCAGCCAAAGATGAATTTCACTCAGCTTTACTTGGCGGGGGCGAGGTTGGCCGTGCCGAGGTTGGCGGAGCCGAGACGGGACTCGACGTCGACGAGCCGACCGGCCTCCACCGGCGCCCCCGCCTTGGTCTCGGCGATGACCATCGCGGCCATCGGACCGGCACCCAGCGCCCCGCTGACCAGGAAACCCACACCCATGGCGACAATCATGATCACATTGCCGACCCAGACCATGGTGTCCACCGGCAGGGAGTACGCCCCCACGACCCGCACCACACACTCCGCGAGCAGTACGACACCCCACACCAGCGAGAACACCCGCTCGGCCCGCCGAAACCGCGCCGAACCGGCGTGCAGCCGCGCCCAGGCGGCCTCCCGGCCCGCGTCCCCCTTCACCACCCAGGGCTTCATGCCGGCGGTCATCATCGGCTTGCCCAGCGCCACGGACACGATGATCCCGATCCCGATCGTGCTGCTGACCGCGCTGTCCTTGGCGATCATCAGCCGCGGGTCACCGGCCACGAAGCTCAGCAGGAGCGAAATGACGTTCACGAACAGGATGAGAGCGGCCAGCCCGTTGACCTCGCGCGACTTCAGCACGCCCCACCCCGTCCGCACGGCCGGCACGACACTGCTCAGCCCGAGCGCCATCAGGGTGCTCATCCCGAAGCCGTTCTTCAGGAGGTAGTACGCCCCGATGGGCACCGCGACATCGATGATCAGCGGCCCGAAGTTCCGGAGCACGCTCCGACTCCTGCTGCTGCTTGCCTTGGTGGTCCCCGTGTTCGTCGTCATGCACTCAGCTTCGCGGCTGACGCCGGGTCACCGGTAGAAACGATCGTCCAGCCCTCGGCATGACAAATGTCAGCACAGCACCACCGCCGCGCATCACACCATGAGGTCAGCCAACTCGCCCATGTCGGAGAAGAGTTGAGTGGCCCCAGCGAGCCTCGCGGCTGGCGTCATCGCGGTGAACCCATAGACATCCATCCCTGCGGCGACGGCCGCCTGCACCCCCAGCGGACTGTCCTCGACGACGAGACACCGCGCCGGCGCAACCCCCATCCGCTCAGCAGCATGGAGGAACAGATCCGGCGCCGGCTTCCCCCGCCCCACATCCTCCGAACTGAAGACCCGCCCGTCCTCGAAGAACCGATCGAGCCCAGTCGTCCGATGCCCCACCCGGATCCGGTCATGGCTCCCAGAGGACGCCACACAGTACGGCACCCCACCCCCGACGAGCTTCTCCAGCACATCCACCACACCGGGCACGGCCTTCAACTCCCGCTCGAACGCGGCGAACACACGCGCATGAAAGACATCGTCGAAGGCCTCGGGCAGCGGCCGCCCCGTCCGCTCAAGCACCAGGTCGTGAATCCGGTGCATGGCCGAGCCCATGTAGTCCCGAATGGAGTCCTCGTACGAGGTCGGATGCCCCAGCTCAGTGAGGTACGCGGCGAGAAGCCGGTTGGAAATGGGCTCGCTGTCGACGAGCACGCCGTCATTGTCGAAGATCACCAGGTCATAGCGCATAGATTCGAGCTTAAACGCAGAAAGGCCCACGCCATATGGCGTGGGCCTTTCTCAAAAATTGTTCGGCGGCGTCCTACTCTCCCACAGGGTCCCCCCTGCAGTACCATCGGCGCTGTAAGGCTTAGCTTCCGGGTTCGGAATGTAACCGGGCGTTTCCCTCACGCTATAACCACCGAAACACTATGAAACTGTGACCGGAAACCCCCCGAACAAGGGGGGACGTCGGTCGTTGCCTCAGAACCAACACAGTGGACGCGAGCCTCTATGGACAAGCCCTCGGCCTATTAGTACCGGTCACCTCCACACGTTACCGTGCTTCCAGATCCGGCCTATCAACCCAGTCGTCTACTGGGAGCCTTACCCCATCAAGTGGGTGGGAATACTCATCTCGAAGCAGGCTTCCCGCTTAGATGCTTTCAGCGGTTATCCCTCCCGAACGTAGCCAACCAGCCATGCCCTTGGCAGAACAACTGGCACACCAGAGGTTCGTCCGTCCCGGTCCTCTCGTACTAGGGACAGCCCTTCTCAATATT
>NZ_RDBN01000021.1:304642-309417 GCF_008042075.1 Streptomyces sp. UW30 | reverse complement strand
GCCGGAGCTTTTAACCTCCACCCAGGAGAGTGGAAGTGTTATCCGGTATTAGACCCCGTTTCCAGGGCTTGTCCCAGAGTGAAGGGCAGATTGCCCACGTGTTACTCACCCGTTCGCCACTAATCCCCACCGAAGTGGTTCATCGTTCGACTTGCATGTGTTAAGCACGCCGCCAGCGTTCGTCCTGAGCCAGGATCAAACTCTCCGTGAATGTTTACCCGTAATCGGGTGCACACATCACGAGAGCGGAACAGTCAGGCGGAATAGGCCCGACCGTTCACAGCGTCCTCGCTGTGTTTTGTTTCAAAGGAACCTCGTCCCAACCGGAAGACCGGCCGGAGACGGGGTATCAACATATCTGGCGTTGATTTTTGGCACGTTGTTGAGTTCTCAAGGAACGGACGCTTCCTTTGTACTCACCCTCTCGGGCTTTCCTCCGGGCGCTTCCCTTCGGTCTTGCGTTTCCGACTCTATCAGACCGTTTTCCGATCCGATTTCCTCGGTGCTTTCCAGGTTCCCGCTTTCGCGTTTCCCTTTCCGGCGGTTCCGACTCTATCAGATCCTTTCGGGCCTGACTCCCAGTCAGCGGGTTTTGCCTTCCCAGCCGTTGGGCCGTTCCGACGAGTGAGACTTTAGCGGATTCCCTGCTCCCGAGCTAATCGGGGGCTGCGCTCTGTCGAGCGCGGATTCCTCATTCCTTAAATACGCATGCCAATGAAACGACGGCAGACAGATCGACTGTCGTCGAATAGTGGTTGGTACTTGCGGAGTGGCTGTCCGGGGACCGACCGAAGTCGGCGCTCACGTCGGACAACTCGGAGAACACTACGGATCGGGTCGGGGCGTGTCAACTTCACTCCATGTGGCACCCCGGCGGCGTACTGTGGGACGCATGACGACGCGTACGTACACCCAGCTGTGGTGGGCCGCCTGACGGCGGCCGCGCTTACGTATGCACTCAACGGCCGCCGCCTCGGCGGCCGTTTCTCGTATCTCCCTCCAGAGGGTCGGCCGGCCGGGGACGGCGGTCTCGACCAGGAGGTGGAGAAGAGATGACACGGGTCTTCAGTGGGATCAAGCCGACCGGGCATCTGACGCTGGGGAACTACCTGGGGGCCATGCGCCGGTGGGCGGCCGTCGATCAGCACCAGGCCGACGCGCTGTTCTGCATCGTCGATCTGCATGCGCTGACCGTGGACCACGATCCAGCGCGGGTGCGCAGGCTCAGTAGGCAGGCGGCAACGTTGTTGCTTGCGTCAGGGCTGGATCCGGAGCTGTGCACCGTCTTCCTACAGAGTCATGTGGATGAGCACGCGCGGTTGTCGTATGTGCTGGAGTGCGTGGCCACGGACGGCGAGATGCGGCGGATGATCCAGTACAAGGAGAAGGCGGCGCGCGAGCGGGTGCGGGGCGGGAGTGTGCGGCTGTCGCTGCTGACGTATCCGGTGCTGATGGCGGCGGACATCCTGGCGTACGGGACCGATGAGGTGCCCGTCGGGGACGATCAGACGCAGCATGTGGAGCTCGCACGGGATCTGGCGGTGCGGTTCAACCAGCGGTACGGACATACGTTCGTGGTGCCTCGGGCTACTCCCCCGCAGGTCGCGGCTCGGGTCATGAATCTGCAGGATCCGGCCTCGAAGATGGGCAAGAGCGATGACTCCGGTCCGGGGATCGTCTATTTGCTCGACGAGCCGGACGTGGTGCGGAAGAAGGTCCTGCGTGCCGTGACCGACAGTGGGCGGGAGGTCGTGTACGACCGGGCCGCGCAGCCGGGGGTGGCGAATCTGCTGGAGATCCTCGCGGCCTGTACGGGTGGGAACCCATCGGAGCTGAGCGGTGTATATGAAACGTACGGAGCTTTGAAGTCAGCCACCGCGGAGGCCGTGGTCGAGGTCCTCAGGCCCGTGCAGGAGAGGCACAGGGAGCTGTGCGCGGATCCTGGCTATGTGGAGGGGGTGCTGCGGGATGGTGCGGAGCGGGCTCGGGCGATGGCTCGGCCGACCGTGGATGCCGCGTATCGGGCGATCGGATTGCTGCCGGCTGTGGGTGCGGCCGCCGATATCGGGGTGACCGTATAAGGGGTGCGCTGGGCCGCCCTCTGGGGCAGGGGGCGGCCGGGCGTCACTTGTTGCTGCTGCCGGTGGCAAGCTCGCGGCTGCGGTCGCGGGCGGCTTCGAGGGCGGCGATGAGGGCGGCTCGTACGCCGTGGTTCTCCAGTTCGCGGATGGCGTTGATGGTGGTGCCGGCGGGGGACGTGACGTTCTCGCGCAGTTTGACGGGGTGTTCGCCGCTGTCGCGGAGCATCGTCGCGGCGCCGATCGCGGACTGGACGATCAGGTCGTGCGCCTTGTCCCTGGGCAGTCCGAGGAGGATGCCGGCATCCGTCATGGCTTCGACCAGGTAGAAGAAGTACGCCGGGCCGGAACCGGAGAGGGCCGTGCAGGCGTCCTGCTGGGACTCGGGAACGCGGAGCGTCTTGCCCACGGAGCCGAAGATCTCCTCGGTGTGCGCGAGGTCGGCTTCGCTGGCGTGGCTGCCGGCGGAGATGACGGACATGGCCTCGTCGACGAGGGCGGGGGTGTTCGTCATGACGCGGACGACCGGGGTGCCCGCGGCGAGGCGGGACTCGAAGAAGGAGGTGGGGATGCCTGCGGCTCCGCTGATGACCAGGCGGTCGGCGGGGACGTGCGGGGCGAGCTCGTCGAGGAGGGTGCCCATGTCCTGCGGCTTGACCGTGAGGATCAGGGTGTCGGCGGTCTTGGCGGCTTCCGCGTTGGTGACCGGGGTGACTCCGTGGCGGGTGCGGAGTTCTTCGGCTCGTTCCGCGCGGCGGGCCGTCACCAGGAGGTCGGCCGGGGCCCAGCCGCCGCGGATCATTCCGCTGAGCAGGGCTTCGCCGATCTTGCCGGTGCCGAGGACTGCGACTTTCTGGGTCATGGCTGGGGTGTCCTCCGGGGGTTGAGTCGTCCGGATTCATCCTCGCACCGGGCGCCACCTTTCGAGGTGACGTGTCCGGTGGGCGGACGGTCCGGGCGCCGGGCCCGACCCCGTGGCGGTCATGCCGTCCTGCGCCGCAGGGTCGCCGCTCCCAGGCACAGGACCAGCAGGGCGCAGCCCGCCACGATCAGGGCGTCGCGGACGAAGTTGGCGGTCATGTCGGTGTGCTTGAGGACCTCGTTCATGCCGTCGACCGCATAGGACATGGGGAGGACGTTGGAGATGGCCTCGAGGGCGGGGTGCATGTTGTCGCGGGGAGTGAACAGGCCGCAGAGGAGGAGCTGCGGGAAGATCACCGCCGGCATGAACTGGACGGCCTGGAACTCGGAGGCCGCGAAGGCCGAGACGAACAGGCCGAGTGCGGTGCCGAGCAGGGCGTCGAGCAGAGCCACGAGCAGCAGCAGCCAGGGGCTTCCGGTGACGTCCAGACCGAGGAACCAAACGGCGAGTCCGGTCGCCAGGGCGGACTGGATGATCGCGAGGGTGCCGAAGGCGAGGGCGTAGCCGGCGATCAGGTCGCCCTTGCCGAGGGGCATGGCGAGGAGGCGTTCGAGGGTGCCCGAGGTGCGTTCGCGCAGGGTGGCGATGGAGGTGACCAGGAACATCGTGATCAGCGGGAAGATCCCGAGGAGGGAGGCGCCGATGTTGTCGAAGGTGCGCGGGTTGCCGTCGAAGACGTAGCGCAGCAGGAACAGCATCACGCAGGGCACGAGGAGCATCAGCGCGATGGTGCGGGGGTCGTGGCGGAGCTGGCGCAGGACCCGGGCGGCGGTGGCGGTGGTGCGGGCGATGTTCAGGGCGCCGGTGGGGACGGGCCGGAGCGTGGTGGTCGGGCTCGTGGTGGTGGTCATCGCGTGGTCTCCTTCGCGCGGGCGGCCGCGACCGCCTCGTCGACCAGGTGCAGGAAGGCGGCCTCGACGGTCTCGGACCCCGTGCGGGTGCGCAGGGCCTCCGGGGTGCCGTCGGCGAGGATCTCGCCCTCGCGCATGAGGAGCAGGCGGTGGCAGCGCTCGGCCTCGTCCATGACGTGGGAGGAGATGAGGAGGGTGGCGCCGCGGGAGGCGGCGATGTCGTGGAAGAGGTTCCAGAGGTCGCGGCGCAGGACCGGGTCCAAGCCGACCGTCGGTTCGTCCAGGACGAGGAGTTCGGGGGTGCCGAGGAGGGCGACCGCCAGTGAGACGCGGCTGCGCTGGCCGCCGGAGAGGTTGCCGGCCAGGGCGTCGGCGTGGCTGGTGAGGTCGACGTCGGTGATGGCGCGGGTGACGTTCTCCTGGCGCCGGGTGGTGGCGGAGTGGCCGGGGTCGAGGATCGCCGCGAAGTAGTCGAGGTTCTGGCGGATCGTCAGGTCGTCGTAGACGGAGGGGGCTTGGGTGACGTAGCCGATGCGGGTGCGCAGGGTGGGGTGGCCGGCGGGGCGGCCGAGGACGTCGAGGTTGCCGGTGACCTTGGCCTGGGTGCCGACGATCGCCCGCATGAGGGTGGTCTTGCCGCAGCCGGACGGGCCGAGCAGGCCGGTGATCTGGCCGCGGGGGACGGTGAAATCGAGGTCGCGGAGTACCTGGCGCGGGCCGCGTACGACGTTCAGGGACTCGGCCCGGATGGCGGGGGTGTCGGGAGGGTCCGAGCGGACCGAGTGGACGGGGGAATAATTCATCATGCGATGAATAATGCTCCGGTGGGGATGCGGCGTCAAGGGCCGGGGTGGGCTTTTGGAGGGTGCGCGCAGTCGCGGGTACGCGGGGTCCGGGGCGCGCGGGGTCGGGTGCCGGGCGCAT
>NZ_RDBN01000021.1:296304-304542 GCF_008042075.1 Streptomyces sp. UW30 | reverse complement strand
GGTCCGGAAGGTTCACCAGCGGAATGTCGGTGCCGGGCGCGAGGAGGGTCTTGAGGGCGTCAGGGGGTGGTGGCTACGAGGAGGTCCACGTCGTAGGTCTCTTCGATGAATCCGTCCGGGAACGCGGTGAGGAGGAGCTGCTTCTCCTCGTTGAGGAAGGCTGTGCTCGCCTCGGTGCCATGGACGAGGAAGATCGAGTGGCTGCCGATGTTGGCCAGGTGGGTGTCGACGGGGACTCGGCGGCTCCAGCGGACCTTGCGGCGGATGAAGTCGAGTTCTCCGGTCGGGTCGGTCTGGGCGGCTCGGGCGCCGCTGCCGTTCTGTTCGACGGCCGGGTGGATGCCGAAGCTGCGCTCGATGCGTCGCGCCTGTGCGGCGTGCCAGGGGATGTCGAGCGGGGTGGTGTTCCACCACAGGGCCAGTGCACCGCCGGGCCGCAGTACGCGCAGGGCCTCCGGCACCGAGCGGGCGGGGTCGGTCCAGTGCCAGGCCTGGGCGTAGGTGAGGAAGTCGGCGGAGGCGGTGGCGAGGGGGAGGGTGTTGCCGTTGCCGCGGACGATCGGTATGTCCGGGTGGGCGTGGCGGAACTGGGCGGCCATGCCGTCGCCGGGTTCCACGGCCAGTACTTCGGCGCCGCGCTGGTGAAGGAGGACGGTGGCGATGCCGGTGCCCGCGCCGATGTCGATGACGCGGGCGCCGGTGAGGGGGCGGGCGGCGAGTTCCTCGATCGCGTCGAAGAGGGCGGGTGGGTAGGAGGGGCGGTTCGCGGCGTACTGGGCTGCGGCGGCGTTGAAGGAGCCGGCGCGGTCGGAATGGGAAGGGGCGGTCATGCGGCCATGGTGCGCCCTGGTTGGTGTCGTGTGCACCGAGTTTGGCGGGGGTGGTTCCGCGGGTGGGCGTGGCTCGGTGGGCCGGCGCGGTTCGGTGAGCGGGCACCGTTCGGTGAGCGGGCGCGGTTCGGTCGGCCAGCGCGGTTCGGTGAGGGGGGCTGGGGAAAGCATGGTCATCGGCCATGTCCGTGCGGCAGGCCGCTGTCCCTGTCTGCGCGGCACGCCTCTGCGTCTATCCGCGCGGCACGCTCTCGCGTCTGCCTGCCCGGCGCTCCCCTGCGCCTGACTGCGCGCCCCACCCTCGTGCCCAAAGGCAGTGCCTAATCGCGGCGGCGTTTCTTTGATGGGTTGCCGGTGCGGCGGGTGGTGCGGGATTCGTGTTGCTTGCGGGCCTTGTCGTATTCCTCGCGGTGGAGCTTCTCGCCGGGGGCCTCGATGAGGGAGCGGAAGAAGTAGGCGAGGAGGGAGCCGACGAAGCCGATGGTGAGCAGGCCGCGGAGGCTGGCGTGGCGGTGGGGGTCGGGGCGCTTGGTGAAGCCTTCCCAGGTGTGGCGGAAGGCGAGCGCGCTGCAGATCGCGAACATCACGACGACCAGGACGGTCACGAAGCTGCCGGGGCCGGCGATCTCGATGCCCTCGTAGGCGAAGCGCAGCACCAGGCAGGAGACGGCCGCGGCGAGGAGGGACCCGGCGCTGACACCGATGCGGCGGGCGGTGTAGCGGTTGTCGTGGTCGACCCAGGTCGTGCCGAAGAAGCGCAGGGACTCGGGGCGGGGGCCCGAGGAGCCCGCGGCCCCGTCGGAGCCATAATCGACGCGTGAGCGAGAAGAACGGCACCCCGGCCACCCCCGCGGGCTCCGTATGGGGTCCGGCGAACCGGATCCGAGATCGGATTCCTAGATCGGATCAGGAGCAGCGCGGACGGACGTAGCCGTCGCTGCCGGTCTGGACGTACGCGTCCGCGACGTACTCGCTGTCGGCGATGTTGTCCCAGATGTTCGACGTGCCATACGGACCCGAGACGTTCGTGCCAGGCGTCTGGCAGTAGATCAGGATCCTGGCGCCCTCGGGCAGGGTACGGACGAGGGCGTAGCCGGTGCCGGGGCCCCGGCGGACGTTCAGGCGGACTCCCGGCGCGACCGAGTAGTAGCGCAGGGCGTTGGCCGAGGCGGCCAACGTCGTGACGGCCGGTGCCGCGCCGCCCCCGGTCTCGTCGGCTCTTTCGGCCTCTTCGACGCGGTCTGTGGACATGTTCGAACCTCCCCCGTTGATCCCCATGCCTGCCATGGGGTCCCGTTGATTCCCCTAAATCACGCCACGCACACATGTGCGTGTTGGGAACACGGAGGCTAGCAAGCCGCCTCTGTCTCGTACGAGTCATCGACTAGGCTCCGTGCGTCGCGCGCGCGGACGAACAGCACGGGGGTGGTCCCATGGCGCCGCAGCAGAACGCCGGAGCGGGCGCGGAAGCGGAACTTCCCGAGTACGCCGGTCACTACCGCCTGGAGTCACATCTGGGTTCCGGAGGCATGGGCGTCGTCCATCTGGCCCGGAGCACCTCGGGCATGCAGCTCGCGGTGAAGGTCGTGCATGCCGAGTTCGCCAGGGACCCCGAGTTCAGGGGGCGGTTCCGGCAGGAGGTGGGGGCTGCCCGCAAGGTCAGCGGGGCCTTCACCGCGCCCGTCGTGGACGCCGATCCGGAGGCCGAACGGCCCTGGATGGCCACGCTGTTCATCCCCGGCCCGACCCTCGCCGACCAGGTGAAGCGGAACGGCCCGATGGAGCCGGGGCAGTTGCGGCGGCTGATGGCCGGGCTGGCCGAGGCGCTGCGCGACATACACCGGGTCGGCGTGGTGCACAGGGATCTGAAGCCGAGCAACGTGCTGCTCGCCGAGGACGGGCCGAAGGTCATCGACTTCGGTATCTCTCGGCCAAAGGACAGCGAACTGCGCACCGAGACCGGGAAGTTGATCGGCACGCCGCCGTTCATGGCGCCGGAGCAGTTCCGGCGGCCCCGGGAGGTCGGGCCCGCCGCCGACATCTTCGCGCTCGGGTCCGTGCTGGTGCACGCGGCGACGGGACGGGGGCCATTCGATTCCGACAGTCCGTACGTCGTGGCCTACCAGGTCGTCCATGACGAGCCGGACCTGACCGGGCTGCCGCCGAATCTCGCGCCGCTCGTGCTGCGCTGCCTCGCCAAGGAGCCCGAGGACCGGCCGACGCCCGACGAGTTGATGCGGGAACTGCGGTCGGTGTCGGCGTCGTACGACACGCAGGCGTTCATACCGGCGCAGCGGGCCACCGACGAGAAGCCCCACAAGCCGGAGTCGGAGACGGACTCGGCGTCGGCGTCGGACTCGGATGCACAACCGGAGTCGAAGTCGCGCGCGCGGCGCGGATCCGGGTCCGGGCCAGGAGCCGGAGACAGGTCCGAGCGGCCGTCCGGAAAGCGCCGGCGCCACAGGCTGCTCGCCCTCGGGGCCGGGGCCGTCGGGCTCGCCGCAGTCGCCGCGCTGACCTCGGTGCAGCTTCTCGGCGGCGATCCGACGCCGCAGGACGACGGCCCGCGGACCGTGTCGGCCGGCTCCGGCGCGTGGACGGCCGCACCGGCGCCCAAGAAGGGCACGCCCCAGTGCGCCTACGGCGCGGGCAAGCTGCTGTGCTCGCAGACCGGGCTGGTCTTCGCGCTCGACCCGGCGGACGGCCGGCTGCTGTGGCGCCACCCCGTCGCCCCGTCGCCCGTGAACACGGCTCCGGTCGTGGCGGGCGGCCTCGTGCACCCGTCGTCGGTTCAGGGCGGTCGGCTGGAGGGGCTCGACCCCGCCACGGGCAAGGCGACCTGGCGGCAGAACACGCCCGCGTACGGCGGGATGACGGCCGTGGGCGGCATGCTGCTGCTCACCGGCGCCGACGGCACGGTCACCGCCGTGGACGGCGCCTCGGGCGACACGAAGTGGAATCGCTCGGTTCCGGGGCACCGGGCGCCGAACTTCGTCTCCTTCGCCAAGGATTCGCTGGCGTACACGGCGACCACGTCCAACGACGGTTCGAGCACGCGGGTCACCGCGGTGGACCCGGTCACGGGTGACGTGCGCTGGGACGCCCGGCTGAAGGGGACGCTGGAGCTCACCGGTGCGTCGGACGGGTCGGTCTTCCTGCTCTCCGTCGACGGGATCTACAGCGACACGAGGGCCGTGATCCGCTACTCCCCCGCCGACCGGACCCAGCAGCGCGTGTCCCTGCCCCGTCCGGTCCAGCAGGCGCACGGCACCGTGCGGGGGAACGTCGTCTACCTCGGGGGCGACGGCGGTTCGCTGATCGCTGTGGACATGAAGGCGGGCAGGCAGCTGTGGAGCCTGGAGACCTCCATGATCCGTACTTCGTCGCCCGTCGCCGACGGCCGGCATGTGTACGTCAGCGCTCCCGACGGCCGGCTCCTCGCCGTGGACGCCGCCGACGGCAGACTCCTGGGCCAGACGCCGCCCCGGCTCGGCACCGACTCGGACCGGGTGGCGGCCAACCTGCCCCAGCCCGTGCTCGCCGACGGCCACGTCCATGCCGCCGCCCCCGACGGCTCCGTCTTCGCCGTGGACGCCCGCGACCCGTCGGAGTGGTGAAACAGCCGTACTCGACGAGACGACCGCAGCCGCCGCGGGCGCCCTCGCCGCTGACAGCCGCAGGGGCCGCCTCCCGAAGAGGCGGCCCCTGCGATACGCGATAAGCGCGTCAGCCCAGCTTCGTCACGTCTCGCACTGCGCCCTTGTCCGCGCTGGTCGCCATCGCCGCGTAGGCCCGAAGGGCCGCCGACACCTTGCGCTCGCGGTTCTTCGGGGCGTACTCCCCGTTCAACGCCTGCTCGCGGCGGGAGAGTTCCGCCTCGTCGACGAGCAGCTCGACCGAGCGGTTCGGGATGTCGATGCGGATGCGGTCGCCGTCCTCGACGAGCGCGATCGTGCCACCGGACGCGGCCTCCGGGGAGGCGTGGCCGATGGACAGGCCGGAGGTGCCGCCGGAGAAGCGGCCGTCGGTGATCAGGGCGCAGGTCTTGCCGAGGCCGCGGCCCTTGAGGAAGGACGTCGGGTAGAGCATCTCCTGCATGCCGGGACCGCCCTTGGGGCCCTCGTAGCGGATGACGACGACGTCGCCGTCCGTCACCTGCTTGTTGAGGATCTTCTCGACGGCCTCTTCCTGCGACTCGCAGACGACCGCCGGGCCCTCGAAGGTCCAGATGGACTCGTCCACGCCCGCGGTCTTCACGACGCAGCCGTCGACGGCGAGGTTGCCCTTGAGCACGGCGAGGCCGCCGTCCTTGGAGTAGGCGTGCTCGGCGCTGCGGATGCAGCCGCCCTCGGCGTCCTCGTCGAGTGCCTCCCAGCGCTCGGACTGGGAGAAGGCCTCGGCGGAGCGGACACAGCCGGGGGCGGCGTGCCACAGCTCGACGGCCTTCGGCGAGGGGGACCCGCCGCGCACGTCCCAGGTCTTCAGCCAGTCCCCCAGGGAGGGGCTGTGGACGGCGTGGACGTCCTCGTTGAGCAGTCCGGCGCGGTGCAGCTCGCCCAGCAGGGCGGGGATGCCGCCGGCGCGGTGCACGTCCTCCATGTAGTACGTGCGGTCCTTGGCGACGTTGGGCGCGACCTTCGCCAGGCAGGGGACCCGGCGGCTGACCTCGTTGATCTGGTCCAGCCCGAACGGAACGCCCGCCTCCTGGGCGGCGGCGAGCAGGTGCAGGATCGTGTTGGTGGAGCCGCCCATGGCGATGTCGAGGGCCATGGCGTTCTCGAAGGCCGCGAAGGTGGCGACGTTGCGCGGCAGGACCGTCTCGTCGTCCTGCTCGTAGTAGCGGCGGGTGATGTCCATGACCGTGCGGGCCGCGTCCTCGTACAGGCCCTTGCGGGCCGTGTGCGTGGCGAGGACCGAGCCGTTGCCCGGCAGGGACAGGCCGATGGCCTCGGTCAGGCAGTTCATCGAGTTGGCGGTGAACATGCCGGAACAGGAGCCACAGGTCGGACAGGCGTTCTCCTCGATACGGAGGATGTCCTCGTCCGAGATCTTGTCGTTCACGGCGTCGGAGATGGCGTCGACCAGGTCGAGCGTGCGGACCGTGCCGTCGACCAGCGTGGCGCGGCCGGACTCCATCGGTCCGCCGGAGACGAAGACCGTGGGGATGTTCAGGCGCAGGGCCGCGTTCAGCATGCCCGGCGTGATCTTGTCGCAGTTGGAGATGCAGATCAGGGCGTCGGCGCAGTGCGCCTCGACCATGTACTCGACGCTGTCCGCGATGAGGTCGCGGGACGGGAGGGAGTACAGCATGCCGCCGTGGCCCATCGCGATGCCGTCGTCCACGGCGATCGTGTTGAACTCGCGCGGGATGCCGCCGGCCTCCCTGATCGCCTCGCTGACGATCCGGCCGACGGGCTGGAGGTGGGTGTGGCCGGGCACAAACTCGGTGAAGGAGTTCGCCACCGCGATGATCGGCTTCCGGCCGATGTCCGCACCGGGTACACCGGAGGCGCGCATAAGGGCGCGGGCGCCCGCCATGTTGCGGCCGTGGGTGACTGTGCGGGACCTCAGCTCGGGCATCGTCGCTCGCTCCTTCAGGGACTGCGGGGACAGCGGGGACAGCGGGTACTGCGATCAGAGACTGATCAGAGACTTCTGACTGCTAACGAGCGTACGCCGGTCATCCAGAGGGCGGGACGAGGTGTCCGGAATACGGGACGAATGTCTCGCGAATCAGCGAGCCGCCCCTTCACCGGCCGGTCAGGTGCCCCTGCACGACGGGCGCCACGCGCGCGATGATCTGCTCCGGGTCCGCGGAGGCGATCGGCTCGATCTTGATGACGTAGCGCATCATCGCGACCCCCACCAGCTGCGAGGCCGCCAGTTCGGCGCGCAGTTCCGCGTCCGGGGCGTCGATCTCGCCGGCGATGCGGCGCAGCAGCTGCGCCGAGACCAGGCGCCGGAACACGGTGGCCGCGGCCTCGTTGTTGACCGCCGACCGGACGATCGCGAGCAGCGGCTTGCGGGTCACGGGGTTCTCCCAGAGCCCGAAGAAAAAGCGGGTCAGGCGATCGCCGACGTCGTCGAGGGGCACTTCGAGCACCGCGTCCCGCACCTTCAGGGCGGGCACGAGGGCGACCTCCACGGCCGCCTCGAAGACCTGCTCCTTGGTGCCGAAGTAGTGGTGCACGAGCGCGGAGTCCACGCCGGCCGCCTTGGCGATGCCACGCACCGAGGTCTTGTCGTAGCCGCGCTCGGAGAACTCCTCGCGGGCGGCGTCCAGGATGCGGTCGCGGGTGTCGGCGGACTCGGTACGCGGGGGCCGGCCCCGGCGTCGGGAGGCCACCTCGCCCCGGCCGTCGGCTGCGTCGGTCACGGCCGGGGCACCTTCACCGCGGAGGCCAGATGCAGCCGCGTGAAGGCGAGGGCCTCGGCGAGGTCTGCCTCGCGTTCGGCGCTGGACATCGCGCGGCGGGTGTTGACCTCGATGACGACGTGACCGTCGAAGCCGGTCAGGGCGAGGCGCTCCAGCACCTCGGCGCAGGGCTGGTTGCCGCGGCCGGGGACGAGGTGCTCGTCCTTCGCGGACCCTCGCCCGTCCGCGAGGTGCACGTGCCCCAGCCGGTCCCCCATCCGGTCGATCATCTGCACGGCGTCCGTGCGGGCGGTCGCCGTATGGCTGAGATCGATCGTGAAGTGCCGGTAGTCGTCCTTCGTGACGTCCCAGTCGGGGGCGTAGGCGAGCATCTCGCGGTCGCGGTAGCGCCAGGGGTACATGTTCTCGACGGCGAACCGCACGTCCGTCTCGTTCGCCATACGCCAGATGCCGGCGACGAAGTCCCGGCCGTACTGGCGCTGCCAGCGAAACGGCGGATGCACGACGACCGTGCCCGCCCCGAGCTTCTCGGCGGCGGCCCGGGCGCGCTGGAGCTTGGTCCACGGGTCCGTCGACCAGACGCGCTGCGTGATCAGCAGACAGGGAGCGTGGATGGCGAGAATCGGGACCCGGTGGTAGTCGCTGAGCCTGCGCAGCGCCTCGATGTCCTGGCTGACCGGGTCGGTCCACACCATGACCTCGACACCGTCGTACCCGAGGCGCGCGGCGATCTCGAAGGCCGTCGCCGTCGACTCCGGATAGACGGAGGCCGTCGACAGAGCGACCTTCGCATCCGGGATGCGCACCACTGGTTCTGCCACGAGGGACAGCGTACGGGGCGCCGCGGAGCGCAGGGGAACCGATGACACGGCGCCCGCCGAGAGGGCTCACAACCGGCCAGCCGCGCGGCTGGGGATGGCCTGTGTGCTCGCGTCGGGCGATGGTCCGCGCGCCTGGGGACGGTCCGCGCGTCCACGCCGGGCGATGGTCCCCGCATCCGGGGACGGCCCGTGCGCCCGCGTCGTGCGATGG
>NZ_RDBN01000021.1:265750-296204 GCF_008042075.1 Streptomyces sp. UW30 | reverse complement strand
GCCGGTGCAGGCACGGGAGCATCGCCGGTGCAGGCACGGGAGCATCGCCGGTGCGGGGGGGCGGGGGCGTCGCCGACGCGGGCACGGGAGGCATCGCCGGTGCAGGCACGGGAGCATCGCCGGTGCAGGCACGGGAGCATCGCCGGTGCGGGGGCCTTCGCCCGACGCGGGCGCACGGGCCGTCCCCGGATGCGGGGACCATCGCACGACGCGGGCGCACGGGCCGTCCCCGGATGCGGGGACCATCGCCCGGCGTGGACGCGCGGACCGTCCCCAGGCGCGCGGACCATCGCCCGACGCGAGCACACAGGCCATCCCCAGCCGCGCGGACCATCGCCCGACGCGAGCACACGGGCCGTCCCCAGGCGCGCGGACCATCGCCCGACGCGGGCGCACGGACCCTACGGCGCCGTCAGCCCTACAGCGCCACCGGCGCCCCTCCCCAGGTCGCCGGACGCGCCGTACGCATCCGTCACCCCACCGCCAGCTGATCCAGCTGATCCAGCTTCCGCAGGATCACGCCCTCGCGCAGCGCCCAGGGGCAGACCTCCAGCGTCTCCACGCCGAACAGATCCATCGCGCCCTCGGCCACCAGTGCCCCCGCGACCAGCTGCCCGGCCCGCCCCTCGGAGACGCCCGGCAGTTCCGCCCGCTGGGCCGCGGTCATCCCGGCCAGCCGGGGCACCCAGGCCTCCAGCGACTCCCGCTTCAGCTCGCGCTGGGTGTACAGGCCCTCCGCGGAGCGCGCGGCGCCGGCGATACGGGCCAGCTGCTTGAAGGTCTTGGACGTCGCGACCACGTGATCGGGCGCGCCGAACCGGCTGAACTCGCCGACCGTCCGAGCGATCTGCGCCCGCACATGCCGCCGCAGTGCCCGGATGTCCTCGGAGTCCGGCGGATCCCCCGGCAGCCACCCGGCCGTCAGCCGCCCGGCGCCGAGCGGCAGCGACACCGCCGCGTACGGCTCCTCGTCGATGCCGTACGCGATCTCCAGGGACCCGCCCCCGATGTCCAGCACCAGCAGCTTCCCGGCCGACCATCCGAACCATCGGCGGACCGCGAGGAAGGTCAGCCGAGCCTCCTCCGCGCCGGTGAGAACCTGCAGCTCAACCCCGGTTTCCGCCTTCACGCGCGCCAGTACGTCGTCGGCGTTGGTCGCCTCGCGCACCGCGGACGTGGCGAACGGCAGCACTTCCTCGACACCCTTGTCCTCGGCGGCCTGCAACGCCTCTTGGACGACGCCTATGAGCTTGTCGACCCCGTCGGGACCGATGGCCCCGCTGGCGTCGAGCAGTTGGGCAAGGCGCAGCTCCACCTTGTGCGAATGCGCAGGCAGCGGGCGCGCGCCAGGATGCGCATCCACCACCAGCAGATGCACCGTGTTAGATCCCACGTCGAGGACACCGAGTCTCATGTACGGAACGCTACTGCCACCTGGGCGATCCTCTGTCCTCGAAGTCGCAGGTACGGACGCCGTACCCTGGTCCCGTGCCAAAGACGAAAAAGGCGAAGAACGACAAGGCAGCCAAATCCGACAAGGGTTCTTCGCAGGCGAAGGCGGCCACGAAGTCGAAGAAACCGGCGAAGGGCTCCCCGGAGCCGGACGAGAAGGGTCTCGACTTCGCACGCGCATGGGTGGAGTTCCCTGATCCGGCGGACGACGAGCAGATCTTCCGCTGCGATCTGACATGGCTGACCTCCCGTTGGAACTGCATCTTCGGCAGCGGCTGCCAGGGCATCCAGGCGGGCCGCGCGGACGACGGCTGCTGCACGCTGGGCGCCCACTTCTCCGACGAGGACGACGAGAAGCGCGTCGCCGAGCATGTGGCGAGACTCACGCCGGAGATCTGGCAGCACCATGACGAGGGCATGGAGCACGGCTGGATCTCGGAGGACGAGGACGGCGACCGCCAGACCCGCCCCTTCAACGGCTCGTGCATCTTCCAGAACCGCCCCGGCTTCGCGGGCGGCGCGGGCTGCTCGCTGCACATCCTCGCCCTGAAGGAGGGCCGCGAGCCGCTGGAGACCAAGCCGGACGTCTGCTGGCAGCTGCCGGTGCGGCGGACGTACGACTGGATCGACCGGCCCGACGACACCCGGGTGCTCCAGGTGTCGATCGGCGAGTACGACCGCCGCGGCTGGGGTCCGGGCGGCCACGACCTGCACTGGTGGTGCACCTCGGCGACCTCGGCGCACGGCGCAGGCGACCCGGTGTACGTGTCCTACCGGGCGGAGCTGAGGGAACTGATGGGCAAGGCGGGCTACGACCGCCTGGTCGAGCTGTGCGAGGAGCGGCTCGCGTCGCAGCTGCCCCTGCTGGCGCCGCACCCGGCGGACCCGACCGGCTGACCGACGGCCATCGGCCATCGACCACGCGGCGACACCGCACCCTCACCTCCACCCGGCGCCCAGGCCCTACGGCCCGGACGGGCTGGGCTCCCCGCTCCCGCTGGGCGGCGGGGTCGAGCCCGTCGGATCTGACGGATCGGACGGGCTGGAAGGGCCGGACGGCGTCGGATCGGGCGATGTCGGCGGCGGGTCGCTGGGGGGCGGGTCGCTGGGCGTGGGATCGGACGGAGCCGGACTCGTCGGCGTCGGATCGGGATCGGCGGACGAGGGCGGCGGCTGGCTGGGCGTCCCGGGGTCGGTCGGATCGCTGGGGAGCGGGTCGGGGCCGTGTCCCGGGTCGGAGGGGCTCGGGGCGCTGCCGTGGCCCTCGATGGAGACGACGGCGCCGGCGGGTGCGATCGCCACCCGCGCGCTCCAGTGACCGGACGGCTCGTGCAGCTGGTCGACGTACACCTTGATCGTCAACGACTCGCCCGGCGCCAGCGTTCCCGCCGACCGGCTCAGATAGAGCCAGTGCGCCCCGGTGCTCGCCGACCAGCGCACCGGTGTGCGACCCGTCGCGGTGAGGGTGACGAGCGTGGTGTCGCCGCTGTGGTCGGCGCTCACCTCCAGGTTCCCCGCGCTCGCCCCGCGCACGCCGCTGACGCTGACGACCTCGACGAGGACGTCCGGGCCGGGGCGCTCGCCGAAGCGGCCGCCGGGTGCGGTGCTGGCGTTGCCGGCGTTCTCGTAGCCGCCGCGCGCGCCCTCGCCGTCGAGGGCGCCGGGGTCGTGCGCCTCGCTCGCGGTGGCCGTGGCGCCCTCGGCGCCTTCACCGGTCGGGGTGCCCCGGTAGGCGGCCCACAGGGCGAGGACGGGGGCGGCGACGACGGTGGCGACGACGGTCGTGGTGACGGCACGCGCGCGTAGCCGGTCCCTGCGGGCGGCACGATCCTTCGGGTCCATCGGAAAGCCACGCCGGTCGAAGCGCGGCACGGCGACGCCACGCGCGCGTGGGGCGTGCGCGAGGGCCCTGTGCAGGGCCGCGCGGGGCGCCTGAAGGACGGGCAGCTCGGCGGGGGTCACGACCGCGCCGGGCCACCGGCCGGGGATCGCGCGCTCGGCGGTACGGCGGCAGCGCGGGCAGTCGTCCACGTGCCGGACGAGTTCGCGGCGCAGGGCCGAGCCGAGTACGACCTGGTTGTCGCCGGTGAGCCGGGCGACGCCCGGGCAGGCGCCGGTCTCGACGACGGCGAGGGCCGCGCGGGTGCGCTCGACCTCGCAGGCGGCGGAGGCGAGCAGCTCGCGGGCGGCGGCGAGGTCCAGGCCGAGGACGGCGGCGACCTCGTGGGCGGCGAGGTGGTGGCGTACGGCGAGTTCGAGGGCCTCGCGCTGCTCCGGGGTGGTGCCGGCGGCTTCCGGCCAGGCGAGCAGGGAGAGTTCGCGGCGCCGCTGCTCCTGGACCTCCTCGGCGACGGGCGGCCCGGTGGTCCGCGCCCCCGTCGGCCGATGCGTGCCGTGGCGGCTCGCGGCGTGGCTGCCCTGACGTTTCTGCTTGGCCTCGGCCAGCCCCCGCAGACACGCCCAGCGGGCCAGCGCGTACAGCCAGGGCCGCCGGTCGGCGGCGGTCTCCGGCACCCGCTGCCCGCGGCGCTCGGCCAGCGCGAGGACGTCGCCGAGGGCGGCGGTCGCGGTGTCGTGGTCGCACAGGACGGACAGGCAGTAGGTGAACAGCCCGTCCAGATAAGGCTCGTAGCGCGCGGGCGGCCGCTGCGCCAACGTACGCGCCGCCGCACGATCACGCGCCTCCCGGTGCGCCCGATGCGCGCCGGCGGTGCGGGGCGAGGTCTCCGGAGTGCTGCTCATCATTCGTGGACCGTAGGCGGCCCGGGGTGGCGCCTTCTTCCTGCTTGAGCACTTTTAATCCGTACGGGTGAAACGATCCCTCAATGGGGTACAGGAGCCCCGAATTCCATGGCTTGTGCATGACGAGCCGGGCCCTGGGAGGTCCCCGAAGAGGCGCCGTGTGCACGGCCGGACGACGTTGTCAGTGGGCTCGGCTACGGTTCATCGCATGGCTGCCCGTACCAAGTCCACGAAGGACCGACCGTCCTACCGCTGCACGGAGTGCGGCTGGCAGACGGCCAAGTGGCTCGGCCGCTGCCCCGAGTGCCAGGCCTGGGGGACGGTCGAGGAGTACGGCGCGCCCGCGGTCCGTACGACGACGCCGGGGCGGGTGACGACATCCGCGCTGCCGATCGGGCAGGTCGACGGGCGGCAGGCCACCGCGCGGCCCACCGGCGTGCCCGAGCTGGACCGGGTGCTCGGCGGCGGGCTGGTGCCCGGCGCCGTCGTCCTCGTCGCGGGCGAGCCCGGCGTCGGCAAGTCCACGCTGCTGCTGGACGTGGCGGCCAAGTCGGCGAGCAGCGAGCACCGCACGCTGTATGTCACCGGCGAGGAGTCGGCGAGCCAGGTGCGGCTGCGCGCCGACCGCATCGGCGCCATCGACGACCACCTGTATCTCGCGGCCGAGACCGATCTGGCCGCCGTGCTCGGCCACTTGGACGCGGTGAAGCCGTCGCTGCTCATCATGGACTCCGTGCAGACCGTGGCCTCCCCGGAGATCGACGGTGCGCCCGGCGGCATGGCACAGGTCCGGGAGGTCGCCGGCGCCCTGATCCGGGTCTCCAAGGAACGCGGGATGTCCACGCTCCTTGTGGGGCACGTCACCAAGGACGGCGCGATCGCCGGACCCCGCCTCCTCGAACACCTCGTGGACGTGGTGCTCAGCTTCGAGGGCGACCGGCACGCGCGTCTGCGCCTCGTGCGAGGCGTCAAGAACCGCTACGGCGCGACGGACGAGGTCGGCTGCTTCGAGCTGCACGACGAGGGCATCACGGGCCTTGCCGACCCAAGCGGACTTTTCCTGACCCGTCGTGACGAACCGGTCCCGGGCACCTGCCTGACGGTCACCCTGGAGGGCCGCCGCCCCCTCGTCGCCGAGGTCCAGGCGCTCACCGTCGACTCCCAGATCCCCTCACCCCGCCGTACGACGTCCGGTCTGGAGACGTCGCGCGTCTCGATGATGCTGGCCGTGCTGGAGCAGCGAGGCCGGATCAGCGCGCTCGGCAAGCGGGACATCTACTCCGCGACGGTCGGCGGAGTCAGGCTCTCGGAGCCCGCGGCGGACCTCGCCGTAGCCCTCGCGCTGGCCTCCGCCGCGAGTGACACACCTCTCCCCAAGAACCTCGTCGCGATCGGCGAGGTGGGCCTCGCGGGCGAGGTCAGACGGGTCACGGGCGTGCAGCGCAGGCTCTCCGAGGCGCACCGGCTGGGCTTCACGCACGCCCTCGTTCCGGGCGACCCGGGCAAGATCCCTGCGGGCATGAAGGTGCTGGAAGTGGCCGACATAGGGGACGCCCTGCGAGTCCTTCCGCGCTCTCGTCGGCGAGAGGCCCCACGGGACGAGGAGGACCGCCGGTAGACTTTGCCCTGGTCTCGCCCGTCCGTACGAACAATGTGTGCGAAACGGGAGCGCCCCAGAACCTGCGACCGGAGGAGTGCAGTGGCAGCCAACGACCGGGCAGCAGCTCCCGGAAAGTCCGGTGGGAGTGCCGGTTCCGATGGCCTGATGCGCGCCTCCCTGAGCGCCGTGGCTCCCGGCACGGCGCTGCGCGACGGCCTTGAGCGCGTCGTCCGCGGCAACACCGGCGGACTCATCGTGCTCGGCTCCGACAAGACCGTCGAGACGATGTGTACGGGCGGATTCGTGCTGGACGTCGAGTTCACGGCCACGCGCCTGCGTGAGCTGTGCAAGCTCGACGGCGGCATCGTGGTGTCCTCGGATCTGTCGAAGATCTTGCGGGCGGGCGTGCAGTTCGTGCCGGACGCGACGATCCCCACGGAGGAGACGGGCACCCGGCACCGTACGGCGGACCGGGTCAGCAAGCAGGTCGGCTTCCCGGTCGTCTCCGTCTCCCAGTCCATGCGGCTGATCGCGCTCTACGTCGACGGTCATCGCCGCGTCCTGGAGGACTCGGCGGCGATCCTCTCCCGCGCCAACCAGGCCCTGGCGACCCTGGAGCGCTACAAACTCCGCCTGGACGAGGTCGCGGGAACGTTGTCAGCGCTGGAGATCGAGGACCTGGTGACGGTCCGCGACGTCTCGGCGGTGGCCCAGCGTCTGGAGATGGTCCGGCGTATCGCGACCGAGATCGCCGAGTACGTGGTGGAGCTGGGCACCGACGGCCGCCTTCTCGCCCTCCAGCTGGACGAGTTGATCGCGGGCGTGGAGCCCGAGCGCGAGCTCGTGGTGCGGGACTACGTCCCCGAGCCGACGGCCAAGCGCTCCCGCACGGTCGACGAGGCGCTGTACGAGCTGGACGCCCTCACCCACGCCGAGCTTCTTGAACTGCCCACGGTGGCAAGGGCGTTGGGCTACACCGGCTCCCCCGAGGCGCTGGACTCCGCGGTCTCCCCGCGCGGTTTCCGCCTCCTGGCCAAGGTGCCGAGGCTGCCCGGCGCGATCATCGACCGCCTGGTGGAGCACTTCGGCGGCCTGCAGAAGCTGCTCGCCGCCAGCGTGGACGACCTCCAGACGGTGGACGGCGTCGGCGAGGCGCGGGCACGCAGTGTGCGCGAGGGCCTGTCGCGGCTGGCCGAGAGCTCGATCCTGGAGCGGTACGTCTAGGTACACGTCCAGTCGAGTCCCGGGCCGTGCGCCGAGGCGTACGGCCCGTCAGTCGTTCTCCAGGACGAACGACGTCTGCGCCGTCCCGAACCCGGGCGTCGTCGCCTCCACCAGATACGTCCCCGCCGCGGCCGAACCGGCGGCGGGCGTCGCGCACTGCGGGGCGCTCGCCTTGCGGTCCCACTTCACGGTGTACGTGATGCTCTCGCCGGCGGGCACCCGGAACCGCAGGCCGGCGGCGTCCTTGGGGCAGTCGGCGGATGACCAGAAGTCGTCCTCGGAACCCGCCTCAGTGACCGTCACCACCGCGTTCTTCGGGCCGAGATCGACCTTGCAGTCGTAGGTGGAGGAGTTCGTCGCGGTCAGCAGCAGGGCGGGGGTCTCGCCGGGCTCGTAGGAGTTGTGCAGGCTGCGCACCGACAGCTTCATCTGGCCCGAGACGCAGTCGGGCAGCGAGGAGCCGTCGGCGACCGCGTCGTCCGCACCGACACCGCCGCCCGAGGATCCGCTGCCGGAGCCGCCCGAACCGTCGGAGCCCCCGTCGGTCGTGCCGTCCCCGGAGCCGTCCCCGGACCCCGACCCACCGGAGTCCCCGCCGGCCGTCGACTCGTCGCGTCCGCCCGGCGCTTGGCTGATCGCCGGCCCCGAGCCCGAAGGGCCCGGCGTGATCGTCGAGGGCGCGGGATTCTTGCCGTCGGATCCGCCCGCGTTGTTCTTGCCGCCTCCGCCGCCCGAGGTGAGTACCCAGGTGATCAGCAGCGCCAACAGGGCGCACACCGACAGCAGTACGGCCCTCCGTCGCCAGTAGATGGTGGAGGGAAGCGGCCCGACCGGATTGCGCAGAGATCCCACGGCGCAAACTGTACGAGAGATCGGCGCGCTGTCTTGCTCCACCCGCCGCCCCGGACGACAACTTTTCCGGATCATCATCCCGGAAACCGCCGTCGGCGCCCGCGCCACCCCTGTCTTCCGTCAGGGGCGACACCTGTCGATCGCAGGGTGTGACGGTATCGACCTGCCGCCTACGGTCCGTGACCATGGATTTCTGGGACAGCGAGCTCCATCGCGACATCACCGACCTCGCCCACGGCACCCCAACGTGGGTACAGCGCACGGCCGAGACATGGACGGAGGCCGGACTGCTGCTGTTCGCCGCGCTGTTCGTCATCGTCTGGTGGCGGGCCCGCCGGGACACGACCCGGGCATTCGCGATAGCGGTCCTTGCACCTCTGGCCACGGCTACGGCGTACGTGTGCAGCGAGGTGCTCAAGTCCGGCTTCGCCGAGGAACGTCCGTGCCGCGCGATGGCCCGGGCCGCCCCCTCCCTCGCCGCCTGCCCGCCGTCCGGCGACTGGTCCTTCCCCAGCAACCACGCCACCATCGCGGGCGCCGCGGCGATCGCCCTGGCCCTGACCGGGCGCGCCCTGCTGCGGCTCACGGCGCCACTGGCCCTCCTGATGGCCTTCTCCCGCGTGTTCGTCGGGGTGCACTATCCGCACGACGTCGCCGCGGGCCTGGTCCTGGGCGCGGCGGTCGCGGTGGCCGCCGTACGGCTCGGTACCCGCCCGGCGATCCGGCTGGCCGAGGCGATGCGGGCCTCGTCGGCGCCGCCCGTACGGTGGTTCACGGGCCCGGGACCGGCGCGCGTCCCCGCGTACGGCATGGACACGCGGTGAGCCCGACCCGTACGGCATGCGCCGAGCGCTACGGCTCCACCAGCCCCGCCTCGTACGCCACGATCGCCGCCTGTACGCGGTTGCGCACGCCCAACCGGTCGAGCACCGCGCTGACATAGGCCTTCACCGTGCCCTCGACGAGATGCAGCCGGGCGGCGATCTCCGGGTTGGACAGGCCCGCGCCGACGAGGCCGAGCACCTCACGTTCGCGCGGGCTGAGCTCGGCCACGCGCGTGCGTGCGGCGGCCTCGCGGCCCAGGCGGCCTTCTCCGCCGCCCAGTCCATCGATGACGTACCGGGCCACCTTCGGCGACAGGAAGGCCGCGCCACCCGCGACCGCCCTTACGCCCGCGATGAGTTCGTACGGGTCCCCGGACTTCAGCAGGAAGCCGGTGGCGCCGCCGCCGAGCGCGCGGGCCACGTAAGCCTGTTCGGAGAAGGTGGTGAGCATCGCCACGGCCGTGCCGGGCGCGGTCCGTGCGATCTCCTCGCCGGCGGCGAGGCCGTCCAGCCGTGGCATACGGATGTCCAGCAGGGCCACGTCCGGCCGGTGCGCCCGCACCAGTTCGACGGCGGCCCGCCCGTCGCCGGCCTCCGCGACGACGTCGATCTCGCCGCCGCTGGTCAGGATGGCGCGCACGCCCGCACGCACCATCGCCTCGTCGTCGGCCAGCAGTACCCGGATCACCGTGCGAACTCCTCATCTGTGGAAGGGCGTTGGGACAGGCCGGCTCTCGGGACGACGTCCTTGGCGACGAGCCGCCCCTCGTCGTCGAAGCAGAGCCTGAAGTGGTCGACGGAGACGAGGAGTTCGCCGCTCGCGCGGTAGTAGCGGCAGTCGCTGTCCCGCGGCGGCGGGCCCGGGGCCCGCTCCACGGGAGCGTCGCGCACGGACCGGTCCGGAAGGACCTCGGCGAGGTCCTGGACCGACGTGCCGATGCGCAGGTCGGCGTAGGCCGCCGGCGGCAGCACCGAGTGGGTCTCGGTGTACGCGTACCAGGCGAACGCCCCGCCCACGAGCACGACGCCCGCGCCGACGGAGGCCGCGAGGGCCAGGGCCACCCGGCGGCGGGCGTGGGTGAAGGGGGCGTACGGGGCGGGCGCGGGCCGGGGTGTCGTGGCCGCCTGCTCGGGGACGCGGGCCCGCACCCGGAACCCGTCCCGGTACGGACCGGCCTCGAAGTCACCGCCGACCGCGGTGACGGCGGCGCGCAGGGCCTGGAGGCCGGTGCCGCCGGAGGACGGGGAGGGCGTGCCCGTCACGCCGTCGGCCGCCGGGCGGCCGCCACTCGTCACGGTGACGGTCGTGCCGTCGGCCTCCTCGACGGCCGAGACGGTGACCGTGGCCCCGGTGGCGTGCCGGGCCGCGTTGGTCAGCGCCTCGCGGACCATCCGGTACAGGACGCGCTCGGCGACCCCGCCCGGCGCCGGCGCCGCGCCCCTTGCGCCGACGCCGTCCGACGCGGCGCCCCCGACCGGCTCCCACCGCACCGGCAGCCCCGACTCGGCGGCGCGTGCGACGAGTTGCTCGACGGTCTCGCCCGCCGGGGTCAGGGACACCGGCACCGGATCGTCGTCCTCCCGCAGGACACCGATGATGCGGCGCAGCCGCTCGGTGGCGTCGGCGGCGGCCGCCCGCAGGTCGCCGGCGGCGGTGCGGTGGTGGTCCGGCAGGTCGGGGGCGACCTGGAGGGCGCCGGCGCGCAGGGCGATCAGGCTCAGCTCATGGCCCAGGGAGTCGTGCATGTCCTGCGCGATCCGGGCCCGTTCGCGCAGCCGGGCCCGCTCCTCGGCGATGCGCTGCTCGCCCTCCAGGCGCGCGGCCCGGCTCCAGCCGGCCTGGGTCAGCTGACGGCTCTGGCGCCAGTAGCGTCCGCCGAGCCAGGGGAACACACAGCCGAACAGCAGCGTCCCGGTCAGCACCGCCCACTCCGGCGCCGGATCGACCCCGAACAGCGCGATCCTCGCCGTACCCAGGCAGCCGACGGCCCCGAAGACGACCACCGCGGGCCGCGCCCGTGCCGCGCGCAGACCGAGCAGCAGGGCGAAGACGCCGAGCGCCGGACCGTAGGAGACGGTGAACAGGGCGGGGGCGGCGACCAGGCTCAGTACGGCCGCCAGAGCGAAGGCCGCAAGGGGCCGGCGCCGGGCCACGGTCACCGCGGCGCCGATCACGAGCAGACCGGCCGACTGCTGCCACAGGGCCCGCGGTTCGTTCAGCCCCAGTCGGTCGGCCGTGAGCGCGGGCGACACGAGGACGGCCCAGAGCAGACCGGCCTGCCATATGCGAGGACGTTCCATCCGGGCGACGCTACAAGCGGGAGTCGGGGGGCGACTGCTGCCGATCGTCAGGTCAGGGGCGCTTTCCACCCGGGCCAGGAGTTTCAGCCGCAGGCTCCCAGGATCCGCGGGCCCACCCCGATCCGCAGCCACCAACGCACCGGCACCCGCCGCCTACCCACCCGGCCGCCCCCGACATGGCAGGATCGGGAAGCCATGACTGCGCCCACGAAGCCCCCGCACACCCACATCGACGCCGACGGCCCCCTCGGTCAGCCGCTGCACAGCAGTGTCATCGACTGGTTCGACGAGAACGCCCGCGACCTCCCCTGGCGGCGCCCCGAGGCGGGCCCCTGGGGTGTGATGGTCAGTGAGTTCATGCTCCAGCAGACGCCGGTGAACCGCGTCCTGCCCGTCTACGAGCAGTGGCTGTCCCGCTGGCCCCGCCCCGCCGACCTGGCCAAGGAGGCGCCCGGCGAGGCCGTCCGCGCCTGGGGTCGGCTCGGCTACCCGCGCCGCGCGCTGCGCCTGCACGGCGCCGCCGTCGCCATAGCGGAACGGCACGGCGGGGACGTACCGACCGACCACGCCCAGCTCCTCGCGCTGCCCGGCATCGGTGAGTACACCGCGGCCGCCGTGGCGTCGTTCGCGTACGGCCAGCGGCACCCGGTCCTGGACACCAACGTCCGCCGTGTCATCGCCCGCGCCGTCACCGGTGTGCAGTACCCGCCGAACGCCACCACGGCCGCCGAGCGCAAGCTCGCCCGCTCGCTGCTCCCCGACGACGAGCGCACCGCGTCGCGCTGGGCCGCGGCCTCCATGGAGCTCGGCGCGCTGGTGTGCACCGCGAAGAACGAGTCGTGCCAGCGCTGCCCGATCGCCGCGCAGTGCGCCTGGCGGCTCGCGGGCAAGCCGGAGCACGACGGCCCGCCGCGTCGCGGTCAGACGTACGCCGGGACCGACCGCCAGGTGCGCGGCAAGCTGCTCGCCGTGCTGCGCGACGCCCACACGCCCGTCCCGCAGGCGGCACTCGACCGTGTGTGGCACGAACCGGTGCAGCGTGCCCGCGCCCTGGACGGGCTCGTCTCGGACGGGCTGGTGGAGCCGTTGCCGGGCGGGCTGTACCGGCTGCCGCTGAGCTGACGCACAGTCACATCACAGCCGTACGGCCTCTGCAACACACGACTCACAGCCTCCGCACGGCCTTTACGGCTCCGAGAGCCCAACAAATCACCCCATAGCCATCCCAACCACCCGACCCTTTTGTCCGTTTCCTAATTCCGTTACATAACCGACGGACAGCCGAGCGCTGGCCGCAGGCTGCTTCGGACAGCGCCGTGACAACGCCTCCGTAGCTTCATTCCCGTACCCGGCAGACGGGGACGACGAAGCAGAAGCAGTGAGACCGACGGCCGACAGGCCGGCCGGGAACGGGGAATCGGGAGGCGGTCAACATGGCGCAGGGCGAGGTGCTCGAGTTCGAGGAGTACGTCCGCACCCGGCAGGACGCGCTGCTGCGCAGCGCCCGCCGGCTGGTCCCGGACCCGGTCGACGCGCAGGACCTGCTGCAGACCGCGCTGGTGCGGACCTACCACCGCTGGGACGGCATCGCCGACAAGCGGCTCGCGGACGCCTACCTGCGCCGCGTGATGATCAACACGCGGACCGAGTGGTGGCGGGCGCGCAAGCTGGAGGAGGTGCCGACCGAGCAGCTCCCGGACGCCTCGGTCGACGACTCCACCGAGCAGCACGCGGACCGCGCCCTGCTGATGGACATCATGAAGGTGCTCGCTCCCAAGCAGCGCAGCGTCGTGGTGCTGCGACACTGGGAGCAGATGTCCACGGAGGAGACGGCCGCGGCCCTCGGCATGTCGGCCGGAACGGTCAAGAGCACGCTGCACCGGGCGCTCGCCCGGCTCCGCGAGGAGCTGGAGAGCCGCGATCTGGACGCACGCGCGCTGGAGCGTGAGGAGCGGGAGCGTTGCGCGGCCTAGGCACGACGACGGGCGGCACCGGGCACACGAACAGGGGTGACGGGGCCACGGACGGGGACTCGGAGGACGGCGGCTCCGCGCAACGCGGGTCCGGCCCCGTACGGGGGACCTTTCAGGCGGCGTTCACGGCGGTGGTCGTGGTCGTCGCCCTCGCCCTTTTCGCCTCTGCCTGCGCCACCGGCGGCACCGGCGCCCGTGACGAGGGGCCCGCCCACGCCGACATGGCGGGCGGTTCGGCCGTCACACCGTCGGCCACGGCCTCGGCCTCGGCCGTCCCGAGCCGCGAACAGGCCGTCGAGCTGGTCAAGGCGGACCCCGTGGTCTCGACGGAGGTCAAGCGCGAGCTGAAGCCGTGCGTGTCCGACGACTACCCCATCGACGTGTCCTACGGTGACCTGACCGGCGGGCCGACGGACGACATCGTGGTCAACGTGCTGTCCTGCGGGGATGAAATCGGCGTCGCCTCGTACGTGTACCGCGAACAGAGCGGCGCGTACCGCAATGTGTTCAAGTCGGAGGAGCCTCCGGTCTACGCCGAGATCGACCGCGGCTACCTTGTGCTGACCAAGCAGGTGTATGCCAAGGACGACGCACTGTCGAACCCGTCCAGCGAGGACGTGTTCTCGTACCTGTGGACATCCGACCGCTTCGTCCGGAAGTACAGCACCCGCACCGACTACGGCTCGCTCGGCGACGACGAGCCGGCGGCGCCGGAGGGCTGAGACCGCCGGCCGTGAACGCATCGGGCGATCCACGCGTCCCTGAAGTGGACGCGCCTTGCGCGGCCCAGCAGCATCCGACGCACCCCTAGAGACACGAGGACTGAGAGCACCGGGATGGCAGACCAGACCCACGTCCTGTTCGTCGAGGACGACGACGTCATCCGCGAGGCCACCCAGCTCGCCCTGGAGCGGGACGGCTTCGCGGTCACCGCCATGCCCGACGGGCTGTCGGGTCTGGAGGCGTTCCGGACGAACCAGCCCGACATCGCGTTGCTGGACGTGATGGTCCCGGGTCTCGACGGGGTCAGCCTGTGCCGCCGTATCCGCGACGAGTCCACCGTGCCGGTGATCATGCTGTCGGCGCGCGCCGACTCGATCGACGTGGTGCTGGGCCTGGAGGCGGGCGCGGACGACTACGTGACCAAGCCGTTCGACGGCGCCGTGCTGGTCGCCCGGATCCGGGCGGTGCTGCGCCGCTTCGGGCACGCGGGCCGCGCGGACCGGATGGACGAGGCCGACGCCGCGGCCAACGGCGGCCTGCTGACCTTCGGTGACCTGGAGGTCGACACCGAGGGCATGGAGGTGCGCCGGGCCGGGCAGGGCGTCGCGCTCACTCCGACCGAGATGCGGCTGCTGCTGGAGTTCTCCTCGGCGCCGGGCACCGTCCTGTCGCGGGACAAGCTGCTGGAGCGGGTGTGGGACTACGGCTGGGGCGGGGACACGCGGGTGGTCGATGTCCATGTGCAGCGGCTGCGCACGAAGATCGGCCAGGACCGTATCGAGACGGTCCGTGGCTTCGGCTACAAGCTGAAGGCCTGAGCGGGGCGGCATGCGGGGGATGTTCAGACGGCCGGCCGCGTCCGGTGCGCAGAGAGTCGGCCTCACGGATCCCACTCGGATCGCAGGGCAGGGGATGGGTGTCCATGCGGGCAATCTCACGGGTTCGGTGGCGGGTCGTCACAGGGGCGTACGCGTGAGGGGCGCGGGCGGCGGCCGTATCGCCATACGTACGGGGCTGCGGTGGAAGCTGAGCGCGGCGATCGCGCTGGTCGGCGCGCTGGTGGCGGTCGTACTGAGCCTCGTCGTGCACAACCAGGCCCGGGTCTCGATGCTGGACAGCGCGCGCGACCTCGCCGACGAGCGCATCCAGATCGCCCAGCGCGGCTACGAGCAGTCCAAGCGGCTGAACTTCCCCAATCTCACGGTCGACGACCCGGAGCTGCCGGCGGCGCTGCGGGTGAAGGTCGAGGAGGGCCGGCGGGCGACCTACGTGACCGACTCGCCGAGCGGCGCGCCCGATATCTGGGCGGCCGTGCCGCTCAACAACGGTCATGTCCTGTCGCTGCGCACCGGCTTCACCGACCGCAGCGATCACATTCTCAACCGCCTCGACCAGGCCATGATCATCGGCTCCATCGCGGTGGTGCTCGGCGGCAGCGCGCTCGGTGTGCTCATCGGCGGCCAGCTGTCGCGGCGGCTGCGCAAGGCGGCGGCCGCGGCGAACCAGGTCGCGAGCGGCGAGCCGGACGTACGGGTGCGGGACGCCATCGGGGGTGTCGTACGGGACGAGACCGACGACCTCGCGAGCGCGGTGGACGCCATGGCGGACGCGCTCCAGCAGCGGCTGGAGGCGGAGCGCCGGGTCACCGCGGACATCGCGCACGAGCTGCGCACACCGGTGACCGGTCTGCTGACGGCGGCCGAGCTGCTGCCGCCCGGTCGGCCCACGGAACTGGTCCTGGACCGGGCGAAGGCCATGCGCACGCTCGTCGAGGACGTCCTGGAGGTGGCCCGGCTGGACAGCGCCTCGGAGCGGGCCGAGTTGCAGGACATCCTGCTGGGCGAGTTCGTCAGCCGGCGGGTCGCCGCCAAGGATCCCGCGATCGAGGTGCGGGTCGTCCACGAGTCGGAGCTCACGACCGACCCGCGTCGCCTGGAGCGGGTGCTGTTCAACCTGCTGGCCAACGCGGCACGGCACGGCAGGCCGCCGATCCAGGTCACGGTCGAGGGCCGGGTCATCCGGGTCCGCGACCACGGCCCCGGGTTCCCGGAGCATCTGATCGCCGACGGCCCCAGCCGCTTCCGCACCGGCAGCAGCGACCGCTCGGGCATCGGCCACGGCCTCGGCCTGACGATCGCCGCAGGTCAGGCCCGGGTCATCGGTGCCCGCCTGACCTTCCGCAACATCCGCCCGGCAGGTGCGCCCGAGCATGTGCCGGCGGAGGGCGCGGTGGCCGTCCTCTGGCTCCCGGAGCACGCGCCGACGAACACGGGGAGCTACCCGATGCTGCCGTAGGGCCTGCCGCTCAGCAGGACCAGTCCTTCGACATGTCGAGGTCGCCCTCGCGGGGCTGGGTGAACGAGAACCAGTTCCCCGAGTCGTCGCGGAACAGCGCCTCCGTGCCGTACGGACGCTCCTGCGGCTCCTGGAGGAACTCCACCCCGCGGTCCTTGAGCCTCTTGTAGTCGCCGTGGATGTCGTCGGTGGTCAGCACACCGGCGCCGAGCACCCCCTTGGCCACGAGCTTCCTCACCATCTCGGCGGACTCGGGGTCCAGCGAGGGCGGGCCGGGCACCATGAGGGTCAGCTCGACGTCCGGCTGGCTCCCGGCGCCCACGGTCAGCCAGCGCATGCCGCCCTCGCCCATCGACATGTCGAAGGACTGGTCCTGCTGAGCGGCAGGCCCTACGGCAGCATCGGGTAGCTCCCCGTGTTCGTCGGCGCGTGCTCCGGGAGCCAGAGGACGGCCACCGCGCCCTCCGCCGGCACATGCTCGGGCGCACCTGCCGGGCGGATGTTGCGGAAGGTCAGGCGGGCACCGATGACCCGGGCCTGACCTGCGGCGATCGTCGGGCCGTGGTCGCGGACCCGGATGACCCGGCCCTCGACCGTGACCTGGATCGGCGGCCTGCCGTGCCGTGCCGCGTTGGCCAGCAGGTTGAACAGCACCCGCTCCAGGCGACGCGGGTCGGTCGTGAGCTCCGACTCGTGGACGACCCGCACCTCGATCGCGGGATCCTTGGCGGCGACCCGCCGGCTGACGAACTCGCCCAGCAGGATGTCCTGCAACTCGGCCCGCTCGATCCGCCGGTGCGTCAGATACTGCCCCGGGGTCTCGCCGTACACCGCCTTGAAGGCCCGCACGAAGTGGTACCGCGAGTACCCGGCGTGTGCGGCCACCGCGTCCAGGTCGAGCCCCGGATCGGCCCAGTCCCGGTCCATGGCGTCCTTGGCCCGCCGCAGCTGCCGCACCTTGTCCATGCAGCCGATGGTGGCACGCCCCACTGACAACGAAAGGGCGAAGGCCCTCGGGGAGCGATCCACCCGAGGGCCTTCCACATGCCGTGCGGCTGAGAGGGCGACTGAACCGTCGCCTTCGGGCCTAGGCGCCGTCCGCGGCGACCTCCGCCTGCGGCCCCGCCCCCTTGAGCGGGACCTCCTTCACGAACACGGCCGCCGCCAGGGACAGCACCGCGATCACGGAACCCAGCAGGAACGCCGAGTGGGTGCCGGACGACACCGCGTGCTGGTACGCCTCTCGCACCGCCTCCGGCAGCTTCGCCAGGCTCGCCGCGTCGAGTTGCGCCGACTGCTCGGTCACCTTCGAACCCAGCGACCCGGCACGCTCGGTCATGACGTCCTGCACCCGGTTGTTGAACAGCGCGCCCATGATCGCGACGCCGAACGAGGAGCCGAGCGTACGGAAGAGCGTGGTGGACGAGGACGCGACGCCCATGTCCTTCATCTCGACGCTGTTCTGCGCGACGAGCATGGTGATCTGCATCAGACAGCCCATGCCCAGGCCGACGACGGCCATGAACACCCCGGACATGAACCGGCTGGTCCCGGTGTCCATCGTCGACAGCAGATACAGCCCGACGACCATCAGCACACTGCCGGCGACCGGGAAGACCTTGTAGCGCCCGGTGTTCGTCGTCACCCGCCCGGCGACCATCGAGGTGACCAGCATCGCCCCGAGCATCGGCAGCAGCAGAAGACCGGAGTTCGTGGCGGAGGCACCCTGCACCGACTGCTGGTACAGCGGCAGGAACAGCGTCGCGCCGAACATCACGAACCCGGTGATGAAGCCGATCACGGACATCAGCGTGAAGTTCCGGCTGCGGAAGATGTGCAGCGGCACCACCGGCTCCGCGGCCCTGGTCTGCCAGAACAGGAACCCGACCAGCGCGGCGACGCCGATGCCGATGAGCTCCATGATCCGCGCGGACGTCCACGCGTACTCCGTACCGCCCCACGTGGTCACCAGCACGATCGCGGTGATTCCCACGGTCAGCAGGCCGGCGCCCAGATAGTCGATCCGCGCCTGCGCCCGCTTCTTCGGCAGATGCAGCACGGCACTGATCGCGGCGAGCGCCACGACGCCGAGCGGCAGGTTGATGTAGAAGGCCCAGCGCCAGCCCCAGTGGTCGGTGATGGTGCCGCCGACCAGCGGCCCGCCGATCATCGCGAGCGCCATGACGCCGGCCATCATGCCCTGGTACTTGCCGCGCTCCCGCGGCGGAATCAGGTCGCCGATGATCGCCATGACGCCGACCATCAGACCGCCGGCGCCAAGTCCCTGCACCGCACGGAACCCGATGAGCTGCCCCATGTCCTGAGCCATGCCGCTCAAGGCCGACCCGATCAGGAACAGCACGATCGACGACATGAAGACGCCCTTGCGCCCGTACATGTCGCCGAGTTTGCCCCACAGCGGGGTGGAGGCCGCGGTCGCCAGGGTGTACGCCGTCACGACCCACGACAGATGCTCCAGGCCGCCCAGCTCGCCCACGATCGTCGGCATCGCGGTGCCCACGATCATGTTGTCGAGCATCGCCAGCATCATCGTGATCATCAGCGCGAGCAGTACGACCCGTACGCTCTGCGGCTGCTTTTCGGCCTGATCGGCTTGCTTCGCCTGATCCGCCGGTCCTGTGTCCACTGCCAGTGTGTCCGCCATGATTCCCACTCCCCCAGCCACTTACTTGCCGCCCGGCTAGTTGCCTACACTGAAGGAAGGTAGGGGCGTAACTAGCCGGGCGMCAAGTAAGTTTTCTGGAAGGCCTAGGAGTACGAGGATGGGTGGCACCATGGACGGCACCAAGCAGCGGCGCCGCGGGAACACCCGCCAGCGCATCCAGGACGTGGCCCTCGAGCTCTTCGCCGAGCAGGGCTACGAGAAGACCTCCCTGCGGGAGATCGCCGAGCGCCTCGACGTCACGAAGGCGGCCCTGTACTACCACTTCAAGACCAAGGAAGAGATCATCGTCAGCCTCTTCGAGGATCTGACGCAGCCGATCGAGGACCTGATCGAGTGGGGCAGGCAGCAGCCGCACACGCTGGACACGAAGCAGGAGATCGTACGGCGCTACAGCCAGGCCCTGGCCGACGCGTCGCCCCTGTTCCGCTTCATGCAGGAGAACCAGGCGACCGTCCGCGAACTGAGCATCGGCGAGACGTTCAAGAACCGCATGCTCGGCATGCGGGACATCATCATCGACCCGGACGCCGACCTGGTGGACCAGGTGCGCTGCATCAGCGCCCTGTTCACGATGCACGCCGGGATGTTCGTGATGAAGGACCTCGAAGGCGACCCCGAGGAAAAGCGCAAGGCCATCCTCGAGGTCGCCACGGATCTGATCACCCAGGCGCACAAGGGCGCCTGAACGACTCGGTGACTCAGATCGACAGACCGTTGGCCCGCAGGAAGGCGACGGGGTCGATCGCGGTGCCGTAGTTGGCGCTCTTGCGGATCTCGAAGTGCAGGTGCGGACCGCTGGAGTTACCGGTGTTGCCGGACTTGGCTATGTTCTGGCCGGTCTTGACGACCTGGCCGATCTTCACGTCGATGCGCGACAGGTGGGCGTACTGGGAGAAGGTCCCGTTGCCGTGCTTGATGACGATGGCGTTGCCGTACGCGGGACCGTCACCGGCGCCGTTGCCGCCGGCCTTGACGACGGTGCCGCCGTGCGCGGCCACGWCCTGGGTGCCGGCCGGGACGGCGAAGTCCTGACCGCTGTGGGTGGACTGCCACATGCCGCCGGCCTGCGCGAAGCTGGCGGACTTCGTGTACTTCTTGACCGGCTTGACCCAGGAGACGGCCTTCTTGGCGGGGGCCTTCTTCGCGGCCGCCTTCTTCACGGCGACGGTCTGGGCCTGCACGGCGGCGGGAGCGGCGGGGGCGGAGGTCATCTCAGCAGCGACCGCGCCTCCGGCGCCCAGCACGACCGATGCTCCCAGTCCGGCGGCCAGCACAGCAGCACGGGTGCGGAACGCGGACGTACGGGGCGAACGGAACGAGAAGCGCGGGGACATTCGAAACCTCACGGGGACGACGACAGGGAAAACCACCCGACACAGATGCGGTCGCCGGATGGCCATCCCTTGGTAACCCCGCCCGACCCCAACCCCAAAACCCCTCAACTACGACGAGGGCTAGTACTCCCCACCAAAAATCCCTGCATCTTGACAGAGCACCCAATACGGACGAACCAGCGTCAACGCCAAAATGGTCCGCCAGTTTTCGCAATGAAAGTCCGATTTGCCCGTCAGGAGCGTTTCCACTATTCCCGCTAGTAACGGACAAATCGCCTGTGCGGCATGTCACCGCCCAGCGCAATCGGAAGACCCCGGAATGTGACGGGCACTACGCCGCGGAAGCTGTTCATGGAAAGGGGAAGCGCGAGCATCATGTGACGCACACCTCTAGCGACTTACCCTCCAGTAACCCTACCGTTCCCCTCACGCCACCCCCACCCACGAACATGCACGCGACAACAACACAGCGCACGTGACGTGAGAGGACCCCCCACATGACGCTTCGCCGCCCCTGGGCGCGTCGTATAGCCGTCGGTACCGTCTCCGCGGCCGCCCTCGTGGCCCTCGCGGTTCCCGCCGAAGCCGCGACGGCCGCCACCGCGACGAGCACCGCCACCGCCACCACGGCGGCCGCCGAGGATGTCGACTACGACACCTGGCAGAAGGACTGCAAGGCGGTCATGAACCAGGCGCTGCCGGCCCTGAAGCAGCGGATCGCCGACACCAAGCCGGGTGAGAAGCAGGCGATCGTCTTCGACATCGACAACACCACCCTGGAGACGGACTTCGGCTTCAGCTACCCGCAGCCGGCCAACAAGCCGGTCCAGGAGGTCGCCAAGTACGCCCAGGAGCACGGCGTCGCCCTGTTCTTCGTCACCGCCCGCCCCGGCATCATCTACACGGTGACCGACTACAACCTCAAGTACGTCGGCTACAAGGTCTCGGGCCTGTACGTGCGCAACTTCTTCGACCTGTTCAAGAACGTCGCCGACTACAAGACGGCCCAGCGCGTCGACATCGAGAACAAGGGCTACACGATCATCGCGAACATCGGCAACAGCGCCACCGACCTGTCGGGCGGCCACGCCGAGAAGACGTACAAGCTGCCGGACTACGACGGCCAGCTCTCCTGAACCACGGTTGCTCTCCGGGCGCCCCGGACGGCCCGCCGCCTCGCCGTCCGGGAGCGCCCGATTCGCCACTGCCTGCCGAGCCGCCCCAGGGTCCGCGACTGCCGGACCCGGCCGCCCGTCCGCCGCTACGCTGATCGGCTGTCACGTGTGCGTAGGGAGGCTCATGGATCCGGCGGTGCTCAGCACCAAGCTCGCCTCGGGACTCGTCGCGCCGCTGGTCAGACGCCTACTCGTGCGGGACGGTCCCGGTGCCGGCCTCGTGGACCGACCCGTACGCATCTCCGCACTGGTCTCCTTCCGCGGTGAGAAGCGGCAGCTGACGGAGAAGGACGTCCGGCGGCTGGCCGAGCGGCTCGTCGCGCAGGCGCTCGAGTCACCGGGCGAGGCACCCTGCGCACAGGACGAGGCCACGGCCCTCGCCGACGCTCTGACCCGCAGACTGCTGGCCCTGGGCCACCTCGACATGGACGACGTCCAAGCCGTCCGCCTCGGCCCCGGCGAACTGGCCCGGCAGCTCCACCGCCTCTCCCCCACGCCCGACCACCTCTCCGCCGACGCCACCTGCTTCCTCGACTCGCTCACCGAGTGGTCCTGCGTCCACGTCCTGCACTTCTTCACCCAGCGCTCCACCTTTGTAGCCCGCACCCTCGTGGAGCAGAGCCGGGGGCAGGCCGAACTGGCGGCCAGGCTGGAGGAGTTGATGACCCGGACCCCGCGCACAGGGAGCCGGGACACCGCCTTCGAGCGCCGCTACCTCGCCCACATGGCCGAGAAGCACAACCACATCACCATCTACGGCATCGACCTCAGGGACTCCCCCGACCGGTGGCCGTTGGAGGTGGCGTATCTGAGCCTGGAGGCGACCGCCGACGAGGGCTGGGCGGCAGGTACCTACGGTGAGCCGCCCCGCCACCCGGCCACCGTTCAGCTCCCCGCCGAGAACGCCCTCCTGGATCACGAGCGCGTCCTGTTGCGGGGCGACGCGGGCTCCGGCAAGACCACGCTCGTCCAATGGCTCGCGGTCACCGCCGCGCGGCAGTCCCCGCCCGTGCGTATCCCTTTCGTGCTGCCGCTGCGTACGGTGACCAGGGCGGCCACGCTGCCCTCGCCCGACCAGTTCCTCACCGCAGTCAGCTGCCCGTTCTCCGCTCCCGCGGGCTGGGCCGAGCGAGTCCTCACCGACGGCCGCGGCCTGGTCATGGTCGATGGCATCGACGAAGTACCTGAACAGGAACGCGCCCGCACCAGGCAGTGGCTGTTCGACCTGGCCCACGCGTTTCCCGACAACCAGTGGCTGGTCACCTCGCGCCCCACGGCGATCCGGTCCGACTGGCTGTCGGAGCTCGGCTTCCACGAACTGACCCTCACCCCCATGACGCGCGCCGACGTCACACGGTTCGTCCATCGCTGGCACCGGGCGGCGGCCGCCGAGGAGTACGAGGCGCCGCTGCTCGCCGCCCTGCGCACCAAACAGGACCTGGCCGGCCTCGCCACCAACCCCCTGCTGTGCGCACTGATCTGCGCCCTGCACCGCGAGCGGCGGGGCTTCCTGCCTCAGGGCCGCAAGGAACTGTACGACGCCGCGCTGTCCATGCTGTTGGCCCGCCGCGACCGGGAGCGCGGCATGGGCACACCGGACGCGGTCGACCTGCCCGAACAGGCGAAGTACGAGCTGCTGCAGCGCATCGCCTACGCCCTGATCCTCAGTGGCCGCACCGAGATGGACCAGGATGCGGCCCGGGGAATCGTCGAGCGGGCACTGCCCAGCATCGCGACGGCCTCCGGCCAGGGCGAGGCCGACAAGATCTTCCGCCACCTGCTGCTGCGCAGCGGCCTGCTGCGCCGGCCCGCTCCGGACGTCGTCGACTTCATCCACCGCACCTTCCAGGACTATCTGGGAGCCAGGGCCGCGGTGGAGGAGGGGCACATCGACGTCCTGGTCAGCCATGCGGACGACTCCCAGTGGGAGGACGTGATCCGCATGGCCACGGCCCATGCGCGGCCCAATGAACGGGCCGATCTCCTGCGTAAGTTGCTGGCCGAGGACACCCCCCGCAGGAATCTGCTCGCCCTGGCCTGCCTGGAACACGCCATCGCGCTCGATCCCGCGGTCCGCGCCGAGGTCGATGCCCGCACGAAACACCTGATCCCCCCGAACAGCAGGGAGGAGGCGGAGGCACTGGCCAAGGTCGGCCCCTTCGTTCTCGAACTCCTGCCGCGCACCGCCGAGGGGCTCACCGACGCGGGGGCTCTCGGTGTGACCCGAACCGCGTCCACACTCGGGACGGACGGTGCCCTCGATGTCCTGAAGGGCTTTCGGAACCACTCCGACCTGCGCGTACGCAGCCGTCTGGTCGGCGCATGGGGCCAGTTCGACCCCGAGGAGTACGTGACGGAGGTCCTGGCCCACCTCGACACCACCGAGCTCTTCATCACCGTAAGAGACCCCCGGCAGCTCGCGGCGCTGGCCGGCATGGGCCGGACCCCGTGGCTGCGCTTCAACGGAATCCACGACACGGCCCGGATCGTCGAGGCCGTGTCCCGCAACGCCGCGACGCATGTGGTCCTGTACGGCAATCCACAGCTGCGGGATCTCGGCCCATTCGCCGACCTGCCCCTTTTGACGTACCTGGCGCTGGAGGACTGTGAACAAGCGACAGACCTCACTCCCCTGGCCACCTCGGCCCTCACGGAGCTGCATCTGTCGGGTCGCCACCACTGGGACGGGCTCACCGGCCTGCACCGGCTGAGCGGCCTACGGCAGCTGGGCATCAGCGGCGAGACCGGCTGGGGAGTGGATCTGCACTCGCTGCTTCCGCTCCAGGCCCCCTTGGAGGGCCTGTTCCTCTCCCGAGGCGCCGTGCGCAGCCGCGGACTGCGTGGCGTCGGCCGCTGGCCCGGGCTGCGCGCCCTGAGCCTCGGCCCTGACGCCGGAACCCTCCGGCAAGGTGACTGGGGCGACGTGGCCGACCTTGCCGCGCTTGCCCAGCTCTACCTGCACCGGTCCATGCTGCAGGCCGTGCACCACGCTCCACCGCTGCCCCAGGTGGAAGTCCTGCGGCTCGGCCAGCTGCGGTGGGAGGACGAACTGGCACATCTACCGGTGTGGTTTCCCGGTGTCCGCGAGCTCTCCATCACCCCGGCACCCGGTACATCGCTCGTCCTCGACGACTACGTGGAGCTCTTCCCGGATGCCCGCGTCAGTGTCGAAACCCCGGACTGAAAAAGGGGCTGCCCCGGGACCGAGTCCCGGGGCAGCCCCTTTGGTTCAGGCGGAGCGCGGCGGCTACGCCTCCTTGCTCAGGTTCGGGCCGGTTCCACCGGCCGCCTGCTCGATCGGCGGGACGTCCGGCAGGGCCGCCTTCTCCTCGCCGCGGAAGGTGAAGGTCTTGGTGTCGCCCTCGCCCTCCGTGTCCACGACCACGATGTGACCGGGGCGCAGCTCGCCGAAGAGGATCTTCTCCGAGAGGCTGTCCTCGATCTCGCGCTGGATGGTGCGGCGCAGCGGCCGGGCGCCCAGCACGGGGTCGTAGCCCTTCTTGGAGAGCAGCTCCTTGGCGGACTGGGAGAGCTCGATGCCCATGTCCCGGTCCTTGAGGCGCTCGTCCACCTTGCCGATCATCAGGTCGACGATCCGGAGGATGTCGTCCTGGGTCAGCTGCGGGAAGACGACCACGTCGTCGACGCGGTTGAGGAACTCGGGCCGGAAGTGCTGCTTGAGCTCGTCCTGGACCTTGTTCTTCATGCGCTCGTAGTTGGACTTCGTGTCACCCGAGGCCGCGAAGCCCAGGTTGAAGCCCTTGGAGATGTCCCGGGTGCCGAGGTTGGTCGTCATGATGATGACCGTGTTCTTGAAGTCCACGACCCGGCCCTGGGAGTCGGTCAGGCGACCGTCCTCCAGGATCTGCAGCAGGCTGTTGAAGATGTCCGGGTGGGCCTTCTCGACCTCGTCGAACAGGACCACCGAGAACGGCTTGCGGCGGACCTTCTCCGTCAGCTGGCCGCCCTCTTCGTAGCCCACGTAGCCGGGGGGCGAACCGAAGAGACGCGAGACCGTGTGCTTCTCGCTGAACTCCGACATGTCGAGGGAGATCAGCGCGTCCTCGTCACCGAAGAGGAACTCGGCGAGGGCCTTGGACAGCTCCGTCTTACCGACACCGGACGGGCCGGCGAAGATGAACGAGCCACCGGGGCGCTTCGGGTCCTTCAGACCGGCACGCGTACGGCGGATCGCCTTCGACAGCGCCTTGACGGCGTCGACCTGGCCGATGACCCGCTTGTGGAGCTCGTCCTCCATGCGCAGCAGACGCGAGGACTCCTCCTCGGTCAGCTTGAAGACCGGGATACCGGTGGCGGTCGCGAGGACCTCGGCGATCAGCTCGCCGTCGACCTCGGCGACGACGTCCATGTCGCCGGCCTTCCACTCCTTCTCCCGCTTGGCCTTGGCGGCCAGGAGCTGCTTCTCCTTGTCGCGCAGGGAGGCGGCCTTCTCGAAGTCCTGCGAGTCGATCGCGGACTCCTTGTCCCGGCGGACACCGGCGATCTTCTCGTCGAACTCGCGCAGGTCCGGCGGCGCGGTCATCCGGCGGATGCGCATCCGCGAGCCCGCCTCGTCGATCAGGTCGATCGCCTTGTCGGGCAGGAAGCGGTCCGAGATGTAGCGGTCGGCCAGGGTGGCGGCCTGGACCAGCGCCTCGTCGGTGATGGAGACCCGGTGGTGGGCCTCGTACCGGTCGCGCAGACCCTTGAGGATCTCGATCGTGTGCGGCAGGGACGGCTCGGCGACCTGGATGGGCTGGAAGCGGCGCTCCAGCGCGGCGTCCTTCTCCAGGTGCTTGCGGTACTCGTCCAGCGTCGTCGCACCGATGGTCTGCAGCTCACCGCGGGCCAGCATCGGCTTCAGGATGGAAGCCGCGTCGATGGCGCCCTCGGCGGCACCCGCACCGACCAGCGTGTGGAGCTCGTCGATGAACAGGATGATGTCGCCGCGGGTGCGGATCTCCTTGAGCACCTTCTTCAGGCGCTCCTCGAAGTCACCGCGGTAGCGGGAGCCGGCGACCAGCGCGCCGAGGTCCAGGGTGTAGAGGTGCTTGTCCTTGAGGGTCTCGGGCACCTCGCCCTTGACGATGGCCTGGGCGAGGCCCTCGACGACGGCGGTCTTGCCGACGCCGGGCTCACCGATCAGGACCGGGTTGTTCTTGGTACGGCGGGACAGCACCTGCATGACCCGCTCGATCTCCTTCTCGCGCCCGATGACCGGGTCGAGCTTGGACTCACGAGCGGCCTGGGTGAGGTTCCGGCCGAACTGGTCGAGGACCAGGGACGTCGAGGGGGTGCCCTCGGCAGGCCCGCCGGCGGTGGCGGTCTCCTTGCCCTGGTAACCGGAGAGCAGCTGGATCACCTGCTGCCGCACGCGGTTGAGATCAGCGCCCAGCTTGACCAGGACCTGGGCGGCGACGCCCTCGCCCTCACGGATCAGGCCGAGCAGGATGTGCTCCGTGCCGATGTAGTTGTGGCCCAGCTGAAGGGCCTCGCGGAGCGACAGCTCCAGGACCTTCTTGGCACGGGGGGTGAAGGGGATGTGCCCGGACGGGGCCTGCTGCCCCTGCCCGATGATCTCCTCCACCTGCTGGCGGACCGCCTCGAGCGAAATCCCGAGGCTCTCAAGGGCCTTGGCGGCGACACCCTCACCCTCGTGGATCAGGCCCAGGAGGATGTGCTCGGTGCCGATGTAGTTGTGGTTGAGCATCCGGGCTTCTTCCTGAGCCAGGACGACAACCCGCCGCGCGCGGTCGGTGAACCTCTCGAACATCGTTAATCGCTCCTCAGAGCGGTCAGGCAGTGGGGGGAACTTCCCCTCCCTGTCCTTCCGCAGCTTAGTCCCGCAAGCGGGGACCGCTCATTCCAACTGCCGACACCGTCGATGGCCTCCTGACCCCGAACGCCGACATCTGCTCCAACCCGATGGTGCGAGACGATGTTCCCGCAGGCCAGGTGGTTACCCTCACCATCAGTACGCCGATGGCGAACGTGAGACTCACTGTCCTGCGTGTCGCCCCCTCCCACTAGGGATGTCTTACCCGCTGGGACAGACACTCCATGCCGCGCCCCCCGGTTCCCTCCGCTACGGGCGAACAACCTTGCGCCACCCCACACCCCCGCACGCCCCCTTTTTCGCCACTCTGCGCAATTGCCACTACACCCAGCGTAACCCGCACGCCCATTCGGCGGTTGCACTTGGCATGGTCGGCACCCGTCCCAAGATCACCACGGACCTCGCCTCGATCCCTTTCCCCCGTCGGCCGCTCGATCCGAGCGATCAGGTCCGCCGGTGGTACGAGAACGAACTGGACTGGCCGGTGGTGCCCACCGCCCCCGGATCCCCGCTGAGCCTGTGCGTGGGCCGGCGCTTCGACGTCCTGGACGTCCCGGCCGAGGCGGGCCGTGCGGCGCTGCGCCATCTGGGGCCGGACTCCCCGGTGGCCGTGCAGGACGACCGGATGCGGCTGCTGATCGCGGCGGGCGGCGCGCAGGAGGTGCCGGGGGTGCTGACCTGGCTGGAGTGGGGCGCGCTGCCCCTGGACCTGACGGCACTCGGCGAGGGCGACCTCATGGAGGCGCCCCTGCCTTCGAGAGCGATCGGGGCGCGGACGGCCGTATGGCATTCCGTCTCGTATTCCATCTGGAATTCCACCGGGGATGCGCGGCCGGGGGCGGTCGTACGGCATCACGCCGACGATCCGAGCCCGGTCGGGGCATCCGTACGGCGCCCTGTCGACGCCGGGTCGAGGGGGGCCGTACGACGTGCTGGGCTGCCGGGGCCCGGTGGCGTGCGGCCGCTTCCCCTGGGCCGCTCCGGTGCCGTACAGGGGGCCGCCGTGTGGCTGCGGCCCCCCGAGCCTGGGGGCGAGGTCGAGGCCTCGCTGCCGACGTTGTCGGCGCTCGGGGGCGGTGGGGGCGCCCCCGATCTCGTGCGGGTGCTGGACACGGTGGCATCGCAATGCCACCGCCTGCGGCTGCGGCGCGCGTGCGCCGGGCCGGCTGCCTGTCCGTAACTCAGGCGTTGCCCTGGATCAGGCGTTGGCCTTCTCGTATGCCTCACGAATGGACGCGGGAACGCGGCCGCGGTCGTTGACCTCGTAGCCGTTCTCCTTGGCCCACGCGCGGATCTGTGCGGTGTCCTGGCTGCCACCGGAAGCGGCGCGCGCCTTTCCGCGACCACCCGAAGCGCGGCCTCCGGTACGACGACCGCCCTTCACGTAAGGATCGAGAAGGCCACGGAGCTTGTCCGCATTGGCAGTCGTGAGATCGATCTCGTACGTCTTGCCGTCCAGCGCGAACGTCACGGTCTCGTCCGCCTCGCCGCCGTCGAGGTCGTCGACAAGAAGGACCTGAACCTTCTGTGCCACCGGATTTCCTTTCATCGATAACTTGAGGGCCTGGGGTCTGCGGCGTCCGCCGTTTCGCCGTCCCCTGTTATATGCAGTACTGCAGTACGTCGGAAAGCAAACCGCTTTTGCTGGAAAAACACAAACCCCCGGGAGAGACCCACAGCCCAGGCACCGTCCGGAAACATGCGCGTTTCGGACATAGGGCACCTGGGCACGGGCTGTCGGGCGGAATACACCTTGAGGATCCATGGACGATCCTTGGCGATCACAGATGCAGAAGCATCCGGCTGTTGCCCAAGGTGTTCGGTTTCACTCGTTCGAGACCGAGGAACTCCGCCACGCCCTCGTCATAGGAACGCAGCAGCTCCGCGTAGACATCGGTGTCAACCGGCGTCTCGCCGATCTCGACGAAGCCGTGCTTGCCGAAGAAGTCCTCTTCGAAGGTCAGACAGAAAACGCGTCGAACGCCGAGCCAGCGTGCGGTGTGCAGCAACTTCTCCAGCAACTGGTGACCGACGCCGGCGCCCTTCAGGCCGGGCTTCACCGCGAGAGTGCGCACTTCCGCCAGGTCTTCCCACATCACGTGCAGGGCGCCGCAGCCGACGACCTCGCCGTTGTCGTCACGTTCCGCGACCCAGAACTCCTGGATGTCCTCGTAAAGCGTCACCGTGGCTTTGTCGAGCAGGATGCGACGGCGGACGTACTCGTCAAGGAGACGACGCACCGCCGGGACATCGCTGGTGCGGGCCCGTCGGACGGTGATGGCTTTTGCGGTGAGTTCTGGGCTCTCCGCCGAGGGGGTCTCGGCCGAGTGGCTCTCTGCTGACATGAGCGGACGCTATCGCCCGCCGGGGTCCTGTGCGGAGCCGGGGTTCTCGGAGGCGGTATCCGGGTCGGTATCGGAGCCGGTATGCCGGCCAGGGGTTTGGCGGCGGCGGGTTTGGGTGGCCCGGGTTTGGGTGCGGGCGGTATCCGGGGCGGCGGTATCGGAACCGCTTGTATCGACCTTGTCGCTATCGGTGCTGGTATCGGCGCTGCGGGTATCGGTTCCGGCGGTATCGGTGCCCGTTACGCCGCGCGTATCCGACGGTGGTGTCGGTTCGTCGGTTTCCGGCCCCTGGACCATGCGTACGGCGTCCCGCAGGGCGAGGCGCTGTTCTTCGCTCATCATGCCGAAGAAGGCGACGAGTGCGGCTGCGGGGTTGTCGCTCTGCGACCAGGCGTCGTTCATCAGGGCGGCGGCGTAGGCGGCTCGTGTGGAGACCGCCTCATATCGATAGGCCCGGCCTTCCGCCTCGCGGCGTACCCAGCCCTTCTGATGGAGATTGTCCAAAACGGTCATCACGGTGGTGTACGCGATGGACCGTTCCTGCTGGAGATCTTCCAGGACTTCTCGAACGGTCACCGGGCGGTTCCACTTCCACACCCGCGTCATGACCGCGTCTTCGAGTTCTCCCAATGGGCGAGGCACAACTCAGCACAATAGTGGGAGTTTCGAGGGTTGGCGTGCCGGACGTGCGCTTTCTCTGGCAAATGAGAACAAAAAGGGCGTACGACTCGGAAAGCGTCGGGGCTTGGAGTCGTACGCCGTTGAGCGTGCCGCCGGTGTGGGGGCGGTCGTCGTTGTGGCGACCGTCGTTCAGGCATCTGTCGTTCAGGCGTCCCGGTGCGCGGAGGCCTGGCGGGCGCCCTCCGCGCGCGCGAGGGCTGCGTCCACGGCCGCGTCCTCCTTGGCCTTGTTGGCTCCGCCCTGGGTCTTCACGATCACCCTGATCAGGCCGACGAAGAAGACGGCCATGACGGCCGGCGGGAGGAGTGCGGAGACGTAGTCCATGCGTCCAGGGTAGCCAGGGGGGTGCGGGATGAGGCCGCCCGGGGGCGGGTCAGCCCGCACCCCCCTGGCTACCCTGGACGCATGGAC
>NZ_RDBN01000021.1:198979-265650 GCF_008042075.1 Streptomyces sp. UW30 | reverse complement strand
ACCCCTGGCGCACCGTCCTCGACGACGCCGACCTCGTCTGGCGGCGCATGCCGGCGACCTGGTACGAGGGCCCCTTCCTCGGCAACGGCTTCCTCGGTTCCGGCATCTACGCCGAGCCCGGCGCCGCGACGAGCGCCGTGCGCTTCAACGTCCAGCACTCCGAGGTGCAGGATCACCGCCCCGAGTTCGGCTCGCTGTTCGGGCTGGCCCGCCAGCAGCAGGGACAGCACCTCCAGATCGGTGTCGTCGGGGCCGTCCGGCTGCTGCTCGGTGAGGCCGGACAGGCCGAGGCTGACCGGCAGCGCGTCCCGCCACACCGACTCGAACAGCCCGGAGAGCAGCTCCAGCAGCCCGCTCGCGTGCACGACCAGCGCGGCCGGTTCCGCGGTGTGCGAGGTCAGCGGCACCAGGGCGAGCGTCCGGTCGGCGATCACCAGCTTGGTCGGCACCTGGTCCACCACCCGCACCTGCTCCTCGCGGCCGAGGGCGGCGGACAGCTCGGTGATGCCGTGCGGCTGGTCCAGGACCGCGCGCTCCAGGACCACGCGGTAGCGCACGCCGCGATCGGCGGCCTGCTCCTCGGCGTCGTTCTCCATGCCGGTGACGGCGACGGGACTGCCGGTGACCAGCGCGCACACCTCGTCACTCGCGCCCAGCTGAAGCTGGAGGAAGCGCTGCGACACCGCGGCCGCGCCGATCACCACCTCGACCAGGTCGTGCACGGCCGGCTCGGTCGCACCCGCCCGGTACTCCTCGGCGAGGATCGCCGCCGCCAGCTCCGCCTTCTCCAGCTCGTGCCGCTGCTGGGTGAGCAGCGCGCCCAGCGCCACCCCGGGCGGCGCGGCGACCCAGCGGCCGGGGCGGGCCGAGGACTGCGCGGCGAGTCCGTGCCGCTCCAGACGGCGCAGCGCGCGTTCGGTGTCGTGCTCGGCGAGCGTCAGCCTCCGGGCGAGATCCGGTACGTCGGCGGCGCCCACGGACACGAGAGCCCGGTACGCCGACTCGTGCGTCTCGTCGAGACCAATCGCTCCCAGCATCGGGCCGCGCCCCTCCCCAAGTGGAACCAGGTCGAACACCGGTGTTCGGTCCGTGGCGGGAAACGGCCACGGCGCAAAACCGCCTCCGCACATCATCGCGGTACCACCGCTCACTCTGCCAAGGTGTCGCCACCGCAGCATCAACCACCGCCCGCTTTGCCCGACTTGGGCCTCCTTGGCCTGCGCTTTCGCGTCCGCGGGCAGACGGCAGCACCGGAAGAAGGCGATCTTGGGGAGAGCGATTTCGCGTACGGCACTGGGGGCGGCCACCGCCGCGCTCCTCGCCGTGACGCCGGCCGTACCCACGCACGCGGCCACCGCCGGGCCGAAACCGCAGACCGGCACCGGCGTCCGGGCCACCCCCGGCGCCGACGCCGGATCCGTCGTCACCCTGGTCACCGGCGACCGCGTCCTCGTCACCCGGGACGGGGCCGTCGCCCTGCCCGGCCCGGACGGCACCACCCCCTTCACCCAGACCCGTCGCTCCGGCGACGACCTGTACGTCTACCCCGAGGCAGCCGTCGAGGCGCTCGCCGCCGGCCGTGTCGACGAGGAACTGTTCAACGTCACCGGCCTGATCCGGCAGGGCTACGACGACGCGCACCGCGCGACGCTGCCGCTGATCGCCGCCTACGACCGCTCCGTCGCCCGATCCGTCCCGCCCACCCCGCGCGGCGCCGAACGCGGCCTCGTCCTCGACCCGATCGACGGCGTGGCCCTGGAGGCCGACAAGAAGCGGGCCGCCGACTTCTGGGCGGACCTGACCAACCCCCGCTCCCGCGCGGCCGGCGACCTGAAGAAGCTGTGGCTCGACGCCAAGGTCCGGGCCACGCTGGACCGTTCGACCCGCCAGGTGCACGCCCCCGAGGCCTGGGCCGCCGGCTACGACGGCAAGGGCACCAAGGTCGCCGTCCTGGACACCGGCGCCGACGCCGAACACCCCGACCTCAAGGGCCGTGTCACCGCGTCGAAGAACTTCACCGACTCCCCGGACGCCGACGACCACGACGGCCACGGCACCCACACCACCTCCACCGTCGGCGGCACGGGCGCCGCTAGCGACGGTGAGAAGAAGGGTGTCGCCCCGGCCGCCGGGCTCCTCAACGGCAAGGTCCTGAACGACTACGGCCAGGGCGAGACCTCGTGGATCATCGCCGGTATGCAGTGGGCCGTCGACCAGGGCGCCGACGTCGTCTCGATGAGCCTCGGCAACCCGGCCCGCACCGACTGCACCGACCCGATGGCGCAGGCCACGGAGGAACTGGCCCGCACCAGCGAGAACACCCTGTTCGTCATCGCCGCGGGCAACACCGGACCCGGCAACAACACGGTCTCCTCCCCGGGTTGCGCCCCGAGCGTCCTCACCGTCGGCGCCGTCGACCGCGACGACTCCACGGCCTCCTTCTCCAGCCGCGGCCCGGCGTACGGCTCGCACACCCTCAAGCCGGAGATCACCGCACCGGGCGTCGGCATCTCCGCCGCCCAGGCGGGCGGGCGCGGCGTGTACGCGTACCGGTCCATGAGCGGTACGTCGATGGCGACCCCGCATGTCGCGGGCGCGGCGGCCATCGTCAAGCAGCGCCACCCCGACTTCAGCGCCCGGCAGATCAAAGCGGCCCTCGTCTCCTCCGCCGACGCCGGTATCCCCGGCGACGTCCGCGAGACGGGCGGCGGGCGCCTCGACGTGCGGGCCGCGATCGGGCAGAAGGTGCTGGGCGCGCCCGCGCTGCAAGCAGGCACCTTCAACTGGCCGCAGGACACGAGCGACCGTACGACGGTCGCCGTGCCTTACACCAACACCACGGACAGGGCGGTGGAGTTGAAGCTGTCGGTGTCCGCCGTCACCGGCAACGACGGCTCCACCGTCCGCTCATCGATCGCCCGGCTCGCCGCCCGTTCGGTCACCGTCCCGGCGGGGGCGAGAGTCGAGGTCCCGCTGCGGATCGACCCGACGGCCAGGCTCGACCGGGCCCAGTACGGCGACGTCACGGGCCGTGTCCTCGCCACGGCCGACGGCATCAGGGTCTCCACCCCGTTCGCGCTGTACGTCCAGCCGGAGACCGTCACCCTGCGCCTCAAGCTGATCGACCGGCTCGGCAAGCCCGCCGACGGCGCCTCCTCCGTCGACCTGATCGGCACCGACGACGCGTCCGGCGAGCGCCGCTTCAACGAGGGCGCGAGCGACCAGACGTACCGGATCCGCCCCGGCGCCTACTTCCTCTCCGGCTTCGTCACGACCCCCGAGACCGAGGGCACGCTCCTCGACTCCCTCACCTACCTCGGCCGTCCGCAGCTGGAGGTCCGCGACGACACGACCGTCGTCCTCGACGCCCGCAAGGCCCACCGACTGAGCATCAGGACGGACAAGCCGACCGAACTGCGCGGCGCCACCCTCGGGTTCGCCCGCAGCTGGGACGACACCTGGCTGCACGCGGGCACGGCGGCCGGCGGGCGCCAACTGCGCGGCTACTACGCCTCGGTCACCGGCCGGGCGACCGACGGGGACTTCGAGTTCGACAGCTTCTGGCGCGCGGCGGCACCGCAGATCAGCGAACTCGCCGTCGTGGGCGGCCGGTCGCTGCACCCGACCACGGCGTCCTACAACTCGGCCAACCTCGACGGCAGCGGCCGGGCGGCACTGTTCGACGCCAAGTCCGGTACGGCGGAGGAACTTTCCGGGGCCGCCGGGAAGATCGCGCTCGTCGGCATCCCGGACGGCGGGAGCGCCGACGAGATCGCGACGCGCGCGAAGGCGGCAGGCGCCGTGGCCGTCCTCGTCCACCGTGACGCGCCGGGCCGCTGGTACCCGTCGGCCGGCTTCACCGGCGGCTCGCTCCCGGTCCTCGCCCTCCCGGCCGAGGAGGCGAAGGCCCTGCTCGCGGCCGGGGACGTGACCCTGCGCTGGACGGCCACCGCCAAGAGCCCGTACGTCTACAACCTGGCCTTCCCGGAACAGGGCACGATCGCCGGCGACCGCACCTACCGCGTCCGGGACCGGGATCTCGCGGCGACCACGGCGACGTACAACTCGATGGCGGGCGGCGCCACCGACCACATCGACCTGACGTCGATGACCCGCCCGAACGGACTGACCGGCTACTTCAGCGGCCTGGAGACGGTCCCCGCGCCCTTCCGGCGCACCGAGTACCACTCGTCCGGCACGACCGGCTGGGAGCACGAGGTGTCCAGCAGCTTCCCCTGGGGCGAGTTCATGATCGACCCCATGCGGACGTACGCGAAGGGCGAGCGGCGGACCGAGGAGTGGTACGGCGGCGTCCTCGCCCCCACCACCCCGCTCGACGACGCCGGCCGGCCCGCGCTCGCCGGGGAACGGCAGGGCGATCTGATCGGCGTGGCGCCCGGCTTCTGGGGCGACGGTCAGCACCAGGGCGTGCAGGGCAGCTTCGGCGACATCGGGAGCATGACGCTGAGCCGGGACGGTGAGACGATCGGCGAAAGTCCCTACCCCTTCGGGGTGTTCACCGTGCCCGCCGCGGAGTCGACGTACGAACTCACCCTGAGCACGGCGAAGATCGGCCCGCCGGCCCGGGCGTGGAGCCGCTCGACGAACACGACGACGACGTGGACCTTCCGCTCCGCACCGGACGAGGGCGCGTACTCGCAGGGCATACCGATGCTGTTCCCGCGGTACGCGCCGGCGCAGGACGGCCTGAAGACACTGCCCGCCGAGGACGGGCAGACCATCACTCTCTCGGCGACGGGCCACGCGGGTTACGAGCCCGGTGAGTTGACGCGAGCTCGGTTCGCCTACTCGTACGACGAGGGCGAGACCTGGACCGAGGCGCGGACGGTGCGCCAGGAAGACGGCACCTGGAAGGCGACGGTGAACCACAGCGGAGCGACAGGAAAGCAGGTCACACTCAGAACGGTCCTGACCGACGCGCACGGCACATCGGTCACCCAGATCGTGACCCGGGCCTACGACGTGCGCTGACGCGCGCGAAGGGGATCTGGGCCCGGGTCACCCGGCAGTCGCCGGGCGGTTCTCCCGTGGGGGGTGGGACTGCCCGGCGACACGCTTCTCCCGGTGTTTTCGCAAGGCTGTTCAAGGCTTCACCCGACGTGCCGCCCGCGAGGGCCTCGCGAGGCCGGATTTTCCGGATGCCCGGTTTTCATCCGGGCCGTGCGGTGGACAATTGGGGGCATGAACCAGCAGGGGGGTAGGCCCACCGGCCGCGAGGACGACTGGTGGGGGCAGCTGTACGGTGAGCGCGCCGACGACACGGGCCCGACGACGGCCCCCGACTCACTGGACGACCGGTTCGCCTCGGCCGCGGGAGCCTTGAGCCAGCGGTCGGGAGCGGGGGCGGCGGTTCCGTCGCCACGGGCGGACGCGGATGCCGTGCAGCCCGCGTCGACGTTTCCGCCCGGTCTGCCGAAGCCGCCGGGATTCACCGTGGAGCCGGCTCCGCCGGCCGATCCCGCTCCGCCGCCACGCCCCCTCGACTACGTGGGCGACGGCCCGCCCACCTACGCCGCCGAACCCACCGCCCTGCCACCCGCCGACCCGGACGACCTCGACGACCTCGTCGCCGACACCGTCCTCGACGGAGCCCACTACGGCACCAGCACCCTGCGCGCCGTCTCCCTGCGCGGAGACTCCGCCCGCTACCGCGGCGAACCCCGCCGCGACTCCCTCCTCACCGCCCGCTTCGGCACCGGCGACCACGCCCTGGTCCTCGTCGCGATGGCCACCGGCGCCCGAGCCACGCCGCGCGCGCACCGCGCCGCCGCCGAGGCCTGCCACTGGATCGGCCGGGCCGTCGGCCGCAGCCACGCGAGGCTCTCGGAGGACATAAGGGCCGCACGGCGCGGCGACCTGAAGTCCGGGCTGCACCGCCTGACCGACCGCAGCCTCGGCAAACTCCGCGCCACAGCCAACGAACAGGGCATCGAACCCGAGGAGTACGCGGCGACCCTGCGCTGCCTCCTGCTGCCCGCCGACCCCGAGTGCCGTACGCGCGTCTTCTTCGGCGTCGGCGAGGGCGGACTCTTCCGGCTGCGCAGCGGCGAATGGCAGGACATCGAACCCCGCGTCACCGACGCCACCGGCGAACCCGTCGTCGGCTTCGGCTCACTGCCCGCCGAGACCCCCGAGGGCGACCGCCTCACCATGGACCTCGGCATCACCACACCGCCGAGCCCCTACGACCCGGCCCCCGAGCCGCCCCGCGAACCCTTCCGCTTCCGCGCCTCCGTCGCCCGCCCCGGCGACACCCTCCTGATGTGCACGAGCGGCCTCGCCGACCCCCTGCGCGGCGAACCCGAACTCGCCGCCCACCTGACCGGACGGTGGTCCGACCCCGAACCGCCCGGCCTCGCCGAGTTCCTCGCCGACACCCAGATCCGGGTGAAGGGGTACGCCGACGACCGTACGGCGGCCGCGGTCTGGGAGGCGTGACGAGCCCGGGCGCTCCTACTCCTCCCAGGGCACCCAGGCGCGGGCCGAGGTGTCGTAGGCATAGTTCTTCAGGCCCTTGGTGCTCGTCGTGCGGAACGGGCGGCCGTGGTCGTCGATGCGGACCGTGCCGGTGCGGCCCTGGGACGACCAGTCCAGTTCCAGGTACCAACTGCAGTCGCAGGTCTGCGTCTTCGCGTCGACCAGCAGCACCTCGGGGTCCTCGGCGGACACGCGGTACGGCAGCCGCATCGCCGGGATCGTGACGCCCGTGTCATTGCCGTCCGCCGGGCGGGCGACGGGCCGGTCCTTGTCCAGGTCGACGTCGAAGTAGCGGGGCGTCAGCGCTCCGCCGCAGCCGTTGTCCATGGCGTAGTTGGTGCCCTCCACGGGTGCCGAGCGGCCGACGACGCGCACGCGCAGCGCCTCCAGGACGACGGCCGTGGACGACCGGCCCTGCACCGTGATCTTCACCAGCGTCTGCCGCCCGTGCACCGCGTTCTGCGTCGCCGCCCAGGTCGCGGCGTCCTGTGGGTTCGGGGGCGGCGGGACCTGCCGCGGGGGCTTGGCGATGACGTAGTCGTGACCGCAACCCGCCTGCCAGACATGGGAGTCGGCGCTGAAGGTGAGGGGAAGGCCGGTCGACGGCTGCCGCCCGCCGGACTTGTTCGAGGGCTGGTCGGCGGTTTCGGTGGGCTCGGCCGAGGGCTTCTTCGACGCGCCGCCGGAGGGCGAGGGCGTCTTGGCGGAGGAGCTCGGGGACTCGGTCGACTTCGGGCGGGGGGCGTCCGGTTGTGCCGTACGGGGTGGATCGGCGGCCTCGACCGAGTCGCCCGTCCGGCGACGGTCGTCGTCGGGCAGCGCGGAGAGGCTCCCGAGCGTCGCGAGGAGGGCGGTCGTCACGGCGGCGGAGACCAGCAGGCGTCGGCGGCGGTACCAGGGGCGCCGGGAAGGCTCGGGCGGTGCGGGGTCCTGGACCGGCTCGGCGGCCGGTTCGCGGGCCGCGTCCGAGGGGGCGCCGTCCGTCGTACCGGAAGCCGGCGTATGGGCAACCGCCGTACGTGATCTCTGTCGGGCCGCCACCGCCAGGATCCACAACCGGTGCAGCTCCAGCCGCTCCTGAGGCGTCGCCCCGCACAGCGCGGCGAAGCGCTCGACGGGGGCGAAGTCGAGGGGGACCGCGTCACCGGCGCAGTAGCGGTGCAGCGTGGAGGTGTTCATGTTCAGGCGGCGGGCCAGCTGACCGTAGCTGCGGTCGGTGCGTTCCTTCAGGCGTCTCAGCGTCGCCGCGAACTCCTGGACGTCGTCGCCCTGTGCTTCCGACACTGTCCCCCCGTGTCCTGCGCGTCCCGGGACGGTATCCCAGGCACTCCATGTACCTGCACGTCAGAAGGGCTGGGATGGTTCCACCGTCGCGGACCGGGTGACGGCGCTTGCGGCCGCCTGCTGTGACGGCTGATGCTCAAGGTGTCGCACCGACCAGGTCCGGGGGGACCAACCGGCCTCGGTGACGGCCAACTTCCGCACGTTCACGCACTCATGCACTCATCTCATCCACGGGGGGACACCCATGCCCAAGCGCACCCGATCCGGCGTGCTCACCGCACTCGTCGTCGTGGGCCTCACCACGGGAGCCGCGCTCGGCGCGGCGCCCGCCGGCGCCGCGCCGAGGACGCCCGCGCCGAAGTTCCTCGCGGCGTCCGAGCTGCCGCCGCACCCCTCCTCCACCTGGACCGCCGGCCGGGTCGCCGACGGCGTCCCGGAGGAGATGCAGTACTGCTTCGGCGAGTCCCTGCTCGCCTACGACTCCCGCTACCGCACCTTCCGCACCGACCTCGACACCGGCGCCCAGCAGCTCAACGTCGTCGTCGGGAACAGCACCAAGGCCAAGGCCCTGGCGACACGCCTCGACAAGGAGGTCAAGCGCTGCGTCACGCGCATGAACGCCGACCCGGACGTCGAGGCCGACTACAGGAGCTACGGCAGCCTGCCGGTCGAGGAGGGCGCCCGCGTCCACGGCTTCGCGACCCGCGCGTCCTGGGGCGCCATGGACATCCACCTCGTCTCCGTCGGCCGGGACGGCGGCACCGTGACCGTCGTGCAGTGGGGGCAGATGGGCGCCTTCAAGGACGCGCCCGTGAAGGCCTTCAAGAAGACGACCACCACCGCGGTCAACAAGCTCTACTGACCGGCGCGTCACCGGACCATCGCACCAGCGGGGCCGCCCTCCCGGACGGGGGTCGGGCGGGCGGCCCCGCGCACATGCCCGCGTCATCCGTGCGCCCCACGGGGCGTGCACCCGCGAATTCCGGCCAGTTTCACAGGTTGCGGGAAGGTGGCCCGAGACGCGCCGTTGCCTCGCCGTCCGACTTGTGGGTGTCCACCCCGCGCACGACCCCAACCGCCCCACCGCCGCGCCGACTACGGCCGGATCGACAGGGCGGCATCGGCAGCCGGGCCGATCCCCTGCGCTCAGCCCGCCCGCAGGGGAGTCGGCCTCATGCCGTGCCCGAACGGACAGGTCGGCCGTCTCCCTCCGGTATCGGATGCACGGCCCCGCCTCCGCTCGCGGCGAGCACGCATCCGACCCGCCAACCGCGCCGTGGCCTGTGGCCCACCCCGCCCGGCCCTCGCCGAGGGCGGCCTCCGGGCGGCCGACGGGTGACGTTTCGGCTTTCATCCATCCGCCTGGACCGCCCCAACCGTGGCCGAACACCTGGTCGTTGACGATTCGACATGACTGCCGCCGGTTCGACTGGGAATGGTTCCCGTGAACGTGTTCGAGCCAGGAGGGGAACCGACATCGGCACGCGGGCGGGGGTCATGAAGAGGCAGGCACGAGGAGGCGGTCCCGTGACATACGGGGCGTCCTCGGTGGAGACAGTGGAGGACAGGGCCGCGAGCGCCGGGGAACACGCGCAGCCGCCGCAGCTCAGGCGCAGACTCGGGCGGGCGGATCTACGGGCCGTACCGGAGGCGCGCAGAGCACTGCGCGAGCTGTTACGGCACTGGGGGAGGCCGGGACGATCGGACATAGCCGAACTGCTCACCAGCGAACTCGTCACCAACGCAATCGTCCACACCGACCGGGAGGCCGTCCTGACGGCGAGTGTCGGGCCGGACGGACTGCGGGTGGAGGTGAGGGACTTCGTGGCCCGGCTGCCCAGACCGCGCGTACCGAACGCCGACGAGTGTACGAACGGCAGGGGCCTGATCCTCGTCCAGTCCCTGGCGGACGCCTGGGGCGTGCGGGCGCACGGGGTGGGGAAGGCGGTGTGGTTCGAACTGGACGCGGGTGCCGCGTGACGACGTATGCGGGTGGCGTGCCATGACGAAGGGGCGCGACCCGGWCCGGGTCGCGCCCCTTCGTCGATGACGTCGATCGCGTCGATCACAGGCGGCTCAGCCGAACTGCTGCTCCAGGTCCTTGAGCTTGCGCTCCAGGGAGTCGAGCCGGGGGAGCGCCATGGTGTCGTCCTCCGCGGTGAGGTCGACGGTCACCGGGTCAGAGCCGGAACCGGTCCGTACGGGCTGCAATGAGGGACGCGTACGCACGGGCAGTTGTTCCGGCGTGGATATGGCAGGCTCCGCGGAGACTTGGGCCGAGGCACGCTCCAGGGCCTGCGTCTCGACGTGCCGGCCGCCGCGGCCGACGAAGCCGCGGTGGCCCCGGCTGATGGCCTTCAGCTGGGCCCGCTCCATGCGCTCCTGCTCGCGCCGGCGCAGACGGGCCGCCTCCTTCTGCCGCTTGTCCTCGCGGACCTCGTCGACGGCCTCGTCCAGGCTGCGCACACCCTCCAGAAGCATCAGCGACCAGGCCCTGTAGGTCTCGCGGGGGGCCCGCAGCCAGCGGACGATCCGGATCTGCGGCAGAGGCCTGGGCACCAGACCCTGCTCGCGCAGGGCGGCCCGGCGAGTCTGCTTCAGCGCCCGGTCGAACAGCACGGCCGCGGACAGGGACATGCCGGCGAAGAAGTGCGGGGCGCCGTCGTGGCCGAGGCCCCTGGGCGCGTGGACCCAGTTGAACCAGGCAGCGGCGGCCGCGAACGTCCACACGAGTATCCGGGAGCCGAGGGCCGCGTCACCGTGGCTGGCCTCGCGAACGGCGAGCACGGAACAGAACATCGCGGCGCCGTCCAGGCCGAAGGGCACCAGGTACTGCCAGCCGTTGTGGAGGCCGAGGTTCTGCTCACCGAAGCCGACCAGGCCGTGGAAGGAGAGCGCGGCGGCCACGGCCGCGCAGCAGAACAGCAGCACATAGGAGGCGGTGCCGTATATGGCCTCCTTGCGCCTGCGGCGCTCCTCGCTGCGCTCCCACGAGTCTTCAGCGCTCGTGTCCTTCCCCGAGGTCTTCCCGCGCCGAAGCACCGCTATCGCCGCCAGCAGGCCCAGGAGCAGGACGGCGCCCGGAAGCAGCCAGTTCAGCGATATGTCGGTCAATCTCATCTGGGGTCCCTTGCATTGGGATAGGGCGTAACGCCCGCCATAGTGGCCCAATCCCACTGGCCCTCAGGGGGTTTCGGGGCAAGAGGCCGCCAAGGAAGTGCAAGGGGATGCCCAGGGCGGCGTTCTGCTCGAACTGCCGCTTGAGGGGCGGGAGTTGAGTTCGAACGGAGACTACCCGTGCGGGTGGTTCCACGGAAAGTTCCTGCGCGGAGTGAGGAAATTGTGAAACGCCTGTAACCGTAACGGGTGTCACGCTCGTGGGTGATCTTACGGCACGAAGGGTTACGCGCCGTCTGAGGGGTCCTCAATTCGCGGCGCTCGGCGGTGGATTGGGCCGCTCGCGGCGCCGCCGGCCGTGGGGTTCAGCTTGCCGCCGCCAGGAGTTTGGTGACCCGGTCCGCGTCGCAGGTCCGCGGGCAGGTGGCGCAGGTGTCCTCGGGGCGCACGGTGTAGAACATGCAGCAGCTCGCCCGGTCCCGAGTGGGCAGTGACTCGCCGTTCGGGCCGGTGAGTTCGCGGAAGGCCGCCGAGCCGACGTACGGCTGGGTCGCGCCCGGCAGGAGCAGTTCCAGCTCGCGGCGGGCCCGGTCCTGCTCGCCGTCGCCGAACAGATGGGCGACATACCACAGGCCCTCGATGATCTCGTCGGTCGCCATGCCCCACAGCGCGCGGCCGCGGCGGCGCATACGCGGGCCGAAGCCGGCGAGGACGGGTTCGAGGTGCTCGGCGACGGCGGCCCGCACCTCGGCGCGCAGCGACTCCTCGTCGGCGACGACCCTGGCGCCGGGCAGGATGGCCGCCGGGTCGTCGGGGAGGCAGGCGAAGGTGGTCGGACGGGCCGCCAGGCGGCCTATCGCCAGGCCGGGGGCCGTGCGGTCGTACGAGACATGCGTCACGGGCAGGCGGGGGACGCGGCGGAGCAGGAACCAGGGCACGGTGATCAGCAGGCAGGCGGGCCAGGCGTAGCGGTGCAGGCCGAAGCTGGCCACGACGTCGGGGCGGGCGGGCTGTCCGTAGTCGCGCCGTACCTGTGCGTCGTCCCAGGCCAGGAAGGTGTCGAGGGCCTCGCCGCCCTCCGCGAGGGAGGCCGCGGTGAGCCAGCCGCCGTGGTGGGGAAGCTGTTCGTGGGCGGGTGGCTGGATGATGTCGAGCCCCGGGAAGGCCGTGGTGAGACGCGTGTAGGCGGCTGCGAGGGCCGAAGGGGGCACGGACATGTGGGCCGCCGATCCGTGAGGCTTCAAAGGTAAGCCTTACCTTACCCAAGATCGCTGCGGTTTGAACTGTCGCGTTCTGCGCCTAAGGTGCTTGACGGCTGAGTAACAACCCGCCGTAATGACCCCAAGTACCGACACATCCGCAGGAGGACCCGTGAAGCAGGGCGCGCAGGGCTCCGCGGTGACGGGAAATCCGGGTGGCTCGCAGGGGCGGCAGGTCCCTTCGGGTGTGGAGGACGTCGAGGTCCGTGCGGACGTGACGCGTGTGCCGGCGCAGGGGCGGGGCGCGGACGCCGGCCGGGACCGGGGTGGCGCGGCGCCCTCGGCGCGTGGTGAGCACACGCACAGTGAGACGCCCATCCCGCGGCCTCGGCCGCTGGTGCAGCGGGCCTCGGTGCGGGGGCAGATCCTGGACGCGTTGCGTACCGCGCTGGTCACGGGTGAGCTGACGCCCGGGGCGGTGTACTCGGCGCCCGCGTTGGGGGAGCAGTTCGGGGTGTCGGCCACGCCGGTGCGGGAGGCTATGCAGCAGCTCGCGCTGGAGGGGGCCGTCGAGGTCGTGCCCAATCGGGGGTTCCGGGTGGTCGAGCGGGGGGCTCGGGAGCTGGCGGAGCTGGCCGAGGTGCGGGCGTTGATCGAGGTGCCGGTGATGCTGCGGCTCGCGCGGTCGGTCGGCGCCGAACGGTGGGCGGAATTGCGGCCGTTGGCTGAGGCGACGGTGCGGGCGGCGTCGACGGGGTGCCGGGCCACGTACGCGGAGTCGGACCGTACTTTTCATCGGGCTGTGCTGTCGTTCTGCGGCAACGAACAGCTCGTCCAAATCGCGGACGACCTGCACCGGCGGGCTCAGTGGCCCCTGGGGAGCGCCGCACGGCCTTCGGTCCGGCATGCCGACCTGCTCGCGGACGCCGCTGAGCACACGGCGTTGCTGGATGCGTTGATCGTCGGGGATCTGGATGTGGTGCGGTCGCTGGTGGGGGAGCACTTCGCCGAGTAGTGCGGGTGGGGTGCCTGCGGCGGCCTGTTGTTGGTCGGTGGGGGTGCGTGTAGCGCCTGCGGGTTGGTTTGTGGGTCGGGGCCGCGTCGGGGGGTGTCCGTCCTCGGTCCGGCGGTTGCTGTGCCTCAGAGGGGTGCTGTTTCTTGACGCCGGCCGCTGCGGGCGGACACCCCCCGACGCGTCCCCTTGCCGCCGTGGGCGACCGCGGGTGTGTGGGGCTGCCCGCGTCCCCAGCGGTTTGGTCCAGCCCGGGACCGCGCCATTCCGCCCGGCGGTGCGCGGTCTTGGGGGCGGTCCCTCCGGAATCCTTCAGCCCGGCCGGCCTACGAGGACGAGTCCTCGGCGGCCTGGGCACAGGACCCAGTCACATACGGGAGACGTTGCGTTCGTAGACCAGGCGTAGGCCGATCAACGTCAGCCAGGGTTCGTGTTCGTCTATGACCGAGGACTCGCCCAGGACCATGGGAGCCAGACCACCCGTCGCGATGACCGTGACCTCGTCGGGGTCCTCCGCGAGTTCGCGGGACATGCGGTTGACGACGCCGTCGACCTGGCCCGCGAAGCCGTAGATGATGCCGGACTGCATGGCCTCGACGGTGTTCTTGCCGATGACGCTGCGCGGGCGGGCCACCTCGATCTTGCGGAGTTGGGCGCCGCGGACGCCGAGGGCCTCGACGGAGATCTCGATGCCGGGGGCGATGACACCGCCGATGTACTCGCCGCGCGCGCTGACCGCGTCGAACGTCGTCGCCGTACCGAAGTCGACGACGATCGCGGGGCCGCCGTAGAGGTCGACCGCCGCGACCGCGTTGATGATGCGGTCGGCGCCGACCTCCTTGGGGTTGTCGGTGAGGATCGGGACGCCCGTCTTGACGCCCGGTTCGACGAGGACCGCGGGGACGTCGCCGTAGTAGCGGCGGGTCACCTCGCGGAGCTCGTGCAGGACCGAGGGGACCGTCGCGCAGATGGCGATTCCGTCGATGCCGTCGCCCAGTTCGTCGCCGAGGAGCGGGTGCATGCCCATCAGGCCCTGGAGGAGGACCGCGAGTTCGTCGGCCGTGCGGCGGGCGTCCGTGGAGATGCGCCAGTGCTCGACGATGTCCTCGCCGTCGAACAGGCCGAGGACGGTGTGCGTGTTGCCTACGTCGATGGTGAGCAGCATGCCGGTTCTACTCCGCCGCTCGCAGGTCCAGGCCGATGTCCAGGATCGGCGAGGAGTGGGTGAGGGCTCCTACGGCGAGGTAGTCGACGCCCGTGTCCGCGTACGCCTTGGCGTTGTCGAGGGTCAGGCGGCCCGATGCCTCCAGTGCCGCGCGGCCGCCGACGATGGCCACGGCCTCCTCGCACTCGCCCGGCGTGAAGTTGTCCAGGAGGATCAGGTCCGCGCCCGCGTCCACCACTTCGCGGAGCTGGTGGAGGGTGTCCACCTCGACCTCGATCGCGAGGTCCGGGAAGGCTTCGCGGACCGCCTCGAAGGCCTGGGTCACGCCGCCGGCCGCCAGGACGTGGTTGTCCTTGACCAGGGCCGCGTCCGACAGGGACATGCGGTGGTTGACCCCGCCTCCGCAGCGGACCGCGTACTTCTCGAGGGCGCGCAGCCCGGGGGTTGTCTTGCGGGTGTCCCGGACCCTCGCCTTCGTGCCGTCCAGGAGGTCCGCCCACGCGCGCGTGGCCGTCGCGATGCCCGACAGGCGGCAGAGGATGTTCAGCGCGCTGCGCTCGGCCGTCAGGAGGTCGCGGGTGCGGGCGGTGATGGAGAGGAGCTTCTCGCCTGCCTCCACCTTCTCGCCGTCCTCCACGTGGCGTTCCACCTCGAACTCGTCCTCGCAGACGATGGAGACGACCGCTTCGGCGACCCTGAGGCCCGCCACCACGCCCGCCTCGCGCGCCACGAAGTCGGCCGTGGCCACTGCTTCTTCGGGGACGGTCGCGACCGTCGTCACGTCCACGCCGTGCGCCAGGTCCTCCTGGATGGCGACGCCCGCGATGTCCTCGACCTCGACGGGGTCCAGGCCCGCGTCGGCGAGGAGCTCGGCGAGTGCGGGGTCGAGGCCGCACTCCAGGTACTCCCCGTCGGCACCGCAGGCGCAGTCGTCGCCGCAGCCGCCGTTCGAGGCGAGGGGAAGGTCGGGGGTGGTCACTGCTGTCACTGCTCCTGGGGACGGGTCGGGGGGAAGTCTGCGGTGTCTGTGGTGTGCACGGCCAGTGTGCGGTCCGGGTTCAGGCGTACGACGATGTGGCGGCGCCAGGTGGTGTCGTCACGGTCGGGCTCGTCGTCGCGCCAGTGGCAGCCTCGGGTCTCTTCGCGCAGTTGTGCTGCGGCCACCAGGACCCGGGCCACGCAGAGGAGGTTCGTGGCCTCCCAGGTGTCGACGCCGGGCTCGGCCGTCTTGCCGTTCTCGGTGAGGGCGTCGCGGGCCTCGGTGCGCAGTCGCTGGAGCTGGTCGGCGGCCTTGGCGAGGGACTCGGCGGAGCGCAGGACCCCGGCGCCGTCGGTCATCGTCCGCTGGATCACGAAGCGGGCCTCGGGGGCCAGCAGCGGGTGCTCGGGGGTCTCGGGGTACGGCACCGGGTGCGGCACGCGCGCGTGGAGGCCGTTCGCCGCGCGGGAGGCCGCGATGTCCTCCACGATGCGCTCGGCGTAGACCAGGCCTTCGAGGAGTGAGTTCGAGGCCAGGCGGTTGGCGCCGTGCACGCCGGTGCAGGCGACCTCGCCGCACGCGTACAGGCCGGGGACGGTCGTACGGCCCTGGGAGTCGGTGCGTACGCCGCCCGAGGCGTAGTGGGCGGCCGGGGCGATCGGGATGGGGTCGTGGACCGGATCGATGCCGTGGGCGCGGCAGGCGGCGAGGATCGTGGGGAAGCGGTGCTCCCACATGTCGGCGCCGAAGTGGCGGGCATCGAGGAACATGTGTTCCGCGTCCTGCTCCTGCATGCGTCGCATGATGCCCTTGGCGACGATGTCCCGGGGGGCGAGTTCGGCGAGTTCGTGCTGTCCCACCATGAAGCGGATGCCGTGGGCGTCGACCAGGTGGGCGCCCTCGCCGCGTACGGCCTCGGAGACCAGGGGCTGCTGGCCCTCCGCCTCGGTGCCCAGGAAGAGGACCGTGGGGTGGAACTGGACGAACTCCAGGTCGCTCACCTCGGCGCCGGCGCGCAGCGCCAGGGCGACGCCGTCGCCCGTCGACACCGACGGGTTCGTCGTCGCCGAGAAGACCTGGCCCATGCCGCCGGTCGCCAGGACCACGGCGGGGGCGTGGACCGCTCCCACGCCGTCGTGCTGGCCCTCGCCCATGACGTGCAGGGTGACACCGGCCGTACGGCCTTCGGTGTCCGTGAGGAGGTCGAGGACGAGGGCGTTCTCGATCGTGCGCAGGCCACGCGCGCGTACGGCCTCCACCAGGGCGCGGGAGATCTCCGCGCCGGTCGCGTCGCCGCCCGCGTGGGCGATACGGCGGCGGTGGTGGCCGCCCTCGCGGGTGAGCTCCAGGCCGCCTTCCTCCGACTCGTCGAAGTGGGCGCCGGTCTCGATCAGGCGGCGTACGGCGTCGGGGCCCTCGGTGACGAGGATGCGGACCGCCTCCTCGTCGCACAGGCCCACGCCCGCGACCAGGGTGTCGTCCAGGTGCTGCTCGGGGGTGTCGCCCTCGCCGAGGGCCGCGGCGATGCCGCCCTGGGCCCAGCGGGTGGAGCCGTCGTCGAGGCTGGCCTTGGTGACGACGACCGTCTTGAGGCCGACGGCCTCGCAGCGCAGGGCGGCGGTGAGGCCTGCGACGCCGGAGCCGACGACCACTACGTCCGCCGTGATGGACCACCCGGGCGCGGGCGCGTGCAGTCTTATGCCTGTGCTGGTCACGAGGCGGCTCCGAAGGTGAGGGGGATGTTGTCGATCAGCCGGGTCGTCCCGACCCGGGCGGCGACGGCGAGGACGGCCTCGCCGATGTATTCGTCCTCGTGATCGGTGATCTCCGTGAAGTCGGACGGGTCGACGAGGGCGACGTAGTCCAGTTCGAGCGGCGGGTCGAGGCGGGCGGCCTCGTCCAGGACCAGGCGGGCGGCGGCACGGACGGCCGCGGCGGCGCCGGGGACGGCCTTGGCGACCGCGTGCGCGTCGGCCGCCGCGCGGGACTCCCCTATGGCGCTGAGCGCCTCGGCACGCGCACGCGTGGCGGGCACTTCACGCGCGCGTGCGCGCAGCGCCTCCTGCGCCGCGTGCCGGTCGCTGCCGGCGAACAGCGCCTGGGACAGCGCGAGGGCCGTGCGGCGTTCCTTGGGCGAGAGGAAGCGGTTGCGGCTGGAGAGGGCGAGGCCGTCCTCCTCGCGCACGGTGGGGACGCCGACGATCTCGACGCCGAAGTTCAGATCGCGGACCATGCGGCGGATCAGCGCGAGCTGCTGGGCGTCCTTCTGGCCGAACAGGGCGATGTCGGGACGGGTGAGGTGCAGCAGCTTGGCGACGACGGTGAGCACGCCGTCGAAGTGGCCGGGGCGCGAGCTGCCCTCCAGGCGCTCGCCCATGGGGCCGGCGCTGATGCGGACCTGGGGCTCGCCGCCCGGGTAGACCTCGTCGACAGCGGGGGCGAACACGGCGTCCGCGCCTGCCCGTTCGGCGATCTTGAGGTCGGCGTCCAGGGTGCGCGGGTAGCGGTCGAGGTCCTCTCCCTTGCCGAACTGCAAGGGGTTCACGAACACGGTGACGACGACCTCGCCGTCCGCTCCGGCGACCGCGCGCGCGGTGCGGATCAGGGTGGCGTGGCCCTCGTGCAGGGCGCCCATGGTCATCACTACGGCGCGGCGGCCGGCACGCGTGCGTGCGTGCAGTTCGTCGGCGGTACGCAACAGGGTGGTGGTCATCGGGCGTCTCCCTCGGCGCCGGCGGTCCCGGTGGTCCCGCCCGCGAGTACGTCGAGGAGGTCCTCGGCGAGTTCCGGCTTGAGCAGGCCATGGGCGAGCGCTCGGTCGGCGGTCGCGCGGGCCATCGCGAGATACCCGGCGACGGTCTGCGGGGCGTGCCGGCGCAGCTCGGTGACGTGCGCGGCGACGGTGCCCGCGTCCCCGCGCGCGACGGGGCCGGTCAGGGCCGCGTCGCCGGAGCGCAGGGCGTTGTCGAGGGCGGCGCCGAGGAGCGGGCCGAGCATGCGGTCGGGGGCCTCCACGCCCGCCTCGCGCAGCAGCTCCATGGACTGGGCGACCAGCGTCACCAGGTGGTTCGCGCCCAGCGCGAGCGCCGCGTGGTAGAGCGGGCGCATCTCCTCGGCGATCCACTCGGGCTCGCCGCCCATCTCGATGACGAGGGCCTCCGCGGCCAGCCGCAGTTCCTCGGGCGCGGTGACGCCGAACGAGCAGCCGGCGAGGCGCTGGACGTCCACGGGGGTGCCGGTGAACGTCATCGCCGGGTGCAGTGCCAGCGGCAGCGCGCCCGCGCGCAGGGCGGGGTCCAGGACCTTCGCGCCGTACCGCCCGGAGGTGTGCACCAGCAGCTGGCCCGGCTTGACGGCCCCGGTCTCGGCGAGGCCCTCGACCAGGCCGGGCAGGACGTCGTCCGGGACGGTCAGCAGCACCAGCTCGGCCCGCGCGAGGACTTCGGCGGGCGGCACCAGGGGCACGTCGGGGAGCATCCGCTCGGCCCGTCGCCGGGAGGCCTCGGAGACCCCGGAGACGGCCACCGGACGGTGCCCGGCGAGCTGGAGGGACGCGGCGAGCGCGGGGCCCACCCGACCGGCGCCGACGACACCGACGGTGAGCCGCGCGGGGCGGTCCCTGGGATCTGGCTGTTGGCTTGTACTCACGCGAAGGCGGCCTTCCCGTTCCAGTCCGCTCGGGGTACCGGACGATTTCTCGTCATGTTAACGCGATTGGTTCGAGCGGCGTTCGGTTGTCCACAGGCTGTGGGTTTCGCCACGCCTTCGCACGCGGGCGCGCAGCACGGAGCCGGCGCAGGAAAGAGGCGTGCGGGCGGCGCGGGCCGACGTACCCGGCGCGGGCCCGTGGGCGGGCAGGCGCCGGAGGGCGGGCGCAGAAAATGCGGGTGCTGGCGCGGATGGGCGCGGGGGATGATCCGGGGCATGAGCGATAGGGCGGAGCGGGGCGGGAATCGGGTTGAGCAGGGCGGACAGCGGGCGGGGGCGGATCCGGACGGGCGGGTGCCCGGACGGCGGTCGCCGGACGAGGCGTCACCCGAGCGGCAGCCGTCGGCCGGGCAGCCACCCGGCCGTCAGTCCCGCGACGAACAGTCCCCGGACGGGGAGTCGCCCGTCCGGCAGTCGCTGAACGAGCCGTCACCCGGCGAGCAATTGTCGGCCGAGGCGGTGTCGGACGACGAGCGGCGCAAGCGGCGCCGTGAACGGCGCATCGCCGCCTACCGCAGCGCGCGGCGCGTGCTCGCACGCCCCGGCTACTTGGGCACCCTGCGCGAGCGCCTGGCGCTGCTGGACGAGGCGCGTGCGCTGGATCTGCACGACCTGGACGGCCCCTCGGACCTCTACGGCGACGGCATCGTCGAAGCCCTGGAGGAGAAGACCGCCGGGCTGCTCGGCAAGGAGGCCGCCGCGTTCTTCCCGACGGGCACGATGGCTCAGCAGGTGGCCCTGCGCTGCTGGGCGGGCCGCAGCGGGAACCCGACCGTCGCCCTGCATGGGCTGGCCCACCCGGAGGTGCATGAGCGAGGGGCGTTCAGCCAGGTCAGCGGCCTGCGCCCGGTCCGCGTGACAAGCGAGCCGCGGCTGCCGACGGCCGCCGAGGTACGGGACTTCGACGAGCCCTTCGGGGCGCTGATGCTGGAGCTTCCCCTCAGGGATGCCGGTTTCGTGCTGCCCACGTGGGAGGAGCTCACGGAGATCGTGGAGGCGGCCAGGGAGCGCGACGCGGTGGTGCACTTCGACGGCGCGCGCCTGTGGGAGTCCACCGTCCACTTCGGGCGCCCCCTGGAGGAGATCGCGGACCTGGCGGACAGCGTGTACGTGTCGTTCTACAAGTCCCTCGACGGCTTCGGCGGCGCGGCACTCGCCGGTCCGAAGACGCTGGTGGACGAGGCGAAGGCGTGGCGGCACCGCTACGGAGGCGCGATCTACCAGCAGTTCGCGACCGCGCTGTCGGCCCTGGCCGGCCTGGAGCGGGAGCTGCCCCGGATGCCCGAGTACGTCGCCCACGCGCGCGTGGTGGCCGCCGCGCTGCGCGAGGGGTTCGCGGCGGCCGGGGTGCCGTGGATGGGGGTTCACCCCGAGCCGCCGCACACGAACGAGTTCCAGGTCTGGTTGCCGTACGACGCCGACGTCGTGGCCGAGGCCGCGATCCGGCACGCCGAGGAGACAGGGGCCGTTCTGTTCGCCAACGGCTGGGAGGCCAAGGCACCGGGCCTGGCCTTCACGGAGGTCTACGTACGGGCCGCCGCTCTGGAGTGGACGGCCGACGACGTGAAGGAGGCCGTCGCCGGGTTCGTGGCCCTGCTGACCGAGGAGATCACCAGGTAGAGCGCGGCCACGCATGCAGCCGGCGGACCAGGGCCTGCCGTATCCGGCCGTGGACCGGGCGCCCCGCGATCACGGCCCTGAACTGCCGGTGGTCGCGGAACTCGCGCACGACCTGCCAGTCGTGGGTGCCCGGCGCCGGAGGGGCCGCCTCGTCGAGCAGGCGGGCTCGGTAGGTGTCGAGGAGGTACTGCTGCGTGATGCTCATCGCTGATCGCCTTCTCGGGACGTAGGAGACATGACGTGGGGTGATCGGGCTCCGCGGCTGCCCCGGTGGTCCCAGGCTGCGCCGGGTGCGGCGCTCTCGTCGCGTGAATTGACGGTCGCCGTCAATCGACGGCCGCGTTGTCGGTGGCGGGGTGCACCATGAGGACATGAGCGTGACCATCGACATCGCGGGGCTGCAGCCGGAGAGGCTCGCCGTCGTGCCCTCGCCCCTGGCCGAGCTCGGCATGGCGCTGCACGCGCTGTCGGAGCCGGGGCACCACCCGGGCCTCCAGGGCTGGGTGACGGGCGTGACGGCCCGGCTGGACTCACACCTGGCCGACCGGATGTGCGAGGCCGACTTCCTGTGGCGGACGACCTTCTCCGACCTGTTCATGCCCTACGCCGGCATCCCGGGCCGCAGCACCCTCCCGGGCGCCACGCTGGCGGAGGAGCTGGACCAGCTGGACAAGCTCACGGACGAGCAGTTCGTGGACGCGGCCCTGGAGTTCACCTGTGCGCTTCCGTACGCCACGCAGGCGCCCGACGTGCTGGCCGACGCGGAGCTGCGCCGACGTGCTCTGGAGCTGGCTGCCGCGCGTGGGCCGCAGCAGTTGCGATTCAGCCAGCGGCTGATCGAGGATCCGCCGCGCATCCGAGCCTGGCTGCGGCAGTTCCTGGAGGACTGCGACGAGATGTTCTTCGCGGACGCCTGGTCACGCCTGCGCCACCAGCTCGCGGCGGATGCCCGCCACAAGACCGACCTGCTGCGGCACAAGGGGCTGGCCGAGGCGCTGACCGCGGTGTCCCCGGCGGTCGGCGTCGACGAGGCCACCGGCATGGTCACCATCGACAAGCTGCGCCAGGGTCACATCGTCATCAAGGGCGGGGGCCTGCTGCTCGTGCCGACGAGCCTGGGCTGGCCTCATCTGAGCGTGCTGGACCGGTACGGCTGGCAGCCGGTGCTGCACTACCCGATCGGCTCCCCCGGACTCGCCGCGCCGCCATCGGTCGACCAGTTGACCCTGAGGATGACGGCCCTGTCCCACCCGGTGCGGATGCAGATCTGCCGCAACATCGCCCGCAGCACCTACACCACGAGCGAACTCGTGCAGATCCACGGCATGACCGCCCCTGAGCTGTCCCGGCACCTGAGCGTCCTCAAGAAGGCGGGCCTGATCACCACCCGCCGCCGAGGGCGGTACGTGCTGCACCAGCTTGACGTCACCGCAGTGGCGCGGCTCGGCAGCGACCTCCTCGAAGCTCTCCTGAGGTGACCGTGCTCTCCTGATGTGACCGTGCTCTCCTGAGATGACCGTCAGTCGAACCGGATGTGCCTGATCCCGACCCCCGCCTGCCGCAGCCGCGTGCGCAGCGCGCCCTCGTTGTTGGGCAGCAGCCGCAGCCCGGCGAGGACGGCGATGCGGTCCGCCGTCTTCGGCACGGTCGAGTGGTCGGTCCACAGATGCTCGGCGAACTCCGGCTCGCGCAACCGCTCCAGGCAGTGGTCGAGCTGCTGCACGGCCCAACTCTCCCGTCGCAGCCCGGCGTTCCTTCCCGCACTCTTTCCGGAGTTCTTCCCGGCGACGTACTGGAGGAGGTGCCCGAAGCCGCGCTCCCGCAGCCGCTTCAGGACGGTCTCCCGCTCGGCGAGGAGGGTGAAGTGCCGTACGTCATGGCCGAGTTCGCCCAGCCGCCCGACCGTCTCGGCGAAGTAGTCGGAGTTCGTGACCGTCATGGGGGCGATCACCACGCCGTCGTGCTGGGTGAGGGCGAGGTCGAGCACTTCGACGACGCCCTGCCGCCAGGACGTCAAGTCCTGGAAGTTGCCCCGAAGTTCGGGCGGGAGCGTGCGCCGCAGACCGAACCCGGCATGCTCCGGGTCGCAGATGACGCTGCCGGGCAGGCGGCGCCGGATCTCGTGTGCGGTCTGTGTCTTGCCACCCCCGAAGGGGCCGTTGATCCACAGGAGCATGCGCAGACCCTAGTGGGCACCGGTCACGCGGGGGTCACGCCCCCGCGGTGCGTCAGCCGTGCCCGCCGGCCCGGACCAGCCCCGTCTCGTACGCCAGGACCACCACCTGCACCCGGTCGCGCAGCCCCAGCTTGGTCAGGATGCGGCCCACGTGGGTCTTCACGGTCGCCTCGGAGAGCACCAGCCGGGCGGCGATCTCCCCGTTGGAAAGCCCCTGGGCGACCAGCACCATGACCTCGCGCTCACGGTCGGTGAGCCGCTCCAGCTCCTTGTGCTTGGGCTCCTTGCCGGTGGACGGCAGCATGGGCGCGAACCGGTCCAGCAGGCGTCGGGTCGTCGACGGGGCGACCACCGCGTCGCCGCTGTGCACCGAGCGGATGGCGGCGAGGAGCTCGCCGGGCGGCACGTCCTTGAGCATGAAGCCGGAGGCGCCGGCCTTCAGCCCGGAGAAGGCGTACTCGTCGAGGTCGAAGGTGGTCAGGATCAGCACCTTGGGCGGATCCTCGTCCAAGCAGATACGGCGGGTGGTCTCCACGCCGTCCAGCTTCGGCATGCGCACGTCCATCAGCACCACGTCGACGGCGGTCTCCCGCAGCACCTGGAGGGCCTCGACGCCGTCGCCCGCCTCCGCGACGACGTCCATGTCCGGTTGGGCGGCGAGCACCATCCGGAACCCGGTGCGCAGCAGCACCTGGTCGTCGACGAGCATCACGCGGATCGCCATCGGGGTCCTCTTCCGTGTCTTTCGTATCCGTCTACAGGGCCGTTACAGGTGTCAACAAGGTGCATGGCTCAGAGGTCAGTGTGCTGGTTTGAGCGGCAGCAGCGCACTGATGCGGAATCCTCCGCCCGGGCGCGGTCCCGCGTCCAGGGTGCCGCCGACCATGCCGACGCGTTCGCGCATCCCGATCAGGCCGTGCCCGCGGCCGTCGGCGCCGCCGTCCTCGTACAGCTCGTGCGGGGCGCCCTTGCCGTCGTCCTCGACGAGCAGGCCGAGGCCGTCGTCGAAGTAGACCAGGCGCACGCTGGCGCCCGCGTTCGGCCCGCCGTGCTTGCGCGTGTTCGTCAGCGCTTCCTGCACGATGCGGTACGCCGTCAGCTCCACGCCGCTGGGCAGCGGGCGCGGGGTGCCCTCGACCTTGAAGTCGACCGGGAGACCGGAGGTGCGGCAGTGCTGGATGAGCTCGTCGATCTGCTCGACGTCGGGCTGCGGGACGTACTCGCCGCTCTCCTGGTGCTCGCCGGTGCGCAGCACGCCGAGCAGGCGGCGCATCTCGGCGAGGGCCTGGCGGCCGGTGGAGGAGATGGTCTCCAGCGCCTTCTTGGCCTGGTCCGGGGCGGAGTCCAGGACGTAGGCGGCGCCGTCGGCCTGCACCACCATCACGGAGACGTTGTGCGCCACGACGTCATGGAGCTCGCGTGCGATCCGGGCGCGTTCGGCGGCGACCGCGACCTTGGCCTGCGCCTCGCGCTCCTTTTCGAGCCGGGTCGCGCGCTCCTCCAGCTGCTCGTAGTAGGCGCGGCGGGTGCGGATCGAGTCGCCGAGCACCCAGGCGAGCGCGAACGGCACCGTAAGGAAAATCACCAGGGCGATGTTGCCCAGCGCACTGGAATCCTCCTCCGGCCAGCGCAGCTGGGCCAGCGGCGCCGCGCACAGGCCGGCGCCCAGCGCGAGCCAGGAGGCCCAGCGTGCGCCGGTCGCGGCCACGGTGTAGGTGATCACCAGGAAGGCGAAGTTGGCGGGCGTCGTCGCCACGTCCAGCACCAGTTGCGCCAGCCCCACACCGAGGGCCAGCAAGAGCATCTTCTCCGGCATACGCCGGCGCAACGCGATGACCAGGCACAGCAGCAGGACCACGACGATGATGGCCGGCACTGAGTCCGTGCCCGGAGAGTTCTGCCCGCCCTCGTCGCGGACGGCCACGGTGACCCCAGAAATCCCGAAGAGGAAGACGGCCCAGAAGCTGTCGACCCACGTCGGGTGTCTGCGGATGAAGTCGTAGAGGCGCTGCACGTAACCCAGCGTAGGGAAGCGAGATGTGTGCAGGGGTCAACCGGAGGGCCGATCCGCACCCGGCGCGCGTACTCCGCAAGGTGGAGGCTGCATTCCTCTGTGCGCTTAGCCTGGGCCGGTGACAGCGGAGGCGACGGGCGAGTGGCACGGGTGGCGCACGGCAGCGGAAGCCGCCCTCTACGGCCCGGAGGGCTTCTACCGGCGCCCCGAGGGACCGGCCGGCCACTTCCGTACGTCCGTCCACGCGTCCCCGCTCTACGCCGCGGCCGTGGCCCGGCTGCTGTGCCGGGTGGACGAGGCCCTGGGCCGGCCCGCGTCGCTCGACCTCGTGGACATGGCGGCCGGGCGGGGTGAGCTGGTCACCCGCGTACTGGCGGCCCTCCCTGCCGACGTGGCGGCACGCACGCGTGCCTGCGCCGTGGAGATCGCCGACCGCCCGGAAACCCTCGATCACCGGATCGAGTGGCTGCGCCGGCCGCCGAAGCGCATCACGGGGCTGCTGTTCGCCAACGAGTGGCTGGACAACGTCCCCCTGGACGTCGCGGAGGTGGACTCGGCGGGCGCAGCGCGCGAGGTCCTGGTACGAGCGGACGGCACCGAACGCCTCGGGGAGCCGGTCGCCGGGGCGCAGGCGCAGTGGCTGGCGCGGTGGTGGCCGCTGGGGGATGCGCAGGGGACGCGGGCCGAGATCGGGCTGCCGCGGGACCAGGCATGGGCCGCCGCCTGCGCGACCCTCGACCGGGGCCTCGCGGTCGCGGTGGACTACGCGCACACGGCGCACGCCCGGCCGCCCTTCGGCACCCTGACCGGCTTCCGCGAGGGGCGCGAGACGGCGCCCGTCCCGGACGGTTCGTGCGACATCACGGCTCACGTGGCGCTGGACGCGTGCGCCCTGCCCGGGGCGCATCTGCTGTCCCAACGCGACGCCCTGCGCACCCTGGGCATCACAGGCGCACGCCCCCCGCTGGAGCTGGCCTCCACCCGCCCCGCAGAGTACGTACGAGCCCTGGCGAGCGCGGGCGAGGCCGCCGAGCTGACGGCGACGGGCGGACTCGGGGACTTCGTCTGGCTGGTGCAGCCGGTTGGAATTCCGAACGTACTCGCGCACTGACGGCCCACTCGCGGGCATACGGCCTGCTCGCGGACCGACGGCCTACTTGTCGATGTCCCCCACGACGAAGAACATCGACCCCAAGATCGCCACCATGTCCGCGACCAGCGTCCCCGGCAGCAGCTCGACCAGCGCCTGGATGTTGTTGTACGAGGCCGAGCGCAGCTTCAGCCGGTACGGGGTCTTCTCGCCCTTGCTGACGAGGTAGTAGCCGTTGATGCCGAGCGGGTTCTCGGTCCACGCGTACGTGTGGCCCTCGGGCGCCTTCAGCACCTTGGGCAGCCGCTGGTTGATCGGCCCGGGCGCCAGCTCGGCGAGCCGGTCGAGGCAGGCGTCGGCGAGGTCGAGGGCGACGTGGGTCTGCTCCAGCAGGCACTCGAAGCGGGCGAGGCAGTCACCCTCCTCGCGGGTCACCACCCTCAGCACGTCCCCCAGCTCGCCGTAGCCGAGATAGGGCTCGTCGCGCCGCAGGTCGAAGTCCACGCCCGACCCGCGCGCGATCGGCCCGCTCACGCCGTACGCGTGCACGGCCTGGGGCGTGAGGGTGCCCACGCCCCGCGTACGCCCCCGGAAGATCTCGTTGCCGAGGACCAGGTCGTCGAACCGGTCCATGCGGGAGCGCACGTCGGCGACGGCGGCACGCGCACGCGTGGTCCACCCGGCCGGCAGGTCCTCCTTCAGGCCGCCCACCCGGTTGAACATGTAGTGCATCCGCCCGCCGGAGACCTCCTCCATGACGTGCTGGAGTTCCTCGCGCTCGGAGAAGGCGTAGAAGATCGGCGTGATCCCGCCCAGCTCCAGCGGGTACGACCCGAGGAACATCAGGTGGTTGAGCACCCGGTTGAGCTCGGCGAGCAGCGTGCGGGTCCACACGGCCCGCTCGGGCACCTCCATGCCGAGCATGCGCTCCACGGCGAGGACGACGCCCAGCTCGTTGGAGAACGCCGACAGCCAGTCGTGGCGGTTGGCGAGCATGATGATCTGGCGGTAGTCGCGGGCCTCGAAGAGCTTCTCGGCGCCGCGGTGCATGTACCCGATCACCGGCTCCGCGCTGGTGATGCGCTCGCCGTCGAGGACCAGCCGCAGTCGCAGCACGCCGTGCGTGGAGGGGTGCTGGGGCCCGATGTTGAGCACCATGTCGGTGCTCTCCGCGGCGCCGCCGATACCGACCATGGTCTCCGTCGTAGGAGTCATGGACACAGTCTCTCCTACGTACGCTGGCCCCATGGAGACGGGGAGCCCGGAGAACACGGGAACGGCGGGGCMCGAGCGGGCGGGGGACGAGCCGGGGTGGACCGGGCTGCCACCGGGCCTGCTGCGCATGCGCCGGCTGCTGCTGGTGGTGTGGCTGGGACTGCTGACGATCGGCCTGGCCGTGCTGCTCGACCTGCTCGCCGGGCCGAGCTGGGCGGCCTTCGCGCTGCTGCCGTTGGCCCTGATGGCGTGGGGCTGGGTGATGCTGGGCCGCAACTGGCGTTCGTGGCGCTACGCGGAGCGCGCCGACGACCTGCTGATCAGCCGGGGCGTGCTGTGGCGCGAGGAGACGGTCGTGCCGTACGGCCGTATGCAACTGGTCGAGGTCACCTCGGGCCCCGTGGAGCGGCACTTCGGCCTGGCCAGCGTGCAGCTGCACACGGCGGCCGCCGCGACCGACGCCACGATTCCCGGCCTGGACCCGGCGGAGGCGGAGCGCCTGCGGGACCGGCTCACCGAGCTGGGCGAGGCACGATCGGCGGGCCTGTGACGACGCCCGGCGTCGATGACGCCGTACGCGAGCGGCGGCCGGTGACCGAACGGCGTCTGCATCCCGTGACGCCGCTCAGGCGCGCGTGGGCGCCGGTGGCCGTCCTGATCGGCTGGGCGGTGCACGACCCGGACCAGGCGCAACGCCAGCTCACCAGGCTGACCACGACCACCCTGCTGATCGCAGTCGCCGTACTGCTCCCCGCGGCCGCCCTGTACGGCTTCCTCACCTGGTGGTTCACGCACTTCGCGGTGACCGACGCGGAACTGCGCATACGTACCGGCCTGGTGTTCCGGCGCACCGCGCACATCCGGCTGGAACGCATCCAGGCGATCGACGTCACCCAGCCGCTCCTCGCGCGCGTGGCGGGAGTGGCGAAGCTGAAGCTGGACGTCCTCGGCACGGGCAAGAAGGACGAACTCGCCTTCCTGGGCGCGCAGGAGGCGCGCGCCCTGCGCGCGGAACTCCTCGCACGCGCCGCCGGTTTCGCCCCCGAGACGGCGCACGAGATAGGCGAGGCGCCGTCCCAGCAGCTTCTGCGGGTCCCCCCGGCCGTCCTGGCCACTTCCCTCCTCCTGACCGGTGCGACCTGGGCAACGCTGGCCGCCGCGCTGGTCGTACCGACCGTCCTCTGGCTGGTCACCTCAAGCGCGTGGACGGTCCTGGCCACCGCGATTCCCCTGTTCGGCGCGGCCGGAGCGAGCAGCGTGGGGCGTTTCGTCGCCGAGTACGACTGGACGGTGGGCGAGTCCCAGGACGGTCTGCGCATCGACCACGGCCTCCTCGACCGCGCCCACGAGACGGTGCCGCCGGGCCGCGTGCAGACGGTACGGATCGTGGAGCCGCTGCTGTGGCGACGACGCGGCTGGGTGCGGGTGGAACTGGACGTGGCCGGCTCCGCCAACTCACTCCTGCTGCCGGTGGCCCCGCGCGAGGTGGCCGAGTCGGTCATCGCGCGTGTGCTGCCCGGCGTGACGGTCCCGAGCCGGGCCTCCCTGTCGCGTCCGCCGCGGCGTGCGGCCAGGTGCGTGCCCCTGTGGTGGCGTGGCTACGGTCTCGCCGTCACGGACGGGGTCTTCGCCGCCCGCTCGGGCCTCTTCCGCCGCAGCCTCGCGCTGGTACCGCACGCCAAGGTCCAGAGCGTACGGATGGCTCAGGGCCCCTGGGAGCGCCTGTGGGGCGTTGCCGACGTCCACGTGGACACAGGGGCCAACAAGACCGTCACCGCCCGCCTGAGGGACGCCGAGGAGGCGGCGGAGCTGCTCCGGGGTCAGGCGGAGCGATCCCGCACGGGGCGCCGGGATGCCCGGCCGGACCGATGGATGGCGTGAGCGGATCGCGCAATGGCATGAGCGGATCGCGCAATGGCGTGAGCGGCCGCTCCTGAGGGCGGACCCGCTCCCGTCAGGAGACCGCGCTGCGCAGCCCCTGCATATCGATCTGCTCGGTCTCGTCGTGCGCCGTCAGGTCGATGACCTGGCCGATGCCCCGGGTCTCCTCGTCCGCCGGCTTGAACTGCGCCTCGGACTCGGCCTTGTGCAGGGCGAGGGCCTCCTGGCCGACGACGTCGGCGAGGTCCTCGTTCTGGACGGACTCCAGCGCGGACGGCGCCGCGCCCTGCTGCGTACCGAAGAAGTCGAACCCGCCCTCGATCGCCGGACGTCGCACGGGCGCGGCCGGCACGACGGCCACCGCGGTCGGCTCGATGAAGTGCCCCGCCGGCCGCTGAGCGGAAGGCAGCGCCGGCCGGGTCGTGGCGACCTCGCCTGCCGGGGTGACGGCGGCCGCGTGCTCATGCCCGTCGGCCGCCCCGGGCTTCCCCTGCGGGTCGTCCTCCAGCACGGGTTCCGTCTCTGACCCGGCGGTTCCCTGGACCTCGGCCTCACCCGAGTCGTCCTTCACCGGCTCACCGCCGGAAGGACCGTCGCCCTTCGGGGGGTCGTTCTTCGGGAAGTCGTTCTTCGGGAAGTCGTTCTTTGGGGACTCGTCCTTCGAAGGCTCGTCCTTGGAGAGCTCGGCCCTGGGGATCTCGCCCTTCGGCGACTCGTCCTCGGGAGCCTCATCCGTCAGCGGCTCATCGATCAGCGACTCGTCCTCGGCAGACTCGCCCCGCGGCGACTCCTCCTCGGGCGACGCGCCCTTCACCGGCCCACCGTCCTCGTCGAACCGCGCCAGCGCGGCCTTGGCCCGCAGGAACAGCCGTGACCCCTCCGGCGAGAAGACGCCCGAACCCACCGGCTCGGCCTCGTCGGCATCGTCGGTCTCATCGGCGTCCGGAGTCCCGGCAACCTCGCCGTCCTCCCCACCCTCGGCGTCCTCCGCCTCGGCCGGGGCAGCCACAGCCCCCGCCTCCTCGACGGACTCCGCGGACTCCGCGGACTCGGCATCGGCAGCAGCGGCCGCGTCGGCCTCCGCGCCGTCACGCGGCACCGGCGGCAGCGCCCGCGCAGGCGCGGTGGCCTCTATCTCCAGGACCCGGCGCTCCTCCAGGACGGTCGCCCGCTCGGTCTCCGCCGTGGCATAGCGCCGCAGCAGCGACGCGTGCTCGTTGCGCAGCCCGGCGAGCTCCGCCCGCTTGCCCCGCAACCGCTGCTCCAGCTTCACCCGCAGCTCGCGCGACTCGTCGAGATCGGCCTCCAGTTCGGCGACCCGCTCCTCGTGCCGCCACTCGTCGCTGGCACGCGCGCGCGTGAGGTCGGCGACCTGCTTGCCCGCCTGCGAGTCCCAGCGACGCATGACGATCCCACCCACGACCGCCGTCGCCGCGGCGGCCGCGGCGAGACCGCGCAGCGCCATGGGCTCGGTGAACACCCAGGGGGCGAGCGCACAGACGACGGACACGCCAGCGATCGCCGACGGGGGCAGCAGCCTGTGCAAGGGCGGGGAATGGCGGTGACGTCCACGTGGCATGGCCAGAAACTTACCGCGCGTAGGCGATTCTTGGTGCCCCGCCCCGTAAAAAGACAGCCATCCTGAGTCGTTCACTTGGCATCAGGATTCAGTTACGCCACCGAATTGGCCATGAACCAAGATCAAAGCGCCGGATCGGCCACCTCACCTGCCGCCCAGCCGTCCGCTCATCCACTCCAGCGTCCCCGGAATCTCGCGCCGCCAGGTGTTGAAGTTGTGCCCTCCGCTTTCGAGGATGACCGACGAGATCCGGGTCAGCCCGGTCGCCTTCACACGCTCAATGAACTTCAACGTGTCCTTGTAGTTGGATTCTCCAACTTTGCTGCTGCTGACGAGCAATGAAGTGTCCGGAGCCGGCATGTGCTTGAGGTACCACCACAGGTTCGCGCGATTGCGCAGTTCCTCGTCGCCGTGGAAGAGATCGCCCGTCGTGGCGTCGATCGGCGCCTTGTAATAGGCGGAGAGTCCCGCCCCCGCGGCGTACACCCGCGGATGGTGTATGGCGAGCTTCAGCGCGCAGTAGCCGCCGGTGGAGTCCCCGATGATGCCCCAACTGCCCGGATTGCCGCCCACCCTGTAGTGGCCGCTCACGGCTTCGGGCAGATCCGACGCGAAGAACGTCTCGGTCTGCGGGCCCCCGGGAATGTCCACGCACTCCGTGTCCCTGGGCGGCGCCACGGTCGGCCGCATCATCACCAGGATCATCGGCTCCATCCGGCCCTGCGCGGTGAGCCGGGCGGCCGTACGCGGGTAGTCGAGCTTGTCCACCAGCGCCTGAGCCGTACCGGGGTAGCCGGTGAGGACGACGGCCGCGGGGAACGTACGCGTCCGGTAATCCGGCTGAAAATACTCGGGCGGCAGATAGACATAGGCGGGCGTCGCTATGTGCGTCGTGCGCCCCACGATGTCGATCTTCTGGATCTGGCCGCCCCGGTCCGGGCCGACGCTCGCCGCACCCTGCACTCGACGCGTCTCGACGACCCGCAGCGGCCCGCCGGCCGGCACATGGTCCACGACCACGCCCTGGTCCTTCTCCTGCCCGAACAGGTCGGCCCAGCTGGCATAGAACCCGAAGGCCTGGTTGGCGACGAGACCGACCGACGCGAAGAGCGCCAACTGCGTGGCGAGCAGCAGCCCGACACGGCCGGTGACGGCCCGCAGGCCCCGCCGCGCCAGTCGTGGCCACAGCCACACCGTGCCGACGAACAGCCCTGTGGCGGCGAGCACCGCCAGCGCCAGCACCTTGTCGCTCGTGAGACCCATCGATGGTTACCTGTCCGCACTTTCCGCCCGGACCACGGGCGCGCTCATCTGCCGCACGCCGCGTCTCCCCCACTCCTTCGCGAGGGCTTGCCCCGGACTTTCCTTGGCCTTTGAAACGGTTTTGGGAAGCGGAGTGAACCTCTCCCCTCAAGACACCGTCCTAGAGGGCGCAATGTCGCCGGATGCCCGAATCGGCACCGGATCCAAGGTCTCTCGCAGAACTATGGGATGCGATGTCTGTCAGGACAGATGTGGAAATGTCGGGCAAGGTTCCTCAACGATCAAGCCAGGTGGGGCCCCTGACCGGCCGCGTACGGCAGCTGCTGCGCGGCCCGCGCGCCGAAGCCGTTCCCGTCCTCCTCGGCAGAGCCTGCGCCGTGGTCGGCCTGCTGGACGTCGCCGCCGGCGTCTTCCCGCGCTTCCGGCACAGCCGTATGCACGCCATCGCCGAGGTGCTGCCGGGCTCCACGGGCCCGTTCGCGGCGGCGCTGTCGCTCAGCGCCGGCGTGCTGTTGCTGCTGCTCGCGCACGGCCTCAAGCGCTGCAAGCGGCGGGCGTGGCGCGCGGCCGTCATCCTGCTGCCGGCCGGAGCGGTGGCGCAGCTGCGCCACCGCGACCAGTTCGCGGCGCTGCCCGACCCACGCAGCCGCTGGCGCGCGCTGGCCAACTTCGTCCTCATGGGCGCCGGTTCGCTCGCCCTCGGCCTGGTCATCGTCAGCGCCCACCCGAAGACCCTGCTCGGCGACCCGAGCCTGGCGGACCGCATCACCCACGTCCTGTACGGCCTGTTCGGCTTCGAGGGCCCGGTCGACTACCAGGGCAACACCTCCTGGACGGTCGCCTTCTCCCTCGGCGCCCTCGGCCTGCTCACCGCGATCACCACCATCTACCTGGCCTTCCGCCCCGAGCACCCGGCCGCGGCCCTGACCGAGGACGACGAGTCCCGGCTGCGCGCCCTGCTCGCCAAGCACGGCGGCCGCGACTCCCTCGGCCACTTCGCGCTGCGCCGCGACAAGGCCGTCGTCTTCTCCCCCAGCGGCAAGGCGGCCGTGACGTACCGCGTCGTCTCCGGCGTGATGCTCGCCAGCGGCGACCCCATCGGCGACGTCGAGGCCTGGCCCGGCGCCATCGAGCGCTTCATGGACGAGGCCAAGGCCCACTCCTGGACCCCCGCCGTCATGGGCTGCTCCGAGACCGGCGCCGAGGTCTGGACCCGCGAGACCGGGCTCGACGCCCTCGAACTGGGCGACGAGGCGGTGGTGGACGTCCCGGATTTCTCGCTCGCCGGCCGCGCGATGCGCAACGTACGACAGATGGTCAAGCGCATCGAGCGCGCCGGTTACGAGACCCGGGTACGTCGTGTCCGTGACCTCGGCGAGACCGAGCTGGAGCGGATCCGGCAGGCCGCCGAGGACTGGCGCGGCACCGACACCGAGCGCGGCTTCTCCATGGCGCTGGGCCGCGTCGGCGACCCGTCCGACGGCGACTGCCTCATCGCCACCGCCCACAAGGCCGACGAGGAGCCGGGAGAGTACGGCGACCTCAAGGCGATCCTCCACTTCGTGCCGTGGGGCACGGACGGGGTCTCGCTCGACCTGATGCGCCGCGACCGCGCGGCCGACCCCGGCATGAACGAACTGCTGATCGTGGCCGCCCTCCAGGCCGCCCCGAAGTTCGACATCGCGCGCGTGTCGCTCAACTTCGCCATGTTCCGCTCGGCGCTGGCACGCGGCGAGAAGATCGGCGCGGGCCCGGTGCTGCGCGCCTGGCGGGGCCTGCTGGTGTTCCTCTCCCGCTGGTTCCAGATCGAGTCCCTGTACAAGTTCAACGCCAAGTTCCAGCCGCGCTGGGAGCCCCGCTTCGTGGTCTACCGCGCCTCGGCCGACCTGCCCCGCCTCGGCATCGCCGCCATGCAGGCGGAAGGCTTCGTGAACCTGGCCCTGCCGCTGCCGCGCTTCCTGCGCCGCCGCAGGCCGGCCCGCCCGTGCGCGCACCGGGTGGCCGAACAGGGCGTGCGCGCCGCGTGAGCCGCGCCCGCCCGTGACAGGCCCGAGCGGAAGCCCGCCCCCCACCGGGCTCCCGCTCGGGCCGCGGCACGTCGCGGCCCGTGCTGGGCCTACGCTGAACGTATGAGCAAGCACAGCGGGCGCGGGCGCGTCACGGGCCTTCCCCAGTGGGACCGGTGCGCGGTCATGGGAGTCGTCAACGTGACCCCCGACTCCTTCTCCGACGGCGGCCGCTGGTTCGACACGACGTCCGCCGTCAAGCACGGCCTCGCCCTGGTCGAGGAGGGCGCCGACCTCGTCGACGTCGGCGGCGAGTCCACCCGCCCCGGCGCCACCCGGGTCGACGAGGACGAGGAGCTGCGCCGCGTCATCCCCGTCGTGCGCGGCCTCGCCGCCGAGGGCGTCACGGTGTCCGTCGACACCATGCGCGCTCGCGTCGCCGAGCAGGCCCTCGCCGCCGGCGCCGCCCTCGTCAACGACGTCAGCGGCGGCCTCGCCGACCCCGCGATGATCCCGGTCGTCGCCGACGCCGGCGCCCCCTTCGTCGTCATGCACTGGCGCGGCTTCCTCGAAGGCGCGAACGCCAAGGGCGTGTACGCCGATGTCGTCACCGAGGTCGTCGAGGAGCTCCACGCGCGCGTGGAGGCCGTCCTGGAGGGCGGCATCTCCCCCGACCGCGTCGTCGTCGACCCCGGCCTCGGCTTCTCCAAGGACGCCGAGCACGACCTCGTGCTGCTCGCCCACCTCGACCGACTGCTCACCCTCGGCCATCCGCTCCTCGTCGCCGCCTCCCGCAAGCGGTTCCTCGGCCGGGTCCTGGCCGGCCCGCAGGGCGCGCCGCCGCCCGCCCGGGAGCGCGACGCCGCCACCGCCGCCGTGTCGGCGCTCGCCGCGCAGGCCGGTGCCTGGGCCGTGCGCGTGCACGAGGTGCGCGCCACGGCGGACGCGGTGCGCGTCACACGCGCCATCGAAGAGGCACGCGACGCCGGGCACAGCGGCGCACACGGCCCCGAGGGAGCCCGGTGAGCGCCCCGCACACCGACGTCGAGCAGGTGGAAGCCGCCAACACCGCCTTCTACGAGGCCATGGAGCGCGGCGACTTCGAGCAGGTCTCCTCGCTCTGGCTCACCCCGTCCGACCTCGGCGTCGACGAGACCTACCACGACCCGGCCGACTCCGGCGTGGTCTCCTGCGTCCACCCCGGCTGGCCGGTGCTCACCGGACGCGGCGAGGTCCTCAGGTCGTACGCGCTCATCATGGCGAACACCGACTACATCCAGTTCTTCCTGACCGACGTGCACGTCTCCGTCACCGGCGACACCGCCGTGGTCACCTGCACCGAGAACATCCTCAGCGGCGGTCCCGCACCCGAGGGCGGCGAGGAGCTCGGCCCGCTCGTGGGCCAGCTGGTGGTCGCCACGAACGTGTTCCGGCGCACGCCCGCGGGCTGGAAGATGTGGTCGCACCACGCCTCGCCGGTTCTGGCCGAAAACGACGAGGCCGACAGCGACGAGACCCCGTCCTGAGTGGGTAGGCGACCCCCAAGGACTACACGGGGACGCCCCGGGAGCCACCCGCAAGGGGGCCCGCGGAGCCCCGCCGGGACCAAGAAGTGGTTGGAATCACGTGCGTGCGGGTAGGGGCGGCTACCAACCCGTGAGCCACCGGATTCCCCAGGGAAAACACACGATGAATCCTGTCGGCCCGGACCGGGCCCACGCCCCCGTTGCCCGGCCCTGTCAGTGCCCGCAGGTAGATTCGTTCGAGGCCGGTGTGCCGCCCGCACACGGCATCGACCGGCCGTCACCGACGATTGCAGGAGTGATTCGCGTGGATCGTGTCGCGCTGCGCGGCCTGAAGGCCCGCGGGTACCACGGCGTGTTCCCCGAGGAACGCGCGCAGGGCCAGACCTTCGTCGTGGACCTCGTCCTCGGCCTGGACACCCGGCCCGCCGCCGCAGACGACGACCTGGCGAAGACCGTGCACTACGGCATCGTGGCGGAGGAGGTCGTGGCCGTCGTCGAGGGCGAACCGGTCAACCTCATCGAGACGCTCGCCGAGCGCATCGCCCAGGCCTGTCTGAAGCACGAGGGGGTCCACGAGGTCGAGGTCACCGTCCACAAACCGGACGCGCCGATCACGGTCCCCTTCGACGACGTGACCGTCACCATCACCCGGAGCCGAGTATGACTGCACCGTTCATCAAGGGCCCCAGCGACCCGACCGTACAGCCGGTACCCGCCTCCGTCGTCGAGCAGGTCGACGCCGCCGACACCACCCTCAGCAACCCCAAACGGGCCGTGATCTCCCTAGGCGCCAACCTGGGGAACCGGCTGGAGACCCTCCAGGGCGCCATCGACGCGCTGGAGGACACCCCGGGCGTGCGCATCAAGGGAGTCTCTCCCGTCTACGAGACGGAGCCCTGGGGCGTCGAGCCGGGCAGCCAGCCCTCCTACTTCAACGCGGTCGTGGTCCTCAAGACCACGCTCCCCCCGTCCTCCCTCCTGGAGCGGGCGCACGCGGTCGAGGAGGCCTTCCACCGGGTCCGCGACGAGCGCTGGGGCGCGCGCACCCTCGACGTCGACATCGTCGCCTACGCCGAGGGTGAGCAGTCGGTCGAGGTGGGCGAGCAGCACGAGGTCGTGCTCGGCGTCCTTGGAGAAGCCGAGGCCGGGGTCGACGACGACGCGGTCGGGGGAGATGCCGCCCTCCAGGACGGCCTCCACGCGCGCGTGGAGCTCGCCCGTGCCGCCGTACATGCCGGCGACAAGGGCGGCTACCAGGGCGCTGGCCTGGCCGAAGTCGACCGCGCGAGCGGCCATCAGGGGGTCGACGCCCTTGGCCTCGGGGTGGCGTTCGCGCTGGGCCTTGAGGCGGGCGCGGATCGAGATCGCCGCGCTGCTCGGCGCGGTCACCCGGGCCGGCGTGGCGCCGCGCATGGACCTGGAACTCCGGCTGCCCGAATAGTCGTTAAGGTCAAGACGACCACAATCCGCGGGCACCCGGGGGAGCTGAAGAAACACCGTGAGAGAGCTGCGCATCAGGATGCTGGCCGGCGTGTTCATCGTCGCCGGAGTCCTGTCCTGGGCGGGCGCCCGACTGTGGAACGCCGTCGGGACCCTGCCCAGCGTCCCCCTGGCCGCCCCCATCGTCCTCGCCCTGATCGCCGTGGTGCTGCTGTCCACGGCGATCTCGATCCGCGCCCGCCTCAAGGCCCAGCGCGAACGCCACCCCGAGGCCAAGGGCGTCGACCCCCTGATGGCCGCTCGCGCGGTCGTCTTCGGCCAGGCCAGCGCCCTGGTAGCCGCCCTTGTCGCCGGCATGTACGGCGGCACGGGCGTCTTCCTCCTGGAACACCTCGAAGTCCCCGCCCGCAGAGACCAGGCCATCTACGCCGGCTTCGCGGTCCTGGCAGGCCTCGGCGTGATAGCGGCAGCGGTGTTCCTGGAGCGAGTCTGCAAACTCCCGGAGGACGACGAACACAACGGCGCGGGGGCGGCGCCGACGGCGTGACAGCGCCGGGCCCCCCTTGATCAGCGATCAACTCCACCGATCAAGGAAGGTACGGGCACCACTGACCATCAGGTCAGCGCGCCAGTATCAGGCTCATCGCCTCGGCCCGGGTCGTAGCGTCGCGAAGCTGACCGCGCACCGCCGACGTCGTGGTCTTGGCGCCGGGCTTGCGGATACCGCGCACCGACATGCACATGTGCTCAGCCTCGATGACGACGATCGCACCCCGGGCCTCGAGGATCTTCATGAGGGAGTCGGCGATCTGGGTGGTGAGTCGTTCCTGCACCTGCAGGCGACGGGCAAAGACCTCAACGAGTCGCGCAAGCTTGGAGAGACCCGTGATCTTGCCATTTTCGGCCGGAATGTACCCAATGTGCGCTACGCCATGGAATGGCAGCATGTGATGTTCACAGAGGCTCACGATCTCGATGTCCTTCACCAGGACCATCTCGTCATGCCCGATGTCGAACGTGGTCGTCAGCACATCCTCAGGCTGCTGCGTATGTCCCGCCAACAGCTCCCGATACGCCCGCGCCACCCGCGCCGGCGTCTCCCTGAGGCCCTCACGGTCCGGGTCCTCGCCGACCGCGATCAGCAGCTCGCGTACCGCGTTCTCGGCGCGCTTCTCGTCGAACTCGCCGATGCGGCCCTCGCCGTCCAGCGTCACGGGGTCGGTCATGTGGTGCCTCGTTCCTGTGCGGGTGGCGCGTGTGGGTCACGCGTCTGAACTGCGGGCATACGAGAATGCCGCGCCCCCCAGGCTAAAACCAGGGAGGCGCGGCATCCATTCCGGGCCCGGTGGACTCACCGGGTCACGGCGTCAGCTCTCGGGACGCTCCTCGGGGGCCGGCTCGGCCGCCGGGGCGGGCTCCGTCACCGTCGACTTGGCGGTGGAGATCGCCGGGGTCGCGCCGTTGGCGCCGTTCGTCAGTGCGAGCTCCTTGGGGGAGAGCACCGGCGGACGGGTGGACGGCGTACGGCGGGAGGATCCGGTCCAGGCGGGCCGGGGCGGACGCTTGACGATGGGGGCGAAGATCTCGGCGATCTCCTCCTTGCCCAGCGTCTCCCGCTCCAGCAGCTGAAGCACCAGGTTGTCGAGGACGTCGCGGTTCTCGACGAGGATCTCCCAGGCTTCGTTGTGCGCGTTCTCGATGAGCTTCTTGACTTCCTCGTCCACCAGCGCGGCGACCTCTTCCGAGTAGTCGCGCTGGTGAGCCATCTCACGTCCGAGGAACGGCTCGGTGTTGTCGCCACCGAACTTGATGGCGCCGAGACGCTCGGTCATGCCGTACTGCGTGACCATCGCGCGGGCCGTGGTCGTGGCCTTCTCGATGTCGTTCGCAGCGCCCGTGGTCGGGTCGTGGAAGACGAGCTCCTCGGCCGCGCGGCCGCCCAGCATGTAGGCCAGCTGGTCCAGCATCTCGTTGCGGGTCGTGGAGTACTTGTCCTCGTCCGGCAGGACCATCGTGTAGCCGAGAGCACGGCCTCTGGAGAGGATCGTGATCTTGTGGACCGGGTCGGAGTTCGGGGAGGCCGCCGCGACCAGGGCGTGTCCGCCCTCGTGGTACGCGGTGATCTTCTTTTCCTTGTCCGACATGATCCGGGTCCGCTTCTGCGGGCCCGCCACGACGCGGTCGATGGCCTCGTCCAGCATCTGGTTGTCGACCAGCTTCCGGTCCGAGCGGGCCGTCAGCAGCGCTGCCTCGTTGAGGACATTGCTCAGGTCCGCGCCGGTGAAGCCCGGGGTGCGGCGGGCGACCGCCGACAGGTCGACGTCCGGGGCGACCGGCTTGCCCTTCTGGTGGACCTTGAGGATCTCCAGACGGCCCTGCATGTCCGGGCGGTCGACCGCGATCTGGCGGTCGAAGCGGCCGGGGCGCAGGAGGGCCGGGTCGAGGATGTCGGGCCGGTTCGTCGCGGCGATGAGGATCACGCCGCCCTTGACGTCGAAGCCGTCCATCTCGACGAGCAGCTGGTTGAGGGTCTGCTCGCGCTCGTCGTGACCGCCGCCGAGGCCGGCGCCGCGGTGGCGGCCGACCGCGTCGATCTCGTCGACGAAGACGATCGCCGGGGCGTTCGCCTTGGCCTGCTCGAACAGGTCACGGACTCGGGAGGCACCGACACCGACGAACATCTCGACGAAGTCGGAACCGGAGATCGAGTAGAAGGGGACGCCCGCCTCGCCGGCGACGGCGCGCGCGAGGAGCGTCTTGCCGGTACCGGGAGGACCGTAGAGCAGTACGCCCTTGGGGATCTTGGCGCCGACGGCCTGGAACTTGGCCGGCTCCTGGAGGAATTCCTTGATCTCCTGGAGTTCCTCGACGGCCTCGTCCGAGCCGGCGACGTCCGAGAACGTCGTCTTCGGGGTGTCCTTGGTGATGAGCTTCGCCTTGGACTTGCCGAAGTTCATGACCCGGGAGCCGCCGCCCTGCATCTGATTCATCAGGAACAGGAACACGACGACGATGAGGACGAAGGGAAGCAGCGAAAGCAGGATCCCGACGAACGGGTTCTGCTTGGACGGCGAGACGGTGTAGCCGTCCGGGATCTGCTTGTCCTGGTACTTGTTCTGCAGCGTGCTGGCGATGGTCACGCCTTGGTCGCCGATGTAGCTCGCCTGGATCTTGGTGGCGCCCTCGACCTTTTCGCCGTCCTTGAGCTGGACCTTGATGGTGTTCTCGTCACCTGTGGTCAGCTTGGCCGACTCGACCTTGTTGTCATTGATCGCCTGGACGACCTGGCCGGTGTCCACCGTCTTGTAGCCGCCGGACGAGCCGACGACCTGCATCAACACGACCACGGCAAGGACGGCCAGCACGATCCACATGACCGGCCCACGGAAGTATCGCTTCACGTCCATCCATACGGAGCGATGTCGCCCCGTCCCTCCTGCCATAGTGAGTTTGATAAGACAGTTCTTCTGACGGTACCCCAGCTTTGTCGCGCGTAGCCGCACGGGACGGCCGGTAAGCCCGTCTGCATGCTCCAACGGCGCGAGGCCCGCCGGGGTTCCCGATCTTCGTACGGGGGTTGGGCCCTTCGGGTCCGCGGTCGCGGACCGTCGGACTCAGCCGCCGTAGACGTGGGGCGCGAGCGTACCGACGAACGGGAGGTTGCGGTACTTCTCGGCGTAGTCGAGGCCGTAGCCCACGACGAACTCGTTGGGGATGTCGAAGCCGACCCACTCGACCTCGATGGCGACCTTCGCGGCGTCCGGCTTGCGCAGCAGGGTGCACACCTTGAGCGACTCCGGCTCGCGCGAGCCGAGGTTGGACAGCAGCCAGGACAGGGTCAGGCCGGAGTCGATGATGTCCTCGACGATCAGGACGTGACGGCCCTTGATGTCGGTGTCGAGGTCCTTGAGGATCCGCACGACACCGGAGGACTGGGTGCCGGCGCCGTACGACGACACGGCCATCCAGTCCATGGTGACGGGGGTGGACAGCGCCCGGGCGAGGTCGGCCATGACCATCACCGCGCCCTTGAGGACACCGACGATGAGCAGGTCCTTGCCCTCGTATTCCGCGTCGATCTTCGCTGCCAGCTCTGCCAGCTTGGCGTCGATCTCTTCCTTGGTGATGAGCACCTGCTGGAGGTCGTCACCCATGTCTTTCGCGTCCACCCGCATCACTTTCGGTCGGTCGTCCCGCATTCTCGGCCCGCCGGCCCCTCCGTGATCTGCACTGCGGAGGGGTCGCGAATCAGCCTTGCCGAATCACCAGTCTGCCACCCTGACGCTGGGCGACGACTTTGCCGGGGAGATTGATGGCTCCCTGGCCGCGCCAGCCGGTGATCAGACGGTCGACTTCCTCGATGTGACGGGCGAACAGCGAACCGGCGGGCGCTCCGGCCTCGATGGCGGCGCGGCGCAGGATCCGGCGGCGCACGGCGGGCGGCAGCGCGTACAGCTTGGCGCACTCCAGGAGGCCGGTCGCGTCGCGTACTGCGGCCTCGGCCTGGCTGGCCCAGGAGTCGAGGGCGTCGGCGTCGTCGCGGGAAAGCTGGGCGGTGCGGGCGAGGGCCTCGACGACGCCTTTGCCGAGCGCCTTCTCCAGGGCGGGCAGGCCTTCCTGGCGCAGTCGCGACCTGGTGTACGCGGGATCGGAGTTGTGGGGGTCGTCCCAGACCGGCAGGGACTGGACCATGCAGGCTTTGCGGGCGGTCTGCCGGTCGAGTCCGAGGAAGGGGCGGCGGTAACGGCCGCCGGCCCCCGAGACCGCGGCCATTCCGGACAGGGAGCGGATGCCGGAGCCGCGGGCGAGGCCGAGCAGGACGGTCTCGGCCTGGTCGTCGCGGGTGTGGCCGAGCAGGACGGCGGTGGCGCCGTGGCGTTCGACGGCGTCGTCGAGGGCGGCGTAGCGCGCGTCGCGGGCGGCTGCCTCGGGGCCGCCGGCGCGGCCGACGGTCACGGCGAGGGACTCGACCGGGTCGAGGCCGAGTTCGCGCAGGCGCAGGGCGACTTCGTCGGCGCGCAGATCGGAGCCGGGCTGGAGGCCGTGGTCGACGGTGATGCCGCCGGCGCGGATGCCGAGTTTGGGGGCTTCGAACGCGAGGGCGGAGGCGAGGCCCATGGAGTCGGCGCCGCCGGAGCATGCGACGAGCACGAGCGGGGAGGGGGGCCGCTCGTGCGGGGCAGCGCGCGGGGGCTCCTGGGGGCTCTGGCCGGGGAGCTCGTACGACGTTTCGAGCGCGGTGCCGTGGGGGGCGCGCTGGGCGCCGGTCGACAGCACGGGCGGCGCCTTGGGCGAGGCCGCGCGCGGGCTGCTCGGCGCGGGGACGTCGGTGATGCGGCTGTGTTCGGTGAGGATGTCGTGGAGGACGCGGCGGACCGCCAGGCGTATCGCCGCGACCGCAGGATGGGGACCCATGTCCGGTTCCCTTCATGAAGTTGTCGGGGGGTGAGTCCGAGTTCAGTCACTCAGAGTGTGTAGATGGTGACAGAACCGGGCCGTTCCCCGAGCATTGCACGCCTACCCATGGCTCACGGTCCCTCGGACGGGTGATTGGAGGGGCGTTCGCCTGCCGTCGGCCGGATTCGGTTCACGACCTTCGTATGAGATGCACGACTCGGCGCGTGTTTCACGACTCCGCCTTGCGGTGCACCCGCGCGATCCAGTCCGCCGGTTTGGCGATCTCCGCCTTGGTGGGGAGGGTGTTCGGGGATGTCCAGACGCGGTTGAAACCGTCCATGCCGACCTGTTCCACGACGGCTCGTACGAAGCGTTCCCCGTCGCGGTACTGCCTGAGTTTGGCGTCCAGGCCGAGCAGCTTGCGCAGGGCGATGTCCAGCCTTGAGGCGCCCTTGGCGCGTCGCTGCTGGAACTTTTCGCGGATCTCGGCGACGGACGGCACGACCGCGGGACCGACGCCGTCCATCACGAAGTCGGCGTGGCCCTCCAGGAGGGACATCACGGCGGTGAGGCGGCCGAGGATCTCCCGCTGGGCCGGGGTCTGCACCAGTTCGACGAACGAACGTCCGCCGTCGTCCTCCTCGGCCTCGGGCCGGCTGCCGGTGAGGGACTGGGCGGCCTCGCGGATGCGCTCCAGGACGGTCATGGGGTCGACGTCCGTCTCCCCCAAGAACGACTGGATTTCGCCCTCCAGGTGGTCGCGCAGCCAGGGCACCGCGCTGAACTGCGTGCGGTGGGTCTCTTCGTGCAGGCACACCCACAGGCGGAAGTCGTGGGGGTGTACGTCGAGTTCGCGCTCGACGTGCACGATGTTCGGGGCGACGAGGAGGAGGCGGCCGCCGCCGTGCTCGCCCGCCGGGAGGTCTCGGGTGGCCGGGGCGAAGGTCTCGTACTGGCCGAGGACGCGGGAGGCGAGGAAGGACAGCAGCATGCCGAGTTCGACGCCGGTGACCTTGCCGCCGACCGCGCCGAGGACGGCGCCGCCGGGGCTGCTGGTGCGCCGCTCCTGCATCTTGTCGAGGAGGGGCTTGAGGATCTCGCGGAAGCCGGCGACGTTCGCCCGGACCCAGCCGGGGCGGTCGACCACGAGGACGGGGGTGTCGTGGATGTCGTCCGTGCCCATGAGAGTGAAGCCCCGGACGTGTTCCTCCGCGGCCTTGGCATGCCGGCGCAGCTCGGCGACGATGGCGCGGGCCTCGTCGCGGCTCACCTCCGGGCCCGGCCTTACGAACCGGGTCGCGGTCGCGACCGCGAGATTCCAGTCGACCATCTCGGCACCACCGATGCTCGTCATGTGTCAACCGTACGTGAGCGTTCCCACTTGGGGCAGGCCGTGGGGGTTTGCGGCGGCGGGGGTCGGAGGTGGTCAGCCGCAGCCGCACGCCGCCAGTGCCGTCGCCGTTCTGTCCAGCGCGGACCGGGCCGCCTCGGTGTCGGTGCCCGTCGACAGGAACGCGAAGGCGAGCAGGCGGCCGTCCTGGTCCACGACCGTGCCGGCCAGGGAGTTCACGCTGGACAGGGTGCCCGTCTTCGCTCGGACGATGCCGGCCGCGCCGTCCGTGTAGCGGCCGGCCAGGGTGCCCGTGAAGCCTGCCACGGGCAGGCCGGTCAGGACCGGGCGGAGTTCGGGGTGGGTCGGGTCTGCCGCCTTGGCCAGAAGTGCCGTGAGCAGGTCGGCGGTGAGTTTGTCGGCGCGGTTGAGGCCGCTGCCGTCCTTGAAGTCGGCGCCCGCCACCGGGAGCCCGAGCTTCTTCAGCTGAGCCCCGATCGCCTTGCCCGCGCCGGCGAAGTCGGCGCGCGCGCCGCTCGCCACGGCGGTCTGGCGGGCGAGGTGCTCGGCGATGTCGTTGTCGCTGTTGGTGAGCATGCGCTCGACCAGGGCGGACAGCGGCGGCGAGGAGACCTGGGCGAGCGACTGGGCTCGGCCGGTCGCCTTGGACGGGCCGGGCGCGGTCGTCTTGATGCCGTGGTCGGCGAGGAGGGCCGCGAACTTGACCGCCGCGTCCCTGGCCGGGTCCTCCACCCGCTCCACGGGGCCGCTGGTGGAGTCGTCGGGACGGGCCTCGTCGACCATGAGGGCGCTGACCGGGGCGAGGTTGCCGTTGTCCCCGATGGGGTGCAGTTCAGGGCCGGCGTAGAGCGTCTTGTCGTACGAAAGGGTGACCTGGCGCATGCCCCGCTGTGCCAGGGCCTCGGCAGTGCGGTCGGCCAGTTCGCGCAGGCTCGCCCAGCCTTCGGCGTCCTTGCGGGCCGTGAGGGTGGGGTCGCCACCGCCGACCAGGACCAGTTCCTTCGTGTCGGGTTCCAGGGCGGTACGGGTGGTGAGGCGGCGGTCGGGGCCCAGTGCGGCGAGGGCGGCCGCGGCGGTGGCGATCTTCGTGGTGGAGGCGGGCGTGAGGGCCTCGTCGGCGCCGTCGCCGTACAGGCGCTTGCCGCTGGCCACGTCGACGATCGCCGCCGAGCTGCGGCCGAGCGCCGGGTCGTCCAGGAGCGGGCCGACGAGGCCGGCGACGGCCTTGCCGTCCGGTGCCGTGTTCACGGCGCCGACACCGCCGCCCAGGCCGGTCAGGACGGAGGCCGCGCTGGGGGCCGGGCGGGGTTCTTCGGCCGATGTGCCGGAGGAATCGGATGTATCGGCATTACGGCCGTGATCTGTGCCACCCGTGCGCTTCTGGGCGGCCGCCCAGTCCCGCTCGGCCGTACGCTGACCGGTGGAGTCCCAGGGTCCGGCGGAGGTCACCACTGCGGCGGCCAGCGCCAGTCCGGCGGTGGCGGCGCCCGCGGTGTACTGCCAGGTCTTCGGCCTCGTGATCCGCGCGGCCTGCGGGGATACGGCTCGCGCGAACCGTGCGACCCGCGGTTTCGCGGCCGTCGCGGCGCGCGCGAGACGGGGGCGTACGGCCTCCGCGGCCCGTGCCAGACGGGGTCGTACGGCACTCGCGACCCGCGTCACATGCGGTCTCGCGGCTCGCCAAGGCCTCAGCTCTGGCACGACCACCAGCCCCTTTCGCGATCACACACCTGCGTGAGGGACACTTAACCACCAGAACTATGTGTTGATCATGGAGGAGCCACCGGTGGAGTTCGACGTCACGATCGAGATCCCGAAGGGTTCGCGGAACAAGTACGAGGTGGACCACGAGACCGGTCGGATCCGCCTGGACCGTCGACTCTTCACCTCGACCAGCTACCCGGCCGACTACGGCTTCGTCGAGAACACCCTCGGCGAGGACGGCGACCCGCTGGACGCGCTGGTCATCCTGGAGGAGCCGACCTTCCCCGGCTGCCTCATCAAGTGCCGTGCGATCGGCATGTTCCGGATGACCGACGAGGCGGGCGGCGACGACAAGCTGCTGTGCGTGCCGGCGTCCGACCCGCGCGTGGAGCACCTGCGCGACATCCACCACGTGTCGGAGTTCGACCGCCTGGAGATCCAGCACTTCTTCGAGGTGTACAAGGACCTGGAGCCCGGCAAGTCCGTCGAGGGCGCCGACTGGGTGGGCCGCACCGAGGCCGAGGTCGAGATCGAGCGTTCCTACAAGCGCTTCAAGGACCAGGGCGGCCACTGACGCAACCCTTGGCCTTTCGGCCATGTGAACGGGCTGTACGCGCACGCGTGCAGCCCGTTCGTGTGTCTGTGCGCATACTGAGTGCGGCAGGAGGTGTCGTACAGGGAGTGCTACGCAGGTGACGGACGCGGAGGACCGCAAGCCGCAGTCGGACGAGGCGAGGATGGCGTTCACGCCGCCCGCCGGGATCGAGGTGGGGGACAGCGAGTCGGAGACCACCTCCGAGTTCGCCCTGCCCAAGGGCCTGGGGGTGCCGCAGCCGCCGGTCCACGAACCCGAGCGCTCGGCGTTCAGCACGCCCAGCGGCTACGACGTCGAGGACGCCGTGCCCGCGTTCACCCCCGCCGGCGGCATACCGAAGATCAGCCTGACCAAGGACCTGCCGTGGCAGGACCGGATGCGCACGATGCTGCGCATGCCGGTGGCCGAGCGGCCCGCGCCGGAGCGGATGCCGAAAGCGGAGGAGGAGGGTCCGGCCGTCCCGCGCGTGCTCGACCTGACGCTTCGCATCGGCGAGCTGCTGCTGGCGGGCGGTGAGGGCGCGGAGGACGTGGAGGCCGCGATGTTCGCGGTCTGCCGGTCCTACGGACTGGACCGCTGCGAGCCGAACGTCACCTTCACGCTGCTGTCGATCTCGTACCAGCCCTCGCTGGTGGACGATCCGGTGTCGGCGGCGCGCACGGTACGGCGGCGCGGCACCGACTACACGCGTCTGGCGGCCGTGTACCAGCTCGTCGACGACCTCAGCGACCCGGAGAGCCACATCTCGCTGGAGGAGGCCTACGGGCGCCTCGCGGAGATCCGCCGCAACCGGCACCCGTACCCGACCTGGGTGCTCACCTCGGCGAGCGGGCTGCTCGCGGGCRCGGCATCCGTGCTGGTCGGCGGTGACCTGATCGTGTTCGTCGCGGCCATGATCGGCGCGATGCTCGGCGACCGGCTGGCGTGGCTGTGCGCGGGGCGGGGGCTGCCGGAGTTCTACCAGTTCACGGTGGCCGCGATGCCGCCGGCCGCGATAGGCGTCGCGCTGACCCTTGCCCACGTCGACGTGAAGGCGTCGGCGGTGATCACCGGTGGGCTGTTCGCGCTGCTGCCGGGGCGGGCGCTGGTGGCGGGCGTGCAGGACGGGCTGACCGGCTTCTACATCACCGCGTCGGCGCGGCTGCTGGAGGTCATGTACTTCTTCGTCGGCATCGTGGTCGGGGTGCTGGTGATCCTGTACTTCGGTGTGAACCTGGGCGCCAAGCTGGACCCTGACGCGGCGCTGAACATCTCCCCGCGGCCGTACTGGCAGATCGCCGCGTCGATGCTGCTGTCGCTGACCTTCGCGGTACTGCTCCAGCAGGAACGGTCCACCGTGCTCTCGGTGACCCTCAACGGGGGTGTCGCCTGGGTCGTGTACGGCGCCATGCACTACACCGGTGGGTTCTCGGCGGTTGCCTCAACGGCTGTCGCGGCCGGGCTGGTGGGGTTGTTCGGGCAGCTGATGGCGCGGTATCGGTTCGCGTCGGCGTTGCCGTACACCACCGCGGCGATCGGGCCCTTGCTGCCGGGTTCCGCGACGTATTTCGGGCTGTTGTCGATCGCGCAGAACAACGTCGACAAGGGGTTGGTGTCGTTGGCCACGGCCGCCTCGCTCGCCATGGCCATTGCCATCGGAGTCAATCTGGGGTCCGAGATCTCCCGGCTGTTCCTGCGGATCGGGTCCCCGGAGAAACGACGAGCCGCCAAGCGCACCCGAGGATTCTGAGCGCCTGGCGGCTCGGTCGCGGAGGCCTCAGTAACCCTGGTTCGGCGGGTACTGCTGGTTCTGCTGGCCGCCGTAGGGCTGCTGTTGGCCGTAGCCCTGGGGGTACTGCTGGGCGTACGGCTGCTGCTGTTGGGGCTGTTGGGGTTGCTGGCCGTAGTACTGCTGGTCGTAGCCGTACTGCTGCTGGCCGTGGTTGCCGTTCTGCTGCTGGGGCGGGTCGTCGGGCTCGATGCGGCGGAGCTGGGTCGTCGCGTCGTCCATCGCCTGGGGGTGCTGCTGGGCAGGGGCCGGAGCCTGTGCCGCCGCGCGCTTCTTCTTGGCGCGCTCGCGCAGGACCTCGATGAGGATCGGGACCACGGAGACGAAGACGATCAGGATGAGGATCGCCTCGACGTTCGTCTTGATGAACGTGATCTGACCGAGCCAGTAGCCCGCGAGGGTGACGCCGGTGCCCCAGGCGATACCGCCGATGACGTTGTACGTGAGGAATGTGGCGTACCTCATGCGGCCGGCACCCGCCACGATGGGGGCGAAGGTACGCACGATCGGCACGAAGCGCGCGAGGACGATCGCTTTCGGGCCGTACTTCTCCATGAACTCGTGCGCCTTCTCCAGGTTCTCCTTCTTGAAGAGCCTGGAGTTCGGGCGGTTGAAGAGCTTGGGCCCGAAGAACTTGCCGATCATGTAGCCGACCTGGTCGCCGATGACGGCCGCCAGGACGATGAGCGTGCAGACCAGCCACAGCGGCTGGCTGATGTAGTTCCCCTCGGCCACGAACAGGCCCGCCGTGAACAGCAGGGAGTCCCCGGGCAGGAACGCGAAGAGACCGGATTCGGCGAAGACGATCAGCAGGATGCCGGGGAGGCTGAAGGTCTCGATCAGATAGTCCGGACTGAGCCACTCGGGTGCGAGCGCAAGCGTGGTCACGGGATTGTGGCTCCTGCGGGGAAGGGGCGGGCGGGCTGTGACTGGCGCGTCAAAAGTATCAACGCCGCGCCGGTCGCCCAGGTTCCATGGACCCGTTCAGGATGCACTGTGCCCCCGCTCGGACAAAGCTGTGAGGCATGGGCATCGATGAGTACGGCGGCGGGCAGGGACCCCAGCCCGACGTTCTGGTAGTGACCACGAATGACGTCCCCGGACACCGGGTCACGGAGGTCATCGGCGAGGTCTTCGGACTGACCGTGCGCTCCCGGCRCGTCGGCAGTCAGATCGGCGCCGGGTTGAAGTCATTGGTCGGCGGTGAGCTCAAGGGGCTCACCAAGACGCTCGTTCAGACCCGCAACCAAGCCATGGAGCGGCTCGTCGAGCAGGCACGCGCGCGTGGCGCGAACGGTGTGCTGGCGTTCCGCTTCGACGTGACCGAGGCGGCCGACGTGGGCACCGAGGTGTGCGCCTACGGGACCGCGGTGGTCCTGGCCCGGGAGTGACCCGTACGGGGTCCCGGGCCAGGACCCTTATGCGGTCTGGCGGTCGGCGTTCGCGAGAATCGCTGCCCTCAAGTGCTCGGCGAGACCTGGGTGCATGGAGTCGTAGAACGCCTTGAAGCGCTCGTCGGCGACGTACATCTCGCCGAAGCACCGGTGCATCTCGTAGGGGACCTCGAAGTAGTACCGGCTCATGTGCTGCCGGTGTTCCTCGGCGAGGTCCATGGCCGCCTCACCGGACGGCTGCTCGTCGGCCGCCACGAGGGCCGCGTACCGCTGGCCCCAGTCGTCGACCTCGGCCTGAATGCGCTTCCAGTCCTCCTTGGTGTAGCTCGCGGCGCGGCGCTGTGACTCGGCGTACGCCTCCGTGTTGCCCCAGCGCTGTTCCGCCTCCTCGGCGTACTGCTCCGGGTCCTTGTCGCCGAAGACCTCGAAGCGTTCCTCCGGCGTGAGATTGATCCCCATCTTGCGTGCCTCCATGGCGTGCTCCACGGCCTCCGCCATCTTGCGCAGCTTCTCGATCCGGGCGGTCAGCAGCTCGTGCTGTCTGCGCAGGTGTTCGCGCGGGTCCGCGGCCGGGTCGTCGAGCAGGGCGGCGACCTCTTCGAGCGGGAAGCCGAGCTCTCGGTAGAACAGGATCTGCTGCAGCCGGTCGAGGTCGGCGCCGTTGTAGCGCCGGTGGCCCGCGTGGCTGCGCTCGCCGGGTACGAGCAGGCCGATGTCGTCGTAGTGGTGCAGGGTGCGCACCGTCACGCCGGCGAAGCCCGCGACCTGTCCCACGGAGTAGCTCACTTCCGCTCCCTTCTCGGTTCACGCTTCACACTGGGTCCTTACGCGACGTGAGGTGCAAGCCGGGCGGCTCGGTTCTACCGTCGATTGCATGCCACTGCATCGTGGGAACAGCGAAGCACCGGACAAGGACGGCCTGCGCAGGCTGTCCGTGAACCCCTTCTACGGCGAGGCGAACCCGGTCGGCGGCATGACCGAGGCCCCGCCCACGCATCGGCTCCCCGACGCCCCCATGTCGCCGTCGTCGGCGTATCAGCTGGTGCACGACGAGCTGATGCTGGACGGCAACTCACGGCTGAATCTCGCGACCTTCGTCACCACGTGGATGGAGCCGCAGGCGAGCGTATTGATGGCGGAGTGCCGCGACAAGAACATGATCGACAAGGACGAGTACCCGCGCACCGCCGAGCTGGAGCGGCGCTGTGTGGCGATACTTGCCGATCTGTGGAACGCGCCCGACCCGTCGGCGGCCGTGGGCTGCTCCACCACCGGCTCCAGCGAGGCGTGCATGCTCGCCGGGATGGCGCTGAAGCGGCGCTGGATGCGGCGCAACGCCGACCGTTACCCCGCCGCACGCCCCAACCTGGTGATGGGCATCAACGTCCAGGTCTGCTGGGACAAGTTCTGCAACTTCTGGGAGGTGGAGCCCCGGCTGGTGCCGATGGAGGGCGAGCGGTTCCATCTCGATCCGCAGGCGGCGGCCGAGCTGTGCGACGAGAACACCATCGGGGTCGTGGGGATCCTGGGCTCGACCTTCGACGGTTCGTACGAGCCGATCGCGGACCTGTGCGCCGCGCTCGACGCCCTCCAGGAGCGCACCGGGATCGATGTCCCGGTGCATGTCGACGGAGCGTCCGGCGCCATGGTGGCGCCGTTCCTCGACGAGGACCTCCGGTGGGACTTCCGGCAGCCGCGGGTCGCCTCGATCAACACCTCCGGGCACAAGTACGGCCTGGTCTACCCGGGCGTCGGCTGGGCCCTGTGGCGGGACAAGGAGGCGCTGCCCGAGGAGCTGGTGTTCCGCGTCAACTATCTGGGCGGCGACATGCCGACGTTCGCGCTGAACTTCTCGCGGCCGGGTGCGCAGGTCGTGGCGCAGTACTACTCGTTCCTGCGGTTGGGGCGGGAAGGGTTCCGGGCCGTGCAGCAGGCCGCGCGGGACGTGGCCGGGAAGGTCGCCGAGGCCGTGCAGAAGCTCGGCGATTTCCGGCTGCTGACCAGGGGTGACGACCTGCCCGTGTTCGCCTTCACGACGGCCCCGGACGTCAAGGCGTACGACGTCTTCGACGTCTCGCGACGGATGCGTGAGGCCGGCTGGCTGGTTCCTGCGTACACGTTCCCGCCGAACCGCGAGGACCTGTCGGTTCTGCGGGTGGTCTGCCGCAACGGTTTCTCCACCGATCTCGCCGAGCTGTTCGTGGAGGACCTGAGCCGGTCCCTGCCGGAGCTGCGCCGGCAGCCGCGCCCCTTCACCCAGGACAAGTCCGCGGCCACCGGCTTCCACCACTAGGGCCGGGCGAACTGCGGGGGCGTCAGCGGCTCAGGCGCGCGAACCGCCGTACCGCCAGCGGGAAGAACACAGCCAGGAGCACCAGCGGCCACAGGATCGCCGCGCCGAGGTGTTCGGTGCCGGTGCCGCCGAACAGGTCCCGTACGGCCGTCGCCGTATGGGACATCGGGTTCCACTCGACGACGGTGCCCAGCCAGCCGGGCATGGACTCGGGCAGGGCGAGGGCGTTGGACAGGAAGCCGATCGGCCAGACCAGGATCTGCACGGCCTGCACCAGCTCCGGCTTGCCGGCCACCAGGGCCAGCTGGATGCCGATCCACAGCATGGCGAAGCGGAAGAGCAGAAGCAGTCCCACGGCGCCCAGGAAGGCCCCCGGGCCGCCGTCGGCGCGCCAGCCGAGCGCGAATCCGACGCCCATGAGGACCAGCAGGGCCAGCGCCGACTGGAACATGTCGGCCACCGAACGGCCCACCAGCACCGCCCCGTTGGTCATCGGCATGGACCGGAACCGGTCGATCACGCCCTTGTTGAGGTCCTGGGTGACCGCGATCATCGTGCCCTCAAGGCCGAAGGCCATGGTGAGCGCGAGCATGCCGGGGACGAGGTAGTCGATGTAGGAGCCGCCGACGCCGCGGCCGCCGCCTATGAGGTAGCCGAACATCAGCAGCAGCATCACGGGGAAGACCAGGTTGACCACGACCTGCACGGGCTGGCGCGCCCAGTGGGCGAGTTCGCGGCGGGTCATGGTCCAGGAGTCGGCCAGGGCGTAGGCGTTCGTACTCATGCGGGCTCCTTCACTCGGTGGTCGTCCCCGGTGAGGTGCAGGAACACCTCGTCCAGCGTCGGTCGGCGCAGCGCGACGTCCTCGGCCTCGATCCCGGCCGCCTCCAGGGCCCGTACGACGCCGGAGAGCGCCGCCATCCGCTCGGTGACGCGGGCGCTGAGCAGACGGCGGTCGGGGTCCACCGACACGGCGTCCTTCGGTACGGGCAACAGGGCCACCGCGGCGCCCAGTTGGCCCGCGTCGCGCAGGACGACGTCGATGCGGTCGCCGCCGGTCGTCGTCTTGAGCTCGTCCGCCGTGCCGTCGGCGATGACCCGGCCGGCGTCGACGACCGAGATGCGGTGGGCGAGCTGGTCGGCCTCCTCCAGGTACTGGGTGGTGAGCAGGACCGTGGTGCCGCCGCCGACCAGGGAGCGGACGGCGGACCAGACCTCGGCGCGGCCGCGCGGGTCGAGGCCGGTGGTGGGTTCGTCCAGGAAGAGCACCTCGGGGTCGGCGCCGTGCCGGTCGCCGATGAGAGAGGCGGCCAGGTCGAGGCGGCGCCGCATGCCGCCGCTGTACTGCTTGACCGGCTTACGGCCGGTGTCGGCCAGGCCGAAGCGCTCCAGGAGCTCGCCGGCACGCACGCGCGCGTGGCGGGCGCCGAGGTGGTAGAGCCTGCCGAACATCTCCAGGTTCTGGCGGCCGTCCAACTCCTCGTCCAGGGCCGCGTGCTGGCCGAGGAGGCCGATGCGCAGGCGCACCTCGTACGCCTGGCGCACCACGTCGTGTCCGGCCACCTCGACGCGGCCGCTGTCGGGCCGCAGCAGGGTGGACAGGATGCGGACCAGGGTCGTCTTGCCCGCGCCGTTCGGGCCGAGCACTCCGTGCACGGTGCCGCGCGCGACCGTGAGGTCGAGCCCGTCCAGTGCGTACTTGCCGGCTTTGCCGCCGTACTTCTTGCGTGCCCCTTCGACGATGATCGCCGTGTCGGCCACTGAGAACTCCCTCGCTAGTCAAAGTTGACTACCAGCTCGAAGCTAGTACCCCGGAATCGGTTAGTCAAACTTGATTAGCGGTCGTCCTCCGGATGCCGCTCCCCCGTCGCGTACGGGTTCTCCTGATCCTCGGCGAGGACCCCGACGAAGGGATCGCCCTCCCCGGCGAATGTGTACGCGCCGTCCTCGATCCGCTCGATGAGCCCCTGGGTCCACTCGGCCTCGGCGTCGGCGGTGTGGATCCAGAGGTTCATGATCTCGCCGATGTGGCCGAGCTGTCCCGGGCCGGCCTCGGGCACGTAGTGCTCGGTGACGGCGGAGCGCCACTCCTCGATGCGCCGGATGCGCTCCTTGAGCAGGGCGACCGTCTCGCCGCGCGGCAGGTCGACCATGAAGCCGATGGCCGCCGACTTGACGTCCATCTTCTGGTCGTAGGAGGTCAGCGCCTCGCGGACCAGCCCGAGGTACTCCTCGATGCCCTTCTCGGTGATCTCGTACTCCGTGCGCGGCGGCCCGCCGGCCGTGGACGGCGCGATCTCATGGGCGTGCAGCAGCCCCTGCTTCGCCATCTGCTTCAGGGCGTGATAGATCGAGCCGGGCTTGGCGTTGGACCACTCGTGCGCGCCCCAGTACTCCAGGTCGTTGCGCACCTGGTACCCATGGGCCCGCCCGTGCTGCCGGACCGCACCGAGCACGAGGAGACGGATCGCTGACATGCGCTCCAGGTTATGACCGCGCCGGGCCGGGGCCGAGGTCAGCCCCGGAACGCGCCGCCGTGTGTCGGATCAGAACGGGAAGCCGCTGCGGCCGTGCTGCACCGAGATCCACTTCATCGTCGTGAACGCGTCCAGCATCGTCTCGCCGTTCAGGCGGCCGAGCCCGGAGTGCTTCTCGCCGCCGAAGGGGACGATCGGCTCGTCGTGGACGGTGCCGTCGTTCACGTGGAACATGCCCGTGTCGATCTGCTTGGCGAAGGCGACGCCGCGCTCGATGTTCCCGGTGTGGACGGCGCCGCTCAGGCCGTACGGGGTGTCGTTGACCAGGCGTACGGCCTCCTCCTCGCCGTCGAAGGTGGCGAGGAAGGCGACCGGGCCGAAGACCTCCTGCTTCAGCAGGGGCGAGTCGGCCGGGAGGCCGGTCAGGACCGAGGGCTCGACGAGGTTGTCCGTCGTCGTGCCGTGCACCAGGGCCGTGGCGCCCTCGGCGATGGCCTGCTCGACGGTGGCCGAAATGGCCTCCGCCTGGGAGGAGTTGATGACCGGGCCGATGACGGTCTCCGGGTCGCGCGGGTCGCCGGCCTTCAGCGACTTCACCTTGGCGACGAACTTCCCGGTGAACTCGTCCGCGACCGAGCGGTCCACGAGGACGCGGTTCGCGGCCATGCAGACCTGGCCCTGGTGGACGTACCGGCTGAAGACCGCCGCGTCGACGGCGTAGTCGATGTCGGCGTCGTCCAGGACCACCAGCGCGCTGTTGCCGCCGAGTTCGAGGACCGAGCGCTTGAAGTTCGAGGCGCAGACGGTGGCGACGTGGCGGCCGACCTTGTCGGAGCCGGTGAAGGAGATGACCTTCGGGACCGGGTGCTCGATGAAGGCGTCACCGATCTCGGCGATGTCCGTGATGACGACGTTGAGCAGACCGGCCGGCAGGCCCGCGTCCTCAAGGATCTTCGCGACCAGGGAGCCACCGCAGATCGGCGTGTTCTGGTGCGGCTTGAGAACGACGGCATTGCCGAGCGCGAGGGCCGGGGCGACCGACTTCAGCGACAGCAGGAAGGGGAAGTTGAAGGGGCTGATCACGCCCACGACGCCGACCGGCACGCGGTAGACGCGGTTCTCCTTGCCGTCCACCGGAGAGGGGATGATCCTGCCCTCGGGGCGCAGCGCCAGATGGACCGCCTCGCGCAGGAACTCCTTGGCGAGGTGCAGTTCGAACGCCGCCTTCAACCGGGTGCCGCCGAGCTCGGCGATGATCACCTCGGCGATCTCCTGCTCACGGTCCTCTATCAGGCGCAGTGCCTTCTCGAAGACGGCGCGGCGGGCATAGGGGTTGGTCGTGGCCCACTGCTTCTGGGCGCGCGCGGCCGCCTGGTAGGCGTCGTCCACCTCGTCGACCGTGGCTATGGTGATCGACGCCAGCTTCTCGCCGTCATACGGGTTGAAGTCGATGATGTCCCAGGAACCTGTGCCCGGGCGCCACTCACCGTCGATGTACTGCTGAGCCAGGTCGGTGAAGTAGGACGACATGTGATCCCTCAATCCCTAGCAGACCCGCGATCGGCACGGCCGCCATCGCGCTCGTCTTCACGGTCTGATCACACGTCATCGTACTTGCGATTCAAGAGAGTTGAAGGAGACCCCGGAGAAGATCCCGGCTCTCGTCCGGGCCCGGACTGTCCTGCTGGAGCTCCTTGAGCGCCGTCTCGTACTGGGCGACGTCCTCGTGCTTGTCGAGGTAGAGCGCGCTGGTGAGCTGCTCCAGGTAGACGACGTCCGACAGGTCGGACTCGGGGAAGCTGAGGATGGTGAAGGCGCCGGACTCGCCGGAGTGGCCGCCGAGGCTGAACGGCATGATCTGGAGCCGTACATTGGGCCGCTGGGAGATCTCGATCAGGTGCTGGAGCTGACCGCGCATCACCTCGCGGTCGCCGTAGGGACGGCGCAGGGCGGCCTCGTCCAGGACGATGTGGAACTCGGGGGCGTTCTCGTCGACGAGGTACTTCTGCCGCTCCAGGCGCAGCGCCACGCGCTTTTCGATGTCGGCGGCGCTCGCGCCCTTCATGCCGCGCCGGACCACCGCGCGGGCGTAGGCCTCGGTCTGCAGCAGGCCGTGCACGAACTGCACCTCGTAGGCGCGGATGAGACTGGCCGCGCCCTCCAGTCCGACATACGTGGGGAACCAGCTGGGCAGGACGTCCGAGTAACTGTGCCACCAGCCGGCCACGTTGGCCTCGCGGGCGAGGGACACCAGCGAGCCGCGCTCCTGTTCGTCCGTGATGCCGTACAGCGTCAGCAGGTCCTCGACGTCACGCGTCTTGAAGCTCACCCGACCCAACTCCATGCGGCTGATCTTCGACTCGGACGCACGGATCGAGTACCCCGCGGCCTCGCGCGTGATCCCTCGCGCCTCCCGCAGCCGCCTCAGTTGCGAGCCGAGCAGCATGCGCCGCACCACCGATCCGGGCTCTCCCGCGCTCACGTTCGCCAGCCTCCCCAACCGTCTTCAGGGCCCGCAGTCTGCCACTAAATCACTTCGAGCAGTACTCGTCCGATTACAGAGACGGAAAGAAGACAAGGATTTCACCCAGGAAGGAGACACCGGAACGCAAGGAGAGGGAGGGAAGTTGGCGGAAAAAATGGCCAACAAGCGGTACGGGAGCGTCCAATTCGGTCACGTGCACGTGCATCTGCCCTTGCATCTGCCCTTCGCATCGGAAACCATGGTCCCGCGCAACCGCTGCATCGCAACGACCGCGAACTCCCGGGAGTGCCTCGCATGGGGACGAATGGATCGACCATGCTCGAGCCGTTACGGCAGGGCCTTCCGCCACTGGATCCCGCAGCCGTCTCCAGCGCCGCCTCCTGCGCTCTGCCCGCCCGTTACGAAGCGGTGCGCGAGGCACGGAAGTTCACCCGCCGCACGATGGACCAGTGGGACCTGGGCCACCGCTTCGACGACGTCTGCCTCGTGGTGTCGGAGCTGGTGACCAACGCACTGCGGCACGCGCTGCCGGCCGGTGCGCAGCGGTTGCCGGAGCAGACGCCACCCGTGCGGCTGCATCTGATGCGGTGGACGGAGCGGCTGGTGTGCGCGGTGCGCGACCCCAGTCACGACAGTCCGGTGGCACGCGACTCCGACGACTTCTCCGCGGAGTCCGGGCGCGGTCTCTTCCTCGTCGACTCCTTCAGCGACAGCTGGGGATGGCAACCGCTGGCGGGTTCGCTCAGCGGGAAGGTGGTCTGGGCGCTGTTCCGGCTGCAGCCGGGGCAGGCGACCACAGGTGGTTCGGCGGACTCATGAACCGCGGCGCTCGCTGGCGCCGCGGTTCTACGCGCGTTACCGAGCGATAGGCGAGGATTGCCCTCAGTTGCGCACCAGAGTGGACGGGTGGGTCAGCCCGCGACCAGGTGGTCGAACTCGCCGTCCTTGACGCCGAGGAGCATGGCCTCGATCTCGGCGCGGGTGTAGACGAGCGCCGGGCCGTCCGGGAAGCGCGAGTTGCGTACCGCCACGTCCCCGCCGGGCAGCCGCGCGAACTCCACGCAGGAACCCTGCGAGTTGCTGTGCCGGCTCTTCTGCCAGGCAACCCCGTACAGCTCCGTGGCCGCCATGCCGTTGTACACGTCGTGGTCCACAGGTCGCTCCCCGGTGGTGCGGTGGCTCGAGGCCATTGAGGCAAGAGGTGGTGCAGTGGTGCGGAAGTCAACTGCTTCCGGATCATAGCTCTGTTCACGTGCAACTGCATGAGCAGATGCACGTGCACGCGGGGTGTTCCTGTGGTTACTCCTGTGACGTACGCGGGACTACATGCGTTCCAGCGTTTGCCCCAGGGATCGCATCACATGCGTCCGCCAGCCGCCGCCCATGATCTTCCTGGCCATGAGTTGAGCGGGGTCGTCCGGATCGAATCCCTCGTGCACTAGGAACAGACGCGTTCCGCGCCCTTCTTGTTCCAAACGCCAAGTAACCTTCCACTTGGCGGAGTTGGCCGGAGATGGGTCACTCCAGCCCAGGCTCAGCATCCGCCCGGCCTCGTACGCCAGGACCTCCACCTCGACGGTGCCGGAGAAGTCGGTGTTGGGCCGCGGCACGGAGGTCATCGTGTACCGGTGCCCGATCTCCAGCCGGAAGCCCTCGACGCCCTGCATCTGCCACTGCACGAGCAGCTCGGGCTCGGTCAGGGCACGCCAGACCTTGGCGGGCGGGTGCGCGAAGTACTGGTCCACGCGGATGACGGTCAGGTCGTCGTCGGGCTCGGGGCCGAGGTGGGGGCCGGGTTCGGTGCTCATGCCGGCTCATCGTCGGGCATGCGGTCGAGCAGATCGCCGAGGCCCTTCATACGGTCGCGCCAGAACCGCTCGTACGGATGGAGCCAGTCCTGCACCTCGGCGAGCGGGGCGGCCTCCAGTCGGTAGATGCGCTGCCGGCCTGAGCGCTCCTCGGAGACGAGGCCGGCGTCCCGGAGCACCTTCAGATGCTCCGAGAGGCTGGGGCGGCGCATGTCGAAGTGATCGGCCAGGACCTGGACCGGCTGGGGCCCGCCGTCACGCAGCAGCCGCAGCACCTCGCGGCGGGTGCCGTTGGCGAGCGCGGCGAAGACGCGGTCCTCCATGGCCTCCCGGGCCCCGGTCGCGGTCATGCCCTGCCCTTTCCGTTACTGAGCGGCCTCCGTCAGCAGCATCAGGCCGTTGCCGTCGGGGTCCTGGAAGCCGGCCATCCGCCCCCAGGGCATGGCGTCCGGCCCCTGCACGGGGACGCCTGCCTCCGCGAGCCGGGCACAGTCCGCGTCGACATCGGTCGTGACCAACATGATCCCCCGGGTCGAGCCCGCCTCAAAACCGCCCATCCCGGGGCCGGAGAGCGTGAAGACCGTCTGCGCGCCCTTGGGCGCGACCTGGAGCCACCTCCCCTGCGGCATGTCCAGATCGGCGGTGACCTCGAAGCCGAGGACCTCCGTGTAGAAGCGCAGGGCGCGGTCCTGGTCCGCGACGGGGAGCGTGACGAAGGAGGCGTGAGTGATGTTCATGGGAACGACAATAGGTAGGAGATTCCCTACGCGTCAAACGTAGGAAATCTCCTACCTATGGATCGGTGGAGCCAGGGCACCGAACCGCTACCGGGGCGAGTACGGCAGCAGCGCCATCTCCCGCGCGTTCTTGATGGCCTTCGCCAGCTTTCGCTGCTGCTGGACCGTCACGCGGGTGACGCGGCGGCTGCGGATCTTGCCGCGGTCGGAGATGAACCGGCGCAGGAGGTCGGTGTCCTTGTAGTCGATGTGGGTGATGCCGGCCTGGTCCAGGGGGTTGGGCTTCCTGACGGGCTTGCGTTCGGGCTTGCGGGGCATGGGGTCAGACCTCCAGGAGGGTGTCGAAGGCGGGCGGAAGCCGCTTCCAGGCGGCGCGGCCGGCGGCGTACTCGGCGTCGGTGAGCAGGCAGGACTCAAGGAGCCGTTCGAGGCCGTCGCGGTCCAGGCCGGGCGAGGTGAAGACCAGGTGCTGGCAGCAGTCGCCGTGCTCGGGGTGCCAGTCCAGCGCGGCGGCGGCCCGGCGCACCGGCGGGACCATGTCCCAGGCCGCGTCGGGCAGCGAGGCGAGCCAGGGGCCGGCGCTCTCCACGCACAGGGCGCCGCCCGCCGCGTCCCAGTGCAGCAGCACGTCGGGCTTGTCGGCGAGCCAGAAGCGGCCCCTGCTGCGGGCTGCCGCGCAGGTGATGTCCTCCAGGGCCTCGTACAGCCGCTCCGGGTGGAAGGGACGGCGGCGGTGCCAGACCAGGGTGCCGATGCCATGCGCGTCGGCCTCGGCGGGGAGCAGGGCGCACGCCGGATGCTGGGCGGCCGCGGCCGCCTCGATGTCGAAGCCGCCCAGTGCCGCCCGGGCCAGGGGCGACGCGGGGCGACGCCGTGGGGCGGGCACCGTCAGGTCGTCCCGCTCCGCGCCCACCGGGTCACCGTGGCCGATCGGGACCTGGCGGGCCGTCGGGTGGAGCTGGGCGAGCAGCTCGCGGTCCTCGTCGTCGGCGTCCGGGGAGTCGGCGACGGCGAGGACGGGGGCGTACTCCAGCTGGCGCGCGAAGGTGTCGGCGACGGTGCGCTGGTCGGTCGCCGCGGCCGCCAGGCCGCGCTCGGCCAGGTCGTCGCCGTTGCCCAGATACGGCAGCACCAACGCCGGGTCGACCGCGGTGAGCACGCCGGTGACCGTGAGCCCGCCGGCCGTGACCACCTCGGCCATGGCCTTCGGCTCGACCGAGTCCCACAGTTCGACGACGGCCATGCGCGTGCCGCCCGCGTCCCGGATCCTCAGCAGCTCCGGCACCAGGTCCTCGCGCAGGGCGCAGCAGGCGCAGTCGTTGACGAGGGGCGCCTCGCCGGCGTCGAGGAGGCCGGTGGCGTCACGGACCGTCCGCACGACAGTGCCGGCGGCGGCCGTCGCCAGGTCGTGGTGGAGGACGACGCTGTCGGGGACGTCGGCGAGCAGCCGCGCCACGGCCGCCTTGCGGGCGTCGGCGTGCAGCCCGCCGACGATCACGACGGAGAGGTCGGGCACCGCGTCAGCCCTGCTTTCCGTACCGGCGCTCGAAGCGCTCCACGCGGCCGGCGGTGTCCAGGACGCGGGCCGTGCCGGTGTAGAAGGGGTGGCTGACGTTCGAGATCTCGACGTCGACGACGGGGTAGGTGTTGCCGTCCTCCCACTCGATCGTCTTCTCGCTGGTCATCGTCGAGCGGGTGAGGAAGGCGTGGCTCGCGGCACGGTCCCGGAAGACGACGGGGCCGTAGGCCGGGTGGATTCCGTTGCGCATGACTGTCTTCAGCGCTCCTCTCGGAAGTCGACGTGGCGGCCCGCGACCGGGTCGTACTTGCGCAGGGTCATGCGGTCGGGGTCGCTTCGGCGGTTCTTGCGGGTCACATAGGTGAAACCGGTGCCGGCGGTGGACCGGAGCTTGATGACCGGGCGGAGTTCGTTGCGTGGCATGCTGCTATCTTACTGAAAATGAATTCCATTAACAGTAGCGCTCGAGGAGAGGTTCGTCACCCATGTCCGCCCACTGCATGCTGACCGGCGCCAAGCCCGGTTTCGGCAACACCGTTTCCCACTCGCACCGGCGCACCTCCCGCCGCTTCGACCCCAACATCCAGACCAAGCGGTACTGGCTGCCCGGCGAGGGCCGGCACGTGCGGCTGCGGCTGAGCACCAAGGGGATCAAGACGGTCGACGCCATCGGTGTCGAGGCGGCCGTCGCGCGGATCCGCGCCCGGGGAGTGAGGGTCTGATGGCCAAGAAGAGCAAGATCGCGAAGAACCGGCAGCGGCAGGAGGTCGTCGCGCGGTACGCGGAGCGGCGGGCCGAGCTGAAGGAGATCATCCGGCGACCGTCGTCCACGGACGCCGAACGGCTCGCCGCCCAGCGCGAGTTGGGCCGCCAGCCGAGGGACGCGTCCGCCACGCGCGTACGCAACCGCGACCAGGTGGACGGACGGCCGCGCGGCTACTTCCGCACCTTCGGGCTGTCCCGGGTGAGCCTGCGGGGGCAGGCGCACGCCGGATATCTGCCAGGGGTGCGCAAGGCGTCCTGGTAGGCCGGGCGAATGCTGGGGTCCCGACACGACTCCCTGGTAACTTGCTGCGGTCGTTTCGGCCACGTCGGCCGAAACGGCCGTATGCCGACCGCTACAGCTTGGGAGCTTCCAGTGACCTCGGCGACTTACTCGCGCACGCGCACGATGTCGGGCCGGCGGATGCGGGCCGCGGCCCTGGCCGCGACACTGGCGGGCGCGCTCGCACTGACCGCGTGCAGCAGCGACGGCGACTCAGGCGGTGACGACAGCCCCAGCGGCTCCGCGACCGGGAGCGCCGACACCGGCGGCGGCACGGGCGGAGGGTCCGCCTCCGCGTCCGGTGAGCTGGAGGGCAGCTGGCTCGCCACGACCGACGGCAAGGCCGTCGCGCTGGTCGTCACCGGCAAGCAGGCCGGCCTCTTCGCGACCGGCGGGACCGTGTGCAGCGGGACCGCCGGCGAGGAGGGCGGGATGAAGATGATCCGTCTGAAGTGCACCGACGGCAGCAAGGACCGGGCGATCGGGATGGTCGAATCCGTCGGCAAGGCCTCGCTGAAGGTGACCTGGAAGGACGGCCTCGGCGCGGAGACGTACACCAAGGCGGAAGGCGGCAAGCTGCCTACGGGGCTGCCCACGGCCGGTCTGGGATCGTGAGGTTTGATTCGGTCACTGCCCGCGATGACCGACGTGACTCCCCGAAGGACCTCATGCGCGCCACCACCCTCACCGTCGCCGCCCTCTCCGCGGCCCTCCTCCTGACCGCCTGCTCCAGCGGCGGGGACGGGGACAGCGACCAGGACCGCAAGGCCGCCGCCTCCTGCGTCGACGAACTGGCCGTGGAGTTCGGACCGGCCAACGCCGCCCCCGCCGCAGGGGACACCGGCAATGTGCCCGTCACCGTCACCAACCGCGGCGGTGCCGAGTGCGCCCTGGACGGCCTGCCCGCGGTCGAGTTCGACGCGGGCGCCGCCTCGACGGCCGTCGCGCCCGACCAGGCCGCCCCGTCGGGGAAGACCGAGCTCGCGAAGGGCGCCTCCACGTCCTTCACGCTCACCTACGTGCGGGGCGAGGAGGGCGGCGGCAAGAGCCTCGTCGCGCAGAAGGCGAAGGTGACGCTGCCCGGGTCCACCAAGGGGCACAGCTTCAAGTGGTCGTACGGCGCCGTCGCGTTGAAGAGCGACGGGAAGACGCCGGACGCCTCGGTGAGCGGGTTCCAGCGGTCCGGCGACTGACGCCGGGCCGACGGTTCAGGGAAGCGGCCGGCGTGGTGCCATCTGTGCCCGGTCGGCCGCCTCCGCGCCCTGCACCCAGCCCGCCTCGTCGCTGACGCCACGCAGGCGGGTCGTGGTGGTCTCGGGGAACATCCGGTCCAGGCGGCCGGTGACCGCCACCTCGCGCGAGGCGAGGACCGGGAGCAGGTCCTCGGTCACCTGCGTCCGCGCCGCCGCGTCCAGTCGGGTGCCGATGCGGTGGGCGTAGGCCGCCAGGAACGACTGCCGGAAGGTCTTGGTCCGCTTGCGGCCGCCCGCACGCTGGGCCGCCTCCGCCCTCGCCATCGCGGACTGGGCCTGCACGAGGAGCGAGGTGTAGAGGAGTTCGACCACCTCCAGGTCGGCCTCGAAGCCGACGACGGTGGAGAAGGCGAAGGGCTCGTTCCACACGGCACGGCAGTGGTTGGCACTCGCCACCGCGTCCAGCAGAACGGCCTTCGCCTGCTCGTACGGCGGCTCCACACCGATCCGGTAGGCGCCGGGCGCGTCCTTGGCGTCGGGCGCGCGGGACGCCAGCAGGGCCTCGTCGATGCTGTGCCGGGCCATCAGCTCCTGCGCCTTGGCGCTGAGCGCCTCCGCCTCCTCGGGGAACCCGGTCGCCTCCGCCTTCGCCAGCAGCGCGCGGATGCGGGTGAGCATGCGGGACTCGGGCCGGGCGGCCTTTCCGGCCGGACCGGGGGCCTCGTCGAGGGGCTCCAGCGCGGGCAGGCGCAGCAGCAGGCGGTACAGCTCCAGGACGGCGGTGGCATGCGAGAAGCGGTCGCCGCGGGCCGGGGCCTCGGTGGGCAGGTCGTCGAGCTGCGCCTGCCAGCGCGGGCCGCGGGGGCGGTCGTGCGGTACCTGTGCGCGGATCAGCGCCGCGAGCAGTCGTATGTGTACGTCGTCCAGCTCGCGCCGCACCAGCCGTACGGCATCAGCCGGCTGCCAGCCGCGCCGCCAGGCCGCCGCCACGAACTCCTCGCCGCGCCGGGCGAGTTCGGCGTCCGACCCCGGGTCGGCCGCGAGCAGGGAGGCGCCCGTGTCGAGGGTGCTGTGCTCGGTGCCGTAGAGGGCCGCCTCGAAGGCGCGGTCGACGGTGCTGGGCGTACTCACCAAGGGATCGTAAATCCGTTGTGCCAGGAGGGCGAAGATCGATGTCAACCTCGGGTTGACACTCCCTGTGTGTCAACCTACGGTTGACACATGTCGACGAACCCGACCACCATCACGTCATCCGTACGTCTCGACGAACTCATCGCGGCCATCAAGAAGGTCCACCCCGAACCCCTCGAACAGCTCGAGGACGCGGTGATCGCCGCCGATCACCTCGGCGAGGTGGCCGACCATCTGATCGGCCATTTCGTGGACCAGGCGCGGCGGTCCGGCGCTTCCTGGTCCGACATCGGCAAGAGCATGGGCGTCACCCGGCAGGCCGCGCAGAAGCGGTTCGTGCCGAAGGAGGGCACCGACCTCGACCCCCAGCAGGGCTTCGGCCGCTACACGCCGCGTGCCCGCAATGTGGTCGTCGCCGCGCACAACGAGGCCATCGCGGCCCGCAACCCCGAGGGCCGTCCCGAGCACCTCGTCCTCGGTCTGCTGGCCGAGCCGGACGGCATCGCCGCCAAGGCGATCACGGCCAAGGGCGTCCTGCTGGACTCCGTGCGCCAGGCCGCCGCCGCCGCGCTGCCGCCCGCGGCCGACGAGGTCCCCGAGCTCATCCCCTACGGCTCCGACGCCAAGAAGGTCCTGGAGCTCACCTTCCGCGAGGCCCTGCGCCTCGGACACAACTACATCGGCACCGAGCACATCCTGCTGGCCCTGCTGGAGTTCGAGAACGGCACCGGCGTCCTGTCCGGCCTCGGCCTCACCAAGCAGGAGGTCGAGCAGTACATCGTCGAGCTGCTCTCCCAGTTCCTCAAGAGCGGCGAGGAGACCACCAAGCAGGCCCGGGAGCAGGGCGAAGGGTAGGGCGAGAGGCAGGGCCGGGGCCGTTGTCAGACCCGGGTGCCACACTCGCAGCATGACCGACCGGTGGGCACTCGCTCCGGCCGAGGACGGCGGCGTGGAGGTCGCCCCCCTCGGCCCGGACGGGCTGCTCGCCGGGCCGGTGCGCCGGGAGCCGGATCCGGCCGCGGCCGTGCGCGGGCGGCCGGAGGTCGCGCGATGGGTGTGGCGGTCCACCCCCGAGGTCTATCCACGGCTGCTCGCCACGGGGGTGCGAGTGCAGCGGTGCTACGACATCGAGGACGCCGAGACACTCCTGCTCGGCCACGAGGGGCGCTACGGCGAACCGAGATCGGCCGCGGCGGCGCTGGCCCGGCTGCGGGGCGGTGCCGTACCGTCCGATCCGCCCCAGCGCTCGGCCGAACCCGGCGCACAGTCCCCGCTCTTCGAGCCACAGGCGGTCCATGTCCCGCTCGCCGACCTCGTCGAGGTCTACGCCGAGCAGCAGCGGCGGCACGAGCGGACCGGGCACCCGGAGCGGATGCGGCTGCTGACGGCGGCGGAGTCGGCGGGGATGCTCGTGGCCGCCGAGATGAACCGGGCGGGGCTGCCGTGGAGCGCCGACGTGCACCGCGCGGTGCTGCACGAGTTGCTGGGCGAGCGGTATGCCGGCGGCGGGGAGCCGCGCCGGCTGGCCGAGCTGGCGGACGAGGTGTCGGCGGCGTTCGGGCGCCGGGTGCGGCCCGACCTGCCGGCCGATGTGATCAAGGCCTTCGCGCAGGCCGGCATCAAGATCAGATCGACCCGGCGCTGGGAGATCGAGACCCTCGACCATCCGGCCGTGAAGCCCCTGATCGAGTACAAGAAGCTGTATCGGATCTGGGTGGCCCACGGCTGGTCCTGGCTCCAGGACTGGGTGCGTGACGGGCGGTTCCGGCCGGAGTTCCTCGCCGGCGGGACGGTCACCGGGCGATGGGTGACCAACGGCGGGGGCGGGTTGCAGATCCCCAAGGTCATCCGGCGTGCGGTGGTCGCAAACCCGGGCTGGCGGCTCGTGGTGGCCGACGCCGACCAGATGGAGCCGCGCGTGCTCGCCGCGATCTCCCGTGATCCCGGGCTGATGGAGGTGGCCGGGCGGGAAACCGACCTGTACCAGTCGGTGTCCGACCGCGCCTTCTCCGGGGATCGCACCCAGGCCAAACTCGCCGTACTGGGCGCCGTCTACGGGCAGACCTCCGGCGACGGCCTCAAGAACCTCGCCGCGCTCAGACGCCGCTTCCCCAAGGCGGTGGCCTACGTCGACGACGCGGCGCGGGCCGGCGAGGAGGGGCGGCTCGTGCGGACGTGGCTGGGACGGACCTGTCCGCCGGCGGCCGGGGCGACGGACGACGCGGTCGAGGAGGCCGGCATTCCGATGTCGGTCGAGCAGGGCGAGCCGGCCGAAGGTTCCGGGCCGCAGGAATGGGTGCCGGGCTACGCCTCCACCAACGCCCGCGCGCGGGGCCGCTTCGCGCGCAACTTCGTCGTGCAGGGCAGCGCCGCCGACTGGGCACTCCTGCTGCTCGCCGCCCTGCGGCAGGCCTGCACTGGGATGGCGGCGGAGCTGGTCTTCTTCCAGCACGACGAGGTGATCGTGCACTGTCCCGAGGAGGAGGCCGAGACGGTGGTGACGGCGATCCGGGAGGCGGCGGAGCTGGCCGGACGACTGACGTTCGGCCAGACGCCGGTGCGGTTTCCGTTCACCACGGCGGTGGTGGAGTGCTACGCCGACGCGAAGTGACCGGCGTGGTGGCGGACGTTCCTGGCGCCAGGTCCCCGGGGTGACCGCGCGAGGCGTTCGACATGGCCGACGCGATGGCCGACGCGATGGCCGTCGCGTGTCGCGGAACACAATCGACGAGCTGTCAGCGACCTGTCGGCATGGCTTAATCTGATCACTACATCGGGTCCGGCCCGACGGTGCGCGCGTACGACGCGCAGCTCGGGGGAGCGTCGCCGCCGTGGCCGGATCCGGGGACTCAGTCGGGTCCCGGTCGGCAGAGGTGAACGACCGGGACCCGCGTCCCGCCCCTCCTCCCCCGGCCACGTCAGCGACATCACCGAGAACGCCCTGCGCGACCTCTTCCTCCCCCTCGGCCTGGTCGACGTGAAGGTGGCGGCGCTGGGGGAGG
>NZ_RDBN01000021.1:140263-198879 GCF_008042075.1 Streptomyces sp. UW30 | reverse complement strand
GATGGTCGGAGACATCGCGGAAGTAGGCCTGTATCTCCGGCTCGACCGCCCGGAGCGGCCCCGTGGCCAGTTCCTCCAGCGGCCGCCCCAGCCGGCACAGCTGCCACACCGTCCGCCAGCGCATGGGCCGCCGCTCACCTGCCGGTTCCCGCACACCTTCCACGAAGCCGCCGAACCACGCGCGCAGTCCGCCGAGCGACCGGGTGCGGGCGAGGGTGAGCAGGACCCAGACGCCCAGGTGCACCGGGATGAGCGGCAACGGCAGCCGACGACGGGTCAGCCAGACGCGGTTGCGGGCGTTCACGCGGTAGTAGATGGCGTGCCGCGCGGGCGAGGTCTTCGGGTGCTGGAGCAGGAGTTCGGGAGCGTAGAGAATGCGCCAGCCCGCGTCGACGGCCCGCCAGGCCAGATCGGTCTCCTCATGGGCGAAGAAGAACTCCGCCGGCCAGCTGCCGGTCCGGGTCAGCATCGCCGTCCGCAGCGCGTGTCCGCCGCCGAGGAAGCCGGTGACGTAACCGCCCCTGAGCGGATCCGACTTGCCGACCCTCGGCACGTGCCGCTGCTGGGTCTCCCCGTGCTCGTCGGCGATGCGGAAGCCGACGATGCCGAGCCGGTCGTCGGCGGCGTACAGGTCCCGCACGCGGCGCAGGACATCGGCGTCGACCAGGAGCCCGTCGTCGTCCAGCTCCACGACGACATCGACGTCCCCGAACGCCAGCAGCCGCTCCAGGGCGGCGTTGCGCCCGCCCGGGCAGCCGAGGTTCTCGTCCAGCTCGATCGCCGTGAACTCGCCCGGCAGCGCGAGCCGTTCGGCGAACTCGGGCAGCGGGCTGCCGTTGCCGACGACGACGATCCGGTCGGGGACGAGATCCTGCTTGGCCACGGACTCCAACAGCGCGTCGACCTCGGCGGGACGGTTGCCCATGGTCACCACGGCGACGGCGACCCTCAACTCGGACATACCCCGCCCCCCTCGCCTCGTTCCGGCTTCGATTACCGGCGCGATGCTAGTGGTTCACGGTAAAGACGTCTCAAGTTCGCCGTATTGAAGGGGGGTCGGCGGGGTGGGCGGCGACGGCATCCTCGGACTGGGCGAGGCCGTCGTCGAGACGTACCGGACGATCCGCCGGCCAGGGCTACTTGCGGCGGTTCTCCCGACGCCGCACGAACTTCAGGCCCGACCAGTCCTCCCCCAGCGCCGCCACCTTCACGTCGACCAGGCCGAGGGGGAGGAAGAGGTCGCGCAGGGCGTTCTCGGTGATGTCGCTGACGTGGCCGGCCGCCCGTCGGGGCCAGGCGATCCACACCATGGCGGGGTCGGCGAGGTCGCCGGCCAGCGCGGGACCTTCGGCGACCAGATCGCCGTACGACCGATAGAACGCGAGGGTGACGTCCGCGCCGCGCGGGCCTCCCTCGGCCACCTCGCAGCCCTCCGGCAGCCCGGGGATCTCCCACCGGTCGGGCGCGTGCCGGAGCCGGACCCGGTGGCCCGGCTTGATGCCGATCTTCCTGGCGAGCGGCGTACTGGATCCCCGGTCGGAGTCGCCCATACCGAACCGTCCGCCTCTCTCCCCGCCGTCCGTGTGCCGTTTGCGCACCGTCCGGATGCCATCTTGGCGCAGCGGAATCCGACATGCCCGATTCCCCGCGACACGCACGACCGAAGGCCCGGCACACCATGACGAGGATCAGGCTCGGACGATGCCGCCCCGCAGGGGATTGAACCGCGTGGCCGCCATCAGGTACCAGGCGGTCGCTCCCACATGCCGGTACGGGTAGTACCCGAACCCGAACCCGGTGTCGATCGGACTGCTGGCCGACACGACGCCCGCCCGCTCGGGAAGCGCCCGCCCGCCGACGGTCTGACCACCCCCGAGCAGTTCCTGAGCCCGCTCGATGGAACCGATCAGCAGCCGAGCCCGCGCCTCGTCACCCCGCCCAGCCCGCTCGCGCAGGGCGAGCGCGAGATGGGCGGTCCCCTCGAACCACACGCCGTTCCTGTCCGGCTTGGGCTGGGAGTCGGCGATCGGCACGTCCTCGTTCGCGAGGAGACTGGCGGAACTGAAGGTGACACCGTCGTACGACTGCCCCGCCGGCACCGTGCTGTTGCGCCGCCCGGCGTGATCGAGCACGGCGAGCTCGCGCGCGGCCCAGTCCAACGACCGGGCGTGGGCACGGGAGTCGAGGGCGAGGTGGGTCCAGGTCTGGGTGTCCTCGGGAATCGGCGAAGTATTGACCGTGACCCCGTCATTGGTCCCGGTGTAGAAGAACCCGCCGTCCGCCTCCCACATCCTCAGGACGAACTCCCGGGCCCGAGCACGCCGTTCCCACCACACCCGGTCCCTCGTGAGCCGGGCCAGCCGCCCGAAGAGACAGACAAGATCGGTGTTGTGCTCGGTGGAGGTGAAGGGCAGCTTCTGGTTGCCCCCGTCGACCCCGAACTTGTACCCCCCGAGCGGTTCGTCGGTACGCCCGTACCGCTCGACCCACTCCCCGATCCGCACGGCACCCCGAAGGAACCGCTGCTCCCCCGCCGTCCGCGCGAGCGCGCTGAGCGCGATGCCGGCCCAGGCCATGTCCCCCACGGCCGTCCCCGTGAACCCGAACTGCGTCCCCACATTGACGGTCCCGTCCGCCCGCACGAACCCGTCCGGCTGCCGCGAGCCGTCATAGAAGGTGTACGGCCCGACGTTGTACCCCTGCCGAAGCCGGCCGTCGCCATGAACCGGATCATGCGCCTGCGCATACAGGAGCGCGTCCCCGAGCGAGATGGCCCGCTCCCGTCCGCCGACGGTTCGGGTGGCGAGCAGGGCGAGGATCGCGAGGGCGTTGTCATAGGTGAAGGCGGTACTGAAGAGACCGGCCTGGTCGGCGTAGCTCTGGGCGAGACGGGTGGGGCCGTGGTCGGGGTAAGCGTCGATGGCGGCGGCGAGGAAGGCGCCGGCTCGATGCCGGGCGGAGGCGGAGGCGGCGCCGGCCTGTGCCGTTCCGGCCCCGGCCCCCGTCGCGGTCGCGGTCGCGGCCCCGGCCCCGGTCGCGGTCGCGGTCGCGGTCGCGGTCGCGGTGAGCACGGTGGCACCGATACCGGCTGCGATGAGTGCGCGACGGCTGAGTGCGCGACGGCTGAGTGCGGGGGATTGTCTGCCGGTCATGCCGTTCATGCCGCTCATGCCGTTCATGCCGTTCATGGGTCTCCCTCGGATGATGCCGACGGTTGGACATGCGCTTGCGGCGTTCCTTTGAGAGCGCTCTCAGAAACGCGCGCTCATTCTGCTGGTGCACCCGGAGCGGGTCAACGCCCTTGGCCGCGCTAAGGGTTGGAGCAGGCATGAGTCGAAGTCGGCGGTTCCGTGGGCGGGCTGGGCGAGGCGGCGGTGCCTTCCGCGTCGTGCGATACGCGAGTTGCGGCGCGACGCAGGCGCTCAAGTCCCGCGCGAGTGTTCCGTGTCCTGGGTTGATCGGAACCCAGCACCGCAGCCCCAATGGAAACTCAGCTTAGTGAGCACCCAGCTCCACCGGGCCGACCCCGACCGCCGTCGCCGTCGCCGCAAGGACGGAACGAGGAAACACACTCGACGAGTGGGCCTACGCCCAGCCCTACCGCACCGAGCAGGAGCGGCGCGCCGCGTTCCCCGGCTGGCTCCGCACCTGCACTCGCCACCGCGGACACACCGCCCTGAAGGGCCGGCCACCCGCCAGTCGCGTCCCCACCCTCACGGGTCGAGACACCTAGGGCCTGAGGACGATCTTGCCGTGGGTGTGGCGGCGTTCGAGCTCGGTGTAGGCCTCGCGGACTTGCGCCAGCGGGTAGACGTTCGCGATCGGCACCTCGAGGTGTCCGTCGGCGATCAAGCCTGCAAGCTCGGTGAGCACCTTGGCGCCCGGCCCGGCCGCGATCCCCCCGTCAGTCTTCACCCCGTGCTTCTCGGCGGCCGCGAAATCGGCGATGGTGTCGATCCGATCGGTCGCGACGCCGAGGGCGAGGGCCAGCTCGACGTACCCGTCGCCGAAGGTGTCGATGAAGGCGTCCACGCCGCGGGGCGCGGCGGCCCTGATGCGGTCCGCGACACCCTCGCCGTACGCGACCGGGATCACGTCGTGGCTCTCCAGCCACTCGTGGTTGCTCTCGCTCGCCAGGCCGATGACCGTGGCCCCGGTACGGCGCGCGAGCTGGACGGCGAGCGAGCCGACTCCCCCGGCGGCTCCCGAGATGACGACGGTCTCACCCTCCTCGGGCTGGACGGAATGTACCGCCCCCCATGCGGTTACGCCGACGACGTACAGGCTGCCGGCCACCTCCCATGAGACCTTCTCCGGCTTGCGCGTGAGGTCACCGGCTTCGACCAGAACCAGCTCGGCCTGGGAGGCCCGCTTCTGGGTGAATCCGATCACCTCGTCGTCGGGCGAGAATCCAGCAACCCCGGCGCCGACCTCCTCGATGACCCCGGCGAGGTCGCTGCCCTGCCCGGACGGGAACGTCGACGGGAACAGGTCCGCCAACGCCCCCGTGCGGATGGCCGCCTCACTGGGGTTGATGCCGGCCGCTTGCACGCGCACGAGGACCTGCCCGTCCCCGGGCACCGGGCGTTCCACCTCGTCGACCCGCAACACGTCGATCCCGCCGAACTCGTCGTACCTGACCGCCTTGGGCATGATCTCTCTCCTTCGACTCGCTGCAGCTGACAGGGGTGTGGGCTACGCCCGCCGGAGTTCGAGCACGGGAATGACGCGGATTCCGGCAGTCTGGCGTGCGTACTCGGCAAAGCCGGGGTAGCGCCGCGCTTGCTCGGCGTAGATGCGGTCGCGTTCGGCGCCGCTCAGGTCGCGGACGGTCACCTGGTAGGTCGCGGTGCCGCGTTCGATGGTGCCCTCACCGGCGGCGGCCAGGTTGCGGTACCAATCCGGGTTGGTGGGTGCTCCGCCCTTGGTTGCGAAGACGTAGACGATGTCCGGCGCGGTGTCGTGCGGGAGGTACATCGTCGGAGTGACGTGCTCCTGCCCGCTCTTGCGGCCGCGGTGATGGACGAGGACCAGCGGAGCGCCCTCGAAGACCCCGCCGACCCTGCCCTCGTTCGCTCGGAACTCTGCGATGGTCTTCGCGTTCCAATCGGCTGCTTCGCTCATGTCGAACTCCTGTCGTTCTCGATCCGGGTTGTGCGCTGGGAGGATGAGCTTGTTCGGTGCTCACGGAGGATCTCCCTTCGGTCGGCGACCTCCTGCCGCCAGGCGAGCCACTGCGATGCCTTCCATCAGGAAGGTGAGGAGGCATCACCGGACCAGGGTGATTCGCACGGCCGTGGCACCCGCAGGACCGATCCGCTGCGGACATGCGTGCCTTCTCGGTGCCATGGGACGTCTCGGCCGGACAGGCCCTAGCAGTAGCGGCAAGGACTGACCGCTTTGGCGCGAGCGACTCGGTCGTCGTCCCCCAGTACAGTCCCGGTCAGCTGTGCTGCGGGCTGTGATGCCGCCGGCTGCGGTGCGGCCGGCGGTGGCGCGGCCGGCGGTGGTGCGGCCCGCGGTGGTGCGGCCGGCTGAGTTTCGGGAACCGCACCGGTCAGTTCCTGACGGTGGACCCGGATGGTGGCGATCGCGATGAGCAGGGCGAGCAGCGCGACCGCTGCCGCGACCTCGAACCCGCGGGAGAAGCCGACCGCCAGGGCGTGGTCGTAGACGGACGCGGGCGGCGCGGTGCCCGACCTCGCGGCTGCTTGCGCCCCGACGCTGTTCGCGACGGCAGTCCAGGCGACGGTGCCCAGCAGGGCAAGTCCGATTGCGCCGCCGACCTGCTGGCCGGTGTTGAGCAGGCTCGAGGCGACGCCGGAGTCCTGGTCGGCCACGTTGTGCAGGGAGACGAGGGCCAGTGGGACGAACACCAGGCCGAGCCCGAGCGAGGTCACGAGCAGTGGGCCGAGCAGCTGGCCGATGTAGCCGGAGTGTTCGGTCAGCCTGGAGAACCAGAACGTGCCGCCCGCGACCGCGGCGGCGCCGGCCAGGATCAGCGGCCGGGCGCCTACTCGCGCCACCAGCCGCGAGGCCAGCGCGGAGCCGGTCACGACCCCGAGGGCGAACGGCAGGTAGGCGATGCCCGACTGGATCGCGCTGTAGCCGAGCACGGACTGCATGAAGAGGGTGAGGAAGAAGAACAGGCCGAACAGCGCGGTGGCGATGCACAGCATGATCAGGTAGGTACCCGACCTGTTGCGGTCGGCGAGGATCCGCATCGGGAGCAGCGGGTGGGGGCTGCGCATTTCGATCCAGACGAACGATACGAGCAGCGCCACGGACGCGGTCAGCGATGCCGGCACCTGCGGGTCACTCCAGTGCGATACTCCGTCGGACCCGGTGGCGGCCTTGGACAGACCGTAGACGAGCAGCGCGACTCCGCCGGTGCCGGTGATGGCTCCGGCCATGTCGATCCGACCCGGCCTGCGGGGCGATTCGGCCAGCACGCGCGGTGCCATGGCCGCCACCAGGATCCCGATCGGGACGTTGACGAACATCACCCACCGCCACGACAGGTAGGTGGTCAGGATGCCGCCCAGCAGCAGGCCCACCGCGCTGCCGGCGCCGGCCATCGCCGCGTAGACGCCGAACGCCCTGTTGCGTTGCCCGCCTTCGGGAAAGTTGGTGGTGATCAGTGCCAGCGCGGTCGGCGCGATCGCCGCGCCGCCAACGCCCTGTACCGCCCTCGCGGTGAGCAGCCACCACTGACTGGTGGCGAACCCGCCGAGGAGGGACGCGGCGGAGAACAGCAGCAGCCCGAAAATGAACACCCGCCGTCGGCCGAGGATGTCACCGGCACGGCCGCCCAGCAGGAGCAGGCCGCCGAAGGTGACCGCGTAGGCGTTCACCACCCACTCCAGGCCGGTGCCGGAGAAGCCAAGGGCACGCTGCACATGCGGCAACGCCACATTGACGATGGTGGAGTCGAGTACCACCATGAGCTGGGCGGTGGCAATGACCAGCAGAGCCAGTTCGAGGCGACGGTTGCCGCCGTCGGCCGTGGCGCCGCGTGAGACTGCTCGCCCGGTCACGGATCGCGGGACCGGCGCGGGCCGCGAGGTGGTCGCGTAGTCGGACGGGTCGGCGGCGCCGTCTGCGCCGGAGGCTGGTGACGTCACGGTGTCTCCCTGGGCCTCGGAGCACGTCCCTGGTGGCCGTGCAAGCTTGGGCGATGGAGCCAGGCTCGCTGCCGGCACGGTGAGAGGGCCTCACCGGATTCCGGTGATTCGCGCGCGCTGACGGGGCGTGCGCCGGCCTGATCGCGAGAGGATTGTGCCGTCGGCGGCAGGGCATACGGCGCAGGCACCGAGGAAGGCCTATGACGGTGGGTCCAGCAGCTCCCCGGCTGATCGACCGGGGTGAACTTCTCGCTGCCCTGGATCGAGCGGCGGCGAGGAAGGTGACGATCATTTCGGCTCCCGCCGGCAGCGGGAAGACCTCGCTGCTGCGCGCCTGGGCGCACCAGCCGGGCCGACCGCACCAGCTCGCCGTGGTATCGGTGCAACGCGACCAGCATGACGCCCAGCAGTTCTGGCTTGCCCTGCTCGACGCGGTCCGTCACGCTTCGGCCACGGCCGGCCGTGCGGAACCGCAAGCAGCGACACCGGACTTCAATGCACCGGCGATGGTTGACCGGGTCCTGTCGGAGCTCGCCGATGCTCGTGGCGGCATGACACTGGTGATCGATGATCTGCACGAGCTGAACTCGCCGGAGGCCCTCCACCAGCTGACCCGGCTGCTGATGAACCTTCCCCCGAACGTGCACGCGATGCTGGCCACCCGTCGCGATGTGCGGTTGCGGCTGCATCAGCTGCGCCTGGCAGGCCAGCTGGCCGAGATCCGCGCGGCGGACCTGCGCTTCTCCGAGCACGAGACCCGCGAGCTGCTTGATGCCTCGGGTATCGCGCTGTCCGCGGCCGGGGCAGCGCTGCTGCACCAGCGGACCGAGGGGTGGGCCGCGGGCCTGCGGCTCGCGGCGATCTCCCTGGCCGGTCACCCCGACCCGGAGCGTTTCGTCGCGGAGTTCTCCGGCAGCGACCGCACGGTCGCCGAGTACCTGATCGCGGAAATGCTGGACCGCCGGCCGGCCGGCGTCCAGGATCTGCTCCTGCGCACCTCCCTGCTCGATCGCGTCAACGGCGAGCTGGCGGACGTGCTGACCGGCCGCCCCGGCTCGGAACGGATCCTGCTGGAACTCGAGGATGCGAACGCGTTTGTCGAATCACTCGACCCTGAGCGCACCTGGTTTCGCTACCACCGCCTGTTCGGGGATCTGCTCCGGCTGGAGCTGCGCCGGACGCTGCCTGCGGAAGTGCCGGCACTGCACCGGCGTGCCGCCGAATGGTTCATCCAGCAGGGCCAGGTGGTCGACGCCATCCGGCACACGCAGGCGGCCGGCGACTGGCCCGATGCGGCCCGGCTGCTCGCCGACCATTCGTTCAGCCTGACACTCGACGGGCAGGCGCAGACCATGCAGGCGCTGGTACGGGCCTTCCCGCCGGGCGCGGACCACTCCGAGCTGGCCCTGGTACGCGCAATGGGTGACCTTGCCCAGGGGCGCCTGGACGAGGCGGCCGCCCACCTGGCGGTCGCCGAGACATACGCCGGGACGACGCCGCCGGGTCGCCGGCGCCGCCTCCAGGTGGCGATCGCGTCGCTGAAGCTGTCGCTGGCCAGACGGCGCGGTCACCTGGCCGGCGTCATCGAGCAGGCCCGATTCCTGGCCTCCCCGGTAACCGGGCCGTCCGACGAAGACATCGCGCTGGGCAGCGACCTGCGAGCGGTGGCGCTGATGAATCTGGGGACGGTCGAGGCGTGGTCCCTGGGGCTGCCGGACGCTGAACGCCACCTCCGGGAGGGCGCCGTCCTGGCCCGGGAGATCGGCCGGCCGTACCTGGAAGTCGGCTGCCTCGCGCAGCTCGCTTTCGCGTACATCTTCCATGGTGCCGCCATGCCGAAGATCCAGGCGTTCGCCACCACCCAGCGGCGCTGCCGCGAGGCGATCGCGCTGGCCGAACGGTACGGCTGGGGAACGGAACCGGTGATCGCACCCGCGCTGATGACGCTCGCCGGCACGATGGTGTGGCTGGGTGAGTTCGACCAGGGCGAGCAATGGCTGCGGCGCACCGAACGGGCCCTGCAGACAGACACCGGGCCGGACATCAGGCTGCTGCTGCACCAGGCGGCCGCGATACTGCACGCCGGTCGCGGACGCCGCCACGAGGCGCTCGAGGAGTTCGGCGCGGCCGAACACCTGGCATCGCAGCTCGAGGGCTCGCAGGCGCTGGCGAGCCAGATGACCGGCTGGCTGCTCGCCACGCAAGCCCGCCTCGGGAGGCCCGGCGAAGCCCGCGCCCGCCTCGCGGCGCTCGATGACGAGCAGGCCGGCTCCGGTGAGATCCGTAATGCCCGCGCGGCGATCTGCCTCGCGGAAGGCGATCCGTCCGGAGCCCTGGGCGCGCTGCACGATGTTCTCGATGGCACGGCACCGGTCCTCGGTTACACCACGGTCATTGAGGCGCACCTGCTCGCCGGGCTCGCCCATCGGGAGCTCGGTGACCAGCGCGCGGCGAACCAGGCGGCCGAACGCGCACTGGCTCTGGCGGATTCCGACCGGCTGGTCCTGCCGTTCGCGATGACGGGCGCCCGGGAGCTGCTCGAGGCGCTGCCCCAGCATGAGACAGCGCACGCCGCGCTGCTCGGCGACATCCTCGATGTCCTGCACGGCTCATCCCCGGCGGCCCAAGAGCAGTCCTCATTACCGCCGGCGGAGCAGCTCAGCCCGGGCGAACTCAGGGTGCTGCGATATCTCCCGACGAACCTGTCCCGGCCCGAAATCGCAGGCGAACTATCGGTCTCGGTGAACACGGTCAACACGCACGTCCGCAGCATCTACGCCAAGCTCCAGGTCCGAGACCGGTCCTCGGCCGTGCAGCGCGCAAGGGAGCTGCGACTGCTGGCCGCCGGCCGCACGCGCTAGCCCGACGGTCACCGGATCCTGGTGATGCGGTTTCACCTGCCGGCCCGTGACCATGACGTCATGGACCCGGAACCCGCCCTGTACATGATCCGGATCAAGGGGCACCTCGGCGCCACCGTGCTGTCCGCGTTCCCGGCGATGACGCCGCGGCAGCACGGCGCGCATACCGTGCTCACCGGGCTCCTGGACCAGTCCGCGCTGTACGGCGTACTGGCCGATATCGAGGCGCTCGGCCTCGACCTGCTCGAGATCCGAAAGCTCACCCCGCACCACGAATCAGCAGGACCAGGGGAGCGCCGCTCACCGTGACGAGTCCCGTCCGCACGGCTCCGCCAGGCCCCCGCCTCGACCAGCGATCTAGCATGAAAAGCAAGGCTTGATCTCCAGGCCCGCGCCGCAGCGGCAGGGAGGCCGACATGGCGCTCAACACGACTGGCTTCGAACAGACAGACAGCAGCCGCTACACACCGATCTCCGAACATGGCCTGATCGGCGATCTTCGAACGACCGCTCTGGTCGGCACGAACGGCACCATCGACTGGTACTGCTGCCCGCGCTTCGATGCGCCCAGCGTCTTCGGGTCCATCCTCGACGCCGACCGCGGCGGCTCGTTCGAGCTGGCCGCCGACGTCCCGACCCGCACCCGGCAGTTCTACTTCCCCGACACGAACGTCCTGATCACTCGGTTCTTCTCCGCAGACGGCGTGGCGGAGATCCAGGACTTCATGCCCGTGGTCGACGAGTCGCGCGAGGCAGCCCGGCACCGGCTGATCCGGCGGGTGGTCTGCGTCCGCGGAACCCTCCCGTTCAGGGCGCGGATCGCCCCCCGCTTCGGCTACGGCGCCGAAGCGCACACCACGCACCTCGAAGGCCACACGGCGGTGTTCCGCTCCCCATCACTGACGCTCGCGCTGACCGCCACCGCACCCCTGGAAAGCGACGGCCTGGACGTGTGGTCGCACTTCAAGCTCCTCGAGGGCGAGTCCAACGTGTTCGCTCTCGACCAGGTCAGCGGCGACGTCCCGACCCGGTCGTGCCCGCGCGCCGAGGCGCAGGAGCAGGCCGAGGCGACCGTCCGGTTCTGGCGCCACTGGCTGGCCGGCTCGCGTTACCACGGGCGGTGGCGGGAGATGGTGAACCGCTCCGCGCTGGTGCTGAAACTGCTCACCTACGCGCCGACCGGTGCGATCGTCGCCGCACCGACCACCAGCCTGCCCGAGCAGATCGGCGGCGAGCGCAACTGGGACTACCGGTACGTCTGGGTCCGCGACGCCGCCTTCTGCGTCTACGCGATGCTGCGCCTGGGGTTCACCTCGGAGGCCGAGGCGTTCATGGGGTTCCTCTGCGAGCGAGGCATCATGCGCAGCACCGGTGCGACCGGCCCGTTGCAGATCATGTACGGCATCGACGGGCGCAGCGAGCTTCCCGAGTACGCGCTGCCGCACCTGGAGGGCTACCTCGGCTCCGCACCGGTCCGGGTCGGCAACGCCGCCACCGGCCAGCTCCAGCTGGACATCTACGGAGCCGTGATCGACTCGATCTACCTGTACGACAAGTGGGGACAGCCGATCAGCAGCGACCGCTGGGACGAGGTCGGCGCGATGGCGGACTGGCTCTGCGAGCACTGGGACCAGCCCGACGAGGGGATCTGGGAGACCCGCGCGGGCCGGAGGAACTTCGTGTACTCGCGGCTGATGTGCTGGGTGGCACTGGAGCGGGCGATGCGCATGGCGAACCGCCGCGGCCTCCCGGCCGACCTGCCCCGCTGGCGGCAGTCCCGGGACGCGATCTACCGGCAGATCATGCAGCGCGGCTGGTCGGCCCAGCGGGGCGCGTTCGTCCAGGCCCTGGACGGCGGTGAGCTGGACGCCTCTCTGCTGATGATGCCGATGGCCAAGTTCATCTCGCCCACCGACACCAAGTGGCTCTCCACCCTGGACGCGCTCACCGCGGACCTGGTCTCCGACTCGCTGGTCTACCGCTACGACCCGACCGGCAGCCCCGACGGACTGCCCGGCCCCGAGGGCACCTTCTCGATCTGCTCCTTCTGGTACGTGGAGGCACTGGCCCGCGCAGGCCGGCTGGAGGAGGCCCGGCTCGCCTTCGAGAAAATGCTCACCTACGGCAACCACCTGGGGCTGTTCGCCGAGGAGATCGGTCCGACCGGCGAACAACTCGGCAACTTCCCCCAGGCCTTCACCCACCTCTCGCTGATCAGCGCAGCCTTCAACCTCGACCGCGCACTCGGCTGACGCGCCATCACCGACACGTACGGACCATGCCCCTTTAGTCCGAATTCCAAGGTTAATAAAAAGAAGAAACCCCAGGTCAGAGGTCTGACCTGGGGTTTCAATAGGGAGCCGCCTTCGGGATTCGAACCCGAGACCTACGCATTACGAGTGCGTTGCTCTGGCCATCTGAGCTAAGGCGGCGCGCCGTCCGCACTATGGTGCGATCGGCAACGTCGGTAAGTCTACACAGTTTCCCAGGGGCTCCGTACCAGCCCCCCACCAGCCCCTTCGACGGCCGCGATCAAGGCTATGAGCAGCGCTTTCCCCCGGTTGGCGGCGTCCCTCGGAGGAGGTACGCGTTGATCGTGTCGTCGATGCAGGAACTGCCGCGGCCGTACGCCGTGTGGCCGTCGCCGTCGTAGGTGAGGAGGCGGGACGAGGAGAGCTGGGTGGTGAGGGCGCGGGCCCAGCGGTAGGGGGTCGCGGGGTCGCGCGTGGTGCCGACCACGACGATCGGGGCCGCGCCCTTCGCCTCGATGCGGTGCGGTTCACCGGTGGGGGCCACCGGCCAGTACGCGCAGTTCAGGGTGGCCCAGGCGAGGCCCTCGCCGAAGACCGGGGACGCCTTCTCGAAGGCGGGGAGGGCCCCCCGGACCTCGTCCGGGGTGGAGAAGGCGGGCGGGAGGTCCACGCAGTTCACGGCCGCGTTGGCGAACATCAGGTTCGTGTAGCGGCCGTCGCCGTCGCGCTCGTAGTAACTGTCGGACAGGGCGAGCAGGCCCGCTCCGTCGTTCTCCCGCATCGCCGAGGTCAGCGCGTCGCGCAGGGTCGCCCAGGCCCCCTCGTCGTACATCGCCGCGATCACCCCGGTCGTGGCGAGGGATTCGCCCAGGTCACGGCGGTCCGGGTCGCCGGTCGGGACGGGCTGGGCGTCGAGCTTCTCGAAGAAGGCCTTGAGGCCCCGACCGACCTCGCTCGCCTTGGTGCCCAGCGGGCAGTCCCGTTGCCGCACGCAGTCCCTCGCGAAGGCCTGGAACGCCGTCTCGAACCCCGCCGTCTGGTCGAGGTTCATCCGGCGGGCGTGATGAAGGAGCTGGAGGACAAGCAGAAGCGGCGCCGTACGCGGACGCAGCGCGACAGCCTCGACCTCGCCCTGACCGACATCACCGCCTTCTACCGCGACGTCCTCGCCCTCCAGCTCGGCTCCCGCATCGCCCTCGCCAACACCGACGCCGAGGACGCCGTTGCAGTGCGTCAGCCCCGACCGGGCGCTCGGCGGCGCCCCCGGTTGCGGGTTCTGCGACGGATGCCATACGGCCCTGGTGGGCACGCATGCCGACGTCACCACCGTCGCGGCCGTCGGCACCCAGATCCTCGCCGACGACATGCGGGACACCGTCCGCAAGTCGTTCACCTCGCCGGCGAACGGCCGCTGGCAGGTCATCCTCGTCGAGGACGCCGAGCGACTGAACGAGAAGTCGGCCAACGCCGTCCTGAAGGCCGAGGAAGGTGCCGTACGACGCCCCCACATATGTCAGCTTCTCGTCGCCCAGCACCGACCGCAGGATGTCCATGTCCCGTGCCGCCTCGGCGGTGGACACATGGCGCAGGAGACCCGGCGCGTCTGCCCCGCAGCCTTCCGCGAACTTCTTGTACGCCTCGACGAGTTCGCCGGTCTCCTTGGCGTCGTCGGGGGTGAAGTCCGTCTGCGTGTACGCGTCCATCTCCCGTCCGTCGAGGCATTCGACGGGCTCGCTGCGGGCGACTCCGCGCGGGTCGACCGCGACCATGTCGTAGCGGGCGCGCACGTCGGTCGGGTAGCCGATCCCGGCGTACTGCTGGAGGTAGCCGATCGCCGAGCCGCCGGGTCCGCCCGGGTTCACCAGCAGCGACCCCAGACGGGCGCCCGGTCCCGTGGCCTTCTTGCGGGCCACGGCGAGCTTGGCGACCCCGGCGTCCGGCTTCGTGTAGTCGAGCGGCGCCCGCATCGTGGCGCACTGGAAGCCGGGCATCCCGCAACTGCGCCAGGTCAGCTTCTGTGTGTAGTACGGCGTGAGCGCGGCCGGCGTCGCCCGCGGCAGCGCCGCCAACCCGGCCTCGGCCGCCCCGCTCTCCGAGTGCGTCGACCCGCCGGAGGTGCAGGCCGAGGCGAGCAGCGCGACTGCGGCGAGGAGGGCGCCGAGCGCGCCCGCGTGACGGCGGGGTCGGCGGCTGTTGCGCGGGCCCCGCCCGCTCGGGCTCGGGTCTGGGCTGACCGTGGAGCTGTGCCTGAGGTGCATCTGGCGAGCGTAACTCTGCGCAGCCGATTGGATGCCCTGCGTGCGCGTCACGGCTCGTACGGGTTACATGGTCAACCTCCCGTTGATCATGCAGCGGGTCGTTCGGGCTGTCCGGCCGGTGGGCCGCGTCGCCTCAGCCCACCCCTCTCACCACTCGCCGCCGACTCAGCCCGCTCTGAGCGCCATGGTCATCGCCTCCACCGCCAGCAGCGGCGCCACATTGCTCTCCAGGGCGTCACGGCAGGCGGCGATCGCCTCGATGCGGCGGAGTGTGGACTCCGGGGAGCTGTCGCGGGCGAGGCGCTGGAGAGCGTCCTCGGCGTCGGTGTTGGCGAGGGCGATGCGGGAGCCGAGCTGGAGGGCGAGGACGTCGCGGTAGAAGGCGGTGATGTCGGTCAGGGCGAGGTCGAGGCTGTCGCGCTGCGTCCGCGTACGGCGCCGCTTCTGCTTGTCCTCCAGCTCCTTCATCACGCCCGCCGTGCCGCGCGGCATCCTGCCGCCCTGGGTCGCGCCCAGGGCCGCCTTGAGTTCCTCGGTCTCCTTGACGTCGATCTCCTCGGCGAGCTGCTTGGCGTCCTCGGCGGCGGCGTCCACGAGTTCCTGGGCGGCCTTGAGGCAGGCGCCGACCTCGCCGACGCGCAGGGGCAGCTTCAGTACGGCGGCCCGGCGCTCGCGCGCTGCCGGGTCAGTGGCCAGGCGGCGGGCCCGGTCCACGTGGCCCTGAGTGGCACGGGCCGCCGCGACGGCGACTTGGGGCTCGATGCCCTCACGGCGCACCAGCATGTCCGCGATGGCGTCGACCGAGGGCGTGCTCAGGTTCAGGTGGCGGCAGCGGGAGCGGATGGTGGGCAGGACGTCCTCGAGGGAGGGGGCGCAGAGCAGCCAGACCGTGCGGGGGGCGGGCTCCTCCACGGCCTTCAGGACGGCGTTGGCCGACTTCTCGTTCAGTCGCTCGGCGTCCTCGACGAGGATGACCTGCCAGCGGCCGTTCGCCGGCGAGGTGAACGACTTGCGGACGGTGTCCCGCATGTCGTCGGCGAGGATCTGGGTGCCGACGGCCGCGACGGTGGTGACGTCGGCATGCGTGCCCACCAGGGCCGTATGGCATCCGTCGCAGAACCCGCAACCGGGGGCGCCGCCGAGCGCCCGGTCGGGGCTGACGCACTGCAACGCGGCGGCGAAGGCCCGCGCCGCCTGATTCCGGCCCGCTCCGGGCGGCCCCGTGAACAACCAGGCGTGCGTCATCCTGGACGCCTCGGGCGGCGGCGCTGCGGCGGCAATCGCGGTGACCAGGGCATCGGCGTCCCGAGCGGCGGCGTCCAGCTGCTCGCTGACCCGCTCCTGCCCCACCAGGTCGTCCCATACGGTCATGGGTCACGCCCGCCTTTCGTCACAGCTCGCGTTGTGAGATCCATTGTGCGGGGCGGCACTGACAATGGGCGCCGGCCGGGGCCGGGGGCATCCGTCCGGGCCGTCGTCCGTCGGGCGTCGTGCGGCTGCGGGCCGGTGGGGCTGGTCGCGCAGTTCCCCGCGCCCCTTGGGTGGGTCCGATCACGCCGACGTAGGCCCAACGGCACCCGGTCGACCGTAGCCCCCGCCGGCCTCAGCGCCGGCGGCCGCGCCCCCGGCCGCCGTCCTCGTCGTAGTCGTCCCCGCGCGGACCCAGCAGCTCGTCCGCCAGCGTCGGCAGATCGTCCAGCGGGGTCTCCTCGGCCCAGTCGGACCTGGCCCTGCGACGCGGCGCGCCCGCCTCGTCGACCTGGGGCATCTCACGCGTCCGGTCCTCTTCCCGGAAGTAGCCGGGCGGAACCCGGTCCCCGGGCTCGTCCGCCGGCACCGGAGGCAGCACGGCCGTCTCGTCCGCGGCCCCCGGAGGAACCGGCGGCAGCACAGCCGTCTCATCGGCCGCACCCGGCACAACCGGCGGCAGTACGGCCGTCTCGTCCGCCGCCCCGGCAGGCGCCGGAGGCTGCGGCAGCTTCGCCGTCACCTCGGACTCGGACTGCCCGTGGGCGCGGTTTCCGGAAGGCCGCTCACCGCCCGCCTCCGGTCGCTCCTCATCACGCACCGGCCGCAGCACGGTCGTCTCGTCCGACGTCCCGCCCGGCGCGTTCCCCGGCGTCACCTTGGGCGTGGCAACCGTCGCCGCGTCCCCGAAGCCGGCCCCGGCCGCGGGCCCCGTCGGCTTCGGACCAGCCTCCGCCGCGGCCGCCGCCTGCTCGGCCAGTCGACGGGCCTCCTCGGCCCGCAGCAGGGCATCCTCCGCCTTGCGCTGCTTCTCCAGACGCCGCTCCTCGGCCTCGGCACGAATACGCGCCTCCTCCTCGGCCTGCTTGCGGCGCCGCTCCTCCTCGGCCTTGCGGCGCGCTTCCTCCTCGGCGCGCACCTTCTCCTCAGCGAGGAGCCGCTGCCGCTCCTCCTCGGCACGCCGAGCCGCTTCCTCGGCCCGCTGCCGGGCCTCCTCCGCCTGCCGTTCGGCCTCGCGCCGCTGCGCCTCCTCCAGCTCGCGCCGCTTGCGCTCCTCCTCCTCGGCGCGCAGCCGGGCGAGCTGCTCCTGGCGCTCACGCTCCAGGCGCTCCTCCTCGGCCTTGCGGGCGGCCTCTTCCTCGGCCTTGCGGCGGGCCTCCTCCTCGGCCTTGCGGCGCGCTTCCGCCTGCGCCTGGATCTCCGCCTCGGACAGCGGAAGCGTCTGGTCGAGCCGGTGCCGGATGACGGTCGTGACCGCCTCGGGCTCCTGGCCGGCGTCCACCACCAGGTACCGCCCGGGGTCGGACGCGGCCAGTGTCAGGAATCCGGAGCGCACGCGCGCGTGGAACTCGGCCGGCTCCGACTCCAGCCGGTCCGGCGCCTCGGTGAACCGCTCGCGGGCGATCTCCGGCGAGACGTCGAGCAGGACCGTCAGATGCGGCGCGAGGCCGTTCGTGGCCCAGCGGTTGATGCGGGCGATCTCCGTCGGCGACAGGTCGCGGCCCGCGCCCTGGTAGGCCACCGAGGAGTCGACGTAGCGGTCCGAGATCACGACCGCGCCGCGCTCCAGGGCGGGCCGGACGACCGTGTCGACGTGTTCCGCGCGGTCCGCCGCGTACAGCAGCGCCTCCGCGCGGTGCGACAGGCCGGCGCTCGACACGTCCAGCAGGATCGACCGCAGCCGCTTGCCGACCGGCGTCGCGCCCGGCTCGCGGGTGACGACGACCTCGTGGCCCTTGCCCCGGATCCACTCGGCGAGCGCCTCGGCCTGGGTGGACTTCCCTGCGCCGTCGCCGCCCTCCAGGGCGATGAAGAAGCCGGTCGTCGCGGGCACCTGCTCCGGGTCGTCCCCGCCGCGCACCGCGTCCCGCAGGTCCTGCCGCAGCGGCACGCCGGAGCGGTCGTCGACCTTGGCCAGTACCAGCACGGCCACCGGCAGCAGCAGCGCGCCGACCAGCATCAGCGTGAACGCCGCCCCGCCGTGCGCGAAGACGAACTTGCCGCTCTCCAGCCGGTGCGGCCCGATCAGCGCGGCCACCAGCGGCGCGATCACCGCGCCGAGCCCGACACAGACCCGTACGACCGCGTGCAGATGCTCCGTCGTGCGCGAGCGCCGGAACTCCTCGGCCTCCTGGTCGAGCAGGGTGTGCCCGGTGTTGGCGGACACACCGGCGCCGACCCCGGCCAGCGCGACGATCAGCAGGACGGTGGTGACGTCCGGGACGAGTCCGGCGGCCAGCAGGGCGACGCCGGTGAAGGCGATCGCGAGCGCGAGCAGGCGGCGCCGGGACAGGGCGGGCAGCAGGGAGGGGGCCGTGCGGATGCCGACGACCACTCCGCCGGTCAGGGCGAGCACCAGCAGGCCGTAGAGCACCGGGCCGCCGCCCAGGTCCTTGGCGTGCAGCACGGCCACGGCGACCGCGGCGGCCACCGCCGCGGCGACGGCGGCGCACGCCGTCACCAGCAGCGCGATCGCGCCGGTACGGCCCTTGTCGACGCCCGAGCCGGTCTTCGGCCGGCGCAGCCCCTCGAGCGGCGACCGCGCGCGCGGGGTGCGCGTGTCGGGCAGCTCCAGGAACGTCAGCACGGACAGGGACGCGGCGAACAGACCGGCCGCGACATACGACGCTAGGGCCGCCTGGTGCTGCTCGAACCAGTCGAGCCCGGCACCGAGCAGGTTGTTGAGCAGGGCGGCCGCGACGAGTGCGGCGGCAGCCAGCGGAACCGCCACGAAGCTCGTGCGCAGCGACAGGCGGCGCAGGGCGTCCATGTGGTCCGGCAGCGGTCGTACGGTCGCGCCCTCCGGCGGCGGGGGCGGCAGCAGGGCGGGCGCCGCGCTCTCGCGGGACACCGTCCAGAAACGCTCGGCCACGCCGGTCACGAAGACCGTCACCAGGAGGAGCGCCAGCGCGTTGTCCGGCGTCCAGTCGATCCACAGGGGCGCGACGATCAGCAGGGCGGCCCGCAGTCCGTCCGCGCCGACCATGGTCCAGCGCCGGTCGAGCGGGCCCTCCTGGGAGGTCAGCGAGGTCAGCGGGCCGAGGAGTACGGCGCCGAAGAGCAGCGTGGCCAGGATGCGCACGCCGAAGACGGTCGCCACTGCGAATGCCACGCCTCGGTAGCCGCCACCGAACGACCCCTCGACGATCGCCGCCTGAAGGGCCAGCAGCACCAGCACCAGGAGGGCGAGGATGTCGCCGACACCACCCACCAACTGCGCACTCCACAGCCGCTTGAGCTGCGGTCGGCGTAGCAGGGCGCGGACGGCACGCTCGCGGGAGTCCACGACCAGGGCGTCGTCGGGGGCCGGCTGGGGGGCCGTTGGCTGCTCGGCACGGGTCATGCTTTCAGCCTATCGGGACCCACCGACAGCCCGGTGCTCCCGCCCGAACGTACGACCGCCCCGACACCAAACTGATGCCGAGGCGTTCGTTTTGCGAACCGTGAGTGAAGGACCGGACCGTCAACCGGTCCCGTTCGAGGCGCGGTTGGTCCTCGCCGGGACCCGGTCCGCCCTGCGGGCGAAGGTCCCTGCGGTGGTTCAGTCCTCCGAGGACGACTTGGAAGCCGTCGCCTTCTTGGCGGTCGCCGTCTTCGCCGTCGTCTTCTTCGCGGCCGTCGTCGTCTTCTTCGCCGCGGTCTTCTTGGCGGCCGTCTTCTTGGCCGGGGCGGCCTTCTTGGCGGTCGTCTTCTTCGCGGCGGTCTTCTTGGTCGTCTTCTTGGCGGGCGCCTTCGCGCGCTTCTCGGCGAGCAGCTCGAAGCCGCGCTCCGGGGTGATCTCCTCGACGCTGTCGCCGGAGCGCAGGGTCGCGTTGGTCTCGCCGTCCGTCACGTACGGCCCGAAGCGACCGTCCTTGACCACGACCGGCTTGCCGCTGACCGGGTCCGCACCCAGCTCCTTCAGCGGCGGCTTGGCGGCGGCCCGGCCACGCTGCTTGGGCTGGGAGTAGATCTCCAGCGCCTCTTCGAGCGTGATCGTGAAGAGCTGGTCCTCGGTCTGGAGCGAGCGCGAGTCCGTGCCCTTCTTCAGGTACGGGCCGTAGCGGCCGTTCTGCGCGGTGATCTCCACGCCCTCCGCGTCGGCGCCGACGACACGCGGCAGGGACATCAGCTTGAGGGCGTCCGCGAGCGTCACCGTGTCGAGCGACATCGACTTGAACAGCGAGGCCGTACGCGGCTTGACGGCGTTCTTGCCGGTCTTCGGGGTGCCCTCGGGGAGCACCTCGGTGACGTACGGGCCGTAGCGGCCGTCGCGGGCGATGATCTGGTGGCCGGTCTGCGGGTCGGCACCGAGCTCGAAGTCACCGCTCGGCTTGGCCAGCAGCTCCTCGGCCAGCTCGACCGACAGCTCGTCCGGAGCCAGGTCCTCGGGGACGTCCGCCCGCTGGTGGTTCTCGGAGTCCTTCTCGCCACGCTCGATGTACGGGCCGTAGCGCCCGACGCGCAGCACGATGTCGTTGCCCACCGGGAACGACGACACCTCGCGGGCGTCGATCGCGCCCAGGTCGGTCACCAGCTCCTTGAGGCCGCCGAGGTGGTCCCCGTCGCCGTTGCCGGCGTCGGCCGCGCCGCCGTTGTGCGTGCCCTCGCCGAAGTAGAACCGCTTCAGCCACGGCACGGACTGCGCCTCGCCGCGGGCGATGCGGTCGAGGTCGTCCTCCATCCTCGCGGTGAAGTCGTAGTCGACGAGCCGGCCGAAGTGCTTCTCCAGGAGGTTGACCACGGCGAAGGACAGGAAGGACGGGACGAGTGCCGTGCCCTTCTTGAACACATAGCCGCGGTCGAGGATCGTGCCGATGATCGACGCGTACGTCGACGGGCGGCCGATCTCGCGCTCTTCGAGCTCCTTGACCAGGGAGGCCTCGGTGTAGCGGGCCGGGGGCTTGGTGGCGTGCCCGTCGACCGTGATCTCCTCGGCGCTGAGCGCGTCACCCTCGCTGACCTGGGGCAGGCGGCGCTCGCGGTCGTCCAGCTCGGCGTTCGGGTCGTCGGCGCCCTCGACATAGGCCTTCAGGAAGCCGTGGAAGGTGATCGTCTTGCCGGACGCAGTGAACTCGACGTCCCGCCCGTCGGCCGCCGTGCCGCCGATCTTGACGGTGACCGAGTTACCGGTCGCGTCCTTCATCTGGGAGGCGACGGTGCGCTTCCAGATCAGCTCGTAGAGCTTGAACTGGTCGCCGGTCAGTCCGGTCTCGGCGGGCGTGCGGAAGCGGTCGCCGGAGGGGCGGATCGCCTCGTGCGCCTCCTGCGCGTTCTTGACCTTGCCGGCGTACGTCCGGGGCTGCGGCGGCAGGTAGTCGGCGCCGTACAGGTGGGTGACCTGGGCACGGGCCGCGGCGACGGCGGTGTCGCTCAGCGTCGTGGAGTCCGTACGCATATAGGTGATGAAGCCGTTCTCGTACAGCTTCTGGGCGACCTGCATGGTCGCCTTGGCTCCGAAGCCGAGCTTCCTCGAAGCCTCCTGCTGGAGCGTCGTCGTACGGAACGGGGCGTACGGCGAGCGGCGGTACGGCTTCGACTCGACCGAGCGGACCGCGAACTGCGTCTGCTCCAGGGCGGCGGCCAGGCCGCGGGCGTTGGCCTCGTCGAGGTGAAGGGTGTTCGCGCTCTTGATTTGTCCGAGGGAGTCGAAGTCGCGGCCCTGCGCGACCCGCCTGCCGTCGACGGTCTGCAGGCGCGCGACCAGCGACGACGGGTCCGACGAATCCCCCGCGCGGCCGGTCGCGAAGGTGCCCGTCAGGTCCCAGTACTCAGCAGAACGAAACGCGATGCGCTCGCGTTCCCGCTCCACGACGAGTCGCGTGGCGACCGACTGGACACGGCCCGCCGACAGTCGCGGCATGACCTTCTTCCACAGGACCGGCGAGACCTCGTAGCCGTAGAGGCGGTCGAGGATGCGGCGGGTCTCCTGGGCGTCGACCAGCTTCTGGTTCAGCTCGCGCGGGTTGGCGACGGCAGCCTGGATCGCGGCCTTGGTGATCTCGTGGAAGACCATCCGCTTGACCGGGACCTTGGGCTTGAGCACCTCTTGGAGGTGCCAGGCGATGGCCTCGCCCTCGCGGTCCTCATCGGTGGCGAGGAAGAGCTCGTCGGAGTCCTTCAGCAGGTCCTTGAGCTTCTTGACCTGGGCCCGCTTGTCGGCGTTGACCACATAGATCGGCTCAAAGTCGTGTTCGACGTCCACACCGAGGCGGCGGACCTCACCGGTGTACTTCTCCGGCACCTCCGCGGCGCCGTTCGGGAGGTCGCGGATGTGCCCGACGCTCGCCTCGACTACGTATCCGGGGCCGAGGTAGCCCTTGATCGTCTTCGCCTTGGCAGGCGACTCGACGATGACGAGTCGGCGGCCGCCCTGTGCGGTCTCGCTGGTCGGGGACAACTTCGCTCTTCTCTCCGGTCGACGCTGGGGCCTCCCCGGGGGTCGCTCGGCTCCCGGGGTCGGGTGGTGGTGACGCTGCGGAGTGTGACGGTACATCCCGCCCCGTTGTCAAACGGGAAAAGCCCGCAACGGCCACTCGAACGGTAACCCGACTTCCGCCATTCCTGCCGCCCGGAGTGCCGACAGGTCTTTTCGAGCCTTTCCGGAAGAGGCCCTGCCAATTACTGGCCGCCCAGCTCGCGGGCCGTTCTCAGAGGCGGGTGAAGCACCAGGTTCCGAGGATGAGCGCGATCACCGAGACGACGCCGGCGAGGGTCGCCGATGCGACGGGGTTCACACCGTGGGCGACGGGCTGACGCTGCCGTACCCGCACCGCCGTCCACACCAGCAGCCCGCCCCCGAACAGGGCGAACACGATCCCAGCGAAGAGCGCCGGTCCCCTTTCCATGGCTCCGTATGCCCCTTTTCTCCCGTACGCGAGTGCCCCAGCCCGGGGAGGCTGACACGCGCGGACGGCGCACAGGCGAACCTCAGGTGAACGAGGGACCGACGCGGCTGTGGACTCTCCGAATCGCTCCGGGCCCGGCCGCCACGACAGCCCCACAGCATCCTCCGCCCTCATCGGCCCCGTCCGCCTCAGACCGCGCCGGGCGCCGGTATCTTTCCTGTCGTCTTCGCGTTGTCGACCCGGCCGACCGTGCACACGACCTTGTCGAAGCCCAGTTCCCAGTCCTCGTCGTCCGCGATCCAGCCGTAGACGGCCCGCTCCGCGCCCGGCGCCCAGATCGACTCGAATTTGTTCCGGCACAGCTTGGTGGCGTTGTCCGAACCCTTCTTGTGACTCATTTCGCCGGGTGCCTGAACAGTGCCTATGACCTGGTCGGTGTGCGGTTCGGCGCAGCCGATCAAGGGGGCGTTGTAGCCGTCGTCCTCTTCCTCGTAGATCCAGCAGTCGCCGACGCTCATCTGACCGACCCAGAGGTTCTCGCCGTCGTCGCGGAAGCGGCCCACCTCGCCGCCTATCGCTGCGTGCCGGCCGAGCACGAGGCACGCCGTACCGCTGTTGGCCGCGGCGAACCCCTCCTGCGTCGGTACGACGGCGTATTCGGCCGCGTCCGGCAGCGCGGCGGCGATCGCCCCGCTCTGCTTCTCGCAGCGCCGCGCACCCTGCGCGCGGGCGTCGGCGAAGTCTGTGGCGGTGTCGACAGCCACGACCTGGCCGTCGGGCCAGTCGTCGTCGCAGTCCACGACCCCGAGGTTCGGCATCGACTTGAAGGGCGTCCCCGCCCACACCGCCTGCACGCAGTCCCCCGTCTCCAGCGGCTCGGTGAGCCCCACGGCATCGCCGTACGGATACACGGGCCCGGTCGGCGACTGCGACCCCCGTGACGCACTGGCCGAGGGCGAACTCTTCGTCGCGGAGTTCTTCTTGTCCCCTGCGTCGTCGCCGGTCAGCGACACGACGGCCCATGTCCCACCGGCGACGACGAGGACGAGCCCCACGACCAGGGCGATGAGCGCGGTGCGCTTCCTGGCGGCGGAATCCGAGGTCGGTCCCTGGCCTCCCCCACCGGGCAGGGGACCGCCGAGCCCGCCGGTGGCCCAGGAACCTCCCGGGCCTCCAGGGCTGCCAGAGGTGCCGCTCAGGTACGACGGCGTGGTGGGGCTGCCCGCGTACGGCGACGAGGTGGGGCTGCCGGCGTAGGGCGACTGGGCGGCGGCCCCTCCCGCGTGCGGAGGCTGACCGCCGCTCCCGGCGTAGGGCGACTGCCCGACGCCGTCCGCGGAGGTGGCACCTGGGCCCTGCACGTAGGGACCTTGCGCGTAGGGGCCTTGCGCATAGGGGTTCCCAGGGTCGAAGGGCGGCCGCGGGGCGGGCCGGCGCCACGGGTCGTACGGTGCCGGGCCGGGCGTGTGTCCGGGCGTGGCCGGACCACCGGCGCCCGGACCACCCCCGGCCGGGGTGTGCGGGGTGTTCGGGGTCGGCGCCGCACCGGGCGTCTGCGGCGTACCCGGCATCGGTCCGAAGCCGCCGGGCGGCGGCCCGAACCCCGCCTGCCCCGCACCGAGCGCCGGCTCCGCGCCCCACCCGGGCGGCGCCCCGGAACCCGCATCCGGCGCCGGCGTCACGCCAGGCGCCCCCGGAGTCGGGCGACCCCTACGCGCGCGTGCTGCTCACCGACTACGGCATCGCCCTCCAGCCCGAGTCCCGCGAGCCCCGGCTCACGGCCACGGCGGGCATCCTCGGCACGCCGGGCTACCTCGCCCCGGAGCGTGCGCGTGGCGAGCCGCCKKCTCCGGCCGCCGACCTGCGCACCGGGTCCTTCACCAGCAACCCCTGAAGCACCGACGCCAGTTCACCGGCACGGACCGGTGGGGTCGGGTCCTCGCCGAGGAGGGCCGTCAGGGTGGCGTAGTCGCCGTGGCGGTCGAAGGGGCCGCGGCCCTCCACGGCGGCGTAGAGCGTGGCGCCGAGGGAGAACAGGTCGGCGGCCGGAGTGGGCGGCTCGCCACGCGCACGCTCCGGGGCGAGGTAGCCCGGCGTGCCGAGGATGCCCGCCGTGGCCGTGAGCCGGGGCTCGCGGGACTCGGGCTGGAGGGCGATGCCGTAGTCGGTGAGCAGCACGCGCGCGTAGGGGTCGCCCGAAGCGTCCGGCGCCAGAAGGATGTTGGCCGGTTTCACATCCCTGTGCAGGATGCCGATCCGGTGCCCGGCGGTCAGCGCGTCGAGCACGGCGAGCCCGATGCGGGCCACCTGAACGGGCGTCAGCGGCCCCGAACTCCGTACGACCGCCTGGAGATCCACCGCGTCCGGCACGTGCTCCATGACGATCCACGGCAGCTCCTCGTGCACCACCACGTCATGCACCGTCGCCACATGCGGATGTCCTCGCAGCCGCGCCGCGTGCCGGGCCTCACTACGGGCCCGCGCGACGCGGTGCCCCGTCTCACTCGCGTCCATCGGCACGTCCGCAAGCGCGATCTCCTTCATCGCGACTTCGCAGGCCAACTCCTCGTCGTAGGCGAGCCAGACGCGGCCCATCCCGCCCGCGCCGAGCGTCCGCACCAGCCGGTACCGCCCGTTGATGAGCCTGCCTTCGCCGTGATCCGGCGTCTCCCCCGCCATCACGCCTCCCCCCGAGACCCGAGGCAGCGCGTCTCCCCCGAGGGCGCGTCGAGTCCGTCTCTCGAAGGTAGCTTCGCATCCACCACCGACAGGAGACCTTTTCGGGATCAATCCTGGCAGACCGGACACTTGGGCATCAGGGGTGCCAATCCATCTCAGGCGTGACGCGGCAGGGGCGAACCCCGGGCGGGGTCACCGCGCCGGTTCGAGGAACCCCTGCTCCACCAGCAGCCGGATCTGCGCGGGCGTCCGGTCGCGCAGCAACACCGGGTCCTCGCCCATCAGTTGGGCGATCGCGTCCAGGATGCGGCCCGCGCTCAGCGTGCCGTCGCACACGCCGGCGAAGCCCGCGCCGACCGTGTCCACCTGGGTGGCCCGGCGCATGCCGCGGTGCTGGCGCAGCACCACGTGCTCCGGGTCCTCGGCGCCGGGCAGCCCGACCTGCTCCTGCACGACTTCGGCGACGAGCCTGAAGTGGTCCTCCAGCAGGGCCGCGTCGTCGCGGGCGCGCAGGTAGTCGAGCCGGTCGAAGTGCGCCCGGACCGTGTCGCCGAGCGGCTGCTCGACCGGGTGCGGCCACTCCTCCACCGTGATCGAGGGCACGGCGGCCGACGCCTTGCGCAGGGTGATCCACCCGAAGCCCACGCCCTTGACCTTGCGCGCCTCGAACTCGTCCAGCCAGGCGTCGTACCGCGCCTGGTACTCGGCCACGTCACCCCGGTGGTCACCGGCATCCCTGAGCCACAGCTCGGCGTACTGCGTGACGTCCTGCACCTCGCGCTGCACGATCCACGCGTCGCACCCGCGCGGCACCCATGACCTGAGCCTGTCCTGCCAGTCCTCCCCCTCCACGTGCTGCCAGTTGGCGAGGAACTGCGCGAACCCGCCCTCGTTCAGCCGCTCTCCCGCTCCCTGAACGATCGACCGGCACAGATCGTCCCCGCCCATCCCGCCGTCGCGGTACGTCAGCCGCGCGCCCGGCGAGATCACGAAGGGCGGGTTGGACACGATCAGGTCGTAGGTCTCGCCGTTCTTGAGCGGCTCGAACAGGGAGCCCTCCCGCAGGTCCGCGGCCGGCGCGCCGGACAGGGCCAGCGTGAGCGCGCAGATGTGCAGCGCGCGCGGGTTGAGGTCGGTCGCCGTCACGCGCGTGGCGTGCTGCGCGGCGTGCAGCGCCTGGATGCCGGATCCGGTGCCGAGGTCGAGGGCGGAGGCGACGGGCGTGCGGACGGTGATGCCGGCGAGGGTCGTGGAGGCGCCGCCGACGCCGAGGACGACAGCCTCGTCCGCCTGACGGCCGTCGCTGCCACTGCCGCCCGCACCGCCGACCGCGCAGCCCAGGTCGGACACGATGAACCAGTCCTCGCCCCCGGGCCCGCCGTACGGCCGTACGTCCACGGTCGCGCAGACGTCGTCGGATTCGCCGCCGACCCGGACCAGCCAACCGCTCTCCAGGCACGCGTCGACAGGCAACACGTCCGCCACGCGCGCGTGCGGAACGGGCTGCTGCAACAGGAACAGCCGTACGAGCGCTTCGAGCGGCGCGTCTGCGCGGGTCGCCCGGAGCGCGGGCACGGTCTCGCTCCTGGCGAGCGCCGCGTACGCGGGCGCGCCGAGCAGTTCAAGCAGTCCGTCGGCGGTGAAGGAGGCCCTGAGCAGGGCCTCCCGCAGCCGTACGGCGACATCGGGGCGGTCGGAGGTGGGCAGGGAGGGCAGCGTGGAGTCACTCACGCCCTCATTGTGACCCGCGCCCGCCCCCCGAGTCGGCACGGCCACCGGAGGCCGGTTCGGCCCAGCCAGGGGTGGCCACTTCGGCTCAGCTGTCGGTGGCCCCGGCCGCCCCGGACGCCGCGGCGGCCTGCTTGCAGCCCTCCTGCGAGGTCAGCGCCTTCTTGGTGTCGCCGGACTCCAGCTTCTTCAACGCCGTCACGGCGCTCTTGCGCTGGGTCTCCACCTGCTTCATCTCGGCCGACACGTCCTTCAGGCCGGACGCGAACTTCGCCTGGTTCTTCGTGTCCAGCCCGTCGACCCGCTTCTTCAGGTCCGCGTAGGCCGCGGAGAGGGCGGTGAGCTTCGTGACGACGTCCTTCTGGGCCTTCGCGCCGCCCTCGACCCCCGGAGGCGCCCCGGCGGAGCTGATGAGCGTCGCGCGCTCCTTGTAGCCGTCGGCGAGGTCCTGGAAGGCCTTGGAGTCGGCCGCCTGGAGATCCTTGGGCGTGCTGGTCGTGTCCTTGGCCGCCTTGGTGATCGCGACGTAGGCCGCCGAGATCTTCGCGTTCTGCGCCGGCACCGAGTCACAGACCTTCTTGGCCCAGGCGTCGAGCTCCTTGTTGCCCTCTTCGCTCGTGCATCCCGTCAGCGCCAGTACCAGTACCGCACCGCCGGACATTACGGCCGCGAGCTTCTTGTTCACCGGTTTGGTCCCTTCCATGGCTATCGGCCACGGGACCCTACACGTCGGATCGGGGACGACACCGTGCCCCATACGCCATCCGTAGGCTTTTCATACCTTTTGCACCATGGGAGAGAAGGGTCACGGCAAGGGCGTGAACCAGCACGAGGCGGGCGGGCGGCACGTCAATGCGCGCCGCCCGCCCGCCTCTTGAGCAGGACCGTCGTAAGACCGCCTACGAGACCACCGCGGGGTCGGCCGGCTTGGCCAACCTCTCGGCGTTGTCTTCGTCACCCACGGCGATCCCGCGCCGCTTGGAGACGTAGACCGCGCCGGCGATCACGAGGGCCGAGACGACGGAGATCAGAACCCGCACTCCGACGTTCTTGTCCTCGCCGAAGCTGAACTGGATGACCGCGGGCGCGATGAGCAGCGCGACCAGGTTCATCACCTTCAGCAGCGGGTTGATCGCGGGACCGGCGGTGTCCTTGAAGGGGTCGCCGACCGTGTCGCCGATCACCGTCGCGGCGTGGGCCTCACTGCCCTTGCCGCCGTGGTGGCCGTCCTCGACGAGCTTCTTGGCGTTGTCCCAGGCGCCGCCGGAATTGGCGAGGAACACCGCCATCAAGGTGCCGGTACCGATCGCACCCGCGAGAAACGCGCCGAGGGCGCCGACGCCGAGCGTGAACCCGATGAAGATGGGCGCCATCACGGCGAGCAGACCGGGCGTGGTGAGCTCGCGCAGGGCGTCCCGGGTGCAGATGTCGACGACCTTGCCGTACTCCGGCTTCTCCGTGTAGTCCATGATCCCGGGACGCTCACGGAACTGCCGCCGCACCTCGTACACCACGGCTCCCGCCGACCGGGACACCGCGTTGATGGCGAGACCCGAGAAGAGGAAGACGACCGCCGCGCCCGCGATGAGACCGACGAGGTTGTTGGGCTGCGAGATGTCCATCATCAGGTTCATCGGCGCGCCTTCGCCGCTGAGTTTCTCGCCCACGTCCCGTGCGCCTGTGGTGATGGCGTCGCGGTACGACCCGAAGAGCGCCGCCGCCGCCAGGACGGCGGTGGCGATGGCGATGCCCTTGGTGATGGCCTTGGTCGTGTTGCCGACCGCGTCCAGGTTGGTGAGCACCTGGGCGCCGGCGCCCTCGACGTCGCCGGACATCTCGGCGATGCCCTGCGCGTTGTCGGAGACCGGACCGAAGGTGTCCATGGCGACGATCACGCCGACCGTGGTGAGCAGGCCGGTGCCGGCCAGCGCCACCGCGAACAGCGCCAGCATGATCGACGTGCCGCCGAGCAGGAAGGCCCCGTAGACACCGAGGCCGATCAGCAGGGCGGTGTAGACGGCCGATTCGAGACCGATCGAGATACCGGCCAGGACGACGGTGGCGGGCCCCGTGAGCGAGGTCTTGCCGATGTCCTGGACCGGGCGGCGGTTGGTCTCGGTGAAGTAGCCGGTCAACTGCTGGATGACGGCGGCCAGCACAATGCCGATCGCCACGGCGACGAGCGCGAAGATCCGCGGGTCGCCGTCCTTGGCCGCGATGGCCGCGTCGCCGATGCCGTCGAGGTCGGCGTACGACGACGGCAGGTACGCGAACACGGCGATCGCGACCAGCACGATCGAGATCACCGCGGAGATGAAGAAGCCACGGTTGATCGCGGTCATGCCGCTGCGGTCGGAGCGGCGCGGAGCCACGGCGAAGATGCCGATCATCGCGGTGATCACGCCGATCGCGGGCACGATCAGCGGGAAGGCGAGCCCGGCGTCACCGAAGGCCGCCGAGCCGAGGATCAGGGCGGCGACCAGGGTCACCGCGTACGACTCGAACAGGTCGGCCGCCATGCCCGCGCAGTCGCCGACGTTGTCGCCCACGTTGTCGGCGATGGTCGCGGCATTGCGCGGATCGTCCTCCGGAATGCCCTGCTCGACCTTGCCGACCAGGTCGGCGCCGACGTCGGCGGCCTTGGTGAAGATGCCGCCGCCGACACGCATGAACATCGCGATCAGTGCGGCACCCAGTCCGAATCCTTCGAGCACCTTCGGCGCGTCGGCCGCGTACACCAGCACCACACAGGAGGCGCCGAGCAGACCGAGCCCCACTGTGAACATGCCGACGACGCCGCCCGTGCGGAAAGCGATCTTCATGGCTTTGTGCGAGACGGCGGTGAGATCCTTTTCCGGTTCGCCCGCCGCCGGGGTCGCTTCCCGTGCCGCCGCGGCGACCCGCACATTGCTGCGCACGGCGAGCCACATGCCGATATAGCCGGTGGCCGCCGAGAACGCGGCGCCGATCAAGAAGAACACCGATCGGCCGATGCGCTGATTCCAGTCGTCCGCGGGCAGCAGCATGAGCAGGAAGAACACGACTACGGCGAATACGCCGAGCGTGCGCAACTGCCGGGCCAGATAGGCGTTCGCGCCTTCCTGGATGGCCGTCGCGATCTTCTTCATGCTGTCGGTGCCCTCGCCCGCCGCGAGCACCTGGCGCACCAGGACGCCGGCGACCACGAGCGCTGCCAGTGCGACGACACCGATGATCGTGATGATGATCCGGTTGTCGTCTGTCAGCACTGCAGCTGCGAGGGTAGTGGGATGGTCCAGCTGATGAGGGGTAGAAAGCCCCGCCATTCGTCCTCCTTGACGCTTGGGCTGAGCTCAAGATGTGGACGGATTCTAGGTACCGGAACCTGATCAAAACAGATGGCGGTAAGCGGAATCGGCCTTCACATGCCGTTCAGCAAATGATCGACATCAAGCCACTTAACCCGAAAGCGCTAATGCCCTAAAACCATTGACGTCCACTTTGATGCTTGATCAAATTATGAAGAGCTTGATCAATTATCGGAGGATCGATCGTGAATTCCTTCACGAATTCCCCGGCGTCGGAGGAAAAAACACGAAGGGGCCCTGCTGAGCAGGGCCCCTTCGTGATGAGACGGGTGGGTGAAGCTGTTCAGGGAAGTACCGCGGCCGGCGGTGTCGTCGGCCAGGTCATACGGATCAGGCCTCCATGCTCCCCGGCGGAGACCTCCACGTCGTCGACGAGGCCGCTGATGACCGCGAGGCCCATCTCGTCCTCCTCGGCGTCCACCTCACCGTCGTCGCCCGCGGCGCCGGATGACCGCTCGCCGGGAACGGAGCGCGGTGCCTCGTCGCCGACCTCGATGGAGAACTGCTTCTCCTCCTCGATCAGCGACACCTTCACCGGCGAGGTGATGCCGACGCTCTGGTGCAGCCCGACGGCCCGGGTGCAGGCCTCGCCCACGGCGAGTCTGACCTCGTCCAGGACGGCCTCGTCCACTCCGGCCCTGCGCGCCACCGCCGCCGCCACCAACCGGGCGGTCCTGACGTGCTCGGGCAGCGCGCTGAAGCGGAGTTCAACGGTGGCCATGCATCCCCCTCAGAACTTCGGGCGTGCTGTCGGGGGGACCGGGCCGCCGAAAGCCCAGTCCCCCTTCGCTTTCACCTTCTGCAGCCCCGGGCACGCCGGCGTACGGCGAGCCCGGGCCGGTGATCAGTCGGTCGCCGCTACCGCTTCCTCGACCGAGGTGTGGATCGGGAACACCTTGGTGAGGCCGGTGATGCGGAAGATCTTGAGAATGCGCTCCTGGTTGCACACCAGGCGCAGTGAGCCCTCATGGGCACGCACCCGCTTCAGGCCGCCGACCAGCACGCCGAGCCCGGTGGAGTCGAGGAAGTCCACGCCCTCCATGTCTACGACGAGGTGGAAACTCCCATCGTTCACCAGCTCGACCAGCTGCTCGCGCAACTTGGGCGCGGTATATACGTCGATTTCGCCACCGACCTCGACGACCGTACGATCGCCGACGGTACGGGTCGACAGGGACAGGTCCACGGATCCTCCAGCACCTTGCTATCGAGCGGTCGCCCCTCGGGACACCTCGGCTTGCAACCCCAAGGTCGGTTCGCCAGCCGCGATGGCATTCAATCACTTACCGGCAGGCGTGCACGACGCCTTGGTCCCATTGTCCGTCACGCCAGTGACACACTCGGTGCCGATGGCCAAGAATCACCGATCCGATCGATCCCCGACGGGCACCGTTTCCCGGGTGGACCCGGGCGCGGTGCTGGGCCGACTCGCCTCGGGGCCGAGCCGGGCTTCGCGCATCACTCATACGGAGCATGTGCCCCCGCGGGAGGGTCGCCATGCAGTCTGGCCCGACCGGATCCGCGCGGAGGTCATCGCCGCAGTACAGACGGCCGGAATCGAACATCCCTGGGCCCACCAGGCACGCGCCGCCGAGCACGCCCTGGACGGCGCGTCCGTGGTCGTCGCCACGGGCACGGCCTCCGGGAAGTCCCTGGCCTACCTCGTGCCGGTTCTGTCGACCCTTCTGGACGGCTCCGAGGCCCCGAACGGCCGCGGCGCCACCGCCCTCTACCTGGCCCCGACCAAAGCCCTTGCGGCGGACCAGTGCCGTTCGGTGAAGGAACTTTCACATCCGCTGGGCAATTCCGTACGTCCGGCCGTGTACGACGGCGATACTCCGTTCGAGGAACGCGAGTGGATCCGCCAGTACGCCAACTACGTCCTGACCAACCCCGACATGCTGCACCGCGGCATACTCCCGTCCCACCCCCGCTGGTCCTCCTTCCTCAAGGCGCTGAAGTACGTCGTCATCGACGAGTGCCACACCTACCGCGGCGTCTTCGGCTCCCACGTCGCCCAGGTGCTGCGCCGACTGCGCCGTCTGTGCGCCCGCTACGGCGCCTCTCCCGTCTTCCTGCTGGCCTCTGCGACGGCCGCCGAGCCCTCGGTGGCCGCCGGCCGCCTGACCGGCCTCCCGGTGCTGGAGATCGCCGACGACGCCTCCCCACGCGGCGAACTGGTCTTCGCCCTCTGGGAGCCCCCGCTCACCGAGATGCAGGGCGAGAAGGGCGCACCCGTCCGGCGTACCGCCACTGCCGAGACGGCGGACCTCCTGACGGACCTGGCCGTGCAGGGCGTGCGGTCGGTCGCCTTCGTGCGGTCCCGGCGCGGCGCGGAGCTGATCTCGGTCATCGCCCAGGAGCGCCTCGCCGAGGTCGACCGCTCCCTGGCCCGGCGTGTCGCGGCATATCGCGGCGGCTACCTCCCCGAGGAACGCCGCGCCCTGGAGCAGGCCCTCCACTCCGGCGAACTCCTCGGCCTCTCCGCCACCACCGCGCTGGAACTCGGCATCGACGTCTCCGGCCTGGACGCCGTACTCATCGCCGGCTACCCGGGCACGCGCGCCTCCCTGTGGCAGCAGGCGGGCCGGGCCGGCCGCTCCGGACAGGGCGCCCTCGCGGTCCTCGTCGCCCGCGACGATCCGCTGGACACCTACCTCGTCCACCATCCCGAGGCCCTGTTCGACCGTCCGGTGGAATCGACGGTCCTCGACCCCGACAACCCGTACGTCCTGGCGCCGCATCTGTGCGCGGCGGCCGCGGAGATCCCGCTGACGGACGAGGACCTGGAGCTGTTCGGCCCCGAGACCGAGGGCCTGCTGGCGCAGCTGGAGGCCGCGAAGCTGCTGCGCCGCCGCACGAAGGCCTGGCACTGGACGCGCCGAGAACGGGCCGCCGACCTCACCGACATCCGCGGCGAGGGCGGCCGTCCGGTCCAGGTGGTCGAGGCCGGGACGGGCCGGCTGCTCGGCACGGTCGACGCGGGCGCAGCGCATTCCACGGTCCACGAGGGCGCGGTCCATCTGCACCAGGGCCGTACGTACCTGGTGCGCTCCCTCGACCTGGAGGACTCGGTCGCCCTGGTCGAGGAGGCCGCCCCGTCGTACTCGACGGTCGCCCGCGACACGACGGCGATCTCCGTCCTGGAGACGGACGTCGAGGTCCCGTGGGGCGACGGCCGCCTGTGCTACGGCTCCGTCGAGGTCACCAACCAGGTGGTCTCCTTCCTGCGGCGCCGGCTGATCACCGGCGAAGTCCTGGGCGAGACGAAGCTCGACCTCCCTCCTCGTACGCTGCGCACGCGCGCGGTGTGGTGGACGGTCACCGAGGACCAGCTGGACGAGGCCCGGATCAACCCGGAGATCCTCGGCGGCGCCCTGCACGCCGCCGAGCACGCCTCGATCGGCCTGCTGCCCCTCTTCGCGACCTGCGACCGCTGGGACATCGGCGGTGTATCGATCCCGCTCCACCCCGACACCCTGCTCCCCACGGTCTTCGTCTACGACGGCCACCCCGGCGGCGCGGGCTTCGCCGAGCGCGCCTTCCACACGGCTCGCTCCTGGCTCACCGCCACCCGCCAGGCCATCGCCTCCTGCGAGTGCGACGCCGGCTGCCCGTCCTGCATCCAGTCCCCCAAGTGCGGCAACGGGAACGATCCGCTGCACAAGAGGGGCGCCGTGCGGTTGCTGACGGTGTTGCTGCGTGGGGCGCCGGAGGAGGAGTCGGGAGAGGGCGCGGACGGGAGCGGGGTTCCCGGGTCGGTCCAGGACGGGGGGTCCGCGCCGACGCCGGGCGGGGTGACGGTGGCTGCGGGACCGGTCAAGGATCCGGTGTCGGCCGGTCCGTCAGCGCAGGGCCGGGCGGCGGATGTCCCGTCGTCGGGGTCTGCCCCGCAGGCGCCGTCGGCGGCGCAGGCCCCGGAGGCGGCAGAGGCACCCTCGGCTCCGCAGGCCCCGCCCTCGCCCTGACCTCCGCCGCGAAGGGGCCCCGGCCCGAGGCCGCCGTCACGTCCGAGACCTCGCCGACCACTACGCATCGCACCAGCCGCACGCCCTGAGCGGCGGCGACCCGTTCGGCCCGTGCACAGGCCTCCGTGCCACCCTCCGCCCAGTGGTCGGCCGCCGCGAGCGCCGCGAGATCGGCACCGCCGGCCGCACGGTGCCGGGTCGCGACCGCGTGGCCCAGAGCGAGTACGACGCCGAAGACCACACAGAGCACGGCGATGGCGCCAAGGCTCCACACGGTCGCGGAACCCCGATCGGAACGCAGACCGACGGCAGCCTTCCGGGCGGTGCGCGGACCGCCGGCCGCGGCCCGTCCGTTACGGCGCCCGGCACCAGCCCTTCGGCCCGTTGCGGAACCTCCTCTCATGTCCCCGCTCCCACCGTCTCCTCCGCCGCCGCGACGGCCTCCTCCCGTACCTCGAAGGGGAGTCCGGTCAGCACCGGCGGCTTGGCCACGACGACCACGCGGACCTCGTCACCTTCCCGGCCGACCGTGACCGTCGCGCCGCGGGGCGCCGCCTCACGGGTCACCTCGATGACCGCGTCGGTGGGATCCTGCCGGGCTGCCGCGCGGGCACCGGTCCGGGCCGCGTCCACGCACTGGATCTGCGCCGCCATCACCAGCAGGCCCCACACCAGCGCCATCGCGAACATGACCAGAACAGGAAGCACGACAGCCGACTCCGCGGTGACGAAGCCACCATCCGAGCCCCAGCCTGCCCTACGGGCGGTTCCCCGGTCCGGCCCCCGCTCGCCCTCCGCCTCACATCCGCGCATCGAGCGCCTGCTTCACGATGGCCTGCAATTCCTCGCTGACCTGCCCGCTCGTCACGACCTTGTAGAGCACCACGGCGAACGCCACCGCCGCCACGATCCCCATCGCGTACTCGGAGGTGACCATCCCGGCATCACCCCGCGCCGCCCGCACCCTGAACGCCAGCGCGCGCATCCGTGCCCATACCGCCTTGCACATCTCAACCCCCGTAAGGTTCAGTCCCGTTGAACAAACCATTGAACAAACCGTTGAAACACATCGTTGAACTTCCGCTGTCGCACGCCCGCGAGCGCCCGCAGCCGGGCCCGCATGTTGCAGAACCCTCGACCGTCGACCTGCGACCTGCGACCTGCAGGTGAGACGGTCAGCCTGCGACCGTCTCGGCCCGCACCTCGTCATCCACCACCCCCTCCCAACACCCCGCCCGCAAGCCCGATCACCACCGGCGCCACGCCCACCGCGATGAACGCGGGCAGGAAGCACAGGCCCACCGGCGCGCTGACCATGACGGCCGCCCGCCGGGCCCGTTCCGTCGCGGAGCGCGTCCACTCGGCGCGGGCCTCCGCGGCGAGCCGCGCGACCGGTCCGGCCGCCGGGAGCCCCGTCACATCGGCCCGTTCCAGCAACCGCGCCAGCGGCCCTGCCCCGGGCATCGAGGCCAACCGCTGCCACGCCTCACCCGGTTCACCACCCAGCCGCACCTCCGCGGCACCGCGCGCCAGCCCTTCCCCGACGGGACCGCCCAGCGCCTCGCCCACGGCCTGAGCCGCGATCACCGGGCCGGCTCCGGCCGCGATGCAGGCAGCGAGGAGATCGGCGGCGAGCGGAAGCCGACGTGCGACCTCACCGGCGTCGACCTGCGCCGCGGCGCCCTCAAGGGCTCTTTGCCGACGCCGCCACAGCCACAGCCCGCCCGCGACGACCAGCCCCACGCCCAGACCGGCGAGCCCGCCGACCAGCGCCCAACCTGCGCCCACAACCGCTGCCAGCGGCAGCCATCGCCGTACGCCCTGCCGGACGTCGTACCGTCTGCCCGTCGGCGTCGCGCCGGTCGCTCCGCCAGCCGTCCGGTCGGCCGCCGTCACCAACGACCCCAGCCGTCGCCGAACCCTCCGTTCGCGCCGGACCTCCGCCGACCAGCGCCACAGCCACCCGACGGCCAGCACCGCCCCCATCGCCGTCCCCAGCCTGTGGACAACCTCCACGTTCACACCGCCACCTCCCTCTTCCGGCGACCATCGAATCGGCCTCTCACGCCGCCTCCGCTCCCCGCACGATCCGCGTCGCCCACCACATCCCCAGCCCCTCAAGCACTCCGCCGACGACCAGGCACCCGAGCCCCGCCCCGGTGTGCAGCAGCACACGCAGCGGGTCGGCTCCCATGGCGGCCCCGAGCATGAGTCCCAGGACCGGCAGCCCGGCGAGCATCAGCACCGTCGATCGGGCGCCTGCCAACTGAGCGCGCAGATCGGCACGTTGGTCCCGCTCGGCCCGCAGCGCCCCTTCCAGCCGGTCGAGCCCGGCCGCGAGCCCCGCGCCCTGGTCCACGGCCACTCGCCAGCACGCCGCCAGGCCCAACAGGCCCTCGGCGCCCGGTTGCCGTGCCGCGGAGGCCAGAGCACCCGGCACATCCCCGCCGAACTTCGCCGCCGCCAACACCGCGGACTGCGTCTCACCGAGCCCACCGGCATCCCGTACCGCCCGCTGCAGCGCCTCACCCGGCTGCCGCCCGGCCCGTACCTCTCCGGCGAGCGTCGCGCACAGCGCGATCACCGCGTTCCCTTGACGCTCCCGCGCCCTTCGCGCCTCCCGGGTCAACCGGACCCGCCGCAGCAAGGGCACCCCGGCCGCCCCCGCGACGACCGGCAGCACCGACGACCCCAGGAGCGCCAGCACCAGCCCGACAGCAGGTGCCCACCACTCGGCCCTCATCCGCCCCCGCAGTCGCCGCAGCTGCCCTGCCAACTGCCGCCAGTCGGGCGGTCCGGCCCCAACGGCCCCACCCCCGGCCAGCAGCAACTGCGCTCGCCGCACTCCGGAGTTCGGCCCACCCAGCAACCAGACCGCCATGCCAAGGCACAGCACAGCCGCGCCCGCGGACATCTCACCCACTCAAATCACCGAACCCCTCATGAACACGGCGCCCTCCATCGCCCTCACCCCGAAGCAACCCCCGCAGCCGCTCCCACCCCCGCTCATACGCGAACGTCTCCGCGCCCCACCGCAGCGCCGGCACCGTCCGCACCAACCCCGACGGGTCCCGCTCCAGCACATGCACCTCGGCGATCCGCCGACGCCCGGTCCGGTCGCGTACGAGATGGATGACGACCGACAGAGCTGCCGCCAACTGGCTGTGCAGCGCGGCGCGGTCGAGCCCGGCCGCCGTGCCGAGCGCCTCCAACCGGGCCGGCACATCGGCCGCCGCATTCGCGTGGACGGTCCCGCAGCCTCCTTCGTGACCGGTGTTCAACGCGGCCAGCAGATGGACGACTTCAGGGCCGCGCACCTCGCCCACGACCAGCCGGTCCGGCCGCATTCGCAGCGCCTGCCGCACCAGGTCCTCGAGGGTGACGAGCCCGGCGCCCTCCTGGTTGGCGGGTCGGCTCTCCAGCCGTACGACATGGGGATGCTCCGGCCTGAGCTCCGCGGAGTCCTCGGCGAGCACGATCCGTTCACCGGCGCCGACCAGTCCGAGCAACGCGCTCAACAGCGTGGTCTTGCCGGTGCCGGTGCCGCCGCTGATGAGGAACGACAACCGTGCCTCGACCAGTGCGCGCAGCACCCGGTCCCCGCCCGGCGGCACCGTCCCCGCCGCGACCAGTTCTTCGAGCGTGAACGCCCGCGGCCGTACCACTCGCAGCGACAGGCACGCGCAGCCGATGGCGACGGGCGGCAGCACCGCGTGCAGCCGGGTCCCGTCGGGCAGCCGGGCGTCCACCCAGGGCCGTGCGTCGTCCAGTCGCCGCCCGGCCACCGCGGCCAGGCGTTGCGCGAGACGTCGTACGGCAGCCGCGTCCGGGAAGGACACGGACGTCAGCTCCAGGCCGCCGCCTCGGTCCACCCAGACCCGATCCGGTGCCGACACCAGCACGTCCGTGACCGAGGGATCGGCGAGCAGTGGTTCCAGCGGGCCGCTCCCGACCAGCTCGGACCGCAACTGCTCGGCCGCCCCGAGGACTTCGGCGTCCCCCAGCACCCTGCCCTGCTCCCGCAGAGCCTGCGCCACGCGCGCGGGCGTCGGCTCGGCCCCGCTCTCGGCCAACCACTGCCGCACCCCGTCCAGCAGCTCCGACGGCATGCCCGCCCTGGCTACCGACCGGTCCGGCGCCCGGCTCCCGCCCGAGGGACCGCCCCGTGCGCCCGAGACCGGCCACCCACCGCCCGCACTCACCGAATCCACCGCAATGGCCCCACTCACCGCGCTGGGAGCCCTGGCTGCCGACCGGTCCGGCGCCCCTCTCCCGCCCGAGGGACCGCCCCGTTCGCCCGAGACCGGCCGCCCACCGCCCGCACTCACCGAATTCACCGCAATGGCCCCACTCACCGCGCTGGCCGCCCCTTGCGACAGCCGCCACCGAGCAGCGGCGCCACCTGAACCGTCCACCGCTGATGCGGTCGAACCCGCCCGCACCCCTGCGGCAACCGTCCTGCCCGACCGCCACCGCTCAGGCGCCGCCCGCACCGACCCGGCCTCGCCCCCGCTCACCCAGCCGAGCCCCGATGCCGCGCTCATGCCGCCCTCGCTTCGAGCATCGACCGCTCCCAGAACTCCCGGCAGAACCGCGCCAGCGGCCCCCGTCCCATCGCCCCCGGCGGTTCCTTGCTCTCGTGCGGTCGCAACAGCCCCGGCTCGACCGGCACCTCACCTACCAGTGGCAGATCCAGCAGTCGGGCCACCTCGCGGTCGTCGAGTCCGGGCGCGTAGGGGCCGCGTACCGCTACCCGTAGGTCCCGCAGGACCAGCCGGACCGCGGAGGCCACCTGCCGGGCGGCGGCGATGGCGCGCAGTTCGGCGGGGACGACGAGGATGCCGACGTCCAGTTGGGCGAGAGCCTCGGCGACGCCGTCGTCGATGCGGCGGGGCAGGTCGACGACGACCGTGCCGCCCCGGCGCCGGGCCGCGGCGAGCACCGCTCGCACCGCCTGCGGCGGAACGGCGACGCATTCGCCACGGTCCCAGCTGAGGACTCGCAGGGAATGCAGCTTCGGCAGCGACTCCTCCAGCGCGCCGCTCCCGAGCCGCCCGCGTGAGCCGGCGAACGAGGGCCAGCGCAGCCCCTCTGCCGCCTCGCCACCGAGCAGGACGTCGAGTCCGCCGCCCAGCGGATCGGCGTCCACGAGGAGTGTGCGCAGTCCCTCACGCGCGGCGGTGACGGCGAGGGCACACGCGAGCGTGGACGCTCCGGCGCCGCCTCGGCCGCCGATCACGCCGACGGTGAGGGCGGGTCGGCCGACGCCCTCGGCGACGTCGGCGATGCGGTCGACCAGCCACTGTTCACCGTCGGGCAGCATGAGGACGTGGTCCGCCCCAATCTCGACGGCCCGGCGCCAGACCCCGGCATCGTCCTGGTCGCGGCCCACGAGCACCACCCCGCGCCTGCGTCCGGCGCCCTGCACGCGGCGTGCGGCGTCGTCCCCGACCAGGACGAGCGGCGCCGCCTCCCAGCTGCCTCTGGGCTCGGGCACCGAGTGGTGGACCTCGGGTGTGGCGCCGGCCGCGGCGCACAGGCGCAGCAGGTCGTCCAGCAGTTCGGCGTCTTCCGTGACGATCAACGGCTTGCCCGGCTGCCCTGAGGCGGCGGGCGGTGGATCGTGTGTGACGGCTGCGGTCACGGTTTCCGTCCCCCTTCGCTGCATCACTCGCGCAACCCTGCGGCCCCGCGATTCCCAAACGTGTGAAGAACCGGCAAGCGGCCTCCATATGAACGGCCGATACGAACCGGCCAAACACGCCCGACTAACCGGAACCGGCCATCAAGTCGGCCCGAGCCGGACGCGCTGGAATCACGGTGCAGCGATCCCGGAAATCGTGTGGATCTTGGTCGATAACTGTGGACAACTCGGTGGTTGTGAATATCGCCGTCACCCAAACCGGTGACCCGGCACCGACCCCTGTGCGACTCCCGCAGAGCAGCACGACAGCTACACACAGTCACGGATCATGAACATGCCGAACAGGCGGCCGCAGCCGCCTCGTTCCGGCCTCGCGGCCACGTTCGAAAGGGGAAAACCCACCCGGACATGCGACGACCCCCGCCGGGGGGGAGAGCGGGGGTCGTCTCCACGGCCGACTCGGGGGGGGGGAGGAGTCGGACCGGGTTAGCACGGTCGCGAACGATCCGTGACTTCCATGGTGTACCCGAGAGCCCTCTCAGGCAAACCCACGCGCCCACCTTACGCCGAATGGGCTGCGCCTATGCTCAGGGTCGTGGAAAACCACTCCTTGCCCCGCACAGCGGCCTTCTTTGACCTGGACAAGACGGTCATTGCGAAGTCGAGCACGCTCACCTTCAGCAAGTCGTTCTACCAAGGCGGTCTGATCAACCGCAGGGCCGCCTTGCGGACCGCATATGCCCAGTTCGTCTTCCGCTTGGGCGGTATGGACCATGACCAGATGGAGCGCACGCGCGAGTACCTCTCCGCGCTCGTGCGCGGCTGGAACGTCCAGCAGGTCAAGGAGATCGTCGCCGAGACGCTGCATGACCTGATCGACCCGATCATCTACGACGAGGCCGCCTCCCTCATCGAGGATCACCACATCGCCGGCCGCGACGTGGTGATCGTGTCCACCTCGGGCGCCGAGGTGGTCGAGCCGATCGGCGAGTTGCTCGGCGCGGACCGCGTGGTGGCCACGCGCATGGTCGTGGGTGACGACGGCTGCTTCACCGGCGAGGTGGAGTACTACGCGTACGGCCCGACCAAGGCCGAGGCGATCAGGGAGCTCGCCGCATCCGAGGGCTACGACCTCGACCGCTGCTTCGCCTACAGCGACTCGGCGACCGACCTGCCGATGCTGGAGACGGTCGGGTATCCGCATGCCGTGAACCCGGACCGCGCGCTGCGCCGCGAGGCTCTCGCGCGCGGGTGGCCGATTCTCGATTTCCATCGCCCGGTCCGGCTCAAGCAGCGGATCCCCTCCTTCTCCGTACCGCCGCGTCCAGCCCTGGTCGCGGCGGCGGCCATAGGAGCCGCGGCGGCCACGGCGGGCCTGGTCTGGTACGCGAACCGACGCCGTACGTCGCTTGCCTGACCTGCACTTTCCACGTTCCGGGCACCCCATTCGACAAACCGATGCCCGTTTCAAGTGATTTGAGACTAAAAGTAAAGAACTGCGGCAAGGCCTTCCGCTTGGTTGTGACCTGGAGTACAAAGGACTCAACGGCCCGCGAGACCAAGGACATCCGAGAGGATCACCTTAAATACGCATTTGGCCCCACGGACCGAGCATGAACATTGGGCACCCACGCGACGTCGACCCGTCGATTACGGGCCAGCCGCACCAGGTGACGGGCAAAGCTCCCGACCTGATGGGCAAAATATCGAGGACGCCTGGTAACCCGGTGAACATGCCAGCGGCGGTACGAAATCTCGTACCGCCGCAACTCTGTTCAGGCCCCGCGCGTGAATCCTGGAACGCTACGACGCCTCACGCGCGCGTGCGCCACACCGCCCCGGGACACACCGCCTCGCGCTATGCCGCCCCGCTCCACGTCACCCGCGCAAAGCCATCCCGGCTACGCCGCCCCGCGCTACGCCGCCCCGCGCTGGAGCGCCTCGCACACCGCCGTCGACTCGCGCGCCCCGAGCTCGATCGCCCTGCCACAGTGGGCGATCCACGCGGCCATGCCCTCGGGAGTGCCGGACACATAGCCCTCGAGCGCCGCCACATAGGCCGCGCGGCCCAGTTCGGCGTGGCCGACCTCGGCCGGGCAGACGGACTTCGGGTCGAGGCCGCTGCCGACCAGGACGATGCGCTCGGCCGTGCGCGCGACCAGGCCGTTGCGGGAGGTGAAGGGGCGCAGCGCGAGGAGCTCACCGTGCACGACGGCCGCCGTCACCAGGGCGGGCGCCGAACCGCCGGCGATGACCAGTTCGGCCAGTCCCTCCAGACGGCCGTGCACCTCCGCCGCGCTCGGCAGCGGGAGCTCGATCAGGGGCTCGTCGACCGGCTCGCCCGCCTGGCGCGGGCGCCCGACCTCGCCCTCATTGCTCGCCGCGGCCACCAGATGAAGCCGGGCCAGCACCCGCAGCGGCGACTGCCGCCAGATGGACAGCAGTTGGCCCGCCTCGGCCGTCAGCCGCAGGGCCGCACCCACGACGCGGGCCTCGTCGTCACCGCTGAAGTCGGTACGCCGGCGCACCTCTTCGAGAGCCCAGTCGGCTCCCGACAGCGCCGCGGAGCCACGGGCGCCACGCAGGGCCGCCTCGGAAGTGATCTCGTTACTGCGGCGCCGCATGATGCGGTGCCCGTAGACCCGGTCCACCGCCTTGCGCACGGACTCCACGGACTCGGGCACCCCGGGCAGTGAACCGAGCGCCGCGAGCGGATCGGCGCTCGCACCTGTCGTACTCATGAGTACGACACTACGCGCCCCACCCGTCACCCGACCGCCACCCCCCGACGGGATTCGCGGACCCCTTCGATCGCGCGCACCCCACGATCGGGTGGCCTTCTCCACGCACGCCTGCCACATACAGCTATCGCGCGACTACTGTTCGTGAACATGAAAATTGCTTTCGTCGGGAAGGGCGGCAGCGGCAAGACGACCCTGTCCTCCCTCTTCATCCGTCACCTCGCGGCCGCCGGAGCGCCGGTCGTGGCCGTCGACGCCGACATCAACCAGCACCTGGGAGCCGCGCTCGGCCTGGCCGACGCGCAGGCGGCCGCGCTGCCCGCCATGGGCGAGCGGCTGCCGCTCATCAAGGACTACCTGCGCGGCACCAACCCGCGGATCGCCTCCACGCAGACGATGATCAAGACGACACCGCCCGGCGAGGGTTCGCGGCTGCTGCGGGTGTGCGAGCACAACCCGGTGTACGACGCCTGTGCCCGGCCGGTGGAACTCGACGGCGGCACCGTCCGTTTGATGGTCACCGGCCCCTTCACCGAATCCGACCTCGGGGTCGCCTGCTACCACTCCAAGACGGGGGCGGTGGAGCTGTTCCTGAACCACCTGGTGGACGGCCCCGACGAATACGTCGTGGTCGACATGACGGCGGGCTCGGACTCCTTCGCCTCCGGCATGTTCACCCGTTTCGACATCACGTTCCTCGTCGCCGAGCCGACCCGGAAGGGGGTCTCCGTCTATCGCCAGTACCAGGAATACGCCCGCGACTTCGGAGTCGTCCTGAAGGTCGTCGGCAACAAGGTGCAAGGGCAGGACGATCTCGACTTCCTCCGCGCCGAGGTCGGGGACGACCTGCTGGTGACCGTCGGGCACTCGGACTGGGTGCGCTCCATGGAGAAGGGCCGACCGTCCCGGTTCGAGTTCCTGGAGGACGCGAGCCACCTCGCCCTGCGCCGGCTGCGCACGGCCGTCGACGCGACGTACGAGCTGCGGGACTGGGAGCGCTACACCCGTCAGATGGCGCACTTCCACCTGAAGAACGCCCGGTCGTGGGGGAACGAGCGCACCGGGGCCGACCTGGCGGCGCAGATCGACCCCGGCTTCGTCCTCGGGGAGAGCGTGACCGCCCCCGGAAGCAACTCGCCTCTGATGCCTACTGCTTGAGCGGCGGAGCCCCGGGCACCCCCTTCGGAGCCGGTGCGGGACGCCCCGACAGGAAGGACGCCCAGCCCTGCTTCGGGGCCTCGCCGACCTCCAGGGTGCGCAGCTTCCGCAAGGTCGCCGGGTCCTGGGCGTCGAGCCAGTCGACGAGCTGCCGGAAGGACACGCAGCGCACGTCGGGCTTGTTGCAGACGGCCTCGACGACCTCCTCGACAGCGCGCATATAAGTGCCGCCGTTCCAGGACTCGAAGTGGTTGCCGATGATCAGGGGCGCGCGGTTGCCGTCGTAGGCCCGGTGGAAGCCCATGAGCAGGCCGTCCCGCATCTGGTCGCCCCAGAACTCGTGCTTGTCGGGGTCGCCCTGGCTCGTGGTGCCGGACTGGTTGACCATGAAGTTGTAGTCCATGGTGAGCTGCTCGTAGGAGTGCCCGGGGAACGGCACGAGCTGCAGCGACAGGTCCCACAGGCCCTCCCTCTTCACGGGCCAGAGCTGGTTGTTGACGCCGCTGGAGTCATAGCGGAAGCCCATCTCCCGGGCCGCCGTGACGAAGTTCTTCCGGCCCTCCAGACAGGGCGTGCGGGCTCCGATGAGCTCCTTGTCGTAGTCGAAGGGCAGAGGGGACGTCTTCGTCATGCCGGTGTTGGTCTTCCAGGACTTGACGAATCGTTTCGCCTGAGTGATCTCGTCCTTCCACTCCTCCACCGACCACTGGCCGACCCCACCACCGCTGCCGCAGAAGTGGCCGTTGAAGTGCGTGCCGATCTCGTTGCCCTCCAGCCACGCGAAGCGCAGTTGCCTCACGGTGTCGCCGATGCCCTCCTCGTCGTTGAAGCCGATGTCGGAGCGGCCCGGGGAGTGCTGCGGTGGCCGGTACAGGTCGCGCTTGTGGTCCGGCAGCATGTACACGCCGCTGAGGAAGTACGTCATCGTCGCGTTGTTCGCCTTGGCGACCTTGCGGAAGTGGGAGAACAGCTTCTGGCTGTCCTCGCCGGCGCCGTCCCAGGAGAACACCACGAACTGCGGGGGCTTCTGACCCGGCTTCAGCCGTTCGGGCCTGGGCAGATGCGGCTGCGCGCCGGTGTACGCGGTGGACCCGTCGCCGATCAGGTGGATCGCGCTCCCGGGCGCGGGCGCCGCGGGCTTCGCCTTCTGCGGCCCGGACGCCGCGGGGGCGGAGCGGCCGCTCGTGCATCCGGCGAGCGACGCGGCGCAGACCGCGGCGACGGCGGTACCCGTGGCGATTCGGTGTGTCGCGGCGGTTTTTCGGGGGGCGGCGAACCTGCGGGTGGCAGCCATGTTCGGTCCACCTACTTCCTTCTCTCGGGTGGCGACAGCGCCGCCAAGGTCGCATGGGACCGAGAAGGAATTAGTACGACAAGCCGACTAATTAGCCACTTCACTCTTCAGGGGGATTTATTAGTCCATTTGCTCGGAAAATCTATTCCGGGCCTTTACTCTGCATTACGATCCGTTTACCGACAGTTGATGCATCCCGCCGCTGCATGCCGTGACCACACGGCCGCGACCCGACCCCGCCTCGAGCGGGGACCGCCAGATCCGCGACCGCGCTGCCCCGGAGGAGACGGGAAAAATGTCAGCCTGCGTCCCCACCCGCGCCGACGAGCCACGTCGAGAAGAGCACAGCCACGAAGCACACAGCCCGCCTCCGACCCGGCGCCGCCGCCCGCACATCGCGGGTGCCGACCTGTCGGCCTCGATCGCGGTCTTCCTGATCGCACTCCCCCTGTCCCTCGGCATCGCCCTCGCCACCGGCGCGCCCCTGCAGGCCGGCCTCGTCGCCGCCGCCGTCGGAGGGCTCGTCGCCGGACGGCTCGGTGGTTCCCCGCTCCAGGTCAGCGGCCCCGCCGCCGGACTCACGGTGGTCACCGCCGAGCTCATCCACCGATACGGATGGCGTACGACCTGCGCCATCACGGTCCTCGCCGGCCTCGCCCAACTCGGCCTCGGCCTGCTGCGCGTGGCGCGCTCCGCGCTCGCCGTCAGCCCCGCCATCGTGCACGGCATGCTTGCCGGCATCGGCGTCACCATCGCCGTCGCCCAGCTGCACATCGTCCTCGGCGGCATCCCGCACAGCTCGGTCCTCGACAACATGCGTGAGCTGCCCGCCCAGTTGGCCGGTGTGCATCCCGCCGCCCTGTCGGTGAGCGTGCTGACCCTCGCCGTGCTGGTCACCTGGCCCAGAATTCCCGGCCGGGCCGGACGGCTCCTGCGCAAGGTGCCGACCCCGCTCGTCGCCGTCGCCGTCGCCACCACGACCGCCTCGCTCACCGGCCTGCGCCTGCCCAAGGTCGACCTGCCGTCCTGGAGCAGCCACGCACTGGCCGCACTTCCCGACGGCCCGGTGCTCGGCCTTGTCGCCGCCGTGCTCACCGTCACTCTGGTGTGCAGCGTGCAGTCGCTGCTCGGCGCGGTCGCCGTGGACAAGCTGGTCGCCGGCCGACCGGCGCAGTCCGCCCGTGTCGGACGCTCCCACCTGGACCGCGAGCTGCTCGGCCAGGGCGCCGCCAATGTCGTCTCCGGCGCCCTCGGCGGACTGCCCATCGCCGGCGTGGCCGTGCGCAGTTCCGCGAATGTGCAAGCCGGTGCCGTCAGCCGGAACTCCACGATGTTGCACGGCGTTCTCGTAGTAGTCGCCGCGCTGCTGATGGTCCCGATCCTGGAGCTCATCCCGCTCGCCTCGCTCGCCGCCCTGGTGATGGCCGTCGGCATCCAGATGGTGTCCCTGCACCACATCCGCACGGTGACCCGCCACCGAGAGGTGCTGGTGTACGCCGTCACCACCCTCGGCGTCGTGCTCTTCGGCGTCCTGGAGGGCGTGGCCCTGGGCATCGCCATGGCCGTCGGCGTCGCCCTGCACCGCCTCACCCGCACCCGGATCACCCATGACGAGACGGAAGGAGTCCATCACGTACATGTAAGAGGGCAGTTGACGTTCCTCGCGGTGCCGCGGCTCAGCCGGGCCCTGCATCTCGTACCCCAAGGCGCCCACGCCGTGGTGGAGTTGGACGGGTCGTTCATGGACCACGCGGCGTACGAGTCATTGCAGGACTGGCAGAACACGCACACCGTGCACGGCGGCACCGTCGAGCTGGTCGGCCGCAGGTCCGGAGTCCGCATCGGCGAGCCGACGGGACCGGCCGGTCTCCAGGCCACCGGGATCGTCGCGGACGAGTCGGCCGACTGCCGCTGCCACCCCTGGACGGCCTGGCGCAACCACCAGTGCGAGCTCCCGGAGGCCGCCCTGTCCCGCGACGGGCAGCCCGGGGAGGCTCAGGCGACCGGGAGCGACGACAGCGACGGATCCACGGCGCCCTCCGACACGGACGCCCACGGCGGCACCCGCGACACCGGCGACACGGTCGGCGGGCCCGGCGATGCCGGCGGCACAGACGGCCTCACCCACCCCGGCCACCCCCACGACAGCCCTGCCGACGTGGGCGAAGACAGAGGCACAGGTACAGGTACAGGGACCGTCACCGGCACCGGCACCAGCCCCGATGCCAGCCGCCCCAGTGCCCGGCAACTGGCCCGCGGCATCAGCGCGTTCCAGCGCAACACCGCACCCCTGGTGCGGGGAGAGCTGGCGCGGCTGGCGCGTGAGGGGCAGCAGCCCTCGCAGTTGTTCCTCACCTGCGCGGACTCACGAGTGGTCACATCGATGATCACCTCCAGTGGTCCCGGCGACCTGTTCGTGGTGCGCAACGTGGGCAACCTCGTGCCGCTGCCCGGCCGGGAGAGCGGGGACGACTCGGTGGCGGCCGCGATCGAGTACGCGGTGGACGTGCTCCAGGTGCGGTCGATCACGGTGTGCGGGCACTCCGGGTGCGGGGCCATGCAGACGCTGCTCACCTCCGAGCCCGGCGCCTCGCAGACCCCGCTCAGGCGGTGGCTGCGCCACGGGCGGCCGAGTCTGGAGCGGATGTCCGACAAGAGCCGGCCCTGGGCCAGGCTCGCCGCGCGGGCACCGGCCGACGCGGTCGAACAGCTCTGCCTGACCAACGTGGTCCAGCAATTGGAGCATCTGCGCGCGCACGAGTCGGTGGCCCGGGCCCTGCGGGCGGGAGCGCTGGAGTTGCACGGGATGTACTTCCACGTGGGCGAGGCACAGGCGTATCTGCTCGCCGAGGGACACGGGGACAAGGTGTTCGATCACGTGGGCGTGGCGGATCTGTCGGCCTGATGCAGGCAGGCGTGCGCGGCCCCGATCGATGCGGGGCCGCGCTTTCCGTGGGGCCCGCGTTTCGCCTGCGCTCGACCGGGATGTGACAGGGATTACAGACCTGAACCGCCCCTGTCCGGCGTCCGTGGGAACGGGTGACCCAAGCGCCGACAGCTGCTCGGGCCCTCACCCCACTGACAGGTCTAAACCAATTTTCCGGCGACCCTTGTCATCGGACCCCCGGGTCTGATGAGCTGTGGCCTGGGACACAACGGACACCCTGGGAAAGGGAGATGTCGTGAGCAACGAAAGCCTGGCCAACCTGCTGAAGGAAGAGCGCAGGTTCGCACCCCCCGCCGACCTGGCCGCAGGCGCCAACGTCACGGCGGAGGCGTATGAACAGGCCAAGGCTGACAGGCTCGGCTTCTGGGCCGAGCAGGCCCGCCGGCTGACCTGGGCCAAGGAGCCGACCGAGACGCTGGACTGGTCGAACCCGCCGTTCGCGAAGTGGTTCAAGGACGGCGAGCTCAACGTCGCGTACAACTGCGTGGACCGGCATGTGGAGGCCGGGCTCGGTGACCGGGTCGCCATCCACTTCGAGGGCGAGCCCGGCGACAGCCGCGCCCTCACCTACGCCGAGCTCAAGGACGAGGTCTCCAAGGCGGCCAACGCCCTGCTGGAGCTGGGCGTCCAGAAGGGCGACCGGGTCGCCGTCTACATGCCGATGATCCCGGAGACGGCGGTCGCGATGCTGGCCTGCGCCCGGATCGGCGCGGCGCACTCCGTCGTCTTCGGCGGGTTCTCGGCCGACGCGCTGGCCACCCGTATCCAGGACGCGGACGCCAAGGTCGTCATCACCTCCGACGGCGGCTACCGGCGCGGCAAGCCGTCCGCGCTCAAGCCGGCCGTCGACGAGGCGATCGGCAAGGTCGACAACGTCGAGCACGTGCTCGTCGTGCGGCGCACCGGCCAGGACGTCGCCTGGGACGACACCCGTGACGTGTGGTGGCACGAGATCGTCGAGCGGCAGTCCGCCGAGCACACCCCCGAGGCCTTCAACGCCGAGCAGCCGCTGTTCATCCTCTACACGTCCGGTACGACGGGTAAGCCGAAGGGCATCCTGCACACCTCCGGCGGCTACCTCACGCAGGCGGCGTACACGCACCACGCGGTCTTCGACCTCAAGCCGGAGACGGACGTGTACTGGTGCACCGCCGACGTCGGCTGGGTCACCGGCCACTCGTACATCGTGTACGGGCCGCTGGCGAACGGCGCGACGCAGGTGATGTACGAGGGCACCCCGGACACCCCGCACCAGGGCCGTTTCTGGGAGATCGTGCAGAAGTACGGGGTGACGATCCTGTACACGGCGCCGACGGCGATCCGTACGTTCATGAAGTGGGGCGACGACATCCCCGCGAAGTTCGACCTCAGCAGCCTGCGGGTGCTGGGTTCCGTGGGTGAGCCGATCAACCCCGAGGCGTGGATCTGGTACCGCAAGCACATCGGCGCGGACCGGACCCCGATCGTCGACACCTGGTGGCAGACCGAGACCGGCGCGATGATGATCTCGCCGCTGCCGGGCGTCACCGAGACCAAGCCCGGTTCGGCGCAGACCCCGCTGCCCGGCATCTCCGCGACCGTCGTGGACGACGAGGCGAACGAGGTGCCCAACGGCGGTGGCGGCTACCTGGTACTGACCGAGCCGTGGCCGTCGATGCTGCGCACCATCTGGGGCGACGACCAGCGGTTCCTCGACACGTACTGGTCGCGCTTCGAGGGCAAGTACTTCGCCGGTGACGGGGCGAAGAAGGACGACGACGGGGACATCTGGCTGCTCGGCCGGGTGGACGACGTCATGCTCGTGTCGGGGCACAACATCTCCACCACGGAGGTCGAGTCCGCCCTGGTCTCGCACCCGTCCGTCGCCGAGGCGGCCGTCGTGGGCGCCGCCGACGAGACGACCGGGCAGGCGATCGTCGCCTTCGTCATCCTGCGCGGGACGGCGAACGCCGAGGACGAGGGCCTGGTCAACGACCTGCGCAACCACGTCGGCACCACCCTCGGCCCGATCGCCAAGCCGAAGCGTGTCCTGCCGGTGGCCGAGCTGCCGAAGACCCGCTCCGGCAAGATCATGCGCCGACTGCTGCGCGACGTCGCCGAGAACCGCCAGCTCGGTGATGTGACGACGCTGACCGACTCGACCGTCATGGACCTCATCCAGGCGAAGCTCCCGGCGGCGCCCAGCGAGGACTGAGCCTGCGGAAATCCGCGGAAATCCGCTGAAGGGCCGCCCCGCGCAGCACGCGCCGGGCGGCCCTTTTCTGCCTAACGTGAGACGTACCGGACACCTTCCGTCGCCCCTTAGGCAAAGTAAACAAAGCCACCTTAGGTAAGCTAATAAAAAAGACGTCAACCTCAGGTGCGCCGGGAAGTCTGGTCGGCAAGTGCTCCGTCCTGCCCACCGACCGGAGGTCTCCCCTGTGACCGCGCCCCGCACCCCCGCTCCCGTCCGCAAGGTCTTCGGACGGCTCTCGCTCCCCGAGCGGACCTTCATCGCGGACGCGCTGCGCACCGAGACCGTCGGCGGTGTCCTGCTGCTCCTCGCCGCGATCGCTGCGCTGATCTGGGCGAACGTACCCGCACTGGCCGACAGCTACGAGACCGTCGGCCACTTCCACCTGGGCCCCGCGGCCCTCGGCCTGGACCTGTCCGTCGAGCACTGGGCCGCCGACGGACTGCTCGCGATCTTCTTCTTCGTCGCCGGGATCGAGCTCAAGCGGGAGCTGGTCGCCGGCGATCTCAAGGACCCGAAGGCGGCCGTGCTGCCGGTCGTCGCCGCGCTGTGCGGGATGGCGGTGCCCGCGCTCGTCTACACGCTGACCAATGTCACCGGCGGCGGCGCGATGGACGGCTGGGCGGTCCCGACCGCCACCGACATCGCCTTCGCGCTCGCCGTGCTCGCCGTCATCGGCACCTCGCTGCCGAGCGCTCTGCGCGCGTTCCTGCTCACGCTCGCCGTCGTCGACGACCTGTTCGCGATCATCATCATCGCGATCTTCTTCACCGACCGGATCAGCTTCGCCGCCCTCGGCGGCGCCGTCGTCGGGCTGGGCGTCTTCTGGCTGCTGCTACGCAAGGGCGTACGCGGGTGGTACGTGTACGTCCCGCTCGCCCTCGTGATCTGGGGGCTGATGTACAACAGCGGCGTCCACGCCACCATCGCGGGCGTCGCGATGGGTCTGATGCTGCGCTGCACCCGGCACGAAGACGAGCAGCACTCCCCCGGCGAGCACATCGAGCACCTCGTCCGCCCCCTGTCGGCGGGGCTCGCCGTCCCGGTGTTCGCGCTGTTCAGCGCCGGTGTGGTGATCTCCGGCGGCGCGCTCGGCGCTGTGTTCACCCAGCCGGAGACGCTGGGCGTGGTCCTGGGGCTGGTGGTCGGCAAGACGATCGGGATCTTCGGCGGTACGTGGCTGACGGCACGTTTCACCAGGGCCTCGCTCAGCGACGACCTGGAGTGGGCGGACGTGTTCGCCGTCGCGACCCTGGCCGGCATCGGCTTCACCGTCTCGCTGCTCATCGGCGAGCTCGCCTTCGCGGGCGACGCCACGCTGACCGACGAGATCAAGGCCGCCGTACTGCTCGGGTCCCTCATCGCGGCGATCCTGGCGACGGTGCTGCTGAAGATACGTAACGCCAAGTACCGCAGGATGGTCGAGGCCGAGGAGCGCGACGAGGACGCGGACGGCATTCCGGACATCTACGAGCAGGACGAGCCGGAGTACCACCTGCGCATGGCCGCCATCCACGAGCGCAAGGCCGTCGAGCACCGCCGGATCGCCGAGGAGAAGATCGCCGCACGCCACGCGCTTGCCGAAGTGACGGGCAGGGCAGGCGAGGAGGACCACCGTCGGGCATGATCTGACGGGACGGTACAAAAGACGGAACCGTACGCAGTCAGGCAGAAGACGGATCCGTACACGACGAGGGAGACCGCGATGAGCGCACCCGACGGCAGCCCGGTCGGCGCCGAACGCAGCATCGGCCAGCTGTTCGCCTCGGCCACGACCGAGATGTCGGCGCTGGTGCATGACGAGATCGCACTGGCGAAAGCGCAGCTCAAGCAGGACGTCAAGCGCGGCGCGACAAGCGGCGGCGCGTTCACGGCGGCGGGCGCCGTGCTGGTGTTCTCGCTGCCGATGCTGAACTTCGCCCTCGCGTACGGCATTCGGACCTGGAGCGACTGGAACCTCGCGATCTGCTTCGTGCTCTCCTTCGCGGCGAACGTCCTCGTCGCGGGTCTCCTCGCACTGATCGGCGTCGTCTTCGCGAAGAAGGCCAAGAAGAGCAAGAGCCCGCAGAAGGTCGCCGCCTCGATGAAGGAGACCGCGGGCGTCCTGCAGAAGGCCAAGCCGCACCCGCGTCCCGCCGCACAGCCGGAGCTGGAGGACCGGGCGCCCGCGGCCATCGAGGCTGTGGCACGCTCGTCGTCATGACGGATCCCGCCACCCCCTCGGCTCAACCCGCCTCGGTCGTACGACTCGACGTCCTCGGCGGGAAAGAGGTGACGCACCGGGACGTCGCGGCGAACGGCGCGCGCTTCCACATCGCCGAAATGGGCGACGGTCCACTGGTGCTGCTGCTGCACGGCTTCCCGCAGTTCTGGTGGACCTGGCGGCACCAGCTCGTCGCGCTCGCCGACGCGGGTTTCCGGGCGGTGGCGATGGACCTCAGGGGCGTCGGCGGCAGCGACCGCACGCCGCGCGGCTACGACCCGGCCAACCTCGCCCTCGACATCACCGGCGTGATCCGTTCGCTCGGCGAGCCGGACGCCGCGCTGGTCGGCCACGACCTGGGCGGCTACCTGGCGTGGACGGCGGCGGTGATGCGCCCCAAGCTGGTGCGCCGGCTCGCGGTCGCGTCCATGCCGCACCCGCGGCGCTGGCGCTCGGCGATGCTCTCGGACGTCAAGCAGACGAGTGCCAGTTCCTACATCTGGGGGTTTCAGCGGCCCTGGATTCCTGAGCGGCAGCTGACGGCCGACGACGGAGCGCTCGTCGGCCGGCTGATCCGGGACTGGTCCGGCCCGCGGCTGCCGGACGACGACGCGGTGGAGACGTACCGCCGCGCGATCTGTATCCCGTCGACGGCGCACTGCTCGATCGAGCCGTACCGCTGGATGGTGCGCTCGCTGGCCCGCCCCGACGGCATCCAGTTCAACCGCCGTATGAAGCGGCCGGTGCGTGTGCCGACGCTCCATCTGCACGGCTCCCTCGACCCCGTGATGCGCACCCGCAGCGCGGCCGGTTCGGGCGAGTACGTCGAAGCACCGTACCGCTGGCGGCTGTTCGACGGTCTCGGGCACTTCCCGCACGAGGAGGACCCGGTCGCTTTCTCCACCGAGCTCATCAACTGGCTCAAGGATCCCGAGCCCGACCGCTGAAGTGACGTCCCGCCGGACCCTGCCGGGGGTCCGGGGGTCGTCCCCCGGGTAAACACAGCCCGCACGAGGAGGACCCGGTCGCTTTCTCCACCGAGCTCATCAACTGGCTCAAGGATCCCGAACCCGACCGCTGAAGTGACGTCACGCCGGACCCTGCCGGGGGTCCGGCTCAAGGATCCCGGACCCGATCGGTGACCGCACGGACGCGCCCGGTATCCGGAACTGAACACCTGTCCTACGAACAGCCAATTGCCTGGCGCATAGGCCAATTGGGAGCCCTGGGGGCGGTTATCGACCTTGGGGCAGGGGCAGACGTCGGGGTATGGGCTGGACGCACGACTACAGTGACGCAGCACGCAATCGCCGCTCGGCCAGTGGGCTGAGCTCCCACCAGCGGGGCAGCGCCCCGCAAATGCCGGGCGCGGACCTCCGGGTGGGTATTCCGCGCATTCTGCGCCGCCGGGCCCGCTGGGTCTCGGTGCGCCTGCGCCACCCGCGCGGCTGACCGCCGCCACCCTTCACCACGACCGGGCACACCCCTGACCCGGGCTCACGGGCTTACAGCGCGCAGCTGTCGCTGTCCACCTGCTGGTTGGCGGTACGGCCCTTGACGATGTCCTCCTGGATCTCGTCCGCGGTCAGCGCGTAGCCGGTCTGGGCGTCGTCGAGCGACTTGGCGAAGACCACGCCGTACACCTTGCCTTCGGGCGTGAGCAGCGGGCCGCCGGAGTTGCCCTGACGCACCGTCGCGTACAGCGAGTAGACGTCACGGCGCACGGTGCCGCGGTGGTAGATGTCCGGGCCGTTGGCCGGCAGGCGCCCGCGCACGCGCGCGGCACGGACGTCGTACGCGCCGTTCTCCGGGAAGCCCGCGATGATCGCGCTGTCGCCGCTCTCGGCGTCGGTGGCCGTGAACCGCAGAGCGGGCGCGTCCATGTCCGGTACGTCGAGTACGGCGATGTCGCGCTCCCAGTCGTAGAGGACGACCGTCGCGTCGTAGCGTCTGCCCTCGCCGCCTATCTGGACTGTGGGTTCGTCGACGCCGCCGACGACATGCGCGTTGGTCATGACCCGGCGGTCGGCGAAGACGAAGCCGGTGCCCTCCAGGACCTTGCCGCAACTCGTCGCCGTGCCCATGACCTTGACGATGGATCGCTGGGCGCGGGTGGCCACCGGACTGTTGGCCAGGGCCGGGTCGGGCGGCCGGACCTCGTTGATCGGCTCGTTCGAGAACGGGCTGAAGACCTGCGGGAAGCCGTTCTGAGCGAGGACCGAGGAGAAGTCCGCGAACCAGGTGTCCGCTTGGTTGGGCAAGGCCCGCGAGACGCCGAGCAGCACCTTGGAGCTACGGACCTCCTTGCCGAGCGTCGGCAAGGTGGTCCCGGCGAGGGCGGAGCCGATCAGCCAGGCCACCAGCAGCATCGCGACGACATTGACGAGAGCCCCGCCGGTCGCGTCCAGGGCGCGGGCCGGGGACCAAGTGATGTACCGGCGCAGCTTGTTGCCCAGGTGGGTGGTCAGGGCCTGGCCGACCGAGGCGCACACGATCACGACGACGACCGCGACGACGGCGGCGGTGGTGCTCACCTCGGCGTTGTCGGTCAGCGCGTCCCAGATGACCGGGAGGAGGTAGACGGCCACGAGGCCGCCGCCGAGGAAACCGATCACCGACAGGATGCCGACGACGAAGCCCTGGCGGTAGCCCACGATCGCGAACCAGACGGCGGCGACCAGCAACAGGATGTCCAGCACGTTCACCGGTTCGAGCCTCGCCTCGTCACTCTTCGCTCACCACAGGTCGGCCACGGGCCCGGCCCGCCACACAGCGGCTTTCGGACACGACGGCCCCCGGGAAGACACAGCACGGCAGACACCCTGTCATGACCGCCAGTCGAGCGGGACCTGCTTGCCCCGGTCCCAGGGCAGCTCCCAGCCCGAGAAATGGAGCAGACGGTCGATGATCCCGGCCGTGAACCCCCACACGAGCGCCGATTCGACCAGAAATGCCGGACCTCTGTGGCCACTGGGGTGGACGGTGGTGGCGCGGTTGTCCGGATTCGTGAGATCCGCCACGGGGACGGTGAACACGCGGGCCGTCTCGTTCGGATCGACGACGTCGACCGGCGTCGGCTCACGCCACCAGCCCAGCACGGGTGTGACGACGAAGCCGCTGACCGGGATGTACAGCTTCGGCAGGACGCCGAACAGTTGGACGCCGCTCGGATCGAGCCCGGTCTCCTCCTCGGCCTCGCGCAACGCGGCCCGCAGCGGCCCGTCGTCCTGCGGGTCGCCGTCCTCCGGGTCGAGGGCGCCACCGGGGAAGGAGGGCTGGCCGGCATGGGAGCGCAGCGAGCTCGCCCGCTCCATGAGCAGCAGCTCGGGCCCCTGCTCGCCCTCACCGAAGAGGATCAGGACGGCGGACTGGCGCCCCGCGCCGCTCTCCGGCGGCAGGAAGCGGCTCAGCTGCAGCGGCTCGACGGTCTCCACCACCCGCACCATCGGGTCCAGCCAGGCCGGCAGCCCGTCCTTGCTGACCACCACCGGCCCGTCCTGCGTATCGCTCGCCCTCGTCATAGCCACCCCCGTCGTCCTGCCGAGTCCAACGCGTGAGGGCACCTAGATCGTTCCGAGACGTCGCTACGACCGCCGTCCCGCCGCCGGACGGACCGAGCCCCCATGGCCGTACGACGGCCTGCCGGCGCCCCGGCCCTTCCCGCTCGCCCCGTCATCCGGCCCCCAGCGGCGGGGCCGGTTTGCCGCCCGCGTCCAGATAGGACTGCGGCGGCTTCAGCCGCTGCCCCGGGAAGCCGCCCTTCTCGTACTTGAGGAGCTTCTTCGCCTTCTCCGGATCCGTCTCACCCTCGCCGAACGCCGGGCAGAGCGGCGCGATGGGGCAGGCTCCGCAGGCGGGCTTGCGGGCGTGGCAGATGCGCCGGCCGTGCCAGATCACGTGGTGCGAGAGATCGGTCCATTCCCCTTTGGGGAACAGCGCCCCGATCTCGGCCTCGATCTTGTCCGGGTCCGTCTGCTCGGTCCACTGCCAGCGCCGCACCAGCCGCTGGAAGTGGGTGTCGACGGTGATGCCAGGCCGTCCGAAGGCGTTGCCGAGCACGACGAAGGCCGTCTTGCGCCCGACGCCGGGCAGCTTGACCAGGTCTTCGAGCCGGCCCGGGACCTCTCCGCCGTAGTTCTCCACCAGCGCCTTCGACAGGCCCATGACCGACTTGGTCTTGGCCCGGAAGAACCCGGTCGGCCGGAGGATCTCCTCGACCTCCTCGGGGTTGGCGGCGGCCAGATCCTCGGGGGCCGGGTACTTGGCGAAGAGCGCCGGGGTCGTCTGGTTGACGCGCAGGTCGGTGGTCTGGGCGGACAGCACCGTGGCGACCAGCAGCTGGAAGGGGTTGTCGAAGTCCAGCTCGGGGTGGGCGTAAGGGAAGACCTCGGCGAGCTCACGGTTGATACGGCGGGCACGGCGGACAAGGGCGGTGCGGGACTCGGCCGTAGGCGTTTTGGGGGCGACGGTCTTCACCGGGGAGGCGGCCTTGACGACGGCGGTGGCCTTCTCGGGGGCGATGGCGGGCTTCTTTCTGACGGCCTTCTTGGTGGTCACTTTCGCGACAGGGGACTTTGCCGCAGGAGCCACCTTCTTCGCGGGCGCTCCCTTCTTCGCGGGCGCCGCCTTCTTCGCAGCCGTCGGCTTACTCACGGCCGTCGGCTTACTCACGGCCGTCGACCTCTTCACCGCCGACGCCGATTTCCGGCCACTGGCCGCCACCTCACCCGACGCCTTTTTCGCCGCTTTTGCCGTTTTCTTTCCGCCACCGGGGTCCTGTTCGCCCACAGCGGAATCGCGACGTACAACCACCCGCCCAGCCCCCTTGGCCTGTGCTCTCACCGGCGATTTGGACACCCGGCCAGCCTAAAGCCCGGCACTGACATCCGCCCCGGACCCTGAAGATCGGCCCCCAATTGGACCCCTGCCGCTTACCTCGGGACACCTGTGCGGCATCCTTGTGACAGATCACACTGTTTGGACCGTCCGGCAAAATGGGGAGCACGGTCCCCTGGTACGCGGGGGAGCGATCCCCTGAGCAGGTCGACAAGGAGAGAACTCGTGGACGACCCTCTGCGGCGCAATCCGCTCTTCGCGGCTCTCGACGACGAGCAGTCCGCGGAACTGCGCGCCTCCATGAGTGAGGTGACCCTCGCACGTGGCGACTCCCTGTTCCACGAGGGCGACCCGGGCGACCGGCTCTACGTCGTCACCGAGGGCAAGGTCAAGCTTCACCGGACGTCTCCCGACGGCCGCGAGAACATGCTCGCCGTCGTCGGCCCCGGAGAGCTCATCGGCGAGCTGTCCCTCTTCGACCCGGGCCCGCGCACGGCGACCGCCACCGCGCTGACCGAGGTCAAGCTGCTGGGTCTGGGCCACGGTGACCTTCAGCCCTGGCTGAACGCTCGTCCCGAGGTGGCCACCGCGCTGCTGCGCGCCGTCGCTCGTCGGCTGCGCCGTACCAATGACGCGATGTCCGACCTGGTCTTCTCGGACGTGCCCGGGCGTGTGGCTCGCGCGCTGCTCGACCTGTCCCGCCGGTTCGGCGTGCAGTCCGAGGAGGGCATCCATGTCGTCCACGACCTCACGCAGGAGGAGCTGGCCCAGCTGGTCGGTGCGTCGCGTGAGACCGTCAACAAGGCGCTGGCCGACTTCGCCCAGCGTGGGTGGCTTCGGCTGGAGGCCCGTGCGGTGATCTTGCTGGACGTCGAGCGTCTGGCCAAGCGTTCGCGTTAGGTCRMCCCTTACGCCCCCGGGGTCCTGCCTCACGACGAGGCGGGGCCCCGTTTCGGCTTCCCGCGAGGATTCTCGCCCCCGCCGCCCCTACCCGTCCCTCCCCCAAGCTCTCGGCTTCGCTCGAGCAGGGGGGACCCCCATCCAGGGGC
>NZ_RDBN01000021.1:129932-140163 GCF_008042075.1 Streptomyces sp. UW30 | reverse complement strand
TGCCCGTTTGCCATGGGCGGAGGCTATCTCTTGGTGGGCGGATGTTCGAGGGGGTGCCTGGGGGATGCCTGCGGCGGCCCGTTGCTGCCCGGTGGGGGTGCGGGTAGCGCCTCACGGTTGTCTTGTGGGTCGGGGACGCGTCGGGGGGTGTCCGTCCTCGGTCCGGCGGTTGCTGTGCCTCAGTGGGGTGCTGTTTCTTGACGCCGGCCGCTGCGGGCGGACACCCCCCGACGCGTCCCCGACCCACAAGACAACCGTGAGGCGCTACCCGCACCCCCACCGGGCAGCAACGGGCCGCCGCAGGCATCCCCCAGGCACCCCCTCGAACATCCGCCCACCAAGAGATAGCCTCCGCCCATGGCAAACGGGCAGTGGTACCCACCGGAGTGGCCGGACCGCATCCGCGCGCTCGCGGAAGGCAGTCTCACCCCCGTCGCCCCGAAACGGGCGGCCACCGTCATGCTGCTCAGGGACACCGACACCGGCGGCCCCGCCGTGCACATGCTGCGTCGCCGTAGCTCCATGGCCTTCGCCGGCGGCGCCTACGCCTACCCCGGCGGCGGCGTCGACCCCCGCGACGAACAGCAGATCCGCTGGGCCGGCCCCACGCGCGCGTGGTGGGCAGACCGGCTCGGTGTCGAGGAGGCCGTCGCCCAGGCGATCGTCTGCGCCGCCGTGCGGGAGACGTACGAGGAAGCCGGCGTTCTGCTCGCCGGCCCCACGGATGACTCCGTCGTCGGCGACACCACAGGCGACGACTGGGAAACCGACCGCGCCGCCCTCGTCGCCCGCGACGTCTCCTTCGCCGAGTTCCTCGACCGCCGCGGCCTGGCTCTCCGCTCCGACCTCCTCGGCGCCTGGACCCGCTGGATCACCCCGGAATTCGAACCCCGCCGCTACGACACGTGGTTCTTCGTCGCCGCGCTCCCGGAGGGCCAGCGCACCCGCAACGCCTCCACGGAAGCCGACCGTACGGTGTGGATCCGCCCCACGGACGCCGCCGCCTCGTACGACAAGGGCGAGCTGCTGATGATGCCGCCGACCATCGCGACATTGCGCCAGCTGACCGCGTACGACAGCGCCGCCCAGGCCCTGTCCGCCGCCCCCGACCGCGACCTCACCGCCGTCCTGGCGCAGGCCCGCCTGGAGGAGGGCGAGATCGTGCTGGCCTGGCCCGGCCACGACGAGTTCACCAAGCACATCCCGACCGGCGGAGCCCCCGCATGACGTTGCCCGAGGTTCCCGCAGTACCGACAGCCCTGGAAGGCCCCCACGTATGACGGACGCAGCAGCCCTCCCCGGCCAGCCGCGAGGCGAGGTCCTCTCCGGTCCCGCCACCGCCCGTGCCGTCAACGTCCTCGCCCCCAACGCCTCGGCGATGACCCTGGACGGCACCAACACCTGGCTGCTCTCCGAACCGGACTCCGACCTGGCCGTCGTGATCGACCCCGGCCCACTCGACGACGGCCACCTGCGCAACGTCATCGCCACGGCCGAGAAGTCCGGCAAACGCGTCGGCCTGACCCTGCTCACCCACGGCCACCCGGACCACGCCGAGGGCGCCGCCCGCTTCGCCGAACTGACCGGCACACGCGTGCGTGCCCTCGACCCGGCGCTACGGCTCGGCGACGAGGGCCTCGGCGCAGGGGACGTGGTCACCCTCGGCGGCCTGGAGCTGCACGTCGTACCGACGCCCGGGCACACCGCCGACTCCCTCTGCTTCCACCTCCCGGCCGACCGTGCCGTCCTGACCGGCGACACGATCCTGGGCCGCGGCACGACGGTGGTCGCACACCCCGACGGCCGCCTCGGCGACTACCTGGACTCGCTACGACGGCTCAGGTCCCTCACGGTCGACGACGGCGTGCACACCGTCCTCCCGGGCCACGGGCCGGTCCTGGAGGACGCCCAGGGCGCGGTCGAGTTCTACCTCGCCCACCGCGCCCACCGCCTCGCCCAGATCGAGACGGCGGTCGAGGACGGCTACGGCACTCCGGCGGAGGTCGTCGCCCACGTGTACGCGGACGTCGACCGCTCCCTGTGGCCGGCGGCCGAGCTGTCGGTACGGGCGCAGATGGACTACCTGGAGGAGCACGGGCTCATCTAGCCGCGCTCCTGGCTGCTCCTGGCCGCTTCTGGCCGCGCTCAGTCGGGCCTGGGGGCTTTCACGCCGTGCACGCGCGCGTACTCCTGCGCCAGCCACGGCCCGAGATCATCGACGTACGACCGAAGAACACCCTCGTCCCCCGTCGGCTCAAACCCGAGCTCCGCCGTCGCCTTCATCTGCTCCGCCCGCGCGGGGTAGTAGGACCCGAAGGCCTCCGCCATCTCCCCCAGGTCGCTGGTCCACCCGCCCCACCGGGGCATGACCAGCGTGAACCCCGTCCGCACCAGACGCCGGGACATGAACCGCACGAGCGGCCGCCGGGCTTCGTCGCTCTCGCCCGCGTCGGCGATCCGCGCGCGCCAGCGGGGCAGCAGCAGCCCGAGGTCGCCGTTCGTCTCGCGCGCGAGCAGCGAGTCGGGCCGGTAGCGCGGCAGGAACTCGGCGAGGTCCTCGCCCAGAAGGGGCGTACAGAGGCAGGCGACGAACCACCCGCCGTCGTACCTCTCCAGGTCACTCAGCAGCCGCCCGCGGCTGCTCAGCAGCGTCCCCGCGCCGTCGATCTGCGCGAACTCCTTGTCCAGCGCTTCGTCGAGCACACGCGCGTCCACCCGGTCCGCCTCGGTCGGCTCCTCGCGCAGGGCGACCAGGAGATCCAGGTCGCTGCGCCCCACGCGCGCGGTGCCGCGCGGAATCGACCCGTAGAGGTAGGCGCTGTGCAGCCGTGCCCCGAACACGTCCAGCAGACGGTCCCGCGCGGCCGCGACGACGGACCGGAACGCGTGCGGGACCCGCCCGAGGGACCCTTCGGGCGCGATGTACCCCTGGGCGTCGAGCCCTCTGCCTGGAACGGTTTCGGCCATGGGGCCACTGTGCCCTGCCGAAAGACCGACGACGGCCCATTTACGGCCCCGCCCGGCGATGTTCAGCCTGCCCGGGCATCCCGGACAGGCTGCTGCAAAACCGGCACGACCGGCACGACCGGACGACCGGCGCGACCGGCGCGACCGGCACAACCGCCGAAGGCCTACGCCCCCGTCAGCTCCACCTGAACCTCGACCTCGACCGGCGCATCGAGCGGCAGCACGGCCACGCCCACCGCGCTGCGCGCGTGGACGCCCTTTTCGCCGAGGACCTCCGCCAGGAGCTCGCTCGCACCGTTGATCACGCCCGGCTGCCCCGTGAAGTCGGACGCCGACGCCACGAACCCCACGACCTTCACCACGCGCGCGATGCGGTCCAGGTCACCCGCCACCGACTTCACGGCCGCGAGGGCGTTCAGCGCGCAGATACGGGCGAGGTCCTTGGCCTCCTCGGCGGTGACCTCCGCGCCCACCTTGCCGGTGACCGGGAGCTTGCCCTCCACCATGGGCAGCTGGCCGGCGGTGTACACGTACACGCCCGACTGGACCGCCGGCTGGTACGCGGCGAGCGGCGGCACGACCTCCGGGAGCCTCAGGCCCAGCTCGGCGAGCTTCGCCTCGACCGCGCTCACGCCTGCTTCTCCCGCTTCAGGTAGGCCACGAGCTGCTCGGGGTTGTTCGGCCCGGGCACGACCTGGACGAGCTCCCAGCCGTCCTCGCCCCAGGTGTCCAGAATCTGCTTCGTGGCGTGGACGAGCAGCGGCACGGTTGCGTATTCCCACTTGGTCATGTGGCCGACTTTATCCGTTGTCGGCGAAGGGCCGAGCGGCCGACCTCGCTCAGGTTGTCCACAGGCTGCCGCGTGACTGGCGGACCGACTGGTTAGGCTCGAAGACGTGAGCAGGCTCCAGGTCGTCAGTGGCAAGGGCGGGACCGGTAAGACCACGGTCGCCGCCGCGCTCGCGCTCGCCCTCGCGACGGAGGGGAAGCGGACGCTTCTCGTCGAGGTCGAGGGCAGGCAGGGCATCGCGCAGCTCTTCGAGACAGAGGCGCTGCCCTATGAGGAGCGGAAGATCGCCGTCGCTCCCGGGGGCGGGGAGGTGTACGCCCTCGCCATAGACCCCGAACTGGCCCTTCTGGACTACCTCCAGATGTTCTACAAGATGGGCGGTGCCGGCCGGGCCCTGAAGAAGCTCGGCGCGATCGACTTCGCCACCACCGTCGCGCCGGGGCTGAGAGACGTACTTCTCACCGGCAAGGCGTGCGAGGCGGTGCGGCGCAAGGACAAGGCCGGGCGGTTCATCTACGACTGTGTCGTCATGGACGCGCCTCCCACCGGCCGCATCACCCGCTTCCTGAACGTCAACGACGAGGTCGCGGGGCTCGCCAGGATCGGGCCGATACACAATCAGGCGCAGGCAGTGATGCGGGTGCTGAAGTCGGCGGAGACGGCTGTGCATCTGGTCACGCTGCTGGAGGAGATGCCCGTTCAGGAGACCGCGGACGGGATCGCCGAGCTGCGGGCGGCGCGGCTGCCGGTGGGGCGGATCATCGTGAACATGGTGCGCCCGGAGGTGTTGGACGCGGCCGATCTGGAACTCGTCCGCAGCGTCCCGCGCGCGGCCGTCGCCAAGTCGCTGTCCTTGGCGGGGCTGGGCGGGGCGCGGCGCGGCGGGAACGCCGAGAAACTGGTGGACCCGCTGCTGACGCAGGCCGACGAGTACGCCGAGCGGCACGCGCTGGAGCAGGAGCAGCGGGCGGTCCTGGACGAGTTGGGGCTGCCGGTGCACGAACTGCCGCTCCTCGCCGAGGGCATGGATCTGGCCGGCCTGTACGCACTCTCGCGCGAGCTGCGGGAACAGGACCTGTCATGAGTCCGTTCACAAGTCGGGAGCCGTACGCGGAACGTCAGCAGCCGTACGCGGTACGTCGGAAGCAGGGGATGTCATGAGTCGTCCGGAACCGGCCCAGACACAGGACGCCGCCCGCCGGCCCCACCACCTCTCCGCCGCGCGCGTGCTCGACCTCGACCCGCTGCTCGACGACCCGAAGACCCGCATCGTGGTGTGCTGCGGTTCGGGCGGCGTCGGCAAGACCACGACCGCGGCGGCGCTGGGGCTGCGGGCCGCCGAGCGCGGACGCAAGGTGGTCGTGCTCACCATCGACCCGGCCCGCCGGCTCGCCCAGTCCATGGGCATCGACTCGCTGGACAACACCCCGCGCCGGGTGAAGGGCGTCGAGGGCGCGGGCGAGCTGCACGCGATGATGCTCGACATGAAGCGCACGTTCGACGAGATCGTCGAGGCGCACGCGGACCCCGATCGGGCGGCCGCGATCCTGGGCAACCCGTTCTACCAGTCGCTCTCCGCGGGCTTCGCGGGCACGCAGGAGTACATGGCGATGGAGAAGCTGGGCCAGCTGCGGGCCAGGGACGAGTGGGATCTCATCGTCGTGGACACCCCGCCGTCCCGCTCCGCGCTGGACTTCCTGGACGCGCCCAAGAGGCTCGGCTCGTTCCTGGACGGCAAGCTGATCCGCGTCCTGCTGGCGCCGGCGAAGGTCGGCGGGCGCGCGGGAATGAAGTTCCTGAACGTCGGCATGTCGATGATGACGGGCGCGCTCGGCAAGCTGCTCGGCGGGCAGCTGCTGAAGGACGTACAGACCTTCGTGGCGGCCATGGACTCCATGTTCGGCGGCTTCCGCACGCGCGCGGACGCGACGTACAAGCTGCTGCAGGCGCCCGGGACGGCGTTCCTGGTCGTGGCGGCGCCGGAGCGGGACGCGCTGCGGGAGGCCGCCTACTTCGTGGAGCGGCTGGCCGCCGAGGACATGCCGCTCGCGGGTCTGGTGCTCAACCGGGTCCACGGCAGCGGCGCCGACCGGCTGTCGGCCGAGCGCGCGCTCGCCGCCGCGGAAAATCTTGAAGAGCCCCGCATTGTGGATCAGGAGGGCGGGAAAGCTGGACTTCGTAACTCCCCCGACACGTACGACAGTTCAGAATCAGCCGCTTCCGAGGCACCGGCTCCAGACGCAGGCTCCCCCGCCGCCACGGACGTCGACCCGGACTCCGTCGACCCACCGTCCGTCACTCCGCATGTGGAGCGGTCCGTCGACCAGCTCACCGCAGGCCTGTTGAGGCTGCATGCCGAGCGTATGCAGTTGCTCTCCCGTGAGCAGCGCACGCGTGACCGCTTCACCACGCTCCACCCCGAGGTGGCGGTGGCCGAAGTGGCCGCGCTGCCCGGCGATGTGCATGACCTCGCGGGGCTGCGGGACATCGGAAACCGGCTCGCGGCCCATCGGCCGGAGCTGCCTTCTCCCGAGGCCTGAACAGCGCGATCGGTTCCCTGAGGGGCCCTCCTGGGCCGCTGCGCCACCCGAGGTGAGACCTCGTGGCTCGTGGCGCCCTCAGCCCACCGCCGCGAAGTTCTCGTACACCTCGTCATCGTCGAGCGGCAACAGGCCCGCCCCACGCTCGTACTCCGTGCGCGCCGTCTCCAGCAGCCGGCGCCACGAGGTGACCGTCGGCCGCCTGCGCAGCAACGCGCGGCGCTCGCGCTCCGTCATTCCTCCCCACACGCCGAACTCGACGCGGTTGTCGAGCGCGTCCGCCAGGCACTCCGTGCGCACCGGGCATCCGGTGCACACCGCCTTGGCCCTGTTCTGCGCTGCTCCCTGTACGAACAGTTCATCCGGATCGGTAGTGCGGCAGGCCGCCTGCGCACTCCAGTCGACTACCCAGCCCATACCGGCGCCGTCCTCTCCCGAATCGAGGCTCCCCCACGGCGGCAGCGGCATATTCACCGCCGCCAGTTGAGGACGTTACGGAAGGTGGGCACAGCACAACACCCCCTTCGGGCCCAATCTTGAATGGCCCGAACGGACTATGCGTAAGCGGCAGATCACCCGGGGGAGTGAGCTGGCGACATGCGTGACTTTCCCGGCAAAGCGGGACAGTTCTGTTGAGTCACAACGGACGCCGGATGACACACAAGGCGGATTCGGACACGTCCCCACCAAAAAAGTGGGCTACCGCCAGAACGATTCGGGGTCGCCGGACGTATTGATACGTGGCCGCACTGCTGTGACAGTTGAGAGCAGCTTAGGCCAAGGCCTGCGCCCCTGTCCGGCAAATGCGAAGGCAGACGGCCGGCCCTGCCGTGCCGCGGTTCACGCCGGCCCGCCCGTGCGCACGGCGTGACTCACGTCTCCGTACCGGGCTCGCGCACGATCGGCCCTCGGTTCGCTCATGTCTACGGTTTAGGCTGCCCCCATGCCAAAGAACCGCTCGGGCGGTGGTCTGTCGCCGACGCAGCAGGCCGCCAAGTTCCTCGGTGTCAGTGTGCTCGCGGGAGCCGTGCTGGCCGGACTCGCGCTGCCCGCCGTCGGTGCGCTGGGGCTCGCGGCCAAGGGATCCGTCGAGAGCTTCGACGAGCTCCCGGCCAACCTCAAGACGCCTCCGCTGAGCCAGCGCACCACGATCCTGGACGCCGAGGGCGGCACGATCGCCACGGTCTACTCGCGCGACCGCACGGTCGTCGACCTCAAGGACATCTCGCCGTACATACAGAAGGCGATCGTCGCGATCGAGGACGCCCGCTTCTACCAGCACGGCGCGGTCGACCTGAAGGGCGTCCTGCGCGCCCTCAACCGCAACGCCCAGAGCGGCGGCGTCAGCGAAGGCGCGTCCACGCTCACGCAGCAGTACGTGAAGAACGTCTTCGTGGAGGAGGCCGGCGACGACCCGACGAAGGTCGCGCAGGCCACCCAGCAGACCCTCGGCCGCAAGATCAAGGAGCTGAAGTACGCGATCCAGGTGGAGGAGGAGCTCGGCAAGAAGAAGATCCTCGAGAACTACCTGAACATCACGTTCTTCGGCCAGCAGGCGTACGGCGTCGAGGCCGCGGCCCAGCGCTACTTCTCCAAGTCCGCCAAGGACCTCAAGCTCCAGGACGCCGCGCTGCTCGCCGGCATCGTCCAGTCGCCCAGCCGCTACGACCCGGTCAACGACGAGGCCGAGGCCACCAAGCGGCGCAACACCGTCCTGCAGCGCATGGCCGACATCGGCGACGTCTCGCAGGCGGAGGCGGACAAGGCCAAGAAGGCTCCGCTGGGCCTGAAGGTCAGCAAGCCCAACAACGGCTGCATCACCGCGGTCAAGGGCGCCAGCTTCTTCTGCAAGTACGTCGAGAAGGTCTTCCTCAGCGAACCGGTCTTCGGCAAGAACCGCGAGGCCCGCGCCAAGATCTGGAACCAGGGCGGCCTGACCATCACGACGACCCTGGACCCGCAGTCCCAGGAGTCGGTCCAGGCCTCGCTCAAGGACCACGTCAACCAGGACGACAAGGTCGCCGCCGCGACCACCCTCGTCGAGCCCGGCACCGGCAAGATCCTCGGCATGGGCCAGTCGAAGCCGTACGGCTACGGCAAGAACGAGACCGAGTACAACTACTCGGTCGACGCCAAGTACGGCGGCTCCAACTTCGGCTTCCCGACCGGTTCGACGTTCAAGCCGTTCGTCGCGGCGGCCGCGCTGGAGGAGGGCCGGCCGCCGACGCAGGAGTACCCGTCGCCGTACCAGATGGAGTACCCGAGCCCGGTCCAGACGTGCGAGAGCAAGCCGTGGACCAACCTGCAGGGCGAGAAGCTGGAGAACGAGAGCGAGTCGGAGCGCGGCCCCTACCGTCTGAAGAAGGCGATGGAGCTGTCGGTCAACACCTACTTCGTGCAGATGGTCTCCGACATCGGCCTGTGCCCGGTGGTCAACGTCACCGACAAGCTCCACGTCCGCCAGGGCAACGGCGACAAGCTCCCGGAGACGCCCGCCGTCACCCTCGGCTCCGTCGGCCTCTCGCCGCTGACGATGGCGAGCGCGTACGCCGCCTTCGCCTCCCGCGGCATGTACTGCACGCCGATCGCCATCGAGTCGATCTCGCAGAAGGTCGGCGGCCAGCAGAAGTCGCTGGAGGTGCCGAAGTCGACGTGCTCGCGCGCGATGTCCGAGCAGACCGCGGACACCATCAACAACCTGCTGCAGGGCGTGGTCGACTCCGGTACCGGCAAGTCGGCCGGCCTCACCGACCGCGACAGCGCCGGTAAGACGGGTACGACGGACGAGCGCCGCAACGCCTGGTTCGTCGGCTACACGCCGAACCTCGCGGGCGCCGTCTGGGTCGGCAGCGCCACCCAGAAGGTGAAGATGCGCAACATCTACATCGGCGGCGAGTACCACGACCTGGTCTACGGCGGCCGGGTCCCGGGCCCGATCTGGAAGGACGCCATGGTCGGCGCCCTCGACGGCAAGCCCGTCGAGGAGTTCAACGAGATCCACATCCCGGACGACGAGGACCGTGACAAGGGCCGGGGTGACGACGACGGTGGCGACAACGGCAACGGCGACGGCAACAACGGCGACGACAACCTCATCGGCGGCCTGATCGGCGGCGGGAACAACGGCGGCGGCAACGGCGGCAACGGCGGCTCGGACGGCGGGACGACGGAACCGACACCGACGTTCTCGATCCCGGAGGGCTGGTGGCAGGGCCAGACGAACGGGAACGGCACCGGCGGGCGCGGCTGAGGCGGCGGCCCGAGCGGCCATAGGTTCTGCGGACGGCGACGGCCCCTACCTCCCCTTCCTTCAGGGGGTAGGGGCCGTCGTCGTACCGAGTCCTACCGAGTCGTGCGGGGCTGCGTGCCTCAGCCGGCCAGCAGCTTCTTGACGGCCGCGGCCACCCGGCCACCCTCGGCAAGGCCCGCGACCTTCGGGTTCACGATCTTCATCACGGCGCCCATGGCCCGCGGGCCCTCGGCGCCGGCCGCCTTGGCCTCCTCGACGGCCTGGACGACGATGTCGTTCAGCTCGTCGTCGCTGAGCTGCTTCGGCAGGTACGTGGCGAGCAGCTCGCCCTCCGCCTTCTCCCGCTCGGCGCTCTCGGCCCGGCCACCCTGCGCGAAGGCGTCGGCCGCCTCCCGGCGCTTCTTCGCCTCCTTGGTGATCACCTTCAGCACCTCGTCGTCGGAGAGCTCGCGCTTCTCCTTGCCCGCGACCTCCTCCTTGGTGATCGCGGAGAGCGTCAGCCGGAGCGTCGAGGAGCGGAGCTCGTCGCGCTCCTTGATCGCGGCGTTGAGGTCTTCCTGCAGCTTCGACTTGAGCGTGGTCATGGGCCCGATTGTCGCAGGTGTGGGGAGCGGAACGCCCGTTGATTTCAAGGGGCGTGCGGGAAGGACGCCGTAGCGGAGGCGGCCGGGGACCGTCGGGAGC
>NZ_RDBN01000021.1:80948-129832 GCF_008042075.1 Streptomyces sp. UW30 | reverse complement strand
CGTGTTGATCACGAAGTCGGGGCGCAGGCCCGCCAGCGAGCGCAGCCAGCGCTGCTTCTTGCGCTGGCCGCCGACCATGTGGATGTCGGAGACCTGGAGCAGCCGCAGCGGGCGCATACCGGCGGGCAGGACGGGGATCGTCACCCGTCGCAGACGGAAGGAACGGGCCTCGAAAGTCTGACACGATGTCTGACACGATGGTCGTATGCGCGCGCGATACGGAGTACCCCTGGGAATCACGGCGGTTGGTGCCGCCGGTCTGCTGTACTCGGCGGGTTTCGAGGCCCGTTCCTTCCGTCTGCGACGGGTGACGATCCCCGTCCTGCCCGCCGGTATGCGCCCGCTGCGGCTGCTCCAGGTCTCCGACATCCACATGGTCGGCGGCCAGCGCAAGAAGCAGCGCTGGCTGCGCTCGCTGGCGGGCCTGCGCCCCGACTTCGTGATCAACACGGGCGACAACCTGTCGGACCCCGAGGGCGTGCCGGAGGTGCTGGACGCGCTGGGCCCGCTGATGGAGTTCCCGGGCGCGTACGTCTTCGGCTCGAACGACTACTACGGCCCCAAGCTGCGCAACCCCGCCCTCTACCTGCTGGAGAAGGCCCAGGGCCGGCACGGCCTGAACGGCAACGCGCCCGCCGTCGGAGTGATCCACAACCCCTGGCAGAACCTGCGCGACGGCTTCGACTCCGCGGGCTGGCTCAACCTGACGAACACGCGCGGGATGCTGAAGGTCGAGGGCATCTCGGTGGAGCTCACCGGCCTGGACGACCCGCACATCAAGAGGGACCGCTACGAGCAGGTGGCCGGCGGCCCGTCGGACGCCGCCGACTTCGCGATGGGCGTGGTCCACGCGCCGTACCTGCGCGTCCTGGACTCGTACGCGGCGGACGGCTACCCGCTGATCCTGGCCGGCCACACCCACGGCGGCCAGCTCCGCGTCCCCTTCTACGGCGCCCTGGTCACCAACTGCGACCTGGACACGGACCGGGCGAGGGGCCTGTCCACGCACACCGCACAGGACCGCATGTCCTACCTGCACGTCTCGGCAGGCTGCGGCGCCAACCGCTACACCCCGTTCCGCTTCGCTTGCCCGCCGGAGGCTACGTTGCTGACGTTGGTGGGGCGGGAGTGACGCCGTGAGGCTCACGCGGGAGAAGTAGGCCGGCCCGGGGCGACGCCACGCCCGGTCAATCCGCAGTGCCTCCCTAACTCGCACGGACCACTCATATCGCCCATTTCACCCACGCTGCTTAGCGTGAGGCCATGACCGCCCCGATACCCAGGGACATCCCGGACCTCCCCGCGATACCGGGCATGCCCGTGCTGATGCCGTCCCACGTCCCCGCCACGGCGGTGGTGGCCCCCGCACCCCGCCGCCTGGCCGCCGTGTTCCGCCTGCTGGTGGCCCTGTCCGCGGCCGCGGCGGTGACCGTCGAACTGACCCTCGGCAGCCCCCTGCGCACCCTGAGCCACTTCGCGATCCAGAGCAACGTCCTGCTGGCGCTCGTCTTCCTCTCCTCGGCCCGCCGCGCCTGGACCGCCCGCCCCCCGCTCCCCTCGTCCCTGACGGGCGGCACACTGCTCTACGCCCTGGTCACGGGCCTCGTCTACCACCTGCTCCTGGCCAACGAGTCGAGCCCCTTCGCCCTGCCCGGCGTCCTCACGGGCGAGGCCGCCGATCCGACGGGCTGGCACGCGATCACCCACCAGATCCTGCACACGGTGACACCGATCGCCGCCCTGCTGGACTGGCTGCTCCTCACGCCCCCGGGCGACCTGCACCTGCGCCAGGCGGCGACGTGGCTCCTCTACCCCCTCACCTACCTGGCCTTCACGCTCACCCGAGGCGAGCTCCTCGTCCCCGGCACGCCGGGGCGCTACCTCTACCCCTTCCTCGACGTGGCCCAGGACGGCTACAAGAGCGTCCTCGGCAACGCCCTCCTCCTCGGCCTCGCCATCTACGCCCTGGCCATCCTCCTCGTGGCCCTCGACCACGCCCGCCCGAACCCGATCCGCCACCGCGTCCACCACCGCGCGAAAACCGGATTTCGTCTCCAGCCACCGGTGGGCTAAAGTAAACGTCGTCGCCGCGACAAGCAGCGACATCGGGGTGTAGCGCAGCTTGGCAGCGCGCTTCGTTCGGGACGAAGAGGTCGTGGGTTCAAATCCCGCCACCCCGACAGAGAAACACCAGGTCAGGGCCGGTGCTGAGAGATCAGCACCGGCCCTGACCTGTTCTCCAGAGGCTCTCTGGAGAAATCCTGGAGAAGATCTTGGAAATCGTCTCCAGACCAGTGCCCTAGCCGCGAGCCCTCAGCAGCGCATCCAGAGCACCCACGGGCGAGCCGGGGCTCATCGCTCGGCGCGCGTCCAACGCCTCCTCCCACATCCCGGTGAGCGCAATCATCAGTGCCTGCCGCATCCTGGGCGTGATGTGGTCGTAGCGGGACTGCACCGAGCCGTCCTCGTGACCCATGCGTTCGTCCATCAGCTTCGGCGGGGTCCCCACTTCTCTCATCAGCGTCTTGTGCGTATGGCGCAGCCCGTGCGGCGTCAGCCCGGGAGCGATCGGCACCCAGCACGCCTCAGACCGCTTGGACGCCCCTCGCCCACGTGCCGGAATCCCGGGCCATGGCTCAGCGACCACCGGCACTGGGTGCTCTTCCTGATTGCCGCGTCCGGGGTACCGTCCCGTGGCGGCAGGTCGAAAGAGCCAGGTGGCGAAGCCCGAGCGTCGCCAGTGTGCGGCCAGCTCGCCCGCTCCCCCATTACGGACGTACCCGAGATCGGTGATGGCCTCCAGCACCTTCAGGCGAGTCGGCTCCGCCACAGCGTCAGGGCGGTTGAGGACGTTGGAGACCGTGCCCGTCGAGACGCCGGCGCGGCGAGCGACGTCGACCTGCTTTGCCCCCGGACGGCTCACAGAGCCATTGGCAGCGCCGTGACCACGGAAGACGTAGGCCAGTCCGTGGCACTCACAAGGCTTCGGTTTCGTCCGGGCGATGTGGCTCGCAACCAGTGCGGCGAGGAAATTCGGAGTGTCAATGTCCCGGTAGGAGTCGTCCTTGGGCGGGCAACGGTGCAGTTCGCCGGTATCCAGCTCGTAGAGCTGCCACTCAACGCGAATGCTCTTCGGCCGAACGAACTCGGTCTCAAGGCCAACGATCTCGCCCCAACGCATTCCTGTGTAGCCCTTGAGGACTCCACCAACGAACTCATCGTCTCGGCCGGACAGCAGCGCCATCCGCTCGGCGAGCAGCAGAATGCCGAGCGCCGTGGTGACCGCCTTCTCCGGGCCACGGTTGCGGGAACGGCCGGCGCGCTTCCCTCGTCCGCGTCGCTTGGTCGCTGGGTTGGAATCACGCAGACCCTCGTCAACAGCGTCGGCAAGGATCAGGTGCAGTGTCGCCCGCCATGTCTTGACGCTGGTAGCCGCGTAGGGAACGGCGCGTTCTCGCTTCTCCCAAGCGGCAATGTCGGTGCTCAGGATGTCGGCAATGGCGAAATCCTCGAACGCAGGGAGCAAGTGCTCTTCGATGTGCCGCCGGTAGTTCTGCATGGTGGACGCCGCCAAGTCCTGCGCGGCGTACCAGCGGTTCACGTAGGCGCCAAAAGTGACCCGCTCAGGAGGCGCCTTCTTCGTTCCGGCCAGCAGCTTCGCTTCTTCGGCATCCGCCGCCTTCTTTGCCGCTGCCTTGCTCCGGAAGCGGATGGCGTCACCATCCGCATCGCGCACAGTGGCGTACTTGCCGGGCGCGAGCTTGTACCGGCCGCGCCAGTAGCTGCCGAGGTTCTCGGCGTAACCCAACTTACTCTCCCTATCAGCGGGGTTGCCGCCCGGCTGGAGGGCCGGGCGGCACACGGAATCAGGCTGCGGTGGACCGCGATTGGCCGTGTCGCGCCCTGCGCGGGGTCCTTGCCTTCAGCGAGGTGACGGACGCCGCTGCGGTGGCCGCCCGGCGGCGCGGCGCTTGTGAGACTGGTACGGCAGCGCTGCTGCTTTCGGTGGGACGGCTCTCGAAGATGCGCGTTATCTCTGCAACGTGGTCAGCCGTGAACCGGTAGCTGCCTCCGGGCTTGGTGAAGGGAATGCGTCCCCTCCGGGCCTGTTCCTTCACCCACCACTCGGAGCAACGGAGAGCTTGGGCAACATCCGCAGCAGAGTAGAGCTGAGGCAAGTCAGTGATCTTCTGACGCACTTTCATGTCTCCTCTTGGGCTGGCTTCGGGGTTCCGACGCTTGGACCTGTCCGAAGTGGGGATTTCTGCGTCACCGCGTCACGTGCGTCAACCGGGGCTGTGACCTGCGGGTTTGCGTGACGCAGGGCGTCGGGGGTGCGTCACGCGTGACGCAGGCTGTCCGTCGCGGGTGACGCGGGTGACGCGGCGTGACGCAGATGGGGGCCGTCTGCGTCACGCCTGTATGCGCAGGTCAAGGGGCGGGTTTCATGATCGTGTGACGCTGTGACGCAGAGCTTCCTTACTTAGGAAAAGACGAGGGGGTCTGTTGGTGGTGTGGCGCGGCTCAGGACGAATGCGGAGCCGCGCAGCGGCACGTCTATGCGGCGGCAAGCCGCCGGAACAACAAGAGGAGCACCCGTTGCCGGGCGGGGGTGCTCCTCTTGCTTGTCCGCGCGCCGTGGCGGTCAGAGCGCCGCTTCTTGCTGGTAGGGGGCGAGCGGGGCGGCGCGGGTCATCTCGATGTAGCGGCCCTCTCGGGTGCGCCCCGAGTCGATGAGGACGCCGCGTGCGGCGAGGGTGGGTTGCAGCCGCTTGAGGCGGTCGGAGAGGACCTTGCCCGTGGTGGGCCATCCCTTGGGCAGGGGACGGCACTCCTCGCCGCTGTAGAGGGTGGTGAGGCAGTGCAGCCATTCCGAGGACGTCATGCGGACTTCCGCGCCCTCGTCGAGTTCGGCGGCGTGCTTGAGGACCGTCTGTGCGAGCAGGTCTCCTTCGATGACGTCGTCGTTGAGGTCGTCGAGGCTGGCCCGGTAGGCGGCCAGTGAGGCGAAGCCGGTGGCCGCGTCGAGCTGCGCGCACAGGTGGGCGAAGTCGGCCATGCGCAGGTCGGTGGGGGTGTCTGCCTGAGCGGCCCGCACCTTGACGGTCAGGTCGAGCAGGGAGCCGAGCACGACGGGGAGGATCTCTGCGTACTCCGCCCACAGCTCTGCCTCGGTGCGCCGCACCTTGGGCCGTACGAGGCGGAGCGGGAGGAGGCGTTCGGCGAGGTCGGGCCGGATGACGCCGACGTCGATACCGGTCAGCAGCATGGGGCGCCGGTAGCGGGAGCGGACGACGTCGCCGTCGGTGAACAGCGCGCGCTTGATGCTCTCGGCGCCGGTGACGATGCAGCACATGAGGTCGGACAGGTCCGGGGGCAGGTGGGAGAGGTTGTCCAGGGCCGTGACCCATCCGGCAGCAACGGCCGTGATCATGTTCTCCTCGTCCTTCGGGGCCCGGCGCAGGTCGCCGCTCATCCCCTCGATGACCCGCACGAGCATGCGGCCGCCGGTGGACTTGCCCGCGCCCTGGGGGCCGGTGAGGAAGGGGGCGGGGACGGGCACGGAGGGTTCCAGGCAGCCGATCAGCCAGGCCAGGGCCAGGGATTCGGTTTCGGCGCCGGCGAAGTTGCACAGGCCGAGCAGGAGGTCGATGCCCTTGCCGTTGGTGTCCTTGGCGGGCCGGGGGAGTTCGCCGGTGAGCTGGGTGCGCCTCCAGCAGACTTCCTGCGGGTCGGGGGTGCGGATGTCCCATCCGGTGGGGTGGATGCGGACAGACTGGCCGTCGGTGCGGCCCAGGTCGAGCCAGGTCGCACCGTCGAACCCAGGCGCCACACGGATGTGGGTGGGCTGTACGTCCTCGGTCAGCGCGAGTGCTTCGATCAAGTCGAGTGCCTCCTTGAGCGCGGTGCCGTTGAACACGCCGACCCCGTCCTTGAACAGGCCGACCATGAGTTCCTGCCGATGGCTGCCGGTGGTGCCCTGGGAGCGGATCGGGCGTGCGACGGGGTGGCCGTTGCGCTGGGCGTAGACGGTGCCGTCGATGGTGCGGAAGTAGCGGAAGTGCGCTTGCGCGTAGTCGGTGATGACCTTGCGGGCGGGAGTCTTCTCGTCGTCGTCGGACACGGTCACATCCCCAGTGCGGTGCGTGCGTTGGTCCACGCGTCGGTGCAGTGCCGGGGTGATTCGCCCTTGGCCTGAGCCGCGGTGAACAGGCGGGCGATGTGGTCCTCGGTGAGGCAGCCGCACCGGCCGTGCGTGGAGAGCACGGCCAGGAACGTGCGGTACACGGCCGTGTGCACGCCGCTGGACGTCTGGGTGATGCGCTGTACGGCCATGGCGATCCCGCGTTCGAGGTAGGCGGGTGTGCGGTGGCGGCATTCCCCGCCCCTGGCCGGCGCGGGCGCCGTGGCGGTCGGAAGCGCGGGCCCGACCGGGGCGGGCTTGCTCGCGGCCAGCGCGCGCACGGCATCCGGCAGGTCGGCCATCGTGCCGGTGCCGAACCCGAGCCAGCGGGCGTAGGCCATCGTCGACTTGATGTCCACGCCGGGCCGGACCGCGTTGGCAGACTGCATCCGGCCGAAGTAGATCCAGTGCTCGCCCCGGGTGGTGGGCACGACCTGCGTGGCGGGCAGGTTCTCGCGGGCCCATGCGATCGCGTCGGCGTTGTCCAGGTCCACGACGGTCAGCCCCGCCCCGCCCGGGTGGTAGGCGACCGCCTCGGCTCGCAGCCAGGCGCGGCGCCAGGGCCCGGAGGTGATGACGTCCGGATCGGTGGTCGCGGCCGCCCACGCGTGGCACGGGCCGGGGCAGACGCAGGGCCCCGGGGTCTTCATGTTGGGGCGGCCGCCGCAAGCGTTGTCGGCGCAGCGGCGGCAGTTGCCGAACGGGACCTTGCCCGCCCGCAGGGGCAGGGGCGGAAGGCCGGAGGCAGCCAGGTCGAGCGCGGTGCGCAGGTGTTCACTCATGCTGCCGCCCCCAAGGTGGACCGGACCGGGATGCCAGTGGGCACGGAGACGACGTGTGCGGCGAGCAGCGGCGGCACGGCGTTGCCGACCTGCTCGAACTGCTTGGTCTTGGTGCCTTGGAACGGGTAGTCGGGCCGGAACGACTGGAGGACGGCGGCCTCGGCGACGGTGATGCGGACGGTGTCCGGCTCGTCCTGGGCGCTGCTGCGCAGCACCCACTGGCTACCGGACTTGGCGGTGAAGGTGGGCGCGGGGGCGGCGTAGGGGTCGGCGGTCTGCCGGCTGCCGTCGGGCTGCTGGTTGCGGTTGGTGTGGAGGACCCAGGCGCCGCGCCGCTGGGCGGCGAGCAGGGCGGCGCGGGCCTGGGAGGGGAACGGTTCGGGGCCGCCGGTCTTGCCGCCGCCGGCGGTGACGGTGGGTGCGGGGCGGTCCGTGGCGCCCCAGCCGAGTGCCTCTGCCATCGTGATCCAGCGGGGCAGGTCGTCGCCGAACAGGCCGGCGGTTTCATGCTCGTTGTGCGTCGGCGCTGGCGCGGTGACCGGCCGGGCGCGGGAGGCGATGAGGATCGCGCGGCGCCGGCTCTGGGGGACGCCGTAGTCGGCGGCGTTCACCACGCCCGCCCATACGCTGTAGCCCCATTCCCGCAGCACGGCAGCGATCTGCCGGAACAGCGGGAGGACGTCGGGGACTTCCTCCAGGCACACCCACTCAGGGCGCAGGTCGTACAGCCAGCGCATCGGCTCTGCGGCAAGCAGGGACCGCTCGTCCTTGCACTGGGCGAGGAGTTCGGTACGGGTGTCGCGGCCATGGGCCAGGTCGTGAACGGCCTGGTGCACGAGCACCTGATCGGTGAATCCGCCGCGCTTCCCGGCACGGGACCAGGCCTGGCACGGCGGTGACGCAATGAGCCCGGTGACGCATTCGAACAGGTCGGTCGGGCAGGCGGCTACGTCGGTCTGGATGGTCGCGTGGCCCGCGGCGTGTGCGGTCTGGCATGCCGCGGTGTCCCACTCAAGGCCGGTGTCGGCCAGGGCGAGCATGCGCAGGCCCTCTGCCCAGCCGCCAGGTCCGCGGAACAGTTCAACGATGCTGTCGGCGAGCACAGGGCTACCTGCTCCGGTCGCGCTCATGACCGACGCATCCGCGACCCTGAGGGGCCGGGATACAACCGGTGCTCGCCGGATGTCGGTGGGTTGGGTCATGCTGGAGGTCTCCAGTTCCTTGATGGGTGACTGGCTGGACAAGGGCGGCCCGGTCTTTGGCGAGAGGGGGCCGCCTTTGGCGTTGCTTGGTCAGTCGTCGCAGTCGCAGTTCTCGGGGTCCTGCTGGCAGTAGGGGCATCGGGGGCAGTCGCACCCGCAGGCGTGCAGAGCGCCGATGCAGTAACAGATGCAGTGCCCTTCCCCGCAGGCGAAGTCCTCGTTGTCCTCGCTGGCGATGTCGTCCATGCGGAGTTCCTCTCGCTGGTCAGCCGTTGAAGTGGTTGCGCTTGAAGATCGCTTTGCGGATGTGGAAGGTGTTGCCGCTCTTGCCGTCGCCGGTGGGCTTGAAGATCTGCACGGCAACGAACCCGCCGAAGCAAACGGCGGCGAGCGTGATGAGCTGAGTGATCAGCGCCGTGAGGGCGGTGATGAACGTGGTGAGCAGCAGCAGTCCGCCGCACACGGCGAGGAAGCCGACACCTCCGAGGGCGACGTTCACGGCCGCGCGGGAGACAGGCGGCTTGACCGCGACTGGTTCGGGCTTGGCAGGCTCGATGGCGTAGCCGGTGACGACTCGTCCGTCCGGCAGGACCACGCTCGTCACTGCCGGAACCGCGCCCGGCTGGACGGGTACGAGCGGCGCGGCGGGCGAGTGCACGGTGACGGGTTGGGGGTGGTGGACTTCGACGGCCATGGGTCGCTCGGGGTGGACCATGAGGGCTCCCTCGGGTGAGCCGCGCGGGCCCGCGCCAGGGTGTGACGCGGGCCCGTGTGGGTGGGTGTCAGGCAGGTGTGAGGGGGTGTTACGCGTCGGGTGTTAGGGCGCGTAACACTGCGTCTGCCTAGGGTTTTGGGTGTTAGGCGGCGTAACACCGTTAGGGGTGTTACGCCGCCGCGAGGGCGGGGACGATGCGCCACCGGCCGGTGGTGTTCGTCGCCTCCAGTCGGCCCTCCAGGGCGGCGTCCTTCAGCCGCAGCGACACCCAGGAGCGGGAGAGGTGGTGCCGGTCGCACCAGTCGGTGAAGTCCTTCGGACCGACGATCATCTGACCGTCGTTCTCGAACTCCTCCAGCGCCTGGGCGAACAGCTCCCGCGCCTCCTCAGGGGAGGGCTTGTGTCCGCTCTCCTGCCCGAACAGCGGGACGTCGTCGCCCTCCTCCGACTCCGGCAGTTCGGCGTCGGGGTCGATGTCCGCGTCCTCCGGGGCGACCAGCGGCCCGCCGTCCATGTCGTCCTCCCCGTTCACGAGCGTGAGCTGAGACCTGCCCGTGTCGCCCGCGCCCCTCCGGCCGGTGTAGGCGCGTCCCGCGATGGACGAGACCGCGCCCGCGGTGACGGGGTCGGCTGCTGCGCCGTTGCTCTGCGCCCACGCGGCGAGGGCTTCCATGACGTTGACGGCCCGCTGGGTGAAGCGGCGGGTGCGGGCCGGGGAGGGGTAGCGGTCCTCGGGGATGCCGGGGCTGACGACGTAGCAGTAGCCGGGCCGCCGGTTGCCCCACGCGCCCGGGTGCGCGCCAGCGGCCAGTACCTCGTCCGGCAGGGAGAACCCCTCGTCGCGTGCGTCGCAGCCGAGCGCGATCACGGACGGGAGGGAAGCGCGGGTGGAGGTGGACATCTGGTCGTACGACGGGCGCTGGAGCGAGACGATCAGGGAGATCCCGGCGGAGCGGGCCTCTTGAGCGATACCGGTGAACGCGTCGTCGCCCAGCGCGCGCAGCGTGTTGGCGGCCTCCTCGAACCAGGCCACCATGAACGGCATCCCCTCACAGCCGCACGCCCGGCCGCCCGCACGGCAGGTGTGCTCGGGGTCGTTCTGCTGCTGCGCTGCTGCGGGGGTCCACTGGCGGTAGCCGTGTGCCCCGAGCCAGCGGGTTCGGGCGGGGATGGCGGCGTTGACGGCCTCCACCATGACTTCGGTGTCCGTGCCGCCCTCGACACCCCAGTCCAGGCCGGGGCGCAGCGGCGCGAAGTCCTGGAACGCCTTGGGGTCGGAGAACATCACGATGACGTCCCGGCGGGAGAGGATCTCCGTCAGGAGGTTCAGCGCGGTGTCGCCCTTGCCGGAACCGGTCCCGCCCGCGATCAGCAGGTGGGTGGAGTTGCGGCCGGCGTCCGGGTCTCCCGGCAGCCAGATCACCAGCGGTGCACCGTCGTCGTAGCGGCCCAGATCGAGCGGTTCGGCGATCGAACCACCCAGGTTCGAGGGACCCTCCCACTCCACCACCTCGGACAGCATGTCCTCGGGCACGATCACCAGCTCACCGCGCCGCGCGGAGCCTGCGTCCGGGGTGTAGCGCACGGCGGACGTCGGCAGGTCCAGCGCGGACGCGATACGCGCCAGAGCCTTGGTGACGTCCTCGTTGGTCTGCTCACCGGCCTCCAGCGCGACCGGCGCGGTGACCCGGTTCGGCTCCACCTTCGCCGCGCCGATCTGTGCCCGCGCCAGCCCGACCTTGGCCAACAGACCCTTGTCGCTGTTCTCGCCGGGCGCGTCCGAGGTGCGGAGCATCATGCGGACGTTCCACGACAGGGCGATGGTGGCGCCGCCCATCAGGTACAGGTCGGGGAGCGGCCCGGCCAGCGGTCCGGCCAGTGATGCGGCGGTGAACCAGGCGGTGCCGGCCGCCACGGTGATGGCGGAGTGCAGGCGACGCTGTGCGCTCGTGGACCGGCCCGCCCACCAGGTCGCGGCCGTCAGGGCGACGGACGACAGGGTGAGCCCCACGGCCGCCCCGGCCGAGCCTGCCCACATGAGGCTGGCGCCCCCGCCTGCCAGGCCGAGCCCGCCCACGGCGAGCCACGGCGGAAGGTGCGGCTTGGCCCGGTTCAGCAGGTACGCCCGCACCGTGCCTCCGCTGGATTGAGCCTCGTGCACTGCGTCGACCCGAAGGGGGTAGGTCCGGCCGTCCTGGTCGGTCCACTTGTGCCCCATGGTCGTACCTCCTTACTGCTGGGCCCAGTCGATGACCGGCTGCTGCGGCTTGCGGGCACGGTGGCGGACGCGGTTGATCTCTTCCTCGAACTCCTGCTGGAAGGTCGAGTAGCAGGCAGCGGCCTTCTTCGCCGCGTCCCGCAGGTCGTTGGCGGCGCCCTGCATCTTGCGGGCCACCTTCGCGGCGCGGATGCGGGAGCCGAACGCGCGCCCGTCGGGGTCCGGCACGGCCGCCAGCACGCCCTTGAGGATCTCGGCAGCCATGGCTACCTCGATCGACAGCGTCACACCGGCCGCGCGCAGGGTGTTGCAGTAGTTCCGTACCTGCGCCGGGGAGGTGAACTCCGGGGACGGCAGCAGGGATTGGGCGTGCGATCCGCCCCCGCCCCCGCGGGCGACGTTCTTGTTGTTGTTCACGGTGACGTTGATCGGCGGGACGATCGAGCCGCCCAGCGCGCCGACGAACCCGCCAGCCGCGGCGCCCGCGTTGGCGAACTTGTCCGGCTTGTCGCTGGTTCCTGTGGTTGCGTCGACCCTCGGCCTGCCCGCCTGCTGAGCCTGCCGGTAGCGCCGGTTGGCGGCCCGGTTGGCCGATCCGTTGTCTGCCATCTGGCGATCTCCTTGAGGTCAGTGGGTGCGGCGGACGATGAACCAGGCGGCCTGAGCGGCGATCAGACCGAGCAGCCAGACCAGCTCAAGAGGACCGGTCAGCGGGCCGAACCCGGCGGCCAGCGCCAGCCAGGCCAGCCCGGTTGAGGCGAGGACGGCCAGGCCGATACGCCAGGCCAGGACGGATCCGGTGCCGGGACGGCGGCGCTGCATGACCGCCAGCCACACCAGCGGACCGGCCGCGAGAGGGGCGAGCAGCAGACCGGACCACCAGGCCATCGCGTGCAGCAGGCCGGCCACCGCCAGCGCCACCCGGGCGAGGCCGGTCGGGGCGAGCGCGCGGCGGTGATCCCACAGGATCAGTGCGAGACCGGTGAGCGCCTGGCGGGTCAGGGAGGGGCGTTCGGGCACCACGACCACGAACGGGTCACCGCCACGGCGGCCACGCTGGCGCGGGATGCGGACGGTGTGGACGCTCGCGCCGGACTTCGCGGCGCGGGTGCGGGTACGGCTGGACACAGCGGTACTCCCGGGTGAGAGAGGGGAAGCGGCGGAGGTGGTGGGGGTGTTCACGCGGTCGGGCGGGGCAGCGCGCGGCACTTCTCGGCGTGCTGCTGCGCCCAGTGCTTGACGGCGCTCGTCTCGTACGCCCACTTGCTGAAGCGGATACCGCAGCCCAGGCAGGTGGCGGTGGACTTCTCGGGGCCCTTGGCGACGTCCACCGTCAGCTCCGGGTCGTGCAGCAGCTCGGCAGCGTGGGTGAGGTAGCGGGCGATGACGTCCTCGGGCCAGGCAGTCGTGGCACGCATGTGGTGTGTCTCCTGGAAGTTGAAGGGTCAGGCGGCGCGCTGTTCGTCGTCGGGGTACGCGCACGGCACGCACACCCCCAGCTCGGCGGGGAGGACGTAACCGGCATCCGCCCGGCACTGCGGGCAGGTACGGCGGGCGGCGTTGGCCTTGCCGAGCGCCGCCCACTTCGCCGGCGTCATGGGGCACGGGCTTCGCGGCGTCGACGCGGTAGAGGTAGGCGACCAGCGGCGGACGGCGACGGCGGGGGCGTTCGATCTGTGCCATCACGTCCTGACCACCGGGCCGCAGCCCCTTCGCGCGGAGCTGGCGGCGGGTGGCCAGCCCGTCCGGCGCCAGACGCCAGACGTACATCGGAATGGCAGTCATCAGCGGCCCGCGATGGCCAGCTCAGCGCCACCACCACCGGCACCGGCACCGGCACCGGGGTCACGGTGTTCGGCGTAGCGGGTGGAGACCCAGCCGACCGACCAGCCGCACAGTTCCGCGGCGGCTCGCACCGGCAACGCGGCCTCGAACGCCGCCCTCACGAGACTGCGGGCCCGGTCCTCGGGGAATTTCTCTGTGGCCGGTCCGAGGGCCAGCAGTGCGGCGCGTTCACGCTCGGCCAGCTCCTCGCGCTCAGCGTGTTCACGGCGTTCACGCTCGGCCAGCTCGGCACGCTCACGCTCGCGGTGCTCAGCCTCCGCGCGTTCACGGCGTTCACGCTCGGCCCGCTGCTGTTCACGCTCGCGCTCAGCGCGTTCACGAGCCGCGCGCTCGGCAGCTTGCTGCTCGCGTTCCTCCCGGCGGGCCCGTTCCTCCCGCTCGGCTAGCTCGCGGGCGAGAGCGGCTTCGTGTTCACGCTGTTCACGGGCCAGCATCGCGGCGTGCTCGCGCTCCTCACGGGCCAGCCGCACAGCGGCCTCATGCTCCTCCCGCACGGCTTGCCGGCGTGCTTCCCGCTCGGCCTGCTGCCGCTCTTCCAGAGCGGTGACAGCCGCCGCGATCGCACGCCGGTAGGCAAGACCGGTCTCTGCCGTGACGATCAGCAGCATCGGGGCGACCGCATGCACGGCCACGCCCACCAGGTCGTTCTTCAGTGCGGAGTCGGCGACGTTCAGGGCGAGGGTCATGCAGCCGGTCATCCAGCGCAGGACCACCGGCCACCTGCCGCCGTGGCCCCCGAGACGGGCCAGCACCGCATCGAGACGGACCACGATGACCACGGCCGCGTCCACCACGAGCGGGAGGATCGGGGCCGTCCAGTCCCACTTGTCGGGGGTGTGGGCGGCGGCGAGCGGCGTGACGGTGAGGATCGAATACAGCATCGCGCCCGCCACGATCAGCCACGTACCGGCTGACAACGCACGCTCGGCTGAACGGATCTGAACAGCGTTCACGCTCCCCACCCCTCCCGTGAACGCACCTGCATGGTGGCGATCAGCACGACCGGCGAGGCGGGGTCACCGTAGGTCTCGCTGTCCTCGGTCCACGCCCACTCAGCGCCCGGAACCGGCTCGAAGCCGAGCACGCTGAGCGCCTCCGTACGCTCCGTGAACGTCGGCACCGGAACGGCCCGGTCAAAGCCGAACTCCGGCCACACGTCGGTGGTGTTCAGCAGCACCATGTACAGGCGCCACCGCCCCTTGAACACGGACATCTGCGCCGTGAACGTCTGCTCCATCAGGCCACCACGCCGGAGTCGATGGAGTTGACCAGGTCCACCCGCGCGGCCAGCGCCCGGCGCCGGGCCCGGCGGATGCGCCGCTCGTCCAGCTCGGTCGGCGTGCGGTCGAGGGTGGCGATGTGCGCGTCGAGCAGGTCGACGTCGGCGAGGATGACGGGCATCTCGCGGTCGATGGCGTCCAGCTCCGCTTCCGTCGGCTCGTTCCAGTCGGCGAACGCGGTAACAGCATCCTGAACAGTGACGATGTCGCTCATTGGGTCGTGTTCCTCTCACAGTGGAACGGCCCGAACAGCGGCTCCCGGGTGGCACCCCGGGAGCCGCGCGCCGTTGAAGTCGGTAGATCCGGCTCCCCTCAGCGCTGCTCGTACGAGACGAGCAGCGGAGGCAACCGGCCGCAGCGCTCAGCGCCGCGGAGGGGTTGGCGACGTGCAGGTGCGCGGCCTTGCATCCGCGCGGCCGTCACTTCGGGGGAGACGGCTCAGAAACCCACGTATTCGCGATGTCAAGGAACACCCAGCTCGGGGCTCGCGGCGTGCGACCGAAGCCGCCTTCCTGCTAAGCAATCCCGAACCGGCACGGCCTGAAGGCAGCCCAAAGAAGGCCCCTTCCGGCCCGCTGTCCTAGGACTGCGAGCCGCCCGAGAAGAAGATGGCACGCAGTCCTAGGACTGTCAACAGTCCTAGGACTGTGCTTCACTAGTTCGCGTCGAGAGGAGTTCTGCGTGGCACCGAAGTGGCGCGACCTGGCGGACAGGCTCGCGGAGCAGATCAGGAGCGGTGAGTACGCCCCGGGCGCCCAGTTGCCCCAGATCAGAGACCTAGTCGAGGCAGGGGAAGGCTCAAAGGAGACCGTCCACAAGGCATTCAAGGCCCTGGAGGCTGAAGGCCTTGTGACGTCGACGCGCGGACACGGCACCGTGGTGCGTCCGCGCGCTCCGCTCAAGCGGCTCGGCATCTCCCGTTACGACAAGGCGAAGTGGCGCGACGGGGACGAAGTTGCGTTCATAGCTGACCGCGTCGCCTCGGGCCGCGCATACAAGCGCAACGAGCAGACGCAGACCGTGAGCCGCGTCCAGGCGGACAGCCTTGTGGCGGAGAGGCTTGGCGTCCCAGTTGGCTCCGAGGTGTACGCACGCGCCCGCCTCGTGAAGGAGGGGACGCAGCCGACTCACACCCTGACCAGCTACTACAGGCCGGAGCACGTTGAGGGGACGCGCATCGTCGACCCGACCCCGGGTCCCGCTGGCCGCGGTGGCGGATACCGGGTCCTCTACGACGCCGGGTACGAGATCGACCACATGAGAGAGGCCCTGTTCGCCCGCATTCCGACTGCGGATGAGGTGCAGCTCCTACAGCTCCCCCTCGGTGAGCCCGTAGTCGAGCTGCACCGGACCACGTTCACGGCCGATGGCACGGTGGTTGAGTTCGCGGTGGGCATCCACTCGGCTTCACGCTTTGCGTGGGAGTACGACTTCAAGGTTCCGGACTCGGCACAGGACAAGAAGGGGCAGAAATGATCTCGGCGCAGGCATGGGCGGATGCACGGCTTCTGTGGGACTACCACCGCATGCACCACACCCCGCAGCCCTGCTCGGTGGCCGTCGGTCTGGGCAGCCACGACCTCGGCGTGGCTGACGTGACCTCGGAGCTGTATCACCAGGGCATGGCGCCAGTCATCGTGTTCACCGGGGCCACCAGCCCTACGYCCCGAGCACGCATGCCACGCGGGGAGGCTGTCCACTACCGCGAGCGGGCACTGCAGCTTGGCGTTCCCGACTCCGCCGTCCTGCTGGAGCCGCGCGCAACGAACACAGGCGAGAACATCGAGTTCACGAAGGCGGTGCTGGCAGAGGCCGATATCGCCGTCACATCCGTCCTGCTCGTGAGCAAGCCGTATGAGGAACGGCGTTCGTACGGCATGATGCGAAAGCTCTGGCCGGAGGTCAAAGTGGTGTGCGCGTCCACGCCGATGGGCTTGGAGGAGTACGCCGACTCAATCGGGGATGCCCGAATGGTGATTGACATGATCGTGGGCGCGCTTCAGCGTGTGCTCGTGTTCCCCGGCTGGGATCTAGCGATCGAACAGGATGTCCCTGATGCCGTCATGGCTGCCTACGAACGGCTGTGCCTGGACGGATTCACCAGTCGGCTCCTGCCGGCCGATGTTGCCGCCCGACCTGGCGTTTGAACATTGCCCGGGTGGCGGTCAGGATGCCGCAAGCGTCGGCTAAGGATCCGGCCGTGGCAGACATCCCCGACGAATTGATCAAGCTGGAACGTTCCGCCGTGGAAGCGCACGTGAAGCAAGACCATTTGCGCACGTCGACGGCAACCCAGACGCTACCCTCACTGACTAACACGTGTGATGACGATCAGCGCTCGCGCTGGCTAGGGGGACGAAGTGCACACGCTCACGGGAAAGCGAGTGGCCAAGTTTGCACGAGACTTTGGCTTCGAGGGGAGCGAGGCGAAGCAGTTCGAGCTGTACGTCGCAGCCAACTACCTCTTCCCTTATGTACGGGACGATGTCGAGCAGATTGAGCGCGCTGTTCTCGGCGGTGGGACCGACGAGGGCATCGACATCGCTGCCGTCGTAGTCAACGGACAGTTCGTCTCGGAACCCTCAGAAATCGACGACCTTATCTCAGATCAGGCGTCCAATTCAGCGCGGGTAATCTTCATCCAGGCCAAGACAAGCGAGTCCTACGACTCTAAGCTCATCGCGAAGTTCCTCCACGGCGTCGAGGCCGTGACAAAGTACGCGATTAAGGCGAATAGCGTCAAGCTTCCTCCGGCTCTGGTTGACCTGGCTGCTTTGATCGATCGGATCGCAGAGAACGGTGACAAGTTTCAAGACACGCGAATCCCGTGCGAACTCTTCTACGTCACCACCAGCAGTAATGACGGGAAGAGCGCACAGCAAGAACTTCAGGTCACAGAAGCGATCGATCGCATTCGAGCCCAGGGCATTTATTCAGAACCTCTGCACCTCAACACTCATGGCCACGATGCACTAGCTGCAAAGCTGAAAGAGCGTCACGGACCACAGAACATTCAGTTCAACTTTGAAAAGCGGCAGACCATCCCTGCGACTGAGCGGGTGAGTGAGGCTTACATCGGTCTCTTGTCCGGCAGGGAGGTGATGAAGCTGCTGACGGATGAAACTGGCTCCGTACGACCAGGGATCTTCGACGACAATGTGCGTCTCGATCTCGGTAGCCACAACCCGGTGAATATCCGGATCACGAGAACCCTTCAGAGCGACGACCGCGAGCACTTTCCCTTCCTCAACAACGGGCTCACGATCATTGCGACATCTCTCCGAGGGTCGGGTGACAGATTCTTCATCTCCGGGTATCAGATCGTAAATGGCGGGCAGACGAGTCACCAGCTCGTTAGGTGGGCGGCAAGCGAAGAGGTTAAGGCCAAGCCGGCCCTACTCTCTGACCTTTGGATCCCGGTGAAGATCGTCAGCTCAGGCGACGCTGGGGTGCGAACGAACGTGGCGATCGCTACTAACCTGCAAACTCCCATCGGCTCAACTGACATTCAGGCGAGTTCCCAGATGGCGAAAGACGTGGAAGAGTTTTTCAACCAGTCGGGCGTGAACGGCCTACGGTATCTTCGGCAGAACCAGCATGCGTCTCTTGATTTCCCGAGGACTCGCGTTGTCACGACTCCCGAACTCAACCGAGCGGTCGCTGCAACACTGTTCGGTGATTCTTTCCGAGCGATCGGTGCTCCGAAGGAGCTAGAGGTTGAGGGTTCGTTCGTTTGGGGTGAATACTCCGTTGAGGCTTACTACTACGCGGCCTGGATTTTGTATCGGGTAGACAGATTCTTCGCCCGAACACCCGACTCGACCACTCTCAAAGCCGCGAAGTATCACATCGCGATGATGGTGTCCGCTCTGATCACGCCGGAACTTGTACCTATCTTCGAAACCTCTGATACAGAGGCAGCAAAACAGCGGCTGAGGGGCGCCAAGAAGGTGAGGTTCAAGATTTCGGACTCGGAGAGGATTGAAGGAGCGATCACTACTGCAGTCCAGCTTGCCACCGAGCAGTTTCAGTCTGTCTTGAACGAGGGCAGGAGTTTGCGCAAGGACGATGTGCGCAGCCGTCGTCACCAGGAGGCTCTGCTGCAAAAGGCCAAGGAGTCGAGCGCCGACATCTGATGCTCGCCGTGTTTCCGGAGTGCCTAGAACACCGAGTGCCCCCATGTATCCCCCAGAGGGACGTATCGCGGGAGGATTTGCTGTTCAGAGCGTGTGTGACCAGCCCGCTGTAAATGTGTCGGTTCCTGATCCGCTCCATGCGTAAGGTGAGCAACCGTCACAAAGCCACCGTGACGCCGATCACTACCGATGCCTGTCATCGGGGCATAGCTGCAGGGGTGGAAGGGTGCGTTCGGCTCTGGGGCAGCGGTTGTCCCTGGCATGATCGGCAGCCAGCCAAGTCGATAGTCGGGGTGGGGGCATGCCTGTAAACCGGTGGTGGAGACGAGATCCGAGCGAACGCTACTGGCTGGAGATCACAAACCGCGACGACATCGGCACCAATCTGCTTGCGCCGCAAGTCAACGACCAGGGTGTGGAGTACTGGTCGTATGCCCTCGTCCGTGAGGTACGGCCTGGCGACCTGGTCCTGCACTGGGACAAGAACCACGGGCCCGGCGTCGTTGGCTACTCCCACGTGCTGGGCGAGCCGTTCGCATCCACCATCACGTGGCAGAGCCGGGGTACGTACGGCCGCCAAAGGAATGCGTCGGGGCCGGAGGCCGCCTGGCAGGCGCCGCTGGGCGGGTACCGGCATTTGAAGCAGCCGGTCACACAGGCACGTCTGCGGGAGATCGAATCTCGCATCCGGTCGCTGCGCGACCACCTCACGGAGTCAGTCGAAGGCCCGGTCTACTTTCCCTTCGCCTTGTCCGAGACCCGGCCTCTTCGAGCAGCGCAGGGCTATCTCACCAAACTGCCAAGGGCGTTGGTGGAGGAGCTTCCTGAGCTGCTGGAGCTGCGCCAAACAGCGATCTCTGAACCTCATGAACCGGAAGTACCTGACCGTTCTCCCACGTCCCGGTCCAAGCCGGCAGCGTCCAGCGGGTACGGGCGCCAGCAAGACGCCCGGCGGCGACGAGCCGTAGAACGGTACGCGATGAATCTGGTGCTCGATCACTACCGATCGCTGGGCTATGAAGCGGAGGACGTGGGTGACCGCTCACCATGGGACATCACCGTCCGAAGAGACGGAACTGAGACGCACATTGAAGTGAAAGGCAGCACTACCAGTCGCGAGGCAATCGATCTCACGGAAGGCGAGGTCCGACATGCTGAAGGTGTCGGCACCCACCTGATAGTGATAGATCAGATTGATCTTGACGACAACCTACGCTGTCATGGCGGGCGTTGGCGCATGTGGGCTGACTGGAAGCCGAAGCGTGAGGAGCTTGTGGCTACCGCCTACCGCTACCCCCTGCCGGAGGGTGGACGGGCAGAACGCCCGCACCGGTAGCAGTCCTGCCTACCATCAGAAGAGTGTGGCGGCCGGTTCAGGGTGCTCGCTGGTCCCAGGCAGGGCGTCTTGCCAGACCAGCGCATCCGCCAGGGCCATGTGCTGCATGCTGCCTTCGCACAGGATGAGTGAGCGCCGGTCTTTCTTGTGATCATGGATTGTGCCGTAGCCGAGCCGTCGTGTCGGCATGAGGGCCACTGAGCGGCCGCATATCGGGCATTGGGCTCTGGGTGCACGCATACGGCCAGTGTGCCGCAGGGGGCTGACAAGACTGCCTCGCTCTGTGTGTTAATGCCCGGCAGGCGGCCGCGCTGGCCACCCGCCTGCCAGTCAGGAATCCACAGCGCAGCCTGCTCGCACCGCCGTGGAGAAATCCTGGAGACGATCTTGAGGCAGCGCCCCCGAAGCACCAACGAAGACCGACGCACCCCAACGCTCTGACCTGCACCTTTGACACAATCTCCAGGTCGGCGATCTTCCAGAGCCTAATTCGGGACGAAGAGGTCGTGGGTTCAAATCCCGCCACCCCGACAGCTGAAACACCAGGTCAGGGCCGGTTTCCTTTCACAGGAAACCGGCCCTGACTCGTTCCCCGGGGTCCCTGGGGAGTGAATGGGGAGTGGATCAAGGAAATTGACTCTCCAACGTCACTCCTGACGCGCTCTCAGCAGCGCATCGAGCGCGCGCACCGGTGACCGCGGGTGCATGGCGGACCGTGCCGCCAACGCCTCCTCCCACTGCTCGGTCAGTTCGTCCATGAGCCGGTTCCTCATCCGCGCTGTGATGTGCGAGTAGCGGGCTTGCACTGAGCCATCCTCGTGTCCCATCCGTTCATCCATGAGTTTGGGTGGGGTCCCGAGCTCCTCCATGACTGTCTTATGGGAGTGCCTGAGCCCGTGCGGAGTGAGACCCCTTGCGATCGGCAGCCAGCACGCGTCGGCACGGCCCGAGGCATTCCGGCCCCGCGCCGGCACCCCTGGCCAGGGGTACGCCATCACGGGTACGGGGTGCGCCTCCTGCGGGGCCTTCTTCGGGTACCACCCCGTCGTGGCCGGATGGAACAGCCAGGTCGCGAAACCGGTACGGCGCCAGTGCGCGGCCGTCTCTCCCGTCTGGCCCGCACGGACGTAGCCGAGTTCCGCGATGGCTGTCTCCACCTTGATCCGTGTTCGCTCCGCGACCATGTCCGGACGGTTCAGCACGTTCGAGACCGTCGCCGCAGAGACCTCGGCGCGGCGGGCGACGTCGATCAACTTTGCACCGACGTGCCGGGCAGCGCCGTTGGCGGGACCGTGGCCACGGAACACCTAGGCATGCTCGTGGCACGGGCAGGGTGCCGACTCGGTCCGGGCGATATGGCCTGCGACCAAGGCAGACAGCCACTTCGGCGTGTCGACACTAGGCCTGTCTGGCCCTAGTAGGCGACCACGACAACTGTTGTCCTGTGCCARCGAASGTTGAGCGTGCGCCACCGATGTTTGACGACTGATCGCTCCGTGACAGCGAAGGTTGATCGAGCAGATCAGCGCAGTGCGTTGATCGCGTAGACGGCGCCAAGTGCGGAGGCCAGGGTGCCGAGGAGGAGGCGGAGGAAGGTCTCGGGCAGGTGCGGCTGGAGGCGGGCGCCGAGGTAGCCGCCGACGAGGCCGCCGAGGCCACAGGCCAGGCCGAGGAACCAGTCGGGGGCGATGCTGCCGCTGTGGGCCAGGGACAGCAGGGCGTGGCCCGCGTAGTCGACCACGCTCAGGGGCAGCGGGTCGACCAGGATCAGGGCGAGCAGGGGGAGGACGAGGAGCCAGGCGACGCGGGGTTCGTGGTGGGTGTGGCCCTCGTCCGCATCGCGGCCCTTGTGCCTGCGTGCCCGCCCCCACTCGTACCAGACCGTCGCGATCGCGGCCGCGACCAGCACCGCGCCCGCCGCCAGCACCAGCGGACGCAGGCCCTGCTTGACGTAGCGCAGATACAGGTCGGTGGTGCCCGCGTGCAGCAGGGACGCGCCCAGCAGGAACAGGACGGCCGACTGGGCCTGGCGGTTCACAGGATCACCCATCCGGTCAGCACCGACACGAGCACGGCCAGCGCGAAGGTGGCCGGGGCGAAGCGCAGGGCGAAGGCGCGGCCGAAGGTGCCCGCCTGCATCGCGAAGAGCTTGAGGTCGATCATCGGGCCCACGACGAGGAAGGTGAGCCGGGCCGTCAGCGAGAACTGCGACAGCGACGCCGCCACGAACGCGTCCGCCTCCGAGCAGATCGACAGCACCACGGCGAGGACGGCCAGGGCGAGCACCGCCAGTACGGGGTTGTCGGCAGCCGCGCGCAGCCAGCTCTCCGGCGCCACCGCCTTGAGGGTCGCCGCCGCCATCGCGCCGATCACCAGAAAGCCGCCCGCGTGCATCACGTCGTGCCGCACGGAGCCCCAGAACGCCTCGCCCCTGCTCTGGCCGTCGTGGGACGGACGGTCCGGCGGCTTCAGCCAGTCGGTGCGGCCCAGGCGCAGCCACAGCCAGCCCATCGCGCAGGCCACCAGCAGGCTCGCGACCAGGCGGGCGAGGACCATCTCCGGGTTGCCGGGGAAGGCCACGGCCGTCGCCGTCAGCACGATCGGGTTGATCGCCGGGGCGGACAGCAGGAACGCCAGCGCCGCGGCCGGGGTGACCCCGCGCCGGACCAGCGCCCCGGCGACCGGCACGGACGCGCACTCGCAGCCCGGCAGCACCGCGCCCGCCGCCGAGGCGACCGGGACGGCGAGGGCGGGGCGGGCGGGCAGGGCGCGGGCGAAGAAGGACGGCGGCACGAACACCGCGATGGCCGCCGAGAGCAGTACGCCGAGGACCAGGAAGGGCAGCGCCTGCACCATCACCGCGACGAACACCGTGGTCCAGCTCTGCATGACCGGCGCGGCCAGCGCGCCGCGGATCGGGCTCTGCAGCAGCACCAGCGCGATCATGAGGATGGTGAGCAGGAGGGGGGAGCTGAGGTGCCGGCCCTCCGCGTCCGGCTCGGCCGGTTCCCTCGGCTTCGCCGGTTCCCCGCGGTCGTCGGTCCGCTGCGGGACGGGCTTGGTGATCGCCACGGGCGAGGTACCTCCGGTGGTGCGGAAGGGCGCTGGTTTCCCTCCCCTCCAGTACGGCCTCGGGGGCGCGGGCGTTCAGCTCGGGAAGGGTCGCTTCTGGAACCACCCGTCACCTTGAGGCACTCTTTCCCCTTGTGGGGAGCGTTCCGAATCAGGGCTTAGCGAATGACACGGTCGCGCACATGGTCGTGTGCGGCGACGACGGGCTCGCGCACCGGCTGGCCGCCGAGTTGCGCGGGGTGTACGGCGAGCAGGTCACGCTCGTCGTGCCGCCGTCCGAACGCACGGAACGCCCACCGGTCGTGGGCCGGGCCCGGGCCGCGTCGGCGGCGCTGTTCGACCGGATGGTGACCGCCGCGGTGGGCCGTGCGGCCGGCGCACCCGGCGGCGGCAGCGAACCCGCCGGGAGCGTGCGGGTGGTGGAGGCCGCCGAGGCAAGCGAGACCAAGCTCGCCGAGGCGGGCGTGGAGCGGGCCGACGCCCTCGCCCTCGTCTATGACGACGACGAGACCAACATCCGCGCCGCCCTCACCGCCCGCCGCCTCAACCCCCGCCTCCGGCTCGTCCTGCGCCTGTACAACCGCCGGCTGGGCCAGCACATCGAGGAACTCCTCGACCAGGCAGCCACGTTGGCGACACCCGCGGGCGACGCGGCTCCCGACGACGCCTCCACGACCGTCCTGTCCGACGCCGACACCGCCGCCCCCGCACTGGCCGCGGCGGCGGTCGCCGGCACCACCAAGGTCGTCCAGGCGGACGGGCTGTTGCTGCGCGCGGTCGAGCGAGCGCCGCTGCGGCCGGGGCAGGCCCCGCCTTCCGGGCTGATCACGCTGGCCCTGCTGTCCCGCAACGACCCGGCCGGAGCGGACGGTTCCGAGGGCAACGGCGAGCACGGCCCGCTGCTGCTGCCGGACGCGGCGGCCGTGCGGGACGCTCAGAGCCGGGGGACGGTCGTCCTGGAGCAGGTGTCGTACGCGGGTACGTCGATGCCGGCCGGCCGCGGCGGGCGAGGCGTCGTGCCGGCGTTCGGCTCGCTGTTCTCCCGGCGCCTGAGGTGGTCGCTGGCAGGGATCGTCGGCTGTGTCGCGGCGCTGGCCGTGGCACTGACGGTGGTGACCGGCGAACACCCTCTCTACGCCACGTACATGACCCTGCTCGACCTCTTCGCCATCAACGAACCCGCGCTGCACCAGCCCCTGGCCCGCCAGATCCTCCAGCTCCTGTCCGGGCTGACCGGTCTGCTGCTCCTTCCGGTGCTGCTGGCGGCGGTGCTTGAGGCGCTGGGTACGTTCCGTTCCGCGTCCGCGCTGCGCAAGCCGCCGCGTGGCCTGGGCGGCCATGTGGTGCTGCTCGGGCTCGGCAAGATCGGCACCCGGGTGCTGACCCGGCTGCGCGAACTGAACATCCCCGTGGTGTGCGTCGAGGCCGACCCCGAGGCACGCGGGCTCGCGACGGCGCGGCGGCTGCGGGTGCCTGTGGTGCTCGGGGACGTCACCCAGGAGGGCGTCCTGGAGGCGGCGAAGGTCCATCGGTCGCACGCCCTCCTCGCGGTGACCAGCGCGGACACGACGAACCTCGAAGCCGCCCTGTACGCCCGCTCCGTCCGCCCCGACCTGCGCGTGGTCCTGCGCCTGTACGACGACGACTTCGCCACCGCCGTCTACCGCACCCTGCGCGCCGCACACCCCCAGGCGTCCACCCGGAGCCGGAGCGTGACGCATCTGGCCGCGCCCGCGTTCGCCGGGGCGATGATGGGGCGGCAGATCCTGGGCGCGATTCCCGTCGAGCGGCGGGTGCTGCTGTTCGCCGCGCTGGACGTGGCCGGGCATCCCCAGCTGGAGGACCGGACCGTCGGGGATGCCTTCCGGCCGGGTTCCTGGCGGGTGCTGGCCCTGGACCGGACGCCACCGGAGGAACGCCGGGAGGAACCGGCCGCCGAGGAGTCCTACGAGGAGACGCGGGCCGGCGACGGGGCGTCGGGGTGGGTGTGGGACCTGCCCGACGATTACGTCCTGCAGAAGGAGGACCGGGTCGTCCTGGCCGCCACCCGGCGGGGGTTGGCGGAGCTGCTGGGGAGGCGGTCGCGGGAGCGGGCGGGGGCGTAGCCTGGGAACGGTGGAGCGAGATCGGGCGGGTGTCATGAACTGCGATGAGTTCGTCGAGCTGGTGACCACCTTCCTCGACGGCGCCATGGACGAGCCGACCGAGCTGCGCTGCCTGGTGCATCTGACGGGGTGCGCCGACTGCGAGACCTACCTCGGCCAGTTCAGGCAGACCGTCACGGTCCTGGGCGCGCTGCCCGGCCCGCGCCTGTCCGACGGGGCGCGCGACCAACTGCTGGGTGCCTTCCGGGCCGTGCGGCGCGACTGACCGGCCCGCTGCCGCACGCTCCCCGGCCGTGCAGGTCCTTACCGGGACATGAACAAGCGGACCGCCCTACGGTCCCACCCGCTTCGCTGCCCTAGGCTGACCCCCTCAGTTGACCGTCGGCAAGGAGAGACGAATGGCGGGCGCACGCGAACTGCCCCCGGACGAAGTCCTCGTCCAGCGGCTGCGTGACGGTGACGAGGAGACGTTCGCCCTGGTGCTGGACACCTGGTCGGGCAGCATGCTCCGGCTGGCCATGTCGTTCGTGTCGACCAAGGACTCCGCGGAGGAGGCCGTCCAGGACACCTGGCTCGCGGTCATCAGGGGGATCGGCGACTTCGAGGGCCGTTCGTCCCTGAAGACGTGGGTGTACCGGATCCTGGTCAACACGTCCAAGGCGCGCGGCACCAAGGAGAGCAGGACGGTTCCCTTCGCGAGCCTGCTGCCGGAGGAGGAAGGGCCGACGGTGGACGCCGAGCGGTTCCGCGCCTCCGGCGACCCTTACGCCGGGCACTGGGCCGTCGGGCAGAAACCGCAGCCCTGGCACTTTCCCGAGGACCATGTGCTGCGCGGTGAGGTCCGCGAGATGATCACGGAGGCGATCGACGAACTGCCGCCCCGCCTGCGCACGGTGATCACACTGCGCGACGTCGCCGGGTACGGCTCGGAGGAAGTGTGCGCCCTGCTGGAGATCTCGCCCGGAAATCAACGCGTCCTCCTCCATCGGGCCAGGGCGTTGTTGCGCCGTAAACTGGAGGAGTACCTGTCCGGTGCCCATGACGTCGCAGGCGGGAGGGGTCGAGCGTGAACTGCAACGACTTCGTGGAGCTGGTGACCGAGTTCCTCGACGGCGCCCTGCCCGAAGCGGACGAGCGGCGCTTCATCGAGCACCTGTCGGAGTGCTCCGGGTGCGAGACCTACCTCGACCAGTTCCGTCAGACGATCGCCACCACGGGCGAACTGACCCCGGACGGCATCTCACCGGACGCCAGGCAGCAACTGCTCTCCGCGTTCCGGGACTTCCGCCGGAGTTGAGCCCGCATGCGGGACGTTGACGGCGGCTCGCCCGCTTTCGCGCCTTTGTGCCCGGAGGTCTTGTAACGCTCGCGCGGCGCGCCGCTCTGAACGTCCATGACTCTGCTCAGAAGACTCCTGTTCGGCATCGTCGCCGCACTGCCGGGCGGCGCGATCGTGGCGGCCGTGACGAACCCGCCGTGGCTGCCATGGGCCGCGCACACGGCGGTACTGGGAGCCGTGTTCGGCCTCCTCTTCGGCGAACGCCGACAGAGCAACGGCTCTGCCTTCTCCGTCGGTCTGCTCATCGGCCTGCTCGACTGGGTGACCTGGACACTGACCCTCGCCCCCGCGCTGGAGGGGAGGACGCCGTCATGGACGATCGCGGTGGCCGTGTCGCGCTTCCCCGAACTCGTCGGCGCCGCCCTGTTCGGCGCGATCACCGGGCTCGTTCTGCACGCCCTTTCGTCCTGGCGCCCGACCGGGCCGGCGCCTGTGCGGCCCACATCCCATGTGGTGATCGTCGGCGGCGGTTTCGGCGGCGTCGGGGCCGTCCGTGAACTGGACCGGCTGGTGGGCCGCGGGCTCGACGCCCATGTGACGCTGATCAGCGACTCGAACTTCCTGCTGTTCACGCCGCTGCTGGTCGGCGTCGCCTCCAGCACGGTGGAGGCCAGGCATGTGAGCGCCCCGGTGCGGGCCGGGCTGGAGAACGCCTCGTTCCTGCACGGGCGGGTGGTCTCCGTCGACGCGCAGACACGCAACGCCTATGTCTCCGCCGGCAAGGAGGGGACACTGCGCGTGCCGTACGACCATCTGGTCCTGGCGGTCGGGGCCGTACCGCACTTCTTCGACCTGCCGGGAGTGGGCGAGCACGCCTTCCCGATGAAGTCCGTCGAGGACGCCACCAGGCTGCGCGACCAGGTGCTGGGCGCGCTGGAGCGGGCCGACCTCGAACCGGACCCGGCCGAGCAGGCCAGGCTGCTGACGTTCGTGGTGGCGGGCGGCGGATTCGCCGGGACGGAGCTGGTGGCCGAACTGTTCGACCTGGTGCATGACGTGCTCCACCTCTATCCGCGGCTGCACGGGCTGCGGCCCCGATTCGTGATCGTGCACGCGGGTGAGCGGCTGCTGCCGGAGCTGTCGCCGAAGCTCGGCCTGTACGCGCAGCGCAAACTCGGCGGACGCGGCATCGAGTTCCGCCTCGGCGCGCGGGTGAGCCGGGCCACCGCCGAGGACATCACGCTCGACTCCGGGGAGACCATCCCCACCCGCACCCTGGCCTGGACGGCGGGCAATCGGCCCCATCCGCTGGTGGGGCAGATCATGCAGCCGCCGCTCGCCGTGGAACCCACCATGCAGGTTCCCGGCATGCCCGGTCTGTGGGCGCTGGGCGACTGCGCGAGGATCCCGGACCTCGGGGGCGGATTCCACCCGCCGACCGCGCAGCACGCGATCCGCGAGGGCAAGGCGGTCGCGAAGAACATCGCGGCGGTGCTGCGCGGACGCCGTCCCGTCCCGTTCCGCTTCGGCGGGCTCGGCGTACTGGTCTCGCTCGGGCACCGCACGGCGGCCGGTGAGATCGGCGGGCGCCAGGTCTCCGGTCTGTTCGCCTGGATCCTGTGGCGCTCGGTCTACCTGAGCAAGCTGCCCACGGTGGAGAAGCGGCTGCGCGTACWGGCCGACTGGACCCTCGACCTGGTCTTCCCCAGGGACATCGCCCTCTCGGGCGCCTCGACCGTCTCCACCGGCCCGACCGTTTCGTCGAAGGGTGATCGTCATGCGTAACGCCGGACTCGGAGCACTCGCCGGCCTCGTGGGAGGGCTGGTCTTCGGCGCGGTGATGGCGGAGATCGGGTATCTGCCCACCGTCGCGGCGATCGTCAGGACCGACTCGCCCGTCGTGGGCTTCGGCGTCCATCTGCTGATCGCGGCCGTCATCGGGGCCGTCTTCGGCGCCCTCGTGACGCGCCAGCGCGAGCTGCTGTTCTGGGGGCTCGCGTACGGCGTGCTGTGGTGGTTCCTCGGGCCGTTGACGCTTCTGCCGATCCTGCTGGGCAAGCCCGTGGCCTGGGACGTGGAGACGGCGCAGGCGCTGATCCCCAGCCTGTTCGGCCACCTCGCCTACGGAGCGGCCACGGCCGCCGTCCTCGCCCTGCTGGTGCACAGGGAACGGGAGTTCAGGCCCGGCCTCCTGGTGCGCGCGTCGGCCGCCGGGGTGCTCGTCTCCCCGGTGCTCGGGCTCGGCTGGAAGGGGCTGCTCGTCGGGGTGCTGGTCGGTGCCTCGTACGCGGTGTGCTTCGGTGATCCCCGCGAGGGCTCCGGCCCGGCCCTGATCCGCGGCGCCGCCTTCGGCTTCGCGTGGTGGGTGCTCGCTGCGGTCACGATCGCGCCGCTGCTGGACGGCGACGGGCTTCGGTGGACGCCGGCCGCGGTGCGCACCGCCGTGGCGTCGCTGCCCGGCCACCTGTTGCTCGGCGCCGGTACGGCCCTCGTCACCGGCTGGCTCGGCGGCCTGTCGCGGGCGGTGTTCTCCGACGACGTACGGCACGCCCTGGAGGGACGCCTCGCCGGCGGGCGGGTGATCTCGATCTGGCACGGCGTCGTCGCCGGGCTGGCGGGCGGCGTGATCTTCACCGGTGTCATGGTCGCCGTGGGCTACCTGCCGGTCGTCGCGGCCCTGGTCGGCTCCCGGTCCGCGGTCGTGGGCCTGGTCATCCATCTGCTGATCTCCCAGGTCGTCGGCGTCACCTACGCGGTCTTCTTCCGCCGGCGCAGCTTCGACCCGGCCTCGGGGATCGGCTGGGGCGTGTCCTACGGCTTCCTCTGGTGGGTTCTCGGCAACCTGACGCTGCTTCCCGTGCTGCTCGGGGCCGACCCCCGGTGGAGCGCCGCCGCGCTGGCCGTGTCCTTCCCGTCGCTGGTCGGCCACCTCGCCTACGGCGCCGTACTGGGCCTGGTGTACCAGCGCTTGGAGGAGCGGGTCGGGCCGTGGCACCTGACCCGCAGTGAGGCGACCGCGGCCCGCGCGGCCGCCCGTCACGAGCAGACGCTGAGTGCGGCCCCTGCACTGTGGAGCCTGATCACCTGCGTGGCGCTGCTCATCCCCGTCCTGGTGTCGTAGGAGGGTTTCCGAAACGCAGTGGGGCGGGTGGCCATGGCCACCCGCCCCACTGCTTTGCCGCTACTTCCGCTCCTGCCGCTTCACCGAGCGACCTGTTTGCGTCAGGCGCTCTGCTTCAGCTCGGCCGCGCCGAACGACACGCTGAAACGCTCACACCAGATCGTCACCGTCGAGAACTTGTTCAGGTCGGTGCCCGCCGGGATCGCGTAGTTCTGGTTGCCCTCGTTGCCCTTGAGGTCGCCCAGGTCGATGTGCTTGCCGTCGTCGAGGTTGCCGCCGCCGTCCTGCTCGACCGGCTGGTCGCTGAGCCACACGTGCAGGGCCGGGCCGTCGGAGGTGCGCAGGTCCGTCAGCCGCAGCGTCGCCTTCCCGCCGTCGAGGTCCAGGACCTGCACCGAGCCGCTGGTCTCGTGCTCGTGGGAGATGAAGGCGCCGGTCGCCGACGGCTCGGCCGCGGCTCCCGGCCGGGCGGGGGCCACGGGAGCCGCCTCGTCCACGCGCTCCGTGGTGAACAGCCGCCAGGGCTGGAAGAGGTAGAGCCCGACGGCTGCCGCGACGACGACCACCGCGGTGGTGATCCAGAGGACGGGGCGCTTGTTTCGGCACATGGGGAGTTCCGTTCTGTTCGGCGATGGCCTCGGCGTCATGGCCACATGGCATTCAGAGACGGGAAGAGCGGCGAACGTTACACACGAACGCCCGCCGCTCTTCCTCGCCTTCGGTGTCAGCAGTTCTCGGCAGGGTGCGGCTGCTCGGGTGCCGCGGTGTGCGTGGCCCTGGCGCGGCGCAGCTCGTCGGCCTCGTCGCGGACGGCGTCGAGCCTGACCTCGAGCATCCCGACCCGCTCGCGGTAGCGCTCCAACTCGGCCCGGACGAACACGGCGTCCGCCACCTGAGCGCCCGTCTCCTCACGGATCGCGGCGGTCTCCTCGGCGAACTTCTCCTTCGCGGCGTCGAGCGCGGTGACGGCCATCTCGGCCGCCTCCTCGGCGAGCGTGGCGCGTTCCTCGGCGGCCAGGATGCGCTGCGCGCAGGCGCGGGTGACCGTCTCGATCCGGGCCTCGGCCGCCGCGGAGTCGGTGATGATCGCCAACTCCTCTATGTAAGAGGGCAGTTCGGTGGCGAGCTGCTTGATCAGCGCGACGAGGTCGTCGCGTGACTGGGCGGCACGGTCACCGTCGGCCGTCGACGTGGCCGCCAGTGCCGCCATTTCGCTGTCCACGGCTTCCATGAGCGCCTGCTCGGAAGGCTCGGCGACGGGGGCCTGCGCGGGCTGCTCGGAGGCGGCGACGGGAACCGGTCCCGGCTGCTCGACGACGGGCCAGGCCTGCCCGGCGACCGGCGCCTCGGGCCCCCTCGCATCCTCCTTGGCCGCCTTCTTGGCCTCGGCCGCCACGCGCTTGTCCTCCTTGCGCTGCTGCCGCTTGGCGCGGAACTTCCGGAACGCGCCGAGTGCGTTGTGCTCGGGGTGCCCGCAGTAGCGCGACGCCGGTCCCTGCGCGTCCGGGGCGTGCGGCTCGGTCGGATTGGTGCAGCCCGGGTAGGCACAGGTGGGGACGGTTTCGGTGGTCTCAACAGTCATTTTTCGGCCTTTCGTTGCTGACTCAGCGATATTCCGGATTCTCGAAGTCGAACCGACACCCCGCGTCCCACCGCGACCGCTGGTTCCCGTGCGCCGGAATGCCGCCGGCGTCCTTGAGCAGCCGTGCCAGATGCAACAGGTTCCACGTCATGAAGGTGGTGTTCCTGTTGGTGAAGTCGTTGGTGGGTCCGCCGGAGCCCGGATCGAGATACGAGGGGCCTGGCCCGGCCTCTCCGATCCAGCCCGCGTCCGCCTGCGGCGGGATGGTGTATCCCAGGTGCTGCAGGCTGTACAGGACGTTCATGGCGCAGTGCTTGGCGCCGTCCTCGTTGCCGGTGATCAGACAGCCGCCCACCCGCCCGTAATAGGCGTACTGACCGGCGTCGTTGAGCAGGCCCGAGCAGGCGTAGAGGCGCTCGATGACCAGCTTGGCGACCGAGCTGTTGTCACCGAGCCAGATCGGGCCGGCGAGGACGAGGATGTCGGCGGCCATCACCTGCTGGTAGATCGACGGCCACGCGTCGCGCTCCCAGCCGTGCTCGGTCATGTCCGGCCACACACCGGTGGCGATCTCGTGGTCGATCGGCCGCAGGTGCTCGACCTGGACGCCCTGCTTCTCCATGATCCGCGAGCTGAGGTCGATCAGGCCCTGCGTGTGGCTGCGCTCCGGGCTTTTCTTCAGCGTGCAGTTGACGAACAGTGCACGCAGGTCGTCATGGCTCATACCTCTCAGTGCCGCCGGGCCGCCGAACGTTACAAGTCGGCTCGGCAGTTGCTTGCTCCGACGGCACCGAGGTCATGGGCGGTCGGCCCGCGATGGCCGAGAGGCGCATGCGCGGGCCGACGTCGAAAGGCTCAGCCCACTACGGGCGGGCGGGGTTCAGGAATCGCGCCGCCCCTTCAAGTGCCGCTCCGCGAAGTCCAGTTCCAGCCGGACCTGCTTGATCCGCTCGTCCACCACCAGCGATCCGTGCCCGGCGTCGTACCGGTACACCTCGTGCACCGCGCCGCGGGCCTGAAGACGCTTCACGTAGTTGTCGATCTGGCGGATCGGGCAGCGTGGGTCGTTCACACCCGCCGAGATGTAGACCGGGGTCGTGACGTCGTCGACGTACGTCAGCGGCGACGATGCCTCGTAGCGCTCCGGTACCTCCTCCGGGGTGCCGCCCAGGAGGGTGCGGTCCATGGCCTTCAGCGCCTCCATCTCGTCGTGGTACGCCGTGACGTAGTCGGCGACCGGGACCGCCGCGATGCCCACCGTCCACGCGTCCGGCTGGGCGCCGAGGCCGAGGAGGGTGAGGTAGCCGCCCCAGGAGCCGCCGGTCAGGATGAGACGGGCCGGGTCGGCCAGGCCCGATGTCACCGCCCATTGGCGGACCGCCGCGATGTCCTCCAGCTCGATCAGGCCGACCCGGTGCTTGAGGGCGTCGGTCCAGGCGCGGCCGTAGCCGGTCGAGCCGCGGTAGTTGACCCGCACCACCGCGTACCCGTGGTCGACCCAGGCCGCCGGGCCTGCCGCGAACGCGTCGCTGTCGTGCCAGGTCGGGCCGCCGTGGATGTCGAACACGGTGGGGAGCGGGCCCTCGGCGCCCGCGGGGCGCTGCACCAGCGCGTGGATGCGGCCGCCGGGGCCCTCCACCCACACGTCCTCGACGGCGACCGAGCCGGGGGACTTCATGCCGGGCGGGTCCAGGACGACCTGTCCGGTCGTCGAGCGCACCGCCGACGGCTCCGCCGCCGACGACCACAGGTACTCCACGCTGCCGTCCGGCCGGGCCGTCGCCCCCGACACCGAACCCGCCGGGGTCGGCACGCGCTCCAGCTCACGGCGGGCCAGGTCGTACCGGAACAGCTCGCTGCGCGCCTCGAAGCTGTGCACGATCAGCAGTCCGGTGCCGTCGGGATACCACTCCGCGCTCACATCGCCCGGCAGCTCCAGCGCGAGGTCCGACTCCTCCCCCGTCGCCACGTCCCACACCAGCGGCTCCCAGCGGCCACGCCGCTGATGCCCGATGAGCAGCCGGGTGTCCCCGTCCACCGGGGCGAAGCCCAGGACCTCCAGGCCCAGCTCCTCGCTGCCGCCCTTGGTGTCGTCGAGCTCGGCGACCGCCGAGCCGTCCGGGCGCAGGACGCGCAGGGCCGAGTGCATCGCGTCGCCGTGCTCGGTGTGCTCGACGGCGATCAGCGTGCCGTCGTGCGACAGGTCGCCGACGCCCGCGGACTCGCGGTGGCGGTAGATCTCCACCGGGGGCTCGCCGGTGCGGGCCAGGTGGACGGTCGTGCCGTCCTCGTCCGTCGAGCGGCCCACGATCGCCGTACGCCCGTCCCGGCCGAGGGCCAGGCCCGCCGGGTACGACGGGTCCAGGCCGGGTGCCGCGAGCTCGTCCTCGCCGCCGTCGAACCGCTGGCGGCGCCAGACGCCGAACTCGTCGCCGTCCTTGTCGTCGAACCACCAGATCCAGGCGCCGTCCGGGGAGAGCACGCCGTCCGTCGTGCCGTTCGGCCGGTCCGTCACCTGGCGCTGCTCGCCCGTCGAACGGTCCCAGGCATACAGCTCGTACGTCCCCGTGGCGTTCGACACGAACAAGGAGCGGTCCGGTGCGTCCTCCGCCCAGTCGGGCAGCGACACCCGCGGCGCCCGGAAGCGCTTCTCCCAGTCCGGCATGTCCTTGTCCTGCATCTGGCGATCCCGCGAATCGGACCCGTGGCTCTCAGTCATGGCCCCATAGTGCCTGGCCCGGACGACAAATTCGCTGGCGAGGTCCCCAGCCTGTGGATAACTTCGTGGCCATGTCCTCCACCACCCCCACGGACTGGAACGATGCCAACCGTGCCATGTGGGACGAACGCGTCCCGCTGCACGCCGTCGGCGCCTTCTACGACCTCGACGGCTTCCGTGCCGGCGCCGACCCCCTGCGCGACTTCGAGCTGGCGGAAGTGGGGGACGTCACGGGGCGCTCGCTGCTGCACCTGCAGTGCCACATGGGCCTGGACACCCTGTCCTGGACCCGGCACGGCGCCGCGCGCGTCGTGGGCCTGGACTTCTCCGCACCGGCGGTGGACACGGCCCGCTCACTCGCCGCCGACCTCGGCCTCGGACCCGACCGGGCCGCCTTCGTCACAGCCGATGTGTACGACGCGGCGGACGCGGTGCCCGACCCGTCCTACGACATCGTCTACACCGGCGGCGGCGCGCTGTGCTGGCTGCCCGACCTCACGCGCTGGGCCGAGACGGCGGCCTCGCTCGTAGCGCCGGGCGGGTTCCTCTACCTCGCCGAGTTCCATCCCCTCACCGAGGTCCTCGACGACGAGACGGGCTCCAGGGTGGTCCGCGACTACTTCGACCGCGACGCCCAGGTGTACGACATCCCGGGCACCTACGCCTCCGACAGCACCGACACCGTCAACAACCGCAGCGTCGAGTGGCAGCACCCGATCGGCGAGGTCGTGACCGCGCTCGCGGCGACGGGCCTGCGCATCGAGTTCCTGCACGAACACGACGTCTCACTGTTCCGCCGCTTCGAGACCTTCGAGGAGCGGGACGGCTACCACCGCTTTCCGGCGGACCGGCCGCGGATCCCGCTGATGTACTCGCTGAAGGCGAGCCGGCCGTACTGACCCCGCGGGCGGTCCCGCCACGGGGCCCCCGTACCGTTGACGGTGTGTACCGGTTTCTGCTGACGCCCCGTTGGTGGGGGATCAACGTCTTCGTGCTGCTCGCCATCCCCTTCTGCGTGTTCATGGGGTCCTGGCAGCTGAGCCGGTTCGAGGCGCGTGTGCAGGACCATCGCAACGCGGGTGAGCAGGCCGCGGAGAACAAGCGGGAGGCCGCCCGGCCGCTCGCCGAGCTGCTGCCGGTGGACAAGGCGACGTCGGGCCGGCAGGCCACCGCGACCGGCCGGTACGCCAAGCAGCTGCTCGTCCCGGACCGCAAGCTCGACGGCAAGCAGGGCACTTACGTCCTGACGCTGCTGCGCACCGCCGACGGCAAGGCACTGCCGGTCGTGCGGGGCTGGCTGCCGGGCAAGGCGGACCCGGCCGACGCCCCCGCCGCACCCACCGGCGAGGTCACGGTCACCGGCGCGCTCCAGGCGTCCGAGGTGCCCGGGGAGAACGGCGTGCCCGGCCAGGGAGGCCTGCCCGCCGGCCGGACGGGGGCGATCAGCGCGGCGTCGCTGGTGAACCTGGTGCCGTACGACGTCTACGACGGCTGGATCACCCTCGCCAAGGCCGACTCCGGCATGCGCCCGGTCCCGGCGGCCGCCGCCGACGACACGGGCCTCGACCTGAAGGCGTTCCAGAACCTCGGCTACACCGGCGAGTGGTTCGTCTTCGCCGGCTTCGTGGTCTTCATGTGGTTCCGGCTGCTGCGCCGCGAGGTGGAGTTCATCCGGGACGCGGAGCTCGGGCTGACGCCGGACGAGGAGCCCGTCTCCAGCCCGTCCGGCGTGTGACACCGCCACGGGGTGCGGCTACGCCCCCGCCAGCACGCCCGTCCAGTAGATGACCCCCGCGCAGGCGTTGGACACGACCACCGTGGCCGTCGGGGCTCCCGCCTCCGTCGTGTTGGTGATCGTGACGCTGCCGTCGACGGTGGTGTCCTCGGTCAGGAGCTGGGTGGAAGTGCCCGTGTCACCGCTGGAGGTGCCCTCGGTCGCGCCGGTGGTGTCGGTCGGGGTCGGGTCGGGTGAGGGTTCGCCACCGCCCGGGCCGCCGGTCGTGGGGTCGCTCGTGGTGGGGCAGGTCTCCGAGGGGATCCAGGCGAACTTCACCGCGTACGACTCACCCGGCTTGAGGGCGAGGGACGTGAGTTCCTGGGCCGGGTCGGGCAGACCGGCCGCCGCGTCGCCCGCGACATGCCGGACCGCGGAGATCTTCGTGGCGTCCGCCGCTCCACCCGTCACGAAGCTGACCGTGCCGGGGCTGCTCACCGTGCAGTCGACCGTCGAGATGTTGCTGAAGCGGAAAGTGCCGTACACCGCGGCGGACGCGTCGGGCCCGTCCGCGGTCCCGCCGGAGGTGCCGAGCTGGTCGGCGGTACACGGCGTGACGTCGGCGGCGCTGGGGGCCGAGGGGCCGGTGGAGCTTCCGGGTCCGGTGCCCGTACCGGTGCCGGGGTCCTTGTCCTCCTCCTTGTCGTTCCCCTTGCCCTGGTCCTGGGTCTTGCCCGAGGAGCCGCCCGAGGTGCTCTGGCCGCCGTTGGTCTCCTTGCCCTGACCGGCCCCGCCCTGGGCCTGCTCGCCATGGCCGGCGTTCGCCGGGTTGACGTCGGGGCCGGTGGAGTTGGACACGTGCACCAGGGCCGGGACGGCGGTGCCGACGAAGAGGGCCGCGGCCGCCATGCCGACGAGCGCCTGCCGCTTGCGTGCCCGCCGTGCGGGCACCGCCCGGCGCAGATGGTCCAGCGTGCCGTCGCGCGGCTCGATCTCCTGGACCACGTCGTGCAGCAGGCGGCGCAGTTCCAGCTCGTCCGAGACGAGCCCCTCGGGGCCCTGGTCGTCGGGGCCGTGGTTCACAGTTCGGTTCCCAGCGTGCGATTGCTTCGGCTGTTGCTCGTCCGGCCGCTTGGCCGGCTCGGGCCGCCCGTCATGGTCGTCGCTCATGCCGGCGCCTCCATGGCGACCCGCAGCGCCGCGATGCCGCGCGAGCCGTAGGCCTTCACCGAGCCCAGCGAGATGCCGAGCGTCTCGGCGACCTGAGCCTCGGTCATGTCCGCGAAGTAGCGCAGGACGAGCACTTCGCGCTGGCGGCGCTGCAGGCCCTTCATCGCCTTGATGAGGGAGTCCCGCTCGAGCTGGTCGTAAGCCCCCTCCTCCGCGCTCGCCATGTCGGGCATCGGCTTGGACAGCAGCTTCAGGCCGAGTATGCGGCGGCGCAGGGCGGAGCGGGACAGGTTCACGACGGTCTGGCGAAGATACGCCAGTGTCTTCTCCGGGTCCCGCACCCGCTTGCGTGCGGAGTGGACGCGGATGAACGCCTCCTGGACGACGTCCTCGCAGGAGGCGGTGTCGTCGAGGAGGAGGGCCGCGAGACCCAGCAGGGAGCGGTAGTGCGCCCGGTAGGTCTCGGTGAGGTGATCGACGGTCGTGCCGGCCGCCGCGGTGTTCTCGGCGTGTTCACCGCCGTCACGCTGACTCGGAATGCGGGTGGGCCGCGCTGCGGGCATGGGCGCGATCACCGGCATGCCGCCGCCGGGCGCACCGGGCATGCGGGGTCGGACGGTCCGACGGGGCGGCCGTAGGGCCGTACCGCGGGTCGCCGCGCTGAAGTCGAGTACCTCTGCCACGCCTGTTTGACACGCGTCCCCCCAAGAGGGTTGTACGTGCCGGACGTCACTTTTGCGTCAGTCCTCGCAATCGACCCTCCGGTTCCCGCTCCCGACGGTCTCGTCCCAGGCAGCACAGCTGACCGTGCGTCAAACGCCCACATGCCTACCCGCTCTTCCCTTATGTCCTCAATAAGCAGAGCGTCCCCACGCCCTGCTCGCGGCGTCCCCACGCCACAGAAAAACGCGTCTCCACGCCCCATAAGGGCGACCGCAAAGACGCTCCCCGCCCTGCAAGCGGTTGCAGGAGCGGGGAGAAAAATCTTCGGCTGCTGACAGGGTCCGGTTCAAGTGGTCCGGACCATCGATCAGCTCACACTTTTCACACAGATCCTACAAACGATCCGGCGGGTGCCCAGCGAGTTTTCCTGCGGCGCGGCCGCTTCACGAGAACTCCGCCGCCACGAGCTCGGCGATCTGTGCGGTGTTGAGGGCCGCGCCCTTGCGCAGATTGTCCCCGCAGACGAAGAGTTCGAGCGCCGTCGGATCGTCCAGCGCGCGCCGCACCCGGCCGACCCAGGTCGGGTCCGTGCCCACGACATCGGCGGGCGTCGGGAACTCACCGGCCTCCGGGTCGTCGTACAGCACGACGCCGGGCGTGGTGGCCAGGATCTCGCGCGCCTTGGCGACGGTGACCTCGTTCTCGAAGCGGGCGTGCACGGTCAGCGAGTGCCCGGTCAGCACCGGCACCCGCACACAGGTCACCGCGACCGGCAGCTTCGGCAGCCCGAGGATCTTGCGGGACTCGTCCCGCACCTTCATCTCCTCCGAGGACCAGCCGTCCTCGCGCAGCGACCCGGCCCACGGCACGACGTTCAGCGCGACCGGCTCCGGGAACGGCCCGGTGTTCTCGCCGATGGCCCGCCGTACGTCTCCGGGGCTGGTCCCCAGTTCCGTACCGGCGACCAGGGACAGCTGCTGGCGCAGGGTGTCGACGCCGGCCCGGCCGGCCCCGCTCACCGCCTGGTAGGAGGACACCACCAGGGAGCGCAGCCCGAACTCGGCGTGCAGCGCGCCGAGCGCCACGATCATGGAGAGGGTCGTGCAGTTGGGGTTGGCCACGATCCCGCGCGGCCGCCTGCGCACCACGTGCGAGTTGACCTCGGGCACGACCAGGGGCACCTCCGGATCCATCCGGAAGGCGCCCGAATTGTCCACCACCACCGCGCCCTTGGCGGCGGCGACCGGCGCCCAGCGGGCGGCCACCTCGTCCGGTACGTCGAACATCGCGACGTCGATCCCGGCGAAGGCCTCCTCGGTGAGCGCCACCACCTCGACCTCCTCGCCGCGCACGGCCAGCTTGCGGCCGGCCGAGCGGGGCGAGGCGATCAGACGGATCTCGCCCCAGATGTCCGCACGCTGGGACAGGATCTGGAGCATGACCGAGCCCACGGCCCCGGTCGCTCCCACGACCGCGAGCGTCGGTCGTCGGGTCATCGCCCGGTGCCTCCGTACACGACAGCCTCGTCGCTGTCGGAGTCGAGGCCGAAGGCGGAGTGCACGGCGCGCACGGCCTCGTTGACGTCGTCGGCGCGGGTGACGACCGAGATACGGATCTCGGAGGTCGAGATCAGCTCGATGTTCACACCGGCGTCGGACAGCGCCTTGAAGAAGTCGGCCGTGACGCCCGGGTTGGTCTTCATACCGGCGCCGACCAGGGAGATCTTGCCGATCTGGTCGTCGTAGCGCAGCGAGTCGAAGCCGATGCCGCCCTTGTTCTTCTCCAGGGCGTCGATGGCCTTGCGGCCCTCGGACTTCGGCAGCGTGAAGGAGATGTCCGTCAGGCCGGTGGCGGCGGCGGACACGTTCTGCACGATCATGTCGATGTTGATCTCGGCGTCGGAGATCGCACGGAAGATCGCGGCGGCCTCGCCCGGCTTGTCCGGCACACCGACGACCGTGACCTTGGCCTCGGAGGTGTCGTGCGCGACACCGGAGATGATGGCCTGCTCCACCTGCTTGGTCCCTTCGATCGGCTCGCTGCTGACCCACGTGCCCTGCAGTCCGCTGAAGCTGGACCGCACGTGGATCGGGATGTTGTACCGGCGGGCGTACTCCACGCAGCGGTGGAGCAGCACCTTCGAGCCGGACGCAGCCAGCTCCAGCATGTCCTCGAAGGAGATCCAGTCGATCTTCTTCGCCTTCTTGACCACGCGCGGGTCGGCGGTGAACACACCGTCGACGTCGGTGTAGATCTCGCACACCTCGGCGTCGAGCGCGGCGGCCAGCGCCACGGCGGTGGTGTCGGACCCGCCGCGGCCCAGCGTGGTGATGTCCTTGGAGTCCTGGCTCACACCCTGGAAACCGGCGACGATGGCGATGTTGCCCTCGTCCACCGAGGTGCGGATCCGGCCCGGCGTGACATCGATGATCCGGGCTTTGTTGTGGACCGAGTCGGTGATGACACCTGCCTGGCTGCCGGTGAACGACTGGGCCGAGTGGCCCAGGTTTTTGATCGCCATGGCCAGCAATGCCATGGAGATCCGCTCTCCGGCGGTCAGCAGCATGTCGAGCTCGCGCCCGGCAGGGATCGGGGATACCTGCTCGGCGAGATCGATCAGCTCGTCCGTCGTGTCGCCCATCGCGGAAACCACGGCGACCACCTGGTGGCCGTTCTTCTTGGCTTCCACGATCCGCTTGGCGACGCGCTTGATGCCCTCGGCATCGGCTACGGAGGAGCCTCCGTACTTCTGCACGACAAGGCCCACGTGCGCTCCTCGCTCAGTCCGTGTGTGTCGGCTCAGTCTATAGAGCGTCCGAAAACGACCTTGGGGTTCCCAGATGGTGAGATTCGGACGCTCGGGGTGGTGTCTGCCCGGCCCTGGGCAGGGCACACGAAGAAGTGGCACAGCTCACCACCCCCCTCACCATTGACGCTCTCCGTAGTCGCACACTAACTTCGCGTCGTCGTCGCCACACCAGGGGCACAAGGCTCCATCGGGACTAGCGACGCGAAGGACCCTCATCCTTTGACGACTGCGACCGCTTCAGAGATCCAGCACGTCACATCAGCCGATACGGATTCTCCGGCCGGCCCATTCAAGATCCAGCCCTTCACCCCGCACTGCGAGGTCATCCGCAGCGCCGGCGACCACGCCGTCATCGGCGTCTCCCCCGGCAACAGCTACTTCTCCGCCCGCCGGGTCCACGACCTGGCCCGCTGGGGCCTCGCCCGCTTCGAACGGGTCGACTTCGTCTACACGGACCTGTACGTGGCCGAGATGTACGCGGCGTCCGGCTATCCGCCCGAGGACGCCCGCCGCAAGGCGGTGAAGAACCTGCGCGGGGTACGGGCCAAGGTCCTCGGCGCCGTCGAGGCGACGGACCCGGACGGCACCCGCCTGCACGCCCACGCCATGTCCGACTTCCGCGGCAACGCGGCGTACCGGGAGATCCACGACCGTCTCCAGGCCCGCCTCGCCACCGACGACGAGTTCCGCACGACCTGCGAGAAGCTCGTCGACTCCTTCCTGGACGGCAGGACGGGACGGGTGAGCGACGCCCAGCGCGAGGTCTGCCTCGCCTACGTCTGCGCCGAGGCCCCGCTCTTCCTGGACACCCCCGCCATCCTCGGCGTCCCGTCCTCCCTCAACTGCTACCACCAGCTGCTGCCGATGGCCGAGCTGCTCTACTCCCGCGGCGCCGGACTGCGCGCCTCCCGCAACCAGGGACACGCCATCGTCACGCCGACCGAGGGAACCACCGATGCTCACTGAGACCCCCATCGACTTCCCCTTCTCCTGGCGCGGCGACCAGCTCCCGCACGAGGTCGAGGAGTTGCGCGCCGGCACTCCCGTGCGCCGGGTGCGCACCATCGCCGGCGACGAGGCCTGGCTGGTGTCGTCGTACGACCTGTGCAAGCAGGTCCTCGAAGACCCCCGCTTCAGCCTCAAGGACACCTCCGCCCCGGGCGTGCCCCGCCAGTACGCGCTGACGATCCCGCCCGAGGTCGTCAACAACATGGGGAACATCACCGGCGCCGGGCTGCGCAAGGCCGTACTGAAGGCGCTGAACCCGAAGAGCCCCGGCCTGGCCGAGTGGATGCGGTCCTGCGCCGGCGAGCTGGTCGACGCCCTGATGCGCGAGGGCGCTCCGGCGGACCTGCGCGGCGGCTTCGCCGACCCGTACTCGGCGGGCATGCACTGCCGCATCCTCGGTATCCCGCACGCGGACGCGCCCCGGCTGATGCGGAGCCTGGACATCGCGTTCATGAACTCGGCCTGTCCCGTCACGGGCGCCCGGCTCAACTGGGACCGGGACATCGCCTACATGAGCGAGCGGCTCGACGACCCGGCGACGACCGGCCTGATGGCCGAGCTCGCCGCCCTGCGCGCGGACCCCGAATACGCCCATCTGACCGACGAGATGCTCGCGACGGTCGGGGTGACGATGTTCGGCGCCGGGGTCATCTCCACCGCGGGCTTCCTGACCATGGCCCTGGTGTCGCTGATCCAGCACCCGGACCTCCAGGCCGAGCTGGTCGCGGCCCCCGGAAAGATCCCGGCGGCCGTGGAGGAGCTCCTGCGCATCAACCTGTCCATCGGCGACGGCCTGCCGCGCCTCGCCCTGGACGACGTACGCCTCGGGGACGTCGACGTCCGCAAGGGCGACCTCGTGCTGGTCCTCGTCGAGGGCGCGAACTTCGACCCGGCCGCCTTCCCCGACCCGCACAGGGTCGACCTCGGCCGGGAGAACGCCACCGCCCACCTCTCCTTCGGCGGCGGCCGCCACTACTGCCCCGCCACCGCCCTCGGCCGCAGGCACGCCGAGATCGCCCTTCAGACCCTGCTGGAGCGGATGCCGAAGCTGCGGCTCGCGGTGCCGATCGAGCAGCTGGTGTGGCGGACGGGCTTCATGAAGCGGATCCCGGAGCGGCTGCCGATCATGTGGTAACTCCCGTTCTGCCCGGTCATGGGCTCGGCGGCCGGACGTCTTTAAAGTTCAACCACTATGGTTCGCCGTGTGCGCGTACTTCTGGTGGAAGACGACGAACCGGTCGCCGAGTCGCTCCGGCGAGGGCTGCTGCGCTACGGCTTCGAGGTGGCCTGGGTCACCACGGGCGGCGCGGCGCTGAGCCACAGCGAGCCCTACGACGTCGTGCTCCTCGATCTCGGTCTGCCCGACACCGACGGACTCGACGTCTGCAAGGCGCTGCGCGAGCGCGGCGACGTGCCGATCATCGTGATCAGCGCGCGCAGCGACGAGACGGACCGGGTGGTCGGGCTGGAGCTCGGCGCGGACGACTACGTCTCCAAGCCGTTCGGGGTCCGCGAGGTCATCGCGCGGATACGAGCCGTGATGCGCCGCGTTCAGCCGCGTACGCCCGCCGCCGACGCCGGCCCCGACCGCTACGGCGACCGCCTCACCATCGACCGCAAGGCGGCCCGCGTCCGGCTGGACGGCGAGGAGGTGGCGCTCGCGCCCAAGGAGTACGACCTGCTGGCCTTCCTCACCGAGGAGCCCGGGGCGCTGATGTCGCGCGAGCAGATCATGGAGGCGGTCTGGGACGCGAACTGGTTCGGCCCGACCAAGACGCTGGACGTGCATGTGGCGGCGCTGCGGCGGAAGTTGGCCGGGGCGATCACGATCGAGGCGGTACGGGGGGTCGGTTTCCGGCTGGAGATCGCCGCAGGCAGCAGCGCCTCATGAACCGCCAGCTCATCCGCAGCTACATCCTGCTCGTCGCGGTCGCCATCTTCCTGTTCACCGTGCCGGTCGCCTTCACGCTCACCAAGCAGCTGCGCGACGACACCGAACTGTCCGTCCTGCGCGAGGCCAAGACCATGGCGCTGCTGCTGGGCAACGGCGACGGCCTCTCCTGCGACGCCCTGACCCGGGTGGCCAAGGCGTACGGCGCCGAGACACCCGGCGACGTCCAGGTGACCCCCACCGGCAGCTGCGCCCCGGACGTACCGCAGCCCGCGGCGGACGCGGCGCTGACGCGGGCCGTGGAGCAGAACAAGCAGTCCACGGACTGGGGTTCCGACGTCATCTGGGGCAAGCACCTGACGATCACCGTCCCGGCCCAGGGGGACGCGGCCGTACGGATCGTCTACTCGACCTCGGACATGACCACGCGGCTGTGGTCGATCTGGGGGTTCCGGGCGGCCCTGGCCGTGCTCGTGCTGGCGGCGGCCGCCGCGATCGGCGCGTTCGCCGCCCGCCGGATCACCGCGCCGCTGCGCGAACTGAACTCCATGGCGAGCAAGTTCAGCGACGGTGACCTGACCGCGCGCTCCCCCGTGACGGGCCCGCCGGAGACCCAGACCCTCGCCCGCACCCTGAACCAGGGCGCGGAACGCCTGGACACGCTGGTCGCCTCACAGCGGATCTTCGTGGCGGACGCCTCGCACCAGCTCCGTACGCCTCTCACGGCGCTGCGCCTGTCCCTGGACAACATCGCGGACGGCGTGGACGACGAGTTCGTGCGCGAGGACGTCGAGCAGGCGACCGCCGAGGTCATGCGGATGAGCCGTCTCGTCAACGGCCTGCTGGTCCTCGCCCGCGCGGAGGCGAAGGTGACGGCTGCGGAGCCGCTGTCGCTGAGGGAGATCGTGGACGAACGGCTGACGGTGTGGCGGCCGGCCGCCGACGAGCGCGGCGTCACCATCGCGCTCGGGGGGAGTACCGACGGCCGGCCGTTCGTGCTGGCCGGCCCCGGTCATCTGGACCAAGTGCTGGACAACGTGCTCTCCAACGCCCTTGAGGTGTCACCGGACGGCGGCACGATCACCGTCGAAGTGGAGCAGCGGGGCGACGAGGTGGTGCTGTCGGTGCTCGACGAGGGCCCCGGCATGTCGGACACCGACAAGTCCCGTGCCTTCGACCGGTTCTGGCGCGGCAGGGGCCTGACCGGGAAGACCGGTTCGGGCCTCGGCCTCGCCGTCGTCAAACAGCTGGTGACCGACGACGGCGGGACCGTGACGCTCGGGGACGCTCCCGGGGGCGGGCTGAGGGTGACGATCAGCCTTCGGGCATCTTCGAGGAGTGGTGGTTGACGATGAGCCACTCGCCGCCGCGCTTCTCGTACGCATAGGTGTAGCGGGCCTCGACGGTGCTCTTCTCGCCGGTCTCGGGGTCGGTGAGCGCGAACTCGTAAGTACCGGTGTCGATGGCCGAGTTGCTGTCGAGGACGTTGACGTGGGTCTCGATCTTCGTGCCGACCGGCTTGTTCGCGAGGAAGTGCTCGAAGTAGTCGACGATGCCGGCGCGGTCGGTGCGGACCTTGTTGGAGACGGTGGGCAGCAGCACCCCGTCCCTCGCGTACAGGTCTGCGACCTGCTCCGGGTCGCCGGTTTGCAGGGCCCTGTTCCACTGGTCGAACAGGCCGGCTATCTGCTTCTTGCCGGGCTTGCTGTCGCCCCAGCCGGGCCCTGCCACCGCGCCGCCGGCGGCGACGGTGCCGACGGCGACCACGGCGGTGGCGGTGACAATGGCTGCGCGCTTGCTGAGGGAACGACGAGTCATCGCATCTCCAGTACGGGTCTGGTGGGTTCACCTCCTTCCGCGTGCTGTCGGGCGGTTGCCCCTGCGGTGGAAGTGACTCCAGACTCGCTTCGCACTGGTTAGGGCCCGTGCAGCGGACGTACAGGCCCGGGACAGCACGCCTCCAACTCGCGTCGCGTAAACGGCCGGTCACACAGCGGCAGCCCTCTTACGGCCGCGTCCGCGCACCAACTCGACCCCGGCGCCGAGCGATACGACGCCCATGCCGACGGCGGTCATGACGCCCTGCGTGCCGTCGACGGCGAAGGGGGCGGCCGCGGCGACGACGGCGTTGAAGAGGAACAGGAACCACAGGACGGGGCGGGAGGAGAGCAGAGCCTTCATGACGGTTTCCTTCGGGGCGGGGCCGCCGCTGCGGCCGTTGACCTGGCACGATCAACAATTCCGTGTCCCGAGGCCGACGACGAGGCAGTGAGCTCCCGAAGAGGGGGTGTAGCCCGCTACACCCCGGCCGCGCGTGAGGACGTGACGGCGTAGCCGTACGTCACACCCGTCCTCCGAACAGTGCTGTCAGCCCCTGGTCCAGTTCCGGGCCCACCGTCTCCTCGCCCGGTGCGATCACGGTGTAGGTGCGGGCCAGGAAGCGGTACAGGTCTGCGGTGGTGAAGCGGAGCATGGCCACGCCCACCGGTGAGTGGAACTCCACGTAGGTGTGGGACGTCCCGCACGGCCGGACGCGTACGGTGCCGAGTCCGGCGGGGGCCCGCAGTCCCTCGCCCAGCAGTACCCGGGCGAACGTCCAGGTCGTGGCCTCGCCGTCGAGGGTGGCGTGGGCCGGGAAGTCGATGTGCACGGCCAGCGGGTCGGCGCAGGTGTAGCGGAGGGTCGCCGGTATGGCGATCTCCTGGTCGGTCGCCGTGATCAGTCGGGCGCCGGTCGGCTGCTCCAGGGTGACGTGCATGGTCGGGCTCCGATTCGGGGGCGGGGCAGCGGCCGGGTCTGGCCGTTGTGCCTGTGAGACGCCGCGAGGGGCCCGCGCATTACGCCGCTTCCGCAGCCCTCTTCTGTAACCTGCGTCACTCCAGCGTGCCCGGCTAATCCACTCGCCCCGCTCCCCGCCCGCGGTTACCGTCCACGGATGGAGATTTCGCGCTACGTGGCCTTCAGCAGCGACCCCGCGGGAGGCAACCCGGCAGGTGTGGTGCTCGACGCCACCGGGGTCGACGACTCGGCGATGCTGGCGACAGCGGCCGAACTCGGCTACTCCGAGTCGGCGTTCGTCGTGCCGGCCGACGACGACACCCTGGACATCCGCTACTTCAGCCCGCTCGCCGAGGTGCCGTTCTGCGGCCACGCGACGATCGCCACGGCCGTCGCCTACGCGGAACGCCACGGCACCGGCCGGCTGCTGCTGCGCACCAAGGCCGGCCCGGTCCCCGTGACCACCGACCGGACGGCGGACGGCACCCTGACGGCGACCCTGGTGAGCGTGGCCCCGCACACGGAACCGCTCGCGGAGGCCGACCTGGCCGAACTGCTGGCGATCCTGGGCTGGTCCACCGCGGATCTGGACCCGGCGCTGCCGCCGCGCGTGGCCTTCGCCGGGGCCCGGCACCCGATCCTCGCCGCCGCGACACGCGAGCGGCTGGCCGGCCTGGACTACGACATGGAGGCACTGGCCGCCCTCATGGCCCGCGAGGACTGGACCACCGTCGACCTGGTCCGGCGGGAGTCCGAGACCGTGTTCCACGCCCGCAACCCGTTCCCGCCCGGCGGTGTCGTGGAGGACCCGGCCACGGGTGCGGCGGCTGCCGCGTTCGGCGGCTATCTACGGGAGCTCGAACTCGTGGCGACACCCGCCACCCTGACGATCCATCAGGGTGTGGACATGGGCAGGCCGAGCACGATCACGGTGACCGTGCCGAAGGAGCCCGGCACGGGTATCGGCGTGACCGGCACGGCCGTACGGATCTGAACCGCCGCTACTGCGCAGGCCGCAGCCCCAGCTGCTCCCCGATCTCCTGCTCCATGACCTTGCCGGCCTCGAACTCCAGCGTCTCGTCGCCCATCACGCCCTGGTCCGTGTCCAGGCCGTCCAGTTCCTCCAGGGGCTGGTCCAGCCGGACGTGGGCCAGGACCGAGTGCAGTGCGCGCAGCGTCGCGGACGCCGTCGAGCCCCAGTTGGAGAAGTAGGAGAACTGCCACCACCACAGGGCCTCGGCGGTGCGGCCGGCGCGGTAGTGGGCCATGCCGTGGCGCAGGTCGGTGATGACGTCGGTCAGATCGTCGGAGATCCGCGCCGGGACCGGGGCCTTGCGGGGCTCGTAGGGGTCGAAGACCTCGGAGTAGACGTCGACCGGGTCCAGGAGGCGGGCGAGGTTCTCGCGGAGCTCGTCCACGTCCGGCTCCGGGCCCAGGTCGGGCTCGTAGCGCTCGTCGGGGACGATGTCCTCGTGGGCGCCGAGACGGCCGCCGGCCAGCAGGAGCTGGGAGACCTCCAGGAGGAGGAAGGGCACGGTCGAGCCCGGCTCGTCGCCCTTCGCAACCTCCGTGACGGCGACCAGGAAGCTCTCGATCTGGTCCGAGATCTGGACCGCGAAGTCGTCCGGGTTCTGCTCGGTCGCGTGCAGCGTGGCGTCAGACATCTAGGAGTCGTCTCCCCTCGAAGGCGCGGCCGAGGGTGACCTCGTCCGCGTATTCCAGGTCGCCACCCACCGGGAGGCCGCTGGCCAGGCGGGTGACCTTCAGGCCCATGGGCTTGATCATGCGTGCGAGGTACGTGGCGGTGGCCTCGCCCTCGAGATTCGGATCGGTGGCCAGGATCAGCTCCGTGACCGTCCCGTCGGCCAACCGCGCGAGAAGTTCTCGTATACGCAGGTCGTCCGGTCCGACACCCTCGATCGGGCTGATCGCGCCGCCGAGGACGTGGTAACGGCCGCGGAACTCACGAGTCCGCTCGATCGCCACGACGTCCTTCGGCTCCTCGACCACGCAGATCACCGCCGGGTCGCGGCGCGCGTCCCGGCAGATGTTGCACAGCTCCTCCTGCGCGATGTTCCCGCACGTCGCGCAGAAGCGGACCTTCGCCTTGACCTCCAGCAGGGCCTGGGCGAGGCGCCGTACATCCGTCGGTTCCGCCTGCAGGATGTGGAAGGCGATCCGCTGCGCGCTCTTGGGACCGACGCCGGGCAGCCGACCCAGCTCGTCGATGAGGTCCTGGACCACGCCTTCGTACAACGGACTGCCGTCCTTCCTGGGGGTTCCTTACGGTACGTACGGTAGTTGGCGACGACCCCTCTTAGAAAGACAAGGCGGGGAACGCCCGCAGCGTCAGAAGGGCAGGCCGGGGATGCCGCTGCCGCCGCCCATGCCCTGGGCCAGCGGGCCCAGCTTCTGCTGCTGGAGGTTCTGCGCGTTCTCGTTGGCCGCCTGGACGGCCGCGATGACCAGGTCGGCGAGGGTCTCGGTGTCCTCCGGGTCCACCGCCTTCGGGTCGATCTTCAGCGCGCGGAGCTCGCCGGCGCCGGTGACGGTGGCCTTCACCAGACCGCCGCCCGCCTGACCCTCGACCTCGGTCTGCGCCAGTTCTTCCTGCGCCCGCTGCAGGTCCTGCTGCATCTTCTGAGCCTGCTGGAGCAGCTGCTGCATGTTGGGCTGGCCACCACCGGGGATCACGATCAGCTCCTTGCGTGTGTACGCGTTTCCCGTTCAGCACGAGCCTACGTGGTCTGCGTGGCCGTCGCCCCAGCACTCTTTCGAGTGAGAGGAACTGGAGTCCTATACCTGATCAAGGCCCCCTTCCGGGCGGAAAAGACGCGAAAGGCATCTCTTCGACACCCATTGGGCGGTAGGAAGGGTCCGGCGCGTCAGCCTCAGGTGTTGCGTGACGTTCCGTGCGCTGCGGGGGTCGCATCCACGTCGTAGGTCGTACGTGATGTCACGCACCGTGACAGTAGGGAGTGCCGGGTGGGTCAGCCGGAGATGCAGCCCGACAGGTCGCCTCGGGACGGGCGGGGCGGTGAAGGGGCGGCCGGGCTGCGGCCCGGCGATCTGACGGGGCGGGCGTTTCCGCACGGGGACTGGGGGGAGCCGGCGATGCGGCTGGACGAGCTGTACCGGTGGGTGGAGCGGGGGGCGCTGGACACGGCGGCGTGGTATCTCGCGGACCGGGTGTGGAAGCGGCGGGCGGCGGTCTGGTGAAGGCCACCGTCACCGGCGCCGGCGAGCTCCGCGCGCTGAAGATTGACCCGAAGGCC
>NZ_RDBN01000021.1:35152-80848 GCF_008042075.1 Streptomyces sp. UW30 | reverse complement strand
GGTGCCCTGGGTCGCCACCGGGTATGTCGCCGGTCCCAGCCTCCAGCAGGTGGTCGGGCGCGATCACGGGGCGCTGCCCGAGCGTTCGGTACGGATCCTGGCGGCGGGGCTCGCGCACGCGCTGAAGGACATCCACGCCGCCGGGATCGTGCACCGGGATCTGAAACCGTCCAACGTCCTGGTCACCATCGACGGGCCCCGCGTCATCGACTTCGGGATCGCCCGCGCGCTGGAGTCGGTGGGCGAGAGCGGGCTCACCCGCACCGGCGCGCTCATCGGGTCGCCGGGGCCCGGCACACCGGGATCCGCGGGGCTCTCCCCCGCCGGGTCGCCGTCGTGGTCCGGGCTCTGCGCTCCCGCTCCGCCGACCGGGTCCTCCGCGTCCAGCAGGCGCACCGCGTGCCGCCCGAGCTGCGCCACCAGCGCGCTCGGCAGCCAGGGATCACGGGAGCGCCCGCCCGAGACGGTGTCCTCGGCACCCGTGCGCTCCAGGATCCGGTCGAGGGTCGGCCGGGCACCGGGGTCCTTGCGCACCCCGGCGACCCGATGAGCGCGCCGGTGCGGGTGAGCCCGCTCTCGCCCACCGACTCCAGCGCGCGGGCGATCCCGAAGTCGATGACGCGGGGCCCGTCGATGGTGACCAGGACGTTGGACGGTTTCAGATCCCGGTGCACGATCCCGGCGGCGTGGATGTCCTTCAGCGCGTGCGCGAGCCCCGCCGCCAGGATCCGTACCGAACGCTCGGGCAGCGCCCCGTGATCGCGCCCGACCACCTGCTGGAGGCTGGGACCGGCGACATACCCGGTGGCGACCCAGGGCACCTCGGCCTCGGTGTCCGCGTCGAGCACCGGTGCGGTCCAGAACCCGCCGACCTGCCGCGCGGCCTGCACCTCCTGCCGGAACCGGGCCCGGAACTCCTCCTGCGCGGCCAGCTCCCGCCGTACGAGCTTCACGGCGACGGTACGGCCGCGCTCCGACCGGGCCAGATAGACGTCCCCCATGCCGCCCGCGCCCAGCCGCGCCAGCAGCCGGTACACCCCGATCCGCTGTGGATCCCCGGGCCCCAGCTTCTCCATCGCACGCCCCCAACCCGCCCCCGCCTATGCGTCGGCCCCACGATAGTGCGGCATATGGGGAGGTGAGCGGGCCGGTGTCTACGGTTCCGTAACAGGACCGGCGATCTGGTCGAGCACCTTCGACAACCGTTCCAGAACCCTTACCGCATCGACGAGTTCCGCCTCCCCGAAAGCCTCCGCCAGGCGGTCCGCGAATTCCGCGTGGCCGGGGTCGATCCGGGAGATCGCCGCCCGCCCCTGCGCGGTGGGCGCGAGGAGCTTGGCGCGGCGGTGGGCCGGGTTGGGCCGGTACTCCGCGAGCCCCTTGTCCACCAGCAGATCGGCGATGCGCTGCACGCTCTGCCGGGTGATGCCCATGGCGCGGGCGACACCGGCGACGGGCAGGGGTTCGCCGAGCACCGCGCCCAGCACCTGCCACCAGGCCGCCGTCAGCCCGGACGGCCGGGCCAGTTCCTCGGCGACCCCGAGGAACTGGCCGTTGAGCTTGAAGACGCCGAGCGCGCTGCGGCTGAGCAGATCCTGACGTTCCCGGCTCACAGCACGCCGGCCTTCTCCAGCACGGCGTACGCGGTGGGGTCGGAGTCGTGGAACAGGCGGTACCAGGCGTCGACGGCCTCGTCTTCGTACACGTGCAGCAGCCGCAGGATCTCCCGCGCGAAGGCGACGGGTTCGGTGGGTCCGGCCGTGACGAGCCCGCCGTCGGTGACGGCGTCGGCCTCGACGTACCGCTCGCCGCCGCCGTACCCGGTCGCGGCCAGGTAGAAGGAGACCGCGCTGGTGTGGTCCCGGTCGTCGAGCAGACCTTCGCGCGCCACACCGGCCGTCGCCCCGCAGATCGCGGCGACGGGCACGCCGGCGTCGAGGAACTCCCGCGCCTTGCGGGCGAAGGGGGCGAGTTCGTCGCCCGCGTCCCACAGGTCGGCGCCCGGAAGGATCAGCAGGGAGGCGTCGGCCGGCCGTACGTCGTCCAGGGCCAGGTCGGGCTGGATGCGCAGACCGCCGACGGTCGTGACGGGCTCGCGGGTCGGGCCGACGGTGCGGATCTCGTACCCGGCCCGGGCCAGCTGGGCGGTGGCGTGGCCGGGCTCCCAGTCGGCGAGGGTGTCGTAGACGGCGAGATACACGGGCCTGCGGGGCTCGTGGGTGGTGGTGCCGGTGCTGTCGCTCATGGCTCCTCCTGGAGACTTCGTCACCTCTAAGATGACAGCATCCTGGCATCTAGACAGCAAGCTGTCAATCGCGGGGCTGCGGCAGCCGTCGACAACCTGTCGCGGAAACCCCCGGACCGCAGACAGGACGCCGATATCCCGTCCGGGGCGCCGATCCCTACGCTCGGCGCATGACCCCTCAGCCAAATCCCGAGGTCGGCGCCGCCGTGAAGGCCGCGGACCGTGCGCATGTGTTCCACTCCTGGTCCGCGCAGGAGCTCATCGACCCGCTCGCCGTCGCCGGTGCGGAGGGGTCGTACTTCTGGGACTACGACGGCAAGCGGTACCTCGACTTCACCAGCGGGCTCGTCTACACCAACATCGGCTACCAGCACCCGAAGGTCGTCGCCGCGATCCAGGAGCAGGCCGCGCGGATGACGACCTTCGCGCCGGCGTTCGCGGTCGAGGCCCGCTCGGAGGCGGCCCGGCTGATCGCCGAGCGGACGCCGGGCGACCTCGACAAGATCTTCTTCACCAACGGCGGCGCGGACGCGGTGGAGCACGCCGTGCGCATGGCCCGGCTGCACACGGGCCGCGCGAAGGTGCTCTCGGCGTACCGCTCGTACCACGGCGGCACCCAGCAGGCCGTGAACCTCACCGGCGACCCGCGCCGCTGGGCCTCCGACAGCGCCGCGGCGGGCGTGGTCCACTTCTGGGCGCCCTTCCTCTACCGCTCCCGCTTCTACGCCGAGACCGAGGAGCAGGAGTGCGCGCGGGCACTGGAGCACCTGGAGACGACGATCGCCTTCGAGGGGCCGTCGACGGTCGCCGCGATCGTCCTGGAGACGGTTCCCGGGACGGCCGGGATCATGGTCCCGCCGCCCGGCTATCTCGCCGGCGTCCGCGAGCTCTGCGACAAGTACGGGATCGTGTTCATCCTGGACGAGGTCATGGCGGGGTTCGGGCGGACCGGTGAGTGGTTCGCGGCGGACCTCTTCGACGTGACCCCGGACCTGATGACCTTCGCCAAGGGCGTGAACTCCGGCTATGTGCCGCTGGGCGGGGTGGCCATCTCCGGGGCCATCGCCGAGACGTTCGCGAAGCGGCCCTATCCCGGCGGTCTGACGTACTCGGGCCATCCGCTGGCCTGCGCGGCCGCCGTCGCGACGATCAACGTCATGGCGGAGGAGGGCGTCGTCGACAACGCCGCCCGGCTGGGCGCGGAGGTGGTGGGACCGGCGCTGCGTGAGCTGGCGGAGCGGCATCCGTGCGTCGGCGAGGTGCGGGGCGTGGGCATGTTCTGGGCCCTCGAACTCGTGAAGAACCGCGAGACCCGCGAACCGCTGGTGCCCTACAACGCGGCCGGTACGGCGAACGCCCCGATGGCGGCGTTCGGCGCCGCCGCGAAGGCCGGGGGCCTGTGGCCGTTCATGAACATGAACCGCACGCATGTCGTGCCGCCGTGCAACGTGACCGAGGCGGAGCTGAAGGAAGGGCTGGCGGCGCTGGACGCGGCGCTGACCGTGGCGGACGAGTACACGCGGTAACCCCCTGCGACGCGGCCCCTTCGAGACGAGGAAGATCGTGGCCGGCGCAGAAACGTCGCCCGGAACCCGAACGCGTAAGGTGGCGTGCTCGTAGACATATACGTGCACGCCACCTCATCGCGACGACGGGAGACGCCCCGACCATGCCCGGCACCGGCGGCAACGGCTCCGTGACGCGAAGTACCCTGCGCCAGCAGATCGCGGACGCACTCCGGGACGAGGTACTGGCCGGGCGACTCCAGGCAGGCCGCGAGTTCACCGTCAAGGAGATCGCCGAGCAGTACGGCGTCTCCGCGACCCCCGTACGCGAGGCACTCGTCGACCTCTCCGCACAGGGCCTGCTGGAGGCCGACCAGCACCGGGGCTTCCGCGTCCACGAGTACTCGGTCGAGGACTACCGCGGCATCGTCGAGGCCCGCGGCCTGGTCACCAACGGCATGTTCCAGGTCCTGGCCACCGACCGCTCCAGCCACCGCGACCCCGACAACCCCCGCGTCGCCGCCGCCGTCGCCGGGGTACGCCGCCGCGCCGAGGAGGCCCAGCGCGCCGCCACCGCCGGCGACCTCACCGTCCTCATCGGCTACGACCTGCGCTTCTGGCGCGAGCTCGGCGCCCTCTTCGGCAACCCCTACCTCGCCGACTTCCTGCACCGGCTGCGCGTGCAGTCCTGGGTCTGCGCGGTCCAGCACCTGCGCCGCCTGGACGATCTGCGCGGCCACCTGTGGTCCCGGCACACCGACCTGGTCGACGCCCTGATGCAGCGCGACCTGCCCACCGCCCGCCAGATCATCGCCGCCCACGACACGGACTCGGTCGCCCTGATCGAGCGACTGGCGGCCGAGTGAGCCAAGAGCGGGAGCCGACGAAAACCCCCGCCCCGCCCGAGGTCCCCGACCTCTCCGTCGTCGTCCCCGCCTACAACGAACAACACCGGCTGGCCCCCACCCTCGACGCGCTCACCGACTACCTGTCCGCCGACGAAGCCCGCTGGGGCTCCTGGGAGGTCGTCGTCTCCGACGACGGTTCCACCGATGCCACCGGCGATCTCGTCACCGCCCGCCAGGACCCCCGGATCCAGCTGGTCACCGGCCCCCGCAACCGCGGCAAGGGCCACGCCCTGCGCCTCGGTGTCGCCGCCTCCCGCGGGCGCCGTGTGCTGGTCACCGACGCCGACCTCGCCACGCCGATCGAGGAGCTGGAGCAGCTCGACAAGGCGCTCGGCGAGGGCAACTGCGCGGCGATCGGCTCCCGTTCGGTCCCCGGCGCCACTATCGGCGCCCGCCAGCACCGGGTGCGCGAACTCCTCGGCCGCGCGGGCAACGTACTCATCCGCCGTACCGCCCTGCCCGGCATCCACGACACCCAGTGCGGCTTCAAGCTCTTCGACGGCGACCGCGCCCGCGAGGCCTACGCCGCCTCCCGCGTCAACGGCTGGGGCATAGACGTCGAGGTGTTACGGCATCTGCGCCGGGCCGGCCTGACCGTCGCCGAGGTCCCGGTCCGCTGGTCCCACCGGCCCGGCTCGAAGGTCGGCCCCGCCGACTACGCCCGCTCCCTCACCGAGCTCGTCCGGATCGCCGCCCGCTCCCTGCGCCCCGCCGACGTCTTCGCCGCCCTCCTCTTCCTGCTGATGTCGGTGGCCCTGTACTCCGGCCGTTTCTTCGCCCCGGCCCACCGCTATCTCCCCGACTCGATGCGCGACCAGAACCAGTGGGAGTGGTTCTTCGCGGTCACGGCCGACAACGTCGCCCACTTCCGAAACCCCCTCTTCACCGACCTCCAGGGCTTCCCCGACGGCGTGAACCTCATGGCCAACACGGTCATGCTCGGCTTGTCCGTCCCCCTCACGCCCCTCACTCTGGCCGCCGGCCCCGCGGTCACCCTCAGCCTGGTCATGACGCTGGGCCTCGCCGCGACCGCGGCCGCCTGGTACTGGCTGATCGTCAAGTACGTCGTACGCGGCCGGATCGCGGCCTTCCTCGGCGCGTCGCTGGCCGCCTTCGCCCCGCCGATGGTCAGCCACGCCCACGCGCACCCGAACTTCGTGGTGCTGTTCATGATCCCGCTGATCATCGACCGCGCCCTGCGTCTGTGCACGGGCACCCGGGTCGTACGGGACGGGGTCGTCCTGGGCCTGATGGCGGCCTACCAGGTCTTCCTCGGCGAGGAGCCGTTGCTGCTGGCGGCGCTGGGCATGCTGCTGTTCGCCGCCGCCTACGCCGTCGTACGCCGGGATGCGGCACGGGACTCCTGGCGGCCGCTCCTCCGGGGCATCCTCATCGGCGCCTCGGTCTGCCTGCCGATCGTGGTGTATCCGCTCGTCTGGCAGTTCGCCGGGCCGCAGAGCTACACGGACATCGAGCACAACCCCCGCTCCTTCAACAGCCCCCTCGCCCTGCTCTCCTTCGCCGAGCGCTCCTGGCTCGCGGGCGACGCGGAGACGGCGAACGCGCTGGCCTTCAACACCACCGAACAGAACGCCTTCTACGGCTGGCCGCTGGTCCTGCTCGCCTTCGCGATCGTCGTACGACTGTGGGCGCGGCCCCAGGTCAAGGCGCTGGCGTTCACGGCGGTGGCCGCAGCCTTCCTGTCCCTGGGGCGGGAGCTGCGCATCCCGCTCACCGGCGTCACCCTGCCCGGCCCCTGGAAACTCCTCGCCGACAGGCCGCTGTTCGAGGCGGTCATCGAGAGCCGGGTCGCGATGATCTGCGCGCCCGCGCTGGGCATGCTGCTCGCCGTCGCCGTGGACCGGCTGCTGACGGCCCGCCCCCTGGGGACGCGCTGGGTCGGCCTGTTGGGTGTGGGCCTCGCGTTGCTCCCCCTGGTCCCGGCCCCGCTCAGGGCCGTCGACCGGATCGACGTGCCCGCCTTCATCGCGGACGGCACCTGGACGTCGTACGTCCGCGAGGGCGAGTCACTCGTGCCGGTGCCGTTGCCCGACCCCGGCGACGCGGAGGCGCTGCACTGGCAGACCGAGGCCGGGCTCGCCTTCAGGCTGCCCGGCGGCTACTTCAACGGCCCCTACGGCGACGAACGCGTCGGCATCTACGGCGCCGAGCCCCGCTTCACCTCCAACCTGCTGCGTGACGTGCGCAACTCGGGGGACGTCCCGCCGGTCAACGACTCATGGCGGGAGCAGGCCCGGGCGGACCTGGCGTACTGGAGGGCGGGCGTACTCGTGCTCGCTCCGCAGCCGAACGCCGGCGCGCTGCGTGAGACCGTGGAAAAACTGGTGGGCGGCCCCGGTAGGTGGGTCGACGGCGTGTGGGTATGGGACCTGCACCAGCGGGGACCTGCATGAGGGGGTCCGCCCCCGAGCCGCAGCGATTACCCTTCCCTGACCACTGTGCTACGCGTGAGCCACGCCCCACGACCGCCCTGTGACGACTGCTGTGTGAGGAGCCCTCTTTTGGCCTGTGACCTGTGGCTGGTACCGCTCGTCGATGTGTTGTGCCACACCCCCGACAACCCGTTCGCCGAGGAACTCGCGGAATACAACAAGGTGCTCGCCGAGGCCGGGCTGCCGCCGGTGCCGGTGTACCAGTACATGCCGGGCCTGTCCGGAGACGTCGCCCCGGTCGCCGGCTTCGACTACGACGCCCTGCACTTCCTGCGCCGCGCGTATCTGCTCCAGGTCTGCGGGCTCGCGGTCACCCCGGTCGACGAACTGGGCGGTGACTACGAGCAGCTCCTGGAGATGTTCGATTCGACGGCCCAGCAGTCGCACCTGGTCTGGCACTACGACCACGCGGGCGCCTACGTCCCCGTGGACTTCCCGAGCCCGCTCTCCAGCGACGAACTCCTCGCGGGCGGCGGCCCGCTGGGCTCCGCACAGGCGCTCCTGCGCGAGCTGGAGTTCGTGGCCCCGGTGATCGGCATCGACCCGGCCAACCCGCCGACGGCTCCCCAACCCCCGCTCACGCCCACGGCCCTGGAGGAACCGGCCGTCCCCGCCCCCTACGACCCGAGCCCCTTCGCCCGCGAACGGCACGTGTGGCTGGGCCTGCACGCGGCGGCGACGCGGAGCCTGGCGCAGGGTTCGATGATCGTCTTCAGCTGACCGTCAGCCGGCCTGCAGCTGGGACAGCCCCTTCTGCAGGTCCTCCGCGTTCATCACCGGCGTGTAGTCCACCACGGCGCCGAACTTCTGGAAGAGCTGTTCGGTGAGCACCGGCATCTGGGCGCTGTCCTGCATGTCAAAGACCAGGAAGCACGAGCGGACCCCGTTGTCGGGGCCGAAGTAGGCGGCCTCCGGCTTGAAGGCGTCCACGATCTCCTTCATCACCTGGGGCATCTTGCCGCTGCGGATGATGTCGTTCGTCTTCTCGGTGTCGAAATGGGCCTGGAGCAGTACGCGCATGAGACACGTTCCTTCTGGTCGCCGCTGAGTCGTACGGCCTCAAGGTATGGGCGGTATGCGCGCTTCGCTCGCTGAGTGCTCCATCCGGGCGGGAGGAGGGAGGGCACCCGTAGGACGCCCTCCCTCCGGTGCACGTCAGTTCTGCTCGACGATGCGGATGGTGCGGATGCCTGTGCCCCGGTAGCGGGTCGGCGTCCTGGTCAGGACCGGACGTCCGCGCGGCCACTCGACGGTGGGCAGGGCGAGATGCAGCACCTGCGCGCCGCTCCAGTCCGGCTCGTCCTTGCCCTCGTCGCCGACACCGGCCGTCCGCAGGCGCTTGCCCACGGCGGCAGCGGCCGAGAAGTCGAGCCCCTCGACATTGACCGACGGCAACGCGCCCAGGTGCTCGGCGACTCCGGCCCGCTCACGCTCTGCGGCGGCGAGACTGAGGGCCGGGATGTAGACCCGCAACGCGGGATCCTTCTCGGCCTCGACGACCAGCCGCGAGGCCATGCTGTTCCCCGCGCCGAGGGCGAGCGCGGCCGTGTCGTCGAAGATGACGGCGCGCGGCAGCGGGTACTGCTTCTCCCGCGTCACTGGACCTCCCCGATCCGCCCGGCTTCGAGGTCGGCCCACAGCTTCTCGCCCGCCCTCTCGTCCTCCTCGGTGTACGGCCGCCCCAGGAAGTGCTCCTCGACGTACGCCTTGGTCTCCTCGTACCGCTTCCGCAGCTCTTCCTTGGTGGGCGTGGCCCCGGCCAGCTCCGCCACGAAATCCCGCATGCTCATCCCGCGCTCGCGGGCCAGTTCCTGCAGGCGGTCGCGGACAGCGGGGTCGACCTTGATCGTGGTGTCAGCCATGAGGAGAGTATACCGACGGTATACCACCTCAGGCCGCTCCAGTACGACGGTCATCGAACACGCTCCATTTCTCTCGAAGGAACCGCCAGGCGAGGCCGCCCGGCTTTCCGAAATCAACCTCAACAGCCGTGACAGGCAAGGCTGTTGGCGCCGCCGGAGGGCGCATCCCACTCCGCAGCCGGCCCTCGGCATGGCCGTACGCCGAGCCCACCCACCGGGGCCGGCCCCAGGTCACCGCGGCCCGCACCTGGGCGCTACTGGCCCCCCGCCGCCACCACTCCTCCACCAGCGGCGCGAGCCGCACCGCCTCGGCGGCATCGAGGGTGAAGCGCCGGTCGTAGTCCCCGAAGGACAGGAGCAGACGCACGGCTTCGGCGGTGCGCGCGCCCGGCGACGCCCTCCGGCCGCCGACTTTTTTGGTTTCACCCGTTCGTGGCACGGCTTCGTACGGGGCGTCGAACACCTCGTAAACGACGGAGAGTTGGCCCGACGCCGAGTCCTGGCACCCCTCCCGCACAACCCGCCGCAGATACCGCCGTTCCTCCAGCTCACGCAGGGCGGCAGCGATCCGCCCCCGCCCCTCGCCGCGCGGCACGGCAAGCGCGCGCAGGGTGACGCGGGTGCGGTTCGGGAGGGCCAGCAAGTACGTCAGTACGCTCACCGCGCACCAGGAGATGCTCCGGTCGCGGAGAAGGGCGGCAGAGAAGCCTGAAAAGACGCGCGCAGGCGTCATACGATGAGAACGCATCCGGAGGTGTTGCTCCTGGTGTCGAGCCCCCGGGTGTTGGCGCACCGCGGGGGCATTTCTTGTTGGCGTGACTCTAAGGCCACACAAAGCGACGATTGCAAGTCGAAACCGCCTTTTCCCAGGCGGAAGTTCGCGTTCTTCACTCCTGCGAGTGAAGTGCGGTGCACAGCAGCAGCGCGTGGACGAGGCGGTCGGGGGCCGTGGGGCGGTAGCGCCAACTCAAAGGCCAGGTCAGGCCATTGAGAGCGGGCACCGGGATGAACGAGACATGACCCGGGCCGGCGATGAAGCGGGTGACTCCGTCGGGCCAGGCGCGGTGGGACGTACTGCCGACCGGCACGAGGAAATACACCCCGCGCCGCCCCGTCGCCGTCTCGACGATCGGCCCCGGATCACCTCCGGTCATGCGGGCGAGCCAGTCGGCGACATCCCGGCCCCCCTCGCCGTCGACTCTGATCGCGTCGAACTGGACGCCGGCCTTGCGGAGTTGAATGCCGGTGGCCGGGAGCCAGGTCAGGTCACTTTGCGTATTCACGGGGTCAGTTTGCGTGTGCGGGTCTAGCTTGATCCATGACTCTGCGTCGTCGGTTGAACACGGTTGAGTGGCCGCGTTCGCGAGTTGTGACCGGTTGAGTTCGGTTGAGTTCGGAGGTGACCGCGATGGCGCGGGCGGAGAACAAGACGGAGGCAGGCGGTACGGCCCATTTGGTCGCCGCCCTGGCGAAGGCGTTGCGGGAGCAACACGGGCTGACTCAGCCGCAGTTGGGGGACAGGCTCGGGTACACGGCAGCGGCGGTCAGCGCGATGGAGACGTGTGCGCAGCCCGCGAGCGATCAGATGCTGGTGAAGCTGGAGGAGGCGATCGGGGGTGGGCTGGGGGTATTCCAGCAGGCGCGCAAGTGGATGCTGTTGGAGAAGTACCCGGCTCGGTTCCGGGGGTTCTCGGAGCTGGAGGCGGGGGCGCTCACGCTGTGCTCGTACCAGACGTTGATCGTCGACGGTCTGTTTCAGACCGAGGATTACGCGCGGGCGCTGATCGGTGGAAGCTATCCGCCAGTGTCAGAGCAGAGGCGCGAGGAGCTTGTCGAGGCCCGGCTGGCTCGCCGGGCGCTCTTCGACCGGAATCCGTCCCCGCTGCTCGAGCTGATCCTCGAAGAGAGCGTACTGCGGCGACCGTTCGGCAGCTGGGAGATCATGCGCGGACAGCTGCGCTCACTCGCCGATAACGCCCAGCGGGACAATGTCTTCGTGCAGGTGCTGCCACTGGACCGTGGGCTGCGGGGAACGTACGCGGGCGATCGCGGCGCCATGCAGCTCGTAGAGACCAAGGACCACGAGCACGTCGTCTACATGGAGATCGAGGACCAGGGCATCCTGATCAACGATCCGGCGGAGGTATCCCAACTCTCGCACCGCTATGCGAGGATCCGTGCACAGGCCCTGAGTCCCGACGAATCACTGGCCTTCATCGAGCGGTTGGCAGGAGAGGATCGATGACCGGCACCGGAAGCCTTCGCTGGTTCAAGTCGAGCTACAGCGACGGGGGCGGCGGCGACTGCGTCGAAGTCGCCTACGCCTGGCGCAAGTCGTCGTACAGCGACGGCGGCGGCGGTCAGTGTGTCGAGGTCGCCCCCTGCCCCCACACCCCCACCATCCACATCCGCGACTCCAAAAACCCCGACGGCCCAAACCTCACCGTTTCCGGCAAGGCCTGGGCCGCCTTCATAGGTCCTACAGGAACGAGTTGATCTCGATCGTCTCGTCCCGGCCCGGGCCCACGCCGATCGCGGAGATCGGGGCGCCGGACATCTCCTCCAGCGCCTTGACGTAGTTCTGGGCGTTCTTCGGCAGGTCGGAGAACGACTTGGCCGACGTGATGTCCTCGGACCAGCCCGGGAGGGACTCGTAGACCGGCTTCGCGTGGTGGAAGTCGGACTGCGAGTAGGGGAGTTCCTCCACGCGCTTGCCGTCGATCTCGTACGCCACACAGACCGGGATCTGCTCCCAGCCGGTGAGGACGTCGAGCTTGGTGAGGAAGAAGTCGGTGAGGCCGTTCACGCGGGTCGCGTAGCGGGCGATCACCGCGTCGAACCAGCCGCAGCGACGGTCACGGCCCGTCGTCACGCCCCGCTCGCCGCCGATGCGGCGCAGTGCCTCGCCGTCCTCGTCGAACAGCTCCGTCGGGAACGGGCCGGCGCCGACACGGGTCGTGTACGCCTTGAGGATGCCGATCACCCGGCTGATCTTCGTCGGGCCCACGCCCGCGCCCGTGCAGGCGCCGCCCGCCGTCGGGTTCGAGGAGGTGACGAAGGGATAGGTCCCGTGGTCGATGTCGAGCAGGGTGCCCTGGCCGCCCTCGAAGAGGACCACCTTGTCGTCCTCCAGCGCCTGGTTGAGGACCAGGACCGTGTCGGCGACGAACGGCTTGATCTTCTCGGCGTAGCCGAGCAGCTCCTCGACGACCTGCTCCACGGCGATCGCGCGGCGGTTGTAGAGCTTGGTGAGGACCTGGTTCTTGACGTCGAGGGCGGCTTCGACCTTCTGGGTCAGGATCGACTCGTCGTAGAGGTCCTGGACCCGGATGCCCACGCGGTTGATCTTGTCGGCGTAGGTCGGGCCGATGCCGCGCCCGGTCGTGCCGATCTTCCGCTTGCCGAGGAAGCGTTCCGTCACCTTGTCCACCGTCACGTTGTACGGCGTGATGATGTGCGCGTTTCCGCTGAGGAGGAGCTTGGACGTGTCGACGCCACGCTCGTTCAGACCGCTCAGCTCGGAGAGCAGGACCGACGGGTCGACGACGACGCCGTTGCCGATGACCGGGGTGCATCCCGGCGAGAGGATGCCGGAGGGGAGAAGGTGGAGGGCATACTTCTGGTCGCCGACGACGACCGTGTGGCCGGCATTGTTGCCGCCCTGATAGCGGACCACGTAGTCGACGGATCCGCCGAGCAGGTCCGTGGCCTTCCCTTTACCCTCGTCACCCCACTGAGCACCGAGCAGCACAAGTGCGGGCACGCGCGTACACCCCTTCCGGGCGGGGCATGTCCAAGGTCAGGGGCGCACGCGTAAGGTTCCGCCGCGTGCACCACCACGGACCGCGACCGTCATTGGCCGCGAACCGTCGGACCGGAGGGCCCCGGAATAGACGAAGCCCCTGGCGCAATAGCGCAAGGGGCTCTTGCACAAAGATGCTACCCGAGGAAGCGAGGCATGGCCGAGGTGGCGACTTTCGCGATGTCCGATCAGCTGCTGGTGGTGATCGATCCGATCGCCTTGAGGACCGACGGCGAGTCCGTCAGGATCGCGAAAGACGTACTCAGCGCGGGTGCGGCCACGAAAGTGTGCCTGCCGGAGGACCCGGACGAGTTCGCCCGCGCATTGGCGAAGCGCGGGTCGCGCCGGCCGGTGGTCGTCGGCGACGACGGGGCGCTGCTGCGCACGGTGGCGCTGCTGCACCGGCAGCGGCAGCTGGCCGAATGCGTGCTGTCGGTGGTGCCGGTCGGGGGTGCGCTGTCGCTGGCCGGTTCCCTGGGGGTGCCGACGGGGGCGGTCGCGGCGGCCCGGGCGGTGCTGGACGGGGTGGAGCAGCGGCTGGATCTGCTCGTGGACGACAGCGACGGCGTGGTGCTGGGCGGGCTGCGCATCCCCCCGATACGGGAGCCCGCCGCATCGGCCGATGCGGCGGGGCCGACTGCGGGGCGGCCGCCGTGGCTGCGGACGTGCCAGTCGCTCGTACGGACGCTGGTGCCGCCGCGGGGCCCCTCCCCGGCCGGCGCGTCCGGGCCGTCGCGACTGCGCGTCGAGGTCGACGGGGCGACGCTGGTGGACCTCGACCAGCCGGTGGCGGCGGTGTCGGTGACACCGGGCATCGCGGGCCTGGCCGAGGTGGAGGTGCGACCGGCCTCGGTGGGCGCGGAGGCGTCCCCGCTGCGGGCCGAGGGCCGGACGGTGACCGTGTCGGGGGCGCACTTCCGCTATCGCGCGGACGAGGCGGTCTCCGGGCCGGTGCGCCGGCGGACCTGGACGGTGGGCGAAGGCGCGCTGCGGCTGGTGCTGCCGGGGCGGTGAGGCGGTGGTTCGCGGCGCCGAGGGCCTACGGGGCGCCGCCGCCCTGGCCGAAGGTCCGGTCACGGTGTTCGCGCCAGCGCTCCATCAGCAGGCCGATCTCGCCCTCCAGGTACTCGAAGAACGCGAGCGTCTCGGCGATGCGCTGCCCGCCGGGGGTCGCCGCGCCGAGGCTGTCGACGCCCTCGCGCAGGGTCTGGCCCCAGCGCCTGAGGATGGCGTCGCGATTGGTCAGCGCCTCGTACCACTGGTCGCTGTGCACGCGGTAGCGCTCGCGCCTGGAGCCCGGTTCGCGCTCGCGGGAGACCATGTGGACCTGGGCGAGATAGCGCACCGCGCCGGAGATCGCGGCCGGGCTGACCTGGAGCTGTTCGCCGAGTTCGGCGGAGCTCATGGTGCCGGAGTCGGACGCGAGCAGCGCGGCGAACACGCGCGCCGCCATGCGCTGCATCCCGGCCTCGACGAGCTGCGCCGCGAAGGCCTCCACGAACTTCGACACCGCCTCGGGGTCCCGCCCCGCCTCACTCGGTTCCATCATCCGTAGATCATCTCCCCTGCGTCCGCACAGCTCGCGCGCTGCCCCCGAGTCTATCCGCGATTTATACGCTTCCTTAACTTCACAAATTTCTGAAAGAAGCGTACGTTCTGAACCATGACGAAGGCAATCACCGTCTCCGGACTGCACAAGTCGTTCGGCAAGACGCACGCGCTCGACGGCCTCGACCTGGACGTCGAGACGGGCGAGGTCCACGGCTTCCTCGGCCCCAACGGCGCCGGCAAGTCCACCACCATCCGCGTCCTGCTCGGCCTGCTGCGGGCCGACTCCGGCGGCGTCCAGGTGCTCGGCCGCGACCCCTGGACGGACGCGGTGGAGGTGCACGGCCGGATCGCCTACGTGCCGGGGGACGTGACGCTGTGGCGGAACCTGTCGGGCGGTGAGGTCATCGATCTCTACGGCCGGCTGCGCGGAGGGCTGGATTCCGGCCGCCGCGCCGAGCTGATCGAGCGCTTCGAGCTGGACCCGACGAAGAAGGGCCGCACCTACTCCAAGGGCAACCGGCAGAAGGTCGCCCTCGTCGCCGCGTTCGCCTCGGACGTCGACCTGCTGATCCTGGACGAGCCGACATCGGGCCTGGACCCGCTGATGGAGGAGGTCTTCCAGCGCTGCGTGGAGGAAGAGCGCGACCGGGGCCGGACGGTCCTGCTGTCGTCCCACATCCTCAGCGAGGTCGAGGAGCTCTGCGACCGGGTCAGCATCATCCGCAAGGGCCGTACGGTCGAGAGCGGCTCCCTGGCCGACCTGCGCCACCTGACGCGGACCAGCGTCACGGCCGAGCTGGCCGGTCCGCCCAACGGGCTGTCGCAGCTGCCGGGCGTCCACGACCTCGACGTACAGGGCCATCGCGTGCGCCTTCAGGTCGACACCGACAAGCTCGACGCCGTCCTGCGCTCGCTCAGCGAGTCCGGTGTCCGGTCGCTGACCTCGACTCCGCCGACGCTGGAGGAGCTGTTCCTGCGGCACTACCAGGCGGACATGGGCGAGCGGGCCGACGTGAGCGAGGTGGCCCGATGACCGCCACGGCCTTCGAGGTACGGCCGTCGGGCTCGCGCCAGCTGGCCGGCACCGCAACCCTGCTGCGCTTCGCCCTGCGCCGGGACCGGGTGATGATCCCGGTCTGGGTGGCGGTGAACGCGCTGATGATCCTCTCCATGCCGAACACGCTGGAGAACCTGTACGACTCCCCCGCCGACCGTGCCAACCTCGTGCAGGACACCGCGACCAACGCCTCCTTCCGCGCACTGATCGGCCCGGTCTTCGACGACTCGATCGGCGCCCTGACGGCCTGGCGGGTCGGCGTGTACGCGGGCGCGCTCGCGGCCGTGATGAGCATGCTCCTCGTCGTACGGCACACCCGGGACGAGGAGGAGAGCGGCCGTCAGGAGCTGGTGGCGTCCGGGATGGTGGGCCGCAGGGCCTCGCTGACGGCGGCGCTGCTGACGGCGGCCGTCGCGAACGCGGCACTGGCCCTGCTGGTGACCGCCGGACTGGCCGGCCAGGGCGCCTCGGGGGCGCTGGTGTTCGGCCTCGGGCTCGCCGGGGTCGGCATGGCCTTCGCGACGCTGGCGGCGATCGTCGCCCAGTTCACGGAGAGCGCCCGGCTGGCGCGGGGGCTGATGGCGGGCCTGGTGGGCGCCGCGTTCGCGCTGCGCGCGGCGGGCGACTCGGCGTCGGACGACGGCTCCTCCGCGCTGACGTGGGCCTCACCGCTGGGCTGGCTGGAGAACCTGCGGCCGTTCGCGAGCGAGCGCTGGTGGGTGCTGCTGCTGTTCGCCGGGGCTGTCCTGGTGCAGGGCGTGGTGGCGTACGAACTCGCCGGGCGCCGGGACGTCGGCATGAGCTTCCTGCCCGCCCGACCGGGCCCGGCCGCCGGCCGCCTCGGCACGGCGGGCGCGCTGGCCTGGCGGCTACAGCGCGGCGGCGTGCTCGGCTGGAGCATCGGCTTCTTCCTGGCCGGGGTCATCTACGGCGGGCTGACCGACGGGGTGGCCGACCTGGTCGGCGACAACGACAACGCGCGGGAGATCTTCGAGCGCATGGGCGGCCAGTCTGGGCTGACGGACGCCTTCCTGGGGTCGATGATCGGCATGCTGGGCCTGATCGCGGCCCTGTACGTCGTGGCGTCGGTCCTGCGGCTGCACGGCGAGGAGACCTCGATGCGGGCGGAACCGATCCTGGCGAACGCGGTGGGACGGCTGCGCTGGGCCGCCGGTCACCTCGTGATCGCCTTCGCGGGCTCCGCCCTGATCATGCTCCTGGCCGGCCTGGGCTTCGCCGTCGGCTACGGCAAGGAGATCGGCCCGATCCTGGGCGCCTGCCTCGTGCAGCTCCCGGCGATCTGGGTCATCGGCGGCCTGGCGGTCCTGCTGTACGGCCTCTTCCCAGGCGCGGCGATGGGGGCCTGGGCGGTGGCCGGGGCGGTCCTGCTGATCGGCTGGGTGGGCCCCGCGCTCGACGTCCCGCAGGCGGTGCTGGACCTGTCCCCGTTCGGGCATCTGCCGAAGCTGCCCGGCGGCGGGATGGAGTGGGGGCCCGTGCTGGTCCTGCTGGCGCTGGCGGCGGGGCTGGTGGCCGCAGGCCTCGCGGGGCTGCGCCGGCGGGACATGACGACCTGACCCGGATCAGTCGATGGAGAGCTTCAGTTCCTCCGTGTCGAGCTCGATACCGACCGGGTCGGGGAGAGCGACCTTGCCGCCGAGCTTGACCACATGGATATCCCGATCAGCCGAGCGGGTGATCACGCCACCTCGACGCTCAGCCCCTCCAGGCCCCGGATCACGAAGTTCGGCTTGCGTTCCGGTTCTGACGCCGGGCGGAGGGTCGGGGCCTGCTCCAGGAGCGCCGACATGGACGCCGCCAGTTCGATGCGGGCCAGGGGTGCGCCGATGCAGTAGTGGATGCCCGCGCTGAAGGAGATGTGCGGGTTCTCCGTGCGGGTGAGGTCCAGCCTGTCCGGGGTCTCGAAGACCTCGGGGTCGTGGTTGGCGGAACCGAAGAGCATGGCGATCTCCGCGCCGCGAGGGATCGTCGTGCCGGCGATCTCGATCTCGTCCAGGACCCAGCGTTCGAAGAGCTGGAGCGGGGTGTCGTAGCGCATCAGCTCCTCGATCGCGGACGGGATCAGGGAGTGGTCGGCGCGCAGGGCCGCCAGCTGTCCGGGGTTGCGGAACAGGGCCCACCAGCCGTTGACCGTCGAGTTCACCGTGGCCTCGTGACCGGCGTTGAGGAGCAGGACCGCCGTGGAGATCATCTCCTGCTCGGTGAGCCGGTCGCCCTCGTCGTGGGCGGCGATCAGGCCGGAGATCAGGTCGTCCCCCGGCTCCTTGCGGCGGGTCGCGATCAGTTCCATGAGGTAGTCCGAGAACTCGACCGACGCGCGCACCGCCTTGCGCGCCGTCTCCTGCGACGGGGCCAGCTCGTACATCCCGCAGATGTCCGCCGACCACGGCCGCAGCTGCCCCCGGTCCGCCTCGGGAATGCCCAGCATCTCGGCGATCACCGCGACCGGCAGCGGCTCCGCGACATCCGTCAGCAGGTCACCGCCGCCCGCCTCCACCAGCCCGGACACCAGCTCCCCCGCCAGCTGCCGCACATACGGCTTCAGCTGCTCCACCGTGCGGGGCGTGAACGCCTTCGACACCAGCCGGCGGATCCGCGTGTGGTCCGGCGGCTCCAGGTCGAGCATCCCGTGGTCGTTCAGGACGTGGAACGGCTCCTGCTCCGGCGGGGGCGCCGTCCGCCCGAAGTCCTCGTGGGTGAAACGGTGCTGGTACGTCCGGCCCAGCCTGCGGTCCCGGAGCAGCGCCGAGACGTCCGCGTGGTGCGGGACCAGCCACTGGTTCGTGGGCTCGTAGTAGTGCACGCGGCCACGGGCCCGCAGCTCGGCGTAGGCCGGGTACGGGTCGGCGAGGAAGGCCGGGTCCCACGGGTCGAAGGCGAGGGCAAAGGGGGCTGCCATGTCCGGACGTTAGCCCGGCTCCCCCCGGTCTGACCAGGGGCCTAGGCGGTGCCGAAGTCCGGGAGAGTGACGGAACCGTCCTCGGCGAGCGGGAACCCGGGGTTGTGGGCGACCTCCCAGGCATGGCCGTCGGGATCGGTGAAGGCACTGGAGTAGAAGCCGATCGCGTTGACCGCCGCGGGCTTGGTGACCGTCCCGCCGGCTCCCTCCACCGCCGCGAGGAGCGTGTCCACCTCCGCCTCGGACCGGACGTTGTGCGCGAGGACGATCCCGCCGAACCCGCCCGCCGCCCCGGGCTCCAGACCGCAGTCCCGGGCCAGCTTCTCCCGGCCCCACAGCACCAGCCCCAGGCCGCCCGCCTGGAAGAACACGGTCTCCTCGACCTCCTGCCCACGCCAGCCCAGGGCCTCGTAGAAGGCCTTGGAGCGGGCGAGATCGGAGACTCCCAGCGTGATCAGAGTGATGCGCTGTTCCATGCCCCTCACCGTAGGCCCGGCTCCTCAGCCGGGCGTGACCAGCCGCGCCTCGTAGGCGAACACCGCCGCCTGCGTACGGTCGCGCAGCCCCAGCTTCACCAGGATCCGGCTGACATGGGTCTTGATCGTCGACTCGGCGACCACCAGCCGCTCGGCGATCTCCGAGTTCGACAGGCCCTGGGCGATCAGCACCAGCACCTCCGTCTCCCGCTCGGTCAGATCCCCGTACGCCGCGTGCGCCGACGGCATCAGGCGCGGGGAGTCGGACATCTTCGAGAACTCCGTGATCAGCCGCCTGGTGATCGAGGGGGCGAGCAGCGCCTCGCCGGCCGCCACCACCCGCACGCCGTCCGCGAGCTGGCGTGCCGAGGCGTCCTTCAGCAGGAAGCCGGAGGCTCCCGCGCGCAGCGCCTGGTACACGTACTCGTCGAGGTCGAAGGTGGTCAGCACCAGCACCTTGGCGGCGCCGTCCGCCGCGACGATCTCGCGGGTCGCCTCGATGCCGTTCAGCTCGGGCATGCGGATGTCCATCAGCACGACGTCCGGCGTGAGCTCACGGACCCGGTCCACCGCTTCGCGCCCGTTGACCGCCTCGCCGACGACCTCGATGTCCGGCATCGCGTTCAGCAGGACCGAGAAGCCCTCGCGCACCATCATCTGATCGTCCGCGATCAGCACGCGGATGGTCATGAGCCGTCCTCTGTGGTCGCCGTGACCGGCAGGAACACCGTCACCTCGTAGCCGCCTTCGTCCGTCGCGCCCGCCGTCATCTCACCGTTCAGCATCGAGACACGCTCCCGCATACCCGTGATGCCGTGCCCGGCGCCGGGCGAGGGCTTGACCAGGGCCGGCGCGGGCGGCGGGCCGTTGACTATGCGCACGCCGAGGCCGCCGAGGACGTACGCGATCTCCACTCTGGCGCTCGCGCCGGGCGCGTGCCGCAAGGTGTTGCTGAGCGCCTCCTGCACGATCCGGTACGCCGACAGCTCCACGCCCTGCGGGAGTGCGCGCACCGCTCCGGTCACCGTCTTGTCGACGCTCAGGCCCGTGTCCCGCACGTTCGCCAGCAGCCCCTCCAGATCGGTGAGGGTGGGCTGCGGGGTGTCCGGGGCCTCGTAGTCCTCGGCGCGGACGACGCCCAGGACGCGGCGCAGTTCGGTGAGCGCCGCCACCGCGTTCTCCCGGATGGTGGCGAAGGCTCGCTCCAGCTCCGGCGGCGGGTTCTCCACCCGGTAGGGGGCGGCCTCCGCCTGGATGGCGACGACCGACATGTGGTGGGCCACCACGTCGTGCAGCTCGCGGGCGATGTTCGTGCGCTCCTCCAGGAGCGTCCGCCGGGAACGCTCGTGCTCGGTCACCGTCTGCTGGGCCGTCACCTCCTGGCGGGCCTCCTTGCGGGTGTGCCAGACGGCGACGACGAGCAGAATCAGCGCGGACAGCACGAGCATGGGTCCGCTGTTCGTGCCGTAGTAGCCCGGCCCGAACAGGAAGTCCGCCACGAAGGCGTACGCCGCGGTGACGGCCCACATGTACGCGGCCGTGCGCGGCCTGGTCCGTATGGCCACGACCGTCAGCACGGTCAGATGGCAGGCGAAGGCCGCGGGCAGCCACGGCCAGCCGTCCCATGAGCTGCCGAAGACCTGGCTGACCGGCGTGGCCGCCAGGGACAGCCAGAACGCTCCGACCGGCCGGAGCATGGTCAGCAGGATCGGGATCACGGCGAGCGGGCCGAGGATCAGGCCCGCGCCGCCGGTGTCGACGATCGCCATGAGCAGCGTGAGCAGGGCGATCCCGGCGATCAGGGCGTGCGGTGTCCAAGCTGCGGAATCGCGCAGGCGGCCCGGCAGCCGCCGGGTCACGGGGCCGTCCACACCCATCCGCGGCAGCGGGCGATAGGCGAAGGCGTCTTCGAACAGGTCGTGCCGCAGCCCCCGCAGGGCGCCCGCGGCCAGCCGGTACTCCGGGCTGTGCTGCTTGGCCGCGTCCCCCGTCGGCGGGGTCGGCATCTGAGTCGTCTCGGTCACGTACAGAAAGGTAGGCGCCAAGGGGCGCAGCGGTCGTCCCCAGTGAGAGGGGTTCCTGCAGGTCCATCTCAGGTACTACAGGCATCACCGCTGCGCCCCTTGGCGCCTACCTTTCTGTACGTGACCGAGACGACTCAGATGCCGACCCCGCCGACGGGGGACGCGGCCAAGCAGCACAGCCCGGAGTACCGGCTGGCCGCGGGCGCCCTGCGGGGGCCTGCGGGGGCGGCGAGGGCGGGCGCGAGACTTCACGCTCAGAGTGGGCCGCCGGGTGGGGTGGGCGCGCGCCCAGAGACGCGGAGTGGGCCGCAGGACGGGCGGCGCGCAGGCCCGTGGTCGTTCAGTACCCGGTGGGCCGCACCAGGCCCGACTCGTACGCGAAGACCGCCGCCTGTGTGCGGTCCCGGAGGCCGAGTTTTACCAGGATGCGGCCTACGTGGGTCTTTACGGTCTGTTCGGCCACGACGAGGCGGTCGGCGATCTCCGCGTTCGACAGGCCTTGCGCGATCAGGGCGAGGACCTCCGTCTCGCGTTCGGTCAGGTCGCCGACGCGTTCCTTCAGGGGTGCGCGCGGCCGGCCGTCCATGCGGGAGAACTCGGCGATGAGACGGCGGGTGATGACGGGCGCGAGGAGGGCGTCGCCGGCCGCCACGACCCGTACCGCCTCGGCCAGCTGGTCGGCGGAGGCGTCCTTGAGGAGAAAGCCCGAGGCGCCCGCGCGCAGCGCCTCGTAGACGTACTCGTCGAGGTCGAACGTCGTCAGCACCAGCACCTTGATGTGCGGTGTCGCCGTGGTGATGCGGCGGGTGGCCTCGATGCCGCCGAGCTCCGGCATCCGGATGTCCATCAGGACGACGTCCGGGACGAGTTCGGCGACCTTCGCGAGCGCGTCCAGGCCGTCGACCGCCTGCCCGATCACGTCGATGTCGGGCTTGGTGTTGAGCAGCACGGAGAATCCCTGCCGGACCATCTGCTGGTCGTCGGCGATGACTACGCGGATGGGGCTGCTCGTCATGCGGTGCCGTCCTTGTCGGGGTGGTGAGAGTTCGAGTCGTGGGCGGTCGGGCCGTGGGCGGACGCCTTGGCGTTGGCGGCGTGCCCGGGGTCCTGCGGTACGTAGGACAGGCCCTCGACGCGCGGGTACGCCGGGAGGAACGCGCTCACCACGTAGCCGCCGTCCTTCGCGGGGTACGCCGACACGGCGCCGCCCAGCATCGCGCCCCGCTCCCGCATGCCGAGCAACCCGTGCCCCGCGCCCTGCGACGGCGGCGCGGGCCACTGCGGCGGTGAGTTGACGACCCGCAGGCTCACTCCGAACGGCTCGTAGGCGACGGAGACCTGGGCGATCGCGCCGGGGGCGTGGCGCAGCACGTTGCTGAGCGCCTCCTGCACGATCCGGTACGCCGAGAGCTCCACGCCGGGCGCCAGCGGGCGGCGTCGGCCGGTGATGTCGAGGTGCACGGTCAGGCCGACGCCGCGGATGTTGTCCACCAGCGCTTCCAGCCGGTCGAGGGTGGGTTGCGGCGCGTGCGGGGCGGCATTGGCGGTGGTGTCGGTGCCCGTCGGGTCGAGGGTGTTCGGGGCGTCGGGGTGCTCCGAGCGCAGGACTCCGAGGACACGGCGCAGTTCGGTCAGGGCCTCCAGGGCGTTCTGACGGATGCCTTCCAGGTTCTCCTTGAGCTCGTCGGACGGGTTCTCGACGAGGTGGGGGGCGACCTGCGCCTGGATGGAGATGACCGACATGTGGTGGGCGACCACGTCGTGCAGTTCGCGGGCGATACGGCTGCGCTCCTCCAGGACTGTGCGCTGGGCCCGCTCGGACGCGGTGAGGGTTTCCTGCTCGACGAGTTGGGTGCGGGCCTCTTTGCGGCCGCGCAGTGCGGTGCCGACGAGGACGGCCACCGCGAAGACGGCGACCGCGACCATGCCGGTGCCGGAGTAGCGCTGGGCGCCGATGACGCCCTGGAACAGGAAGGTGGCCAGGGCTGTCGCCGCGAGGGCCGCCACGGCGCTGCGGGTGCGGACGCGGAGGGCGAGGAGGAGCAGGATCGCGGCCTGGGCGATGACCGCGGGGGTGCTCCAGGGCCAGTTGGGGCCGGGGAGTGGGGTTTCCGCGAGATGGGGGCGGGCGACGAGGGCCGTGATGATCGTGGCCGACAGGTTGAGGGCCCAGGCTTCGGCGGGTCGCCACAGGGCGAGGACGAGGGTCAGGCCGAGGGCGAAGCCGGCGAGCAGGCCGTTGGCCGTGGTCAGGTCGTAGCTGGAGCTGAGTTCGTTGCCGCCGGCCAGGGCGACGCCGAGGGCGACCCAGGCGGTGAGGAGGATCGTCAGCCAGCGGAGCCAGGTTGTGCCGAAGGGTTTGCGCAGGCGGGTGGTGAAGGGTTGTTCGGTGGGCACGCGGCCTTCCGCCGCGTCTGGTTTCCCACCGGCACCACCGGTGCGGGCAGCGTCGTCGGGTGCGGGCGGCCCCGGTGGGGGCTGAACACCGTCGGCCTGCGCGCGTTGGGTGGTTGGGGCCTCCTCTTCGTTCACGTGGTCAACCCTAAGCATGGTTCTCGGCCTTCGTTTTGCGGCTCTCATGGGAACGGTGGGTGCGGATCACTCTTGACGCGTGACCCCTTGGGCGGCGTGGGCCCTGTTCGTAGGTGCGGAACGTCGCCCAGCAGACGGCCAGGGCCGCCGCGAACACGGGCAGCCACGCGATACGGGCCGCCACCCAGGTCAGGTTGTCGGGGGCGGTGTGCAGGCCGGGGAGGTGACCGGCCGTCAGGGCCGTGGCCGTGGTGGCCATCAGGGCCGTCTGGTGCCACAGGAAGATCGTCATCGCGGAGAGGTTGAGCAGCGCCACCGCCGCCCAGGCGAGCGGCCGGCGCATCGCGCGGCGCAGCGGCTCGCGCAGGAGCAGTGCCAGCCCGCACTGGGCCAGGCCGAAGGTGACGGCGGCCAGCGTCGGCGGGTTGAGGTTGGAGACACCGGCGCCGGGGACGCCGACCATGGACGCCGGATAACCCGCCCAGGCAATGAGCGCGGCCGTCACCGTCGCGCCGCTCGTCAGCAGGATCCAGCCCGCGCGCCGACGCTCCAACTCACCTCTGGTCCAGGCGGCGCCCAGCGTGAACGGCACCAGCCAGCCCGCCGCCAGGTTCACCCAGCCGAGCCAGTCGGGGCCGCCCAAACCGAAGCGGACGAGGTCCACATGGAGGACGACGGCCAGCGGCCAGAGGGGGTGGAGGCGCAGGAGGAGCGGTGTCACCGCCGTCAGCGCCGCGAACACCAGGAGGAACCACAAGGGGGACAGGGCCAGCTTGAGCAGGGTGTGGATCGTGTCCAGCTCCGTGCCCGAGAGGAGGAGCAGAACCGCCGCCACCGTCCACAGGGTGAGGACGGCCGCCACCGGTTTGAACAGGCGGGACAGCCGGGACCTCAGCCACTGCCCGTACGTGGTGCCCCGCTTGCGGGCCGAGGCGTAACCGCGGGTGGCCACATGGCCGCCGACCAGGAAGAACACGGCGAGGGTCTGGAACACCCAGGAGATCGGGGCCAGCCAGGGCATGTCGTGGAGCGGGCTCGCGGTGCGCAGGCCCGTCCCGTCGCCGTCCGCCACCAGCGCCGTCACCAGCCAGTGGCCGAGGACGACGCCGAGGATGGCGAAGGCCCGCAGGGCGTCGACGGCCCGGTCGCGCTCGGCGGGGGTGGCGGCATCCACCTGGGCGGCGCCCCGGCGTATGCCCTTCCATGCGACCGTCAGGCGCGCGGCCGTCGTCGACTCAGCCATGGGTCACCTCCGAGGTCTCGCCCAGGACGATGCGGGCCAGGTTCGCCAGGGACGTCGACCCCGGCCTGAAGTAGTCGCTGTGGCCGCCGTCGCCCGCCGCGAACACGCGGGCGCCGAAGGACGGGGAGATCGGGTCGGTGCCGAAGCCGACGGTCGTGCCGAGCAGGTCGAGCCTGATGTGCGGGACCTCCCCCACCCAGTCGTCGGTGCCGCGGGCCGCCCAGACGCGGGCCTGGGTGTCCAGGCCGGCGGCGGTGTCCACGCCGGTGCCGGGGCTGCCGACCAGGGCGAGGTCGTCGACGTCCAGGTCGGAGGCGGCGCGAGCGCAGACCACGGAGCCGTAGGAGTGGCAGAGGAGGGAGATACGGGGACGCCCTTCGCGCGCCCCGGTCGCCCCGGCCGCCCTCGCCCCCTTGTCGGTGGCGACGCTGGACGAGACGTACGCGGCCAACCGTGCCAACGCCGCCGAGGCGTCCCGCATGGCCGCGGCCCACGGCAACCGGGATCGTGCGGCCGCGGATCGCGCGATGGCCGACCCGTCCCGCCGGTTCCTCGCCTTCGACGGCCGCGGTCTCGGCCTCGCGACGGAGGTCTTCGGAGATCTGGCCCACGCCGACCGCATCGCGGTCCTGGTCCCGGGCTCCGACACCTCCCTCGACACCTACGACCGCTTCCGCGACACCGCTCGCGCTCTGCACGAACGACTCACCCGGGAAGCCCCGCAGGGCACGCGCACAGCCGTGGTGGCCTGGCTCGGCTATGAGACACCGGGCACGGTCAGCACCACGGTGGCGACGATGGGCAGAGCCGAAGACGCGGCCCCGAAGCTGCGGGAGTTCGTACGGCAGCTGCGGGCGCTCACGATCCACGAGCGGACCGGGGCGGCCGGGGCCGGGGCCGGGATCTCGGCGCGCGCGGCACCGGACAGGGGGACGACCACGGCGCCGGTGATCACGGTGGCGAGCAGCGCCCGGCGCCATCGGTGGGTGCGGTGGGTCTTCCTTCGCTCGCCCGACCCCGTCGTACGCCCCATGGTCGTCTTCCCTTCCAGTCCGCCCGGCCATCGGGCTTGTCTGAAGGGGAAGTTACGGATCAGAACTCGTCGTCCGCGTCATGCCAGGGAGCTCACCTGCGACGTAGCTCTCAGGTACTACGGGTATGACGGGTCACGCCTGCAGGGCGCCCAAGAGGACGCATTCCTGGCGGGGGGCCACCCTCCGAGAGGGCACTCCACGAGGGGCGACACGCCGCCTCACCACGCCAACTGCGCGATTTCCTCCACCACCACCGCACACGCGTCCGCCGCAGGATCGATCAGCGGGAAATGGCCGACGTCCTCCAGCAGCGTCAGACCGACCACCTCGCCCGCCTTCGCCGCCGCGTCAGCGTACGACTCGGCGACGGCCATCGGGACCACGATGTCCGTGCGGCCCTGGACGAGCGTCGTCGCGATGCCCGTCGGCAGCAGGAACGCCGGGTCGGCATAGGGCTGGCGCTCCGCGAACTCCACGCTCCCGCCCAGCAGTTGCCGCGCAGCGCCCCCGCACACGTCCAGCTTGTCGGCGACCGTGAAGTCGGCGATCGGGGCCAGGGCGACCACACCCCGCAAAGGCGCGGGCCGGTCGATGCGCCAGGGAGCGTCCGCCGGCAGGAGATGGCGGGCCGCCGCCCAGAGGGCCAGATGGCCGCCGGCGGAGTGGCCGGTGAGCACCGTCCGGCGCGCGTCGGCGTGCGGCAACGCCTCCCGCACCAGTGCCGGCAGCGCGTCCAGCGCGGCGGCGACATCGTCGAAGGTGTCCGGCCAACGCCCGGCGACCGCCGCCCCACCCCCGGCCGTACCCGCAGAACCTGCCGAACCCGCAGAACCGGCCGAAGCCGCGTCAGCGACTGCGCCACCGCCCGAGCCACCCGAACCGCCGGCCGCACCCACCGCGCCCGCGCCGTCGACCCCGCCCGCGGCCCCCCGCCGATACTCCACATTCGCCACCGCGAACCCACGGCGCGCCAGGAAGTCCGCGAACGGCGTGACATGCCGGCGGTCGTACGGCGTACGCCACGCCCCGCCGTGCAGGACGACGATCAGCGGGGCCGGTTCGCCCGGCGTGGTCTCGCCGCGGGGCGCGTAGAAGTCGATCACCTGGTCGGGGTGGTCGCCGTAGGAGGCAATGGCGTCGGGATCGACCGGCGGATGCGAGAAGGCCGACTCCTCCTCGGCGGCGTCCCGGGCAGCGGCGGCGTCGTCCGGCATGCTCCAACCTCTCAGCGATCAAACGGATTTGGACGAAAGCGGGGGTGGCGGACCAGGTGCGACTTCGGCCGTTGGCGGGACGGTACCAGGCCCGTCACGTGCACGGACACGCGCATGTCACGCTCGGTAAGGGTTAAACGGTACTGTTGTTTCGTTACGCTGGCACCGCGGATCACGCCGCAGCACGCACGTGCACCAAGGAGGCCGATATGTCCGCCGAACCCGGCACCGTCCGTCCCGGAGGGCGCACCGCGCGTGTCCGTACGGCCGTGCTGCGAGCCGCCGGAGACGTGCTGGCGGAGCAGGGTTTCGACGGCCTCGACCTCGCCGACGTCGCCCGCCGCGCGGAGGTCGGCAAGACGACCGTGTACCGGCGGTGGGGCTCGGTGACGGGGCTGGTGGCCGACCTGCTCGCCGACATGGCCGAGCAGTCGCTGCCGCGCGCGGAGACCGGCTCCGTGCTGGGTGACCTGCGGGCCAACGCGGAGCTGGTGCGGCGGACGCTGGCCGACCCCCGGCAGGGCGCGCTGTTCCGTGCCGTCATCGCCGCCGCGACCTGCGACGAACGTACGGCGCAGGCGCTGCGGCGCTTCTACGAGGTGCGGGTGGCGGAGTGGGCGCCCTGCGTGGAACAGGGCGTCGCCCGGGGGGAGTTGCCCGTCGGTACGGACCCGGAGGCGGTCGTACGGGCGGTGTCGGCGCCCCTCTACTACCAGTTGCTGACGACCGGGGAGGTCCCCGACGCCCCCGCCGCGGAGCGCGCCGCGCGGGCCGCGCACGCGGCTGCCGTGGCGGGGGTGTACGCCGGCTAGGACCGACCGGGGTCAGCGCAGCAGCACCTCGGCCAGCACCCGGGCCGCCCGCTCCACGTCCGCGAACCCGACGTACAGCGGCGTGAAACCGAACCGCAGCACGTCCGGGTGGCGGAAGTCGCCAACCACCCCGCGCTCGATGAGCCGCTTCATCACGTCCCCGGCATCCGCGGAGCGCAGCGCCACCTGGCTGCCGCGCTCCGCGTGGGGCGCCGGAGTCACCGACTCCACACGGTCCTTCGGCACATACGCCGCGACGCACTCCAGGAAGAAGTCCGTCAACGCGAGCGACTTGGCCCGTACCGCCTCGATCGACACGCCGTCCCAGACCTCCATGGCCGCCTCCAGGGCGAGCATGGAGAGGATGTCGGGCGTGCCGACGCGGCCGCGCAGAGCGCCGGAGGCCGGTTCGAAGTCGGGCCGCATGCCGAAGGGCTCGGTGTGCGAGTTCCAGCCGGGCAGCGGGGAGTCGAAACGGTCCTGGAGGTCCCGGCGCACATAGAGGTACGCCGGTGAACCCGGGCCGCCGTTCAGGTACTTGTAGGTGCAGCCGACGGCCAGGTCCACCCCGTGCTCGTCGAGCCCGACCGGCAGGGCGCCCGCGCTGTGGCACAGGTCCCAGACGGCCACCGCGCCCGCCGCGTGCACGGCGGCGGTCAGGGACGGCAGGTCGTGCAGCCGGCCCGTGCGGTAGTCGACGTGGTTGAGGAGGACGGCGGCGGTACGGCCGGACAGTGCGGCCGGCACCTCCGCGGGCGTCACGGGCCGTAGCGTACGACCGGTCATCCGGGCCGCGGACTCGGCGATGTAGCCGTCCGTGGGGAAGGTCGTCGCGTCGACGAGGATCTCGTCCCGGCCGGTACCCGCGGAACCGGTGGAACCGGCGGAACCGGCGGAACCGGTGGACTCCGCTATCCGCACTGCGGCCACAAGTGCCTTGAAAACATTGACACTTGTCGAGTCGCCGACCACGATCTGGCCCGGCGCAGCACCGACCAGCGGAGCGATACGGTCGCCGATCCGCTCCGGCGCGGTCCACCAGCCGCTCTCGTCCCAGGAGCGGATGCGCATCCGGCCCCACTGCCGCAGTACGACGTCCTCGACCCGTCCCGGCACGTTCGCCGGCAGGGCGCCCAGTGAGTTGCCGTCGAGGTAGACGATCTCGTCCAGCACGAACTCGGCGCGCTTGCCCGCGAGTTCGTCGGTCGCGTCCAGCTTCTCGGCCTTCGCGGCCAGTTCGGCGAACTCAGACATGGGACCTCGCCGTCCACAGCTCCGGGAACACGTTCTTCTGCGCGCGCTTCTCCAGCCAGGCCACGCCGGCCGAACCGCCCGTGCCAGCCTTGGCGCCCATCGCGCGGCGGGTGGCGACCAGGTGGTCGTTGCGCCAGCGCCACACCAGTTCGGCGACGTCGGTGAGCGCCTCGCCCAGGCGGGCGAGCTCGGAGTTCTGGTCGCCGGCGTAGATCGCCGTCCAGGCCGCCTCGACCGCCGGGGAGGGCTCGTACTTCCGGGACACGTCCCGCTTCAGCACGGCCTGCGGGATCGCGCAGCCGTGCCGGGCGAGGAAGCGCAGCACCTCGTCGTAGAGGCTCGGCTCGTGCAGCGCCTTCTCCAGTTCCGCGTGCACGCGCGGGGCGCCGCGGTGCGGGACCAGCATGGACGCGGACTTCTCGGCGAGCAGGAACTCCATCCGCCGGTACATCGCCGACTGGAAGCCGGAGCCCTCGCCGAGGGCGCTGCGGTAGGAGTTGAACTGGGCCGGGGTGAGCTGGCCGAGCGGCTTCCAGGAGGAGTTCAGGGCATCCAGTTCCCGTACGGAGCGCTTCAGGGCGTCGATCGCCACGGCCGGGCGGTCCTCGCGCAGGGCGCGTGCCGCGGTCTCCCACTCGTGGACGATGACCGTGAACCACAGCTCCATGACCTGGGTCGTGACCAGGAAGACCATCTCTCCGGGGTCGTCGGAGAGGGTGTGCTGGAGGTGGGTGAGCACATCCGCCTTGACGTAGTCCTCGTACGGCGTCGTGCCTGCGAAGTCGAGATTGGGGGTCTCGGGCTCCTGAGTCTCCGTCGACGTCTCCTCGGACGTCTCCACGGGCTTGTGAGCCTGCTGGGACATTGCTGTCTCCTGTGTAACTCCGGGTAGCGGTCCGCCCTGCCGTTATCGACAAAGGGGCCCCGGTCCCCACCCGGCATCCTCAGGTATCACCCCGGGTGGCGCAAGGCCCGCCTGGTCACATCGGCGGGCCTTACGGGACCGCGGTCGCCGGGAGCGACTAGCCCAGGGTCTGGGCGGCCGCCGGCGAGGAGTCCTTCAGGAACTGCGAGCAGCGCTCGTACTCCTCCTGCTCGCCGATCGCTCCGGCGGCGCGGGCGAGGGCGTGCAGGGCGCGCAGGAAGCCGCGGTTCGGCTCGTGCTCCCAGGGGACCGGGCCGTGGCCCTTCCAGCCGTTTCGGCGCAGGGCGTCCAGGCCGCGGTGGTAGCCCGTGCGGGCGTAGGCGTACGACTCCACGACGCTGCCGCGCTCGAAGGCGTCGTCGGCGAGCTGGGCCCAGGCCAGGGAGGAGGTGGGGTACTTCGCTGCGACGTCCGCGGGGGCGGTGCCGCCGGCGAGGAGCTCGCGCGGCTCGGGGTCGTCGGGGTCCCCCAGGGGCTCCGCCCCTTCGACCCCGCTGGGGCTGCCGCCCCAGACCCCGCTTCGGCCCCAAAGGGCCTCGTCCTCAAACTCCCCCAAGCTCTTCGAGCAGGGGGGACCCCCGGACGGGCTGGTGGGTGAGGGCCAGGGACGCCGGGACCTCGGCCTCACACGCCTTGACGAGCTGAGTTGTGCGGTCCGGGCCACCCGCGCTACCCCTCCCCCTCCCCCGACAACCGCGACCGACTCCGCACCCCCTCCAACGGCGGCGAATTGATCGACCCGTGGTGGAGGCACTCCGGTCGGAGGCAGTCCGGTGGCAGCGCCCGTACCGTCGCGAAGGCGATGGCCGCGCCCAGGACCAGGGCGCCGGCGCACCACACCATCGCCCGGTCGAACGACGTGTTGAAGGCGTCCGGCGAGCGGTACGCCTCCTCCCCCATGCCGGCGAGCAGCGGCAACGCGGCCACCGCGATCAGGCCCGCCGCTCGGGCCGCCGCATTGTTGATGCCGCTGGCCAGGCCCGCGCGGGCGACGTCGACCGAGGCGAGGACCGTGGCGGTGAGGGGGGCCACGATGGTGACCAGGCCGATGCCGAGGACGAGCACGGCGGGGAGCACGTCGGCGACGTACGAGGCGTCCTCGCCGACCCGCAGCATCAGCAGCATGCCGACCGCGCAGACCAGGGGCCCGACGGTGAGCGGGATGCGTGGGCCGATCCGGGCGGCGAGCGCGCCGGAGCGGGCGGAGAGCAGCAGCATCAGGAGGGTCGTCGGGAGCAGGGCCGTACCGGCGCCCAGGGCCGAGTAGCCGGAGACGACCTGGAGCTGGAGGGCGGCGAGGAAGAAGAAGCCGCCGAGGGCCGCGTACACACAGAGGGTGACGATGTTGACGGCGGTGAACTGACGGGACGCGAAGATGCCGAGCGGCATCATCGGATCGGGCCGGCGCTTCTCGACGACCACGAAGGCGACGCCCGCTGCCACGCCGGCGACCGCGGACACGGCGACGACCACCGAGCCGTCCTGGGCCTCGATCAGCGCGTACGTCACGAGGGCCAGGGACAGGGCGCCGAGGGCCGCGCCGAGCACGTCGAAGCTCCCGTGTTTGCCGCCGTCCCCGGACTCCGGGACGTGCCGTACGGCGATCGGCGCGCACGCCAGCGCCAGCGGGACGTTGAGCAGGAACACCCACCGCCAGCCGGGCCCGTCCACCAGCCAGCCGCCGAGGAAGGGGCCCACCGCCGCGCCGACGCCCCCGAAGCCCGACCACAGGCCGACCGCCCGCGCCCGGTCGTCGGGATGGAAGGACGCCTGGATCAGGGCCAGGGAACCGGGCGTGAGCAGGGCCCCGCCGACGCCCTGCAGCGCTCGCGCGGCGATGAGTACCCCGGCGTTCGGGGCGATCCCGCACAGCAGTGAGGCCACGGCGAACCACACGACGCCGATGACGAAGACCTTGCGCCGCCCGTACCGGTCCCCCAGCGAGCCGCCGAGCAGAATCAGCCCGGCCAGCGTCAGCATGTACGCGTTGATCGTCCACTGGAGCGCGGCGAGGTCGGCGTCGAGGTCCTCGCCGATGCGGGGGAGGGCGACATTGACGACGGTCGAGTCCAGCATGGCCATGCTGGAGCCGAGGACTGTGGTGAGCAGGATCCATTTGCCCTGCGGTGAGGCCAGCCGGACGTCGGGCATGTCCTCAGGTATACAGCGAGCCCGGCGCCGTAGACAGGCGCCGGGCTCGGAAGATCCCGGGAAACCCCGGGAAACCCAGGGAACTACTTGATCCTCGTACCCGAGGAACGCAGGTTGGCGCAGGCCTCCGTCACGCGCGCGGCCATGGACGCCTCGGCGAGCTTGCCCCAGGTGCGCGGGTCGTAGGTCTTCTTGGAGCCGACCTCGCCGTCGACCTTCAGGACGCCGTCGTAGTTCTGGAACATGTGGGCCGCCACCGGACGCGTGAAGGCGTACTGCGTGTCGGTGTCGATGTTCATCTTGACGACGCCGTTGTCCAGCGCGGTCGCGATCTCCTGCTCGGTGGAGCCGGAGCCGCCGTGGAAGACGAAGTCGAAGGGGGACGCCTTGCCGTACTTGGCGGCGACGCCCTCGTTCAGCTCCTTCAGCAGCTCGGGGCGCAGCACGACGTTGCCCGGCTTGTACACGCCGTGGACGTTGCCGAAGGACGCGGCCAGCAGGTAGCGGCCCTTCTCACCGAGGCCGAGCGCCTCGGCCGTACGGATCGCGTCGTCGACGGTCGTGTACAGCGAGTCGTTGATCTCGTGCGTGACGCCGTCCTCCTCGCCGCCAGTCGGGGTGATCTCGACCTCAAGGATGATCTTCGCGGCGCGGGCGCGCTCCAGCAGTTCCTGGGCGATGGAGAGGTTGTCGGCGAGGGTCTCGGCCGAGCCGTCCCACATGTGCGACTGGAACAGCGGGTTCTCACCGCGCGCGACGCGCTCCTCGGACACGGCGAGCAGCGGGCGTACGTACCCGTCGAGCTTGTCCTTCGGGCAGTGGTCGGTGTGCAGGGCGACGGTGATGTCGTACTTCTTGGCGACGATGTGCGCGAACTCGGCCAGGGCGACGGAGCCCGTGACCATGTCCTTGCTGTGCTGGCCGCCGAGGAACTCCGCACCACCCGTGGAGATCTGGATGATGCCGTCGCTCTCCGCCTCCGCGAAGCCGCGCAGGGCCGCGTGCAGGGTCTGGGAGGAGGTCACGTTGATGGCCGGGTAGGCGAACTTGCCTGCCTTCGCCCGGTCGAGCATCTCGTTGTAGACCTCGGGGGTTGCGATGGGCATCTGTCCGCTCCTTGGAGTGTGCGGGTTGACGTACTGCGTACGGCGTTTTTCTTACGGCCCTGACCTAGACCTTGGGGGGTGTGACGTCATCGTCGGCCCCATCTTTCCAGACGAACCGGGATGCTCCGAGCGCCTGTCACCAGCCGAGACGGAAGCCCCTCGGGAGCCGGCGTCAGTCCAGAGCGAGTTCGTCCTTGGAGTACGCGAAGAGGTACGGCACTCCCGCGCCCTCCTGGATCTTCTCGGCGGCCCCGGTGGCCCGGTCCACGATCGTCGCGACGGCGACGACCTCGGCGCCGGCCTCGCGCACGGCCTCGACGGCGGTGAGCGGGGAGCCGCCGGTGGTGGAGGTGTCCTCGACGACGAGCACACGGCGGCCGGCGATGTCCGGTCCCTCGACCCGGCGCTGCAGCCCGTGCGCCTTGGCGGCCTTGCGCACCACGAAGGCGTCGAGGCGCTTGCCGCGGGCGGCGGCCGCGTGCAGCATCGCGGCGGCGACCGGGTCGGCGCCCATGGTCAGCCCGCCCACTGCGTCGAACTCCAGGTCGGCCGTCAGGTCGAGCAGCACCTGCCCGACGAGCGGAGCGGCCTGCCCGTCGAGAGTGATGCGCCGAAGATCGACGTAGTAGTCGGCTTCCAGACCCGACGACAGGGTCACCTTGCCGTGCACCACGGCCTTGTCCTTGATCTGCTGCAGCAGCTCGCCACGTACGTCAGTCATGCCGCCCAGCTTAGAGGCGCCGCCAGCTCCAGACGGTCGTGGCCTCCAGCGGCTCCAGGGGCGTGACCAGGCGGGGCAGGGTGTTCAGACCGTTGGGCGGCCCGGTCTGCGGCTCGACGCACACGGCGGCCTCCTGCTCGTCGTACACGACGACCCACTCCTCGCGGCTGGCCACCTTCAGCTCCAGCTGCCCCGGCCAGGTGAGGGTGACGTCGACACCTCCGGGCATGCCGAAGCAGTCGTCCCAGGGGCCGGGTTTCGGCTCGATCCGGTTGCCGGTGGGCAGGTGATCGTCCCCGCGCTCCTCCTGCCAGGCGGGGGTGAAGTCGAGCCGGGCGTCCTGCGCGCCCTCGCCGCCGAGGTTCCGGTTGAACCAGGGATGCCAGCCGATCTGCGCCGGGAACGAGTCCTCGTACGTCTCGACCGCCATGGTCAGGCTGAGGCTGTCCGGGGTGAGCGCGACGACATGGGTGACCCTGGCGGCATAGGGCCACGGCTCGACCAGGTCGTACGTGATGACGGCCTCGTCGTCGGTGACCCGGGCGACGTTCCAGGCGCCGTCGCGACGATCGTGGACCGGGCCACCGGGGCCGCCGAGAAGATCCAGGAGGGCGCGGGAGTGCCGTACCTCTTCGCGTACTCCAAGGACGAACTCGCTCTGGACTGACGCCGGCTCCCGAGGGGCTTCCGTCTCGGCTGGTGACAGGCGCTCGGAGCATCCCGGTTCGGCATGACTGACGTACGTGGCGAGCTGCTGCAGCAGATCAAGGACAAGGCCGTGGTGCACGGCAAGGTGACCCTGTCGTCGGGTCTGGAAGCCGACTACTACGTCGATCTTCGGCGCATCACTCTCGACGGGCAGGCCGCTCCGCTCGTCGGGGCGGGGTCGCTCAGCGGCGTCGACGCAGCATCCGCCCCACCACGAACGCCGAGGCCAGCACCAGCACCGCTGCCGGAGCGGCCCACCGCAGGGTGGAATGCGGCGCCACGGTCTGCGGCGCCGGAACAGGCGCGTACCGGCCGCGCGGCGGCGCGTGGTCCACTTCCTCCGCGCTGCGACCGATCATCGTCCGCCGGGCGTGCGCCGCCTCCGCGACGTGCGGCTCCTCGTCGCCTTCGTCGTCCTCGTCGGCTTCGTCGTCCTCGTCGTCCTGGGCCCGGGGATCCAGCGACGGCGGCGGCACCTCGCTCTCGAAGACGGACGCGGGCTCCGCCCCGACCTCCGGCGCCGCGGCATCATCCGCGTCCGGCGTCGTCTCGAAGTCACTGGTCACCCGGGTCTCGAACTCCCCGGGCGCCAACGCCTCCTCGACGGCCTCGACGGACGCCTCGGCCTCCGGCTCGGGCTCCGGCTCGGACCGCTCTTCCCCGGCCACCACTCCCAGCTGCCCGCCGAACCGGTTCAGCAGCCGGGTGACGGCCGACCCCACCGCCTCCGCCGAGAACTCCGTGACCCGCCCGTCCGCCGATGCGCTCCCCTCGAACCGCATCGTGGACCCGCCGTCGGCCTCCTCCACCCGCAGGGTGAGCGCCAGCTTCACGGACCCGCTCCCGCGCGCCTCGGTCGCGTCGCCCTCGACGGCATAGGAACCGTCGTCCCGGGCGGAGATCCGCACGGCGCCCCGATAGGTGATGGTGTGGCCGCCGACGCGCACCTTCAGCCGCCCGGTCACCGGCTCGGCCCCGGCGTCCTGCTGGAGCCCGGGGACCGCCCGGGCGACCCGCACGGGATCGGCCAGCACCTCCCTGAGCCGCTCCGCCGGAACCGGAACGAACACCTCATGCTCCATGCCGATCGAGCCTACCCAGCATGGCGTGAACCGCACCCACACATCCCGGGATTCTCACCGGACACCCGCCCGCCGGGCGTATCCTCCCCGGCCCCCGCCGCTCAGTACCGCGGATGCACCAACGTGGAAGCCCCCAACCCCCACACCCGCGTCCCCTCCGCGGCCCGCGCGTCGGCCGTCAGCCCCGTCTGGGTCAGCGTCTGAAGCCGTGGCGCCCCCGCGCCGAGCCGCAGCGCCGGCGGCTCCTGTCGTCCCGCGAGGATGAACCCCCAGTCGTGCGGTGCCCGCGCCGGTCCCGTCGAGCGGTCGGGGCCCGCCGTGAAGCCGGAGTCACGGCCCCTGACGCGGTAGGGCGCGGTGCGCAGGCCCGCCGTGTGCAGGGTCGTGTCGACCGTCCAGAAGACGCGGGGGCGGATGGAGACCGGCCCGGCGTGCACCGCGAGACGGCCGTGCGGTGTCAGGGCGCGGCGGGCGAGGGCGTAGAACTCCTGGGAGTAGAGCTTCGTACTGGCGGTGATGCCGGGGTCGGGCAGGTCCGAGATGACCACGTCGTAGGTCGAGGGCGGCGCCGCCCGCAGCCAGCGGAAGGCGTCGTCCGTCATGGCGTGGACGCGGGGGTCGTCGTACACATGGCCGTTGAGCCGGGACAGCGGAGGGTCCTCGCGCGCCAACCGCACCACACCGGCGTCGAGTTCGACGACGTCGACCCGGTGCACCCCGGGATGGCGCAGCACTTCGCGCGCCGCCAGTCCGTCACCGCCGCCGAGGATGAGCACGCGCGTGTGCTCGCCGCTCATCGCGGGGTGGACCAGCGCCTCGTGGTAGCGGCGGGCGTCACGGCCGCTGACCCGCAGGCGTCCGTCGAGGAAGAGGTCGAGCGGACGGCCCTGCGTGCCGCCAGTGATGACGACCTCCTGGATGTCCGTCTGGACGGCCACGCGTACGTCCCGCCCGTACACCGCGTGCCGTGCCGCCCGTTCGAAGTCGTCGACGAGTACGGCGGCGGAGGCGAGGACGCCGAGCACGGTGACGTTGGCGATCACCAGCAGCCAGCGGGCGCGGCGGCTGAGGTCCCGGCGGAACAGGCCGAGGACGAGCGCGCCGCCCACCACGGCGTTGACGGCGCCGGTGATCAGGGCGGCGGTCAACTGGCCCAGCAGGGGCAGCAGGAGGAAGGGGAAGGCGAGCCCGCCGACCAGCGCGCCCACGTAGTCGGCGGCGAACAGGTCGGCCACCGCGCCGCCCGCGTCCTGGCGCCGGATGCGCTGGATCAGCTCCATCAGCAGCGGCACCTCGGCGCCGATGAGCAGGCCGATGGTGAGGGAGAAGGCGACGAGGAGGGCGCGCGGGCCGTTGGCCCACATCCCGCCCCAGTCGCCGGTCCAGGCGAAGACGGCGTACAGCCCCAGCGCGCTGGACCCGCCGACCAGGGCGAGTACGGCCTCGATGGCGCCGAAGCCGGCCGCGGCGTGCGGGCGCAGGCGTTTGGCGGCCAGGGATCCGATACCCATCGCGAACACCATGACGGACAGCACGACGGAGGCCTGGGTGACCGAGTCGCCGATCAAGTACGAGGCGAGGGCGACGAGTTCGAGTTCGTACACGAGTCCGCAGGCGGCGCAGACGAAGACGCCCGCGAGGACCAGGAACCGCCCGGTGCCCGGCCGGACCGGAAGCCGCGCGGGACCGGGCCAGGGCGACCTGGTGCCGGGCGGGGCGGGGGCGTGCGGCTCGATCACGCTGCCGACGGTACGTTACGGCTGCCGCACGCTACGTCACCCACACGTGTGGAACTGACCGTCATTTCCGTACCCGGTGGTTTATGCGGCCCCCGCTGTCCTCAGACTCCGGACGGGCTGAATTCACCGGCCCTGTGCCGGGCGGTGGCCGCCGGCACCCTCACCCCCACCCTCGTCCGCGTCGCCACCAACTGCCCGTCCTGTGGGTACGCGTGCCAGGTGCGCCAGTGGACCTGCCCCTCGTGATGCTGGGCCAGCATCGCGGTGAACGCGTGCGGGCTGCCGGGGAAGACACCGGCGAGGCCGTGCGGATGGTCCGCGACCAGGGCCAGCAACTCCTGGGCGCGGCCCGTGAACTGACCCGGCGACAGGATCTCCACCCGGGCCGCGAACTCGTACTCCCAGTCGCCCGCCCGCTTGGCCACGCCGAGCGGCAGGGGTGTGCTGCTGCCGGGCATACAGGCCACCGTCTCGGAACAGATGCCCCGCTCCTCCTCCAACAGCACCTGGTGGGACGCGCCGAGCAGTCTCAACTGAAGCTTCGCACCGGTCAGTTCGAGGTCGAGTGCGGCCAGCGCGGGCAGCGGCTCGCGCCCCAGGGCCCAGGCCAGGTCGGCCGCGCGCGTGTCGGTGTAGGCGGTGTTCAGGGTCGTGAGCATGGGTCGGCTCCGCTACGCGAGCAAGGGGAGGTGTGGGTCTCCGGCGCACCCGGGCCGACACCCGGAGATCGGCCCGGTCAGCCCAGTCGGCCGGTCAGAAGGGGTGTCCGCGGGACGTCCGAGGGGCTGCGTTGGTGAAATTCACTGAATCATGAACTAGGGCTCAACCACAGGGTTTTTACCCAAGTTCGTAGGGTTTCCATCCCTCAGAGGGCTTATCAGCTCAACTGTTCAACTCCGGCGTACGCCGACGGGACGGGGCGTGCGCCGGTGCGCGGCCGAACACACGAAAGCGGGGCCGGTCCCAGACACCGGCCCCGCTCGGCGCGGATGCGGTTCCCCCTGCTCGGGGAGCTCAGCTGCCCCGTGTCAGCTGCCTCCGCCACCGCATCCGCCACCGCCACCTCCGCAGGACGACCCGCCTCCGCAGGACGAGCCGCCTCCGCAGGAGGAGCTGGAGCCACCCCCGCAGGACGATCCACTTCCACTGCTTCCGCCGCCGGCCCACCAGCTGCCGCTGCGCGAGCGCCTCCGACGGCTGCTGCCACCGCGGGTGGCGGACTTGACGATCACCACAAGGACCACTGCGACCAGCACCACGATGAAACCTGTAACCATGGCGTCAGCCTCCTTCCGTTCCCCCGAAGCGGCCCTGGGCGTCCCCCCGTGGGCGCCACCGCTCGGTGCGTGGCAGTCAGATTCCCGCCCTTCTCGCGGCCCAAAGCAGAGTTGAGGAACTCCAGAGCTTGGGCGCAGGATGGCCGGCATGACCTCCACCACGCGCCCGCTGCTCAACCGCCGGCTCGCCGAGTTCGGGACGACGATCTTCGCCGAGATGTCCGCGCTGGCCCTGAGCACGGGGTCCATCAACCTGGGGCAGGGCTTCCCCGACACCGACGGCCCCGAGGAGGTCCGCGAGGCGGCCGTGCGGGCGCTGCGGGACGGGCGCGGCAACCAGTACCCGCCGGGCCCCGGCGTCCCGGAGCTGCGCACGGCGATCGCCGCGCACCAGCAGCGGCGCTACGGGCTGTCGTACGACCCCGACACCGAGGTCCTGGTCACCGCCGGCGCCACGGAGGCCATCGCCGCCGCCCTGCTCGCCCTCCTGGAACCCGGCGACGAGGTCATCGCCTTCGAGCCGTACTACGACTCCTACGCGGCCTGCATCGCCATGGCGGGCGGTACGCGCGTGCCGGTCACCCTGCGCCCGCACGAGGGACGCTTCCGGCTCGACCTGGACGAGCTGCGCGCCGCCGTCACCGACCGCACCCGGCTGCTGCTGATCAACACCCCGCACAACCCCACCGGCACCGTCCTCACCCGGGCGGAGCTGACGGCGATCGCCGAGCTGGCCGTCGAGCGGGACCTGCTCGTGGTGACCGACGAGGTGTACGAGCACCTGGTCTTCGACGACGCCGAGCACCTGCCGCTGGCGACCTTCCCGGGCATGCGCGAGCGGACGGTGACGATCGGGTCGGCCGGCAAGAGCTTCTCCTTCACTGGCTGGAAGGTCGGCTGGGTGACCTCGGCGCCCGGCCTGGTCACAGCCGTACGCTCGGCGAAGCAGTTCCTGACGTACGTCTCGTCGGGGCCGTTCCAGTACGCGGTCGCCGAGGCGCTCGCCCTGCCCGACAGCTATTTCACGGCCTTCCGCGAGGACATGCTGGCCAAGCGGGACCTGCTGGCGACGGGACTGACGGAGGCCGGTTTCGAGGTGTTCCGGCCCGCCGGCACCTACTTCATCACCACCGACATCCGCCCCCTCGGCGAGACGGACGGCTTCGCCTTCTGCCGCGCGCTGCCGGAGCGTGCCGGGGTGGTCGCCATCCCCAACGCGGTCTTCTACGACCACCGGGAGGCGGGGGCGCCCTTCGTGCGGTTCGCGTTCTGCAAGCGGACGGAGGTGCTGGAGGAGGCGGCCAAGCGACTGCGGGCGCTGTGAGCGGCGCAAACGGCGAAGCCCGGCCTCGACACTCGGCCCGTTACGGCCGGTGCCCTTGCCGGGCTCTGCCTCTGCGCGTCTGCGGGACTACTCCTCGCCGTCCTCCGGCTCCTCCGCGTCGTTGACCTCCTGCTCAAGGCCGAGCTGCTCGACGAGCCACTTGTCGAACTCGATGGCGGCCCGCACCCAGCTGACCGTCGACGAGACGAAGTGCTCCAGGCTCACGCCCGTGCCGATCAGCATCTGTGCTTCGCCGATCAGGCGGACGGTGCCGTCGTCGTGCGTGTGGCTGTAGACCTTGGGCCACAGGGTCCGGCGGTTCCAGTCGTCGATCGACTCCAGAAGCTCGGGCTTCTCGTCGATCTTGTGGGGCCGGTCGTAGAACGTCCGCACCGAGAAGACCTGCTGGTCATCCTCGCCGCGGAACATGAAGTACGTACGGAACTGCTCCCACGGCGCCGCGAGGTCACCCTCGTCGTCGACGACGTACTTCAGCTCCATCTGGTCGAGGAGCTGCTTCACGAGGTCCTGATCCGGGACTACGGGGCCGGGCGGGGGCCCGGGCTGCGGCTGCTGGCCCCCGAAGTTCGGAATCGAGGACGGGTCGATGCTCACCGTGATTTTCCCTTCGTACGGATTACGCCATCCTCCCTCATCCGGGGAGGGGGGTGGCAACCCCGGACCGGGCCTGTCAGCCCTCGGCTGACATGATCTGGCCTGTCGTGACGGTCCCGTACGGAGGGTGGGGGCATGTCCGGAAAACAGGGCGGGGAGCGGGCGCCGCGCGGGCATACCAGATGGTGGCTGTTCGCCGCGCTCATGGCCGTGCCGGCGCTGGCCCTGGCGGGCTTCGTGGTCATGGTGGCGGTGTGGGTGCTGGCGGACGACGACCTGACCCGCTCCGGGCCCGAGAAGGTCCCCTGCGCCGACGCCCTGCGCTTCGGCGGGGCCGCGCTGCCGGACGGCGCCAAGACCGTCGGGGCGTGCGAGGTGCAGGGGTTCCAGGACATCCATTACCGCGCGACCTTCCGGATGCCGCGCGCCGACGTGCCGGACTGGCTCACGCGGACCTATCCGGACGCCCCGGCGCCCGAGACGCAGTTCTGCACCGAGGACGCCGATCTCTGTCTCGATCTGGATGACCCGGGCGACCATCCCGGCGCGGGCGCCCACGCGGTGCAGGTGCTGGTGGACTACGAGGATGCCGACACCGCACTCGTGCGCTTCGCCGCGTTCACCATGTGAGCACGTGGCGACGGCCCGCCCCGGATGCGGGGCGGGCCGTCGTGCCACTGCCTGCGGCTAGAGCGTCTTCCCGGTGGCCGGCCCCACGATCAGGCCGTCGCCGAACGCGTCCACCCGGACCGTGTCGCCGTCCTTGACCTCGCCGGCCAGGATCTCCTTGGCGAGGCGGTCGCCGATGGCGGTCTGGACGAGGCGGCGCAGGGGGCGCGCGCCGTAGGCCGGGTCGTTGCCCTCGTCGGCGAGCCAGGCCAGGGCCGCGTCGGCGACCTCCAGGGTGAGGCGCCGCTCGGCGAGCCGCTTGGCGAGGCGGTCGATCTGGAGCCGCGCGATCCGGCTCAGCTCGTCCTTGTTCAGGGCCGAGAAGACGACCAGGTCGTCGAGGCGGTTGAGGAACTCCGGCTTGAAGGAGGTCCGGACCACCTCCAGGACCTGTTCCTTCTTCTCCGCCTCGCTGGTGACCGGGTCCACCAGGAACTGGCTGCCGAGGTTCGACGTCAGCACCAGGATCGCGTTGCGGAAGTCGACCGTACGGCCCTGGCCGTCCGTCAGCCGCCCGTCGTCCAGCACCTGGAGCAGGATGTCGAAGACCTCGGGGTGCGCCTTCTCCACCTCGTCGAGCAGGACGACGCTGTACGGCCTCCTGCGCACGGCCTCCGTCAGCTGGCCGCCCTCCTCGTAGCCGACGTACCCGGGAGGGGCGCCGACCAGGCGGGCCACGGTGTGCTTCTCGCCGTACTCCGACATGTCGATGCGGACCATCGCGCGCTCGTCGTCGAAGAGGAAGTCGGCGAGCGCCTTGGCGAGCTCGGTCTTGCCGACGCCGGTCGGGCCGAGGAAGAGGAAGGAGCCGGTGGGCCGGTCGGGGTCGGCGATACCCGCGCGGGTGCGGCGTACGGCGTCGGACACCGCCTGTACGGCCTCCTGCTGGCCGATCAGGCGCCTGCCGAGCTCGTCCTCCATGCGCAGCAGCTTCTGCGTCTCGCCCTCCAGGAGACGCCCGGCCGGGATGCCGGTCCAGGCCGCGACGACGTCGGCGATGTCGTCGGAGCCGACCTCGTCCTTGACCATCGTGTCCTTGGCGGCCTCCTCCTCGGCCTCGGAAGCGGCCTCCAGCTCCTTCTCCAGGCCGGGGATCTCGCCGTACAGCAGCTTGGAGGCGGAGTCGAAGTCGCCGTCGCGCTGGGCGCGTTCGGCCTGGCCGCGCACGTCGTCGAGCCGTTCCTTCAGCTCACCGACGCGGTTGAGGGACTGCTTCTCCTTCTCCCAGCGGGCGGTCAGGCCGCGCAGCTCCTCCTCCTTGTCGGCGAGGTCGCGGCGCAGCTTGTCCAGGCGGTCGCGGGAGGCCGGGTCGGTCTCCTTGTCGAGGGCCAGCTCCTCCATCTTGAGCCGGTCCACGACGCGCTGGAGTTCGTCGATCTCCACGGGGGACGAGTCGATCTCCATACGGAGGCGGGAGGCGGCCTCGTCGACGAGGTCGATGGCCTTGTCCGGCAGGAAGCGGGAGGTGATGTACCGGTCGGAGAGGGTCGCGGCGGCCACCAGCGCGGCGTCCGCGATCTGCACCTTGTGGTGGGCCTCGTAGCGTCCCTTGAGTCCGCGCAGGATCGCGATGGTGTCCTCGACGGTCGGCTCGGCGACCAGCACCTGCTGGAAGCGCCGCTCCAGGGCGGGGTCCTTCTCGATCCGCTCGCGGTACTCGTCGAGCGTGGTGGCGCCGACCATGCGCAGCTCACCGCGGGCGAGCATGGGCTTGAGCATGTTGCCGGCGTCCATGGCGGAGTCACCGCCTGCCCCGGCCCCGACCACGGTGTGCAGCTCGTCGATGAAGGTGATGATCTGCCCGTCGGAGTCCTTGATCTCCGCGAGCACGGTCTTCAGCCGCTCCTCGAACTCGCCGCGGTACTTGGCTCCGGCGACCATGGCACCGAGGTCGAGCGCGACGAGCCGCTTGTCCTTGAGGGACTCGGGCACGTCACCCTTGACGATCCGCTGGGCGAGCCCTTCGACGACGGCGGTCTTGCCGACGCCGGGCTCGCCGATGAGGACGGGGTTGTTCTTGGTGCGGCGGGAGAGCACCTGCACCACGCGCCGGATTTCCTGGTCCCGCCCGATGACGGGGTCGAGCTTGCCCTCGCGGGCCGCGGCCGTGAAGTCGGTCCCGAACTTCTCCAGCGCCTTGTACTGCCCCTCGGGGTCGGCGCTGGTCACCCGGCGCCCGCCGCGCGCCTTCTGGAAGGCGTCCAGCAGCTTTTTCGCACTGGCCCCCTGCTGGGTGAGCACGTCACCGGCCTGGCCGCCCTTGGCGGCGATGCCGATGAGGAGGTGCTCGGTGGAGAGGTACTCGTCCCCGAGCTCCTGGGCCCGCGCCTGGGCGTCCGCGATGACGGCGAGCAGCTCGCGGTTGGGCTGCGGAGGCGCCACGGTGGACCCGGTGACGCTGGGCAGTCCGGCGAGCACCTTCTCGGCGCCGGCCCGCACGGAGGCCTGGTCGGCGTCGACGGCCGCCAGCAGGTCGATGATGTTCGCGTTGTCCTGCCGCTGGCCCGGGCCCTGGAGCAGGGCCAGCAGCAGGTGGGCAGGGGTGAGGTCCGGGTGCCCCTCGGTCACGGCCCTGTTGCTGGCCGCGTTGATCGCGTCCCGGCTCCTGTTGGTCAGCTCTGCGTCCACGTGTCCGTTCTCCTCCTGGTGTCAGCGTCGCCCAGTACTGACTGAATCAGCGTACACAAAGTTGAGTCTATTCCGCTCAAGGTAGTGCCAAGAGGCATGGGACGGCTAGGTTCCAGGGCCATGGCGGCATACCCTCAGGATCCGGGCGCGCCGGACGCGCCGTACCTCACCTTCTGGCAGGAGAGGCACCTGTGCACTCTGACGACCCTGCGCCCGGACGGCACCCCGCACGTCGTACCCGTCGGAGTCACATACGACCCCGGGGCGCGGCTTGCTCGGGTGATCACGAACAAGTCGAGCACGAAGGTGGGCCACGTCCTGGCCGCCGGCCCGGACGGGGCGACCGTCGCGGTCTGCCAGGTGGACGGCGGACGGTGGGCCACGCTGGAGGGACGGGCGTACGTCCGGACGGAGCCGGAGCGGGTCGCGGAGGCGGTGCGACGGTACGCGGAGCGCTACGGCCGGATGCCGGCGCCGAATCCCCACCGGGTGGCGATCGAGATCGAGCTGACGCGGGCGATGGGGCGAGGGTGACCGGATCCGGCCGTTCCGGCAGCGACCGGATGAACAGGCGGATACGGGGAAATGTCCCCGCAAAACTGCAGCGGCGTCACCGTGTTCAGGTCACGGTGACGCCGCTGCGGGGGGAAGCACCTGAGCGATCTGTTACGACGGGGGAATCGCGTCAGGCACTGCGGGGGGTGGCTGAGATGGTCCTTGGGGCCGGGGCCTCCGGCTCCACCAGTCGGTGGTCGCGCTGATCGAGATTGACGAAGATCATTCCGTACCGGATGGCACACCGCACGGGCTGCGGCGCCCCCCGAGGCCGCCGCAGACATCGGTATGCCCGCACGTCCTCGTCGTCGTCCCGGGTGACGACGACCGGCTCTCCGAAGACAGTCACCATCAACGAGTCACCGGAGTGGGGGATCGCGGTGACCAGGTCGATGAAGTGCCAGCCGGAGCGGTAGGCGGTGGCCATTTCTCGGCGGAAGGAACGATCGTCGGGTGGGGTGGTCATGACGTCGCACCAGTCGGGTCCGCAGGTGCGGCCCCCCAGCCGGTGTCCTCCGCCACGACGACGACTCCGGTCGCCTCAGCAGCTCCCCAGCCCGTGTCCTTCAAGGTCGTACTGGCTGCTTGCGCCGTTCCCGCCCCAGCACCGAAGACCACGGCCGCAGAGAAGGCAACGGCAAGCGCCGCTCGAAGCATTCTCTTGAACATAGTCGGCTTCGTCCTCACTCAACGAGTTTTCTTCCCCCGTGCCACGACGACGATGGCTCATTCGGACACGTCAATGCCACAGGGGCGATGCATCATGTTCCTGCATGTTCAGGACCCTGGGGGGTGGAGATTTGCCTAACAATCACATAAAAGGGACACATCCCCATGCGATCACAAATCTCTGTGAGGAAGGGACGCAGCTTTATGCGACCGCGTTGAGCACCGGCCGCATCGCGCGGGCAGAGATCGCCGAAGCCCCCTGCCTGCTCGAGTTSGCRCTGCTGCACCCGGACCCTGATGACGAGAACTGGCTGCGGCCGGTTCCGCCCTCCGTCGTGCTCGCACAACGTCTTCACCCGCTGGAGCGCGAGATCCTCGACCGTCGGCGGATGTCCATCGATCTCACCGAATCCTTCGAGCCATTCATGGCGCTCAGCGCGCTCGCGCCGGCGCCCACCCACGCCATCACCGTGCTGGAGGGCTCCAACCGGATCAACGCGGCCCTCAACCTCGCGACCGGCGAGTGCCGCCACGAGGTGCTGACCGTGCAGCCGGGGGGCGCACGCAGCGAGCACATCCTGCGGCAGGCCCTGGAGCGGGACCGCCCGCTGATGGAGCGGGGCGTGCGGATGCGC
>NZ_RDBN01000021.1:0-35052 GCF_008042075.1 Streptomyces sp. UW30 | reverse complement strand
GGGCCCCGTCCCCGGCGGCACTCGTGCGCAACGAACGAGGGCGCTACTTCAGCCCGAGCGAGTTGCAGTCCGCCTTGTACTTGGCCGTGCAGATGTCGGACACCGAGTAGATCCCGTCGGCGACGACGGTCTCCTTGATGTTGTCCTCCGTCAGGGCGACCACGGGCACCAGCAGGGCCGAGATGTCCTTGTCGGTCGGGCTGTCGACCTGGTCCTGGGTGAGCGAGTCGAACTGGATGTCGTGGCCCTGGACCTTGGCCACGGCCATCTCCGCGGCGCTCTCGGCCTCCTGCGGGTACGACTTGTACACGCTCATGAACTGCTCGCCGCTGACGATCCGCTGCACGGCGTCGAGTTCGGCGTCCTGGCCGGTGATCGGCGGCAGCTCGCTCACGCCGGCCGCCTGGAGGGCCTTGATGATGCCGCCGGCCATGCCGTCGTTGGCGGCGTAGACGCCCTTGATGTTGTTCAGGCCGACGGCCTTGATCGCCTCGGACATGTTGGCCTGGGCGTTCTCCGGCTTCCAGTCCTTGGTGTCGTACGTCTTGGCTATGTCCACCGCGCCCTTGAGCTCGGACATGGCGCCCGCCTTGAACTGCTTGGCGTTCGGGTCGGTGGGCGAGCCGTTCATCATGACGATCTTGTCGGAGGAGTCGACCGGGTTCATGGCCTCCAGGAGCGTGCGGGCCTGGACCTCGCCGACGAGTTCGTTGTCGAAGGAGACGTACGCGTCGATCGGCCCCTCGGCCAGCCGGTCGTAGGCGATGACCGGGATGCCCGCGTCCTTGGCCGCCTTCACCCCGTCGGCGACGGCATGCGAGTCGACGGCGTCCAGCAGGATCACGTCGACCTGGTCGTCGATCATCTGCTGAAGCTGGCTCGCCTGCTTCTTGGCGTCCGCGTCGGCGTTGCGGTAGACGACGTTGCCCAGCTTGTTCGTGAGCTCGGCGACCTTGTTCTTGATGATGGGGTAGTCGAACTTGTCGTAGCGCGTGTTCGCCGTCTCCGGCAGCAGCAGCCCCACGGTGACGTCGTCGCCCTTGGTCGGACTCGCCTCGCTGCCGTCCCCGGTGACGCCCAGTGCCCCGCATGCGGCCAGCGAGAGGGTCATCGTGGACGCGGCGGCCACGGCTGTGGCGGTGCGGCGCAGGGGGCGCAAAGGACGCATAGAGGAGCTCACTTCTGGTGCCTTCGGGACACGGGTGCGTCAACGCACCCAGATGACTGAAAAGCCAACGCGTCGACAGCACCCAGCGTCAAGCGGAATCACTTAACGAGTGCGCAACACCACGCTCAGCTGACCATGTAAAGACAAGGCGGAACGTCTCCAAATACCCCTTACACCCCCTCCACCAAATCTTGATCAAGCGCAAGCCCAAGATCCGTACAACCAACCCCATTCCCCGCGAGTCCAGATCAGGACAGCGCCCACCGCTGTCCCCTACTCGACCAGGGGAGCGAATGATCCCAGCCAGACGCACGACCGCCGCGGCCGCGGCGACGGTCGTGCTCGCCACCGCGGGCACCCTGCTCACGGCGGCGCCCGCATCCGCCGCCACGACCTGCGCCTCGCCGGTCTTCAAGCGGCAGTTCTTCGCGAACACGGCCTTTTCGGGCACCCCGAAGAAGACCGACTGCGACACCGCCATCGACTCGAACTGGGGCACCAACGCCCCCGCCGCGGGCCTCCCGAAGGACAACTTCGGCGTCCGCTGGACCCTGACCCGGGACTTCGGCTCGGGCGGCCCGTTCACCCTCTCCGCCTCCGGCCTCGACGGCATCCGGGTCTACCTCGACGGCACCCGCAAGATCGACCTGTGGAAGAACACCTCCACGACCGTCGCGAAGACCGTCAACGTCACCATCCCGGCGGGCAGTCACACCCTGCGCGTCGACTACGTCAACTGGACCGGCTCGGCAAAGGTCGACTTCGGCTACGGCCCGAGGACTTCGGCCACCGTCGACACCGTCAGGCCGCTCGCGCCGACCGGGCCCTCGGTCTCGTACGACCCGGCGACGGGCAAGGCGAAGCTCACCTGGTCCAGGAACAAGGAGATGGACCTCGCCGGTTACCGCGTCCACCGCCGCCTGAAGGGCGCCTCCTTCGGCAGCACGCCCCTCGCGACGACCACCTCCACGACGTACACCGACAGCACCCTGCCGGTGACCGGAGCGACGTACTACTACGAGGTGCGCGCCTACGACAAGGCGGGCAACGAGTCGACCGGCACGACCGACCAGGCCGTCACCACTGCCGACCGTGTCGCCCCCGCCACGCCGACCATCACGAAGGCGACGGGTGAGGTGACCCCGACCGGCGGTTCGGGTGGACTGGAGGTCGGCTGGGGCAAGGTCGCCGACGCGGTCAAGTACCGCGTCTTCCGGGCCGCCACCAGCGGCGGCACGTACACCGAGATCGGCAGCACGGACCAGCTGTCGCTCCTGGACACCTCGGCCGTCAAGGGCGTCGTGTACTACTACCGGGTCTCGTCCGTCGACGCGGCGGGCAACGAGTCGGCCCGGTCCGTGACCCAGTACGGCAGGATCTGGGACAACGACCCGCCGGCCCTCGTGACCGGGCTGGACGTCACCCCGACCGAGTACGGCTTCCGGCTGGAGTGGGACAAGAGCGCGGCCACGGATCTGAAGTACTACACGGTCCACTGGGGCGAGCTCTACGGCGACGAGGGCGAACAGGTCTGCTGGGGCAGCCTGGTGGACTACGTCTCGCCGGGCGACACGTCCTACGACTACACCACGCTCCCCGACGGCGACGAGGTCTGCTTCTTCGTCGACGCCGTGGACGACCAGGGCAACTCCGCCATCAAGTGGAGCGACGACCCGGTCCAGGCCGTGCGCGTCACCGAGCTCGACATGACGCCGAGCGTGCCGACGCCCGAGGGGTCGCCGGTGCATCTGACGGCCGACGCCAACGACGACACCGCCGTGCTGACCTGGAACAGCGTGGCCGATGCCACCGGTTACCAGGTCTACCGCTGGAACCCCGACACCAAGGCCTACGAGGAGCTGACGACCACGACGGGCACTTCCTACGTGGACACCGGCGCCGGCGCAGGCACCACCCGCCACTACTGGGTCAGCGCCCTGTACGCGGACGGCACGGAGTCGGCGCCCGGCGGCGACTGGGCGGTCACCGCCCCCGCCAACCCCTGACGAACGCCGCGACAGGACCAGAAGGGGCCCGCAGGTGCGTACACCTGCGGGCCCCTTCTGTCGGCTTGCGCGGTCAGTCCTTGGCCTTCTTCGGCCGCCACACCACCAACGCGCTGGTGTGCTGTACCTCCTGGTACGGCACCAGGTCACGGCGGTACGACGCGTGTACCGCCGCCTCGCGCTGCTGCATCGCCGCCGCGGCGCCCTCGACGGCGGACTGGAGTTCGGCCACGCGGGACTGCAGCGCGGCGACCTGGTTCTCCAGTTCGATGATGCGTTTGATGCCGGCCAGGTTGATGCCCTCGTCCTGCGACAACGCCTGCACCTGGCGGAGCAGTTCGATGTCGCGGGCCGAGTAACGGCGGCCGCGGCCGGCGGTGCGGTCCGGGGAGACCAGGCCGAGGCGGTCGTACTGGCGCAGTGTCTGCGGGTGCAGGCCGGAGAGCTGGGCCGCCACCGAGATGACGTAGACCGGGGTCTCCTCGGTCAGTTCATACGGATTGCGTCGACGGCCGTCCATCTCCATCAAGCTCCCTTCGCGGCCTGGAACAGCTCCGCCCGCGGATCCTCACCCGCGGTCGCCTCGCGATACGCCTCGAGCGCGTCACGAGCCTTCCCCGTCACGTCCTTGGGAACACTCACCTCGACGGTGACCAGGAGGTCTCCGCGGGTGCCGTCCTTGCGGACCGCGCCCTTGCCCCGCGCCCGCATGGTGCGGCCGTTGGGCGTGCCGGGCGGCAGCTTCAGGGTGACCGGCGGTCCGCCCAGGGTGGGAACCCTGACCTCGCCGCCCAGGGCCGCCTCCGTGAAGGTCACGGGGACGGTCACCGTGAGGTTGTCCTCCTTGCGGCCGAACACCGGGTGGGCGTCGACGTGCACGGTGACGTACAGATCGCCGGCCGGGCCGCCGCGCTCGCCCGGCGCGCCCTTGCCGCGCAGCCGGATGCGCTGGCCGTCCGACACCCCGGCGGGGATGCGGACCTGCATGGTCCGGGACGACTTGGCCCGGCCGCTGCCCTTGCACTCCATGCAGGGGTGCTCGGCGATCAGGCCGCGCCCCTTGCAGTCCGGGCAGGGGTCGGTGAGCGAGAAGCCGCCGCCCGAGCCCCGGGCCACCTGGCCGGTGCCGACGCAGGTGGGGCACACCCTGGGCGTGCCGTTCTTGTCGCCGGTGCCCGCGCACGCCTTGCACGGCGACTGCGAGGACATCCGCAGCGGGACCGTCGCCCCCTCGATCGCCTCGGTGAAGCTGAGGCTGACCTCGGTGTCGATGTCCTGGCCGCGCCGGGGCTGCGTACGGGTCGTACCGGTACCGCCGCGGTTGAACAGGCCCCCGAAGACGTCACCGATTCCGCCGCCGAAGCCGCCGGCTCCCCCTTGGCCGCCCTGGGCGCCGCCTCCGAAGAGGTCGCCCAGGTCGAAGTTGAAGTTGCCGCCGCCCGCGCCGCCCGGCCCGGGGCGGAAGCCGCCGTTGCCGAAGAGGGCGCGTGCCTCGTCGTACTCCTTGCGCTTCTTGGGGTCGCCGAGGACGTCGTTCGCCTCGGAGATCTCCTTGAAACGCTCCTCCGCCTTGGCGTTGCCCTTGTTGGCGTCCGGGTGGAACTCGCGGGCGAGCTTGCGGTACGCCTTCTTGATCTCGGCCTCGGTGGCGTCCTTGGGGACGCCGAGGACCTTGTAGAAGTCCTTCTCGATGAAGTCCTTGGTGCTCATCCCCGACGTCCCTCCTCTCTCCTCGTCAGTTCAACGTCAGCCCTCGTCCGGGCCACCGCTCTCCTTGTCGTCGGCCGCCTCGGCGGACTCCTCCTTGACGGTCTGCGCGCCCGGCTGGGGCTCGGCGACGGCCACCCGCGCGGGGCGGATGGTGCGCTCGCCGATGCGATACCCCGGCTGGAGGATCGCGACGCAGGTCGTCTCGGTGACGTCCGGCGCGTAGGAGTGCATCAGCGCCTCGTGGATCGTCGGGTCGAAGGGCTCGCCCTCCTTGCCGAACTGCTGGAGGCCCATCTTCGCCGCGACGGTCTCCAGCGACTCCGCGACGGACTTGAATCCGCCGACGAGTTCGCCGTGTTCCCGTGCGCGGCCGATGTCGTCGAGCACGGGCAGGAGCTCGGTCAGGAGGTTCGCGATGGCGATCTCCTTGACCGTGATCCGGTCGCGCTCCACACGGCGGCGGTAGTTCTGGTACTCGGCCTGGAGCCGCTGGAGGTCCATCGTGCGCTCACCGAGCGCCGTACGCACCTGGTCCAGCTGGGCCACCAGACCCGCGTCTGCGGTTCCGTCCCCGGCCGGGGCCGCCCCCTCCTGGGGGGCGGCCTTCGACTCGGCGTCGTCAGGGGTCGCGCCGGAGGGGACGTCGGGCTTCTCCTCGAAGCCCGGGGTCTCCTCCGTCATTACGCGACACCGTCCTTGCGCTCGTCGTCCACGATCTCGGCGTCCACGACGTCGTCCTCGGCCTTGGCGCCACCGGGGGCGCCGCCCTCGGGACCGCCCGCGGCCTGACCGGCCTGGGCGTCGGCGTACATGGCCTGGCCGACCTTCTGGGAGACCGCGGCGACCTTCTCGGTGGCCGTGCGGATCTCGGCGGTGTCCTCGCCCTTGAGCGCGGTCTTCAGCTCCTCGACGGCGGCCTCGACCTCGGTCTTGACCTCGCCGGGGACCTTGTCCTCGTTGTCCTTGAGGAACTTCTCCGTCTGGTAGACGAGCTGCTCGCCCTGGTTGCGGGACTCGGCGGCCTCGCGGCGGGCGTGGTCCTCCTCCGCGTACTTCTCGGCCTCTTCGCGCATCCGGTTGACCTCGTCCTTCGGCAGCGAGGAGCCGCCGGTGACGGTCATCTTCTGCTCCTTGCCCGTGCCGAGGTCCTTCGCGGTCACGTGCATGATGCCGTTGGCGTCGATGTCGAAGGCGACCTCGATCTGCGGGACGCCACGCGGCGCCGGCGGCAGACCGGTCAGCTCGAACATCCCGAGCTTCTTGTTGTACGCCGCGATCTCGCGCTCGCCCTGGTAGACCTGGATCTGCACGGACGGCTGGTTGTCCTCGGCCGTCGTGAAGATCTCCGAGCGCTTGGTCGGGATCGTCGTGTTGCGCTCGATGAGCTTCGTCATGATCCCTCCCTTGGTCTCGATGCCGAGGGACAGCGGGGTGACGTCGAGGAGCAGGACGTCCTTGACCTCACCCTTGAGGACACCGGCCTGCAGGGCGGCGCCGATGGCGACGACCTCGTCCGGGTTGACGCCCTTGTTGGCGTCCTTGCCGCCGGTCAGCTCGCGCACGAGCTCGGCGACGGCGGGCATACGGGTGGAGCCACCGACGAGGACGACGTGGTCGATCTCGTTGATGGAGACGCCGGCGTCCTTCATGACGTTGAAGAACGGGGTCTTGCAGCGCTCCAGCAGGTCGGCCGTCAGCTGCTGGAACTGAGCCCGGGTGAGCTTCTCGTCCAGGTGCAGCGGGCCCTCGGCGGAGGCGGTGATGTAGGGCAGGTTGATCGAGGTCTCGGTGGACGAGGACAGCTCGATCTTGGCCTTCTCGGCAGCCTCACGCAGACGCTGGAGAGCCATCTTGTCCTTGGCCAGGTCCACACCGTGGCCCGACTTGAACTGCTGCACCAGGTAGTCGACGACGCGCTGGTCCCAGTCGTCACCACCGAGGTGGTTGTCACCGTTGGTGGCCTTCACCTCGACGACGCCGTCGCCGATCTCCAGCAGGGACACGTCGAAGGTGCCGCCGCCGAGGTCGAAGACGAGGATCGTCTGGTCGTCCTTGTCGAGGCCGTACGCCAGCGCGGCCGCAGTCGGCTCGTTGACGATACGAAGGACGTTCAGACCGGCGATCTCGCCGGCCTCCTTCGTCGCCTGACGCTCGGAGTCGTTGAAGTACGCGGGGACGGTGATGACCGCGTCGGTCACCTTCTCGCCCAGGTACGACTCGGCGTCGCGCTTCAGCTTCTGCAGGATGAAGGCGGAGATCTGCTGCGGGTTGAAGGGCTTCCCGTCCAGCTCCATCTTCCAGTCGGTGCCCATGTGACGCTTCACGGACCGGATGGTCCGGTCCACGTTGGTGACCGCCTGACGCTTGGCGACCTCGCCGACGAGCACCTCGCCGTTCTTGGCGAAGGCGACGACGGACGGCGTGGTCCTGGCGCCCTCTGCGTTGGTGATGACGGTGGGCTCGCCGCCTTCAAGAACGCTGACGACGGAGTTTGTCGTGCCCAGGTCGATGCCGACCGCACGTGCCATGGTGAATTCCTCCAGCTGACTTGAGTGGAACGGACTCAAGTGTGCACGACGGCTCGGAATGGGTCAACAGAGCTGAGTCGACCTCACTCAACTCTTATCCGTTCCTTACACGCAACTGGGCTCCGACCTGCGAAGACGCGACCCGATCGGAAACCCGAGCGGAGTCCTGCACCGGAACTCTGGGTTGACGCCGAGGCCCGTAGGGCTTGATGTGCAGCAGCGCCAGTACGGCGATCACGGCACCCACCCCCACCCACAACGCCCCCGAGCGCGCCATCCATCCCATGTGTACGAGGACGCCGACGAGTACCCCGGCGAAGGCCCCGACACCCAGCAGAACGGTCACGCCCTGCGGAGTGAGCCCGATCCGGCGCAACCGGTGGGCGAGATGATCCGGCCCGCGCCGCAGCAGCGGCCGTCCGGCCAGCCGGCGCGACAGCGTCACGAGGAGGACGTCGGCGGTGGCCAGAGCCGTGAGCGAGTACAGCACGCCCGCGCTCGACACCGGATCGTGCCCGGCGCGGGTCATCACGGCCGACGACGCGAGCACGAACCCGACGAACAGGGACCCGCACGCCCCGAGGCCGATCCGCGCGGGAGGCCAGTTGTGCATGAGGAACCCGGTCAGGGCGGCGGCCAGCACACTGAGCAGCACGGCGAGTTCGTCCATCACCTCGGCCGCCGCGCAGATGCCCACGCCGAAGGCGGTGAGCACGCCGACGGTGCCGACCAGCGCGTCCGCGTGGTCGAGGGCCTTGAAGCCGACGGCGACGAGGACGATCCAGCCGACGGCCACCAGGCCCAGCAGGATCCCGGTGTCGCCGTACGGCACGACGCAGGCCGCCGCCACGGCCGTACCGCCGACGAGGAACCGTGCCTTCACCCGCCGCACGTCGGCGACCAGTCCGAGCAGGGCCACGGCGCCCGCGGCGATGAGCAGCCGCACGATCTCGGAGCCCAGCGGGGCGAACCGCGTCCACTCCCCGGCGGCGGCGACCAGACAGGTGACGAGCGCGACGGCGACCCCGCCGAGCAGAGGCAGCGGCCGCTGCCGGCGGCGGTCGACGATGCCGAGACGCAGGGCGGGCAGGCGGAGCAGCATCGCTAGGAGGGCGGTGACCAGGAGAGCGGTCGTGGCGGCGGCGATCCCGTAAAGCACAGGCATAGATTAGTGGCGTATATACCATTTCGGGATGAATAACACGAATCGTTCTTAAGGCAAGCCTCAGCGACTCAGATCACCCCGCCCCTGGCTACAGTGCGACGGAGGATGCGGGTAGTCTCAGAGGACTGCATAAGTTACCGCTTAGTAATGTCGCCTCGCAGGCCCGAGGAGCCCCGAAATGCAACTCGCCGCGATCATCGTGTCGCTGGTTCTGATCGTGGTCGGCGTGGCCCTGTTCGCCCGCGCGATCGTTCAGATCTACAACTTCATGCGGCTCGGCCAGAACGTGCCCGCGGGCACCCGCACGGACGAGCCGGTGCAGCGCACCGTCACCGTGGCCAGGGAGTTCCTCGGCCACACCCGGATGAACCGCTGGGGCATCGTGGGCGTGGCGCACTGGTTCGTGGCCGTGGGCTTCTTCTCGCTGCTGCTGACGATCGTCAACGCCATCGGCCAGCTGTTCCAGGCCGACTGGATGCTGCCGATCATCGGCGACTGGGCGCCGTACAACGTCTTCGTCGAGTTCCTCGGCACGATGACGGTTCTCGGCATCCTCACCCTGATCGTGATCCGCCAGCTGAGCCGTCCGGGCAAGGCGGGCCGCAAGTCCCGCTTCGCCGGCTCCAACACCGGCCAGGCGTACTTCGTCGAGAGCGTCATCCTCATCGTCGGCGTCTGCATCTTCACGCTGCACGCGCTGGAGGGTGCCCAGCACCACGTGGACGGCTACGAGGCGTCGTTCTTCGTCTCGTACCCGGTGGTGTCGTGGTTCGAGGGCATGGACATCTCCACGCTCCAGAACCTCACCTACTTCTTCGCGGGCCTGAAGATCGCGACCTCGTTCATCTGGATGATCACGGTCGCCCTGAAGACCGACATGGGTGTGGCCTGGCACCGCTTCCTGGCGTTCCCGAACATCTGGTTCAAGCGCAACGCCGACGGTGAGACCTCGCTGGGCGCCCTGCTCCCGATGACCTCCGGCGGCAAGCCGATCGACTTCACCGACCCCGGTGACGACGACGTCTTCGGTGTCTCCCAGGTCGAGCAGTTCTCCTGGAAGGGCCTGCTGGACTTCTCCACCTGCACCGAGTGCGGCCGCTGCCAGTCGCAGTGCCCCGCCTGGAACACGGGCAAGCCCCTCTCCCCCAAGCTGCTGATCATGTCGCTGCGCGACCACGCGCACGCCAAGGCGCCGTACCTGCTGGCCGGCGGCGGCAAGAACATGGAGGGCGAGGAGAAGGCGTCCGAGGAGCAGCTGAAGGACGTCCCCGCGGCCGCCCTCGCGGAGGCCGAGCGTCCGCTGATCGGCACGGTGGAGGAGAACGGGGTCATCGACCCGGACGTGCTCTGGTCCTGCACCACCTGCGGCGCCTGCGTCGAGCAGTGCCCGGTGGACATCGAGCACATCGACCACATCGTCGACATGCGCCGCTACCAGGTGATGATCGAGAGCGCGTTCCCGTCCGAGGCGGGCACGATGCTCAAGAACCTGGAGAAGAAGGGCAACCCCTGGGGCCTGGCCAAGAAGCAGCGCCTGGAGTGGCTCAAGGAGGTCGAGTTCGAGGTTCCGGTCGTCGGCCAGGACATCGAGGACCTCACCGAGGTCGAGTACCTGTACTGGGTCGGCTGCGCCGGCGCCCTGGAGGACCGGGCCAAGAAGACCACCAAGGCCTTCGCCGAGCTGCTGCACATCGCGGGCGTCAAGTTCGCGATCATGGGCGGCGACGAGAAGTGCACCGGTGACTCCGCCCGCCGCCTCGGCAACGAGCCCCTGTTCCAGGAGCTCGGCATGGAGAACGTCATGGCGCTGAACATGGCGTTCGGCGAGGAGCTGGACGACGACGGCAAGGTGACCGAGGAGTCCCGCAAGCCCAAGTCGGCCAAGAAGATCGTCGCCACCTGCCCGCACTGCCTCAACACGATCGGCAACGAGTACCCGCAGATCGGCGGCGACTACGAGGTCATCCACCACACCCAGCTGCTGCAGCACCTGGTGGACGAGGGCAAGCTCGTCCCGGTCACCCCGGTCGAGGGCATCATCACCTACCACGACCCCTGCTACCTGGGCCGCCACAACAAGATCTACACGCCGCCGCGCGAGATCATCGCCAGCGTCCCGGGTCTCCGGAACGAGGAGATGCACCGCCACAAGGAGCGCGGCTTCTGCTGTGGCGCCGGTGGTGCGCGGATGTGGATGGAGGAGCGGATCGGCAAGCGCATCAACAACGAGCGTGTTGATGAGGCTCTTTCGACCAACCCCGACATCATCTCGACGGCCTGCCCGTTCTGTCTGGTCATGCTCACGGACTCCGTGAACGGCAAGAAGAACGACGGCAAGGCCAAGGAGTCCATCACGGTCGTCGACGTCGCCCAGCTGCTGCTGGAGTCGGTCAAGACGCCGGTGGACCCCGAGGACACCGCACAGACGGAGAACGAGCCGGAGMCCGAGCCGGTGAAGTAGCCGTCACGGCCGTACGTCCGACGCCCCCTGCTCCCGACAAGGGACAGGGGGCGTCGTCGTGAGGCAGGCTGGACGCAGGAACTGATCGGAAGGAACCACCGCGTGATCATCTTCGGCACCAAGGGCTACCTCTACCAGCTCGCGATACTCACGCTGGTGTGCGGCCAGTGCGGCAACCCCTCGGCGCACACGCTGCGCAAGCGCGTCACGAAGTTCACGCTGTTCTTCGTGCCGCTGTTCCCGATCTCGACCAAGTACGCGACGCAGTGCACCTTCTGCGGCGCCGAGCAGAAGGTGACCCGGGAGCAGGCCGAGCAGCTCCAGGCGCAGGCCGCCGCCGGGGGCCCCGGGGGTCAGCAGCAGTACGGACAGCCTCAGCAGCCGTACCGGTCCTGACCGACCCGGTGGGTCGGGGTTTCCGGAACCCCGGGCGGCGGTCTACGACTTCGGCTGCTTGGGGCCGTTCATCGTGTCGGCGGCGTGCCTGGGGCCCGGCCGCGACGAAAACTGGCCGACAAGCTCGCGAAAGCAGACCAGGGCGGTGATCGGCGGAATACCGACGATCACCATCGCCAGCAGGGAATCCGCCGACTGGCCGATGCACAGAGCGACCGCGGTGCCCGAGGAGATCAGCATGACGGCCCAGGACCGCCGGGCGGTCCGGCGCTGAACGGATGCCCGCAGAATGGACAGGCCGGCCAGCAGCCACGGTCCGTACACCGTCAGGGGCCACCATTGCGCCAACTTCTCCGACACGACGAGAAGCGCGATGTCGCGGAGCTGATCGTACGAATACGAGATTGACCAGGTGAGCATCGTCACCGCACACAGGGTGATTAACGTGACCAGAACGGAGACGCTCACGATCTTCGGATTTCCGCCGAGGATCCGGGCACCCGTCTGAGGTCGCTTCCGATGGACCGGGCGAGGCGGGGGTCTGTCATCGCTCCGCTGCGGCGCCGGCGGAGGTGGAACGAGATCAGTGAGATCCAGGCCTTGTGTCGTACTCAGCATCTGAGCCAGCTCCGCGTCCAGATCCCAGCCGCCCGACGAAGAGATCGTCTGCTCAGGAGCCTGCCAGAGGTTGTGCATATCGAGCCGCTGAGCGTACTGAAGCTGCTCGTCTACCGCGTCATAGTCCGACCTCATTTCTAGATCTTCTCCCCCTCCAGTGCCGCACGGAGATATTCACTCTCCATCCGACCGATCGCCCTCAGAAAGTCCTCAAGCAGATCAGAGCACCCGGTGATGCTTTCCGCAGTGGTCTGATCAGCTGCCCGGAACGGGCCCATAGAACTGTCCTCGGATGCAAGTTTTTCCCGCCACGTCACATTCACCTAACGAGCACCACACGGGACCGGACATCTGGCATTCGGGGGAATACGCGTCAACGGTGATTATCTAAATTCAGAAGATCGAAATTCAGAAGATCTCTTGCTCGCCGCGCTGCTCCGGTACGGCGCCGGGTGTCGCGCGGCGTCGGGCGGCGAGGGCGAGGGCGGGGCCGATGGCGATGAGCAGGGCGAGAGCGGCGTAACCGTAGGTGAGGGTGGCCGCGGCGGCGACGCCCGCGACCAGCAGCGGCCCGCCCGCGTCGCCCAGCTCCCGGCCGAGCTCGGCGGAGCCCATGGTCTGGCCGAGCCGCTCGGTGGGAGTGGAGGCGGCCAGGGCGGCGAAGCCGAGCGGGGTGATCAGACCGGTGCCGACGCCGATCAGGGCCGCGGCGAGGAGGATGCCGGCCGGCCCGGGGAGCATCGCGCAGGCGAGCCCCGCCGCCGTGGTCAGCAGTCCGGCGGTGAGGCCGGTGCGGAGGGTGAGGCGGCCGTCGTCCAGGGCCCGCCCGGCCTTCGGCTGTACGACGGCCGCGCAGGCCGCCAGCACCGAGACCGCGGCGCCGGTCGCGACCGTGCCGAGCCCGGCGACGGCGCCGGAGACCGGCAGGAAGCCGACGCCGACGGAGAGGGCGGCGGTCGCGGCGGCCAGGGCTGCCGTGGGACGGAGGAAGGCCGGGTCGGCCAGCCGCCGGGCCAGGTCCAGGACCGTCTGCCGCTGCCTGGGAAGCGGCGGCAGATGCGGTACGGCGACGGCGGCCCACAGTGCGACCGCGACGCCGAGCACCGCCAGCACGATGAACAGCAGCCGCAGACCGCCGGCCCACACCAGGACACCGCCGAGCAGCGGGCCGAGGGTGTAGCCGATGGACTTGTAGAAGCCGTAACTGCCGAACGCCCGCCCGTGCCCCGCAGCCGGGTTCAGCCGGGCGACCAGCGCGGACGCGGACGGCGAGAACGCCGAGGCCGCGGCGCCCTGGCCGAGCCGGGCGGCCCAGAGCCAGGCGGGGCTGTCGGCGACGACGTAGGCGGCGGAGGCGAGCGCGAACGCGACCAGCCCGCCGAGCAGCACGGGCCGGGCGCCGATCCGGTCGGCGAGGGTGCCGAAGACCGGCTTGAGCAGCACCTCGGCGCCGTCGTACAGGGCGAGCAGCCCACCGAGCACGAGCAGGGAGGTCACCGCGTCGTCGGAGTGGCCGCCGAGGTTGGCGGCGATGCCGTGCGCGCCGAAGGCGGTGGTGAAGCCGGCGGCGTACAGGGGCCACATCCGGGCCGCGGGGGCGGCCTGCCGGGGCGGTGTCGTGGTCATCGGCCGCTCTCCTCCCCGGGCTCGCGCCGGCCCTCTTCGGGCAGACGCTGCTCCGGCACCTGATGCAGTGCGGCGAAGACGCGCTCGGCGTAGTCCTCGCAGGCCGCCACGCAGACCTTGAGCCGCTCGGTGGCCTCGGCGGCCTCGGGGGCGCCGAACACGTCCCGTGCCGTCAGGTCCCGGTGCCAGCGGCGCAGCCGCTCCAGCGACTGCTCCTCTTCTTCCAGTTCGGCGAGCGTGAACTTGGCGATGCGGATCTCCTTGGCCAGTTCCGCCTCGAACTTGCCGCAGTCGGCGATGAACTCGGCCCAGTCCGCGGAGCGCGCGGCCGTGAACATGGCCCGCAGCCGCTGCCCGTCCTGCGCGCCGCGCCCCGTGGCCGCCAGCGACACCGCCTCGCCCCCGGCGCGCTCGGTCAGCTCCAGCACCCGGCCGATCCCGTCGGCGAACAACGGCACGTCCGGTACGGCCCACACGCCCTGCCCGAGCGAGAGCGCACCGGTCTTGCGCAGCTCACGCCAGACGGCCACCCGGTGCCGGGAAGGCTCGGCCGGAACCCTGACGACGAGGACGATCCAGCGCGTTTCGGCACGCGCGTGGTCGCCCTCGCCGTTCTGCATCTCAGTCACACTTTGGAATGTAGCAGCCGTTACATCGCGGGGGTACCGGAGCGGGACCCCGTCGGGAGAGACGAGGGATGAGGGAGGTGTCAGTCCTGGCGCTCGACGTCCGTGCCCGGTCCGCCCGACAGGGTGTCGCGGCCCGGGCCGCCGTACAGCTTGTCGTTGCCGCTGTTGCCGTAGATCGTGTCGTCGCCACTGTTGCCGTACAGGATGTCGTTGCCCGGGCTGCCGTACAGGAAGTCGCTCCCGGTGCCACCGCGCACGGTGTCGTCGCCGTCTCCGCCGGTCAGGTGCTGCCGGCCCGCACCGCCGTGGATGACGTCGTTGCCCACGCCGCCGTCCACGCTGGTCTCGTCGCCGTCGGCGTAGATCGTGTCGACGCCGCCATGACCGAACACGATGGACCCCTCGGCGGCGTGGACCGTGTCGTTGCCGTCCTCGGCTAGCGCCACCCCCGCGACGCCCAGCGTGATGGTGTCGTCGCCCGTTCCGCCATGGATCGAGTTTCCGTCGACACTGCCGGTGTGGGTGTACTTGTCCTTACCTGTCCCCAGGTCGATCGAGGCGTGGTAGTAGGTCTGGTCGGTGGCGTTGTCATAGGTGACGGTGTCGTTGCCGTCTTCCAGGTTCAGGAACAGCAGGGCGTACGGGTCCTGGGTTTCCAGGGTGGTCCCCGTGCACGAGACCTTGGTGCGGTCCGCGCTGTCCGGGTAGCCGCACTCCGTTGCCGTCGGGGCGATCTCGATCGGGACCACGTCGTCGAGGACGTAGGTGATCCGCTCCAGGCCTTCGCCCTTCGTCGCGGTGACGCTCAGCTTGTTGGTCTGGCCCTCGGCCGCTATGTAGGCGATCGACCTGCCGCCGGCACCTTGCTCCACCCTGGCCGACGGCGCCGCGGCACCGGCCACGCCGGGCAGGGCGATCGAGGCGGTCAGGGCCGTACCGAGGGCCAGGGTCAGGGTCGAGGTGGCGGCTAAGGCCTTGCGGCGGGCGGGGCGAGCGAGCATGGCACAACCTCCGTGAGAAACAGGTGGATACGACAACCACAGGTGACTCGCGGAGTTTGTGGGTGGTTGCACTGGGAGTCCTGCGATCACGTCGGGTCACCGCCCCGGCGATGACCCGCGAAACCCCGCCGACCAGCGGAGATCCATTCGTCACGCCCCCGATCAACACCTGACCTGCACGCAGTCGTCGTCAGGAATTCATCGCTCCGGCCGACGCCCCGCAACCGTCGACGAACGTCACCGTCTCCTCCAGCGGAGCCCGCCCGGTGCGGGCGGCACCCACACCGGCGGCGTCCGCGAACCCGATCGACATGCCGCAGAAGAGGATCAGCCCGTCCGGCGGTGACAGCACCTGCGCGACGGACCTGTGGTACTTCGCCCACGCCATCTGCGCGCAGCTGTGCAGCCCCTCGGCGCGCAGCAGCAACATGACGGTCTGCAGATACATGCCGACGTCGGACCACTGGGCGGGCCCCATGTCGCGGTCGATGTAGCAGAACAGCGCGGCGGGCGCCCCGAAGCAGTCCCAGTTCGCGGAGGCGGCCCGCTGGCGCGCCTCCAGGTCCTCGCGCGCGATGCCCAGCGCGCCGTAGCGCTGCTCGCCGAAGGCGGACCGGCGCTCGCGATAAGGGGACTTCAGGTCGGGCGGGTACTGCTCGTACTCGGGCTCGTCCCAGGGGTCCGAGGAGGCCAGGCGCTCGCCGGCACACTTCTTCAGCTCGGCCAGCGGCCTTCCGGTCACCACGTAGGCATGCCACGGCTGGAGGTTCGAGGCGGACGGCGCCCAGGCCGCGGCGGCGACGGCACGCTCCAGCACCTCCCTCGGAACGTGCCGGTCGGTGAACTCGCGTACCGCCCGTCGGCTCGTGACCGCTTCGTAGACGTCCAAGGTCGACTGCCTCCCGTTCGCACAGCGCGCTCGCGCTCCGTTCGCTCGGCGCGCTCCTCTTCGTTGCGACTGTGACGGTATCATTCGAGACGATCGCGAGTTAAACTATGGGCGATTACAAGACACCAGCCCTTGGAGAAAGCCCATGGCCACGCTGCTGCACATCGACTCGTCCGTGCTCCCCGGCGAGGCGTCCTCGTCCCGTTCGGTCGCGGCCGCCTTCCGCCAGGCCTGGGAGGAGCAGCACCCGCAGGGCACGGTGGTCCACCGCGACCTCGCCGCCGACCCCGTCCCGCACATCACCGCCGCCGCCTGGACCGCCGGCTACGTCGCACCGTCCGAGCGCACGCCGGAGCAGTCCGCGGCGTTCGCCGGGCGCGAGCGGCTCATGGCGGAGCTGGAGCAGGCCGACGCCGTCCTGATCGGCGCCCCCATGCACAACTTCTCGATCCCGTCGACCCTCAAGGCCTGGCTGGACAACGTCCTTCTGCTCGGCCGCACCGCCGGCGCGAACCCCTCGGCCAAGGGCACCCCGGTCATCGTCGTCGCCAGCCGCGGCGGCTCGTACGCGCCGGGCACGCCGCGCGAGGGCTTCGAGTTCGTGCGGAACTACCTTCAGGCCGTACTCCGGGACACCCTCGGCCTGGACCTCGACTTCATCGTCCCGGAGCTCACGATGGCCCCGCGCAACCCGGCGATGTCCGAGCTGGTCCCGCTCTACGAGGCCTCGCGCCAGCGGGCGTTCGAGGACGCCGCCGTCAAGGCCAAGGAGCTGGCGGAGCGCCTCGCGGCGTGACCGTCCGACGGCCCCCCGAGCGGGAAGCCGCGTGACGGCTCGCGCGCCGCCGAGCCGGACGCCGTGTGACGCCAGACCCCCGGACGTCACACGGCGTCCTCGATCCCCGTCCCGTCGCCCGAGGTCAGCCGGCACTCAGCCGGAGCTCAGCCGGAGCCCTCATCCCCTCCCGGATGCGCGAACCGCGTCAGCAGATCCATCAGTTGCTCCGTCTCACCGGCCCCCAGCTCGGCGACCAGGCGCTCGGCCGACGGCTTCGCCGCCCCATGCGCCGCGTCGAACAACTCGACGCCCTGCGGCGTGATCTCCACCGCCTTCACCCGCCGGTCCCCCGGCACGGCCTTGCGTACGGCCAGCCCCTTGCGCTCCAGGTCGTCCACGACCCGCATGACGCCCGCCTTGTCCGTCCCCGTCGCCGCCGCGAGGTCGCGCTGCACCGTGGGTCCGCTGTTGACCAGCACGATCAGCACCGAGAAGTGCCGCAGCTCGATGCCGAGCGGCCGCAGCGCCTCCGTCATCACCGTCTGCGCCCGCCAGTGCGCCCGGCGCAGCAGCAGGCCCAGCGCGAAGGGCGACCCGTCACCGGGGCGGTCGGTCGCTCGCGGGGCAGTGGTTCCGGTCGGAAGAGAGGTGGTGGTTCCGGACGGATCATCGGCGGCCATGCGGCCAGATTACCGCCGTTCGGCCATTCGATACGGTATCGATTGAAACCAAATGGGAGGGTTCTCGCGTGGCCAATCCCGGCCGATGTCCCCGGCCTCCCCGCACAGTCCGTGCACAGGCCTGTCACCCCCTCTCGAACAAGTGCATCATTGCTCAGTTGTTGCCTTTGGTTGCCCTTGGTTGCCCTTGATGCTGACGAGGTGAGCGGTGCGCGCGCGAAGAAGCGGGAGTGGGAGAGGAAGAGAGAGCGGGAGCGGGAAGAGTACGGCGGCTTTGACCGGCTCCCTCGGAATCCTCGGCGTCCTCGCCCTCGCGGTCACGGCCTGCGGCCCGACCCCGCACGACGACGCGGAGCCGGCCCGCCACACCCCCGTCCAGGTGGCCGACGCCCCCGCCCTGCTCCCCGTACCGCAGGGCGAGGGCAGCAAGACGGCCGACGACTTCAACGGCGACGGCCACCGCGACCTCGTCCTCAACGACCTGGTCAAGGCGCAGGCCCACGCGGACGACGCGGGCATCGGCGTCGTCTACGGCAGCGAGCGCGGACTCACTCCGGGCGCACGGCAGTTGCTCAGCCCCGAGCGGCAGGCGGCCCCCACCAAGGGCCAGCGCCCGGCCGTCTTCGACGCGGAGGCGACCTGCGACCTGGACGGCGACGGCTTCACGGACCTGGTCGTGTCCACCGACCCGCCCTACGACGGCCAGGGACAGCCCCCGGTACCGCTCCAGCTCCTCTTCGGCTCCCCGCAGGGCCTCACCGGCAACGCCGTCAAGCTCGCGATCCCGGACGGCGCCCGCGTCGGCAACGACTGGCCCGACCAGCCGGTGTGCGGCGACTTCGACGGCGACGACGCGCAGGACCTGATCGTGCACGCGTCCGGCGGCCAACTGAGCTTCCTGCACGGCCCGTTCAGCCGCAAGGGCACCCCGCGCACGGCGGGCGCACCCATCCAGTCGCCCGGCAACGTCCCCACGGGCCCGGCCGCCGACGTCAACGGCGACGGATACGACGACCTGGTGGTCCGTACGGCGGAGGGCAAGGGCACTTCGGCGGTCGTCCTCGGCGGCCCGGCCGGTCCGACCCGCACCGGAGCCGCCCTCCCCGCCGGCATCGACGTGGCCCTCGGCACGTTCGGCAAGGGCCGGGCGGCCCTGGACGCGGCGATCGGCACGATGGGCGGAACGTCCCTGCGCTACGACCTCACCGCAGCGGCCGGCCGCGGAACTCTCCAGTCCCCCGGCTCCACGCTCGACGCGGCCGACTTCGACGGCGACGGCCTGAGCGAACTCCTCTCCAGCGGCTCCCAGTTGCGGATCTTCCACGGCCGTACGGCGGGACTCGCGACGGCGGGGATGGTGACCGTACAGCCGCCCGCACAGGGCACCACGCGTGTCGTGTCGACCGGCGACTTCGACGGGGACGGCCGGGCGGACCTGGTGGTGCGCACGTACGTAGGCGAGACGAAGGACACGGTGGCGGTGTACCCGGGGACGAAGAAGGGGCTGGTGGCGGTGGAGCCGTCGGTGACGTTCTCCAGCTCGGAGTTTTTGGCGCGGTAGTCAGTCGGCGACGCGTGCGCCTATGGCGCGGGCGCGGCGGCGGGCTTCGGGGCTGAGACCCTTGCGGCGCGGGGAGGTGCGGAAGTTGTAGGCGGTGGGCTGAGAAAGGCAGGCCAGGCCGCGTAGGCCGGGCTTGGCCACCACACACGCGAACCGGGGGTCACCCGCGTACCAGAGTTCCTCGTCGTAGTCCTTGAGGGCCTCGTGACTCCAGGTCCGGAACAGCCCGGCGGCCAGCTTCAGCGAGACCGTCGTTTCCGGACGGTCGGGGTCGGGCAGCACGAAAACGGCCTTCCCCTTGGTGACCCGGACGGCACCGGACTGCTGACGCCAGGGGTAGACGGCGAGGATGCGCCGCATCCGCCACCCCTTGGCGAGCCGTCCGAGGGCCCGGACCGTGAAGTACATGATCGCGAGCAGAACCAGCGTCATGGGAGCCACTGCCGCCACGGGCAGGAGCAGCGTGACGTACAGGGCTCCCCACCACAGCGCCACAAAGACGAGCGACTCGGCCAGATGCCATGCCGTCCGGCGGAGGAACGCGGGGCGGGTGCCGGGCGTGTCCCATGCCGACGGCCCGTCAAAGCCGTGCTTGTTCAGGTTCGTGGTCATCTGCACATCCCGGGTCATCCGAAGTCGGAGGCGATGTCGTTCGCGACGCCGCCCGGGCCGTCGGGCCCTTCGCCGCGCGCGGCGCGCTCGATCTCCGGCATCGGATCGTGGAAGGACACCGTGTGCGCGATGCCCGCCATCATGTCGCGGTAGTGCTCCCGGGAGCCGGCGGCCGTGCTGCTCAGCGTCAGGACGCCCAGCTGCGTGCCCGAGGGGGCCGGGATGTAGAGGGTGCACTGGTAGAGGTCCTGGCCGGGTACGCCCTCCAGGTCGGGCGTGGTGACCAGGGTGTCGGAGATCGACGCCGGACGACCGCCCGGCAGCGTCAACAGCTCGACGTTCTCGGCGCTTTCGCGCAGCGAGACCGCGCGCACCGCCGTGATCTTGGCCGGAGCCCAGTCGATGTCCTTGAGCGCCACCGTGAACACGGACATGGCGGAGGAGCCGTTGTCCGCGATGTGCATGCCGAGCGAGCAGGCGATGACGCCCTCGCTCCGCATCCGGGCGGCCATGAACCGGACGTCGCGCAGGGCGCCCGTGTACCGGTCGCGCTGGTCCTCGGGGGCCAGTCCGAGGACCAGCTCCATGGCCTGCTCAAGGTACGTCTCCTGCTCCGAGCCCGGTTCGGGGTCGAGGGCGTCGATGGGGACGTTGAGGTACCCGGCCGGCAGCGCGTACCAGATCTTCGAGCTGGGGTCTCTGGCCGAGTCGTCGATGACGAGACGCAGCGGCGGCTGCTCGGCGGCTTCCTGTGTCATCGCAGCACCCTCGCGACGTTGCCGATGACCGCGGCGGCACCGGGGCCGTCGAACAGACCCGCGCGGGCCGCGTCGACCCCGGTGGCGGTGTTCTTGCCGGCGTCGCTCTTCAGGGCGTCGATGTTCTCGGCGGCCAGCCCGTAGCCGGCCGTGACGACACCCGCGACCGGTGAGACGTAGTCCATGCCCACCCGGACTGCCTGGCTGCCGCCCGCCGCGTGCGCCACCAAGTCTCCGACAGGGTTGTAGGAACCCGCGGTCGCGATCCGGCCGGCGGCCTTGACGGTGTCGTCGGCGAACCGGCCGAGGAACTGCCCGGCGCTTACGGCTTCGGACGCGAACTTCGTCGACTTGACCGCGCCGTTGAGGCCGCGGCTCACGGCGCCCACTCCCGGCACCGCGCCCAGGGCGTCACCGACGAGCCCCACCGAGTTCTCCCAGAAGTCCGCGTCGAACTCGCCCTTGGTGAACCCGTCCGCGAGCGAGGCCCGCACCTTGGGATCGGCGAGACGGGAACCCATCGTCGCCAGGCTCAGCGCACCGGCGGCAAGCAGCATCGCGATGCCGAACGGCCCCGTGCACAGCAGCGCCAGCAACCCCGCCACAGCCGCCAGCACACTCAGAATGTTGGTGAGGTTGTCCCCGATCCAGCTGAGCGCCTTGCTCAGCCAGCCCGGCTCCTCCGGCGCCAGATCGTTCGTGGCGTCCTTCAGCTTCTTCGCGAGGTCCCGTGCCTCCGCCTCGTGCGTCCCCTCCAGCTCCCGCGCCTTGCGCATCACGTCGTCCAGCGCGCCCTGCGCGTTGTTGACGGCGGTGACGGCGTCGTTCAGCCGGTTCTGCGCGGCGTTCAGGCGGGCCTGGGCGGACTCCAGTTCGGGGCCCTCCTGGAAGGTCTGCCCCGCGAGCTTCAGGTCCGGGTCCTGCTTGGCCGTGTCGTGCCGGGAGTTGGCGGTCTTCAGGTCGCCCTGGTGGTCGGCGGCCTCGACGTCGTACCTGTGCGCCAGCCCCCTGCGGCCGGTCAGCCCGCCGTGCCAGGCACCGAGGTGACCGGCGGCCTTGGTCAGCGAGGTGTGCGCGTCCTTCATGTACTTCGGCAGGTCGCCGTCGAGGGCCTCGCGGAAGCCCACGGCGGCGTCGCCCTCCCAGAAGCTGGACTCACCGAGCAGCTTGTCGATCTTCTGATACGCCGTCTGCAGCGCGCTCGCCGAGTTGACGAGCTGGGTGCGGAGCTTCTCGACCTCGCCGGGCTCGCCCGGCACGGGGTTCCAGCCGAGGTGGACGTACGGATTCTGGGCCATCCCGATCACTTCCCCGCGGCCGCGGCGCGCTTGAAGCTCTCCTCCAGGGAGGTCTCCACTTCGCGGTAGTTGTCCGTGTTCTTCTGGAGTCCCTCGGTGAGCTTCCCGATGCGCTCCTTGATCTGCTCGTTGCCGTACTTCCAGCGCTCCTGGAACTCGTCGCACGCCTCGTCCAGCTCGGACGTCCCGATCTGGTCGGACCGCACATGCTGCAGCGCGGTTCGCACCTGCTCAAGGGATTCGTTGGCGCCGTTGAGGTCCTTGGTGAAGGCGGCAAGCTGATCAATATCGGTTTTGAAGTGGTCCCCCACGCAGATTCTCCCCGTTCGCGCTTCGCGGTCGCACCGGCAAACTGCAGCCGGTGGCCGAATGGGCCCGATCATGCCACGGCAGGGCAAAGAGACCGCGTCAGGGTCACGGAACCCACACGAAACGCCTGCGAATCGGAACTGACGCGTCCAAGCGGTCGGGAACGTTCCGCACGCACACCTCGTTGGCCCCCAGGCCAACCGCCCTCACCTGAATTCCGAGGAGTCCCTTGACTGACACGGCCTCGAACGCCGCCCTGCCCCCTCTTCCCCCGCTCACCGCCCAGGCGGACCGCCTGATCGCGCTCGGGGTGCACGAGCTCGCGGGGATGCCCACCGATGAGATACGCGCCTTCGCCGAGAGGGCGGCCGGGAGCGGTGACGGTGGTGCTCTGCTCGCCGTCCACCCGAACCGCGCCCCCGCCTCCGCCCTGGCGCCGCTGCTGCGCCGTGACGACAAGCCCGGCTTCGTCGTCGTCGACATGCCCGACGTCGACGACTTCGCCCCCGAGTCCGTCGAACTGCCCGACGCGCCCCTCTATCTCGTCACCGGCCTCGACCGCGGCGACCACATGGCCAACTGGAGCCCGGAGGAAGCGCTGCCCGCGCTCACCAAGGAGGGCCGGACGCCGCTCGTGCTCAGCGAAGGCATCCACTGGGTGCTCCAGCAGCCGGCCGCCCTGGAGCGCAACCGCTGCTTCATGACGATCGGCTCCCGGCTGCGCAAGGCCAACGGCACCCTGGACGCCCGTACCCCGGCGATCTGGATCAGCAACGGCACGGGGCGTGACGGCCGCGAGCGACGTAACGCGCCGAAGGTCGGCTGGTGCTGGTGGGGCAACCGGCACACCTGGCTGGGCTTCGGCTCCACGACCGGCCGCGGAAGCTAGCGCCGACCCGCTCCCCGGCAGGCGGTGGCGGCTTCGGTGCGGGGGACGTAAACGCCGAAGTCGCCATCAATGCCGGATAGCCACGGCCGCCTCAAAGAATTACCGAACTCACGTACAACCCTTCCGCCCCATCGCAGGTCTCCTGATCGCCGACCGCATGGTGAACCCGAGGACAACGCCCGGAGAACACCCACGGTCGCACCCCACCAACTGCGGATGCCCCGCCAGGCATCCCCGCATGCAGCAGGAGAACCCGCATGCAAAAGCACCACCTGCGACTCGCCCTCGCGACGGCCACCGCGGCCGCGCTGACCGGCGGTCTGCTCACCTTCGCCGCCTCGACGGCGACCGCCGCCGACTCCACGCGCGTCCCGCGCGCCGACTTCAACGGCGACGGCATCGGCGACGTGGCCTTCTCCGCCGACGGCGCCTATGTGAGCGGCAAGAAGGAAGCCGGTCAGCTCGTCGTCCTGTACGGCACCGCGACCGGCGTCTCGTCCGCCAAGCGCCACACGATCAGCCAGAACACCACCGGCGCCCCCGGCACCGCCGAGGCCGGTGACCGCTTCGGCTACGACACCGCCTTCGCCGACTTCAACGACGACGGCTACGACGACATCGCCGTGGGCGCCCAGGGCGAGGACGTCGGCAGCGACGTCGACGGCGGTGGCCTGGCCATCCTGTGGGGCTCGGCCTCCGGCATCACCGGCGAGGGCGTCACGATCGCCGACCCGGCCCCGACCGCGCACGACCGCTGGGGCAAGAACCTCGCCGCCGGCGACTTCGACGGCGACGGCAAGGCCGACCTGGCCGTCGGCAGCAACAACACCACCCTCTATGTCTTCAAGGGCGGCTTCGCCGCCTCCGGCATCCCGGGCGGCCGCTACACCATCAAGCCCCCGATCATGGGCACGGACGCGGGCGGCCCGCTGAACCTGAGCGCCGGTGACGTCAACGGCGACAACCGCACCGACCTGGTCGTCGACGGCTACGAGTACCAGACCGACTACGGCTGGAACGAGAACTCCTACATCCCGGGCGCCTCCAGCGGCCTCGCCATCGGGAACATCCGGACCCTCAAGCCCGGCGTGATCACCGCGATCGGCGACATCAACGGCGACGGCTTCGGCGACATCGTCAGCGGCGCCCAGTGGAACGCCACCACCGAGGACGGCACCACCGTCCCGAACTCCGCCAAGGGCGGCAAGGTCTGGGTGACGTACGGCACGGTGGACGGCCCGGGCTCGGCCACCGGCATCACCCAGGACACCGGAAACGTCCCCGGTGCCTCCGAGACCAACGACTGGTTCGGCTACGAGCTCGACCTCGGCGACATCAACGGCGACGGTTTCCTCGACCTCGCCATCGGCGTCGCCGGCGAGAACATCGGCAGCGCCGCGAACACCGGCGCCGTCACGGTCCTGTACGGCGGTGCGAGCGGTCTGAACACCGCCTCGGGCGCGCAGTCGTTCGCGCAGTCCACCGCTGGCGTCCCCGGCAACGACGAGGACGACGACATGTTCGGCATCGACCTGAAGCTCGACGACGTCACGGGCGACGGCAAGGCCGACCTGATCGCCGGTTCCGCCGAGAACGCCGGCAACGGCGGGGTCACCTACCTGCCGTCCAACGGCTCGAAGATCACCACCACCGGCTCCCGTTCGATCGCGCCGAGCACGTCCGGCGTCTCGACGACGGGCACGCCGTGGTTCGGCGCCAACTTCGCCGACTGAGCCACCGTACGACCGACCGGCCGGGCCCTTCCTTTCACGGGCCCGGCCTCCTGACACACGGAGCACCCCGGGCTCGCCCCCACCGGGCATCGGACGCGCCCCCTCCTCCCAGGAGCACCCACCTTGCGCAAGCGCCCCCTCCTCCTCGCCGCCACCCTCACCACCGGCCTGCTCACCGCGCTCCCGGCGACGAGCGCCTCGGCGGCCCCCTCCGGTCTGGCCGGTGACTTCAACGGCGACGGCTACCGCGATGTCGCCGTGAGCGCCCTGTGCACGGACGTCGGCTCCGCGTCCTGCGCGGGCGCCGTCGTCGTGCTGTACGGCTCGTCGTCCGGTGTGTCCGCGACCCGCAAGGCCGTGATCACGCAGAACTCCCCGGGCGTGCCCGGCACCGCCGAGGCCGGCGACGTCTTCGGGTCCTCCCTCGCCGCCGCCGACCTCGACCGCGACGGCTACTCCGACCTCGTCGTCGGCTCCTCCGGCGAGAGCATCGGGGACCGCGACGGCATCGGCTCCGGCACCGTCCTGTGGGGCTCCAAGTCCGGCCTGTCCGGCGGCAAGGGTCTGCCGCAGCCGTCCACGCTCTCCGAGTGGGGTGGCTTCTCACACGGCGCCGCGACCGGTGACTTCGACGGCGACGGCGACATGGACGTCACGCTCACCGGGCAGAGCCACACCCGCATGTACCTGGGCCCGTTCACCCGCACCGGCGGCCCGCTCAGCCACTACGGCGTCGGCGAACTCGGCTCCACCTACGACGTGATCGCGGGCGACCTGACCGGCGACGGCGCGGCCGAGCGCGTGTACCCGTTCGGCGTGGACGGCGACTCCGGCGGCGACATCCGCTACTACCGCTGGACCGGCGGGGGCTACAAGTTCACCGCGCTGCCGAACGCGGACGGCCTCGGCGGTTCCATCGCCGACATCAACGGCGACGGCTACGGCGACCTCGTCCTCGGCGACTCCTCGGACCCGAACGCCGACAAGCCCGGCGGCCACAAGGGCGGCCAGATCACCGTCTGGTACGGCGGCCCGAACGGCCCCGATCCCGCACAGCAGCCGACGGTCGTCCACCAGGACAGCACGAACGTGCCCGGCTCCGGGGAGACCGACGACGGTTTCGGCATGTATGTGAGCACCGGCGACATCAACGGCGACGGGTTCGCCGACGTCGCCGTCGCCGCCCCGGGCGAGGACGTCGGCGCGGCGACGGAGGCGGGTTCGGTGACCGTGCTGTTCGGCTCGGCCTCCGGTCTGAAGACCTCGGGCTCGAAGTCGTACACGCAGAACACCGCCGGCGTGCCCGGTACCGCCGAGTCCTGGGACCGCTTCGGCTCCGCGGTCGACCTGACGGACATCACCAAGGACGGCAAGGCCGATCTCACCATCGGCGTCGACGGCGAGAACGGCGCGGGCGGCGTCTGGACCCTGCGCGGCTCGTCCGCCGGCCTGACCACGTCCGGCGCCCAGGGCCTGACCGCGACCGTCCTCAAGGTCGGCAACAACTTCGGCTCGGTGATCGCCCAGTGACGTACCACTTTCCGGGGAAGCGCACATTCCTGGGGAAGCGCATGTCCGCCGCCCTCGTCGCGGCGGCCCTGACCCCCCTCGCGCTCACCCTCTCCGCACCGGCCGCCCACGCCGCCACGCCCGCCAGGCCGTACGACTTCAACGGCGACGGACGTATCGACCTCGCGATCGGCGCGCCCGGTGCCACGGTGTCCGGCAAGGCCAAGGCGGGCGCCGTCTCCGTCGTCTACGGCAGCACCGGCGGGCTGAAGACCGCCACGCGCACCCTCATCACCCAGAACACGGCCGGCGTCCCCGGCACCGCCGAGGCCGACGACGCCTTCGGGACCGCGGTCGCCTCCGCCGACCTCAACACCGACGGGTACGCGGACCTGCTGATCGGCGCGCCCGGCGAGGACGTCAACGGGGACACCAACGACGGCTCGGCCGTCGTCATCTGGGGCGCCAAGTCCGGCCTGTCCGGGGCGCGTTCGGTGCCGAACCCGTTCAGCACGGACGTGGACCGCTACGGCCAGTCGCTGGCGGCGGGCGACGTCGAGGCCGACGGCGACCTGGACATCGTGATCGGCTCCAACGGGCCGATCACGCTCTGCTTCGTCAACGGCCCCTTCACCAGGACCAGTTCCTTCCAGGGCGGTTCCGGCTCCGGCTTCCCCGACCCGTACGCGCAGACGTACGGCATCACGTCCCTGGCCGTCGGACCGGTCACGGCCGCATGGGACACCAACCTGGTCGTGCACGGACGCAAGGCGGGCACGGGCGAGGCGATCACCCACCTGGTGACCGAGCCGCGCATCGGCAACTACACCGACTGGATGCAGGAGTTGCCCGCCGGCTACGTCTCCGCGATCGGCGACATCGACAAGGACGGCTACGCGGACATCGCGATCGGCAACGAGCGCGAGCCGTCCGCCGACCCGGCCGGCGCCAAGGGCGGCAAGGTCACGGTCGTCTACGGCGGCCCGGCGGGCCTGGACTCCTCCCGTACGCCCCTGGTCCTGACCCAGGACACGGCCGGCGTCCCCGGCGCGTCCGAGTCCGGCGACCGCTTCGGCACCGGGGTCTCCCTCGGTGACGTCAACGGCGACGGCTACGCCGACCTGGCCGTCGGCGCGCCCGGCGAGAACTCCGGGGCCGGCTCGGTGACCGTGCTGTACGGCTCGGCGTCCGGCCTGCGGACGACCGGCGTCCAGTCCTTCACGCAGAACACCGCGGGCGTGCCCGGCGCCTCCGAGCCGAACGACCGCTTCGGCGCCCGCGTCCTGCTCGCCGACCACTCCGGCGACCGCCGCGCCGAACTCACCGTGTCCGCGACCGGCGAGAACGGCGACGGTGCGGTGTGGTCCCTGCGGGGTGCGCCGAGCGGCGTGACGACCGGCGGGGCGACGAGCTTCGGTCCGGGAACGACGGGCGTCTCCACGGCGGGCGCCCCCGGCTACGGCACGGCCCTCAACTCCTGAACCCCTGAACCTCTGAACGCCTGAACTCCTTTATTCAGAAAGGGACTTCACCTTGCGCAAGCGCACTCTCCTGCTCGCGGCCACGCTCACCACGGGCCTGCTGACCGCCCTGCCGGCCACCACGGCCTCCGCCGCCCCCTCGGGACTGGCCGGCGACATCAACGGCGACGGCTACCGCGACGCCGTGATCACCGCGCCCCTCGCCAAGGTCGCCGGCAAGAACAACGCCGGCTATGTCGCCGTCGTCTACGGCAGCGCGAGCGGCCTCAACACCGGCAACCGGCAGGTCATCAGCCAGGACACCGCCGGGATCCCGGGCGTCCCGGAGAGCGGCGACTACTTCGGCGACCGAGCCACCACCGGTGACCTGGACGGCGACGGCTACACCGACATCATCGTCGGCGTGCACGCCGAGCAGATCGGCTCGACCGACGACTCCGGCGTCCTGACGGTGCTGTGGGGCGGCGCGACCGGGATCAAGTCCGGCACCGACATCTCCTCCCCGCTCCCCGAGAACCGCAACGAGCTGGGCTGGTCCGTGGCGACCGGCGACTTCGACGGCGACGGCGACACCGACCTCGCGGCGGCGAACATCGCCTACCCGGAGCTGAACGTTTTCAAGGGCCCCATCTCCCGTACCGGCAAGGCCACGGAGCTCGTCGGCATCGACACCTACGAGCAGACCGGCATCAACACCGACCAGATCGTCTCGGGCGACGTCACCGGCGACGGCACGTCGGACCTGCTGGTCATGGGCCAGGAGGAGATCACCGACGGCTACCGCACCCGCAGCGTCCTCTACAAGGGTTCGGCGGCCGGCCTCACGCCCGGCAGCAAGGTCGCGGGCGGCTACGCCGCGGTCATCGCGGACGTGAACAAGGACGGCTACGGCGACATCGTCACCGGCAACTTCATGGAGAAGGCGACCGACGAGCCGAACGGCGGCTCCGGCGGCGCGGTGACCGTGACGTACGGCGCCTCGGGCGGCCTCAGCACCCGCACCCCCGCCCGCTTCACCCAGGACACCGCCGGTGTGCCGGGCGCGTCCGAGCGGAACGACGCCTTCGGCTGGAGCCTGGACGCCGGTGACACCAACGGCGACGGCTACGCCGACATCGCGGTCGGTGTCGCCAACGAGGACCTGGGCGGGAAGACCGACGCCGGTTCGGTCGTGATCCTGCGGGGCTCCGCCTCCGGCCTGACCGGCACCGGTTCCAAGGCGTTCTCGCAGGACACCAGCGGCGTGCCGGGCACCGCCGAGTCGTACGACTACTTCGGCCACTCCGTGCTGCTCACCGACGTGAGCAAGGACGGCCGCGCCGAGCTGATCTCCGGCGCCCGCGGCGAGAACGACGGCGGGGGCTCCGCCTGGACCCTGCGCGGCAGCTCCTCGGGCATCACCGCCACCGGCGCGAAGTCCTTCGGCAGCACGACGGTGGGCGGACCGTCGGGCCTCACGTACTTCGGCGACGTCCTGGCGGGCTGACCCGCCGGCCCGCACACCCGCGCGGGTGTGCGGGCACCCCCCACTCTCCGCCCACCCCACCCACACCACCGCAAGAGGAACCCCACATGCTCCGGCACCACCGAAACCGCACCCGCCTCCACTCCCTGACCCTCGCCACGGCCACCGTCGCCGCCACCCTGACGGCCGCCCCGCTGCTCACCGCGGCCCCGGCCGCCGCGGCCCCGGCCAAGTACGCCGACGACTTCAACGGCGACGGCTACCGCGACCTCGCCACCGCCGCCCCGTACACCCCGGTCGGCGGCAAGACCGACGCGGGCGCGGTCGTCGTCAACTACGGCTCCGCGAACGGCATCAGCGCCGCCCGCCGCACCGTCATCACCCAGAACACGGCCGGCATCCCCGGCACCGCCGAGCAGGACGACGAGTTCGGCCAAGCCCTGGCCTCCGGCGACCTGAACCGGGACGGGTACGCCGACCTCGTGGTCGCCGCCACGGGCGAGAACGCCGACGCCGGCTCCGTCGTGATCGTCTGGGGTGGCAAGAGCGGCCTGTCCGGCGGCCAGGTTGTCCCCGACGCCGCCCCCGCGGACCACGACGAGTACGGCATGTCCCTGACCGTCGGCGACTTCAGCGGGGACGGCAAGGCCGACCTCGCCGTCGGCAGCACCGGCAGCGACATCTGGATCCACAAGGGCGGCTTCCTCAAGGCCTCCGGCGCCGCGTCCCGCTACAAGCTCGCCACCGACCTGTACACCGGCGCCATCTACGGCTCCCAGAGCCTCGCCGCCGGTGACGTGAACGGCGACGGCACCGCCGACCTGGTCGTCAGCGGCACCCAGGCGGAGACCTACGACAACGGCACCTTCGTCTACCTCGGCTCCGCCTCGGGCCTCACCCGCCAGGCGTTCCTCAAGAACGGCGCCTACGAGCTCGCCGCGGTCGGCGACCTCAACGGCGACGGCTACGCCGACGTCGTCGCGTCGACGTTCGGCGACGACGGCGTGACCAGCCTCGGCGGCGTCATCAGGGCCTACCTCGGCAGCGCGAGCGGCGTGCCCACCCAGCCGCAGGCCACGATCACCCAGGACACCCCCGGCGTCCCGGGCTCGGACGAGGAAGGCGACTGGTTCGGCAACGCCCTGTCCATCGCCGACATCAACCGCGACGGCTATGCGGACCTGGCCGTGGGCACGATCCACGAGACCATCGGCGCCGCCAAGATCGCCGGCAGCGTCACGGTGCTGCGCGGCTCGGCCGCCGGCCTGACCGCGACCGGCGCCCAGTCCTTCACCCAGAACACCGCCGGCGTCCCCGGCACCGCCGAGTCCGCCGACCGCTTCGGCGCGTCGGTACGCCTGTCCGACCTCACCGGCGACGGCAGGGCCGACCTGTCCGTCGGCGCGGACGGCGAGAACCACCCGGCGGGCGCGCTCTACAGCCTGCGCGGCGCGGCGTCGGGCGTGACCACCAGCAAGGCGATCAGCTTCGGCCCGGGCTCGCTGGGCCTGCCGTCCGGCTATCTGCGGCTGGGCCAGGTCATGCTGCGCTGACCCACCGGCGGACCTCCCCACGGCCGTACGGGTCAAGGCCTCGCCCGTACGGCCGAACCCTGACGGACCACGGAGAACGGGACCGCGGCGCCCCCTAGGGGATGTCACAGGTCGGCCGCAAAGCCGGGCCCGGATGCCGGGGCCCGGCACGCGATTCTCCGGGACCAGGTACGTTCGAAGACGTGGCTGGATTCAGGATCGGACGGGGCAGCCGGAACAACGGCACCCCGCAGACGCGCCCCCAACAACCTCCGTACGGGCAGCAGGCGCCCCAGGGACCGGCGTACGGCTATCCCCCGCCGCCCCAACAGCCGTACGGCGGCTCGGGCGGCGGCGCGGGCGGCTGGCCGCAGGCCAACGGGGGCGGCGGCCAAGGCGGTTACGGCGGCCACGGCGAGCCGGAGTACTTCGGCGACGGCGGCTACCCCCAGGGCCAGGGCGGCGCCCCGGACCCGTACGCGGCGAACCACCCGGGCCACACCCAGGCGTTCTCGGTCGGCGAGGACCCCTACAACCAGGGCGGGACCTACCGGGCGGGCTCCGCCCCGGCCGCCCCGATCGGCCCCCGCCTGCACTGGAAGCCCCTGCTGCGAGGGATCGTCCTCTCCCCCGGCCAGACCTTCCTGCAGATGCGGGACTACACGATGTGGGGCCCGGCCCTGATCGTGACGTTCCTCTACGGTCTCCTGGCCGTCTTCGGCTTCGACACCGCCCGTGAGGACGCGATCAACGCGACCCTCTCCAACGCGGTCCCGATCGTCCTCGTGACGGCCGTCGCGATGGTCCTGTCGTCCTTCGTCCTGGGCGTGGTCACCAACACCCTGGCCCGCCAGCTCGGCGGCGACGGCGCCTGGCAGCCCACCGTCGGCCTCTCGATGCTGATCATGTCCCTCACGGACGCCCCCCGCCTGATCTTCGCCATGTTCGCGGGCGGCGACGCGACCTTCGTCCAGGCGCTCGGCTGGGCGACGTGGGTGGCGGGCGGCGCCCTGCTCACCCTGATGGTCTCGAAGTCCCACGACCTGCCGTGGCCGAAGGCCCTGGGCGCGAGCGCGATCCAGCTGATCGCACTGCTGTCGATCGTGAAGCTGGGCACGTTCTAGAGACACCGGGCACGTTCTGAGCCCACAGCAACGCAAAGGGCCCCGGCACACATGCCGGGGCCCTTTCTCCCAATCTGGGCTTGGCTCTAATGGAGGCTATGGAGGCAGTGGAGGCAATGGAGACTCCACCGCCCGCGCGGGAACGCTCCCCGTGTCTTCGACCCACAGGGCTATGCTCCCCAGAGTGGATGACACCCGGATACCCCGAGCTCTGACCAGTGAGGCGCAACTCCGAGAGTTGTACGCGGACCCCGGAGAGCGGGCGGTACGCAAGGAACTCGACCACATCGACGAGATGTCGCGCCGCCTCATCGCGGTCTCGCCCGTGGTGTTCGTCGCCACCAGTGATGCCCATGGCCGCTGCGACGTGGCCCCTCGTGGCGGCACCCCCGGTTTCGTCACCGTCCTCGACGAGCGTCATGTAGTGATTCCGGACGCGACGGGGAACAACCGGCTGGACAGCTATCGCAACATCCTGGCCAACGGCCACGCCGGGCTCAACTTCGTCATCCCTGGCCGGGACACGACGCTTCGTGTCAACGGCGCAGCCTGGATCACGGCCGATGAAGAGCTGCTGGCGCGGCTGACCCCGGTCGGCAAGCCGCCGAAAACTGCGCTGGTCGTGCGGGCCGACGAGGTGTACGTCCACTGCGCCAAGGCGTTCGTCCGGTCGAAGATCTGGCGCCCCGAGGCCTGGCCGCTCAAGGAAGAGCAGCCGACGCCGGCCGAGGTCGCTCTTGCTCATCAGCGCGACCCCGACTTGACGCTCGCCGAGGTCGAGCAGGATCAGCGCGACTCCCTCCTGCACCGACTGGCCTGACATCGGTCCGCCGCGTCACGCGGGGCACTGCTCGCGGCGGCTGAGTGGTGCGCCCGTTACGTGCCTCTATCGCTATGTCGGACACAAGCGGGGAACTGCGTGATGGCGAAGGTGTCCGACGACGTCTTCCCGGCGTCCTGCGGTCCGCTCAACCTCGCGGAAGTACTGCGTCTGTTCCGAGACCGGGCCACCACAGATGGCCCGGAGCTCCAGTCCTGAGGCGCAGATCAGAGCGCTTCCCTGTTCTCCCTGGCCGCTTCGCCCGACCTACCCACTGGAGGCAGAACACTCCACGGGAAGTTGATCCACTCATCCGTCCGCTTCCACACGTACTCGCACTTCACGAGGGAGTGGGACTTCTCATAGATCACGGCGGAGCGGACCTCGGCGACATGGTCGAGGCAGAAGTCGTGGCCGACGACGTCTTCCCGGCGTCCTGCGGTCCGCTCAACCTCGCGGAAGTACTGCGTCTGTTCCGAGACCGGGCCACCACAGATGGCCCGGAGCTCCAGTCCTGAGGCGCAGATCAGAGCGCTTCCCTGTTCTCCCTGGCCGCTTCGCCCGACCTACCCACTGGAGGCAGAACACTCCACGGGAAGTTGATCCACTCATCCGTCCGCTTCCACACGTACTCGCACTTCACGAGGGAGTGGGACTTCTCATAGATCACGGCGGAGCGGACCTCGGCGACATGGTCGAGGCAGAAGTCGTGGACGAGCTTCAGTGTCTTGCCCGTGTCGGCGACGTCGTCGGCGATCAGCACCTTCTTGTCGGTGAAGTCGATCGCGTTGGGGACGGGGGCGAGCATGACGGGCATCTCCAGCGTGGTCCCCACGCCCGTATAGAACTCCACATTCACCAGGTGAAGGTTCTTGCAGTCGAGCGCGTAGGCGAGCCCGCCGGCGACGAAGACTCCGCCCCGGGCGATGCTGAGCACGATGTCCGGCTCGTACCCGTCGTCGGCGATGGTCTGAGCCAGCTCGCGGACGGCGACGCCGAACCGCTCGTAGGTCAGATTCTCCCGCACGGACATGTCACTCAGACGTCGTCGGCGATCAGCACCTTCTTGTCGGTGAAGTCGATCGCGTTGGGGACGGGGGCGAGCATGACGGGCATCTCCAGCGTGGTCCCCACGCCCGTATAGAACTCCACATTCACCAGGTGAAGGTTCTTGCAGTCGAGCGCGTAGGCGAGCCCGCCGGCGACGAAGACTCCGCCCCGGGCGATGCTGAGCACGATGTCCGGCTCGTACCCGTCGTCGGCGATGGTCTGAGCCAGCTCGCGGACGGCGACGCCGAACCGCTCGTAGGTCAGATTCTCCCGCACGGACATGTCACTCATCCCTTCGCCCACCCCTTCGCTCACACCTGGGTCCGATGGAAGTTCTGGAAGGACCGGGAGGCGGTGGGCCCGCGCTGCCCCTGGTACCGGGAGCCGTATCGCTCGCTGCCGTACGGGAACTCGGCGGGCGAGCTGAGCCGGAACATGCACAGCTGGCCGATCTTCATGCCGGGCCAGAGCTTGATGGGGAGCGTGGCGAGGTTGGACAGCTCAAGGGTGACGTGCCCGCTGAACCCCGGGTCGATGAACCCGGCGGTGGAGTGGGTGACGAGCCCGAGCCGGCCGAGGGAGGACTTCCCCTCCAACCGGGAGGCAAGGTCGTCGGGAAGGCTGATGACCTCGTAAGTAGAGGCGAGCACGAACTCCCCGGGATGCAGGATGAACGGCTCATCGCCCTCGGGCTCGACGAGCCGCGTGAGGTCCGCCTGCTCGACGGAGGGGTCGATGTGCGGGTACCGGTGGTTCTCGAACACCCGGAAGTACCGGTCCAGCCGTACGTCGATGCTGGACGGCTGCACCATGGTCTGGTCGTAGGGATCGATCCGTACCCGCCCGGCGTCGATCTCGGCCCGGATGTCCTTGTCTGAGAGAAGCACGCCCCGAGGATACGCAAGGCGCGCGGAACGACCACAATCGCGCCGTCCGCGCGCCAGGACTGATACTGCTGTTACTGGTGCGGGTGCTGCTCCACTCCCGCTTCCCGCTCCGCTAATGCTTCTCCAACTGCACCGGCACCACACTGCGGAGCCGGGCACAGCGGGGACACCGGACGAGCCGGCCGGGGCCGAGGCGCTCGGCCTGCTGCATCGGGAACGAAGCGGTGCTGAACACGTGCCCATCGGCACAACGGACGACGGTGCGCTCCATCAAGTCCTAGAGTCCCTTCCCCAAGAGCCGCGTCCGGCTGCTGCCTGCCGGACGCGGCTCTTGGGGAAGGGACTCTAGGACTTGATGGAGCGCACCGT
>NZ_RDBN01000020.1:53628-126944 GCF_008042075.1 Streptomyces sp. UW30 | reverse complement strand
GTCCCTGAACTGATCCGCATCGTCTCCCGCGACTCGCCGATGGCGCTCGCCCAAGTGGAGCGCGTCCGCGCCGAGTTGGCGGCCCTGCACCACCAGCGCGGCCACCGTGAACAGCCCGCCGGCCAGGAACGTGCCCCGTACCCCCACCACGGGCAGCAGCGCGCCCCCGAGCAGCGCGCCGGCGGCGATGCCCACGTTGTAGGCGGCCGAGTTGGCCGCGAGGGCGGTCTCGGTGCGGCCCGGCGCCACCCGCAGCACCCGGCTCTGCGTCGCCATGAAGACGGTCGCGACCGAGGCGCCCAGCACCATGATCAGGGCCACGCTCGCCGCCGGGACATGGCCCGTCGCCCACAGGCCGAGCAGCGCCACCGCCTGGGCCGCCACCGGCACGGTCAGCGTGGCACGCGGGAAGCGGTCGAGGAGCGGCCCGGTCACGGCGACGCCCGCCAGCGCCGCCCCGCCGAACGCGAGCAGCACCGCACTCACCGCGCCCTCGCCGAACCCGCTCACCTCGTCGAGGAACGCGACGACATAGGTGAACCCGGCGAAGGCACCGGTCACCGACAGGGCCGTCACCGCCAGCACGGTGCGGAACCCGCGCCGTTCGGGGGCGGCGCCGTACGCGGCATGACCGTCCTGCGGTCGGGACGTCGGCAACAGCGCGGCGATCGTCACCAGCGAGACGAGCGCGAGCACCCCGAGCAGTACGAAGGGCGTGCGCCAGCCGGTGTGCCCGCCCAGCCAGGTCCCGGCCGGAACGCCGGCCACCGTGGCCAGGGAACCGCCCACGGACAGCACCCCGATGACCCGCCCCCGGCGCTCGGGCGCGAACAAGCCGACCGCGACCGGCCCCATCACCGACCAGAACACCGCCTGCGCCAGCGCCGTCGCCACCCGCGCCGCCAACAGGACCCCGTACGACACGCCGCCCAGCGCCGACACCCAGCTCGCCACGGCGAGCAGCCCCAGGATCCCCGTGAGCAGATACCGGCGCGGCACCGACCGGGTGACCTGGACGAGCGGGAGCGAGGCGACCGCCACCGTCAGGCCGTATCCGGTCACCAGGGCGCCCACGGCGGTGAGCGTCACCCGCAGATCGTCCGCCATGAGCGCGAGCAGCCCGACCGGCAGGTTCTCCGTGGTGTTGAAGGTGAACGCCGCCAGCATCAGCGCCGCGACAACGGCGCCGCGCCGCCACGCATTTGGACCTGTGCCGCCCATCCGACCGTCCTTTTCCGACAGGGGTGTTGGGGGGCAAGCGTGCGGGGGCGCGGTCGGTGCGCTCTACTCTTTCGGTCCGGGACGAATCACTCGGTCCGACGGATCTCTCGGCCCGATGCTTCGCCGCTCACGACGGGGGTCGCCATGCCGCTCGCACTGCGCCTCGGCAGTGACGATCTGACGCGCTGCCGGTTCGCCATCTCGCCGCTGTGCCAGACCCACGAGGCCCTGCGGATGCTCCGCCGGCCCGCCCGGCACGGCTATCACCGCGGCTGGCTGCGCCGCATGGGCCGTACGCTCGCCGGGCTCGACCTGACGCCGCTGTGGCTGTTCGTCCCGCCCGCCGGCGGCTACACCCCGGACTTCCTGGGCGCGCCCCCTGGGGAGCCGTATCCGTCGTTCGACGACGAGCTGGCCCGTATGCGCGCCACCGACCCGGCCCTGGCGCACACGGAGATGACGCGCTCGCTGGCCTGCACCCCGGGACTTGCCCAATCGCGGCGGGGGCGTGCCGCGATCGACGACCCCGCTGCCACCGTCCAGCGGCTGGCCGATCTCACCGAACGGGCCTGGCACGCGCTGCTCGCCCCGGATTGGCCGCGCCACCGTGCCGTACTGGAGGCGGACATCGCGCACCGCTCGCGCCGGGCGGCCGACGGCGGCCTCGACGCGCTGCTGACCGGCCTGCACCCGTCCGTCGACTGGGCCGACCACACCCTCACCCTGCGCCGCTACGCCGAGGTGGCGGACGCCCAACGTCCGGACGGCAGGGGCGTGCTGCTCATGCCGAGCGTCTTCGTGTGGCCGGACGTGGTGAGCGGCTTCGCCCAGCCCTGGCAGCCGACCCTCATCTATCCCGCCCGCGGCATGGGCGGTCTGCACGCCGACCCGCCGCCGCGTCCACCGCGGGCGCTCGCCCGGCTGCTCGGCCACCGGCGCGCGGCCGTCCTCGCGGGGCTCACCGCGCCCTCTTCGACCACGGATCTGGCTCGCCGTCACGGTCTGGCCCCGTCGACCGTGTCGGCCCACCTGTCGACCCTGCGGGAGGCCGGGCTGCTGGAGTCCCGGCGCCGGAGCCACCATGTCCTGTACGCACGAACGCCCCTGGGCGACGCCCTCGTGGAAGGGGACGTCGGCCCAGGGGCCGGTTGACCGTGGACCGCCCGATGGATCAGGCGTTGGGGTCGAACGAGATGCCGGACGGCTTCGCCGAGGCCAGGTGGGACGCGAAGTTGCCGTCCTTCAGGCCGAAGTTGGCGCTGCCCCAGTTGGCCGCGACCAGCTTGTCGCGGACGCCCGCGGGGTAGCCGTTCCAGCCGACCAGCGGCGGGTACTGCCAGGTGCCCTCGTGGTTCTCCGGCGGCTCGTCGTTCGAGTTGGCCAGCCGGAAGCAGTGCGTGCTGATGCCGTCCTTGTGGTACACGATCTTGGCGTGCGTACCGTCGAAGCGCACCGAGGACGCGGCGTGGACCGTGAACGAACCGTGGTTGGACGTCGACACGTACTGCACCGCGTTGTTCTGCACCCACACCACGACGTGCTCCCAGTCGTGCCGGTGCCCGCCGATGCTGCTGCCCGCGACGGCCTGGTCCTTCTCGAAGTACAGGCCGTACAGGTAGGCGCACCAGCCGTTGTTGCACTTGTAGCGCGAGTACCCGTTGGTGTTGTTCAGGTCCGAGGCGTCACGGCAGTTGCCGTTGAGCGCGCCGGTCGGGTTGAGGCCGCCGTTGAGGGTGCCGTCCGGGCCGATGGCGGGCGTGGAGTAGCAGCCGTCCGTGTCGTAGTCGAAGGCGGGCTGGTACGTCTGCTCGGCCGCCTCGGCGTTGGCGGGCAGGGCCCCGGGCGGGGCGGCGAAGGCGATGCTGGGAAAGGCGATGACGAGCGCGGCGGCACCGGCCAGACCGGTGAGCCATCTGTTGCGGTGCGTGCGGAACGTCTGTGACGACACAGCGTCTCCTCGGGGTCCGGTCGCAGCCCAACGGCTGTGGGGGGAGGGGCAGTTCAGGATCCCGGTATTCCACTTACACGCCAAGAGTCACGGGCGTACCAATGGTGAAGGACAGCGCAACAATTGCCGCCGAACCTGTGAGTCAGACGTCGTCGCGAAGGTGGGCCGCCGAGTCCTGCGGCGCCAGGTCCGGCCTGAGCCGCAGCCACGAGGGCTGGCGCAGCAACCCCGACCGGGTTCGCACGCTGTAGCGCACCTCGCCCACCAGCCGGGGCACCACCCAGCGCGCGCTCGCTACGTGCGGCACGGGATCGAAGGGGCACACGTCCGTCGCGCCGGCCCGCAGCAGTTCGGCGAGCTCGGTCCGCTCCGCCTCGCTCCAGCCGGTGCCCACGCCGCCCACGTAGCGCAGCCGCCCGTCGGCCGCGAACTGTCCGACGAGGAGCGAGCCCGGCAGGCCCGCGATGCGTCCCTTGCCGGGCAGCCAGCCGCCGACGATCACGTCCTCGCTGTGCATGTTGCGGATCTTGATCCAGGCGCGGGAGCGCACCCCGGGCTCGTACAGGGAGTCCAGCCGCTTGCACACCAGCCCCTCAAGACCGTGCTCGCGGGTGGCTTCCAGCGCCTCGGTGCCGTGCCCCACGACAGCGCCCGGCGTCGACCAGTACGGCCCCTCCAGGCTCAGCTCCTCCAGCCGCCCACGTCGCCGGGAGTAAGGGACCTTGACCAGTGAGCGGCCTGCCAGGTGCATCACGTCGAACAGCACCAGATGGACGGGAGTCCGCGCGGCCATCCGGGCGGCCCGCGCGGGGGCGTGCGCCAGGCCCATGCGGGATTGCAGCAACTGGAAGTTCGCACGCCCTTGTTCGTCCAGCGCCAGGATCTCCCCGTCCAGTACGGCGGACGTGGTGCGGAGCGCCTCACCGAGCGGCCGCAGTTCGGGGTAGGCAGCGGTGATGTCGTCCCCGGAACGGGAACGCAGCAGCAGTGTGCCGTCCCCTTGCAGATAGACCACCGCGCGCTGGCCGTCCTGCTTGGTCTCGTACGCCCAGCGCGCGTCCTGCGCGGTGGGCGGGAGGGTGCCGGGCGTGGCGAGCATGGGCGGGATCAGCGGCAGGGTCACGGGTCAGTTCTCGACGGCCTTGCCCTCCGTCACGCACCCGGGACGTCGATTTCCCCTGATCGGCGGCCCGGACGTCACCGGTCTCCGTTCGGCGGCACGGCTCGCACCAGACCCGACTGATAGGCCATCACGACGAGTTGGGCACGGTCGCGGGCGCCCAGCTTCGTCATGGCACGGTGCACATGGGTGCGCACGGTCAGCGGGCTGACGTACAGCTTCTCGGCGATCTCCTCGTTGGAGTGGCCCTCGGCCACCCAGGCCATGACCTCCCGCTCCCGGGCGGTGAGCGCGGTCAGGTGCCCGGGGGCGGCCGACTGGGCGCTCTCGGCGGGGGAGGCCAGGAACCGGGTGATCAGGGTGCGGGTCGCGGTGGCGGAGAGCAGGGACTCACCGGCGGCCACCGTGCGGATGCCGTCGAGCAGCACGTCCGCGGTGACGTCCTTGCCGAGGAAGCCGCTCGCCCCGGCCCGCAGTGCCTGCGCCACGTACTCGTCGATCTCGAACGTGGTCAGGATCAGCACCCGCACCGCCGTGAGGTCCGGGTCGGCGCAGATCGCGGACGTCGCGGCCAGCCCGTCGGTGCCGGGCATGCGGATGTCCATCAGCACCACGTCGGGGCGGTGTGTCCGGGCGAGGCCGACGGCCTCGGCGCCGTCGGTGGCCTCGGCGACCACCTCCATGTCCGCGCAGGAGTCGATCAGGATCCGGAAGGTGGCCCGCAGCAGGGCCTGGTCGTCGGCGAGCAGTACGCGGATCGTCATAAGAGGGGGATCTTCCGGTTCCGGGGCGGTCGGGAACAGTTTCCAGGGAACATCCCGGCATGTCGTCGTGCCGCTGCCGACAAGCCGGTACTCGGAACGCAGTACGCCGCCGTCCGGGGGCTCATCCCCGAGGGGGAGCAGAGGCGGCGCTCACCACACGCACGGCAGCTCCACCTCGATCACGGTGGGCCCCCCGACCGGACTCGACACCCGGACGGTCCCGTCGAGCGCCGCGACCCGCCGCCGCACACCGAGCAGCCCCGACCCGCCCGACTCGTCCACCCCGCCGCGGCCCTCGTCGGCCACCGCGACCCGCAGTCCGCGCCTGGTCCGGACGAGGCGGACCGCGGCGGTGGGCGAGCCGCTGTGCTTGGCCGCGTTGGTGAGGGCCTCCGCCACCACGAAGTAGCCGGCCGCCTCCACCGCCGCGGGCGCCCTGGGGCCGTCGTCCTCCAGCCCGTCCACGTCCACGCTGACCAGCAGCCCGGACCCGGCGGCCAGCGCCCGCACGGCACCGGTCAGCCCCCGGTCGGTCAGGATCGGCGGATGGATGCCGCGCACCACGTCGCGCAGCTCGGCCAGGGCCTCCTCGGCCTGCTCCTGGGCGTCGTCCAGCAGTTTGCGCGCGGCGTCCGGATCACGGTCGTAGGCCCGCTTGGCCAGGCCGATCCGCAGGGACAGGGACACCAGCCGCGCCTGCGCCCCGTCGTGCAGGTCCCGCTCGATCCGGCGCAGCTCGGCGCCGTGCGCGGCGATCGCGTCGGCCCGGGTCGCGGTCAGCCGCTCGACCCGTGCGGCCAGCAGCGCCTGTGGCGACGGCCTCAGCAGCGCGGTCGACCAGCGGGCCTCCAGATCCGCCAGGCGCACGATCCAGGGCAGCACGACGGCCCGCCGGCGCAGCAGCCCGCACCCCACGCCGTCCACGACCAGGCCGACCGGCCACAGCGGAAGGGCGAGCAGGACCAGCGCGCCGTAGACGTAGTAGGCGAGCATCCAGCGCAGATCGGTGAGCGTGCCGGGATCGCGCACGGCGGTGCGCAGCCGTTCGGTCAGCGGTCCGTCGATGGTCCGGTACGCCTCAGGGATCTCCCGCCCCGTCCAGGCGGCGGTCAGGCGCCGCTTGGCCCCGGCGATGCGGCGCAGGAGGATCACGGTCTCCGGCAGCAACCAGCAGCCGACCACCGCGAGGGTGCCGACGGCGGTGATCAGCAGCACCGTGATGAAGAGGTACATCCCGAAGACCATCGCGGCGGCGACCAGGAGATGGACCGTCGCGCGCCCGGCCTTGCGCATCGTCGCCCGCATGCCCCTCACGCTAGGCGGCCCGAGCCCCGCGCGCGGGGGTGCATGCACCCGGGGTGCAGGTGTAGCCCGCTCCACCATGCTCACATCCCGTTCAATCAATTGACTTAGATTGTAGGGAGGTGAAACCGCGGCGGCTCGAGGGACTGGCCGCCGACGGGTGAGGCGATGTCCCGGTGCGGTGGTGATCATGGCAGGCAGGACCCTGCGCGAGGAGCAGGCAGGCGCGACCCGGGAGCTGCTCCTGACCGCGGCCGAGCGGCTCTTCGCCGAACACGGCGTGTACGCGGTGTCCAACCGCCAGGTCAGCGAGGCCGCCGGACAGGGCAACAACACCGCGGTCGGCTACCACTTCGGCACCAAGACCGACCTCGTCCGCGCCATCGTCCGCAGACACTCCACGCGCATCGAGGAGATCCGTGCCCGCCTGGTCGCCGACCTGACGGACCCGGAGGAGGTGCGCGGCTGGGTGGACTGCCTGGTCCGCCCCTCCCTCGAACACCTCGCCGCGCTCGGCAGCCCCACCTGGTACGCGCGGTTCTGCGCCCAGGTCGTCGCCGACCCTGCACTGCACCGGATCATGGTCGAGGAGGCCCTCACCTCCCCGTCCCTCCAGACGATCATCGACGGCCTGAACCGATGCCTGCCCGACCTCCCGGCCGAGGTCCGGGCCGAACGCGGCGAGATGGTCCGCCATCTGATCGTCCACGTGGCCGCCGAGCGCGAACGCGCCCTCGCCGAGCACACCCCCACCCCCCGGTCCACCTGGGACGACGCCGCCACGGGCGTCACCGACGCCGTCGTCGGCATGTGGCTGGCACCCGTCACCCCCGGCCGCTGACGCACCGCACGAAGGAGGACGACCGTGACAGCGACCCTCGGTGGACGGGGCCGGTTATGACGCCCCGGCGGACGGCGCCACCGGTGGACGACCCCACCCACGACAGACCCGCCCTCGCACGCGGTGCCGGCCAGCACGTCCTGGTCGTCGCGGGTGAACCCGACCTCGCGGAACTCCTCACGACCACACTGGAGTTGGCCGGGTACCGGATCAGCCTCAGTGGCACCGGCGCGGAGGCCGTGGCGCGTGTCGCAGGGCGCCGCTTCGACCTGGTCGTCTTCGACACCGATGTACCGGACCAGGCGGACTTCGACCGGGAGCGCCGGCCCGAACTGCCGTACCGCCCGCCCGTCCTGCTGCTCACCGAGTGCGACTCCCTGGAGCGGCTCGTGCCCGAACTCGGCCCGGGGAGGCGGGACTACGTCACCAAGCCCTTCCGGGTGGCCGAGGTCCTCGCCAGGATCCAGGTCCTGCTGCGCGACGCCCGCCCCGGCCGGCCCCGCGGCAATCCACTGCGCTACGGCGATCTCGTCCTGGACGACACCGTGTGCCGGGCGCGACGAGGGGCGCGGGCCCTCGAACTCACGCCCGCGGAATACCGGTTGCTGCGCCAGCTCCTGGTCAACGCGCACCGGGTGCTGTCCAAGGAGCAGATCGGCCGCTACGTGTGGGGCGATCATCGCGGCGACAACGCGATCGAGCAGCTCGTCTCCCGGCTGCGCCGCAAGGTGGACCGGGACGCCCCGGCGCTGATCCACACGCGCCGGGGCTTCGGCTACTGGCTGGGCGGGGCCCGCGAGGACATCCCCGATTCACCTGCGACAAGCGCCGGTTAAGAGCGCCAGTGTGATCTGGGCCACGTCAGTGTCCTGTCAGGAAACTGACCGGAAGGCGTCAGACCCCTCTGTTTGCATGTGCTCATCGATGCCGACCCCCCACATCCGAGGTGAACCATGGCCGACACCCTCACCGGTCGCACGCCCGAGGCGGCGGACGCCGTTCCCGACTTCCCGATGCCCAGGGAGTCCCGCTGCCCCTTCGACCCGCCGCCCGCGCTGAAGGACCTTCAGGAGGAGGGGCCGCTCACCAAGGTGCGGCTGTGGGACGGCAGCGAGTCGTGGCTCGTGACCCGGTACGCCGAGCAGCGCGCCCTGCTGGGCGACCCGCGCGTCAGCGCCGACACCGACCAGCCGGGCTATCCCACCAAGGCCAGCCCCGAGGCCGGCGAGGGCAAGCTCAGCTTCATCATGATGGACGACCCCGAGCACGCCCGGCTGCGCCGGATGGTCACGGCGCCGTTCGCCGTCAAGAAGGTCGAGGCGCTGCGGCCCGCCGTGCAGCGCATCGTGGACGACCTGATCGACGACATGCTGGCCGGCCCCGCCCCGGTCGATCTGGTGGACGTGTTCGCCCTGCCGATCCCGTCGCTGGTCATCTGCGAGCTGCTGGGTGTGCCGTACGAGGAGCACGACTTCTTCCAGGAGCACACCAAGACCATGGTCCGCACGACGGCCACGCCCGAGGAGCGGGGCGCGGCGAGCCGTGAGGTCGCCGGCTACCTCGCCGGTGTCCTGGGCAAGCGGATCGCCGAGCCGCAGGACGATCTGCTCTCCGGCATCGCCGCGCGCATCACCGCCGGCGAACTCACCCACCAGCAGGCGACCGAGATGGCCCTGCTCCTGCTGATCGCCGGCCACGAGACCACCGCGAACATGATCGCGCTCGGCACCCTGGCCCTGCTCCAGCACCCCGACCAGCTCGCCCTGCTGCGCGAGAGCGACGACCCGAAGTTCGTCGCCGGGGCCGTCGAGGAACTCCTGCGCTACCTGCACATCACCCACCTCGGCCGGCGCCGGGCGGTCACCGAGGACATCGAGATCGCGGGCCGGGTGATCAAGGCCGGCGAGGGCGTCATCATGGTCAACGAGATCGGCAACCGCGACCCCGAGGTCTTCGCCGACCCCGACCGCCTGGACATCACCCGCGACGCCCGCCGCCACGTCGCCTTCGGCTTCGGAGTCCACCAGTGCCTGGGCCAGCCCCTGGCCCGCATGGAACTCCAGGTCGTCTACGGCACCCTCTACAAGCGCATCCCTACGCTGAAACTCGCCTGCGCACTGGAGGACGTCCGCTTCAAGACCGACGCGTTCATCTACGGCGTCCACGCACTTCCCGTGTCCTGGTGACAGCTCCTCACCACCCGCAAGAACGAACCACCCCCACACCCGAGGAAGGGAACCCGATCATGAAGGTGGAGCTGGAAGCCGACAAGTGCGTCGCGTCCGGACAGTGCGTGCTCGCCGCGATGGACGTCTTCGACCAGGACGACGACGGCATCGCGGTCCTGCTCGACGAGCAGCCCGCAGCCGAACACCTCGACGGCGTCCGGGAAGCCGTGGCGATCTGCCCGGCCGCCGCGATCCGGCTGGTGGACCAGTGAGGCGCATCGTCGTCGTGGGTGCCTCGGCCGCCGGACTCGCGGCGGCCGAGACACTCCGCCGCGAGGGCTACGACGGCACCCTCACCCTCGTCGGCGACGAACCGCGGGCCCCGTACGACCGCCCGCCCCTGTCCAAGCAGGTGCTGTCCGGCGAGTGGGAACCCGAGCGGCTGGACCTGCGCACCCCCGACGACCTGGCCGGACTCGACCTCGACCTGCGCCTCGGCATACCCGCCACGGGCCTGCGACTCGCCGACGCCGAGGTGGAGTTGGCGGACGGCTCGACCGCGGCGTACGACGGCCTGATCGTCGCCACCGGGGTGCGCCCGCGCCGGCTGCCCGGGGAGGGCGGGCACGTCCTGCGCACCCTGGACGACGCGGTGCGGCTGCGGGACCGGCTGGCGCCGGGCAAGCGGCTCGTCGTGGTCGGCGCGGGGTTCCTCGGGGCCGAGGCCGCCGCCGTCGCCCGGCGGCTGGGCTGCGAGGTGACGCTGCTGGAACCCGCCCCGGTCCCGCTGGCCCACGCCGTCGGCACCGTGGTCGGCGAAGTGCTCACGAGCGCCCACCTGGAACGGGGGATCGGCCTGCGCTGCGGGGTCACCGTGACCGAGGTGACCGGGCACGGGGTGCGGCTGGCCGGCGGTGAACTGGTCGAGGCCGACGAGGTGTTGGTCGCCGTCGGCTCGCTGCCCAACACCGACTGGCTCGACGGCAGTGGGCTCACCGTCGGCGACGGCGTCGTCTGCGACGCGTACTGCGAGGCCGCGCGGGGTGTGTACGCCGCCGGGGACGTCGCCCGCTGGTACAACCCCTTGTTCGGGACGTCGATGCGGATCGAGCACCGCACCAACGCGGCCGAGCAGGGCATGGCGGCCGCCCGCAACCTGCTCCGCCCCGAGGCCCGCAAGCCCTTCGCGCCGGTGCCGTACTTCTGGTCCGACCAGTACGACATGAAGATCCAGGCTTACGGATACCTGCGCGGACACGACGAGGTGGCCGTGGTGGAGGGCGACCTGGCCGAGCGCCGATTCGTCGCCGCGTACCGCACCGGGGAACGGATCACCGGCGCGCTCGCGGTGGGTATGCCGCCGAGGGTGATCCGGCAGTGGCGGCAGGCCATCGCCACCGGTGCGAGCTGGCGCGAGGTGGTGAAGATCGACGCCATCGCAAATTAATTGAGTTACGCAATGAGATGGTAAAGTGGCCGACATGACCACACCACCGCTTCCCGAACTCCCTGACACGCCCGCGTCCCCGGAAGTGGTCGAGATCGAGCGCGCGCTCACCCGGATCACCTACCTGAGCACGCGGGCCCGGCAGCACGACCGGCTGATGGCCCTCGCCGGGGTGCCGCTGGACCGGGCCGCCGTGGCGCTGCTGCGTCAGGTCGCCGACTCGGAGCCGCTGCGGCCCGGGGAGCTGGCCGCCCGGCTGGGTGTGGAGGCCTCGCACGTCACGCGCACGGTGCAGCAGTTGCAGAAGTCCGGTTACGTCACCCGCGTCCCGGACCCGCAGGACCGCCGCGCCCAGCGCATCGAGCTCACTGAGGCCGGCCGGCAGGCCATCGCCCGGGTCCGCGACGCCGGAGCCCGGGGCATGCAGCTCGCCCTGGCCGACTGGACGCCCGAGGAGCTGCGGCAGCTGTCCTCGCTCTTCCACCGCATGGTCGACGACTTCCTCGCCCACGCCATCGACGAGGACGGCGAACACCAGCCGGTGGCACCGGCCGCGACCGCCTGACCGGACGCTCACGCCGAGGCCGCGCGAGGACGCTCACCCGACGGGTCGGGAGACGCAGCGGCCCGTCCGAGCGAGACCGGTTCCCGCAGCCCGCGCAGCAGCAGCCGGCCCAGCGCGGGCAGGGCGACGAGCGGGACCAGCGCCGTCCGCAGCGAGGTCGCGTCGGCCAGCGCGCCGATCGCCGGAGCGGCGAGGCCGCCCACGCTGACGGCCAGCCCCAGCGTCACCCCGCTCGCGGTGCCCACCCGCCGGGGCAGATAGTCCTGGCCCAGCGTGACGTGCAGGGAGAAGGGGACGTACAGGCCCGCCGACGTCAGCGCGACGAACAGGTACACCGCCGGCCCGGGAACGAGGACCAGCCCGGCCACCGCGAGCACGGACAGCACGTACGCCCGGCGTACGACCGTGAGACGCCCGTACCGCTCGGCGAGCCGGCCCCCGGCCACGGTCCCCACCGCCCCGCCCACGTAGAGCACGCACAGCGCGGCCGTGCCGGCCACCTCCCCGCCGCCGGTCTGCTGACGGACGTACAGCGAGACGAACGCGCTCAGGCCGACGAACACGATCGACCGGCACATGATGGCGCCGGACAGCCGCAGGAACGACGCCCAGTCGTCGGAGCCGACACCTCCTCCCTCGGCTGCGGCCCCGCCGTGGCCCGCGGCCGACCGCACCGCCGCCGCGCACAGGGCCGCCCCCACCACGGCCGGTACCAGGAGAAAGGGGGAAGCGCCCAGCCCGCCGGTGGCGATCACCGCCGCCACCAGCAGCGGTGCCAGCGCGAAGCCGACATTGCCGCCGAGGGAGAACCAGCCCATCGCCGTATGGCTGCCCCGCGACGCGGCGCGCGCCGCGCGGGCCGCCCCCGGGTGGTACGCCGCGACCCCGATCCCGGACACGGCCACCACCGCCAGCGTGAGCGCGTAGGAATCCGTGACACCGCTCAACGCGACCCCCGCGCCACCCGTCAGCGCGCTCAGCGGCAGCAGCCACGGCATCGCCCAGCGATCGGTGAGCGCCCCGAACAGCGGCTGCACCACCGACGACAACAGGGACGCGGCGAGCACGACGCCCGAAGCGGCGGCGTAGCTGTAGGCGCGCTCGGCGACGAAGAAGGGGACGAGGGCGGCGACGGCGCCCTGGTACACGTCCACGCAAGCGTGGCCCCCCAGGGACATCAGCGTGATGGCGCGATTGCGTTTCTCGGACACCCTGCGATCGTCGCCGCGCCCACGCGTGGCCCGCTTCCGATAATCTGCCCAAGTGTGTCGAACATCCGCCACACACCGACCGCGCCGACCCGGGCCAAGGTCCTGGCCGCCGGGGAACGCATCGACGCGCATCGGCACGACGACCACCAGATCGTCTACGCGGGCTCCGGCGTCCTCGCCGTCACCACCGACGCCGGCACCTGGTTCGCGCCCGGCAACCGCGCCATCTGGGTGCCCGCCGGCACCGCACACGCCCATCGCGCCCACGGCCACCTCGACCTGTACCTGGTCGGGCTCCCCGCCGACGACAACCCGCTCGGCCTGGACGCCCCCACCGTCCTCGCCGTCGGCCCGCTCCTGCGCGAGCTGATCCTCGCCTACACCCGCGACCCCGGCGACGACAGCCCCGAGCGCAGCCGTCTGCTCGCGGTTCTGCGCGACCAGCTGCGCGCCTCTCCCCAGCAGCCCCTGCGGCTGCCCACCCCGACGGATCCACGCCTGGCCGCGGTGTGCGCCCTCGTCCACGCCGACCCGGCCGACACGCGCACCCTCGCCGCGCTCGGCGCCGCGACCGGCGTCGGCGAACGCACCCTCAGCCGGCTCTTCCGCCGCGAGTTCGGCATGACCTTCCCGCAGTGGCGCACCCAGTCACGCCTCTACCACGCGCTGCGTCTGCTCGCCGAGGACACCCCCGTCACGACCGTCGCCCACCGCTGCGGCTGGTCCTCCGCGAGCGCCTTCATCGACGTCTTCCGCCGCTCCTTCGGATACACCCCCGGAGCCCACAACCGGCGCCCGTAGCAGGGCCGATGGACCGACAGGGGCGGGTGGCAACCCGCGATCTACCCTCCGGTAGCATCCGGCGGCAGGCCATCCAAGGAGGATCCGTGCCCCGGTCCGAACGCTCGCCCCTGCTGCTCGCCGGCCTGCTGGCCGCCGCGGGGGTCGCCCACCTCGCCGTCCCCCGCCAGTTCGACGCCGTCGTGCCACGCACCCTGCCGGGCAAGCCCCGGACCTGGACGTACGCCAGTGGCGCGGCCGAGCTCGCGCTCGCGGCCGGAGTGGCACTGCCGCGCACCCGCAAGCCCGCCGCACTGGCGGCGGCGGCCTTCTTCGTCGGCGTGTTCCCCGCGAACGTGAAGATGGCCGTCGACTGGCGCAACCGCCCCGCCCCGCAGAAGGCCCTCGCCTTCGGCCGGCTGCCGCTCCAGATCCCCCTCGTGCTGTGGGCCCGAGGCATCGCGAAGAACACGGAGGGCCGGGCATGAGCGCACAGCTGAAGGTCGGCGACAAGGTCGAGGACTTCGCGCTGCCGGACGAGACCGGCACCGTCCGCAGCCTCACCGACCTGCTCGCCGAGGGGCCGGTCGTCCTCTTCTTCTACCCCGCCGCCCTCAGCCCCGGCTGCACCGCGGAGGCCTGTCACTTCCGTGATCTCGCCGCCGAGTTCGCCGCGGTCGGCGCCCGGCCGGTGGGCATCAGCGGCGACGCCGTCGAACGTCAGCAGCAGTTCGCCGACCGGCACACGCTCGGCATGCCGCTGCTGTCCGACGCGGACGGGACGGTCCGGGAGCGGTTCGGGGTGACGCGCGGCTTCTCGCTGGCCCCCACCAAGCGGGCCACCTTCGTCATCGGTCAGGACCGTGTGCTCCTGGAGGTCGTGCGCAGCGAACTGCGGATGAACACCCACGCCGACCGGGCACTCGCCGCGCTGCGCAAGTGAGCGGACGCTCACGCGGGGTGGCGGCGGCCGCGAGCGCCGTGGGGTAACCGCCCGGGCGTCGCGGTTGATGCGGTGCGGCGTAGGACTCATGCTGGAGGTCATGGAGCGCGTCTCCGCTGTGGCGATCCTCGATGCCCAGGGTGTGGTGAAGGGGTGGAGTGAGGGTGCCCGGCGGCTGACCGGCCGCACCGCCGAGGAGGTCGTGGGCCGGCCCGCGCGGGACCTCCTCGCCGAGGAACCGCCGCCCGAGGCCCTGGCCGCGCTGACCGGCACCGCCGTCCTGTGTCACCGCGACGGCTCCCCGGTACCCCTCACCCTGCGAGCGCATGCCGTGCTCGGCGAGGACGGCGCCGCCGGCGACTTCATGGTCACCGGCGAACCCCCGGGCCCCGCGGAGCCGACGCTGGGCGGTCAGGCCTTCCAACAGGCGTCGATGTCGATGTCGGTCTTCGACACCGAGCAGCGCTATCTGCGGCTCAATGACGTCGCCTGCCAGGTGATGGGCGTCCCCGAGGACGTTCTCATCGGCCGGCACTTCCCCGAGACCGTGGAGGAGGCCCGGCACAGCCGCGGCTTCCACTGGCATCTGCGCCAGGTCGCCGAGACCGGCCGACCGATCCGCTACGAGAGCTTCACCGGCGCCCCGGCCCTGAACCGCGAGCACGCCTGGAGCATCGAGATGTGGCCGGTGCGGGACGCCTCCGGCGACGTCGTGGGCACCGCGCTCGCCGCGTTCGACAGCTCCGACCAGTACTGGGCCCGCGAGCGGCTGGCCCTGCTGAACCAGGCGGCCGCCGCCATCGGCACGACCCTGGACGTGGTGCGTACCGCCGAGGAACTGATCGGGATCGTCGTGCCCAGGTTCGCCGACTTCGCCAGCGTGGACCTGTTCGACTGGGTCCTGGACGCGGAGGAACCCCCGGCACTCACCGGCACCGACATCGCCCTGCGCCGGGTCGCCCACGGCTCCGGCACCGAGGGCACCCCGGAGGCGGCCGTCCACCTGGGCGAGGTGGACCTCTACCCGCCCTTCTCACCGCCGGCCCGCGCGATCCTGGAGGGCCGGGTGATCCAGAGCCAGGCGGGCGAGCCCGCGTTCATGCGGTGGATCGCGGAACGCAACGCCCGGGGCCCGGCCGGCCGGCGCCACCGCGTGGGCGCGCACTCGATGATGGCGGTGCCGCTGCGGGCCCGCGGCACCACGCTCGGCGTCGCGGTGGCCGTGCGCATCAGACAGTCGGACGACTACGGCCCCGACGACGTCGTCTTCGCCGAGGAACTCGCCAGCCGGGCCGCCGTCTGCATCGACAACGCCCGCCGCTTCGCCCGGGAACGCACCACCGCGCTCGCCCTCCAGCACAACCTGCTGCCCCGGGGACTGTCCGGGCAGGCGGCCGTCGAGGTGGCCCACCGCTACCGGCCTTCCGGATCGCAGGCCGGCATCGGCGGCGACTGGTTCGACGTGATCCCGCTGTCCGGCAGCCGGGTCGCCCTCGTCGTCGGCGACGTCGTCGGACACGGCATCCCGTCGTCGGCCACCATGGGCCGCCTGTGCACGGCCGTACGCACCCTCGCCGACGTGGACCTGCCGCCCGACGAACTCCTCACCCACCTCGACGACCTCGTCACCCACCTCGCCGGTGACGACACCGAGGTCGCCGAACTGGGCGCCACCTGCCTGTACTCGGTCTACGACCCCGTCACCCGCCGCCTCAGCCTGGCCGCCGCCGGTCATCCGCCGCCCGCCGTCGTCCTGCCCGACGGCACCGCGCAGGTCGTCGGGATGAACGCCGGGCCGCCCCTCGGCGTCGGGGGGCTGCCCTTCGAGGCCATGGAGGTGGAGCTTCCCGAGGGCGCCCTGGTCGCCCTGTACACGGACGGTCTCATCGAGGACCGCGACCGCGACATCGACCACGCCACCGCCGAACTGTGCCGCGCGCTGACCGCGCCCGCCGAGAGCCTCGACGCGCTGTGCGACGGAGTGCTGAAGGCCGTCCTGCCGGAGGACCCCAGCGACGACGTGGCCCTCCTGCTCGCCCGCACCCGGGCCCTGGGCGCCGACCGCATCGCTACCTGGGACGTGGCCCCGGACCCCGAGCACGTGGCGACCACCCGGCAGGCGGCCACGGAACAGCTGACCGCATGGGGCCTGGACGAGGCGGCCTTCGTCACCGAACTCGTCGTCAGCGAGCTCGTCACCAACGCCATCCGGTACGGCGCACCGCCCATCCAGCTCCGTCTGATCCGTGACCGCACCCTCATCTGCGAGGTCTCCGACGGCAGTTCGACCTCGCCGCATCTGCGCCGGGCCCACGCCTACGACGAGGGCGGACGCGGGCTGCTGCTCGTCGCCCAGCTCACCCGGCGCTGGGGCAGCCGGCAGACCGACAGCGGCAAGACGATCTGGGCGGAACAGCCGCTGCCGCCGGTGTGATCACTCGAACGAGCAGCCCGGGTTCGGCGCGTCCCGGGAGAACGGCGCGCCGTGCGGCAGCACGTACAGCACATCGAGGATGACCGGCGTGTCGCCCTCGTTGCGGCCTATGTGCACATTGCCGGACCCGGCCGGCTCCTTGATGAAACTGCCCTTCGGATAGACGCCGTCCGAGGCGCAGGTGGAGTTGTAGTGGCTGAGGGTGCCCTGCTGGGCGAAGGCGTACAGCGGCCCGTCGTGGTAGTGCCAGCCGGTGGCCTGACCCGGCGGAATCGTGACCTCCCTGACGATGTAGTCGGTGTCGCCGACGGTCTTCTGACTGATGATCCGGCCGGTGACGCCGGGCCCGGGCGGAGTCGCCCGGGCGGGCCCGGCGACGAGGACGGTGGCGGCGACCACGGCGCCGACTACGGTGGTGCGGAGCACGGGGCGCATATCAGGTGCCTCCTCAGGCGAGAGTGGCAATCGCCGTGAACATAGAGGCAGGCAGCGGTAGTTGAGGCCGGAACCACAACATCCGCTGATTTCACCGGACCTCGCCGCTCAGAACTCCTCGTGCACCTCGGGGTCCCCGCCGAGCCGGCGATGCGCCCGGTCGGCGACGGCGGCCATCTGCGTGGCGTCCAGGGTGAAGCCGAAGATGTCGAGGTTCTCGCGCTGACGCTCCCGGTCCGCCGACTTCGGGATGGGCAGGGCGCCCAGCTGGGTGTGCCAGCGCAGGACGACCTGGCCGGGCGTCACCTTCAGGGCCTCGGCGATGCCCTGGACGGCGGGGTCGTCCAGGAGGTCGGTGCCGCGCCCCAGCGGGCTCCAGCTCTCGGTCACGATGCCCTTGCCTGCGTGAAAGGCGCGCAGCTCGTCCTGCGGGAACAGCGGGTGCAGCTCGATCTGGTTGACGGACGGCAGGACGCCCGTCTCCCGCTCCAGCCGCTCGATGTGCCCGGGCGTGAAGTTGGAGACGCCGATCGACCGGACGAGACCGTCCTCGCGGAGCTTGATCATGGCCCGCCAGGAGTCGACGTACTTGTCGACCCCGGGGAGCGGCCAGTGGATCAGATACAGGTCGACGTAGTCGAGGTCCAGGCGGCGCCGTGACTCCTCGAAGGAGGCGAGGGTCTCCTCGTAGCCGTGGTGCCGGCCCGGGAGCTTCGTCGTCACCACCACCTCCTCGCGCGGGGCGACGCCGCGGGCGACGCCCCGGCCGACCCCTGTCTCGTTGCGGTAGTTCGTCGCGGTGTCGACGAGGCGGTAGCCCAGCTCCAGGGCGTCCACCACCGCCCGTTCCGCCTGGTCGTCGTCCATCGGCCACGTACCCAGACCGATGCCGGGGATCGTCGTACCGTCGTTGAGCGTGTGCAGCGCCATGCTGGTCACTGTGGGACCTTCCCTCGACTGTGCCGTACACCCAGCGTCACGGATGGGGTGAGGATCGATCAACCGGACGGCACGGGCGGCGGCGTATCCGACCGCCAGGCCCTGTCGCCATGGCCGGCGCACGCTGCCACGATCTTCCAGGGACCGGCTCGGACCGAAGCCGGTGTGGACGACCTTCGGAGCGCGTATGACGACGGACAGGGCCACTGCGGGCGGGACGGAGCGGGTCGCGGGGATCGACGTGAAACCCGTCGCCGGGCACATCGGGGCGGAGATCACAGGCGTCGACCTGGCCGGGGGACTGGACGACGCGGTGGTCGCCGCGATCCGGGCGGCGGTGCTGCGCTGGAAGGTCGTGTTCTTCCGGGGACAGCGGCTGGACCACGCCGGGCATGTGGCGTTCGCACGGCGGTTCGGGGAACCGGTCGTCCTGCGCAAGCGGGGGAGCGCCTCGCCGGCGGACTTCCCCGAGATCGAGACGACCGCCGACCGGCTGGAGCTGGGCGGCAGGTTCGGCATGGAGCACGACGAGTGGCTGCGCCGCCGCCGGCACACCCTGCTGCGCGGCTGGCACTGCGACCACGGCGCTCGGATCGACCCTCCCGCCGCGACGATCCTGCGCGCCGAGACCGTACCCCCGTACGGCGGCGACACGACCTGGTCCAACCTGGCGGCCGCGTACGCCGGACTCTCCGGCCCGGTGCGGGAGTTCGTGGCAGGGCTGCGGGCCGAGCACCGGCTCGGCGTCGGCTATCAGCCCCGGCCCGGCGGCGACGCGTACGTCCGTCATCTGCTGGACCATCAGGTCGCCTCGCTGCATCCGCTGGTGCGCGTGCATCCGGAGACGGGGGAGCGGGTGCTCTACGTCAACGGCTACTACGTCGAGCAGATCGCCGACCTGTCGCGGGCCGAGAGCCGGGCCGTCCTCGACATGCTGCTGGAGCAGGCGGTGCGCCCCGAGTACACGGTCCGCTTCCGCTGGGAGCCCGGCAGCGTGGCCTTCTGGGACAACCGGGCCACCATCCACCTCGCCCCCGGCGACAACGCCCACCTCGACTTCCCCCGGACCATGCACCGCGTCATGCTCACCGGTGACGTACCGGTGGGAGTGGACGGGAGATCCTCGGAGCCGGTCGTCGGGACCGAGGTGGGGCGCTGGTAGCCGAGCCGTCGGGTCGGACCGGCGGCGCCGGTGCCCGCCGCGCCCGCGTCGGTTCAGCGGGCGAGCAGGTCCCGCAGCGCCTTCGCGATGTCGTCCGGTGCCTCCTCGGCCATGAAGTGGCCGCAGGTGACCATGGCGTGCAGCAGATCGGGCGCCCACGCCCGCCACAGCGAGGCCGCGTCGAAGCCGAGAGCGGCGCCCCAGTCCTGCTGGAGCACACTGACCGGCATTCGCAGCGTGCTCCCCGCGTCCCGGTCGGCCCGGTCGTGCTCGATGTCGACGCCGGCGGAGGCCCGGTAGTCCGCGACGATCGAGGGCACCGCCTCGCGGCAGGCCGTCAGATAGGCGGCGCGCACGTCGTCCGGGACGGCTCGCCGGTCGGCCGTCCAGATGTCGAGGAAGTGGCCGAAGAAATCGTCCGGGGCGGCGCCGATCATGCGCTCGGGCAGGCCGGGCGGCTGGGCCATCAGGTACAGGTGGAAGCCCACGGCGGCCGTGACGCCCTGCATCACGTCCCACATGTCCAGGGTCGGCAGGACGTCGAGACACGCCAGACGGGTCACCGAGTCGGGATGGTCGAGCGCGGCCCGGAAGGCCACCAGAGCGCCACGGTCGTGCCCGGCCAGGGCGAAGCGCTCGTGCCCGAGTTCGCGGGCCAGGGCCACGATGTCCGCGGCCATGGTCCGCTTGGCGTAGACGGTGCCGTCGGTCTCCGCCGGCTTGTCGCTGGCGCCGTAACCGCGCAGGTCCGGGCAGATGACCGTGTGGTCGGCGGCGAGATCGACGGCCACATGGCGCCACATCAGGTGGGTCTGCGGGAAGCCGTGCAGCAGCACGACGGGCGTGCCCGTGCCGCCCACGGCCGTGTGCAGGGACACTCCGTCGGCGACCGGGACGCGATGATGTTCGAAGCCGGGGATCACAGGGGACACGGTGGCTCCGCTCCTTTCCGGTTCCTGCTGGGGGATCTTGTTCCTCGATCCTCCCCGGCGCCGATGAGCAACGAATGAGCAGCCGCGCGCCGTGCGTGCACGCCCGCTGCCGTCAGTCCCGTTCCGGCCCGGCCGCCGCCTCGGTGGCCGTGGCCCGGTTGCTTCGGCGGGTCAGCACGGTGCCCACCAGGATCACCACTCCGATGGCGACGATCTTGCCGGCCTGGTAGAAGCCGGTCGTCAGGTTCTCCGGAGTCAGGGGCAGCCACCCGAGCCCCAGGGCCGGAGCGAGAACGGCCCACGCCGCCGCCGCGACGCCGAGGACGACCAACGTCAGGGCCCCTCGGGTACCCAGGCCGGCCCACCAGGGCTCCGGGCCGTCGTGCCGCTCGTCGTTGCGCTCAACGTCCTTGTCGCTCATGGTCCCTACTTCTGTGCGTGTCGTGACTTCTGTGAGTGCCGTGGTCACCTGGGGGGACGCGGGCCGAGGTGCAGGGGGTTCACCGCACGGCCGACGTCGTCGCCGAAACCCGCGGCGATTTATCGTGGAACCACCGCGGATCACCCGTTCCGTCGGTGATCGACGAGCGCGTGGGAGGAGGGCGGTGGCGGACGTGAGTCCTGGCCTCGGTGTGCTCGGGCCGGTGACCGCCTGGGACCCGGACGGGCACACGATCGCGCTGAAGGGTCCGCGGCACCGCTCGGTCCTGGCCCGGCTGATCGTCGCCCGGGGCCGTGTCGTACCCGTCTCCCGCCTCGTCGACGACCTCTGGACCGCCCCGCCCGCCGACCCCGTCGGCGCCCTGCGTACCTTCGTCGCCGCCCTGCGCCGCGCCCTCGAACCCGACCGCCCGCCCCGGACCCCGGCCCGGCTGCTGGTCACCGAAGGCCCGGGCTACGCCCTGCGCGCCCCGGCGGACGCGGTCGACGCCTGGCGGTTCGAGGGGGCGGTCGCCGGCGCCGCGGCGCTGTCGCCCAAGGAGACGACCGTACGGCTCGACGAGGCGCTCGGCTGGTGGCGCGGCCCCGCCTACGCGGAGTTCGCGGACCAGGGGTGGGCCCGCGCCGACAGCCGCCGCCTGGCCGAACTGCGGCTGCACGCCGTGGAACTGCGTGCCGAGGCGCTGATGTCCCTCGGCGATGCCGACCGGGCCGCCGCGGACCTTCGGGCGCACGCGGCCGAGCACCCCTGGCGTGAGAACGCCTGGCGCCTTCTCGCCCTCGCCCTGTACCGCACGGGCCGCCAGGCCGACGCGCTGGAGGTGCTGCGCGCGGCCCGGGCGCTGCTCGCCGACCAGCTCGGCATCGACCCCGGCCCCGGCCTGCGCTCCCTGGAGGAGGACATCCTCCGGCAGGCCGGCCACCTCGCCCCGGCGTCGGCCAACCCGGCCGGCCGGGTCTGGGAGCAGGTCGCCGCCGCCTACGACCGCGCCGTCGCCCCCGACGCCCGCGCCCGCCTGGAGTCCACGACCGGCCTGCTGCGCAACCTCGCCCTGACCGGCGGCAGCGGACTGCCGGCCGCCCGCGAGCACCGGGTCGCCGCCGTCGCCGCCGCGGAGGAACTCGGCGACCCCGAACTGACCGCCCGGGTCATCGGCGCCTACGACGTGCCGGCGATCTGGACCCGCCTCGACGACCCGCAACAGGCGGCACGCGTGGTGGCCGCCGCCGAGCGCACCCTCACCGCCCTTGCCTGTGCCGGGTCCGCGCCCTCGCCCGGCGCCACCCCCGTGGCCCACGAGGCGGACACGGCCCGGCTGCTCGCCACGATCGCCATGGAATCACGCGGCACCCGGCTCGCCCGTGGCCCGCAGGCAGCACGCCAGGCCGAGGACATCGCCCGCCGCCTGGACGACCCGGCCCTGCTGGCGTTCGCCCTCAACGCGGCCTTCATGCAGTGCTTCGAGCGCACCGGCCTGGCGCCCCGCCGTGACGAGATCGGCGCCGAACTGGTCGCGCTCAGCGCCCGGCACGGCCTGTCCACGTTCGAGATCCTCGGCCACCTGGTCCGCCTCCAGGCCCGCAGCGCCCTCGGGGACTTCACCACGGCCGACCACCATGCGGCCGCCGCCGACGCCCTGGCCGCCCGTCACGAACGGCCCCTCGTGGGCGTGTTCACCGGCTGGTACGCCGCACTGCGACGGGATGCCACCGGCCGGGCACCGGTGGCCGAGGTGGAGGCGGCCTACCGGGGCGCGGCCGCCCTGCTGAACGGCGCGGGAATGCCGGGCCTGGCCCACGGCCTGCTCCCGCTCGCGCTGCTGTGCCTGCGCGTACGGCACGACCTGCCGCTCGACTTCGACGACGACACGGACTGGGGCCCCTACGCCCCCTGGGCGCACCCCCTGCTCCTTCTCGGCCAGGGCCGCCGCGCCGAGGCCGCCGACGCCCTGCACGCGACGCCCGAGCCACCCCGAGACCTCCTCCAGGAGGCCCTGTGGTGTCTCACCGCCCGGGCGGCCGTGGCCCTCGGTGACCGGCGGATCATGGCCCGCTCCCATGCCGCCCTCGTCCCGGCGGCGCACGAACTGGCGGGCGCGGGCAGCGGGCTGCTCACCCTGGGGCCGGTGGCGGGGTATCTGGAGCGGTGCTCCGGCCAGCGGTGCTCCGGCTAGGCCGGGACGTGGTCGTTCTCGGGACCCCGCTGGGCCGCGTACCAGCCGAGGGCGCGTGCCATCGCCTTGTGGGGTGTGTGGGGAAGCAGCGGATCGAGGGTCTCCCAGGTCCGGTCGACCAGGTCCCGGGCCTCCGCCAGGCACGCCGTGAGAGCCCCGCAGGACATCAACAGCTCGGCGGCGTCCGCGACATCGGCCTCGGAGCGGACGTGCACGGCCCTGTGCAGTCGGCGGCGGTCGTGCGCGTCGAGGAGTCCGATGGCCTGGGCCACCGGATAGGTGACGGTTCCGTTGATCAGGTCCAGGGCGGGCGTACGGACGACGACGCCCTGCCGGTACGCGGCGGGCGTGGCCATGCCGTACAGGTCGGCGGCGTCGTCGCTGATCTGGTAGGCGAGGCCGACGTTCTCGAAGTAGTCGCAGATCGCGGCGAGTTGGGCCTCGTCCGCGCCGCCGAGGATGGCGGCGACCTCGGCGGTGCTGCGCACGAGCATGCCGGTCTTGAGGCGGTGGGTGGTGCGGATCTGCTCCAGCAGGGCCGTGGGGTCGCCGGTCTCGACGGCCTCGTCGAAGGTGGAGTGGTGGCCGGCGAGGTCGAGGGCCTGCCCGGCGTGCGCGGCCCGCATCGCCCGCAGATACAGCTGGTAGACGCGCAGCATGGTGGACGCGTCGGCCTGGGGAACGCGCTGGAGGAGGGGGTCGAAGGTGTAGTAGCCGAGCGTCCCGGCGGTGATCGCGGCCGCCGTGCCGAAGACTTCGTGGACGCTCGGCAGCCCGCGCCGGGTGGTCGAGCCGTCCTGGATGTCGTCGATGACCAGGGCCGAGGTGTGGAGGATCTCGGTGGCCGCGGTCAGCGGGCGGTAGGGCTCGGGGTCGGTGTCCAGCAGGCACAGGACACTTCCCGCGACGTACGCGCGCCAGGAGCGTCCGGGCTTGTTCAGCAGGTGCAGGACCGGCGCGGCGAGGGCCTGGTGGAGCCGGGTGTGGGCGGTGGCGTCGAGCCGTGTTCCGGCGTGCGTGCCCGCGAGGCGGTCGACGCCGGCGATGTCCGCCGCGGTGTCCGGATAGACGGCGGCGGCTTCGTCGCGGGCGATGCCGTGCCCCCGGCGCATGTAGCCCTCGATGTCGTCGATGGTGTTGTTCGGGAGGGTGCGCAGTACGGCCGTCGCCGTGGTGGGCAGTCCGTTCATGGTGCCGCGCGCGGTGGCCGGGCTCTCCCAGAAGGCCCGTCCCACGATGAACGTGCGGACCTCGTGCGGGGAGTGCGCAGCGGTGACGTCCAGATGCAGGTCGAGGGCCGGGACACTCAGCCGCAGCGCGGTCGGGTAGGTGTTGAGCGTGGCCAGCGAGGTCCAGTGCCGCAGGGGCTCCCAGGACATGTCGTGATGACTGACGACGCCGTCCGGGTCGACCGCGGTCGCGCGGGCGAGCACCGCCGAGGTGGTGTCCGCGGGTTCGGGGGCGTGCGCGGTGGCGCTGATCTCCCAGCCGTTGTCGAGATGCAGGCCCGTCCACGTCCAGGTGTGCCCCGCCGGGCCCGTCGCCTGTGGGTCCGGGCCGTGCCCCGCCTGCCGACCGTGCTGGAACCAGGCCTGGCCCGTCACCCCCTTCGACGCTCCCTCGCCGATGCGCAAGGTGCCCCGCACGTCCAGCCGAGGCAGGAACAGCGACGCGAACCCGGCCGTGTCACCGGCGCCGTCGCCCTCGGATTCGGCCTCCGCGGCGGCCGGTTTGACCGGGGTCAGAAGCAGCTCGAAGTGTGCCGCCTGACGAAAGACCAGGCGGAACCGCCCGTCGTCCTCGCGACGCAGACTCGCGACATCGCCCACGCGGAGGTCCAGTCCGTCGGCCGACTCGGTCACCGGCTCCCGCAACAGCCGGTCGGGAAGCAGCGGGCCCTGCGCCAGGGCCTCGGCCAGCGCCCTGCGGACCCGCGGATCCAGCCCCTCGTCGGAGCTGATCGTGTCGTGCAACGCCCGTAGCGCTGTGGGGGTGATCCAGGTGCCGTAGGACATGCCTCCCGGACCACGGTGCAGGACGTACAGGCGGTAGCCGGGCTCGGAGGCCGGATCCTGCGGGTCCCGTTGGCGCAGCAGGCCGACCGCCCAGGTGTGGGCGCCGCCGTCCTCGTCGCGCAGGTGTCCGGTCAGATACCAGCTCTCGGCACCGGCCGACGGGTGCGCATCGCCGAAGTGCCGCGTGCCAGGAAGTGACTGCGGTGTCGGGGCAGAGGGCTGCTTCGGGGCGGAAGACGCGGGGGTGATCACCCCCGCACCCTAGAAGGCGGCCGCCCGCCGACCGGTGACCCTTTCGCAGGTTCTCGCCTCATCGGATGAACCACGACACCGATCAGGAGCAATGCCGTGCCTTCGGATCGGCGCGACAGATGCTGAACCCGACGCCGACTGACCCCGCCAGGGCGTGAGGCGGGCGCTCGGCGGAGGTGGCGGACGACCTCTCACGTGGGCGGTCGATCGCCTCGCCGGTGAACCGTTCGGCGAGACTGCTCGTCGTACAGGTGAATGATCGACAACGCTCCTGCCGGGTTCCCGACGCCGGCAGGGCGCGCCCGCGGGCCCCCGCCCCCGTGCGACGTGGAAGGAAGCACATGCCGACTCCCGGGCCCCGGACCGCCGCCACACTCCTCGACGTCCTGCTGCACGCGGCCGAGGACGCGCCCGGGCAGGTCGTCGTCCATGTCCGCGGCGACGGCGGCGAGCACACCGTGACCTTCGCGGAGCTGCGCGACGACGCGCTGCGCGTGGCGGGCGGCCTGCACGCGGCGGGACTGGCGCCCGGCACCCCCGTCCCGCTCCTCGCGGGCCCGGGCGAGGACTTCCAGCCGATGTTCTGGGGAGCGCTGGCGGCGGGACTCGTACCCGTGCCGCTGGCCCCGGAGGCGCGGCGGGCAGGACCGGTGTGGGAATTCCTCGGCAGGCCCGCCGTTCTCGTGGACGACGCGACCGAGGACCTGCTCGCCGAGTTCCCGGCACCGGTGCGCGCCCTGCGGCTAGGCGAGTTGCGTGCGGGCCGGCCGCTGCCCGAGCTGCCTTCCCGGGCCCCGCACGACCTCGCGTTCCTCCAGTTCTCCTCCGGTAGCACCGGCGCCCCCAAGGGTGTGGAACTCACCCACGAGGCGGTCCTCGCCAACCTCCGCCAGATCCGCACCGCCACCGCGGTCACGTCCGACGACGCCGTGGCCACCTGGATGCCGTACTTCCACGACATGGGTCTGATCGGCACCCATCTCCTCCCCATGGCCGCGGGCCTGAAGCAGATACGACTCGAACCGCTGACCTTCGCCAAGCGCCCGGCGCTGTGGCTGGAGGCGGTGGCGCGGCACGGGGCGACCCTGCTGTCGGCTGCGAACTTCGCGCTGGCGCTCGCCGTGCGGCGCGTGCCGGACGACGTCTGGGCCCGGCTGGACCTGACCTCCGTACGCCTGATGCTCGTGGGCGCCGAGCCGATCGCACCGCGCGTGTGGCGGGAGTTCACCGCCAGGGCCGGCACGGCAGGGCTGCACGCCACGGCCATGCTTCCCGTGTACGGACTGGCCGAGGCCACGCTCGCCGTGACCGTGCCCCCGCTCGGGGAGGTCGCCGCTCCTGCGGCACTGGACCGCCGCGCGCTCAGCCGGGGGAGGGCCGTCCCCGTGCAGCCCGGCCCCGATGCCGTCGAGTTCATGGACGTGGGCCGTCCCGTCCCGGACTGCGAGGTCCGGGTCACCGATGATTCCGGCAAGCCGCTCGGCGAACGGCGGGTCGGTCACGTCGAGGTACGCGGTCCTCAGGTGGCACGCGGTTATCACCGCACTCCCGAGGCGAGCGCGGCCGCGTTCGCCGACGGCTGGCTGCGCACCGGCGACCTCGGGTTCCTCGACCACGGCCGACTCTGCGTCACCGGCCGGCACAAGGACGTCGTCTTCGCCGGCGGCCGCACCTTCCACGCGTCCGACCTGGAGGAGACCGCCGCCACCACTGCGGGGCTGCCGGAGGGAACGGTGGCGGCGATCGGGTCCCCCGACCCCGACACCGGCGGTGACCGGGTCGTGGTGTTCGTACAGTGGGCACGGCCGGCCCTGGCCACGGCACTTCCGGTGCTGGACGCGGCGGCGGCGCGGGTCCGCCAGGCGCTGGGCCACGACGACGTACGGGTGCTGCCTCTGCCACCCGGCGCGTTTGCCCGCACGACCAGCGGAAAGCTGCGGCGCGCGCTGATGCGCGACCGGTTCGAGGCGGGCGCCTACGCGGCGATCGAGGAGCGGTTGGCGGCGGCGCGGGCCGAGGCTTCGACCACCCGGATGTGCGCCGAGGGCTCGATCACCGGGAGGGCGGAGCGCGGCCCGCAGAGCGCCGACCGGCCTGCCCAGCCGTCCGAGCCGCACTCGCGGCGCGACGTCGAGGACACGATCAGGGAGATCTGGGCACAGGCACTCGACCTCTCTGACGCCCACATCGACCGGGACGCCCGCTTCTTCGCCCTCGGAGGGTCCTCGCTCAAGGCGATGGCGGTGCTCGCCCGGATCGAGGACAGCTTCTCGGTCACCGTGGAGCCCCGCGCGCTGCGTGACCGCGACTCCGTGGCCGCATTGGCCGACCATGTGCTGGCCCTGCTCACCGATATTGACGGTGCGTCAGGCGCGGCGCTCGCGGCGAGGCGCGTCGGGACGGCGCCGAGCGAGAGCGCGGGGAACGGGCCGGTCGCCGTGCTCGGGATGGCCTGCCGCTTCCCCGGAGCACAAACGCCGGAAGCCTTCTGGGAGTTGCTGGTCTCCGGCCGCGACACGGTGACGGCCGTACCCGACGACCGGTGGGAGAGCGCGCCGGGCGACCCGGGCCTTCGCGGGTCCTTCCTCCCCGCCCCCGCGGACTTCGACGCCGGCTGCTTCGGCATGGACGACGAGGAGGCCGACGCCACCGACCCGCAGGCGCGGATCTTCCTGGAGCTCGCCCACGAGGCCCTGGAGCGTGCCGGATACGCGGGGCCACGCCGGGGCGGCCGCCGGATCGGCGTCTTCGCCGCCGTCGGCGACAGCGGATACCGCGAGATCCTCGCCGCGGCCGCCGACGGCGACCTCACCGCCCATCCCGGCGCCCTCACCGGCAACCTGCCCAACCTGATCGCCGCCCGCCTCTCCCAGGTACTCGACCTCGACGGCCCCGCCCTGGCCGTGGACACGGCCTGCTCGTCGGCGCTCGTGGCGCTCCACCTGGCCCGGCGCAGCCTCCAGAGCGGCGAGTGCGACGTCGCTGTCGTCGGCGGCGTCCAGCTCGCCCTCACCCCGACCGGCCACCGCCTGCTCGCCCGCGCGGGCGCACTGTCCCCGACGGGTGGCAGCCGGCCCTTCGGCGCCGCCGCCGACGGGATCGTGCCCGGCGAGGGCGGAGCGGCCCTCGTCCTCGCCCGCCTGGACGACGCGCGGCGCGGCGGCGATCCGGTCCTCGCCCTGGTCCGGGGGACGGCCGTCAACAACGACGGCCGCTCGCTCAGCCTGCTCGCCCCCAACCCGCGCACCCAACGCGAGGTCATCACCCGGGCGTACGACGAGTGCGGCATCGACCCCGACGCGGTGACGTACGTCGAGGCCCACGGAACCGGCACTCCGGTCGGCGACCCCGTCGAGGCCCAGTCGCTCGGGCACGCCTTCGCGCCCCGCACCGACGGGCAGCCGCGCCTGCTCGGCTCCGTCAAGGCGAACATCGGGCACCTGCTCAACGCCGCCGGCATGCCGGCCCTGGTCAAGACGGTCCTGGCGCTCCAGCACCGGCAGATACCGCCCACCCCGCACACCGCCCCGACCGCGTCCTACCTGGAACGCGTCGCCCCCGGTTTCCAACTCGTCACCGAGCAGCGGGAATGGCGGGCTCCCGGGCCCCTGGTCGCGGGCGTCAACGCGTTCGGATTCGGCGGCACCAACGCCCACGCCGTCCTGGAGGAGGCACCGGCGCGGACCACCACCCCGACGCCCACCGCCGACGGCCCGCACCTGCTCACGCTGTCCGCTCACAGCGCCGACGCCCTGCGCGCGGCCGCTGCCGACCTGGCCGCGCATCTGCGCAGGCATCCGGACCTGCGGGAGGCGGACGTCTGCGCCGCCGTCAACACCGCCCGCGACGACGGCGCTCACCGGCTTGCCGTGGTCGCGGACGGTGACCTCGCGGACCGCCTCCACGCCGCCCGCGCGGCGGACTTCACGGTCACCGGGTCGCGTCCACGGACGGTGTTCCTGTTGCCCGGCCAGGGCGCCCAGCGGCCCGGCCAGGGCCGCGCCCTGTACCGGTCGGCACCGGCGTTCCGGGAGGTCCTGGAAGAGGCGTCCTCGCTGACCGGGCCGGTGCTCGGGCGCTCGCTCGCCGACTGGTGCCTCGATCCCCGGGTGGATCCGCGGGAGTTGGCCCGGACGGAGGTGGCGCAGCCGCTGCTCGTCGCCTTCGGCGTGGGCCTGGCACAGCAGTTGGCGCGGTGGGGCGTGAGCGCCGACGCGGTCGCCGGGCACAGCGTGGGCGAGATCGCGGCGGCCTGTGTCGCCGGGTCGTTGAGCCTGGCCGAGGCGGTCGGGTTCGCCGCGGAGCGGGGTCGTTCGGTGGGTGACCTGGCCCGGCCCGGAGCCATGGCCGCGGTCCGCGGGGACGAGGACACCGTCGCCGAGTTCGCCGGCTCGGTGAGCATCGCCGCCGTCAACGGGCCCGGTCAGGTGGTGATCTCGGGTGCCGAGGACGCCGTCGAGCGTGCCCTCGCGGAGCTGTCGAGGCGCGGTGTGGCCACGCGCCGACTGAGCGTCTCCCATGCCTTCCACTCGCCGCTGCTGGAGCCGGTCCTCGAACCGCTGCGGGACGCCGCGAAGACGCTGAACGTGCGGCCGGGAGCCGTACCGATGCTGAGCACGGTCACCGGTCAGTGGCGGCCCGGCCTCACGCCCGCCTACTGGCTGGAGCACGCCGTCCGGCCCGTGCGGTTCGGGGCGGCCGTGGAACGGCTGCTCGACGAGGGCTACGACACGTTCCTCGAACTCGGCCCGGGCAACACCCTGGGCGGGGCGGTCCGAGCGGTCGCCGGCGCGCGGGACGTCGCGGTGCTGTCGACGGGGGCTGCGACGGCAGGGCGTGACGGGGACGCGGACGAGAGCGGGGCACGGGCGCTGCTGGAGACGGCGGGGCGGCTGTGGGCACGCGGCGCGGCAGTGGACCGGACGGCTCTGGACCGGACGGCTCTGGATCGTAGGGCTGTGGATTGGACGGCTCTGGATCGTAGGGCTGTGGATCGGACGGCTCTGGATCGTAGGGCTGTGGATCGGGCAGCCCAGGATCCGGCGGCCGTGGATCGGGCCGCTGCGGCTGCCGCGAGACCGAGGGTGCTGGTACCGACGTATCCCTTCCAGCGCACGCGTCACTGGCCGCGCCGGCCCGGCGCGGCGTCAATGGTGCGGCGTCTCGACTGGCGGGACGCACCGCTCACGCCCGCCGAAGGGCCCCGCGTGGTACGGCTGGTGGGCGGCGATCGCGCGCTCGGCCGGGCGCTTGCCGAGCGGCTCGTCGGCCGTGGGGTGACGGTACTGGGGGACGACGCCGCCCACGGGCAGTTCGCGACGCCTGCGGACACCGTGGTGTGGCTGGGCGGGGAACGGGCCGAAGGAGACGGCAGCCCGCAGGCCCTGGACGTCACGGACGCCACGACGAAGGCCGCCGTCACCTCTCTGCGCCAGGTCCTCGACGTGCTCGGCGCCGACTGCTCCCGCCTGTTGGTGGTCACCGAGGACGCGTACGCCACCGGCACCTCGGCGCAGCAGGCGAGCCCGGCGCAGGCCGTCCTGCACGGCTTCGCACTGGCACTCCCGCAGGAGCACCCGGGCCTGGCCGCCCGCGGCGTCGACCTGTCCTCGGGCGACCCGCTCGCCGCCCGAGCCGAGGCCCTGGAACGGGAGTTGTACTCGGCCCACGAGCCCGGCGCCGAGAGGTCCGTCGCGTGGCGCTGCGGGCGCAGGCTCGGCCGTACGCCCGCCGACGTGGCCGACGCCTGTGCCGCGCTCGCGGAACTGCCGCGGGACGGCACCTACTTGATCACCGGCGGAGCCGGAGGGCTCGGCTCGGCGCTCGCGCGTGATCTGGCGGGCCGAGGCGCGGGTGAGCTGATCCTGACCGGCCGCTCCGATACGGCGCCCGACGCGCTGCTCGCCGATCTGCGTGCCCACGGGGCCCGGGCCAGGTACCACGCGGCCGACGTGTCCGACGAAGCCGCGGTCGAAGCGCTGTTCGCGGCGCTGCCCCCGCTGGACGGGATCTTCCACGCCGCCGGTACGGTCCGGCCCGGCACGCTGCGCGCCAAGACCGACGCGGAGATCGAGCAGTCGCTGGCCGCGAAGGTGCGCGGCACGGTCCTGCTCGCCGAGGCGCTGCGCCGACACGGCCAGGAACCGGCCGTACGCATCGCCTTCTCCTCCGTCTCCTCGGTCCAGCCCGGTCTCGCGGGCGCACTCGGCGACTACGCGGCCGCCAACGCCTTCCTGGACGCCTTCGCCGCCGCCGAGCGCGCCGCGGGCCGGTCCTGGAAGTCGATCGGGTTCGGTCCCGTCGCCGACGCGGGGCTGGCCGCCGGGTCACCGGTCGAGGCACGGTTGCGTGCCCGCGGCCTGAGCCCTATGACCACGCGGGACGCGATCACGGCACTGCGAACGGCCGTCGCCACGGATGCCGCGCACATGCTGGTGGCCCCTTCGGGGACGCCTGCGGGGACGCCTGCGCGGACCCAGGGGCACCCGGGCGCGCATGCGGGGGGCCACATCGCCGCACCTGTGGGTGGAACCCGCGACGCCGTGGACACGGTGCGCCGTAGCGTCACCTCCGCGCCCCTCCCTGCCCCCGCGACGCCTGCCTCGTTCGGCGGCGCAGGCGCCGTGACCGACCCTGCCCGCATCGCCGATCTGATACGCCGTCTGCTGGCCGACGCTTTGCGCCGCGCGCCCGAGGACATCGGCGTCGACGAGCAGTTCCTCAGCCTCGGCCTGGACTCGCTCACCGCCGTCGACCTCGCGCGTCGCCTGGAGACGGAACTCGGGCAACCGCTGCCCGCCACCCTGCTCTTCGAGTACCGGACGGTCGGCGAACTGAGCGCCCACCTCGGCGCACAGCCGCCACAGTCCGCTCCGCCCGCGCCGGCCCCCGTGCACCGCGCCCAGGACGACACCCCGCGCCCCCTCACCCCGCTCCAGCGCGCCTTCCTCACCACCGAGGCGCTCTACGAAGGCGTCGCCGCCTACGGCTACATACGCCAGACCGTCCGCGGCCCCCTCGACCCCGACCTCCTCGGCCAGGCCCTGGCCCACCTCGCGGCCCGCCACCCCATGCTGCGCCTGCGGATCACCGCGCACGGCACACCCCCGCGGCAGTACACCGCGCCCGTCGAGCCCACTGACCGCGCTCCCCGCTGGTACGAGGTGCACGAGCAGGGCGACGACACCGCCACGCCGCCCCTGCCCGACCTCGAACAGCGGCTGTACAACCGCCCCTTCGACCTGACCGCACAAGACCCGGCGCGCGCCCTCCTCATCCGTCCCCGCGGCGACGACGCACACCTCGCTCACCTGCTCCTCGTCATCCACCACAGCGCGGCGGACGGTTTCAGTCTGAAGGTCCTGTGCGAGGAACTCTGGTCGATCTACACCACGCTCGCCCAGGGCCGTCGCCCCCTCGAACTTCCTTCCCCCCGGGCCGAGTTCGCCGACTATGCGGCCCACGTCACCATCGACCGCGAGTCCGCGGCCTTCACCCGGGACCAGCAGTACTGGCGTGCCCGCATCGCCGAGCACACCTCGGCGGGCACGGCCCCGGCACTGCCGTACGACGGCGACCCGCAAGCAGTCCCGGCGCCGCCGCTCACCCACCACCAGTCGACTGTCGACGACTCGCTCACGGCCGCGCTGCGTGAGGTGGCTGCCCGGCACGAGGTCTCCCTCTTCCATCTGCTCCTCGCGGTGTACGGCCGCTGCCTGGCCCGTTGGGGCGGACAGCGGGCCGTCGCCGTGAACGTGGCGCGCGCCCGCCGTGAAACGCCGCTGCCCGGCATCGACCGCCTCGTGGGGCCGCTCGCCGACACCCTGCCCGTGTTCGTCACCGTCGACCCCGACGAGCCCGTGACCGCACTGGCCCGCCGGCTGCGCGACATCTGGCGCGAGGCGGAGTCCCACGCGACGCTCACCAGCCCCGACATCGCCGCGCTGCTGCCCGCCACCGGCCCCGCTCCCCGCACGGTCGCCCCGGCCGGTTTCAGCTTCGCCCGCTTCCCCGTGAGCCACGGCCGCGACTGGCCGGTCACCGTGACGCCGACCGCGGCGGCCACCGCCACCGCGGCGACCAGGCTGGGACTGCTGTGCTGGGAGTCGGACGAGGCCCTGCACTTCTCCTGGAACCACCCCGCGCAACTCTTCCGCCCCGAGACGGTGGAGCGCCTCGCGGGGGAGTATGTGCGGGAACTGCGGGCCGCCGCCGAGCAGCCCACCGCCCCCGCGCAGGCGCCCGGCAACGGCGAGGGGATCGTCGACCGCCTGAGTGCCCGGTTCCGGGCGACACCGTCGGCGGTCGCGGTGAACACCGGCCACGGCACGCTCACCTACGCCGAACTCGACACCGCCTCCGCCGCCCTGGCGACCCGGCTTCGAGCACACGGCGTCCGCCCCGGCGACCTGGTCGGCCTGCTCACCGAACGCGGCGCGGACACCGTCGCGGGCGTGGTCGGCATCCTCAGGGCCGGCGCGGGCTGGGTCCCGCTGGACGCGACCCATCCCGTGGCCCGGCTCCGGGACCAGGTGAGCCGCACCGGCGTCACCGCGGTGGTCTGCCATGCCGCGACACGCGACACCGTCGCCCTGCTGGACGGCGTCACCCCGGTCACCACCGACGACGGGACACCGGCCTCGCCGCCACCGACCGCACCGCCGGTTCCCGCCCCGGACCCTGACGCCATCGCCTACGTCATCTTCACGTCGGGTTCCACGGGCCGCCCCAAGGCCGTCCCGATCACCCACCGGTCCATGCTCAACTACCTCGACTGGTCGCTGGCCACCTTCGGATACGGCCCCCGGGACCAGCTCGTGCAGACCGCGTCCGTCTGCTTCGACGCCTCCGTACGCCAGTTGCTGGCACCGCTCCTGGCCGGCGCCACCGTCCACACCCTCACCTCCGACCTCCTCCGGGACCCCGAGGCACTCCTCGACCGGCTCGTCAACGACCGGATGACGGTGTGGAGTTCGGTGCCCACGCTGTGGGAGCGGCTGCTGACCGCCGCGGAGAACCGGGCCAGGCAGGACGGCACACCCCCGGACCTGTCGGCCCTGCGCTGGGTGCACGTCGGCGGCGAGGCGCTGCCCGCCGCGCACGTACGCCGGTGGTTCGACCTGGTCGACGCGCGCGGGGGAGCGGAGCACAGGATCTCTAACCTGTACGGGCCCACCGAGGCCACCATCAACGCCACCTGCCACATCATCGACACCCGGCCCGCCGACGACATACGGCAGCTGCCCATCGGCCGCCCCGTGGCCGGCACCGAACTGGCCGTCATCACCGAGGACGGCCGCCCCTGCGCTCCCGGCGAGGCCGGTGAACTGCACATCGCCGGAACCGGACTGACCCCGGGCTACCTGGGCGACCCGCAGCTCACCGCGGCTGCCTTCGTGGAACGCGACGGCCGCCGCTGGTACCGCAGCGGCGACCGGGTCCGGCAAACCGCGGACGGCGTGCTGGAGTTCCTCGGCCGCCTCGACGACCAGGTCAAGGTCCGCGGCCACCGAGTGGAGCTCGGCGAGGTCGAGGCCGCGCTGCTCACCCACCCGGACATCGCCCGTGCCGCCGTACTGCTCGTCGACGGACGACTCGTGGCGTACGTCGAGCCCCGGCCCGGTGCAGCCGAGCCGGACACGCGCGAAGTACGCGCCTTCCTTTCCCGCGTACTGCCGCCGTACATGCTGCCCGGACGCGTCCGCACGCTCCCGGCGATGCCCCTGACCGGCACCGGAAAGATCGACCGCACCCGGCTGGCCAGCGGGACGGGGCCGGCGACGAAGGCGGAGGCGGAGGCGGAGGCGGAGACCGAAACGGAAGGGGAAGCGGAAAGGGAAAGGACCCGGACCGAGCACACCGTGGCGCGCATCTGGTCGGCCCTGCTGGACGTTCCCGATGTCTCCCGTGACGACGACTTCTTCGAGCTCGGTGGCGACTCCATCCTGGTGCTGGAGCTCTTCGCCCGCCTGCGCGAGGAACTCCCCGCGGTCCCACGGCCGACCACGGTCTACACCCACCGCACGCTCGGCGCCCTCGCCGCGGCCCTCGACACCGCCGCCCAACAGCCGGCCCCGGACCACCCCTTGCCCGAACCTGCCGGCGACACCGACACCGACACCGACACCGACACCGTGCGGCAGCCCGTGGGCCCCTACCCCCTCACGCCCTCCCAGCGGGGCTTCCTCCTCGCCGACACTCTCACGCCCGAGTCCGACACCGGCTGGCTCGCCCGGTTCCGGCTGAGCGGGCCGCTGCGCCATGACGTCCTCCAGCGCGCCGTGGACATTCTGACGGTCCGTCACCCGATGCTCCGCACCACCTTCCCCACCGGTGCCCGTCCGCCCGTGCAGCAGGAGCTGCCGGAGTCGCTGCGGCTGCCCGTGGAGACGCAGACGCTCGCGCACCCCGACCTGCTGGAGCAGCGGATCGCCGAGGAGGCGCGGCGCCGACTGGAGCCCTGGGCCTGGCCGTTGCTCCGGCTGCGGCTGTTCACCTTGGCGCCGACGGAGCACGTCCTGGTCGTGCACGCCCATCACCTCATAGGGGACGGCTACAGCGCCGCCCTCCTCACCAGGGAGCTGCTCACCGCGTACGACCGCCTCCTGCGCGATCTGCCGCACGGCCTGCCGCCCGTCCACAGCACCTTCCGCGACCACGTCACCGAGTCCGCCGTACGACCGCGCCCGCAGGGCCCCGAGGCCGACGCATACCGCGCCCGACTTCGCGCGCCCTACACGCCGCCCGCACTGCGACGGCCCGGCGGCGGGGGCTCCGGCGCCGGGCCGGCGTTCCACACCGCGGGCTTCACCCTCGACGCCGCCACGACCACCGGACTGCGCCGACTCGCCCGAGCGGCGCAGCGCACCCTGTACGCACCGCTGCTCACCGCGTACTACCGGGCCCTCACGGAACTCACCGGCCGGCATGACCTGATGCTCGGGCTCGCCGTCACCGGACGGGAGGAGTCCACGGTGGACGCGCACCGGGTGTTCGGCCCCTTCGCGGAGGCGGTGGCCCTGCGCCCCGCTCCGTCCGTCGACGCAGCCGTCGAGGATCAACCGGTCGGCTTCGAGGACGACTTGCGGCGTCTCGCCGTCGAGGCGGATCTGGCCCGGGCCGAAGGCCCCAGCGCGATGCGCACGGAGGCAGGGCTGCCGAGCCACGCCCAGTTCTTCTTCACCTTCCTCGACTTCACGTCCCTGGGCACCGAGGCGAGCGGCGGCCTGTCCCTGCACGCGGACGACTCCGACACCTCGCTCGCCCCGCCGCCGCTCGGCACCGACGTGTTCCTGGCCGTGCGGCCGGTGGCGGACGGTGAGGGCCTGCGCGTCACCGTGCGGGTCTCGGCGGCTGCCCTGACACGAGGTGAAGTGGCCGGGTTCGCCGAGCGGATGCGGAGGGACTTGAGTGATGCCGTGCGCGGCCCGAGCCGCCGACGGCGCCCCCGTCTGGACGCCGCGCTCGTCGGATACCTGCCGTCCCCGCGCCACCTCGCGACCCTCGCCGGGCTCCCGTACGACCGCCCCGGACTCGGCCGCGAGGAGATCCGGGCGCTCCTCTTCCCGGACGGTCGGTCCCGTCTGCTGGAGGAAACCGGCACCCCGCTCGGGAACTCCGGCTTCGTCGCACTCCCGCTCTTCGCCGACGAACTGGGCCCGACCGGCGATCTGGCGGCCCGCACCGCCCGCGCCGTCGAGCACGCCGCCTCGCTGGGTGCCCGCTGCGTCTCCCTCGCCGGCATGATCCCGTCGCTCACCGGCTACGGCTACGACGTCCTGCGCGAGACCACGACCGGCGCGGCGATCACCACCGGACACGCCTCCACGACCGTCGCCGTCGTGAAGACCGTCCATGCCACGCTCAAGGCGACCGGCCGCCGCCTCGACGAGCTCTCCCTCGCCGTCGTCGGCTGCGGCTCGATCGGCACCTCGTCCCTACGGCTGCTGCTGGCGACGGCGCCCTGCCCGCCCGCCCGGCTGCTGCTGTGCGACCTGCCCGGCAGCACCGCGCGAGTCGAACGGCTGGCGGCGGAGCTGACGTCCGAGCACCCGGGGATGCCGGTCCAGGTCGTCGAGTCGGGGCGGACGCTGCCCGCCGCCGTCTACGCGGCCGACGTGATCGTCACCGCCGTCAGCGGCGCGACCAACCTCCTGGACGTCGAGCACTTGCGTCCCGGCACGATCGTGGTCGACGACTCCTTCCCGCACTGCTTCGACACCGCGAGCGCCCTGGACCGGATGAGCCGCCGCCAGGATGTCCTGGTGGTCGGAGGCGGCCTGCTGGCGCTCGGTTCCACCCGGACCCGGCTCGGCGAGGACCTGCCGGCCGTGGCGAGCGCGGGCTTCGCGATGCGACCCGGGATCCCGGGCACCCTGGCCTCGTGCCGACTGGAGTCACTGCTGCACGCCCACCTCGGCGCACCCGGCCGGCCCCCGGGCGAACTGCCCCTGATCCACGGCCTCGTCGACCTGCCCCGAGCCCTCGCCCACTGGGACGCGGCCGAGGCGGCCGGAATCCGGCCCGCCCCGCTGCACCTGCTCGACCGCGTCATCGCCGAAGGCGTCGGACTGCCGCTCAGGCCGCCGAGCTCCGGCCCAGCGCCGGACCCAGCCGGGTCGCGATATCGGTGAGGATCTGCACATAGTCCTCGTGCTCGAAGGTGAACGGCAGCGCGAACGCCACCTCGTCCACCTCACGGAACGCCGCGTGGGCGTGGAGGCGTTCGGCGATCTGTGCCGAGGTGCCGACGAGGTCCGGGGCGAACAGCAGCCGCGCCGGGCCCTGCGGCGCCGCGGTGCGCGGGGTGCGTTTCGCGGCGTACTCCTCGTACTTCGCGCGCTGTGCCGGCGTCGCGGAGTCGGTGGGGATGACGACGAGGCCCTGGGAGACGCGGGCGTCGTCGCCGTCGGGGTGGTGGGCGCGGAAGGCACGGATGTGGGAGAGCTGGATCTCCGCGAAGTCCGGTGCCCCGGCCTCGCCCTCGGGCCCTTCGGCCTTGACGACGCTGCTGGTCAGGAAGTTCATCCCGTGTTCGCCGGCCCACTGCGCCGAACGCAGGCTTCCGCCGCCGTACCACATACGGCTGCCAAGACCGGGGGAGTTCGGCTGCACCCGGTCGGAGAACACCTCGAAGCCCTCGACCCCGCTGAAGTCCGTGGCCGGCTCGCCCCGCACGAAGTCCAGCAGCCGCCGCGCCCGCTCGTATCCGAAGTCCTCGGCGTCGGCCGTGTCGGCGTAGAGGGCCTCCTTGACCCGGTCGTAGTGCATGGGCGGGCCCACGCTCACGCCCGGGTTGAGCCGGCCGCCGGACAGCAGGTCGACCGTCGCCAGGTCCTCCGCCAGCCGCAGCGGGTTCTCCCAGCCGAGCGGGATCACCGCGGTGCCGAGCTCGATCCGGCTGGTGCGCTGCGAGGCCGCCGCGAGGACGGCGACCGGCGAGGAGATGCCGTACTGCAGATGACGGTGGCGGACCCACGCGCTGTCGAAGCCGAGCCGCTCGCCCAGCTCGATGATCTCCAGCGTGGACTCGTGTCCCCGGCGCGGATCCGCCTCGTCGAAGAGCCCGATGGTGAGGAAGCCCAGCTTGCGCAGCGGGCGGGACAACGGCGGCATGGACTCCTCCATCATTGAAAATTCAATGGGCCTGCACCGGAACCCAACTCGATCACGGCCCGCCGTGTTCCCGCCACCCGCGATCACTTCAAGGGGATCGTGACCTCGTCCTCGACCGGCGGGTCGACCTCCTGCGCGTGGCTGCCGGTGGCGGCGTGGCAGCGCAGGCGGACGGTCTCCGGGGTGACGTCCAGGCGGAGGAACTGCTTGAAGAACGGCGGGCTGTACGTCGCCGAGCTCGGGGAGAACAACGACGTGTAGATCTTGCGCACCGGGAGGCGCAGGCGCGCGGCGCGGTCGGGGCGGCGTCCGGCGCCGAGCAGACCGGCGACCAGGCGGACGCGCCAGGTGAGGCGCGCCGTCCTCTGCTGGGCCCGGGTCAGCGGGATCCCCAGACGCTCCGCGACCACGGCCGACGCCTCGGCCTCGGTGAGGGTGAAGAAGCGGCGCAGGCGCAGCCGGCGGCCGTAGAGCCTGCTGTAGAAGGCCAGGGAGTCGCCGCGCAGCGGATAGCAGCGGAACTCCTTCTCGGTGACGTGTCCGATGTCGACCCGCGGGATGGTGTGCGTGGCGTGCATGAACGCACCGCCGCCGCCCGAGACCACGTACTGGATCGTGCGGCCGTCCACCTGGACCGGATAGCGCTGGTAGTTGTGGATGTCACCGCCGATCGCCGCGACATAGTGGTGCGCCGGGTCACGGACGATGTCGTCGACGGTGCCGCCGCCCTCGATCGCGCAGGGGTGGTGTTCGCCGTCCACATACAGTGGCGAGCCCGTGATGAGGATCTTCGGGCGGGGCCCCTGCGACACCTCGCGCAGCCACGCGCCCTGTTCGGCGTCGAGGGTGCCGAGCAGACCGGTGTCGATGCCGATGATCCGCACAGGCCCGGCGTCGATCGCCCAGTACGGCCCCGGCTGGACGGCCTGTTGAGCGGCCGCCGACCTCAACTGCCGGGCGGTGTCCAGCTGTTGACCGTCGCCCTTGCGCGGCCGGTGCCACAGCAGCTGCCGCAGCCAGGCCCGGCTGAGGAGGCGGGGCGCGGGCTCGGGCGCCAGGGGCGGCGCGTCGTCGCAGAAGACGCGCATGAACGCGCCGAGGTCCTCGTACCAGTCGTGGTTGCCCGGTATCGCGTATATGGGCGCCTGATAGTCCTGGTACGGCCGGAAGAACTTCGTGCCGTAGTCGTCGGCACTGCCGACCGGATAGATCACATCACTGGCGAGGACCGCGAACCGGGTGTCCTGACCCGCCGTCAAAAAGCCCGGCACGACAGCGTACTGAGGGTCGTCGCCCTCGCCGGTGTCGCCGATGACGAGGAACGAGAACCGGTCGGGGTCGTCACGCCGGATCACCTTGTCGGCGGGTGCGCCGGCGGCCGTGCGCTGGGCCACCCAGCGGCTGCGGGTGCGTCCCGTGGGGTCCCCGAACCAGGAAGCCAGCACACCGTTGCGGGCGGCCCACAGCATTCTGGGGTCGAGCCAGGAGATCTTCTCGACCTCGGTCGGCATCAGTCGCTTGTACGTGCCGAGTTCGGTGGCGCCCCAGCCGGCGCCTTCGGCGGTATCACGAGAGGAGTCAGACACCGGTGCACCGTAACAATGATCTAGGGAACGCCGAGAGGGGGAGCGGGGGCGCGGCGCGTCGCCACGCCCCCACGCCGCCCGGTCACCGCTTGCGGGCGTAGGGCTCCCGCCGGTGCTGCCGCGTCCCGGCCGGGGATTTCAACGCGGGTTCGCGGCGGGGCTGTTGCACCGCACTGCCGCCCGGTCCGGTCCGAACAGTCGCGCCGGAGCGGCCCCGTTCGCCGTCGCCCAGAACCAGGAGCGGGTCGAACATCACCACCACGCCGGCCAGCACCAGGAAGATGACCGGCCCCAGCAGCATGGGAAGCAGCAGCGAGGTGGGCGAGTCGCCGGACCACGAGGCACCGGTCGTGCCGTGCAGATGCACACTGACGGCGGCCATGCCCGTGTAGTGCATCCCGGAGACCGCCACACCCATGACCAGGCTGGCCCCGAGGCTGGCGAAGAAACCGCGGATCGTGACGGCCGCCCACAGTGCGGCGGTCGCGGCGATGACGGCGATCAGGACCGACAGCCCCACGGGGAACGCGTCGTACCGAAGGTCGCCGTCCAGGCGCAGCGCCGCCATCCCCAGATAGTGCATCGCCGCCACACCGAGCCCCGTGACGACACCCGCGCCGGTCAGTGCCCCCCGGCCGGCGCCGGCATAGCCGACGATGAACACGCCGATGCCGACCACGACGATCGCCACGGCGAGGCTGAGGACCGTGAGGCCCGTGTCGTAACGGATCCGGGTCTCCTCGACCTGGAAGCCGATCATGGCGATGAAGTGCATCGTCCAGATGCCGGAGCCGATGGACGCCGCGCCGAGCGCCAGCCAACCCGGCTTCCAGGACTGCCCGCCCAGCAGGGACCGCACGATGCACCGCAGTCCCAGCGCCCCTCCCAGACAGGCCATCAGATAGGCCGCCACCGGGGTCACCGCACCATAGCGGAACCCGTCAATCGTGCCTTGCATAAGCCAACTCCCCCCAGAGTCTTGGCCAGTTGTGGAGCAAGCTGTACGGGGCAACAGAGCACGAAGCAAGCACTTACCGCCGGTAGCCGTTGAACTCTGCAACCACATGAGTCGACTCCGGTTACAGAGGGGGACGGGAATCGGCCACAGGGCGGCCGGGGCCGGACAGCCTGCCGAGGCGACGAGTGGTGTCGGCCCCGAGGATGTGGCACAGATGGAGTGCGGGCGGTGGACGGCACGCGGCAGGCATCGGCGGGAAGGGCCCGACATGCAGGAACTCGCGATCATCGAGGCACCGTCCGTGCTGGGCCTGCGTCCCTCCGGCGTCCAGGACCTGCCGGCGGCTCTGCTGGACGCCGGACTGCTCACGGGTCTCCACGCGGTACGGACCGGCCGGATCGAGCCACCGGCGTACGACCCGACGCGCGACTCCGACACCGGGGTCCTCAACCCCCACGGCATCGCCGAGTACTCCGTCCGGCTGGCCGACGCCGTCGGCGACGTCCTCGACGACGGCCGCTTCCCGGTCGTCCTCGGCGGAGACTGCACCGTCCTGCTCGGCAACCTCCTCGCCCTGCGCCGGCGCGGACGACCCGGACTGCTGTTCCTCGACGGCCACACCGACTTCTACCAGCCCTCGGCGGAGCCCAACGGCGAGGCGGCCTCGATGGAACTCGCCCTGGCCACGGGGCGCGGACCCGGCCTGCTGACCGATCCCGAGGGGCGCGGGCCGCTGCTGCGGGACTAGGACGTCGTGGCCTTCGGCTTCCGCGACACGGAGGAATCCGCCCAGGCCGGGATGCAACCGCTGCCGGCCGAGCTGCACGCCGTCGACCTGGACGGCGTGCGCGCGTCCGGTGCGGCCACCGCGGCGCGCCGGGCCGTCGACCGGCTCACCGCCGGCACGAGCACCGGGTTCTGGGTGCACCTCGACGTCGACGTCCTGGACGACGCGATCATGCCCGCCGTCGACTACCGGCAGCCGGGCGGGCTGACCTGGGCGGAACTGGAGAGCGTGCTGAGCACGGCACTGGGCGACCCCGCTGCCGTGGGACTCGACGTCACGATCTTCAATCCTCGTCTCGACCCTGACGGCACGATCGCGGCTCGCCTCGCCGAGTGCCTGCGGCGTGCACTGTCGGCGCGCGCCGAAGCGGCGGCGTGAACAGCGCGCATTCGATCCTCGGCGAGGTGGGAGAAAGCCCGTCCGCCTGCTGTCGTCGAATTTGCCGAACCGGCAACGACGGTCGCGACGCCTCTCGCGACCACCGCAGGATGGCGGGACCGCGCGCAGTCCATGCTCAGTTCCGGAGGAAACATGCCGCACCCCGCCCACGCGACGTCGACGGACGTCACCCACCGCCTCGTCCCCGCCCCCGCCGGCCGGCTCCACCTCGTGGAACAGGGGACAGGACCGCTGGTCCTGCTAGTGCACGGCTTCCCGGAGTGCTGGTACTCCTGGCGCCACCAACTGCCCGCGCTGGCCGCAGCCGGATACCGCGCGGTCGCCGTCGACGTGCGCGGCTACGGCCGCTCCTCCAGGCCCGATGCGGCGGACTCGTACCGGATGACGGCGCTCGTCGAGGACAACGCCGCCGTCGTGGACGCCCTCGGTGAGCGGTCCGCGGTGATCGTGGGGCACGACTGGGGCGCGGGCATCGCCGCCACCTCCGCGTTGCTGCGCCCCGACGTGTTCCGCGCGGTCGGGCTGCTGAGCGTGCCCTACACCCCGCCCGGCGGCCCGAAGCCGAGTGAGGTGTTCGCGGCGATGAGCGGCCCGCAGGAGTTCTACGTCTCCTACTTCCAGCAGCCCGGCCGTGCCGAGGCCGAGATCGAGCCCGACGTCCGTGGCTGGCTCGCCGGGTTCTACGCCGCCCTGTCCGCCGACACCATGCCGGGCCCCGGCGCTCCCGACCCGCACTTCGTCACCCCCGGCGGCGCCCTGCGCGACCGCTTCCCCGCCGGCGCTCTGCCCGCCTGGCTCGCCGAGACCGACCTGGACGTCTACGCGGGGGAGTTCGAACGCACCGGCCTGACCGGAGCCCTCAACCGCTACCGGAACATGGACCGGGACTGGTCGGACCTCGCCGACCACCACGGCGCCGCCCTCACCCAGCCCTCGCTGTTCCTGGGCGGTGCGCTGGACCCCTCCACCACCTGGCTCGCCGACGCGATCGCGGCCTACCCCACCACCCTGCCCGGCCTGAGTTCCTCCCACGTCCTCGACGGCTGCGGCCACTGGATCCAGCAGGAACGCCCGCAGGAGACCAACCGACTCCTGACCGAATGGCTCGACTCCCTGCCGGGGATCGCCTAGCCGGCGACACGCTCACGTCCCCGCCGCCACCGGCCGCCTCACCAGATAGACGGCGGCCGACGTGACCAGGACCGTCATGCAGGCGATGAACACCAGACCCGCCCCCTCCAGACCCATCGGGCCGGTCAGCACCCCCACGCCGATGACCGGAAGCGAGATGCCGCCGTACGCCACCACGAACAGCGTCGAGATGACGGCCGCGCGCCGGTCCGGCGGGGAGGCCTCGGCCACCGCCGACAGGGCCGCCCGGAACGCCAGCCCCTGGCCGACGCCGCCGACGACCGCGCTCGCCACCACCAGCGCCAGCAGGTCCCACCACAGCGCTCCCGCGAGCAACGCCAGCCCGACGAGCAGCAGCGCGCAGCCCAGCGGCAACGACCGGCTCACGCCCACCCGGCCCACGGCCAGTTGCCCGACGGTCGAGGCGAAGAAGGCCATCGCCACGACGAGCCCGCTCACGGCGTGGTTGCGCTCGTCCAGGGACTCCGCGAGGAAGGCGGGACTGACCGAGGTGAACACGCCGAACAGCGCGAAACCCACGAACGAGGCGGTCGCCGCCGGGCCGAACACCGGCCGCACCTGCGGAGGCAGACTCGGCTTCTGCGGCCGTACGGCAGCGAGCGACCGCCGCTCCCGGACGGTCTCCGGCAGCCACAGCACGACCGCCGCCGAGCAGGCCACCAGGGCGAGGTGCACGGCGAACGGCAGATACAGCGGCCAGGGAGCGTACTGCGCCAGCACCCCGGCCAGCAGCGGACCGCAGCCCAGCCCGCCCATGTTGGCGGCCGTCGCGACCAGCGTGGCGCGTTCGGCGCCGTCGCGAGGGGCCAGTTCCATGACGTATGCCGTGGCGGCCCCGGTGAGCAGACCGGCCGACAGACCCGACAGCAGCCGGCCCACGTACAGCCAGCCCAGCGCGGTGGCCAGCAGGAAGCAGACGGCACTCGCGGCCGCGCAGCCCAGGGCCGCGAGGATCACCGGACGCCTGCCCACCGTGTCCGAGGCGTTGCCCGCGAGCAGCAGTACACCGATGACCGCGAAGGCATACACGGCGTACACGATGGTGACGGTCAGCTCGGAGAAGCCGAACTTGTCCTGGTAGTGGCCGTAGAGGGGAGTCGGCAGCGTGGTCCCGGCCATGCCCACCGCGAACACCGCCCCGGCGAGCAGACACGCCCGCCACCCTCTCCGATCAGCGAGGACCGCCTCCCGGACGCCGTCCTGGACCGGCATCGTCAGACGTCGTACTCGTCGGGCAGCCGCATGGCGGGCCCGCCGACCTGCAGGCCCAGCGGCTGCGCGCGGTCCTTCGGTTCCTCCCACGCCTCCTGGCGGCCGAGCGCGGTGAGGTCGAGGTACGGGTAGCCGTTGTGGAACTCCTCGATGCCACGGCCGAACGTGGAGTAGGTGTGGAAGACCTCGTCGCCGACGCGCAGGAAGGCGCTGATCCCCGGATAGTCGCCGCGCATCCTCTCCGTCCACGGCTGTCCCGCCGCGGCGAGTTCGGCCCCAGTGCGGTGATAGATCTGCACCGGTGCGACCCGTTCGTCGACGGTGGCGTGGAAGTCGTAGTTGAAGTCGCTGCCCGCCGAGGAGTACCAGGGGAACGACCACCCCATCCGCTCCCGGTACGCGGCGAGCTTCGCGTACGGCGCCCGGGTCACCGCCGCCAGGGCCGTGTTGCGGACGTTCAGCTGCCGTAGCCTGGCGGGGATCTGGTCGGCCGCCGAGGAACAGCTGGAGCAGCCCGTGTCGCGGGGGTGTTCGGTGCCGTCGGCGTCGATGTCGTAGATCCACATGAAGTGGTGCATGACCAGCTGAGGCCGACCCTCGAACAGGTCGAGCAGGCCGACCCGCCCGTTCGGCCCTTCGAAGACGTACGGCTTGTCGACGCGGACCATCGGCAGCCGCCGCCGCTCGGCGTTGACCCGGTCGCGCGCCCGCGTGACCTCCTTCTCCCGGGCCAACAGCTCCTTGCGGGCGGCGAGCCACTCCTCGCGCGACACCACGTCGGGCAGGTCCGCCATCGAAGTCATCCGGGTTCTCCCCACAGGTCTCGTGCGGTCGGCGGGCACGCCCCCAGCTTGCGCCCGCCGCGCAGGCTCGGCCACTGCATGTCGAGGGCCGGGCCCTGCGCGCGGATCACCTGGCCAGGTCGACCAACTTGTCCAGCCGGGTCAGCTTCCGCGGGTTGGCCGTGGCGTAGATACGGGTGATCAGGCCGTCCACCACCACCAGGCTCACCGCCGCCGGCCGTCCGTCGGTTTCGATCCGGGCTCCCGGCGCGCCGTTGAGCCATACGGCCGTCGTCTCGAACGCGGAGCGGTCCGCGCGCGTGAGGAGCGCCGCCACGACCTCGGCACCGTGGACCGGGACCAGAGCGGCGGCCGCCTGCCCACCGCCGTCGGCGATGAGGACGACGTCCGGCGCCATGACCTCCATCAGGTCCTGCAACCGCCCGGTGCGCAGGGCCGCCAGGAACCGGTCCACCACGGCCTGCTGCTCCGACCGGCTCACCTGCATCCGGGGCCGCCGGGCCGCCACATGCTCGCGGGCCCTGCGAGCGATCTGCCGCACCGCCGGCCCGGACTTGCCGACGGCCTCGGCGATCTCGCCGTACGGCATGTCGAAGACCTCGCGGAGCACGAACACCGCCCGCTCCACGGGTGCGAGCGTCTCCAGCACGGTCAGCATCGCGATCGAGACGCTCTCCGCGAGCTCGATGTCCTCGGCGACATCGGGGCTGGTCAGCAGCGGCTCCGGCAGCCACTCGCCGACGTAGTCCTCGCGCCTGCGCGCCAGCGACCGCAGACGGTTGAGCGCCTGCCGGGTGACGGCACGGACGAGATACGCGCGCGGGTCACGCACCTGTGCGTGGTCCACCTCGGCCCACCGCAGCCAGGACTCCTGGAGCACGTCCTCCGCGTCGGCGGCCGAGCCGAGCATCTCGTAGGCGACCGTGAACAGCAGGCTGCGGTGGGCGACGAAGGGATCCTCGGTCATGACGCGGACGCCGGACGCGGTTCCTGCGCGCCGCCCGTCTGCGCACGGGTCGCCGGCGGGATCTCACAGGCGTCCGAGAAACCCTGCGACTTGACCCCGTTCGCCACGTTGGCCCTGGTCGCCAGGTTGACGAAGGCGATGAACGCGGTGAGCTCGACCATCGCGGCCGGGCCCAGCCGCTCCAGCAGACCCGCGTACAGCTCGTCGGTGACGGTCGGCGGCGTGTTCGTCACGGCCTCGGCGTACTCCAGCACGTCCCGCTCCAGCGGCGTGAACACATCCGACTCCCGCCAGCGCGGCACCTGGCTCGCCTTGACGAGGTCCAGGTTCTGGTTGTGCGCCTGGTAGTAGCCGACGTCGAGGCACCAGCTGCACCCGACCTGCGCCGCGACGGCCATGTGCGCGAACGACTTCAGACTCGCGTCCGCCGCGTCCCACGCGCCGACCTTGGCGCCGAACTCCAGGTTGTCCCGGGAGACTTCGGGGCTGTGCCAGTTCACCTCGACGTTCTCGGGCACGGCCCCGAGCTGTTTGATCATGCTCTCCTTGAGTTCGAGCGGAAGCTCTGCCTTCGGAAGGCGAAGCGCCATGGTGTCCTCCTCGTACGTCGGCCGGTTCCGGCATGAAGACACCGCCGAACCCGCGAACGTGACAGGCGCTACCCGACGCCGACCACGCCGGAGGACTACCGGCGCAACCGGTGGCGGGTCGCCGGCCGGGAGAACTCGTCGCGATGGCCATGCGGCCCGCGCGCCTTGCGCGAGTGCGCCCGTCCGAGCGGCGAGGAGAATCAGCGCGGCACCGTCAGGGGCGGCGACCGTCTCAGAACGTCCGCTTCAGCAGATCCAGAAGCGCCGCCCAGTGCCGTTCGTCCGCCTCACGGTCGTAGGCGGAGGTGTCGGCCTGCGTGTATCCGTGCCCGGCACCCGGATAGACCTCGCAGCGGTGCCGTACGCCGGCCTCGGTCAGCGCGTTCTCGAGGCGCTCGATCTGCTCGGTGGGCAGGGACGGGTCCTGGTCGGCGTGCCCGAAGTACAGCTCGGCGGTGATGTGTTCGGCCACCAGGTGCGGGCTGTCCGGCGCCTCGGTCGCCAGCCGCCCGCCGTGGAAGCCCGCCGCCGCGGCGACCCGCTCCGGATACGTGCCGGCGGTGAGCAGGGACAGCCGCGCGCCCATGCAGTAACCGGTCAGCGCGACCGGGCCGTCGGCCGCCACCGGGCAGTCGGCCAGCCAGCGCAAATACGCACCGGCGTCCCGCATCGCCGCCTCGGGCGTCAGCTGCTGCATGACCGGCACGATGCTCTGGAAGATCTCCGGCCGCGCCGCCGGATCGATGAACTCGGGCAGGTCGAAGACCGGAGCACGCCCGGCCCGGTAGAACACGTTGGGCACCAGCACCGTGTACCCGGCCTCGGCGAGCCTGTCCGCCATCTCCTCCAGCCGGGGCCGCAGACCGAAGGCGTCCATGTAGAGCAGGACCGCCGGACGGGGCCCGCCGTCGGCGGGATGGGCCAGATAGGCGTCGGCGGTGCCGTCCCCGGTGGGGATGTCAACGGCGGTTCCCTGTACGGAGGTCATGGGGGTTGCCTCTCTGCGCAGTCCACGGCGAACGGGTCGCCGACCCGGTGGAGCCGGGCCGCGCACATGGTTTCACCAGCCATCCATCTGCCCCGCGGCGCCCCCTCCGGCTTGGCGACGCCTTTACTCGAACCGGGACGTGTCTCCGGCACCCTTCCGCACGATCTCGGCCTCGCCGCCCGAGAAGTCGATCACGGTCGTCGGCTCGGTGCCGCAGTCCCCGGAGTCGACGACCGCGTCCAGCACATGATCGAGCCGGTCCTTGATCTCCCAGCCCTGCGTCATCGGCTCGTCCTCGTCGGGCAGCAGCAGCGTGCTGGACAGCAGCGGCTCACCGAGCTCGGCGAGCAGCGCCTGCGTCACGACGTGGTCGGGGATGCGCACGCCCACCGTCTTCTTCTTCGGGTGCTGGAGCATGCGCGGAACCTCCCTCGTCGCGGGCAGGATGAACGTGTAGCTGCCGGGCGTCGACGCCTTGATCGCGCGGAACACGTCGTTGTCGATCCGCACGAACTGGCCGAGCTGCGCGAAGTCCTGGCAGACGAGGGTGAAGTGGTGCCGGTCGTCCAGGCGGCGAATGGCCCGGATCCGGTCGATGCCGTCACGGCTGCCCAGCCGACAGCCCAGCGCGTAGCAGGAGTCCGTCGGATACGCGATGAGCGCATCCGAGCGGATGCTCTCCGCGACCTGCGCGATGGTGCGCGGCTGAGGGTTGTCGGGGTGCACGTCGAAGTACTTCGCCATTCGCCGAGCCTATGCCCTGTACGCCCCCACAGCCGCACAGGCCGCGACAGCCACGTCCGCGGCATGCGGCCGCAGCGGCAAGTAATCCGCTGGAATACGGAATCCGGCACTGCGGTCCGGGCACCGTCATGCGCCGGGGCGGAGGCGACGCCGGCGACATCCGGTCGCTCGAGTCGACGTCCGGCCACCCCCCGCTCCCAGACACGTGAGGTAACGTCCCCGACCGGTACGTCGTGGATGAAGTGCAGGACGAGGTGAAGGCCGACGTGGCTGGCAGAGAGGACGGGGACCGTCAGACGGGGGCGAGGGGCGCCGACGGCTCGGCGTGGGCGCAGGAGTTGCTGGAGCATCTGCGGCCGAACGGACGGGACGTCCGCCGGGTCGTCACCTGGCTCGCCGACGCCGTGCAGGGCAGCGCCTCGCTCCAGGACGACACCGGCAGACTGTTCGCCGGCCCGCGGCTAGCCCTGGACCACGACCTCGTCGCGGCCGTCGCCGCCGGCCGTATCGCCTCCGCCGCCTGGGAGGGACAGGGCCGTCATCTGCGGCTGGTCAGGGTGACGTATCCGAACCCCTCGACGGCGGGCGTCCTCGCCGTGTCGCGCGAGACGCCCTTCGACCGGCGCGCCTCCGACATCGTCACCCACACCGTCCAGGTCATCGAACTCCTGCTGAAGGCGGACGAGACGACCACGGCCGGACTCCGGCTCGAACGCGCCACGTCCGATCTGCGCCTGGCGATCCTGCAACTGCTGATGGTCGAGGACACCGTCTCGGCGCGCCGTGTCGCCGCGGGACTGTGGCCCGGCCTGCTCGACACGGACACCGCCTGCGTCCACGTCGTCGAGGGCACCGTCGAGGAGCGCGACCGGGTCGCCGAGGAGTGCATCGACGCGACGGGCGAGCGGGCGCTGGTCGTGCTCTGCCCGGCCGTCGACGAGCACGTGATCGTCGTGACACCCGGCGAGTCGGAGGCCCGGGAACTGCGGTCGCTGATCGGCGGGCGCCCCCGCACCTTCATCGGCGGCAGCGCCCGGCAGAGCCTGGCCCGCACCGCCACTGCCTACGGACAGGCCGTCAGCGCCCTGGCCGTCGCCCACTTCCGCCCGGACAAGGCCGCGGTCTACGCCGAACGCACCCACCCCGAGCGCCTCATCGACCCGGCGGCCCTGCGCGAGTGGACCGACCGGCTGCTGGCCCCGCTCGACACCCTGCCCCACCACACCCGCGCCGAACTGCTCGCCACCACCCGGCTGGGCCTGGAGTTCACGGCCGTGAGCGCGGCGAAGGTCCTCGGCGTCAGCCGCAACACCGTCCGCGCCCGCATGGAACGCGTGGAAGCCCTGCTGTGCACGGACTTCGCCGACCTCACCGCCCGTGCCGTGGTCCACCTCGCGCTCAACATCCAGGTGAGCCGGCCGGACACACCGGCCGACACCGGCAGCGCGGAAAGGGCCGTCTCGCTGTGGGACCTGCTGTCCGGGCCCGCCATGGGCACCTGGGCGCAGGACCTGCTCGCCCGCCTCGACCAGGACACCCGGGATCTGCGCCGCACCCTGCGGACCTGGATCGCCGAGGGCGGCAACGCCGAACGGACGTCACAGACCCTCGGCGTCCACGCCCAGACCGTCCGCGAGCACGTCCGCAGCGCGGAACCCGTCCTCGAACGTCAACTGCTCGCAGGCGGCAGCGGCCTGTACGAGGTCGTCCTCGCCCATCTCGCGCTGGGCGACCTGGATCAGCCCGTCCTGCAGGCGGCGAAAACGGGCCTTTTGGACTCACCTGTGCACGAGTGAGTCCCGCGGGCCCCGCAGTGGGCACCGACGCGATACCCAATCCTTGCGTCGCAGACGTAAGTTCGACTCTCCGTGGGGGCACGACCGGAACGGGGGACCGGTCGGGTCCCCACGCCCGAACGGTCATCCCCGCAAGTGCACCGGGATCTCCCGCCAGCCGAACGCGATGAACGACGGCACCTGACGCAGCTCCTCCTCGCCGACGGCCAGCCGCAGGTCGGGGAAGCGGTCGAAGAGGGCGGGCAGCGCCGTCAACGCCTCGACCCGGGCCAGCGGCGCGCCGATGCACCGGTGCACCCCGATCCCGAAGGCCATGTGGTCGTCGGCCCCGCGCGACGCGTCGAAGGTGTCGGCGTCCGGGCCGTAGTGCGCCGGATCCACACCCGCGGCGGCATACGTCGTGATGATGGCGTCCCCGGCCGCGATGGTCACGTCCCCGACCTCGATGTCATGGACGGCGAAGCGCAGGGGCAGCGAAGCGATCGACGGGTGCACCCGCAGGGTCTCGTCGATCACCGCGTCCCAGCCGATCTCCCCGGACCGTACGGCCGCCAGCTGCTCGGGATGGGTCAGCAGGGCGACGACCGCGTTGCCGATCAGATTGACCGTCGTCTCGAACCCGGCCCCGATCACCAGCAGCAGCGTGTATAGCAACTCCTCGTCGCTGAGGCGGTCGCCGTCCTCGTCCCGCACCCGGATCAGCTCGGTCGTCAGATCGTCCCCGGGGTGCTCGCTGCGGTGGGCGATGAGCGCGGGCAGCACCGTACCGATCTGCTCCTGCACGAACGCGGCGTGCTCCGGACTCGGGTCGGAGGTGTCCATGATCGCGGCGATGAGGGTCGCGGTCGCCTCCTGCAACTCCTCGGGGACGCCGAACAGTTCGCAGATCATTCGCATCGGCAGGGGATGGGCGAACCCGGCCTTCAGATCGACCTCCGCGTCGCCCTTGTCCAGGGCGTCGAGCAGCTCCGCGGTGATCGCCTCGACGCGCGGCCGCATCATCTCCGTGCGCCGCTGGGTGAAGCTCGGGGCGACCAGCTTGCGCAGCCGGGTGTGGTCGGCGCCGTACGTCGAGAGCATGTTGATGACGCCGACCCAGCCCAGGATCCAGGCCCAGGAGGGGTGTTCGCCGATCTCGGGCCACAGTCGCCAGTGCTGCCGGGGATCCTTGCTGACCCGGGGATCGAGGATGAGTTCCTTCAGCGTGTCGTAGCCCGTCGGCGCCCACGCGGGGATGCCGCCCGGCAGCTCCACGGGCACGAGCGGGCCGAGGGCACGCAGCCGGGCGCTCTCGCCGGGGATGTCGGCGCCGAACGGGTCGATGGCGAGTCGGTCGGTGCGGTCGGTCACGGTCACGACGGAACTCCTGGCTGGTCGGGGGAGCGAGGGCTGAACCGGACGGGCAGTGAGGTCAGCGAGCGATGGAAGGGGCCGGGCCGCCAGGTCAGGCGCTCCCGGGGCAGGACCGGCTCCAGGTCGGGCAGCCACTGCGTGAGCCGCTCGATCGCCTCGGTGGCGATGAGCAGCGTGTGCTGCCGCACCGGGCAGGCGTGCGGGCCCGCCGACCACGACAGATGCGAGGCGTCCCGGGGATGGCGCCCGCTGGTGACCTCCCGCTCGGCGAAGTGCGCGAGTGCCCCGTAGGACACGACCACCGGCACCGCGGCTCTGATCCACGCGCCATGGAAGGACACCGGGCTGCGCGCGTAGTGGATGCCGTAGTTGGCCAGCGGCGTCTCGTGGTGCAGCACCTCCACCACCGCGTCCGTCACCGGGCGGGCCCCGCTGGTCAGGGTGGAGTAGTACAGCGGGTTGCCGAGGATGCGGGAGAGCGCGTTCGACACCAGGTTGGCCGTCGGCTCGTGGCCGGCGCCGAGGGTGAGGAACACCTGCCAGGTGACCTCCTCGGGGGTGAGCCCGGCGGGGTGGTCCAGCAGCCGGCTCGGCAGGTCGTCGCCCCGCTGCTCGCTCTTGGCCGCGATCAGCTCCAGTACGTAACCGCCGAACTCCGCCTCGCCCTCGGCCGCTTCGGCGCCGCCCTCCATCATCTTGCCCAGCGCCGCGTTGAGCCGGTCGCTGTCGCTGTCGGGCAGCCCGAAGAGGCTGTTGAACACCAGCGCCATCAGCGGCCGGGCGAAGTCGGTCACCAGGTCGGCCTCGCCCTGCGGCCCGAACCGGCCGACCAGCACCCGCACCGCCCGGTGCACCCGGGCCCGCAGGTCGTGCGGCTCGATCCGGTCGAAGGTGTCGATCAGCGAGGCGCGGTAGCGGACATGGGCGGCCCCGTCGGCGAACAGGGAGTTGGGCCGCCAGCGCATCATGCCGAGGACCGGCGAGTCGTCGGCGACGGTGGCCTCCCACGGCCGCGGATCGTGCGAGAACGTGTCCGAGTCGCGCAGCAGGTCCAGCGCCGCCCGCCGGTCGGTGACGACGTACGCCGGCACACCCGGCGCCAACTCGGCCCAGCCGACCGGGCCCTGGGCGCGCAGGGCGTCGTAGTAGGGGTACGGATCCAGTGCGAAGCCGTCCTCCCACAGCCGCACGGGCTCCGAGCGGGAGAAGGCCTGCCGGTCGGGGGAGTGGGTGGTCAACGGCCCTCCGGAGCATGACGGTCGATCAGGTGCTGGACCAGCGCGAGCAGCGCGTCGACCGACGAGTCGGCGTCGCGCGCGTCACACGTCACCATCGGTGTGCCCGCCGCCAGGTCCAGGGCGGCGCGCAGCTGTTCCTCGGTATGGTGCCGGGGCGAGTCCGGAAAGGCGTTGAAGGCGACCGCGTACGGCAGCCCCGACTCCTCCACCAGCCCCAGCACATCGAACGACGCGTCGATCCGACGGCTGTCGACCAGGACGAGCGCCCCCAGCGCGCCGTAGGCGATGTCGTCCCACAGTGCCCGGAACCGCTCCTGCCCGGGCGTGCCGAACAGATACAGCACGACTCCGCCCGGCAGGCTGATCCGGCCGAAGTCGACGGCGACGGTGGTCGTCGCCTTGTCGCGCACCCCGGCCAGATCGTCCAGCGGCGCGGACGCCTCGCTGATCGGCTCCTCGGTGTGCAGCGGCCGGATCTCGGAGACGGAACCGATCAGGGTCGTCTTGCCCACCCCGAACGGGCCGGCCACCAGGATCTTGACCAGGTCACGGGCGGTGTCGGGCAGGTGGATGTCCCCGGTCGCAGGCGGGGCATCGCCGGTGGTGCTAGGTGTGCTTGAGGGCGCGAAGGCCATCGGCCACTCTCTTCAGCAGGTCGGGGTCGAAGCGTTCGGCGGGCGGAATCGGCGCGCGGGACGACGCCAGTTCCCGGTCGAGGAGCTCACCCGCGAGGACGCGTACGGCGGACACGGGCAGCCGCAGCAGCGCCGCCGCCTCCACCACCGTGAGCGAACCGTCGTCCAGGGCGTCCAGCAGGGCGAGTTGGGCGGCGGGCAGACCGGCGGGCGCGGCCGCGCCGGTGCTGCTGAGCACCGACAGCCGCTCCAGATGGGAGCGGCTGGGCCGGGCCACGCCGCCGGTCGACAGATACGCGGGAACCAGGGGGCGGCCGCCACGGCGGCCGGTCATGCCGACGCGCCGCCGTCGCCGCCTCTGGGCGCGGCGGCCATCGCCTTCTCACCCAGCCGCGCCACCTGCGAGTGCACCCGGTGCGCGAGTATGTCCAGGCGCACCTCCGCGTCCCCGTACGCGGCGACACAGGAGCCGTGGTCGGTCGGCACGATCAGCACGTACCCGTGGTCGGACTCGATCACGACCTGCCGCACCTCGGCCCGTTCCCGGTCGGCGAACGCGGCGGCCGCCGTACGGCACGCCCCCTGCACGGTGCTGGTGATCGCGGCCACCCGCTCGGCCGACGGCTGGGTGAGCGCGTCCGTGTACCCGGTCACCAGCCCGTCCCGCGTGAGCAGCACGGCGGCCACCACATGCGGCACCTGCAGGATCGGTTCGAGCACCCAGGCCGTGTCTCCTGCCTCGCGGCTGGTCATCGAGCCGTTCCCCCTTCGTGGTCATGATCACGTTCGGTCTGATCGGTGTCCTGTGCGACGGCTTCGTCCTGTCCGCGATCCGTTCGCAGAGGTCGCGGTACGGCGGTGGAGGCGTCGTCGCCGCCGGACTCACCGGCTGCGCCGCGGGCCGCGGCGGTGCCGGCCTGCAGCGCACCCAGCGCGGCCGCGGCCTGCTCGGGGCGGCGCTCGGCGGGTCTCGGCGCGGGCGCGTCGTCGGGCAGGGCGGCCATCCGCGTACGGCGCCGGCGCTGCGGCAGACCGCCGGTGTCCCGTGGCCCGTGATGCCCGGACACGGCGTCGGAGGCGTTGTCGTGCTCGGCGCCGTATCCGTGGGCGGCGGCGGGGAGTTCGGTGGGGGAGGCGGCGGACGTGTGCGGCCGTGCGTCGGGGGACGCCTCGCCTCGGGTTTCGCCGGTCGCCTCGTCGCGGGTGTCCCGCGTGCTCGGGGTGTCCTCGGTACCCCGCGTGTCCCGGCCGGCCGGGCGGGTGGAGCGGGGCGCGCTGGCCGCTGGAGGCCGCTCGTCGGGGTCGACATGGCTGAGCAGGTGGCTGTCCACCCGCAGCACCGCCCGCACGCCGCCGTACGGCGAAGGCGAGGACAGATCGACGCTCAGATCGAACTGCCGGGTCAGCTGCCCGATCGCGGCGAGACCCATGCGCGGCGGATCGCCGAGCTCGGTCAGGAGGATCGGCTCGGATCCCGCCACCAACCGCTGCGCGCGGGCGCGTTCGTCCTGGGTCATGCCCAGGCCCGCGTCGTCCACCGTGACACAGACGCCGTGATGGACGTGCTCCAGGTTGACCACGATGTCGGTGTCCGGAGCGGAGTGCCGCAGGGCGTTGTCGAGGAGCTCGGTGACGATGATCGCGACCGGCTCCACCGCGTGGGAGACGAGCCCGGTGCCCGCGGTGAGGTGGTTGTGGATCCGGATCCGGTGATAGCCGGCGAGCCGGGCCTGGCCGCCGGTCACCGCGTCCACCAGGTGCGACTCCTCGCGGGCGAGCCCGACCCAGGCCCCGCACACCACGGCGGCGACCTGCGCCCGGCGCAGCGACTGCTCGTTCTCGTGGTCGAGTTGGAACAGCGTCTGCGTCAACTCGGGGTCGTCGTACTTCTGCTGAAGTCCGCGCAGGGCGTCCTGGAGCCGGTACAGGGCCGCCTGGATCTCACGTGTCGCCCCGCGCATACCGGCCTGTGCGGCGGCGTCGACGCGGGTGCGCTGCGCCACCAACTCGACGCGCAGCCCGTTGAGCACGTGCTCCAGCGCCGGGCCCAGGGGCGAGCCGGCGGTCTGCGGATGCAGGGGGCCCGGCACGGGGACATGGAGATGCGTGAGCTGCTGGGCGGCGGCCGGAACACGCCGGGCCGCCAGATGCTCGATCTCGGCCGTGAACGCCTTCACCGCTCCGTCGAGTTGCCGACGCAGCGCGTCGATCTCGGCGCGCTGGCGCGCCTGTTGTCGCTGTGCGCGCAGCAGCCCGCCGCCCAAGGCGAGTGCGGACAGCATGCCGACGGCGAGACCGCCGGTCGCCAGGTCCGGTAGTTCGATCATCGAGTCGGTTTCCAGAGGTCGGTCGGGGCAGTCGGGCAGGGCTGGTTCCGAGGGCCGTCGGGAGGGCCGCTCGCAGCACAGTACACACCGTCATCGACCGATCTCGCACGGTGGACGGATACTTCGCTTCGAAAGTGAAGGGACTCTGCTCACTTCTGCGCGGACTGTCTGAATTGCCGTACGGCAGGCCCGAGTTGGCGTCTCAAGCGGCGTGTAACGGCGTGTCGAGGGACCCCCGCTGCGTCAACCCGCTATGGATACGTAGGGTTTACTTGCGTTCGGCCTGTCGAACTCCGGGGAGTTGCTATGGTGTTACTCACCGGTAGCAAGCCGGACGGGGGGATGCCGGGGGGTCGGCACAGCGGTGCCGTGACCCCTGGGCGGGTCGTCGAGACGGACGTTCGGCAAGGGGGCCGGACCGACCGAGGCGTCCGCACCCTTCCAGCACCTGGCGCGAACTCCGGTTCGTCGCCCATCGATGCAGACAGGTGAGACTCGCAACATGGTTCGATCCCTGGTCGATCTGCTGTCCCAGCACGCCGCCCACAACCCCGACCGAACCGCCTACCGCTACCTCGCGACCGGCGACCCCGACGGCGAGACCCAGGAGATCTCCTACGGCCGTCTCGCCGAGCGCTCCCGGGCCGTCGCGGCCTGGCTCCAGGAGCGCGGCCTCGCCGGCACCCGCGCCATGCTGCTGTACCCGCCCGGCCCCGAGTTCATCTGCGGCTACCTCGGCTGCCTCGCGGCCGGGGTGGTCGCCGTGCCGGGCGTCCCGCCCCAGGGCCGCACCCAGAACCACCGCGCCCTGACCCGGATGAAGCGGCTCATCGCCGACGCCGACGCCAAGGTGATCCTGGGGGGACGCGAGGTGATCAACGCCCTGTCCGGCCTCGCGGAACACCTGCCCGAACTCGCCGACGTCACCTGCGTGGCCACCGAGGACCTCCCCGACGAGGCGGCCGCCTCCTGGCGCGAGCCCGACCTCACCGCCGACTCCGTCGCCTTCCTCCAGTACACCTCCGGCTCCACCTCCGCCCCGCGCGGCGTGATGGTCACCCACGGAAACCTGCTGGACAACGAGCGCGTCATCACCGAACGCATGGGCCACACGCCGGATGTCCTCGAGGAATACGGCCACGAGATGTTCGTCAGCTGGCTGCCCGTGTACCACGACATGGGCCTCATAGGCCCGGTCCTCAACACCGTGTACCTCGGCGCGACCGCCACCCTCTTCTCGCCGCTGCACTTCCTCCAGCGGCCCGAGCGGTGGCTGACCGCGATCAGCCACTACCGCCCGCACACCAGCGGCGGCCCCAACTTCGCGTACGAGCTCTGCCTCAAGCACGCCACCCCCGGACTCCTCGACGGCCTCGACCTCGGCAGCTGGAAGGTCGCCTTCAACGGCGCCGAACCCGTACGCGCCGCCACCCTGCGCCGCTTCACGGACACCTTCGCCCCGGCCGGATTCCGCCGCGAGTCCCTCTACCCCTGCTACGGCCTCGCCGAGGCCACCCTGATGGTCACCGGCAGCACCGTCCACACCCCGCCCACCCTGCTCCAGGCCCCCGAAACCGGCCCGCACGCCGGCCAGTGGGACGCCGCGGCCGTCAGCTGCGGCCGCCCGGGACCCGATGTCACCGTCGCCATCGCCGACCCCGAACGGCACGAGGAACTGCCCGAGGGCGAGACCGGCGAGATATGGGTGCGCGGCGCGAGCGTCGCCAAGGGCTACTGGCGCAACGCGCTCGCCACCCGCGAGACCTTCCGCGCCACCCTGACCGGCCATGACGGCCGCTTCCTGCGCACCGGCGACCTCGGATTCCTGCGCGACGGCGAGCTGTTCGTCACCGGCCGCCTCAAGGACCTCATCGTCATCGACGGCCGCAACCACTACCCGCAGGACCTGGAACTCACCGCCGAGATGGCCCACCCCGCCCTGCGTCCCGGCTGCACCGCCGCGTTCTCCGTCGACGCAGGCGACGGGGGCGACGCGGGCGAGGAGGGAGCGGTCGGCGAACAGGCCGTCCTGATCGCCGAGATCGCGCCGGACGCGTCCTCCGAGGCCGAGAAGATCATCGACGTCGTCCGCAGCGGCATCGGCGAGGCCCACGGCGTGTCCGTGCGCGACGTCGTCCTGGTCCAGCCGGGCACCATCCCCAAGACGTCCAGCGGCAAGATCCAGCGCCGCGCCTCCCGGGCGGCCTATCTGGAGGGCAAGCTCGCCGTGATCGCCGCGCCCGCCGTGAGCTGACACCGCCTGCCGTCACCTGACGTCGCCCGCCGCTGCGCCCGCCCGCTCGTCGCACGCCGCGCGCATCCACCGTACGACGGCAGCAGCGGCCGTACCGGCACGCGAGCCCCATGGGTCGTACGGCCACCGCCCCGCCCTTTGCCGAAATCCACGAGGACACCTGTCTAGATGCCTGCGCACGAGTCCCCGAAGCAGTCCACCGAGCCGTCCCTGACCACTGCGGAGGGCGTGCGGATCTGGCTGGAGTCGGCCGTCGCCGATGCGGCCGGGCTCGACCCGCTGGCCGTCGACCCGGACCGGCCGATCGCCGAATTCGGACTCGGATCACGGCAGTTGGTGACCCTGGCGGCTGACCTGTCCGCGTCGACCGGCCGGCCCCTGGACCCCTCCCTGGTGTTCAACCACCCCACCATCGCGGCACTCGCCGAGGCGGTGTTCGCCGACCCGCCCACACCCGCGTCGGTGCCGGCCGCGCCGCCCGGCGAGACGCCCGCGCGGGCCGACGACGACATCGCCATCATCTCCATGGCCTGCCGGTTCCCCGGCGGCGCGGACGATCCCGAGGCGCTGTGGCGGCTGCTGGCCGAGGGCGAGGACGCCATCAGCGAGGTACCGGCGGGCCGTTGGGACACCCGGGAGCTGCACGACCCCGACCCGGAGGCCACCGGCAAGGCCTACTCGCTGCACGGCGGCTACCTCTCCGGCATCGACCGCTTCGACGCGGCCTTCTTCGGGATATCGCCCCGCGAAGCCGCCGCCATGGACCCCCAGCAGCGGCTGCTCCTGTCGACCGGCTGGGAGGCGATCGAACGCGCCGGGATCGTCCCGGAGACGCTGAGCGGCAGCTCCACGGGCGTCTACATCGGTCTGTACGACAGCGGCTACCTGGCCTCGGCCGCCCTGGACCAGCTCGACGGGCACGTCGGCACCGGCTCGGCGTCCAGCGTGGCGTCCGGCCGTATCTCCTACACCCTCGGCCTCCAGGGCCCGGCGGTCACCGTCGACACCGCCTGCTCGTCGTCCCTCGTCGCCCTGCATCTGGCGGCACGCGCCCTGGCGGGCGGGGAGTGCGACCTCGCGCTGGCCGGCGGTGCCACGCTGCTGGTGACGCCGCGCGGGCACGTCGAGTTCAGCAGGCTGCGCGGGCTGTCGCCGTCCGGGCGGTGCAGCCCCTTCTCGGCCGACGCCGACGGCGTGGTGTGGGCCGAGGGCTGCGGCGTGGTGCTGCTCAAGCGGCTGGCGGACGCGCGCCGCGACTGCGACCGGGTCCTCGCGGTGGTCAAGGGCTCGGCGATCAACCAGGACGGCCGCAGCCAGGGCCTGAGCGCCCCCAACGGCCCGGCGCAGGAACGGGTGCTGCGCGCGGCCCTCGACGCGGCCGGGCTCCAGCCGCAGGACGTCGACCACATCGAGGCGCACGGCACCGGCACCAGGCTGGGCGACCCCATCGAGGGCCGCGCCCTGTCCGCGGTCTTCGGCCCCGGCCGCCCCGCCGACCGCRCCCTCGGCGTCGGCTCCCTCAAGTCCAACATCGGCCACACCCAGGCCGCGGCGGGCATCGCCGGCGTCATCAAGACCGTGCTGGCGCTCCGGCACGAGCGAATACCGGCGTCCCTGCACGCCGAGACCCCGACCGAGCACATCGACTGGGCGCACAGCGGTCTGCGCGTACTGGACGGAGCCCACGCCTGGCCACGAGACCCCGAACGGGTACGCCGCGCCGGGGTCAGCGCCTTCGGGATCAGCGGCACGAACGCTCATGTGGTGCTGGAGGAAGCCCCCGAGGAGGTGCTGGAGGAAGCCCCCGAGGACCTGCCTCCGACACCTGCGGATCTTCCCGGCACGACCCTCTTCCCGCTCTCGGCCCGCACCCTCCCCGCACTGCGATCCCAGGCCGACCGCCTGCTCCGAACCCTGGAACAGCAGCCGGAGTTGCCGCTCCCGGCCGTTGCCGCGACCCTTGCCCACCACCGCACCCACTTCGAGCACCGGGCCGTCATCCAGGCGGGCGACCGCACGGAACTGCTCACCGCCCTGCGCGCGCTCGCCGAGGACCGGCCCGACCCTGAGCGGACCGCCGGTCCCCAACAGGCCGGGACCACAGGCAAGTTGGCGTTCGTCTTCCCCGGCCAGGGGTCCCAGTGGCCCGGCATGGCACGCGATCTCCTGGACCGCGACCCGGTGTTCGCCGACGAGCTCGACCGCTGTGACGCCGCCCTGCGCCCGTTCACCGAATGGTCGGTGACGTCCGTCCTGCGCGGCGACGCGGGCGCCCCCGGCCTGGACCGCGTCGACGTCGTCCAGCCGGTGCTGTTCGCCGTGATGGTGTCGCTGGCCGCCGTGTGGCGGGCGCGAGGCATACGGCCGGACGCGGTCGTCGGGCACAGCCAGGGCGAGGTCGCCGCCGCGTGCGTCGCCGGGGCCCTCAGCCTCAACGACGCCGCCGCGGTGGTCGCCCTGCGCAGCCAGGCGCTGACGCAGCTGTCCGGCAGCGGCACGATGGCCGTCGTCGCCCTGCCGCACACCGAGGTCGAGGCACGACTCGCCGAGCACGACGACAGGATCGGCGTCGCGGCCGTCAACAGCGGCCGTTCGACCGTGATCGCCGGTGCAGTCGACGCGGTGGAGGCCCTGCTCGCCGACCTAGACCGGGAACAGGTCTTCGTCCGCCGCCTCGACGTCGACTACGCCTCCCACAGCTCCCAGGTCGAGACCGTCCGCGCCGCGATCCTCGACGAACTCGACGGCGTCACCACGTATCCCACCTCCGTCGCCTGGTACTCCACCGTCACGGGCGAACCGGTCACGGAGGAACTCGAAGCCGACTACTGGTACGCCAACCTGCGCGAACCCGTCCGCTTCGCGCCGACCGTCGAGCGCATGGTGGCCGACGGCTACCGCTGCTTCGTCGAACTAGGCCCGCACCCCTCGCTGCTCACCGCCCTGCGCACCGTCGACGAGGACCTGGTCGCCGTCGGATCGCTGCGCCGGGACGAGGACGGCCCCGCCTGCCTGGACCGCGCCGCCGCCGAACTCCATGTCCACGGACGGCGCATCGACTGGCGCCGCCCGGTCCCGCAGACCGCCCCGGTGGACCTGCCGACGTACGCCTGGGACGAACAGCGCCACTGGATCGAGCCGGCCACCTCCGCCACCGGCCCCGGCCTCTTCGACCGCGCCGCGCATCCGTTGCTCGGCATCCAGCTCCAGTCGGCGGACGAGACCCGCTGGACCTTCCGCAACGAGTGGTCCCCGGCCACCGCCGACTGGCTGTCCGACCACACCGTCTTCGGCCGGACCGTGGTCTCCGGCACCACCCTGATGGAGCTCTGCCGCGCCGCCCTCGCCGTGGCCCGCCCCGACACCCCCGCCGACGTCACCGATCTTCTCCTCGTGGCGCCCCTCACGCTGCCGGGCACCGGCACGGTCGAGGTGTCCGTCGAGGTGGTCACCGCGGGCAACGCACCGGAGATCACCGTCCACAGCCGCCCGCGCGGCCAGGAGGCCACGGACTGGACCCTGCACGCCACCGCCTCCGCCGCCGACCCGGCCGCCACCACGCCGGCCGACCAGCCACCGACCTGGCCCGAGACGGCCGAACCGGCCTGGCCCGAGGACACCTACGACCGTCTGAAGGAACTCGGCCTCGGCTACGGACCCGCCTTCCAGGGCGTACGACAGGCCACCGCGACCGGCGACGGGACCCTGCTGGCCCGCCTCGCGCTGCCACCCGTCGCCCGCGACGCAGCCGACCCCTACCCGGTGCACCCGGCGCTCCTCGACGCCGCACTCCAGGTGGCCGCAGCCCTGGACGCCTCCGACCGGCGCGTACTGCTGCCGGTCGCGGTGGCCCGCTGCGTCCTGCCGCCCGGCGGCGCGACGGACCTCATCGCTTCCGTACGCCGGACCGGCGGCTCCGGCACCGACCTCACCCTCGACGTCACGCTGTGGGACGCCGACGGCTTCCCGGCGGGCCGCCTGGAGGGCGTACGCCTGCGCGCCGCCAACCCGGCCGACCTGGACAGCGGGTCGGAGAACGGGCGGCACCTGTACGAGGTGGCGTGGACGGCCCTGCCGGAGCAGTCGGCCGGGACGTCCGGTGCCGTATGGGCCGTCGTCGGTGAGGGAGCGGACCGGGCTGCGGCCGTGGCCGGCCTGCGCGCGGAGGGTGTCCAGGTCGCCGACGAGGGCGCCGACACGGTCGTACGCTTCTGGCCCCGTCCGTCGGCGGACACCGAACCGGCGGCCGCGGCCCACGAGTTGGCGGCCGAAGGCCTTGCCGAACTGCAGGCCCTGATCGCCCTCCCGCCGGACGAGGCGCCCGCGCGCACCATCTGGGTGACGCGTGGAGCCGTCGCGGCCGCCGGAGGGGACACGGTTCCCGGGCTCGCCCAGTCGGTGCTGTGGGGCCTGGTCCGCAGTGCCCGCACCGAACACCCGGACCTCGGGCTGACGCTGCTCGACCTCGACCTCGACCTCAGCGGTGACGAACCGCTGCCCCTCTCGACTGTCGCGCACGCCGGGGAACCCGAACTCGCCCTGCGAGGCGGGCAGTTGCTCGCCCCACGACTGGTGCGAGCCCGTCCCGCACCGCAGATGAGTCCCGCGAGCATCCCCGCCGAGGGAACCGTCCTCATCACCGGCGGCCTCGGCGCGGTGGGCCGCCACATCGCCCGCATGCTCGTCGAGAACGGCGCCTCTCGCCTCCTGCTGACGTCCCGTCAAGGCGCCGACGACCCTCGTGCCGCCGAAGCGACCGCCGAACTGGCGGCACTCGGCGCCCAGGTCGAGGTCGCCGCATGCGACGTCGCCGACGCGGCCGCCCTCGCGGACGTACTGGACCGCATCGGCGAAGAGGCACCCCTGCGCGGCGTCGTCCACTGTGCCGGAGTCCTCGAGGACGGAGTGGTCGCCGATCTGAACCCCGACCGGCTCGCGAGGGTGCTGCGCCCCAAGGCCGACGGCGCCGCCCACCTGCACCGGCTCACCGCCGACCGGCCGCTCGACCTGTTCCTGCTGGTCTCCTCGGCGGCGGGCGTCGTCGGCAACGCCGGCCAGGCCAACTACGCGGCCGCCAACGTCTTCCTCGACCAACTCGCCCACCACCGCCGTGCTCTGGGCCTGCCCGGCGTCTCCGTCTCCTTCGGCGCATGGGCGGGGGAGGGACTCGCCGCCGAGCATGCCGACCTGGAGCGGATGGCACGCCTGGGACACCGGGCCCTCACCCCCGAGCAGGGCCGCGAACTGACCGGGCTGAGCCTGCGCCGCGACGCCGCCCACCTGGTCGCCTGGGTACTGGACCTGCCCCGGCTGAGGGCGGCCACCCCCTCCGGCGCACTGTGGCGCTCCCTGCTCCCCGCGCCGCACGCGGCCCAACCCGGCAGCCACACCCTGGCCGACCGGCTGGCCCGGCTGCCGGAACCGGAACGTGCCGCGCGCGTCCTCGCCCTGGTCCGCGAGGAGGCGGCGCACGCGCTCGGCCTGCGTTCCGCGGAATCCGTCCGCTCCGACCAGCCGCTGCGCGACCTCGGCATGGACTCCGTGACGGCCGTCGACCTGCGCAACCGCATCAGCACCCGCATCGGCACCAAGCTCCCCGCCACGCTCCTCTTCGACCACCCCACACCGACCCGCCTCACCGAATACCTGCTGGCCGGTGTCCTGGCGGCGACGGCCCGCACGCCGCACAAGAGCGCGCCCGCGCCCGCACCGTCCTTGGACGAGCCGGTGGCGCTCGTCGCCATGGCCTGCCGTCTGCCCGGCGGCGTGCGCGACCCGGAGGGCCTGTGGCGCCTCGTCGCGGAGGGCCGGGACGCGGTCGGGCCCTTCCCGGCGGAGCGCTGGGACGTCGAGTCGCTGTACGACCCGGACCCGGACGCACTCGGCAAGTCCTACGCCCGAGAGGGCGGCTTCCTGGACGACATCGAGTCCTTCGACGCCGGCTTCTTCGGCATCACCCCGAAGGAAGCCGCGGCCATGGACCCGCAGCAGCGACTGCTGCTGGAGACGGCCTGGGAGTCCCTGGAGCGCGCCGGAATCGTGCCGGCCGACCTCGCGGGCAGCACGACCGGCGTGTACGTCGGGATGTTCGGCAGCGACTACCTGTCCGGCACCCGGCTCGACCAGCTCGACGGATACGTCGGCACGGGTTCCGCCCTCAGCGTGGCCTCGGGACGGCTCGCGTACACCCTCGGTCTGGGCGGGCCCGCGCTCACGGTGGACACCGCCTGCTCGTCGTCGCTGGTCGCCGTCCATCTGGCGGCGCAGGCGCTGCGCGCGGGCGAGTGCGATCTGGCGCTCGCCGGCGGTGTCACGCTGATGGTGACGCCGCAGACCTTCGTCGAGTTCAGCCGGCTGCGGGGGCTGTCCCCGACGGGCCGCTGCCGCTCCTTCTCGGACGGCGCCGACGGCGCGATCTGGGCCGAGGGCGCCGGAATGGTCGTACTGAAGCGACTGAGCGACGCCCGGCGGGACGGCGACCGGATCCTGGCCGTGCTGCGTGGCACCGCCGTCAACCAGGACGGCCGCAGCCAGGGCCTGTCCGCGCCGAACGGCCCCGCGCAGGAGCAGGTGATCCGGCGCGCGCTGGAGCAGTCCGGACTGCGGCCCGAGGACATCGACTTCGTCGAGGCGCACGGCACGGGCACGACCCTCGGCGACCCGATCGAGGCGAACGCCCTCACCGAGGTCTTCGGTGCCTCCCGCGCCGAGGGGCGCCCGCTCCACCTCGGCTCGCTGAAGTCCAACGTCGGGCACACCCAGGCCGCTTCGGGCGTGGTCGGTCTGATCAAGGTCGTGCAGTCCCTGCGCCACCAGACCCTCCCACGCACCCTGCATGCCGACACGCCCAGCCGGCACGTCGACTGGGCGGACAGCGGACTGAACCTGCTGCGGGAGGAGGTGGCCTGGCCCGCGTCGGCGGATCGGGTGCGCCGGGCAGGCGTGAGCGCGTTCGGGATCAGCGGCACCAACGCGCATGTGATCGTGGAGGAAGCCGAACCCGCGGTGGGGTCCGAGACCGCCGACCTCCCCCTGGGACAGCACCTGTTCGTCCTGTCCGGCCGCAGCGAGGCGGGCCTGCGCGGGCAGGCCGCCGCACTGGCACGCCACTTCGCCGACGACCCCGCCGAACTCTCGGACATCGCACACACCCTGGCCCGCCACCGCAGCCACTTCGAGAGGCGTGCCGCGGTCGTGGCCGAGGACCGGGACGAACTGCGCGCCGTGCTGGCCGAGTTGGCCGCCGGGCGGATCCCGCTTCCCCCGCCCCGGGAGGAGCACACGGGCAAGGTCGCCTTCGTCTACGCCGGCCACGGCGGTCAGTGGCCCGGCATGGGCCTCGACCTGATGGGGGAGTCGGAGGCGTTCCGCGAGGAGCTGACGCGGATCGACGAGGCGGTACAGCGGCACGCCGGCTGGTCGGTGCTCAACGCGCTGAGGGCGCCGGAGGAGTTCTCCCCGCTGGAGCGGACCGAGTACCTGCAGCCTGTGTTGTTCGCCGTCAACGCAAGCCTGACGGCCGCGTGGCGCTCGCTCGGCGTCACCCCGGACGCCGTGACCGGGCACAGTCTGGGCGAGATCGCCGCCGCGTACAGCGCCGGCGCCCTCACGCTGGACGACGCCGTGGCCGTGGTGACCGGGCGGGCCCAGGCGGTCGTACCGGTCGCGGGCAAGGGCGGCATGCTGTCCCTTGACCTGCCGCGGCCGCGGGTCGAGGAGCTGCTCGCCCCGTACGCCGGCCGGCTGTTCGTGGCCGCCGTCAACAGCCCGCACTCCACAGCGGTTTCGGGCGACGGCGACGCACTGGCCGAGTTGCGGCGCAGTCTCGACGAGCAGGGCATCGACGCCCGCTCGCTGTCGACGCCGTTCGCCTCGCACACCCCGCTGATGGCCCCGCTTCGCGACGAACTGCTCGACCGTTTCTCCGGCAGCCGGGGCACGCACACCCCGACCCCGCTGTACTCGACGGTGCTGGCCGAGCCGGTGCCGGGCGATCGCCTGGACCCCGAGTACTGGTACGCCAACCTCAGCGAACCCGTCCGCTTCGCGGACACCGTCCGGCGCATGCTGGACGACGGCTACCGCTACTTCGTCGAGCTCAGCCCGCACCCCTCGCTCGGCTCGTCCATCGAGGCGGTGGCGGCCGAGGCCGGCATCGACGCGGTGAGCGTCGGCTCGCTGCGCCGGCAGCGGGGCGGGCGGGACGTACTGCTCGACCGGCTGGGGGAGTTGTACACGGCCGGGCACACGCCCCACTGGCAGGCGCTGTTCCCGGCGGGCCGCCGCGTCGACCTGCCGACCTACGCCTTCGCCCGCGAACGCCACTGGCTCGCACCCGCACCGGCCACCGCGACCGGCGCCTCGCCGCTCCTGGGCACGCACGTCGAGGCCAGCGACGAAGCCGACCGGCACCTCTTCCAGAGCGAGGTGGACCTGCGCGACAGCCGCTTCGCCTATCTGACCGACCACCGCGTGACCGGCGAGGTGTGGCTGCCCGGCGCCGCCTTCCTCGGCATGGCCCTGGAGGCCGCGTCCGCCGTGCAGGACGGCGGGGACGTACGGCTCGCCGACGTCAGGTTCCTCCAGCCGCTGCGCCTGGACGAGTCCCGCCCGACGCGGCTGCAACTGGTCCTGCGCCCCGCCACCGACGGCACCCGGGACTTCACCATCGCCTCGGCCCCGGCCGGCGCCGGACATTCCGCGACCTGGGAACGCCACGTCACCGGACGCATCACCGTCACCGCCGAGGAACCCCCGGCCCAACCCCTCGCCGACCGGGGCGAGTCGCTCGCCGCGCTGCGGGACCGCTGCACCGAGCAGGTCGACCTGCCGGCCGTCTACGGCGCTCTCGCCACCCTCGGCATCGAGTACGGCCCCGCCTTCCGCGGCCTGGAGTCGGGCCACCGCACCCGCTCCGCCGGCCTCGCCCGACTCGCCGACAAGCCCGCCGCCGGTCATCTGCTCCACCCGGCCGTCCTCGACGCCGCCTTCCACACGGCCGCGCTGCCCGCCGACGCGCCTGAGGGAAGGGCCTTCGTGCCCGCCGGAGTCGGTCGCCTCCGCCACACCGGGCTGCGCACCACCCCCGCGTGGGTGGCGTGCGAGCTGCGGTCCGTGTCCGGCGACGGCGCGACACTGGACCTTCGTCTGTACGACGACACGGACCGGTTGATCCTGGAGGCGCAGGAGTTCGCGCTGGCCGCGCTCTCCCCGCTGGACGGAGCGCTTTTCGAGACCCGCTGGCAGCCGCGTCCGATCGCCGACGAGCCGTCCGCGAAGGGAAGTTGGCTCATCCTGGCCGACGATTCGGGCACGGCGGCCGAACTGGTCGAGCGGCTGGACACGTCGGTGCCGTATGTGATCGCCCGCAGGGGCGAGTCCTTCGCCGCCGAGGGCCCCGGCCGCTATGTCCTCGACCCGGCGGACCCGCAGCACCTGGCCCGTCTCCTCGACGAGGCCTTCGCGAGCGAACCGCCCGAGCGAGTCGTGCAGTTGTCCGCTCTCGACGCCCCCGCGATCGAGGACGACCGCACGGCCGAGGAAGCGGCCCGGCTCTGCTGCCTGAGCACCCTGCACCTGGTGCGGACGCTCGCCGACCGGACGCAGGGCGCGGCACCCCGCCTCTTCGTCGTCGTACGGGGCAGCCAGGCGGCCGGTGACAGCACGCAGGTGACGCACCCGCAGCAGGCCCTCGGCTGGGGCTTCGGCCTCGCCGTGGCGCAGGAGTACCCGGAGCTGCGGACCACCCTCGTCGACCTGCCGCCGACGGACGGCGCCGACGCCCTGTGGACCCAGCTCCGGCACGCGGACGACGAACGGCTCGTGGCGCTGCGCGGGGACGGGCGACTGGTACCCCGCCTGACCCGCACCCGCCCCGACGACGCCGGACACGGTGCGACCTCCCCGGACGGGGCGTACCTGATCACCGGTGGTCTGGGCGGACTCGGTCGGGTCGTCGCCGAGCGGCTGGTCCGCCGGGGCGCCCGGCGGCTGGCTCTGATGAGCCGCGGCGCGCCGAACGCGGACGCCCTGGGCTGGATCCGCCGACTCGAAGAGCGGGGCGTGAGCGTGCACCTGGCCCGCGCGGACGTCGCCGACCGCGGGGGTCTGACCGTCGCCCTGGACGCCGTACGGCAGGCGCTCGGCCCCATCGCCGGGGTCGTGCACGCGGCCGGTGTCCTGGACGACGCCACCGTCGCCAACCTGACCGACGAGCGGGTCCTGCGCGTCCTCGCCCCCAAGGTCCTGGGCACCGCCCTGCTCACCGAACTGACCCCGGACGCGGCGGACTTCGTCCTGTTCGCGTCGGCGGCCGGTCTGCTGGGCTCGGCCGGACAGAGCCCCTACTCGGCGGCCAACGCCTTCCTCGACGCCTGGGCCCACCACCTGTCCCGTACGGACCGTCGGGCGCTGAGCCTGGACTGGGGTGCCTGGTCGGGCGTCGGCATGGTGGCCGAGTCCGGCACCCGCGAATCCGAGACGGCCCGCTCGGGCCTGGTCGCGTTCTCCGTACAGGACGGCGGAGAGCTCTTCGAGCGGGTCCTCGGCACGGCCCGCCGCCAGCTCGCACCGCTCGCCCTGGACTGGGAGATGCTGGCCCTCGATCCCGATGCCGCCCGCACCCGCCCGATCCTTGCCGACCTGATCACCCTGCCCACTGGGACACCCGGTTCGGACGACCTCGTCAAGAAGGTGTTCGCGGCGACCACGGCCACCGAGCGGACCGCACGACTGGAGGCATACGTGCGCGCCAGGGTCGGCGAGGTCTCCGGCGGTGCGGTCCGGGTGTCGGCGACCACGGCCCTGAAGGAACTCGGCCTCGACTCCCTCATGCTCGTGCGCCTGCGCAACGCCTTCGCCCGCGAACTGGGCGTCGAACTCCCCGCCGCCACCGTCTTCTCGGCCGCCGACATCCGCGGCCTCGCCCAGGCGCTCGGCACGGCACTGCCCGAACGGGAGACCATGGCGCCGGGGCAGCCGGAGCCCACGACGGAGGTTGCGGCCACCGAACAGCACCCTGCCACCCGCGACGTCGTACGCCTGCTGCGCAGCGCCCAGCCCGGCATGCCCGACGCGGCCCACGCCGTCGGACTGGCCGTACGCCTGACGACGCCCACCACCCGCGAGGCCCTCACCGGCATTCTCAACCGCCTCACCGCACGGCACGCGGCCCTGCGCACGGCCATCGTCACCGCCGCGGAAGGCGGACGGCGGCTGCGGGTGGACCGCGAACTGCCGGAACCGCCCCTGCGGTGGACGGTCGTACCGGACGGCACCGCCCTCGACGCCGCCGACGGGCTGCGCGAGCTCCTGGAGCCACCGTTCGACCTCGCTGCCCCACCGCTGTGGCGATTCGAGCTGCTGGACGGCGGCGAGCGCGGCCAGATCCTCGTCTACGGCGCCCACCACGCCGTCAGTGATCTCCAGTCGCTGCTGCTGGTGGCCGGCGAGATCGACGCCGAGCTGTCCGGTGACACGCTCGGCGACCACCTCACCAACCGCGACGTCCACCTGCTGATCGAGGCCCAGCGAACCGACGAGCAGGCCGGCGGGAGCACCGACGCGGCTGACTGGCGCACGGCGTTCCAGGACAGCGCACGCCTCGATCTGACCCTGAGCCGGCCGCGCCCGCAGACCCGCTCGTACCGCGCCGGCAGCGTCACCGTGCCGATCCCCGACGGGCTGACGGACCGGATCGCGGCCGCCGCGAGCCGTCTGGCCGTGACACCCGCCGCCTTCTGCCTCGGCACTCTGACCGTCCTGCTGGCACGGAAGCGTGAGCGTGAACGTTTCGTCCTCGCCGTGCCCGTGGACACCCGCATCCACGCCGACGCCTACGACGCGCTGGGCTTCTTCGGAGTGCCGGTGCCCTTCCCCGCCGAGGCGAACGCGGACGAGCGGATCGAGGAGGTGCTGCGCCGCACCGACGGGCGGCTGGAGAAGGTGCTGACCAAGGGCGCGATGTTCTCCGACGTGCTGCCCGTGCTGGCCCGACAGGGCCTGTACCGGGTCAACGCGCCGCTGGTGGAGGTGTACTTCAACTACGTACGCGCGGCACGCGGGCTGACCGGTCTGGAGGTGCTGCCGGCCGGTACGGGCTACTCCGACCTCGACCTGATGATCACCATGACCCCGGACGCGGGCCGGATCCGCCTCGACCACAACCTCGACATCCTGGACGGGCCCACGGCCACCGAGCTGGGCGAGGAACTGGTGCGTCTGCTCGCGGAGGCGGCCGAGGACCCGTCGGGCCCGGTGCGCACGACGACGACCACTACTGAGAGCTCCTCGCTCGCCCTCGCCGCCACCTTCGCCCTCGGCAACCTGCCGCTGATGTGCGAGACGGCGATCGACGCCTCGGTGAGCGACGGCAGTGTCACGACCGTCGCCGAGGCCCCGTACCACCACGTCCTGGCCGCCCTGCGCGACCCGTCCGGCGTGTTCGCCGACCCGGCCACGACTGCCGGCGTCGTCCTCCTGCGGGCGACGGACCTGCAGCGCTTCGGCCCGCTGGACGATCCGCTGCTGGCCGAACTGCACACCGCCTACCCGGCCGCACTGCGCGCGGTCGCCGAGCACACCCGGGGGCCGCTGATCGTCGGCCTCCTGCCCACGGCCCGGCAGGAGGACCGGCTCAGCCGGTGGGAACAGGAGATCGCCGCCGAACTGGCCGACGTGCCCGGCATCGCCGTCCTCGGCCCCGAGGACTTCACGCGCCACCACCCCGTCGAGGAGCTCTTCGACGAGCGCACCGAACGCCTGGCCCATCTCCCGTTCACCCCGCGCTTCCAGGCAGCCGTCGCCCTGCGCCTCGCCGAGGTCGTCCGGGCCGTTCGGCGCCCGGCGCCGAAGGTGATCGCGGTCGACGGCGACGAGACCCTGTGGGGCGGCGTGGCCGGCGAGATCGGCCCCGAGGCCGTGGACCTGACCGGCCCGCGCGCCCTGCTGGCACGCCGGCTGCTCCAGTGGCGCTCGGCGGGCGCGCTGCTGGTCCTGGTCAGCAACAACGACGAGGACACCGTCCGCGCCGTACTGGACCGCCCGGACAGCCTGCTGAAGGCGGAGCACTTCAGCGTGCTCTCGGCGGCCTGGGGGCCGAAACCGGCCCGCCTGGCCGACGCGGCACACACACTCAACCTCGGCCTGGACAGCTTCCTGTTCCTCGACGACAACCCGGCCGAGATCGCCAAGATGCGCGCGGCACTGCCGCAGGTGCTGTCGGTGACCTGCCCGGTGGCCGACGAACTCCCCGAGTTCCTCGGCCGGTTGTGGCCGCTGGTCCCCGCGGCGGCGACAGCCGAGGACGCGCTGCGGGCGCGGTTCTACGCCCAGGAGCGGGAGCGGGACGCCGTCCGGGAACAGGCCGGCTTCGAGGAGTTCCTGGACCAGCTGGAACTGGAGGTCGACGTCCGGGCCCTGTCCGACGCCGACGTGCAGCGTGCGGAGCAGCTCGTGCGCCGCACCAACCAGTTCACCCTCCGTGCCCGCTCCGCCGACGGCGGCGACGTCGCCCGGTGGCGCGAACACGGCGAGATCTGGACGGCGACGGCCCGTGACCGCTTCGGCGACTACGGCCAGATCGGCCTCCTCGCCGTGCGCCACGAGGGCGACCAACTCGACGTCCTGGCCTGGCTGATGAGCTGCCGTGCACTGGGCCGAGGCGTCGAGGAACGCCTGCTGCAATGGCTGGCCGACCGAGCCGAGGAACTGGACTGCGCCAAGATCCGCCTGACCGCGGAACGCACGCCGCGCAACACCCCGGCGCGCCGTGTCCTGTCGGCACTGGGCGGCGGCGAGCAGGACGACGACCACCTGGAAGCGGTGGTCACACCGGAGCACCTCAGGACGTTCCGCTCCTGGCGGCGGCAGTGACGGTCCCGGTACGTGCGCGAGAACGCGCGAACAGCAGCGAGGAAAGGGCAGGCAACACCGTGAAGGGCACTCATGCGTGAGCTGAACGAGAACGCGTCGGCAGCCGCCGACCAGCGGGCGACCGCGGAGGCGATCGAGCGGGGCGGTGTCGGTCTGACCGTGACCGACCTGTTGGCCAAGGTCACGGGATCGGCCGATGCCCCCGTGCGGCCCGAAGCGGCGAATTCTTCCGTGCCCGACAGGACCGAGTCGCCATCGCACGGGACCGATGCGTCCCTGCCGCACGGCACTACCCCGCCCGTGTCGCCCGAGGCCTCCCCGTCGGCCCAGCCCGGTGACCTCGACGAACTCGCCACCGCCATCGCGGCCGTGGCGGGCCGCTACGTCCCCGCCGGACAACTGGCGCCCGACGCCGACTTCTTCGACGCCGGCGGTACCTCCGTGAACGCGGTGGAGCTCGTCTCCGCGCTGGAGGACGAGCTAGGTGTGACGGTCGACCTGGACGAGGTCTTCGCCGATGCCAGGCCGGTCGCCCTGGCCAAGCGCCGGCTGCCCGATGCGGCGGTCGTCACCGCAGGTCCCACCCCAGCCGCGGCCGCGATCGCCGTACCGGAAACGGCTGTTCCCGCCGCGACGCACGCGCTTCGGCCCGCGCCGGTCGCCGCCCCGTCCCTCACCGACCGGCCGGACACCGTGGCCCGCCCCGAGGACCTCACCCAGATCCTCGCCGACCTGGCCCTCGCCGACCGTCACACCTAGCTCGTCCTCCAGCGCGGAGACGAGCTCCACCGCGTTCACGGAGGTACCGCCGGCGTCGAAGAAGTCGGCGTCGGGCGCCAGTTGTCCGGCGGGGACGTAGCGGCCCGCCACGGCCGCGATGGCGGTGGCGAGTTCGTCGAGGTCACCGGGCTGGGCCGACGGGGAGGCCTCGGGCGACACGGGCGGGG
>NZ_RDBN01000020.1:0-53528 GCF_008042075.1 Streptomyces sp. UW30 | reverse complement strand
GTGTCAGCCCTTGACGGCGCCGGCGGCGAAGCCGGCCGTCACAGGGCGCTGGAGCAGCAGGAACACGGCCAGCGCGGGGAGGGCGAAGAGCGTGGAGGCGGCCATGGTGGCGCCCCAGTCCGTGCCGAAGACGTTCTGGAAGGAGGACAGCCATACCGGCAGGGTGCGGCTGTCCTGGTGCTTGATGATCAGGAAGTTGGCGTACGTGAACTCGTTCCAGGCGGTGATGTAGCCGAACAATGAGGTGGCCATCAGCCCGGGGGCGAGCAGTGGGAAGGCGATGTGACGAAAGGCCCTCAGGCGTGTGCAGCCGTCGACCTGTGCCGCCTCCTCCAGCTCCGGTGGGATGGCGGCGATGAACCCGCGCAGCACCACGATGGTGAACGGCAGCGTCATCATGAAGTAGACCAGCGTCAGGGTGGGCAGCCGGTCGAGCATGCCGGTGTCGCGGGAGATGATGTACACCGGGATGATCAGCGCCTCCCACGGCGCCATCTGCGCGATGAACACCATGAGCATGAACTGCCGTCTGCCGCGCCAGCGCATGCGTGCCACGGCGAACGACGCGCCCAGTGCGACAAGCAGGGAGAGCAGGACGGCGCCCAGGGTCACGAGGATGCTGTTGCGCCAGAACAATCCGAAGCCGTCGGCGTCGACAGCGGCACGGAAGTGGTCCAGCGTCCAGGTCTGGGGCAGCAGTTGGGGACTGGCGGACTGGATGTCCCGGTTGGGCTTGAACGCGGTGGCGACCATCCAGTAGACGGGGAAGAGACAGACCACGACGATCACTGCGGCGGCGATGTGCAGCGGAATGCGCCGCAGTCGCAGCCGGAGCCGCAGGTGCGACGTGCTCCTGGTGACGCCTCGCGGGATGCTCATAGGGCCTCGCCCTCCTGGCGGAACATCTGACGGAAGTAGAAGACGAGCACGCCGGCCAGCATCAGCACGGTGACCATCGAGGCGGCCGAGCCGAGGTCGTAGCGCTGACTCGACAGCGCGGTCTGCACGGCGTAGACGGGCAGGATGGTGGTGGCGTCGCCGGGCCCGCCGTTGGTCATCACCCAGATCTGTACGAACGCCTTGAAGGTCCAGATGACCTCCAGCGAGAACACCAGCATGAAGATCGGCCGGATCATGGGAAACGTGATGGCGCGGAAGATGCGCCGTGCCGAGGCGCCGTCGATGCGTGCCGATTCGTACAGTTCCGTCGGCACGGTGACCAGGGCCGAGTACAGGGTGATGGCCGCGAACGGCACCGACTGCCAGACGATCAGCGCGACCAGGATGGTGAAGGCGGCCGTGCCGTGGGCGAACCAGGGGTAGCGGTCGAACGACGTGAACCCCAGCTGCCGCAAGGCCCAGTTGACGATGCCGAACTCCGAGTGGAACAGCCACTGGAAGACCGTCGTGGCGGCGATCACCGGCATGGCCCAGGTCAGCACGAGCGCACTGAGTACGGCGATGCGGCCCACGCGGCCCAACCGCTCGATCACCAGGGCGACCAGGGTGGCGAGCAGCATGATCAGGGCGACGTTCACGGCCATGAAGAGGAACGTGCGGCGCACGACCTGCCAGAAGTGGGCATCCGTCAGCAGGGCCTCGTAGTTCCGCAGGCCCACGAACCGGGCGTCGCCTTGGATGAGTTGACGCAAGCGGAAGTCCTGGAGCGAGATCAGCACCGTGCGCACCAGGGGGTAGGCGAGCAGATACAGCATGCCCAGGACCGCGGGGGCGACCAGTAGWTAGGGCCAGGCTCCGCTCCCGACGAGCCCGCGCCCGCGCCTGCCCCCGCGGCCCGGCCGGGCGGAGCCGTCGGCCGGCCGGGGGAGCGAGGTGGGTGGCGCGCCGGCTTCACGGACGACGGTCACGATGTCCTCTCCTCTCGGTGTGCGGCTCGTAATGTGCGGTGGGTCCAAGGACACGGGCGCGCCGAGCCCGGCGTCGATCACGGCTCAGGAGCCGGTCGCCATGGCCGCAGTGATCGATGCGGACGCCTTCGCGGCCTCGGCCCGGGCGTCGGCGCCGGTGAGCACCGCGGTCATGTAGTCCTTGATGGGGTTCTTCGCCTCGACGGCGGCCCAGCCGGGGGTGTTGGGTGTTGCCCGGCCGACGGCGGCGCCCACGGCCATCGCGGAGGCGCCCGGGTCGGCGGCGACCGCGTCGGCCAGGGTCGTCTTGTTCGGTACGTAGCTCATGGCCGCGGCGAGCTTGCGCTGCCAGGCGTCACCGGTGAGTTCCTTGATGAACGTGAAGGCGGCGTCCTGCTTGCCCGACGCCGCCGGGATGACGAGGTCGGAACCGCCGATGAAGACCGAACCGGGCCGTTCGGCGGTCTTGCCCGGGATCGGGAAGAAGCCGAGCTTGCCCTTGAGGCCGGGATTGTTCGCGATGACGACGTTGGCCCCGCCGGGCGTCGAAATGATCTGCGCCACCTGCCCCTTGGCCATGACCTCGGCCTGCGGGGGCTGCGCCTCGTCGGAGTCCTTGGGGCCCTTGCCGAGGCCCTGCAGCTGCTTGTAGAAGTTCACGCCGCGTATGGCCTGCGGGGTGTCGAGTGCGCCTTTCCAGGTGTCGCCGGACCGGGTGGCGAGGTCGCCGCCCTCGTCCCAGATGAACCCGGCGAGCGCGTACCACGTCTGCCCCGGCAGGTAGACGCCTTGTGTCCCGCCCGCGTTGAGCTTCTCGGTCGCGGCGATCCACTGGTCGCGGGTCTTGATGGCAGCGGCGTCGACGCCGGCCTTCTTGAACAGGTCAGTGCGGTAGATCACGACTCGGTTGGCCGCGTAGTACGGGATGCCGTACTGCTTGCCCTCGTACGCGCCCGGTTCGGCAAGCCCCTTCAGCCAGTTGCCGCCCCCGAGCTCGACGACCTTGTCACTGAGGTCGAGCAGGCCGCCGCTCTGCGCGAACTGGGCGACCTGGGTGTTGCCCGTCTCGATGACATCCGGAGCGTCATTGCTCGCGAGGGCGGCGGTCACCTTCTCGCCGATTCCGTCCCACTCCTGGATCTGGACCTTCACGTCGATGTCCGCGTGAGCTGCCTCGAAGCCCGCGACGAACTCCTTCTGGAACTGCGCCGAGACGCTGTCGCGCATGAGCCAGKCATCGATCGTCGTCCGGCCGTCGGCGGAATCGCCGGACGACTCCGAATCGCCGCCGCAGCCACTGAGGCCGCCGGCGATCACCAGCGCGGAAACACCAGCAAGCATGCGGAGCTTCACAGTTCACCCCTGAGAGGAAAGCACCACGGCACCTGACCAGTTCATCGACTGGTCAGGTGACCTCTTGTTGGTCGATGAAGGTGGCATAGACCAATCGAAGCGTCAACCCTCCCTGTTGGCCAGGCTGTTGGTTGAATGATTCACATTGAGCCGTGCCGTGGTGGACGATCGATGGCTACACTCCACCTGACCAGTACTCGACCAGTGGTAAGAAGGAATGAGGACTGGTCAGGTGAAGTCACGGACGGCGGGGCGGGAGCAGCAGCATGAACGCTGGCGAGTCGGGCACGGTTCTCAAACGAGAACGCGTCCGGGACCACATCCTCGAACTCATGGAATCGCTCCAACCCGGCGACGCCATCCCCTCCGAGCGGTCCCTGTGCGCCGCTCTGCAGGTCTCCAGGCCGACCCTGCGGGCAGCCGTCGACGAACTGGTCGCCGCAGGACGTCTCGTGCGTGAGCACGGCCGAGGCATGTTCGTGGCGCCGGAGAAGATCACACAGGAGCTGGTGTCGGACCACCAGGCCTTGGTCGTCCCCAGGGCATCCGGCGCCTGGACGAGTCGCCTGCTGGAGTTCACCACCATCGCCGCCGGGGCCCGGGTCGGCCGCAAACTGCACCTGTCACCCGCAGCCGACATCGTCTACGTGGCGCGGCTACGGCTCGTCGACGGCGCCCCCATGGCCATCGAGCACCTGCACATCCCCGCGAGCCTGGTGCCCGCGCTGACCGCGCAGGAACTGGAAACGGGCGACCTGTACGAGCACCTTCACGACCGCCATGGAGTCCGGGTGAGCGAAGCCGTGCAGACGATCGAGCCCACCGTCGTCAGTCAGGCCGAGGCCAAGATCCTCGGGGTGCCGCACCTGTCGCCGGCGCTCCTCTTCGAGCGCCTCACCAGCGACACCAACGGCCAGGCCGTCGAGTACGTCCACTCCCTCTACCGCGGCGACCGCTACCGCATCGTCACCCGCCTGACCTTGGGTCTGTCGGCCGGTGACGAGCAAGCGACCCCGGCGGAATCCATCCCGGGCATCCCGCCCGGTGTCTTCCCCCAGCAGGAAGCCGTCGTCCTGACGGCTCAGGGGGACGTCCACGCTGACCGGTGACGGCAGGGGGAGGCGAGTTCCTGGAGATTGAAGGGTTCAGGTGGGCCCGCCGGGGGCCCGGATCAGCAGGGATCGGCGCGGAGGCCGGCGCTCCGCCGTGCACGCCCCTGCCCAGCTGCTCGCCGACGACTTCGAACCAGGACCGCAGCCCGTACCGGATCCTTTCCGGCGCGCCAGCGCGGCCTTGCCTCGGTCGGCGCGGACGAACTCCTTGGCTCGGCAGCCGCGCGGATCCGGTGCCGCAACCCTCGCTGCTCCGCCCTGCCGAAATACCGACAGCAGTCCGACATACTGCGGCGTGCCCGCGGTTACGGCGGCAGTGCAGCCGTCACCATCGCTGCGCTACACGTTCGGCCGCGCCCTACAGGAGCCTCACATGTCCGACAGTGCCCCCGAGCCACGTCCCGTCACCGCAGAGGCAGTCCCCCTGGGCACAGGTACCCGCCGATGGCTGTTCCGCCCGCCGCGGCGCCACGGTGAGGTCGACACCGGTCGCAGCGTCAGCTTCCTGGAGCTCTTCTACGACCTGGTCTACGTCGTCCTGGTCGGGCAGGCGGCCCACACCCTCGCGGAGGACTTCACCTGGCGAGGCACGGCGACTTTCGCAGTGGTCTTCGGGCTGATCTGGATCGCCTGGCTGAACGGCACACTCTTCTACGAGCTGCACGGTCGCGAAGACGGTCACACCCGCCTGCTGATCTTCGTGCAGATGCTGCTGCTGTCCCTCATGGCGGTCTACGTCGGCCACGCCGACGGCGACGACGGCCGCACCCTGGCGGCACTCTACGCACTGCTACTGGCCCTGCTGACCTACCAGTGGTACTCCGTGTACCGGCAGGACCCGCCGGAGCTGCGCAGGACGCCGCGTCGCTATCTGATCGTCATGGTCGCGGGCATCATCGTGATCGCGGCTTCGGTGCCGCTGTCGGCCGACGCCCGTCTCGCCGTTTGGGCGGTGTTCGTCGTCGCGTGGTGCAGCGTGGAGTGCGTCATTCTCATCTTCTGGCGCCGAACGCCGAGTTATGGCGTCGTGACCGACCCCATGGTCGAGCGCTTCGGACTGTTCATCATCATCGTGCTCGGCGAAGTCGTCATCGGTGTCGTGAACGGCCTGACAGACACCGAACGCAGCACCCTCGTCACGACGACGGGTCTGCTCGGGCTCGCCATCGGCTTCGGCTTCTGGTGGAACTACGCCGACTTGGTGTCCGGACGGCTGCCCCGCGAGACCGGCCACTTCCTGGCGACGTGGATCTTCACTCACTTGCCGATGGCCATGGCGGTGGCGGCAGCAGGCGCGGGCACGGTCGGGCTCGTGGAGCACGCCACCGATCACCGGACACCAGTCGCCATCAGCTGGCTGATGGGTGGGTCCGTAGCCGTCATGCTGCTCACCACCGTGGTGCTTCTGCCCACCCTGGCGGACTACGACCGCTATCCGTCCGTCTACAAGTCGGTGCAAGCCGTGCTCGTCACAGCAGCCGTCGTCGCCCTCCTCGTCGGCTGGTCCCGCCCCGCCCCCTGGCTCCTGGCTCTCATCTTGCTGCTCCTCCTCTCCGCGACCTGGGTTTTCGCATTCGTTCGATGGCTGAGCCAAGGCTCCCTGATCAACGAGCGGTCAGCCGACTGACACCGTGCCGACATCGACGCGCACGCCGCATTGGGGAGGAGCAGGTTGACCTCACCGGCTTTGCCCTCACGCCCAAGAACCGGACCGCACCGGGCAATTGGCCGCGTCTCCTTGTATCGAGCGTTTGACACAAGATTCCGACCAGGGCATCTTGTACCCACTGCTTGGTACAAGATGATCTGGGGGATCTCCACGTGCTCGACACCGTCCCGCTCCAGTCCCGGCTTCTCGACCACGCCGACCACTACGCCCGCTGGTCCGGCCTGGCCATCGGTATCGTGGCCGCGCAGCAGTTGCTCACGATGGAGAGCGGTGACATCACCATCCCCCTCGTGCTCGCCATCACTGCTTTCGGCTTGTGCGCGGTGGGCGGTGTCCTGCTCGGCGACGCCCTGACCCTGCGTCCCCAGGAAGCGGTACGCACCGCGAGTCTCGCCCCGCGTCTGGTCCGAGACCACGTGCCGCCCCGCATGGGACCCCTGCTTCTGCTGCAGGCGGCCTCCCTCGTCGCTCTGCTGGTCATGGGCGCCGTCACGGCCTCCTCCGGCCCCGACCGGATAGGCGGAGCGGGGCGTGTCATGACCGTCGCGTGCGAAGGGATGAGCGCATCCCTCGGTCCCTGGCCCGGCCTGTACTACAGCGGCCCGATGTTCGCCGCCCTCACGGTCGGAACCCCCGCCTGCGTCTGGGCCCTGCGCCGTATCGCCTTCGGGCCGGGCGATTACCAGCAGCGCCGCGACCGTGCGTGGGCGATTACGGGAGCCTGGGGGCTGMTGGTGTCGAGTCAGGTGCTCCTCGTCGTTCTGATGCTTCTCATCGCACTCACCGAGAGGGCCTGTGCCGGCGTGCTGGGCGCCGTCACCATCGTGGCGATCTGTCCCCTGGGTCTGCTGAGCGTGTTCACGTTCGGGTGGTCCGTGGTAACCGTGGTGGCACCGCGGGCGGTTGACGACGAGGCAGCAGACGATGGGACGTTCGACGATGAGTGACCGCGCAGTCCGTGTCGACACCACCAGCCAGGTACCGCCGTACGAGCAGATCCGCGCCCAGCTCGCCGCGCTGATTCGCACCGGCCAAATGACAGAGGGCGAGCGCCTGCCGACCGTGCGCCAGCTCGCTGCCGACCTCGGTCTGGCGCCGGGCACCGTGGCCCGCGCCTACCGCGAGCTGGAGGCCGCCGAACTGATCCGCACTCGCCGTGGCGCGGGCACCCGGGTGGCGGCGCTCCCGTCCGGGCCGCAGGCGCCCGATGCCCACCAACTCGGCACTCTGGCCCGGGACTTCACCTCCGCCGCCCGAGCGCTCGGCGCCGACACCGAGGACATCCTGACCGCCGTCCGCAACGCCCTGAACTCGGACCCCGCCCCCGCTTCGGCCACCGCCGGCAGCGGAGCGGGTGGCTCCAAGACGACCGAGGCGTCGGTGAAAGTCACAGGCGTGCGGAACAGGCTTGAGCAGCAGACGTAGTCGACGGACGTTGTAAGCCGCGGGGCAAGCTGCGGTAGTGCCACCCGGCCTTCCACGTGCCGATCAGTCCGAGCCGGTCGTTGGTCACACACTCCTCGCATTGAAACGCATTCCGATATAGGCATACGATGGCGCCATGGCACGAGCGGCGACGACCTCGGACGCGTTCAACGCGATCGCCGAGCCGCAGCGGCGGGAGATCCTGGCGCTGCTGCGGGGCGGTGAGCGGCCCGTGACCGAACTGGCGCGGGACCTGGGGATGACCCAGCCGCAGGCGTCCAAGCACCTGCGGGTGCTCCGCGAGGTCGGGCTGGTTCGGGTCCGCGGCGCGGGTAAGCAGCGGCTGTACGACCTGGACGCCCGCGGGCTGCGGCCGGTCCACGAGTGGGTCGGCGGTTTCGAACAGTTCTGGAACGCGACCTTCGACCGGCTGGACGAGTACGTGCAAGATCTGAAACAGGCAAGGCAGGAGGAACCACCGGATGACGACGACCAGTAGCGGCGGCGAACCTGACCACACGACCGCGGACCGCGAGATCGTGATCTCCCGGGCCATCGGCGCCCCACGGGAGCTGGTCTTCGAGGCGTTCACGCAGGTCCGGCACCTGTCGCGGTGGTGGGGACCGGAAGGGTTCACCACCACGACGCGGTCCTTCGAGTTTCGCGCGGGCGGCGCCTGGGCCTTCGTGATGCACGGCCCGGACGGGACCGACTACCAGGAGTGGATCACCTGGACCGAGATCGTCCCGCCGGAGCGGATCGCGCTGGTGCACGGCGAGTCCCGCGACGACCCCAACGCCTTCGAGTCGGTCCTGACCTTCGAGCCGGCCGGCGAGGAGACCCGGATCGTGATGCGCACGGTGTTCCCCACCAAGGAACTGCGCGACGAGGCGGTGGAGAAGTACCACGCGATCGAGGGCGGCGAGCAGACGCTGGGCAACCTGGCGGCCTACGTCGCCGAACTCAACCGGAACGAGACCGCCCGGAACGAGACCGGACCGAAGGGAGCGGAGGGCTGATGGCCGGGAAGGTGTTCTTCAGCGTGACGATGTCGCTCGACGGCTTCATGGCGCCGGAGGCCGTGCCCGTCGAGGACGTCTTCTCGCCCGAAGGTCAGAACGACCCGAGGGTCCAGCGCTGGATGGCGAAGTGGTCGGAACTGCAGGCGTGGGCGTTCCCGCAGCGGTGGTTCAGGGAGAACCTGGGGCTCGGCGAGGGCGGCGAGGAAGGACTCGACAACGACATCGCACGGGCGACGTACGAGCGCACCGGCGTGAGCGTCATGGGCAAGCGCATGTTCGACGCCGGCGAGCTGGCATGGCCGCAGGAGGCGCCGTTCCACACCCCGGTGTTCGTCGTCACCCACACCAAGCGTGACCCGTGGGAGCGGCCGGGCGGCACCACCTTCCACTTCGTCAACGACGGTATCTCCAGCGCCCTCGACCAGGCCCGCGAGGCCGCCGGCGACCGCGACGTCCGCATCGCCGGCGGCGCCGAGACGATCCAGGAGTACCTGGACAGCGGCCTGATCGACGAGTTCTCGATCACCCTCGCGCCCGTCCTGTTCGGCACCGGCATCCGCCTGTTCGACCGCGTGGACCCGGCCTGCCTCGCCCTCGACCAGACCCGCACGGACGCATCATCCCGGGTGACCCACCTGACCTACACCGTCGGGAAGCGGTAGCCGACGCACCATGCCGGCCAGCCGAGGCGTAGGTCGCACGCGGCACGCGGCCCTTCGGGGGGGGGGACTGGTTCACCCGTATCCGCGGGAGTGGCGGGGCGTAGGCGATTGCAGACGTATGCTCTGCCGGACCTCAATCGACCTGGATGTCCAACCGCTCAGCCATGGTGGTGAGGGCTGTTCCCAGCGGGAGGGCGACGCGGGTGACGGCGTAGAGGTCGCCCCGAGTCGGATCCCGGTTGATGATCAGCACCGGTTTGTCGGACTGGACCGTCTGACGGACGAACCGGAGCCCGGACATCACGGTCAGTGAGGAGCCCAGGACCAGCAGCGAGGCCGCCTCACGCACCAGCATGCGGCACTGCTCGACCCGCTGCGGGGGGACGTTCTCGCCGAAGAACACCACGTCCGGTTTGAGGATGCCTCCGCAGAGCGTGCAGGGCACGACTCGGAAGTCCCCCACCTGTTCGTCCGTGAGGTCGGCGTCACCGTCCGGGTTGATCGCTGCGGCCACCGGATCGAAGCCCGCGTTGGCCTCCTGAAGCCGTTCGGCCAGTTCACTGCGCGGGCTGAAGGTGCCGCAGGAGAGGCAGACGACCCGCCCCAGGCTTCCGTGGAGCTCGACGACATCCTTGCTGCCCGCGGCCTGGTGCAAGCCGTCGACGTTCTGGGTGATCACAGCAGCGACCAGGCCGTGCCGCGCGAACGCGGCCACGGCCCGGTGCCCGGCATTGGGGCGGGCACGACCGAACGTGCGCCAGCCGAGGTGGCTGCGTGCCCAGTACCGACGCCGGGCCTGGTCACTGGCGGTGAACTCCTGGTACGTCATCGGCGTGTGCCGGCTCAGGCTCCCGCCTTCGCCCCGGTAGTCGGGGATGCCCGACTCCGTGGAGATGCCCGCCCCGCTGAGTACCAGCACACCGCCGGTGCTCAGCGCATCGGCGACCGGCTCCAGATCCGTGGTGCCCGACGGCCAGTCCTGAGGCGGGGTCCAGGCGAGAGTGGGGCGCATGCGCATGCCGCCAGGGTACGCAGCGGGTTGCCGTGAGGTTCACGCGCACGCTGACCTGGTTCCGTCCCCGACTCCGAGGACGAAGAGCAGTGCTCGACGGCCAAGGGGTCACGCTGCTGCGATCAGCCGAGCCACACCAGGCCAGGCTCAGTGCGGATCTTCTGCTGCTCGCCCGAGCGGCGGGTCTTGACCTGGGCGCGGCGAGCCACCGGCGCGATGGACAGGTCCAAGGGGTGTCGGTGAGGCGTGCGGTCCGCTGCGTGGGCGAAGCAGCCCCGGGTGTTATTGAATGAGGTGTGCGGTCAGGAATCTCGGGACCCTGTCGCCCGGGTTCTGGTACGGCCCCGGCGCTGTGCCGGGGTTGGCGAGCGAGCTGAGAGAGCCGCATGGAATCCAGTCCCTCCCCCTCCTCTTCGTCGCCGTTCGACATGGTCAGCAGCGCTTTGGGGCGGTACATCCCACGCGGCGCAGCGGCAGCGGCAGCCGACCCGCAGGGGGACAGCGCGGCTCGCCAACGCGTCCACGCCAATTCGCCCCCCGGCCGTCAGGAGCAGATCCTCGGCGTGGTCAACCTGGACCGGGAGCTGAGAATCGCCGGCGGCAATCTGGACGCCCCCGTTTTCGCGGGGGTCGAGGCCGTGACCGGGAGCCCTTTCGTCGATCTTCTGCCTCCCTGGGACGTACCGACGGTCACGCGGCGGTTGCGGCAGGTCCTGGAGACCGGTGAGCCGCACGTCGCCCGGGTCCAGCGCCTGCGGCGCGACGACGGGTCGGAGCTGGTGGTCTCGATGAGCATCCTGGCCGCCGCAGCGCCTCAGGAGGGTCTGACTGTCACTGTGATCGCCATGGCCAAGAGGCTGCACCTTTACGCCGCTGAGACCGCGATCGGCACCTCGTTGGACATCGGAGAGACCGCGCAATCGCTGGCGGAGTCGCTGCTGGCCTGGGGAGACGTGGCGGCCATCGACCTCGACTTCGCCGTATGGACGGGCGAGGTGGTCACCGAGCAGCCGCAGCGGCGCATCCGGCTGCGGCGAGCGGCCCTGGTCCCGGACCGGGCGTGGCCCGACGGCTACGTGACTCCGGGCGACGATCTTCCCAGCGATGCGAGTCGCTTGCTGTCACAGGCGATACGGCGTGACGATGCCGCGCAGGCCATCGTCCTACCCGACCGGGCGGCGATCGAGCGGGTACTCGGCAGCGCGCGGCTGGTACGGGCCCTGGTGCCCAGTGACCGAGCGGCAGGTGTGGCGTACATACCGCTGGTCCTGGACGGTGCGCCGCCCGTCGTTCTGGGGGTGGCAGAGATCTGGCGGCGGGCGGACCGCCCCTTCCACGACAGTGAGCTGCTCGACCTGCAAGAGCTGGTGGCCAGGACCTCTCATCACGTCGACCTGGCTCGTCAGCACCAGCGCGAGCACACACAGGTACTGGCATTGCAGCGCCGACTCCTGCCACGGTCCGGCGGCGACACCATCGAGACTGCCAGCATCTACCAGCCCGCCACCCCCGACAGCGCGGGCGTCGGCGGTGACTGGGTGAACAGCTTTCCGCTGCCGGACGGCCGTACTGCGCTGGTGGTCGGTGACGTCGTCGGGCACGGTCTGGGAGCAGCGGCGACCATGGGACAGCTGAGCATGGAGGCCCGCGCGCTGCTGTCTGCGGGGCTGGCGCCCGACGAGGTGCTGGAGCACCTGGACGAGACCGTGACGCTGCTGGACGACGCGGAGTCCGGGCTGGCGGCCGGTTACAGCGCCCTCGGCTCGACCTGCTGCATTGCCGTATACGACCCGGTCAGCCACCAAGTGGCGCTGTCCAGCGCCGGCCACCTCCCCCCGGTCCTGGTGCCCCCGGACGGCCCCGGCGGCCCGGTCGAAATACGCCCTCACCCCGGGCTGGGCGCCGAATTCGCACTGCGGGAGCCGTTCGAGGTGCACGCGTTCGCAGCACCCCCGGGCTCGCTGCTGGCCCTCTATACCGACGGCCTGGTGGAGGATCCCGCCCTGCCGATCGACGAGGGCATCGGCATGCTGGCGGACGCGGTGTCCACGGTGCACCCGTGGGATGGCCTGCCGCAGGCCGCGCGGCGCTTGGTCTCCGCGCTGGCGCCCGCGCACCGACGCGACGACGTGACTTTGCTGCTCGCGCGCATGATCGGCTACCGCAAGGAGGACACCGCGACCTGGCGTCTGCCCGCCCGCATCGACGCGGCCGCCCGGGCCCGCATGCTGGTCTCCGTGCTGCTGGGGCAATGGGGCACCCGGGATGACACCCGGGACACCGTGCTGCTGGTGGTCAGCGAACTGGTCGCCAATGCGGTCCGCTTCGCCACCGGACCCATCACGCTGCGGCTGATCAGGACCGGTGACGGGCTGCTGTGCGAGGTGGGCGACACCGGCAACGGCAGGCCGCGGCTGGGCCGGGGCGGGCTCATGGACGACGGTGGCCGAGGCCTGCACGTCGTGCATGGACTCACCACCCGGTGGGGGGTGCGGTGGACGGACACCGGCAAGGTGGTCTGGGCGTCAGTCGCGAGGTGACGCGATTGCGGGTGGGTCGGGTGGCGTGCGCTCGTCAGGCGCCACCATCGGCGGAACGGGCGGCGACCGCTGTCATGGATGACACGAGCTCGCGCTACAGCCATTCCCCTGCCAGGGCGGTGGCCGTGAGGCCCGGGGCGGCTGCGTACAGCACGGCACGACTGCCCGGCTCCTGCCCGGCGTCGTGCGCCCTGCGCATGATGTCGAACACGGCGGCGCCACCGCGGTTGCCGCTGGTGTAGCTGTCCCGGCTGTAGTCCAGCAGCCCCGACGGCCAGCTGTCGGGCATCGTCTGCTCCATGTACTCCAGCACTCGCGTCCCGCCGGGGTGCGCGAGCAGAACATCGGGGTGCCAGGAGTCGGGGTCGTCCTGGTGACGCAGGCGCAGCCACTCCCACATCGCGGTGACCGTCTCCTGCACGGCGCGCGGCCCGCGCCGGTCCATCACGAAGTGGGTGCCGTCCGCCTGTGTCTCCAGGCGGTGCAGGTCCTGGGTGCCGGGCAGAGTGTGGTTCCAGGCGGCGTCCAGTCGCAGCACCGACTCGGGCCTCGGGCGGCCCGTGACCACCGCGGCGACCGCGGTGTCCGCGAACAGCAACCGGACGATCAAGGACTCCAGAGTGTCGTCCGCGGGCTGGTAGGTCGTGCTCAGTGCTTCCGCGATCACGACCAGGACCACCCGGTCGGGGTCCGCCGCCACGAGATCCGCTGCCAGCGCCAGGGAGCGGGTCCCGGCGATGCAGGCCCACTGCGTGGCCGGCAGCAGCAGCACGTCGCTCCGGAGCGGGAGCTTGTTGGCGAGGGCGACGTCCAGCCCCGGCAGCGCCGGGGTGGTGGAGTGGCTGGTGATCAAGCAGTCGACGTCCGCGGCGTCCAGCCCGGCGATCTGCAGGGCCCCGCGCGCCGCATGCTCCCCGTAGGACTGCACGGCTGCCCAGGCCGGTGCGGTGCGTTCCTGGACGGTCTGCGGCGCGGGTATCGACTCAAGGGCGGTGATCACGCGGTCCACGTCCTGCTCGCTGAACCCGTCGCCGGCCAGTGCCTCTCGGGTCGGCCCGATGCCGGCGGCCGGCATGCCGCTCCCGCTGCCAGGCGCGACGGCGGTCTCCAGCGGCAGCATCCACCCGCGGGTCTCGATGCCCGTACTGGCCGCGATGCCGTCAATCCGCGGCGCCCACGCCGCGTGCGGGTGCCGGCCGCGTACTTCCGCCACGATCTCGCTGGTCTTCACGGTGTGCTGGCCGTGTATCACGGCAGGCGGGCACAGGTAAGCGGCCATGGGTGGCACCTTTCTATGGGGAAAGAGGTAGAACGTCACGAACGCTGTGGCATGGATCACTTCGGCACGGCGCATCCAAGTCACTTCCCATGCGCTCTACTTCGGGCCTCTGTGTCCGGTTCGAGCATGGATGCTAAATGGACATTTGCGCTGTGATCTGGGCAACTTGGGTGGCCCTTGTGATGCGTGACACGGCGCGCATCGTTGCCTCAGGAGCCTGACGCGGTGCCCTACTTACCTGGCGCACCGTCAGTCCGTAGTTGAGGGGTCCGCGAGGTGTGTGCTCGGGCCGGCTTTCGGCAGGTCCTGGAGAACGCCGATGGGGGCATGCGGCTCGGCCTCCAGGGGAGGAGGCGGCACGGATCCCCGTATCTCGCACCGTGGCGGCGCGGCAGGAGGTCTCGGTCTGCCTCGTGGATGTCCCCGGCGCCCCAGTGCCCCCGGCCATCGGTTACGGGGCCATGGCTGGGGCTGTCGCGACGTCGTCGCGAACCTGTGCGCTGCAGTTGGTCAGTTGGTCAGTTGGTCAGTTGGTCAATGGGTCAATTGGTCAGCTGGTCCGTTGGCTTTGGGCCTGTGGCGCGATGCAACACGCTGCCTGGCGGCCGGCGGAACTTCCAGGCCCACTGGGACGACCTGGTTCAGCGGATGCGGGCCACTCCTGCGTAGATGCCGCTCGCCTCCGCCTCCGGGGCCGGGGTGGAGGAGAACCAGTCGGTCGCCGTCACCAGGCCGGGTGGCATGAGATCCAGGCCGTCGAAGAAGCGCTCCACCTCTCCGCGTGTGCGGAAGGCGAGCTGGATACCGCCCTTGGCGTACTGGGCGACGACCTGTTCGGCGAGTTCCGGAAACAGGTCGGACGCGGCGTGCGACAGGATCAGATAACTACCCGACGGCAGCGTGTCGATCAGGGCGCGGACGATGCCGTGGGCGTCCTGTTCATCGGTGATGAAGTGCATCAGCGCGATGAGCGACAGCGCGATGGGGCGGTCGAACTCCAGCACGTGTCGGGCATGCTGGACGATCGCTTCCGGGTCGCGCACATCGGCCTGGATGTAGTCGGTCGCTCCCTCGGGGCGGCTGATCAGCAGCGCCTCTGCGTGACGCAGGACGATCGGGTCGTTGTCGGTGTAGACAACCTTGGCCGACGGCACGACGTTCTGCACGATCTGGTGGAGATTCGGCTCGGTCGGAACTCCCGTGCCTATGTCCAGGAACTGATCGATGCCCTGCGCGGCGAGCCACGCGGCCGCCCGGTGCATGAACTGCCGGTTCTGCCGCGCAGCGTCCCTCGCCTCGGGCGGCAGCATCTCACCGACCGCCTCGTCGACCGGGTAGTTGTCCTTGCCGCCGAGCAGCCAGTCATAGACCCGCGCAGGGTGTGCCTTACTGGTGTCGATCGGCAGAGACGGCTGTGGGTTGGTCGTCATGACAGCTCCATCGCGCAGGTGAAAGATGCAGTCGGAGTTCGCCATGATCGTACTCGGGTGTCTCATCTTCCTTGCCCACGGGCCTAGTTGAACAGCGCAACTCGCTGCGACCGCCGACAGACTGCTCAGCGTGACTCGGCGGCGGTGGTCCCCGCTGCCCCCCAACAGCGCGCTGCCTGTCGTGCTGTGCGCCACGAGGCGCAGTTGTTCCGGTCGGGGGTGAGGACCCAGCCGCTGGTCTGTCGCAGCAGGCCGGTGAAGGCCGGGCCGGCTGGAGCCTGGCGGTCGGCCCGGGTGCCACCGGGGCAAGGGCGCGTGGGCGGGAACGTAGGAAGTGCGCGGCCAGTCGGGTCCGCAGCGGGCTGCCTCCATCAGTGGGCCGGCGAGACTCTGTCAGGGCTTACCTGGCCACGGCCGCACGTGGGCGCTGGCCGCGCCGATGGCTGCTCGCGCCGCGCGTTCGACCAGCTTGACGCCGCTTTCCATCGACGGGTTGCCGCTGCTGAGGACGGAGACCAGGTAGTGGTGGCCGTGCACGGTGACCTGGCCGACGCTGTTGATGACCCACAGGCCGGTGGTGTTGCGCTGGATCCAGCCGTTCTTCAGGGCCCACTGGTCGCCGGGGGAGCCGGCCGCAGAGACCCCCCAGTCCTGCTCGTCGGTGATCTGGCCCATCAGTCGGCGGATGTAGGCGCGGGAGGCTTGGTTCAGTCCCTTCGGCGGACGCGGGGTGGACACCGGTCCCCGGGCGAAGACCGCGCGCAGCAGTTGGACCTGATCTCTGGCGGTGGTCCGGGTGAGGCCCCAACTGGTGCCGGGGCCGCCTTTGGTCGCCTCCAGTCCCAGCCGTTCGTGGGCCGCGTCGAGGCCCACCGCCTCGCCGATCGATTGCCACAGGGAGTTGGCTGCCTCGTTGTCGCTGGTGCGGATCATCTCCTCGGCGTACCCGCGCTCCGCGGCCGTCAGCGCACGGTCCTCATCCTGCGCCTGAAGCAGCAGCGCTGCGAGGATTCCCAGCTTGCTGATGCTGGCCGTGACGAACGAGTCTTTTGCCCCGTAGGAGGCGACCTCCTGGTCGGCGCTGTCCAGATCGAACACTGCCACCGCCAGCCGCGTGTCACCGTCCGGCATGAGGGGCTTCAGCGCCCGCGCGAGCATCGCGCCCCGCCCCTGCCTCTCACCTTGCGGCGGGCCCAGGGCCGGCGGCGCCGCGCGTACTGATGGGTCTTGTGTCCGGGAGGGCGGGCCGGTGGGGGAGCAGGCGACGAGCGACGCCGCAACCGCGGCGGCGGCGCACACGGCGCAGACCCTCAGCGTGCGCGCGCGCAGGCCGCGCTTGGGATGCGTCCGGTTCGGTCCGTCGAGCATGGGTGGGGCAGGCCTTGGTATTTCTGTGGGAGAAAGACAGCGAGCAATTGGAAAATATGGCAAGCGGGATGTGGAGGCGGTGATCTGACACCCGGACAGGCGGGTCGGTTACCTGAAAGGCGGAGCAGCCTCACACATATGGCCCCAGCCCAGCCCAGCCAGTTCATGCCGACCCGGTCCCGCGTGGTTCTTCAGGGAAACCGGCCGGCGACTGACACCGACCACACTCCGGGCGGTGCACGCGAACGTCAGGAGGGCTGTGCATGTCCACTGCGGCGAGGCCCACCCGGCCGCGATGCACCAGAGTGCGCTGACTCCGTCCAACCGCTCCGCGACCTGTTCCGGCTCATGAACCCAACCCAGCCAGCCGGGTTGTTAATGTCAAACAGCCGCTCGCTGCGGTGCGGCCCGAAGGGCACATCAGCCCCCATCGGCACCTCCCGGTGCGGCCCGCGGCCGGCGACGGCGTCCGCGAGGGGCGCAGCCAGGTCTCCGTTGTATGTAGTGTGCGGAAATGACAAGAAGCGAGCGGCTCGCGGAGCAACTGGACTGGTACTGGCACAAAAACCTGCGGCCGCGGTTGGACGGTCTTACCGATGAGGAGTACTTCTGGGAGCCGGTGCGCGGCTGCTGGAGTATCCGCCCACGTGGCACGTCGGCCGCACCGATGTCGGAGGGTTCGGGGGAATGGACGTTGGACTTCGCGTTTCCTGGCCCGGAGCCGGCGCCGGTGACCACGATTGCCTGGCGGCTGGCGCACATCATCGTCTCGTGCCTGGGCTATCGGGTCGGATGGTACTTCGGCGGCCAGGACGTCGACTCCGAGACATTCGCCTACGCGGGGACCGCTGACGAGGCGCTGAAGCAGCTCGATGAGATGTATGGGAGATGGAACGCGGGGGTCCGCGAACTCTCGGACGCTGACCTGGAGAATCCGCCCGCGGTGGGTCCCGAGCGGTTTCCCATGGAGAACAGGGTCCTGCACGTCAACAGGGAGCTGATCCATCACGGCGCCGAGATTTCCCTGCTGCGTGACCTCTACCGCTGGCAGGACGGAGCCGTACCGCGCCGAATATGACTTTCCGGTGACCGGTGACCGGTGACCGGTGACCGGCGATCGAGCTCGGGTGTAGATCATCTGTCAGCGGGCTCCTTCGAGGTTCGTCAGGACGAACAGGGCGCACAGCAGGGCGGTCGCGCGGGGCGGGATCGGTGCGGAGCTTGGTGAGGATCCGCCAGTTCTTGAGATGGGCGAAGCCGTGCTCGACCGGGGCGCGTGCGGCGGCGAGCGCCGGCTCGCTTCCTTTTCGCTGGTGGTGAGCTTGCGGGCGCGGGTGGCCTTGAAGCCGGCGACGACCACGGGGTCATCCGGGTCGTCGTCCAGGCCGAGGAAGCCGAGATCGGCCAGGGCGCCTAGGCCGGCGGCGCGTAGGTGGGACCGGATGCGGTCACGGCGGGCGGCGGTGATGTCGCGAGTGCGGCCGGGCCGAGCCGCGGAGATCCAGATCATCCGGCCTCGTTCGTCGGTGAGGGCGAGGACGTGCAGGCCGTGGCGGTGGTGTTTGCCGGAGTAGTTCGGCCGGTTCGCCGTCCCGCCGCGGCGCCCTGAGGATCTCCCGTATGCCGTGGCGCTCCCCGCGGATAGGGTGGACGGTGATCGACAGGGACGGGCTGGGCGAGGGCGGCGGACGGCGTGGGCGGTGCCGAGGAGAGCAGGAGCACGGGCACCGGGCGCCCGACGTCACGGGACGTCGCCCGGCTCGCCGGCGTGTCGCACACCGCGGTGTCCTTCGTGTTCAACGGCCGAGCCGAGGGCAACCTCTCGCCCGCCACCCAGGAACGCATCCGGCAGGCCGCGGCCCAGCTGGGCTACCGCCCCGATCCGGTGGCCCGCGGGCTGCGCAGTCGCCGTACGGCCGTGATCGGGCTGGTCACCGACGAGATCGCGTCCTCACCGTTCGCCGGTCGGCTGCTGCGCGGCGCCATGGAGACCGCCTGGGACAGGGACCATCTCGTCCTCACCGTCGACTCCGGCGGTGACCCGGCCAAGGAGGACGCGGCCGTCGCGGAACTGCTCGACCGGCGCGTGGACGGCATCATCTACGCGGCCATGTCACTGCGCCGGGTCCGCGTCCCCGAGGGCCTGCACCGCACCCACTCCGTGCTGGCCAACTGCCTGCCCGAGGACGACTCCCTGCCCGCCGTGGTCCCTGCCGAGCGCGCCGGTGGCCGTACCGCGGCCCGGCTGCTGCTCGGTGCGGGCCACCGCCGGCTCGCCGTGATCGGCGGTCTGGACGACATCGCCTCGGTGGAACGTACCCGCGGCTTCCGGGACGCGCTGCGCGCCGAGGGCGTCACCGTGCCCGCGGAGTGGATCGTGCGCGGCGGCGGGGAGATCTCCGCGGGATACGCGGGGGCGCTGCGGCTGCTCGACGGGGTCGAGCCGGGCCGTCGCCCCACTGGCGTCCTGTGCTACAACGACCGGGTCGCGGCGGGTGTCCTGCACGCCGCGACCCGGCTCGGGATCGACGTGCCCGCCGATCTGTCGGTGGTCGGTTACGACGACCAGGAGCACATGGCCGCGTTCCTCACACCGCCGCTCACGTCGGTCGCGCTGCCGCACCGGGCGATGGGCGAGGCGGCGGCCCGGCTGCTCCTGGACGCCATCGAAGCCGGCCGTACGCCGCCCGCGACCGTCCGGCGCCTGGCCTGCCCTGTGGTCAGCCGGGCCTCCGTGGGTCCGGCGCCCACCCGGTGACCCGGGCACCCGGCCCGTCGACGACCAGCTCGGCGATGTCGCCGGGGCGCCGGTAGACGCGTTCGGTGACCATGGCCCGTTCCGCGACGAAGAGTTCGACGAGCGAGCCGTCGACGAGCAGCCGGAGCGTGAGTTCCGGCGCTTTCGGCACGTGCACGGTGATCGGGGCGGAGCCTTCCCTGCCGGTCCGGGGCCAGGCGCCGCGGTCGAGGACGACGGTCCCCGAGGCCGGGTCCGCCCGGACGGTCAGCTCCCGGCCCGCCGCGTCCCGGAGCAGGCTCACCGTGGTCGGTTCGCGTGCGGTGACTGTCAGGTCGTAGGCCTGTGGAAGCGGAACGCGGCCCGGCGCGGTGACGAACGGCTCGGCCGGGCGTAGCAGGTCGAGTTCCGGGGCCGGACTCACGCGCAGTGAACCGTCGGGGTGGACGTCGACGACCCGTGGCGCGGTGAGTACGCCTGCCCATCCGGCCCGGTGTATCTCCTCCTGCGGCCGGGCCTCCCACGACCAGCCCCACAGCAGTGCGCGGTCCGGCTCCTGGAGCACGGCGGGAGCGTAGAAGTCCCGCCCCTGGTCGAGCCGGCCGCCGGCGCGCGGCGCGAACCTCAACCCGCCCTGGCCATCGGCCTCCAGACGGCCCGTCAGGTATCCGGTGGAGCAGGGATCCCCGTCCCACAGGGACACCAGAAGTACGTGGTCGCCGCCTGCTGTCCGGTACAGGTGCGGGCACTCCCAGCCCACCGCCTTGTCGCCGAACGCGCCTGCGGCCACCGGGTCCTTGCCGTCCAGCAGCACACCGGCGAACCGCCATTCGGTCAGGTCGTCGCAGTCGTAGAGCAGGACCGACGGCGTACCGTCGGCGTGCCCGGCCCCGACGAGGGCCCAGCGCCTGTCCGCGCAGCGGAAGACGAACGGGTCGCGGAACATCACCACGTCCAGTCCCGGCGGCGGCCCTGCCACCACGGGCGTCGGCAGCGGCTTCCACTCGGTCAGCCGCTCGTCGTCCGGGTCCGCCGCCCGCGCCAGGCAGATAGTGCCGAGTCCGGCGTGGGCACGGTCGACTCCCGTGTACACGGCGGTCGGTGTGCCGGCGTCGTCGACCACGCAGCCCGACCAGCAACCGGCCTCGTCGGGGCCGCCCGGTGTCGGGGTGAGCGCGATCGGGTGGTGTTCCCAGTGCGCGAGGTCGGCGCTGGAGGCATGACCCCAGTGGACGTTCGCGTGCACCGGTGCGTCGGGGTTGTGTTGGTAGAAGAGGTGGTAGCGGTCCCGCCAACGGAACGGCCCATTGGGGTCGTTGATCCAGCCGACGGGCGGACGGACCCTGAAACGCGGCACGTTGGGGTCATTGCTCAACGGTTGACTCCTGCGGACGTGATGCCCTCACGCAGAGGGCGTTGGCCGACGACGAACACGGCGACGGCGGGGAGCATCGAGAGCACGACCCCGGCCAGGACCACCGAGATGGACCCGGTGCCGAGGTTGCCCTGGAGGGAGACCAGACCCAGCGGAAGCGTGTAGTTCTGGCCGGAGGTCTCCAGGATCAAGGGGCGGAAGAACTCGTTCCAGTGGTAGTTGAAGGCCAGCACGCCGACGATCGCCAGGCCGGGTGTGGCCAGCGGCGCGTACACCGAGCGGAAGATCCGCCAGGGCCCAGCGCCGTCCAGCATGGCCGCCTCGCCCAGGTCCTTCGGCATACCGAGGAAGTACTGGCGCATCAGGAAGGTGCCGAACGCGGTCGGGAAGGCCGGGATGATCAGGCCGAGGAGCGTGTCGGTGAGGCCCATCGACTTCAGCACCAGGAACACCGGCACGATGGTGACCTGCAACGGCACCATCATGGTCGCCAGGACCAGGCCGAAGAGCGGCTTCTTGAAACGGAACTCCAGGCGCGCGAAGGCGTATCCGGCCAGGCCCGCCGTGATCATCTGGCCGACGGCGATCAGTGCCGTCACCAGCGTGGAGTTCAGGGCGAGCAGCCACACGTCGATCTGCTGGAAGACCCCGCGGTAGGCCGTGGTCGTCGGGTGCGTCGGGATGATCTGCGGGGGCAGGTCGAAGGACTCGGCCGGAGTGCGCAGTGAGGTGGCGACGGTCCAGATGACCGGGCCGAGCGTCAGCAGGGCGCACACGGTCAGCGCGGCGATCCTGGCCCAGGGGGCGAGTGAGTGACGTACGCGACTCAGAGTCGGGGTCGCTTTCAGGGGCGGGGTTGCTTGGCTCATGGCGCTCATACGGCTCACCGGCTCACTGGTAGTGGACGAAACGCCGGCTGAGCCGGAACTGGAGGGCGGTGACCGCCATGATCAGCACGAAGAGCAGCACGCCCACCGCGGATGCCTCGCCGAAGTCGAGCTGCTCGAAGGCCCTCTCATAGATCACCATCACCACGGTGCGGGTGGCGTCGCCGGGTCCGCCGTCGGTGAGTACGTAGGGCTGTTCGAAGACCTGCAAGGCGTTGATGATGCCGACCACCGACGCGACGAGCAGCGTCGGCGACAGCAGCGGCAGCGTGATGCCGAGGTGCTTGCGCAGGCCGGTCGCGCCGTCGAGGGCGGCGGCCTCGTGGATCTCCTTGGGGATGTTGTTCAGACCGCCGACGAACAGCAGGAACGAGAAACCGAACTGCTGCCAGACGTAGACCAGAATCACCGTGGCCATCGCCGCGTGCTCCGAGGTCAGCCAGGGCACGGGCGCGACGCCGACCAGGCCGATCAGCCAGTTCACCACCCCGAAGTCCTGGTTGAACAGGTACTTCATCACCACCGAGATCGAAGCGGCGGATAGCACCAGCGGGAAGAAGAACGCCGAACGGAACACCGACCGCAGCCACACCGGCATCCGCCCGTTCAGCGCGAGCGCCAGCGACAGCGCGATCAGCAGTTGCAGCGCGACCGCGAGGACCATGAAGACGAGCGTGTTGCGGAAGGAGACCAGGACGGTCGAATCCGTGAAGGTGGTGCGGTAGTTGGCGCCGCCGACGAAGTGGGGCGGGTCGATCACGTTCCACTGGAACAGGCTCAGCACGGCGGACCCGATGATCGGCACGACCGTGAAGACGACGATGCCGACGACCGTGGGCGCCAGGAACAGCGCGGCCAGCAGCCGGGAGCCGCGGTCGCGGACGGACGGCCGCACTGCGGCGGCGGCGGATGGCGTGGCGGGCCGCGGACGTACGGCCGGGACCTGGGAGTTCGGGACCTGGGAGTTCGGGACCTGGGTGTTCGTCATACCTCACGCTCCATGGCCTGCTCCAGGTCGCCCTGCATCCGGCGCAGCGCGGGACCCACCGCACGCGGTGAGGCCAGCGCGGTGCCGGTGTACTTGAGCAGGACGTCGGTCACCTCGGCGACCTGCGGCGGCGCGGGGATCGGGCCGGTGTCGGGAAACCGGTCGAGGGTGTCGTAGAAGACCTGCCAGTGCGCCGGGCCGCTCGCGGCGTAGCGTGCGGCGTTCAGCATCGAACGCCGGGCCGGGGTGGTCTGGTTGCTCTGGAACAGCCGGGTCATGGTGTCCTTGCGGGCCGCGTACTTGATGAACTCCCAGGCGGCTTCCTGCTTCTTCGAGGTACGCAGCAGCGCGTAGCCCGCCGCGCCGAACTGGTGGCGCTGGGTACGCCAGCGCGGGAAGTACTGCACGTCGTAGTCGGCGGCCCGCATGCCGGCCAACTGCAGGCCGCCCGCCCAGAAGCCGCCCGCCGGGGTGACGCCGACGCGGCCGGTGGAGAACACGCCGACCAGGTTGTTGCCGTTGCCGCCCTCGGGCCGGCTGCACAGGTTCTCCTGCACGAGGGAGGCGAGATAGTCGTACGCCTCCTCGACCCGGTCGGCGGTGGCCTGCGGGGTCGTCCAGCGGAAGCCCCCGCCGCGCCCCTGCCGGTCGGCGGCCGGGTAGAAGGTGTCCCACAGCCAGGAGCCGCCGGGCGCCTTCGACTCCTTCAGCAGGTTCGTGCCGTTCGCGAAGAGCCAGGGCACCACGCCGCCCCACAGCCGGTTGGTCCAGAAGTACGGCGTGAAGTGCGCACCGCCGGCACGCTTCAACTCCCGCAGCAGCGCGGTGAAGTCGTCGCGGCTCCAGTCGGCCGCCGGGGACTCCGCGCCCGCCCGCTTCAGCACCTGCTTGTTGAGGTACATGTCGGCGGCGTTGAACTCCATGGGCAGTTGGTAGAGGTTGCCCTCGTACATCATCGACTCCACCAGCGAGGGGTGGACGTCGGCGAAGTACTCACGCAGCTCCGCCGCGTCCCGCCGCACCCAGCGGTCCAGGGACACGCCGAGCCGCTGGGCGAACAACTGCACGCCCTCGGTGGCCACATACACCAGGTCGGGCGCGGTGCCCGCGGCGATCTGGGTGAGGATCTTCGCGAAGAAGTCCGACCAGTCGACGGCCTGCACCGCGTTCACCCGCAGTGGGATGTCGGGGTGGAGCCGGTGGAAGCCCTTGGTGAGGGCGTCGACGGTGGCCGGGTCGAAGGCCGAGCCGAGGGTGGCGACGACGAGGGAGCCGTCGTCGCGGCCGGGGATGTCGGCTCCCGTGAGCCGGTCCCAGCTCGCGGCGGTCGCGGCCAGGGCGGCTGCTCCGGCGCCGTATGCGCCGTACCGCAGCAGCGTGCGGCGGGGGAGGTGCGAGTCAGTCATCAACGGGCCTAACTCGTGTTAGTTCAGGGGTGATGCCCCAGATGATGGGAACCGGGCAGCGGACCTGTCAAGGGTCGGGAACGCTTGACCTTTAACGAGTTAGGTCTACAGTCCTCGTTCACCTGAGCCGATTTTTCACGCCCTCTGCGTCGTGAGCCGCCACGAGAGGAACGATGCGTCATGCCCGGAACATCGGGGCTTTCCAGGAGATCACTGTTCGCGGGATCGGCGGCGGGCACCGCCGCCGCGCTGCTGCCCACCGCGGCGGCCACGGCCGCCCCGAAGCCCGAGCCCGAGCCCGGGGCCACGGCCAAGAGCAGGACCAAGTCCGCGGCGAGCGGGGCGAGTTACCGCGCCGAGTACCACTTCACGGTCCCCGACCAGTGGAAGAACGACCCGCAGCGGCCCGTCTGGATCGACGGCGAGTACCACTACTACTACCTCTACAACGCCGACTACTTCACCGGCGTCGTCGGCACCGCGTGGCGCCTGGCCACCACCAAGGACCTGGTCTCCTTCACCGACCGCGGGGTCGCCGTGCCCAAGGACACCACACCCAACGGCGATCTCTGGTCGGGTTCGGCGGTGGTCGACACCGGCAACACGTCCGGGTTCGGTGCGGGTGCGGTGGTCGTCATCGTCACCATGTCCCCCGGCGGCGGCACCGACCATCAGGAGCAGTTCCTGTACTACTCGACCGACGGCGGTCTCACCTTCGACAACTACGGGACCGACCCCGTCCTACCCAACCCTGGCGTCGCCGACTTCCGCGACCCCAAGGTGATCCGCGACGAGGACCGGGGCCGCTGGGTGATGGCCCTCGCCGAGAACGACAAGATCGGTTTCTACCACTCCGACGACCTCAAGTCCTGGACGTACGTGAGCGGTTTCGTCCACGACGGCATCGGCGTCCTGGAGTGCCCCGACCTGTTCCGCATCACCGCCGGGGACGGCACCGTGAAATGGGTGCTCGGCGTGAGCGCCAATGGGAAGGGCTCGGGGCTGCCCAACACGTACGCCTACTGGGCGGGTTCCTTCGACGGCAGCGCGTTCACCGCCGATGCGAGTGACCCGCAGTGGCTCGACCACGGCTGGGACTGGTACGGCGCCGTCACCTTCGAGAAGCGGGACGCGAGCGGCGCGGTGGACGCGGCTGCCCGGTACGCGATCGGCTGGGTGAACAACTGGGACTACGCCGACACCACCCCCACCATCGACTGCGACGGCTTCAACGGCACCGACTCCATCGTCCGCGAGATCACCCTGAAGAAGGCATCCGACGGCACCACCTACTACCTCGCCTCCCGGCCCGTCGCCGGCCTCGACTCGCATGTCTCCCGCACCGTGAACCTGGGCGACGTGACCGTGGACGGCACGAAGGTGCTCGACTACACCGGTATCTCCTACGAGGTGACGACCGAGGTCACCTGGTCCCAACTCACCGGCGCCGGACTCCAGTTGAGGCGCTCACCCGGCGGCGGTCGGCACATCGACGCCGGTGTCTACACCAACTACGCCTTCCTCAACCGACGCAACACGGTGAACGCCGACACGTCCGGCAAGTGGCAGGAGAGCCACACCCCGTTCGACCCGTCCGCCGGCACGGTGAAGCTGCGCATCCTGGTGGACCGCACGTCGGTGGAGATGTTCGTCGACGACGGCCGCTACGTGCATACCAGCCAGGTGTTCCCGTACCTGCTGGACACCCGGCTCGCACTGTTCACGATCGGCGGCAGCGCGGTGTTCCGCAACACGGTGATACGCGAGTTCTCGGTGTGAGGCCGGCCAGGGCGCGGGTGCACACCGTGCGCGTGAACCCGATCGGCAACATCGGCAACACCGGAACGGGCCGCCCGGTCCTGGAAGAATCCGCACTCCGCCCCGCTGACGCGGCGAAGCCGAACGTATTCCGCGTCCGGGTCGTATGGCTCATGCCGACGACGCTGTCCTGACCTCCCACCGCATTCCGAGACCAAACCGGGCGAACGTGGCTCTCCCCGGACCTGGCCCCGGCGGAGCCCCTGCGCGTGGGAAGGGGAATCCGCCGCGGGCGAGTACGAGCCCCGTTCACGAGCCAACACTCCCGACCGCACCTGGAGTGCCCACTCTCGCTCCACCAGGCGCTTCGCCTTCGATCGCAGTCCCTTCCACCTTCGCCGGGACGGCCTCCAGTCCCAGCGCGACGGCCAGTTGCCGACAGTGCGTGCCCACCCGGCCGAGCACCGACGTCACCAGCCACCTCCACGAGCCAAACGAGCGGACGAATCACGCCCATCTCTCCRGCCACCGACCGGAGTTCAATTACACCCGCCCCGAAGCAACCGATCACGTTCGGAAAGCGGATGACGTCTTACCTCGGTGGTAATCGTCTCGGGGTGCCTGGACTGGCAGGCTTGGTGATCTCTCCGCGTCAGAGGACGCGGATCAGACGAAGAGGTCAGACATGTCAACAGCCGCGCCTACGAATACGCGCACTGCGGTAGAGGAATTACTGCGAAGGATTGGCAAGGGCGACCCCGAGCGCATCGCCGAGCTGTATGCCGAACAGGGCGATTGGAAGTTCAACTGGCCGCAGGCAGAGCACGGCCGCAGCGCCACACCGTGGATCCGTCACCGGTCCACCCGGGCCGACGCAGCCGCCCACTATCGCGAGCTGGCCGAGTACCACGTGCCCGAGTGTGTGGCGACGGAGGTCGAGCGCATCCTTATCGACGGAAGCGACGCGATCGTGCTCGGCGAGATCCGTCAGACCGCACGGCCCACCGGACGTGCGTATCACGCGCGGTTCGCTCTACATCTCACCGTCGAAGACGGACTTGTCACCCGGCACCACGTCTACGAGGACAGCCTGGCCGTCGCCCAGGCATTCGAGGCGGACAATCGGTGAAGGGCACCAGGTCAGTCGCGAAGGTCCGCCGTCTTGAACGTTCCCGCAACCATCTGCAGCCAGGGGCCGTCAGCGCGGCCATACACATGTGGAAGGGCTACGTCCACCGCCCCGAGTGCCGGCAGTGGCATGACCACGGACGGGCCACAGTTGCGTTCGCTGGAGGTTCGTAGAGTCGCAGGCATGAGTGACGACCATCAGCAGGTACGGGTGGCATTGGTGTGGGACGGCCCGGTGCATCCCCGAGACCCGGGCCGGCCGGAACACCGCAGGGTGAAAACGAGGTGGAGAAGGACCTGACGGGTACGCCGTTCAGTGGCCGTAGGGCGGCTCGAAGCAGCCTGTCTCCGGGTACGGGCCGTTGGTCTCCACGCCGTAGTTGGATTTCTGCACGAACGCAGAGACGCACGCGTCGTCATGGACGCGCAGCGCGACCAAGGAACCCTCGGGCGTGACGTAACCGTCGTTCTTGTAGCGCGAGAACATATCCCGGACGGTGAGCGTCCCGCCGAGCCGCTTGCCGTCCTTCGTGATGCGTTCCTCCTCGTAGCCGAGCCGCAGCAGGGCCGAGCGCACTTCCGAGGGTTCCCACTTCCGCTGCTCCCACAGTTGCTTGAGCACCGGCCTGATGCGCTCAGCCTCCCGCTCGGCGTCCTTCGCATGCGCGGGCGACATATCGCCGGACTGGCGGTAGGCGTTGTTCTCGTTGTAATGCGGAGCGCCGTCACCGGCCCCCGGCTCGACGTACGGTGAGGCTCCCCGGGCACTCGCCGAAGCGGAAGGCGTGGCTGCGGCCGTTGAGCCCGGGGCGCGCACCTCACCGCAGGCAGTGAGGGTCAACGCGCCCGCGAGCACAAGGCCGGCTCCCGCAAGCGCCCTGAGGCGGGCGGATGTTGAGGAGGACATGGGTCGAGTCTGTCATTCGTGCCGAATGCCCGGGTGGGCCGGCCTCTGGTGAAGACGGCGCCTGGCGGGAGGGAGAGGCGGTGGTTCCGGCGGCGGTGGTCAACGCCGCTCGTGTCGGACGCGGACGCTCAGGGCGATGGCGGAGACAAGGAACCAGAAGGCACCGAAGGCTGAGTATCCGGCGACGGAGGACAGGCCGCTCGTCGCCGAGGCGGACATGGCAGCGAAGGAGGCACCGGCGAGGACGGACAGTCCGCCGCTGATGACCATGGGCCACTGGGCACCGACGGTGCGTCGGCGCCGGATCGCGYCGACGAGCTGGATCGCTCCGGAAAGGAGGGCCCAGATGCCGAACACGAGCAGGGCCGTCCCGATGGTGGAGAAAACGGCAATGATCATTCCGGCGGCGGTGGCGAGGCCGAGAGCCATGTTGGTGGTACCGACGCGGTCCGTGGAGCCGGTGCCGGTCATGCGACGCTCGAGGAGCGTGGCGATGACGTCCCACAGGGGGTAGATGACCAGCAGCACGYCCGCGATCACTGTGGGCTTGTCCGTCGAAACGAGCGAGGCCGAGGTCGTGACGACGAGTGCCGCCCAGATCAGGGAGAAGGTGACTCGGATCAGGTGCAGCGATCGGAGTCCGGATGGCGTCGGCGTCGGCGTGGTCGTGGTCGCGGTCGTGCTCGAAGTCGGGGTGGTCTGAGTCATCGGGTGTCCCGTTTTTGTGATCGTGACGGTGTGAGGCGGTCGCCTCGATGAGGAGTCTCAGCGGCCTCGGGAGGGGCCGTGTACTTCGAGCGAAGTAGTTCTGCCCTCCACTTCGAATCGAATGAGTTCTGCCGTCCCCATCGCCCGGCCCGGGCTCGCCGTCTACATCATTCGAAGTACACGGCCGCCGCACACGTGGACGAGAATCAGGCCATGGTCAAGGCGCAGAACAATCAGGACGGGCCCATGGCACCCCTGTGGGTCCGCCGCCCCGAGGCACTGCACCTCGTCGCCTACTCGGTGGCCGCGCTGGTGTTCACCAGCCAGATCGTGGCAGCGATTGTGCGAGGGGCGGATTGGCCGACGGCCCTCTCCGTCCTCCTCGCCGGCGGCGGTGTCGCCCTGTCGTGGTGGAGGCCGTGGGCAGGACTGGTCGTGACGAGCGCGGCGTCCTTCGCCGTCACAGCGGTGGGTCACGACCCCCTGTCGGTGTGGATGATGGCGGTGCTCGTGCTGTTCTCGGTCACCCTCGGCGGCAAGCAGCCGCTGGCCGGAACCGGCATCGTGGCGGCGTTCTTCCTGGGGGCGTTCATGACGCTGGGAGGATTCAGGGGCGGCGCGATCGTGGGAGCCGCCGCACTCTTCTCAGCCATCGCAGGAGGTGCGACAGGGGCCGCGCTGCGCATCCATCGAGAGCACTGGCGCACCCTGGAGGAACGGGCCGAAAGCGCCATCGCCACCCGCGAGATCGAAGCCACCCGACGGGTGACCGAGGAGCGACTGCGCATCGCCCGGGACCTCCACGATGTCATCGGCCACCAGGTCGCGATGCTGAGCCTGCATCTCGGTGCCGCGGAGATCGGGCTGCCCGAAGACGCCGAGGCCTCCCGGCAGGCCCTCGTCTCAGCCAGGTCCAGCGCCCGCACCGTCGTGGTCGAAACGCAACGGATCCTCGCGCTCCTCCGCATCGGGGACGACATCTCCGACGACGAGGCGCTTCGGCCGACCCCGGCGCTCAGCGGTCTGGAAGGCCTCATCGCCTCTTTCGAGAGCATCGGCCTCGACGTGCGGCCCTCCATCGACATCCCCGCAGGTTTCGTGGAGCCCAGCGTCGGCGTGACGGTCTACCGAGTCGTTCAGGAAGCTCTCACGAATGCCTATCGGCACGGAGAAGGTGCGGCGACCGTGGATGTGCGCGAGCGCGACGGCAGGGTCTGCGTCACCGTGGAGAACCGCGTCGGGCACTCACTACGTGGCTCCGGCTCCGGCTCCGGCTCCGGCAGCGGACTCGGACTTGTAGGGATGCGTGAACGCGTCGAGTCCTCCAGCGGGCGGCTGACGATCGACAGTGACGATGGGCGATTCCGGGTCCACGCGGAATTCAGCCCCCTGGGCGCTGCCGTATGACGACGCGGATTCTGATCGTCGACGACCAGGACGAGATAAGGGCCGGCATCAAAGCGATGCTTCGGCTCGACCCGAGTCTCGTTGTTGCGGGTGATCTCTCCGATGGACTCCAGGTCATCCCCTTCCTCCGGGACCATCCCGTCGACCTGGTTCTGATGGACATCCGGATGCCCGGCATCGACGGTGTCGAAGCCACCCGCCGGATCCGCAAAGAGCACCCACCCGAAGAGTTGCGGGTGATCGTGCTGACCACTTTTGATCAGGACGACATCGTTCTCGCCGCCCTTCGCGCGGGCGCCAACGGTTTCCTGAGCAAGACCGTGAGCCCGGCTGAACTCGTCGCCGGGATCACCGAGGTCGTTGGCGGCGGCGGCGCGCTGTCTGCCGCCGCGACGGCCGCGCTCATCGGTCACATGACCGACAGTCCGCCTCCGGTGATCGACCGGGAACTGCTGCGACGCTTCGACGCACTGACACCCAGGGAGCGGGACGTGGTCGTTCTCGTCGCGAGCGGTCTCGGCAACGACGAGATCGCGGCCCAGATGTCCGTGTCGCCCTTCACCGTGAAGACACATGCGGTGCGGGCCATGACGAAGGTCGGCGCACGAGATCGAGCACAACTCGTCTCGTTCACCTTCCGGGCCGGCCTCTACCCCTGAGTCTGCCGAGCAGAACCTCGCAACAGGTGGCCGCCGTGGCGATGCCGAGCGGTGCGGCGGGCGGGATGGGGTACGTCGACGCGGACGAAGCTCCCGCCTCACGGCCCTGCACTGCATGGGCACACCCCAGCCACCCGCTTGGCGTACGTCAACGACCTGGAGCAGGGGCCGGCGCGCCATGCGGATCGTCGACGAGGCCTTCGCCCCCCGAACACGGCAGGGATTGCGGCAGCGGGCATCCGGCGAGTGCCTCGAGGGCAGCGGAGCCGCGCGGGTGCTGCCCACAACATCAGACGGCCGCCCGAGCAGAGCGCTCGTGCGCCGGCGATCAGGCGGGCGCTGTGTCGCCGTCGGTGCGTTCGGTGGGAGTGGTGAGGCCGGCCAGGTCCGCCATCACCCGCGCCTGATGGTCGAAGTACTCCTCGCGTGCGTCAATCATGGTGTTGAGCCTGCCGAAGACTTCGAATCCGACCAGGCCGAACAGGTGCGTCCACAGCGTCAACGCCATCGCGAGGAGAGCCTCGGGCGATGACGGCTCCTGCTCTTGCGGCTGTTCTCCTGGCCAGTGGTTCATCAGCCGGGCCAGGTCCTCGCGTACCGCCGCCGGCAGCGGTCTGGCAGGGCTCACGGCGCGTTGCCCGGCGTCCGCACCGTCGAACAGGATGGCGCTCAATGTGAGGAGAACTCGCGATGCGGGGCTCACCGTGTCCTCCGGGGCGGCATAGCCGGGTACCGGGCTGCCGTAGATCAAGGCGTACTCGGCGGGGTTGTCCAGCCCCCAGGCACGCACGGCCCGGCACACGGCCAGCCACCGGCCACCGAGGTCCGCTCTCGGCACGGCCGCCTCGGCCTTCTCGACCGCCTCGGCCAGCGCCTCGTATGCCTCGATGATCAGCGCGGTGAGCAAGGCATCGCGACTGGCGAAGTAACGGTAGAGCGCGGAGGGGACGAGGCCGGCATCGCGCGCCACCGCCCGCAGGGAGAGGTTCGCACCGTCGATCGCGAGATGCCGACGGGCGACCGCCCGGATCTCTTCGGTCATTTCCGCGCGCACGCGCTCGCGGAGTGTCTTTGCCGTCACCCCACCGATTCTGGCACGCCGCGAGAACGAGCGACCGATTGGAGAACACTGTTCTTGACATGGGGCGATCGCTGCCGCATCCTCGGAGTAAAGGCGAGAACAGTGTTCTCCAATTAGATCACCGTACTTTGAGGGTGTGCTGTCATGTCTCTGCATGTGATCGTCGGGGCCGGGCCGGTCGGCGCGACAACTGCGCGGCTGCTTGCCGACCGGGGCGAGCAGGTCCGTATCGTGACGCGACGGGGTACGGGACCGGACCACGCGGCCATCGAGAAAGTGGCGGCCGACGCATCCGACCCGAGCACACTCACCAAGCTCGCCAGCGGTGCGACAGTCCTGTACAACTGCGCAGGCGCCCCCTATCACCAGTGGCCGACCTATCTGCCGCCGCTGGCGGAGGCGTGCCTGACCGCCGCGCATGCCACGGACGCCGTCCTGGTCACCACGAGCAACCTCTACGGCTACGGGCCGGTCGACGGCCCCATGACCGAGCAAACCCCACAGCGCCCGAAGGGCGTCAAGGGCCGACTCCGAGCCCGGCTGTGGCGCGAAGCCCTCGCGGCACACGAGGCCGGCGAGGTCCGGGCGACCGAGGTCCGCGGCTCGGACTACCTCGGCGCCGACACCCAGTCTCTGCTGAGCATGCTGGTCCTGCCCAAAGTGCTGGCCGGAGCCCGCGTGAGCGTCCCCGCAGACCTGGACGCCCCGCACAGCTGGACCTACACCGCAGACGTCGCCCGCACCCTCGTGGCCGCCGGCGCCGACGGGCGGGCGTGGGGCCGGCCGTGGCACGTGCCCAGCGCAGCGCCGGTGTCCATGCGCGAACTCGCCGCCAGGGCCTGCGCGCTGGCCGGAGCTCCGGCGCCGCGCCTGTCCACCATGCCCAAGGCCGTGCTGTGGCTTGGCGGGCTCCGCGACCCGCTCGTCCGCGAACTCCGCGAGACGCAATACCAGTTCCGCCGCCCGTTCGTACTGGACTCCTCGGCCACGACCACCACTTTCGGCATCGAGGCCAATCCGCTGGAAGAATCACTTCGCGAGATGGTCGCCTGACTGCCCAGCGTTTGACCGGCCGAGGAGAGTACGAGTCCTCAGCGCCGCACATGACCGGCGGGTCGGCCGGAGGCCGTCATGACGGTGACACTGTGACGCGGTTCAAGCGACGAGCAGGCGGAGGCCGAGATCTGCCGCGTCGAGGTCGGTGAGATCGCTGTTGCGCTCGGTCCACCGGCCGGACTCGAGGTCGTCGCTGAGGCTTCGCACCGCCCGCTGCTCGGCCTCCGGCCCGACCCTCGTCCACACCGACATCGCACGGCGTACGTGATCCTCCACATACGCCCCCGGTCGGCGCCAGTACGCCTCGAACAGGCCGTCAGCGCAGTTCCACGGGATGGGCACCGGCTCTGCGCGGGCGCCGATCGCGTCTGCCATCCCGGCAAGTGAGGGAAAGTCCGCGAGGACTGCGGTGAACTCGGGCAGGTAGTCGCGGGTAAGCCAGAATCGGTCCTGCCATCCGGGCTCGTCGGTATCGAACGTGAGCACCACCACGCGGCGGGCCACGCGCCGCATCTCGCGCAGCCCCGCCAGCGGGTCCTCCCAGTGGTGAACGGTGGAGACGGCCATCGCGACGTCGAAGGACCGATCCTCGAACGGCAGGCTCTCCGCTGCGGCTGCCACGCACGGCGCCGAGCCGGCGGGCCGCTGTCCCCGCATGACCGCCGATGGCTCCACCGCGGTCACGTTGCGATCAGCAGGCTCGTAGGAGCCGGTGCCGGCCCCGACGTTCAGCACCGCCTGCGCGTCCCCGAGCGCGTCCCAGATCTGCGCGGCGATCCGCGGGTCGGTATGCCGAGTCGCGGTGTAAGCGTCGCCGATCGCGTCGTACAGCCGCGCACCGAGCATCTCCAGTTGCTCCTGCGGCGTCACGTTCTGCCCCTTCGCCCGTGCGTCGAGTTCCCGGTCGATGGCCGTGACCATGGCGGCAGCGCGATCYCGCCGCTCCAGCAGCAGGCCGCGCAGTCGGCGCAGATGGGCGACCGCGTCGGTGGACGGGTCGTCGACCAGTTCTGCAACCTCCCGCAGCCCGAAGCCCAACCGCCGATAGGCCAGCACCTCCCGCAGCCGCTCCACGTCGCCCGCCGAATAGGCCCGGTACCCGGCCGCGGTCCGCGCCGACGGCCGAACGAGCCTGATCTCGTCATAGTGATGCAGCGTGCGGACGCTGACACCGGCCAGCTCGGCTACGCGTCCCACGGTCCAGTGATCCGCCACGGGAGCGACTGTGCAGCCTGACGCCACGTGAGGGTCAAGTCCTGTCTTCACCAGTGAAGCGGGAAGCAGCAGGCATGGGTTCAGGATGGCGTACGACGGCCCCGTCGCGACGGGGGATTCCGCGACGGGGCCTGATCTCAGTTTCGCAGGGGCGCGCCGGCGTCCGCAGTGGAGTTTTGTCCACCATCCGCAGATCTTGCAGTACCCGGCCAGACGCTCGCACGTCAACGATGAACAGCGCGCCGCTGCGAGGAGCATCGACAACCTCTCCGACCTGACCTGCCTCGCACGAGGTCGCCATCGCCTTGAACCGGCGCCCCGCAGGTCAGTCGGCGGACAGCCCTCGCTTTTCCGGTACGGCGTCACCAGCGGGGGCGTCCCCGCGGCCGTAGTGATGGGTGGTGAACATGTACAGCAGGCCGGTGACCAGGACGACCGCGCCGCACAGCAGGACGATCCAGTTTTCCCACCATGCCTTCTCCGGGCTGCGGGCCCAGGAGATGTTGATGATGGCGAGGATGCCGTAGACCAGCGCCGCGACGTTCACCGTGAGGCCCCAGCGGCCCAGGGTGAACTCTCCTGCCGGGCGCCAGCCCTTGAGCCGGGCGCGCAGCGCAGCCAGGACGACCATCTGGAACGAGACGTAGATGCCGAGGATCGCGAACGAGACGATGTTGGTGAGGGCGTCTTCGGAGAGCAGTGAGGCGAAGGCGATGAGCAGCGGCACCGCCGCGGACACGAACAGCGCATAGCCCGGCACCGCGCGGGCGTGGGAGAACCGACGTAGCAGCTGGTGCCCGACGATCATCTTGTCTCGGGCGTAGGAGTAGATGAGCCGTCCGGCGGCGGCCTGGAGGCTGATGGTGCAGGACAGGAAGGAGATCAGTACCACGGCCATCACCAGTCGGGCCCCGGTCTCGCCCATGGCGTCGAACAGCACGTCCACCACCGGGTCCGCCTGCTCGCCGGAGATGATCGCGTTGAAGTCCGTGACCGACAGCAGCAGCGACATGCAGGTGAACGTGGCTGCGGCGCCGCCGATGTAGATGGTGCGGCGCATCGCGCGGGGGATGACCCGACCGGGGTGGGGGACCTCCTCTGCGGTGTCGCCGCACGCCTCGAAGCCGTYGTACTGGTAGAGGCCGATGATGGCGGCTGCCAGGAACGCCGGGAGGTAGGAGCCGTCTTGCTCGACGCCGTAGGTGTCGAAGATGACGCCGAGGCCGTGGTGACGGTGGGTGGCCAGCAGGTAGATGCCGACGACGAGGGCGCCGATGAGCTCGCCGGCGAAACCGATGAGGGCCGCCGCCGACAGTGCCTTGGTGCCCATGTAGTTGATGAGGATGGCGACGACGATGAGCACGGCGGTGCACAGCACGGTGGTGTGCACGGTGGCTCTGAAGCCGAAGAGGATGGCGATGTAAGGGCCGGCGCCGTAGGCGACGGAGGTGATGGTCACCAGCAGCGCCCACATGTACACCCAGCCGGTCATCCACGCCCAGCGCTTGCCCCACAGCCGCCGGGCCCAGGGGTAGACACCGCCTGCGATCGGGTACTGGGCGACGATCTCGCCGAAGATCAGCGCGACGAGGAACTGACCGGCTCCGGCGATCAGGAACGCCCAGATCATCGGCGGTCCGCCGTCGGCGATCGCGATGCCGAAGAGGGTGTAGGTGCCCACCACCGGGGAGAGATAGGTGAAGCCGAGGGCGAAGTTGGCCCAGGGGCCCATGTCCTTGCGGAACTCCGAGCCGGGCTCCCCGGTCGGGACGCCGGACGCGGGTGCGGGGGGTTGGGTACCGGTCATGGCCGCGCCCCCTGTCCCGCGGTGATCAGGTCGGCCGCGCGTTCGGCGGCGAGCAGGACGGTCACCATGGGGTTGATGGTGGGCATCGTCGGGAACACCGACGCGTCGACGATCCGTACGCCCTCGACGCCGCGCAGTCTCAACTCCGGGTCGCAGACGGCCATCGGGTCGTCCGGAGCGCCCATGCGGCACGTACCTGCCGGGTGGTAGACGGTGTGCGCCGCACGGCGGCCGTACTCCGACAGGTCGGCGTCGGAGACGACGCCCGGGCCGGGTGCGACCTCGCGGACCAGCCAGTCGCTCAGCGGGTCGGTGGCCGCGACCTCGCGGGCGGTCTTGAGTCCGTCCACGATGGTGCGCTCGTCATGGCCCTCAGGGTCGGTGAAGTACCGGAAGTCCAGGGCGGGGTGCTCGGCGGGGTCGGAGCTGCGCAGCCACATGCGGCCGGTGGAGCGGGCACGCGGCACGTTCGGCGTCATACACACTCCGTGCTGCGGCACGGGGTAGCCCAGACGCTCGGTGTTGACGGTGAAGGGCACCTGGTAGAAGTGGAACATCAGGTCGGGGCGAGGCTGGTCCTTGTCGCGGCGCAGGAACAGCCCGGCGTCGGAGTCCATCGCGGAGTTGGGCGGCAGAGGGTCGGCGGTCTCCCAGATGATCACCGACTCGGGATGGTCCAGCAGGTTTTCGCCTACGCCGGGCACGTCGGCCCGTACGTCGATGCCCAGGCCGTGCAGGTCGTCGGCCGGGCCGATACCGGACAGCATCAGCAGGCGCGGGGTGTCGATGGCGCCCGCGCACAGCAGGAGTTCACGCTCGGCGCGTACGGTGGCCGGCTCGCCGTCGGCGCCCCGGACGGCGACGCGGGTCAGCCGTCCCGACTCGTCGGTGAGGAGTCGGTGGGCCCAGGTCTCCAGCAGGAGCGTGAGGTTGGGCCGGTCCAGGACGGGATGGAGGTAGGCGACGGAGGCGGAGGAGCGTAGGTTGCCCTCCGGCTGGTAGGCCAACGAGAAGAATCCGGCGCCGTCGGCGAAGGGCTTGGCGTTGAAGTCGTCGACGACGGGGACGCCGAGAGCGCGGGCGGCCGCGGTGACGAAGTCCTTGGCGATGGGATTGCGGTCGGCCTCGGCCACCGGGACGATCTCGGTCAGCAGCCGATCACGGTACGGGAGGATCGTCGCCGGGTCCCAGCCGGCACAGCCCCGGCTCACCCAGTCCTCCAGGTCCTGCGGCAGCGGCAGGAAGCTGATCAGCGTGTTGTGGGAGGAGCAGCCGCCGAGCACGCGGGCACGTGAGTGCAGGATGTGGGAGTTGCCGCGCGGCTGCTCCACGGTCGTGTAGCCGTAGTCGAACTCCGAGCCGAGCAGGTTGATCCAGTTGCGCAGGCGCAGAATGCGTTCGTCGCCCACGTCGCTGGGGCCGCCCTCGATGACGCAGACTCGGCAGTCGGGGTCCTCGCTCAGGCGGGCGGCGAGCACGCAGCCGGCGGTGCCGCCGCCGACGATGACGTAGTCGTAGGCGGACTCGGCGCCGTACGCGGTAGTGGGGGCCATGCGGTGCCCTTCTTCGTCGGCTGTCGCGCAAAGGGACGCACGGCAGGTCTGTGGTGGTCGTCGCGCCAGGGACGGGCGCTGAGTAGCCCGAGGTCAGCCCTTGAACCAGCCGGAGCGAGCGGGGGCGAGGTTCTGGTAGATGTGCTTTGCCTCCTGGTACTCGCGAAGCCCGGTGGGGCCCAGTTCGCGCCCGACGCCGGAGCGGCCGAAGCCACCCCACTCGGCCTGCGGCACGTAGGGGTGGAAGTCGTTGATCCACACGGTGCCGTGCCGCAGCCGCTGCGCGACGCGTTGGGCGCGGCTCGCGTCGGAGGTCCACACGCCGCCGGCCAGCCCGTAGCGGGTGTCGTTGGCCAGTTCGACGGCCTCGTCCTCGGTGCGGAAGCGCTCTACGGTCACCACCGGCCCGAAGACTTCCTCCTGGACGATGCGCATGGATCGGTCGCAGTCGGCGAAGATGCATCGTCCAGGAGGAAGTCTTCGGGCCGGTGGTGACCGTAGAGCGCTTCCGCACCGAGGACGAGGCCGTCGAACTGGCCAACGACACCCGCTACGGGCTGGCCGYCGGCGATGAAGCCCTCGACCTTCWCGCGGTGCTCGGCGGAGCTCAGCGGGCCGCTCTCGGTGCCCTCCGCCAGGCCGTCGCCCAGCCGGATCGCCCGCGCGCGGTCGGCGTAGGCCTCGACGAAGCGGTCGTGCAGCGAGTCCTCGACCAGCAGACGGGAACCGGCCGAGCAGACCTGCCCGGAGTGCAGGAAGGCCGCGTCCAGCGCATAGTCCACGGCGGCATCGAAGTCGGCGTCCGCGAACACGATGTTGGGATTCTTGCCGCCCAGCTCCAGCGCGATGTTCCTCGGCCCCTGGGCGGCGCTCGCCATGATGGACCGCCCGGTGGACAGACCGCCGGTGAATGAAACCAGGTCGACCTCGGGGTGGCTGGTGAGGGCGGCGCCGACGGTGGCACCGGATCCGAGCACCAGGTTGGCGACACCGGGTGGCGCGCCGGCCTCCTCGATGAGCCGGACCATGGCGATCGTGGTGAGCGGTGTGATCTCGCTGGGTTTGAGGACGAAGGTGTTGCCGGCGGCCAAGGCCGGTGCCACCTTCCAGGAGGCCTGGAGCAGCGGGTAGTTCCAAGGGGCGATGAGCGCGCACACGCCAACCGGCTGGTAGACGACACGACTCAGGACGTCCGGGCCCACGTCCACGACCCTGCCGCCATCCTTGCCCGCGAGTTCGGCGAAATAGCGGAAGGCATTCGCCACGTCCTCCACATCGATCCGGCCCTCGGTGAGCGTCTTGCCGGTGTCGAGTGTCTCGGTGCGGGCGATGTCCTCCTTGTCACGCAGCAGCAGATCGCGGACGCGCAGCAGGAGGTCGGCCCGGCGCCGGGAGGGTGCGTTCGCCCATTCCCCCTCGTCGAAGGCACGCCGGGCAGCGCGCACGGCGCGGTCCACGTCGGTGGCGTCGGCCTCGTCGACCGTGGTGACGACGGAGGCGTCGTAGGGGTTGACCACCTCCCGCCGCGCACCGGCCGCAGCCTGTGTCCACTCACCGCCGATGTAGAGCTCACCCACCGCGGGCCTCCTTCGCGTCCGGCCGGGGCCGATCGATCAGTTCGACGTTTCAACAACATGGCCCATCTGACGGCCCGCGGCCGCGGGACGCACCGCGGGGATTGCGTCCGGGTGGCCCAGAGGACTCGGGTGGGCTAGTGGCTCGGCTCGGATGGTGACCAGGTAATTGATCCGTGGGGTGGGCCGCTGCGAAGGCGAGTTCACGGCGGGTCCGCGCCACGAAGTCGACTCGAACGCCGACGCCACAACGCGGAAGACTGGCGCCCGATGCACCTCGTTTTGTTCACGGGCTAACCTCGATCGTTCACAAGATCCGCAAGATCCCGTTGATGCGCGTGGAGCACGAGGGGCGGTACACGGCCGTGGCCTCGAAGGGCGGCTTCCCACGTCACCCGGTCTGGTACTTCAACGTCAAGTCCGACCCGCACGTGGAGCTCCAGGACGGGCCCGTACGCCGGGACATGACGGTCCGTGAGATCACGGGGGATGAGAAAGCCGAGTGGTGGGAGCGTGCGGCAGCCGCGTATCCGCCGTACGCCAAATGTCAGGAGAAGACCGAACGTGTGATCCCCGTCTTCGTGCTGGAGCCCGCGCGCGGGTAGGACCCGACGCTTCTTCACCTGGGAAGTGCCTCCGGCTGGTACGCAAACAAGGACTCTACATTCCTCGTTCTCGCTGGTCAGAGGCACTCTCTGCTTGCCTGGCCACTAGTCGGACAACATACTCCGTGAAAGCGCGAGGCTAAGCAACCAGCATGGCCGTCGCTCCAGCCTCAGCCATGAACGGCAGGCTGCACTCACCGAACTCGGCCTGTGAGCAGGGTCGGGCGCGCAGCGCTAGGTCTCAATTGGCCCCCAGCGGGCGAAGCGCCGCGAGGGCGCCGCCGGCGATCGGACGCCGCAGTGTGAGTCTCAGGTGAGGGGAAGCCCTGCGGCTTTCGTTGAAGCCGCCCTACCTTTGAGGCTTAGACGGTTTCGAAACGGAGAAGATGCAAGCCCGAGAGTGCTGCGATTCTCTCCTCAGTAGCCTTTCTTCCGTAGTTGACGTAGACGAGGACGTCATAGTCAGAAAATCCTGGTTCCGCATATTCCCCCTCCTCGTCAGGAATGTGCCGCTCGACAGAGATTTCCATCCCCTGGTTGTCGCGATTGAAGAAGTACTCTCCACCCTTGAACGAACTCTCCCTCAGGGAGAGTTCGGTGTCCAATGCCTCGTCGATCAGCTGTGCAACATAGGCGACGGTGGATCCATTTGATCCAAATAGGGTGAATCGAGAAGGCACTGTTGCTCCCTGTAGATCGTCTACGATCGCATCTTCGCCATACCGTAGATCATAAAGTTATCTCTCGATTGGCCGACTGGGAGAGGCTTATCCGAAGAGAGTCGAGTCCCATTTTCTCCAGGTCGGATCCCTTCAGAGGTCCCGTTCGCGTACCYCCTGAGCGCAGTGATATGCGGGCTGATTTCGCGTGACGATTTCTCGCCGCCAGCGGCTACCGGCCGATCGCCCTGCGGCTGACCGGCCATGCCCGTGCCGTCGCTGCCGACGTTCAAACGCCACCCCGGGCTGCTCTCCGCAGACAACGGCCGCCGTGTGCTTGCCGACGTCGTTCTGGTGAGTCCGGCCAGCTGCTGTCCGGCCCCCCTGCAGGGAAAGCAAGCCTAGGTCGCCGCGGCTGGCGGGTCTGCGGTGGGCTCTGCCCGATAGCGGTCGAGGGCGGCAGCCCGCTCGTGGTAGGGGATGCGGGACAGCCGCGAGACCATCGTCCACATGTCGCGCTCTTCGGCAAGCGACTGCGGCAGCGTGAGGCCGAGAGAGATCGCGAGGGGCTTGCGGCCGGTGTTGACCAGGGCGCGCACGGCGGCCGCCCACTCGTCGGTCGCGGTCACCGCCGACCGGTACCAAAGCGGCACGAGAGCAGTGAGTACGACGGCCGTGCTGAGCAGGACCAGGTTGTCCGGCCGGTTTCCAAGCAGGGCGAGCGCGGCGGCCGCGCCCACGGCGACATGTCCGAACAACAGCGCTACGAAGAAGTCGACGCTGACCCTGGCGAGTTCGCTCTGGCGTCGGACCTGGTCCGGAACGCAGCCCGTGAGTTCGTTCCACAGTAGCTGCGTATCGAGCCGGTYGCGGTCCCAGCCGTACTCCTCGAAGCGGCGGATGGCGTTGCCGAGCCGGGTCGGGGCGATCTGGTCGTCAGAGATCGGGAAGCGGGCAAGCAGCTCTCGCAGTAGGGCGCGTTGGGTAGTACTTCGGCGCCGGTCACGGACGGCGGCGCGGGCGAGGCCGGGGTTGGAGAGCAATTGGGTGAGCCGCTCCGCATCCTCGGTTCGCAGGGGGCTCTGCTCGTGCTCGCGACGCTCCAAGCGCAGCACGGTCAGCCGGTCAGCGAGGAAGTTCTTCCTCCGCTGGCTACGCCGGCACCCCGCTTCGAAYGCTCGGGCTGGCCATAGCAAGTATCCCTCCAACAGCCGATAGAGCGCGTTCTGGCAGGCATTGGCGACGAGGCCGAGGAGGAGCGCGGCAGTCAGGAGGACAAGGCCAGCAGTGAGACCGCWCGCACTGCGCAGCCGGTCGAGGAGCGTGATGCCGCGAAGACTGGGGGCCACAGCGAGCAGGAAGACTGCCAGGTTCAGTGCGGTAGGCAGGATCCATCCCACCAGCAATGTCCAGGCCCCGCCGAGCACGCCTTTGGCGATCTCACTCACAGGTACTCACTGGTGGGCTCGGGCCACTCGTCGTCGTCGGAGCCGGTACTGGGGCCGGGCGGAGTATGGCCGACCGGGGGGCTTGGGAGAACGCCTGGGGCGTAGGCGGCCGATGGCGGGCGTCGCCCTGGAAGCGTGGTGCCGACGAGGGCGAGGCTGAGCGTGTCGGTCAGCTGGACTGCGCCGTTGGCAGGGAGCAGAATCCGGCCGTTGCCCCTCTTGCGTAGCACTGCTCCGCCCGTGCGGCTGCGCCGGACGGCGTACGGGCCGTGCGCGCGCCGTTCGATTCGCGGGCTGCCATGGGCCTCGACGACGGTGAATTCGTACCACTGCTTGTTGTTGCCGTGTCCGGCCCGGTGTTCGTCGAGGACCTGGCCGTCCTCGGCGACCAACTGCAGCACCAGCCCGAACGGATCCCTGCGCCTGCTGTGCTGCTGTACCCAGGTAAGTGCGACTGCGCCGCCCAGTGCGACTAGGACAGCCGTGGACATGAATCCCCACCAGTACTCCTCCCAGAGCCCGGGTTCGGGTGTGACCCGCACAGGGAGCGGCGAACGTTCGAGGGTTCGGTCGAGATCGGTGGTGTCGGTGACGGTGATCGTGCCGGTCAGGTCCACTCCGTCGCCGAGGCGGTCGCCGAAGAGACCCGCGGGGGCGATCTGTACCGTCACCTTCCGGGTGCCGGACTCGCCGGGCTTCACTGTGATCTCGGCGGGCTCGACAGAGAGGAGCCCCTCCTGCACGTCGGCGACCGACAGCCGCAGAGTGTGCTCGCTGTCGGTGGTGTTGCGGACAGCGAGACTGCCGGTGACCGTGCCGCCGGGGTGGGCGTCCCCGCCGGGCAGTTCGAACGCGGCGCTGACGGGCAGTTCGCCGGGTGCGACCTGGCCGGTCTCGCTGCGGGTGTCGGCGCTCAGCCCTGCAGCGGTCAGCGTGACTCTTACGTGCAGTGTCCCCTCGGCGCCCTCAGGGACCGTTACGGTGCCGGTGAAAGTGCCGTCGCTGGCGTCGGGGTCGGACCCCTTGCCGTTGTCGGCGAGGTCGAGGGCCAGCGGGGAGAAGCCGTCGCCGGTCAGCTCGCTGCGTACGCGCAGTCCCTCGTAGTCGCGCGGGTCCTTGATCTCGTAGCCCTCACGCGTCTGCAGCCGCATGGTCACCGTGACCTTCTCGCCGGCCTGCGGCGAGGGCGGGTCCATGGTGATGGCGCCGCGCAGTTCGCCCTGCCACAGCACGCTGACGGCGACGGGCAGCGAGCGGTCATCCCGCTCGTCTCCAACCTCACCGGCACCCTCGTCGCCCCGGACACGGCCGACTACTGGGTCCGCCACGTCCGCGAGACCGTTCGCTTCGCCGACGGCATCCGCACCCTCACCGAGCAGGGCGTACGCACCTTCCTCGAACTCGTCGCCGGCGCGCAGGGCGAGTTCGACGAAGGCGGCACCGGGGAGCAGGACGCGGCCGTCGATGCGGTGGTCGGCCAGCCAGCGGTGGGTGGCGAAGGAGAGGCGGCCGGCGAGCAGGGCGCCGTCGGAGTCGGCCAGGGACACGGCGGCCCCGAGGAGGCCGTGTTCGGCGGGGGCGAGACCGATGGCGCGGACGTCCCCGGCGCCGCCGACGCCCGCGGCGGGCCAGTGCCGGCTGCGCTGGAAGGCGTAGGTGGGGAGGTCGACGGGGTGGGCGGGAGTGTCGGCGAAGTAGCGCTGCCAGTCGACGTGGGCGCCGGTGGTGTGCAGGGCGGCGAGGGCCGTGGGGAGGGCGGTGGTCTCGGGGGTGTCCTTGCGCAGGGTGGCGAGCGCGACGCTGTCGTCGGATGCCGACTCGGCGACCGGGCCCGTGAGAACGGCGTCGGGTCCGAGTTCGAGGAAGGTGCGTACGCCCTGCTCGGTGAGGGTGCGGATGCCGTCGGCGAAGCGAACGGTCTCGCGGACGTGGCGGACCCAGTAGTCGGCCGTGTCCGGGGCGACGAGGGTGCCGGTGAGGTTGGAGACGAGCGGGATGCGCGGCGCGTGGAAGCGCAGAGTCGAGATCGCCGCGCGGAACTCGTCGAGCATCGGCTCCATCAGCGGCGAGTGGAAGGCGTGCGAGACCCGCAGCGGTGTGGTGCGGTGGCCGTCGGCGGCGAGGCGTGCGGCGATGTCGGCCACGGCGTCGGCGGGGCCGGAGAGGACCACGGAGGCGGGTCCGTTGACGGCGGCCACGGCGACGCCGGTGGTGAGGTACGGGCGCACCTGCTCCTCGGATGCGCGTACGGCGGTCATGGCGCCGCCCTCGGGGAGGCCGGCCATCAGCGAGGCGCGGGCGGTGACCAGGGTGCAGGCGTCCGCGAGGGACAGCACTCCGGCGACGTGCGCGGCGGCGATCTCGCCGATGGAGTGTCCGGCCACGAAGTCGGGCCGCACGCCCCAGGATTCGAGGAGGCGGAAGAGCGCCACCTCCAGGGCGAAGAGGGCGGGCTGGGCGGTGCCGGTGTGGTTCAGCGCGGATGCGTCGGTGCCCCACATGGCGTCCCGCACGCCGGGCGGCAGCAGGGCGAGTGTCTCGTCGAGGGCGGTGCGGAACACCGGATGGCGGTCGTACAACTCGTGGCCCGCGCCGAGGCGTTGGGCGCCCTGGCCGGAGAAGAGGAACGCGGTGGGGGCGTCGGTCGCCGTGTGCCGCAGCAGACCGGGCGCGGGGGTGCTGTCGGCCAGGGCGGTGAGGGCGGCCTCGACGGCTGCGGGGTCGGCGGCGACGAGTGCGGCGCGGTGCTCGAAGGCGGTGCGGGTGGTGGCGAGGGCGCGGGCGAGGACGTCGAGGCGCGGTGCTTCGTCGGGACGGTCCAGTGCGGTGCGCAGACGGGCCGCCTGGGCGGCGAGGGCCTGGGGGGTACGGCCGGACAGCACGAGCGGTACGGGGGTGAGAGGTACGGGTGCCGGGTCGGGGGCGTCGTCGGCGGGGGCCTGTTCGATGACGGCGTGGGCGTTGGTGCCGCTGATCCCGAAGGAGGAGACGGCGGCGCGGCGGGGCTGTCCGGTGTCGGGCCAGGGAGTGTTGCCGGTGACGAGGCGTACGGTGCCGTCCGACCAGTCGACGTGGGTGTTGGGCTCGTCGACGTGCAGGGTGCGGGGCATGACGCCGTGCCGGATGGCCTGCACCATCTTGATGACGCCGGCCACGCCCGCCGCGGCCTGGGTGTGGCTGAGATTGGACTTCACCGAGCCGAGCAGCAGCGGGTGTTCGGCGGTGCGGGCGCGGCCGTAGGTGGCGAGGAGGGCCTGGGCCTCGACGGGGTCGCCGAGGGTGGTGGCGGTGCCGTGGGCCTCGACGGCGTCGATCTGGTCGGCGGACAGGCGGGCGTTGATCAGGGCCTGCTCGATGACGCGTTGCTGGGAGGGGCCGTTGGGCGCGGTGAGGCCGTTGCTGGCGCCGTCCTGGTTGACGGCGGAGCCGCGGACGACGGCGAGGACGCGGTGGCCGCTCCGGCGGGCGTCGGACAGCCGCTCCAGCAGCAGCACGCCGACGCCCTCGGACCAGCCGGTGCCGTCGGCGGAGTCGGCGAAGGAGCGGCACAGTCCGTCGGCCGAGAGTCCGCCTTGGCGGCCGAACTCCAGATGGGTGGAGGGGGTGGACATGACGGTGACGCCGCCCGCGAGGGCGAGGGTGCACTCGCCGGTGCGCAGGGCGTGCGCGGCGAGGTGGAGGGCGACGAGAGAAGAGGAGCAGGCGGTGTCGACGGTGAGGGCCGGGCCGGTCAGGCCGAGGGTGTAGGCGATACGGCCGGACAGGACGCTGCCGGCGTTGCCGGTCAGGTGCAGACCGCGGGCGCCGTCCTCCGCTCCGGCGCGGTACTCCTGGGCCATGGCGCCCATGAACACGGCGGTCTCGCTGCCGCGCAGGGCGGTGGGGTCGAGGTGCGCGGACTCGATGGCCTCCCAGGTGGATTCGAGCACGATCCGCTGCTGGGGGTCCATGGCGACCGCTTCGCGCGCGGAGATCCCGAAGAACTCGGCGTCGAAGTCGGTGGCGTCATGCAGGAAGCCGCCCCCGGAGGCGGCGGCCGAGACCGCGTCGAGGTCCCAGCCGCGGTCGTCGGGGAAGGGCCCGATGCCGTGTCTGCCGTCGACGAGCAGGTCCCAGAGGGCGTCGGGGTCGCTCACCCCGCCCGGGTAGCGGCAGGCCATCCCGATGATGGCGATGGGCTCGTGGGCGGCGGCCTCGAGTTCCTGGACGCGCTGCCGGCTGTGCCGCAGGTCGGTGGTGGCCCGCTTCAGGTAGTCCCTGAGCTTGTGTTCGTTGTCCATCTCAAGTCACCTCGACAGCGGTTACCGATGCGGGATGTCGTCGGCCGGGCCAGGGCCGGTGTGGTCACGGACCGGGCGTCCGCTCGGCTCGGGGGCACGGGCGCGGGCACGCGAGTGCACGCAGAGGGCGGCCGCCCCGGGGGATGGGCGGCCGCCCCGTCGGATTGACCCGGGCCGGGACCCCGGTCGGGACGCCGGGGCGTCGGCTCAGGTCAGACGGCGTGTTCTGCGGGTTCTCTGGGATGCGGCACGGCGAAAGTCTCGATCCGAGGGGACGGGAAAAACCCTAGTAACCGCGCGGTGGCGGACGGCTGTTGAGGCACACCGGGCGGCGGAACACCGGGCGGGTGCGGGGCACGGCAGACGCGGCGGAAGCAGAAAGCCCCGCCCGCGGGAGAGTTCACGCGGGCGAGGCTGGTTCAGTTCTCGGGACTACGGGACTACGGGACTACGGGACTGCGGGACCACGGGACTACGGGACTGGGTCAGCTGCCGTTCTCCGGCCGGTGTGCGGCGGCGGTGTCGTCGTCGAGGCCGGCGACCAGACCGCGCAGCAGGGGGCCGTACTCGGGGTGGGCGAGAGCGGACGCCATCTGGGCGACCAGGTAGTCGGCCGGGTTGCCCGTGTCGTACCAGCGGCCCTTGATGACCTGCCCGTACACCGCGCGGGTGGCGGCGTAGGCGTTGATTGCGTCGGTCAGATACACCTCGCCGGTCCGGTGCTCGTACCAGCGGCGGGTCTGTTCGCGCAGTTCGTCGATGATGCCGGGGGTGACGACGTAGCCGCCGATGGCCGCGTACGACGACGGGGCGGCGGCGGGCTCGGGCTTCTCGACCAGACCGGTGATGCGCAGCTGGCCGCCGCCGAGGTCCTCCTTGACGATCGGGACGCCGTAGCGCTGCGACTCGGTGGGATCCATCGGCAACAGGGCCAGCACCGGGCAGCCGGTCTGCTCGTAGGCCCGGATCAGCTGCTGGGCGCGCGGGACCTCGGCCACGAAGACGTCGTCGGGCCACAGCACGAGCACGGGCTCGTCGCCGAAGGAGCGGGCGGCGTTCAGTACCGGGGTGCCGTTGCCGTACGGGCCGTACTGGTCGAGGTAGGTGATGTGGCCCTTGCGGGCCAGCTCCGCGACCTCCTCGACGGCGTCGGCGTAGGCCGCCTTGCCGTCCTCGCGGAGCTGCTCGACGAGGGCGGGGTTGGGGCGGAAGTGCTCCTGGATGAGGCTCTTGCCACCGGAGACCACGATGGTGATGTCGGTGATGCCGGAGTCCACCAGCTCGCGCACGGTGTGCTCGATGACCGGCTTGTCGCCGACCGGGAGCATCTCCTTCGGTGTCGCCTTCGTCAGGGGCAGCAGACGGGAGCCGAGTCCGGCGGCGGGGATGACAGCCCTGCGAATCGTCGGGGACATCGCATCTCTCTCGGTCGATCGGACGCACCGCACCGGCAGGCGCGGCGTGGTCGACGCTACCAACGCCTGTCGTGGCCCTGCCGAGCGAGCTCCTGCGAGCGCCCGTCACGGCAGCACGTGATCTCCACCGCCCTTGAACCCACTGTCACAGACGAGCCACCTGCCTTGTCTTTCTCTACATGCTCCCTTTGCTGTCTGATGTCACCGTTGACGCTCCGCGCCCGGAGCCACGGGACGCCTACGAGGTCAGTGCCGAGTTCTACGACATCCTTCAGGCGGACCGGGACAGGGCCCGCGTGCGCCGGTTCTACGGCCGTGACGTGAGCACCGCCCGCCGGGGTGTGCTGGACGTCGGCGCCGGGACCGGGCGGGTGACACTCATGAGCCTCGCCGAATCGCGGGTTCCGGTGCACGCCGTCGAGCCCACGCGTTCCATGCGGTGCCTTCTGATGACGCGCCTGGCGGCTCTGCCCGTGGACCTGAGGACCCGCGTCACCGTGCACTCCCAGGGACTCGACGAGGCCGGGCTGCGCGCGGTGGCCGACGTGGCGATATGCCACAACACCATCGGCTGTCTCCCCCCGGCCGCGCGCCGGGCCCTGTGGCCCGCCGTCGCCGGCGCGCTCGTGCCCGGCGGGGTGCTCCTCGTCCACCTCCCGCCCGAGCGCCTCCCCCACGACGAGGCCACGCATGTCCTCCCGGCCCAGAAGGTCGGCCAGCACGTGTACGGAGGGCGCATGGTGATGTCGGCCGACGCGGACCGGATCCGGACACGCTTCGACTACTGGGTGCGGGGTGCGAGGGGTGTGCTGCGCGAGTACTCCGAGACGTTCTGGATGTGGCCGGCCTCCCGCGCAGAGGTGATCGGGGAGCTGGCGGGGTCCGGGTTCGTTCCGCTGCCCGAGCGGGCCGATCCCGCGGTGCTGGCGGTGCGGCTCGGGCGGCATCGACGGGCGCCGGGCGAAGTCGAATCCGGCCCCGCGACCGGCGGCGCCCGCTTGTAGCCTGTTCGTCCAGGACTGGAGGACATGGAGGACGTCCATGCGCGCCGAGGACGGCACCGACTCCCTCGACCGGGCAGCCCAGCAGTTCATGGCGGCGCGCCCCCAGCTGTTCGGCATCGCCTACCGCGTCCTCGGCAGTGCCGTGGAAGCCGAGGACATCGTCCAGGAGGCGTGGCTGCGGTGGCAGAAGACCGACCGCGCCGAGATCCGGGAGCCGGCGGCGTTCCTGGCGACCGTCACCGCCCGGCTGGCGATCAACCTCGCCCAGTCCGCCAGGATGCGGCGTGAGTCGTACACCGGGCCCTGGCTTCCGGAGCCGGTCGACACCAGTGCGGATCCGCAGCTGGGTGCGGAACGAGCCGAGGCCCTCGACCTGGCGGTGCTCCTCCTGCTGGAGAAGCTCAACCCCGTGGAGCGGGCCGCCTACGTGCTGCGGGAGGCCTTCGACTACCCGTACCAGCGGATCGCGGAGATCCTGGAGACGAACGAGGCCAACACGCGCCAGCTGGTCAGCCGGGCCAGGAAACACCTGGCGGCGGAACGCAAGGAGCCGGTCAGCTCCACCGCTCACCGGCGCCTGCTGGAGGTCTTTCTCGACGCGGCCCGGACCGGCAGCCTGTCGGGGCTGGAGAACGTCCTCGCACAGGACGTGGTCAGCTACTCCGACGGCGGAGGGATCCGCGGGGCGTCCAAGATCCCGGTCGTCGGACGTCCGCACGTGTCCAAGTTCCTCGCCGCCATCGCCCCGCGGTTCTGGCCTCCGGCGGAGATCCGCTGGGTCGAGGCCAACGGCAGGCCGGCCGTCCTCGTGTCGGCCGAGGGAAACCCGGTGGCCCTGCTCTGCGTCGACGTATCCGCACGGGGAATCGAACGCCTCATGTGGGTCATGAATCCGGCCAAGCTGGCTCCCTACGTGGCGTCCCTGACCGGCTGAGGCCGGCCGCGCGCCGCTTCCGTGCCCGGGTGGCGGCCGCCTCGGCGACTGTCGACGGCGTTCGGCGACTGTCGGCGGGTGTCGGCGGCTTTCGGCGACTGTCGACGGCCTTCGGCGGGTGTCACAGGTTCGGTGACTTGTCGGTCAACCAGCTGTCCCGGACGGCCTGGGAAGACCTCGACGAGGCAAAGGTGCATCGGACATGGCGTGTGGAGTGATCGGCTCGACGGTCCCGCCGTACGGCCCGGCGGGAGGTGCCCGATGAGCGAGCCGTTCCGGTTGCCCGACCTGTCCACCGAGAAGGACTACGTCGGAGAGTCCTTCGCCCCCATCTACACCACCACGGTGACGGTGAGCGGTGGGCCGGCCAGTCACGGGCGGGCCTCGGGCAGGGCGCGCTCGGCCGACGGAGTCCTCGACATCGACCTGCGTATGCCTGCGGAACTGGGCGGAGACGGCCGCGGGACGAACCCCGAGCAGCTGTTCGCGGCCGGGTTCGCCGCCTGTTTCCACGGTGCCCTGAGCCTGGTGGCACGCCAGGAGGAACTCGACCCCGCCCCGATCTGCGTGGAAGCGACCGTGGCCTTCGGGCGGGATCCGGACGACGGCGGCTACCTGCTGCACATCGACCTGGTGGTCAGGTGGCCGGACATCGACCCCGAGATCGCCGCTCCGCTCCTGGAGAAGGCCGACTCGCTGTGCCCGTACGCGCGGATGGCCTGGCAGGGCACACCGACGACCCTCACGCTCGCGCCCTGACGGGCGGCGCCGGGGCCGTGTCACAGAACGGCCCGCAGCCCGGTCGTAACGAGTGACAACCCCCTGATCGGAGACGACCGTGGCTCTCACCGAACAACGTCTGTCCACGATGGTGCTGGTGATCGGCACCGGCGGTGCCGGGCTGCGCGCGGCGATCGAACTGGCCGAGGCCGGTGTCGACGTCCTCGCGGTCGGCAAGCGCCCCAAGGACGACGCCCACACGGCACTCGCCGCCGGAGGCATCAACGCGGCCCTGGCCACCATGGATCCCGAGGACAGCTGGCAGCAGCACGCGGCGGACACGATCAAGGAGAGCTATCTGCTCGCCGACCCCCGCACCGTCGAGATCGTCACCCAGGGCGCCGCCCGGGGCATCGACGACCTGGAGCGCTACGGGATGGCCTTCGCCCGGGAGGAGGACGGCCGTATCTCCCAGCGGTTCTTCGGCGCGCACAGGTTCCGGCGGACCGCCTTCGCCGGCGACTACACCGGCCTGGAGATCCAGCGCACGCTCGTCAGGCGCGCCCAGCAGCTCGACATTCCGGTGCTCGACGGTGTCTACATCACGCGGCTGCTGGTGCATGACGGCGCCGTGTTCGGTGCCTACGGCTTCGACCTCGCGAGCGGCAGGCGCTACCTGATCCACGCGGACGCGGTCATCCTCGCCGCGGGCGGCCACACCCGGATCTGGCGGCGCACCTCCTCACGCCGCGACGAGAACACCGGCGACTCCTTCCGTCTGGCCGTGGACGCCGGGGCCCGGCTGCGTGACGCCGAGCTGGTCCAGTTCCACCCCTCCGGGATCATCGAGCCGGAGAACGCGGCCGGCACGCTGGTCAGCGAGGCCGCCCGCGGCGAGGGCGGGATTCTGCGCAACGCCCTCGGGGAACGGTTCATGGCCCGCTACGACCCCGACCGGATGGAGCTGTCCACCCGCGWCCGCGTGGCCCTGGCCTCCTACACGGAGATCAAGGAAGGGCGGGGCACCCCCAAGGGCGGCGTCTGGCTCGATGTCTCCCATCTGCCCCGGCAGACGATCATGACTCGGCTCCCCCGCGTCTACCAGACGATGCTCGATCTCCAGATGCTCGACATCACCCGCGAACCGATCGAGATCGCGCCCACCGCGCACTACTCGATGGGCGGTGTGTGGGTGCGGCCGCAGGACCACAGCACCGATGTGGCGGGGCTGTACGCCATCGGTGAGGCGTCGAGCGGCCTGCACGGGGCCAACCGCCTCGGCGGGAACAGCCTCATCGAGCTGCTGGTCTTCGGCCGCATCACGGGGCAGGCGGCAGCGGCCTACTCGCGGTCCCTCACGGTGCAGCGGCGCTCGGCGTCGGCCATAGCGCAGGCCCGCGCGGAGATCGACGATCTGCTCACGGCGGACGGGCCGGAGAACGTGCGCGCGCTGCAACGCGCCATCCGCAACACCATGACGGAGCACGCGGGCGTCGTACGCGACGAGGAGGGCCTGCGTGCGGGGCTGGCGGAGCTCGCCGTGATCGAGAAGCGGATGGCGGACGTCGGCGTGCACCCGGACATCGCCGGCTATCAGGATCTCGCGCACGCCTTCGATCTCAAGTCGGCCGCACTGGCCGCGCGGGCCACGCTCGAATCGGCGTTGGAGCGTCGCGAGACGCGTGGCTGTCACAACCGCAGCGACCACCCGGACCTGGATCCCGCCCTGCGCGTGAATCTCGTGTGGTCCCCGACGACCGGTGTCACCCGCGAGAGCATCCCGGACGTCCCGGACGAGATTTCCTCTCTGATGCAGGAGGTCTCCACCGAGGGAAAGCTCGTCGAATGAAGTCACAACCACAACCTCTGCCCGGTCTCTTCTAGTGCAGACCGAATACAGCGAATGCAGCGAATGCAGATCGAAATTCTCTCCGAGAGGAATCCGTCATGAAGGTCGTAGTGATCGGTGGAACCGGGCTCATCGGCTCGAAGCTGGTCGGCAAGCTCGAAGAGCACGGGCACGAGGCGGTCGCGGCCGCGCCCAACACCGGCGTCAACACTCTGACGGGTGAGGGTCTCGCCGAGGTCCTCAAGGGCGCGTCGGTCGTGGTCGACGTGTCCAACTCCCCCTCGTGGGAGGACGACGCCGTCATGAACTTCTTCCGGACCTCCACGACCAACCTCCTCAAGGCGGAGGCCGAGGCCGGCGTGACGCACCACGTCGCGCTGTCCGTGGTCGGCACCGACCGCCTCCAGGACAGCGGTTACTTCCGGGCCAAGCAGGCACAGGAAGAGCTGATCAAGGCGTCCGGCATGCCCTACTCCATCGTCCACGCCACCCAGTTCTTCGAGTTCATCAAGGGGATCGCGGACATCTCGACCGACGGCGACACCGTGCGTCTGCCCGCCGCCAAGTTCCAGCCCATGTACTCCGACGACGTGGCCGCGGCCGTCGGCCGCACCGCGGTCGGCTCGCCCGTCAACGGCGTGGTGGAGACCGCGGGCCCCGACGTCTTCCAGCTCGACGAGCTGATCCGCAAGACGCTCGCCGCCGAGAACGACCCCCGCACGGTCGTCACGGACCCGCACGCCCCGTACTCCGGCGCCGAGCTCCAGGAGACCACGCTCCTGCCGGGGCCGGACGCACAGATCGCGGAGACCAAGCTGTCGGACTGGCTCGCGCGACAGCAGTAGAACGCGGCGAAGTGGCCCCTGCCGGCAGGGGCCACTTCGTTCATGAATTCGGGTCATGGTCGTAAGCGGCCGTACGGTCTACGCGCTCGCCCCGTGCGGCATCGACTCGCAGCCCACGCCCGTCACGAGGGCCGCTTCCAGATGCGCGAGGTCCCCGTACTCGGCCGCCGCGAGAAAGGCCTGCACGAGCCGCCGGTGCGCGACAGCATCCACGGGCTGCCTGGGCCGGTGCGCCGCGAGACGCTCCTGCGCCCGTGAGACCTGCTGCCGCGCGTTGACGACCCCGATGCCCAGGAGCTCGGAGATCCGGCCGTACGGATAGCCGAACCCCTCCCGCAGCACGTACGCCGCGCGCTGCTTCGGCGTCAGCGTCGCCATCAGCAGCAGAACCGCTCCGTCGGCGGCGTCGTGCCGCTCCGCCACGGCTTCCGGTGTGGCGTCGATGTCCGTCGACTCCGGGAGCCACGGGCTGGCACAGGATTCCCGGCGCTTCCAGGCGGACTGGACGAGGTTGATGGCCAGCCGGACGGTGGTCTTCCGGAGCAGCGCCGACGGGTTGCGGACGACCGTGCGGTCCGCCCGCTGCCAGCGCAGCCATGCCTCCTGGATGACGTCCTCCGCCTCGCCCGTATCCCCCACGATGCGGTTGGCGATCTTGAGCAGCGCCGGTCTGGCCTGGACGAACACCGACGTCGCCTCGTCCGGTACGGCAATCGCCCGTACGGCCGTCGCTCATCCAGCAACTCCACCAACGACACCGCATCGTCCGCGCCCGCCACAGCC
>NZ_RDBN01000002.1 GCF_008042075.1 Streptomyces sp. UW30 | reverse complement strand
CCCCTGGCCCCACCCCGAGCCCGTCGCCTTCCGGACCGGGTTCCGACGGCGGGGGGCCGAGCCCGGAGCCGTCGCCCTCGCCGAACCCCAGTCCCACCCCGCCGGCGCCCTGGGGTACCGACCCGGACCTCGGTGTCACCTCGTCGTTCCTCCGCAGGCGGGCCGATGACTGCGAGACGGCCTCCGAAATCATCCGCAAGACGCGGGGCGTGGCCGAGGACGCGAACGGGGACCTGGCCCGCGCGGCCGGCGGCTGGCAGTTCACCAGCAGTCTCGACGAACTCGAAGGCCGTTGGGAGGCGCTGAACCAGTTCGTGGTGCAGCGGCTCGACCAGGCAGCGGCCAACTTCCGCCTCAGCGCGGACGCCTACGACGCGAACGAGACGCGCACCGCCTCACAGTTCTCCTGAGGATCACCGACCGCACCGGAACACGGGGACAGGACATGCCCGGCTTCTACGCACTGCTGCAACTCGACGTCGCCGGACTGGAGACGTTCGCCGACGAGTGGGCGACAGTCCACCGAAAGCTGACGGAAGCCCGGACCGGTTTCCACGATGACGTGGTGAAACCCCTCCACGAGGATCACTGGCGCGGCGAGGGCGGCCGCGCAGCGCAGGACTACTGCGACCGCATCCAGTTGGACATCGACGCGCTGGACAAAGAGGTCAGGGCGCTGCGGCAGTTCCTGGACACGGAGGCCGACGGCGCTACCGGCCGCGGCGGCGTGAAGGGTCTCGCGGGCCTGAAGCTGCGCGCCGAGAACCTCCAGCGGGAGGCGCTGACCGAGGGGATGAGCATCACCGACTCCGGCACCGTCGAGTGGGAGGTCATGTACGACCCGAACGACCCCGAGACCCCGAAGATGCTCGACGAGCGCAGGAGGACCGCCGACTCGTTGGAAACGCGGGTGCGCGGGCTGCTCGACGACGCGACCGAGGACGACGGCTGGCTGGCGAAGAGCCTCAAGGTGATCTTCGGCACGGTCGGCAACTTCGAGTCCGAGAACCGGCAGTTCGGCATCGTGGAGCCGACCGCCAAGGACCGGCAGGTCTACAACCAGCTCAACAACGTCGCCGCGTACTTCGCCGTCATGAAGGACTGGCCGACGGCCGCCGGTCTGGTCCAGCACTATCTGGACGGCAGCGGAAAGCCCGTCGAGGTCGAGCCGCAGCAGATGATGAACGACATTCCCGCCTTCCGGAAGGACGTCGACGGCACGCTGGACAACGACGTCCGAAAGCGCGGGGACGGGCCGTTCACCACCGAGTGGTCCTCCACCGCCCCCGATCCCGCGGACGGGGACCGCAGCATGGAGTGGTACTACGCCCTCAACCACTTCCAGTACCGTCTCGTCGGGGAGAAGGAGGGCGACGAGATCAAGTACCACGTCGAGGTCAAGAAGCGCTACGACTGGGGCATCCCCAGCGAGCACCGCGCCACGGTGTCCGGCGGTGGGCCCGGCCCCATGGGCATGGACCTGGAGCAGGCCGACATCGCCCATCTCCATACCTCCGGCATGGCCCAGGACTTCGACGTGTCCGGCTCGTCCGACCAGATGACGGCCCGCTCGTGAAGGACCGTCACACGCTGCTGAAGAAGCTGGCCCTGTGGACCGGGCTCGGCCTCTGCATCGCCTTCATCGCCTGGGTGGCCTGGGGGTTCGTCCAGTTCGACGACGACATCGACCATCCCCGCGAAGGCGGCTTCTCCGGCTGGCAGTGCGACGCCGGCCGGGACTGCGGCTCCTGACGACGCGTTCCTCCAGGTGGAACCACCACAGCCGGATACCTACGCTGCACGCATGCCCTCCCACGACGACGCCACCTTCCTCGACACCACCGCCGACCGCCTCGCCTCCCTGACCACCGTCCGCGCCGTCGCCCTCGGCGGCTCCCGCGCTCAGGGCACCCACCGCCCCGACAGCGACTGGGACCTCGCGGTCTACTACCGCGGCCCCTTCGACCCCGCCGACCTCCGCGCCCTCGGCTGGGAAGGCGAGGTCTCCGAAGTCGGCGGCTGGGGTGGCGGTGTCTTCAACGGCGGTGCGTGGCTGACGATCGAGGGGCGGCGGGTGGACGTTCACTACCGCGATCTCGATGTGGTGGAGCGAGAGTTGGCGCAGGCGCAGGAGGGGCGGTTCCGGGTGGAGCCGTTGATGTTCCATCTCGCGGGGATTCCCAGCTACCTGGTCGTCGCGGAGCTGGCGATCAATCGGGTGCTGCGGGGTGCGCTGCCGAGGCCGTCCGCCTACCCGGAGAAGCTGCACCGCGCGGCGTGCGAGCGCTGGTACGGCACTGCCCAGGCCACCCTCGCGTACGCCAAGGCCAACCACGCCCCGGCAGGCCGCCTCACCGAGACCGTAGGCGCGCTCGCCACGGCCGCCGTGCAGACGGGGCACGCGGTGCTGGCGGGGCGGGGGGAGTGGGTGACGAACGAGAAGCGGCTGCTGGAGCGGGCCGGGCTCCGTGGAGTGGACGCGATCCTCGGGATGGTGCAGCCGCAGCCGACGGCCTTGCTGCGAGCGATCACCGACGCGGAGACGTTGTTCGCCAAGCGCTGCGCCTGCGAATTGCGTTCATAAAGAACGTGCCGTTTCCAAGCATCGTCACATCCCCGAAACCCGAACGCCCCCTCACCACCAAGACCCACCCCTACCGTGGACACCACAGGCCGCGCCCGTCACGGCCCCCCACCGCCCGGCCACCGTCGCCCGAAGGCACCCGCACACCGCCCTCGTCCCGACAGGAGCCCTGTGTCCCGCCCCGTACGTCCGGCCCTTGCCCTTCCGCCCTGGCTTGAACACGCCCTGCGTGCGCAACGGGGACCGGTTCCCTGGAGTGCGGTCACGCGAGGGGCGTTGGCCGCGGGGCCGTTGCTGCTGGGCGCCGTTCTCGTCGGTCGTACCTCCCTCGGTGTCGTCGCCGCCATAGCTGCCATGCTCGCCGGGATCAACGACCGCCCCGGCAGCCGTCGGGGCTCCGTCAAGCGGCTCGGGGTGCCCGCCGCCGTGGGGGCGGCCGGGCTGTTCGTCGGGACGTATGCCGGGGATCACCTCGGGGCCGTGCCGCTCACGCTCGTGCTCACCGGGCTCGGGCTCGTCGCCGGAGGCATCAGTGCCGTCGGGCCCGTCGCCTCCGGTGCCGGTACGCAGCTGCTCGTCGCCGCTGCCATCGGGGCCGGGATGCCGTTGCCCGAGAGCGGGTGGGTGCGGGCCGCGGCCTATCTCGGCGGTGCTGCCTGGTTGCTCTCGCTCCGGCTGGCGCTGCCGACGCCCGGGTCCCTCGTCGGCGACTTCCGGTTCGACGGGGAGCGGGATGCGGTGGCGGCGGTGTACGACGCCGTCGCCGAGCTGCTCGACGCGGTGGGGACCGACCGTGCCACCGCCCGCCGCGTCGCGCTCACCGCCGCCCTCGATCACGCCCAGGACGCCCTCACCGGACCCCGGCTGCGGCGGTACGCCTCCTCGTCCACCGAGCGGCGGCTGCACGCGCAGTACGCCGCGGCCCTGCCGCTCGCCGAGGCCGCCACCGCGCTCGCCTGGGCCGGGGAGGCGGCGCCTTCCCGTTCCGCCGAGGGGCCTCGACGCCTCGCCGCCGCCGTACGCGGCAACACCCACACCGGGCCCCTCCCCGCGCCCTCCCGGTCGGCGCCCGCCCTGCGCGCCCTCGACGACGCCCTGCTGCACGCCGCCGAGGCCTTCGACCGGGGCAGGGGCGACGGCGACCTGCACACCCGGCGTCGTACGGCCGGGGATCTCGTCCGGGCCCTGTTCGGGGCCGGCGGGCGGGAGTACGGGCTGCGTGTCGCCCTCTGTTTCGGGGCCAGCGCCGGCATCGCCCAGGCCCTGCACCACGCCCAGTGGTACGGGCAGCACGAGCACTGGTACTGGCTCCCGGCCACCGCCGTCTTCCTCGTCAAGCCCGACCTCGGGCCGCTCGTGTCCCGGGTGCTGTGCCGAGCCGCCGGCACCGTGCTGGGAGCCCTGCTCTTCGCCGGGTTCGCGGCCGTGCTGCCCCGGCCGGAAGGGCTCATCGCGCTCGTGGCCCTCAGCGGCGCCCTCATTCCCGTGGCCACCCGGCACTTCGCCGCCCAGACCGCCGTCGTGACCGTGCTCGTGCTCGCCCTGGTGATGGTGGGCGGCGAGCCGCAGGCCTCCGCCAGCCGGATCGGGGAGACCCTGCTGGCCTGCGCGATCGTGCTCGTCGTCGGGCATCTGCCGATGCCGGGACAGCGGGGCGGGGGCGTACGGGCTCGGCTCGGCGCGGCGGGGCGTGCCGCGTACGCCTACCTCGACCATGTTCTGCGCGAGTCCGACGGCCGCGCCGACACCGGTGCCGGGGGCCCCGCCCGCTCCGTCCGCTGGACCCTGCGCCGCGAGGCCTACCGTGCGCTCGCCGAAGCCCGTACCGCCATCGCCCTCGCCTCGGCCGAACTCCCCGCGCTCGCCCGGCACGCGCAGGGCGCGGACGAGGTCGTCGCCACCCTAGAACGGCTCGTCGACGCGACGACCGCGTGCGCCGTCCATCTCGACGACTCCGGCCGGCTCACCCTCACGCACGCCGCCCAGCTCACCGAGCTGCTGGACGAGTTCGCGCAGGAGCGCGACCGGGTCGGGCTACGGATCCCCGAGGCCCCCGAAGTGCCCCGCATGCCCCTCGCCGGCTGACGTGGGCGCGATCGCCCGTACGCAGACCAGGCGGTTACCGGCACCGGTCGCCGCCTGCCGCACCTCCGTCGCGAACCCGCCCGAAGGACCCGTCCGGGAAGTCGCCCGGGCGGTGGAGAACCTCGGCCTCGCCCCCGGTGACCGGGGAGGCGCTCCGGGATCGACCCCACGACACCTCCTGGGCCTCAGCCGCCGATCCGCACCCACACCGGCGCATGGTCCGACCCCGCCTCGCTCCGCCGCTCCTGCGGATCCGCCCCCACCGACGGCAACTGCGGCGCACCGGCCCCGGGTACCCCTGCCCCCGCGGCCGTCACCCGTTGGATCAGACGGTGGCTGCAGAGTATGTGGTCGATCAGCTCGCGCCGCCCGGAGTTGACGCGCGAGAAGCGTTGCTCGGCCGGGATCAGCGGCGCCACGTTCCACAGCCGGACGGCGTCACCGTTGTCCTTCACCTTGAAGCCGGGCGTGCCGATCTCCGAGCCGGGCGGGCCCAGCAGGATCTGGGTGGTCGCCGCCTGCACCTCGTCGTTGAGGTCGCCCAGAAGCGCCACGTCACGCGCGCGTCCGTCACCGGCCAGCAGTACGTCCGCCAGCGCGCGCAGCGCCGTCGCCTCGGCCGCCCGGCGGTAGAGGGCGTAGGCGCCGTAGCGGGCCCGTTCGCCCTCGTCCCGGGGATTGAAGCGGTTGCCCGGGTACGACAGCAGTTTCGACTTGAGGTGGGCGACCGCCACCCGCAGCGCTCCGGACCCCGTCTGCGGCTCCGTCTCCACCGCGAGGAAGCCCCGGCCCGACTCCGACACCGCGCCGCCCCGGTCGTCCGTCTGCACGGGGATCAGCTTCTGCGGGAAGGCGGAGGTGTCGTGCAGGACCCGGAGCGCCGTGCGGCTGAGGAAGCCGACCCTGATACCCCGGCCGTCCGCGTGCTCGGAGAGCGCCACATGCCAGTCGCCGGTCAGCATCCCGGTCAGGTCCCGCAGGGCCTCGGGGTCCCCGACCTCCTGCACGCCGAGCAGCGCCGGGTCGAGAGCGGTGACCGTCGCCGCGAGCGCCGCGAGCTTCGTCTCGTACGCCGCCTTGTCCTTGGGGCCGAACTCGCCGCCGGGCCGGTAGAGGTTCTCGAGGTTCCAGGTGCCGAGGAGCATGCCGGGCTCCTTTCAGAAGCCAAAGCCGTAGGCCTCGAAGCCGCCGAGCGGGCCGGGTGCGGCCGTCGGGCAGGCCGTGACGAGGCCAGCCTGCCCGGGTGTCAGGTCCGTGCGACAGACCCCTGACCGGATGCGCGGTTCACCTCACGCGACCCGACGACCGCGTCGTACGTTGGCGTGATGACGCCGTCTCCCGCAGAAGCTCCCGCCGACCTCGTCATCACCGGTTGCACGGTCCTCGTGCACGACGATCAAGAGCGGATCGGGTTCGAGGAGAACGCCGCGATCGTCGTACGCGACGCAGTCGTCGAGGCCGTCACGACCGCCGACGCCGTACGTGACCTGCCCGCCGTCGAGCGTCTCGACGCGACCGGTCAGGTCGCCCTCCCCGGCCTCGTCAACTGCCACACCCACGCTCCGATGGTCGCCCTGCGCGGTGTCGCCGAGGACCTGCCCATGGAGGAGTGGTTCAACGACGTCGTGTGGCCGATCGAGTCCAACCTCCGTGAGAAGGACGTGGAGTTGGGTGCCCGGCTCGCCTGCGCCGAGATGATCCGGGGCGGGGTCACCTGCTTCGCCGACCACTACTTCTCGATGGACGCCGTCGCCGCCGTCGTGGACGAATGCGGGATCCGCGCCCACCTCGGCGAGGCCTACTTCTCCTCCCAGGGGCCCCAAGGGCGGGAGAAATCACTGGAGTTCGCGCTGCGGCATCGTGGCGGCGCGGGCGGCCGTATCACCACCACCCTCGCCCCGCACGCCCCCTACACCGTCGACGACGCCGACCTCGCCGCCACCGCCGAACTCGCCCGCGACCACCGCCTGCCCGTCCATCTCCACGCCGCCGAGAACCGCGACCAGGCCGAGACCAGCCTCGCCCGCCACGGCGTCACCCCCATCGAGGTGCTGAGGCGCACCGGGATCCTCGACACCGACGTCCTCATCGCCCACGGCACCGGCATCCTCGACAGCGACCTGCCGCTGCTCGAAGCCGCCGAGGGACGTACGGCCGTCGCCACCGCCCCGCGCGGCTACCTCAAGTTCGCCTGGCCCACCACCACACCCGTACGCGCCCTGCACGACATCGGCATCCCCGTCGGCCTCGGCACGGACGGCGCCGCCTCCAACAACTCCCTCGACGTGTGGGAGTCGATGGCCCTGACCGCCCTCATCCAGAAGTCGACGTCCGGCGACCCGCGCCGGCTGACGTCCCGTCAAGCCCTGCACCACGCCACGCTCCAGAGCGCCCGGGCCGTCGGACTCGGTGACACGCTCGGCACCCTCGCACCCGGGCGGCGCGCCGACATCATCCTCGTCGACCTCACCGGCCCGCACACCCAGCCCGTGCACGACCTCGCCGCCACCCTCGTCCACAGCGCCCGCTCCGGCGACGTGCGCACGACCATCGTCGACGGACGGGTCCTGATGCGCGACCGCGAACTGCTGACGATCGATGTGCCCGCCGTCGTAAGGGAGTTGGGGGAGCGGATGCCCGCGCTCTTGGACCGCAGTCACGGCAGGCGGATCCAGGAGTACGACGCCTGAGAACCGGTCTCACAGAAGCGATTTGCCGCCAACCACTGGCAGCTGGTCGGTCGAGCAGGCTGGTTTCACGGTACACAGGTAAGCCGGAGCAAACCTGTCTGACGGGAGGCCGGCCGGGTGGAGCTGACGATCAACGTGGCGGTGCTGCTCGCAGTCATCATCGTCCTGCGGCTCGGGCGACGCACCGAGGCGCGGAGCCGTAACGACGAGAAGCTGACCGTGGCCATCGTTTTGGTGTTCGGCGTCCTGGTCGCGCCGACCGCCTTCGGGCAGGGCGTCGCGGACGTGGTCGGTCAACTCGCGCAGGGGGTGACGCAGTCGGGCAGCCCCTGACCGTCCGGCACTAGGCTGATCCGAATGGATCCCGCCGACGGCCTCATCGACCACCCGTACGACGTCTACCGGCGCCTGAGAGAGGTCGCCCCCGTGCACCGGATCGCCGGTCCGGACGGCAGCCCCGCCTGGCTCGTCACCCGGTACGGCGATGTGCGCGAGGCTCTCGCCGACCCGCGGCTGTCGCTGGACAAACGGCATGCGGCGCCCGGCACTTATCGCGGCCTCGCCCTTCCGCCCGCCCTCGACGCCAACCTCCTCAACATGGACCCGCCCGACCACACCCGCATCCGCCGCCTGGTCGGCCGCGCCTTCACCACCCGGCGCGTGGATCAACTCCGCACGCCCATACGGCAGACCGCCGACCGTCTCCTCGACGCCCTCGGCCCGCACGGCACCACCGACCTCATCGCCTCCTACGCCGCGCCCCTGCCCATCACCGTCATCTGCGACCTCCTCGGCGTCCCGGACCGGCACCGGCGCGACTTCCGGGAATGGACCGACGCCCTGGTGGCTCCGGACCCGGCGCGACCGCAGGCCGCCAAGAGTTCAGTTGTCGCGATGCTCGGGTTCTTCACCCGGCTCCTCGCCGACAAGCGCAAGGAGCCCGCCGACGACCTGCTGTCCGACCTGATCGCGGTCCGCGACGAGGGCGACCGGCTCAGCGAGGACGAGCTGATGTCCCTCGCCTTCCTGATCCTCTTCGCCGGGTACGAGAACACCGTGCAGCTCATCGGGAACGCGGTGCTGGCACTGCTGCAGCATCCCGAGCAGCTCGCCGCCCTGCGCGAGGACCCCGCGCGCATCGCGGCCGCCGTGGAGGAGTTCCACCGCTTCGAGGGCCCCGCCCTCCTCGCCATCCGCCGCTTCCCCACCGAGGACATGACGATCGGCGGTGTCCCCGTGCCGGCCGGCGAGACCGTCCTGCTGTCCCCGGCCGCCGCCAACCGCGACCCCGCCCGCTTCCCCGACCCCGACCGTCTCGACCTGTCCCGCGACGCCTCCGGACACCTCGCCCTCGGCCATGGCGTCCACCACTGCCTGGGCGCGCCGCTGGCCCGCGCCGAGACCGAGATCGCCCTGACCGCGCTGCTGGAGCGGTTCCCCGAACTCGCCCTCCAGGACGAGGCCATCCGATGGCGCCGCTCACTGCGCGCTCGCGGCCTGCTCGCGCTGCCGGTGACGTACTCCGAGAAAATCTCCTGAGAATTCTTCGGCCCCGGCGATGAGTTCCGCTCCTCCCACCGGTCACCACCCGGAAGGGACCGTTGCACAGGAGGGGCGCCCATGTCGCTTCCGGAGATCGTCTCGCGCGAGCAGTGGCGCGCGGCGCGTGAGGAACTGCTGGTCAAGGAGAAGGCGGCGACACGCGCGCGTGACGTGCTGAACGCCGAGCGGCGCAGACTGCCCATGGTCGAGGTCGAGGAGGAGTACGTCTTCGAGGGCGGCGACGGCAAGGCGACCCTGCTCGACCTCTTCGAGGGGCGGCACCAACTCGTCGTCTACCACTTCATGTTCGCCCCCGAATGGGACGCCGGGTGCAGGAGCTGCTCGGGGTTCCTGGACCAGATCGGGCATCTGGCGCACCTCAAGGCCCGCGGGACGACACTTGTCGCCGTCTCCCGGGCGCCGTTCACGAAGATCCTGCCGTTCAAGGCACGCATGGGCTGGACGCTTCCCTGGTTCTCGTCGTACGGCACCGACTTCAACCACGACTTCGAGGTGACCCTGGAGCACGAGGGCGAGCCGGTGGAGCGGCCCGGGGTCAGCTGCTTCCTGCGGGACCGGGACCGCGTCTTCCACACCTACTCGACGTACGAGCGCGGACTGGACGGGCTCGGCTCGACCACCGGCTTCCTCGACCTCACGGCGCTGGGCCGGCAGGAGGAGTGGGAGGAGCCCAAGGGGCGCGCGTCGGATCTGGGGGCGCCTGCGGGCAGCGACCGTATCCGATATCACGACGAGTACGACGACTGACACGAGGCGTAGCGATTGATCATTGAGCGTGATCGAATGCTCACACATCGCGGTGAACGAGTGTCAACTACGTCTCAGTCCCGTCACTGAGCGAGGCGATTCACCTCCAGCAGGCGTTAACTCCTACAAGTACGACGCTTATCGGAGGTCAGGATGGTGAACGGGCGAACAGTGCTCGAACGCTTTCCCGCGGGCGGGCCGCGAGGATCGTGGCCGGCGGAGGAGTTCGCTCACGCGCGGCGCATGGAGGGACTGCCCGCCGAGGTCGTCATGGACCTCGCGACGGACGCGTTCCTGGTGATCGTCCGCGGTGACGGCGCGGTGGACGCCGCCGCGTGAGCCTCGGACGCAGGCGTGCCGGTCAGCCGGCCTTGGGTGCGGGCACCCGCGTCGTGAACTGCTCGGCCTGGAGCGAGTACAGCTCGGCGTAGACCCCGCCGGTGGCCAGCAGTTCGTCCGGAGTCCCGGACTCCACGAGCCGGCCCTGGTCGAGGACGTGCACCAGGTCGGCATGGCGGACGGACGCCAGCCGGTGCGTGATGAGGACGACCGTCTGCCCGGTGGAGGCCAGGGCGCGGATCTTCTCGAAGACCTCCAGCTCGGCCCGTGCGTCCAGGGCCGCCGTCGGTTCGTCCACGATCAGGATGCGGCCGCGCCGGTAGGCGGCCCGGGCGATGCCGAGCCGCTGCCACTGACCGCCGGACAGCTCGTGCCCGCCGTTGAACTGGCGGGCCAGCAGGGTGTCCAGGCCGCGCGGCAGATCGGCGACCACCTCCTCGGCACCGGCTTCGGTGACCGAGGTGGCCAGGCGTTCCTCGGTGAGGGGCACGGAGGAGCGGCCCACCGCCACATTGACCCGGGCGGTGAACGGCCAGCGCTTGAAGTCCTGGGCCACCATCGCGATGCGCTCGGCAAGTTGGTGCCGGTCGGCGCCGGCCGCGTCGACGTCGTCCCACAGGATGCGGCCCCGGTCCGGGGTGTAGAGCCCGGCGAGCAGCTTGACCAGGGTGGTCTTGCCGGAGCCGTTCTCGCCGACCAGCGCGACGATCCGGCCGAGGGGGAGGGTGAGCGTGACGTCGTCGAGGGCGGGGGGCTGCTGCTCGCCGGGGTAGGAGAAGCTGACGTTCTCGAAGCGGATCTCCCGTGGGTCCTCGGGCAGGGCGGCGCCGCCGACCGGAATCGCCCGTTCGGCCGCCTCGACGTACAGCCGCTGCAGATCGCCCACGAAGAGCGCCTCCTCGTGGAGCGCGTTGACCTCCAGGACGAGGCTGTCGAGGCTGGACGACCCGGTACGGATGGCGATCACGGCCGTACCCGCCACCGACAGCGCCATGACCTGGGTGCAGCACGCCCGCGCCGGCCATCTGATCAGCGGGCTGCTGACCGAGCCCGCCGCCGCGCCCGAGATCCGCGTCCACGGCGTCGGCCCCTTCCTGCTGCGTCACTACCGGGCGATGTCCGAGACGGCAGAGGCGGAACAGGCCCGCCTTGCCCGGCTCGCCGCGCGCACGGGGCTGATCGCGGCAGCGTGGACGGGACTCGCGACCGTGGCGACGTACGCGACGCTGGGCGGGCTGCTGCTCGCCGGGGTAGGAGAAGCTGACGTTCTCGAAGCGGATCTCCCGTGGGTCCTCGGGCAGGGCGGCGCCGCCGACCGGAATCGCCCGTTCGGCCGCCTCGACGTACAGCCGCTGCAGATCGCCCACGAAGAGCGCCTCCTCGTGGAGCGCGTTGACCTCCAGGACGAGGCTGTCGAGGCTGGACGACCCGGTACGGATGGCGATCACGGCCGTACCCGCCACCGACAGCGCCATGGCACCGGCGAGCAGCAGCCCGCCCAGCGTCGCGTACGTCGCCACGGTCGCGAGTCCCGTCCACGCTGCCGCGATCAGCCCCGTGCGCGCGGCGAGCCGGGCAAGGCGGGCCTGTTCCGCCTCTGCCGTCTCGGACATCGCCCGGTAGTGACGCAGCAGGAAGGGGCCGACGCCGTGGACGCGGATCTCGGGCGCGGCGGCGGGCTCGGTCAGCAGCCCGCTGATCAGATGGCCGGCGCGGGCGTGCTGCACCCAGGTGTGGAAGGACTCGTAGCGGCGCCGGGCGTTGGTCAGTGCGCTCCAGGCGCTGGGCAGCGTCATGGTGGCGAGGAGCGGGAGCAGGGCGGGGTGCAGCACGGTGAGCACACCGGCCGCGGCGATCAGCGAGATGGCCGCGTTCACGACACGGGCGCTGTAGGAGATCATGCGGCGGGCGGACGCGGCGCCGTACTGCGCGGTGTCCAGCAGCTTGTGGAAGGCGTGATCCTCGATCGCGGCCAGCTCCACGGCAGCCGCCCGCTCCAGATACAGCTCGGTCGCCACGCGCTCCACCTTGGGCTCCAGACGCCCGGTGGCGTACGTCGAGGCGGCTCGCAGCAGCGTCGACACGACCATCACGGCGGCCATCGCGACGAGCGCGGGAACGGCGCCCCGTAACCGCCCCTCCAGTTCCCCACCCTCGAACAGCCGCCCCAGCACGCTGTTCACGGCGAGCAGCCCGACCGCCTGCGCCAGTCCCCGGGCCACCTCGGCCACGAGCACGGTCCGCGCGGCCCGCCGATCGGCCTGCCAGGCGAGCCGGAAGCTCGACGCGAGGAGCGACGGCAACCGCGTCACCATCGCCCGGAAGTTCAGCTCCAGAAAGGCGTCCCGATGCTGGTTCCACCCCATGTCGTACCGCAGGGGCCCGCCGAAGAGCAGCCGCTCCGACTCCGACACCCTCGACTCACCGGCATCACTCTGCTTTGCCACCGCTCATCCCCCCGACGCCGCTCGTGACGAAGGGCCACTATGGCGGGGGCGGTGGCGTCGGGGGGATGAGCGGTGGCAAAGCAGAGTGATGCCGGTGAGTCGAGGGTGTCGG
>NZ_RDBN01000190.1 GCF_008042075.1 Streptomyces sp. UW30 | reverse complement strand
GGCCAGGGGAAGGCGGGGCGGCGGGGAGGGTCGGTGACGGTGGAGGACGGTGCGCCGCGGTGTCTGAGCAGCGGAGGACGCCGGCGAGGCCGGGGACGGTGGGGGTCGGTGGCGAGGTCGGTGGAGGTCGGTGGCGAGGCYGGGGACSGCKGAGGACAGCGGCGGGCCTGGAGCWGTGGAGGACGCCKGCGAGGCCGGGGACGGTGGAGSTCGGTGGCGAGGCCGGGGATCGCTGAGGACAGCGGCGGGCCTGGAGCAGTGGATGGAGGACATCGTCGAGGCCGCGGACAGTGGTGGACGGACGCCGGCGAGGGCCTGGGGCGACGGACGACGGCGGCGTCGGCGCCGCGTGAGTGGCCGCTGCACCGTCAGCCGGCCTCGGACACTTCCGCCCGCCACGCCCCCAACCTCGTCGCCACCACCGCCGCGATCCGTCGACGGGCCTCGTGCCGCGGTATGCCGCTCATCAGCAACTGGTCGTACGGCGTGTCCACGTGCCGCACGGCCGCCACGACCGCCGACGTCACCGCCACCCTGTTCCACGTGTTGATCGTCATGATCAGGGCCAGGACGTGGGCCAGTTCCGTGTCGTCGAACTGGGCCGCCGCCTGTGCGTAGGCCTCGTCCGGGACGCCTCCGTCGGCGACCAGGGTCACCGCCTCCGTGAGGGCCAGGGCCGCCT
>NZ_RDBN01000189.1 GCF_008042075.1 Streptomyces sp. UW30 | reverse complement strand
GTTGGAGGCGCTGGTCGAAGAGGTCTTCGCGAGTTGATCAGCGGGGGCCTCCGGAGGGCGACCGGTGGGGCTTCGAGGGGCCGGTCGGCGGGGTTCGAGGCGCTGGTTGGACGGGCCCTTCGCGAGTTGATCAGCGGCGGCTTCCGGAGGGCGACCGGTGGGGCTTCCAGAGGTCGATCGGCGAGGTTGGAGGCGCTGGTCGGGCGGGCCCTTCGCGAGTTGATCAGCGGCGGCTTCCGGAGGGCTACCGGTGGGGCTTCGAGGGGCCGGTCGGCGAGGTTGGAGGCGCTGGTCGAAGAGGTCTTCGCGAGTTGATCAGCGGGGGCCTCCGGAGGGCGACCGGTGGGGCTTCGAGGGGCCGGTCGGCGGGGTTCGAGGCGCTGGTTGGACGGGCCCTTCGCGAGTTGATCGGCCGGGGCTTCCGGAGGGCGACCGGTGGGGCTTCCAGAGGCCGATCGGCGAGGTTGGAGAGCTGGTCGGACGGGCCTGCGCGAGTTGATCAGCGGGGCTTTCAGAGAGCGACCGGCGGGGGTTCCAGGGGCGGTCGACGAAAGTTCGAGGGGGCGGTCGACGGGTCTTTGCGAGGTCGATCCACCGGTGCTTCGGAGGCTGATCGGCCGGCCTCCGAGAGGCCGGCCGACGCTGCTTCCGCTAGGTGCGGTGAAGTTTTTGCGAGGGGGAGGGCAAGTTTTGACCGGGCCGGTGATGGCCCGCTCTGGTGTGCTAGGCCGAGGCCTTCGCCTCCCTGATCGCCTCCGCCAGCCGCTCCGGCTCACGGGTCGACAGGTAGAGGTACGGGGTCGGGTCATCGGGATCGACGACCTCCACACGCAGGGCCCTGGGGATGTAGGCACGCAGCAGGAGGAAGGCCCGGGTGTCGGCCTTGTGGGTGCGCCAGGCACGCGCCTCCTCCGGGTCCAGGACATGCGCCTCGCCCAGCGCCCGCAGCGGAATCTTCGCCTCGCCCGCGATGAGCGAGTCGCCCACGATCCGGATGCGGATGGAGCCGTACGAGCTGGCCATGACCGCCGCGGCGGCGGTGCCGCCGACCAGGCCCGCGAGCATGGGCAGCGTGCCGAACGGCAGAAGGATCAGGGCCATGGAGAGCCCGACCAGGAACGAGATCAGCCACCAGGACTTGGGTGCGGTGAGACGTTCTTCGTACGGGGCGGCGGAAAGCTGCATGGAGCAAAGCTTGGCACGGTGTCCGATTGCTGCCGGAGTCAGGGCCGTCGGGCAGGGCGGGGTGGGAGACGGACGGACGGGTAAGGTCCACGGTGTCCGATTGCTGCCGGAGTCAGGGCCGTCGGGCAGGGCGGGGTGGGAGACGGACGGACGGGTAAGGTC
>NZ_RDBN01000188.1 GCF_008042075.1 Streptomyces sp. UW30 | reverse complement strand
CCTCGCGGCTGGGATGACAGGGACGTCGTGCGCGAAAAGAGGCTAGGAGAGCGCAGGGCCAGGGACGTCGTGCGCGAAAACAGGGGTTGCGGGCAATGCTCAGTGCCCTGTGGGGCAGTCCCGTGAGGAACGCGGTGGGCGTACCTTCCCGGATGATCCTGTGCGTCTTGTGCAACTGCCCTCACCGACCACGCCTCCTGCGCGTTCTGTGCACAGCAGTTCGTCAGCACAGGGATTCACAACAGCACCGATCACTCCCCCAGTACGCAGGCGCGACCTGCGCACTCGACGGCGCACAACAGCCAACTGCCCGGAACGGCGCCAGATACGCAGTCAGTGCCGTTGTCGGTGACGGCGGTCCACAGTGCACAGAACGCGCAGGAGGCGTGGTCGGTGAGGGCAGTTGCACAAGACGCACAGGATCATCCGGGAAGGTACGCCCACCGCGTTCCTCACGGGACTGCCCCACAGGGCACTGAGCATTGCCCGCAACCCCTGACATCTGTCAGGACCGTTCCAGCCCTGCGCTCTCCTAGCCTCTTTTCGCGCACGACGTCCCTGTCATCCCAGCCGCGAGGAGCGCCATGCATCTGCGCACCCGAACGGCGCAAGCTGCCCTGCAGGGACTGCATCTGCGCACCCGAACGGCGCAAGCTGCCCTGCAGGGACAACAG
>NZ_RDBN01000019.1 GCF_008042075.1 Streptomyces sp. UW30 | reverse complement strand
ACATGTCCGCCAAGTTCGCCAGCGAGCTGGGGAGTTCGGACACCCGCAAGTCCCATGTGATCGCGTTCGACGTTGCGCTCCCCCTACCGGCGAGAAGTGCCCCGGAACGGCGGATTTTCTGGCTTTCCGCGCATTCGAGGGCGATGAGGCAGTACGCGGACGGCCCCGCCCCTGGWCCAGGGGCGGGGCCGTGCGCACGACCGGAGGCGGCGACCGTCAGCCGGTCGCGCCGAACGCGATCACATGGGACTTGCGGGTGTCCGAACTCCCCAGCTCGCTGGCGAACTTGGCGGACATGTACAGCCGCCCCTGCGCGTAGAGGATCTCGGAGTACTCCGGCGACATCCGCATCTCCACGTCCCGCACCGCGCGCGTGGACGGGTTCTCCAGCAGTTTTGTCTCCTCGAAGCTGCCGCCGTCGATGCTGACGATCTGCCCGCCCTTGTCGTACGGGGGACGCTTGTAGGCGATCACGTTGCCGCCGTCCATGCGCAGCGGGGTGATCGTGTACCGGTCGCCGGCGTCCGCGCGCTGACCGGTCTGCTTGCCGGTGGCCAGGTCGAAGGCGACGATCTCGTTGGTCTGGCCGTACTCGCCGCCGCCGGAGTGCTGCTCGGTCTCCACGTAGAGCCGGTCGTTGCCCACCACGACGCCCGTGCACGCCTCGATCGTGGTGACGCCGGAGCAGCGGGCCCCGTACTGATCGCCCGGCACGGAGATGCGGATGCGCAGCTTGCCCGTCTTGTTGTCGATCGAGAAGGCGTCCGTGATGCCGATGGCGTCCTCGGACTGCCCGGCCTCGGCGGCCACGACCAGCGGGTCGGTGGAGATCACGCTGGCGTACTCGACGCCCTCGGCCATCTTGTACTCGGAGATCACCTTCCCGGTCTTCGGGTCGATGGTCTGGATGTTCAGCTGGGGCTGGTCGTAGGAGCCGCACTTGCGGACCGCGACCATCTTGGGGCCGCCCGCATACCCGAGGTCGTAGCAGCTGTCGTTGGCCTTCGGGACCCACAGCGGCTTGCCGGACTCTAGGTCGAAGGCGGCGCCGCCGCTGGTGCCGCCGGCCGCGACGGTGCCCCCGCTGACGGTGATGTTGTCGTAGCGGATCACGCCGTCCTCGTTCTGGGCGGTCTTCGTCCAGAGCTTCTTGCCGGCGTCCAGGTCGATCGCGGCGACCTGGGTGCAGCCGTGCGAGGGCTTGTCCTTGGTCGGCATCGCGGGCTCGAAGGCGACGGCCGTGATGCCGTCTTCGCTGATGTGCTTGGCGGCCTGGCAGACCGGGCCGGGCAGCTTGACCGACCACAGCTTGGAGCCCTTGTCGGGGTCGTAGCCGACGATCTCCGCGACGCCTGTCTTGACGTACGCCTTGTCGGTCAGCCAGGAGCCTGACACGACGATGCTGGTGTCGTCGTCGACATCCGGCGACGGCACCTGGAAGAGAACCTGGGCGACGGTGTTGCCGGGCACCTTCTCCGTGCCGTCGGGGGCGTCGAAGCCGCCGCCTCCCGCGTCGTCGCCCCCGCCGCCGGTGCCGCCGCTGGAGCTGGCGGTGTCGTCCTTGCCGCCCTTGTCACCGGACTTCGCGTACCAGACGCCACCGCCGATGATCAGGGCGATCACCACGATGGACGCCGCCACGATGACGGCCAGCTGCGAGCTGGACCGTCCTGCGCCTGCGGGCTGTCCCGGCTGGGGGTGCACCGGCACGGTCGGCTGCTGGTAGCCGTAGCCGGGCGGCCGCGTGTACGGGTTCTGGGGCTGGCCGTAGGGGTTCTGCGGCTGGCCGTCATCGTGGCGGCGTCCATCGTGGTGATCGCCCTGATCATCGGCGGTGGCGTCTGGTACGCGAAGTCCGGTGACAAGGGCGGCAAGGTGCTCCAGAACCCGGCGAGCGCCGCGGACATCGAGAACGGCTTCTTCTCCAAGGCCTACGACKGGGAGGGGCGGAACCGGCGCACGCCTCACTTGCCGAAGGCGAGCATCAGCTTCTCCTTGGCTTCGTCCTGGCCGCTCAGCCGGGTGCTGGAGAGGTAGAAGCGGCCGTCAGCCCAGTCGTAGGCCTTGGAGAAGAAGCCGTTCTCGATGTCCGCGGCGCTCGCCGGGTTCTGGAGCACCTTCGCCGGCTGGTGGCTGCTGCCGGAGACCGGGATCGACACGACCTGGCCGCCCGCGTCGTACGACGCCTGGACGTAGGCGATGAGCTTGCCGTCCTCAACCTTGATCGGCAGCATCGTCTCCTCGGCCGGGGACTTCACGCGCCACTTCTCCTTGCCGTTGCCGAGGTCGATCGCGACGATCTCGTTGGCCCTGGCGGTCGCCTTGGTCGGCATGTAGAGCGTGTCGGCGTCGGCGACCACGCCGGAGCAACCCTGAAGGTCACGCTGGAGGATGGCCCAGCCGCACTCGGCGCCGATCTCGAGTTTGACGCCGACCTGCGAGCGGAACTTGCCGGAGGAGTCGAACGTGGAGATGTTCCCCGTCTTCTTGTCCTCGTTGGTGCTGTAGACGACCAGCGGGTCGAGGGAGAAGATACGCGCGACCCGCCAGCCCTCGTCGTACGCGAAGGTCCACTTCGCCTTGCCGGTGGCCGGGTCGAGTTCCTGCATTTCGTCGTGCTCGTTGCTGCTGGAGGCGGCGCAGGACGCGACGGCGATCACCTTGTCGCCGCCCGCGAACGCGTCGGGGAAGCACTTGTCGCCGAACCGCGTCTTGTCCCACAGCTTCGTGCCGCTGTCGATGTCGTACGCGGTGCCGGACTGCGAGCGGCCCACCAGCAGCGTCTTGCCGGTGATGGACAGTTCGACGTCGAGGGTGCTGTCGAAGAGCTGGCCGTCGGCGACGCTGCCCTTCCAGCCCTTGTCGCCGGTGTCGAGGTCGACCTGCTGGAGCTGGTTGCACTTGGCGCGGTCGCTGCTGCCGCTCATGTACGCGACGACGATCTTGTCGCTGGTGGACTTCTGCGGGGTGACCGCGCAGATCTTCTGCGGGAAGGCGATCGGGTCCCAGGCGTCCTCGCCGTCGGCCACCTTGAAGCCGAAGAGCTGCTTGTAGGCCGCCTTCACCGCGGTCTTCTCGGTGATCCACATGCCGGGGGCGTCGGCGCCGGACTTGGGCGCGTCGGGTGCCGGCTTGTACCAGAGCACCTTCGACTCGCCCGCCTGGCGGCCGTCGTTGAGGTTCTCCGGGTCGTCGCCGCCCTCGCCGCTGTCGCCGGAGTCGGACGGGGAGTCGGAGCCCTTGGGGTCGTCGCTCTGCTGGGCGACGGGCTTGTCCTTCTTGTCGTCGCCGCTGGTCACCGCGTACACGGTGCCGCCGATGACGACCAGCGCCGCGACGGCGGCACCGATGACGAGGGCGGGCTTGCCCTTGAAGGGGTTGCGCGAGCCGCCGGGCGGGGTGCCGGGGGCGCCCGGGTACTGCGGCTGCGGCGGGAAGCCGTAACCCGGGGCGGGCTGCTGGCCGTAGGGGCCGGGCTGCTGCGGATAGCCGTACGGCCCCGGCTGCTGCGGGGGCTGGGTGTACGGGCCGGACTGGTACGGGCCCGGCTGGGCGGGCTGGCCCGGCTGCTGCGGGTAGCCGTAGCCGGGCTTCGGGGCGCCGCAGCCCCCGCAGCAGGGCCAGCCGCCGCAGGG
>NZ_RDBN01000187.1 GCF_008042075.1 Streptomyces sp. UW30 | reverse complement strand
GTCCAGAACGGCGCGGCGGCGCAGCCGCGTCGCAGCCCGGCACCGGCCGGCCGGCAGGCCGCACCCGGAGGCAGGGCCGCGGCGGAACCCGCCCGTGGCGTTCCGGTGCAGCCGCGCCGCGGATCCATGGCACGAGTCGTGGCCCACTGAGCCGCAGTCCCACGACCCGCGTCACCGGATCCGGCGCACGCACCGTCTGATCCACGCACGACAGGCACGACCCGCACTTCACGCACGTCCCGTGCAGCGCCGCACCGCCGTCCCCAAGACCGGTTCGGGAGCCGCTGGTCCGCGCGGGGTGCCGGGACCGTACGTCCGCACATCCGTATCCCCGTGCGGACGTACGGTCCCGGCACCCCGCGCGGCCGCATGTGCGGGGGATGTCGCGAACTGGCGTGTATGCAGCGCATATCCACCGTTTCCCAGCGGTAGTAAGCACCTTGGTGGCAGTCTGCTCAACAGCAGATACGCAAAGTGGCAATCGCAGGCAGGCAGCCGGAGGTGCACGTCCCGTGGCGTCCAATGTCAATCCCACCGTCAGGCGACGCCGGCTGGGCCAGGAGCTGCGCCGGCTCCGCGAGCTCAAGGGCATGACGGCCGAGGAAGTGGCCGAGCGGCTGCTGGTGTCGCAGTCGAAGATCAGCCGGCTGGAGAACGGACGGCGCAGCATCA
>NZ_RDBN01000186.1 GCF_008042075.1 Streptomyces sp. UW30 | reverse complement strand
ACCTGTGCAGGGAAATCCGTTGTATTTCAGTGCAGTCTTGCGTGTGCTCAGTCTGATATTCGTACTGCGCCCTTACAGGGGTAATGCCTGAGCTGTCATGTGGACTTCACGCCGGAGCCGGCAGCGGATCCCGTTGCCTCTCTCTGTTTTCCTGCCGCTGCCCTCTCTCAGCTGGCAACGACATTTCTTCGGCCAAGTCACGGGATCCGTAATTCCGTCACTCCATTGCCATCCATCGGATTTTCACACCCTCTGGCAATTGGGTGACCCCGCCCCGACTCACGTGACTGGATTCGCAGTTGCCTCGTTCCGCACAAGGAGAGAGAGCGATGGGTCATCGCAGTCGCATTTCCGTACGTTCATGCACAGGTCAATGAAGGGCCGAGGTTCCATGCGCAAGCTTCACMAGGYCGCGCTCGTCGTMGCAGCAGCCAGTGGTCTGTCGGCCATCGGAGTCGGCCCCAGCGTCGCCGACGTGCCCGTCGGGTACGGCTCCGTTCCGCCACCCGCCGGCCAGCAGGACCTCCAGGCCACCTCGTGGACCAACTCGCAGGCCAGCGCGCAGCGCTCCAACCTGCCGAACGCGCACCGGCCGGCGCCGGCGCCCCACCACGGCGCCGATGTCACCCCGCAGGTCAACCCGCAACTGAGCCCCAAGATCAGCCCGCAGG
>NZ_RDBN01000185.1 GCF_008042075.1 Streptomyces sp. UW30 | reverse complement strand
TGCTCGCACAACGTCTTCACCCGCTGGAGCGCGAGATCCTCGACCGTCGGCGGATGTCCATCGATCTCACCGAATCCTTCGAGCCATTCATGGCGCTCAGCGCGCTCGCGCCGGCGCCCACCCACGCCATCACCGTGCTGGAGGGCTCCAACCGGATCAACGCGGCCCTCAACCTCGCGACCGGCGAGTGCCGCCACGAGGTGCTGACCGTGCAGCCGGGGGGCGCACGCAGCGAGCACATCCTGCGGCAGGCCCTGGAGCGGGACCGCCCGCTGATGGAGCGGGGCGTGCGGATGCGCACGCTCTACCAGCACACCGTGCGGCACAGCCTGGGGACCATGGCCTACGTCGACGTCATGTCGCGCGGCAAGGTCGAGATCCGCACGCTGGAGGAGCTCATCGGCCGGCTCATCATCTGCGACGAGACGGTCGCCTTCGTGCCGGCCCACGACGACCAGCAGGTCGCCCTGGAACTGCGGCACCCGGGGCTCGTCAAGTACCTGATCAAGGTGTTCGAGAACCTGTGGAGCCGGGCGACCCCGCTGCGCGAGGAGGCCCCCTACGAACCCACCCGCGACGGCATCACGGGCGTCCAGCGCTCCATCGCCCGGCTGCTCGTCGAGGGCCATGTCGACGAGGCCATAGCGCGCCGCCTCGGCATGAACGTGCGTACCTGCCGCGCCCACATAGCCAAACTCGCGACCGCCCTGGGCAGCGGCAGCCGCGCCCAACTCGGCTTCCTCATCGCACAGTCCGGGCTCCTGGACGAGGAGCCCGCACTGCCGGGGGGAGACGTCCACTCGTGAACACGGCGCATCCGCACACCGACCGGGAACTGTGCGAACCGGGCCTCACGCTGTACCGGAAGGCCCTGCACGAGGGCCGGCTGCACGCCGAGGACGCCGCTCCCGCGCCCTGCCTGGTCGACCTCGGCCTGCTGCACGCCACGGTCGACGACCTCGACTGGCTGGAGCCCGTCGCCCCCGCCGTCGTACTCCACCGGCTGCTGCGGACCTCCGAGGAGCGCATCGCCGGCGAACGGCGCCGCGAACAGCTGCTGGCCGACGCCTTCGAGCCGCTCATGCGGATCGACCGCCGGCATGCGTCGACGGCGGACAACCCGGCGATCACCGTGCTCAGCGGCACCGAGCGGATCAATCACGCCCTCACCGAGGCCATGATCGAGGCGTCCCGGGAGCTGCTGAGCATCCAGCCCACCACCCAGCAGAGCGAGGCGCGCACCGAGACGGCCCAGGCGCTGGCGCTGGACCGCGACCAGGCCCTGCTGGACCGCGGTGGCCGCATCCGCACCCTGTACCAGCACACACAGCGCTACCGGCCCCTCGTCATGGCGCGCTACGAGCACCTCCGGGGCGACGCCGAGGCCCGCACSCTGGACGAGGT
>NZ_RDBN01000184.1 GCF_008042075.1 Streptomyces sp. UW30 | reverse complement strand
CCTCCCGCCCCGCCGCATCCTGCTGACCGGCGCCACCGGATTCCTCGGCAGCCATATGCTGCTGGACCTGCTGCGGCACAGCGACGCCCACGTCTACTGCCTGGTCCGGGCCGCCGACGAGGAGGCGGCCGTGGCCCGGCTCGGCGCGGCGCTCAAGGACTATGCGCTGCCCTGGTCGTCGGAGGTCCGCCGCCGCATCACCGTGCTCCCCGGCGACATCCGCCAACCCCACCTGGGCCTGTCCGACGAGCTCTGGAACACCCTCACCCACGAGCTGGACAGCGTCGTCTCCGTCGCCGCCGCCGTGGACTTCCTGCGCGGCTACCAGTCGCTGCGCAGCAGCAACGTCATCGGCGCCCTCACCCTGGCCGAACTCGCCGCGACAGGCCGCCCCAAGCCGCTGCACCACATCTCCTCCATCGCCGTCTTCAACGAGGTCGGCATCCCGTCGATGGGCGAGGACGACCCCCTCGCCCACATCGACCGTCTCGTCGCGGGCTACGACCAGACCAAGTGGGCCGCGGAAGTCGCCCTGCGCCGCGCTCGCGACCACGGCCTGATCGTCACCGCCCTGCGCCCGGGCGGCATCGGGGGCCACACCAGGACCGGCGCCTACAACGCCCAGGACCTCAGCAGCGGCCTCATCTCGGCGTTCGGCCGCTTCCGCACCGTGCCCGCCTTCCGCTATCTCAACGCCGCCCCGGTCGACTGGGTCAGCCGCGTCGCGGTCGCCGTCGTCTGCGAGCCGGACGCCTGGGGCTTCGACTACAACCTCACCGGCGTTCCCAACACCCTGGACGACGTCGTACGGGACATGGCGTTCGGCGGCATGCACGTCCGCGTACAGGACTGGGACGAGTGGCGCACCGACGCCCTGGCCCGCCTGGCGGCCGAGCCGATCCCCGAACTGACCTTCCTCAGCCGCGTGTTGCAGAGCCCCACCGCGCTGAAGCTGTGCGAGGCGACCCTGAAGGGCCCGGCCGCCATCGCCGACCGCACCACGGCCCTGGTCGAAGCCCTCGGTCTGGCGCCCGCCGCACGCTACGACGCCCGGGCCCAGGTGAAGACCTTCGAGCGCCTCGCCGGCGACGGCCTGGCCCGGCTCCCGCACAAGGACGACCAGCCCTACCTGTGGTTCTCCGAGACCACCCGAGGCGGCGTCGGCCCGATCGACGCCGCCCCCGACACTCCCTGCTCGATGTCCCTCACGCTCTCCATCGCGAGCATGCACCAGCTGGTGACGGACCGCCGCGTCGACGTTCGCGGCGAGGTCACCTGCCCGGCCCTGCACGCCGAGCCGTTGACGGTGGAACGCGGCGACGTCTGGATCCGCCCCGAGGAAGGCATCCCGCACCGGCACGGCCTGCGCCACCAACTCCTGCGCTACCGGCTGGAGTTGCGGGACGTCGACGGCGGCCGTTGGTGGCTGGAGGGTCACAAGTACGCGCGCGCCCGCCGGGACGTCTGGCGCCAGACCCGCGCCCTGACCGTGGAACTCGGCCGCGAGGGCGAACCGGCGAGCCTCGCGGGCGAGGTCGTCGTCCCGCCCGACTCCTACGTACGCGACCAGATCGACGGCATCAAGGTCGACCCGCGCCTGACCAGCCAGGAGAAGCGCGCCGCCAAGCTGACCTGGCTCGCCTGGTTCGGCCTGGAGATGGGCCGCGGACTGGTCGGCCCCTTCGCCCGGGCCGCCGCGGACCTGCTCGACCTGCGCCGCACCCAGACCCCCACGGAGCACCACCGATGATCTTCCGGACAACCCCCTCGCGGCCCATCTCCAGGCCGAACCAGGCGAGCCAGGTCAGCTTGGCGGCGCGCTTCTCCTGGCTGGTCAGGCGCGGGTCGACCTTGATGCCGTCGATCTGGTCGCGTACGTAGGAGTCGGGCGGGACGACGACCTCGCCCGCGAGGCTCGCCGGTTCGCCCTC
>NZ_RDBN01000183.1 GCF_008042075.1 Streptomyces sp. UW30 | reverse complement strand
CGTCGTGGACCTCGCCACGCTTGTGCGTGGTCCCGGTGGTGTACAGGATCCGCTCGGTGACGGTGGTCTTGCCCGCGTCGACGTGGGCGAGGATGCCGAGGTTGCGGACGACGGCGAGGGTGTTGAGGTTGGTGCGCACGGCCCGTGGCCTTTCGGATGATCCGGACGATCCGGATACGAAAAGGGGTCAGCGCGATTTCCGGACGAGCGCAGGCGCCCACGCGAGCACGACCTGCCGTCCCGTCAGAACAGGGGAACGGCAGGGGCGTTGAAGTGAGTACTGCTCGGGCGCTCTCAGGTGTTCGTCACGGGCATCCGGTGCCGGCCGCGCAGCGGGCACCGGGCGGACGAGGACACCAGGATCACCTCGTACCGGGAGGGGGAGACGACGACAGCGGTGCGGTCACGCACGGCCCGGCTCCCCTCGACTGGTCACGACTACGCGCCGACGTCTACGGGGCGGCGCGTGATTGCGTGGTGAGTCTAGGGAACCGGGCGAGGTCGGGGCACGTGATTTTCCGATCCGTGGGACCGAGTGCCGCTATGCGTCGTCGTCGATGGTGATGGCGGCCGCGGGGCAGACGGCGGCGGCCTCGCGGGCGGCGGCATGCAGGGCCGGCGCCGGCGTGGGGTCGAGCAGGGTGACGAGCCCGTCGTCGTCACGTTGGTCGAAGACGTCGGGTGCGAGCAGCACGCACTGCCCGGCGCCGCAGCAGCGGCCCTGATCCACAGTGACTTTCACGGCGGTTGCCCTTCCTGTCGGTGCGGCGGCCGTCACCACCGCACGGGCACCGTCTGCAGCCCGCCGACGAGGAGGCCCTCCACTCGCCGCAACTCCCCTACGGACACGCCCAGTCGAAGGGTCGGCAGCCTGCGGAGGAGAACCTCGAGGGTGACCTGGAGTTCGGTGCGCGCGAGGCTCTGCCCGAGGCAGGAGTGCGGTCCGGCGCCGAACGTCAGATGGGGGTTCGGGGACCGGGACAGCACCATGTCGTCGGCGTCGGTGAAGACCCGCTCGTCCCGGTTGGCGGCGGGCATGCTGCACACGACGGTCGTGCCGCTCGGCAGCAGCTCGCCGTCGACCTCGACGTCCTCGGTGAGATAACGCCGGATGCCGAAGCCGAGGTTGGCGTCGAAGCGCAGCGCCTCGTCGACCGCGGTGCGCACGAGGGTGGGGTCGGCCAGCAGCCGCTCCCACCGGGTGCGGTCGGCGAGCAGCATGGCGACCATCTTGCCGATCATGTTCGCGGTCGTCTCGTGCCCGGCGACCAGCAGCCCCATGGCGGTGCCGAGCAACTCGTCGTCGGTCAGCCCCTCCCCCTCGCCCTCGCTCTCCCTGATCACCATGCTGATCAGATCCTCGCCGGGCTCGGCGTGCGTCGCCGCGATGTGCGCCGCCATGTACTGGGCGAACTCGTCGTACGCCGCCCGGGTCTGCTCGCCGGTGTAGCGGCTGACGTTGAGGAAGGCGTCGGACCAGTGCGAGAACCGGTCCCGATCGGCTGCGGGGACGCCCAGGATGTCGCAGATGACGTAGACGGGCAGCGGGAAGCCGAGGGCGGCCTTGAGATCGGCGGGCTGTCCCTGCCGGATCATCTCGTCGACAAGGCCCTCGGCGGTGCGCACCATGCCGGGGCGCAGGGCGGTCATGCGTTTGGCGGTGAAGTACTTGCCGACCTGCCGACGCCAACGCAGGTGCGGCTCGCCGCGATCGGGCAGAGCCAGGGGCGAACTCCCGTCGGCGGCGGGACCGCCGGCTCCTTCGGGGGCGATCCGGGCGGCGCCGTCCTCGGCGGTCGGCCGGGCGAACCGGGGGTCGGCCAGCAGGGCTTTGACGTGGTCGTGGCGGGTCAGATAGGCCGCCTTGTCACCGCTGGGGAGTTCGACGGTGTCCAGGCCGGGCAGGAACTTGAAGGCGATACGGCGCGGGACGCAGTAGTCCCACACCGCGTCCAGGGTCGTCTGCGCGTTGTCCGGACACGCCGAGACGTGGATCTTCCAGCCCGCCC
>NZ_RDBN01000182.1 GCF_008042075.1 Streptomyces sp. UW30 | reverse complement strand
GGCCGTCATAATCGGCCCACGATGATCCAGCTCCGCCGCCACCTCCTGACCGACGTCCTCGCGGTCGGCGCCCGCTACCCGCTCGTCCTGGCCGGCGAGTGCGCGGTCCGGGCACACGGCCTGGTCCCCGAGGACACACGGAAGTCGTCCGCGGCGCTCCCGCTGGAACTGGCGACCGAGAACCCCGAGCCGATGGACCGCATCGCGGCCGTGGTCCTGCACGGCCTGACCGAACTCGGCTGGCTGGTACGCCCCCTGGAGACCGACCCGCTCTCCGCCCGCCTCCTGGTCACCGCCCCGGACACGGGCGAGGAGCTCACCGAGGCGGAGCACCAGCAGTACACGGTCGACCTCCTGAAGGAGACCCTCTGGCACCCGCCCGTCCCGACCGACCGGGGCCCGGCCCTCTCCCTCGAAGACCTCATCGGCACCAAGGTCCGCGCCCTCACCGACCGCGGCGCCGCCCGCGACCTGACCGACGTCTACGCAGCCGCAGCCCACTGGAGCTTCCCCGACCTGGAGGAACAGGGCCGCCGCCACGCCTGGGACGAGTTCGACCCGGCCGACCTCCAGTCCCGCCTGGAGGCGACGGAGCTGCTGGACGACCGGGAGTTCACCGCCCGGGGCCTCGGCGCGGCGTCGGTTCCGGACTTGCGGGCGTGGGTGCGGGCGTGGGCGGACGACATCGCGGAGCGCCTGCTGGAGCAGGAGGCACTGAGCCCGCCGACGGACGAGTGACGTCGGCGCATAACAGGTGCGCCAGGGGTTGACGGGCTGCTCTGGGTCATCTGACGGGTCGGGGCGGATGTGTCCACACATCCGCCCCGCGCTGCCGGTACGTCCGTCAGCTCGCCGAGGCGGAAGCCGACGCCGACGCCCCCGGCTGGACCGAGTCGTCCGTGCCGGTGTGCGTGGCCTCCGGGTCGACGCCCACCGTGATGGTGGCGAGGACACCCTTGGCGATGTCGTTCTTCTTGTACTTCAGCTTCAGCAGACCGCCGGTCGTCCCGCTCTGGTCGTAGATCGTGTCCTCGTCGAGCGTGGTGCGCTCGGTCGTCGAGGTCGAGTACGGCTCCACCTCCGCCGAGGCCAGCACGGACTCCTCGTCGAAGAAGAACTGGCCGGTGTGGCAGGTGGTGCCGCCCTCATAGCCGGCGTCCGTCCACTCGCCGCTCACATGCACCTTGGTGTGGATGTGGACGCAGCGGCCCTGGTACCAGCCGGGGAAGACGGTCCTGAAGGTGACGAAGCCCTTCCGGTCGGTCCGCCAGGTGCCGCGCAGATAGCGGGTGTCGCTGGTCGGCTCCTGGGGGCGTACCAGCCAGCCGAGTTCGGTCAGGCCGTGCAGGACCACGGCCGCGATGCGGTCCATCGGCTCGGGGTTCTCGGTCGCCAGTTCCAGCGGGAGCGCCGCGGACGACTTCCGT
>NZ_RDBN01000181.1 GCF_008042075.1 Streptomyces sp. UW30 | reverse complement strand
CTGCCCGCCCACGCCGCAGCCGCGGGCCGATTCGAGGAACTCCTCGCGGATCCCCGGACGCTGGTCAAGTGCACCCACWCCGCCTGCGAGGACGGCGCCAGACCGAGATGGTCGAGGTAATACAGATCCGCGGCGAGGCTGCCCGCGGGAATGCTGTCGGGGAAGGCCACGCGGAGAGCGTTGAGTAGGGCGGTGTGGGTGCACTTGACCAGCGTCCGGGGATCCGCGAGGAGTTCCTCGAATCGGCCCGCGGCTGCGGCGTGGGCGGGCAGGGCACGGGTCAGGTAGTCATCGAGCGGGTCGCCATGGGTGCAGGCGAACAGGCGGTCCACGACGGTCTGTTGGAAGGCCTGGAACGTGTCGGCAGGGACTCCCCCGCGAAGAGTCCGGGCATCGCGTTCGTGAGTGAACGCCACCGGTACCTCGTCCGTGGGCTCAACCGTGACGAAAGGCGACTCCTCGCCGATTGTGCGCAGTTCCGCGACGTCGAAGTCCGTTCCGAGCGCCGAGCAGAGCGCCTGCCACTCCTCGAAGCGCACACGGTGCGGCTCGGACAGAGCCAGGGCCGTCATGGCCGTGCGTTGACGCGGCGGCAGCGAGTTGGGGGACAGCCGTACTA
>NZ_RDBN01000180.1 GCF_008042075.1 Streptomyces sp. UW30 | reverse complement strand
GCACGGGTGGCTCCTCGGGATGTGGTGCGTGGCGGGGCCGGGTGGCTCCCGGCCCGTGAACCGGGCGGGTCCCGGGCTCATGAAGAAGACAACGGGCGATCTGTGGCGGGAGTCACGCACGACGGCGAACGGAATCGAACCATCCAACGCGCAGGGTCACCTTGCGTGCGGAATTGCCCACTCACCGTCAAGTCCTAGGAAATGGAAGGAAGTTGGTTGCGTGGGGTGTATCACAGATCGTCGGGGACGGTGGTCGACAAATCCGGAAATCAGCGAATGAAGTGGGTGGCCGAAAATCGCCGATACCGGAGGTAACGGCGAACTGGCCTGGACTGACAAGGAGTTGGTTGATGTCGACCGGTCGAAGTCCCTACATTGCTCCGCCGTGTGCAACGAGCACCGCTCGGGTACGTCCGCCGACCGCACCAGCCAGCTTCGCAGCACGACCTGTCGGCGGACGGGGCGAGCGCGGCTCACGCGCCTCATGGCGTGGTGAGCGGCGTTCCGCCTTGGGGGATCCCGAGTTCTTCGAGAGGGACCTACATGTCCGAATGTGCCGATAACACTCACGACAACGCTCRGAAGGCGCCGAAGGCTTCGAACGGAAGCCGGACTCGTACGACGGCGGTC
>NZ_RDBN01000179.1 GCF_008042075.1 Streptomyces sp. UW30 | reverse complement strand
GGGGCGGTGACCAGGAGGCGGGCGGAGAGCGGGTCGGTCTCCAGGGGGCGTACCAGCCAGCCGAGTTCGGTCAGGCCGTGCAGGACCACGGCCGCGATGCGGTCCATCGGCTCGGGGTTCTCGGTCGCCAGTTCCAGCGGGAGCGCCGCGGACGACTTCCGTGTGTCCTCGGGGACCAGGCCGTGTGCCCGGACCGCGCACTCGCCGGCCAGGACGAGCGGGTAGCGGGCGCCGACCGCGAGGACGTCGGTCAGGAGGTGGCGGCGGAGCTGGATCATCGTGGGCCGATTATGACGGCCCCGCCGAGGCGGGTGACCTCGGCGGGGCCGGACGGCCGGGCTACTTCGCCACGAACTGCGTAAGGATCGCCTGCACCTCGTAGATGTCCACGCCCTTGGTGAACGTCTTCTCGATCGGTGTCGGCGTCCCCGAGACCCAGATCTTCAGCTCGGCGTCCAGGTCGAAGGTGCCGGCGGTCTCCACCGCGAAGTGCGTGATGCTGCGGTACGGGATGGAGTGGTACTCCACCTTCTTGCCGGTGATGCCCTGCTTGTCGACCAGAATCAGACGGCGGTCGGTGAACAGGATGGTGTCGCGTATCAGCAGGTATGCGGCGTGCACCTGCTCA
>NZ_RDBN01000178.1 GCF_008042075.1 Streptomyces sp. UW30 | reverse complement strand
CGTCCTCTCTGTCTGAACCACTGGCGCCGGCCCTGCCGGGACGCTAGGAAGGTCACGTGGAGTCCACGGGCGGTACCTCCGCACCGCCGCCTGCCGACGCGGAGGTGCACCGGCGGCTGGTGTACGGCGACGAGTCGGCGCTGGCCGAGGTGTACGCGACGTACGGCGGGCTGGTGCGGCGGGTAGCCGTGCGGGTCACGCGCTCACCGGCCGCCGCCGAGGACGTGGCGCAGGAGGTCTTCGCGCACCTGTGGGGCCGGCCGTACACCTACGACGCGCGCCGTGGCTCGCTGCGCACCTGGCTGTCCGTGGTCGCCCACCGGCGCGCCGTGGACTGGGTGCGCAGCGAGGCCCGGCACCGCAAGGACGCCGGCGCCGACGACTCCACGCTCCAGGCCATCCCGGACGCCGGTCCCGGCCCCGACGAGACGGTCGTCGACCGGGAGCGCTCCCTGCTGCTGCACTCTGCCCTCGCCGAACTCCCGCAGCCGCAACGCGAGGTCGTGCACCTCGCCTACTTCGCCGGCCGCACCTACCGGCAGGCCGCCGTGGAACTGGGGATACCGGAGGGCACGGCCAAGACCCGGCTGCGCAGCGCCCTGCGCTCCTTGGCGGAAACTTTGGCCGACCCGCCGG
>NZ_RDBN01000018.1:10826-25050 GCF_008042075.1 Streptomyces sp. UW30 | reverse complement strand
CGGGTGGGCAGCGGGCGGACGTTGGTGGGCTGCCGGAAGGTGCCCGTGCGTCCGGGCATGGAGACGGCCGAGGGGCGTTCCGGCGCGCGGGTCGGGGCGGTGCGGTCCAGCAGGATCGCGCGGGGGCCGTCCGCGGGGTTGCCGAAGCGGATGACGGTGCCGGGGCCGACGTCCCACTCCTGGACGCGGTGACCGTCGGTGTAGGTGCCGTTGGTGCTGTTGTCGTCCGCGAGCGTCCAGTGGTCGGCCTCGGGTCGCAGCACGGCGTGGTGCCAGGAGACGCGGGAGTCGTCGATGACGATGTCGCTGAGCGGGTCGCGTCCGACGCGGTAGTCGCGGCCCGGAGTCATCACGGTCGAGCCCGAGTCGGTCTCCAGGACGAGTACGGGCGCAGTCGGTGCGTACGAACGCTCCGCCATGCCAGGATTCTATCGATCTGCCCCTGTATGCGCCTGCCTGCACCTGCCTGTGCCAGGGGCTCGCAAGGGCGGAGATCGCTTCGCCACGGGGGTCAGCCGACGGGTACGAAGAGCGCCGGGAGGGTGCGCTGCATACGCAGTGCGTCCACCGACTCGGCGAGCAGTTCGTACTCGGTGGTCTCGTCGCTCACGGCGATCCGGACCAGGTGTCCGGCCGCCAACTCGTCGGCGACCAGCTCCTGTTGTCCGACGTCGCCACACCACTTGCGCAATACGGCGGGGACGTCGGGCACGGTGTCGGCGACCGGGACGAGCGCACTGGGTGGGAAGTGCTCTGCCTCCGGTCGCGGGTCTAATCGCTCGGCCATCCAGGACGCCCGGTCGCGCAACCACCACAGGGCCAGCGCCAGGGTGGGTGCCCGGTAGGTTCCGAGGGGTACCCCGATACGCCGCCCGCCGCAGACTCCGTAGGCGGTGACATGGCAAAGGAACTCGTCGTGCACGCAAGCCTCCCCCGTGGTGCCGTGTTCGCCTCTCGGCGGACCTCGCTTTCGTGCGGCTCGTGAGCGGTGCGTAAGGGCGCCGTCGCCCCATGTGAAGCGCCCACGTAGTTGAGTATGTTCACTACTGAAACACTGTCACCACGACTTTCCGGCCACTCTCCTGGCATATTCACAGCATTCGTTGGCCGAAATGCGGCGGGTACACGTCAAGCCAGCTCACCGGCGGGGCATTACCTCGGGCGTAATCGAGCTTTCCGGCACGGGCGGGCATCGTGGCGGTACCGGGTCACCGAGACCGGGATCCGGTTCCTGAGCAGCAACGACGACCTCGTGGAGGCTGATCCGCCATGCCCGCGCACACCGATCGTTACGAGAACGCCGCCGCCCTCTACTTCGCGGCCTGGAACACCCGCGAGCCCGACGCCCTGGCCCGGGCGGTCGCCACGGCGTGGAGCCCGCAGGGCGGATACACCGACCCTCTCGCCGAGGTCCGCGGACACGAGGGGATCGTGGCCGTCATCTCGGCGGCGCACGCGAAATTCCCCGGCTTCGTCTTCCGGCTCACCGGGTCCGTCGAGGGCCACCACGACACGGCCCGCTTCTCCTGGGAGCTGGTGAACGAAGTCGCCGGCTCGGCGCCGGTGGCCGGGTCCGATGTGATCACGCTGGATACCGAGGGGCGGATCACGGCCGTGCTCGGCTTTCTGGACCGGCTGCCGGCCGGGACGTGAGTTCCGCGATGAGTTTCCACGCTCGCGGCGGTCTTCACCACACGACCACCGCGAGCGGAGGCACCACCATGACCACGACCGCCAAGCTGGACGAGGAGTTCACGGCCGTCCTGCGCAAGAGTCCGAACGAGGGCGGCTGGACCTATCTCGTCTGGCCGAGGAGCGTCGACTTCTTCGGCACCCGCGGGCTCGTCAAGGTCCGCGGCACGATCGACGGACACCCCTTCCGCAGTTCGTTCATGGCGCTGGGCGACGGCACGCACAAGCTGCCGGTGAAGGCCGACATCCGCAAGGCCATCGGCAAGGCGGAGGGCGACACGGTCACGGTCCGCCTGGAGGAGCGGATCAGCTCCTAGCGGCTTGCCGGTAGCGCCGGGGCGCGACGCCGACGGCCCGCTTGAAGGCGTTGCTGAAGGCGCTCTCGGAGGTGTAGCCGACGGAACGGGCGAGCGCCGCGACCGGGGCCGTGTCCTGTCTGAGGGCGCGGGCGGCCAGGCTCATGCGCCAGTTCAGCAGATACGTCAGGGGCGGCACCCCGGCCGCCTCCTTGAACCGTACGGCGAAGGTGGTCCGGGACATCGCGGCCGCCCGGGCCAGCTCCTCCAGCTGCCAGGTGTGGCTCGGATCGCCGTGCATCAGGCGCAGGGCAGGGGCGAGCCGTTCGTCGGCCAGCGCGCGCAGCCAGCCCGGCGGCAGCCCCTCCGACTCGACGAGGCAGACCCGCAGCACCTGCACGAACATCAGCTGGGCCAGCTGGTCGGAGGCGAACTCGACACCGGCCCGGCGTGTCTTCATCTCCTCGGCCAACTGCCCGATCAGCCAGCGCAGCGCCGACGCCTCGGCCGCGTCGGACCGTACGTGGATCAGCTCCGGCAGCGCCCGGCGCAGCAGTTCGCCGCTGTCCCGGCTCAGGTCGATGTGCCCGGAGACGCAGGCGACGTCCTCGTCCGTGCCGTCGCCGAGCCGCGCCGTCCGGGTGACGGGGTCCACGGTGACGTCGGCGGAGTCCAGCGGTTCGACGCCGAGCTCGCTGCACATGACGTACGGCTGGCGCCCGTCGGAGACCACCACGTCCCCCTCGGACAGCTTCAACGGCTCACCGCCGTCCTCGCGGACCAGCAGGCAGCTGCCCCGCACCACGGCCACCACCTTCAGCTTGTCGCGCCCGCGCAGCCGGATCGCCCAGGTGCCGCCGGCGGTGAAGCCACCGGAGAACACACTGCGGGCATCGGCGACGGCGAGGGCCTCGGACAGCGGATCGGCGGTCATGCTCGAACTATCACGCAAGTAATGCGGACTCTCAAGTATTCATCGTACGGAACCGCGTCCTTACGGTGGTCCGGTCGGCTCACGTTGAGGAGATACGCACCATGACCACCGCACAGCATCCCCTGCCCTCCGGCTTCGGCGCCGCGTCCACCGCCGAGGAGGTGATCAAGGGGGTCGACCTGACCGGCAAGGTCGCGATCGTCACCGGCGGCTACTCCGGCATCGGCCTGGAGACGGCCCGGGTGCTGCGCTCCGCCGGCGCCGAGGTCGTCGTACCGGCGCGGGACCTGGAGCGGGCACGGGCCGCGCTGCGGGACGTGCCCGGGGCCGAGGTCGAGTACCTCGACCTGCTGGACCCGGCGTCGATCGACGCCTTCGCGGAGAAGTTCCTGGCCTCCGGGCGTCCGCTGCACATCCTGGTCAACAGCGCCGGGATCATGGCGACCCCGCTGACGCGGGACGCGCGCGGGTACGAGGCGCAGTTCGCCACCAACCATCTGGGGCACTTCCAGCTGGTCGCCCGGCTGTGGCCCGCGCTGGTCGCGGCCGACGGGGCGCGGGTCGTGGCCGTGTCCTCGCGGGGCATCCGCTTCGGCAACGTCGACTTCGACGACCTGCACTTCGAGCACCGGCCCTACGAGCCCTTCGCCGCCTACGGCCAGTCCAAGACGGCCAACGCGCTCTTCGCCGTGGAACTGGACCGGCGCGGACGGGCCGAGGGGGTGCGGGCCTTCTCCGTGCACCCCGGCACGATCATCGACACCGGCCTCGCCAAGCACGTCTCCGCGGAGGCCGTCCGGGCGGCCGGTGCCCTCGACGAGCACGGACGGCCCGTACGGGACCCGTCCCGCCAGCTGAAGACGGTGGAGCAGGGAGCCGCCACCAGCGTCTGGTGCGCCACCAGCCCGCAGCTGGCCGCGCTCGGCGGGGTCTACTGCGAGAACTGCGACATCAGCCCCCTGGTGGCCGACGCCGACGAGGCCGAGTGGCGCACCGGAGCTCAGACGCCGGGCGTGCTGTCCTACGCCGTGGACCCAGAGGCGGCGGCCCGCCTCTGGGAGGTCAGCGAGCGCCTTACGGCTTGAGAATCGCCTCGATGCGGGCCAGCTCGTCGGCGTCGAAGTCCAGGTTGCGGGTGGCCGCGACACTGTCCTCGATCTGCTGCGGGCTGCTCGCACCGACGAGCGCCGAGGTCACCCGGCCGCCGCGCAGGACCCAGGCGAGGGCCAGCTGGGCCAGGGTCTGGCTGCGGGACTTGGCGATCTCGTCGAGGGCGCGCAGCTTGCCCAGCAGGTCGCCGGTGATCGCGTCGGCGTTCAGGAACGGGCTGCCGCTCGCGGCCCGCGAGTCCTTCGGGATCCCGTCGAGGTAGCGGGAGGTCAGCTGGCCCTGCGCCAGCGGGGAGTAGACGATCGAGCCGACCTGGAGCTCGTCCAGGGCGTCGAGGAGTCCCTCTTCCTCGGGGCGGCGGTTCAGCATCGAGTAGGCGGGCTGGTGGATGAGCAGCGGGGTGCCCAGCTCGCCCAGGATGCGGGCGGCCTCGCGGGTCTGCTCGGGCGAGTAGTTGGAGACGCCGACGTACAGCGCCTTGCCCTGCTGCACCGCCGAGTGCAGGGCGCCCATCGTCTCCTCCAGCGGAGTGTCCGGGTCGGGGCGGTGCGAGTAGAAGATGTCGACGTAGTCCAGGCCCATCCGCTTCAGGCTCTGGTCGAGCGAGGACAGCACGTACTTGCGCGAGCCCCACTCGCCGTACGGGCCGGGCCACATCAGATAGCCGGCCTTGGTGGAGATGATCATCTCGTCGCGGTACGGCGCGAGGTCCGCCTTAAGCGCCTCGCCGAACGCCGACTCGGCGGCGCCGGGCGGCGGGCCGTAGTTGTTGGCAAGGTCGAAGTGCGTGACGCCGAGGTCGAAAGCGCGGCGCAGGATGGCCCGCTGGGTCTCGACCGGGCGGTCCGGACCGAAGTTGTGCCACAGTCCGAGGGACAGCGCGGGGAGCTTGAGGCCGCTGCGTCCGGTGCGCCGGTAGGGCATGTCCGCGTAGCGGTCGGTGTGTGCGGTGTACAACGCGACTCCAGAGGGGTTGGCACACGAAGGACGGCTCCGAAGAGCCGGTAATCCAGTCGCCGTCCATGCTGTCGCGACCTGCGGGCAGTGGTCCAACAGGTAAATCAGATGGGATTCAGCGGCTAGGCTGCTCAATCATGGAACTGCGTCATCTCCAGCACTTCGTGGCGGTCGCCGAGGACCAGCACTTCACCCGGGCGGCCGAGCGCCTGCTGGTGTCCCAGTCCGGCCTGTCGGCGTCGATCCGCGCCCTGGAGCGGGAGTTGCAGACCCCGCTGTTCGTGCGCACGACCCGGCGAGTGACGCTCACTCCGGCCGGCCGCGCCCTGCTGTGCGAGGCGGAGCGGATCCTGGCGCAGGTGCGGGCGGCCCACGAGGCGGTGGCCGCGGTGCAGGGCGTGCTGCGCGGGATGCTGGCGCTCGGGTCCGAGCAGTGCATCGCCGGGGTGCATGTGGCGGGGCTGCTCGCGGCCTTCCGGCGGGAGCATCCGGACGTGGAGATCTGTCTGCGGCAGGCGGGCTCGGGCGCGCTCGCGGAGGAGGTCGCGGCCGGCCGCCTCGATCTGGCCTTCGCGGTGCGGACGGCGCAGGAGGACACCGACCAGTTGCGTGTCGTACCGCTGACCAGCGAGCCCATGACCGTCCTGTGCCATCCGAGCCACCGCCTCGCCGTCGCCGGGGCCGCGGTCACTCCGGAGGATCTGGGCGGGGAGGTCTTCGTCGACTTCCATCCGGACTGGGGGCCGCGCCGCGCCACCGACGCGGTGTTCGCCGCCGCGGGCGTACGGCGGACCGTGTCCCTGGAGGTCAACGACGTGCACAGCCTGCTGGACCTGGTGGACGAGGACCTCGGCATCGCCGTCGTACCACGCCACTTCCGGCACAAGCGGCCGTCCCTGACCGCCCTGCCGGTGAAGGGCACGGGCGAGACCGTCTACGAGACGGTCGCCCTGCTGCCGCCCCCGCAGGCCACGAGCCCGGCAGCCCGGGCCCTGATGGCGCTGCTGGAAACGGAAGGCGCGTGACGCACGGCTGAAGGGGCGCGTGCGGGACGGCTTTGCGCGATGGTGGAGCCATGCATGCGAAGGACATCCTCATCGACGGGTACAACCGCATCCAGGAAGAAGTCCACGCCGCCGTCGAGGMCCTCGGCCCGGACGAGCTCAGCGCCCGCCCCTCCCCCGACGCCAACTCCGTCGCCTGGCTGATCTGGCATCTCACCCGGGTCCAGGACGATCACCTCGGCGACGCCTTCGACCTCGACCAGGTGTGGCTGACCCAGGACTACCAGAAAACCTTCGGGCTCGATCTGCCCCGCCACGACACCGGCTACGGCCACACCCCGGCGAAGGTCGCCAAGGTCCGGGTCGACTCCGGCGACCTGCTGACCCGCTACTACGACGCCGTGCACACCCAGACCCTCGGGGCCCTGCGCGAGGTCGCCGCCAAGGACCTGGAGCGGATCGTGGACGAACGCTGGGATCCACCGGTCACCCTGGGCGTACGGCTGGTCAGCGTCCTGTCCGACGATCTCCAGCACGTCGGACAGGCCGCCTATGTGCGGGGGCTGCTACCGAACCTGTAGCCCCGCGGGCCGTTTCAGAGCGCGGCCGCGTAACCAGGCAGGACGACGTCCTCGATGAGGGCCTTGCGCTCGTCGAACGGGATGAAGGCGCTCTTCAGGGCGTTCACCGTGACCGTGCGCAGGTCCTCCACCGTCCAGCCGGCCTCCTCGACCAGCAGCGACATCTCCCGGGTCATCGTCGTCCCCGACACCAGACGGTTGTCGGTGTTGAGGGTGACCCGGAAGCCGAGGTCCTTCAGCGCGGTGATCGGGTGCCCGGCTATGGAGGTGGCGGCGCCGGTCTGGAGGTTGGACGTCGGGCACATCTCCAGGGCGATACGGCGGTCGCGGACCCAGCCCGCCAGGCGGCCGAGCTTGCCGTCCACGATGTCGTCGGTGATGCGCACGCCGTGACCGATGCGCTGGGCGCCGCAGATCTGGAGCGACTGGTGGATGCTGGACAGGCCGTCGGCCTCACCGGCGTGGATGGTGAACGGCACATTCTCGCGGCGCAGGTGCTCGAAGGCGTCGAGGTGGTCGGCGGCAGGGAAGCCGGCCTCGGCGCCGGCGATGTCGAAGCCCACCACACCCGCGTCCCGGAACGCCACCGCGAGGTCCGCCGCCTCGCGCACCCGGTCGAACATCCGCATCCCGCACAGCAGGGTGCCGACGCGCACCGGAGTGCCGGCGGCCGCGGCCTTCGCCATACCGGCGGCGAGGCCCTCCTGTACGGTCTCGACGACCTCGGCCATGGTCAGCTCGCCGTTGGTGTTCAGCTCCGGGGCGTAGCGCACCTCGCCGTAGACGACCCCGTCCGCCGCCAGGTCGAGCACGTACTCCTCGGCGGTGCGCAGCAGGCCTTCGCGGGTCTGCATCACGGCGAGGGTGTGCTCGAAGGTGGCGATGTAGCGGACCAGGTCGCCGGAGTTCGCGGCCTCGAAGTACCAGGCGGCGAGCTCGTCCGGGTCGGTGGTCGGCAGGGTGTGGCCGACCTCGGCGGCGAGCTCCACCAGGGTGGCGGGGCGCAGGCCGCCGTCGAGGTGGTCGTGCAGGACGGCCTTGGGGAGGCGGCGGATCACGTCTGCGTCTACGCGCGTAGCATTCATGGTGCGGTCTTTCTTTGAGCGGGGCGGTTCGAAGCGGCGAAGGGAGCGTTCAGTCCGCGGGCTGGAGCAGGTCCCAGCGGTTGCCGTACAGGTCCTGGAAGACGGCGACCGAGCCGTACGGCTCATGCCGGGGCTCCTCCAGGAAGGTCACGCCGGCGGCGAGCATCCGGGCGTGGTCGCGGGCGAAGTCGTCGGTGTGCAGGAAGAACCCGACGCGCCCGCCGGTCTGGTCGCCGACCCGGGCACCCTGCTCGTCCCCCTTGGCGCGGGCCAGCAGCAGTGCGGTGCCCTGGTCGCCGGGCTGGACGACGACCCAGCGGGAGCCGTCCGGGCGCGGGGCGTCCTCGACGAGCCGGAAGCCGAGGGCTTCGGTATAGAAGCGGATCGCCTCGTCGTAGTCGTCGACGACGAGGGTGACCAGGGCGATGCGTCTCATCGGGGCCTTCCGGGAGGTTCGATTGACGGGAGAGGTTATACGTAAAACCTACGCGGCGCCAGTCCCGCCCGGGACCTTCGTCCTAGGCCTGCCGCCCGAGGTGCGCAGGCGGGCCGGCGACTAGCGTTTCCGGGCATGACGATCATGGATGAGCCGCGCAGCCCGGAGCGTCGCAAGCGGGACGTACTGGACCGGCTGGAACGGGAGACGGACGTCTGGGTGGCCTCGGCGGACAGCGACGGGGTGCCCTGTCTGGTCGCGCTGTGGTTCGTCTGGGACGGCGAGGCGCTCTGGATGGCCACCCGCCCGGGCAACCCCACGGGCCGCAATCTGTGCGCCCGCCGCCGGACCCGGCTGGCCTTCGGGGACACGCGTGACGTCGTCCTCATCGACGGCGAGGTGGACGTCCACGCCGACGACGAGGTGCCTGCCGCGGCGGCCGAGGCGTTCCGCGCGAAGACGGGCTGGGATCCACGCGCGGACTCCGCGACGTACTCCTACTACCAGGTACGTCCCGTGGCGGTGCAGGCATGGCATGAGCAGCACGAGCTGCCGGGGCGGCATCTGATGCGAAGCGGAACGTGGCTTGTCTGAACAACTTCCGTTGCGTACGTCCCCGCGCCATCCAATTCCCGCACGAGTGTTACCTGAGAGTAATCCCTGATGGTTTGATGTGCGGCGCCCCACAACCCCCTTCGACCACAGGGAGATCCAGTGACGCCCCTCGCACACCGCCGTGCACAGGGTTCGGCCGTGCTAGCGCTCTCGCTCGCCACCGCCGGTCTCGTGGGCGCGGCGCCCACCGCGTCCGCCGCCGAGCAGACGCCGCCGCTCAAGGTGCTGACGTACAACGTCTTCCTGTTCAGCAAGGCCCTCTACCCGAATTGGGGCCAGGACCACCGGGCCACCGAGATCGCCAAGGCGCCGTTCGTGCAGGGCAACGACGTAGTCGTCCTCCAGGAGGCGTTCGACAACTCTTCCTCGGACGCGCTGAAGAGCTCGCTCGCCGACCGGTACCCGCACCAGACCCCGGTCGTCGGGCGCACCAAGAGCGGCTGGGACGCCACCGGTGGGGCGTACTCGGCGACGACGCCGGAGGACGGCGGGGTCACGATCCTCAGCAAGTGGCCGATCGTGCGCAAGGAGCAGTGGGTCTACAAGGACGCGTGCGGCGCGGACTGGTGGTCCAACAAGGGCTTCGCCTACGTCGTGCTGAACGTGAACGGCACCAAGGTGCACGTCGTCGGCACACACGCCCAGTCGACGGACCCGGGCTGCGCCGCGGGCGAGGCGGCCGCCATGCGCAGCCGGCAGTTCAAGACGATCGACGCGTTCCTGGACGCCAAGAACATCCCGGCCAACGAGCAGGTGCTGCTTGCCGGTGACCTGAACGTCGACTCGCGCACGCCCGAGTACGCCTCGATGCTCGCCGACGCCGGGCTGGTGGGGGCCGACGCGCGCACCGGGCACCCGTACTCCTTCGACACGCAGGACAACTCCATAGCCCGCGACCGTTACCCCGACGACCCGCGAGAGGACCTGGACTACGTCCTGCACCGCGCGGGCCACGCCCGTCCCACGGTGTGGAAGAACGACGTCGTCAAGGAGCAGAGCGCGCCCTGGACGGTGAGCAGCTGGGGCACCGACTACACGTACACGAACCTGTCCGACCACTACCCGGTGACCGGGTACACGGGCTGAGCGATGCCGTCGGTCCGGCTCAACCGGCCTGCTCCCGGGCCGCGTTGAGCCGGGCCCGCTCGTCGCCGGTCAGGCGTAGGGCTCCCGCGGCCACGTTCTCGATCAGGTGGCCGGGGTTGCCGGTGCCGGGGATGGCGAGCACGTGCGGGCCCTGGTGCAGGGTCCAGGCGATGCGCACCTGGGCGGGGCTCACGCCGTGCGCCCGCGCCACGGCGCGCACCTCGTCGTCGTGGGCGGCGGTCGCGCCCCGCTCCCCCGCATCGCCGGCGACCGCGTAGAACGGGACGAAGGCGATGCCCTGCTCGCCGCACAGGCGCAGCAGTTCGTCGGCCTCGGGGTCGGGCCGGTCGAGCGCGTAGCGGTTCTGCACGCACACCACGGGCGCGATGGCCTGCGCCTCGGCGAGGTGCCGTGGCTCCACGGCCGAGATGCCGAGGTGCCGGATCAGACCTGCCTCGCGCAGTTCGGCCAGCGCCCCGAAGTGCTCGGCGATGGAGTCCTGCCGCATCCGGCGCAGATAGACGACGTCCAGGTGGTCGCGGCCGAGCTGGCGCAGGTTCTCCTCGACGTGGCCGCGCAGTTGGTCGGGGCGGGCGGAGGTGCCCCACTCCCCGTCGTAGGCGCGGAAGGGGCCCACCTTGGTGGCGATGACCAGGTCGTCGGGGTACGGCGCCAGCGCGGTGTTGATCAGTTCGTTGGCGGAGCGGGTGGCGGAGAAGTAGAAGGCCGCCGTGTCGATGTGGGTGACGCCGAGCTCGATCGCCTCGCGCAGTACGGCGATCGAGCGCTCGCGGTCGCTCGGCGTCCCGTGGTGGAAGGCGGCGCTGCCCGTGAGCCGCATCGCGCCGAAGCCGACGCGGCGCACGGGCAGGTCGCCGAGTCTCCAGGTGCCCGCGGCGTCCGCGGTGATCGTTTCCGAGGTCATCGGCGGAGTGTCGCACACGCCTCGGGCACGCGGGGGCGTCAGCAGTAGAGGTTGCCGCCCGGGGAGACGCCGAGGACCGAGGTGAACCGGTTGTAGGCGTCCACGCGGCTCTGCACCTGGGCCGGGTTCTTGCCGTCGCACTCCAGCGAGCCGTTGATGGAGCGGATGGTCTGGCCGAAGCCGGCCTGGTTGACCATGGCGTTGTGGGGGGTCATGGTGCCGGGGCCGGTCTGGGTGTTCCAGTACCACAGGCCGGTCTTCCAGGCGACGGCCGACTCGTTCTGTACGCGCCAGGGGTTGCCCAGCAGGTCGATGCCGAGGGCGTCGCCGGCGGCCTTGTAGTTGAAGTTCCAGCTGAGCTGGATGGGGCCGCGGCCGTAGTAGGCGTCCTGGCCCGCGGGGCAGCCGTAGGGCTGGCTGCGGTCGCAGTAGTGGGGGTAGTTGGCGGTGTTCTGCTCGACGATGTGGACGAGTCCGCCGGTCTCGTGGTTGACGTTGGCGAGGAAGGCCGCGGCCTCCTGCTTCTTCACGGTGTCGCTGCCGGTGTTCGCGAAGCCGGGGTAGGCGCTCAGCGCGTCGGTGAGGCCGCTGTACGTGTAGAAGGGATTCCGGTTCGGGAACATCTGGTTGAACTGCGCCTCGCTGACGACGAACCCGGCGGCGGACGCGCTCGGGGCCGGCTGGAGCACCAGTGCGGCGCTGCCCAGGGCGAGTGCGGAGACAAGTGCGGCTATACGGCGCCTCGACACAGGATCAACTCCTTTGCGGAGCACGGCCGCACCCCTACAAGGGCAGGGGACATCAGCACCCTTGTGCGCACGCACCGACGGTGTCGGTCACGGCGTGGGGGGCGGCCGTGGTGGGGGGTGTGATGACACACTCAACCGCTTTGGTCTGTACCAGTCAAGGGTGTAGACCAGACAAGGTATAGACCAACCAACGTGCCCGATTGGTCCGGTAGTCGAGGAGGTGCCGGATCAGCGCGCCGCCCGCCCCGCGTACGCGCGGACATCGGCGTCGGGGTCGTCGACCGCGGTGGCCAGCGCCGTACGGGCGTCGTCGTGCGCGCGGTGCCGCAGGAGTCCGAGCACCGCGGCCTTGCGCACGTCGGCGTCGGTGTCGCGCAGCAGTTCGGCGAGGGCGGGAACGCCCTGCTGCGCTGCCGCCCCGCCGAGGGCCTTCGCGGCACCAGCGCGGACCTGCCAGGCCGGGTCGGCGAGTGCCTCGGTCACGGTGACGAGGAGTGTGTCCGGGACTCCGAGGACACCCAGGGCTTCCAGGGACGCGGCACGGACCAGGGCGTCGGGGTCGTGGATCAGACCGTCCAGAGCGGACGGCAGCGCCCCGACGATGCGCGGGGCCAGGGCTGCGAACCCGCGTGCCACGGCGACCCGTACTTCTCGCGCCGGGTCACCGGACGCCTCGGACAGCGCCTCGACCGCGTCCACCGAGACCAGGGCGCGCACGGCGGCCAGGCGCACCTCGATGTCCGGGGCGGCCAGGTGCCCGGCGAACAGTGCCGTGTCCCCCAGGCGCAGGGCACGCAGCACGTCCAGCGCCACGGCGCGTGCCGTCGGGTCCGCGGCGGTCAGGGCGGACAGCAGCGGGGCGCGCAATTCCGGCTCCGCGGGCAGGACTTCTGCCAGCTCACGCAGGGAGGCGGCGGCCGCGGCGCGCACCTGCCCGTCGCCGTCGCGCAGGGCGTGGGCCAGCGCGGGGCCCGCGCCCACAGGTGCCGTCTCCGTCAGTGCTGACACGGCGCCGAGCCTTACGGCGGGGTCCGCGTCCTTCAGGTAGGGCTCCAGGGCCTGGAGGTCGGGTTCCTCCTCGGTGAGCGCGACGAGTTCGAGGAGCCGTTCCCGGCTGGATCGAGAGGTTCCGTGCGTCGGGCCGGTGGTCGCAGCTGCCTCGCCCGGTTCCCCGGTGGTCGCCGCCGGGGCCACTTCCGCGCGTCCCGCCGTCGCCGTCGGCAGGGGGTGCACCTCGCCCAGGTCCCGGGACGGGCCGCCGGTGGGGGTGAACTCGGGTACGGGGACGAGGTACGGGTCGACGGGGCGGGCCGTGAACTCCATGGCGCCGGACGCGCTCTTGCGCAGGTCGAGATGGTGCAGCCAGGCCGTGTCGTCACGCAGCGGGTGGTCGAGGCGCTCGTGGTAGAGGCCCCAGCGGGACTCGGTGCGGGCGAGGGAGGAACGGGCCGCCATCTCCGCGCAGTCGCGGATGAACGTGACCTCGGCGCAGCGCATGAGCTCGTGCGGCGTGCTCGCTCCCATGTCCGCGATCTCGTCCCGCATCCGCTCGAAGTGCTCCAGCGCGAGCGAGAGCCGGGCGCCGCTCTTGGGCGGAGCGACGTAGTCGTTGACGAAGCGGCGCAGCTTGTACTCGACCTGGGGCTGGGGCGGACCGGTGGGGTTGCGCAGCGGCCGGTAGATCAGCTCGTGGGCCTCGGCCAGCTGCTCGCGCGGCAACTCGCCCTCGTACGCGGTGTACTGTGCCGCGTCCTCGCCCGCGAGGTCACCGAAGACGAACGCCCCGATCATGTAGTTGTGCGGAACGCAGGCCAGGTCGCCCGCCGCGTACAGGCGCGGCACGGTCGTACGGGCGTGGTCGTCGACCCGTACCCCGGAGGCGGAGTGGCCGCCGCACAGGCCGATCTCGGAGATGTGCATCTCGACGTCGTGGGTGCGGTAGTCGTGGCCGCGTCCGGCGTGGAAGGTGCCGCGGGTGGGGCGCTCGGTGGAGTGCAGGATGGACTCCAGGGCCGAGACCGACTCCTCCGGCAGATGGCTGAGCTTGAGATAGACCGGGCCGCGGTCGGAGGCGACCTCGGCGGCGAACTCCGCCATCATCTGCCCGGACCAGTAGTCGGAGTCGACGAACCGCTGCCCGTGCCGGTTGACCTGGTAGCCGCCGAACGGGTTGGCGACGTACGCGCAGGCCGGGCCGTTGTAGTCCTTGATGAGCGGGTTGATCTGGAAGCACTCGATGCCGGTGAGCTCGGCGCCCGCGTGGTACGCCATCGCATAGCCGTCGCCCGCGTTGGTCGGGTTCTCGTACGTGCCGTACAGATAGCCGCTCGCGGGCAGCCCGAGCCGGCCGCAGGCGCCGGTCGCGAGGATCACGGCGCCCGCCCGTACGGTCACGAAGGTGCCGGTGCGGGTGTTGAAGGCGGCGGCGCCGACCGCATGGCCGTCGACGGTCAGAACCCGCACCGGCATCAGCCGGTTCTCGATCCGGACCTTCTCGCGCACCTCCCGCCTGCGCAGCTGTCGGTAGAGGACCTTCTTGACGTCCTTGCCCTCGGGCATGGGCAGCACGTACGAGCCCGAGCGGTGCACCTGGCGGACCGCGTACTCGCCGTGCTCGTCCTTCTCGAACTTGACCCCGTACGACTCCAGCCGCTGCACCATCTCGAAACCCCGCACGGCCGTCTGACGGACCGTCGACTGATCGACGATGCCGTCGTTGGCGCGGGTGATCTCGGCGACGTAGTCGTCGGGTTC
>NZ_RDBN01000018.1:0-10726 GCF_008042075.1 Streptomyces sp. UW30 | reverse complement strand
AGCTCGGCCGCCCGGGCGCCGCCGTACTGCACGGGCTGGACCTCGAAGCCGCCCCCGGCGAGATCCTGACCGTCGTCGGCCCGTCCGGGTGCGGCAAGTCGACGCTGCTGCGGACCCTGGCCGGGCTGCTGCCCGCGCTCGCCGGACAGGTCACTGAGGACGGGCAGGCTCAAGACGTCGGGGAACCGAGGGAGTCGAGGATGTCGCGGCGCAGCGCCACGGTCGCGGGGTCGTCGCGTGCTCCGCGGTCGCGAGGCCGTGGCACCGGCCGGACCCCGGTGAGGCCGCCCGCGCCGAGCAGCGTCACCCGGTCGCCGAGGAAGAGGGCCTCGTCCACGTCATGGGTGACGAAGACGACGGTGGCGCCGGTCCCGTACAGGGCCTCCACCAGCAACTGCTGCATGCCGGCCCGGGTCTGGGCGTCCAGTGCACCGAACGGTTCGTCCATGAGGACCGCGCGCGGCTGCCCGGCGAGCGCGCGAGCGAGCTGTACGCGCTGGCGTTGTCCACCGGAGAGCCGGTGCGGCAACTGCCGTTCCAGACCGGCCAGTCCGACCCGCTCCAGCCACTCCTGGGCCCGGGTCCTGCGTTCGGTGCGGCCGATTCCCCGGATGGCCAGGGGCAGTTCGACGTTGGCGCGGGCCGTGCGCCACGGCAGCAGGGCGTCCTCCTGGAAGATCAGCGCCCGGTCGGCGCCGGGGCCCGTGATGGGCCGCCCGTCCTCAGTGACCTGTCCGGCGAGCGCGGGCAGCAGCCCGGCCAGGGTCCGCAGCAGCGTCGACTTGCCGCACCCGGACGGGCCGACGACGGTCAGGATCTCGCCGGGGGCGGCTTCGAGGTCCAGCCCGTGCAGTACGGCGGCGCCCGGGCGGCCGAGCTGCGCCCCGGTGACGCCGAGCCGTGCGCCGGGGGCCGGCCGGCCGGTCCGCGAGACGGTGGTCGCGAGGTCCGTTTCCGTGCTCATGACGTGGCACTCCCCTCGCGCCGCGGCAGCCAGTGCGTGAGCCTGCGTCCCAGGACCTCCACCAGGGTGGACGTCAGCCAGCCCAGGAGGCCGATGCTGACGATGCCGGTGAAGACGCCCGGGTAGTCGATGACCGTGTAGTCCTGCCAGGTGCGGTAGCCGATCCCGTACTCGCCGGAGATCATCTCCGCGGAGATCACGCAGATCCACGAGACGCCGATCCCGACCGACAGCCCGCCGAAGATCCCCGGCAACGCGCCGGGCAGCACCACGGAGGCGAGCACCCGTCCGCGTCCGCCGCCCATGGTGAGCACCGCCTCCTCCCACACCGGCGCGAGCGCGCGCACCGCGTGCCGGGTGGCGACCAGCACCGGGAAGAACGCGGCGGTGAAGGTGATGAAGACAATGCCCTGCTCGTTGCTGGGGAACAGCAGGATCGCCACCGGTACCAGGGCGATGGCCGGGACGGGCCGCAGCACCTCCAGGACCGGCCCGATCAGGTCCGCGGCCCAGCGGGAACGGCCGACGACCACGCCCGCCGCGACGCCGAGCACCGCCGCGAGCAGGAACCCGGTGACGATCCGGCGCAGGCTGTCGGTCACGTCCTGCCAGTACGCCCCGTCGCCGAGCCGCTCCCCGAACTCGCGGGCCACGTCGGCGACGGACGGGAACTGGTCGAACCGCAGCCACAGTTGGACGTCGAGCGTGGTGAGCAGCTGCCACAGCCCGAGTGCCGCAAGCAGCGACAGGACGCGTACGACGGGCCGCAGCCGGTGTGTGCGCCGCGCCGGCACCGGCCGCTGCGACGCCTTCCCCGGCGGGGCGGTCAGCGCGGTCATGACGCCTGCGCCAGGGCGGCGGCGTAGGACACGGTACGGGCACCGGGGTGGGCCCGGGTGTACGCGCGGGCGGCGGAGACGGTGACGAAGGGGCTCAGTTCCTCACCGTCGCGCACCCAGACGGCCTTGTCGGCGTACCAGCGGGTGCCGGTGGTGGCGTCCGGGACGTAGGCGGCCCGTACCTGCTCCTTGTGCCCGGCGACGAACTTCAGCAGCGCGGAGGGCGAGTCGAAGGCCCGGGTGCGGTCCTCGCCCTTGAGCCAGACCTCGTCGCGCGAGGGCTCGGGAGCGGCGGCGAGGTGCTCGGCGTACTCGGCGCCGTACACCCGCTTCAGCGGGCCGTCGTCGACGAAAGCGTCCACGTCGACGTCACCGACGAGTTTCGCCGACCGCAGCACCGGGACGTCCTTCTTCAGCGCGGCGACCAGCTCGGGCTTGACGACCGGGTCGAAGGTGGCGATGCCGCCGCTGCCGTTGTAGAGGTAGACGACCTCGGGCGGCAGGCCGGTGGCGTCGGCGACCTTCTCGGCGGCCTGCACGGGGTGTTCGTTCAGGTACCGCGTGGCCTGGATCTGCGCGGTGAGGAAGGCGTCGAGCACCTTGGGCCGCTGCTCGGCGAAGTCCTGACGGACCGTCACTCCGTGGAAGGTCGGCAGGTTCAGCTCGCCGCCGTCGTACAGGGCCTTCGCCCTGCCCTGGAAGGCGAGCAGTCCGGGCCAGGCCACGAACTGCGAGAGGGCGTCGGCGCTGCCTGCCTGGAGCGCCGAAGCCCCCACCGACGGCTGCTGGTTGATCTTGCGGATGTCCTCGTTCGGGTCCAGGCCGGCCTGCTGGAGCGCCCGTACGAGGGTCCCGTCGGCCGCCGATCCGATACTGGTGGACACGGTCTTGCCCCGCAGGTCCTTCAGCGAGCCGAGTTTCGACTGAGGCGCCGTCACCACGGTGTTGAGGGCGCCGCGCAGGTTGTAGCCGGTGACCGAGACGAGCCGGGTGGGGCGGTTCAGCTGCTTGCCGCGGGCGGCGTTGAGGAGCAGCGGGAAGTCGCCCATGGATCCGATGTCGATCTTCCCCGCGGTCATCTGCGCGGTGATGGGCGCGCCCGTGGCGTAGTCCTGCCACTCGACCTTGTAGGTGATGCCGTCGCGCTTGCCCTGTGCGGCGAGTTCGCGTTCGAAGGAGCCGAGGGAGCGCAGCAGGGTGCCGGCGGTGACGGTGTTGATGGTCTTGGACTGGTAGCCGACGGTGACGGTGACGTGGGTGGCGTCGCCGGCCGAGGCGTCGCCGCCGCAGCCGGTGACGAGAGTGCTGACCAGGGCTGCCGCGAGCAGTGCGGCAGGAGTGGTGCGTTTCATCGCGAGTGGGCCTTTCACCGCAGCAGGTAGGGCATGTTGACCGTGACGGCCCCGGTGGGGCAGCGGGCGGCGCAGGGGCCGCAGTACCAGCACTCGTCGACGTGCATGTACGCCTTGCCGCTGTCGGGGTTGATCGCCAACGAGTCCAGCGGACACATGTCGACACAGAGCGTGCAGCCGTCGATGCACTTCGACTCGTCGACGGTCACGGGCACGTCGGCCCGCTGGGGCACCAAGGGCATGGCTGTCTCCAGTGAGGTACTGCGAGGGGTGAAAGAACCGCTTCTTGGATGGCGCGTCTTCAGAGGGAGCGGCGCAGCAGCCCGCTCATCGCGATCCGGTCCCCGCGGAACCGGATGAACTCCAGGTCCACGGGCCTGCCGTCGCACAGGTGGGTGAGGCGCTCCAGCATCAGCACGGCGGCGCCGCGCGGCGCCTGGAGCACGGTGGCGGAGTGCGCGTCGGCGTTGACGGCCTCCAGGGTGATCTCCGCGTGCCCGAGCGGCTGCCCGGTGATCTGCTCCAGCAGCCGGAAGACGTCGGTGTTCTCCAGGTCGGCGCCGATGAGCTCGCCGCCGATGTCCAGGGGCAGATAGGTGAGGTCGAGGGAGAGCGGCAGCCCGTTCAGCCTGCGGAGCCGCTCGATGTAGAGGACGTCGGTGCCGGTGGGCAGCCGCAGTCGCTCGGCCACGGGTGCGGGCGCCGGGACGGGCCCCATGGTGCGTACCTCGTTGCTGACCCGGCCGTGTTCCCGCAGGGTCTCCGCGAGTCCCATCAGCCGGTCGAGGCCGTGCGGGTACTTCTCGGCGACGACGACGGTGCCGACGCCGGGCAGCCGCTCGACGAGCAGTTCGGCGCGCAGCAGGTCCAGGGCGTGCCGGACGGTGTTGCGCGAGACCTGGTAGTCGGCGGCGAGCACGTCCTCGTGGGGCAGCGCGCCGCTGGGGAATCCTCCGGTCAGGACCAGGTGCCGCAGCAGGTCCGCGAGCTGGCGCGCCCGGTCCGCACGCAGCCGTCGGCGGCGTGCGGCGGCGAGCGGCGCGGTGTGCTCGCGGGTTCGTTCGGCTGGCATGCGGTGACCATACCGACGGTGCCCTCTCCATGGTGTTACTGCATCATTGCGCCACCTGAGTACCCTTCAACAGTGCGCTGACCTGCGACTTCCCGGACGATGGAGCCACTCTCGCCACCACGCCCGGCCGCGCCGTTCACCCGCCGGCGAGTTCCTGACGCCGACGCTCCAGGTACGCGCGCTCGGCCGGGTTCTGCGACAGCTCGATGGCGCGTTCGTACGCTCGCTCGGCCTCGGTGTCGCGGCCGAGGCGGCGCAGCAGGTCGGCACGGACGGCGTGGAGGACGTGGTAGCCGTCGAGGTCCAGCGCGTCCACGAGGTCGAGGGCCTGGGCGGGGCCTTCGGTCTCGGCCACGGCGACGGCCCTGTTGAGGGCCACGACCGGGCTGGGGGCGAGGGTCATGAGGTGGTCGTAGAGCTGCCGGATCTGGCCCCAGTCCGTGGCCTGCGGGGCCGGTGCGTCGCTGTGCACGGCCTGGATCGCGGCCTGGAGTTGGTACGGTCCGGGCCTGTCCCGGCGCAGGCACTGCCGGACGAGCGACTGTCCCTCGGCGATCAGCGCGGGGTCCCAGCGGGCGCGGTCCTGCTCCGGCAGCGGTACGAGTGCTCCGTGCTCGTTCTGCCGGGCGGGTCTGCGGGACTCGACGAGGAGCATCAGCGCGAGCAGCCCGGTGACCTCGGGCTCGTCGGGCATGAGTTCGGCGAGGAGCCGGCCGAGCCGTAGGGCCTGAGTGCACAGGTCCGCCTCACCCTCGTACCCCTGGTTGAAGATCAGGTAGACGACGGCCAGCACCCCGGTGAGCCGGTCCGGCAGGTCGGCGTCGCGCGGCACTCGGTAGGGGATCCGGGCGTTGCGGATCTTCGCCTTCGCCCTGACCAGGCGCTGGGCCATGGTCGGTTCGGGCACCAGGAAGGCGCGCGCGATCTGTGCGGTGGTGAGTCCGCCGAGCAGGCGCAGGGTCAGGGCGACCCGGGCCTGGACGGCGAGGGCGGGGTGGCAGCAGGTGAAGACGAGCCGGAGCCGTTCGTCGTGCACGGGGCCCTCCTCGCGCGGTGCGTCGGCGGCGTGCAGCAGGGCCGCCTGGGCGTGGCGTGCGTCCCGGCCGGCCTCGCGGCGCAGCCGGTCGACGGCACGGTTGCGGGCGGTGGTGATGATCCAGCCGGCCGGGCTCGGCGGGACGCCGGTCTCCGGCCAGCGCCGCAGGGCCGTGGTGAACGCGTCCTGCACCGCCTCCTCGGCGAGGTCGATGTCGCCGAGGAAGCGGACGAGGACGGCGACCGCGCGCCCGTACTCCGCGCGGAAGACGGCCTCGACGTCCGGGAGCGTCATGAATCCTCGGCTTCGCCCATGAACGGCCGCACCTCGATCGGCAGGGTCGTCGCCAGAGCCAGCTTGCGGCCCCATTCCAGGGCCGCGTCCAGGTCGGGCGCCTTGATGAGGCTGATGCCGCCGAGCATCTCCTTGCCCTCGGCGTACGGGCCGTCGGTGACCAGGACGTCGCCGTCGCGGGGCCGCAGCACGGTGGAGGACTCCGGGCCGTGCAGTCCCCCGGCGAACACCCAGGCGCCCGCCTCGCGCAGCTCCCGGTTCAGGGCGTCGAGGTTCTTCCCGATCCCGGCGAGGACCTCCGGGGCCGGGGGCTCCCCCACCGGCTGCATCACATTGAGCAGGTAGTACTTCATGACGGCCTCCTCGGGCTTCGTGGCGTGCTCTCACCTCCTACACGAACGACACGCCCCGGAATCGACACCCCGCACGAGGTCCCCGGAAGAATTTCGTCCATGACCACCAAGGACCACCCCCTCGTCGCCCGCGCCCACCGCCTCGCCCGTGATCTGCTCGCCCCGCTGGCCGAACGCGTCGATCAGGAGGGCGTGCCGCGGAGCCACATCGAAGCGATCAGGCGCTCGGGGCTGCTGGGCGTGGGCGCACCGGCGTCGTACGGCGGATGGGCGGCCCCCGCGGCGGTGGCCCGGCGCACAGCGGAGATCCTGGCCGGGGCGTGCTGCTCGACGTGGTTCGTGCAGACGCAGCACCACACGCCGGTCGCGACGCTGGCCCGCAGCGAGGGCTCGGTACGGGAACGGCTGCTGGGTCCGCTGGCACGCGGCGAACTGCTGTCGGGGGTGGCGTACGCGCATCTGCGGTCGTATCCGCGCACGCCGGTGCGTGTCACCTGTGAGCGCGGTGGGTGGCGGTTCGACGGGACGGTGCCCTGGTACACCGGCTGGGGTCTGAACGACGTGATGCTGCTCGCCGGTGTCACGGAGGGCGGTGAGGTGGTGTTCGCGTTCACCGAGGCCCGGGAGCAGCCGGGGCTGCATGCCTCGGAGCCGATGCGTCTCGCGGCGCTCACCGCGTCCCGCACGGTGTCGCTGGAGCTGGACGGACTGTGGCTGCCTCAGGACGCCGTCGCGCTGCACAAGCCGTACGAGGAGTGGGCCGTCACGGACCGCGCGAAGACGGTCGACGCCTCCCCGGCGGTCTTCGGCATCACGGAAGCGGCCCTCGCCCCGCTGGACGAGGCGACCGCGCAACCCCTGCGCACCTGCCTGGAGGAGATCCGCGGCAAGGCCTACGCACTGGCCGACCTTCCCATGACGAGCGAGCGCATGGCACAGCGCCTGGCGCTGCGCATCCGGGCGGCCGAGCTGATGCGTACGGCCACGACCGCCGGGGTGGTGGCCGGCGGCGGGCGGTCACTGTCGCTCACCGGCACGGCGCAACGCCTGGCGCGAGAAGCCCTGTTCCTGCTGGTGCAGGGCCAGACGGCTCAGTCGCGCGGGGCCCATCTGGAGGTGCTGGTGGCGGACGCCGCCCCGGCCGGACCGGCGTGAGACCGTGCGCCGGGCGGCCCTGACCTCCGCCCGGCGTGGTCACGCCCGCTCAGTCCTCGTCGCGCGTCGGGACCACGACGAGGAAGGTGTCCGACTTCAGGTCCATCACGACGGTCGCCGGCTCACCCTGGGCGCGACGCGCGGCCGCGTATTCCTCGGCCGGCCACGATCCGCGCGGAGCTCCCGCCGGAAACCGCTCCAACACCCTCGCGCCCATAGCGGCAGGCACCTCCAGATTCGGACTTCGGCTCACAGGTCGCGTACTTGCCTCGTAGTCATCGCCTGCCCGCCATCGTCGTGAACATGTTCACGACTTCGCGCCTGCTCCGACGGACGTCGACCACCCTGCCGGCGCCGACCGGGAAGCAGACCACATCCCCGACTCCCTGGAGTAGCCGACATGAGCATCTCGGTCGTCCTGTTCACGTCAGATCTGCGCCTGCACGACCACCCACCGCTGAGAGCGGCCCTGGACGGCGCCGAACGCACGGTCCCGCTGTTCGTGCGGGACCGTGCCGTGGACGACGCAGGGTTCGCGGTACCCAACCGGCTGGCCTTCCTCGCCGACTGTCTGCACGATCTGGACGCCGGTCTGCGCGAGCGGGGCGGCCGGCTCGTCGTGCGCGAGGGCGACCTCGTGGACGAGGTGTGCAAGGTGGTCGCCGAGGCCGGCGCCGACGCGGTGCACATGGCGTCCGACGTCAGCGCCCACGCCCAGCGGCGCGAGCAGCGGCTGCGTCGTGCGCTGGAGGCGGAAGGGGTACGGCTGCACGTGCACGACACCGCGACCACCGCCGTGGCCCCGGGCGCGGTGACTCCGGCCGGCTCCGACCACATGGCCGTCTTCACACCGTATTTCCGCCGCTGGTCCCAGGAGCGGCTGCGGGACGCGCTCGCGGCGCCGCGCGCGGTGCGGGTCCCCGACGGCGTCGGGTCCGAGCCGCTGCCCTCCCGTGCCGACATCTCGGACCTGTCGGAGGGGCTCGCCGACGGAGGCGAGCAGGAGGGCCGCAAGCGGCTCACCGCCTGGCTGCGCGGCCGGGTGTCCTCCTACGCGGAGCGCCACGACGACCTCGCCGGCGACGCCACGTCCCGTCTCTCCCCGCACCTGCACTTCGGCACCCTCTCCCCCGTCGAACTCGTCCATCGCGCGCGCCGGGCCGGTGGCCCGGGTGCCGAGGCCTTCGTACGGCAGCTCGCCTGGCGCGACTTCCACCGGCAGGTCCTCGACGCCCGCCCGGACGCTGCCACCGCCGACTACCGGACCCGGCACGACCGTTGGCGGTCCGAGCGGGAGGCGCGGGACGACATCGCGGCCTGGAAGGAGGGCCGCACCGGCTATCCGGTCGTCGACGCCGCGATGCGCCAGCTGCGACACGAGGGCTGGATGCACAACCGCGGACGCCTGCTGACGGCGAGCTTCCTCACCAAGACCCTCTACGTCGACTGGCGGGTCGGCGCCCGGCACTTCCTGGACCTGCTGGTCGACGGCGATGTCGCCAACAACCAGCTCAACTGGCAGTGGGTGGCCGGGACCGGCACCGACACCCGGCCCAACCGTGTGCTGAACCCGGTGACCCAGGCCAGGCGCCACGACCCCGACGGCGGCTATGTCCGGCGCTGGGTGCCGGAGTTGGCGGGAATCGAGGGGCGCGCGGTGCACGAGCCCTGGTGGCTGCCGGACGACGAGCGCGCCGCGCTCGGCTACCCGGACCCGATCGTCGACCTGTCGGAGGGGCTCGCGCGCTTCAAGGCGCTGGCCGACGACACGCGCAGACGGCTCCTGGACCGCCTGCACGAGGACAACGGGCAGACGCTGGGTGAGCTGTGCGCGCGCATCGACATGAAGCGTCAGTCGGTGACCCGGGGCTCGTCGGCTCCCGCTACTACGTCAACAACCTCTCCTCCACCTGGACCCCGACCCGAAACCCACCCCGCCCCGCGGCTTCGACGCGGTCGCCGAAGCCGTCCTCGGTGATGCGCCGCCCGGTGCCACCGCTGATACCTCCCCGTTCGCCGAGCCGATGGCGCGGATCAACGAAGCCGTGACGGCGGGGCGGACCGCGGAGGCGTCGGAGCGCGTGGAGCGGACCGTGGCGGAGGCGTCGGCGGTGCTGGGCCCGGAGCACCCCGAGGTGCTCCGGATCCGCGAACTCGGCGCGTACATCGCCTATTTGGCGGGCGACCCGGAGCGTGCCTTCGCCCTCTCCTTCGACGTGGCGCGCAGGCACCACGGCGCCCGGGACGCGGAGGCGGCGTACGGCAGCCTCCATGGCGCGGCCACGGCCTGGCGTGCCGTGCGGGACCCGGCGCTGGGGCTGCGCCTGGGCCGGGACCTGCTCGGGCTGTGGGCCGAGCTCACGACCGAGGGCGGTCCGGCCGCCGACGACGTCGAGGAGCTGGAGTCGGCCCGTGCCCGCATGGACCGTCTCGCCGCCCGAGCCGCCAAGTCGGCCGAACCGCCCAGGAGTTGAATCAGCCGGTTACTCCGACAGCTCCCACACCGCGTAGGCGACGGCGTCGCTGTTGCGGTCGAGGGCGGTGTCGTTGATGTTGGACGTGGTGTCGCAGGACGAGTGGTAGCAGCGGTCGAAGGACTGCCCGGCCGTACCGCCCCACTTGGTCACCTGGGCGGAGGTCTTCGTGCGGCTCGCCCCGGTGAACAGGCCGCCCACCGGCACGCCCGCGCTCTTGAACGGCGCGTGGTCGGAGCGGCCGTCGCCCTCGGTCTCGATCTCGGTCGCGACGCCGAGGCCGGCGTAGTAGTCCTTGAAGGTCTTCTCGATCGCGGGGTCGTCGTCGTAGACGAAGTAGCCGGGGTTGGGTGAGCCGATCATGTCGAAGTTCAGGTAGCCGCTGATCTTCGCGCGGTTGGTGGAGGAGAGGTTGTTGACGTAGTAGCGGGAGCCGACGAGCCCCAGCTCCTCCGCGCCCCACCAGGCGAACCGCAGATGCTTGGTGGGCTGGTAGCCGGCCCGTGACACGGCGAGCGCGGTCTCCAGGACCGCCGCCGAGCCGGAGCCGTTGTCGTTGATGCCGGGGCCTGAGGAGACGCTGTCGAGGTGGGAGCCGGCCATGACGACCTGGTTGGTGTCGCCGCCGGGCCAGTCGGCGACCAGGTTGTAGCCGGTGCGGCCGGAGGACGTGAACTGCTGGATGGCCGTCGTGTATCCGGCGGCGTCCAGCTTGGCCTTCACATAGTCGAGGGAGGCCTTGTAGCCGGGGCGGCCATGGGCGCGGTTGCCGCCGTTGGCGGTGGCTATGGACTGGAGCTGGGTGAGATGGGCCTTCACACCGGCCACGGGGATGTCGGGCGCGGCGGCCACCGAGGGCGTGGACGCCGCGCCGGCTATGGATCCGCCGGTGATCAGCAGGACGACCGAGGCGGCGCCGGCCGCCATCGCACGCCCGGAGACGGAGAGCTTCATGTGGGGGGCTCCGAATTCCGTGGGGAACCCTGTGGGGTGGCCACAGGAGTTCCACAGTGAATGGGGTGCCTGGATGGTGAAGCTGAAACTGACTCTCCGTCAAGAGGGCGATTCGGACAGGGAGTTAGAAATAGGGAAAACCCTGTGTGCGCGTCACTGCACGCAGAACTCGTTCCCCTCCGGATCCGCCATCACCACCCACTCCCCGCCCGGCTCCTGCACCCGCCGCAGCA
>NZ_RDBN01000177.1 GCF_008042075.1 Streptomyces sp. UW30 | reverse complement strand
GGGGTGCGCACGACGACGCTTAGTAGCTCGGGCCTACCAGGCACTTCGGGGCGGGCCATTCGTGCAACACCCGCGCACCGACGAGACCCTCACCTACGACCATCGGCGACTTCAGCCCGTACGACCGCTCGGCCGCCGCAAGGCATTCGGCCCGGGCCCATGGCATTGCGCTCCGACATGCGGGCGGCGCAGGAACTTACCGCGGCTGTCGTGAATGCCGCTTCGGGCGTCGACGCACAGTAAAGGCGCAGGCCAGCATGCCGAGGCCCCAGGCGATCAAAAGGGCACCCCACAGCGGCATGGTCACCTCCGGGACGAGAAGGCGGATCTTGACGCTGTCGCGGTTCTCGAAGATGAAGACCAGAGCGATCGCGGTGATCAGAGCGAACGGTATGAGGCGGCGGACACCGGGGCGGGAAAGGAACGGCGTGTGAGCCTTGTGGTCTGCGCTGGTCTCGGCCATGGGGTGCCTCTCCGTCACGTACCCCTTCATCCAGCGTCCCCTTTCACCACGTGGCGCGCCACCGAAGGGGCCGCGCGGGGCACGGAGCTGCGGTCAGCAGGAACACGGAGCGCACGCGACAGTGACCCGGTCTGCCGACGCCGTCCTCACCGCCCTCGCCGCTGTGGGG
>NZ_RDBN01000176.1 GCF_008042075.1 Streptomyces sp. UW30 | reverse complement strand
GGTCTGCTGTCGCGGATCCCCGCACAGATCCGCAGACCGGCAGGGGGGCCGCGCTCCTCGCGCACCCTGCTGACGGGAGTGGGCGTGGCCTCGGCCGGGCTGATCGCGATCATGCTCGTCGCCGGGTTGCTGTCGGACGACGACGGCGTCGACCCGGCCGCCTCCGCCACCGGCGGTGGCACGGCAACCCAGGTGCCGCCCGCCGTGTCCTCCTCACCGCCCGGCACGGCCCGCGCCCCCGGGGTCTCCACCTCCGCGCTGGACAGTGAGCCGGGGCTCGCCGACGTCGCCGGATCGGTCAGCCAGCGTTGTGCGTCGGAGCCGTCGCGGACCTTGACGACGATGTCAACGTCCGCGGCGGCCGTGGTCGGCGCCAGAGCGAGCTGCTCGTCCCAGCGGGGCAGCAACTCGCCCTGGACGGTGAGGTCGTAGCGCACGTCGTCGGCCCGCCCGGAGTCTTCGTCGACGCAGCTGCCGAGGATCACCACACCGGCGTCCGCGTGCGAGTCCAGGCACAGATCGGGCTCCGCCACGCTGCGCAGCAGCCCGTCCTTCTCGTACGACCACTGCTGGGTGTCGTCGTCCGAGCACTCGGCCAGCTCGGTTCCGGCCCCGGTCTTGGCCGCGCCCCGGATGTCGAGGCACAGGTCGGCCGCGGCGTTGCGCAGCCTGGTCTGCCGCGGTGCGTTGGGGAGTTGGGCCGTGCCGGGCGGTGAGGAGGACACGGCGGGCGGCACCTGGGTTGCCGTGCCACCGCCGGTGGCGGAGGCGGCCGGGTCGACGCCGTCGTCGTCCGACAGCAACCCGGCGACGAGCATGATCGCGATCAGCCCGGCCGAGGCCACGCCCACTCCCGTCAGCAGGGTGCGCGAGGAGCGCGGCCCCCCTGCCGGTCTGCGGATCTGTGCGGGGATCCGCGACAGCAGACCGCGCCGGCCGGCGCCGTGCCGGGCGGCGCCGCGGGCTCGGGTCGCACCGCCCTGGACTCGGCCCGGACGGGTGTCCAGATAGCGGCGCGCGCCCCAGCCGAGCACCGCCTCGGCGATGAGCACGCCCAACCCGCCCTCGAAATGACTCAGTTGTTCGGCGGCGTTGCGGCAGTAGCGGCACTGAGTCAGATGCTGCTGGACATCCGGCAGCAGGGCCCCGCCGCGGCGAATGGGGACGTCGAGGAGGCGGTTGTAGAACCGGCAATCCTTCGTCGGCGCGAGTTCCCGATGGGCATGTACACAACCTTCGCGGAATTTATCACGCGCTTGTTCGAGCGCCGCCGAGGCGGTAACGGTATCCATGCCCAGCAGGCCGGCGGGGACGCTTAGCGGCTCGGCTTCTACCTCGGTGTGCCAGAGCAGAGATCGGGAAAGTCCGGGAAGTGCCTGGAATGACCGATCGGCAAGCTTCCGATTTTCGGGCGTCATGGACTTCGCGGTACGCATACCGCGACCGCCGGCGGGTTTCCCCAGCTCCGGCAGAACGCCCGCTATTCGGTCGTCGGAGGACCACTGCCGGACGGTGTCCCGGACGGCGACGAGGAGCCGGGGACGCAGTGCGACGGCCGGTTCGCCCAGCGCCAGCCGGTCGAGGACCTGATGGAATGCGGCCGCGGTGACCAGGTCCACGACATCGGCCGGGGAGGCGAGACAGATCACCGCGTACTCGCGGGCCGGCTGCCAGTGCCGCGCCATGAGCAGTGCGACGGACGGAGAGGCCTCGCCGTCCGGCCGGCCCCGGAGTCTGGCGGCGAGGCCTTCGTCGGATTCTTCGGGAACCCCGCCGGGCGGCGGGTAAGGCGGGCGAGGGGGGTGGCCCCGCCGGGCGGCGGGTAAGGCGGGCGAGGGGGGTGG
>NZ_RDBN01000175.1 GCF_008042075.1 Streptomyces sp. UW30 | reverse complement strand
ATGCGGGGGGTGGCGGGGTTACGGGGGTGGTCACTCACCGATGTCCTCGTTCCACAGGTCGGGTTGGTGCTCGATGAAGGCACGCATCATGTCGATGCACTCGGGATCGTCGAGAAGCACGATCTCCACACCATGCCCGGCCAGCCAGTCGTGCCCGCCGTGGAAGGTGACCGCCTCGCCGATCACCACCCGGGAGATACCGAACTGGCGGACCAGGCCGGAGCAGTACCAGCAGGGGGAGAGGGTGGTGACCATGGTCGTGCCGCGATACGAGCGCCGGCGTCCCGCCGCCCGGAACGCGGCCGTCTCCGCGTGCAAAGAGGGGTCACCGTCCTGCACCCGCCGGTTGTGGCCCCGCCCGAGCAGCTTCCCGTCGGCCCCGTACAGCGCGGCACCGATCGGAATACCACCCTCGCCGAGCCCGGCGCGGGCCTCCGCGAGCGCGGCCTGGAGCCACCCGCGTGCTTCTGACTGATCCATGCCCTCACTCTCCAGCGGCGGGCGGTCGCGGGCAACGGTGGGAAGGAGCGAGTCGGCTCGGCGGCGGGGCGTGACGCGGTGCTCGCCGTCGAAGGGGCGAACCAGGTCACGGTGTCCGGGCTGCGCAGGACTCCCAGGTGCCGTCGACCGGGCGTTCGCGCATCGGCCGCTGCACCTTGGTCGGCGTTCACCTCGGTTCTGCGCTGACCGACCGCCAGATCCGCTCCGCGAGGATCCCCGCCGCCTCGTCGAGGTCGACGTCGTGGATGCCGGAGAGCCAGCGGCGGGCGAGGCCGACGACCGGACCCAGGATCAGGGTCTCGATCAGAGGGAGGGGGAGCGGGGCCAACTCGCCGGATTCGACCCGGGGTTGGATCCAGAGGCCGAACGCCGACACGGGTGCCTCGTGACTGGCGCGGAGTTCATGGCCGTTGACCATGCTCTGGCGGTCCGAAAGCGGGGAGTGCACGAGGCGGGCGGCGTGTGGGTGCTCCTGGATGAAGGCGAGGTAGGCGCGCACGAGGGCGCGGACGCCGTCCTTGGCGGTGTCGGCGCCCTGCAGGGCCGTGATCCCGTCGCCCAGCAGCCGGCTCAGCCAGCGGTGCGAGAGTGCGAGGGTGAGGCCGTCGATGCTGCCGAAGTGGTGGTACAGGCTGCCCATGCTGACGCCGCTGGCCTTGGTGACGGCGCTGACGGTGAGGCCCTGTTCGCCCGACTCCGCGTACACCCGTAGCGCAGCGTCCAGGATGCGGTCCACAGTGGCCTCGCCGCGCTGCTGCTTGGGGCTCATCGGGCGGTCGTCCTCAGGGGCGGTTTACGTGCGGGTTCTGTGAGAGCCAGCCTAGAACACGTTTTTTCTAGAGGAACTTTCTAGAAACTCCTTCCAGTATGCCTGCTCGCCGCTGCACACTGTGCCGTGACACGAGGAGGGGCGGCGTGGCCGTGCGCAGGCTCAGGGAAGTGGATCTGGCGGGGAGCGGCGCTGAGCCACTGGAGGCCGAGGACCCTCCGGTGATCGGGTCGATTCCGCTCGTGGGGCGGCTCGGGACCGGCGGAATGGGGCGGGTGTACCTCGGGGTGCACGACGGAAAGTACGCCGCCGTCAAACAACTGCTGCCCTCCGTCGTCGCCGAGGACAAGGACTTCCTGCGCCGCTTCGGGCACGAGTTGGACAACCTCGCCCGGCTGCCCGCGTCGGCCACCGCCCCGTTGCTGGCCAGTGACCGCACCGCACGGCCGCCGTGGTTCGCCGGCGCGTACGTCCCCGGACTCACCCTGCGCGAGGCCGTCGAGCTGCAGGGCGGTTCCCTGCCCGCCGACTCGCTGTGGCTGCTGTTACGGGACTCCGCCTCGGGGCTGGCCGCCGTCCATGCGCTGGACATGGTGCACCGGGACGTCAAGCCGTCCAACGTCATGCTCACCCTCGACGGCCTCACCCTCATCGACTTCGGTGTCGCCCGCGCCGCCGAGCAGAGCCAGCTGACCCGGACCGGCATGGTGGTGGGCACCCCCGCCTACATGTCGCCCGAACAGGCCTCGGGTGCACGGCAGTTGGGCGGTGCCGTCGATGTGTTCGCGCTCGGTTCGGTCGTCGTGTACGCGGCTTGCGGGCGCCCGCCCTTCGGTGACGAGTCCGGGCACGGGGTGCTGTACCGGATCGTGCATGAGCAGCCCGACCTGGATCCGCTGCGCGCCCTCGACCCGGAGCTCGCCGAGGTCGTCGCGTCGTGCCTCGACAAGGATCCCGAGGGCCGCCCCACCGCCGTCGAACTCCTCGAACTCGCCTCGCGCCATGGGCCGTTCACGGATCCCCTGTGGCCGGACGTCGTCACCGAGCAGCTCTCCGAGCGGGCCGCATTCGCCGCGAAGGTGCCGGAGCTGGAGCTGGAGCTGGATCCCGGGCCGGAGCCGGAGCCGGAGGTCGAGCGGAAGTCCGAGGTCCGCCCGGAGCGGCCCGAGCGGCGGCGTACCCGGGTGTTCTTCGCCGTCGTACCCGTCGTGGTCGTGGCGGCCGCCACGACCATCGCCGTTCAACTACTGCCGTACGGGTCCCCCTCCGACGGCGCGTCCGGCGCCACCCCTTCCGCCTCCGTGCCGGCATCGTCCCTCCCTCCGTCCTCCTCGCCGCACGTGAGCCCCTCGGGCACGGCGGAGCCGACGAAGCGTGCGTCCTCCTCGCCGAACGGGAACGGGGACGGGGACGGCGCGAAGGGGAAGGG
>NZ_RDBN01000174.1 GCF_008042075.1 Streptomyces sp. UW30 | reverse complement strand
GGTCCGTGCCGCGACCCCCCAGGGTCGCCCATGACCACCACCCCCGCTTTCGTCCCCGCTCAACTCGTCGGCCGCCAGGCCGCGCTCGACACCCTCGACGGACTCGTGCGACGCCTGGAGGACGGTGTCTCGGACATCGCGGTCGTCTCCGGCCCCGTGGGCTCCGGCCGCAGCGCCGTCCTCGAACGGGCGGTCGACCGGGCCCGGGCCTCGGGCCTCGCCGTCGGCGTCGCCCGCTGTTCACCACGCGAGTCCCAGATCCCGTACGGCGCCATCACCCAGCTGCTCGGCACACTGTGCCGGCCGTCCCGGATCGGTGCCCTCGCCTCCGGCATCGGCCCCACCAGCCGCCCGACGGACACCGTCGCCCGTATGTGCGACACGCTCCTGGCGCTGTCGGCCGGCAGGCCCGTGCTGCTGGCCGTGGACGACCTGCATCTCGCCGACCCCCATTCGCTGCGCCGGCTGGTCGACGTGATCCACCGCGCCCGGCAGGGCGCCATCCTCGGCGTCGTCACCTCCCCCGTGCCGGTCCGTCAGGTCCTCGACGCCGCGGGGGCTCACCCCGAGGCGCCCTTCCCGGTGCACACCCTGCGCCTCGACGCGCTCACCACCGCCGAGGCACGCAGCGTGGTCGAGGCCCGGGTCGGCCGCCCCGTGCCGCGGTCCGTACTGACGGCGGCCGGCGTCGCCGGCTGGTCCCCCGCCGTCCTGCACGCCGTAGCCGACCGGATCTCCGCCCTCGGCCGCCCCCTGGACACCGACGCCGTACCGCAGCTCATCGCCGCCGCCCGCACCGCCTGGTCCACCCGTGCCTTCACCACCCTGCACGGCCTGCCCAAGAACGTCGTCGCCCTGCTGCGGGCCACGGCCGTGGGCGGGTACCAGCTGGAGCCGGCCCGGCTCGCGGCCCTCGCTGGGCTCGACGCCACCGCCTTCGCCGACGCCGTGGACGCCCTGCGGGCCTGCGGACTGCTCGCCGACACCGACATACCCCAGCTGCGCCACCCCTGGTTCGCCGATGACGTCCTGGCGGGCATGACCGGGCCCGAACGCGACCGGCTGCACCGTCGCGCCGCGTCACTGCACGGGCCGGAGGGCTCCCGCCTCGGCACCGTCGCCGAGCTCCTCGGTGACGTCACCTCGCTCGTGCGCCCCTGGGCGGCGTCGGAGGCGGTCGCCTCCTCCCGGCCGCGGCACGCCGCCGACCTCACGACCGCCACGCTGCGGCACTCGCTGTGCGAGCCGGTGACCGAGACGGAGCGGGCCCGGCGCCTGATCCGGCTGGCCGCCGCCGAGGCCGTCACCGCCCCGCAGGCCGCGGACGGACGGCTGCGTCAGGTGATGCTGCGCCACCTCAGCCGCGAGACCTGGCCGGACGTGCTCAACGCCGCCGACCTGCTGCTCAGCCGCGGCGACGCCGAGACCGCCCGCTGGGTGATCGCCGACGTGCACCAGCGGGCGCTGACCAAGATCCCCGACGACGACCTGCGTCCGCTGCGTGCCCTCGGCCGGCTCGCCCACAAAGAGAAGGGAGGCCTGCCGCTCGTCGCCCCACCGCCCATCCACTCCGACCGCCTCGGCCACCCCGCGCAGTCCGCCGTGCTCGCCTGGACCCTCGCCACCCGCGGCGACGACCGGGCCCGGGTTCTCGAACTCGCCCGTGCGGCGCTGGAGGAGCCCGCGTCCGTGCCGTTCATGTGCCGCATCGCCGCGGCCCGGGCCCTGCTGTGCGCGGACGACGTGCCCACCGGCCTCGACCGTCTGGACGCCGTCGTGGCGGACGCCCGCCGGGGCGACGCCCTCGCGGCGGCCGCCCAGGCCCTGCTCAGCCGCGCCGAGGAACAGGTGCGCCTCGGTCGCGGTGAGGACGCGCTGCGCGAGCTGGCCGCCGCCACACGGGCCCTCCCGCCCGCGTCGTGGCACAGCCTGCTGGCTCCCCGGCTCGCCGCCGCCGAGATCCTCGCCCTGATCCGCTGCGGCCGCGTGGACGAGGCCCGGGTGGCCTCGGAGCGTGCCCGGAGCCGGCCCGAGGGCCACAGCGTCACCACGGCCTTCCTGCTGTACGCCCGCGCCGAAATCGCGCTCATCGACGGGGACGCCGCCCGGGCGCTGCTGCTGCTCGAGGAGTGCGGCCGCATGCTGCGCGCCAAGCGCTGGCGCAACCCCATGCTCATACCGTGGCGCAGCGCCGCGGCCGTCGCCCACCATCACCTCGGCGCCCCCGCCACCGCGGACGACCTGCTCGTCAAGGAGCGCGATGTCGCCGAGCGCTGGGGGACGCTGAGCGCGTTCACGGCGTTGCGCACCCGCACCCACGAGACCCTGGCGCACAACGGCGTCGAGGTCCCCTGGACGACCACTGCGTCCGCCCCGGATCTGCCCGCCGAGGTACCTGACGGGACCGCCCCGGAGCGGGACCCGCTCACCCCGTCCGAGCGCGACGTGGCCGGCCTCGTCGTGGCCGGTCTGGCCAATCGTGAGATCGCCCGCCAACTGGGCCTGGCCACCCGCACCGTGGAGCTGCGGCTCACGAACACCTACCGCAAGCTCGGCGTCAAGGGGCGCGCCGCCCTCGTCGCCCACCTGCGAGCCCGGCAGGAGGACGCCTGAACCATGCTGCTGGAGCGCGAGCAGGAGCTGGCCGTACTGGACGAGGCGGTGGCCCACGCCCGGGCGGGCACCGGTGTGCTCGTCGTCATCGAGGGCGGCTCCGGCACCGGCACGACGGCCCTGCTGAACCAGCTGGCCGAGCGGGCGACGGCAGCCGGCGCCCTGGTGCTGCGCTCCGGCGGCACGCCCGCCGAACGCACCGTCCCCTTCGGTGTGCTCCGCCGTCTGGTGCTCCCGCTGGTCGCCGAACGCGACCTGCCCGCGCCCCTGCTCACCGCGGTGCCGCCCATCGCCACCGCCTTGGGCCCGTCCGCCCCGGGCGGCGAGGCCGACGCCGCCGTGCGCGCCGACACGCTGCACTGGCTGCACATCCTGTTCGCCGGCCTCAGCGCCGAGCGGACCGTGGTGCTCGCCGTCGACGACCTGGGCTGGGTCGACGACGATTCCCTGGGAGCCCTGGCCCACCTCGCGGCCCGCTTCGACGGCCTGCGCATGCTGCTGGCCGTGGTCCGCAAGGACGGCCTCGGCACCCGCGACCCGCTCGTCGGCGAGATCTCAGCGGCCGCCACCCGCCGCGTCCGGGCCCGCGGGCTGACCCGCCGGGGTACGGCGGCGCTGGTGGCCCACCACTTCGGGGCCGGCTGCCCCGAGGACTTCAGCCGGACCTGTCACGACGTCACCGGGGGCCGCCCGAAGGACCTGAGGGTGCTGTGCGACCGGGCCCGGCTGCGACGCCTCGGCACACCCCACTGGCACACGCAGCGCCTGCGCGGGCTCGGCGAGTCGCTGCGCCGCGAGCGGTTGCTGTCGCTGCTGCGGCGCGAACCCGTCCTCGACGCCTTCCTCAAGGCGACCGCCGTGCTCGCCGATCACGCCACGGACGACCTCGTCGCACGGCTCGCGGGGCTGACCCGGCAGCAGTGCGGGTACGCCCGTGAGGTCCTCACGCACGCGTGGCCGTCCACCGCCGACCAGGGCGAGGCCGCCCACACACGCGCCGCCTGCGCCGTCGTCCTGCGGGCCATGGGGGACGAGGAGAGCTCCCGCCGCCACCGGCAGGCGTCGGCCCTGCTCGACGCGTGCGGCGCCGGACCGGAGGAGGTCGCGGCGCCGCTCCTGCACGTCGACCGGCTCGGCGACCCGTGGGAGATCCACCAGTTGCGGGCCGCGGCGGCGGCCGCCCGCCGCCGGGGCGCGCCGGAGACGGCCGTGCGCTATCTCGGCCGCGCCCTCGTCGACGTAGCCGCCACCAGCCACGTCCGCGCCGAGTTGCTGTACGAACTCGGGGTCACCGAGCTGGACCTGAGGTCCCCGGTCGCGGGCCGCCACTTCGTGCAGGCCGCGCGGCTCATGCCCCGGCTGCGACGCCGTGCCGAGGTCGTCTCCAGCACCCCGCTGGACATCGTGCGCAGCGACCCCGAGGTCGCCGCCCTCGTCCGGGAGACGGCCGCCGGCCTCGGTACTCCGCGGGAGGGCGACCGCCAGGGCGGGTACCTCGCGATGCGGCTGGAGGCCCGGGCACGGTACGCCGGCCTGGAGGATCCCGGGCTGGTGACATCGGCGGCGCGCCGGCTGCTCGACCTCGACGAGCAGCGCCGCGGCGCCTCGGCGGCCGAGCGCGAACTGCGCACCGTCCTCGTGTTCTCGGCGGCCATGGGCGGGCAGTCCGACCACCGCACCGTGGCCCGGATGGCCCGGCAGGTCCTGGAGGAGGAGCCGGCCCACACCGCCCTGAGCGGCCTCGCGCTCGAACTTCTGCCGCCGGTGCTCTACTGCACGGACAGCCCGCACGTCGCCGCCTCCTGGCTGGACGCGGCGCGTCTGCACGCCGCGCAGGAGGGCAACCGCGCCACCCTGGCCCGGGTCGAGGCGGTGCATGGTCTCGCCCTGCTGGCACGGGGCGAGGTCGGTGCGGCCCGGGAATGCGGGATGCGCGCCCTCGCACTCGCCGAGGGCGGAACATACGGGAACCGGGTGCACCCCACTCTGGTTCTCGGGCAGGTGGCTCTCGAACTGGGCGACGCCAAACTCGGCGCGCGGCTCCTGGATCCCGCCGAACCGCCCGCCGACCTACGGATGTTCGCCATGGTCGGGGCCCTCAACGGGATGCTCGCGGAACACCGGGGGAACCTGCCGCAGGCGCTGGCGCACTATCTGGACTGCGGGCGTGTCCTGGAGCGAGCCGGATGGGTGAACCCGGCGTTCGCGCACTGGCAGATCCGGGTCGCCCTGATCCACCACCGCGCGGGCCGGACCGCCGAGGCCCTCGCCGCCGCCCGGACTCATCACGAGCGCGCCCTGGACTGGGGCGCGTCGACCATGCTGAGCCGGGCGCTGCGCCTGCTCGGCAGCATCACCGAGGGCGCGGCGGGCATCGAGCTGCTGCGGCAGGCCGTCGACACCGTCGAAACAGAGGGCAGCCGACTGGAGTTGGCCCACGCCCTCACCGAATTGGGCCGACGTCTGCAACGTCAGTCGGCTCCGCAGGGCGACCGGCTCTTCCGGCGCGGCCGCGGACTGGCCGACGAATTGCTCAACGCGCCGTCCGACGCCGAACCCGGCAGCGTTCGCCCTGCCCAAGCGCTCGCGGCCGGGCTCACCCCGGCCGAGACGAGGGTGGCGGAACGTGCGGTACGCGGTCTGAGCAATAGGGAGATCGCGAAGGAACTCGATACGAGTGTGCGGGCCGTGGAAAGACACCTCACGAGCTCGTACCGCAAATTCTGCATTACCGGCCGGGAACAACTGGCCCACGCCATGGGAATGGACGAAACCCGCTAGCCTGCCCGGCACGGCTTTGATCTATACCACCGACCTGCGCGGAGTTTTGTTCATTGTGTTCATGGCATCCACGGAACGCAGAGCCGCCGGTTTTCCACCAGCTTCGCTACCGCAACTCAGACGACAGGATGCATGTCCGGACAATCGCGCTGACGTGCACAAGTCCTTACTTGAGCGTTACTTGAGCGTTGCGTTCGCAGGTTACCGAACGGTACTCAAAAGACGTCCGCATACGGGACCGCAATGCGCACCGAACCCCCGCCGGCGGGCACCGCAGTCTTAGGCTTGAATTGGGCCCGGTGAACCCTGTATGCCTTGACATGTATTTTCATTCGATGGCAATGTCATGGGTGAAGGAACACTCCCCGCTGCGGGATGCACCACTGGTCATGAGCGCTGAGAGAGAGTGGCCCACCCCCCATGAAAAACGCCGGCCTAGACTCCGCAGAGATCCTGCCCGACGCACCGCGGAACTGGTCTCCGGAACCGTATCGCGACAATTATTTGGCGCTTTTCGAGCAGTCCCTCGTTTGCATCGCCAACCTCGATCTGGAATTCCGGATAATGGAGGCGAACCGATCCTTCGCCCACCAATTCGACTGGACCCCCGGGCAAGGAACGGGAAGGGACTTCTGTGAACTCCTGCATCCCAGTGTGCAGGGCAAGCTGAAGAACGAGTTGATCCGTCTGGCGGACGGTCAAAGTCCCCGGTTCGCCGACCACTTGGTCGCGCTGGGTGCGAAGGACGCCGTATTCCGGGGCGAGATGACCGGAATCGCCGTGCGGAGCGGTATCGGCCGGGTGGACCGAATTCTGGTGCTGGTCGACCCGGAGCAGTCCGAGACCGGTCCGCAGATCGCCAACGCCCGGCGCAAACTGTTCAGCCCGATGCATGCCCGCATACTGGAGGGAGTGGCATCGGGCGAGTCGACGGTGCAGCTCGCCACGAAACTCTTCCTCAGCCGCGGCGGAGTGGAGTATCACGTCTCCTCGCTGTTGCGGAAGATGAAGGTGACCAACCGGCCGGCGCTGATATCGAAGAGCTATTCCCTCGGTGTCTTCGCCGTCGGTCAGTGGCCGCCGCGGGTGCGCCCGGAGTTCGTGTCCGACTGACCGCGACCTTTCCCAACCCCCGAAGGCCCCGCCGTCTCCCCCCGGCGGGGCCTTCGGGGGTTTCAGGGCCCAGCCGTGCGGGCGGTTTCGAGCTCCGTCAGAATCTCGGCGTACACCTCGTTCAGGTGGCCGGTGAGGAAGAAGTGGCCGCCGGCGAAGACCCGCATACGGAAGGCGCCCTCGGTGTGGTCGCGCCAGGACTCCGCCTCCGCCAGGGTCGTGCGCGGGTCGGCGTCGCCCGTCAGGACGGTCAGCGCGCCGCGCATCCGGCGTCCGGGCGGGCAGGTGTAGGTCTCGATGGCGCGGTAGTCGCCCCGGATCGCGGGCAGCGCCATCCGCAGCAGCTCGTCGTTGCCGAACACGGCCGCGTCGGTGCCGTTGAGCAGCCGCAGCTCCGTGATCACCCCCGCGTCGTCCTGCTGGTGCACCCGCTCGTCCCGGTGGGAGGACGGGGCGCGCCGGCCCGAGGCGATGACGGCGCGCGGCGGATTGGCGCTGAGCTCCTCCAGCCGCAGCGCCGTCTCGAAGGCCAGGACGGCGCCCATGCTGTGGCCGAAGAACACGGTGGGCTTCTCGCTCAGCTCACGGATCTCCTCGCACAGCAGGTCCGCGAGCTTGCCGATGTCCTCGACGCAACTCTCGGTGCGCCGGTCCTGGCGTCCCGGGTACTGCAGCGCGACCACGTCGACGTCCGGCGAGAAGCGCACCGACACCGGGTGGAAGAAGCTGGCCGAACCACCCGCGTGCGGAAAGCAGACCAGCCGTACGGCGCTGCCGGCACAGGGATGGTAGCGGCGGATCCACGCCGTGGTGGCGTCGTCGGCGATACGCGACATGGGCGTCCCTTTCCAGAGGTTTCGTCGGTACGACAGCGGCAACCGGCCCGCCGTCGCCGCCCATTGAACGCGGCGCGCCACCTGCAAAACCCTAAACTTCGTTGCTGGCGGCCGCGCCCTCAGCCGACGGGTCTGCGCTCGGCGGCGAGGACGGCCGCGAGTTCGCCCCGGCCTCGGATGCCGAGCTTGCGGTACACGCTCGTGAGGTGGAACTCCACCGTGCGCATGGTGAGGAACAGAGCCTCGGCGATCTCCCGGTTGGTGGCTCCGGCGGCGGCCCGGTCGGCGACCTGCCGTTCGCTTCCGCTCAGTGCGTCGGTCGGTGACTCGGTGCCGTGCCGCAGCCGTCCGCCGGCCGCCCCGAGGGCGGGCACGGCCTGGTCGAGGAGCTGCCGGTCCCCGCACAGTACGGCGATGTCGATGGCCCGCCGCAGCCGTTCGCGCGCACCCTCGAGGTCGCCGCGCTCCAACAGCCGCCGGCCCAGCAGATACTCGGCACGTGCGTGCTCCAGGCGGCCCGGGCTGCCGTCGAGGAGACGGGCGGCCTCGGTCAGTTCGTCGATGCCGGTGTCGCCGGGGGTGAGGACACCGCGGGCGACGGCGAGCATGCCCTGGGCGCGGGGCGTGCCCCAGCGCCCGACGGACGGCGCCACGCGTTCGACGACGTCCCGTCCCTCCCCGTGCCGGCCAAGGTCGGCGAGCAGTTGCGCGGCGTCGTACCACCAGGGGGCCAGGACGGGGTTGCCGATGCCTGCCTCGGCGAGGCTGTCACCGCACCGTATGAGATGGCCGAGGGCGCCCTCCGGGTCGCCGAGCGCGGCACGCGTCCGGGCCCGGCTCATCATGTAGGTGTGCGACTCCAGTGCGAACTGGTCCAGGCGGGGCCGGCGCACCAGATCGAGGAGCTCTTCGGCGCGTTGGGCGTCGCCCCGCAGGACCAGGACGTCCGCGAGGGTGCAGTGCGGTCCGACGACACTCTTCACCCGCAGGTCGCGGTGGACGAGGTCGAAGGCGAGCTGTGCGTCCGCCAGCGCCTGCGCGATGTTGCCGGCCCACATGTGCACCTGGGCGCGGGTGGTGGAGRCGAGGGCGCTGTTCCAGGCCTGGCCCCGCTTTTGGGCGTGTTCGAGCAGAGTGGTGAGCACGAACTCGACGGGCTTGATCTCGTCGGCGAGGTAGAGGGTGAGGCTGGCGCCGAGGGCGCCCCAGCCGCCGAGCAATACGTCCCCGACCCGCAGGACCCGCTCGGCGGCCGGGACCAGTTCGGCGGCGGGGCGGCCCTCCAGGGTGCCGAGCGCGCACAGCATGCCGAGCAGCAGGCGCTCCTCGGCGGTCTCGCCGGGCGGCAGGGTGTGGTCGCGGAAGCGCTCGCTGACGCGGCGCACGGTGGACACCTCATCGAGCCCGGAGACCAGCGCCATCGCCTCCACGAGGGTGCGCAGCGCCTGTTCGTCCGGGGCGTCGCCGAGTGCGGACTCGACCATGGGCAGTGTCTCGCCGACCAGTTCGAAGGCCCGCAGCGAGTTCTGGGCGCCGAGCGAGGTGATGACGTACTGAAGGACGAGACGGCAGCGCAGGCGCGGGTCGGTGGCGAGGGACAGCGCGTGTTCCAGCCGGCTGAGCGCGGTGGGGTGGTCGGAGTGGGCGAGGACCCGGGCCGAGGCGGACAGCAGCTCGATGTCGTCGAGGTCGTGCCGCAGGGCGCGGGAGAGGTACTCGCCGGCGGTGGCAGGGGCGCCGCGCTGCTCGGCGCCGAGTGCGGCGGACCGCAGGACGGTGACCATCCAGGGCTCGGGCACCTCGGGCAGGTGCATCAGCTGGACGGCGACCTGGTCGCTGGGGTGCCCGGAGTCGTTGAGCAGGCGTGCGGCGCGCTCGCGCAGCGCGAGGCGTTCGTCGGCCGGCGTCTCGTCCAGGACGGCCTGGCGCATGAGGTCGTGCCGGTAGGCGAGGGAGTCGGGGCGCAGCAGGCCGGCGGCGCGCAGGGCGTCGACCGCGCGGGCGGCCGGGCCCGGGGTGGTGCCGGCGAGGGCGGCGACGGTTTCGATGTCGTCGGATTCCAGGACCGCGAGCGCCTTGGCCACCGCGAGCCGTTCGGGGGTGAGCCGGTCGAGGTGGAAGCGGGCCACGGTGCCGTGCCCGAGACCGTCGCGGAGTGCGTCGGCGTCGAGTCCGGCGTCCGGGGCGCGTTCCCTCAGCTCGCGGACGAGGAGCTGGACCAGGAACGGGGTGCCGCCGGTGAGCTCCATGCAGCGTGAGACGACGGCGGCGTCGGGCGTGACGGCGAGGGATGCGGCGAGCATCTCGCGTACGGCGTCGTCGGTGAGCGGCTCCACGTCGACGGTGAGGCAGGAGGCGGCGTCGGCCATCTCGTCCAGCACGTCGGGCAGCGCGGGCTCGACCTCGGTGCGCAGCGTGAGGAGCAGGGTGACCGGCAGGCCCTCGGCCCGCCGCAGCAGGAAGCCCAGCCAGCGCAGCGACGCCTCGTCGCACCACTGGACGTCGTCGACCGCGAGGACCAGGGGCCGCTCGGCGGCGAGCGAGGCGGTGAGCCAGTACAGGCCGTGCATGACGCCGTACATGTCGGCGGGCTCGCCGTCAAAGGCGCCGTCCGCGGTGAGGGCGGGCAGGGCGAGCGCGGCGCTGCCCGCCAGCGCGGCACTTCCGGCGAGCAGCGGATGCCGCGCGGGATCGCCGTCGGTGAGGCCCAGCGGTGCGAACAGTCCGCGCACCGCCTCGTAGGCGGCGCCGCCGCTCTCCTGGCACTTGACGGTGAGGACACGGGCGTCGGCGTCCGGTTCGGCGAGCGCCGCGTGCATGAGCCGGGTCTTGCCGATGCCGGGTGCTCCCCGCAGCAGGACCGCACGTCCGTCGCCCGAACCGTGGAAGTGCTCACGGATCAGGGCGAGTTCCAGGTCTCGACCGACGAGCGCAGGCTCGTCTTCCGCCTTCAGGCCGGAGGTTAAAGCCACCGCGTCTCCTGTATTGCCCCGCCACACAAAGGAGTTGGCGGAAAGTACGAACCGAACGACCCTTTTCTCGTCCGATCATACGCACGAGCAGGGGTGTTCATCGCCCGCGCGCGATGCGGTCGCACGCCTACCGGAGGGCCGTTCACTCATTCACGATCGCCAACACAGGACGGCCCGTGGCGCCCTGCCGCCGGTCAGAGGGCGGACCGGAGTAACTGGGTCCGGTTCAGTGGAGGTCCGCGGCGTGGAAGATGAGCGGGATTCACATCTGAGTGTGGCGCACCACACATGAGCAGTATCGCGGGACGACGCCCCGAACTCTCGGGAATTGATCAGTCCCGGGGCGCCAGGCTCGGCCCCATGCCGCACACACCCCCCTTACCTGTGCTCGACACCGACTCGCGCCCCGTCTTCGCCGCCGGCCCGCTGCGGGCGCTGCGGGACGAGGCCGCCGTCCGCCGCGTGCGGACCCCGGCCGGCGACGAGGCCTGGCTCGTCACCCGGCACGCCGAGACGAAGGCCCTCCTCCACGACCAGCGGCTGGGCCGTTTCCATCCCAGCCCCGCCACCGCACCCAAGTACGTCGACAGCCCGCTCGTCGAGATGCTGATCATCGACGACGCCGACACGGCCCGCGAGATGCACCGCCAGGTGCGTGCCCTCCTCGGCCCGCAGTTCGCGGCGCGCCGCATGCAGGAGCTGAGGCCCCGCGTCGCGGCCGCCGCGCGGGCGCTCGCCGCGGACTTCGCGGAGCGTGAGCAACCCGCCGATCTGCACGGGCAGTTCGCCCTGCCGTACTCCCTGAGCATCCTGCACGAGCTGATCGGTGTGCCCGCCGAGCAGCGCGAACGCGCCGCGCAACTGCTCGCCGACATCGGCCGGGTCGGCAAGGACGGGCAGGCCGCGCCCGGCCCGGGCCCGCTGTTCGCCCTGTTCGGCGCGCTCGCCGAGGCGAAGCGGGCCGAACCGCTGGACGACGTCCTGTCCCGGCTCGTCGCCGCCGACGTCCCCACCGAGCAGGCCGCCGCGCTCGCCGCGACGCTGCTGATGGCGGGCCTGGAGAGCGTGGCGAGTTTCATCACCCTCGGCGTCGCACTGCTCACCCGCCACCCCGAGCGGCAGCGGACGGCGCTCGGCGACCCGGAGGCCATGTCCGCGCTGGTGGAGGAGATTCTGCGCAACGGCAAGCAGTCCGGCTCCGTCCTGCCCCGCTACGCCGCCGCCGACATCGAGATCGCCGGGGTGACCATCCGGGCCGGCGACCTGGTGCTGCTGGACTTCGCGCTGGCCAACCATGACGAGCGCGTCTTCGAGGAGGCCGGGGAGTTCGACCCGCGCCGTGCGCCCAACCCGCATCTGTCGTTCGGGCACGGCATCTGGCACTGCCTCGGCGCCTCACTGGCCCGTATCGAGCTGGCGGAGGCGTTCACCGCGCTGTTCGAGCGCATGCCGGGGCTGCGTCCGACGGTCGCGCACGAGGAGCTCATGACCAGTGCCGGGCGACTCGTCGGCGGACCTGCGGAGCTGCCGGTGCGGTGGTAGCGCGGCGTTCCCGGCACATCCCCGTTTCGCCTGCCGGGGCTTCGGTCCCGGCCCAACATCGCAACCGCCTGCCGGGACTTCGACCCCGGCACAACCCCACAACCGCCCGCCGGAACTTCGACCCCGGCACAACCCCACAACCGCCCGCCGGAACTTCGACCCCGGCACAACCCCACAACCGCCCGCCGGAACTTCGACCCCGGCACAACCCCACAACCGCCCGCCGAGACTTCAACCCCCGGCACAACCCCACAACCGCCCCCTGGGGCTTCGGATCCCGTGCCAGGACTAGGGATTTGCCCGGCGCGGGCGGCCCATCCTTCGTCTCGCATCGGGGTCACGAAGTCCCGGTGCACCGCCCGGTGAGAGGGGACGGCACGTGACAGCGACAGACATGAAGGACGACGCCGCACGGCAGGTCGACTTCCCGTTCCGCCAGCCCGGCGAGCCCTTCCCCCCGCCCGGCTATGCCGAGTTGCGGGGGCGCGACGGGCTGGCGTGGTCGATGATGCCGGGCGGCCAGCGGGTCTGGCTGCTGACCCGGTTCGAGGACGTGCGGGAGGCCCTGCTCCACCCGCATCTGAGCTCGGACTCCCGCAACGAGGGGTTCCCCACCCCCGGACGTACGGGCGGGCCGCCCGCGCAGACCCAGATCCCCGGCTGGTTCGCCACCCTCGACCCGCCCGAGCACGACCGCTACCGCAAGATCCTCATGCAGGACTTCACCGCGCGGCGGATGAAGGAACTGCGCCCCCGCATCGAGAAGGTCGTCGAGGACTGCGTGGAGTCGCTGGTCGCCAAGGGCAGTCCGGCCGACCTGGTCGCGGACTACGCGGTGCCGATTCCGTCGCTGGTGATCTGCGAGCTGCTGGGCGTGCCCCACGTCGACCGGGCGTTCTTCGAGTCTCGTATCTCGGTACTGGTCACCCTCTCCGCCACCGACGAGGAGCGGGACCAGGCGACCACGGAACTCCTGCGCTATCTGGGCCGGATGGTCACCATCAAGCGGCACCGGCCCGGTGACGACATGATCAGCACGATGATCGCCTCCGGGGAACTGGCCCCGATGGAGGTCGGCGGAGCCGCCCTGCTGCTGCTCATCGCCGGCCAGGAGACCACCGCCAACAACATCGCCCTGGGCGCGGTACCCCTCATGACGCACCCGGAGTGGATCGGCGACCCGGGCATCGTGGACGAACTGCTGCGGTTCTACTCCGTCGCCGACCTGGTGCCGTTGCGGGTGGCCGTGGCGGACGTGGAGATCGGCGGCCAGCTGATCAGGGCGGGCGAGGGCGTGGCACCGCTGGTGGCCGCCGCCAACTTCGACGACGGCAGGTTCGCCTGCCCGCACGCCTTCGACCCGGGCCGCTCGGCGCAAGGCCACGTCGCCTTCGGGCACGGCCGGCACAAGTGCCTCGGCCAGCATCTCGTACGCATCGAGATGGAACTGGCCTACCGCGTCCTCTTCGAGCGGCTGCCCGGCATCCGGCTCGACTGCGCCGTCGAGGACCTGCGCCACAAGGACTACGGCGTGCTGTACGGGCTCGCCGAACTGCCGGTGCGCTGGTGACCGGCCGGGCGCCGGACCGCTGCGCCGACGCCCACCGAGCGGCGTCGCCGGCCGAACGGCGTCGCCGACCGAGACCGAGGCGCTTCGCCGACCCGAACCGACAGAACCAGGATTTCGCATGCCCGCAGACCTGACCCGGCTTCCCGCCACCGCACCGGTGTCCGACGTCACCGCCGTCCTGGAACGCGACGGCGGTGTGATCGTCGAGAACCTCGTCGACGAGACGACCCTGAAGGGTCTGTGGGACGACCTCGGTCCCGCGCTCGACGCAGTCGGCTACGGGGACAGCTCGTTCACCGGCCAGCGCACCAAGCGGCTCAGCTCACTGTTCGCCCGTTCCCGGCACATGGAGCGGATCGCACTCGACCCGCTGTATCTGGGCACAGCCCGGGACCTGATCGAGCGTCCCTCGACGAACTGGTTCGGCCGGCAGCGCACCGATCTCGCCCCGAACGTCCAGGTCAGCATCACCCAAGTGATCCAGATCTGGCCCGGCGAGACCGCGCAGCCGCCGCACCGCGACGACATCGCGCACCTGCTGCCCAGCCCCGGCCCCACGAACCGGGTGCAGATCATGCTGGCGATGAGCGAGTTCACCGAGGAGAACGGCGCCACGATGGTCTACCCGGGCAGCCACCTGTGGGAGGCGGAGCGTGCGCCGCGCCCGGAGGAGGCCGTGCAGGCGGAGATGGACCCGGGGTCCTGCCTGATCTGGGTCGGCGGTCTGTTCCACGGCGGTGGCGCGAACCTCGCCGACGACGCGCGCACGGGCCTCACGCTCGCGCTGGTGCGCGGCAATCTGCGCCAGGAGGAGAACCAGTATCTGGCCGTGCCGCGGGAGATCGTCCGTGAATATCCCGAGGAGCTCCAGCGGCTGCTGGGCTGGGGCCTGTGCCCGCCGTTCCTCGGCTGGTACGAGCAGGAGGACCCGATCCGCCTGCTCGACGACTGACCGGGCACCCGGCTCTGCCGGTCGAACGCCGAGGGCCGCCGCGCACACCGCGTGGCGGCCCTCGGCGTGTTCAGCGCTCCAGCAGCCAGGCGTGGACGGCGCGAGCCGTGGTGTCGGCGTCGCGGTCCAGCAGGCTGACGTGGGTGCCGGGCACTTCCACCGCCTCGTGCGGCAGCGGCCAGGTCGGCCGGTCGGCGCCCAGCAGCAGGGCAGGGTCGTGTTCGGCGGCGGCCACGAACAGGGTGCTCGGCGTGTCGGCGGCCGGCGCGGGCCGCCAGCGGTCGAACAGGCGGCCGTAGTGGGCGGTCGCGGTGAGCTGGTCGGCGTCGACCGGGACGTCGGGGAAGTCGCGCATGAGCCGGCAGGAGGTGGCGACCATGGCGAGCGCGAGGTTCTCGTCGGGCGTCTTGGGCGAGTCGAGCAGCACCACGGCCCGCGGCGCCGCGCCCGCCTCGGCCAGTACGGCGGCCAGGAGGTGGGCCTGCCAGCCGCCGGAGGAGTAGCCGACGAGGGTGAGCGGCTTGTCCCCGAAGGCGTCGAGGACGGCCTGCGCCTGCCGGGCGGCGGCGGCTTCAGGGCTGTCGGGCAGGGGCTCGCCGGGCGCGTACCCCGGCGCGGGCAGCACCCAGACGTCGCGGGTGCCGTGCAGGGCGGCAGCGAACCGGGAGTACTGATACGCGGTGGCGGGTGCGACCAGGGACGGCAGACACAGCAGGGCCTCGCCCTCCGTGCCGGTGGCTAGCCGGACCGGCCGGGGTCCGGAGGCCGTCGCGCCGGGCCGCGCGTCCGGGTCGGCCGCCCGGCCGGACGAGGTGTCCGGCAGGCCGAACCCCGGCCGCATCGCGGCCGCGAGGTGCAGCACGTCCAGCCCCTTGTCGTACTGCTCCCGCTCGAAGGCGTACCGCACCAACGCGGTCACCGAGTCGGTGGGTACGGCCGACTGCCCCTGCCCGACGGCCAGTTCATCCACGAGGTGGGCGGCGAGGGCGCGTGCTGTGGCGTGCTCGTAGAGGGCGGAGGTCGGCAGCCGCACTCCGCTGGCGCGGCTGACACGGTTGCCGAGGTCGGCGAGCGACAGGGATGTGAAGCCGAGTTCGAGGAACCGCTGCGTGCCGCCGACCTCATCGGTGTCGGTATGCCCGAGGACCTGGGCCACCTGGGCGAGAACGAGCTCGAGGACGGCGCTCTCGCGCTCGGCCGGGGGCATCAGACGGAGGCGGTCGGCGGGCGCGGAGAGGGACGAGGGCTCGGGTTCGAAGGTGGACAGGGACTCGGGACCGGCGGGCGAGGCCGGCTCGCGCGGGGCCTCAGGGATGCCGAGGAAGCTCATCGCACTGTTCTCACCGGCACGGTCGGGCAGCCAGTAACGCCGGCGCCGGAAGGCGTACGTCGGCAGGTCCACCCGGCGCGCGCCGGTCCCGGCGAACACAGCCCCCCAGTCCACGTCCGCGCCTTGGACGAAGATCTCGGCGAGGGCGGTGAGCAGCGCCGCGACCTCCGCCCGCTCGCGGCGCAACACGCTCACCGCGACGGTGGCCTCGACCGGCGCCTGAGCGCTGAGGACCGGATCCGGGCCGATCTCCAACAGCCGACTGACCCCTTGGCCGGCGGTGGCGGTGGTGATCGCGTCATGGAAGCGCACGGGCTTGACGATCTGGTCCGTCCAATAGCGCGCGGTGGTCCAGTCACCGTCCCGCAGCGCCTGCCCGGTGACGGTGCTGACGGCGGGCACGGTCGGCGTGCGGTAGGCGATCCCGTCGGCCACGGAGGCGAAGTCGTCCAGGACCGGCTTCATCAGGGGCGAGTGGAAGGCGTGGCTGACGCGCAGTCGCTTCGTACGGCAGCCACGGTCGTGGAACGTGGCGCGGACGGCCTCGACGGCGCTTTCGGCGCCCGACACCACGACGGACCGCAGCCCGTTCACCGCGGCGATCGCCACATCCCCGTCCAACACCGGGGCGACTTCCTCCTCGGCGGCCTCGATCGCGGCCATCGCGCCGCCCTCGGGAAGGGCCTGCATCAACCGCGCCCGAGCCGCCACCAGCCGTACCGCATCCGGGAGTTCGAAGACCCCGGCCGCATACGCAGCCGCAAACTCGCCCACCGAGTGGCCGACGACGCAGTCGGGCTCGGTCCCCCAGGAGCGCAGCAGCTCCACCAGGGACACCTGTACGGCGAAGAGTGCCGCCTGCGCATAGCCCGTACGGTCCAGCAGCGCGGCCTGCGTCGAATCCTCCGGCGCGAAGACCGCGGCCCGTACGCCCGTGGTGAAGCCGGCGGCGCCGTCGAACTCCCCGTCGAGGTGCGCGCACACCTCGTCGAAGGTCCTGGCGAACACGGGGAAACGGGCGTACAACTCCCCTCCCATTCCAGGGCGTTGACTGCCCTGGCCGGTGAACAACCACGCCGTGCCGCCCTCGGTGACGGCCCCGCTGACGATGTCCGGGGTCGGCGTCCCGGCGCTGAAAGAGGTGAGGGCGGCGGCCAGCGTTCGGGTGTCGGGGCCGAGGGCAACGGCGCGGTGGGTCAGGTCGGCACGGGTGGTGGCCAGCGAGTAGCCGACATCCTGTGCCGAGTGGTCATCGGTGAGCGCCGCGGCGTGACGGGCGGCCTGCTGGGTCAGCGACTCGGGTCGGTGGGCGGACAGCACCCAGGGGACCGGCAGGAGCGAGGAGTCGGATGCGGGCAGCTCCGACTGCTCCGGCTCAGGGGCTTCTTCGAGGATGACGTGGGCGTTGGTTCCGCTGATCCCGAACGCCGAGACACCCGCCCGCCTCGGCCGCTCGCCACGCGGCCACGCCCGCGACTCCGTCAGCAGGCGGACCTGCCCCGCGTCCCAGTCCACGTGCGAGGAAGGCCGATCCACGTGGAGCGTGGCCGGCAGCGACTCTCGCTGCATCGCCAGCACCATCTTGATGACACCGGCGACACCGGCCGCAGCCTGCGTGTGCCCGAGGTTCGACTTCACCGACCCCAGCCACAACGGTCCGTCGGTTCGTTCCTGGCCGTAGGTGGCAAGCAAGGCCTGCGCTTCGATCGGGTCGCCGAGCGTCGTACCCGTGCCATGCGCCTCGACAACGTCGACGTCGGCAGCGGAGATTCGGGCGGTCTTCAATGCCTGGCGGATGACGCGCTGCTGCGACGGACCATTCGGCGCCGTCAACCCATTGGACGCACCATCCTGATTGACCGCACTCCCCCGCACCACCGCCAACACCGAATGCCCATTGCGACGGGCATCCGAGAGCCGTTCCAGAACCAGRATCCCGGCGCCCTCACCCCACACCGTCCCATCCGCACCCTCACCAAACGCCTTGCACCGRCCRTCCACCGCAAGACCACGCTGACGCGAAAACTCAACAAACGCAGCAGGCGACGACATCACCGTCACCCCACCCGCCAACGCCACCCCACACTCACCCGACCGCAACGCACCCACCGCCARATGAAGCGCCACCAACGCCGACGAACACGCCGTGTCCACCGTCACCGCCGGACCCTCCAACCCCAACGCATACGCCACCCGCCCCGACATCACACTCGCCGCAGACCCCGTCCCCACAAAAC
>NZ_RDBN01000173.1 GCF_008042075.1 Streptomyces sp. UW30 | reverse complement strand
GGTCACGTGGCTGACCTGTCGGCCCACGATCTCGCCCCGGTCCGCCGCGTGGAGGGTCACGGTCACGGCCACCCGGTTCGTGCGCGCGTTGACAATGCCGTCGCCTGATGGGCTGCCGTGGCCGGGGGCGCGGTGGTGACCGCTGCCGTCGTCACGGCGCTGGCCTGGCCCGACGGCACCGACAGCACCGATGACGGGGCGGGCGGGAACGATCGTACGACCCCGACTGCCTCCGTCTCTCCCTCCCCCACCGCTGCACAAAATGCCCTGCCCGCGTCCTGGGTGGGCACATGGAAGGGCACAGGCCCCGGCAGCCCATCAGGCGACGGCATTGTCAACGCGCGCACGAACCGGGTGGCCGTGACCGTGACCCTCCACGCGGCGGACCGGGGCGAGATCGTGGGCCGACAGGTCAGCCACGTGACCGAGGACGGCACAGGCCGGGACCTCGGGTGCACCGAGACGCTGCGTCTGCGGGAGACGCATGGAACGTCCATGGTCTTCGAGGCGGTCAGCAGCGCTCCTACAGATCCGTCGGCCGGCGTGATCTGCCAGCGAGGCAACCTCTACACCCTGACGAAGACCGGCGCCGAGACCCTGACCCTGGGGAACGAGGGCAGTCAGACGACAGGGTCGCCCTCCCGGCTGATCCGCTCCTCCTGACAACTGATCGACTGCCCGGTCGACGAGGGCCGCCGAACTGCCATCTGGAGGGTCTGGAAGGAGGGTTGTGAGGCGTTGCCTCAGCTGTTGGGAGCTTGCCGCCCTTGCGCGCGGGGTATCGCAGGCACATGCGGGCATGGGGGGAGGCCCAGTGGACGGGACCCCGGTCGGAGACCTTTCTACGGGGCGTCGTGAGACGGGTGCTGTCGAGGGACGAGCCGCAGCCCTGGTGGATGCCGCGGCGCGTGCTGACCGTGGTGTCGGCCGATGTCGACGCCACTGCCGGTGTCGGAGCGATCTGGATCGAGTGGCGGCCGAAATCACCTCGGATGCGTGAGCACTTGGCGCTCTTGGAGTGGTACGGCGAGCAGTGGCGGTGCGTCGGGGGCGGCATCGGCCCTGAAGATGATCCTGCCCCTCCTGCCCATGTCGATGTGCTCGACGTTCGCAACGGCGCCGGCGCCCTCAGCCTGACAGGCAGGCGGGACCCCCTTCCGCCCTCCATCACCGGCGCGCCTTGGATCAGTTGCGCCAAAGTGCGCCTCGGGCGGGACGTGGGTCACGTGCTCATCGGTGGCCGCCGGATCGAGAATCCGGAGCAGCGCAGGCTCATCGCTGTCTGGACGTCCCCCTACGTCAGCCGCGGAGCCCGTCCCGTCATCGTGGCCCTGGGACACGACGGCGCCGAACTCTCCCGCATCGGCCCCCACGACAGCCTGGACACGCATACCTGGGCGCGATTGAGAGAGGAGTTGTAGCCGTCTCAGGCGAGCGATGCCGTTGGCCCATTTCCGAGGACCCGGGTCGTGTCAGAATGCCGCCATGGTTCTGATCCGAAAGGGCGATGCCGCGTAGGCGCCCCAAGGCCCTCCGCGCCGAGCGGTGGCGGCCGCGCAAGCACGTGCCGGTCCGTCGAATTCCGTGTGTGACGGCTCGAACTCGAGCAGCGGTGCGACGTGTTGAGGCCGAATATCTGTGGCCGGACGCAGTTGCTGATGCTCTCAGCCGTTTCGAGTGGGCTTTCAGGCAACCGGGACGATATCTGACTGGCCCTGCCGAGAGTCCCGGCATCGAGATCGAGGACGGCCGAGATGACCTGGAATTGGCCCTGCAGCATCTACCCAGAGGGGCCCGAGCGGACTTGGGCCGCCTGGTGGAGCAGATCGACATGGAGTTCGAACGTCGCACTCTTCCCCACCCGGGTTGGGTGAGCGAGTGGACGGCGGGACGCTGGTGGTGGTGGCGCATTCGGGAACGGTGACGCCGGCGACCAATTTGCCTGTGGCGAGGCATGGGGACGGACCCTGACCGCTGTGGGGTGAGGACACCGCCAGGGTGCAGAACGCCCTTGTCCGGCGCCGGTCTTCGGTCCCGCCTGGCCAATCGTCGACTGGTACTTCGCCCGGTGGGGCCAGGACGGCGTCCGGGCTCGGCTCCACCGCGTGCTCGCCGCGCCCGCAATCCCGCAATCCCGCAATCCCACCAGACGGTATCCGCCGCCTGCGGTTCCTCCGGCACCCGCATAACTCCCTCCCGGGTGATCGCCAGCCGCGAGACCTGCTCTTCCGGGCCCTGGCCCGTTCCTCCGTGAGCTCCTCGATCAGCGACCCCGTCCGAGGCCTCCCTCCCCTGCGTGCCACCACGCCAGCTCACCTCACCTCACCTCCCAACCGGATAGATCATCCACATCTGTTATCGTGACGTCAACCGGATAACCCATCCACATACGCGGAACGGATCGTGCGATGAAACAGACAGCCGTGGTCACGGCAGGGACAGCGGGAATCGGGTTGGAGACCGCCCTGGGGCTGGCCGAGGCGGGCCTCGCGGTCAGCGTGGTGGGGCGGAACGTCGAGCGCGGCGCCCGGGCGGTCGAGCGGATCAACGCCACGGCACCGTTGCACTCCGCGCGGTTCCTTGCCGCCGACCTCTCCTCACTCGATGCCGTCCGCGAGCTCGCCAACCGGATCACCGCGGACGGTCCGCTGACCGTGCTGGTCAACAACGTCGGGGCGATGTTTCCGGACCGGCAGGACTCGGCCGACGGGATCGAGGCGTCGTTCGCCGTCAACCACCTGTCGCCGTATCTACTCACCGAACTGCTGCTGCCCGCCCTGCGAGCCGGTGCGCCGAGCCGGATCGTGAACGTCACCTCGGGCGCGATCGGCGTCGCCAAGCGGGTCTTCGACGCTGTCGAGCCGCCGGGTGGCTATTACGGCTTCCACTGGTACGGCCGGGCCAAACTCGCCAACCTCGCCTACACGCTGGAGCTGGCCGGCCGGCTCGACGACACGGGCGTCTCGGTCTTCGCGGCGGATCCCGGGGGCGCCGCGACCGACATGACCAACGGCACCATGCGCGACCCGAAGATCGTCTCGCCAGGGTTGCGGCTGCTCTGGCCGCTGGTCCGCCGTAAGTTCGAACGCTCGACCTCGGGCCCGGCGTCCGTGGCGGCCAAGCCGTCGATCTTCGCCGCGACCGACGATTCGCTGGCCGGACGAACCGGCGTCGTCATCGGACCCCAGGCGTATCCGGTCACCCCCTTCCGCGCGGCAACGGATCCCCACATAGCCGACGCCGTCCGCCAGCTCAGCGAGCGCCTCGCACCGCTCACGGCCGGGTGACAGGAGGCCAAGTCGATCGGCCGTGACCCCGAGGCGGCTCGGCTCCTCCGAGCAGGCGCGGCAGCATGGAGCTGTGGTTCATCCGGATCGCGCCCCCGCGATGCGGATGAACCATCCAGATAGACTCTCCGCCATGACGACCGCACCCCTGCGCAAGGACGCCGCCCGCAACTGGGAACGGATCGTCGCCGTGGCGCGCGAACTCGTGGACGAAGGCACACCTCTGCAGCTGAACGACATCGCCCGCCGCGTCCAGATGGGCGTCGGCACCGTGTACCGCCACTTCCCCACCGCCGAGGCGCTCTTGGAGACCGTAGCCACTCCCAGCCTGGAGGCACTCACCGCCCACGGCGAGCAGGCGCTGGCCGACGAGGACCCCAAGCGCGCCCTCACCGACTTTCTGACCCGCACCATCGAAGCGCAGGTCACCGACGCCTCCCTGTCCCCGGTCACCGCCGCGCCCACGGATGCCCTGCCGCGCACCACCGAACTGAAGCGGACCCTGTGGTCGGTCGGCGGGCAGTTGCTCGAGCGGGCCCACGATGCCGAGGTCGTGCGCGCCGACCTGACCTCCGACGACCTGGTCCCGCTCATGTGCGGCATCGCCTTCGCCGCGAACGTCCACGGCAGCCCGGCCGCCCGCGTCGAAACCGCCCGCCGATATCTGACCGCGCTCTTGGAAGGCTTGTACGTCCGCTGACGGCCCGACCGGAACCGGATCCGCGAAGTCACTGTTGCCGCCGAGAATCTCATCGACGCAGCGCAAGCCCACACCCAGCACTCCATGGACCGGCGCCGGGACGCCCGACTTCGGGGCGCGCCCGTCGTCCGCGACGGGATGAGCCTGCTGGGCGGGTCGCACGCTCGATGCGCTTGCCGCATTGCTCTCAGCAGGGACCGGGAAACCCCCCACGCAGGACGATCTTGGCTGATATACGCTGCGCCCATCTCGATCGAACAGTTCGGCGAATCCGGGTCACCGGATTCGCCCTGCCCGGGGGGGCATTCCCATGACTTCGCAGTCCCGCGCGGTGCTCGGCATCGCGCTCACGCCCGTACTCGCCCTGACGGCCGCGGCCCCGGCCGCCGCGCACACCACCGCCGCAGCCTCGGCCGCCGACAGCACCGCGCAGGCCGCCGGCGCCGCCCAGGCTGCGGTCGGAACGCGTGCGCCAGGCCCGTGGGGTACGCGTGCCCTGCACGCCGCCAACCCCAATCCCGCGTCCGCCTCGGGCGGGCTGAACGCCCTGGTGTCGGCCGGGAACGGTGCCCTCGTTTCCCTCACGGGGGACGGGCTGTCCCGTTCCACTCGGATCCGGCCCGCCGGCAGCACCAGCTGGCTCGCCCCGCAGAGCTGGCCGGACGCCGGTGGGTACAACACCGAGCTGGTCGCGCTCGGCGACGGCTCGGTGCGCCTGGTCTGGCGCGCCAAGCGTGCCGACGACCAAAGCAACTACTGGCTGAAGACGGCCACCCTCACCCCCGGCGCGACCGCCTTCTCCGAGCCCGAGTACGTCGCCGCGGTTCCCGAGAAGGGCTACCACCACCTGGCGGCGGCCCCCGACGGCCGGCTGGTCGCCGTGTGGACGGTCTCCGGCGTGGTGAAGGCTGCCGAGAAGGCCGGCCCGCAGGCCGCGTGGACCGCTCCGGCCGACCTCAACGAGCAGCCGCCGTCCGGCAGCCGGGACATCTCCAGCATGGACCTGGCGGTCGCCAAGGACGGCACGGCCCTGCTGGTGTGGCAGTGGCAGTCGAGCAAGGCCGTCGTCGCCCTGGAGAAGACCCCCGGCTCGGCCGCCTGGAGCGTGGTCCAGGATTTCCCGGTCCCGGGCGTGGATCTGGCGCGCCCGAAGGCGTTCGCCAATCCGCAGGGTGGCTTCGACGTCTTCTACGACAACATCGCGCACCTCATGCACACGCGCCGCTCCGCCGGTGCCACGCAGTGGAGCGCCCCGCGGTCGGCCGCCAACTACGGCAGCACGTCCGTGATGGCGGCGCCGGTGTACCTGCCGGGCGGCGACCTCTTCGTCGCCGGCGGGCCCGGCTACTCGACCGGCGCCTGGTACGGGGTGCGCTCGGCGGCCACCGGTGCCTGGCAGCCGTACACGCAGGGCTTCTCCACGCACAAGAAGGTGCGCGCGGTCGGCGCCGTCGCCACCTCGGGCGGCACGGTCACGGTGACGTGGCGGGAGGGCTACTCGTACGAGGAGTACACGATGGCCTCGGTCTTCAAGGGGGGCACCTGGTCCACCGCGCGGCGACTGAGCGCGACGAGCGCGCAGTTCACCGGGGCGCCCCAGGTGACCGCCGACGAGCTCGGCCGCCCCGTCGTGCTGTGGGACGAGTACAAGCGGACCGAGACGAACAGCGTCGTCCTGTACGGCGTCTACCAGGCCACCACCACCAGCCGAGCCCTGCCCAAGTGGCGTGACCACACGGACGACGGCAAGGCCGACCTGTTCGGCCAGGGCAGCACCACCGGGCTGAAGGTGTACGCGGGCGACGCGACGAAGCTGTCCGCGGGGCAGCGCGCGAGCAGCTGGCCGACGGGCACGCAGGTGCTGCCCTTCGGCGACCTGGACTCCGACGGCTGCAACGACGTGTTCGTCCGTACCCCGAGGGGCGCGGCCGATGTCTACCCGACGATGTGTGGCGGGCTGCCCGACCAGCTGTCGTTCCACGTCAAGGTCTCCTCGGACTGGAGCGGGTACAACGCGGTCCTCTCCCCCGGCGATGTGACGGGCGACGGCCGGGCCGACCTGCTGACCCGGTCCGCGTCGACCGGGAAGCTGTACGTGTACGCGAACAACGGCACGGGCGGCTTCAAGGCCCGTACGGACGCCGGGTCCGGCTTCGGCGGCTACAAGAAGCTGATCGCCGCCGGGGACCTCAACGGCGACGGCAAGAACGACCTTCTGGCCATCGACTCGTCGAACGAGCTGTGGCGGTTCAACGGGACCGGCGCCGGCACCTTCAAGCCCCGGGCGCTGGTCTTCAAGGACTGGGGCACCTCCTACAAGGACGTGGTCGGCGGGCTCGACCTGTCCGGGGACGGCCGGGCCGACCTGGTCTCGCTCGACAAGGACGGCCGCGCCTGGCTGAACCGGGGCAACGGGCAGGGCGGTTTCGCCAACAGGTCGCAGGTCGGCAAGTCCACGAACTGGTCGGACATCCGCATCTCCTGACGCCGCGCGTTGGCGCCGGACCAGCTCCCGCAGATCTCGGGCGACGATGTGCTGCACGCCCTCGTCGCCGAAGACGGCGGCTTCACGGCTGATTAGGTGCTGGTCCGGCCCCCGGCAACTCCCCTACCATTGACGTCCACTTCGGGGGAGACCATGGGCTTACACGGTCAGCGCACGACGTCCGCGGCAGGGTCGTTCGTTCTGATTACTCTCGCCATCATCGGCTGTACGCGGTCCGAGCCCCAACCTCAGCCGCACGGGCCGACGACTCACGTCAGTTCCGGTTCCTCGGTGAGCTCCGTGCCATCGGGATCCTCGGAATCGAGCGGGCCGGAAGAGGGAAGCGGCGGGGCAGACGATCGGCCCGAGGAAGGTGGTTCGGGCGGTGTGAGCAGGGGGGATCCCGCGGTGCCGCCGGTGGCCCCGCCTCCTGCCGAGGCGGAACACGGCGACGGGTACGACCCGGGTACCGCACCCACCGAAGAGCCCACCGAACCGTGCGGAGAAGGTGCTGACTGCCCGGAGGAATCGCCCATCGACGAGCCACCACAGACATGTGAGGCGGACTCGGAGTGTGCTGAGAGCCCACCCGCCGAGGAGTCGCCCGCGCCCCCTGCGCCGACTTCGAGTACGGGCTCGCCGAGCCCGACGTCCCCGCCATCGACTTCATAGCGACGCCGTGCCCAACTCCCCTGCTTCCGGGCGCACTCCACTGCCCCGGCACCGCCGTCGCCCCGCTCAGACCGGCACAGGAACGCCGTCGGCCACGAGCCAGCCACCCGCATCAGCCCAGCGTGCGCGACTGCGGGCTCACCGGCGACGTCTCCGGGCGGACCCAGCACACCGGGCCCGTCCCACGCGCAACGCCCCGAGCCCTGAACCGGCGAGTGCCGGCTCAGCAGAGTGGATCAACACGGTCGTTGCCGCCGGATCGATCTTCACGGCGCTGATGTTCTACGCCGGCGCCATGTTCATCAGCGCCTTCTACGGCTACTTCCGTCTGCAAGCCTTCGCGATCGGCCTGAGTTTCACCGAGATCGCGCTGAAGAGCCTGCAGTTGATCACCATGCCCGTGCTCCTCGGGATGACCCTGGCGGTGATCGCACCCCGGATTCCCCAACTGCTGGCTTCGCTGAGGCTTCCCGATCAGGTCGTTCGCCGTGCGGGTCAGACGGGTCGAGCGATCGCCCGCCATCATCTGCTGGTCGTCCTGGCCGGGATGTGTCTCATGGGGCTGTGGCCGTTCATCCAGCCCTACGGCTGGACGGCTCCGCTCGTCGCGGCCGGCGGCATGCTGCTGGGACTCACGCGGCCCGGGGAGCAGAGGGCCTGGCAACGCGGTGTGAGTATCGCGATGGCGGCGCTCCTGCTGGTGTGGGCGGTGGGCATGTCGGCAAGCCAGCAAGGCCGACGAGTCGCCGAGCGTACGGCCGAACAGCTGGTCGGCCGTACCGCCGTAGTCATCCTCAGCACCGAACGGCTCAGCATGTCCGGAACGCCCGGCCCTCTGGTGGAGGACCTGGGCAAGGACCAGCACTACCGCTACCGGTACAGCCAGCTGCGCCTCCTGGTGGAACGCGGCAAGCGCTACTACCTGCTCCCCCTGGGCTGGCGGCATCGCACCGATCCGACCTACGTCATCGATGACGACGACAGCCTGCGCATCGAGCTGTATCCGGGAACCCAACCGCCTCGCTGACCGCTCCCTTGTTCCCTCCCTCCCGGCCCTATGCCCTCCCGGCCCTATG
>NZ_RDBN01000172.1 GCF_008042075.1 Streptomyces sp. UW30 | reverse complement strand
GCCGCCGCGCCGACGGCCGGCCCAGAACATCGATGTTCGCGATGTTCAACTATGCCTTCCAGGTGGGCGGTTCGGCCTGCACCGTCCGGACCGTGGAACGGCAGGGGCGGGCGAGGGCTACCTCGCCGTCGCCGTCACCCGCTCCGCCTCGATCCGCTTGTCCAACGCCTCCTCGCTCAGCGAGTCGACGTGCCGGCACAGCACCGCCGACCCAGCCGTGACCGACACCGCAGATGCGCACCGGGGGGCGTCGGCCGGCAGGAAGGGGCCCGTGCGGCGTTGGGTTCGGCGTGGGGCCATCGGGGTCGGGCTCGTGGTCGTCGTCGCGGGGGGAGTCGCCTGGGGCGTGTACGCCAAGCTCGACTCCAACATCACCCCGGACGAGGCCGCCGCCGCGGAGCTCGCCCGGTATGAGAAGGAGCGCCCCACCTCGCTGGTGCGCGGCGCCCAGAACATCCTCGTCATCGGGTCGGACTCCCGCGCCGGAAGCAAGAACCGCCGCTACGGCAAGGACTCCGGCACCGAGCGCTCCGACACCACCATCCTGCTGCACCTGTCCTCCGGCCGCCGCAGCGCCACCGCCGTCTCGATACCCCGCGACCTCATGGTCGACGTCCCCGGCTGCCGCCGCGCCGACGGCCGCCGTAGCGAGCCGATGTTCGCGATGTTCAACTATGCCTTCCAGGTGGGCGGTTCGGCCTGCACCGTCCGGACCGTGGAACGGCCTCCGACACCACCATCCTGCTGCACCTGTCCTCCGGCCGCCGCAGCGCCACCGCCGTCTCGATACCCCGCGACCTCATGGTCGACGTCCCCGGCTGCCGCCGCGCCGACGGCCGCCGTAGCGAGCCGATGTTCGCGATGTTCAACTATGCCTTCCAGGTGGGCGGTTCGGCCTGCACCGTCCGGACCGTGGAACGGC
>NZ_RDBN01000171.1 GCF_008042075.1 Streptomyces sp. UW30 | reverse complement strand
GCTCCATGGCCCTGCAAACACCGTTGCTCTGATGACGTGGACCTCGTGGGAGCCGCCATGGCCACACGCTCAGCTGTCAGTCTCCCCCTTCCGTGATGGCGCGATCTGGACGCGCTGTCTTCGGCCGTACTCCCTTCAATCACATCGCAGTTGGGTCCGCATCGGAAGTGGGCACCGTTGATCGAGTCCTGAACGCTTTTGACCGTCCAGCGGACGGTCACCGGATCAGGAGGCGCCCTTGGGCAACGTCCGTTCAGCTGGCCGGACCAAGGGAATCGTGGCGCTCCAGCGCTGCCGCCAGGTACGAGATCGGGGATCCGTCTCCACTGCCGTCGACGGTGCGGCGGCCGARGACACACAGCATCGGGCGAGGTCGGACGGCTTTCTCACGCCGGCGGGTGAAGAACGCGCCGAGAGGGGAGACTGACAGCTGAGCGTGTGGCCATGGCGGCTCCCACGAGGTCCACGTCATCAGAGCAACGGTGTTTGCAGGGCCATGGAGCTGCGCGGACGACTCCCAGTAGACGCAGGCCCGCCACACGGGACAAGCGATCGAGAGGGGGCGTGTGGAGGTACAAAGGCGATCGCGAAAGCACCAAGTATGGCCGGTTTACCGCATGCACCCTTGAACGTGCTCGTGCGCCGGTGCCAGTGGCAGTGAGCCGGAGCGCAGAGGTGATGCATCAGAGCAACGGTGTTTGCAGGGCCATGGAGCTGCGCGGACGACTCCCAGTAGACGCAGGCCCGCCACACGGGACAAGCGATCGAGAGGGGGCGTGTGGAGGTACAAAGGCGATCGCGAAAGCACCAAGTATGGCCGGTTTACCGCATGCACCCTTGAACGTGCTCGTGCGCCGGTGCCAGTGGCAGTGAGCCGGAGCGCAGAGGTGATGACCAGCGTGGGGTAACTCGTTCCTTCACGCCCGT
>NZ_RDBN01000170.1 GCF_008042075.1 Streptomyces sp. UW30 | reverse complement strand
CTCAGATGCTGTGAGTCCTCCCGACACCCACTTCCTGTCCTCCCCCTGTACCAGCAACTCCGCCACGTCCAGCACATGATGCCCGGCCATGGACGGCAGGCAGCTCCCGCGAGCCGGCCCGATCGCCGCCGCCCACTCCGTCGGGATCGCCGGCTCGCCCTGGGTCGCGCCGGCCAGTGCCCCCGCCACCGCGGCCGTCGTGTCGGCGTCGCGGCCCATGTTCACGGCCGTCAGGACCGCCTGGACGTCGTCGCCGTCCGTCACGTACGGCCCGAAGCGACCGTCCTTGACCACGACCGGCTTGCCGCTGACCGGGTCCGCACCCAGCTCCTTCAGCGGCGGCTCGGTGGCGGGCGGCCGGCCAGCCGGCGGCGTCGCCTGCGGCCAGGCCGAGGAGGAGGCCGAGGGTGCGGCTGCCCTCCGGGGGGAGCGCCTTGTCGGCCTCGGCTTCGCCTTCGGACCGGTGGTTCCCACCGGCACCGCCCGTGTGGCTCTCGTCTTCGGGTGCGAGTGGCCCCAGTGGGGCGTGCTCGCCGTCGGCGGCCGCAGCTTCGGGGAGTGTCGTCGGGGTGCCCTCGTCCCAGGGGGTGGGCGGGCTCATCGTCGGACTCCCGCGTGTGGCGTCGGTGCCTCAGATGCTGTGAGTCCTCCCGACACCCACTTCCTGTCCTCCCCCTGTACCAGCAACTCCGCCACGTCCAGCACATGATGCCCGGCCATGGACGGCAGGCAGCTCCCGCGAGCCGGCCCGATCGCCGCCGCCCACTCCGTCGGGATCGCCGGCTCGCCCTGGGTCGCGCCGGCCAGTGCCCCCGCCACCGCGGCCGTCGTGTCGGCGTCGCGGCCCATGTTCACGGCCGTCAGGGTCGTGTCGGCGTCGCGGCCCATGTTCACGGCCGTCAGGACCGCCTGGACGAAGTCGCCGTCCG
>NZ_RDBN01000169.1 GCF_008042075.1 Streptomyces sp. UW30 | reverse complement strand
GGTGTAGTAGTCGCTGTAGACCACCTGCGCCGCGAACCCGGCCGCGACCACCGCGATGGCGAGGGATGCCGTGACCAGGCCGCTCACCGCCGCCGTCGTCTGGGGGCGGCGGGGGCTGCGAGAGTCGCCCGGAGGGCGGGAAGTCGTCCGGCTCGAAGGTCGTGTCGTGGTCGTACGTCGCGTACGGGACGCCCTGGGCGAAGGGTTCGTAGCGAGCGCCCTCGCCGTACACCGCGGCCGGAGAGCTCTTCTCGTCGGCCTGGTCCGCGGTGGCCTGATCGGGCGCCGGCGCCTTGGACGCCGTCTCCTGGCCGTGGGCCGGGGGCCTCGTCCCCGATTCCGACGGCCCCCCTTCACCCGCCCCTGACCCTGCCGATTCCGCCGACGCAGCCTGCTCGGCGGACTCCGCCTCCCCCGGCGCCTCCACCCGAGGCCTGCCGATCCGGGCACCCTGCGTGTCACCCACCGGCTCCGCGCGCCGCTGCTCCAACCAGCACCGCCAGCCCCGCACCAGCACCGCCACCGGCACGGCCACCAGCGCGACCCACCCGAGCGTCGCCGCCCCGGTCTGCCACCACACCGGCCCGAACCGTGCGAGCGCCCCCAGCCCCAGCGGCCCGCCGGACAGCGTGGCCAGCACGGCGAACGCCACGGCGCAGAACACCGCCGCCAGCACTGCCGTCACGGCGGTCCGCCCGGGCGACCAGGTGACGGCGGACGCCGGCCCGCGCCCTGACCGTGCCGCCGTGGACGCCTCCCCGGCCTGGAACCGCCCCGTCGAGGAACCCTGCCCGACCTGAGACCGGCCGGTCGCGTACGCCCGCCCGCTCTCGGACCGCCCGCTCTCGGACCGCCCGCTCTCGGACCGCCCGTTCGAGGGCCCCTGCCCGACCCGGGACCGGCCCGTGGCCGACACCTGCCCGGTCCGRGAGCG
>NZ_RDBN01000168.1 GCF_008042075.1 Streptomyces sp. UW30 | reverse complement strand
GAGCGGACCCGGAGGGCAGCCGCTTCGTCCGGTGTCGGCGGGCGGGCGCAGACCGTCTCCCGGACAGTTGCCGGCGGCGAGCTCAGAACGGCAAATCGCGCGGCCGCCTCCCGCCACGAGGACTCGTCGTCCAGCACTCCGGTTGGTGCCATGCCTCGCGGGATATAGATGCGAGCGAGCCCGTGTGGTGACTTTCCCTCGTGGCTGGTGCAGAAGAACTCTGCGAGAGGGCTGCCCGTCGGCACCTTCAGCAAGGTCGTCAGCTGCCCTTCCGCTCTTCACAGAGTAGGGCTCCCGCACTCACAGATCATCAGTTTGCTCGTTGCTTGGGAGGTCGACGTGCCGATCCACCCAGGCATGGTTGAGCCCTGGCCGAGCGCAGCCGCGATCTATACGCGCAGGCCGAGGATCGCCTGTTGAGCATCATTGCCCGCCAACTCGCCGATGGCCTCGACGCTCTGGGGTCGATCGAGCGCAAGCTAGCAGCCGTACCAGCCGTACGCCGCGCGCCTCAGGCCGTCATCGACGAGCTCGGCGACCTGTCTGACGATGTGCGCCGGCTGGTCGAAGGCGTCACGCCGAACGCAGGCCGTCGACCGTCTCGCCGCCGAGACTGTCGACCTGCTCACTGCCGAGTCCGACCCGAGGGGTACGAGGGCCGGACAGCGTCAGCGCGCCATCGAGCGGAACATCAGGAAGTGGAAGAACCCTGCTCGGCCTGTCCGCTGACCAGATCGCCCCTCGCACACTCGAGGCTCGTGCCCGCGGCACCGACGACGTCGCAGGCACACCGCCGCGACCTGCTGGCACAGCGCTTTTCCGGGCGCCTCGCCGACGATCTCACCGACGTTCGCGACGGCGCTTCGCATGGTGCATGCAGTACGCGGAGCCCGAGGAGCTACATCGAACTCGTGCTCTCAGCTTGGGAAGCTGCGGGCATTTGGATCTGGTTCGGGCACTGACCTCGGCGAACGCTGTCTGGTGATCCTTCCGGGCTCGTCGGCCTATCACCGTGGTTCCCCGCCACTCCCCGCTCGTTCTGGTGCGCCAGTGGTGCACCGACCTGCCAGCCACAACAAATTTGTTGTGCACTGCCGGGGCGGCCACGTCGGGGGAACATATGAATGCCTCGCGAGCAGTGGCAACGAGTGCATACAGTCAGTCTGTGAACAAGCGGACCGAGGACCAGGTAGTTGATGGCTTGAAGCAGATAGCCGCTGCCACAGCTGGAACGGCAACTGGAGCCATGATCGGCGGGCCCGAAGGGGCGCTGATCGGAGCCGCCGTTGGGCCAGCTTTGGTCACGAGCTTTGACATGGTCGCCGACCGGATCGCGTCGAATCGCGCCGATCGAAGTGCTGAGCTGGTACGTGAAGTTACCCGTGTGCTGCGGATCGATCCAGACGAACTGCAGGATCGGCTTCTCTCCGACGACCGACTGCTTGAGTTCGCTGGGAGAGTAGTCGGCGCGGCGCAGGACATTTCACTTAGCCAGAAGCGACGGGCGCTTGCTCGTGCCCTGGCAGCGGCGGTGGCAGACCCGGCGCCGGCGCGCCTCGACATTTGGGAACTGCTTCAAACAGCCATTCGGGAGGGCGATCCGCCACACATTAGGTTCATGCACGTCATCTCATCGGCTATGCCGTTGCCGCAGCCCCCGAGCGCCCGGAGGACGGCGTGAAATACGGAATGACACTGGGGGCTGTTTGCGAGGCTGATCCTGGCCTAGAAGTAGGCGGACACGCAGTCCTTCAGAAGCTCATCTCGCTCGGCTTGGTGGAGAGCGCCCTTCACGGCATGATCTATGGAGGTACCTACCGGCCGTACGCCCTTTCGAGCCTTGGTCGGCGCTTGCTGACGCTCTTGGAGGAAGAGCCGCAGCCGTCACCTTGATCACGGAGCAGAAGTCCAAGTCACGAAACCACYGGCGCATGGGTGACCATGAGCTTGGGAATCCAGAGAATGATGTCGCACCTCAGCGGCCTGACCTGGGCAGGTCCGCTACACCCACGGCTGACTCTCGCACTCGATTCACCGCAGCTGACCGTGACTGTCTGCCCCGAGTGGCGCGAAGCAGTGCGCGACTTGACAGCGGAAGTCGCCTGCGACCCATTGGGGTCGGCTTCGCCGACGGGCTGCAACACCCACGAATGTTGCAGCTATCTGTGACCGGACAGGGGCAGTTTGAGCTGTCTGGTTCGTATCAGCAGGTCACAGGATTAACCGGACGCGCCTGCCACCCGCAGCCAGTGCGTGAGCTCCTGGCGGGTGGCGAGGGTATCGGGGTGGTCGGGTCCTAGCACCCTTGTCTGGTCGGTAAGGATCTCCGCCAAGTCGGTGATGGCTTTGGCGACCTGGCCTGCCATTCCCAGCCGTAGCGCGAGCTCATAGCGTGTGGTGAGGGTATGGGGGTGTTCGTTGCCGAGGATGCGCTGGCGTAGGGACAGGACTGCTTCGTACTCGCGTTGGGCTGTTTCGAGCTGGCCTTTGTCGGCGAGGACGCTGGCTAGGTTCTGTCGTGTGGTGAGGGTRTSGGGGTGTTCGTTGCCGAGGATGCGCTGGCGTAGGGACAGGACTGCTTCGTACTCGCGTTGGGCTGTTTCGAGCTGGCCTTTGTCGGCGAGGACGCTGGCTAGGTTC
>NZ_RDBN01000017.1:18052-74358 GCF_008042075.1 Streptomyces sp. UW30 | reverse complement strand
GGGTGGGCGGGTTCGTTGACCAGTTCCAGGTGCCAGTCGGCGTCGGGCCACCCGAGCATCAGCAGGTCGTGCTCGCCGGGTTCCGGACCGCCCACCGCCCGCCATACGACGGCGAGTCCGAGGCCCTCGGCCCAGAAGCGCTCCGCCGCGGCAAGGTCGCGGGACGGGCGGGCTATACGGATGTGACTGCGGCCGGTGACCGGCATGGTGACCCTCCGTGTGGCGTCCTGATCGGCGTTGATCCACTCGGCAGCCTAGGCAGCCCGCGTCCGCCGTGACCATCGGTCATGAGCCCTGCGACCCGCGCCCTAGGCCCTCGTCGCACACCAAGGCTCACCCCCGGTCGGCGCTCTTCGGGATGCCGTACGCCCGCTCCACCCGCAGCCGCAGCACCAGCCGCCCGTCGCGGACCATCGCGGCCCGGTAGTCGTCCCAGTCGGGGTGCTCGCCCTGGACGTCCCGGTAGAGGCGGACGAGTTCCTCGACCGTGGCGTCGTACGGATCCCGTGCGACCGGCGACAGGTCGGCCGTGCCCTCGGCGACCGCATAGGCCCAGCGGTCGGGGGTCGTGACGTGGTACGACGCCCTCGGGTCGCGGCGCAGATTGCGGGTCTTGGCGCGGTCGTCCGTGATCGAGACGCGGATGATCCGCTCGTCGGGGTAGTAGGCGTGGCTGACGTTCGACAGCTGCGGCCGGCCGTCGCGCTTCAGGGTGACCAGCACCCCGCCGTGGCTCTGGGCGAGGAGCGCGAGCAGTGCGTTGTGGGTGGCGTCCTGAGTCATGTCTGCATCAACCCTGGCGAGCGTGCCCGGCATTCCTCGTAGACAGTGTCTACTTCATTCTGGTAGACAGTGTCTATGCATGCATCGAGGGAATCCGACCCGGGACTGCGCACCCGGCTGGTCGACGTCGGCGTCGATCTCGTGGCGCGGGAGGGCGTCCAGGCGCTCACCCTGCGCGAGATCGCCCGCCGGGCCGGCGTCTCGCACGGCGCGCCGCGCCGCTACTTCCCCACTCACCTGGAGCTTCTCTCGGCCATCGCACGCCGTGGCTTCGACGATCTGGGGGCGCGGGCGGCGCTGGTCGGCGACGCGCGTCCGCGGGCGCAGCTCGCCGAGTTGGGGCGGGTGTACCTGGAGTTCGCACTGGGCAACCGCGGGATGTATGAGCTGATGTTCCGTCATGACCTGTTGGAGAGCGGCCACTTGGGGTTGCGGGACACCAGCCTTCCGCTCTTCGGCCGTCTGGTGGAACTGGTGGGCCGGGTACGCCCGGACGCCGACGCGCGTCTGGTCGCGGGCGGGCTGTGGGAGCTCATACATCCCGCGGTTGCCCAGTGCGAACTCCAGGTACACCCGCCCCAACTCGCCACGGGCACCGATGACTTCGCGCCTGTGCTGCGTTCGGTCCTGGACGCCCACCTCGGTCGGGAGGGCGAGTGAACCCGCGTCTCACCCTCGTGAGCAGCGTCGTCGGAGCGGTGATCGTCGCGCTCGACGGCACCGTGCTGACCATCGCCCAGCCCAGCGTGCAACGCGACCTCGGCGCCTCCTTCGCCCAGGTCCAGTGGACCAGCACCGGTTATCTCATCGCGGTGGCGAGCCTGTTGGTGTTCGCCGGACGGCTCGGCGACCGGCACGGCCACCACCGTCTCTTCGGCATCGGCATGCTCGGCTTCGGAGCCGTGTCGGCGGGGATCGCCCTGGCGCCCGGTGTCGGCTGGGTGATCGGGCTCAGGGTGGTGCAGGGGGTGTTCGGGGCGCTGCTGCAACCGGCGACGCTCGGGATGCTGCGGGCCGCGTTCCCGCCCGACCGGCTGCGGACGCCGATCGCGATACGGACGGCGGCGATCGGCGTGTCGGCCGCTGTCGGACCGGTGCTCGGCGGTGCGCTGGTGGCGGGGCCGGGCTGGCGGGTGGTGTTCCTGCTGAACGTCGTCCCCGCGCTCGTCCTCGGCGCGCTGGCCCTCACCGTACGGCCCCCGCGCCCGGCCTCACCCGTCCCCCTCGACCTGCCCGGAGCGCTCCTGCTCGCGATCACCCTGGCCTGCCTGGTGCACGCCCTCGTGGTGCTGCCGGGCTGGGGCTGGACCGCCGCGACGGCCACGGTCACCGGCGCCGCCTTCGTCCGGCACGAGCGCCGCACCGCGAGCCCGCTGCTGCCGCCGGGCGTGATCGGATCCGCTGCCGTCGGCTCGGCGCTCGGCATGCTGGTGGCCGCGTCGGCGGCGCTGTCGGGCGCGCTGTTCACCGGCACGTTCCTGTTGCAGGACACCCTCGGTCTGGACCCGTTCCGCAGTGCTCTGGTCAGCCTGCCGCTGGCCGCGCTGATGGTGGCGGCGGCACCGACCTGCGCGGTGCTGCTGCGCCGGGTCGGTGCCCGGCGTACGACGGTGGCGGCGATGACACTCCTCGCGCTCGGCATCCTCACGCTGTCCCGCACGTCGTCCGTCCCGCTCCTGTGCACGGCGTTCGCGCTGGTGGGGGCCGGGTTCGGCACGGTGATGGTGGCGGCGACGCATGTGGTCGTACGGGAGGCCGCCGTCGAGTCGGCCGGGGTGGCGGGCGGGCTCCAGCAGACCGCGATGAACGTCGGACCGGTGCTGGGCGTGGCCGCCGCGACCGCACTCCTGGAAACCGGCGGTGGCCCTGGGCTGCCGCTGGCCGTACTGGCGGCCCTCGCGCTGGCCGGGGCGGCGGCGGGCCGTGCGCTGCCGGGGCGGCAGGACGCAACCCTGAACGATCATGGCCATTCGAAGGACCGTACACGTGTTCCTGCGCGACGATGAGATCAGAGGCCGTTCCTGCGGGGTATGCCGGAGCGCACCCTCGGCGTACGCATTCGGAGGAGAGCGATGGCACTGCTGACACAAGAGGTCGACCCGGGTGAGGTCGGGCTGGACGCGAAGGCGCTGGACCGCCTCGACCAGTACTTCGCCCACTACGTCGACGAGGGGCGGCTGCCCGGCTACCTGGTGGCCATCGCCCGCGGTGGACGCGTCGCCCACCTCACCACGCACGGCCACCGGGACCGCGCGGCCGGACTGCCCGTCGAGGCCGACACGCTGTGGCGGATCTACTCCATGACCAAGCCGGTCACCTCGGTCGCCGCGCTGCTGCTGGTCGAGGAGGGCAAGCTGACCCTCGACGACCCGGTCGGCCGTCACCTGCCGGGCTTCGCCGAGCCCCGGGTGTATGTCGGCGGATCCGGCGCCGACCTGGTGACGCGCCCCGCCGACGGGCCGATAACCGTCCGGCATCTGATGACCCACACCGCGGGGCTGACCTTCGCCTTCTACCGCGCGCACCCCGTCGACGCCCTGTACCGCGACGCCAACCTGGATTCGGCGGTGCTGCCGGGCTCCGACCTGGCCGGCACGGTCGACGTGTACGCGAGCCTGCCGCTCCAGTACGAGCCGGGCACACAGTGGAACTACTCGGTGGCCACCAACGTCCTGGGCCGGGTCATCGAGGTGGTGTCCGGGCAGCCGCTCGACGAGTTCTTCGCCGAGCGGATCTGCGGCCCGCTCGGGATGACCGACGCCGGGTTCCAGGTGAGCGACGAACAGGCGGTCCGGCTCGCCGAGTTGTACGGCGAGACCGAGGCCGGCGGCATCGAGCCGATCCCCGGCCTCCCGCTGCGCGGCCGCCCCCGCTTCCTGTCCGGCAGCGGCGGTCTGGCGGCCTCCGCGCACGACATCCATCGCTTCATGGAGCTGCTGCGCCGCCGCGGCGAACTCGACGGCACCCGGCTGCTGGCGCCCGAGACCGTGGACCTGATGACGTCCAACCAGCTCCCGGGCGGCGCCGACCTGCGCTCCTTCGGCAGCTGCCCCGCCCACGACGAGCCCGGCAACGACGGCATCGGCTTCGGCCTGGGCGTCTCCGTCGTGATCGACCCGGCCCGCACGAAGGCCCCGTCGGTCCTCGGCGCCTACGGCTGGACCGGCGCGGCGACCACCACGTTCTGGGTCGACCCGCGCCACGACCTGACGGTGCAGTTCATGACGCAGGTGCGGCCCAAGACCTCGCACACGATGTTCCAGGACTTCAGGCGGCTCGTGCACGAGGCCCTCACGAAGGCCTGAGCCCGTCAGCAGTCCACGCGCAGGGTGAACTCCACTCCCTCCAGCGCGAGTTCACGCAACCACTCCTCCGAGCGGGCCGCCGTCTCAGCGGCCCGGTTCAGGCCCGCCGGCAGGGAACCGTCCAGGATGTGGCGGACGCCGAGGGCGAGGGGGCGCGAGACACAGCGGGCCATCGCGCTCTCCTCCTCGTCCCCCACCAGGTCGAGCAGATAGCTGCCGGACCACGACTGCCCCGAGGCGCCGTGCACGTCCAGCGACACGGCGAGGACGACGCGGTCACGGTCGGCGTCCGTGGTCGGGTGGGCCGCCGCCAACTCCCCGGCCAGGGCGGCGATCCGGGCGTCGTCGCCGTCCTTCAGCTCCTCGAACACGGCGTCCCAGGCACGCAGCCAGCCGTCCAGGCGCAGGGTGCCGCGCACGAAGGTCAGGGGCTTCCAGGCGGCCGGCATCCCGTACTGCTCGACGAACGGGACGCTGTCACGGTTGGGGTAGACCTCGAACACCTCCCCGTCGACGATGTGCCGACGCGTCGCCTCCCACGGCCGCTCCGCCACGGTCTCGGCACCTTCGTCGAGGTAACGGGCCGGCGAGCGCAGGGCGTTGAGGACTCCGGCGGGCGCCCAGCTGAAGCGGTACCTGAAGTCGTTCGGGACGGCGGGGACACCGCCGCAGTAGGAGGTGAGGCTGTACGAGGCCCCGGTGTCGTCGCCGACGGCCTCCCGGGCGCGGCCGATCAGGCAGTGGGCGAAGAGGTGGTCGATGCCGGGGTCGAGCCCGGCCTCGGTGAGCACGACGAGCCCGGCCGCGGTGGCCGCGGGCACCTGGTCGAGGACCGCGTCCGACACATAGCTGGAGCAGGCGAAGTGGGCTTGTCGCCCGACGCAGGCCGCCAGGATTCCGGCGTGCTCCGGCGCGGGCAGCATCGACACGACGACGTCGCCGGGCACCAGTTCGGCCGTGAGCGCGTCGAGCGTGTAGGCGCGCGGCTCGGCCCGCCCGGTGAGCCCCAGCCGGGCCAAGGCGTCGGCGGCGCGGTCCCGGGTGCGGTGCCACAGCCGTACACCGTCGGCCGTGTCGCACAGCCGGGCCAGCCCGCTGCCGGTGGACAGCCCGGCGCCGACCCAGTGGACGGTGCCGCTCGCGGGCACGCGTGCGGATCTGTCAGACATCACGGAACTCCCCTTCGACGATGCCGAGTTCACGGCATGCCTGGTGGAACCGGTCCTTGCAGCGCCCCCACGGCCCGCCCGTCTCGAACTGAAGCAGCTGCGGCAGCAGCGCCGAGGAGAAGTCGGCGCTGGACTCGCGGGGCAGCAGGGAGGGCAGGTTGTCGATGGCGATGAGGTCGAGCGGAGGTTCCTTGCGCAGCCGGCGTACCGGATCGGTCCAGTCGGTGGTGCGGTCGTAGATCGGCAGGACGTTCAGGGGCGAGCCCACGTCGACGGTGACGTCGCACAGGGTGCGCAGCCGGCGGGCGGGGTCGTCGAGGTCGGCCTCGCGCAGGAACGGCGGGACGGGGGTGGTGGCGAGGACGGCGTTGACCAGGACGTCGTGTGCGAGCAGGGCCCGGCGGTCCAGCGCGCGGGTCTCGGCGAGGTCCCAGGGCGTCGCCTCGACCGCGGCGGTCAGGAACCCGAGCCGCGCGCCCCGTCCGCTGCGCCCCAGGGCGCCGATCACCAGCGCGGTGAACTCCTCGTCCCCCGCGGCCGGTCGCAGGAGCGCGTCGAGCTCGTCCTTCGCCATGGGCGTCAGGGGGGCGGCGAGCCGTCCGCGGTGCTGCAGGACGGCCAGGGCGGCACCGAGATAGCCGGCCCAGAAGCCGAAGGCGGCGAGGCGGCGGCCGTCGTCGTCCACCAGGTACTCCAGGTCGAGCAGCGCCCCGCCCCCGGCCGCGAAGCGCCTGAGCAGGGTCTCGGCGCCGGGCTGGCGCTTGTAGGCGTGCCCGAAGAAGACGTGGCGGTGCGTCAGCTCGCCCGGCCGGTCCGGGAGTTCCTTCAGCCCGATCACCACGGCCGTCCCGGGCGCCGACACCCACGACCCGGCGGGCGCGGTGCGGCAGCCGGCCTCCTCGTACTCCTCGACGGGGAAGATCCGCTGCGCGGACTCCTCGACGGTCAGTGTCATCCCGCGCTCGACGAGCCGGCGGGCGTCCGACGGCACGATCGGCGTGCGTCGCTCGGTGGAACGGACCTCGTGGCGCAGCCACAGATGGAGCTCGGTCATACGCGGTTGGCCTCCGGGCGCGGGGCGTCGGCCGCGAACCGGCCGGCGCTCAAGGGGCTGACGTCGACGAAGGGTACGCGGCCGAGGTACAGGTCACGGACGACCTCGCCGACGGCCGGTCCCTGGAGGAAGCCGTGGCCGGAGAAGCCGGTCGCGTAGAGGAAACGGGACACGGAAGTCGCCTCGCCGATCAGCGCGTTGTGGTCCGGCGTCACCTCGTACAGGCCCGCCCAGCCTCCGGTGCGGCGCAGATCGAGCAGGGCGGGGGCGCGGCGCTCCATGGCCTCGGTCAGGCGGGGGATCCAGCGGTCGTGGGTGTCGGTGGCGAAGCCGGGCCGCTCGTCGGGGTCGGACATGCCGAGCAGAAGCCCTGGGCCCTCGGAGTGGAAGTAGAGGCTGGAGGTGAAGTCGATGGTCATGGGCAGGTGCGGCGGCAGTCCGTGGACGGCTTCGGTGACCGCGACCTGGCGGCGCAGCGGCACCACCGGCAGGTCCACGCCGACCATCGCCCCGATCGCCCGCGACCAGGGGCCGGCCGCGCAGATCACCGTGTCGGTGGTGATACGGCCTATGGTCGTCGCCACGGCGGTGATGCGGTCGCCGTGCAGTTCGATGCCGGTGACGTCGTTGTGGCGTAAGATCCGCGCCCCGTACTCGCGGGCCGCGGACGCGTAGCCGTGGACGACGGATTCGGGGGTGCAGTGACCGTCGTCCGGGGAGAACGCGGCCGCCAGCAGTCCGTCGGTGGTGATCAGCGGGGACAGCCGCCGGGCCTCGGCGGGGTCGATCATCCGGCTCGGCACGCCGAGGGAGTTCTGGAGCCGGACGCCCGCCTCGAACCCGGCGACGTCCTGCGGGGTCGACAGCAGGAACAGATAGCCGACCCGGTGCAGCCCGATGTCGTACCCGGTCTCCATCGCGAACCGGGCGAACGCCTGGAGGCTGCGCGCCCCCAGTTGGATGTTGAGCTCGTCGGAGAACTGTGCGCGCACTCCGCCGGCCGCTTTCGAGGTGGAGCCGGAGGCCAGTTCGTCCCGCTCGACGAGGACGACGTCCCGTACGCCCGCGCGGGCCAGGTGGTAGGCGATGCTGGTGCCCATCACACCGCCTCCGATGACGACGACGTTCGCGTGCGTGTTCACGGGCGGCCTCCCACGGTCGTGGCTCCTGTCGTCGCGCGCGCTGTCACTGGCCCACCTTCCTGGCCGCCTCGAACACGGCCCAGGCGGCTGCCGCGTCCTGGATGCCGAGGCCGACGGTGTTGTAGTAGACGATGTCCTCGGGTCCGGATCTCGGGAAGCTCTGCCCGGTGAGCACGGCGCCCAACCCGACCAGGTCCTCGGGGGCCAACGCCCCTGCCCGCAGGGCGTCCACCACGGGACCGGCGTGCTCGGCCGCGGTGGCCGGCTCGTCGACGACGACGCTCGCGGCGCGCAGCAGCACCTCCGCGTCCACCTCCCGGCGCCCGGGCTCGAACGACCCGACGCTGACCACCGTGCACCCGGGGGCGAGCCACTCCCCCCGCACGACGGGCGTTGTGCTGAGCGTGCAGGCGACGACCAGCGACGCTCCCGTCACGGCCTCCTGCGCGGTGCCGACGGCCTGGACGGCAAGGCCCAGTTCGGCCGTGAGCTGCTCCGCGGCACGGAGACGGTTGCGTGCGGTCGGGCTCCACAGCCGTACGGACTTCAGCTCGCGCACCCTGGCGACGGCCCGGGCGTGGGCGAGGGCCTGGGTGCCGGAGCCCAGGAGGGCGAGGTCCGCGCTGCCGGGGGTGGACAGGGCGTCGATCGCCACGGCGCTCGCGGCCGCGGTGCGCAGGGTCGTGATCGCCGTGCCGTCCATGACGGCGGCCAGAGTGCCCGTCACCGGGTCGAGCACGGTGATGACCGCGTGGATGGTCGGCAGGCCGGATGCCGCGTTGCCCGGGTTGACGCTGCCGATCTTCGCGACGGCCCCGGTGTCCGCGGACAGCCGGGAGACGTACGCGAAGACGACGCTGTCGTCGAAGCGGCTCGGGTGCATGATCTTCCTGGGCAGGTCGGCCGCGTCGGCGCCGAGCGCCGTGAAGGCCGCGCGCTGCGAGGCGATCGCCGCGTCGAGGCCGAGCAGGCGCGAGACCTGTTCTCCGGTCAGGAAGAGGACGTCGTCGGTCATTCCCTCTTCCTGTCCGGACGGGCCTTGCGGCAATCAGGACAGGTGCGCGACCGCGTCCAGATGGGGCAGGTGGTGGTCGAGACGCTCCCGCTTGGTGCGCAGATAGGTGATGTTGTCCTCGCAGGGCGGGATCAGCAGCGGGACCTGCTCGGCCACCTGGATGCCGTGCCGCAGCAGCGCCTCGCGCTTGCGCGGGTTGTTCGACAGCAGGCGTACGCTCGCCACGCCCAGGTCGTGCAGGATCCCGGCGGCGACGCCGTAGTCGCGGGCGTCCACCGGCAGGCCGAGTGCGAGGTTGGCCTCGACGGTGTCCAGGCCCTCCGCCTGGAGGGCCATCGCGCGCAGTTTGGCGAGCAGGCCGATCCCACGGCCCTCGTGGCCGCGCAGGTAGACGACGATGCCCGAGCCCGCCGCGACGACGGCGCGCAGCGCGGAGGCCAGCTGGTCGCCGCACTCGCAGTGCTGGGAGCCGAAGGCGTCGCCGGTCAGGCACTCGGAGTGCAGCCGGGTGAGGACGTCCTCGGTGCCGATCTCGCCGTACACCAGGGCCACTTGCTCGTCGCCGCGGTCGTGGTCCATGTATCCGATCGCGCGGAATTCCCCGTACACGGTGGGCAGCGGGGCATTCACCACCCGCTCCACACCGGAACGCTGCGTCCGCTGCGCGGACTTCTTGCCGAGGACGCCAATTTTTTCTGTCATGATTCTTCAGATCCTAAGCAGAGACGAAAGGCCGTGAAAAGATGAGTGGTTCGCAAACGCGGCCGGCGGCACACTCGCTGGTGCCGACGGACACCACCGAAGACGTACGGACGCGAGGAGCGGACGTCTCACGACAGGTGGCGGTCCTGCCCGTCGGAAGCTTCGAGCAGCACGGTCCGTTCCTTCCGCTGGCGACCGACACGCTCGTGGCCTGCGCCATCGCGCGTGAGATCGCCGCCGCGTACCCGGTGCACCTCCTTCCGCCGGTGACGATCTCCTGCTCGCACGAGCACGCGGCCTGGCCGGGGACCGTGAGCATCTCCTCCGTGACCCTTCATGCGGTGATACGGGATATTGCGGCTTCGCTTCGCCGGTCGGGCGTCGACGCCCTGGTGCTGGTCAACGGGCACGGCGGAAACTACGTACTGGGCAACGTCGTTCAGGAGTCCTCCGCGCGTGGTGAGCGGATGGCGCTGTTCCCGGCCCCGGAGGACTGGGAGGCGGCGCGGGAGCGGGCCGGGGTGGAGACCTCTCTGCTCACCGACATGCACGCGGGGGAAATCGAGACCTCCATCCTTCTGCACGCTCATCCCGAATTTCTCCGACCCGGTTATGAGACTTCCGATTTCGTGGCGGACGACCGCCGTCATCTGCTGACCCTCGGTATGTCCGGCTATACCGATTCGGGTGTCATTGGCCGTCCTTCGCTGGGTTCCCCGGAAAAGGGGAAGCGGCTGCTGGCGAGCCTCTCGGATTCCTTCGGCGCGTATGTGTCACTGCTGACCTCCGCGGACGATTCCGTAGCGGACACGGGAGACGCACGAAAATAGCCGCTGGGTTCCGGGTCCGCCATGGTCCCGGCGGATCCGGAACCGCGCAGGCCGGTGTACCAGCGGGCGACGAGGACGGCGAGGCCGGGCAGAGCGGCCACGAAGCTGAGCACGCCGTACACGACGGAGACCGTGAATCCGGTGGTCGCGCCGAGGCCCGCGGCGCCGAACGCCCAGGCGGTGACGCCCTCTCGGGGGCCCCAGCCGCCGACGTTGAGGGGCAGTCCCATCGCGAGCAGCGCGAGGACGGCGAGCGGCAGCAGTTCGGCCACGGAGGCGTCGGAACCGGCGACCCGGGCGGCGAGCACGAACATCCCGAGGTGTCCGGCCAGCACGACGGCCGAGGAGACGGCGACGCCGGGGCCGTTACGGCGGGACAGCAGGGCTTCCCTGGCCTCGTCGAGGGTCGTGCGCAGCGCCGTCGGGCGGGTCCGGTCGCGACGCGACGGCGCCCGGTTCATGCGTACGGCGGCCACGACCGCGAGTGCGCCCACCCCGGCGAACAGGATGAGCGGGGTGATGTCGCGGGCCTGGTCCAGCACCGGGGACGGCATGGTCAGCAGCACGACGGCGCCGACGCCGGCGAGGACGACCTGGCCGGCCGTGCGCTCCAGGACGACCGCGCGGACCGCGCGCCCCATGTCTCCGGCGCTCTGCCCGTGCCGCACGGCCCGGTGCACATCGCCGAGGACGCCGCCGGGTAGGGCGGCGTTGAGGAACAGGGCACGGTAGTAGTCGGCGACGGCGGGCCACAGCGGCAGCCGGATCCGCAGGCCCCGCGCCACCAACTGCCAACGCCAGGCGCTGAAGACGGTGGTGACGACCCCGATCGCGAGCCCCGCGGCCAGCGCCGCCCCGTCGATGCGCCGCAGCCCGTCGAGGAACACTCCGGTGCCGAGCCGCCAGAACAGCACGCCGAGGATGACGACGCCGACGGCCGTGCCCAGGTGGGTGCGCAGGGCCGGGGTGTTGAGGCGGGCGAGGAGGGCCCGGAAGGTGCCGCGGGGGCGGGCCGGCCCGGTGTCGGCAGCCGCGGGGCGCTGCTCGGTGACGATGACGCCGGTGCGGGCCGGGGAGACGGAGGCGTCCCGGCGTGCCGTCCGGACGGGCACGGTCGATCGCGGCGCCGTGGCCCCCTCGGCCGGACCGTCGATGACCGCGACGCCCGCCGCGACGACATCTGCGTCCGGCCGAACCGCCGTCCCCTCGGACCCGGTCAGGCCCGCGCGCTCCACCGGTCCGTTCCGCTCGCCCGCGGCCGCCTCGCGCTGGCGGACGGCTCGACGGCTGCGCGGCTTGAGGCCCCGGCGCTCGGCGCGGGCCCGCGCCACCGTCTCCACGCTCATGACGCTCCGCCCGTCGGCCGGCTCAGCGCGAGCAGGTCGCTGTGGTGGACCACGACGCGCAGTTCGCCGGCCTGGCAGGCGGCGAGGCGTTCGACGAGGTAGCGGTCGGCGCGCTCGCGCAGTTCGGGACGGTGCTCGACCGCCGCGCCGACCCAGCCGCGCAGCCACTGGGCGGTGAGCGCGGACTCGCCGGGGCCGAGCCGCCAGGGGCTCGGGTGGACCTGCACGGTCGCGCCGTGCTCGGAGAAGGCCTCCGCCGCCGCGGTGATCGAGTCCGGGCCGAGCAGACCCGAGCGCCGCTGGTGGGCGTTGAACGCCTCGGCGATCTCGGCGTCCAGCGGGTCGGAGGGGGTGAGTTCGACGCGGCCCGCGACGGACAGCGTCAACAGTGCCGGGCAGCCCGCGCCCGTGCAGGCGGCGGCGAGGGTGTCGATCTCCTCGCGGGTGAGGACGTCGAGCAGGGCGGACGCCGTCACCAGCGAGGCGCCCAGGAGGGCGTCCGGGGTGAGCCGGCCGACGTCGCCGCGGCGCGTCTCGACGGTGACGCGGCTGCCGTCGGCGGAGGAGCGCGGGGAGGCGACGGCGGCGAAGTGCAGGAGGTAGGGGTCGCGGTCGTGCAGGACCCAGTGCTGGGGGCCGTCCAGGTGGGGCGCGAGCCAGCGGCCCATGGAGCCGGTGCCGCAGCCCACGTCGTGGATGACCAGTCCGCCGGCCCGTCCCGGCAGGTTGGCGAGCCGGATCCGCAGCGGGTCGAGCAGGTCGTGCGCCCGCGCGGCGGCATCGGCGCCCTCGCGCAGCTCAAGCCACTCGGGCGCGTAGCGCGGCGGGTCGTCCGACCCGGCGTCCCGCAGTCGCACGGTGGCTCGCTCACCGGGCCGGAGCGTGGGGCCGGCCCCGAGGATCACGGCGTCGGCATCGGCCGCCGACGGTACGGACGCGCCACCCATGTCAACCTCCGCCGAAACGATTTCGCTGTGCGGCCCCGGCTGGGTCGGAATCGGCCCGCCGCTCTGTGCCGTCGCCGTCTTCCTCATGCCGCCCTCCGGGGTTCGTTCGGCAGTCGGCCCAGTACCGAGGCCAGGCTGCGGGCCGTGCCGGCCCAGCCGTTCAGGGCGGCCCTGCGTCCGCGGGCCGCCGCCTTCAGCCGGCGTCGTACGTCCGCCTCGCCGAACCAGCCGCGCAGTTCGACGGCGATCGCGGCCGGGTTCTCCGGCGGGACGAGGATGCCGGGGACACCGCCGTCGGGCGCCCGGCCGACCGCCTCCGGCAGTCCGCCGACGTCCGTCGCCAGCACCGGGATACCGCGCGCCAGCGCCTCGGTCACCGCCATGCCGTACGTCTCGGCGTAGGAGGTGAGCACCATGAGGTCGGCGGTGTTGTAGCTGGCGTCCAGCTCGGCGCCGGCCTGCGGGCCCGCCAGGATCAGCCGGTCCTCAAGGCCGTGCTTCGCTATCAGGGACCGCAGTTCGGCGACGTACTCGGGGTCCTGGTTCAACCCGCCGACGCACACGCAGCTCCATGGCAGGTCGGTGACCGCCGCCAGCGCCTCGACCAGCCGGTGCTGTCCCTTGCGGGGTGTCACGGCGGCCACGCACAGCAGGCGGGACACGCCGTCGGTGCCGGCCGCGAGGGGCGCGATGTCGGCGCCGGGGGCGGCGACATGGACCCGCTCGGGGGCGAGGCCGTGGTGGGAGACGAGGCGGCGCACCGCCCAGTCGCTGGTGGCGATCACCGCTGGGACCGCCCGCAGCACCGTGCGTTCCAGGGCGTCCAGCTCCGCCGCCACGGCGGGCTCAAGACCCGTCTCGTCGCCGAGCGGGAGGTGGACCAGGACCGCGAGCCGCAGCCGCTCCGCCTCCGGCACGATGATCTCGGGCACGCCGCACGCGACCAGCCCGTCCAGCAGGACGACCGTCCCGTCCGGGAACTCCCGCAGCGTACGGGCGAGTTCCGCACGGGCCTCGGCGCCGGGGCGGGGCCAGCTGCCGTCCACGGTGTGCTTGTGCACCTGCCAGCCGAAGCCGGGCAGGTCCAGACACACCCGCCGGTCGTAGGCGTTGCCGCCGCTCGGCGCGGCCAGGTCGTCGACGCCGCCCGGCATGACGAAGTGCACGGAGCGCAGGGACATGGGGATGATCTCGGCGTTCTTCAGGACGGAGTGCTGCACGGGCACATAGCCGAGCGTGAACTTTTCCGGGTTCGGCGGGGTCATGTTCTTTTCCAGCGTCACGTCGGTCACAGCGCACGCTCATAACTCGCCCACGCGACATGCGACTCGTGCAGCGTGACGGTGAGACCCGCCAGACCCTTGGCGCCTTCGCCCAGCGCACCCTTCTCGATCCGCTCGGCGAGCCGGTCGGCGATGACCTTGGCGAGGAACTCGGTGGAGGTGTTGATCCCGGCGAAGTCGGGTTCGTTGTCGAGGTTCCTGTAGTTCAGGTCACCGACGACGGCACCCAGTTCCCGCGTGGCCAGACCGATGTCGACGACGATGTTGTCGTCGTCCAGCTGCTCGCGCCGGAACGTTGCGTCCACCAGGAACGTCGCTCCATGCAGGCGCTGCGCGGGTCCGAAGACATCGCCGCGGAAGCTGTGGGCGATCATGATGTGATCGCGGACGGTGATGCTGAACAACGGACGACCCTCCAGGTGCGGTGCACTCCTCATCCCCCGCTGATCGCTGCCGGGGATGTCGTGTAGTACGGCTCTTGGCTTCCCCGTGTTCAGCCGCCTCTCACTCTTTTCTCAGGTCAGGCGCTCATGTCGTGGAGGCGATGCACGAGACCGTCAGGGGGTGTCCGCGTACCTGACGCGGTGGCACAGGGCCGGGATCTGGCCGGAGGCGAGTTTCGGCATCACCTCGGGCAGCTCCTCGAACGCGCTCTCCCCCGTGACGAGGGCGTCGAGGGCGGGGTCGGCGAGCAGGTCGAGGGCGAGGGCGAGCCGGTCGGCGTAGGTACGGCTGGCGCGGCGGGCCGGGGAGACGGTGCCGACCTGGCTGCTGCGGATGACGAGCCGACGGGAATGGAAGGCCTCGCCGAGCGGGAGGCCGACCTGCCGGTCGCCGTACCAGCTGAGTTCGAGGACCGTGCCCTCGGGCCTGAGCAGTTCGAGCGAGCGGGCGAGGCCCTGCTCGGTGGCGCTGGCGTGGACGACCAGGTCGCACTCGCCGAGCGCGTCCCCGGGCGCGGCGAATCCGACGCCGAGGGCCTCGGCGACCGCGGCCCGGCCGGGGTCGGCGTCGACCAACTGGAGCCGTACGCCGGGGAAGCGGGCGAGCAGGGCGGCCACCGAGCAGCCGACCATGCCGCCGCCGACCACGGCGATCCTGTCGCCGACCAGGGGCGCGGCGTCCCAGAGGGCGTTGACGGCGGTTTCGACGGTGCCGGCGAGGACGGCCCGCGCGGCGGGCACGGTGTCGGGTACGACGGTGACGGCGCTCGCGGGGACGACGTAGCGGCTCTGGTGCGGGTACAGGCAGAAGACCGTACGCCCGACCAGTGCCGTCGGCCCTTCCTCGACCATCCCGACGCTGAGATAGCCGTACTTCAGCGGGGCGGGGAACTCGCCCTCCTGGAACGGCGCCCGCATGGCCGCGTGCTGGCTCTGCGGGACCCCGCCGCGGAACACGAGTGTCTCCGTGCCCCGGCTGACTCCCGAGTAGAGCGACCGCACCAGTACTTCGCCCTCGCCCGGCTCCGCAAGGGTGGCTTCCCGGATCTCTCCTTCACCCGGAGATCGGAGCCAGAACGCACGAGCGGTGCGGTTCATCGGGATCCTCCTGAACGATCGTGAAGCTGTGCACGTACGGAGGTGTGCACAGGTCGCGCACAGTACGCGGCCTTGATCGACTCTGTCATCTGGCCGGAGGAATGTGCGGTGGCCCTGAACAACACTTACGACGCGAGGCTGGTCCAGCAGGAGACCGCTGTGGGAGCGGGCGTGCAGATCCTGTTGCTGGCCCTGCTCGGATCGGCGATCGGCATGGGGCCGGCGGGCTGGCTGACCGGCCTCGTCTTCGCCATCGCCACCTGGGCGCTGCTCTCGCTGGCCCTGCACCGGTCGGGGCTGCGCTCCTTCGGCCCGGCCAACCGGGTCACCCTCGGACGCGCGACGCTGGTGGGCGGCGTCACGGCTCTCGTGGCCGACTCCTTCGAGAGTTCGCCGCCCGTCACGCTCTTCGTCGGTCTGACGGCGGTGGCCCTGATCCTGGACGGCGTGGACGGCAAGGTGGCCCGCCGCACGGGCACGTCGACGGCCCTGGGCGCACGCTTCGACATGGAGGTCGACGCGTTCTTGATCCTGGTGCTGAGCGTGTACGTCTCGATGTCGCTGGGCCCCTGGGTCCTCCTCATCGGCGCGATGCGCTACGGCTTCGTCGCCGCCGCCCGCGTCTGGCCCTGGCTGAACGCCCCGCTCCCGCCGAGCACGGCCCGCAAGACGGTCGCCGCGCTGCAGGGCGTGTTCCTGCTGCTGGCCGCCTCCGGCTACCTCCCGTACGCGGCGACGTTCGCGGTCACCGCGACGGCTCTCGCGGCCCTGGTCTGGTCGTTCGGCCGGGACATCGTGTGGCTGTACCGGAATCGGCCGTCGCGCGTGCGGCGGGCGCGGGTGGCGGAGGTGCGGGAGCTGGTGGCGTCCTGAGCGCGGTCAGCCGTCGAGCGGCCTCCGGTGAACGGTCGGCTCCCGCGCCGCGAACCCCAGCCGCTCGTCCAGCCGGTTCGCCGCGGCCCGGTCCGGCCGCGAGGTGAGATCGACGGTTCGCGCGGCCTCGTCGACGTCGCGCTCCGGTGCGAGTGCCGCGCTTGGCCGTCGATCGTGTGCGGCACCGTCGTGGCTGGTCGCGCAGTTCCCCGCGCCCCTTCAGGGCGCCCACCGCAGCGCTCCTGCGCCCGTTCAGAGTGCCGCCGCGTCACTCCCACGCCCCCTTCAGGGGCCTTCCGAACCGCTGTTGCCTGCGCCCAGCCTGCTGGGCCCTACCGGCGCGGCAGCACCCCGATCGCCGCCAGGGGCACGGTCGCCAGCACCAGCCAGGGGACGGCGGCGGGCAGGCCGGTGTCGAGCAGGGTGCCGGTCGCCGAGCTGCCGATGAGGACGATCAGCCCGGAGATCGAGGACAACGCGCCGGTGTAGAGGCCGAGTCGGCCCTCCTCGGCGAGGTCGGGGACCCAGGCGCGGGCGACCGGGACGACGAGCATCTGGCCCAGGGTGAGCAGGACGACGAAGCCGGCCGCGGGCAGCAGGCCCGCCGTGCCCGTCCGGTCGGCCGGGCGTGCCGCGGCCACGACCGCGAAGCCCGCCGCGATGAGCAGCAGACCGGCCACCATGGACCGGCGCAGGGTGAGCCGCTCCCCCACCCAGCGGGTGACGGGCAGCTGGGCGATCACCACCAGCAGCGAGGACAGGGCGAACAGCCAGGCCAGCGCGGCCTGGGAACCCGTGGCGCGCTCCACCTCGTCGGGGAGCGCGAGGTAGAGCTGGTTGTAGGCGAGCAAGTAGGCGCCGTACGCGCAGCACAGGGCGAGGAAGCGGCGGTTGCGCAGCAGCTTCCCCAGGCCGCCGCGCAGCCGGACACCGCCCTGCCCGGGTATGTGCTGCGGCAGCAGCCACGCGTGCCCGGCGAGGACGAGGACGAAGATCCCGGCGCCGGCGAGGCAGACCGTACGGAAGTCCACCGACAGCAGCAGCGCGCCGAGCAGCGGTCCGACGAACGCGCCCGCCTGCCCGGCCACCGTCAGCAGCGCGAGTACCCGGGTGCGGGAGCCGCCGCCCGACTCCTCCCACAGCACGGCCTGGCGGGCGACCTCGGACTCCACGGCCGGCGAGAACAGCGCGGCGGCGAACCCGATCAGCAGCACCGCCCCTACGACGGCCGCCGTCTCCCGGGCGTACCCCAGCCACACGAACCCGGCGATCCGCAGCACGCACCCCGTGAACACGACCGGCCGGATGCCGTACCGGTCGGCCAGCGCCCCGCCCACAACGAACAGCCCCTGCTGGCTGAACGTCCGCAGCCCCAGCACGAACCCGACCAGCCATCCCGCCATGCCGACGGCCTGTCCCAGGTGCCCGGCGAGGAAGGGCAGGACGATGAAGAAACCGACGTTGAAGGCGAGTTGGGTGAGGATGAGGAGGCGGAGCAGCGGGGAGAGGCGCGGACGGTCGGGAGCCGCCCCGCGGAAACCGAGCATCGACGGACGCGTCATCGGGTGGCCGCCAACTCCCTTGGTTCCGGCTGCCGTTCGGGCAAGGGAGCGACCGGCTCGGTCCTGCGCGTACGACGTCGCACACCCCCGGCCGCCGTCACCGCCAGCGCGCCCAGCAGGGCGAGTACGGCGGCGGGGGCGAGGACCGCCCAGGGGGCGCGCTCGGCGTAGGGCTGGTTCTCGGCGAGGAGCAGACCCCACTCCGGGGAGGGCGGCTGGGCGCCCAGGCCGAGGAAGGCGAGCGACGCGAGCGCGAGGGCGATGCCGGGCAGGCGGAGCAGGGCGTGCCGGGTGACGGGCGGCACCACGGCGGGCAGCAGTTCGTGGCGCAGCAGATACCAGGGGCCGGCGCCCAGGGCGCGGGTCGCGGTCAGGTGGAGCGCGGCGCGTTCCTGCCGTAGCAGCGCGCAGGTGTGGGCGGCGAGCGGCGTCCAGGCGACGGCGGCCACGGCGAGTGCGGGCGTGGCGGTTCCACTGCCGACGGTCGCGGTGACGAGCAGGGCGACGAGGACCGGCGGCAGCGCGGTGACGGTGTCGACGAGCGGCCCGGACAGCCGCGGCAGCAGGCCGAGCGCCAGCCCGGTGAGCAGGGTGACGGCGGTGATCGCGAGGGCGAGCAGCAGCGTGTCGAGGGCGCCGTGCGCGACCCGGGCGAGGACGTCCCGGCCGAGGGCGTCGGTGCCGAACGGGTGTGCCGGGGAAGGCGCCGCGAGTCGCTCGGCCGTGTCGAGGGCCAGCGGGTCGCGGGGCAGGCCGAGGGCGATGACGGCGACGAGCAGACCGCCGTACACGAAGGGCAGGATCCCGCGGGCGGGCGGTGTCGGCCGGTGCAGGGACGGCAGCGCGCCGTCGCGCAGAGCCGGGCCGATCAGCAGGCGGGTGAGGAGGTGGGCCCCGCCGGCGGCGAGCGCGGCGAGCAGGACGAGGGCGAGCGTGCCGGCCTGGAGGACGGGCAGGTCCTGGGCGAGGGCGGCCTGGAGGGTGGTGCGGCCGAGGCCGGGGATGTCGAAGATCTGCTCGACGGTGACCGCGCCGCCGGTGATGCCCACGACGAACAGGCCGGTGTTGGGCAGCAGTCCGGGCAGGCAGCGGCGCAGGGCCTGCCGGGCGAGGGTGCGGCCGGGCAGTCCGCGTGCGGTGCCGGCCAGCGCCCAGGGCTCGGCGAAGGCGCCGGGCAGCAGGTCGTCGAGGAGCCGGCCGAGGACTGCCCCGGCGGGCAGACCGAGGGCGAGGGCGGGCAGGACCGTCCACCGGAAGCCGTACCAGCCGAGCGCGGGCAGCCAGCCGAGCTGCACGCCGACGACGGTGGCGAGGACGGACGCGGTGAGGAACTCGGGCAGTGCGGCCAGGACGGCGGAGCCACTGCCTCCCGCCCGCCGCCCGTCGAGCCGCCGGTGCGCCCCGAGCCACAGGGTGCGGGCGCAGATCAGCGCGGCGGTGGCGGCGGCGACCGCGAGGGCCACCGCCATCAGCAGCAAGGAGACGCCGAGGGCTTGGAGCACGACGGGCGTGACCTCGCTGCCGGAGATCCACGACCGGCCGGCGTCCCCGCGCCACAGCCCGCCCAGCCAGTCCCCGAGCAGAGGGAACGGACCCTGGTCCAGGCCGAGTTGGGCACGGATGTCGGCCAGTACCTCGGGCGTGGGGTCGCGGTCCGCGGAGCGGGCCTTGAGGACGGTCAGCGCCGGGTCGGTGTGCGACAGCCAGGGCAGTACGCCGATGGCGGTGACGAGGGCGACGGCGATCCCGAACCGCCACAGCAACGTGGCCGCGCTGTGCCGCACGGATCAGCGCCGGGTGCCGATGCCGACGAGGGTGCGCTCGTACGGGTCGAGGAGCGCGCCGCTGACGGAGGTGCCGACGCCGGTGATGATGCGCTGGTGGACCAGCGGTACGACGGCGTCGGTGCCCAGGATGCGGGCCTCGGCGGCCATCGCGGCGTCCTGCCGCCCGGTGGTGTCGGTCGTGCGCTCGGCCTTGGCCACGGCACGGTCGACGTCCTTGTCGCACAGCCGGGCGATGTTGTAGCCGCCGTCGCAGGTGTAGTCGCTGGCGAGGACGGAGACGGGGTCGCCGGTGTCGACGAGGGTGTTGCGGGCGAGGACGAACGCGTCGAACTTGCCGGCCAGCGCGTCGCTCTCCAGCCGCGAGTACTCGCGCACCTCCAGCGTGACGTCGAACCCGGCCTTGTCCAGTTGCTGCTTCAACACCTGGGCGACTTCCGGGAGTTCGGGCCGGTTGTCGTACGTGGCGAGGGTGATGCGCGAGCCGCCCGGCTTCCCCGCCCCGGCCCGCCCGACCGGCTCGGTCCGCTTGCCCCCGGCCCAGGTGACGGCGGGCCCGTAGATGCCGGCGCCCGCGTCGGCGTACCCCTCGTAGACGTCCTTGGCGAGCGCGGAGGCGTCGACGGCCCGGCGGGCGGCGGCCCGCAGCGCGGCGTCCTTGAAGGGGCCCTTGCTGCTGTTGAGGAGCAGGCTCGTGGTGCGGGTCGTGGCGGTCGCCTCGCGGGTGGCCTTGTCGAGGGTGGCGGCCTGGGCGACGGGGATCGCCTCGGCGAGGTCGACCTGGTCGGTGCGCAGGGCGCTCGCGCGTGCGGTGCCGTCGGCGACGAACTTCACGTCGATGCCGGTGGCCTGGGCGCGCCCGCCCCAGTAGTCGTCGTAGCGGTCGAGGGTGGCGGCGGTGGCGCCCATGACCTTGGTGAGTTCGTAGGGCCCGGTGGCGGTACCGACCGGATCGACGTCGCCCTTCTCCTCGTACGCCTTCGCGGAGAGGACGGCGAGGGAGGGGCTGGACAGCCGCAGCGGCAGGATCGGGTCGGGGGCGCCGGTCGTGATCCGTACGCCGCCTGCGCCCTGCGCCTTCGCGGTGAGGGTGACGCCGGCGAGGGCTGCCGGTGCGGGCTTGGCCTGCGCGGCGTGGGCGAGGGAGGCGGCGACGGCGGCCGGGGTGACCTTCGAGCCGTCCTGGAAGGTGGCCTCGCGCAGGGTGAACAGCCAGGTGCGGTCGTCCTCCTGGCGCCAGGAGGCGGCGAGGGCGGGGGTGGCGGCGCCGTTGGCGTCCAGCGCGGTCAGGCCCTCGGTGACGCCGAGGCGGCTGAGGATGGTGGAGTCGGCGCCGTACGGCGAGAGGTTCTCGGCGGGCGGGAAGGCGAGGGCGACGCGCAGGCGGGAACCGGCGTCGGTGCCGGTTTCACTTCCACCGTCGGAGGCGAAGCAGCCGGCGAGGACGGGTGCCAGTAGGAGGGCGACGAGCGGGCGGAGTCGGGGTCGCACGGTCTATCGCTCCATCGGTATCTCGAAGTGGACGACGCCGTTGCCGCCGCCCGGTTCCTCGCGTTCGTCGTGCACGACCTTGCCGAGCGAGCGCCAGAAGCTCTCGGCGCCGGGCACGGCCGGGTCGGTGTGCAGATAGACGGCCCGGTAATCGCCGTCGGCCGCCGCGAAGGCAAGCAGCTCCGCGACGAGCCGCCGGGCGAGGCCGCGCCGACGGTGCTCGGCACGGACATAGACGCGGCGCAGCTGCGCGGTCGCGCCGGAGGGGTAGCGCTCGGCGAGGTCACGCGGGTTCGGCGGGTGGGCCGGGCCKCGGGAGTCGAGGGCGGCGGTGGCGACGACACCGTTGTCGCGCGGGTCGAGCGCGACGAGGAGGGTGTGGCGGGCCGGGGCGAGGTAGGCGGCGGCCGGGTCGATGATGTCCGCGTGCCAGCGGGGCACATAGCCGGTGCCGAAGTCGTGGTAGACGGTGTCGAGCATCAGGGCTCGCGCACCGTCGAGGTCGTCCGGGCCCGCCGCCCTGATGCTGTAGTCGTGCACTTGCACATCATATGCATTAAGCACAGGTGCTGATCACGACGCCCTTTGGACCTCCCCAGGACCCCCGCAACCCCCGTACGGCTCAAGCAATTTGACAGCGATCTCAAGCCGAGGTGAACCTGGCCACATGACATCCATTTTCAACAAGGGTAATGTTGCCCTGGAAACCGGCCGCTGATGCGTATCGCGTTCGTCGGCAAGGGCGGCAGCGGCAAGACGACGCTGTCCGCGCTCTTCGCCCGCCATCTGGCCCGCTCCGGTGCGCCCGTGCTGGCCATCGACGGCGACATCAACCAGCACCTCGCCGAGGCCCTGGGCCACACCGGCCCCACCCTGGACGTCCCGCCGCTGGGCGCCCACGTGCGGGACATCAAGGAACTCCTGCGGGGCACGAACCCGCGGATCGCCTCCGCCGACGCCATGATCAAGACCACTCCGCCGGGTCGCGGCTCCCGCCTCCTGACCCTTCTCGGCGACGACGAGCTGCACGCACGGCACGTCCATCGCGTGGGCGAGGTGCCGCTGATGGTGACGGGCGAGTTCGACGAGAGCGACCTCGGGGTCGCCTGCTACCACTCCAAGCTCGCCGGGGTCGAGCTCTACCTCGGCCACCTCGTCGACGGCCCCGGCGAGTACGTGGTGGTCGACATGACGGCGGGCGCGGACGCCTTCGCCTCGGGCCTGTTCACCCGCTTCGACATGACGTTCCTGGTGGCGGAGCCCACGCGCAAGGGCGTCTCGGTGTACCGCCAGTACCGCGACCACGCCCGCGAGTTCGGCATCCGCATCGCGGTGGTCGGCAACAAGGTCACCGGCGAGGACGACCTGCTCTTCCTCAAGGAGGAGGTCGGCGACGACCTCCTCACCCACCTGCACCACTCCTCCTGGATCCGCGCGGCCGAACAGGGCCGGGAACAGGGCGAGTTGGAGTCCCCCAACGTCCACGCCCTGAACGTCCTGCGCGAGGCGGTCGACGCCCACCCCAAGGACTGGCCGACGGCCCACCGCCACGCGGTCGAGTTCCACCTCCGCAACGCCCACGCCTGGGCGGACGCCAGGACGGGCCAGGACATGGCCGCCCAGGTGGACCCGGACTTCGTACCGGGGCCGGCGGCACTACTGGCCTGACGCACGGCAGGCCGAGGGAGAGCCCGGGCCGTCCCGGTGCGGTGGGCGTGGGCTCCGGCCCCCACGCCCACCGCGGTCGGTGTCAGGCCGCCCGGCGTGACTGGCTTCGGTGGGCTCGGACGATGTCCGCGTACCGGTGACCGGTGCCCTTGATCGTGCGCACCTGTGTGTCGTAGTCGACGTGGACCAGCCCGAACCGCTTCGCATAGCCGTACGCCCACTCGAAGTTGTCGAGCAGCGACCAGGCGAAGTACCCGGCCAGCGGGGCGCCCTTGCGGGCGGCGGAGGCGCAGGCCGCAAGGTGCTGGACCAGGTAGTCCTGGCGCTCCGGGTCGTCGACCGTGCCGTCGGGGCGTACGACGTCCGGGAAGGCGGAACCGTTCTCGGTGACGTAGATCTTGCGCGGGCCGTACTCGTCCGTCAGGCGCAGCAGCAGCGTCTCGATGCCGCTCGCGTCGATCTCCCAGTCCATGCCGGTGCGCGGTACGTCCGGGCGGCGGACGGCGCGGGCGTGGGGCGCGGGGCCCTCGGGGTCGTCGACGACGTATGCCGGGAAGTAGTAGTTCAGGCCGAGCCAGTCCAGCGGGGCCGCGATGGTCTCCGGGTCGCCGGCGCGCTCGGGGAGGTCGACGCCGTACGTCTCGACCATGTCGGCCGGGAATCCGCGGCCGTGCACCGGGTCGAGCCACCAGCGGTTGACGTGGCCGTCCTGGCGGCGGGCGGCGGCCTCGTCCTCGGGGCGGTCGCCCGCCGCGTACACCGTCGACAGGTTGTTGACGATGCCGACCTCGGCGCCGGGCGCGGCGGCGCGGATCGCCTGTGTGGCGAGGCCGTGGCCGAGGAGGAGGTGGTAGGAGGCGCGGACGGCGGCCGTCAGGTCGGTCAGGCCCGGCGCCATCTTCCCTTCCAGATGGCCGATCCAGGCCGAGCAGGACGGCTCGTTGAGCGTGGCGAACTGGGTGACGCGATCGCCGAGCCGGGCGGCGACCACCGAGGCGTACTGCGCGAAGTGCTCGGCGGTCTCGCGCTCGGGCCAGCCGCCACGGTCCTGGAGCGCCTGCGGGAGGTCCCAGTGGTAGAGGGTGACGGACGGGGTGATGCCCGCCTCCAGCAGGCCGTCGACCAGCTCGTCGTAGAAGGCGAGGCCCTTGGGGTTGACCGGTCCGTCGCCGCCCGGCACCACCCGCGGCCACGCGATCGACAACCGGTAGGCGTTCGTGCCCAGTTGGCGCATCAGCCCGATGTCCTCGCGCCAGCGGTGGTAGTGGTCGCAGGCCACGTCGCCGTTGTCGCCGCCCTCGATCTTGCCGGGCGTGTGCGAGAAGGTGTCCCAGATCGACGGGGAACGGCCGTCCTGCGCCACCGCTCCCTCGATCTGGTACGCCGCTGTGGCCGTGCCCCACAGGAAGTCGTTCGGGAGTGCGGCGAGGTCGATACGGTCGGACACAGAAATCCCTTCGGAATGGGGGGTGTTGGTCACTGGAGGGCGGCCCGTCACTTCACGGCGCCTGCCGTCAGGCCGGCGACCAAATAGCGCTGGAGCAGCAGGAAGCCCGCCACCACGGGCACGCTGACGACGAGCGAGGCGGCCATGATCTGGTTCCAGTACACGTCGTTGAGCGTGGAGTAGCCCTGGAGGCCCACCGCGAGAGTGCGGGTGGTGTCGTTGGTCATGACGGACGCGAAGAGCACTTCGCCCCAGGCGGTCATGAAGGCGTAGACCGCGACCGCGACGATGCCGGGGATCGCCGCCGGCACGACCACCCGGAACAGCGCCCCGAGCGGTCCGCAGCCGTCGACCAGCGCCGCCTCGTCCAGGTCGCGCGGCACCGAGTCGAAGTACCCGATCAGCATCCAGATCGAGAACGGCAGCGAGAAGGTCAGGTACGTCAGGATCAGGCCGCCGCGTGAGCCGAACAGGGCGATGCCGGTGGTGTTGCCGATGTTGACGTAGATGAGGAACAGCGGGAGCAGGAAGAGGATGCCCGGGAACATCTGCGTGGACAGGACGGTGACCGTGAAGACCCGCTTGCCGCGGAAGTTGTAGCGGCTGACCGCGTAGGCCGCGAAGACCGCGATCACCACCGAGCAGACCGTCGCCGCGCCCGCCACGATCAGCGAGTTCACGAAGTACCTCGCGAGCGGGACCGTCGACCAGATGTCGATGTACGGCCGGATGGTCAGGCTGCTGGGCAGCCAGCGGAACTGGCCCGTGACGTCCGCAAGCGGCTTGAGCGAGCTGGAGATCATGACGTACACGGGAACCAGCACGAAGCCCGTGAGCAGGGTGAGGAAGATGCGGCGGGACCACAGGAAGGAACGCGGGGGCGCCATGGGCGAGTTGCCCGGTGGCGCCATGGACGGGTTACGCATCGGCGGTCCTCCGTCCGCGCGAGGTGAGCCAGAGGTACAGGCCCGTCACGACGAGCAGGAACAGCAGCAGGAGCACCGACATCGCGGAGCCGGAGCCGAAGTTCCAGGTGACGAAGCTGGCCTGGTAGATGTGCACGGAGATGAGATCCGCGGCCTCCGGGGCGGTCTTGCCGAACAGGACGTACGGCGTGTTGAAGTCGTTGAACGTCCACAGGAACAGCACCAGGACGAGGACCTGGTTGACCGGGCGCAGCGACGGCAGGGTGATGCGGCGGATCTGCTGCCACATGCCGGCGCCGTCGAGCGCGGCGGCCTCGTACAGCTCCTTCGGGATGTTCTGGAGGCCCGCCATGACGATGAGGAAGGCGAACGGCCAGCCCTTCCACACCGACACCGTCAGCAGCGCGATGAAGCTGTTGTCGCCGATGAGCCAGAAGGAGGGCTTGTCGGTGAGGCCGAGCTGGTCGTGCAGGACGTGGTTCACCAGGCCGTTGTCGTGCTGGAACATGAAGACCCAGGTGATCACGGCCGTGTAGACGGGCAGCGCGTACGGCACCAGGAACAGCGCGCGCAGCAGGCCCCGGCCGCGGAAGGTGTCCTGCATGTAGATCGCCGCGGCCGTGCCGATCAGCCAGCACAGGCCGACCGACAGCAGCGTGAAGGCGACCGTGACCAGGAACGAGTGGAGCAGCGCCTCCCCGACGGGGGCGTTGAAGTCCACCGACATCCGGTAGTTGTCGATGCCGTTCCAGGGCGCGGTGGTCCAGTCGCGGATGTAGAACTGCGTGAGCTCCTTGAAGCTCATCACGATGCCGATCACCATCGGCACCAGGTGGACCAGGAGTTCCAGGAGCAGCGCGGGCAGGAGGAGCAGATACGGCAGTCCGATGCGGCGGATCCGCCCGGGACGGCGGCGCGGACCGCTCGCCGTCCCGGGGGAGGTCTTGCGCACGGTGGCCTCCGGCGGGACCGTGGTCGTCATCGTGCTCACTTCGTCGGCATCTGCTGCTGGGCCTTCTCCAGGGCCGCCTTCACCGAGTCGGTGGTCACCGGGCGTCCGGCGGCGGCGTCGGCCCACAGCCCCTTGATGGCCGTACCGACCGCCGTCTCGAACTGGGACTCGTCGGCGACCTGCGGGGCGGCGATGGCGCTGCCCGCGAGGGTGTCCTTGAGTACCGCGTTCGCGGGGGTGTTGAAGGACTGCTCCGACTGTGCGCCCTTGACCGGCGGGATCGAGCTGTAGGCCTCGTTGAGGACCTTCTGCTCGGCGTCGCTCGTCATGAACTTCACGAACTTCGTGGCGCCGTCGATGTTGTCGGTGTTCTTGAAGACGGCCAGGTTGATGCCCATGACCATGGAGTTGACGCTCGTGCCGGAGCCGGGGGTGCCGGACTGCACGGGCACGGGGGCGATGCCGTAGGAGTCCTCGCTCATGCCCTGCGACTTGAGGTTGGCGGAGGCGGACTGCCACAGCAGCATCGCCGTCTTGCCCTTGGCGAAGTCGCTGACGGACTGGTTCTGCGCGTACTCGGCGTTGCCCGGGGCGACGATCTTGTCATTGGCCATCAGGTCGACGAACTGCTTGACGCCCTCGACGGCCTTGTCGGAGGTGAAGTCGGGCTTGCCGTCGGCCGTGAAGAAGTCGGCGCCGTGCTGCTTGACGAAGACGACGGCGTGGTGGATGTTCTCGGCGGGGTTCGAACCCTCCACGCCCAGGCCCCACTTGCCGCCCTTGGACAGCTTCCTGCCGTCGGCGACGAGCTCGTCCCAGGTGGCCGGCGGCTTGGAGATGCCCGCGTCGGCGAACATCTTCTTGTTGTAGTAGAGCGCGTACGACATCGAGTACAGCGGCACCGCGGCGGGGTCCTGGCCCTCGGCGCCGGTCGAGCCGAGCGCGGAGTCGACGAACCGGTCCTTGCCGCCGATCTTGTCGAAGTTCCCGGCGTCCCACGGCAGCAGTGCCCCGGTGGCCTGGAGAGAGGCGCTCCAGGTGTTGCCGATGTTGAGGACGTCGGGGCCCTGGCCGGAGGTGGTCGCCGTCAGGATCCGGTTGAGCAGATCCGACCAGGGCACGACCTCCAGCTTCACCTCGATGCCGGTCTGCTTCTCGAACTTGTCGAGCTCGGGCTGGAGGACCTTCTTGTCGACCTCGATGCTGGCGCCCTGGTTGGAGGCCCAATAGGTGAGGGTCTTCGGCGACTCGTTGGACCCCCCGCCATCGGTCGACGAACCGCCTCCGCAGGCCGTTGCGGCCAGGGCGAGAGACATGGTGACGGCAGCTACGGCCGCGGCTCGCGTTGTGCGCATGGCTCCTGGTGTCCCTTCCGGGAGTACTCCTGCTTAATTTAGAGCGTGAGTTAAGCCCTAAGGAGCGTCCGCGTCAAGGCTTTTGACACAGTCACCGGACTCTGGTCCTAACTCTTGACTCCTTCGTTTTACAGCTGAACCATTCACCGGCGAGAGAGCGCTCCCAAACCCCACCATGTTCACTTCCTGAACAAGGAGAGCCGCCCCATGCCTGCTTCCTCCCCGCACTCCCGGCCGCCCTCGATCGGCCGCCGTACGCTGCTGGGCGCCGCGGCCGCGGCCACACCGGCCGTCCTCGGCGTGGCCACGCCGTCCGCTGCGGCTCCGTCCGCGCGGAAGAAGCCGCGCGCCCTGCCCGGCGGCGGCGACCTCGGCCCGAACGTCCTCGTCTTCGACCCGTCGACCCCGGGCATCCAGGCCCGGCTCGACGAGGTGTTCCGCCGGCAGGAGTCCGYGCAGTYCGGCACCGGCCGCTACGCGCTGCTGTTCAAGCCCGGCACCTACAACGGCCTCAACGCCCAGCTCGGCTTCTACACCTCGATCATGGGCCTGGGCCTGTCCCCCGACGACACCACGATCAACGGCGACGTCACGGTCGACGCGGGCTGGTTCAACGGCAACGCGACGCAGAACTTCTGGCGTTCGGCGGAGAACCTGGCCCTGGTCCCGGCCAACGGCACCAACCGGTGGGCCGTCGCGCAGGCGGCACCGTTCCGCCGGATGCATGTCCGCGGCGGCCTCAACCTCTCCCCCACCGGCTACGGCTGGGCCAGCGGCGGCTACATCGCCGACAGCCGCATCGACGGCCAGGTCGGGCCGTACTCGCAGCAGCAGTGGTACACCCGCGACAGCGCGATCGGCAGCTGGCTCAACGGCGTGTGGAACATGGTGTTCTCCGGTGTCGAGGGCGCCCCCGCGCAGAGCTTCCCCAACCCGCCGTACACCACGCTCGACACCACAGCGGTCTCGCGTGAGAAGCCGTTCCTGTATGTCCAGGGAAGCGAGTTCCGGGTCTTCCTCCCGGAGAAGCGGACGAACGCCCGCGGCGTCACCTGGGGCAACGGCACCCCGAGAGGCACCTCGCTGCCGCTGTCGCAGTTCTACGTCGCCCGGCCCGGCGTCTCGGCGGCCACGCTGAACGAGGCACTCGCGCAGGGACTGCACCTCCTGCTCACCCCGGGGATCTACCACGTCGACCGGCCGATCCAGGTCGACCGGCCCGACACCGTCGTCCTGGGCCTCGGCTACGCCACGCTCATCCCGGACAACGGCGTCACGGCCGTGAAGGTCGCCGACGTCGACGGCGTGCGGCTGGCCGGGTTCCTGGTCGACGCCGGACCGGTGAACTCCGCGACGCTGCTGGAGATCGGGCCGCAGGGCGCGTCCAGGGACCACTCCGCCAACCCGACCACGGTCCAGGACGTGTTCGTCCGCATCGGCGGCGCCGGCGCGGGCAAGGCGACCACGAGCATGGTGATCAACAGCCGGCACACCGTCGTCGACCACACGTGGGTGTGGCGTGCCGACCACGGCGAGGGCGTCGGCTGGGAGACCAACAGGGCCGACTACGGCGTCGTCGTCAACGGCGACGACGTCCTGGCGACCGGCCTGTTCGTGGAGCACTTCAACAAGTACGACGTGCAGTGGAACGGCGAGCGCGGCCGCACGGTCTTCTTCCAGAACGAGAAGGCGTACGACGCCCCGAACCAGGCCGCCATCCAGAACGGCTCGATGAAGGGCTACGCCGCCTACAAGGTGGGCGACGGCGTGACGTCGCACGAGGGCTGGGGACTGGGCAGCTACTGCTACTACAACGTCGACCCCACGATCGTGCAGCACCACGGCTTCGCCGCACCCGTGCGGCCCGGGGTGCGCTTCCACAACCTGCTCGTCGTCTCGCTGGGCGGCCAAGGACAGTACGAGTGCGTCATCAACGACACGGGGGCGCCGACGTCGGGGACCTCGACGGTGCCGTCGACGGTCGTGTCGTACCCGTGACAACCGCTCACCCCTCTGGCGGCCGCTCATCCGACCTGGTCGCTGCGTCCCAGGAAGCGGAACGCCTTCCCCTCCGCCTGGAACAGGAAGTAGTACGGCGGCCCCTGCTCCAGGGTCTTGTTGCCGTCCGTGGTGAAGCGGAGGGTCTTGGCGAGTCCCCGGTAGGGCGCGTCGAACAGGCGCCCGGCCACGGCCCCCGATTCGATGTCGGCCGCGCCGCCCAGCCTCTCCAGGGTGCGCGCGACCAGCCCCACGGCGTCATACGCCTCGGGGGACCAGCGGCCGGGTGCCGTGCAGGGTGACGGTTGCCCATTCGTTCACCCGGTGCGGCCCCGCCCCGTGGTGGGGAGGGGCCGCCCGGGGGCTCGCGGGTGCGACGCCCGCCCACGGCCTGGGGCGTCGACGAGAGGCCGTCGGGCCGAGGGGCCTCTCGTCGACGTGGACGTGCTACCGCGTCACCGCCGGCGCCGGCGCCGGCGCCGGGGCGTACCCGGTCGGTCGGGCCGTGAACGTGCCGCGGCCCTGCGTCCGGCTGCGCAACCGCGTCGCGTAGCCGAAGAGTTCGGCCAGCGGCACGGTCGCCGTGACAACCGCCGCGCCCGCCCGCGCGACCGAGCCGGTGACCCGGCCGCGCCGCGCCGCCAGATCGCCGAGGACTCCACCCACGGCGTCCTCGGGCACGGTGACCGTGACCTCGACGACCGGCTCCAGGAGAACCATCGCGCAGGAGCGCAGGGCGTCACGGAGACCGAGTCGGCCGGCCGTACGGAACGCCGTGTCGGACGAGTCCTTCACATGGGTCGCCCCGTCGGTGAGGGTGACGCGCAGCCCCGTCACCGGGTGGCCGCCCAGCGGGCCCTCGGCGAGGGCGTCCCGGCAGCCGGCCTCCACGGCACGGACGTACTCCTGCGGCACGCGACCGCCGACGACGGCCGAGCGGAACTCGAAGCCGGTCGCACCCTCCTCGACCGCGAGCGGCTCGACGTCGAGGACGACATGCGCGAACTGCCCTGCCCCGCCGTCCTGTTTGACGTGCCGGAAGACGAAGCCGGACACCCCTCGGCCGACGGTCTCTCGGTAGGACACCCTGGGGCGGCCGACGTTGACCTCCAGCCCGGCATCCCGTCGGATCTTCTCCACCGCCACCTCCAGATGCAGTTCGCCCATGCCGGACAGCACCGTCTGCCCGGTCTCGGCGTCGGTCCGCACGACCAGCGACGGGTCCTCCTCCACCAGCCGCGCCAAGGCCGAGGCCAGCCGGTCGGTGTCGAGGGAGCTGCGCGCCTCGACCGCGACGGACACCACCGGGTCGGCGACACCGGGCGGTTCGAGGACGAGCGGGGCGCCCGGTGCGCACAGGGTGGAGCCAGGGCGTGCCGACTTCAGTCCGACCACGGCCACGATGTCCCCGGCGACGGCTCGGTCGACCTGCTCATGCCGGTCGGCCTGGACCCGCAGGATCCGCCCGATTCGCTCGGTGCGCCGCGCGCCCGCGTCGAGCACGGTGTCTCCCTTCGCGATCGTTCCCGAATACACGCGCAGGTAGGTGAGCCGCCCGGTCGAAGTGGCGCTCACCTTGAACGCCAGCGCCGCGAACGGCGCCGACGGGTCGGCGGGCCGCTCTTCCTCGGCGCCGCCCTGCAGGCCGCGTACGGCAGGCACGTCGAGCGGCGACGGCAGATACGCCACCACCGCGTCGAGCAACGGCTCGACGCCGCGGTTGCGGTAGGCCGACCCGCACAGCACGACCACGCCCTCGCCGCCGCGGGTCAGCTCCCGCAGGGCACGGACCAGCGTCTGCGCCGTGAGGGCCGACCGGGCGCAGAACTCCTCCAGCGCGTCCGCATGCAGTTCGGCCACCGCTTCCTCCAGCAGCCGCCGACGCCGGCGGGCCTCCTCCCGCAGTTCCTCCGGCACCGGCTCTTCCACGGCCGTGTCGGCACCGTCGGCCCACACCAGCGCGCGCATGCGTACGAGGTCCACGACGCCACGGAACCCGTCCTCCGCGCCGATGGGCAACTGCACGACCAGCGGCGCCGGATGCAGCCGTTCCCGGATGGACGCGACGGCCGTGTCGAGGTCCGCGCCCGCCCGGTCCATCTTGTTGAGGGCCGACCGGGCGCAGAACTCCTCCAGCGCGTCCGCATGCAGTTCGGCCACCGCTTCCTCCAGCAGCCGCCGACGCCGGCGGGCCTCCTCCCGCAGTTCCTCCGGCACCGGCTCTTCCACGGCCGTGTCGGCACCGTCGGCCCACACCAGCGCGCGCATGCGTACGAGGTCCACGACGCCACGGAACCCGTCCTCCGCGCCGATGGGCAACTGCACGACCAGCGGCGCCGGATGCAGCCGTTCCCGGATGGACGCGACGGCCGTGTCGAGGTCCGCGCCCGCCCGGTCCATCTTGTTGACGAAGGCGATCCTCGGTACGCCGTGCCGGTCGGCCTGCCGCCACACCGACTCGCTCTGCGGCTCGACCCCGGCAACGGCGTCGAACACCGCGACCGCGCCGTCGAGCACACGCAGCGAACGCTCCACCTCGTCGGCGAAGTCGACGTGCCCGGGGGTGTCGATGAGGTTGATCCGGTGACCGTCCCAGGCGCAGCTGACCGCCGCCGCGAAAATGGTGATCCCGCGGTCGCGCTCCTGCGAGTCGAAGTCGGTGACAGTGGTGCCGTCGTGGACCTCGCCACGCTTGTGCGTGGTCCCGGTGGTGTACAGGATCCGCTCGGTGACGGTGGTCTTGCCCGCGTCGACGTGGGCGAGGATGCCGAGGTTGCGGACGACGGCGAGGGTGTTGAGGTTGGTGCGCACGGCCCGTGGCCTTTCGGATGATCCGGACGATCCGGATACGAAAAGGGGTCAGCGCGATTTCCGGACGAGCGCAGGCGCCCACGCGAGCACGACCTGCCGTCCCGTCAGAACAGGGGAACGGCAGGGGCGTTGAAGTGAGTACTGCTCGGGCGCTCACGCACGTGGTGCATCATGCTTCAAGAGTGCATGATGCACTTTCGATGTATGGCGCAATGTCACCGTAAGGTGTGGGCTCAGGGACCCGGGAAGGAGATCGGCATGGAGGCCCGAGAGGCCGCGGAGCGCATCGAGCGGGAGCTGCTGATCCTCACCCGCCACAAGGAGATGAGGGCACCCCGGGGCCCGCGCGGCGGGGACCCGCTGGACCAGAGCGCCTACGTCATCCTCAACAGACTCCAGGCACAGGGCCCGATGTCCATCCCGGACTTCGTCGAGGCCTTCGGACTCGCGGCGTCGACGTTCACCCGCCAGACCTCGGCCCTCCTGCGCAACGGGCTGGTGGAGCGGACCCTCGACCCGGACGGCGGGGTGGCCCGCAAGTTCCGCATCACCGAGGAGGGCCTCAGGCTCCTCACGCAACAGCGCGACGGAATCGTCACAGGCCTGTCCACGGTCGTGGCCGACTGGACCCCCGAGCGACTGGGGCGGTTCATCGCCGACCTACGGCAGTTCAACACGGACATCGAGCGGATCACCGGGCGCCCCTGGCCCAGAGGCGCGAACGACCCGGACGACGAAAACCCGTCGGCCTTGAGCGCGTTGACGGCCGACCACGACTGACGCACCCGGCACGCCCGCCGCCCCCGCGACACCCGCAGCGCCTTCGACGCTTCTGCGGGGCGTGCGATCCGTACAGGCGGGCCGTGTGAATCTCACACTCTTCCGGTGACAGACGATCGATGTTCGCCGTCACCAGTTCTGCCATCGTAAGAGGTGACAGGCACTGGTCACGCGGCCCGAAAGCAGCACGGCCGCCCGTTCGCCACCCCGCCCCGTCGCGCGGCGAGGCACCGCTGAGCAGGAGAGCAGCCCCGACTGGAGGCTTTCCGTGGACAAGCGGTACGAGGTCTACTGCCTCACTCACCCGCATTTCTACGACACGCCGTCCCGTGGCCGAACGCAGGGCCAGTTCCACCAGACTCTGCGCACCCCTCCCGCCTCCTGGTCGCGCGAGGAACTCGGCGACTGGGTGGTCTTCCGCCCGGTCGACGCGGAGCTCCCGAAGCAGGGCTGGAAGATCCACGTCTCGGCGTGTCCGGACAACGCGCAGACGACCCTGGACGCGGTGTGGGACTACTGCGTCCCGCGCCGTATCGCCTTCAAGTTCCTGCCCGGCCTGGACACCCTTTTCCTCGCCAACGCGAAGTACGCGCACCGCGGGTCCAGCGGAAAGTTCGTGACCGTCTACCCCGTGGACGAGGCCCAGTGCGAGCGTGTCCTCACCGAGCTCGGAGCCGTCCTCGACGGCCGGCAGGGGCCGTACATTCTCAGCGACCTGCGCTGGGGCGCCGGTCCGCTGTATGTCAGGTACGGCGCCTTCGCCGACCGGTACTGCGTCTCGGCCGACGGTGTGCTGGAGCAGGCGGTGGAGGACCCCTCCGGACGTCTGGTGCCGGATGTGCGAGGTCCCACCTTCCACGTTCCCGAGTGGGTGCCGCTGCCCGGGTTCCTCGAAGCGCAGCTCGCCGAGAGCCGCCGTACCACCGTCGCCGATCTGCCCTACCGGTTCGACAGGGCGCTGCACTTCTCCAACGGCGGCGGACTGTACGCCGGGATCGACACCCGCACCGAGGAACGTGTCGTCCTCAAGGAGGCCCGGCCGCACGCGGGACTCACCGCCGACGGCGCGGACGCCGTCACCCGGCTGGAGCGCGAGCGGACGGCCCTGGAACGGCTGCGCGGCCTGTCCTGCGTACCCGAGCTCCGCGATCACTTCGAGCTGGGCGGCCACCACTTCCTCGTCGAGGAGTTCATCGAGGGAAGGCCCCTGCACGAGGTGTTCGTCGAACGCTATCCGCCGACCGACCTGGAGGCCGACGCGTCGGCCTTCGCCGACTACGCGTCCTGGGCCCTCGACCTGCACCGGCGAGTGGAGGAAGCGGTCGCCGCGGTTCATGAGCGGGGCATCGTGATCGGCGACGTGCACACGTACAACGTCCTGGTCCGCCCCGACGGCCGGGTGGTGCTGATCGACTTCGAAGGCGCGTCGGACGTGGCGGAGGCGGGGCACCAGGTCCTCGCGGCCCCGGGTTTCATCGCCCCCAGCGGGGCCACCGGCTTCGACATCGACCGCTACGCGCTGGCCTGCCTGAGGATCTTCCTCTTCATGCCCCTGACGGGCCTCATCGAGCTGGACGGCGGCAAGGCCGGGCAGCTCGCCAGGGAGGCCGCCCGGCTGTTCCCGGTGCCCCGGCACTTCCTCGACGAGGCCGTTCGCACGCTCACCGGCGACGGCGGGATGGCCGCCGGGGCGGACGAAGGGCCGCGTCTGCGCCCCGACCACTCCGGCTGGCTGCGTGCCCGCGCCTCGATGGCCGACGCCGTCCTGGCCACCGCCACGCCCGAGCGCCGCGACCGGCTCTTCCCGGGCGACATCGAGCAGTTCGGCGTCCCGGGCGGCGGCCTCGCGGTGGCGCACGGCGCGGCGGGCGTGCTGTACGCGCTGGACGTGACCGGCGCCGGGCGCCACCCCGACCACGAGGACTGGCTGATCCGGCACGCACTGCATCCCGAGCCCGGAACCCGCCTCGGCTTCTACGACGGCTTGCACGGCGTCGCGTACGTCCTCGAACACCTCGGGCACCATGAGGAGGCCGTCAAGGTCCTCGACATGTGCCTGGACGAGCACTGGGAAACCATGGCACTGGACCTCAGGGGCGGACTGTCCGGCATCGGGCTCAACACGCTGCACTTCGCGACCACTCTCGGCGACGCCGCCTGCCGTGACGCCGCCCTGCACGTGGCGCAGGCCGTCGCCGACCGTATCGGCCCGGCCGACGGCGTGCCCGAGACCAGTGGCGGAGCCCACCCCAGGGCGGGGCTGATGTACGGCTCGTCCGGGCCCGCGCTGCTGTTCCTGCGCCTGTACGAACACAGCGGCGAACCGGCGCTGCTGGACCTGGCCGCCACCGCGCTGCGTCAGGACCTGCGCCGCTGCCTGGTGCGCGCGGACGGTTCGATGGAGGTCAACGAGGGCTGGCGCACCATGCCGTATCTCGCCGACGGCAGCGTGGGCATCGGCATGGTGCTCGACGAGTACCTGGCCCATCGCGCGGACGAGGAGTTCTCGACGGCCGCCGACCGGATCCGCAAGGCCGCGAGGGCGTCGTTCTACATCGAACCCGGGCTCTGCGACGGCGTGGCGGGGATGATCCTCCACCTCAGCCGCGCGCACCCGCCCGGCACGGCTGCCGCGCACGACCCCGTGATCGCGGACCACGTGCGCCACCTGGACCGCCACGCCTGCCTGCTCGACGGCCGACTCGCCTTCCCCGGCGAGCAGTTGCTGCGACTGTCCATGGACCTGGCCACCGGCACCGCGGGCGTCCTGCTGGCCCTGGGCGCCGCCTTCCACTCCCGGCCCGCAGGGCTGCCGTTCCTGACACCCGGCTGGTCGGCCGATGACCTACCCGTCCCCACGCGAGTACACGAGAGGAGGTGAGGACATATGTCGCTCCTCGAACTGCAGGGACTGACCATCGAGTCGGAGAACGGTTACCGTCCGCCGCCAGGCAGCCGGGCAAGCAAGGGATGCGGTGGAGGCAGCTTCCTCAGCCTGCTGCTCTGCTAGTCCTCACGACGAGTCCTCACCCACACTGCGGGGGCACTCCGAGTGCCCCCGCCCTTCGCTGGAAACGCAGGAACCGTACGACGACGGGAGCGGCCGGTGGACCGACGCGCGGCGGACCGTCTGCTGTTCGAAACGGTCCGGCGGGGCGGTGTGTGGGGCGGCGTCCAGGCCGCCGCGTCACTGCTGCTGGCAGGGGTCTACGTGCTCCTGCCCGCCGTGATGGGCCGCACGGTAGACGCCGTGCTCGGACGCGGCGACACCGCCCTGTGGCTGACCCTGTCCGCCGTCACCGTCGCGCTGCTGGTGGTGTGCGACACCGTGGACGACTACGCGGGCGCCGTGGCCAACGCCCGCTGCACGGCATGGCTGCGGCACACCCTGCTCGGCCATGTCCTCGATCTGGGCGCCCCCGCCACCCGCCGGCACACTCCGGGCGATCTGGTGGCGCGTCTGGTGGGCAACACGGCCCGGGCCGGCAACGCCCCGTCGGGCCTGGTGTGGGCGGTGACCGAACTGGTCCCCCCGGTCGGGGCCGTGGTGGCCCTGGCCCTCATCGACCCCTGGCTGTGCCTCACCTTCCTGGCCGGACTGCCCTTGGTCGTCCTCATGGTCCGAGCCTTCGTCCGCGACGTCTCCGACCTCAACGACCGCTACTTCGCCACGCAGGGCCACATCGCCACCCGACTCGTCGACGCCCTGACCGGCATCCGGACCATCACGGCCGCCGGGACCGCGGCCCGCGAGTGCGAGCGGATACTGCAGCCGCTGCCCGAACTGCACCGCCACGGCCTGGGCATGTGGCGCGCGTACGCCCGGGTCTGCGCACGGGACGCCGCGATCGTCCCCCTGCTGGAGGTCGCCGTACTGGCGGTGGCCGGACTGGGGCTCGCCCGAGGACGCATCACACCGGGTCAGATGCTCGCCGCGAGCGGGTATGTGCTCCTGGCCACCGGCGTGAGTTCGCTGGTGGCCTCGGTCAACCGGCTGGCCTTCGCACGCGCCACCGCCGGACGGGTCGCCGAGGTGCTGGGCGAGCCCACGGTCGCCCACGGCAGCGCACACCTGCCCTCCGGGGGCGGCGGGCGACTGGAGTTCCGCGGGGTCACGGTGCGCACCGCCGAGGGCGACGCCACGCTGGGCGGCATCGATCTGGAGCTGCCGCCGGGCGCGCTGGCCGCCGTCGTAGGGCGCTCGGGATCCGGCAAGTCCCTGCTGGCCGCGCTGGCCGGACGGCTGGTGGACCCGGACGAGGGCGAGGTACTGCTCGACGGGACGCCGCTCGGCGCTGTGGACCGCGGGGAGCTGCGGCGGGCCGTCGCCTACGGCTTCGAACGACCGGTGCTGCTGGGCGAGACCTTCGCCGACGCGATCGGCTTCGGGCCACGCACACCCGGGGGCGGGGAGATGCGTGCGGGGGCCACCGCGGCACGCGCCGACGCCTTCGTCCGGACCATGCCCGAGGGGTACGGCACCCCGCTCACCGATGCCCCGCTGTCCGGCGGCGAGTCCCAACGCATCGGCCTGGCGCGCGCGTTCGTCCAGTCCGCGCCGGAAGGCCGCCTCCTGGTACTGGACGACGTGGCGGCAAGCCTCGACACCGTCACCGAGCACCACATCGGCCAGGCCCTGACCGGCACCGGTCCGCTCGCCCACCGCACCCGGCTCGTCGTGACCCACCGCGCCTCCACGGCGGCCCGCGCGGACGTCGTCGTCTGGCTCGACGCGGGACGGGTGCGGGGCCTGGGGACGCATCGGGAGCTGTGGACACGGGAGGGCTATCGGGCGGTGTTCCGCCCGGAGTCCGGGGATGACGCGGGGGTGCGCCGGTGAACCCGGCACCGGGAGCCCTGCTGCGCACCACGCTGCGCACGCGGCGCCGGGAGTTCGTACGGCTCACCGGGTGGTCGCTGGTCGAGGCCGCGCCCGCGTTGCTGTCCGGCTGGCTGGTCGCCCGTGCCGTCGACGACGGCTTCCTCGCGGGCCGCAGCGCCGCGGGCCTCGGCTGGCTCGGACTCCTGGCCGCCGCCGTCCTCGTCGGCGCCTGGGGCACCCGGCACGCCACGCTCCAACTGGCCGCAGTCGTCGAGCCGTTCCGCGACGAACTGGTCACCCTAGCCACCACCGGCACGCTGCACCGCTCCTCCGTCCACGCCGGCCGACCCGCAGACACCGCGGGCGTCGCACGGCTGACGGAGCAGGTGGAGATCGCCCGCGAGTCGTACGGAGCGGTCGTGATGTTCGTGCAGAGCTTCGCGGTCACGACGGTGAGCGTGCTGCTCGGGCTCGCCGCGCTGGACCCGGCCCTCCTGCTGTTCGTCGTACCGCCCCTCCTGGCCGGGCTCACGCTTTTCCTGCTGGCCCTGCGGGCGATGGCGGCCCGGCAGCGGGCGGTCGTCCTCGCCGACGAGGCCATCGCCGAGCAGGTGAGCACGGTGGCCGGCGGGCTGCGGGACGTGACGGCGTGCGGCGCCGAGGACGTCGTACGCCGTCGGGTCGGCGCCCGTATCGACGAGGCGGCCGGCGCGGCCCGCGCCCTGGCCCGGCTCACCGCGTTGCGCACCGCCGCCCTGGGTGTCGGCGGCTGGCTGCCGATCGTGCTCATCCTGGCCGGGGCGCCTTGGCTGGTGCGGGGCGGGGTGACGGCCGGCGCGATCCTGGGCGCGCTGACCTACGTCGCGCAAGGCCTCCAACCGGCCCTGCGCGGCTTCGTCCAGGGACTCGGCGGCAGCGGGCTGTGGCTGCTGGTCACACTGGGCCGGATCCTGGAGGCGGCCGAGGTGAGGGGTGCGGGGCAGGAGGGGCCGGCGGCAGCGTGGGGAGCGTCGACGGCGCCGGAACCGGCCGCGGCAGCGACACCGGCGGCATCGAGATCGCCGGGGGCGTCGGGACATGCGGGGCCCCGGCCGGGGGACGGCCGTGTCGAACTGCGCGGTGTCACCTTCGGTTACGCCCCCTGCGCCGAACCGGTCCTCCAGTCCCTCGGCCTCTCCCTCGCGCCCGGCACCCATCTGGCCGTCGTCGGACCCAGTGGCGCGGGCAAGTCCACGCTCGCCGCGCTCATCGCCGGGGTGCTCGAACCGCAGGTCGGCCAGGTACGCCTGGGCGGAATCCCGGTACGGACCCTGGACCCCGGCCGACTCGCCCGGTCCCGTGTACTGATCCCGCAGGAGGCTTACGTCTTCGCCGGCACCCTGCGCGAGAACCTCACCTACCTGCTGCCCACGGCCACCCGGCCCACCCTCGACGCGGCGGTCCACGCCATCGGCGCCGACCCGCTCGTCGAACGCCTCGGCGGCTACGACGCTCCCGTGAACCCGGCCCTGCTGTCCGCCGGTGAGCGCCAGCTGATCGCACTCGTTCGCGCCCTGCTCCCGCCGGCCCCGCTGGTCCTGCTGGACGAGGCCACCTGCCACCTCGACCCGGCTGCCGAGGCGGTCGCCGAACGGGCCTTCGCCTGCCGTCGTTCCACCCTGATCGTCTGCGCCCACCGGATCAGCTCCGCCCTGCGCGCCGACCTCGTGCTCGTGATGGACGGCCCACGCTGCACCCTCGGCACACACGACCAGTTGCTGGCCGACTGCGCTCTCTACCGCGACCTGATCGGCCACTGGGACCAGGCGACGGCCGACGTCCGGCGCGGATGACCGACGCGGGGCGCCGGTGCGGCCGACGCGGAGTCCGTATCGGACCACGATCCGCCGTGCCCGAGCGCGGCCACTCGTCCCGGTCTACAACCAACCCGACTCGCGGGCGATCCGGATCGCGTCGATGCGGTTGCGCGCCCCGGTCTTCCTGGAGACGGCGTTCAGGTGATTGCGGACGGTTCCGACGCACAGCGAGAGCCGGTCGGCGATCTCACGCGTGGGCGTGCCGTCCGCCGCCAACCGCAGTACCTCGATCTCCCTCTCGGTCAGCGGGTTCTCCACCGACGAGAGCGCCAGCAGCGCCAGTCCGGGGTCGATGAACCGCTCGCCCGCGGCCACCTTGCGGACCCCTTGGGGCAGGACGTCGCAGGGGCTGTTCCTGCCGATGAGACCCGCGACGCGACGTGCCAGCGCCCGCCGGAGATAGTCCGGCGTCGTCGAGCCGACCACGAGCAGGGCCCCGCACTCGGGCAGCCGCGCAGCCAGCTCCTGGCAGGTACCGAGGGCTCGGTCCTCATCGCCGTCGCTGTCGATGACCACGACGTCGGGCCGGTACGACAGCGCGTGCGGGACCGTCTGACTGCGCTCCGGTGACGCCGCGACCACTTCGATGTCCTTCTCACGTGTGAGCAGGGCGGCGAGTGCCCCACGCACCAGGTCTGCCTCCTCGACGAGAAGAACACGGATCAACATCGCTCCTGCCCGGCCGGACGCGGCCTCCATGACGCGACGCGCCCCGGACACTCCGACGACGCCCTACGAAGTATCTCCGCCTGCATACCCAATTGCCGGGAGCCGCCCCAGTCGCGCTCCGGAAACAGCTCATGCGGGYCGAGGAWWTCCTCGACCCGCATGAGCTGGAAAGAATCTGTGTCCGAGGGGGGACTTGAACCCCCACGCCCGATAAAGGGCACTAGCACCTCAAGCTAGCGCGTCTGCCATTCCGCCACCCGGACTAGGTGTCTGCCGCCTTGCCGGGGGTGTTCCCGTCGGCGACCTGGACAACAATACCAAGCTTTCGGAGTGCCTTTCACCTGCGTTTCCTTCCGCATGGCGGGGGTACGGGACCTCGCGCTCCGATGCACCTAGGGTCCGAACCATGAGTGACTCGCTGGTTACGCAGAGCCCTCCCGCAGGCCGTCGACCGCGTGTGCTGTCGCCCCTCAGGGAGCATCTGCGGGACACATTCTGGTTCGCCCCGACCGCCGCGATGGTGGGTGTCTTCGTGGTCTGGTTGGCGGCGCAGGCGCTCGACACGGCCATCGTGGACGCGCTGCGGGAGGACGGCGACTACGAGACGCTCGACGAGTTGCTGCGGTTCGCGCAGGACGCGAAGGCCGTGGTGAGCGCCGTCGGGTCGGCGATGATGACCTTCATCGGCGTGGTCTTCAGCATCTCACTGGTGGCTGTGCAGATGGCGAGCGGGCAATTCACCCCGCGTGTGGTGCGGCTCTTCGTCCGCAGCCGGATCACCAAGGCGACCTTCGCGGTCTTCCTGGCCACCTTCGTGCTGACCCTGCTGGTGCTGACCGCCTTCGACACCGCCGACGACCCGCGGGACGTGACGACGCTGCCCCTGGTGCAGTCGATCCTCACGCTCTGCATGGTCGCACTGAGCCTCCTGCTCTTCGTGCTGTACGTGAACACCACCCTGCGGCTGATGCGGATCAGCCACGTGATCGCGCGGATCGCCAAGGAGTCCTTCCGGGCAATCGCTTCGATGCCCCCGCCCACGGGCGGACCGGCCTCGCCCGAACTGGGCCCCACGACGGCGTGGGTGCCGCACGAGGGCCGGGCGGGGGTGTTGCGGGACGTGCACATCGCACGGCTGGTGCGGGTGGCCCGCAGACACGACGTCGTGCTGCGGCTGATCCCGCGGATCGGGGACTTCGTGGTGCCCGGCACGCCCCTGCTCGCGGTCCACGGCGGGGCGGCCCCGCCGCTCGGCGCATTGTGCTACACCACTTACGTCGGGGTGGAGCGGACCTACCACCAGGATCTCGGTTTCGGGCTGCGGCAGTTGTGCGACATCGCGCTGCGTGCCCTGTCGCCCGCGATCAACGATCCGACGACGGCCGTGCAGGCGCTGGACCGCGTCGTGCAGTTCCTGGCGGCGCTGACCCGGCAACCGCTGGACGTCGCACTGCACCGGGACCGGGGCGGGGCCGTGAGGCTGGTGCAGTCCGTGCCGGGGTGGACCGAGCTGGTGGATCTCGGGTTCACCGAGGTGCGCGGGTGTGCGCTCGGGAGCCCGCAGGTGTCACGCCGCATGCTGGCCGGTCTGGACGACCTGCTGTTGCTCGCGCATCCGGATCGGCGCGAGCCGCTGCTGCGGCACCGCGAACTGCTCCAGCAGGCGGTCGACGAGTCCGCCCCGAACGCGACGGACCGCGCGTTCGCGCTGCGCCCGGACCGGCAGGGCATCGGCTGACCGGTTCGCCGGCCGGCCGATGCCCCGGCGGTCTCTGCTCACGGAAGAAGCTGGTACTCCGGGAAGTTCCCGGGCAGCCTCTCCCCCGCCGGCCCCTGCGTCACCGCGCGCACCAGCAGCTCGCCGCCGACGAACGCCCCGCGCCAGGACGCGCCGAACCCGCCGAACAACTCGTCGCGGTCGCCGCGTGAGCGCGGTTTGCCGTGGCCGACCTTGAACGCGCGGATCTGCGGGGCGAGCCGCTCGTATGTCGCCCGGTCGTCCGTGGACAGCGTGGCGACCAGGGCGCCGTTCGAGGCGTTCATGGCCGCCAGCAGCTCCGCCTCCGTGTCGACCAGGACGATCGTGTCGACCGGGCCGAACGGCTCCGCGTGGTGGAGCGGGGAGGAGGGGGGTGGGTTCAGCAGCGTGACCGGCTGGACATAGGCCGAGGTGTCCTGGCCGGGCAGGAAGTGGGCGTCGGACGGGTTGCCGCGGTGCAGTGGTACGGCGCCGCGGTCGATGGCCTCGGCGACCTGGTCGCCCAGCTCCTTGGCCTTGGCCGCGTTGATCACCGGCCCGAAGTCCAGCTGCGGATACGGGTCGTCCGGCTGCTCGACCGCCAGGGGGTGGCCGACCGTGAGCGTGCGCACCGCCGGGAGGTACGCCGCCAGGAACTCGTCGAACAGCTCACGCTGGACGACGAAGCGCGGGTACGCCGTGCAGCGTTGTTTGCCGTAGTCGAAGAGCTTGGGGATGACCGCGGTGAGCGCGTCCCAGTCCGTGTGGTTCCAGATGCCCCAGGTGTTCAGTCCCTCCTGTTCGAGTACGTGTCGTTTGCCGAGGTCGGCGACGGCCGTGGCCACTGCGGCGCCGGTGTCGCGGCCGCCGACGAAGGAGACGCAGCCGATCTCGGGCGCCCGCACCAGCGCCTGGGACAGCTCGCCTCCGCTGCCGCTGACGAGGGTGACGGGAATTCCCTCGCGGGCGGCGAGCGCGCAGGCCAGGGTCAGACAGGCGACACCGCCATCGGTCGGGGTCTTGGCGATGACCGCGTTGCCTGCCAATGCCTGTACCAACACTGCGTGAACGAGCACGCTCATCGGGTAGTTCCAGCTGGCGATGTTGGAAACCGGGCCGTTGAGTGGGGCCCGGCCGGCGACCATCGGCTCGATGCCGTCGACGTACCAGCGCACGCCGTCGATGGCCCGGTCGACGTCCGCCCGGGCGAGCCGCCAGGGCTTGCCGATCTCCCAGACGAGGAGCAGGGCGAGCAGGTCCCGGTGCTGGGTCAGGGCGTCGAGGGTAGCCGCGACGCGGGCCCGGCGTTCGTCCAGCGGGATGTGCCGCCACGCGCGGTGCTGGTCGAGCGAGGCGCGTACGGCCTGGTGGGCGGTTTCCCGGTCCAGGCGCGGCGGGCCGGCGATCGGGCGCCCGTCGACGGGGCTGGTGGCGGGCAGGGCGCGACCGTCGGCCTGCCAGGTGGAGTTCCAGAGGTTGAGGACACGGTCGTCGCGGAAGGCCTCCGGGGCGACGGTGAGGCAGCGTTGCCAGGCGTCGGTCCAGGAGGTGTCGGATTTGAGGGTGAGGGTGGTTGCCATTCGGTTCTCCGCTCTCGGTGCACATTCGGGGGCGGTCGTACATGGCTACGGCGGACGCTAGCGGGGCACGGAAACTCCGGTAAGCGACCTCGCGTCAACTATGAGTGGCGTCACGCGTCCACGCCGAGGCGCTCCAGCACCAGGCGCGCGGTCTCGGTGGGCGTGCTGCCGACCCCCACCCCCACCGCTTCCAGCGCCTCCTTCTTCGCCGCGGCCGTACCGGAGGAGCCGGACACGATCGCGCCCGCGTGCCCCATGGTTTTGCCCTCGGGTGCGGTGAAGCCGGCGATGTAGCCGACGACCGGCTTGGTGACGTGGTCGCGGATGTAGGCGGCCGCGCGTTCCTCGGCGTCGCCGCCGATCTCGCCGATGAGGACGATGAGCTCGGTGTCGGGGTCGTCCTGGAAGGCGGCCAGGCAGTCGATGTGGGTCGTGCCGACGACCGGGTCGCCGCCGATGCCGACGCAGGTGGAGAACCCGATGTCGCGCAGTTCGTACATCAGTTGGTAGGTGAGCGTGCCGGACTTGGAGACCAGGCCGATACGGCCGGGCTTGGTGATGTCGGCCGGGATGATGCCCGCGTTGGACTGGCCGGGGGTGATCAGGCCGGGGCAATTGGGGCCGATGATGCGGGTGCCCTTGGCCTTCGCGTACGAGGTGAAGGCGACCGAGTCGTGGACCGGGATGCCCTCCGTGATCACGACGGCGAGTCCGATGCCGGCGTCGGCGGCTTCGACGACGGCCGCCTTGGTGAAGGCGGGCGGCACGAAGACGACGGTCACGTCGGCTCCGGTGGCGCGCATGCCGTCGGCGACCGAGCCGAAGACGGGGACAGCGCGGTCGTCGAAGTCGACGCTCTGGCCCGCCTTGCGCGGGTTGACGCCGCCGACGACGTTCGTGCCGGCGGCGAGCATGCGCCGGGTGTGCTTCATGCCCTCGCCGCCGGTCATGCCCTGGACGAGGACCTTGCTCTCCTTGGTGAGGTAGATGGCCATGTCGTCATGTCTCCTCAGGCTGTGGCGGCGGCGAGTTGGGCGGCGCGCTGCGCGGCGCCGTCCATGGTGGTGGCCTGCTGGACCAGGGGGTGGGCGCGTCCGTCGAGGATGGCGCGGCCACGGGCGGCGTTGTTGCCGTCGAGGCGTACGACGAGCGGCTTGGTCAACTGGACGGAGTCCAGGGCCTGCACGATGCCGTCGGCGACCGCGTCGCACGCGGTGATCCCGCCGAAGACGTTGACGAAGACCGACTTCACGGCCGGGTCGGAGAGGATGACGGAGAGCCCGTCGGCCATGATCTGGGCCGATGCGCCGCCGCCGATGTCGAGGAAGTTGGCGGGGCGGGCGCCGCAGCCCGCGACGACGTCGAGGGTGGACATGACCAGCCCGGCGCCGTTGCCGATGATGCCGACCTCGCCGTCGAGCTTGACGTAGTTGAGGCCCTTGGCCGCGGCCGCCGCCTCCAGCGCGTCGTCGTGCTCGACGCCGTCGGCGCCCCAGCGTGCCTGGCGGAAGCGGGCGTTGTCGTCGAGGGTGACCTTGCCGTCGAGGGCGAGGATCTGTCCCTGCCCGGTGCGTACGAGCGGGTTGACCTCGACGAGGAGGGCGTCCTCGCGGACCAGTACCTCCCACAGCCGCACGAGCACGWCGACGGTCTGGGGTGGCAGGCCGGCCGCCGCGGCGATCTCGCCCGCCTTCGCCGAGGTCACGCCCTCGGCCGGGTCGATCGGGATGCGGGCCACGGCCTCGGGCCGGGTGGCGGCGACCTCCTCGATCTCCATGCCGCCCTCGGCTGAGGCGATGGCGAGGAAGCCGCCGGCTGCGCGGTCGAGTACGTAGGACACGTAGAACTCGGTCTCGATGTCGACGGGTTGGGCCAGCATCACCTTGCCGACCGTGTGGCCCTTGATGTCCATGCCGAGGATCTGGCGGGCCGTGATCTCGGCGGCGGCCGGATCCGCGGCGACCTTCACACCGCCGGCCTTGCCCCGGCCACCCGTCTTCACCTGCGCCTTGACCACGACCCGGCCGCCGAGCCGGCGTGCGATCCCGCGGGCTTCCTTGGGTGAGTCCGTCACCTCCGCCCGTGGCACCAAGATGCCGTGTTCTTCGAAAAGTTCCCTTGCCTGGTGTTCGTACAGGTCCATTCCGGCTCCTGACTCAAAAGTGCCGCACGCCCCCTGGACACCACCCACCGGATGCGGGATAACAAGGTTCATACAGTATTCGTCGACTGTATGCAATGTACCGCGAGAGCCGTTCCACCCCCCTACGAAGGGACAGGACTTCGCCATGCCCGACGACACCCAGGACGTCATTTCCGGTGGTCATCTCGTTGCCAAGGCGCTGAAGGCCGAGGGGGTCGACCGCATCTACACCTTGTGCGGCGGCCACATCATCGACATCTACGACGGCTGCGTCGACGAGGGCATCGAGGTCGTCGACGTCCGTCACGAGCAGGTCGCCGCACACGCCGCCGACGGTTACGCCCGCATCACCGGCAAGCCCGGCTGCGCGGTCGTCACCGCGGGTCCCGGCACCACCGACGCCGTCACCGGCGTCGCGAACGCCTTCCGCGCCGAGTCACCGATGCTGCTCATCGGCGGCCAGGGCGCCCTCACCCAGCACAAGATGGGGTCCCTCCAGGACCTGCCGCACGTCGACATGATGACGCCGATCACCAAGTTCGCGGCGGCCGTGCCGGACACGGCACGCGCGGCGGACATGGTGTCCATGGCGTTTCGCGAGTGCTACCACGGCGCTCCCGGGCCCTCCTTCCTGGAGATCCCGCGCGACGTCCTCGACGCCAAGGTGCCGGTGAGCAAGGCGCGTGTGCCGAAGGAGGGCGCCTACCGTGCCTCCACCCGCTCGGCCGGCGACCCCGAGGCCATCGAGAAGCTCGCCGACCTGCTGGTCCACGCCGAGAAGCCGGCCATTCTGCTCGGCAGCCAGGTATGGACGACGCGCGGCACCGAGGCGGCCATCGACCTCGTGCGCACCCTCAACATCCCGGCCTACATGAACGGGGCCGGCCGCGGCACCCTCCCGCCCGGCGACCCGCACCACTTCCAGCTGTCACGGCGGTACGCCTTCTCCAACGCCGACGTCATCGTCATCGTCGGCACGCCCTTCGACTTCCGCATGGGCTACGGCAAGCGGCTGTCCCCGGACGCGACCGTCGTGCAGATCGACCTCGACTACCGCACCGTCGGCAAGAACCGCGACATCGACCTCGGCATCGTGGGCGACGCCGGACTGGTGCTGAAGTCGGTCACCGAGGCCGCTTCCGGACGCGTCAACGGAGGCGCGTCCAAGCGCAAGGAGTGGCTCGACGAGCTGCGCGCGGCCGAGCAGACCGCCCTGGAGAAGCGGCTGCCGAGCCTGAAGTCGGACGCCTCACCGATCCATCCGTACCGGCTGGTCAGCGAGATCAACGACTTCCTCACCGAGGACTCGATCTACATCGGCGACGGCGGCGACATCGTCACCTTCTCCGGTCAGGTCGTGCAGCCCAAGTCGCCCGGCCACTGGATGGACCCGGGTCCGCTGGGCACGCTCGGCGTCGGGGTGCCGTTCGTGCTCGCGGCCAAGCAGGCGCGGCCCGACAAGGAGGTCGTCGCACTCTTCGGCGACGGCGCGTTCTCCCTCACCGGCTGGGACTTCGAAACCCTCGTCCGCTACAACCTCCCCTTCGTCGGCATCGTCGGCAACAACTCCTCCATGAACCAGATCCGCTACGGCCAGGCCCAGAAGTACGGCCTGGAGCGTGAGCGGGTCGGCAACACGCTCGGCGACGTCCACTACGACAAGTTCGCGCAGATGCTGGGCGGTTACGGCGAGGAGGTCCGTGACCCCGCCGACATCGGCCCCGCGCTGCGGCGCGCCCGCGAGTCCGGGAAGCCGTCGCTGATCAACGTCTGGGTCGACCCGGACGCGTACGCCCCCGGAACCATGAACCAGACCATGTACAAGTGAGGTGGCCTCCATGACCGGCACGCCTACCAAGGCCCTCGAAGGCATCCGCGTCCTGGACATGACCCACGTCCAGTCCGGGCCCTCCGCGACCCAGCTGCTCGCCTGGCTCGGCGCGGACGTCGTCAAGCTGGAGGCGCCGACCGGAGACATCACGCGCAAGCAGTTGCGTGACCTCCCGGACGTCGACTCCCTCTACTTCACGATGCTCAACTGCAACAAGCGGAGCATCACTCTCAACACCAAGACCGAGCGCGGCAAGGAGATCCTCACCGAGCTGATCCGGCGCTCCGACGTCATGGTCGAGAACTTCGGACCGGGCGCGGTCGACCGGATGGGCTTCACCTGGGACCGCATCCAGGAGATCAATCCGCGTATCGTCTACGCCTCCATCAAGGGGTTCGGCGAAGGCCCGTACACCAACTTCAAGGCGTACGAGGTCGTCGCGCAGGCCATGGGCGGGTCGATGTCGACCACCGGTTTCGAGGACGGGCCGCCGCTGGCGACCGGAGCCCAGATCGGGGACTCGGGGACGGGTGTGCACGCCGTCGCGGGGATTCTCGCGGCGCTGTTCCAGCGCGAGAACACCGGGCGTGGGCAGCGGGTCAACGTGGCCATGCAGCACGCTGTACTCAACCTGTGCCGGGTGAAGCTGAGGGATCAGCAACGCCTGGCACATGGGCCGCTCGCTGAATATCCGAACGAGGACTTCGGCACGGAAGTTCCCCGCTCGGGAAACGCGTCCGGCGGCGGTCAGCCAGGCTGGGCGGTCAAGTGCGCGCCGGGCGGCCCGAACGACTACGTGTACGTCATCGTGCAGCCCGTCGGCTGGCAGCCCCTCAGTGAGCTCATCGGCCGGCCCGAACTCGCAGGTGACCCCGAGTGGGCGACGCCGGAGGCCCGGCTGCCCAAGCTCAGCAAGATGTTCCAGCTGATCGAGGAGTGGTCCTCGACCCTGCCCAAGTGGGAGGTGCTGGAGAAGCTCAACGCCCACAACATCCCGTGCGGGCCGATCCTGTCGACGAAGGAGATCATCGAGGACGCCTCGCTGGTCGACAACGAGATGGTCGTCACCGTGCCGCACCCCGAGCGGGGCGAGTTCGTGACCGTGGGCAGCCCGCTGAAGCTCTCCGACTCCCCCGTCGAGGTGAGCAGTTCGCCGCTGCTCGGACAGCACAACGCAGAGGTCTACATCGGCGAGCTCGGCCTCGGTGACGAGGAGCTGCGCCTGCTCAAGTCGAACGGAGTGATCTGACGTGATGGCCGAAGACCGCGAGCTCAGGGTGCGGACGCTTCTCGACTCCGTGCGGGCCGAGGGACGTACCGCGCTGACCGCGCCCGAGGGCAAGGTGATCGCCGACGCGTACGGGATCGCCGTACCGGGCGAGGAGCTCGCGACGGATGTCGACGAGGCGGTGGCGTACGCCGCTCGCTTCGGCGGGCCCGTGGTGATGAAGATCGTCTCGCCGGACATCCTCCACAAGACCGACGCGGGCGGCGTGATCGTCGGCGTCGAGGGCGCGACGGACGTACGGGCGGCGTTCCACAAGATCGTCGACAACGCGCGCGCGTACAACGCGGACGCCCGCATCGAGGGCGTGCAGGTGCAGGAGCTGCTCCCGCAGGGGCAGGAGGTCATCGTCGGCGCGGTCACCGACCCGACGTTCGGGAAGGTGGTCGCCTTCGGGCTCGGCGGAGTGCTCGTCGAGGTCCTCAAGGACGTCACCTTCCGGCTCGCGCCCGTGTCCGCCGACGAGGCGCTGTCCATGCTGGACTCGATCCGGGCGGCGGAGATCCTGCGCGGCGTGCGCGGCCAGGCGGCCGTGGACCGGTGGGCCGTCGCCGAGCAGATCCGCCGCGTGTCGCAACTGGTCGCGGACTTCCCGCAGATCGCCGAGGTGGACCTCAACCCGGTGATCGCCACCGCCGAGGGCGCGGTCGCCGCCGACATCCGCGTGATCCTCTCCGAGGCCCCGGCCAAGCCCAGGCGCCGCTACACGCGCGAGGAGATCCTCACCTCCATGCGCCGCCTGATGCAGCCGTCGTCGGTCGCCGTCATCGGCGCTTCCAACGAGCAGGGCAAGATCGGCAATTCGGTCATGCGCAACCTCATCGACGGTGGTTTCGCCGGGGACATCCACCCGGTGAACCCCAAGGCCGATGACATTCTGGGCCGCARGGCGTACAAGAGTGTCACGGACGTTCCCGGTGAGGTGGATGTGGCGGTCTTCGCTATCCCCGCCAAGTTCGTGGCCTCGGCCCTGGAGGAGGTGGGACGCAAGGGGATCCCCAACGCCGTACTGATCCCCTCGGGGTTCGCGGAGACCGGTGAGCACGAGCTCCAGGACGAGATCGTGGACATCGCCGAGCGGCACGGCATCCGGCTGCTGGGACCGAACATCTACGGCTACTACTCGACGTGGCAGGACCTGTGCGCCACGTTCTGCACGCCGTACGACGTCAAGGGCGGGGTGGCACTGACCTCGCAGTCCGGCGGCATCGGGATGGCCATCCTGGGCTTCGCGCGGACCACGAAGACGGGCGTGTCGGCGATCGTGGGCCTCGGCAACAAGTCCGACCTGGACGAGGACGACCTGCTGACCTGGTTCGGGGAGGACCCGCACACCGAGTGCATCGCGATGCACCTGGAGGACCTCAAGGACGGGCGCGCCTTCGTCGAGGCCGCGCAGGCGACCGTACCGAAGAAGCCGGTCGTGGTCCTCAAGGCGGGGCGTACGGCCGCGGGCGCCAAGGCCGCCGGCTCGCACACCGGAGCCCTCGCCGGCGACGACGCCGTGTACGAGGACATCCTGAAGCAGGCCGGTGTCATCCGCGCGCCCGGGCTGAACGACATGCTGGAGTACGCGCGCGGGTTGCCGGTACTGCCCGCCCCCAAGGGCGACAACGTCGTGATCATCACGGGGGCCGGCGGCAGCGGCGTACTGCTGTCGGACGCCGTCACCGACAACGGCCTGTCTCTGATGGAGATCCCGCCGGACCTGGACGAGGCCTTCCGGAAGTTCATCCCGCCCTTCGGGGCCGCGGGCAACCCGGTGGACATCACGGGCGGCGAGCCGCCGTCGACGTACGAGGCGACGATCCGGCTCGGCCTGGAGGATCCGCGCATCCACGCGCTGGTCCTGGGCTACTGGCACACGATCGTCACTCCTCCGATGGTCTTCGCGGAGCTCACCGCGCGCGTGGTCGCCGAATTCCGGGAGCGCGGCATAGAGAAGCCTGTCGTCGCCTCGCTCGCGGGTGACGTGGAGGTCGAGGAGGCCTGCCAGTACCTGTACGAGCGGGGGGTCGTGGCGTACCCGTACACGACCGAGAAGCCGGTGGCCGTGCTGGGCGCCAAGTACCGCTGGGCGCGCGCGGCGGGACTGTTGGGGGGCGGTTCATGAGGTGAGGCAGCGGGGGGCCGGCCGACGGTGCGCGTCGGCCGGCCCCAGGACCCGCGCGCGCACGAAAGGCATTGGACAGGGGGCGCTGGCCAGAACTTTCGACGCAAGGGGTGCAATCAACGTGACTACTACTGACGTTACGCGAGTCGCCGCCTATCGGGAGGTGACCGACAAGAACGGACGCGTCTACCGCGTCGGCGAGTCCGACATCGACATCATGGGGCGCAAACGCAAGTGGATGGTGATCCTGCCCTGGGTCGGCATGATGGGCATCTCCTCCGCCGAGTACGCGTTCGCGTCCGCCGAGGACACGCTCCACACCGCGCACCACTGGGCCAGTGCGCACATCTTCTGGATGATGACGGTCTGGGTGTTCTTCCAGGCGGCGGTGGCCTTCCCCGCCGGCAAGCTGCGCGAGTCCGGCAAGCTGCCGGCCCGTTTCGCCATGATGCTGGGTGCGGCGGGCACACTACTGGGCTATCTGTCGCTGGCCTACGCACCACATGTCGTCGTCGCCTACATCGGCTTCAGTATGTTCAGCGGCATGGGCGCCGGCATGGGCTACGCCACCTGCGTCAACATGGTCGGCAAGTGGTATCCGGAGCGTAAGGGCGGCAAGACCGGATTCGTCAACGGCGGCTTCGCCTACGGCTCGGTGCCCTTCGTCTTCCTCTTCACCGGCTACATGGACCTGACCAACTTCCGCTGGGTGCTGGTCTCGGTAGGTGTCTTCCTCGCCCTGATGGTGGGGACGGCCGGCTTCTTCTTCAAGGACCCGCCGAAGAACTGGTGGCCCGCGGAGATCGACCCCCTCAACCCTCCCAAGGACCCGCGCGCGGCCCGCTCGATGCGGATGAACCCGCCCGCGGTGCGCCAGTACACCCCCATCGAGGCATGGAGGACCGGCCGGGTTGCCCTGATGTGGTTCTGTCTGGCGTGCACGTCCGGCGTGAACATCTTCGGTATCGCGTTCCAGGTGGACATCGGCGAGGAGGCGGGATTCGCGGGCGGGATCGTGGCCACGGCCATGTCCCTCAAGGCGGTCGTCAACGGCACCGGCCGCGGCGTGATCGGCTGGCTGTCCGACCTCTACGGCCGCAAGCGGTGCCTGCTCGCCGTCTGCGTCATCCTGGGTCTCGCCCAGTACGGCATCCTCTGGTCGGCCGAGAGCAAGCACCTCACCCTGTTCCTGATCTTCTCGGCGATCTCCGGCTTCGGCGGCGGCGCCATCTTCCCGATGTTCGCGGCACTCACCGCCGACTACTTCGGCGAGAACAACAACGCGTCCAACTACGGCATGGTCTACAGCGCCAAGCTCGTCTCAGGTCTGGGCGCGGGCATGGGCGCCGTGGTCGTCAGCGCCTGGGGACACTCCGGTGCCTTCATCCTGGCCGGCTCCATCTCGCTCTTCGCCGGCTGCGTGGCACTGTTCCTCAGCCCACCGGGACGCGACAAGAACACGCGCGGTATCGCCCCCAACCCCCAACCTCTCGGCGAGGACATGGCCTGACATGACGGCAGATCCGTACGCAGCAAAGAGCTCGTCCGCACCATCCGACGCCGCACACCGTCCCTACCGCGAGGTGGCCGACGCGCGAGGTCGCGTCTACCGCATCGGCGAGACCGACCGCGACATCCTCGGCCACTCCCGCAAGATCATGGTGTATCTCCCGTGGATCGCCATGATGGCCATCAGCGTCTTCGAATACGCGTACGGCTCCGCGGAGGACACCCTGTCCCACGCGCACGGCTGGACGCAGAGCAACACCTTCTGGATCCTCAGCGTCTGGGTGTTCTTCCAGGCCGGCATCGCCTTCCCGGCGGGCTGGCTTCGCGAGAAGGGCATCCTGACGGCCCGCACCGCGATGTACATCGGATCCGGCATGTGCCTGCTGGGGTTCCTCTCACTGTCGCACCTGAGCGATGTCCGGCTCGCGATCGTCGGATTCGGTGTCATCGGCGGCATCGGCGCCGGCCTGATCTACGCGACCTGCATCAACATGGTCGGCAAGTGGTTCCCCGAGCGGCGCGGCGCCCGGACCGGGTTCGTCAATGGCGGGTTCGCGTACGGATCGCTGCCGTTCATCTTCATCTTCAACTACGGGTTCGACACCGCGAACTACCACCGGGTGCTGGACCTGATCGGCTGCTACATCATGATCGTCGTCTTCGGATGCGCCTTCTTCTTCAAGGACCCGCCGAAGAACTGGTGGCCCGCGGACATCGATCCGCTCTCGTACGCGGGCAGCCAGAAGAGCGCGGTGAGCATGGCCAAGAACCCTCCGGCGGTGAAGCAGTACACGCCGCGGGAGGCCATCAGGACGGGCATGCTGCCACTGATGTGGCTGTCCGTGGTGCTGACCGCCGGGGTGTCGATCTTCGGCATATCCTTCCAGGTCGACTACGCGAAGGACGTGGGCTTCGGCCCGCTGGTCGCGGCGTCGTCCATGGGTGTGATGGCGGTCATCAACGGCGTCGGCCGCGGTGTCGTGGGCTGGCTGTCGGACCGGTGGGGCCGTAAGTCGACCCTGGTGTTCGTGATCGTCGTGCTGGGTCTCTCCCAGTTCGGGGTGATCTGGGCCGGAGATCTCCGGAGCGAGTGGCTGTTCCTGTTCTTCGCGTTCCTCTCCGGCTTCGGCGGCGGCGCCTTCTACCCGCTCTTCGCGGCGCTCACCCCCGACTACTTCGGGGAGAACTACAACGCGACCAACTACGGCCTCGTCTACAGCGGCAAGCTGGTCAGCGGCCTGTTCGGCGGCGGTCTCGGCTCCATGGTCGTCGCGGCCTGGGGTTACGACGGCGCCTACGCCCTGGCCGGCGGCGTGTCGATCGTGGCGGCGGCGATCGCGTTGCTGCTGCGGCAGCCGGGGAGGACGGCGGTGCCGAGTCCCGCAGGCTGACGAGTACCGCATATGAGGAGGCCCTCCCCGGATCCGGGGAGGGCCTCCTCATGTGAGGTACGGCCGTCAGCACTTCTCCCGCAGCGAGTGCAGGTGCTCGCTCGACCGACGGGCGAACGTGAAGGACTCGGTCGGGTTGTCGTGCTCGGCCTGCCAGTGGTGGGCGGAGCGCTGCCCGCGCAGCCGCGTCACGGCGGAGATGAACTTCTTGTAGTCGATGTCGCCGTCGCCGACGTCGACCATGCGGTAGCCGTACGTGTCGGACGGGTCGCTCACGCCGTCCTTGACGTGGAAGAGCGGGTAACGGTGGGGCTGCTTCAGGACGTAGTCGAGCGGCTCGAAGGGGGCGGGTGAGCCGTCGGGGCGCTTGGAGAAGCGGAACTGGCCCGAGTAGGCCCAGTAGATGTCCATCTCCAGGAAGACGAGGTCGGGGTCGGTCTCGGCGAGCAGCACGTCGTAGAGACGGACCTTGGGGTTGTCGGTGGCGAAGGAGAACTCTTCGGAGTGGTTGTGCTGGTAGAACTTCATGCCGCGCGCCCTGGCCGCCGCGCCGTAGGTGTTGAACTCCTCGGCGGCGCGCTTCCAGGCGTCGACGGTGGAGCCGTAGCGGAACGGTCCGGATGCGGTGCCTATGTGCTTCAGGCCGAGGGCCTGGGCGTCGTCCAGGACCTTGGTGAGGTTCTGGGCGAAGGTGTAGGCGCCCGGGTCGTTGGAGTAGTAGCCGACGTGGCTGCCGATCGGGTTGAGGCCGTGGTTCCTCGCCAGCCGCTTGAGCTGGGCGAGGGTGATCGGGCCGGCCGAGCCCTGGGTGTATCCGGCGAACTCCACCTCGTCGTAGCCGTACTTCTCCAGTTCGGCGAAGACGGGTGCGAAGCCGAGGGTGGAGACCTTGTCGCGCAGGCTGTAGAGCTGGATGCCGAGGCGGCCGGGCGGAAGGACGGGACGGCCGCGACCGGCGCCGTGGGAGGCCGTGCCGGGGGCGGACGCGGCGCCCGGGGCGGCGGTCGCGGGGGCCGTGGCGGCGCCCACCAGAGCGGCGGCCGTGGCGCCCGCCGCGACGCCGAGCATGCCTCGTCTGCTGAGGCGGTGGGTGAGTTCGGGGTCCGTCTGGGAAAAGCGGCTCATGCCTGGAACTCCTTGAGATCGAAGGCCGTTGTCAGTGGTGAGTGCTTCACTGGGGACCAGTCGGAAGAGACGGGCCGGTGGGACCGGCGAGCTGATGCGTGCCGGTCGTGACCGGTCAGCCGAGACCGGCGAGTTGGAGCAGGAGTGACTTCACGTCGGTGGCCGCTACGCGGTCGCCGACAGCGCGGGGGGTGGAGCAGATGAGGAGCGGACCGTCGTCGTCGCTCTCAGGGAGGCGGCCGTGGCTGCCGCGAATAGGTGACGGATCCAGGGGCACGACCGCCATGCGGTAGCGCATGCCGAGTTTCTTGCGGGCGAGCGCGGTCGCGGCCTTGACCTTGACGTACGGGTCGAGGGGATCCATGAAGAGTTCGACCGGGTCGTAGCCGGGTTTGCGGTGGATCTCGACAAGTCGCGCGAAGTCGGGTGCGCGGGCGTCGTCGAGCCAGTAGTAGTACGTGAACCAGGCGTCCGGCTCCGCGACGGCGACGAGTTCGCCGGAGCGCGGATGGTCGAGATGGTGGGCCTTCTTGCCCTCGTCGTCGAGGAGTTGCTCGATGCCGGGCAGTCCGTCGAGCGCTTCTCGGGTCGCGTCGAGATCCTCCGGCCTGCGTACGTAGACGTGGGCGATCTGGTGGTCGGCGACGGCGAAGGCGCGTGACGCCATCGGGTCGAGGTACTCCATGCCGTCCTGGGTGTGCACTTCCAGCAGTCCCGCGCGGCGCAGGGCGCGGTTGATGTCGACGGGGCGGTCCGCCCGGGTGATGCCGTACTCGGAGAGCACCACGACGGTACGGCCCTCCGCTCGGGCGTCGTCCAGGAGCGGGGCCATGGCCGCGTCCAGGTCGGCGGCCGCCTTCAGCGAGCGCGGGTCGTCGGGGCCGAAGCGCTGCAAGTCGTAGTCGAGATGCGGGAGATAACAGAGCGTCAGATCGGGGTGCCGGGTGCGGATGATGTGGCGGGTCGCGTCGATGATCCAGCGGCTGGAGACGAGGTCCGCGCCGGGGCCCCAGAAGTGGAAAAGCGGAAAGGTGCCGAGTTTGTCGGTGAGTTCGTCGTGCAGGGCGGGTGGTCGCGTGTAGCAGTCGGGTTCTTTGCGGCCGTCGGAGTAGTAGATCGGACGGGGGGTGACGGTGATGTCGGTGTCGGCGCCCATGGCGTACCACCAGCAGATATTGGCGACGGTGTAGCCGGGGTGGGCGCGGCGGGCCGCGTCCCAGAGTTTGTCGCCGGCGACCAGGCCGTTGTGCTGGCGCCACAGGAGTACGTCGCCGAGGTCGCGGAAGTACCAGCCGTTGCCGACGATGCCGTGCTCCGAGGGGTGGGCGCCGGTGAGGAACGTCGACTGGGCGGCGCAGGTGACGGCGGGCAGGACGGTACCGAGTGTCGCCCGTGAACCGGACTGGGCGAGCGTCTTGAGGTGGGGCATGTGGTCGAGGAGGCGGGGGGTGAGGCCGACGACGTCGAGGACGAGGAGCGG
>NZ_RDBN01000017.1:13889-17952 GCF_008042075.1 Streptomyces sp. UW30 | reverse complement strand
GGCCGGGTGGGTCGTCATCGCTGCGTTCCTTCCGTGTGCAGGCCCGCGAGGCCCAGCAGCAGGGACTTGACCTCCGTGGCCGCGTAAGCCTCCCGCGCCCGGTCCGGCTGCGAGCACAGCAGTACGGGGCCGTCGGCGGGGTCGGCGGGCAGGCGGCCGTGGCTGCCGCGTACGCCGGACGGGTTCAGCGGGACGGTCTTCAGGCGGTAGCGGAAGCCCAGCTTCTTGCGGGCGACCTGGCCGACGGCGCGCAGCTTCACCGCGGGGACCGTCTCGTCGTAGAGGAGCTCGGCGGGGTCGTAGCCGGGCTTGCGGTGGATCTCGACTTGGCGGGCGAAGTCGGGGGCGCGCTCGTCGTCGAGCCAGTAGTAGTACGTGAACCAGGCGTCGGGGTCGGCGAGGGCGACGAGTTCGCCGGAGCGCTCGTGGTCCAGTCCGTGCGCCGCCTTGCCGTCGGCGTCCAGCACGCGCTCCACGCCGTCCAGTTCGGCGACGAGCTTCGCGACCGACTCGATGTCGGCGGGGTCACGGACGTACACGTGGGCGACCTGGTGGTCGGCGACCGCGAAGGCGCGGGACGTCCACGGGTCGAGGTACTCCATGCCGTCCTGCGTGTACACCTCCAGCAGCCCTGCCCGGCGCAGGGCGCGGTTGATGTCTACGGGGCGGGAGGCGGGCGTGATGCCGTACTCGCTGAGCGCCACGACGGTCGCGCCCGCGCGCAGGAAGTGGTCGATCAACGGGCGCAGGGCGTCGTCGAGTCGGCGGGCCGCCCGGACGGTCGCGTCCGAGTCCGGGCCGGAGCGCTGGGGCTCGTAGTCCATCTGCGGGATGTAGACGAGCGTGAGGTCGGGGTGGTGCTCGTCGAAGATCTGGCGGGCGGCGCCCAGGATCCACTGGGTGGAGGGCATGCCCGCGTTGGGGCCCCAGTAGGTGAACAGGGGGAACGGGCCGAGCCGGTCGGTGAGTTCGTCGTGCAGGGAGGGCGGCCAAGTGTAGCAGTCGGGTTCCTTGCGACCGTCGGAGTAGTAGACGGGGCGCGGGGTGACCGTCCAGTCGACGTCGGCGCCCATCGCGTACCACCAGCAGATGTTGGCGACCTTGTAGTCGGGGTCGGCCCTGCGGGCCGTCTCCCAGATCTTCTCGCCGCCGACGAGGGCGTTGTGCTGGCGCCACAGCATGACTTCGCCGAGGTCGCGGAAGTACCAGCCGTTACCGACGGCGCCGTGCGTGGACGGCGGTTCGCCGGTGAGGAGGGTCGACTGGACGGTGCAGGTCACGGCGGGGAGCACGGTGTCGAGCCGGGCCTGGAAGCCGCGTTCGCCGAGGGCGGCGACGGCCGGCATGTGCTGGAGGAGTTTCGGGGTCAGGCCGACGATGTCGAGTACGACCACGCGGTTCATGAGGGGTCCTCCTTGAGGCCGAGGCCGGTCAACCGGGTCCGGGCCCAGGCGAGTTCGGCGGCGATGCCACCGGGCAGGTCGGCGGGCGGTTCGGGCAGGACTGACCAGGTGTAGGTCTCGACCTCGATGTGGTCGCAGGCGGCCGAGGCGCCGCCCAGCAGCCCGGCGAGGACCTGGTCGAGCTGGGCGGAGGTCGTACGCAGCGGGGGTTCGGGCTGGGTGTGCAGCGGGGCGTGGAAGTGGACGCGCCACGGGCCGTCGGCGTCGGGAAGGCCGCCGTCGAGGGCGTCGGGGAGGTCGTCCACGCCGAGGACGTCGCCGTCGGTCACGGTGCGGGTCTGGTGCAGGAACCGGGGTTCGGCGAGCCGGTGCAGGGCCGCGCGGGCGGCGGGGTCGGCCGGTCGGGCGGCCTCCACGGCGCAGGACGCCTGGAGTTTGACGACGGGCATGCCGGCCTCCGTGAGCCGGCGCAGCGCGTGGGCCGGGTCCTCGAACTGGACGGCGAGATGGCAGGCGTCGAGGCAGATCCCGAGCCGGTCGGGGTCCAGTCCGCCCAGCTCACGTACCGCCTGGGTGGTGGTCTCGACGACACACCCCGGCTCCGGTTCGAAGCCGACGCGGACACGGCGGCCCGTCCACGATTCCAGCGCGGCGAGCCCCGTGGCCAGCCGGTCCAGGGCGTGCCGGGCCTCCTCGGCGCAGGCGCGGGTCCACGGGGTGCGCCATGCGAGGGGCAGGGTGGAGACGCTGCCGTGGTCGACGTCGTCCGGCAGGAGCGCGGCGAGGACGCGGGCGCAGTCCAGGGTGTACCTCAGCCGGGCCTCGTCGGCCCAGTCGGGCAGGTACACGTCCTTCTTGACGACCTCGCGATGGAAGCCGGCGTACGGGAAGGCGTTGAGGGTGACGGTCTCCAGTCCGCGTGCCCGCAGCTCGCCCCTCAGCCGCCCCAACGCGCCTTCGTCATCGGCGAGTTCGGTGACGACACCGCGTGCCAGCCACAGTCCGATGCCGAGCCGTCCGGTGCCGAGGCGCTCGCGCACGGGCTCGTCGTGCTCCGCGAGCTGGGCGATCACACCTTGCAGGTCCTCGGCCTGGTGGACGTTGCTGCAGTAGCCGAGGTGGACGGTCGTACCGTCCGGATGCACGAAGCGCATGCGGTCCTCACGCTCCCCCGCGGCGTATGGAGTTGCCCTGGAAGGTGGCCGCCTCGTCCGGCCCCGGCCCCGGCTCCTCCAGCTCCAGCCGCCCGCTCTGTCCGTAGAAGGCGACGGGGTTGCGCCACAGCACCTTGTCCACGTCCTCCTCGTCGAACCCGGCGGCAAGCATGGCGTCGGCGGTCCTCCGCGTCTTCAGCGGGTCCGAACGCCCCCAGTCGGCAGCGGAGTTGACGAGCACGCGCTGCGTCCCGTGCTCCTTGAGGATCTCGACCATCCGGTCCTCGCTCATCTTGGTCTTCGGGTAGATCGAGAACCCGGCCCAGCAGCCGCTGTCGAGGACCATGCCGACGGTGAGCTCGTTGAGGTGGTCGAGGACGACGAGCTCGGGGGCGATGCCCGACTCCCGTACGACGTCCAGGGTCCGCCGGGTGCCGGCGGCCTTGTCGCGGTGCGGGGTGTGCACGAGGGCGGGCAGCTCGTGCTCGACGGCGAGCTGGAGCTGACGGGCGAGCGCCTCGTCCTCCTGCGGCGTCATCGAGTCGTAGCCGATCTCGCCGACGGCGACGACCCGGTCCTTGGCGAGGTAGCGGTCCAGTTCGTCGAGGACCGGGAGGCAGCGCGGGTCGTTCGCCTCCTTCGGGTTGAGCGCGATCGTGCAGAAGTGCTGGATGCCGAACTGCGCGGCGCGGTACGGCTCCCAGCCGAGCAGCGCGTCGAAGTAGTCGTAGAAGCTCTCCGGCGAGGTGCGGGGCTGGCCCAGCCAGAAGGCGGGCTCCACGACGGCGCGCACCCCGGCGGCGTACATCGCCTCGTAGTCGTCGGTGGTCCGGGAGGTCATGTGGATGTGGGGGTCGAAGATGCGCACGGTCAGCTCTCTTCCTTGAGGACGTGCTGGAGTTCCTCGCCGATGACGTCCGGAAAGGCCTGGACGACGGGCCGGATGTCCTCGGGTACGTCCCGTCCGGCGACGATCCGCTCGTGGGCGAAGTCGGCGAGCATCCGGGCCAGTTCGCGGTCCGCCCGGGCGTCGAGTCCCGCCACGTGCTCCAGCGGGATCTCGCAGAAGACGCACTTCAGTACGGCCTGGCGGTACTCCGCGTCCGGGAGGTGCGCGGCGGCGTACGCGCCGAGGGCGGCCTCGATCAGGGTGGTGTCGTTGCCGCGCAGGGTCTCCCGTACGAGAGGGAGAGCGAGGTCGCCGAGGTCGAGAAGCGGCAGGGTCCGAAGGACCGCACGTTGTTCGGCAGGGTCGCCATGCCGATGGAGGCGGGTGACCTCGTCGGCGAGGGCCTGGCCGCGCAGGGGCAGTGCGGTGAGCAGGACGGCGCGGGCGGCCTCGTCGACGCTCCAGTGGTCGGTGAGGCGGCCGCGCCCGCAGCGCCTTCGGGCAGCGGGGAACAGACGCCGCACGGCGGCGGGTTCGGCGGCGACCTCGGCGGCGCTGCGGTCGAGCCAGGTGCGAGCCGTGCCGTCGAGTACGGCGGCCAGGGCGGGGCGGGGGTC
>NZ_RDBN01000017.1:0-13789 GCF_008042075.1 Streptomyces sp. UW30 | reverse complement strand
GCCGGCGACGGTGGCGTCCGGTCGGGGCGCCGGGTGGGTGGCCGGGCCTGCCGGGACCGCCGGGTCGGGTGGCTCGGTCATGGCAGCTCCTTCAGGCCGAGGTCGGTCAACAGGTCGCGAGCGAGGGTGAGTTCGGCGGCTATGCCCTCGGTGAGCTGACTGCGGGCGCGGGGCCGCAGTTCGGCCGGCAGGGCCTGCCAGGTGTAGGTCTCGACCTCCAGGTGCCGGGTGAGCGGATGCGGGCCGCCGACGAGTCGGGCCAGTGCGGCCTTCAGGACATCGAGCGTGGAGGTGAGGGGTGCAGCGGGGGCCGCGTGGAGCGGGACGTGGAAGTGGGCGCGCCATGGGGAGGCGTCGGGGAGGGCCTCACCGCTGAGGGCCTGGCCGAGGTCGTCCGTGCCGCGCAGGCCCGCCGCGGTGGCCGTGCGGGTCTGGTGCAGGAAGCGGGGTTCGTCGAAGGCGGCGAGGGCCTCGCGGACATCGGGGAGGTGCGGGTGTTCGGCATGGAGTGCGGCCGACAGCTGGGACTTGACGACAGGGACACGCGCTTCGGTGAGTGCGTCCAGCGCGGAGAGCGGATCTTCGAAGGAGGTGGCGAGGTGGCAGGTGTCGACGCAGATGCCGATGCGGTCGTGTCCGATCGCGGTGAGCGGGGCGATGGCGTCGCCGGTGGTCTCGACGGTGCAGCCGGGTTCGGGTTCGAGGCCGACGCGGATGTCGCGCCCGGTCAACTCCTGCAGGGCATCGAGGCGTTCGGCGAGCGTGCGCAGGGCGGTGCGGGCAGTCTCGGCGCGGCCGTCGTCATAGGCGGTGCGCCAGGCGAGGGGCAGCGTGGAGATGCTGCCCTCGGTGACGTCGTCGGGGAGAAGACCGGCGAGGACACGGGCCAGGGCGGTGGTGTGGTCGAGGCGCTCGGGGTCGGCCCAGTCCGGCTTGTAGACGCGGTACTTGACCTCCTCGGCGCCGAAGCCCTCATAGGGGAAGCCGTTGAGGGTGACGACCTCGAGACCGCGCCGGTCGAGTTCCGTGCGCAGGCCACGCAGGGCGGACGGGTCGGTGACGAGGGCGTGGGCGGCGTCCTTGGCAAGCCACAGGCCGATGCCGAGGCGGTCGCGGCCGAGCCGTCGGCGGACGGGTTCGCAGTGGTCACGGAGTTGGGCGAGGACACCGTCGAGGGTCTCGGCCGGGTGCACGTTGGTGCAGTAGGCGAGGTGGACGGTCGAGCCGTCGGGGTGACGAAAGCGCATGGGTCACGCTCCCGGGGCCGGGGCGGCAGCCGGGTCGTTCCGCTCTCCCGGTGCGCCGACGGGTCCGTTTTCCGCATCCTTCGGAGCCCCGCGGAGGATGGAGTTGCCCTCGTGGGTCGCCTCCGGGGTCACTATGTCGAGGGTGAGGCGACCGCTGAGTCCGTAGAAGGCGACGGGGTTGCGCCACAGCACCCGGTCGACATCGTCCTCGCCGAAGCCTTCCGCGAGCATCAGGTCGGCGACCTTGCGGGTCTTCAGGGGATCGCTTCTGCCCCAGTCGGCGGCGGAGTTCACCAGCACCTGCTCAGGCCCGTACTCACGGAGGATCGCGACCATCCGCTCTTCGTCCATCTTGGTGTCGGGATAGACGGAGAAGCCGAGCCAGCAGCCGCTGTCCTTGGCCTCCTTGACGGTGGTCTCGTTGAGGTGGTCGACCAGGACACGGTCCGGGGGCAGTGCGGATTCCCGGACGACGTCGAGGGTGCGGCGCAGGCCCGCCAGCTTGTCGCGGTGCGGGGTGTGGACGAGCGCCGGCAACTCGTGGGCCGCGGCCAGTTGGAGCTGGGCGGCGAGGGCGGTGTCCTCGGCGGGGGTCATCGAGTCATAGCCGATCTCACCGACGGCGACGACCTGGTCCTTCACGAGATAGCGGGGCAGTTCCTCGAGCACGGGGACGCAGCGAGGGTCGTTCGCCTCCTTGGGGTTGAGGGCGAGCGTGCAGTGGTGGGCGATGCCGTACTGGGCGGCGCGGAAGGGCTCCCAGCCGAGGAGAGAGTCGAAGTAGTCGAGGAAGGAGGCGGGAGAGGTGCGAGGCTGGCCGAGCCAGAAGGAGGGCTCGACGACGGCACGGACGCCGGCGGCGTGCATCGCCTCGTAGTCGTCGGTGGTGCGCGACGTCATGTGGATGTGGGGGTCGAAGAGGCGCATCAGGACTCCTTGCCGTCGGTGCCGCGGCTGCCGCGATCGGCGGCGGGCGCGGGTGGGGTGGCCGTGGGGTCGGTCAAGGTCAGGACGCGGTGCAGGTCTTCGGGCACGGAACGGCCCGCGGCGGTGCGTTCGGCGGCGTAGTCGCCGAGCATGCGGGCGAGTTCGGTGTCGCGGTGGGCGCGGCGGTCCAGGTCGGCCACCGTGTCGACGTGGACACCGGTGAACAGGCACTTCAGGACGGCGTGCCGCCACTGGTGGGAGTCGAGGTGCCGGGCGGCGTAGGGGCCGACGGCGGCGGCGAGGAGCCGGGTGTCGTTGGTGCGCAGGGCGTCCTCGACGAGCGGGAGGGCCTGCGGCCCGGGTACGAGGTGGGGCAACGCGTGCAGGACGGCGCGGCGTTCGGCGGCGGTGCCCTGGAAGTAGACCCGGGTGAGGGCGTCCGCGTCGGCTCGGGCGGCGTGCAGGATCAGGACGCGGGCGGCGTCGGCATGCTCCGGACCGCAGCGGCGCCCCGCCTCGGCGATGCGCAGCTCCCAGGCGGAGATGGGTCCGTGGGTGCCGGGGTTGGCCGCGGCCTCGTCGAGCGCTCGATGGAGCCAGTTGCGGGCGGCTGCGCCGAGGCGGGTAGTGAGGTGGGCGCGCAGGTCGGTGGGCGGGGTCAGGGCGAGGGGTGTGCTTCGGGGGTCCGCCGGGTGCGGGGCGTCCGGCGKGGCCTCGGTGTCCGGTTGGGCCTGGGCCTTGGCTTGCGCCTGAGCGTCGGCATCCGGCCGAGCGTCGGCATCCGGCCGAGCGTCGGCATCCGGCCGAGCGTCGGCGTCCGTGCGGGCCTCGGCTTGCGTGCGGGCCTCGCCCTGCGCCAGCGCATCGGCGGCCGGCTGGGCCTCGGCCTCTGGCGGAGCCCCGGCACGCGAGGGGCTCCCGGCGTCCGGCCCGGCCTCGCTGCCCGTCCCGCTCTCGCTGTGCGGGTGGCCTTCGGGGTCCGCGCCCGGGGTGGCCGGGCTGGTGCGGGGGTGGGTCATGTGGTGCTCCCTTCGGGGTCATGTGGTGCTCCCTTCGGGGGTGGCGGAGGGATCGCCATGGTCATGTGGTGCTCCCTTCGGGGGTGGCGGAGGGATCGCCATGGCGTGGGACGAGTACGGGTGATCGGGTGGACGTGGCCTCGGCGCTGCGGAGGAAGGGGAGGGAGCGTTCGGCGAAGTGGGGGCCCGCGTGGGAGTGGCGGGGCAGTTCGACGACGGTCAGGCCCTGGTAGCCGGTGGCGGAGAGGGCGGCGAGGACGGGCGGGAAGTCGATCTCACCGTCACCGAAAGGGAGGTGTTCATGGATGCCGCGGCGCATGTCCTCGATCTGGACGTGGCGCAGCCAAGGGGCGGCGGCGCGTATGCAGTCCGCCGGCGAGAGGGGTTCGAGGCACTGGCAGTGGCCGATGTCGAGGGTGAGACCGAGAGGTTCCGGGTCGCCGAGCATGCGGCGGAGCCGGTAGAAGTCGGCGAGGGTGGCGAGGAGGTGGCCGGGTTCGGGTTCGACGGCGAGAGGGACGCCGGCGGTGGTGGCGGCGTCCAGGACCGGGGTGAGCGCGTCGGTCAGGCGGTGCCAGGCGGTGTCGGTGTCCGTTCCCGGCGGCGTGATTCCGCTGAAGCAGTGCACGGCGTGGGCCCCGAGGTCGGCGGCCACCCGGACGGCACGGATGAGCAGGTCGACGCGGCGGGCGCGGTCGTCCGGGTCGGGGTCGAGCAGGGAGGGGCCGTGCTTGCGGCGGGGGTCGAGCACATAGCGGGCGCCCGTTTCCACCGTGACGTCCAGACCGAGCGCGTCCAGCCGCTGCGCGAGGCGGTGGGTGCGGGCGGCGAGGTCCGGGGCGAGCGGGTCGAGGTGCATGTGGTCGAGAGTCAGGCCGACGCCGTCGTAGCCGAGGTCGGCGACGGTCCAGGCGACGCGCAGGACACGGTCGAGTCCACGGGCGGTCAGTACGCCGCGTTCCAGGTTCCGCTCCGCCTCGTCCATGGCGCCGATCGCTGCGTACCAACGGCTGCGCAGCTCACGTCCGGGGATCTCGCTGTTGGTGAGCCACGGGGTGCCGGCGAGCCGGGCCGACGCACGCTCGCGGGCCACGCGGACCCGGTCGGCGACCGTCGCGGTGGACTCGCCCCGCGTCCCGCGTTCGGTCAGTTGGGCGCGTGTGATGCGGTCCACCTCGACCCGGAGGTCGACGCGGTCGAGCAGCGGGCCGGACAACCTCGCCTGATAGCGCCGGATCGCCGAGGGTGGGCACTCGCACATGGTGTCCGTCTGGGAGAAGCGTCCGCAGGGGCACGGATTGGCGGCGAGCACCATCAGGAACTTCGCCGGGAAGCGCACCACGCCCGCACTGCGCGCGATCACGACATGGCCGGCCTCCAGGGGTTGTCGCAGTGCGTCGAGGGCCCGGCTGCTGAACTCCGGTGTCTCTCCATCCTTAGGGAGTGCGCGAGCGTCCGTATCGGCGCTGATCTGCGGTGACGCGTCGCGTATGTGTCCGTGACGTTGAGCTGTGCTGGTGTTCATGATTGTGTCCCCCTGTTTTCCAGACTTGGGGATGTCTCATGAGCCATCGAACAGAGGATTAAAGATCAGCAGTCGGCCGCGCGGAGCGCTTCGAGCTGGCTCGCCAGTTCCTGGCGGGCGGTCGAGGTCCTCGCGTACCCAATGCGGATGGGCTCCGCATCCCGCTGCGCGGGCACCGGGCTTGGTAGTGGCGGAGTGATGGCGACGGTCGCGACAGCCGCGACACCCTGTCGAGGCCGGCCAGGGTGGCCAACGCGGTGCCGCTGGCGTGCAGGGCGAGTTCGGGGTGGCTCTTGAGCAAGGGGAAGAGCTGGCCGGTGGCGAGGTGAGGCCAGCGGCGGGCGGTTTCGATCAGTACGGTCAGGGCCTCCCGCCTCGCGGGCCAGAACATCGGCCGCCTCCCCAAGATCGAGCGTGTGGCGCTCTGCACCCAGTGTTCGTGAGATGTTCACGATCTCGACGGCGCTGAGGATCAGGAGGGCTCCGAGCAGCGAACCGGCGATCGCTCCGAAGTCGTGACTCATCTTGTAGTTGTCCAAGTAGTAGCTTGCGCCAAGCGCAGCGATGTTCACCCGACCCTCCCGCTGTGAGTGCAGCGCAGAGCGTAGCGCGCAGGCAAACTGCCGAGTGCCATAGTTGAGCTGCATGGTTCGAGCCTGGGGGGCGGACCTTTGAGGGCCCCGGGTAGTGGTGCCCGAGGCCTTGTCACGTTCTGGCCCGCCGGGGCGTCACTACGTCAGGGCGAAGCGAGTGCAAGGGCCCGCTCCGTCCCGTCGTCCGGCAGGAATGGGCACACATGAGGCGGGCATCACCCTTGCATGGGGGGCTTCGGAGTACAGCCACAGCGCAGGCGCCGGCGGGATCTCCGGCTTTGGGCGGGCATTCTGCTTGTCCTGGCTGGAGTTGCCGGGATGGTGTGGACGGTACGGGCGGCGCGGAGGCCCGGACTCGACACATCTGGGTTCGCCGGGGTTCTGAGCTTCGGTGTGAGTGTGCTTGGCCTGTTGGTCGGGATCGCGTCACTGGCCGTGGCGTTGGAGGGGTACTGGGCAGACCGCCAGGAGGCGGCGGATAGCGTGCAGCTGGCCGACAAGGCCAACGACCTAGCGCGCAAGGTTCGCCAGGGTTGGGAGCTCGAGGCGAAGGCGCGACAGCTGTACGTCGATGGATCTTTGACCGTGTCGTGGCAGCAGGCCCCAGCCGGATTGACCGAGCCTTGGGCGAGGATCTGTGCGGTTGCCGAGAAATGGCAGACGGGCGGCGCGCCGAACCCGGCTGAGTGGGCTGCCGACTCAGCAAGTCTGGGGGGAGCCGGTGCTGAGCGGATCACGGAGGTGTTCTCCAAACGCGTCCCCACACAGCGCCTGGTTGTCTTGGGGCGAGAGGGGGCAGGGAAGTCTGTGCTGCTTGTCCAGCTGTTGCTGGGACTCCATGAACTGCGGATTAAGAACAGTCAGCAGCCCGTCCCGGTGCTCCTCTCGCTGGCGTCCTGGAATCCAGTGGAGGAGAGTGATCTGTTCGCCTGGATGGACCGCAGGCTTTCGATGGACTATGAATTCCTGGGCCAGCCCGCCCCGGCACCAGATAGCTCAATCAGCCTTGCCAGGGCCCTGCTCAACGATAAGCGGATACTTCCTCTGCTGGACGGCTTCGATGAGATCAAACAGGGTTTCCGGATGGAGGCTCTACGGAGAATCAACGCGGCGTTGCTGGCTGGCCAAGGAATCGTTCTAGCTTGCCGCACCGAGGACTATCAGAGCGCCCTGTCAGACGAGCCGGCTGATTCGCAGGCCCGACCGGTACCGCTGGCGCAGGCTGCGGGCATCGAACTCCAGGACCTTGACGTACAGACGGTGCGGGATCACCTGTGCGAAGGCGGCAGGGACGAGCTCCTGTCGCGGCATTGGCGGCCAGTCACGGAGCAGTTGTCTGCCGCAGACGGGGCCGTTACCCTCGCACTCCGCACGCCCCTCATGGCCTCATTGGCCGCCGACATCTACAGCATCCGTCCTGGTGATGCCATTGCAGGGGGCCCGTCGCCCGGCGATCTGATCGTTGACCCGGCCACCGACACACCCCGCACGCGTGGCGAAATCGAGGACCAACTTCTAGCTGGTTTTGTGCCAGCCGCGTACCGCCCGGGTCGGGTGAGGACCCCGTGGACGCCTGAGGAGGCCGAGAGGAGCCTAGGCTTCCTAGCTGGTCATCTGAGGGACAACATGGGCGGCACGACCGACATCGAGTGGTGGAACCTGCGCCGGGCCGTTCCACGGATTGTCCATGCCGTGGTAATCGGGGTGCCGTTCTGGGTAGCGATCGCGGTCGGCACCATTCTGGCCATCCATAATTCTGGGTCTGCCTGGCTAGGCGGCACTCTTGGCGTCGTGACCGCTGGTTGGGTCCTGGGCACCCTCTACGCATTAATGGAGCCAAAGCCGGAGCCCGCCGCGCGGATCCGTGTTTCTTGGCTGAGCGCCGCGATGGTGGTGGGAATCAGCTGCTTCGTGGCCTACCGGGAAGATGTGGGTACCGGGGTCCTGGTGCTTCCTGTAGCCGTAGTGATCGTCTTCTTGGGGTTCGGCCGGAAGGCGACTCAGGACGCCGACACAGTCGTTGCTATGGATCCCCTCTCCCTCCTGGAGCGCGACCGTAAGACCGCACGCACCATCATCCTTGGACCTGCGGTCCTGGGCCTGATCGGCATCGCAGGGCTGCTCACCTTCGGGCTTGTGAGGCAGGGGCCGGCTGCTTTCACTGGTGCTACTGCTGAGCTCCCTTTGACGGAGGTGGCCCTGACCGCGTCGGGCGGGATTGGCCTCAGCCTCTACGGGGGCCTTGCGTTGGCCTTCCGGCATACGGCTTCGCCGGCGCTGACGATCACGTGTTGGTACCTGGCCCTCCGTCGCAAGACACCCCGCAGCCTCGTGAGCTTCCTCGTCGACGCCCACCTGCAACACGGAGTGCTTCGCCGCGTCGGAGCCGTATACCAGTTCCGGCACCTCGACGTTCAACGCCACCTAGCCGACCATCAGTAGAGCCAATGCCAGGTCAGCGGTTTGGGGTGTTCCGCTACTATCGCCCGGCACGCCGCTGGTTTTGGGCCGGGCGCACGCGTGGTAGAAGGGCGCACCCATGGCAACGAGAGAATTGGCTGCCCGCACAGAGCCCCACGTCGCCAGCATGGGCGACCTGGGCAAGCTCGAATTCGTTCCGGAGGTCTTCGGCGACGAGTTCCTCGACAGCTACAACAAGGTCCAGGAAGCGCAGTCCGCGCTCGGCGGTGAGGAGGACCTCACCAAGATGGACCCGGACACGCTGCGCCTGGTCTACGGTGCGATGCGGCACTTCCTGGGCACCCTGATGACTCCGGAGTCCGCCGAGCGCTGGCTACGGTTCGAGGTCGTAAATGCCGGGAAGCTGGTCGACCACTTCCGCACGCGCACCGAGGCCGAGGCGAAGGCCGCCGAGATCGGGCCGACCGCGCGCGTGCAGGACAAGAGCATGCGCATCCCCGACCGCGTCCTGGTCGACCTGCTGGAGTGGGTCACCGAGCTGTACGGAGGCGGCAACGACCGCCCTACTACACCGTCCAGCGGATCCTCGCGAGCGTCGCGCAGGGCTGGGACAGCTGGGAAGGCGAGCTCGCCCTCCAAGGCATCGACCCGCACCGCTGGACGCTCCTCACGATGATCAACGCCGCCGAGGCGGCGATGTACCAGTCCGCCGAGGACGACGCCGAGCGGCGCCGGATCGAGGCCAAGCTGTACGCGCCGCCGATGGCGAAGCGCCGCCCGCGCGGGCCCCGTCCGCCCCGTGAGCAGCCGCAGCGCGGACAGATGCCCGTGAGCGACGCGCGGTCGATGATGGCCCAGCTGGCGGCCCAGGGCGCCCAGCTCGGACTGGGATGAACCGGATAATCTGGGATCGCCGCTGATGCTAGGCCGGGCAACCGAACTCCTCGTGAGGTTGCCCGATGGTCGAGGACGACGTCGACTACGGCCGCGCCACGATCACGATCGACATCAGCGCCGACGCTTATGGCCGCGCGGCCGGTATCCGGATCCAGCGGGGTCTGAACGCCGCGGCGGTCACCGTCCGCGTCGAGCCCGATCTCTCCCGGTTCGACTCGCAACTCCTGGCCGGTCTGCGCTCGCTCGACTCGATCAACGTCCCGGTCGCCCCGGATGTCTGGGTTCGTCGAGCGGTTGCGTGCCCTCCTCGCCGACATCGAGATCCCGATCCGCGTCGTCCCCGACCTGGACGGTTTCGACGCGCGGATCCGGGCCCACAACGCTCCCGACGTCACGGTCAACGTCAACCCGGACATCAACGGGTTCCCCCGGGCGCTGGCCGGCGTCACGCGCATCGCGTCCACGGTCGGCCGGGGCCTGGCCAGCCTCCTCCAGTTCGGTGCCGTCGGCATCGCGGCCGCCGGCGCAGCGGCCGGTGTCGGCGCCTTCCTGGCCGCGCTCGCCGGGTTCCAAGCCGCTGCTGGGACGCTGCGGCTAGCCCAGGTCCCACACCCGCACCGTGTAGTCGTCGTCGCTGGTGGTGAGGGCGTGAGGGCGGCCGTCGATCTGCGTTACTGCCACCGCGAACACCGGGCCGGTGTGGCCAGTGAGGGTGGCACGTTCGGTTCCCGCCTCCAGGTCCGACACCCGCACCGATCCGTCGACACTGGTGGTGAAGCCACCCCTCATGAGGCAGTCCGTCACACCCGTCGACTTCGCAGGCCCACCGCCGCGCCGACAGCTCATCGGCCCGGACCAGCTCCGCGACCTCAGCCCTCAGCTGTTCATCGGTCATCACCGCCGGGTCCGCGAAGTCCTCGACCATCCGACGCTTGGCCCACCCCCGGGTCACTGCGCGCCCTCCGACAGCCGACGCTCCAACTCCTTACGCAGCTGGCTCATCCGAGCCCGACGCTCCTCATCCGACAAGGAGGTCACGTCCACGCCCATGTCCTGGTCCTCGACCATCCCGCCCGCCGGCGCCTCACCCACGGCCCGGCGCTCGATCTCCGCCGCGACCTGGATATACCGCAGCAACTCCGACGGCGCAGCTCCCGCGGGTCCAACGTCTGAAGCCGAGCAACCGCCTTGCTCTGCCCTGCCTGCGCCAACTTCGCATGCCTACGCGCGATTTCACGCCGCGCCTGCGACTGCTCCGCAAGAAACAACCGATCCTGCTCCCGGTCGTACGCCGACGCCCGCACCACCCACGCAAACCTCCGCGACCACCGGCCTACCAGCGCGCGGGACTTATCCAACTCCAGTTCCACCTTCGTGACGCTGCGCGCCGGGCCGAGGTCGCGGTACACGACACACCGTCCAGCGGTACGCCCGCGCCGCCCGCTGGCAGGACATGGTCYAGGGCCGAAAGCGTCAACTCCCCAGCAAACTCGATCCGTTCAAGCCGTACCTGCAACAACGCTGGGCCGAGGCCGATGGAAAGGAGACCATCCTCGACCTCTACCGCGAGATCACCGCCCGCGGCTTCCGCGGCCACTACTCCACCGTCCGCGACTGGGCCCGGCGCGACCTGCCTCGGCCAGAAGGCTTCACACCCGCCCCGCCATCACCGTCGGTACGACGGGTGACCGGCTGGCTAACCCGGCACCCGGCCACCCTCACCGAAGAGGAGAAACTGCACCGCAAGGTCGTGCTCGACCGCTGCCCGGAGTTGGAGACCGCGGCAGGCTTGGTCGGCTCGTTCGCGGAGATGCTCACCATGCTCAGCGGCACCCGTCTGCCTGAGTGGATCACCGAGGCCACGGAGGCGAACCTGCCCGGCATCAGTAGCTTCGCCATCGGCCTGCATAGCGACTTCGACGCGGTGACCGCCGGACTGACAACGGACTGGAACTCCGGCCCGGTCGAAGGCGCAGTCAACCGGATCAAGATGCTCAAACGGCAGATGTTCGGCCGCGCCGGCTTCGACCTCCTGCGCAAGCGCGTCCTGCTCAACAGATGACCGACGTTTCAGGGGCCCGTCATGCTGGGGCGTACCCGTCATCGACCACATCGGGAGCCACACCGAGAATCAAGTGCTCGAGGGCATGCGGCATCCGTCCGAAGCCGGCCACCCAGGTCTCGACGAGGTAGATCTCGCTGCCTTCGTCGATGGCCAGGAAGAACCGGCCGTGATCAAGCTCGCCAAGCGGGAAGAGGCGACGCCCGATTGACTCGCTCCACTCCGAGAACCGGTCTTCCTCGCCCCAGCACAACTCTGGGACCAACTCGAACGGTGTGCGCGAACAACTGATTCCTGGCCCGCTGATGTTCACGGTCAGACCGCCGAACTCCCGCAGGAAAACCTCCGCAGCGTCGTGCATCACGAGGCCGGTCTCTTCGAAGATGGCTCGCCAACGACTCGTGTTCACCTTCCTTCCCGACGTCCATCCCGAAGCGTCCAGAACCTCGCGCACCTCTGCCGGCCAGCCGGTCATTATGAACCCCACTCCTCATCCAGGGGTGAAGAGCGATCATCTCAGCGCGCGTCATCAAAGAACAGCGTGTGACCGCGCCACGGAACTTGTGCCAGACCCCGTCAGCGGCTCCACCGAGGCGAGCCCAATCGGCCCCACCGGCAGGGGCGTTCGGGAGTAGTGAGGGGGGTGGCGAGGCGAAGTGGCCCCACCTTGGGCCTTGCGGTGGAACCGTGGTTGTGGTCCGCCGAGGGTGGGTGCTGTGGATGGCCTTGTCCAAGCAGGAGTTGTTCGACCGGATTGGCCGGGACAGCTGGCAGCTGGGGCTGTCGATCCGGGCGTTGTCGCGAAAATACGGGGTGCACCGGCGTCTGCTGCGAGAGGCGCTGGCCTCGCCCGTGGCCCAGCAGCGTAAGCGGCCGGTGCGGATCTCGGTGAGGTTGTGCAGGCGGGCGATGCCGAGCATGGCGTGGTGCACGCCGTCGCCTTTGAGGCGGCAGTCGCGGAGGATCTTCCAGCCCTTCATCCGCGCGAAGGTGTGCTCGACGCGGGTGCGGACCTGTTTGGCTTCCGGAGCTCAGGTGCGTGATCGCGCCGTATCAGAGGGACGAAACGAAGACTGAGGCTCCCGCTGTCGCTCGCCGCTAAGGGTTACGGGACAGCCCTTAAAGCGTGTTGCACAAGGCTGTGTTCGGGCAGGCCAGAGCGGGTGAGCGGGGTTGTCTGGTCATGATGCGAGGGCGAGGTTGTGCATGTGGGCGACGGCCTGGACCGCGTGGTGGAGGCCGTCGCCTCGTTGGCGGCAGTCGCGGAGGATCTTGTAGTTCTTCATCCGGCCGATCACATGCTCCACCCGCGCACGCACCTTCCGGTGGGCTGCGTTGTCGTCCTCCTCGCCCGCCAGCAGGGGCCGGTGGGGGCGGAGGTCCGGGGCGAGCGGGTCGAGGTGCATGTGGTCGAGAGTCAGGCCGACGCCGTCGTAGCCGAGGTCGGCGAGCAGGGCCAGGGCGTCGTCGAGACGGAGGTCGGCGAGGCCGTTGGTGCCGTAGCCGAAGCGGAGGGGGGTCACGGCGGGCACTTGAGGGACGGGGGCGGTGGCCTGCTCGGCGCTGGTGCCGTGAAGGTCGTCGTCGGTTTCCGGTGCCCCGGCAGGGCGGCCCGGTTCGGTCGTCGCGTGGCTCATGTGATGCTCACCCTCCTTCCGAACCGGCGGCCCAGCGGGGCGAGTGCCGCGATGAACAGGGCGGTAGGGCCGGCTCCGGATCGGGCGCACAGAGCGGCCTGGAGCGGGATCGTGGCGCGGATGCCGCCGCCGACGGCTCGTTGGGTGAGCGGAGGTGAAGGGTTGAGGGTGGCGTGGAAGTAGGGGCGGGCGGCGGTCGCGGCGTAGGTGGCAGCCAGGGCTGTGGTGAGGGCGTGGGCCGGCGGCCAGGCCCAGGTGGTCGGCCACGCTTGGCCGGGACTCGGTCGTCGGTGCCGGCCGGTCGCAACTGCGGCGGTGGCAGTGAGAGGGGCCGGCGGACGGTGGGCGGCTGCCTCCGGGCGGGCGCCTCCCGGGCCGGTTCCCGAGGGTCGGTCTGTCTGGGAGCCGGTGGGGCGGTGGGCGAGGACGCGGCTGAGGAGGGCCGTCGTGGTCAGGGCCGCGAGGGGCGCCAAGGGCGAACCGCCCTTCGTCTCCTGGCGGGACACCACGGTGACCGCGAGCGTGTGGGTGCCGAGCAGGGCGGCTGACGGGAGTGCCGCGCGGGTGTGGCCAGTGGTGGCCGCGGCGCCGAGGAGGAGGTCCAGGGCCCGGGCGGTCGCCATGGCCGCGGGACCGAACGGGGTGTGCTTGAGGGCGAGGTCGTAGGCCCAGACGGTGGCTGCGAGGGGTGCGGCGATCGTGAGGGCCGGGCGGCCGGCGCGGGCCGCGAGGGCCAGGCCGGTGCCGGTCAGGGCGCAGGCCGCGGTGAAGGCAGCGGCGGGGTGGACGCGGCCGGACGGGAGAGGGCGATGGGGGCGCTCCTCGGCGTCCTCCGCTCGGTCCGCCCAGTCGTTGAGGGCCATGCCGGCCTCATAGAGACAGAGGGAGGAGCCGATGGCGAGCAGGGTGCGCGGGGTGGGCCGGGCTCCGGCGACGACGGCACCGCTCAGGGCGTCGCCGGGGACGGTGAACAGGGCGGGGAGCCGCAGCAGTTCGGCCCAGGCCCGGCTACGGCTCACCGCCGCTCCCCCGCAGCCGACTCGCGCCGATCGGCACCCTGGACGGCAGCCTCATCTTCGGCCCCGCGGTCACCCACGCCGCGAGCGGCAGCCTCCTCGGCGGGCTCCTGGTGACCGGCGCCCCGCGCGGCAGCCTCCACACCGGACTCGTGGTGACCGGCGCCCCGCCTGGCAGCCTCCTCACCGGACCCATGGTGACCGGCGCCCAGAACCACAGCCTCCTCACGGGACTCCTGCTCCCCGACACCCCAAGCACCAGCCTCCACAGCCGACCCACCCAGACCGACGCCCAGAACCACAGCCTCCACACCGGACTCCTGCTCCCCGACACCCCAAGCACCAGCCTCCACAGCCGACCCACCCAGACCGACGCCCKGAACCYCAGCCTCCACACCGGACTCCTGCTCCCCGACACCCCAAGCACCAGCCTCCACAGCCGACC
>NZ_RDBN01000167.1 GCF_008042075.1 Streptomyces sp. UW30 | reverse complement strand
CCCTGGGGGTGTCCGACGTCGGGGGGTGGGCCTGGCCGTCGACGTACCAGGGGACGACCTGGCCGGTGTCGTCGAAGTACGTGACGTTTCCGCGCAGCCAGGGGACCGGGCCCTGACCGAAGGGGTCCGTCACGGCGTGCGCGAGTGCTCCCGACTCCCAGCGGCGGATCTGCTCCGACCCCATGGCCCTACCCCTCCCTCGTTCCCCCGTGGTGGTGCATCGAGCGTTGTGTGTTGTGTTGTGTGGTGCGGGTGCCGTGTGTGGTGCGGCGTGTGGCGCCTTGCGTCTGGTGTGGTGCACGGTTCGCCGCGCGGCCTGGGCTTTTGTGTGCCTGTCGTATGGCGTAAGCCCTTGCCATATGCGCTATCGGTCCCAGCACATCACATTGCGCACGCATCCTGTCACTATTCGTTGCGAATTGGCCGAAAGTGGAACCGGGGGCTCCGACCGCATACGTCGTACACAGCCGTCTGGCCTGGACGTGTACGGCCGTCGGGCCGGGGCGGGCGTGGCCCTCAGACGAGGCGCACCGGCTTCTCGGGGCGTATCCCCGACTCCACCAGCCAGGCGCGCAGGGGCGCCGGGTCGCCGTCCTCGATGAGGCTGAGGACGTGGGGGGTCAGGTCGCCTGCCCGTACGCCGTTGATGACAAGGGTGGGGCCGTCGAGCCAGTCCAGGCCGGGGGCGGCGCCCGCGGTGTCCATCGCGGCGCAGCAGACCATCGCCGTCACATGGTCGGTGAGCAACTCGCGTGAGGTGCGCGGCGGTTGGAGCGGGAAGAGCGGCAGCGCGCCTATGTCCAGGAGGGTGGCGCCGGGGGCGGGGGACGCTGCCTGCTCCGCGGGGGCCGCGGCCTCTTCGCGGGCCATTTCGGCGGTCAGGCCGGCGGCGAGCGCGGAGCTTCGCTCGGTCTCCTGGTCGTCGCCGGGGTGATCC
>NZ_RDBN01000166.1 GCF_008042075.1 Streptomyces sp. UW30 | reverse complement strand
CCGCACCGCCGACCTCGACCTCCGACTCGCTCCCGGAGCCGTCGGTGTCCTCCTCGGTCTCCTCCTCCAGCCCCTCGACGTCCTGGTTGCGCTTCCCTTCCAGCGTGCTGATCCTGCCCGCCGACTGGGTGTCCTTGCCGGAGGTGGCCGGTGAGCCCTTGGGCTTCTCCTGGCCTCGTTTGTCCTGCGGCTTGAGCTGCTGGCCCGCCACCCTCGCCTCGGCCGCGCCCGGCCGGTTCTTCGCCGCGGACTCCTCCTTGGTCGCGGCGGGCGCCTGCTCCTGCTCGGTGGCCTCCTTGCCGGCCTTCTCCTTGCCCCCCGCCGCGTCCTGGGACTTCTTCTCGCCGCCCTGCTGACCGCCGCGCTGCCCGCCCTCCGACTTCCCCCCGGATGCCGAGGAGTCCGCGGCGAAGAACCGGCCGGGCGCGGCCGAGGCGAGGGTGGCGGGCCAGCAGCTCAAGCCGCAGGACAAACGAGGCCAGGAGAAGCCCAAGGGCTCACCGGCCACCTCCGGCAAGGACACCCAGTCGGCGGGCAGGATCAGCACGCTGGAAGGGAAGCGCAACCAGGACGTCGAGGGGCTGGAGGAGGAGACCGAGGAGGACACCGACGGCTCCGGGAGCGAGTCGGAGGTCGAGGTCGGCGGTGCGGAGCCGAGCGCCTGGGAGCCGAGCGCCTG
>NZ_RDBN01000165.1 GCF_008042075.1 Streptomyces sp. UW30 | reverse complement strand
GGTGGAGCGCCAGTGGTCGAGGTGCTCGGCCAGCCGCTCGTCCGTCCAGGTGGTGCGCTGCCAGTGCGCGAAGTCGCCGTACTGGAGGGGAAGTTGCCCGAGGCCGGAGGGCTCGCCCGTGGCCGCCGCGCGGTAGAGGGCGGTCAGATCTCGGGACAGGGCGTTGAACGTCCCGCCGTCCCAGGCGATGTGATGAACGGTCAGGACGAGAGTGTGGTCCTGCTCCGCGCGCCGCATCAGCAGAGTGCGGATCGGGTGATCGGCGGCGAGGTCGAAGGGTGTCGCCGAGGCGGCACGGGCGAGCTCCGCCGCCCGGCTGTCCCGCTCCTCCTCCACCAGCCCGCTCAGGTCGGCGGTGGCGAACTCCACCTGCGCCCCTGCGTCGACGATCTGCTCCGGGGTGCCGTCGGCGGTGGCCGGACAGCGGGTCCGCAGAACCTCGTGCCGGTCGACCAGGCCCTGTAGGGCGGTGCGCAGGGCGGCCGGGTCGAGAGGGCCGCGCAGACGGATGGCCAGGCAGACGTTGTAGGCGGGGCTCGCCGGGTCGAGCTGCTGGAGCAGCCACATGCGGGACTGGGCGTACGACAGCGGCAGCCGTGCCGTGTCCGCGGGGCGCGGCGGGATCTGCTCGGAGCGGTCGGCGGTGTGGGCCAGCCCGGCGCTCTCCAGCCTGCGGCGCAGGAGTTCGCGCCGGCGTGCGGCGAGGTCGGCGGTGGGGGTCTCCGTCACTGGTCATCCCCTTTCAGGAGCCGTTCCAGGGACATGGTCCAGAGCCCGGCCAGCCGACGGATCTCCGGCTCGGCGAAGAGCCGCTGCGGCCACTGCCAGCACACCGAGAGCTCCGTCCCGGTGATCACCGCGTCGACGACGAGGGCGTAGGGCGCGGGCATGTCGGGGTCGGCGCCACTGCCCATGGCACCGGTCTCGGGCGCGCTGGTGAACACGGCGGTCTCGCGGCGCTCGCCCATCGTCATCCGGCCCAGGTAGTTGAACTGGATCTGCGGTTCCGGGAGTGGGGAGAGCCGCGCTGCCGTGTCCGGGGCGAGGTGACGGAGCAGGCCGTAGCCGATCCCCTTGTCGGGCACGGCGGCCAGCTGGTCGCCGATCCGGCGTACGTGGTCCGTGGCGCCGGGGTCGAGCCGGACCGGGAAGACGGTGGTGAACCAGCCGAGGGTGCTGGACAGGTCGGCGCCGGGGAGGAGGTGCTCCTCGCGGCCGTGGCCCTCCAAGGCGATCAGTACGGAGGGGTCGGGTGACACGGAGGTATCGGGTGCGCTTCGCCAGTCCGGTACGGCGAGTGCCAGCGCGGTCAGCAGCACCTCCTGGACGGACGCTGCGGTCAGGGGTGCGGTGATGTCCGGGCCCAGCGTGGTCCAGTGCCTGCGGATCGTGGCTCTGGTGTCCCGGGCGGGATCCAGCGGGCCGACGCCCAGGGGCTGCTCCGCTCGGTCCAGCATCCCCTTCCAGAACGCGAGTTCGCCCGCTCGGCCCGGCGCCAGATCCCGAAGCGCCTGTGCCCATGCGCGGAAGGAGGTGCCCACGGGCGACAGGTCCCTGCCTTCCCAGGCGGCGGCCAGGTCGGCGACCAGGACACCCCAGGACGCCGCGTCGGTCACCAGGTGGTGCAGCACGACCAGCAGTCGCCCCTCGCGGCCGCGGCCCGGGTCGAACCACAGGAACCGCGCCATCGCCCCGGCGGCCGGGTCCAGCTCGGCCACCAGCTCGGCCATCGCCTCCGGCACCAGCGTGCCGATCGCCGTGTGGTCCAGCCGCTCGGCGTCGATGCGCCGTACGCAGTCGACGGCGCGGGCCGAGCCCACGCGTGCGGCCTCGAAGCGCCAGGACCCGTCCTCGGCCCGGGCGAAGGTGGACCGCAGCAGGTCGTGCCGGTCCAGGACCGCCTGGACCGTGCGGTGCAGTCCGTCGAGGTCCATGCCGGGCGGGGTGCGCAGGAAGCGGGCCTGGCTGAGGGCACGGAAGGGGCCGCCCTGTTCGGTGAGCCAGGTCAGGATCGGGGTGAGGGGTATCGCGCCGGTTCCCGCGCCGGCGTCGGCCGCCCGGGGTACGGCGGTGTCCGCGCGTTCGGCCAGTTCGGCGATCGTGGGCCGCTCGAACACGTCACGCGGCGAGATCGCCAGCCCGGCCGCCCGCGCCTGGCTGACCAGCCGCATGGAGACGATGCTGTCGCCGCCGAGCGTGAAGAAGCTGTCGTGCACGCCGACCGTGTCCAGCCCGAGCACCTCGGCGAAGAGCGCGGCGAGCTTCTCCTCGACCGGGTTCCGGGGCGGCTGCGCGGCCGGGCCCGCGGAGCGTGAGGGCGCCGGGAGCGCGGCGGTGTCGAGCTTGCCGTTGAGGGTGAGCGGGAATCCGTCCACCGGGACGAAGGCCGACGGCACCATGTAGTCGGGCAGTACGGCGGCCGCGGCCCGGCGCAGCAGCTCCGCCGTCTCCTCGGCCGGGGGCGCGCAGAGGATGACGTAGGCGACGAGACGTCGTACGCCGGGCGTGTCCTCGCGGACGACGACCGCCGCCCGCTCGACGAGCGCATGCTCCAGCAGCACCGCCTCGATCTCGCCGGGTTCGATCCGGTAGCCCCTGATCTTGACCTGGTCGTCGACCCGGCCGAGGCATTCGACCAGGCCGTCGGCGGTCCAGCGGGCGATGTCGCCCGTGCGGTACATGCGGGCGCCGGGGTCGTCCGAGAAGGGGTCCGCGACGAAGCGGGATGCTGTGGCGGAAGGCCGGCCGAGATAGCCCCGGGCGAGGCCGGCGCCCGCGACGTACAGCTCGCCGTCGACGCCGACGGGTACCGGGTTGAGGTGCCCGTCGAGGATGTACAGGGTGCCGCCCGCCACGGGCCGGCCGATCGCGGGGCGCTCGGTGAGGGCGAGGTCGCAGTCCGCGGAGTCGACGGTGGCTTCCGTGGGGCCGTAGAGGTTGTGCGCGGCGAGTCCGTCGGTGTCGCGCAGAGTGCGCCACAGGTCCGGCGGTACGGCCTCTCCGCCGACGCCCAGTACCTTCAACTCGGCCTGCCAGTCGCCGCCTTGTGCGACCAGCTCGCCGAGCAGGGACGGGGACAGCTCGATGAACTCGATGCCGTGCCGGGTGAGGAAGTCCCGCAGGGCGGCGGGGTCCCGGCGGACGTCCTCGGGCACCATGTGCAGCTCGTGTCCGGCGAACATCCACAGCATGGGTTGCCAGGACGCGTCGAAGGCGATGGGCCAGGCGTGGCCGATCCTCAGCGGGCGTCCGCCCACCGCCGTGGAGGCCGGCTCGTGCAGGGCGGCGTTGTGGGCGGTGAAGAGGTTGGCTATGGCTCGCTGTGGGATGACGACGGCTTTGGGGCGGCCGGTGGAGCCGGAGGTGTAGATGACGTAGGCGGGGTGTTCGGGGAGCAGGGGGTTTTGGCGGTCGGCGTCGGTGAGGTTGGCCGTGGGCGTATTCGCGAGGCGTTGACGGGTGTCGGGGGCG
>NZ_RDBN01000164.1 GCF_008042075.1 Streptomyces sp. UW30 | reverse complement strand
CCAGTAGACCCCAGATAGTGTGGCGCCGGGCCGTGCGGCACACAGGATTTGAGGTGGACGGTGATCGACGAGGCGGTTGCGACCGCGTGGTGGGAGGGCCTGCCGGCCGGACTCCGTGACGAGGTCGATGGGTACGTCCTCCAGGACTCCCTCCTCCAGGCGATACGGACCCTTTGGGAGATCGGCCGCAACGATGGGATCGGGCTGAACGACGCCCAAGACATCGTCTCCGACCGCTATCGCCACTACCGGGATCGGATCGCCCGCACCCCGGACAGTCCTCTCGACCTGGAGTCCTTGGCCCGCCGGGCCGCCGGTTGCCCGGGTCGCGTAGTGGCGATCGAGGCAATCTGGGATGGCGATACCGTCCACGACTGGTTCGTGCGCCTGCTGGCGCTCACCGTGGACCCCGAGGGCGAACGCACGTTGGCCACCGTCTACTGGTCCGGGGCCAAGCGGTACCTGGGCGAGGACGAGGCGGCCAGCCGGTGGCACCCGTCGGCCGCGGCCGCCGAGCGGGCGGGGAGGGCCCTGGCCGACCACCTGTCGGTCCCCTTCCACTTCGCCAGCCCCGACACCCCGGACGACGAGGCTCCCCGCTGGCGGCCGTGACCGGCGAGGCGTCCGCTCAGCGGGAGATCGTCGTCATCGACCCCAGGGTCGATCAGACACAGAACCAGCAGTACAGCCGTGCCCCGCGCCGCTGTGCGCCGCGGGCGAGTCGGGGTGCCGTTAACGAACTTGCCGCCACAACGCCCTCAGCTATCACCACCAGGTCACCACGGCCAAGCTCGCCGCCCAGAGTGAGGAACCTGGAGCCGGAATGCAGTCGGCGACCACCTACGGTCACCATCCGGCTGGAAATTACGACGAACTGACGACAGTTGAATAGGAGAGCCCACCAGTACCACGGCCGGAATCTCGCCGCGCTGCTGCGTGAACTCGAGCGGTTCCTCAACGAGTGTGACGAGACCACCGCCGACACCATCGCAGACTTCTTTGCCCTCCACCCTGCCGCCGAGGCATTGGGGCAAGGTTTCCCAGATGTCTCTGCGCCTCAGCGGTACGCCCAGATGGCTCTGGTCGGTGTGGACGTGGCCTGTGTCGAGTACGTGACCCGTCCGGGCGCGCTCAAGGAGGGCACACCGTTCTTCATTGGCCCAGGACATGCGGCCGCCGGAGCCGTTGTCCTCGTGTTTCTTCGAATTGGCCAAGCACTTGGGTGCGGGTTCGCTGGAGGACTACGCCTACGACCTGATGGACGCGAGCGACTTCCTCGAAGCCCTCGATCCGCCGGCCGATCTCTTGACCGCCTCGAAGGAGGACCTGGTCGCATACAAGGACTGGGGCAGGGAGCACAGGGACGACCCGGAGATGGATGCGACGTGGATGCGTCGTCGGGGCCGCGCATTTCGGTGATCGAGCGGTTCACAGTCGTACAGCCGCTGGCCCCTGCGGCTGCCGTTGCTGATGTGGTGACGGCGGCCGCGGAACCACGGGCTGACCTGGGGTGGCGCTCGCCGTCTCGCGTAACCCTCGAACGCCCGGTCCCCGGGTCACTCCAGGTCGTCCCAAGTCCAGGGGGCTGCGGCACTCCCATTGGGTTCCCGTCCGAAACTGAACCGCTCACGCTGGTCAACGATCCTGATGAACTGATCGAAATGGCCTGCGGCGGGGAGGCGCTCGACCAGGGCAGCGGCCTGCTTCTGTGCCCCAGCCTGCCGCAGGCGACGCAGCATCCGAGCCACGATGCTCGGGTCGTCAAGGGGAGCGTGGACGGCGGCCCGCTCCACCAGCGCCGTAACCTGCTTCTCCGACCCGGCCAGCTCCAGACGGTCCAGCAACCGGGCCACGTCCACACCGACCAGAGCCATCTGGGCGTACCGCTGAGGCGCAGAGACATCTGGGAAACCTTGCCCCAATGCCTCGGCGGCAGGGTGGAGGGCAAAGAAGTCTGCGATGGTGTCGGCGGTGGTCTCGTCACACTCGTTGAGGAACCGCTCGAGTTCACGCAGCAGCGCGGCGAGATTC
>NZ_RDBN01000163.1 GCF_008042075.1 Streptomyces sp. UW30 | reverse complement strand
CCCCCGCCACCCACCTCCTCGCCCGTGCCACGGAGGCCGCCATCTACACCGGAGATGTCCGCCGCCTGCGCGATGCCGCCCGGGTCGCCGATCGGCTGGGTGTCGCGGCGCCCGGCACGTTGGGTGGGCTGGTGGCCGCGTTCGACGGGCGGTATGCCGACGCTCGCGACCTGCTGAAGTCGGCGGCAGGGCGATGCGGTCCCGGCGGTGACCCCACCGTCCTGATCCACGCCGCGATCGCCGCCCTGCTGCTCGGCGACCACACCCGCGCGGCCACCGCGACCGTCCGCGCGGCCGCCTCCGCCCGGGCGCGGGGCACGCCCGTGACCGTGCCGCAGGCGATGGAGTTCCGCGCGTACGCCGACTTCTGGACCGGACGCCCCCGGGCCGGCGAGGCCGCCGCGACGGACGCGCTGTGGCAGGCCCASGCCACGGGCCAGGACAACGGCGCCTGCCATCTCCAGGCCGCGCTCGCCATGTTCGCGGCGCTCACCGCGGACGCCGAGGTCTGCCGCGAGCGCGCCGCGACGGCACGGTCGTACGCCCTCGCCCGTGGCCTGGGCCTGCCCGCCGCCCTCGCCCAGTGGGCGCTCGCCTTCCTCGACCTGAGCAGTGGCCGGTTCGCCGCCGCGGCCGCCCGGCTGCGCGCCCTCGCCGGATTCGGCCCCGGCCACGGCCATCGGGCGATCCGCCACCTGGCCACCCCGCATTACGTGGAGGCAGCCGTCCGCACCGGCGACACCCGGGTCGCGCGCGTGGCGCACGCCGACTACCACCGCTGGGCCGCCGCCGTACGCAGCCCGGACGACCTGGCCCTCAGCGCCCGCTGCCGGGCCCTGCTTGCCCCCGGCGCCGAGGCGGTGGACCACTACCGCACGGCACTCGACCTGCACTCCCACGGCACCCGCGACTTCGAACGCGCCCGCACGGAGCTGCTGTTCGGCAGCGCGCTGCGCCGACTGCGCCACCGTACGGAGGCACGCGACCGTCTGCACAGCGCCCTGGAGGCGTTCGACTCCTTCGGCGCCCCGCACTGCGCGACGCAGGCCCGCACCGAGCTGCGCGCCCTGGGCACCCCGGCCGCCCCTGCGCGGACCGCCCCCGACACACCGACCGCCCGCCTCACGGCCCAGCAACTCCTGGTCGCCCGTATGGCGGCCGAGGGCGCCACCAACCGTGAGATCGCCGTACGCCTGGCTCTCAGCCCGCGCACGATCGATCACCACCTGCGAGGCGTCTTCACCCGCCTGGGCATCCGCTCCCGCATCGAACTGGTACGGCTCATCGCCGAGAGCGATGCGAGCGATGCGAGCGACGCGAGTGCGGCCCCCTAGACCTGGGAGAACTCACGGGCGAACCCGGCGACATTGCGCGGGCAGGCCCAGACCTCCCGTGTCGTCCGGCTCTCGAACCGGTAGTCCGACTCGCCGTCGGTGTCCCCTTCCGGACGGGCCAGCATCTCCAGCACGTCCAGAAGGTTGTCCAGCTCGCCGTCGTCCGGCATCTCGTCGCACGGATGCTCCTCATGCGCACAGTCCGCCTGCCCGAGAGCGCGCTCGACGGCGGCCATCGCCTTCAGCACGCGGGCCTCGGCCGCCGCGTCCGGGTCGGCGTGGATCACGTAGGGGCCGATGAGCACCAGCCCGAAGGTCCACAGCGCGGTGTCCGGTCCGTCGGCCGCCACGCTCGTCTCCAGGTTTCGCGCACACGCCAGGACCGTCCCCCGGGCGTCGCCGAGGGAGTAGCCCTGCCGGATCTCGTCCCACTCCGCGATCAGGGCGTCCCACTCGGCGGGGGTCGTGGGCGTGGCCGGCGTGGGAGGTGCCTCGTCGTCGTTCAAGTGCTCTGCAGCGTCCGCGTTGACCATGATCCTGAGCATGGCATGCGGGTCCGACACTGCGGCCTCAGGGCGCCGCCCGCCCCTGAAACCCCTCCGCGTCCCACGTCCCGAACAGCCGCGGTGCCAGCCAACCCGGCGCCGCCGTACGGTGGCGCAGTCGGCGCAGCGCGCTGCCGAACAGCAGCTC
>NZ_RDBN01000162.1 GCF_008042075.1 Streptomyces sp. UW30 | reverse complement strand
GCCGTGGCCCGGGCCAGTCCGGTCGCGCGGGCAACGTCCGTGAGGGTGAGCTCGGCCCGGCCCTCGCCGAACGCGGTCAGTACGGTCAGCCCGCGGGCCAGCGACTCCACGAACTCCCTGCCCAGCTCCTGCTTGGAGGCGCCCGTCCAGGTCGCGAGGCCCGCCGGGGCGGTCGCGGGGCGTGGCTCCGGTGCCTCGCGCAGGGTGAGACCCCACCAGGCGAGCTGGTCCAGGAGGACAGAGGCGGCCTTGGCGGTGCCGTCCCGGTCATGAGGCCGGCCCTCGTCGTCGAACTGCTCCCAGGCCATGTGGAAGCTGACGGTGTCGCGCAGGGTGACGGCGTGCAGCTCGGCGAAGACCTGACGCAGCTGCTCGACGGCCCGCTGCCCGCCGGCCATCCCGCCGTAGGAGACGAAGCCGACGGGCTTGGCCCGCCACTCCCTGTAGACGTAGTCGATGGCGAGCTTCAGGGACGCCGGGTAGCCGTGGTTGTACTCCGGCGTGACGACGACGAATCCGTCGAGCCCACCGATGCGCTGGGCAAGGGTCGGCGCGTCACCGGGGGCGTCGGACCGCTCCAGGGTGAGCTTGAGCTCGTCAGCGAGGGCGGGCTCGGACAGGTCGATGACATGGGTCTCCATGTCGTCGCGATGCCCGATCTCGGAGAGGAACCACTCCGAGACCCGGTCGGCGAACCGCCCGGGACGGACGCTGCCGATGAGTACGCCGATCTTGAGCGGGGGCAGGGACATGCGGGTACCTCGATCCGGGAGAACGGCTGGGAGAGATCGCGGGTACCTGTGAGCGGGACCCGCGTGATCAACGTAAAACCTCAAGCAAACTTGAGGTCAAACACAGCCCCGCCCCCTCCCCC
>NZ_RDBN01000161.1 GCF_008042075.1 Streptomyces sp. UW30 | reverse complement strand
CATCTCCGCGCGGGGGGGCAGGTTCGCGCACCAGGCGGGCGTCCTTCCCCTGCTGTCCCATGCCTTGCAGATGACCTGGCAGCGTGGCAGCGGCAGGGAGATGACGGTAGCGAACTACCAGGCGGTCGGCGGCGTCGAGGGCGCCTTGCGGGTGACAGCCGAGGAGATCTACACCGGCCTGTCAGGCGGCCAGAAGGCCGTCGCACGAAAGATGTTCTTGCATCTTGTGCACGTCTCGCCCTCTGGAGCGGCCACCCGCCGCCAGATCACGCTGATGGAGCTGTTCTCCGACATCAACTGTGAGGAGAGCGAGGCGGAGGAGGTGCTGGACCGGTTCGTGGAGGGTCGCTTGCTGACTCTCGACGAGGTCACCGTAGAGATCACTCACGAAGCGCTGATGGCCGCCTGGCCTGAACTGCGTCGGTGGCTCGAAGCCGACCACAGCAGCCGTCTGGTCGCGCAGCAGGTGGCGGCCGATGCCCGGCACTGGGACGACGAGAGGCGGCCCAGTGCCCATCTCTACTTCGCGACCCGTCTCCAGGCCGCCCGGGATTGGRGTGCGCACTATCCGGCGGACGTAGGCAAGTTGGCGCGCGCGTTCATCGATGCGTCCGTCAGACAGTCGCAGAAGAAGGCACGACTGCTGTGGACGACGATTGTCGTGCTGGCTGYCTTGGTCTTGGCGGTGGGCACGTTGGCTGGCCTGGTGTACGACCAGGCTGGCAATCTCAGGCAGCAACGTGATGAGGCGCAGTCACGGACGCTGGCCAGCCAGTCGAGCATCTTGCGCACGAAGGACGTCAACCTCGCGCGCCAGTTGGCGCTGGCTGCCTACCGCATCTCCCCTACCACCGAGGCCCGCTCGGCACTGATCGAAGCAACAGCGCTTCCGCCGGCTGTACGCATGCTGGGTGGTCGGGATGCCGGCCTCATGTATGCGGTCGGGATGCATCCCGGCGGAGCCGTGGCCGCGGCAGCGGTGGAGAACACCGTGCGGCTGTGGGACCTGTCCGAGCCTGGCCACCCCAAAGCGCTGTCTGAACCGGCCGAGGTCGTCTGCCGGAAGATCTATGCGCTGGCGTTCTCCCCCAACGGGAACCTCCTCGCCGCGTCCTGCGCGGATGGCAGCATCCACCTGTGGGACACCCGTCGTCCGACAGAGCCCCGCCCGCTACGGTCTCTCACGTCGCTCGGCGCGAAGGTCTACTCGGTGGCCTTCAGTCCGGACAGCAGTTTGATGGCTGCAGCCATCGCAGAACCGGAGGCAGACGGTGTCGCGCCCGGCAGCGTGCGGCTGTGGAGGGTGAAGGGCCTCTCGGTGAGGGCCCTGGGCAAGACCGTACGCGTCAACGACGATGCGCCGACGAAATCCGTGTCCATTCGCCCGGGCAWCAAACAGCTGGCGGTGGGCGCCGAGGACGGAAGAGTGCAGCTGTGGGACATCAGCAACCCCGCCCGGCCGGCCGACCCGATCTCCGTCCCCGCAACCACGAAGGCGATCGGCCACCTGGCCTTCAGTCCCGACGGCCGGCTGCTCGCGGTCGGCGGCGCCGACAACCTGGTCCACCTCTGGTCGACAGGCGACGTCCGCCGCCCGAGCCGGGCGGGCAAGGCGATCAGCGGCGCGGCCACCTACGTCAACGCGGTCGCCTTCTCCCCCGATGGCACCACACTCGCGATCGCCAGCTCGGACAGCAACAAGGGACTGCGTCTGATTGACATCGCCAGCCGCCGCACATTGGCCACGCTGCCGCACCCCGCCCCCGTCACCTCCGTCAGGTTCAGCCCCGACGGCACGAGCATGATCACTGGGGCGAACGACGGCATCGCCCGTCTGTGGCCGGTGGCCTCCCCCCAAGTGGAGGGCATGACCTACACCGTCAGCGCAGCGCGCTTCAGCCCTGATGGGCGGAAGCTGGCTCTGGGCAGCAGTGACCTGCAGCTCCTGGAAGTCAGCAACCCGCAAGCACCGCGCCGGCTCGGGCCCGCCTGGTTCAGCCCCGACGGCACGAGCATGATCACTGGGGCGAACGACGGCATCGCCCGTCTGTGGCCGGTGGCCTCCCCCCAAGTGGAGGGCATGACCTACACCGTCAGCGCAGCGCGCTTCAGCCCTGATGGGCGGAAGCTGGCTCTGGGCAGCAGTGACCTGCAGCTCCTGGAAGTCAGCAACCCGCAAGCACCGCGCCGGCTCGGGCCCGCCT
>NZ_RDBN01000160.1 GCF_008042075.1 Streptomyces sp. UW30 | reverse complement strand
CCGCCCGACGTACATCATGTGCGCGTCCGCCGCCACCGGGTCGTCCTCCACGACCAGAACACGAATCGCCTGCTCGGCCGTCATACGTCACCTCTCGAAACCGCCGCGCCATGGGCACCGGCACCGTCCACCGAGCCACTTCCCCCGCCGGAACCGGTGCCTTCGCCTGAACCCGCCTGGTCCGCGGGGCCGGATCCTTGAGCGCTGCCGGACCCGCGGGCGGAGCGTGCCCGGTCAGCGGAGTCTGCCTGGTCCGTGGGGCCGCGTCCTTCACCGGTGCCGGACCCGTGGGCGGGGACTGTCCCGTCCGTGGAGCCTGCCCGGTCAGCCGAGCCGCTTCCTTCCGCGGTGTCGGACCTACGAGCGGAACCTACCCCCATGGCGGACCCAGCTCCCTGCGCGGGGCGAGCCCCGTCTGCGGGCCCGGGCCCGTGAGTGGCGTCCGCCCGGTCAGCGGTGCTTGTCTCCTGCGTGGCGTCCGCCCGGTCAGTGGTGCTTGTCTCCTGCGTGGGGCGAGCCCCGTCTGCGGGCCCGGGCCCGTGAGTGGCGTCCGCCCGGTCGGCGGTGCTTGTCTCCTGCGTGGTGCCCGTCCGGTCCGTGGTGCTTGTCTCCTGCGTGGGGCGAGCCCCGTCTGCGGGCCCGGGCCCGTGAGCGGCGTCCGCCCGGTCGGCGGTGCTTGTCTCCTGCGTGGTGCCCGTCCGGTCCGTGGTGCTTGTCTCCTGCGTGGGGCGAGCCCCGTCTGCGGGCCCGGGCCCGTGAGTGGCGCCCGTCCGGTCGGCGGCGCTTGTCTCCCGCGCGGCCCCCGCCCGGTCAGCGGCGCCAGCCCCCTGCGC
>NZ_RDBN01000159.1 GCF_008042075.1 Streptomyces sp. UW30 | reverse complement strand
GTGCTCGTTGATGCTACGGGCCGCTCCGCGGTAGAGGTGGCGGATCAGGTGATGCGGGATGGGGTTCTGGTTCCGGGGGCTGAGGTCGTACACCTCGCTGTCGACTTCGACCACGAGTTTGATGTTGGTCTCCTTGGAGCGCCTACTGAACGCTCCAACGATCCCGCCGGCAGCGACGCCCAGCGGTTCATCTGTGAACCGCCTCTTCCCTGCCCACTGAGTATTGGTCACGACAACGATTCTCGGGTCGAACTTCCTGTCGAAAACGAGATCGTCCACGAGACTGGTGAGCGCGTGGATGCTCCGGAAATCGCCGTATGAAACACCGATGGCCCGCATCACCTGATCCGCCACCTCTTCCGCGGAGCGGCCCGTAGCATCAACGAGCACGGCCCCAGTGGTGCTGGCGGCGAAATCTGCTAGAAGTGCAGTCTTTCCGGCTCCGGAGGGGCCGTCGACGTAGATAATTCCCCGCTTGGGTGGAAGTTTAGCGAGCTGTGAGCTGATCCGGTCCGAGGCTTCCTCTGGGTTGAGGTGAGAATTCACAGTGGGCGACATCCATTCATGGTGAAGAGCATCACTCTGAGCCGGTGCTCTGCAGGCCGCCATGCGTCATGGCGCGGATCCACACCTTACCGAGTCTCTTAAGGTTCTTGTTCAGATCGTCCTCGAACTGCCGCTTATGCGTCTTCTGGTTCTCAGGTACGTCCTCGGGGCTCACGATATCCGCCTCCTTGCGATAACCAGTTCCGTAGAACACATCGACGCCCGGCATTCTATCCGAAATCAACTTGGCACAGTTCGCGTATCCCCCACCCCTGCCGCATGGCTCACGGTCGGTGTACATGCTCAGTGGCTCATATTGCGCATTTTCTTCACGTTGCTCGTTGAGTGTGTCCAAGTAATCCAGAATGTTCTTCTCGGAATGCTTGTTGTCCGTTCCCGGGTAAGAGCTGTCGACCACGTAGCTTATTTGTTTGCTTACTGGGTCGTAGACCTCGACGGCGGCGTAATTGCGTCCGGTGAAGTCGGGGCGATGCTCTCCTGCGTCATTGATGCTCGCGGCAACTCCACCCAGGTCATTTATGAGTGCTGCCGTAATTTCATCGTCTCGCCGCGATGGTGCCCAGTTCGCCTTAGCGTGCTTCGCGATCGCTGGCTTTGGATAGCCGTCCAGCGACTCCGGGCTCGCACTCACGGCGTGGGACTCATGGAAATTCAGGCTCAGACGAGCCAGCGACGCGATCACCGCTCCCCGTTCCCCGGGGTGCATGTCCTCGAAGCCCGGCAGAATCCTCACCAGATCGTCATGCCGCAGAATCGTCGGCTCGTGGTTGGGGTCCTCGGGGCGCGGCGGACTGCAGGACCGCAGGGCGTCGACGAGCGGAACCCGCGTACCGGTGCCGTCCTCGTTCGGAACCGGGTCCAGCCAGTCGTTCAGCTGCTGATGGACCGGGTCCATGTCGAGCTGCCGGACATCGTTCGTCTGCCGCACGTTCTGCTGGTCCGGCATGGGGTTCATGCCGTAGTGCGAAGAGTCGACGGTCTCCGGCTCGGTGAGCCGGGGGTGTTCCGTGCGCTGCGGATCGTCCCTGGGGTGAGGTTTCTCGTCGGTGCCGTCGGGATCGGAGTCCTGTGGGGCTCCCGCCGGTTCCTCAGACSGTCGACGATCGGGGCTGCTCGCTGTCTCGGGCGCCTGTCGGTCGGAGTCCGGCCTGGACTGGCCACCGCTGTCCGGGGTAACCGGCTGCCGGTTCGAGTCCAGCGGAATCGCGAAGACCCCGTTGTTCCCGCTGTGCAGCGGCTTCGAACTCTGCTGCCCGGTCTGCGCGTCGATGTACGTGATCTTGCCGTTGTGGTTGACGGCATTCCACGCGTGAGCCCGCCCATTGGCGTCCTGCGTGATGATCACGGCCTGTGAGCCGTGGCCGCTGTCGCGGAGGGTGTTCTCCAGGCGGTTGAAGGCGTCGCGCCCGTTGCCCATGTCGTTGAAGCGGGCGCCGAGCGTGTTCTCGATGCGGTCGCGGCCGCCCTTCTCGCCGCGGTCCGAGGGGTTGCCGTCCGCGTCCAGATCCGGCGTACGGCTGGCCGCTGCCGTGGGGTTGCCCGCGTAGGTGTCCACCGTGGACAGGGCGACGTCGACACAGTTGTTGTTGCGGCCGGGGGCGTCCTGTCCTTCGCCGTTGATGCGCTCGACCCAGCGG
>NZ_RDBN01000158.1 GCF_008042075.1 Streptomyces sp. UW30 | reverse complement strand
GCCGCACTCCGCCCCACCCGCCCGCTGCCCCGCACCGACGCATGCCCGGCGATGTCCCGCGCCCGGTCCGCCGGACACCCCGGGAACAGCCGCCGTATCTCCGCCCCGAACGCCTCCGCGAACCGCACATCCTCCTGAGCCCGGCGCCGCGCGTCCCGCATCCGACGCCGCCGCCGAGCCTCCGCGTCCGCCAGGCACCGCTCCTCGGCCCGGGCCAGCCCCGCCTCCTCGACGAGAACCCCCTGCCGCTCATAACGACTCTTGCGCCGGTTGAACCGCACGACCACCGCCGACAGCGCACTCTCCTCCAGCGACCGACGCGTCAACGCGGTGTCGCCGCGCGGCAGGAACACCAGATGCCCGAGGTCGGCACAGTCCAGACACCGCGGCGAACCGTCCTCCAACACGAGCATCCGCAACGGCCCCAGATGACACTCCGCGCACTGCCGCCGCTTGACGGGCTGGATGACGAGAAGACCGGTGCGGTGCGGGGGAGTTGCGAGGGGTGCCATATCGGCTTCATTCCCCTCGGRCAGGTGYTGGGGAACTTGCCGATCGGGCCTCTCCGGCCGGGGGTGSGGCRCTCGCCGATCGGTTCTTCGGGTCGGGGCGGGGCATACGGCGATCGGGTCCTCCGGGCCGAGGCGGGGGCAGGGGCACCAGGACCGGAGGTAGGGAAGTTGCCGATCGCGCCGCGGGCCGGGGTCGGGCCACTCGTCGGCCGTGCCACTCGGGCCAGGGCCAGGGGACGGTGGAGCTGTTGCTGGGCAGCGCGTTCTATCTGTTCGGCTCGTTCGGGGTGACCATGGTGGCGAACGTGCCCCGTAACAACGTGCTGCTCAAGCTGGAGGCGGGCACCCAGGAGGCGGCTGCGTACTGGCCGACGTACGTGCGGGAG
>NZ_RDBN01000016.1 GCF_008042075.1 Streptomyces sp. UW30 | reverse complement strand
CTCCGGTGCCGCGTCGTGTGCGAGGGTCCGCAGGATGCGGGCCTGCTCGCGTACTGCCCGTGTGCCCCGTCCGGTGAGGAGCCAGGGGCGTGGGGTGCCCGCGATGGGGCGGGTGGCCGAGGTGGAGCGAGCTGGTTCGGACACGTTCTCTCCCGCGGATGACTCGTCGCCACGTCTTCGGATACTGGACCGGACCTGTGGGGGGCGTCGGGCGCGAGGTGGCCGGGAATGTGGGGGTGTGGCCTGATCCGTTCGCGCTTCTGGTTCGATTATTCGGACAGTCGACTGGGGGAATCACGAGGACTGGTCCGAGCGCCGGGATCATGACGGCGCCGACGGGCCACTGGGGCCGCGTCGGCGCGGGTGTCCGGGAAGGGGCTCGTCACCTGACGGCCAGGCGCTCCAGGTGCGTCACGGCCGCGTCGATACCCGGCAGGGCGAGCATCTCCTTCTGGGCGCGCCGCGCCTCGTCGGCGACGCTCTCGTCGGCCAGCAGCCGGCGGCAGGTTCGGAGCATGGGTTCGGCTCCTCGGGTCGCGATGTGCTCGCCGAGGCCGAGGTCGGCGACGCGCAGCGCGTTGTACTGCTGGTCGCCGAACATGGGCCGTACGGCCATGGGGACGCCGGCGCGCACGGCCTCGCGGATGCTGTTGTAGCCGCCGTGGGTGAGGAACAACGCGGCGTGTTCGAGGAGGAGTTGCTGCGGGAAGCGGTCGACGACGCGGACGTGGGGCGCGGCCTTGGCGGTGTCCACGGGCATGCCGAGCGTGGAGACGACGGCGGCGCAGTCCAGTTCGGAGAGGGCCTCGACGACGGTGTCGAGGGGTTCGGCGGGGTCGTAGACGGGGATGGGGGCGCCGAACTCGCGTGCCTTGTCGAGGAATTCGAGGACGGTGCCGGGCAGTCCCTGCCCATCCCCAAGGAGTTCAGCCGCTTCGCCCACGAGCTGTGGGCCACCCTCGGCGCCGGCCCCCAACTCGCCGACGCCTACGGCCTGCTGCGGCCGCTCGCCCAGGAGTTCCGCCCCGACGTGATCCTGCGCGACGGCTACGAGTTCGCGGCGCCGGTCGTTCAGCAGCGGGAGCAGCAGCTCCGGGTCGAGGAACTGGCCCGAGCCGGAGGGCGCGGGCACGTGGGGCACGCCGAGGTCCTCGGCGACGAGGAGCGCTGCGAACTCGTAGCCGTCGCGCAGGATCACGTCGGGGCGGAACTCCTGGGCGAGCGGCCGCAGCAGGCCGTAGGCGTCGGCGAGTTGGGGGCCGGCGCCGAGGGTGGCCCACAGCTCGTGGGCGAAGCGGCTGAACTCCTTGGGGATGGGCAGCTTGCCCTCGAACAGCAGCCGCATGCCCTGGGCGGTGATGTCGAGGTAGACGCCCTCGACGCGGGCGCGCTCACCGGCGAGGACGGGGGCGAGTTTGTCGGCCGTGACGACGAGGACGTCGTGTCCGGCCTCGCCGAGGGCGCGCACGAGCGGCAGGCAGGCGCGCGCGTGGGAGGGCGAGCCGGTGATGCTGCACAGCACCCGCATGGTGACGGACCTTTCTGAGCGGCTCTACAGGTCTATACGGCGGTCAGGGCGGGCTCGACCGGGCTGGTGCCGGTGCCGTGCCAGGCGAGGCCCGCGGCGCTGAGGGCGGCCGGGTCGAGGTGGTTGCGGGTGTCGACGACGACCGGTTGGTGCAGGTCGGCGGCGATCCGGGGCCAGTCGAGTTCGCGGTAGTGCCGCCACTCGGTGCACAGGACCAGCCCGGAAGCGCCCTTGGCTGCCTGGTGGGCGTCGTCGACGACGGTGATGTCGGCGGGGAGTTCGCTGTGCCGGGTGGCCGGGACGGCCGGGTCGTGGGCGGTGATGTCCGCGCCGCGGCGGGCGAGTTCGGCGGCGAGGGCGAGCGCCGGTGAGTCGCGCAGGTCGTCGGTGCCGGCCTTGAAGGTGAGGCCGAGCAGCCCGATCCGCACCCCGGTGAGGGAGCCGTCGCCGTCGCCGCACAGGCGGGCGATCTTGTCGGCGATCCGGGTCCGCTGGTGGGCGTTGGTGTCGATCGCGGCCCGCACGAGCGGGAAGTCGACGCCGAGGGCGTCGGCCGTGCCGAGCAGGGCGCGGGTGTCCTTGGGCAGACAGGAGCCGCCCCAGCCGGGGCCGGGGCGCAGGAACGCGCCGCCGATGCGGTGGTCCTGGCCGAGGGCCGTGGTGACCCGGTCGATGTCGGCGCCGACCTCCTCGCACAGCTCGGCGAGGGTGTTGACGTAGGACAGCTTGACGGCGAGGAAGCAGTTCGCGGCGTACTTGACGACCTCGGCGCTGGCCGCGTCGGCGATGACGACGGGCGCGTCGACCCCGGCGTACAGCTCGGCGACCTGGGCGGCGGCCCAGGGGCTGTCGGAGCCGATCACGACTCGGTCCGGCTGGAGGAAGTCGCTGACGGAGGTGCCCTCGCGCAGGAACTCCGGGTTGCTGACGACGCCGACGTCGGGCCGGCCGAGGGCGGCGGTCACGCGGGCGGCGGTGCCGACCGGCACGGTCGACTTGGTGACCAGCACACTGTCGGGTTCCAGCAGGGTGCGGATCTCCTCGACGACGGTGTCCACGGCGCTCAGATCGGCGCGTCCGTCGGGCCCGGTGGGGGTGCCGACACAGATGAAGACGGTGCGCGCGCCGCGCACGGCGTCGGCGGCGCCGACGACGAAACGCAGCCGGCCCGCGTCGAGCCCGGCGCGCACGAGCTCCGGCAGGCCCTCCTCCAGAATGCGCACGTCGCCGCGGTTGAGCTCCGCGACCTTCACGGGGTCCAGGTCGGCGCAGACCACCCGGTGCCCGAGCTGCGCCAGGCAGGCACCGGCGGTGAGTCCGACATAGCCGGTGCCGATGACGGCGATGGTGTGGCGGTGCACGGCAGCCACCTCGATTCTCGGTTGCTTCGCTGCGGTCAGACGCCGATGAGGCCCGCGCTGATGGACGCCGCGGCTCGGACGGCCAGGGCGACGCTGTACAGCGTCGGGTTGACGGCGGTGGCGGTCGGGATGACCCCGTTGCCGCCGACGTAGAGGTTGTCGAAGCCCCAGACGCGGCTGTCGGTGTCGCACACCGAGGTGCCGTCGTCGACGGGGCCCATGCGCACGGTGCCCTGGTAGTGCTTGGAGCTGCCGGCGGGGAACAGCTCGGGCCGCTCCAGGAACTCGCCGCCAAGGGCCTCGGCGACGGCCTCCTGGTCCACGCGGGCCTGTTCGGCGCCCGCGAGGTCGCGTGCGGTGAGGTCGTAGTGGACGGTCATGTTGGGCATGCCGTAGGCGTCGGCCTCGCTGGTGGAGAACTCGATGCGGTCCTCGGCGCTGATCTCCTTGGCGCCGTACCAGACCATGCCGACGAACAGCGCCGGGTCGATGCCTTCCAGGGGTGAGGTGTCGATGGTCATGACCTGTCCGTGGTTGCGGCGGCCGGGGTCGGAGAACGGCACCCAGAAGCGCCCGGTCTCCAGGTCTCGGATGTCGCCGCCGAACTCGACCGTGCCGCGGGCCGCGAGGCCGGCGGTCGGGCCGTCCTTGACGTGGACGGAACTGACGGTCTTGGGCTGGTCGTTGAGGTGGCGGCCGAGGGCGTCGGGGCGGATGCCGGAGGCCCACAGCAGCTGCGGGGTGCGCAGCGCGTCGGCGCAGACGGCGACCGCGGAGGCCCGTACGGCGAACTCGGTGCCGGTCGGGAGGTGTTCGAGGAGCGCGCCGGTGACCTTGCGCCCGTTGAACAGCAGGCGCCGGCACATGGTCTCGTCGGCGATGCGGAAACGTCCGTCGCCCGCGGTGGCGCCGGCGTCGGCGAGCGGGCCGAGGACGGTGTCGGGTCCGGCCCACAGCGGGCGGCGGCCCGGGCGGGGGGTGCAGGCGAGCGGCATGGTGCCGACGCCCTGGCCGACCGGGTAGTCGCCGTCGAAGAGCTGCCCGAGCGTCTTGAGCACGAGGTCGCCGGCTTCGGTGGCCGGGTAGGCGTCGCGGGTGACGTGCAGCAGGTGCTCGGCGACGGACAGGGCGGCGTCGAGGTCGTCGCCGGGCAGGAACGGCAGCCGTTCGGTGTCCAGCGGGCGGGGGGCGGTGCAGGCCCAGTGCACGCCCATCCCGCCGATGTTGCTGGACATGACCGCGGCCGGCATGCCGAGTTGTTCCGGCTCGTCGTCGCGGCGCGGCCGCAGCAGATGGGTGCCGCGGTCCGCGTACTTCTTCACCAGGGCGCCGTCCTCACCGGGCGCGGTCTCGGGATCGCGCCCCTGGGAACGGGCCTGGGCCGCGGCCCGTTCCGGTGCGGGCAGGTTGCCGAGGTGCAGCCCGGCCTGCCCGGTCAGGCGCGGCCCGAGATCGGCCATCAGGATCCGGGCGTGCGGTACGGCGTCATACACGCGGCGGGCGACGGCCGACCCCACGGGGCCGCTTCCGACGACGAGCAGGTCGACCGTCGGCGGAAGTTCGGGACAGCTCATGGTGACGCGACTCTCCTTCTGTGTGGTGCTGTGGGGGGTGGTGTGGTCGCGCGTCAGATCACAGGGCCGCGCGGCTCGCGGCGTAGTACTGGCGGACCTGCTGGGCGAAGGCCGGGTTCATCTGGGCCTTGGCGAGGATCTCGGCGGGCGGGGTGAACTCGTCGTCGAGGGCGTCGGCGAACTTGGCGAATCCGGCGCGCAGTTGGGCCTCGATGACGGCGGGCCAGGCGTTGGGGATCCTCCACTCGTCCTCGTAGCCGGTGGCGAGCAGGTGGGTGACGGCGGTCTCGACGACGTCGGTGCGGCTGTGCGGCTGGGTGGGCTTGCGGACGGGCTGGAACACGGACAGGTCATGGCGGGTGTCGTCGCCGAGGATGCGGCGGGCCATCTCGTCGGCGAGCAGCGGCGACAGGTGCAGGCCGTCGCGGTAGGTGCCGGTCATCATCCACAGGCCGTCGACGCCGGCGCTGCCGACCAGCGGGAAGCCGTCGAAGGCGACGGGCCGGTTGCCGACCTGGATCTTCTCGATGCCGGCCGTGTCGAGGTCGCGGCGCAGCTGGCGCAGGGCGCAGCCGAGCAGGAAGGTGGCGTCGCGGATGGAGGGCACGTCGGCGGGCTCGGGCTCGATGGCGTTGGTGGCGCCGAGGTAGACATGGCCCTGGCCGCGCGGCACGAGGTGCAGGCCGCAGGCGAAGGCGCGGTTGGGGGTGCGCAGCACGCTGGTGGGGCCGGGCACGTCGGGGTTGACGCGGGCGACGACGGAGACGCCGACGCCGGCACACAGCCGCGGGATGCTGCCGTTCAGGGCGGGCACGGTGTCGAGGAGGGTCTGCGAGGCGGCGCCGGCGGCGAGGACGACCTGGCCGGCGGTGAGGGTGTCGCCGCTGGTGAGCTTGACGCCGGTGATGCGCTCGCCCTCGGTGGCCAGGCTCTCGCCGAAGCCGTCGAGGAGGGTGCCGCCGGCCTTCAGGAGCGCGGTCTGCAGCCGGGCCAGCAGTCGGCCGGCGTCGACGGCGTGCTCGCCGGGGATGAACATGCCCATCAGGGGCCGGGCGAGCGGGTCGGGGTCGAGCCAGCCGAGCTCGGCCGGGTCGATGTCCTCGTACGGCTCCTTGTACTCGTCGAGCGTCTTGCGGATGGCGGTGTAGTTGACGGAGTCGATGCCGGGCACGCCCATCGAGTTCAGCAGCATCACGGTGCCGTCGGCGCAGCGCAGGTCGTCGTGCTCGCCGGTCTCCTCGGACAGCTGGTCCAGCCAGTCGTCCCACAGGCGGGTGGCCTGGACGCCGAGGTCGAGCTTGGCGCGGCCCTGCTCGCTGGCTATGAGGGTGGAGGTGACCTCGCCGAAGGTGCCGAGCATGGCGCCGGCGGCGGTGGAGGCGGCCCAGGGCCGGTCGGTGCGGCCGAGGACGGCCACCTTGGTGCCACGGCGGGCGAGGGTCAGGCCCAGGGACAGGCCGAGCACACCGTTGCCGACGACGAGGACCTCGAAGGTCCGGCCGGCCGGGTTGTCGCTGGTCATCGCTTTCGTTTCCCATCCTGTGAACCGCCGCGCCGGGCGCGGGGTGTGCGAAGTCGGTGTCGTGGTCGTCGGGTTGCGGCTGCGTCAGGCGGCCGGGGCGGTGCCGCCCCGGGGCAGCTCCGTCAGGACCTTGGCGACCGCGGTCGCGACGTCGTCGACGTCCTGGCGGGTGCCGAGCAGGGCCTGGTGCGGGATCAGTACGCCGTCGCGGCCGACGCGTTCGGCGTTGGGGCAGCGCTCGGCGAGTTCCTCGGGCCAGATGCCGCGGGTAGTGCCGGTCCAGAAGGCGTCGGTGCGGTGCAGGGGCTGGTGGCTGCCGAAGGCGGGGATGCCCTCCATCAGCAGCGCGAGGGCGACGGTGTCGCGGTCGAGCCCGCCGAGTTCTTCCTGGTCGAGGACGAACGTCGTCATGTAGTGCGGGGTGGCGGTGCAGCGCGGGTCGCGGCCCTGGAGGCGGATGCCGGGGATCTCGCCCAGCGCGGCGGCCAGTTCGGTGTGGCGGGCGGCGCGGCGGGCGTTCTGGTCGGCGAACCGGGCCAGTTGGGCGCGCAGCAGGGCGGCAGTGAGTTCGGAGATGCGGAAGTTGGAGGAGGCGGTGGCGAGGTGGAGTTCGCGGGTGCGGCCGCAGTTGTGCCGTACCCAGGCGTTCTCGTAGGTGTCGTCGTCGGGCAGGAGCAGGGCGCCGCCCTCGCCGGCGGTGATCACCTTGGTGCTCTGGAAGGAGAACGTGGCGATCGAGCCGAGGGCGCCGAGTCCCTTGCCGCGCCAGGTGGCGCCGTGGGCCTGGGCCGCGTCCTGGATGACGGTGACGCCGCGCGCCTGTGCCCAGGTGGTGATGGCGTCCATGTCGGCGACGTGGCCGCCGATGTGGACGGGGATCACCGCGCGGGTGCGGTCGGTGGCGGCGTCGTCGAGGGCGTCGGGGTCGAGGCAGAAGGTGTCCGGGGTGACGTCGACGGGCACGGGGACGCCGCCGCGCCGCTGGACGGCGGTGGAGGTGGCGACGAACGTGTACGCGGGGACGATCACCTCGTCGCCGGGCTCGATCCCGGCGAGTTCCAGGGCGAGTTCTAGGGCGTGGGAGCCGTTGGTGACGGCGAGCGCGGCGGGCGCCTGGCCGAACTCGGCGAACTCGCGCTCGAACGCCTGGACCTCCTTGCCGCCGTGGCGCCCCCATTCGCCCTGCTGGAGGGCGCGGGCGAGGGCGAGGTTCTCGGTCTCGTCGTACTCGGGCCAGCGCGGGAAGGGTTGTGTCCGCACCTTGGGCCCGCCGTTCAGGGCCAGCATGGCCTCTCCTTCCGGGGTTCGCCGCAGGGGCTCGGGGTCAGCCGGGGTAGGTGCCGAACGCGGTGCGGGTGCCGTGCGGGTCGAGCTCCATGGCGAGCCCGCACTCGTCCTCCCAGCGCTTGGTGATCTCCACGCCCTCGGAGCGGTTGACGTCGTCGAGCATCACGCTTGCGCCGGGCGCGAGGTGGTCCTTGAGGGCGGGTACGGCCGGGTAGCGGGCCATCTTGCGGCCCTGTTCCCAGCCGGGCGGGCCGTCGACGAGCAGCAGGTCGATCTTGCCGTGCTTGTCGGTGAAGGCGCCGATCTCGTCCTCGACGGTGCCGGGCTCGTACCACTCGACGCGCTTGACGGCGGCCGGGTGCTCGGCGAGCGGGGCGTGCACGACGCGGGCGACCTCGCTCAGGCCCTCCTGCGCCAGCTGGTTGTTCACCCAGCGGGCCCATTTCTCGTCGTGCTCCAGGGAGAGCACGTTGCCGTAGCCGCGTTGGGCGAGGTAGCGGGCGAAGACGATCGTGGAGGTGCCGCTGCCGCACTCGACGAGGACCTTGCGGTCGCCGAGGGCGATGTCGTCGAGCAGCTTGATCAGGGCGCCGGGTCGCAGCGACCACGCGGAGAACGGCAGGTAGGGGCCGTTCAGCAGCGGGGTGAGCCGGATCCACGAGGCCAGGTCGTAGAACGCCCGGAGGAACTGCGTGTCCATCTTCCTGCTCCTGTCTGGATTTCCGGTTCAGTGGCCGGCGAGGGCGACGAGGTGGTCGACGGCGGCGGTGACCTGGGGCAGCGCGAGCATGTGGCGCTGCGCGGTGCGGGCCGCGTGGGTGTGCGTGGGGTCGGCGAGCAGCCGGTCGACGGTGTCGGCGACGTCGTCGGCTGCGGCGCTGGGCACGCGCAGCCCGAGCCCGAACTCCGTGACGCGGCTTGCGTTGTGCGCCTGGTCGCTCAGTTCGGGCAGGACGGCCATGGGGACGCCGGCGCGGACGGCCTCGCGGACGCTGTTGTAGCCGCCGTGGGTGAAGAGGAGTTGGGCGGTCTCCAGCAGCAGTGGCTGCGGGATGCTGTCGAAGAGGTGCACGTTGTCGCCGACGGCGGCCGGGTCGACGGGCATGCCGCGGGTGGCGACGACGGCCGTGCAGTCCACCTGGGACAGGCCCTTGACGATGGTGGTGAGCGGGTTGGCGTCGCCGGGCATGAGGGCGCCCACGACCAGCGCCGGGTCGGCCTCGATGTCCAGGCCCTCGAAGAGGTGTCCGGCGACCACCCCGTCGAAGAACAGGTCGAGGATGCGCGGGAAGACGGCGTGGTGCATCAGGGAGGCGAACACGTTGGTGCTGGAGACCACCACGAGCGGCTTGTCGCCGGGGATGTCGCGCAGCCACTCGGGGCCGGTCTCGGTGCGCACGATGGCGGACGGCTGCTGGTAGGCGAAGGTGTCGACCGTCTCGTGCGCGGTGAACGCGTAGTCGGCCGGCATGCAGTCGAAGCGGCCGTGCGCGTGGATGGCCTCGGCCGAGTCGTTCTCGGGCAGGCCCAGTTCGGCGCGGCGCAGGTTCAGTTCGGCCAGGGCCAGCTTCGCGTCGAGGTACTGGCCGCCGCCGGAGGGCGCGGTGACGTGCGGGACGCCGAGGGTCTCGGCGACCAGGTAGCCGGCGAACTCGACGCCGCTGCGCAGGATCACGTCCGGCTTGAACTCCTGTGCCACGTCGAGGAGTTGACGGTAGGCGTCGGTGACGTGCGGGCCGCATGCGGTGGCGAGGAGGGTCTGCGGCGAGAACGGGTCGGAGGGGGCGAACTCGATGCGCTTTTGCTGCAGCAGGCTGAGCACGATCTCGGCCATGTCGGTGAACAGCGGCAGGACGCGGATGTTCTCGCCCTCGAAGACACCGGCCATCTCCGGCGGGGAGACCACGGTGACCTCGTGGCCGGCCTGCGCCGCGGCGCGGGCCAGCGGCAGCAGGGCACGTGCGTTGGAGGGCGACAGCGCGAGGCTGCAGAGAATGCGCACAACCATTCCTTTCCATACGGAAGCGGCGTTCGGCCACGACATGATGTGCCGTCGTTCTCGGTGTTTTCCCGAGTCTTCGGTGCGCTTTCCACGCCGCTCGGATCCGAAGTTATGCGATGGGCGTGCCCTTACCCAGTTGGGTATTTCCATCGGCGGGTAACCGGAATTGCCGCGGATCGTGTCAGGCGGTCAGCCGGGCCGCCGTATTCTCGGTCCAGGACTCGGCGCGGCGCCTGCGGTCCTCGCGCACCGTGCGGGGCACCAGCGCGTCGACGGCCTCGCGGGTGGCCGGGTGCCGGAAGGCGTAGCGCAGGGCGCCGGTGGCGGAGGGGTGCCGGGAGCGGCGCAGGAAGTCCCGGCGTTCCAGGTGGTCGAGCCAGTGCGCGGCCTCGGCGCGGTCCACCCCGCCGACCGCGCAGACCCCGTCGGCGCAGCACACGCCGCCCAGGGCCGAGGCGCACACGAGGACGGCCTTGGCGAGCGGCGGCAGCGTGTCGAGATGGGCGGCGACGACCTGACGCACATGGCGGGGCATCGCCAGGGGGCCTGCCGGACGGCCGGACCCGGTCAGCTCCCGTGCGTATTCCACGGCGTAGAGGGGGTTGCCGCCGACGCGGGCGAGGACGTCGCGCCGCAGGTCGGGGGGCAGCGTGCCGCCGCCGTCCGGGAGGAGGGCGTCGAGCAGTGCGGCCGAGGAGGGCTCGTCGAGCGGGTCGAGGGTGAGGGCGAGCGCGTCACGCCGGCCGCCGCCCCAGGTGGGCCTGCGGTCGAGGAGTTCGGGGCGTGCGGTGACGGCCAGCAGCAGGGGTACGGGTCCGGCGGCGTCGGCGAGTTCGGTGACGAGGTCCAGTACCGGGTCGGGCGCGGTGTGCAGGTCCTCCAGGACGAGCAGCAGGGGGCGTTCGGCGGCGAGGCCGGTGAGCAGGAGCCGCCAGGCGGTGGCGAGGTCGGGCCAGTCGGCGGGGGCGGGCTGTTCGTCGCGCAGGAGCGGGCCGAGGCGGTCGAGCAGCCAGGCGCCGCGGTCGCCGGTGCCGAACAGGGCGTGGACCGTGCGGGCGAGGGAGTCGTGGGCGCAGTCGTCGGCGCCGGTGGCCGAGGCCAGGGTGCGCTCCAGCAGGGCGAGCGGCCGGTCGCGGTCGCTCCAGGAGCTGTGGCCGGTGACGACCCGGTATCCGTGCGGGGAGCGGCGGGCGAGCCGGGCCAGTTCCGTCATGAGCCGGGTCTTGCCGGCGCCGGGCTCGCCGAGTGTGCTGAGCAGGCAGGGGCGCTGCCGCCGGGCCACGTCGCCGAGCGCTCCGCCCAGTTGCTCGACCTCGCGTTCCCGGCCGACGAGGGGAGGCGGCGGGTCCGTGCAGGCGGTGCGGGCTCCGAGCGGCTCGGACGCGCCGTCGGGGCCCGCGGGACCGTAGACGAGGGTGCGTTCGGTGCCGGAGCGGGTCGTGGCGCACACGCGGATGCCGCCGGGCGGCACGGTCTGCAGGAGGTCGGCGCAGCTCTGGGGTACGGCGCCGTTCACGATCGGCACGGCGCCGGTTCCGTCGGCGGCGCAGGTGACGACGACGTCGCCAGTGGCGACGGCCACGCGGGGCGCGGAGCCGCCGTGCACGGGGACGGGGCCGCCCGCGCCGTACTGGCGCAGTCTGCGCAGGATCGCCCGGCCGGCCCGGACCGCGCGTTCGGCGTCGTCCTCGCGGGTGCGGACGACGCCGAACAGGGCGAAGGTGACCGGTCCGAGTACGCCGGAGACCTTTCCGCCGTGCCGGGCGACCTCGTCGCGGATGGCGACGGCCAGTTCGCCGGAGAGCCGGGCGGCGTCCTCGGGGTCGCCGCCGAGTCCCTTTCCGAGGGTGGTCCGCACGAGCAGCATGGACAGCTGCTTGTGCTGCTCGGTGAGGACGCCGGCGGGCGCCGCGGGATACGGGAAGGCTGCGACGGGCGGCGCTGCGGGGAGCGCCGGCGGGGCCGGGGGCCTGGGCGCCGGGCGGGTGTCGAAGCCGACGAGGACGGCAGGGGCGACGGCGGCCGGGCGGGGCGCGACCGGCAGGTCGGCGGGCCGTGGGCGGCGCGCTTCGCCGTCGAGGGCCATGATGGCGAGCGCGTCGGGCTGGCCGAGGACGGGGTCGTGGTCGAGGACGGCGCGTTCCACGGCGCGCAGCACCCGGCCGGGTTCCAGGCCGAGTCGGGAGGCGAGCGCGGTCCTGGTGCGGCGGTAGGCGTCGAGGGCGTCGGCCTGTGCGCCGCGGCGGTAGAGGGCGAGCATGAGCTGCGCGCACAGTCGCTCGCGCACCGGTTCGCGCTGGGCGTGGGTCTGCAGGTCCTCCAGGACGTCGTGGTGCCGTCCGCAGGCGAGTTCGGCCTCGTAGAGGTCCTCGCGGGTGGCCGAGCGGGCCTGGGCGAGGGTGCGCAGCTCGGGCCAGTCGGTGCCCGACTCGGCGAGGTCGGCGAGGACGGGCCCGCGCCACAGGTCGAGGGCGGCGCGCAGGGTGCGGGCGGCGGGGGTCCAGGCGCCGGCGGCGAGGTCGGCGCGGCCGCGGTCGGCGAGGGCCCGGTAGGTGGTGAGGTCGAGGTCGTCGCCGTCGACGCGCAGCAGATAGCCGGGGGCGTGGGTGAGGAGGACGGGGCCGCCGCGGGTGTCCTCGGCGGCGAGGAGTCCGCGCAGGGCGGAGACCGCGTTCTGGAGCATCTTCCGGGCGGTGGGCGGCGGTTCGCCGGCCCACAGGGCCCGCATCAGGGCGCTGGTCGCGACGACTTCGTTGGCGTGCAGCAGCAGATGGCCGAGGGTGGCCCGCTGTTTGACGCCGCTCAGCGCGACCGGGCCGCCGCTGTCGCCGAGAACCGTCAGCGGGCCCAGCACCTGGAATTTCATGCCGGTGTCGCTCCCGTTCGCTCCGGTCCGAAAACAAACGGAGGGCCACAAGAGACGAAAGAGACATCGAAAAGGGACGGCTCCCTTTCACGGTGTTCCCGTCCGGTTTCCCCGTGTGCGCCGAGCCGATTTCCGGTGCCGTTTTCCGAGGTGTTTCCGGTGGACCCATACGGCCGTTCTCCGGGTCTCGCACCAGGCCCGGAGAACGGCCGCTGGACATTCACCCTCTGGATCCGGAAAGGATGCTATCGGCGTCCCGGCGGGGCGGTCACTGGGGAAAACACTGGACCTGGACCGGCGTCAGGAGGCCCGCCAGCGCAGCGCCCGGTCGGCGATCCACAGCGACGCCACCGACGCGGCGGCGAGGATGGCCACGTCGAGGGCGAACATGCCGTCGATGTCCCCGGTGACGCTGTGCCGGATGGCGTCGGCGCCGTAGCTGGTCGGCATGACGTAGCTGATGACGCGCAGCGCGAGCGGCAGGGACTCCATCGGGATGAGCAGCGGGGCGCCCAGCAGCAGCAGGAAGTTGAGCATGTAGGTGACGATGGAGATGAGTTCGATCTTGTCGATGAGGCTGCCGATGACGAGGCCGAGCGCGGCGAGCGGCAGAGCGGTCAGCGGATACACGAACAGCAGCGTCGGTGACAGCGTGAGCTTGATGTCGTAGAGCACCTCCACGGCGAGCAGGGAGGTGACGAGGCCGGGCGCGATGAGCAGCAGGCGGGCGGCGACGAACGCCGTCACGAACGCCACTTTGCTGATGGGCAGCGAGGCGTAGTACATCATCGAGCCCTCGGCCTTGATGGCGCCGATGCGTTGGGCGATGGCCGTGGTGCCGAGCGCGGCGATGGAGAACACTCCGGAGCCGCTGGCGATGTACAGCAGGCTGTCCTGGTCGGTGAGCCCGCTGCCGATGCGGGAGAAGCCGAACACCATCGTCAGCGGCATGAAGATGCCGAAGACCATGTGGACGTGCCAGGACGTGCGCACGATCAGCATGTGCTCGAACCACAGGTACTTGAAGGACGTACCGAAGGTGGCCAGCCGTGACCCGAGGGTGCGACGCGGGACGCGGGTGGGGGCC
>NZ_RDBN01000157.1 GCF_008042075.1 Streptomyces sp. UW30 | reverse complement strand
GGCTGAGCGCGAGCCACCCAGGCCCGCGCACCCCGGTCCCGGCGCCGATCTCCGCAGGGTCGACGCAGAGCGCACCGCAGGCTCAGACGGCCAGCCGCTTCTCGAACCAGTGGCTGGCGTAGACATTGTCGTCGTACGCCGGGATCGCCGTGTATCCGCACGCCCGGTACATCGCCTGTGCCTCGGTGAGTGAGGCGTGGGTGTCGAGGCGTACGACGGTCAAGTGGCGGGTGGTGGCCTCCTGTTCGAGGGCTGCCAGCAGGCGGCGGAGTGGACTGCGGTGGGCGGTTGCCCCGGATCAGCGCGTTCGCCAGGAGTTGGCCCCATACGGCCGGCGGCAGGTCGGGGACACGGCCGTTCGGGGGTTCGATGATGCTCTGCCGGAGCCAGTTGCCGGTGGTCGGGTGGGGGTCGCGGCTCATGCGGTAGAGCAGTTCCTGGAGCTGGCGCAGATGCCGCTCGTCACGGGCCAGGGGGGCGACGGCCCAGGTGAAGAGGTGGGCCGCCCGGGAGGCCCGGTCCGCTCCCGACCTGCCTTCCGCGCCCGTTCCGTGCGGCGTGAAGTACAGGTCGTTGCGCAGCACTTCGGCGCACACGGCGTGCCGCATCTCCAGGGGCCGCGCATGCGTCCGGTGGGATTCCCCCAGCACGTCCAGCAGCAACTCGACGGTCTCCATGGGGAGTTCACCCGTGCGCAGCTCCTGCAGCAGCACCTCGTCGGACTGCCTGCGCAACTCCGCCAGCAGCACGCTCTGCCCCATGACGTCACCCCGCCGATGACCGCGCAGGTTCTGGTGCAGGGCGCGCGCGTCATGGCCGTTCGGGGTGGGAGCGGGCTGCTGGCGGAGTTGCGCAGGCAGTCCGACGAGGTGCTGCTGCAGGAGCTGCGCACGGGTGAACTCC
>NZ_RDBN01000156.1 GCF_008042075.1 Streptomyces sp. UW30 | reverse complement strand
GGACCGGGCACTGCGCGCAGTTGCGGTCGCGTTCATCAGGCAGACCGGCCCAGAGAAGCTCGCCCCCTGGCCGTTCCCCGCCGAAGGCTGGGCGGCGGCAAAGGAGCTCCTCCTCGACCGGGTCCGGCTCTGCGACCCGGACGAGGCCGACAGGACAGCCGGCATCCTGGACAGGATGCGCAAGGAGTGGGAGGCATGGCAGCCAGGGCACTGGGGCGACTTCGGCCCCACGGGCAGTGACCAGCTCCTGCGCCCGCTCGGCCAGTTTGCGGACGAGAAGGCACAGAGCATGACCTGGGCGATCCCCTCCTCCATGCGCGGCGTCGATGCCGAATGCCAGATCGAGGTCACCTCGCAGTACGCCATCGAGGAAGGACAGTCATGATCCGCGGCAAGGTCAGGCGCTCCCAGCTGGTCGCCCCGTTCGGCCCCGGGGCCATGCATGTGCTGTCTGATGGCACATCGGTGATCACGGCAGGCCTCGACCACTGGTTCCCTCACGGAGCCGGCCGCAACCAGGAAGAGTTCCGTATCCACGAGTGGCGCCTGGAGCAGCACCTCGGTGCCGATGCGCTCTATGCACCCCCGGACTACCGCAGCCGTTCGGCGGACCAGGTCAACACGGGCCTTACCGTTCCAGTGCTCCGGTTCCCTACCTGGGGCTTCTGCCCGCGATGCCGCACGCTGGCCAAAGACCGGCTCCACAAGGAAAACCGTCCGGCGTGCAAGGAACATGAGACCTCGGGCCGCAAGCCCTTCCTCGCCCAAGTCCCCTTCGTCGCGATCTGCGAGCGAGGACACCTCCAGGACTTTCCCTGGTCCGAGTGGACGCACAAGACGGCGTCACCCACCTGCCGAGGGCACCGCATCTCCCTGCGGTCATCCGGCGGCGGCACCCTGGCTTCCCAGCGGGTCTCCTGCACATGCGGCGCAACCCGCAACCTCGAAGGCATCACATCGACAAGGAATAGCGCCGAAAGAGGTCCGTCTACATTTCTGTCGGAAGAACTTGAGCCGGGCGGACCGGAATACTTGTGCCGGGGCGGCGCGCCCTGGCTGGGAATCGACCGTGAAGGGGAGCCCTGCGGGAGTCCTCTCCGCGGCAGCCTGCGTGGCGCCGCAAACGTCTACTACTCCCTTCTGAAGAGCTCCATCTTCGTGCCAGAGACTGCGGCGTCGACCGTCGATCCCAAGGTCCTTGCTGTCCTCCAGGACGGGGTGATTGTCCAGGCACGGCAGAGGGCAGCAGTGCTCCTCGAAGACGGAGACCCATTGCCTGCGAGATTGCTGCGGAAAGCAGCCCAGGGGCACGCCTTCCTCCTCGAAGGCTTCAGTGACCAGGAGATCGACCGCGGCCTGGCTGCCTTGCACCAGGCGGAGTCCGTTGCAGTGGGTTCCGAACAGCCTGGCTCTGACCAGGACCCCGCCCCTTTCCGCGCCACCGAGTACCGGACACTGCGCGGTGCCATCGAGTCCGAAGAGTTGGTCGTGCGCGAGCCCCGCAGCCAGTTCGCCTCAGGTGTGACAGCTGCCTTCGCCCGCGTACGGCTCGTCGAAAAGCTCCGCGAAACCCGAGTGCTATGGGGCTTCAACCGAGTTTTCGCAGAGTCCCCCTACGACGGCGCGTCTCGCAAGGCACTGCTGCGCCGCACCCCTGCTCGCCGAGGCAGCAACTGGCTTCCTGCGTATGCTGTCAGCGGCGAGGGAATCTACTTGGAACTCGACACGGCGATGCTGGTCCCATGGGAAGAGCGTCCGGCAGTCCTACAGCAGGCAGAACTGCTCACCCAGCGCTTTTCAAACCTGGCTGAGCAGCGCGGCTTGCAGCAGCGTGAACTGTCACCGCGCTTCATCCTGCTACACACTCTGGCGCACCTGCTCATCAACCAGCTCACCTATGAGTGTGGCTACAGCTCGGCCTCCCTCAGGGAGCGCCTTTACGAGAGCCCTGGCCCCAACGGCATGGCCGGCATGCTCATCTACACCGCTGCCGGGGACTCTGAAGGCACCTTGGGCGGCCTCGTTCGCATGGGTGAGCCGGGTCGGTTGGAGGGAGTCCTAGAGAACGCCCTGGCTCACGCCGCATGGTGCTCCTCCGACCCGGTGTGCATCGAGAGCAAGGGACAAGGTCCCGGGTCCTGCAACCTCGCCGCCTGCCACGGCTGCGCCTTGCTCCCTGAAACCGCCTGCGAGGAGTACAACCGGTTCCTCGACCGTGCCCTGGTGGTCGGAGGACTCGGGAAGAGTGAGCTCGGATTCTTCGCCACAACCTGAGACCAGGTTGATGGTGTGCGTGAGCATCCTGCTCATGCACACCGTTTTCGTCTGAGCCTGTGGTTGAGCTGTTCCGGAGAGCCTTTGGGCTCCGACATGTGCACAGGAGGGCACACACATTGCGACCCAGCCTCGGATCCGCGGACCTCTTCCGTCAGCTGCTTGCTGATGCTGCGCACGCGACGGGCTGAATCACGGCTGCCGCTCTGGCGCTTCACCGTCGAGTACGACCCGAAGGCGTCGGCCAATCTCCGCCGCGACCTCAACCGCTACCGCGTTTCCGAGGGCGCGCATAGCCGCCGTCCTGGTGCCGGGAATCTCGTAGTCATCCGGGAAGGTTTGGATTCGCGCGGATTCCCGCACGGTGAGGTAGCGGACGGAGTCGTCGTGGAAGCGGATCATGGCTTCGCCACCTGCGACACCGTGGACACCTGCTTTGAGCGTCTTGGCGGGAGAGTCAATCCATCCGCCGCGATGGCGGGCGTAGACCCGTGCTCCAGGGATGCCTCGATGGTTTAGCACAGTGGGGATGTCGACATTATCTTTCGGCGACGGCAGATCGGATATTGCGTCCCGAGTTGTACGCCAAGCGAGCTCTTCGTTCGCCCAATCGCCCGTACTGCGCAACAGCTCGACGCGGGATCGATACTGTTCCGGAATCTCCGGCCTCTTAATGTCGTGTCGCCGCCAGTACTCCTCTGTGATCCATTGCTCACGAAGTAACTGGTCCTTGGTGTGTGTTGGTTGCACCGCAGACCAATGGTCCACACCGGGTAGATCTGTTCTAATGCCAACCAGAAAGACGCGTTTGCGCGCCTGAGGTACGCCAATATCGGCGGCGTCGACTACCTGCTGGTGGACTTTATAGGAAAGTCCAGGTCGTTTTGTTTTGAGGATGCGCTGGTGGTGAGCTGTCCAATCTTCATCGCGATTTCTTGGCCTGACGGACGGCTTGGTTAGCCAGTCGGCGATGTAATCATAGTATGGTTTGAAAGAAGGGCGTAGCAGGCCGGGTACATTCTCAAATACAAAGCATTTGGGTCTGAGGACACGCACGGCTTCTACTGAAGCCGGGAACATGTTCCTTTCGTCGTTCTCGCCCGCGTGAGCTCCGCTGATCGAGAAGGGTTGACAGGGAGGGCCGCCTGCCACTAGGTCGATGTCCTCCAGGCCGAGACTGGGAACCTCCTTTAGCCACGTACGGACGTCTGTTTCGCGAACGTGTTCTTGCTTCCATAAATCCGGAGAGCGGTCCGCATTCGTTCGCAAAATATGGCACGCCTTCGGGTCTCTCTCGATCAATTGTTCGTGCTCGAAACCCGCGTTGAACATCCCTATGGCCATGCCGCCACCGCCAGCGAACAATTCTACCGACCGTGGCATCTAGACCCCTTGTCATAGCTTGAGTAAGACCGGATAATGCCTGTTAGATGGTTGGTCACCGCGGCATCCCGGCGCGCACTATCTGGAAGATTTCCTCCACGACTTCGTCGAAGTCTCGCTTCAATCGTGACTCGAAGACTCGGTAGACAGTCCAACCAGCTTGATCGAGCGCCGAATTTACCTCGGCATCACGTGTCATGTTCTTGATTAGTTTGGCGCGCCAGAAGTCCGGATTGTTCATGCGGTCAAACTGAGCTTCAAAACTGGGTAGCCCTCTGATTTTCCAGGCGTTACCGTGCCAGAAATCGCCGTCTACGAACACAACCAGCTTCGCCCCGGGGAAAGTGATGTCAGGCTTGCCCATAAGCGTGGAGCGGACGCGGTAGCGCAGGCCACGACGCCACAGTGCGCTCCTGAGTGCGACTTCCGGCTTGGTGTCCCGATTCCGCACAGCCGCCATGATGCGGCTCGTCACAGCGGGATCACGCACGGCCGCACCTCCAAGTATCGTGAGTGAGTTTAGCCGTCAGGCAGCCGCAGCGTTGGTGCCTCTCGGTTCGCGGATGTCGTCCGGGTTGCACGTGTGGTGATCACCCGGACGTCGAGACCAGCGAGCTCGCAGACCCGCTCGTAACGCTGCTGCTCGCTCTCGGTGAGGCGTTCTCCTTGCAGCAGGTTGATGACCGCGACAGGGGGCGGTAGCCCGTCGACGCGCGCATTGAGGCCGGCCCATACCAGGCTCTTCAGATTTCGTGGGCTACCCCAGATCATCAGCATCTGGCGGCGGCCGTCGGTCACTTGGCAACGGTTCGGCTTCTCCTGCAAAGTTCCGCCTAGCACCGACCAGTCCTCGCCCAGGGCGATCCTGGCTATGTCGTAGGCACTCGGGAGCGGTGTGCCCACCAGGTCCGCGTACGGTCCGATCCCGCTGCGCGCCCGGTTGTAATGCTTCATCGGCACGTCCTTGATCCACATGCGTGCACGCTCTCGGGGCATGTAGCGGGTCAGAACGCCGCCCAACTCCTTGTCGTCAACCCAGCGGTTGTACCAAGCAGTGCGGTCTACCGCGCTGAGGCCGTCCCAACCGAGTTCGTCCGCTTTGCGATAGATATCTCTGATTACCTCACGCCGGACTGCTTCCGGGATCTCGCTCATGCCTGCCCAAGCAGTGATTCGGGATCGGGGAATTGGAGGCGGTGCTYGTCGAGGGCGGTCTCCAAGCTCGCTGCGTCCTTGATCCATTCTTGCATGAGGCTCTCGGCCCGAGCGTCAGTGAACTCAAAACGTGTGCCCATCGAGGCCAGCCGCAGCGTCTCGAATTCGTCTGCGGAGACTTGCGCGCGAAGGCTCATGATTGCCGCAACTCTCCTGATATCGCTGACGAAGTCCAGGGTCTCGACGTGACTCTTTCCCTCACGGAGTCGCAGTCCGCGGCCAAGTTGCTGGACGAAGATACGTCGACTGTGTGTGACGCGTGCGAAGCACAGGATATTGACGTCGGGGATATCGACCCCTTCGTTGAGGATGTCGACAGCGGTGATGATAGGGATCTCGCCTTGACGGAAGGCCATCAGTCGCAGCTGTCGATCTCTGCGATCCAGGCCGGCATGGACCGCCTTCACGTTCTTCCACTGGGGGACTTGATTGAGTAGTTCGGCCAGACGCTCGGCATGCTCGACGGTGCGGCAGAACACCACAGCCCGGGGCTCCTTGACGTGTGCCCATGTCTCGATGAGTCGATCGCGGATCGCTTCATCGCGTTCGGGTAGGAACAGCCGGGCGTTCAGATCCCTGACGCTGTAGTTGTGTTGACTTGCTGTATGTACGAAGTCCCAGTCGATATTGTCCGTAAAAAGCCTATAGCGAACCTCGGCAAGGTAGCCGAGTCTCATACCGCCGTCGATACCCAGCGTATAGCTGGGCTCGCCGAAACTGTTCCTGATGTCAAAGCGGTCTCCACGCCAGGGCGTTGCGGTTACTCCAAGTCGAGGTACGTCGGCCAGGTGGWCGAGCAATTCGGCGAAGTATCCATCCTTGGACACATGGTGCGCCTCGTCCACCATGACCAGTGCAGGCTTGTAACCGCTGCGCACATACGTGAGCGCGGTGGCCACTGTGGCACACGTGATGCCGCGGAGATCATCCGGCTTATGGTCGCCAGTCAGCAGCTGGGTGCGCGCGGCCTTGGGAACGTGAAACCAGAGCGCGCGCTCTAGTTGTTCAACCAGATCCTTTGTGTGGGCGACGACAAGGATCTTGTCGGATGGGCGGAGGCGCAGATGGCGAGCGACAATCTCCCCCCCGATCACCGTCTTTCCCAAGCCGGTTGCGAGGATCAACAAGGCCTGGCTCGTGCCTTCCAGGTCCTCCACGAGCCTCTCAAAAGCCTTGGCCTGATACTCGCGCAGGGGGCGTTCTGGCAATCGCTCGGAACACAACTGATCGCTGTTGTACAGGTCGACCAGCTCGCGCCCCGACCAGAACTCGATCGGATGACCAACTCGGCGCAGTGCTTCGCGCCGCTCCTCGCTCTTCGGGCCGAATCTGGCATTTGTGACAACGGCCGCCCGGTCCGTCCGATAGAACGCTTTCGCGTTGATGACCTCGTCGACCGCGCTCGGTGCCACTGTGCCGCGTGCCTTCCACTTCGCTTGGAAGACCCAGCGCTGGCCGTTGAGAGTCCCGAGGATGTCGCCTCCGTGATCGTTTGGGCCATCGACGTTGACTACATCGGTGAATCCGAGGTGCAGCATGAGCCGCTCTACCTGCCGCGGAAAGGCGGCAGGGCCGATGTCCAGAAGGAAATCAGGAGCCACGAAGGATGAGCTCACGTCGACTCCTCATCGGCGATCTCTTCTTCAATGACGTCGAGTGTCATGCGCATCATCGCGAGATCGAGGCGGGTTTTACCACTAATGTTGCTCAGGAATGTTCCTGTCACCTCAAGCAGTCGTCCAAGGCGCTCGACCTGGGCATTGCGAGCTTCGGGGTCGTTCCACGTCGACCAGGTCGTGGAGAACACGGCGCCATCCATCACCAGCTCAGGATGGGCACGGATGATCGCGGCGAGGCCCTCTGCGGTGACGTGCGCGATGAAGTCGCCATTCTCGGTGGCTGTGGGCCATACCAACCGGGGGTCCGCCCCGGCGGCATGCTTCTCCGCAGCTTGCTTCTCCGCCGTGGGAAGGCTAGCCCACAGAGAGGCGGCACGGGCAGCGCCGACGCGCTGGATGCCCTCTCGCACCCGGCCAAGTAAGGCACTCGCCCGCTCTCTCAGCGCCGCGTCGGTGAACCGCTGATCCGGGAATTGGAGGGTGACCTCAGCGGCGACACGTGCGGCGCTGTCATCGGTACTGGCGAGCGCGCGTAACGCTTCTGCGATCTCGATGATCGCGTAGTCTCGGGGATCTCGACCGAATTCCCTGAACACCGGATGGTCTCCGTGGACGAACACCTCAATTGCGTTGCCCCGCAGGGTGTGTGACACGCATGGTGTCGGCCGGCCCGAATGGTCCAGGAGTGGCTCGGGTGTGACGTACACCGTGACCATACGCCTGCCCAGGGTGGCCACGGACACTGCTCCGCTGAGGTCGGTTAGCCGACGTGCCCGGGCACGGTATCTGGCGAAGCGCTCATCCTCTGTTTCCTGTTGGGGCGGCGGTGTGGTTGCGCCCGCCGAGCTGCTCGTCGTGCTGGCAGAAGAGTTCCCTAGCCCGAGCCCCGTGCGGCTGAGAAGATCATCAGACTGTTCCCGAGTGTCGCGGGTGGAACCTTGCGCCGGCGGGGTGCTGGCCCCGCCCCCGGGAGGAACCGGGGGGCGGCCTCGTTTGATCTCATCGTGCTGTCGCGCGGCCTCGTGCCATTTTTCATCGGTGAGGAATTCAGCGAGTCCCTTACGGAACGAGCCAGCCCACTCTCTTGCCAGCTCGTGAAGCGGGGTCGCGCCGTTCCCGGGGACAAGGTGCTTGAGGCCGGGTTCATTCCTGCGGAAACCATTGAACAGGCGTCCCACGTAAGTGTCATTGGGCGCGTACCCGTATGCTTTCGCCTTGTTCGGCTGAAGGGGGCCCTCGCCGCGGATTTGGTGGACGGCGGTGATCCAGTCCCGGGAATCCCTTTTGAAATCATTCTTCTGGTAGSTCACGGGCACATGGTCGAGATGTATCTCGCCCACGATTCGACCGCCCACCGTAGCGCCAAGTTCAATCGGGTACTCGGTCAAAGTCTCCCCTGTGTCGGGGTGCTCCCACTCGAAGAGGCTTCGATCGGAGATGAGGATCTTCCGCCCGTTTCTGAGGAAGTCGATACCGAAGTCGCTGGTGTGCAAGTAGCGCTGGATGCCCACCCAGCCGATGATCCTGCGTTCTCGGAGTTCGAGGTTTGCGCTTCCACATTCGACGCAGGTCTCTAAAGATATGCGATGCCAGTGACCGCAATTTTGGCATGCCCACGCCGAAGGTAAGGAGATGTCGATCGGTTGGATCGCCTTCACCTCGTCACCTCGATAGGCCACCGACCGCTGGGCGTCCCAGACGCAGGGCAAACGCGGCCGCACGAGCGTGTTATTGACGAACAGCCGAAAGCCTCGCCCCTTGAGTTCGGCCCCGGGAAGTTCTGGAAGCACGTCCCCGCCGCGAAGCAGATAGGAATAGACCCTGCCCAGTTGCTCTCGGATGGTGGAAGCCAGCTGCGTGCGACGCAGGGCGGTTCTTGTGTCAGGCCGCAGTTGACGCACAGTGACCTCAGTCCCGTGCATCGTGGGGTCATCTTTGGGTTCACGCCGCAGCGGGGCCTTGAACTCACCATGCTGCTGCATCTCAAGGAAGTTGATTTCCGCGACCAGCCATTCGCTGTCACCTGACCGGGTAGTCCGTACCTCGGTAACGGATCCCAGATTGGCGGTCGCGATGTTGAAGCCCATGCCGAACAGCCCCAGGCTTCCGTACCGGCTGTTCTGGCTGTAGCCAGCACGCAGTGCGAGTTGGAATGCCTCCAGGCCCATGCCGCGCCCGTTGTCTGCCACGCACACGATCTCGTCACCCTCGGGGGTGGTGCTGGGCTTCGGCAACGTGACGCGAACGTAGGGGGGATCGCTCACGTCTCGATCGTCATCTGACAGGAAGTCATCAAATGCGTTGTCGATCAGCTCCGCGAGGCATTGCCATGGCTTGTAGGGGATGTCGCCCAGTACCTCAAGGAGCCGTGGAGACGGTGTCAAGTCCAGGCTCTCTACGTATGCCTCGCTCGCGCCAAATGACACCCAAACCCCTCCGTCTTTGGTCAGGGACACTGCCCGCTTGAGTCCCGCACCCCCGGCAGCACCGCATCCACCATGCCTGCGGCAAGGTTACTCATTCACGGTGCTCCGGTGAGTGGAGTCTGTGATGTTGGAACCTCGCACAGTGACGGGTCTGAGATGCGTTGCGCCCCTCGGACACTGCAAAGCGTGCGCTTCGGCGGTTGGCTTCGCTCACCTCGGCGCGTGAGCTACCTACGGCGCAAGGGCGGCGTAGCGACTTTGGCCGGGAGCTGCTTTGGCGCGAGTGATCATGGCCCCGTAAGCTTCCGGCGCGTCGGGCAGTCTGTGGACCTGCCCGTTAAAGCACGACGTGGGGGCCATGATCTTCGAGGCTCGCGCCAAAGTGGCTGGCTAAAGTCGTGGAGCCGACCGCCCCAGCCACGACGGGGTTTCTCTCACGTCATGCCCGCGTCCGCCGTCCGGCGGGTGGCCCGGTGCGGGATCAGCGGGCCGTACGAACGCCCACGCATCAGGCAGCGTTGGCCCGCATGTCACCGCCACCACGATCCGGCCTC
>NZ_RDBN01000155.1 GCF_008042075.1 Streptomyces sp. UW30 | reverse complement strand
GACGGGGGCGGTGTCGCCCCGGGGGCTGCGGGTCGATGCCTGCGGGCGGGCGGCCCCAGTTGGCGTGCGGGAGGAGGAAGTCCACGCCGGGCGGGCGCAGTTCGAGCAGCGAGTGGTAGACGTCCAGGGGGTCGGCGGCCAGGTCGATCGTGCAGAGGATGCCGGCGTACGACTCCCCTCGCGCCGCGAGCCGCTCGGCCGCCGCGCGGGCGGCGGGCCAGGCGGGGCGTCCGGCGCGGTCGACCCGACGGGCGTTGTGCGCGGCCCGCCCGCCGTCCAGGCTGAGACCGACCCGGACCCCCGCGCCGGCGAGGCGGTCGAGGGCCGCGGCGGTGAGGCGGGTGCCGTTGGTCTGGACGGTGGCGGTGACCCGGCAGCCGGCGGGGACGGCCTCCCGTACGGCTCGGGCGTAGGCGATGACCGGGTCGGGGCCGGTGAGGAGGGGTTCGCCGCCGTGGAGTTCGACGCGGACGGCGTCCAGGCCGTGGGTGCGCACGTGCTCGGCGATCCGGTCCGCCGCGCGCCGCATGGTGCGCTCGGACGTGCGGGCCGGGCGCTCGCGCCAGCCGTGGTCGGGGCCCTGGTAGAGGTAGCAGTAGGTGCAGTCGAGGTTGCAGCGGCCGTGCACCTTGAGCACGAACTGCCGGAAGGGGACCGGCCGATGGGCCGTCAGGTCGAGGAGGGCGTGCGGCCAGGGTGGGTGAGGGTGCGTCGTCATGGCGCGTCCTCGTAGTGGGCGACGACGGTGGACTCCCCCTCGCGGGTGCGGAGTTCGGCGAGGATCGCGGCCAGTACCGGGTGGTCGGTATGGGCGGGTGGGGCGA
>NZ_RDBN01000154.1 GCF_008042075.1 Streptomyces sp. UW30 | reverse complement strand
GGCATATCCGATCAACTGACCAAAGCGTCAAAGAGACACGCTCTAGTTGTGATGTCTCGGCAGGTTGGTTCCACGAAGTCCTCGATGAGGAGTTGCTCGTGGCTGCCGAGGGGCGGTTCTGAGGGTTGGCCGGGGATGATCCGGTAGTTAGACGCTGAGAGTCGACGACTCTGAACCCACCGACATGCCGAGAACGTGACGCCGAGCCTCAGCGGTAGCCGAGCTGGTGGAGGCCCGCGCGTGCACGGGGGCCCAGGCGTGGAATCCGTGCATCTGATGAGTGGTCACGCAGCCACACACCATCTTCTCGCCACCAGACGTCGATCAGTCCAGCAGTGGCGATGAGCGCTCCTAGCGGCCCCCACGTCCAGGCGAAAATTGCTCCCACGCTCCCGTCGGGGTCGAAATTGAGAACGGCGAGCCATGCGAGGCAAATCACTGAAATTGCGCCGGTTAGCGCAAGTGTGCCCCAGACCCGCCGGCGCTTCCGGGTCTGAGCCATGCTGAGGATCGTGCCTGGAACGGTCAGTGTGCAGGTCGGGCAAGTCAGGTCGGTGTGGAAGGCTTCGCGGTCCAGGCGCATGACGCGGAGGGGGTGCAGCTCATATTGCTCGATGAGACCATCGCCAAATCTCGTCACGTCGAACTGATGCTTCAGTCGGATGCTCGGATAACGGCCCACTGGCCTCCGGCTGGAACGGCGCTGCACAGCAACCTCCTCGAACCCGAACATCACGCTCCGGGCCCGGAGAGTAGCCCCATCTGCGTGGGAGCGGTCCCCAAACACCGAATCGGTCAGGGAGTTGTTGACTGGCGTGGATTCTCACCGGGACCTGGCCCCAGGCCAACAGGCGTCTGCTTCCCGAACCGGGAGGGTGGTACGGCGTCGTACGTCAAGCCACCCAACTGGATCCCGACGGCCGGCCCCAGGACATGGCGGCCTTCCTTGATCTCGTCGAACGCGGGACGGACGCTGGCAGCGAACTGCCCATTGTGCGTGCCCAGCGCCTGCTGGAGGCCGCCGACAGAGGAACGACACCGCCGCGGCCGCCCAGCTGCTCACCCTCGCCGCCAACCAACCCGGCTCCTACGAGCTGTACCTGGACGTGCTCACGAAGTTGAAGGTGGCCACCGCGAGAAGAGCGTTGCTCGACAACGCCGCTCAGACGGCCGCCGTGGTACACGCCCTCACTCAGCATGCCGCCGCCGCCGACCGGCCCACTTGGGAGGAGGCCGACCGGGCCACGTGGTGGCTGCTCGATGTCGCCCGACTCGCAGCGTGCGAAAAGCAGTGGGCTCTGCTCGACACAGCCGTTCAGGGCATGTGCGACTGGGACTGCCGCTTCGACCAGTGGAAGCCGCAAGACGACATCAAGGACTGGATGCGCGAGCTCACGGGGCACGCCGAGAGCGTCGTTGCTTCCGCGCTGCGCGCCCAAGCGGACGGCGCCCGCAACCTTCACGAACTGGCGGACGACCGCGGAGTTGACCAGCCATCCGTAGCGTCGTCTACAACGCGTAAAGCGTGGAGCGCCCAGTGAAGCGGAGCGATGCTGCGCAGCCAGAGCCGCAAGAGCGGTTTCGTTCAGCACAGCCTCGTGATGACGGCGTTGGGGGCCGAAGGACGGCCACGGCACAAGGACCGTCGGTACAGGCCCCGTCATTTGTAGGCGGCAACGGCGGCGAAGTAGATGCCCAGACCGGTGGCTGCCGCGCCCGCGCCGGTCAAGATTGCCTGGGGGACGCCAGCGCCGGAGCGGTGCGCTAGCAGGCCTGCGGTGATCGCGATGTTCAGGGCGGTGGACAGGGCGAGCAGCAGCGACAGGATTTGCAGCGGGCTCATGACGGGTAACTCCCCGTGGTGGTGACGGCCCGGGCGGGCCGTGCGGGATGAGTCCGAAGCTGGCTGTCCAGGGGGGCGTCTCACAGGAGTTCGGTGCCGGATTGGACACCTCGGTTCTAAACGGGCCGGTGAGCGCTAGGGTTCACCGCACGGCAGATCGTGCGTCCACCGGGGTGTCCAGGGCTTCCCAGCAGGCACGGGTCTTGCCGGTGGAGGATCCGCCCACCAGCACTGCGATCTGGC
>NZ_RDBN01000153.1 GCF_008042075.1 Streptomyces sp. UW30 | reverse complement strand
TCGGGGATCAGCAGACGGTAAGGCCGTAGGCAAGATCCGTACCAGAGGACGGTTCATCCATCTTCGGTGCCGTGAGTGGACGAAACCTCCATCACTCGGTGTCCGCGGCGGTGTCCTCCGGCTCGGCGTCCGGGCCCTGGGCTCGCACCCGATGGACGTTCTCCAGGGACTCGCGCAGTTCGGTCAGCCAGTCGTCCGTGTGCCGCTGGACCAGCCGTACGCACCAGGCGAGGGCCTCGCTGCGGCTGCRGGCGACGCCGGCGGCGATCAGGGTGTCGAGGACCGCGCGCTCGGGCTGCCGCAGCCGGGTCATCACGGGCGCGGCGACATGGGTGAACAGGGCGCGCTCGTCGCCGCACTCCACACCCCAGGACACCTTCCTGCCGAACCGGCGCTCCGCCTCCCGGGCCACCTCGATCCGGGCTTCGCGCGTTCGCTCCCGGAACTCCTGGATCCGGCCCTCCACGGCAGCCTCCCGCTCCGTGGCCGAGGCGCCCTTGGCCAATTGGGGTGCGGGGATGCGGCCGATCACTGTGATCTCCTCGCGGTCGACCGTGACCTCGATCAGCTCCTCGAAGAGGTCGTCGGGCAGGCGGCCGGCGAACCAGCCGCGCAGCTTCTCTCGTTGCTCGGTGGTAATCATGTAATCACCATTACTCCACCGATTCGCAAACGCAAGGGCCCCGCGGGCGTGTCAGCCGAGGGCAGAACCGGAATGTTTCAGGCCTATTAATCAGTGTGTGAAAACCAGCCATTTGGCGACTTGGAACGATCAAGAGGCGCCAAGTTTCGGCGTTGGAACGTTCGAACTCCGTTACTTCACGCCACTGATTCAATACGCAAGGTTACTGAAACCGATGGTGTCGATGTGAGTTTCGGAGCCGGACTCGGCAGACTCCCGCTCGTCGTTCCGGCACCGATCGCGCCGGAGCCGACACACCCTCAATTTCGAGCGGRAGGATGCACACAATGCGGAACACCGCGCGCTGGGCAGCGACCCTCGGCCTCACGGCCACCGCCGTCTGCGGACCCCTCACCGGATCCGCCCTCGCCGTGTACGAGGTCGACGCCCGTGGCCTCGACCGGCTGGACCGCGGCGTCCTGGAGGCCCTGCTCAAGCTGTTCGGCGGCGGTCCGGTCGGCCTGTCCACGCTCGCGGTCGCGGTGGGGGAGGAGCGTGAGACCGTGGAGGAGGTCGCCGAACCCTTCCTCGTGAGGGAGGGTC
>NZ_RDBN01000152.1 GCF_008042075.1 Streptomyces sp. UW30 | reverse complement strand
GCCCCCGCCCCCGCCGCCCGCCGGCGTCGACATGTCGGTCACCAAGACCGGCACCGGCACGGTCAGCATCGGCGACCGGGCCACGTACACCGTGACCGTCACCAACAACAGCACCACGACCTCGGCCACCGGTGTCGGCCTCACCGACACGGTCACCGGCCCCGCCGCCACCGTCATCTCGGCCACCCCCGGCCAGGGCACCTGCACGACCTCCGCCACCGGTGCGACCTGCGCCCTCGGCACCCTCGCCGCCGGCGCCGGCACCATCGTGACGGTCGTCGTCGAACCCAGGGCCACCGGAACCCTCACCGACCGGGCCACCGTGAGCGCGGCGCAGTCCGACCCGGACACCGCCAACAACATGACGACGGCCCCCACCACGGTCAACAACGCCCGCGGCTGCACCCGCATCGGCACCAGCGGCAACGACACCATGACCGGCACCGCCTTCACCGACGTCATCTGCGGCCTGGGCGGCGACGACACGATCAACGCCGGCTCCGGCAACGACACGGCGTACGGCAACTTCGGCAACGACCGCGTCGACGGCGGCCTCAACAACGACGTCCTGAGCGGCGGCCCCGGCAACGACACCCTGCTCGGCAACTCCGGCAACGACCGCCTCGACACCATCGACAACGTCACCGCCAACGACACCGCCAACGGCGGCCTGGGCACGGACATCTGCACGACGGACCCAGGGGACGCGCGCATCAGCTGCCCGTAGCCCCGACGGATCCACCGGCTCCACCGGTCACCCGTGCCCCACCTGGCCTAGCGCGCTGGGTGGCGCGCGGGTGGCGTGCGCTTCAGTGCTTCCGCGGGGCGGAACACCCTGCTGCTGAGGGAGCCTTCCTCCGCGTTCCTCGAAGTGAGAGTGCGGTGCGCTCACTTGGGACGCGGAGGGGGAACATGGCGCGAGGCTCGCGGCACCTGAGGATCAAGGTGCTGCTGTTCATGGGGTTCTTGGCGATCGCATTGGTCATCGGGGTCGCGATGTACGTGCTCGTCACCAACCCGCAGACAGGGCAGACGCAGAGCAGTGAGACGAAGGCCGACGGCGAGAGCGCACAGCCCGTGCTCGCTGTCCTCACGCTCTTCGCGGCCGTGCTCGGTTCGATCATCACCCCCCTGCTCAACAGGCTCCTCGGTACCCCGTCGGAAAACCCGGTCGACCGGGTCCCGCACGCCGCGGAGGCGCTCGCCCGGAAGGTGCGGGGCGAACGCAAGGCGCAGGCTCGGCTGCGCCGGCTACAGGATCCCACTCCGATGGACATCCGCTGGACCCGTGGCGACGCCTGCCTCTCGGATCACCGGCACAATGTGCCCGACGACGAGTCGCTGGCCGGAGCGCCGGAGGGGCACGGCGGCGTCGCCGAGCTGGCGGCCGCCTTCGCCGCCCATCCACACCGACGCATCGTGGTCCTCGGACCGGCCGGCTCCGGCAAGAGCGTCCTCGCCGACCGCGTCACGCTCGCCTACCTTCAACGGCGGGAGAGAGGACGGGCGGTACCGGTGGTCCTCCCGATCTCGTCGTGGGACGTGCGGCGTGACGGGCTGGACGACTGGATCGTGCAATGCCTGGTCTCCCAGTACGAGGTGCTGGGCCTGAACGCCCCCGCCGAGGATGTGGCGCGCGAGCTGCTGGACCGGGAGCTGATTCTCCCGGTCCTGGACGGATTCGATCAGCTCCCGGAATCAGTACGGCCGTTGGCGATGCGGCGACTCAACGCCGAGCTGGACGAGAGCGTGCCGGTGCTGCTGACCAGCAGACCCGAGGCCTACGCTGCCACGGTCGCGTCGACGGACGTGCTCACCGCGGCCACCGTGCTCGAACTGCTCCCCGTCCCGCTGGAGACGGCCTGCGCGTATCTGGCTTCCGGAGCGCCTCCACTGCGCAACGCCGACGGGGAACTGGAGACCGTCTGGGCACCGGTCGTCCACCGGCTACGGAACGATCCGGAGCGGACGCCCGCCGCCGCGCTGCGGAGCGTCATCAGCTCTCCGCTCATGATCGCCATGGCTCGACAGGTCTGCGACGGCTCGCGAGAGGACCCCGAGCGGGTTCCGGCGCGGCTGCTGGAGGAGCGCTTCAGCACCCCGGAGCTCATCGAGCGGCATCTTCTCGACGCCTATGTACCCGCCGTCTACGGCCCCTCCTCCGGCGCTCGCTGGACCGCCCGGCAGGCGGAGCGCCGCCTTTCGTTCCTCGCCCGGCACGCCCAGGGCGACGGCGGCGGGACCATCGCATGGTGGCGGTTGGAGGCAGAACTCCCGCGGCCTGTCCGCTGGTTCGCGCCACCGCTGCTCGCCGCGCTGTGCTCGGGGGCGTTGCTGGCAGTGCTGAGGGTGACCCTTCCCGACGTCGTCTTCGAGTCGTTCTTCGCCCAGGACGCCGGACATCTGCCCTTCCCCCTGGCCGTGATCCCCTGGATCGTCGGGTTCGGCCTGACCCTCGCGATTCTCTCCTACGACCGCCCCGGCTGGACGGACGGCGAGCGGCGACGCCGGGTGTTGAGCCGCCGGGCGCTGCTGGTGACGGCCCTCGTCGCGCTCGAGGTGTTCCGCACCTGGCAGTCCATCGAAAACGCGGCGCAGCACGTGCAGCAGGAGACCCGTCAACTGGGTCTGGGCGTCACCGCCGCCCTCCTCGTCGCCTTCTTCGACGCACGCCCCACGACGTCCCCCGTCACCTTGCCCGGACGCGACAGCGTCCTGGCGATCGTGCAACGGCTCAGTCGGGGGCTGCTGTTGGGCGCCGTGCTGGGGGCGCCGACCGGAGCGCTGACCTGCTACCTCAACGGCTGCGTGACACAAGGGCAGGGGTCGCCCACCGGGCTGCCGCCCGGACTGGGGGCGCTCATCGGCGGTTTCATCGGCTGCGTCGCGGTACTGGCGATGTCCGTCTTCCACGCGAGCGGACGCTCGGTCGACGTCCAGGCGGTGCCGTCTCCGGAACGCAGCCTGGCCCAGGACCGAAGAACCGCACTCGTACGGGCCCTGGTCGTCGGCCTGTTCTCCTCACTGATCCTGCTCGCCGCAGATCTGTCGATGTCGCAGGACACCCGCGACATCGAGCAGACCTGCGGCTACCTGTGGCTGTATCTGACGCCGGCCACCCTCGCCCTGAGCGCCTGGGGCCGGTTGCTCACCGTACGGGTGTGGTTCGGGATCACCGGACGCCTGCCCTGGCGATTGCTGACCTTCCTCAAGGACGCCCACGCACGGGGCGTCCTGCGGCAGACGGGTGCCCTGTACCAGTTCCGCCATCTCCGGCTTCAGGAACGCCTGTCCGGACAGCCCCCGGGACAGGGGTGAGACTCGATGTCATCCGTTCACCCCTGCATAGTGCCCCAACGCCCACCGCCACAGCCCCCGTGCCCCCAGATACGCCACCAGCCCCAGCAGCGGCGACGCCGCCGCCAGCCAGTACGGCACCGCCTGGACGTCGACCGAGCGTCCGCTCGCGTGGAAGACGGACATCGCCAGTACCGCGACGCAGCCGATGAAACCGCCGATGAGCGCCCCCAGTCCGGGCGGCAGCCCGGTGGGCGACCCCTGCCCTTGTGTCACGCAGCCGTTGAGGTAGCAGGTCAGCGCTCCGGTCGGCGCCCCCAGCACGGCG
>NZ_RDBN01000151.1 GCF_008042075.1 Streptomyces sp. UW30 | reverse complement strand
GTTTGGGTTCCTGTGGGGGGATTCGAAGGTCCTAGGGCGCTTTACGGTCGTTGTGCGTGGGGTGTGGACAGGCTGTGTCCGGGTGGGGTTGGACAGTTTTCGCCCAGCGGTTCGCCACGGCTACTCACCGGCGTGACAATTTCCGGCTTTATTAGAGCTGACGTCACGTCACATTGTGAGCGAGGGCTGGGGCATCTCGACCGTTCCAGGGGATTCCGGCTGCTTCCGCCCTCGTAGCACCAAAACCACCCCCACCACCGCAAGCGCGAATCCCGCCCCGGCCGCCCCGATGGGCAACGTCGTGCCCACCAGCCGCAGTTGATCGGTGTCCTGCCGGGCCTGCCGCACGGCCTCCTTCTGGGTGGCCGTGGTGAACGCGATCTTCTCGCTGTCCAGCAGCACCGCGGCGTCCTTCTCGCCGCCCGGCGCCCGCAGGGTGCGGCGCGGCCCGGTCTGGGCGTAGATCACCCGGCCGGTGCGCTGGTCCACGACCAGCCTGAACCCGTGGTTGGAGTACCACTCCTCGGCCAGCACCTGCGGCCGGTTCGGCTGGTCGACGATGCTGCCCGGGACCAGCCGCGTGCCGACCTTGCGGGGCGCGACCGTGGCGGTGAACCGGTAGCCCGTGTAGCCCTGGATCTTCTCGGTGCCGTCGTAGCGCATGGTGACCGTCGTGCCGCCGGTGTTGTCCCACCACTGGTACGAGCGTTTCTGCACGTCGAACGGGAACTTCAGATAGGCCTCGCCCTCGATGTACGGCTTCTCGCCGCAGCAGTGCACCGGCCTGGTCGTCGTACGGTCCATCACCCAGCGGTGCGGGGTGTAGTCCAGCGCGTCGTGCGGGTCCGCGGCCGGCAGCGACTTGTCGGTGTCGACGGTGGTGATCACGTCCCAGACGGCGTTGCCGCTGTGCTCGCTCGCCGCCACGTCGCCGCGCACCCGCTGGGTGACGGTGATCGTCTGGTCCGGCACGGTCTCGATCTTCTCGGTGTCGAAGACACTTCCGGTGCCCTTGTACACCGCGGTGGTGTCGATGTCGATGGGGTTCACGGCGGCGCGCGGGGTGACGTACCAGGCCAGCATCGGCGCCAGTACCAGCAGAAACGTGCCGAGGCCCAGCAGGATCAATGAGACAGGTGAGGCTGTACGGCGCATCCGGCACTCCTGGGGGGTTGACGCATGGTCGATGCACGGTCGTTGCCTGGCCGTTCTTGGGCCGGGAACCGTAGGCGTCCATTGACGGAGTGTCAATGTCTTGACGGGCAGTCACAGCTTGTCGAGACTGGGCCGACAGGCAGGGGTCGGGCTCGGGCTGGCGACACGGGGTGGGGACGACCTCCGGGACTTCCGGGACCTTCGGACAGGAAGGCTGACCCTGCGATGTCCAGACTGCTCGCCGCCGCGCTGACCGTCGCGCTCGCCGCCGTACTCGCGGTGGGTGCCGCGCTCGGTGTCGTCGCGCTGCTGGAAGCGACCCCCGACCGGCCGAACACGCCCTTGATCACCTACGAGCAAGCGGGCCAGGGGAGTTGACCGTGGCCGCGACCCGCTCGACGGCCGCACCCGCCGCCGCGACCCGCTCGGCCTGGCGTGACGTACCCCGCTTCCAGGTCCGTCGGTTCGCGGAGCTGGTCATGGCGGACGCGCCCGCCCTCGCCGAGCAGATCCTGCGCGAGATCCAGCGCGAGTACCCGCATCTGCCGGTCGTCCTCGACGAGTCGGGCGAGCCGATGGCCCTGGTCGGCATCCGGCGCGCCATCGAGGTCTTCGTGCAGCACCTGGAGACGTCGGAGGGCCGCCCGACCGTCCCGCCCGGCGTCTTCCAGGATTTCGGCCGCGGCGAGGGCCTCAACGGCAGATCCCTCGACTCGCTCCAGGCGATCTACCGGATGGGCGTACGACTGGCCTGGCGCCGCTTCGCCGAGATCGGCCAGCGCGTCGACATTCCGCCGCCCGCGATGTACGAGCTGGTGGACGCGGGTTACGAGTATCTCGACGGCCTCGTCGACCAGTCGGTGCGCGGTTACGCCGAGGCGGCGGCGCGCCAGGCGGGCGAGCGGCTGCGCCTCCAGCGCCGGCTGATGGAGCTGCTGCTGGCCGAGCACCACCGGGGCGATCCGGCGGACGCCCTCACGGAGCGGGCGGCCCGGATCGGCTGGCCGCTGCCCGAGAAGGTCGCGGTGGGCGTGCTGCTCCGGCCCGCACGGGAAGCGCTGGCGCCCGCCGTCGGACAGGGCGTGCTGCTGGACCTGGAGTACGAGCAGCCGCGCATGGTCGTCCCCGAACCGGACGCCGCCGGCCGCCCCGAACTCCTGCACCGGGCCCTGTGCGGCTGGTCCGGGGCGATCGGCCCGCCGGTCCCCCTGTCCGACGCGGCGAAGTCGCTGCGCTGGGCCGAGGCCGCCGTACGCCTGATGGAACGTCGGCTGCTGCCGGCCGGTGAGGTCCTCTACTGCACCGAGCACACGGAGGCCCTAGTACTCCTCCAGCCCGAGGAACTCATCGACGACCTGGCGGTGCGGTGTCTGGCGCCGCTGGAGAGTTGCGGGCCCACGCACGCGCGGCGGCTGGCGGAGACGTTGCTGGCGTGGCTGGAGACCAGGGGCGGGGCGCCGGAGGTGGCGGCGCGGCTGGGCGTGCACCCTCAGACGGTCCGGTACCGCCTCCGTCAGATCCGTGAACTCTGGGGCGACGAGATGGACGATCCGGACCGCCGTTTCGAGCTCGAACTGGTGCTGCGGGCACAGCGGTTGAAGGGAGCGCTGGGCGCGACGAGCAGGTAGTGAGTGCGGGCGCTGTCGCTTGCACCGTGCGCACCGGCGACTTCGCGACCCTGGACTGCGCGGTCGTGGCCCTGAACGAGGCCCTGGACGAGGGCCGTACAGGGGGCCGGTCAGGCCGCCTGACGGGCGGGCTCGGTGTTGTCGACCCGTCGGCGGGTGGCCGCGGCGCGCAGCCTGCGCCCGCGCTTCGTCAGCCCCCAGGGCTTGAGGATCGAGATCACCGTCATGAAGACGTACGCGGACAGCGACACGATCGGTCCGAACAGGACGTCGCCGGCGTCCGGCAGCGGCCCGCCCGCGGCGACGGCGGCCACTGCGGAGTTCACGCCGGGGCGCAGCGCGAAGACCGTGGCGATGGTGGTGGCGAGGGTCAGCCAGAACTTGACGTAGACCCACCGGTGCCGCGCCAGCCCCCACTGCGTGCCCAGGGACAGCACCATCCCGCTCACCAGCGTGAGGAACGCGACGGGCAGCAGCAGCCAGTCGGCGAACAGCTTCATGGCCCGCACCGACGCCTCCACGGTCACCGCGGACCCGGTGCTGCCCGCGGTGATCCCGAGCGCGAGCAGCCCGAGCGTGAGCCCGACCCAGCTCGCGGAGGCGACGACGTGGACGACGAGGGCGGCCCGGCGAGCGGGCCGGCTCAGCCGCTTGGCCGAGGCGGACGACGTGTTCTTCGAGGGCGTGGAAGACATGGACATCACGGTGCCGGTCATGGGCGGCGAGCACGTCTGACAGCGGGAGTAACCGCGCGTACTGAGGTCGGCGTACCCGCCACGCCCCCGCCTGCTCCGCGAGCCGGGGCAGGACCGATGAC
>NZ_RDBN01000150.1 GCF_008042075.1 Streptomyces sp. UW30 | reverse complement strand
TCCTCGCCGAGCCTCCCGCCGACGACGTACCGACCCCCGCCGAGCCCTCCGTCGAGGAGGTCGACGAACCGGCCACCCCGACCCCGACGGTCGATCTGCCCGTGATCCCCTGGGTCGTGTCCGCGCGCGGTGCCGACGCCCTGCGGGCCCAGATCGAACGACTCGCCCCGATCGACGCCGACCCCCTGAACACCGGGTTCTCCCTCGCCGCCACCCGGGCGGCCCTCGACCACCGCGCCGTCGTCCTCGGCCGCGACCTCGCCGACCTCCGCGCCCAGCTCACCGCACCCATGATCAAGGGCGCGGTGACCGAGGGCCGTACCGCGTGGATGTTCACCGGCCAGGGCAGCCAACGGCCCGGCATGGGACGAGAACTCGCCGCCACCTTCCCCGAGTTCGCCACCGCAATCGACGAGGTCTGCGAACTCCTCGACGCCGAACTCCGCTTCGTCCAGCCCCTGCGCACCGTCCTCTTCGGCGAGGACGAACAGACTCTCCAGGACACCGGATACGCCCAGTCCGCCCTCTTCGCCCTGCAAGTCGCCCTCATCCGGCTGCTGCGCTCCTGGGGCACGCAACCCGAGGTCGTGCTGGGCCACTCGGTGGGCGAGTTCGCCGCCGCCCATGCGGCCGGAGTCCTCGAACTCCCCGACGCCGTAAGGCTGGTGGCCGCCCGCGCACGCCTCATGCGGGCCCTGCCGGAGGGCGGCGCCATGGCCGCGGTCGAGGGAACCGAGACGGAGGTCAGCGCACTCCTCACGGACGGCGTCGTCATCGCCGCCGTGAACAGCGCCACGTCCGTCGTCGTCTCCGGCCACGAGGACGCCGTACGACAACTGCTCGACACGGCACGCCAACAGGGCCGCCGGGCCACGCGCCTGCACGTCTCGCACGCCTTCCACTCCCCGCTCATGGAACCGATGCTGACGGAGTTCGCCGGCATCGCCGCCCAGGTGACCTACCACCGCCCGACGCTGCACGCCGTCAGCACCCTCAGCGGCGCCGTGCTCGACGGCGACGACTGGACGACCCCGGAGTACTGGGTACGGCAGGTGCGCGAGGCCGTACGCTTCCACGACGCCGCCCGCACGGCCGTGGACGAACTCGGCGTCACCCGCTTCCTCGAACTCGGCCCCGACCCGGTCCTGTCCGCGCTCGTCGACACCGCCCCCGCCGCGTGCGTGATGCGCCGTGACCGGGACGAACGCGAGACGGCCCTCGCAGCCGTCGCCGAACTCTTCGTGCGCGGCACTCCGGTCGACTGGGCGGCCGTCTTCGCGGGCACCGGCGCGCGTGAGGTGCCCCTGCCGACGTACGCCTTCCAGCGCCGCCGCTACTGGCTCGAAGCGCCGCGCAGCACCGTCGACGCCGCGGGCCTGGGCCTGCGACCCGTCCGCCACCCGCTGCTCGGCGCCGCCGTGTCCGTCGCCGACACCGACACCGTGCTGCTGACGGCCCGGCTGTCCGTCGCCGACCAGCCCTGGCTCGCGGACCACGTCGTGGCGGGCACGGTGATCGTCCCCGGCACCGCGCTGCTGGAACTGGCCCTGGCCGCCGGGGAGCGGGCCGGCTGCGACCGCGTCGACGAACTCACCCTCCAGGCCCCACTCGCCCTTCCGGCGGACCAGGCCGTCGAACTCCAGGTGGGCGTGGAGTCGCCGGACGCCGCAGGCCACCGAGCCCTACGCATCCACGCCCGCCCGCACGACACGACGGACGAACTGCCCTGGACGCTGCACGCGTCGGGCACCATCGCCGCGACCGCGTCGGCGGGAGAGACCTGGGACCTGCGCGTATGGCCGCCGCAGGGAGCGGAGCAGGTCGAACTCGACGGTCTCTACGAGAGGTTGGGGACGGCGGGCCTGTCGTACGGCCCGGCCTTCCGCGGCCTGGAAGCCGTATGGCGCTCCGGAGAGGACTGGTTCGTCCAGGCCGCCCTACCCGACGCGGCCACAGGTGGCGGCGAGGGATTCGGCGTGCACCCGGCGGTGCTGGACACGGTGCTCCACGTCCTCGGCCTCTGGGAGCGGGACGGCGCCCGTTTGCCGTTCCTGTGGTCGGGCGTGGAGCTGTCCGCCGTGGGCGCGTCCACGGTCCGCGTGCGCGTGACGCCGCGCGGCGAAGACACGGTCGAACTCCGGGTCGCCGACGCTTCCGGCGAACCCGTCGCCACGATCGACAGCCTCCTGCTGCGCCCCGTCACCCTCACGGATCTGGACACCAGCGGGTCCTTCGTCCGGGACGCGCTGTTCCGGGTCGACTGGCGCCCCCTCACCGACACCGGAGACGCCCGGACCGCCGACTGGGCCGTCCTGGGTGAACTCCCGGACGGACATACAGCCCGGTTCGGCACCTCGTACACGAACCTCGACGCACTGCGCACGGCACTCGACGCAGGCACGCAACCGCCGAGCACCGTGGCCCTGCCGGTCGCCGCCGCCGGCGCCCTCCGGGAGACCGTCACCGAGATCCTCGGCACGATCCAGGAGTGGCTGCGGGAGCCGCGCCTCACCGACTCCCGCCTGCTGATCCTGCTCTCGGGCCCGGCCGACGACGAGGAGCCCCGCACCGACCCGGCCGCGGCCGCCGTCCGTGGCCTGGTCCGCACGGCCGCGACCGAACACCCGGGCCGCATCGCCCTCACCGACCTCGACCTCGACTCCGCCTCCTGGGAGAGGCTCGCGAGCGTCCCGGAGACGGTGAGCGAAGCGCTGATCCGTCGAGGAACGGCCCGCGTACCGCGCCTTGCCCGCATGACCGGCGGGGATGTGCTCCTGCCGCCGGTGGGTGTGGGCGTCGATTGGCGTATGGATGTGGTGGCTCAGGGCCGGCTGGATGGTGTGGCGTTGGTTCCTGAGGAGCCGCGTGCGTTGCGGGCCGGTGAGGTGCGGGTCGCGGTGCGGGCCGCCGGGGTCAACTTCCGTGACGTACTGAACGTCCTTGGCATGTATCCCGGAGATGCGGGACGGCTGGGGCATGAGGGCGCCGGCGTGGTCGCGGAGGTGGGCCCTGGGGTGACTGGCCTGGTGGTCGGTGATCCGGTGATGGGCTTGCTGGACGGAGCGTTCGCTCCGACTGCTGTGACCGATGCGCGGTTGCTGGCGCGGGTGCCGGAGGGGTGGTCGTTCGAGCAGGCGGCGTCCGTCCCGATCGTGTTCCTCACTGCTTACTACGCCCTGGTGGACCTTGCTGGTCTGGAGGCGGGGGAGTCGGTGCTGATCCACTCCGCCGCTGGTGGCGTGGGGATGGCGGCCGTACAGCTCACCCAGCACTTGGGTGGCGAGGTGTATGGGACGGCGAGTGAGCCGAAGTGGCCGGTCGTGCGTGAGCTGGGGGTTGCGGGGGAGCGGATCGCTTCGTCGCGGACGACGGAGTTCGAGGCGCGGTTCCGGTCGGGTGTCGATGTGGTGCTGGACTCGCTGGCCGGTGAGTTCGTGGATGCGTCGCTGCGGCTCGTGCGGCCGGGTGGTCGGTTCGTGGAGATGGGCAAGACCGACATCCGTGACGCGGAGCAGGTGCGGGCCGAGCACGGCATCGACTACACCGCCTTCGATCTCATCGACGCGGGTCCCGATCGCATCGCCGAGATGTGGACCGCACTGTTGGAACTGTTCGAGCAGAGTGTGCTGCGGCCGAACCCCGTGACGGCTTTCGACATGGGGCGGGCGCCGGAGGCCCTACGACTGTTGGGGCAGGCCAGGCACGTCGGCAAGGTCGTGCTGCGGGTCTCGTCCACGGACGCCGCCGACGCATGGCCGAGGGCGACGGCGACCTGCGCCTGAACCAACTCCAGCAGGGCCCTGCGCTGTTCGACCG
>NZ_RDBN01000149.1 GCF_008042075.1 Streptomyces sp. UW30 | reverse complement strand
CCCCTGCGTTCCCCATCCCCTTCCGCGAGAGGGGCGGGCCTGCCCTGCTCCGGCGGCTCTACGGGTCCGCCCCGCTCGTCATCCCAGAACGGACCCCATCCGTGTCCCTCACCGTGCCGACCGTCCCGATACACGCACACGGCCGCACCGATGTCCCCTCGCCGCTCGAAGTTCGCGACGAACGCGTCCCGCACGGCTTCGAACCCGGCAGCGACCTCACCATTGATCGTCGTCATGGCGTCATCCTGCTCCAGAAGCCCAGCGCCTTGCCGATCAATTCCTTGGCGGCGTTCTCGTAAGAGGCGGCGGCGCTCAGGGCGTTGAACGCCTTGTCGTGAAGGGCGAGTTCATCCGGGGCGGTGATGTCCACTCCGGTGGAGACGAGTTCGTAGTGCGCCCGGTCATCGCCGTGCATGTTGAAGCCGGGCAAGGGGACGACGCTCACCTCGGCGGCGACGGGAAGCACTCCGAGAGTCAGGGAGGGCAGGTCGATGTCACGCAGCAGCCGCTCCATCTGCTCCCGCATCACCACCGGCCCGCCGACGTTCGTGTACAGAGCCTGTTCGCCGAGGATCACGTCGTACTGATGCCCACCGTCGTACAGGACCTCCTGACGCTCCATCCGCTTGGCAACCCCGGCCGGAACGTCGTCCGGAACACCGAGGAACTCCACGACCCGGCGGAGAATGACGGTCGCGTACGCCTCGGTCTGAAGCGTCCCCCAGATCATGGTGGGGACGTACGCCTTCCCGTGCGGAGTCCGCCGGTACCAGTCGACGACTTCACTCTGGATGTCTTCCGTGCCGGTCGACAGCCGCTGCTGCCACGGAATCAGATTGGTCATGGATTCCCCCTCCGGGCGGTCGTTTCCCCGCCCGACACTGCCCGCGGGCCGGACAGGGCAATCCGACCGGTCAGCAGAACGTCGTGGTTGGCGAAAAGGGCGCCGAGTTCGAGACGGCGGCGGATGTACGCCGTCCATCTCGCGTCGGGCAGATCGAGGTATGTGTTGACCAAGCGCGCGCGACTGGCCTGGGTGAGGATCCACCGGGCTTGGTCCTGATCGACGGTACGGCCTCCCAAGTCGCGGGCCAGCCGCCACAGTTCCTCTCCGTCGGCCCGAGCATCGACGACGGTGACGACACCGACGTCGCCGAGGCCGCGCTGATCGCTGGACTGGGTGGTGTACGCGATGGAGAGGTCTTCGAGGGGAAAGACGGTCACGCGGCTGGTTGCGGTCAGCACGGTGAGGGACACGGATGGGGTCCGTTCTGGGATGACGAGCGGGGCGGACCCGTAGAGCCGCCGGAGCAGGGCAGGCCCGCCCCTCTCGCGGAAGGGGATGGGGAACGCAGGGGTCAGCAGCAGGGACCGTCGCCACAGCAGGTGGGTGGATTGCAGTCGGCCGCTGTGCCCCACAGCCGCTCGTCGACCTCGAAGCCGGCGGCCTGGATCTTGGCGACGACGTCCGTCATCAGTCCGCGCGTGCGGACCTTGGAGTTGGGTTGGTGATGCAGGAAGTAGCCGAATTGCCGCTGACACCAGTCGGCGTACCAGCCGGTGTGCAGGATGAGCGTGTGCCAGCCCGGGTCGACCAGCTCGGACGGCGCCATGGTGGCGCCTTCGCCGGTGGAGCCCATGACGTGGACCAGGGCGAGGGCTTGGTCGATGACGCGGTCGGCGACGGAGCGTTCGAGGCCGTATTCGTCGGCGCAGAAGGTGGCGAGCGTGTCGAATTCGGTGAGGGTGACGAGGGATCGGCCGCTGCGCGGCTTTGCGGTGACAGGGGTCCTCATCGCTCGCCCTCCTTCAGGCTCGCGGTGCCGCTGGGCGAGACTGGCGCGGCCAGCCTGCTGGCTGTGCTGAGCAYGGATTCACCTCACAGATTGAGGGCGCAGCAGTGAGAGACCAGCAAGGTCGTCATCACTTCTTGTGACTCGTCAGGTCTTCGTAGTGATCGCACAGGGCGTTCAGGACACGGGCGATGCGCCGTGCGTAGGCGATGTCAGAGCTGAGTCCGGCACTTGCGCTGATGCGCAGCTTCCCCCGCGCCTCGCCGACACAGGCGAGGGCGCAGAAGCGCAGCACCTCGTTCTCGGGGAGTCTCAGTGCCGCCTCCTCGACCTCGGGGGCGAGAAGTTCCACGTGCCCGCGGAGCTTGAGGGTGAGCGCGTCTAATTCGGTACGGCTCGGAGGACGGACGTCCGGCACGGAATCCGGGTCGAGTAACTGACGCGCACTGTCCCGCATCACTTCAAGATCGGGCGGCACCTGATCCTGGCCCGGGCCGGTTGTTGCACGGGCTGCAGTTCGTCTCACGTTGGTGCTCCTCAGGGTCGGCCATGCCTCGGGAGGTCGCACTGCCTCACCGGGCCCTCGCGCTACCGCGACGCTAGGAGCGTGAGGTGCAGCACGACCAGCGATGTGCACCAATGTGCGCACAACTCTCTGAAGAGCTGACTGGCTACTTCATGCTCTTGACTACACGCGGATTTGACCTGAGGTTGTTGCACATCGGCGCACGAAACGGAAGGCAGCCATGGACCTACAGTTCATCGGGGTCGACCCGGAAACCGGCAAGAACGGGTCACCAACCGCGTGGGTAGACCTGGAGAACTCGGACATCGTGATCCAGAGCTACACGGCGGACAACGAGACGCAGACCCACTGCGTGGAGAACACGGCACCAGGGCACACCAAAGGCATTCCGGCCCACGAAACGGTGATCCGCATCCCCGCCCGCCTCGTGCCTGTACTCAGGGAGGCCTGCGATGTCGCAGAACGTACCCAGCTTTGACGAACTCATGGAGGCCGCACAGCGGTCGGCCATGCACCTCGAAATGCGCGACCAGTACGCCGTCGGTGACGAGGCGGACGACTTCAACACCTGGCTCCGTAATGGGCAGCGCGACGCCGACCCCAGCTCTGAGTACTGGGCGCCCTGGGTCGACATGATCTCCCGAGCGGTCACCCGCGGAGTTGTCGTACGCCGTGCCCGCATCGTGTCCGAACCTGTCACGGACTACATTCGCTACGAGCACGCCGGAACTGTCGTCAACGTGCATGCCGGCGAGCAGGTGCGCTGGCTGCCCCGTCAGCGGGCAGCCGACCTGATGCTGCCTGGTGCCGACCTCTGGATCTTCGACGGGAGCCAGGTTCTCTTCAACCACTTCAGCGGGGACGGCAACTGGGGCGATCTGCCCATGGAACTGCGAACGGAGCCGAGCATCGTCAAGCAGTGCTCGGACGCCTTCGAGGCAGTGTGGGAACGCGCCGTCCCGCACGACAAGTATGAGATCCACTGACAGAGAGCACTATTGGCCAGCTCATGCCTATCTCCCCGTCTTCTTCAGCCCAGGCCGCGCGCGAGAAAGTTGCACGGCAGCTACGCGATCTGAGGAAAGACGCCGATCTGACGGTCACTGAGCTGGCCTCTCAATGCGGCTGGCATCATGCCAAGACCTCTCGCATCGAGAACGCAAAGACACCGCCATCGCCCACGGACATCCGCCTGTGGTGCCGCGCCACTGGCACTCCTGACCAGGTCCCCGACCTGATCGCAGCCTCCCAGCATGCGGAATCCCTCTACAGGGAGTGGCGCCAGCGCGTGCGCACGGGCCTGCGAAAGCTGCAGGACAGCTACGTCGAGCTGTACAAGTCGACGAGCCTGCTACGGGTTTACTCCCCAGTCCTGGTCCCAGGGCTACTGCAGACCGAGGGATATGCCCAGGCCCTGCTCAGCACCAACGCCCGTTTCCTCGGCGTTCCCGACGATGCGGCCGAGGCCGCCGCAGCACGCCTGCAGCGCTCACAGATCATCCACGAACCCGGGCATCGATTCGTGATGGTTGTCGAAGAGGCGGTGCTCTACTACCAACTCGGCGACGCGGAGGCGATGGCAGCACAACTGGGCTACCTCCTCACCGCGGGAGCGCTGCMGGCCGTGTCGTTCGGCATCATCCCGATGGCGACGCGAGAGCGGGCACTGTGGCCGCAGGAGACATTCGACGTGCACGACGACACACTCGTGTCCGTCGAGCTGATCTCCGCCGAGGTGAACATCACTCAGCCATCTGAGATCGCCTTGTACATCAAGGCCTTTGAGCAGCTTCGCGGCATGGCTGTGTATGGGGCGGAGGCACGAGGTTTGATCCTTAAGGCTATCGAGGCTCTGCGGTGACACAGCCCGTAGGCCTCCGACGGATCGCGCGACCGAACCGTCCGCCGAGCGCACGGAACCCGAACTGTGCTTACAGAGACGACCTGGACACGCCGTTCCAGAGCGCGACGCCAGGTGTCACGGTCGGTTCTGCAGCCCGCGGCTGAAGCGCTCTGCGGATGCAGGCGCGAGGGAGCTGCTCCTTCAGTCGGCCGTGTAGGCGGCCGTCAGGAAGTTGGACCATGCCTGCGCCGACAGCACTATGTGTGCGGGCTTCGGCTGTTTGGAATCCCGCACGAGAACTCCAAACGGGGTGAAGGCTGCCTCTAGACACTCTGTCGTGTTGCCACCGCTGTACGACGACTTGAACCAGAACAACTCGGAGACGGGCTGGGGTGTATCGGACATTCACAGCTCCTTGCGGGCGCGATGGATCATGGCGGAGGACGCCTCCATGTCCAACGCTTGTGCCCGCAGGTACTCGAACGCAAGTCTGTATCGGTCCAGTTCCTCGGCCTTCTCCAGGAACAGGGAGCCGGCGTGGAAGTCGAAGTACACCACGTCAAGGGTCGGCTCCGGGCCCCCGATGATGACGAAGCTCCCAAGTGCCGCAGCGTGGGCGCCCTTGGAGAAAGGCAGGACCTGAAGCGTGATGTGAGGCGACTCGTTGGCCTCAAGCAGACGGTCGAGCTGTTCCTTCATCGTCTGTGGCGACCCGACGGCACGGCGAATCACGGACTCGTCGAGGATCGCCCACAAGTGCAATGGTCTCGGGCGGTTGAGGATCTCCTGCCGCTTCATGCGGATATCGACGAGTCGCTCGATCTCGCTCGGCCCTAGCGGCACTTCGTTGGCCTTCTGAAGGGCGGTGCTGTAGGCGCGTGTCTGCAGGAGGCCGGGAATGTAGACACAAGAGAAGTGACCTTCACGTACGGCCTCGTCCTCAAGCGTGAGCAGCAAGTTCATGCTCTCCGGGATGGAGTCGGCGAAGGAACTCCACCAGCCCTGCTGCTTGGCGTCCTTCGCCAGCCCGACAACTGCCTTGCGCTCGGCTTCAGTTGCTTCGTACTCGCGGCACAGCGCATCAACGACGACCCACTTGACTGGCCCGGCTTGGGTTTCATACCTGCTGACAGTCGCCTTGGAGACGCCGACAAGCTGCCCAGCCTCTTCAAGGGTCAGCCCCTTGCGTGCTCGCAACTTGCGCATCATCGCCCCCAGTTGGCGACGGCGGGTCGTGGTCCGTTCGGGCATGTGGCTCCTTCGCCATGTGACGGGCGGCAGGCCCGGAGATCCCCATCAGGCTAGGCAGTACGGAAGGGGCCTCACTATCAGATTCACCCGATGGATTTTGATGAGAAGTTACATGGTGAGAGTTCTCTATGCCATGCTCGGTCACGGATCGCTACGCATTGCAGCCGTACGGACACGGCAGGCGCAGCATGTGCGTGGCTTGGCAGGGAGGAGTGGCCGCATGTCCGGCTACCCAGTCGCCGAACCCCGGCTCCGGTGCGTTCTGCCCTTCGAGGCGGCGCCGGCGGAGGTGCGCCAGCTTCGGAGAGCGGCCGTTGCGCAGCTGAGTCAGTGGGGCACACCCGTGGCTGCCGACGAAGCGGAGTTGCTCGTCACGGAGCTGGCGACGAACGTCGTAAAGCATGTTGGTAAACGAGCGTCAGCGACCCTGATCCTTGAGTGGCACGGCGAGCGGCTTCGCATTGAAGTGCACGACAAGAGTCCAGCGATGCCGGCGCCGAACCCAGGGGGCAGTGACGCCGAGTGCGGCCGCGGCCTGCAGCTGGTGGCGGCAATGGCCTTGGACTGGGGAGCGGTCCTGACGGCAGCGGGCAAAGCGGTTTGGTGTGAGATTCCCATCGATGGCGGTCGTGCATGCCGACGCATTGAGCGAGCCGTCGAGGTGCTTGAGCGTTATCAAGTGTCTAGTGGTGGTGTCGGCCTCCCGCGCGGACGACGAGAGGCTGGCCTTGAGGAGGCGGCGGTCGAGTTGATCGCGGACCTCCTCCACTGGACCATCGCCCGCGGTCATGACCCGGACGATTTCCTGGACCGGGCACAGATGCACTACGAGGCCGAGGCGGAAGCTGCCTGACGCTGTGATGATGCGCTGTTGGCGTCGGGACCGCTGCTGGCGCGGCCGGGCTTCCGCCGGCCCGTCACTTTAGAGCCGCGCGCAGTATGGCGCCGGCGTCGTTCACCGCTCCCTCCTCGTGCAGCTCCAGCGCAACCGCCATGACTTGCCGGTCATCTTGATCTCGGCCGTAGACGTGGATCAGATCGTCAGCCAGGTGATCTCGCTCCTGCTCTCTCAACTCCACCATGACCAGCGCGGTTTCTGATGGATTCAGCAGCTCCGTCGTGCCGTGCCGGAGGAGGATGAGGGCAGAGTCTTCTTTCCCAGCGCTATCCAGCTCACCAGCCTGCGCCGCCAGCTGCCGTGCCATGGCCTTCTCTTTCTCGCTCCGTTGCCGGTCCCCCCGTCGAGGGGGGACCGGCAACGGAGTTCTCGAAGCATTGGCCAATGCCAGACGTGCCCGTAGGCCGGCTTCGGTGGTCTCCATCTCCTGTACGGCCGTGCGCATGGCTGCGACCTCGCGTTTGAGGGCCCGCAGCTGAGCGGCGTCAGCTGCCAGTTGACGCTCGCGTGCTTCGCATGAAGGGCAGGGCGTGCTGAGCTGCTGGCTGAGCGAATCGATTCGCCTTCCCAGCTCCGCGCAGCTCTGACAGCGGCCCCTCGTCTCGGCCTCAGCGAGGGCGCGCAGAATCTGCAGATCCTCAGGGGTAATGCCGACAGACCGGCCGCTGGCGGCAGCGGCCACGCAGGCCGCTTTGTGTAAGTCCTCGATGAAAGCCGGGCTGGGAACCCTGGGGTCGAGGCTTGCGAAGCGTGACACTGAGGTCGTGTTGCTGTGCAGCAGTTCCGCCACTTCCGTCAGGGTAGGTGGCCTATGTTCCGAATCTCCTGATTCTTCCGTATTTAGCAGGAGGAACAGGGGGCGGAGTGCCAGCGCGAGTTCCCGCTTCCGTGGGCGGCTGCCGTCTTCGGGCAGTTCCTTTTCCAGCCACCCGCGTGTCCGCGGACGGTTGCCTTCTGGTGCCATTCGGTCCTGCCTCCAGCGCCCTGAGCTGTATGGATGCCCTGGGAGTCAACTCCCCAGGGATGTTGTGCCGTTCGTCAATTGTGCCCAACGGCCTTCGTTACGGCACCCACGTTTTCTTGCTTTCTGCCGAGCGAATTTGCTTTTTGCCGAGCAAGTGCAGGCCGGTGCACTTGCTTTACCCGAGCAAGTTGGAAAGGGCTGGACTTTTCTCCACGGCATGGTGTGAGCTTCTAAATAGGCCGCTGAGGAGCGGGGGAACGCGGGGTTCACGCGAGCGTGGCTTGTAGCGTTGCGTGCACACTCCGAACTTTCGGTGTGCCTCGATGGCACGAGTTCGCGGAGGCGTTGGTGGAAGAAATTCCGTCGTATCAGGACAAGAAGTACGGCACCATGGTGCGGGCTGCGCTGTGGCTGCTCGCCGAGGTGGGGGAGGGCAACGTCTTCACCAAGGCGCAGCTGCGCGAGGCGTTCCCGGACGTGGCGCAGATCGACCGGCGGCTCCGTGACCTGAGGGATCACGGCTGGAAGATCGACACCAGCCGCGATGACCCCTCCCTGCTCCAGCAGGAACAGCGGTTCGTCACGAGGGGGGCCGATGTCTGGATCCCCGGCAGGTCGAAGGCGCCGAAGCACAAGGCCAGCCTCACGGCTGCCCAGCGCGCCAAGGTTCTTCACGACGACAACTATCTCTGCCGGTCGTGTGGTATCGGCGCCGGCGAGGCCTACGAGGACGGCGGCGGTATCGAGCTCTCCAAGCTCAACGCCGCCCGGCGTAGGGTTCTTCGTTCCGATGACGGCGACGCGACGGAGTACCAGCTCGTCACTGAGTGCAAGCGGTGCGGGACTGGGGGAGGCGCTGACCGGGAGGTTGACCTCGGCGCTCTGCTGGAACTCGTGGAGGCGCTTTCCCCTCTGGAGCAGCGCCTCTTCGCCAAGTGGATCGACGCCGACCAGCGTTCCTTCAGCCCGATCGAGAAGGTCTGGGGCATTTACCGGACCCTCCCGCAGGAGTCGCGTGCCGAAGTGGCCCAGGCCATCAAGGACGTCACTGGCTGACGGCTGACCGGCAGCGCAAGAAGGACAGGACCGGCAACAGAAAAGGACGGGAAGAGTCATGCTGCGGGATTTCCCGCCTCCGCCGCGCGCGGACGAGTTCAGTGAGCTGATCAAGAAGAGGCTGGAGGAGGTGAGGGCTGCAGGAGGCACCAGGGAGACGGTCACCGTCGACTGGAATGGACAGCAGATCCACGTTGACGTCGTCGACCTGCCGCTGAGCGGTCTCTACCTCAACCCCGGTACCCACCGGATCCGTGCTCAGCGCACCCACAGGCCGGACCAGGATCGAAACCTGGACAAGGACCCCTTCGGCGAAGCCGGCCAGGAGTACCTGACTGGATTGCTCAAGGCCCGGCCCTCTAACCCGGACATCAGGGACCCCGACTTCGACAAGCTGAAGGAGGACCTGAACCAGTTCGGTCAGAACGACCCTGGCCTGGTTACTCATCACGGCGTACTGGTGAATGGCAACACGCGCGCTGTCGCCCTGCGGGAACTCGGCAAGCAGTCGATGCGTGTGGGTGTGCTCCCCCCCTCTTTCACGCAGGCCGATGTCGACGCCGTAGAGCTGGCACTTCAGCTTCGCCAGGATCAGCGTCGCGACTACTCCTACATCAACCGGCTGCTCGCCATGGAGGAGCAGGCGGCGCTTGGCCGGACGCCGGAGCAGATCGCCAAGGAGTTCCGGATCCGGACTGCGACGTACCACCAGGAGCGGTGGATCCTCAGCGTGATCAAGGAGCTCAACGACCGCAGCGCGAGTGGTGGGGGCGTTGCTCTGCGGCTGGTCGACTGGGAGGGGGCGCAGGAGCGCCTGAAGGAACTCCAGCGCTTGTATGTGAAGTTGGAGAACCTCGACCGGGATCAGGCCGAGATCCTGAAGGAGTGGCGTCTGGCCGCGATCTTGTTGGACTTCTCGAAGACGGATGTTCGTCACATCGATGAGGTTTTCCTGGAAGAGGGGTATCTCGGGAAGACGCTGCCCGAGGAACTGGCGGACAGCGGGACGGCTGCGCAGGCCGAGTCCATCTCTATCCCCGGCCTCGGCCTCGATGTGCCGGCGGCTCCCTCGGCCGTGTCTGCGGCACGCGCACTGAACGACCGCATCCTGCGGGCGGCGGCCACCGTCCGCAACACGACGGTCGGGGTTGCCGACTCCGAGAAGGCCCAGGCTCAGGCTGTGCTCGACGAGGCGAAGGATGCGTTCGACCGGGCGATCGACAGCCATGGCCGTGACGCTCGGGTCCGCAAGCGCAAGCAGCTCGCCCCGGCCCGGCTCGCGGACGCCTGCGCCAACATCGATCAGTGCGTCATCGAGCTGGTACAGGCACGTACGTCGAMCAGCCTGGATGAAGAGGCTTTCGATGAGGCTGTGCTCAAACTTCAGGGCAGCCTGCGCAAGCTGGCCCAGCAGGCCGGACGCGGGATGCCGAATCCTGGCGACGGCGTCTCCTGGCTCCTCGCCGCCTCCACCATGGAGGGCACCCGGTGACGGAAACGTCCCTGCACCTGGGGTTCGACGACTCGCGTACCCGTGTGGTCCTGCGGACCACCGACCAATACCGGCAGGACCTCGTCCAGCTGGCCGCTCGGTTCCGTACCGGCGGCCAGCTTGGCCCCCTTTCGGCCTCAGTGGCGCTGGATGAACTCCTCGCGGACCTGACCGTCTTGGGAGGCTGGCCTCACCCCGCAGGGGTCGAGTGGGCTCCGGAGCTCCGGAATCTCGTGTCTGGTGTGGTTCGGGATGCCCGGTTGGTGGAGGATCGGCTGGCCGGCTCCGGGGGCCCGGCGGAAGTCGCCTCCGATGACGTGTTGACTTTGCTAGGGGACACCTGGCGGGCCGATCTCAATACGTTCCAACGGCGGGACATCGCCAAGCTGCTTTCACTGGGGCACGGGGCGAATTTCAGCGTGCCCGGAGCCGGTAAAACCAGGGTGGCGCTCGCTGTGTATGCCGCACAGCGTGCTCAGGGGGGTGCCAGCAGGCTTCTGGTCGTCTGCCCTAAGTCGGCTTATGAGTCCTGGCGTTACGAGACGGCGGTCTGCTTCGGCTATCCCCTGCGCACCCATGTGCTGGATGGCTATCTGGACCAGTGGGCAGAGGTCCTCATCGTCAATTACGAGCGGCTGGACCGCTCGCTGCCCTTGCTCGCGAACTGGCTGAAGTCAGCCCCTTCGATGATCATCCTGGACGAGGCTCACCGGATGAAGCTCGGTGCGCGAGGTACGTATGGCGCCGCGTGTATGGCGCTGGGCCCGCTCGCGGAACGACGGCTGATCCTGACCGGAACGCCGGCCCCGAATGGCTCCAAGGACCTGGAGAACCTGATGGGCTTCGTCTGGCCGGGCCACGGGCAGCGCACAGTGACCCGGGCGGTGGCGGGTGGTGATCTTGCCTATGCGAGCGCGGTTCTCAGGCCGTTGTTCACCAGGACGACTAAGCAGGAACTCGGTCTTCCGCCGATGAGATTGCGAACGCGATACGTCGATATGCCGGATCTGCACGCCGAGATCTATAGCTCGCTGGTGGGAGGGATGAGCAGCGGTGCCGCGCGCGAAGACCTCAGCTCTCTCGGCAAGACGGCGCTGCGTCTCCTGATGGCGGCGACGAGCCCGGCTCTCCTCGTGGAAGGGGCCAGCCGTTACGAGCCGCTGGTCTACCAGTTGCCCCCGCTGGAGATTCCTGAGGGCACGTCGCTGTACTCGCTCATGCAGAAGCTGCCCGACCACGAAATGTCGCCTAAATACAAGGAAGCGGCGGCCATCGTTGCCGAGAACGCAGAGCAAGGCCGCAAGACGCTCGTCTGGACGACGTTCGTACGCAGTCTGACGACCGTGGCGCAAATGCTGGAGAAGTACAGCCCGGCGGTGGTGTACGGCGGTACACCGGACCGAGATGAGCAGCTACGGCGCTTCCGCGATGACCCTAGCTGCATGGTCTTGGTCTCCAACCCGGCGACGCTCGGCGAGGGCATCAGCCTTCATCACGTATGCCATGACGCCGTGTACGTGGACCGCGACTTCATGGCCGGACGCTTTCTCCAGAGTCTTGATCGCATCCACCGCCTCGGTCTTGCCCCTGGTACGGACACGCGGGTCACTGTGCTCGCTGCCCGCAACACGATTGATGAGGTGGTCGAGGTACGGCTGGACCAGAAGCTGGAGTTCATGGGCCGGATCCTTGACGACCCCACGGTGCAGCAGCTTGCTGACCTGGAGGAAGAGCCATCCGTCGCAGCCGGCCTAGCGCCAAGTGATATGGAGGCGTTGTTGCGTCACATGGGCAGAGGCTAGAGCTCAGGGGGTGACTCAGCTTCTGGCCGCGGCACCCGCACACGGGGCGGTGGTCTGGAGTAATGGGAGACTCCAGGTGTCGAGTGTCTAGGCGCCAGTGGGTTGGTGTCTGGGACACTTGAGATCGGTTTTGAGTCACTCCCGGAAGGAGCGCCATGCGCCCCAGCGGTCGCGAGCGTCCGCAGTTCACCCAGCCACTGACCTCTCTGGAGATCTGTGCCGGGGCCGGCGGGCAAGCCGTTGGGCTACACAATGCCGGGTTTGACCACGTGGCTCTCGTGGAGTGGGATCCACAGGCTGTGCGGACRCTCGCGGCGAACGCGGGTGGCTGGCCCAATTGGGATAAGTCGCGTACCGAAGCGCTTGAGCCGATGGATGTGAGGGAATTCCTCGGATCCAAAATTCACAAAAGTCTGGGGCTCAAGGAGGGGCAACTTGACCTCCTAGCCGGCGGCGTTCCGTGCCCTCCATTCTCTCTGGCAGGAAAGAGGCTTGGGAAGGATGACGAGCGAGATCTCTTCCCGGACGCTTTGAGGATTATCAGAGACCTGATGCCCAAGGCTGTCATGATTGAGAATGTGCGGGGTATCTTGGAGCCTCCGGAAGTATTCATCGACTATCGAAGAGATATTCTTGCTGAACTCCGCGGGCTTGGCTATGTGATCCCTGAGATTAGTAGCACTTGGTCGGCTAAGAAGCAAGACTTGGTTATGCGGAAAGTCTGGCGCAGGATGGACGCGAGTAATTTTGGCGTCCCTCAGCTTCGCCCCCGGGCTATTCTGGTTGCGATCCATCGGGATTTTCTAAACTCGGCTGATGTTGAATTTGTGTGGCCTACTCGACTTTACGGAAAGCAGGCTACGGTAGTCGGCGAGCTTGCTGAGAGTATGGAAGCGCGATGCCGGAAGTTCTGGAATAAGAACCAGGACGGAAAGCAGGCAAAGGCCGGTGACCGTACCGGAAAGGTGGTGTACCGGGATTGGCTCCGCAAGGCCACTGAAGCGGCCGAAGCAGGGAGAGGTGTCGCGCCGACCCTTGTAGGCGGGTCGAAGAAGCATGGTGGGGCTGACCTCGGACCTACCAGAGCCAAGCGTGCTTGGGGAGCCTTGGGTGTTGATGCAATGGGCGTCGCAAATGATCCTGAACAATGTGACCCAGAGCGAGATCTCTTCCGCCCTGCTGGCCCCATGCTGACCGTCGATCAGGCTGCTGCGATCCAGGGGTTCCCGCCGGGGTGGAAATTCCAGGGAAAGAAAACGGCCCAATACCGTCAAGTTGGAAACGCCTTCCCGCCCCCGGTGGCTGAAGCTGTCGGGCGGGCAATTGCTGCCGTGCTCCGTCCGGAACAGAGCGGTGAATTGCTCAAGGGCTACGAGATGGACGGAGAAGAAGCGGGAGCATATGCTCCTGACTCAGAGCAGATGGTGCTGCCTGTTTCAGGTCGACTGTGAGCCCGCTTCTCGGCGCGCAATAACAGCCTCCGTGATCCTGTTGACGCACATGTCTGATGGCTCATGTTCCCAGAAGCGGAGCACGAGCCATCCCGCGTCTCTGAGCTGTCGATCCGTGTCGCGGTCGCGTTCCATGTTCCGAAGCACCTTCGCTGACCAGTACCCCTGGTTGGTCTTCGGAGGGACGTAGTGTTCAGGACATCCGTGCCAGTAACAGCCATCGATGAATACTGCGACTTTTGCCGGACGGAATACCATGTCTGCCGTCCGGCGCAGATCCGGCAGTGGCCGGGCAGCAACCCGGTAGCGCAGTCCTCGTGCATGGACTAGCCGTCGGATCAGCTTCTCGGGCGCGGTATCGCGGCTGCGGATCGCTTGCATGTTTCGGCGGCGGGCTGCAGACGAAGCCCAGGAACCCTCTGGAGCTTCCCACGCGGGGTCTTCGGACACACCGCAGAGGGTAGTCGGGTCCACGGCTGACGGGCACCGGAGTCGGCAACTGGTCGAGGCGACCGATCCTGAGGCCTGAGTTTTCTGGTGCCGTTGGGCCGCCCGCTTCCTTGGCAGTGTCGTGCTTCCGCGAACCGCGTCAAGGGCGCTTCACTCCGCTGCGCTGCGTTACGCGTCGGCTGCGCCAATGGCCCTTCGGGCCACCCTTGACSCGGCTCGCTCCAGCACGGGGGGAGAAGCGAGCGGGCAGCCCGGAGGGATGGGTGGCCCAGGTTGGTTGGGCGCAGGTCGGCTGCGTAGCTGGGCGGGGTTGGGGCGCGTTCGCGGAAGCACGACACTGCCAAGGAAGCGGGCGGCCCAACGGCACCAGAAAACTCAGGCCTCAGGATCGGTCGCCTCGACCAGTTGCC
>NZ_RDBN01000148.1 GCF_008042075.1 Streptomyces sp. UW30 | reverse complement strand
TCTGAACCACTGGCGCCGGCCCTGCCGGGACGCTAGGAAGGTCACGTGGAGTCCACGGGCGGTACCTCCGCACCGCCGCCTGCCGACGCGGAGGTGCACCGGCGGCTGGTGTACGGCGACGAGTCGGCGCTGGCCGAGGTGTACGCGACGTACGGCGGGCTGGTGCGGCGGGTAGCCGTGCGGGTCACGCGCTCACCGGCCGCCGCCGAGGACGTGGCGCAGGAGGTCTTCGCGCACCTGTGGGGCCGGCCGTACACCTACGACGCGCGCCGTGGCTCGCTGCGCACCCAGTCCACGGCGCGCCGGTGGGCGACCACGGACAGCCAGGTGCGCAGCGAGGCCCGGCACCGCAAGGACGCCGGCGCCGACRACTCCACGCTCCAGGCCATCCCGGACGCCGGTCCCGGCCCCGACGAGACGGTCGTCGACCGGGAGCGCTCCCTGCTGCTGCACTCTGCCCTCGCCGAACTCCCGCAGCCGCAACGCGAGGTCGTGCACCTCGCCTACTTCGCCGGCCGCACCTACCGGCAGGCCGCCGTGGAACTGGGGATACCGGAGGGCACGGCCAAGACCCGGCTGCGCAGCGCCCTGCGCTCCTTGGCGGAAACTTTGGCCGACCCGCCGGCGACCCGCCGG
>NZ_RDBN01000015.1 GCF_008042075.1 Streptomyces sp. UW30 | reverse complement strand
GTGGACGACAAGACGGTCAGCCCTGACCCGTACCCGCTGCCGGACACCAACCGGGACCTGGGCAACGAGAACCCGAGCGCCCCCTGCAAGGACGCCTCGATCCGGGTCGCGCTGCAGTACTCCTGCAACAACGTCTTCGGGAAGATGGCCGTCGACCTGGGCCAGGACAAGGTCCGGGAGATGGCCGAGAAGTTCGGCTTCAACGACGAGGCGCAGGACGTGCCGCAGAGCTAGCGCCGGCAGCATGGGCGCCGAACTGCGAGCGGGCGTGAGGGACGTGGCCCGAGTCAGGTGCGGTCGGTGCCCTTTTCAGAAGTCCAGGTCGATGTAGTCGATGTCATTGATGGCGACGTCCGAGAGGCCGAGAGCGCGGGCGCCGCCGTCCTGGAAGTAGATCTCTCTGAGTCCGTCGGCGACGATCTGCCGCATCTCCTGGTCGCCGGCGCCCGCGTCGCGGGCGGCGAACAGGCGTTGCGCGTACGCCGGAGGAAGGTGCACGGTGAGGCGGCGGAAGCGGCCGTCGTCCGTGCTGCCGACCGGGGCGGTGTATCCGAACCGGGCGCGCGTCTCCACCGTGACTCCGCCCGTGGCTGCGGCCTGCTTCCGGCGGCGGCCCCGGACCCTCGGCTGCCACCGGGACCGTACGGCCGCGTCGATCCTCTGCTGGATGTCCTCGGGCGGGTGCTTGCGCTCTCCCTTGCGGTAGCGCTCGACCGACCGCTGGCTGACGCCGAGTTCCGCCGCGACGGCCCGGGTCGTCTTGAGCTGCTTCATCAGGAAGCCGATCCGGCCCTTCAGCGTCTTCGGCGGTTCCCGCGTGAACGCCTCCCGGTCGGCCCGTTCGATGGCGTCGTCGATCTCTCCCGCCACGGCCTACTCCCCTTCGTCCAGGACGGCGTCGCCGCCCTTGATGTGGCGGGCCGGGTTGTAGCCCTGCTCCATCAGGTCGACCGCCCAGGCCATCGACTGGACGCCCTCCAGTTTGGCCAGGCCCGGCGTCGACCCGAGGCGGAATCCGCCGGGCTGGGGCTTGCCGGAGGCACTGTAGGGCAGGAAGGCCAGCGGGCTGTCGCCGGGGCTCGGGTAGACGACGCAGTCGGACAGCACGGCCAGCGGGTACAGGCCCGTCATCCGGGCCATGTTGAGCAGCTTGCGGTGCATGTTGACCCGGGCCTTGCTGATGACCGCGGCCCGGATGTCGGGGCGCCAGGTCGGGCGCTCCAGGGCCGGCCACCGGTCCCCTTCCTTGTACTGGCGGCCTTGCGGGCGCTCGCGCAGCTTGCCCACGCCGCCCTTGACCGTGGCCTTGATGGCGGCCAGCACGGCGGCCATGGCCAGGTCGACCTGCTTGTGCCGCTCCATCGCGATGAGGAACTTGGAGTCGTCCAGCTCCCGCGTGACTCCGAGGTCGGCCAGGGTGTCGACGTAGGCGTTCTTCAGGCGGTCGTGCCACGGGTCCAGGTACGCGCCGGTCTCGCGTCGCAGGTATGCCTCGACGGGGGTGACGTTGTAGCCGAGTTCCTGGGCGTAGGCGACGGTGTGCGTCTGGTACCAGGCCGGGCCCGACGGGCGCTCCCCCGTCGGCGTGAACGGGCTGGGCAGGCGCGGGTCCAGGTCCACGTGGGAGAGGTCGACCAGCCAGGAACCGGGGATCTTCGGGTTGAACGCCGGGGCGTGGAAGTGGTCCGGGCCGGACAGACCGACGACGAGGCGGGCCGCTGCGGCGAGGAACGCCGTGTTCAGGTCGAGGCCGACCGCGTACGGCAGCGTGCACTCCTCGGCGGTGAGCAGGTCCACCGGGCGGACCCATTGGTAAGCCTCCTCGTTCAGGAAGCCGCCCTTCCAGCCGGAGTTGACGACCACGGGGTGCTCCTGCGTGGCCTCCGGGGGCGCCGGATCCATCGGCTGCGACCCGAGGCTGCCGGCGTTGTGGCCGGACACCCAGTTCCCCGTCGCCGGGTCCCGCACCGCCTTCGTCGCCGGGCGCAGCGCCGTCATCAACTCCAGGCCCGATACCGCGGTGCTGCCGCGCGGGGTGATGACCCGCTGGGCGTAGACGCCGAGGACACGGGCAATGTCGGCCGGCTCCATGTCCGCGACGCCGGGCCAGGACCGCTCGTCCAGGGCCTCCCAGGGCAGGATCGCGAGCTGCACGCACTGGCGCTGAGTGCCTTGCGCCTTGCGGTAGATCCTCGCCCATGGGCCGAACCCGCGCTGCGTGAGCTGCCACTTCGCCTTCGTGACCTGCGCGACGACCGGGTGGTCGGCGCTCAGACGAAGCCCGCGGCGGTCTTCCAGACGCTCGGGCAGCCCGAACTTCACGGCGGCCGCCGCGGTGAGCACGATCAGCGGGTCGCTGTCCTTGCCGTAGCGGTGCAGCCGCTGCCCACCGAGCCCGGACTCGGTCAGGGTCCACTCCACCAGCCCCGGGATCGTGGTCGCCGGGCAGTCCAGCACGATGCCGTCCACGCCGTACGCGCTGCCGTGACCGTCCAGGACGGCGAGGGGGCCGTGCGGGAAGCGCGGATCGGTGGCGGGTTCGTTGGTCTGCCGTGCGACCGGGCGGGGCGGGGACGATGGCTGGCTGAGCGGGAGCGTGTCACGGACGCGATCGCGCACTGGCATTCACGCACCCGCATTCGGTTCGTCGAACGGACCGCTGCCAACGCCGCTCAGTTCCCGGACTTCGTGCGCTTCGTGCCGGGCAACGGATGTTCCTCGCACGTGGGTCGACGCGGCGGTCAGCAGAGCATCACGCTGGGCCCCAACTGCTCCACCGGCAACGCCATCCACGAGATCGGCCACACGGTGGGGCTGTGGCACGAACAGAGCCGCGAGGACCGGGATCAGCACGTCACGATCGTGTTCGCGAACATCGAACCGGACATGCAGCACAACTTCCTTCAGCAGATCGCGGACGGCGACGACCTGGGACCGTACGACTTCGGCTCGATCATGCACTACCCGGCGACGGCCTTCGCGATCGACCCGAACCAGCCGACCATCATCCCGCGCGAGTCGCTCCCGCCCGGGGTGACGATGGGCCAGCGCACGGGCCTGTCGCAGGGTGACATCGACGGAGTCCACATGATGTACCCGGCCGCGCAGTCCACGTTCAAGGAAGTGGCCAAGGATCCCGTCGTCGACACCACCTTCAAGGAGGCGGCGAAGGACCCCGTGGGCGACGGGCCGCACAAGATTCCCGGACTGGACATCATGAGCCCGCCGGCGTTGTCCAGTCCGTTCGTGCTGGCCACACCCCACCAGTCACCGATGATGGCGGGCCAGCCGGACGGAGTGGCCGAGCAGGTACGCCAGTTGGGCCAGATGGTCGCCTCTCTGCAGCAGGGCCTGTCCGCGGTGCAGGCGAGCTACAACCTCCTTCTGGCTCAGGCAGGCGCCCAGCCTCTGGCCGGCGCCGGGCAGCTTCGATGATCCTGGTCGTCTCCCACGACGAGGACCACGCCCGCGCGGTAGTACGCCGATTGGAGGCGGACGGCCGTGAGGTGGTCCGTCTCGACCTCGCCGACTTCCCCGCCCGCGCCGAGATCACTCTCGACTACGCCCGGGCCGGGGAACCGGTCTACACGGTCCGAACGCCCACGGCCCACGCCCGGCTCGACCGGTGCCGTGCCGCTTGGTGGCGGCGCGTGCGCCCCTTCACCGTCGACGGAGGCCTGGGCACGCTCCGGGACCAGAGCTTCGCGATCAGCGAGACCGGCCAGGCATTGCACGGCCTGTTCCACTCGCTCAACTGCACCTGGGTCAATCCGCCTGCGCTGGACGGGATCGCCCACCACAAGCCCTACCAGTGGGACGTGGCACGCCGCCTGGGGCTCACCCTGCCTCGCACCCTGGTCACCAACGATTCGGGGCGGGCCCGGCGTTTCATCCAGGAGACAGGCGTCGGCCGTACCGTCTACAAGGCCTTCATCGCCTCCGCCGGCGCATGGCGGGAGACCCGGCTCGTCCGCACGGAGGACCTGGCGGCCCTGGACGCCGTGCGCTACGCGCCAGTCATCTTTCAGGAGTACGTGCCGGGGACCGATCTGCGGGTGACCATCGTGGGCGATCGTGTCTTCGCCGCCGAAATCGATGCCTCGCAGACCAACTATCCGGTGGATATGCGCATGGTCGTTCACGAAGCTCAGGTACGACCGGTGACTCTCCCTTCGGCGATCACCCATTGCCTGCTCCGGTTCATGCGCGCCCTGGGGCTGGTGTACGGGGCCATCGATCTGCGTCGGCGTTCCAACGGGGAGTACGTGTTCCTGGAAGTGAACCCGGCGGGTCAGTGGTTGTTCGTGGAGGAACGGACCGGGCTGCCCATCACGGCGGAGGTCGCCGCGCTTCTGGCTCATCTCGACGGACGTGAGCCCGCATCGGCCGCGGTGGCCAGGGATTTGCTGGGTGAGGTGCTGTGACGGGCACCGTGAGCGGTCTGGTGGCCCTGCCACCCGACACACCGAACGGAACGGCCGCGTCCGTCCTGGTGGAGGTCCGCGACGTCTCCCTGGCCGACGCGCCGTCCATCGTGGTCGGGGCACAGGTCCAGACGGACGTCCCGCTGACGCCGGGAGGCCATGTGCCCTTCAGCGTGGACGTGCCCGAACTCGACCCCGCCGCCACCTACGGGCTGCGTGTCCACATCGACCGCTCAGGAAGCGGAACCGTCGAATCCGGCGACCTCCTCAGCACTCGGGCCATACCCGTACGGACAGACTCCGCGGAAGGGCTCCAGGCGTCGGTCAGCGTCGTGTGAGCCCACCTCTCCACGAGGGTGAAGAGGCGCTCCTCGGGACACAGATGGAGGAGACATTCATGCACGGCCAGGTAAGAGCCATCACCACGAAGCAACCCATCCCCATGATCAAAGTCAGCGTCTACCGCGACCTGGTTCTCCTCGAACACACCTTTACCGACACCGAGGGGCGGTACGACCTGGCGATTCCGGCCGGAGACATGGTGACCGTACGGTTCGACACCCATGAAACACTGAACAACGCCCACGCCTGGCACCCGTCCGTGGTGGCCAATGCGGTGGCCGGCGACACCGTGCCCTTCGACCGCTGCCTCCTCCCCACCGGCCATGCAGCCGCTGAGGATTCCGCCGTGGACGCCCTGAGCGGATATCTCTTCGCGGCGGCACTGTGGAGCGATTCAGAACAGAACGCCGCCTACGCTCATGCGGCAGCCTCTCGTTTGTCCAGCCTCAAACTGACGAGCAGGGCACTTCAGGAGATCCAGCAACGGCTCGTCGACCACTTCCAGGCGCCTTCGCAGTAGCGTCGCGTCCGAGGGCGCCCGGAGCGGCCCGCCGGCGCGGGGCCGTTGTCAGTGGTGGCAGGCAGGATGAACTGCATGACGACAGCAGCTGCAGAGATCATGGATGCCGCCGCCTACGCACGGGCGGTCGAGGACGCGGTGAAGGCTGCGGCCGCCTACTATGCGGGCGGCACGTCGCCGCTGGACGACGAGGCCTACGACCGGCTGGTGCGCGCCATCGCGGCCTGGGAGCACGATCACCCCGATGAAGTGCTGCCCGATTCGCCGACGGGGAAGGTGGCCGGCGGCGCTGTGGAGGGGGATGTCCCGCACACGCTGGCGATGCTGAGCCTGGACAATGTGTTCTCGCCGGAGGAGTTCACCGCCTGGACCGCCTCTCTGGCCCGGCGCATCGGCCATGACGTGGCCCGGTTCAGTGTCGAGCCGAAACTCGACGGGCTCGCGATAGCCGCCCGCTACACCGCCGGCCGGCTGAGACAACTGATCACACGCGGAGACGGGACGGCCGGGGAGGACGTCTCGCACGCGATCGGCACCATCGAGGGCCTGCCCGAGCTACTGGCCGAGCCGGTCACCGTCGAGGTGCGCGGCGAAATCCTCATGACGACCGCTCAGTTCGAGCACGCCAATGAGGTGCGCACCACGCACGGCGGGCAGCCGTTCGCCAATCCGCGCAACGCCGCGGCGGGCACCCTGCGTGCCAAGGACCGCGAGTACACCGTGCCGATGACGTTCTTCGGCTACGGCCTGCTCCCCCTCCCCGACACCGAGGAGGCACTGGCGATTCGGCTGGGCGAGCTCGCCCACAGCGACCTGATGGCGCAGACCGCCGCGTTCGGGGTGAGCACCACCGCCACCACCACCGTGCCCGGCATCACCGCCGACAGCACCGAGCAGGTGCTGGCCCGGGTGCAGGAGATCGCGGCGCTGCGTGCCCAGTTGCCGTTCGGGATCGACGGGATCGTCATCAAGGCCGACCTGGCCCAGGATCAGCAGTCGGCCGGCTCCGGGACCCGCGCCCCGCGCTGGGCGATCGCCTACAAGCTGCCGGCCGTCGAGAAGATCACCCGGCTGCTCGAGGTCGAGTGGAACGTGGGCCGCACCGGCATCATCGCCCCACGCGCGGTCCTGGAACCGGTCGAGATAGACGGCTCCACCATCACCTACGCCACCCTGCACAACCCGGCCGACATCACCCGCCGCGACCTGCGTCTGGGCGACCACGTCATGGTGCACCGCGCCGGCGACGTCATCCCCCGCGTCGAAGCCCCGGTCGCCCACCTACGCACCGGTGACGAACAGTCCATCGCCTTCCCCGAGGCATGTCCGCGGTGCGGCTCCGGCATCGACACCAGCGAGCAGCGCTGGCGCTGCGAAAACGGCCGCAACTGCCACCTGGTGGCCTCCCTCTCCTACGCCGTCGGACGCGACCAGCTCGACATCGAGGGCCTCGGCCACACCCGCGTCGTCCAGCTCGTCGACGCCGGCCTGGTCTGCGACCTCGCCGACCTGTTCACCCTCACCCGCGAGCAGCTCCTCGGACTGGAGCGGATGGGCGAGACCAGTACCGACAACCTCCTCGCCGCATTCGCCACCGCCAGGACCCGGCCCCTGTCACGCGTGCTGTGCGCGCTCGGCGTGCGGGGCACCGGCCGGTCCATGTCCCGCCGCATGGCCCGCCACTTCGCCACCATGGACGCCATCCGCGCCGCCGACGCCGCATCGATGCAGCAGGTCGACGGCATCGGACCCGAGAAGGCCCCGTCCATCGTCACGGAACTCGCCGACCTTGCCCCGCTCATCGACAAACTCGCCGCGGCCGGAGTGAACATGACCGAGCCCGGCGCCACCCCGCSCACGCCCGCAGAGGTCGGTGCCGTCCAGCCTGCTGAAGGTGCGGAGCCTGCCGCCGGGCCGCTGGCGGGAATGACGGTGGTCGTCACGGGCGCGATGACCGGAGCGTTGGAGAAGCTCAGCCGCAACCAGATGAACGAGCTCATCGAACGGGCGGGGGGCCGCTCCTCCTCCAGCGTCTCCAAGAAGACCACTCTGGTCGTCGCCGGAGAGGGCGCCGGATCCAAGCGGGCCAAGGCCGAAGATCTCGGTGTCCGCCTGACCGCACCGGACGAATTCGCCGTGCTCATCGCCGACTTCCTCCAGTGACCAGCCTCTTGGAGGGGACGGTGGCGGTGTCCCCGGACCGCACCTACGGCCCGGGACATGCCTCGCCCGATGCCCTTCGGCCTCCGTCGTGCTTGTCCGGCCTGGTCAGCGCTCTGTCCTGGTCCGGTCCGGGACACGGTGTCATGGCGGGAATCGACGTTGTCGGGACGGAGCGCGACAGGCCACGATGCCGGTATGGGGATCACGGGGGAGCCGCAGCCTCAACAGACCACAGATGCGGCTGAGTTCGTCGCGGCGCTGCGCCGGCTCAAGGATCGCTCGGGGCTGACCTACCGGCAGCTGGAGGAACGCGCGGCCGAGCATGGTGAGGTGCTGGCGCGCAGCACGCTCGCCGACGTGCTGGGGGGAAAGACCGCGCCACGCCCGGAGTTGCTGGCCGCGTTCGTGAGGGTCTGCGGGCAGGGAGATCGAGTCGGAGACTGGCTCGCGGCGCGGGAGAGGATCAGCCGGCAACAGGCCGCGGGACCTGAGAGCGGGAAGCCGACTTGGCGTGCGCGTCTCACCGGGAGACGACGCCGACTCGGCCTGTTGGCAGGGGTGGCACTGCTGTCCCTGGTGTCCGTCACCGCCTGGGCACTGGTCTCGGCCGACGAGCCCGAGGACACGGGGCGGGGCGGCTCGGCATCACCCGGTGACTCGCCCCGGCTGCCGGAGGGGCCCGTGCAGATCCGTCCCGTCCTGGCGCAGGACCTGTGCCTGACCGAAGGGTACGTCCAGAGATACGACTCGCAGGTCGCCGTACAGCGGCCCTGCGACGAGGTCGCACCCCAGACGACCACGCTGGAACCGCTGGGCGGCCACGCGTTCCGGATCCAGTGGTTCCGCCCCGACCAAGGCAAGGGCTGCCTCACGGTGCTGACCGAGAAGCCGCTCACGGGGCTGCTGGAACCGAGGAACGCCTGCGCGCACGGCAGCCGATTCCGCATCGAGCCCTCCAGTGCGGAAGAAGGCGGCCGGTACGTGTTCCGGGTGGACGATCAGACGTGCCTGGGCATCAAGCACGGGGACACCTCAACAGGGACCGAGGCCTTGCTGGAGCCGTGCCGAGGCCACCGCAGCCAGCAGTTCATCGTCGAAGCCGCGCCCTGAACACCGTGAGAGGGGCCTCCGCTGCGCAGTGAGCGGAGGCCCTTGAGGTCACGGCGCCGCAGCGGAGCCGCAGTAACCCTGGTTGGTGCACGCGCGGAAGGTCAGCCCCCGCAGTCCGCTGTACTCGTCCCGGAAGTCCTCACCGTTCGCGGCGGACTTGACCGGCACCCAGCGGCCTGCCCCGTTCCAGGTGGCCTGGAGGACCACCCACTGCCTGTCGGAGGGGGCGGTGTCGTAGAACGAGCCCCAGTAGCTGCCGTAGTAGGTGCCGTGCGAGTCCGCGTGCCAGGTCCAGCACACGTCGGCGTATCCCTTGCCGCTCTTGGCGTACACCGTGCGGCACTTGTCGCCCTGCATGGTGACCGGACCCGCGCTCTGTGCGGCGGCGCTGCTCATGCCGGTCATGGACGCCACAGCCACGGCGACCGCAGAGATCAGCAGCCCTCGTACCCGTTTGTTGCTCATGGTCGTTTCCCCCTTCGTAGGTCAGTACGTGTCGATCCAGTGGTGGGTGATGACGGCGCCGCTGTGGTTGCAGCGCAGACTCGTGCGCTGCGTGGTGCGCTTCTCGTCGGACCAGTCGTAGTCGCCGTCCGAGCAGCGAATCCCGAGCCGCCACCAACCGCCGTGCGACACGTCGTTGCACACGCCGTAGGCGAAACTGGGGCCGGTCTTCCACGAGGAGCACCCGGTCGGGGTGGCTTGAGCGGGAGCGGTCATCACGCCGAGGGCCAGGGCGGCGCCCAAGCCGACGGACACAAGCGAACTGCGAAGACGCATGAACGATCTCCAAGGATGAGGACGGACGGGCTCGTGCCCGCAGGCGCAGGCTCAGTTGGCCGGGTCGATCCAGTGGTGGGTGATGACGGCGCCGCTGTGGTTGCAACGCAGGCTTGTGCGTTGCGTGCTGTACTTCCACGCGGACCAGTCGTAGTCGCCGTCCGAGCAGCGGATGCCGAGCCGCCAGGCGTCACCGGCCGGCACCTGGTTGCACACGCCGTAGGCGAACGTCGGGCTGGTCTGCCAGGACGAGCAACCGGAAGGTGCGGCCTGCGCGCTCGTGGCCGGCCATCCGATCGCCAGCGCGGCACCAAGCCCCAGCGATGCCAGGGCACTGCGGACACGCATGAGTTGTCTCCTGTCGATTGCGGTTCGAAGGTCCCGGCGTCGTGGAGGCTGTGCCGCGCAGAGGTGGGCAGTTGCGACACATTCCAGCGATGTGACGCTCGACGGCCGGGCAGGTCAAAGCTTGGTGACACGCACCGCACCCGACAACCGCCCTTGCTGTCCCGGACAACTGGCCCGGTGTCCTGCCTGCTCACGGAGCTGTCCGGGTTTTGTCCGAGCGGTGTCCGGTGCGGAGTAGGCCATGATCGCCGCATGCGAGGTGCGGCGGAGCGCGGAGTCGGTCAGGGCTCCATGGGCGAATCGTCCGGCTCTGCCATGGTGACGCGACGGTAAGCGGCTCGCGCGTGGACCAGCCGGGCGCCTACCGTCCCGACGAGTGCCGCTGTGTACAGACAGGTGAGCCAGAAC
>NZ_RDBN01000147.1 GCF_008042075.1 Streptomyces sp. UW30 | reverse complement strand
GGGTGGGCCGGGGTGCCGCCGCCCCCGGCGGCACCCCGGCCCACCCGGCGTACGGCTATCCGCAACAGCACCCGCAGCAGCCGGCGTACGGCTACCCGCAGGCGTACGGGCCGTACGGCCCGAATCCTTCCTACGGTCCGAATCCTCCGTACGGCCCGAACCCGGCGAACGGCTCCACCCCGCCGAACGGGGCCACCCCGCCCTACCAGCCGCCCCTGCCGTATCTCCCCGCGCCGCCGCCCGAACAGCCCCGGCGCAGCGGCCGTTCCACGGTGGCGCTCGTCCTGGTCGCGGTGGTCGTCGCGCTCGGCGCCGGCGGTTCGGTGTACGCCCTCATGAACGGCGACGGCGACGACACGACCGGCGGCGGTCCGACCGTCACGGCCACCGCGACCGACTCCGCGACCGATGACCCGACGGCTTCCACCCCGACGCCGTCCCCGACGCCCCCGGCACCCGAGGACGGCGTGATCCCGACGCGCTACCTCGGCACCTGGACGGCCACGATCGACAACGCCACCGGTGCGAACACCCGCACGCTGACCATCCGGCAGGGCGAGGTGGGTGATCCGGTCCTGTCCCTCGTCGCCGACGGGCCCGCAGGCACCGGCACCTACCACTGCGAGTTCGCGGCGGACCTCTCCGCGGCGCCGGGCGGAGACGGCCCGTTGAGGATCGGCCCGTCCACGGTGACGGCCGGCGCGCCGCCCACCTGTTCGCCGGGCAAGGCCACCGAGATCTCGCTGCTGCCGGACGGCAGGCTGGAGCGGGTGACCACCGGCACCGGGGAGAAGCTGACGTACACCAAGCAGTGACCCGGCAGGGGCCGCTGCCGGGTGCGTGGGGGCGGGTGAAGTGCCGTTTCCTGTGAGGCAGTTGAACGTACGGCGAACTTCCCTGCCCGAGCGCCGCCGCAGGCCCCGAACGGACGTACGGTGACCCCACACTACGGCTCTGGTGAGTTGCGGGGGCACCACAGTGGAGTGGCTGAGCGCAGAGAACGTCGTGGCCGTCGGTACAGCGGTGCTGGGTGTCGTCGCGTCGGGCGTCATGGTCTGGTACGAGCGGCGCGTGCCGCGCAGGAAGCGGATCGGCTACCGCGTCCAGATGGACAACCCCATTGGCTACGGCGTGCGTTCGGGCCGGGCCGGGGGTCCCCCCTCCGGGGGAGTCAGGCTCGGCCTCTTCGACGCGGACATGGACGACGCGACCCTGGTGCTGCTGCGCGTGGAGAACGACGGTTCGCAGACCATCGACCGCGACGACTACACGGACCCCGGCCCCCGCGGCCTCACCGCGGTGTTCACGGACCGCACCATCCGGGGCGTCTCGGTCACCCAGCCGACCGACATCGACCACCTGATGGACCACTTCACCGAGGAGCGGGGCTTCGGCTACGAGGGCAACCGGCTGCGCATCCCGCGCGTCCCGCTCAACCCCGGCGACTACTTCAAGCTGCTGGTGCTGCTGTCCGGCGGTGACGTGGGCAGTGACATCCGGCTGCGCGGCGGCATCCGCAACGGCGAGGTGCACCCCAACCGCAGTGCCACACCGGACGACAAGGCGCCGGTGTTCAGCCTGCAGGCCCGGATCTTCACCGGGCTGCTCACCCTGTCCGTCCTGGCGCTGGCGGGCATCGTCGTCTTCCGCGACGGCAATCCGATCGAGTGCGAGCAGGGCGAGTTGACGGTGATCGGCTCGACGGCCTTCGAGCCTGTGATCTCGACGCTGGCGAAGCAGTACGAGGGCAAGTGCGCGGGTGCGGAGATCGACGTCCAGACTCGCGGGAGCGAGTCGGGGGTGGCCGAACTCGCCGCGCTGGCCGACCGGTCGAAGAGCAGGGCGCGGTCGGTCATCGCGTTCTCCGACGGCCCGCTGGGCGACCGCCTCGGCCTGAAGGGGAAGAAGGTGGCGCTGTCCGTCTTCACCCTCGCCGTCAACGACGGGATCGACCTCGGTCCGGACGGGCTGTCCGTGCAGCAGGTGCGGGACATCTACAAAGGCAGGTACAAGCGGTGGGGCGAGGTGATCCCGGGGGCCGCCAAGGCGGTCGCCGATCTGCCGATCGTCCTGGTCAGCCGCAGTGACACCTCGGGGACGCGGCAGGTGTTCCAGGACCGGGTGCTCGGTGGATGGGAGCAGACGCAGAGCACATCACTGGACTGCCGGCCGCCGAAGGGTGCCGCCACCGTGGTGACGCGGTGCGAACTCGCCAGTACCGGCGACGTGTTGGACAAGATCGCCGATCAGCCCGGCGCGATCGGGTACAGCGAGCTGAGTGTCGCCGCCCAGCACAAGGGCGTGACGACGGTGCCGCTGGACGGCGACCGCGCCGACGTGGACGAGATCGAGCGCGGCGACAGCGCCTATCCGTACCGCGACATCGAGTACGCCTACACCTACGGCATCGCCCCGAACGACTCCCTCACCGCCGGGTTCCTCGCCTACCTCGACAAGGAGAGCAGCCGGCAGGTGATCCGTACGCAGGGGCATCTGCCGTGCGGGACGCCGGTGGGGCTGAAGTTGTGCGGCTGAGGCACCCTTGCCGTTGGTTGCCATGTCCACAACCATGACGAGGGTCGGCCGGCATCGGCAGCCCCGGGAGGACACATGCGTCGCAGCCCCACCAGGAGAACGGTGTTGACGGCCACGGCAGCGAGCGCGGCCGCGCTGACGACGACCGGTACGGCCGACGCCGCGCCCGCGCCGGCGACCCGCCCTCCGGCTACCGCCCAGCGCCCCACCCGCGAACTGCGCACCCTCCTGAAGGAGATCGACCCCGCCCGCATCGAGGCCACGGTCCGCAGACTCGTCTCCTTCGGCACCCGCCACACCCTCTCCGTCCAGGACGACCCGAACCGGGGCATCGGCGCGGCCAGGGACTGGCTCCTCGCCGAACTGAACTCCTGCGCGACGGCCTCCGCCGGCCGGATGACGGTGGAACTCCAGTCGTACGTGCAGCAGCCGGCACCGCGCATTCCGGCCCCCACGAAGATCACGAACGTCGTCGCGACGCTGCGGGGTTCGGTGACGCCGGAGCGCGTGTACGTGGTGTCCGGGCACTACGACTCCCGCGTCACGGACGTCATGGACGCGACCTCCGACGCGCCGGGCGCCGACGACGACGCGTCCGGGGTGGCCGTGGTCCTGGAGCTGGCCCGGGTGATGGCGAGGCGTAGGCCGGCGGCGACGATCGTGTTCGCGGCGGTGGCGGGGGAGGAGCAGGGCCTGTACGGATCGGCGCACATGGCGCAGACGCTGAAGGCGGCGGGCGCGGACGTCCAGGCCATGTTCACCAACGACATCGTCGGCAGCGCGACGGCGGACGACGGCGCCCGCGATCCGTACACGATCCGCCTGTTCGCCGAGGGCGTCCCTTCCTCCGAGACCCCCGAACAGGCGGCGCTGCGCCGCTCGGTGGGCGGCGAGAACGACTCGGCGACCCGCCAACTGGCCCGCTTCGTCCGGGACGTGGCCGACAACGACGCGACCGGCATGCGGGTCCGGGTGATCTACCGCCGGGACCGCTACCTCCGGGGCGGCGACCACATCCCCTTCCTGGAACGCGGCTACCCGGCCGCCCGCTTCACCGAGCCGGCCGAGGACTACGCCCACCAGCACCAGGACGTCCGCGTCGACGACACCGGCAAGCAGTACGGCGACCTGCCGGAGTTCTGCGACTTCGCGTACACGGCGAGGGTGGCCAAGGTGAACGCGGCGGCCCTGTGGACGCTGGCCCAGGCCCCCGGCACCCCGAAGTCCGCCGGGATCATCACCAGCGCCCTCACCAACTCCACCCGCCTGACCTGGGCGAGGGGCGCCGAACCGGACCTCGCCGGCTACGAGGTCGTCTGGCGTGAGACGACGGCCCCGGAGTGGACCCACGTCCTGCCGGTGGGCGACGTCACGACACACGAGGTGGACCTGTCCAAGGACAACGTGTTCTTCGGGGTGCGGGCGGTCGGCGCGGCGGGCCTGCGCAGCCCGGTGGCGTTCCCGGCCCCGCAGGCGTGAGCGGTCCGGCCCGTCACCGCGGCTCGGGCGGCCGCTGCTGGATCTGACCGGGGTCACGAGCGGGGTGGCCCCCTGGGGGTATCTGGCGCTGCTGATGGCCGTGGCCTGTGTGGCGGTCGACCGGTTCTTCGGGATCACGTCCGGGTGGATAAGGGACGTCGCCACTGCGCAGGCCGTGCAGCGGCGGGTTCAGGTGCTTCAGTTCGACTGGGCGACGGAGTGTGTGCGCGAGGTTCTGGGGCCGGCGGAGGGGACGGCCAGTGAGGCCGCGGAGCGGTGTCTGGGGGTGCTGCGGCGGTTCTCCGAGGATGTGACCGAGCTGGTGCGGGCGGAGACGGCCGACTGGATGGTGGAGTTCCGGACGGGGTCGGCGCGGCGGGCCTGCGCAGCCCGGTGGCGTTCCCGGCCCCGCAGGCGTGAGCGGTCCGGCCCGTCACCGCGGCTCGGGCGGCCGCTGGCGAGGCA
>NZ_RDBN01000146.1 GCF_008042075.1 Streptomyces sp. UW30 | reverse complement strand
CCCGGGGGCAGGGGGGCGCCTCCTACGGGCAGCGGCGCGAGGGCGGCCGCGTCGGTGGCGAGCGCGGCGTCGAAGAGGGCGAGGCCCTGCTCCGCGGTCAGTGGCGGCAGCCCGAGCGTCGAGATGCGCCGCTGGTCACGGTCGGACAGCGCCGCGGTCATTCCGCCACCGTCCTGCTCCCAGCCGGGCCAGCGCAGCGACAGCGCGGGCAGCCCGTGCGCGCGGCGGTGCTCGGCGAGCGCGTCGAGGAAGGCATTGGCGGCGGCGTAGTTGGCCTGGCCGGGGCTGCCCATCAGGCCGGCGGTGGAGGAGTACAGCACGAACGCGGCCAGATCCAGGTCGCGGGTCTGCTCATGCAGTTGCCAGGCCACGTCGGCCTTGGGCAGCAGCACGGTGTCGAGCCGGTCCGGGGTGAGGGCGTCCAGCACGCCGTCGTCGAGGACGCCCGCCGTGTGGACGACGGCCGTCAGCGGGTGCCCGTCGGGGACGGCGTTCAGCAGGGCGCGTACGGCGCCGGGCGCGGTGAGGTCGCAGGCGACGAGGCCTACCTCCGCGCCGTGCGCCACGAGTTCCTCGGTCAGTTCGCGGGCGCCGGGCGCGTCGGGTCCGCGGCGGCCGGCGAGCAGCAGGTGCCGTACGCCGTGCCGGGTGACGAGGTGGCGGGCGAGGAGGCTGCCGAGGCCGCCGGTGCCGCCGGTGATCAGGACCGTGCCGTCGGGGTCCAGGGCGGGCGGCAGGGTGAGGGCGAGTTTTCCGGTGTGCCGGGCGAGGCTCATGAAACGGAACGCGTCGGGGGCCCGCCGTACGTCCCAGGTGCGCACCGGCAGGGGCCGCAGGGCGCCGTCGGCGAACAGCGCGTCCAGTGCCGTCAGCATCCGTCGGATGCCGTCGGGGTCCACCCAGCCCAGGTCGAAGGGCTCGTAGCGGATCCCGTCGGGGATGGTGGCCGCGTCGCGCAGATCGGTCTTGCCCATCTCCAGGAAGCGGCCGCCGGGCCCGAGCAGGCGCAGTGAGGCGTCGACGAACTCGCCGGACAGCGCGTTGAGGACGACGTCGATGCCCTCCCCGGCCGACGCCGCGAACCGGTCGGCGAAGCCGGTGTCGCGGGAGGAGGCGATGTGGTCGTCCGCCACGCCGAGTGCGCGCAGCGCGGGCCACTTCGGTTCGCTCGCGGTGGCGAAGACCTCCGCGCCGAGGTGCCGTGCGAGCTGGATCGCGGCCATGCCGACGCCGCCGGCGCCCGCGTGCACGAGGACCTTCTCGCCGGGCCTGACGTCGCCGAGTTCGACGAGCGCCCGGTAGGCGGTGAGGAACACCAGCGGTACCGAACCGGCCGTCTCCCAGGACCAGTCGGCGGGCACGGCGCTCAGCTGCCGTTCGTCGACGACGACGCTCGGCGCGAAGCCTCCGGCGACCATGCCCATGACGCGGTCGCCCGGCCGCCGGAGCTCGGCCTCGGGCCCCGTCTCGACGACGACGCCGGCGGCCTCGGAGCCCAGCCGCCCGGCCTCGCCCGGGTACATGCCGAGCGCGCTGAGCACATCCCGGAAGTTGATGCCCGCGGCCCGCACCGCCACCCGCACCTGGCGCCCCGTCAGCTCTTCGTGCGCACAGGGAGTCAGGGCGAGCCCGTCCAGGCTCCCGCGGTCGGTCACGTCCAGCCGCCACGGTCCGGTCCCGGGGGGCACGAGCGCGGCGCCCGCGCCCCGGACCAGGCGCCCGACCCGCAGTTCCCCGTCGCGCAGGACGGCCTGCGGTTCGCCGTCGTCGAGCAGGGCCGGCAGGGTGGGCAGCAGTGCGGCGGACGCGTCGTCGGTGTCCACCAGCAGTAGCCGGCCAGGGTGTTCGGCCTGCGCGGACCGGGCCAGTCCCCATACGGCGGCGGCGCCCAGGTCGGTCACGTCCTCGGCGTCGCTCGCGGCGACGGCGCCCCGGGTGACCAGCAGCAGGCGGGAGCGGCGCAGGCGCTCGTCGGCGAGGAGGTCCTGCAGCAGGGCGAGCGCTCGGCGGGTGGCGGCGCGGGCCGCCTCGGCACCGCCACCGGGCCCGGCGACGGACACCACGAGGTGGCGCGGTGCCCGCTCGCCCGCGAGGGCGTCCAGCGCCGGAACACGGGCGGCGCCGTCCAGCCGGGCCGCGAGCCCGAACGGGTCCTCGCCGACCACGGCCCAGGCGCCCTGCGCGACGGCCGGCACCTCGTGGTTCTGCCACTCCAGGCGGAACAGCGACCCGGCGTCCGGCAGGGCAGGGGTGGCGTCGGCGTCGGGCGCGGCGCGCAGGGTGAGGCCGGCGATCGAGACGACCGGGGCGCCCTGCGCGTCGGCGGCGTCGACGACGACGGTGTCCGCCGCGGTGCGCAGCAGCCGGGCGCGCAGCAGTCCGGCTCCGGAGGCGTGCAGGGTCACATCACGCCACTCGAACGGCAACAGGCGTTCGGAGTCGTGGTCCAGGGCGGCCGCGTGCAGAACGGAGTCCAGCAGGCCGGGGTGGACGCCGTACTCGCCGGTGTCACGGACCGAGGCGTCCAGGGCGATCTCCGCGAACAGCTCCTCGCCGCGCCGCCACAGGGCGCGCAGCCCGCGGAAAGCGGGGCCGTACACCAGGCCGGAGGCGGCGTAGCGGTCGTAGCGGTCGGTGATGTCGACGGGTCGCGCGTCGCGCGGCGGCCACTCGGCGGCGTCGAACGGTGCCGGTTCGGCGGCGTCGGGGGCAAGCCGGCCGGTGGCGTGCAGGGTCCAGGGCGCTTCGGGCCGGTCGGCCGGGCGGGAGTGGAACCACAGCTCACGACGTCCGGTCTCGTCCGGTCCGCCGACCTTCAGCTGCACTTGAACGCCGCCCTGGTCGGGCAGCACGAGCGGCACGGCGAGGGTCAGTTCGGCGACGCGTGCGCAGCCGACCTGGTCCCCGGCGCGGATCGCCAGTTCCAGGAAGCCGGTGCCGGGAAAGAAGATCATGCCGCCGACGCGGTGGTCGGCGAGCCATGGCTGTACGGCGGTGGAGAGCACGCCGGTGAGCACGAGGTCGTCGGAGCCGGCCACGACCATCGCGGCGCCGAGCAGCGGATGCCCCACCGCTTCGAGCCCGGCGCCGGTCACCTCCAGGGTGCGGGCACCGCCCTCCGGCCAGTACCGCTCGCGCTGGAAGGCGTACGTCGGCAGGTCCACGCGGCGGGCGCCGGTGCCGGCGAAGAACGCGGCCCAGTCGACGGTGACGCCGTGGACGTGCAGTGCGGCGAGGCCGGTGACGAGCGCGGTCTCCTCGGGCCGGTCCCGGCGCAACAGCGGCTGTACGACGGCCCGTTCGGGCAGGCAGGCGCGGGCGGCGGCAGCGAGCACGGCGTCCGGGCCGACCTCCAGGAAGGCGGTGGCCCCGGCATCCGCGAGGGCGGACACGCCGTCGGCGAAGCGCACGGTCTCGCGGACGTGCCGTACCCAGTACCGCGCCGAGCACAGCTCCTCCGGCTCGGCGATCCGGCCGGTCAGCCCGGAGACGACGGCGAGCTGCGGGGTGTGCCAGGTCAGTCCTTCCGCGACCTTGCGGAAGTCGTCCAGGATCGGGTCCATCAGCGGCGAGTGGAAGGCGTGGCTCACCGCGAGCCGGGTGTGCCTCCGCTCCCCCAGCGCCGCGAGCAGGCGCTCCACATCCGCCTCGGAGCCCGAGAGGACCAGGGCGCGGGGCCCGTTGACCGCGGCGACCGCCACGCCGGGTGTCAGCAGCGGCCGTACCTCGTCCTCGCTCGCCTCGACGGCGACCATGGCGCCGCCCGCCGGGAGGGCCGCCATCAGCCGGCCACGCGCCACCACCAGCGCGCAGGCATCTTCAAGGGACAGCAAGCCCGCGGCATGGACGGCGGCGATCTCGCCGACCGAGTGCCCGGCGACGAAATCGGCGCGCACGCCCCAGGACTCCAGCAGCCGGTACAGCGCCACCTCCACGGCGAACAGCGCACCCTGGGTGTGGTCCGTACGGTTCAGCAGCGCGTCGTCCGTGCCCCACATGACCTCGCGCAGTCCGGGCTCGAAGCAGGCCAGCGTCTCGTCCAGCGCGGCGGCGAACACGGGGAAGCGGGCGTGCAGTTCACGGCCCATGCCGAGCCGCTGGCTGCCCTGCCCGGAGAACAGCAGGGCGAGCTTGGGGCGGCCGGTGACGTGTCCGTGGAGGGTGCCGGGGCCGGTGGGGTCGGCGAGGGCGCCCGCGTAGGCGTCCGCGCTGTCGACCACGGCGGTGCGGTGGTCGAGGGCGGCGCGGGTGACGGCGAGGGAGTAGGCGATGTCGAGGGGGCGCAGGTCGCTGTCGCCGGCGATGCGGGTGCGCAGCCGCTCCGCCTGGTCGCGCAGGGCGGCCGGGGTGGCGGCGGACRGCAGCCAGGGC
>NZ_RDBN01000145.1 GCF_008042075.1 Streptomyces sp. UW30 | reverse complement strand
GCTCGACACCCCCGACCCCGCCACCTCTCCCGTTCATTTGCCCTCCGTTCGGCCTTCACTCATCTGTGAACACAGAACGCACACAGATCCGCGACTCTCAGTGCGCTTTGGGTGATTCTTCGTCGCTGGCGAAAAACGGCCCATCGGGTGAAGGGGAGAGGGGGTGGTTTCCATGGTTTCGGCACGGTTCCTGTATGTGGTTTGGGGGACGCCGCAGAGACCCGTGGGGGAGGAACAGTCGGTCGGCTGGCGGCTTGTGGGGTCCAATCACCGTGAACTGGGGCGTAGCGCCGAGTCGTTCACCGGATTCACGGAGTGCCGGGCCGCTGTGCTGTGGCTGAGAGAGCGGATCTCGGACGCCAGGGTGCTGCTGACCACGACGGAGGCGGCCGGCGGCTGGAGCTGGCGGCTGGAGATCGACGGCCGGGCGGTCGCGGTCGCCGGGCGGCTCTACCAGCGCCAACGGGACTGCCAGTACAACTTCGGCCAGTTCCTCAACACGGTCACGGTGGCCGAGCTGGCCGAGCCGACGCAGCCCTGGCCCCGAGGGGCCGCCGCGCGGCGGATGTACGGCCCGCCGAGAGCGGCCGGTCCGACCCGGCCCGGCGGTCCCGGAAAGGAGCCGGGCGCCCCGCGTCACAGCCGCTCCGACGACGATGACGGCGGCGATGGCGGTGGCGGGCGCGAGCGGGCCGGGACGCGTGCCGGATGAGCGTTGTCATGCCCAGACTCGGGCAGCCCTCCGAACCCGGACCGGGTCCGGAAACCGGTGGTGACGACGACGCCCGGCGCGCGCCGCGCGGCCGGATCGAGCCCGCGGACCGCCTCTTCCAGGGCGTGCTCCGCGGCAGTGGGGCCATCGTTCTGGCGATCATGCTGCTGGTCGGCGTCTTCCTCACCTACCGCGCCTCCCAGGCGCTGGGCGTCGCCCAGTGGTCGTTCCTCACCACCTCCGCGTGGGAGCCGGACTCGCGCCGCTTCGGCATCGCCGCCGTGCTCACCGGCACGGTCCTCATCGGGCTGACCGCGATCTGCATCGCCGTACCGCTGGCCCTCGGCACCGCGCTGTACATCTCGGAGTACGCGCCGCGAAAGCTCAAGCGGACGCTGATCAGCCTGGTGGACCTCATGGCCGCGGTGCCGAGCGTCGTGTACGGGCTGTGGGGCTTCTTCCTGCTCCAGGGGCAGGTCGTCGGGCTCTCCCGGTGGATCGCCACCTACTTCTCCTGGATCCCGTTCTTCAAGGTCGACGGCGTCGACCCGGGCGACCCGCTCCAGACCACCACCGTGTACACGTCCTCCACCTTCATCGCGGGCATCGTCGTCGCGCTGATGGTCACGCCCATCGCCTGCTCGGTGATGCGGGAGACCTTCTCGCAGGCGCCGTCCGGAGAGCGCGAGGGCGCGCTGGCACTGGGTGCGACCCGGTGGGGGATGATCCGCGCGGTCGTCCTGCCGTACGGGCGGGGCGGCATCATCGGCGGCACCATGCTGGGCCTGGGCCGGGCGCTGGGCGAGACGATCGCCGTCTACATGATCATCTCGCCGGTGTTCTCCGTGCAGTGGCACATCCTGCAGAACGGCGCCAACTCCGTCTCCGCGCTGATCGCCCTGCGCTACGGCTCCGCCAGCGAGTTCGGCATGTCGGCCCTGATGGCCGCCGGACTCGCGCTCTTCCTGCTGACCCTCGTCGTGAACTTCATCGCGTCCTCGATCGCCGCCCGCAGCCGCTCCGGCGCCGGAACGGAGGCCTGAGCATGACCACCGAGCTCCTCAAGGAACCCGCGACCGTGCGGCCGGCCGCCGAGGACCACGACAGCGGCCCCGAGGTACGGCGGAACACCTCCTCCGTACACACCTCCGACCTGCTCGCCCTCGCGGGCGCCGCCGCGGGCGGAGTGTCGTTCACCGCGCTGCTGTTCGTCTGGATCGCCCCGTTCGACACGGTCCTCGGCTTCGTCGTCGTCGCGTATCTGCTCTTCCTCGGGCTGTACGCCGTGCTGGTCTCCTTCGACGAGAACGCCGTCGCCGTACGCGACAAGGTCACCGCCGTGCTGTGGCAGAGCCTCGCCGTGTGCCTGCTCGGCGCGCTGGCCCTGGTCGTGGGGTACACCCTGTGGCGCGGCCGGTCCGCCCTCGTGCACATCGGCTTCTTCACCGAGGACATGTCGGGCACCGGCCCGCTGGAGCCGCTCAGCAAGGGCGGCGTGGTGCACGCGATCGTGGGCACCCTGGAACAGATCGCCATCTCGCTGGCCGTCACCGTGCCGCTCGGCCTTGCCTGCGCGGTGTTCCTCAACGAAGTGCCCGGACGCTACGCGCGTTTCGTCCGCACGATCGTCGAGGCGATGACGGCCCTGCCGTCGATCGTGGCCGGCCTGTTCATCTACGCCACCGTCATCCTCATCCTCGGCGTCGACAAGTCCGGCATCGCCGCCGCGCTGGCGCTCAGCGTGATGATGCTGCCGATCATCATCCGCGCCGCCGACGTGGTGATCCGGCTGGTGCCGGGCTCGCTGCGCGAGGCGTCGTACGCCCTGGGCGCGAGCAAGTGGCGCACCGTGTGGACGGTCGTCCTGCCCACCGCACGCTCGGGACTGACCACCGCCGTGATCCTGGGCACCGCCCGCGGTATCGGCGAGACCTCGCCGGTGCTGCTCACCTCCGGGGTCAACGCCGGACTGAACGCCGACCCGCTCAGCGGGCCGCAGATCTCACTGCCGCTGGCCACCTTCGACCTGGTGCGCTCGCCCCAACCCTCCTTCATCGCCCGCGGGTTCGGCTCCGCCGCGCTGCTGATGGCCCTGGTCCTGCTGCTGTTCGTGCTGGCCCGCGTCATCGGCGGGCGCGGACCCGGCGAGCTGACCCGGGGCCGGCGGCACCGGCGCGTGCTCGCCTCGCGGCGCGACGCCGCGCGCATGAGCAGGCGGGCGCAGGCCAGGGGGAGGCAACCCGCTGACGCCGAGCCGGCCTCCGGCTCCCCGCCACCCGTCGACACCGCCTCGGGGCCGGACCCCGAGTAGCCCTTCCGCCCCACCGGCCGGCCACACCCACCGCATCACCGACCCCGACCTGGAGTTCCTCGTCATGCCCGGATCACCTCCGGCCACGTTCGCACGCCTGCGCACGAGAGCCGTGACCGCCCTCGTCCTCCTGGCAGCCCTGCTCGTCGGCGCCGTGCCCGCCGACGCCGCGACCTATGTGCCGATCTCGGGCGCGGGCTCCACCTGGAGCCAGAACGCGCTCGACCAGTGGCGGGCCAACGTCAAGCAGTACGGCATGACCGTGAACTACAACGGCACGGGCTCCTCCGACGGCCGTAACCAGTTCCGCAACGGCACAGTGGACTACGCCGTCTCCGAAATCCCGTACGGCATCAAGGACTCGGGCGTCGTCGACTCGCCGCCGTCCCGGAAGTACGCGTACATGCCGATCGTGGCCGGCGGTACGTCGTTCATGTACAACCTCACCATCGGCGGCCGTCGGGTGACCAACCTGCGGCTGTCCGGCGAGGTCATCGCCAAGATGTTCACCGGGCAGATCAAGACCTGGAACGACCCCGCCATCAAGGCCGACAACCCGGCGCTCGCCACCGCGCTGCCCGCCCGCCGGGTCGTGCCGGTGGTGCGCTCCGACGGCTCCGGTACGACCGCCCAGTTCACCACCTGGCTGAGCAAGCAGTACCCGTCACAGTGGGACGCCTACTGCCGCCGGGCCGGCCGGACCACCCCCTGCGGGGCGACCTCCAACTACCCGGTCGTGTCGGGCGCCGGCTTCGTCGGACAGTCCGGCTCCAACGGCGTCTCCGGCTATGTCGCCCAGGCAGGCAACGTCGGCACCATCACCTATGTCGAGTACTCGTACGCCGTGTACACGACCGGTTTCCCGGTCGCCAAGGTGCTCAACAGGGCCGGGTACTACGTCGAGCCGACCGCGAAGAACGTGGCGGTGGCGCTGACCAAGGCCGACATCGAGGAGAACGCCGCGTCCCCGGCGTATCTGACGCAGAAGCTCGACCGTGTCTACAACGACGCGGACGCGCGCAGTTACCCGCTCTCCAGCTACAGCTACATGATCATCCCGACCAGGCTGGAGTCGAACTTCAACGCCCAGAAGGGCAAGACGCTCGGCGCCTTCTCGTACTACTTCCTCTGCCAGGGCCAGCAACGGGTCGACAGCCTCGGCTACTCGCCGCTGCCGATCAACCTCGTGCAGGCTGGGCTGAAGCAGGTGCGCAGGATCCCGGGTGTGGATGTCGAGAGCATCGACATCAAGAAGTGCAACAACCCGACGTTCTCGTCGGACGGCACGAACACGCTGGTCAAGACCGCGCCCTATCCGCCCGCCTGTGACAAGAAGGGGGCGGCCCAGTGCTCCACCGGTACGGGTGGGGCGAAGACTCCGACCCAGGTGGGTG
>NZ_RDBN01000144.1 GCF_008042075.1 Streptomyces sp. UW30 | reverse complement strand
AACAGCTCCCGCCCGTCGACTTCTGGACCGCAGCTGCGGTCCAGAAGTCGACGGGCGGGAGCTGTTCGGCGCGGTGCCGGCGGCTGTGCTGGTCGAGGTAGTCGGCCAGCCGGTACTGCAGACCCTGCCCAGTTGTGCTGGGGTGTCCGGTGGTGGGGCGGTTGCGTTGGTTACGGGGGGCACCGGTCTTGGCGGAGGTGAGGATGCCGGGGATGCCGTTGCAGGGGGTGGTGACATAGGCGAGTGCACGCTCAAGCCAGTCATCACCCGTGTGATCCCACTCCATGTCGGTGAGATAGCCGGGAGCGGCGTCGGCCAGCCAAGCCAAGGGAATGCGTTGTCCCGCGCCGAGGCGGCGGGCATCCATGGCGGCATCGATCAACGCCCGAGTGGCAGGCGGGGCGGCCTGGTAGAGATCCAGGAGAACCGGTACCCCGGCCAGATATTGAGTGATGTGACCATCTAGGGCGCGATCCACGGCTTCGCCGAGCCGGGGGTCGCGCCTGGCGGTGTCGATCAGCGCGGCCAGGTCGTCGTCGGTGAATGCATCGGGCACTTTGATTTTGTGCCCGTCCAGTAGTTCTCGGGCCTGGGCGTGAGGGTCCGGCATGGCTCGGGTGGTCAAGGTCTTCCAGTGGTCCGGCCAGAGGGTGGCCAGCACCAGCACTGGCGCGCGCCTTGAGTCGCGCAGAAGGGACCGCAGGCCTGCGGCGACCTGATCRCCGAACTGTTCGGGTGTCAGGTACTCCTGAGCCTCGTTCAGCCAGATCACCGTGTACGGGGCGATGTCGGCCAGCTCGTCTAGGGCGGCGCCGGGGCGGGTGGGGTTGATCGGATGCCACAGCCGCCAGGGTTCGTCCCGCTCGCGCAGCACGTGAAGGGCTTCCCAGCAGGCACGGGTCTTGCCGGTGGAGGATCCGCCCACCAGCACTGCGATCTGGCTGGTCCCGTCGGCGGCCTGGGCCACTACCTCGGCCACCGCCCGGTCGTGCTCGCGGGGCACGTACGTTGGAAGCATCGGCAGACCGGCGGCCGGGGAGTTGATCGCGTGGTGCACTTCCAGGTGGAACGGGTCGGTCACCTCAGACAGCGGCCGGCCGGGCCGCATCCGCTCCAGCACCGCCCGGCCTTGCCCGGCCTCGACCGCGGTACGCGTTGTGTTCGCGCGTCGGTGAGCCTCGGCCTGGTAGGCGCGTCGCCACCGTTGTCCTTCCAGCAGCACACCTGCCGAGGCGCCGGCCAGCCCGACGCTCTCAGCTTGGACGCGCAGTGCCCGCACCAGCTTCAGCAGCGGATCGACCTGCTGGGGAAACCGGACTCCGCGCAGCCACTCTCCGATCGTGGTCGGGCTGACCTCGGCGGCCGCGGCCAACGCGCGGTCCGACGGCCGACCCTGCAAGTCATTGAGGCGAAACATGGCCAGCCCGGCGATCAACGCGGCGTAGTCCGCCTCCCGCCCGGCCGGTCCCCCCATCATGGCCCGAGAACTACTGGACGGGCACAAAATCAAAGTGCCCGATGCATTCACCGACGACGACC
>NZ_RDBN01000143.1 GCF_008042075.1 Streptomyces sp. UW30 | reverse complement strand
CGCATGTCTGCACCGCCTGCAGGTCACGCTGAACGTCCAGCTCCTGCAGCAGAGAAAGCCAATCGCCGGCGGCCAACTCCCTTACGGAGACATGCGTGCTGCGCGGTGTGACGAGCGTCCTTCACGCACACGGCTACGAGACAGCCGGGTTCGAGGCACAGATCTCCCACGTCTTCCACGGGGCCGTCTATATCGATCAGGTGGCCGACCGGTCGTTCGGCGTCAGCGCACAGCAGATCGTCCTCCCGCCAACGGGCGAACCGGCGGCCGGGCCGCGCTCACCGGGCCCCACGACCAACCCCGACGACGACAGCTGGCGGAGGAGCTGAGACATGGGCGACATCGCAAAGGGAGCCCTGGTCGGCGCCTGGACCCTGCTCGTCGGATGGATCCTGCCCACGACGATCAATTTGGCGGTGCTGTGCTTCACCGTGGCCCCCAGCCTCGACGGCGTGATTGCCGCGACACGACTGCGGCCCACCTCGCCCATCGGCGCTACCTTGCTGCTGGTCTTCTCAGTGCTTTTCGGACTGATCCTCAATGCAATGCAAAGCCCGCTGTACCGCATCCTGGAGGGGTATCTGCTGTGGCCCCAGCCGCTCTACCTCCGACGCTGTCGTCGCCACCAGGCGCTGCGTACCGCGCTCGATGAGCGTCTGCAACTCCTACGTCTGGAGCGGGAAGCCCAGCGCCGATCCCTGCAAGAGCACGAGCAGGAGACCTTGCAGCGGCTGCAGACCAGCTCGGAGCTGGAGCAATGGCGCAACCGCGACCGCACTCGCGGTCTGATCCAACGCGCCTTGCTGCAAGAACAGTTGGCGCGCTACCCGGTCGACCCGGACCAGATCGCCCCTACGCGCCTGGGCAACGCCATTCGCAGATTCGAGGAGTACGGACACGACCGCTACCGCCTCGACACCCAGCTGCTGTGGAACGAGCTGAACGCAGCCGCCCCCGAGCAGGCGCGCCGCCAGGTAGATACCGCACGCACCAGCGTCGACTTCTTCGTCGCGCTGCTGTACGGCCACGCCATCGTCACCGTCATTGCTCTGGGCTCCCTCCTCGCGGCCAAGGCGGACCCCCTCCCGCTGATCGTGACCGCCACAGTGGCTGCCGCGCTCATTCCGGTGTGGTATCGCACCGCGGTCGTGGCCACCGACGATTGGGCGGCAGCAGTCCGTGCTCTGGTAAGCGTCGGCAGGGCGCCGCTCGCTCACGCCCTCGGTCTCGCGCTGCCCAAGAGCCTCGTGGAGGAACGGTTGATGTGGACGCTGGTCTCGAAGTTCACACGAATCCCCTACGACGATCCGGCCGTCGCCCTGGACCGGTTCCGCCGAGACCTGGAACCGCAGGACACTCCGCCGCCCGGCACACCGGGTCCCTGCTAGGCATGTCCTAAAGATCTTGGAATCGTGTCCGGATTCCTCGAGAAAGGCCCCGGCGTTCAGGGCCGTTTCTGTCTGTCACCGTTCTCCGTTCGTCGGTGCTACGAGAGCGTCGCCCTGCGCCGCGGTATCGTGCGGCACGATCACGGGTCATGGACTCTGCCATCGCTGCCGCGCTCGTCACCACGCCCACCGCTCTCCTCGCTGCTTCAGCTGCCTACGCTGCTGGACTTCATCAGGCACGTGGAGCCCACCGTGGGCCCGTGGACGCCGTTCGCCGGCAGCATCAGCGGGATGCGTATGCCGCCTTCCTCGGCGCAGCCACCACCTACGCGTACGAGACGCGGCTCACCCGGAACCAGGAACGGGCGCTCGCCGAGCTCCCGACTGGAAACGAGGATCATGTGGACCGCGTCGAGCGACGGTCGTGGGAACTGCGGGCGGAGGCCGCCGAGTCGATCGATCCCGTACAACGGACACTGCCCGTCGTCCTCCTCGAAGGTCCCAAGCACATTGCCGAGCGTGCCCAAGAGGCCGGCATTGCCGCTCACATGCTGCGCTCCGGCGCACCGCAATATGTGTGCCTAAGGACGGTGAGCAACGCACAGGCGGTGCAGAGAGCACGCGAGGAACACGCACGCCTTGTCGATGCGATCGAGGCGTTCACTATCGCGGCCCGCGACTACCTCAACGACAGTCCCGCCTGAAGCCTGTCTCGTAATGGTGTGGGTTGAACCGCGTCGGCCTGATGGTGCAGGTGATCTCCGGTGAGCGTCGCGAGCTCGTTGAAGTGTTCACCAGGCTTCAGCCGCGCCAGTTCCAACGGCTTGTGCAGGCGGTTCACAGGGCCGGTGGGCAGGCACTGGATGCGGCCCGTCCTGGACGTCCATGGTCGTTGCCGCTGAGGGACCCAGTACTGCTGGTGGCGATGTACTGCCGCACCGACCTGTCCATGCGACAGCTTGCACCCTTGTTCGGGATCTCCGTCTCTGCCGTAGGGCGGATCATCGATCGACATGGGCCGTTGCTGGCTCTGCCCCAAGACAGCGCAAGCCGACAAGCAACGACGTAAACGACGTACTCGTCGTTGATGGCACTCTGGTTGCCCACGCGGGACCGGTCGATCGCGGGGGCAACGGTCATCGCGGACGGCGGATCCCAAGGCATGGGCCTGCTCATCCCCCATCGCCGCAAGGCGGGGCAGACGCGACTACCTGAGTGGAAGGAGCGGCACAACGCCGCACACCGCCGCGCCACGCGGGACCGGTCGATCGCGGGGGCAACGGTCATCGCGGACGGCGGATCCCAAGGCATGGGCCTGCTCATCCCCCATCGCCGCAAGGCGGGGCAGACGCGACTACCTGAGTGGAAGGAGCGGCACAACGCCGCACACCGCCGCG
>NZ_RDBN01000142.1 GCF_008042075.1 Streptomyces sp. UW30 | reverse complement strand
GCATGCGCGCTGCGAAGGACTCGGTACCGTCTGCCTCGTGCGACAACCCTAGCGCCGTCGGCCGGGAAAATGTGGCTTCGCTGCTACAGACTTTTCCCTGGCCTCCCGCGCGGGCCGAGAAGGGCCGGCGCACGGGCATCCACGAACGCGCCGGAACCGGTCATGGATCGTTCACGTGGTGGTCACGCCTGGCGGAACGGGAGGCTCCGCACCGGTGTCGAGGAGGATCTGCTCGGCCCCTTTGAGGTTGTCGGCGCGCACCGCCTGGGCCATCGCCGCCCGCGCCGCGGTGGGCGACGACACCGTCCTGGTCACGCGAGGTGATCAGGATCTCTTCTCCCTGCTCGTCGTACCGCCCGACGCGTCGCCCACCGACGAGGCGTCGAGGTGCACGACCTGGCCGTCGACGACCAGGCGCGTAGGCAGTCCGTCCCAGGCGGCGGAGTCCAGGCCGACCCGGGAGATCGGTCCGAGGTGTTCGGACAGCGTGCGAATCAGACCTGGCAGTTCGGTGGCGACGTCACGGGAGCGCGGCCACCACGCGCCGTCGAGTACCCCCGTGCGCTCCTGTGTCGTCTCCAGCCGCAGGAGGGCCGTACCGGGGCGGACGGATTCGTGTACGCCGTCCGGGAGGCGTCCCACGGCGGGTGGCGGATCGGTA
>NZ_RDBN01000141.1 GCF_008042075.1 Streptomyces sp. UW30 | reverse complement strand
GGTACCGTCTGCCTCGTGCGACAACCCTAGCGCCGTCGGCCGGGAAAATGTGGCTTCGCTGCTACAGACTTTTCCCTGGCCTCCCGCGCGGGCCGAGAAGGGCCGGCGCACGGGCATCCACGAACGCGCCGGAASCGGTCATGGATCGTTCACGTGGTGGTCACGCCTGGCGGAACGGGAGGCTCCGCACCGGTGTCGAGGAGGATCTGCTCGGCCCCTTTGAGGTTGTCGGCGCGCACCGCCTGGGCCATCGCCGCCCGCGCCGCGGTGGGCGACGCGTCGGGCGGTACGACGAGCAGGGAGAAGAGATCCTGATCACCTCGCGTGACCAGGACGGTGTCGTCGCCCACCGACGAGGCGTCGAGGTGCACGACCTGGCCGTCGACGACCAGGCGCGTAGGCAGTCCGTCCCAGGCGGCGGAGTCCAGGCCGACCCGGGAGATCGGTCCGAGGTGTTCGGACAGCGTGCGAATCAGACCTGGCAGTTCGGTGGCGACGTCACGGGAGCGCGGCCACCACGCGCCGTCGAGTACTCCCGTGCGCTCCTGTGTCGTCTCCAGCCGCAGGAGGGCCGTACCGGGGCGGACGGATTCGTGTACGCCGTCCGGGAGGCGTCCCACGGCGGGTGGCGGATCGGTACACGGCGGGTGGCGGATCGGTA
>NZ_RDBN01000140.1 GCF_008042075.1 Streptomyces sp. UW30 | reverse complement strand
GTCACCGGCCTGTCCATAAATCTGGGCGCCACCGCCCTCCTCGCCGACGCCACCCTGACCCTCACCCCCGGCCGCATCCAGGCCATCACCGGGCCCTCCGGTGCAGGGAAGACCACCCTGCTGTCCGCGCTCATCGGCGCGCTCCCTCCGGGTGCCCACGTCGCCTCCGGCACCGTCACCGTGCTCGGCGAGGACATCCTCGCCCTGCCGTCCGACCGGCTGCGCCAACTGCGCCGCCACCGGCTCGCCTTCGTCGGCCAGGACCCCGGCTCCGGCCTCAACCCGCGTATGCGCGCGGGCCGCATCATCACCGAGACCGCAAGCAGGACCACCCGGACCACCGTCCCCGAACTCCTCCGCCTCGTCCGCCTCCCCACGGACGAGCACCTCGAACGCCGCCGCACCGCGGGCCTCTCCGGCGGCCAGCAGCGTCGCGTCGCCCTGGCCCGCGCCCTCGCCCGCCGCCCCGACGTCCTCCTCCTCGACGAGCCCACCGCCGGCCTCGATCCCGCCCTGCGCGACGAGATCGCCGACCTCTTGCGCGACCTCGCCTCCCGCGACAACATCGCCATCGCCCTCACCAGCCATGACCCCGGCTTCGTGGCGCGCTGTGCCGACGACACCCTGGCCCTGACTCCCGCCGCAAGCCCCGTCGGCCCGCCCGCAC
>NZ_RDBN01000139.1 GCF_008042075.1 Streptomyces sp. UW30 | reverse complement strand
CCCCCCTGCTTGTCGGAAGCTTCCTTGTCGGGGGCGTGTGGGCAGCACCCCCGTCCGTCGCCGCCCCCGATGACATCCCACCGCAGGAACCGGGAGTGACTCTGCGGGTGTTCGACACCCAGGTTCCGCTCAGCAAGCTGTGCACGCTCAAGCCGGGCCAGACCCCCAACCACGACAAGCTGATGCCGACGGTGGACTGGTCCACAACCGGCGACTTCGGCGGCTTCGCCGACAACTTCACAGCCGAAGCGTCCGGCTACCTCGTCGTTCCCGACGACGGGTCCTACACCTTCCGCCTGACCAGCGACGACGGCTCGCGGCTGACCATCGACGACCGGACGGTCATCGACCACGACGTACTTGATACCCATGGGCTCGCGCAGCCCGCTCGCCACCTTCTTCACGGTCACCTTGTCGCGACTCGTGCTGCCGGTGACGTTGTCGAGGAGGTACACCTCGCCCGTCGTGGTCTGCGAGCCGCCCCAGGTGGTGATGGCCAGGCGGCCGTCGGGAAGCCAGTCCATGCCGGTGACCTGGGGCTCGAAGCCGTCCGGGCGGAGGTCGGTGAGGGTGAGGTCGGGGCGTACGTCGGTCAGCGGCAGACCGTCGCCCGGGCTGTCCGCTCCCGACTCGCACTCTTTGCGTCCGGGG
>NZ_RDBN01000138.1 GCF_008042075.1 Streptomyces sp. UW30 | reverse complement strand
CCGGCCGCGTACGGCAGCTGCTGCGCGGCCCGCGCGCCGAAGCCGTTCCCGTCCTCCTCGGCAGAGCCTGCGCCGTGGTCGGCCTGCTGGACGTCGCCGCCGGCGTCTTCCCGCGCTTCCGGCACAGCCGTATGCACGCCATCGCCGAGGTGCTGCCGGGCTCCACGGGCCCGTTCGCGGCGGCGCTGTCGCTCAGCGCCGGCGTGCTGTTGCTGCTGCTCGCGCACGGCCTCAAGCGCTGCAAGCGGCGGGCGTGGCGCGCGGCCGTCATCCTGCTGCCGGCCGGAGCGGTGGCGCAGTTCACGTACCGCCACTCCATCATCGGCGTCCTCATCTCCCTCGCGCTGCTCGCGCCCCTGCTGCGCCACCGCGACCAGTTCGCGGCGCTGCCCGACCCACGCAGCCGCTGGCGCGCGCTGGCCAACTTCGTCCTCATGGGCGCCGGTTCGCTCGCCCTCGGCCTGGTCATCGTCAGCGCCCACCCGAAGACCCTGCTCGGCGACCCGAGCCTGGCGGACCGCATCACCCACGTCCTGTACGGCCTGTTCGGCTTCGAGGGCCCGGTCGACTACCAGGGCAACACCTCCTGGACGGTCGCCTTCTCCCTCGGCGCCCTCGGCCTGCTCACCGCGATCACCACCATCTACCTGGCCTTCCG
>NZ_RDBN01000014.1:3783-11852 GCF_008042075.1 Streptomyces sp. UW30 | reverse complement strand
CCCACCGTCGAGGCTCCCGCCGACATCGCCGGCCCGGTGACCGTCCTGCGAGTGCCGGACGACGCCGAGGCCTGGCACGAGGCCGGACTCGCCCTCGCTCCCTGCGGCGGCGACGTCCCCGGGACCGTCCTGCTCCCGGTCCGCCGAGGGGCGGGGCCCGCCGCGGTGACCGAGGTCCTGGCGGCCGTCCGGGAGTGGATCGCCGAGGAGCGATTCGCCGACGCACGCCTGGTGGTCGTGACCAACGGAGGCCTGGCCGTACGGGACGGCGAGACCCCCGAAGTCGGCGGCGCCGGCGTCTGGGGACTGGTTCGCTCCGCCATGAACGAGCACCCGGGCCGCTTCGCCCTCGTCGACGTCGACGACGCCCCCGCGTCCTACCGCCTGGCCGCCACCGGCATCGACGACCAGCAGGTCGCCCTCCGGGACGGCCAGGTGTGGGTGCCGCGGATGGTGCGGATGACGTCGGGCGGGGTGCTGGTACCGCCGATGGGTGTGGGCGCCCAGTGGCGCATGGACGTGGTGGCTCAGGGACGGCTGGACGGCGTCGGGCTGGTTCCCGAGGGGCCGCGAGCTCTCGGCCCCGGTGAGGTCCGTGTCGGTGTCCGGGCCGCCGGCGTCAACTTCCGTGACGTACTGAACGTGCTCGGGATGTACCCGGGAGACGCCGGTCGACTCGGCCACGAAGGTGCCGGTGTCGTCGTCGAGGTCGGCGAGGAGGTCACCGATCTGGTGGTCGGTGACCGGGTGATGGGCTTGCTGGACGGGGCGTTCGCGCCGACGGCTGTGACCGACGCCAGGTTGCTGACGCGGGTGCCTGAGGGGTGGTCGTTCGAGCAGGCGGCCTCCGTGCCCATCGTGTTCCTCACTGCTTACTACGCCCTGGTGGACCTTGCCGGTCTGGAGGCGGGGGAGTCGGTGCTGATCCACTCCGCCGCCGGTGGCGTCGGGACGGCGGCCGTACAACTCGCCCGGCACCTGGGTGCCGAGGTGTACGGAACGGCGAGTGAGCCGAAGTGGCCGGTCGTGCGCGACCTCGGGATCCCGGATGAGCGGATCGCCTCCTCCCGCACGACCGAGTTCGAGGAGCGGTTCCGGCCGGGCGTSGATGTGGTCCTGGACTCGCTGGCCGGTGAGTTCGTGGATGCCTCGCTGCGGTTGGTGCGGCCGGGTGGCCGGTTCGTGGAGATGGGCAAGACCGACATCCGTGACGCGGAGGAGGTGCGGGCCGAACACGGCATCGACTACACCGCCTTCGACCTCATCGACGCCGGCCCCGACCGCATCGCCGAGATGTTCGCGGCGCTGCTGAACCTGTTCGAGGTCGGCGCCCTGCGGCCCGTCCCGGTCACCGCGTACGGGATCTCGCGCGCACCGGAGGCGTTCCGTCTGCTGGGGCAGGCCAAGCACGTCGGCAAGGTGGTGCTGCGGGTGCCGTCGCCGTGGGGTTCCGACGGGACGGTGCTGATCACGGGTGGGACCGGTGGGCTCGGTGCGGAGGTCGCTCGGCATCTGGTGATCGAGCATGGGGTACGGGATCTGCTTCTCGTCTCCCGGCGTGGTCCCGAGGCTCCGGGGGCCCTCGAACTCGCTGCTGAGGTAGAGGAGTTGGGTGCCCGAGTCCGGGTCCGGGCCTGTGATGTGACCGACCGTGCGGCGCTGGCCGCCGTGCTCGACGGCGTCGACCTGTCCGGTGTGGTGCACGCGGCGGGCGTCCTGGACGACGGCCTGGTCGCCGATCTGAGCCCGGAGCGGTTGGCCGGTGTCATGGCCGCGAAGGTCGAATCGGCGCTGCATCTGCATGAGTTGACGGCGGACCGTGACCTGTCGGCCTTCGTTCTCTTCTCCTCGTTCGCGGGTGTGGTGGGCAATGCCGGTCAGGCCGCCTACTCCGCGGCGAACAACATCCTCGACGCCCTCGCCACCACCCGCCGTACCCAGGGACTTCCGGCCGTGTCGCTGGCCTGGGGCATGTGGGCGACCGCCGACGGCATGGGCGGCACGCTGGGCGGACCGGAGCTCGAACGGCTCGCGCGGCAGGGCTTCCCGCCGCTGGAGACGAGCGAGGGCCTGGCGCTTCTGGATGCCGCGCTCGTCGTGAACGAGCCGAACGCCGTCCCCGTAGCCCTGCGCACCACCGCCCTGGCAGCCGTACGTGACAGCCTTCCCGGCATCCTCCAAGGCGTCGTGCCCGCCGCTGAGCGTCGCCGCCGTGCCGCCGGGCTGACCGCGACCGGCGGTGCGCTGGCCGGACGGCTGCGGGAACTGTCCGTCGAGGAGCAGGAGCGTGAGCTGCTGGACCTGGTGCAGACTCAGGTGGCCGCGGTGCTCGGGCATGCGTCCGCCGGGTCGGTCGACGCGTCCCGGGCCTTCAAGGATCTCGGGTTCGACTCGCTGACCGCCGTCGATCTGCGCAACCGGCTCGGCTCCGCCACCGGCATCACGCTTCCGGTGACCGTCATCTTCGACCACCCGACGCCGGCCGGGCTGGCCGCCTCCCTGCGGGAGCAGCTCGTCGGCACATCGGACGACGACACGACGGACCGGACGGCGCAGACGGCGGAGGCAGCGCACCGTAGCGGCGTACGTGCCGACGAGCCCATCGCCGTGATCGGCATGGGCTGCCGCTACCCCGGCGGCGTGGAGTCGCCCGAAGCGCTTTGGGAGTTGGTGGCGGCGGGCGGCGACGGCATCACGCCGTTCCCGCTCGACCGCGGCTGGAACATGAGGACGCTGGAGGGTGTGGCGGCGGTCGGCGGATTCGTCGACGGTGCGACGGAGTTCGACGCCGAGCTGTTCGGGATCTCACCGCGTGAGGCCCTCGCCATGGACCCGCAGCAGCGGCTGCTGCTGGAGACCGCCTGGGAGGCTCTGGAGCGCGCGGGCATCGACCCGCTCTCCCTGCAGGGTTCGGCGACCGGTGTGTACGCGGGCGTGTCCGCGAACGGGTACGCCAGCGGTCAGGAGGACGACGACGCCGACCCGGAGACCGACGGCTATCTGCTGACCGGCAGCACGCCGAGTGTGGCGTCGGGGCGTCTGTCGTACGTGTTCGGGCTGGAGGGGCCCGCCGTGTCGGTGGACACGGCCTGCTCGTCGGCCCTGGTCGCCCTGCATCTGGCCGCCCAGGCACTGCGGGCCGGCGAGTGCGACATGGCCCTGGCCGGTGGCGCGACGGTGATGGCGACGCCGGGCATGTTCCTTGAGTTCGCGCGGCAGGGCGGGCTGGCCGGGGACGGGCGCTGCAAGTCCTTCGCCGACAGCGCCGACGGGACCGGCTGGAGCGAGGGCGGCGGCATGCTCGTCCTGGAGCGGCTGTCCGACGCCCGCCGCAACAACCATCCGGTGCTGGCGGTGGTGCGGGGCAGTGCCGTCAATCAGGACGGGGCCTCCAACGGGCTCACCGCGCCCAACGGACCGTCGCAGCAGCGGGTGATCCGCCAGGCGCTGAAGGCAGCCCGTGTCGCGCCCGCCGAGGTCGACGTGGTCGAGGCGCACGGCACCGGCACCCGGCTCGGCGACCCCATCGAGGCGCAGGCCCTGCTGGCGACGTACGGCCAGGCCCGTACCGACGACGAGCCGCTGTGGCTCGGGTCGGTCAAGTCGAACATCGGGCATGCCCAGGCGGGGGCGGCCGCGGCGAGCGTCATCAAGATGGTCATGGCGCTCCAGCGGCGCCACCTGCCCCGGACCCTGCATGTCGACCGGCCCTCCGAGCACATCGACTGGGAGTCCGGAGCGGTACGGCTGCTCACCGAGCCCCGGGACTGGGAGGCCGGCGGGCATCCGCGCCGGGCCGGTGTGTCCTCGTTCGGCATCAGCGGTACGAACGCGCACGTCATCCTCGAAGAGGCCCCCGAGGGCGAGAGCGTGAGCGGGCGGGAGCCGGGCGGCACGCGGGGCGCCGGAGCCGGGGGAGACGCTCCCGGTTCCGTGCTCGTGCCCTGGGTGGTGTCCGGCCGTGCCGACCGGGCGACCCGGGCCCAGGCGGCCCGGCTGTCGGGCCTCCTCACCTCTTCGGACAAGCCGGCCCCCGGCGACGTGGCGCACGCGCTCGCGACGACCCGTGCCGTACTGGACCACCGTGCCGTCGTACTCGGTGCCGACCTCGACCAACTGCGGTCCGGCCTGGACGCGTTGGCTGCTGACCGCCTCCCCGCGGGCGGCCGTGCCACGGTCGTGACCGGCACCGTCGGTGAGGGCCGTACGGCGTGGATGTTCACCGGGCAGGGCAGCCAGCGCCCCGGCATGGGGCGGGAACTCCATGCCGCCTACCCGGTGTTCGCGCAGGCCCTGGATGCCGTGTGCGAGCTGCTCGAAGCCGAACTCGGGCCCGACGCCGGATTCACGCATCCGCTGCGGGAGATGCTGCTCGCCGAACCCGACGAGCGGCAGGACGACGAGAACCCGCTCGACGCCACCGGTTACGCGCAGTCGGCACTCTTCGCCCTGCAAGTGGCCCTCGTCGAGCTGCTCAGGTCCTGGGGCGTCCGTCCGGATCTCGTGCTCGGGCATTCGGTGGGCGAGCTGGCGGCCGCGTACGCCGCCGGGGTCTTCGAACTCCCGGACGCGGTACGGCTGGTCGCCGCACGTGCCCGCCTGATGCAGGCCCTGCCCGAGGGCGGGGCGATGGCCGCCGTGGAGGGCGGCGAGGCCGAGGTGACCGAGCTGCTGAAGGAGCTGACCGGCAGCGGCCAGATCGCCGTCGCCGTCGTCAACGGGCCGTCGTCCGTGGTGGTGTCCGGTGACGCGGAACTCGTCGTCGAGGCGATGGACGTGGCGCGCGGACAGGGACGCAGGGTGTCCCGGCTGCGGGTCAGCCACGCCTTCCACTCACCGCTGATGGACCCGATGCTCGCCGAATTCGCCACCGTAGCCGAGACGATCGCCTACCGTCGGCCGACGACCCCCGTCGTGAGCACCGCCACGGGCGAGTCCGTCACGACGCAGTGGGCGTCCGCCGCGTACTGGGTGGACCAGGTGCGCCGCCCGGTGCGCTTCCACGACGCCCTCGCCCTCGCCACGGGTGAGTTCGGCGCGACCCGGCTCCTGGAGCTCGGCCCCGACCCGGTCCTCACCGCGCTCGCGCGATCCGCCTCCGACGGGCGCGTCACCGCGGCGGCCGCCCTGCGGTCCGGCCGTCCCGAGGCCGAGACCCTGCTCACGGCCGTGGCCGACCTCTTCGTCCGCGGCATGCGGACCGACTGGGCCGCCGTCACGGCAGCCGCCGACCCCACCGACGACGGGCCTGCCGCACGCGTCGAGCTGCCCACCTACGCCTTCCAGCGCCGCCGCTACTGGCTGCGCGACCGCCGGGCACAGCGACCGGCCGCCGCCCGGCAGCACGGCACCGACGCCGGATTCTGGAGCCTCGTCGACGGCGGCGACCCCGCCGCGCTCGCCGACCGGCTCGGCGTCAGCGCGGACACGTCCCTCGGCTCCCTGCTGCCGGTGCTGTCCGACTGGCGCCGACGGCAGAGCGAGGCGTCCGAACTCGCCGCCTGGCGCTACACGGTCACCTGGAAGCCGGTCGGCGTACCGGCCGCCACGCTCACCGGCCACTGGCTGGTCGTCGCCCCCGAGCAGACGACGGCCGACCAGGACGGCTTCGTCGAGCAATGCGCGCAGGCCCTGCGGGACGCCGGCGCCCGGATCACCGTCCTGACCCTCGGCAGCCACGACAGCCGCACGGCGCTCGCCGCCCGGGTCCGCGAACTGGCCCCGGACGGCGCGCTGTCCCTCCTCGCCTGGGCGGAGGACCAGTCCTGCGCGGACGGCCACCAGGCGCGGCGGTCCGGGGTCGACGGGCAGCCGCCCGCCGCGACCGGGCTGACCCTGCTGCTCGCCCAGGCGTGGGCCGACGCCGCCGGGACCGGTGCGCCGCTGTGGTGCGCGACCCGGTCCGCGGTGTCCGTCGGCACCGGAGACACCCTCCAACACCCCGCCCAGGCACAGGTGTGGGGGCTCGGCCGCAGCCTCGCCCTGGAACACCCCGACATCTGGGGCGGGTTGGCCGACCTGCCGGTCCGGCCGGGGCACCGGGACCTGGCCCGGCTCGCCCAGCTCCTCGCCCACGGCCGCTCCACCACCTGGTCCGAGGACCAGCTCGCCGTCCGCGCGGGCGGCGTCTTCGCCGCACGCTTCGTACGGGACGAGAACCCCGGCACCGTCCACCCCGAAGAGCCCCCGGTGAACGGCCTGAACGGCACCGTACTGATCACCGGCGGTACCGGAGCCCTCGGCCGGCATGTCGCCCGACGGCTCGCCGAACGGGGCGCCCGGCATCTGCTGCTCGCCTCCCGGCGCGGCGCCGACGCCCCCGGCGCCACCGAACTGCGCGACGAACTCGCCGCGCTCGGCGCCCGCGTCACCCTGGCCGCCTGCGACCTCACCGACCGCGACGGGATCCGTGCGCTGATCGACGAGATCCCCGAGGACACGCCGCTCACCGGCATCGTGCACGCGGCAGGCATCCCTGCCAACGGCGTCCTCGCCGACCTCACCCCACGCCACCTCGCCGACGCCCTCGCCGCCAAGGCCCGCGCGGCCGACCTGCTGCACGAACTGACCGCCGACCAGGACCTCGGGCTCTTCGTCCTGTTCGCCTCCGTGACCGGCGTCCTCGGCAACGCCGGCCAGGCCGCCTACGCCGCCGCCAACGCCCACCTCGACGCGCTCGCGCAGCACCGCCGTGCCCTCGGCCTGCCGGCCACGTCCGTGGCATGGGGCCCCTGGGCAGGCGACGGCATGGCGGCCGACCCGGCCGCCGAGGAACGCATCCGCCGCTCCGGACTGCGTCCCTTGCCGCCCGAGCGCGCACTCACAGCCCTCGACCAGATCCTCGCCGACGACCGCCCCTGCACCGCCGTACTGGACGTCGCCTGGGACCGCTTCGCGAGCGCGTTCGCCCTCGCCCGGCCCAGCGCCCTGCTCGCCGACCTCCCCGACGCTACGACCGCCCCCCGCAACGGCACCGGTACGACGGCCTCCGAAGCCGGCGAATTCGTCGCACGGCTGCGAGCCCTGCCGCCCGGCGAACGCGAGCGCGCCCTGGGCGACTTCGTCCAGTCCCGGGTCGCCGCGGTGCTCGGCCACGAGACGCCCGCCGCCATCGACGCCGACCGTGCCTTCAAGGACTTCGGCTTCGACTCCCTCACGGCCGTCGACCTGCGCAACCAGCTGATGGCCGCGACCGGGCTCCGCCTCGCGACCACCCTCGTCTTCGACCACCCCACCCCGGCCGCCCTCGCCCGCCACTTCCACACCGAACTGTTCCCGGACGACACCGCGGACACCTCCCCGCAGGACCTGACCGACCTCGACGAGGCACGCCTGCGCCGCCTCCTCGCGGCAGCCCCGCTCAGCCGGCTGCGGGACGCCGGTCTCCTGCCCGGCCTGCGCACCCTGCTCACGGAGGCCGAGGAAGCGGAACGGCGAGCCGAGGACGAGGGCGCCATCTGGTCCGGCGACACCCCCGACGAGGACACCGTCATCGCCGACCTCGCCGTCGACGACCTCGTGAACCTGGCACTCGGCGACACGACCGACGCCACCGACGCAGCCGACCCCGCGGCCGACGACGACTTCGGCTTCGACTCCGACCCACGAGACTGACAGAGGCACCGATGAGCGCACCGTACGAAAAGGTCGTCCAGGCCCTGCGGAAGTCCCTGGAGGAGACCGAGACGCTGAAGAAGCGCAACCGCCAACTCGTCGCGGCCTCCCGCGAACCCATCGCGATCGTGGGGATGGCCTGCCGTTTCCCCGGTGGTGTGTCGTCGCCGGAGGAGCTGTGGGAGATGCTCGCGGCCGGCCGTGACGGTGTGTCCCCCTTCCCTGACGACCGTGGCTGGGACATCGACGACCTTTACGACCCCGTTCCCGGAAAGCCGGGCCGTACTTACGCGAACTCGGGTGGGTTTGTGTCGGGTGTGGCGGATTTTGATGCGGGGTTGTTTGGGATTTCGCCGCGTGAGGCGTTGGCGATGGATCCGCAGCAGCGGTTGTTGTTGGAGGTGTCGTGGGAGGCGTTGGAGCGGGCGGGTGTGGATCCGGTGTCGGTGCGGGGG
>NZ_RDBN01000014.1:0-3683 GCF_008042075.1 Streptomyces sp. UW30 | reverse complement strand
AACGAGGACACACCATCACGGCCGGCCGCGAGCATCTCCCACAACTCCCCGGMGACGACGCCGACATCGCGTCGCACGAGACTGCCCCGGGCTCCGACACCGCAGACGCCCTCGACGACGACGCCGTCGCGATTGTGGGCATGGCCTGCCGCTTCCCGGGTGGTGTGTCGTCTCCGGAGGAGTTGTGGGAGATGCTCGCGGCCGGCCGTGATGGTGTGTCCTCGTTTCCCGAGGACCGTGGGTGGGACATCGAGCGCCTTTACCACCCCGACCCCGAGCATTCCGGGACTTCCTATGTGAATGCGGGTGGGTTTGTGTCGGGTGTGGCGGATTTTGATGCGGGGTTGTTTGGGATTTCGCCGCGTGAGGCGTTGGCGATGGATCCGCAGCAGCGGTTGTTGTTGGAGGTGTCGTGGGAGGCGTTGGAGCGGGCTGGTGTGGATCCGGTGTCGGTGCGGGGGTCGGTGTCGGGTGTGTTTGTGGGGACGAATGGTCAGGATTATTTGTTGGCGTCGGGGACGGTGGCGCAGGTGCGGTCGTCGTCGAGGATGCGGCCGAGCGCGTCGAGGGCGGTGTCGGGGGTGAGCGGGCGGATGCCGAGTCGGGCGAGGTGGGTGGCGCAGGTGCGGTCGTCGTCGAGGATGCGGCCGAGCGCGTCGAGGGCGGTGTCGGGGGTGAGCGGGCGGATGCCGAGTCGGGCGAGGTGGCAGTACGCGGCTGTACGCGGCTGCCCGAGGCATCACCGTGATGCCCGAGATCGAGATGCCCGGACACGTCCGTGCCGCCCTGGCCGCGTATCCGCACCTGGGAAACCGTCCCGACCGAGTGTTGGACGTGTGGACCAGGTGGGGCGTGTGCGACACCGTCCTCGGCGTCCACGAGGAGGTCTTCGACTTCTGCCGCACCGTGCTGGAGGAGGTCATGGACGTCTTCCCCTCCCCCTACATTCACATCGGCGGCGACGAGTGCCCCCTCACCGAATGGGAGCAGAGCCCACAAGCCAGGGCGCGTGCCCGGGATGCGGGGTTGAGCGGTCCCGCCGCACTGCACGGGTGGTTCATGGGCCGCGTCGGAGCGTTCCTGGCCCGCAGCGGACGACGGCCGGTCGGCTGGGCCGAGAACGGCACCGAGCTGTCCGACGACTTCACCGTGATGGCCTGGCGCGACCCTGCGCATGCCCTTGCCGCCGCCGGGCGCGGCCACGACGTGATCAACGCCCATTACCGCGCCACCTACTTCGACTATCCGCAGAGCAGCGGTACCCAGGAGCAGCCGGCGCAGCCAGGAGCCGTCGTGGCGCTGAGGGACGTACACGCGCACGATCCCGTCCCCGAGGGGGCGGCACCCGAAGCCGCCGCCCGCATCCRGGGCACGCGCCCTGGCTTGTGGGCTCTGCTCCCATTCGGTGAGGGGGCACTCGTCGCCGCCGATGTGAATGTAGGGGGAGGGGAAGACGTCCATGACCTCCTCCAGCACGGTGCGGCAGAAGTCGAAGACCTCCTCGTGGACGCCGAGGACGGTGTCGCACACGCCCCACCTGGTCCACACGTCCAACACTCGGTCGGGACGGTTTCCCAGGTGCGGATACGCGGCCAGGGCGGCACGGACGTGTCCGGGCATCTCGATCTCGGGCATCACGGTGATGCCTCGGGCAGCGCCCATGACAGAGCCGGCCACTTCACCTTCGGCCCCGATACCTGCCTGCGCATCAGCAGCGGTGCCGAACCCGCCGCCCAGCTGCTGCGCACTGTGCTCGCCCCTGCCACCGGTCTGCCGCTGCATTCCGCCGAGGACGCAGCCGTCGTCCTGGCCCTCGACCCGGCCCTGAGCGGACTCGGCAGCGAGGGCTACGGGCTGACGGTCGGACCGCACTCCGTGCTGCTGCGCGCCGCACAGGCCACCGGACTGCTGCGCGGAGTGCAGACGATCCGCCAGCTCCTGCCCCCACAGGCCTTGGCGGCATCGCCGCAGCGCGGTGCGCGATGGTCACTTCCCTGCGTGGAGATCACGGACGTCCCCCGGCACCGCTGGCGCGGCGCGATGCTCGATGTGGCCCGCCACTTCCAGCCGGTGTCGTACCTACGCCGCTACGTCGACCTCCTCGCCCTGCACAAGATCAATGTCTTTCATCTGCATCTGACCGACGACCAGGGCTGGCGGATGCCGATCTCGGCCTACCCCAAGCTCACCGAGATCGGTGCCCACCGTGCCCGGACCGCGACCAGTGCCGACGGTGACGACTACGACGGTGTGCCGCACGGCGGCGCCTACACCCGCGCCGAGTTGACCGACCTGGTGCAGTACGCGGCTGCCCGAGGCATCACCGTGATGCCCGAGATCGAGATGCCCGGACACGTCCGTGCCGCCCTGGCCGCGTATCCGCACCTGGGAAACCGTCCCGACCGAGTGTTGGACGTGTGGACCAGGTGGGGCGTGTGCGACACCGTCCTCGGCGTCCACGAGGAGGTCTTCGACTTCTGCCGCACCGTGCTGGAGGAGGTCATGGACGTCTTCCCCTCCCCCTACATTCACATCGGCGGCGACGAGTGCCCCCTCACCGAATGGGAGCAGAGCCCACAAGCCAGGGCGCGTGCCCCCACCTACTTCGACTATCCGCAGAGCAGCGGTACCCAGGAGCAGCCGGCGCAGCCAGGAGCCGTCGTGGCGCTGAGGGACGTACACGCGCACGATCCCGTCCCCGAGGGGGCGGCACCCGAAGCCGCCGCCCGCATCCTGGGCACTCAGGCGCAGCTGTGGACCGAGTACGCCGCGATGCCCTCCCGCCTGGAGTACCTCACCTATCCGCGCCTGTGCGCCTTGGCGGACCGCGCCTGGGGCGGTCCCACGCCCTTGGAGGAGTTCCGCTCCCGTCTGGCCCGGCACACTGCGCGCCTCGACGCCCTCGGCGTCAGCCGCCATCCCGGAAGCCGCACCACAGCACAGCCCTGATCCCCCGAGCACGACGAACCCCACATCCCGTCCCGGAAGGATTCAGCATGAAGTCCCGAACCACGCCGAACAGACTGCGCGTCGCCGCAGCCGCCGCTGTGGCCATGGCCATGGGCACCGTCGGTCTCACCGCCCTGACCGGCACCGCGAGCGCCGCGACGGACGACGTGACGGTCCAGTACCGGACCAGCGCCACGGGCGCCACCGCGGACCAGGCCGAACCCTGGCTCAAGGTCAGGAACACGGGCGACAGCGCCCTGCCGCTCAGCACCGTCAAGGTGCGCTACTACTTCAAGGCCGACTCGGCCGGCGCCGCCTATCGCTTCGCCTGCTCCTGGGCGGTCAAGGGCTGCTCCAACATCACCGGCACCTTCGGCACGCTGGCCAACCCCACGGCCACGGCCGACCGTTATCTGGACATCGGTTTCACCTCGGGGGCGGGCACCCTCGCCGCCGGCGCGGACACCGGGGATATGCAGCTGCGCTTCCACCGGGCCGACTGGCAGCCCCTCAACCAGAGCGACGACTACTCCTTCGGCGGTGCCCAGACGTCGTACGCGGACTGGTCGAAGATCACCGCCCAGGTGTCCGGCAGCACGGTGTGGGGCACTGCCCCCGAGGTGAAACCGATGTCCAGATAACGGTCGGCCGTGGCCGTGGGGTTGGCCAGCGTGCCGAAGGTGCCGGTGATGTTGGAGCAGCCCTTGACCGCCCAGGCCGCCCAGGAGCAGGCG
>NZ_RDBN01000137.1 GCF_008042075.1 Streptomyces sp. UW30 | reverse complement strand
GCCGCAGGTGCAGGGTAAGGGGCGCGATGTTCTGACCTGCGCATTTACGGGCAGTCGGCGGCTGAACTCGCTCCCTGGGACTTCTCAGGGACTTTTGGCCGAGACCAGTCACAGGCCACGTCCGCTCCTTCGCCGCGATGACGGCCATCCGCAGTGCCGACCGGCTGCCCTTCCCACACCGTGCCGGATCGGACGGGGCCCCGAGGTCACCGGCTCACCGGCTCACCGGGGATGTGTGGCGTCGTAACGGTGCCGGGTCGGTCCGGCCATGCGCCCGGGACGAGTCGCGCGGCCAGGACCGTGCGAGCCGCGCCGCCCCGACGATGAGGACGTCGGGGCGGCGCGGCCTGGACTCACCGTCGGCGCAGTTCGCCGAGCGGCACGGTGGGGTCGGCCAGGATCTGCTCCACCCGGACGGCCAGGTCCGCCGCGTACGGAGCCAGGGCGCTCTCCTGGGAGACCGCCGAGATGATCTCGATCCCGTCACTGTGTTTCTCGACGGTGATCAACGCGGGATGCGGTATGCGCTCGTGCGGCAAAGACAGCGGAGTGGCCGGGGCGCCGAACAAGGTCCCCGGGATCTCCTCGGAGTACTCGAACGCGAGGAAGATGGCCGGACGCTGGCGGTAGCGACGCTCCGCTCC
>NZ_RDBN01000136.1 GCF_008042075.1 Streptomyces sp. UW30 | reverse complement strand
CCCCTCCTCCAGCCCCCGCGCCTGATCGAACGCGGCGGCCTGCCCGTCCAGCAACCGCCCCGCCTCCTCGCACCGCCCGACGATCCCCGCCAGCGCATGGCGCCGAGCCGCGGCCTCCTCCGGCACGCCGCCCTCGTACTGCCACCGCATCCGGAACGCGACCGCCAACTCGGCCCGCGCGTCCGCCAGGACCCGTGCGAAGGGCTCCACATGCTCGGCGTCCCCCGCCCCGAACCGCCCCGCGACGAACCCCAGCTCCTCCCCGCTGACCCGCACCCAGTCGTCGGCCGCGACCAGCGCGGCCCGCGCCCGCTCGTCGAGTTCCCCGGCGGCAGGCTCCGCGGCCTGAACCGGCGCCCCACCGGGAGTCGTACGCTCCCGCGCGCGCCGCCTGCGCCGCACGAACCCGTAGCCCGCGAGCACCCCGGCCGCGACCAGGGCCACCACGGGCATCACGAAGTCCACGGCGGAACTCCCCCCGTCGCCCTCGTCCTCCCCCTGAAGGAACGGGCCGTGGACCGCAAGTACGACCCACTGGTGTGGCTGGGCTCGAAGATCAGGAGGCGCTCCGCGGCGGAGTGAGGACCTGGTCCTTCCCGGCGTTCCGTCTCCGGGTCTCCTCATCCGTTGCCCCCTGTCGCTCCAC
>NZ_RDBN01000135.1 GCF_008042075.1 Streptomyces sp. UW30 | reverse complement strand
GCGGATGATGGGGGACGCTCGCCGGCCGGGGGTGTCGGGCGAGAGCGGGGAGCGCGGGCGCCGGCCCGTGTCGAGTGGTGGGCATCGGCGCGTCGGCGCCGGTGACGGTGCGGGTGAGGGTGGGCGAGACGTATGGATGTGATGCCGCTGCTGTTGCTGGTGGCGGGGAGTGCCGCCGTGGCCGCGGCCGCCCGGCGCTCGCCCGTGCCGGCCCCGCTGCTGCTGGTCGCGGCCGGGCTCGCGGTGTCGTACGTGCCCGGCGTGCCCGACTACACCCTCGACCCGCACATCGTCCTGCCGCTGGTGCTGCCCCCGCTGCTGCACAGCGCCGCGACGGACAGCTCGTATCTCGACCTGAGGGCGCAGATGCGGCCCGTGATGCTGCTGTCGGTCGGCTACGTGCTCTTCGCGACCTTCGCCGTCGGCTGGGTCGCCTATCTCGTCATCCCGGGGCTGCCGCTGACCGCGGCCCTGGTGCTGGGCGCGGTGGTGGCGCCGCCGGACGCGGTCGCCGCGACGGCGGTCGCCCGCCGGGTCGGGCTGCCGTCGCGGATCACCACGATCCTTCAGGGCGAGTCCCTGGTGAACGACGCCACCGCGATCACGGCCTACCGGGTCGCCCTCGCGGCCGCCGTCGGAGAGGGCGCCACCTGGGCCGGCGGCATCTGGGAGTTCCTGCTGGCGGCGTTCGGCGGCATCGGCATGGGGCTGGTGCTGATGGTGCCGATCCACTGGCTGCGCACCCATGTGAAGGAAGTGCTGCTGCAGAACACGCTCTCGCTGCTGATCCCGTTCGTCGCGTACGCGGCCGCCGAGCAGGTGCACGCCTCCGGAGTGCTGGCGGTCGTGGTCGTCGCGCTCTACCTGGGGCACCGCGCGTGGGAGGTCGACTTCGCCACGCGGCTCCAGGAGGAGGCGGTGTGGAGGATGGTCGCCTTCGTACTGGAGTCGGCGGTGTTCGCGCTGATCGGACTGCAACTGCCGGTGGTCCTCAAGGGCCTCGGAGAGTACGAGGGCACCCGTGCCGCCTGGTACGCGATCGCCGTCTTCCTCGTGGTGGTCGTCTCGCGGTTCGTGTGGGTGTATCCGGCGACGTTCCTGCCGCGCATGATGTCGGCCCGGATCCGGGAGCGGGAGAAGAACCCGACGTGGAGGGGTGCGTTCATCATCGCCTGGGCCGGCATGAGAGGCGTCGTCTCGCTGGCGATCGCCTTCTCCATCCCGCTCACCGTGCACGGCGGCGGCGACTTCCCCGAGCGCAACCTCATCCTCTTCCTCACCTTCACGACGGTCATCGGCACCCTGGTCGTCCAGGGCGTGACGCTGCCCTCGCTGGTCCGCGTGCTGAAGGTCCCCGGCCGCGACTCGCAGGCCGAGACCCTTGCCGAGGCGAACGCCCAGGCGCAGGCCTCCCGCGCCGCCGAACAACGCCTGGAGGAACTCCTCTCCGACGAGCGCAACGCCCTCCCCGAGTCCCTGGCCGACCGCCTGCGGGCCGTCCTGGAACGCCGCCGCAACTCCGTCTGGGAACGCCTGGGCCAGGCCAACCCCGTCACCGGCGAGTCCGTCGACGACACCTACCGCCGACTCTCCCGCGAGGCGATCGGCACCGAACGCGCGGTCTTCGTGAGGCTGCGCGACGGCCGCTACATCGACGACGAGATGCTGCGAACGCTGCTGCGCAGACTGGACCTGGAGGAGGCGGCCGCCTATCGGGAGGCCGAGTGAGGGCCGGTCACCCGGGGAACGGGGCTCCGGTGACGACCGCCGCGATCACCGTCCCGCGCGGGAAGGCACCCTCCTCGGCCAGCGCGACAAGCCCATACAGCAACTTGGCGACATAGAGACGCTCGACCCGTACGCCGTGCCGCTCCTCGAAGTCCTCTGCGAAGGCGTCCAGTTCCGGGGTCGTACGGGCGTACCCACCGAAGTGGAACCGCTCGTCCAGCCGCCATTCGCCCCGAGGCCCGCCGAACGTCTCGGCCTGCAGGTGCCGTATGTCGTCCCCCAGGAAGCCGCCCTTGAGGACGGGCACGCCCAGGGCTTGCTGACCAGGGCCGAGCCCGGCGGCGAGGCCCGCCAGGGTTCCGCCCGTGCCGCAGGCGACCGCGACCACGTCGGCCTTCCCGCGCAGCTCCTCGCCGAGCTCCCCGCACCCTCGTACGGCAAGGGCATTGCTGCCGCCCTCCGGGACGACGTACGCGTCCTGCGCACCGGCCGCGCGCAGGACGGCCGCCAGTGTCCGCGGCTCGGTCTTGTGGCGGTACGTCGATCTGTCGACGAAATGCAGGCGCATGCCATCGGCCACGCACCGGGCGAGGGACGGGTTGAGGGGTCGGTCGGCCAGCTCCTGGCCGCGCACCACGCCGACCGTGGGCAGACCGAGGAGGTGGCCCGCTGCGGCGGTGGCGCGCAGGTGGTTGGAGTAGGCGCCGCCGAAGGTGAGCACGGTGCGACCGGCGGCGGCAGCGAGGTTCGGCGCGAGCTTGCGCCACTTGTTGCCGATCAGCTCCGGGTGGATCAGGTCGTCCCGCTTGAGCAGCAGACGCAGACCGCGACGGGTGAACCGCTCGTCCAGCCGCCATTCGCCCCGAGGCCCGCCGAACGTCTCGGCCTGCAGGTGCCGTATGTCGTCCCCCAGGAAGCCGCCCTTGAGGACGGGCACGCCCAGGGCTTGCTGACCAGGGCCGAGCCCGGCGGCGAGGCCCGCCAGGGTTCCGCCCGTGCCGCAGGCGACCGCGACCACGTCGGCCTTCCCGCGCAGCTCCTCGCCGAGCTCCCCGCACCCTCGTACGGCAAGGGCATTGCTGCCGCCCTCCGGGACGACCTGATCCACCCGGAGCTGATCGGCAACAAGTGGCGCAAGCTCGCGCCGAACCTCGCTGCCGCCGCCGGTCGCACCGTGCTCACCTTCGGCGGCGCCTACTCCA
>NZ_RDBN01000134.1 GCF_008042075.1 Streptomyces sp. UW30 | reverse complement strand
CACGCACCCGCGACCGTGGCGACTGGACCGGCAGTTCGTCGCTGCTGACGCGCGCCGCGTCTCTGACGGCCGAGCGGATCAGTGGGTGACGGAACTTGACGATCTCCCTGATTGACAGCAGGAGGCAATCCTCGGCTGCAGCCGCCGCGCCGGCGTCGAAGCCAAGTTTCGGTCCGGCCCGCCACAGCACGTTCGGATCGCTGCTGGGATCGGCCGCGGACGTCAGCAGCAGGGTCCGGGTCTGCGGTGGTAGCGCCAGCACGTCGCGCAGGTAGACCCGCTCCAGCGCCCGCCCGAGGGGGATCGGCTCCGGCAGCGGTGCCTCACCGCTGAGCTGGTCTGCGTTCAGCTCCCTGGCCGCCTCGATCAGTGCAAGGGGGTTGCCTCCGGTCGACGCGACGATCCGATCGCGGACGTCGGGATCAAGGGTCCCGGAGACCACTGACTCCAGCAGTCGTCCCGCAGCTTCTGCCCGGAGCCCGCCTACTGTCAGCTCAGGAAGCCCCGCCAGGTGGTCGACGCAGACCAGCTGGTCCCGGACGGAGAAGACCATGGTGATGGAGTCTGCGTGCAACCGGCGAGCCACGAAGGCGAGCACCGCGGCGGACTCCTCGTCGAGCCAGTGGGCGTCGTCCACCAGGCACAGCAAGGGGCGGTCGTCGGAACGCGCGGCCATCAGCCCGAGGGAAGCGAGTGCCACGAGGAAGCGATCGGGTGGGCTGGTCCGCTCCTGCAGGCCGAAGACCTGGCCCAGCGCTTCACCTTGCGGATCGGGCAGCTTGGGCAGCCGGGTCAGATGCGGTCTGAGCAGCTGATGCAACGCGGCGAAACCCAGCTCGGCCTCGGATTCCACGGCGTCGAAGCGCATGATCTCGAAGTCGGCGGCCGCCGAGACCTGAAGGTGGTCGAGCAGTGCGCTCTTGCCGGACCCGGGTCCGCCCCGCAGGACCAGGACGCCGCTCATTCCCCGCCGGGCGTTGTCGAGCGCTGCCGTCAGCCGACTGCATTCCTCGTCCCGCCCGAACAGCTCGTCCACTGGTCAACCCCAAAGTGCTCGTCGTGGTCCGGCTTGCGTAGCTCTCTGGCACACGTGAGTCCAATGACCGCATCCGCGAGCCCATACCGGCCGACACCGAATCCGTTGACCTGCTGCCACCCTGCTTTGCAATCGCCCGTTCGAAGCACCATCGCGCCAAGGGCCCGGGCCTCGACGACGGTGAATCGAGGAGGCGGCAGCCCGACCGGCCTGCGGTGAGGAGAACCGGGTGCTGCAGGGTCGCCCGCGGTTCATCGATGGTTCGGCACACTGTGCAACTTTCACATAGCGCGTGATTCCGGTTCCTCACCCAAATATGTGACGAGGCCGGACCGGGCTTGTGTCCTGCATTGGCGGCCGCACCACGTCCGTGAGGACCCTGCCGGTCGGCATCGAGGCCGTCGCGGCTCCCTCAGCACGGAATCGTAGTGATCAGCCGGGCCGGACTACGTGCATCACGTGGTTCCAGGAGGCGACGGTGAAGGGGAGGCTCGAGACACCGGTCTCGTTGTCGGAGTCGACCGGGCGCCATCGTCCTTGCCCCATTGGAGAGAGTTCCGTTGCGTAACCCGCACAACACACCTCTCGTCGGTCGCGTGGCCGTGGTGACCGGAGCGTCGAGCGGAATCGGCGAGCAGGTTGCGCGGGCGCTGGCGCGGGAGGGCGCCCAGGTCGCGCTGCTGGCTCGCCGCGCGCAGCGGTTGCAGGACATCCGCGCAAGCATTGAGGCGGACGGAGGCAGGGCCGCGGCCTTCCCCGTCGACGTCACGGACGCCCATGCGCTCCAGGAAACCGCCACGCAGGTCGCCAGGACCTTGGGCCCGGCCGGAATCGTTGTCAACAACGCCGGCATCATGCTGCCCACCCCGCTCGCCGAGCTCCGGGCCGCGGACTGGAGCCGTCAGACGGAGCTCAACGTTGGCGCGATCAACAACACGGTGCTCGCCTTCGGCGGGCAGTTGGGGGAGGCGGCCGCCGCATTCGGAGTCGCGGACCTGGTCAACACCGCCTCCATCGCCGGGAAGACGCTCTTCCCCACATATTCCGCCTACGCCGCGAGCAAGGCGTACGTCATCCATCTCGGCCGGAACCTCCGCGCGGAACTGGGGCCGAAGCAGGTCCGTGTGACGACCGTCGAGCCAGGCATCGTCGACACCGAACTGCAGTCACACATCCCGAGCGAGGAGTCACGGAGCCGCCTGGCGAGCACACGAGAGCAGATCGAGTGGCTCACCCCGGACGACGTGGCAGGCGTGGTCACCTACGCGGTGTCACTGCCCCCGCGTGTGAACCTTGCCGAGATCTCTGTGCTGCCCACCCGGCAGACCGTCTGAGAAGCGAGCACGCATGACTGTTATGAAACTCGCCCTGACACAGTTCACCGTCGTCGAGGTCCTTCCCGGCTACTGGCGAGCCACCTTCGACCACCCGCCCATCAACCTGATGACCGCGGTCACCGCGGCGGAACTCCGCGCCATCGTGGAGGCCGCCGAGATGGCCGACGACCTGCGGGTGCTGGTTTTCGACAGCGCCAACCCCGACTTCTTCTTCGCCCGCTACGACTTGTCGGCGGGCCCCCTCCCCTCTGAACCGGGGCCGACGGGGCTGCCTGCCTTCCTGGACATCACTGTGCGCCTCGGCGATCTGCGCGCCATCACCGTCGCACAGATCGAGGGCCGGGCCCGGGGCGGCGGCAACGAACTCGCCCTCGCTTGCGATCTGCGCTACGCCGCCCTGGAGACCGCGGTTCTCGGTCAGCCGGAGATCGGCTCGGCCCTGGTGCCTGCCGGGGGAGGACTCGAACGGCTGGTCCCCCTGGTCGGCCGCAGCCGCACCCTGGAGATCGCTGCCACAGGCGACGACTACGACGCGAGCACGGCCGAGCGGTACGGGTGGGTCACGCGGGCCCTGCCCGCCGTGGAACTCCCGGGTCACGTGGACGCCTTGGCCAGGACTCGAACGGCTGGTCCCCCTGGTCGGCCGCAGCCGCACCCTGGAGATCGCTGCCACAGGCGACGACTACGACGCGAGCACGGCCGAGCGGTACGGGTGGGTCACGCGGGCCCTGCCCGCCGTGGAACTCCCGGGTCACGTGGACGCCTTGGCC
>NZ_RDBN01000133.1 GCF_008042075.1 Streptomyces sp. UW30 | reverse complement strand
GCCACCTACGGCGACCTCGGCACCCTCAGCGAAGGCGGCCTGCCCTTCTCCTGGGAGGGCGTACGCCTGCACGCCACCGGCGGCACGACCCTGCGCACCCGCATCGSCCGCATCCGAGAACGCCTTGCAGCGCCCGTCCGGCGCCAGCCCGCCCTGCCGCGAGAACTCCACAAACGTCGTAGGCGTCGACATCACCGTCACACCACCGGCCAACGCCAACGAACACTCACCACCACGCAACGCCTGCGCAGCCAAATGCACCGCCACCAGCGACGACGAACACGCCGTGTCAACGGATACCGCAGGCCCTTCGAAGCCCAGCGCATAGGCGACGCGGCCCGAAGCGATGCTCGGGGCACTGCCGTTGCCCCGGAACGCCTCGAACTCCTCCCCCGGCAACAACTCCCGATAGTCGTTGTACATGACGCCCGCGAAGACGCCGGTCTGGCTGCCGCGCAGCGACGTCGGGTCGATACCAGCCCGTTCTACCGCCTCCCACACCGACTCCAGCAGCAACCGCTGCTGCGCATCCGTCGCCAACGCCTCCCGCGGACTCATCCCGAAGAAGTCCGCATCGAAGTCGCCGGCGTCGTGCAGGAAGCCACCGGCCCGGGTCGAGGAGGTGCCGGGGTTGTCGGRGTCGGGGTGGAAGAGCCGGTCGAGGTCCCAGCCGCGGTCGGCCGGAAACTCGCCCACCGCGTCCACGCCCTCCGACACCAGCCGCCACAGATCCTCCGGCGACCGGACCCCACCCGGGTAGCGGCACGCCATCCCGACGACCACCACCGGGTCGTCGGCGAGGGTCGTCGAGGATGGCGTTACCTGTGCCGTCGWGCCCGTGGCGGTGTCCGGGAACAGGTTCGACAGCAGGTGCTCGGCCAGCGCCCGGGGTGTGGGGTGGTCGAAGATCAGGGTGGCGGGCAGGCGCAGGCCGGTCGACGTGCCGAGGGCGTTGCGCAGTTCCACCGCCGTGAGGGAGTCGAAGCCCAGGTCCCGGAAGGCCCGGCTGGGCTCGACGCGTTGGGCGTCCTGGTGTCCGAGGACGGCGGCCACCTCTTCGCGGACCAGGTCGAGGAGTGCCCCTCTGCGGTCGGCGGGCTCCAGGGGGGCGAGCCGTTCCGCGAGGCCGTCCGTGTGAGTCGCGCCGGAGGAGACCGCCCTGGTCAGGGTCGTTCGGGCTGTCGTGGAGCGTCGGGCCAGGCCGCTGAGGAGCGCGGGGATGTCGTCTCGGGCGCGCAGCGCGGCGAGGTCGATCCGGATGGGGAGGACGGTGCTGTGTCCGGTGGCCGGGGCGGCGTCGAGGAGGGCCAGGCCGTCCTCGGGGGTGAGGAAGGGGAACCCGGAGCGGGCGAGGCGTGCCCGGTCGATGTCGGTGAGGTCGCCGGTCATGGCGCTCCCCGCGACGTCCCAGGGTCCCCAGGCGAGGGAGAGCGCGGGCAGGCCGAGGGCGTGGCGGTGTGCGGCGAGGGCGTCGAGGAAGGCGTTGGCGGCGGCGTAGTTGGCCTGGCCGGCGCCGCCCAGGGTGCCGGCCGCGGAGGAGAACAGGGCGAACGTGCCGACGTCGGGGGCGAGTTCGTGCAGGTGCCAGGCGGCGTCGGACTTGGGCCGCAGCACGCTGTCGAGGCGGTCGGCGGTGAGGGCTCCGACGACGCCGTCGTCGACGGTGCCGGCGATGTGGACGACGGCCGTGAGGTGCTCGCCGTCGAGGAGCCCGGCGAGGGCGTCGCGGTCGCCGATGTCGCAGGCGGTGACGCGGACGCGGGCGCCGAGTTCGGTCAGGTCGGTGGTGAGCCGGTCGGCGCCGGGGGCGTCGGGGCCTCGGCGGGAGACGAGCAGGAGGTCGCGGGCGCTGTGCCGGGTGACGAGGTGGCGGGCGACGAGGGCGCCGAGGCCGCCGGTTCCGCCGGTGACCAGGACGGTGCCGGAGACGTCCCAGGGCCGGCCGGGCGTTTCCTGGCCGGTGCGCGGGGCTCGGGTGAGCCGGGGCGCGTGCAGACCGGCCGCGTCGACGCGTACTTCGGGCTCGGGTGTGGTCAGGGCGCGGCGCAGTGTCTCGCCGTCTGCCGGGCCGTCGAGGTGGAGGACGGTGACGCGGCCGGGGTTCTCTGTCTGCGCGGTGCGCAGGAGACCGCGGGCCGCTGCGGCCGGGAGGTCGCCGGTGGCGGGGGTGACCACGACGAGGCGGGAGTCGGCGAAGCGGGGTTCCGCCAGCCATGACTGGACGAGGCTCAGGGCGCGCTCGGTGGTGACGCGCAGGGCGCCGGGCATGGTGGAGGTGTCGCCGGTGATGCGGGTGAGGACGACGGGGGGTACGGCGTCGAGTGCGGCCAGGTCGGGGGCGACGGTGACGGTGGCGTCGGCCGCGCGCAGGGCGTCGGCCAGGTCGTCGGTGTCGGGCCCGATGACGGCGACCGGGAGGTCCGCGGCGGCCGTGCTGTCGCCGACGAGCCGCCAGTCGACGGTGAACAGGGCGTCGGGTGCGGTGCGGAGGGTCGCCGCCGCGGGGCGGGTGACCAGCGCGTCCACCGTCAGGACCGTGTTGCCCGCGGGATCCGTGGCCGTGAGGGTGACGGTGTCGTCGTCCAGGCGGGCGATGCGGGTGCGCAGGGTCGTGCCGCCGGTGGCGTGCAGGCGTACGCCCTCCCAGGAGAAGGGCAGGCCGCCTTCGCTGAGGGTGCCGAGGTCGCCGTAGGTGGCGGCGTGCTGGGCGGCGTCGGCCAGGGCCGGGTGGAGCAGGAAGGCCGTGGCGTCGCGGTGGGCCTCGTGGGGCAGCGTGGCTTCGGTGAACAGTTCGGTGCCGCGTTTCCATGCGGCGCGCAGGCCGCGGAAGACGGGGCCGAAGGCGAAGCCGAGCCGGGCCAGGTCGTCGTAGCAGTCGGTGAGGTCGACCGGCTCGGCTTCGCCTTCGGCCCCGTCTTCCGCGGCCTGCGCGCCGCATGGAAACGCGGCACCGAACTGTTCACCGAAGCCACGCTGCCCCACGAGGCCCACCGCGACGCCACGGCCTTCCTGCTCCACCCGGCCCTGGCCGACGCCGCCCAGCACGCCGCCACCTACGGCGA
>NZ_RDBN01000132.1 GCF_008042075.1 Streptomyces sp. UW30 | reverse complement strand
ACACCGAGGGCGTGCTCCCCTCGCTCGGCGAGGAGGGCCAGGTCGCCATCCGGGCGATCGGCTCGCTCGTCGACGGCGTCGAGGCCACCCTCTACGACTCCCCGGCCACGGCCCGCGCCGCCTTCCGCAGCACCTTGAGCATGCGGTACGAGCCCTTGGCGCGGGGCGCGCTGGAGCTGGGCGCGGGTGGCGGGGGCGTCGGCGCCTCGGCATCGGCGTCGTCGTCACCGAAGGCGAGCTGCCCCGTGCGATGCGCGCCGACGCCCGCCGGACCGCCCAGCCGGCTGCGCGTGGTCGCCTTCGGGCGCCGCCTGGAGCTGGAGGCCGACGCGCTGGAACGTATCCGCCACACCGCGCTGAGCGGCACGGCGCCCGTGAACCTGCTGCGCCCGCGCGCCCGCAAGCTGTTGCTGGACGCCCTGTGGGCGCAGTCCGGCGGCGCCTCCCGGCACACCGACCCCGAGCTCGCCGCCGAGCTGCGCTCCTCCTTCGACGAGGACGTGACCTCGGAGGACAGCTTCATCGCCTTCCTCGACGCCTGGTGGCCGGAGCTCTCGGAGGACAGCTTCATCGCCTTCCTCGACGCCTGGTGGCCGGAGCT
>NZ_RDBN01000131.1 GCF_008042075.1 Streptomyces sp. UW30 | reverse complement strand
CGTCCTGGAACATCACATACGGCGAGGTCACCCGGTCCAGACCGGTGTTGCGCGGGCTGCCGCAGCCGCCGCTGGTGACCCGGCGCCGGACCAGCCGCACCCGCGGTTCGGCCACGGCCAGGCGCGCGAGCAGTTCCGCGCTGTCGTCCGTGGAGCAGTCGTCGACGGCGACGACCTCGCGGACGGCGGGACCCTGGGCCAGCGCCGAGCGCACGGCGGTCGTCACATGCGCGGCGTCGTTGTGACCGATGACCACGACGCCGACCTGCGGTGCGGGCGCGGGGTGCGGGGAGTGAGGGTGCATGGGGCCGCGTTCCGGAGTCGTAGGAATGGCGGGTTACCGCCCGCTGAGGGGGACTTGCGGCCCGGTCCGGAAGACGGCGGCATCAGGGCTCCGGTTCACTGCTCCGGTTCACTGGGGAACGGGGAGCGGGCAACGGGGAACAGGAGCCGGGGCGTCCGCCGAGCGCCGATCAGCTTCCCGCCCTCGCGGCCCCCACAGCGCCGTGGGGGCCGCGAGGGCGGGAAGCGTGACAGGCAGCGCCGTGGGGGCCGCGAGGGCGGGAAGCAGCGCTGTGGGGGCCGCGAGGGCGGGAAGCTGATC
>NZ_RDBN01000130.1 GCF_008042075.1 Streptomyces sp. UW30 | reverse complement strand
CATCGACGAGCAGGAGACAGGGACGCATGACTTCTCTCCGGAGAGGACGCAGCGGACGAGGCCGCTGAAGTGGATCTGTTCTTCGGACGAGCACGGGGGCACGACCGGGATGCTGAACGTTGGGGCCAGTGGTCCCTGGTCCGGGCGGCAACTTGGAGTGGTGAAGCTGCAGACTCCTGCGAAACCCTTGGTGCCGACCATGGCACCGTCCGGGTGGACTGCGCCCATGGCCTGGGTGCAGTCCTGAATGACGCAGCGGACATTGGAAATGCCGACGACCCTGCCGTCGAAACGGACCACGATCACACGCTCGGCGTCGCCCGAGAGCAGTTTGGTATCCGCCAGGAACCTGTCGCGGCGAACGTCGTCGCCGGGAGGCGGACCCGATCTCCCACCGCCGGCCTCGTCGCGGGCAGGACCAGATGCCGAGCTTGCGTTGCGTTGCCCACGCCGTGCACGTGCCGTGCGCCCGACAGTTGACAGAAGTTGACCCCTAGCGCAGACGCCGTATTTCATGCACCTGCCGGCAGCACAGATCMCCTACCTCAGCCGATCACTCGGCAGGCGGATGAGCGACGCAGACCGCGCGAAGGGCGAAGGTTCCTTGTCACCGTGAGCTTCTTGAGCCAGCGGTCACGTCCGTCGTACCTCGCGCGGAAGGGACGTCGGCCGTGTACCGCGGTGAAGTTGTCGACGTAGACGATGTCGCCTGGCTCGAGAACGACGTCGTACTCAGAGATCATGAGCTTCTCGCAGATCTCCTTGAGCGCCTCCTCGGCCTCGGGGTCGGTCCCGAAGGTCGTCATGTAGAAGGGGTCAAGTCGCAGGTAAGGCTCGTCGGGGTGACCGAAGAGGACGGCCACGGGCTCCGGATTGTCCCGCAGCTTCTGGATCTCTGACAGTCCGAAATGGGCCCCGTCGTCGGGGGTCTGACCCAGATGCTCGGTGTCGGGATAGATCACGTAACGGGGCTCGGAGAGGATCTTCTTGGCATCTTCGCTGAGCTCGATGTCCCGAATCGAGGCGACCGTCGTGGGGACCCGGTCGAGGTTACGGATGCCGAGCAGGCCGACATAATCGCACCGATAGGGATGGAACGCGTCCTCGGTGTGCCACCCGAGCAGGACGTCACTGCTGTGGCCGCTCTGCTCGTTCTCGACGCCCGGCAGGGGCAGGACGTTCTGAATCAGACTGCCGTTCTGGATCGTCGACCAACCGTAGACCTCGCCGAGGCACATACCGGTAAGTGCGAAGAAGAGTTCCTCTCTCCGCAACGAGTCGGGTTCGGCCCAGCTCGCCGGGGTTGGCTCGATCCCCTCCGGGTCCAGGCGGAAGCCTCGGATCGCGAACGCGCTACCGGTCTCCGCGTTGCGGAAACCGCTCAGCGCCTCGCGTAGACCCGCGGGGACGCCGGCAAGATACCGCCACGCAAGGTCGTACAGGGCACCGGACCTCGGGTCGTGCCCTGCTCGCATGATGTCGTGGATGACAGCGTCGAGCGCCTCGTTGTCTTCTTCGCTCAGCACATAGGTCACGAGCGTCTTGGGGGGCATGCGTGTATCCGCCTCTCTCATTTAACGGCTTTGACGGCGACCATCGAGTCGGCCCACCAGTAGGTGCAGTCACTCGGCGGCGCGAGATCGCGCACCACCTCCACCGAGAACGAGGAGAAATGCCTGAGCAAGCTGCGCTGGTGGGAGCGTCCGACGGTGTCGATCTCGTTGGTGTAGTAGGAGAAGACGCCTCCGGTCCGAAGATGGGCGGCGGCCGCCTCGAAGAAGTTCTCCGCGTAGTTGGTGCTGTGCACGACCGTGTCGCGATACTCGCGCTCGTTGGTCGGATAGGTGTCGAAGAAGATCGCGTCGAACTGTCCGAGCTGGTCGATCGCCTCGTCCCAGAACCCGCGAACCAGCCGGATGTCGCGGTCCGGGTAGCCTTCGCGCCACCGTTCGAAGGCGACGATGACGTCTTCGTTCGGCTCGATGATCGTGTGGGAAGCTGCTCCGAACTCCTGGATGAAGGTGGCCGAGATTCCCATGCCGAAGCCCACCTCCAGCACGTGCCCTCGGCTCTCGGTGACGTGGGCCGCCATGGCCCGCATCAGCGGGCGCTCCCAGTCCTGCATGACCTCCTGGCCCTCGATGACCAGCTGCGAGGGCGTGTATCGAGCTCCGCTCCGATCCCAGGACCCATTGATGACAGGTCGGTCGACACCGCGTATCTGCGACGCGACGAGCCGGTCCAGATGTTCCAGATCCGACTGGAGTTCGCTGAGAGAACGTTCCAGCATCCAGGTGCGACGGTGACCGATCGGCGTCCCGAGGAATTTTGGATCGCTGACCGAGACCGTCACGTCGAACGCTGCGGAACGTGTCTTGAAGGTCTCCTTGGCGGCGGGACGGGGAGAGTCGCGCCGTACCAGGTCCCCCACGAGCTCCGTGAGATCCGACAGACGGCTGTGCTCCATGAGTTGACGCAGCGGAACCCGGACTCCGAACACCGCGCCGATTCGCGCACTGAGACGTGCGATCTTCAGCGAATCGCCACCAAGATCGAAGAAGTCATCTCTCCCAGTGGCCGGGGCAGTGCCCAGCAACGACTCCCAGATGTCCGAGAGCTCGGCTTCGGTGCGAGAGAAGGACCGGGCCGCCCCCTTCGGGTCGGCGACGATACGCCCGGCAGCGGGCAGCGCCGCCCGGTCGACCTTGCCCCCAGGCGTGAACGGCAGCGCGTCGAGTGTTGCCCACTTCGCCGGGACCATGTGGTCCGGGAGCCGCTTCCGGAGGTTCTCGGCGAGCTCCCGCACATCCACCTCTCCCACGACGTAAGCCGTGATCGCGACCTCGTCACGGTCCCTTTCGGCTTGAGCGTGAGCCGCGCGGACGCCCGGATGAGTACGCAGAGCGTGCTCTACCTCGCCGAGCTCGACCCGGAAACCACGGATCTTGACCTGGTTGTCCCGTCTGCCGTGAAACTCAAGAACGCCATCTGACCGCCTGCGGACCATGTCCCCAGTCC
>NZ_RDBN01000129.1 GCF_008042075.1 Streptomyces sp. UW30 | reverse complement strand
GCCGTCGGACGTGACCCCGTCGCGCAGCTCGCGGAAGACGGTGACGACACGGTGGATCTCGTCGATGCCGTCGGGGCCGTTGCTGCTCGGGGTACGGCACCACGGGCCCGGGTCGGCGCGGGCCGTGCGGGCGGCGCTGGACGCGGCCCGGCCACGGACGGTGCTGATCGAAGGGCCGCCGGAGGCCGATGCCCTGATCCCGCTCGCCGGTGACGAGGCCATGCGGCCCCCGGTCGCCCTCCTGGCCCACGCCGTGGACGAGCCCGGCCGCTCGGCTTTCTGGCCGCTCGCCGAGTTCTCCCCGGAGTGGGTCGCGATCCGCTGGGCCGTGGAGCACCAGGTCCCGGCCCGCTTCATCGACCTGCCGGCCACGCACACGCTGGCGTGGGGGAGGCAGGACGAAGCGGCGCTCGATGCGGAGGCCGGTAGGGGGAGTGAGCCGGCGGCGGGCGGCGGGCCGGGCTCCGAGGACGACACCCGGCCGGGCCCGGCGAGCGACACTGCGCCCGACGCCGGTGGCGGCGCCGATGCCAATGCGGGCTCGGGTGATGCGGGCGCGGGTGATGCGAACGATCCTCGTGCCGCCGTCCGGGTCGACCCCCTCGCCGTGCTCGCCGATGTCGCCGGTTACGACGATCCCGAGCGGTGGTGGGAGGACGTCGTCGAGCACCGGGGCTTGGGGGACGGGGATGCGTTCGCGCCGTTCCTCGGGCTTGAGGAGGCCATGGGGGCGTTGCGGGAGGCGTATGGGAGCGGGGGACATGAGCGGGATCTCGTGCGGGAGGCCTATATGCGGCTCCAGGTGCGGGCCGCGCAGCGGGAGTTCGGCGATGCCGTGGCCGTCGTGTGCGGAGCCTGGCATGTGCCCGCGCTGCGGCAGAAGAGCAGCGTGGCCGCCGACAGGGCGCTGCTGAAGGGGCTGCCCAAGGTCAAAGCCGACATGACCTGGGTGCCGTGGACGAACCGCAGGCTGGCCCGGGTCAGCGGGTACGGGGCGGGGATCGACTCGCCTGGTTGGTACGGGCACCTGTTCAGCGCGCCGGACCGACCGGTCGAGCGGTGGATGACCAAGGTGGCCGGACTGCTCCGGGACGAGGACCGGCTCGTGTCCTCGGCGCATGTCATCGAGGCGGTGCGGCTGGCGGAGACGCTCGCGGTGATGCGGGGGCGCCCGTTGCCGGGGCTGAGCGAGACGACCGACGCGGTGCGGGCCGTGATGTGCGACGGCTCGGACGTGCCGCTGGCGCTGGTGCAGGACCGGCTGGTCGTGGGGGACGTGCTGGGGGAGGTGCCGCGGTCGGCGCCGGCGGTGCCGTTGCAGCGGGACCTCGACCGGATCCAGCGTCGGCTGCGGCTCAAGCCGGAGGCGTTGGAGCGGGAGTTGGAGCTCGACCTGCGCAAGGAGAACGACGCCGAGCGCAGCAGGCTGCTGCACCGGCTGCGGCTGCTGCGTGTGGAGTGGGGCGAGCCGGTCGCGTCGCGGGGCAGCACGGGGACGTTCCGGGAGACGTGGCGGCTGCGGTGGGAGCCGGAGCTGTCCGTGCGGGTCGCCGAGGCCGGGGTGTGGGGGACGACGGTGTTCGCCGCGGCGACCGCCAAGGCCGAGGCGGACGCCGTCTGCGCGCAGAGCCTCGCCGACGTCACCGCCCTCGCCGAGCGCTGCCTGCTGGCCGAACTGCCGGACGCGTTGCCCACGGTGATGCGGATCCTCGCCGACCGCGCCGCTCTTGACGCCGACGTCGGCCATCTCGCCCAGGCCCTGCCCGCGCTGGTCCGCTCCCTGCGGTACGGCGATGTGCGCGGCACGGACACCGGGGCGCTCGCGGAGGTCGCCGCGGGGCTCGCCGAGCGCGTCTTCGTCGGCCTGCCCCCGGCCTGCGCCGCGCTGGACGCGGACGCGGCCGAGGAGATGCGACGCCATGTGGACGCGGTGCATGGCGCGGTGGGGCTGCTGGGTGACGCGGTGGCGTCGGGACGGGACGCGCGGGGCGGGGGAAGCGGGTCGGGCCAGGAGCACGCGGGTGCTGCGCCGGGGCGTGGCGGCTCGGGCGAGGTCCCGGCGCCGGGTCGGGAAGTGTCGGGCGAGGTCCCGGCGCCGGGTCGGGAAGTGTCGGGTGAGGTCCCCGCGCCGGGTCGGGAAGCGTCGGGCGAGGCCCCCGCACCGGGCTGGCAAACCCCGGGTGAGGTCCCGGCACCTGGCCGGGAAGCGTCGGGTGAGGTCCCGGCGCCGCGTCGGCGAGCGTCGGGTGAGGTCCCGGTATCGGGTCGCCAAGCGTCGGGTGAGGCCCCCGTACCGGGGTGGCAAACCTCGGGCGAGGTCCCCGCACCTGATCGGCAAACGCCCGAGGAGACCTCCCCGCCAGGCCATGGAACGCCGGGTGAGCGGGCTGCCTTGTCGCCCGGTGCCGAGGGCGAGGCCGCCGGCGCGGGGCTCGGTGCCGGGGGCCAGGCGGCCGACGCCGGGCCCGGTGCCGGGGGTGAGGCTGCCCGCGCCAGTCGAGGCGGCCCCGGCGGGGACTCAGCGGCAGGACCCGTCGCCCTGGGCAACTCGCCCGCCCTCGGGCACGGCGATCTGCGCAAGCGCTGGCATGCCGTGCTGCGGGTGCTGGCCGTGCGGGACACGGTGCCCGGCGTCATCAGGGGGCGCGCGGTGCGGTTGCTGCTGGACGACGGGGAGTTGGCGCAGGAGGAGGCGGCTCGGGCCATGGGGCTCGCGTTGTCGCCGGGGACGCCGCCGGGGGACGCGGCCGCGTGGATCGAGGGGTTCGTCGGGGGCGGCTCGGGCGGCGGGATGCTGCTCGTGCACGACGAGCGGTTGCTCGGGTTGGTCGACGCGTGGTTGACGGGGGTGTCGGCGGAGGCGTTCACGGATGTGCTGCCTCTGCTGCGGCGCACCTTCTCGGCGTATGAGCCGGGGGTGCGGCGGACCCTCGGGGAGCTGGTCCGACGTGGGCCGRGGGAGCGGGGCGGCGCGAGGGTGGGCGGATCCGGGATACCC
>NZ_RDBN01000128.1 GCF_008042075.1 Streptomyces sp. UW30 | reverse complement strand
CACCACCCCCCTCACCCTCCCCACCTACGCCTTCCAACACCAGCGCTACTGGCTCGACGCCGTCGGCGCCCCCGCCGACGCGGCGGGACTTGGCCTGCTGCCGGTCGAACACCCCATCCTGGGCGCTTCGTTGAGCGTGGCCAGCGGCGGAGAGCAACTGTTCACCAGCCGTGTCTCACTGCAGGCCCATTCCTGGCTCGCCGATCACGTGGTGCTCGGCGGCACGCTGCTGCCCGGGACCGCGTTCATCGAGTTCGTCGCTCGTGCGGGCGAGCAGGTCGGCGCAGGGCGCGTCGAGAACCTGACCCTGTCCGCTCCGCTGGTGCTGCCGGAGCGTGGTGGTGTGCAGCTTCAGGTGGTCGTCGCAGAGCCCGACGGCGGCGGCCGTCGCACGGTCGAGATCTACTCCCGGCCCGAGCAGGCCCTGCAGGCCCTGCAGGCCCTGCAGGCCGGTGAGGTTCCGTGGACGCTGAACGCGCGGGGCACGCTCGCCCCGGCCGACGCGGTCGATGGTGAATCGCTGACCGTGTGGCCTCCGGCCGGTGCGCGGGAGGTGTCGCTGGACGGCGCTTACGAGCGCCTCGACAAGCTCGGCTACGCCTACGGACCGGCATTCCGCGGCCTGAAGCGCGCCTGGCACGGCGACGACGGTGACATGTTCGCCGAGGTCGTCCTGCCCGACGGCCCTAACACCGACGCCGGACGCTATCTGCTCCACCCCGCCCTGCTCGACGCCGCCCTGCACACCCTGCTGCCCGGAGTCGTGGACCCGGACCGCCAGGCCCTCGTGCCCTTCGGCTGGGAAGGTGTCACCTTCCATGCGGTGGGCGCGGACACGGTCCGCGTGCGCTTCTCCCTCGACACCCCGGACACGGTCGGGATAACGGTGGCGGATGCGGTTGGTGCGCCGGTCGCGACCATCGAGTCCCTCTCACTGCGCCCGCTGTCGAAGGACGCCCTGCGCACCGCCACCGCGACCGCCACCACTGACGGCCTCTACACCGTGCACTGGAAACCCATACCCACACCCACACCCGCACCGGATGCCCACGCCGGCGGCGCGAGCGAAGTCCTGGACATCGTCTCCGGCGACCGCACCCCACGCGAAGTCACCCGCGACACCCTCCACGCCGTCCAGCAATTCCTCACCGACGACACCAAGCAGAACACCACCCTCCTCGTCATCACCCACGGCGCCATAGCCGTCGGCAACGAAGACATCACCGACCTCCCCGCCGCCGCCGTCACCGGACTCATCCGCACCGCCCAAACCGAAAACCCCGGCCGCATCATCCTCGCCGACACCCCCAC
>NZ_RDBN01000013.1:22243-71873 GCF_008042075.1 Streptomyces sp. UW30 | reverse complement strand
GCTGGGTACCCGGCGCGGACTTGGCGACGATCCTCACCTGGAGGGGTTCGCCCCGGCCGTAGTAGAAGCGGTTCTTGCCGGTCAGCCGGGGAACCGGGGGCGGCGGCACGACGCTCTCGTCCACGGTGTACGTCAGGAGGGACAGCGAACCCCTGATCTCTCCGGGCGGCCGGATCTCGACCACGGCGTCCACGACGTACTCGGTCTGCCGGCCGGCGCCATCGGGCGACACCCGCAGCTGGTACAGCCCGCGGGCGTCGGCGGGCGGAGTGACTGTGCCGTCGGACAGCGGGAGTTCGGTGAACTCCGGGACGCCGAGGGGTCGTAACCACACCCTGAAGTGCGGTTTGTCCGCCCATCTGCCGGGGCTGTGGGTCACGGTCAGGGGCATCGGCGWCCCGGCCGTCCATACGTCCGCGTCGTGCCGCTCCGACCCGTACGCCAGGGTGAGTTTCTCGACGTCGGCGTCCACCGCGCCCAGGCGTGTCCCGTCGGCGGCGTCGTACACCTCGAACAGATACCGCGGGTCGTTCCGTTTCACGAAGTACTTGCCGTCACGGATCCGCAGGTCCTCCACCACGTAGTCGCCGCCGAGGGGCTCGATCGGGATCGTGCGCCGCTGCTGGCCCTCCTTGTCGTAGACGACCACCTTGTGGTCTCGCCCACCGTCGAAGACCACATGGACGCGGCCGTCCTCGGACGCGTCGAAGCCGCTGAGGGTGCGGCCCGAGACCCTGCCCGGTGTGCTCCAGCGCTGGACCCCGTCGAGCGTGGCGGCGCTGATGAACCCGCCGGGGACCACCGCGCTGGACGGCCACGCCGTGTAGAGCCGGTCCGCGCCCTCCGCCACACGCAGACCGACCGGGCCCTTCGCCGAGATGGTCGCGTCGGGCAGGTCGGGCGGTAGCCCGGTGAGGGGGATGCGTGTGCCGACGCCGCCGGGGCCGAGCTTGAGCACCCGTCGCACATGCTGGTCGATGGCGTAGAACCCGCCGCTCTCGGCGGCCTCCACGCCTCCCGGCGAGTAGTAGCCGACGTCGTCGTCGGCGGCGAACTCGTCGTAGTGGCCGAGTTCGTTGAAGTGGACGTCCCAGAAGGTGATCCGGTGCGGGAAGTGGGCGTCGGCGGTCGCGATGACGCCCTGCGCGTCGGCCGTGATGGCCTGCGCCGCGTACCCGACCCGGGCGAAGGTCTGCTCCGAGCCGTCCGGCTTGAGCCGTAGCGCACGGCCGTCGGGCCGGCCCCCGACGACGAGATAGACGTAGCCGTCCCGGCCGAACCCCATCCGCAGGGTCGGTACATCGAAGACGGGGTGGTACCGGGACACGACCTGCTCGATCGTCCTCAAGCCCACGCTCACGCGGATCTCCCCCTTGAAGACCGCGTCACGCCCCTCGTGGACGCGCCACGGCACCCGCCGTCCGCGGTTGACGCGGGCATGCACCAGCATCACCGCGTGGACATGGCGAGCGAAATCGCCTCGCCGGGCGAATGGTCGAACTCCCGGCCGAGCTACGCCGATTGCGCCTCCGGGACCACCCCGCACACGCCCCCGTGATCAGGAACGGCTACGGCTGCCGATCCACAGGTGGGCTCAGGTCGCGTCGGTCTGCTGGATGCTGTCGCCGCGGTTGTTGATCGCGATGTACGTGCCGATGCGCCGGAAATCGTTGATCACGCCGAACATGCTCTTGTCCGACGGCAGCAGGGTGCGCACAGGAGAATCCTGCGCCAACTGGGCCAGGAACGCCGCCTTGTAGGCGTTGTACACCTTCGCCGTGTAGCCGGGCTCCGTCGCCGCGTTCATCCGGTGGTCGTTGGTGACCGCGATCGAGGCGAGGTCCATGAGATAGCAGTCGATCAGGTCCGTGACGTCCTTGGACCTTGCGTTGTCCTCCCCCGTCGCCGCGTCCTGGGCCAGGATCTGTGCCATCGCCACGACGATGTCACGGTAGATCCCGTGCCGCGTGCTGCTGGGGAAGGCGGCCATGATGTGGTCGGCCTGGCCCGCGCCCTCGGTGCTCATGGTCCGCGGAGTCCTCAAGTCCGTCAGGCCCGGCACTGCCAGCGGCACGGCCTCGAACATGGCTTCCTCGTCGGGGATGTTCGTGTTCCGGGAGGCCAGGGGATGCAGGCCGATCTCGTGGGCCAGCATCCCCATGATGTAGCCGATGTCGTACTTCTCGAAGTAGTAGCTGGCCAGGTTGATCTCCACGCCGGCCTCGCCATGGTCGATCACGTCGGCCGGGGTCTCGGTCATGCGCAGACGGAGGGTGACGCGGCAGGGACGGTTGCCGATGTAGTCCCGGATCGTGTCGTGCTTCCGCAGCAGCTCGATGATCCGGACCGCCTTGTCGCGGTACTTCTCGTTCGTGTGCTTCAGATTCGTGAACTCGAAGTTGCCCGACTTGAAGGGGGTGACCGTCGCGTCCTGCGGCATCAGGGGCGCGACGTCGGTCTCGGCAGACCGGGGCAGGGAGACCGGGTCCACCCACACCGACTTGTGCGGGACCGATACGGCGGCACCGCGGGCCGCGTCCCAGGGCTGCTCGGTGTCCTGCTCGGGGGCCGGGGTCACGTCCCCGATGAGCGCGCCGAGCAGGGCCAGGTGCCGGCTCCGGAGACCGGCGACGGCGAGTGAGGCGTCCTCGGGCGGCTGGTTCAGATCGCCCAGCAGGCTGCCCGGGATGTGGGGGCGGTGCGGGGAATCGGCGTCCCGGTACTCGTCACGCAGGCCCAGCTGATGGGTCAGCTCATGGACCAGGTGGACCGGGGCGGCGTCCGCCCACCAGGTGCTCTGGTTCATCACCCGGTCCCGGCCCGCCAGGTCCACCGTCAAGTGCGGGTCCTCGGCCGGGTCGACGTGCTCGACGGTCACGTGCAGACGGTCACCGTTGGGCAGGCGGTAAGCGGGGTCGTTCAACAACTCCCGCACTCCTGCGTCGAGTTGACCGCGCACGTGTGCGGCCTGGCCCTCCGGACCCCGGATCGCGAGCCGTACCGTGAGGTCGGTGACCGGCTCGCCCTCGTACGAGAACCGCCGCGTGTCGAAGCCCGACCGCACCACGAAACGCGGGCGATGATCGCGCGGGCCGCGCAACTGGGATGTGGCGGGCGGGGTTTGCTGCGCGGGCGCGTCGGTTTCGTGCGGGAGCCTTGGGCGGGCCTCGTCGGTCGTGATGGGCTGCTGGATGCTGTCGCCGCGGTTGTTGGTCGCGAGGCTGGTGGCAAGCGTGGCGAAGTCCCGCACGACGCCGAACAGTCCCTTGTCCGCCGGCAGCAACGGGCGGGCCGGGCTGTCCTCGGCCATGTGCTCGGCGAGCAGGGCCTTGTAGGCGTTGTAGACCTTGGCGGTGTTGCCGGGCTCCTTGGCCGCGTTCATCCGGTAGTCGCTGGTGATCGCGATGGAGGCGACGTCCATGAGGTAGCAGTCGATCAGGTCGGTGACGTCCTTGGCCTTGGCGCCCTCCAGGCCGGTCCGCGCGGCCCGGGCCAGCATGTCGGCCATCGTCAGGACGATGTCGCGGTAGATCCCGTGCCGGGTGCTGCTGGGGAAGGCGGCCATGATGTGGTCTGCCTGGCCGGCGCTGTCGGTGTTCATCGTGCGCGGCGTCTTCAGGTCTGCCAGCCCGGGCACCGGGATCGGAATGCCCTGGAACATGGCCTCCTCGTCTGGGATGCTCGGGTTCCGGGAGGCGAGGGGGTGCAGGCCGATCTCGTGGGCCAGCATGCCCATGATGTAGCCGATGTCGTACTTCTCGAAGTAGTAGCTGGCCAGGTTGATCTGCACACCGTCGTCGCCCAGGTCGCGTACGTCGGCCGGGGTTTCCGTGGTGCGCAGGTGCAGGGTGATGCGGCAGGGGCGGTTGCCGATGTAGTCGCGGATCGTCGGGTGATCCCCGAGCAGCTCGATGATGCGGATGGCCTTGTCGCGGTACTTCTCGTTGGTGTGCTTCAGGTTCGTGAACTCGAACTTCCCCGACTTGAAGGGAGTGAGCGTCGCCTCCTGCGGCGTGCGGGCCGCGACGTCGGTCCCTGATTCGGCCGACCGGGGCAGGGACACCGGATCCACCCAGACGGACTGGCGCGGCACCGGTGTCGTGCTCGTACGGGCCGCGTCCCAGGTCTGGTCGTCGTGCTGGGGCTGTGGGGTCACATCGCCGATGAGGGCGGCCAGGAGGTCGAGGTGCCGGCCGCGCAGGCCGGCGGCGGTGAGGGAGGAGTCCTCCGGGGGTGCGTTCAGGTCGCCCAGCAGGCTGCCCGGGATATGAGGCCGGTGCGGCGAGTCGGCGTCGCGGTACTCGTCGCGCAGGCCGAGCTGGTGGGTGAGTTCGTGGGCGAGTTGGACCGGGGCGGCGTCCGTCCACCAGGTGTTCTGGTCCATGGCCCGGTCCCGGCCGGTGAGGTCCACGGTGAGGTGCGGGGAGTCGGCGGGGTCGACATGCTCGACGGTGACGTGCAGGCGGTCGCCGTTGGGGAGTCGGTGGCCGGGGTTGTTCAGGAACTCGTGCACGCCCGCTGTAAGTCGGTCGTAGACGTGGGTCGCTTCTGCGTCGCTGCCGCGGAGAGCGACGCGGACTGTGAGGTCGGTGACCGGCTCACCGTCGTACGAGAAGCGGCGGGCGTCGAAGCCGGAGCGTACGACGTACCGAGGGCGGCTGTCGCGCCTGCCTTGCGGCTTCGGCTCGGGGTTCGGCCGCGGCGCGGTGTCGGTACCGGGTTGGGGTAGCCGGGGGCGGGCTTCGCCCGTGTCGGTGCCGGTCTGGATGCTGTCGCCCTGGTTGTTGAACGTGAAGCTGGAGCCCAGACCGAGGAAGTTACCGGTGACGTTGTACCAGCTCTTGTCCGCCGGCAGCAGCGGGCGGACCGGACTGTCCTCGGCCAACTGAGCGACGAACATCTCCTTGTACGCGTTGTAGACCTTCGCCGTATTGCGAGGCTCCCAGGCCGCGTCCTTGCSCCGGTCGCTGGTCACCGCGATCGTCGCCAGATCCATGAGATAGGTGTCGATCAGATCGGTGACGTCCTTGGCCTTGGCGCCTTCCTCCCCCGCCCGCGCATCCTCGGCCAGCACACCCGCCATCTTCACGACGATGTCCCGGTAGATCCCGTGCCGAGTACTGCTCGGGAAAGCGGCCATGATGTGGTCGGCCTGGCCCGCATCGTCGGTACTCATCGTGCGCGGCGTCTTCAGGTCCGTCAGGCCCGGCACGGCCAGCGGAACACCCTCGAACATGGACTCCTCGTCCGGGATGCTCGTGTTCCGCGAGGCGAGAGGGTGCAGGCCGATCTCGTGGGCCAACATGCCCATCACATAGCCGATGTCGTACTTCTCGAAGTAGTAGCTGGCCAGGTTGATGTCCACGCCGGCCTCGCCACGGTCGATCACGTCGGCCGGGGTCTCCGTGGTGCGCAGGTGCAGGGTGATGCGGCAGGGGCGGTTGCCTATGTAGTCCCGGATCGTGTCGTGCTTCCGCAGCAGATCGATGATCCGGACCGCCTTGTCGCGGTACTTCTCGTTCGTGTGCTTCAGGTTCGTGAACTCGAAGTTGCCCGACTTGAAGGGGGTGATCGTCGCGTCCTGCGGCATGAGGGGCGGGACGTCGGTCTCGGCAGACCGGGGCAGGGAGACCGGGTCCACCCACACCGACTTGCGCGGCACCGGTGTGGTGGCGGTGCGGGCCGCTTCCCAGCTCTGGTCGTTCTGCTCGGGCTGTGGGGACACATCGCCGATCAGCGCGCCGAGCAGTGCCAGGTGCCGATCGCGCAGACCGGCCCTGGTGAGGGAGGAGTCCTCGGGCTCCTCGTCGAGGGCGCCGAGGAGGCTGCCGGGGATGTGCGGGCGGTGCGGGGAGTCCGCGTCGCGGTACTCGTCACGCAGACCCAGCTGGTGGGTCAGCTCATGCACCAGATGGGCCGGGGCCGCATCCGCCCACCACGTCGTCTGGTCCATCGCCCTGTCCCGGTCCGCCAGATCCACGGTCAGGTGAGGCGAATCGGCGGGGTCGACGTGCTCGACGGTCACATGCAGACGGTCGCCGTTGGGCAGGCGGTAGGCCGGGTCGTTCAGCAACTCACTGACACCTGCGTCGAGTTGACCGCGTACGTGTGCCGCCTGTCCCTCCTGGCCTCGGATCGCGAGGCGCACCGTGAGGTCGGTGACCGGCTCGCCTTCGTATGAGAAGCGGCGGGCGTCGAAGCCGGAACGCACCACGAAACGGGGCCGGTTGTCGCGCGGGCCCCTCGGGACCGGCGCAGTGGCGGCAGGCTCGTCCGGTGTGAGTGACGGAGATTGCGGCAGGCGCGGGCCTACCGCGTCCGTGCCCGGTGCCGGGGAGCCGGGCACCGCGTCCGTGTCCATCTCGTCCTCGCCGGACTCGTATTCCGACGAGGACCCGGCGGGATACTGCGCGTTCGCGTTCTCGGTCCTGGCGCCCTGGAGCACCCCGGCCTGGTCCAGGTAGGCGCCGATGTTCTCCGCGTTGTCCCTGATGTACTGCATCAGCTGGGGCCGCCGGCGCATCCACTGCGGCATCCGCCAGCCGGGGAAGAACATTCCGTGAGTGCCGGACGCCTGCACCTGGTGACCGAGCGCGTTCCCGACGTGCTCGTTGACCGCCTGGTAGGCGAGGTCGCAGGAGGCGCAGGCCATCTTGAACCCGCCCAGGTTCAGCGTCTGGGGGGCGTTCGGGTCGCCGGGGTTGTTCTCCCAGTGCTCGACCCAGTGCCCGAGCAGGGTCAGCTCGCCGTGCTCGGAGCCGTACGATCCGGCCGCCGGGGTACCGTCCCGGCCCGCCACGTTGAGGAGGCGCGGACTCGCCAACGCCCGCTTGACGAGGTCGAGTTCGGGCGACTCCGGGTGGTAGAGCCGATACCAGCCGGTGGCCAGGGCGCGCAGTTTCGTGCGGTCCCGCACGTCCCGCGCGACACCGGGCCGCCTGCGCGCGAGCCACCGCTCGTCCCGGCGCCACTGCTGCCGGTCCGCCGTCAGGCGCTCCTGCTCCTGCTGGGCGGCCGCTTCGTCGTCCAGCAGGGTGTCCCACTGCTGCTGAAGCCCGTCGTCCCACACTCCCGACTCGTACTGCTCCTCCAGTCGCGGTCGCAGTTGCGCCTGTTCCTGGGACCGTTGGTCGAGTTCGCGCTGCTCCTGGTCCAGCCGCGCCGACCACTGCCGGTGCGCCTCCTCGTCCCTGGACCACTGCTCCAGTTCCCGCTGCCGCCGGGTGCCGCCCGGCTCCTGCCCGGAGACGAACCAGCGCAGTTCCTCCTCCACCAGGGCTGCCTCGTCCGGCGTGAGCGCCTTCGTGCCGGTGTTGCCGGCGATGCCGAGGGAACCGTCCGGCAGCAGTCCGACGGCGATGTGCGGGGTGACCTGGGCGTCCGCCTGGCGGTCCGGTTTCCGCAGCACTTCCTTCACCAGGCGGGCCACGCGGTCCAGCATCCGCAGCGTCACTTCGCGGTCCCGTGGGGAGGTGCCGGTCGGGCGCGTCTGGATGAAGGGGCCGCCGGTACCGAGGCCGAGCGCTTCCCGCAGCTGCTCGTACTCCTCGGGGGCCAGCCTTCCGGTCTGCTCCGCCGCGTCCAGGGCCTCGGGCACGCCGATGCCCGCGTGCTCGGTGAACGCGCTGTCGAACGCGACGTCCGGGAAGCCGCCGAGTCGTGCGTTGCGCCGTCGCACCACGTCCAGCAGGGCGTCGGCCCGCAGCTCGGGCTCGTCCAGCAGGTCGGCGAACTCGGCCGCGAACTCGTGCTCCGGGCCGGTCAGGACGGCCGCCTGCTCGCTCTCGGAGCCGGAGTCGAGGTCCATCTCGACGTCCGAGTCCGCGCCCACGTCGATCGCCTCGCCGGCTCCCGACAGTGTGCTGAGTTCGTACGCCTCCTCCTCGCCCGGCATGCCCGGGCCAGGGCCGGCCGGCGGGGACACGGGCAACGGGACGGTGGCCGGGTCCAGGTCCTGCGGCGTCGGGGCCGGCTCGGGTGCCGGGGTGCGCAGGATCAGGGGGACGAAGTCGCCGCCGCGGCGGCGGAGCCGCAGGTGCGGGCCGGCTTCGCCGGACGGACCGGGGTAGGTGTGGGCGGTGCCGTTCTCCTCGATCAGGGTGACGGTGGTACCGGTCGCGGCGGCGGCCCACTCGGCCACCGCGCGGTCGGCCCCAGGACTCCAGGGCGCCTGCGTGAGGTGCCGGCGCAGGTGCCCGTCGCGGGCGTCCCGGCTGGGCGGGGGCGCGCCCCGGCGGAGTGTGAGGGGCGGCGGCGTGAAGAGCGACTCACGCTCGGCCGGAGCACCGGGCAGGCCGTTGAGGCGCATCAGCTGGGCTGGCGGTGCCCCGGCGCGCAGGCGCAGTCGACTCGCCTCGTGGCGGTCCAGGCCGGGCTGCTGGGCAGCGTGCTGCAGGGCCGAGGAGAGCGCGCCGAAGAAGCCGTTGCCTCGGCCCGTGGGGGTGCCCTGGGTGTAGGTGGCGCCGTCCGGTGCGGTGAGGACGCCGTCGCGGTCGAGACCGTAGCGCGGGCCGGTGCTCTCGGCGGGCGGGTGCCAGGGCGGGGTGGCGTGGCTGCGGTGCGCGGGCGCGGGGCGTGTGCCGTCGGTGTCCGAGGTCCCGGCGTCCGAGTCGGTGTCGGCCGTGGTCGTCGTCGCCGGCAGCGGGGTGGCGACCGGGGGCGGAGTGCCGGGCGGCAAGGTGGCGTGGAAGAAGCCGTCGGCGGCGAAGAGGACCGGATCGGTGGCCGGGGCGACGGCGGCCGGATCGGTGCCGTGCGGAAGGAAGCGCTGCTCGCGGCCCTCACCCGTCACGACGGTGACCGGGGTGCCGAGGACCCGGGCGGCGAGGGCGGGCAGCAGGTCGGCGCCGCCGTGGTCGCCGGCGCGGCGCTCGGGCGGGGCCGGTTCGCCGTCGGGTTGCGCGGTGGCGTCCGGCTGCGGCTCGCTGGTGAACGGGCGGAGCATGGCCGCGGTGGCCAGCGCCACCCGCTGGGCCGGGGTCGGCCAGAGGGTCTGCGGGAGCCGGCCGAGCGCGTCGAACTCGGCCTGCTGGGCGGGCGTCAACCGCACCTGCGCGAAGTCGAGTTCGTCCTGGGTGAAGGTGTCCTCGGCGTCCAGGGCGAGGGAGTCGAGCAGGTCCTCGTTGCCGTCCTGGCCCAGTTCCCAGGCGAGGCGATTGCGGGCGGCCCGGACGGCCCGTTCGGTGATCGCCGGGTCGCCCGGGGCGGCGGTGAACCGGGCCGCGAGGTCGGTGCCGAGCAGGTGGGGCAGCCGGCCGCGGTCCTGGGCGACGGCGATGACCGCGTGGAAGAACGAGGCGCCGTCGTGCGGCATGTCGTGCACCTCGCGCACCGTGGTGCCGTCCGGCGAGGTGAGGGTGCGCGGCGCGGAGTCGGCGCCGTCGGTGATCGTGTACGGCTCGGGCGCCTCGGAGCGCCAGTCCGGCTCGGTGTACTCCTGCGGCCGGTCCGGCACCGGCATCGTGGCCCGGCCCTGGTGGTGGGCGGTGAGGCGGGAGGCGGCGAGGTGCAGCCGGTGGTGGTCCGCGGCGGCGGCGTCGGTGTACCCCTCCCAGCGGCGGACCTCTTCGCGGGCGGCCTGCCAGGCGGCGACGGCCGGCGACTGGGCCATGGCCTGCGGCAGGGCGGTCGCCTGGTCGGGATTGTCGTCGCCGAGCGCGGCCTGTTCGTCCGCGCTGAGGTCCAGCCATGTCTCGCGGGCCCGCGCCCGGGCGTCGTAGTAGTTCTTCTCGGCTGCGGCGAGGTCGCCGGCCGCCTTGGCCAGATCGTCCCAGGCCCCGCTGACCTCGTCGGGGAACGAGGTGTCGTCGAGGAGGCCGTAGTCGCGGGCGATGTCCTCGCGCAGCCAGACCAGGGCGGTGGTCTCCGCCTCGGCCGCGCGTGGGCCCCGCTTGGCCTTGCCGAGCGCGTGCAGCGGGCGGCTGTCGGTGATCCGGTGGTCCACCTCGGCCACCGACAGCCAGCTCACCGGCACCGCGAACAGCATGCTGCGGTCGGTGACGACCTTGAGGTGGGTGCCGAGGGTGGTGTCCGCGGTGCCCTTGAGTGCGGTGCCGTCGGTCGCGCCGCCGATCGGGACGGAGGCGCCCGGGTTCATGACACCCGCGTTGCTGTTGCCGGCCAACGGTGCGGTGCCGACGACGCCTTCGACGCTGTCGGTGATGCCGGCCTCCAGCGCGTCGGAGGTCTTCGAGCGCTGCATGGCCTCCATGCGCGGCTTGCTCTCGACGGCGAGCAGCCGGGCGCCGCTTCGGTGCATCTTCGCGTAGAGCCGGGAGTCGGCGGTGTGGGACTGCCCGAAGAGGCGGGCGGAGGCCTGGGCGGGCAGCGGTGAACCGTTCGCGGTGAGCGCCTCGCGGAAGCCGGCGGTCAGGCCGACCTGGGTGGTGGCCTCCTGCTGGGCCTGCGCGGGGGCGGTGCCGAGGCCGGTGAGCGGGGTGAGGCGGGCCATGCGGACGCGTTCGGTGAGGGACCTGCCGGTGTGCCTTGTGCCGAGGTCACCGTCACCGAGGCCGTCGGCGCGGGCCGTGGCCAGGGTCAGGGCGTCCTGCACGTTGGCCGCGCCTCGGATGTCCACGGCGAGGATGCCGGAGCCGATGCGGTCGTCGAAGGGCAGCACATCAGAGGCATCGGCGCCGCCGCCGCGCCAGGTGGCTATGCCATCCGGGCGGGCCTGATCAGCCGTCAGCATCCGTACCGCGCGCTCCGGTTCGGGCACGTCCTCCTCGGTGAGCGCGCCGTCGGCGCCGTCGCCGGCGGGGGTGAGGAGCCCGGCCGGGACGATCTCGTTGAGCGTGCCGACGGACGCGACAGCCCGCGGCGAGAGCGCCTCGCCGGTCGCGTCCGTCATCGTGACGGTCAGGACGTAGCTGGTGACGATCTCGGCGTGCGCCTGGGTGGTGGCGATGTTCGGCATCGAGGTGTTGCCGGTGGTCTCGGTCCGGGTGCTCGACTGCCCCTGGGCGGCGGTGCCCTGGATCGAGGGGTTGGCGAGGAGGACGCCGCTGTCCGCCGCGCGCTGGCCGACGCCGAGCGTCACGTCGCCGCCGCGGTCCTGGGAGGAGGCACCGGCGTCGTCGCGGGCGGTGGTGCGGTAGTCCTCCAGCTCGTAGCCGGTGCGCAGCCGCTCCACGGTGGTGGTGATCGGCGTCAGCTTGAACCGGACCTGCCCGGGGCTGCCGCCGACCGGCAGATGGGTCGGGCTGCTCCAGGTGCGGTAGCGGACCGGCAGGGTCATCCCGTCGGTCGTCAGCTCGTGCAGATGGGCGCGCAGGAAGTCCGGGGAGAGCCGTTGGAGGACCTGCTCCCGGTCGTGCGAGGACACTCCGATCTTCTTCATCCGCCCCATCAGCTGCTGCGCCGCGTGGCTCGCGTCGAGCTGGCCACTGGGATGACTGGGGAAGCGGCGGCCGCGCAAGAAGGGAGGCAGCCGGTAGCCGCCGCCGAGGTTGCGCGGGGTGGTCGTGCCCAGGCCGTCGGGGGCGAGCCCGGCCTCGATGACGTCCTGCATCGGCAGGTGGAACATCACCGCGTCGCGGACGCGTTGGAGCGCGGCGGCGGCCCGGCGCGGGGCGAGACCACGGCCGAGGCGCTCGGACAGCCGCCCGGCCGCGGAGCTGATCCTGGCCCCGGCCTTGGTGCCCATCGCACCCATCGCGGCAGTCCAGTTGTCCCGTACGGCGACGGTCTCGGCGGCGTCGGCGACCACCAGGTACATCCGCCCGCCGAAGCTGAGGGTGGTGTTGCGCCCCCGGGTGACGGTCTGCGAGATGGCGCGGCCCTTGCCCCAGGCGTACTGGAGGGCGGTCGAGTAGGAGCCGACCACTGCCGGCCCGCCCGGGGCCTGTTGCAGCGGCATGTCGGCGCCCTGAACGCCGACGGTGGTGCGCGAGACGGTGCTCGCGCTGCCCGCGACGCGGTGCTCGTTGCCGATGGTGGCTTCGAGGGTCGCCGGCTTCGGGTCGCTCTTGACCCGTAGGTTGTCCAGCTCGCCGCGGATCGCGGCCTTCAGGTAGTGGGTCTGGAACGGTCCGGCGCCATTGAGTCCGGTGATGCGGGAGCCGAACGGGCCGAGGTACTGGCCGAGTTGACCGGCCACATGGAGGTTCGCCATCGCCCGTCGCAGGGCGCCGCGCACCGGGGCGCCGGGCGCGCTGACGTGCCAGGAGGTGCCCGAGGCACGGTCGGCGGTGTCCTGCATGAGCTGCTGCCGCTGCGTGCCGCCCTCGGTGCTGAGCACCACGTGCGGGGCGCTCAGCAGCTTCCGCACGAGCCGCCGGTCGGCCGAGTCCGCCCTCGGCAACGGACGGGTGCCGTCGAGGAGTTGGTCGGCCTCGGTGGCGGAGAGCCGCTGCGGTGCGGGGTCGGTGGCGGGGGCGGGCCCCGTGGGCGTCGGGTCGGCGGGGCCGTGACGGTCGGAGCCGTGCGCCATGGGCACGGCCAGCTCCACCCGGCCCACCGTCTCACTCCCCCGGCCGAACAGCGGGCGCTCCTCGACCTTGCTGACGAAGACGCCGGCGCCGAGCAGGCCGACCGAGGCGAGCCGGGCCCAACCACGCGGGCGGCGATGGCCCTCGAAGGTGGCGCCCAGCTCCACCTGGTAGCTGTAGAGGTCGGCGCCGTTCTGGAACATCAGGTGGTCGTGGTTGACCGCGACGGTGCTGCGGGTGGCCTTCTGGTCGGTCTTGGCGTAGCGGGCGCCCAGGGACACGTTGCCGGTCTGGCGCGGCAGCCCGGCCTCGGGCACCTTGTCGTGGTCGCGTGGTGAGATGCCCAGCTCGACACCGGCGGAGAGCGTGCTGGACGCTTGCTGCCCCTGACCGGAGACCTCGGTGCCGATCACCGCGTTGCGCAGCGAACGTTCGCTCATGGTGGTCTCGAACCGCCGGTCGGTGAGCCTCGCCCGCAGGATCAGCGTGTGGTGGCCGCGGCGCACCTTGCCGTCCTCGGTGAGGGTGACCGGCACCCCGGTGGTGGTCAGGTCGTCCAGGCTCTGCGCCAGGCTGGGCCGGTTGAGCGCCTCGCGGACCTGGCGGTCGTTGTGCAGCGCGGTCCGCATCCGCCCGTCGCCGTACCAGAACTTCGCCAGTCGCGGGTGCCGCAGCATCAGGGGCGGGACGAACAGCGACGGGTAGGAGCGGTGCAGGGTGTCGAGGACGGCGTCCGCGAAGGCGCGCAGGGGGTCCTGGGGGGTGGGTTGCCCGTCCTGGTTCTGTGTCGGGTCCGGCTGCTGGTTCTGATCCTGGCCCTGGTTCTGAGCCTGATCCTGACCCTGGTTCTGAGCCTGGTTCGGTTGATCCTGACTCTGATTCGGTACGGAGTTCTGCGCGCGGTCGGGGCGGAAGCCCTCGGCGCGGACCTGGCCGCTGAGGTGTACCGGGTTCTCCACGGTGAGGTACCAGGGCACCGGCGGCTCGGCGTCCGGGTTCGGACCCGTCCGGCCGGGCGTACGGCTGTCCCAGCCCGCGAGCCGGCGGGCGTCCTGGGTGGAGATCCAGTCCAGGCTGACCACCCGGACCGGGCGGGCCGCGGAGGACGGCTCGCCGGCCTTGCGCACCATCAGCGTGCGCTCCACCCGGTAGAGCGCGACGGGGTGGTTGCGGACACGGCCGGTGGTCTTGCGGGCGGCGTCGGTGCCGAGGTAGTGGCCGCGCCCGGTGCTGAGGTCGGTGCGGACCAGTGGCCCGCCCTGGAGTCGTACGTCGGTCTCCGGGCCGACGAGGGTGTAGTTGGGGCCGGCGGTGACCTGGACGCCAAAGCGGGTGTCGCGGACGTGGCCGCGCTCGTTCTGGTACGTGGTCTGGGTCAGGTCGCGCAGTTCCGCCTTGACCGACTCGGTGACGAGGGTGGCGCGATGCGGGATCGACCGCTCGACGACGAGGTGACCCAGCGGGTGCTGGCCGCTCCCCCGCGTCAGTTCGGGTCCGCTGACCGGCCCGGAAAAGCGACCGAACAGGGCGAGCAGCCGCCCCGGACGGACGTACGAGACAAGGGTGCGGTGCGCCGAACTGCCGGGCCGTGCACCGGAGATGGCGAGCGCGACGTCCTCCGGCGGGTCCGGCAGATGCAGTCCGGTGGTGTCGGTGACGCGCGGCTCGACCCCGTCCGGGAAGGTGAGCGTCTCGGGCGCCCGCCGAGGCCCCTTGAAGGGCACGGTGAGGTCGTCCGGCAGCCGCCAGCTCAGCCCGTCCCGCATGGCGAACTCCGCGGTGTGGACCGGGCTGCGCTGCCAGCGGGGGCCGGGCGCGGGCGGGGCGGCCGCCGGCTGCTCGGCGGGGTTGCCGTCCGGGCCGGTCGTGTTCGGGCCGGTGCTGTCCGGGGCGGCGGTGGTCCTCGGGCCGGTGGTGTTCGGCGATTCCGTAACCCGCTCTACGCGCACCCGGTAGTGGACATCGTCCAGGTGCAGGTGCGAGCCCTCGTGGGCGCGGTGCTCGGTCTGGTGGTACGCCTGGGTGCCCAGGGAGTAGTCGGTCCGGCGGGTCCAGCCCAGCGAGACGCCGATCTTCAGCAGCCAGTTGAGGGGCGGGCCCATGCTCAGCGCGGCGGCGATCCGGCGCCCGTAGCCGACGCTGCGGCCGCCACCCGTACCGGCCTGGCCGCGCCGCATGGTGTCCAGTCGGGTGGTGCCGCCGTCCACGTCGGAGAAGCGTTCCCAGCGGTGGTACGGGATGGCCTCGACGGTCATCTCGTGGCCGACCCCTGACTTCTCCCGGCCTACGAAGCGCGCGCCGCGCGGGGCGGTGAAGGCGCCGGGCTGGTCGGTCAGCAGGCGCAGCAGTTCCGCTTCGTCGAACTGGGAGCGCAGCTTCTTCGGCAGATTCCCGAGGATCTCCTGGGCAACCTGCTCGGGTGAGCGCAGGGTAAGGACGCCGGGGCCGGCGAAGAGGCCGGTCCTGGCGCTGTGCGGGGTCGTGTCGTCCGTGCGGGAGTCCGGACTCCCGTCGTGCGGATCGGCGTCGGGGCTGATCAGGACGGTGGGCAGCCTGCTGCCGTCCTCGAAGGTGACGGTGCGCGGTGCCGGGCCGGGCGGTGGGGCGTCCTGGCCGGTCAACAGGCGTGCCGGGCGGTGCCGTTCGAGCTGGGTCTCCAGCGGCACCGGGTCGCCCCGGTCGGGGGTCTCGGTGTCGGGGCGGTCGAGATCGGTGATCCCGCCCATGCCGCGCAGCCACTCGCTGAAGGGGTCGGAGCCGTCCGGCTCCTCGGTGGCCGGGTCCCCGGTGGCCGCAGTGGTGGTGTCGTCCGGTACGGCATTGAGCGGGGCCGTGGCGGGAACCAGGGCGTCGTAGTGGTCGCTGCCGTTGTAGGCCAGGTGCAGCGTGCCGCCCCGGCCGCCCGGGTGGAGGGTGGTGACGTGGGTGTTGGCCGGTGCGTGCGGGTCGGGCTGGACGAGGCGCAGGTCGAGGTCGAGGGTGTGCGCCAGCGCCTGCGGGAGCAGGTCGGCGAAGGGAGAGGACCACAGCCCGGGGAGTTCGGCCGCAGCGGCGATGAGCGCCTCGGTGCCGAGTCGCCGCGCGTCGGCGGGGGTCGGTGCCACTCCGGCGAGCTGCGGGTAACCGCTGTCGCGGAGGATGCGCCGCCACTGGCGGGCGTCGCCGTCGGTGACGACCGCCTGGGCGATGCGGTTCCAGCGCTGGGTGATCCGGCCGCGCGCGTCGGGGTCCCGCACTCCGGCGACGGCGGTCATCCGCAGGTCGTCCACCACGGCGAGCACCGGGTCCGGGGTGGCCTCGGCCGCCGCGGCGGCCAGTTCGGACCCGGTGATCCGGTCGCGCAGCAGGGTGCGAAGCCCGGCGACGTTCCGCGCGGCCCACGCGGGCGGTATGTCCTGGCTGCGGGCGCTGTCGAGCATCGCCCGGAAGAGGCAGTTCCCGCCGCCGGGGGTGTCGAGCCGCCTGAAGTTCCGGCCGCCCGCGCGCACGGTGTCCGTCGGGCCGGGCGTGGTGGCGCCGTTGCTCAGCACGGCCACGTCTTCGGCGAGACTCTCCGGGCGGCTCGGCGCGGGCGCCAGGTCGGGCCTGCGGCGGGCGAGTTCGGCGGTGTCCTCGGGGCTGAGTGCCAGCTCGGACAGCAGCAGCGGGGTGTCGGAGAGGGACCAGGTGATCTGCGCGGAGGGCACGTAGGAGAGACCGCGCACGTCCTGCGGCGAGACCAGGGTGTTCGGCGGGAGCGCGGGCGGCGGCGGGGGCAGCAGGGCGTCCAGCGTGGTGTCCGGCCCGGCGATGGAGCGCAACTCGGCCGCGGCGCGCAGGAAGTCGGTGTACTGCTCGGCGGTCGGGCCCGTAGCCGGATCGACGGTGCTTCCGGGCCGGTCGGTGACCATCCGGCGCAGCAGGTCGGGAGTCATCCGGCCGTCGCCGTAACGGGCGGCGGTGTCCGGGCTGAGCCAGCGCAAGCCGTCCACGTAAGCAAGCCCGGCGAGCAACTCCCGGTTCCCCGGCTGCTGTTCGGCGTCCGGGCCGAGGGCGTCCCGCAGTGTGCGGATCTGCTGGAGGGTACGGGCCCGGGCGAAGGCGTCGGCCGGTTCGGGGCCCGTGTGCAGGCCGGCGTCGCGAGCCAGGCCGTCCAGGTCGGCGCCGTCGGGCTCCGGGGTGAACAGCCGCCAGCGTCCCGGCCCGTCCGGACCCTCGGTCAGCACCGGGCGGACGTCGCCGTTGCCGTCCCGGGCCGTGCCCACTTCGGTGGTCGGCGCGTACACCTGCCGTCCGGTGCGGTTGGCGACGTGCTGGGCCACCGGTAGCCCGGCCACCTGCGGCTGCCGGCCGGTCTCGCAGGAGAACAGCACCAGCGGCCGGTCCTGATCGCCCTCCTGCGCCCAGGACTTGAGCACCTCGCCGAGTTGCACACCGCTGACCTTCACGGTGGGGCGTGCCGCGTCGTCGGTGCCGAGTGTGACGGTACGAGGGGTGCCGTGCCCCGTGAAGTAGTCGGCGCCCCGCTCGGTTCCCGAACCGGGCAGCGCGACCGGCGGGCCGGTGAACACCGTACGCGGCGGGGACTGGACGGAGTTGGTCTCCGGGGCGAGGGGGCGGGAGGTGGTGCGCACACCGCGGAAGGTGTCCTGGCCGAGCAGAGCCTGGCGGGCCACGCTGTGCGACGTACCGTCCTCGGCGGGGCTCTGCGAGATGGTCAACGTCTGTACCGCACGCCCGGGTTGGGGCTTCACGGACGTGTCCGGCACCAAGCGCCGCAGCTGCGCGAGGGGCACCGTGTGGCCGTCGAGAGTGGTGACGGCCGGCTCGCGGGCGTGCGGTACACGTCCGCCCGGTGCTGACCGAGGGTCCGGACGGGCCGGGACGCTGGCGGCTGTTCACCCCGGAGCCCGACTCCAGGTGCAGGTCGGTGGCCGTTTCGGTCCAGGGGCGGGACAGGGTATCGAGTTTGGCCGCGGGGGGTTCGGTGGTAGCGGTCGTGGTCGTGATGACGACTTTGGAATCGGGGTCGACTCCGTTGTCGTGCACGGGGGTTGTGGACTCGGTGAGCACCTTCGAGGGAGGCGGAGGCGAGCTCTCGGTGACAGGGCGGGGTGCCGGGCCCAGGGCGTCGGCGAGAGGCAGCAGTACGTCCGCGCCGGGGAAGTCGGTCTCGGCGGTGGCGGGGACATCCGTGGTCTCCGTGGTCTCCGTGGTCTCCGTGGTGCCGTCCGGCGTCACGGTGGGCGCAGGGCCGGTCAGCGGCCGGACGCGAACCGGGGCGCCCGGTCCCTCGCGGGTCAGTTCCACGGCGGCGCGAACCGGGCGGCCGGTCCCGTCCGGCGTGACCTGCGGCCCGAGCACCACGGCCCGGTCGGTCCCGGCCCGGTCCAGCAGCTCGGCCGCCTCCGGCGCCCCCTCCCCCGGCGGCGGTGTCTCCGAGACGACGATCGTCAGGGGCGGTGCGTGGGTTGCACCGCTGGTGTCGCTTACGCCGGCGGCGTCGGCGGTGTCGGCATACGAGCCGGTGGTGCTCACCTTCGGCGGAGCGGTGGTGATGTCGCCGTCCGGGGTGGACACGCTGTCGGTGGAGTCCGAAGTGACGGTGCTGTCGGACGAGTCGACGGTCTGCGGAGAGGGAGTGGACTCCGGCGAGGGCGAGGGCGAGGTCTCGGAAGGGGAAGTGGATTCCGGAGAGGGCGAGGTCTCGGGAGAGGGAGTGGACTCCGGAGAGGACGAGGTATCCGGAGCGGAAGACATCTCCGGCGAGGGCGTGGTCTCCGGCGACTGCGACGTCTGGGCGGAGTCGTCCGTCGTTGTCTGAGAACCGTCCACCGGAGCCGTGCCGTCGGGCGTACGGGTGTCCTGGGACTGCGGGGTCGAGGGCCCCTGGGTGCCTCCGGCGACGGGTGCGCCACCCGGTCGACCGCCGGTGCCCGCGCCCGTACCCGTGCCCGTACCCGTCCCTGAAGCGCTGGAGTTGTGAGAGCCGTTGGAGGCCACGGGACCGTTGTTCACCTGGCCCGGCATCGGAGCCGTACGGTCGTCCTGCTCGGCTGCCGCACCCGGATCCGGCGAGTTCTGGACGTTGCTCTCCGGGGCCCCCTCCACGGTGAGCGGGGTGTCCACCGTGACCGGTGTGCCGAAGCCGTCCAGGGCGCGGCGGACGTTGTCGGCGTCGACCTCGACGCCGGGGCCGTTCCCGGCGGGCACCACCCGGACCTCGGGCCGCTGCGACAGGTTGCTGTGCACGCTGTCGCGGACGTCGACCTCGGTGCTGCCGGGCGGCGGGGTGCCGCGCAGGTCGGCGAGGTCGCGCAGGGCCTGCTCGCGGACCTCGGCGGGGCCGTGGTGGACCTGCTGCCACAGGGCGTTCTCGGCGGAGGTCGCGGGCAGCGGGCCCGGGGAGTACCGCGGCGGGTCCTGGGTGGTGTACGACGGCGGATCCTGCGTCGAGTACGGCGGCGGGTTCTCGGCGAAGTCGGGTTGAGGCGACGTGCGCGGGGAGCCTGCGCCGCCGGTGAGGTCCGTGGTCGCGGGACCGCCGGTGCGGTCGGGTCCGTCGCCGTCCTGGGTGCGCGAGGAGTCGGCGGAGTCCCGCGTGTCGGAGTCACGGGTGTCGCCGGTGTCGCCCGTGTCACCGGAGGAGACCGTCGGCGGCTGGTTGCGCATCTTGTCGATGACGTGGCGCAGTTCGGCGCCGCTGTTCAGGGCGCCGTCGGTGAGTGTCGACTCGACCTGGCTGCTGACGCCCGCGCCGACGAAGGTGGACCAGCTGGTGGACCAGTCGCCGTCGAAGGCGCCCTTGATCAGGATCTCCGCGACCGACTCGCCGGCGCCGGCCGCGAGGAAGTCGGCCGTCCCCTTGATCCCGTAGTGCCCGGCCAGCGCGCCCGGCCGGTCGGCGTTGTTGCGCAGGAGCTGGTTGTTCCGCCACAGGTCGGGGTTGTTCCGGAAGGAAAGCGGGTCGTTGCGGAACGTCACCGGCGTGTTGTTGGTGACGTTGGGGCCGTTCCCGTTCCCGTTCGGGTTGGGGTCGGGGCGGTTGTTCGGGCCCGGCCCGGGGTCGGGGTTCGGCTTGGGGTTGGGGCTGTTGTTCTTGAAGTCGAGGTCGGGCGTGTTCCGCAGGTTGGGGTTGGGCGGCGGCTTGAAGTCGAGGTCCGGCCCGTTCTTGAGGAAGTTGTTGTCGTAGCTCTTGACGATGTTCTTCGCGAAGTTGTCGAAGATGCTGGTGAAGAAACCCGCGGCGGCGCCGAACGCGGCCGACTTCAGGATGTCGTTCCAGTCGAAGCCGTCGGGACGCCGGCCGTCCGGGGCGAAGTTCATCATCGCCAGCCGCACCGCGAAGGTGGTGAACGCCTCGGCGAACGCCTCGGTCAGCGAGGGCGCGATGTGCAGCCGCTGGAGCAGATGGGTGAGCGTGGTGAGGATGAGGAACCGGCTGCGCAGCTTGGCCATCATGATCTGGCTGGCCGAGGCACCGCCGGTGAAGAAGGACATCGCCAGGTAGATGGCGATCTCGATGAGCAGCCGGATGACCTCGGCGATGACCTGCCACTTGGACTCCATGATGTCCATGGAGGTTTTGCGCCGACCCTCGGCGATCTTGTCGAGCTGTTCGGCGAAGTCGCGCAGGTAGTTCTTGCCGCCGTCGTCGATGAGCATGCCCATCGCCTTGGCGTACGACTTGGACAGGTCGTCCGGCATGACCTCGGCGATGTCGTGGATCGACTTGTCGATCAGCGCGGACATCCGGTCCAGCTTGCGGCCCAGCCCGGAGTAGGGCTTGCGGCTGTCGAAAGCCAGGTCCTCGTCGGCGTCGATGAGCTTCTCCCCGGTGAGGATGAAGATCATCGCGTTGACCTCGGGCGATGCCTTGATGCTCACCGGCTGCCGCCCTGGGGGCCGTGCGGGCAGGACGAAGCGGCCGCTCCCGGTCCGGTGCGGGAGCGGCCGGCGGTACGGAGGTCAGCGGCGGCCATGCCCGCCCGGGCCGTCGCCGTTGAACCCGTTGTTGTTCAGGCGGTTGTTGCCCCGCTCGATGTCCTCGAGGTTACGGTCGCGGGTGCCCTTCATCATCCGGACCTGGCTGACCGTGGCGTCGGTGATGCCCACGAGCGCGTCGCGGATGGACATCATCGTCTCCTTGGTGGTCTGCCGCTCCTTCTGCTCCTGGGGCCTTGCCTTCTCGGCGAACTCGCCCTCCGTGCCGGGCCAGCTGACCGTGGGCAACAGCTCGTCGAGGAACTCCTCGGTGACGCTCGTGGCCAGGGTGCCGATCTCCTCCAACTGCCTGGCCAGGGCCTCGATGCGCTGCGGGTCGACGTAGTAGCGCTGTCCCATCGTCAGTCCTCCCCGTCCTCGCCTAGCGCGTCCCGCCAGGCAGGAGTCGCCTGGCCGTCGCGGGCGGTGTCCTCGTCGTCGTCGCGCAGCACCTCGGGGCCGAAGATCCGCTCCCAGTCCAGCTCGAAGCCCTTCAGCTCCGGCACATTGCTGCTGGGCTCCGCGAAGGGCGCCATCGCCTTCATGACATGCCGGTTCATCTTCAGGCGCGCCGCGTTCGCCGCCTCCAGGACGCTGGCGGCCAGCTCCTGCGGCGACATGTCGCGGTACTTGTTCTCCAGGAACTCGATCCCGGACAGCTCGCCCTGCGGGCCCACGGTGGCGCGGACGGCGCGGTCGGAGGAGAGCACCGCGAACGACGCCTGCCGCAGCTCGCGCTCGGTGCGCGCGACCGCCTCCTGGGCGGCCTGGAGTTCGGCCATGGCCTTTTCGAGGCGCTTCTCCAGCGGTTCCGTCACGCCCGCTCCTGCCTTGTGAGTCGGTCTCCGAACGCCCGGCCGGGTTGCCGGTCCCTCAACTGCCCTGCTGATCTTGCCTGGTGAGGCCCCGCCTGTGGAAGCCGGAGCCGCGTGGTGTTCGTCTCCGCGCGCTGGTCACACCGAAGCCGTACGGTGCTCACCGGCCGATGACGGCCGGAGTGCCGCCCTCTTCGGTGCCCCACACGTCCGCGTCCTCCTCCAGGTAGTCGGCGGAGCTGCTGGTGGACCTGCGGCCCGGCTCCGTCTCCTCCTCGGGGGAGTCGCCGCCGGTGGTCGCCACCCGGGAGGCCGGCGCCAGGAAGGTGTCGTCGTCCTCCTGGCGGTTCCACGGGCTGCGCCGCCGGCGGTTGCGGCGCTCGCTCTCCTCCGCCGCGTCGACCAGGACGGCGCGCACTCGCTCGCCGTTGCCCTTGTCGCCGCCCGCGCCCATGCCGCCCATGCCCCCGCCGCCCATCGGCATACCGGGGCTGCCGGGCATGCCGGGCGCGCCAGGGGTCCCGGCCGTGGCGGCGGGAGCGAGCGGGCTGCCCGCGCCGGCGGCAGCGCCGAGGCCGTCGAGGATGTCCGAACGGTCCACGTCGCCACGTGAGTTGAGATCGTGCAGGTTCACCGTCTCGGTCTTGCCCTGCGGGTCGGTGACGGTGGCGATGCCGGTGTCCGGGTCGATGACCTGCTTGCTGCCGTCCGGGAAGTCGGTGGTCAGCTGGCCGTTGTCGAGGCGGGTGATGGAGCCGTCCGGGTTGGTCACCGTCGCACCGTGGGTGAGGTCGGTGGTCGTGGTGGTGCCGTCCGGGTTGGTGCTGGTGAGCAGGCCGCTGTCCGGATCGAACTTGATGCTGCTGCCGTCCGGGAACTCGGTGGCGATGTCGCCGCCGGTGAGGCTGGTGCTGCCGCCCGTCGGGGTCGGAAGGCCGGAACCATCGGTGTTGAGGTTTCCGAGGTTGCCCAGGTCGCCGACCGACTCGGTGGGCAGGTCGGTGTTGATATCGCCGAGGTCGCCCAGGTCTCCGAGCCTGTTCTGGCCGTTGAGGTTGCCCAGGTTGCCGAGGTCCTGGGTGGTCGTCGTGCCGTTCGGGTCGGTGATGGTGGCCTGACCGGTGGTGGGATCGACGGTCTGGACCGTGCCGTCGGGGAACGTGGTGGTCAGCTTGCCGTCGTCGCCGAGGGAGGTGACCGAGCCGTCCGGGTTGGTCACCCGGGTGCCGTCGCCCAGATCCTGCGTGGTGACGCTGCCGTCCGGGTGGGTGGTGGTGAGCAGCCCGCTGTCCGGATCGAAGGAGGTGCTGCTGCCGTCCGGGAAGTCGGTGGTGAGCTTGCCGCCGTCGAGCTGGGTGTTGCTGCCGGTCGGGGACTTGAGGGAGCCGCCGCTGTTCAGGCCGCCGAGGCTGCCGAGGTTCTCGGTGATCGCGTCGTTGGCGGCGTTGTTGTTCGTCCCGCCCGGTCCGTTGTTCAGCGATCCGAGGTTGCCCAGGTTCGTGGTGGCCGGGGGCCCTTCGGTCCTGAAGGCCTGCTGCATGTTCAGGGGGGTGAGGTCGCCCAGGCTCTCGGTGACCGTGTTGGACAGGGCGTTGGGGTCGTTGATGCCGCCGAGGCTCTCCTGCATGGCCTTGGTCTGCTCATCGGCGAGGCGCTTGGCCTCCTCCTGCTCACGCTTCTGCTCTTCGCGCAGCTCGTCCTGGTACTTCTTGTCCTCGTCGCGCTGCTGGTTCTGCTCGTTGCGCAGCTCCTCCTGGAGCTTCTTGTCCTCTTCGCGCTGGCGGTCCTGCTCCTCGCGGAGCTCGTCCTGGTACTTCTTGTCCTCTTCGCGCTGGCGCCGCTGCTCCTCGCGGAGTTCCTCCTGGTACTTCTTGTCCTCCTCGCGCTGGCGGTTCTGCTCCTCGCGCAGCTCGTCCTGGTACCGCTTGTTCTCCTCGTTCTGCCGGTTGATCTCCTCCCGCTCCTGCTCGGCCTTGCGCTCCTCGTACTCCTCCGAGGCGGTGCTGGTCGACTTCGGCTTGGGCACGTTGTCGGAGAAGTCGTCGCCCAGGTCGAGGAAGTGGTTGTTCAGGTTCGACTGCACCTGGGCGGCGGGCTTGCCCAGAAACTCGTCGACGCCCTGGCTCCAGATCTTGACCGCCTTGTCGCCGACCTTCGCCCAGTTGGCGATGTCGGTGAGATCGCCGTACTCGGGGTGTACCTGGGTGAAGTCGGCGTGCGGGCTGTGGCTGACGGTCGTGGTGTAGCGGGAGGTGTACGACTTGATGTCCGTCTTGGCGACGTTGTTCGCGTCCACCCACTGGGCGAGGTCGTCCAGGACGTAACGCAGCACCTGGTGGGGGTCGTAGTACGGGGACTTGGCCCAGGCCAGCCAGGCCTCCAGCAGCTTGGTCGCCGCGTCCTCCAGGTACTTGCGCCCCAGCGAGAGGGCCTTCGAGTACACGGTGCCGCCGGTGCCGGTCTCGTCGCCGGAGCCGGGGCTGGAGTTGAAGGTCTCGACGTAGTTGTCGTAGTTCTCGCGGATCTTCTTCAGCAGGCTGCGGAAGACCTCCGCCGCCTCGCCCTTCCAGCTGGCGTCGTCCCGGCCGAAGCGGTCCTCCCAGTCCTTCAGCACCACCGCGTGGTCCTTGAAGAACTTGGCGGCGAAGTCGAAGGACTCGCCTGTGGTGTTGAAGGAGTTCAGGTCCACCACGTCGGCCCCGGGCACGCCCAGGTTGCTGAACCGGGCGTCCGTGGTGTTGCCGCCCAGCAGGGCGAGGAGCGCCGCCCGCGGCCCGTTCATGTACCGGGCGAGCGGGATGGTGCTCATCTTGTCCTTGTTGTAGTCCGTGAACTCGTTGCCCTCACGGACCTGTGCGTCATGGACGTTGTCCGAGCCCGGACCGGCGAAGATGATCTCTTCGCCGTCCTTCACGCGGCCCTCGAAGACGATCCGGGCCTGCATGATCGACCGCTTCTTGCCGCTGTCGAAGAACCAGATGTCGTAGTCCTCGCCCTTGTTCCTCAGGAACCCGGAGTCCTTGACGAGCAGGGAGAGGCTGCGTTCGGGGATGTCCATCCGGAACAGCTTGCCGCCGTGTTCGGAGCGCAGCGTGTCGAAGACGGTGTTTCGGTCTGGCACCGGATAGCCGGTGATGTGGGTGACCAGGGTGGCCCAGGTGTCGCCCGACGGATCGCCGGCGTTGTCGAACTTGTCGAGGTTGGCGACGGAGTTGGGATCGTACCGATCGGCCACCTGGCGCCCTTTCTGTTCGGTTGGTCAGGACTCGTCGTCCGGATCGCCGGTGCCGCCGGCGGTCAGGGTGTCGACCTCGTCGAAGGTCTGGAGCAGTGTCTGCGCGTCGATCGCGTCGAGGTTCTTGTCCTTGGTCTTGTTGGCCTCTTCGATGGTCTCGGTGAGGGCCTCCTTCAACTCCTTGAAGAGGTCCATCTGGTCACCGAGCAGCTTGTCGATGGCCGTTGCCGCGGTGCGGATGTCCTCGATCAGCTTCGGTCCCGAGACCAGGGGTTCGGTGACCATCCTGCCGATGCGCAGGAGCTGCTTGTCCTGGGCGAGGTTGTCGGGCGTGGTGTGCCCGTCGATGAGGTGGCCGAGCGGGCGGATGTGGGACCCGTCGCCCTCCTCCTTGTGCTTCTTCGCGGCGGTGTAGACGGGCTGTACCTCGTTGTCCCGGAAGTACTCCATCTGCTTGAGGTCGAAATGCTTGACGTCGGCCTTCTCACCGGCCATGGGACGCTCTCCTGCCGCTTGGTGCCGGACGGGGTTTCGGGGGCCCGGCGGGCGCCCCGTGCACGGACGACGGCCGTGCCGGGCGCCACGCGTGCCGCCGGGGCGCACCGGCCGGTCCGGAAATTCCCGCCGGCTGCGCGACGCCCGGCACGGCCTCCCGGGACTCTTCTGGGTTCAGGCCCTAGCGGGCCCGCACACCGCCCCAGTTGTCGGCGCTCTTGCGCTCGTCGCGGGAGTGGTTGTCGTGGATCTGCTGGATCAGCTCGCCGTTGTCGCCGAGGAGCTGGGCCATGTTCTTGGTGGCCTGGTCCCACTCGGCCTGGACCTGACGGTACGTCTCCTGGTCCGATCCCTCCCAGGAGTTGACGAGCGGCTTCAGCTCGTCCTCCAGGTTGTTGAGGGTGGTGATGATCTGCTGGGTCTGGGCCATCAGTTCCTCGATGGCGTTGCGGACCACGGGGTACTGCACGTCGATGATGCCGTCGGCCATGACGTCTCCTCTCGTACGGCCGGGCGCCGGCCCGGGAAGCTCAGGGGGTCCGGCCTCGCCGTGACGGGGCCGGTGCTGCCGGTCGGGTCAGCTCAGCGCTTCGAAGACGCCCTGGCTGGTCTTGCTGTTGAGGACCTCGGTGAGGTCCTGGTTCTCCTGCGCCAGGCGGTTGGCGGAGGTCACGTTCTCCTGGAGCGCGTCGACCATCTTGCTGATCTGGATGACGACCTTCTGCGCCTCGGCGTTCCAGCTGCGGAAGAGCTTCAGCAGGGCCTGGCCCTCGTCGCCGCCGACGCCCGAACGCGCCGCGATCTCCGCGACGTTGTTCTGGATCTTCTCGACCTGGCTGCGGGCCGACTCCAGGGAGGAGACACCTCCCAAGCCCTTGGCATAGTCCGCTTTCCTCGCGGCGCTGTCCGCCATGTCGCGCTCCCTTCGTTCAGGCCTGTCTCGTCGTACGTTGCTCGCTGAGGCTAAAGAGAAGCCGGCGTTGCGCGCAACGCGATCAGGGAAAGATTTGAGCTTCGGTCAGCTCACCTCAGAATTCTTGCGTGGCAAGGGAGTTGTGCCGGGGTTTCACGGAAATGAACAAGCCTCCCCGGTCGGTGCCGGGCGGGCGGAGGCGCACCGTCCACCGGGTGACGCGATGCGGGCAGAAAGCGGGCACGCCCAGATGGGATACGGGCATGAGGGAGCGCCGTATCCCGGCATTGAGAGCGCTTCCACGGGATTCCGCGGGCACGGCCGGCCGAAATATCTGAGCTTTGTTTGAGGTTCTCCGCGGACTCGATGCCGTGATGGCTCCGGGGAGTTCACATCATCGGCACCGAGTTTGGCCAAAATTCTCTGTTGCCGCGCCCTTTTCCTTTTCATCGGCGGCTAATGCACCGCTTGCCATGATCAGCGCGCGGTGTCCGCCTTGTCCGGTCCGGCGCTCTGCTCGCCCTGCTCCCGCTCTTCGGCGGCGTCGCAACTCGGAGCCGTCACCTTGGGCTCCGCGGCGCCCGCGGCGGCGGCCGGGTCGAGGTCCGCGCCGGTCGGCAGAGCCGCGAGCAGCGGCGCCGGGACCGAGCCGATGTCCGCGGCCCCGTACCCGAGGGCGGCCAGCGAGTTCTTGCTGGAGACGCGGTACTTCACGCCGTTCTCCGCCACCAGATAGGTCGTCCCGGCGTGAGCGGCGCCGCTGGCGTGCAGGGCCCGGACCAGGGCGCCCCGGCCGGGGCGGACCACGGTGGCGTCGGTCGGGACGCAGGCCGGCTGCACCGGCTGGGCGGTGCCCTGCGACACCGCGACCGGGGCGAGCCGGGTCAGCGGCACCAGCACCGACCTGATCCGGACGCCGCCGTCGTCCCCGTCCACCTGCGCGCAGAGCGCGGTACCGCGTGGCGCGGACTGCGGGACGGGGGGCGCGTCCGGCAACTCCTCGGACGCGGTGGGGTCCTGGTCCGCGGCGCGGTGCTCGCGCAGCGCGTCGGCGCCGACTGTGCGCACCTCGGGCGAGCGCCCCTCGTAGGCGTCCTTCTGGGTGGCCGGGTCGCCCAGCACCAGGGCGGCGCCGAGCCGGGTCAGCGGCACCAGGCCGTCCTCGGTCAGCAGGTGGTACGTACTGTCGCCACCGGGGACGCTGACCTTGAACAGCTGGCCGATCCGGCTGGCCTCACCGCCGAGCACAGGGCCGTCCTCACCGCGCCCCGGCACCGCGGGCGGCTTCAGGACGGGGCCGGGCGCCAGCGCGTCGAGGAAGGCCGCCGAGACCGGCATCGGCTGCTCGGAGCCGTAGCCGAGGGCGTTACGGGCGTCGGACTCGCGGTCCAGCGCCAGCCTGCTGCCCCGCCACACCAGGTACTCGGTACGGTCCGGCCCGCGCACCAGCATCGCGCGGTCGCCGTCGATGCCGCGGGAGTCCAGCGGCGACCCGGCCACCACGGTGGTCGCCCCCGGCTCCTCCACGCCGGTGCTCGCCACGGCACCGGAGGTGTCCGGCAGCGCCCCGTCAGGACCGGTGACGCACATGTGCCAGGCGCCGGAGTCGAGTTGGCCGGGCTCGGGCACGGTGTCGGGGACGCCGGGGATGCCGGCCGGGGCGCCCACGGGGACGTCCCGCAGCGAAGCGGTGCCGACGTCGACGGTCTCCAGGTCGGAGCCGCCGATCAGCCGCGCCGAGGCGTAGTTGCGCACGGGGTGCAGTGCCCCGTCGGTGCCGGTCCACAGGTAGCGGGCGCCGGTGTCGCGGTTGACCACCAGGTGCTCGCCGTCGCGCCAGGCGTCGTTGCCGCCGGGGCGCAGCAGGCCGTAGACGGTGGCGCCCGCGCCGATCAGGACGGTGACCAGCATGCCGAAGGCCACGCCGCGGGTGGTGCGCCCGAGGGGGCTCTCCGGGGCGTCCGGGTCGGCCATCAGCAGGCCCGAACTGAGCCTGCCCATCATGAAACTGTGGGCGTGTACCTGGTCGCGTTTGGACTGCACGGCCTCTCCTACTCGTTCTCTTGCCGCAGTGCGGGTGTGCTCAGCCGAACAGGCCGCGCAGCCAGCCGAAGAGTCCCGCCACCCACAGGCTCAGCGGCAGCAGCGCCACCGCGAGGCCGGTGTGCGCGATCTCCGCGGCACGGCCCCAGTACGGCAGCATCCGGCGGCCGGGCACCGTCCAGGCGGCGATGACCAGGGCGGCCGCGGCGCCGAGCAGCACCGCGAAGACCACCAGTCGCCCGTCGCCGTCGCTGTCCACGGCCCAGGCCCGCGCGAGCAGCAGCAGCCCCCAGATGCCGGGCACCGCCAGGGTCAGCCGCTGCCCGATGTGGACCAGGCCGCGGGAGTGCAGGAGCAGCAGCAGGCTCAGTGCGACCGAGGTCAGTACCTCGGGCAGGTCCGGGTGGTGGGTGAGGACGGCCAGGGCGGCCGCGGCGATGATGCCGGTGACGGCGAAGAGCGCGGTGACCCAGCGTCCGGCGAGCTCGGTGCGCTCGGCGACCTCGTCGCCCGCGTAGGGCTCGATGCCCTCCTGGAGCTGGCTGGCGGAGGAGGGCAGGGCGGGCATCCGCATCCCGGCCAGCTTGAAGGCGAACGGCGCCACGGTCCCGGCCGCGAGCGTGACCACCGTCGCCACCAGGGCCACCGCGGCCTGCACGTCCAGGTCCGAGTACCCGATCAGGGCCCCGGAGATCGCGATGGCCACCGACACGACCGCGGTGCCCAGCAGGGCCGGGGCGCCGACCGCGGTGGCGGCCAGCGCGAGGACCGCGCCGCCCGCACCTGCCGCACCCGCGGCGAGCAGTCGCGCACCCGCGACCTGCGCCGCGTCCGGGCCGGTCAGATCACCGCCGGGCAGCACCCAGCCGGCCAGCGCCAGGCAGGGCGCGACCAGCAGGCCGAGCGCGGTCGCCGAGAGACGGTCGCCGACCGCGCGGCTGGCGGTGCCCGCGCCCGCGAGCAGCAGCAGTCCCGCCACGGCCGCGCAGGCGGCCTTCAAGGAGCCGGAGCCGGTCACCCCGGGCCGGAACACCAGGACCAGGGCGGCCACCACGGTCGCCACGGTGGTGCCCACCAGCAGCCCGCGGGCCGCCTCGGGGTGCCAGGTGTGCAGCCGTCGGGCGGCGGTGTCGGCTATCCCGTCGACCAGGTCGTCGAGCCGTGCCTCGGGCAGCGCCTCGGTGTGCGGACGCAGATAGAGCACGTCCCCGTCGGCGAGCCCGGCCCGCGCGAGGGTGGTCTCCTCGTCGAGCGGGGCGTCGCCGAGCCGCTGCAGCACCCAGCCGGCATGGTCGAGTCCGGCTTCCTCGGCCTCCTCGCCGACATAGCGCAGCAGCGTGGGCAGCAGATCGGCGACCGGAACGTCGGCGGGCACGGCCAGATCGACGGAGACGCTCGGCGCACGTACGGTCAGGCGGCACAGTTCGGCCACCGCGCTGTCGGTCATCAGCTGAACTCTCGTCTTCCTTGGAGGGTTTGGCAGGAGGACTTCGCCCGCGAGAGGGGCAGTGCGAAGAGTACGGAAGGTTCGCACGGGCCAGAACAGGAGGGTCGGACAGGGGAATTGTGTCCGCGCACCCGGCAACCACCCCTCCCGCGTGGACAGGTCGCGTTACGTGAATGCAGACTACTGCCTACGCTCGCCGGATCGTGCTGGGGACCGGGCTCCTTGTCCGGTATGCAGTTGAATGGTGGGGGAGTTGAGAGTTCCCTGCTCTTTGCCCACAACATTCATCCGGCGTTCACCGCGTACCCGGGTCCCCGGAAAATGAGCGCGGTGCGGTCTTTCCCGCTAGCGGGAGTGTGCCGGTATTCGGCGCGGGCCGGAAAGCCAGTGAAACCGGAGGTTCTGTTCCTTGAGTGTGGTGCTGTTTCGCCGGCCGGCCCGCAGGCGCGGCCCCGAGATGCCCGAAGGGCAATTGACCCTCCAGGAGCCACCGGTCCTGGCCGAGACGGTCCCCGACACCTCGGCGATATGGACCTATCTGCCGATGGCGCTGATGTCGGTGTCGATGATGCTGATGTTCCTGCGCCCGGGCGGCGGCAACGGAGTCTTCATCTATCTGGCGCTGGGCGTCATGGCGCTGTCCGCCGGCGCGATGCTGCTGGGCCAGCTGATGCGCCGCTCCAGCGAGCGCAAGCAGCGCCTGAAGGGCGAGCGCCGCGACTACCTCCGCTATCTGGCGCAGACCCGCAAGCGGGTCCGGGCCACCATCGTGGAGCAGCAGCGGGCGCTCGCCTGGCGCCACCCGGAGCCCTCGTCACTGCGTTCGCTGGCCCGCACCACACGGCTGTGGGAGCGCCGTCCGGCCGACGAGGACTTCGGCGAGGTCCGGCTCGCGGTCGGTGAACAGCAGCTCGCGCTCACCCTGAACCCCGTCTCCACCCGCCCGGTGGAAGACCTCGAACCGCTCTGCGCACACGCCCTGCGCCGCTTCATCCGCGCCTACTCCACCATCCCCGAACAGCCCCTCGGCCTCTATCTGCGCTCCTCCGCACGGGTCATGGTGCGGCCCGAGGAGACCTCCGGCGAAGCGTCCGGCGCCACGTCGGAGCCCGACGCCACCGACGCCGTACGCGCCCTGGTGCGCGCCGCACTCGGCCAGCTCGCGGTGTTCCACGCCCCCGAGGAGCTGTGGATCGCGCTGTGCGTCAGCGACGAGCGGCGGGCCGACTGGGAGTGGGTCAAGTGGCTCCCGCACGCGCTGCACCCGCACGAGGAGGACGGCGCCGGCCAGGTCCGCCGGATCACCGCCGACCTCACCGAGCTGGACGATCTGCTCGGCGCCGAGTTCGCCGAACGCCCCGGCTTCGATCCGGACGCCCGCCCGGGCCGTGACGAGCCCTACACGGTCGTCGTCCTCGACGGCATCACCGTCCCCGAGGGCCACCGCTGGGAGGGGCACGGCTACCGCAACGCCGTGGTCCTGGACGTCTCCGGGGCGCTGCGCTGGCGGCCCGGCCGCAACACGCTGCGGCTGACCGTCGGGCCGGACCTGGTGAACCTGGTGCGCACCGACCGCAGCCGCAAGGAGCGTTCGGTGCCGCTCGGCCGGCCCGACCGGCTCGGCCCGCTCGGCGCCGAGGCGCTGGCCCGGCTGCTCGCCTCCCGCCGGATCAGCCTGGGCAGCGACATCGCGCAGCCGCTGGACGCCGACGTGGAGCTGACCACCCTGCTCGGCATTCCCGATCTGCACCGGCACGACCCGAAGGCCCTCTTCGCCCGGCAGACCGGATCCGCGCGGCTCCGGGTGCCGATCGCGGTCGGCGTGGACGGCCGCCCGGTGGAGCTGGACATCAAGGAGTCCGCGCAGGGCGGCATGGGCCCGCACGGCATGCTCATCGGCGCCACCGGCTCCGGCAAGAGCGAACTCCTGCGCACCCTCGTCCTGGGCCTCGCGCTGACCAACTCCTCCGAAACCCTCAACTTCGTCCTGGTCGACTTCAAGGGCGGCGCCACCTTCCTCGGCCTGGAGGAGCTGCCGCACACCTCAGCCGTCATCACCAACCTCGCCGACGAGGTGGCCCTGGTGGAACGCATGCAGGACGCCCTGCACGGCGAACTCATCCGCCGCCAGGAACTGCTGCGCGCCGCCGGCAACTACACCTCCGCCCTGGAGTACGAGCGGGCCCGCGCCGGCGGGGCGGACCTCAGGCCGCTGCCCAGCCTCTTCGTGGTGGTCGACGAGTTCAGCGAACTCCTTGCGACGCACCGGGAGTTCATGGACCTGTTCGTGATGATCGGCCGCCTCGGCCGCTCCCTCGGTGTGCACCTGCTGCTGGCCTCGCAGCGCCTGGACGAGGGCCGCATGCACCAGCTGGAGAGCCACCTGTCCTACCGCGTCGGCCTGCGCACCTTCTCCGCCATGGAGAGCCGTGGCGTGCTCGGCGTGCCGGACGCCTACGAACTGCCGGCCCAGCCCGGCAGCGGCTATCTGAAGTCCGGCGTGGAGGCCCTGACGCGGTTCCGCGCCGCCTACTCCTCCGGTACGTACCGGCGCCGGACCGGCGCGGTCGTACAGGCCCGGGTGGCCAGTCAGGTGGTGCCGTGGACCAGCGGCTGGGTCGTGCCGCGCACGCTCGAAGCCGCGCCGGAGCCGGAGCCGGAGGCCGAGGAGACCGGCGACGAGGAGACCCTGCTCGACGTGGCCCTCGACCGGCTGCGCGACTCGGGCCCCGCCGCCCACCAGGTGTGGCTGCCCCCGCTGGACGAGCCGTCCCCGCTGGACGCCCTGCTGCCCGGCATCGCCCCCGACCCCGAGCGCGGCCTCACCGCCGCCGGCTGGTCCGGCAACGGCAAGTTGCGGGTCCCGGTCGGCCTGGTGGACAAGCCCTTCGACCAGCGCCGCGACCCGCTGATCGTGGACCTCTCGGGGGCCGGCGGCCACGTCGCCATCGCGGGCGGCTCACAGAGCGGCAAGTCCACCCTCGCCCGCACCCTGATCGCCGGCCTCGCCCTCACCCACACGCCCGCCGAGATCCAGTTCTTCTGCCTCGACTTCGGCGGCGGCGGCCTCTCCCAGCTCGCCGGGCTCCCCCATGTCGGCGGTGTCGCGGCGCGGCTCAACCCGGAGCGGGTGCACCGGGCCGTCGCCGAGGTGATGACGCTGCTCGCCCGGCGCGAGCAGTTCTTCGTCGACCACACCCTCGACTCCATGCAGTCCTACCGCCGTCGCCGGGCCGCCGGGGAGTTCCCCGACGAGCCGTTCGGCGATGTGTTCATGGTGATCGACGGCTGGTCCACGGTCCGTCAGGACTACGACGAGCTGGTCCCGAAGTTCAATGAACTCGCCGCCCGCGGCCTCAACTACGGCATCCATCTGCTGATCACCACCACCCGCTGGGTGGAGTTGTCCGCGCAGGTCCGCGACCAGGCCGCGACCCGCCTGGAGTTGCGGATGGGCGACCCGATGGACTCCGAGATCGACACCCGCAAGGCTCGCTCGGTGCCGCGCAGCGGCGGCCGGGGCATCACCGCCGACAGCAAGATGCACTTCCTCGCCGGGCTGCCCCGCCTGGACGGCAGCGGCTCCCTCGACGACCTCGGCGACGGTGTCGCCCACCTGGTCGCGGAGATCGCCAGGCACTGGTCCGGGCCGGCCGCCCCGCAGGTCCGGATGCTGCCGCACCGGCTGCCGCTCGCCGAACTCCCCGCGCCCGAGCCGACCGAGGGCGGCGGTATGCGGCTCCCGCTCGGCATCGACCAGGACGCGCTGGAGCCGGTCTGGCACGACTTCAGCCGCACCCCGCACCTGATCGTGGTCGGCGACACGGAGAGCGGCAAGACCAACCTGCTGCGCCGCATCACCGAGGGCATCACCGCCCGCTACGCCCCGAACGAGGCGAAGATCATCGCGGTGGACTACCGGCGCACGCTGGTGGACGCCATCCCGGAGGAGTACCGCATCGGGCACGTGATCTCCCTGGACAACCTCACGGAGACCATCGACGGCGCGGCCCGCGCGCTCAAGACCCGCGTGCCGGGCGCGGACATCGCCCCCGCCCGCATGCGCAAGTGCGACTGGTGGACAGGGCCGCGCCTGTTCATCCTCGTCGACGACTACGACATGGTCGCCGGCAACTCCTTCCAGAGCCCCTTCGAGCCGCTCTTCGAGCACCTGACCCTCGGCTACGAGATGGGCCTGCATCTGATCATCGCCCGCAGCGCCATGGGCGCGGGACGCGGCCTGAGCGACTCCCTCATCCGCCGCCTGGACGAAGCGAACAACCCCGCCGTCCTGCTCTCCTGCCCGCCCACCGAAGGCCGCCTCTTCGGCAACGCGAAGCCCCTCAACCTCCCGCCCGGCCGGGCCCAGCACATCGCCCGCCGCCGGTCACGGTTGATGCAGACGGCGCTCGTGGAGTCGAGCCACGGACAGGAGGACTGAGCGGACGAGACGGTGAGGTAGGCGGCGGGGGTCATCCGGGACGGCCCCCGCCGTCGGCTTTTCGGGAGGGGCCGCGGGAGCCGGGTGGGCAGCCGTCGGAAGCCGGGAGGGGCCTGGCCCTCAGGGACAGCCGGTCGTACCGAGCACGCGGCCGTGCCCCGGGGCTCGGCTCAGTCCTCGCTCGATCCGCCCGCCCCTGCCGGGCGCCAGCCCCGAGCGCGGGCCCGGGGAAGGGTGAACGCGGCCCACAGGACGGTGAGTACGGCGGCGGAGCCGAGGATGACGAAGAGGGTGGCGCGGCCCGTCGCGCGGTCGGCGGAGGAGGTGTCCCGGACGGACACGGGTTGTGCGGCACGCTCGCCCCCGACCGGTGCGCCCGAGTCGCCGAGGACCGTGGTCACGGCGGCATAGGCGTCGAGTTGGGGGATGTCGGCGGGGTAGGCGGTCGCGGTCAGGCGGTGCGTGACGGCGTCGGGCGAATCGGCGGGGTGGGCGGCGCGGACGACCGCGGCGGCCCCGGCAGCGTAGGCGGCGGCCACCGACGCGCCGGCGCCGAGGTAGTGGCCGTCACCGCGCGGGCCTCCGGAGACCACCCCGGCCCCCGGGGCGGCCAGGTCGATGCCCGTGGTGGGCAGGGCGCTGTCCGGGCGGACGCCGCCGGGAAGCATGTCGGCGACCGAGAGGACGCCGGGTTCACCGGCCGGCCAGTACACGCGGGACGGGATCTCGTCGGTGCCCCGGGACGGCGGGTCCGGGGTGGCCGCGGCGATCACGACGGCACCCGCGCGGCGGGCCTCGGCGACCGCGCGGGTCAGTGCCGTGTCCCGGCGGGGCAGGGCCACGGTGACCGCGATCACGTCGGCCTCGGCGTCGGTGGCCTCGCGTACCGCCTCCGCGACCAGCGCGGCGCTTGCCTCACCGCGCGTGTCGGTGCCGCGCAGGGCCAGGATCCTTGCGCCCGGGGCGACTCCGGCGAGGCGCGCGCTGTCCCCGCCGGTCCCGGCGATCAGCCCGGCCAGGAAGGTGCCGTGCCCGACGCAGTCCTCGGCGGCGCTACCGCCGGCGGTGACCCGGCCGTCGAGGCCGTAGGCGTCAGGGTCGACACCGGTGTCGATCAGGGCGACGGTCACGCCCTCGCCGGTGCCGTGCCCCCGCAGCCGGTCCAGGTCGAGGCGCTGGCGTGACCAGTCCTGCTTCTTCGCTGTCTCGCGGGACGCGGCGGTGCAGTCCGCCTCCTCCGCGTCCGGATCGAGCGCGGAGGGCATCGCGGGAAGCTCCTGGCCCTTCGCACCGTCGGCCGTATGAGCCGGCACGGCCGTGGGCAGCAGCAGGGCGGCGGCGAGACCGGCGCCGGACAGCAGACGTACGGCCCCTCGGGCGTACGCCGTCACAGTCCGACCCCCTTCGGAGCCGCCGTGACGTCCTCGGGAATGAGGATGCGCAGGTCGTCCAGCGTGGGCGCGGCCAGCGAACTGAGCCGGCCCGCCTGGCGGGTGACCATCGACTCGACGACCTGCCGGGCCAGCCGGGCGTTGCCGAACGAGCGGTCCCGGGGCAGCGCGTCGAAGTACGCCTTGAGCACCGGGCCGGTGCCGGGTCCGCACTCGTAGCCCATGCTCGAGGCCTGTGCGCGCACGATGGTGACCAGTTCCTCGGAGGAGTAGTCGGCGAAGGAGATCCGGCGCGGGAAGCGGGAGGACAGACCCGGGTTGGAGGCGAGGAAGCGCTCCATCTCGTCGGTGTACCCGGCGACGATGACGACCACCTCGTCGCGGTGGTCCTCCATCAGCTTCAGCAGGGTGTCCACCGCCTCCTGGCCGAAGTCGGCGCCGCCACCTTGCGGGGTGAGGGTGTAGGCCTCGTCGATGAACAGCACGCCGCCACGGGCCCGTTCGAAGACCTCGCGGGTGAGCTGGGCGGTGTGACCGATGTAGCGGCCGACCAGGTCGGCGCGGGCCGCCTCCACCAACTGGCCCCGTTGCAGGATGCCGAGCTGGGTCAGGATCTCGCCGTAGAGGCGGGCGACGGTGGTCTTACCCGTACCGGGCGGGCCGGTGAAGACCAGGTGGTGGCTGAGCGAGGGCACCGGCAGCCCGGCGGCGGCCCGGTGGCGGGCGGTGGTGATGAGGTTGACCAGGTCCGCGACGTCGCGCTTCACCTCGGCCAGGCCGATCATGTCGCCGAGGCGGGTCAGCGGGTCGTCGTCCGGTACGACGGACTCGGCGGCCTTCGCGGCGGTGGCGGAGACGTCGTCCGGCAGCAGCAGCCGTAGATCGTGCTCGCCGACCTGGGGCAGGGAGGCGAGGCGGACCGCCTGCCGGTCCACCATCTCCTCGAACACCCCGCGCGCGGCACGGCCGTTGCCGAACCCGGCGTCCCTGGGCATCGACTCGAAGTGCGCGGCCAGTGCCTCCGCGGTGCCCTCGCCCAGTTCGTACTGGTGCTGGGCGCACATGTTCTCCATGATGGCGACCAGTTCGGGCACGGAGTAGTTCTCGAACTCGACGGTCCGGGAGAAGCGGGAGGCGAGGCCGGGGTTGGAGCCGAGGAAGGACTCCATCTCGCGGGAGTAGCCGGCCGCGACCACGACCACGTCGTCGCGGTGGTCCTCCATCAGCTTCAGCAGGGTGTCCACCGCCTCGCGGCCGAAGTCGGCGCCGCCGTGGCCGCTGTCCGCGGTGAGCGTGTACGCCTCGTCGACGAACAGCACGCCGCCGAGGGCCCGTTCGAAGGTCTCCGTGGTCTTGATGGCGGTGCCGCCGACGACCTGTGCGACCAGGTCGGCTCGGGACACCTCGWCGAGGTGCCCGCTGCGCAGGGAGCCCAGTTCGGCGAGGATCGCCCCGTAGAGGCGGGCGACGGTCGTCTTACCGGTGCCGGGAGGTCCGGCGAAGATCAGGTGACGGCTCATCGGCGGGGCGGACATGCCGAGTTGTTCGCGGCGCTGGGCGAGCTGGGTCAGGTTGACCAGGGTGCGCACCTGCTGCTTGACGTTCTCCAGGCCGATCAGCGCGTTGAGGGCGCCGAGCGGGCCGTCCTCGCGGTCCGGCGGGGGCGCGTCCGCGGCGCCGGATCCGGCCGGGTCGGTGTTCTCGGCGCTGCCGGTGCCCCAGGCGTCCCGCTTGCCGTTGCCGGTGCTCTTGAGGCCGTCCACGGCGAGCCGTTCGCCGGGCGCGGTCTGCACCAGGCCGCCTCCCTCGTTCTCCCGGGCGAGGCAGTTCACGAGCGAGACGGGCGCGGTGGACTCCACGCGGAAGCCGTCCTGGGCGCCGCCGGAGACCTCGCAGCCGCTGAGCGAGGCTAGCGCGCCCTCGCGGAGCAGGAAGCCGTGGCCCTGGGCGGCGTGCACCGTGGTGCGGTTGGCGGTCAGCTCGCCGCCCGCCTCGACCAGCACGCCTTCCTCGCCGGATATCTCGATGCGGAAGTCGCGGACGGTGACGTTGCCGCCGTCGTCCACGACCAGGCCGTTGGTGGCGGTGTCGGAAACCCCGCCGCCGGCGAGGTAGAGGGTGCTGCCGGAGCCGGCGCGTACGCCCGCGCCCTTCGGCCGGACGATCTCGCAGTCCTCGGCGCGGCCGCGGGCGTCCTTGCCGACCGCGATGCCGTCGCCGGCCGGCTCCACCAGTCGGGCCCGGCGCAGCAGCGGGTTGGCGCCCGCGCGCACGGCGATGGCGGGCGAGCCGCCGATCACCTCCAGGCGGTCCAGCTCGGGCGCCGAGTCCTCCTCCAGGAGCAGCCCCGTCTGTTCGCAGTCGCGGACCGTCAGGCCGGTCAGCGCCGGGGAGGCGGCCCCGGCGACGCGCAGCGCCGCGCCCTGCGCGCCGTCCACCCAGCAGTCCTCGAAGGTGCCGCGCGCCCGGTCGGTGACCAGCACGCCGTGGCCTCGGGTACGCGAGACGCGGCAGCGGCGCAGCACCGGGTCGGTGCCTGCGGCCAGCGCGATCCCGTTCCCGGAGGCGCCCGTGACGCGGACGTCCTCCAGCGTCGTACGGCCCGAGCTGCTCAGATGCACGCCGGTGCTGGTGTCGTGCACCACGGTGCGGATCACCGTCAGGGAGCAGTTCTGCTCCAGGGCGATGGAGGGCTTGTCGGTGGAGGAGATGTCGCAGTCCTCGACGCTGCCGGTGGCGTCGCCGTTGGCGAGCAGGCCGTTGCCGCGGGCGGCGCGCACCGTGCAGCCGCGCAGGCGGGCCTCGCCCTGTTCGGCGAGGACCAGGCCGCTGGTGCCCAGGTGCTCAAGGGTGCAGGACTCCACGGTGGTGGGCGTGGTGGAGGTGACCACGATGCCCGCGCCCTGCGGATTGCTCACCCGGCAGTCCCGCAGCGCCAGGGAGCCGGTGCCTCCGGCCAGCATCGCGGTCCAGGCGGCGCCGACGATCTCGCAGCCGTCGAGCGCGGCCTGCCCGCGTCGCACGTCCACGGCGGGCAGTTCGGCGTCGCCGCCGCGCAGGGTCAGCTCGGAGAGCATCACGGCGTCGGCGCGCAGCGCGAGCACGCTGCCCGTACGTGGCCGGATCTCGACCGTGCCCCGGCCCTCGGCGGCGGTGAGGGTGACCCGAGTGTGGATCACCAGGTTCTCGGCGTATGTCCCGGGCCGGACGCTGATGAGCGCGCCGGTACGGGCAGCCGAGAGTGCCTCACCGATCGTCCGGTAGCGGTCCCGGTCCCCCGGACCGACCGTGAGTACCTGGCGCGACACGCACCAACCTCCTTGCTGGGGGGCGTTTTCAGCGGGCGCCCCCGGGGCGTCGGGGGCGCGTGGTGTCGGCGAGCCGACGGTGCCATCATGCCCCGCTGCCGGGGCGGACGGTTGCCGGGAGCGATGCTCTCGGCCTGAAGGCGTCTGACCTCCGGCGTCCGGTCAGACGCTCCACTTCTGGTTGTCGGTGCCGGCGCAGGTCCACAGTTGCAGCGCGGCCCCGTTGCCCGTGTTGTTGTCCTTGATGTCGACGCACTTGCCGACAACGGTGTTGACGAGGTCGTGGGCTTCGTTCACGACGAACTTCTGGGCGATGTTGCCGCTGCACCAGGCGATCTGGATGGGCGTGCCGTCATTGAAGTTCGCGTTGGCGACGTCCAGGCACATGCCGTTGATGCGGATGGTGCCGTCGGAGGCGAACCGCCATTTCTGCGCCGCGCCGTTGTTGCAGTCCCAGACGATCAGCTTCTTGCCGTCGGTGAAGTCGGCGTTCGGTACGTCGACGCAGCGGCCGGAGAGATGGCTGCGGATGGAGACCGGGGCACTGAACGTCACGCCCGAACCGGAGTTCGCGGGCCGGCCGCCACCGGACGCCTTGTCACCGGTCGACTTCGCCGGCTGCTCCTGCTTGCCCGCGTCGGTCTTGGGCTCGTCCTTCTGGCCTGCGTCCTGCTTCGGCGTGGCCTTGCCCGGGTTCTGCGCCGTGCTGCCCCCGGGTGCTTTCTGCACCGGCTTGTCGGGCTTGGCGGAGTTCTCCTCGCCGTCGGCCGGGGCGCCGGTGTCGGGTTTGGTCACCACGAAGTCGCCCGGAGCCTCCTTCTCTCCGCCACCGAGGACGGTTCCGCCCGCCGGCGCCACCTTGGAGTCCTTGTCGTCGCCCCCGGTGAGGACGAGGAACGGCACCGACACGAGCAGCGCCCCGGCGACGGCCGCCCCGGCCAGCACCGCTTTGCCCGGCCGCCCCACGTGACGGGTCTGCTGCTCGGGCCGGTCGATGGCGGTCGCGGTCATGGTCCGCACGAGTGCGGGGAGCCGACTCTTGGCCGCCGCGGCGGCACCGGGGTCGGCTTCGGCTTCGGCCTCGGACGCGGATTCGGACTCGGACCGCCCGCGGGGGGCCGCGCCGACTTCGGGACCGGTCTCGGCTTCGGGACCGGTCTCGGCTTCGGGACCGGTCTCGGCTTCGGGACCGGTCTCGGCTTCGGGGCCGGTGGTGGTCCGGCTCACCGTGGCGGCTTCGGCCTCGGCGGCTGTTTCCTCAGCCCCGGTGGCCTGAGCCCCGGTCTTCGCCTCGCTCGGCTCGACCTCGACCTCGGGCTGGGGCTCGGCGACGGCGGCAGCGGTGGCGGCTGTCTCCTCGCCGCCGGAACCGGACTCCGCCCTCGGGGAGGTGGGGTTGTGCTGGACCGAACGCGTCACGGCGTCCTCCCTGTTGTGTGGGGCCAGGGTTCAGAAGGGCTGTGGGTCCGGTCCTCGGAGCGGGCCACGGGTGCCTGCTCGGCTCCCGGTTCGCCTACGGGATCGGGGAGTCCGTCCGCCGGGACGAGCAAGGGGGCCGCGGCGCCGGCGTTGACCATCAGCCGGGTGCCCGAGCCACGCAGTGAACGGGCCAGCTCCCGTGCCGGAACGGTGTCATGTCGAAGTGCCTCGGACATGAACTCGTGGGCCGGGGAGGTGAACAACAGCACCACGGGCGCCCCGTCCAGGCCGGCAGCCGTGAGCGGCCCACCGTCCGGTCCGAGCACCACCGTGATCTCCGCTTCCGCGAGCGCCGCCAACGCCTCGTCCACCGAGCCGTAGCCGGTGGCGGCCCGCTGCGCCGCCGCGTCCACCGGGTCCGTGGGCTCCGGCCAGCCGAGCACCCGAGCCGAGGGCCGGTACGCCGGGTTGGGGCGGTAGTCGCCCACCGCCCCGCTCTCGTCCGACTGCCACTCCCCCAGCACCGCCCATTCCGGCGGCGTCCGCTCGTGGGTCCACTCCGGGTCCACCACGCCGATCCAGTGACCGGGGGCCCGGCGGGCGGCTGCCTGCACGGCCTCGGGTATCTCGGGGGTGTCGGTGGCCACGGCGTCGTCGGCGCCGGATGACTCGGCGGTGGTCGGGCCGGAGCCGTCGGGCAGCGCGGGCCGGACGTCATGCCCGCCCTCTTGGCATTGTCCGGGCCGCATCTCCACCTGAACTCTTCGGTCAGTACGAACACTTGGGTGCCGACGGCGTACGCACGCGCCGACACTGATCAGATCGGGGAGTCAACACAATGCCACACCAGCCCCGCCCGTTGCGGGGCAGGCAGGGTCCGAATCGGGCGTCCGCGTGCCCGTTTGCTGCCCGGGTAGGGGACTTTCCGGGAGCAGGGAGACGAGAGTGGACGAAGCGACGGGAGAGTAGAGGCGGGTGGTACGACTGATCGCCCCCGGGACGGGCTAAGTTGGGCCGCACGGGAAGACCTCGCAGCTCGGAAGGGCGTCGGATCGGCCTGCGGCCGCCACCGCGGCGGGTCATGCACGCCTCGACGACCGGGGCAGGGCCGAACCAGGCCCACCCCGGCGCGGCATTCGACCAACGCCCGCCGGGCCTCCCGGCGTTCGTCCAGCCGGTCACTGCGCGGGTCCCGCCCGCCACCGACAGCTCCGCCACCGAGGAGGAGTACCGCATGTCCCCCCAGCACCCCACCCCCGGCGCGAACGCGGAGGCGGCCGCCGCCCGCGTAGGGGAGGCCGGTTTACCGGCCACGCCCTCCGAACCGGACGAGGCGGCGCMGAGCCGAACCCGGGCCCCAGAGGCGGAGTCCGGGACCACGGGTTCAGCGTCGGGCGCCTCCGGCACCGCCGAGACGGASTCCGCCACCACCGGGGCCGAGGAGACCACGGCCACCCCGTCCCCGTCCCCGTCCGCGCCCGCGGCCGCCGCCGGAACCACTGAGGCGTCCGAGGAGCGCGKCGCCGTCGCCGCGGCCGTCGGGACGACCCCTCCGGGTGTCAGGACCGAAACCGGCGTCGGCAGCGGACGCCCCCGCAAGCCGATCCTGGCGGGCGCCGCGATCGCCGGCGCCGCGCTGATCGCGATACCCCTGTTCCTGGCCGGGAGCGCGAAGGACGACGGGCCCCCCGACTCCGCCAAGGGGCTGGCCGCAGAGGGCTCCGACACCGTCCTGAACCCGAGCTCCGCCCCCGCCGGCCTCGACGACTACGTGGCCGAGAAGCCCAGTCCGTCCCCGAAGAAGACGAAGAAGAGCGCGCCGCCGAAGGTCACGGCCCCGGTGCCCGCCGCGCCCGCACCGGAGCCCAGCCCGAGCCGCACAGCCAAGGCGACACCCAAGGCGAAGCCCGCGCCCAGGCCCAAGGCGACCCCGAAGCCGAACTGGAGCACCGAGACCGTCTTCGCGACCAGTGTCCTGGAGGTCAACCAGGCCTGGACCACCAACCGCATCCGGATGGTCATGCAGACCGACGGCAATCTCGTCGTCTACAACGAGCAGGGCAAGCCCATCTGGGCGTCCATGACCTTCGGCTCGAACCACCGGGCGATCTTCCAGCAGGACGGCAACCTCGTCATCCACAACGCCGAGGACCGCCCCATCTGGGCCTCCCAGACCTGGGGCCGCGAGGGCGCGCAACTGGTGCTCCGGGCCGACGCCAAGGTGGTCATCGTGCACAACGGCGGGGTGGTCTGGTCGACCTGACGGCCTGACGGCCTGACGCTTTCGGCAGGGCACGTCGTCAGACCTTGCCGCAGGCACCCGGACCGTGACCGCGACCCCGCCGATGCCCACGCGTCGGCGGGGTTTCGTGACCGGATCTCGGCGGAGCCTGGAGGATTGGCCTATACCAAAGTCTTGACAGGGTATTTCCATCGCCACTTAAATCACGTACTGAAATAAGGCTTCCTGTCATGCCCACGCCGACCCCGCTGGGGCGAGCACCTCACTCGGACACCGGTACAGGAGAAGACATGCCTGACACCAACTCCCCCGCCAACACGGCCTATCCGGTGAGCCACCCGTGAGGTGGCTGGCCGCACGGCTCCTGGCGGGACTCGCGATCGTGCTGGGGCTCACGGCCGCCCCGACCCCCGCCGCACCCGATGCCTCCGCAGCGCCCCAAGCAGCCGCCTTCAAGGTCGTCGCTTTCTACAGCGGAACCTGGGACGCCGCGCACATCGACTTCGTGAAGGAAGCCAACGAGTGGTTTCCGCGCACTGCCGCCCAGAACAACTTCACCTACACCGCGACGACCAACTGGGATCTGCTCGCGAACGGAGGCGTGAACGACTACCAGGTCGTCCTCTTCCTCGACGACGCGCCGCACACCGCGGCCCAGCGGGCCGGCTTCGAGCGGTACGTGCGGGCCGGGGGCGGCTGGATGGGCTTCCACGTCTCGGCGTTCACCACCGACGCCGGATCGTGGCCCTGGTACTACAACAGCTTCCTCGGCAGCGGGAACTTCCGCTCCAACACCTGGGGGCCGACGACCGCGGTGCTGCGCACCGAGGACCGCACGCACCCGTCCACCACCGGCCTGCCCACGACGTTCACGTCGTCGGTCAGTGAGTGGTACAGCTGGTCCAACGACCTGCGCACCAACCCGAACATCAAGATCCTGGCGTCCGTCGACCCGTCGAGCTTCCCCCTGGGCACCGACCCCAACCAGTCCTGGTACAGCGGCTACTACCCGATCCTGTGGACCAACACCCAGTACCGGATGCTGTACGCCAACTTCGGCCACAACGCCATGGACTACTCCACCAACACCCGGCTGTCGTCCACGTTCGCCAGCGCCACCCAGAACCGCTTCCTCATCGACGGGCTCAAGTGGCTCGCCGGCGCGAACGGCACTCCCACACCCCCCGATCCGATCTCCGACACGGCCTGGTACTCCCTGGCCAACACGGGGAACGGCACCTGCGTGGACGCCAGGGCGGCGGCCACGGCCAACGGCACCGCGATCCAGCAGTACGCCTGCAACCAGACCCTGGCCCAGCAGTTCCAGTTCCGCCCCACCGACAGCGGCTATTCACGCATCGCGATCCGGAGCAATCCCCAGCAGGTCGTCGATGTCGCCGGCGTCTCCACCGCCGACGACGCGCCCCTGCAGCTGTGGTCCTACGGGGGTGGCGGCAACCAGCAGTGGCGCCCCGTGCGGGAGGCATCGGGGAGCTATCACTTCGTCGCCCGGCACAGCGGCAAGTGCCTGAGCAGCACCGGCAGTTCGGCGAACAGTGTGCAACTGGTGCAGCGTCCCTGCGACAACTCGGGTGCGCAGTCCTTCCGTCCGACCGAGCAGCCCTGACGGGGCGACCACGCTCATGGCGGCCATGAACTCTGCCGCGCCGAGCCGGAATGGGGCCGGCTGGCAGGATGGCCGTATGGCGAACAGTCAATCGATGACCTATGTGCGGATTGCCGAAGTTCTCACCGGCCTGGGAATGATCACCGAAGAGAAGGCCCAAGGGGTCCTGGAGGAGTTCGCCAAGTTCGCCTCCGAGCCCATCGAGTCGGGCGAAGAGATCGCCAGTGCCCTCGAATCGTTCGACGTGGCCGTTTCGATCCACACCGACGACGTCGACTTCGCCGACGCGCACTACGAATGGCTCCTGAACGAGGCCGCAGCCCTCACCGGAGGCGAAGTCACCGTCTCCGACTACCGCTTCGAGAAGTACCACCCGCACGACGAGGACTGCGGCCTGGGGACGATGCACTTCGCATGCAACGGCAAGCCGCTCTCCTTCGGCGTCGAGCAGGAGTCGAACGACTACCTCGACATGGGAGCGGCCAGGGAGGCCGTCGAAGCGCTCCGCAGCGACGGCTACCCCCGGGAATTCCGCTGCGTCGTGCAGGAAGGCCCACAGCTCAGCGACGACATCATGGTCCTGGCCTCGTCCGAGCAGCGGGAAGGTCTCCTGCAGCACCTGGGCATCACGTTCGACGAGCCTTGGTATCGGGGCTGACCGCCAGGGAGAGGGCGAGGACGGCCCGGTCGTCCTTGTCGGACTGTGTCGACCAGCGATCCGCGTCGGTGCGTACGAACGACACGACCGTCTCCGGGTCGGGTGCGCACTCCCCGGAGAATCGTTCGGCGAGCCGCTCGAGGACCGGGTAGAAGACGCCGTCCGCGTCGCGTGCCTCGCTCACTCCGTCCGTGTGCAGGAGGAGCACCTCCGAGGGTTCGAGCGGGTGGACGGTCGTGTCGTCGCCGTTCGGCGCCAGTGCGCCCAGCCCGAGGGGCAGTCCGGGCGCTGTGGCCAGGCGTCGGGCGCCGTTCGGGCCGACCGCCAGGGGCGGGGGGTGGCCGCGGTCGACGATGCGGACCTCGCCGCCGCCCGGCGGGAACTCCAGCACCAGCGCGGTCACGAACAGCTCGGGGTCACCGTCCTCGCCGGCCGGGCTGTTGCGGGCGATGCTGAGCTCCAGCCGGGTGGCCAGGGCGCTCAGGCTCTGCCACTCGTGGGCCGAGACCCGGAAGCTGCCCAGCACCGCCGCGACCGTCTGCACCGCGCCCAAGCCCTTGCCGCGGACGTCGCCGATGAGGGCCCGCACCCCGAACGGCGTCTCGCACACGTCGTACAGGTCCCCGCCGACGAGCGTGCCGCCCTCACCGGCCTCGTAGAACCCTGCGGCGCGCACCGGGCCGAGCCTGGGCGGCACGGGACGCAGCAGGGTGCGCTGCATGGCCTCGGCGACGGAGTTGGCGCGGATGAGGTGTTGCCGGGTCCGCTCCCGCTGGGCGGCGAGCGCGACGCTGGCGATGCCGATCAGGGTCGTGGCGATGTACATGGCGACGTGGTGCTGTTCGTCGAAGTGGCCGGGGCGGCGGGCGGCCATCCACATCTGAAGTCCCAGGCACCCGAACGTCGACATCGCGGTGCCCAGCGGGCCGCGCGTCGCGGCGGCCAGTGCCGGGACCGCGACGAGCATGAAGCTGACCGGTTCGCGGCCCCTGACGATCAGTTCGGCGGCCACGTCGACGAGCACGGCGACCAGTGGCAGCCACCACACCCAGCCGCGCGGGGTGGGGGCCCGTGGCTCGTGGCGGACGTTCCGGCCGGTCACGGCGCGCCTCTGGCGTCGTCCGGTCCTGCGGGGCCGGACCCGGAGCTCCCGGTCTCGGCCATCGTCGTGCCGCGTGGCGGTCGTCGGATCGCCTCGGGCAACCCGGCCTCGATACGGGTGAGCTGGGCAGCGAGGCTGCGCAGCCACATGTCGAGGTCGACCAGCGCGGGCATCGGCGGCCCGGCCGGCTCCCCGGGCGGCGGTGCCGTGCCGGATGTCCGGGGTCGTCTGCCGCCGCACAGGGCGGCGAGCCGGTCGGTGGTCTGTGCGAGCGCGCGGGCGCGGGCCTGCGCCCGGTCGGCGGCGCCCGGTGGCAGGGCGGTGGCGGGCAGGTCGAACCGTGGCAGCCACTGGGCGCCGAGCAGAATGTGGTGGGAGGTGATGAGGACGGCGTGCCAGTCGGCGCGGACGTGTGCGTCGCTTCCGGGTTCGCTGCGGAACTGGGCGTAGGCGGACTCGGCCAGCCTCAGCCGGTGCAGCGCGGGCAGCGTGGGTGGTGCCGGGACCGAGCCCGGCGGCACGGCGGCGAGCATGGCGACGGTGCCCCTGATCAGCGGGCCGCACTCGTGCAGGAGGCCCGCCATGGTTCTGCGTACCTCCGCGCGGGCGCCGGCCGGCCAGGCGAGCATCCCGCACAGCAGGCCGATGGCGCTGCCGGTGGCCACGTCCACGATCCGCGCCTCGGCGAGCCGCCAGGATGCCGGGGCGATCTGGGCGAACGCCGTGGCCACCACCAGCGTGAACAGTCCCTGGGCCCAGGCGATGCCGAGCAGCGGCCCGAGTGCGAAGGCGATCAGCATGGCCGGTGCCAGGATCGCGGCGTACGCCTCGGTGTGCCGGCCCAGGCCGATGAGGAGGGCGCCCGCGGCGACGGCGCCCACGAGGTTGCCGATGACGACCTGGCGGATGGCCGACCATGTCTCGATCACGCTCGTCCGGCTCAACGTGAGCACCGCGAGCAGTACCCAGAAGCCGTGCGTCAGATCGAGTGAACCGGCCACCAGACGCGCGGCGGCCAACGCGATCGCGATCCGCAGGGCGTTGTGGAACTGCACCGAGCGCAGCGTCATGTTGCCGGTGATCCGGCGTAGCCACAGCTGGGGAGTGGCGGCGTGCGTGTACCAGAACAGCTCCCTGGGTTCGATGGGCGCGGTGCGCCTCCCGTCGAGGCCGACCCGGACGGAGATCTCCAGGGCGCGCACCGACTCGGCGAGCGCCAGCAGGGCCGCCTGCCGGCGCAGCACGTCCGCCGGGGGTACCTCGTCGACGGGTCCGGCCGCCTGCCGCGTGCGCATCCGCTGGAACTCGTCGATGGCCTCGTCCATTCGCTGCGGGCCGGGAACCGTGCGGCCCGTGTGCAGGGCGGTGACGGTCTCGTCGAGGAGGGACACCACTCGCGGCAGCAGCGAACCCAGCGCCGAGTCCGTGCCGTGCGCGCCACTGCCCGCGCCGCCGCGGACGAGGTCGCGCAGTTCGCCGAGCTCGGACAGATGGGCCAGTTGTTCGAGCAGCCGGCGGGCGGCGGATCCCGCCTGGGCCTGGCCGCGGGCCGCACGTCCCGGGCCCGCCGGGCGCTGTGCGGGCGCGATGCCGGACAGCCGAAGCCGCGCGCCGGCCTCCCTCAGTTCCTTGGGCGTGAGGCCGTTGCTCCCGGCGATGGTGTCGCGGGCCGTCGCGAGGGCCTGGGCGAGGGTGATCCGGTACGACGGGTCCGGCGGGTGCGGCAGCACGAACAGCTCGCCCAGCACCAGCGCGACAGTTCCGAAGGTGAGCCCGGCCAGCCGCAGCCCCAGCGTCTCGGGCTCGTACGGCGGGAAGCAGGCCAGGATGTAGAAGAGCTGGAGTCCGGGTGCCGCACCGGCGGGGCGCGGGCCCGCGATCGCCGCGAAGGCGAGGAGGAAGCCCACGACGAGCATGCCGAGCACGGCCGCCCAGGTGTGCACCGCCAGCACGGTCCCCAGGGTCACCAGCCCCAGACCCACGGGCAGTGCCTTCAGCATGACCTCGGCGCGCTGCCGTCCGGATCCGGGGATCGGGGACAGCAGGCCGAGCGAGATCGGCGCGAAGAGCGCGTACAGGGCCAGGACCGGTTCGTCGAACCCGTACACGAACGTGTAGAAGCCCACGGACGCGGCGAGGGTCACCCGCACCGACCGGTGCAGGATCCGGTTCCACTCCGGCCCGCCCCTCACGGCAGGCGCCCGCCGCGTGACGGCCGTGAGCCGGTGCCGCCCGGGACCCGCAAGCCGGCCGAGCCCGGGGTTCCCGTCGCGCCGGGCGGCGGGATGCTTCCGGTGCCCACGAGCCGGTGGCCTGCGACCAGGACGACCGCGGAGGCCGCCAGGATCACCACCCCTGCGAAGCGGAGGATCGCGTCGTAGGCGGCCTGCGGTGATCGCTCCGGCAGCATCGCCGTGATCGCGGCCGCGGCCCCCGCCAGCGCGACTGCGCCCAGCGTGACCAGGGACGTCAGCAGTACGCCCGAGGCCTCACCGGCCCGCTCGGGCGCCACGACCTGCTGGGTGGCCACGCTCGCGAAGGTCCAGCCGAGCCCCAGGCCCAGTCCGCACCAGGCGAACACCGGAACGTACAGCCACCAGGCCGTGACCAGGGTGAGCACGATCATCCCGGTTCCGGCGACCGTCCCGGCCAGCGCCATCACCGACACCGGCCGCATACGCCCGGACAGCCTGGCGCCGAGCGGCCCGCTGAGCGCCACCAGCGCGGCGGGCGCCAGGAACACCACGCCCGCCATCAGCGGTGACAGCCCCCGCACCTGCTGGAGGTACAGCGTCGACACGAAGACGGTGACCGCGTAGGCCATGTTGGTGACGGTTCCCGTGCCGGTCACCAGGACGTAGGGCGTGTTGCGGAAGAGCCCGAGGTCGACGAGGGGATGCCGGGCACGCCGCTCCCGCCGTACGAACAGTGCGCCCGCCGCGGCGGACAGGGCCAGCAGGGTGAGCGTGCGGGCGTGGTCCCAGCCCCAGGCACTGCCCCGTTCCACGGCCAGCGTGAGCGCCGCCAGGGCGCACACGAAGGTGGCGCAGCCGGTCAGGTCCAGCTGGCGTGGGGCTGTGGGATCGCGGGAGTCGGGCACGTACACGTATGCCACGGCCAGCGCCAGCAGGCTCAGCGGTGCCAGGAGCCAGAAGATCCAGCGCCAGCCGGGCCCCTCGGTGAAGCCGCCGCCGACGAACGGGCCGAGCGCCGTGCCCACGTTGGCGATCCCGAACACCGCTCCCAGCGCGCGTGCCCGGGTGGTGTCCGCAAAGGCATTCGTGATCACGGAGACCGACACGGGGAAGACGAAGCCGGCCCCGATGCCCTGCACGACCCGCGCCCCGACGAGCGCCCACAGCCCCGGCGCGAGCGCACACCCGACCGATCCGGCCGCAAACAGGGCCGTGCCGCCGAGCAGGGCGCCCCTGCGTCCGAAGACGTCGCCGACCCGGCCGCCCACGATGAAGCAGCAGCCGATGGCGAGCATGTAGGCCGACAGTGTCCACTGGGCTGCCGAGGCGGTGACGCCGAACTGGTCGGCGATCCCGGGGACGGCCAGGTTCAGTGCGAAGAAGTCGAGCTGGATGCAGAACAGCGCGACCGCCACCGCGATGAACGCTCCCGTCCGCGCCGTCGGCGAAGACTCAGCGCCCATGTGCACGTTCCTCTCGGACCGACACCACCACGGCAGCGGACCACGCAGTCGCGCGGCCGGCCGGACATGCCCTCCCCCGCCCAATTGTCGGCCGACCCCCGGGCGCTCGCAGCCCGACGACTGCGCAGCGCGGCGGCGCCACGGACGGACAACGGATCACGGCCCGGGGTGCCGCTCCGGCAGCCGAATCGCAGCTGAGCCGCAGGTGGGCCTGCCCGGGAGACCGAACCCGCAGACATGCCGCTGCCCGCCCGCGCTGCCCGACGGTTTGCCCGTCGCAGCGCTGCTCAAGGACGTCGAGATCGAGAGGGGTACGACTGCCAGGGCGCCCTGACCGCGCGCCCGGCCCCTCCCCCACCGGGCCGGTACCGGCCTTCGGGCGAATTCCGGGCCGGCTCCGCGATCCGAGGGCGGACGGGTGGTACGGGCATGGGGATGTCCACGCC
>NZ_RDBN01000013.1:0-22143 GCF_008042075.1 Streptomyces sp. UW30 | reverse complement strand
GCCGTGAAGGGCGGGGTGGCCGACGGGCTGCGGTATGTGACAGGGCGTCCGGACCTGCTTCTTCCGGTCGCGCTGATCGCGGTCGTCGGGTTGTTCGGCCTCAACTTCCAGCTACTGCTGCCCCAGCTCGCGGCGCAGACCGGTCTCCAGGGTGCGTACGCGGGTGTCGGCGGGCATGGCGCGCAGTGCGGTGGGGCTGGGCAGGACGGACAGCGGGGAAGGGTGCCGCGGCGCCGCTGCGGCGGGTCTCGGTGTCATGGCGTACCGCCTTTCGTGGAGTGCGTGGGCGCGTGGGACGGCCCGCCGTCCGCTTCCGGCACGGGGGCGCCGCTCCCCCGCCGCTCCACGGCCAGCGCCACCACCGCCGCCGCCACCGACACCAGACCGCCGGCCAACAGCCCGGCGCGTGCGCCCAGTTGCTGGGCGAGCCAGCCGATGAGCAGGGCGCCCAGCGGGGTCGAGCCCTGGAGGATCAGGGTGTAGAGCGCCATCACCCGGCCCCGGTAGTCGGGGTCGCTGCCCAGCTGGATGCGGTGGTTGGCGGCCTGCGCGAAGTACAGGGAGGCGAAACCGGTGAGGGCCAGCAGGACCAGCGCCGACCCGAAGCCGGGGGCCCACGCGGCCGTCGTCTCCAGGGCCCCGAAGGCGAGCGCGGAGAGGACGACCGTACGGGCCGGCGGGCGCGCGCGGCGTCCCGTGCCTACCAGTGCGGCGAGCAGGGAGCCGGCGGCGAACGCCGTGGTGAGCAGGCCGAAGGAGGCGGCGTCGGCGTGGAAGACGGTCTTGGCGAGCAGGGGCAGCAGTAGCTGGAAGTTGAGGCCGAACAACCCGACGACCGCGATCAGCGCGACCGGAAGAAGCAGGTCCGGACGCCCTGTCACATACCGCAGCCCGTCGGCCACCCCGCCCTTCACGGCCGCCCGCCCCGACCGGTGCAGCTCCGACGTCCGCATCAGGCGCAGCCCCACCACGGTCCCGGCGTAGCTCGCCGCGTTCAGCAGCATCACCCACCCGGTGCCGGACGCGCCGATCAACAGGCCCGCGAGGGCGGGACCGGCGACCCGGGCGACGTTGAAGTACGCGGCGCTCAGCGCGGAGGCGTTCGGCAGCAGTTCCGCGCCGACGAGTTCGCTGACGAAGGACATCCGGGCGGGCACCTCGACGGCGTTGACGGTGCCGAGGGCGAGCGCGAAGAGGTAGACGTGCCAGAGGCGGGCGGCGCCGGTCAGGTCGAGGAGCGCCAGCGTCAGGGCCAGGCCGCCGGAGGCAGAGTTGGCCCACACGAGCAGCCGCCGCTTGTCGTGCCGGTCGGCGAGCCGGCCGCCGTACAGGGTGAACAGCATCAACGGCGTGAACTGCAGTGCCGTCACGGTGGCGAGGGCTGCGGCGGAGTCCCCGGTCAGGGACAGCACCAGCCAGTCCTGCGCCACGACCATCATCCAGGTGCCCGCGACGGAGACGAGCTGACCGACGGCGAAGAGGCGGAAGTTGCGCACGGACAGGGAGCGCAGGCCGCTGGGGAGAGTCATGCCGAACATGGTGGGCATCGCGGGTCAGCGCCCGGTCGGGGCGCACTCGCGCTGGGCGAGACACTCCTCCAGGAAGCCGAGGGCGCGCAGATGGTAGGAGCGGGCGGCCCAGCCGAGGCTGATGTTGTGCCCGGCGCCGGGCAGCCGGTCGACGACCACGCGCGGCGCGCCGCCGAACTCCGTGCGCAGCGCCGCGAGGGTGTCGTCGTCGTGCCGCCACCACGCCTCGTACTCGGCGAAGGTCAGCCGCACCGGGACGCGGATCCGCCCGGCCAGCGACGCGAACGTCTCCGGCCAGCGCAGCGCCTCCTCCCGCTCCCGCACGGGCATGGGGGCGACCAGCGTGTCGCTGTCGCGGAAGGTGCCCGGCGGATACAGGCGCAGCTTGCCCCAGTTGCGGCTCCAGTGGCCGTGGCCGCGCTCGTCGGGCAGCTCGCGCGGCGCCACGGCGTAGCGGTGCCCGAGCCCGGAGACGTCCAGGCCGAGCAGGCCGCCGCCCCGCTCCCCGGCGGCCGCGGTGAGGGCGAGTTTGCCGCCGTAGGAGTGGGCGAGCAGGAACAGCCCCGCGCCGGTGTCGTACCGCAGGGCGTGGTCGTCGAGGGCGGCGTGCAGGGCGTCCGCCTGCTCGGACAGGCGCTGGCCGTCGGGCAGTACGGCAGCGGAGGCGCCGTAGCCCGGCCGGTCCACGGCGAGGACCGTGTAGCCGAGACGGGCGCCCAGGGCGAGCAGGGACTGGCCCGGGTGCGAGCGGCCGTCGAAGTAGCCGGCGCTCATGCCGCCGCCGTGCAGGGCGACGACGGTGGCACGCGGGGCGCCGTGCGCGGGCTCGGCGAGCAGCGCGGACAGGGTGAGCCCGGCGGCGTCGAGGGTGATCCGGCGGATGCCGGGGGTGGTGGCTGGGCTGATGACGGTCATGCGTCCCCCGTGAGTCGGCGTCACAGCTGCACGGCGCCGGCGTCGATGCAGGACAGCAGGGTGCGGGCCTGGACGTTGACGTAGTGCCCGTGGGCGGTCAGCGCGCCCAGCTGGGCCGGGGTGGCCCACTGGTAGCCGGCGGGCGGGACCGACGGGGTCTGGGAGTCGTCGGTCTCGATGAAGAGGTATCGGCTCTCGGCGTTGAGGAACCTGCCGCCCTCCTCCGAGTGGATCGCCGCGTAGCGGACGCGGTCGGCGGGGGCGTCGAGCGCCAGGTCCAGGAACGGCGGGCGGTCGGCGGGCGGCAGGTGCTCCCAGTTGCCGGGGTTGGCCTGCACGGTCGGCGCGAGTTCCACGGTGTCCAGGAACCCGGCCTCCACCTTGGCGTTGACCAGTAGGTGCGGCACGCCGCCGATACGGCGGTACAGGAACGCGGTGACCCCGGTGCCGGTCGGTTCGAACAGCGGCTGGTCCCAGCCGGTGACCTCGCGGTTGCCGGCCTCGACGCGGACGCCGACGACCCGGAAGTAGCGGCCGTCGGGGCGCTCGACCACGTCGTCGCCGCGGCGCCAGCCCTCGACCTCGTTCAGCGGGATCCGCCGCATGTCCACGTCGTGCCGGGAGCGCTCGATGGTGAACCAGGACTGCAGTTCGGCGTCGGTGAGCAGGGCGCCCGCGGAGGTGTGCACCGGCGGGAAGCAGGCGATGACCGTGCGGGCGTCCATGTTGACGAGGTTGTCGCGGCGCAGGAGTTCGCCGAGCTGGCCCAGGGTGAGCCAGCAGAAGTCGTCGTCGAGCGGGACGTCGGTGTCCGCGCCGACCTCGACGAGCATGTTCCGGTTGGCCTTGCGGTAGAACCACGAGCCGTGCTCGGACTGGAGCACGTCCGCGTGGACCTGGGCCCGGTCCGCTCCGGCGAAGTACTCCAGGTACTTCACCCTCGAACCCCGGTGCACGGTGGAGTAGTTGCTCCGGGTGGCCTGCACGGTGGGCGACAGCTGGAGGATGTTGCGGTTGCCGGGCTCCATCTTGGCCTGCATCAGGAAGTGCAGGACGCCGTCGAACTCCTTGGCGAGGATGCCGAGGATGCCGACCTCGGGCTGCCGGATGATGGGCTGCTGCCAGGAGCGCACCGAGCCCTCGCTCAGAGTGACGTGCAGCCCTTCGACGCTGAAGAACTTCCCCGTGCGGTGCACCAGGTTGCCGGTGCCCTCGGCGAAGGACCAGCCGTCGAGCTCGCCGAGCGGGCGGCGCTCGACCCGGAAGCGGTGGGCGCGGGACCGTCCGGCGAGCCAGTCGTCGACGTCGGCGGTGCGCAGGGCGTGCCCGGCGCCGGTGGCGGCGGCCGAGCGGGCCAGGCGGGTGGCCAGGTCCTCGGCGGCGCGGGAGCGCAGGGAGGGGGCGACGGGTGCGGTCACGACAGGGCCTCCTCGCCACCCGAGACGACGAACGTGACCGTGCGGCGCAGCGCCTCGTCCAGCGGCGTCGCGGGACTCCAGCCGGTGGCGGCGCAGAACGCCGAGGCGTCGATGGTGACGCTGCGGAAGTCGCCGGCCTCGGCGTGCGCGGGCGGCGGCACGGAGACCACCGGCACGGCGGGCTTGCCGGTCTGCTCGGCGACCAGGGCGGCGACCGTCCGGAAGACCTCACCGAGCGGCTCGCCGCGGCCGGTGCCGAGCAGCCAGTGCCGGCCGGCGAGCGCGTCCGGGTGGTCCACGGCGGCGGCGAAGGCGCGGGCCACGTCCTCGACGTAGAGCAGGTCTCGGCGGACCGTGCCGTCGTGCCACATGGTGAGGGACTCCCCGGACAGGGCGCGGCGCGTCATGAAGGTGACGACGCCCTTGTCGCGGGCGGTGGACTCGGGGCCGTAGCCGAAGACGGTGGGCAGCCGGATCGCGGCGCCGCGCAGCACGCCCTCGGCGTCGGCGGCCAGCAGCAGGCGTTCGGCGGCGAGCTTCTGCCGGTCGTACTCGCCCTTGGGCCGGTCGGTCTCGGTGCCGTCGAGGACGTCCTTGTCCAGCGGTCCGGCCTGCGAGGCGGCGCCCGCCCAGAGCACGATGACCGGGGAGCCGTCGGCGGTGCGGCGCTCGCGCAGGGCCTCGACGAGGTCGCGGACCAGGCCGACGTTGACGCGCTCGGCGGCGGTGTCGCCGTCCTCGACGCGCCAGGTGGTGGCGCCGGCGCTGTACAGCACGGTGTGGATCACCACGTCGGCTCCCTCGACCGCCTCGGCAACAGCGCCGGGCGCGGTGAGGTCGGCGGCGCGCACCTCGATGTCGGCGCGGGCGTCCGCGGGGACGGGTACGGGACGGCGGGAGACGGCCCTGATGCGCAGCGGGCGCCGGGCGAGTTCGCGCAGGACCGCGGAGCCGACGAAGCCGGTGGCGCCGAGCAGCACCACGAGCGGGGGGTTCACGGGAGACGGATTCACGGCCACAGCTGTGCCTCCACCTCTCGGCAGGCCTCGTACGTGGGCAGCAGGCCCCGCTCCCGGGCCTCGGCGACGGTGGGTGCGCTCAGGTCCCGCTGCGACTGGGCGGCCTTCAGGTCCTCGGGGAGCGGCAGCCCGAGTTCGGGGTCGAACGGGGTGACGGCGCGCTCGTTCTCGGGGACGTAGCCCTCGGACATGACGTAGACGACCATCGAGTCGTCCGCCAGGGACAGGAAGGCGTGCCCGACGCCGACGGGGATGTACAGGGCGCGGCAGTCGTCACCGCCGATCTCGGTGGCCTCCCACTGGCCGAAGGTGGGCGAGCCCACGCGCAGGTCGATCAGGAAGTCCTTGACGCGGCCGTAGGGGCAGTAGACGTACTTGGCGCGGCCGGGCGGGGTGGCGGTGTAGTGGATGCCGCGCAGCACACCACGGGCGGACAGGTTGTGGCTGATGTCCTTGACGGGGAACAGCGGCCGGCCGAGCGCCTCGGCGAACGCCTGCTGCTGGTACGGGGAGGAGAACAGGCCGCGGTCGTCCTTGTAGACGGGGGGCGTGAACTCGAAGGCACCCTCGATGCCGAGCTTGTGCACCTGCACGGCGCTCACTCGCCTTCCTGGTTGACGGGCTTGACGCCGACGAAGAGGCCATTGCCGGGGTACTCACCGGTGACGTACTCGACCGTGAACCCGGCCTCGGCGAACGCGGCCTCGTACTGGGCCCTGCTGTAGAGGGCCATGACATGGGTGTCGTCGAAGTGCCGGACGTCCTGCCCCGGCTTCCCGACCAGGTAGTGCACGTCCATGCGGCTGGCGTCGCCCGTGTCGTGCAGGACGGTGTGGGAGACGCGCGCGACGGTCATGCCGCCGTGGGTGACGACGCTGGCGCCGACGTGGTCCGGCGTGAAGTTCTCCGGGAACCACCAGGGTTCGAGGACGGCGACGCCGCCCGGGACGAGGTGGTGGGCGAACGACCGCAAAGTGGCGGCCAGTTCGTCCTCGCCGGTCAGGTTGCCGATCGCGGCGAAGAGGCAGGCGACCGCGTCGAAGCGGCGCTCCAGACGGAAGGTGCGCATGTCGGCGCGCTCGACGGGGATGCCGGGATGGTTGCGGCGGGCGACCTCCAGCATGCCGTCGGCCAGGTCGACGCCGCGCACGTCACCGAACTCCGCGGCGAAGTGGGTGAGATGGCCGCCGGTGCCGCAGCCGACGTCCAGCAGTGAGGCGGCGGCCGGGAAGCGGGAGCGGATGTGCTTGGCGACGACGGCGGACTCGGCGCGGTAGTCCTTGCCGCGGCCGTTGTAGATCGCGTCGTAGACGTCGCCCGCGTCGTAGATGCCGAGGGGCTCGGTTGCCGTGCGGGTTGCCTCAGACACGGGCCAGCACCTCCCGCAGCGCGCCGATGACCTTGTCCTGGAGCCCCTCGGACAGGGACGGGTACATCGGCAGCGAGAAGATCTCGCCGGCCAGCTTCTCGGTGACCGGCAGGGAACCCTCGGCCCAGCCCAGGTGCTCGTAGCCGGACATGGTGTGCACCGGCCACGGGTAGCTGATGTTGAGGTGGATGTCGTAGGCCTTGAGCGCCTCGATGATCGCGTCGCGCTTCGGGTGGCGGACGACGTACACGTAGTAGACGTGCGTGTTGCCGGGGTTGGTGGCCGGCAGCAGCAGTCCGCCCGGCCCGGTGACGTCGGCGAGCTGCTCCTCGTAGCGGCGGGCGACGGCGCCCCGGCCGGCGACATAGGCGTCGAGACGGGTCAGCTTGCGGCGCAGGATCTCCGCCTGCACCTCGTCCAGGCGGGAGTTGTGGCCGGGCGAGCGCACCACGTAGTAGATCTTGTCCATGCCGTAGTAGCGCAGCTGCTTCATGGCCCGGTCGGTCGTCTCGTCGGCGGTGACGACCGCGCCGCCGTCGCCGTAGGCGCCGAGGACCTTGGTGGGGTAGAAGGAGAAGGCCGCCGCGTCGCCCATGGTGCCGGTGAGCCGGCCGTGGTGGCGGGCGCCGTGCGACTGGGCGCAGTCCTCCAGGATCTTCAGGCCGTGCTTCTCGGCGATGCGCTTCAGCGGCTCCATGTCGACGCTCTGGCCGTAGAGATGGACCGGCAGCAGCGCCTTGGTGCGGGGTGTGATGGCCGCCTCGACCTGCTCGGTGTCGATGAGGAAGTCGTCCTCGCGGACGTCCACGAACACCGGCGTGGCCCCGGCGCCGACGATGGCGACGATCGTCGGGGCGGCCGTGTTGGACACCGTGATGACCTCGTCGCCGGGGCCGACGCCCAGCGCCTGAAGGGCGAGCTTGAGCGCGTTGGTGCCGTTGTCGACGCCGGTGGCGTACGGCAGTCCGTGGTAGGCGGCGAACTCGGCCTCGAAGCCCTTGACGCTCTCGCCGAGCACCAGCTGACCGGACCCGAACACCTTCTGTACGGCGTCCAGGATGTCGTCCTTCTCGACTGCGTACTCCGGCAGATAGTCCCAGACTCGGGTGGTCACGCGATCGCCTCCTGCTTGAAGTTGCTCGGGGTTCGGTCGGGGCCGAGGCCGGGCCCGGTCTCGCGGGCGGCGGCCGGGCCGTAGGCGGCTTCGATACGGCGGAGCAGATCGGCCGGGGTCAGCGCGTACTCCTGGGTGCCGACCGTCTCCAGCACGACGGTGGCCAGCGCGCAGCCCAGCCGGGCGGCCCGCTCGGGCGCCAGCTCGCGAGCGGTCCCGGCGAGGAAGCCCGCGCGGAACGCGTCGCCGACTCCGGTGGGGTCGACGGCCCGGTCGGTCGGTACGGCATCGACGTGCAGCCGCTCCCGGCCGGCGCGGGCGATGTCGACACCGTCGGCGCCGCGGGTGACGAGCCAGGCGCCGGTGCGCTGCAGCACCTCGTCCTCACTCCAGCCGGTGCGCTCCAGGAGAAGGGCGGCCTCGTAGTGGTTGGTGAACAACAGCCGTGCCCCGTCGACGAGTTGGCGTACCTGCTCGGTCGTGAGCCGGGCCAGCTGCTGGGAGGGGTCGGCGGCGAACGGGATGCCCTGCTGCCTGCACTCGTCGGTGTGCCGGAGCATGGCGTCGGGGTCGTTCGGGCCGACGATCACCAGGTCGGGGCGTCCGGTGCGCTCGGCCACGTCGACCAGGCTGATGCGGGAGGCCTCCGCCATGGCGCCGGCGTAGAACGTGGCGATCTGGTTGTGGTCGAGGTCGGTCGTGCACACGAAGCGGGCGGTGTGCAGGGTCTCGCTGACCAGTACGGCGTCCGTGGCGACCCCGTTGGCGCGCAGCCAGTCCGCGTACTCCGCGAAGTCCGTGCCGGCCGCGCCCACCAGCACCGGCGTGAGCCCGAGCCGGGCCAGGCCCAGGGCGATGTTGGCGGCCACTCCCCCGCGACGCACCTGAAGACTGTCCGCGAGGAAGGACAGGGAGACCCGGTCCAGCCGGTCCGCGACGAACTGCTCGGTGAACCGGCCGGGGAAGGACAGCAGATGGTCGGTGGCGATGGAGCCCGTGACGGCGATACGCATCAGGCCCCGGCCGCCTTCCGCAGCGCCTCGACGCGGTCCGTCCGCTCCCAGGTGAACTCCGGCAGCTCACGGCCGAAGTGACCGTAGGCGGCGGTCTTGGCGTAGATCGGGCGGAGCAGGTCCAGGTCGCGGATGATGGCCGCCGGGCGCAGGTCGAAGACCTCGGTGATGGCGGCCTGGATCCTGGCCACGCCGACCTTCTCGGTGCCGAAGGTCTCGACGAACAGGCCGACCGGCTCGGCCTTGCCGATCGCGTACGCCACCTGTACCTCGCAGCGCGATGCCAGTCCCGCCGCGACCACGTTCTTGGCGACCCAGCGCATCGCGTACGCCGCCGAACGGTCCACCTTGGACGGGTCCTTGCCCGAGAAGGCACCGCCGCCGTGGCGGGCCATGCCGCCGTACGTGTCGATGATGATCTTCCGGCCCGTCAGCCCCGCGTCACCCATCGGACCGCCGATCTCGAAGCGGCCGGCCGGGTTCACCAGCAGGCGGTAGCCGTCGGTCTCCAGCTTGATGCCCTCGTCGAGCAGGGCCTTCAGCTCCGGCTCGACCACGAACTCCCGGATGTCGGGGGCGAGGAGGGTGTCCAGGTCGATGTCGGACGCGTGCTGGGAGGAGACGACCACCGTGTCGAGGCGTACGGCGCGGTCGCCGTCGTACTCGATGGTGACCTGCGTCTTTCCGTCCGGGCGCAGGTACGGGATCGTGCCGTTCCTGCGGACCTCGGACAGGCGCTTCGACAGGCGGTGCGCCAGGAAGATCGGCAGCGGCATCAGGGTGGGCGTCTCGTCCGACGCGTAGCCGAACATCAGGCCCTGGTCTCCGGCGCCGCCGGTGTCGACGCCCTGGGCGATGTCCGGGGACTGGGCGCCGATCGAGACGGACACGCCGCAGGACGCGCCGTCGAAGCCTTTCTGCGAGGAGTCGTAGCCGATCTCCACGACCTTGTCGCGGACCAGCTGGGCGATGGGCGCGTACGCCTTGGTCGTCACCTCGCCCGCGATGTGCACGAGCCCGGTGGTGATGAGGGTCTCGACGGCGACGCGAGAGGTCGGGTCCTCGCGCAGCAGCGCGTCGAGGACGGTGTCGCTGATCTGGTCGGCGATCTTGTCGGGATGGCCCTCGGTGACGGACTCCGAGGTGAACAGGCGTACAGCCATGGGGAATTTCCTTCGGTGGGCCTTTGGTGGGCCTTCGGTGAGTGGGAACGGCCGGGCCGGGGCGTCAGCCGGTGGCCGTCGGGCCGAACCAGCGCTCCAGCGCGGCCGTCGCCCGCTCGTCGTCGGCGGAGGTCCAGGCGACGTAGCCGTCGGGCCGGACGAGGACGGCGGCGGCGCCGGCGAACGGGTCGGTGCGCTTCTCGGCGGCGTCGAGGGTCGCGGTCACCGTGAGCACGCGGTCCTTCCAGCCCTCGGCGGCGCCGCGGACCTCGGCGTCGTCGGCCAGGTCGAGCAGCACACCCTGCGCCGCGTGCAGCAGTTCGGCCGTGGTCTTCGTCGCACCGGCGGCGGTGCGCAGCGTGCGGGGCGGCAGCCGGCGACCGAGCAGGGGGTGGCTGCCGGTGCCGAGGTCGTAGCGGAGGTCGAGGTGGCTGACCGAGCCCGCGAGATGGCGTTTGACGTCGTCGTACGCCATGAGTTCGGTGAGCAGTTCGCGCAGCGGGTCGGCCTCCTCGCCGCCGAGGAAGACCATGCCCTGGGCGCGGGTGTTGCTCAGCAGGCGCTCGCCGACCGGGTGGCGCTCGGCGTGGTAGGTGTCGAGCAGGCCCTCGGGTGAGCGGCCGGTCACCTCGGCGGCCAGCTTCCAGCCCAGGTTGACCGCGTCCTGCACGCCGGTGCTCAGGCCCTGTCCGCCGGCCGGGAGGTGGATGTGCGCGGCGTCGCCCGCGAGCAGCACCCTGCCGCGCCGGTACTCGGTGGCCTGGCGGGTGGCGTCGGTGAAGGAGCTGACCCACTCGGCGCCGCCGTGCGAGATGTCCTCGCCGGTGATGTTCTGCCAGGCGTCGGCGACCTCGGCGAAGGAGACGGTCCGGTCGGTGCGGTCGCGGGGCGGGGTGCCGTGCGGGCAGACGATGATGCGGTCCACGCCCTCGGCGAGCGGGGCGGCCATCACCATGCCGTTCGGTAGCTTCTCGCCGAGGAAGCGGGGCTTGAGACCGCAGCCGATGACGTCGGCCAAGTACATCTCGCGGGTAGCCGGGGTCCCGGGGAAGTCGAACCCGGCGGCCTTGCGGACGACGCTGTGCCCGCCGTCGCAGCCGACCAGCCAGCCGGCGGTGAGCCGTTGCTCGCCCCGCGGGGTGGCGAGGGTGACCTCGACGTGGTCGCCGTGGTCGGTCAGGGCCGTGAGCTCCGAGCCGCGCCGGATGTCCGCGCCGAGCTCGCCGGCCCACTCCTCCAGGACGGCCTCGGTCTGCGACTGGGGTATGCCGCGGGCGCCGAAGTGGGCGTCCTCCAGCACGGTGTAGTCGAACTGCACGCCGCCGAAGTGGCCGAGCGGGCTGGTCTGCAGGCCGCCGAACCTCGGCAGCAGGCCGCGCTGGTCGAAGGCCTCCATGGCCCGGGCGGTGAAGCCGAGGCCGCGTGACTGCCCGGTGGGCTCGTCGAGCAGCTCCGCCACGACGACCCGCGCCCCGCCGAGGCGAAGTTCACCGGCCAGCATCAGCCCGGTGGGCCCGGCACCGACGATGATCACGTCCGCGTCCACGAACGTCCCTCCTGTCTGGGGTGGTGTGAAGTGCCTGTGGGGTGACCGGCCGTCAGGCGGCGGCCGCCGAGCGCGCGGCGTCCCGGACGGGCCGCCACCACTGCGGGTTGTCCCGGTACCAGGCGACCGTCGCGGCCAGCCCGTCCTCGAAGGAGGTCCGGGGCGCCCAGCCGAGCTCCTCGCGGATCTTGCGGTCGTCGAGGGAGTAGCGCAGGTCGTGTCCCTTGCGGTCGGTGACGTGCCGGATCATCGAGCGGTCGGCCCCGCAGAGCGTGAGGATCCGCTCGGTCAGCGCCAGGTTGGTCTGCTCGTTGCCGCTGCCCACGTTGTAGATCTCGCCGGCCCCGCCGCGCAGCAGCACCAGGTGGATCGCGCGGCAGTGGTCGTCGACGTGCAGCCACTCGCGCCGGTTCTGCCCGTCGCCGTAGACCGGGACCTCGATGCCCTGAAGGAGGTTGGTGACGAACAGCGGGATCAGCTTCTCGGGGTGCTGGTAGGGCCCGTAGTTGTTCGAGCAGCGGGTCACCGACACGTCTAGGCCGTGGGTGCGCCAGTAGGAGCGGGCGACGAGGTCGGAGCTCGCCTTGGACGCCGCGTACGGGGAGTTGGGCAGCAGCGGCCACTCCTCGGTCCAGGAGCCCTCGTCGATCGAGCCGTACACCTCGTCGGTGGAGACGTGCACGACGCGCTCCACCCCGGTCTCCAGCGCGGCGTCCAGCACGGTCTGGGTGCCGAGCGCGTTCGTCCGCACGAACTCGGCGGCCCCGGTGACGGACCGGTCGACGTGGGACTCCGCGGCGAAGTGCACGACGGCGTCGTGCCCCGGCAGCAGGTCCAGCAGCAGCTCCCGGTCGCAGATGTCGCCGTGGACGAACGTCAGCCGGGGGTCGTCGGCGGGCAGGTTGGCCCGGTTGCCCGCGTAGGTCAGCTTGTCGAGGACGGTGACGGCGGTGCCGCGTCCCTCGTCGTAGGCGCCCGCGAGCAGCGAGCGCACATAGTGGGAGCCGATGAACCCGGCGCCCCCGGTCACCAGCATCCTCATGACGCCGCCCCCAGCAGCTCCGGAAGCAGCCTCATGACATCGGCGGGCGTCGGCATGGCGCGCATCTCGGCGGCCACCTCCTCGCTCGCCCGGCGGTAGCGGGGCTCGCCGAGGAGTTCGCGCAGCGCGTCGGCGATGTCGGTGCCGGTCGCCTTGCGGCCCTCCAGCATCAGGCCGGCGCCGCGCGCCACCGGGACCTGCGCGTTGGCCCAGCCGTCGTCGTGCGCCATGGGCACGCCGAGCTGGGGCACCGCGGCGTCGAAGGCGGCGTACATGGTGCCCATGCCGCCGTGGTGCACGATCGCGTCGCAGGTGGCGAGCAGCGCCCGCAGCGGCATCCAGTCGACCGTGCGCACGTGGCCGGGCAACGGCGAGGGCAGCGCGGTCAGTTCGGCTCCGCTGGTGGTGAGGACGACCTCGACGTCGAGTTCCTCGGTGCCCTTGAGGATGTCGCGCAGGTGGGCGCCGTCGCTGTAGAAGACGCGCAGGGAGCCGAGCGTGACGGCGATCCTGGGCCTGTCGCCGCGCCGCAGCGCCCAGTCGGGCAGTTCGGCGCCGCCCGTGTAGGGCGCGTAGCGCATCGGCAGGGTGTGGCCGGCGCCGCCCTGGTGCGGGGCGTCCTGGTGGATGGTCTCCAGGGAGCGCGGGCTCAGGTCGATCTCCACCTCGGCCTCGGCCGGGTCCCTCACGCCGAAGCGCTCGGCCACGGGGGCGAGGCGGTTCAGGGCGGGACGGAAGGTGGGCCGGCGGGTGCCGATGCCGTGCAGGACGGCGGGGATGCCGACGGCGCGGGCGGCGAGCAGTCCGGCCACGGCGGGCGGGCAGTAGACGACGGCGTCGGCCTTCCAGGTCCTCGCGATGTCGACCAGGCCGTCGGCCATGCCGCCCGCTACCTCGGCGAAGACCCCGGCGACATGCTCGATCACCTCACCCGGGGTGAGGTTCCAGCTCACGTCGGTCTCGGTGAACCGGCGGACCAGATCGTCGTACGGCCGTACAGACCGGCCGTCGTCGGTGGCGGCGGTGTGCAGCCCGGCCGAGGCCGCCGTGGTCCGCGCGGAGCCGTTCGCGGCGACGAGCACGTCGTGGCCGGCGGCGAGGGCGGCGTGGGCCAGCGGGACCAGGGGCAGCATGTGCGAGGCCCCCGGGATGGTGGTGAACAGATAGCGCATGGCTGAGGCTTCTCCGGTCCGGGTCAGAGGGAGGTCAGCTCGCGGCTGAGCGCGAGTGCCAGACGCGGAAGGTGTTCGCCCAGCGCGACGTGGCCAGGGAACGGGCACGCACCCGGCCCTTCTGGACCTCAAGCGGCCGCTGCTCGTCGGGCAGCGTGTGGAAGGCGTCGTAGGCCTCCTTGCTGTCCCATTGCGCGTAGTTGACGAGGGCGGTGCCGTCGAGGGCGCGGAAGTAGGTGTGGGAGCGGTAGCCGGGGACCGTCAGCAGCCAGTCGTCGGGCTTGGCGAGCGCGTCGACGAGGGCCTTCTGGTTCTCCGGCTCGCAGCGCAGCACGAAGATCACGGTGTAGTCGTCGCGCTCGGTGGAGATCTCGGCGGCGTCCCCGAGCGAGGTGTGCCGCTGGGCGAAGACGGCCTCGGACTGGATCAACTGCACGGTGGTGGCGAGCCGGTGGAACTCCGGCACGGTCTTCGTCCGGAACTTCTCCCCCTGATACCGCGCCTTCAGGTCCTCGGCGCTGCGCCACTGAATGTAGTTGGCGGTGCCGGGGGTGTCCTGGCCGGCGTGCACGGTGGAGGAGATCCAGCCGGGATAGTCGGCGTTGTCGACGATCTTCCGCATGGCATCGAGCACCAGGTCCTGCTTTTCCCGGTCCTCGGTGTCGAAGAGGTTGAACAGGGTCATGTAGCCGTCGTCGGGCGAGATGAAAGGCATGATTCTCCGCAGTTCTCCGCTGATCGAAAGTAAATGGTGGTGAACTCTCAGCCGGCCGCGGCGATTTCCATGACATAGCGGCCGTACGAGGACTTCGCGAGCTTCGTGCCGAGCCGGTGGCAGGCCTCGCGGTCGATGAATCCCATGCGCCAGGCGATTTCCTCGATGCAGGCGATCCGGACGCCCTGGCGGTGCTCCAGGATCTGCACGTACTGACCGGCCTCGGTGAGGGCGTCGTGCGTGCCCGTGTCCAGCCAGGCGAAGCCGCGCCCGAGGGAGATCAGCCCGGCCTTGCCCCGCTCCAGATAGACCCGGTTGACGTCGGTGATCTCCAGCTCGCCCCGCGCGGAGGGGCGCAGGTTCTTGGCGATGTCGACCACGTCGTTGTCGTAGAAGTACAGGCCGGTGATGGCCAGGTTGGACTTCGGCCGGGCCGGCTTCTCCTCCAGCGAGACCAGGTGGCCGGCGCCGTCCACCTCGCCGACGCCGTACCGCTCGGGGTCGCGCACGGGGTAGCCGAACAGCACACAGCCGTCGACGTCGACGACCGCGTCCTGGAGGATGCCGCTGAAGCCGGGGCCGTGGAAGATGTTGTCGCCGAGGACGAGGGCGACGGAGTCGTCGCCGACGTGGTCGGCGCCGATGACGAACGCGTCGGCGAGGCCGCGGGGTTCGTCCTGCTCCGCGTAGGTCAGGTTCAGCCCGTAGTCCGAGCCGTCGCCCAGCAGCCGCTGAAAACCGCCCAGATCACGCGGTGCGGAAATGATCTGGATATCGGTGATGCCGGCGAGCATCAGCACCGACAGTGGGTAGTAAATCATTGGCTTGTCGTACACCGGGAGCAATTGCTTCGACATTCCCAGGGTGATCGGCTGAAGCCGTGTCCCGTGGCCTCCGGCCAGGATGATCCCTTTCACAGTCCCTGCCTCCAGGCATGATCTGCCGGTTCGCGCGGTCGGGGGAGCCGATGACCAGCTTTCTCGGACCGGCGGCCCGATTCAAGGGCCGCCAGGTCAGAGTGATGTCAATTTCTGTCAGAAATGCCGAACCAGTTCTTCAGCGCGTTTTCCGCATCGTCGTGTCCGCCGGTCCACGCGATGTATCCGTCCGGCCGTACCAGCACGGCACGGGCCGCGCCGAGGGGGCCGTCCGGCTCCGGCCGGGCGGTCACGGTGACGATCCGGTCGGCCCAGGGCCGCGCGGCGGTGCGCAGCCGCGCGTCACCGGCGAGGTCGAGCATCAGGCCCCGCCCGGAGGTGCGCAGCAGATCCGAGGTGTTCAACACACCGTCGGGGCCGCCGAGTCGGACATACGGCAGCCGGGCACCGAGCAGTGGGTCGCCACCGGCGCCGTACCGGATGTCGAGCCCGGAGATCATCCCGGCCAAGTGGGCCCGCACCTCGGGCCGTTCGCCGATGAGCTCGCCCAGCAGCGCCCGCACGGGCTCCACCTCGGGCCCGCCGAGCAGCAGCAACGCCTGCGCGCGGATGTTCGCGAGCACCCGCCGGCCGACCGCGTGCCGCTCGGCGTGATAGGTGTCCAGCAGTCCCGCCGGGGCCCGTCCCCGCACTTCGGCGGCGAGTTTCCAGCCGAGGTTGACGGCCTCCTGGAGGCCCAGGTTGAGCGCCTGCCCTCCGATGGGCATCTGCTGGTGGGCCGCGTCACCGGCGAACAGCACGGGCCCCCGGCGGTAGTCGACGAGCTGCCGGTCGGCGTCCCCGAAGGAGTTCACCCACAGCGGGCTGCCGCCGCTGATGTCCTCCCCGGTGACCCGCTTCCACACCTGCGCGACCTCGGCGAACTCGGGCTCGGCGGACCGCGTTTCGGCAGCGGTGCCGAACTCGTGGACCATGACCCGGGTGACGCCGTCACCGCGCCGCGCGGCGATCGCGAGCCCCTTCTCCAGCCGCTGGAAACGCCGGTTGGGTACGTCGATCCCGGCCACGTCGGCCCGCAGCAGCTCCCGCTGCGCGTCCTGTCCGGGGAACTCGGCGCCGGTCAGCCGCCGCAGCGTGCTGTCCTCGCCGTCGCACCCGACCACGAACTGCGCCCGGACCCGCAGCGGCCGCCCGTCGGGCCCGGCGGCCACCGCTTCGATGCCGTCCTCGCCCACGCGCACGGCCCGCAGTTCGTGCCCCCGCCGCAGATCCGCGCCGAGCCCGACCACCCAGTCCTGCAGCAGCTCCTCGGTGCGGGTCTGCGGCACCTTCCACTGCCCCGGCCAGGGGCTCGGCAGCGTCAGGTCGAGCGGCACCCCGCCGAAGTGGCCGCGGGGCTCGTCCGGCGGGGTGCCCAGGGCGTCCAGCAGCCCGCGGCTGTCGAGGAGTTCCATGGTGCGGGCGTGCAGCGTGGAGGCGCGGGACTCGGTGGTCGGGGCGCCCCGCCGCTCCAGTACGACCGTCCCGGCGCCGCCGAGCCGCAGCTCCCCGGCGAGCATCAGCCCGACGGGCCCCGCCCCGACGACGAGGACGTCGGTCTCCAGTGTGGGCCTGCCCACGGTCAACGCCGGTTCTCGGCGTAGTCCTTGGCATACCCGAGGGTGGCGCGGCTGTTGGTGCTGAGCGCGCTGCGCACGTAAGCACGTGCGTCCGCGACCGTGGCGCCGGCACCGAGGATCTTCGCGATGTTGGCCGTGTTGAGGACCACGGTGTGCTGCGAGGAGGCGGCGACGCCGGAGTCGTTCTCGGCGAAGGTCCAGTAGCCGGTGTGCAGGGTCATCAGCGCGGGCAGGGTGACCTGCTTGTAGGCGATCCTGTGGTGCGGGAAGGTCACCCGGTACGACTTCGTGGTGTGCGTGGAGCCGTCCTTTGCGCGGGTGTCCATCTCCAGGGTCTGGAGCCCCGGGGTGTCCTCACTGAACCGGACGGACGCCACGTGCGGCAGCCGCTCCACCCACAGGCCGGCCTCGTTGACGAAGTCGTAGAGGTCCTTGGCGGAGCCCTCGACCTGCACGGTGTCCTCGAAGGAGAAGGTGATCTCCTCGGAGGCGTGGGCGAGTTCGACGTTGGTCTTCAGCGCGGCCAGCTCCGAGCGGGAGTTGCGGTCGACGGCCTCGTCGATCCACTTCAGACCCTCGGGGTCGTCGTCGATCGCCCGGTAGTCGTGCAGCAGCCGGATCCGGGACGAGGCGGCGGACAGCGGCTCGATGATCCAGGCGCCGCCCATCGCGGCGACCGGCGGGGCGGAGACCTCCTGGCGGAAGGTGATCCGCAGACCGTCCGCATCCAGGGTGCGGCGGGAGGTCCAGTTCTTCGCCTCGCCGCCCGCGGTGGCCCAGATCCGTATCCGCTCCTCTCCCTCGCCGCGCTCCAGGTGGTCGACGTAGATGGTGGGCGGGAAGATCCGCGGCCAGTTCTCCACCTCGGCGATGAGCCGGTAGACGGCGGGGGCGGGGGCGTCGACGGTGATCTCGTGCTCGACCTGACGTGTCGTCATGACGTGTTCTCCTCCGCGTGTCAGAAGTTGCCCAGCCCACCGCAGACGTTCAGCGCCTGCGAGGTGATGGAGGCGGCGGTGTCGGAGGCGAGGTAGCCGACGAGGCCCGCGACCTCCTCGGGGGTGGAGTAGCGGCCGAGCGGGATCTTCGCCTGGAACTTCTCCAGGATCGCGTCCTCGGTGGTGTCGTAGGCGGCGGCGTACCCGGCGCGCACCCGCTGGGCCATCGGCGTCTCGACATAGCCGGGGCAGACCGCGTTGACGGTGATGCCGGTCGGCGCGAGCTCGTTGCCGAGGGCCTTGGTGAAGCCGACGACGCCGTGCTTGGAGGCGGAGTAGGGGGCACCGAGGACGACGCCCTGCTTGCCGGCGGTGGAGGCGACGTTGATGATGCGTCCGCGCTCCTTGTCCCGCATCCCACCGGTGTTGAGCACCTCACGCGTCAGCCGGAAGACGCTGTTGAGGTTGGTGTCGATGACGTCTTCCCACAGCTCGTCGACGATGTCGGCGGTGACGCCACCGCCGCTGCGGCCCGCGTTGTTGACCAGGACGTCGACGGTGCCGAAGGTGTCGACCGCCGCCTGCACGAAGGCCTTGACCGCGTCGGCGGACCGCACGTCCACGGCGGCACCGTCGACGTCCAGCCCCTCCGCACGGAGCTCCTTGACGGTGGACGCCACGTTCTCGGGGGTGCGGGCACCGAGGAAGACCCGATGCCCCTGCTCGGCGAGAAGCCGGGCGACGGCGAGGCCGATGCCGCTGGTGGCTCCGGTGACGAGGGCTACGCGCTGGTGTTGCTGCGCCATGTTTTCTCTCCCGTGGGGGTGCGTTGACTGGTTCGGGGCGGGGCGGGGGCGGGGCGGGGCGGGTCTCGGGTCCCGCCCCGCGGGGGGCGCGCGTCAGGCCGCGGCGCCGACTCCGAGCAGGGCGTTGACGGCCGCGATCAGCGCGCGCGGCGTGTGGGCGTCGGTCAGCACGTCATCGTCGAGCGTGATCCCGAACTCCCGCTCGATACGCCCACCGGTCTCCAGCAACGCGAGCGATTCGTACCCGAGCTCTTCGAACCCGGTGTCGAGGATGTCGCCGTCGAGGTCAACGCCCTCATCGGCACCGGCACCTTCGCGCAGGATCCGCTTGAGGTCGTCCAGGGTGAATTCCGTGGTAGCCACGTGGAGTTGGTCCCTTCGTGTGTGGTGTGACGTGTGTCTTCGATGCGGGGAGAGGCCCCTTCAGCCCGTCTGGGGGTCCCCCCTGCTCGAAGAGCTTGGGGGAGTTTGAGGACGAGGCCCGTTCAGGGCCGAAGCCGGGTCTGGGGCGGCAGCCCCAGCGGGGTCGAAGGGGCGGAGCCCCTTCAGGACGGGACGGGTAGGGGCGGCGGGGGCGAGAAGGATCGGGGCGCCTTACTCCGCCGCCCGCACAACAACGGCCGAGTTGAACCCGCCCTGCCCCCGAGCCAGCACAACGGCCGTACGCACAGCGGCAGCCCGCGGCTGACCGACGACCAGATCAAGCCCGTACTCCGCCACCGGCTCACTGTTGACCGTCGGCGGAATCACCTCGTCCGCCATCGCGAGAAACGCCGCCGCAAGATCCAACGGCGCAGCCCCGGAGTACAACCGCCCGGTCATGGTCTTCGGCGCGGTGACAGGAACACCCCCCACCCCGAACACCGCGTTGATCGCCTCGGCCTCGGCCCGATCCAGCTCAGGCACAGCCGCCGCATCGGCGAAGACCACGTCGACCTCCCCGGCCTCCACCCCGGCATCCGCGAGAGCGACCTCCAGCGCCCGCCGCAGCCCGGGCTCACCCCCACCACCCGGCCGGGGATCGATGGTCGCGCCGTACCCGGCGATCTCCCCGTAGACCTTCGCGCCCCGCTCCCGCGCCGCCTCGGCGGACTCCAGGATGAGGATCGCCCCGCCCTCACCGGGCACATGCCCGCGCGCCTCGGCGTCGAAGGGCAGATACGCCCGTGTGGGCTCGTCACTCGTGCTCAGCCGGTCCCCGGCGAGCTGCGCCACCCAGCCCCACGGACAGATGGACGCGTCCACCGCCCCGGACACGATCAGCGCGGTCCCCTTACGGATCTGCCGCCGCGCCTGCGCGACCGCGTCCAGCCCGCCGGCCTGGTCGCTGACGACGACCCCGCTCGGCCCCTTCATCCCGTTGCGGATGGAGATCTGGCCGCTGTTGACGGCGTAGAACCAGGCGAAGGACTGATACGCGCTGACGTGCTGGCTGCCCAGACTCCACAGCTTCCGCAGCTCGTTCTGCCCGAACTCGAACCCGCCGGAGTGACTCGCGGTCACCACACCCATGTCGAACTCGGGCAGCTCCGCGGGAGTCACCCCCGCGTCGGCGAGAGCCCAGTCCGCGGCGACCAGCGCGAGCCGCGTCATCCGGTCGGTCTGCGGCAGCAGCCGGTTCGGCAGATGGTCCTCGGCGACAAAGCCCGGTATCTCTCCGGCGAGCCGCGCCGGGTACGACGACGGATCGAACCGGGTGATCCGCCCGATACCGCTCTTGCCCCCCTTGGTCGCGGCCCAGAAGTCCTTGAGGCCGAGCCCGTTCGGGGACACGACGCCAAGACCGGTCACCACCACGGCCGTGCTCATGCCGCACTCCTCTCGGGCCGGGCGAGCACCATGGCGCTCTGGAAGCCGCCGAACCCGCTGCCGACCGAGAGCACCGCGTCGGTGATCTGGTCGCGGGCCGTCAGCGGCACGTAGTCGAGGTCGCACTCGGGGTCGGCGGTGTGCAGATTGGCGGTGGGCGGCACCACGTTGTGCTCCATCGCCAGCGCGGAGGCCGCGATCTCGATCGAACCGATCGCGCCCAGCGAGTGCCCGACCATCGACTTGATGGAGCTCACCGGAGTCCGGTAGGCGTGCTCGCCGAGGCTCCGCTTGAAGGCCGCGGTCTCGTGCCGGTCGTTCTGCTTCGTGCCCGAGCCGTGGGCGTTGACGTAGTCGATCTCCTCGGGGTTCATCCGCGCCTCGTCCAGCGCGACCCGGATCGCCTCGGCCATCTCCGCGCCGTCCGGCCGCAGTCCGGTCATGTGGTAGGCGTTGCTGCGCGTGGCGTACCCGGCGATCTCCGCGTAGATGTGCGCGCCGCGCCGGCGGGCGCTGCCCAGCTCCTCCAGGACGAACACCGCAGCGCCCTCGCCGAGGACGAAGCCGTTGCGGGTGCCGTCGAAGGGGCGGGAGGCGCGCTCCGGCTCGTCGTGGCGGGGCGTGGTCGCCTTGATCGCGTCGAAGCAGGCCATGGTGATGGGCGAGATCGGCGCGTCCGAGGACCCCGCGATCACGACGTCGGCCGACCCCTCCCGGATCAGCTCCAGCGCGTGGCCGACCGAGTCGATGCCCGAGGTGCAGCCGGTGGACACCACCGTGCTCGGCCCCTGGGCGCCGACCGCCCAGGCCACCTCGGCGGCGAAGGAGCTCGGCACCAGGTAGTTGTAGAGATGCGGTACGGCGTACGCGTGATCGACGAGATCGAGTCGGCCGCCGTCACTGACGATCCGGTACTCCTCGTCGAGCCCCATCGTGGCGCCGACGGCACTGCCGATGGTGACCCCCACCCGGTACGGGTCGTACTCCTCCACCTCGATACCGCTGTCGGCGACCGCGCCGCGCGCCGCGACCACCGCGAACTGAGCGGCGCGGTCCATCCGGCGGACCTCCTGCGGGCTCAGCCCGTACTCCGCGGGATCGAAGTCGATCTCCGCGGCCACCCGGGACCGGAACGGGGAGGGATCGAAGAAGGTGATCCCACGGGTCGCGGTCCGTCCCTCGCTCAGCAGGCTCCAGAAGTTCTTGGTGCCGATGCCGCCGGGAGCGAGGACCTCCATCCCCGTGATGACGACTCGTCGCTCCGTCACGCGGACGCCTCCCACTGGTAGAAGCGGGTCGCCATGGCGTCGGCGGGCGAGCGCCAGGTCGCCGGGTCGTAGGCCTCGATGTACGGCTTGAGGTCGTCGCTGATCCGGATGAACCGCGGGTCGGCCTTCGCCTGCTCGATCAGTTCACCGCCGTTGTCCGAGTCGAAGTCCTGAAGATGGAAGTAAAGGCCCCGGTACGAGAACAGTTGACGGCGCCGGGTACCCATGCGGTGCGGCATGTCGCCGGCGTCGAACTCCGCGAACAGTTTTGCCACGTCGATGCTGGAGTCGGGATCCATCCGAGCCACGATCAAAGTGCTGTGCATGCGTCTCTCTCCTCCACGACAGAGTTTCCCGGTAATTCCACGCGCGGTGACCGGATGAATTCACATCGCATGACTCTCGGCAGAGTTCCGAGAAGCGCGAGAAAGGGGATCTGACTCCAGGTTCTTCGTTTTTCCGGCTGCTTTCAAGGCAGTTCAGGTCAGACGAATGTCAAACCCCGTCAGAATCAGTCCTTGATTTCGCAGATGGCGGCGCCGGAGGTGAGGGAGGCGCCGACTTCGGCGGACAGGCCCTTGATGGTGCCGGACTTGTGGGCGTTGAGGGGTTGTTCCATCTTCATCGCTTCGAGGACGACGACGAGGTCGCCTTCCTTGACTTCCTGGCCTTCCTCGACGGCGACCTTGACGATGGTGCCCTGCATCGGGGAGGCGAGGGTGTCGCCGGAGGCGACGGGCCCGGACTTCTTCGCCGCGCGCCGCTTGGGCTTGGCGCCGGCGGCCAGGCCGGTGCGGGCCAAGGTCATGC
>NZ_RDBN01000127.1 GCF_008042075.1 Streptomyces sp. UW30 | reverse complement strand
GATCGTGGGCCTGGGAATCGCCGTCGTAGTCGTCGGGCTCGCCGTGCTCGCGTTGCTGATCGCGGCCGGCGTGTTCGTCGTGCTCTGTGTGCTGGCCCTGCTCGGCGTGCGGCCCAGGGGGTCGGGCACTTCCCGGCGCTGCCGGCCGGGAACCCGGTGCAGCTGACGCTCGCGGAGTTCAGTTCCCGGGCGATCTACGACAGCGGGCGGTCGCTGTCGGGCCGTACGGTCCGGCTGACCGGCTTCGTCACCCGCGACGACGACGGCACCTGGTACGTCACCCGGCTCCTCGTCGCCTGCTGCGCCGCCGACGCCACCACCAGCAAGGTCGAGATCCGGGGCGGGCAGGCTCCGCCGGTCGACGCGTGGGTCACCGTCACCGGCACCTGGCGCCCCAAGGGCAGACTCGGCACGGACGCGGCGTGGCCGCCTGTGCTGGATGCCGGGTCGGTGCGGCGGATCGCGGAGCCGGCCGATCCGTACGAGAAGCGGTGAGTGCCGGGCTGGGTCGTGGGTCGTCCGCGGGCCGGTGGGGTTTGATCGCGCAGTTCCCCGCGCCCCTTTGGGGCGTGGCAGCCGGGCGGGTTTCGTGGGGGCCGCTACGGGTAGTCGGGCGTCGTCGGAGGCGAGACCAGCAGGCCGCGCTCGAACGAGGAGGCTGCCGTGCGGCCCAGAGACGATCATCGCGGGGAGCGAGGACGAGAAGGGGCGGGCGCCGCGGACGCCCTCGTCGAGGGTGTGCGCGGTATGGGACCGGGCGAGGTACCGGGCCGGCTGTGTGCCGTGGCCGTGGATCTGCTGCCCGTGAGCGGCGCGAGCGTGTCGCTGCACAGTGACGGCATGCCCGTGCAGCTGGGCGCGAGCAGTGCGCAGGCGGCGTATGTGACGGAGATCCAGGCCACGTTGGGCGACGGTCCCTGCCAGTCGGCTGCGCTGAGCGGCGCCCCCGTGCTGGCCCGTGACCTGACGGCCGGACAGGACGTCCTGCGCTGGCCGGTCTTCGCCCAGCAGGCCACGGCCGCCGGGGTGCGGGCGGTCTACTCGATGCCGCTCGGCAACGACACGGTGTGCGTGGGCACCCTCGACCTCTACCGCGAGTCCCCCGGCGACCTCACCGACCTGGAGCTGCGCACGGCGCGGCTGGTGGCCGGGATGATGACCGTGGCGCTGATGGCGCTGCCGCACGCGGAGGAGACGGGCGGCCCGGGGGACGAGCGGTGGCTGAGCGGCCTGGCCGCCGACCATGACCAGGTCTACCAGGCCACCGGCATGATCATGGCGCAGCTGGGCGCCGGCACCGACGAGGCGCTGGCGCGGCTGCGGGCGCACGCGTTCGCGCACGGGCGTACGGCGCTGGACGTGGCCGGGGACGTGGTGGCGCACCGGCTGCGGTTCGACGACGACGGGGACGGGAACGAGCCCGCATAGGATCATGGACATGGAAATAGCGGGTCTCTTCTTCATCCTCATCGGTGTCCTGGCCGTCACGGGCGTCCAGAGCCGGATCTCCCGGGCGGACAAGCGAGTTGCCCGGGTCGAGCGCAAACTCGACCTGATCATCGACCACTTGGGGCTGCGCGAGAACGAGCCCCGCATGGACGAGGTCCTCACGCTCCTGCGTGACGACAAGAAGATCCAGGCGATCAAGGTCTACCGGGAGATCACCGGCGCGGGCCTGAAGGAGGCCAAGGACGCGGTCGAGCGCATGGCCTAGTCGCTCAGACGTCGTGCCGGCCCTGCTTCCTGACCTCCGCCAGACGGTGGGCGCCCAGTTCGACGGCCGCCCAGGTGGCGTCGGCGGGTACCTCGGCCAGGCCGCCGTTGGTGACGGTGATCGCGTCGTCGCCGACGCGGACCGCGGCGACATGCAGGGTGAGCTGGGGCCCGTCGTCGTACTCGGAGATGCCTCGCAGGACGACCCGCAGCCCCTGGCGGGCATCCCCCACCTCGGGCATCTCCGCCTCCGTGACCTCCACGTCCAGCTCTCCGCCACCGGCGGCCGCCGTGAACTGCCCGCACTCGTCCGGCAGGCTGCCGAGCCACGCCAGCGTCGCGTCGACGTCCTCGGGCCGGTGGGCCACGATCTGGTAGCGCAGCTGGGCCTCGTCCCACGCGTCGTCCAGCCCGACCGTCGCGCGGGTACGGGCGTCCGGCCCGAACAGGTCCTCCGTGTACAGGGCGTCGAGCAGCCGCGCGCACTCGGCCGACTCGGCGCTCGCCTTCAGCATGGAGTCCCGCCAGGTGGCGAACCCCTCGGTGGGCACCCAGGGTTCACCGAGGTCCTTCTCGGTGATCAGCGCCGCCCGCGCCTGGCCCTCGGTGAGCGTCTGGGAGGCCGCGGGGGCCCGCGGCTCGGTGCTCGGCGCCGCGGGCAGGGCCGAGGACGCCTTGCCCGGCGACGGGAAGCACGCGGACGCGGTCAGCAACGCGCCTGCACAGAGCGCCGGGGCGATGACGGCACGGGCCGGGGGAAAGGGCATCGCGGGCCTCCTGAACTGGTGTCGAGGACGCGCCCAAGATCGGCACGCCTTCTCAAGGCACCACCCCGGGACTGCGACCACCAGCGCGCCGGTCCGTCCGGGTGACGACCTGACACCGCTGGGAGGAACTCCGCCGCCCCTGACCTGCTCGCCGTCGGCGGTCGACGGGGACACTCCCCCCTGTCCCGCCGGGGGCTCCCTCGCGCTCTCACCGGCCTCTTACGCCCTCCTTCACCCGGCTGTCGGTGCCATGACCTAGCCTTCGATCACTTACGGCGAGACGCGTGCCCTCTTCCGCCGCGTCCGCCTCACTTCCTTTTTTCGTTCCTGGGGGTTCGAAAAACCGTGCGCAGACGCACTCTTCCGGCCGCGACGGCACTCGCGGTCCTCTTCAGCTCGGTCGCCCTGGTCGCGACCGGCGCCGGGYCGGCGGCCGCCGACTCCAGCACGACGCTGCCCCTGAAGTCGACCGGCGACGTCGTCGTCGACGGGGCCCACCAGCGGGTCTTCATCAGCGACCCGGCCGCCGGCCAGGTCCTCGTCACCGACTACGCCGGCCAGCTCGTCGGCACCATCGGCTCGCTGCCCGGCGTGAGCGGCCTGGAGCTGTCCGCCGACTCCTCCACCGTGTACGCCGCCGTCTTCGACGCCGACGCGATCGCCGCGATCGACACCGCCACGGCGACCGAGGCCCACCGCTGGTCCACCGGCACGGCCGACCCGAAGTACCTGGCCGCGACCGGCGGCAAGATCTGGTTCGGCTACGGCGGAGCCGCCGCCGGCAACATAGGCTCCCTCGACATCAGCGGCACGGACCCGGTCGTCACCCTGAACCAGGCACCCGGGAACAGCTGGTACTCCGCCCCGATGCTGGACGCCTCCGCCGGCGCCCCGGGCACGCTGGTCGCGGGCGCACCCGACCAGAGCCCGGTGGTCCTCGCGGTGTACGACGTCTCGTCGGGCACGCCGAGCCGGACCGCATACGCCTTCGACCCGGGTTCCACGGGCGGCGGCAACCTCATGGACATGGCCGTCACACCCGACGGCAAGGACGTGGTCACGGCCAGCGGGGCTCCGTACTACCAGGCGGTCTACAAGCTCACGGACCTGTCCAAGGACGGCACGTACGTCACCAACCCGTACCCGAACGCGGTGGACATCGCGCCGAACGGCGATGTCGCGGCGGGCACCAACTCGATGGACGAGGCGGACGTCCACCTCTTCAGGCCGGGCACCTCGCCGGCGTTCAAGGAGTTCACGTTCAGCGGCGCGCTCGCCGCGCGCGGGCTGGCCTGGGCGCCCGACGGCAGCAAGCTGTTCGCCGTCTCCAGCGCCAACACGCTGTACGTCTACGACGACCCGACCAAGGTGTCGTCCACCGTCACCGTGTCCGCGCCAGCCACCGCCCCCCGCGCCACGGCCCTCACCGTCACCGGCACGCTGACCTCCTCGGCCGCGTTCCCGGCCGGCACCAAGGTCTCCGTCACCCGTACCGACGACGAGTCCCCGGCCGGCAAGGCGCTCGGCACGGCGACCGTCGCGGCCGACGGCTCGTACTCCTTCGTGGACACCCCGCAGGCCGGCGGCAAGGTGACGTACACCGTCACCTACGCGGGCGACGCGGACCACGCGGGCGCCACCGCCGCGCACTAGGTGACGGTCGCCAAGTCGGCGGCCACGGTGACGCTGAACAACAACCTCAAGGTGTACGGCTACAACAGCAGCGTCACCTTCACCGCGCACCTCGGGACCACCTACAAGAACCGCACGGTGGAGATCTGGGCCGACCCCTACGGCTCCGACAAGCCCAACGCCCTGGTCAAGAAGGGCACGGTCGATGCGAACGGCAACCTGACGGCGACGGTCCGCCTCACCCGCGACGCCAAGATCAGCGCGAAGTTCACGGGTGACACGCGGTACGCGGCGAAGACGACGACCAACACCGTCTACACCAAGGTGAGCGTCTCGTCGTCGCTGAGCGGCGCCTACAAGACGGCCACCGCCTGGAACGAGAAGTACTCCTACTTCCGCCAGACCAAGGACCCGGTCTACAACACGGCGATGACGATGTACCCGGGCCGCAAGTACCAGTTCCAGATCCAGCAGTTCTACAGCGGCGCCTGGCACACGACGGCCTCCGAGTACTTCGGCCTGGACCGCTACGGCAAGGACTCGGTCCTGCTGGAGGACAACCCGCCCACGGGCGTGCGCTTCCGGATCCGCTCGTCCTACATCGACACGGCGTCGGGCGACAACGTCAACGCGACGACGTACGGCGGGTGGAAGTACTTCACCTTCACCCGCTGACCCTCAGCCGCTGACCTGTAGTTCCTTCAGCCGCCGATGGACATTGGCCAGGGCGCCGCGCCGGCGTCCTGGCACCCTGCTCCTCAACTCCGCGAGGGCGGAGCCCAGTTCGCGCGCGGGCACGGCGTCGCGGATCTGCCCCCACTGGTGGTGGGCCCGGTCCACCGCCGCCTCCACCGCGGGCGTGTCCGGGGCCTGCCCCGCGCCGAGCCGGGCCGAGGCGACCGTCAGCCAGGTACGGCAGCTGCGCACCGGGTCCCCCGCCAGCATCGCCAGATCCGCCCGCACCTCACTCCAGTGCAGGGCCTCCGGCGAGGCGTGCCCGTGCGCCCGCATCGCCACCTGCTCCTCCCGGGCGGCCAACGCGTCGGCGTCACCGTGCTGCCCGGACTGCACGGCGGCGGCTCCGCCGTAGCCGAACCAGATCTTGCCGCCGGTCGCGGCCAGGTACTTCGGGTCGGCCGTGCCGGTGGACCAGCGGTGGGCCTCGGTCGCCGTGGCGGTGTCGATCGCGGCGATCGCGTCGGCGTCGAAGAC
>NZ_RDBN01000126.1 GCF_008042075.1 Streptomyces sp. UW30 | reverse complement strand
GGGCGGGCACCACATAGGCGATCGGCACCTCGCCGTGCGCCGGGTCGGGCCGGCCCACCACGGCGGTGTCGGCGACTCCGGCGTGAGAGAGCAGCACCCGCTCGATCTCCGCCGGGTGCACGTCGCGTCCGCCGGTGGTGATCACGTCGGTCTGCCGGCCGACGAGCGTGAGATAGCCGGCCGCGTCCGCCCGGCCGAGGTCGCCGGTGTGCAGCCAGCCGCCGCGGGTCGCCTCGGCGGTGGCCCGGGGGTCCGCCCAGTAACCGCGCATCAGGCTGTCGCTGCGCACACAGATCTCGCCGTTCTCCCCCGGGTCCGCCTCGGTGCCGTCCGGTCGGCGGATCCGCACGTCGACGCCGGGCAGGGGCCGGCCCGCACCGAGGGCGGGGTGCCGGTCGGGCGGTGTCCGCGGGGCCGGGTGCTCGTGCGGGGCGAGCATGGCGAAGTGACCGCCGGCCTCGGCAGCGCCGTACGCCTGCCGGAAGGCGCAGTCGAAGGTGCGCGCGGCGTCGCGGTAGACCTCCCAGGGCAGCGGGGCGCCGCCGTAGACGATCTCCCGGAGACTGCCGGTGTCGTGGGGGCGTGTGCGAGCCGCGTGGAGAAGGTGCCTGAGGGTTTCCGGGTCGAGCCACAGGTGCGTGGCCCGATGTCGGGTCACCGCCTCCAGCGTGCGGTGCGGGGCGGATGCGGGTGGCAGGACGATGCGGGCGCCGCCCGCCATGTACGTGAACGACATGGCGACGCTGCCGTGGAACAGCGGGGCGCAGTTGACGAGGGTCGCCTCCTCGACCGGACCGGCCTCCGCGAGCCAGGCGAGACAGACCTGCATCAGGCTCCGGTGGTCCCAGACCACCGCGCGGGCCCGGCCGGTGGTCGCCGAGGTGTGCATGACGGCGACGGGGTCGTCGGGGCGTACCTGTGGCCAAGGGCCTTGGTACGGCGGCAGGTCGGACAGGTCGCCGTGGGAGCCTGCGAGGTCGAGGGCGACCGGTAGGCCGAGGCCGGCCGCCCAGGTGTGGTTCGCGAGGTCCGTGAGGACGGCCACCGCGCCGGTCCGCCGGGCGACGGCGGCCGTCTCCTGCGCGGGGCCGAGGGAGTCGACGGGTACGGCCACGGCGCCGATCCGGGCCAGGGCGAAGTACGCCTCGAACACCTCGATCCGCTCCGGGGCCGGCAGCAGGACCCGGTCACCCGGTCCCAGGCCCTGTGCGAGCAGGCCGCCGGCGAGGGTGTGCACCCGCTCGGCCAGCTCGCTCCATGTCACGGCGCGCCGCTCGTCCACCAGGGCGGTGCGTCCGGCGCGCCAACGGCGGTTGCGGTCCAGGATCTGCGTCAGCCACATGCGAGGTCATCCGTCCGACGGTTCGTCATCGAGTCCTGCGGAGCGGCTCATCGAGCCGAGGGGGGCTTCCATCCAGAGTATAGACCCATACAATGTATGCATGAGTATTGATTCTTCAGACGAACGGACAGGGGACCACGGGAGCCGGGGCGGCGCGCCTCCCGGGTTACCGGCCCACGACCCGACGCACCCCGTCGAGAACGCCGTGATCAGCCGTTTGTCCGGCAACTGGCATCGGCGCGCGGCGGTCAAACGCCAGGAGCCGGACCTGGACGACCTGTTCGAGCCGGACCGGCCCGACTGCCCCGACAGCCTGCTGCCGTTCCGCGACCACCCGACCTATCTCGCGCTGGACGACGAGACGAAGGCGAGGCTGCACGCCTGGGGCTGGATCGCGTTCAACAAGAACATCCAGGACATCGAGCAGCGGGTGGTCAATCCCGGGTTCGCCCTGATGGCGGCCGACGCGTTCGGCACCGGGCTCGGCGAGTCCATGACCGTGGCCGTGACCCAGGCCATGGTGGACGAGCAGTACCACACCCTGATGCACCTCAACGCCAGTGCGGTGACCCGCCGTCGGCGCGGCTGGGCCATGCCCGACGCCGCGCTGCCGCTCGGCCACAAGGCCCGCCGCCACGAGGAGCGCCTGGCCGCCGCGGCGACGCCCGCCCTGCGCGAACTGGACCAGCTCGCCTACACCACCGTCGCCGAGATCTCCATCAACGCCTATCTCGACCTCGTCGCGGACGACGCGGAGGTCCAGCCGATCAACCGCGTCACCGCCGACCTCCACAACCGCGACGAGTACTGCCACTCCTCGATCGCCGCCGAGGTCGCCACGGCCGCCTACGCCCACCTGTCCGCCGAGCACCGGCGGTTGTTCCTCGCGGCGCTCGCCGACGGCATGGAGGCCTTCGCGGCGAACGACTACACGACCTGGCACCGAATCGTCGAGCTGACGAACGTGCCGGGCGGGCAGCAGATGCTCCAGGACGTGGCCGCGTCGGCGGCGCGCAAGCGGCTGTTGCAGGACTTCAGCGGGCTGCACCGGCTGTGCCGCGAGATGGACGTCCTCGACGAGCTGCCCTTCGACTGGTCGACCGTCTCCGTCGGCTGACGAGCCGTCCCCGCCCTGACCCACGTCCGACCGTCGGCGGCACCCGCACCCACCACCGGCGACCGCTTACGACCCTCTGAAGGGGCCATGCGCACACTGCTGATCGACAACTACGACTCCTACACCTACAACCTCTTCCAGCTGTTGGCCGAGACCTACGGCCATGAGCCGACCGTCGTGCCCAACGACGACCCGGCCTGGAGTCGGCTGGACGTCGACGCGTTCGACGCGGCGGTGATCTCACCGGGCCCCGGGCATCCGGCGGGACAACGGGACTTCGGGCATTCCCGTGCCCTGCTGGAGCACACCGGCCTGCCCGTCCTCGGGGTCTGCCTCGGGCACCAGGGCATCGGGCTGCTGGCCGGCGCGCGGGTGGTCGGCGCGCCCGAGCCGCGCCACGGCCACCTCACGACCGTCGAGCACACCGGCAGTGACGTCTTCGCCGGTCTGCCCGACCGCTTCACCGCCGTGCGCTACCACTCGCTGTGCGTCGCCGAGCCCCTGCCGCCGCAGCTGGAGGTGACGGCGCGGGCCGAGGACGGCGTGATCATGGGGTTGCGCCATCGCGAACTGCCGCGGTGGGGCGTGCAGTTCCACCCCGAGTCGATCTCCACCGAGTACGGCGCCGAGCTGATGGCGAACTTCCGGCGACTCGCGCTCGCGGCCCACCCCGGACGGCGATTACCGCCGCCGCGCACCGCCGGCCCGGCCCGGCCGCCCGCGACCATGGGCCCGTCCCCCGTACCCGACCTGCACGCCCATGTGCGGTGCCTGGAACGGGCCGTGGACGCGGAATCGGCGTTCACCGCCCTGCACGGCGGCAGCAGCCGGGCGTTCTGGCTCGACAGCGCCCATGTGGAGCCCGGCCTGTCCCGCTTCTCCTTCATGGGCGACGCCGACGGGCCTGACGGCGAGGTGCTCACCTACCGGGTCGGCGACGCGTCCGTGATCGTCGAACCTTCCGGCGGCATCCCCTATCTGGAGCACGGCACCATCTTCGACGTCCTGGACGCCCGGCTCGGCCGCCGGGTCACCGGCACCGAGGAGCTGCCGTTCGACCTCTCCGGCGGCTATGTCGGGTACTTCGGCTATGAGTTGAAGGCCGACACCGGCGCCGACAACGCCCACCGTGCCCCGGCGCCGGACGCGATGTGGCTGCGGGCGCACCGCTTCCTGGCCGTCGACCACCTGGAGGGGCGTACCTATCTGGTCGGCCTCGCCGAGCCGGCGGACGCCGCGGTCACCGAGGAGTGGCTGGACCGCACGGCCGCGATGCTGCGTACCCTCCCGGACGCAGTGGCGGCGAGGCCCGTCCCGAACGCGGCCGAGCCGGACGTCACCCGATGGCTGGCCCGGCCCCGCGAGCAGTACCTGGCCGACATCACCGCCTCCCAGCGCCAGTTGCACGCCGGCGAGAGCTACGAGATCTGCCTCACCAACAGCCTGCATCTGCCGGCCCCGGCCGACGATCTGGCCTACTACCGCAGGCTGCGCAGGCTGAACCCGGCGCCGTACGGGGCGCTGCTGCGGCTGGGCGAACTCTCCGTCTTCTGCTCCTCGCCCGAGCGGTTCCTGCGCATCGACCGCGAACGGACGGTGGAGAGCAAGCCGATCAAGGGGACGACCCGCCGCAACCCGGACCCCGCGCTCGACGAGGCCCTGCGCGCGTCCCTGCCGAGCGACCCGAAGACCCGCGCCGAGAACCTGATGATCGTCGACCTGCTGCGCAACGACCTCGGCCGGATATGCCAGGTCGGCAGCGTGCATGTGCCGGCCTTCATGGCGACCGAGTCGTACACGACCGTGCACCAGCTGGTGTCCACCGTGCGCGGCACCCTGCGTCCGGACGCGAGCGCCGTCGACTGCGTCAAGGCATGCTTCCCCGGCGGGTCGATGACGGGCGCGCCCAAGCTGCGCACCATGGAGATCATCGACTCCCTGGAGGACCAGGCCCGCGGCATCTACTCGGGCGCTCTCGGCTTCCTCGGCTACTCCGGCACGGCGGATCTCAACATCGTGATCCGTACGGCCGTACGGTGGCGCGAGAAGCTGAGTGTCGGCGCGGGCGGAGCGATCGTGCTCGACTCGCAGCCGCTCGCCGAGTACGACGAGATGCTGGTCAAGGCGGAGGCCACGCTGCGGGCGCTGCCGCCGGCCGCCGCCGACACACCCGGATCCGAGGCTCCCGTGGCCCGCTCGCTCGGCGATCGCATCGGCTAGCTTGGGTCGCGGGCCCGATCCCGGCCGCGCACGCGGCCACCGCACCCGCAACATGCCGACCGGAGGTGGCATTGTTTGCCAGCGAGCAGATCAAGCTGTTGACCGAATCGGGATGGAACACCTGCGACTCCGTACGGGAGGGCGTCCGCCGGGCCGGGCTTCCCCTCCCGACGGCCGCGTATCTCAAGCGCACCGTCGACGCCTCGCAGTGGGACCGCGCGGAGCGCGCCGTGGAGGCGCTGCGAGCGCACTTCAAGGACTCCCGGTTCGCCGACGAGGCGGTCTTCGGCATCCTGCTGGTGCCCGACCCCGACAAGCTCGACACCCGGGGCGCGGTCGATCCGGCGATGCGCGCCGACCAGACCGGTAAGACCGGCAAGGGCGCGGTCGATGTGGTCGACCGCGCCCTCCCGGCGGGCCGGCTGGCGGTGCCGCCGGGCACCGACTGGACGCCGGTCGCCACCGTCACCGGCCCGGCCGGGCTGCACTTCGGCAGCTACGACGACATCACGGCCGCGGACGCCGGGACCTTCACGGTGGACGGCGTCGACACCCGGGAGTTGATGGTGCGCCAGATCTGGGGCGCGCGCGTGCTCCAGTCCGGGAGCGAGCTGCCCGACTGCGAGGTCGGAGGCGGCTGGACGTTCACGCTGTTCCCCGGCGAGCCCCAGGTCGACGGCAAGGCCGCGTCGGGCACGGTGCTGCACGACAAGGTGCGGTTCCGGTTGGGGCGCAGTGATCGGGGGATCGCGGTGGTGCGGGTTTGTCCGGGGTTGGTGGTGGGGTGATGGGGGGGTGATGGGAGGCTCGGCGGTCGGCGGATGAGCCGTCGGGTGAGCAAGGCGTAGGCGCGCTGGTCGGGTGATCAGTCGGCTCAGCAGGGCCGCGGCCGGCC
>NZ_RDBN01000125.1 GCF_008042075.1 Streptomyces sp. UW30 | reverse complement strand
GTTCGAATCGATCCTCACGCCTTGGAGGTTTTGATGCGTGCAGGCGTCGTTGTCGCCGCGCAGCCCGGTGTGGAGGACCTCGCCGTACGGGCCGAGGAGTTGGGCTTGCACAGCTTCTGGGTCAACGACACCCCGATGGTCCACGGCGACCCCTKCGTCGAGGTGGTGGAGGGTGGTCCGCGGGATCCGTTGGAGCCGTCGGTCCCGGTCCGTGGCCGTGAGTGCGTTCCCGGCCCGCCGGACCGGGAGCGGAGCGCAGAGGCGGGCCCGGGCGCCGGACGCCGCCTCGCCGCCAGGCCGGGCCTGGCAGGTCCTGGCCTCCGGGAACTGGCGCCCCGCCCCGCCTCGGCGCGGTGAGCCGTTCCGCGGCAGCTGGCGTCTCGGTCAGGCGGTGGGGCAGAGCAACCCGTATGCCTGCGGGCTTCCCAGGAAGAGCGGCCGTCCCTGCGGATGGAACACCGTCCAGGAATCCTGTCCGTACCACCCGGCGCCGGAGGCACTGCGCCCATCCTGCCGAAGGCAGGGGCCTCATCGGTAATCCGGCGCGCGGCCGTGCTGCCGCGGGGGACCGCGAGGCATGAAGCTGCCTGCAGTGCACACCGTGACGGGTGAGAGGTCGGGTCGATGGCTGGGCGGATGACGTGCCGTTTCGGCAGCGCGGTCGCGAGGTGAGACCGATGCGGCGGCAGCCTGTCACAGCACCAGGATCGTTCACGGAATCGCGGCCAGAGCCTTGGATTTCCCGAGTTCGAGTGGTGAGGGACACCGTCGACGTGGTCAGGCGAGGTTGTTGTGCAGGTGGGTGATGTAGCGGTCGATGGCGTGGTCGCGTACGCCGTCGCTGGTGGGGGCGAAGGGGTCGGCGGTGGCGCCTTTGAGCKTGTCGGTGAGCTTGCCCAGGGCGGGCATGCGGTCGTGGAGGCGGCCTGAGGCGTCGATGTAGCGGACGGYGTCGACG
>NZ_RDBN01000124.1 GCF_008042075.1 Streptomyces sp. UW30 | reverse complement strand
ATGTTGCCGTCCTGTCCAAATTCCCGGTCGGGGCGGTGACCTCCTGGCAGCACGCGGTCCATCCGGACAAGCCCGGTAAACGCGTCTTCAGCCGGGACCTGTTGGAAGTGCACATACTGGATCCCCGTGACCCCGACAAGCATCTGCTGACCGTCTTCAACAACCATCTCAAGAGCCAGATCTGATCGAACAACTCGTACTTGGCGGGCTGTCCGTTTTCCTTGAATCGATGGGTCCACGACCCCGAGGCAGGCGGCGGAGGATTGTCGGGCTTGGGTTCCCGGGTCTCCTCCGGATGTGCGAGCGCCTCCGTCAGGCTCAACTGCCCTGTCGGCTCGGCCAGTTTGGCGAGTGTCGGTGCGTCAGGGCTGTCGTTCATGTCACCCAGCACGATGTAGCGCCCATCGGGGCGGGTCCGTTCGCCGATGATCCGGACGATGGTGTCGGCCTGGCGGGTGCGTAGCTCGTCGGCCAGGCGCTTGCCCTCCTCGGGGTCGGTGGCTCGGTCGACGAACTGGCTCTTGAGATGGTTGTTGAAGACGGTCAGCAGATGCTTGTCGGGGTCACGGGGATCCAGTATGTGCACTTCCAACAGGTCCCGGCTGAAGACGCGTTTACCGGGCTTGTCCGGATGGACCGCGTGCTGCCAGGAGGTCACCGCCCCGACCGGGAATTTGGACAGGACGGCAACATCGATCAGGCGGGGATCATTGCCCTCGATCAGCGAGAGGTGCGGGTAGGCGCCGCCAAGGTGCTGAGCAACGAAAAAGCGCAGGGTGTCGATGTCCTCGACTTCCTGCACGGCCAGTATGTCCAGGTCCATTTCGCTGATCCGCCGGGCGAGCACCTTCTGTTCCTCGGCGTCTATTCCCTTGACCAGCTTGCCTTTGTACGTACGGATCCGCACGCTCTTGGGGTCGTCGAAGACATAGCTGGAGGTCAGCCGTTCATCGTCATCAACCGGATGGACAGCCGATATCTCTGCCTGGAAGTTGAACCGTGAAAAGAGATTGTTGAGGTTGAATGTGCCCACGGCGACATCCATGGCGACCTCCGAGATCGACCATTTGTCCCCTGTTGCCTCGAACATGTCGAGCGTAACCCGATAGGACAGCCGACGAAAACGGAGCCGATGGCTTGGCCGTTGAATGCGAAACCGGGCGTGGGAGTCCAACGTGGAGTCGGCCGCCGGAGTTGGCCCCGCCATGTAGAGCGGGGCTTACCTTCCGCAGACAAATGCCAGTCCTGAGTACCTGGGGGTGTGCTGCCGAAGGTTACGTTCACTGAGGGGTTGCGCGGTCATCCAGGAGACGCCGAACACCTCCAGCGTCACGCCGGTCAGGAACATCACCGCGCACAGCAYGGCGATGCAGGGCGCGGCGGTGGGCGGCGCTGGGCGGTGCGGCGCTGGGCGGTGCGATGGTGGCCGCGATCGGGCCCGGCTGGGTGCTGGCGGCGGACGCGGCGGCCTTCGCGGTCGCCGGGGCGATGCGGGCGTTCCTCGACGTGAGTCACATTCCGCAGCGCGTGCGGGGCGGCGGCATGCCGGCCGATCTGCGCGAGGGCCGGCGGGAG
>NZ_RDBN01000123.1 GCF_008042075.1 Streptomyces sp. UW30 | reverse complement strand
GGGCCGGTGACGGTGGTGAGCGCGTCGTGGAACCGTACGGGACGGCGGACCTGTTCGATCCAGTACGTCGGAGTCGTCCAGTCCCCGTTCCCGAGGACCTCGCCGGTGAGGGTGCGGATGGGACGGTGTGGGGTGAGGGCGCCGGGATTCTGGTTCTGGAACGGCTCTCGGATGCCCGTCGCAATGGGCATTCGGTGTTGGCGGTGGTGCGGGGGAGTGCGGTCAATCAGGATGGTGCGTCCAATGGGTTGACGGCGCCGAATGGCCCTTCCCAGCAACGCGTCATCCGCCAAGCCCTCCGAAATGCCGGAGTTTCGGCCGCGGATGTGGATGTGGTCGAGGCGCACGGCACGGGCACGGCGCTGGGGGATCCGATCGAGGCGCAGGCCTTGCTCGCCACTTACGGTCGGGAACGCACCGACGGGCCGTTGTGGCTGGGGTCGGTGAAGTCGAATCTCGGGCATACGCAGGCTGCGGCGGGTGTGGCCGGGGTGATGAAGATGGTGCTGGCGATGCAGCGGGAGTCCCTGCCCGCCACGCTCCACGTGGATCGGCCTTCCTCGCACGTGGACTGGGAGGCGGGGCAGGTCCGTCTGCTGACGGAGTCGCGGGTGTGGCCGCGTGGCGAGCGGCCGAGGCGGGCGGGTGTCTCGGCGTTCGGGATCAGCGGAACCAACGCCCACGTCATCCTCGAAGAAGCCCCGACCGAAACGGCTGACAAGCCCTCCGGCGAGACACATTCTCCCTCTTCGTCCCAACTCCCCGTCGTTCCATGGCTGTTGTCCGGACGTGACGCCGACGGTCTTCGCGGGCAGGCGGGCCGCCTCGCCGCGCACCTGCTCGCGAACCCGGCATCCCCGGCCGACCTCGGCCACTCGCTCGCCACCACCCGTGCCGTGCTGCCCCACCGAGCCGTCGTCCTCGGACCAGGCCTCGACGAGCTGAGCCGAGGCGTCCGTGCCCTGGCGGATGGCGAGCAGCACCCGGCGGTCGTCACCGGGCAGGCCCTCAAGGGGCGTACGGCATGGGCGTTCACCGGGCAGGGCAGCCAGCGCCCCGGCATGGGGCGCGAACTCCACGACCGGTTCCCGGAGTTCCGTCGCGCGCTGGACGAGGTCTGCGACCTCCTGGACGCCGAGCTCGGCGCGGACGAACCCGGCCACCTTCCCTTGCGCGAGATCATGTTCACCGGTGTACCGGAGACCCTGGCCCGCACCGGTCACGCCCAACCCGCCCTGTTCGCCCTGCAAGTGGCCCTCATCGCTCTCCTGCGGTCCTGGGGCATGCGACCGGACTGCGTGCTGGGCCACTCGGTCGGCGAGTTCGCGGCCGCGTATGCGGCCGGGGTCTTCGAACTCCCGGATGCGGTACGGCTGGTGGCGGCCCGGGCCCGGTTGATGCAGGCCCTTCCCGAGGGCGGCGCGATGGCCGCGATCGAGGCCTCCCAGGAGGAAGTCGCCCGGTTGTTGGACGGGGTCGGGGCCGATCTCCAGGAGCCGGACGGCTCCCTGGGGGCCGGTGACGGTGGTGAGCGCGTCGTGGAACCGTACGGGACGGCGGACCTGTTCGATCCAGTACGTCGGAGTCGTCCAGTCCCCGTTCCCGAGGACC
>NZ_RDBN01000122.1 GCF_008042075.1 Streptomyces sp. UW30 | reverse complement strand
GGCCCTCGCCAACCCCCGCAAAGCACCCGCGAGGACCCTGCCCGGCGAACTCCTCCACCAGCGTCACCCCTCCCTGCCCTACGTGACCTGGGACATGGCCCTCGACGCGAACCCCTGGGGAGACTGACCACGYCGGCCGGGCCGCGGTCCTCTCCGCACCGGGGACGCAGCTACGTGCGGGTGAAGGGGACCGTATTGACTTCCCCTTCACCCGCGAGCAGTAGCCGGCCGGGCCGCCTCGGTCCGGGACCTCGAATCCGGTGTTGATGTCGGCGCCGTCACGCGCCGGCGACCTTCACACCTGAAGATTCAGCAGCTCCAGCTTCACCTGGGTGCCWGACGCCATGACTTCCTTAAGAGCCTCGGGGAGGGCCTCTGTGCCGTTCACAACAGTGCCCGGGTCAACGGAGACCTTCTTTGACGTCGCTCGTGGAAGACGCCCAGGTCGCGACAGCCGGTCCCCTGCGCAGAACGCGCTGCACAGGGATGTCACGGAAGGCGAAGCAACGCTGTCTATTACAGGGAACCGGCCACTCAGTGACCTTCGGTGGGCGGTGGGTGCGACCGACTCTATTCGCCCCACGGCCCATTGATGACGGTGCTCTCCATAAAGGTTTGACCGTCGGTCTCGCGCTCACGCACCAGCGTGTGGGCGAACGTGTAGCGCTGCGCTGCGCCCTCAGATCGGGCGGCGTGCGTCAAGATCGCATCGGCCATCGAGCGGACCATTGCCTGGCGGGGATAGACAGCGTGAATCGTTGGCGCCCATTCGGCCACCAGGTCGGCGTTCTTACCGAAGTCGATATAGATGCCCTCAAAGGTCAGCAGGGCGAGCAGGCCTCGGCGTACAGCAATGTCCGGGGTGGTATGCAGGGCGATCGCCTCCCATACTCGGTCGACGTCCGCAGTAGCCACGCCGTGCTTGGTCAGCAACGCAGCAGCCAGGTCCGCTCCCTCCACCTCGAACCGCTGGTCGGTGTTTCCTTCGTCGGTCAGCCCCATGTCGTGCAGCACGCAGATGAGGTAGACCACTTCGAGGTCGTAGTCCTCGTTGGGTCGCTTGCCC
>NZ_RDBN01000121.1 GCF_008042075.1 Streptomyces sp. UW30 | reverse complement strand
GTCCAGGTCGGCATCCGCTACATCGAGGCCTGGCTGCGCGGCCTCGGCGCGGTCGCCATCTTCAACCTCATGGAGGACGCGGCCACCGCCGAGATCTCCCGCTCCCAGATCTGGCAGTGGATCAACGCGGGCGTCGAGTTCGAGAACGGCGAGAAGGCCACGCCCGAGCTGGCCCGCAAGGTCGCCGCCGAGGAACTGGCGAACATCCGCGCCGAGATCGGCGAGGAGGCCTTCGCGGCCGGCCACTGGCAGCAGGYCCMCGACCTGCACGGCAAACCGGCCGCGGAACAGGATTGGTCGGTGCACCTCGGATGAGTGGCCGTGTCGAGATCGAGTACTGCACCCAGTGCAGGTGGCTGCCCCGCGCGGCCTGGCTGGCGCAGGAACTGCTCACCACCTTCGAGGCGGAGCTGTCCGAGCTGGCGCTGAAGCCGGGCAAGGGCGGCGTCTTCGTCGTCCGCGTCGACGACGAGGTGGTCTGGGACCGCCGCGACGCCGAGGTCAACAAGGTCGCCTTCGAGAAGGTCCGCGCCGACAAGGACCGCGAGGCCGGCGACGGCTTCGACGGCTCCTGGGTGGCCCACCCCGACCTGGTCCCGATCGCCATGGAGTCCTTCGACAAGGTCCTCGGCGACAAGCCCAACCAGAAGGACCGGCTGCGCGAGGACGTCCACGTCGAGGCGGCCGACCTGATCGCCGTCGACTCCCTGCA
>NZ_RDBN01000120.1 GCF_008042075.1 Streptomyces sp. UW30 | reverse complement strand
GTCCCCGCCCACGGGTCCGGCACCGGTGAAGGACGCGGCCCCACGGACCAGGCAGACTCCGCTGACCGGGCACGCTCCGCCCGCGGGTCCGGCAGCGCTCAAGGATCCGGCCCCGCGGACCAGGCGGGTTCAGGCGAAGGCACCGGTTCCGGCGGGGGAAGTGGCTCGGTGGACGGTGCCGGTGCCCATGGCGCGGCGGTTTCGAGAGGTGACGTATGACGGCCGAGCAGGCGATTCGTGTTCTGGTCGTGGAGGACGACCCGGTGGCGGCGGACGCGCACATGATGTACGTCGGGCGGGTGCCCGGGTTCGTCGCGGTCGGCAAGGCGCACACCGGCGCGGAGGCGCGGCGCGCCCTGGAGCGGACCCCGGTGGACCTGCTGCTGCTCGACCTGCATCTGCCGGATGTGCACGGGCTGCAGCTGGCGCGCTCGCTCAGGGCGGCGGGGCATCAGGCGGACGTGATCGCGGTGACGTCGGCACGGGATCTCGCCGTGGTGCGCGAGGGGGTGTCGCTGGGGGTCGTGCAGTACGTGCTGAAGCCCTTCACCTTCGCGACCCTCCGGGACCGGCTGGTTCGGTACGCCGAGTTCCATGCCGCGGTCGGCGAGGCGAGCGGGCAGGACGAGGTGGACCGGGCTCTGGGGGCGCTGCGCGCACCGGGCCCCGCGGCGCTGCCGAAGGGGTTGAGCGCGCCGACGCTGGAGCGGGTGACCGGGGCGGTGCGGGACGCCGGCGAGGGGCTCACGGCGGCGGGGGTCGCCGAGGCCGTGGGGATATCCCGGATTACGGCCCGGCGGTATCTGGAGCATTTGGTGGAGGCGGGGCGCACGGGCATGACCTCCTGCGGGCGCACTTCGTCGTGGCGCGGGGATGGCTGCCCGGTGAACGTAGGTTGAGTGG
>NZ_RDBN01000119.1 GCF_008042075.1 Streptomyces sp. UW30 | reverse complement strand
GGACAACCCGGCGATCACCGTGCTCAGCGGCACCGAGCGGATCAATCACGCCCTCACCGAGGCCATGATCGAGGCGTCCCGGGAGCTGCTGAGCATCCAGCCCACCACCCAGCAGAGCGAGGCGCGCACCGAGACGGCCCAGGCGCTGGCGCTGGACCGCGACCAGGCCCTGCTGGACCGCGGTGGCCGCATCCGCACCCTGTACCAGCACACACAGCGCTACCGGCCCCTCGTCATGGCGCGCTACGAGCACCTCCGGGGCGACGCCGAGGCCCGCACCCTGGACGAGGTCACCGACCGGCTCATCGTCATCGACCGTGAGGTCGCCTTCATCCCCGCCAACAAGGACCGCACCCTCGCCCTGGAGATCCGTCACGAGGCCCTCGTCGGCTACTTCGTCACGACCTTCGAGCGGCTCTGGCGCCTCGCGATCCCGCTGACGGCGCCCCTGCCCGACACCGGCATCGAAGGCATCTCCCACCGCGAACAGTCCATCGCCGCGCTGCTCGCCGAGGGGCACCAGGACGCGGTGATCGCGGAGCGGCTGGGGATAAGCGTACGGACGTGCCGGGCGCACATCGCGCGGCTGTCGGAGACGCTGGGGGCGGCGAGCCGTACCCAACTCGGGGTGCGCATAGCGCAGGTGGGGCTGGACGGGCCGCGGGCGTCGTCGTCCGATGCCGCCGGGTCCGCCGTGATCCCGTGATCAGGG
>NZ_RDBN01000012.1 GCF_008042075.1 Streptomyces sp. UW30 | reverse complement strand
GGCCGGCGCTGAGCTGAGAAGTGAAGCCCCTTGCCGGGTGGGGGGCTGGGGTCTTGTCCTTGAGCGCTGGACGGGCTGAAGGATGCGGGCCGGGGACTCAGCCCCACCCGCCCGCAGTCGCCCACGGCGCGAAGGGGCCGTGCCGGGGGGTGTCCGTCCTCGGTCCGGCGGTTGCTGTGCCTCAGAGGGGTGCTGTTTCTTGACGCCGGCCGCTGCGGGCGGACACCCCCCGGCACGGCCCCTTCGCGCCGTGGGCGACTGCGGGCGGGTGGGGCTGAGTCCCCGGCCCGCATCCTTCAGCCCGTCCAGCGCTCAAGGACAAGACCCCAGCCCCCCACCCGGCAAGGGGCTTCACTTCTCAGCTCAGCGCCGGCCCGCATCCTTCAGCCCGTCTGGGGTCCCCCCAGCTCGACGAGCTTGGGGGAGTTGGAGGACAAGACCGCGACGTCCCCAACCCGCACCCACGCGCAGGGGCTTTACCTCCCCACGCGGGCCGCACCTCTCAGCGCCGGCCGGCACATCTCAGCCCGTCCGGCGWTTGAGGACGAGGCCCKTTCAGGGCCGTGGGGGTCCAGGGGGCGGAGCCCCYTGGTGGGGTCGAAGGGGCGAAGCCCCTGGGATGGGACGGGTAGGGGCGGCGGGGGCGAAAAACTCCCGGCCCGCACCCGAAGGGGCACCGCCCCCCGACGCCAACAAAACCCTGCCTCCACCACCCACCCCCGCGACAATGACCCAGTGCGGTACAGAATCCTGGGCGTAACCCAGGCAGAGGACGACGACGGCACCGCCGTACCCATCGGCGGCCCCCGCCTCCGCGCCCTACTCACGGCCCTGGCCCTACACCCCGGCCACATCACCACCCCCGACACCCTGATCGACGAGGTCTGGGCCGTGCCACAGGGCCAGGGCGGTGGTGAGGGTGCGGGTGGCGGTGGACGGGTCGCCGGCGGTGGACGGGTCGCCCTGCCCCGGGTCCGCACCGCTGCGACGCCCCCCGTGACCTGCGACATCTCAGGACCACTGCCTACGGGCGCGCGCTTGGTCTCGCGCACCGTCAACCATCGCCCGCCTACGCCGCACCCTCGGCAAGGACACCGTCACCTCCGCCCCCGGCGGCTACCGCCTCACCGCAACACCGGACGACGTGGACCTCTTCGTCTTCGAACGCCTGGTCCACGAGGGCACCGCAGCCCTCGACCAGGGCGACCCGTCCACCGCCACCCGCACCCTCACCACCGCCCTGGCCCTGTGGCACGGCCCAGCCCTCGCCGACCTCCCCGACCGCACCACGGCCGCCACCCGCCCGGACGCCCTGCGCCTGGAGGCGACCCGAGCCCGCATCGAGGCGGACCTGCAACTGGGCAACGCCCACAAGGCCGTACCCGAACTCAGGGAACTGACGTCGACCCACCCGTACGACGAACCACTCCACGCCCTCCTCATCCGCGCCCTGCGCGACACGACCCGCCTCGCCGACGCCCTGGCCGCATACGAAACAGCCCGCCGCGCCCTGTCCGAAGGTCTCGGCACCGACCCCGGCCCACAACTGCATGCCCTGCACGCCGAACTACTGACACCGACACCGCCCGAGACGCAGGGCGGGCCACCCCCCAATACGGCCGCCAAGCAGCCCAAGCCCCCCACCAGAACCGCCTCCTCACCTCACCCCGACCGCACCGGCAACCTCCGTCCGCGCCTTACCTCTTTCGTGGGCCGGGAACTCGAACTCGACGCCATCCGTTCCGAATTGCACAGGGCCCGACTGGTCACGCTCACCGGACCGGGCGGCTCTGGAAAGACCCGTCTCGCCGAGGAAGCCGCCGCCGGCCTCCCCCTGGCATGGCTCGTCGAGCTCGCCCCGCTCGACCGGCCGGAGGCGGTGCCTGGCGCGGTGGTCAACGCTCTCGGTCTGCGCGAGACCGTGCTCATGACCAACGAGCTGGCGGCCCCGCAGGACGACCCGCTCGCCCTGCTGATCGAGTACTGCGCCCCGCGCAGCCAACTCCTGATCCTTGACAACTGCGAACATGTCATCGGCGCGGCCGCCACCCTCGCCGAGACCCTCCTCACCCGCTGCCCAGGGCTCACGATCCTCGCCACCAGCCGTGAACCCTTGAGCGTCCCCGGAGAGTTGGTACGCCCGGTCGAGCCCCTGCTCCCCGACCAGGCGCACCGCCTCTTCGCGGAGCGCGCGGCAGCGGTCCGCCCCGACGCCGCCACCGCACTGGGCAACGGCCGCGACCGCCAGGACGAGGAGGCCGTCGCGGAGATCTGCCGCCGCCTCGACGGACTGCCGCTCGCCATCGAGCTGGCGGCGGCCCGGCTACGGCTGCTCACCCCACGGCAGATCGCCGACCGCCTCGACGACCGCTTCCGCCTCCTCACCTCCGGGAGTCGTACGGTCCTGCCCCGCCAGCAGACCCTGCGCGCGGTCGTCGACTGGTCCTGGGACCTGCTGGACGAGCGCGAGCGGACGGCGCTGCGCGAGATGTCCGTCTTCGCGGGCGGCTGGGACCTCACGGCGGCGGAGGCCGTGTGCACCGGTCCGGTCGCGGACGTCGTCGGCGCCCTCGTCGACAAGTCCCTGATCGTGGCCACCCCGTGCGAGCGGGACGGCTCCGACGGCATGCGGTACCGCATGCTGGAGACCATCCACGAATACGCAGTGGAGCGCGCCGCCGAGGTCCCCGAGCTACGGCTCGCGGCCGAGCACCGGCACCGCGCGTGGGTGCGCGCACTCGTGGAGGAGGCCGACCCGCTGCTGCGGTCCGCCGGTCAACTCCCTTGGGTCTCCCGCCTGGAGACCGAGCTGGACAACATCCGCGCAGCCCTCGACCGGGCCCTGTCGGCGGGCGACGAGGCGGACGCCACGGCCATCGCCCTGGCCATGTGCTGGTTCTGGTGGCTGCGCAACTACCGCGTCGAGGGCGCGGCTTGGACCGACCGAATCCTGCGCCTGTGCACAGCGCTGGACACACGTGACGCCGGCCTAGGCACCCGGGGTGCCGACCTGGACACACGCGACGCCGACCTGGGTACCCGGGGCGCCGCCCTGACCCCACACGGCGCCGCGCCGAACATACCTGCCACCCCCCTGGACCCACGCGCAGCCGCCGCAGCCGCCGCAACCCCCGGCACCCCTCCCACCGCCGACCCGGTGGACGCCTTCCTCGCCGCCCCGGACGGACAGGCGCACCACCCACGGCACGCGGCCCGGATGAACCTGCGCCTGCTGCATCTGTTCCTCTCCATCGAGTTCGAGACGGTGGAGCACTGGCGGGACGAGCGGCTGAGGCGGTACGTCGACCGGGTGCGGGCCCACTTCGCGCGCGGCGGTCCCGAGGCGGCCCGTCTCCCGGGACTGGTCTGGCCGTTGACGCACTTCGTCCTGCACGACGTGGCCGACACAGGGCCGGTCATGGACGCCGCGCTGGCCAACTGCCGTGCGCACGGGGGCGACTGGGAGATCGGCTGCATCCTGATGTTCCGCACACACATGATCGTCGACTCCCCGGGCACCCTGGCGAGCGTCGACGACGACCTCGCCGAGCTGCGGATCCTCAGCCGCCGGGCAGGCGACCGCTGGATGCGGGCACAGGTGAGCAGCGCGGCCGGTGAGACGGCCATGTCGCGCGGCCGTTTCGAGGAGGCCAAGGGGGAGTACGAGGAGGCGCTGGACCTCGCCCACGAGGTGGGCGCGTACACCGAGACGCCCTTCCTCATCGCCCGCCTCGCCGAGATCGCCTACCGCTCGGGCGATCGTGAAGGCGCCCTCGCCGCGCTGGACGAGGCGGGCGCCGCGGCCGACCGGTACGGCGTGGCGGACTCGCGGGCGTTCGTCCTGCTGATGCGGGCCCAGCTGGCGCTGGACGACAAGGAGACCGCACGCGCGCGTGAGCTGTGTGAAGCGGCCCGTGTGGAGACCGAGCGCGCTACTCCGCCGCCGCAGTTCATCGTGATGCTGAACACCGTCGAGGCCCTGATCGTGACGGCCGAGTCGGGCCCGGAGCACGGACTTCCCCTCCTGACCGACGCCCTGCGCATGGCAGTGGAGAACCGGACCGCCGACGTCATCACGACGACCCTCACGGACGCGGCGGCGGATCTGCTGTCCCGGCTCGGCGACCCCGCGCGTGCGGTCCGGCTGCTTGGCGCTGCGGAGCACTGGCGCCGAGGGCATCCGCGCCGTCTGCCGGAGCGCGCCCACGCCGAGCGGACCGAGGCCGACGCCCGTATCGCCCTGGGCGCCGAGCGGTTCACGGCCGAGTACACCCGGGGCGCCGCCCTCACCCACGACGACGTGCTGCACGACCTCGCCGAAGCCGTGCGCGGCCTCCCGCACTCGGCAGCCGAGCGGACGCCGTAAGCGCGAAGCCGGCCGAACGGCCCTACCGGCAGCGGAACTTCGACTCGGCCCAGTCCGCCGGCATCAGGTTGTCGAGCGTGCCGCGCGGCTCGACCACCAGCCGGACGGTCTTGCGCCCGCTGAGGTTCACATGGACGGGCACGGCCGCGTCCCCGCCCTTGACAACCGCCGACCGCCACAGCCGGACGCCGTCGGCGTAGACCGAGAAGGTGAACCTGCCGAGCCCCAGAGTCGAGTCGTCGACGCCGACCAGCGCCTCGTAGGCGGAGCACTCCCGGTTGAGGTCGATGATGACGGAGGACCGGCCGTGCACGGTGACGCCGTGCGCGTAACGCTGGCCCCCGATCGGCACGCCGTAGCGCTGCCACACCCAGCTGCTCTCGCCCAGCCGCATCTCGGGCTCGGTGCCGTCGCCGGTGAGGTCGTACGACAGCTCGCTCCACTGGTAGTCGGCGATCATGTGTGTGCGGAACATCAGGATGCAGCCGATCTCCCAGTCGCCCCCGTGCGCACGGCAGTTGGCCAGCGCGGCGTCCATGACCGGCCCTGTGTCGGCCACGTCGTGCAGGACGAAGTGCGTCAACGGCCAGACCAGTCC
>NZ_RDBN01000118.1 GCF_008042075.1 Streptomyces sp. UW30 | reverse complement strand
GTGTTTCTAGGCTGATCGCATCACGCCGATAGCGATTAGTGAGGAGATGGCCAACATGCACATTGTGGTCGAGACGTGGACCCCGAAACCGGCGTTCTACGCCGCCGACGAGGAGACGCTGACCAACCTGTTCGCCGGGATACAGGAAGCCATGAAGCAGCTCGCGGATGCCTGTCGATCCCAGGGACTGAAGTTCGGCGTCTACTTCTCCCTGGTGGACTGGCATCAGGGACACTCCTTCGACGGCGGCAACGAGAACCCCATCCCCTCCTCCATGGAGCCAGTCATCAAAGCGCAACTGCGCGAGCTGATGACGCATTACGGCGACATCGCTGAAGTTTGGTTCGACATGTCTGCACCCACAGCCGCGCAGAGCGAGGACTTCGCGAACGTGGTCCGTGAACTGCAGCCCCACGCAGCGATCAACAGCCGAGTGTGGAACAACAAGGGCGACTTCCGCACTCTGGGGGACAACGAAGTCCCCTCCGTGCCGCTCGACGGGCCATGGCAGACTCCCGCCTCGATCTACCACGACACCTGGGGATACCGCAGCTGGCAGAAACGAGACGACCTGCCCGGCAAGATCCGTGACCTCGTGGTGGGGCTGACCAGCGTGCGAGCGCGCGGCGGGAACTATCTGCTCAACATAGGCCCTCGCGGCGACGGTTCGGTCGTGGAATTCGAGGCCGACGTCCTTCGCGGCATCGGACGATGGCTCAAGCAGCACCCCAAGGCCGTCCTGGGCGCGTCCGCCACGCGCTTCGGCGGTCAGCCATGGGGCGAAGTCACCGTCAACGACCGCGATCTGTTCCTGCACGTCACCCGCTGGCCCGCTTCCGGTGAACTACGGCTGCCCGGTCTGGCAACCGGTGTACGGCAGGTGACCGAGGACGGCTCATCGCAGCGACTGCAGTGGCGCCGCGACGGTGACGACCTGGTCGTCACCGTCCCTGACACACCACGAGACGCCATACTCCCCGTCCTTCGCGTAGCAATGGATGGGCAGTTGCGGATCATTCCGCAAAGCACGCAGTCACTGCCCGCTACCAGCCATGCCGCAGTGGTAGGTGCGACAGCTCTCACACACGGCTACAGCTACGCCGACTCGGGCAGATACTCGCGAACCACACGTACGGAGGTGCGGCAATCGGCCTACCTGACCACGGATCGCTCCCAGGACGTCAAGATTGTCCTGCGTGGAAAGGCTGAGCCGCAGCGACTGTATCGGCTGACGGTAGGCCACCAGTCACGGCTGCTGACCGGTGCGCAACTGACCCAGGAGGCGGTCGGCCCGTTCGGGCTCCAGCGCGGGCGGGTGACTGAGGTGGCGGTGACGCTGGCGCGGCCGCAACACGTCGGAGAGTCCCTGGAGCTGACGCTCGATAGGCTCCTGATCGCCCCTTCGGATTCGGTCGTGGCGTGGGCGGAACTCCCTGACCGGTTGGTTGTGGGATCCCGTGTGGAAGCCCTCGTCCACGTATCCAACCTCAGCCGCCGCGCTGTCGACGGCAAGATGACGCTGAACACACCCGCCGAGTGGGACTCCGTTGACACCGTCGCCTTCAGCAAGCTTTCGCCAGGGACAAGCTCCACGGCCATTGTCCCGCTCCGCGTCCCCCTGAACGCGYCACCAGGACACGTCACTTTCCAGGCCATGGCCACGGGTGGCAAGCACACCATCAATCTGCACGCCAGTGCCGAAGTCGTCCTTCCGAACGTGGCGCAGGGCAAGGCAGCCACCCAGTCCTCCACGGCCTGGGGCGGCGTTGCTGACCGCGCCGTCGACGGAAACACGGGCGGCGACTACTTCGGGGACAGCTCCACGACGCACACGGCAGAACCGTCAACGGAAGCGTGGTGGCAGGTAGATCTCGGCCAGAACTACGACCTGGACAGCATCGAGGTGTGGAACCGGTCCGACTGCTGTACCGAGCGCTTGTCGAACTACTGGGTGCTGGTGTCGCAGACACCGATCACGACTGGCTCACTTCAGGAAGCGCGGACCATGCCGGGAGTGGTCGCCATACGGATGGACAGCCCGGCCGCACGCCCCACGCGCATTCCTCTGAGCGGGACTCATGGCCACTACGTTCGCGTTCAGCTTGAGTCCGTGACGAATCCGCTCTCATTGAGTGAACTCGTGGTTCGAGGAGTTCCGAAGTGACCGCACTACTGTGCCTCTGCTTGAGTTAAGCCAACTACCTCGTAGGTTGGAATGCCTTCAGGCCGGCGATGCGCTCTTGGCCTCTGCGGCTGTGCAGCCTGCCCTGCACAGCCGCAGAGCGGAACCGGGTGCCGTCGTGTTGGATAGCGTTCAGTCTCCCGGATGGCGCACGACCAACCTTCGAGCCGCGTCGCGGCCGGCGCCCCAGCTCGCGGGCGGCGCTCTGAGGTGCGTCCGCGTTTAGCAGTCGGGCCATCTGGTGAGGGTGGCGCTGGAGTGCGCGGACCYGGGCGGGGTCGAGGCCGTCGTAAGGCGGGGCAAGGAGGTCGGACGGGTCGCCGACACGATCTACGTCGTAGCGCACCGCCCGGAAGGGCCGGGGCTGCAACGGGGTCGCGTCGGGAAAGGGCACGGCGGAGGTAGGCATCGAAAACTCCTGGATGGCGGCAGGCCCAGCAGGGCTGGGCACCGTGGGGCGCCCCGCACCCCCGGGGGCGTCTCTCCACGGATCCAGTCGCACACGTTCTCGATGACTCATCATGTGGGGTGCGTGGCGATCCTCGAACGTACGTGAAGTCGACGGTCGCCCGGAGGACGCTGCGTGGCCTCGCTTGCAACGCCGCGGTCAGCGCCGCCGTGTTCCTGCACGACAGTCCTCGGCTGTCCTCGGTGATCGGCTCCTGACCGTGTGGCTGAGCCTGCTTCTTCTGCCGGTGGTGCCCGCCGTGCCGGTCCGGCACAAGGCGATCCGACATGACACGGAGGGCTGACAGCTCGTTCAGGTTCATTCAGCTTCTGTTCAGTGGGCCTGTCGCACCCTGAGGCAATCAGCTCGGCCGCACGCGGCGGCCGTGGGTTGCGGCGAGAGGATGCGGCATGAAGCGCAAGGGCAAGTGGATCGTGGGGGTCGTGCTTTCGGCCGCCCTCATCGGCGGTGGTACCGGCATCGCCGTAGCCACGACCGGTGGTGACGACAACGAGACACCCATCTCGGGACCCGCGCTGGAGAAGGCAAGCGCGGCGGCACTCGCGCACACCGGAGCAGGCAAGGTCACGGACACCGAGGTCGGCGACGAGGAGGGCTACTACGAGGTCGAGGTCACGCTCGACAACGGCAAGCAGGCCGACGTACACCTCGACAAGGACTTCAAGGTCCTCGGCAGCAAGGTGGACAGCGGGGACAAGCCGAGCGACAAGGGCTGATCCCGGCGCGCCGTATCGGACCGCCCGTTGCCCGATGCGGCGCCGGCCAGGGCTCCGGTCGATGGCCACGGCCGTGGCGACGGTGGGAGTCCTGGTGGAGCCGAATCGGTTTTCGTCCCGGACCTTTGGCATCAGCGCCTTGCAGGACAGGGCCGCTCTCCCTGGTGCCGGTGAGCGCCAGCGAGCAGCTCGGACTCTTCGGACCGGAGCGGGACTTCGCCGGGCCGCGTGCGTGGATGTGGAGGGTCAGATCCCCGGGAGGCCGCGTTGTCCCCGGGAAGCGATGGGTTCGGGGCGCCTCCGGTCTTGATGTGGAGTGAGAACTGTGACGCGGGGACTGAGTGAAGTCGAGGGTCACGCCGGGCTCGGGCGGCTGGGCCATCCGGGCTCCGAAGCGGGGGCCACAGTGCTCCGCCTGCACTACTGCATCCGCTTGTCGCCGCCCGGAGCTCCCGTAGCGTGGACCGTATGCGCGTGCTGATCGTCGAGGACGAGGAGCGGTTCGCGGCCGGGCTCAGGGACGGGCTGGAGGCTGAGGGTTTCGCCGTGGACGTGGCGCTCGACGGGGTGGACGGACTGTGGATGGCGCGTGAGAACGCCTACGACGCGATCGTCCTCGACATCATGCTGCCGCGCCTCAACGGCTACCGGGTCTGCCGGACCCTGCGCGGTGAGGGCAACTGGACGCCGATCCTCATGCTCACCGCCAAGGAAGGCGAGTGGGACGAGATCGAGGGCCTCGACACCGGCGCCGACGACTACCTCACCAAACCCGTCTCGTACGCGGTGCTGCTCGCCCGGCTGCGGGCGCTGCTGCGGCGTGAGGCCCGCGAGCGGCCCGCGGTGCTTGCGGTGGGCGACCTGCTGCTGGATCCGGCCGCGCGCACGGTGACCCGGTCGGGGCGTCAGGTCGAGGTGACGGCACGGGAGTTGGCCGTTCTGGAGTTCCTGATGCGGCGCACGGGCGAGGCCGTGAGCAAGCGGACCATCCTCGACCATGTGTGGGGCGACGACTTCGAGGGCGATCCGAACATCGTCGAGGTGTATGTGCGGCGCCTGCGCAACAAGGTCGATCGTCCCTTCGGGCGGGACTCGCTGCGGACCGCGCGGGGGCACGGGTATCGGTTGGTGCCCGATGGCGAGTGAGCGGCGGCGCCTGCGGACGGTGCGCGTGCGGGCCACGGTGATCGCCGCACTGGCCGTGGGGCTCGCGCTGATCGCCGGAGGCGCCGCCCTGGTGCTCGGGCTGCGGGTCGAGCTGAGCAATGACGTGCGGGACGCCGCGCGGGCCCGCGCCCAGGAGGTGGCCCGGGTGATCGAGGCGGGGCGCGGGGTGCCCCAGGTGACCGTGGCCGACCCCGCGGAGGAGTTCCTTCAGGTTGTCGACGAACGGGGGACGGTCGTCGCGGCGAGCTCGAACATCGAGGGACTGCCGGCACTGACCCGGCTCCGGCCCGGCGGCAGCACTCAGGTCGACACTCCGATCGACGAGGACCCGTTCCTGGTGGTGGCGGTCGGGGCGCGGGACGGCGACCGGCGTCTGACCGTCCTGGACGGCCGTACGCCCGCCGGGGTAGCCGAGGCCACCTCCACGGTCACCCGGATGCTGCTCGTCGGGGTGCCCGTGCTGCTGGTCCTGGCGTCCGCCGCGACTTGGGTGGCCGTGGGCCGGACGCTGCGGCGCGTCGCACGGGCCGAGGCGGCGCAACGGCGGTTCGTCTCGGACGCCTCGCACGAACTGCGCTCACCCGTCGCCACGGTCCGCCAGCACGCCGAGGTGGTCCTCGCCCATCCGGCGCGCGCTGATGCGGGGGTGCTGGCCGGGACGGTCCTGGACGAGGCCGTCCGCATGCAGCGCCTCGTGGACGATCTCCTTCTCCTGGCCCGCGCCGACGAAGACGCGATCCGCCCACCGCGGCGCCCCGTCGACCTGGACGACCTCGCCTTCGAGGAGGCCCGGCGGCTGCGGGAACGGCAGAAGGGCCCGCGCGTCCACAGTGGCGGGGTCTCGGCCGGGCGAGTCCTGGGCGATGAGGACGCCCTGCGCCGCGTGGTCCGCAACCTCGGCGAGAACGCCGCCCGCCACGCCCTCTCCCGGGTCGCCCTGACGCTCGGCGAGGCCGGCGGAACCGTACGGCTGGACGTGGACGACGACGGTCCCGGAGTGCCGGAGAGGGAGCGGGCCCGGATCTTCGACCGCTTCATACGTCTGGACGAGGCCCGCGCGAGGAGAGAGGGCGGAGCCGGCCTGGGTCTCGCGATCGTGGCCGAGCTGGTGGCGGCGCACGGGGGCACGGTGACGGTGGGGACGGCGCCGGAGCTGGGCGGGGCGCGCTTCACGGTGAGGTTGCCGGCCACCCACTGAGGGAGGGGTGCGGGGCTGTGATGTTGTGCGGTTTCGCCGCGTGGGCGCGACTAGTCACCACGATCCCGCAGCCGCTCACGAACCGAATGCCCCATCTCGCGCCGCCTGACAGCACATTCAGGTTCGTTCAGCGTCCCTTCAGAGGGTCAGCGGGACGCTCATCGCAGGCTACGTCCCAAGGAGGCCGTCATGAACTCCAACCGCCGCATCCTGCTGACCGGAGCATCCGTAACCGCCGCCGCACTGCTGGCCGGTGCGTGTTCGGGAGCCGCCAACACCGCTGACCGCCCCACCGGGCCGAGCGCCTGCGTGCACGTCGTCGACGCGGCCACGGGCAAGAAGGGCGAGGCCTGCCTGCCCACGGCCCCGGCAGCGGACCGCGCCGACCTCACCGAGCCGCGCTTCACCCACCCGACGAAGATCACGAACCCGCTGCACCCCACCAGCGAGGTCACCCAGACGATCTACGGCGGTCAAGTGGACGGCAAACCCTTCCGTACCGAGGTCAGTCGGCTGCCCGGCACGAAGACCATCAAGGTGGACGGCAAGCCGGTCGAGGCCCGCATCATCCAGTACGCGGCCTTCTCCGACGGCCGGATCCAGGAGGTCGCCCTCGACTGGTACGCACAGGCCGACGACGGTTCCGTCTGGTACCTCGGAGAGGACGTCTTCAACTACGACAACGGGGTGGTCGCCGACACCGAGGGCACCTGGCAGGCGGGCCGCCACCACGCACCGCCCGCGATGATCATGCCCGCGGCCCCGGAGAAGGGCGACGTGTACCGTCCCGAGAACCTCCCGGAGATCGTCTTCGAGGAAGTCACCGTGCGAGCCGTGGATCAGACGGTCGACGGGCCGTACGGCAGGATCCAGGGTGCGATGACCGTGCGTGAACTGCACATGGACGGCTCGACCGAGGACAAGGTGTTCGCGCCGGGGTACGGGGAGTTCTCGACCGGCACCAAGGGCGGAGACCTGGAAGCGGTGTCGCTCGCGGTGCCCACCGACGCGAAGCCCGGACCACTGCCGGCCCGGCTGACCTCCTTGGACCGCGCGGCCGTTGCCGCCCACGAGTCGCCCGGAGCCGCCACCGTCCGCGAGGTCCGCGCCGCGTGGGACACCTACCGCGCCTCCGACGCCGTACCGGCGCTGCTGGAGCGGCAGATGGAACGGGACCTCGCCGCTCTGGAGAAGGCCGGGAACGGTGCGCAGGCGGTGGACCCCGCCCTGCGCGTCGCTCAGAACGTGACGGACCTGCGACTGCGCTACGAGCCCGTGCCGACGGTCGACAGGGACCGACTCGCCCTCTGGACACGCCAGTTGACCATTGACGGCAAGGCCGGGAACGAGGGCGCCGTCGCGGGCGACGTGACGGCCCTGGAGCTCGCATGGGAGCGGGTGCGGCACGAAACCCCGGACGCCGTGCCGGTGGACACGGATCTGAAGAAACTCCGTGCGGCAGCCGATGCCAAGGAACTGGCCGAGATACAGCGACTCGCGCCCGAACTCGCCAAGGACATCACGTAGTTGGAGGACAGGAAATCGCGTGCAGGCCATCGCTTTGACCCTTGAGCTTGTTGCCCGCCGCAGGCTCCATCGGCAGACCTGCGGTAAGCCGCACCAGAGGGGGGGCCCGGGTGCCGGGAGCGCTTCGAAGGGTCCTGCGCCGGCCGGTGCGCCGATCGTCCGGGCGTGACGGCGGCGGCCGAAGCCCGAGAACGGCGAGTCGTGGGTCGTGAACCAGGAGTCCAGCGGGTCGGTGCGCTCCCGGCCCACTCCCGTCGACCGGTAGATTAGGCATACCTTAGAAGTGCTTTTGTCTACGTAGATGTAGACGATCGTGGGGTGGGTGCGCAAGCCGTACCGGCCGAGGATGCCGGAGGACGGGAGAGAGATGTCGGACAAGCGCCCGGACGACAGACGTCCGCATGGTGAGCTCGTCGCGGATGTGCTGGCCGTGCTGTGGGAGGCAGGTGAGCCGATGACCGCGCAGAAGGTCAACGCGGTGCTCGGCACGGGCCTGGCCAGGACGACGATGGCCACCATCTTGACCCGGCTCTACGAGAAGGGGACGCTGCGCCGGATCCCGTCGGGCCGGGGCTTCGCCTACGAGCCGGTGGAGGACGCGGCCGGGCTCGTTGCGGGGCGCATGCGCCGTGAGCTGGAGAGCGAACCGCGTCGTGACCTGGTGCTGAAGCGGTTCGTGTCCGCTCTGTCCGAGAACGACGAGGAGACGCTGCGGCGTCTGCTTCTTGAGGCCGAGGATGGCTCCGGGTGACCTACGTACTGGTTCTGGTCGTGCTGGCCCTCACGTTTCCGTGGGGCGCTTCCGTGGTTGCCCGCCGTCTGGCCGGCGTCCTTCCGCCCCGGGAGGCGTGCTGGATGCTGACGGCCGCGGCGGTCTTCATGGTCGGCGGCACGATCGCGGCGCTGGTCGGCTTGTTCCATGTGCCGTTCCTCGCGTCGCTGGAGCAGGTGCCCCTGGCTCGTGTGCTGGAGGTGTGGCCGGCCGCGTTCCCGTTGGCCTGCTCGGCAGGCGCGGTCATGCTCGTCCAGCTTGTGTTGCTGGTGCGGAGGTGGTTCCAGCACCGTTCCCTGCTCCGGCGCGCCTGGCAGTCGGCTGCCGAGGGAACCGGTGACGGGGATCTGCTGGTGGTGGCGGGGAGCGATGTGGACGCCTTCGCACTGCCCGGATACCGAGGGCGCAGCGGCCGGGTCGTGGTGACCTCGGGAATGGTGCGGGCCCTGAAGCAGGGAGAGCGTGAGGTGCTGCTGGCTCACGAGCGCGCCCACCTGTCCGGTCGCCATCACCTGCTGTCGGCTGTGGTCGACCTGTCCACGACTGTCCACCCCGCGGTGCGGAGCCTGAGGGAGCCGCTGGCGTTCCACCTCGAGCGATGGGCGGATGAAGTGGCGGCGGCCGTCGTGGGAAACCGGAAGGCGGCGGCTGCGGCCATCGCCAGGGCGGCCCTGGCCGGAGCCTCGCAGAAGCGGCACGCCAGTGGCGGCTACCCGCTGCTGTCGGCGACTACAGGGCCGGTGCCCCAGCGGGTCGAGGCGCTGCTCCTGCCCGAGCCGGCGGCACCGCAGGGGGGCACTCGCCGTGCGGGCGCCTGGGGCCTGGCGGTGACCGTGGCCGTCTCGGGGCTGGCGGCCCTCGCCCTGGCCTATGGTCTGCACGAGTACGTGGAATACGCGGCCATCGCGGTACGCGGAAGCTGACCCACAAGCCGATTCAGCATGTGGCGGCCCCCAGGGACTCATCCCTTGGGGGCCGCCACTTCCGCATTCGAGGGCCCGGTAAGGGGTGTCCGCGCAGGACCGCGCGCGGTCGCGTGCTCGCTTGGCTCAGCTGGGGATCAGCCTTGCCTTTCGCCCAGCAGCGGGTGCCTGATCGTCGGACGCGGCGAGGTCGATGATGTCGTCCGTGTGGCCGGCGATCAGGTTGTGGTCGTGGGTGACGAGGACGACCGCGAGGCCCCGCTCGGCGCGCAGGGAGGCGAGCAGGTTCATGATGCCGACCGCGGTGGTGGAGTCCAGGGCGGAGGTGACCTCGTCGCACAGCAGGACGTCGGGGTCGGCGGCCAGGGCGCGGGCTATGGAGACGCGCTGGCGTTGCCCGCCGGAGAGTTCGTGGGGTCGGCGGTGGGCGTAGTCGGGTGGGAGTCCGACGGCGGTGAGGAGTTCGGCGACGCGGGTGTCGCACTGGTCGGTGGGCAGGTCGAAGTGGAGTTTCAGCGGCCGGGTGAGGGTGGCGCCGATCGTGTGGGCGGGGTTGAGGGCGCCGAGCGGGTTCTGCGGGACGAGCTGGATGCGGCGGCGTTGGTCGCGGGTGCGCCGCCGGTACAGGCCGGCGAGCGGTGTGCTGTCGAGCGTGAGGGTGCCGCGGGTGGGTTCATGCAGGCCGGCGAGGACTCGGATCAGTGTGGTTTTGCCGCATCCTGACGGGCCGACGACCGCGGTGAGTGTGCCGGGGTGCAGGTCGAGATCCAGATCGGCCAGGACCATGCGGCGGGAGCGTCCGGTTCCGTGGTGGGCGCTGACGCCGCGCACGGTCAGGACGGTTCCCTTCTCGCGGGCCGGTGGTGGGGAA
>NZ_RDBN01000117.1 GCF_008042075.1 Streptomyces sp. UW30 | reverse complement strand
GCGCGGACGGCACGATCTCCTTCCTGGAGGTCAACACCCGTCTGCAGGTGGAGCACCCGGTCACCGAGGAGGTCGCCGGGATCGACCTGGTCCGGGAGATGTTCCGGATCGCCGACGGCGAGGCGCTGGGCTACGACGACCCGCCGCTGCGCGGGCACTCCTTCGAGTTCCGTATCAACGGCGAGGACCCGGGCCGTAACTTCCTGCCCGCGCCCGGCACCGTCACCGCCTTCGCCGCGCCGTCCGGCCCGGGTGTCCGCCTGGACGCCGGTGTCGAGTCGGGCAGCGTGATCGGTCCGGCGTGGGACTCGCTGCTGGCCAAGCTGATCGTGACCGGCGCCACCCGCGAGCAGGCCCTGCAGCGGGCCGCCCGCGCGCTGGACGAGTTCACCGTCGAGGGCATGGCCACCGCCATCCCCTTCCACCGCGCGGTCGTCGTCGATCCGGCGTTCGCCCCGGAACTGACCGGCTCCGCCGACCCGTTCACCGTCCACACCCGGTGGATCGAGACCGAGTTCGTCAACGAGATCAAGCCCTTCGCCGCCCCGGCCGACACCGACACCGAGGAAGACACCGGCCGTGAGACGGTCGTCGTCGAGGTCGGCGGCAAGCGCCTGGAGGTCTCCCTGCCGGCCTCCCTCGGCATGACCTTGGCCCGCACCGGCCTGGCCGCCGGCGCCAAGCCCAAGCGGCGCGCGGCGAAGAAGTCCGGGCCCGTCGCCTCCGGCGACACCCTCGCCTCCCCGATGCAGGGCACCATCGTCAAGGTCGCCGTCGAGGAAGGCCAGGAAGTCAAGGAAGGCGACCTCGTCGTCGTCC
>NZ_RDBN01000116.1 GCF_008042075.1 Streptomyces sp. UW30 | reverse complement strand
CAGGGCCTCGACGGCCACGGCGACAAGAAGGACGGGGGCAACTACAGCGTCCTGCAGAGCAGCAACTGCAAGTCCCACGACCTGAACCTCGACATCCTCGGCCTTGCGAAGCTTGTGCATGTCATCTCCGATGAGAATGAGGGGTGGCGATCTGTGAGAGATCGACGTCGTGCGGTCACAGGAGATTAAAATCAGAAATTTCGAGATGCCCTCGGTGACACACCGAGGGTTCTGATCTCGTAGCGGCACGGTCAGGCGAACGGCCGGATTCGCTTTCCTTCGGCAACTACGCATCCGGCATTGCCCACCGAGTCTCCGTCAGGTCGACGCGTTGAGATTGACCGCTACGAGGTCGCAACACGGTCAGGCTGCCGTATGGACTGGTCAGTGATCCGGCACCCGGGAGAAAAGGGGGAAGCCTGGCACCCCGGTCGGCGACTAGAGATCTTTAATGGCTGGGGTTACGGCGGTTGGAGGTCGAGCCCGGTCTTGGCTATGAGGCCCTCGATGAGGCGGGGGTGGCACTGCATCCGTTTCAGCCGCGTCTTCACCAACGCGGTGAGTTGGTCGAGACTGTGTTTGGTGAGGTTGGCCAGTGACCGCTTCAGGTGCGACCACACGCCCTCGACCGGGTTGAGCTCGGGAGCGTACGGCGGCAGCTGGTAGACGGTGAGCCACAACCGGGCGGCGATCAGCTCGTGCATGGTGCGGCTGACGTCTGTTCAGGTTGTCCCACACCAGGACGATGGGGCCGCCGAGTTGCTGGTGTGCGGCATCTCCAACAGGCGGGCGTAGTCGGTCTCGGTGAAGCCCTTGCGGCGGCCCTTGGCGGGGACGCGGTCGAGGTGGAGGCGGTAGATGAGCCGTGGCCTGCGGCCGGCTTTGGTGCAGATCAGCGTAGCCATCGAGACGCGTTTGGTGCCTGCGGAGGTGACCCGCACGACGGGTGTGTGGCCAAGGCGGCCCAGGTGCGGCCTTTGGGCGGCCCCATGCCCTGGCCGGCCTCGCCGCGGAGTAGGCCCGGGGCGCGGTGCCGGGATTGCTCCCGGTCCGTTTCCCCGGACCTCTCGCCGAACCCGCCGTGTCTGTTACCAGGCAACGGGCTCTCGAGCCTCCAGCAGACGCGGTCGTCCAGCTTGCTGAAGATGCGTTTTGCGATGGCATGCCGCCGTACAGAGTTCTCAGCGGTGTTGTCAGGTGGCCTGAGGTTCGAAGTCCCAGTAAGGCCGCTTACGGGCATGGGCTGAGATGGTCTGGGGGTGTTGCTTGCCAGCAGTGGACACCAGAGCGGTCACGGTCTCCTGCTCGATTTTCTCGGCCTGGTGGCGGTCCTTCAGGCCGCGAAGATCGGCCGCGTGGGCGACTCGGGCAGAGAGAGTCAAAGGGTGGGTCGGGCCCAAGGCTTCGGTGGAGCGGCTGACGGTGTCTGCGCTGAGCGCGGCCGCAGCCTCTCTATCGCCAGCTGCATTGCGTAGGGCGGAGGCGTTGATGGCGCAGCCCAGTGTCCAGGGGTGGTTCTCCCCCACTGCCGCAGTCATATGGATCAGTGACTGCTCGATGGCAGCATGGGCACGGTCCGTTTCCCCGGTGCTTTGCAAGGTCAGGGCGTGGTTGGCACGGACGCCCGCGATGAAAGGATGGCCTGCTGGGAGCATCGCCTCATAGCGCGCGACGACGAACTGGTCGATTTCCTGTGCCTGGTCGATGTTTCCCTGAGCACGTGCGAAGCAGCTCTGCCCGGTTGCGAACAGCAGGGTCCACGGGTGGGTCTCGCCCATCACTCGCTCGCCCCGCTCCAGCGCGTGTTCCAGGAGCTTCCCGGCTCTCTCAGGATCACCAGTGTTGTAGAGGCACAGGGCCAGGTTGTGTTCAGCTCGCAGGGTCTGCGGGTTGTCCGGGCCCATGACGATGCGGTACTCACGGACGTTCTTCGCCTGGACCGACTCGGCATCGCGATAGTGCCCCAGCAGACGCTGGCCGATCGCATAGGAGACCTCGGAGAACAGTGCGTCGTGTCCCTTTTGCAGCAGCCGACGCGCGTTCATGGTCTCCCGGTCGATCTGCACGGATTCTTCAAAGCGGCCGAGCAGGCGCAGAGACAATGCCACGTTGTTTCGTGCGTTGAGGGTGTTGGGGTCGTTTGCGCCGAGGAGATCGTGGTAGGTCGTGAAGGTTCGCTCGGTCAGCTCCAGGGCCTCGGCATAGCGAGCCAAGCCCCACAGATCGGAGGCGAGGCCGGTGGCTGCGCTCAAGTAGTCACGGTCCTGCTCGCCGCGCTGTTGCCGTAGGCGTTCCACCGCCTCACGCTCGATGGCTTCGGTGCGCTGATAGTCGCCGACGGCACGCAACAGGTTGGCGTAGTGGCGGGTCAGCTCCCAGACCCTGGGGTGGTCCTCGCCGAGCTGGGCCCGCCAGACCTGCAGCGCACGCTCACCGAGCTTGATGCCGGCGTGGTACTCGCCGGAGAGGTACATGTACTGAAGGCAGTTGAGAACCAGCAACCGGGCGGCAGGGTCCACGCTCTTCAGCACGTTCGAGGGCTCCAGATGCGGGACGATCTCCGCGTATCCGTGCCAGAGCCGGGTGTCCTCAGGCCGGCGCGGGTCCGCCGCCACCAGTGCGCGGTGGGCGACTTCCATGAACTCAAGACGGTCGTCATCGGGCATGTCGTAGTTGACGATCTGGTGGACCATGCGATGCATGTAGAGCGTGGCGTCGCCGACCTCGTCGGGCTCCATGCGAATGACGGAGTACTGGCGCAGTTGGTTGAGCGCTTTGTGCCACAGCAGCGGGTCTTCGAGCAGCCCGGTGAGTTGCTCGGGCAGGTTGTCGTGCGGCATCTCCCGCAGCAGGCGCACGGGGATGGAGCCGGGCATGAAGAACGTGCACAGGCGCAGCAGGTCCACGGACTCCGGGACGGTCTCGCGAAGCTTGTTGAGCAGGATCGACCAGGCCGTCTGAAAAGCAAGCGGGAAATCGGCGGAGACCTTGACCACGTCTTGGTCGAGCCCGTCCTCCAGCAGGGCGATGTAGTTCTCGACCGAGAGGTCGGAGTCGTTGAGCCAGCCCGCCGTCTGGCTGAGTAGCAGGGGCAGGTCCTCCAGGGCCTCGGCGAGCCTGTCAGCCTCCGCCTCGGTCAGCCGTGGCGCACGCCTCCGGATGAAGGCGACCGACTCGCCACGCGTGTAGACGGGGACCTCCAGAAGTTTGCTGTTGTGGTCCATCCATTCCGGGTTGCGGGAGGTGATCAGTACATGGCCAGGACCGGTGGGGACGAGGTCCCAGATCTGGTCGGGCTCGTCCGCGCCGTCGAGGATAAGGAGCCAACGTGAGAAGGGCTCGCCCCGTCGCAGCGCGTCGCGTACCGCGCGCAACCGTTCGCCGTATTCGGCACCGGTGTGCAGGCCCAGTCTCGGGGCGAGTTCAGCGAGCTCTCGCCGGTAGGTAACCCGTTTCTCTGCGTTGACCCACCACACCATGTCGTACTCGGAGCCGAAGCGGTACACGTATTCGGAGGCGAGCTGGGTCTTGCCGGCGCCGGACATGCCGTGCAGGGTGAGCACGCCGGTGCCGGGCTCACTGTCCTGAAGCAGGTGGTAGACGTCGTTGAGCCGGGACTCACGGCCGGTGAATCGGATGTTGCGGCGAGGGACGCCACCCCACACTTCGGGCAGGGCGCCCGGGAAGCGGGGCCCGGATCGGCCTCGAAAGCCGTCTGGCGGTTGCTCGTAGGGCAGATCGAGGCGTTCGAGAATACGACGTTCGGCATCGCTCGCACCCATGTTGATCAGGCTGACGGGTTCGAGAACGGCAGCGGCGCTGGGCACCGACGCGGTGGTGAGCGAGACGGCCGCGAAACGCGACAGGTTCGGAACAACGACCGCGCGCAGCGCCGCGTTCCACTCCTCCTGGGTGCGGGGGCCCAGATGGAAGTACCACTCGCTGAAGACGATGAGTACCAGACCGGGCGCCAGAGCCAGATCTTGAAGCCGGTCCTCGATCAGTTCGTCCGGCGCCAGGTCCCACCGCTGATAGGAAACCCGATGCCCGCGCTGCTCCAAGCGGTCACCGATCCACGCCGCCCAGGCCCGGTTGAAGCCGGCGAAGCTGATCGTGAAGCTGCTCGCAGCTGCAGCACGGGGATCAGTGGCGCCGCCCGGCAGGGCATCGGCCGAGATCACAGGGTTGTGCAGAGTTGTTGCGGACAATGGGGCCGGACCTTGCACCAGGCTTTGCTCCGTGCCTGTTGCGTCTTCCGCAGCCGGTGACGACGCCGTCCCGGGAGC
>NZ_RDBN01000115.1 GCF_008042075.1 Streptomyces sp. UW30 | reverse complement strand
CTTGGCAAGGTCGATCAGGGAGAGGTCGATGTCAGCGACAACGAGGCCCTCAGCCTGCTCGTCGAGCGGCTTGCCCAGGGGGGTGCCGTCGGGGCCGAAGATGCGAGAGTTGCCGGCGCCCTTCGCCAGCAGTGCACGCTGTTCGTCGGTGGCCGCGAAGGTCTCGATCGCCCGTTCGCCGATCACCTGGGTGGGAGCGATGACAAAGCAGCCGCCTTCAAGGGCGTAGGTCTGCGTGGCAGCCATGTTCGCCTCAGCACCGAGGGCGTACGCAATGCCCTTGTACAGGCCGAAGGCGGGCCACGCGGCGACATGGACCTGCTCGTTCTGGGCGTACATCGCATACTTGTTGAGCGGCTGCAGGTGCTCCCAGCAGTTCAGGAGGCCGATTCGACCGAGCGGGGTTCCGACCACCTTGAGGTCACTGCCGTCGCCCTCACCGAAGAGACTGCGCTCGACATGGGTGGGCTTGAGCTTGCGGCGATGCAGGAACACTGCGCCGTCCGGCCCTATGAGGATCTGGGACATGTAGAGGCTTCCGTGGTCCTTCTCGCTGTAGCCGAGGGCAACGGTGACGCCAGTACGGCGTGCAGCCTTTCGGATCGCGGTGATGTGTTCACCGTTGACGGTCGGCGAATTGGCGTGGTACCGCCCAACGAACGGCATCTGACCGGCGACAGGACCGAGCCAAAGGAACAGCGGGTACCCCGGAATCCAAGTCTCGGGGAAGGCCACCAGGGAGGCACCCTCGGCCGCGGCGTCCTCAATCAGACCGATGGTCTTCTCAACGGTAGCGTCGGCGTCGAGCCACACGGGCTCGGCCTGGACGGCGGCAACGCGATAGGTGGTTGGCATTTCGTACCTCCTACTGTCATGACGTTTACTGAGAGTGACATGACAGTAAGTGCTGGCTCCTGCGAGGTTGCGGCGTTCCACGCACCAAGGAGCGGCGTTTTCTGCGGCCGACCGTGCACAACCCACGTCCGGTCGTCGTATCGAGACGCTCTCGGTAGCGAGGCAGCGAGGCGTCACGTTTCTCGGCTCAGCGCCCCGCGCACCTCGGCGGGTGTCCGACCATAGGCGCGGACGAAAGCCCGCGTGAACGTGGTGCGATCGGCGAAGCCGCAGCGGGCAGCCACAGCGGACACCGTCGATCCGGCTCTCCGAGGGTCGGTCAGCATGCGGTAGGCAGCTTGCAGACGCTCGGCGCGGATAAAGGCCGCGGGAGAAGTACCGGCTCCGGCGAACAGATCCCCGACATATCGCACCGAAACCCGATAGCGGTGGGCGAGGGCCTCTGGACCGAGTCGGGGATCGAACAAATGTTCACGAACATGTGTCTGCATGGAAGCGAGCAGAGCGGCGCGTCCGGTAGGCACGCCGGAGCCTTCCCCCGCCACCGCGCGCACAGCAGTAGCCAGGAGATCGATAGTCGTGAGGCCCAGTTCGGCCCTCTGGTCGCCAGTGAGGAGATCGCAGGTATCGACCAGTTCTCGCATATAGGCAGCCAGGACACGAACAGCAGGGTGCCCAGCGGGCAGTCCACGCCCGTACGCGTCCTCCACCCGGCTGCCCCGATCTCGCAGCTGATCGCGTGGCACCTGCAGCACCAGCTGCCGCGCGTCGGTCCGGAAGCACAGCTCGTACGGTCGTGAGGCGTCGTACAGCGCACCGCCGCCGCGCGACCACTCCGTCCCGCTGTCCCCCTGTATGACGACACCTTCGCCATCGAGGTGGAGGGAGAACAAGCAGTCATCGCTCGGCTCACAACGCACCAAGCGGCCTGTCCGCAGAACCACCTGCTCACCATGCGTCCGTACGTCTGTGAGCGTGGCTGCGGAACCCAGAGAGCTGGAGCGCACCGAACCATGAAAGGACGCGGCCATGGAACCCAGTGACAATGGCACGAAGCTATCGGTGATGACCTGCGCCCATTCGTCGGGGCTTCTGGCGACGAGCACACCCATAAGGACCAGTATGCTCGACCGGTGTCTTGTCGGTGTCAACGTTTCGGCATCGAAGACAACGTATCTGGGCTATCAGCCATCGTGATCTTTCCCCGAMGCCGTCCATAACCGCTGTCCGGCCTCCACAACGCCGGTCCTGCTGGTCGAGTAATCCTCTCAAGCATGCCGACGAGCCCCCAGGGATGCAGAGGCTGCCCGCCGGCCCCGCATTCCTGGCCCCTCCCCGGGCGGCCTTATCGAAACTCCGCCTGTGCCTTCTGAGCATTCACCCCTTGATCGGATCTGAGGTGGGACCTGCCGAGCCTCGCGCACGGGTCTGGCGTCTTGCGGACATCGGCACTGCCGGCGCCGAAGCCGTCCCTGAGGCAATCCTCGTCCGGCCCTCCTGCAGAACGCTGCCATCCCGGACGCGCATTCCTGGCCCCTCCCCGGGCGGCCTTATCGAAACTCCGCCTGTGCCTTCTGAGCATTCACCCCTTGATCGGATCTGAGGTGGGACCTGCCGAGCCTCGCGCACGGGTC
>NZ_RDBN01000114.1 GCF_008042075.1 Streptomyces sp. UW30 | reverse complement strand
CACGTGGACTGGTCGACGGGTGCGGTGGAGTTGCTGCGGGAGGAGCGGTCCTGGCCGCAGGGTGAGCGTCCGCGCCGGGCCGGTGTGTCGTCCTTCGGCATCAGCGGCACGAACGCCCACGTCATCCTCGAAGAAGCCCCGACCGTGCCCTCCCCGCGTCGGCCCGAGTCCCCGACCCCGGTGCCGGTCGTTCCCTGGGTGCTGTCGGGCCGCAGTCAGCAGGCCGTGGACGCACAGGCCGAACGGCTGACCGCCTTCCTGGCCGAGCGGCCCGAACTGTCCCCGCTCGACGTGGGGTTGTCCCTGGCCACGTCCCGTGCGGCGCTTGAGCACCGGGCCGTTGTCCTGGGCCCCGACCTCGACGCGCTGCGGTCGGGGCTGGCCGGGCCGACTGTGACCGGCGTGCTCACCGAGGGCCGTACCGCGTGGATGTTCACGGGGCAGGGCAGCCAGCGTCTCGGCATGGGACGCGAACTGCACGCCGCCTACGCGCAGTTCGCCCGTGCCTTCGACGAGACTGCTGGGTTGCTGGAGGCCGAGCTGGCCGACGCCGACGGCTTCCCCGTCCCCCTGCGATCCGTTCTCTTCGCCGCCGACGGCTCCGAAGCCGCCGCCCTCCTCGACCGCACCGGCTACGCACAAGCGGCCCTCTTCGCCGTCGAGACCGCGCTCGCGGCACTGCTGGACTCCTGGGGGCTGCGCCCCGACGTGGTGCTGGGCCATTCCATCGGCGAATACGCGGCTGCCTACACGGCCGGTGTCTTCGAACTCCCCGACGCCGTACGGCTGGTGGCGGCTCGGGCGCGGTTGATGCAGGCCCTGCCGGAGGGCGGCGCGATGGCCGCCGTCGAGGCGGACGAGGCAGAGCTCGCCGACCTGCTGACCACCGACGACGTGACGATCGCCGCCGTCAACGGTCCGGCCGCCGTGGTCGTTTCCGGCACAGAGGAGGGCGTCGAGCGGGTCATGGCGGCGGTGCGTGAACGCGGTCGCCGGGTCACCCGCCTCCGCGTGTCGCACGCCTTCCACTCCCCGCTCATGGAGCCGATGCTCGACGAGTTCACCGCGGTCGCCGAGCAGATCACCTACCGTCGGCCGATGCTGCCCGCCGTCAGCACCCTGACCGGTGCGGCGCTCGGCGACGGTGACTGGACCACCCCCGGCTACTGGGTACGCCAGGTGCGCGAGGCCGTCCGCTTCCAGGACGCGGCTCGCACGGCCATCGACGCCCTCGGCGCCGTACGCCTGCTCGAAGTCGGCCCCGACCCCCTGCTGTCCGCCCTGGTGGAACCGGCGTTCGCGCTGTCCGCGCTGCGCAGGAACCTGCCCGAGGCGGAGACCGCTCTGCGTGCCGTCGCCGAGCTGTACGTCCGGGGCACCGCCGTCCACTGGCCGGCCGTGTTCGAGGGCAGCGGTGCCGTACGGACGGCGCTGCCGACGTACGCGTTCCAGCGTGAGCGGTACTGGCTGCGCGACGCGGGCTCGGGCGGAGATGCGCGTGGCCTCGGGCTCAAGGCCGCCGACCACCCGTTGCTCGGCGCGGCCGTCCCCGTGGCCGGATCGGACGCGGTCCTGCTGACGGCGCGGCTGTCGACGGCCGTCGCACCGTGGCTCGCGGACCACGTCGTGGGCGACGCCGTCGTCGTACCGGGCACGGCACTCGTCGAACTCGCCCTGGCGGCGGCCGACCGCGTCGACTGCGACCGCGTCGACGAACTGACCCTCCAGGCCCCGCTGGTCCTCCCCGAGCAGAGCGCCGTCCAGATACAGATCGCCCTCGACGCCCCCGACGACATCGGCGCCCGCCCGCTGCGCCTGTACGCCCGTCCGGACCGCACCGAGGACGACTCCACCTGGACCCTGCACGCCGAGGGCACGGTGAGCGGCGGCAAGGCACCCGTCCAGTCCGTGGAGTTGCGGACCTGGCCTCCCACGGATGCCGCACCGATCGACATGACCGGGCTGTACGACCGGCTGGCCGAGACGGGCCTGCGCTACGGCAGCGCATTCCGCGGCCTGCGGCAGGTATGGGCCCGGGGCGAGGAACTGTACGTCGAGGCCGCGCTGCCCGAAGGGGCGGCGAGTGAAGCGACCGCCTTCGGACTGCACCCGGCGCTCCTGGACTCGGTGCTGCACGCCCTCGCTCTGCGCACGGACGAACAGCAGGGTGCCCTGCTGCCGTTCGCCTGGACCGGAGTGTCCTGCCACGCCGTCGGCGCGAGCCTCGTACGCGTCCGGATCGTCCCGCGCGGCTCCGGCACCTACGCCCTCCACGTCGCCGACGCCACCGGCGCACCCGTCGCCGCCGTCGAGTCACTGCTGCTGCGTCCGGCGTCGCCGGCCCGGTTCGCAGCCGGCGCTGCCGCCACCGGCGCGGAGCATCTCTACCGCGTGGAGTGGACCCCGGCCCCCGCCGGGAGCGACCGTCAACGCGCCCGCGAGATTGTCCAGCCGCTGCCGGGAGTTGAGCCCCGACTGGTCGGCCACCGCACGCCCCTGCCGCAGCACGGCGAGCACC
>NZ_RDBN01000113.1 GCF_008042075.1 Streptomyces sp. UW30 | reverse complement strand
ACGACATCGCGGCCGAGCTCGACATCGCGGCCGCACGCACCCGCGACCGTGGCGACTGGACCGGCAGTTCGTCGCTGCTGACGCGCGCCGCGTCTCTGACGGCAGACCCGCCCGCCCGCGCCCGGCGTCTACTGGACGCAGCCGAGGCGAGTGCGGTGGCCGGGTCACCGGGACGAGCACAGGCATTGCTCGACGAAGCAGCGGTTCATCGACAGGACCGGCTGTACAACGGGCTGGCCCAGCGTGTCCAAGCGCGGATCCACCGTCTGACGGGTGCTCCGGCGGCAGCAACCGACGCCCTGCTGTCGGCGGCCAGGGAGCTGGGCCCGGTCGACATCCGCCTCGCCCGTGACATTCTCGTGGAAGCGCTCGTGCAGGCGCAGATCAGCGGTTCACTCGCACCGCCGGGCGCGTCTCGCCGCGGTGTGGCCGAGGCAGCTCGTTCGCTGCAACTGCCCGCCGGGTTGCCGGCCACGACGGGCGACGTGGTGCTGGAGGCCGATACCGCGGTCCATCTGGAAGGGCTGACCAGCGCGGCTCCGCGTCTGCAGCAGGCCATCAAGGCGGTACGGGAGGAGAAGCCGACGGCTCCCGAGCTGTTCCAATGGCTGGCCGCGGCCTGCGCACACGCGACCATCCTGGGTGACGACATCGCCCTGCACGAACTCGCTCGACGGTTGCATGCCGAAGCCACCCGCCGGGGCGCCGTCATCCCCATGGCCCTCGCTCTCAGCCACACGGCGCTCTCCGAGCTGATCGCCGGCCACATCGCCGAGTCCGAGCGCTTCTTCGACCAGCGTGCCGCGTTGGAGGAGGTGCGCGGCTCCCAGCAGGGTCTCGGAGCCCTCCTCGTCGCCGCGTGGCGCGGCCGGTTCGAGGAGGCCCGCACGCTCACGGAGGCTGTCCGGGAGCATGCCGCACGCACCGGACAGGGGTACCAGCTGGTCTTCCTCGACTACGCCCGGTGCGTGGTCGAACTGAGCCGGTGCCGCTACAACGAGGCCTACCTGAGCCTGGAAGGCCAGATCGGGGACACTTCTCAGGTCAAGTTCGCTCTCGTCGACATGGTCGAGGCAGCGTCACGCTCCGGCCGGCAGGACGAGGCATTGGACGTGCTGGACGACCTGTCCCGGCTGGCGGACCGGACACCCGTACCCGGCCTGCTGGGCGACCTCGCCCGCGCCCGGGCGCTGACCGCGCCCGACCCGTCATCGGCGGAGACCCTCTATCGGCTGGCGGTGCGCCATCACGAGGACGCCCGGGGCCCCTTGCGCCTGGCGCGCAGTCACCAGCTCTACGGTGAATGGCTGCGCCGGGAACGCAGACCGAAGGAGGCACGGCGCGAACTGCGCACCGCATACGAGCTCTTCGACGCGATGGGTGCTCTGGGGCACGCCTCCAGGACGGCACAGGAGCTTGCCGCGGCCGGCGCCACTCCCCCGACCGCCGCAAACGCCCCCGGCGGAGGCGACCGACTGACTCCCCAGGAAGCGCGCGTCGCCCGCCTCGCCGCCGGAGGTGCCACGAACGGGGAGATCGCAGCCCAGCTCTACCTCAGCGTGCACACCGTCGACTACCACCTGCGCAAGGTGTTCCGGAAGCTCGACATCCACTCCCGACGTGAACTGGCCGACCGTCGAGACCGCATCACCTCGGCATAGGAACATGGCTACGGGTCAGCACCCCAGCGTTGAGACGGCGTGACTCAACGAGGCCCGTTGGGACCCACAGTTCAGTTGCTGCGGCATGAAGCCGCCCGCCAGGGGATCGTCGTTTGTCCTGTCCTGCTTGCACCGGCTGCCCGGGGCGGCTCGGTGTCAGCACAAGTCGATCTCGCCRTCGCCGCCTGCGAGGTCTGCCTCGCCGCAACGGGCCCTGAAGCGGATCTTCAGAACGTTCAGCACTTCCTCAGCCGTCGGGAGCAAGAGTTTGCCTCGTACTCGATCCCGGTGGGACCGGGGGCCGGATTGACACCGGCTCCGCCGGGTCCCGCTGCTCACCAAGGAGCTGATCACATGAACATCCGAGGGCACCGTATCTCACGCCGTCGAGGCATGGTAACGGCCGGCGTCATGGCCGCCCTGCTCACCTCGGGCGGGGTTGCCGCGGCAGCGGCATCGGCCGACGGGAGCACCACCAAGCACGAAGGCGTAACAGTCTCCGAGGTCCCCGGCAACCCGCACCCGCACCCCATCGAGCCGGGCACCGTCGAGGAGTTGCCCGACGTCCCGGTCGGCGAGGGTGGCCACACCACGGGCGAGAAGACCTCGGTCATCGAGGTTCCCGGYGCGAAGCCGGAAAGCTGGGAGCCCGCCGAGGYCACTCCSSTCGAGGAGGCCCCCGTCGTCGTCGGCGAAGAAGGCACCACGGACTGACCTGACATGGTGACGCTTCCGGGGCGCCTTCAACGGTAGCCGGAGCACGCGGGCACCCGCAGGGTTGCCGAGCCGCATCAGGGAACGCTCGGCCGGGACTTCCCGGCCGAGCGTTTTCGGTATCCGCTGGCCCCGGCGCGTCGCCGTGCACGTTGCTGCAGGGACAGGCCGTAACAGTCGGCGGGCAACCGGAGCCGCATCGGGGCGTCCCACAGGGGGCGGCGGGGGCCGCCAGGTCGAAATCAATCTGGTAGCCGCACGGCCGTCGCGGACGACGACGTTTCCAGACACACATAGTTGTGGGACCGCGTCGGCCCGCCCTACGGGTCGGCCAGGTCTTCGAGCACGCGCAGGTGACGCGGAGAGTGTGAGCGGTGAGTGGGGCCTTGCGTTCCACGAGGGCACCGCGGCGGTCGATCACGCCCGGGTTCACCATGCCGCGGGCCGGCATTCGTTCTCTGGCGCCTCGCTCTCAGACGTCATGTCCATCATGCTGTCGTCACGGGGCGGCGCCGTCCATGTGAAGGCGGTCCCCAACATGCTGGGGCTTGATTGCTCACCTGGGCCTTCTCGCAAGGTGTGGCGGACTCCAGGTCACCGCGCTCGGTGTGCTCGGCGGTCAGGTGGTGCTCAGCTGTCGCTGCGTCGCGGGCAAGGGCAGAGTCAGGACCATGCGGGCACCGGAGCCTGTCGCGAGGGGTGCACCRGCCGCGAGGGTCCCCCCATGGGCGGTGGCGATGTCGCGGGCGATGGCGAGGCCGAGGCCGGTGCCGCCCTCGCTGCGGGTTCGCGCGTTGTCCAGACGGGTGAAGCGGTCGAAGACCCGCTCTCGGTCGACAGCGGGTATACCTGGGCCGTCGTCAGTGACCTCGACAAACAACTCGCGGTCGGTATGACGCACTTCGACGGTTACGCTGGCGTGGGCATAGCGCAAGGCGTTGTCCACCAGGTTCGTGAGAAGGCGGGCGAGTGCCGTGCGGCTGCCCGGGACGGTCTTGTCGGGGGCTGAGTCCGTAAGGAGGACCACGGGCTGGTGGGGGTAGCGTTCGGCGATCGTTTCTCGTACGAGGTCGGTCACGCTCAACGGTTGCAGATTCAGGGGCTGGCGCGCGTCCAGGCGGGCGAGAAGCAGCAGGTCGGCGACGATCTCCTCGAGACGTGTGGTGTCGTGGAGCGCCTCATGTCCGACGGTGGTCCATTCGGCGTGGTCGGGACGAGCCATGGCCAGCTCGAGCCGCGCCTTGAGTGTGGTGAGCGGGCTGCGTAGTTCGTGCGAGGCGTCCGAGGTGAAGGTTCGCAAACGCCCGACGGCGCGCTGCAGTTGATCGAGCGTGTCGTTCATCGTCTCGGCCAGCAGGGCGACTTCGTCACGTGAGTCGGGGACGGGGACACGCTGCTGGAGGCTGTGTGCGGTGATGTCGGCGAACTGGGAACGGATGCACTCGACCGGTCGTAGAGCCCGGCCCATGGCGTACCACGTCAGGCCGGCGACCACCACGACCAGCAGGGCAGTGACAGGGACCAACGCCCACGTCAGCGTGAGGACGGCGGTGTCGGCGGGAGCGAAGTTGGGAAAGGCCTGCACCACCACCAGCCCCGAAGCGGTGTCGACCTCGGCACTGACACCGCCGTCTGCGGGTTGGTCACCTGTGATCGGCGTTTCGGTCGTCGAGGTCCGAGGGACGGAGGTGCTGACTTCGGGCAGCTCGGCCTGTACC
>NZ_RDBN01000112.1 GCF_008042075.1 Streptomyces sp. UW30 | reverse complement strand
AGGACCAGCAGCCCATGCCGGTCCACTGGCAGGGATTCTCCATCGTCCCGCGCGACGTGACGGCTATGAATCCGCTCACTCCGAGCGAGCTCGCGTGGCAGAACGGGCACTGGCGGCCTCGCAGTTGAGAAACGACCCTGCCATCCGGCTGCACCGCCKWCCGCTCCCCCGAGCACTCCCCGTCCCAACGATCAAGGAAGAGTACTCCGGGAGCGGTCGGCGGTGCAGCCGGATGGCAGGGTCGTTTCTCAACTGCGAGGCCGCCAGTGCCCGTTCTGCCACGCGAGCTCGCTCGGAGTGAGCGGATTCATAGCCGTCACGTCGCGCGGGACGATGGAGAATCCCTGCCAGTGGACCGGCATGGGCTGCTGGTCCTCGTCCCGGGCGATGTGGTGGAAGCCCACGTTCATCCAGGCGATCGGGTGCGTGAGGCTCTGGCCGCCGACCCACTTGTCCACGTTCTTGGGGTGGCCGTTGCCGCAACCGGGGTTGTTGGTGGCGAACTTCTCGCACTTGTCGTACTCGGTGAAGTACATGTCGTGCTTGGTGAAGCTGCGGCCCGGGTACTTGGTGGTGACGCCGGGGACGATCTCGTACGAGCGCGCGTGACCGTCCTTGTTCTTGCCGGTCGCGCTGACCATGCGCCACCAGCGGTAGGCCTTGGCGTCGCCCGCGAGCTCCTTGCCGACCTTGGTGACGGTGGTCTTGGTCTTCGGGGCGCGGTCACCGGCGGCGGGCGCGGTCACCGTCGAGTCGTACTGCTCGACACGGTTCTTGGTGGAGCCGTCCAGGCCGAAGTCGAGCCGCCAGAAGACGTTGTGGCTGTGGCTGGTGGCCTTGGCCCGGTCGCCCTTGCCGATGGGCCAGCCGCGGCCGTCGCCGGCGTCGTAGTCCTCGTACGACAGGCTGCCGGTCGCGCCGACGTTCATGGTGACCGTGCCGTCGTCCTGGAAGCGCCACTCGGTCATGTACTCGTACCAGCCGACCTGGTTGACCGTGTAGACGAGCAGGTCCTTGCTCTGGGCCTGGTAGACCTTGGTCGCGCTGTCGCCCTGCATGCGGTAGGCGTGTCCGCGCGCGCGGGTCGTGGTGCACAGGCCCTTGACGTTCGGGTCCTGCCAGGCCTCCGGGACCTTGACGGTCTTGATCGTGCCGCCGGGGCACTCACCGGGGTCCAGGTTCATCAGGCCCTGGGCGAAGCCGAAGCCCGTCAGGTCGTCGTACTCGACGCTGCCGTCGTCGTAGGGGACGTGGATCTGGCCGAGCCGGGCGCTGTTGAGGACCTTGATCGGCTTGGGCTCGCCCTTGGGCTGGTAGGAGATGTTCTCCAGGACGAGCCCGGCCTTGCCGTCGTAGCGCCAGCACATCCGCCACGTCGTGCCGCCGGTGAGCTTCTGCTCGATGCGGTAGGCGGCGCTGCAGTCGGCGGCCGGCGCGGGGGCGTTCTTCGGCTGGGCGGATGCGGGCCCGGCGCCGGTCGTCGCGCCGGCGGCCAGCGCCGCCACGGAAAGCCCGACGGCGGCGCCCCTGCGGGCACGGCTGATTCTGTTCACGCGCATGAAGAAGTGACTCCCTTACAGGAGGTGCAAGTACGTGAGGTGCAGTTACGTGAAGTGCGGGTTGGAAAAGCGAACCGAGGGCGGCGGCTCAGCCGATGTCGAGCTTGGCGACCTTGCGGGCGCTCAGGTCGATCACGAAGGAGCGGGCGTCGATCCAGGGCCCGTTCTTGACCTTCGGGAACAGCCGCACACACCGGTGTTCGCCGCACTTGTCGAGTACGGCGGGCTGGGCGCCCTCAGTGGCCCGGTACACCGCGCCGTTGAGCAGCAGCTGCTCCGGGGAGGTGAGCTCCTTGTCGGTGGCGTCCTTGAAGTCCGCCTTCATGCCCGCGCCCAGTGGGTCGGCGATGAGGATCTTCGCCGCCTCGGCGTACTCGGCGCGGCCCAGAGGCGGCTGCACGCCGTGCTCGGTGGTGGTCTTCTCGACCTTGCCGGTGTCGAGATTGACGGTCCTGGTGACGAGCGCGTCGGCCTTGTAGTCGTAGAACGTCACCTCGGCCCGGCGCGGGGCGCTCGGGTCGTTCAGCTCGTCGACGTCCGGCTCGGCGAGGTCGACTCCGAGGCGCTGCGGGCCGCGGTCGCCGTCGACGTCCTCGGCGGCGGTGCGCATCTGCGGGCTCGCCGCGAGCTTGGCAGCCCGGTCCATCTCGTCATCGGTCAGCGGGTCGTTGCCCGTGCCCTTGTCACCCTCGTTCGGGGCCTGCTCGACGACGCCCGCTCCTTCGTGATCGACCTGAGCGCCCGCAAGGTCGCCAAGCTCGACATCGGCTGATCCGCCGCCCTCGGTTCGCTTTTCCAACCCGCACTTCACGTAACTGCACCTCACGTAC
>NZ_RDBN01000111.1 GCF_008042075.1 Streptomyces sp. UW30 | reverse complement strand
TCCAGGACCAGGCGGTGGAGCTTGGCCCACACCCGGGCCTCGGTCCATTCGGTGAACCGGCGGAAGGCGGWGACGMCGGACAGACCGAATCCGGGTGGCAGTTGGTTCCAGGTGCAGCCGGAGGTGGCCACGAAGATGATCGCGGCAAGCACCTCGCGGTCCCCTCGTCGACGGTGTCCTCCGCCCTGCGGGCGTTCCGGTGGCGGCGGGACCACCCGCTGGAACAACTCCCACAGGTCTTCCGGCGCCAACCGTTCGACAAGCGCAGCAGTCATCGCCCCAGAGTGCCGCAAGATCACACCAACTGAAATGACGTCTAAACCAACCCTATGCTGCGTTACCGTGCCCTGCTACGCGGTCGCGGGCCCTGTCGGGGATGTCGGTGAAGCCGGCCCCGCCTCCCGTGCAGTCCGACGCCGCCGCCTGAGGCGCACCGGAAGAACCGGCCACGAGCACTGCCCCGAGCACGAGCGCGCCCTTGTCCACTCATCCCGAATGCTCCGGCCGCTTCGCTGACCCAGCGAAGCGACTCGGTGCACTCGTTCCGTGTGTCCGTGCGACCCCTCAGCGCCTCGCGGATGATCGGGTGCCACGTACTCGGCCGAAGCCTGAACCGCACGAGAGCGGCGGCAACGGAACTCGAGGCAGCTCAAATGCACCCTGGAGGGCCGGGCCGGCGTCTGCAGACATCAGCAGGGCCTGACGTACCAGACGGGGGTCCAGTCATAGCTCGGGTTGCCGTAGGGAGCGCCCGGCGTGGTGTGGATGACGTTACGGTTCTGGTTCTTGAACAGTGCCTGGGTGCCACGGGTCTGGAGGTTGTAGTAGGAGCCCTCGCCGGTCCAGTCCTGCAGCGCGTAGTCCTGGCAGTAGTACAGGGCAAGTCGGTCGCCCATGCCCAATTGCTGGCGGTACATGCAGAAGTACTCGTTGTCGCACTCCCACTGTGCTGCGGCACGGCTTCCGGCCGACGTGCTCAGCTCACGCACATACCTCTCACCGGGAACGGTGACGGTCAGTGTGGCACCGTCGGCCAGGGCAATCTCATTTGCCGCGACCTGCCGTCCGTCGTGGCGGGCAAGGTAACGGTCCACCTTCGCCTGGAGGGCCTCGGTATCTTCTCGGGTGAGGCCGGCTGCGCGGGCCTGTTCACCGAAGGCCGCTTGGGTGTGCGTCGTCTCCGCGGATGCCGGTACCGCCAAGCCCACAGACACCACAGCCACGGCTGCAGCTGCGAGGGATGCGTAGCGCTTCAATAGGGACATGCCATTCCTTTCCTGACGAAGCAAGAGGCAACGAGGAACTGGTCCGGACGCCGGGCGAGCCGCCGGGCAACGCGGTCACAATCCGCACTTGCATGACCAGGGCCATGCAGAGGCCGAGCCTGGCTATGCCCGATCTCCTTCTGCCTTCCAAGTGGAGTCCGCTGCCCCATGGCTCCTGAGACTGACGCCATACGCGGGAAGCAATGGAAACGGTGCACACCGGTGACCCGGCGTGCGAGTCCTCCGGTAAGCAGTGGGCTCGCACACCGATGCACTGTGGTACGCGGAAGAAGGTACTCGGCCTGGACCGTCGGGTCGTCCTGACATCTGTCAGGACGACGCGGAAAGCAACCAGCAGAGGACAACCCGGCGCTGACACCAGGGCGCGCCGGCTGCGGGCAGCTGGCGCCAGCCTTCCTCCACTATTCGCGCCGGACCGCAGCCGCGAGGGCGGCCAGGCAGCCTCGACGCCAGACTCACCGCCCTGTACGCACCCTCTCAACCACCCCCATGCGCAGCACCCGGCTGGACAAACGGCGCACCCGCGGGCGGCCGCATCGCGCCCCACCCCTCCAGTGAGCCTTCGGCCGTGGCATGCTCCCCCTGCCGGCGCACCCCCGTGGTCGAGTCCGGGGTCCGGCCGACGAGACCCCGACCACGCCTCTTGTGTCCCCATCGTGACCGTGGTCGGGGGCTCCTGGTCGACGGTCCGGTCGGGGCGACGTGTCACCTCAAGGCCAGCAACACCCATTCCGGCCGGACGCTTTGACCACGCCCCATGGCCAGCAGGCTGCGGAGAACCAGGATGCTGCTGCGATGGCGGCGAGCACCCGGCCTGAGGCGATACACCGACCGCGTCCGCCTGCCACGCGAGAGGTGCTGTAGACCGCCATCACGGCCGGACCGAGCACCCTGAGTCAGTCCGTCGTCTCCGCCCCGACCACGACCCACGGCAACCATCCACGACCCGCCCACCGCCACGATGCGCACCACGGAAGTAGCCCAACCGCCCGACTGTGCACTGTGGACCGCCGTCACCGACAACGGCACTGAC
>NZ_RDBN01000110.1 GCF_008042075.1 Streptomyces sp. UW30 | reverse complement strand
GCCTCAATGGCCTGTCCACGTTTCCTACACCAGGGCCACCTTCGATGGCATCGACGGGATCGACCGGAGCGAATGGATCGACCGGTCCGGAGAACGGGGAACCGCCATGCCTACGACGACCGCACGCCAGGGACACCCGAGCGCACGACAGGGATGCCCCGGCGCCGCGTCCCAGACCCGCCCGGGTGCCCACCAGGGTCCGCCGCGCCCCGTGTCGTCCCCGCGCAGGATCGACCAACGTGCCCGGCGCAGTGGTTCGCCCGGGGCGACGTCCAGTTCGTCGGCGAGTCGGCGGCCCGTGCGCTCGAACACGGCCAGGGCCTCGGCCCGTCGGCCGGCGCGGTGCAGCGCGTGCATCAGCAGCGCGGCGACGGGTTCGTTCAGCGGCTGTTCCAGGGCCAGCGCGGACAGGTCGGCGATCGCGTCGGTGACCCGGCCCAGCCGCAGCTGCCAGTGCGCCTTCCGGTGCGCCAGAGCGACCCTGCGTTCGACGAGCCGCAGCCGCTCCAACTCGGCCAGGGGCCCCGGCAGTCCGGCGAGCGGCTCACCGTGAAACAGATCCAGCGCCCGGCCGCACAGCCGCACCGCCTCGGACGTGTCACCGGCCCGCTCGGCCGCCTCGGCCGCGGTGACCAGGTCCTCCATGCACGACACGTCCACCTCGACCGCGTCCCGCACCAGCCGATAGCCGTACCGGTCGCGCCCGATCACCGAGTCGGGGCACTCCCCGAGCCGCAGGCCCTTGCGCAGCCGGTACACATAGACCGGTACGACGTTCGCGCCGGGCGACTCCATCCCCCATACGCCGTCCAGCAGTTCCTGCCGGCTGACCGACCGGCCGGGGCTCAGCGCCAGCGCCGCCAGGACGGCCTGCTGCCGGACCGGGCCGACGTCCACGGGCCGCCCGCCGAGCCGGGCCCGCAACGGTCCGAGCACACAGACCCGCAGCCTCGCCTCGGGCGCGGGACCGGCCCCCACGCGGCCGGTGACCCCCGGCGCCGCCCACCTGCGCGGCCCTTGCCCCGGTACGACCAGGCCGCAGTCGAAGGCGTGCACGATCGCGGCACTCCGGTCGCGCAGCCCCAACTTCAGCAGGACGCGGCCCAGTTGTCCGGCCACCACATGCTCCGGCAGCGCGAGCACGTCGGCGATCTCGGCGTCCTCCAGGCCACAGCCGAGCGCGTAGAGCACCTCGCGCTCCTGAGCCGTGAGCGCGGCGAGGCTCGCGCCGGACTGAGGCTGGTGCCCGGCCGGGCGCGGCGGACCCTGGTGGGCACCCGGGCGGGTCTGGGACGCGGCGCCGGGGCATCCCTGTCGTGCGCTCGGGTGTCCCTGGCGTGCGGTCGTCGTAGGCATGGCGGTTCCCCGTTCTCCGGACCGGTCGATCCATTCGCTCCGGTCGATCCCGTCGATGCCATCGAAGGTGGCCCTGGTGTAGGAAACGTGGACAGGCCATTGAGGCGGTCATATGTGGCCGGTGACCGCGCTAGAGTCCCTCACCTGCGAAAAGTCGACACCTGTGGGGGAAGGGCCGTGACTTGTGGCCGGTGAGTTCGGCGAGGTGCTGCGACGGCTGCGGACGCAGGCGGGGCTGACCCAGGAGGAACTGGCGGAGCGTTCCGGGGTCAGCGAGCGCACCATCCGCGGTCTGGAGACCGGCAAGCGGACCAACCCGCGCATGACGACGGTGCAGGAGCTGGCCAAGGCGCTCTCGCTACGGCCCCGGGAGCGCGAGGAGTTACTCGGCGCCGCCGTCCCGCGCAACCCGGACGGCGAACGCCCGCACGAAACCGACGCCGAGCCGCCCGGCGACCGCAGCGACGACACCACCACTGGCAGCAGCGGCTCCGCCATCGACGAGACCACCACCGGCAGCAGCGGCTCCGCCATCGACGAGACCACCACCGGCAGCAGCAGCTCCGCCATCGACGAGAGCACCGGCCCCCGTGGCGAAGACTCCACCGGCACCCCGGCCGAGGCCGAAGGACACTCCACCGCCGAGCAGCCCTCGCCCGACCGCTCCGATCCGCTGCCCCCCGACCCGGCCGAGCAGCTGGCCAGGCTGGTCGCGGCCCGCTGGCAGCGCGAAGAGGAACAACGTCAGGTCCAGGACCCGTTCCCGCTGCCGGTCCGCTGGGAGACGACCCCCGAGTCACTGACCGACCACTGGGCCAACATCCTCCGGCTGCCCGCGAGGGCCACGGCCGAACCCCTCGACCTCGCCGGACGGCTGGACGACATCACCGACGTCTACCGGCGCATCCCGTCCGGCCGGATGGTCGTCCTCGGCAGATCCGGCTCCGGAAAGACGATCCTGGCCCTGCGCTTCGTCCTCGACCACCTGAAGACGCGCACCGCCACCGAACCCGTCCCGGTGATCTTCAGTATCGGCGCCTGGAACCCCACCGCCATCACCCTGCGCGACTGGCTGGCCGAGCAGTTGACGCGCGACCACCCCGGCTACGCCGCCCGCGGCCGGAGCAGCGAGAGCCTGGCCGCCGAACTGGTCGAGTCCGGCCGCGTACTCCCCGTACTGGACGGCTTCGACGAGATCGCCGACGGCCTGCGCCGCCCCGCGCTGGAGGCCCTCAACGCCATCACCCTCCCGCTGCTGCTGACCAGCCGCCCCGACGAATACGCTGCCGCGGTCGCCGAGACCGACGTACTGACCTCGGCCGCCGCGATCCAACTCACCGACCTCACCCTCGACGACCTGGCCGACTACCTGCCCCGCACCACCCGCAAACCCGGCCGCGCGAACCTAGCCGAGAACGCCTGGGACCCGGTGCTGACCGCACTGCGCGCACAGCCGCGGGACGAACCCGCATCCCCCCTCGCCACGGTCCTGAAGACCCCGCTGATGGTCGCGCTCGCCCGCACCATCTACAGCGACACCCCCGACCACGACCCGGTCTCGCTGCTCGACACCGACCGGTTCGCCGGCCCGGAGGAGCTGGAGGACCACCTGCTGGACAACTTCATACCCACCGTCTACCGCCACCGCCTCCACGGCGGCCCGTCCGCCCGCCCGCACCCCGGCTTCGAGGCGGACCGCGCCCGGCACTGGCTCGGCTACCTCGCCCACCACCTGACCCGGCTCAAGACCCCCGACCTCGCCTGGTGGCGGCTCGGCAACGGACTGGGCCGCACCACCCGCACCCTCGTCTCCGCCGTCCTGACCGGACTGGCCATCGGCCTCGTCGACGGCGCCGTCGCCGCGGCCTTCCGCGGCACGCTCACCGGCCCCATCGTGGACGCGTCGATCGTCGGCCTCCTCGCCGGCCTCATGTTCGGGTTCGTGCACTGGCTGACGTACACGGCCAAGGGCAAGCAGGTCGCACCGTCCGCCGTGCGCCTGCAGATCCGCGGCCGGCCCGAGAGCACCGCGTGGAAGGCCGTCCCCCGACTAGTGATCGGCACGCTGGGCGGGGCGATCTTCGGCTTCGGCTACGGCTTCGTCGTCGGCCTGGTGAAGTCGTACGCCTGGACCGACGACCTCTCGGCCATGCTGCACGTCGGCCTGGTCGACGGGCTCGTGTTCGGCTCGGTCTTCAGCGCCGGAGCCGGCCTCACCTTCTGCCTCCTCGGCCTGCTCGAAACGCCCCTCGACATCGACTCCGCCGTCAACCCGCGCAGCCTCCTCCTCACCAACCGCGGCATGGTGACCACCCAACTGCTGGTCTGGGCACCCACCTTCGGGGCGGTCGTCGGATTCGGCAGCGGGGTGGCCGTCGACCTCCTCCAGGCGCCACTGGGCCCCCTCGCCATGCCCGGCGAGGCCAGCCTCATGCTCGGCGTCATCAGCGGCCTCGGCGGCGGCCTCGGCTACGCCCTCACCCTGACCGCCTGGGGCCAGTGGCTCCTCCTCACCCGGATCTGGCTGCCGATGACCGGGCGCCTGCCGTGGGCCGTGGTCACGTTCCTGGAGGACGCCTACCAGCGCGGCGTGCTCCGCCAGGCCGGCGCGGTCTACCAGTTCCGCCACGCCCGCCTGCAACACCACCTTGCCCAGCGCCATCGCCGCGCCACCCTTCACGACGATTTCATCGCGCCTCTTTAGCGTCTGGCGCCACACGGACCGGGCCCCGAACGAGCCGCAAACGGGGCGGACATGCCGGACGGGCCCGGCCCGCCAACCGACCCAGGGGGACACCCATGCCGAAGACCGACCGACTCGCGCGCCGCGCCAAAACCGTCGCCGTCACGGCGGTGATGACGGCCGTCGCCGCCCTCACACCCACCGTCGCACAGGCCGACGAAGCCCCTCACCACTACTACATCGAGCTCGGCGGCACCGGCACCGCGCTGCCCGCGCCCGACTGCACCGGGACGTTCTACTTCGCCAACCAGCACCTGGAGGAGGGCGCCGAGGCCGTCCGCGTCTGCTACCCGGCCAGCGCGGGCCCCTGGCTCAACGGCCACAACGCCCCGGACCTCACCGCGCAGAGCTACGACAGCAGCGTCGCCGAGGGCTACCGGAACCTCCTGGCCGCCGTCGAGCGGACCCACCGCGAGAACCCGACCGCACGCCTGACCGTCGTCGGCTACTCCCAGGGCGCACAGGCCGCCGACGCGGTCCTGGAGACGATCGCGAACGGCGGCACCGACATCCCGCGCGAGCTCGTCGACGGCAAGCTGTACGCCGACCCGAAGCAGCCCGACACCGGAATGTGGGCCAAGGTCCCCAAGGGCCTGGGCGCCTTCGGCTTCACCTCCGCCGGTCCCGGCCCCCGGGAGTTCCCGGGCGTCCCGGTCGCCCGCTTCTGCATCCGCGGCGACCTGGCCTGCGACGCCACGACGCCGGTGGCCGCGTTCGACTTCTTCCTCACCGACAAGCACGCGCGCTATGTGCTGGACGGCAACGTGATGGCCAGGACCATCGCCCAGGACGGGCTGAACGGCGTCTACTGGACCGAGTCCTGACCCGGCAGGGACATCCGGCGGCGCCCCTTCCCGAGGGGCGCCCCTTCCCTACCGGCCCGGTCGTCCGCAGCCGCGCTCAAGGACGACCGTCCGCATGCCGCCCGCCCCGCTCTCCTCGCGGCGCACCCGCAGCCCGGCCGTGCGCAGCTGCTCCAGCACCCAGGCGTGGGAGAGCCGCAGTTTGCGGTAACTGCGGGCGGTGAGCGTCCAGGCGGCGTCAGAGGCGTCCCGCTCGTGGACCAGGTCGTGCACGACGACCGTGTAGTCGTCGTAGTCGTCCGGGTACTCCAGGAAGCACGTCATGATCCGGTCCTCGGTGGCCCGGACCGGAAGGAAGCGGTCGGTACCCGTGAGCGGGACCGTCAGGTCGCGGTAGGCGAACACCGCCGTCCCCCCGGGGGCGAGGGCCGCGGCGACGTCGGCGAAGAGGGCGGCCACGTCCGCGCGGGTCGGCAGATGAGTCAGCGTGTCGCCCAGACAGACGACGGCCTCGGCCGACCCCGGCCGCACCAGTTCCCGCAGCGCGGTCCGCACATCCGCCCGCACCGCCCGCACGGCGGGCAAATGGGCGGCATGGGCGGCGAGTTCGCCCAGCAGCGGCTGGCTCAGATCGACCGCGAGGACGGAGTCGAAGCCCAGAGCGGCCAGCGCGAGACTCGCGTGCCCAGGACCGCACCCCAGATCCACGGCCAGCGACCCGGCCGCCGTACCGATCGCCGACCCGGGCGTCACACCCCACCCCGCGAGAGCGGCACGCTGCCCCGCCGCGAGCGCGTCGAGATCACCGCCGAGCATCCAGGTGTAGTGCTCGGCGAGGAAACGGTCGTAGTGGTCGACGGCGACAGGGGAGGGGGCGGGGGCGGGCGTCGTGGTCGTCATGGACGAGGCTCCATTCAGTCCGGTGGCGAGTGAAATGTAGGGCGGAATACGGGAGTTGGACGGCTCAGCCGAACGAAATTCGGCAGCGCGGGAAGAATCACCGCCATGGACGACACTGATTCGGCGATCCTCACCCATCTCCAGCGCGATGCACGGCTCACCAACCGCGAACTCGCCCGCAAGGTCGGCATCGCACCCTCCACCTGCCTGGAACGGGTCCGCGCCCTGCGCGCCCGCGGCGTGATCACCGGCTACCACGCGGCCGTACAGCCACGCCTGCTGGGCCGCTCGCTCCAGGCCCTGGTCTTCGCCAAGCTGCGTCCCCTGAGCCGGGAGGTGATCCACGACTTCGAGGGCTATCTGACCCAACTCCCCGAGGTCGTCTCGGTCTTCGTGGTCTCGGGCGACGACGACTTCCTCGTCCATGTGGCCGTCCCGGACATCGAGCACCTGCATGCCTTCCTCATGGACCGCTTCAGCGCCCGCCGCGAGGTGGTCACCTTCCGCAGCTCGGTGATCTACCGGCAGACGACCGCCCGCGTCCTGACGCCCATCGAGCCCCACTGAGCCTCAGACCCCGTCGAGCAGGGACAGGAGACCGTGGTCGAGTTCGGGCCCCAGGTCCTCTTGCCCCCGCTCGACGACGGAGTACGACCGCTGCAGGAACCGCCGGAGAGCGGCTGTGGCGAATCTGATGGTCACCATGCCGTGCGGCGCGTGGAACTCGATGATCGTGCGGGTCCGCCCGCTCGGCACCATGCGGACGTCCCCCATCCCGGCCGCCGAGTCGAGCCCCTCCTCCAGGAGCGAGCGGGCGAACGTCCAGGTGGCCCCCCGATCGTCCTCCGAGACATCCGCGGGGAAGTCGATGTGCACGGCGAAGGGGTCGGCGGCGGCGTAGCGCAGGGTGGGACGTATCGGCAGCGCCGGGTGGTCGGGCGTGACGAGGCGGGCGCGGACGGGCTGTTCGAGGGTGAGGCGCATGGTCGTTCATCTCCGGTCTCTGTCTCTGACTCGGTGTGATTGCGCTTTCTCGACCGCGCCGCAGGCCTGCTGATTACGCCGAACCGGAACCTCGCCCCTGTGATCTACATCACGCGAACCATTTACTTGAGATTTTAGTCATCTACGCTGACAAACCCGATCCGCGCCCACCAGCTCAGCAGGCAACCGGAGCGTTCCCGCCATGTCCGACGGTTCCCCCAAGGTGCCCGCCCAGGCATCACCCCACGCGTCCGCCACCGCCTCGTACGCCCGTATCTACGAGGAACAGCAGCCCCGCCTGGTCGCGTTCGCGCGCTCGCTCACCCGCAACAACTCCTGGGCGGCCGAGGACCTGGTGGCCGAGGCGCACTTCCGCGTCTGGCGCCGGCTGTCGGAGGGCCACGAGATCGAGAACGTACCGGCGTACTTGATGACGACGGTGCGGCACCTGGCCGCGACAGCCGGCGCCGGCGAGGCGCGCGAGACCCCGCACGACCCGCGGACCGCCGCCGATCGAACGGAGATAGCCGACCACGCCGAGGGGGTGGCCGACCCGGCCGAACAGGTCTCGTCCGTCGACCTGTTGGTGCGCGTGCTCGGCCAGCTCCCCGAACGCTGGGTGCAGGCCCTGTGGCTGGCCGAGGCCGAGGGCCAGCCGTTGGAGGCGGTCGGCCAGCGCATCGGCGCCAAGCAGGGCGCCACGGCCGTACTGCTGCACCGCGCCCGAGAGGGCATGCGCCAGGCCTTCCTGCGCTCCCAGACGGGCGCCCCCGACGACCCGGCCTGCGAGGTCCACTGGGTGCGCATGCCGGCGTACGTCCGCGGCAACGCGACGCCCCGCCAGTCGGAACGCCTGCTCGCCCACGTGGACGCCTGCGACGACTGCCGCGGCCGGCTCGCGGTGCTCATGCGCGCCAACGACCGTCTGCCCGCACTCGTCGGCCCGGCCCTGCTGGTCTTCGCCGTGGGCGGCGCCGGCAAGTTCCTGCTGCCGCTGGCGGCGGGGTCGGCGGGTGCGGCAGGTGCGTTGAGCGGCCAGATCGGCGGCGCGCTGCACGCGGTCCGGCAGGCGGTGACCGGCGGCGGCGCCGGCGCGAAGGCGCCTGCGGCCGTCGCGGCCGGAGCGACGGTGGCGGGTGCGGCCCTCGCGATGATGCTCGCCCTCGGCACGGGCGGGCCGGCTGCTACGCCGCCTTCGCCGCGGGTGCCGTTGGCGGAGGCGCCGGTGGGGGCTCGGCCGTCGGAGGCGCCGGTGACTCCGGTGGACGGGGACCTTGCTGGATCTGCGAGGGCGCCTGAGCCGAAGCGCGGCGAGCGGGAGTCGGCCGGCGGTGAGGGCGAGGCGGCGTCCGTTGATGTCGTCGGTGCGGTGGGTGCGGGGACGGGTACGGGGGCTGCGGCTGTGCCGGCGACCGTGGTGGAGCCGGCGCCGGTGGAGGAGCCGGTGCAGGTGGATGAGCCGGACGTCGATGTGCCGGGACCGCCGCCTGTGCCTCCGGCTCCCGTTGAGCCGCCTGCGCCGGCGGAGCCTGCGCCCCCGGCGCCGGCCGAGCCCGCGCCGGCCGATCCGGTGGAGGAGCAGCCGGAGGCGCCGGAGGCGCCGAGCACCCCGGAGTACCCGGAAACTCCGAGCACTCCCGAGACTCCGGAACCCCCGAACACCACCCCGGAGCACCCGGAGCACCCGGGGAATCCAGGGAATCCGGAGCACCCGGGAAATCCGGGGAATCCGGAGAGCCCCACGAACCCCGGTACCGGGTGCGGGAATTGACCCCGGGCCAGGTGTGACTCACGTCACCGCCCTCCCGTCCATAGAAAGCGGATGCCGCCCCCTGCCGTACTGGCATGCTCATGCATGACTACTGGGGGGTAACCACCGACCGCGCGCACCGCGCCGGAACGGCTTTCTCGGCATGACTGGCTGACCGGCATGCCCGCTCCCCATGCGTCACCTCCTGCAGCGCACCCCCATACACCGCTCCCGAGGAACACGCGTGCACAGACCCAAGTTCAAGAGCCACGCCGTACTGTCGGCGATCGCTCTCGCGGCCGTACTGACCACCGGCTGCTCCGCCAACACCTCGACCACCACGGACGCGGCGGCCTCAACGGCTTCGCAGAGCCCCGAGCCCGCCGCGGCCCAGGAACAACTCGCCGTCGTATCGGCCCCGTCCGGTACGGCCACTCCCACCGCCGTGGCCGGCGGTGACGGGGACGGCAGGGCGAAGAAGTCCTCCCTCAAGGTCGCCTCGTACGACAGGAAGACCGGACGGGCCGTCATCTCGGCGCCGTCCGTGACGAAGCCGACGCCCACCCCCTCAACCGACCCCTCGACGAGTTCCTCGTCCAGTCCTTCCTCCAGCCCCGCGGCGGCACCCGCGGTAGCCGTCGGCGACATCATCGCCAGCGCTCCCGCCCCCGGCGCCCCCGACGGCGTACTGGCCGAGGTCACGGACGTCGTGGGCACCGCGAAGGCCGGCGGTACGACCGTCGAGACCGAACCGGCGAAGCTCAACTCCGTGCTGGGCGCGAGCAAGGCCGAGGGCGAGGTCCCGGTCGACCCGTCGAGCGTCGAAGTCAAGCCGCTCGTGAATGGCGTGAAGGTCTCCTGGGCGAAGACCGGCGACCTCCACTTCGGCCCCGAGGGCGCGAAACTCCCGCTGGGCAGCCTGCGGATCGACGTGGGCGCGGCGGTCTCCACGGCCGAGGGCGCCCCGGCGTCGGCGGCCGCGTCGGTGGAGGGCTTCGTCCAGCTGGCCCCCGAAGTCGCGTTCTCGTACGACGGTGCCGGCACGGGCTCGTCACCGGGCGCCGCTTTCCTGGGCCTGTCCGGCGACTGGGCCTCCCAGTGGTCCCTGAAGGGCCGCGCGGCCGGCTCCACCGACGGCAAGCCGATCCGCATCCCCTTCGCCCAGCTCCACTCCGACCCGGTGATCCAGGTCGGCCCGATCCCCGTCGTCGTCAACCTCGACCTGACCTGCTACCTCCAGGTCAACGCGGACGGCAAGGTCACCGTCGACGTCGAACAGGACCTCAAGGGCGACTTCCGCGTCGGCGGCAGCTTCTCCTGGGCCAAGGGCTGGACCCCGGTCAGCGAGTCCGACATGACGGGCGAGCCCCTGAAGACCACGGTGACGGCCGCGGGCGACGTCAAGGCGGCCCTCGGCGCCGAGGCCACCGTGGGTCTCTACGGCGCGGTGGGCGTCACCGCCGACCTGGCCCCGTACCTGCGCGCCCACGCCGACGCGACGGCCGAGGGCTCCGCCGACGGCACGGGTTCGGCAACCGGCGCCTACGCCATCTACGGCGGCGTGGACCTCACCGGCTCCCTCAATCTCCAACTGACCATCTTCGGCACCCCCGTCTTCCAGACGAGGATCCCGCTGGGCGCCCTCCACCACGAGTGGCTCCTGACGGAGGGCAAGGCCACGGCGACGGCGAGCCCGCCGCCGACGAAGACCGCCTGACCCGTCCCACGACGCGGGCCGCGCTGCCGTTCAACACCCGGCGGCGCGGCCCGCGTTCGCGTGGTGGCGGTCGGGGGACGGCCGTACGGCGTCAGTCACCGGAGTCGGAGTTCGACCCCGACCCCGACTTGCGCCCGCTACGGGCCATCACCCGGACCACTTCGCCCAGCCCCATGGTCACTTGGGCCACTATGCGCACCCAGCGCGGGCCTCCGCGTGAAGCCCATACGACACAGACGCATCCCCCGACGACGAGCACAAGGACACCGACCAAGGCGAGCACTGCCATGCTCATCCCCCTTCTTCCTCTAGGGTCGCCGCCATCCTCTCAGCCGGTATGACAAGCCCTGTTCCGCAGGGCCCACGGGGGCCGACGCGGTGGTCGGGCAGTGGTGGCCGCAGCCCTTCAGGACCGCGCCGGCACCCGCCAGTACTGCCGCTTCTCCTCGTCCCGTACGACGACGCCGAGCCTGAGCAGTTCCCCGCGCAGCTCCCGGGCGTCCGCCGCGCCCTCGTCCTTCTCCCGAGCCGCCGCACGAGCCCTCAGCAACGCGTCCGCCCCCTCGGGCAGCCCGGGCATCCCGGGCACCCAGCGCCGGAACTCCTCCCGGTGCGGATCCTCGTCCGCCCACCGGAACCCGTGCGCGGCGAAGGCATCGGCCAGCCGCGTCCAGGACAGATGGCACTCCTCCCGCGCGACCTCCATGCCGTCCGGCCCGAGCAGCACGAGCTGCTTGCCGTCCCGTACCGCCAGGGCGATCTCGTCGCGCCCGAACTCCTGTGACGAGTCCCTGACGCCGAGCACCACACGGCCGGCGGACACCCGCACCGACAGCGACTCGTGCACCGCGATGAACCCGACCACCAGCCCGAGCGCCGCCCCCACCGCGATGGAACCGATGGTCAGCCAGGGCTCCGGTACGGACGTCAGCAGCTCGGCCGGCCCCTGCAAGGGAGCCCAGGACAACGTCACGAGCCACTCGGCAAGAAGGGTGACCAGCCAGCCGACGACGGCTCCGCACGCCGTACAAAGGAGCGTCAGAACCCATGCCGACTCGGCGATCACCACGGCATCACGCTCAGGCGTACCGGCCGATGGGCCGCCCTTCTCCGAAAGATTCCCCGTACCCCTCATATCCCCAGTCTGGAAGCAAGCCGCAGGCCCTGTCATCGGCCGTTGGTCTACGGCACCTGCAACTTTGGTCGCCTCGACCCCGCGGCAGCGGCAGCGTGGGAGGACCGAGTCGCGGTGGCCCACCACCGAAGACAGTTCTCGGCGCCCGGGCGTGGTGCCCGGGCGCCGAGACCCATATCAGCGAGCTACGTAACACAATCCCTGTTGATCAGTGGTGTCCGCAGCTGGAACCGATGTGGTTGCCATTCTGCCCGCCCGGATCGCCTTCGCCATTGAGCAGATTGCCCGCCAGGCCGTTGGCGATTCCGATGTTGTTGAGGAGGGCGATGTTCTGGTCGTGGGACCGGCAACCGTGGCCGTCGGCGGGCTGGGCGGTCGCGGTGCCGGTGGCTATGAGGCTGAGGGTCCCGACCATCGCGGCCGCAACAGCGGCCTTCTGAAGCTTGCGCATGTCTCCTCCTTGGGTCGAGTAGAGCGCATACCTAAGATCCACATTGCGCTCATTTCGGAGGCTAATCCGATATCTCCCGGGGCGCTCTTCGGGACTGCCATACGGGCCACGGCCATGAGGGGGAGTCAGCTTCGAGGCGCGGTGAGGCTGGGTCAGCTTCATGGCGTAACAAGGCCCTTTCAGCGACCGGCAGCATCAGCCTTGGCGTCGACCACCTCGACCACCTGGTCTACGCCAGCGACTGCCGCACCGCCTCGACCAGAGACAGCGCACGCACGTCGTCAAGACTCTCGACGATGTGGTTCATGACATATCCGAAGGAAATGCCGTGCTCAGGATCGGCGAAAGCGAGCGAGCCACCTCGACCGGCGTGACCGAACGAACTCGGCCCGGCCATGGGATTGGTCTCGGTCGGCAACATGTATCCGGACCCGAACCGACTGGGAATCAACATCACTTGATCCAGACCGCAGGCCTGCTCATCGGTAGCCCCAGCGAGCGTCTCGGTGGTGAACAGCCGCACCCCGTCCACCTCGCCGATCAACGCGGCGTACATACGCGCCAGTCCACGCGCGGTGCCGATCCCATTGGACGCCGGGAGCTCCGCGGCCTGCACCTCGGGCGAGTTGAAGTCGATCTCGGCCGGTTCGGTGATCGCGAACGCCCTGTTGCTGAGCGAGTCCGGATCCCGCCAGGCGGCGACGAGTTCACGAAGCTCTTCGGGAATCGCCTCGACCGGCACGGTGGCGAGGTCGACATCCGGCTGCTGATGCACCATGCGACTGACCCGCCCACGCTCACTCGCGGGCAGCCCGATGAAGAAGTCCACCCCCAACGGGGCGGCGACCTCTTCGCTGAAGAACCGTCCGGGCGTGCGCCCCGAAACCCGACGGATCACCTCACCGACCAGCCAGCCGTAGGTTCGCCCGTGATACCCGTGCGCGGTGCCGGGCTCCCACAGGGGCCGCTGTCCGGCCAGTGCGTCAACCATCGGATCCCAGTCCAACGCGTCAGCAAGAGCCACCGGTTGATCCAGCGCGACCAGCCCGGCCCGGTGGGCCAACAGCCACCGCACAGGGATCTCCGCCTTACCGCCCGCCGCGAACTCCGGCCAGTACCTGGCAACGGGAGCGTCCAGGTCCAACACCCCGCGCTGGGCCAACAGATGCGCCGCGGTGGCGGTCACCCCTTTGGTGGCGGAATAGACAAGCTGCAGCGTGTCCCGCTCCCACGGCCGCCCCGTTGGGGGTGGACTTCTTCATCGGGCTGCCCGCGAGTGAGCGTGGGCGGGTCAGTCGCATGGTGCATCAGCAGCCGGATGTCGACCTCGCCACCGTGCCGGTCGAGGCGATTCCCGAAGAGCTTCGTGAACTCGTCGCCGCCTGGCGGGATCCGGACTCGCTCAGCAACAGGGCGTTCGCGATCACCG
>NZ_RDBN01000109.1 GCF_008042075.1 Streptomyces sp. UW30 | reverse complement strand
ACCGCGACGGCGATGGACATGAGGACCGGGACGATGTCCTTGTCCGGGGTTCCCTGCGGGTGGCGGGCCGCCAACTCACCGTCTACCGCGTCATCCAGGAAGCCCTCACCAACACCCTCAAACACGCGGGCCCCGACACAACGGCGCACATAGAGCTCTCATACGAGAAGAAGGGCGCCGTCACTGCGACCGTGACCGACACCGGCAACGGCGGCCCCTCCCAACCCACGGGCGGCCGCGGCCTGCCCGGAATGCGCGAGCGAACAGCCCTGTACGGCGGCACACTTGAGGCCGGCCCACGCCCCCACCCCGAACAGGGCTGGCGCGTCCACCTGCACCTCCCGGAGGAAACCCCGCAGTGACCACCGTCCTCATAGCCGACGATCAGCCCCTGCAGCGCTTCGGCTTCCGGATGCTCCTGGAAAGCCAGGACGACATGACAGTGCTGGGCGAAGCCGCCAACGGCAGCGAGGCGATCCGCATGACCGCGGAACTGCATCCCGACGTGATCCTGATGGACGTCCGCATGCCCGGCCTGGACGGCATCGAGGCCACCCGCCGCATCACCGCTTCCGGCGACCGCACCAGGGTGCTGATCCTCACCACCTTCGACCTCGACGAGTATGCCTACGCCGGCCTCCGCGCAGGCGCCTCAGGCTTCCTCGTCAAGGACGCCCAGCCGGAGGAACTCCTCTCCGGCATCCGCGCGGTCGCCACCGGCGACGCGGTGGTCGCCCCAAGCCTGACTCGCCGCCTCCTCGACGCGTACGCCCACCACCTCCCGCCGCAAAGCCGCGCCGAAGGCCAAGAGACATCGGCTCTGGACCACCCCCGCCTGTCTCCCCTCACCGACCGCGAACGCGAGATCCTCACGGTGGTCGGCAAGGGCTGGACGAACACGGAAATAGCCACGCGCCTCCACCTGGCCGAGTCGACGGTGAAGACCCACGTGGGCCGCATCCTCGCGAAGACGGGCTCGCGGGATCGAATTCAGGCGGTGATTCTGGCGTACGACACGGGACTGGTTCAGCCGTCCTGAGCCAGAAATGCAGAAAGGCCCACGCCRTAYGGCGTGGGCCTTTCTCAAAAATTGTTCGGCGGCGTCCTACTCTCCCACAGGGTCCCCCCTGCAGTACCATCGGCGCTGTAAGGCTTAGCTTCCGGGTTCGGAATGTAACCGGGCGTTTCCCTCACGCTATAACCACCGAAACACTATGAAACTGTGACCGGAAACCCCCCAAACAAGGGGGGACGTCGGTCGTTGCTTCAGAACCAACACAGTGGACGCGAGCCTCTATGGACAAGCCCTCGGCCTATTAGTACCGGTCACCTCCACACGTTACCGTGCTTCCAGATCCGGCCTATCAACCCAGTCGTCTACTGGGAGCCTTTCTACTGGGAGCCTT
>NZ_RDBN01000011.1 GCF_008042075.1 Streptomyces sp. UW30 | reverse complement strand
CGGGCGGGGCCACCAGGCGCCGTCCAACTCGGCGGGCCCTGCGGAAGAGCTCTCGGATCTCAACGCGAGGCGCGCGGTCGGGGCCCTGAAGGGAACGGCCCGTAGCGGGGGATGAGAGGTGGTCGCGGCCATCGCGCGAACCCGTCTCCGGACTCCTGCGCGAGAGCAGCTGCCCGGTGTCGTCGCTCACCGGGAACGGCACCGGCATCGGAGCCGATGTGCGAAGTGCTCCCGATGACTTCACGCTACTCCCCGAAGGCGCCGGGCGGACCGGACGGCGTGACCCAGGCCGAGCAGATCCTCAGCCCGGGAAGTGTTGCCGGTCAGCCGCGGCGGTCCTCGGGCGTACGAGCGGAGCACCTGGGAGTATCGCGATGGTGGCCACGTCGGCGAGTGCACCGGGATGGTTCGGACTGTTGCCTCTGGGGCGCAAGCCCCGTGCAGGGACCCATGGGACTGTTTCTCCGTTGGCCGGACCATCCGTTGGGCCTGTCCGAGGAGTACGCTGGAATCACCGAGGATATTTCGCGCACAGGCTCCCAGGCTGGTGTCGTTTTCGGCGATTGAATACGCCGGGCCGGTCATGACCGGCCCGGGGCAGGGTTCGCGTCATGACTGCGACCATTTCCCTCCCGCCGACAGCCGAAGCCGAAGCCGATGACCGTGGCTTCTCCTCGCCCTCTCTGCGCCTGTCGCTAGCTCCCACCGGCCCCGCACCGTCTCTGCTGGACGGCGCCTGGTGGCCCCGCTCCCGCGATCTCGAGTCCGAACTCCCCTCACTGACGGCCGTACTGGATCCGTTGTGGGGGCGGATCACCCGGGTCACAGTGAATCCCACCCACTGGCCCGTCGTTCCGCGCAAGGTGTCCGTCGCCGGGCACGTGGTGAAGGTGGGRTGGTTCCTGGCCGAGCAGGACCCGCACGAACTGCTGTTGCTCTCGTACCGCATGGGCCGTTGGAACCTCTTGGTGGTCCCGCCGCAGACGACTCCCGTCTCGGCCGCCTGGCTGATGYCCGCCGCGAGCGCGGACACCGGTCCGCCGAAGACCGCGACCGCGCTCATGACGGCGGAACGGGCGCGCCACGGAAGCAGGGCGCGGGCCGGGAAGGACCGGAGCGGCGGTGCCTTCCCGTCACACGGCCGGAATCAGCAACGCACGGTCGGGATATGACTGCACGCGAGGCGCGTCGCCCGCCGCGGCCGGGCAGCGCAAGGGCGGGTGCCGTCACACGGGATCGCCGGCGGCGGCTGCCATGAGCGGTTCCGCGGCCTCCTCAGTCGTATCCGGAGGCACGACCAGCAGGTCCCCGGCATCGGCATCGGCGTCGCCCCCTACGCCCTGGACCCCACCAACGCCGAACGCCTCTGGAACCTCTCGCTGGAACTGCTCGCCGACAGCTGAGCACCGCTGGAGGGTCTGCTCTACAGAGATCGGTCATGGGATATCGCGGGCTCAGTCGAGGGTGGCGAGATGGTCGGCGTCGCCGCCTCGCCACTCGATGAGGAAGATGGTCGCGTCGTCGCTCGTGGTGCCGCCGCGTTCGTGTTTCAGGGCGTGGGAGAGGGCTCGCACCACTGCCCGTACCTGGGTGCGTTCGCGGAGGATGCGGTTGGTCCACTCGATGAGCTGCTCCTCACCGAACTGTTCCCCGCCCGCCTGGTGCTCCTCGATCAGGCCGTCGGTGAAGCACAGCAGCCGGTCGCCGGGTTGCAGCATCCGCTCGCTGACCATCGGCTCCTCACCGCCGAAGCCGACCGGCAACGTGGTCGGGCTCTCCAGCCGGTCCACGACAGCGCGGTCTCGGATCAGGAGCGGAGCCGGGTGGCCGGCGTTGACCCATTGCAGCCGGCCCGTGGCGATGTTCAGCACCATCATCTGCGCGGTGACGAAGTGGTCGGGGCCGAACTGGTCGTTGATGGCCCTGTCCATGAAGGCGTACACCTGGGACAGATCGGTATGCGCCCGTCTCGTGTGTCGATAGGCACCGACGGCCACCGTCGCCATGGTCGCCGCATCCAGCCCGTGGCCCATCGCGTCGAGTATGGCCACGTGAAGGATGTCGCCGTTGAGGGCGTAGTCGAAGCTGTCGCCGGCCACGTCGTAGGCGGGCTCCAGGATTCCGGCCACCTCGACCTGCGGAACGGTCATCGACAGCGGAGGCAGCAACGACCACTGAATCTCCGCGGCCACGCTCATCGGGGAGCTGCGACGGGCCTGGAAGAACAGGTCGGTGTAGGCGTCCTTGGTGACGATCATGTCAGCGACCAGACCGGCGAGTCTGCGGAGCAACCGACGGTCGTCGTCATCGACCGTGTCCAGGGTGACGGCCATCGCCCCGATCTGGTCGCTGCCGTCCAGCAGCGGCAGGTACATCCGCACACTGCCGTCCTGCGGCACCTCTACCGTTCTGCGGCTCAGGAACGCCTCGCCGGCCGGGGAGCCCTCGACCGGCTCGGAGCTGCCGACCCTCAGCCTCCGGCCCGGCAGCGGCACCAGCAGCACCTGTTCGTAGTCCTGCAGGAGGATGGTGACCTCCCGCCCTCCGACCCTGGCCACCTCTTCCGCGACGAGCGGGGCGATCAACTCCGGCGGCATCTCGTGCGCCCGGTCAAGGAGCACACCCAGCAGTCGTTCGCCAAACCCCTCCGACCGGTCCACCCCGATCCTGTCCGGCTTGCGCCCACCGTCCGTCATCGCTGTTCCGTTTCCCTTCGTCCCGGGGGATGGGGCGCTCAATGGGCGGCTCTGTCCATACGGTGATTGCCAGACGGCCGGGTGTCCCGGCTGCGTCGCCCGCACCCAGGTCCGGACCCGCACCCGGACCGGACCCGCATCCGGACCGGACCCGGATCCGCGCCAGCACCCGCATCCGCAGCCGCTGCGCGCGATGCCGGCCGGAGCGACGTCAGTGCCTTCAACGTCCCGACCATGTATCCCGACGGACCACATGTCCCGGCTCACGGTGCCCCGACACAACGCAGACCCCGACCCGCTCGGATCCAACCGGCGGTCAACGGCGATCAGCGTGGCCCGACGCTGCCGACCGGCACAGGCTTGCATCGCCGCCCGGTGCAACGAGCCGATTACGCCACAGGCGGCATGTCGCCCCCAAACGCCCGTTGCCACAAGAGGCTTGGGCCGACGGGACATGGTTTCGGGAGGCTCTCCTCGCCCTCCCGCAGGCGCTGCGTAGCACGCGTGCATGCCCGAAGCCGGGTGCTGCGCGCCCGCCGCGCCGCGCTGCCGTCTGCGCGGGGTGCGCACGACGACGCTTAGTAGCTCGGGCCTACCAGGCACTTCGGGGCGGGCCATTCGTGCAACACCCGCGCACCGACGAGACCCTCACCTACGACCATCGGCGACTTCAGCCCGTACGACCGCTCGGCCGCCGCAAGGCATTCGGCCCGGGCCCATGGCATTGCGCTCCGACATGCGGGCGGCGCAGGAACTTACCGCGGCTGTCGTGAATGCCGCTTCGGGCGTCGACGCACAGTAAAGGCGCAGGCCAGCATGCCGAGGCCCCAGGCGATCAAAAGGGCACCCCAC
>NZ_RDBN01000108.1 GCF_008042075.1 Streptomyces sp. UW30 | reverse complement strand
CCGCCGCCACGGTCAGCGGAGCGAAGCGCCGGGTCCAGTCGCCGGGCAGTTCCGAGATGCCGTACGTCATGACCGCGTTGAAGGCGACGGAGGCCAGACCGTGCTCCTTCGCCCACGCCAGCAGCTCGTCATGGCGTACGTCGATGTCCGTGCGCAATGGACGGTCGGTGTGGGCGGCGAGGGCTGCGACGAGTGCCTTCGCGGTCTCGGTGTCTCGGGCGATCAGTGGGCCCACGACCTGCGTGTCCATGTTGGGCCAGGCACCCGCGTATCCGACGATCCGCCCGTTCTCCTCGGCAACGCGCAACTGGTCGGCGAAGGCGGGCAGCCGCGTGATGATGTGCGTGCGATCAGCGCCGAACACCTCCTCGTCGAGCCGCACGAGGGCGCTGAGGTCCTCGGCGGTGGCCGCACGCGTGGCGACCGTCGGCTCCGACGCACTGGGCGTGAACCGCCCGCGCAGCATCTCCGCCCGGCCGGTGACCTTGAAGCCGAGCTCCTCGTACAGCGGCTGGCCGTACGGCGTCGAGTGCAGCGTCAGCGGTGTGGTGCCCATCGAGTCGACGATGTGACGCATGAGCCGGCGGCCGATGCCCCGGCGGGCATACCGCTCGGCAACCAGGACCATGCCGATGGCTCCCAGATCGGGGCGCTCCTGAGGGCCGTAGTCCGTGACGACGCACGCGCTGACGAGACCGCCGTCGGGGGCGTCGATGCCGTAGCCCCTCCCGGCTGTGAGCAGGAATCCCCACTTGTGTTCCTCACGGGGCCAACCCCGATCCTCGGACAAGTCGGCGCAGGCGGTGAGGTCGCGGAGCGTCAGACGGCGGATGGGCAGAGCAGCGAGGGAAGGAGTCGGCACGCAGGTCAGGCTGTCTGACGACTGCCCTGGTCGTCCACCTGTTTCCGGGGAGACGTACGACCTTTTGGCCATGTCATGGGCCGCCGCACAGCACGCCGGTAGACGCTGGGTGTTTCACGTGAAACATGAGCGAACGCCGAGCATCCGCGAAAGGGCCTTCCACGACAACAAGGTTCTCGCGGCCATGCCCGCCGAGAGGTACGGCCACTGCCTGGCGAGGCTCTTCAGATCACCGTCCAGGAGATCGACCGCACCGGCCATTAGCCTCATGCGCATGGCGAGACTTCACCTCTTCGATATGGACGGCACGCTTCTGCGCGGAACATCCGCTCCCGTGGAGATCTCACGACAGCTCGGGCTGGAGGCGGAGACAGTCGCGCTCGATCGGGAGATATCGGCAGGGTTGATCGGCCCTCCGGAGTACGCGCAGCGGGTACACGCGCTCTGGGCCGATCTCACCGAGCTCCATGTGACGGCCGCTTTCGAGAGCGCGCCTTGGATGGCCCGGATCCGGGAGGTCTGGGCGGAGATCAGGGGACAGGGCGACTACTGTGCCGTGGTTTCCCTTTCGCCATCGTTCTTCGTCGAGCGGCTGACCGGCTGGGGCGCCCACGCGGCGTACGGTTCCCGCTTTCCTGCCGTGCCGTTCACCGAGCCCGTCGATCCGGCCGGAGTGCTCAGTGCCGAGGCAAAAGTTCGCATCGCGGACCGGCTGTGCGAGGAGTTCGGGGTGACGCGGGCCGAATGCGTCGCCTACGGCGACTCGCTGTCGGACAAGGACCTGTTCGGAGCCGTCCCAGTGTCCGTCGCAGTCAATGCGGACCGTCATCTGGCCGGCCTCGCGACCCATACCTACATGGGGATGGATCTGTGGGAAGCCTATGAATTGGTGCGCAGCGGCCGGTAATTGAAGGAATTGCCCCTTCGTCCTCTGACCCTTTTCGTGAGGGAGGAAGGGGGGACTTGTGATCGGAGCAACGGCCGGTATGGTCGACTCCGGTTCGTGTCCTGGCTGTGATGCACACTCCCGGCTTGGACCGAGCGCAAGGCGGAGCAGCGTAATGGGACGGAGAGATCGAAGACCCGCATTCTCGGTTACCGGGCCAGGGCGCTGACGCTCGGTGGGATGCTGCGGTGATAGCACTGCGGCCAATGTCACACTCTCGCCTTACTTGTCCGTACCGGGCGCGAATACGGGTTGAATGTGGGCGTATTGGATCGCGGCAACGAACGGGGAATGCAAGCCGTCGCGGGGGAAGAGGCACCTTCCGATCGAGGAAGTGCGCAGACCGACCGAGAGATGTTCGAGGCGAGGCACACCATGGACGCTCCGACCACCGCGTCGGCCGACAACGGCACTTCCGGCGGCGGGAGCGGCTGGTTCACGCCGCGCAAGCAGCCGGCGACGACCCCGGGCAGCGAACAGGAAGCGGCCGAGGGCCGACGCCTGGCGGCGATGCGCCCGGTGGGCAGGACGTTGACGGCCGACGGCACGGCCCTACCGGCCCAGGACCATGGCCCCGGCCCCGACGACGAGCAACACACTGGCGACGGAGCGACGGCACCACAACCGGGGGCACCGCCCGTGATGGCGCCCCCCGAACCGCCCGCCATGGGGCACATACCGCCCCCGCTCCCGCCGCCGGAAGTGCCGTTGTCGGCCGACGCGGTGGTCGGAGCGTCCATGGTGTGCCTCGCCTCGAACATCTCTCGGTCGGTCTGCGCACTTCCTCGATCGGAAGGTGC
>NZ_RDBN01000107.1 GCF_008042075.1 Streptomyces sp. UW30 | reverse complement strand
ATTCCGATCAATGCCCAGCTCACGGCGGCGATGGCGGCGGCGGTATCGAGATTCCCGGGGTCGGTGACATCGGGGACATCGGCGGGCTGCTGCCCGACCAGATCGGAGACCTCATCGACGCCAAGGCGGCGGTGGGCTTCACCGTGGACACGGCGCCGACGCTGCTCGGCGGCCTGGCCTGGTCCGCCGGCATCCTGCTGATCGCCCTGCTGGCCTCGCGCCGCACCCCGCTCCCCCGCACCTGGGAGGCCGTGCACCGCGTCGTACGGCCGGCCGTGTCCGCCCTCGTCACGGTGCTGCTGGTGGCGGTCGTGGCCGGGCTCGCGGCGGCGGCGTACGCGGCGATCGGCGACGACCACCCCAAGCGGATCGCGGGCGCCGCCCTGCTCGGCGCCCCGAACGGCGTATGGCTCGGTATCCCGATCGGTCTGTTCGTCCCCTTCGACGGCCGGGCGACGGGAGTGCTGGTGGGCCTGCTCCCGGATCCCCTGGACGACCTGCTGAACAGCGACGCCGACCAGTCCGTGACGCTGGGCCGACTGGCCGAGCTGGACGGCCGGGTGTGGCTGCTGGGCGTCGCGGCGGCGGTGATGATGCTGCTCGCGGGGGTGCTGACGGCTGTGCGGACGCCGGTTGTGTACGGGGGTGCGGGCGCCGGGGCCGGCGGGATCGAGGGTGCTGCGGGTGCCGGGTCGGTGGGTGGTGCCGGTGACTACGGGGGCGTACGGGATCCGGGTGTCCTTCGTTTCGCCGGGCGGTGTGCGCTGCGGCTCGGGGTCGTGACGGCGTTGGTGCTGCCCTTGCTCGCATGGCTGGCGCAGGTGTCCGTGGACGCCTCGCTGTCGGTGCTGGGCTTCGACGTGTTCGGTGCCGGAGTGGAACTGCGGGGCAACCTCGGGATGGCGCTGATCCTCGGGGCGGCCGGGCATCCTCCGGCTCCCGCATCTCGTCCGGCACGTGCAGATACGGGTTCGTGTCGGGGTTCGGCGGCCGGTACGGCATTCCGGGCGTGTACGGCCCGGACCGGCTCGGATAAGCCGTACCTGCCGTACCTGCCGTACCTGCCGTACCTGCCGTACCTGCCGTACC
>NZ_RDBN01000106.1 GCF_008042075.1 Streptomyces sp. UW30 | reverse complement strand
CCGTCTCGTGGGCTCGGAGATGTGTATAAGCGACAGCCCTATGGACGGCGATCGGCGACAAGTCAGGCCGGCGAAGTCGAGGACGGCGGCAGGTCGGCCTCCGTGCGGCCGAGGACGAGTTGGTCGAAGAGGGCGCCGCCGCCGTCACTGCGCAGGCTGAGGCTGCGGACGCGGCCCAGTCGCCCGCCGGTGAGCTGCCACAGGTCCACGCGTACCGTGGTCCATTCGGTGGGGGGTGCGCCCGCGATCCGATGCAGGGCCATGACGGAATCGGGCAACCACGCGGAGTCGCCGACGGTGACTGCGACGGACGGTGAGGGCCAGCCGGGCCCGATCCGTAGACCGATCCCCTGGGTCTGTTGCCCCAGAGCCTTCCACGCGAACTGGAAGTGCCGGTATTGGCCCGGGCCCGTCGGGTTCTCGACGATCTCGAAGTCCCAGTCGTGGACCGTGTGGCCGAAGAAGCCGTTCGGGTGGAGCGGGTGGCGTTCCACCGTGTCGTTCAGTCGCACGCACTTGGTTCCGGAGTACGCACCGCCGTGCTGGAAGACGACGCGGGAGCCCGGCTCGCCGAGTACGAGGTCGCGCATGTCGTCCTCGCGGTCGTCGAACAGAACGGCGAGTGCCTTCGGTTCCAGCACGTCCCGGTGGGAGTTGCCCAGCACCTCTCCGTGGAAGACGAGCTCTCCGAGGCGGAGGTTTCCCGCGGGCCAGGCGCCGCCGCCGGTCGTGACGAACCGGAAGCGCGCGGACTCGATGGCCGGTTCGATGGGGTGGCGGTGCACGACCCGGTCGGACAGCAGCATCGGACCGTCGCACCAGAGTCCCCGCTTGGTGTCCCACCACTGAAGCAGGACGTCACGCATCCATGACTCGGGGTGCGCCGGGTCCTCGGCGAACGTGATCCCCTTGAGCCGCACCTGGGTGCGAAGGGTGTCGACGGTGAACACGAACTCGTTGTCCCGGTTGTGTCCCAGGCCGTTGAGGACTGTCCAGTTCAGCCACGGCCGCGGGGGCGGGTCGGCGCTGGCGTCGGTCAGGAGCGCGAAGTCGTTCTGAGGCACCATGGGGATGGTCGGGTTGACCATCCTGATGTCGAAGAAGGCGTGGGTGTCCGCGATCAGGTTGGGGGTCAGCTCCAGGGGGTGCTCGGGCGCGTTGCCCCAGCCCGTCCTGCGCACCACCGTTACCTGATCGGGCGCCAAGAGTTTGGGCCGGATGTCCTCCTCCGTGGGGGCCAGTCGAGTCCGCCAGCGTTCGCGGAGATCGGCCAGGCCGGTGCCGCGGTACCGGATGACCGTGCCCGTCCAGGTCGCCACGAGCAGGTCACCGCCCGGCAGCCAGGCGGGCACCGGCAGCGCCCGCAGGTCGGTGGCGGCCAGCAGCGTACCGTCACGCTTGAAAACGGACAGGGTCCCGAGTTCACTGCYGACGGCGACAAGGGTGCCGTCGGCAGAAACGCGTGGGCGGCGCAGCAGGTCGTCCCCGGTGTACGTCCACAGCAGGCCGCCCTCGGTGTCGAACGCCCTGAGCTGGTTGCGGGAGGTGACCGCGAGGAAGGACCCGTCGGCGCAGACGGAGACCTCACTCGCGGCGGTGGGCAGGGTGTGGGCGAGCCGGCCGCCGCGGATCACGTACACCCGCCCGCCGTCGGCTTCGGACCAGATCACCGCCGTACGCCGGTCCCCGCTGACGACACCGCCGTTGAAGGTCCCGCCGAAGCTCGCGCCGACGGCGACGTCGATGGACCACAGGGTGGTGCCGTCCGCCGCCGAGAGCCCGGTGATGGTGTTCTCGGCGAAGGTGATCAGGGTGTCGTCGTCGAGGGCGAGCAGTCTGAGCGGCATCCTGCGGTTCTGCGCCCACCACTGGTGCGCCCACATCTCGCGCCCCTCTTCACTGTCCCAGACCGCGAGGCCCAGGTCGCCGGAGGTGGCGACCCAGGAACCGCCGGGCGCCATCGCGAAGTTGTTGAGGCCGTAGTCGTAGCCCCACTCGCTCTTGGCCCAGTCGGTGGCCTTCCTGGGCAGGCCGAACAGGGCGAACCGGCGCTCGGGCGTGCCGGAGGCGTCCAGCAGATAGAGGTGGTAGCCCTCGGGGGCGTGCACGTCGAAGCCCTGGGCTGCGAAGCCCTCGGGGTGGGCCGTGGGGGCGTAGGCGAAGTGGTGGCCGATCCGTTGCCGCCAGCGGGTCCTGCCGGTGGTGAGGTCGAGGCCGTACAGGTTGTGGTCCCAGTTGAAGGTGTTGAGCGCGGCGGTGCGGCCGTCGGCTGAGAGCGCGATGTCCCGTACGTGCGGGCCGAACGCCTCCTCGGTCGTGGGCGGCAGCGGGTCGTGGACCAGCGGGACGATGGCGTAGAGGCGGGCGGGTTCGGTGCGCAGGTCGGCCGTGAACTCGCCGCCCAGCAGGGAGACCCGCTTGCCGGTGAGCACGTCGACGACCTGGTGCAGCGCGGGCAGCCGCACCTTGAGCTTCGCCCGTACCGGGATGCGGTGGGCGCAAATCAGGCTCACCCGCCAGGCGAGTCCGGGTTCCCAGTCGAGCATCGTGTTGTTGACGGCCCAGATGTAGGTGACGTTCCCGGCCCGCCATTCGCTGAGCAGGACCTCCGGGTTGTCGCACTGGGCGACGGGCGGGACGCGGACCAGGGCCTTGCTGACCATAGCCGCCTGGTCGAGGAAGGCGCGGCGGAGGCGGTAGTAGGCCGTGTCGTCGCTCTGCACGCTCTGTTCGCCTTCGACCCGGTCGAACGAGACGATCTTGTCGGCGTCGAAGCGGAGCGGGTAGAAGTCTCTGCGGTACTTCTCCAGGCACGTACGGTCGGCGTACACGGTGACCTTGCCGGGTGGCATCTCGTCGGTCGGCTTCGGTGGCGGCGGCGCGTGCACTTCCCGCAGCGCCGCATCCAGCCGCGGGTCCAACTCGACGGTCTGGCCGACCAGGAGTACGGCTTCGTAGCGCCGCAGGACCTCGGGGTCGGCGTCCTCGGCGAAGACGAACGACGCCGGGCGGTGCGCGTGCAGGCAGGTGGCGTACGCCTCGTAGAGCCGCAGGAAGTAGACGCTGGCGAGGGTGTGATAGGTCTCCAGGCGCAGCATGCGGGTGGAGACCACGATCGCGACGCGGTTCGCGTTCTCGGCGCCTGCGACGGCCGGCCCGAGCCGGGTGATCAGGTCGAACGCGGCGCGCAGCACGGACGTCTTGCCCGCTCCCCCGGCGCGGGGATCGCCGGGCTTGGAGCCGCTGCCGCCGCCGCGCTCCTTGTAGTCGAGGATGCCCTCGACGTGCTGATTTCCCGCGTCGCCGACCATGCCGGTGCCCTGCGGGCCGCGCATCGCCTGGAGGAACAGGGTGGGCAGGATCATCCCGCCGGTGCCGTCGTCGTTGAACAACTCCGGGTGGCCCCAGGCCGGTTTGCCGGGCCGCCGGTAGTAGTCGACCATGTGCGCCGAGGTCAGCGGCGCCGGGGCCTGCTCGCCCTGGTAGTGCAGGTCGACTTCGTCGGCGGACGCGAAGATGATCTGGGGCGGGCACTGGGGTTCGCGGTAGGGCGCGGTCATGGCGCTGATCAGGCCGGGGGCAACCGTGTTCAGTTCGCCGCGGAAGGTGGTGCCCAGGCCGGTCTTGTAGGCGAAGGCACGGTCGGTCACGGTGTCGAGGACGGGCGACCAGTGGCCGTCCGTCTTCGCCTTGTCGGCCGCCTCGATGTACTCGGCCCGCTCCTGTTCGTCCTGTGCGTGGGCGGCGCCGTGTTGGGCCAGCCACCAGTTGGCGCCCCAGGTCCAGCCGCGAAGGGCGGCGTAGGGGCGGAGCTGCGAGGTGACCTTCCGGATCTCGGCCTTCAGCTCCGTCTCGTTGCGAGGTTCGTGGTTGTGCGGCCAGTCCAGCGGCAGATAAGTGTCGTTGTGGAGGAGAACTGCCTGCTCCTGCATGCCGTGTGCGCCGTATCCGGCGATGGTGCGGCGGGCCGTGTCCTCGACGTGTGCCTTCAGCGAGGAGACCGCCTTCGGGTCCCCGTCCAGGCGCTTGGCGAGGTCCGAGTCGAAGGAGGCGTCCACGAGGTGCGCGGACCAGCCGAGGGCGCCGAGACGGTCGACGAAGAGGTTGAGGCCGAGCSKCTCGGCCCGGGTCAGATGGGCATCGATGGTGTCCGGCGCGTCCGTGGGCCGGGGCGAACCCCTCCAGGTGAGGATCGTCGCCAAGTCCGCGCCGGGTACCCAGCTGCCCGGCACCGCACGGGTGAAGATGCTCCGTGACGGTGCCGTGGTCGGTGAGCCCCGAAACGTCGCCCTGACGAACGGCAGCGGGGAGTTGACGTTCGACGCGGAGTTCACCCGCGGCCTGGAGCCCGGCCGGTACGTCATCGACGCCGATCCACCGCCCGGTTTCACCGTGGCCCCGCAGTATCTGGAGATCGGGCCCGGGCTCGTCCAGCGGCCCGGGTTCCACATCACCTGGTACAGCGACATCTACACATCCCAACACGCAAGTTTCCCGGTCGACCCCCGGGATGTGATCAAGGACTCGGCCACCCAACTCCCGCCCCGGCCACGGTGTGGCGCAGCAGCAGTCGCGAGCCCAGCAGCCGCGCCCGCACGAGGGGGT
>NZ_RDBN01000105.1 GCF_008042075.1 Streptomyces sp. UW30 | reverse complement strand
GGGACTCCGGGCACCGTCACGGGGGCGGGCTGCGGGGTGGTCCACTCCTCCAAGTGCTCCAGGTAGTCGTCGATCTCGACGATCGTGAGGTCGATCTCCATGGCGTCGGCTTCCGCGCGGTTCTTGCGCAGGTCGGCGTAGAGGGCGTCGGCTATCGCCGCGCGGTTGTCGGTGAGCAGGTCGCGCAGGCGGGTGAGTTGTGTCCGGCGCCAGGCCAGGGGCTTGGTGTGGCCGGTGCGGAAGGTGGCGCGCAGCCGGTCCACCAGCGCGGTGGCTTCGGCGGCGGTGAAGGTGTCGTCGAGGGTGAAGGCTGCCTTGGTGTCGGTCACAGTCGTGTCCCGTTCGGTTGGGAGGGAAAGCCGGTCGGCATCCGGGGGAAGGAAAGTCGCGGCCGTGCAGGTGGTGCGGTCAGACCGTCGCGGCCGTGCGTGTGGGTGGTGCGGTCACACCGTCGCGGCCGTGCGTGTGGGTGTGGCTTCGCCSTCGCCCGACGGAGCGGGTGTGGCTTCGCTGTCGTCTGACTGGGCGGGCGTGGTCTCGCTGTCGCCCGACGCGGCGGGCGTGCCGGTGGCGGGCGAGGGGGACGTGCGACGGATCGCCAGGCCGACCATGGCCACGCCGATGACCAGCAGGAACGCCGTGCCGGCGAGGGCGAAGCCGAGGGTGTACTGGCTCTCGGCGGGCAGCGCGGGGACCCCGGCGGGCAGGTTGTCGAGCGTGTTGGAGGCGAGCAGCGAGGTGATGACCGCGCTGCCGATCGCGCTGCCGGTGGAGCGGGAGATGGAGTTGATGCCGTTGGCGATGCCGGTCTGGTGGTGGGGAACGCCGGCCACGATCAGGGCGGGCATCGCGGCGTAGCCGAAGCTGATGGCAACGCCGACGACCATGCCGGCCAGGATCACCGACGCGGTGGTGTCGTGGGCGAGGGTCAGCCAGGCGAACCCGACGACGCCGAAGACGGCACCGACGGCGAGGGTGAAACGCGCACCGATGCGGCGTACCAGCACGCCTCCGAACTGGGCGGCCACGAGCGAGACGAGGGCGGAGGGCAGCAGGTAGAGGACGGAGGCGCGCAGGACGGAGGCGCCGAAGCCGTAGCCGGCGATCTCAGAGGGCGTCTGGACGAGGTAGGAGACGCCGATGAACTGCGCGAACATCGCGAATCCGACGAGCAGTCCGGCGACGTTGGTGAACAGCACCGGCCGGTGAACAAACATCTTCATGTCGACCAGGGGGTCACGGACCCTGCGTTCGACGAAGACCCAGAGGACCGTCGTGACGGCGGCACCGGCGAACAGGGCGAGCGTGCGGGCCGAGGTCCAGCCCCAGGTGTGACCCTGCGAGATGGGCAGCAGGAACAGCACGAGCAGCAGGGCGAGACCGGCGGCGCCGATCCAGTCGGTGCGCCCGCCCGTCCGAGTGCGGGGCGCGGGGACGACGACCGCAACCGCGATCAGCGCGGCGGTGGCGAGCGCGGCGGCCWGCCAGAAGACCAGGTGATAGTCGGGGTTGGCACCCGTGGTCAGCAGGCCGGCGCTCACCAGGGCGAGGCCGCTGCCGAACCCGAGCGTCCCGCTGACCAGGGCCATGGCGCCGTGCAGCCGCGCGGGTGCGACCTCTTGGCGCAGCACGGACAGTGCGAGCGGGAAGATCGCGGTGGCGGCGCCCTGCATCACGCGGGCCACGATGAGCCACAGCATCGAACTCGTGGCCGCGGCGAGCACGGATCCGGCGACCATCACCACCAGCACGCCCAGCAGGGTCGGCTTCGTGCCGTGCTGGTCGCCGAGGCGGCCCAGGAGTGGCGTGAAGACGGCGGCCGACAGCAGCGTGGCGGTGGTGACCCAGCTGACCTGGGCCGTCGTGGCGCCGAGGTCGTTCTGGATGATGCCCAGGATCGGGATGACCAGGGTCTGCATCATCGACACGACCATGGCGGCGAGGCCCAGAACCAGGACGAGGCTGAGACTGCCGGTGCGGCGCTCCGGCGCGGTGGCAAGAGAGGACTTCACGGTCTTCTTTCCGGTGGAAGGTTGCGGTTGCCCGAAGGGCGAGGGCATCTATGGTCGATGAGTCAAACCATTGAGGTACTCGATGCTTGAGGACATCAAACAATATGACGCCGGTAGATGTCAAAGGTTGAGGTGCTCAAGCTTTTGGCGGTACCCTGGGCTCATGCCACCCATCCCGTCCAAGGCGCAGCTCATGGAGCTGCTCGCCCATTCGGTCAGCACGCACTACGCCGACTTCACGGCCGCCGCCGCCGACATGAGCCTCACTTCCAGTCAGGCAAAGACGCTCACGGTGCTGCGCCGCGCGCCCGCCTCGATGCGCTCGCTCGCGACCACGCTCGCCTGTGACGCGTCGAACATGACCGGGATCATCGACCGACTCGAAAAGCGCGACCTGGTCCACCGTGAAGTCAGCGCCACCGACCGCCGTGTGAAGAACGTCGCCCTCACGGAGACGGGCCAGAAGACGATCGACACGATCCGCGAGCGGATGGAGCAGACGCAGACCGGCCTGGACAAACTGTCCGACGAAGAGCGCGCCGAACTCTTCCGCCTGCTGACGGTCGTATTCCCGCGCTGATGTGCGCAGGTGCCGTTCCTTCCGTCGAACAACCGCGCGGTGGCTGAATAATCGAGACCTGTGCGTCGGATGGCTCGCGTTCGTGGGACACCGGGCGGCCAATCACTTCCTTGCGCTCACCTGACCATGCCGTGACGCCGGCCCGGCGCCGGTGATCAGTTGTGGTCTTCGATGCCGCTGTCGGCTATCACCCGGAACAACTCGCGGGCCCGCTCGCAGAATTGCTCGACATCCGTGATGTCCGGCTCGTCACCGTCCGCCAGCATCCGGGCCTGGAGTTGCTCGGAGCGCAGCCCGCCGTAGCGGGCCCGCACCTCCGCGGTCACCGGCTGGACCGCGATGTGCAGGTGCTTGCGCGCGTCGCGGCCATGCGACCACATGCAGACGTAGGTCTGCTCAGGCCGGCACAACGTCTCCACGACACGAGCGGTATCGCGCAGCAAGGGGCCGAGTTCCGCCGCTGCCGTGTCGTCGAGCTCCGCGACAGCCACGACGTGCTCCCGCGGACCGACGATCAAGGTGCCAAGATTCATCGGACCGACGACGTGGTTCACCACCCAAGCAGCGGTTTCGTGCAAGACGCCTCCGGGCAACTCCCGGCGCCCGGCCAGAAGGTCGCACCCAAGGCACCCCGTCACATCCACGCGCACCAGCCTATGCGGAGCCCGCAGCGATGAAGTCACCGCTGGATGTGCGGTCGCCGGAGCGCAAGTCGTGCATGTAGCGCAGCGGCAGCACCCCGTCGATCTTCGGATTCTTGCWGCGCCAGGACGTCTTCCATGTCGGTGGTGGACGGGTGAGGGATGCCTCAATCGGGCCGAGTGCTGGCGCGAGGCCGCCCGGGGAGCTATCGTCGAGCGCAGTAGAGTGACCAGTCATTCTACCTAGTGACGAGTGGGCGGGCCGTCCGGCGGGAACGCTTCCAGGCGGAGGGCTGCCACAGGGTTCCCGGTGCACGTCGGACAGGGATGAAAAGGCCTCCATGAAACCAATCCGCTCCCGGGTCGGGGTCGCCCCCGCCGGTGAGGCCCTCGCCGCCCTGACGCCGTGTGTCAGGGACCCGTTGGCCAGTTCCGAACCGGTGCGCGACGCCTTGGGCGGCCGATCTCGCGCGGCCCCGGTCGGGGTCAGCCCCTTGTGGGCGGCCGTCGAGTCGTCCAGGTAGCCGGCTGCCATCGGTCGATTGCCTCCCCGGGCGGGTGCCCGGCCGCCACCGGTACGGCCCCCTCACGGCAGTGGGCGTCCTTGGTCACCAGGTAGGCCACGACCAAGTCCTCCTTGGAGGCGAAGTGCCGGTAGAAGGTGCCGCGTCTGCCAGTCCGACGTCACCCTTCCAGCCCTTCCGCCCCCAACAGAACCGGCCACTGCGCCACCGACGGGACCTCACCGCGCATTGCCCCTTCACGCCGACACGATCGACCATCCGCACTCCCCGACAAGGGCATCGACATGACCACCAGCACCGCGCGCCGCACAGCCCGGCAGTGCCGTCTCTGCAGGCCCTCGCAGCAGCCGAACGACTACACCCTGTTCCTGCGGCAGTGGGTGCGCTCACCGGCTCGCATGGGAGCCATCGCGCCCAGTTCGCGGCACCTGGCCGAGGCGGTCTGCGCCCCGGTGCCCGAACGCGGTGAGCCCGTCGTCGTGGAACTGGGCGCCGGCACCGGGCCGTTCACCGCCGAGATCCAGCGCCGGCTCCGCGGCCGCGGCCGCCACCTGGCCGTCGAGATCGATCCACTCCTCGSCCAGCGCCTGCGCCACCGCCACCCGGGTGCGGAGGTGATCCAGCGCGACGCCGTGCATCTGCGCCATCTGCTGGATGAGCGTGGCATTGAGAGCGCCGACGTGGTGGTCAGCGGCCTGCCCTGGGCCCTCTTCCCCACCCCCACCCGGCACCAGCTCATGGACGCGACAGCCGCGGTGCTCGCCCCGGCGGGTGCCTTCACCGCGTTCACCTACCTCCACGCCGTTCCCCTCACCCCCGCCCGCCGGTTCCGCGACCTGCTGGCCGACCGCTTCGAGGAAGTCGTCCCCAGCCGCACCATATGGCGCAACACACCCCCGGCCTTCGTCCTTCACGCACGTAGACCCCGCACGTGACCCACTTGATCAAGGGCGGGCGCGACGCCACTTGGGGTCGCGACGGTGATCTCCCAGAATCCCGGCCACCGAGCTGACGCACGACGTCGGCGCACTACTGCCGACCGACTTGCTCGCCGGCGCCTTCGGGGGCGCGCTGTCAGACCACGCCCCTCGGCCCGCCTTCCGGCGCGCACGACAACCCCAGCCTCCGGCTTCGTGCGCGACAGCACGACAGCGCGACAGCACGACAGCGCGTCGGCGTTACGCGGCGTCGGGGTTGACCAGAACGATCTTGCCGATGTGGTGGGAGTCCAGGATCCGGTGCGCCTCGGCAGCCTCGGTCATGGGCAGGGTCCAGTCGATGACCGGCTGTACGGATCCGTCCTCGATCAGTGGCCACACGTGGTCCTGGACCTCGGCCACGATGGCTGCTTTCTGTCCGGTCGGGCGGGACCGCAGGGTGGTCCCGTGTACGGACGCGCGCTTGAAGAGGAGTTCGGCGAGGTTGAGTTCGCCCTCCAGGCCGTTCTGCAGACCGATGATGACCAGTCGTCCGTCGGGGGCCAGGGAGTGGACGTTGCGCTGGAGGTATTGGCCGCCGATGACGTCGAGGATCACGTCGTACGGGCCGTGCTCGGCGAAGTCCTCGGTGCGGTAGTTGATCGCGAGGTCGGCGCCGAGGGCTCGCACTCTGGCGGCCTGGTCGGGGCCACCGACCGTGGTGACGACGCGGGCGCCGCGGGCCTTGGCGAGCTGGACGGCCATCGTGCCGACGCCGCCGCCTCCACCGTGCATGAGGAAGGTTTCGCCCGCCTTCAGAACACCGGTCATGAAGACGTTCGACCACACCGTGGCGGCGGCTTCGGGCAGGGCCGCCGCCTCGACAAGACTGATGCCCTTGGGCACCCTGAGCAGCTGCCCGGCAGGGACGGCGACCTTCTGCGCGTACCCGCCCCCGGCAAGCAACGCGCATACTTCGTCACCCGGCTGCCACTGGGTCACGCCCTCGCCGATGGCGCTGATCCGGCCGGAGACCTCCAGCCCCGGGTAGGGCGATGCTCCCGGAGGGACCGGGTACCAGCCCATCCGCTGCGCGACATCCGCTCGGTTGACCGCGCCGGCCACCACGTCGACGATGACCTCGCCCGCAGCCGGGGACGGGTCCTCGACTTCGATCCACTCCAGGACCTCCGGGCCCCCGGGCTCCTTGATCGAAATGGCCCTCATGTCTCTCCTATTTGTGCACGTGATGGTTGGCGGAACTTGCGCCGGTCAGGCGCTGTGGGAATGGGGAATGGGGAATGCTGATGCGAGGGCATGGGCGGGCCCGGCCACGGACGGCAACAGGCCAGGCGGCGTCGCGCCGTTCCCGCCTTCGGCGGCACAGTGTCGGATCGAGTCCACGATGCCGGAGCGCATGCGCAGAGGCCGCATTAAATGAGGCTTCGGCAGTCCCCGTACGGATGCGGGGACGGCAGGGGGTGCGGGTCGCTCGCTACAACGTCACGTCAGCTTCTTGAGCATTTCGGCTGCGGCCGGACCGGCGGAGGCGGGATTCTGACCGGTGACCAGGTTGCGGTCCACGACCACGTTCGGGGCCCACGGCTCGCCCTCCTGGTAGTCGGCGCCGATCTCTACCAGGCGGTCCTGGAGCAGCCACTTGGCGCCCGCCGCAAGGCCGTTCTGGGTCTCCTCGGCGTTGCTGAAGCCGGTGAGCCGGTAACCGGCGAAGGCGTTGCCGCCGTCGGCCTTGGTGGCGGCCAGCAGGGCGGCCGGAGCGTGGCAGACCACGCCGAGCGGTTTGCCCGAGGCGAGGGCGTCGATGAGCAGGGTGCCGGAGGTGGCGTCGACGGCCAGGTCCTCCATCGGGCCGTGGCCGCCGGGGTAGAAGACGGCGGCGTAGTCGGCGAGGTCGACGTCCTCCAGCCTGATGGGGTGCTGGATCTCGCTGATCGAGGCAAGGGCGTCCGCCATCGTCTTCGCGCCCTCCTCACCGCCGTTGAACTGCGGCGCCAGGCTGACCTGGTCAAGGGGCGGCACGACGCCGCCCGGCGTGGCAATGACGATCTCGTGCCCGGCGGCCGTGAATGCCTGGTACGGGGTGACGGCCTCCTCGGCCCAGAAGCCGGTCGGGTGCTTGGTGCCGTCCGCCAGCGTCCAGTGGCCGGCGCCGGTCATCACAAAAAGGATCTTCGACATGGTGCAGTTTCCTCTAGTTCGGTTTATCGGGTGACGTCCGCATAAGTGGGCGCACCAGGTTTCTGTACCGGCTATTCGCTCTCGGCCAAGGCAGCGAGAATCAAGTCGCTGACGGCCTTGGTGGACACCGGGTTCTGGCCCGTGATCAGGCGGCCGTCACGCACGGCATGCGGCGTCATCGGGACAGTGGAGCGCACATACTTGGCTCCCTTCGCGCGCAGTTCGTCCTCCAGGAGGAACGGCACCCTGCTCTTCACGCCGGCCAGCCTTTCCTCGACCGTCGCGAAGCCCGTGACAGTGCGGTTCTGTACGAGCGGATTCCCGTCGGTGTCATGGAGGTTGATGAGGGCGCAGGCGCCGTGGCAGACCGAGGAGACGATGCCGCCCCCGGCGTGGATGGCCTCGGCTGTTCCCCGCAGGCCGGCACTGTCGGGAAAGTCCCACATGGTGCCGTGCCCACCCGTGAAGAAAATCGTGGAGTAGTCGTCCGGATCTGCGTCGGCAATGGAAGCGGTGGACTTCAGGGAGGCCATGAAGGCCGGGTCGGCTCGATAATTGCGAACCGTCTGGTCGGCGAACAACCGGCCGAGGCTGCGGGGGTCCAGGGGCACCTCGCCGCCCGCCGGGCTGACCACATCCACAGTGTGGCCGTCCTTGACGGCCTTGTCGTAGAAATGGACGAGTTCACCCAGCCATAGGCCGGTGCGATGCTTGCTCGCCCCATAGGTGGCCTGATTGGTCACGACCGCCAGAATCTTTTTCCGTCTCACTTTTCACACGTCTCCTATAGAACCCAGTGCTCTTAGGTCTCAAAACTAAAGCTGCTGAAGTATCCGCGCCAATGAAGAGACCGATGCCTGGTATCGGTGACCCGATGACTGGTCCCCGTGGACGGGTGGCATGTGGCTGTCACCCGTATCTCGTAGGCTCGGGGCTGTGAGCGATCACGACACTCATGCGTCCGGCGCGCTGGACCTGAACCTGCTGCGAACCTTCCTCGCGGTGCACCGCCTGGGCTCCTTCACCGCCGCCGCACGTCAGCTGGGCCTGTCGCAGTCCACCGTCACCACGCAGATCCGGGCACTGGAGAACCGCCTGGGCCGCGAACTGTTCGAGCGCCGGGCGCAAGGGGTCACCCCGCTGCCCCACGCGGACGAACTTGCCACCCGGCTGTCGGCCCCCCTAGATCAGTTGGCCGTCATCACCGGCGAGGAGCCGAGCAGCGCCGTGGCACCGGTGCATCTGGCGGGACCCGCGGAGTTCATGAGCGTGGCAGGCCTGAAGGTGCTGGCCCCGCTGATCGCGCAGGGCGTCCGGCTGCGGGTGGCCATCGGTCTGGCCGAACCGCTGCTCGAAGAACTGCGCGCCGGACGCCACGACCTCGTCGTCGCCACCCGACGGCCCCGCGGCCGGACGCTGCACGTCGAACTCCTCGCCGACGAGGAGTTCGTCCTTGTCGCCGCCCCGGCATGGGCCGAACGGCTCAAGGGGCAGGAGCTGCCCACGGCGCTGGAGAGCTCCCCTCTGATCACCTATGCCGAGGACCTGCCCATCGCCCGCCGCTACTGGCGCCATGTCTTCGACCGCCGCCTGCACGCCCAGGCCGCGATCACCGTCCCCGACCTGCGCAGCGTCCTCACCGCCGTCACCGCCGGCGCCGGCTGGAGCGTCCTGCCCAGCTATCTGTGCCGCAGCGAACTCGCCTCCGGCGCCCTCCGGTTGCTGCACCAGCCGGAGGACCCGCCGATCAACACCGCCTACTTGGTCCAACGCCCGGGCAGCTCCACCAACCCGCACGTGACACTCGTCCGGGAGCACCTTCTGGCCGCGGCGAAAATCTGGGGAGCGACCTAGGGCGACGGCCGCTCCAACTCGACGCACCGTGCTTCCTGCCGGTCTGCCGCCCGGGATCGGTGCCTCAGGCGGTGGCCGGCACTCGTCTGGACCTGAGTGAGGTGGAGTGCGCCCAGACGACGGCGACCGGGAGGATGAGCTCCAGGAGGGCGGAGGCCAGGAAGACTCCCGCCGGGCTCGGCATGCCGTCCCGGGCGAAGGAGACCAGCCGCCCGATGCCGCCGAGGAAGATCGGGACGGCCAGGAAGTAGACGAGTACCCCCTGCCGGCGGATCGTTGCCGCCACCCAGGCGAACAGGGGAGCCCAGCCTACGTAGACGCCCGCCAGGAAGCGGTGCGCGTTGTCCGCGTCCGCCGTGCCCGCTGGTCCTCCCTGCGCCAGTTGCTGCACGCCGTCTCCGAGCGCGATGGCAGCGGCCAGCAGCAGGCAGACACGGACGATGGTGTTGGCTGCTGTCACAGGGGTGCCGGCCGCCATCATGACTCCTTGCCTGTCTCGGAGTTGGGCCCGGTGTTGGTGTTCAGGCCTGCTCGGTGGGGCGTACGAGCAGTTCGGCGACGGCTACGTGCCGGGGGCGGGTGACGATGTAGCCGACGGTGTCGGCGATGTCCTGGCTCTGCAGCCGCTCGATGTCGCCGAGGGCGGCGACGATGTGCTGCTGGATGACGTCGGGGTTGTGCGTGCGCAGTTCGGTGTCGACGCTGCCCGGCTCGATGACGGACACGCGGACGTGCTGGCGTGTCAGTTCCTGGCGCAGCGCCTCGCTGAAGGCACCGACGCCGAACTTGGTGGCGCTGTACACCGCCGACATGGCGTAGGCGTTGCGGCCGGCGAGCGAGCCGACGTTGACGATGTCGGCGACCCGACGCGGCTCCTCGGCGGCGGCCTTCACCAGGTGGGGGACGGCCGCGTGGGCGGTGTACATCAGGCCCATGAGGTTGATGTCGACCATGCGCTGCCAATCCTTCAGGTCCGCACCGGGGGCAGGCCCGAGCAGCATGAGGCCGGCGTTGTTGACCAGCGTGTCCAGGCGGCCCAGGCCGTCGACGGTCCGCTCGACCGCTTCCGCGGCGGCCTGGGCAGTGGTGATGTCTGCGGGCACGACCAGGGCCTTGCCGCCGGCGTTGGAGATCTCCGCGGCGAGGTCGGTGAGCCGGTCCTCACGCCGGCCGACCACGGCCACGGACGCGCCCTCGCGGGCAAGCTCCAGGGCCGTGGCGTGGCCGATGCCGCTGGATGCTCCGGTGACCAGGGCGACGGTTCCTTCAAGACGACGAGTCATCGTTCAAGCCTTTCGATACGCGGCACGGCGACCTTTGCTGCGAGCCGTGCGGGATAAGGGGCATACGGCCCTGCTGGTGGGGCCGTACGGGGGTGCAGGCCGCTCAAGGCCGGGCCGAGGGCACAATGGGGAAGTGAGCATCACTGGGAAGAAGACCACCGACGCCGGACATCAGGGGACCAAGACCGTGGCAGACCTCCCGCCTCGCGAACGCCTCGTGCAGGCCGCGTCGCGGCTGTTCTATTACGAGGGCGTACGCGCGGTCGGAGTGGAGCGGCTGATCTCCGAGGCCGGGGTGACGAAGGTGACCTTCTACCGGCACTTCGCCTCCAAGGACGACCTGGTCGTGGCCTATCTGCTGACCAAGGACGCCTACTACAAGGGGGTGGCCGAACCGCTGGCCGCCGGGCACCCGCCCGCGGAGGCGATCGACCTGATCTTCGAGGCGATCGCCGAGCACGCCCGCGAGCGCGGTTTTCGCGGATCGCCGTTCCTGAACGCGGCCGCCGAGTACCCGGACGCCGACCATCCGGTCCGCGGCCTGGTCACGTCCCACCGGGACTGGATCCGCACCCTCTTCCAGGACCTGCTCACCCGGCTCGGCCACACCGACCCGGAGTCGGCCGCCGGTGCGATGCTGATGCTGTACGACGGTGCGATGGCAGCCGGCTACCTGGACGACTCGACGGCCGCCCACAAGACCCTGCTGGACGCGGTCCGGCTGATCCGGTCGGGAGGCTGACCCCACCGAGGCCGCGCGAAACACCGGCTCTCTGTTGGACCCCGGGCAAGCCGGGGCGCGGATTGGCTTCATGGCGCTTTTCATCTCTGTTCGACGTGCACCGGGACCCACTGGCAGTTGCTCGCCTGGTTGGCAGTCCCGCCGGGAAGGCCGAGATGCCCCTACGAGGTAGGGTTACCGGTCATTCTACCTCTCGACCATAGCCCCCTCGGTGTCCACGCGCCAGCGGGGTGGTCCGTTTGTGGGATCCCCCACGGGCTGTTGCTGCCGGGAGGGTCTTCGGGGCGGGGGAGCCGGCCGCGTACCTTGCGCTGATCCACGA
>NZ_RDBN01000104.1 GCF_008042075.1 Streptomyces sp. UW30 | reverse complement strand
CCCGACACCGCCCTCGACGCGCTCGGCCGCATCCTCGACGACGACCGCACCTGCGCCACCGTCCTCGACGCCGACTGGGCCCGCTTCGCCGAGACCACCGCCTACGCCCGCCACGGCTCACTCCTGCGCGAACTCACCGCGCCCGCCCAGCAGAACGCCCGCGCCGCCCAAGGCCCCGAGCACGCCACGGCAGGCGGCGGCGGAGCTGTGCCCGAGGACCTCGGCGACGGTGGCCCGTACGTGGGCGAGGACGAACCGTTCCCGTTCCGCGGGCGCGCGGCCGTGCAGGGCGGTGGCGAGTTCGCCGCCGCCTGCCGTGGCGTGCTCGGGGCCTTGGGCGGCGCGGGCGTTCTGCTGGGCGGGCGCGGTGAGTTCGCGCAGGAGTGAGCCGTGGCGGGCGTAGGCGGTGGTCTCGGCGAAGCGGGCCCAGTCGGCGTCGAGGACGGTGGCGCAGGTGCGGTCGTCGTCGAGGATGCGGCCGAGCGCGTCGAGGGCGGTGTCGGGGGTGAGCGGGCGGATGCCGAGTCGGGCGAGGTGTGTGGTGACAACGGGGTCGGCGGCCATGCCGTCGCCTGCCCAGGGGCCCCAGGCGACGGACGTGGCGGGCAGGCCGAGGGCCCGGCGGTGCTGGGCGAGCGCGTCGAGGTGGGCGTTGGCGGCGGAGTAGGCGGCCTGGCCCGCGTTGCCGGTGACGCCGGCCGTGGACGAGAACAGGACGAAGGCGTCGAGGTCGCGGTCGGCGGTGAGTTCGTGCAGGTGCCGGGCGGCGCCGGCCTTCGCGGCGAGGACACGCGCCAGCCGCTCGGGGGTGAGGTCGGCGGCGAGGCCGTCGTCGAGGATGCCCGCGGCGTGGACGACGACCGTGGGCGGGTGGGTGTCCAGGAGGCCGGCGAGGGCGGTGCGGTCGGCCACGTCGCAGGCGGCGAGCGTGACGTCGGCGTCACGTGCGCTCAGCTCGTCACGCAGTTCTTGGGCGCCGGGGGCGTCGGCGCCGCGCCGCGAGACCAGGACGACGTGCTCGATGCCCTGGTCGACGAGCCAGTGGGCGATATGGCGGCCGAGCGCGCCGGTGCCTCCGGTGACGAGGGCTGTGCCGTGGAAGCGGGTGCTGTGCGGTTGTCCGCCCGGGGCGGCGGGCTGTCCACTCGCGCCGGTGTCGCGTACGAGGCGTGCCGCGAGGACTCCGGTGGGGCGCAGGGCGAGTTGGTCCTCGTCGCCGGGCGCGGCCAGCAGCCGCGCGAGGCGCTGCGGCTCGTCGGCGTGCGGATGCGCGGACAGATCGAGCAGGCCGCCCCAGCGGTCGGGCTGTTCGAGGGCGAGCGTGCGGCCCAGGCCCCAGACGGCCGCCTCGTCGGGCCGGGCGGGGGTGTCGCCCGCGCCCACCGACTGCGCGGACCGGGTGGCGCACCACAGGCGGGCGGCCGGGGCGCTGTCGGAGAGGGCCTGCCACAGGGCGAGCACGGCACCCGGCGACGGCACCAGGACCAGGGCATGGGTGGGCTCGTGTCCGGTGGCGCGGATACGGTCCGCGAGGTCGGCCCGGGTGTCGGTGGCGGCGACGGGGATCAGGTCGACCTCGGCGCCCGCCTGGTGCAGGGCTGCCGCGATGTCCTCACCGGCCGGGTCGGCCGTGGCCACCAGCCAGCGGCCCGGCAGGGCGGCCGGGTCGGCGTCGAGGCGGGCGGGCCGCCAGCGGACGCGGTAGCGGCGGGCCGCCTGCTCCAGTTCCCGGCGGCCTTGCCGACGCCAGGCGGACAGCGCGGGGACGAGGGTGTCCAGGGCTTCGTCTCCGGACACGCCCAGCCGCTCGGCGAGTGCGTCGACCTCGCCTCGCTCGACGAGATCCCAGAAGCGTGCCTCGACACCGTCGGGGCCGGTTTCCGTGCCCCCCTCCGCCACGGCGTGGTCGGGCAGCCAGTACCGCTCGCGGCAGAACGCGTAGGTGGGCAGGTCCACCCGCCGCGCGCCCGTGCCCTCGAAGAGCGGGGCCCAACGGACGTCGGCGCCACGGACGTACAGGTCGGCGACGGCAGTCAGGACGGCCTGCGGCTCCGGCTGTCCACCGCGCAGGGTGGCCACTGCGGCGTGTCCGGCCTCTCGGGCGAGCGCGGTGAGGACGGGGTCGGGGCCGATCTCCAGGAGCCGGACGGCTCCCTGGGGGCCGGTGACGGTGGTGAGCGCGTCGTGGAACCGTACGGGACGGCGGACCTGTTCGATCCAGTACGTCGGAGTCGTCCAGTCCCCGTTCCCGAGGACCTCGCCGGTGAGGGTGCTGACGGCGGTCACGGTCGGCGTGCGGTAGGTGACGCCGGCCGCCACGGTCGTGTACTCGGCGAGCATCGGCTCCATCAGCGGCGAGTGGAAAGCGTGGCTGACCCGCAGTCGCTTCGTACGGGAGCCACGGTCGTGGAACGTGGCGCGGACGGCCTCGACGGCGCTTTCGGCGCCGGACACCACGACGGACCGCGGCCCGTTCACGGCGGCGATCGCCACGTCCCCGCCCCCGTCCCCGTCCAACAACCGGGCGACTTCCTCCTGGGA
>NZ_RDBN01000103.1 GCF_008042075.1 Streptomyces sp. UW30 | reverse complement strand
GTTCTTGCCGCAGGACATCATCGCGGGGTCACGCGGCACGGCGTAGAAGAGCCAGAAGGTGATGGCGCCCCGTCCGGAAAGTCACGCCTCATGTTCCGCTTCCTTGTCCGCCGAGTCACCGGCGCGCTGGTCATTTTGTTGATCATCAGCGCCATCACCTTCTGGCTCTTCTACGCCGTGCCGCGTGACCCCGCGATGATGTCCTGCGGCAAGAACTGCACGCCGGACGCGCTGGCGCAGATCCGGCAGAACCTGGGCATCGACAAGCCGATCCCSGWGCAGTACTGGCTGTGGCTCGTCGGCGTCTTCGTCGGACGCGACTACAGCAGCTGGGGCCACTGCGAAGCCCCGTGCCTCGGGTACTCCTTCGCGAACAACGAGCCCGTCTTCGGCACGATCATGGACCGTCTGCCGACGACCCTGTCGCTCGCCTTCGGTGCGGCCTTCGTCTTCCTGATCCTCGGCATCGGCGCCGGCATGATCGCGGCCCTCAAGCAGGGCAAGTTCCTGGACAAGTTCGCCAGCTCGGCCTCGCTGCTCGGCTCCTCGCTCCAGATCTACTTCGTCGGCTACATCGCGATGTTCTTCTTCGTCGCGCAGCTGGGATGGCTCGACCAGCCGCAGTGGACCCCGTTCACCGACAATCCGGCCGCCTGGTTCTCCGGGCTGTTGTTGCCCTGGCTGGTCCTCGCGATCATCTTCACGGCCAACTACACCCGTATGACGCGCTCCCAGCTCGTGGAGCAACTCAGCGAGGACTACGTCCGCACGGCACGGGCCAAGGGTCTGTCCCGGTCGAACGTCTTCTTCCGGTTCGCCTGGCGCGGCGCGATGGGTCCCATCGTCACGGTGTTCGGCATCGACCTGGGCACGCTGATCGGCGGTGCCATCATCACCGAGTCGACCTTCRGCCTCCCGGGCATCGGCCGGCTCGCGGTGAAGTCCGTGGACCAGAGCGACCTGCCCATGCTGCTCGGTGTGACCCTCCTTGCGGCCGGCGCGATCGTCTTCGCCAACATCATCGTGGACGCCGTCTACGCCCTCATCGACCCGCGGATCCGGCTCGCCTGACCTCCGCCCTCCCACTCCCGACCCCTCGCATCACCCCCCTCAGGAGCGTCCCCGTGACGAGCACCGATCAGCAGCCCTTCCTCTCCGTCAGGGACCTTCAGGTCCACTTCTCCACCGAGGACGGCATCGTCAAGGCCGTCGACGGGCTCTCCTTCGACCTCGCCAAGGGCCAGACGCTCGGCATCGTGGGTGAGTCGGGATCCGGCAAGTCCGTCACCAACCTGACGATCCTGGGCCTGCACGACCCGTTCCGCACCACGATCGACGGCGAGATCCTGCTGGACGGCAAGGAGCTGCTCACCGCCTCCGAGCGGGAGATGGAGCGGCTGCGCGGCAACAAGATGTCCATGATCTTCCAGGACGCGCTCRCCKCGCTGTCGCCGTACCACACCATCGGCACGCAGATCGGCGAGACGTACCGCAAGCACACCGGTGCCTCCCGGAAGGAAGCCCGGGCGCGGTCGATCGAGATGCTGCGCCGGGTCGGGATCCCCCAGCCGGACATGCGGGTGGACGACTACCCGCACCAGTTCTCCGGCGGTATGCGCCAGCGCGCGATGATCGCGATGGCGCTGGTCTGCGACCCCGAGCTGCTGATCGCCGACGAGCCGACGACGGCTCTCGACGTSACGGTCCAGGCGCAGATCMTGGACCTGCTSAAGGACCTCCAGCAGGAGTTCGGCWCGGCGATCGTCTTCATCACSCACGACCTCGGAGTCATCGCCGACATCGCGGACGACGTGCTGGTGATGTACGGCGGCCGCTGTGTGGAGCGGGGCACCAAGAAGGAGGTGCTGCAGACGCCGCAGCACCCCTACACCCTGGGCCTGCTGAGCTCCATGCCGAGCCTGGACGGGCCGGTCGACGTGCCTCTGCAGCCGATCCCGGGTTCCCCGCCGTCGCTGCTGAACCCGCCCTCGGGCTGCCGCTTCCACCCGCGGTGCACCTTCGCCGAGAAGGTCGCGGGCGGGCTGTGCTCCACCGAGCGGCCGCCGCTGGACGTGGTGGACGGCAGGGGTTCCGCCTGCCACCTCCCGATGGAGCAGCGCACGGACCTCTTCGCCGACTTCGCCGGATCCCGGCACTGACTGACGTACACGAGACGGGACTTCACCATCATGAGCAACGCGCAACCGCTCCTGGACGTCAGCGGTCTGACCAAGCACTTCCCGATCAAGGGCGGCTTCCCGATCAAGCGCACGGTCGGCGCCGTCAAGGCCGTGGACGGCCTCGACTTCCAGGTGGCCGAGGGCGAGGCCCTCGGTCTGGTGGGCGAGTCGGGCTGCGGCAAGTCGACSACGGGCCGGCTGATMACCMRGCTGSTGGAGCCGACGRGCGGCMRGRTCWCSTACCGCGGCMAGGACATCACSCACGCGGGCCGCAAGCAGCTGGCGCCGATCMGSTCCGAGATCCAGATGATCTTCCAGGACCCGTACTCCTCGCTGAACCCGCGCCAGACGGTCGGCAAGATCATCTCGGGCCCGATGGAGATCAACGGGGTCGAACCGACGGGCGGCCGTGAGAAACGGGTCAGGGAACTGCTGGAGATCGTCGGCCTGAACCCCGAGCACTACAACCGCTTCCCGCACGAGTTCTCGGGGGGACAGCGCCAGCGCATCGGCGTGGCAAGGGCGCTCGCCCTGGAGCCGAAGCTGATCGTGGCGGACGAGCCGGTGTCCGCGCTGGACGTCTCGATCCAGGC
>NZ_RDBN01000102.1 GCF_008042075.1 Streptomyces sp. UW30 | reverse complement strand
TCTTTCCTGTGGTGACACAGTGGCGCAGCTCTTCAACCCGAACGACTTCTGCGGGGCGTGCCACTTCGATCAATACGATGGTGGACACGACACTGCGATCATGTTCGTTGCGACGTACCTGGCCGCGTTCCAGCCGATGGGCGGCGGTTCGGTGAGCATGGACCTGAGCGCCTCCGGTGGCCCCCGGGACGACCGCAACACCATCGCCGGAGGTTCGTCCAAAAAGCCGGGCAAGGGAGTCGGTTATGCCGACCTCCTGTACTGGACCGACGACGCGGTCTATGTCTGGGACGCCAAGCATGCCGGCGGAGACGCGGAGCGAAAGGGAAAGAAGGAAGTCGAAMACAAGGTCAAGTATCTACAGGAACAGCTCAAGGCATCCGGTGACAAGCGCGTAGCGAAGGTCGGTTTCGACTTCCCGCCGGGAGTAGTTCCGAACTATGCGAAGCCAAACGAAATGGTCAAGATCTGGCCGTCTCAGATCTCTCCGGGCGTAATTGCCTACGAGACTGACGGAGACGAACGCAAGCGTACTGGGGACGAGAGTGCAGGGCATTCCTTCCTCGAGGTACTGGGAGGTGTGGGCCTTGGTCTCGCGGCCACCGGGCTCGCAGTCGGGACGGTGGTCGAGGATGTGGGCACCGGCGGTCTCGGCATTGCGGATGACGTACCGAGTTTCGCAGCCGCGGGAGCGATGTACAGATCGGCGTACGCCTTGATCGCCTGATCCCGGCCGGCCCCCGCAAGGAGTAGGCGGGGGCCGCACGGTGAAAGGAATTCCATGCGATGCATGAGTGCCGTGCGGCCCCTGCCGTGCCCTAGTTTTCCAAGTCGCGCAGCGGAGGGAATCCCGTGTCAAGAGACGGGGCGTCTCGCCGTCAGTGCCATCGAGTAAGTTCTGTCCGTTCGGCCCGACAGGCGGGCCACCGAAATGGAGGTCTCGTCGCGGTGAGCATCCACCTACACCTTCGCGCCATTCCGGAGTCCGAGTTCCAGGACGACCACACCTGGCTTGCGGCATTCATGTCCGAGGCCTGGGACAACCACCCCGACGAGTACGCGGCAGGCATCGCCGACTCGATCGAGAAGGTCTTCAACTCCGTCAATGACCTCTATGCCGCAGCCGAGGCCCTCGATGCAGACGTCGACAAGCCCTGGACGCTGCCGATTTACGGCGGTCGCCCCGTGGCACACAGCGCGGACGCCGACCCCTCCAACCCGCCCCTGATGATCCTGGAGCCGCCCGGGGTGTCGCAGGCCGCAGACTTCCTCGCGACAGTCTCTTTCGATGAGCTTTGGAACATTGCCGGCGCCAAGCTCGGCGGCTGGGTCGGAGCAGAGGCGCAAGTCAGGCAGGAGTTCCTGGACATTCACCAGGACCTCCAAGGGTTCTACGGGCGGGCGGCTTCAGCAGGCCACGCCGTGGTCAAAGCGGTGTGGGCTTGATACGTAGTCACGTGCCGGTTACAGCTATTCGTTGACGAATTCCCAGGTCAAGCGCGTGTACGCCTGAGTCTGGATCCACCGCACGGTAGTCGGTCGGAGCCATCGGATTCCGGCCGTGTCATCACGGTGCTGACACAGGTCATGCTCCCAGCGTTCCCTCCCCGGGAGCATGACCCGTGCCGCGCCCCGCCGTTCAGCTTCCGGTGCTCGCGCTCCGGCCCCCGCTGAACGCGACCGTGCCCGTGACCTTCAGGGCGCTCCCGCTGCCGTCCGCGGGCGTGCCGGTGAGTTCCCAGGTGTAGGTGCCGTCGTTGACGTAACGGCCGTCGCCGGTACGGCCGTTCCACGTGAACGAGACGGCGGCGGCGTACTCCTCGGCGGAGCCCTTGAACACCGTGCGCCCGTTCTTGTTCCGGATCGTCACCTGGGCGTCGTCGACGGGCTTGGACAGCTGCCAGTCCGCGTCCCACACGGCGTCGGTGGCGGACGTGAGGTCGACGGACTGCTCGACCCGCGACTCGATCTCGGCCACGGGGGAAGCGGCGACGCCCGAGTCGACCACAGTGATCTGGGCGCTTCTCTCCTTGGCGTACGCGACCGCGCCGCCGAAGCGGTCAGCCGCCACGATCGGGTACGCGTACTGGGACGTGAAGGCCTCGATGGTGCGCGACGCGTCACCGATCGGGGTCAGGTTGAGCTGGCCGCGGTCTCCGTCGTACGCCACCACATAGCCGTCGCCGAGGGTGCCGCGCGGGGCCCACGACGACTGCCCGGTCTGCGTGTTGTAGACGCCGTGGCCGGAGCTGACCGACCCCGTGGGGTAGCAGTCCCAGTACACCCACGGTCCGGCTGTCTGCAACTGCTGCGGCAGACAACCGTTGTCGGTGATCGGATCCGTTACGGTCGTCTCACCGGACTTGAGGTCGACGGCCTGGAGCGTGCCGTCGTCCGCGTCGCTCGGCATCCACAGCTTGGTGCCCCATACCGCGAGCCCGCCCTGGCCCTGGCGGACCCGGATCACCTTCGGCCCGCCGGACGCGTCCAGGTCGACCACGTACTGCCGGTCCTCCAGACCGCGCCCGCTGTCGCCGAACACCACATAGCGGCCGGAGGCCGACCGCACAGTCGAGTTGTGGTCGGAGCCCGTCGGCATCTTCTCGCCGGTCTGCGGGTCCACGGCGGGTACGACGGTCTTCGTTCCGTCCGCCGCCAGCACCACGAGCACCTGGGCACCGTCCGCGTCGGTCGTGGCGACGACGGTACGGCCGTCCCCGGTGCCGACCGGCTGCCGGGCGTCGTAGGCACGCTGTGCCGCCTCGCCCGTGGTCTGCGCGTCCGGCCGCGCGAGCAGCGACCGCTCGCCCGCCGACGGGGCGGCGCCGAGGGTGATCTGCCGCTGGAACAGCGCGGGCAGGTAGGTGGTGTCGGACTCGGCTGTGACCAGGTGCCCGGCCGTCAGCGACAGCCGCGTGAGCTTGCCCTCCTTTGGCGCCACCTCGTGCACCGTACGCAACGAGGGCGCGCCGTCGTCTCCGATGGAGACCCGGCGCACCGCCCAGTCCCCGGCCGAGGCGCCGCCAGTGACGGCCACCCCGCCGCCCGGGACCTGTGCCATCCGCCAACCGGCGTGTTCCAGCAGTGTCTTGGGCTGGCCGTCGCCGATCGGCAGTGCGGTGAGCGGCGCGCCCTCGCGGGCCAGGAAGTCGTCCGCCGCCTGCTGGAACCGGCGCGTGGTCAGCACCCAGTCGCCGACGAGCCCGAGCTGCGGGGTGCCCTCGCCGTCCGAACCGAGCTCGACCTTGGTGTCGGCCGCCTGCGGAGTGGCGCGAGGCAGTACGCGGGCTGTGGTGTTACCGCCCTCGGGCGAGTACCAGGCGACGTACGCGTCGGAGAACACGACCTGGGCGTTCGTGCCGGTCGCGCCCGGGAACACCGGGGTGACCTCGGCCGTCGCCAGGTTCAGCAGACCGACACCGCGGGTGCCGTCGGGGTGCGCGTACCAGATCGCCACCGAACGGTCGTCGCCGCCGAGCGTCATGCCGTCCTCGGCGACCCAGCCGTTCAGGCCGGTGGCGAGGGTGTCGGTGAGCTGACCGTCCGTCATGCGCAGCACGTGCAGGACGTTCTTGTTGCCGTTCGCGTCCCGGGTGGCAGTGAGCACGGCGGAGCCGAAGACGCCACGGTAGAAGTGGCCGTCGGGGAGGGTGTATTTCGTCGTGGTGCCGGACTTCATGTCCTTCAGCTGCACCTGGTTCGGGAAGTCGTAGATCGCGACGACATCCCCGCTGGTGACGGATACGTGGCTGCCGCCACCTCCGTCGATGGAGTTGACGTCGTCGGACGGGGACGAGGCGGGCAGGTCGACCGGGGTACCGCCGTCCGGGGTCCAGCGGTAGTAGCCGAGCGCGCTCTGGTCCTTGACCTCCGTCCGCTCCACGACGCCGCCGGGCCCCGCGCCGTAGACCGGGTCGGCGACGGGCTTGAAACGGTCCGGGGCCGGGATCGTCAGCGAGGGGGTCTCGGCATGGGCGTCCGACAGGAGGAAGGGCAGACTTCCGCCGGCGGCCGCGAGGGCCAGGGCGGTGGCGAGCCCGCCGCGTGCGAGCGGTCGACTTCGGTTCGGCTTGTGGCGTGCAGCCACAGCACCTCCAAAAGGCATGGCAGAGGAGGCCGTTCAACGCGGACACACACAGGTCGACGCGGAACAGCCCTTCAAAAGGTGCCGCAAGCTAACACAGCAGGCAGACAGGATTCGATCAGGTGCTCGAATCGGCTGTAATCGATATTGACCGTCAATCCGGACACTTTTCGACGAACAACTAGCTCAAAGGTTGTAGGCCTGCTGTGACTTCCTTGTGTGTGAATGGACACGCCCATGACCCGTGATGTTCCTGACGCGGCATCCGCTTGATCATCCGAGAGGGCCGGAAGCAGGCTCTCGACTGACCGAGCGAAGGGTGGGGTGGGGTCCCATGAGCCGAGTGGACGGGCGCGTTCCGGGGGCCGGAGAGATGCGGTCGTGCGCCGCGGGGTTCGTCTCGCGTGTCACTGCCCGCAACCGGCTGCCGCTGGACTACTCCGTGGCCAGTCTGCGGGTCGTGGACTTCCTGATCGACGGGCTCCGCAAGGGCGGGGCCCGTCGTGAGCAGGTGCGGGAGACGCTCTTCGGGCTCGGTGCGTACGTCGGTGAGGTGCTCGTGCGTCGCGCGGGCGCGGAGTGGGTGGACTTCGACGCCCACCAGCGCGACTACTTCGGCCAGCCGGTCGGCGTACGGATGCCGGACGGCCGGGTTTGGAACCCCCTCGGCAAGGTCCGCAACCGCTTCGAACTCGGCGGCCCCGGGGAATCCCTCCAGACCTTCTACCTGACCCTGCACGGTCGGGCCAGGAGAGTCGTCGCGTGAGAAGGACCTCTGCCGTGCCGGCCGTGCTGCTCGCCGCCGCGCTGACCGGCTGTGCGGGCGCCGCGGACGAGGGGAAGCCCACGGGGTCCGCACAGCC
>NZ_RDBN01000101.1 GCF_008042075.1 Streptomyces sp. UW30 | reverse complement strand
ACCTTGGCCTCGTCCAGCCAGGAGCGGAGAGTCGCGACGAGTTCGTTGATCTCCGCGCTGGTGCCACGTGCTGGCCCCCACGGCCGCCCCGTCCGAGCCTGCTCCCCCACTCCCGGTCCTCCGCGTGATTGTTCCGGCACAACCCCTGGCTTATGTATGCCACAACATCCACCTGCTGGCACCTGGGAGTACGGCCGGGACATCGTGAACCTGCAGCCAACCCAACAGTCCAGACTCCAGGTGGTGTTACCCGTGTTGCCCGACCGAACCACTACGGTGCTGATCCTGCTCTCCGTCGTGCTGTCCCTGGCTCTGGCCGCAGGCATCGCCGCCGCTGCCTTGGCCCGCTGGGACAGCTCAAGCATCCCTACGGCTCTCGTCCGGGCCGGTGTCGCCTTCGGCGGCACTCTCTCCCTGGGCATTGCCCTCATTGCCCTGGTCGTCGCAGCCTGGCCGTAGGGAAGTGTGGGAGCGGGCGCTCTCGTTTCGGCAGCAGCCGCATCGCCGTGGCCGCGAGGCGTGTTTATGGATCAGCCCTGGGCGATAGGAGCCAGGCGGATGGTCTCCGGCAGCGTTTGGCGCTTCTTAGACCGGCGGGCGAGGGCGTCGGCAACGGTCATCAGCAGAGGCTTGGCTGGGATGCGGCGAGCACCCCCTGGCTGCTTTGGTCAACTCCCTGCGGTACATGGGGTGTTCAAGTATGCGACGGCCTGCCAACGTCGTTTGTCCAGGTTCTCGCGCATTGGTGGGCGTGTGGCATGGCCTCGGTGTTGAACCGAGGAGAGCCTCACCCACGCCGGCGGCTACTACTGCGAACGCCGCGCCAGCTACTACCGCAACCTCGGCTTTCCCGTGGACCGCGTCGTCAACATGGCCCGGTTGGCCCGTGAGTTCACCGCTTTCGCGCTGCACGAGCCACATACCGCGCTGCGGCGCTCGGAAGCACTGCAGCTGGACGACCAGAACTACACGCAGATCCTTTCTCCCCGCCACGACCTCGACCTCTACCGGCTCAGCCTCGACGTACACACACGCCTTCGCAGCTTCCTCACCCAGTTCTCTGAGGACCGGCCCCTGCTGGGCGAAACGCTGGAGAACTGGCTCTACCCCCTGGCCGCAATGTCCTCGTACACCCTCACCCGTCTACGCCAGCCCACCATGCGCGATCTCCTCAACGTCGACCTCGACCACCTCAGCGACGAGTTGATGGTCCGCATGACCGGCACCCTGGAGGAGAACTTCAAGAGCGCGCTGAGGCACAGCAATGCAGGCGGCGTCGACCGCATCGCCCGCACGGCCGACTTCACCACCAAACTCCGCCAAGCCATCGTTTCCCAGAGCCGGTACCACATCGAGCGCTAGCCATCCGGCGACCGTGCATCGGACCAAGGCTCCCGGAGTGTCGCTGGCAGCGCCCTCACATTGCCCACCTCCTCGATTCGGCGAACATCAGCCACGGCGTCGCCGTATGCTCGGCGGGAATTGCGAGGGGGCAGGGGGCCACGATGCAGATCCTGATCAGGTGTGTCGCGGAAAAGGACGGCGACGACGTCTCGTCCGAACTGTTCGACTGGCTTGTCGACGACACCAGCGCGCGCAAGCACGCCACACCCAAACTGCTGCCCGACACCCCCGGGCCCAATCAACTGGGCACTGTGGCGATCATTCAGCTGGTCCTGAGCGGCGCATTCAGCGCCACCTCCCTTGGTGTCGTGATCGCGCAATGGCGTGAACAGCGACGGGCTGCCGCCGCCCCGAAGATCACCGTGACCGTGGAGAAGGACGGCAAGCAGTTCGCGGTGACTGGTTCGGACGCGGGCGAAATCCAACGGTGGCTCGACGACCTGGACGCGGCCTGACCAGACCATGCGATCGTTGCGCCCGGACGAGTCCCGTGCGGTGCTGATCGGGGTCGCGGAGTACCCGGACGACGGAGCCTTCGACAGCGTCGAGGGGGCCTCGTATAACGTGCTGCGCCTCAAAGACCTCCTCACCGATCCCGCCTATGCCGGTTTTCACCGCAAGCGTGAATACACGCGGACGATGCTCAACCCGCACACAGCCGACGGCATCCGCGTTGCGGTCAAACGCGCGGCCGAGCAGGCAACCGATGTCCTGTTCGTGTACTACGTCGGGCATGGCTCGCGCGTGGGCGCGGAGCGCGAGTTGTATCTCACGACGTGCACCACCGCCAGCGGTGAGTCGGTCGAGACCACCGGGCTGCGCTACACGGTTCTGCGGGGCCTGCTGCGTGCGGCCCGCGCCCGTGTCGTCGTGCTGGTTCTCGACTGCTGCTTCAGTGGCATCGCGACGAAGGTGCTCGGCCATGAGGCGCCGGTCGAGGAGGCGCTGGCCGAGGACGAGCTGCTCGACCAGGACAGAGTTGCCGAGGACGTCGACGAGGGTCTCATCGACGGCGTCTGCGTCCTGGCATCGAGCGGGCCCACACAGACCTCAGAGGCCTCCGACAAAGCCGCGGCAACCAACTACACCGCGTTCACCGGCCACCTTGTGACGGTGCTGGAGAATGGAGGCGGGGACGCCTCTCCCCTGCTGCTTGGTGAGCTGTTCCGCCGGACAGAAAAGCGTATGGGGAGGTTCAATGTCGGGCACCAGCCGCTGATGGCCACCGTAGGGACGGCCGGCAACCTCGTGATGCGGCAAGCATCTGCGCCGCCACCGGAGCCTGTGCCCGCGCCCGTACCGACGCCACTCGCTCCCACAGGCTCAGCAAACCTGGCATCTGGTACGCAGGCCGACGCAGAGCCGCTTCCGGGCCTGCTCAGCTGGCTTCCCGACGGAACCATCCTGGTCCACGACGCAGGGTACGCCGACCGAATCATCGGCATGCGCGCGCGCTCCGTCCCTCCGCCTGCCCACGACGACACACCGACGGAGACGGACACCTCACAGGAGGGTAAGCACGATGGGCACTAGTCCGCCCTCCGCCATGGAACTTCTGCAAACGGTACGCCGCCTCGCCGCCAAGACCCCCGACCAATACGCGCAGTGGGCGGACATTGCCCTGCTGGCCAGCAGTCAGTGGCGCGCGGCAGGGGACCTGCGCAAAGCGTTCTCCTGCTCTCAGGAGGCGGTGCATGCATGCCGCCTGGCGGTGTCGGCGGACCACGAAGGCGGCCATGAAGTGCGCCTCGCGCAAGCCCTGTTGGCTCTCGCCGACGGTCTTACCGCGTTGGATTCGCCCGACGAGGCGCTGGACATCTTCGACGAAGCCCGGTCCATCGCCGCAGAGC
>NZ_RDBN01000100.1 GCF_008042075.1 Streptomyces sp. UW30 | reverse complement strand
TAAAGGGTGTTGCACAAGGCTGTGTTCGGGCAGGCCAGAGCGGGTGAGCGGGGTTGTCTGGTCATGATGCGAGGGCGAGGTTGTGCATGTGGGCGACGGCCTGGACCGCGTGGTGGAGGCCGTCGCCTCGTTGGCGGCAGTCGCGGAGGATCTTGTAGTTCTTCATCCGGCCGATCACATGCTCCACCCGCGCACGCACCTTCCGGTGGGCTGCGTTGTCGTCCTCCTCGCCCGCCAGCAGGGGCCGGTGGGGGCGTTTGCGGTGGGGCACGACCATCCCGCAGTTGAGGTAGGCACCGTCGCCCAGGACGGTCACGCCCTGGCAGTGTTCGGCCAAGCCGGAAGCCCGCCAGGCGTGTGCGTCCGCGGTGGTGCCCGGCACCGGGTGAGCGGCGGCGATCACAAGGCGGGTGTCGGCATCGACGATGACCTGCACGTTCGCCGAGAACCGGTAGTTGCGCGACGATGAGCCGACGTTCCGGTCGCGGACTGGGACCAGGGTGCCGTCCACGATCCACAACCGGTCCGCCGCGTCGGCCGTGCTCGAGACGGGTTCAACCGCCAGCAGCGGACCAAGCCGCTGGACGACACGGCAGACCGTGGAGGAAGAGACGCCGAACAACGGGCCCAGCTGCCTCATCGTCAGGTTTGTCCGGTAGTACACGGCAACGATCAGTACCCGCTCCGCCAGCGGCAGCGACCACGGCCGGCCGCGCAGCGTGCCGTTGCCGCCCCGCTCCCGCACCACCTTCAACAGACCCGAGAACTGTGTCATCCGCAGCCCCGTGAACGTCTCCACCCATACCCGCTCAGCACGTAAAACCCCAGCCATACAAGGGAGATGCCCAGCTCAGAGCCTTGTGCAACACCCTTTAGAAGTCGTCCCGTAATAGTCGTCCCGGGGAAGTCGTCCCAGGGACGTCGTCTCAGTAGACGAGCGCCTGCGTCCCGTCCGCCATCGCCTCCTGCACGAAGACCTGCGCGCCCGCGATGCGTACGCCCTCGATGACGTCCTTCTCCGTGATGTCCCGGCGGGCCGCGCACTGGGTGCACAGGGTGAGGCGGCCGGCCGCGAGGACGGAGTCGATCAGGTCGGGGAGCGGGGCCGCGTGCGGGAGTTCGAACTCGGCGGCCCGGCCCGGGAGCGCGAACCACGCGGACTCGCCGGTCAGCCACACGGACACGTCGACACCGCTCGCGACGGCCACCGCCGCGACCGTGAACGCCTGTGAGCACCGTTCGGGGGCGTCCGCCCCCGCCGTCACCTTGATCACCAGCTTCTTCGCCATGGCCGAATCGTAATCAAGCCCCCTACAACCCCGTGTGTGGGCCATGGGTCTCCTGTGCGCACGAATACGGAATACAGACTTCACGTTCTGTTGGGGGGACGTTTTGGAAGAACCCGAACCCATCGGAGAGGTGCCCGGCCCTGAGCCCACCGATCCGCCCCGTCCGCGGCGTCGTGGGCGGACCGCGGCGCTGATCGCAGGTGCCGCCGTACTGGGGCTCGTGGCGGGGACCTGTGCCGGTTACCTCGTCCAGGCCGACCGCGAGCCCACCAAGCTGCCCTCGCTCTCGCAGCCGAAGCTGACGCAGGCCAAGGGCGAGGCGCCCGAACCGCTGTCGGCCGCGCGGGACCGGCGGGTGCGGACCGACGGAGACCTGCGCAAGCTGCTGCTGAAGAAGCCGCGCGGGGCCAAGGCCGCCGACTGGCTGACCGGTGACGACGGCTGGATGGACATAGCCGCCTACGCGGAGACCTTCAATGAGCCGGTCGGCGCCTTCGGCGAGCTCGTCAGCCACGAGTTCCGGCGCGCGGCCGTCGTCGGCTGGGAGGACGACGACTCGGCGGTGGAGATCCGGCTGCTCCAGTACCGGCAGGAGGAGTCCGGCGGTGCCGCCGAGAGGACCGTAGGCGGCAAGTACTGGGCCGACCTCGAAGACGGTGACAGCTGGGTCGTCCCGGGCACCGAGGACGGCATGGCCTACGCCTACCAGGACGCCGAATCCGAGCCCGGCTATCTGCCGGTGTACACGGCGGAGGCACTCGCGTGGCGCGGCGACATCGCCATGGAGATCTTCGTCTCGGGCAACAGGCCGATCAGCAAGAAGACGATCATGAGCCTGGCCCAGCGGCAGATGGAGCGGCTGTGAGCGAGGAACGGCCCATGAGCGAGGGCCAGTCGGAGAGCGAGGGCCGGGTCGTGAGCGAGACCCCGGCAGAGGTGGGGCAGGCCGTGCAGCCCGACCCGGGTGGTGAACCGGTCGTGGCCCCGCCCGCCAGGAAGCGCCCGCGCCGTGGCCGTATCGCCGCCGTCGCCGGGGCCGTCCTGACGGTCGGCGCCCTCGTGGCCGGCGTCGGCATCACCGTCGGCACCGTCCGGGACGCCGATCGGGACGCGGGGGCGCCGGTGTGGAAGTTTCCGGCGGACAAGGCCGGCGACGAGAAGGCGCCGAGCGCCTCGGGCCTGGCCGGGATGCTCGTGCCGTACGGCACCGACGGCTGGGTCAAGGGGCCGGACATCGGTGAGTTCGGCTCGGACACGCGGCTCAGCGCGGCCGAGGCGACGGCCATGCGCAAGGAGTCGCTGCGCGATCTGCCCCGTTCGCAGCGCCGGCAGCTGGAGAAGCAGTTGGACCGGCTGCGCATCGAGGGCATGGCGATGCGCAGCTACTTCAGCGCCTACGGCAGCGGGCTCCAGCAGGATCTCGTCGAGGACATCTACAGCGTGAGCCTCACGCTCACCCGGCTGGAGAACCGGACGGCAGTGCGGGACGCGTCGCGCTTCCAGACCGAGTTGCTGGGCACCCTGGACATCTTCCGCAAGGGTCCGAAGGTCAAGGGCCACAAGGACGCCAAGTGCTTCCTGTCGCCCAGGGAACTCAGCGAGGACCTCGACAGCATGTTCTGCTCCGGCTACGTCGGAGACGTCCTGGTCACGCTCTCCGCGGACGGCGTCAGACCACTCGACAGCAAGGGGGTCGCGATGCTCCTGAGCACCCAGCTCGACCGCATCGCCGAGCCGGGGGAGGCCGTATGACCGAGCAGCGACCGCAGGTCACCCAGCCGGGGTCCGAACCGGCCGAAGCGGTGTCGCAGACGCCCGCAGGACAGCTCGTGACCGAGGCACCGGAGCCGACGGCGGCAGGCAGCTGCACGCCCGCGTCTGGCTCGCGCAGGTCGGCCGGGTGCCGCTGCTGATGCTCGACTCCGACGTCGAGGAGAACGAC
>NZ_RDBN01000099.1 GCF_008042075.1 Streptomyces sp. UW30 | reverse complement strand
GGGCAACAGCGCGGCAAGACGCCGCACGAGAGGCCTCTCCAGCGCGCCCGCGGGCACGAGCAGCCCGATGAGCTTGACGGCATAGCAGCCGACAACGGTGGCGCCGATGGCGATCCAGGACGTGCAGGGCGTGACCGGTGTGCAGCGGCTGGCTGACCGGGCCGCGCAGATCCGGCTCCAGCGCGTGACCGTACCCGCCGTCCTCGTTGCGGTAGGCGTCCAGCGCGGTCTCCACCGGGCCGGTGGTCGGACTGCTGCACCGCAACGAGGTCTGGCACGCGTGGCTGTTCCGGGCCACGGACTTCTGCTGGCAGGCGGTCGAGTCCCTGGAGAAGTCCCATCCGTACGAGATCGAGGCCGCCGTGGCCTTCCTGGACTCCGCTCCCGACCGCCCGCGCGCGGAGGCGGCCGCCGACCGACTGGGCCGCCTGGTGCGCGATCAGCAACTGGCGGCACTGGAGCCGGCCGGTCTCGACACCTACCCGGTCCCGCCCGGCTACGCCCCCGGCGAGCACCACTTCCCGCACGACTACGCGCGCACGCCACGCTCCCTGGCGCGCGCGTGGTTCACGGACGACGAGATGAGCCGCTCCCTGGACCACCTCGCAGGCGAGCAGCAGGAGGACGGCGGCTGGCCCATCCGCTGGCGCCAGTGGGCACCGGGCATCCCACTGGAGGCCCGCCCGATGGTGACCATCCAGGCGCTGCGCACACTGCGCGCGTACGGCCGCCACATCGGCTGACCCGCCTCACCCGCCCATGGCCCGCACACCCGCGGTCACCACCACGGCCGCCCCGACGACCAGCAGGAACGGCGCCCGCAGGACGAGCGCCACGGCAGCCGCGGCGACCCCTGCCGCCCTGGCGTCCAGCACCAGCGCCTGCCCGTCGCCGAACGTCTGCTGAGCCGTGAGGGCGGCAAGGAGGGCGACGGGCAACAGCGCGGCAAGACGCCGCACGAGAGGCCTCTCCAGCGCGCCCGCGGGCACGAGCAGCCCGATGAGCTTGACGGCATAGCAGCCGACAACGGTGGCGCCGATGGCGATCCAGATACTCACCGCGCCCCCTCCCCCGCACGCCGCCCCTGCACCCACAGCACCACGGGCGCCGCGAGCGCGGCCACCAGTACGGGCACCCCGGCAGGCAGCACAGGCAACAACCCGAGCCCCAGAACCACCGCAAGACCGGCGACAGCACGCTCGGTGGCGGACGTCAGCATCGGCGCGAGCAGCGCCAGAAAGACGGCGGGCCCGGCCGCGTCGAGCCCCCAGGCATCGGTGTCACCGATGGCGTCCGCCCCGAGGGCGCCCAGCAGGGTCGTGAGGTTCCACAGCACATACAGGCTGAGCCCGGTCACCACGAACCCGATCCGCGCACTGCGCCGCGTGGGCTGTGCCAGCGCGACGGCGGCCGTCTCGTCGATCACCCACTGCGCGGCGAACGGCCGCACCGCGCGCGTGAGCTTCAGCACCTGCGACAGCCGCAGTCCGTAGAAGGCGTTGCGCACCCCCAGGAAGAAGGCCCCGGCAGCAGCGGTGAGCGGGCTACCACCGGCCGCAAGCGCCCCCACGAGCGCGAACTGCGACGCTCCCGTGAACACCAGCAGGCTGAGCACACAGGTCTGCAGGAGCGTGAGCCCACTGCCCGCCGACGTCACCCCGAAGGCAAACCCGGACAACCCGACGGCGATCCCGACGCCCAGGGCGTCCCGTACGACGACGGCGTCGGGTTTGTCCCCGTCGACCTGCTGATCCGCCAGCACTCTCTGTTCTGCCACGCCCACGACGCTAGGCAACCCGCTACCGCAGGTCTTGTACGTTCTTGCGCTCCCGCTGATAGGCCCCCGGAGGCACCCCGACGATCCGGGCGAAGTGCCGATTCAGATGCGGTTGATCGGTGAACCCCACGGCGACAGCGGCCTCGGCCGGGGAGACCCCAGCGTCCAGCAGCCGCCGGGCCCGCCGCACCCGCGCATCGGTCAGCCAGGTATGCGGCGGCATCCCATACACGTCCCGAAAGGCCCGCAGCAGGGCAAACGGACCGGTATCCAGATCGGCGGCCAACCGCTCCAGACTGGGCGGCTCGGCCATCCGCCCCTCCAGCACCTCACGCGCGCGTACGGCGACCTGAGCCCCCGCCGTCCGCACCTCCCGCTGCGGCAGCACCCCACCGTTCAACCGCAGCAGCCGCGTCACGGCAACCCGCAGCAGGGTGTCGGCAGCCAGCGCATTGCCCTCATCAGCGGCCCGCAACACCTGATGCACCAGCCCCACCGCATACACATCATCGAGCACAGGCCGGACAAACCCCGGCGTCCCCCGAACAGAAGTGGTCTCGGCCGCGATCTCGGCCACCACCTCCGGCGACGGATAGACGGCCCCGTACTGCCACCCCTCGGGCACCCCCGCCCGCCCCGTATGCGGCGTATCGGGATTGACCAACGCAAGCGCACCGGCCCCCGCGTATTGATCGGCCCCCCGATGTTGAAAGACCTCCACGCCCTCCGCGATCGCGGCGATCACAAAGTGCTCATGGGTATGCCGCACAAAGGTCTTCCGTATGTACCGGGCCCGCAGCAGATCGACACCGGGCAACTCGGCGTACTGCCAGTGCCGCGCGAGCTCGCCAGAACGTGCCATACCCCCATTCTCCGCGAACGAGCCGCCCCGCAACGGCCGCACCCCACGGCGCGGCACCCGCGCACGGCGGCAAGGGGCCGTGCCGGGGGGTGTCCGCCCGCAGCGGCGGGCGTCAAAAAACAGCACCTCTCTGAGAACAGCAACCGCCCGACCGAGGACGGACACCCCCCGGCACGGCCCCGACCCACCACACTCCCGCAGGCGCTACACGCACCCCCACCAAACCGGCACAGGCGCCGCAGGCATCAACACGCACCCCCACCACCCGAGGCATTCCCGCAGCTCAGCCCAATTGTCAGTCCCGAGGTGCAGGATGGACGCATGGTCAGCACCCCGCACCAAGCCTTGGCCGGCTTCTCCCCCGCAACCCGCGGCTGGTTCACGGGTGCCTTCTCCGCGCCCACGGCAGCCCAGGCAGGCGCGTGGCAAGCCATCAACGAGGGCGCGGACGTGCTGGTCGTAGCCCCCACCGGCTCCGGCAAGACCCTCGCCGCCTTCCTCGCCGCCCTCGACCAGCGGCGCGGTGGACCTCGTGGTCCAGGTCGAGTCACCCCCGTCCGTGGCCTCCGGCCTCCAGCGCGTGGGCCGCGCGGGCCACC
>NZ_RDBN01000010.1:10703-21739 GCF_008042075.1 Streptomyces sp. UW30 | reverse complement strand
CTCCACCGTGATGGGTTCGGGGGTGCTGCGCGTCTCTCCGGGGCCTGGATCGCCATTGGACTGCATCGGACTACATTGGACTGGTGGTACAAGTGCTGGACGGGTAGTCTAGAGAGTGGCTCGATAGCGCGCCGCACGGCGAACACGCCCCGCTCGTCCAGGCCGCGAAACAGCTCCAGTCGCTGGACGCGGTCGAGACCGGCCCAGCTCCCGTTCTGCCGGAGCTGGTGGGCGTCGAGGATGGCGTCGACGACGGAGTCGATGTCGTTGCCGAAGGTGGTGACCGGCACGTCGGCCGGGGTGGTGCCGAGGCCGGCGAGGGCGCCGAGCAGGGCGTGGGCGTCGTTCACGGCGGTGACGTCGAGGTTGACGCAGAGGGCGCCGAACACGGTGCCCGTCGAGTCCCGCAGCACCATCGTGGACGCCTTGACCAGCTTGCCGCCCCGGGTCCGGGTGACGTAGTTCAGCTCGTCGCCCGCCCCGTCGCCGCGCGCGACGATCCGCATGCCGATCTCACTCATCGCCCCGCCCACGGCCCGCCCGGTCACCGAACCGGCCACGGCGACCACGGACTCCTCGGGCCGCCGGTAGTCATGCAGGACGACCTCGCACATCGGCCCGAACGTCGCCACGAGCCCGTCGGCGACCGGCCTCAGCGCGGCGACGATCGCATCCCGCTCCGCCTCCAGGGCCTCATCGGCCGCCATCGCCCACTCCTCTGCCTGTCCGCGCTCGGCACGACGCTCACCGAGCCACTCTCTAGACTACCCGTCCAGCACTTGTACCACCAGTCCAATGTAGTCCGATGCAGTCCAATGGCGATCCAGGCCCCGGAGAGACGCGCAGCACCCCCGAACCCATCACGGTGGAGCACGGCACAAAACTTGACGGGCGCCGCGATGTTACCGGTAACATCAATCGTCATGATGCTGATGTCGGCACCTTCGCACCAACGGGTCTTCAGCCCCGCCGCCGTGGTCGCCTCGTGCGTGGGCTTCGTGCTCATCGGCGCCCTCCAGGCTTTCTACGGCCCCGCGATTCCGGCATTCCGCGAGGAGTTCGGCCTGTCGCCGTCGGCCGCGGGGCTCGGGCTGAGCGCGCACTTCGTCGGCGGAGTGGCCGGGGTGCTGCTCTTCGACCGGCTCTACGGCCGCGTCGACAACCGGCGGATCCTCGGGGCCTCCTATCTGCTCATGGCCGTCGGCTCGGCCGCCTTCGCGCTCGCGCCCAACTGGCCGGCCGCTCTGGCCATGGCCCTGCTGGCCGGGCTCGGCTTCGGCGGCGTCGACTACGGCCTCAACCAACTCTTCGCCGTCGGATTCGGCCACCGCTCCACGGCCATGCTCAACATCCTCAACGCCCATTTCGGCATCGGCGCGATCCTCGGCCCGGCCCTGATCGGAACCGTCGGCGCGAGGCACTACCCCGCGGTCTTCCTCGGCTTCGCGCTGGCCAACCTGCCGCTGCTGCTGTGCCTGCGAGGCGTGCGCGGCCGGGCGCCGCAGCCGTCCGAGGAGGCCACCGAGTCGCACGGCGGCCAGGTCCTCGCCCGCAGTCTCGGCTCCGTGCTCGCGGTGTTCGTCGCCCTGTACGTCCTGCACGTCGGCATCGAGGCCGGCGTCGGCGGCTGGGAGCCGACCCATCTTCAGACGGTCGGCTACTCGGCCGGGGTCGCCGCCACCGCCACGTCCGTGTACTGGCTGATGATGACCGTGGGCCGCTTCCTGGTCGCGCCCATCGCGCTGCGTTTCTCGGCGCAGGCCATCATCGCGGTCTCGTGCGCGGGCATGACGGTCTGTCTGCTGCTGGCCGCGGTGCCGGGGCTAGCCCCGTACGCCTACGCCGGTGTCGGCCTGTTCATCGCACCGATCTTCCCCACCGGACTGCCCTGGCTGCAGCGCGCCGCCCCGCGGGCCCGCCGGGCCGGCGCCCTCGTCATCGCCGCCTCCATGGTCGGCGGCGTGGTGGCGGGCCCGGCACTCGGCAAGGCCATCGAGTGGTCCGGCACCCGAAGCGTCCCCCTGCTCCTGGCGGTGGTCTCGGCGCTCTGCCTTGCCTCGACCCTCTGGCTGATCCGCACCACCCGAACGCGCTGACCTTGACCAACGGACCCGCTGACCCGCTGGCCCACACGACCGGGACCCGCTGACTGACTGACCCGCTGCCCCGCAGAACCGGGACCCACTGACTCACTGACTCACTGACCCGCAGAACAGGAACCCGCTGGCTCAACGCCCCGGGCCCGGAAGGCCCCTTCGAGGTGCTTCATGTACGCGGTGTCGTCGCCGTACGCGCCGTACTCGTTCTCCACCTGCACGGCGATCACCCACCGACCCGCACCACCAGGCCCCGCGCCCCGCACACCGCGCCCCGCCGCCCCGCACCCAGCTCCTCCGAACCGAAGGGAAGTCTCCGCATGCCCGCTCTGACAGCGTCCTCCGACGGTTTCCTGCTCCACGGTGAGCCGTTCCGGATCATCTCCGGCGCCATGCACTACTTCCGGACCCACCCCGACCAGTGGGCCGACCGGCTGCACAAGGCCCGCCTGATGGGGCTCAACTCGGTCGAGACGTATGTGCCGTGGAACCTGCACCAGCCCGATCCCGAGGGCCCCCTCGTCCTCGACGGCTTCCTCGACCTGCCCCGCTATCTGAGCCTCGCCCAGGCCGAGGGCCTGCACGTCCTGCTGCGTCCGGGGCCGTTCATCTGTGCCGAGTGGGACAACGGCGGTCTGCCCGCGTGGCTGATCGCGGACCCGGACATCCGGCTGCGCTCCGGCGATCCGCGCTTCACCGGGGCGTTCGACCGCTACCTCGACGCACTACTGCCCCCGCTGCTGCCGCTGATGGCCGCGGCAGGCGGCCCGGTGATCGCCGTGCAGGTGGAGAACGAGTACGGCGCGTACGGCGACGACACCGCGTACATGAAGCACCTCGAAGGGGCCTTCCGGGCCCGGGGCGTTGAGGAGCTGCTCTTCACCTGCGACCAGGCCGACCCGGAGCACCTGGCCGCCGGAACCCTCCCCGGCGTCCTGGCGACCGCCACTTTCGGCAGCCGGGTCGAGCGCAACCTCGCGGAGCTGCGCGGGCACCAGCCCGAAGGCCCCCTGATGTGCGCGGAGTTCTGGATCGGCTGGTTCGACCACTGGGGCGGTCCGCATCATGTGCGGGACGCGGCCGACGCCGCCGCGGACCTGGACCGTCTGCTGTCGGCCGGTGCCTCGGTCAACATCTACATGTTCCACGGCGGCACCAACTTCGCCTTCACCAACGGTGCCAACCACAAGCACGCCTACGAGCCCACCGTCACGTCCTACGACTACGACGCGGCGCTCACCGAGTGCGGCGACCCCGGCCCCAAGTACCACGCCTTCCGCGAGGTCATCGCCCGCCACGTCCCCGTCCCCGACGAGCCCGCACCGGCATCCGCGCCCAAACTCCCGCCCAGCACCGTCGAGTTGGACCGCCGGGCACCGCTGCTGACGCACGTGAAGGGCCTCGCCGAGCCCGTCCGCACAGAGAACCCTGCGACGATGAACGAGCTGGGCCTGGACTCCGGTTACGCGCTCTACCGCACGACCTTCGACACGGCCGGCGACGGCCTGCTGCACTTCGCGGGCGGTGTCGGCGACCGCGCCCAGGTCTTCGTCGACGGCGCCCCGGTCGGCGTACTGGAACGCGAACGGCACGACGAGAGCCTGCCCGTGCGCGTCCCGCACCCCGGCGCTTCGCTGGAGGTCCTCGTCGAGAACATGGGCGGCGTCAACTACGGCCCCCGCATCGGCGCCCCCAAGGGCCTGCTCGGCCCCGTCACCTTCAACGGCCGCCCCCTGCACGGCTGGGACTGCCGCCCTCTGCCCCTGGACGACCTGAGCGCGTTGTCCTTCGCCCCCGCCGAGGCGACCACGGCCGTCGAGCCCGCCTTCCACCTGGGCACGTTCGACGTCGGCACCCCGGCGGACGCCTTCCTCGCCCTGCCCGGCTGGACCAAGGGCCAGGCCTGGATCAACGGCTTCCACCTGGGCCGCTACTGGAACCGCGGCCCACAACGCACCCTCTACGTCCCCGCCCCGATCCTGCGCCCCGGCGCCAACGACCTCGTCCTGCTGGAGCTGCACGCCACCACCGGCACCCGCGCCCGGCTCACCGACACCGCCGACCTCGGCCCGGAGATCGACTGATGACCGTGGGTCCGCGGTCACGCCTGGCCGTCGGGACGGACTGAGGCGACGCCGATGAGGGATTCCGCCCCGCCGGCCTGCCTATGCTGGGGGATCTGCCGGGGCGGATGCCGCCGCCGTGACGATGTCGAGGGAACAGCGATCATGACCCGAAGCTCCGCCGACGACTCCGCTCCCAGGGGACGCAGCAGACGGAACTTCGCGGGCTCGCGCCCCGTGATGGACGACGTGGCCAAGCTGGCGGGGGTCTCCAAGCAGACCGTGTCCCGCGTCCTCAACGACCATCCGTCGGTGCGGGCCGAGACCCGCGAGACGGTGCTGGCCGCCATGCGGGAGCTGGGCTACCGGCCGAGCCGCAGCGCCCGTTCGCTGGCCAGCGGGCGGACCCGGATGGTCGGCGTGATCTCCTTCGACGCCGCCCGCTACGGGCCCGCCGCGATCCTGACGGCGATCAACACCGCCGCCCAGGACGCCGGTTACCTGCTGAGCTCGATCGCACTGGACACGGCCGAGCCCGACACGGTGATCGAAGCGGTGAACCGGCTGTCCGCCGAGGGCGCGGACGGGGTGATCGCCATCGCCCCGCAGTTGTGGGTGGGCAAGGCCCTGGCGGACACCCGGCTCGACACCCCGCTGGTCGTACTGGAGAACGGCCTCGACGCCGACACCCAGCAGGTCACCGGCGATTCCCGGGCCGGGGCCCGCAAGGCCGTCGAGCATCTGCTGGGACGCGGCCACCGTACGGTGTGGCACATCGCGGGCCCGACCGGATGGACTTCGGCCGATCAGCGGCTGGGCAGCTGGCAGGCCTGTCTGGAGGCGGCGGGCGCCGAGGTGCCGGCTCCGCTGATCGGCGACTGGAGCGCCGACTCGGGCTATGAGCTGGGCCGGCAGCTGGCCCGGCGCCCGGACGTCACGGCCGTGTTCGCCTCCAACGACCAGATGGCCCTCGGTCTGCTGCACGCCCTGCACGAAGCCGGCCGCTCCGTCCCCGGCGACGTCAGCGTCGTGGGCTACGACGACATCCCCGAGGCCGCGCACTTCCTTCCCCCGTTGACCACCGTGCGCACGGACTTCGCCGAGATCGGCACGCGTTCGCTGCGGCTGCTGCTGGACCGGCTCGACGGCTCCGGCGAACCGTCCCGGGCCGACTCGCTGGTCCCGGTCGACCTGATCGTCCGCAGCAGCAGCGGCCCGGCGCCCGGCCGGTAACGGGCTCGCCCGACTACGGCCGGACGTCACCTGTGGGCGCGATCACCCGACCGCCATCTCACTGGGCGGACCGACGACCGCTCCCCCGTCACCCGCTCCCCTCTCCCACCGCCCGCTCCCAGGCCGCGTCCCGCAGCAGGCGCAGGCCGTTCAGCCCGACGAGGACCGTGGAGCCCTCGTGGCCCGCGACGCCCAGCGGCAGCGGCAACGTGCCGGCCAGGTCCCAGACGACGAGGCCGGCGATGCACACCCCGGCGATGACGAGGTTCTGCACGACGAGCTTCCGGGCGCGGCGGGAGAGGGCGACGGTGGCGGGGACGGCGGCGAGTTCGTCGCGGACGATCACCGCGTCCGCGGTCTCCAGGGCGAGGTCGGAACCGGCCCGGCCCATGGCGACGCCGACGTGGGCGGCGGCCAGGGCGGGCGCGTCGTTGACGCCGTCTCCGACGACCATCACCTTGTGGCCCGAGCCTTCCACATCCCGCACAGCGCCCAGCTTGTCCTGCGGCAGCAGCCCGGCGCGCACGTCCTCGATGCCGGCCTCGGCGGCCAGGTGGGCGGCGGCCAGGGGGTTGTCGCCGGTGAGGAGGGTCGGTGCGGTGCCGGTGAGGACGGTCAGAGCGGCGACGGTGGCGGCCGCGTCGGGGCGGAGCCGGTCCGCGATGCCGAGCACTCCGGCGGGGCTGCCGTCGACGACCACGAGGACGGCGGTACGGCCGGACTCCTCCAGTTCCCCGGCCAGTACCGCGCCCGCGGCCTCGGGGTCGGCGAGCAGCCGGGACGGGGCGCCCACCTGGACCGTACGGCCCCGGACGACGGCCCGCACACCGACCCCGGGCGCGGACGTGAAGTCCCGGGCGGCCGGCAGGTCGAGGCGCCGCTCGCTCGCGGCGGCCACCACCGCGCGGGCCAGCGGGTGTTCACTGGGGTGCTCGGCCGCCGCGGCGAGGGTCAGCAACTCGTCTTCCCCCAGGGCACATTCGGGCAACGGCCGTACGTCGACGACCCGCGGTGTGCCCTCGGTGAGGGTGCCCGTCTTGTCCAGCGCGACGGTGTCGATCTGGCCTAGGCGTTCCATCACCACCGCCGACTTCACCAGCACGCCGTGCCGGCCCGCGTTGGCGATGGCCGACAGCAGGGGCGGCATGGTGGCCAGGACCACCGCGCACGGCGAGGCCACGATCATGAAGGTCATGGCGCGCAGCAACGCATCAGAGAACTCCGCGCCGAACGCGAGCGGCACCCCGAACACGGCGAGCGTCGCGGCCACCATGCCCAGCGAGTAGCGCTGTTCGACCTTCTCGATGAACAGCTGCGTGGGCGCCTTGGTCTCGGACGCCTCCTCCACCATGCGTACGATGCGGGCGATCACGGAGTCGGAGGCGTCGCGCTCGACCCGCACGCGCAGGGCACCGGTGCCGTTGAGGGTGCCCGCGAAGACCTCGTCGCCCGGCTCCTTCGCCGCAGGCAGGGGTTCGCCGGTGATGCTCGACTGGTCCACCTCACTGGCGCCGTTCAGCACCCGCCCGTCGGCTCCGAGACGCTCGCCGGGCCGTACGAGGACGGTGTCGCCGACCGTCAACTCCTGTACTGAGACGGGCTGTTCGGTGCCGTCGGGGCCGATGCGGGTGGCCGTGGCGGGGGCCAGATCGAGCAGGCCGCGCACCGAGTCGGCGGTGCGGGCGGTGGCGAGCGCCTCCAGGGCACCCGAGGTGGCGAAGATGACGATCAGCAGGGCGCCGTCCATCACCTGCCCGATGGAGGCGGCGCCGAGTGCGGCGACGACCATCAGCAGGTCGACGTCGAGGGTCCTGTCCTTCAGCGCCTTGAGCCCCTCCCAGCCCGGCTCCCAGCCGCCGGTGGCGTACGACAGCGCGTACAGCGGACCCCAGATCCAGGCGGGCACTCCGGCCAGCTGGAGGGGCAGCGCGAGCAGGAACAGCGCGGTGGCCGCGCCGGCCCAGCGGACTTCCGGCAGCGACAGCAGCCGGGTGCGCCGCCGGGGCACGGCCGCGGCGGGCGCGGACTCGGCACGGTCGGCCGAGGGCGGGGTGAGCGTGGCAGTCATGCCCCCACCATAGAGGAACAGATGAAGACCCATTCATGTCTTCATGTCAGCGACGGGAGTCCGGTACCCGCCGGTCCGCCTGCACACGAGGTAGATCCCGAACGAGATCGTGGTGACGTACGGGCTGATGGGGATGCTGCTGCCCAGGGCCAGCAGAATGCCGCCCTCGATGGAGGCCACGGCGAACACCACGCTCAGGACGGGCAGCAGCACCGGTGAGGCCGTGACCCGGGCCGCGGCCGCCGCGGGTGTGACGACGAGGGTGAGGACCAGCAGCGCGCCGACGATCTGGACGGACAGGGCGACCGCGAGCCCCAGCACGACCATGAAGGCGAACGACAGTCCCCGCACCGGCACGCCCCGCGCCTCGGCCACCTCCGGGTCGGCGCCGGCGAAGACGAGCGGTCGCCACATCACCGCGAGTGCGACGAGCACCACGCCCGACGTGCCGAGCAACCAGGACATCTGCGGGGTGTCGACGGCGACGATCTGCCCGGTCAGCAGGCCGAACTTGTTCGCCGCGCGGCCCTTGTACAAGGCGAGGAACAGCACGCCGAGGCCGAGCCCGAACGGCATGATGACGCCGATCACCGAGTTGCGGTCCCGGGCGCGCGCACCGAGCAGCCCGATCGCGCCCGCCGCGACGAGCGACCCGACGATCGAGCCGGCCACGATGTTCACGCCCAGCAGCAGCGCGGCCGAGGCACCGGCGAACGACAGCTCGCTGATCCCGTGCACCGCGAACGGCAGGTCCCTCATGATCACGAACACGCCCACCAGACCGCCGACCAGGCCGAGCGCGGCCCCGGCGAGGAGTGAGTTGCGGACCAGGGCGAGCAGTTCGCCGTAGTGGTCGAAGGCGAAGACCTGCTGCCAGATCCCCTCGGCGACGGTCATGGCCGTACTCCGCGCGGCAGTTGGGGATGGTGCGATGGCCGCGGCGCCTCGTCGGGCGCGCCCACGACCACGACACGGTCGCGGACACGTACGACGTCGACCTGCGTGCCGTACAGCCGCGACAGCGCCTCGGAGGTGAGCACCTCGTCGGGTGTACCGACGCGGTGGCCGCCGCGGGCGAGGTACAGCACGCGGTCCACCAGGCCCAGCACGGGGTTGATCTCGTGGGTCACGAAGACCACCGCGGTGCCGTGGGAGCGGCGCCGGGCGTCGACCAGTTCGGTGACGGCCCGCTGATGGTGCAGGTCGAGGGAGAGCAGAGGTTCGTCGCAGAGCAGGATCCGCGGGTCCGTCGCCAGGGCCTGCCCGATGCGCACACGTTGGCGTTCGCCGCCGGAGAGGAGGCCGACGGGGACGTCCGCGTACGCGGATGCGCCGACCGAGGACAGGATCTCGTCCACGCGGCGGCGTACGGCGCCCGTGCGCAGCCGGGGTCCGAAGCCGTGCCCGTCGATGCCGAAGCGGACCAGGTCGCGGGCCCGCAGCAGTGCCTGCGCGGACAGCGTCGCCTGCTGGGGGACGTAGCCGATGTGCCGGCTGCCGTGTCCGGGCGGTCGACCCAGGACCGTCAGCGTGCCGGCGGACAGCTGCCGCTGCCCCAGCAGGGCGCGCACGAAGCTGGTCTTCCCTGCTCCGTTGGGTCCGAGGACGGCGAGGAACTCGCCCGGCCGCACGTCGAGATCGAGGTCCTGCCACACCACGCGCTCGCCGTAGGACAGGGCCGCCCCTCGCAGGCTGATCAGCGCGGTGTCCGCGTCGTGGCCGGACGCGCCAGAGGCCGTCACTTGGCCAGCGCGCCGGCGAGCGCGTCGACGTTGGCGGTCATCCAGCCGAGATAGTCCTTGCCCTGGGGAAGGGTCTCGGTCACGGGCACCACGGGAATCCCGGCGGCCCTGGCCGCCCGCTTCGCCTTCTCGGTCTGCGGGCCGGAGGTCTGCTCGTTGTAGACCAGCGCCTTGACCTTCTTGCCGGTGAACAGCGCCAGGGTGTCCTGGAGGGTCCTCGGGGAGACGTCGCCGCCCTCCTCGACGGCCTCGCTGAACTCCTCGGGCGTCGCGTTCGTCAGCCCGCCGGCCTCGATCATGTACAGCGGCACGGGCTCGGGTATGGCCACGGCCTCGCCGCCGTGCTCAGCCTTGATGCGGGCCTCTTTCCGTTCCAGCGGCTGGAGCCCCCGCTCGAAGACCTTCGCGTTCTCGGTGAAGGTGGCGGCGTCGCCCGGGTCGGCCTTGCCGAGCGCGGCGGCGATACGGTCGGCGATCCTGGCGACCGTCGGGAAGTCGTACCAGACGTGCTCATTGAGCTCCCCGCCCGCCGTGGCGGTCTTCCCCGAGACGTCGACGGCGTTGATCACCTCGGGCGACGAGCCGGCGCTCTTCAGCATGCGGTCGACGAAGTCGTCGTAGCCGCCGCCGTTCTCGATGACGACCCTCGCCTTGGACAGGGCCAGCTGATTGCGGGTGTCGGCCTCGTAGGAGTGCGGGTCCTGGTCGGGGTCGCTGATGATCGAGGTGACCTGGACCTTGCCGCCGCCTATGCGCTCGGCGATGTCCCCGTAGACGTCGGTCGAGGCGACGACCGGGATGGCGGCGGCCGCGGCGGGGCTCTGCGCGCCGGTGTCCGACGAAGCGCCGCAGCCCGCGAGGAGGAACAGACAGGTCCCGGTTATCAGGGGTGCGAGCAGTCGCGGCGAGGGCGCGGGCATGGGTACCTCCGAGCAGGGCGAACGGTCCGCCGAGCTCGATCCGTCCCGGCTTCGGCTCCACGCTAGATGAAAACGGATGTCAAAACCGCGCCGCGGCGGACCTCTGGGCCAACCCTTACCGAGCGCTCACCTTTGCCGTGGTCAGGGGGCGGGGACCTCGTCCAGAAGCTGGGGCCCGTTGTTGCTGACGCTGTTGACGGCGGGTGAGACGGGGCGGGCGTCGAGGCGGCCGTCCGCCGGCATGGTGAGCAGGGCGCGCAGATCGTCGGTCGACTGGTGGTGGGGGTCGAGCCAGACGTCGTAGTGGTCGGGGGTGAGCACGAGCGGCATACGGGGGTGGATGCGGCCCGCGGCGTCCGTGGCATCGGTCGTGATGATGGTGCAGGTCAGCAGCCAGGCGGCGGGGTCGTCGCCGTCCTTGACCGCCGGGTCGCGCCAGAACTCGTACAGACCGGCGAGGGCCAGGACCTGCCCGTCCCCGGGGTGGATGAAGTACGGCTGCTTACGGACCTTGCCCGACGTGGCGTCCTTGACCTGGTCCCACTCGTAGAAGCCGTCGGCCGGCAACAGGCAGCGGCGCTTGACGAACGCGCGGCGGAAGGCGGGCTTCTCGTGCACGGTCTCCACGCGCGCGTTGATCAGCCTCGCGCCGATCTTCACGTCCTTCGCCCACGAGGGCACCAGGCCCCAGCGCAACGGCCGGAGCCGGCGCCGGGCCGGGGCGTCCTCGTCGGCGCCGCGCGGGGCGCGCTCCAGGACCGCCCATACGTTGTCGGTCGGGGCCACGTTCCAGCTCGGCGCCAGGGTCTCCTCGGGGTGCCACTCGGAGACCTCGAACAGCTGGGTCAGGTCCTCGGGGCTGCGGGTGGAGGCATAGCGGCCGCACATAGGGCCACTTTGCCACGGTGCGGGGT
>NZ_RDBN01000010.1:0-10603 GCF_008042075.1 Streptomyces sp. UW30 | reverse complement strand
GTCCGGGGTCGAGGGGGTGGCTGTTGGGGGCTGCGCGACCTCTGTGGTTCGTGCGATGACCGGGGTTTGTGTGACCGTCGGGGTCTGTGCGACCGGTGCGGGGGTCTGCGGCGTGGAGGACGTGGGACGGGTACGGGCCGGTCTGGGCGGGGCCGCCCCTGCCGACCCCTCCGCCACCGGTCCGACGGACCTCTGCGCCGCCGATGCCCCCGAACCGACGGACCTCTGCGCCGCCGATGCCTCCGATCCGACGGGCCGCTGCACCGCCGATGCCCCCGATCCGACCGGCCGCTGCACCCCCGATGCCCCCGATCCGACCGGCCGCTGCACCCCCGATGCCACCCCGCTCCCGGTGCCCGGCGGAGCCACGCCGACATGGCGCAGGCGCGGACCCCCGACGACGCGGGCCTCCACGGCGACGCCGGTCTCCCCCGCCGCGCCCCTGACCTGCCGGCGGAGCAGGGTCGCGGTCCGGCCGCTGGGCAGGGTGACCTCGTCGAGGGTGCGGTGCGGGGAGGCGATGAGCTCCTCGGCCTTCGCGCGCAGTACGGCCATGTCGACCCGGCCGAGCGCCCCGCCGTCGGGGCCGAGCCGCAGTTCGTCGGGCTGTTTCGGCCAGCCCCGCGCGTGGCCGTCGGCCCGCCGGTACGCGGTGAGGAGCGCACGCTCACGCAGGGTGGCCTGCTCCAGCAGCCGGCCCTCGATGCTCAGGGCGGCCTCGCGGACCATCCGCACCATCGCCGGGTCGCCCTGGTCGCGCAGACACGTGATGTCGAGGACGGCCTCGATCCGTCCGCTGAGCGGGTCCCGGACGGGCGCCCCCGCGCAGGCGAAGGGCTGGAGGCAGTCGGCGAAGTGCTCCCGGCCGGCGATGTAGACGGGGCCGCGCTCGACGAGCGCGGTGCCGACGCCGTTGGTGCCCACGACCGCCTCCGAGGCGTCGAACCCGGGGGCGAACCGCACCGTGTCGAGGCTCTGGCGCAGCTGCCGACTGCCGCCGAGCCGCTCGACCATGCGGCCCTGTCCGTCGCACAGCGCGATCGTCATGCTCACATCGGCGAGGGAGGTGGTCAGGTCGCTCAGCACGGGGCCCGCGGCCTGCAGGAACCGGTCGTCGAGGGTGACGTCCTCGGTGTAGCGGACCAGCAGCCGGTTCGGCTCCAGCCCGACGGAGAGGCACCGCTTCCAGGAGTCGAGCACCGAGTCCCGCACGTCCGACTCGACCAGTGAGCCGGCGAGGAATCGTTCGTGGGCATCGACGAGACCGCCGATGTCGTCCCAGGCGACGGACAACGGGACCACTTCCTCACCCGAAGCCGGCCCGGTCGCGCACCGCTGCTCGACCCGCGGCCCGGGGGCTTCGCCAAGCCATATCACCCTAGTCCTTCCGTGACGCGCATCACAATCAGAGGAGAGGTACGGGCAGCTCCTCAGCCCGGGGGCACGCGACGTGCGCACAGCCCCCGCAGGCAACCAGGCCGATCCGCGCCATACTTGACCGCATGCGGTCACTGCGGGGCCTGACCTGTCTCGCCGCCGGGCTGACGCTGGTGGCCGCCGTCGGATGCACCGGAGGCGACGGCGAGCAGGCGGCACGCACCGGGGCCCCGTCCGCGTCGGCCCGAACCGGCGGCGGCACCTCCGGCGCGACCTCCGCACCCACGCCGCCCCCTTCCCCCACGCCCGCCGACCCGGTCTCCCTCCCGGCCCTGATGCAGCGCGAGCACCGCGGCTCGGACCTGCGCCTCGGTGCCGTACGGCTGCGGACCGACGCCTACACGCAGTACGCGGTCACCTACCGGTCGGGCGGCCTGACCATCTCGGGAATCATGAACGTCCCCCGCGGCGAGGGCCCGTTCCCCGCGCTGGTCCTGGCGCACGGCTACATCGACCCGGACGTCTACACCACGGGCCGCGGCATGCCCCGCGAACAGGACCTGCTCGCCCGGCGCGGCTATGTCGTCCTGCACACCGACTACCGCAACCACGCGGGCTCCGACGACGACCCCGACAACGACGTCAACCTGCGGCTCGGCTACACCGAGGACGTCATCGCCGCCGTGCTGGCGCTGCGCTCCGCCGCCCGGCCGGACGTCGACGACGAGCGGATCGGGCTGGTGGGGCGGTCGATGGGCGGCGGGGTCGTGTACAACACGCTGGTCGTGGCGCCGGGGCTGGTCGACGCCGCCGTCGCCTTCGCGCCGGTCAGCTCCCGCCCCGAGGAGAACATCGACCGCTTCCAGCGGCCCGAGGGCGACCCGCTGGTCGAGGAGATCGAGGCCGCGCACGGCACCCCCGAGGAGAACCCCGAGTTCTGGCGGCAGGTCTCGCCGGTCACCTACGTCGACCGGGTCAGGGAACCCCTGCTGATCCACCACGGCACCGCCGACGACACCTGCCCCCTGGCCTGGACGAGGGCGACGGTCGCCGCGTTCGAGGCGGCGGGCAAGGACGTGGAGCTGCGGACGTACCGCGGCGAGGGGCACACGTTCGGGCCACGGTGGCCGGACTCGATGGACGCCACCCTGGCCTTCCTCGAACGACATCTGCGCTGACCGGCGAGAACCGAGTGAGGAGACCACGCGCATGCCACAGGTCGCGGTGAACGGCGTCGAGATCTACTACGAGTTGGCGGGCGACGGCGATCCGCTGGTCCTGGTCCATGGGTCCTGGGGTGACCACTACAACTGGTTGCCGGTCATGAAGGACCTCACGCGCGACCACCGGGTGCTGGTGTACGACCGGCGCGGACACAGCCGGAGCGAGCGCCCGCCGGGGCAGGGGTCACGGCGCGAGGACGAGGACGATCTGGCGGCACTGATCGAGACCCTCGGCTTCGCCCCGGCGTTCGTGGCGGGCAACTCCTTCGGCGGGTCGACCGCGCTGGGCCTGGCCGGCCGGCGTCCGGATCTCTTCCGGGGCATCGTCGCGCACGAGCCACCGCTCATGGGCATCGTGGCCGACGACCCCGAGTCGGGGCCGCTGATGGCGGCGACCGGGCGGCGCATGGCCTCCGTCGTGGCCCGGTTGCGGGCGGGGGAACCGCTCGCGGGGGCGCGGCAGTTCGTGGAGGAGGTCGCCTTCGGCCCCGGGGAGTGGGAGCGGATGCCGGACCGGGCACGGGAGACGTTCCGCGTCAACGCGCCCACGTTCGCGGACGAGCAGGGCGACCCGCAGTGGGCCGACCTCGACCTCGCCGGCCTCTCCGGCTACCGGGGCCCCGCCCTGCTGACGCTGGGCAGCGAGAGCCCGACATGGTTCGCCGCGATCGTCGGCCGCCTGTCCGGCGTGCTCCCACGCTCATCGACGCACACCTTCGAAGGCGCGGGCCACCTCCCGCACGTCACCCACCCCGCCGATTACACACGTCAGGTAAGGGCCCTGGTGGCGCGGGGGCGTCGGGCGTCGTAGCGGGCGAACGGCGGGCGCCGTACGCGGCGTTCGTGGGGCGGGCTGTGACGGACGACGCACAGCGGACCGCAAGTTTTTTCCCGCGGCGGTGATTGTTCCGCGCGATCCATCCGTACCTCAGGGGGTACCGGCCGTTCACGTCAGGAGTCACGATGCCCATCTCGCGCCGCATGGTAGGCACCGTCTTCGTGGGAGGTGCCCTCATCCTCACCCTCTCCGCCCTCGCCTACCCCGCCATGCTGGGCGTGGAGACCACCTCGACCAGCCAGGATCGCGTCATCGCCAACACCCGCTACGGCCCGCTGACCGAGGCCGACCGGGACTTCGTCGTCAAGGTGCGCGCGGCGGGGCTGTGGGAACACCCGCTGGGCATGATGGCGATGCAGCGGGGCACCACCCCGGCGATGAAGGAGGCCGGCCAGCACCTGGTCGTCGGACACGCCCGGCTCGACCTGGCCTGCCGCAAGCTCGCGTCCGAGCTGAACATCACGCTGCCCAACCAGGCCAGCCCGCAGCAGCAGCAGTTCGTGGCGACCGTGGACTCCAAGACGGGCAAGGAGTTCGACGCCACCGGTGTCGCCATCATGCGGGTGACGCACGGGCAGATCTTCCCGGCCATCGCGAAGATCCGGGGCACCACGCAGAACACCATGGTCCGTCAGCTGGCCGACCTGGCGAACGACACCGTGCTCGACCACATGACGATCCTTGAGAAGACCGGCCTGGTGAACTTCGACGCGAACAACTTCCAGCAGACCACACCGCCGAAGCTGCCCAAGGACCAGATGACCCCGCCCGCACCCCAGCCGGGCGCGCCGGTCCTCACGCTCGCCATCCCGAAGGGCCTGGAGGATCTGAACACGGCGTCGCCGTCGGCGCTGCCGAGCGCGGACGTCAAGTGATGTGACAGCGCCCCGGAGGGATGCCGGGGCGCTGTGACGTCCGTCCGGGACGCCGTATCAGCCCGTCTTCCACCCCCACGGCGTGTCCAGCTGCTCCCACTCCGCGGCCCACTGCTGCAGGCGCCGCCGCTCCATTCCCAGCCGTACGACCCAGGCGGACCCCAGCACGACCCCGGCGGCGCCGGCGCCTGCCAGGACTCCTCCGGCAACCGCGTGCAGCAGGATCTCGGTCTCGGACAGCGGCTCCTTGGGGAGGACGCCGCTGCGGTCGGTCCACACCTCGACCTTGCCGCCCGCCTTCGTCTTGGGCGCCACCCGCGCCTCGTCCGTGCGCACCGAGCCGTTCGCGTCGGTCCAGCGCACGGTGGCCCACACCAGATGGTCGGAGGTCACCCGCGCGGGCCCCGGATCCTCCGCGTCCTTCACGAGTACGGCCGTCACCCGGTGGCTCTCGGCCCGCTGCTGCTCCGCCGAGTGCACGACCGCTTCTGCCGCGGCGATCCCGCCGAACACGGCGCCGAGCAGCGCCAACAGCCATCCGCACAGCACGACCCAAGCCTCGACGACGTCGCAGCGCCGCCTCAGCGGATTGCGCCGCCACCGCCACAGTCGCACCCTCGGGCACTCCGAAGCAGCCATGCCGACACCCCCTTGAGCACCGACAGCACCCTTCCAGTGTGCGCCTGTTGGCCCCATCGCGTCGGTCGAGACCTAATGAATGAAGCATTCAGCATCCATAGCGCCACACGGTGGAATCATTCACCAGCGCCTCTACGTACACCAGCCCGCCTTTCGGTCCTGGCATTCAAAGGGCGCTACATACGGTGGCTGATACCTTCGTTCCATGCCCCCCACGGACGTCACCGCGCTGATCCGCACCGAGCTGCCCCGGCTGGCGGGCTCCCTGCGGAAGGTCGGTGAGCTGATCCTGGAGGATCCGGCCGCCGTCACCCAGTGTTCGGCCGCCGAGCTGGGCCGCCGCACCGGCACCTCCCAGGCGACGGTGACCCGCTTCTGCCGCGCCATCGGGCTGGACTCCTACCAGCATCTGCTGATCGAGCTGGCCCAGGAGCGCGGACGCGGCCAGGTCTCCGACTGGGGCGCCGCCGAGATCGGCCCGGACCTCTCCCCCGACGACTCCCTGGAGCGGGTCGTGCAGGTCGTGGGCAGCACGGACCTGCGTGCGGTGCAGCAGACCATCGACCGGATCGACCTGGACGCCGTCGAGCGGGCCGCACAGGCGGCGGCGCGGGCCCGGCGCATCGACGTGTACGGCGTCGGTGGCAGCGGGGCCGTGGCTCAGGAGACCGAGACCCGGCTGTTCCGCATCGGCTGTGCGGTGCGCGGCTGGACCGAGGTGCACGCGGCCGCCACCTCCGCCGCCCTGCTCACCCCGGCGGACGTGGCCATCGGCATCTCGCACTCCGGAGCCACCAGGGAGACCGTCGAGCCGCTGGAGCTGGCCAAGGAGCGCGGGGCGACGACTGTGGCGATCACCTCCGACCCGCGCTCGCCCCTCGCCAGGGCCGCCGACATCCGGCTCGTCTCGACCGCGCCGGAGACCGGCTTCCTCACCGGCCTCGGCGGCCGGCACTCGGTCCTGGTGCTGATCGACTGCCTCTACGTCCGGGTCGCCCAGCTCTCGTACCAGCGCGCGAGCGCCTCGCTGGCGCTGACGGACCACATCGCCACGCAGCATGCGGTGAAGTCCCGGCGCGCCCGCTGAGCACAGCCAGCCGGTGCCGTGAGACCGTTCCCGGCGCCGTCCGTCAGACGCCCGCCAGCACCTCGGCCACGGCCCGCAGACTGACCCGCCCCCGCCCGTACGAGCACAGCGCGCCGCCCTCCGGCAGTCCCGTGTCCACCCGCACCGCGTCCGGCCGCCGGGCCAACAGGGCGTCCCGCAGCCGCACTTGCCAGGGGTGCAGCCCGGCGTCGCACGTGGCGACGACCAGCGCGGCGGCCCCACAGCGGCGCACGATCCCCTCGACGAGGGCGTCCGGATCCGCGCACTCACCGGTCACCGCCGTCCCCGTGGCCCTGGGGTCGACGGCGCGCACCTCGGTCAGCAGGTCCTCGCCGCCCCAGTTGAGCGCGGGGTGGGGCGGCGGGAACAGGTCGACGACATGGGCTCCGCGCACGGCGGGCGGCACGCCCCGGCTCCGTACGGCCCTGCGCGCGGCTTCGAGCCCGACGCCGGCGTGCTCGGACGCGGAGCCCGCGACGGTCGTCGTGGTGGCCGGGGTCGCGTACCGCTCGGCGAGCCGGCGCACCCGCGCCGCCGCCTCCTCGACCCGTTCCCGCGCCAGGACTCCGCTGCGCAGCGCGTCGAGCACGGCGTCCCGGCAGCCGAGGGTGAGGTTCAAGTCCCCTGCGGCGATGACGACTTGGTCCGCGCCGACGGCGAGCGCGATCCGAGCGCCGGCCGCCTCGCCGTACTCGGCGGCGATGGCCTTCATCTCCAAGGCGTCGCTGACGAGGACGCCGTCGAAGCCGAGGTCGTGGCGGAGCAGATCACCCAGGACGCGCCGGCTGAGCGTGGCGGGGCGGTTGGGGTCCAGAGCCGGGAAGACGACGTGGGCGCTCATCAGCATCGGCACACCGGCGGCGATGGCCGCGCGGAACGGTTCGAGGTCGGGCTGGAGTGCGTCGTACGGCCGCGGATCGACCGCCACGGCGTGGTGACTGTCGGTGGCGGTGCCGCCGTGGCCGGGGAAGTGCTTGGCGCAGGAGGCCACGCCGCGGGCTTCGGTCGCGGTGATCCAGGCGCGCAGATGGCGGGCGGCCCGCTCGGGGTCGGCGCCGAAGGAGCGGGTGCGCACGATCGGGTTGTCCGGCCGGCGCTGGAGGTCGGCCACGGGGGCGTAGGAGACGGTGATGCCGAGGACGGCGAGGTGTGCGGCCAGTGCGTCGGCGCAGCGGGCGGTGAGGTTCGGGTCGTCCACGACGCCGAGGGCGTAGGAGCCGGGGACCTCCGGGGCGCCGGTCGCGCGGAGGTGGCCGATGCCGCCGCCCTCGTTGTCGACGGCCACGAGGAGGTCGGGGCGTATGGAGCGCAGCTCGTCCGTGAGGCGGCGCACCTGTTCGGCGTCGCGTATGTTGCGGGTGAAGAGGATGACGCCGCCGAGGCCGCGGTCGACCAGCTCCTTGAGCGGGTCGGGGACGCTCGTGGCCCCGTCGAATCCGGCGACGAGGCAGCGGTGGGCGGCTTCGTCCAGGTCGACCGGGAGGGCGGCCGACCCCGGGGACGTGTGCTCGAAGGGGCTCACCCCGGCAATGCTCTGGATCGGTCAGCCGAAAGTCAACCTTCCGGCGGATGACTGATTCAGCTGCTCACCATGCGGACAGCCGTCACGCGGTGAGCCTCTTGGCCTTGCGCAGGGCGTCCGCGAGTTGCTCGAGGACGGGCGCGTACCCGGCGTAGCTGTAGCGCTCCTCCATGGCCCAGGGCACGGCCTGGCCCGCCCGGACCGCGGGCAGCTGCCGCCAGGTCGCCTTGGCGTCGAGCTGCTCGGCGCTCATGGCGGAGGAGCGGTTGTCGACCATGATCAGGTCCGCGTGGTACTTGTCGGCGTTCTCCCAGCTGAGGAACTCCCAGAAGCCCCACTCGTCGGACTTCCTGCCCTCGACGAACTCGACGCCCAGGTCCTTGTAGTGGTTCAGGTCGCAGTAGGAGTCGGGGACGGCGACGTAGAACTGGTCGTTGTCGCCGGTCACGGCCATGACCTTCAGCCCCTCGTTGGCCGCGGCCGCCGAGCGCACGGCCTCGACGGCTCTGTCGAAGCGGGCCCGGGCGCCGGTCACCTCCTCGGCCTCCAGGTCGGCGCCGAGTGTCGCGGCGAGCTCGGCGGTGCGCCGGAGCGGATCGAGCAGGGAGGTGCGGGCGACGCTGATCCCCACGGTGGGCGCGAGCGCCTCGATCTTCTTGCGGCTCTCCTGGGGGACGTACCAGAGGTCGGGCGCCGGGAACATGTTGCTGATCAGCAGGTCGGGGCGGAGCGCCGCGTACTTCTCGACGTTGAACTGCCCCCAGTCGGTGCCGAGGCTCGTCAGCTTCGAGACGTCCATGTCGCCGGCCTGCGGGTCGGGCTTGCCGTCGACGGGCCGGGTGGGCCCGAAGACGCCGTCGCACTCGATGCCGTAGTCGTGCAGCGCGGCGGCGGTGCTGACGAAGGCGACGAGCGTCTGCGGCGCCTTGTCGAGCGTGACCGTACGACCCCGGTCGTCCTTGAACGACCAGCGGCCACCGCCCTCCCCGCCGCCGGAGCCCTCCGCGCCGGCGTCACCGCCGTCACCGCCACAGGCGGCGAGCAGCGAGCCGAGACCGATGGCGCCGCCCGCGGTGAGCAGACGGCGACGGGACATGACTGGGGCCATGGTCGAACTCCCCCCGAGGCAATAATTAAGGGAAGGCTAACCTAACAATCTTGGCCAACCAACGGCCTTCGTACGGCCATGGCACAGCCGAACGAGCAAGAACCCCGGTCGCGTCGCCCGCCCGCCGACACCCCTTCGGCTTGCGGACACCACCGCGTCATGCCGACCGGGCACGTTTCCGACGTCCCCAACTGCCCTCGCCCTCTAGCCGTCGGCCCGCTCGCGCGGGTGCGACGCGGAAGGACGACCGCGCCGTGTCCTCGCTCCCGCTCAGCGATCTCCCCGGACCGCTGCCCGCCTGCCCCGCCCCCGTCTCCTACTGCGACCTGAACCACTACAAGGACCTGGGCGTCGAGTTCGTCGAGGGCAGGAAGTCCGACGAGTGGGGCTTCTGGGAGGGGGTGTCGAGCGGGGCGGGGCCCGTCAGCCGAGTTGCCGGGCGAAAGTGTCGTACGCCGGGGCGTCGAAGAGGACGAACCGCACCTCTTCGACGGAGGTCGGCGTGTTGCGCACCGTCTGCGTCGCGATGCGCGCCGCATCGTCCATGGGCCACCGGTAGACGCCGGTGGAGACGGCCGGGAACGCGACCGTGCGGGCGCCCAGCTCATCGGCCACGCGGAGGGACTCCCGGTAGCAGGAGGCCAGCAGCTCCGAGCGGTCCTCGGAGGCCGACCAGACCGGGCCCACCGTGTGGATGACCCAGCGGGCGTGAAGTTCCCCCGCGGTCGTGGCGACCGCCTGTCCCGTGGGCAGGCCCTTGCCGTAGTGGGAGGCGCGCAGGTCGCGGCAGGCGGCGAGGATCGCGGGGCCGCCGCGGCGGTGGATGGCGCCGTCGACTCCTCCCCCGCCGAGGAGGGAGGAGTTCGCGGCGTTGACGATCGCGTCGACCGTCTCTCGTGTGATGTCGCCCTGCACGAGCCTGATGGTGGTCATGACTGCCTCTATAGCAGGGCGGTACCGCCACCGCAGGTTCACCGCCAGGCGACCGGCAGCGAGCGCACTCCGTGGACGCTGCTGGTGGACAGGGCCAGCGTCTCGGGCGGCGTCGTCAAGTGCAGCATCGGGAGCCTGCGGAACAGGGTGGGAAGGCCCAGGCGGAGTTCGGCGCGGGCCAGCGACTGGCCGAGGCACTGGTGCAGGCCGTGCCCGAAGGCGAGGTGGCCGGCCGCGTCGCGGCGGACGTCGAGGGCGTCGGGGTCGGAGTACGCCGACGGGTCGCGGTTCGCCGACTGCAAGGCCACCACGACGCCCTCCCCCGCCCGGATGCGGACCCCGGACAGCTCCATGTCCTCGGTGGCGACCCGCCGTATCCCGGAGTGGATGACGGTCAGATGGCGCAGCAGCTCCTCCACCGCCACGGGCCAGCGGGACTCGTCGACGCGCAGTGCGTCCAGCTGGGCCGGGTGGTGCAGCAGGGCGATCACGGCCAGCGGGAACATGTTCGCCGTCGTCTCGTGGCCCGCCAGCAGGAGCAGGCAGACCATGCCGGTGGCCTCGTCGAGCGTGGCCTCGCCGGTCGCCACGCGTTCCGTGGCGAGCCGGGAGATCAGGTCGTCGGCGGGCTCCTGCGCGCGCCGCTCGATGAGGGCGCGCAGATAGCCGTAGAGCGCCATGCGGGCGTTCATCGCCTCGGCCGGGTCGCCGGCGACGCTGGTGAGGGCGTTGGACTTCGCGCGGAAGAAGTCGTGGTCCTCGTAGGGCACGCCGAGCAGTTCGCAGATGGCGAGGGTGGGCAGCGGCAGTGCGTACGACTCCACCAGGTCCGCTTCCGTCGCGCCGCCGAGCGTCATCGCGTCCAGCAGGTCGTCGCAGATCCGCTGGAGCGCGTCCTCCATCTGCTCGATGCGCCGGAAGGTGAAGTCGGGGATCAGCATGCGGCGCAGCCGGGTGTGGTCCGGCGGGTCCATCTGGTG
>NZ_RDBN01000001.1:174358-275107 GCF_008042075.1 Streptomyces sp. UW30 | reverse complement strand
AGACCGCCAAGTACGGCAAGAAGGTCGAGGTCGACGACCCGTGGGGCCAACATGGCCTTTCGCACGGATCTGCTGGAGGCCCTCGGCGGCTTCGACACGGCCACCAGTACCGGAACACCGGCGCACGGCGGCGAGGATCTGCTGGCCTTCTTCCAGGTTCTCGTCAACGGGAGCACGCTCACCTACCAGCCGKACGCGATCGTCTGGCACAGTCAGCGACGGTCCTTGGAAGCGCTGTCGACGCAGGTATTCGCGTMCGGCTGCGGGTTCACTGCCTACCTGACCGCAGCGCTCGTCCACGAGCCCCGCATGCTGCCCGTTCTCCTGCGCAAGCTTCCCGGCGGCATCCGCTACATGGCGGCAAGGTCCCGCAGGCTCAACAACGATGACGGCGCCGGATGGTCCAGCAGACTCACTCTCTTGGAGATGCAAGGGATGCTGTACGGCCCACTGGGTTATCTGCGCAGCCGCCTTTCCGGCCGCGATCGCGGGCGTGACGGACACCGTCGTGACCCGCGTCGAGTGGCTGCGGCACAGGGCTTGTGATGGACTTGGATGACCTTGCAGCCGGCGTCCGCTGAACCCCAAGACGTCTGAGGAATTACCTCTGCGGGCAGTGAGCGCTGTCGCCATCTGACCAAATCAGCCGTTCCGTCACCCGGAAGCCTGGCCATGATTGACGCGCAGACCTTCACCACCCCCTCCGAGACAGCGCTGTACGCAGCGTGGGTTCTCGGTCGGAGTCATCAGTGAACAGGCGGCGCGATCCCGCAAGTCCCGGAAAGGTCGCGGCGGAGGCTTACGCCACGCGAGCAAGCGCCGGGAGCGGGACCCGGCCAGAGAGCGCACCCCATCGGCTTTCTGAGCCGCTGCGGCCCGCCTGGAATCGGCTGAGACGGGCGGGCTCCGGTACCTGGACGGCAATCGGCGTGCTGCCTGCCGCTCTCACGCTCTGGCTGCTCTCGCTCCGAGGCGTGCACCTCGATCGAATGGGAGATCTCGGGCTGCTCCAGGTGCTGCCTGCGGCATTCTGGATCGCGCTTGCTCTCCTCACCATTGGCTTCTGCGTCGCGGCAAGCGACCGGCGGACCCCCAGCGGCCTGTTCGCGGGGTATGTGATCGCCCTGATCGCGATCATCCATGCCACGCCTTCGCTGCTCTATCCGGAGCTTCGTTACGCCTGGGCCTGGAAACACGTGGCCGTCATCGACGCCATGGTCCGGCACAACGGCCAAGTGCCGGATGCGGGCGGCTTCGACATCTACAACCAGTGGCCGGGCTTCTTCCAATTCAACGCCTTGCTCCTGAAGGCCACCGGGCTGGAGTCGCCCTTGGGCTATGCCATGTGGGCCCAGCCGCTCACGAACCTGTTGTTGGTCGGCCCGCTCGTGTTGATCTACCGGTCGATCACAGACGACCGCAGACTCATCTGGGGAGCCACCTGGATCTATTACGCCTGTTCATGGGTGGCGCAGGACTACTTCGCACCGCAGGCCTTCGCCTTCCTGCTCTTCACGTGCGTAGTCGCCCTTGTCCTGAGGCAACTGCAGGCATCGGGTCGGCAGAGCCCGGACGAGGCGCGTCACGGCTGGCCGCCGACCCGGCTGGTCCTTGTGCTGATCATCGAAGCCGCGATCGTCTCCTCCCATCAGCTCACGCCGATGATGCTGATCAGTGCACTGCTGCTGCTCTCGTTTCCCCGGCGCAACCGACGGGTGACGCTGCCCGCACTGGCCGGTGCGGTCGCGCTCACCTTGATCTGGGACGTGACCGTGGCGAGACCGTACGTGTCCGAGAACCTGGGCACCCTCATCAACTCACTCACACGGCCCGATGCCAACCTCTGGTCCGGTGTGAGCAGGCTGGCCGACGCCGCCCCGAGTCAGATCATGGTGGCCTGGATCGAGCGAGGTCTGACCGGGGGCGTGTTCCTGCTGGCGGCAATGGCCTTTGCCGTACGGCCCTGGATCCGTCGCACCCCGCTGCCGCTGCTCGCACTCGCTCCCTTTCTGCCGGGGCTGGCCAACGCCTACGGAGGGGAGATGGTCTTCCGGGCCTACTTGTTCGCGCTGCCCGCCGCCGCGTTTCTGGTCGCAGCCCTGCTGCTGCCGCCCGGTGGACGCCTGCCGGTGGCGATGCCCGTTGTGTGCGTCCTGCTGCTGGCGATGCTCGGCGGCCTAGTGTTCGGCTACTACGCCAAGGAGAAGGAAAACCAGTTCACCACCCGGGAGGCAGCAGCCGCACGATTCGTCACGACCAAGACCCCACCCGGATCCCWGATCATTTCCATCACCTTCGCCGCTCCCGGTCTTGAGATGCGCTACGACCGGCACGAGAACCTGCAGATGGTCGATCGGAACCTGGAAACCAAGCGGCTTTTGGTGAAAGACCCGCTGACCGGCCTGGAACCGCTCCTGGCGAGAGCACAGGGCAGACCGACCTACATTGTTCTCAACCGAGCGCAGCAGGCGGCGGTGTACCTGAACGGCGATATGCCTGCCGACTTCATGAGGCGACTGGACTTGGCGTTGGCCAAGGCACCGAACTTCACCCCGGTCTACCGCAACAAGGACGCGGTGGTCTATCGGTTCGACCGTGCTAAGGGAGGTTGACGTCAGAATGACTCGACTGCGCTGGGCCCTTGCCGCATCAGGCTGGGTGGCCCTTGCCGCAATGGCTCTACCTGCGGCATTCCCGCTTCGGGTGTTGGTGACGGTCGTCTTTTTGCTCACCTGTCCGGGACTTGCTGTCACTGTGCTGTTCACAGCTGGCGCGTTCACTTCAGGAGCCGGTCGGGCGGCTGTGTTGGAAGCCGCTGTTCTCGCCGGGGCCATCAGCCTTTCTCTTTCGGCTCTGGTCGCGGAGGCACTTTTCCTGAGCCACATATTCACCCCGATTCGGGCTCTGCTCGTCCTCGCGGTTCTCACCTCGGTCGCGGCGTTGGCACCTGCCCTGCCACGAGCGAGGGACGCCTTCATTTCTTGACTAATCAACCCCAGCGCTTAAGATGTATCTATACGCCGTAAACACGCCAGGATCTCCTAGCGCGCACGCGGGGATCGAGGGAAAGCCGTGCAAACAGGCCGAACCCTTCCACCCGACGCCACAGCGAAACCTGCGGCCATACGGGCGAAGTTGGCCGCAGTGCTGCCACGCGAGCCCCTGCTGCGCAACGGACATCTCCTGGCCGTCAGCTCCCTCGTCAGCACCATCCTGGGAGCCTTCTTCTGGGTGTTCGCCACCCACTGGTACGACGCAAGGACCGTGGGCCTCAACTTCGCCACGGTGTCCGCCGCCACGCTGCTGTCCACGATCGGCCAGCTCAACCTTTCCGACTTCCTGGTGCGCTTCATACCATCCGCCGGGCGTCACAYCCGCAAACTGGTGCTCACCTGCTACGTCGCCGGCATTGCGTGCAGCGTGCTGGCCGCCGTCGCCTTCCTCCTGCTGGTGCCCGTCGTCGCCCCTGGCCTCGGCTTCCTCCTCAACCCGGTGACAGCCGTCTTCTTCGTGACGTACACCGCCGGCTACGCCGTCTTCACCCTGCAGGACGGCGCCCTGACCGGAGTGCGAAACCCGGGCTGGGTCGTCAACGAGAATTTGATCTTCGCTGTTGTAAAGATCATTCTCCTGGCGGTGGGGGCTGCGCTGACGCTCTTCGCCGGCATCCTGATCTCGTGGGCCGGCGCCCTCGTGGTGGCCCTCCTGGTGGCCAACTACTTCCTGCTGCGACGCGCGGTGCCTCGCCACGAGAAGGAGGCCCCGGACGCGGAACGCCCGCCCCGCCTGGTCGGATACGCGGCCGCGGACTATGTCGGCTCGCTGTTCCGGATGGCCGCCTACAGCTTGGTGCCCCTTCTGGTGCTGAACGCCATGGGCGCCGAGTACAGCGCCTACTTCCTGATCGCCTGGTCCGTCGGCTGCATCCCCTACATGCTGGTGGCGAACATGGGGAGCTCCCTGATCGTGGAGTCGGCGCGCAACCCCGGTCAGCTGACGCACCACGCGGTTCGGGTTCTACGCCACTCGGCACTGGCGATGGCCGTCGGAGCCGCGGCGATCATCATCGTCGCGCCCACACTGCTCTCGCTCTTCGGCCCGCAGTACGCGGAACAGGGCACCACGCTGCTGCGGTTGCTGGCTCTCTCGGCGCTTCCGAACACCCTGGTGAGTCTGGCCATCGATGTGGCCCGCGTACGTCGCCAACTGCGCTTGGTAGTCGGGCTGCAGCTGACGCTGTGCGTACTGGTGCTGGGCCTGTCACATGCATTGCTGCCGGTATTCGGTCTCGCCGGAGCGGGCGCTGCCTGGCTCACGGCCGAGTGTCTGCTGGCCTTCTACCTCCTGATCCGGCGGTCGCATTGGCTGTTCACGGGTCCGGAGAACGCTTGACGGGACGGTCGTGGCTCGGCGGCATCATGCCGCCCCTCGGACAAGGAGAAGATCGTGACACGAACCGACATCTCAGTAGTGATCTGCGTGTACACGCAGGACCGTTGGGCGGACATCCTCGCCGCGTGCGAATCGGTACGCCAACAGTCCTGGCCCGCGCTGGAAATACTGCTCGTCGTCGACCACAACCGGAAACTCCTCGATCGGCTCGACCATCGGTACGAGAAGTACAAGGCCACCGGACACAGAGGTCCGCCGGTCCGGGTGCTTCCCAACACGGGCCCGCGGGGCCTGTCCGCAGGCCGCAATTCCGGGATCGCCGCGTCCCGGGGCACGGTCGTCGCCTTCCTCGACGATGACGCGGTGGCGGAACAGGACTGGCTGCGACACATGGCGTCGGCCTATACCGACCCACGGGTGATGGCAGTGGGCGGTCGCACCGTGCCGGCGTGGGCCTCCGGGCATCGCCCTGCCTGGTTCCCCCCGGAGTTCGACTGGGTCGTCGGCTGCGCGTACAAAGGGCTGCCCCAAGGACGGGCGCCGGTCCGCAATGTGCTGGGCGGAAACGCCTCCTACCGCAGGACGGCCTTCGACGCGGTGGGCGGCTTCGCCACCGGCATCGGACGCGACGGCGACAAACGCCCGCTGGGCTGTGAGGAGACCGAGTTCTGCATCCGGCTGACACGGGCCACGCCCGAGGCGGTACTGCTGCTCGACGACCGTGCGGTCATCCACCACAAGGTCCCCACCGCCCGCGAGCGCTTCCGTTACTTCCGTCATCGTACGTACGCCGAAGGGCTGTCGAAGGCCCAGGTCACCCGGCACGTGGGCGTGGGCAGGGGCCTTGAGTCCGAACGCCGCTACACCGCTCGGGTGCTCCCCGCCGGGGTGGCGCGCGGGCTGCGCGACGCACTGCTGGGGCGACGGGGAGGCGCGGGCCGCGCAGGAGCGATCGTGACCGGGGTGGTGTCCGCGGCAGCGGGATACGCGGTCGGTACCTTCCAGGGCCGCGGCAACGGTTCCACCTTCCGCATAGCGGATGTGCCGTCCGTGCCCGACACGGGCCGGAACGAATCGCTGTCGCAAGGGAGCTTCCCGTGATACGTCCCGTGCCCATCCTGATGTACCACTCGGTCGCGCACGCACCTGCGTCATCGATGCGAGCCCTGTCCGTCTCCCCGGATGCGTTCGCCGAACAGATGCGGCTGCTGGCCGAGCGTGAATACACCGCACTGACGACAGCCCGACTCGCTGCCGCCTGGCGCAGCGAACAGCCCTTGCCGCACCGGTCCGTACTGATCACTTTCGACGACGGCTACCTGGGGGTGCACCGATACGCCCTGCGCACCCTCCGCGAATTCGGATTCGCTGCCACCGTGTTCGTCGCCACGGGATGGCTTCGCGGCCCGTACGAGATCGACGGCGCCGCCCTTGACACCATGCTCGGCTGGGACGAGGTACGCGAACTCGTCGCGGAGGGGTTCGAGATCGGCGGGCACAGCCACAGCCACCCACAACTGGACCAGATCCCGGCCGACGCGCTGCGTCATGAGGTGGGGCGCTGCAAGGAGATCATCGCCGAGCAACTCGGCTCCCCGCCCACGTCCTTCGCCTACCCGTACGGCTATTCCGACCGCCGGGTGCGACAGGCGGTACGCACGGCCGGCTTCRCCCAGGCTCTGGTGGTGGGCAACGCTACGGCCGGCCCACACCAAGATCCCTTTGCGCTGAGGAGAATGACGGTGCGGCGCAGCACCGGAATCGAGGAGTTCGCACGGCTCGTGGAAGGAAGGGCCATCGCCCGCAACTTCGCCCGGGACCGCGCCCTGACGAAGGGCTACGCCCTGGTCCGCGGATCCCGCCGACTGATGCGGAAGGCATCCCAGGCGCATGTCTGACCCCGGCCGCAAGGAAGCGGGCTCGGCCTCGGCGCGGGCCCGCCGACGAACTTGGCTCGTCGCCCTTGGAGTCGTCACCATGGTGCTCGCCCCCGTCCTCTCCTGCACGCCCGCCCCAGCCACCGGACCGCCCGAGTCGTCGCTCGGCTGGGGGCTCACTCACACTCAGTACAGCGCCGATGTGGGCGACCCCACCGCCCTCAAAACCGTGCGGAAGTCCCTGTCAGTGCAGTCGCTCCCGCAGAACCAGCACCTCATGGGCTGGGGCGCCACCAATCCCGAACCGTCGCCCGGCCGCTACGACTTCGCGGCCCTGGACCGCCGCATCGACCTCATCAGGAAAACCGGCGGCACCCCGGTCATCACCCTGTGCTGTGCCCCGGACTGGATGAAGGGCGGCACGCCGGGCCACACGGACTGGTCGCGTCTGGAAACAGCCCCGAGCCCCGCTCACTACGACGACTTCGCCGCACTCGCCGCGACCGTCGCCGAACGCTACCCGGACGTGCGGCACTTCATGGTCTGGAACGAGTTCAAGGGTTTCTTCGACGAGCGCAAGAACCGCTGGAACTACGAGGGATACACCGCGCTCTACAACCGGGTCTACCGGGCCCTGAAGAAGGTGGACAAGGACAACCTCGTGGGCGGGCCGTACTTGACCATGGACAGCCACCCGTCCAACGTCACGACGTACGCCTCCAACCTCAAGGGCCCATGGGGCAGCATCGACCGGCGCGTCCTCGACGCCTTCCAGTATTGGAACCAGCACAAGGCCGGGGCCGACTTCGTCGCCGTCGACGGTGCCAGCCACGCCCGCAACGGCGAAGCGCTGCCCGACGAGTTCCGAGCCACCGACAAGTTCACGGCCGTCGGCCGGTGGGTGCGGCAGCGGACGTCCGTACCACTGTGGTGGGCCGAGTACTACGTCGAACGGGCAGGCAACGGCGACCGCGGGAGCGAGGCACTCGACCACGCCCTGCAGGCGGCCGGAATGATCGCCATGGTCAAGGGCGGCGCCACCACGGGCTTCTACTGGAACCCGCAGGACCGTGGCGGTCGGTGCACCCGCTGTCTGTGGCGCAGTACCGAACTCACCGACGGCAGCGGCGGTCGGACGCTGCCCGCGCTGGACCTGATACGCCGGTTCGACAAGGAGTTCCCGCCCGGTACCGCCTACCGACGGGTCGACGTGGCGCCCGACGACGTACCGAGGGTGCGGGTCCTCGCCGATGACAAGGCGATGCTCGTCGTCAACACGCTCGATCGGCCCGTCAAAGCGGAGATCGACGGGCGGACCGTCGACCTGGACGGCTATCAGGTGCGCTGGCTCAAGGGGGACTGACAGGGCCGGAAGCGAAAGAATGGAGAAATGCACGAATTGCCACTCTAGTAACCTTAGTTATAGTTCAGTATGCTTGGTCCTATAGGTGCGGATGGGGTGGGTTCGGTTCCGCAGGTGGGGACAAGCGGAGAGACCCATGACCCCAGAATCTGCCGCCATACCCTTCGTGGCCGACCGTGAAGTGCCGGGCCTGATCGTGAAGATCGGCGACTATCCGCTGCACCATGGCGGGGTGGGCGCGATCCGCACCCTGGGCCGACTGGGCGTCCCGATGTACGCCATCACCGAGGACCGCTACACGCCCGCGGCCTCCTCCCGTTTCCTGGAGCGCGCGTTCGTCTGGCCGACCACCGGCACGGAGGACACCGCACGGCTCGTCGAAGGGCTGGTGCGCATCGGTCGACGCATCGGCCGCCCCACCGTGCCGATACCCACCGACGAGGAAGCCGCCGTCCTGATCGCCGAGCACCAGGACGCGCTGGGGGGCCATTTCCTCTTCCCCCGTGTCGATCCCGCACTGCCGCGTCGCCTCGCCAGCAAGCAGGGGCTGCACGAACTGTGTGTGGAACACGGCATAGCCAGTCCGACGGCCGCCTTCCCGCAGTCGTACGACGACATCGTCGCCCTGGCCGAGAAGGCCCGTTTCCCGATGGTGGCCAAGAACCGTGAGGCGTTCGTACGGCGCACCCGGCCGGCCGTGAACGGCACCACCCGTATCGCCACCCGCGAGGGGCTGCTCGCCCTGGCCCGCGAGTGGGGCGAGCGGCCCGGGGTGATCCTTCAGGAGTACCTGCCGAGGGAGGACGCCGAGGACTGGATCGTGCACGCCTACTTCGACGCGGACTGCGCCCCGTTGGCGATGTTCACCGGGGTCAAGGTGCGCTCCTGGCCGCCACACGCGGGCATGACGGCGAACGCGTACGTCGTCGACAACCCTGAACTCGCCGATCTCATCGCGCGTTTCGTCAAGCAGATCGGTTTCACCGGAATCATCGACCTCGATCTGCGCTTCGACCGCCGCGACGGTCAGTACAAACTCCTCGACTTCAACCCCCGCATGGGCGCCCAGTTCCGGTTGTTCGAGAACGCGTCTGGGGTGGACGTCGTCCGCGCCATGCATCTCGATCTGACCGGACGGACCGTTCCGCACGGAGAACAACGAGCCGGTCACCGGTACATCGTGGAGAACATCGACCTGCCCGCCCTGCTCGCCTACCGCCGCAGCGGTTATACGACGCCGCACGCCCCGGCGCGGGCGAGCGGGACCGAGCTGGCGTGGCTCGCGGGTGACGACCCGCTGCCGTTCCTCACGATGCTCGCGCGATTCGTGCGACCGGGCGCGAGGCACCTGTACCAGCTGTGGCGCACCAACCGCCGCAGCAAGACCACCAGTTCAACCACACCTGCCCGCCACCCGCATCGGCCCGCCAAGCGCCAAAGGCCGTCCGACGTCCTGGGAGGGACTCCGTGAATGTTCCGGTAGCAATCATCGGTGCGGGGCCGTTCGGCCTGTCCACCGCCGCTCATCTGCGGGCACTCGGCATTCCGGTGCGAGTGTTCGGCGAACCCATGGTGAGCTGGCGCGACCACATGCCCGCCGGCATGCTCCTCAAGTCGACCCCCGCCGCCACCAACATCGACGCGCCCCAGCGCGGACACACCCTCGTCGACTTCTGCGACGCGGCCGGGATACCCCGGCTGGTGAAGGACGATGACATCATCCCGATCGAGACGTTCATCGCCTACGGGGAATGGTTCCAGCACAAGCTCGTACCGGAGTTGGAGCGGGTGCGGGTGGTCTCCGTGGACCGGCGCGGCGGTGTCGGGCCCGGATCCGCCTCCGTGGGCTTCGAACTGAAGCTGTCCTCGGGCGAGTTGTTCGCCGCACGAGCCGTCGTCGTGGCGACCGGCCTGTCGGGCCTCGCCCACCTCCCGCCGGAACTCGCCGGCGCCGCACCGGACGGTCCGTCGCCGGCCGGCCCCGTCTCGCACGCCTCCCAGCACCATGACCTCAGCCGGTTCTCCGGCAAGGACCTGATGGTCGTAGGTGCCGGTCAGTCCGCGCTGGAGACGGCGGCGCTGGCGGCGGAGGCGGGAGCGCGCGTGCGTGTGGTGACTCGCGGGCGCGGCAGCGTCGGGTTCGGTACGCCTCCGTGGGAGCAGCCGAGGTTGCGCCCCCAGTCACCCTTCGGCCGGGCGTGGTCCCTGTGGGCGCTCTGCTACTACCCGCATCCCTACCGCTACCTCCCCGCCCAACTCCGTCACTACCTGGTCCGCCATGTGCTCGGCCCCCTCGGAGCGTGGTGGCTGCGCGATCGCTTCGAGGGCAAGGCCGAGATCACCGAGGTCGCCGAGATCATCCGCGCGGACGCGCCCGACCGACGTCCGGTACTGACCGTCCGTACCGACGACGGCCGTACCCGCCAACTGTCCGCCGACCACGTCATCGCGGGAACCGGATACCGGGTCGACATCGCCGCGATGGACTTCCTCAGCCCTGAGCTGCGCACGGAACTGGCGGTCAGCAGGGGGACGCCGAAACTGGGCGCCGGATACTGCTCGTCGGTGCCGGGGCTGTACTTCACCGGGCTTCCCGCTGCGGCTTCGTACGGCCCGGTCATGCGGTTCGTGTGCGGGACGCAGTTCGCTTCCCCGCGGTTGGCGCGGCACCTGGCGGCGTCGGACCTCTAGTGCGCCGCGTCCAGTCGGGCCCGCTGCTCCCGGCTCAACTCCAAGTCCACAGCAGCCAGGCTCTCCTCCAGCTGCGCCACGGACGAGGCCCCGACCAGCGGGACGATCGGCAGCTCGGCTCCGATCTGCCAGGCCAGGACGACCTGGTTGACGGTGGCGCCCGTCTCCTGGGCGACCTCGCGCAGCACCTTCAGGCGGGACGCGGTGCCCGCGTGGTCGAAGTCGGCGGGCAGCGCGACATCCGGGCGGGTGTAGGCGCCCTTCAGCAGCGGTGAGTAGGCGACCAGGGCCAGGCCGGGTTCGGCGCGCAAGTAGCTCAGGAGTTCCGGGCCCGCGTGGCCCAGGCTGCCGTCGGGGAACAGGCCGTCGGGGACGTCGAAGCGGGGCCGCAGGTGGCTGTGGGCGTACTGGAGCACCTCGTAGCCGGGCAGGCCGGCCGCGGCGGCGAGGGCGCGGGCCCGTTCCACCCGCCAGATCGCGTGGTTGCTGACGCCGAGGAGGCCGACCGTGCCCTCGCTCACCAGCTCGGCGAATCCCTCGACGGTCTCCTGGAGCGGGACCTTCCGGTCCTCGATGTGGGCGTAGAGCAGGTCCAGCCTGGCCACGCCGAGCCGGTCGCGGCTGCGCTCGGCGGACTCGCGGATCACCTTCGCCGACAGGCCCTCCGGGTTGTCGACGAAGCCGGTGCCGGGGGCCAGCGGGCGGGCGCCGAGCTTGGTGGCGATCACGATCTCGTCACCGACGCCGCGGCTGCGCCGCCACCGGCCGAGCAGTTCCTCGCTCTGTCCGCCCTGGCCTGCGTCCTCCCAGAAGGCGTAGTTGTCGGACGTGTCGATGAAGGTCCCGCCGGCCTCGACATAGCGGTCGAGCACGGCGAAGGAGGTCGCCTCGTCGGTCCGTGAGCCGAACAGCATCGCGCCGAGCGCGAGGACGCTGACCTCGCGGCGAGTGCCGGAGTCGGTGCCGATGGTGCGGTACTTCATGGTGGTCCCTCCCGTGCGTGCCCGCGTTCGGGGCACGTGCCAGGAGTCTTCAGCTTGAAGTGCTCTTCAAGTCAAGCGTTCACGCGCGCCGGACCGCCTTGACTCCACGGGACGAATGCAGCAAAGTGTACATATACACCGTAAATATACGGTGCTTTCGATGCTGTCAGCAGGAGTGTCCTGCCATGGCGAGCAGTGCAGATGAAGGAAGTGAAGCGCCGTGGACGCCGTCGACCGTTCTGGTCACCGGCGGGGCCGGCTTCATCGGCAGTCATGCCTGCGTGGAACTCCTGGAGCACGGCTACGAGGTGATCGTGGTCGACGACTACTCCAACAGCACTTCGCAGGTCTTCGCCCGCATGGAACGGATCGCCGGCCGCTTCGTCGGTGCCGTCTACGAGCTGGACATCCGTGATCGACATGCCCTGTCGGCCGTCTTCGACCGCCACTCCGTGGACGCCGTTGTGCACTTTGCCGCGCACAAGGCCGCGGGCAGGTCGACACGGATGCCCATCGAGTACTACGACATCAACGTCGGCGGTACGACCGCCCTGCTGGCGGCCATGCACGAGCACGGGGTGCACCGGCTCGTGTACCCGTCGTCCGGTGCGGTCTACGGCGACGCCGGCCGAGGCCTGCTCGACGAGTCGACCCCGGCCCGCCCCACCAGCCCCTACGCGGCCTCGAAGTGGATCTGCGAGCAGATCCTCGCGGACGTCTGCCGCCGCCACCCCGAGTACACGGTGCTGTGCCTGCGGTACACCACCACGGCCGGGGCCCACCCCAGCGGACTGCTCGGCGAGGACACCCGCTCCGCGTCCGATCACCTGCTGCCCCACCTCGCCCAGGTGGCCGACGGCCGACGTGAGCGGCTGGAGGTCTTCGGGAACGACTACCCGACCCCTGACGGGACCGCGATCCGCGACTATCTCCACGTCATGGACGCGATCGACGCGCACCGCGTCGCGCTCGACCATTTCGCCGACGGGCCGGGCATGCATGTGTACAACGTGGGCGTCGGAAAGGGCAGCTCCGTCCTCGACGTCGTCTCCGCGTTCGCCACGGAGTGCGGCAGGCCCGTCCCCTACGACAGCGGGCCCCGCCGTCCCGGAGACGTCGCCGAACTCGTCGTCGACCCGACCGCGGTGACGCGGGCCTGGGGCTGGCACCCCACCCGGGATCTCACCGACCTGTGCCGGGACGCGTGGCGTTTCCAGCGGCTCAACCCGCACGGCTACGCAGATTCCGCCTGGCGACCGGACCCGAAGGAGTAGTGCTGGTGTGGTCCTCGGCAGTCCCCGAGCCCCCTGAGGCGGGCCGACTGCGGCGCCTGCCACGATCGCCGCCGGGAGGCCTCACGACGCTGCTCGCGAGCCGGGCGACAAGATGCAGCGGGGCAGCCGCCGTGCCTACGATCAATACAGGAAGCCCAAGTTGGCACAGTCCGCGCAGCGCGGTGTCCTCCGATTCGGGGAGGCGCTTGACCTTGCTGCTGGCCCACCGGCTGATGGCCGCCCTCATCGTGCTGGTCGGGGCCATCACCGGCCTGTACATGACCGTACCGGACCTGCGCACGCCGCTGTGGGCCGTGATCGGGATGACCGGTGCCGGGGCCATGCTCGTCGGCGTGCACGTGCACCGGCCCGCGCACCGGTGGCCGTGGTGGGTGCTCGCCGCCGGGCTGCTGGCCTTCTCCGCGGGCGACACCTACTACAACGTGCAGGAGTCGTACTTCGCCGCGTCCAATCCGTTCCCGTCTCCGGCGGACGCCTGCTACCTCGCCGTGTATCCCCTGTTCGCCGCGGGCCTGTTCGGTCTGGTGCGCTACCGCTGGGTGGGCCACGACCTGCCCAGCCTGCTGGACGCGCTGATCATCACCGCGGGGCTCGCCCTGCCGGTCTGGGTGTATCTGGTGCAGCCGCTCGCCCAACTGGAGGGCCTCACCTGGCAGCAGCGCGCGATCAGCATCGCCTACCCGCTCGGGGACATCCTGGTGCTGGCCCTGCTCGCGCGGCTGCTCGCCCCCAGCCCCGTGTCCGGCTCCAACCGCGCCGTCCAACTCCTCGTGCTGGGCACGCTCACCCTGCTCTGCTTCGACATCGCCTACGGGATCCTCCAGCTCAACGACACATGGCAGACCGGCACGTTGCTGGACTCGGGCTGGATCATCTTCTACACGGCATGGGGACTGGCCGCGCTGCACCCCTCGATGGCGGAGCTGACCGCCTCGGAGTCCCAGCCGCAGTCCCTGGTGCCGCCCTGGCGCCGGCTCGCGCTGCTCACGGTGGCCACGCTGATCCCGCCCGCGGTCCTGATGTTCGAGGAGCTCGTGGGCAGTGTGCGCGACGCGGCGGTACTGGGCGCGTTCTCCAGTGTGTTGTTCCTGCTGGTGATCCTGCGTCTGGCGGTGATGGTCGTGGCGCACCGCAAGGCCATGGCGCGGGAGCAGGCGCTGCGCACCGCCGCCGCCTCGCTGGTGGGAGCGACCTGGCCGGAGGAGGTCGCCCGGGCCTGCGACACGGCGATCGCCACGCTGTTCGGGCCGAAGGCCCCGCACGTGGCCATGCTCCTGTCGGCCCGGGACGCCCAGCAGCTGTACATACGTCTCGCGCGGTCCCCCGTACGGATCGGCGGACGGTGGATCACGGACCGTGCCGAGCCCGCACGGAGCAGGCCGGCCGATCCCGCCCGCCACCGCACCCTCGTTCTTCCCGGCACCGTGCTGGGGCCGGCCATCGCCGCCCGGCTCGGGGATCTGCCGACGGCCCTGGTCTGCCCGATGATCCAGCCCGACCGCCCGGCCGGCGGCGAACTTCGGGGCGCGATGCTGGCAGCGGGCCCCGAACGACAACTCGCCGAGACCCGGGGCTCATTGGAGATCCTCGCCTCGCACGCGGGACTGGCGACGGAGCGCATCGCGCTGCGGCGGGAGATCATCCGCACGGAGAGCGAGGCGTACTTCCGCACGCTGGTGCACAACGCCACGGACGTCATCCTCATCGTCAACGACGACACCACCGTCCGTTACGCCACTCCCTCCGCGCAGGCCGTGTTCGGCGGCAGCGTCGAGCTGACCGGGCGGCAGCTGCCGGAACTGCTGGATCCGCAGGACCGGGGCCGGGTGGTCCGGACGCTCGCGACCCTGCGGAACAGCGGGCGGGAGGAGGCGCACGACCACTGGTGGGTGGTGCGCGAGGAGGGCCGTATCGAGGTGGAGGCGCGCTGCCGTGACCTGCGCCAGGACCGGACCGTGGGTGGTCTGGTCGTGACGCTGCGGGACGTCACCGAGCAGCGTCAGCTGGAGCACGAGCTGACCCAGCGGGCCTTTCACGACTCGCTGACCGGCCTGCCCAACCGGACCCTGCTGCTGGAGCGTACGGAGCGCGCACTGCTGCGCAGTCGCCGGGAGTCGAAGATCACCTGTCTGCTCTTCATCGACCTGGACGACTTCAAGATGGTCAATGACACGCTGGGCCACACCGTCGGCGACCGGCTGTTGCGCGCCGTGGGCGAGCGGCTGTCGGCGACGCTGCGCCGGACCGACACGGCGGCCCGGCTCGGCGGCGACGAGTTCGCCGTGCTGATGGAGGACGCGAAACAGCCCCTCGACGCCGAGTTGCTGGCCGCTCAGGTGATCCAGACGCTCAACCGGCCGTTCCAGCTGGCCGACGAATCGGTGAGCGTCTCCGCCAGCGTGGGGGTCGCCACGGCCAGGGACACCACGGACGCCGAGGAACTGCTGGCCCTCGCCGATCTGGCCCTGTACGCGGCGAAGACCTCCGGGAAGCGCCAGTGGCGACGCTTCGAGCCGCGGCAACGCGCCCGCGTGATGGAACGTCACGACCTCCGGGCGCGCCTCAACGGTGCGATCGCCCGCCAGGAGTTCACGCTGCTCTACCAGCCCGTCGTGGACATCGTCGGGGGCGAGGTCGTGGGCTTCGAGGCACTGGCACGCTGGCCGCGCCTCGGAACCGATCCGGTGCCACCGGGGCAGTTCATCCCCCTCGCCGAGGAGACCGGCAACATCTCGGTGCTGGGCAGCTGGGTGCTGCACCACGCCACGGCCGACATCGCCCGGCTCCAGCAGCATGCCCTGCCGACCAGACAGCCGTACCTCAGCGTCAACGTCTCCGCGCGGCAGTGGCGGGACACGGGTTTCCTCAGCGAGGTGTGCAGGGCCCTGGACACCGCGTGTCTGGACCCGGAAACGCTGCTGCTGGAGCTCACCGAGTCGGTGCTGATGCAGCGGACCGAGCAGATCGACACGCTCATCCGGGCGCTGAAGGACCTCGGTGTCCGCATCGCGGTGGACGACTTCGGCACCGGATACTCCTCGCTGCGCTATCTCCGGGACTTCCCCATCGACGTACTCAAGATCGACAAGACGTTCATCGACGACATTCCCCATGACCCCCGACAGGTCGCTCTGGTCGAGGGCATCATCCACCTCGCCGACACGCTCGGGCTTCAGGTGATCGCCGAGGGCATCGAGGAGCAGCGGCAGTGGGAGCTGCTGGCGGACATCGGCTGCGGGTACGGGCAGGGCTACCTGTTCGCACGGCCGATGACCGTGGAGCAGGGCGAGGCCGTGCTCCGCCGGCACGGCGACGTCCGGCCGTCTCCGCAAGCCTGAAACCAAGGGAGCACCACCATGCGCGCAATCGACGGCGACATAGCACCCCCGGGAAGCCGGCCCGACCAACGGTTGAACCACCTCGACCACCTGCGGCGGACGAGCCCCATGAGCGACGCCGTGCTGGACGAGGTGCGCGGGCGGCACATCCGCAGCGGCAGCCACTGGCTGATCGACTTCGCGTCCTGCAACTACCTCGGCTTCGACTGGGACCCCGAGATCATCGACGAGATCGAACCGGCCGTACGGCGGTGGGGGACGCACCCCAGCTGGTCGCGGCTGCTGGGCAGCCCCCGGCTCTACACGGACATCGAGGAGCGGCTCGCCGCACTGCTCGGCGCACCGGACACGTTGCTGCTGCCCACCGCCACCCTGATCCACGGCTCGGTGATCCCGGTCCTCGCCGGGGCGGGCCATGTCTTCGTCGAGGCCAGGGCCCACAAAACGGTGTACGACGGCTGTGTGTCGGCCCGGGGCCGGGGCGCACGGCTGCAACGCTTCCGCGCCGACCGGCCCGACGAACTGGACGCCCTGCTGCGGGCCCTGCCGTCCGACGGGCCCCGGCTGGTCTGCCTGGACGGTGTCGACAGCATGAGCGGGAACATCCCCGACCTGCCGGTGCTGGCCGGGATCTGCCGGGACCGGGGCGCGACGCTGTACGTGGACGACACCCACGGTTTCGGTGTCATCGGGGAGCGGACGGCAGCGGAGCCCTGCCCGTACGGATCGCGTGGCAACAGCGTCGTCCGGCACACGGGTGAGAGCTACGACGGCATCGTCCTCGTCGGCGGTTTCTCCAAGGCGTACTCCTCCCTGCTGGCCTTCCTCGCCCTGCCCTCCCGGCTCAAGGACCACCTGAAGACCGCCGCCGGCCCCTATCTCTACTCCGGTCCCTCGCCGACGGCGTCCCTGGCCACGGCGCTCGCCGGGCTGGCGGTGAACGACCGCCGCGGGGACGCGATCCGTGCCGACCTGTACCGCAAGACCGTGCGGGTCCTGCGGCACGTCCGCGACCTCGGCCTGGACACGCCGGGCGTCCGTGAGTTCCCGATCGTGGAGATCCCGCTCGCCGACGCCGCCGATCTGGACACGGTCGCCCAATTCCTCTGGGAGAGCGGCATCTACGTGACCCTGGCGGCCTATCCCCTCATCCCCCGCGACCGGGTCGGCTTCCGGATCCAGATCACGGCGCTCAACTCCGACGAGGACATCGACCGGCTCAACGACACGCTGAGCCGGCTGGCCGAGCAGCGCGTCCTGGGGCTGCGGGGGTGAGCGCGGCATGGTCACGTCCGGGGCCCCCGGTGCCGTTCCGATCCGCAACGACGACGTGGACTGGGACAGCTGGCCCGTCCAGGACTACCTCGCCGAGAACTACCGTGAGCTGCACCCGTCCGACGCCGCGGTCATCGCCCACCACGCCGGGCTGTACCGGGAGTTGACGCCCGGCGGCATCGCACGGTCCGTCGAGTTCGGCGCCGGTCCCAATCTGTACCCGCTCATGCTGGCGGCCTCCGTCAGCCGCCGCATCGACGCCGTGGAGGCGGGTGCGGCCAACGTCCGCTATCTGACCGGGCAGTTCCGCGACGGCCCCGATGCCTGCTGGCAGCCCTTCTACGCGCTGTGCCGGCGACACGTCCCGAGTCTGCCGGAGACCCTCGGGGGGGCACTGGCGCGGGTACGGGTCGTGCACGGCGACGTCCGGGCCCTGCCGGCCGGCGCCTACGGTCTCGCGTCGATGCACTTCGTGGCCGAGGGTGCGACCGAGGACTTCACGGAGTTCACCGAGTTCTGCCGTCTGTTCGCCCGGTGCGTCGGCGCGGGCGGGTACCTGGTGGCCGCGTTCATGGAGAACATGCCGACGTACCGCATCGGACGCGCCTCACGCTGGCCGGGCTGCCCCGTGGACGTGGACGCGGTCCGCGAGGTGTTCGCGCCGCTGACCGAGCGACTCTCGGTCACCCGGATCAACGCCGACCCGACCCTCCCCGACTACGGCGACTCGGGGATGGTTCTGATGACAGGGCGAACGCCGTCTCCACCAGGGCGATATGGCTGAACGCCTGCGGCGCGTTGCCCAGTTGACGGCCCGCGTCCGGGTCCCACTGCTCGGCGAGCAGACCGACGTCGTTCCGGATGGCGAGGGCCCGTTCGAAGACCTCCCGGGCCTGACCGGGATGCCCGGTGGCGGCGAGGGCGTCGGCGTACCACAGGGTGCACGCCACGAAGGTGCCCTCGGGGCCGCGCATGCCGTCCACGTCGTGCACAGCGTCGCCCGAGGGGTCGTACCGCCGGACGAACCCGCCGTGCTTCAGCCGCTGTACGGCCCGGACGGTGCCGCGCACCCGCTCGTCCCGGGCGGGCAGGAAGCCCAGCCTGGGGATCAGCAGGGCCGAGGCGTCCAGCGCCGAGGAGCCGTAGGACTGCACGAACGAGCCCTGTCGCGCGTCCCACCCCTCCTGGCAGACCTCCCGGTGCACCTCGTCGCGCAGCGCCCGCCACCGGCCGGAGGATCCGTTGCGGCCGAGCAGCTCCCCCATGCGCAGCGCCCGGTCGGCGGCCACCCAGGCCATGACCTTGGAATGGACGAACTGCCGCCCCGGACCACGCACCTGCCACAGCCCCTGATCGGGTTCACGCCAGTGCCGGATCAGACCGCTCATCAGCGCCTCCACCACACCCCACACCCGGGCCGGCATGGGTATCCCCGCCCGTAGCGACAGATACAGGGCGTCCAGGACCTCGCCGTACACGTCGAGCTGGAACTGGCTCTCCGCCGAGTTCCCGAACCGGACCGGCCGTGATCGCTCGTAGCCGGGCAGCCAGGGTGCCTCGGTCTCGTGCAGGAGCCGCTGTCCCCCGACGCCGTACACGGTCTGGAGATGGGCGGGGTCGCCCGCGATGGCCCGCATCAGCCAGTTCAGCCATGCCGTGGCCTCGTCGCGGTAGCCGCTGCGCAGCAAGCAGGACAGGGTCAGGGTGGAGTCGCGCAGCCAGCAGAACCGGTGGTCCCAGTTGCGTTCCCCACCGATGCACCCGGGGAGCGAGGCGGTCGGTGCCGCGACGATGCCGCCCGTCGGGGCGTAGGTGAGCGCCTTGAGGGTGATGAGGGACCGCACCACCGCGTCCCGCCAGGGTCCCTCGTAACGGCAGCGGGCGGTCCAGCGCCGCCAGAAGTCACTGGTCTCCTTCAGTGCCGTCTCGGCCGGGACGGACAGCGGAGCGGGTGCCTCGGGCAGGTGCGACGGCGACCATACGAGCGTCACGGCCAGCCGCTGACCGGCCGAGACCGTGAAGTCGAGCGTGGTGGGATCCTGCCGGTCGGGCACGCTGACCGGCCCGTCGGCGTGCAGCCAGACGGCGTCCGGCCCGGCGACCGCGACCGTGCCGGACTCGGTGTCCCGGACCCACGGCACGACCCGGCCCTGGTGGAACCGCAGCCGCAGTTCGCTGCGCATGGGGACGGAACCCGACACGCCCTCGACGACGCGGACCACGCACGGCGACTGTGTGCGCGGCGGCATGAAGTCCGTGACCCGGACCGTGCCGCCGCCGCTGCGCCACTCGGTTTCCAGGGCCAGCGTGTCGTGCCGGTAGGCCCGGCGCGTACAGCGCCCGCCCGTGCGCGGAGCCACTCGCCAGAAGCCGTTGTCCGCAGTGCCCAGCAGCGCGGCCAGGCAGGCGGGAGAGTCGAATCGAGGCAGGCACAACCAGTCGATGGACCCGTCCCTGCCGACCATTGCGGCGGTTTCCAGGTCACTGAGAAGGGCGTAGTCCTCGATGGGTGAACTCATGATCGGGAGTACGCCGTCGTGCACGTTGCCGCGCTTCCAGGGTACCTCTCCTGTACGTTTACGTCGTATATGAGAGGAGAAGGCGTATGGCGAAGGACCCGGAGGCAGGCCCGGCCCGGCGTGCGAGTGACCGTGGGCGGCACGGCAGGCTCAGTCGGGAGCGGGTGCTGGCCGCCGCCCTGGAGCTGGTCGATCGCGAAGGTCTCTCCGCGCTGAGCATGCGCCGTCTGGGATCCGAACTCGGCGTCGAGGCCATGGCCCTGTACCGCTACGCGGCCGGCAAGGACGCCCTGCTGGACGGGCTGGTCGAGGCCCTCTACCTGGAACTGGAGGACCGTCTCGCCGAGGGCCCCGCTCCCGGGCCTTCCGAGTGGCGGGCCGACCTGCACCGCATCGCCCTGATCACGTACGAGGTCTGCCTGGCCCACCCTCAGGTGGTGCCGCTGATCGCCACGCGCATGATGGCGGTTCCGCTGGCCCGCAGGCCCCCGGCCGTCCTGAGGGACCATGAGCGGGTGCTCGCGCTGCTGCGCGGGGCAGGGCTGGACGAGGAGCGGACCGCTGCCGTGTTCCACGCCTACACCGCGTGGGTCCTCGGATACGTCTCCGTGGAACTGCGGGCCATGGTCGACAACCCCGACGAGCCGGATCCCGCCTTCCGTCTCGGCCTGCACCGCATGCCGCCCCAGGAGCTGCCCACGCTCCGAGCGATCGCCCCGGCCCTCGCCGAGCGGGGCGGGCCGCAGGGTCTGGCCGCGGGGGTGGACGCGGTGGTCGACCGTTTCGTCGGCGAGGGCTGAGACAGCGGGGCCGCTCGGCGGGAGGTGCTTCAGCGGGCGAACGGCCCTTCCAGCGCCGCCCATTGGAGCAGCATGATGGTCTTGGCGTCGGCGATCTCGCCGGTGCGGATCATCTCCAGGGCCCGGCGGAAGGGCAGTTCGAGGATCTCGATGTCCTCGCCCTCCTCGTCCAGACCGCCGCCCTCGTGGGTGCGGGTCGAGGGGCCGTAGGCGGCGGCGTAGAAGCTGACCCGTTCGGTGACCGAGCCCGGGCTCATGTAGATGTCGAAGACGTGCTGGACGTCGCCGATGGTGTGCCCGGTCTCCTCCACGACCTCGCGCCGCACGGCGATCTCCGGGTGCTCGTCATCGTCGTCGAGCACCCCGCCCGGCGTCTCGATCAGCATGCCGTCGGGGTGGCCGTTGACGTACACCGGGAAGCGGAACTGCCTGGTCAGCAGGACGGTTTCGCGCTCGGCGTCGTACAGCAGCATGGTCGCGCCGTTGCCGCGGTCGTGGGTCTCGCGCTGCTGAGTGCTCCAGGTGCCGTCGGCGTGCTGGAGGTCGAAGGTGGTGGCGCGCTCGACGTACCAGTGGCTGGACAGGAGTTCCACGTCCCGCACCTTGACGCGGGGGTTGCCGGTCAGGTCCCGGCCGACCCGGTCGAGTCCGGTGCGGCCACGGCGGTCGGGGGTGTCGATGCCGGCGGTCATCGGGCACCGGCCACAGGGATGAGCGAGTTGGTCATGGCCCGCTTCTACCATCCGGGCGCGGTCTGCGGGATGCGGTCCGGGTGACGGGTGGGGGACGTCAGGGCGTCATCACGCCGATGGCCGGTGTCGCGGGCGGGCCCAGGTGGTCGAGCGGTGCAAAAAAAGGGCCTTCGCGAGCTGCTGCCCGCGAAGACCCTTCGCACCGTCGGGACGACAGGATTTGAACCTGCGACCCCTTGACCCCCAGTCAAGTGCGCTACCAAGCTGCGCCACGTCCCGGTGCCTCTCACGCGGTGAACCGCGTGATCACGCGAAGAGAACTTTACCTCACGTCGACGGCAGGGCCGAAGCGGGCGTCCGTCCGCGCCGGGACGGGGCGATGCACAATCGGGGGTATGGGGAGCACATCGTCAGGACGGCAGACGGCGGCACGGGACCGGGACAGCGAAGGTCGAGCACGCAGCGCCCGGCCCCGGGACGGCCTCGGGCGTCCTCTGCCGTACGGCGCGGACGGCGTCGCCCGCCAGCCCGAGGGCGTCGTCCGCACGCCGCAGGAGACCGTCGTCCAGGCACAGGAGCTGCTGGACGCGGGGAAGCCGTTCCATGCCCACGAGGTCTTCGAGGACGCGTGGAAGACGGGGCCGCAGGAGGAGCGGGCTCTGTGGCGCGGGCTGGCACAGCTGGCGGTGGGGCTCACGCACTCGGCGCGCGGGAATGTGACGGGTGGCGCGAGGCTGCTGCGGCGCGGGGCCGGGGCCGTGGAGGGGGGCGGGCGTAGGGAGCCGTCGGTGCACGGCCGGTTTCCGCAGGCCGGCGCGGGCTACGTGGACTCGGTGGTCGCGTTGTCAGTGGCGTGCGGCAGACTCGGGGCGTGCGAAAGATTCATGTCATCGGGATCGGGGCGGGCGACCCCGAGCAGCTGACGCTTCAGGCGGTCAGGGCGCTGCGGAGTACGGACGTGTTCTTCATCCTCGAAAAGGGCGAGGTGAAGGCGGACCTGACGCGGCTGCGCCGGGACATGCTCGACGCGCATATACCGGAGGGGACGTACCGGGTCGTCGAGGCGCGGGACCCGGAGCGGGACCGGTCGGCCGGGGGCTCTTCCTACTCCCCCGCCGTCGGGGACTGGCGCAGTGCGCGCGCCGGGATCTACGAGCGGCTGATCGCGGAGGAGCTGGGCGAGGACGAGACCGGCGCGTTCCTGGTGTGGGGTGATCCCGCGCTGTACGACAGCACGCTCGGGATCCTTCAGGAGGTGCTGGACAAGGGCGCCGTCGACTTCGAGTACGACGTCGTGCCCGGCATCAGCAGCGTCTCCGCGCTGGTCGCCCGGCATCGGACGGGGCTCAACCGGGTCGCCCGGCCGGTGCAGATCACCACGGGGCGGCGGCTGGCCGAGGGCTTCCCGGACGGCGTGGACGACGTGGTCGTGATGCTCGACGCCCACCAGACCTTCCGGCAGTACGCCGAGCAGGACATCGAGATCTACTGGGGCGCCTACATCGGCACCCCTGACGAGATCCTCGCCTCCGGCCCGATCGCCGAGGCCGCGCCCCGCATCGAGCGGCTGCGCGCCGAGGCGCGGGAGCGCAAGGGCTGGATCATGGACACGTATCTGCTGCGCCGGAACCCGAAGGAGCAGTAGAAGGAGCAGTAGGGGAACCCGAGGCCGCGCTGCACGGGGCCGCCCGGCGCGGGCGGCCCCGACGGCACCCGAGCGGACCCGTCCCGCATGCGTCGCGGGCCGGCCGCTGTGATCGTGGCCCCGTGACGCTCGCCGCGGAATCCACCCCGCCAGCCGCCTCCCAGCCACCCGTGCTGGACAAGCGCCGCCGGAACGTCGTCTTCGTGACGATCATGCTGGGGATGCTCCTGGCGGCCCTCGACCAGACGATCGTGGGCACCGCTCTGCCGACGATCGTGTCGGATCTCGGCGGGGCCGAGCACATGTCCTGGGTCGTCACGTCGTATCTGCTCGCGGAGACCGTGGCGACGGCCCTGGTCGGCAAGTTCGGCGACCAGTTCGGCCGGAAGCTGGTCTTCCAGGTCTCGGCGATCGTGTTCATCACGGGCTCGTTCCTGTGCGGTCTGGCCTCGAACATGACGCTGCTGATCCTCTGGCGGGCGATGCAGGGGGTCGGGGCCGGCGGGCTGATGGTGACGGCGATGGCGCTGATCGCGGACGTCATCCCGCTGCGCGAGCGCGGCAAGTACCAGGGCGCGATCGGTGCGGTGTTCGGCGTGGCGACGGTGATCGGACCGCTGCTCGGCGGGCTGTTCACCGACCATCTCACCTGGCGCTGGGCCTTCTACGTCAACGTCCCGATCGCGATCGTCGTCGTCATCGCGGCCGCCCGGACCATCCCGGTGGTCAAGTCGGCCTCCCGGCCGATCATCGACTACCTGGGCATCGGGCTCGTCGCGGTCGGGGCCAGCGCGCTGATCCTGGCGACGAGCTGGGGCGGCAATGAGTACGCGTGGGGCTCCGGCGTCATCATCGCGCTGTTCGTCGGGGGTGCGGTCGCGCTGGGTCTGTTCTGCTGGGCGGAGACGCGGGCGGCGGAGCCGATGCTGCCCATGCGGCTGTTCGGCAACCCGGTCTTCTCGGTGTGCTCCGTCCTCAGCTTCATCGTCGGCTTCGCGATGCTCGGCGCGCTGACGTATCTGCCGACGTATCTCCAGTACGTCGACGGTGACTCGGCCACCGTCTCCGGTGTGCGGACGCTGCCGATGGTGGCCGGGCTGCTCATCGCGTCCGTGTTCAGCGGCAACGTGGTCAGCAAGACCGGGAAGTACCGGATCTTCCCGATCGTCGGCTCCCTGGTGATGGGCGTCGGGCTGTTCCTGATGTCGCTCATGGGGCCGTCGACCGGTGCCTGGCTGGAATCGCTGTACATGTTCGTGCTCGGCACCGGTATCGGGCTGTGTATGCAGGTCCTGACGATCGCTGTGCAGAACACCGTCGACTACGCCGACCTCGGCACCGCGACCTCCGGCGTCACGTTCTTCCGGACGCTGGGCAGCTCGTTCGGCACGGCCGTCTTCGGCACGATCTACACGAACACGCTCACGCCCAGCCTCGCCGACGGGGTCGAGGCCGCCGCGAGAACGGGCTCCGGGCTCGATCCGGCCGCCATCAGCAGGGCCGCGACCAGCCCCGAGGGCCTGAACGGGCTGCCGCCGGCGGTCGCCGCGCCGATCGTCGACGCGTACGCCGACACGATCCAGACCGTGTTCCTCTGGGCGGTGCCGGTCGCGGCTCTCGGCTTCGTCATCGCGCTGTTCCTCAAGCAGGTGCCGCTGCGCGACAGTGCGCGCATGGCGTCCACCGACCTGGGCGACGGGTTCGCGTCCCCGCACGACCCCAATGCCCAGCGGGTGCTGGAGACGTCCGTCGGGCAGATCATCGGCGGCATGAGCCCCGACACCGCCCGCCGGATCATCGGGGCCTCCGAAACCCGCCTCGACGTGGCCGGCGCCTGGGCGGTGATGCAGGTCGAGATCCTGACGATCCTCGTCGGCCACGCGAGCCTGAACCTGATCGCGGCCCGCCGCCACCTGCCTCCCGAGGTACTGCTCCCCGTCTTCGACCGCATGGTCGACGAGGGCTACCTGACCCGCGACGGCGGCTCCCTCCTCTCCCACACTCCCGCGGGCGCCCGAGAGGCCCGGATCATCGGCACCGCCTGGGCGACCTGGCTGGAGGAACGCCTCCAGGACGACATCGGCCGCCCCCCGGGCACGGACCTGCGCGCCGCCGTCCACACCATCGCCAAGCGCCTCCTGGTGGAGGACCTCGACGCGGGCCTCACCGGCCGCGTACAGGAGCCGGCGTTGAGCAAGTCCCGCTGAGAATCCGGGTGCGGCCGGTGACGGCCCTCCGTGATACTCGCGGCATGTCTGCCGCGCCGGTGCGATTGGGCGATCCCCTCACCACGGTCTACGAGTTCAGCGACTCGATCCTGGTGCGCTGCCCGCGCTGTGAGGCACTCGCTCACGACGACCGAGACGAGGCATGGCGTCGTGCGGGCCTGCCACTGCTGCGGGCCATCACCGCCTCCGCGCCTCGGTCACCCCGCGGTGAGGCCGAGTCGCTCCAGCACCCCCGCCGTATCCGGCACCGCGTCCGCTCCGTCCGGCAGTGGGGGGCGGCGTACGAGCACGACCGGGAGGGCCCGGAAGCGGGCGGCCGTGAGTTTGGCGGAGGTGGCGTGTGCGCCGCTGTCCTTGGTCACCAGGACGTCGATGCGGTGCTCCCGCAGCAGGGCCGATTCGGCGGCCGGGGTGAAGGGGCCGCGGGCCAGGAGCACCTCGGTGTGCGGGGGCATGGGCGGCTCGGGTGGTTCGACGGAGCGTACGACGAAGTGCAGGTCCGTCAGGTGGGCGAAGGCCGCGAGGCCCAGGCGGCCGGTGGTCAGGAGCACGCGGTGTCCGAGGCCCGGCAGCAGAGCGGCGGCCTCGTCGAGGGATCCCGCGTCGTGCCAGCGGTCGCCGGGGCCGGCGTGCCAGCCGGGGCGGCGCAGGACCACCGCCGGGACGGCGGTCGACCTCGCGGCGCGGACCGCGTTCGCCGTGATCGACTCGGCGAAGGGGTGCGTGGCGTCGACGAGGAAGTCGACGTGCTCGGCGCGCAGCCAGTCCGCCAGGCCCTCCGCGCCGCCGAAGCCCCCGACGCGCACCTCCCCCTCGACCGCGCCCGGCCGTGACACACGCCCCGCGAGCGAGGTGGTGACACGGACGCCGGGATGCGCCGCGAGCGCGGCGGCGAGTTCGCGGGCCTCGGTGGTGCCGCCGAGGATCAGGATGTGGCGGGGGGACATGGGGCGAGCGTACGAGGTGCGGCGGGGGCGCGGGACTCGGAGGTCGGGTGCTCGCCGGGACTGTCGTTCCCCGAAGGCCGGTGCCCGCACGGGCATGTTCCCTGCCCGGACCCGTCAGTTCCGGTGCCCGCGGGAGCCCGCACCCGCTGGCCGTGCCTGTTCGACCCTGCGAACACTATGAACACAAACGAGCAGACCGTGGTTCCTCGCCCCGTCGCTCCCTAGCATCACGGCGCACGGCTCGAAGACGTGCCGACGAGAACGAGGAGCAGCGTCTTGGACTGGACGAGAACGCACGCAGTGATCCGCAGGTCTGTTCCGTCATCGGCACAGCGGCGTACGACGCTGGCCGCCGTGCTGGCCGGTGCCCTCGCCGTCGGCATCCTCGTCGGCGCCTCGAACGCCCGGGGCGACAGCGCGGAACCGGCCTCCGCGCAGTGCCCGGAGGCCATCGTCGACAAGGCCGACTGCTACACCGGCCAGGACGCGAACGGCGCCTACTACGCGATCGCCATACCCCACGAGTGGAACCGGTCCCTCGTCGTGCACGCCCACGGCGGCCCCGACCTCGGCGCGGAGTCCGACCCCGCCCGCAGCCTCGACGACCTGGGCCGCTGGTCGGTGATGGTGAAGGAGGGCTACGCCTGGGCGGGTTCGTCCTACCGCCGGGGCGGCTACGGGACGCGGATGGCCGCCGCCGACACGGAGAGCGTGCGCCGGCTGTTCGTCGAGGAGTTCGGCAAGCCGCGACGGACGTATGTGCACGGCCAGTCGTGGGGCGGGAACGTCGCCGCGAAGGTCGTGGAAACCTATGGCAGCCAGAAGGGCGCGTACGACGGGGCGCTGCTCACCAACGGAGTCCTGGGTGGCGGCTCGCGCGGCTACGACTACCGCGTCGACCTGCGCGTCGTCTACCAGTACTACTGCGGGAACCACCCCCGCCCGAGCGAGCCGCAGTACCCGCTGTGGCAGGGGCTGCGCGCCGGCTCGACCATGACGTCGGCCGGGCTGCGCGCCCGGCTCCAGGAGTGCACCGGATACGCGTCGCAGCCGCAGGAGCGGACCGCGCTCCAGCAGCGCAACCTCGACGACATCCTCGCGGTCACGCGGATCCCCGAGCGCACCCTGGAGTCGCATCTGCGGTTCGCGACCTTCACGTTCCGCGACATCGTGCACGAGCGCCTCGGGGACCGAAACCCCTTCGGCAACCAGGGCGTTCGCTACTCCGGGTCGCATGACGACGAGGCGCTCAACGCCGGTGTCGAACGGTTCGCCCCCGACCCCACGGCCGTACGGGATCTGTCCTACGACAGCGATCTCACCGGAAAGGTCTCGATTCCGGTGCTGACGCTGCACGCCATCGACGACCCGACGGCGTTCGTGGAGCACGAGGCGGCCTACCGGGCCACGCTCCAAGGGGCCCGGCGCGACGGTCACCTGGTGCAGACGTTCACCCGGGAGCACGAGCACAGTGAGCTGAGCGACGCCGAGTACGCCACGTCCATCGCCGCCCTCGACACCTGGGTGCGCAAGGGGAAGAAGCCCACGCCGAAGTCGGTCGCGGCGTCGTGCGGCGCGTTCGACGAGACGTACGGCACGGGCTGCCTCTACGACCCCGCCTTCCGTCCGCAGCCGTACGCCTCGCGCGTCGAGCCGCGACCGGGCGGGCTGCGGTGGCCGGCCATGACGGCCGGTCAGGAGCGGGCGTGGAGCGACATCGAGGGTGTCGGTATCGCTCCCTGAGCGGGGTCGGCCGGGGCGCTCGCTATCGTCCTGGCATGGGATCCGTACGGGCCGTTCTCATCGACATCGACGGGGTCCTCACCGTCTCGTGGCAGCCGCTGCCCGGGACGGTCGAGGCGTTGCGGGAGATCCGCGCGGCCGGGCTGCGTGTCGCGCTGGTCACCAACACGACCTCGCGGACACGGGCGTCGATCGCGCACACCCTTGCGGACGCCGGGTTCCCGGTGTCCGCCGACGACATCCTGACGGCGCCCGCCGTCACCGCCGCCCATCTCGCCGAGCACTTCCCGGGTGCGCGCTGTGTGCTGCTGAACAGCGGGGACATCGCGGAGGATCTGGGTGGAGTCACCCTCGTCGGCGAGGACGAGGGAGGGGAGAGCGCGCCGGACGTCGTGGTTGTCGGCGGTGCCGGGCCCGAGTTCGGGTACGCGGCGCTCGACCGGGCCTTCGGGTATCTCCAGCGCGGGGCGCGGCTGGTGGCCATGCACCGGAATCTGTACTGGCGTACGGACCGGGGGCTGCGGCTGGACACCGGCGCTTTCCTGGCCGGGCTGGAGAAGGCCGCGCGGGTCGAGGCGGAGATCACGGGGAAGCCGTCGGCCGCGTTCTTCGCGGCGGCGCTGGCGCATGTCGGGGTCGGTGCGGACGAGGCGGTGATGGTGGGGGACGACATCGAGTCGGACGTGCTGGCGGCGCAGCGGGCCGGTGTCACGGGTGTGCTGGTGCGGACCGGGAAGTATCTGCCGCAGACGCATCGGGACGCGAGCGGTACGCCGGACCATGTGATCGACTCGTTCGCCGATCTGCCCGCCCTGCTGAGGGAGCTGCGGGGCTCAGCGCAGCAGCAGCTGTAGGCCGCCCACGACCGTCGCCGCGATCACGAGCTGCTCGAACAGCCGCTGGTTGATGCGGTCCACGGCCCATTTGCCGAGCACCGCGCCGGGCACGACGAAGATCACCAGCGCGGCGTCGAGCAGCAGCGAGGAGCCGTCGATCAGGCCGAGTCCGGCGCTGAAGGGCACCTTGGAGACGTTGACGATCAGGAAGAAGAAGGCGGAGGTTCCCAGGAAGCCGAGCTTTCGGAAGCCGGCCGACAACAGGTACATCGACATCACGGGGCCGCCCGCGTTGGCGACCATCGTGGTGAAGCCGCCGAGGACGCCGTACGAGCGGGCCTTGACCCGGCCGGCCCGGGTGGTGACGGAGTCCGGCCCGGCCTCCCTGTCCGCCGTACGGCGGCGCCAGACCGTCACGCCCGCCATCAGCAGCAGGATCGCGCCGATCGACGTACGCACGATCTCGTCGTCCGCCCACACCAGGAACAGCGTGCCGAAGACCACGCCGGCGGCGACCGCGGGGAACAGCCGCCACAGGGTGGGCCAGTGGGCGTGCCGCCGGTAGGTGAGCACGGCGAGCACGTCGCCGGCGATCAGGATCGGCAGCAGGATGCCGGTGGAGGCGCGGGCGGGCAGTACGGCGGCGAAGACCGCCAGGCTGACCGTGTTGGCCCCGCTCACGGCCGTCTTCGAGAAGCCGACGAGCAGGGCCGCGAAGGCGAGCGCGGCGAACTCCCAGCCTGTTATGTGCCAAAGCGTCATCGTGTCCATGCGGAGACCGATGGTATGTGCAGACAACAGGACTGGTAATGACCGTCTCGCCAGTTGGGAGATTGCTAGTGCCGCTCCACCAGCACCGCGCTGCCCTGCCCCACCGCATCGAGACCTACGACACCCGGCTGGGCTGGCGCCTGGTCAACCCGGCGATGAAGGAACTCCACGGCCTGCTGTCCATGGGCGAGACGGCCGAGGAGGTCGCCGGGCGCTACGGCGTCCCGCGCGAGCGACAGGACGAGTTCGCGCTGCGCAGCCACCAACGGGCCGCCGAGGCCCGCAAGAACGGCCACTTCGACGACGAACTCCTGCCGGTGACGCGCCCGGACGGCGTGCTGGTCGACAGCGACGAGTGCATCCGCGAGGACACCTCGTACGAGAAGCTGTCCCGGCTGAAGGCCGTCTTCCGGGAGGGCGGCACGGTCACCGCGGGCAACGCCTCTCCGATGAACGACGGCGCCGCCGGCCTGCTCCTGGTCAGCGAGGAGGCCCTGAACGAACTGGGCCTGGAGTCCCTCGGCCGCTACGTCGCGGGCGCCTCCGCGGGCGTCCATCCCGACGTGATGGGCATCGGCCCGGTCCCCGCCACCCGCAAGGCCCTGGCCCGTGCCGACTGGACGATCGCCGACGTCCAGGAGGCCGAGTTCAACGAGGCGTTCGCCGCCCAGGCGCTCGCGTGCGTGGACCAGCTCGGGATCGACCCCGACCTGGTGAACGCCAGTGGCGGCGCCATCGCGCTGGGCCATCCGCTGGGTTGCTCGGGCGCACGGATCCTCACGACGCTGCTGCACCGGATGCGGCGGACGGGGTCGATCCCGAGCTGGTCCACGCACGCGAGCGCCTGGGCGGCGAACGCCTCGTTGAACTCGGCCTCCTGGACGTCGGCGATCGTCCAGTCGGCACGGGCCAGGGCCTTGCGGGGCAGGACGAAGGGGGCGCGGCTCATGGACTCGGAGCCGCCGGCGAGCACGATGTCGGCCTCGCCGGCCGCGATGGTGCGGGCGGCCGTCGTCACCGCCTCCAGGCCGGAGGCGCACAGGCGGTTGACCGTGGCGCCCGGCACGGACTCCGGGAGGCCGGCGAGCAGCGCGGCCATCCGGGCGACGTTGCGGTTGTCCTCGCCGGCCTGGTTGGCTGCGCCCCAGTAGACGTCGTCGATGCGCGCCGGATCGAGTGCGGGGACGTCGGCGACGAGGCCCCTGATCACGGTCGCGGCGAGATCGTCGGGCCGTACGGACGACAGTGCTCCGCGCAGTTTGCCGATGGGGGTGCGGCGGGCGGCCGCGAAGTGGACGGGACGCACGACAGGACTCCTGACCGGGCAGTATGGATCGGCACCCTGTTAATTAGCACCGCTAGTTTTTGACTATAGACCGACCTGCGGCACCCTGGGAAGATCCCCGGGAAGCTTCAGCGACGGAGCCGGAAGCAGCCGAACGCAGCCGGAGGACCAATGGCCGACACCCGCGAGCATGCCCTCGACGGAAGCCGGGGATCGATCGCCGTACGCGAATGGCCGAATCCTCGGCCTCGGCACGTCGCGCTCGTGCTCCACGGCTACGGCGAGCACGTGGGCCGATACGCCGAGGTGGCGGACGTGCTGGCCAGGCATGGCGCGGCCGTGTTCGGGCCGGATCACGTCGGTCACGGGAGGTCGGCGGGCGAGCGTGTGGTGATCGAGGACTTCGAGGACGTGGTCGCCGATGTGCACGCCGTCGCCGCTCTGGCCCGGGCCGCGCATCCGGATGTACCGGTCGTCCTGGTCGGGCACTCGATGGGCGCACTGGTGGCGGCACGGTACGCGCAGCTGTACGGCGACGAGCTGGCCGCCCTGGTGCTGTCCGGGCCCGTGATCGGCGACTGGGAGCTGCCCCGGCGGCTGCTCTCCCACGCCGAGATCCCCGACACCCCCATCAGCCCGGCCGCCCTCTCGCGCGATCCGGAGGTGGGCGTCGCGTACACGAGGGATCCGCTGGTCTGGCACGGGCCGATGAAGCGGCCGACGGTGGAGGCGTTCGTGCGGATGCTGGACACCGTGTCCAAGAGCGGTGGCATCGGGCGCCTGCCGCTGCTGTGGCTGCACGGCGACGACGACCGGCTCGTCCCGCTCGCCGGGAGCCGCGTCGGGATCGAGGAGCTGCGCGGGAACGACGCGACCGAGCGTGTCTACGCCGGGGCCCGGCACGAGGTGTTCCACGAGACGAACAAGGAGCAGGTCTTCGCGGACCTGATCCACTTCCTGGACGGTGTGTTCGCACCCTGAGACACGTCGCGTTTGCACCGGTTCGGCCTGGGCACCCGCGCCGGCATGGAGTGGTCGCAGTGACCTCAGTGGTGGGCGCCGCACGCTCCATGTCGGCCTGGATCACGCCAGAAGGAGGAGCCCGGAATGCCTGTGGTCAACAGCACCCTGCCCGAACCGGCTCGCCGAGTCGCCGGGGACGCCCTGCAGAGCACGCTCGTCGATCTTCTCGGAATCTCGCTGATCGGGAAGCAGGCGCACTGGAACATCGTGGGCCCGCGCTTCCGGTCGATCCATCTCCAGCTCGACGAGGTGGTCTCGACGGCACGCACGTACGCGGACACGGTCGCCGAACGCTGCGCGGCGCTCGGCCTGCCGCCCGACGGCCGGCCGGAGACGATCGCCGCGGCCTACACGCTGCCCGGCCCGAAGGAAGGCTGGGTGCGCGACACGGAGGTCGTCCAGCTGGTCGTGGACACCCTGGCGGGAGCCATCGAGCGGCTGCGCGCCCGCATCACCGCCACCGCCGAGCCGGACCCGGTGACCCAGGACCTGCTGATCGGCATCACGAGCGAGCTGGAGAAGCAGCGGTGGATGTTCGACGCCGAGAACTGGCCGCGCGCCGAGTGACACCACGCGCCGCACGCCGACAGCCTTACCCGGAGACAAGGGGCACACCGTGACCGACGCCCTCGAACTCGACGCGCTGTGGGAGGACTTCCACCGCGTGGTGAACATGACCTCCCAGGAGCTGGCAGGCTGGCTGCGGGTCAGGGACGCGGAGGAGGAGAGCGAGCCGCTGCCGGACCGGGCCGGCCCGCCGACCGGGCAGCATGTCCTCGCGATCCTCCAGAAGCGGCGCATGGACCTCACGGACGACGACATCCAGGTGATGTACGACGTCGTGGACACCGTGACCGAGGAACCGGACCTGGAGAACGAACCCGAGCCGGAGCAGACGCGCAGGCGGCATCAGCTGATGACGATCGGCCATGATCCGCTGAGGCCATGAGCGACGACCCGCGCGTCGTATCGCTGGTCTTGGAGCCACCCAACTCGACGACGGGAGCGAGCTGTTGACCGACGAGGTGGCCGAAGACAGCCTCCGTCGGGCCTCATGATCGTGACAGACTGCTCGGACACACCGTCGTCGAGCGCAGGGAGATTCGTGTGACCGGGTCCGAGCCGGCCATATCGAGGATCGACACGAGCAGGCCGCATCCGGCCCGGGTCTACGACTGGTTCCTCGGCGGCAAGGACAACTACCCCGTCGACGAGGAACTCGGCCGGCGGATCACCGCGATGCAGGGCGACGCTCCACGGCACGCGCGCGCCAACCGCCGCTTCATGGAACGGGCCACGCGGGCGATCGTCCAGGAAACGGGAATCAGCCAGTTCCTGGACATCGGCTCCGGCATCCCGACCGAGCCGAACCTGCACCAGATCGCCCAGTCCGTCGTCCCGCACGCACGGGTGGTGTACGTCGACAACGACCCGATCGTCCTCGCGCACGCTGACGCCCTGCTGCGCGGAACCCCTGAGGGTGTGACCGAGTATGTGCAGGCCGACGCGCGGGAACCGGAGCGGATCCTCGAACAGGCCGCCTCCGCGCTCGACTTCGGCCGGCCGGTCGCCCTGTCGCTGGTCGCGCTGCTGCACTTCATCGCGGACGACGACGGCGCCCATGAACTCGTGGACACGCTGGTCGGCGCGCTGGCGCCGGGCAGTTGCCTGGTCCTGTCGGCGATGACCGCCGACTTCGAACCGGAGAACGTCCATCGGGGTATCGCGGCCTACAAGGCGAGCGGGGTGACGCTCGTGGCCCGCTCGCACGCCGAAATGGGTCGTCTTTTCAAGGGACTCGAGCTGCTGGAGCCGGGCATCGTCTCCCTGTCGGACTGGCGGCCCGGCGAGAGCGAGGACGGGGAGCGCGGCGAGCCCGTGTCCCTGTACGGAGCGGTCGGCCTCAAGCGCTGACCCGCGCCCGAGCCCGCACCCCGCTCGACGAGCGGCTCAGCCCAGCAACCACCCTCCGTCCACGGCGAGTTCGACCGCGTTGACCGACCGGTTGCGGAGCAGGAAGTCGACCGCCTCCACGACGTCGGCCATCGTGGCCAGCCGCCCCGTGGGCGTTCTGGCACGCAACCCCGCCAGCACCTCCTCGGGCTTGTCCCGCCAGTGCGGGCTGTCCCCCACGACCCCGGGATGCACGGCGTTGACCCGCACCGGCGCCAGTTCCACGGCAAGGGTGTTCACCAGACCGCGCACGCCCGCGTTGACGGTCGCCACCGTCGTCGCCCCCACATAGGGCCGCTCCTTGGCCTGACCGCCGAACAGCACGATCGCGCTGTCCTCGTGCAGCCGTGGGCCGAGGGCGTGCACGACCTCGGTGTAGCCGACGAGTTTGAGCGTGACGAGACGCAGAGCGGCTTCGATGTCGTACGTGGCGACACGGTTCTCGTCACGCGAGATGCCCGCGATCACCAGGTGGTCCACGCGCCCGACCCCGGCCAGCGCGGCGGCGATCTCCCGCGGCCGGGACAGGTCGAGGGCGAAGCCCTGGCCGGCCCCGATCTCCTTGGCCACCGTGCCGGCACGGTGGGCGTCCCGGCCGGTGACGACCACCTCGTCGCCCCGCCCCGCGCGCAAGCGGGCGAACGCGCGGCCGATCCCGGACGTACCGCCCACGACAAGGACACTGCTCATCGGCCCAGGGCCTCCCTCAGGTACTCCCAGTCCCGCGTGAACCGGTACGAGTGCCGCGACGGCGGCTGCGGTGCCTGTGTCTCCAGCCAACGCAGCGGCCCCTCCCCCGCGTTGGAGAACCCGTGCACACAGCCGGCGCCCGCCCACGCCACGTCACCCGGGCCCAGCCGGTACCGCTCACCGTCGAAGGTGGCGTCCACGACCCCCTCCAGGAACAGGTACGTCTCCTCGAAGGGATGGTCGTGCGTGCCGGCCACCCCGTCCGGCGCGTACTGCACCATGAACATCGTCGAGGCGACCGCGCCGAGATCGCTGTCGACCATCGTCTTCACCGTGATCCCGCTGTACACGAGCAGCGCGGTCCGCATGCTCGCCGACACCGCGAGCAGGTCCTGAGACTGTTTGCCGGGGTCCATCTGCGCGGGCTCGAAGTGGCCGAGGGACCGGGTGCGCGGGTCGCGGACGTCGACGCGGACGGGGTCGCGCTCCGGCAGCGCGGGGACGGCCTGGGTGTCGTGGCCGTAGCGGGCCCGCGGCACCGGGGCGAGCATGTCGGCCCAGCGCCCGCCGGTGTCCCCGGCGCCGCGCCAGGCGTGCGGTACGCCGGTCGGGAGGAGGCCGTAGTCGCCCTCTTCGAGGAGGTACGAGCCCTCGGGCACGTCGAGGACCACGCCCCCGTCGAGCACGTGGAAACTCTCCTCGTAGGAGTGCACATGGGCGGCGACCCGGCCGTCGGGCCGTATCCCGCACAGGCCGAAGCCGGTGTGCACGCTGCCGTCCTCCTCGCCCACCAACTCCCGCCGCCCGTACCCGAGTTCACTGTAGGGCGGCTCCTGAAGGTCTGCGGCGAGGCGCACCAGGTGTCGGGTCATGCCGCGCTCTTCGCCTCCTTCGCGGCCAGGAGCCGGTCGCAGGACTCCTGGACCAGCCGCCGGGCCCGGTCGACATCGGCGACGAGCCGGCCGTCGCGCTTGTGGACCACTCCGTCGACGATGACCGTGTCGACGTTGGAGACGTCCGCCGACAGGGTCACCGCGGCGGCCGCGTCGTGCACCGGGGCGACGTTCAGGGCGGTGGCGTCGATGGCGACGACGTCGGCGCGCTTCCCGGGTGTGAGGGAGCCGGTGCGGTGTTCGAGGCCGGCGACGTGGGCGCCGTTGCGTGTCGCCATCTCCAGCAACTGACGTGCCGTCAACATGCTGTCGGGGACCGGCATGTTGGCCTTCCAGCAGTCGGCGTTGACGCGGGCGCGCTCGGCTCCGAAGGCCGCGCGGATCTGGGTGAACATGTCGCCGGGCACGGTGGTGACGACGTCGATGCTCAGGGATGGCCGCAGCCCGTACTCGACGGCCTTCATCACGGGCGGCCAGCCGTGCCCCATCTGCACCTCGACCTGCGGCGCGATCGAGACCGTACCGCCGCTGTCGGCGACCATCTGCCACTCGTCCTCGTGGAGGTAGCAGCAGTGGATGTAGGTGGTGTCGGGACCGAGGAGCCCCAGGTCGCTCAGTTGCCTGACCATCCCGAAGCGGCCCGCGAGGCGGCCCATCGCCACATGAACGGTGATCGGGATGTCCAGCTCGCGGGCGAGCGCCCACTCGGCGGTGACGACGTCGTTGACGCAGAAGCCGGGGCCGCGCGTGGCGAGCGCCATCGTGAGCAGCCCGTCGTCGGAGGCGAAGTGCGTCTCACGGATGCGCCGGACGTCGTCGCCGGGTATCGCGATCCTGCTCTCGAACCAGTAGTCGGCGAGGGAGGTGTTGGCGCTGCCGTACGCGTACTGGGCGCGGATCCCGGTCTCCTTGAGGGCCTGGATCGCGGCGTCCGGATGGGCGGGCGTGTTGTTGATGTGGGACCAGTCGACGAGCGTGGTGATGCCGGCGTTCAGACACTCCAGCGAGCCCGCGAGGTTGGCCGCGTACACGTCCTCGGGGGTGTACAGCGGGGCGAAGGTGTCGAGGATGTCGACGAAGTAGTCGTCCAAGGTGGCGTCCGGGGCGACATTGCGGATGGACGCCTCCCAGGTGTGGCGGTGGGTGTCCACGAAGCCGGGGATCACGATCCGGCCGGTCATGTCGAGCGCTTCCGCGTCGGCGCTGATCTCCCGCTGCACCGCCACGATCTTTCCGTCCTCGATGAGGACGTCCCCCTGGGGCAGGTCCCCGACGTCGGGGTCCATCGACAGTACGTGACCGCCTCGCAGGAGTATCCGATTGCTCATCGCCCTTCCTCCCATGGGATGTTCAGTAAGCGGCGAGGCCTCGTACGGCCGCCACGACCTTGTCGACGGTGGGGATCACCCGCTCCTCCAGCACGTCGGCGAACGGCAGCGGGACGCACTCCCCCGCCACCCGCCTGACCGGCGCGTCCAGCAGAGAAAACCCCTCGTCCGCGACGACCGAGACGAGCGTCGCGCCCCAGCCGCCCTGGTACGGGTTCTCCTCGACGGTGACGAGCCGCGAGGTCCGCCCGAGCGAGGCGAGCACGGTGGTGACATCCAGCGGCACCAGGCAGCGCAGGTCGACGACCTCGGCGTCGATGCCCTCGCCGGACAGCAGCTCGGCTGCCTTCAGCGCGACCGGCACCATCGAGGCGAGCGCGACGAGCGTGACGTCGGCGCCCTCCCGGACGACGGCGGCGCGGCCCAGCTCGACGAGGTGGTCCGGCGGCGCGGGTGTGCCCTTGGCGGCGAGGAGCCCCTTGTGCTCGAAGAAGACGACCGGGTCGTCGCTGCGGATCGCCGCCGCCATCATGCCGATCACGTCGGCGGGGGTCGCCGGTGCGGCGATCTTCAGTCCGGGCACGGTGAGCGCCCAGTTCTCGGTGGCCTGGGAGTGCTGGGCGCCGAAGCCGAGCCCGCCGCCGTTGGCGGTGCGCACGACCAGCGGAACGGTGACCTGACCGCCCGTCATGTACCGGACCTTGGGGATCTCGTTGGCGAGGTAGTCCCAGCAGCAGGCCAGGAAGTCGGAGAACATGATCTCGGCGACCGGCCGCATCCCGGTCATCGCGGCGCCCATGGCGGCCCCCACGATGGCCTGCTCGGAGATGGGCGTGTCCCACACGCGCTCGGGCCCGAACTCCTTGAACAGCCCGACGGTCGTCTTGAACACGCCACCGGCCTCGCCGATGTCCTCGCCCAGACAGACGACGGACGCATCGCGCCGCATCTCCCGCGCGATGCCCTCGGCGACCGCCTCCCGGTAGCTGATCACGTCCGCCACGCCGCACCTCCGTCGGCCCATACGTCGGTCAGCGCCTGGTCCGGATCGGGCGGCGGGGCGGCCTTGGCGGCCTCAACTGCCTTCCGCACGAGGGTCATTGCGCGCTCGTCCGCCTCACCGACCACCGCCTCGGGCACCCCCGTCCCGACCAGCCGCCCGCGCGCCAGGTCCAGCGGGTCGTGCTTGAGCCAGCGTTCGACCTCCTCGGCGGGACGGTAGGTGCCCGGGTCGGCGCGGCTGTGCCCGAAGTGCCGGTAGGTCTGCGCCTCCAGCAGTGCGGGCCCGTCTCCCGCTCGGGCCCGCGCCGCGAGGCGGGTCACCGTCTCCTGAACGGCGACCACGTCATTGCCGTCCACGACCTCGCCGGGGATGCCGTACGCGGGCGCCCGGTCGGCGGCCGGCCGGGCCACCGCCGTGACGTCGGCGATCGGCGTGTACTCCATGTACAGGTTGTTCTCGCAGACGAACAGCACCGGCAGCTTCCATACGGCGGCCAGGTTGAGCGCCTCGTGGAAGGCGCCGATGTTGGTCGCGCCGTCGCCGAAGAAGGCCACCGCGATCTGGTCGGTGCCGCGCAGCTTGGCCGACCAGGCGGCGCCGGCCGCCATCGGGAGGTGGGCGCCGACGATGGCGTAGGAGCCGAGCATGCCGGTGGACGCCTTCGTCAGGTGCATGGAGCCGCCCTTGGCCTTGCACAGGCCCGTTGCCCGGCTCATGAGTTCGGCGAGGCACTCCTCGGGGGTGGCGCCCCGGGCCATCGCGTGATGGTGGCCGCGGTAGGTGGCGAAGACGTAGTCGTCGGGGCGCAGGGCGGCGCTCGCGCCGACGGCGATGGCCTCGTGTCCGGCGGCGAGGTGGGTGGTGCCCTTGACCAGGCCCTGGAGGAACAGGTCGTGGGCGGCCTTCTCCGTACGGCGGATGACGGCCATCTGCTCGTAGGCGGCGAGGAGTTCGGCCGGTTCCATCAGCGCGTCCCGTTGCCGTGGGAGGTGTTGAGGTGGGACTGCGCCTCGCGCCGGGTGTTGAGCTCGCCGCCCACCGTCCAGTACTTGCGGCCCGCGACCAGCAGTTCCTCCGCCGGGAACTTGGTGATGACCTCGCAGCCGTCGGCGGTGACGACCACTTCCTCCTCGATGCGGGCGGCGGACCAGCCGTCGGCGGCCGGCCAGTAGGTCTCCAGGGCGAACACCATGCCCTCTTCGAGGACTTCCGGGTGGTCGAGGGAAACCAGTCGGCTGAAGATCGGCTTCTCCCAGATCGACAGGCCGACGCCATGGCCGTACTGCAAAGCGAACGCGGCCGTCTCGTCGGCGAAGCCGAACTCCTCGGCGCGCGGCCAGACCCGCACGATGTCGGCGGTGGTGGCGCCGGGGCGGACGAGGGCGATGGCCCGGTCCATGTACTCACGGCAGCGGACGTAGGCGTCGCGCTGGGCGCCGGAGGCGCTGCCGACGGCGAAGGTGCGGTAGTAGCAGGTGCGGTAGCCGAGGTGGCTGTGCAGGATGTCGAAGAAGGCGGGGTCACCGGGCCGGATCAGGCGGTCGCTGTAGACGTGCGGGTGGGGTGAACAGCGCTCGCCGGAGATCGCGTTGACGCCCTCGACGTACTCGCTGCCGAGGTCGTACAGCACCTTGCTGACCACGCCGACGCACTCGTTCTCGCGCACTCCGGGGCGCAGATAGCCGTACAGCTCCTCGTACGCGGCATCCACCATCGCGCAGGCCTGGGTGAGCAGGGAGATCTCGTCCGGTGTCTTGATGCGGCGGGCCTCCAGGAAGACCTGCTGTCCGTCGACGACCTCGATGCCCTCGGCGCGCAGGGCGGTGAGGATCGGCATCTCGGTGACGTCGATGCCGAGCGGTTCGCCGGCCAGGCCGTGTTCGCGCAGCTCGGTGGCGATCTTCCGGGCGACGTCCTCGGCTATCCCGGCATCCGGGTGGAAGGCGCCACGGAGGGTGGAGATGCCTGCGCGGGCGCCGGTGGGTGGGCCGTCCTTGCCGTCGCTGTAGTCGAGCCACGGGTTGTAGAGCTGGTGGTGGCGGGCGGCGGAGCCGAAGTCCCAGACGACGGGTTCGCCGCCGCGCACCAGCAGGGCGAAGCGGATCAGCTTGTCCATCGCCCAGGTGCCGATGTGCGTGGCGGTCATGTAGCGGATGTTGGCGAAGTCGAAGCTGAGGACCGCGCCCAGCTCGGAGCGGTCCAGGGTCTCGCCCAGGCGGGCCAGCCGCTGTCTGCGCAGCCGGTCGAGGTCGACGCGCTCTTCCCAGTCGACAGCATTGGGCCCGAATGTGCGGATCGCCATGGCGACCACCCCCACTTCGGAGTGAACGACTGTCCCCGACGGGTGTCAAGTGTCACTGAACAATGTCCGTGGACACGAACCAGGTACCGATGGCCGGTACCTCTCCATCGTTGCGGTAGCGGTGCGGGGTCGTCGACTCGAAGCAGACGGCGTCGCCCGGGCGCAGCGTGTATTCGTCGAAACCGAGGGTGAGGATCAGTTCGCCCGAGGTCAGATACCCGTACTCGGTGCCGGCGTGGCGCATGAGACCGCCCGAGCTGGAGGAGGCTCCGCCGGGCCGGTAGGTCACCTGAAGGAAGTCGACGTGGGTGCCGGGAACGTGCCCGAGACGCTCCCACACCACGCCGGAGTCCAGCTCCAGCACCTCCCGGTCGTCCGGCGTGACCAGCGGGCCGATGCGGCGGCCGGGATCGGCGGCGAAGGCGGCGAGGGCGTGCAGGACGGTGCCGGGGGCTGCCGCCATTGGGGACGCCACCACGGGCTCTCCCGCGTCGAAGAGCGCCTCGACGGAGATGCCGAGGGCGGTCGTGATGGCGTAGAGGGTGCTGACCGAGGGCTGGCTCTTGCCGTTCTCGATCTGCGAGACGAGGCTCGCCGACACGCCGATCTCCCGGGCGAGCGCCCGCAGGCTCGTCCCGCGTGCGAGGCGCGCCTGCCGGATGCGCGCGCCGACGGGCGGGACGGCGGCAGGGGGCATGGGACGGCTCCTCTCGGCGTCCCGGGGACGGACACCGTTCGCTCTCATTGAACAGCGCAGGGCGCCCGAAGGGTATCGGTACCGGAAACCGACGGCGTCAGGCCTTCCCCTCCGGGAACACGGCCCGCACCTCCCAGCCCACGCCGGCGCGAGGCCCGGCGCGCAGTTCGCCGCCGAGTGCGGTGACCCGCTCCTTCAGGCCGACGAGGCCGAAGCCGCCGCCGTGGGCCGCCGAAGGGAGCTGCGTGCCGCCCCGGCCGTCGTCCGCGACCGACACCTCCAGCCGGCCGGCGGCGCCGCGCAGGCGGACCTCGATGTGCGTGGCGTCGGCCGCGTGCCGGCGGATGTTGGTGAGCGCCTCCTGCACGACCCGGAAGGCGGCGGCCTGCACCTCGTGGGGCAGGACGTCGGACACGGCGGGATCGCGGCGCAGGGTGATCTGCTGGACCGGGCTCGCGAAGCCGTCCGTCAGATCGGCGATGCCCGCCAGGTCGCCGACCGGGCGGCGGTCGGTCGCCTCGTCCCCGGCGTCGCGCAGCACGCCGACCGTGCGGCGCATCGAGGCGAGGGCCTCGGTGGCGGCGCGTTCGATGCCGGCCAGCACCGGGTCGAGCTCCTGCGGCTGGGTCTGCGCCATCATGCGGGCCATCTGCGTCTGCACGAGGATCCCGGTGACATGGTGGGCGACGAAATCGTGCAGGTCGGCGGCGATGGCGAGCCGTTCGGAGCGCCGGGTCTCGCTGACGGCGAGCGTCCGCCGGTAGTCCATGGTGCGCAGATACACGGCGAGCCCGGCGACGACGCCGATCAGGACCAGGCCGGCCACCACCAGGCCCAGTACGGCGGCGTCCAACGGCCCGAGGGGGCGAAGCGACAACAGCAGCAGCGCGCCTCCGTCGAGGGCGCCGCAGCCCCAGGCCCAGCGCGGCGGGCAGTGCCGTACCGCGAGGAACAGCAGGCACAGCAGGATCAGGACCTCGGCGGGGCCGAAGACGTTCGCCTTCTGGGTCACCAGCGAGCCCAGGGAGTACAGGGCCGAGACGAGGGCCGGGACCGCGGTGCGCACCTGGGGTGTGAGCCATGCGGGCCGCCGCCCCTGCGGCCAGAGCACCGCGGCCAGGCCCACCAGCAGCACGGCCAGGGTCGGCCAGGCGGGGCTCGCCGTCGGCAGGACGCTCGTGCCGTCGGAACCCGCGTAGAGCACGTCGACGACACACGCGGCGATCAGGACGCCGACGGCGAAGCCCCGGGCACAGCCACGGGGGGAAACGGACCTCATGGCGATCACGGTAGGCGAGCGCGCGCACGGCCGGATCGGCCGATCGGCCGAGGGCTCGCCGCCGGCGCCGGCCTTTCGGCCGAGGCGCGTGCCCGGGCGCGCGGGCGAGTGTGGTGGCGCTTCTTCACCACGCACATACGGGAGTTCGCGATGCAGCTCAGCAGGTTCGCCGTGGGCGTCGTCTCAGGTGCGACAGCCGTGGTCGCGCTGGGCGGTCTCGGCACCCGTCTGATCTCCGGCACGGAGTCGACCAGCGCTCTGGACGAGTACAGCTCGACATCCGTGGGCGGCCACAAGGCGCTCGCCGCGTATGTCGTCGCGGGCCGCACCGAGAGCAAGTTCCACCCGTTGGCCTGGGTCGGCGACAAGCTCTCCGGCGTCACCTGCCCGACCGGTCTGAAGGCCGTGGCCGGAGCCTCCCTCACCTGCACCGGTCACAAGAGCGGCGGCGGGACCGTCCGCATCCCCGTCCACGTCACCAGGGCCGACGCAGGGAGCGTCACCTGGACGTTCGAGCGCTGAGACGGGGTACGGCTCCACCACCGCCCTGCCCGTACCCCTTGAGGCATGATCGAGCCATGACCACCCCCTCCCCGTCCGGGGCGCCCATCCGCGTCCTCATCGCCGACGACCAGGAGATGGTCCGCACGGGCTTCCGCTTCTTCCTCGACGCCCAGCCCGACATCACCGTGGTCGCCGAGGCCGCCGACGGTGAGGAGGCGGTGGCGCTGGCCCGGCGGGAGCGCCCGGACGTGTGCCTGCTGGACATCCGGATGCCGAAGCTGGACGGCCTGGCGGCGACGCGGCTGCTGGCGGGGCCGGACGTGGCCGACCCGATGCGGGTGGTCGTGGTGACGACCTTCGACCTGGACGAGTACGTGTACGGGGCGCTGCGCGGCGGCGCCTGCGGGTTCCTGCTCAAGGACTCGGGGCCCACCCTGCTCGCCGAGGCGGTCCGGGCCGCCGCGGCCGGCGACTCGCTGGTCTCGCCGTCGGTGACGGTCCGTCTGCTCAAGCACGTCACCGCCCCGCAGACCGGCGCCGCCGCCCCGGCGAGGCCCGCCGTGCCCGTGGAGCCCCTCACCGACCGCGAACTCGACGTCGTCCGCCTGGTCGCCCTCGGCCGTACGAATGCCGAGATCGCCGCCGAGCTGTACGTCTCCCTGTCCACGGTCAAGACGCACCTGTCCAGCGTCCAGTTGAAGCTCTCCGCCCGCAATCGCGTCGAGGTCGCGGCCTGGGCCTGGCAGCACGGGTACGGGCAGCCCGGCGGGTGACTCGACCGTCCTCCGGTGGCGCTCACTCGAACGGTCCGGCGCCGCTGGTGGGTCGTCAGAACCGGTGGTGCGCTGGGGACACCCGTCACGTCCTCAGGAGGCACCCCAGATGATCCGTCGCCCGTCCCGTCCTGTCCGTGTACTCTCCTCTGCCCTGGCGGTCGGGGCGTTGCTGACCACCGCGGCCTGCTCGGACGACAGTGGCGAGGACGTCTCCCAGGCCGGTGCGGTCGCCCGGCAGACGACGAGCGCCTCGCCGACCGGCACCCTCACCGAGGCCGGTGCCGTCGCCGCGCTGATCACCGCGGCGGACATCGAGGACGACTGGACGCAGGTGAAGGACTCGGACGTCGCCAACTGGCACGACAGCCTGCTCATCGGCGACGTCGACGTGGACGACTTCCTCACCGGGAAGACGGACGCCGCGGACTGCCAGCGGCTGCTCGACGGCCTGTACACCGACCAGTTGCTGGGCAAGCCGTCCGGCGCCTCGGCGCTGCGCGGCTTCCAGCAGGGCGACTCGCGTCTGCTGTACCAGGTGGCCGCCTATGAGCGGACCGACCCGCAGGAGGCGCTGGCCTGGCTCAAGACCCTGCCGCAGGAGTGCGACGAGTTCACCGTCACCGGCAAGGGCGGCGGGGACCGCACGGTCCAGGTCATCGAGACGACGCTGCCCAAGGAGGGGGACGACCGCGTCGGCCTGCGGGTCACCATGAAGGGCACCGCGGACGGCGAACCGACCACCCTCACCGAGGACGTCGCCGCCGTGCGCGTCGGCACCGACGCGATCACCGTCACCGCGGGCGGCCTCGACGGGGGCCAGCCCGACTCCGTGGAACAGGCGGTGAAGCTCGGCACACAGCGCCTGAACGACGTCCTGGCCGGCAAGACGCCCGCGCCGACCCCCGGCGAGTTCGACTAGCCCGGCCCGCCCGCCGCTCTCTCCTCGCACGCACGCGGGCGGCCGCACCTGCTCTGCCGATTCCCCGGACAGCGTGATCAACGGAGCGGCACAATGGCGACGATGACCGGTTTCGGTCGTTCGTGCGAGGAGAGGACGAGTCGTGAGTGATGGCCACACCCCGTCGGGCGGGTCGGCGAGGCTGAACACCGGTGTGGCGCACAACGCGCGCGTGTGGAACTACTGGATCGGCGGCAAGGACAACTACGAGGTCGACCAGCAGGTCGGCGAGCAGGTCGCCGGGATGTTCCCGATCATCCGTGACATCGCGCGCGCGGACCGCGACTTCCTCGGCCGCGCCGTGCGCTTCGTGGCCGAGGAGCGCGGCATACGGCAGTTCCTGGACATCGGCACGGGGCTGCCGACGGCGGACAACACCCACGAGATCGCCCAGCGCGTCGCACCCGATTCGCGGATCGTGTACGTCGACAACGACCCGATCGTGCTCGTGCACGCCCGCACGCTGCTGACCGGCACCCGCGAGGGCGTCACCGCCTACATCGACGCCGATGTGCACGACCCGGACGCCATCGTCGAACGGGCCGCGCAGACCCTGGACTTCAGCAGGCCGGTCGCGGTGATGATGCTGGGCATCCTCAACTTCGTCCTGGACTACGACAAGGCCCGCGAGATCGTGCGGCGCGTCCTGGCCGCCGTCCCCTCCGGCAGCCTCCTGGTCCTGACGCACCCGACCTTCGACTCCGAGCTCGGCGGGGAGGGCCAGATCCCGGCGATGAAGTTCTGGAACGAGAACGCCACGCCGCCGATCACCGCCCGCAGCGGCGCGGACATCGCCGCCTTCTTCGAGGGCCTGGAGCTGCTGGAGCCGGGCCTGGTGTCCTGCTCGCAGTGGCGCGCCCCCGACTCTCCCGCCGCGGTGCCGCAGTACGGCGCGGTGGCCGTGAAACCCTGACGCCGACAGGGACCGCACGAAGCGAAACGAACCGGCACGAGCCGGCCCCGTTCGCCGAGGAGACCGAGACCGTATGACCACCCTTGCCGACCCCGCTCCGGGCGGGCGTCCCGGTGACGTCGAGCGGGCCACCGCGCTGAGCGGCGAGCTGGCCGGGCGGGGTGTGCACGGGATCGTCCTGGCCTACGTCGACACGGCGGGCATCGCCCGGGTGAAGACGATCCCGACGGCGAAGCTGGCCTCGGCGGCGGCCTGGGGCGTCGGGATGTCGCCGGTGTTCGACACGTTCCTGGCGAACGACTCCATCGTCACGACCGACGTCCTCGGCTCCCCGGACGGCGATCTGCGCCTGTACCCCGACCTGGACCAGCTGGTGGAGCTCGCCGGTCAGCCCGGCTGGGCGTGGGCGCCGGTCGACCGGATCACCCAGGAGGGCGAGCGGCATCCCGGGTGCGGCCGTACCTTCCTGCGGCGCACGGTCCGGGAGGCCGCCGAACGCGACGGCCTCACCTTCAAGGCGGGCATCGAGATCGAGTGGGCCTTCGGGCGGCCGCCCGGTGCCGACGGCGCGTTCGTGCCGGCCGTCACGGGTCCGGCGTACGGCGCCACCCGCCAGGTCGAGTTGAGCGACTGCGCCGCCGATCTGCTGGCGGCGCTCGCGCGGCAGGGCGTGGAGGTCGACCAGTTCCATCCGGAGTACGCGGCCGGGCAGTTCGAGCTGTCGGTGGCGGCGCTGGACCCGGTGGCGGCGGCCGACCGCAGCGTGCTGTTGCGGCAGACGATCCGGGCGGTGGCGCAGCGCCACGGCCTCGCGGTGTCGTTCGCCCCGGCGGTCCTCGGGCAGGGCGTCGGCAACGGCGGCCATGTCCACCTCTCCGCCTGGCGCGACGGGGTCAACCTGCACGCGGGCGGTGACCGCCGCCACGGCATGCGGACCGAGGCCGAGTCCTTCACGGGCGGCGTCCTCGCCCATCTCCCCGCCCTGACAGCGGTGACCGCGCCGAGCCCGGCCAGCTATCTGCGGCTCAAACCCTCGCAGTGGGCCGGGGTGTTCACGGCATGGGGCCGGGAGACACGGGAGGCGGGCCTGCGCGTGGTCACCGGCACGGCGGGCCACCGCGACCAGGCAGCCAACCTGGAGGTGAAGCCGGTGGACCTGGCCGCCAACCCGTATCTGGCCCTGGGCTGCCTGATCGCCGCCGGTCTGGACGGACTGGCGTCGGGCGCGCGGCTGCCCGAGGAGATCACCGGCGACCCGGCGCAGCTCGGTGCGCAGGACGTGGCCGCCCGAGGGGTGCGCAGGCTGCCGACCTCGCTGGCCGAGGCCGTCGAGGAGTTCCGCGCCAGCCGGCTGCTGCGGGACGCGCTGGGCCCGGTGCTCGCCGACGCCGTGATCGCCGTACGACAGGGCGAGATCGAAGCGGTCGCCGGGTTCGACGAGGACCAGGTGGCCGCGGCGTACCGGTGGAAGTACTGACATGAGCGCCACAGGGCCGGTCCACGAGGCGCTCGCGGCGCTGCCGCTGGTGGACCATCACTGCCATGGGATCGTCACCGCCGACCTGGACAGCGCCGGCTTCGAGTCCCTGCTCACCGAGGGTGAGCCCTGGCCCGGCATCTCCACCTTCGACACCCCGCTCGGCCTCGCCGTACGCCGCCACTGCGCACCCCTGCTGGACCTGCCGCGGCACGCCCCGGCCGACGCCTATCTGGCCCGGCGTGCGGAGCTGGGCGCGGACGAGGTGAACCGACGGTTCCTGACCGCCGCCGCAACCGAGGCGTTCTGCGTCGACACGGGATACACGCCCCACCCGATCACCACACCCGAGGAGTTGGCGCAGAGCGCCGGCGCCGGCGCTGCCGCGTACGAGGTCGTACGGCTGGAGTCGGTGGCCGAGGCGGTCGCGGCCGCCGGAGTCGAACCGGACGCGTACCCCGGCGCGTTCCGCACGGCCGCCGAGGAGGCGGTACGGCGTCCGGGCGTGGTGGCCGTGAAGTCGGTGGCCGCCTACCGCACCGGCTTCGACCTGGACCCGGCGCGCCCCTCGGACGCGCTCGTCGCCGCGGCGGCCCGCCAGTGGCTGGCGGACGGCGGACGGCTGGCCGACCCGGTCCTGGTACGGCATCTGCTGTGGACCGCGGTCGACCTGGGGCTCCCGCTCCAGTTGCACACCGGTTTCGGCGACAACGACATCCGCCTGCACCGGGTGGACCCCACCCACCTCACGGACTGGCTGCATCTGACGAAGGGCACGATCCCGGTCCTGCTGCTGCACTGCTGGCCGTACCAACGCCAGGCCGCCTATCTGGCGGCCGTCTTCGAGCAGGTGTACCTGGACGTGGGCCTCACCCTGCACCATGTCGGCCCGGCCCGCTCCCATGCGATCCTGGCCGAAGCCCTGGAGATCACCCCGTTCCGCAAACTGCTGTACAGCTCCGACGCCTATGGTCTGGCCGAGTCGTACCGGCTCGGCGCACTGGCGTTCCGTCGCGGCCTGGGCGAACTGCTCCAGGAACGGGTGGACGCCGACGAGCTGAGCCTGCCGGACGCGCTGCGGATCGCGGCGTGGACAGCCGACGACAACGCCCGCCGCCTCTACGGACTTCCCCGAACCCGTCCCCCGTCCCCCTCGCGACTGAGCGTTCGCAATTCCCGGAAAGTATGATCAAGCAATGTCTGACATGACCGAAACCACGCCCGGCTGGCTGAGCAGCGACGAGCTGGAGCACGCACGCGCCAACATGCCCATCCTGTATGTCGAGGCCGTGCCCGTGCGCGTCGACGACAGCGGTGAGGTCACCAGCATCGGCCTCCTGCTGCGCATCGGACCGGACGGCACGGTCAGCCGAACCCTGGTCTCCGGCCGCGTGCTGCACCACGAGCGTGTCCGTGACGCACTCCTGCGCCATCTGGAGAAGGACCTCGGCCCGGTGGCCCTCCCCCGGGTGCCGACGTCCCTGCAGCCGTTCACGGTCGCGGAGTACTTCCCGACGCACGGCGTCACGCCGTACCACGACCCGCGTCAGCACGCGGTCTCCCTCGCCTACGTCGTCCCGGTCACCGGCGACTGCCGGCCCCGCCAGGACGCCCTCGACCTGGTCTGGTTCAGCCCGCAGGAGGCCCTGTCGCCGGCGGTGCAGAGCGAGATGCCGGGCGGGCACGGGGTGCTGCTGAAGCAGGCGCTGGCGCACGTGGGCTGCGTGATCTGACCGCCCGACTCGCCTCGGCGCGCGACGTCGGGAACGACAAAGGCGTCGGGAACGCAAAAAGGCGTCGGGAACGCAAAAAGGCGTCGGAAACGACAAAGGCAAGGAGCTCACTGACTCCTTGCCACTCTCAACTTATAGCGCACCGGGGGTCTTGCGGCAAGGCCCCCCTCATGGCGCACAATCACCGACCGAAGCCAGGACCTGCGGAAACGGGGATTGTGATGATCGACGTGATCGTTGTCGGCGGTGGACCGACCGGTCTGATGCTGGCCTGCGAGCTGCGGCTGCACGACGTGCACGTGGTCGTGCTGGAGAAGCTGACCGAGCCGACCGCGCAGTCCCGCGGTCAGGGCCTGCACGCGCGCAGCGTCGAGATGATGGACCAGCGCGGCCTGCTGGACCGGTTTGTCGCGGTCAGTAAGAAGTTCCAGGTCGGTGGGCTCTTCGGTGGCATCACCAAGCCGTGGCCGGACCAGTTGGACACAGCCCACCCGTACGGCCTCGCGCATCCGCAGCCGGTCACGGAGCGGCTGCTGGGCGAGCGTGCCCTCGAACTCGGCGCCGAGATCCGGCGCGGCTGCGAGGTGGCCGGGCTGAGCCAGGACGAGGACGGGGTGAGCGTCGAGCTGGCGGACGGCACGCGGCTTCGCTCCCGCTACCTCGCCGGCTGCGACGGCGGCCGCAGCCTGGTGCGCAAGCAGCTCGGCGTCGGCTTCCCCGGCGAGGCCTCCACGGTCGAGACGCTGCTGGGTGAGATGGAGCTGACGGAGGATCCGGACACGATCGCCGCCGTCATCGCCGAAGTCCGCAAGACGCAGCTGCGGTTCGGCGCCACCGCCAACCCGGACGGGTCGTACCGCGTGGGCGTGCCCGCCGACGGCGTGGCCGAGGACCGTGCGAGCGAGCCGACCCTGGAGGAGTTCAAGCAGCAGTTGCGGGCGACCGCGGGCACCGACTTCGGCGCGCATTCGCCGCGCTGGCTCTCCCGGTTCGGCAACGCCACCCGGCAGGCCGAGCAGTACCGGGTCGGCCGGGTGCTGCTGGCCGGCGACTCGGCGCACATCCACCCGCCGACCGGCGGGCAGGGGCTCAACCTCGGCATCCAGGACGCCTTCAACCTCGGCTGGAAGCTGGCCGCCGCGGTCCGGGGCTGGGCGCCGGAGGGGCTACTGGACACCTATCACGCCGAACGGCACCCCGTGGGCGCCGCCGTGCTGGCCAACACCCGCGCGCAGATCACGCTGCTGGGGACCGATCCGGGCCCGACCGCGCTGCGGGAGCTGCTCTCGAAGCTGATGGACTTCGAGGAGGTGAACCGGTACGTGACCGGGCTGATCACCGCGGTCGGCGTCCGCTACGACTTCGGCGAGGGCCACGACCTGCTCGGCCTGCGCATGCGGGACGTGCCCCTGAAGCGGGGCCGCCTCTACGAGTTGATGCACGACGGCCGCGGACTGCTCCTCGACCGGACCGGCCGCCTTTCGGTGGAGGGCTGGGCGGACCGGGTCGACCACGTCGTCGACGTCAGCGAGGACCTGGACGTGCCCGCGGTGCTGCTGCGGCCGGACGGCCATGTGGCGTGGGTCGGCGAGGACCAGGAGGAGTTGCTCGAACGGCTGCGCCGGTGGTTCGGGGACGCCGACTGAGCCGGCGACACCTGGCGGGGCGTCACTCCGCCGCGTCGGCCGGTGCCCGCGAGGTGCCGGCCGGCCTGCCGTACAGCAGCCTCGTCCCGATGGCCAGCAGCCACCAGTACTTGGCGAGGGTCGGGGAGTAGAAGGCCACCGGGACCGAAGTGGCGAAGACGAGGACCAGCAGGACGCCATGGCGGATCTCCCCCTTCAGTGCCGTGCGAGAGGTGTGCGGCGCCGCCGCTGCGGGGTTCACGAGCAGGCGCACGTACATGCCGCACATCAGGGACACGGCCAGGGCGATCGCCGCCGCATAGCAGGCGGTCGCCGTGACCGTCTCGCCGTACTCGCTGATCAGCCGGGTCGGGAAGGGCAGCGCGGCGACCAGTGCCAGGAGCGCGAAGTAGAGGAAGAGCAGCCAGCGGTCGAGCGTCGCGATCAGGCGGAACAGGCCGTGCTGGACCAGCCAGAGCGTGCCGATGACGGCGAAGCTGAGCAGATAGGCGCCCATGGTGGGCACGGCATCCGCCACGGCGTCGGCGACCTCGGTCTCGGGCAGGCCGTCCGGGACGGTGATGTCGAGCGCGAGCAGTGTCATCGCGATGGAGAACACGGCGTCACCGAGGGCGAGTAGTCGTTCGGGACCCACGGACACGTGACGGCGGCGCAGGCCGGTGGGGTGGTTCGTCATATCGGTGCCACCAGGCGGATCGTCGACGGACTGGTACGGCGGCGAGGCCGGGAAGGCAAGAAGTACCACGTGCCGCGGCGGGACTCGGGGAGGCGAGTCGGCCCGTTCCGAGCGGGGCCGCAATTGATTGTTGCCAATGCTTACTTCACGTCTTGACGGAAGTGGTCCATACCTTTAGGTTCACGGGTCAACCAGACCACCTCGTGACGCACTCACCGTTCAGAAGGTGAACGCGGCCCCGGTTGCTCACCCCCCACGAAGGGCTTCCGCGCACATGCCCAAAACTCTCCCCGCGGCCATATCCCTCACCACGCTCGCCCTCACCACCGGCCTGCTCTCCACTCCCCCCGCACAGGCCGCACCCGACGACCCGGCCGCCCTCGCCGCACCGATGGCGGTGGCGCCCTACCTCTACAACGGCTGGGGCAGCCCGCCGAGCCCCACCACGATCACCAACGCCACCGGCGTCAAGTACTTCACCCTCGCCTTCGTGCTCAGCAACGGCTACTGCAACCCGCAGTGGGACGGCGGCCGGGCGCTGACCGGCGGTGTCGACCAGCGGACGATCGACACCGTGCGGTCAGGCGGCGGTGACGTCGTCCCGTCCTTCGGCGGCTGGAGCGGCAACAAGCTGGAGAGCTACTGCTCAAGCGCCGGCGAACTGGCCGCCGCCTACCAGAAGGTCATCAGCGCCTTCGGGCTCAAGGCCATCGACATCGACCTCGAAGCCGACGCCTACGACAGCCCGACCGTGCAGCAGCGCACCGTCGACGCCCTGAAGAAGGTCAAGGCCGACAACCCCGGCCTGAAGGTGTACGTCACCATCGGCACGGGGCAGAACGGGCCCGACACCAGCCTGATCAACCGGGCCGCGGGCGCCGGTCTGACCGTGGACGCCTGGACGATCATGCCGTTCAACTTCGGCGGCAACGGACAGAACATGGGCGAGTTGTCCGTGCGGGCCGCCGAGGGGCTGAAGAACGCGCTGAAGTCGGCGTACGGCTACGGCGACGACCAGGCCTACCGGTCCATGGGCATCTCGTCGATGAACGGGATCACCGACCAGAACGAGACCGTGACAGTCAATGACTTCCGGACGATGCTCGCCTACGCCCAGCAACACCACCTGGCGCGGCTGACCTTCTGGTCCGTCAACCGCGACCGCCCCTGCACCGGCGGCCCCGCCGACAGCTGTTCCGGCGTGAACCAGTCCGACTGGGACTTCACGCGCGTGTTCGCCGGATACACCGGCTGATCAAGCCACCCCACCGTCGACCGACTCTCCCCCGGCCGCCTTCGGCCGGGGGACCCGTCTCGCTTCGCTCGGCAAGGAGAATCCGTGCTCAGCTCGTTGCGACCCGCGCTCACGCGCCTTCGCAGATCCACCGCCGTCACGGTCGTCACCGTGGCAGCCGCCTCCCTGCTCACCTCGGCTCCCGCGCCCGCCGGCGCCGTGGAGAGCGCGGCCGCCGCGCTGCCCGCGGACTTCGCGACCATCATGAACGCCGCGAGCGGCAGATGCCTGGACGCCCGGGCGGCCGCCACCGCCAACGGCACCGTCGTGCAGCAGTACGCGTGCAACGGCTCCACGGCCCAGAACTGGAACTTCACGCCCACCAGTGACGGCTACGTCCGCATCAACAACCGCAACAACACCGGCCAGGTCGTGGACGTCGCCGACGTGTCCACCGCCGACAACGCGCCGGTGCATCTGTGGGCCTACGGCGGCGGCGCCAACCAGCAGTGGCTGCCCGTCGACGAGGGCGGCGGCGTCTACCGCTTCGTCAACCGGGGCAGCGGCAAGTGCCTGGACGACCCGGGCGCCTCGCTCGCCGACAGCGTGCAGTTCGTGCAGTACACGTGCAACGGCAGCGCCGCCCAGCGGTTCCAGGTGGTGCCGGTGAACCAGTCGACCGCCAACCCGGATCTCGGCCCGAACGTCGTCGTGTTCGACCCGTCCATGTCGTCCTCGACGATCCAGGGCAGGCTCAACACCATCTTCCAGCAGCAGGAGACGAACCAGTTCGGCTCCCAGCGCTACGCCGTCCTGTTCAAGCCGGGCTCCTACAGCGCGGACGTCAACGTCGGCTTCTACACCCAGGTCGCCGGGCTCGGTCTGTCCCCGGACGCGGTCACGATCAACGGCGCGGTGCACGCCGAGGCCGACTGGTTCCCGCCGCAGAACGCCACCCAGAACTTCTGGCGCGGCGCCGAGAACCTGTCCGTCAACCCGACGGGCGGCAGCGACCGTTGGGCGGTCTCGCAGGCCTCGGCCTACCGCCGGATGCATCTGCGCGGCAACCTCGCCCTGGACGACGGCGGCTGGTCCAGCGGCGGCCTGTTCGCCGACACCAAGGTCGACGGCCAGGTCAACTCCGGCACCCAGCAGCAGTGGCTGACCCGTAACTCCCAGCTCGGCAGCTGGACCGGCTCCAACTGGAACATGGTCTTCGTCGGCAGCCAGGGCGTCCCGGGCACCAGCTTCCCGAACCCTCCGTACACCACGGTCGCGCAGAGCCCGGTCAGCCGGGAGAAGCCGTTCCTGTACGTCGACGGGGACGGCACGTACAAGGTGTTCGTGCCGTCGGTGCGGTCGAACTCCACGGCGACCAGCTGGGCCGGCGGATCCGCGTCGGGCAGCTCGCTGTCGATGGACACCTTCTACGTCGTGAAGCCGGGCGCGAGCGCCGCGGACATCAACGCGGCGCTGGCGGCGGGCAAGAATCTCCTGGTCACCCCGGGCGTCTACCACCTCAACCAGACGTTGCAGGTGAACCGCGCCGACACGGTCGTCCTCGGTCTGGGGCTCGCCACGTTCATCCCGGACAACGGCGTCACCGCGATGAAGGTGGCCGACGTCGACGGCGTGAAGGTCGCGGGCGTCCTCTTCGACGCGGGCACCACCAACTCGCCCACCCTGATGGAGGTCGGCCCGACGGGCTCGTCCGCCTCGCACTCCGCCAACCCGACGTCCCTGCACGACGTGTACTTCCGCGTCGGCGGCGCCGCCGTCGGCAAGGCCACCACCAGCCTCGTCATCAACAGCGACAACGTCATCGGCGACCACATGTGGATCTGGCGCGCCGACCATGGCAGCGGCGTCGGCTGGAACACCAACACCGGCGACACCGGCCTGATCGTCAACGGCGACAACGTCACCGCGTACGGCCTGTTCGTCGAGCACTACCAGAAGTACCAGACCATCTGGAACGGCAACGGCGGCCGGACGTACTTCTACCAGAACGAGATGCCCTACGACCCGCCGAACCAGGCGGCGTGGATGAACGGCTCCACGCAGGGCTACGCCGCCTACAAGGTCGCCGACTCCGTCACCAGCCACCAGGCCTACGGACTCGGCAGCTACTGCTTCTTCAACGTCAATTCGAGCGTGGCCGCCGAGCACGCCATCGAGGCGCCGAACAACGCGGGAGTGCGGTTCACCAGCATGGTGACCGTCTCGCTCGGCGGCACGGGCACCATCCGGCACGTCGTCAACAACACGGGTGGCCCGTCCAACTCCAGCTCCAACGTGGCCAATCTGACGAACTACCCGTAGCGCGTCCCTGAGCTCCACCGTCGGCCGCCCCTCGCAACGAGGGGCGGCCGACGCACCCCCCGACACCTCAAAGGAGCGTCCTCGACCATGTCCATGACCCAGCTCAGACCCCGGCTCGCGATCTTCGCGGTGCTCACCGCCGTCCTCACCGCCCTACTCACCGTGACCCCCGCCCGGGCCGCCGACGGCACGATCACCGGCCTCGCCGGCAAGTGCGTCGACGTGGCGGGCGCGAGCAACACCAACGGCACGGCCGTACAGCTCTACGACTGCAACGGGACCGGCGCGCAGATCTGGTCCAACTCCGGCGACGGCACCCTGCGGGCGCTCGGCAAGTGTCTGGACGTCGTCGAGCGCAGCACGGCGGACGGCGCGGCGGTCCAGCTGTGGGACTGCTCGGGCGGTGCCAACCAGCAGTGGGTGGTCTCCGGGGCTCGTGACATCGTGAACCCGGCCGCGAACAAGTGCCTGGACGTCCGGGACAACAACAGCGCCAACGGCACCCGGCTGCAGATCTGGACCTGCGGCGGCGGAGCCAACCAGAAGTGGAACGCGCCCGCGAGCGGGGGCGGCGGCAACCCGTCCGGGTTCGTCGTCAGCGAGGCGCAGTTCAACCAGATGTTCCCGAGCCGGAATTCGTTCTACACGTACAGCGGCCTGACCGCCGCGCTGAGCGCCTACCCGGGCTTCGCGAACACCGGCAGTGACACGGTGAAGAAGCAGGAGGCCGCCGCCTTCCTCGCCAACGTCAACCACGAGACCGGCGGACTCGTCCACATCGTCGAGCAGAACACCGCCAACTACCCCCACTACTGCGACTGGAACCAGCCCTACGGCTGCCCCGCCGGCCAGGCCGCCTACTACGGCCGCGGACCGATCCAGCTCTCGTGGAACTTCAACTACAAGGCCGCCGGTGACGCGCTCGGCATCGACCTGCTGGGCAACCCCTGGCGGGTCCAGAACGAGGCTGCCGTCGCCTGGAAGACCGGCCTTTGGTACTGGAACACGCAGTCCGGCCCCGGCACGATGACCCCGCACAACGCCATGGTGAACCAAGCCGGCTTCGGCCAGACCATCCGCTCCATCAACGGCTCCCTGGAGTGCGACGGCAAGAACCCGGCCCAGGTGCAGAGCCGCGTCGACGCCTACAACCGGTTCACCTCGATCCTCGGCGTCTCGCCGGGCGGCAACCTCTACTGCTGACGACGCCGCTCAACAAGGAGACGCGATGCGCAAGTTGAGATCCCTCGCCCAGGCCGTCCTCGGCACCCTCGGTGCGATGACCCTCGTCGTGGCCCTCCCGGCGAGTGCCCACGCGAACGTCCTGACCCTGCTGCCGCAGAACGCCGACGGCCTGGAGCAGACGTTCTCCCCGGCCTACGACTACGACGGTGACGGCTGCTACGCCACGGCCGCCATCGGCGCCGACGGCACCCTCAACCCGGGCCTGAAGCTCGGCGGCGACGTCAACGGCAAGTGCCACGACTACGCCCAGCTGGCCAACGCCAACACCTACTCGCGCGCGAAGTGCAACAACGGCTGGTGCGCGGTGATGTACGCCAGCTACTTCGAGAAGGACCAGGTCACCCTCGGTCCGGCGGCCCTCGGGCACACGCACGACTGGGAGCACGTCATCGTGTGGACCAAGGACAACCAGGTCGAGTACGTGGCCGTGTCCCAGCACAACACCTACCAGCTGGCGGCCCGTTCGGCGATCCGCTTCGACGGCACCCATCCGAAGATCGTCTACCACAAGGACGGCGTCTCCAGTCACTGCTTCCGCTTCGCGAACGGCAATGACGAGCCCGCGGAGAACGCCACCGGTAACTGGTTCTTCCCGCGCCTGGTCGGCTGGAACGGCTATCCGGCCGGATACCGCGACAAGCTCATGAGCGCCGACTTCGGCTCCGCCACCGTCAAGATCGACGACGGCGACTTCCAGTGGGCTCTGGACTACGCCGGCCCGGACGGAATCCCCTTCGACCCGTACGCCTGACGCCCGGCTGCAAGGTGGGACGAAAACGGCCCCGCAGGCGCCGGCCTGCGGGGCCTTTCCCATGTCCGCGGTCCTACACCTTGTTCGCGCCCACCGGCCCGCGTGCCTCGCGCGCCGCCCGGGCGAGGTCCATGTCGGTCGTCTCCGGGGCCAGGAACTGCGAGACCAGGCCGCCGAGCGCGAGCACCCCGGCGCCGATCAGCAGCACGAACTCCGCGCCGAACCGCTCGAGCCCCATCGGCAGCAGGAAGGTGCCGATGGCCGCGCCGACCCGGCTCATCGCGGTGGCGAAGCCGACGCCCGTGGTGCGCAGGGAGGTCGGGAAGACCTCCAGCGGGTAGATGGCGGTGAGTGCGCTGGAGGCGGCGTTGAGGAAGATGAAGAAGAGGAAGCCGCCGACGATGACCGGGGTGGACGACGGCCACACGGCGACCAGCGCCAGACAGCCGGCGGTGATCCAGAACGGCGGGATGAGCAGCCTGCGCCGGCCGATCCTGTCGACGACGAGGCAGCCCGCCGTCACGCCGGCCACAGCGGTGAAGGAGTAGACGAGCAGCGCCGCGACCGCGTTGTCGCCCATGTTCAGGGCCTCGAAGACCTGGGTCCAGAACGTGCCGATGGCGAAGTACGGCAGGACCAGCGCAGCCCAGAAGACGCTGGCGAACACGGTGCTGCGCAGGTGCCGGCGGTTGAACAGCGCCCGGAAGCCCTCCCTCGCCGGTGCGTCGGACTCGTCGAGCTCGGCGTCGACGTCGACCTCGATGCCGTACTTCTCGATCAGCGCTTCGGCCTCCTCGCGGCGCCCCCTGCTCAGCAGCCAGCGGGCCGACTCCGGGATGCCGCCGCGCAGCGCGACGCACACCACGGCGATGACCGCGCTGCTGGCCAGGGACCACCGCCAGCCGCCGTCGACGTCCGCGAACAGGGCGCCGACGACCGTGGCCAGCGCATATCCGACGTACCAGCTGATCTCCAGGCTGGCCAGCAGCCGGCCGCGGCCCTGCCGGGGCGCGTACTCGGACAGCAGCGGTGCACCGATGGCGTACTCGCCGCCGATCGCCACGCCCATCAGCAGGCGGATGAGGAAGAGCTGGGTGCCGTCGGTGACGAAGAACTGCAGGACCGAGCCGATCAGGAAGATCAGCATGTCGACGAGGAACACCGGGCGGCGGCCGAAGCGGTCGGCGAGCCGGCCGAAGAGGGGGCCTCCGATGAAGATGCCGATCAGCGGGGAGGCGCCGACCAGTCCCTGCATGAAGGTGGAGAGGTGAAGGTCGGTGGTGAGCGCGGCCATCGCCATGCCGATGCCGCCGATGATGTAGCCGTCGATGCCCTGCCCTATCTGCGTGGCGAGCTTCAACTTGGTGTGCAGACGGCGGCGTTCGCGGGTGTGGTCGGGGACTTCAGGCGTGCTGGGCTGATGCTGGGTCGCAGGCGTCATTGCCATGGGTGTTCCTTGTCATGAGCGGCGTGAGCGGAAGAGGCGTGCGGGGGAGGTCAGTTGGGCCAGTCCAGGGCGATGTACTGCGTCTCCAGGAAGGCCTCGATGCCTTCACGGCCGCCCTCCCTGCCGAGGCCGGACTGCTTGACGCCGCCGAAGGGGGCGGCCGGGTCGGACAGCAGGCCGCGGTTGACGCCGACCATGCCGGCCTCCAGGCGTTCGGCGATGCGCAGTGCACGGCCGACGTCGCGGGAGTAGACGTAGGAAGCCAGGCCGTGGACGGTGGCGTTGGCGCGGGCGATCATCTCGACCTCGTCGGTGAATGTGGTGAGCGGCGCTACCGGTCCGAAGACCTCCTCGTGCAGGATCCGGGCGTCGTCGGGGACGTCGACGAGGACGGTCGCCGGGTGGAAGTGGCCGGGCCCGTCGGGCATCGAGCCCTGTGCGGCGATCCGTGCGCCGCGGGCGAGGGCGTCGTCGACGAGGGAGCGGATCTTGTCGACGGCGCCTTGGTCGACCATGGGCCCGAGGGTGACGCCGCCTTCCATGCCGGGTCCGACGCGTACGGCGGCCATGGCGGCGCCGAACTTCTCGGTGAACTCGGCGGCGACGGACTCGTGGACGTAGAACCGGTTGGCGGCGACGCAGACCTCGCCGCCCCCGCGCATCTTCGCGTCCATCGCGCCGCGCACGGCCGCGTCGACGTCGGCGTCCGCGCAGACGACGAAGGGGGCGTTGCCGCCCAGCTCCATCGTGACGTTGACGACGTTCGCCGCGGCCTGCTCCAGGAGCACCTTGCCGGTGGCGGTGGAGCCGGTGAAGGAGAACTTGCGGACCCGGTCGTCGCCGAGCCAGGCCGAGACGACCTCGGGGGCGCGGTCGGTCGGCAGGACGTTCAGCAGGCCGTCGGGCAGGCCGGCTTCGGCGAGCAGCGCGGCGATCGCGAGAGCGGTGAGCGGGGTCTGCGGGGCGGGCTTGAGCAGGACCGGGCAGCCCGCGGCGAGCGCCGGGGCGATCTTGCGGGTGGCCATGGCGGCCGGGAAGTTCCAGGGGGTCACGAAGGCGGTGACGCCGACAGGATGCTTGCGTACGACATGCCGGTAGCCGCCGGCCGGGGCGTCCCCGAAGGAGGAGCCGACGCGGACCCCCTCCTCGGCGAACCAGCGGAAGAACTCGGCGGCGTACCCGACTTCGGCCACCGCGTCCCGGTGGGCCTTGCCGTTCTCCAGCACGATGAGCCGGGCGAGGGTGTCGGTGTGCTCGCGCATCAGCGCGAAGGTGTCGTGGAGGATCTCCGAACGGCGCCGGGCCGGTGTCGTGCGCCAGCCGGCCGCCGCCGACTGTGCCGCCTCGATCGCCGCGCGGGCGTCCTGAGGCCCCGCCGCGCCGACGTGGCGGATCAGCTCGCCGGTGGCCGGGTCGTGGACCGGGTAGGTCCGTCCGTCGGCGGCCGGGAGCCAGCGGCCGCCGAGGAACACATCGCCTTCCGCGAGCGGCGCCTTGGCCAGGAGGTCGATGCCGGCGAGGTTCATGAGCTGCTCTTTTCTCCGTTTCGGACGGGGCTCGTCCGATGCGCGGTGAATTTACGAGCGCGTCATGGGGCCGACAAGGCAACCCCGGCGGATCGAAACGGGGGTTGCTCTGAGGGCAACTCGCCGATCATGCCCGGCAGTAGGGGGAGCAGTACGGCCGTCAGGTCAGCCGGGCCCGCAGCAGCGGAGTGCGGCGCGGTTCCCAGCCCAGCAGCGACGACACCCGTCCCGCCGCCCGGGCCGTCGTACGCCCCGCCTCGTCGAGACGCTCGCCGAGGCGGGCCTTGGGGGCGGAGATGTTGATCGCCGCGACGACCCGGCCCCGGAAGTCGCGCACCGGTGCCGACACGCCGACGAGCCCCTCCTCGAACTCCTCGCTCACCTGCGCGTAGCCCCGCCCCTTGGCGTCCTGGATGAGGGTCCACAGGTCCTGCACCGGCATCTCGCCGGTCGTGCCGAAGCGGACGTACAGCTCGTCGGGCGTGGCGTCGGCGAGCAGGACGCGCCCCGCGGACAGCCGCCAGGCGGGCACCCCGCGTCCCTCCCAGCCGTGGACGCGGAAGGAGTGCCCGGAGACCGACAGCAGGGTGAGGACGTCGCGGTCGCTGAGCACGCACAGGTGGCTGGTCTCCTCCAGGTCCGCCGACAGGGTGTGCATGACCGGTTCGGCCACCCGCACCAGTCGGCTCTCGGAGGTGCGGGCCACCAGGGAGAACAGCCGCCAGCCCAGGCGGTACTCCAGGGTGTCGGGGTCGCGCTCGACGATGCCCTCGGCGGCGAGGGCCTTCAGGGCCCGGGAGACCTGGGTCTTCTCGCGGCCGACCAGCTGCGCGAGGCGTACGACGCCGAGGCCGCCGGCGTTCTGCGCCTCGTCGGAGGCGAGCGCCTCCAGCAGGTCGATGTCACGGCGCAGGCCGTGTCCGCGGGAGGCCGAGGAGGAGTCGGTCACGGGGTCATCGTATGCGTGCCCGTCGGCAAGGGAACCCCCAGGTCAGGCCGGAAGTTGTCAGGAGAGCAACGGGCATTTCGATTCCCGCGAGCGCCTTGCGAGGGGGTGGCGGCGGACCTAGATTCGCCGCATCGGGCCGGTGAACTGCGAGGTATGCGAGCTTTGCGCACACCTCGCCGGCTCGCCCGGTCCGGCGCCGCTTCCCGCTCCCGGAGATCCAGGAGATTCCATGCCTTCGCCCTTTGCCCCGACCGCGCTCATCGGCGAGTCCTTCGTCGGTGAGGGCGCCGACGCCGCCCACACGAACATCGTGATCGGACGCAAGGGCGGCCCCGTCGAGACCGCCTGGGCGACGGCTCTGGCGACCCCGAGCGCCGGGCACGTCCCGTTCATGACGGTCGTGCGGCCGTCCGTGCCGGTGAAGCCGTTGACCCTGTTCGTGGCCAAGGCCGCGGCGGAGGGCGAGCTGCACCAGCGCGCCACCTGGGGCTCCGCGCAGGCGGGGCTTGCGCAGGGGGTCGCGGACGCGGTCGACGACGGGCTGATCCCGGCCGAGGAGGCCGACGACCTGCTGATCATCGCCGCGGTGTGGGTCAACCCGGCGGTCGGCGACCTGGACGTCTCCTTCCGCAACCAGCGCGCCGCCGCGTACGGCGCGGTGCGGGCCGCCGTGACCGGCACGCCCAGCGTCTCCGACGTGCAGGCCGCCGCCAAGGAGGGCCCGGCCAACCCGTTCTACACGCCGACCGCCGAGGTGCTCGCCCGATGAAGATCACCGACATCACCCTGGACCGGCTGCGCCTGGAGCTGGACCCGCCGTTCCGCGCCGCCTGGGACCCGGAGCCGCGCCGGACCTTCGACGCGACGATCGTCCGCGTCCACACCGACGAGGGCGTCACCGGCATCGGCTCGGGCGACCTCATGGACGGCTTCGAGACGTACAAGCACCTGTTCGTCGGCGAGGACCCCCTCGACATCACCCGGCACGTCAGGGCGATCGAGACTGCCAACTTCCACGGCGCCCACTACTGGCCCCTGGAGGCCGCGCTGTGGGACGTCATCGGCAAGGTGCACGGCCGCCCGGTGTCGGAGCTCTTCGGCAACACGGCGAAGAAGCTGCCCGCGTACGCCTCCTCCGGGGAGCTCAAGTCCCCCGAGGAGCGGGTCGCCACCGCCCTGAAGGTGCGTGAGGCGGGCTTCCGGGCCATGAAGATCCGGATCGACCGCAGCCGCGTCGACGAGGGCATCGCCGCGGTGCGCGCCGTGCGTGAGGAGCTCGGGGCCGACTTCGAGATCATGGTCGACCTGAACCAGTCCTGGCGGATGGCGGGCGACACGGCGAACGCCTCCGACCTCGCCAGGACCCGCAAGACCATCGCCCGTCTCGCCGAGCTCGACGTGTTCTGGGTCGAGGAGCCGCTGCCGTACGCGGACCTGGCAGGCTTCAAGCGGCTGCGTGCGGAGAACCCGGGGGTGCGGATCGCCGCGGGCGAGATGCACCATTCCCCCACCGAGCTGCTGCGCTACCTCGAAGAGGACGCCCTGGACATCTACCAGATGGACGTGGTGCTCGCGATCGGCATGCAGCGCGCCCGCACCCTGGCCGAGCTGGCGCACCTCAAGCACCGTCAGTTCACCCCGCACAGCTGGACCAACGGCATCGGTGTGCTCGCCAACCTGCACGTCGCGGCGGGCGTCGGCGGCGGCCCCTTCTTCGAGTTCCCCTACGACCCGCCCGGCTGGACCCCCGAGCGCCGCGACTTCATGCTCGCCGAGCCGGTCCGGGTGAACGCCGAGGGCGACCTGGAGATCCCGGACAGGCCCGGGCTCGGCGTGGAGCTGGACGAGGACGCGATCGACCGCTGGAGGATCAAGTGACGTACACGATCGAGGAGTTGCTGTCCCGCTCGTACGACGAGTGGCTGGCGGCAGCGGGCAAGCTCTCCTTCGAGACGCGCCTGTTCATCGGCGGCGCCTTCACCGACGCCGCCTCCGGCGACAGCTTCACCAGTGTCTCGCCCCGTGACGGTGCGGTGCTGGCAGAGGTGCAGGCCGCCGGGGTCGAGGACGTCGACCGTGCGGTGCGGTCCGCGCGTGCCGCCTTCGAGGACGGCCGCTGGCGGGACCTCGCGCCGAAGGAGCGCAAGCGGGTCCTGCTGCGCTGGGCCGAGCTGATCCGGGCGAACGCCGAGGAACTGGCGCTGCTCGACACGCTGGAGATGGGCAAGCCCATCACCGAGTCGGTGCGCATCGACGTCGACAAGGCCGCCGAGACCATCGCCTGGTACGCCGAGACCATCGACAAGACGTACGACGAGGTGGCGCCGACGCCCGGTGACGCGCTCGCGCTGATCACCCGGGAGCCGTTGGGAGTCGTCGGCGCGGTCGTGCCGTGGAACTACGCGCTGCTGATCGCCAGTTGGAAGCTGGGCCCGGCGCTGGCCACCGGCAACAGCGTCGTCCTCAAGCCCGCCGAGCAGACCTCGCTCGCCGCGCTCAGGCTGGCGGCGCTGGCCTCCGAGGCGGGGCTGCCCGACGGTGTGTTCAATGTGGTCCCGGGGCGGGGCGAGGTCGCGGGGCAGGCCCTCGGCCGGCATCCCGAGGTCGACAAGATCGCCTTTACCGGCTCGGCGGAGGTGGCCCGGCTCTTCCAGGTGTACGCGGGCGAGTCCAACGGCAAGCAGGTCGCCGTGGAGGCGGGCGGCAAGTCGCCGCAGCTGGTGCTGGCCGACGCCGACATCGAGGCCGCCGCGTCCGCCGTGGCGTGGGGGATCTTCTACAACGCGGGGCAGACCTGCAACGCGGGCTCGCGGATCGTCGTCCACGCGTCGGTGAAGGACCAACTCCTCGATGCCGTACGGCAGATCACCGCGGACACCTTCCGGGTCGGCGACCCGCTCGACCCGGCCACCGTGATGGGGCCCATCGTCGACGAGGGCCAACTGGTGAAGATCCTGGGCTACATCGAGCGCGGCAAGGAGGACGGCGCGCGGGTGCTGCTGGGCGGCGGGCGCACGCTCACCGAGTCCGGCGGCACCTTCGTCGAACCGACCGTGCTCGACGGCGTCGTGAACACGTCCGTCGTCGGCCAGGAGGAGATCTTCGGCCCGGTCCTGGCCGTGGTGTCCTACGACGGCGACGTCGACGAGGGCGTACGGCTGGCGAACCAGAGCGACTTCGGGCTCGTCGCCTCCGTCTGGACCCGGGACGTGAAGGTCGCCCACCGCACCGCGAGGCGGCTGCGGGCCGGCACGGTGTGGGTCAACACCTTCGACGCCAGCGACGTCATCACCCCCTTCGGCGGCTTCAAGGCCACCGGCGCGGGCCGCGACAAGTCCCTGCACGCGCTCGACGCGTACACGGCACTCAAGACCACCTGGATCGACCTGGCCTGAACGGCCATCGCCGTTCTCACCCGTACCCCATTTCACCCGTACCCCATCTCACCTGTACCCCATCTCACCTGTACATAGCGAGGACATCGATGAGGATCGGTTTCATCGGCCTGGGCAACATGGGAAGCCACATGGCCCGCCATCTGATCCACGCGGGACACCTGGTCACCGTGTACGACTCCCGGCCCGAGGCCGCCGTCGAGCACCTGGCGCTCGGCGCGCGCTGGGCCGAGACTCCCGCGGCGTGCGCGACCGACGCCGAACTGTTGATCACCATGCTGCCGAACCCGCGCGTCGTCGAGGCGGTACTGCTGCACGGCGGTGCCGCCGAGGCGCTGCCCGAGGGCGCCCTGTGGATCGACATGTCGACCTCCACCCCGGCCGCCGCGGAGCGGATCGCCACGGAGGTGCTGGACCGGCGCGGGGTGCGCCGCCTCGACGCCCCCGTCAGCGGCATGGCCCACGGTGCCGAGGCGGGGCGGCTGCAGATATTCGTCGGCGGCACGGCGGACGACTTCCGGATGTGCCTCCCCGTCTTCGAGACCCTGGGCGACCCCGACAAGGTCCTGCACGTGGGCCCGCTCGGCGCCGGCTACACGGTCAAGCTGATGATCAACCTGCTGTGGTTCACGCATCTCGTCGCCACGTCCGAGGTGCTGGCCATGGGCACCAAGGCGGGCGTGGACCTGGGTGTGCTGCGCAGCTCGCTGCTCGCCAGCCCGGCCGCGTCGCACTTTCTGGAGCACGATGTGCTGTCCATTCTGGTCGACGGCGACTACGACGACTCGTTCGCGATGGCCCTCGCCTGCAAGGACCTCGGACTGGCCGTCGACCTCGGCCGCGACGTGGGCGTCGCCACGGAACTGTCCGCACTCGTGGAACAGATCTACCGCCGCTCCCGGGCCCACCACGGCGACCTGGCCGGGGAGATGAGCCCGGTCCGGCTGTACGAGGCCCTGGCCGGACGGGAGTTCCGCCTGCCGAATCCGACCACCGCCCACGACGACGCGGCGCTGAGCCCCGTCTGATCCGTTCCGTCGTGTCCGCCGAGCCGGTCAGGGCCGGCCCGGCGGACCCCCAGCCCCCTTCCCCGCCGCGTTTCCAGGAGCCGTACGCCATGGGCGAGTCCACCATCGACCAGCTGACCATCGACCCGACCTGCCGCATCGAGTTCGGCCCCGGCCGCGTCGCGGCTCTCCCGGAGCTGGTCTCCTCCCTCGGCATGACCCGCGCGTTCGTGGTCACCGACCGCGGTCTGCGGGCCGCCGGCATCGTCGACCAGGTGCTCAAGGCCCTGGACGCGGCGGGCGTGGAGCACGGCGTGTACGACGGTGTCGGCGCCAACCCGTCCACCGGCAACGTCGACGAGGGCGCTGCCCGGGCGCGCGCCTTCGGCCCGGCGGTCGTCGTCGCCCTGGGCGGCGGCTCGGTCCTCGACGCCGCGAAGGGCATCTCGCTGCTGGTCGGCAACGCGGATGCGGCGGCGGCCGACGCGGACGCCCTGTGGGAGGCGCTCGACGGCCTGCCGCTGATCGCGATCCCCACCACCTCGGGCACGGGCGCGGAGACCAACGGATTCGGCGTCATCGAGGACACCGCCGCCTGCCGCAAGGTGTACCTCGGCCACCCCTCGGTCAAGCCGCGGATCGCGCTCCTGGACCCGGAGCTGACGCTCGGCCTGCCCGCCCGGATCACGGCCGCCACGGGCATCGACGCCCTCGTGCACGGCATCGAGTCCCTCGCCTCGCGCGGGGCGAACCCGGTCTCGGCGGCGTACGCGACCCAGGCGGTCACCATGGTCGGGCGCTGGCTCCCGATCGCCTTCGACGACGGCTCCGACCTGGAAGCCCGCGCGCAGCTGATGCTCGGCGCCCACCTGGCGGGCCAGGCGCTGACCATCTCCGGCCTGGGCCTCGTGCACGGCATCGGCCACGCCCTGACCGCCCACACCGGCACCCCGCACGGCGTTGCCCTCGCCGCCGTCCTGGAGGAGGTCCTGGAGTTCAGCGCCCCGGCCGCGCAGGACGCCTACGAGCAGACCGCCCGCGCGCTGCGCCTCAGCCCGCCCGCCGACGGCGACTGGGCCCGCGCCGCAATCGACGCCGTCCGCGAGATCTCCGGTGCTCTCGGCATCAAGCAGCCCCTGCGCGAACTCGGCGTCCGCCCGAACCTGTTGGGTCCCATCGCCTCCGGCGCCCTCGCGGACGCCGTGACCCGGAACGCACCGCGACAGCCCACCGAGCAGGACATCCTCGGGATTCTCGACGCGGCGTACTAGGGCCTGTCCGGCGGATCAGGCCGGTTCCAAGGAACGGCATCGCATCAGCGCAGGTGAGCGGGGCCTGGTGCGTCCAGCTGCAAGGCGGACGAGGGCGTCGACGCGGTGGGGGCACCTTCCGGCCGAAGGCTGGGGGACGTCGGCAACCGACGACAACGCCGCTGGGGGCACGCTCTCTCGGGGGAGGCGTGCCAGGCACCGCGACGCCGGCATGATCCGCCGGACAAGCCCTAGGCCGGCGTGATCACCACCGTCACCGTCCGGTTCTTCGCGACGCTCTCGTTCGGCGCGTCGCGCTGGTCCGCGCTGGCGGTGGTGAAGGCGGTCAGGGGCTTGCCGCCGGCGGCGCTCAGCTCCCGGGCGGCGATGAGCGCTCGCCAGAGGGAGAGGACGGAGCCGCCGCTTCTCGGGGCGCCGGGGACGGTGGCGGTCTGGCCGTAGATCTCCACGCGTACCTTCCGTCCCGCGAGGCGCCCGCCCAGCACGGCGAGCCGCTCGGCGCCGGTCGCGGTCAGCTCGGCGCCCTCGGAGAAGAGCCCGTCGGAGAAGAGGACCTCCACCGAACCGCCCCGCACCACCGGGGCGATACCCGGCGCCCGCAGCGCGTCGGCCAGCGCCGCGGCCGCCTCCGTCCGACGAGCCGTCTCCCGGGCCTGCTCCGCGCGGCGTTCGGCATCGAGGCGCTGGGCGAGTTGCTCCGCCCGGTCGGCCCGGGACGGACCCGGCGGCGCCGGCCCCCCATCGGATCCGCCGGTCAGGACGACCGTGCCGGCCGTGATCGCGGCCACGGCACAGACCGCGGCGGCCACTGCCGTACCGGCGCGATGCCGGGCCGGCACCGCACGGGGCCGCGTCGGCCGAGTCGGTCGATCCTGGCCAGCCCGGCCGCGGCCGCCGGATCCTGCGGGTGCCGCTCCTGGACCCGGCGCCAATACTGCGCCGCCTGAGCCAACTCCCCGCGCTGGGCGTGCACACGGGCCAGCAGGTCCAGTACGTCCCGATGGGCGTCGTCGGCCTCGTGCAACAGCCGCAGGGCGCCGTCGAGGTCACGGGCGCGGGCCGCGGTCCGGGCACATGAGACGACCAGCGCGATGCGGAGCGCCTCGGCGGCAGGGGCCGTATCGCCTGCGTCCGCGCCCCCTCCCCGGACCGCACGGACCTGGAACCCTCCCGGGCCGTGGACGGCGGGGTCACCGGATGACGAGTGGTCGGAAGGCGTTCTTCACATCGGACTTGGACTCGTCGACGTACCGGCTCGACGGCGGGCCCCGGAAACACCAAAAGGCCGTATCGGTGATTCCGATACGGCCTCTGACTTGCTGCTTCACAAGTCGGGACGACAGGATTTGAACCTGCGACCCCTTGACCCCCAGTCAAGTGCGCTACCAAGCTGCGCCACGTCCCGATGCCCGCCTGACCTGGGGTTTCCCCCGGCCGAACGTGCAGGGAAACAATACCGCACTCGGGTCGATGGTCGCGCACCCGTTAATGCGTGCCCGCCCGCTTCAGCGCCCCTCCGGCCGCACACGCTCGTCCGTCGTCACCGGGGCCGGCCCGAGCGTCGTCGGCGCGTCCGCGCGCACCAGGTTCCGTATCGACCGCACCGAGAGCAGCGAACCCGCGACGACGAGGCTCATCCCTCCGGCGACCAGGAGCACATGATCGGCGCCAAGGGTGGCGGCGGCCGGTCCGGCGAGGGCCTGGCCCACCGGCATCATCGCCAGGGAGCCCGCCACGTCATAGGCGTGGATGCGGTTGAGGACGTCGACCGGGACCTGAGTCTGGACGCTCGTCGCCCACATCACGCTCCAGAAGGCCATGCCGGCCCCGGCGACCGCGGCTCCCGCCGCCATGGCCGGGACACCCAGTCCCAGGCCGACCGCCACCGGGAAGCCGGCGAAGGCGAAGATTCCAATCCCGCCGGCGCGCAGCATGCGGCGAGGGCGCAGCCGCAGGGCGAGCAGGCCGCCGGCGACGGTGCCCGCGCCGAGGGCGGAGTTGATCAGGCCGTAGGCGCCGGGGCCGTGCTGCTGGACCACCTCGGTGGCCACGAGCGGGACGGTCGGGCCCCACACGGTGATCATGTAGACGCACCAGACGGCTATGACGCCCCAGAGCCAGCTGCGGGCTCTGAACTCCCGCCAGCCTTCCGCCAGATCGGCGCGGAAGGCCATGGTTCCCCTTCGGCCGGCGGCGCTGCCCTGCGGCCGGGTCTGCGCGGGCAGGCGCAGCAGCAGGAGGCACAGCGCGCTGACCGCGTACGTGGCCGCGTGGGCCGTGAACACGCCGCCGGGTGAGGCGAAGCCGACGAGCAGGCCCGCGAAGGCCGGGCCGGCGAGCTGCGCAATGGCCTCGGCGATCCGTATGGCGCCGTTCGCGCCCTGGACGTCGGTGGAGAGCCGGCGCACCGTGCCCGCGACTCCGGGCTGGAACACGGCGCCCGCGACGCCGTTGACGAAGCCGATCACGCAGATCTGCCACAGGACCACATGCCCGGAGAAGAAGAGCACGGCGGCCAGGGACTGGGTGCACAGGCGGACCAGGTCGGCGCCGATCATCAGCCTGCGGGTGCTGAAGCGGTCGGCGATGACCCCGCCGAACACGATGAGCCCGGCGAAGGCTGCCGATGTCGCGGCCAGGGCGAGGCCGACCGCGCCCGCGCCGTAACCGTGCTGCAGGAGGCCCGCGGCGAGGGCCACGGGCAGCATCGTGTCCCCGAGCTGAGCGACGGCCCGCGCGACGAAGAACAGTCCGAAGTCCCGCGACCACACCGAGCGCGCCCCGGCCTGCGTCCTCTTACCCATGCCCCCTCAAGTCCCTCCCGGCCCAGCCACTGACAACGCCCCCGGATCTCACTCCCCCGTCGGCAGCCCCAACTCCGGATAGGCCTCCAGCAGGCGGGGCGGCGCCGCCTGGCGCCAGGAGTCGGCGAGGATGTCGCGCAGTTCGTCCTCGCCGTCGAGCGCGGCAAGCCTGGCCCGCACCCAGGCGAACTGTGCCTCGTGATCGGCGATCCAGAACTTCCCCGGCTCGGCCAGGACCAGTTCGTCGCGCTCCTCCTTGGGGCAGCGCACCGCGAGGGAGGTCTCCTCCTCGGGCAAGGTGGCGAACATCTTGCCCGCGACCCGGAACGTGGGCATGCTCCAGGCGATCTTCTCCGTCGTGTCCGGCAGAGAGAGGGCGATACGGCGTACGTCTTCGGCATCCGGCATGAGACGCACGGTAGCGCCCACCACCGACAATCACCTGGTGAGGGGGGCCGGTCCCGCCCGAGGGGGCGCGCTCTAGAAGCTGAAGTTCATGAACGCCCCGTAGCCGCGCTCGGCCGCCGCGGCGAAGAACGCGACCAGGTCGTCGTAGGCGTGCTTGAGCCAGTCCAGCTCGCCCTCGGGGTCGAACCTCCACACGTTGGGGTACACGTCCTTCTCCGTCATCCGCACCGCGTCGTAGTGAGCCGCCAACTGCTCCCAGGGGGTCGCCCCCAGCTGCCGTGCCAGGCCCTCTATTTGCTCGGCGGTCCATCCGAACAGGGTTCCGTCCTCCTGGATCATGAACCCGTCCATCAGGAACTCAGGGCCCACCTCCGCCTCGTCGAACAGGAACTGGAGACCGCCCCATGCCTTGTCCGGCCCGGCGTCGGGGCGGTCCTGCGACGGGTAGACGTCGCCGTCGTACAGCGAGTCGATGAACTCCTCGGCCCAACTCGGGTCCTTCTCCGCCCTGTCCAGCTCCTCCGTCGTCGCGGCGATGAACGAGATGGTCACACTCATGTCAGGCAATCCCCCTTGATGCAGGGCCCGTTCGGCCCCCTGATCGATCAACGACGGCGAGTGTTCCACGCGGCACTGACAACGGCGCCGGCACGGGGCGTCCGGGGTCACACGAGCTTGTAGTAGATCGTCGTGGGCCGCAGCACTCCGGCCGGGCTCGCCGCGTAGTCCGGGATCACCCCGGCCCGGGTCCAGCCGGCCGCGTCGTACAGGCGCTCGGCGGGACTGTCGGTCTCGGTGTCCAGGTGGAGGAGGGTGACGCCCGCGCCGACGGCGGCCTCTTCCGCGGTCGTCAGCAGCTTGCGGCCAAGACCATGTCCCCGCGCCTCCCGGTGCACCATCAGCTTGACCAGCTCGGCCCGGTGAGCGCTGTTGGGCTTGTCGGCGAAGGCCAGGCCGACCGTGCCGACGGTTCGCCCCGCCCGGCATGCCACCCACACCGCGAGCCGCCCGGCGCCGACACCAGTCGCGCGCTCCTTCCACCAGGCCATGGCCGCCGCACGGTCGAGGGGCGCGAGGAACCCCACGGAGGCACCGTCGGCCACCGTGTCCACCAGCAGGTCGGCCAAGTCATCGGCCCGGTCGAGCAGTTGGGCTTCGTCCAGTCGCGTCACGATCACGGCAGCACCACCGCCAGCAGATACCGCACCGTCCCGGGCCCCGCGCACCGGAACCGCGTCGGCCCCCACACCCGCATCCGCAGACAGTCCCCGGCACCGACATGGTGCTCGACGTCCTGAACCGTCACGTCGAGCGCTCCTTCCAGCACCCAGATGTGCTGCTCCAACCCCGGTACGGGCGGCCGGTCGTACGCGATGTCGGCGCCCGCGGTGAGGCGCCCCTCGACGAGTTCGGCGCGCAGCCCCGAGTGCGGCGGCGACACGGATCGCCGTACGAACCCGGCGGAACGGTCCTCCCACACCGACTGCTCGGCCGCCCGCACCAGCAGCGCGGGCTCCGACTCCACCTCGCTGAGCAGCTGGGACATGGTGCGGCCGTAGACATGGCAGAGGCGGTTCAGCAGCGCGGCCGTGGGGCTGATCTCCGCCCGCTCGGCCCTGGACAGTGTCGAGCGGCTGATGCCGCTGCGCTCCGCCAACTCACCGAGGGACCAGCCGCGTTCGGCCCGTAGCTCGGCCAGGCGGGCGCCGAGGCGGGTGTCGACCGTGTCCGGAGCGTCGCCATCGCCCGCTTCACGCACATCCTGTTTCATATTCGGGACGCTATCCCAGATGTGAAACGGTGGTGTTACGGCAGGCTCACTCCCCCGCCGCCTCCCCGAGCGCCTCCAGCACCGGCCGGATCAGGGGGTGCTCCTCGGCTCCTCGCCGTACGGCCGCGAAGACCCGGCGCGTCGGCGCCACCCCGTCGACGGGCCGTACGACGACCCCGGTGAGGTCCATGCCGCGCAGCGCCGAGCGCGGGACGAGCGCCACTCCGGCGTCGGCCGAGGCGAGGGCGACGACCGCGCGGAAGTCGTCCGAGGAGTGTTCGAGGCGGGGCTGGAAGCCGGCGTTCTCGCAGGCCAGGACGACCACGTCATGGCAGGGGTTGCCGGGGTAGGGGCCGATCCAGGTGTCCTTGACCAGCTCCGCGAGGGGGACCTCGGCCTTGTCCGCCAGCCGGTGGCGGACCGGGACGACCGCGTCGAAGGGCTCGGCGTACAGCGGCACGTGAGCGAGGCGGGGATCGTCGGCGGGCGGCGCCCCTCGGTACTCGACGGCCACAGCTATGTCGACCTGCCGGTCCAGCACCATCGGCAGGCTGGCGTCGCCCTCGGCGTCCTGGACGCGGATGCGGATGCCGGGGGACGTCCCGGCGAGGCGGGCCACCGCGGGCGCGACGACCTGGGCGATGCCGGTCGCGAAGGAGGCGACCGTGACCGTACCGGCCGCACCCGAGCTGTACGCCGCAAGCTCGGCCTCCGCCCGCTCCAGCTGGGCGAGGACGGCGTTGGTGTGGCTGAGGAGGATCTCGCCGGCCGGGGTCAGCCGTACGCCCTTGGCGCCGCGCTCCACCAGGCGGTGGCCCGTCTCCTGCTCCAGGGCCGCGAGCTGCTGGGAGACCGCGGAGGGCGTGAGATACAGCGCGGCGGCTGCCGCCGTCACGGTGCGGTGGTCGGCCACCGCACGGAGGATGTGGAGCCGCCGCGCTTCGATCATGAGATCGATTATCGCAATATGTCCGGGCCGGCCGGACGTCAGGCCTCCAGTTCCGCCCGGGCGGCGATGAAGGCGTCCACGGCACGGTTGACGTCGTCCGTCGAGTGCGCGGCGGACAGCTGGACGCGGATGCGGGCCTGGTCCTGCGGCACCACCGGGTACGAGAAGCCGATCACGTACACGCCGCGCTCCAGCAGCAGCTCGGCCAGCCGGGCGGCCTTTGCCGCGTCGCCGATCATCACGGGCGCGATGGCGTGGTCGCCAGGGAGGATCTCGAAGCCCTCCTCCGTCATACGGTGGCGGAACAGGGCGGTGTTCTCCGTGAGCCGGACGCGCAGGTCGTCGGCCGCCTCCAGCAGGTCGAGGACCTTCAGGGAAGCCGCCGCGATCACCGGGGCGAGGGTGTTCGAGAAGAGGTACGGCCGGGAGCGCTGGCGCAGCAGGGCGACGATCTCGGCGCGGGCCGCGACGTAGCCGCCGGAGGCGCCGCCGAGCGCCTTGCCGAGGGTGCCCGTGATGATGTCGACGCGGTCCATGACGCCGTGCAGCTCGGGGGTGCCGCGGCCGCCGGGGCCGACGAAGCCGACGGCGTGCGAGTCGTCGACCATGACCATGGCGTCGTAGCGGTCGGCGAGGTCGCAGATCTCGCGCAGCGGCGCCACATAGCCGTCCATGGAGAAGACGCCGTCGGTGACGATCAGCCGGCGCCGGGCGTCCGACGCGTCCTTCAACTGCCGCTCGAGATCGGCCATGTCGCGGTTGGCGTACCGGAAGCGGCGGGCCTTGGACAGCCGGATGCCGTCGATGATCGACGCGTGGTTGAGGGCGTCTGAGATCACCGCGTCCTCGGGGCCGAGCAGCGTCTCGAACACGCCGCCGTTGGCGTCGAAGCAGGAGGAGTACAGAATCGTGTCCTCCTGGCCGAGGAACGCCGACAGCCTGGCCTCCAGCTCCTTGTGCACCTCCTGCGTGCCGCAGATGAAGCGGACCGAGGCCATGCCGTAGCCCCAGCGGTCGAGCGCCTGGTGGGCGGCGGCGATCACCTCGGGGTGGTCGGCGAGGCCGAGGTAGTTGTTGGCGCAGAAGTTGAGGACCTCGCCGGGGCGGCCGCCCGCGCTGACGTTGACGGTCGCTGACTGCGGGGTGTCGATGACGCGCTCGGGCTTGTGCAGGCCGGCGGCACGGATCTCGTCGAGGGTGGCACGCAGGTCGTCGCGCACGGAGTCGAACATGAGAAGGCTCCTGAAGGTGCTGGCGATTGAGGGGGGTTACGCGGTCCAGTCGAGGATGACCTTGCCGCCGCGGCCGCTCGCCGCGTCGGCGAACGCCGCCTCGAAGTCGCGGTAGCCGTACCGGCCGGTGATCACGGGCGCGAGGTCGAGGCCGCCTTCCAGCAGCACGGACATCGCGTACCAGGTCTCGAACATCTCGCGGCCGTAGATGCCCTTGATCGTGATCATCGAGGTCACGATCCGGGCCCAGTCGACCGGGAACTCCTGGGCCGGCAGACCCAGCATGGCGATACGGCCGCCGTGCGTCATGTTGGCGATCATGTCGCGCATCGCCTCGGGGCGGCCTGACATCTCCAGGCCGATGTCGAAGCCCTCACGCAGGCCGAGTGCGCGCTGGCCCTCGGCGATGCTCGCCTCGGACACGTTCAGCGCGAGGCTCACACCGATCTTGCGGGCCAGCTCCAGCCGCTCCTCGCTGACGTCGGTGATCATGACGTGGCGCGCGCCCGCGTGCCGGGCCACGGCCGCCGCCATGAGGCCGATCGGGCCGGCTCCGGTGATCAGGACGTCCTCGCCGACCAGCGGGAACGACAGCGCGGTGTGCACGGCGTTGCCGAACGGGTCGAAGATCGCGGCGACATCGAGGTCGACGGGCACACGGTGCACCCACACATTGGCGGCGGGCAGCGCGACGTACTCGGCGAAGGCGCCGTCCCGTCCGACGCCGAGGCCGACCGTGGCGCGGCACAGGTGGCGGCGGCCGGCCAGACAGTTGCGGCACTTGCCGCAGACCAGGTGGCCTTCGCCGCTGACCCGGTCTCCGGGGTTGATGTCGGCCACGTCCCGGCCGGTTTCGACGACCTCGCCGACGAACTCGTGCCCGACCACGAGCGGGGTACGGATCGACTGCTGCGCCCAGCCGTCCCAGGACCGGATGTGCAGATCGGTGCCGCAGATCCCGGTGCGCAGCACCTTGATCAGTACATCGCCGGGGCCGACGGCCGGCTCCGGAACGTCCGCGAGCCACAGCCCGGGCTCCGCCTTCTCCTTGACCAGCGCCTTCAACGCTACGGCTCCTGTGCGTGAGGTCCCGGCTGCGGGCATGCCGATGGCGCCCGCAGCCGGGGAGGGGGGTGGAATCGCGTAGCAATCTGCCGTACTGCGGCGCCGCGGTCCATCGAGGATTTCTTAAGCGGCGCCACAGCTTTCCTTCACGCCCTGCTCTCGGCTGCTCGTGAAGAGGGGCCTAGTCGAGGCGGGAGACCTGGTAGTGGCTGATGTACCAGTCGTCCCCGACGAGGGTCACGAGGACCGCGAGCTTGACGTCCAGCGCAGGCCGGTCGGTGAACGAGAACCGGACGTCCATGTAGCCGAGGACGAGGCCGTCGGCAGGCTGCCTGGTCTCGAGGATGCGGTATGTGGCCCGCATACCCAGTGGCTGGGAGGCGTAGTACTCGGCCACACCTGGCCGGCCGACGGTGTAGGGGTGCAGCCCCTGGAAGATGGCGTCCTCGGTGAAGCGGGAGGCGACACGCTCGGGTTGGTGCCCGTCGACACCGGCCTTCCACTGGTCGAGGACGCTGCTCAGGATCGCCTTCGCGTCCTTCGTGGCGGTCATGCTCACTCCTTGGTCGTTCCCATGTACGTTTCCCGGGTCGTGGCTCGGACGGGCCGTCAGTGTCCGGCGCTCATACCGCCGTCGACGTGCAGGATCTCGCCGGTGACGAACGGAGCCGTCTCCAGATAGAGCACGGCGTCGACGATGTCGCTCACTTCGCCCATCCGCCCCACCGGGTGCAGGGCGGCGAGGAACTCGTGGTTCTCCTCCGGATGCATGGGGGTCTTGATGGTGCCGGGCGACACGGCGTTGACGCGGATGCCACGGGTCGCGTACTCGATGGCGAGGGACTTGGTGGCGGACTGCACCCCGCCCTTGGTCAGCGAAGCGAGGACGGACGGGACGTTGGAGTCCGCGTTGTCGACCAGGCTGGTGGTGATGGCCACCACGTGCCCGCCGCCCTGGGCGAGCAGGTGCGGCACGGCCCGCTGGGTGAGGTGGAAGACGCCGGACAGGTTGATCCCGATCACGGCGGCGTAGTCCTCGGCCGTGTACTCGGTGAACGGCTTCGCGACGAAGATGCCCGCGTTGTTGACCACGGTGTCGATCCGGCCGAACCGCTCGACGGCCGCGGCGACGACCCGCTCCGCGGTGGCGGGATCGGCGATGTCGCCCTGCACGGTGAGGACGTCGGCGTCGTCGACGGGTGCGATGGTGCGCGAGGTCGCGACGACGGCGTATCCGAGCTTGCGGTAGCCCTCGACGAGGGCGGCGCCTATGCCCTGCGAGGCGCCGGTGATGATCGCGACCTTCTGGTTCCGAGTGCTCATGGTGACCTTCCTCAAGCTGATGACCGTACTAGCCGACCGGTCGACTATTTGGAAGGTAAGTCGGGCTCGCGGCAACGTCAAAGGTCAGAAGGGGTTTACGCGGGACCCGTTTCCTCCCGTGTGGGAGGCACCGGCTCCCAGTACAGGTCAGCGCCCGAGTGCGTACGGATCGTCCGAGGGCAGCCAGGCATCCGGGGTGCGTATCCCGAGGTCCCCGACGCCGTCGCACAGGGCGTCGACGACGGCCAGGACGCCGGTGCGCAGTTCGCTCTCACGCCGGACGAGGGACCAGGTCCAGTACACCTTCGGCGCGTCGACCTCCCGGCGGACCAGGTCGGGTGGCAGTGGAGTGGTCTGCCCCTTGGGCGAGTTGAGGACGGGGCGGGTGCAGCGGCGGACGTGGTCGAAGAAGGCGGGCCCGGTGATGGCTCCGTCGGAGATGCGTACGGCCTTGGCGCCGGTGTCCCGCGCCAGTTCCTCGGCGTATTCGTTCCAGGACGCCCAGGACGTGACGTCGTCGTCGATGAGCACGTCCATGTCCCGCGCCGCGACGTCACCGGTGTCCGTGCCCTTGGCCACGGCGTAGAGCCGGTCCGCGCCGATGAGCCGGGCCCGCAGCCCGAGCCGCTTCAGGTCCTCGGTCCGCACCCAGCACACGGCGAGGTCCAGGCTGCCGTCGGCGACCCGGGCGGCCTGGGTGTGGGAGGGCGCGACCCATGCGTCGACATGCACCCGGGCCACCGGGGCGGTGCGTGAAGTCAGATCCGCGGGGAGCCAGTTGACGTAGCCGAGCCGTACCGACTCCGAGCCCGACAGTCGGCCGGCCCGCCGCTTCAGGTCGTCGGCCCGTTCCAGCAGGGACCGGGTGTGCGGGAGCAGGGCGGCGCCGGCCGGGGTGAGGGAGACCGAGCGGCGATCACGGTCGAAAAGCCGCACCCCCAGATCCCGCTCGAGCGCCTTGATCTGCTGGGAGAGCGAGGGCCCGGCGATGAGCAACCGCTCGGCGGCCCGGCCGAAGTTCAGTTCCTCGGCGACGGCGACGAAGTACCGCAGTTGGCGCAGCTCCACGCCGGTCATGCTACGCGCGCTGGGAGGCTGCGCCTATCAGCAGCGAGCAAGCCGGTCCTGGCATCGGCGCAGGTGACGAGCACACGATGGGGGCATCGCGGCCGCCGGCACCGCAGCGCGGCCCGCCCCCTGAGGAGAGAGGCCATGCGCGAGTTCCTGGTCGAGATCACCACCACCGTCCCCGAGGGCACCGGGCAGGAGGAGGTCGACCGGCGGCGCTCCGCCGAGGCCGCCCGCGCCGCGGAACTGGCCGCCACCGGCAACCTCGCCCGCCTGTGGCGCCCCGTGGGCGAGCTGCGCAGCATCGGGGTGTGGCGGGCCACCGACGAGGAGGAACTCCACGAGAAGGTACTCGGCACACTGCCGTTGCGCCCCTGGATGACACTGACCGTCACCCCGCTGGAGTCCCACCCCAACGACCCGGGCCGGCTCGACGCCTCCCGGTGACCGCCCCACCCCCCGGCCCTGCTCCTGACCGCCCTCGTGGGCCGCGGCCGCCGCCGCGCTGAGAATGGTGTGCGCGCACCACATGGTGGTAGTACGCCACACAGTGCCCGAACGGCAGCGAGAATCGACGTAGTACGCCCGGAGCACCGAGGCATGCCGATACCCGCCCCGCTACTCGGCCGACTGACCAGGAGCCGCTCATGAACACCGCACGGGACCTCGCGATCGTCGCTCTGGACATGGCGCCGGACCACACAGTGGAACAAGGCGATCTGTCGCTCGCGCTCGCGGCGGCGGAGGTGTTCGACCTCATCGACGCCCGGGCCCTCGTCCTGGACGGCGACCTCATCACACCCAGCGCGCAGGCGCCGACGGGCGACCGCCTGCTGGACGAGGCCGCCTCCTCACTCGTACGGCAGGACCCGTACGAGTCGGTCGAGGACTGGCTGTGGCGCCGGGGCCGGGGACTGTCCGCGGCCTACGTCCAGGATCTGGAGCGCGTGGGGCTCACCGCCCGGCCGCGCAGCCGCCGGATTTCGCTGCGGGCCACACGGACGGCGCCGGTGGACTCGGCGGCCCGGCGTCAGGCGGAGGAGCGCTGGACGTCGGGCGAGCCGGTCCTCGCCGCCCTGGCCACCGCCGCGGGGATCAACGACGAGTCGGCCGACGCCACCGAGGAGCTGACCGACGAAGCGGTCACGACCGTGCTGGCCGCCGTCGGCAACGCGGTGATGGAGCTGGAGGCCGTACGGCAGCGGCGGGCGATCGAGGACGCCGCGTTCGACAACGTGTGGCGCGGCTTCTAGGGGTTGATGCGGGGCCGAGGGTCAGCGGGCGCCGAGCAGCGCCAGGCAGTTGTCCCACAGCGGGCTCATGCGCTCCGTGCTGTTGTAGAGCTTGGCGAACATCACCTGGCCCTCCAGCTGCGCCACCACGGCCCGCGCCGCCTGACGCGTGTCCGGCACGGTGACGTCGCCGCGCTCCCGGGCCTCGGTGACGACCGTCTGGACCATGTCGACCTGCGCGTCGAAGATCTCCTGCAATCGCCGGCGCACCGCCTCGGTCTGGTTGCTCAATTCCAGCGTGAGGTTGCCGAACAGGCAGCCCGACACGGTGCCGCAGCCCTCTTGGACGGCGCGCTGGCCCGCCTGAGTCTCCTCGAACAGTTGCCGCAGCCGCTGCAACGGCTCCCCGTCACCGTCCAGGACGCGCGCCCAGTCGCGCCGCTGGGCCGCCCAGTGCTCGTCGACGACCGCGAGCGCGAGGGACTCCTTCGACTCGAAGAAGTAGTAGAAGCTGCCCTTCGGTACCCCGGCCGCCTTGCAGATCTCGGCCACGCCCAACGCCGAGTAGCCGCGCCCCTCGATCAGCGAGCGCGCGGCACCGAGGATCTTCTGCCTGGCGTCACTGGTGCGTCCCACGGCTCCAGTGTACGGAAGTACTAGACCGGTCGGCTAGGAGTTCGGGGCCACATGGTCCGCCGCCCCTTCAGAGCAGCGGGAGACCGTCCGCCTCCCGTCGTTCCAGCCGGGTCACCAGGTCCGCGGCCGACGCCTTGATGGTCTCCAGCCCGGCCCTCCCCCAGGGCCGCGGCTCCACGTCCACGACACACACCGTGCCGAGCGCCATACCCGTACTGTCGATGAGCGGCGCGCCCATGTAGGAGCGGATACCGAACTCGTCGACTATCGGATTCCCGGCGAACCGCGGATAGTCGCAGACGTCCTCCAGGACCAGTGCCTTGCGTCGCACGACCACATGGGGGCAGAACCCATGGTCGCGCTCCATATGGCGGCCCAGCTCCGGCTTGGCTTCGTCGGCCCGCGCGAGTGTCACCCTGTGCCGTGCGTGCAGCCCGGCGAAGAACTGCCGGTTCTCGTCGATGAAGTTGACCATGGCGTACGGCGCCCCGGTGAGGTCGGCGAGATGGTCCGCGAAGACGTCGAGGGCCGGGTCGGCATGGTCTCCCAGCCCCAGCCGGAAAAGCCGCTGGGCGCGGGCGGGGGCCTCCTTGTCCTCGGGGGTCAGCAGCAGGCGAGCGACCGGATGGGGTGGGCCGTAGCTCATGGGCGGTTTCCGTCCCTGTGGGCGTACGTCATATGCGGCTCCGTGCGGGTGTGTGCGGCTGTCACATGTGGGCGCCATGGCTTGGCGCGGGTGCCGGCGTGTGGGCGATGAGGTGCCGTACCAGGGTCAGCAGCGTCTGAACGCCGGAGCTGGAGATGCGGGCGTCGCAGCGGACGACGGGGATCTCTGGGTCGAGGTCGATGGCGGCGCGGACCTCCTCCGGGTCGTAGCGGTGGCCGCCGTCGAACTCGTTGATCGCCACGATGAAGCCGAGGCCTCGCTGCTCGAAGAAGTCGACCGCGGCGAAGCAGTCCTCCAATCGTCGGGTGTCGGCGAGGATGACCGCACCGAGCGCACCCTCCGAGAGTTCGTCCCACATGAACCAGAACCGTTCCTGTCCGGGTGTGCCGAACAGGTACAGGACGTGTTCCGGATCGAGCGTGATGCGGCCGAAGTCCATGGCCACCGTCGTCTCGACCTTGTTCTCGACGCCTTCGAGGCTGTCGGTCGCGGCGCTGACGGTGGTGAGCAGTTCCTCCGTACTGAGTGGTGCGATCTCGCTGACCGCGCCCACGAAGGTCGTCTTGCCTACCCCGAACCCTCCCGCCACCAAGATCTTCAGTGCGGTGGGGAAGGGGTCAGAGCTGTCGTCGTAGTCCATCGAGCACTGCCTCCAGAAGGGCCCGGTCTGTCGGGTTGTGGTGGAACTCGGGGGGCTTGGTGGTGAGCGCCCCGCAGTCGACGAGGTCCGACAGCAGCACCTTGGTGACCGCGGCCGGCAGCTTCAGGTGGGCGGCCACCTCGGCGACCGAGACGGGAGCGCGGCACAGGTCGAGCGCCTGCTCGTGCTCGGGGCCGAGATAGCCGAGGGGGGTCGCCCCGGTGGCCATCACCTGCGACATGAGGTCGAGCGCGACGGTGGGCCTGGTACGGCCGTTGCTGACCGTGAAAGGGCGCACCAGCCGTCCGGCCGCGTCGTCGAGCCAGGGCCCGTCGCCGGCCGCCGTCATGTTCAAGGCCTCAACGCCGAGGGTTCGACGGAGTGCTGCCGGGGGGCGGTGATCAGGTACGGACGGACGCTCTTGACCAGCATGGCCATCTCGTAGCCCAGCACCGCCGCGTCGGCCTCGCGGCCGGCCAGCACGGCGAGACAGGTACCGGATCCGGCGGTGGTCACGAAGAGCAGGGTCGAGTCGAGCTCCACGACGACCTGACGCACCTCTCCTCCGTCGCCGAAGCGGACTCCGGCGCTGCGGCCGAGGGAGTACAGGCCGGAGGCCAGGGCGGCCATGTGGTCGGCGCTGTCCGGGTCGAGGCCGTGGACCGACTTCACGAGCCCGTCGCAGGAGAGGAGGACCGCGCTGCTGGTGTGGGGTACGCGCTGGACGAGGCCGCTCATCAGCCAGTCGAGATCGGAGACATGGGCGGTCGGCGCTTCGCTCGCCATGGTGGATCGACTCCTTGAGGTACGAAGGTCTGCGGGAGCGCTGGGGTTGGGGGTGGTCTCCCAGGCGGACTTCGAGCTGGTCACGGTCGTGGTCATCCGGCTGGTGCGCTCCCGTCAGGCCAGGTGGTGTGGTCGGTACCGGGCGCGGGCCCGGGGTGCGGCTCGGTCATATGGGCCGGGTCCATGGGCGAGACGTCCATAGGCGGCCGCGTGGTCATGGGGGTCACATCCATGTGGAGTGCATCCAGGGACGTCGGGCGCAGATGTGTGGGCTGCGGGCGAGCTGTGTCGAGGCTCGTCGGCTCCAGTCGGCTGGGCGCCGGGCGTACGGACTCCAGGTGGGTGGGCTGGGAGACCGTGGGTTCCGGACGGGTCGACTCCGGGGTGAGTGACGTGGTGTCGGTCGTGGTGTGCGGTGAGGGGGTGTAGGCGGGGGTGATCCCGTGGGTGGTGGAGGTGTGCGCCGAGTCCATGTGGCCCGCGCTCGTGTGGCCGCTGCTCATGCTCGTGTGGCCGGTGGCCATGTGGTCTGCGCCCATGTACCCCGCATCCAGATGCTCGGCATCCCCCCGCACCGACTCCATGTGCTGCTGCGTCTCGGCCAGCCCGATCCCCCGCTGGAAGGCCGCCATCAGCCCCGGGTCGTGCCCGGCGAGAGAGTCGGACTCCTGTCGTGGTGCGGGACCACCACGGAGTTGGGGTGCGATGTGTTCCTGGSCGCGGCGGCGCGGGAGTTGGGGCTTGCCCATGGTGCCGCGGACGGTGCTGACGCGTGGGGTCGGCGGTGCGCCGGTGTTCTCCGCGACGCGCCGGCGATCGTCGGGCCTGATGCCGGGCACGGCCTCAGCCGGGTTGGCCCGTTCCTGGGCGCCCCGCACGGGCAGCGGTGCCGGTGCGGTGCCGTTCGCGCTCGGGGCCTCGCCCCTTCCGCGGCCCTGCGGCTCGTGCCGACGCGGCGCGGCCTGCGACACCGACGACGCCTGTGACGTCTCGGTCATGCCGCGCTGTCCACCGCTCTGCGCTCCGACCGGCGCAGCCGCCGCGGCCGACCCGGCAGACGTAGGGTGCCGACGCTGCTGAGGCGGCACGGGCGGCTGCTGACGCGCCTGCGGCGAGGACGGTGAAGAGGCCTGTGGAGGAGCCTGCGGCGGCATGGCCGTACCGGCCGTCCCTTGCGGCTCCTCCCGGACCGCACCCGCCCGCGCTCCCGGTTCAGTCCCCAACAAACCCTGCGGCACCACCAGTACGGCCTGCACACCGCCGTAGATGTTGGTCTGGAGGCGCACATGGATGCCATGCCGCTTCGCGAGTTGCGACACCACGAACAGCCCGATGCGTCCGTCCGCCAACAGGCTGGCGACATTGACCTGGTCGGGGTCGGTGAGCAGAGCGTTCATGCGGTTCTGCTCACCTACGGGCATGCCGAGCCCGCGGTCCTCGACCTCGACGGCGAGCCCCGAGGTCACGAGGTTGGCCCGGAGCAGCACCTGGGTGTGGGGGGCGGAGAACACCGTGGCGTTCTCGACCAGTTCGGCCAGCAGGTGGATGACGTCGGCGACGGCGTGCCCGCGCAGGGTGCCGTCGATCGGCGGCACGAGCTTGACGCGCGAGTACTGCTCGACCTCGGCGATGGCCGAGCGCAGCACCTCGGTCATGGAGACCGGGTTGCTCCACTGCCGGCGGGAGACGGCGCCGCCGAGGACGGCGAGGTTCTCCGCGTGGCGGCGGATGCGGGTGGCGAGGTGGTCGACGTGGAAGAGCCCCTTGAGCAGGTCGGGGTCCTCGATCTCGTTCTCCAGCTCGTCGAGGATGGAGATCTCCCGGTGCACCAGCGACTGAAGGCGCCGGGCGAGATTGACGAAGACTTCCAGCTTCTGCTCGCTGCCCGCCTGGCTGGAGAGCTGGGCGGCCTGGACGACGGCGGTGACGGCGCCGTCGTGGGCACGGGCCAGGTCGGCTGCGAGCAGTTCGAAGTCGTCGGCGCCCTCGGGCGGACCGCTGCGGGACTTGCGCTTCGGCGGCCCGTCGCCGCGCCGCAGTGTCTCGACGAGGGTCCGCAGATCGGCCTCGCTGCGCGCGCTGCTGCGGCGCAGTGCGCGGATGCGGTCGCTCACGGACCTGGCGGTGCGGTTGGCGGCCACGGCGGCGATCAGGATGCCCGCCAAGGTCACCGAGACCGCGCCGGCGAGCACGGCCCACAGGGTGAGGCTCGGCCGCACGCCCGTGGAGCGCACCACGAACAGCACGGCCGCGCAGGCGCTGAGGGTGACCGCGACGGGTGGCAGCACCGCCAGCCGCAGCAGTTGGGGCCGTATATGGGTCTCGGGCAGCGCGGGTGCGGTGCGGGCAGCCGGGCGCCCGTGCCGCCCGCCCTCACGGCGGTCTGCGCGTGTGGCCGGGGCGCGTAGATGAGACATCGGGGTCCTCAGTACTGGTCCGTCGGTCGGGGGCCTGGGGGTGCGCGCGCTCTGCGCGGCCCGGGGCGTGCGCCATCACGATGTCGGTCGACAGAGCCGACGAATTCGGCTCCGCGTCGCCCGACGGACACTGACAGTAGTCGCCTTCGCATCAAGTGCGGTGGGCAGTTGACAAACTCCCGCAGGCAGCGTCCCGCTCTGGTATGAGGTCTCGTACGACAGACCGATAACCCGTTCCACCGTTCGCCCACAAGGAGCATTCGAACGATCGGACCTGGTCAGAAGTGGTCACGGGAAAAGTCGAGGGGCGGGGCACTTTACGTGCCCCGCCCCTCGACGACGTCTCGACCTCTCACCCGCAACCACCCCGGCCGGGACGTTTCCGCACCTCTCGCGCCCGGTTCTCCTACCCCCAGAACGTCACCGGCAGTAGCGGCGCACGGTTCCACTCAAGCGCCCTCACGCCCACTCACGCGCCCCGCAGGAATCGCCGTACAGGGGCGCAAGGAGTGACTCGTCGCGCCCCCCAACGGTGGGTCGCGCTAGGAAACTGCCGTCCCGTCCGGCGCCGAAGCCACCGGCGGCCATGCCTGCCACCCCTCGGCGGGCGTCTCCGCGACATCCCGCCACCACGGCGTCACCGCCGCCAACGAGGCCGGCTCGAAGGGCTCACCGCAGGGCGGAGCCGCCATCGTGACCCCGGCCTTGTGCGTGGCCCGCATCATCCACTCGCCGGGCTCCGCCCACGGATGCGGCGCCAGGTTGAAGGTGCCCCAGTGGATCGGCAGCATGACGCCGGCCGCAGGATCGCCGCCCTGAAGGTCGAGGTGGGCCCGGACGCCCTCGTCCGGCGTCATGTGGATGTCGGGCCAGAAGTCCGAGTAGGCGCCGACCTGGATCATCGTGGCGTCGAACGGGCCGTGCTCGGCGCCGATGTCCTTGAAGCCGTCGAAATAGCCGGTGTCGCCGCTGTGGTAGATCCGGTGCTCGTCCGAGGCGACGACCCAGGACGCCCAGAGCGTGTGCTGGGTGTTGCGCAGTCCGCGCCCGCAGAAGTGGCGGGCCGGGCTGGCGGTCAGGGTGAGCCCGCCGACCTTCGTCGTCTCGTGCCAGTCCAGCTCACGGAGCCGGTCGGCGGACACTCCCCACTGTTCGAGGTGGCCGCCGACGCCGAGCGGCACGGCGAAGAGCGTGTCGGTGCCGGCCAACGCCTTGATCGTGGGCATGTCGAGGTGGTCGTAGTGATCGTGCGAGATCACGACGACGTCGACCGGCCCCAGAGCGGCCAGCGGCAGCGGCACGGGGTGCAGCCGCTTCGGTCCGGCGAAGGGGAACGGGGAGCACCGCTCGCCCCACACCGGGTCGAAGAGGACGCGATGCCCGTCGATCTCCGCAAGGATGCTGGAGTGTCCCATCCAGGTCAGGCGCAGTCCCGTGGCGGGCGGCTTGGCCAGGTCGGCAAAGGTGGTGGGGTGCACCGGCACGGTGCCCTTCGGGGCCCGGTGGGGCCGGGATTCCTTGTCGAAGTAGATCTTGGCGAACTCCAGCATCGACCCCGAGGGCCGGGTCCGGGCGATACCCCCGGGGTTCTGGAAGACCCCGTCCTTGAAGTGCGGCGATCTACGGATCCGCGCCATGCGCTCACCGCTCGGATCCACGCCGAAGGCCTCGGGCCGCAGGGCGCGCAGCCCGGAGCTCGGGAATCGGAAACCGGCCACGGTACCTCCAGGTGGATTCGGTGAGGAGTTCCATTATGGTCGGCGCCTCCGACAGCCTCGGATCCCCCCTGGTGCGGCGGGCTCCGGCGCCTCCCCGCCGCCCTCGCCACGGACGGTCCACAGAGATCCACCCCACTACGTTGACATGTCCCCACCCTGCTCTGATACTGACTCATCGTTCAGTAGCCGAGCCGCGGCCCCTTGGCCCGGAAACCGGCCCCCGACCCCGGAGACCCCATGACCACCCCGAGCACCCCCCTGCTGTCGCTCACCTGGACCGACGACGTCACCGGTCGCCAGGGCTTCCTGGTCATCGACCGGCTGGTGCGCGGTGTGGCCAGCGGCGGGCTGCGGATGCGGCCGGGCTGCACGCTGGACGAGGTCACCGGACTCGCCCAAGGCATGAGCATGAAGGAGGCGCTGCACTACGACCCCGAGTCGCGGTACGTCCCCCTGGGCGGCGCCAAGGGCGGCATCGACTGCGACCCCCAGGATCCGGAGGCGTACGGCCTGCTGGTGCGCTACCTGCGTGCCATGCGGCCGTACATCGAGAGCTTCTGGACCACGGGCGAGGACCTCGGGCTCACCCAGGACGTCGTCGACCGGGCGGCCGTCGAGGCAGGGCTGGTGTCGTCCGTCCAGGCCGTGTATCCGCTGCTCGACGACGAGGCGGGCGCTCGGCGGCGGCTCGCGGAGGCGTTCACCGTCGAGGTCGACGGCATCGGTCTCGACGAGCTGGTGGGCGGCTGCGGGGTCGCGGAGGCGGTGCTGACCGCTCTGGACCGGGCCGGTGTGCCGTACTGGAGGACGCGCGTCGCCGTGCAGGGTCTGGGGACCATGGGCGGGGCCACGGCACGCTTCCTCACGCGCGCGGGGCTCACCGTAGTGGCCGTCGCCGATATCAAGGGCACCATCGCCAACCCGGCCGGCCTCGACATCGAGAGCCTGCTGGCGGCACGGGACGCCTACGGCACCATCGACCGCGCCTCGCTGCGCCCCGGCGACCGCGAACTGCCGGGTGACGCCTGGCTGTCGGTCGAGGCGGAGGTCCTGGTTCCGGCGGCTGTGTCGTACGCGATCGACGCCTCGAACCAGGGCCGTGTCACCGCGCGTTGGATCGCCGAGGCCGCCAACATGCCGGTACGACCCGACGCGGAGGAACTGCTGGCCGTACGGGGTGTCACCGTGCTGCCGGACGTCGTGGTCAACTCGGCGACGAACGCCTGGTGGTGGTGGACGCTGTTCGGGGACATCGGCCCGGAAGCGGACGAGGCGTTCGACCACACACGGCGCTCGATGCGTGCCCTGACCGACCTCACGCTGGCCCGCGCCGAGGCGGACGGTTCGGCGCCGCGGGCCGCGGCGCACGCCATCGCGGCGGACCGGCTGCCGGTGATCACGGAGCGGTTCGGGCGGTACCGGTGACGGCGGTCGCGGGGGCCTGGTCCGACCGGGCCCCGGGTCCGGCCGGTGACGAGGCTTTAGGGTGACGGTGTGGCAAGAGTGCGGTTGAGCGTGGCGGAGCGGCGTGAGGAGTTGCTGCAAGCCGCCGTCGAGCAGATAGAGGCGCGAGGCGTGGCGGCGGTCAGGATCGCCGACGTCGCCTCGGTGCTCGGTGTGAGCAACGCGCTGGTGCTCTATCACTTCGCCACCAAGGAGAAGCTGGTCGCGGCCGCGTTCACTCATGCGGCCCAAGGCGACCTGGCCCATCTGCGCCGCCTCCTCGGGCGACGTACGACGGCGCTGCGGCGGCTGCGGGCGGCCGTGCGCTGGTATGCGCCGACCGGCCAGGCCAAGGGCTGGCGGCTGTGGATCGAGGGCTGGGCGGCGGCTCTGCGCGAGCCCGCGCTCAAGGAGGTCACGCGGGACCTCGACCGGCAGTGGAAGGGGGCGATCACCGAGGTGATCGCCGAGGGCGTCGCCGCGGAGGAGTTCCACTGCCCCGACCCGCACGGCGCGGCCCTACGCCTGACGGCCCTGCTCGACGGGCTCGCCGTACAGCTGACGTCGTATCCGGGTGCGATCTCACGCGCGCGTGCCCAGGAGTGGGCGGACGAGGCGCTCGCCCGGGAACTCGGGCTGGAGCGGAAGGCGTTGACGGCGTCGACGCGGTGATGGCGCCGGGGGTTCGGGGCGAGCCGTACCGAGCACGTACGTGAGCGCCGTACAAAGTACCCACGTCCGCGCAGGGCTCTGTACCGAACGCACACGTCCGGGCCGTACCGATCAGGCATCGGCATGGCCCGGACGTATCGGTCGCTCGTGAACCGCTCTCAAGCCACCGATCGGATCCGCATCTTGATGTCGTCCGGGGACAGCGCGCCCTTGGCCGTCACATGGTCCCCGGACGACTCGCCGCGCAGTCGTCGGCCGATCCACGGCACCAGGTACTCGCGCGCCCAGTGGACGTCGTCCCGACGGACCTCGAGCGTGCCGCGCGGCGGGAGCGGCGGCCAGGGCTGGTCGGGGTCGGCGGGGATCTCCAGGCCGAGGACCTGGCCCGCGCGAAGCGCCACGCGCGTGTGCCCCTCGGGAGACAGGTGGAGCCGGTCGTCGTCCCAGGCCCGGCGGTCCTGAACGGTCTTCAGGGACCACAGGTCGAGCACCGGGCAGCCGTACCGGTCGGCAATGGCCCGCACATGTCCGTTGTACGTGGCGATCTTGCCGCGCAGATGCTTCAGCACGGGCACGCCACGGGTGTCGAAGCCGGTCGTCACCATGACGGTGCCGACGGCGGAGGTGAGCCGGGTGATCGCCCGCTCGAAGCGCTCGGCGACCTCGTCGGGGTCGGTTCCGGGTCGGATGATGTCGTTGCCGCCCGCACAGAACGAGACCAGGTCCGGGGCCAGTTCGGCGGCCTTCGGAAGCTGTTCCTCGATGATCTGGTCGAGCAGTCTGCCGCGCACGGCGAGGTTGGTGTAGTTGAAGTCGCCCTCGGGGCGCCGGTCCGCGAGCAGGACCGCGAACCGGTCGGCCCAGCCGACGAACGCCCCGTCGGGGCCGGGGTCGCCGACGCCCTCGGTGAAGCTGTCCCCCACCGCAACGTACGACCCGATCACTGATCTGCTGTCACTCTTCGAATCGTCTGCCACATCGGGACATGATTCACCTTCGAATGTGACCTACGCGACCGTAGGAAGGGCTTGACGAACGGTGAGATAAGCCACTCCTAAAGTGTTCGCCAAGCGAGGAATATCCCTCTGATCAGGGGTGTTGACGGGCGCAACCGCCAGTCCCGGAACATGCCGAAGGCCGGACCCGGGGATCGGGGTCCGGCCTTCGGCCGCGTGTCAGGCGGGTGGTTTTCGCGTGGGGCGCCCGTCAGCCGATGGAGACGCCCTTGGAGGCCAGGTAGGCGACCGGGTCCACGTCCGAGCCGTAGTCCGGCGTGGTGCGGATCTCGAAGTGCAGGTGCGGGCCGGTGACATTGCCGGTCGCGCCGGAGAGGCCGATCTGCTGGCCCGCGGTCACGCTCTGGCCGCTGGAGACCGAGAGCGAGGACAGGTGGGCGTACTGGGCGTAGTAGCCGTCGGCGAGCTGGATGACGACCTGGTTGCCGTACGCACCGCCCCAGCCGGCCGAGACGACGGTGCCCGCGCCGACCGCCTTCAGTGAGGTGCCGGTGGCGGCGGCGAAGTCGACGCCGGTGTGATAGCCGCTGGACCACATGCTGCCCGCCACCTTGTAGCCGGTGCCGAGGGAAGCGCCGTCCAGCGGGGCGGAGAAGCCGTTGACGGTGCTGGTCGTCTCGGCGGCCGTGGTCGCCTTCTGCGCCTTCTTCGGCGTGGCGGACTTCGCGGCGGACGAGTTCGAGGACGACTTGGACGCCGAAGAGGGCTTGGAGGACGACGACTTGGGGGCGGTCGCCGCGGCCTTCTTGCCGCCGATCGTCAGCTTCAGACCGGGGTGGATCAGCGACGGGTCGGCGCCGACGGCCTCACGGTTGTCGGCGTAGAGCTTCTTCCAGCCACCGCCGACGTTCTGCTCGTTGGCGATCTTCGAAAGGTAATCGCCGACCTTCACCGAATAGGTCCGCACGTCCGCCTTCTTGGCGGACTTCTTCTCGGCAGCCTTCTGGCCGGCGGCCGGAAGGGCCGAGACGGCCTTTTCCGAAACGGTCTGCGAGGGAGCGGCGTGGGCGCCGGTGGCCCCCATGAGCGGAAGAGCGAGAGCGGCGCCACCGGTTCCGGCGACGGCGATGGAGCGGGTGAAGCGCAGGGACTTCGGACGGCGGTGCTTACCCTTCGCGGGCATGGCGAATTCCTCTCCGGCGCCTGCGAGGTGAGCTGTCGGGTGCGGGCTGGAGATGCCCGGCCGCGCCGAGGCGCGACTTGACCCCAAGCCGTTCCGGAGACCGGAACAGGCGGTTCTACCTGTGGGTCCCCCGCTCCTGCCGTGTACGGGTGAGTTTGCGCGGGATCCAGGCGGCGGCAGGATTAGGCGTCCGTCCGGATTGGTGGCGAACGTAAGCGAGGAAGACGCAAAGGAACAAGTGAGAGGTTCCGTCCGAATGCGTTCCTGTTGATCCCTTGTGGGAATTAGCCGTCACCGTGCGTGAAATATGGGGGCGCCGCCCGACTCAAAGCCCCATGAAAAGCACATGAATTACGTGGACATGACGGGCGACGCACCGTCACGGATATGACGCTCCTCACGTGACGCTGCTCCAGCTTTCTTTATTGCAGAGCGAGTTGGAATGAAGGCGCCAATTCGGACAGAACGCCTAGATGCGACGGAGTCGAATAACTGCCGCATCCAGATCGCCCTTCAGGCCGGTACGCAGTCCGTGATGTACCAGTACGGCCCCTCGGTGAATTTCGCCCGTTTCAAGGCATTCGTACGACACTGTCGGATCCAGGCCACGCAGCCGCAGAGCCGGTAGGGGCTCGCCGTAGCTCTGCGCCTGGAGCCAGGCGAGGACGACCGTGTCGCCCCCGAGCACGTACTGCACCGCACTCAGCCCGCCACGTGGAGGCCGCAGCCGGTAGAGGTCGCCGCGCTGCACCAGAGGCCGGATCTCCTTGTAGAGCGTCACCCACTCCCGGGCCTCGGCAAGCTCCTCCTCGGTCCACTGCGCGAGGTCACCGCCGACCCCGAGCACCCCGGCCATGGCGCTCACGAACCGGAAGCGCAGCGAGCTGGCGCGGTGGTTGAGCATGGCGTTCGGGCTGTCGGTGACCCAGGCGGCCATGGCCCGGGCCGGGTGGATCTGGCTGAAGCCGTGCTGGATGGCGAGCCGGTCGAGGGGGTCGGTGTTGTCCGAGGTCCACACCTGGTCCGTACGGCTCAGCACGCCGAGGTCGATCCGTCCGCCGCCGCCCGAGCAGGACTCGAAGGCGACGCCGGGATGAGCGGCACGCAGCCGGTCCAGCAGGGCATACAGGCCGCGCACATGGTCGACCCACAGGCGCTGCGGATACGGCTCGCCGGGCCAGCCGGCGTCGGAGAAGCAGCGGTTGAAGTCCCACTTCACATAGTCGATCGGGGCGCCGGAGAGGAGCCCGTCGAGCTGTTCCCAGAGGTACTCCTGGACATCGTCGCGGGCGAGGTTCAGTACGAGTTGATTGCGGAACTCCGTACGCTTTCGTCCCGTTTGGTACTGCACCCAGTCCGGGTGGGCGCGATACAGCTCGCTGTCCGGATTGACCATTTCCGGTTCGACCCAGATGCCGAACTGCATGCCGAGCGCGTGCACGTACTCGGCGAGCGGCTTGAGGCCGGACGGGAAGCGGTCCGGGTTGGGCGTCCAGTCGCCGAGCCCGGCGCGGTCGCTGGTGCGCGTGCCGAACCAGCCGTCGTCGACCACGAAAAGCTCGACGCCGATGGCCGCGGCCCGCCGCGCGAGCAGGCTCTGCTGTTCCTCGGAGATGTCGAACTCCGTCGCCTCCCAGGAGTTGAACAGCACGGGCCGGTCCTGGTCGGCGTCCGGGATCACATACGCGCGCTGGTACGCGTGCCAGGCGCGGCTGGCCCCGCCGAAGCCGACGTCGCTCCAGAGGCCCGCGAAGACGGGTGTCGTGAAGGACTCCCCCGCCGCCAGGCGCAGCAGACCCGAGTCGTCGTACCCGAGGCCGCCGGCGATCTGCACGCGCGCGTCCGGGAGTTGGGCCACGCCGATGCGCCAGGACCCGGACCAGCCGAGCGCGCAGCCGTAGACCTCGCCGCGCTCCTCGGTGGCGTCCGTGTCGAGCGCGACCCACGGCAGGTGCTGGTGCCCGGTATGTCCGCGGCGGCTGCCGATGACCTTCTCACCGTAGGTGAGCGGGGCCTGTGCCAGCCGGGACTCGGCACCCCAGCGGCCGTGCAGCTGGGACAGCCGCCAGTCCTCCCGGTCGGGCAGCGTCCAGGTCGCCGAGTCGGCCCGCAGCAGCTCCAGGGTGGGCCCCTCGTTGTCCAGAGTCACCCAGCGCTCCACGACGTCCTGGCGCATCCGGTAGTGCAGGGTGACGTTCAGCCCGCCGTCACAAAAGCGCAACCGCAGCTCGTCACCCTCGGTCTCGTGGCGCTCGAAACCCCACTCGGTGCCGCGCCGCCCGTCGGTGCGCACGGACAGGGCGGGCCGTACGAAGCGCGGGCCGCCCTCGACCGGGTACTCCTCGCGGCCGTCGAGCGGGGACTCGAAGGGCCAGTACTCCGGCAGTGGGCGGACAGCGAGGGCCTCGGCGTCCGCGAGCTCGATCCGCGGCCCCCAGTGCAGGTGCAGCAGTTCGTCGCCGTCGGTCAGATGGACGGCATAGCTGCTGGTCGGCCCGGAAAGGAGCCACGTACGGCCGTTGTCGGAGATCTCGAGCATCAAGCCCCCACAGAGACGAACAGGTGCGATCAAGTACCAACATCATCAAGGGCCGAGCGGCCCCGAGGCAACGCCTGTGGATAACTCATTGCCCCAGGAATCCATGTCGTATGGTCGAGAGCGCACCCCGTCGGCCGCATCGCCGAGCCGCGCCGCGGGGCCGACCGGGAGGAGCCCCCGTGACGCAGCAGATCCCGTCGACCGAGCCCGAGCTGGCCGGGGTTCGCAACTTCCGTGATGTGGGCGGACTGCCGACAGTGGACGGACGACGGGTGCGGCACGGAGTGCTGTTCCGCAGCGGCCATCTCGCGCACGCGACCGCACAGGACGCCGACTTCCTCGACTCGCTCGGGCTGCACACGATCTTCGACTTCCGCAACGCGGCCGACCAGAAGCTCGAAGGCCCGGACGTCGAGCTGCCGGGCGTGCGCAATGTGAACCTGCCGCTGTCCGACCCTGCGGACGGCGCGGAGTTCTGGAAGATGGTCCGGGACGGCGATCTGGACCAGCTGCGCGGGATCCTCGCGGACGGCAAGGGCGCGAACCGGATGATCGTGTCCTACCGCTCGATCATCAAGGAGCGCACCGACGAGCACTCCCGGGTGCTGCWCGCGCTCGCCGAGGACAGCGTCCCGGCCCTGATGCACTGCGCGGCCGGCAAGGACCGAGCGGGCCTGTCCATCGCCGTGACACTGCTCGCCGTCGGCGTGGAGCGCGAGGCGATCGTCGCCGACTACCTGGAGTCCAACGCGAAGCACCGCCGCTACAAGGTGCGCCGCAGCGGCAGCGACTCCGCCGCCTACTCCCCCGAGATCATGGAGCTGCTCAGCCCGCTGTTCGACGCACGGGCCGAGTATCTGACGGCGGCCTTCGAGACGATCGATGAGACGTGGGGCGGCGTCGACACCTACCTGGAGAAGGGCCTGCGGATCACCCCGGAGACCCGGGAGCGTCTGCGGGAGCGCCTGCTCGACTGATCCCCGGCGCCCACCCGCCCCGCGCGCCTACTGCTTCGCCCCCAACTCGAACAGCAGGTAGATGAAGGCGGCGAAGACGTGCCCCACCGCGATGTAGATGATGAGCCGCACCCACATGGCGCGCGGGAACTTCTCCTCCATGTCACTCATGGCGTCTCTCCAGGGATGGGGCCCAGGCACAGGGTGGCCGTGGGGCTCTGCAACAGGGTGTGGACGAACAGGAGCTCGACCCCGCCTTCGTCCTGGGCGGCGATGCGGTGCGGGGTGAGCGAGTCGAAGTGCGCGCTGTCGCCCGGGGCGAGGCGGTGCGTGGTGTCGCCGAGGCGCAGCCGCAGCCGCCCTTCGAGGACGTACAGCCACTCCTCGCCGGGATGCACCCGCACGATGTCGCCCTGTGAGCCGTGCGGCACATGGACCCGCAGGGCCTGCATCCCACGCCCGGGCGCGCCCGCCTGCCAGTACGTCCAGCCACCCGCGGCGGTCGACTCCATGTCGGTGGCGCGCACGACGGCATCCCGGTCGGCGACCGTCTCCCCGAGCAGCTCGGAGACCGTCGTACCGTAGATACGCGCGAGCGCGAGCAGCATGGGCAGCGAGGGCTGGCGTTGCCCGGTCTCCAGCCGGGAGAGGTGAGCGGGCGACAGCCCGGCGGCGCGGGCCGCGGCCTCCAGGGTGAGGGAGGAGCGCCTGCGCAGCGCGCGGAGCTGGGGCGCGACGACGGGCAGGGCTTCGACCGGCCCCGTCGCAACGGCCTCGGCCCGGGCCGCGGGCTCCGGCTCGGTCTCGGGCTCCGGCTCGGTCTCGGGAGAGCTCATGCTCTCCATTCAGCCGGAAGCTTGCCTCTGCGGCAAATTTTTTGCCTCAGAGGCAAAACAGCCCAAGGGCCGCCCCATCGACGGCCCCGGACTTCACCGGTTGGCGACCGCCTGCTTGATCAGCGTCTTGCCGAAGTCCCACATCAGCCCGCCACCGCTGTGCGCGTCGTCCATCACATCGGTGAAGGCGTCGACGAACCGATCCACCTCCCGCTCCCCGATGACCAGCGGCGGGATCAGCTTGATCACCTCCAGGTGGTCACCGGACACCTGGGTGAGGATCCGGTGCCGCCGCAGCAGCGGAACGACGACCATCTGCGCGAACAGGCCCTTGCGCGCGGCCTGGAGCATGGTCCAGCGGCTGCGCAGCTTGAGCGAGTCGGGCCTGCCGAACTCGATGCCGATCATCAGGCCCCGGCCGCGGACGTCGGCGAGCAGCTCGTACTTGTCGGTCAGCGCCGCGAGCCGGGACTTCAGCTGCTCCCCGGTCGCCCGCGCGTTCGCGACGATCTGCTCGTTCTCCATGACGGACAGGACGGCGAGCCCGGCAGCCATGGCCTGCGCGTTGGACCCGAAGCTCGCCGAGTGGACCAGCACACGGTCCATGGACGAGTAGACCTTCTTGAAGATCCAGTCCTTGCCGAGCGTGGCGCCCACCGGCACATAGCCCCCGGAGAGTGCCTTGGCCACGCACACCAGGTCCGGCTCGACACCGTCCTCGTGCTGGTAGGCGTAGAAGTCACCGGTCCGGCCAAGTCCCGTCTGCACCTCGTCGGCGATGAGCAGCGCCTTGTGCTTGTGCAGCAGTTCCTGGGCGGCCCGCAAATGGCCGGGCGGGGCCTCGTGCACGCCCTTGCCCTGGATCGGCTCGACGATCAGGGCGGCCACGTCGCCCTTCTTCAGCTCTCGCGCCAGCGCGTCGAGATCACCGAGCGGTACGGCCGTGTCGGGCAGCAGCGGGGCGAAGCCGTCCCGGAAGCCGGACTCGCCGTTCACCGACAGCGAGCCCGTGGTCAGCCCGTGAAAGGCATGGTCGCAGTACAGGACGCGCGGCTTCCCGGTGACGAACCGCGCGAACTTCAGCGCCGTCTCCACCGCCTCCGTACCGCTGTTCCCGAAGAACACCCGGTCCAGGTGCGGGCTGTGCGCCAGCAGCCTCTCCGCCAGCAGCCCGGGCAGCGGCTGGCAGTCGAAGCGGGTGAGGTCGGCGAGGCCGGCGTCGAGGACGTCGTGCAGCGCCTTGCGGACGACGGGGTGGTGGCGCCCCAGGCCCATCACCCCGAACCCGGCGAGCATGTCCAGGTAGTCGTCGCCGTCCGTGTCCCAGAAGTACGCGCCCTCGGCCCGCTCGTAGACCTTGTCGAAGCCGATGGTGTGCAGCATGCGCGGGAGCTGGTGGTTGAGGTACTTCGTGTGCAGCTCGTAACGCTCGGCTCCGCGCTCGGCCAGGAGGCGGCCGAGGTCGAACTCCGTGGTCATTCGGCTTTCTCCTTGACTGACACGACCTTACGACCGTCACGCTTACGACCGTCATGGCTGCCGGTACGCCCGTCACGGCTGCCGCCGGCCTGCTCCGGGCGGGCCGCCAGGCTCTCCTCGGCCTCCTTGAGGGCGAGGCTCGCGCTGATCCGCCCGGCGACCTCCACGGGCGTGAGCCCGATGTCGGCGAGCACCTCGCCCCGCTTGGCGTGCGCGAGGAACTGCTCCGGGATGCCGAACCGCCGCACGGGCACGTCGACGTCGGCATCGCACAGCGCCAGCGCGACGGCCGCACCGACTCCCGACGCGCGGCTGTTGTCCTCGACGACGGCCACCATCCGATGCTGTGCGGCGAGGGGCGCGAGCGCGGGGTCGACGGGCTTGACCCACCGGGGGTCGACGACGGTGCAGTTGATGCCGCGGGCCTGGAGCAGCTCGGCCGCCTGGAGGCACACCGGGGCCATCACGCCGACGGCGACGAGCAGGACGTCCGGCTCACCGGCGTCCCGGTGCAGCACGTCCAGGCCGCCCACCCGGTCGACCGCGGGGATCGTCGGCCCGACCGACTCCTTCGGGAACCGTACGAGGGTCGGAGCGTCGTCGCAGGCCACGGCCTCGCGCAGCTGCGCCCGCAGCTGGTCGGCGTCACGCGGGGCGGCGATCCTGAGGCCGGGGACGACCTGGAGGATCGACATGTCCCACATGCCGTTGTGGGAGGCTCCGTCGGCGCCGGTGACGCCTGCCCGGTCCAGCACGAACGTCACTCCGCAGCGGTGCAGCGCGATGTCCATCAGCAGCTGGTCGAAGGCACGGTTGAGGAACGTGGCGTAGATGGCGACGACCGGGTGCAGCCCGCCCGTCGCGAGCCCCGCCGCCGACACGGCCGCGTGCTGCTCGGCGATCCCGACGTCCCAGACCCGGTCGGGGAACCGTTCCGCGAACTTGCCGAGCCCGACGGGATGCAGCATGGCCGCCGTGATCGCCACGACGTCGTCGCGTTCCTCGCCGATCCGTACGATCTCGTCGCCGAAGACCGACGTCCAGGACGGCCCGCCCGACGGCGCGAGCGGCTCGCAGGTCAGCGGGTCCATCACACCGACGGTGTGGAAGTGGTCCTCCTCGTGGGCGAGGGCGGGTTCGTAACCGCGCCCCTTCTCCGTGAGGCAGTGGATCAGTACGGGCCCGTGGAAGCGCTTGGCCCGCCGCAGCGCGGACTCGACGGCCCCGATGTCGTGCCCGTCGATCGGACCGACGTACTTCAGCCCGAGATCCTCGAAGAGCCCCTGCGGCGCGAACGCGTCCTTGAAGCCCTTCTTCGCGCCGTGCAGCGCCTCGTAGACGGTGTTGCCGACGACGGGCGTGTGCTGGAGCACGTCCTTGCCCCAGGCCAGAACCCGCTCGTAGCTGTCGGTCGTGCGCAGGGTGGCCAGGTGGTTGGCGAGCCCTCCGATGGTCGGCGCGTACGACCGCTCGTTGTCGTTGACGACGACGATCAGCGGCCGGTCCTTGGCCGCCGCGATGTTGTTGAGCGCCTCCCAGGCCATGCCGCYGGTCAGTGCCCCGTCGCCGATCACCGCGACGACGTGCCCCTTCTCCCCCTGCACCTGGCGGGCCTTGGCGAGCCCGTCGGCCCAGCCGAGCGCCGTGGAGGCGTGGCTGTTCTCGACGATGTCGTGCTCGGACTCCTCACGTGAGGGGTAGCCGGACAGGCCGCCCTTGCCGCGCAGCTTGGAGAAGTCCTGCCGACCCGTCAGCAGCTTGTGTACGTAGCTCTGGTGGCCGGTGTCCCAGACGATGCGGTCGACCGGTGACTCGAAGACCCGGTGGAGTGCGATGGAGAGTTCCACCACCCCCAGGTTGGGCCCGAGATGGCCGCCGGTCCTGGCGACCGCGTGCACCAGGAACTCCCGGATCTCGTCGGACAGTTCACCGAGTTCCGCCTCGGACAGCGCCTTCAGGTCGCGTGGTCCACGGATGCTCTCCAGAATCGTCACGCTCGGGCCCCCTCTCGGTCCGTGCCTTGCCTCAACTCACAGTCACTGCCGGTTTCCCCGTGACGGTGGGGGCGCCCGATGCGGCCCCGTCCTGCTCCATCTGCTCGGCGATCTTCATCGCCTCTTCGATCAGCGTCTCGACGATCTTCGACTCGGGGACGGTCTTGACGACCTCGCCCTTGACGAAGATCTGGCCCTTGCCGTTGCCGGAAGCGACCCCGAGGTCGGCCTCCCGTGCCTCGCCGGGGCCGTTGACCACACAGCCCATGACGGCTACCCGCAACGGCACTTCCATGCCTTCCAGGCCGGCGGTGACCTCGTCGGCCAGCTTGTAGACGTCGACCTGGGCCCGCCCGCACGACGGGCAGGAGACGATCTCCAGGCGCCGCTGCTTGAGATTCAGGGACTCCAGGATCTGGATGCCGACCTTGACCTCCTCGGCGGGCGGGGCGCTCAGGGACACGCGGATCGTGTCGCCGATGCCCTGCGAGAGCAGCGCCCCGAAGGCGACCGCCGACTTGATCGTGCCCTGGAAGGCGGGCCCGGCCTCGGTGACCCCGAGGTGCAGCGGGTAGTCGCACTGCGCCGCGAGCTGCTTGTACGCCTCGATCATCACGACCGGGTCGTTGTGCTTCACCGAGATCTTGATGTCCCGGAAGTCGTGCTCCTCGAACAGCGACGCCTCCCACAGCGCGCTCTCCACGAGCGCCTCCGGCGTCGCCTTGCCGTACTTCTGCAGCAGCCGCTTGTCGAGCGAGCCCGCGTTGACGCCGATACGGATCGGAGTGCCGTGGTCCTTCGCGGCCCGCGCGATCTCCTTGACCTTGTCGTCGAACTGCTTGATGTTCCCCGGATTGACGCGTACGGCCGCACAGCCCGCCTCGATCGCCGCGAACACGTACTTCGGCTGGAAGTGGATGTCCGCGATCACCGGGATCTGGGACTTGCGGGCGATGGTCGCGAGCGCGTCCGCGTCGTCCTGCGTCGGGCAGGCCACGCGCACGATCTGGCAGCCGGACGCCGTCAGCTCCGCGATCTGCTGCAAGGTGGCGCCGATGTCGGACGTACGGGTCGTCGTCATCGACTGCACCGACACCGGGGCACCGCCCCCGACCGCCACCGGGCCGACCTGGATCTGCCGCGACACACGTCGCTCGGCGACCGGCCGGACCGGTACCTCGGGGACGCCCAAGGAGATGGCGGTCATGGCGTCACTCCCGGTTTCCGGAGACCGTCTCGCGCATGGCGCGCAGCGACTCCTTGAGCGATCCCATGGTGGCGAGGACGGCGGTGGGCTCGTAGCCGCAGTGCGCCATGCAGTTGGCGCAGCGCGGGTCCTTGCCGCGGCCGTACTTGTCCCAGTCGGTCTCCTCGATCAGCTCGCGGTACGTCGGGACGTAGCCGTCGCTCATCAGGTAGCAGGGGCGCTGCCAGCCGAACAGGGAGTAGTTCGGGATCGCCCAGGCGGTGCACGGGAAGTCGACCTTGCCCTCGAGGAAGTCGAGGAACAGCGGCGAGTGGTTGAGCCGCCACTTCCTGCGGTTGCCGCCCGCGAAGGCTTTCTTGAACAGTTCGCGGGTCTGCTCGACGCCGAGGAAGTGCTCCTGGTCGGGGGCCTTCTCGTAGGCGTAGGCGGGCGAGATCATCATCTCGTCGACCTTGAGGTCGTCGTTGAGGAAGTTGAGCACCTCGATGATGGTCTGCGGGGTGTCGGTGTTGAAGAAGGTCGAGTTGGTCGTGACCCGGAAGCCGCGCTGCTTGGCCTCCTTGATGGCCTCGACCGCCTCGTCGAAGACGCCCTCCTTGGCCACGGACTCGTCGTGGCGCTCGCGCAGGCCGTCGATGTGCACGGCGAAGGCGAAGTAGGGCGAGGGCGTGAACTTGTCCATCTTCTTGCGCAGCAGCATGGCGTTGGTGCACAGGAAGACGTATTTCCGCTTGGCCACGAGCTGCCGCACGATCTCGTCGAKCTGCGGGTGCATCAGCGGCTCGCCGCCGGCGATGGACACCATCGGCGCGCCGGATTCGAGCACCGCACCCACGGCCTGGGCCACCGGCATGCGCTGCTTCAGGACTCCGGCCGGGTGCTGGATCTTGCCGCAGCCCTCGCACTTCAGGTTGCAGGCGAAGAGCGGTTCCAGCTCGACGATCAGCGGGAACTTGTCTCGCCTGCGGAGCTTCTGTTCGGCCAAGTAAGTAGCGACCTTGATGGACTGACGCAGCGGCATGGCCATCTGGCTCACCTCCTGGGGAGCAACAAAGAACGGTGCCATTCGTAGAATGCAGGTAGAACGGTACGAAGGACGCGGAAAGCCGATATTCCACCGCGCAACGTGCCGATCCGGACGAGTTCATGTTCTGGAGCGTCCACGACCACCCGTACGGCCGCAACCGGGCGCTCGCCCGCGCGCACGGCGCTCAGGAGCGTGACCGCGGATTCCATGTCGACCGCGATTGCGCCGGTCGCGAGCAGATCGGACCGTTCCTGACCACGGACGACATGATCGGAGCCGGTGAGCGGTCCGGTGTGGACGGTGCGGCCCGGGACGGTCCGCACGAGTTCTTTGACGAGTAGGTCGGTTCCCACGCACGGAACGGTTCCCGCCGGATCCCGGGTCTCCTCGGCGACCACCAGATCGCCGGGGTGCATCCCGGGGGCGAGCCCCGCGCAGAAGCCGGTGGCGAGCACGGCGGCCCCGCTGAGGGCCGGATCGGCCAGCACCCGGGTGACGGAGCGCTCGGCGGCCTTCGGCCCCATGCCCGTACGGAGCACGGTGACCGGCCCGCCGGCCCCGCCGCGCTCGCTCGTGCGCAGGGCGAACTGCTCGATGCCGAGCGCGCAGGCGATCAGCAGCGGGGCCGGGACGGGCTGTGGGCTCATCAGCTCACCCTGGCCTCGACGAGAGGCGCCTTGGACTTCTCCGCGAAGGGCTCGCCGTGGACGTACCGGCCGAGCGCGGTCAGCGGGAAGACCTGGCGGTAGAGGTGGTAGTTGATGGAGAAGTCCCACGGGAACCCGGTGCCGGTGAAGTACGGCTCGTCCCAGGAGCCGTCCTCGCGCTGGGTGGCCGCGAGCCACTCGACGCCCCGCTCGACGGCCTTGGAGTCCCTCTCCCCCGCGGACAGCAGCGCCATCAGCGCCCACGCGGTCTGCGAGGCGGTCGAGGCGCCCCTGCCGCTCCACTCCTTGGCGTACCTGTAGGAGCGCAGGTCCTCGCCCCAGCCGCCGTCGTCGTTCTGGACGGACTCCAGCCAGCTCACAGCGCGGCGGATCGCGGGGTGCGAGCCCGGCATGCCGGCGGCCACCAGCGCCGGGACGACCGACCCGGTGCCGTAGACGTAGTTCACGCCCCAGCGCCCGAACCACGAGCCGTCCGGTTCCTGCTCGGCGAGCAGCCAGCGGATGCCGCGCCGGGTGCGGGGGTCGTGGGCGAGGCCCTCGACCGCGAGCATCTCGACGACGTGCGCGGTGACGTCCGCCGACGGCGGATCGATGACCTCGCCGAAGTCGCAGAACGGCAGCCGGTTGGGGAACGGGCTGGTGTTGTCGACGTCGAAGGCGCCCCACGCCCCGTTCCTCGACTGCATCCCGAGGTTCCAGCGCACGCCGCGGCCGATGGCTCTCTCCACCCGCTCCGGGTCGTGATGCCTGACCCGGCGCAGCGCGAGGACCACCTCGGCGGTGTCGTCGATGTCGGGGTAGTTGTCGTTGTGGAACTCGAACGCCCAGCCGCCCGGGGGCAGTTGGGGCCGCTTGACCGCCCAGTCGCCGGGCCGGACGATCTCCTCGCCCAGCATCCAGTCGGCCGCCTTGACGAGCTGCGGATGATCGGCGGGCACTCCGGCGTCCACGAGCGCGATGGTGGCGAGGCAGGTGTCCCAGACCGGCGACTGGCAGGCCTCGATCATCCGGGCCCCGTCCTCGCGCCAGATGGCGAAACGGTCCAGCGATGCCAACCCCTCGCGCATCACGGGGTGTTCGAGGTCGTAGCCGAGCAGGTGCAGGGCGATGATCGAGTAGACCGCCGGGGGCTGGATGCCGCCCCAGCAGCCGTCGTTCTCCTGCCGCTCGATGATCCAGCGCGCGGCGCTGTTCATGGCCGCTCTGCGCAGGCCGCGCGGCGCGACCTTGCGCAGCCGGTGCAGCGCCTTGTCGAGCCGTTGGAAGGCGCCGTCCCAACTCGCCGCCGGGGCAAGGGGCTTGGGCGAGTTGGGACGGCGCCTTCCAACGGCTCGACAAGGCGCTGCACCGGCTGCGCAAGGTCGCGCCGCGCGGCCTGCGCAGAGCGGCCATGAA
>NZ_RDBN01000001.1:116803-174258 GCF_008042075.1 Streptomyces sp. UW30 | reverse complement strand
GGAGATCGTCCGGCCCGGCGACTGGGCGGTCAAGCGGCCCCAACTGCCCCCGGGCGGCTGGGCGTTCGAGTTCCACAACGACAACTACCCCGACATCGACGACACCGCCGAGGTGGTCCTCGCGCTGCGCCGGGTCAGGCATCACGACCCGGAGCGGGTGGAGAGAGCCATCGGCCGCGGCGTGCGCTGGAACCTCGGGATGCAGTCGAGGAACGGGGCGCTTGGCGGAGACGATCGTCAGCGGGACGATGGTCTGCCGGGCCCAGCAGCCGAAGTCGTAGATGTTGAGCGGAACCCACTTGGGGAAGTAGATGAGCTCCGGCGGGAGTTCGGGCAGGTCCTCCCACTTCCACCAGCCGAACAGGGCCAGCCAGATCCGGGTGAAGACCCGGGCGGCGGCGATGCCGCCCTGCTCACGGATCCAGCCGGAGGCCTTGGCCATGTGCGGGTCGTCGGGCGCGTCGCCGGCCAGGCGGAGGGCGACGTACGCCTCGATGGTGGCGGAGAGCTCGCCGGGCGCGCCGTAGAAGGTGCCCCAGGTGCCGTCCTCGTGCTGCTCGCCACGGATGAAGAGCGCGGCGGCCCGGGTGGTCTTCTCGTCGCGGATGCCCAGGAACTGACGGAGCAGCAGGTCCTCGGCGTCCATGGTGACGTTCGTCTCGAGGTCGCCCTTCCACCAGCCCTGGGCGTCCTGCTTCGCCAGCAGGAAGTCGGTGGCGCGCCGGACCGCGCCTGCGGCGGCTTGGTGCACCCCGGCCGCCACGGGGATCTCGCTGTCGGTGTCGCTGGCCGCGGCTGCCCGGGGCTGCAGCGCCCCGGTGCTTCCGTCGGTCGTCGCTGTCATGGCTTCCCCTTCGTGCAGTGCTACTGGGTAGTGCGTCTGCTGTGGGTCCGCCGTCGGCCGGTGCGCTCCTTCCAGCTGCACCGACCGGCGACTACGCGAGGGCTATTCGACCGATACTGATCATCTCTTTTCGCCCGGTGGTGATCATCTCTTTCGTACGACGACGAAGTCGGCGAGCGCCGTGAACTGTGCCCGCACCCGGTCGGGCATGTCGACGGCGTCGAGGGCCTCGACGGCGACGGCGTGCTGGCGACGCGCCTCCCCGGCGGTCCACTCACGGCCGCCCGCCTCCTCGATGAGGGCGGCGCGGGCGGCGAACTCCTCCTCGGAGAAGTTCTCGAAGTCGCTGCTCTTGGCGTCGGCGGCGAGGATCTCGCCGAGCCGATCGGAGGCGGAGCCGCCCGCCGCGAGCGCGGCCACGACCGGCAGGGACTTCTTGCGCTGGCGCAGGTCGCTCCAGGTCTGCTTGCCGGTAGAGACCGGGTCGCCCCAGATGCCGAGCAGGTCGTCGACGGCCTGGAAGGCGAGGCCCAGGTGGTGGCCGTACTTCTCCAGGATGTCGGCGGTGTGGTCGTCCGCGTCGGCGAGCACCGCGCCGATGGAGCTGGCGGCGGCGATCAGGGCGCCGGTCTTGTTGCCCTCCATCTCCAGGCACTCCTCGACGCTGACGCGGTCGCGGTGCTCGTAGGAGATGTCCTGGGCCTGGCCGTCGATGAGGGCGCGGGTGGCGGTGGCCAGACGACGCGTGGCGCGGCCGGCCGCGACGGTGCCGAGCTCCAGCAGCACCTCGTTGGCCAGCGCGAACATGGCGTCGCCGACGAGGATGGCCTGGGCGGGGCCGTGCACCTTCCACACCGTGTCGCGGTGCCGGCGCTGCTCGTCGCCGTCCATGAGGTCGTCGTGCAGCAGCGAGAAGTTGTGCACCAGCTCGACGGCGACGGCGCCCGGGACGCCGACCTCGGGCGCGGCGCCGGTGACCTCGGCGGACAGTAGCGCGAGGGCGGGGCGTACGGCCTTGCCGCCGTCGCCGGCCGTGGGCCTGCCGTCGGCGTCGATCCAGCCGAAGTGGTAGGCGGAAACGGTGTCCATGGGAGGAGCCAGGCGGTCGACGGCCGCCCGCAGGACCGGCGTGGTCAGGGTCCTACCGCGCTCCAGGAGCGCGGCCACGTCCACCGCGGTCTCTCGAGCGGCCTTCGAGGCCGGGGGCACAGTGGGCACAGTCTCTCCTCTTGTTGCGGTACCGGGGGTGCGGGAGCCTGCCTCCGAGCGCTGGTTCAGCATCACGCCGCCTCCTCTACGTCGAAGAGGTGGCTGGGGCGGGGCCGGCCCAGGGCGCTCAGCGCGGCGCCCGCCGCACTCACGCCGCTGCGGACCGCACTCTCCATGGTCGCGGGCCACCCTGTGGCGGTCCACGCTCCAGCCAGGTACAGGCCGGATGCCTTGGTGCGGGCGCCGGGCCGCAGCCGCCCGACACCGGGGGTGGGAGCGAACGTCGCGGTGCGCTCCCGGGTCACGAAGAAGTCCTTCACTTCGGCGCCGCGCGCCCTGGGCAACAGCCGCTCCAGTTCGGGCAGATACCGCTCCCGCAAGGCCGCGACGGGTTCGTCGATCTCGTCCTGCGCGGCCGACTGGGACAGGGCGAGGTACTGCCCCTCCCTGAGCCCGGAGGCGTCGGTGCGGTCGAACACCCACTGGACCGGGCTGCCGAGGGCCGTGAAGAACGGCCTGCTGAGCACCTTCCGGTCGTACACCACATGCACGTTGAGGATCGGGGCTGTGCCGATCTCCAGCAGCTGTTCGGGGGCGTCGAGGGCGCCCTCGGGCAGCAGGTCGTACGCCTCGCTCTGGGCCACGGCGAGCACGACCGCGTCGGCCTTGAGCGTCTCGCCGGGAACCTGAACGCTCCAACGTCCGTTCTCGTCAGTAGAGATGGAGGTGACTCGTGTACGGACTTCGGTACGGACGCCCGAGGAGTCGAGCGCCTTGCGCGCCAGCCGGTCATGCAGTTCGCCCAGCGGGACGCGCGCCCATCCGATGTCGGCCGCGCCCGGGTCGGACAGCAGACCGGTCTTGAACACCATCGCGGCGAGCCCCAGCGAGGCGTCGCCCGCGACCGCGTTGAGAGTGGCGACCCCGACCAGGTCCCACAGGGCCTCGATGGCACGCGCCGACTGACCGTGTGCGGTCAGCCAGCTGCCGAAGTCCTGGGTGTCCAGGGTCGGATCGGCGAGGTCGAGCCCCTTGAGCGCGAGCGCGGCACGCCCGACCTTGGCGCGTTCGGCGAAGGACAGATGCGGATAGGTCGCGAGGCTCCGGCCCAGGTGCAGGGGTACGGGCAGCGCGTCGCGCCGCAGTCTGCCGAGCCGTCGGCCCTCGGGCCGCGCCACGTCGAGCACGGGCACGTCCAGACGGTCCTGCAGCGGCGCCAGCGCCGTCCCCTCGATCCGGTCGAGGAACCAGCGGTAGGCGGTGCAGCAGCGCAGGTACACGTGCTGTCCGTTGTCGACGGTCAGGTCGCCGCGCTGGAAGGAGAAGGCCAGGCCACCGAGCCTCGGCCTGCCCTCGACCAGGGTGACGCGCACTCCGGCGTCGGCGAGCGCGAGCGCGGTGGTGATTCCGGCGAGCCCGCCGCCGATCACGACGGCGTCCCGCCCGGAGCGTTTCGGGATGTCCGCGAGCGGCTCTTCCGGCCGCGTGCCGTCGGTCATCGTGCACCCTCCCCTGCACGACCGCCGTGCCGGTGCTTGAACGGTGCACGGCCGGTCGTCTCAGTCAGGGACGCCGCCGGGCCGCGGAGGGTTGCCTGCCACTTTTCTCCGATGGCATCACCTTGGGCCGAAATGTCCATCAGGCGCGCCTCCTGACGGTTCGGGTGACATGCCGGGCGTCCAGACCGGACAGACCGCGCACCGCGACGTACGCCTTCTCACGCCCGGGCAGGGAGACCCGGCCGCGCAGCACGGCCTCCGGGTCGCGCTCGATGCGGTCCAGGAGGCGGCGGTAGATGCCGGCCATGGCGGCGACACACGCGCCGCTGCGCCGGTCGAGCATGGGGAGCAGCCGGTAGCCCTCGGCGAAAAGGGCGCGGGCCCGTCGCACTTCGAAGTGGACGAGGCCCGCGAAGTCGGAGCCCTCCGGTGGGGTCGGCCCGCCGAAGCCGGCCGAGCAGCCGAATTTGGCGAGGTCGTCGGAGGGCAGATAGGTACGCCCTCCCTCGGCGTCCTCGCGGACGTCACGCAGGATGTTGGTGAGTTGCAGCGCGAGCCCGAGCGTGTCCGCGTACTCGGGCGCGCGCTCGGCGCCGCGCGCACCCGGGTTGGTACCGAAGACACCGAGCGACAGCCGCCCGATGGCGCCGGCCACACAGCGGCAGTAGACCTTCAGGTCGTCCCAGGTCTCGTAGGTCTCGCCGCGCACGTCCATCAGGACGCCGTCGATCAGCTCGTCCAGTCCGTCGAGCGGGATCGGGAAGGCGTCGGCGGCATGGGCGAGGGCGACGGCCACGGGGTCGGTGTCGTCCTCGTCGACCGCGCGGTCACGGATCCGGGTCAGCAGCTCCCGGGTGCCCTCGAGCCTGGCGGCCTTGACGTCGCCGCTCAGGGCGCCGTCGCCGATGTCGTCGACGCGCCGCGAGAACGCGTACAACGCCGACATGGCCCGGCGCTTGGGCGTGGGCAGCAGCCTGATGCCGTAGGCGAAGTTCCGTGCCTGCTGTCCGGTGACGGCCTCGCAGTAGCTGTAGGCGGCGAGTACCGGTGCGGACGCGTGTGGTGCAGACTCCACGGTCCGGATCACCCCTCTCCTCGCAGAGTCACGCCCACCTCACGCAGCAGCTGGAGCTTGCTGGCCTTGGGCGGGCCGGGCAGTACGTCGTATTCGGCGGCGGCGATCGCACAGATCGCCGCCCTTCCCCCCGCCACGAAACCCGCGAGCAGCAGCTTGAGCCTGCCGTGGACGCTACCCACCAGAGGGGTGCCTTCATTCAGGAGGGTTTGGGCACGTTCGGCTTCGTATGCAACCAGTGCGCGCACCGATGCGCCCGCCGTTTTCGCCCCGAGGTCGGTTTCCTGGACGTGGAAGCGCTTCAGGTCCTCGGCGGGCAGATAGATCCGGTCACGGCCGAGGTCCTCGGCGACGTCCTGGAGGTGCTCGACGATCTGGAGCGCCGTGCACACCGCGTCGGAGAGGCGGATCCGCTCGGGCGTACCGGTGCCGGTGACGGCGAGGACGAGTCGGCCGACCGGGTTGGCGGACAGTTCGCAGTAGGCAAGGAGATCGTCGTAGGTCTCGTAGCGCTGCACGAGCTGGTCCTGGCGGTTCGCGGCGATCAGGCCGAGGAAGGGCTCGGGGGTCAGCGAGCGGCGGCGGACGGTCGGCTGCAGGCGGCGCAGCAGGGGGTGGCGGGGGGTGCCGTCGAAGACGCGGTGCAGGTCGGCCTCGAAGGCGTCGAGCAGGACCATACGGTCGTCGGCGTCGGCGGCCGACACGCCGAGCAGTCGGGCGTCGGCGCCACCGGGGGCGAGATCGCCGTCGCCGATGTCGTCGACGAGGCGGGCGAAGCCGTAGACGGCCATGAGGTCTGCCCGCCAGGCCCTGGGCAGGAAGAAGGGCGCCACGGGGAAGTTCTCCGTGGCGGCCTTGTCGAGCGTGCCGCGCGCCGTATCGTCAGCGCGCGCGCCGGTTCCCGTCACCGTGGACTGCCCGGGGCGGGGACGGCACAGGCAGATGCGTTGAGCTGGGGAGTTTCCGTAGCCATTGCCGTCACATCTCCCGTTCTACACCGCGGACCCAATGCACACTATTTCGGACACGCCGCCCGGCTGTCCGCGCCGCAGCCCGGAGAGAGGGGTGTCGCGCCTTATCGCCCCACTTGCCGCGTTTCGGTACCGGTACAGCTTACGTTGTACAACGCAGCGTGGCCCGTGGGGGTGTCCTGCGCATCACAACAACACACCGATTGACGTCAAGATTCCTGGAGCCAGCCGGAGTTGACGTTTCCTTTGCAGACGCGGGCCCCACCGGCGCAGTTCCGGCGGGGCCGTGGGAAGCCGTCTGGGCCGCACGGCCCATGTCCGGGTGGACTACTTGCCCGTGAACTTCTCGTACTCCTTGAGGACCTCGTCCGTCGGGCCGTCCATGCGGAGCTCGCCGCGTTCCAGCCAGAGCACGCGGTTGCAGGTGTCGCGGATCGACTTGTTGTTGTGGCTGACGAGGAAGACGGTGCCGGCTTCCTTGCGCAGCTCGCGGATGCGGTCCTCGGAGCGCTTTTGGAACTTGCGGTCGCCGGTGGCCAGCGCCTCGTCGATCATGAGGACGTCGTGGTCCTTGGCCGCCGCGATGGAGAAGCGCAGGCGGGCCGCCATGCCGGAGGAGTAGGTGCGCATCGGGAGCGTGATGAAGTCGCCCTTCTCGTTGATGCCGGAGAAGTCGACGATCTGCTGGTAGCGCTCCTTGATCTGCTCGCGGGACATGCCCATCGCGAGCCCGCCCAATATGACGTTGCGCTCGCCGGTCAGGTCGTTCATCAGGGCCGCGTTCACGCCGAGCAGCGAGGGCTGGCCGTCGGTGTAGACCTTGCCGCTCTCCGGCGGGAGCAGGCCGGCGATGGCGCGCAGCAGGGTGGACTTGCCGGAGCCGTTGGAGCCGATCAGGCCGATGGCCTCGCCGCGGTAGGCGACGAAGGAGACGCCCCGTACGGCGTGCACCTTGCGCACCCCGCGCTCCTCGCCGCGCTTGACGATGCGGCTGAGGGCGGCGGTGGCGCTGCCCTTGCCGGTCTTGGCGCCGTGGACGCGGTAGACGATGTGCAGCTCGTCCGCGATGACGGTGGGGATGTGCGAGTCGGTGTTCTGCTCAGCCACGGCCGTACCTCTCCTCCGCCTTCCAGAAGTACACGAAACCACCGACCGCGAACAGCACGGCCCAGCCGACTGCGGCCGCCCAGACGTGGTCGGGCAGGTTGGACGAGCCGTAGCCGTCGATGAGGGCGAAGCGCATCAGGTCCATGTAGACCGCGGCCGGGTTCCACTGCAGGACGGTGGCGATCCACTCCGGCTTGTTCGCCAGCATGACCGGGATGGAGAACATCACGCCGGACGCGTACATCCACGTACGCATCACGAACGGCATGAGCTGGGCCAGGTCCGGCGTCTTGGCGCCGGCGCGGGCCATGATCAGGGCGAGGCCGGTGTTGAACAGGAACTGCAGGGCGAGCACCGGGAGGATCAGCACCCAGCTCAGCTTCGGGTAGCTGCCGAAGCCGATCGCCACGACGAACAGCACGATCATCGAGTACAGCAGTTGCTGGAGCTGCTGGAGCGCGAAGGAGATGGGCAGCGCGGCGCGCGGGAAGTGCAGGGCGCGCACCAGGCCCAGGTTGCCGGAGATCGCGCGTACGCCCGCCATCACCGAGCTCTGGGTGAAGGTGAACACGAAGACGCCCGTGACCAGGAACGGGATGTACACCTCGCGCGGCATGCCCCGGTCGGCCTCGAGGATCACGCCGAAGATGAAGAAGTACACGGCCGCGTTCAGCAGCGGGGTGGCCACCTGCCAGATCTGGCCGAGCTTCGCCTGGCTGTACTGGGCGGTCAGCTTCGCCCGCGAGAACGCGAGGATGAAGTGCCGCCGGTCCCAGAGCTGGCGGACGTACTCGAACAGCGAGGGTCGGGCGCCGCTCACGGCCAGCCCGTACTTGGCGGCGAGCCGGCTCGCCGTCAGTCCCTCGTCGGGTGACGGCGGCGCGCTCACCGCGACCGTGCCGTCCTGCGTTGTCTCACTCACCGGTTGAAACTTTCGTCTTCGAGATGCGCAGCCTGTGCGGGCATGGCATGAACCTGAGGCCGGGGTAACGGCCTGGTCGCTCTCAGGGTCGAGCTTGTCAGATGACGGGAGGTCGGCCCAGTCGAGTCAGCCGCCACACCGTACGCCACTTCATGGGCCTGCGGGGACCGCACGGGGTGGTCCAGCCTTCCCGGAATCCGCCGAACCATGCCCGCACAGGCTGCGCATCTCGAAGACGAAAGTTTCAACCGGTGAGTGAGACAACGCAGGACGGCACGGTCGCGGTGAGCGCGCCGCCGAGGCCTTCACGGCCGACCCGAAGCTCGGCATCGTCAGCTTCCGTATCGCCGACCCGGACAACGGCGTCACCCAGCGCCGGCACGTCCCCCGGTTGCGGGCGACCATGCGGTGGTAGACCGCGTGCCGCGAGGGCGCGGTCGTCGGGTGGTACAGCACCATGTCGGACCGGTAGTCGATCATCCAGCCCGCGTCGAGGGCCCGCCATGCCAGGTCGGTTTCCTCGTGCGCGTAGAAGAATTCGTCCGGCAGCCCGCCGACTTCCGCGAAGACCTGGGTACGGACCGCATTGGCGCCGCCGAGGAAGGTGGTGACCCGGGAGGAGCGCATCGGGTCGGAGGCCCGCAGCCGGGGGACGTGCCGGCGCTGGGTGACGCCGTTGTCCGGGTCGGCGATACGGAAGCTGACGATGCCGAGCTTCGGGTCGGCCGTGAAGGCCTCGCGGCACAGTTCGGCGGTGTCGTGGTGGGCGAGGAGGCCGTCGTCGTCGAGGAAGAGCAATATGTCGACGTCGCGGCCGCTGGGGCCGAAGGCCTCGATGCCGACGTTACGGCCGCCGGGAATGCCGAGGTTCTCGGGCAGCTCGATGGTGCGCACGCCCTCGGGGACGTCGGGCACCGGGGAGCCGTTGCCGACCACGACGACCTCGACCGTGTCGCCGTCCTGCTTGGCGACCGAGTCGAGAAGGGCGCGCAGTTCGTCGGGGCGGTTGCCCATGGTGATGATGACCGCGCCGACCTTCATGCCGTTCACTTCAGCCTGCTCGAAGCGAGGATGGACACGAGGTGCAGCAGGGTCTGGACCAGCGCGATGCCGGCCAGCACCGCGACGCCGAGCCGGGTGAAGAACAGGTCGCCGCGGATCTGGTCGACGATCGCCAGGACCAGGATCAGCAGCGAGGCCTCGATGCCGAGGACCAGACGGTGGAACTTGAGGGCGGCGGCGGCCTTGCGGGCCAACGCCATGCCGGAGGAGCGCATCTCGGAGGCGGTCTCCTGGACCGGCGGCTTGCCGGCCTGGTGCCGGGCGACACCGACGAGGTCGGTCTCGGCCTTGATCAGGATGGCGCCGAGGGCGGCCAGCGTGCCGAGGAAGGCCCACAGCCAGTCGATACGGCCGCTGCCCCACGGGTCGGCGGCGCGCAGGCCGAAGCCGACGAGCACGGCGGCGTCGGTGAGGTAGGCGCCGACGCGGTCCAGGTAGACGCCGTTCAGCGAGTACTGCTTCTTCCAGCGCGCGATCTCGCCGTCGACGCAGTCCAGCAGCAGGTACATCTGGACGCAGACCACGCCGAGCACGGCGCCCGGGATCCCCGGCACGAGGAGCGCCGGGGCCGCGAGCACACCGAAGACGGTCATCAGGTACGTGAGCTGGTTGGGCGTGACCCTGGTGTTCACCAGGTAGCGGTCGACCCGCAGGGACACCTCACGCATGTAGAGGCGTCCCATCCAGTGCTCACCGCTGCGCCGGTCCTTCACCCCCGCGGGGTGAACGACGGGGCGGAGTTCAGCTACCGATGGCCTTGACATAGTCGGCGTAGATGTCCTTGATCTGGTCGGTGGTCAGGTCGAGGTGTTCGAGGATCGTGTAGCGGCCCGGCCGGGTCTGCGGGGCGAACTCCACGGCGCGGACGAACTCGTCGTCCGTGAAGCCGATCTCCTCCGGCAGTACCGGCAGCCCGTGCCGACGCAGCACCTCGGCCATGTAGGCCGACTCCTCGTGGGCTCCGCGCAGGTACATCGCGAAGGCCGCGCCCAGTCCGCACTGCTCGCCGTGGGCGGCGGCGCGCCTCGGATACAGCAGGTCGAAGGCGTGGTTGATCTCGTGGCACGCGCCGGAGGACGGGCGGGAGTCGCCCGACACCGACATGGCGATACCGCTGAGCACCAGCGCCTCGGCCAGCACCTGGAGGAAGTCGGTGTCCCCGATGCCGCCGGGGTGGCGCAGCACCGCCTCGCCTGCCTGCCTGGCGATGGCCGCCGCGAGGCCGTCGATCTTCTCGCCCTTGACCCGGTTGGCCAGCTCCCAGTCGGCGATGGCCGAGATGTTGGAGACGGCGTCGCCGATGCCGGCCCGGACGAAGCGGACCGGGGCCTCGCGGATGACGTCGAGGTCGATGACGACGGCGATCGGGTTCGGCACACCGTAGGAGCCGCGCCCGGCGTCGTTGTCGAGGGTGGCGACCGGCGAGCACAGGCCGTCGTGCGCGAGGTTCGTCGGTACGGCGACCAGCGGCAGGCCGACGCGCGCCGCGGCGAACTTGGCGCAGTCGATGATCTTGCCGCCGCCGAGCCCGACGACGGCGTCGTAGTGGCCGGACTTTATGTCACCGGCCAGCCGGACCGCGTCGTCGAGGGTGCCGCCGCCGACCTCGTACCAGGTGGCGCCGGGCAGCGCGGGAGCGAGCCGCTCCTTCAACCGGGCACCGGAGCCGTTGCTGACGGCGACGGCCAGCTTGCCGGAGTGCGAGATGCGCTCGTCGGCGAGCACACAGCCCAGGTCGTCGAGGGCACCCGGGCGGATGTCGACGACCAGCGGCGAGGGGATCAGTCGAGTCAGTACTGGCACGCGATCTCCCGTCCGCGGGCGAGATCGTCGTGGTTGTCGATCTCCACCCACTTGACGTCGCCGATCGGCGCCACGTCGATGCGGAAGCCGCGGTTCACGAGCTCCTGGTAGCCGTGCTCGTAGAACTGCTGCGGGTCCGTCTCCCACACCGCCTTGAGGGCGTCGGCCAGCTCGGGGGCGGCATCGCCCTCAATCAGCGTCACACCGATGTACTCGCCGGTCGCCTCGGCGGGGTCCATCAGCTTGGTGATCTTCGTCATGCCCTTCTCGGGGTCGACGACGACCTTCATCTCCTCGTCGGCGAGGCTCTTCAGCGTGTCCAGGGCGAGGATGATCTTCTTGCCGTCGCCGCGGGCGGCGAGCAGCGTCTTCTCGACGGAGACCGGGTGCACGGTGTCGCCGTTGGCGAGGATCACGCCGTCCTTGAGGGCGTCACGGCCGCACCACAAGGAGTAGGCGTTGTTCCACTCCTCGGCCTTGTCGTTGTCGATGAGGGTGAGCTTGAGGCCGTACTTCGCCTCCAGCGCCGCCTTGCGCTCGTACACCGCTTCCTTGCGGTAGCCGACGATGATCGCGACCTCGGTCAGACCGATCTCGGCGAAGTTGCCGAGGGTGAGGTCGAGAACCGTGGGTTCGCCCTCTATACCCGCAGGCCCCACCGGCACGAGAGCCTTGGGAAGGCTGTCGGTGTAGGGGCGCAGACGCCGTCCGGCGCCGGCCGCCAGCACGAGGCCGATCATGCGGGTTCTCCTTCATCGTGTACGGCGGGCGCCCCGGAGGACACCCAGAAGCGGATGCTCTCGACGAGCACCACGAGGGCCACGGCCACGGCGAGCACCGTGAGCGCGACACTGAACTGCGAGGCGGAGAGCACCGCGGCGAGGACGGTGACGAGCAGCGTCCGTCCTTCGTGCCCCCCGATGGCGCGCACCAGCCAGGCCGGGGGCGCTCCGGCGTTGCCGCGGATGCGGTACACCGTGTCGTAGTGATGGTAGGCGACGGCGGCCACCAGGCCGAAAGCCGCAGGAAGGGCTCCGTTCACCTCCGCTTTGGCCGCGAGCAGCAGAACGGTGCCGTACTCGGCCGCCCGGAAGAAGGGCGGGACCAGCCAGTCCAGGGCGCCCTTGAGGGGGCGGGCGACGGCAAGGCCCGAGGTGACGGCGTACACGACGGCGCCGACGACGGCCCACGGTCCGCCGAAGCCGGGCTGCGCGGCCAGGCCGAGGAGCACGAGGGCGCCGAGCAGGGCCACCACGGGTGCGGCGAAGCCGGGCAGCTTGCGTGCGGGGTTCTTCAGCGCCTCGGCGAGGCCCTGAGCGAGCGGCCCGGAATCCGCGAGGTCGGCCAGCGCCTGTGCGGCCCGGTCGGTGCGACGGGCCCTGCGGGTCAGCGAGCGCAGCACTCGGCCGGCCGTCGTGTAGGTGGCGGCGAAGGCGCAGCCGATGAGCAGCGCGTAGAAGGTGATGCGCGGGGTCGTGGCCGCCGTGAGGATCGCGATCATCGCCCAGCGCTCGCCGATCGGCAGGACGATCATCCGGCGCACCCAGACCGTCCAGCCGACGCTGTCGAGCTTGTCGGAGAGGGCAGCCGTGGGGCTGGTGTTGGCGGTGGCGTCGTGGTTGGCCTCGTTGAAGGAGAAGTCCACGACGTGCCGGCAGGTCTGCAGGATCATCGCGCCGAGGGCGAGGGCCCACACGTCGTCGCCGCCGCGGGCCGCACCGAGGGCGAGGCCCGCGTAGTAGGCGTACTCCTTGGCCCGGTCGAAGGTGGCGTCGAGCCAGGCGCCGAGCGTGGAGTACTGAAGGGAGTAGCGGGCCAGCTGGCCGTCGGTGCAGTCCAGGACGAACGAGAAGATCAGCAGCAGACCGGCCGCGATGAAGCCACCCCGGGTGCCGGTGGCCGCGCAGCCCGCCGCGATGAGCGCGGTGATCAGGGAGGCGGTGGTGACCTGGTTGGGGGTCAGACCCCGGCGGGCGCACCAGCGGGCGATGTAGCGGGAGTAGGGGCTGATGCAGTAGGTCGTGAAGAAGCCGTCGCGGGCCTTCACTGCCGACTTCAGGCGTACGGCCTCGTCGTCGACGGCGGCGACGGCCTGCCGTGCCTCGTTGCGGGCCTGCGGGTCGGCCGGTACGTCGGCGACCAGGCTGCCGAGCTCGGGGCGGTGGACGTCGGTGCCGTCGTCGTCGAGGGCGGTGACGACGCGGTCGGCGAGGCTGTCGACAGCGACCGCCGCTCCGCCGCCGGCGGAGGTCTCGCGGGCCATCACACGGGTCAGGGCCCGACGGCCGGCCGCCTGGGCGGTCACGGCGCCCGGGATCGCGGCGATCGGGAAGCGGGGGTCGGTCAGGCCGAGGCGCAGCGCGTGCAGGTGGCCGACGAAGCGGGCGTCGACCAGGGCGACGCGCTGGTCACCGGGTACCTGGGCGAGGAGCGTCTCGGCGTCGGCCGGGTCGTCGGCGACCCGCACGTCGTAGCCGAGGGACCGCAGATCGCCCTCGATCGACGATCCGGGGACCGGCTGACCGGTGAGGATGGCGGTCGACAACCGAACTCACTCCCTGGGGTGCCGGCGTGTCCGCGCCGGTCGTGTACATGGTCGCGGCGCCCCTGGCCGGGGCCCCTGTCGTCAGGCTGACGTCGTCCGCCCGAATGGCGGACCGGGCGGCGTGTCGGCAGAGGCTATCGGATGATTGGAAGCTAACGTTCACCGGCCGTTTGGCGAAGCGATCAACGTGGTTTGCCCGTACCTCCGCCGCGATCATCATCGGGGATCCCCCGGTCCGCCCACAAACTCGTGCTCCCAGACCGGGGCATCAGCGACATTGCGTACCGGGTCGAAGTCGCGACATAGGGTGGGCGACCATGACATGGCTGATCACAGGCGGAGCCGGCTACATCGGGGCACATGTGGCGCGGGCCATGACCGATGCCGGGGAACATGTGCTCGTACTGGACGACCTCTCGGCCGGGGTTCCCGCGCGGCTCCCCGCGGACGTCCCGCTGGTCGAGGGCTCATCGCTGGACGGCGACCTGCTCAAGCGGGTGTTCGCCGAGCACGCGGTGACCGGTGTCGTGCATCTCGCGGCGCGCAAGCAGGTCGGCGAGTCGGTGGCGCAGCCCACCCGTTACTACCGGGAGAACGTGGGCGGTCTCACCACGCTGCTTGAGGCGGTCGCGGAGGCGGGGATCGAACGCTTGCTGTTCTCCTCGTCCGCCGCCGTCTACGGCAACCCGGATGTGGACCTCATCACGGAGGACACCGCGTGCGCGCCGGTGAACCCGTACGGCGAGACCAAGCTCACCGGGGAGTGGCTGGTGCGGGCGGCCGGCCGGGCGCACAACATCTCCACCGTATGTCTGCGCTACTTCAACGTCGCGGGCGCCGCCTCGCCCGAGCTGGCCGACACGGGCGTCTTCAACATCGTCCCCATGGTCTTCGACCGGCTCACCCGCGGCGAGGCCCCGCGGATCTTCGGCGACGACTATCCGACGCCGGACGGCACCTGCGTCCGTGACTACATCCATGTCGCCGACCTCGCCGAGGCGCACCTGGCGGCGGCCCGGTACCTCTCCGAGGTGGACGGATGCGGTGAATTGACGGTCAACATCGGCAGCGGCGAGGGCGTCTCCGTCCGCGAGCTGATCACCGTCATCGGCGAGGTGACCGGCGACCGGCGCCCCGCCGTCGTCGAGGCCCGGCGCCCCGGGGACGCGCCGCGCGCGGTCGCCTCGGCCGCGCTGGCCGCCGAGAAGCTCGACTGGAGGGCCCGGCGCGGGGTACGCGAGATGGTCGAGTCGGCGTGGCGGGGCTGGCAGCTGCACCACGGCAGCTGAGCAGCGCCGTGGATCATGCGCAGGACCCTGACCTGCGGATCGTTTCCGCAGGTCAGGGCACATGACAACGGTGTTCAGTGCCGCGTTGCCGGATACCCCCCACCCGTAGTTCACTGTGACCCCGGGACGGAAATTCCGATCGTCCGGCGGACACAGAAGGGCGGCATTTCATGGGGGCTGGGCACGATCATGGGCACTCGCACGCGCCCACGACCGGTACGGCGGCGGCCGCGTACCGCGGGAGGCTGCGTGTCGCGCTGTCGATCACGCTCGCCGTCATGGTGGTCGAGATCGTCGGCGGAGTGGCCGCGGACTCGCTCGCACTGATCGCGGACGCGGCGCACATGGCGACGGACGCGCTGGGCCTGGGCATGGCCCTGCTCGCGATCCACTTCGCGAACCGTCCGCCGAGCACGACGCGCACCTTCGGCTATGCCCGCGCGGAGATCCTCGCCGCCCTCGCCAACTGTCTGCTCCTGCTGGGCGTCGGCGGCTACGTGCTGTACGAGGCGATCCAGCGGTTCTTCACGCCCGCGCACACCGAGGGCGGCCTGATGATCGTGTTCGGCGCGATCGGCCTGGTCGCGAACATGATCTCGCTCACGTTGCTGATGCGGGGCCAGAAGGAGAGCCTCAATGTGCGCGGCGCGTTCCTGGAGGTCGCCGCGGACGCGCTGGGGTCCCTCGCGGTGCTGATCTCGGCGGCGGTGATCCTGCTCACCGGCTGGCAGGCCGCCGACCCGATCGCCTCGCTGGTCATCGGCCTGATGATCGTGCCGCGTACCTTCAAGCTGCTGCGCGAGACCCTCGACGTACTGCTGGAGTCGGCCCCCAAGGACGTCGACATGGCGCAGGTGCGGGCCCACATGCTCGCCCTGGACGGTGTGGAGGACGTCCATGACCTGCACGCCTGGACCATCACATCGGGCATGCCGGTGCTCTCGGCCCATGTGGTGGTGCGCTCGGACGCCCTGAACGCGATCGGCCACGAGAAGATGCTGCACGAGCTCCAGGGCTGCCTCGGCGACCACTTCGACGTGGAGCACTGCACCTTCCAGCTGGAGCCGATCGGGCACGCCGAGCACGAGGCCAGACTCTGCCACTGAAACATCCGTACGGTCCTATAAAACGCCAGTACGGGCGGAATGCAGCGATCCGGTGGCCGGTCGCGTCCTCATGCTCACAGCGGCCCGCGGGGGGTTCCGTACCCGCCGCGCCGGGCACGATCAACTGCCGGGAGTGCCGGATTCGTACGGCACACTTGGGGCGCAAGACCGATGTGAAGGATGGGTATGCCGATCACACCTGCCACCACGACGCACAGTCCGTCGAAAGGCACCGCTGACGCGATTTTGTTGGAACTCGTCGACGAGAACGGTGTGACAATCGGCACCGCGGAGAAGCTCGCCGCGCATCAGCCGCCGGGACAACTGCACCGCGCCTTCTCGGTGTTCCTCTTCGACGAGCAGGGCCGGCTGCTGCTCCAGCAGCGCGCGCTCAGCAAGTACCACTCCCCCGGCGTCTGGTCCAACACCTGCTGCAGCCACCCCTACCCCGGCGAGGCGCCCTTCGCGGCCGCGGCCCGGCGGACGTACGAGGAACTCGGCGTCTCCCCGTCGCTGCTCGCCGAGGCGGGCACCGTGCGCTACAACCACCCTGACCCGGCCTCGGGCCTGGTGGAGCAGGAGTACAACCACCTCTTCGTCGGCATGGTGCAGTCCCCGCTGCGCCCGGATCCGGAGGAGGTCGGTACGACGGCCTTCGTGACACCGGCCGAGCTGGCCGAGCGGCATGCGAAGGACACCTTCTCGGCCTGGTTCATGACGGTGCTGGACGCGGCCCGTCCCGCCATGCGCGAGCTGACGGGTCCGTCGGCCGGCTGGTGAACGATCCGGGGCGTGTCCTGCGGACGCCGGGCGATCCGCAGCACACGCCCTAGGGGACCTGCACCGGCTTGAGTGGCACTGCGGCCCAGATCACCTTGCCCCCGCTCGCCGTGTGCTCGACGTCGCACACCCCGCCCGCCTCCTTGGCCACCTCGCGCACCAGGAGCAGCCCCCGGCCGCCGGTCTGACCGTGGTCGGCCTCCAGCGCGGTCGGGCGGTAGGGGTGGTTGTCCTCCACGGACACCCGCAGCCACTCGGAGCCGACGGCGACCTCCACGGCGAGCATCGGCGACAGCAGCGCCGCGTGCCGGACGGCGTTCGTGACCAGCTCCGAGACGATCAGCAGCAGACCCTGGACCAGGTCGTCCGAGACCGGCACACCCTGCCGGTACAGCAGGTCCCGGACGGCGTGCCGGGCCTGCGGGACCGAGGCGTCCACGGCGGGGGCGGTGAACCGCCAGACGCCCTCGTAAGGCAGTGGATTCGGCGGCCGCGGATCGAGGGGCTCGTTCGCACCGCCTGCTGGGCGTGGGCCGGACCCGCGCCCGTGGTTCTCCATCGTCCGGTCGCCACCCTCGCGCTCGATTGTCACCACATGTCGAGTGTTGGTAACGCACAGGTCCGGGCCGTAGAACTGAACAGAAGTCAGCAGGTATCGAGCGTTTCTGACCGTTGGCGTATGACACGGTCAGTTGTGGGACCGCTCCTGTGCTGCTCGTGCCGACTTGGCGAACTATTCGGGTTGTACGGGTTTGGTGGCGCCCTTGCCCGATCCGTGCCCGGAGCCCCCTTCGCCCGCACGCTCAGTGACCATGCCGATGCCGAGGAACAGGTCGAAGGCGCCCTGCAGCAGGGTCCAGCCCATCTGCGGACCGCGCACGACCAGGCTGCCGACCAGCCGGAACAACCCGCCCGTGAGGAACAGCAGCGCAGCGAACATGGCCAGCGCCTCGGCCGCCGCCTCCGGCCTGCGGATCACCACCACGCCGGCGGCGATGTTCAGACCACACCGAGCGGCCGTCGGACCCTTCCTGATCGGCCGTTCGGCGCAAGCGGATAGCATCCGCCGCATGGAGCCCCAGCTGCTGCACCGCGTCGCCGACTCGGTCGCCACCGTCGTCGTCCACCATCCGGCCAAGCGCAACGCGATGACGGCCGCGATGTGGCGCGCGCTGCCGCCGCTGTTGGAGACGCTGGCCGCCGACCCTGCCGTAGGGGTGCTGGTGCTGACCGGCGAGGGCGGCACGTTCTGCGCGGGCGCCGACATCTCCACGCTCCAGGGGTCGCCGCAGGAGGCGCAGGAGCTGGCCGTGGCCGCCGAGGAGGCGCTGGCCGCCTTCCCCAAGCCGACGCTGGCCGCGATCCGGGGGCACTGTGTGGGCGGCGGATCGCAGCTCGCGGCGGCTTGTGATCTGCGGTTCGCGGCGGAAGGGTCGCTGTTCGGGGTGACGCCGGCGAAGCTCGGGATCGTGTATCCGGCGTCCTCCACCCGGCGGTTGGTGTCGCTGGTGGGGCCGGCCGCCGCCAAGTACCTGCTGTTCTCGGGCGAGTTGATCGACGCGGCGCGGGCGCTGCGCACGGGCCTGGTCGACGAGGTCCTGCCCGAGGGCGAACTCGACAAGCGGGTGGCGGAGTTCACCCGGATCCTCGCGTCGCGCTCGCAGCTGACGCAGGCCGCGGCGAAGGAGTTCGCGAACGGACGCACCGACCGTGACGCCCACTGGGCGGAGCAGGCGCGCGGCAGCGGCGACACCGCGGAGGGGGTCGCCGCCTTCCTGGAGCGCAGGCAGCCGCGCTTCGGCTGGAACGTGCCTACGCCAGGCTGAACCGGCTGTTCGTGCGGAACTCCTCGACGAGGTGCGCGGGCGCCTTCTGCGGGGAGCCGGCGTCGTAGGGCGGCTGTGGGTCGTACTCGGTCAGCAGCTGTACGGCCTGGGCGTGTTCGTCGCCGGCGATCTTCCCGACCAGGGTCAGGCCCATGTCGATGCCGGCGGAGACGCCTGCCGCGGTGAGGTACTTGCCGTCGGGCACGACCCGCTCGCCCGTGGGCTCGGCGCCGTACTGCGCCAGGAAGTCGAGCGTGAGCCAGTGGGTCGTGGCGCGGCGACCCTCGAGGAGGCCCGCGGCGGCCAGAAGCAGCGAGCCGCTGCAGACGGAGGTCGTCCAGGTGCTCGTGATGTCGGCGGTCCTCAGCCAGTCCAGGAGCGTCTTGTTCTCGATCTGGTCGAAGGTTCCCGGGCCGCCGGGCACCACCACGATGTCGGGGTGCGGCACCTCGGTCAGGGCCTTGTCGGCCGTGAGGGCCAGGAACCCGGTGTCGGCACGCACGGGCCCCGCGGTCTCGGCGACGAAGTCCACCTGCGCGTCCGGGATCCGGCTCAGTGCCTCGTAGGGCCCGACGATGTCGAGGGCGGTGAAGCGGTCGTAGAGGACCATCGCGATCTGCATGGGTCTCCCTTTCGGTCTCGGTTCCCTGTGTCGGGGTCGGTTCGCGGGTTCAGTGGGCCGGTGCGGGGCGGAACCGGCGGCGGTACTCGGCCGGGGCCGCCCCGAGGGCCTTGACGAAGGCCCGGCGCATGGCTTCCGGGGTGCCGTAGCCGCTTGCCCGGGAGATCTCCTCGATGCCGTCGGTGGTGTCCTCCAGGAGGCGGCGGGCGTGTTCGAGGCGGACCCGGTCGACGTAGCGGCCGGGGGTCATGCCGGTCTCGGTCTGGAAGGCGCGGGCGAAGTGGCGTGCTGAGAGGCTCGCGCGGGCGGCGAGTGACTCGACGGTCAGATCGGCGTCGGGGTGCTCGGTGATCCAGCTCTGGACCTCCCTGAGGGGCTCACGCTGGGCGGTCTGGGCGGCGAGCTGGGCGCTGAACTGAGCCTGATTGCCCGGCCGTCGCAGGAAGACGACCAAGTGGCGCGCGATGTCGAGGGCCACCTCCCGGCCCAGGTCCTCCTCGACCAGGGCGAGGGCGAGGTCGATGCCCGAGGTCACACCCGCGGAGGTGGCGACATGTCCGTCGCGCACATAGATGGGGTCCGGGTCGACCTCGACGGCCGGATGGTCGCGGGCCAGCTTGTCGCAGTACGCCCAGTGGGTCGTGGCGCGGCGGCCGTCCAGCAGGCCCGCGGCGGCGAGCAGGACCGCGCCCGTGCAGACGGAGACAAGGCGCTCGGCGCGGTGGCCGTGCTCGCGCAGCCACCCGACCAGGCCGGGTTCCGGGGTGCGGGTGCCCTCGCCGCCGGGGACTACGAGGGTGTGCGCGTCGATCCGGTCGCCGAGGGCCTGGTCCGGTACGAGGGCCAGTCCGCTGGAGGTGCGTACGGGAGCGCCGTCCAGGGAGGCCGTGCGGATGCGGTACGTGCCCGGAGTGTGCTTCTCGGCCCCCGCGAAGACCTCCAGCGGCCCGGTGACATCGAGGCTCTGCACTGCGTCGAAGAGTACGAAGAGAACGGTGCGCTGCGCCATGACATCGATTCTTCGGGGGCGACGGGATGGCCGCAATGACGAGGTCCCCACCTTTCCTGCCATGATGCGCGCGGGCAGGGGCGACGTACCAAGCGGTTGGTAACCTGCCGGGCATGACTACTGCCGCCCTTGAGCCCCGTGCCGGCCGCCGCTGCCACAACATGCTCAACTCCCTGCACGCGACGTCGTACTTCGCTCCCGAGCTGGGCAGGGAACTGGCCGCTCTCGGGATCACGCATCCCAGGGCCGTCAACTTCGCGGTGCGCGCGGCCGCGCTGGGTCCGGTGGGTGCGGGCGCGGTGACGGCGACGTTCTACAACTACAAGCACGAGCTGGTCGCCCGGCACGTCCCGGCGGTCTGGGCGATCGCCTCGCCCGAGGACGTGCTGGCGGCACGCGTGCGTGGGGTCGACAGCGCGCTGCGGCGGCTGCTCGGCGAGGAGGCGCCGGCGTCCGCGGAGATGGCGGAGGCCGCGCGGCTCGCGCTGCGGGCGACCGAGGCATGTTCGCGCAGTGCCCGGCCGCTGTACTCGGCGCACGCGGATCTGCCGGTGCCCGAGGAGCCGCATCTGGCGTTCTTCCACGCCACGACGCTGCTGCGCGAGCACCGCGGTGACGGGCATCTCGGTGTGCTGATGTCCGCCGGGCTCGACGGCTTGGAGGCGGTGGTGACCCACACGGCGACCGGCAAGGGCATGACGCCGAAGTGGGTGTTCTCCACGCGTGGCTGGACGCAGGAGGACTGGGACGCGGCGTGCGAGCGGCTGCGCGGGCGCGGTCTGTTGGACGGTGCGGGCGAGCTCACGGCGGAGGGGGTCGCCCTGCGCACGGAGATCGAGTCCGAGACGGACCGGCTGGACCGGGCGCCGTACGAGCACCTCGGGGCGGAGGGGGTCGCGCGGCTGACCGAGCTCGGTGCGGGGTTCGCCGGGGCGGTGGTGGCTGCGGGGGCGTTCCCGGCGGATCTGCTCGGCAAGGGGTGAGCCCGACGGGTTTCGCCGCCGCCCCTACCCGTCCCCTTCCTGAAGGATGCGGACCGGCGCTGTCGGGCTGAAGAGTGGCGCGACCGGCCGGGTTGGCGCCCTGATCCCCGGTTGTCGGTGTCACCTGCCACAATTGCCGCGCAACCTCAGTGAGAAGGCGGGACGGGATCGTGACGACACCCCTCGTAGGGTCCATCGAAGGCAGGATCGCCGCGGAGCTCGGCGTACGGGAGCGGCAGGTGAAGGCTGCCGTGGAGCTGCTCGACGGCGGTTCGACGGTGCCTTTCATCGCCCGCTACCGCAAGGAAGCGACCGAGATGCTCGACGACGCGCAGCTGCGCACGCTCGAGGAGCGGCTGCGCTATCTGCGCGAGCTGGAGGAACGGCGCACGGCGATCCTCGACTCGGTGCGCGAGCAGGGCAAGCTGACCGAGGAGCTGGAGGCCCAGATCCGCGGCGCCGAGACGAAGGCGCGGCTGGAGGACATCTATCTCCCGTACAAGCCCAAGCGCAGGACGAAGGCGCAGATCGCCCGGGAGGCCGGGCTGGAGCCGCTGGCCGATGGGCTGCTCGGTGATCCGGCGGTCGACCCGCTGGCCGCCGCCGCGGCGTTCGTGGACGCCGACAAGGGCGTGGCCGATCCGCAGGCCGCCCTGGATGGCGCCCGGGCGATCCTCACGGAGCGGTTCTCGGAGGACGCCGACCTGATCGGTGAGCTGCGTGAGCGCATGTGGGTGCGTGGACGGCTGGCCGCCAAGGTGCGGGACGGCAAGGAGGAGGCGGGCGCGAAGTTCGCCGACTACTTCGACTTCGCCGAGCCGTTCACCGAGCTGCCCTCGCACCGGATCCTGGCGATGCTGCGCGGCGAGAAGGAGGAGGTCCTCGATCTCGTCCTGGAGCCCGAGGAGCCGACCGAGGGCCCTTCGTCGTACGAAGGGATCGTCGCCCACAAGTTCGCGATCGCCGACCGCGGGCGTCCGGCCGACAAGTGGCTGACGGACACCGTCCGCTGGGCCTGGCGGACCCGGCTCCTGGTGCACCTCGGCATCGACCTCAGGCTGCGGCTGCGCACCGCCGCCGAGGACGAGGCGGTCGACGTGTTCGCGAAGAACCTGCGCGACCTGTTGCTCGCCGCCCCGGCCGGCACCCGCTCGACGCTGGGCCTGGACCCCGGTTTCCGTACGGGCGTGAAGGTCGCCGTGGTCGACGCGACCGGCAAGGTCGTCGCGACGGACGTCATCTATCCGCACGTCCCGGCGAACAAGTGGGACGAGGCGATCGCCAAGCTGGCGCACCTGACGAAGGAGCACGCGGTCGAGCTGATCGCGATCGGCAACGGCACGGCGTCCCGCGAGACCGACAAGCTCGCCGGTGAACTCATCACCAAGCACCCGGAGTTGAAGCTCACCAAGGTGATGGTGTCCGAGGCCGGCGCCTCGGTGTATTCGGCCTCCGCCTTCGCGTCCCAGGAACTGCCCGACATGGATGTGTCGCTGCGCGGCGCGGTCTCCATCGCGCGCCGGCTCCAGGACCCGCTCGCCGAGCTGGTGAAGATCGACCCGAAGTCGATCGGCGTCGGCCAGTACCAGCACGACCTGTCCGAGGTGAAGCTGTCGCGTTCGCTGGACGCGGTGGTGGAGGACTGTGTGAACGGCGTCGGGGTCGACGTCAACACCGCCTCCGCGCCACTGCTCTCCCGCGTCTCCGGCATCACCTCCGGGCTCGCCGAGAACATCGTGACCCACCGGGACTCCAACGGCCCGTTCACGTCCCGCTCGCAGCTGAAGAACGTGGCGCGGCTCGGCCCGAAGGCGTACGAGCAGTGCGCGGGCTTCCTGCGCATCCGCGGCGGCGACGACCCGCTGGACTCCTCCAGCGTGCACCCCGAGTCGTATCCGGTCGTGCGGCGGATGGTGAAGACGTCGGGTCAGGAGGTGGCGTCGCTCATCGGCAACACGGGCGTGCTGCGCTCGCTGAAGCCGACCGACTTCGTGGACGAGACGTTCGGTCTGCCGACCGTTTCGGACATCCTCAAGGAGCTGGAGAAGCCCGGACGCGACCCGCGTCCCGCCTTCAAGACGGCCACCTTCAAGGAGGGCGTGGAGAAGATCTCCGACCTGGCGTCCGGGATGGTCCTGGAGGGCGTCGTGACGAACGTCGCGGCGTTCGGGGCGTTCATCGACATCGGCGTCCACCAGGACGGTCTCGCGCATGTCTCCGCGCTGTCGAAGACCTTCGTCAAGGATCCGCGGGACGTGGTGAAGCCCGGTGACATCGTCAAGGTGAAGATCCTCGACGTCGACATCCCGCGCAAGCGGATCTCCCTGACGCTCAGGCTCGACGACGAGGCGGCTGCGCAGGGCCAGCAGGGCGGGAGCGGCGGCGAGCGCCGGCAGCGGGGCGGGCGTCCGCCGCAGCAGCGCCAGGGCCGCACCGGTGGCGGCGGTGGCGGTGGCGGTTCGCGCCAGGCGCCGCCCCCGGCCAACAGCGCCATGGCCGACGCACTGCGCCGCGCGGGTCTGCTCGACCCGAAGAAGGGCAAGCGCTGAGCCGGCACGCGGGTCCGGACTCTCCGGTACGACACGGAGGGTCCGGGCCGGTTCGCCCGTAGGGTGACGCCATGCCGACATCGCACGTCATCACCTGGGAAGTGTCGGGGAGCAAGGGCGTCGAGACCGCCTGGATCGAGCTCGGCGCCGACGCCCTGCGGGCGCACGGCAGAGCGGTCGGCACGGTTCCCGAGCCGTACTGGATCTCGTACGAACTCGACACGGCCGACGCCTTCGTGACGCGTCGGCTGCATGTCACGGCCGAGTCGGCGGACGGCGTGCGCACGCTCGACCTGCGGCACGACGGGGCGGGCCGGTGGACGGCGAACGGTGAGCACCAGGCCGATGTCGACGGCGCACTCGACTGCGACCTCGGCCTGTGCCCGCTCACCAACACGATGCCGGTGCTGCGGCACGGGCTCCATCGAAGACCCGGGGAGCGGGAGTTGCTGATGGCGTGGGTGTCGGTGCCGGATCTGACCCCGGTCGCCTCACGGCAGACGTACACCCACCTGGGGCCGGGCCTGACCCGCTTCGTCTCCGGCGACTTCCGCAGGGACATCCGGTTCGACGACGACGGCTTCGTCGTCGACTATCCGGGGCTGGCCACGCGGCTCGGCTGAGCCAGGGCACAGGCCGTTGCGCCATGTGCAGTAGCACGCGGGGCTGATCGGCTCCGGGCGGAGTTCGTTGCGTGGCATGCTGCTATCTTACTGAAAATGAATTCCATTAACAGTAGCGCTCGAGGAGAGGTTCGTCACCCATGTCCGCCCACTGCATGCTGACCGGCGCCAAGCCCGGTTTCGGCAACACCGTTTCCCACTCGCACCGGCGCACCTCCCGCCGCTTCGACCCCAACATCCAGACCACCCTCGCCCCGCCGCCGTCCCCCGTACGGGGGCTGCCTGCCTCGTCGCCCTGCGCCTGATCCTGTTGGCCCCGGCCGTCGCGGGCGCCGCCACGCAGCCCCGGCCGCACCCCCATGACTCGCTCCAGCGGCAGCTGGAGGAACTGGTTCGCGCGCCGGGCGGCCCACCCGGTGTCATCGCCGTCCTGCGGGACGGCCGCGGCAGCCGGGTCGTCCGGGCCGGTGTCGCGGAACTGGGCACCGCCCGCCGGCCCGAGCCGCACGACCACATGCGCGTCGCCAGTACGGCCAAGGCGTTCAGCGGGGCGGTGGCGCTGTCCCTCGTGGACCGGCGCTGCCTGCGGCTCGACGACACCCTGCGCGAGCGGCTGCCCGGGCTGCCGCGGGCCTGGGGTTCCGTGACGCTGCGCCAGCTGCTGAACCACACCAGCGGCCTGCCCGACCACACCGAGGACCCGACGTTCCTGCAGACGCTCGGCGCGAACCCCCGGCACCACTTCGACTCCCGTCGGCTGCTCGACTACGTCGCCGACCGGCCGCTGCGGTTCCGGGCCGGCACCCGGTACCAGTACTCCAACTCCGACAACATCGCCGTCGCCCTGATGGCGGAGGCCGCCACCCGCGTGCCGTACGAGCGGCTGCTGGACGAGCTGGTGTACCGGCCGCTGGACCTGCGCCGGACCAGCCTGCCGCAGGGCTACCGGCTGCCGGTGCCCTATCTGCACGGCTACGACGTGACCCCGCCCGCACCGCCGGAGGACATCAGTGAGGCGCTCAGCATGTCCGGCGTGTGGGCCTCGGGCGGCATCGTGTCCACGCCCGCCGACATGACCCGTTTCGTGCGCGGCTACGCCGGGGGTCGGCTGTACGACCACCGTGTCGTACGGGAGCAGCGGCGGTGGATCCCCGGGGACGCGTCCGAGCCGGCCGGGCCGGGCCGCAACGACGCCGGGCTCGGCATCTTCCGGTACACGACCCGGTGCGGGGTGGTGCTGGGGCACACCGGCAACACACCGGGCTACACGCGGCTGATCGCGGCCACGCCGGACGGGCGCCGGTCGCTGACCTTCTCCACCACCACCCAGATCAACCGGATCATGAAGCCCGAACTGCTGGCCCACCTGCGGGTCGTGCAGGAGAACTTCGTCTGCGCCCTGCTGCGCTGGCCGGGGTCCGGGGCCGACGGATCCGTCCTAGCGTTCCGTCACCTTGCCGTCGGCGACCTCCAGGCGGCGGGTGACGTGGACCGCGTCGAGCATGCGCCGGTCGTGGGTGACCAGGAGCAGGGTGCCCTCGTAGGCGTCCAGGGCCGACTCCAGTTGCTCGATGGCCGGCAGGTCGAGGTGGTTGGTGGGCTCGTCGAGGACCAGGAGGTTGACGCCCCTGCCCTGGAGGAGGGCGAGGGCGGCGCGGGTCCGTTCGCCCGGGGAGAGGGTGGCGGCGGAGCGCAGGACGTGATCGCGCTTCAGGCCGAACTTGGCCAGGAGGGTGCGCACTTCGACGGGTTCGGTGTCCGGGACGGCCGCGCAGAAGGCGTCCAGCAGTGACTCCTCGCCGTGGAACAGCTTGCGGGCCTGGTCGACCTCACCGATCAGCACGCCGGAGCCGAGCGTCGACTGGCCCGCGGTCAGCGGGACGCGGCCCAGCAGGGCGGCCAGCAGTGTCGACTTGCCCGCGCCGTTGGCGCCGGTGACCGCCACCCGGTCGGCCCAGTCGATCTGGAGGGACACCGGCCCGAGGGTGAAGTCGCCGCGTCGCAGCTCGGCGTCCCGCAGGGTCGCGACCACGGCTCCCGAGCGGGGCGCCGAGGCGATCTCCATGCGTAGTTCCCACTCCTTGCGCGGCTCGTCGACGACGTCCAGGCGCTCGATCATGCGCTGGGTCTGGCGGGCCTTCGCGGCCTGCTTCTCGCTGGCTTCGCTGCGGAACTTGCGGCCGATCTTGTCGTTGTCGTTGTTCGCCTTGCGCCGGGCGTTCTTGACGCCCTTGTCCATCCAGGAGCGCTGCATCTGCGCCCGGTCCTGGAGGGCGGCCTTCTTGTCGGCGTACTCCTCGAAGTCGTCGCGGGCGTGCCGGCGGGCCACCTCGCGCTCCTCCAGGTAGGCCTCGTAGCCGCCGCCGTAGAGGTTGATCTGCTGTTGGGCGAGGTCGAGTTCGAGGACCTTGGTGACCGTGCGGGTGAGGAACTCGCGGTCGTGGCTGACGACGACCGTGCCGGCGCGCAGGCCCGAGACGAACCCTTCGAGGCGTTCCAGGCCGTCCAGGTCGAGGTCGTTCGTCGGCTCGTCCAGCAGGAAGACGTCGTAGCGCGACAGCAGCAGCGAGGCCAGTCCCGCGCGGGCCGCCTGGCCGCCGGACAGGGACGTCATCGGCTGGTCCAGGTCCACGGCGAGGCCCAGCGAGTCGGCGACCTCCTCCGCCCGCTCGTCGAGGTCGGCGCCGCCCAGGTCCAGCCAGCGCTCCAGGCTCGTCGCGTAGGCGTCGTCCGCGCCCGGCGCCCCGTCGACGAGGGCCTGCGTCGCCTCGTCCATGGTCCGCTGGGCCTCGGCGACTCCGGTGCGGCGGGCCAGGAACTGCCGTACGGTCTCGCCGGGGCGCCGCTCCGGCTCCTGCGGGAGGTGACCGACGGTCGCCGTCGGCGGGGACAGCCGCAGCTCGCCCTCCTCCGGCGCGGTGAGCCCGGCGAGCAGTCGGAGCAGCGTGGACTTGCCCGCGCCGTTGGCTCCGACCAGGCCGATCACGTCTCCGGGCGCGACGACGAGGTCGAGCCCGCTGAACAGGGAACGGTCACCGTGGCCGGCGGCGAGGTTCTTGACGACGAGGGTGGCAGTCACAGGGAGCGATCCTAATAGCCGCGCCGCTGTGGCGGCGTCGGGATGTCGGGGCACGAGATCGCCGGACGCTCGGCGCCCCTCAAGGGGCGCGGGGAACTGCGCGACCAGCCACAACGGACCCGCAGGCCCGCGACGGATATCGCCGCACCCTCCTCGCGCGGCCAAAGCGGCGGAGCGCTACCGCGCCATCGCCTCCACCAGCACGCTGCCCGACGTCCGCGCCACCACGAACGACTCCCCCTTCACCGCCTTCGCCTCCAGCGCGATGCGGTGGCGGCCCGCTTCCAGGATGCCGTCGAAGACCTCGTGGGTGTGGGTGCGGTACAGACGGTCGAGGCGGTACGCAGTGAGGCGTACCCGGCACGGGGAGGTGACCTCGATGCCCGCCTCGCCGTCGGCGGCCACCAGGCGGGTCAGGCGGCGCTGTTCGACCGGGCTGCGGTCCAGGGCGTGTTCGATCTGCGCGACCAGCAGCGGCACGATCGGCGCGAGGCCGTCGACGTACGCCACCTCCACCGAGGCGTCCGTGAAGGCGCGGCGTACGGCGGCGCGCTGCTCCTGGCCGACCGCGCGGCCGAAGGCGACGGCGCCGTAGGTGCGCAGTTCGTCGGCGGGCACGCCGCTCAGGTCATGGGTGATCTCGGCGCCGATGCCGATGGTGCGCAGGGCGGCGGCGAGCTTGGCGAGGACGGCGACCCGGGCGCCGATGAGGAGCACCCTGCGGCGGGGTGCCTCGGCGGACTGGTCGAGCAGGGAGCCCAGCGCCGCGCGGTACTCGCCGGCCTGGAAGCGGAAGGGCCCGATGCCGTGGTAGCCGTTGAGCTCCAGGTCGGCGTGGTCGTCGGTCTGCCAGGCGAAGTCCCGCCAGATGTAGTCGTCACCCTCCTTGTCGATGACCGCGGTGACGGCGCCGCAGGCGAGGTCCGCGCATTCGGGGCAGCCGTAGATGACGTACCGGCCGCCTGGAAGCGGGGGTTCCGCCTCCAGCAGCAGGCCGCGTACCTGTGCGGTGAAGATGGCGGGCGGGACGTCGGAGGCGAGCGGGGAGACGGCGTCGAGGTCGGAGAGCTGGAACAGCAGCGGGCGTCCGTCGACGATGAAGTCCACGAAGTCCCGGTGCACCTGGAAGCCACCGTTGGCGAGGACGCCACCGGCACGCATCGCCGGTGCCAGGCCGAAGGTCGCGTACTCGGCAGACATGCTGTGAGTATCCCCAGAGCGAGACCGATATGAGCGCGGCATGACATATTCCGCTACGTCCCGGCATGAGAACCGAACAAGTGGCCGGGACGCGTGCGTGCGTACGCCACTCAGCCGTGGTCGTGCCCCAGCGGGTCTCCCTCCGCCTCGGTCCCCGGGCCCGGACCGACCTTGATCTCGAATTCGCCGTCGTAGATCTTGTGACCCGCGATCACCGCGAGTTCGACGGCCTCGGAGCCCATCTCGCCGCGCACGATGACCGGGTCGCGGCGCAGATCGCGCATGAGGGCGAAGCACATGACGATCATCACGAGGACGAAGGGCGCGGCGGCCAGGATCGTGAGGTTCTGCAGACCCGTGAGCGCGTCGCCCTGCCCGCTGCCGACGAGCAGCATGATGGCGGCGACGGCGCCGGTCACCACACCCCAGAACACGATGACGAAGCGGCCGGGTTCGAGCGCGCCCTTCTGGGAGAGCGTGCCCATCACGATCGACGCGGCGTCGGCTCCGGAGACGAAGAAGATACCGACCAGGATCATCACGAGCAGGCTGCTGGCGGTCGCGACGGGGAACTCCTGCAGGAGGCCGAAGAGTTGGCCCTCGGGAGTCTCCTCGCCGCCGAGCGCGCCGCCCTCCTTCAGCTTCATGGCCGTACCACCGAAGATCGCGAACCAGACGAGGCTGACGGTGCTGGGCACGAGGATGACGCCGCCGACGAACTGCCGGATGGTGCGGCCGCGGCTGATGCGGGCGATGAACATGCCGACGAAGGGCGTCCAGGAGATCCACCAGGCCCAGTAGAAGACGGTCCAGCTGCCGAGCCAGTCGGCGACGCCCTCGCCGCCGCTGGCCTCGGTGCGGCCGGCGAGCTGGGGCAGGTCGCCGAGGTAGGAGAAGACCGAGGTCGGCACCAGGTCGAGCACGATGATCGTCGGGCCCGCGATGAAGACGAACACCGCGAGGATCAGGGCGAGCACCATGTTGATGTTGGACAGCCACTGGATGCCCCGCTCGATGCCGGAGACCGCCGAGGCGACGAAGGCCAGGGTCAGTACGGCGATGATGGCGACGAGCAGGCCCTCGCTCACGTCGTCCATCCAGTCCAGCTCCTGGAAGCCGGAGCCGATCTGCAGCGCGCCGAGGCCCAGGGACGCCGCGGAGCCGAAGACCGTGGCGATGATCGCGAGGATGTCGATCACCCGTCCCGTGGCACCGTTGGCGTGCTTCTCCCCGATCAGCGGGGTGAACACCGCGCTGATGGTCTGGCGCCGGCGTTTGCGGAAGGTGCTGTAGGCGATGGCGAGTCCGACCACCGCGTAGATCGCCCAGGGGTGCAGCGTCCAGTGGAAGAGGGTGGTCGCCATCGCCGTCTCCATGCGTTCCCCGGAGTTCGCGGGGTTCGTGCCCGGCGGCGGGGTCGTGTAGTGCGCGAGCGGCTCGCTGACGCCGTAGAACATCAGACCGATGCCCATGCCTGCGCTGAACATCATCGCGACCCAGGAGACGGTGCGGAACTCGGGCTCCTCGCCCTCGGCGCCCAGGTGGATACGGCCGTAGCGGCTGATCGCGAGCCAGAGCGCGAAGACCACGAAGCCGGAGGCGGCCAGCATGAAGGCCCAGCCGCCGTTGTGAATCAGGCCGTTGAGCATCTTCGTGGACACGCTCTCCAGCGAGTCCGTGGCCGCCCAGCCCCAGATCACGAACGCCACGGTGATGGCGGCGGTGACCCCGAACACCACTTGGTCGGTTTGGCGGCCGGAAACGTCGGCAGGACCTTCCCGGCCGCCACTCCTCTGCTTCAGATCGTCAGTCATCTGCGGCACCTTCCCCTGAAAACGGTGGGCACGCCGGTTTCCACATCGTTTCCCAGGACCTACCACAGATCTCGCAGATCACAGCCGCTTCAGCAGTCGGTGTCGGGCTCGGCGACCGTGAGGTGGTACGGGGCGCGCTCGTCGAGGAGCAGCGGCACGAGGGCGCGCAGGGACTGGCGGAGCGGGACGTAGGTGCCGTGCGTCCGCACTCCGTGCAGGGCGAGTTCGTCCTTCACCTGCGCGTACTGCTCGGGGGTGAGCCGGTAGCCGCAGGGCGGGTCCTGGATCACCTCGGCCGGTTCGGGCGGGTCGTTGTCGGCGCCGCCGACGTGCACGGGGCCGGTGTCGGCGTAGCCCGTGAGGCGGGCCAGGCCGGTCGCCGCCTCGATCCGTCCTCGACGGTCGTCGGTGAAGTCGAACAGACCCCCGAGCGCCTTGAGTTGGGAGTGCACCCGGCGTCGGTTGTTCAGGGCCGCGTCCGCCTTCTCCGCCTCGGTGAGGGGGTCGACACGGCTCTCGATGAGCAGGCCGACCGAGTGCTTGACGCCGGACATGTTCCGCAGGATGCGCTCCTGCCCGTCACCGGCGACCTGCTTGATCGGATCGCCCGTCTCGGGGTCGGTCCAGATGCCGTACGTGCCGGTCGAGTAGCCGCCGTCGCCGGCGGCCGGGCGCACGTAGGACTGCGACAGGGTCTGTGCCTCGTCGTGGACGTGCGCGTCGGTGTTGAGGTTGCGCGGCCACAGGTCGAACAGGTCCTTGTCGTAGTACGGGGGTGTGGCGCCGTACTCGTGCAGGTCGTAGATGACGTCCGGGCGCTGGTCGCGGATGACCGCGGCCATGGCGCGCCCCTCGGCGGTCTGGAGCGCGATGTGGTCGCGGTTGATGTCCACCCCGTCGCTGTTGCCGCGCGTGTCGGCGGCCCGGCCGTCGGGGTTGGCCGTGGGCACGACCAGCAGGGTGGTGCGCTCCAGGAAGCGCCGGGTCTGCGGGTCCTTGGCGTACGCCAGGTCGCGGACGGTGGACAGGCAGGCCTCGCGGCCGGAGGGTTCGTCGCCGTGCTGGCTGCACACGAGCAACACCTTGTTCGGCGCGGGGCGTTCACCGATCCGGACCAGCTGGASCGGCCGGCCCTGCTTCGTCGTCCCGATCCGGGCCYCCGACACCCGGTCGCTCGCCTTGTCGACGGCGGCCAGGAAGGTCTGTTCCTCGGGCTGGCCGGTCCAGCGGGCGCCGTTCGACTCCTCGAAGCCGGTGCGGGGCGGGGAGTCGGCTGCCTGGGCCGGTACGGCCACGAGGGACGCGGCGATGGCCGCCGCGGTCACGGTGAGGGTTCGGATACGGGTCACTGGCCTCCCTCCGGGATGCGGTGGGCGGGGCGCGGCGCGCTCGTCACACCGTCGAGGCGCTTCGCCTCGGGCGTGGCGGTCGGTGTGCCGGCGGTGGCGCGGGCGAAGGCGGGGGCGCCGCCGACCAGCGGAACGCGGGCCTTCGTGCGGGAGAGGTCGAGGGTGAGCGTCGGCTTGGTCGACGGAGGGTCGATCAGGTCCTTGTCCGTGCCCGCGACGATCAGGGCGAGGCGGTGGCCGGCCGGGACGACATGGTCGGTGGCCGCGAGGTCGAGGGTGATCGTGTACGCCTTGCCCGGGGTGAGCGGTACGCCCTTCCGGTCGGAGGCGTAGTTGCCCAGGTCGGCCCAACCTCTGCTGACGACCGTGTAGTCGACGTCGGCGGTCTTGGCCTTGGTCTCCTTGAAGCAGGCGCTGTCGCCGGAGGTGCTCGCGCCCCAGCAGGTGCGGTCGGTGAGCGTGCTGATGCCCTCGCCGCTCGCCGCGTAGTCGCGGATGGTGTCGGGTCCGAGGTCGACGAGGACGGCGGACAGGTGGGCCGTCGAGGTGCTCGGGGTGGCGGTGACGGTGACCTCGGAGGAGCCGGACAGACGCAGGTCGCGGGTGAGCGGCTTCGTCACGAAGCCCGCCTTGTCGGGGGTGGCGCGGTCGATGTGCGCGGCCCAGTCGGTCTCGCTGTGCTGCGGGTCGTCGGTGAAGGTCTCGGTGCCCTTGCCCTTGTTCAGGCCGAGGGTGCCGACGCCCGCCTCGGTGCCCTTGGCGGGGCGCAGGGTGGTGGTGTCGGTGCCGCGCGGGGGCCATGCCTGCGAGGTGACCCACTGGTCGGGGTGGCGCTCGATGTCGGCCGTCGGCTCGCGGTCGATGCCGTTGTCGTAGCCGAGGAGTTCGTGGTCGAACCAGCGGTGCAGGGTCTTCACCCAGTCGGCGCGACGGAAGTCGAAGGGGTCGACGTGGCCGGTCTGGGAGAGCCAGATCTTGCGCTCGACGCCGTTCTTGGCGAGGGCGTCCCACCACTGACCGACGTGCTTCATACGGACGTTGAGGTCCTGCATGCCGTGGATCAGGAACACGCTCGCCTTCACCTTGCGCGCGTCCTTGACGTAGTCGCGCTCGGTCCACAGCGGCGTCCAGTCCCCGGTGCGCGGGGCGTCGTCGACGAGCATCTGCTGGACGGCGGCGCACTTGGCGCGGGCGTCGGGGCTGTCGACGTAGTCGGAGAGCCAGTCCGGGCCGGAGTCGTACAGGGGGGCGCCCTGCTGGAAGTAGTAGTCGTACCAGGAGGAGATGGCGCTGATCGGGACGATGGTCTTCAGGCCCTCGACGCCGGTCGCGGCCACACCGTTGGCGATGGTGCCGTCCCAGCTCTTGCCGATCATGCCGGTGCGGCCGTTGGTCCAGGTCGCCTTGGCCTTGGTGGCGCCGGTGCGGGTCGTGTAGGCCTTGCCGCGTCCGTTCAGCCAGTCGACGACGGCCTTCGCGGAGAGGATGTCGGAGCGTCCGCCGACGTCCACGCAGCCGTCGGAGCGGTTGGTTCCGGCGAGGTCGACGCCGACGAAGGCGTAGCCGCGGGGTACGAAGTAGTTGTCGTAGAACAGCGGCATCTGGACGACTTCGCCGTCGGCGTCGTACGTCTTCTTCTGGCTCTCGTTGCCGCGTCCGCAGCAGGAGTAGTACGGGCTGGCGTCCATGATGACGGGCACCTTGCGGCCCTGCGCGGCCGCCTCGCGGGGCCGGACGATGTCGACGGCGACGCGGTCGTGCTTCCCGTCGCGGTCGAGGTCGAGTCCGGTGTCCACCCAAACGGCCTCGCGGACGGCGTTGTCGTAGGAGTAGACGGGTGTGCTCTCCCGCGGGCCGGCTTGTGCCGTCGTGGGCACGAGGAACGCGGCCATCAGGGCGGCCGCGGCCGCCGTCGCGAGCGGTCTCCAGATCATGAAGCGCATGCGTTTGGGCATGCGCGGACGGTACATCGGTCAACTCCTGTGCAGAAGAGGGCGGCTGACGCCGTATGAGGCCACAGATGGCCGATAAACACCCTTGTGGCGGATCCGCTCATGTCGGCCGAATGGCGATCGTGTGACACGGGTGGTCATGGACACGCAGGGGGCACAGGTACTCAATAGGCTCCGAAAAGACTTCGGCCCCTAGGACTTGGAGCTTTCGTGCACCGCAGAATCATGGCGCCGGGCGCACTGGCAGTGGCCTCCCTGATGCTGGCGATCCCGGCGTCGGCGGCGAGCCACTCCCCCGGCGCTCCGGGCATCGGCGACCCCTACTACCCGGCCTACGGCAACGGCGGCTACGACGTCTCCCACTACGACCTCCGGCTGAAGTACCAGCCGGCCACGGACGTGCTGGAAGGTACGGCGACCCTGCTGGCGAAGACCACGCAGGACCTGTCCCGCTTCAACCTGGACTTCCTGCTGGACGTCAGCGAGGTGCGGGTGAACGGCGTGAAGGCGTCGTTCGCGACCTCGGGCGAGCACGAGTTGGAGATCACGCCGAAGAAGCCGCTGGACAAGGGCTCGGACGTCACCGTGGTCGTGCGCTATCGCGGGGTGCCGTCGACGAAGAAGGCGTACGGCTTCAGCGCGTGGCTGCGCACGGCGGACGGCGGGGTCGCCGCGGGTGAGCCCGAGGGGTCCTGGTGGTGGTATCCGAGCAATGACCACCCGCGCGACAAGGCGACGTTCGACGTGTCGGTGCAGGTGCCGGACGGCACGCAGTTCCTCTCCAACGGAACGCTCCAGTCGACGAGTTCGCGGGCCGGCTGGACCCGCTACAGCTGGCGTTCGAACAAGCCGCAGGCCACCTATCTGGCCACGTTCGCGGCGGGGAAGTTCGACGTCACCACGGGGACGTCCGAGAGTGGAATTCCGGTCATCAATGCTTACAGCAAGGACCTCGGCGACAAGGCGGGGGCCGCGCGGGCGAGCATCGAGCGGACCGGGGAGATCGCGGACTGGCTGAGCGAGTACTTCGGGCCGTATCCGTACGACGCGCTCGGCGGGTATGTGCCGAACACCAACACCAGGTACGCGCTGGAGACACAGACCCGGCCGTTCTACAGCCCGGCGAACTTCGCCAACGGGTCCAACACCTCCGTCGTCGTCCATGAGCTGGCCCATCAGTGGTGGGGCGACCTGGTGTCCGTCAAGGGCTGGAAGGACATCTGGATCAACGAGGGCTTCGCGCGGTACGCGCAGTGGCTGTGGTCGGAGCACGAGGGCGAGGGGACGGCGCAGGAGATCGCCGACTACGTGTACGCCTCGCGTGCGGCCGACGATCCGTTCTGGACGGTCGAGCCCGGTGACCCCGGGCCGGAGAACCAGTTCCACATCGCCGTGTACGACCGGGGTGCGCTGACCCTGCAGGCGCTGCGCAACGAGATCGGGGACGAGGCGTTCTTCGCCATCCTGAAGGGGTGGCCGCAGAAGCACGCCTACGGCAACGCCTCGGTGGCCGACTTCGTGCGGTACGCCGAGGAGGTGTCCGGGAAGCCGCTGGCGGCGGTGTTCGACACGTGGCTGTTCCAGGCGTCGAAGCCGGCGGCGGCCACGGCGCGGGCGGCGTCGATCGCCAAGGCCTCCCTGGCTCCGGTGCAGCCGAAGTCCTGGAAGAAGATCGCGGCGACGAATGGTGTGCACGAACACGAGCACTGATCGCGCCGCTGGATGTGCCACGTCATGTCGTCGGGCGGCTGCGGGTGCTTCGTGGTTTGTCGCGCCCACGCGGCGGAGCCGGATACCGACACAGGCCCGCGCCCCTAGGGCGTGGCGGTGCGCGTGAGTAGTTCGTCCAGGCCTATCGCGTCCGTCTCCGTCGACGGCACCGTGCACGCGTGGGCACCGGCGATCGTGCCGTACAGGGCGCTGCGTCGGGGTGTCTCCCGGTTCAGCCAGGCGTAGAGGAACGCGGCGGCGAAGGCGTCGCCCGCGCCGTTGGAGTCCACCACCGGCGCGGGCGGCGTCACGGCGGGCAGGCGGGTCAGCTCGTCGTCGGACAGTACGTACGCGCCCTTCGCGCCTGCCGTGGCCACGACCACCTCGGCCCGGCCCCGATCGGCGATCCGGCGCATCGTCCGCTCGGGGTCGGCCAGGGCGGTGGCGGACAGGAAGACGACGTCCGCCGCGTACGCGAACGGCTCGTGGTACGGGTTCTCGCCGTCCCAGTCGTGCAGGTCGGTGGAGAGCGTCGCACCCGACTCGCGCAGCACTGGCAGGGAATGGACGCAGGGCTGGGTGATGGTGACGTGGACGTGACGGCTCGCGCCGGCCAGGGCACGCACCGTGGGCTCCGAGAAGCGGTCGTCGGCGTGGGCGCGGCTGGTGTCGTACAGCGACAGTCGTCTGCCGTCGGGACCGACGAGGTTGACGGCACGCTTCGTCCCGGCGGGCTGCGGGATCGCCGTGAGCGCGATGTCCTTCTCCCGGTGCAGGGCGCGGACCAGGTCGCCCTCGGGGTCGTCGCCGAGCATGTCGAGGTGGTGGACCCGCAGGCCGAGAGCGCCCAGGCCCAGGGCGACGAAGTCACCGGTCTGCCCGGCGCGGGTACGGATCCCCGAATCGATCATGTAGCTGTCGGCGTACGGCAACGGCAGCTCCGGCACGTACACGATGGTGTCGACGCCCGCGCCGCCCAGCACGAGCACGTCGATGTCGCGGCTCAACTCCGGCCCTCCCCATGGTCGTGGACCGTGGACGAGAGGCCCCGAACGGTGCCTTCCTTGACGCCCTTCACCGACGCAGCGGTGGCGTCACCCCGGATGCAAGAGATCTCCGACATGACGCCACCGTAGAGGCCGCCACTGACAACGGCATAGGAACTACTTCGTGAGCTCGGCCAGCTCCTGGTCCTCCGTGCGGTTGACCCGGCGGCGGATCGCGTACCAGCCGGCGATCAGCATCAGGGCGATGACCGGGATGAGGAGGAGGGTCTTGCGGCCGACCTCGGGGTCGTTCCACATCATGGCGAGGCAGGCCAGCAGGAAGGCGACCGTGGCGATCTCCGTGACCGGGCTGCCGGGGAGGCGGAAGGAGGGGCGGTCCAGCAGGCCCGCCTTGGCTCGGCGGACGAAGACCAGATGGCAGACCATGATGATCACCCAGGTCGAGATGATGCCGAGCGAGGCCACGTTCAGCACGATCTCGAAGGCCTGGCTGGGCATGAGGTAGTTCAGGCCGACGCCGAGCACGCACACCGCGCACGTGAGCAGGATGCCGCCGTAGGGGACCTGGCTGCGGTTCATGCGGGCCGTGAACTTCGGGGCCGAGCCCGCCATGGCCATCGAGCGCAGGATGCGGCCCGTGGAGTAGAGGCCGGAGTTGAGGGAGGACATCGCCGCCGTCAGGACCACCAGGTTCATCACGTCGCCCGCCGCCGGGACGCCGATCTTCGACAGGACCGTGACGAAGGGGCTCTGGTCGGCCGAGTAGACCGAGCCGGGGAGGAGGAGGGCGAGGAGGACGACGGAGCCGACGTAGAAGAGGCCGACGCGCCACATGATCGAGTTCACCGCGCGCGGGACGACCTTCTCCGGCTCCGCGGTCTCACCCGCGGCGACGCCGACCAGCTCCAGGGCGGCATACGCGAAGATCACGCCCTGCATGACCAGAACGACGGGCATCAGGCCGTGCGGGAAGACACCGCCGTTGTCGCTGATCACGCTCAGGCCGGGCGTCGTACCGCCCACCTCGTGCTGAGTGGCCAGCAGGAAGATGCCGACGAACATGAAGGCCACCAGCGTGGCGACCTTGATGATCGCGAACCAGAACTCCATCTCGCCGAAGATCTTCACGGAGATCAGGTTCACCGCCAGCACGACCGCCAGCGCGATCAGGGCCAGCACCCACTGCGGGATGTCGGTGAACAGACTCCAGTAGTGCGTGTAGAGCGCGATCGCGGTGATGTCGGCGATGCCGGTCGTCGACCAGTTCAGGAAGTACATCCAGCCGGCGACGTAGGCGCCCTTCTCGCCGAGGAACTCGCGCGCGTACGACACGAACGAGCCCGACGAGGGGCGGTAGAGGACGAGCTCGCCGAGGGCACGGACGACGAAGAAGGCGAAGATTCCGCAGACCAGGTAGGCGATCGCCAGCGCCGGGCCCGCGTTGTGGAGGCGACCGCCGGCGCCGAGGAAGAGGCCGGTGCCGATGGCCCCGCCGATGGCGATCATGTTGACGTGGCGGGCCTTGAGGTCCTTGCTGTAGCCGGCGTCGCCCGCGTCCGCGGGCACCTGGGCCGCGTCGGTGCGGGATGCGGCCACTGCCGTGTTCACGGCGTCCTTGCTCACGGGTGGTACCACTCTCTGGTGCGCCCGAGCGGGTCGCGCTCGGGTGTCCGGACGAACGTATGGCCTGCGCCTTCCGTAAAAGGCACAGACCAAGGGGCCACCTTCCCCCACGGAGCGCGACTCATGCGGTGGCGTATGTCACAGAGCGTTACTTCTCACAAGGTCGTCACGTCGTCGTCACGTCGGTCGTCCCGCCGGTCGCAGCGTCCGTCGCAAGTGGTGTCACAGCAGTGGTGAGACAGCGATACTGCTGCACATGACGACCGGCACCGAGGAACCCACCCTCACGATCGACGAACTGGCCGCGCGGGCGGGTATGACGGTCCGCACGGTGCGGTTCTACGGCACCAAGGGGCTGCTGCCGCCTCCGGTGATCGGTCCGCGCCGGGTGGGGCACTACGGGCGCGAGCATCTGGCCCGGCTGGCGCTGATCGAGGAGCTTCAGCAGCAGGGCATGACGCTGGCGGCCATCGAGCGCTATCTGCAGCAGCTGCCGCCGGATCTGGACGCCCACGATCTCGCCCTGCACCGGTCCGTCGTGGCCTCCTGGGCGCCGGAGACCGTGGAGAGCGTGTCGCGGGCCGAGCTGGAGCGGCGGGCGGGGCGGGCGCTCGGCGACGACGACGTGGAGCGACTGACCGCGATGGGCGTCGTCGCGGCCGACGGCACGGAAGGCGACGGCGACTACCGCGTCGACCTCGGGCTGCTGCGGCTCGGTGTCGGGCTGCTGGACGTGCCGCTGTCGCAGGAGGCGATCCTCGCGGCGCGCAAGGTCCTCATCGAGCACTCGCGTGCCGTCGCGCACGAGCTGTCGCAGCTCTTCCGCGGGGAGGTGTCGCAGCGCGCCGCCCAGGACGTGAAGTCGTTGTCCGCCTATATGCAACCCGTGATCGTGCAGGCCCTGTTGACGACCTTTCAGCGATCCCTGCGCGAGGAGCMGCGGGAGTGGCTGGGCGGTGTGTCGGAGGAAGGCGGATCCGCCTGACACGTCGCCGCTCCTCGGCCCCGGACGATTCTTGAACGCCCTGGTCACAGCCGGGGATCCGCGCCCTCGCCGCGCGGGATGTCCAGCACGGCGAGGGCGGGGCGGGCCCCTGTGTCAGTCGCCGAAGGTCTCCCCCTTCTGGGCCTTCTCCACCAGCAGGGCGGGCGGCGCGAACCGCTCCCCGTACGTCTCGGCCAGCTCACGCGCGCGTGCCACGAACCCGGCGACCCCGCCGTCGTAGCCGTTGATGTACTGCAGGACACCGCCGGTCCAGCCGGGGAAGCCGATGCCGAGGATGGAGCCGATGTTGGCGTCGGCGACCGACGTCAGCACCCCCTCCTCCAGGAGCCGGACGGTGTCCAGGGCCTCGGAGAAGAGCATCCGTTCCTGCATGTCCCGGAAGGGAATCTCCGCGCCCTCACGGGTGAAGTGCTCGCGCAGGCCCGGCCACAGGGCCGCCCGCTTGCCGTTCTCGTCGTAGTCGTAGAAGCCGGCTCCCCCGCTGCGCCCGGGGCGGTCGAACTCGTCGACCATGCGGTCGATGACGGCCTCGGCGGGGTGCGGCGTCCAGGTGCCGCCCGCCTCCTCGACGGCCCGCTTGGACTCGCTCCGGATCTTGCGGGGCAGCGTGAGCGTCAACTCGTCCATCAGGGACAGGACCTTGGCCGGGTAGCCCGCCTGTGCCGCCGCCTGCTCGACCGACGCGGGCTCGATGCCCTCGCCGACCATCGCCACGCCCTCGTTGATGAAGTGGCCGATGACGCGGGAGGTGAAGAAGCCGCGGGAGTCGTTGACGACGATCGGCGTCTTGTTGATCTGCCGGACCAGGTCGAAGGCGCGGGCCAGCGCCTCCTCGCCGGTCCGCTCGCCCTTGATGATCTCGACGAGCGGCATCTTGTCGACGGGCGAGAAGAAGTGCAGTCCGATGAAGTCGGCCTGGCGCTCCACGCCTTCGGCGAGGACGGTGATCGGCAGCGTCGAGGTGTTGGAGCACAGCAGCGCGTCCGGCTCCACGATCCCCTGGATCTCCTGGAAGACCTTGTGCTTGAGCTCGGGGTTCTCGAAGACGGCCTCGATGACCACGTCGCAGCCCGCCACGTCCTGCGGGTCGCCGGTGGGCGTGATGCGGGCGAGCAGCGCGTCGGCCTTCTCCTGCGTCGTACGGCCCCGGGAGACCGCCTTGGCGCACAGCTTCTCCGAGTAGGCCTTGCCCTTGGCGGCGGCTTCGGACGACACGTCCTTCAGGACCACGTCGATGCCCGCGCGGGCGCACGAGTAGGCGATGCCCGCGCCCATCATCCCGGCGCCCAGGACGGCGACCTTGCGGACCTTGCGGGGCTCGATGCCCGCCGGGCGGTTGGCGCCGGAGTTGACGGCCTGGAGGTCGAAGAAGAACGCCTGGATCATGTTCTTGGAGGTCTGGCCCGCGGCCAGCTCCACGAAGTAGCGGGCCTCGATGACCTGAGCGGTCTCGAAGTCGACCTGGGAGCCCTCGACGGCGGCCGCGAGGATGTTGCGCGGGGCCGGGTAGGGGGCGCCGCCCGTCTGCTTGCGCAGGCTGGCCGGGAAGGCGGGCAGGTTCGCCGCGAACTTGGGGTTGGCGGGCGTACCGCCGGGGATGCGGTAGCCCGGCCTGTCCCAGGGCTGCTGCGACTCCGGGTGGGCCTCGATGAACGCGCGTGCCTTGGCGAGCAGTTCGTCCTGGGTGGCGGCCACGTCGTCGATCAGGCCGTGCTGCAGGGCGCGCTGCGGGTTGTACTGGGTGCCCTGGAGGAGGACCTTCAGCAGGGCGTCGGCGATGCCGAGGAGGCGGACGGTGCGGACGACGCCGCCTCCGCCGGGCAGCAGGCCGAGGGTGACCTCGGGGCAGCCGATCTTGGAGCCGGGCGCGTCGAGGGCGATGCGGTGGTGGCAGGCGAGCGCGATCTCGTAACCGCCACCCAGGGCGGCGCCGTTCATCGCGGCGACGACCGGCTTGCCCAGGGTCTCGATGCGGCGCAGCTGGCGCTTGATGGCCATGCCGCCCTCGAAGAGGTCCTGCGCGGTCTCGGGGGTGACCCGGATCAGGTCGCGCAGGTCGCCGCCCGCGAAGAAGGTCTTCTTGGCGGAGATGACGATGACACCGCGGATGGTGTCCTTCTCGGCCTCCAGGCGGTCGACGACCACGGCGAGCGAGTCGCGGAACGCCTGGTTCATGGTGTTCGCGGACTGGTTGGGGTCGTCGAGGACGAGGGTGACGACGCCTTCGCGGTCCTGTTCCCAGCGGATGGTGGTGGATTCAGTGCTCATGGGGAGGTGCTCCGTGTGATCCGTCGGGAGGGGGTCAGATGCGCTCGACGATGGTGGCGATGCCCATACCGCCGCCCACGCACAGCGTGGCGAGGCCGTACCGCTTGTCCTGGCGCTCCAGTTCGTCGACGAGCGAGCCGAGGATCATCGCGCCGGTCGCGCCGAGGGGGTGGCCGAGGGCGATGGCGCCGCCGTTGACGTTGACCTTGTCCAGGGACAGGCCCATGTCCCGTACGAAGCGCAGGACGACCGCCGCGAAGGCCTCGTTGATCTCGACGAGGTCGATGTCGTCGATGGTCAGGCCGGCCTTGGCGAGCGCCTTGCGGGTGGCGGGCGCGGGGCCGGTGAGCATGATGGTGGGCTCGGAGCCGGAGACGGCGGCGGAGATGATGCGGGCGCGCGGCGTGAGGCCGTAGCGCTCGCCGACCTCCTTGTTACCGATCGCGACGAGCGAGGCGCCGTCGACGATGCCGGAGGAGTTGCCCGCGTGGTGGACGTGGTCGATCTTCTCGACCCAGTGGTACTTCTGCAGCGCCACGGCGTCGAAGCCGCCCAGGTCGCCGATGTCGGCGAAGGACGCCTTCAGCTTGGCGAGGGAGTCGGCGGTGGTGCCCGGGCGCATGTGCTCGTCGTGGTCGAGGACGACGAGGCCGCTGCGGTCCTTGACCGGGACGACGGAGCGGTCGAAGCGGCCCTCCTTCCATGCCGTGGCCGCCCGCTCCTGCGAGAGCGCCGCGTACTCGTCGACGTCCCGGCGCGAGAAGCCCTCGATCGTGGCGATGAGGTCGGCGCCGATGCCCTGCGGCACGAAGTTGACGGAGAGGTTGGTCATCGGGTCGTTGAACCAGGCACCGCCGTCCGAGGCCATCGGCACCCGGGACATGGACTCGACGCCGCCCGCGAGGACGAGGTCCTCGAAGCCCGAACGGACCTTGGCGGCGGCCATGTTCACGGCCTCCAGACCCGACGCACAGAAGCGGTTCTCCTGGACGCCCGCGACCGTGTCCGGCAGCCCGGCGGCGATCGCGGCGATGCGGGCGATGTCGGAGCCCTGGTCGCCGACCGGGCCGACCACGCCGAGCACGATGTCGTCGATGGCGGCCGGGTCGAGGTCCGGGAAGCGGTCGCGGATCTCGTGGATGAGGCCGACGACCAGGTCGATGGGCTTGGTGCCGTGCAGGGCGCCGTTCGCCTTGCCGCGGCCGCGCGGGGTGCGGATCGCGTCGTACACGTACGCTTCGGTGCTCACTGGTAAGCCTTTCGAGGGTGAGGGTCAGCCCAGCAGGGAACGGCCGATGATCTCCTTCATGATCTCGGTCGTCCCGCCGTAGATGGTCTGGATACGGCCGTCGGTGAAGGCACGGGCGACCGGGTATTCGCTCATGTAGCCGTAGCCGCCGTGCAGTTGCAGGCAGCGGTCGGCGACCCGCTTCTGGAGTTCGGTCGCCCACCACTTGGCCATGGAGGCGTGGACGGCGTCGAGCTCTCCGTTCGAGTGATCCTCGATGCAGCGGTCGAGGAAGGTCCGGGTGACGGCGCACTCCGTGGCCATCTCGGCTATCTCGAACCGGATGTGCTGCTTGGTGGCGAGGGCCCGGCCGAAGGCCTCGCGTTCCTTGACGTACTCGGTGGTGATCTCCAGCAGGTGTTCGGCGGCGGCGATCGCGGAGACGGCGATGCTCAGGCGCTCCTGCGCGAGGTTCGTCATCAGATGGACGAACGCGCCGTTGAGCTCGCCGAGGAGGTTCTCCTTGGGCACGCGCACGTCGTGGAAGAACAGTTCGGCCGTGTCCTGCGCCTTCTGGCCGATCTTGTCGAGGTTGCGGCCGCGCTCGAAGCCGTCCATGCCGCGCTCGACGACGAGCAGCGACAGCCCGTGCGCGCCGCCCTCGGGGGTCGTCTTCGCGACCACGATCACCAGGTCGGCGAGGATGCCGTTGGAGATGAACGTCTTGGAGCCGTTCAGGACCCAGTGGTCGCCGCGGTCCTCGGCGTGGGTGCGGATGCCCTGGAGGTCGGAGCCGGCGCCGGGTTCGGTCATGGCGATGGCCGTGATCAGCGAGCCGTCGCAGAAGCCGGGCAGCCAGCGGCGCTTCTGCTCGTCGGTGGCGAGCGAGGTGAGGTACGGGCCGATGATGTCGTTGTGCAGGCCGAGGGCGAGTCCCGGGGCGCCCGCGCGCGTGAACTCCTCGGCGAGGACCGCGCTGTAGCGGAAGTCGTCGGTGCCGCCGCCTCCGTACTCCTCGGGCACGGCGAAGCCGAGCAGGCCCTGCTTGCCGGCCGCGCGCCAGGCGTCGCGGGAGACGATGCCGTCCTTCTCCCACTGCTCGTAGTGGGGCAGCACCTCCCGGTCCAGGAAGCTGCGCACGGTCGCGCGGAACGCGTCGTGCTCGGGGGCGAAGATCTGCCGCTTCATACGAGGCCCTTCGTCGCGGGGCCGTCCGTGTCGAGGCCCTTCAGGAGATCGGGTACGTCCCAGTCGCGTGCCACGCCCGCGGTGTCGGCGCCGGGCTGTGCCGGGCCGGTGCGTACGGCGGTGGGGGTCGCGGCGAACCGGGGCGCCGACACGTCGGTGAAGGTGCCGCGGGCGGCGAGGTGCGGGTGCTGCGGTGCCTCGCGCAGGGACAGGACGGGGGCCACACAGGCGTCGGAGCCCTCGAAAACGGCCGTCCACTCGTCCCTCGTACGGGACTTGAAGCGGGCCGCGACCACCTCTCGCAGCTCGCCCCAGCGCGAAATGTCCTTGCGGGCGGAGGCGAAGTCCTCGATGCCGAGGAGTCGCAGGAACTCGTCGTAGAACTGGGGTTCCAGGGCGCCGACCGCCATGTACCGGCCGTCTGCCGTCTCGTAGGTGCCGTAGTACGGGCAGCCGCCGTCCAGGAGGTTCGCGCCGCGCCGGTCCTGCCAGCCGCCCGCGGCGAGCATGCCGTGGATCATCGCGGAGAGGTGGGAGGTGCCGTCGACGATGGCGGCGTCGACGACCTGGCCGGTGCCGGTCGCGCGCGCGTGATGGAGGGCGGCGAGGATGCCGACGACGAGGTAGAGCGAGCCGCCCGCGTAGTCGCCGACCAGGTTGGCGGGGACGGCGGGCGGTTCGTCGGGGCCGCCGATCATGCCGAGGGTGCCGGTGACCGCGATGTAGGCGATGTCGTGCCCGGCGCGGTGGGCCAGCGGCCCCTCCTGGCCCCAGCCCGTCATGCGGCCGTAGACCAGCTTCGGGTTGCGGGCGTGGCAGGCCTCGGGGCCGACGCCGAGGCGCTCGGCGACGCCGGGGCGGTAGCCCTCGATGAGGATGTCGGCGCGGGCTGCGAGGTCGAGTACGCGCGCGGGGCCGTCGGGGGACTTCAGGTCGACGACCACCGAGCGCTTGTTGCGGTTGGTGATGTCGAACCGGGTGTTGATGGCCAGCCCCGTGCCGCCGGGCCGGTCCACGCGCACCACGTCGGCGCCCAGGTCGGCGAGGAGCATGGCGGCGAACGGGCCGGGCCCGATTCCGGCCAGCTCGACCACGCGCACGCCGGTGAGCGGGCCCTGTCCTGGCGTCGTCGCCATCCTGCCCCCAGGGGTGTGACACTACTGCTGTAACACCAGTGATGCTAAGAAGATGCACCGACAGACACAAGAGCAAGCGCTTAGGAAGTTACCCGCCGGAAGCCCGACCGCGAAGCCGCCCCGGCGCAATCAGCGCGCGTCGAGCTCCGCTATCAGCCGCTTCGGCGCGATCGTGCGGTAGCTCTCCTCGACCCAGTCGCACAGCAGCTCCGCCGTCGGGGCGTCCTTCTGCTCCAGCGGGATGCTGACCCAGCCGGCCTTCCCGAGGCCGTATCCGGCGGGCTCGGCGCCCGGACAGGTCAGGGCGTGGGCATGAGCCGACTCGTCCTTGAGCTTCACGGTGACGCCCATCGGATAGCTGCCGTCGTCGACGCCGAGGAAGACGAACACCTTCTTGTTGACCTTCGCGACCGTCTCGCCCCAGGGGAACTCCTCGACGGCGCCGGGCATCCCGAGGGCGAACTCGCGTACTTTTTCCCACTTCTTCAGGGCGGTTCTGGGTACGGCCACCGCATACCTCCGGGCTCGTCGTCGGGCTCCGCACACCTCACGCTAGCCTCGGCCACCGACAACGGCGCGTGGTGCGGGACCGAGGGGTGTCATGAGCAGGTTGAGCAGGACGGAGCGTCCGTACGACATCGTGCTCTTCGGAGCGACGGGGTTCGTCGGGGTACTCACCGCGGAGTATCTCGCCGAGAACGCGCCCGAGGGGCTGCGCTGGGCGATCGCCGGCCGCAGCAGGGAGAAGCTGGAGCGGCTGCGCGAGTCGCTGCCGGGCGGCGAGGGGATCGGGGTGCTGGAGGCGGACGTCGCCGATCCGGCCTCGATGCGCCGGCTCGCCGAGCACGCGCGCGTGGTGGCGTCCACGGTGGGTCCTTACGTGAAGTACGGCGAGGACCTGGTGGCGGCCTGCGCGGACACCGGCGCCGACTACCTCGACCTCTCCGGTGAGCCGGAGTTCGTGGACCTGACGTACGTCCGGCACGACGCACGCGCGCGTGAGACGGGCGCGCGGCTGGTGCACGCCTGCGGCTTCGACTCGATCCCGCACGACCTGGGCGCGTATTTCACCGTCCAGCAGCTGCCGGAGGACGTGCCGTTGTCGATCGACGGTTTCGTGACGGCCGACGCCACCTTCTCGGGCGGTACGTTCGCCTCGGCGCTCAACCAGTTCGCGCGCGGACCCCAGATGATCGCCGCCGCACGCGACCGGGCCCGCCACGAGCCGCGGCTGATGGGGCGCCGGGCGCAGGCGCCCACGGGGGTGCCCCGGTTCGCGGGGGAGGTCGGAGCGTGGGCGCTGCCCTTGCCGACGATCGACCCGCAGATCGTGAAGCGGTCCGCGAGGGCCCTCGACCGCTACGGCCCCGACTTCCGCTACCGCCACTACGCCGCCGTACGGCACCTTCCCGTCGCGCTCGGCGGCGTCGCGGCGATGAGCGGGCTCTTCACGGCCGCCCAACTGCCGCCCGCCCGGCGCTGGTTGTCCGACCGGCTCAAGCCGGGCGAGGGTCCCGGCCCCGAGAAGCGCGCGAAGAGCTGGTTCTCGGTCCGCTTCGTGGGCGAGGGCGGCGGCCGCCGGGTCTTCACGGAGGTGGCCGGAGGTGACCCCGGCTACGGCGAGACGGCGAAGATGTTCGCCGAGTCGGCCCTCTCCCTGGCCTTCGACGAACTGCCGCCGACAGCCGGCCAGGTCACCACGGCGGTCGCGATGGGAGACGCCCTGATCGAGCGCCTGCGCACGGCGGGCATCACCTTCCGGGTGGCCGCCACCCGCTGAACCGCCTGCCCTACAGCGGCCACCCCGCGATGGTGTAGATCATCCCGACGATCCACCCCAGCCCGGCCAAGGTGGCCAGAACCAGCGCAACCGTCACGGCACGCTCGACGGGACGGTTGGGGTCGGCGAGGGGCTTCGGGGAGCGGTGCGTCGTCATGGGGTTCAGCCTGCCGAGCCCGGTGATGTGCCCACATCCGTACGGGTACTCAGTCGAGCTACTCAGGCCGCCCCTTCAGGACGTGCCGTCGGCTTCGGCCGGCGGCCACTCCCCGAGCGCCTCGGCGATCCGGGTCCGTACGACGGGATCGTGCGCCGCAGTGGCGAGGCGCACGGCGAGGGGGCCGATTCGCCAGCCCACGTGGTGGTCGAAGAACGGTGGCGGACCGGCCGCGTTGTGCGCCAGTTTGCCGACCAGTTCGGCGAGCTGGAACACCGCGTCCTGCTCCTCCGTGAGCCGGTCCTGGTCCGTGGCGGAACGCGCGCGGACCTGATCGAACACCTCGCGGCCCCGGCTCCATCGCTCGCGGTGGGCCGCCAGCTCGAGCGCGGCGTCGATCTCCGGCGCTCGCTCGGTGCCCACCACCGCCGCAGCGAGCACTCGGCCCGCCCAGGCCACCGCATTCGATTGCCGCTCGAACAGGGACCGCCCCCACGTCCTGGTGGGATCCGCCGCAGCTCGAGTGGCCGGCTCCGGCCTGGGTCGGGTCGCCTCCTTCAACGCCTTCCGGCACAAGGAGTCCGCCCTGCGCGTGGTCTCCGGCAAGCGGTACTGCGGGGTCAGGGCGAGGGTGTGGGCGCATGCGTTGGCCAGGCTCACCCGGTGGCCTGCCGAGACGAAGACCGGCTTGATCGTGTCGCGGGTGCGTAGGGCCCGGCCGACTTCCTCGTCGGCTGCCAGGAGGGGCGTGGCGGAGCCGCGTGGTGCGGCGGGGGCATCGTAGGTGAAGGTGAACGGGTTCTTGGCGACGCCGATCGTGGGCAGGTCGGTGAGGACGCCGAGGTGGCTGGCGAGGCCGAAGCGGCGGGGATGGGCGCGCCCGTAGCCGTCGCACACGACCAGGCCGGGTGCGCAGGGCAGGGCGTCGAGGGCGGCCAGCACCGTGGGGATCTCGCGGAAGGCGAGGAGGCCGGGGACGTACGGGAAGGAGATCCGGCCTACGGCTGTGGCCTCGGCCACGACCTCCAGGGTCGCCGCGTCGAGGACGACCGCCGCGGCCGCGACCACGTCCCGCTCGTCGTCGTAGGCCACGTCCACGCCGGTCACGTGCCCGGACCCGGGCGGTGGCCCCGGCTCGTCGAGCACCACTCGCTCCCGCAGCTCGTCCTGGACGGCGCGGGCCTCCTCCTCGGTCGCGGGCCAGCCCGCGGGAATGCGTACGGTCGTCATGGTGGGCACGAGCGTACGGGCCCGGGGGTAGGGTCGCGATCATGTTCGTACTGGAGCTGACCTACACCGCACCGATCGAGGACGTCGACACCGTGCTGGAGGCCCATGTGGCGTGGCTCGACGAGCAGTACGAGAAGGGGATCTTCCTCGCGTCCGGGCGCAAGAACCCCCGCGACGGCGGCGTGATCCTGGCTGTCGCCGAGGACCGGGCGCGGATCGAGGGGATCGCCGCGACCGATCCGTTCGTCGGCGCCGGGGTCTGCGCCTACCGCATCACCGAGTTCGTCGCCACGAAGACAGCGCCGGAACTGGAGCGGTACCGCGAGGCGCCCCGGTGAGCCTCACTTCCCCAGCGCTCGCTTGAGCCGGCCCTTGTCCATGTCCGAACGCCCGTGGATGTTGCGCCGCTTGGCCTCCGCGTACAGCTGGTCGTAGGTGGGCCCCTGGGAGCCCTTGCCCGACCGCAGCCCGCCTCGCCTGCCGGAGGACATGTCCTCGGTGGACGTGCGGCCGGCGGTCTTCGACTCGCCGGACCGGGCGCGTTCCTTGTTCACCGTCCGCGCCGCGATCTCCTCGGCGCGCGAGGCGCTCTCGCCCCGGTCCCGGGCGCTCTTCCTGATGTGCTCGTACTGGCGTTCCCGCTTCGGGCTCGAACCGGCCGGCATGTGCGTCACTCCTCTCGCGGACTGCTCACGCGGTCGGCGTCCGAGTACCCGCATGCCGCCGGTCACCTCTCCAGCCGCGCGACCCGCCCCTTCTCCCCCGCGGCCCAGCAGCTCAGGTCGGGCGTGCAGTCCACCGTGTCGTAGGAACCGCTGTCGACCGTCCGCCAGGTGCGCCCGGCGTCGGTCGTCAGGTCCGTGCCCGTGGGGCCGACCGCGAGGGCGGCGGTGCGGCTGTGCGGGAGCCAGGCGACGCCGGAGCGGTAGGCGGGCGGCGGCGTGGCGGCGGACGTCCAGCCGCGCCCGGCGTCGGTCGTGCGTGCCGCCGCCTGCGGGGAGGCCTGCTCGGGGCGATAGTCGCCGCCGACCGCGAGCCCGTGGGTACGGTCGCGGAAGGCGAGCGCGAAGACACCCCGGGCCGGGTCGCCGGCCGGGATCGGCGTGTCGGTGGCCGTCCAGGTCAGCCCCCGGTCGGCGGAGTGCAGGACACGCGCGTGTGCCGCCCCGCCGGTGGCCAGCCAGACGTCCTTCGGTCCGGAGCCGACCAGGCACTGCCCGCTCGCCGCGAACCCGGCCTCGCCCTCCAGCGCGGCGGGCATCCCGGCGCTGGGCAGCACTTTCCAGGAGCGGCCGCCGTCGCTCGTCGACAGGATGCGGAACCTGCCGTCGACCGGGTCGCTCATCGCCAGGCCGTGCCGGCGGTCGAGGAAGGTGAGGCAGTCGTAGAAGGCCCGCGCGTCGGTGTTGCGGAAGGACTCGGTCCAGGTCGCGCCGCCGTCGTCCGTGCGGTACAGCCGCGACGCCTCGCCCTCCCCGATGGCCAGCACCACGGCACGCCGCGCGTCGAACGCCTCGATGTCCCGGAACTGCAGCTCGGCCGCGCCCGGCGGCGAGACGTTGCGCCAGGTGGCGCCGCCGTCGGTGGTACGCAGTACGGTGCCCGCGGTCCCGGCCAGCCATGCCGTGCTGCGGCTGACCGCGGACAGGCCCCGGAAGCGCACCTCGGGCGTCCCGCTGTTCTTGAGTTCCCAGTGCGGCGCGTGTCCCTGCGGCTCGTGCGCCTGCGCGGGTACGGCCGTCAGCGCGGCCAGCGCCGCCCCGCACGCCATCCCGGCGGCCATTGTCCGAAACGTACGCCCCACCCGTCGCGTGCTCCCCGAACGTCTCATGGCGGGCGAAGCTAGTGCACCGCACCGGCTCCGTCCAGATGTCCGCACCTGCCACAGCAGACCATCCGGTCACAGGAGGACGAACGCCCCACTCCCGTGCATGAAGGCGGTGACAGAGGTCACTCGCCCTCGGGGTGCACGGATTGGCCGATTCCATCGTCTCTACGAGTGCCCGGTCTCGTCCACCCGGATGTTCGTCCAGCCATCACAAGGGAGCAAGGCGTTGTCCACTGTCATCGAGCAGCCCGTCGAGGCCCGTCTTGTCGCCGCCGCGCCGCGGATGCAGAGCATTCCCGCGACCCTTCACTACGACCGGAGCGACCCGTTCGCCGTCTGTATGACCTTCCCTGCCCCGGCCACCCTGGAGGGTGTCGAGGTCTGCTGGACCTTCAGCCGGGAGCTGCTCCTGGCCGGGCTCGAGGGCCCCGAGGGCGACGGCGACGTCCGGGTGCGGCCGTACGGCTTCGACCGGACCGTCCTGGAGTTCCACGCCCCCGAGGGCACCGCGGTCGTGCACATCCGCACGGGCGAGCTGCGCCGTTTCCTCCAGGCCACGAGCGACCTGGTGCCCCTCGGCCTGGAGCACCTGCAGCTCGACCTGGACCGCGACCTGGCGGAACTGATGCGGGACGCCTGCTGAGGCCTCCCGCCGGGCGCCCTTGACGGGGCGGGCCGCCGGGCCTCCTCGGCCGGGCGAGCCGTAGGGCCCTCTCGCTGCGGTTCCCGCATCGGCCCTTAATTGCGTTGACACCGTCGCAGCCCCAACCTACGGTGTATAGCGGTCCTGTTGCCGTCGATTGGAGAAGGACGTTGCTCGTCTGAGGTCTGAGACACCGCGTCACACCTGAGGTGTGTGCGCAGCGTGCGACCTCGGCGTTCGAGCCGTCCTCACGGAACAGGGCTTTTCTCATGCCCCGGGCTTCCCGCCGCCCGATGGTCGCCGGTGTCTCGATACGCGTTTGCCCCTGATCGTTTCGAGCAACCGCGGAGGCGCCCCCATGCCTACATCCATCAGCATTACTTCCCTGTCCTTCACCTGGCCCGGCGCCGGCGCCGTCTTCGAGGGCCTGGACGTCGCGTTCGGTCCCGGCAGGACCGGGCTCGTCGGCATCAACGGGTCCGGAAAATCAACCCTGTTGAAGCTCATCGCCGGTGACCTCGCTCCGGCCGACGGCGCCGTGCGCGTCGCGGGCGAGATCGGCTACCTCCCGCAGAACGTCACACTCGACACCCGTCTCAAGGTCGACGAGGCCCTGGGTATCGCCGCCAAGCGGGCCGCGCTGCACGCCATCGAGGAGGGCGACGTGGCCGAGGAGCACTTCGAGACCGTCGGCGACGACTGGGACGTGGAGGAGCGCGCCCTCGCCACACTGGGCGAACTCGGGCTCGGTCACGTCGAGTTGGACCGCACGATCGGCGAGGTGTCCGGCGGCGAGTCGGTGCTGCTGCGCCTGGCCGCGCTGCTGCTGCGCCGCCCGGACGTCCTGCTGCTGGACGAGCCCACCAACAACCTCGACCTGTACGCACGCAGGCGGCTGTACGCGGCCGTCGAATCCTGGCCGGGGGTGATGGTAGTGGTCAGCCACGACCGCGAACTCCTCGACCTCGTCGACCAGATCGCCGATCTGCGCTCCGGCGAGATCAGCTGGTACGGCGGCAACTACTCGGCGTACGAGGAGGCGCTCGCCACGGAACAGGAGGCCGCCGAGCGCATGGTGCGGGTCGCCGAGGCCGACCTCAAGAAGCAGAAGCGCGAACTGGTCGATGCCCAGGTCAAGTTGGCCCGCCGCAAGCGGTACGGGCAGAAGATGTGGGACCAAAAGCGCGAGCCGAAGATCGTCATGGGTGCGCGCAAGCGGGCGGCGCAGGAGTCCGCGGGCAAGCACCGGATCATGCACGAGGAGAAGCTCGCCGAGGCCAAGGAGCGGCTCGACGATGCGGTGGTGGCCGTACGGGACGACGACGAGATCCGCGTCGACCTGCCGTACACGGCCGTACCGCCGGGCCGCGGCGTGCTCACGCTGCGCGAGCTGGAGCTGGCGTACGGCGCACGCGTGGCCACAGGCTTCGATCTGCACGGTCCGGAGCGGATCGCGCTGATCGGGCGCAACGGCTCGGGCAAGACGACGCTGCTGCGCACGATCGCCGGTGAGCTGGAGCCGGTGGCGGGCGAGGCGACGGCGCATGTCCCGCTGCGCTTCTTGCCACAACGGCTGGACGTCCTCGACGACGAGCTGTCGGTCGCCGAGAACGTGGCCCGGTTCGCGCCGGGCGCCACCAACAACCGGATCCGGGCGCGGCTGGCACGCTTCCTGTTCCGGGGCGCCCGCGCCGACCAGAAGGCGGCGACGCTGTCCGGCGGCGAGCGCTTCCGTGCGGCGCTGGCCGCACTGATGCTGGCCGAGCCCGCGCCGCAGCTGCTGATGCTGGACGAGCCGACGAACAACCTGGACATGGCGAGCGTGCAGCAGCTCACCTCGGCCCTGGAGTCGTACGAGGGGGCGCTGATCGTGGCCAGCCACGACCTGCCGTTCCTGGAGTCGATCGGCATCACGCGCTGGCTGATGGTGGAGGACGGAGAACTGAAGGAGATCACGCCAGAAACTGTCGGAAATCCCGCCTAGCTTCGCACCGGAGCCAGGGAGAACAACCTCAAGGACGTCCCCCTCCGCCTCCCGAAAGGCCGGCTGACCGTGTACACCGGCGTTTCGGGATCGGGGGAGAGCCGGACGTCGACCTGGGGCCGGACCGCGGCCGGGAGGTGGTCGCGGGGTCTTCGAGGGAACGCCACGGAAGCTCCCCGAAGTCCGCGGCTCCTTCACCGCGGCGCATCTCAGGAGTGCTACAGCCTGACCGCGGGGGTGTTGTCCGGACGGACCGGCCCTGCATGATGGCGGATCGGTGCCCCATGCATGATGGGCACCGAATCCAGCCATCGACCCGGAGATCCCGTCGTGCCCAGCAAGAAGGCCCTCATCCGCCGCCCGAGCCCGCGCCTCGCCGAAGGGCTGCTCACGCACATCGAGCGGGAGAAGGTCGRCCTCGATCTCGCGGTCGAGCAGTGGGAGACGTACACGGAGGCCCTGCGCACGCACGGCTGGGAGACCATCGAGGTGGACCCGGCCGACGACTGCCCCGACTCGGTGTTCGTCGAGGACACCGTCGTCATGTACCGCAACGTCGCGCTGATCACCCGGCCCGGCGCCGAGTCCCGGCGGGACGAGACCGAGGGCGTCGAGGAGGCCGTCGCCTCGCTCGGCTGCTCGGTGAACTGGATCTGGGAGCCGGGCACGCTGGACGGCGGCGACGTCCTGAAGGTCGGCGACACGATCTACGTCGGCCGCGGCGGGCGGACCAACGCGGCCGGCGTCCAGCAGCTGCGCGCCGCGTTCGAGCCCCTGGGCGCGCGGGTCGTCGCCGTTCCGGTGAGCAAGGTGCTGCACCTGAAGTCGGCGATCACCGCGCTGCCCGACGGAACGATCCTGGGCCGTATCCCCCAGCTGGACGCCCCGTCGCTGTTCCCACGCTTCCTGCCGGTGCCGGAGGAGTCCGGGGCGCATGTGGTGCTGCTGGGCGGCGACAAGCTGCTCATGGCCGCGAGCGCACCAAAGACGGCGGAACTGCTCGCCGACCTCGGCCACGAGCCCGTACTGGTCGACATCAGCGAGTTCGAGAAGCTCGAAGGATGTGTGACATGTCTCTCGGTGAGGATGCGTGATCTGTACGCCTGACCGGCTGAACGGATCCCCTTTTCAGCCCCGGGACCTGCGCCTCCTGAGGCATTTCGCAAACCCGCGAACTCCCGGCCGAACGGCAGCTGATCAGCGGTCTTTACACCCCTCTTAACCTACGGCTTCGTAACCTACGGGTTCGTAGCCTACGATCCCGTAGGTTCCGGCATCCGCTCGCCGGTCACCGTTCCTGTCTTGTGCGTCCCCCTGGAGTTCCCGTGACGATCACTTCCCCTCATCTCGGCAGCCCTTCCGTCTGGACCGACGCCAAGCTGCTGTACGCGTTGGAGGAAGTCGTCGAGACGGAACTCAACCGGCATCTGAAGGTCACCAAGGACTGGATGCCGCACGAGTACGTGCCGTGGAGCGACGGCCGCAACTTCCCCGGCTTCTTCGAGGACGGCGAGGCCTGGGAGAAGGGGCAGTCCAAGGTCACCGAGCTCGGCCGGATCGCCCTGGTCGTGAACCTGCTCACCGAGGACAACCTCCCCAGCTACCACCACGAGATCGCCTCGCTCTTCGGCCGGGACGGCGCCTGGGGCACCTGGGTGCATCGCTGGACCGCCGAGGAGGGCCGCCACGGCATCGTGATGCGTGACTACCTGCTCGCCTCGCGCGCGGTGGACCCGGACAAGCTGGAGCAGTTCCGGATGGCCCACATGAGCGAGGGCTTCGAGTCGGACAACCGCCACTCGATGCTGCACTCGGTGGCCTACGTCTCCTTCCAGGAGCTGGCGACCCGTGTCTCGCACCGCAACACCGGCCACCAGTCGGGCGACCCGGTCTGCGACCGCATGCTGGCGCGCATCGCGACCGACGAGAACCTGCACATGGTCTTCTACCGCAACCTGCTGAAGGCCGCCTTCGAGCTCGCGCCCGACCTGACGATGATGGCGGTGCGCGACGTGATCGTGAACTTCCGCATGCCCGGCCACGGCATGCCCGGCTTCGAGCGGGCCGCCGCGCAGATGGCGATCGGCGAGGTCTACAACATGCGCATCCACCACGACGACGTGATCCAGCCCGTCCTGCGCTTCCTGAAGGTCCTGGAGATGGACGGCCTCGGCCCCGAGGGGCTGAAGGCGCAGGAGGAGCTGGGGCTGTACATGAACGGCCTGGACGCGGAGGCCCTGAAGTTCGACGAGAAGCTGGCCGCGCGCAAGGCCCGCATGGCGGCTCGAGCGGGCGCCTGACCGCCGGCCCCCAAGGTCTTCGACGGCCGGTCCGCCAGTGCGCGGGCCGGCCGTCGCTTTTTCCGACGGCCTGAACGCACGCGGGACCGCGCCGGGCGGTGGCCCGTGGGCTGCCCTACGGGGACGGCTGTACCGACCCCGTGCCCGTGGACCGGGCCCTCGGGGAGCAGGGGCCCGAGGTGCCCGACAGCTACGTCCGGCACGGCCTCGTGGGCGCCCTGCGCGGAGCCTCCTCGATGGGCGCTCTCCGTGCGCCAGGACTGCCCGCCCTCGGTGGGCGCCGGGTTCGGCTCGCACGCCGAGTTCGCGCATCGCGTGCGTGCGGCGGGCATCATCGACGGCCCGGCGCGGTACGCGACCCGCCGGTTCAGCGTGACGTACGCCTGAGTTCCAGGCGCTCCTTCTCCGAGAGGCCACCCCAGACGCCGAATCGTTCGTCGTTGTCCAGGGCGTAGTCCAGGCAGGCGGAGCGGATCGGGCACATGCCGCAGATCCGCTTCGCCTCGCGCACGGAACTGCCCGGCTCGGGGAAGAAGAAGTCCGCCCCTGTCTGTGCGCACAACGCCTCCTCCTGCCAGGCCAGGTCGGGCGAGGTGATCATCGTGATCGTGTCGATGTGCATGCGCAGGATCGTGCCGGGCGGCGAAAAACGTTCGATCAACGCGGGATCAACGCGCGCCGCAGGGCCTCCGGCCGACTCGATGGTCCCCCTCGCCGCGCCGCGGCGCACGGCGGCGCGCGGAACCGGACGAAATCAAGGAGAAGCCGGCCCGTCACTGACGGTGACCATGAGAGCGCCCCAGCAGACGGCGGCATTCCGGCAGCGATTGTCAGTGGGCGGTGCAAGACTCGGCAGTGCAGACAGCGGGACCCTTCCGAGGAGGGCGATGATGCTCACCACCCGTTTCGTCACCGGCGCGCCGAACTGGATCGACGTCGGCACACCCGACATCGAGGGCGCCGGTTCCTTCTACGGCGGCCTGTTCGGCTGGCGGTTCCAGCCGGGCGGACCCGAGACCGGCGGTTACGGCCTCTTCCAGCTCGACGGGAAGACGGTGGCCGGCGGTATGCAGACCACCGAGGAGCAGGGCCCGCCCTCCTGGACGGTGTACTTCCAGGCCCCGGACGCGGACGCCACCGCGAAGTCGGCCGAGCAGGCGCACGGCTCGGTGCTGGTGCAACCGATGGACGTGATGGACCTGGGCCGCATGGCCATCCTCGCCGACAAGGCGGGCGCGTCCTTCGGCCTGTGGCAGCCCGGCACCAACAAGGGCCTCGACATGGTCCAGGAGTCCGGCTCGCTGTGCTGGTTGGAGCTGTACACGACGGACGTGCCGGCCGCGGCGGGGTTCTACAACGCGACGCTCGGCATGGAGACCTTCGCCCTCGACTTCTACGGCGGCACGTACACGACGTTCAGCCCCGGAGGTCAGGGGGAGGACGCCATGTTCGGCGGTGTCGTCGACAAGGCCGACGACCCGGCCGAGGCGCAGGGCTCCGCGTACTGGCTGCCGTACTTCGAGGTCACCGACACGGACGCCACGGTCGCCAAGGCCGAGGAGCTGGGCGGCGCGGTCCGCATGCCCGCCACGGACCTGCCGGACGTCGGCCGCATCGCCAAGCTCACCGACCCGTACGGCGCCCGCTTCGCCGTGATCAAGAGCGCACCCGTACAGAGCTGACGGGACGCGAACCGGGCCTAGGCGGACGCCCGCCGTATCAGCGTGGTCGGCAGCACCACGCTGGACGGCGCGGCGCCGATGCCCTGGTCGGCGGCGTTCCGTTCGAGTCCGCGCAGCAGCAGCCGGGCCATCAGCCGGCCCATCTCCTCGATGTCCTGACGGATCGTCGTGAGTGGCGGTTCGGTCTGCTCCGTCACCGGCAGCATGTCGTCGAAGCCGACCACGGCGACATCGTCCGGCACCCGCCGCCCGGCCTCGCGCAGCACCCGCAGCGCCCCGGCCGCGCTGAGGTCGTTGGCGGCGAACACCGCATCCAGGTCCGGGCAGCGGTCGAGAAGCTCCCGCATCGCCCGCTCCCCGCCGGCCGGCGTGAAGTCGCCCTCGACGATCAGCCGGGGATCGGCGTCGACCATGACATCCCGGTATCCGTCGAGCCGGTCCACCGCCGAGGTCTGGTCGAGGGCGCCGGCGATGTGCGCGATGCGGGTGCGGCCGAGTCCGGCGAGGTGCCGTACGGCGTCGCGGGCACCGCCGCGGTTGTCCACGTCGACGTAGACCACACCGCGGCGGTCGCCGCTCCAGCCGGGGCGTCCGCCGAACACGGTCGGCACTCCGGCGCGCTGGATCAGCTCGGGCAGCGGGTCGTCGAGGTGCAGCGAGAAGACGAGCGCCCCGTCGACATGCCCGCCGGCGAGGTAGCGGCCGACGCGCGCATGGTCGTCCCGGCCCTCCGTGAGCAGCAGCACGAGCTGGTTGTCGTGGGCGGTCAACTCCTTGCTGATGCCGCGGAGTTGCAGCGCGAAGAAGGGGTCGGCGAAGACGCGGGTCTCGGGTTCGGCGACGACGACGGCCACGGCGTCGTGCCGTCGGGTCACCAGGCTGCGGGCGGCCTGGTTCGGTACGTATCCGAGTTCCTCCACGGCCTTGCGAACCCGCTCGACGAGCGGTTCCCGGACCCCGTCCCCGCCGTTGACCACCCGTGACACGGTGGCCCGCGAGACCCCGGCCCGCGCGGCGACGGCCTCAAGGGTGGGGCGCGGGGCGGTCTCGGTCACTGCGCGGCTCCTCGTCGACGGTTGCGGATCAGGATAGCCCCGCGGCGAGCGGCACGTGAGAGCGCTCTCGCGTCGGTGGACGTCCCTTGCGTGCGGCGCCCGGTTGCCGTGAAGAACGGTGGACCCGTCCGGACGGCGGCACGCTGGGTCGCTGCCGCCCGGTGTCGCGCGCGACCCTCGGCTCAATGTGCAGAAGGAACCCGGCCTGGAATGGACCCTGCCCGACATCTCCTGAGCGAACGGAACCCCCGAGCGACCGCCGACCAGCGACCCAGCGTGCCGCCGTCCGGACGGGTCCACCGTTCTTCACGGCAACCGGGCGCCGCACGCAAGGGACGTCCACCGACGCGAGAGCGCTCTCACGTGCCGCTCGCCGCGGGGCTATCCTGATCCGCAACCGTCGACGAGGAGC
>NZ_RDBN01000001.1:41100-116703 GCF_008042075.1 Streptomyces sp. UW30 | reverse complement strand
GCCCCAACCCCTCCCGCTCCGCCGCCCGATAGGCCGCCCAGCTCAGCGCCAGGTCCTGCCAGGGCAGGCCGACCGGCGCGTAGACGCTACGGCTCTCGGCGCTCGCGCGTCCCGGGTGGTCGCCCCGCAGCACGTCCGCCAGGGTGGCGTCGGCGGCGGACGCCGGAAGTTCCGCAGCCGCCAACACCCCCATGCTCGCAGCGAGTTCACGGTCGTCCACGACGAGCAGCGCGGCGCGCAGCAGATCGGCGGACAGCTCCTGCTTGCCGGGCTCGTCCGCGCCCAGGCTCGTGAAGTGCTGGCTCTCCCGCGTGTCCGACAGCCCCAGCAGCGGCGAACGGGCCCACGTCGCCAGCAGTACCGTGTCCGCGGCCGCCGCGACCTCCGTCGCCGAGGCCACGGCCCGCCCCGCGTGCCGCGCGGCGAACGCCTCGGCCCGCTCGGCGTCCGTGTCATGGACGACGAGCTCGCGATACGGCCGCAGCTGCGCCAGCCCCCGCACCATCAGCTCGGCCTGGGCGCCCGCGCCGACCACCCCGAGGACGTCTCCCGGACCGGCCAGTGCATGCGTCCCCAACGCCGCCGCCAGCCCCGTACGCCATGCCGTGACCGTGGCGGAGTCGAGCAGCGCCAGCAGTTCCCCGTCCCGACCGCTGTGCAGACAGATCACCCCGCGCAGCGCGGGCCGGGCGCCGGGGAACTTGGCGTTGACCTTCACGGTGTACGCCTCGATGCCGGGCAGCACGCCGGGGATCAGCGCGGTGGCGGTGCCGGGGAAGGGCAGGTCGGTCCGCACCCGTTGCCCCGCGACCGTCGCGTCCCGCGCTCGCAGGAAGCCGTCCCGCAGCACCTCCAGACAGGCCCCGGGCGCCAGTACCGCTTCCAGATCACTACGCGTCAGAACGAGGGTCACCCGTCCATGATCCCTCAGTGTTCGTGCGCAGTCCCCGAGGCCGCCTCATGACCGTGCTCGTGCGGTTCGTAACCGGGAATGGTGCCGTCCGCCTTCTTCACCAGGAACAGCCCGACCATCCCCATGTCGGAGTGGCTCTGCACATGGCAGTGATACATCCACGCACCGGCCCCGACGCCCTCACCGGCGATCACCTGGAAGCCGAAGGAGTCCGCCGGGCCCACGATCTTGTTGTCGACGACCTGGCTGGGGTCGTCCGGGCCGGTGAGCATGCCGGTGCGGTTGTCCGCCCAGCGGTGACCGTGCATGTGGAAGGTGTGGTAGTACTCGCCGTGCGTGATCATCACGAACTCGACGCGATCGCCCACCGTGGCCTCGAAGTTGGGGCCGCTGTGCGCGGGCTTGTTATTGATGAGCATGTCGTTGAAGACGATCGTGTGGGTCGCGTCCGGGAGGACATCGCCCTTGCGCCGCACGATCACCGGCCCGTACAGCCCCTTGCGGATGCCGCCCGTGCCGTGCTCCGTGCCGACGACGTGGTCGTGGTAGTGCCAGTAACCGGCGCTGCCCGCCCGCCAGGTGCCGTCCGCCCGACGGCCGGGGGCGTGGGTGCGCCAGGTGTAGGTGCGGGTGCCGCCGGGCTCGACGTCGCTCTTGTTGAGCTTCGTGCCGTCGCTGGTGATCTCGTAGTCGAGGCCGTGGACGTGCAGGCTCACCGGAACGTCCATCGCGTTCTCGAACTCGACGTGCAGCGTGTCGCCCTCGTTGAGCTCGATCAGCGGGCCGGGGATGGTCGCCTTGCCCTTCTCCAGGCCGTAGCCCATCTGCCCGTCGGCGAGCTTCTCGGCGTACAGCTTCATGCGTCTGACCTCGCCGCCGGCCGGGGCGCTCCTCGGTGGTGTGTCAGCGCCCATGGCCTCGGGTACCGATGCCAGCGACAACGATGTCGCGACGGTGGCGCCGCCCAGCAGTACGCGCCTGTTGAAGCTACGTCGGTCAAAGCTGCGTCTGTCCATGCCGAACTCCCCACGGCGGTACGGAAATTACGGGGATGAACCGCTGAGACGGTACCGGCCACTCTCCCGTTTTTCCACACTGAGGACAAAGTTGGTCCCAGTGCGGTCATAGGTATTGGCGAGTCGTTCAAAGGGGTCTAGCTTCCTTTTCGCTGTTGCTGTGACCGTGGAGGTGCCCATGCGCTTACGAGGGTTGAGCACGAGAAGACAGACTTGGGTGGCCACCGTGACGGCAGGGATCGTCGCCGCCGGGCTGATGGCAGCCCCGGCGGCCGACGCGCGCCCTGCTCCGGAGCCGCCCCTGACAACGATGTCCATCAAGTCGCCACCGGGCGGCGCCAATGTGCGTGTGCTGATCTTCTACGGGTCCGCCGCCGCCGGCGACGAGTCGCCTGTGGTGAACGCCGGCATCGAGGCGATCGAGAAGATCGGCCTGTCGGGCCCGGCCGACCAGCGCTTCAAGACCGAGGCCACGAACGACGCCTCGGTGTTCACCGATGAGACCAGGTTGGGCCGTTTCAACACGATCGTCTTCCTCACCGGTGGCGGCGACGTCCTGGATCCGGAGCAGGAGGCGGGCCTGGAGGCCTACATGGAGGCCGGCGGCGGTTTCGTCGGCGTCCATGACGCGGCCCGCGCCGAGCCGTACTCGGACTGGTTCACCGGCCTCGTCGGCGCCCGCCCGGCGGCCGGCGGACCGACGAATGCCCAGCGAGCGGTCGTCGAGGTCGGCGACCGGCGGCATCCGGCCGCCAAGGACCTGCCGGTTCAGTGGAAGCGGCCGGACAAGTGGCTGAACTGGGCGAAGAACCCGTCGGGTTCGGTGCACACGGTCGCCCGCGTACGAGAGTCCAGCTACCAGCCGGGTTCGAGCGCCAACGGCTGGGATCACCCGGTGAGTTGGTGCCGGGACTACGACGGCGGCCGTTCCTTCTACACGGGCATGGGCGGCACGGTGTCGTCGTACGACGAGACCGACTTCCGTACGCATCTGCGCGGCGCCCTCCTGTGGACGACCCGGCTGGTCCAGGCCGACTGCAAGGCCACCATCACCGGCAACTACAAGGCCGAGCGGCTCACCCAGGCCAACCAGCCCGGCCGGAACGACCAGATCGGCGAACCGCACGGCCTGGTCACCGCGCCCGACGGCCGTGTGCTCTACATCGGCCGGGGCGGCGCCGACTCCTCCCAGCCCGTGGTCACCGACTGGAACAACCCGGACATCGGCAAGGGCAAGGGCGAGATCCATGTCTACGACCCGAAGACCAAGAAGGTCACCCTGGCCGGGGCGTTGACGGTCTTCGGCAACAAGGGCGGCGGCGACGAGCTGATCAAGGTCGAGGAAGGGCTCCTCGGCATCGAGCTCGACCCGCGCTTCGAGCAGAACGGCTGGGTGTATCTGCACTACACCCCGCACTCGCAGGTCAACCGCGACACGAGGATGGCCGAGCGGCGCGTCTCCCGCTTCACGCTCGACCTGGCCACCGACAAACTGGACCTGGGCAGTGAGAAGGTGCTGCTCAAGTGGCCGGTGCAGGTGCACAGTTGCTGCCACGCGGGCGGCGGGATGACCTGGGACTCCCAGGGCAACCTGTACATCGCGACCGGCGACAACAACTCCAGCGGGTTCAGCGGCGGTTACTCGGGCAACAACCCCGAGCCCAACTACAAGGGCGTGTCCTTCGCCGACGCGCGCCGCACCGCCGGCAACACCAACAACCTCAACGGCAAGATCCTGCGCATCCACCCGGAGCCGGACGGGACGTACACGCTCCCGGACGGCAACCTCTTCACGGGCCGGGAGACCGACGAGGGCGGCGGCAAGACGCGCGGCGAGATCTATGTGATGGGCGTCAGGAACCCGGCCCGCATCTTCGTCGACCGGCAGACCGACACCCTGTACGCGGGCTGGGTCGGCCCCGACGCGGGCGCGCCCTCGACGACCTGGGGTCCGGCCAAGTACGACACGTTCGCCGTCATCACCAAGGCGAGCAACCGGGGTTGGCCGTACTGCATGGGCAACAAGCAGCCCTACCGCGACCGCAATCTTCCGGACCCGAGCAAGCCGCTGGGCTGGTACGACTGCAACCACCCGAAGAACGAGTCGCCGAACAACGACGGCCTCGTCAACCTCCCGCCGGTCACCGGCAACAACATCTGGTACTCGCCCCAGGGCGGCGCCCCGGACTTCCCGCGCGACGCGAACGGCGTGCCGTCGTACAAGCAGGAGGAGGCCACGTACGGGCTGCCTTGGCTCAAGGGCGGCGGGCAGGCCGCGATGAACGGACCGGTCTACCGGTACGACGCGGCGAGCGCGAGTGGGACCAAGTGGCCGGCCTACTGGGACGGCAAGTGGTTCGTCGGTGACTTCTACGACGCCGACCAGCCGCGCAACGCGGTGATCACCGACCCCAAGACACACGGGGACGGGGGTCTGCCGGTCCACTCGGAGTCGCTGAAGAAGATCGTGCCGATCGGCAACGACGGCATCAAGAACCTCATGGACTGGAAGTTCGGTCCGGACGGCGCGCTGTACGTGCTCGACTACGGACGGGGCTTCTTCACCTCGGACGCCAAGTCGGCGCTGTGGCGCGTCACCTACACGGGCGGCGGCCCGACGCCGGCCGCCGACCAGCTGGCGAAGGGGGCGCAGTGACACGGCAACGAAGAATGTGGGCGGCCCTGTTGGCCGCACTGCTGGTGGTGCTGGGGCTGCAAGCACTGCCCGCGACCGGGCAGCCGCAACCACAGCCGGAGGCGGCCGCCGCCCAGGTCCTCACCTGGACGGCCGGCGACGACATCACCAAGTACGCCTCCGCCCCCACGACGGCGGTTGCGGGCGCGACGACGATCGTCTTCGAGAACAGCACGGCGACCGGCAACACCACCGGAATGCCGCACACGTTGACGTTCGACACCTCCGACCCCGAGTACAACAACGACGTCCAGCTGAACATCCTCGCCAACCCGAACGACGACCAGGCCGGCAAGCACACCGCCGAGGTCACGCTCACCCCCGGCCGCTACCGCTACTACTGCACGATTCCCGGGCACGGGCAGATGCAGGGCATCCTGGTGGTGACCGAGGGCAGCGGCGAGGACACCACAGCGCCCGAGGCGTCGGCGCACGTGAGCGGGACGCAGAACTCGCAGGGCCAGTACGTCGGTTCGGCGAGCGTGGCGCTCCATGCCACCGACAACGAGGGCGGCTCCGGCGTCGACCGCGTCGAGTACGCGGTCGGTGACGCGGGCGCCTGGCAGCCGTACACCACCCCGGTCGTCGTCGACCAGGTCGGCGACCACAAGATCCGCTACCGCGCCTTCGACAAGGCGGGGAACGTCTCGGCGGAGAAGAACGTCACGTTCACGGTCGTCGCGCCGCCGACCGATGACACGACTGCGCCGCAGACGTCGGCGACGGTCAGCGGCGAGCAGAACCCCGACGGGACGTACATCGACATGGCGACCGTCACCGTCTCCGCCTCCGACACCGGTTCCGGCGTCAACACCATCGAGTACGCCGTCGGCACCGGAGCCTGGCAGCCGTACACCTCGCCCGTGATGGTGCACGAGGTCGGTGCTCACACGGTGCGCTACCGGGCCACCGACAAGGCGGGGAACGTCGCCGCCGAGAAGAGTGTGCAGTTCACGGTCGTGGCGGCGCCCCAGCCGGACACGACCCCGCCGGTGACGGGCGTGACCGTCGACGGCACGAAGAACTCGTCCGGGGCCTACGTCGGCAACGCCGAGGTGACCGTCACGGCGTCCGACGAGCACCACGGCTCGGGCGTCGACCGGATCGAGTACTCGATCGACGGCGGGCCGTACCTCGCGTACGGCGCCCCGCTGGTCGTCGACCGGGCGGGCACGCACACGCTCGCCTACCGGGCGACGGACAAGGCGGGCAACACCTCCGCGGCCCGTACGGTGACCTTCACCGTGGTGTCGAGCCAGGTCCCGGCGCCCAACTGCCCGGAGTTCGACGAGCGGTTGACGGTGATCGTCGGCACGGTCGACTCAGGGGTCCCGAACCGGCTCACCAACAGCCGGTGCCGGATCAACGAGTTGATCGAGGACGAGAAGGAGTGGACGTCCCAGGCGCTGTTCCTCAAGCATGTGACGACGGTGCTGGACCAGCTCCTGAAGGACGGGGTCGTCGACCAGCGCGAGTACAACGCCGTCCGCAAGGCCGCCCGCGAGTCCGGGATCGGCACGCCCGGGCAGACCGAGGGCTACCGGACGATCCTGGACGGCAGCGCCGGGTCGTTCGCCAAGTGGCAGCAGGTGGGCGGCGGTTCGTTCGCGCAGAACGCCGACGGCTCGATCACGAGCGGCACCAGCAAGGCCGGCCTGGGCATGCTGTGGTTCCCCGAGCGGAAGTACGGCGACTTCTCGCTCAAGCTCCAGTGGCGTGACGACGCCCCGGGCACCGGCAACGCCAACTCCGGTGTGTTCGTGCGGTTCCCCTGGGTGCACGACCACCCCGAGGAGACGCGGCCGGAGTGGGTCGCCATCAAGTACGGGCACGAGGTGCAGGTGCTCGACCGGCCCGACGGCGACATGTACAAGACCGGTTCGGTCTACGGCTTCGACCGGGTGGGGCTGGCCGGTGCCGGCGTCACCCAGAAGGGGACCTGGAACGACTACGAGATCCGGGTGGTCGACCAGCACTACTCGGTCTACCGCAACGGCGTGCTGATCAACGAGTTCGACAACACCGGTGGCCAGGACTTCGTCCCGCCGCGCTCGGACGACCCGGGCACGGACGGGCGGCGGTTCGCCTCCGGCTACGTCGGGCTCCAGGTGCACGGCACGACGGACGTGGTCTCCTACCGGGACATCCGGATCAAGGAGTTGTAGGTCCCTCTTTGCGGGCCCTGCTCGGCTGTACCCGCTTGGGTTCCCCCGGCATCTTCGGATACTCGGGCGGGTACGGCAGATCGCCGAGCCCGTGATCACGCTCGTCCTTGTTCGCCAGCTCCAGCAGCGCGTCCAGGGAGAAGCGGTGGTCGTCCATGTCCGCGTGCACGTCGCCGAGTTCGGCGAAGCGCGCGGGCATGGTGGTGATGTCGAAGTCCCGGGGATGGGCCACGCCGACCTCGTCCCAGCTCAGGGGCGCGGAGACCGGGGCGTGCGGGCGGGGACGTACGGAGTACGCCGAGGCGATGGTCCGGTCCCGGGCCGTCTGGTTGTAGTCGACGAAGATGCGCTCGCCGCGCTCCTCCTTCCACCACTTGATCGTCACATGGTCCGGCATCCGGCGTTCCAGCTCGCGCCCGACGGCGATCGCGGCCCGCCTGACCTGGGTGAAGGTCCAGCGCGGCTCGATCGGCACGAAGACGTGCAGGCCCCGGCCGCCGGAGGTCTTGGGCCAGCCCCGCAGGCCGCCGAACTCCTCCAGGACGGCCCGGAGTTCGTGGGCGGCGCGCACGGCGTCGTCGAAGTCGGTGCCGGGCTGCGGGTCGAGGTCGATGCGCAGTTCGTCGGGGCTGTCGACGTCGTCACGGCGGACCGGCCAGGGGTGGAAGGTGAGGGTGCCGTACTGGGCGGCCCACAGGACGGCGGCCTCCTCGGTGGGGCACATCTCGTCGGCGCTGCGGCCGCTGGGGAAGGTGATGTGGGCGGTGGGGATCCAGTCGGGCATGTTCTTGGGCGCCCGCTTCTGGTAGAACCACTCGCCGTTCAGGCCGTCCGGGTAGCGCTGCAGGGTGGTGGGGCGGTTGCGCAGGGCGCGCAGGATGCCGGGTCCGACGGCGATGTAGTACTGGGCGAGGTCCAGCTTGGTGAAGCCGTGCTCCGGGAAGAAGATCTTGCCGGGACTGGACAGGCGTACCTTCCGGCCGCCTGCCTCCAGCTCCACCGCTTCGSCCATGCGAGCCACGGTAGGCGCACTGTCCACCCCGCGCACACTGGGCGGCGGCCGCCTTATGCGCGCAGAATCGGACCATGGACCTTCCGGTGATGCCACCCGTGAAGCCGATGCTCGCCAAGTCGGTGGCGAAGATCCCGCCGGGCATGCAGTACGAGGCGAAGTGGGACGGGTTCCGGGCGATCGTGTTCCGCGACGGAGACGAGGTCGAGCTCGGCAGCCGTACCACGAAGCCGCTGACCAGGTACTTTCCCGAGCTGGTGGCGGGGCTGAAAGAGCGGCTGCCGAAGCGGTGCGTGCTGGACGGGGAGATCGTGATCGCGCGGGAGGGCCGGCTGGACTTCGACGCGCTCACCGAGCGCATCCACCCGGCCGACTCCCGGGTGCGGATGCTGGCCGAGCGGACCCCGGCGTCGTTCGTGGCTTTCGATCTGCTCGCGCTGGCGGACGAGTCCCTGGTGGAGACCCCGCTGGCGGACCGGCGGGCGCTGCTCACCATGGCGCTGTCCGGGGTGACGGAGCCGGTGCATGTGGCGCCGGCGACGACCGACGTCGCGACGGCCCAGGGATGGTTCGAGCAGTACGAGGGGGCCGGTCTCGACGGGGTGATCGCCAAGCCGCTGACGCTGCGCTATCTCCAGGACGAGCGCGCCATGTTCAAGATCAAGCACGAGCGCACGGCAGACGTCGTCGTCGCGGGCTACCGCCTGCACAAGAGCGGACCGATCGTGGGTTCCCTGCTGCTGGGCCTCTACGACGACCGTGGCACCCTCCAGCACGTGGGCGTGTCGGCCGCGTTCTCGATGAAGCGGCGCGCCGAGCTGATCGATGAGCTGGAGCCGCTGCGTATGGCGGAGGTGGCCGGGCATCCCTGGGCGGCGTGGTCCGACGAGGCGGCGCACGAGTCGGTCCGGCTGCCGGGAGCGCCGAGCCGCTGGTCGGGCAAGAAGGACCTGTCCTGGGTGCCGCTCAGACCCGAGTGGGTGGCCGAGGTGGCGTACGACCACATGGAGAACGGCGCGCGCTTCCGGCACACGGCCCGCTTCCGCCGCTGGCGCCCGGACCGGACCCCCGACAGCTGCACGTACGCCCAGTTGGAGGAGCCGGTGCGCTACGACCTCGCGGCGATCTTCGGACCGCAGGCCTGACCGACGGTGCGTCTCGCGCGGGCGCGGGTCAGGGCTTCACGCGGGTCAGGGCTTCATCAGTACCTTCACCACGCCGTCCTGCTTGTGCTGGAACATCTCGTACGCGTGCGGGGCGTCGCTGAGCGGCAGGCGGTGCGTGGCGAAGTCGTCCACGCCGAGCGGGTCCTCGTCCGTCAGATACGGCAGGATGTCGTCGCTCCAGCGGCGTACGTTGGCCTGCCCCATCCGGATCTGGATCTGCTTGTCGAACAGGGTGAGCAGCGGAACCGGGTCCGCGGTGCCGCCGTAGACGCCGGACAGCGAGATCGTGCCGCCGCGCCGCACCAGGTCGATGGCGGTGTGCAGGGCGGCGAGCCGGTCGACGCTGAGGCGTTCGGCGAGCGGGGCGCTCAGCCTTCGGGGCAGCATCGCCGCGGCCTGCTGTGCCAGCCGGGCGGCGGCGCTGCCGTGGGCCTCGGTGCCGACCGCGTCGACCACGGCGTCGGGGCCGCGTCCGGCGGTCCGGTCGCGGATGGCGGCGACGAGTTCCTTCTCGTGGTCGAAGCTCCTCAGGTCGAAGGTCTCGACGCCCCGCTCGCGCGCCCGCTTCAGCCGCGCGGGCACCAGGTCCACTCCGAACACCTGCCCGGCGCCCCGCACTTGGGCGACGCGGCAGGCCATGTCGCCGATAGGGCCGAGGCCCAGCACGGCGATGCTGCCACCTTCGGGGACCTCGGCGTAGCGGACCGCCTGCCAGGCGGTGGGCAGCACGTCGGAGAGGTACACGAACCGGTCGTCGGGCGGCCCCTCGGGGATCTTGATCGGTCCGTACTGCGCCTGCGGGACCCTCAGGTACTCGGCCTGGGCGCCCGGCACGGAGCCGTACAGGCGGGTGTAGCCGAAGAGGGCGGCGCCCATGCCCTCGCCGGTGACCTGGGTGGTCTCGCACTGCGTGGGCAGCCCGGTCAGGCACATCCAGCAGTTGCCGCAGGCGATCTGGAACGGCACCACGACCCGGTCCCCCGCCTGAAGGTCCGGCACCCCGGCACCGACCTCCTCGACGACGCCGATCGGCTCGTGGCCGAGGATGTCCCCCGGCGTCATGAACGGGGTGAGCACCTCGTACAGATGCAGGTCGGAGCCGCACAGCGCGGTGGAGGTGATGCGGACGACCGCGTCCGTCGGCTCCTGGATCCCGGGATCGGGCACGGTCTCCACCCGTACGTCCCGCTTGCCCTGCCAGGTCACTGCCCTCATCGCCCGCGCTCCCTCCGGTCGCCCGCGCATGGCGCTCGTACCGTGGAGCCCGGGTACCCCTGCGCTCCCCCGCCGAATCGCCGGTACGGACGGTGCGCGGTGGGCCGACCGGTTGTCAGCGCCAGGGCCGATCGACGGATTCGCGAGGAGCACCGGAACCGACCGGGGTATGTGCACCTATGAACAGATAAGCGCACAATTGATGACATGAACTGGGCGGGTGGCTGCGGGTGACGACGGTGGGCAGACAACGAGCGGCACGCACAAGACGCGCCACGACCATGACCGGACTGCTGGCCGCCGTGATGGCGGCCGCCCTGGCCGCGGGCTGCACGACGTCCGACGGCGCACGCGACGACGGCCGCGGCCAGGGGCGTTCGTCGGCGCCCGGCGACGGCGAGAGCCGGGCGAAGGGCGCGGTGCTCGCCGTGAAGATCGACAACTCCCGCGCCGCACGGCCCCACACCGGCCTGAACGAGGCGGACATCGTGTACGTCGAGCAGGTCGAGGGCGGGCTCAGCCGCCTGATGGCGGTGTACGCGCAGAAGCTGCCCAAGGTCGTCGGCCCGGTGCGCAGCGCACGCGAGACCGATCTGGAGCTGCTGCGCCAGTTCGACCGGCCGGTGCTCGCCTTCTCGGGGGCGCAGGGCAAGCTCCTGCCGCTGATCGACAAGGCTCCGTTGCAGGCGGCGCCGCCGGAGAAGGCGCAGGACGCGTACTTCCGCGGCAATTTCCGGCCCGCGCCGCACAACCTCTATCTGCGGCCCCAGCGACTGATGGCCACCGCGCCGGGCACGTCCGTCCTGACGACGGGCTTCCGCTTCGGCGCCGCCCCGGCGGGCGGGAAGACCACGGCCGTACAGTCGGTGCGCTTCAAGGCGGCCCAGTACTCGTTCACCTGGTCCAAGAGCCGGGACCGCTGGATGGTCGGCATGGACGGCAAGGCCGCCGCGACGACGGACGGCAAGCGGGTCATGGCCGGCACGGTCGTCGTGCAGTACGTGAAGGTGCGCAAGTCCCCGTTCCACGACAAGCTCGGCAACTACACGCCGTACACCGAGACGGTGGGCTCCGGGAAGGCGCGGGTGCTGCGTGACGGGCGTGCCTACGACGTCAGGTGGAAGCGCCCGAAGGCCGCGGACGGCACGACGTTCACGACGAGCAACGGCAAGCGGATGAAGTTCCAGCACGGCCAGGTGTGGGTGGTGTTCGCGACGGCGCGCTGAGTTTCGCGGGAAGCGCCGGGATCAGGGCTGTGCGACGAGGGGTTCCGCCGGGTTGCGCAGCCCCTCGGCCGCGTCCGCGACACGCCGGATCAGGTCGAAGAACAGGGTCTGCTCCTCGGCGGAGAGCGGTGCCAGGAAGACCTGGTTCATCCGGGCCGTGCGCACGGTCAGCTTCTTGTGGGTGCGCAGGCCCTCGTCCGTGAGACGCAGCAGGAAGCGGCGGCCGTCCTGGGGGTCGCGGACCTTGTCGAGCAGCCCGCGCCGGCCCAGCCGGCTGATCACCTCGGCGATGGTGGACCGGTCGAGCCCGACCCGCTCCCCCACCGTCCGCTGATCCAGGCCCGGCTCGGCCACCAGGGTGTTGAGCACGGCGAACTGGGGCGAGGTGATCTCCTCGGAGACCATCGTGTTCCACAGCAGGTAGTGCGCCTGCTGGAGCCGCCGGGCCAGGTGCCCGGGGTGGGTGGTGAGGTCCACGGCGGCCATGCGCGCTCCCCTGGTCGTTTTCGTCGGTGCACTGAACAATACCTGGCCTGACCCTGACTGTCTGCGGCACTTCCGACTCTGACGGCATCGCATTTACCGAGGTCTTGACGGTTTCCCGCTCCAGTGGCAGCGTGAGGGAGAACCTCGCAGAAATAATCAGTGCCCTGACTAATTCGGGTGCTGGGAGCTCGGAAGAGATGGGGCTTCTCGGATGGACAAGGTGGTCGCCACGGCCCTGGAGGCGGTGGCCGATGTCGGCGACGGCGTATCGCTCGCGGTGGGTGGCTTCGGGCTGAGCGGTGTGCCGAACGTACTGATCCAGGCGTTGTACGAGCGTGGCGTGTCCGGGCTGTCGGTCGTCTCGAACAACTGCGGGGCGATGGAGTCCGGCCTGGCGGTGCTGCTGTCGGCGGGACGGATCGCCCGGGTGACCGGCTCCTACATCGGCGCGAACAAGGAGTTCGCCCGCCAGTACCTGGCCGGTGAGCTGGAGGTCGAGATGATCCCGCAGGGCACCCTGGCCGAGCGGCTGCGGGCCGGCGGGGCGGGGATCCCCGCGTTCTACACGCCGGCCGGGGTCGGCACGCAGGTCGCCGAGGGCGGGCTGCCCTGGCGCTACGACGGCTCCGGCGGGGTCGCGCTGGCCTCCCCGCCGAAGGAGGTGCGGGAGTTCGACGGCACCGAGTACGTGCTGGAGCGCGGGATCCGGACCGACTTCGCGCTGGTGCGGGCCTCGAAGGGCGACCGGCACGGGAACCTGGTGTTCAACAAGTCCTCCCGGAACTTCAACCCGCTGGCCGCGATGGCCGGGCGGGTGACGATCGCCGAGGTCGAGGAACTCGTGGAGCCCGGCGCGATCGACCCGGACGCCGTACACCTGCCGGGGATCTTCGTACAGCGGGTCGTGGCGCTCACCCCCGAGCAGGCCGCGGACAAGGGCATCGAGCAACGCACGATTTCCGTGCCTGCAGCACGAGGGACGGAGAACTGACATGGCCTGGACGCGGGAAGAGATGGCCGCGCGGGCCGCACGCGAGCTTCAGGACGGCCAGTACGTCAATCTCGGGATCGGTCTGCCGACGCTGATCCCGAACTATCTCCCCGAGGGCGTGGAGGTGATCCTGGAGTCCGAGAACGGCATCCTGGGCACCGGCCCCTACCCCACCGAGGACCAGGTCGACCCCGACCTGATCAACGCGGGCAAGGAGACCGTGACGGTCCTGCCCGGCGCCTCCTTCTTCGACTCGGCGCTGTCGTTCTCGATGATCCGCGGCGGCCACATCGACGTCGCCGTGCTCGGCGCCATGCAGGTCTCGGCGACGGGCGACCTGGCGAACTGGGCGATCCCCGGCAAGATGATCACCGGGATCGGCGGGGCGATGGACCTGGTGCACGGGGCCCGCACGGTCATCGTCGTGATGACCCACACCGCCAAGGACGGCTCGGCGAAGATCCGCACCGAGTGCGCGCTGCCCCTCACCGGGAAGGCATGCGTGGACCGGATCATCACCGACCTGGGCGTGCTGGACGTGACGGCCGAAGGGCTGGTGCTGACCGAGACCGCACCCGGTGTGAGCGTCGACGAGATCGTCGCCAGGACCGACGCCAAGCTGACCGTCGCGGAGGGACTGCTGTGAGAGACGTCTATGTCGTCGACGCCGTTCGCACCCCGGTCGGCCGCTACAACGGCGGCCTGGCGAGCGTGCGCCCGGACGACCTGGCCGCCCACGCCATCCGCGAACTGATGGGCCGTACGCCCGACTTGGACCCGTCCCGGATCGAGGACGTCTACTTCGGCAACGCCAACGGCGCGGGCGAGGAGAACCGCAACGTCGGCCGCATGGCCGCCCTCCTCGCCGGTCTGCCCACCTCCGTGCCCGGCGTGACGGTCAACCGGCTGTGCGCCTCCGGCCTCGAAGCGGTCGTCCAGGCGGCCCGCGCGATCGCCGTCGGGGACGCCTCCATCGCCGTGGCCGGTGGGGTGGAGTCGATGACGCGGGCGCCGTACGTGCTGCCCAAGTCCGACAAGCCGTTCCCCGCCGCCCACACGGAGCTGTACTCCACCACGCTCGGCTGGCGCATGGTCAACCCGAGGATGGAGCCGCAGTGGACGGTCCCGCTCGGTGAGTCGGCCGAGCTGATCGCCGAGAAGCACAAGATCGGCCGGGAGCAGCAGGACGAGTACGCGCTGGCCTCCCACCACAAGGCCGCCGCGGCCCAGCGGGCCGGGCTGTTCGACGCCGAGCTCGCGCCCGTGTCCATCCCGCAGCGCAAGGGCGACCCGGTCGTCTTCGGCGCGGACGAGTGCGTACGACCGGACGCCTCCCTCGCCGCGATGGCCCGGCTGAAGCCGTCGTTCCGCAAGGAGAACGGCACCGTCACCGCCGGCAACGCCTCCCCGCTCAACGACGGAGCCGCCGCCCTGCTGCTGACCGACGAGGAGGGCCTGAAGGCCACCGGCCGCGAACCGCTCGCCCGGATCTCCGCCACCGGCGTCTCGGCCCTCGACCCGCACTACTTCGGCCTCGCGCCCGTCGAGGCCGTCAACCGGGCGCTCTCCAAGGCGGGCAAGGGATTCGGCGACCTGGACGTGCTCGAACTCAACGAGGCCTTCGCCGCCCAGGTGCTGGGCTGCGTGGCCGAATGGCCCGAGTTCGACCCGGCGATCCTCAACCCGCAGGGCGGCGCCATCGCCCTCGGCCACCCGCTGGGCGCCTCCGGTGCCCGCCTCGCCGGCACGGTCGCCCACCAACTGGCCCGCAGGGGCGGCGGAGTCGGCGTCGCCACCCTCTGCATCGGCGTCGGCCAGGGCCTCGCCCTCGTTCTGGAGCGTTAGGAACCCCGAGGAACTCCCATGACTCTCACCCAGCACGACATCGACCAGGAGATCGCGGCCGAGCACGCCGCGTACGAGAAGCGGATCGCCGACGGCGCCCCCGTCGAGCACCACCCGCGGCGCGGCTATGCCCCGTACCGCTCCTCCGCCCTGCGTCACCCGAAGCAGCCGCCGATCACCATCGACGTCAGCAAGGACCCGGAGCTGGTGGAGCTGCACTCCCCCGCCTTCGGCGAGCGCGACATTACCGAGATCGACAATGACCTCACCCGGCAGCACGCCGGTGAGCCGATCGGCGAGCGCATCACCGTCGAGGGCCGCCTCCTCGACCGCGACGGGCGCCCGATCCGCGGCCAACTGATCGAGATCTGGCAGGCGAACTCGGCCGGCCGCTACGCGCACCAGCGCGAGCAGCACGACGCCCCGCTGGACCCGAACTTCACGGGGGTCGGCCGCACGCTCAGCGACGACAGCGGCTTCTACCGCTTCACCACCGTCCAGCCGGGCCCGTACCCGTGGCGCCAGCACGTCAACGCCTGGCGCCCGGCCCACATCCACTTCTCGCTGTTCGGAACGGCGTTCACCCAGCGACTGGTGACGCAGATGTACTTCCCCAGCGACCCGCTCTTCCCGTACGACCCGATCATCCAGTCGGTGACGGACGACACGGCCCGCAGGCGCTTGGTCGCGACATACGACCACGACCTGTCGGTGCCCGAGTTCTCGATGGGCTACCACTGGGACATCGTGCTGGACGGACCCCACGCCACCTGGATCGAAGAGGGACGCTGACATGACGAAGATCGACACGAGCCGCCCGGAGACCGTGCTCCCGACCCCGTCGCACACGGTCGGCCCCTTCTACGGCCACGCCCTGCCCTTCCCCGGCGGCGGCGACATCGCGCCGGTCGGCCACCCGGACACGATCGCGCTCCACGGCTATGTCCTCGACGGCGAGGGCAACCCGCTCCCGGACGCCTTCTTCGAGCTGTGGGGCGCCGACCCCGACGGCCAGGTCCCGCAGGTCGACGGATCGATGCGGCGCGACCCGGCGAGCGGCGGCTTCCTGGGCCGGAGCGGCGTGGAGTTCACCGGCTGGGGGCGCATCCAGACGGACGCGAGCGGCCACTGGACCGCACGGACACTGCGGCCCGGGGCGCGTGGGCGCAGCGCGCCCTACCTCAGCGTGTGCGTGTTCGCGCGCGGGCTGCTGATGCACCTGTTCACCCGGATCTATCTGCCGGGCGACGACGCGGCGCTGGCCGCCGACCCGCTGCTCGCCCGACTGGACGAGGCGCGACGCGACACGCTGATCGCAAAGGACCAGGGCCGGGGCACATACCGTTTCGACATCCGCCTTCAGGGCGAAGGCGAGACGGTCTTCCTGGAGTTCCAGTGACTTCTGTCGATTCCGACGACACCGGCCTGCTCGCCCCCGGGTGGGCCGGCTCCCCCGCCGCCTCCGCGACCGGCGACACGGCCTGGCTCCAGGCCCTGCTCGACGCGGAGGCCGCCCTCACCCGCGCCCAGGCCGCCCTGGACCTCGCCCCGGCCGAGGCCGGGGTGGCGGTGACCGAGGCGGCGGACGCCGGACACTTCGACGTACGGTCCCTCGCCGAACGCGCCCGCGCCGGCGGCAACCCGGTCATCCCGCTGGTCGGCGACCTGACGAAGGCCGTCGGCGAGGAGTACGGCCCCTACGTCCACCGGGGCGCGACCAGCCAGGACATCATGGACACGGCGACGATGCTGGTCGCCTCGCGCACGCTCGATCTGATCCTCGGCGACCTCGACCGCACCGAGCGGGCCCTTGCACGGCTGGCTGCCGAGCACCGCGCCACCGCGATGCCGGGGCGGACGCTCACCCAGCACGCCGTACCGACGACGTTCGGGCTGAAGGCGGCCGGGTGGCGGGCGCTGGTCCTCGACGCGCGGGACCGGGTACGGGCCGTACGGGACTCGCTCCCGGCCCAACTCGGGGGTGCGGCGGGGACGTTGGCGGCCTTCGAGGCGTACGGCGCCGCCGATCCGACCGCTCTGCCGGCGGCGTACGCCCGCGAGCTCGGCCTCCGGGCGCCCGACCTGCCCTGGCACGCCCTGCGCACACCCGTCGCCGATCTCGCCGGGTGCCTCGCCTTCACGGCGGGCGCCCTCGGCAAGGCCGCCGGGGACGTGCTCACCCTTTCCCGGACCGAGATCGCCGAGGTCGCGGAGGGCAGCGGCGGCGGCTCCTCCGCCATGCCGCACAAGTCGAATCCCGTACGGTCCACACTCATCGCCTCCGCCGCACGACGGGCGCCTCAGCTCGCGGCGACGCTGTACGGGTCGCTGGCGGCTGAGGACGAGCGGCCGGCCGGTGCCTGGCACGCCGAGTGGGAGCCGCTGAGGGATCTGCTGCGGCTGGTCGGCGGAGCCGCCCGGGACGCCGTGGAACTGACCGAGGGACTGCGGGTCAGGGCCGATGTCATGCGCGAACACCTGGATCTCACCCATGGGTTGATCGTCTCCGAGCGGCTGTCGGCCGAGCTGTCCCCGGTGCTGGGCCGGGCCCGTGCCAAGGAGTTGCTCACCCGGCTGGCCGCCGAGGGGCGTCCGCTCGCCGAGGCGCGTGAGCTGGCGGACGTCGACCTCGACCCCACCCACTACACCGGCTCCGCCGGAGCCCTCACCGACCGTGCTCTGGAGCGACGTTGAAACTCCTCGACCACCGGGCCGAAGGGCCCGCCTCGGCGCCCCCGCTGCTGCTCGGACCCTCGCTCGGCACGTCCTACGCCCTGTGGGACAAGGTCGCGCCCGAGCTGTCGATCACCCATCGGGTGGTCCGCTGGAATCTGCCGGGTCACGGCGGTTCGGCCGCCGATCTCATCGGGGCGGGCGCGACCGTCGGTGACCTCGCCGGCCTGGTGCTGGCGCTCGCGGACTCGCTAGGCATCGAGCGGTTCGCGTACGCGGGTGTCTCGCTCGGCGGTGCGGTGGGCCTGCATCTGGCCGTGCACCATCCGCAGCGGGTCGACTCCCTGGCCGTGATCTGTTCGTCGGCGCACTTCAACGGCTCGAAGCCGTGGGAGGAGCGGGCCGCGCTGGTGCGCGGCGAAGGGCTCGCGGGGCTCGCCGAGAGCGCGAACGCCCGCTGGTTCACGCCGGGGTTCACCGTGCCGGAGCTGGTGCGGGACCACCGCGACGCCGATCCGGGCGCCTACGCCGCCTGCTGCGATGCCCTCGCCTCCTTCGACCTGCGTGACCGGCTGGCCGAGATCTCCTCCCCGACCCTGCTGATCGCCGGGCGCGAGGACCCCGCGACCCCGCCGGTCCACCTGCGCGAGATCGCGGACGCCGTGCCCGGTGCCGCGCTCGTGGAGATCCCGGGGGCCTCGCACCTGGCGCCGGCGCAGTGCCCGCAGGCCGTGCTCACCGCTCTGCGGGCGCACCTCGACGGGGGCGCGGGCCTAGGCATGGAGGTGCGGCGGGAGGTGCTCGGCGACGCCCACGTGGACCGGGCGCAGGCCCGGCAGACGCCGTTCACAGCGCGCTTCCAGGACTTCATCTCGCGCTACGCCTGGGGCGAGATCTGGACCGACCCGACGCTCACCCGCCGCGAGCGCAGCATGATCACCCTGACGGCGCTGGTCGCGCACGGGCACTACGACGAGCTGGCCATGCACGTCCGGGCGGCCCGACGCAACGGGCTGACGCCGGAGGAGATCGGCGCCGTACTGCTCCAGACGGCCGTGTACTGCGGGGTCCCGGCGGCGAACTCGGCGTTCGCGACGGCCCAGCGGGTGCTCGCCGAGGAAGCCGGGCCGGACGCCGGAGCCCGAGGGCGAGGGTGACCCTGGCGGTCGTAGGTTCAGGAGCGCCTCGCACATGCCTCCACCCCGTGCCTACGGTGGAGGCATGTCCACCATTCTGATCACCGGCGCCACCTCGGGTCTCGGCCGTTACGTCGCCTTCGAGCTGGTCCGTTCGGGGCATCGCGTCCTCGCGCACGGGCGGGACGCGGGCCGTACGGAGGCGCTCGTCGAGGAGCTGCGGGGCGAAGGTGAGGCCGAGGGGTTCGTGGCGGACCTGGCCTCGCTCGGGCAGGTGCGGGAGCTGGCCGCGCATGTCGCCGGGGAGCATCCCGAGCTGGACGTGCTGATCAACAATGCGGGGGTGGGCTTCGGTCCGCCCGGCACGGGCCGTGAGCTCAGCGTCGACGGGCATGAACTGCGCCTCGCGGTGAACTACTTGGCGCCGGTCGCGCTGACCCGCGCCCTGCTGCCCGTGCTGCGTGCGAACGCGCCCGCGCGGATCGTGAACGTGGGCTCGGCCGGTCAGGAGCCGCTCGACTTCGACGACCCGGAGCTGACCCGCGGCTACACCGGTGCCTCGGCGTACTGGCGCAGCAAGTTCGCGCTCGCGGCCCATACGTTCGCCCTCGCCGGAGAGCTGGAGGGCACCGGCGTCTGCGTGAACGTGCTGCACCCGGCGACCTACATGGACACCGGGATGGTCCGCGAGGGCGGCGTCAAGCCGTGGAACACGGTCGCCGACGGGGCGCCGGGCGTCCTGGCCCTGGCGACCCGGGACATGGGGACGGGCGGCTACTTCGACGGGACCTCGCGGGCGCGGGCGCACGAGGGGACGTACGACCCGAACGTGCGACGACGGCTGACCGCCGTCACAGATCAACTCCTCAAGCTCTGACGCCTTGAAGGGGCGCGGGGAACCGCGCGACCAGTCCCGACGGCGCCGCAGCCGAAAGCCGCCCCCTCCCGGCCCCCTACTGGAGCGCCAGCGCCGCCTCCGCCTGGAGCACGAGCCCGTCCGCACCGCACGACCGGGCCAGCGTGATCCCGCGCCGCAGCTCCGCCGACGAGCGGGCGGCGATGCCGTACTCGACCCGGGCCGCCGCGTGTTCGTACAGGCAGGGCGAGGCCTCCAGATAAGCGACGGCCTGTTCGGCGAGGCGTACCGCGCGCTGGCCGGTCTCCAGGAGGGCGGCGCACCGCAGGGCCTCGCCGATGGCGGTGTCCGTGCCGAGGCGCTCGGCCTGCCGGCGGACCTCGGTGGCCAGCCGGGCGGCGCGCGCCGGGTCCTCGCTCGCGAGGACCCGGGCCAGGTCGACGGCCCAGGGGACGAGCACCGGGTTGTGGTGGCCGCGTACGTCCGCCGCCTTCTCCGCGGCCTCCAGTTCGTTGATGCCGTCCTTGGTGCGGCCGACGGCGAGGAGCAGGCGGCCGCGGACCGAGCGCGGGTCCGGCAGGACGATCGTCGACGGGTAGGGCGGCGCGAAGCCGTACTGTTCGGCGATCTCCCAGGCCTCCTGGACATGGCCGCGGGCGAGCAGCGTGTCGACGAGGTTGCAGGTGGCGGACCAGTGCAGGGGCAGCCGGCGGCCGACGCGCTCGGCGAGCGCCAGCGACTTGCGCAGCGACGCCTCCGCCTCGCGCAGCCGTCCGCGCCTGCGCAGGCCGAGTCCGACGTAGGCGTGTGCAAGGGAGAGATGGCCGCCGCTCCAGCCGGCGGACTCGTACGCGCGCAGCGCCTCGTTGTAGAGGGCCTCGGCCCGGTCGAGCCGGTCGGTGTAGGCGTAGGCGCTGGCCAGCATCATCGGCAGTTCGATGCCCCACTGCGGGTCGGTCCAGCCGAGTCCGGGGGCGAGGCGGCCGTTGACGAGGGCGCGGTCGCACAGCTCGGCCACCTCCTCGGCGTTCTCGCCGCGGGCCATGGCGTCGAAGCCGCGCAGGATGAGCAGGGCCCGCTCGGGGTTGTCGCGGCCGGTGCAGGTCCTGGCGAGTTCGGCGAGGCGCGTGGAGCGTCCGGGTGAGGCGGACTCGCCCGCGTGGATGCCCTCCCACATGAACTGCACCGCCTGGAGCCGCAGCCTGGCCGGTCCGGCCGGGTGCCGGGCGGCCTCCGCCTCGACGGTGCGGACGGCCTCCTCCAGCTGGTCGTTGTGGAGGAGGGCCTGGGAGAGGCGGCAGACGGCGTCGACGCGTTCGTCGCCGTGGAGGCCGGGCATGGCCAGGGCGGTCTGGAGGTGGTCGATGGTCCTGGCGGGCGCGGTCAGGAGGGTGGCGCACCCGAGTTCGTGGAGCACGCGTGCGTGGACCGCGGGCAGGGGCGGCTCCAGCAGGGCGCGCTCCAGACAGCGGCGGGCCGCGTCGGGGGCGCCGACGGCGAGATGCTCGCGGGCGGCCTCGCGCAGCTGCTCGACGAGTTCCTCGTCGTCGTCCGGGTGGACCTCCAGGAGGTGACGGGCGGCGACCGCGGCGCCGTGGCCGTTGTCGGTGACGACGCGGGCGGCGATGCCGTGCATCGCGGTGCGCAGGGCGTCCGGGATGGAGTTGTAGACGGCGCTGGCGATCAGCGGGTGCACGAACTGGAGCTCGCCGTCGTCCGGTTGGACGCCCGCCGGGTCGGGCTCGGTGAGGATGCGGGCGGTGCGCAGGAGCTCGGCGCAGCGCACGGCCTCGTCCGGGCTCATGGTGGCGAGCTCGGCGACCAGGTCGACGCTGATGCCGGTGCCGAGGATCGCGGCCGCCCAGGCGAACCGGGTGGCGTCGATGCCGAGCGTCTCCAGCCGGGCCACGAGGCCGCCGCCGCGTGCTTCGCGGTTCAGGGCGCGCAGCTCGGCGGCCGCGGACTCGGTCGGCTCGAACTCGCTGTCCTGCACCTTGGCGAGGAGTTCGACGGTCTCGTACGGGTTGCCGCCGGTGACGGCCCAGACCTCGCGGCAGAACGGGGCGTCGGCGTGCACGCCCAGGGTGGCGCGGGTGAGGCCGGCGGTGGCGTCCGGGGTGAGGGCGCTCAGGGTGGCGACGGAGGAGCCCGCCGCGGCGACGGTGTCGAGGTGGCGGGCGCTGTCGCCGCTGGTCTCGCCGGGGCGGCGGGCGACGAGGACCAGCACGTTCTGTTCGCCGACGTGCTCGGAGAACGCGGCGAGCCAGCGCAGGGTCTCCTGGTCGGCCCAGTGCGCGTCGTCGATCAGCAGGACCAGCGGCCAGTCGCGCCGGGCGAGTCTGCGGACGGCGGCGACTAGGCCGTCGCACACGCCCTGCGGGTCGGCCTGGCGCTCGCCGGGGTCCGTTATGCCGAGGGCGGGTCCGGCGATGTCGTACCAGTCGCCGAGGTACTCGCGCGCCTCTTCCGGCATCAGCGACAGCAGCGCTGGCTGGAGGAGCTGTCGTACGACGTTGAACGGGACCGAGCTCAGGGTCTCCCTGCCGCGGGCGGACCAGACCGTGCAGCCGCGGGACTCGGCTATACGGCGGGTTTCGGCCAGCAGTGCCGTCTTGCCGAGCCCCGCCTCGCCCCGGAGCACCAGGAGGCTGCCCGAGGAGGAGTGGTCGGCGCACAGTGTGTCGAGGGCCTCCTCGACCGCGGCGAGTTCCTCGTCGCGCTCCCACAGGGAAGCCGAGGCGGCCGGTGTGGGCCGTACCTGCGTCATCCCGCTACCTCCCCAGTGTCAACCTGACGACGTGCAGACCTCGAGCGTAGCCCTCCGGCTGCCTAAGTGGAGGCCGGTCCGGGCAGCTGTTGCCGTGATGGGTGACGGTGTGTGCGGGAAGGCGACGCGAAGGGCCCGCGACCTGCCCCTGGAAAACTGACCGACAGTCAAAAACCGATGGTCGAACCGACATTCACTCGACATCCGGGCGATGCCCGGTCGATCTCCGGTCGGCCTTCGGACGACCAGCGTAGGCGAGGGGTTGACGTTGACCATCCACGAGCGAAGCACGGTCCGGTCCCGCAAGGCCCTGGTCGCGGGGTCGGTGGGCAACTTCATCGAGTGGTACGAGTTCGGTGTCTACGGCTACTTCGCGACGATCATCGCGGCGCGCTTCTTCACCCCGGAGGGCGGCGGCGAGGTCGAGGCGCTGGTGAAGACGTACGCCTCGTTCGCGCTGGCGTTCTTCTTCCGGCCGGTCGGGGCGGCCCTGTTCGGCCGGCTCGGCGACCGGATCGGCAGGCGGCCGGTGCTGATCCTGGTGATCACGCTGATGACGGTGGCGACGACGCTGATCGGCGCGCTGCCGACGTACGCCACGGTCGGCGCCCTCGCGCCGTGGCTGCTGACGTTCCTGCGGGTGCTGCAAGGGCTGTCGGCGGGCGGGGAGTTCGGGGGCGCGGTGTCGGTGATGACCGAGTTCGCGCCACCCGGGCGGCGCGGGCTGTACGGCTCGTGGCAGTCGTTCACGGTCGCGCTGGGGCTGCTGGGAGGTGCGGGGGTGGCGGCGCTGCTCGCCACCGTGCTGACCGAGGAGCAACTCGGCTCCTGGGGCTGGCGGTTGCCGTTCCTGCTGACGTTGCCGCTGGGGCTGGGCGCGCTGTGGTTGCGGCTGCGGCTGGACGAGACGCCGGCGTTCCGGGAGGAGCGGCAGGACGGGCGGCCGCCCGCGCGGGAGGTCGCGGGCGCGATCGCGCTGGGTGCCGGGCGGATCATGGGGTGGGCGGCGGCCGGCTACACCTTCCTGGTCGTGCTGCCGTCGTATCTCCAGTCCACGCTGGACGCGACCTTCCAGCAGGCGCTGATCGCCACGGTGCTGGCCAACTTCGGGTTCGCGGTGACGATCGTGCCGGCGGGATGGCTGAGCGACCGGTTCGGGCGACGGCCGGTGATGCTGACGGGTGCGGTGCTCGTGGTGCTGCTCGCGGTGCCGCTGCTCAACCTTCTTCAGGACCCGAGCGTTTCCCTCGGTGTGAAGGGTGCGGCAGTGTGGGGCGCGGGTGCCGTGGTGGGGCTGATGGCGGGACCGGGTCCGGCGATGCTGGCGGAGCTGTTCCCGACGAATGTGCGCTACACGGGGCTGGGACTCGCCTACGCGTTGTCCAATGCGGTGTTCTCGGGGTGCGCCGGGCTCATCATCACGGAGACGATCGAGCGGACGGGGAGCGTGGACATCCCCGCGTACTACGCGGCGGCGACGTGCGCGGTGAGCGTCCTGGCGCTGGCCTGGACGCCGCGGCGGAAGCAAGTGGGGGTCACGGAGGGTGAGTTGAGCTGATGCGGGTGATCGGCCTGATGTCGGGCACGTCCTACGACGCCATCGACGCCGGCGCCGTCGACCTGAGCCTCGACGGCGACAGCCTTGTCCTCAAGCCGCTGGGGCTGGTGAGCGCGGCGTACGACGAGGCACTGCGGGAGGCGCTCACGGCCGCGCTGCCGCCCGGGACGACCTCGATGGCCGAGGTGTGCCGGCTCGACACGCGGATCGGGCAGGCCTTCGCGGCGGCGGCCGTGCGGGCGGTGCGTGAACTGTGCGACGGGAGGGCGGAGTTGATCGCCTCGCACGGGCAGACCGTGTACCACTGGGCCGAGGACGGCAAGGTGTACGGCACGCTCCAGCTCGGGCAGCCCGCGTGGATCGCCGAGGCGACCGGGCTGCCCGTGGTCGCCGACTTCCGGTCGCGCGACATCGCCGCCGGTGGCCAGGGAGCGCCGCTGGTCAGCCTGGTCGACCTGCTGTGGCTGCGGGGCCGGCCCGGCACGCCCGTCGCCCTGAACCTCGGCGGCATCGCCAACCTCACCGCACCCGATGGCACGGCCTTCGACACCGGGCCGGGGTGCGCGCTGATCGACGCGGCTGCGCGGGGGTTCAGCGGCGGGCGTCTGTCGTACGACGTGGACGGGGCGCTCGCCGGTCGCGGTGCCGTCCATGAGCCGCTGCTGCGCAGGCTGCTGGAGGAGCCGTACTACGCGCTGCCCGCGCCGAAGACGACCGGCAAGGAGCTGTTCCACCTGGGCCATCTGCGGGACGCGCTGTCCGGTTTCGGCACCCTGCCCGCCGAGGACGTCGTCGCCACGCTGACCATGCTCACGGCACGGACGGTCGCCGACGCCCTGCACACGCTGGGCGCCACCGAGGTCATCGCCTCGGGGGGCGGGACTCGTAACCCGACGCTGATGAGGATGCTCGGGCAGCGGCTGCCCGGGGTGGTGCTGCGCACCTCCGACGCGCTGGGTCTGCCGTCGGCGGCGAAGGAGGCGTACGCCTTCGCCGTCCTGGGGTTCCTGACCGCGCACGGCCTGCCCGGCACCGAGCCGTCGGCCACCGGCGCCCGGCACGCGCGCGTACTCGGTTCGATCACACCGGGCCTGGAGGGGTTGCGGCTTCCGCCACCTGCCGGGGAGCGGCCGATGCGGCTCGTCCTGGAGTGACCTCCGGGGTGGCACGGGGCGCGGGATGCGGGCGTGCCAGGGTTCCGAAGCCTGGGCCTCTCATCCCGCTTTCACCGACGCCTCATACGGTGGACCCATGACGCAGGCGACTCCTCCCGGCTGGTACCCCGACCCCGGCCGGCAAAGTGACGGTCCGCCCACCGAGCGCTGGTGGGACGGCAAGGCATGGACGGACCAGGTCCGGCCCGCGGGTGGGGCCGACACGTGGAGCCCGCCGGAGCAGCAGACGGCGGGCGGGGACGCTTCGGCGCACCCGGCGTATCCCGCGTATCCGGTGCACCCGGGCTATCCCGGCCAGGTGCAGTCGGGCGGGCGGCGCGGTCTGCGCACCGGCATAGCCGTGGGGGTGGCGGTGGTCGTCCTGGCGAGCATCGGCGTGGGCGTGTACGCGCTGACTGCGAACGACAGCTCGGACGGCGGCGCCAACTCCCAGCAACAGGGCTCGGGCGGACAGGGCGGCCCCGGCGGCGGTCAGGGCGGCCCCTTCGGGGACTCCGGCGGTGGGAACGGCGGATCCGGCGGGGGCAATGGCGGGTCCGGTGGGCAGTCGCCCTCCCCCGACGAGTCCGAGGCGCCGAAGGTGGACAGCGGTTCGGTGACCGACCCGGTGAGCGGCATCAGCATCCCCATCCCGGACGGCTGGTACGGCCAGCAGATCAACTGGGGCGCGCACGTGGCGTCGGACGAGACGTACAAGTGCCCCTCCGAGACCTCGCAGACCTGCCAGAAGGGCGGCGCCTACTCGGCTCCCGCGCTGGCGCTCGGCACCAAGGGCGACACGGCCGAGGCGGTCGCGAAGGCGGACATCGCGGCGAACGCCGAGCAGTCGTACGGCAAGGGGTACGGCGAGATCACCTCGCACGAGGTGCTGGCCTCGAAGGCGGTGACCGTGGCCGGGCAGAAGGGCTACCTGGTCCGCTGGAAGGCGGTCACGAGCAAGGGCGCCGACGGCTACGTCGAGTCGCTCGCCTTCCCCTCGCCGGTCAGTGCGCGGCAGATGGTGGTGGTCCGGACCGGCGTCGACGTCGAGGAGGGGCAGTCGGTCCTCGACGAGATCGCCAAGGGCATCAAGGCGTCCACCGGCGGCGGCAACGGCCAGGACGTCTGACCCGCCGCAGGCACGAAAGCGGCCGGGCGGGGCTCCCCTCCGCTCAAGAGGAGCCCCACCCGGCCGGGGGGTGCGCGCCGCCCCCGTCCCCACGGGTCGGCGCGGAACAGGTCACCGTCCAGTCATCCCGTGGACGGCGACCTGAGTCTCAGGTGAGGCCGAGCGTCGGCAGCACGGCGGCCTCCACGAATCGGACGATGTACTCCGGGTCGGCGTCCACGCCCTCCAGCACGGGACGGGCGCGCAGCACACCGAAGATCTGGGCGGGGATGTACTCCAGCGCCGGATGGTCGGCGGCCACCTCGCCCCGCTCGACACCGCGCCGCAGGATCTGCCGCAGCGCGTCGATCTCGGGGTCGATGAGCGCCTCACGCAGCGCCTTCTTGAGTTCCGGGTCCTCCATGACGGCGTGGCCGAGGGCCTGCAACAGCCGGGTGTCCCTGGCCGACCACGCCCCCGCGGCCCGGGCGGCTTCCCGCAGGTCGTCCGCGAGCGTGCCGGTGTCGATGCCGTCGAAGCGGGTCTGCCGGCTGGCGCGCAGGGCGGCCGCCACGAACTGCGGCTTCGTCTTCCACTGCCGGTAGAGCGTGGCCTTGCTACAGCGCGTGCTGGCGGCGACGCCCTCCATGGTGACGGAGTCGTAGCCACAGGCACGGACCTGTTCGAGCACGGCGTCGAAGAACTCCTGCTCACGCTCGGGCGTGATCTTGGAGCGGCGCGAGGCGGCGACCGTCTCCGGTCCGTCCGCGGCCTGCGACGTCATGTGCTCGTCTCCTCGCTCGGGTGCCACGCCCCGCTGTCCGCGAAGGCTCGGTATCCAGTGTGGCGCACGTCTATCGAAACGTCACTGTACCGGAACGCAGGCGTATCGGTACAGTGTCGTATCGGTACAGGGGCGTTTCGGTACGTCGCCGTATCGATGAGTTCGCCGAGCCCCTGGAGTCAAACAGCTCGACAAGCTCAGCCAGCACCACCCACGTGAACGAAAGGGCCGGGGGAATGAATGCCCGCACCGAGCCTGCACAGGCGGAGACCGCGATAGCGCGGCCTCCGCTCGTCCGGGAGCTCCTGCTCGTCGCAGGGCTCTTCCTCGTCTACAAGTTCGGCCGGCAGCTGGCCACGGGCCACACCGGTGAGGCCTTCCGCAACGCGGACCGCGTGTGGGACCTGGAACGGGCGGTCCGTCTGCCCGGCGAGGGCTCGGTGCAAAGCCTGCTGCTGCACGGCGACACCCTCATACACATCGCGAACACCTACTACGCGACCGTCCACTTCCCGGCCACCGCGGCCTTCCTGATCTGGCTGTATCTGCGGCGCCCCGCGCACTACGTCTGGGCCCGCCGCGTCCTCACCGCCGTCACCGCCGCCGCCCTGTTGGTGCATCTGACGTTCCCGCTCGCCCCGCCGCGCATGCTCGCCGCGACCGGACTGGTCGACACAGCTCAGGTGTACGGCCCCTCCGTGTACGGCTCGCCGCAGACGGACCATCTGTCGAACCAGTTCGCGGCGATGCCGTCCCTGCACTTCGGCTGGGCCCTGATGGTCGCGATCGGGTTGATCGTGGCGACCCGGTCGCGTTGGCGCCTGCTGTGGCTGCTGCACCCGCTGCTGACCCTGGTCGTCATCGTGGGCACGGCCAACCACTACTGGCTCGACGCGATCGTGGCGACGGCCATGCTCGGCATCGCGCTCGCGTCGATGCGCCTGCCGCAGCGCACGGCGACGACGGCCGGCCGCGGCGCCGGGAAGCTCGTACCCGAGGCCCGGAACCCGGAACCCGTCCAAGAGGACGCCGTACTCGTGGGAGCCGGCCGATGAACGCCACCGTCCTCGCCGTCGTCCTGTCGCTGTTCTCCGCCGTCGCCTATGCCGCGGCGGCCGTCGCCCAGGAGCGGCTGGCCTCCCGCGCCGCGGGCTCGGGCCTGCTGCGGCTGCTGGGCTCCGGCGCCTGGTGGGGGTCGGTCCTGCTCAACGGCTCGGGTGCGCTGCTGCACGTCGTGGCCCTGAAGTACGGTCCGCTGACCGTGGTGCAGCCGCTCGGCGCGCTCACCCTCGTGGCCGCGGTGCCGCTGGGCGCGCGGCTCGCGGGGCGGCGGGTCAGCGGGGTCGAGTGGCGCGGTACGGCGCTGACCCTGGCCGGACTGGGCGCGATCCTCGTGACGGCGTCCGCGCCCGCGCCCGACGACGTGCTCAGCACCTCCGAGGCGCTGGCGGTCGCGGCGGTGACGGTCGCCCTGATCGGCATGCTGTCGCGGCCTGGCGCCCGGCCGGGGCTGCGGCACGCGACCGCGTCCGGCTTCGCCTCCGGGGTGGCCTCGGCGCTCACGCAGACGGTGACGGTGGCAGCGACGGACCACTCGGCCCCGCTGCTCAGCCCTCAGGTGCTCGGGGTGGCCTTGCTGGTCGCGGCCCTTGCGGCGAGCGGCCTGCTGCTGTCGCAGACCGCCTACCGGGGCGGCCTCGGCGCCCCGCTCGCGATGGTGACGCTGGCGAACCCGATGGCGGCCGCGGTGATCGGGCTCGTCCTGCTCGGCGAGCGTCTCCAGGGCGGCGCGGCGGGCATCCTCCTCGCGCTGGCCGGAGCGGGCCTGGCCTCCTGGGGTGTGGTGCTGCTGAGCCGGGCCACGCCGAAGCCCGCCCCCGAGGCGGAGCACGCCGATGCGGCACCGGCCGAAGAGCACCCCGTGGCCGCCGTACTGGCCCTGGAGCCCGAGTCGGCGGCGCCGGAACCTGCGTTGGTGCCCCGGCAGCCGGAGCCGGGGCACCTCACAGCACTCTGAGCGCTACTCGGAGCAGCGCTCGGAGCGTTCCGATCGGCACTACTCCATGACGATCGCCGGGTCGCTCACGCCCGGCCGCCCGTTCTCGACGTGCCCGGCGAAGCGCCGCAGGAACGCCGAGTCGGCGTCGGAGGTGACCGTCAGGTCGTACCAGCGACGGCTCGCCGCGAGGTCGACGCAGTGCCGCACGGTGGCGCCGGGCCGTACCGTCACCGTCGCGGGGCGGCCGCCGTACCCGTTGGCGATCTTCAGGCGGGCGCTCGCCGTTCCCTTGTTGGTGAAGGTCAGCTCGATGTCGTCGCCCTTGTGGCGGGCGGTGACCTCGGGGCCGGCCGTCTTGTTCGAGCCCTTGAAGTAGCGCACGAAACCGGCCGGGCCGTGCACGGTCAGGTCGTACGAGCCGCCCGAGTACGCCGAGTTCCAGGTGTCCGCGATGCCCTTGCCGGCCTCGGTGGTGTACATCCACGGGCCGTCCGTGCGGTTGCCGGACGTGATGTGGAAGGCGGCACCGGCCTTGGCGCCGGAGGCGAAGGACAGCGTGAACTTGCCGGCCACCGCGTCGACCGAACCGTCCACGTGCGGGGCGTACTTGAGCGGGCGGGCGGGACGCAGACCGCGCTCCTGCTTCGGCATGGCGACATCGGCCGGCGGCGTCGGCTTGTAGTCGGGGTGACGCTCGCGGTCCTGCGGCTCGTACTCGTCCGTCTCCGGCAGGGCGGCCGGGCGGCTGTCCTTGCGGGCGAAGTCGAAGGCCGAGGTCAGGTCGCCGCAGATGGCCCGGCGCCAGGGGGAGATGTTGGTCTCCTTGACGCCGAAGCGGCGCTCCATGAACCGAAGGATCGAGGTGTGGTCGAGCGTCTCGGAGCAGACGTAGCCGCCCGTGCTCCACGGCGAGACGACCAGCATCGGAACCCGCGGGCCGAGGCCGTAGGAGCCGGCCGGGCGCTTGCTGTCGCCCTTGTAGAGGTCGAGCGAGACGTCGACGGTGGACTTGCCCTGGGAGGCGTCCTTCGGCGGCAGCGGCGGCACGACGTGGTCGAAGAAGCCGTCGTTCTCGTCGAAGGTGATGAACAGGGCCGTCTTGGACCAGACCTCCGGGTTGGAGGTGAGGGCGTCCAGGACCTGGGCGATGTACCAGGCGCCGTAGTTCGAGGGCCAGTTGGAGTGCTCGGAGAAGGCCTCGGGGGCGGCTATCCAGGAGATCTGGGGCAGCTTGCCGGCCTTGACGTCGGCCTTCAGCCGGTCGAAGTAGCCGTCGCCGTTCTTGACGTCGGTGCCGGTGCGGGCCTTGTCGAACCAGGGGTCGCCGGGCTTGGCCTCGCGGTACTTGTTGAAGTACAGCAGCGAGTTGTCGCCGTAGTTGCCCCGGTAGGCGTCGTCGATCCAGCCCCAGGAGCCGGCCGCGTCCAGGCCGTTGCCGATGTCCTGGTAGATCTTCCAGGAGATGCCGGCCTGCTCCAGGCGCTCGGGGTAGGTCGTCCAGCCGTAGCCGACCTCGTCGTTGCCGAGGACCGGGCCGCCGCCCTGGCCGTCGTTGCCCGTGTAACCCGTCCACATGTAGTAGCGGTTCGGGTCGGTGGAGCCGATGAACGAGCAGTGGTAGGCGTCGCAGATGGTGAAGGCGTCGGCGAGCGCGTAGTGGAAGGGGATGTCCTCGCGGTTCAGGTACGCCATCGTCGTGGTGCCCTTGGCGGGGATCCACTTGTCGTACTTGCCACGGTTGTAGGCCTGCTGGCCGTCGGTCCAGCCGTGCGGGAGGCCCTCCAGGAACTGCATGCCGAGGTCGTCGGCGTCCGGGTGGAACGGCAGGATGTCCTTGGTGCCGTTCGACTGGTGCCAGATCGACTTGCCGTTGTCGTGCGCCACCGGACGCGGGTCGCCGAAGCCGCGGACGCCGCGCAGCTTGCCGAAGTAGTGATCGAAAGAACGGTTCTCCTGCATCAGGACGACGATGTGCTCGACGTCCTCGATCGACCCGGTGCGGTGGTTCGCCGGGATGGCGGCGGCCCGCTGGATGCTGCTCGACAGAGCAGTGAACGCCGTGGTCGCGCCCGCGAGTTGAATGAATCTGCGGCGATTGACTTCGGGCATGAGTGAGGGACCTCTTCCCATAGGGGGTGATTTGACCTAACGGCATGTGACGGAATGCGCGCGGAAGGAGTGTTCCAGGAGCACCAAACGTCAGGGAAGGGTCCGGTGGCGCTCGTGTGAAAGTCGCGGGTACGTGAGGTGTGCCGGGGCCGGGGGCACGGGGATGGTCGCGATCACGACAGAGACGACGCGCACGGTTTCCTCGCCGAGTTCACGGCCGGTACGCCGGCTCGTAGCGGCCTTGGTCGGCAATGCCGGCAGGCCACCATGGCGACCGAGACCACGGCGCCGAACGCCAACTGCATGTACCTGTCGGCGAGATGGGTGCCGGCATGCAGTTCCTGGAGGGCCTCCCGCACGGCTGGACCGACGGCCAGCAGGCCTACAACCGTGGCAAGTACGACAAGTGGATCCCCGCCAAGGGCACCACGACGATGGCGTACCTGAACGAAGGCCTTCCCCGGACGGCTGCACGAGGACGCCGGTGTCGGGCAGAGCGCCGTCGGCCCAGCGGGGCGTGACCGTGCTCGGCCCGATCGCCCAGGCCAGCAGTGGCACCACCCAGAACACCGCGACCGCGGCGGGGAGCAGGGGTGGACCCAGCGCGTTCAGCACCGGCGGCAGCACCGCGGTGATCGCGGACAACATGGCCGGGTGTCCTGTGATCGAGCCGGGGAAGTCGTACTGCAGGGCCGCGTGCACCCCGGCGGCAGAGAACGAGAATCCGCTCGCGTACGGCGCCCCGGCCTGCCCCCACCAGGCAAGCCAGCAGCACAGCACCAAGGCGCCGGCCGCCAGGTTGAGCAGCAGCACCGGGCGCAGCGTCCGCCCCCGCCAGGTTCTGGTCCACAGGCGGGCGCACTGGGTGACCCACCAGGCGTATGCCACGCCGGCACACACGACGAGCAGCAGGAACTGAGGCCGGCTGGGAAACCACTCGGCGCCCGAGCCGAACCCGGTGATCAGGTTGCCGGCCGCCATCCCGGCGCCGAGCCACAGCCCCGTCCGCACTCCGGAGGGCGGTCGGCCCGCCGTCAGGGCGGCGTGCACCACCGCCCGCCACAGGGCGATCCCGGCCACCCCGGTGACGAGGACTGCCGAGGCGAGGAACACGGCCTGGTTCAGCCACCCGCCGGCCAGGTAGTACGGCGACAAGTAGCTCAGCACATAGGAGTGGATCAGTGTCGCCGCGGTCCCGGTCAGGAACATCGACAGCGCGCGGATGCCGAACAGCGGCGAGAGATCGGCCAGGACGTCACGGCGCAGTTCCCATCGCGGGTGGGTGCGCCACACGTCCAGGAACGACGCGAAAGCCCGCCGTAGCGCGCTGTCCGCCGGAGCCGACTGCGTGACGGCCCAGCCTTTCGGGTCCGCGCCCCAGCGGACGGCCGCCAGGTCGGCGTAGACCTCCCGGCTGTGGAGCACGTCCGATCGAGCGAGGTACACCAGCGCCACCATGACGACGGGAAGCAGCACACCCCGCGTCGTCGCCGGCAGGCCGCTGAGCCAGTCCGACGCCCCGAACTCGAAGTAGGTCCCGTAGATCACGTCGCCCTCCCAGACCAGGTAGGGCACGAGCACCATGGCGAGGAACACCCGCCACAAGCAGATGGTGACGTAGGTGATGGTCACGTCCCGGTTGGCGATGTGCGCGAGTTCATGCAACAGCACCGCCCTGAAGCGCTGGGGCTCGCTGCTTCTTCGGGCGAGGAGACCGCCGTGCAGGCACACGACCGGACGGCCGTTGCGCCCGAACACCACCGCGCCGGTGGAGGCGGCTGCCGGGTCGATGACCGCCCGCGGCGTCCGCCCCAGGCCGGCCGTCGCCGCCAAGTCGTCGAGCAGGCGGCCGAGTTCGCCCGCATGGTCGACCGACTCCAGGGGCACGAGCCGGCCGCGTCTGCCCTTCCAGGCCGGAAGAACGAGGAACAATACGCCTGCCGCGCCGGACAGCAGGACCGGCCACCCGGCTATCCCCCACCATGGGGGCGGTGGAGCGTACTCGGCCATACAGGCTATGTACGGGACGGCCTGGCTGAGGGCACTGACCAGGGCGGGTCCGTTGCCGATGTTGGCGGGATCCACCCCGGCAGCGAGATTGCAGTTCAGGGTGTTCGCACTCTGGAACGCCTGGAGGACGGGCAGGATCATCGCGCCGCTGGCCGTCAGCAACAGGATCACCAGCATCGCGAACCGAACTGTCGTGCCCACGCCAATTACCCGCTCGGCAAGCGGAGCCCGAGGATCAGGCGTAGCCATCGCTCAGCCCTGGCCCGGGGTGCTGCCGTCGGCCGGGGTGTCCGGCTGCTGCGGTGGGTCGTCTGCCTCTGCCAGCACCAGCCGGGCCAGCACAGCGTCGGCGATCTCCTTGGCGCGCCGCTCGGACAGGCCCCGTTCCGTGGCAGCCTGCAGCACCTGCTCGCGCACCTGCCCGAGCTGCTCGCGGGTGAGCGGCGGGACGATGACGGGAGCGGGGCGACGGCGCAGGACGCGGCGCAGACCGGCCATGATTCGCTGCACCGCTCCCTCGCCGATCACGTCACCGAATCGCCTGGCCGCCTGGTCCACCGTGAGCCAGACGACCGGTGTCACCAGGACCGCGATCTCACCCCAGCCGAACCCCAGCGGTTCCCGTCGACCGCCCCGTCCGCTCAGCCGCCGTACGACCGTGACGTCGTCGAACTGGAACAGCCCGTCCACGAGCGGAAGTTCGTCGGACGCCACTTCCCCGACCACCTCACGTACGACGTCGCGCACACTCCTGCCGACCGGTGCGGTCATCCCAGAACCCATGTCCGTCCCCCGAAAGCTCGCTACCCATCAAGTCGGCCAAGTCGCGCGCGAATGCAAACTCTGGCACGAAATCCGAAGAACCAGCACGGATTCACGCGATCACAGCCGGCACAAATGAGCCATCCACGATCACCGAGATGAGCAACACCACCGCTTCACCCCTCTGACCAGGCTCCCTCCAACCGGACTTCCGGGAGACGGAAGCGGTATTGCGCCCCTGTTCAGCCCGTCCCGACGATGTCCCCACCACACAAAGACGGGAGCCGACCCCATGCCGCACACCACCGCCTTCGCCAAAAACCAGTGGTACAGCTAGCGCATCTTTCTGACCTGCACTTGTGTGGGGGCGATGAGGCTGTGACCTGCTAGGACGGGTTGCAGAGGCGAGCGGAGGCAGTCAGAGGAGAACACTCCGATTCGACCCCGGTTCGACCCGGGTCACTCAGAGGTCAGAGGCGGCTGGGCGCGCTGCGTGAAGTCGGCGTATCCGAGGACGAGTTGGCCCGCCTGCGCTCCCCGATCGTCGGCGGCGGGACGACTGTGTACGACCGCGTCGAGGGCCTTGGCCAGATGGGACCGGTCCGCCCGGTCCACGCACTGCACGAGGACATCGATCTCGCGCCGTCTCCATCACGGCCGAGATAATCGCCCCCGCGCACCAGGGCACCGGCCTGCCCTGTCGCGGGGTACGGGGCCCATTCACCGCCGCGCGCCGGGTGCTCTTTCATCGGCCGCGCGAACAGCCGCGTGACGTCCACCCCTGACGGCCTCTCGACCGCATGGCCCGGAGTCAGCCGACGGTGTCGGCGCTGGACTGGTGGGTGGTGGCCCAGGACGCGAGGAAGCGCAGAGCCTCGTGCGAGGGGGTGCCGGGTTCCGCGGTCAGGACGGTGAGCTGCTGGTCGGGGTCGGTGGGGCAGGCGAGCGTTTCCCAGTCGAGGGTGAGGTCACCGGCCACCGGGTGGTGGAAGGCCTTGGTACCCATGGCGTGGTGGGCCACGTCGTGAGCGGCCCACCACTCACGGAACTGAGGATCCTGGACGGAGAGCTCCTCGACGAGTTCATTGAGCCGGGGGTCATCAGGGTTGTCAGCGGCTTCCATACGCAGAAAAGCGACGTTGGTACGGGCGACTTCTTCCCAGTCCGTATACAGCTTTCTCATCGCGGGGTCGGTGAATACCAGCCGAACAGAATTACGCTGCTTTTCCGGGATCTGTGAGAAGTCCGTCATCAGGGCCGCGGCGAGGGGATTCCACGCGAGAATATCCATGCGCCGGCCGAGGACGAGAGCGGGGGTGTCGACGAGATTGTCGAGGAGCCGTCGCATCTGCGGACGCACATTCTGCGCGGGGCGCCGGCGTGGCCGTGCGTTTTCCTTCCCGGCCAGTCCGAGCAGGTAGTCGCGCTGGTCGTCGTCCAGGCGCAGTACCCGGGCCAGGGTCATCAGGACTGGGGCGGAGGCCTCTATACGGCCCTGTTCCAGGCGGGTGTAGTACTCGGTACTGATCGCCGCCAGCAGTGCCACTTCCTCCCGGCGCAGGCCCGGGACCCGGCGCAGGCTCCCGTTGTCGGGCAGCCCCATGGACTGGGGGCTCAGCTCTGCACGGCGGGCCTTGAGGAAATCCCCCAGCTCGTTGAGGTGTGCGTCCCTGCTCATGCGCGTCACGGTACTGCGGAAACCGCTCCGGCACAGCACGGATGGGGGGTAGAGATCTCTACCTGGAACATTCATTCCCGGTAAGAAACCCTCCCCTTTGCAGAGGCCTGCCGGGCATGTGACGCTGAATGCGCTACCGGGCAGAAATGAGGCGGCAGCGTCTCAGGAATAGCCGCCCGAGTTTTCCCGCAAAGAAACTGAGAAGCGGAGTTCTGTAATGAAGCACATCTCTCTGGGTGGACTTGATGTCTCTCGGATCGGCCTGGGAGCCATGACCATGGCCGGCACCTACACGACGGGCGGGGGACTCGATGACACCGAGTCGATCCGCACCATCCACCGGGCGCTGGACCTCGGAGTCACTCACATCGACACAGCCGAGATCTACGGTCCCTTCCACAGTGAGGAAATCGTGGGCGAGGCCATCAAGGGCCGGCGCGACGACGTCGTCGTGGCGACGAAGTTCGGTCTCGTCTCCCACGCCGGTGGCGGCCCCGGCGTCGTCGACAGCAGCCCCGGAAATGTGAAGGCCGCGGTCGAAGGCTCGCTCAAGCGGCTCGGCACCGACCACATCGACCTCTACTACCAGCACCGCGTCGACCGGAATACCCCCATCGAGGAGACCGTCGGTGCGCTGGCCGAGCTGGTCGCCGAGGGCAAGGTGCGCCACATCGGGCTGTCCGAGGCCGGCCCCGAGACGATCCGCCGGGCGCATGCCGTGCATCCGGTGGCCGCTCTGCAGACCGAATACTCACTGTGGACCCGCGACGTCGAGGACGAGATCCTCCCGCTGCTGCGCGAGCTGGGTATCGGGTTCGTTCCCTACTCGCCGCTCGGGCACGGTCTGCTGACCGGGCAGATCCGCACCGTCGACGATTTCCCCGATGACGACTGGCGCAAGACCAACCCGCGTTTCACCGGTGAGAACTTCCAGCGCAACCTGCGCATCGTCGACGAAGTACAGGCCATCGGCGCCGAGATCGGAGCCACGCCGGCCCAGACCGCGCTGGCATGGCTGCTGACCCACGGCGACGACATCGCCCCCATCCCCGGCACCCGACGAGTCGCCCGCGTCGAAGAGAACACCGCCGCCGACGGCATCGAGCTCAGCGCCGCTCAGCTCGACCGCCTGAACAACCTCACGCCGGCCGCGGGCGAGCGCCACGACGAGGCGAACATGGCCAGCATCGACCGCTGACCGCCGACGCCGCTAGTCACCCCGAAGAACAGACCCGCACACCTCAGAGAAGACCATCATGAGCTCATGGAGCCAGACACAGCTCCGCGCGATCGCTGAGAACACTGACCTCTTCGTTTCCCCGTTCCGCGAGGACGGCACCACCTACGGCACCCCGACCCAGACCTGGGCGCTCGTCGCCGACGGCGAGGTGTACGTGCGAGCCGCCAACGGACGGCAGTCGAAGTGGTATCAGGCGGCCATCAGCCAGAAAGCCGGTCGCGTACGCATCGCCGGTAAGTTCTACGAGGTCACCTTCGAACCCGCCAGCAGCGACGTCGACGCCGCTGTGGACGCCGCCTACGAGGCGAAGTACCCGGGCAGTTCGGCCGTGCCGATCATGCAGGGTGAGGGACCGAAGTCGGCGACGGTCCGCATCTCGCCCCGCTGAACCCGGCCTCCGAGTCGGGCTCTGAAAGTCGGTCGGCACGCCAGTCTCCGGCCCGTCCGAGGTGGCGGAGTACATGCACATCGGGGACGTCCAGACGCGGTTGGGGATCTCGAGTGACCGCAGGATCAGGGCGGTGAACAGGGCGCTCACGAGTGGTTCCTCATCGGTTGGGGGGGTGCAGTGGCACAGCGGCGAGCAACGGCCCGGGCGTACGGCCGGCCGTCGGGCGCACGAACCGCACGAGACGTCAGTGGCGCGACGGTGCGCCAGGACACGACATTGCCGCAGGACAGTCCGGGTGGCTGCGCCTCGCCGGCGGTGATGACGGCTGCGCCGCGTTGCAGTGGCCGTCGCAGGGTCGCCCGGTACTGGTGTGGTCAGGTGGCGGCGTCGGGTGCGGGCTGCTGTTGGCTCGTGGCCCAGGAGGCGAGGATGCGCAGCGCGTCGTGGGAAGGGGTACCGGGTTCGGCGGTCAGCACGACGAGTTGCTGCTCAGCGTCGATGCTGGCGGTGAGGGTGTCCCAGTCGAGAGTCAGCTCGCCGGCCACGGGGTGGCGGAAAGTCTTGGTGCCCATCGTGCGGGCGGCGACGTGGTGGTCACCCCACCAACGGCGGAAGTGCGGGTCCYGCACGGAGAGCTCTCCCACGAGGGCGGCCAGCCGGGGATCGTCGGGATACTTGGCAGCCTGCATCCGCAGCTGCGCCACGGTGGTGTGCGCAACCTCCTCCCAGTCCGCGTACAGGGTCCTCATCGCGGGGTCGGTGAAAAGAATCCGCGCGTGGTTCCTTTTCTTCTCCGGAATTTCCGCGTAATCGCTCATCAGGGCGGCTGCCAGGGAATTCCAGGCGAGAATGTCCGTACGGCGGCCCAGAACAATAGCTGGGGTGTCGATCAGGTTGTCCAGGAGGCGCTGCAGCGTCGGCTGCACTTTCTGCACGGCACGGCGGCGAGGCCGTGCCTGGTCCTTGCCGGCGAGTTCGAAGAGGTAGTCCCGCTGGTCGTCGTCCAGACGAAGTACCTGCGCCAGAGCGGACAGTACCGGCCCCGATGCCTGGATGCGGCCCTGCTCAAGGCGCGTGTAGTACTCGGTGCTGATGGCGGCGAGCTGAGCGACTTCCTCACGGCGCAGTCCCTTGACCCGCCTCAGGCCGCCCGTCTCGGGCAGGCCCACGGTGCGGGGGCTCAGTTCGGCCCGGCGGGTCTTGAGGAACTCGCCCAGCTCGTTGAGATGCGCGTTGCGAGTCATACCGGCCAGTGTGGCACCGAATGGACCGGCATTGGGGGGGTAGGGATTTATACCTGGAACCTTTTATACGGGTAAGGAATTCTCCCTTTGCGGATACGCGTGAAGGTGTCAAAGTCGATGAGGTAGCCGGCAGAAACCGGCCAGGACATCGGCAGCCCCCTCTGCGCAACCTGATCGGTCCCGATGCCCGGGAGGCCTGGCCTCGTCGGCGACTGCGCGCATCTCATCACCGCACAACTCCGGGTGCCGGATTCGGCATCTGAAAGGAATCCCTCATGAGCAAGGTCATTCTCGTCACCGGCGCCGGACGCGGTCTGGGCACCGACATCGCCCGCGAGGCCCTCAAGGCGGGCCACCAGGTCGTCGCCACCGGACGGCGCCCCGAAGAGGTCGAGAAGACCCTCGGCGGACCGCAGGACAATCTGCTGGTGACCAAGCTCGACGTCACCAGCCCGGAGGACGCCGAGGCCGCCGTCCAGGCAGCCGTCGACCGCTTCGGCCGCATCGACGTCCTCATCAACAACGCCGGGAACTTCTTCGCCGGCTACTTCGAAGAGATCACGCCCGACCAGATGCGCCAGCAGATCGAGACCAACCTCTTCGGGCCCATGAACGTCACCCGCGCTGTCCTGCCTGTCCTGCGCAAGCAGCGCGCCGGCCACGTCATCACCCTCTCCTCCTCCGCCGGAATCATCGGCCAGGAGTTCTGCGTCGCCTACGCCGCATCGAAGTTCGGCGTCGAGGGCTGGATGGAGTCGCTGCGCTACGACGTCGAGCCGTACAACATCCACACCACGGTCGTGGAACCCGGCTTCTTCCGCACCGAGTTGCTCGTCGACGGCTCCACCATCTGGCCCGAGCCGACCATCGACGACTACGCCGAGCGCACCACCGCCACCGTCGCCGCCTGGAAGGGCATGAACGGCCAGCAGACCGGCGACCCCGCCAAGCTCGCCCGCGCCCTGCTCGCCATCGCCGACCAGGACAAGCCCCTGCAGCGCTTCGTCGCCGGCGCCGACGCCATCGAAGGCGTCAAGGCCAAGGCCAACGAACTCCTCGCCCAGGCCGAAGCCTCCCGCGAACTCGGCGGCAACCTCGCCCACGACGACACCACCGCCTGAGAGCCCCGGAAGGCCGGCTGTCACGCTGCCGCCTGAACAGCGGCAGCGGCACTCTTCGAAGAAGGCACGATGGAGATTCCCAACCAGCCACCGTCCGCCAAAGGCCCGGCGGACATGTTCACTGGTGATGTCTGGTTCGACGTCATCTACCAGGGTCAGGAGCCCTCGCGGGCGCGGGCGAACATGGTCAGATTTGCGCCCGGTGCCCGTACCGCCTGGCACAGCCACGGCCTGGGCCAGACCCTGTACATCGTCGAGGGCATCGCCCTGATCCAGTCCCGCGGCGGCGACATCCTCGAAGTCCGACCCAGCGACGTCATCTACACGCCACCGGGCGAGGCGCACTGGCACGGCGCCGCCCCCGACCACTTCATGACCCACCTCGCCCTCTGGGAGAACCCCGGCCCCGACGCAGGCCCGGAAAGCACCTGGTTCGAGCATGTGGCCGACGACGAGTACAGCGGCCCGCGCCACAGCACCCGCCGCTGATCCGGCCCCCTCGCAGTCGGCGGGCTGGGCCTGCCGAGTGCGTCACCATGCCGGAACCGACTCCAACTGCGGCCTGTCACACGACGCCACCCACACGCGAAACGACGACGTGGGCGTACGTCGGCGTGATCACTTCTCTGACCGATTGGTGCCACGCCGACCGACGTTGGGAGCTACGCACACCATGAACCCGACCTACGACTTCGCGAACAAGGTGGCGCTCGTCACCGGCGCGGCATCTGGCATGGGGCTCGCAGCGGCCCAGGCTTTCGCCGCAGCCGGTGCCGCCGTTGTTCTCGCGGACGTCGACAAGCATGCCGTGGAGGCCGGAATTGACCTCGGCCGGCCACCAGGCGATCGGCGTCACCTGCGACGTCACAGACGAAGGTCAGACGGCCGCGATGGTGGACCGGGCTGTCGCCACGTTCGGCCGTTTGGACATGGCGTTCAACAATGCCGGTGTGCAGGCACCGCCCAGTGACGCGGCCGACGAGCCCGCCGAGAACTTCGACCACGTGAACGCGGTCAACCTGCGCGGCATCTGGGCCAGCATGAAGGACGAACTGCGTCAGATGCGCACACAAGGCAGCGGTGTCATCGTCAACTGCTCTTCGCCGGGAGGGCTCTTGGGCATGCCACAACGTGCCGCCTACCACGCCTCCAAGCACGGCGTGATCGACACGCCCATGGCCGCCGACATGGTCGAGAACCAGGCCGACGCCATGGCAGAGATCATGAAAGAGCAGTCGATCGGAAGGCTGGGGCGCGCGGACGAAATCGCCGCAGCCGTTCTCTGGCTGTGCGGCCCGGGCGCCAGCCTCGTGATCGGCGTCGCTCTTCCGGTCGACGGCGGCTTCACCGCTCACTGACCAACTTCGAGGTCCGCAGCAGGCACCTGACGATCAGTCCGCCGGTCGGCATCTGCGGCTACGCGCCGACGTACTGCCGGATCTGCGAATCCACCGCATCGCCCATCAAGTCGACGGGGGAGAGCGACACGGTGGTCCCGACCGCGGCACGCTCAGAAGGCCGTACGACAGCCCGGCGTGCCCACGCCACCCTGCCGACCTCTGCCCCGGGTCCGCACCGCTGCGACGCCCCCCGTGACCTGCGACATCTCAGGACCACTGCCTACGGGCGCGCGCTTGGTCTCGCGCACCGTCAACCATCGGCCGCTGTCGCCTGCACCTCGGTATCACCGGTCATCGCCCCGGAGGCAGTGTTCCGACTCTGCGTCATTGAGGGATGGTGAGCAGGACGCGGCCACGGCCTCCCACGTCGACACGGTCGTGGGCCTTGGCGATGTCCTCCAGCGAGTAGCGGTCGCCGACATCAACGCTGAGAGCGCCGACAGCGGCTGCGGAGGTCAGGTCGCGAGTGGCCTGGCTTCTGGCCTCGGCCGGGAAGTCGTCGCTGCCGAGCAGCCGCAGGGTGACGTTGTTGAACAGCAGAGGCCAGAACGGAATCTCGGTGCGGTCGGCGCGAGTGGCGTAGGCCGCGATCACGGCGTTGTTCGCGGCGACGGCGTTGTCGAGGTCGGCGTTGTCCGACAGGGCCACCTCGATGATCCGGTCGACGCCCTGGGGTGCGTACGCGCGGATCGCCGCCGCCGGGTCCTCCTGGTCCAGGGCGACGGCGTGGGATACGACGGCCGGGTCGACGCGGTCGAGGTCCGCACCACGGCGGACGGTGGCGAGCACGGTGGCGCCTGCCCAGCGGGCGAGCTGGGCCGCCAGGGAACCTACTCCACCGAGCACGCCGTGCACGAGCACGAGCTTTCCCTCGACCGGCCCGTCGGCGAAGACGGTGCGGTGGGCGGTGATCCCGGGGATGCCCAGGCTCGCGCCGAGTTCGTCACCCACGTGGTCGGGCAGGGCCACGGCCTGACTGTCGGGTACGACGGTGTACTGGGCGGCGGTGCCGAACGGACGGTAGGACTGGGCGCCGTACACCCAGACCCGCTGCCCGAGGCGGCGTTCGTCGACCCCGTTGCCGACCGCGTCGATGACGCCGGCGGCGTCGCTGTGCGGGATCACCCGCGGGTAGGGCATGGACGAGCCGAGCCAGCCGCGCCGCTTCTTGGTGTCGCCGGGGTTGACGCCCGAGAGGGTCACACGGACGCGGACCTCGCCGGGGCCGGGCTGAGAATCGGGCAGTTCGCCGACGCGCAGGACGTCGGCGGCGGGGCCCTGTTCGTCGTACCAGGACGCAAGCATGGGCAGTTACCTCCGGGGCCGGTCAGCTCGCGGGTTCTTCGAGCCTAGGGGGATCGTTGTCGGTGCGCGCTGTGAAGGGCGCGCGCGGCTCCTCGCCAAGGACCTCGCGCAGCCAGGCACGTTCGGCCGTGCTGATGGCACGGGCGGTGAGCAGCATGCCGCGCCGGTAGGGATCGGCGACCCCCTCCGCGCGCAGCGGCCTCTCGCCGTCGTAGAAGAAGCTCGCCGGCTCCTCCAGGAACTCCAGCCGCCTGCGAAGCACCGCGTGCTGCTCGACGACGTCGGGCAGCTGGGAGAGGAAGGCCAGGATGGTGAAGAACCGGGTGAAGTCGGTGATCTCGTGATCGGCCGGCTTGCGTAGGCGTCCGAGCAACTCTGTGCGCCCGGCCTCGGTCAGGCTCAGCACATACCTCGCGGCACCTGCCGCCGGGTCGGCGCGCCGCTCCAGCAGACCCGCCTTCGCGAGGCGGTTGATCGCCGGGTAGAGGCTGCCGTCGCTGACCGGCCGCGTATAGCCGGTCAGCTGCGAGACGCGGCGGCGCAACTCGTGTCCCGGCAGGTGTCCCTCGGCCAGGAAGCCCAGGATCGCTAGTTCCAGCACGGCTCCATCATCGCACGACTACATCGAATCGATGCGTACATCGATTCGATGTTATGGTCTCCATCCTGATCGACACTGCAGGCTGGGTACTTCGCCGATGCCATGGCCGCCGCCGTTGCCTCGCCGCCCGCCGGCCCTGTCGCGCCTTCCGGAAAGGGCACGCCTCCCCACCGGCCGCCCGTCGGAGGAACCGCCCCTGGCCTGCCCTCGAACAGGCGACTCGGCATCGCCGTCACCGTCACCGGCCGGGGACGCCCCCTCGTGGTCTCCCCGGAGCCCTGAACGCGGCCCAGGACTGGCAGCCGCTGGCCGATGTCCTCGCACCGCACCTGACGACCTACGCGGTCGACCGCCGCGGCCACGGGCCCAGCGGTGACACCCCCAACCACAGCATCCAGCGCGAACAGGAGGACATCGCCGCCGTCCTCGACCTGGCCGGCCCGGACCCGATCCTGCTGGGCCACTCCTACGGCGGGCTCGTGCCCCTGGGCCTCGCCCTGCACCGGCTCCCCGCGGCCTTCGTCCTCTACGAGCCGCCGGTACCGCCGCACGGTCCCATCGGAGGGGATGCCATCGCACCCTTCGAAGAGGCCGTGGCCAAGGGCGACCTGGACCGTGCGCTCACACTGGGCACGCGCAACTTCCTGCAGATGCCGGAGGAGGCGATCGATGAGTTCCGCCGCAGCCCCGTGTGGTCCTGGCGCGCGTCGATGACGCCGACCTGGGCGCGGGAGGTCCAGGCCATCGACGCCTTCGGCGACGACCTCGGCCGATTCACCGGCCTCACGACCCCGACGCTCCTCGTCACCGGGGAGCTCAGCCCGCCCGTCCTGCTCGGCATCTCCCGGCACCTTGATGATGCGCTGCCGAACAGCCGCCTCGTCCAGATCCCCGGTCATGCGCACGAGGCCTACCTGACCGCACCCGAAGCACTGGCTCGTTGTTCGGGAAGTGCCCACGCCTGCGACTGGCATTCCAGGAAGCGGTGCACAACGAGTGCATACGCCCACGGGAAGTCCCAGGAATGCCAGGTAGAAGGGGGCAACGCCCTGACCGGCAAAGGGCCCCGACCAAGCCGCCCTCGAACGTCCGCGCCAATGCCTTCCGTCTGGCAGAAGCCGCCTTGCGCAGTGACCGCGGCCGTCAGGACGCTAAGTCCAACCACGGCACGCGGGGCGAGGGCGCCCCGCCGACAGGGACGGGACCGCCCATGCCTCACTCCACCGCCTTCGCCAAGAACCAGTGGTACGTCGCCGCCTACAGCCACGAGGTCGGGCGGGAGTTGCTCGGTCGGACCGTTCTCGGGGAGACCCTCGTCCTCTACCGCACCGAGGAGGAGGGGACACCCGTCGTGCTGCACGACCGCTGTGTGCACCGGCGCTACCCGCTCTCCGAGGCGCCGACCCGGCTCGACGGTGACCGGATCGTGTGCGGGTACCACGGGTTCACGTACGACACGACCGGTACGTGCGTGTACGTGCCGGGGCAAAAACGCGTCCCGCGGACGGCGCGCGTGGCCTCGTACCCGGTCGTAGAGCAGGACTCCCTGATCTGGGTGTGGATCGGCGACCCGGCGCTCGCCGACCCGCAGAGCATCCCGCGGGCCAGGCACCTCGACTCCCCCGGCTGGGTCACCGTCCGCGGGATGGAGCCCATCGACTGCGACTACGGCCTCCTCGTCGACAACCTGCTCGACCTCTCCCACGAGACCTACCTCCACGGCGGCTACATCGGCACCCCCGAGGTCGCCGAGACGCCGATCACCACCGAGGTCGACGAGGGCGCCGGGATCGTCCGGGTGAGCCGGCACATGGACGACGCCGAGTGCCCGCCGTTCTACGCCAGGTCGACCGGTATCGAGGGCCGGATCACCCGCTGGCAGGACATCGAGTACCACGCCCCCTGTCTGTATCTGCTGCACAGCCGCGTCGCGCCCGTCGGCGTGGTGCCCGAGCCGGACGGCAGCGACCCCGGCGGCTTCCACACCGAGGTCACCTACGCCATCACTCCGTCCGGCGACGGCAAGGTGTACGACTTCTGGGCGGTCTCGCGGGACTGGGCGACGGACGACGACGAGGTCACCGAGTTCCTGCGTGGCAACAACCACACGGTCGTCATGCAGGACGTCACCGCTCTCAACCTGCTCCAGAAGACCCTCGGCACCGAGCGCCACGGCTACCAGGAGCTGAGCATCAACATCGACACCGGCGGCCTGGCCGCCCGCCGTATCCTCGCCCGTCTGGTCGAGGAGGGCGACAAGCCCGTGGAGAAGGTCCTGTGAGCGCCGGTCCCACCGGCGAGATCTACCGCATCGACTGGCTGCCGGGCACCGACGTCCTGCACGGCACCTGCCACTGCGGCCGCGAGCACACCGCGCAGGACCCGGTGGAGATGTGGGAGTGGATGCTCGCCCACCCCCAGGGACACCACCCCCAGGGACGCCGGCCCCAGGGACACCAGCCGCAAGGACGCGAGCCACAAGGGAACAGTTCATGAGCGACGTGTACGAAGCCGAACTCGTCGTCCAGCGCCGGGAGTTCGCGGCCGACGGCATCCTCGCCCTCACCCTGCGCCACCCGCTGGGCGAGCAGCTCCCCGCCTGGGAACCCGGCGCCCACATCGACGTCCTGCTCGGGCCGGAGCTGGAGCGCCAGTACTCGCTGTGCGGCGATCCGGCAGACCGGACTCAGTGGCGGATCGCCGTGCTTCGGGAGCCGGACGGGCGCGGCGGATCCGCCCGTGTGCACGAGCAGTTGGGGCAGGGCGACAAGGTCCGGGTGCGCGGCCCGCGCAATCACTTCCGGCTGGAGCCCTCTCCCCGCTACCGCTTCATCGCCGGTGGCATCGGCATCACCCCGATCCTGCCGATGCTCGCCGCGGCCGAGGCGGCGGGTGCCGAGTGGACGCTGCTGTACGGCGGGCGCACCCGTCAATCGATGGCGTTCACCGGGGAGTTGGGGCGATACGGCAATCGGGTCGCGATCGCTCCGCAGGACGAGTCGGGACTGCTGGACCTCGCCTCGGTGCTGGATGAGGTGCCCGACGGCACGCTCGTCTACTGCTGCGGGCCCGGTCCCCTGCTGGACGCGGTGGAGGAGCGGTGCCCGGCCGGGCTGCTGCACGTGGAGCGGTTCGCACCGAAGGAGCAAGAGGGCGACGAGAACACGGAGTTCGAGGTCGAGCTGGCGCGGAGCGGGTTGACCCTGACGGTCACGCCGAGCGACTCCGTGCTGGACACCGTCCGGGCCGCCGGCATCGAGGTGCTCTACTCCTGCACCGAGGGCACCTGTGGGACCTGCGAGACCGACGTCCTCGACGGGGCCCCGGACCACCGGGACTCCGTGCTCACTCGCCAGGAGCAGGAGTGCGGCGAGACGATGATGATCTGTGTGTCCCGGTGCCGGGGGCAGCGGCTGGTCCTGGATCTGTGATCCGCAGGTCGGCCTCGATGCCGCCGACCGTCGCCAGCAGGTGCGGCAGCAGGTCGCGGCGTACGGAGTCCATCGAGTTGCGGCCGGCGTGCACGGCGATATTGACGGCCGCCACCACCTCGCCGCCGCGATCCCGCACCGGGGCGGCGACCGACCGCAGCCCCTCCTCCAACTCCTGGTCGACGACGGCGTAACCCTGCCGTCGGACGCGGCGCAGCTCCGCCCGCAGGGCGTCCGCAGTGGTGAGGGTGCGGGCGGTCAGGGGCTTCAACTCGGCCCGTTCCAGAAGGACTTCGGCCTCCTCCTGAGGCAGGTGGGCCAGGATCACCCTGCCCACCGATGTCACATACGCCGGGAAACGGGTGCCCACGGTGATGGACGCCGTCATGATGCGGCGCGTCGCGACCCGGGCGACGTACACGATGTCGTCGCCGTCGAGGACGCACAGCGACGACGACTCCCTCACCTGCGCGACGAGTTGCTCCAGATGCGGCTCGGCGATCTGGGGCAGCGTGTAGCCGGCGAGGTAGGAGTAGCCGAGTTCCAGTACGCGCGGGGTGAGCCGGAAGAGGCGGCCGTCCTGGTGGACGTAGCCGAGGTCGGCGAGGGTCAGCAGCAGGCGGCGCGCGGCGGCGCGGGTCAGGTCGCAGGTGTGGGCGACGTCGCTGAGCGTGCGGGCGGGATGGTCGGCGTCGAAGCAGCGGATGACGGCCAGGCCGCGCTCGAAGGACCTCACGAAGTGCGGTGCGCGGGCTTCGGCGGACATCGCCACCTCCAGAAGTGTCAACAATGTTGTCGGCGAACCTTGGTGAACCCATTGACCGGATGCGTTTGAGGCTTCTACCTTCCCGCTGAGCAACCCCGCGCACTACTGTGCGCGTTGCGCACAACCTGTCGGAACACCGTTGCACCGTTGTCTGTACAGGAGGAGCCATGCGTCGTCTGTCCGCCGGTCTCGCCGCCGGCGCCCTGCTGCTCGTCGGGACGGCCTGTGGCTCGTCCGACGACGGTTCGCCGGACGCGGGAGCGTCGTCCGGCGGCGTCACCACCGTCAAGCTCGGGCTGATTCCGATCGTCGATGTCGCGCCGCTGTATCTCGGCCAGAAGAAGGGCTTGTTCGAAAAGCAGGGCCTGAAGCTGGAGTTCACCACCGCTCAGGGCGGTGCGGCGATCGTGCCGGGTGTGACGAGCGGTCAGTTCCAGTTCGGCTTCAGCAATGTGACGTCCCTGATGGTGGCCCAGAGCAACGGCGTTCCCGTGAAGGCCGTCGCCAACGGCATCGCGTCGACCGGGGTGCGGGGCAAGGACTTCAACGGCCTGATGGTCAAGAAGGACAGCCCCGTCAAGTCGGCGAAGGACCTGGAGGGCAAGAAGGTCGCCATCAACACGCTGAAGAACATCAACGAGACCGCCGTCAGGCAGGCGGTGCGCGAAGCGGGCGGTGACCCGGACAAGGTGCAGCTCGTCGAGATGGCCTTCGACCAGATGCCCGCCGCTCTCGACCAGGGTCAGATCGACGCCGCGTGCGTGGTCGAACCGGCGACCGCCACCATCCGCAGCCAGGGCGGCCGGGAGATCGCCTCGCCGTTGATCGACATCGCCCCCGAGCTCACCGTCGCGATGTACTTCACGTCGACGCAGTACGCGCAGCAACACCCGGACGTGGTCAAGAAGTTCCAGGACGCCACCGCCGAGTCCCTCGCCTACGCCGAGGCCCACCCGGACGAGGCCCGGCAGATCGTCACCACGTACACCAAGATCCCGGAGTCGGTGCTGGACCAGGTGATCCTGCCGAAGTGGCCGGCCGAGCCGAACCGCGCCTCCATCGAGGCCCTCATGAAGCTCGGCGAGGAGGACGGACTGTTCAAGAAGACGCCCGACCTGGACTCGCTGCTGCCGTGAGAGGCGCGAACGTCGCACTCGGTGCGGCCGGGCTCGCGGCCTTCCTCGCCCTGGGCGAGGCGGTGCCGCGGCTCGGCCTGGTCAAGGAGGCGTACTTCCCGCCGACCAGCCGGATCGCCGCGGCCCTCGGGGACGAACTCTCCGACGCCGCCTTCTGGCACGCCCTCGGCGACACCCTCACCGGCTGGGCGCTGGGCCTCGCCATCGCGGTCTGCGCGGGTGTCGTCGCGGGCGTCGTCGTCTCCGTCGTGCCGTACCTGCGCGCGGCGACCGCCTCGACGATCGAGTTCCTGCGCCCGATCCCGTCGGTGGCGCTGATCCCGCTGGCGGTGCTCCTCTACGGCACCGAGCTGCGGTCAGTGCTCCTGCTGGTGGTGTACGCGTCCTTCTGGCAGGTGCTCATCCAGACCCTGTACGGCGTCCAGGACGTCGACCCGGTCGCCGAGGAGACGGCACGTTCGTACGGTCTCGGCACCTGGGCGCGGATCCGCCATGTGCTGTGGCCGACCGCCCTGCCGTACGTGATGACCGGTGTGCGGCTGGCCGCCGCGGTGGCGCTGATCCTCGCGATCACCGCCGAACTCGTCATCGGCGCACCGGGGTTGGGGCAGCAGATCGCGGTGGCGCAGACCTCGCAGGCGGTGCCGGAGATGTACGCGCTCATCGTCGTCGCGGGGGTGCTCGGGCTGCTCATCAACGTCGGCGCGCGCACGGTGGAGCGGTGGGCGCTGGCCTGGCACCAGTCGGTGCGCGGGGAGGTGGCGGTGTGATCGGGCACCTGCTGCTGCGGCTGCTCTTCGTCGTCGCGCTGCCCGTGGTGCTGGTCGCCGTGTGGTGGGCGGCGTCGGCCGGCAGCACGGACCCCTTCTGGCCGCCGCTGCGCACGATCCTCGACACGTTCCCGGACGTCTGGACGGCCGAGCGGCTGCGGACGGACGTCGTGCCGAGCCTCCTGCGGCTGCTCGCGGGCTTTGCGACGGCGGCCGTGGTCGGCGTCGCGCTGGGCACGGTCATCGGCTCCTACCGCGCGGTGCGCGCGGTGTGCGAACCCGTCCTGGAGTTCCTGCGGGCGGTGCCGCCGCCCGTGCTGGTGCCGGTCATCATGCTGTTCGCGGGCATCGGCGACACCATGAAGATCGTCGTGATCGCGAGCGGCTGCGTCTGGCCCGTCCTGCTCAACACCGTGGAGGGTGTGCGCGCGGTCGACTCGGTGATGCTGGAGACCGCCCGCTCGTACGGCGTCACGGGCATCGCCCGGCTGCGCCATCTGGTGCTGCCCTCCGCGAGCCCGCAGATCTTCGCCGGGCTGCGCCAGGCGCTCTCGATCGGCATCATCCTGATGGTCATCAGCGAGATGTTCGCCGCCAACAACGGCATCGGCTTCACCGTCGTCCAGTTCCAGCGCAGCTTCGCCATCCCCGACATGTGGACCGGGATCCTCGTCCTCGGTCTGCTCGGTTTCCTGCTCTCCGTCGTGTTCCAGCTGGTCGAGCGCCGGGTGCTCGGCTGGTACCACGGTCTGCGCGCGAGCACCCGGCGGTCCTGAGTGAACACCGTGAAGGGGCGGGTCATGCTCGACGTACGCGGTCTGAAGAAGGTCTACGAGGGTTCCGGGCGGCGTGTGGAGGCGGTCCGCGACCTCACCTTCACCGTCGACGCCGGGGAACTCGTATGTCTCGTCGGGCCGTCGGGCTGCGGCAAGACGACCCTGCTGAAGTGCATGGGCGGGCTGCTCACGCCGACCGGCGGTGAGGTGCTCCTGGAGGGGCGGAGGGTGAGCGGACCGCCGCCCGGGATGGCGTTCGTGTTCCAGGAGTACGGGCGCAGCCTGTTCCCCTGGATGCGGGTCGGCGAGAACGTCGAACTGCCGCTGAAGCAGAAGGGTTTGGGCAGGGCCCGACGCCGGGAGCTGGTGCGGGACGCGCTGGTGTCGGTGGGGCTGGCGGACGCCGTGGGGGCGTATCCGTGGCAGCTGTCCGGCGGTATGCAGCAGCGTGTCGCCATCGCCCGGGCGCTGGCCTACGAGCCCCGGGTGCTGCTGATGGACGAGCCGTTCGCGGCGGTGGACGCGCAGACGCGGGCCGATCTGGAGGACCTGGTCCGGGGGCTGTGGCGGGAGCGCGGCATCACCATCCTGTTCGTCACCCATGACATCGACGAGGCCGTGTACCTGGGCGAGCGGGTGATCGTGCTGTCCGCGTCCCCCACCGTCGTACGGGAGCAGCTGAAGGTCGATCTGCCCGCAGAGCGCGACCAGTTGCACACCCGCGTGGACCCGCGCTTCGCCGAGCTGCGCACCCATGTGTACGAGCAGATCCAGGCGGCGAAGCGCGGGGTTCCCAAGGACGCGGTCACGAAGTCAGATACGCCTCCACCTCACTGAACTGACCCGCCGGCCAGCCGGTGTTGGCACTGACCGACAGCCGCACGTAGCGCAGGTTGGTGCTGCCGGGCAGGGCGACGGTGACCGTGTTGCCGGTGGCCGGGTCGAAGCGGTAGCCGGTGGCGCCGACCACCGTCGAGAAGTTCGAGCCGTCCGTGCTGCCGAGAACCGCAACGGTCTGGGTGCGCGCGCCCCAGGCCGCGGACGGCGGCAGCTTCAGCACCAGTCGGCGCACCGCCTCGGACGAGCCGAGGTCGACCGTGAGGGACTGCGGGAAGGCGTTGTTGGCGGACTCCCAGTAGCTGTTCGCGTCGCCGTCGACCGCCTTGCCGGGCGTGTAGACGTCCTGCGAGCCGGTGGCGGTGGCCGGGCGGCCCTTGGCGAGGTTGCGGGCCGGGTCGGGGTCGGGGTTGCCCTGGCCCGGCTGCGGCCAGGTCGAGCAGTCGGACCAGGTGCTGCTCCAGCCGGAGTTGCCACCGCCGTCGGTGAGGGTGAAGGTGCCGGAGTTGGTGGGGTAGGGGCAGTTGTAGATGCCGGCTGCGCCGACGCCGGTGGCGGTCACGTTGCGGAAGGTGGCGGCGCCCTGCGCTTCGGCCTGGACGACGACGGTGCCGGCGTTGCGGACGGTGGCGCCGTCGACGGTGATGTTCTTCGCCGCGAAGCCGCGCCCGCTGCCCGATACGAACTCGAAGGCGCTGTACGGGCTGTCGGTGACGGTCGTGTTGGTGATCTTCACCTGCGCCTCGATGGCGCTGTCGTAGGAGTCGACCCGCAGCGCGCCCATCGGGTGGTTCCAGTTGGGGTTCATCGCGCCGGTGCGCACCAGCGTGTTGCCGTCGACCGTGATGGTGCCGGACAGCGGGTGGAAGGGGTCCAGGAACTTCTGGTTGGAGATCGCGATACCACTGCCGAGGGCGTTGGTGTCGGAGACCAGGTTGTTCCTGACGGTGATGTCGGTGCCGCCGTAGATCGCGATGCCGTTGGCCAGGTTCGGCTGCGTGATCGTGTTGTTCTCGAAGCTGCTGTTGGTGTCGGGCGCGTACAGCGACCACATGGCGAGCGCGTCGTCGCCCTGGTTGCGCAGGAAGTTGCCCCGGACCTTCACCCCGCGCGCGTTGCCGTTGAGGTTGAGCCCGTCGGCGGTCATGTCGAGGAAGCGGTTGTTCTCGACGACCAGGTTGTCGTTGTTGCCCATCAGCCAGAGGCCGACCTTGAGGTGCTGGAGCCACATGCCGGAGACGGAACTGTTCGGCCCCAGCGAGCCGTTGACGAAGTTGTCGGGATTGGAGTCGACGCGCTCGGTGACCTCGCCGATGACGGCGAAGTCCTTGATGTGGACGCCTCCGGAGGAGCTCGACTGGTCGATGAAGCGCGAGGTGCGCACGATCGAGTGCCAGCTGCCCGCGCCCTGGAGGGTGACGTTCTGTACCCCGCTGAGGGAGGACGTGAGCCGGTACTCACCCGGCGGGATCCACACGACCCCGCCCTGCGCCGAGGCGATGGCGTCCCGGAAGGCCTGCGTGGAGTCGCCCTGGCCGGTGGGGTCGGCCCCCTTGGACGTCACCGACACCGACCCGGCGGGCTGGCTCGCCGCCCCCGCGACCTGCTCGAAGTCGGCGACGTCGACGGTGACTTGAGTGCTCGCCGCCTCCAGGGCCACCTTGTCGCCGGCCTGGATGTTCTGCCCGAGCAACAGGCGGGCGTTGTCGTAGAAGTGGTGGGTCTTGGCGCCCGGGATCCAGCCGGTGTCGACGTACGAGTACTTGGCGGTGACGGCGATGGTCTTCGCGAGCTTGGTGCCGTTGACGTACACGTTCAGCGAGCCGGTCTGGCCGTCCGGGACGCTGTAGGCGACGTTGAGGGCGTTGGCCGCGCTCGGCGCGGTGAACTCGACCCGCTGGCCTGAGTTGAGGCGTACGGCCTGGCGCCCTGAGGCCTCCGACGCGAGGGTGCCCTGCGTGTAGTCGGGGCCGATCTTCGTGCCGGTCGTGGTGGCGGACTCGGCCTCGACCGAGGTGAACGGGAGGGTGGCGCCGGCGGCCGCGTGGGCGGTGGGCGCCGTCGTGGTGAGCAGGCCGGCGGCGAGGGCGACCGTCACCGCTGTTGGCATGATCCTGACATATCTGCGCGTGTACTGCATGTGCTGATCCCTTCGTGGTGGGGGTACGGGGATAGCGGTCCGCGGTCTCAGGCGCGCAGCCAGACCGCGGTGTCCTTCGGCAGCCGCCCGCCCGTGTCCAACGGGCCGCTGGCGAGGAGGAGTTCGGTGTGGTCGGGCAGGTCGGCGGGCGTGTCCGCCAGATTGACCAGGCAGGTCACGCCCGGCGCGCGGGTGAAGGAGAGCACGCCCTCGGGCGCGGGCAGCCAGCTGAGGGGGCCCTCGCCGAACTCCGGGCGGAGCGCGATGGCCCGGCGGTAGAGGGCGAGCATCGAGCCGGGGTCGGCTGCCTGCCGGTCGGCGGCGTACGCGGCCCAGTCGGCGGGCAGCGGAAGCCACGGCTCCTCGTGTGAGCCGAAGCCGGCGTGCGGGGCCTCGGCCGCCCAGGGCAACGGCACCCGGCAGCCGTCCCGGCCCGGGTCGGTGCCGCCGGAGCGGGCGTGCATCGGGTCCTGGATGCGGTCGAGGGGGAGGTCGGCCTCGGGCAGGCCGAGTTCCTCGCCCTGGTAGACGTAGACGGCGCCCGGCAGGGCGAGCGAGAGCAGCGCGGCCGCCCGCGCGCGTCGGGTGCCGAGCGCGAGGTCGGTCGGGGTGCCGAAGGCCTTGGCCGCGAAGTCGAATCCGGTGTCCGCACGGCCGTAGCGGGTCACCGTGCGCGTCACGTCGTGGTTGCACAGGACCCAGGTGGCGGGGGCGCCGACGGGCGCGTGCTCGGCGAGGGTCGTGTCGATCGACGCCCGCAGCCGCCCGGCGTCCCAGGGGCAGGACAGGAACGCGAAGTTGAAGGCGGTGTGCAGCTCGTCCGGGCGCAGATAGCGGGCGAAGCGCTCGGGGTCGGGGAGCCAGACCTCGCCGACGAAGACGCCGTCGTAGTCGTCGGCGACGGCCCGCCAGGAGCGGTAGATGTCGTGGAGTTCGTCGCGGTCGACGAAGGGGTGCGGGTCGGGCGCGTCGGCGAGATCGGCCAGCGCGGGGTCCTTGGCGAGCAGCGCGGCCGAGTCGATACGGACGCCTGCCACGCCCCGCTCGAACCAGAAGCGCAGGATGTCCTCGTGTTCCTGGCGGACGGCGGGGTGGGCCCAGTTGAGGTCGGGCTGCTCGGGCGTGAACAGGTGGAGATACCACTCCCCGTCCGGCAGCCGGGTCCACACCGGCTCGGTGGAGCCGACGAACTGCGAAGGCCAGTCGCCCGGCGGGAGTTCCCCGTCCGGGCCGCGTCCGGGCCGGAAGTGGAACAGCTCGCGCTCCGGGCTGCCGGGTCCGGCGGCGAGCGCGGCCCGGAACCACGGGTGCTGGTCGGAGACGTGGTTGGGCACGATGTCGACGATGGTGCGGATGCCCAGCTCACGTGCCTCGGCGATGAGTTTCTCCGCCTCGGCGAGAGTGCCGAAGGCCGGGTCGATCGCGCGGTAGTCGGCGACGTCGTATCCGCCGTCCTTCAGCGGTGAGACGTACCAGGGCGTGAACCACAGGGCGTCCACGCCGAGTTCGGCGAGATACGGCAGCCGGGCGCGGACGCCCGCGAGGTCGCCGGTGCCGTCGCCGTCGCCGTCCGCGAAGCTGCGGACGTAGACCTGGTAGATGACGGCGGAGCGCCACCACTGTGCGGCGGCAGGACGGGACTGTGCCACGGTGCGGCCCTTTCTGTCGGAAGGAGGAGGGCGTCCGGGAGTCCGGGAGAGGAGGCGTCAGCCCTTGGTGCTGCCCGCGCCGATCCCGGCGATGATGTGCCGCTGGAAGACCAGGAACATCGCGACCATGGGGATGCTGGCGATCACCATCGCGGCGATGAGCACGGTCAGCGGGATGTTCTGCGACAGCTGGACGAGCGCCACACTGATCGGCTGTTTGTCGGTGTCGGAGAAGACCATCAGCGGCCACAGGAAGTCCTGCCACACGGCCACCAGCGCGAAGATCGAGACCACGCCGAGGACCGGCCGGGACATCGGCAGCACGATCGACCACAGGGTGCGCAGCCTTCCGGCGCCGTCGATCTCGGCGGCCTCCAGGACATCGCGCGGGAGCTGGTCGAAGAACCGCTTCAGCAGATAGAGGTTGAAGGCGTTGGCGACGGCCGGCAGCCAGATGGCGAGCGGATCGTTGAGCAGCCCCAGGTCAGCCACGGTCAGGTACTTCGGCACGACCAGCGCCTGGGCCGGGACCATCAGGGTGGCGAGGATGCCGCCGAGGAGCACCTTGCCGAATACGGGCCGCAGCCTGGACAGCGCGTAGGCGGCGGCCGTGCAGAACACGATCTGGAACAGCCAGGCGCCGGTGGCCTGGACGACCGTGTTCCACAGGTGCGTCGGCAGCTGCATCAGGTCCCAGGCGTCGGTGTAGCCGCTGAGATGCCACTGCTCGGGTACGACCGTGGGCGGGGTCCGCGCCACCTCGTCCGGTGACTTCACCGCGCCCGTCACCATCCAGTACACGGGGAAGAGGAAGGCGAGCGTGAACAGCAGGACGGTGCCGGTGAAGACGGACCAGTAGGCGGCCTTGCCGCGCGGGCGCGCCAGCGTCGCCGGCGAGACGAGGGTCCGGGTGGTCATGCGTCGTCCCCTTCGGTGCGGGTCAGTCGCAGATATACGGCGGAGAAGGCACCGAGGAGCGCGAGGAGCAGGACGCTGAGGGCGCAGGCGCCACCGAAGTCGTTGTAGAGGAAGGCGTACTTGTAGATCAGGTACAGCACGGTCACCGTGGCGTTCTCCGGGCCGCCGCCCGTGATCACGAACGGCTCGGTGAAGACCTGCATCGTGGCGATGATCTGAAGGAGCATCAGCATCAGGATCACGAAGCGGGTCTGCGGGATCGTGACGTGGCGGATGCGCTGGAGGAGGTTGGCACCGTCGAGTTCCGCCGCCTCGTACAGCTCGCCCGGGATGGACTGGAGCGCCGCGAGGTAGATGAGGACGGTGCCGCCCATGTTGGCCCAGGTGGCGACGATGACCAGGGAGAGGAGTGCGGTGTCGGCGCCGTTGGACCAGTTCGAGGTGGGCAGGTGCAGGAAGCGCAGCGCCTCGTTGGCGAGGCCGGTCCCCGGGTCGTAGAACCACTTCCACAGCAGGGCGCTGACCACCGGCGGGATCATCACCGGCAGATAGACCACGACGCGGAAGAACGCCTTGGCGTGCCGCAACTCATTGAGGACCAGGGCGAGTACGAAGGGGATCGCGAAGCCGATCAGCAGCGCGAGCAGCGTGAAGGTGAGGGTGTTGCGCCAGGCGGCGGCGAACTCCGGGTCGGCGAAGACGCGGGTGAAGTTGGCGGTGCCGACCCACTCGGGGTCGCTGCCGGGCGTGTACTTCTGGAAGGCGATCACGACCGCGCGGATCGCCGGGTACCAGGAGAACAGGGCGAAGCAGACGAGGCCGCCGACGAGGAAGCCGTACGCGCGGGCCTGGTCGGCGAGGCGGCGCCGCCTCCGGTCCCCTGCCGGGGGCGGCGCCTGCATCGGGCGGACCGCGACCTTCGCGACGGTCCGTCGCTGAGCCGTCCTGGTCATGGCCCGTCAGCCTCGGGCCAGGATGCCGTCGATCTTCCCGGAGGCGTCCTTCAGGAGCTGGTCGATGTCGGCGTCCTTCTTGGTGAGGACGGAGGAGACGACGCCGTCCAGGACGGAGTAGATCTGCTGGGCGCTGGGCGGCTCGATCTTCATGTCGAGGCTCTGGTTGCCGTCGAGGAAAGCCTGGTAGTTCTCCACCGGGACGTTGGCGTTGGCCTCCTTGACCTGCTGGTCCTTGGCGTCGGCGGCGCCGGTGAACAGGCGGGGTTCGGGCAGTCCGACGGGGGCGTCGTTCTTCTTGGCGCGGGCGTAGTCGCCGAGGAAGCCGTCGCCGGGCGTGAGGAACATGTGGTCCAGCCACTCCAGCCCGGCGCGGATCTCCTCGGGGCTCGCCTTCTTGTTGAACATGTAGCCGTCGCCGCCGATGAGCGTGCCCTGGCCGCCGGGCATGGGGGCGAGCGCGAGGTCCTTGTAGTTGCCGCCCTTCTCCTTGACCAGGATCGGGATGTTGTCCGGGGCGGAGAGGTACATGCCGAGCTTGCCGGAGCCCATCATCTGCTGGACGTCGTTGATGACGAGGAGTTGCTTGCTGCCCATCGAGTTGTCCGTCCAGCGCATGTCGTGCAGGGTCTGGAGCACGGCGCGGCCCTCGGGGGTGTCGACGGTGGCGTTCTTGCCGTCGGCGCTCACGACGTCGCCGCCCTGCGAGTAGAGCTCGGCGGTGAAGTGCCAACCGCCCTGGTTCTGGGCGCTGTAGTCGGCGTAGCCGATCGTGCCGTTCCCGAGAGCGGCGATCTTCTTGGCGGCGGCGCGCACCTCGTCCCAGGTGGCCGGGGGCTGGTCGGGGTCCAGGCCGGCCTTCTCGAAGAGCGCCTTGTTGTAGATCAGGCCCATCGAGTAGCCGGTGCGCGGGATGCCGTAGATCTTGCCGTCGACGGTGTAGATGTCGCGGAGCTGCTGCTGGATGGTCCCGTAGCTCTTCAACTCCTTGACGTACGGGGTGAGATCGGCCGCCTGGTTGATGTCGACGACGTGCTTTGCGTCGGTGAAGTACGTGTAGAAGACGTCCTCCATCTGCCCGCCGGCGAGCTTGGCGTCGAAGGTCTTCGGGTCCTGGCAGGGGAACGCGTCGTGCGCGACGACGTCGATGTCCGGGTTGGCCTTCTCGAAGGACGCGATGTCCTGCTCGAAGAACTGGCGGTCGACCTTGGCGCTCTTGGGCGGCATGCAGTTGACCGTGATACGGGTCTTGCCGCTCGCCGAGTCGTCGCCGCCCGACCCGCAGGCGGAGACGGCCAGGGCGAGGGAGCAGACGCTCAGCGCGGCAAGGCTACGGCGGAACCCGGTGCTTCTCATCGGTGGACCCCTCTGGGCAGGAGCGGTGGGCGCCGCACACTCAAGCACCGGCGACATCGGTCCGCAAGATGTCGCGCGAAATTTGAAATTTTTGAACAGCTAAGTGGATCGAGGTGGTGAGGCGATGGATCTCAGGGGCGGGGCGCCTGGGCGGTGGACCCCCGCACCACCAGCTCCGGCTCGAAGAGCAGTTCCTCCGTCGGTACGGCGGTGCCGCCGATCTGCGCGTTCAACAGCTCCACGGCCGCCCTCCCCATGGCCTCGATGGGCTGTCGGACGGTGGTCAGCGGGGGCTCGGTGCAGTTCATGAACGCCGAGTCGTCGTAGCCGACCACGGAGATCTCCGACGGAACGCGCAGTCCCTTGCGGCGGGCGGCCCTGATCGCCCCGAGCGCCAGCGGGTCGCTCGCGCAGATGATGCCGGTGACGCCGCGGTCGATCAGCCGGGAGGCGGCGGCATGACCGCCCTCGATCGAGAAGATGGCCCGCGCCACGCGCTCCTCGGGCAACTCCCCGGCGACGCTTCGCGCGGCGGCCAGCTTGCGCGCCGACGGCACGTGGTCGCCCGGCCCGAGCACCAGCCCGATGCGCTCGTGCCCCAGCGAGGCCAGGTGCCGCCAGGCCTGTTCGACAGCGACGGCGTCGTCGCAGGACACACCTGGGAAGCCGAGGTGCTCGATGGCCGCGTTGACCAGCACCACCGGGATGTTGCGATCGGCGAGCTCCTTGTAGTGGTCGTGCGGTGCGTCGGCCTGGGCGTACAGACCGCCGGCGAACACGACCCCGGACACCTGCTGTTGCAGCAGCAGCGCGACGTAGTCGGCCTCGGACACCCCGCCCTTGGTCTGCGTGCACAGCACCGGCGTCAGTCCGAGCTGGGCGAGCGCGCCACCGATCACCTCGGCGAACGCCGGGAAGATCGGGTTCTGGAGCTCGGGCAGCACGAGACCGACGAGCCGGGCGCGTTCGCCGCGCAGCTGCGTCGGCCGCTCGTAGCCGAGGACGTCCAGCGCGGACAGCACCGCCTGCCGGGTGGCCTCGGAGACACCGGGCTTGTCGTTGAGCACCCGGCTGACCGTGGCCTCGCTGACCCCGACCTTCTTCGCCACTTCAGCAAGTCGTCGCGTCATGCACGCAAGAATAGCGCAAGAAACGCAAGCGGCTTGCGTGGAATCGCTGGCTTTCCACACCGTGCCCCCCGCCCGTCGGCTGATCGAGCTCTTGAAGGAGCGAGGCTGGAGGGGCTGGACCAAGCTTGAGCGCGTGGACCCAGGTCTGCGACCGCCTACTTCGCTGCCCACAGCCCTCGGACGTGTCCGAGGTGGCGGGTCATGACCTCGCGTACGGCCTTCTCGTCGCGGGCGATCAGCGCGTCGAGGAGTTCCAGGTGCTCCTCGGCGGAGGCCAGGAGGCGGCCCGCCTCGACGAGTGCGGTGAGGCCGTAGAGGCGGGAGCGCTTGCGGAGGTCGCCGACGACCTCGACGAGGTGGGCGTTGCCGGCGAGGGCGAGCAGGCCGAGGTGGAAGCGGGTGTCGGCCTCGACATACGCGATGAGGTCACCGGAGACGGCGGCCTGGACGATCTCCCGGGCTGCGGGGCGCAGCGCCTCCAGGGAGACCTTGTCGGCGGTGCGGGCCAGCTCGACCACCGTGGGGATCTCGATGAGCGCCCGGACGTGGGTGTACTCGTCGAGCTGCTTCTCGGAGACGGCGGTGACCCGGAAGCCCTTGTTGGGGACCGTGTCGACCAGGCCCTCCTTGACCAGGTCGAGCATGGCCTCGCGCACCGGGGTCGCCGAGACGCCGAAGCGGGCGGCGAGCGTCGGCGCCGAGTACACCTCGCCGGGGCGCAGTTCCCCGGCGATCAGCGCGGCCCGCAGGGCGTCGGCGACCCGCTCCCGGTAGCTGCTCTTCTGGCCGCCCAGGCTGGGCAGCGCCGGGGCGGCTGCGGTGGACGGGGCGCCGGTGCGCTGGGCGGCCATGCGGTGTCTCCTTGTGGCAGTGCAATGTCACGCGGTACGCGTCATTATCCCCGGCTTCGTCGCCCCCGCGGCCCGCCCCCTACAGCACGAACCCGGACGGGAACGGGTCCGACGGATCGAGCAGGTACTGCGCGGTTCCGGTGATCCACGCGCGGCCGGTGAAGCTGGGCAGGACGGCGGGGCGGCCGGCGACCTCGGTGGTGCCGAGGAGCCGGCCCGTGAAGCGGGTGCCGATGAAGGACTCGTTCACGAACTCGGTGTGCAGCGGGAGTTCACCTCGCGCGTGCAGTTGCGCCATGCGTGCGCTCGTGCCCGTACCGCAGGGCGAGCGGTCGAACCACCCGGGGTGGATGGCCATCGCGTGCCGGGAATGACGGGCGGTGGCGCCGGGGGCGATCAGGTGGACGTGGTGGCAGCCGCGGATGGACGGGTCCTCGGGGTGGACGGGCTCTTCCTTGGCGTTGACCGCCGCCATGAGGGAGAGGCCTGCCTGGAGGATGTCGTCCTTGCGGGAGCGGTCGAAGGGCAGCCCGAACTGCTCCAGCGGCAGGATGGCGTAGAAGTTGCCGCCGTACGCCAGGTCGTAGGTCACCGTGCGTCCGTCGGCCAGGGTGATCTTGCGGTCGAGGGCGACCGAGAAGGACGGCACGTTCTGAAGGGTGACCGCCTTCGCGGCGCCGTCCTCCACCGCCACCTCGGCGACGACCAGGCCCGCCGGGGTGTCGAGGCGGATGGTCGTGACCGGTTCGACCACCTCGACCATGCCGGTCTCGACGAGCACGGTCGCGACCCCGATCGTGCCGTGTCCGCACATCGGCAGATAGCCGGAAACCTCGATGTAGAGCACGCCCCAGTCGCAGTCGGGGCGGGTGGGCGGCTGGAGGATGGCGCCGCTCATCGCCGAGTGGCCGCGCGGTTCGTTCATCAGGAGCTGCTTGATGTCGTCGCGGTGCTCACGGAAGTACAGGCGCCGCTCGTTCATGGTCGCGCCGGGGACGGTCCCGATGCCGCCGGTGATCACGCGGGTGGGCATGCCCTCGGTGTGCGAGTCGACGGCGTGCAGGACGAGTTTGCTGCGCATGGTCCAGCCTCCTTCACGCCAGTCCGGCTGCGACGGCCTTCTCGGTGGCCGCGCGGATCGCGGACTCCTGCTCCGGCAGCAGTGGCACCCGCGGTGGACGGCAGCTTCCCCCGTGTCGGCCCACGATGTCCATGGAAAGCTTGATCGCCTGCACGAACTCGACCTTGGAGTCCCAGCGCAGCAGCGGGTGCAGCTGTTCGTAGAGCTTCTTGGCGGTACCCAGGTCGCCGCCGACCGCCGCGCGGTACAGCTCCACGGTGGACCTCGGCAGCGCGTTCGGGTACCCGGCCACCCAGCCCTTGGCGCCGGCGAGCGCGAGCTCCAGCAGGACGTCGTCGGCGCCGATCAACAGGTCGAGTTCCGGGGCGAGTTCGGCGAGCTGGTAGGCGCGCCGGACGTCGCCGGAGAACTCCTTGACCGCGTGGATGTACCCCTCGCCGTGCAGCTTGGCGAGCAGTTCGGGGACGAGGTCGACCTTGGTGTCGATGGGGTTGTTGTACGCCACGACCGGGATGTCGGCCTTGGCGACCTCCGCGTAGTGCAACAGCACCGACCGCTCGTCAGCACGGTAGGCGTTGGGCGGCAGCAGCATCACGGACGTACAGCCCGCGTCTCGGGCCTGCTCCGCCCAGCGCCGGGACTCGGCCGAACCGTAGGCGGCCACGCCGGGCATCACCCGCTCGCCGCCGATCGCGGCGACGGCGGTCTCCACGACCTTCGCCCGCTCCTCGGGGGTGAGCACCTGGTACTCCCCGAGGCTGCCGTTCGGCACGACACCGTCACAGCCGTTCTCGACGAGCCAGGAGCAGTGCTCGGCGTACTTGTCGTGGTCGACGCGGAGGCCGTCGTCGAGCGGGAGGGCGGTGGCGACGAGGACGCCGCGCCACGGACGGTTCTCGGTGACGGTCATCTGGAATTCCCTCTCAGTGGAGTGTGACATTGCATTGAGCCGGTGCGGGCCAGCCTGTGCGATGCGCCCGGCGGCTTAGGCGCTCAGTCGTCCCCGCCCTCCCCCCGATCTCGCCGAGACCCTCGGCTGCCGCCTCGACGGACTCGCGGTCCATGTCGACGACGAGCAGCGCACCGACGTCCCCGGCGCCCAGTTCGGAGACGGCCGTACGGATCGCACCGCCGGTGACCTCCTCGCAGCGGCAGACGACGGTGTCGTCGGTGACCTGCTCGGCCCAGTGGGCCTGCGGTGCGTACACGGAGTCGAGCGCGGCGAAGAAGGCGCGCAGTCGGGTACGGGTCCTCGCGGCCGCCGTCCACTCGGCGGGGTCGGGTCGCGCGCCGTGCAGGCGGGCCGCGGCCGAGCGGCCGGCGATGTGTCCCTCGGCGAGCGAGAGCGCCGCGCCTCCGATGCCGGTCGTCTCCCCCGCGGCCCAGACGCCGGGCACGTCGGTGCGCTGCTCGTCGTCGACATGGACCGCGAGTCCGTCGAGGCGGCAGCCGAGGGTCTCGGCGAGATCGGTGTGCGGAAGCATCCCGTGGCCGACGGCGAGCGTGTCGCAGGGGATGCGGCGCCCGGTGCCGGGCCTGACCCTCCCGTCGGCATCGAGCGCCGCGACGGTCACCGCCTCCAGCCGCTCGGTGCCGTGTGCCTCGACGACGGTGCGCCGTGCGAGGAGTTGCACGCGGTGACGCAGCAACAGGGCCGCGTACTGCGCGCCTTCGGCGACCTTGCCGGGTTGGGCCGCCAGCGCTCGGGTGCGCCGCAGGAACGCCTTCGGGTCGGCGGACTCCACGAGCGCCGTCACCTCGACCCCGGCAGCGGCGAGCCCGGTCGCCACGGGGAGCAGCAGCGGCCCGGTCCCGGCGACGACCGCGGTGCGTCCGGAGACGGCGAGGGCGCCCTTGAGCATGGCCTGGGCGCCGCCCGCCGTGACGACGCCGGGAAGGGTCCAGCCGGGGAACGGCAGCACCTTCTCGTAACCGCCGGTGGCGAGCAGCACGGCATCGGCGCGCACCTCGGCCGGGTCGTGCTGTTCGGGGCCGAGCAGGGCGTGCACGGTGAATCCGCCGTCGGGGCGGCGCTCGACGAACCACACGTGATGGTCCGTCACATGCCGTACGCGGCCTGCCGCCACGTGGGCGGCCAGCCCGTCCCGCAGTCGCTCCCACGTCCGCCACTGATGGTGCAGGGCCTGCGGTCTGCGCGCCCGAAGCCCGGCGGCCGGCTGCCGGTAGAACTGGCCGCCCGCCTCCGCCGCCGAGTCGAGCAGGGTGACCCGGACACCTCGGGCGGCGGCGGCGACGCTCGCGGCAAGCCCGGCGGGCCCGGCGCCGATCACGGCGAGGTGCGGGGCCGCCGCCCGCTCACGGTCGCGGTCGCGGTCGCGGTCAGTCATCGTGACCCGTCCCTTCCTGGGTCCGGATCGCGTCGCCCGGGTGCAATGACACCAGACAGGCCCGTTGGTTCGGGCGGTCGTTGACGGTGATCAGGCAGTCGAAGCAGACGCCGATGCCGCAGAAGACGCCGCGCCGACGGCCCTCCCCCCGGGTGGTCCGCCAGGAGGTGACCCCGGCCGCCCACAGCGCGGCGGCGACCGTCTGGCCGGGCAGGGCCTGGATCTCACGGCCGTCGAGGGTGACCGTGAAGGCCGGGCCCGGGTGGGCGTCGGCGAGCTCCGGAGGGGTTCTCATGCGGCCTCCTGGGCGAAGCGGTCGGGTCGGAACGGCGTCAGGTCCAGGTCGGGCGTCTTCGCGGTGAGTGCCTGCGCGATCAAGTGGCCAGTGCCGGTGGCCAGTCCGATGCCGGCGCCCTCGTGGCCGCAGGCGTGGTGCAGGCCGGGCACGCGGGGATCGGGGCCGATCGCGGGCAGATGGTCGGGCATGTACGGGCGGAAGCCGAGGTAGGCGCGCATCGCGTGGACGTCGGCCAGGAACGGGAACAGCCGGGTCGTGCCCGCCGCCAGCGCCCGGACGACGGGCAGCGAGAAGGTCCGGTCGAAGCCGACGCGTTCCCGGCTCGCGCCGATCAGGATCGGGCCCGCCGCGGTGCCCTCGACGACCGGGGACGTCTGGAGCGCGGCCGAGTCGCTGGCGACGTCGGCCACATAGTCGGCGGCGTAGACCTTGTGACGCACCTTGCGCGGGAGGGGTTCGGTGACCAGGACGTAGCCCCGGCGCGGGAGGACGGGGAGAGGGACGCCCGCGAGTGCGGCGAGTTCACCGCCCCAGGTGCCGGCCGCGTTGACGACCGCCGGGGCGTGGATGTCGCCCCGGTCCGTGCGGACGCCGCGCACCGCGCCGTCCGGGGTGCGCAGGACGTCGGTCACCGTCCGGCCGGTGAACAGGCGGGCGCCCGAGCCGCGGACGAGGTGGGCGGCGGCCAGCGCGGGCATGACCTGGCAGTCCTGGGGGTAGTGGACGCCGCCCGGCAGGCCGGGTGCGAGGTGGGGTTCGAGGGCGTACAGGGCGTCGCCCGCCACCGGTTCGGCGACGACTCCGGCGGCGCGCTGCCCGTCGGCGAACCGCTCCAGCGCCGCGAGTCCGTCCGGGGACGAGGCCACGACGACGCCGCCCTTCGCCTCGTACTCGACGGCCGTCCCGAACTCCCGCGCCAGCTCGCCCCAGAGCCGGCCGGACAGCAGCGCGAGGTCCAGCTCGGGGCCCGGCTCCTTGTCGGAGACGAGGAGATTGCCCTCGCCGGCGCCGGTGGTGCCGCCGGCCACCGGGCCACGGTCGACGAGGATCACGTCGAGGCCCGCCCGGGCCGCGTACAGCGCGCAGGCCGCGCCCACCATGCCGGCTCCGACGACCACGACGTCGCAGGTCAGTCGCTCACTCACGCCAGTACTATGTCACACACCACCCTCGGACGGAATGATGCGACAGTGACCGCTTCGCAGAAAACGACAGCGCGCTGACGGGGCGCCGCCGGCGACCTGAACGCCGACGGTGCCCCGTTCAGTTCTCGGTGACGGGCACGACGCGCAGATGGGCCGCGCCGCGGCGCGCGGTACGCGTCCGGGGCCGGTCTCGGCGCACCTCGCGCAGCACCAGCGTCAGCCGGGTGTAGCCCATCTCCTGAAGGGTCATGGGCGTCTCGTCGACGACGCGGCACTCGGTGGCGCCCCAGCGCGGGTCGGGGTGCAGCAGCGGACGTACGGCGCCGTCCCGGGCGACGGCCTGCTCGCCGACCGCGCGGATCCAGTGCGGCAGGCCCTGCCGGTAGGCGGCCTCCATGATCGGATCCTGCGCGATGTCCCGGCGGATGGCCTGCAACCCGTGGTCATGGCCCTGCCGCTCCACGGCGGCGGCGAAGTGGGCCAGCATCGGCAGGCACCAGCTGGACTCGTGCTCACCGAGGACGGTGCTCGCGTCCGGGTGGAAGAGGACGAATCTGAGGAAGTTGTCGCCGGGCATGGCCGTCGGATGCGGGCCCACGCCGCGGAAAAGTGACGCGAAAGCGGTGTTCGCCAGGACGACGTCCCAACGGTGGTCGAGCACGACGGACGGGAAGGGCACGGCCTCCACGAGTGCGGCATAGTCCCGCAGATACGCCTGGGCCTCCGGCCTCTCGGGGACGGGTCGCGGTTCGGACCGCTGCCCACCTGCCTGATATGCCATCGGGAGGTCACCCCTCTTGCCTATGCGGCCTTCACGCGGCGCCCCGATCCTGCTGCCCGAGCCCGAGTCGTGTCAACTATCGTGGCATTTCGTGCCTGTTGACGGCTGAAATTGGCCACAGTTGTGGCGAGACCTGGATGTGAGTTCGAACTACCCGGTAATCTCCGTCAAGTTCACGGGAAGGGCTTGTGAGAAGCCTGTGAGAGACGTAGGAGATCTGCCGGTGACGGATGGCTTCGAGGGTTCGGGCGCCACGCCGACGGTAGCGCTGCCGGCCGTCGTCGCCCGTGTCACCGCGCTCGCCGACCGGCTCGGCGTGCCGCACACGGAGGTCCTCCACACCGGGCGGCTGTCCGTCGCCTGCGGCGTCACGGAACCCGTGGTCAGGGCCCTGCTGAGCGGCCGGCCCGCGGGTGAGCCCGACGTGCAGGCACGCTTTCTCCAGCGGCTCGACCTGTTGCGCCGCACCCGCGTGAAGCCGAACGGCCGCAAGTACACCCAGCAGGAGATCGCCGACGGCGCGGGCATGTCACGGCAGCAGGCCGGCGCCCTGATCAACGGCGACCGGCGCCCCACCATGGAGCACTGCGACGCCATCCAGCGCTTCTTCCGGGTGCACGCCGGATTCCTCACGGCCGAGGACCCCGAGGCGCTCGCCGGCGCCCTCCAGCGCACCGAGCAGGATCTGCTCCAAAAGCTCGCGGAGCGCGAGGCCGCCCAGGCCGCCGAGGACCCGCTGGAGAAGCTCCTCCAGGACCACGGAGTGCGCGGCATCGCCTGGCGGGCCGCCCAACTGCCCACCGACCAGCACCGCGACAAGGTCGCGGAGTGGCTGGACATGCTCCTGGAGAGCGTCAAGCGACCCGAGTCGTGATCCGGGGAGAACGGGAGATCAGTGGGCATCGGTAGGGAAATGCGCCGCCTGTGCGGCGAGTTGGTCGCGGAGCTGACACTCCCCGCGCCCGCGGCCCCCGACAGGCTGTACGGCGCACTGTGCGACGCGATGAGCAGACGCCGCGGCCGTCCCGTCCACTTCCGTACGGCCGCCTTCCCGGCCGACACCGCCAGCGGGCTGTGGCTCGACATGGCCGATCAGGACCTGGTCGTGATCGAGGAACGCACCGCGCCGGACCACCAGTTGGTGATCCTCGGTCACGAGCTGTGGCACATGAAGGCCGGTCACTGCACCCACAGCATCGAGGGCGCCACCGTGGCGGCCAGGCTGCTCAGCGACGACGCCGATCTGCGCTCGACGGTGCTGAAGGTCGCCGCCCGCAGCCGCTTCGACGAGGCCGAGGAGAAGGAGGCCGAGAGCTTCGGCCTGCTGCTGGCCAGCAAGTGCCGCACCTGGCTGGCGGMCTCGTCGGTGCGGGGGCAGCGGGACCATCTGGCGGGGCGGATCGAGGCGTCACTGGGTTACCTCGGGCCGCAGGGCTGATCGAGGGGCGTCGGGCCGCGTCCGGCTGCCCGGGTCAGGTCGCGCTGCGCTCGCTCGCCTCCCGCAGCTCCCGTTCGACCGCACGGGAACGGGCCGTGTCCGGCTGCCCCGACGCCGTGCCGGGCCGCCCCGCCCGCAGCATCTCGCGCCAGTTCTCGCGGCTCCAGTCGGCGGGGGCCGTGCCGCTGGTGAACTCCTCGACCAGCGCGACGAAACGGGCCGGGTCGGTGTGGAACGGGAAGTGCCCCGCCCCCTCGAAGATCTCCAGCCGGCTGCCGGGCATCGCCTCGTGCGCGCCGTAGGCGTGCCGCACCGGCACCACGCTGTCCCGGTCGCCCCACAGCAGCATGGTCGGCATGCCCTCGGTCAGATAGCAGCGGTCCAGCATCGTGACCACCTGTCCGCGCCAGTCGACCACCGCCCGCAGGGTACGGATGAACGCGTTGCGCGAGGTCTCGTCGGGCAGTGCGTCGACGAGGGTCAGCAGTTCCGGCGCGTCCTGCCCGAGATCGGTGTCGAGGAGCCTCATCAGCCGTACCGCCAGCCCCACTTGCAGCTGCATTCCCGGCAGCCGCAGCGCCGACAGCATCAGATGCGCGCCCGGCAGCGACACCAGCCGCAGCACCGGATTGACCTCGCGCCCCACCCCGCCCGCGCTGACCAGGATCAGCCGTTCGGTGCGCTCGGGGAACTGGTAGGCGAACTGCATCGCCACTCCCCCGCCCAGCGAGTGCCCCACCAGGGTCGCCGACTCGACACCGAGCGTGGTGAGCAGGTCGCGCACACCGTTCGCGTACGCGGCCACCGAGTAGTCGGCGCGCGGCTTGTCCGAGGCGCCGTGGCCGAGCAGGTCGGGGGCGATCACGGTATGCGTGCGGGCGAGGTCGGGGATCAGTTCGGTCCAGGTGTCGGAGGAGTCCCCGATGCCGTGGACAAGCACCAGGACCGGCCCGTCACCGGCCATGCGGAAGGCGCGCCGGTAGCCGTGCACGACGCGGTACTGCAACGCGAGGTCCCCGTCACCCACCGAACGCAGCCGTACGGCGCGCGCAGGGCTCAGTCCCTGTACGTCGGCCACGCACCCACCTCCGTTCCTGCTGCTTTCCCCGGCCGCGAGCGCGCGGCCGAAAGCTCCTCCCCTCAGCGTAGAACGCCTTTCCCACCAGGGATTTCGGGGCGGTTTCGGCTCCGCTAAGCGGACGAACGCAGATGTGGTCGGACCCGATTGTCAGTGGTGGACGGCAAGCTGGTGGTGCGCCCTCATGTGCGGGGCGTGACGCGATGACGCCGACTTGGGGAGAGCCGACCGATGCCCACTGCCGTACTGACCGATCGCGAGCGCACCGCAGTCCAGGCCTACCTGCGGCTTTTGCACACCGTACGAGCCGCGTTCGACGGTCCGCCCGGGAAGGGCCGACCAACCGTAGTGCCCCCCGCCGTCCTCGCCGAGGCGGAACAGGCGCTGGCGGACGCGGGTCTGACGGGCAACGAGGAGGCGTTCTTCCGGCTGCTGACGAGCTGGTGCCCGGCGGAGCCCTAGCGCCAAGCGGCGCCGGGAGGGGGCTCAGGTGTGCGGCACGCTGACCGCGGTCGCCACCAGCCCCCGCTGGACGGTCCACCGGCCCTCGAAGACGTCGATCCGGCGCTCGCCCACCAGCGGGCCCGGCACGAGGAGCCGGGCGCGCAGACCGCCGCTGTGCCGCTCACCGGGGTCGGCGAAGACGTCGATGTCGGCCTCGGCGAAGTCGAGCCACTTTCCGGTGAGGGGGAACCACGCCTTGTAGACGGACTCCTTGGCGCTGAACAGGAGCCGGTCCCAGTGGACATCGGGGTGGTCGCCGGCCAGCCGGCGCAGCCGCTCCTCCTCGGCGGGCAGGGCGACGGCGGGCAGCACCCCCTCCGGGAGCGTCTGGTGGGGTTCGGCGTCGATACCGAGGGAGGCCAGATCGGCGGCGCGGACCAGTGCGGCGGCGGCGTAGCCGTCGCAGTGGGTCATGCTGCCGACCAGACCGGCCGGCCAGCCGGGGGCGCCGCGTTCACCCGGCAGGATCGGCTGCGGGGGCACACCCAGCTTCTCCATGGCGCGACGCGCGCAGGAGCGTACGACGGCGAACTCCCGGCGGCGCTTGTCGACCGCCTTGGCGACGACGGCCTCCTCCTCGGGGTACAGGGCCGCGCCCGCGTGCTCGTCATGGCCGTACGCCTCGACGGTGACCACCGGGTCCGGCAGCAGTTCCTCGATCACCGGGCCGCGCCCTCCTTCGGCAGAATGCGGCGCAGCCGTCCCGGCGGGTCCGGTCGCTTGCGCCATTCGCGGGGGTACCCCACCGAGACCTCCTCGAAGCGGACGCCCTCGTGCCAGGTGGTCCGCGGGATGTGGAGGTGGCCGTAGACCATCGTCCGGGCGCGGAACCTGCGGTGCCAGTCCGCGGTCAGCCGGGTGCCGCACCACATGGCGAACTCGGGGTACCACAGCACGTTCGTCGGATGCCGGTCCAGCGGGTAGTGGTTGACGAGGACGGTGGGCAGGTCCTCGGGCAGTGCGGCGAGCCGGCGCTCGGTCTCGGCGACCCGGGCCTCGCACCAGGCCTCGCGGGACGGGTAGGGGTCGGGGTGCAGCAGGTACTCGTCGTTGCACACGATCCCGGTGCCGTGCGCGTACTTCAGCCCCTCCTCCTTGGTGGTGCAGCCGGAGGGCAGAAAGGTGTAGTCGTACAGCAGGAACAGCGGCGCCACCGCGACCGGGCCGCCGGGTCCCTCCCAGACGGGGTAGGGGTCCTCGGGGGTCGTCACGCCGAGTTCCCGGCACACCTCGACCAGGTGCTCGTAGCGCTCGACGCCGCGCAGGGTGACCGAGTCCTTCGGGTGGGTCCACAGCTCGTGGTTGCCGGGGGCCCAGACGACCTTGCTGAAGCGGCCGGCGAGCGTCTTCAGGGCCCAGCGGATGTCGGCGACGGTCTCCGCCACATCGCCGGCGACGAGCAGCCAGTCGTCGTCCGAGTCGGGGCGCATCTTCTCGACGAGGGCGCGGTTCTCCTCGTATCCGATGTGCAGGTCGCTGATGGCCAGCAGCTGTCCGGCACCGCGGGCCGTCGACGTCACCCTTCGCCCCTTCCGATCACACGGAACGATCACACGAACAGGACCACGAGATCACAGAGTGCCCCACCGGTACAAGGCCGGATCACGTCGTCGCCGGGGAGGGGTGTCGGGGGTGTACCTGACGGTCAGGAAGGATCCGCAATTCCGTAACACGTACGTTGCACGCGGCACCCCTTGAAACCCGTATGATCGCCCCAACACCACGGCAATCAGCGTCCCCTCGCAAGGGGCGATTTTGGTGTCCCTCCAACCACCCTGCCCGGGCACGGGCCTGCTTTGCCCTGCCCGCGAACCCGAAAGGACGGCCCTGCATGGTCTCTCGCGTACGCGTCTGGCTCAACCGCACGTACGCGGAGAACGTGTTCTTCATGGATCAGCTGCGACGAAATCCCAGCGATCGGGCCGTGGAGATCCATGCGACGCACGGGGACGCCGACTCACCCGTGCTCGCCGCCGCCGACACCGCCGAGCTGGAGCCGGAGGGCCTGTCCCCGGCCGGGTACGTGGAGTACGCCCTCGCCCAGTGCCGGCGCCGCGGTATCGACGTGTTCGTGCCCCGGCTGCACCAGTCGGCGATCGTGGCGCACCGCGCGGAGTTCGAGGCGGTCGGTACGGCGCTGCTGGCGCCGCCGCCGGAGGCCGTGGCGGTCTTCCAGGACAAGGTGATCGCGTACGAGGCCGTGCAGGCCGTCGGGGTGCCGGTGCCGCCGTGGTGGCGGGTGCGCAACGCCGATGAACTCGTCGCCGCCGTCGAGGAGTTGGAGGCCGCCGGCCACAAGGCGTGCTTCAAGCCGGCGTCCGGTGCGGGCGGGGTGGGCTTCCGCATGATCACGCGCTCCCCCTTCTCGCTCATGCACCTCAGCGGGTTCCCGACTCCGTATGTGCAGCTGGATCTGGTGGTGGACGCCCTGCGGCGGACCGACGAGCCGGTGGACTGGCTGGTGATGCCGCGGCTGGAGCAGCCGGAGGTGTCGGTGGACTGCCTGACCGGGCCGGACAACCGGGTGCGGCTGGCGATCGGCCGGATCAAGAACGGCCGGCGCCGTGGGTTCACGCTGCAGGAGCAGTGGCTGGAGCCGGCGCGGCTGATCGCGGAGGGGTTCGGGCTGCACTATCTGTCCAACATCCAGTTCCGGATGTTCGGGGACACTCCGGTGCTGATGGATGTCAACACGCGGCCGGCCGGCGGCTTGCATCAGCTGTCGCTGTGCGGGGTCAACGTGCCTTGGCTGGCTGTGCAGTTGGCGCTCGGGGAGGATCCGGGCGAGGTCGTGCCCCCGTTCCTCGGACAGGACTACACGGTGGTCTCGGGCCCGCGCCAGCTGCGACCGGTGTCCATCCCCCAGCAGCGCGCGGCCGAGGAGACGGAGCCCCTGCTGCCGGCGGTACCGGCTCCCGCACCGGCCGAACCGATCGAGAGCGGGGCGGCACAGGTGCTGCCGCTCTAGTTCGGGTCCGCTGGAAGATCCGCCTTGTCGGGCGCCCTGCCGGGCGCCCGAGCGGCGCGATCGGGGCGCGTCCGGTCGCCCGACGGGGCGGTTGCCAAGCGGAGCGCCCCCTGCGTGCCCCCACGCCACAAGCCGCCGGACAGGCGTCCCTCGAAGCCGCTCTCTCCCTCTTTCGTGGCTGCTAGCTTCGCGCCAACGCAGCGTGGAGCAACCGGGGGAGGCGGCTTCATGGCCGAAGGAACACAGGACGACGGGGCATTCGGAAGGTCCGCGGATCCGGCCGAGGACGCGGCCGAGCATCTCGCCGCGGCGATCGGGACACCGGCTTGGGCCGAGGCCCGGGAAGGTGTACTCGGCCTCTTACCGGACGACGAGCCGCAGGTGGACGAACGCATCGACGCCTGGGCGGCCGTCGCGGCACGTCACGAGGGCCAGGGGCTGACCCGCTACCTGACGGATTCGCTGCCGGAATGGCGGGAGCTGATCGAGAGGGCCGTCGCGGATGACCCCGAACGGGCGGAAGAGGCCCGCCGGTTCGCGGACTCCGTTCAATCGCTCCTCCCCTCGCCGGACGGCACCACCCCCCAGATCGCGGTGGCGACCGGGCACGGCACCGTCAACGCCGTGCAGAACGGCAACATCTACTACGAGGTCGTACTCGGCCTGGCCCCACGGCCGCCCCGGAGGACGAGCCTGCGCAAGGCGGCCGTCATCACGGGCACCGCTGCGACGGTGACGGCCGTCGGCGGTCACATGGCCGCCGACCATCTCGCCACCGAGGCCATGAAGGCGGCCGGCACCGGACCGGCGCCGGGGGCACCGCTCGCCGACCCGGTCCAGGTGTCCACCGCGGCAACGCAGACCGCCGGTTCCACCTCGGCCGCCGGAGCCTCGACGGCCGCCGCCAAAGCCGGTACGACCGTCCTCGCCAAGGCCGCAGCCGCCGTCACCAAGGCCCTGACGTTCGCCGGCGCCGGGGCCGCCGGGGTCAGCGTGCCCGTGGTGGCGAGTGTGGTCACGGTCGTGGTGGTCGTGACCGTCACAGTCACCGTCGTCGTGCCGCGCGTCATGGGCGGGGCGTCCTGCGACAAGGCCGCCGAGGGCCGCTCGGCCCCCGCGGTCCTGGCGGAGGCCGCCCGGCGCGTGGAACTGACGAGCTTCCGCTACGACGTCACACGCGGCCGGCACCATGTCGCCGGGGCGGCGGACCCGCACGCGCGCACGGCCTGGTTCCGACAGGGCCTCACCGGCGGCCCCGCCACGAGCGGCACGATCGACCGGGGCAGGGTCGTGCTGCCCACCGGCACGACCACGCCGTTCGGCGCGGATCCACGGTGGGTGCGGGCCGACGGCGCCTTCATGGACGCCGTCGACCCCGTGGCTCCGGCGCGGGAGCTGCGATCGGTCACCCGGGCGCGGCGCGAGGGCTGCACCTTCACGGGAACGCTGGCTCCCTCGGCCGAACCCGGCGGATCTACCGGCAGCGCCGAACCGGCCGTCGCAAGGTCGGAAAGCGGCTTCGTCGAACCGGCGGCGACCACCTCCACGCCCGAGTCCGACAGCTCCGCCGTCGACTTCACCGCACGCATCGACGACGTCGGCCGGCTCGTCCGCCTCACCACACGGGCGGCCGGCGACCGGTTGGCCGCCTCCGCCCGCTACTGGGATTTCGGACTGACCGTGACCCCGTCCGCGCCGCCCTCCGGCGACGGGTCGAAGCCGTCCGGGATCGCCACCCTGACGGGCACGTGGACGGGGGACTGGTCCACGGGGTTCGGCACCGGAGGGTTCACGGCCAACCTGACCCAGGACGGGAACCGACTCACCGGAGAGCTGAAGGTCGACGGGGTGCCGTGCTCCCTGGACGGGGCCCTCAACGGCACGCTCGACGGCGACCGCATCACCTTCGGCAGCGTGAACAGCGAGAAGGAGATCACGTTCACCGGAAGCGTGGACGGCGACACCATGCGCGGCACCTTCGAGACCGACTGCTACGACGCCTCCGGTCCGTGGACCGCGCGGCGCTCCGACTCCTGACCGAGGAAAGGCACCGACGTGATATCCGAATGGCTGACCACACTCGCCGCGGCCGGCTCCGCAGCCCTGGTCAACGCCGCCTCCACCGACGTCTGGCAGGCCGCTCGCGAGCGCTTCGCCCGGCTGCTGGGCCGCGGCGATCCCGCCCGCACCGAGACGGCGGCCCGGCGGCTGGACGATCTACGCCGCGTCGTCGAGGAGCCCGGAAACGAGCGTGAACTGGCCGAGGCCCGCCACGCCTGGCGTCTGCGCCTCCAGGACCTGCTGGAGGAGAATCCGGACGCCGCCGAGGAACTGCGGTCCGCGATCGCCGAGTTGCCCCCGCCCCGGCCCGTCTCCGCCGCCGCGATCCGCCAGGACAATCGCGCATACGACCACGGCACCGTGAACGCCGTCATGAACGGTGATCTGACGGTCCACCCGACACGGCCGGCCGCGTCGGACGGCTGAGAATTTTTGGTATGGACCAATCCCGCGCCAGAGCTTGACACCAGGATTGGTTCATACCAATTTGGTTGGCGCACCTCTGCACATCTCTGCACCTCTGCACATCTCTGCACCTCTGCACATCTCTGCACCTCTGCACATCTCTGCACCTCTGCACATCTCTGCACCTCTGCACATCTCTGCACCTGTGCACTCCCGAACACCCCACTTTTCCCAGGGAGATCACGTGCGCAACCAACCCCTCAGACGTCTGAGACGTCGACTTCTCGCTCTTGTCGGGTCCGGTGCTCTTGCGATCGCCGGAGCCGTCGCTCTTCCCGGTACGGCCCAAGCGGCCAATGTCCTGTCCAACGCCGGCTTCGAGTCGGGCGCGCTCTCCCCGTGGAGCTGCACCGGCAATCTCGGGTCGGTCGCCTCCTCGCCCGTGCACGGTGGGTCCAAGGCTCTTGCGGGGGCCGTGAGTTCGAGCGACATCGCCAAGTGCAGCCAGACCGTCGCGGTGCAGCCGAACACCACGTACAGCCTCAGCGGCTGGGTGCGCGGGTCCTACGTGTACCTCGGCGTGGACGGCGGCGCCTCCACCTGGACGTCGTCGCCGTCGGCCTACAGCCGGCTGTCGGTGTCGTTCACGACCGGTGCCTCGCAGACCAGCGCCCAGGTGTACGTGCACGGCTGGTACGCCCAGGGCACCTACTACGCCGACGACCTCAGTCTCGACGGGCCCGGCGGCGGCTCGGACACCCAGGCGCCGAGCGTGCCGGGCAGCCTGCGGTCCACCGGAAAGACCTCGTCCAGTGTGTCGCTGGCCTGGAACGCCTCGACGGACAACGTCGGGGTGACGGGGTACGACATCTTCCGCGGCTCCAGCCAGGTGCTCAGCGTCTCCGGTACGAGTGCCACGGTCAGCGGACTGTCGCCCAGCACGGGCTACACCTTCACGGTGAAGGCACGGGACGCGGCCGGGAACGTGTCGGCGGCCTCCAACGCCGTCACCGTCACGACGGACACCGGCGGCGGTGGCGGCACCGGCTTCAAGCAGGCCGCGCCCTATCTGTACCTGGGCTGGGGCGATCCGCCGAGCGCGACCTCGGTGATGAGCTCGACCGGGATCAAGTGGTACACGATGGCGTTCATCCTCTCCTCCGGCGGCTGCAACCCCGCCTGGGACGGATCGCGGCCGCTGACCGGCGGCAACGACCAGAGCGTCATCAACTCCATCCGGGCCGCCGGCGGTGACATCGTGCCGTCGATCGGCGGCTGGAGCGGCAACAAGCTCGGGCCGAACTGTTCGACGCCCGAGGCGCTCGCGGGTGCGTACCAGAGGGTCATCGACGCCTACGGGCTGAAGGCGATCGACGTCGACATCGAGAACACCGACGAATTCGAGAACGCCACCGTGCAGGACCGGATCCTGAACGCCCTGAAGATCGTCAAGGCGAACAACCCGGGCCTGCGGACCGTCCTCACCTTCGGCACCTCCACGACCGGGCCGACGTACTGGGGCAACCGCCTCATCGACCAGGCCAAGGCGCTGAACGCGGACATCGACGTCTTCACGATCATGCCGTTCGACTTCGGCGGCGGCGCCGACATGTACGGCAACACCGTGAACGCCTCGGAGGGGCTGAAGAACAAGCTGAAGTCCACCTTCGGCTGGGACGACGCCACCGCTTACGCGCACATCGGCATCTCCGGCATGAACGGCCTKTCCGACCAGCAGGAGCTCACCTCGCCCGCGACCTGGACCCAGATCCGCGACTGGGCGAACTCCCACCACATCGCCCGTCTCGCGTTCTGGTCGGTCAACCGCGACCGGCCGTGCCCGGGCGGCGGCGTGACGAGCAACTGCTCCGGGATCAGCCAGAGCAACTGGCAGTTCACGTCCATCACGGCCGGGTTCACCGGCTGAGGTCGCCTTCGTCATCCCTCCCGGGAAATTTTTTCCCGGGAGGGTGTATCAGGGCGCCGACCGCGCGCTCATAAGGGTGAAAGGCAACGGGGGAACAACGGGGGACAGCACCACCACGGGGGAAGCACGGGGGATTTCGGGTCGGCCGACCGCTGTCGACGGGGGTGGCGGCCGACCGGCCCGAAGTAGGTCCCGGAGCCCCGGGTCAGAAGCGGCCCGCTCCGCGGTAC
>NZ_RDBN01000001.1:33132-41000 GCF_008042075.1 Streptomyces sp. UW30 | reverse complement strand
CCATCCCGCAGGAACACGTCGCCATCCCGCAGGAACACGTCGAGCGCCTGGAGGGACTCGGCGACTGGATCGCGAAGCACGCGGAGGCGGTGTACGGCACCGAGCGCGGCCTCCCGGCCGGCCACCACTACGGCCCGAGCACCGTGGCGTGCGGGTCGAGGTCCGCCCCGGTGGGCGGTTCGATCCAGAGCACCCCGGGCGTCTCGTGAAGACCGCCGGTCATCCGGTGGGCCAGTTCCCGGCCGCTGCCGAGCACCGTGATCCGGCGTACACCACCGAGCAGTCCACGTACGTTGATCTCGGCGCGCGGGGCGTCGAAGAGGATCAGGTACAGGGTGCGGCGGTCCTTGGAGAGGGTGCTCGGGCCGTAGTGGTGGCCGGCCGGGAGGCCGCGCTCGGTGCCGTACACCGCCTCCGCGTGCTTCGCGATCCAGTCGCCGAGTCCCTCCAGGCGCTCGACGTGTTCCTGCGGGATGGTGCCGTCCTCGCGGGGGCCGACGCTGAGCAGCAGGTTGCCGCCCCCGCCGATCGTCTCCGTGAAGTACCGGATCAGCTGGTCGACCGACTTGTGGTGGTGGTCGTGGTGCTGATGGCCCCAGGAGTCGTTGACCGTCAGGCACAGCTCCCAGGGCCCCTCGGGCGGGACGACCGGGGCGCCCTGCTCAGGCGTCGCGTAGTCGCCCTCGCTGAGCATGCGGGCGTTGAAGACGACGTCCGGCACCTCGGAGCGGATCAGCGCGGCCAGCTCGGGGATGCGCCACTGCTCCTCACTGCGGTCCCACTCGCCGTCGAACCACAGCAGGTCCGGCTTGTAGCGGGACGTCAACTCCCGTATCTGGCCGTCCCGGTAGACGAGGAAGCGTTCCCAGGCGTCCAGGTCCTCGTCCTCGGCCGCGACCTCGGAGTACCGGTTGTCCTCCAGCTCCGGCGGGCGGCCGGGCTTGCGCGTGGAGGCGTAGTCGGGGTGGCTCCAGTCCGAGTGGGAGTAGTAGAGGCCGACCTTGATGCCCTGCTCGCGCAGGGCGTCCGCGTAGCCGCCGATCAGGTCGCGGCCCACGTTCAGGTCGCCGTGGGCCGTGTCCCACAGGGCCACGCCGTCGTGGTGGCGGCTGGTGAGGACGGCGTACTTGGCGCCGGCCCGCGCGAAGAGCTTCGCCCAGTCGCGCGGTTCGTAGCGGGCGGCGGTGAAGCGGTCGAACTGGGACATGTACCGGTCGTACGGGACGATGTCGTCGTAGAACGACCAGGACTCCTGGACGCCGTCGACGGCGTAGATGCCCCAGTGGATGAAGATCCCCAACTTGGCATCGGAGAACCAGGGTTGTATCGCCATCAGTGCACCTCGGCGCGCTGGAGGCGAAGGGTCAGCACCTGGAAGGGGCGCAGCGTGACCGGCACTCCGCCGTCGATCTCGGCGGCCTCCAGCGGGCGTTCCAGGAGGTCGGTGATCTGGGCGCCGGCCAGCGGGAACCCGGTGCGCACGACGCCCTGTGCCCGGCCGCCCCGCGACTCGTAGAGCCGCACCACGACGTCGCCGGACTCGTCGTCGGCCAGCTTGACCGCCTCGACGGTCACGCCGTCCCCGTCCACGGAGACGACCGGCTCGGGCGCGCCCGCCGCGTCCGCCACCCGCAGCGGCAGGTTGAGGGAGTAGCCCTCGGCGACCGCGTCCTCGATGCTCGCGCCGGGGAGCAGGGAGTAGGTGAAGCGGTGCATGCCCTGGTCGGCCTCGGGGTCCGGGACGCGCGGGGCGCGGACCAGGCTGAGGCTGACCCGGGTCGTCGTACCGCCGTCCTCGCGGACCGTGCGCGAGACGTCGTGGCCGTACGTCGAGTCGTTGATGACCGCGACGCCGTAGCCGGGCTCGGCGATGTGCACCCAGCGGTGGCCGGAGACCTCGAAGCGGGCCGCCTCCCAGCTGGTGTTGGTGTGGGTGGGCCGCTGGATGTGGCCGAACTGGATCTCGGCGGAGGAGTGCGGGGCCCGGATGTCGACCGGGAAGCCCGCCTTGAGGATCTTCTCGGCCTCGTGCCAGTCGATCTCGGTCTCGAAGTCGATACGGGGGCTTCCGGCGCGGACCGTGATCGTCTGGGTGAGCTTCGACCCCTTGCCGAAGGAGCGGGTGACACGGATCGCGCCGAGGAGGGGGTCCTCTTCGACGACGGTCAGCGACTCCGTCTCCAGCAGGTCCTTGTAGCGGTTCTTGTAGTGCTTGTCGATGTCCCAGGCGTCCCAGTAGTTCGGGAGGTCGGTGTGCAGACGCAGCAGGTTGCCCTTGTCGGCGAGGACTTCGCGGCCGGCACGCAGATCCCGTACGGAGGCGAGCGTGCCGTCTGGCGCCACCTCGACACGCACCAGGCCGTTGTCGAGGACCCGGCCCTCGACCTTCACCGGCTGCGCGGGCTCGGCGCCGGTCAGCGGCGCGCTGCCGCTCGCGGGCACCTCCACGTACGCCGGTGCGCCGTCGGCCGTACGGACCACCTCGGCGCGCTCGTACGGGCTCGTGTTGAAGACGCGGGCCCGACCCCCGCCCAGTGCCGCGACCGCCTCGGCCGTCAGCGCCTCCAACTCCTCGGCCACGCGGGCGTATTCGGCCTCGGCCTCACGGTGCACCCAGGCGATCGAGGAGCCCGGCAGGATGTCGTGGAACTGGTGCAGCAGGACCGTCTTCCACAGTCGGTCCAGCTTCTCGTACGGGTAGGCGTATCCCGGCGCGTGCAGCGCGGCGGTCGTCGCCCACAGCTCGGCCTCGCGCAGCTTGTGTTCGCTGCGCCGGTTGCCCTGCTTGGTGCGGGCCTGGGAGGTGTAGGTGGCGCGGTGCAGCTCCAGGTAGAGCTCGCCGTTCCAGACCGGGGCGTCCTCGTACTCGGCGCGGGCCTTGGCGAAGAACTCGTCCGGGTGCTCGATGACGACCTTGGGCGAGCCCTCCAGATCGGCGAGCCGGCGCGCCCGCTCCATGATCTCGCGGGTGGGGCCGCCACCGCCGTCGCCCCAGCCGAAGGGCGCGAGGGAGCGCGAACCGCCGCCCTTCTCGGAGTAGTTGCGGACCGCGCGGTCCATCTCCTCGCCGCTGAAGCGGGCGTTGTAGGTGTCGACCGGCGGGAAGTGGGTGAAGATGCGGGTGCCGTCGATGCCCTCCCACCAGAAGGTGTGGTGGGGGAACTTGTTGGTCTGGTTCCAGGAGATCTTCTGGGTCAGGAACCACTCGTTGCCGGCGAGCTTGGCGAGCTGCGGGTAGGCGGCGGTGTAGCCGAAGGAGTCCGGCAGCCAGACGCCCTTGGTCTCGACGCCGAAGTGCTCGATGAAGAACCGCTTGCCGTGGATGAGCTGGCGGGCGATGGCCTCGCCGCCGGGCAGGTTGCCGTCGGCCTCGACCCACATGCCGCCGACCGGCGCCCACTGGCCCTTCTTCACGGACTCCTGGATCCGGGCCCAGACGTGCGGGTAGTTCTCGCGCACCCACTCGTACTGCTGGGCCTGGGAGCAGGCGAAGATGAAGTCGTCGTACTCGTCGGCGAGCGACGTGACGTTCGAGAAGGTGCGGGACGTCTTGCGCTTGGTCTCGCGGATGGGCCACAGCCACGCGGAGTCGATGTGCGCGTGGCCGACACCGGAGATCGTGTGCGCGCTGGCGTGCGCGGGCCTGGCCAGGACGGGGGCGAGTACCTCGCGTACGGCCGCGGCGCTGCCCGGGATGTCGTCCAGGTCGAGGACGTCCATGGCCCGGTCGAGGGTGTGCATGATCTCGTGGCGGCGCGGCTCGTGCTCGCCGAGGTGGACCATGAGCTCGCGCAGCACCTGGAGGTCCAGGTCGAGGTGCCAGACCTGCTCGTCGAGGATGGCGATGTCGGCGCGCTGGAAGGTGTACAGCGGCTTGTCGCCGGCTGTCAGCACGTCGCCGAGCGGGGTGGGGGCCGCGAAGTCGTTCGCCAGGATGTCGGGGTTGGAGGCGGCCTCGACCAGGTAGTCGATCTCCTCGCCGCCCGCGACCGGGTTGCCGATCGGCACGTACTGGTTGAGCGGGTTGACCGCCTTGAGGGGGCGGCCGTCGGGCAGGTGCACCAGGGCCTCGGCCTGGTTGCCCGGCCAGTCCCCCACGAAGCCGAGGTCGATGACCGCCTCGACCCGCCGCCCGGCCCACTCGGCGGGCACCCGGCCGCGCATCCGGAACCATGTGGTGCCCCAGGGCGGGCCCCACGGGGTGTCCATCGCGAAGGGCGTGTACCGGGCGGCCGCGGCCTCCTCGAAGGAGACCGGCTCACCCGGCGCCTGCCAGGCCTCGACCTCGAAGGGGACGGTGGCCGAGTAGATCGCGGGCTTGATGCGCTGGTTGTGGACGCGCTCGACGCGTTCCTCGATCCGGCGGCGTTCGTCGTGCATCAGGGTCTCCAGGGAGGGAGAGAACGGAGGGGAAGCGAGTGGGAAGCGACGGGTGAGCGACGGAGTGGAAGCGCTTTCCGAGGCCGGCGCTACTTAAGGTACGCGAGGCCGGGATGCACCCCGGTGTAGCCCTCGACCAGCCTGCGGGCGACGCCCACCGAGTCGACCAGCGGGTGCAGCGCGAAGGCCTTCACCGCCGTCGTACGCGAACCCGACTCGGCGGCGGCCAGCACCTCCCGCTCGACCGCCTTGACCGAGCAGACGAGGCCATTGGCGTGGTCGGGCAGCGGGGCGACGGCGACCGGGTGGGCGCCGTTGGCGTCGACCAGGCAGGGCACTTCGATGACGGCGTCGGAGTCGAGCACCGAGAGCGTGTTCTGGTTGCGGACGTTGAGGATCAGGGTCGTGCGCTCGTCACGGGCGATGGCCCGCATCAGCGCGAGCGCCACCTTCTCGTAGCCGCCGGAGAGGTCGTCGGCGTCGCGCTCGCCGGCGCCGGCCGTCTCCCGGTTCTCGGACATGTACGTGGCCTCGCGCTCGGCGCGGGTGCGGTCCCAGGCCTGAAGCGCGGAGACGTCCGGGTTGCGCATCTGCTCGTAGAAACCGGCCTGCTGGTCGCGCAGGAAGGCGCCGCGGGTCCTGTCGGCCTGCTGGTAGGCGCGGACGGCCTCGCGGTTGAAGTAGTAGTAGTGCAGATACTCGTTCGGGATCGCGCCGAGCGACTGGAGCCAGTCGACGCCGAAGAGCTTGCCCTCCTCGAAGGAGCCGAGCAGGTCGGGGTCGGCGAGCAGGCGCGGGAGCTCGTCGCGGCCGGCGACGCGCAGGCCGCGCACCCAGCCGAGGTGGTTGAGGCCGACGTAGTCGATCCACGCCTCGCCCGGGTTCTTCACGCCGAGCACCCGGGCGATACGGCGGCCGAGGCCGACCGGCGAGTCGCAGATGCCGATGACGCGGTCGCCGAGGTGGCGGGACATGGCCTCGGTGACCAGGCCCGCCGGGTTGGTGAAGTTGATGACCCAGGCGTCCGGCGCGAGGCGGGCCACGCGCTGGGCGATGTCGACGGCGACCGGGACCGTGCGCAGGCCGTAGGCGATGCCGCCCGCGCCGACCGTCTCCTGGCCGAGGACGCCCTCGGCGAGCGCGACCCGCTCGTCGTTCGCCCTGCCCTCCAGGCCGCCCACGCGGATCGCCGAGAAGACGAAGTCGGCGCCGCGCAGGGCCTCGTCGAGGTCGGTCGTGGCGCTCACCGTGGGGGCTTCCGGCACCCCGGCCGCCTGCTCGGCGAGCACGCGGGTCACCGCGGTGAGCCGCTGTCCGTCCACGTCGTGCAGCACGACGTGGGTGACCCGGCCCTCGGCGCGGTCCGTCAGGAGCGCCCCGTACACGAGCGGTACGCGGAATCCGCCGCCGCCCAGAATCGTCAGCTTCACGTCTGCACCTTTCCCGCCACGACGACCTCGACGCCTGCCTCCTGCAAAGAGGCCCGCGTCACCGTGTCGACCGGCGCGCTCGTCACCACCACGTCCAGGTCCTCGGGACCGCACACCTTCGCCATGCCGTGCCCGGGGAACTTCGCCGCGTCGGCGAGCAGGACGACCTTGTCACTCGACTTGATCATGGCCCGCTTGACCGGCACCTCGACGACCGTGGTGTCCATGACCTGCCCGCCCGGCCGCACCCCGCTGGTCCCGAGGAACAGCCAGTCGGCGTGCAGCTGGCGCAGATTGTCCTCGGTGAGGAAGCCGACCAGGGAGCGGTACTCACGGCGGACCATGCCGCCGAGCAGCACCAGCTCGATGCCCTCGTCGTCGGCGAGCTCCTCGTAGACCACCAGGTTGCTGGTGATCACGGTGAGCCGGCGGCCGTGCAGCTGGCGGGCCAGCCGGAAGGCGGTGGTGCCGATGTCGAGCAGCACCGACTGACCGTCTTCGACCATCGCCGCGGCGTGCGCGGCTATGGCGTCCTTCTCGGCCACGCGCACCTCGGCGACCTCGGCGAAGGGCTGGTCGCCCTCCTCCACGACCGCGCCGCCGTGCACCCGCGTGAGAAGGCCGTCCTCCTCCAGTTTGAGCAGGTCACGCCTGATCGTGGCCGGGCTCACACCCAGCTGCTCGGAGAGATCGGTCACGGCCGCGGGGCCACCGGCGCGCAGGGCCCGCAGGATGAGTTGGTGTCGTCGTTCTGCCAGCACGGCGTGAACACTACTCGTCATCTTCAATCATCGCCATGCTCATTTCTGCTCGGGTATTGACCAATCCCGCGGAGCGGCGCACGATTCCGGTCACCGAAATGAAGAGTTTTGACGAGCTCTCCGAGCGGGTCCTGAGCGAGAGGACACTTCCGTGGACGACGACCGGCCTGATGTGCTGCTGACCGGGCTGCTCTTCTACGACCTCGTCCTCACAGGTCTCGGCAAGCCGCCAACACCGGGCGAGGAGATCTGGACGGGCGGCATGGGCTGCGGCCCCGGCGGCATCGCCAACCTGGCGGTGGCCGCCGCCCGCTTCGGCCTGCGGACCTCGCTGGCCACGGTGTTCGGCGACGACCTGTACGGCGAGTACTGCCGGGACATCCTGTGCGACCAGGAGGACATCGACCTCTCGCTCTCCCGGACCGCGGACGGCTGGCCCACCCCCGTCACCGTCTCGCTCGCCTACGGCCACGACCGGGCGCTCGTCACCCACGGCCAGGAGCCCCCGTACTCGCAGGACGTGCTGATGGGCGACCCGCCCGAGGCACGCACCGCCCTCGTGCACATCGAGGCCGAACCGCGCGAGTGGCTGGCCAAGGCCGCCGCGAACGGCACCCACATCTACGCCGACGTCGGCTGGGACCCCACCCAGCAGTGGTCGACCGACCTGCTCGACCAGCTCGCCCTGTGCCATGCCTTCCTCCCCAACGAGACCGAGGCCATGGCCTACACCCGCACCGACAGCGCGGTCGCGGCACTCGGCACGCTCAGCGAGCTGGTACCGGTGGCCGTGGTGACGCGAGGCGGTTCCGGCGCTCTCGCCGTCGACCAGACGACCGGCGAGTACGCGGACGTGCCCGCTCTGGACATCGATGTCCTCGACGCCACCGGCGCCGGGGACGTATTCGGGGCGAGCTTCGTCGCGGCGTCGCTGGGCGGCTGGCCACTGGAGGAACGGCTGCGGTTCGCCGTCCTCGCCGCCGGGCTGTCCGTCCGGCATCACGGCGGAGCCCTGGCCGCCCCCGGCTGGTACGGCGTCGACCACTGGTGGCGCTCCCTGACCGACCCCGAACTGAAGCGGGCGTACGCGACCGGGGGACCGGGATCCGTCGGGAGCCGGTCCGCCAGGAAGCCGTCGGTCAGGGAGCGCCACCAGTGGTCGACGCCGTACCAGCCGGGGGCGGCCAGGGCTCCGCCGTGATGCCGGACGGACAGCCCGGCGGCGAGGACGGCGAACCGCAGCCGTTCCTCCACGAACCGCAGCCGTTCCTCCAGTGGCCAGCCGCCCAGCGACGCC
>NZ_RDBN01000001.1:0-33032 GCF_008042075.1 Streptomyces sp. UW30 | reverse complement strand
CCCCTCTCATGCGAAGTCCCGAAAAGATCCGAAAGGCGGTGGGAGCTGTGCGGCTCTCACGAAGAGGCCTGCTCCGCGCGGGCCTGGCCGGTACGGCCGCCACGGCGCTCGGCGGCCTGGCGTCCGGCTGTGCCGTACCGTCCGGCTCGACCGGCCGGAACATGGTCCTGTGGTACTGGGACGGCGGCCTCGGTGACACGGCCGTCGACAAGGCCAAGGCCCGCTACGCGAGCAGCGTGGACCTCCAGGCCATCAAGATCGGCGGCTACTACCGGTCCAAGCTGATCACCACGATGACCGGCAACGCCCACGTCCCCGACATCGCGGGCCTCAAGGGCGAGGACATGGCGTCCTACCTGCCCAACGCGGACCAGTTCGTCGACCTCAGGACACTGGGCGCGGACAAGTACAAGAGCCAGTACCTGGCCTGGAAGTGGGACCAGGGCATCGCCGACGACGGCACGATGATCGGCTTCCCGATCGACTGCGGCCCGGTCGCGCACTTCTACCAGTACGAGGTGTTCCGCAAGGCCGGGCTMCCGTACGAGCCCGCCGACGTCTCCAGGGAGCTGAACACCTGGGAGAAGTTCTTCGATGCGGGTGAGCGGCTGAGGCAGCGGATCCCCGGGACCTCGCTGCTCACCGACGTCACCAGCGTCTACGACAACGCGGTCCAGCAGGGCAGCAAGCGCTACGTCGACAAGGACCGGCACTTCATCGGGGACCAGGAGCACATACGGSACGCCTGGGCGCTCGCCGTGGAGGCCAAGCGGCGCGGGATCGTCTCGAACCTCGTCACCGGCACCCCGGACCAGATATCCGCGGTCGACTCCGGCAAGCTCCCGAGCCAGCTCGGCGCCTCCTGGGCGACGTACGACATCAAGAACGGCAACCCGAAGACCAAGGGCAAGTGGCGGATCGCCGACATGCCGGTGCGGCCGTCCAACAACGGCGGTTCGTTCCTGTCGATCACCAAGGCGTGCCGGGAGCCCGAGCGGGCCTTCGAGATCATCGCCTGGATGCTGAACGCCTCCAACCAGGCCTCGGGCTACGTCGACGCGGGCCTCTTCCCCTCGACGCCCGCCGCGTACGACCTGAAGCAACTGCGCGACCCCGACCCCTTCTTCGGGGGCCAGGTGACGACGGACGTCTTCGGGCCCGCCGCGCAGAAGATCGCGGTCGCCTACAACAGCCCGTTCGACGTGGCGCTCGGGCAGCCGATCAAGGACGAGATCAAGAACGTCGGCGTCCTCGGCAAGGACCCGAAGAAGGCCTGGAGTGACGCCATGAGCAAGTGCCGGCGGATCGCGAAGCACCTGGGGGTGAGCTACTGATGGCCACCGCGTTGGAAAAGCCGCCCGTCATCGCGGAGCAGGCATCGGCTGCCGGGCCCCGCTCGGGTTTCCGTAAGTACTGGCACCTCTACGCCGCGATCTCCCCCTTCTACCTCCTCTTCCTCGCCTTCGGCCTGATCCCCGTCGGCTTCTCGCTCTACCTCTCCTTCCACCGCTGGGACGGCCTCGGCTCGATGGAGTGGGCGGGGCTCTCGCAGTACCAGTACCTGCTCAGCGACAGCGACTTCTGGAGCTCGATCGGCACCACGCTGATCATCTGGGCGCTGGCCACCTTCCCCATGATCTTCCTGGCGATGATCACGGCCGTGATGCTGAACTCCGCGGTCCGCTTCAAGAACGTCTACCGCTTCGCGTACTTCCTGCCGAACGTCACCTCGGTCGTCGCCATCGCGATCGTCTTCGGCTCGGTCTTCTCCACCAACTTCGGCCTGGTGAACGCCCTGTTGCAGGCCGTGGGGCTGGACCAGGTGGCGTGGCTGAACACCCCGTGGGGCATCAAGGTCGCCATCGCGACGCTGATGACCTGGCAGTGGACCGGCTACAACGCGATCATCTTCCTCGCCGGCCTGCAGACGATCCCGAGCGAGCTGTACGAGGCGGCGCGGGTCGACGGCGCCGGTCCCGTGCAGACCTTCTTCCGGATCACGCTGCCGATGCTGCGGCCGACGCTGCTGTTCGTGCTGGTGGTCTCGACAGTCACCGGCCTGCAGAGCTTCACCGAGGCGCAGGTGCTGCTGCAGAACACCTCGAACGACTCGACGTTCTCCYGTGGCCCGGACCACTCGGGCCGGACGATGGTCCTCTACTTCTTCCAGCAGACCTTCGACAACAACGACTTCGGCTACGGCGCCGCCGTGGCGTGGGGGATCTTCCTCGTCGTCGTCATCTTCTCGATCATCAACTGGCGCCTTGTGCAGCGCCGTGGCGAAGACTAGGGAGGCCTGAACACCATGGCATCCATCCAAGGAACACGGCGGCCGAAGGCCATTCGGGGAACCCGGAGCCGGGGCGTCGCGCTGCACGCCGTACTCGTCATCGGACTGCTCCTGTCGGCCTTCCCGTTCTACTGGGCCGTCATCATGTCGACGCACACGGCGACCGAGATCTTCTCGTACCCGCCGAAGCTGCTGCCCGGCTCGCACTTCCTTCAGAACGTCCGCAGCCTCTTCGACAACATCGACTTCTTCGGCTCCATGCTCAACTCGCTGCTGGTGGCGTCGGCGGTGACCTTCCTGGTCCTGTTCTTCGACTCGCTGGCCGCGTTCGTGTTCGCCAAGTTCGAGTTCCCGGGCCGCAGGCTGCTCTTCACGCTGCTGATGATCATCTTCATGGTGCCGACGCAGCTGGCGATCATCCCGCAGTTCGTGATGATGGCGAACATCGGCTGGATCGGCTCGATGACTGCGCTGATCGTGCCGGCGGCGGCGAACGCCTTCGGCATCTTCTGGATGCGCCAGTACATGAAGAGCGCCATCCACGACGAACTGCTGGACGCCTCGAAGATCGACGGCGCGAACTTCCTGCGCCAGTACTGGCACGTGGCCCTCCCGGTCGTCCGGCCGGGCCTGGCCTTCCTCGGCATCTTCACGTTCATGGCCCAGTGGAACGACTACGCCTGGCCCCTGATCGCCCTCACCAACCCGGACAACGTRACCCTCCAGGTCGCGTTGTCCCAGCTCAACGGCGTCCACGGCACCACGGACTACGGCATGGTGATGACCGGCGCGCTCCTCGCCCTCATCCCCCTGCTGATCGTCTTCGCCATCGGCGCCAAGCAGATCATCGGCGACCTCGGCAAGGGAGCCATCCGCTGATGGACCCGCTGCTGGGGCTGCGCCCCTGGGAGGCAKCCGAGGTGACCTCCTGGGGGCGACTGCCCATGAACGCCGTCGACCGGCGCTCCGGAGGACTCCCCTTGGACGGCGACTGGCGCTTCCAGTTGCTGCCGACTCCGGACGCGCCGGTCGGCGGTGCCTGGTCGACGTCGCGGGTCCCCGGCGTCTGGACCCTGCAGGGCACGGACGACCTGCCGCAGTACACCAACGTGCGGATGCCGTTCCCCGACTTCCCGCCCCACTCGCCCGCCGCCAACCCGACGGGCGTGTACGAGCGTGAGGTGGACGTGCCCGCCGACTGGGCAGGCCGCCGGATCGTGCTCCAGGTCGGGGCCGCCGAGAGCGTGCTGCTGGTGGAGGTGGACGGGCGGCCGGTGGGCATCTCCAAGGACTCCCACCTCGCGGCCGAGTTCGACCTCACGGGCCTGGTGCGCCCCGGCTCCCCCGCGACGGTGCGGCTCACGGTCGTCAAATGGTCCGACGCCTCGCACATCGAGGACCAGGACCAGTGGTGGCACGGCGGGATCACCCGCTCGGTGCTGCTCTACGCGACGGACCCGCTGCATCTCGCGGACGTGACCGTGCGGGCCCGCCACAACGGTGAGCTGCGGGTCGACTGCCGGGTGCGGGACGCGGGCGGTGCGCTGCCCGCGGGGTGGTACGTCAGCGGGGAGCTGGACGGCCGGCTCCTCGCTCAGGACCGGGAGTTCGACCGCTTCAACGCCGAGGACGAGCGGGTCTCCGACTTTCTCGGCGAGGCCCGGATACAGACGGCCGTCGAGGACGTGCGCACCTGGAACGCGGAGACGCCCGAGCTGTACGACCTGACCGTCAGCCTGCACCGCGCCGACGGCACGATCGCCGACACCTCCCGCCACCGGATCGGCTTCCGGGACGTCGAGATCGCCGGCCGTGACCTGCTCGTCAACGGGGAGCGGGTGCTCATCAGGGGCGTCAACCGGCACGACTTCCACCCGCTGACCGGGCGGACGGTGTCGTACGACGAGATGCGCGCGGATCTCGTCCTGCTCAAGCGGTTCGGCTTCAACGCGATCCGCACCGCGCACTACCCGAACGACCCCGCCCTGTACGACCTCGCCGACGAGCTCGGCTTCTACGTCGTCGACGAGGCGGACATCGAGTCCCACGACCACGCCCACGAGATCGCCGACGACCCGCGCTATCTGAACGCCTTCGTGGACCGCGTCTCGCGCATGGTGCTACGCGACAAGAACCACCCGTCGGTCATCATCTGGTCGCTGGGCAACGAGTCGGACTACGGCGCGAACCACGACGCGGCGGCCGGCTGGCTGCGCCGGCACGACCCGACACGGCCGGTCCAGTACGAGGGCGCGGCCAAGCTCGACTGGGCGGCGACCGACGACGCCTCCGACCTCGCCTGTCCCATGTACGCACCCATCGAGGACTGCGTCGCCCACGCGCTGTCGGGCCGGCAGACGAGGCCGCTCATCCAGTGCGAGTACTCGCACGCGATGGGCAACAGCAACGGCACGCTGGCCGACCACTGGGCGGCCATGGAGTCAACCCCGGGTCTTCAGGGTGGCTTCATCTGGGAGTTCTGGGACCACGGAATTCTGCAACGCGTGAGCGATGGCAGACCTGCCGGGCGCGCGGGCGCCGGGCTCTACGACAACGGTGTCGCCGCGCCCGGGTACCGCTGGGCGTACGGCGGCGACTTCGGCGAGTCCCTCCACGACGGCGCGTTCATCGCGGACGGCGTGGTCTTCCCGGACCGCACGCCCAAGCCGGCGATGTACGAGCACCGGGAGATCGCGGCGCCGCTGCGGATCGAGTGCGTGCGGATCGAGTGCTACAAGCACGAGGGCATCGTGCTCGGCAACCACCAGCACTTCCGCGGCCTGGACTGGCTCGCCGGCGAATGGCGGCTGGACCTCGCCGACGGCACGACGCTGACCGGCCCCGCGCAGCTGCCCAGGCTGTGCCCCGGCGAGACGGCCGCCGTACCGCTGCCCTTCGAGGTGCCGCGCGACGGTGGCGAGGCCTGGCTGACACTGCGGGTGACGGTGGCCGAGGACCAGCCGTGGGCGCCGCGCGGCACCGAGGTGTGCCTGCCGCAGGTGCGGCTGCGCGGGCCCGCCGTGGCCCCGGATGTTCCGGTGGACCGGCAGATCGAGGTCGACGGCGAGGGACTCCTCGTCCATCCGCTGCTGACGGCGGCCCCCACGCTCTCGCTGTGGCGCGCACCCACCGACAACGACGAGCTGGGCGGCATGGCCGGGCGCTGGCGCAACTGGGGGCTCGACGCGCTGGTCCGCAAGGTCGTGTCGGTGCACGACGGCGACGGACGCGTGACCGTGGAGGCGGAGTACGCGGGCACGACCGGTGTCGTACGGCACCGGCAGGTGCTCACGCCCGTCGAGGGCGGCGTCCGGGTCGACGAGGAGGCCGAGCTGCCGGCGGCGTTCGACGACGTGGCCCGGGTCGGCACGGTCTTCGAGACGGTCGCCGGGCTCGACCTCCTGGACTGGTTCGGGCAGGGGCCGTGGGAGTCGTATCCCGACCGCAGCACGGGCGCGCCCGTCGGCCATCACTCCGTACCGGTCGACGCGTTGTTCACCCCTTATCTGCGGCCCCAGGAGAGCGGTGGGCGGCACGGTGTACGGCGGTTCACGCTGTCGGCGCCGGACGCCACCGGGCTCTCGGTCACCCTGGACGAACCCCGCCAGGTGTCGGTGACCCGCTACGGCGCCGAGGACCTCGCCTCGGCCGGCCACCACGACGAGCTGGTCGCGCGGCCCGGCTGCGTGGTGCACATCGACGCCGCGCACCGCGGTCTGGGCACCGCCTCCTGCGGGCCCGACACCTCACCCTCGTATCTCGTCGCACCGGGCATCCATCGCTGGAGCTGGACCCTGCGCGTTCTCTGAACTCCCCCCACGCCCTTCGCTGTCACCTCTTCTCACGGAGCACACGTGTGTACTTCGCATGATCATGCCCAGGGCGAGGCCGAGCAGGCCGGTGCCGGAAGACGCGGTTTCCTGCGCGCGACCGCGCTGCTCGGCGCCGCGGCCACGGCCGGGGTCGCCCTGCCGACCGTGGCCGAGGCGTCCACGGCGGCCACGGCGGCCGGTTGGCGTCCGAACGCCGACAGCCGCCGCTTCACGCTGGCCGTGATGCCCGACACCCAGTACCTCTTCGACGGGCCGAGCATCAACCCCGCGCCCATCGAGGCGTCCCTGCGCTATCTCCTGGAGCACGGCCGGGACGAGAACATCGTCTTCCTGTCCCACCTCGGCGACCTCACCGAGAACGGCGCGAAGGAGGAGTTCGCCGCGATCGGCAAGGCCTTCGAGCTGCTCGACCGGCGTGGCGTCGGCTACAGCGTCCTCGCCGGCAACCACGACGTGAAGTCGTCCACGAACGACCAGCGCGGCGCCACGCCGTACCTGGACACGTTCGGCCCGCGGCGGTTCCAGGGCAAGTCGACCTTCGGGGGCGCCTCTTCGGACGGCTACAACACCTACCACCTCTTCAAGGCGGCCGGCCGCGAGTGGATGGTGCTCGCGCTGGACTGGCGGCTGTCGGCGCAGGGCTACGCCTGGGCGAAGGACGTCCTCGCCCGGCACCCGAAGACGCCGGTCGTCCTCACCACGCACGAACTGGTCGTCGACGACGACGCGTTGTCGTCGTACGGCCAGCAGCTGTGGGACCAGCTGATCAAGGACCACGACCAGATCTTCCTCACCCTCAACGGCCACTACTGGCCGGCGGGCCGGGCCGTCCGCAAGAACGCGGCGGGCAACGACGTCCACCTGCATCTGACGAACTACCAGAACCGCTACTTCGGCGGCGCGGCGATGATCCGCCTCTACCACTTCGACCTGGACCGCGACGTCATCGACGTCGAGACGGTCTCCCCGTGGATCCTGGGCCGCGCCGCGAAGGGCCTCAACGAGCTGGAGCGCCAGGAGATCGAGCTGAGCGGCGACGCCGACCGGTTCTCGGTCGACATCGACTTCGCGGACCGTTTCTCCGGCTTCTCCCCGCTGCCGGCCCGCCCGGCGCGCCCCGCGTCGAAGATGCTGATCCGGGGCACGGCCGCCTACTGGCGCTTCGACTCCCCCGTCTCCGGCACCGTCCGCGACCTGTCCGGCCGCGGCAACGACCTCACCGTGGTCTCCGTCGGCGGCGGCACCCTCGGCTGGTCCGCCGACCACCACCCCGACCAGCCCGGCCACGGCAGCCTGGAGTTCACCGGCTTCAAGTCCCCGCTGAGGGGCGCGTACCTGCGCACGGTCGACGGCGCCCCGCTGAACTCGGCGACCTTCAGGAACGGCTACACGATCGAGGCCTTCTACCGGCTCCCCGCGGACTGGGACGCCTCGCACAACGCCTGGGGCGGCCTGATCAGCCGTACGGGCACGGGCGGCGCGGCCGGCAAGACCGAGGGCGACCCCGACGAGCCGCTCGCCACGCTCTCCCTCTCCGACGGACCCGGCCCGCAGTGGGCGGTCCGGCCGCTTAACCAGGAGGGCATCGCCACCAACTGGGGCGACGAGACCGGGCGGGAGACCTGGTGGCACGTCGCCGTCGTCAACGACGGCCGGCACACCACGCTGTACGTCCAGGGCTGCCCCGTCGCCCGCAACCCGCACGCCACCGCGATCGGCCTCGCCTCGGTATGCCTGCCCTGGCTGCTCGGCGGCTACGAGTACGGCGGCAGGATCGACCAGATCCACTACGGCCGCCTCGGCGACGTCCGCGTCGTCGAACGGGCGCTGCCCGTCACGTCCTTCATGAACCACTGACACCCGCCGAGGATGACCATGACCGAGCAGCAGCTGCCCACCTGGGCCGACCCGTCCGTCTCCCCCGCCGACCTCGACCCGCAGGGCGTCTCCAGACGCGGACTGATGCGCCGCGCGGGCCTGTTCGGCGCCGCGTTCGCGCTGGGCTCGACGGCCGTCCCCGCGATGGCGTCTTCGGGCGAGGGGCGTCTGGGCGGCGACGACCCACGCCTCGCCTACCTCGTCGGCGACCACCACATCCACACCGTCTACAGCCACGACGCCAAGTACACGTTCTCCCAGCTGGCCGCCGCGGGCGCCAAGTACGGCCTGGACTGGATGGTGTTCACCGAGCACTCCAACTTCGGGCACGCCCATTACGGCGCCGCGCTGGAACACAAGGAGATCCTCGATGCGCGCGCCGAGAACCCGCGCCAGCTGATCTTCCAGGGCCTGGAGTGGTACATCCCGGCCGCCGAGCACTGCACGGTCTTCGCGGCGCCCGGCCGGCACGAGGCGGACCTGCTCACGCAGTTCGAGAGCGCCTACGACGGCAAGCTGCTCGGATACACCGAGGGAGCCCCGGGGGCCGCGGACACGGCCCGCAACGAGGCCCACGCGGTCAAGGCCCTCAAGTGGCTCGCCGAACAGCGCCGTACGGGCTACGTGGACGACGTCCTCGTCCTCGCCAACCACCCGCTGCGCCTCGGCATCGACTCCCCGCACGAGATGCGGGGCTGGCGGGACGCGGCCCCCGAGATCATGATCGGCATGGAGGGCGCGCCCGGCGCCCAGGGCGCGGCGATCCCCGGCTGGCGCGGTGCGACGTCGATGCGCGGCGAGTACGAGAACAAGCCGTCGGCACAGTCCTGGCCGGGCTATCCGGCACAGGCGTACCTCACGTACGGCGGCTTCGACTGGGCGACCGCGACGGTGGGCGGCCTGTGGGACTCGATGCTGGCGGAGGGCCGTCTGTTCTCGATCACCACGAACTCCGACGCCCACCGCATCGTCTTCGACACCTGGAGGAACGGCGACTGGCCGGCGGGCCAGAATTTCGACAACACCGGCAAGCTGCCCGACCCGGTGAACACCGACACCCCGCAGCCGGGCAGCGACTTCTGGCCGGGCCAGTTCAGCCGCACCCACGTCGGCGTGACCCGCTACGGCTACCGCGCCGTGATGGCGGGCCTGCGCGCGGGCCGGGTCTGGCTGGACCACGGACATCTGCTGGACGGCCTCGACGTACGCCTGAAGCGGGACTGCGACCACGGCCGGGGCGTGACGCTGGGCGGCCGACTGCGCGTCCGCAAGGGCGAGAAGCTCACGCTGAACGTCACGGTCACGACGGCCTCCCGCCCCAACCCGCAGGGAATCCTGCCGGAGTTGGCGCACGTGGACGTCATCCGGGGCGCGGTGCGCGGCCCGGTCGCCGACCGGGACACCTGGCAGGCGCCGGACACCAAGGTCGTGGCGACGAAGGACGTGTCCGGCCGCAAGGGGACGTACACCCTGCGGATCCCGGTGACCGCCGGGAACGAGCCCTTCTACGTCCGCCTGCGCGGCAGCGACGGCAACCGCAACGGCGCGGGCTACCTCGGCGCGTCGGTCGACCCGCACGGGCCGATCCCGCACACGCCCGGAAACGGTGACCCGTGGACGGATACGTGGTTCTATTCGAACCCCGTGTTCGTCGACGTGGCAGGAGCCTGATGAGACGTCATCTCGTCACCCCCGTTTGCTTATTGGGTGCCCTCGCGCTCGGCGCGGGCACCGCCTCGGCCGCCGGTGACCCGCACTGGACCGAGACCGGCACGGCGTACACCGACACCCTGGGCGGCGGGCAGGGGCTCGCCGCCCGGGCGGACGGCTCGCTCCTGTACCGGGGCCTGGTGGACATCCCGCTGAGCCTGCGGATCAAGGGCTGGAACCACGTGGGCGACCCGGACATCGCGAACGGGTACGTATTCGACGCCTACCAGGGCCCGGACACGGCCACGTCCAAGATGTACGCGGTGACGACACCGACCGGGAAGCGCTACGAGTACGTCCACCGGCTCAACCCGGGCGAGAAGCTCAACAACTCCTTCGCCACGGTCTCGCCCGACGGCCAGTGGCTGGTGTCGGGCGAGTGGGGAGAGCAGCGCAGACTCCAGGTCTTCCCGGCTCCCCTGCTGAACCCGGCCACGTCCCCCACGGGCGGCGACCTGAAGGAGGCCTGGCAGATCACCCTGGACAAGCCGGTACGCGACATCCAGGGCTGCGACTTCGTCACGGACACCCGCCTGCTGTGCGCCTCGAACGACGCCACGGGCACGTTCTTCCCCGAACCCCGCCCCCTCCTCCAGGTGGACCTGCCCCGCAAGGTCGACGGCCAACCGATCACCGGCGCGGTGAAGTCCCTGCTCGCACTGCCGCAACGCAGCGTGTGCACGGGGGCGTTCGAGACGGAGGGCGTGGACTACGACGCGAACAGCGGCACGCTGCGGGCTCAGATGATCCCGCCGGGGGTGTGTGCGGTGGCGACGGCCGTGTACTCCTACAAGCAGGTCCCGAGCTGACCGAGAAGTCGTGCGAGGGCCGCGGTGACCGCAGAAGCGGTCACCGCGGCCCTCTCTCGTACCGAATTCTCGTACCGAACCGACAAGTCCCCGCCACCTCTTGGCCATTGACCCGCCAGAAGCCGGAAACACCCGCACATCGGGATGATCTGGGGCACGATGGGGAATGGCCGTTGCACGACCACACGGCATGCCGCAGCGGGCGGGGGCTTCGGAAGGGGGCCGCGCATGCTCAAAGACGTGTTTACGGGGGACGGGCGCCGATTAGCCGTCGAGATCTGCGGAGATCTCAGCGGTTTTCCGGTGTTCCTGCTTCATGGCACCCCCGGCAGCAGACTCGGCCCGGCGCCTCGGCCCATGCTGCTGTATCACCAGCGGGTTCGGCTCATCACCTACGACCGTCCCGGCTACGGTCCCTCGGACCGGCTGCCGGGACGACGCGTTGAGCACGTCGCCGCCGACGTCGCCGCCATCGCCGATGCCCTCGGTGTCGAACGCTTCGCTGTCGTCGGCCGATCCGGAGGCGGGCCGCACGCCCTTGCCTGCGCAGCCCTGTTGCCCGACCGAGTGACCCGGGTGGCGGTACTGGTGAGCCTCGCTCCGCGAGACGCCGACGGCCTGGACTGGTTCGCGGGGATGGCGGCCTCGAACGTCGACGAGTACGCCAAGGCCCTCACCGGGCCCGATCAGCTCGCAGCCAGTCTGCGCAAGCGCTCCGTGGACYTTCGAGCCGATCCGCGCCGGCTCCTGGCCCAGTTGCGCTGGGAACTCACCGAATCCGACCTGCGAGTCGTCGCCGACGCCGGTATCCGGGCCATGCTGGTGCGCAACTACCGTGAGGCGCTGAGCGTTTCGGCCGACGGGTGGGTGGACGACGCCCTGTCATTCTGCAGCCCCTGGGGCTTCTRGCTGGACGACATCTCCGTCCCCGTGCTCTTGTGGCACGGTGAACAGGATGTATTCTCCCCGGCCAGCCACACTCGGTGGCTGGCCGAACACATTCCGAGGGGACGCGCCGTCTTCCACCCCAGGGAAGCGCACTTCGCGTCGTTGCGCGTGCTGCCGAACATCGTGACCTGGCTGTTGGGCGGCAGGGCCCGGTTGGCGCCCCACGGCACATGAGAGGTTGCGGATCACACGGGCAACGGTTCCAGATCCCGGTGGATGCGCTTGCCCTCGCGCACGCTCGCAGTGTGCGGATGCTCCTCCCCCAGCAGCCGGGTCAGATCGGCCTGAGCCCTCTCCTTGAGCTCCTCGGCCTCCGGCAGCCGCTCCAGGCCACGTAACGTCACCGACAGATTGGCACGGGCCACGATGGTGTCCGGGTGGTCGGGCTCCAGTGCGGCCTGGAAACCTGCGACCGCCATCCGCTCCAGTTTCTCGGCCTCGTGCAACTCTCCCAGCTCGGCCTGGATGTTGGCGAGATTCACCGCACAGGCCAGCGTGTAAGGGTGGCGGTCGCCGAGCACCTCACGCAGGGTGGCGAAGTTCTGTTCCATGAGCAGGCGCGCCGGGGCCGTTTCCCTGCACCCGCGCAGGAAGATCCCGAGGTTGTTGATCGCGGCAAGGGTGGCCGGATGCCGCTTGCCGGGCGCCACCTCGTACTGGCGCACGATTTCCTGCGCCAACGCGAGCGCTTCCTCGCGCGCGCCGATGGCATACAGGTCCGTGGCGTAGTTCAGCCTGCAGTCCAGCACGTCGGGGYTGGTCTGGGCGGTGCCTCGCAACCGATAGTGGTCGCGGGTCTGCCGGGTCAGGTCCCGCCCCTCCTCGACCCGCCCGGCCTTGCGCAGCGACACCGCCAGACTCTTCGCCGTCCGAAGTGTGTCCGGATGGGACTCTCCGAACCGGCGGACGTACGACTCGTACCCGGTGTTCAGCAAGGCGATCGAGTCACGGTACTCACCGAGTTCGCGCAGGTCCCGCCCCAGATTGGTGACGCTGCTCAGGGTGGCCGGGTGCTCGGCGCCCAGATCGTTGCGGCGACGGTCGTAGATCTCCTGGTCCACGTCGCGCGCTTCTGCGTAGCGACCGAGCTGCCGAAGGCACAGAGCGCGGTTGTTCTTGGCGCTGAGGGTACGCGGGTGGTCTTCCCCCAACGTCTCCTGGAAGCCCGTGTGCGCCCGAGTGGCCATCTGCAGAGCGGCGTCGAACCGGCCGACATTGCCAAGGTCGATGGCGAGCGCGCTCTCCGTCATGAGGATGTGCGGATGACCTGCGGGGAGCAGGGTTCGCTGGAGGGTGAGTGTCTCCGAACCCAGTTGTTCCGCCTCCACGTACTGGCCCATGGTCCGCAGCACGTTGGCGATGTGGAAACGCAGATGCAGAAGCTGGACTTCCAGGTTGGCGACGTAGCGTTCCTCTGCGTCGAGCCGACCCGTCGCCCGCCTCTCATGTCCCTCGGACCCGGCGCCCGCCGCGGCCTTCTCCTTCAGTTCTGCGACGAGCCCCCGGCGCTCTGCCAGCTGGCGCTCCCACAGCTCCCGAAGTTGCAAGCCCAGGGAATGGGCCGAGTTCAGGTCTCCACGCCGCCAGAGATAACGGAGACGGTCGATGAGCAGCTGCCGAGTCTCGGGCTCGTCGCAGGTACTCGCTTCGGACGCCTCCAGGTGCGGCCAGATCGCCGCGAACTGAGCCTGGTTCAGCGGGTCGTCGATCGGTTCCTCACCCGAAGGCCGGGCGCCGGCCAGGATGCGGTGGACCACGTGCTGGGCATCCAGTTGTTCCTGTGCGGTGAGCTGGGAGCGGATCACGGCCTGCACCAGCCGGTGCACCTGGATCGACTCCGTGGCACGGTCGACCTTGGCCAGCGCGAACCGGCCGATCTCCCGGATCACCCGGCCGAGCACCATCTTTTCCTGCAGCGAGGGGTCCTTGTCCGCGAGGACGCGGATCATCTCGTCGCCGTAGAGCAGTTTGAGAGAAATCGGTTCGGCAGCGAAGAAGGCACACAGTTGCAGCAGGCGTACGGCGGCCGGCGACCCCTGTTTGAGCCGCTCGATGGAGACGTTCCACGTCGCACCGACCGGCTTCGGATAGTTGGCGGGCTGGCTCAGCGACAGGACACGTTCGGCCTGTTGCTCCAGTTCCGCCAGGTACGTGTCGACGGGGGTTCCGGTCTCCGCCAGCCAGGCACCGGCCTGGTCGAGGGCCAGAGGCAGGTCGCCGACAGCGGCGGCGACCCGGTCCGCGTCCTCGTCCGAGAGGTCCGCGGCCCGCCGCCGCAGGTGCTCGACACTCTCCTCACGCAGGAACGGGTCGATCTCCAGAGCTTCGCCGTACTGGAGCCAGGTCTGATTGCGKGACGTGACCAGGACGTGACCGCTGCCGCCGGGGAAGTGCTGGCTGACCTCCTCCGGCTCGTCGGCGTTGTCGAACACGAGGAGCCAGCGCTGCACGGCACTCGATTGGCGCAGATAGTCCCGCACCTCCTGCGCCACCTGTGCCGCCTCGTCGCCGACCCTCAGTTCGAGCCGGCCGGCGAGAGTCGCCAGCGAGGAGACGATGAGCTCGTTCTGCTCCGAGGGGATCCACCACACGAGGTCGTAGTCGGCGGCGAACCGGTGCACATACTCCAGCGCGATCTGCGTCTTGCCGACACCGCCCAGTCCGTAGAGGGCGTACAAAGTCGACGATCCGGTGGAGCCGCGATCGGCCAGCCCGTCCCTCAGTCGTTCCAACAGCGCGCTGCGGCCGGTGAAAGACGCGTTGCGCGGCGACACGTTCCAGAACTCCGGCGTGTTGCCGGGGAAGCGTGCGTCCGGCGCGACGGCATCGTCGGGCAGGTCGGTCGGCAACGACGGCTTGCCGAGAGCCCGCAGCAGCGCGGAGGCGGCGTTCTTTTCCGTGGTACGGACGAGGTCGACCGAGGACGACTCGCTGAACGCGGGCGCCAGGCGGAAGTCACCGACGCGAACCGCCACCACCTGGCGGCGTCCGGTGGGGTCGCCGCCCGTGGCAGCCTCCCACACCTGACGGGCCCGCCCGGAGCGCTGGTACGCCGCCGAGACCACGACGACGGTGCGGTCGGCCGGCCTCTCCGCGCCGTCGCCCTCACCACCGACGTATTTCGGCATCACGCGGAATCCGGCCCGGGTCAACAGAGCGGCGATCCACTCGGCCCACATCCGGTCCTCGGAGACGTAGCTGAGGTGCAGATCGGCCGGGAGGTGCGAACGCGTACGGGTGAACAGCTTGTTGACGCGGCGGCGCTCCTCGTCGTCCATCCGGGGCAGAGAGGTGACGTCACGGTCAGTGATCACGCTGCTGAGCCGTTCGAAGGCCGACAGCAGGGAGGTGGGATTGGCGCCCGCTTCGTCGCCGAAGGTGGCCAGCATCTCTTCGTATCCGTAGTAGGGGCGATACGGGACTTCGACGGCACCCCAGTAAGAGGTGAGTTCGTCATCGGTCATACCGGCGGGGAACCCGTCGAACTTCGCGCGGGCCAGCGACCGACCCGCGTCCGCCTTCTCCTTCTCCCCCTCGTCGATGCGCATGGGGACGGGCAGGATGCGGATACGGCGCCGGTGGAATCGTTCGTGGATGTCGCGGGCGACGAAGGAGGCACCGTCGATGCTCTGGTCGCTGAGGGTGAAGCAGTCCACCAAGATGTCCGGCAAGTGGGCCGTGCAGATGTCGGCGATGTCGGACAGCCCGGTGCGGCTGTCGATCAGCACGTAGTCGTAGTTCTCGCGCATGTCGTCGCGCAGGGCGTCGAAGAACGCACCGCCGCCGAGGTTGTAGAAGTTGTCCCAGTCGAAGACGCTGACCGTCGCCGAGTAGTCGCGGTTCTGCTGTCCGGCGGACACCAGGTCGAGGGTGCCGGGCCCGGGAAAGGTCCAGTTCAGGGACACGGCGTGACGCTGGATACGTGCGTAGTCGCGGTACCAGTCCGGGGGCCGGTCCTCGGTCGAGCCCTCGCCTCCGGCCGCCCACGCATAGTCCTTGAGCAAGTCGATGACACCCGTTGTGGCGCCCAGCGTCGCGGAGTCGAGAAATGGATGGAAGAAGCGGTGCAGGCCGGGCGCCTCCAGGTCCCAGTCCACGGCGAGCACCCGCTTTCCGTTGGCAGCAAGGATCCAGGCGGTGTTGGCAAGAGCCATCGTCCGACCGGTTCCGCCCTTGTACGAATAGAACGTCACGATGCGGCCCTGGTGGCCGTCTCGTTCCTCTTGGCTGCTCATCGCGGAAACTTCCTCCTCAATGTCCCGGCCGGGTCCAAGTGGGCGGCCCACCCGCTGATGACCCGGCGGCGCCCAGCTTGAAGCGCGGTGTGCTCCCGCCGGACAGCGATGCGCCGGCGCTGTGGAGGTACGAATTCGCCGCCGCTTCCACGACCTGCGGCAGCAGTGTCCTGAAGGACCGTAGGTCCGGGACGCTCAACGCGGCGGCCCTGCCGCCCCGCCGTTGACGTTCCGCGGCGCGGGGGAGAGCGGTATCCAGGTCGACAGCCAGATCCTGCTGCGCGACCTGGCCGGCGGGGTCAGCGCTGTTCCACGGCACCACGAGACCGGTGGACGGGCGATGGCCGGCGTCCAACTCGCTCAGCCGCGCACGGTGTTTGGGGTCGCTCAGCACCCAGCGGTCGAGCAGCAGCACCTCCGGGCAATCGGGCGCCTCGGACTCGTCGTCGAACTCCCGCACCACGACGCGGTAGTTCAGGCCCTCGACAATGCTTGCGGCCATCGCGGCCAGAGGTTGGGCGGACTCGGGGTGAAAGGGGTTCCAATGGAGGGGAGTTGCGCCGTAGTAGTCGGAGCTGCGGCCCTCGGGTAACCGATCCAGAGCACCCGCCGCCACGGTGATGCGCAGCGTGCGGCCTGTCGGCGACGGCACGGCGGCCTCGGGCGCGAAGGCGTCGTCCACCGCTTGCAGGCGTCTGTGGTCCCCAGGTTCCACCGTGACGTTGTCGCCCACTTCGACGATGCGATGCGCCAGTTGGAACACGGCTCGTTCGTAGTCGGCACGGAACGATCTGACCTTGATCAGCCCGTACAACCCGAAGTTCTTGTACCGCTGGCCGAGTTCGGGGTGCGCGTACTGCACAGTCCGGACCCGCTGGGGAAGTTGGTTGTCACGCACGGGTGACCAGAGCGCCGGCACCACCCCGCTGGGCATTCCGCCACGCTTCTCCCCCTGATACGACGCCTGGCGACGGCTGAATACGGTCCACTCTTTGCCGCACCAGGGACTGATGAAGTAACGGGGGGAGTACAGAGGCACGAACACTCGGCAGGCGGCCAACGATTCGGCGAGTGAGGTGGGCCAGTCCTGGCCGGTCCGCATCGAAGCGTCCATGAAGCCGGCCCGGTCCCCCGAGACGGTGGTCATGTTCGTGATGTGGCCGCAGAGGTCACGATAGAGGCGGCGGACCCATAGGTTCGGATCGGAGTCGTCCACGCCGTCCGACGGGGTGTGGGCGTAACTGAGGAAGAAGTAGGGCCCCGCGGCACCCGCCCCCATGGATTCCGTCGACACTACGCGATCCCCCGATCCCGCCTCAGCCCCGCGAAGCGCGGACACTCAGTGTAGGAACCCCGCAGCGTTTTGTGACGGGTCTGCGAGAATGCTGGGTGGACGATTTCCGGCCAGCCATTGGGTGGCGAAGTCCACGGCGTCTTTCAAGGGGAACAGTCGGGCATCGCCACGGCCGACCTGTCCGTGCCGCACGACCGGTTCACGTCTGTCGGCGCCGGGCGCTTCGAACGCCGCCCCCAACGCGCTGAAGTCCCTGTCGTCAAGATCGACGTCCTTGTACGACATCCAGTGTGGCTCGCCCGCCCGCAGGACCACGCAACGATATTCCTTCAAAGGGGCACCGTGGACCCGGTACTCGGCCAAGTGGAAGGCACTGCACACCTCATGGCCGACGCCGAGCAACAGCACCTGGGCCCCGGTGCGGTACAGGCGAGCGAGTGGCGAGCGCTCTCCGAGGTGGCATTCCTGGTCGTGACCCGCCATCAACTGGGAGGCACGGGCGCCCAGGGCGGCGAAGGAGGTCTGCGGATGCACACTGCGCACCGCGCCGTCCGCGCATCGCACGGTTTCGGCGAGCCTGCCCATGTCCTCGGAGGGCGTCTTCGCCGGGTCGAAGGCAGGCATGCCCGAAAGATACGCAAGGCGCTGACGCTCCGACATATGTCGAGTTGCTGCCCGATACGTTCGCGAGGTATCGGAGTTACCGGCAGTGAACGTGGGCACGACCACCGTTCCGGCGGAGCCCAGGACGGCACCGAGGGCGGCCAGGAGGGTGTGCGGGGCGACGCCCAGCCGCCGCAGAGAAGCATGCACAAGGAGGGTGGCCCCGGACCGGACGCCCAGGGCTTCCAGACTCGCGGCGAGTGACCTGGCGTCGGTCACAGTGTCCTCCCCATGCCTTCGACGAGCCGGCGCCCCAGCACGGTCAGCGAGGCCGACGCCGACAGTTGTGACCACTGCGCCCGTGTACGTCGGGCCGACTCGGCATGGCTCCGCAGAGCGTCCGTGGCGACACGCGCGTAGGTGTCTGCTAGCAGCTCACCAGTGCGAACATCCTTCTCGTCGTACAGCTCGCACACATCCAGCAGGACATCCAAGAGCCCCAGCCGGTATCCACGTACGAGGTCCTCCGCCATGCGCACCGGATCCGGATCGAGGTGGACACCCAGGGCGCTGAATCCCCCTCCGGGGAGAAGGAATCCGGGGTCGGCCGGAGCAGCCAGCGGCGTGACGATCCGTACCTCGGCCGCCATGGCGGAGGCGGTCGCGGGCAAGGCCTTGCGGATGCACGCCCACGCCTGCGGCAGCGCACACTCCCATCGCTCGACGTCCTCTTCCGTCAACCGCTCCGCGGGCGTGCCGCCAAAACAGTCCCGGTAGGGGTCGATGTCGTCCAGGACGATATCCAGCCCGTCGACCCGGATCCTGCGCACCGGCTCCCAGTCCGGCGCTCCGGCCGCAATCCGACTGCCCGTCACTACCGTGTGCCCGTGGGCATTTCGGGTGCGCAGGCGCCCGAGCATCGGAAGGTAGGCATACCCCTGCGACACCGGTACGGTCACTTCCTCGACGGCCTCCGCGGGCAGCGCCACAGCCGCCACGAGGGAGGCCAGGTGTTCGGCGGGCGCGGCACCGGCCAAGCAGTGAGCGGCCCAGGTGCGTGCGTAGGGATGGGACAGGAGCGGTTCGAGGAGCGCGCTGTCGCGACGTCCGAGGTCCACGGCGATCCGCCGGGACGGCCACCACAAGTTCTCTTCGTCCGGCTGGACTTCCTGCTCGATCACGCCGATCAGCCCGTGCGTGACGGACTGCCGTGCCTCCTTGAGCACGCGAGTTGCGGTGCCGTCGTCCGTTCCGTCGGCCAAGGCGTCGAAACCGTCGATCGGCCGGTTCGCGCCGGCACCGGTGCGGGCGTCCAGGGAGCGGATCAGCTCCATGAGGTCCTCGCAATAGACTGACGGATTGTCAAAATCCGAGCCGTCACCGCGGTAGCGGTGTGCGAAGAGTCCGCCTCCGCAGGAGCGCACCACCGGGCAGTCCCGGCACTGCTGACACAGATCGCTCAAACCGTGCTGACGCGCGGCGATGCCGGGATGGTCCGCAACGTCGTCCAGGGTGTGCCGGAAGACGGTCCTGCCGGTGGCGGGCGCCCCGTCGTAAGTGACTTTGAGCGAGTCTGCCTGCTCGTACGTGCCGTCAGTCTCCACCACGACCACGTCGGCCGATTCCAGTCCCATGGCTTCCGTGAGGCTGGGGCCGCCGCCGAGGGTACTGATCACTGAGTCGAACAGGCGCACCGGCATCGGCCGGCCCTGCGCGCTCCATCGATCATGGACGGCCAGGAGCCAAGCGGCGTACGGGGCGGCTGCGCCCTCCGGGCGAAGGGGCGGAGCGTCCCAAGTCGCGTGGGGCAGGAGGAAGTCGATGCGGGGGGCTCGGGTCGCAGCCAGGGAATCGTAAACGGAGAGCGGATCATTGCGTACATCGATGGTGCACAGGACGCCTGCGAAGAGGTGGCGATAGCGATCCTCGTTCAGGAGAGTGATRGCTCTCTGCACTTTGTCGTAGCTGCTGCGGCCATCGGCATAGAGTCGATAGCGGTCGTTGGCAGCCCGATCTCCGTCCAAGGAGAGTCCCACCCGGACATCGAACTCGGCGAAGAGATCGAGGTAGCGCTCGCTGAGTTGAACACCGTTGGTGTGGATGCGCAGATCCAGATCGCACACGCCATGCAGGGCGCTGCGCAGTTGTTCGCAGATACGGCGTAGGCGCCTCGGCCSCGCCAGCAAGGGTTCGCCTCCGTGCAGGATCACCTGAACGGAGGCGAGGGCGTGACTCTTGGCATGCTCGGCCAGCCGCAGCGCCGTCCATGAGACGACCTCTTCCGAGATCACCCTGGGTCGATCACTCCAGCTCTGATCGGCAGCCTCGTACACGTAGCAGTGCTTGCAGGCGAGATCGCACCTGCTGTGCACCTTGAGTACCAACTGACGTAGCGGACTGGGCGAACTGGTCACAGCGAAGTAGTTGTTGCCATCAAAGGGACGAGTTGAAGGTCACCCCTGTCTTCTTGGGCGCGTGGACCGACGACAGGGCGCGACGCACTCCTCGGACGCTCTTCGGGTCGTGCGGAGCGTCGAAACGCACCGGGGCCTTGGGGGACCCGGCGACGCCTACCGACTGCACAGACGCGCTTGCAGTGGTTCTTGCTGGAATGGTCACGGCATTCCTTGTCGAAGTCGTACGGCCCCGAAGGGCGGAGGTGAGGGACCACCCCGTCGGTGATTCGACGCAGTGGCGTGTGTCAGCACGCTACGCCAGGCAAGCCACAGCGCCTACCGGCGGGGCCGAAAGTGGGTCCTGTCGAGTGAGGATCACTTGGAACGTGGACACTCGGCATCAGACTAATGCGGGCGCGCCCGGCGCGCCCGGCGAATCAAGAATGAGCCGTTTGCGCGCCCGTGCGCCCCACAGCTCAGGCGTAGAACCGCGACAGGCTCTGGAGAACGGCCGCCGGCTTCGCTCCGCCCTCGATCTCAATCGTCCCGTCCACGGCGACCTGCACCCCACCCGGCACCTCCTCGACCTCCGCCAGCCGCCCGACCAGCCGTATGCGCGAGCCGACCTTCACGGGAGACGGAAAACGCACCTTGTTCAGCCCGTAATTGACCTTCGTCGTCACCCCCTGCACATCCAACAGCTCCGTGAACAAAGGGATGAAGAGGGACAGCGTCAGATAGCCGTGGGCGATGGGTGCGCCGAAGGGCCCCTCCGCCGCCCTCTCCGGGTCGACGTGGATCCACTGGTGGTCCCCCGTCGCGTCGGCGAACGTGTTGATGCGGTCCTGGGTGATCTCGATCCACTCGCTGGTGCCGAGGTCGCTGCCGGACAGCTTCTTCAGTTCGGCGAGGCCGTTCACGGTGATGGTCATGCGGTTCCTTCACTCTTGCCGTACCGGGTACGGACACGGGACTTGAGGAGCTTTCCGGAGGCGGTGCGCGGGAGTTCGTCCGCGAGGACCACCGACTTCGGGATCTTGTACTTGGCGAGGCGGCCGGACAGGGAGGCCAACACCTCGTCGGGGTCGACGGCGGCCCCCTCGCGGGGGACGACGACCGCGCGCGGGACCTCGCCCCACTTGTCGTCGGGGACGCCGATGACCGCGCATTCGACGATGTCGGGGTGGGCGAGGAGGAGGTCCTCGATCTCGGCGGGGTAGATGTTCTCGCCGCCGGAGATGATCATGTCCTTGATGCGGTCGACGATGAAGACGTAGCCGTCCTCGTCGACACGGGCCGCGTCCCCGCTGCGGAACCAACCCTCGGCGAAGGACGCGGCGGTCTCGTCGGGCAGGCCCCAGTAGCCGGGCATGACGTGCGGGCCGCGGACGACCACCTCGCCGGTCTCGCCCACGTCGACGGGCGCGAGATCGGGCCGTACGACGCGCACATCGCTGAAGAAGTGCGGTACGCCCGCCGAGCCGGCCTTGCTCACCGCGTGCTCGGCGTCCAGGAACAGGGTCCCCGGGGCCGCCTCCGTCATGCCGTAGCCCTGGAGGAAGGTCAGGCCCCGCTCCTGGTAGGCGGCGATCAGCGGCGTCGGGACCGGGGAGCCGCCGCAGGTCAGGATGCGCAGGGACGACAGGTCCGCCTCCGGCCAGCGGGGGTGGCGGGCCAACTGGTCGAACATGGTCGGCACGCCGAACATGAAGGTGATGCGGTGACGGGCGATCAGGTCGAAGGTGGCGTTCGGGTCGAAGGCCTCGACCAGGACGCAGGTGCCGCCCTTGAGCAGGACCGGGAGCGTCAGCATGTTCAGGCCCGCCGTGTGGAACAACGGGGCCGAGACCAGGGCGCGTTCGTCGGCGATCAGGTCGGTGTCGACGAGGACGTTGAGGGCGTTCCAGGTGAGGTTGCCGTGGGTGAGCATCGCGCCCTTGGGGCGGCCGGTCGTGCCCGAGGTGTACATGATGATGCAGGTGTCGTCGGGGGTGACGGGAGCGTCGATCGGTTCGTCGGACGCGGACGCCAGGGCCGCCTCGTATTCGGGGCCCACTTCGACGTAGGTACGGATGTCGGTGCTGCCCGGGAGTCCCGCGACCAGACCGGCGTGTGACGGGCCGTAGACCAGGGCCTTGGCTCCGGAGTCGGCCAGTTGGTAGGCGATCTCGGGGCCGGCCAGGCGGGTGTTGAGGGGGACGAAGACCGCGCCGAGTGTGCCTGCCGCGAAGAGGGCTTCCAGGTAGGACGGGTGGTTCGGGCCCAGGTACGCGATACGGTCGCCGCGGCGGACGCCACGGTCGCGCAGGGCGTGGGCGAGGCGGGTCGTGCGGTGGTGCAGGGTGGCGTAGTCCGTGGATGTCCCGCCCTGGATCAGGGCGGTGCGGTGGGGGGTCTTGCGGGCCCGGCGTGCGGGCCACGACCCCAGTCCCTCGTTGCGCATGTCACGCCCCTTACGGTTTCGTCAGTCCGAGCAGCCGGGCGGCGTTCTCCTTGAGGATCCTCGGCCTGACCTCGTCCTTGATCGACAGCTTCGCGAAGTCGGCGAGCCAGCGGTCGGGGGTGAGGACGGGGAAGTCGGAGCCGAAGAGCACCTTGTCCTTGAGCAGGGTGTTCGCGTACTGCACCAACTGCGGCGGGAAGTACTTCGGCGACCAGCCGGAGAGGTCGATGTGGACGCCCGGCTTGTGGGTCGCGACCGCGAGGGCCTCGTCCTGCCAGGGGAAGGACGGGTGCGCCAGGATGATCTTCAGGTGCGGGAAGTCGGCCGCCACGTCGTCCACGTGGAGAGGGTTGGAGTATTTGAGGCGGATGCCGCCGCCTCCCGGGACTCCCGCGCCGATGCCCGTCTGGCCCGTGTGGAACAGGGCGATGGTGCCCGTCTCCTCGATCACCTCGTAGAGGGCGTACGCCACCGAGCGGTCGTTGGGGAAGAAGCCCTGGATGCTGGGGTGGAACTTGAAGCCCCGCACGCCGTACTCCTCGACCAGGCGGCGCGCCTGCTTCACGCCCGCCTTGCCACGGAAGGGGTCGATGGAGGCGAAGGGGATGAGGACGTCGGCGTTGGCGGCGGCCGCCTCGGCGACCTCCTCGTTCGGGACGGGTGGCGTGCCCGTCGCGGACTCGGCGTCGACCGTGAAGATCACGGCGGCCATCTTCCGCTCGCGGTAGTAGGCGGCGGTCTCCTCCAGGGTCGGCTTCCGCTTGCCCTCCACCTTGAAGTAGGCGGAGGAGGCGTCATGGAGGTCGTCGTCCAGGGAGGAGTGGCCCTTGGAGGAGACCTCCGCGTGGGTGTGGACGTCGATCGCGACCAGCTCGTCGGGATGCATGGAGGGGGCCATCACGCCTCCGGGAACTTGGGCGCCGCAATGCCGACCGACTGGAGTTCGGCGCCGACCGAGGTGGGCCAGACGTCGGCCAGGGTGTCGGGGGTCCAGCCGCCGTCCGCGAACGCCGCCGCGATCTCCTGCGGATGCGACCAGAGTGCCACCTTGTCACCGCCGATGCCGATGGCCTGGCCGGTGATGCCGCGGGCGGCCTGGGAGGCGAGGAAGGGGACGAGGGCGGCGCAGTCCTCGGGGGTGCCGAAGCCCTCGCCCTTGCGCAGGAAGTCCGGCAGCGGCTCGCCGTTCTTCATCGCCTCGACGTACGGGGCGAAGGCGGGGATGGTCTCGGTCATCGCGGTCGCGGCGACCGGCACGATCGCGTTGACGGTGATGTTCGCTCGGCCCAGCTCCATCGACCATGTGCGGGCGAAGGCGGCGATACCGGCCTTGGCGGCGGCGTAGTTCGTCTGCCCGAAGTTGCCGCGCTGTCCGGCCGGGGAGCCGACCAGGATCAGGGTGCCGCCCTCGCCCTGCTCGCGCATGCGGACGGCGGCGGCGCGGGCGCAGGTGAAGGTGCCCTTGAGGTGGGTGGTGAGCACCGCGTCGAAGTCGTCGTCGGTCATCTTCCACAGGACCTTGTCGCGCAGGATGCCCGCGTTGGTGACGAGGATGTCCAGTCGGCCGAACTCTTCGACGGCCCTGCCTACCAGGCGGTCCGCGGCCTCGCTCGTCCCGACCGGGACGACCTCGGCCACGGCGGTGCCGCCCGCCTCGCTGATGGACTTCACGGCCGCCTCGGCCACGGCCTCGTCGACGTCGTTGACGACCACGCAGGCGCCGCGGGCGGCGAGGGCATGGGCGTAGYCGAGGCCGAGGCCCCGGCCGCTGCCGGTGACGACGGCGGCCTTGCCGGTGAGATCGATGCTGGGCACGGGCGGGTCCCTTCGGGTGGGGTGCGACTTCGATGTCGAAGGCGATGCGAGATCGAAGGTAAGAACAATAGTTGTTGACGTCAATAGTTGTTGCTGACCCGTCCTTGCGTCATGCTGGGGCGGTACGTCCGCACGCCCCACCCGGGGCCTCGACCAGGGAGCCCGCCATCGCCAGCCGGCAGACCACGAACCCCGCACCGATCGACGCCGACGAGCCGTGGATGCGCGGACTGCACGCGGACACGGGCTATCTGCTGTACCGCCTCGGCCTGCGCTCCGGTCAGTTGTTCAACTCCTTCCTCCAGGAGTCGGGCCTGCGCCTGCGCCACTACGCGCTGCTGCGGTTCCTCGCCACCACCCCGGGCGCGCTCCAGCGCGAGCTGAGCGCGTCCCTCGGCTACGACCCGAGCGCGATCGTCGGCCTGGTCGACGACCTGGAGAAGCTGGGCTTCGCCGAGCGGCGTCCCTCCCCCGACGACCGGCGCAGCCGGATCATCGTGCTGACCGACGGCGGCCGGGCGTTCCTGCGGGACACCGACGAGGCCGGGCAGCGCGTCACCAACGAGCTGGTCGGGCCGCTCGACGCCGGCGAGCGCGAGCAGCTGCACGCGCTGCTGCAGAGAGTCGCCGAGTCCGGGCTGGGGTGACGGGATGCCGATATCGGCCAGGCAGTCGCGCTCCGCGCCGGACCGGCTGTTGTCCGTGCTCGGGGCCTTCGACCTGGAGCACCCGGCACTGTGTCTGACGGACATCAGCCGCCGCGCCGGGCTGAGCCTGAGCACCGCGCACCGGCTCGTGGCCGCGCTCACCGAGTGGGGCGCGCTGGAGCGGGACGACTCCGGGCTCTACCACGTGGGGCTACGGCTGTGGGAGCTCGCGGCCCTGGCGCCGCGCGGGCTGGCACTGCGGCAGATCGCGCTGCCGTATCTGGAGGACCTGTACGAGGCGACGCACGAGAACGTGCAGTTGGCGGTCCAGGACGGGCCCGAGGTCGTCTACATCGAGTGGCTGTCGGGGCGCTCGGCGGTCGGGGTCCACATCCGCGTCGGGGCGCGCTGGCCGCTGCACGCCACGGGGGTCGGGCTCGCGCTGCTCGCGCACAGCGACGCGGACTCCCAGGAGGCGTACTGCGGCGGGCCGCTCACCTCCTTCACGCCGTACACCGTCACCGATCCGGCCCGGCTGCGCCGCATGCTGGCCGACGTGCGGCGCACGGGGGTGGCCGTGAGCAGCCGCCAGGTCACCGATGACGCGCTGTCCGTCGCCGCCCCGGTACGCGGTCCGGGCGGGGCGGTCGTCGCCGCCGTGTCGGTCGTCGTACCCCAGGCGGACGCCGAGGTGCCGGTGCTGGTGCCCGCGGTGCGGCTGGCGGCGCGGGCACCAGCACCGGCACCTCGGCGTCCGCCTGGGGCCCGGTCCTCCAGTTCGGCGGTGTAGGCCCGCTGCACCCGGGCGAGCACGCCGAAGCCGTACGCACACACCACGCTGAGCAGATGGAAGGCGTACTCGAAGGGCTGGGGTGGCTCCCGGAGAAGGGGACGTAGGCAGCGGGGTGGTCCGGTGGACGTCTCTTGGATATCCCTCTCGCCGGTGAGGACGGGGCCCGAGTGCTCTCGCGATACTGAAAGAGCCCTTGCCCCGAGGAGCCGCCCGTGTCCGCTCGTTCCTGGATCGCCCCCGTGGTCGACCGCCTGCGCACGGCCAACCCCTACGCCGTCGACTCGGCGCTCGCCACGCTGGTGCTGTTCGCCGTCTCACTCCAGTGGATCTTCCCCGACGACAGCGCCGACCGGCTGACCTGGCAGGGCTGGCTGATCGGCGCCGCGACCGCGGTGCCCCTGGTGTGGCGGCGCAGGGCGCCGTTCGCGACCGCGTGGGCCGTGTCCGTCGCCACCCCCGCGCAGGCCGTCTACCACGCGCCGCCGCCGGACGTGATGTACGGCGGCATGGTCGTCCTGTACACGATGGCCACCCTGGGCAAGCCCTGGCAGCGGCGGGTGATGCTGGTCGGCTGGCTGGTCGGGGTCTCGCTGACGATGCTGCACAAGGAGGACCCCCAGCCCTTCGAGTACGCCTTCCATCTGCTCAGCGTGGTGTGTGCGTACGGCTTCGGCGTGCTCGCCCGGGTGCAGCGGGCCTACACCGCCGAACTGGAGGACCGGGCCCGGCGCCTGGAGCGGGAGCGGGCCGCCGACACCGCGCGGGCCATCGCCCAGGAGCGCTCCCGGATCGCCCGGGACATGCACGACATCCTCGCCCACGCGGTGAGCCTGATGGTGGTGCAGGCCGAGGCCGGACCGGTGGTGGTGCGCAGTGATCCGGCGCGCGCGGAGGCCGCGTTCGACGCGATCGCGGCGGCCGGGCGGGACGCGATGGCCCAGCTGCGCCGCATCCTCGGCGTGCTCAAGGAGCCGCAGGGCAAGGACGGTTCCTGGCGGTTGCCGCAGCCGGGCGTCGCCGAGCTGCCCGGTCTGGTCCGCCAGGTCGGCGAGTCCACCGGTCTGCGCGTACAGCTGCGCACCTCCGGCACGCCCCGCCCGCTGCCCCCGGACACCGAGGTCGCCGCCTTCCGGGTCGTCCAGGAGGCTCTGACCAACACCGTCAAGCACGCCCACGCCACCTCCGCTACCGTCGAACTCGACTGGACGGAGGACGAGTTGACGCTGACGATCACGGACGACGGACGGGGACCGGGGTCCGGTCAGGGCGGGCACGGTCTGATCGGCATCCGGGAGCGGGCCGCCGCCTGCGGGGGCAGCGCGCGGGTCGGGCGCGGGCCGCAGGGCGGCTTCCGGGTCGTCGTACGGCTGCCGGCGGCCGTCGATCGTCAGGCGGCTCTGGGATGAGCATCCGGGTGGTCGTCGCCGACGACCAGGAACTGGTGCGGGCCGGGTTCAGCATGATCCTGGAGGCGCAGCCGGACATCGAGGTGGTCGCCGAGGCCGGGGACGGCGCCGAGGCGGTCGCGGCGGTGCAGCGGCACACGCCCGACGTGCTGCTCCTCGACATCCGCATGCCGGTCATGGACGGCCTGGACGCGGCCCGGCGGGTGTGCGGGCAGTCGAGCTGCAAGGTGGTCATGCTGACCACGTTCGACCTGGACGAGTACGTGTACGAGGCGCTGTGCGCGGGCGCGAGCGGCTTCCTGCTGAAGGACGTGCGGCGCGACGACCTCGTGCATGCCGTGCGGGTCGTCGCGGCCGGTGACTCGCTGCTCGCGCCGACGGTGACCCGGCGACTGGTCGCGGACATCGTGCGCCGGCGCCGCGAGGAGGCCGCGGCCGAGGTCACCCCGCAGCGCCTGGACGTCCTGACGGCGCGCGAGGTGGAGACCCTGCGGCTGCTGGCGCGCGGGCTGTCCAACGCGGAGATCGCCACCACCCTGTTCGTCAGCGAGCACACGGTGAAGACCCATGTCAGCAACGTGCTGGGCAAGCTCGCTCTCAGGGACCGGGTGCAGGCGGTGATCTGCGCCTACGAGACGGGGCTCGTCGCTCCGGGATCCCCCTAGCGAGGGAGTTCCCGGCGCCTCTCCCCCGTGCGACGGAGGCCCGCAAACCGCTCCCTCCGGCGATCCGGTGACCACCCCCGCGGCGCGAGTCTGAGGGCGATCGCAACCGACCGTCCTGCCGGGAGGGACCGTGCTCTCCACACTCGCCCGGGCGGCGACCCGCCGCCCGCTCACCGTCATCGCTCTGTGGATTCTCTTCCTGCTGCTCGGCTTCGGGCTCGGGACGGGCGTCTTCAGCCGCCTCTCGGACAACGTGGCCGACATCCCGGGCACCGAGTCCGAGGCCGCCGCGCGGTATTTGGACCGCGCCGATCCCGCCGGGGAGTCGATCACCGGCGTCGTCGAGGGCACCGCCGTCTCCGACCCCGCGCTGCGGGCCCAGGTCGAGCGGGCCGTCGCCGATGTGCGGGCCGTCGACGGGGTGGCTGCCGTACCGGACCCGTACGCCACCCGTGGCCTGACCGCCGAGGACGGGCGGGCCCTGATCATCCCCGTCACCCTCGAAGGCGGCCTCGACGACGCCGCCGAGGAGGACGCGGTGGACGCGGCTGCCGAGCGGATCCGGCAGACCGAGGCGCCCGAAGTCCACGTCAGCGGCGGCCCGTTGCTCGGCACGCAGATCGCCGAGCGGGCCCAGGAGGACGTTCGGAACGCGGAGTTGATCTCGCTGCCGGTCGTCCTCGCCCTGCTGTTGGTGGTGTTCGGCGGGCTGCGTGCGGCGGCGCTGCCCCTGGTGATCGCGGTGAGCGGGATCGCGGGGGCGTTCCTCGCGCTGTTCCTGTTCAGCGAGGTCACCGACATCTCGGTGTACGCGATCCAGGTGACCACCATGCTGGGGCTCGGACTCGCCGTGGACTACGCCCTGTTGATGGTGGTCCGCTTCCGTGAGGAACGCCGGAACACCGAGGACGTGACGGAAGCCGTGCACCGTACGGTCGCGGCGGCCGGCCGCACCGTGCTGTTCTCCGGGGTCACGGTGGCCGTCAGTCTGACCGGACTGCTGGTGTTCCCGAGTGTCTTCCTGCGCAGCATGGGCCTGGCCGTCGCCGCCGTGGTGGTCGTCGACATGCTGGCCGCGCTCACGCTGCTGCCCGCCCTGCTCGCCAGGTTCGGCGGGAGGATCCCACCGGCGAAGGTCCGGCCGGACGGCGAGGAGGGCCGTGTCTTCGCGCGCCTGGCCCGTTTCTCGGCCCGTCGCCGGGTCGCCGTCGTGGCCACCGTCGTCCCGGTCCTGCTGGTGCTGGCGCTGCCCGTCACCGGCATGACGATCAACCTAGGCGACGCCAAGCAGCTGCCCGCGAGCACCGAGGCACGGCAGTTGTACGACACCGTCGACGCGCACTTCCCGCCCGGCACCGGCGTCTCCCCGATCACCGTCGTGATGAAGCCGGGCACGGACACCGCGACCGCCGAGCGCATCCGGGCCCTGTCGCCGACGGCCGAGTCCCACGAGCTGCCCGGCGGCGCCACCGTCGTCCGCGTCCAACCGCCGGGCAGCGTCGACGGCGCGGAGGCCACCGCCCTGGTCGAGCGGATACGGGACGTGCGCGGCGACGAGCCGGTCGAGGTCACCGGAGCCTGGGGCTGACCCTGGCGGTGCTGATCGACGCGACGGTCGTCAGGATGCTGCTGGTCCCGGCGACGATGGCGCTGCTCGGCCGGCGTGCCTGGTGGGCGCCGAAGCCGCTGCGCCGGGCACACGACCGGTTCGGGCTGCACGAGCAGGCCCCCGCGCCCGCGCCCTCGGTGACGACGAAGGCCTGACGCCTGCGAGTTGCGTCGCTCTAGAGGCGGACGGTCATCCTCACGGTCACCTCGTCACCGGACCCGAGACCCTGCGGCCGCCGCACCGCGTTCTTGAGCGGCAGCAGATAGCCGCCGTCCTTGGGGAAGAGCGAGGTCTCGAAGGCGACCTCGCCGACCGTCGCCTCGACCGGGATCACGCCCCAGCCGTAGGTGGCCATCGCGGCCACCTCCCGGATGTCGGCGGACTCCTGGTCCGGGACCCGGACGAAGTAGTACGGCGCCGGTCCGCGCCATTCGATCACCGAGCCGGTGAAGGCAAGTTCCATACGGTCCGGGCTCCCTCTGTCCGCCGAGTCGTCCTCACAAAAATCTCAGACTGCCCTGCCCGGTTTCAAAGGATCGCCCCAGGAAGAAAACGCACGATGCACGCGTACCGCAACAGAACTCAGGAAGGCGTGCCGTGGGCGTCCCGCACCTGTCGAACCCGTCCGAGCCGCAGCCGGGACGGTGGTCCCGGCGGGACGTGCTCGCGGTCCTCGGGGTGGTGCCGGCCGCGGTACTGACCGGGTGCGGTGGGTCGGCGGACGCGGCGTCCCCGGACAACTCCGCGGACGCGAAACCGGCCTCGCCCGCGCCGGTGCCGTCGATCGCGGTCACCCCCGCCGACGGCACCGAGAAGGCCGGCTTCACCAGTCCCGTGGAGGTCACCGTGACCGACGGCACGCTCACCTCCGTCAAGGTCACCGGGAGCGACGGCTCCGCACTCGACGGGGCCTTCAACGAGGCCCGTACGAAGTGGACTTCGGCGAAGAACCCGTACTCCGGCACCAAGTACACCGTCACGGCCCAGGCGAAGGGCACGGACGCGCGGACGACGACCTTCACCACCGACTCCCCCGCCGGCACCTTCGTCGGCTACTTCACCCCCGAGGCCGACTCCACCTCGGGCGTCGGCATGCCCGTGTCGATCAACTTCACGCAAGCCGTCGCCGACAAGGCCGCCGTCGAGAAGGCGATCACGGTGACCGCCGAGCCCGCGGTCGAGGTCGTCGGGCACTGGTTCGGCGACACCCGACTGGACTTCCGGCCGCAGTCGTACTGGGCGGCGGGGACCACGGTCACGCTCAGCCTGCGGCTCAGGGACGTCGAGGGTTCGGAGGGGGTCTACGGCGTGCAGTCCAAGGACGTCACCTTCCACATCGGCCGCGGGCAGATCAGCACGGTCGACCTCGCGGCCAAGGAGATGACGGTCGTCCGGGACGGCGCGACCATCGCCACCTACCCGGTCAGCGGTGGCGACGCCGAGCACACCACGTGGTCCGGGATCATGGTGATCAGCGAGCGGTTCGAGCAGACGCGGATGGAGTCCTCCACGGTCGGTCTCGGCGACGAGTACGACATCTCCGACGTCCCGCACGCCCAGCGGCTGACCACGTCCGGCACCTTCGTCCACGGCAACTACTGGGCGTCCACCTCGGTGTTCGGCAACGAGAACACCAGCCATGGCTGTGTCGGCCTGCACGACGCGAAGGGCGCGAGCGACGCCTCGGCCGACGGCTACAGGTTCTACGAGAGCTCCATGCTCGGGGACGTGGTCGTCGTCGAGAACTCGGGCGAGCGGACCGTCGCTCCGGCCAACGGGCTGAACGGCTGGAACCTGACCTGGGCGCAGTGGAAGGCGGGCAGCGCGCTCTAGGACCTGTTTGCCTTCACAGAGTGAACTTCCCTGTGATGCATGGGATTTCTCTGCTTCACCTCTTGACGGCCGGAGTGCGGGGGAGCACATTGGCGGCACTTTGAGAGCGCTCTCAGAACCGTCTCCAAGCGCCCTCGACAGCACTCGCACCCACTCCCCACTCCGTACACCGAGAGGCAGCACCCCCATGAGTGACCCCTCCGGCATACACGTCAGACGCCGTTCCCCAAGGCGCGCGCTCCTCGCCGTGCTCGGCACGCTCGGACTGGTGGCGGCCGCCGCCACCGTCGCCGTCCCGTCCGCCAACGCCTCCGCGCCCACGCCCCCGTCGGGCTGGACGCAGGTCTTCCTGGACGACTTCGACGGCGCCGCGGGCTCCGGCGTGAACACCTCCAACTGGCAGTACGCGACCGGCAAGGGCTATCCCGGCGGCCCCTCGAACTGGGGCACCGGCGAGATCGAGACGATGACGAACAGCACGGACAACGTCTCGCTCGACGGCAGCGGCAACCTCCGCATCACCCCGCGCCGGGACGGCTCCGGCAACTGGACCTCCGGTCGCGTCGAGACCAACCGCACCGACTTCCAGCCCCCGGCGGGCGGCAAGCTACGGGTCCAGTCCCGCATCCAGATGCCGAACGTCACCGGCGCGGCCGCACGCGGCTACTGGCCGGCGTTCTGGATGCTGGGCGCGCCCTACCGCGGCAACTTCTGGAACTGGCCGAGCGTCGGCGAGCTGGACATCATGGAGAACGTCCAGGGCCTCAACACCGTGTGGTCGACGATGCACTGCGGCACGAGCCCCGGCGGCCCGTGCAACGAGACGACGGGCATCGGCGGTTCCCGCGCCTGCCCCGGCAGCACCTGCCAGGCGGGCTTCCACACCTACGCGGTGGAATGGGACCGCTCGACGAGCCCGGAGCAGATCCGCTTCTACGTCGACGACGTCAACTACCACACCGTGCGGGCCGATCAGGTCGACGCGACGACCTGGAACAACGCCACCAACCACGGCTTCTACATCATCCTGAACGTGGCGATGGGCGGCGGTTTCGTCGACGCGTTCGGCGGCGGCCCGGACGGCGCGACCGTGCCCGGCCACTCCATGGTCGTCGACTACGTCCAGGTGCTGTCCAGCGGGGGCGGGACGACTCCCCCGCCGACGGGCAACCGTGACGCCTACAGCGCCATCCAGGCCGAGTCCTACGACAGCCAGGGCGGCGTGAGCACCGAGTCCACCTCCGACTCGGGCGGAGGCCAGAACCTCGGGGCCCTCGCGGGCGGCGACTGGGCTCTGTACCGGGGCGTCAACTTCGGTTCCTCGGCGGCCACTCAGTTCGTCGCCCGGGTGGCGAGCGGTGCGGCGGGCGGCGTCAGCGGACTGGTGGAGGTGCGCCTGGACAGCCGGGCCAATGCGCCCGTCGGCAGTTTCGCGGTGGGCAACACGGGTGGCTGGCAGTCGTGGCGGACGGTCCCGGCGAACATCAGCGGGGTGAGCGGCACGCACGACGTCTATCTCACCTTCACCAGCGGCCAGCCGGCGGACTTCGTGAACGTGAACTGGTTCAACTTCGGCCACTGACGGCCGTGTCGGCCGGTGCCCCGACAGGGAGGTCCTCGCGGGGCACCGGTGGGCTCAGCGCCTGCGCCGCAGCGCCCGGACGATCTTCGGCAGGGCCGTGCCGAGGAGGAGGGCGGTCAGGGGAAGGACGACGTCGCCCCAGGGGTCCCGGATAGGTTTGTACGTGGCGACGCCACCGCGCATCTCGATGTAGCCGACCGGCCTGGCCTCGGCCCCTCCCCCGCCGCCTCCACCGTCCCCGGT